>NZ_JAGTJJ010000099.1 GCF_028435365.1 Polyangium jinanense | reverse complement strand
CGGTTGGAAGAACTGCGCGAAGCGCAGTTCTTCCACAAAAGGTCCAGGGCTTGCCCTGGTTCGGGTCGAGGGGCGAACAGCCCCCGCGGGGCCCGGGGCAGCGCCCCGGCGCAACGCCGTGGAGCACCCACTCAGACGTGCGCCCGGACGGACTTGCCGTTCCTGGCTTTCGCCTTGACCTGCTCGCGCTCGAGGAGCTCCGCCAAAAACCGCCCCGTATGGGACTCCGGCACGCGCGCCACCGCTTCCGGCGCGCCTTCCGCGATCACGCGCCCGCCGCGTGCGCCGCCTTCGGGGCCGAGATCGAGCACCCAATCTGCGAATTTGATCACGTCGAGGTTGTGCTCGATCACCACGACCGTGTTCCCCGCGTCGACGAGCCGTGAAAGCACGACGAGCAGACGCCGGATGTCCTCGAAATGCAGGCCCGTCGTGGGCTCGTCGAGCACGTAGAGCGTGCGGCCGGTCTGGGTTTTTCCGAGCTCGCGGCTCAGCTTCACGCGTTGCGCTTCGCCGCCGGAGAGCGTCGTCGCGCGCTGACCGATCTTCATGTAGCCGAGGCCCACGTCCACGAGCGTCGTCAGGATCCGCTTCAGCGCCACGTGGTGCTCGAACATCCCGAGGCATTCCTCCACGCTCGATTCGAGCACCTCGTTGATGTTTTTCCCCTTGAAACGCACGGAGAGCGTCTGCGCATTGTAGCGTTTTCCGCCGCAGACCTCGCAGGGAACGTACACGTCGGCGAGGAAGTGCATCTCGACCTTCACGACGCCGTCGCCGTGGCAGCTCTCGCAGCGCCCGCCTTTCACGTTGAAGCTGAATCGCCCTGAATCCCAGCCGCGCGCCCGCGCCTCGGGCAGGAGCGCGAAGACCTCGCGGATGTGATCGAACGCCTTCGTATAGGTGCCCGGGTTCGAACGTGGCGTGCGGCCGATCGGCTGCTGATCGATTGCGATCACCTTGTCGAGCACGTCGAGCCCTTCGATCGAATCGTGCGCGCCTACCGGGCCCGTCGCGTCGTGCAGCGCGCGGCTCAGCGCCGGGAGCAGGATGCCATTGACGAGCGAGCTCTTGCCCGCGCCCGATACGCCCGTCACGGCCGAAAGGACGCCGAGCGGGATGCGGGCGTCGACGTTCTTCAGGTTGTGCTCTCGTGCGCCCTTGATCTTGATCCAGCCATTCGGCTTCCGGCGCTCGCCGGGGATCTCGATGCGACGGCGGCCGGAGAGGTAATCGCCGGTCACGTTGCCTTTCGCCTCCGCGAGCGCCTCGGGCGTGCCGGCGAAGAGCACGCGTCCGCCCTCGTGGCCGGCGCCGGGGCCGAAGTCCACGACGTGATCGGCGGCGCGGATCGTCTCCTCGTCGTGCTCGACGACGACCACCGTATTGCCGAGGTCGCGCAGGCGTCGCAGCGTCGCGATCAGCCTTTCGTTATCGCGCTGGTGCAGGCCGATGCTCGGCTCGTCGAGCACGTACATCACGCCGGAAAGCTCGCTGCCGAGCTGGCTCGCGAGCCTGATGCGTTGCGCTTCGCCGCCGGAGAGCGTGGTCGCCGATCGATCGAGGGTCAGGTAATCGAGCCCCACGTTCATCAAGAAACCGAGCCGCGCCTCGATTTCGCGCTTCACGCCCTCC
Organism: Polyangium jinanense; assembly: GCF_028435365.1. Next base: position 25,242 of record NZ_JAGTJJ010000099.1, on the reverse strand, counting down.
GTGATCCGGGCCTTCCCGCCGGGCAGCGTGAGTTTTTCCACGAAATCGATCGCGCCGCCCACCGTCATCGACGTCACGTCGGCGATGTTCTTCTCGGTAACGAAGACGGCGAGCGTCTCCGGGCGGAGGCGCTTGCCTTCGCAGGCGTCGCAGGGCATTTCCCGGAAAAACTTCCGGTAGAGATCACGCGCCATGTCGCTCGTCGTATCGCGGAAGCGTCGCTCCAGGTTCGGGATCACGCCTTCGAACTTCATGCCGAAGGTCCCGTGGCTCTCCGAGCCCTCCTTGCCCCATTGCACGGCGATCTTCTTGCCTTCGAGCCCGTACAGAATCAGCTCGCGTTTTTTCGCCGGGAGCTTTCCGAACGGCATGTCGAGGTCCACGCCCGTCGCCTTTGCCACGGCGTCCGCGATGCGGAACGTCCAGCCCTCGCCGCGCGACATCGCCGAGGCCCAGGGCGCGATCGCGCCTTCCCGGAGCGAGAGCGCCGGGTTTGGCACGATGAGGTCCGGATCTGCTTCGAGCCGCGTGCCGAGGCCGCTGCATTTCGGGCACATGCCGAGCGGGCTATTGAACGAGAAGCTCTGCGGGCTGAGCTCGGGATAACTCTTGCCGCAGCACATACGCGCCTGGCTGAAGGGGCGGGGTTTTTCGCCCTCGACGTCGACGATCATCTCGCCTTTGCCCTCGCGCAGCGCGAGCTCGATGCTCTCGGCGATGCGCGGCCGATCCTCGCCGCGCACCGTGATGCGATCGGCGACGAGCGAGATGTCGTGCCATAGCTTCTTGTCGAGCTTCGGCAGCGGGTCGAGTTTTTCCATTTTGCCGTCGACGATCACGCGGGAGAAGCCGCGCGTCGCGAGGTCCTCGAAGATTTCCTTGTGCTCGCCTTTCCGGTGCACGACGAGCGGCGCGAGCAGGGTGGCGCGGCTGCCCTCGGGCAGCTCGAGCAGCGTCTCGACGATCTCGTCGACGCTTTGCGAGGCCACGGCCTTGCCGCACGTCGTGCAGCGCTGCTCGCCGGCGCGGGCGTAGAGCACGCGCAGGTAATCGTAAATTTCGGTGATCGTTCCGACGGTGGAGCGCGGATTCGAGGAGGCGCTCTTTTGCTCGATGGCAATCGTGGGCGAGAGGCCAGAAACGTGCTCGACCGACGGGCGATCGAGCTGGCCGAGGAATTGCCGGGCGTAGGCCGAGAGTGTCTCGACGTAGCGGCGCTGACCCTCGGCATACAGCGTGTCGAACGCGAGGCTCGACTTGCCCGAGCCGCTCGGCCCGGTGAACACCACGAGTTTGCGTTTGGGGACCTCGAGCTGCTCGATACGGAGGTTGTGCTCGCGGGCGCCCTTCACGACGATGAAATCAGGCTCGCGGGCGGCGGGGATCTCGTTCTTCGTCCTGGTCTTGGGCATGGGCGGTGGTTTGTCCTCGGTGGATCGCGCGCGCGTTGCCCATAGCACGTTCGTCCGTCCGTGTCTTCCCGAAACGCCATGTCCGTTCCCATTCGAATGTGCGTTCGTGTATACCGCGTTACGAGAAACACGGTAGAATGGTGTTTTCGTGACCACCCCGGAGACTTTGGGGACCAGGAAGCGCGGTGCTTCCTGGCCGAGGGGCTCTGGAGCGCCAAACGGAGGGTGTTGCATTGGGCGCGCTCGTCTGGCTCCTGCGTATCCTCGATCTGGTGATCGTCGGGTACGTAACCGTGTTTTTCCTGCTCAACCTGCGGTTCGTTCTGGTCAGTTATCGAAGGATTCAACGGGAGCTCACGGCCGAGCTCGTCCGGCCCGCGGCGCTCTCCGAGCGCGACGCTTTCTTGCCCGTCGTATCGCTTCTCGTGCCCGCCTACAACGAGGAGGTCACGATTGTCGAGAGCCTCAAGTCGCAGCTCCGCCTGCGCTATCCGGCCTACGAGATCGTGATCTGCAACGACGGATCGAAGGACCGGACGGTCGAGGTTTTGCTCTCCGCGTTCCCGTTCGTTCCGGCCGTGCTCGAGCGGGCGAGCGGGCTCGATACGGCCGAGGTGCGTGGGATGTGGGAGTGCCGGACGGGCCTGCCCGAGAACGTCAAGCGTATGGTCCTCATCGACAAGGAGAACGGCGGCAAGGCGGACGCCCTGAATGCGAGCACGAGCGTTGCCGCGGGCGAATTCGTGACCAGCATGGACGCCGATAGCCTGCTCGTCCCGGACGCGCTCCTGCTCGCCGTGCGCAAGGTGATGGAGTCGCCGGACGATACCGTCGCCGTCGGCGTGCAGGTCGGGCTCTCGAATGGATCGATCATCCGCGATGGCGAGGTGAAGGAGCTCGCGCTGCCCACGAGCCTCATTGGAAAGTTGCAAATCGTGGAATACATGCGGTCCTTCGCGAAGGGGCGGACGGCGCTGTCCGAGGACAACGCGGTGCTCATCCTTTCCGGGGTTTTCGCGCTGATCCGGCGCGACGTGCTCTTCGAGGTCGGTGGCTTTCTCACGCGCCACGTTCGCTCCAGGATCTGCATCGAATACTGCACGGAAGGGGCGCACACGGTTTGCGAGGACATGGAAATCGTGGTGCGGCTCCACCGGTATCTGCTCGACAAGGGCAGGCCGGGGAGAATTGTCTGTTTGCCCTTCGCGGTCACGTGGACGGAGGCGCCCGAGAATTATCGGGACCTCGGAAAGCAACGAGCAAGGTGGTACCGAGGGCTCTGGGAGGTCATGAGTTATCACCGGGCGATGCTGTTCCGCCCGCAGTTCCGGCAGATCGGCCTCTTCGCAATGCCGTATCAGCTCGTGTTCGAGGCCCTCGCGCCGCCAACCGAGTGCGTCGGATACCTGCTGCTCATCTTGACGACGATCTTCGGCGCGCTCTCCGGAACGGCATTGCTCGCATTCCTGGGGCTCGCGATGGCCATGAATTTTTGCCTGTCGACGCTGTCGGTCATGCTGTGCACGTTTTCCGCACGGCCCGGGCGGGGGCTTTCCGGCGCGGCGTCGCTCGTGCCGTATCCGCGGGCCTGGGACGCGGTGGTGCTGGTGCTCGTGGGGTTCTTGTCGAACCTCGGATATCGCCAGTATCTCGTGTTCTGGCAGCTCCGGGGGCTCTACGATTTCTTGAAGGGGAAGAAGGGCTGGGACAAGTTCGGGCGCAAAGGGTTTGCCCCCGCTGCCCCCGCCGCGCAGCGGGCCTGACGCCGGCCATCGAAAGGGATCGAGGGAGACGGTGAGTGTCCTTGTCTTGGTCCTGTACGTGGGGCTCGGGATCGCGGTCCTCGCGCTCGTGCCAGGGATCTCGGTGATCGGGCGCGAGGCGCTGCGGAGGCGGCGCGAGCGGCGCGCGGTCGAGCGGCTCGCGGCCGCGCGGAAGGTGCTCTCGAGGCTACGCGCGGAGCCGGCCGAGCGCGTGGCGAGATCCCTCGCGCAAGGTTTCGATCGAAGCACGATCCAGGCTGCGCTTTCGCAGGCGCTCGACGAGGAGGCGCGGTGCGCGGTGGTATGTGAGGAGCTCGGGCTGCGCGCGGCCTGGGAGCGCACGCTGCGCGATTCGAAATCGTGGAACGAGCGGGCCCACGCGGCGCGGATGCTCGGCAAGCTCGGCGCCGCGTCGGCAAGCCCCGCGCTCGCGTCGGCGCTCGCGAATCCACACGAGGATACGACGGTGCGGCTCGCGGCGGCCGAGGCCATTGGATCCATTCCGGACATCGCGGTGCTCCCGCACCTCTGCGAGGCGCTCGCGTCGCAGGGCGAGGGGGGCGCGAAGGTCGTGGCCGAGGCGCTCATTTCTTTTGGATCGGACGCGGTGCGGCCGCTCGTGAGGATGCTCGACGACGAGCGCGCGCAGGCGCGGACCTGGGCCGCGCGGGTGCTCGGGAAAATCGGGGATCCGGGGGCGACCTTGCCGCTCGTGGCGCAGCTCGGCGACGGCAATGCGGCGGCGCGGGCGGCCGCGGCGGAGGCGCTCGGGCATATCGGAGATCCGCGAGCGACGCGGCCGCTCGTGAGCGCGGTCCTCGGCGATCCGTCGAGCGCCGTGCGCGCACGGGCCGCGGCGGCGCTCGCGCGCGTGGGCGATGAGGAGGTCGTGGGGACGCTCGTGGCCACGCTCGGCGACCCGGATCCGGAGGTGCGATCGCGGGCCGTGGACGCACTCGCGGCATTGTCGCCGAAGGATCGATCGGCCATCGAGCGGGCGCTCTTCGATCCGTGCGACGACGTGCGGCGGAGCGCGGCGCTCGCGATGGATCGGCTCGGTATGGTGTCGGCCTGGGCCGCGGCGCTCGGCGACGGGACGGCCGAGGGGCGCGCGGCGGCGCGCGCGGCGCTCGTGGCCGTGGGACGCGCGGGTTTGTCGGAGGCGATCGTGGCGGCGGCGCGGCACGAGGCGGGCGCGGTGCGCGCGGGCGTGTTCCGGATCCTCGGGGAAATCGGCTCGGCGCGGCACGTAGCGGCGCTCGGGCGAGCGCTCGACGACGCGGCCGTGGAGGCGCGCGAGAGCGCGGCGCTCGCGCTCGGGAGGATCGGCGGCGAGCAGGCGATCACAATGCTTGGGAGGGACAAACCCGAGGGCATCCCCGAGGCGACGTGGATCGTTTCGCGCGCGCTCGTCGGCGTGGAGACGTGGGTCGCCGAGGCGCGGGCATTCATGGCGGATCCGGCCTCCGCGGCGGCGGCGCGGGCCGTCTGCGAGGCGGAGGGGGAGACGCTCGTGCGGGCGTTCGAGGCGAAGCTCTGCGCGGCGGGTCCGGCCGAGCGTGGACGGAGGACGGTGACGCTGTCGCGCTTCGCCATTGCGGCGCGGCGCGCGGCGCGGCTCGAGGATCGGATACGGGCCATTCTGGAGCTCGCCGAGCGGCGCGGGCCCGAGGCGACGGCGGCGCTCGCGGAGGTCGTGGTGAGTGACCCTTCCGCGGAGGCGCGCGGGCTCGCGGCGCGGAGCCTCGCGCAGGCGGAGGAGCGGTGGCTCGTGGTGCCGGCGCTCGTGCGGGCGCTGTCGGATCCGTCGCCGGAAGTGGCCTTCGAGGCGTCCCAGGCGCTCGGGCTCGGCGCCGCGAGCGAGGACAAGACGGGGCGGCGATCCTCGGAGGCGGCGCCGTCCGAGCGGAATGGTGCGTCCCGACGAACAACTGGAAAACTGTTCCTGAAAGAGACCGGCGAGACCGCTGCTTGACCGCGCCGCCCTGGCGCCGTCGGGAAGCTCCACCGCTGCTCGAAAGCTCTGGCGTGGCCGATCGCGCGCGACGGAGAGCGTCCTTGCATTGCGCGTCGTCCGGCCGCGGCGGGCGCGGGCGAACGGCGGACGAACCCCGATCGGACCTCGTCCATGCCATCCGAAACATCCCGACGAAGGCATTTCCCGCCGTAATCGGGATCATCCTACCTTTACAGAACGCATTCTGCGGGCAATCCTCTCGCTGCGCTTTTTCTTCGTGTCGATGGCGGCGTGTGGTTGGGCCGTCGCCACTGCCCTGGAGGTTTCATGCGATCCGTGCTCCGTGCGGCCATGCCGCTCATGCGATTGAAAGGCTTGGTTTTCTTGGGCGCCGCGCTCGGCGCGACGTTCTCGCAGAACGCGCAGGCGTCCGTCGCGTCGCCGTCCGCCGCGTCGTCCGCCGCGTCATCCTATACCTTGTTCGAAAGCGGCCAGGTCCGTCCGGTCGCGATGTCCCCGAGCGGGAACCTGCTATTCGTCGTCAATACACCCGACAATCGCCTCGAGATCTTCCGCCTCACGTACAGCGGCATCCTCGAGCATACCGGCTCCGTGCCCGTCGGACTCGAGCCCGTCGCGGTCGCGGCGCGAAGCAACAGCGAGGTCTGGGTGGTCAACCACCTGTCCGACAGCGTGAGCATCATCAACGTGACCGGCATCGGCAGGGGCTCCGTGGTGCGCACGCTACACGTCGGCGACGAGCCGCGCGACATCGTCTTCGCCGGGCCGAGCAAGAACCGTGCATTCATCACCACGGCCCATCGCGGCCAGAATGCGCCGTTCGATCCCCAGCTCACGACGCCCGGCGTGGGCCGCGCGGACGTGTGGGTCTTCGACGCCCTGAATCTAGGCACGACGATGGGCGGCACGCCGCTCAAGATCCTGAACCTTTTCGGCGACACGCCCCGCGCCCTCGCGGCCACGCCCGACGGCTCGCGCGTCTATGCGGCCGTCTTCCATTCGGGCAATCGCACCACCATCGTCGACGAATCCCTGGTGCCCAACGGCGGCGAGGACGCAGGCGGCGTGCCCGGGCCGAATACCAATTTCGAGGGGATCCCCGCGCCCGAGGTCGGCGTCCTCGTGAAGCACGACGGCACATCCTGGCGGGACGTGCTCGGCCGCCCCTGGGACGACGCGGTGAATTTCTCGCTGCCCGACAAGGACGTCTTCGTCATCGACGCCAACGCGAGCCCGCCCAAGCAGCTCACGGGCTCCGCGGGGTTTTACGCGGGCGTGGGGACGGTCCTCTTCAACATGGCCGTCAATCCCGTCAATGGAAGGGTTTACGTCAGCAACACCGAGGCCCGCAACGATCTGCGCTTCGAGGGGGACGGCCTTTTCGCCGGCGAGACGCTGCAAGGCCACCTGCACGAGAGCCGGATCACGGTGCTCGGCCCCGGAGGCGTCGTCCCGCGGCACCTCAACAAGCACATCGATTACGACGTCCGGCCGGCGCCGCTGTCGGTGAACCAGAGAAGCCTCGCGCAGCCGCTCGGCATGGCCGTGTCGAGCTCTGGCACGACCCTGTACGTGGCCGCGTTCGCGTCCTCGAAGATCGGTGTGTTCAATACGGCCGCGCTCGAGAACAATTCCTTCGTCCCGAGCGCGACGAGCCACATCACGCTGAGCGGCGGCGGACCGACGGGCATCGTCCTCGACGAGGGCCGGGCGCGCATGTACGTCCTCACGCGCTTCGACAATGGGCTCTCCGTCGTGAGTTTGTCGACGCAAAAGGAGATCGCCCACATCAAGATGTACAGCCCCGAGCCGGACAGCATCGTCGAGGGGCGGGCTCTCCTTTACGACGCGCGGCTCTCCTCCAGCAATGGCGAGGCGGCCTGCGGGAGCTGTCACGTCTTCGGCGACATGGACGATCTCTCCTGGGATCTCGGCAATCCCGACGGATCGGTGCTGAACAACCCCGGCCCGTTCAAGGGGCCTCTGTTCGTCGACCCCGATTTCCACCCGATGAAGGGGCCGATGGCGACCCAGAGCCTGCGCGGAATGGCAAACCACGGCACGATGCACTGGCGCGCCGACCGCACGGGCGGCAATGATGAGCCGAGCGCGCAGCCGGACCAGGGAGCGTTCGACGAGGTGGCCGCATTCAAGAAATTCAACCCCGCGTTCGTGGGCTTGCTCGGACGGACGGCGGAGCTCAGTGCCGAGGACATGCAGAGGTTCACGGACTTCATCCTCCAGGTCGCCTATCCGCCGAACCCGATCCGCAACCTCGACAATTCGCTGACGCCCTCGCAGCAGGCGGGTCGCGATTTCTTCTTCAATACGCCGGTCATCGGCCCGGCCACCTGCGCGACGTGCCATCCAGTCAATCCCAATGCCAACCCGAACGATCGCTTCCCGGGGTTCTTCGGTGCGGATGGATTCTCGGGTTTCGGCGGCGCACCGCAGATCCTCAAGAACGTGCACCTGCGTGGCCAGTACCAGAAGGTCGGCATGTTCGGCTCCGCCGTCGCCTTCGGCTCCGAGCTGCCCGATCCCTTCATGGGCGATCAGATCCGTGGCTTCGGCTTCACCCACGACGGGAGCACCCCGACGTTGTTCCACCGGAGCGGCGTGTTCGACAAGGGCACCCCGATCCTCCCCGAGATCCTTCCCGAGCCGATCACGGTCCAGCCTGGGATCCCCCTCGGCCCCGAGGGGGACCAGATCAAGCGCAACATGGAAGCGTATCAGCTCGCCTTCGATACGAACTTCGCGCCCATCGTCGGGCAACAGGTGACGCTCACCGTGGCGAACCAGGCGTCGGCCGCGGCGCGTATCGAGCTCCTCTTGCAACGCGCGAACGCCTTCGAATGTGATCTCGTGGCGAAGGGCGTCTCGGGCTCCTCTTCGGAGGTGGAGGTCGGGTACCTCTACATCCCGGAGATCAATCGCTTCGTCGTCGATCAGCAGGCGATCGGGCCGATCCCGGACGCGGTCTTGCGCTCGGTCTTCCTCGGGAGCGGCAAATCGCTCACGTATACCTGCGTGCCGCCCGGCTCCGGGGTGCGCATCGGTATCGATCGGGATCTCGACGGATACCTCGACGGCGACGAGATCGCCGCGGGCAGCAATCCTGCAAATCCCCTGAGCACGCCCTGAAGCGGTGTTCTAGAACATCGATCGGTTTGCAACCGCTCGATGTTCTAGCTCTTTTGTCCCGAGGGGGACGCCTCGCGTCCCCCTCTCGTCCGGGCAAAGCCCGGCCGATTCACCCCCCGAGGGAAGCTCGCTTCGCGATCTTCCGAGCATCGAACCGGTCGATGCTCTAGATCCGAGCGTGCGCGCGCGGTTTGTCGCTCGGCCGGATCCCGGTGATGATCCCCTCGGCGCCGAGCAGCCGCACGGCGCCGAGGATGTTCCGCATGTGGCTCGCCGTCCCGGTGTTGGCGATGTCCACGCCCGTCAAATTCGTCAGGGATCCGTAGGCAGGAGCGTCTGGCAGACATGGGAGACACAAGCGACCTGAATCATCGACGTGTCCTCCGTGGTTTTCCCGTCCTCGACGCGCGTGGGCTGGGCAATGCAATCGCAGAGGGCGTGCGTTCCGCATTCCTGCTCGGCCATCGAGACGGCCGGCAGATCCTTTGCGGCGAGGCCGATGGCCGAGAGGCTGCCGCAGCAATCGACCACGTGCAGGATCTGGCCGCAATCCTGATCCGTGACGCAGGCCTTGCTCGCCGCGGGGAACTGCACGCCGTCGTTGAAACACGTGAGCGTGAACGTTTCGCCGCCGGAGCCACCGGAGCCGCCCGAACCGCCGGAGCCACCGGAGCCGCCCGAACCGCCTGCGCCGCCCTCGACGCTGTTGCCGCAGGCGACGAAGAGGGGGAGCGCGGCGAGGGCCAGGATCGAAACAAGAAAAGGTCGAAGCTTCATGACGCGATGATGCCGCCGCGCTCGACCGACGTAAAGCACGTCCCGTCGCGGCGCCCGCATTCACCAGCGCACGAGCGCGCCGATCTCGAAGGTGTGCAGCGCGGCGCGCTCGGCGCCGGGAGGGCCACGGAATGTGAGGTTGTAGAGCGGCATCACGCGCAAAAAATCGTATGGCCGGAGATCCGCGCCGACGTAAACGGCATCCGTGAGGAGGCCCTGGATCTGGAACGCAGCCGGGAATCGCTCGGCCTCGGCGCCATGTGCATACCCGGCCCGGAGCGCGAGCCACGGCAGGAGCGTGCGGCCCGCCGAGAATGAGAACGCGTGCACGAGCCGACTCTCGCTCGCGCCCCGGGGATCCTCGACGCGCACGTGCGTGAGCCAGTACGTCGCGTCGAGCCGGAGCAGGTCACCAATCGTGACGCCGAGCGTGGGGCTCGCCCCGTGCGTGGCGATGCCGTCCGCGTACCGACGGTACGTGTACGAAAGACCGCTCGTGAGCCAGGGGCGGATGGGAGCCGTGCCGTGCGCGCGGAGGCGGAGCATCGGGACACTCTCGGCCGGCGCGCCGAACGCCGCTTCGCCACCCAGGGAAAACCCATGCCCGAAGAGCCACATGGCCCGGCCGCCCCAGGTCGCGCCGTAGGCCCACCCGCCCGATGCCGCCTTGGGGCGGCCACCATGTTCGGTCTCGACGCCGAGGATGAGCTTGCGCCACGCCTGCGAGACCTCGACCTCGACCTGCCCGAGCGTCGGCATGGGCGCCGGGAAAACGAGGACCCGCGTGGTGACCCGCGCATACCCCGTGGACAGACGTCGCGCGAGTGCGCGGAGCTCGGTGTTGCCCCCGGACGCGACATACGCCCGCTCCGCGAGCGCGTGCGCCGTCGTGAGGTCGCCCCGCGCGAATTCGAGCCGCGCGCGGCAAGCGAGCAGGGGAGGGGAGTCCTTGCGCTCCGCCGCGTCGAGGACCGCCTCGGCCTCGTCCCAGAGGCCTTGCCAGGTGAGCACGTCGAAGAGGCCGGCGCGGACGTCGTCGTCGGCGGGGTGGCGCGAGAGGACGTCCCGATAAGCGGCCGCGGCCCGCGCGTGGTGCCCTTCCCAGGCGTCGAGCCGCGCGAGCCCGGTCCGCGCCTCGTCGTCCCGCGGATCCCGCGCGAGGAGCACCTCGTAGCGTCGGCGCGCCGCGGGTCTGTCCCCGCCGTATGCCGCGCGCCGCGCCTCGTCGAGCAGCGCGTCGCGATTGTCGCCGAGCACCTCGCCGCCGTGGCGCGGAGGCGCCGCCGTGCAGGACGCAAGCACGAGCAGGACAGTCGCCCAGACAGGGCCCGCGAGCGCGCGGCGGCCCAGGCAAAAAGCCCGTGCACGGTGGCTGCGCACGGGCCGAGCCTCGCACATCCACATGCGACGCGCACGCCGCGGGCACGCGCCTGCCGCGCAAGATCACACACGTGTCCAGAACGCGATGCCGCGTGAGCATCGACCGCATCGCGGTCGATGCTCCAAAGGTCCAGGGCTGCGCCCTGGTTCGGGTCCAGGGGCGAAGAGCCCCTGGTCGGGCCCGGGGTGAAACCCCGGCGAGACGCTGTGGAATCCCGTAACTCAGTGGAAGCGATATCCAACGCCGATGGGCAGGGCGATGGCATACCCATCCCACGTCTTGAGGAACGTGGGCCATGCGCTCGCGACGAGCGAGCCTGTGGTGATGCTCTTGCCCTTGCCGAACTCGGCGAGCGTGTACGAGACCTCGACTGCGGCGCCGAACGAGAAGCCGAAGCCGGTCTCGTTTTCCGTGGGGATTGTGCGGCTGAGCAGCAGCTCGACCTCGTCCCCTCCGTTGAGATCGGCCCACTCGCTCGGGACCTCGCCGCGCGCGCCGTTGATGGTCGCCTTTTGTGCGCCGAACCCGACGGCGAGCGTGCCGCCGATCCAGAGGCGATCGTTCACGCGCACGGAGAGCGCTGGACCCACGAGGAGCGAGTAGCCGCCCGTGACGAGGTAACTGCCGAAGAAGCGACCGCCGACGTGCAGCTTCTCGCTGACCGCGTACCCGACGAACACCTGGCCGCCGACGGGGACGCCGATGGCCGGATCGACCGTGGCGTAACAAGCGCTCGCGTCGCAGGCCTTGTACTCGGCCGCTTCGCCGCCGAGCGGGTAGGTGATGCGATACTCGTACGTGAGGGCCGAGAGCGCGTCCACGCTCCCGCCGCCGAGGAAGAGCTGCCCGCCGCCAAATGCGCCGACGTCGATGACGAGACGTTTGGCCCGGTGGATCGGCCCCTTGCCGTCGTCGGGCTCTTCGGGTTTTTCCTTCGGTTTCGTATCAACCGCGGCGCCGCCGCCTGTGGTCGTGTCTGTCTTGGTCGTCCCGCCCGCTTGCGCCGCCGCCCCGCTCTCCCCGCCCGCGGGTTTGTCCGAGGTGGACGCCGCATTCGCGTCCTCGGCGAGGGCCGGGACGACGACGGTCTTGCGCTCGGCCTGCTTGAGGCTGAGCGTGGTTTCCCAGGTTTTGCGGCCGGGCGCGGTGGCCACGATCTTGTGCTCGCCGGGATCCACGGGACGACCCTTGCCGAGCGCGCCGAGATCGATCTTCTGTCCGTCGATCGCGATCTCGATGCCGGGCGTGTTTGCCGCGACGGAAACGGTCACGCGCGGCAGCTTCGGCTCGAGCGCCTTGCTGTTTGCGCGTGCGCGCGCCTCGATGTCGGCGCGCGCGGCCTTACGGGCGTCCGTCTCGGCGTCGAGCATCTCGCCCCACGCGGTCGCGAGCTTGCCTTGCTTCTCGTGGCAGAGCGCGAGCTCGAGCAAAGTCGCGGGGCTCGGGGAGAGCTTGTACGCCTCGGCGATCTTGGGGCACGCCTCGTCGTACTTCTTGTCCGTGACGAGCTGCTTGCCCTCTTTGAGCAGCGCCTCGGCGTCGGCCGCGTGGGCGCTCGCGAGAGGCGCGAGGCTCGCCGTGGCCAGGGCCGAAAGGAAGAGGCAAAGGCGCGTGCGCCGCGAAGCGCGGCGGCCGTCGTGGGGAGGCACGTGGTTCGGCTTGTCTGTCTGGATCATCGCGTCGTCCAAGGCGGGAGCCCGGAATAAGGAAAGCTACGAGCGTGGCAGGCTGGAAATCAATTTTTTCCTTCGTCCGTGACGCAGTCGTCACGACCCCGGGCGCGAAGGTGCCGCCGAACGCCGGCCTCGGCGTCCGTCAGCTTCCTCATGTTCGCGGGAGATGGCTCAGCGAGAAATGAGGCCTCGCCACCAGGCGGTCGGCGCGCGGCCCTTGTCCTGCGGGGTATTCGTCGGATCGGGGCCCTCGAGCTCGTCGCTGAGGCCGGAGAAGGTCTCGTCGAGATCCCCCGAGTCGACCGAGGCAGGCGCGGCGGGGTTCGCTCCCGTGAGCTTGAAAAGATCGGGCTGCAGGCTATTCGGTCCGCCCGCATTGTCTTGCTGCGTGAGTGATTTGAACTCGAGCAGCATCAGGTCGAGCATCTCGCCGATCATGGCGAGGCCGTCGACCTTCTTTGCCGGCGCGCCCGCGGCGCCGAGTACGAGATCGGCGACCTCGTACTCGCTGACGGGCCGTCCGAAGCGATAGAGGAACCGCGTGAGATCGCGCCCGAAATCACGTGCCGTCTGGTAGCGGACGTCGCGATCACGCGCGAGCGCGGTGCGGATGATCTCCTCGAGCTCCGGGGGTACGTCGGGGCTAAAGGGCTTGAGCGAGGGGATGTTCGCCTCGCGCACGAGCTTGACGGTGCCGAGGTCGGTCTCGCCGAGGAAGAGGCGACGGCCGGCGAGCATCTCCCAGAGGATGATGCCGGCGGCGAAGACGTCGACGCGTTTGTCCACGCTGAGCTCCATGACCGTCTCGGGCGCGAGGTAGCCGAATTTGCCCTTGATCATGCCGGCGTCGCTGTTCGCGAGCTGGCTCGACGCCTTGGCGAGGCCGAAGTCCACGATTTTGCACTCGCCGTGGCGCGTGATGAGCACGTTCGCCGGCGTGACGTCGCGGTGGACGATGTTGAGGTGTTCGCCGTCGGGCGTGTGGAGATCATGCGCGTAGGCGAGGCCCTGGCAGATCTTCGCGGCGATGAAGCACGCGCTCTCGACCGGCATCGGTTTGCCGACCTTCTTCTGGTACTCGATCACCTGCTTCAAGTCGGCGCCGTCGACGTACTCCATGACGATGAAGTACGTGTTGTCACCGACGCCGATGTCGAAGACGCTCACGACATTGGAATGCGCGAGGCGGCCGGAGAGGCGGGCCTCGTCGAGGAACATGTCGATAAACTGCTCGTTCTTGCTGAGGTGCGGGAGGACGCGCTTGATTGCGACTTGCTTGCGGAAGCCCTCGATTCCTGCGCTCTCCGCAACGAACACCTCGGCCATACCGCCCGAGGCGAGCCGCTTGATGACCCGGTAACGCTGGTTCTCCGACATCGCTGGTTCCTCGTACCCCCGCGCCTCCCAGAGTGTACCTGCTCGTCACGAGGATGTGAGGTTTTTGTCCCTCGAAGCTCAGGGCACGACGTCGACCGCGAGGACGTAGGCCTCGAGCCCACCAGGCTGCACCCGCGGCGCCTCGGTGATCCAAGGGTCTCGTACGAGCCTTAGGCGCACGCAGCGCGGCGTGCCCTCCTCGTAGGCGATCGCGGGACCCGTCCAGGGAGAGCGCGTATCTTCTTGCGAGAGCGTACTCTTGTCCGCGGTGTGCACGCGGACCCTCCGCTCGACCTCGCGGCCTCGCAACGTCGTGACCTCCAGCACCGACCCCGCGTCTCGCACGACATCACGCGCCGTCCAGCGGATCGCCTTGCCGTTCGCGGAGGCGCCCACGCAGTACGTGTCATGATCCTCGACCCAGCCAAGCGCGCCCGTCCGCGTCTCGCCGGGCTCGATCGGCGTGGCCGAGGGGAGCTCGTCGTTCGGCTCGATCTCGTGCGTGGAGCCCTCCTCGGCGAGCGCGACCGTGATGGCGTAGGTGTCGGAAACGTTCTCGTGCACGAAGGGGATCCTTCGATCGCCACGCGGATCCAGGTCCTGCAGCACGGAGGCGTAGTACCGGCCGGGCTCGATGCTGAGCCGCGGGATCGAGAGATCCCGGCCGGATCGACCCACGCAGTACTGCGCGATCGGCGCCTGGAAGCCTTGCCGGTAGAGGAGTGTGCAGGTCTCCATGTTCGGGAGCGCCGTCACCACGAAGCGCGCGATCCGCGGCGTATCCCCCGCGCCCTTCGGGACCTCGAACGAATAAAAATCACGATCGCTGTGCTGCGCGTCGATGCGCTTGCCGAGGAGCCCGGACACCGACGTGCCGAGCGGCAAGGGCGTCGCGTTCGCCGCCGTGTCGTTTGGCTCGAGCTCCGCGCCCGCGAAGCTCGGGGTCCAGCGTCGCCACATCACGAAGAGCCCCGCGCCCGCGCCGAGGATGAGCACGAGGCTCGACGCGAACCAGGCGAGGTGCCGGCGGCTGCGCAGCTTGCGCTCGTAGGCCTCGACCTCGTCACGGCTCGCAATCTCGCCGGGGCTCTGGGCCGCCCCCATCAGCGCCGCGCGCGTGAGGTTTCGGAGGACGCTCGCATCGAGCAGCGCCTCGACGTCCTCCGTCCCGAGCTTGCGTAGCTCCGCCGCAATGGCCGCCTGCAACTCGCCCGCGCTCTGCCATCGCGCCGCGGGATCCTTTTCGAGCGCGCGCAGCACGACGGCGTCGACCCCGGGCGGGATGCCGCGCGACGGGGCGCGGATCGACGGCGCGATCGGCTGCTCCGTGACGTGTTTGACCAGGATGCTCGCCGAGGTCTTCGCGTGGAACGGGTAATGGCCGGTGAGCGCGTGGTAGAGGAGCACGCCGACGGCGTAGAGATCGGCGCGGTGATCGACGGGGTCGCCGCGGATGAGCTCGGGCGCGAGGAAGTACGGCGTGCCGATGAGCTGATCGCGGCGCGTCACCTCGCCGCCCGTGCTCGCGTCGGCCTCTTCCCGCAGCTTCGCGATGCCGAAGTCGAGCACCTTGGCGATGTCGGTGCCGCCTTCCGTCGTCGTGATCATCACGTTCTGCGGCTTGACGTCGCGGTGCACGATGCCCTTGCCGTGCGCCTCGCCGAGCGAGCTCAGGATCTGGAGGACGATCTTGCCGAGCCGCGCGAACGGCATCGGGCCGGCGTCGGCCAGCATCGCGGCGAGATCACGGCCCGTCACGAGCTCCATCACGATGTACGTGAGGCCCGCGTCCACGCCGTAATCGAAGACGTGCACGGTGCTCGGGCTCGACAAACGCGAGACGGTGAGCGCCTCGCGCTTGAAGCGGCGCACGACCTCGGGGCTCATGCTGAGCTCGCCCGCGAGCAGCTTCATCGCGAGGAGTTTTCCCAGGTGGACGTGCTCGACCTTGTAGACGACGCCCATGCCGCCGCGGCCGATCGGCGTGAGGATGCGATAACGGCCGGCGACGACGAGGCCGATGAGCGGATCGGCGCGGTGCACGAGCGCCTCGTCGTCCAGGTTGAGCGAGA
The DNA here is from genome assembly GCF_028435365.1 of Polyangium jinanense. Next base: position 9,662 of record NZ_JAGTJJ010000099.1, on the reverse strand, counting down.
GCGCGAGGGCCGCGATGCGCGACGTCGGCTGCGGGGTCTCCGCCGGCGCGGACGTGTCGACCTCCGGAGAGGGCTCCACGGCCAGCGCCGTCGTTTCGGCATCGCTCGGAGCCGTGTCGCCTGGAACGTCCTCGCCGATCGACATGAAAATCGCGCCGATTGTGCCCGAGCTGAACTCCCGCGGGAAGCAGACACGCTCAGATCCATGCGCCTCGGAGCCGCTCGGCGGCCGCCATCACGTGCGCGGCGGTGATCGGCTGCCGGAGCGGAGGACGTAGCTTCTCCACGATCTCGCGCGCGAGGACGTTCACGACCCACGGGTGCCCGCCCGAGATCGCGGCGATCTGCGCCACGGCCTCGTCCCGGAACGGCTGCCCCGTCTCCTCCGTGTGCTCCGCGCAGAGCGCGGCCACCTGCGTGGCCGTGAAATCGGGCAGGCGGAGCGACGTCGCCGCGGGGCCGAGCAGCTCCACGGCCGAGGCCTGCACCTCGTCCGAGCCCGAGAGCACGACCGACCACGGCGCCGCGCGGGGCCGGGCCTCGTAGGTCGCCCGGAGCTGCGCGAGCAGGCTCGCGCGGATCTCGCGTGGCAGGAGCTCCACGTCGTCGAGCAAGAGGATGAGCGGCCGCGGGCACGCCCGCGCCCACGCCGAGAGCACGACGCCCGCGAACCGCACGTCGTACGAAGGGGGCCACGGCGGTGGCCGCAGCGGTGCCGGGAGCTGCTCCGCGGCCGCCTGCGCGATCGCTTCGAGCAACGCGCGCTCGCCCGACGCCTCCGCGCCGCGCCTCGGCCGGCACGACGCCCGCACCACGGCCCACGCGCCGCTCTCCGCGAGCCCCACCGAGAGCCCCCGCAGCCACGTCGTCCGCCCATGCATCCGCGGCGCGTGCACCACCACGTACGACCCGCGCGCCACGAGGTCCGGCACCTCCGCGAGCCGCGTGCTCGCGGCCAGCATGTAATGCAGTTCGTCATGGCAGGGCCCGACCACGTTGAACCGGCGGCGATGCCGGTGCGTCCCGAGGAACCGTGCGCCTCGGGCCTTGTCGCGCCCCACGCGTTCGCTGGAATCTCGGTCATGTCCGATGGCTGGCTCACCGAGCCAACCTTGCCCGTGTTGTCTCGTCGTCGTGCTCACGACGAGGGATGTCCCCAGGCCCCGCGGATTCGAAGTTTTTCTCGACCGGTCAGGCGACGCCGAGGGATCGGGCGATCGGGAAGAGTACCTCGTCGGTGAACTGCCGCGTCGAGAGCGGGACCCAGGCCACGCCGATGCGCTCGAGGAGGCATTGGCGCGCGCGTTCGATCTGAGGCGTGACCAGGAGGGAGCGCGGTCTTGGCCGCTGCGGCTCCTCGCCGCCCGTGCGCTCGACGCGCTCGAGCTCTTGCCAGAGGGGAGATTCGTCGAGCCGGGTCCCCACGAAGACGAACGGCAGGTCGCAGAAGTCGCGAACGAGGGCCGCGTAATGCGGATCCTTGTCGGATGCGAGGCGCGCGCCGTACTGCGTCGTCGAGAACGTCACGCCGCGCGGGCCGTTCGTCACGTGCCCGTTCAGGTGGACGACCTCGAGCCGCGATCCGTCGGGGGTCTCGTCCGGCGGCGGATCGTCGGCGAGCGCCGCGCGGATCACGACGGGCCGGGGCAGGTCGAACCGGGCCTCGGCGGCCGTCGCGAGATCGTCCACGTTCAGCGTGTAGATCCGGCGCCAGGGGAGGGCAAACCAGACCCGGTAAAACGCCGGGAGCCGCGCCGGGTCGACCGTGAGCCGACGCCGGAGCAGCGCTTCGAGTTTGTCCGGGGTCTCGGACAGGGCGTGCTGGAAGAGGTCCTGGAGCGCGCTCCCGTCCCGGGATTCGCCGGGGAAGCAGAGGTCCCAGAGCTCTTCGGAGAGCTCCGGCCCGCTCGGGATCGCGCTCCCATCCTCGGCGCGCGCGTCGACGGAGAACCCCGCGCCCGTGAACAAGACCGCCCGCCCGGCGGCGAGCTCGCGGCCGAGATCGCTCGTGATGTCCGCGTCTGCCATGCGTCGATCCCTCGGGCCGCGCCGCGGGGCGTCGAGCCCGCCGCTTGTTCGCGTGGACTTTCAGGCGAGCTCGGCTGCGGGGTCGTCAGCGCGAACCGGGGAGCCGACCGAGGTACATCCCGACGAACCCGGCGCAGAGGCAACCCACGAGCGTCGCCGTGCCGTACAGCGCGGCGAGGCGGGGCTGTCCGTTCTGTACGTACTGGACGAGCTCCAGGTTGAACGTGGAGTACGTCGTGAACCCGCCGAGGAAACCCGCGCCGAGCGCGACCTGGAGCGTCGGGCCGAGCCACGTGACACTCCGGGAGAGCTGGAAGAGGAGCGCGAGCAGGAAGGAGCCGGCGACGTTGACGGCGAGGGTTCCGTAGGGAAATGCGGTGCCGTATCGCGAAAGGGACCAGGTCGTCACGAGAAACCGTGCACCCGAGCCGATCGCCCCGCCGACGCAGACCCACAGGAGCTTCATCCCCATCCGCGTGCGCTCCGTGCCGGCATCCCCCTACAGAAGTCCACACCGTCCTCGTGGTCAAGCCTCCCGGGGCGGCGGGCCGCGCCTCGCGTCTCTGCCGGGATGGGGTACCATCCGCGCTCCATGACGGAAGACCAAGCGGGCACGCTTGCCTCCACCGACGCATCCGCGACGGACGGGAGTAGCGTGGTCCCAGACGCAAGGGCGGCCGGAGACGCGCCACAAACGAGCGCGCCGTCGCATGCCGCCGCGACCCACGGCGAGGCGACGCACGGCGCGCGCTGGGCCTTGCTCCTCGGCGCCCTCGGCGTCGTCTTCGGCGACATCGGCACGAGCCCGCTCTACGCGATCAAGGAGTGCTTCAGCCCGGAGAGCCCGCATCACGTCGCGCCCACGCCGGCGAACATCCTCGGCATCCTCTCGCTCGTCTTCTGGTCGCTCTTGATGGTCGTGACGGTCAAGTACCTCACGTTCGTCCTCAGGGCCGACAATCAAGGCTCCGGCGGCATCATGGCCCTGCTCGCGCTCGTGCCCACGCGCAAGGGCCCGGGCACGGGTCCGCTCGTCTTGCTCGTCCTTCTCGGCGCGTCGCTCCTTTATGGCGAGGGCGTCATCACGCCCGCGATTTCGGTGCTCTCGGCCATGGAGGGCCTCGAGGTCGCGTACGAGCCGCTCAAGCACGTCGTCGTGCCGCTCACGGTGGCCATTCTGGTCGCGCTCTTCCTCGTGCAGAAGCGCGGCACCGGGGGCATTGGCAATGTCTTCGGGACCGTCACGCTCCTTTGGTTCGTCACCATCGCCACCCTCGGGGCCCGGTGGATCCTGGCCAATCCGAGCGTGCTCGCGGCCGTCGATCCCCGGCACGGCGTGCGGTTTTTCCTGGAACACCGCGGCCACGGCTTCCTGCTTCTCGGCGCTGTGGTCCTCTGCATCACGGGCTGCGAGGCGCTTTATGCGGACATGGGCCATTTCGGGCGCGGCCCCATCCGCCGGGTGTGGTTCGCCATCGTCTGGCCCGCGCTCCTGCTCAATTATTTCGGCCAGGGCGCGTATCTGCTCCAGCACCCCGGCGGCGCGACGAATCCTTTTTATGGCCTCGTCCCCTCCTGGGCCCTCTACCCGACGGTCGCCATCGCCACGGGGGCCACGATCGTCGCCTCGCAGGCGCTCATCTCCGGGGCCTTCTCGCTGACGCAGCAGGCCGTGCAGCTCGGCTACTTCCCGCGCGTCACGATCGTCCACACCTCGAAGGACACCGAGGGGCAGATCTACATCCCCGAGATCAACCGCGCGCTGCTCGTCGCCTGCATCCTGCTCGTCTTCACGTTCCGCACCTCGACCTCGCTCGCGGCGGCCTACGGCATCGCAGTCACGGCCACGATGACCATCACCACGACGGTGTATTTCGTGGTCGTCACGAAGCGCTGGGGCTGGCCGCTCTGGAAGGCGCTGCCGCCCGTCGCGGTGTTCCTCGCCATCGACCTCTCGTTTTTTTCGGCAAACGCCGCCAAGTTTTTCCAGGGCGGCTGGTTCCCCGTGGCCATGGCGTTCGTGATCTTCACGGTCATGACGACCTGGAAATCGGGCCGCCGGATCCTCGCCGAGTCCTTCAAGGATGGCATCCTGCCGCTCGAAATGTTCCTCGAGGACGTCGAGCGCACGAAGCCCCACCGCGTCCGCGGCACGGCCGTCTTCATGGCCTCGAACCCGAACGGCACGCCGCCCGTCCTGCTCCACCATTTCAAGCACAACCAGGTCCTGCACGAGCAGGTCGTCCTGCTCTCCATCACGAACGAGCGCGTCCCCGAGATCCCGCCCGATCAGCGCTTGACCGTCGAGCACAAGGGCCACGGGTTTTTCCGGGTCAATGCTCGCTACGGCTTCATGCAGACGCCGAACGTGCCGAACGCGCTCGCCGCCTGCAAGGAGTTCGGCCTCTCGATCGAGCTCCAGCGCACGAGTTATTACCTCGGCCGCGAGACACTCCTGCCGACCGGCCGCTCGAAGATGTGGAAATGGCGCAAGGACCTCTTCGCCTTCATTTCCCGCAACGCGCGCCCCGCCACGGCGTATTTCGGCCTGCCCCCGGGTCGCGTCGTGGAGCTCGGGATGCAGATCGATCTGTGATGAAAGTTTCCGTCTTCGATACCCACCGCTACGAGCGGGACATCCTCGCCGCGTCCGCCGCGCGGCGCGGGCACGAGCTCGTTTTCCTCGAACCCCGGCTCACCGAGGAGACGGCCGTGCTCGCGCAGGGGACCCGCGTGGCCTGCTCCTTCGTCAACGACCACGTCACCGCGCGCGCGCTCGAGACGCTCGCCGCCGTGGGCGTCGGGCTCATCGCGCTTCGATCGGCCGGCTACAACCACGTCGATTTGCAGGCGGCGGCGCGGCTCGGGCTGCCCGTCGTGCGTGTGCCCGAGTATTCGCCCCACGCCGTCGCCGAGCACGCGGCCGCGCTGATCCTCGCCTTGAACCGCAAGATCCACAAAGCCTACGCCCGCGTGCGCGAGGGCAATTTCTCGCTCGAGGGCCTCGTCGGCTTCGACATGGTCGGCAAGACCGCCGGCGTCATCGGCACGGGCCGCATCGGGGCCGCGCTCGCGCGAATCCTCCACGGGTTCGGCTGTCACGTGCTCGCCTACGACCTCCGCCCGGACGCCACGCTCGTCGACGGCGGGATCGTCCGGTACACCACGCTCGCCGAGCTGTACGCGAAAGCGGACATCCTGTCGCTGCATGTCCCGCTCACGCCGGAGACCCATCACCTCGTGGACGCCGCGGCAATCGCCGCGATGAAGCGCGGGGTGATGCTGATCAACACCGGGCGCGGCGCGCTCGTCGATACGCCCGCGCTGCTCGAAGCGCTGAAGACGGGGCAGGTGGGGCACGCGGGGCTCGACGTGTACGAGGAGGAGGAGGGCATCTTCTTCCAAGATCTCTCGGACCGCGTGATCCAGGACGACGTCCTCGCGCGGCTGCTCACGCTCCCGAACGTGCTCGTCACCTCGCATCAGGGGTTCTTGACGCACGAGGCACTCACGAACATCGCGGAGACCACGTTCGAGAGCGTCTCGGCATTCGAGCGGGGAGAGCCGCTCTTGCATGCGCTTCGCGTCGAGACCGTGATCCGGTCGTAGTTGCGGCGGCGGGCTCTCTGCCCGATGCCGGATCCTCGATAGGGAGGGAGCGGATCATGGTGAACGAGCGAGCGGAGACCTCGCCGGTCTGCATGCCGGCGGACGGCGTGATGCTGAACGGCGATCTCGGGATGCCGGCAGGGGCGCGGGGCGTCGTGCTGTTCGCCCATGGCAGCGGTTCGAGCCGGTTCAGTCAGCGCAATCGTCACGTCGCGGCGAGCTTGCGGGCGCGCGGGTTCGCGACGTTGCTCGTGGACCTCTTGACGGCCGAGGAGGAGGCCGTGGATCTGCGGACGGCCGAGATCCGATTCGACATCAACCTGCTCGCGCGGCGGGTCACGGGCGTCGTCGATTGGCTCGGCCGGGCGTCGTCGACGGCGGGCCTCGGGATCGGGCTCTTCGGGGCGAGCACGGGGGCGGCGGCGGCGCTCGTGGCCGCGGCGGAGCGGCCCGACGCAGTGCTGGCGGTCGTCTCGCGCGGCGGGCGGCCCGATCTCGCGGGGCCGGCGCTGCCGAAGGTTCAGGCGCCGACGCTGCTCATCGTGGGCGGGGCGGATACGCTGGTGATCGATCTGAACCAGCAGGCGTTCGAGGATCTCCGGTGCGAGCGGGAGATCGTCATCATCCCGCGGGCGACGCACCTGTTCGAAGAGCCGGGGGCGCTCGATCAGGTCGCGGATCTCGCGGGGCACTGGTTCGAGGCGCACATCGCGCCGCAGGGACGGCGAATGGCCCGCGCTTCATGATGCGATCGAGCGCGGGCGCAGGAGCGTAGGATCCTTGCGCTGTTCGAGGGCGTGGGCGATCCAGCCGGCGAGGCGACCGATTGCGAAGAGGGTCGTGGCCGCGCCCGGCGGCAGGCCGAGCGCAAGGCAAAGGGCGACGAGGCCGACATCCACGGACGGGGGCGGATGGCCGGCCTCTTTCGTCGCGTCGAGCAGGGCGAAGAGGGCGGCGACGCTGGTTTTTCGAGGCGCCTCCACGCGCGCGGCCGCGAGCAGGGGTGGGGTGCGCGGGTCGCCGTCGGGGTAAAACGGGTGCCCGAGCTCGAGGACCCTGTCGCCGCGGCGGGCGCGGGCGGCGACGACGGCGCGGGCTTTTTCGGGGCGGCCGACCTCGGCGACCACGGCCTCGATGCGGTCGCAGGCGCCGCCGTGCTTCGGGCCGGAGACCGCGGCGAGCCCGGCGCTCACGCAGGCGTAGAGATCGGCTCCGGTCGAGGCGGTGACGCGGACGGCGAACGTCGAGGTGGCGAGCTCGTGATCCGCGAGCAGCACGAGCGCCTGTTCGAGGGCGGCCTCGGCGCGCTCAGACCTGCGGCCGCCGAGGGCGACGAGCAGGGCGCGGGTCATCGTGGGCTCGGCGAGCGCGGCCTTGGCGCGGCGCGCGCCTGCGGGCAGGGCGGAGAGCGCGGCGAGGCGGCGGATCAAGGCGCGGGCGCGGGGCAGCTCGGCCTCCTCGGTGGCGGCGAAGCGCAGCGGATCCCGCGCGGCCAGGGCCGGGACGGCGAGGGCGAGCGTGGCGAGGGGCGGGGCGCCCTCGGGGACGAGGTCGGCGAGGCGGGCCACGGGGAAGGCGGGATCCTGGGGCAAGGTCCAGGTGGGGCGTTCTTCGGGGAGCGCGCCGGTCCAGAGCAGCTCGGCGACGGATTCGAAGGGCACGCCGGCGGCGGCGAGGGCGGTCGCGGCCTGACCGCGGTAGCGCGGGCCTTCTTCGGCGCTGATCGTGGTGATCGTCGAGGTGAGGACGGGCTCGCCCCAGCGCAAGGCGGAAGCGGCGACCGGGCCGTGCCCGCGGCGCGCGTCGCTCCGGGCCTTCAGCCGTTCGAGGTCCTCGCGCATGTAGAGGCGGCTCCGCCCGCCCTCGCTGGGCACGCTGCGGACGAGGCCGCGGCTCGCGTACGCGTAGAGCGTCTCGCGCTTGACCCCGAGCAGCGCGGCGGCCTCGGGTCCGGACACGAGGTTCGATGGTTGATTGTCGAATCCAGTAGATTGATTGATCAATCCACGTTGATCAACGTTGCTCACGACATCAAGGATACCATCAACGAAGGAGGAAACGATGGACCTTGCGAAGCAGAATGGGGCGAAACACGCAGCGACGAAAGCGAGCGGGCTCGATGGGGTCGTCGTGGCGGATACGGCATTGAGCGAGGTCGACGGCGAGCGGGGGCGGCTCGTCGTGGGCGGGTACGACGTCGAGGCGCTCGCGGGCCGGGTCGGCTTCGAGGATCTGTGCGCGCTGCTCTGGACGGGCGCGCTGCCGGACGCGGCGACCCGCGGCGCGATCGCGGAGGCGCTCGCCGAGGGGCGGACGCTGGCCTTCGAGCAAATTCCGTCGCTCGGGGAAGCGCTCGTCGCGGAGGACGGAAGCGCGGCGCTCATGGCATGCGTGGCGCACTTCGGCGCGCGCGCGGCGTGGCGGTCAGAGAATCGGCCCGCGTGGGTCGAGCTCGCGCGGGTCACGGGCGCGGTCGCGACGTTCGCGGCGGCCTGGGCGCGGCGTCGCGCAGGAGGCGCGCCGATCGCCCCGGACGCGAAGCTCGGGCACGCGGCGGACTTCCTGCGGATGGTGCGCAGCGCGGTCGCGCCCGAGGCAGCGGCGCGGGGGCTCGACGCCTACCTCGTGACCGTGGCCGATCACGGCATGAACGCCTCGACGTTCACCGCGCGGGTCGTGGCCTCGACGGGCTCGGATCTGGTCTCGGCGATCGTGGCGGCCATCGGCGCGCTGAAGGGCCCGCTGCACGGCGGCGCGCCAGGGCCCGTGCTCGACATGCTCGACGGCATCGGCGAGCCGTCGCGGGCCGCGGCGTGGATCGAAGCCGAGCTCGCAGCAGGGAGGCGCATCATGGGCATGGGGCACCGGATCTACCGGGTGCGGGATCCGCGGGCGGCGGTGCTCGAGCGGGCCATCGGCGAGCTCGAGCGCGACGGGAGCGTGGGGGCAGGGGCGCGTCTCGCGCTCGCGCGGGCAACCGAGCGCGCGGCCGAGACCCAGCTCGCCGAGCGGCACCCGGATCGGCCGCTCAAGGCCAACGTCGAGTTCTACACGGCCGTCCTGCTCGACGCCGTGGGCCTGCCGCGCGAGCTGTTCACGCCCACGTTCGCGGTGGGACGGGCCGCCGGCTGGTGCGCGCACGTCGAGGAGCAGCGGCGGGCGGGGCGGCTCATCCGGCCGGCGTCGCGGTACGTCGGGCCCGTCCCGGCTTGAACGACCCCCGTTGCCATCGATCTGCCACTGTACATCTAGACAGCGGCCACGACCTGGGGTAGCGACCCGCCCGAGCGGATCGCGCAGGGTCCGGGCGCGCGCCCCGGCCCCGCAACGGCAAACGGAGACGACCATGGACGTGGCAGATCCCATTCCTCCCTCGGTCCAGGCCCTGATGGACCTGTTCGCGAGCGAGCTCTCGCATGTGAGCTTTCCCGGCGTCGATCGGGCGACCCTCGAGCAGGTGGTGACCGAGGTCCGGACCCACACCGAGGCCGTGGCGAAAGCAGAGGCAGCCCTCGAAGCGGCGCGCGCGGCGCTGCGGGACAGCGAGGAGACGCTGTCGAGCAAGACCACGAAGGCGCTCGCCTACGCGCGCGTCTACGCCGAGGATCACCCCGACATCCGGTCGAAGGTCGAGTCGGTCGCGCGGATCGCAGGCACGGCATCCTCGCCGCCCGGCCCCTCCCGCGAGGCCAGCGGCGACACGCCGAAGCGCCGCGGCCGCCCCGCGAAGGCGAAGGCCGCAAGCGCCGAGCCGGCCGCCGAACCGGCTGCCGAGGCGGCTGCCGAGCCGACGGACGGGACGCCGGCCGCGCCGCCGGTGATGGAGCTCGGGCCCTCGACGATCAGCGGCGAGGAGGCCCCCGAGCCGTCCGAGCTCAACGGCGCGGCGCACCCGGCCTGAGCCGCAGGCGTTTCACAGCGTAGCGCCGGGGTTTCACCCCGGACCCGAGCAGGGGCTATCCGCCCCTGCACCCGGACCAGGGCAAGCCCTGGACGCGGGGCGACAGCGCGCGATGCGCGCTGTC
>NZ_JAGTJJ010000098.1 GCF_028435365.1 Polyangium jinanense | reverse complement strand
AACGTTGCCGGTTGAAATGTCACGCCGCTGCTTTGGTTGGCAGGGCCTTCGCCGGTCTTGCCTCGGCCTGTTCGATGAACTGCGCATCGCGCAGTTCATCGACCCCGAGTCCAGCGCTTGCGCTGGTCCGGGTCCAGGGGTGGACAACCCCTGGTCGGGGTCCGGGGTGAAACCCCGGCGCTCCGCTGTACGTCAGGACGATTTCTTCAATTTCCGCTGCAGCGTCCGGCGATCGATCCCGAGCAACTTCGCCGCCACCGCAATCACCCCACCCGAATCCTTGAGCGCGGCGTTGATCGCGTCGCGCTCGAGCTCGTCGAGCTTGTACGTCGTGCGGCTCGACGGCGGCGCCCCCGAAAACGGCGCGCGCGGACGCTCGAACAACACTGTCGCCTCGCGCAGCAATCGATCCGCGTCGATCGGCTTCGTCAGCAGCGTGTCCGCGCCCTCGCGCACTGCCGCCACCGCGAGCGGGATGTCCCCGAATCCCGTGAGCATCACGATCGCCGCCTCCGGGCAAAGCCGTCGCAATCGCGGCAGGGCCGAAAGCCCGTCGACGCGCGGCATGCGGTAATCGACGACCACGAGATCCACCGGCGCGTCCTCCAGCGCGACGACCCCCTCCTCCACCGTCGCCGCCGTCCGCGCCTGCACCCCGCGCCGCCGCATCGCGCCCTGGAGCGTCGTGCGAAATGCGTCGTCGTCGTCGATGAGCAGCGCCGTCTCGATCTTGCGAGGCATCCTCATACCTCCGAGTCACGCGACGCCACACGGCGCGCGAGCCGGATCGTCACTCTTGCCCCGCCTTCGGCCCCATTGTCCACACTCAACGTGCCGTTCATCCGATCGAGCAGCACCGAGCTCACGTAGAGCCCGAGCCCCATCCCTCCCTCGCGCTCCTTCGTCGTCTGGAACGGCTCGCCGAGCCGCGCGAGGATCTCCGGCGCAAACCCCGGCCCACTGTCGTCGACCACGATCTCGGCGTGATCACTGCCGTCTCGCACCACAATCGTGATCCGCGGCCTCGCCGTCCGCACCATCGCCTCGGTCGCGTTCGTCAGGACGTTCACCAGCACCTGCAAGAGGCCCGCAGGCATGACCGTCACGTACACCGGCTCGGGCGCGTCGATCGTGATCTCGCCCCGGTACGCGAGCCGCCGGAGCTCGCGCCCCGCCATCTCCGTGACCAGCTTGCCGAGCTCGACCTCCTCGCGCCGCTGATCGGGCCGGATGTACCCACGCACGAGGCCGATGATGTCGCTCGCACGCTGCGCCTCGCCCGCGATCGTGCGCGCGAGCTCGGAGGCGTCGGGCGAAACGTCCTTCGTGAGCTCCGAAAGCTCGCGCCCGGCGAGCAGGATCGTGGCGAGCGGCGTCGAGAGCTCGTGCGACATGCCGCCGACCACGCGGCCGAGCATCGCGAGCTTGTCATTGCGCAGCGAACGTTGCCGGAGCTCGTCGAGCCGCCGCGCGTACACGGACAGGAACACACCGAGGAAACCGGCCACGGTCGCGAGCGAGACGAACGCGCCGAGGTGGTGGACGCGCTCCTTGCCGAGCGGCGCCGAGGCCAGCGGCAGCGGGTCGGCGAACGAGACGAGCGCGCCAACGCCCACGGTCAGGCCCGCGATCGCGAGGATGGCGCGGCCGCCGCTGAGCAAACCCGCGAGGGCGATCTGAAACACGAGGAACGCGGCGAACGGATTCCCCGTGCCGCCCGTGACCCAGAGCACGGCGCCGAGGGCGAGCACGTCGAACGTGATCTGCCCGGCGACGAGGCGCTGCTCGTGCCCGCGGATGCGGCCGAGCACGAGCGCGAATGCCCCGTTCAGGATCACGAGCAAGCCGAGGATCAGGAACACCGGCGTGACGGCGAGATCCGGGACGAACCATTTTCCGGTCGCCGTGGTCGCGCCCATGCCGAGGATCGCGAGCCAGCGGAGCTGGATCAGCCACCGCGCCGCGGTCCCCTCGGGGATCGGATCCGCGCTCGCAAGGACGGCCCGTACGGATGACTGTCCCCCTGTGGGTACATCACCCGCCGCGCGCGCCGTCCCGGGCTCGACGACGGCGATGGGGGGAACGGAGACACGGGCCGACATCGGGTCGGAAGACTATGGCGAGTCCGAACCCGGTGTCGAGCGGTTCGCAGTTGGAGGAGCGTGCGGGAGGCTGGGGGCTGAGCTCGTTTGCCGAGCCAAGCCCCCGAAGGGCGGGAGGGAACGACTCAGTGCTTGGCGGGGACCGTGGCCGGGGCGGCCGAACCGGCGGCCGGAGCGGCCGAGCCGGCGGCGGCGGGCAGAGCCGCCTCCTTGGGGACGGCGATGTCGCCGGTGCGCTGGGCCTTGAACGGGTCCTTCAGATCGACGGGGTTCTTCGCCTCGATCGACTCGGCTTCGCCGCGGAACTCCGTGTCGCTCATCGTGATGCCGATGAAGACCGCGAGGAAGATCAGGGCGGAGACGAAGATGATCCCGTGGAACTTATGGTCCCACTTGAGATGCATGAAGATGAGCGCGACGACCGACGCCTTGATCGTGGCGATCAAGAGGGCGACGATCAGGTTGCCCGTGTGACCGATATCCACGTAGCTCGCCGCCACGGTGACGACCGTGAGGAAGAGCAGCGTGGCGAAGGTGCCGATGTAGACCTTGAACGGCAGGACGTGCGGAACGTGATCGCCGTTTCCGCTTCCGTGTCCGTGACCGTGGTCGTGCTCTGCGTGCGAAGTGCTCATGGTGCGCTCTGCTCCGGGGATCAGCCGACCAGGTAAAGGAGCGGGAAGAGGAAGATCCAGACGAGGTCGACGAGGTGCCAGTAAAGGCCCACGTTCTCGACGGGCGCGTAGTAACGGCTGGAGAACTCGTTCTTCTGGTTCCGGAGGAGGATCCAGAGGATGAGGCCCATGCCGATGACCACGTGCACGCCGTGGATCCCGGTCATCATGAAGTAGATGGCGAAGAAGATGCCCGGGTGACCCGAGGCGAAATCCGCCGCCGTGAAGTTCCCGCCGGGCAGGAGCCCGTCGTGGATCTTGTGGCTGTACTCGAAGTACTTGACCACGAGGAAGCCCGCCGCGCACGCGAGGGTGATCGCGAGCAGAAGCGTCGTCTTCTTGGTCTCGTTCTTCTGCGCGGAGCGGACCGCGAGCGCCATCGTGAAGCTCGAGGTGATCAGCACGATGGTGTTGATGCCGCCCATCACGCGGTCGAGGTGGTGGTGCGCCTCGACGAACGACGGGAAGTACTTGCTACGGAAGATGGCGAAGGCGCAGAACAAGCCGCCGAACAGCAGGATCTCCGTCACCAAGAAGAGCCACACGCCCATTCGACCTGCGTCGAACTGGGTGTCTGCCTTGTCGAAGTGGTGGGCGACGTGGAACTGGGGGGAGAGCTTGCTCTCCCCGGCGCCGCCCAAAGCCTCGGCTTTCGCGCTCATCAAGCAGTCTCCTCAGCGGGACGCTCGTACGCGTCCAGCGTCACGATGGGGGCCTTCTCGAAGTTCTCCGTGATCGGCGGTGACTGCGTCTGCCACTCGAGCGTCGCGCTGTCCCACGGGTTCGCCGGCGCGGGCGCGCCGCTCTTGAGCGAGCGCGCGAGGCAGATGAACGTGATGAGGAAGCCCGTGCCCAGGACCCACGAGCCGTACGTCGAGAACGCGTGCAGCGGCTGGAACTGGTCGAGGTAGTTGTAGTAGCGGCGCGGCATGCCACGCGTGCCGAGGATGAACTGGGTGAAGAACGTCCAGTTGAAGCCGATGAACGTGAGGGCGAAGCCCACGCGCGCCAGCTTCTCGTCGTACATCTTGCCCGTCATCTTGGGCCACCAGTGGTGGAGGCCGCCGAAGAACGCGATCGCCGTGCTGCCCATCATCACGTAGTGGAAGTGGGCCACGACGAAGTACGTGTCGTGCAGGTGCAGGTCGACGCTCAGCGTGCCGAGGAAGAGGCCCGTCAGGCCGCCGATCGCGAAGAGGAAGAGGAACGCGATGCCGTAGAGCATCGGGACCGTGAACCGGATCGACCCGCCCCAGAGCGTGCCGAGCCAGTTGAACATCTTCACGCCGCTCGGGATGGCCACGAAGAACGTCAGGAAGGAGAAGATCGCCGAGGAGAGCTCGCTCTGCCCCGAGACGAACATGTGGTGGCCCCACACGAGGAACGACACGAGGGCGATGGCCACGCTGGAGAACGCGATCGCCTTGTACCCGAAGACCCGGCGCTTCGAGTGCGTCGTGAGGATCTCCGTCGCCACGCCCATGCCCGGCAGGATCATGATGTACACGGCCGGGTGGCTGTAGAACCAGAAGAAGTGCTGGAAGAGGACGGGGTCACCGCCGAGCGTCGGATCGAAGATGCCGATGTGGAACGCGCGCTCGAAGATGAGCAGGAGCAGCGTGATGCCGAGGACCGGCGTCGCGAGCACCTGGATGATGCTGGTCGCGTAGAGCGACCAGAGGAAGAGCGGCATGCGGTACCAGCTCATCCCCGGGGCCCGGAGCTTGTGCAGCGTCACGATGAAGTTGAGCCCCGTCAGGATGCTCGAGAACCCCATCACGAAGACGCCGAACGTCGCCGAGATGACCGACGTCGTCGACACGCCGGAGGCGTAGGGCACGTAGAAGGTCCAGCCCGTGTCCACGCCGCCCGTCACGATCGCCGCGAGCATGAAGATCGCGCCGATCCAGAACAGGTAGAGGCTCAAGAGATTGAGCTTCGGGAAGGCCACGTCCTTCGCGCCGATCATCAGCGGCAGGAAGAAGTTGCCGAGCGACGCCGGAATCGACGGGATGATGAAGAGGAACACCATCGCCGCGCCGTGCAGCGTGAACGCCTGGTTGTACTGCGTGGCGTCCATGATGGTCTTCTTCGCCGTCAACAACTCGAGACGGACCAGAAGGGCGAAGATGCCGCCGAGGCCGAAGCCGACGAGCACCGACACCAGGTACATGATGCCGATGCGCTTGTGGTCGACCGTGGTCAGCCAGGACCAGACGCCGGCAGTTTGGTTCAGGTAGTTTTTGCCTCGAACCTCGGGCGCGTGCCCGAGTTCGTCGACCGTAGCCGTATTTGCCATGATCGAGCCTCCGATTCCCTACTGGACCGTCTTCAGGTACGCGATGATCGCGTCGATGTCCGTTTCCTTGAGCAGGCCCTTGTAGGTCGGCATGACCGCCGGATACCCCTGGACCACCTTCTTGTTCGGCTCGAGCAAGCTCTCACGGATGTAGTTCTCGTCGACCTTGACCGACGAACCGTCCGCGATCTGCTCCGACCGACCAAAGACCCCCTTGAACGTCGGGCCCTGGATGCGGGACCCATCGAGCGAATGGCAGGTGTTGCAGCTACGCGTCGCGTAGAGCTTCTTGCCGAGCTCCGCCGGGGGAAGCGGCTTCTCCCCGGGCAATAGGCCCGTCTCCTGCCAGTTGTCGTAGTCGGCCTTCTCCATCACCCGGACCTTGGCCATCATGTCCGAATGGCCGACGCCGCAATACTCCGTGCAGAACAGAATGGTATCGCGGTTCTCCGTGGCCTCGAACCAGATCGTCGTGTACATGCCCGGCACGACGTCCTGCTTCACCCGGAACTCGGGCACGAAGAAGCTGTGGAGCACGTCCTTCGAGCTCATGATGAGCTTCACGGGCTGGCCCTTGGGCACCACGAGCTCGTTCACGCTCACGTTCCCGTTCGGGTACGTGAACGTCCACATGTACATCTCCGCCGTCGTGCGGATCTCGAGCGCATTGCCCGGCGCGACCATCGCCTGCATCCAGCCCTTGAGGCCCACGAAGAAGAGGCCAATCACGAGGATCGACGGGATGATCGTCCAGGAAATCTCGAGCGTCGTGCTGTGGGTGACGTCGCTGAGCTTGTCCTTCGGGCCGCGTCGCTTGTACTTGTACATGAAGTACGCGAGCGCCCCCATCAGGAGAACGAACATCACGACATCCAGCCAGTAGACGATGTAGTACGCAGTATCGATTTCCTCTGCGATCGTCGAAGACTGTTTCGGCATCCAGAACGAGCCGAGTTCGATCGGATCCAACCTCATGCCAAAGCTCCATCCGCCGACTTCGACGCGCGACGACGCTCACGCCGCCAGAACCCGAAGAGCATGCCTCCGAGGCCCAGCACGGTGAACGCACCGCCCGCCTTCATCAGACGCCTCGTCGCGAGGACGTACTTGTTTTCTGCGGGATCATAATGAAAGCAGAACAGGAGCACGCGACCCCACGCGGACGCGAGCTTGCCCTGCGACGCCTCGAGCAACGACAGCTCGAGATCCTTCGCGCTGTAATTGAGCCCGTACAGCGTCCGCGAGAGCTTGCCCTCGTGCGTGAACACGAACACGCCCGCCGCATGCGCATACTGCTGCGTCGCCTCTTCCCAGCGGTACCGGAAGCCCACCGCGTCGGCCACCCGACGCACCTGGGCCTCCTCCCCCACCAGGAAATCCCATCCCCGCGGTGCCACGGGCCGGCCATACACGCTGACGTACGAGTCGCGCTTCTTGCGGGCCGCCTCGGGGGTATCGCGAGGATCGATGCTGACGACGACGACGCGGTACTCCTTGCCCGCCGTCCAGGCGAGGTCCTTCATGCCCTGCAACAGGCCGTTCACGACCAGGGAGCAGAGCATCGGGCACTCGTAATACGCGAGCACCAGGATCACCGGGTGCTCGCCGTCGAGGTAGCTGCCCAGCGTGACGTCGTGCCCCGCTTGATCACGGAGCTTCGCGTCCGCCGGAAGGACGGCGCCGGGTCGCTCCTCGATGTCCACGCCCTCGAGCTCCTTCGGCAGCGCCGGATCCCCCGCGAGCGCAGGCGTTACCGGCGCAAGCGTGACCACGGCCGCCGTGAGCGCGGCAGCGACGAACATAAGGAAGCGGCCCGGACGAACCATCACTTCTTGGGCTCCTTGGGCTTGTCCTCGGGCTTGTGAGTATCCTTGGAGTCGCCCTTCTTGTCGCCCTTCTCCTCGACCTTGGCGCCGTCCTTCTTCTCTTCGCCCTTGTTCTCGCCCTTGTTCTCCTCGGGCTTGTCCTGCTGGGGCGCGGGGGCCGGCTCCTCCTTCAGAGGCGGGGCCACGGGCGGCTGCCGATACGCCGCGATCGTCAACTCGACCGCGCGATCCGTCGGGATTCGCACGACGCCGTCCTTCTTGCTCACCCACTGGTAATGCGTGAGCTTCTGCTGCTCGGCGGCGCGAAGGGCCCGAAGGTCACTCGATTGCAGCGAGAGGACCTTGTCGTGGAGCTCGCGATCCACGTAGTAGTTGAAGATCTCGCGCACCGCGACGCAGAGGACCACCACGACCACGCAGGTGATGACCGTGACGAGCGCGATGAGGCCATTGCGCGGCCTGTCGTCCTCGACCGGGTCGTGCCCGCCGTGCCCGTGACCGCCCTCGTGCGCCTCGTCGCCGTGATCGTCGTGCGCGCTCGACTCCACGCTGTCCTCGCGCTCCTCGGAGGTGGACTCGTCGTTGTCCGAGGACACCTTCGAGGTCTCCTCGGCAGCGGCCTCTGCGCGGCCCTGGTTCTTCTTCTTCTTCTTGCTCATGGATTGTCCACCTTCACGGTCTCGGCGAGCCGAGGATCACGGAGCGGGTAGAGCGGGCCCTGCGCAGCCTGCCGCGCGACCAGGAACGCCGCGATGCCGAGCGGTCCGAGCAGGCCGCAGATGTCCACCACGCTGAAGTGGAAGTGGTGGTCGAACGTCGGCATGACGAGCCAGTAGAGGTCGACGTAGTGCATGACCAGCATGATCACCGCGCCGAGCGAGAGCACCATCCCGTGCCGCTTCGCATGCCGCGAGAGCAGGAGCAGGAAGGGGATCAGGAAGTGGCCGAAGAAGATCGCGAGGCTCACCTTCGCCCAGCCCGCGTCGTCCCAGCGGTGGTGGTACCACACCGTCTCCTCGGGGATGTCGGCGTACCAGATCAGCAGGAACTGCGAGAAGCCGATGTACGCAAAGAAGACGATGAACCCGAAGAGCAGCTTGCCGATGTCGTGCCGGTGCTCGATCGTGCTGATCTTGCGGAAGTAGCCGCGCTGCTGGAGCTGCACCGTGATGAGCGCGAGCACCGACAACGAGCTCGTCGCGCACCCGGCGAACACGTACACGCCGAAGATGGTCGAGTACCAGTGCGGGTCGAGGCTCATCACCCAGTCGAACGCCGCGAACGTCGTCGTCAGGGCGAAGAGGATCATCGCCGGCGCGCTGGCCGTCTGCATCTTCTCGGTGAGCTTGATGTCACCGCTCTCGTCCTGCGCCCGGCTATTGCGCGTGAAGTAGAGGCCGAGGGCCACCCACACCACGAGGTAAAGCGCCGACCGGCCATAGAAGAACGAGGGGTTCAGGTACCCCGCCTTCTTCTGCAGGATCGGATCCGTCGCCGCCTGCGGCCCCATCCAGTGGTGGTACAGGTCGTGCGCCCAGAGGAAGATCGGGATCGCGAGGACCGCGACCGCAGGGAGAAGGCCCGCGAGCCACTCCATCTGCCGCCGCGCCGCCACCGACCAGCCCGCGCGCGCGAGGTGCTGCACCAGCACGAAGAACAGGCCGCCGAGCGCGATCGTCGCGACGAACAGGAAGCCGATCAGATACGAGAACGCGAATCGCTTCGCGTCCATCGCATAACCGGCGCCCGCCGCCGCCACGCCCACGACCGCGAGCCCCATGCCCGCCTTCGTGATCGTGTCGCCCACTTCTTTCGGGAGCTTCCGGGCGTCGTCGGTCTTGGCCTTGCCGCCCGTGGCCCGACCTGCGGTCATCGCCGCCGCCTGGCTCATTGCGCGTCTCCTTCCGGCTCGATCGCGCTGCGCTTGTCGGCAGGCACGTCATCGATCGAGGCATGCTGGCTCTTGCCGAGCACCCTCACCCACGTGACGATGGCCCACCGGTCGGCCACCGGGATCTGCTTGCGATACGACGGCATGTTCCGGACGCCGTGCGAGATGGTGTCGAAGATCTGCCCGTCCGGCATGGTCCGGACCCGATCCGACGAGAGCTCGACCGGCGGGGGGAAGCCACGCTGCACCACCATCCCGCGGCCGCTGCCCGACATGTCGTGGCAGGGCGCGCAGTAGATGTTGAAGCGCTCCTGGCCACGACGAACGACCTTCTCGTCCACCTCGAGCGGCGCGCGGCCGATGAACTCGCCCTTCGCGTCCTTGCCGCGGTAATACGCGTCGTCCTCGTCCAGGTGGCCAACGGGCACCGTCCCGTCGACGATCGGCCGCATCGCGCGGCCGTCCTCGAAGAACGGGCTCGCCTCACCCCACTGGTACTTGGGCTGCCAGTCCATGTCTCCGAAGACGTGGACCGGCGGCTCCTCGCTTTTGTTGCCGCGGCAGCCCGCGAGGGCCAGCGCGAACAAGAGGAATGCGGCGGGCCTCATTCCGTGACCTCCACGATCTCACGCGCGCCGAGCTCCTCGAGGAGCCTCCTCGTCTTCGACGCGTCGTATTTGGGGTCCTTCGCCTCGACGGTGACGAAGAACGCGTCGTCCGTCGCACGCGGGAAGGACGGGTGCTTCATCGACGGGTGGTAGAACATCGGCAGGCGGTTCATGCCCCACAAGCCGAAGAACGCACCGAACGCCGAGAAGAGCACGGTGAGCTCGAACATGATCGGGATGTACGCCTGGTACGAGAACGACGGCTTGCCGCTGATGACGAGCGGGTAGTCGATCGAGACGAACCACGTCAGCGCAATCGCGCTGGCCAGGCCCGTCGCGCCGGCGATCAGCACGATCCAGGGCATCTTCGACGGGGGCAGCCCCATCGCCTTCTCCAGGCCGTGAACGGGGAACGGCGTCTGCGCGTCGAAGTCCTTGTACCCCGCGTTCTTCAGCTTCTCACAGGCGTGCATCAGCTCGCCAGGCGTGAGGAAGTAGCCCATGAGGCCGAACGGCTTCGCCGCCTCTTCCTCGAGCTCTTCGTGACGATGAGCCTTATCCACGGGACTCCTCCTCGTCCTTCTCCGCGTCGCCCTCCGACGCCTCCTCGCCCTCGTCGCCCTCGTCCTCGCTCTCCTCGGCCTTCGCGCTCGCCTCCTCATGGTGGTCGTCGTGCGCGTCGTGACCGTGGTCGTCGTGGCCCGCGTGCGGATCCGCCTGCGGCATCACGCCCTTGACCTCGCTGATGGCCACCGCCGGCATGAACCGGAGGAAGAGGAGGAACAGCGTGAAGAACAGACCGAACGACCCGAGGAACGTCGAGATGTCGAAGAGGCTCGGCCGGAAGTACGTCCAGCTCGAGGGGATGTAGTCGCGGTGGAGGCTCGTCACGATGATGACGAAGCGCTCGAACCACATGCCGATGTTCACGAAGATCGAGATCACGAACATCGCCGGGATGCTGGTCCGGATGCGCTTGAACCAGAAGAGCTGCGGGGAGAAGACGTTGCAGCTCCACATGGTCCAGTACGCCCACTTGTACGGACCGAACGCGCGGTTGATGAACGCGAAGCGCTCGTACTCGTTGCCGCCGTACCAGGCGATGAAGTACTCGATCGCGTAGGCGTAACCGACCATCGTCCCCGTGAGGAGGATGATCTTGTTCATGTTCTCGAGGTGCTTGATGGTGATCAGGCCCTCGAGACCGTACGCCTTGCGCGCGAGCACCATCAGCGACACGACCATCGCGAAGCCGCTGAAGATGGCGCCGGCGACGAAGTACGGCGGGAAGATCGTCGTGTGCCAGCCCGGCATGATCGACACGGCGAAGTCGAACGACACGATCGTGTGCACCGAGAGAACGAGCGGCGTCGAGAGACCGGCCAGGATGAGGTAGGTCTTCTCGTAGTTCAGCCAGTTCCGGTGCGAGCCACGCCAGCCGAGCGAAAAGATGCCGAGCACGATCGAGCGGACCTTCGTCGTCGCGCGATCACGCAGGGTCGCGAGGTCCGGCACGAGGCCGACGTACCAGAAGAGGATCGAGACCGTCGCGTACGTCGAGATCGCGAACACGTCCCAGAGCAGCGGGCTCTTGAAGTTCGGCCACATGCTCATCTGGTTCGGTATCGGGAAGAGCCAATACGCGAACCACACGCGACCGACGTGGAACACCGGGTAAATCGCCGCCGACATGACGGCGAAGATCGTCATCGCCTCCGCCGCGCGGTTGATGCTGGTGCGCCACTTCTGCCGGAACAGGAAGAGAATGGCGCTGATCAGCGTGCCGGCGTGGCCGATACCGATCCAGAAGACGAAGCCGGTGATGTCCCAGGCCCAGAAGACCGTGTTGTTCAGACCCCAGATACCGAGGCCTTCCGCGACGAGCTTACCGAGCGAGCCGAGCAGGATGAGCAGTACGCTCACCGCGAGGCCCAAAAGAACCAGCCACGAGGGGGTCGTCTTTTTCTCGACGATCCCCGCGACCGTCTCGGTCACCGCGTTGAAATCGCGGTGGCCGAGGACGAGTGGAGCACGCTTGCCGGGCGTGTCTTCTTGCAGGGCGGCGGTGGTCATGCCCCCTCCAGCTCAGGGTTGGGGTTCTTGATCTTGGCGAGGTACGACGTGCGCGGGCGGATGTTGAGCTCTTCGAGGAGCTTGTATCCGCGCGGCCCGGCGGCGCGCTTGGCCACCTCGCTCTGCTTGTCGTTGAGGTCGCCGAAGTGGATCGCCTGCGCCGGGCAAGCCGCCTGGCACGCCGTCACCACCTCGCCGTCGCGGAGACGGTCGCGCCCCTCCGCCTTCGCGGAGATCTTCGCGCGGTTGATGCGCTGCACGCAGTACGTGCACTTCTCCATGACGCCTCGGCTGCGCACCGTGACGTCGGGGTTCATCTGCATCTTGTGCTGCTCGATCGTGTCCTTCGTGTAGTCGTGGTAGTTGAACCGACGCACCTTGAAGGGGCAGTTGTTCGCGCAGTACTTGGTGCCGATGCACCGGTTGTACGTCATCTCGTTCAGCCCCTCGGGGCTGTGCGTCGTCGCCGCGACCGGGCAGACCTCTTCGCACGGCGCGTTTTCGCAGTGCACGCACATCATCGGCTGCGAGACGCTGGTCGGGTTCTCGAGGTCACCCTCGAAGTACCGATCCATGCGGAGCCAGTGCATCTCGCGCGACCGCTGCACGCCTTCGGCGCCGACGATCGGGATGTTGTTCTCCGCCTGGCAGGCGATGCTGCATGCGTTGCAGCCGACGCAAGCCGCGAGGTCGATCGTCATGCCCCAGGCGTGACCCTTGTCGTACTTCCGCTCCTCGAAGAGGCTCAGGTACTTCTTCGGCGGCGGGACGACCTGCGGGTTCTCCTGGTACTTGGCGAACGACGCCTCGAGCACGAGCGGCCGGCCTTCCGTGAGGAAGTGCTCCTGCGTCCGCGAGAGCTTCGTCGAGCCGCCCGCCTTCGTGATCGACACGCCGTCCGCGACGTGGAAGGCCGCGCTCGTGCGCAGCGCCCCCGTATCGACGCCGACGTTCTTGCCGACCCGACCGACCACGGTCCGGCCCTGGCCGACGGTGACGAGGATCGTCCCGTCCGCCAGCCCCGGCGCCACGAGCGCGGGCAACGTCACCGTCGCCCCGTTCGCGCCCACCGTGACCAGATCCCCGTCGACCACGCCGAGCCCCTTCGCCGTCTTCGGCGAGAGGGACGCGACGTTGCCCCAGGTGACCTTGGCCATCGGGTCCGGCATCTCCTGGAGCCAGCCGTTGTTCGCGTACCGGCCGTCCCACGTGTGCGGATCCGGGTCGAAGACGACCTCGAGGTCGCCCTTCGGCGCCACGGCCTTCTGCGCCTTGATCGCCGCGCCGACCTTCGCAGCGTCGAGATCCGCCGTCTCGGCCGGGAAGGCGCTGTCCTTCCAGAGGCCGTCGTGCAGCGCGCGCCGGAAGTCACGCTCGAAGTCGGCGACGAGCGACTGCGCCCCACGCCAGCTCGCGCGGACGAGGTCGTAGCCCTTGCGCGTGCCGCCGAGGAAAACCTCGAGGATCTCCGCGTCCGTCTTGCCGCCGTACATCGGCGCGATGAGCGGCTGGATGATCGCGCCCGTGCCGTCTTCGGACCGGACGTCGCTCCAGCTCTCCAGCGTGTGCGCGCGGTTCAGGTGCCACGCCGCGGCCTTGCCCGTCTCGTCGACGTGCGTGCCCACGTGGACCAGCGTCTTCGCCTTGCCGATGGCGTCGCGGACGTCCGCGGGCGCGTTGAAGACGGGGTTGCCGCCGAGCACGAGGAGCGTGTCGACCGTGCCCGCCTGGAGGTCCTTCGCGAGCGCCGCGATCTCCGCCGGGCCGCCCTTCACCTCGTCGAGGGGTTGTACGAATTTCACCGTCTTGCCGACGGCGCCGATCGCGCGATGCACCGCGTGAACGAGCGCGTGCACGGCCGCGGGCTGCTTGCGACCCACGACGATCGCGACCGCGCCGTTGCGCTTTGCGATGTCGCCGGCGATGGCCTTGACCATCTTCGCGGCCTGCGGATCGAGCGCGGACGCGCCGCCGAGCGCGGACGTGATGTCCGCGGGCAGCTCGACCTTCGCGGCCGCTGCGATCTCCTGCGCGAGCGCGTAGGCGATCGCCGGGATCTTGTGGCTCGAAAGGCGCAGCCGATGATCCGCGCTCGTCCCCGAGACCGAGAAGATGCTCTCGATCGCGTAGAACCGGTTCATCGGTTTGTCCTTGCGGTCCGGATCCCGCCGCGCCGCGAAGGCACGCACGTTCTTCACGACGCTGCCTTCGTTCAGCAGGAAGTCCGCGTCGAGCGAGACGACGACGTCGGCCTCGCCGATGTCGTAGACGGGCACGAGCGCCTTGCCGAAGGCGATCCGCGCGCCCTCTTCCTGCACGTCACGACCGAACGCCTCGTACCGCACGACGCGCGCGTCGGGCATCAGCTTGAGGAGTGCGTCGAGCTGCGCCGCAAGCGTGGGCGAGCGATGATCCTCGACGAGGACCGCGAGGCCCTTGCCGTTCTTCTTCTTCGCGTCGTCGCCGAGCTTGCGCAGGAAGGCGTTCGCCTCGTCCCACGTCCGCGCTTGGCCCTTCTCTTGCGGGCTCTGGCTGCGGTCGGGATCGTAGAGGTCGAGCACCGTCGCCTGCACGAACGAGTTCGTCGCGCCGAGGCTCTCGGGGTGCCGCGGGTTGCCCTCGATCTTCGTCGGCCGACCCTCGTGCGTCTCGACGACGAGGCCGAGCGCGGTGCCGAGGATCGGCATCGCGGTCGAGAAGAAGAGCGGCCTACCGGGGACGACCTCTTCCGGCGCGCGCGTGTAGGGGACGATGACCTCTTCGGGCCTGCGGCAGGCCGCGAGGCCGCCGAGGGCCATCGAGGCGCCCATGATGGTGAGGAACTCTCGGCGGCTCGTTCCTTGCGGAGGCTCTGCGGCGCCCTCCGGGAACTCGCGCTTCAAGTCCTCTGCGAACGACGGTGACTTCTCGAACTCGTCGAGGCTCCGCCAGTAGTTCTTTCCGGACGTATCCGGCTCGATGGGATACGGAGCTCGCTTCATCGGTGGCACCCCGAGCAATGAACGGGAGGCGAGACCTTGCGCTGGGAGGGCGGAGCCGCGAGGTTCGCGACGCTCGCCGGCACGGTCTCGTCGACCATCTTGGTGATGTCCTTCGGATCCCGGAGGTTCGGCTCGGGGTTCCGATGGCAGTCGAGGCACCAGCCCATGGAGAGGGGCTGCGCTTGACTCACCTTGATCATCTGGTCGACGCGGCCGTGGCAGCTCTGGCAAGCCACTCCTGCGGTCGCGTGGGCCTGGTGGTTGAAGTACGCGTAGTCGGCCAGGTTGTGGACGCGCACCCAGGGGATGGGGTTCCCCGTCGCGTAGCTCTCCCGCACGGGAAGAAGCTTTTGACTATCCGTCTTCACCTTCGAGTGGCAGTTCATGCACGTCTCGGTGGCAGGGACGGACGCTTGGGCGCTCTTGTCGACGGCCGTGTGACAGTAACGGCAGTCGATGCCGAGATCGCCGGCATGCAGCTTGTGGCTGTAGTCCACGGGTTGTGTGGGCGTGTAGCCAACTTCGACGTGCTTGTTGGTACCGTAGTACCAAAGGCCGCCGGCAGCCGCGGTGCCAAGCGGAGCAAGTACGAAGGCGGCCACCATCGGCAGCACCCGGTTGGACCACTTTGGGAATAGGTATCTCGCCATGTGGACGCTCGATCATCGGGAATTCCCGACGACGCGGGCGGGTTTTGCCGTCCCCAGCCGACGAGGGCAAGATGGCAAAGCGCCGCACGCCTGCGGCAACTTGCCGCGCCCCCTCCCTTACGGTCCGACGAACGGTTGGTCGGACCACACGGGGACGCAAATTCGGTGAGAGAGGAACGTTCCGTAAGGGCACGTTCGAGGTTCGTCGAGGTGACGATGGGTCAAGCGGAGGGTGTTCTTCCCTCCCCTTCCCTTCTCCGGCTACTGCTGCGCGAGTCGCCAGAGCAGGTACGCGTCCGACTTCATCGCCTCGGGCAGCGACTCCATCGGATCCCGCGACAAACGTGCGATCGCCTCGGGATCTTTTGCGCCTTCTTCCGGCGTGCCCGCGGCGACGAGGGCCTCGACGGCTGGCACGGGCGGCAGATCGACCATGAGGTGAATGCGCGGCGGACCGAGGTTTTCCGCGCCGTGCGGCACGCTGTTGTTGAAGGCCCACACGGTGCCCGCAGGCAGATGCAGGAAGCGGCCCGCGACGCAGAGGCGCGCGGCCGGCGTCGTGATCAGCGGGATGTGGAAGCGGTGGTGCTCGTCCCAGTGCGGCGTGTTGTCGATGTGCAGATGGATGCGCGAATCCGGCGGGCTCAAGCCGAGCCACGCGGAGACGGGGCGCGCGGGAAACGCCGTGTCGAGCAACTCGCAGAGGCGCGGGAGAGCCACGAGTGGAGGTGCGTCGATGCCGCCGCCGCTCGTGAGACGACTGCCGGGCCAGCCTCGCTCTTGCCCGCCGCGCAGGATGCAGAACGAGGTGCCGAGGTGCCACTTCCACTGGCTCGGCAGCCACGTGATGTCCGCGGCCTCGATCTCGGCGACGATCGGCGCGATGTCGATCGTGAGCGGAAGCCGCAGGAAACGATAGGTCTTCGGAAGCGCGCGCGAGCTCGGGACGTGACGCCTCTGGTACATCCGCTCTCCCCTGTCGAGAGGCCCCGCATCGCAGCCGAGGCGGGCCCCTCGTGTCAAGTTTCGAGCGCGACGCGAAACGGCTCGAACATCGCGCCGAGCTGCTCATCGCTGCGAGCGGCGCTGCCACGCGCGATCTTCCCGATCCGGGTGGTCTCGTAAGCGGCCCGGGCGATCGCCTCGCGTTCTCCATACGAGAGGCCGGCCGCGAGCGTGACGATGTCCTCGACGTGATCCGCGTCGGTGCCCGCGGCGCTGTGCACGCGCAGGCATCGCGTGGCATCGACACCACGCGGGATCACGGCTTGCACCGCGCGCACCTCGGCCGCGCTGCGCGTCGCGGCGAGGCGCTCGAGCGCGAACGCGTACCCCACGCACCGCGCGGGATCTCCCGGACCACGCACGAGCGACGTGAAGAAATCCACGAGCGCCGCCGCGGTTTCCGGCACGTGCGCGGCGACGAGCGCGCGGGCGTCGTAGCCGAGGGACGCGAGATCGCGCAGCGCGAGCGCATCATGCCCGTGCTCGTCGCGCGACTTCGCGTGCGCCCACGCCGCGAGCGCTGCGCGCCCTTCGGCTTCGAAGCGCGCCGCAGCCTCGATCATGAGCGGCGGCGTCGCGTGGGTCGTATGAAAGTACCCCGCGAGGCGGTGGATCCAGCCCGTGAGCGTGAGCTCTCGCCGCGGCGGCGCGGGCCCTTCGCGTTGCGCGACGCCCACCGCGCCGTCGAGCAAATTCCGCGTCGCCACGAGGCTCACCGGCCCCTCGGGTGGCACCGAGAACGGCCCTCCGAAGGCCAGCGCTTCCTCGTGGAGGAAGGCCCGCTCGCTCGTGGCGACCACGATCTTTCCTTCCGCGATACGCGCCCACGTGATGTCGGAACCCTGCACGATCGGCGACTCCTCCCCGGCCCTCGGAGAGCACGGATACCCCATCGGGCGCGAAGCTTCCAGGCGCGCGCGCCGCGTGATAATCGAGGCCGAATCATGGGCATCGAGCATCGCGACGTGGTCGTCCTCGGTGGAGGTCCTGCGGGCAGCACCTTCGCCGCCATCCTCAAGAAGTACGAGCCGAACCTCTCGGTCACGGTCCTCGAGAAGGCGCGCTTCCCGCGCTACCACATCGGCGAATCCCTCATCCCCGCGCTGAATCCGGTCCTGCGTGATCTCGGGATCTACGACGATCTCGGCCGCGCCGGGTTCATCCGCAAGATGGGCATCACGTTCGTGTGGGGCCGCGATCGGACGCCCTGGGACGCCGACTACCTGAAGCTCGGCGACGTGCGGGTCCACGAGGGCGCCGAGGTGCTGAACGTGCTCGGCCAGGATTTTTCGAAACTCCTGCGCCGGCCCGAAGAGCGCGACGAGACGTTCAACGCCTTCAACGTGCGGCGCGCCGAGTTCGACCACATGATCATGAACCGCGCGCGGGACTTCGGCGCCGACGTGCGCGAAGGGACGCGCGGACGAACGATCCACAAGGACGAGCACGGCCGCGTCACGGGCGTCGACTGGGAGGACGATCAGGGCCGCGAGGGCACGATCGAGACCTCGTTCGTGCTCGATGCGAGCGGGCAAGGCACGCGCTTCACGCCGGGCGGCCGCGTCTTCGATCCGCACATGAACAACTACGCGGTCTACGGCTACTGGTCCGGGGCCGAGTGGAAGATCCTCTACCGGGGCACGCGCGACCGGACGAACGTGTTCATCTGCTCGGTCGACAAGGGCTGGATCTGGTACATCCCCGTCGCGCAAGACCTCATCAGCGTCGGCGTCGTGACGAACACGGCGCACTTCAAGGACGCGCTGCAGAACCAGGATCCCGAGTCGTTTTACCACGAGACGATCCAGGGCTGCCCCGAGGTGCGGGGCCTGCTCTCGCGCGCCACGAACCGCGACGATTTCATCGGCGGAGGCAAGCGCATCGCCGTCACCCGCGACTGGTCGTCGTGGGCGAAAAGCCCCACGGGCCCGGGTTGGGCCACGGCCGGAGACGCGGCGATCTTCGTCGATCCGATCCTCTCGTCGGGCGTGACGCTCGCGATGCAGAGCGGTCATCGCGCGGCGTACACGTACCGCACGGCGCGCGCGCGCAAGGACCTGCCCGAGGACGCGCTCTGGCGCGCGTACGCCGACTACATCCGCGGCGAGGCAGGCTCGTTCCTGCGGCTCGCGCGTTATTTCTACGGAAACAATCGCGCGGCGCCGTCGTGGTGGTGGGAGGCGCAGCGGCTCGTGAACGCCTCGGGCAAGCTCGCGGTCGACGATCGGCAGGCCTTCACCATGGCGAGCGCCGGCTTCTTCCCGACGCTCCGCGCCGTCACGGATGACACGGTGATCCCGCTCGTCGCAGGCATCGCGGGCCTCCAGGGCGACGTGTACAACGTGTTCTACGAAGACGGTTTGCCGCCGCCCGCAGAGCTTCCGAAGCACGCGATCGAGCACCTCGCGCCCTTCCGACTGGCGCTGCGCACCGAGCCCATGGCGAGCGAGGGCAAACCGACGGGCCAGCTCGACGTCTTCTACGATCTCGTGAGCGACGACGCGGACTTCACGCATCGCACGCACGCGGCGCCGAGCAAGATCGCGCCCGTGCTCGGCCCGGTCGTCGAGGCGATGGGCCGCCATCACGAGGTCTCGACGCTGCTCGCCGAGGCCCCGCGGCTCTTGCCCGAGGGCTACGCTTCGCCCGAGGCCATCCGCGCCGCGACACTCTCCGTCGTGCGCGCCGCCGCGAAAAAGGGCTTTGTCAGGCTCGCGCCGGGGGCTTCGGCTTGAGCGCAAGCGCAACCGCGACCGACGAGCTGACCCTCGTCTTCGTCCTGCACGAGCACGATCGCGAGTCGATCCGGCGCGCGGCGGAGGCGGCGAGTCACCCGGACAATCACAAGCGCGCGCGGCACCTCGAGCGCGAGGAGCTGCGCAAGTTCGTGGTGCTCCCCTCGGACGAGCGCCGCGCCGTGCTCGAGTGGCTCGAAGAGCACGGCATGCCGCACATGGATGTGCGCAGCGTGTCGGGACAGACGATCTTCGTGAAGACCACGAAGGAGGCCGTGGGCCGCACGTTCGGCGCCGAGTGCCGGCGCTGGCTCGACGAAAAGGAGAAGGACGAGCGCGCGCTCACGCCCATGGAATGGCCGATCCCGCGGCAGATCGCGCGGTACGTGCAGTCCGTGAAGGTCCGGCAGAGCGGCAACCGCGCGCGCAGCACCATGGTCGCCGACGCGGGATCCGAGCACCCGATGCAGTTCCCCACGCTCGAAGGCGCGCGCGAGAGCCGCCCCGAGCCTGGCTTCGGCTTGACCCCCGCCGACGTGCGCCAGATCTACCGCTTCCCGCCGATGAACGAGCTCGACGGGTCCGGCGAGACGATCGCGCTCTTGATGCTCGGCGGCGCGCTCGAGGAGAGCGATCTGCACGCGTTCTGGGACGCCCACGGGATCCCGCATCCGCCGGAGATCAAGACGTACCACGTGGGATCACGACCCTCGAAGGTGACGAGCGCGAACAAGCTCTACACGCTCGAGGTCGCGATGACCGTCGAGTGGGTCGGCGCGATGGCGCCGGGCGCGCGGATCCTCGTGTACTTCGTCGATCCGATGGTGATCGCCGATCCGTGGGTGACGTTCCTGCTCAAGGTGATCGGCGACCGCGAGAACATGCCGACGATCGTGTCGACGAGCTGGATCACGCCTGAACGCAGCTACTACCGGGTCCACGGTCGCCGCGTCGTGAGTGGTCTGCTCGACCAGGCCGCGGCCATCGGCGTCACGGTGATCAGCGCGGCCGGCGACTGGGGCGCGTTCGATGGCGTGCCACGCACGATCAAGGACGGGAGGTACGTCGGAGACGCACCCTGGCCGCACGGCGTCTTCCCTGCCGTGGAGGAACGTGTGCTCTCGGTTGGGGGCACGATGATCACGGGTCGTGCGCCGCTCACGGAGATCGCGTGGAGCGGGCCGCCGCCCCCTGGACTCGGCCGCGTGCTTCATTTCGTGCGGCTTGCGTCGAGCGGTGGGTTCAGCCGCGAGGTGCCCATCCCCAAATGGCAAGCCGACGCGATGAAGGGCTGGTACGCGCGCGGCGAGGGCGAGCCTGCCGTCGTCCCCTACGGCCGCGGCTTCCCCGACGTCGCGCTCATGGCTTCGGGCTCAGCGGTCCAACGCGCCCCAAACCAGCCGCTCACCATGCAGGGGTACCAGGCCGTCGCGTGTGGACAGTGGGTCGACTACGCTGGCGGCACGAGCGTGGCGGCGCCGATCTGGGCGGCGATCGTGGCGCTCATGAACCAGGCGCGGCGCGCGGCCGGGCTCGGGCGTGTCGGCTTCATCAACCCGATGCTTTACGCGCTCCGGAAGGAAAACCCGGCGCCTTTCCGCGAGATCTCCGAGGGCAGCACGGACGTTGCCATGAACGTCCTCAACGCCCACGGCAAGGCCGTGATCCACAGACTCTCGGGCTACTCGGCCGCGCCTGGCTGGGACCCGGCCACGGGCCTCGGCGTGCCTGACGTGACGCGGCTCATCGAGCTCGTCACGCGACAGGGAAAAAAAACCTAGCTGCCTTCTTGATGCCTCTTTGCATCGACCGCACCGCGGTCGATGCACCAGCGGTCCAGGGCTTGCCCTGGTCCGGGTCCAGGGGCGGAGAGCCCCTGGTCGGGTCCGGGGTGAAACCCCGGCGCTACCGCTTCAGAACCCGGGATCGTAGTCGTGCAGCGGCGACGTATCGAGCGGCAACACGGACACATCACCGGACGGCGCCGACGGCAGCACGATGTGACGACGGTCGGAGGTGTTTTCGACGACGACGAAACGCACGCCGGCGGGGATTTTGAAGCCGAGCTCGGACAGGACTGCGTTGGGGTCGTCGGTTAGCTTTTGGCGGAACTCCGGGTCCTGCCAGGCGCGGAGGACGACGCGATCCCAGACGGCGAGGTTTGCCATCTCATCGGCCGACATCTCGATGTGCTTCGTGTAGGTGATCTTGTTCGTCATCGGAATTGTTCCCCGTTCACGGCGGACGACGCAATGCGCCGAGAATACCCACCGAGGGGGGGCTCGTCACGTGGTTCTGACGACTTTTAGTCTGCGAGCAAAGTTTCGAGCTTGGCGCGACCGCGGGTGGGCTCGGGGTTTTGTGTTTCGATCAGGGCGCGGAGTTGGGCGATTGCGCGGCCTTCGTGGATCGCCAGACGGGCGCGATCCACGCCGGCGGCGAGGGAGTCGACTTTGCCCATCAGCTTGAGGCCTGCGGCGGCGTTCAGGAGTAGCACGTCGACGATGGGGCCTTCGAGCTTGCCGGCGAGGGCGCGGGCGAGGATGCGGGCGTTTTCTTCGGCGGTTCCGCGGGAGGCGATAGCTTCGAAGGGGGCTTCGCGCAGGCCGGCGTCTTCGGGACGGATCACGTACTCGCGGATTTCGCCTCCGGGGAAGAGCTCGGCCACGTGGGTTGGGCCGACGTTGCCGATCTCGTCCAGGTAGCGACCGGGGTGGGCGCGGGATTCGGCGCAGGGGACCAGGGCTCGCTCGTAGCCGAGGTCTCGCATCACTTCGCAGACGATGCGGACGAGACGGGGCTCGGGGACGCCTGCGATCTTGTGGCGTTCGCCGACGTGGCGGACGAGGGGGCCTCCGATGTGGAAGGACGAGCCGATGCGGATTTGGCTGATCACGCGGGCGAAACCGCTGGTCATGAAGGCGCGGCCCACGACGGAGGTGAAGCCGAGACGGCAGGTTTCGGTGCTCTTGACTTGGGCTTCGCCGGGGGCGTCGAGGTCGACGCCCCAGAGGGCGAACATGTCGGCGGCGCCGCTCACGCCGGTGAGGGCGGGGGCGCCGGGTTTGTGGACGTAGAGGCCGCAGGCGGCGGCGAGGACGGCGGCGCCGCTGGAGACGTTGATGGTTTTGAGGGCGTCCATGCCGACGCCGGCGATGCTGAGGGGGGGTTCTGGGGAGCGGACTGTGTGGGGGAACCAGAGACGCCACTCGTCTTGGAAGGCTTCGACGACGCCGGTGAGCTCGGCTTGGGACTCGCCTTTGGCGCGGAGGGCGGCGATGAAGGCGCCCTGGTGGAGCTCGGGCTGCTCGTTGCGCCAGATCTGGCGGTAGGCTTCGCGGACTTCGTCTCGGGTGAGGTCTTCGCGCTGCTGGAGCTTGACCACGAGGCGGCCGAAGGCGCGGAGCTTGTCTTCGTCGGGCATGGGTCGGGGGAGCGTAGCCGGATTGCGACAAACCGAGAAGGGGGGCCTCGGGAGGGGAAGGCCACGGGAGAACGGGTTCTCAGCCGGGGCTCGGTGGGGCGGGCAGAATTGAAAGATGGTTTACAGATGAGGACGGTGGAGGGAGGGCTGGGTCTGAATCGGTTCTGTCCCGGGGCTCGGGGGAGCGGGCAGATTTGAAAGATGTTTTACAGATGGGGACGGTGGAGGGAAGGCTGGGGCTGAACTGGTTCTGTCCCGAGGCTCGGTCGAGGGAACGGGAGGGGTGAACGAGGTTAGCGGCTCCTGTCTTGGGGCGTTTCAGCTCGGGGAGGCGCCAGAAACGGCACCATGAACGCCCCGGCGCGCGTGTTCATGATCCTCGTCCCGCGCTGACCAGGCTCCACCACGTGGGCCCGTAGAATGGTCGGGCCGGGGATGCGGCCGCCCACGTGAAAGGGGCAAAAATCGATCTCGATGTCCCGCTCGAGCAGCGAGCCATCCTCCGCGACTTCGAGCGCGGCGACGACCGGGTATTCCACGCGCCGCTGGAAGAGAAAACCCGCCTGGGTACGCTCCTCCACGAGCCGCTCCCATTCCCCGCGCGACAGCGCCGCGCCAAAGACGACACCCTCTCCAAAGGAGGAATCCGTGGGCTTCGAGATCCACCCCTCCCGCTCCTCCAGCACCTCCCGGCGCCGCGCTGGATCGAAGGCGAGGTTCACCGTATCAGGGACCGTCTCGCGAAGCAGCGCCACTTCCTCCGGCGCGAGACCGAGCGCAGCCACCACGGAGGCATCCCCGAGCAAAACGAACGTCTCCTTCGACGCGGTGAGGAATGCGCCGGTCGAATTGACGATCAGGTGCTCCTCCGGATGCGCGTACACCGCTTCGTAATCGGTCACGTCGATGCCGCGCTCGTGGTAGGTGTCGAGATACACGGAGTATCGCCAGATCATGTCGACCTCCGCGCCCCCGACCGTGGGCCGGCCGGAGGCGAGCTTCACCTCCGGCGGGTAGCAAAACACGATGTCGACGTGCACGCCGTATCGCTCGCGCGCGGCGCGCTGGTATTCCCTCGCCACGTGCGGGACTTCGCGCTTGCCGGCGTAGCCGTGCTCGGAGACCAGGGCGATCCGTCGCGGAATGCGACCCGGGTAACGTGCGCAATACTCGTCGAAGAGCCATTCCACGACGTGCGGGGCGAGGAGCCGCGGTTCGTACGGGATCCCCAGCGCGCCCAGGAACGAGGCAGCCATCCGCTGATCCACGTCGTGGTAATGCAATTCGAGGGGCGCGGCCTGGTTCACCTCGATCGCCGTGCAGCGGCCACTCGCGGGATCGAGGAACGTGTCGACGCGGCGCAGCCGATGCTCGACGGAGTCGGCCGATTCGAACGTGCATTGACGCACGAGCCGATCGCTGCCCTCTTCCAGCGAGCTCCGCAAGCGCTGGAGAAGGGCCTCCCCTCCCCGGCCGCGGGCGTGATGCTCCAGGCGCACGAGCGCTCGAACGAGACACTCCACCTGACGAAAGGCATTTTTTGCATGCGCGGCGTCGAGCTCCAGAGGAACGAGGAATGGCCGGCCTTCGAGGGGGTACTCCGCAGCACGCCCGATTTGGAGGCACGCCTGCACGATGTCGGCGCGCTGCGATCGGGGAAGGCGTTCGAGCCGAGCGCGCGCGTCTTCCCTCAGATCCATTCCGAGGAGCTCCACAGACGCAGCCGCTGCCCGAGCCCACGCTGGAGCGCCTCTCCGTAGACCCGATCCGCGACGAGGATGTCCTCGAACGCAAGCCCCACGGGCGAAAAGAAGATGCTCTCGTCCCGGGAGGTGCGCCCGCTGCGCTGGCCCGCGAGAATGGGCCCGAGATCCTCCACGCGGCTCTCCGGAATGACCCCCTGCGCCACCGCGAAGGCGTGCGTCTGCACGTTGCGACTCTTCACGTCCGCCCATCGATCCGCGACGATCCGGTCCATACGCGCGAGCAGCGACGCCTCCACCTCGAACCCGCCGATCGAAAAGATCGTGACCCCACGCTCGGGGATCCATCGATCCAGCACGACGGGACGGTCATCCCGCGAGACGCAGGTGACCACGAAGGAGCAGCCGCGGACAGCTTCTTCGGCGGTCGCCACGGAGCGAATGTCGATTTCCGTGCGACGCGACATTTCCGCGGCGAAGCGCTCTTTCGAGGCGCCCTCGGCATACACGCGCACGCGCCGCAGGCTCGGGAGGGCGAGGAGGAGCCCGAGGAGCTGCGTCCGCATGTTCACGCCCGCCCCGATGAGGGCCACTTCCTGCGTATCGGGCGGCACGAGCTTCTGGGCGGCCAGCATCGATACGGCGCCGGTGCGCGTCGCGCTGATCACCTGCGCATCCATGATGGATCGCAAACATTTCGTTTGCGCGTCGAACAAAGTGATGATCCCCGTGGCGCGCGGCAGCCCGAGCGCCACGTTCGCGGGCATCGAGCCCATCGATTTGCAGCCGAGGATCTCCCTGCCCTCCGACAACACGAGCGAAGGCATGAAATTGAGAAACCCCACCTCGGGCTCCGGGACGGGCCGCGGATGCTTCATGGATGCTTTCGTCGGTTGAACGACGCGCCCCTCCAGCAGAAATGCAAAGCCTCGCTGCACGTCCTCGCTCGCCCGCCTCACATCGCCGCCCCCACAGGCGACGACATCCTCGAGCGACAAGAAAAGCACCTCACCGTCGCGTTGCTTCATGATCGTCGCTCCGCGAATCGAGTTGCGAAGATACCGATGGGCAGGTATGTGGGTCAAGCGCGAATTCATCCGCAATGCGGATCGGTGGGAGGTGGTGTGAGCGAGTTACCTATCGGAACCATTTCGTGTACACCGCCCGAGCCGTCGCGCCTCCTCGGTTCCTTCCGAGAGCGCATGCGGCGGACCTCGTGGCCGGACCGCGCGCCGCGCACCTTGTGGGCCCCCGTCGAGTCGCCGGCCGACGCGGTGCGAGCCTTCGAGCGAAAGATCCAGGCGCTCTATCACGCGCATCTCGCCGTGCTCGCAATGGCGCTCGTGGAGCCGCCGCCCTCGGAGCCGGAGCTCGGGCCGATGACCCGCGCGCTCCGCGCGGTCGTGCATTTTTACAGGGGCTGGCCCGTCCTCGAAGAAGCCGAGCGGGCGCGGCGGTCCGAAACGGCGCTCCCCGAAGCCCCCGTGTCCTTCCTTTTCGGGCGTCCGGATATCGTGATGGGCGAAGAGGGGCCGCAGGTGGCGGAGACCAATTTCGACACGGCCGTCTCGGGGTACGAGAAGCCCGATGATCTGTGGACCCAGAGCGCCGAGCTCTTCGAGCTCCCGAACGCGCTGCTGCAAAGCGGGCGCCCCCTCGCCGGCCTGAAGGACTATTTCACGGAGCTCGCCGAGGCGCGCCCGCACCGGATCCACTGGGTGAGGAGCGTCGCCGCGGCCCCCGAGTGCGAGCCGATTCTCGCCTACCTCAACCAGAACCCCCACGGCATTCAGCACTTCGCCCACTACGCCGGCGAGCCGAGCCCGTCCTATCCACCCGCGCTCCCGGGCCATCTCCACCGCGCGTGCACGCTTTATACCGTGAACAAAGCGCGGGACGCGTTCACCGACACCCTGCGCCCGCTCGTGCCGATGGTCGCGGGCTGCACGGTGCCCCTCCGCCTCGCCGCGCTGCAATCGAAGCTGTTCCTCGCCTGCCTGAGCGATCCACGCACGAGGCCACGAAACCTGACGCCGGAGGAGCAGGACGCCGTGGACACGTTGATCCCAGAGACCCGGCTCATCGACCTGATGAGCGGCGCCGAGATCGACCACGTCAAACGCAATCGCGGAGATTACGTCCTCAAGCGGGCGGACTCGCACATGGGTCGGCACGTCTTTTTCGGTTGCAACGTCGACCGGGACGAATGGGAGCATTTGCTCCGCGCATTGCCCGCGCAGCCGGTCGAGCCTGCACAGCCGCCCTCGCTGTGGCTCGTACAGAAGCGCGTCCGGCCCCAGGCATACACCTTGCTGGAGTATACCGACGAAGGCCCCGTGGAGCGGCGCGCCGCGCTCGTCTGCTCCCCTTACCTCTTCGGCGGGCGCCTTCGAGGATTCGAGACCTGGCGGATCCCATTCGTGCCCGAGCCC
The DNA here is from genome assembly GCF_028435365.1 of Polyangium jinanense. The sequence goes on along the minus strand of NZ_JAGTJJ010000098.1, from coordinate 1,001 downwards.
GACATGCTGGACCACGCGACATTCGTCGGACACTTCATCCGTTCAGCCGAATAAGGCCTTCCCTCCGCAGGTGAGGACAAGTGACCGGAGCAGCGCGCAAACGAGAGTACTTGCCGGCATCATGGCTCGATCCCCGGCTCGAGGTACGCCCGTCTCCCATTGACGGGCACGGCATTTTCGCGACGGCTCCCATCGAAAAAGGCAAGACGATCATCATCTGGGGCGGACAGGTCTTCACGCGGGAAGACATCGCCGCAGGGCGCGCTCTCCGGCGCAGCTATACCGCGATCAGCGAGGACCTTTTCCTGGGAAACGTGGCCGGGCAAGAACACACAGCCGACGATTACATCAACCACGCCTGCGACCCGGCCGTGTGGATGCTGGACGAGGTAACGCTCGCGACGCGCCGCCGCCTCGCCGTGGGAGACGAGGTCACCATCGATTACGCAATGTACCTCGACGCAGACTGGGAGCCAGAGGCCTGCCGGTGCGGCTCCAGGCTATGCCGTGGCTCCATCACGAGCGAAGACTGGCAAAAGCCCGAGCTGTTCGAGCGCTACGGGTACCATTTCTCGCCATTCCTCAACGAGCGGATCCGCAAGCTCCGGGCATGATCGAGGCGCTTCGCTGGGGCGTTGCCCCAGACCCCACCGGGGCTATCCGCCCCTGGACCCGGACCAGCGCAAGCGCTGGACCTTTGGTCGATGAACTGCGCGATGCGCAGTTCATCGAACAGGCCGAGGCAAGACCAGCGAAGGCCCTGCCAACCAAGACCGCCGTGACTGGCAACGCCGTCCTTGGTCTTGCCACCGGCCTGTGGAAGAACTGCGCATCGCGCAGTTCTTCCAACTCGAGTCCAGGGCTTGCCCTGGTTCTGAGCATTGGTCTCATCTCGCGAGCCCATTCTCCCTGAGCACCCGTAGCATCTCTGCTGCGGGTGCCAGTCGTTCGAGCCCGCGGCTGATGGTGACGGATCCGGGGGGTCCTCCGGAGGACTTGCC
>NZ_JAGTJJ010000097.1 GCF_028435365.1 Polyangium jinanense | reverse complement strand
CGCGTGGGCTGGTCGGGGTCCCGGGGCGGACAGCCCCGGTGGGGCCGGGGGCAACGCCCCCCCGCAGCGCCTCCCAAGATGAGACCAATGCTCAGAACCAGGGCAAGCCCTGGACCGTTCGTGGAAGAACTGCGCGATGCGCAGTTCTTCCAACAGGCCTGTGGCAAGACCATGGAGGCGTGTCCACGCTGGCGACGGGCACGTTGCCAGTTGAATCCTCAGCGCGCGGTCTTGACGGGCAAGTTCGTCGTTAATCTTGACCTGGCCTGTTCGATGAACTGCGCGTTGCGCAGTTCATCGACCCCGAGTCCAGCGCTTGCGCTGGTCCGGGTCCAGGGGCGGACAGCCCCGGTGGGGTCTGGGGCAAAGCCCCAGCGCAGCGCCTGCCGAGATGCTACCTGTCCTGCCTGGCGCGTGTCATGATCCGGACATGAGCAAGTCTCGGAAAGAGGTCCTCGAGGAGTCCAAGAAGAACGCCGTCAAGGCGGGCGTGGTGACGGCTGGCACGGTGGCGCTGGCTGTAGCGGGCATGCCCATCCTCGCGACCGCCGCTGCGGTCCCGGCGGCCGTGCTCGGCTGGAAGTGGTGGAAGCACCGGGCGGAGAACGGAATTCGTTTCTGAGCGAGCAGTCGCGCGCGACGTCTCCTCAGCGCCCCTTGGGGAGCCGCGCCGTGCTCGTATCGATTCGCTCCCCGTCTTTCGCGCCGCCCGGCGCGTAACGATACAGCTCGGTCACCAAGACCGACGAATCCCCGACGTAAGCCCAGAGCGCCGCGCCATCGGACGCGACGGTGAACCGGGCGCTTCCGAATTCGAGCCGCCAGGGCGCCCATTCTTCGCCGCGAAGGGCGAAGTTTTCGTCGCCGCGCGCGACGATTGTACCGTCGGGCGCGCGGAGCAGGTCCCACGTTCGTTTCGGCAGGTAGGCCGCGATTCGACGGAAGGCCCCGTTTTCGAAGACGGAGACGCCGGCCGCGCCCTTCCAGACGATTCCGAGCTGTGTGTGCATGAGCTCGTCGGAAGGCTCGATGGGGATCATCTGCGATTTGTCCTGAAAAAGGACCTGAATCTTGGGTTTGCCGTCGCAGGACGTCCCGATGAAGAAACGCGCCCCCTCGTGCTTCGGCCAGCCGTAGAGATCACGCATCGGCGCGAGCTTCGAGGCCGGCGGGGGCGAGGCTTCGCACGAGGGGGGCATGTGCGGGCCCGTCGGCTCCTCCCATTCGTTGTCGTACCCCGGGAGCCGCTTCCCCCCGGCGAGCGGCTCGTAATAGTGTGCCTCGCCCCGCGCGCTCGGGTCCCGCACCACGAGATGAAGCTTTCCGTTTTTCTCGACCACCTGTTCGGCGAGGAGGTGGCCTTCGATCCGGTGCTTTTTGAGGGGCTGGAACTTCGTTCCGCGCAGTTCGAAGACGTGAATCCAGTACGGAGAGGGGGGACCCTCGTCATTGCCTTTCTTGGGGCTCCCCTCCACGAGAAGGGCAAACACCTTTCCGCCCGCGAACGAGACCGCCGTCGGCTCCGCGAACGCCCCCGAAAGGACGAACGGCCGCTCGGCTGCGGCGAGCTTCGGTTCGGGCGTCGCAGGCGGCGGGGGCGCGACGCTCGGCGGCGCGTTCGCGACCGGGACCACGGGCGGCTCGGGATCCTCGTACAGCTTGCGCCGGGCGATCCGTGGGGGTTTGGCGTCGAGCTCGAGCCAGTACACGTACGAGCCCGCCACCGCCACCCAATCCGGCTTTTCGCGGTCCGTCGCAATGGCGTACGGCGGACAGGCTCCGTCCTTGGGGACCCGAAAGATCGCGCCGCGGAGGGGAGACGCCCAATACACGAACTGCGCGTCGGTGACGAGCGGCCCTGCGGGAAGCGTCGCGCCGCTCGGATGGGCCGGGACCGCGGGGCCGAGGAGCTGCGCGTCCTTGCCGTCCTTCCCGAGCCGCGCCATCTGCATGCCGCCGAGGTTCGGGTGCCCGTGCAACGCAAAAATCTCGTCCCCGTCCACCGTGAAGCGGCTCCCATCGATCCCGCCGAAGGCATTGCCAATCTTCCCGTTCGACACCTCCACGGCCTCGCCGCCGCCGATCGGCATGCGATGGAGCCCGTCGTAACCCCCCGGGAAATAAACGAACGCTCCGTCCGCTGCGACGCCGCGGTATCCACCGAGCGGGCGCAAGAGCGTTTTTGCGGGCCCTCCTTTTCGTGGCGCCGCGTAAAGACCGCTCGAAATGCCAGTGATGGTCGGGACCGACTCTTCCCGCGTGAACACGACCCGATCGGGCGTCAGGGCAAACCCCGAGATGCACCCTTCCAGCCCCACCGAGGTGACCGGCCCGCCGTTTCGTCCGACGAATCCGACGAGCCCCGCGCAGCCCTGATCGTATCGATTCTCCGCCCGGAACCAAACTTCTCCATTCGATAGGCGGAGCCCCCGGACCGCCGCGTTTTTCGTGACATCCGCGATGAGCGTCTTGCGATCGCCACCATTCAGCGAGGCGCGCACGATGGCGCGCCCGTCGGACCAGACGAGATACGCGCCGTCGGTCGTGAACACCTCGGCGCCCTCGGCCGTGGTGAGCTCCTCGATCGGCGCCGTCGGCGGCGCACACGTATTCGCGACGGGCTTCGGCCGCTTCGGCGGCTTTCGCTCCTCGGGCGGCGGGGCCTTGGCCGTCGCCGCGGCGCGCTCCGTCGGCGGGGCGCTTGGCGGCGCGGGTTCGGCGCCCCCACACGAAACGATCGACGCGGAGGCGAGGAGGAAAGCCGTGGGCCCGAGCGTTCGCATTCCCTTTCGCTACGTGGGCGGCCGCGCACCGTCAAGCCCATTCGGCGCGATCCGCCCGACGAAGGCCTGCACCGCGTCGACGACCGCCTGCGGCTGATCCTTGTGGGGAGAATGGCGACAGGCTTCGAGCTCGACGAGCGTGACGTCCTTCGCTTGCGCGGCGATGCGGTGGATCTGGTCCATCGTCCCGTATTCGTCGTCCACGCCCTGGATCGCCAGGATCGGGCAACGAATGCGGGGCAGGTATTCCTCGATGTTCCACGCGCGGAAATCCGGGTGCAGCCAGATGTCGTTCCAGCCCCAGAAGGCCGCGTCCACGTCTTCGTGATACTTCCCGAGCCGCGCCGGCAGATCCGTGGTCGTATACGCGACCTTCGCCTTTTTGATGCTCCGGATCGAGATATCCTCCACCAGCACGTGCGGCGCCATCACGACGAGGCCCGCGAGCGGGGTCTCGGTGCCGCCGGCGCAGATCAGCGCGATCGAGCCGCCGTCGGAATGCCCGAGCAGGATCGGCCGCTCGATTCCGAGCGTCTCGAGCAGCTCGGGCAGGACGAGCAGCCCCTCGTCGTGCATGTAGCGCGGCAGGCGCGGCAGCCTCGCCGGATCGGACCCGCCATACCCGGCGCGCGAGTACACCACGGCCTCGCATCCGGTGGCATCGGCCACCTTTTGCGGAAACTCGCGCCACATCGCGACCGAGCCAATCCCTTCGTGCAGGAAGACGAGGGAAGGCGCCCCCGCGCGGGGCGCGGCCGAGGGCAAGCGGACGTATTCGAGGCGGGCGCCGTGCAGGGGGATGGTTTTTGATGCAGACATCCGAGGCCGTGAGGATATCCGAGGTCCCCCGGTTGTCGAGGCGTCGAGGGGCGCGCAGAGGTCGTTGGAGGTCAAATCGTGCCTTTGTGATCTTTGGGCTTGAGTTTCTGGACGATCCGAGGGACAAGAAGCGACCCGCGAGCTTCCATGACGCGCCCCTCGATGGCATACGACCCGACAGGGCGCCGTGATCGGAGCCCGCCCGAAGGTCGCGCGCTTCCGCGCGGCGTCGTCGCGGTCCTGCTCGTCCTCGTCTCGCTGGTGGTGAGCTCGCTCGGCCTGGCGCCGGCGCGCACCGGCAGCGCGAGCGCGTCTTCCGCGCTGCGGACCGTGGGCGCGGTCGTCGAGGTCCTGCAGCAGGTCGCGACGCCCGTCCCCGCGCAGACCCGGGTTCGCCCCGTGCCCGAGGGCCCGGGCGATCAAGCCGATCGTCCCTCCCGACCCTCGTCGTCCTCGTGGGCGCGGTTTCGTGGCCCGATTCGCTGGGATACGTCGCTGGATCCCGCCTCGATTGGATGGCCCGCGGGGGTCGTTCGCGCCGAGGCTGCGCGTGTGCTCGCGGGTTCGCCGATCGAGCGGCGCAAATCCTTGGAGCTCCCCGAACGGGCGCTCCGTTCTTCCGATTATCTGGCCGTCAACCCGGCCCGAGGTCCTCCCCACGCCTGAAGGCCGGAGCGAAACGGCGCATTCACGCATCCCCTCGCGTCGCCGCGGCTCCGCCTTCTTCGTTCATCGCCACGGAAACCAAGGCATTTCGCGTCCATCCGCAACGCGGATGGGGCGGCGTTTGTCCTTTCGTCCTCCGATGACGCACGCCCTCGGGACGCGTGTGCTCGGGCGTGTTTTGGCCTTCGTGTGCCCAAAGGGCTTGGGTTCGAGGAAAAGATGTCGACGTTGGTTGCGGTCGTTTTGCGTTCGGAGCTTTTGCTCCTTCTGTTTGCGTCGGTCCCCATGTTTCTGGGTGTGGGGATCCGGCTCGTGGCTGACCGTCTCGGCCGCGCGCTCATCGCGCATCGCGGGGCCGAGCCCCCGACGGGGGCGTGAACCATGGAGTTCATCAAACCCGGACGTCAGTTCGATTTCATGAGCAAGCGCCGGTACTTCATCGGCGGAAGTGTCCTCTTGCTCCTCCTCTCCATCTTCACTTATTTCCGCCCGGGCCTCCGGCTCGGCACGGATTTCCGTGGAGGCACCGAGATCGAGGTCGCGCTCCTGCAGAGCGTCTCCACGACCGAGATCCGGGCCGCCGTGGAGCACGCGGGATTCGAGTCCCCCGAAGTGATCGAAGTGACGAGCCCCGGAACAGCGAACCGGGTGATGATTCGTGTCCTCGAGGTCAACTCGATCTCGGAGGAGCAGAAGCACGCCGTGCGGCAGCACTTCTGCCTCGTGGAGGAGGGCGAGGCGAAGGCGGATCCGCATTGCGCGAGCGCGCTCGTCCCCACCGAGATCCGCTTCAGCCCCGGCGGCGACAAGATCTCGCTCCGCTACGAGAGCGCTCCCGACCTCGCCGCGATCCAAAAGCAGATCGAAGGCATCGAGGGCATCACGCTGCAATCCCCCGAGCGGGGCGTCGTCCTCGCGAACGAGCGCGATCACAAGGTCGAGATCCACCTTCGATCGAAGGGCGATCTGCTCCTCGACGGCCTCCGCCAAGAGCTCGGCACCGACAAGGTCCCCGCGCAGGCGCTCCGTGTCGAGTGGATCGGCCCGAAGGCGGGCGCGCAGCTCCGGGACGCGGCCATCAAGAGCGTCCTCATCGCCATCATCTTCATCATGGCCTACATCGCGTTCCGCTTCGATTTGCGTTTCGCGCCGGGCGGCATCGTCGCGCTCGTCCACGACGTCGGCATCGCGCTCGGGGCCATGGCGATCACCCAGCGCGAGATCACGATCTCCACGGTCGCCGCGATGCTCACGATCGTCGGCTACTCCATCAACGACACGGTGATCGTCTACGACCGCATCCGCGAGAACCTCCCGCGGCACCGCGGCCTCTCGTTCTCGGCGATCATCAACCTCTCCATTTCGGAGATGCTCGGCCGCACGATCATCACGTCGGGCGTGACGGCCCTCTCGATGCTCGCGTTCCTCTGGTGGGGCACGGGCATGATCAAGGACTTCGCTTTCGCGCTGCTCGTCGGCATCGGGGTCGGCACGTATTCGTCGATTTACGTCGCCGCCCCGCTCACGGAGTGGATCGACAAGCGGTTCTTCGGCGGAAGCGCTGTCCAGCAGCGCCGCGTGGTTTCTCGCGCGAAGGTGCAGAAGCGCCCGGACGCGGTCGTATGAAATGGAGACGGGCCCATGGAACAGATTCCCCTCCTCGATGAAATTGCCGTCATTGCCGCGCTCGGGGTGCTCGTCACGGTCATCCTCTCGCGCCTGCGCCTGCCGACCGTGGCGGGCCTGCTCTTCTCGGGCGCCCTCGTCGGGCCGTTCGGCTTCAAGCTCGTCCATTCGATCCACTCGATCGAGATCCTCGCCGAGGTGGGCGTCGTCCTCTTGCTTTTCACGATTGGCCTCGAGTTCTCGCTCGCGCGCCTGAAGAGCATTTTCAAGCAGGTCGCGCTCGGCGGTATTCTGCAGGTGGGTTTGACCACGGGCGTCGTGGCCGGCGTGGCCGCGGCGCTCGGGCAAACCCCGGGGCGGAGCGTCTTTTATGGGTTCGTCTTCGCGCTCTCCAGCACCGCGATCGTGCTCCGCGCCCTCGCGGAGCGGCGCGAGCTCGACGCGCCGCATGGGCGGTTCATCGTCGGCACGTTGATCTTCCAGGACCTCTGCGTCGTGCCGATGGTCCTCATCGTGCCCATGCTCGGGACGGCCGCGCCGGGCGGCGACATGGCCCGCGCGATCGGCGTGGCGCTCGGCAAAGCCGCGGCCCTCGTCATTGCGACCGTCCTCATCGCGCGCCTCGTCGTTCCGCGCGCGCTCCGGTGGGTCGCCGCGGCGCGCAGCCGCGAGGTCTTTCTGCTCGCCGTCCTGGCCCTCTGCGTGGGCACGGCGTGGCTCACGGCGAAAGCGGGTCTCTCGCTCGCGCTCGGCGCCTTCCTCGGCGGCATGGTCGTCGCCGACACCGAATACGGGCACCGCGCCATGGGAGACATGCTGCCGCTGCGAGACGCTTTCGTGAGCGTCTTTTTCGTCTCGCTCGGCATGCTCTTCGACGCGCGGGTGGTGCTGGAGCAGCCGCTCCTCGTGCTGCTCTTGCTCGGCGGGTTCCTCGTGGCGAAGGGGTTTCTCGCGACGATCGCGGCGTTCGCCATGCGTTTCCCGGCGCGGGTCGCGTGGCTCGCGGGCGTCGGACTCGCGCAGTTCGGCGAGTTCGGATTCGTGCTCGCGCGGCTCGGCGAGAGCGCGGGCGTCGTCGACGCGGGTGCGACGCGTCCGCTGCTCGCGGCCGGCATCACGAGCATGTTCCTCACGCCCGTCGTCGTGCGCGTGGCCCCGCATTTGACGGCCGGTGAGCGCCTGCTCTTGCCGCTCGAACGCCTCATCGGCGTGCGCAGCATCGATGAGGCCGACGGGGGCGACGAGCATTCCCTCGCGGGACACGTGGTGATCGTGGGGTACGGCGTCGCGGGCAAGCTCGTCGCGCGCGCGCTCGCCGCGTGCGGGGCGAGGTACGTGGTGCTGGAGCTCAACGCGGAGACGGTGCGCGTCGCGCGCGCGGCCGGCGAGCCGGTTTATTATGGTGACGCGACGAGCGAGGAGGCGCTTGGCCACGCGCACCTCGAAAAAGCCCGCGCGCTCCTGCTCCTCATGAACGACCCGCAAGCCGCCCAGCGCGTCGTGGACACGGCCAAACGCGTCGCGAAGGACGTGCCGATCCTGATGCGGGCGCGATACATGCTCGAAAAGGAGCCGCTCCTCGCCATGGGCGCAACCGACGTGGTCGCCGAGGAGATCGAGGGCGGCGTGGAGATCCTCGCGCGGCTTTTGCGCTGGCTCGAGGTCCCGCGCAACGTCATCGAGGAGCGGATCGACGAGGTGCGCGCTTCCACGCAGACGACCGAGCGAGCCAAGACGATTCCGCGGCGCGCGCTCGGCGAGCATGCGGATCTGGCCGAGTTGAAAATCGAGAGCGCGCTTTTGACCGAGGCGAGCGCCGCCGTCGGGCGATCCGCGGCCGCGCTCGGGGTGCGAGGGCACACGGGCGCGCTCATCGTGGCCCTGCGGCGCGGGGGAAAGCTCCTCGAACAGACGGACCCGAACGAGCCTTTCCTGGCCGGCGACGTCGTGTATCTCGCCGGGGCGGTCGGCTCGGTGAAGAAAGCGCTCGACATGCTGACGCGGCCGCCCTCTCCCTCGGCGCAGCCGGCGGCCGGAGGCGAGCTCTCGCCCTGAACGGTCGATACGAACTCTCGGCGCGCCGGGGATGCCCTCCCAAGGGGGCTACTCGCCACATGGTTTAGCTGGTAAGTTCTGGGGCCCCGCGGGCTTCGTGCGGGCGTGCCCGAGGGGCCTCGCGGGACGGGGGGGCCTTGCCACGATCCATCGAACACCTGTCTTCCCTGGGGGTCGCGCTCGCGCCCATCGCCGATGGGGTGCTGGTGGTCGATACCGATCTCCGTGTCGTGTTCGCGAGCGGCCCCATGCGACCGCTCACCGAGCGCCCGCTCGCGAGCCGTAAGAACATCCGGCAGGTGGTCGATAGAGTGACCGTGCGCCGGAAGGACGGGCGAATCATGGCCTGGGGCGAGACGCCCCTCGCGCGGGCGCTCGGCGGCGCGTCCGTGGTCGACGAGGTCCTCTCGTTCACCGTCCCGGGCGCCGCCGAGCGTCTGGTCGCCGTGACGGCGAGCCCCATCCGGGACGAAGCAGGCGAGCTCTCGGGCGCCTATGTGCTCCTCCGCGACGTCACGCGCCGCCTGCGCGCCGAGGAGGCGCTGCGCGAGAGCGAAGCGCGATTCCGCCACCTCGTCGAGGCGCTGCCGGACGTCGTTTTTTATCAGGACCTCGAGCTCCGTTATACCGAGGTCTACAATCCTTGTCCGCCCATTCGTCGGGAGGACGTGATCGGTCGGACCGATTTCGACATATTTCCGAAGGGGTCGGCCGAGGAGCTCACGGCGGTCAAGAAGGCGGTCCTCGCGACGGGGAAGAGCACGCGGATCGAATCCTGGCTCCCCATCGGCGGCGAACGCCGCTGCTTCGACACCTTCTTCGAGCCGCAACGCGACGCAGACGGGCGGATCATCGGGGTCGCGGCGTTTGCCCGGGAGGTCACGCAGCGCAAGAAGGTCGAGGAAGAGCTCCGGCGGAAGACGCACGAGCTCGAGGCGGTTTTTTCGGCATTGCCCGATCTTTATTTCCGGTTCGATGCCAACGGCACCTACCTCGATTGCAGGGCGGGGCGCCTGGCCGACCTGTACCTCGGCGCCGAAGAGATCGTCGGCAAACGAATGGGCGACGTCCTGCCGCCCGAGATCGCCCGCCGCTGGCAGGTCGTGAGCACCGAGGTGCTCGCTACCCGGAGGCCCGCCACGCTGGAATACGAGCTCACGTGGTCCGGGCGCACGCGCTGCTTCGAGGCGCGTATGTTGCCCCTCGTCGAGGACCAGGTCATCGCGGTCGTCCGCAACGTCACCGCCGAACGGCACGCCGCGTCGGAGCGCGAGCGGCTGCTCCAGCGCATCGAGACCGAGCGCGGGCTTCTCGAGGCGGTGCTGCGCCAGATGCCCTCCGGCGTGAACATCGTCGACGCGGAGGGCAGGTTCCTCCTCACGAATGAACAGAGCACGCGCATCGCCGGTTTTTCGCAGCAGGCCTTGGACCTCGCCGAATGCGAGGGCGCCGCTTTTTTTCACCAGGGGAAGCTGTGTCACGTCGAGGAGTTTCCGCTCACGCGCGCGCTCCGGGGAGAGACCGTGCAGGACGAAGAATACGTTTTCGTCCGCCCGAGCGGCGACAGGATCGAGCTCAGCATGAGCGTGGCGCCGGTGCTGGATCGCGAAGGACGCATCGCCGCGGCCGTGTGCGTGTTCTCCGACATCACGGAGCGAAAACGGATGGAGCACGCGCTCGCGACCGCGCGCGCGGAGGCGGAGCGCAAGGCGGCCGAGCTCCGCGCGCTCCTTCGGAGCATGGCCGAATCCGTGATCGTCATCGACGGCGAGGGCAACGTGATCCTGCAAAGCCAGACGAGTCGCATGATCGGCGGCCAGGTCCAGTCCCACGTCCGCGAGGTTCAGCAGCACATGCGCATGCTCTCACTCGGCGGCGTGCCCTTGCACTGGGAGGAATACCCTTCCCAGAGGCTCCTCCGGGGCGATCCCGTCACGGACGCCGAATACATCATCGAATGCCGTGATGGCTCCCGCCGCCACGTCCTCGTGAGCACGAGCGCGGTCCAGGACGGCGACGGTCCGATTGTCCTGGGCGTCGTGATCGGGCGCGACATCACCGAGCTCCGGCGGGTGGAGAAGGCGAAGGAGGACGTGCTGCACGCCGTTTCGCACGACTTGCGCCAGCCCATCACGGTGATGATGTCGGCCGCGCAGATGCTCCGGCGCATGCTCGCGCGCGCGCGGATGGATCACGAGGTGTCCGTGGTCGACCGCGTCGTCGGCAGCGCGAAGCGAATGGCCTCGATGATCGACGACCTCGTCGATTCGGCGCGGCTCGACTCGGGCCAGCTCCTTTTGCGCACCGAGCCCTGCGATTTCTTGCCCATGATCCAGGACATCGTCTCGCGCGCGTGGACCACGCAGGACCAGGCGCGCCTGCAGATCGAGCGCCCGCCCGAGGCGCTGCCGCCCGTGCTCCTCGACGCCACGCGCTTCGAGCGGATCTTCGTCAACCTCGTCGGCAATGCCCTCAAATACTCGCCCCCCGAGGAGCTCGTGACGATCGGCATCGAGGCGCGCGAGGCGGAGCTCGTCGTCGCCGTGCGGGATCGCGGTTACGGCGTGCCGCCCGAGGAGCTTCCGCATCTCTTCGAACGGTATTACCGCGCGCGGACGGGCAAGAAGGTCGAGGGCCTCGGGCTCGGGCTCTTCATCGCCCGCCAGCTCGTCGAGGCGCACGGGGGACGTATCTGGGTCGAGAGCGAGATGGGCAGGGGCAGCATGTTCGCATTCACGCTGCCTCTTCTGCGGGAGGGCTGAAGCTAGAGCGCCGAACCGCTCTGGGGGCGCTTCGCTGGGGCGTTGCCCCAGGCCCCACCCGGGGCTATCCGCCCCGGGACCCGGACCAGCGCAAGCGCTGGACCCAGGGTCGATGAACTGCGCGATGCGCAGTTCATCGAAAAGGCCGAGTCAACCCGCCAATCGAGACAGCCGCGCTGCCATTTCGACTGGCAACGCCGTCCCTGGTCTTGCCACCGGCCCGTGGAAGGACTGCGCACCGCGCAGTTCTTCCAACAGGAGTCCAGGGCTTGCCCTGGTTCGGGTCGAGGGGCGAACAGCCCCCGCGGGGTCCGGGGCAGCGCCCCGGCGCGGCGGCCCCAAGAAGAGACCAATGCTCAGCGTCAGCCCGGGTCCGCGCAGCCGCAAACGCCCTTGTGGTGCGAGCAGCAGCCACGACGCGGCCCGTCACAGGTACAGGTCGGCGAAAGCGTGCCGTCACAACAAAGCAGCGGGCGATCCGGAGCGGGCGTCGGGGCTGGGGCAGGATCGGCCATGGCCGACGATGCGATGCCGAAGAGAAAACCGACGAAGAGGATCGAGGCGCCGAGTTTTGCGAACATACGATTAGGATCGCAAGATGCGCGGCGGAAGGGAAGCCCGTCGTGGGGCGGATTCGTCAGGACGCGTAGCCCGTCTCGCCGTGCTCCGTCGCGTCGAGGCCCTCGCGCTCCTCGTCCGCGGCGACGCGCAGGCCGATCACCTTGTCGATTCCCTTGAGTAGGAGCCACGTGACGACCGCCGCATAAAGGCCGACGACCACGATGCCGGCGAGCTGCGGCCAGAGCTGTGCGACGTTGCCCGCGAGCGCGCCGTCCCGGCCGGATTCGTTCAAGGCCTTCTGCGCGAAGACGCCCGTGAGGAGCGCGCCGATCGCGCCGCCCACGCCGTGCACGCCGAAGGCGTCGAGGGCATCGTCGTACCCGAGCCGCTCTTTTCCTACGACCGCGAAATAACACGCCGCGCCCGCGGCCACGCCGATGACGGCCGCTGCGGCCGGCGAGACGAACCCCGCCGCCGGCGTGATCCCGACGAGCCCCGCGACGAGGCCGGAGGCGACGCCGAGCGCCGTGGGTTTGCCGCGTTGCCACCATTCCACCGCGAGCCAGCCGAGCGCGCCCGCGGCCGCGCCGACGTGCGTCGTGACGAGCGAGAGCGCGGCGAGCGCGCCGGATCCGAGGGCGCTGCCGGCATTGAAGCCGAACCAGCCGAACCAGAGAATGCCGGCGCCCGTGAGGGTCATCGTGAGGTTGTGCGGCTGGTGGCGCTCGTGTGGATATCCCACGCGTTTGCCGAGGACCACCGCGCAGACGAGCGCCGAGGCGCCGGCCGAGAGATGCACGACGGTGCCGCCCGCGAAATCGAGCGCGCCCATCTTGAAGAGCCAGCCGCTCTCGCTCCAGACCCAGTGCGCGACGGGATCGTAGACGAGCGTCGACCAGAGGAGGACGAACACGGCATACGCGGGAAACCGCATTCGCTCGGCGAAGGCGCCCGCGACGAGGGCCGGGGTGATCACGGCGAACATCATCTGGAACGCGCAAAACGCGAGGTGCGGCACGGTCCCGCGCGCCTCGGTCGCGAGCGGCGTGAGCCCGGCATACCCGAGGCCACCCACGAGCCCGCCGATCGACGGCCCGAACGCGAGCGAGTACCCGAAGAGGACCCACTGGAGCGTCACGAGCGGAAGCGCGGCGAAGGCGTGCATCAGCGTGGACAGCACGTTCTTGCGCCGCACCATCCCGCCGTAAAAGAGGGCGAGGCCCGGCGTCATGAAAAGCACGAGGGCCGTGGAGACGAGGAGCCAGGCGGTGTCGCCCGTATCGACCTTCATGCTCGATCGATACACTCCTCCATGTTTCGCGAATGTTTCCGCGGTGCGTCATGACGCGCGCTTCGCGGAGGAGGGTGACGGAGGTGAGAGGTGTCACATCCGTCGGAGACGGCAGGCTTCCGTCAGCCCTGGCAGGGGTGCGCGTGCTTCTATTTCGCGGCCGCCTTCGCCGCCTGCTTCCGCCAGGCCTCTTCGAGGCCGACATCCAGGAAAACATCGTAATCGAGCCCCGGATACGCTTTCATCATGCGGTCCTTGACCCGATCGATTGCTCCCGCCGGCGGCGGCATCGTGGGTTTTTCCTTCGCGACCTCCTCGAGCAGCCGCCGCAGATACCCCGTCTCCCATTCGAGCAGATCCGCCCCGCCCGTCTTGCCCCGGCCCGGGTGCACGAACTTGGGCTTTACCGCCGCGATCTCCGAGAGCCGCTCGATCCACGCCTCGATCTCGCCGAGCTCGACCCAGGCGTGTGTCCCTTGCCCGACGAGATCCCCGACGAATACGTGCCCGTCGTATTCGACGACCACGTGCGCCTCGGAGCAACCCGCGCCGAGGACGTGCGCCTTCACCGTCACCCCGCCGGCCGAGAGTTCCTGCGTGGCGTCGCCGAAGCTCTCCGGTTTGGGTTGCTCCGTCGGATAATCGGGCGCGTATCGCTCCGCGAACGAGCGCGTGCGGATCTCGTGGACGTGCGGGATCTTGGCGATCACCTGCGCTGACGTGACGACCTTGATGCCCCGCTTCTGGAAGACGGAGATACCATTGAATTTGTCCGGATTGGGGTGCAGGACGATCGCGAGCTCGACCTTCTTGCCCGTGATGGATTCGGCCCGCTCGACGAGCTCCGCCGCGGCGGAGGGCAAAAACTGGGTGTCAATGACGATGAGCCCCTTCGGGCCCTCGATCCAGAACGAGTTCGTCTCGAAACCCCACGGAACGGACGTGTAGACGCCGATGCGCGGATCGGCCTCGAGCCGCGTCGTCTTGCTGGTCGGCTTGGCGCGGCCCGACGCGGCCGTCTCCGACGTGGAGGCGGCGCCGCCGCAGGCCGATAGGGACACGCCGAGGAAGAGCACGCAGAGCAGGTTCGAAGCGGAACGGGAAAGACGCATGCGCGGATGTATCCGATATCGGGAGATGCCGTGCAAGACGGAATGTTCTTCCGTGTGATCCCGCAATCGCATTCCCGTCACCGCCGCGCGAAGATCATGCCTTGAAATCGGCGCCCGAGAGGCCGTGCTTACGGAGCAAGTCGTGGAAGTCGGTGCGATTGCGCCCTGCGAGCTTGGCCGCGGCGCTGACGTTGCCGCCGGCGCGGCGCAGCGCCTCGACGAGATACGCGCGCTCGAACGAGTCCCGCGCGGCGCGCAGCGGCGGCAGCGGGGCCTCGGGATCGCCGCCGAGCACCGCGAGCCCGAGCGGCGGCTCCTCCTCGGCCGACTCGGCCGGCGCCTCGCTCGTAATCGGCGTGGGCGGCCGGGCGGGCGTCGCCAGCGTCGCGAGAATGTGCTGCGGGCGAATGCGTTCGTCCTGACAAAGCAAAATGGCGCCTTCCATGACGTTCGCGAGCTCGCGGACGTTGCCCGGCCACGAATGGGCGAGCAGCACGCGCATCGCCTCGGGCGAGAGATACGGCTCGGCGAGGCCGTACCGCGCGGCCGCTCGGCGCAGGAAGAGCTCGGCGAGCAGCGGGATGTCGTCCTTGCGCTCGCGGAGCGGCGGCATGACGATCGGCACCACGTGCAGCCGGTAAAAAAGGTCCTCGCGGAAGCGCCCCGCGGCGACCTCGGCGCGTAGATCGCGGTTCGTCGCGGCCACGATGCGCACGTCCGCGTCTTCCTCGGTCGCCGATCCGACCTTCGAAAAACGCTTCTCCTGGAGCACGCGGAGCAGTTTTACCTGGACCGGCGCCGGGGCCTCGCCGATCTCGTCGAGCAGGAGCGTGCCCCCGCGCGCCGCCGCGAAGAGGCCGTCCTTGTCGCGGCTCGCGCCCGTGAACGCGCCGCGCACGTGCCCGAAGAGCTCGCTCTCCAGGAGCTCCGCCGGCAGCGCCCCGCAGTTCACGGCGACGAACGGACGCCCCTTGCGCGCCGAGAGCGCGTGCAGCGACCGCGCCGCGAGCTCCTTGCCCGTGCCGGACTCGCCGAGCAGGAGGATGGTCGCGTCCGCGGGCGCAACGCGCGCGATCCGCTCGCGCACGGCCGCGATGCTCTCGCTCGTCCCGAGCAGACGGATGTCGCTCGACGCGTCCCCCACGATGCGCCGGAGGCCCGCCACTTCGCGCTTGAGCCGCCCGCTCTCGATCGCGTGCGCGAGCTTCTGGAGCAGCTCGTAATCCTGGAACGGCTTCGTCAGAAATCCGTACGCGCCCCGCTGGATCGCGAGCACCGCCGTCTCGATCGTGCCGTGGGCCGTCAGGATGATGACCGGCAGATCGGGCGAGCGTTTCTGCACCTCGCCGAGCACCTCCATGCCGTCGCCGTCTTCGAGGCGCAGGTCGAGGATAATCGCGTCGATGTTGCCTTGCTCCAGCGCCTCCATTCCGCCGCGGACCGAGAGCTCCGCGCTCACGCGGTAGCCGTGGTGCTCCAGCCGGTAGGCGAGCAGCTCGCAGAGGTGGGGCTCGTCGTCGATGACGAGGATGTGCGGCCGCGGGGTGGTGTCGGGCTCGTCCTTCCGCATGTGTTCGTCGGGTTTTATCACACGTGCGCGGGCAGGGCGTGGGGCGACGGCGCGGCTTCGTCGAGGGGAAGCCACATGCGGAATACCGCCCCGCCCGCCGGGTCGTCCGAGGCCTCGATGTCGCCCCCGTGCGCCCGCACGATTTCGCGAGCGAGCGCGAGGCCGAGCCCGATGCCCACGCGCTTCGGCGAACTGTCCACGCTGTGCGTCACGAACGCGTCGAAGATGACCGAGCGGATCTCCGGCGGGATGCCCGGACCCTGGTCGGCGACGCTGATCTGGGCCCACGTTCCGGCGAGCCCGCTGGGGCCTTCGGGCACGAGATCGCGGCGGACCCGCACGTGCTGGCCCTTCTTGGAGACGGCGACGGCGTTGCGCACGATGTTCGCGATGGCCCGCTCGACGAGCACCGTGTCGAGGTAGGCCTTGGCCGCCTCGCCGGGCGTCTCGACGTCCACCGTGACGCCGCGCTCGCGTGCCTCGATGTCCTCGTCGCGGACCGCGCTCCAGACGACCTCGTCGACGGAGGCGCCGGGCTTGCGTTGCAGGGGCACGCCGGCGCGCAGGCGCGAGAGATCGAGGAGCGTGGTCACGGTGCGGATCTCGCGCTCGCAGGCGAGCTGCGCGATCTGCACGATACGCCCCTGACGCTCGTTCAGCTTGCCGCCCGCGCCGTCGGCCAGGAGCGAGAGCGCCTCGCGGATCTTCGTGAGCGGCGTGCGCATCTCGTGCGAGACCGACGCTAGAAATCCCTGCTTGAGCGATTCGAGCTCGGCGAGGCGGCGGCGCATCACCTCCATCTCCTCGGCGAGCTCGTACACCTCGCGCGGGCCTTGCGCCTCGATCGTGACCGTGAAGTCACCGCGTCCCACGCTGCGCACGCTCGACGAGAGCGACGCGAGCGGCTGCGTCACCGTGCGTGCGATCCGCTGCGCGAGCAGGACCGCCACGACGCACGCCACGAGCGCGAGCACGATGCCGCTCGACAGCGCCGATCCGGCGGCGCGGCCCGACTCCTCGTCCTTGCGGAGGAGCGCGGAGTGGAGCTCGAACATGCGCGAGATCCAGGCGTCCGTGAGCTTCTCGTCGAGCCGCTCGCGCTCGAGCCGCGTGGTGGTCGTGAGGAGGTGGGCGCACGTGTCGCCCGAGGAGACGCGGGTCGCGAGCGCCTGGTAGTCGCGGACCGGCTCCAGCATGATCTCGCGCACGGGTTTTTCCGCGGACTCGAGCACGGCGTTGAGATCCCGCAGGCGCTGCTGGATGACCCGCGCGGCGTCCTCGGAGGAGCGACCGTGCTCGCAGTCCACGGCGCCGTGCCGCACGGCGATCTCGACGGCCCAGGCGGCGCGGTGGACGGCCTCTTCCGTGTTCAGCGAGCCGAGCTCTGCGTCACGCACTTCCTTGAGCGACGAGCTGATCTGCGCGAGCGAGCCGAGCATGACGACGAGCGCGCAGACCATGAGGCCGACGGGAAGCGCGTGCGAGAGAACGAGCCGCGAGACGAGCCGCATCGAGGAGCTCCGGATATGAAAAAAGGGCGAGAGCTGGGAATTCGTGGATCGTGATGGATCGTGCCGGGCATGAGCTGACACGGCGCGCGACGCCGCGCCATTGTCGCCGATCCCCGACACTGTCGGTGAGGGCCGTCGATCCTGCGTCGGTGCGGCCCGACGAGAGACTGCGATCACGCCCGGAGCTCCCCGTGTTTCGCGGGTGATCCGCTGCTGGCACGCTCCGTGAACATCCGCTCCGGGTCCGAGGAGTCACCACCGAGGAAACTCGCAACGAAGGGATGTTGATGTCGGTCGCGCTTCACACACCTCCCACGATTTTCTCGATGCGCCACGCGCCGAGCTGGGTCTTGCTCGCGCTCGCCGCGGGGAGCGTCAATGCAGGCGCTTTTCTCGCCTGCCAGCGATTCGTCACGCATGTCACGGGCCTGACGACCCAGCTCGGCATCGACGCGGGGCTCTGGGGCCTGATGGCCGAATATGGGCTCGTGGTGCTCTGCTTCATCGCAGGCGCCATGTCGTCGGTGATCGTGCTGCAGCGGCGCCACCAGCGCGGCAAGCCGCCGCTGCACGCCGCGCCGCTGATCTTCGTGTCGACCATGCTCGCGGGCGTCGCGATCTCGGGCCATGCGGGGCTCTTCGGGCAGTTTGGCACGTCCGTCGAGCAGCCCAGGGACTTCTTGCTCCTGTCGCTCCTGAGTTTCGCCATGGGGCTGCAGAATGCGACGGTCTCCACGGCCACGGGCGGCGCCGTTCGCACGACGCACATGACGGGCCCGGCGACGGAGCTCGGCGTGCAGCTCGCGAGCTCCTTTGCCATGGACGGCGAGGCCCGGCGCACGGCGCTCCAGGGCGCGATGCTGCGCGGGTCGAAGATCATCGCATTCGCGTCGGGCGCGGCCCTGATGGTGCCCGCCGTGCGCGCCGGCGGTTATCTCGCGTTCCTGATCCCGGGGGCGTTCATCATGACGGCGACCGTGCTGAGCTTCATCCCGGGCATGAGCGTCGATACGCCCTCCACACGGGAGCCGGCGCTGAGCCGCGGTCACCGCATTGCATAGAAATCATCCATTGAGAAGAACTGTCACGATAGCACGAGCGAGGAATTCATGACGTCGTTGCCGAATTACCAGACGCGAGAGGAATTGGCATTCGCGCGCCCGGAGCGAGCCGCGAAGAGCGAGAAGGCCGCGCTCGTGAATGCCGAGCTCGTGGTGGCGCGCGCCCAGGGCATCCACGCCCAGATGATCCAGCAATCGCGCCTGCTCTCGGCCGTTTGCTTCTTCGCGGCGACCGCGCTCGCCGTCTGGCAGATCTCGACGACCTTCATGATCGTCTTCCTCGCGCTCGCCGTGCTCGTGTCCGTGACGAGCCGGATCCTGGCGCTGCGCGCGTTCCGCCAGGAAATCGAACGAACGGCGCTCGCGCAGGGTTTGGCGGAGGACGCCGCGCGGCGCGTGGCGGCCACGAAGACCGCGGCATTCCGGGCGAAGCGCGCGAGCGGAGACGACGCGCTCGAGGTCGAGGCGTAAAGAGCCCCGCCCGCCCGCGCGCTCCTTTCCCGCCACGCGTCCTGACCGTCCACGCCGCTCCGCATTACATGCAGGGCGGGGCTTCGTGACCGAACCCGAGCGAGCGGACAGGAGGGCGTGGGAAGGCGAGATGTTCCGGCTCCTCGCCGAGAACGTCGTCGATTACGCCGTTTTCATCACCGATCCGCACGGCATCGTCCTGAGTTGGAGCAAGGGTGCCGAGCGGCTCCTCGGCTATCGCGAGGACGAGGTCCTCGGCCAATCATCCGACATTTTCTTTACGCCGGAGGACGTCCGGACCGGCACGCCCGAGCTCGAGCGCGACCAGGCCTCGAGGAGCGGCCGCGGGGGCGACGACCGCTGGCACGTCCGCAAGGATGGCACGCGGTTCTGGTCGGCCGGCGTCGAAACGCCGCTCTGGGACGAGAGCGGAAACCTCCGCGGCTTCGCCAAGATCATGCGGGACCGCACCGACGTGAAGCGGCTCGAGGAGGCGGACCGCGAACGGGAGCGGCAGCTCGAGCTCCTGACCAACCACGTCCCCGTCTTGATCGCCCACTGCGACGCGGATCGCCGTTACAAGTACGTCAACAGGCCTTACGCGGCCCGCTTGCATCGCACGCCGAGCGAGGTCGCTGGCCAAACCATCCGCGACGTCCTCGGCGAAGCTGCATACGCCTCCATCGAGCCGCACGTGGAGGCCGTCCTCCGCGGCGAGCGGGTCGAGTTCGAGGTCGAGGTCACGTACGAGGGCGCCCAGGGCACGCAGATCATGCGGTGCGCGTACGACCCGGAGTTCGACGACGAAGGCCGGGTCACGGGGTTCGTCGCGGCCATCGTCAATGTCACCGAGTCCCAGCTGGCGCGGAATGCCCTGCGCGAGACCGAGGAGCGGCTGCGGACCCTCAGCGACAACCTGCCGCGGGGAGCGATCTACCAGCTCCTGGCCGAACCCACGGGGCACAGGCGATTTCTTTATATCAGCGCGGGCATCGAGCCGCTCATCGGCGTCACGCCCGCCGAGATCCTGGCGGACGCCTCAGCCCTTTATGACCAGATTCACGCGGACGACCGCCCCCGCATCCTCGAGCTGGAGGACGCCGCTCTCCGTGGCCTCGCCACGCTCGATTGCGAGAGTCGATTGTGGACGCGCTGGGGCAGCATCGTCTGGGTTCATTGCCGCTCGGCTCCCCGCCGCTTGTCGACGGGTCAGATCATGTGGGAGGGCATTTTCATGGACGTGACGGCCCGCAAGGAGGCCGAGCAGGCGCTCCGCGAGGCCGATCGCCGCAAGGACGAATTTTTGGCCATGCTCGCCCACGAGCTGCGCAATCCCCTCGCGCCGATCCGGAATGCCGCCCAGATCCTCCGGCTCGTCGGCATGGCCGATCCGAGGATCGAGCGATCCACGGCGATCATCGAGCGCCAGGTCCAGCACATGAGCCGGCTCGTCGACGATCTGCTCGACGTCAGTCGCATCACGAGCGGCAAAATCAAGCTGCAGAAGGGGCGGGTGGACGTCGCGCCGATCGTCTGGCGCGCCCTCGAGACGGCGAGGCCGCTGCTCGACGCGCGCAAGCACGAGATTGCGATCGAATTGCCGACCGAGCCGGTCTGGGTTTACGCCGATCCGACGCGGCTCACGCAGATGATCGAAAACCTCCTGACGAACGCGGCCAAGTACACGGAAGAGCGGGGGCACATCACGATTGCCGTCGAACGGGCGGGGGATACGGTTTCCATTCGGGTGCGGGACACGGGCATTGGCATTCCCCAGGAAATGCTCACGCGGGTCTTCGATCTCTTCACGCAGGTGGATCGCTCGCTAGCCCGGTCGGAGGGTGGCCTCGGCATCGGGTTGACGCTGGTGAAGAACATCGCCGAGATGCACGGCGGCACGGTCGAAGCCCGCAGCGAGGGGCGAGGGAAGGGGAGCGAGTTCATCGTCCGCCTGCCGATCTTGCCGGAGGCGAAGCCGCAAGCGGGCGCGGGGGCATCGGCCGCGAGCCACCCCACGGCGTCCCGCCGCATTCTGCTCGTGGACGACAATCCCGACGTCGCGGAGAGTCTTTCAATGCTGCTGCGCATCGCGGGGCACGAGGTCCACACGGTGCACGACGGCCCTGCGGCGCTGGAAGCGGCGCGGACGTTTCGGCCGGAGGTCGTCTTGCTCGATATCGGTTTGCCTGGAATGAACGGGTACGAGGTCGCCCGAAGGCTTCGCCAGGACCCCGACCAGGGCCAGGCGATTCTCGTCGCGCTGACGGGGTACGGCCACGACGAGGACCGCCGACGAACGAAGGAGGCGGGTTTTTCCGCTCACCTGGTGAAGCCCGTCGATCTCGTCAAGCTGGACGCGATCCTCGCGTCGGTCGGGGCGAGCACCAGCGCGCACAGCCTTCCAAAGAGCTAGGCGGGACGGATCTTTCGGGGTACCCTGGTTTCGCCCACGATGAAGCTCGACTTCGACGCGATGAGCCTGACGGAAATCATCCGGCTCCAGACCCAGCTCTCGCAGGTCCTCACGCGGCGGTTCGAGAAGCCGCTCGCCCTCGGTTTCACCGACATTGTCGGGTCGACGGCGTATTTCGCGCGTTTCGGCGACGAGGCAGGAAGGGCGCTGCAGCAGCTCCACCACGATCTCCTGGCGGAATCGATCCAGCCGTTCGGGGGGCGGATCGTCGACGTCGCGGGCGACGGCGCGTTCACCTGTTTTCCCGACGTCGAAAACGCCGTGGGCGGGCTCGTCGTGTTCCTCGAGCGCGCGTCGCGGGAGAACGAGACGCGGGCGCGGGATCATCGGCTCGTCGTGCGGCTCGGCGTGCACTTCGGGCCGGTCTTGACCGACGGCGTGATCGTGTCGGGCGACGCGGTGAACCTGTGCGCGCGCATCGCCTCGACGGCGGAGCCAGGCGAGCTGCGCCTCTCGGCGGCGGCCCTGCGCGAGTCTCCGCCCGGTATGCGCGTGCGCGCCTGGCCCGTTCCGCCGGTGGTCGTCCGGGGGCATGCGGAACCGCTCGTGCTCTTCCGCTTCGATTGGCGCG
This sequence comes from Polyangium jinanense, assembly GCF_028435365.1. Next base: position 7,762 of record NZ_JAGTJJ010000097.1, on the reverse strand, counting down.
ACGAACACCGCCTACCCGGGAGCGTGATCGTGCGCGAGACCGGCGACACCTTCGTTTTGCCGCGGCAAGACCTCATCAGCTTCGGCCGGCTGCGCGGGGAGGAAGGGATGCGTGCGAACGACGTGGTCCTCGCACTCTCCGACAAGAAGCTCGAGCAGCTCGTGAGCCGGTTTCATTTCGAGCTTCGGCGCAAGCCGAAGGAGGGGTACGTGCTGCGGCCCGTCTCGCGCCAGCCGACGGAGGTGGACGGGCGGTTGGTCGAGACGAACCAGGAAGCACCGATCCTACCCGGCTCGATCGTGCGGCTTTCGAAGGCCGTGACGCTCGAATTCAAGGCCCGGCCGGAGGCGAGCCTGGGGAATGCTTCCCCGACGATCGAACCGAAATCAGGCTGAGCGTAGCGCCGGGGTTTCACCCCGGACCCCGACCAGGGGTTGTCCACCCCTGGACCCGGACCAGGCACGGCCTGGACCGGGGGTTCAAAAACTGCGCGATGCGCGGTTTTTGAAACGGGCCGAGTCAAGACCGGCAACGACCTTGCCCATCCAAACCGCAGCGCTGACGTGTCTGCTCGAGGCTGAGGCAGCGCTGCCGCCTCGGCTGGCAACGCCGCTCGTGGTCTTGCCACAGGGCCCGTCCGAGAAACCGCGCATCGCGCGGTTTCTCGGCCCTCGGTCCAGGCCGTGCCTGGTCCGGGGTGCAGGGGGCGGACAGCCCCCTGCTGGGGTGCGGGGCAACGCCCCGCGCCCGCGCCCGCGCCCACCTGTGGAACACCTTCTCAGGCCTGACGCGTCGCCGCGGCGCGCGAAAGCCACTGCTCCAGCCGCTCCGCGGCCTTCAGCTCCTCGGACAGGCGGTCGCGTTCTTCCTCGGACAGGGGGAGCGCCTGGAGTTGCTCGTGGAGGGCCTGGCCTGACGCGGCGTCGTTCAGCGCAATCGAAAGCTCGATCCGGGCTGCCATGGCTCGCACCCGGTCCTCCACCTGGGCTTCTGCCCCGTATTTCGCGAGCGCGACGTCGAGCACGCGGGCGGCGGCTTTGTCGTCGTTCTTGAAATCACGCAGGATGCGGGCATTGTCGAGCGCCTTCGCCAGGCCCGAGAGCGCCTTCGATCCGCCGTATTCGAGGTCCGGCTCGCCCCGCTGGATGAAGATGATGTTGTTGCCGGAGGGGTCGATCAGCGAGAAGCGGCTCTGCCCGGGCCGAAAGCGTGTGATCCGGGGCCTGCCGCGGGCCAGCACCTTGCCGTACTTCGCGCGCAGGGCCTCGGTGAACGTGCGGTGATAGGGCTCCACGGCGTCCACGAGGACCAGACAGCCGCCCGAGTTCTCCTCCTTCGGATCCAGTCCCTTGGGGCCTTTGCCGAAGTGCAGCTCGAATCCACGGAAGCGCAGCGCCAGATACAGATACGGCTTCGTCATCTCGTAGGTGGTTTCGAAGCCGAGCGCCCGATAAAACGTGAGCGTCTCGTCGGGCGAAACGCAGGGCAGGAGCGGAATCGTCGTCTCCTTCCCTTCGATGGCGGGACGATGGGTAGCCTCTTTCGTCATGGCTCGCCGATCCGACCTTTCCGATGGCAATGGCGATGGCACAACGTCAGCGCGCTTCGGGCGTGAACAGCGGCTCCCCGCTGGCCTTCACGCCGAACGCGCCGATGAGCGCCCGTCCCTCGGCCGAAAGGAGATACTCCGCGAACGCTCGCGCCCCCTCGGCATTGGCCCCTCCGCCGGCCTTCGGTTCGATCACGGAATACGTGTTCCGCAGCGCCGCGTCGCCCTGGAACACGATCGAGAGCTTCAGATCCTTCTGCTTGGTTACGAACGTCGCGCGATCACTCAACGCGAACGCGCCGTCGTCCGACGCGCGCTCCAGCGTCTCGCCCATCCCTGCGTTCGCCCGCACGATGAATGCGCTGTTCGCGCCGATCCCCGCGGCCTTCCACAGCGCCATTTCGCGCTGGTTCGTCCCCGAGTCGTCCCCGCGTGACACGAACGTTCGCCCCGACGAAGCGATCCGTCGCAGCGCCTCCTCGACGTCTCCCGCGCCGGCCACGACGCCCACCTGATCGGCGGGCCCGACGATCACGAACTCGTTGTGCATGAACGGGCTCCGCCGCCCCACCTCGCCTGCGGCGACCGCGGCTTGCTCCTCGGCAGGCGCGTGCGTGATGGCCACGTCGACCGTGCCGTCGCGCAGCGCGCGGAGCGACTTGCCGGAGCCGAGCGCATTCACCTCGACGCGGTAGCCCGTCTTCGCCTCGAACGCGGGGAGCAGCTCGTCGAGCAGCCCCGCGTCCTTCAAGCTCGTCGTCGTCGCGAGCCGCAGCGCACGCCCTCCCGCAGGCTGCTTTCCGCACGAAAGGCAGAACAGCGCGAGCAAGAAGAGCCCCCAGAGCGACCCGAACGAGCGGCGTGACAGCGCGTGCATGACGCGGCGACTCTACCACTTCGTGTTTGCCCGGTCTGCCCTCGTGTTCGCCCGCGGGGGCAAGCTCCGCAAGACGCTTGTTTTCCGATCGCTCTCCGGCGCATGATCCCGTCCGGAACATGGCCAGCGATTCGAACCTCTCGCGTCGAGGATTCCTCAAGCTGTCGGCTGCGACGAGCGCCGCGGCGGGCTTCGTGGCCGGCTGCGAGGCCACCACGCCTCCGCCTCCGGCCGAGCCTGCGCGCGCAGCGCTCGATCTCACCCGGAACTCCGGGGCGCTTCAGCCCGATCAGATCGTTCGCGCCGCTTGCCAGTTCTGCAACTCCCTTTGTGGGATCCAGGTCCACAAGAAGGGCGGGCGCATCATCGACATCAAGGGCGAGACGGCCGATCCGGTCCAAGACGGCAACCTCTGCGTCAAGGGCCCGATGATGGCGCAGATCGCCTACAACCCGCACCGCATTCGTACGCCGCTCCGGCGCGTCTCCGGCGCGAAAGGCTCCCCCGATTCGCGCTTCGAGCCCATCAGCTGGGATCAGGCCCTCGCCGAGATCGCCAAAAAGCTCGTCGAGATCCGCGATACCACCGGCGCCGCCGGCGTCGCCAGCAAGACCTCGGGGCGGCTCGTGCGCGGGGTCGGCTCCATCATCGGCCGGTTTTTCGATCTCTATGGCTCGCCCAATGCGACCGATGTCGGCCCCGTCTGCAACGACGCGGGCGGCGACGCCCTCGCCTGGACCTTCGGCCTCGGCAATTTTACCAATGGCTACGGCAAGGACGGCATCACGGGGCAGGAGGACCTCGGCAGCTCGAAGTTTTTCCTTTTCTTCGGCACGAACCAGGCCGAGACGCACCCCGTCACGTTCGAGCACCTCCTGCGGGCGCGCGCGCACACCGGCGCGAAGCTCGTCGTCGTCGACCCGCGGCAAACGCCGACCTCGGCCTTCGCGGACCAGCACATCGCCATTCGCCCGCACACCGACATGGCGCTCGTGTACGCCATGCTCGCGCACATCCTCCGGCAGAAGCTCTACGATGCGGCGTTCGTCGAGCGGTGGGTCGTCGGGTTCGACGCGCTCGTCAAGCACGTCGAGGCGCAAGGGTTTTCCCCGGAGTGGGGCGAGCGGATGACGACCATCCCCGCGAGCACGATCCGCGCCCTCGCCGAGGCGTATGCAACGGCCCGCCCTGCGGCGATCTTCTGCAATGCGGGGATCTCGCATCAGATGAACGCGTTCCACACCTACCGGGCGATGGCGTTCCTCGCGGCGATCACCGGCAACATCGGCAAACCCGGTGGCGGCTGCAATTTCATGCACAACACCTGGCCGGGGGATCTCCGTTTGCCGAAGATCCGCGGAGAGGTCCCGGAGAAGAAGGGGCCCGCACTGCTCGGGCCCGACACGTTCCCGCGGGCGATCCTCGACGAGGATCCGTATCGTCTGCGCGCCGTGTTCCTGATGGGAAACCCGCTCGTCGACGGCGCGAACGCGGCGCGGGTGCGCGCGGCGTACGAAAAGCTCGAGCTTCTCGTGTATCCGGGCCTCTTCCTGGAGGAGCCCGCGCTCTTCGCCGATTACGTGCTCCCGATCCCGAGCGTGCTCGAACAGGAGTGCGTCTACATGCGCCGCGACGATCGCGCCATTCGCTGGTCGGACAAGGCGATCGACCCCATCGGTGAGGCGCGGCCCGACATTCACGTCTGGATCGATCTCGCCCACGCGATGGCCGAGGTCGACAAGAAGAATCCGCCTTCGTACTGGAAAGACAATCTTCCGGCGGCGTGGAAGGATTATCGCACGCTCTGGGACGAGGTCTTCGTCAAGAACACGCCGGGCATGGCGGGGATGACCTCGAAGCGGCTGCGCGAGAGAACCGAGCCGCTCCGTTGGCCTTGCCCTTCCGAGGATCATCCGGGCACGAGCACGCTTTACCTCGACCATCCCTCCTGGGCGTCCGTGGCGAGCGCTCTCGGGCACGCGGGGAAACGTTTCTTCACGCCGAGCGGAAAGGTCGAGATTTTCACGTCGGCGATTCACGAAAAACTCGCGCGCGCCGGGCACGCCGCGCTCCCGCCGTTTTATTCGCACCCGGAGGTCGGCGCCGGGGTCCCGACGATCGAGCACCTCGCCGAGAAGGTTCCGAATCCGCTCCATCCCGGCTCCTCCACGCCGCGGGTCAAGCTCGGCGTGCCGCCGAACGAAGGCGTGCGCGCGGGGTTTCCGCTCCTCGGGATGATCGGCCGGCCGAGCGTGGTCCATTTCGCGACGATGACGCAATGGACGCAGACCGGGAAGCTGATGAACGGGATCCGGCTCGTGCAGATTCACCCGCGCGCGGCAGCGCGGGCGGGCATCCGCGACGGAGACGCGATCCGGGTGGAGAGCCCGCGGGGCGGGATCACGGCGACGGCGCTGCTCTTCGATGGCATTCGCGAGGACACGATCTTCGTGCCGAATTTTTTCGGTCCCGCGCAAAAGGTCGGCGACGATCTCGGCCTGCCGCGGTACGAGCCCGCGAACGTGCTCATCGATGACCGGCATTTCGACGCGCTGTCCGGACAGCAGGCGTACAAGTGTTGTGCTTGTCGGGTGGTCCGGGCCTGAGCCTCTTGCCCTTCGTTCAGCGCACGAGCTTTTCCACCGGCACGTGGAACGTCGCGCGGAGAATGCCGAGCCACGACCGCGTCGTTTCGGGCTCCTCGATCGGCGCCGTATCGTACGCCGTGAAGTAACCTGCGGCCGACACCGCGCAGAACGGCGTCGCCCACCATCGAATCGCCGCCGAGACGCTCGTGGCCCCGCCGGGCTCGACGTCACGCGCGCCTTGCCCGAGCGAGAGCCGCTCGAATCGCCCCGCGAGCTCCAGCGCGCCGATTCCCCAGGATCGCCCCGGCCGCTCCGTCGGCCATATCCCAGGCGCGCGACGTTGCCCCGTCAGCATCCACGCGGCCTCGACGAATCCGCCGAGCGAGCGGATGGAATCTTGCGACACGCGGGGCGTCGCCGGATTGCCGTCCGTATCCTTGGCGCGGCTCTCCTTGGCGACCCCGATTTCCCCGAGGATTCGCACCGGCCCGAGATACGCGGCCGCGTGCGCCTCGGCGACGTACCGCGGGCCATAGACCGTGGCGACGCGATAAAAGATGAACCCGTCCGCGGTCGTGCCCCGGACGCCGAGCCGATCCTCGGCGCTTTCCGCGTGGATCCCGGCGCCGAGGCGCAGGCCGAGGAGCGGCGTGCCTTTCGCCTGTGGATTCGCGCGCCCGAGCGCCACGTCGAGCCGCGCATCCACAGCGAAATCGCTGTTGTCATTGCCGAGCACGCTGCCCGACCCATTGCCCACGCGCAGCCATGCTTCGAGCGGGAGCGACGGCGTGGGCAGCCTGTGCACTTCGAGCCCCACGTCGCGACCGGGCCAGAGCGCGCGGACGATCATCGGACGCTCGGGGACGGGGAGCATCCACACGGGCTCGTCGCGCGCCGATGAGAAAAGCGGCGTCTTGCGCGCCCCGAGGGAGAGCTCCCACGACGCCGACGGCCGAAAGGACACGTAAGCGTCGAGCTGCGCCGGTTTTTCCTGGGCCCATTCGGCCTGCGCGGCGGCGTGAAACCAGGGCGTGAAATCGGCGCGCGCGCCGAGGCGGAGGCGGGTGACCGCGAAGCCGTCCTCGCCCTCCACGCGATCGGCGGAGTGGAGGCGCGCGTCGATGTCCCCCTGGAAAAGAGCCTGCACCCGCGGCCCTTCGGCGCGGGCGACGGCCGGCGACAGGAGCAGCGCCACGAGGGCGATTCCGCGGCGCATCATCAATCGACCGGCAGGATCCGAAGGAAATGCGTCACGCCGTCCTCCTCGATGCCATCGTGATCGGCGAGGAAGAGGCGACGGTTTTCCGCGTCGTACGCGACGCCGCGGACCTCCTGGAACCCGCTCGCGAATTCGCTCCACTCGCCGCCGCTACGATCTGGCGGACACTGCCGTCCTTGCCGCCGGTGAAAAACGTTCCATTGGCCCGTCGGTCAGCAGATCGGGCCCGACGAGCTGCGCGATCACGACGATCTGATCCGGCGAAGCGATCGGCGCCCGGAGCACGTTGCCGGTCTCCTGCTCGGTGACGATGAAGTCGCCCTTCGCGGCAAGAACGCCGACGGGCTTTTTGAGGCCGGTGATGACTTCGGTCTCGGCGCCGGCGAGATCGAGCTTGGCGACGCTGCCGAGCTTGATGCCGTTCATCGCGACGAAGAACGTATCGTACAACGTGCCGTCCTCGGACACGGTGAGGCCGATGCGGCGGCGGAGGGGATCGAGGTTCGGGACCACGCCGTTCGTGCCGTCGGGCTTGGCATACACGACGTCGCCCGCGGTGCCGCCGCCGAACCTGGGCACGACGAGCGTGCCGTCCTTCAGCTTGACGACTTGGCCGAGGCCCGCGCTATCGGGCGGCGCGGGAGGCAGCTCGGCGGCGAGGCCGAGCCCTTGGGTATCGGTCCACGAGAGGATCCGATTGCCATTGTCGTCGGCGATGAAGAGTGTGGCAGTATCGGCATCCCAGAAGAGTCCGTTGGGATCGCCGTCGAGCGAGATGCTCGTGGGCCCGCGATCGACGACGACGCCATTCCCGCCGCCGGTGCTCGCGCCGGAGCCGGAGCCGGAGCCCGAGGACGAAGGCGAGGTGCCGCCTCCGCACGCGGAGAGCATGCCGAGCAGGGCGACGGCTGCGAGGGTCGTGAATGTCGAGTGATGCATGAATGGTTCTTCTCCCTGGCACCATGGAACACCACAACTCGGGGATGCGGGGCAAGGAGCTTGTCGGGAGCGGAGGCGAAGGCGGAGGCGGAGGCGCGTGCGCGTGCGCGTGCGCTTGCGTAGGCGGATCTGGCGAGCGCGAGCGTTTGCAGGTGCCGTCGGGCGAGGGAGAGGCGGGCGTACGCGGTCTTCGTCTTGATGCCGAGTCCTGCGGCGATCTCCCGGATCGAACGGCCTTCCAGGTAAAGCACCACGAGTGCGGATTGGTTCGTCGCGGGAGAACCCACGATCGGACGTGAATGCGGCGAGGGACGTTGGAATGGGAGCGCTCCCGCGCAGTTCATCGAACAGGCCAGGTCAAGACCAACGACGACCCTGCCCATAAGAACCGCGGCGCTGAGGATTCAACTGACAACCTGCCCGCCGCCAGCGCGCAACGCACCTCCATGGTCTTGCCACTGGCCTGTGGGAAGAACTGCGCATCGCGCAGTTCTTCCCCAAATGGTCCAGGGCTTGCCCTGGTTCGGGTCGAGGGGCGAACAGCCCCCGCGGGGCCCGGGGCAGCGCCCCGGCGCGGCGGTTTGACGAGC
>NZ_JAGTJJ010000096.1 GCF_028435365.1 Polyangium jinanense | reverse complement strand
CGATGACGACCCTGGGAAAGCCAGGCCACGGAGAGCCGGATGCAGGGAAACTTGCACGTCCGGTTCGGTGAGAGGGATGGAGAAACCCGCGGCAGAAATGCCGCCTGGCGCTCCATCCCTACTCTACCGTCCATCCGCCGCCGGCAAACTTTACGGCGTCGCACGCCTTGCTCGGCCGCCTTTACCTCGAACACCGCGATTTTCTTCGCCGCCTGCTTCTCAAGCAGGCCATCCCCTCCAGTGACGTGGAGGATGTCGTCCAGGAGGTCTTCGTCACGGCGTGGCGACGCCTCGAATGTCTGGTCACGCCGGAGCAGGCGCGGCCGTGGCTCGTGGTGATCGGGCTCAACCGTGCGAGCAATTATCGAAAGCTCGCGCGTCATGAGCGAGAGGTCTTCACGGGGCTTGCGGAGGAATGTCCCGAGCAGGAGCAGGACGACGCGTCGTCGCCCGATATGCTCTTGCAGGCGACGTATGGGCTGTTCCGGCTGAAGCGCTTTCTCTTGAAGATCGGCCCGCGCATCCGTGCGGTGGTCGTGCCGTACCTGGAGGGCCGTTCGATCCGGGAGATCGCCGAAGCGCTCGGCCTCAAGACGAAGACCGCCTACGCCCGCATCTCCCTCGCCCGACGGCACCTGCAAAGGCTCGCGCTCGCCTGATCCGCCTGCGTTTGCGTTTGCGTTTGCGTTTGCGTTTGCGTTTGCGCCTCCGCCTCCGCCTCCGCTCCCGCTCCCGCTGCGCCTATCGCCCGATCAAGGCTACGCTGCCGGCCGCGTAGACGCATCTTGCGTTGCGCCCGTCAATTCAGCGAGGCGGCGCGCGACTTCGCGCAGCTCTGCGCAGGTCTGCGACATCTCCTGTGAGCTCTTTTCGGTATCCTTTGCGGCCCGCGCGAGCTCCGTCATGGAGGCATTGACCTGCGCCACGGCTGTCGTCTGGTGCTTCGTGCTTGTCTCGATTTCGCGCGCCGCCGTCGTCGTGGCGCTGACCTGCCCGTTGATGCGTTCGAACGACTCGAGGACATTGCCGAATTCGTGAACGATGGCCGCGACGGCCCTTGTGCCCTCGTCGGTTGCTCTCGTCGTCTGGGTGGCCGCGTCGCGAACAGTCTCCGTCAATTCCCGAATGCCGCGGGCCGAGCTGCCGACGCGGCTTGCCAGCCCGCGGATCTCTTGGGCGACCGTGCCGAAGCGCAGCCCCACCTCGCCTGCGTTGACGGCCTCGATGGCGGCGTTGATCGAGAGGATGTTGGTCTGTTCGCTCAGCTCGTTGATGATATCGACGATCCCGCCGATTTGCTCCGAGCTCTGGCCGAGATGGCCCATGCGCTTGACGATTTCGTCGACCCTCGCGCGCATGATCGCGAGGCCCTCCTGGGCGCGTTTGACCACCTCGTCGCCGTTGCGTGCCCTCGCGCCGGTCTCCCTCGCGATGGCGGCCACGCCCCGCGTCGAATCGGCGATTTGCTTGGACGCCATGAGCAGCGCTTGGAGTGTGGTGCTGACCTCGGTGGCTGCGGCGGAAAGCTCGCGCGCGCCCGTCAGAAGCGTCGCGGCGGTCGCCTCCAGATCGCTCGACGAGCGTTGCAGGCTGCTACGCACATCGGCGATTTCCCGCGTGAGCGCGCGGCTCAGCACGAAGCCCATACCGAGCGCGGTGAGGACAAGGGCGAGCATGCTCCAGATCGCCCTGGTTGCGGCTGTTCGGGCGCGTGCTTCCCGCTCCTGGGCCAACGCTTGCTGGGCCTCGATGAGCTTCGAGAGCGTGAGGACCGCTTGCGCCGCGTGGGGGTTCGTCTCTTGTGCGCGGTAGGCCTTGGCCTCCTCGATCTTGCCCGCGTCGACGAGATCGAAATAGTGAGGTCTCGTGCGGAGGAGAGCGGAGAACGCGCGCTGCCATGCGTCGAGGTGGTTTCGTTCCTCGTCGGAGAGCGGTAGCGCTGTGTAGGCCGCGAGGTGCTCCTCGATCTGCGTGATCCGCTTGGCGCTCGTCGCGGCGATTTCTTCGCGCGTGGTGATGTCCTCGAGCACGTAATTGGGGAGCGTGAAGCGCAGTTCCCACAAGTTACGCTCGGCGCCGGAGAGGTGGACGGATGCCTGTAGATTCTGGGAGGCGAGCACCGAAAGCTCATTGGATACACTGCGGACGTACCAAGAGCCGACGCCGCCGACGATTGCGGTGAGGAGAAGGAGGATACCGAGCAGGCGGCCGATCCTACCTCTGAGGAAGCCTTGCATCATGGTCACCCCAGGTATCAGTACCGTAAGGACACGCTGAGATCCAGGGGTGTATCGAAAAGATCACTTCCGCCCCCCGCCGCCGCCTGTAGACATACCGGTCCGGCGACTAGACCCCGCGACGGAGCCGTGTTAGTCGCGATCGACGCTGCCACCGGAGACCGTTCACGATGGATCCCCTCTACCTCGGTATCGTTGTGGTCGTGGCGATCGCCACCTACTTCCTCCTCGCCAGCAAGCGTAAGGCAAGCTCGGACGAGAAGCCGGTCCCCGTGGCTCCTCGAAGATCGGGGGCGAAGGCGCTTGCACCGCCGAAGGCCGAGTCCGGCACCGCCTCCTCCTTCGCATACAGCGGGAAGACCGTCCTATTCTACGATCCCTCGCACGGAAATCAGGCCGAGTACTACGATCCGAACGGTCGATGTTACCTCTGGTATCCAGGCAATCGCGGCGTCGTCCCTGGCGAGTGGCGCGTGGAAGGGCAGCACATCGCCTTCAGATACGGCACGAATACGTACAACCCAGTCACGGGCGAGCACGGCGGCAGCTGGGAACCGACCTTGCTGCAACGTTGGGGCACGAATATCGTCGACGCCGCGCCGGGCGACGTCTTCGGCTTGGCGACGGGTCGTATCCCGTACCGCTTGCCGCCCGACGCCGAGTTCCGATCCATCGACGAAGCAAAGCTCGGGGGGCCGTCCGCCATGCGCGACGAGGCCCCCTGTCCGTGCGGCAGTGCCAAACTCTTCTCGCAATGCCACGGCGCGGAGGAGCCCGCGGAGGAACAAGCTCCGTGAACACCACGGCCCCGAGGGCCATACCACGGAGCACCGCGCCGAGCGTCGCGAGGGGCCTCGCTCCTCGAGGCGCTTTCGACGCTCGGCGCAGCTTATCGTGATCATTCCGTCGACGCGGCCGGCCGCTCTTGACAGCAAGCCATGCGCGTCCGCCATTCGAATCACATCTGGTTCGGCGGCAGCCGTGAAACTCGTGTTGAGCTACGGCGGACCGTCGATCGTCTGGCGGGAAAAACGGGACCTCAGGGAATCTCGATGCCGAGCTTCTCCTCGAGGAAGGCGGTAAGCGCGGCCTGATCGGGCTCCGAGAGCGACGAGAACGTCGCGAGGTGGTTGCCGCTCGTGACGTTGAAGCGGATGTTGCCGCTCATCGCCGCCGGGGTGACGGCGCCGGCCGCCCACGGGTCCTGGTCGGAGTAGACGAAGGCGACGCCGTCCCCGAGGCGGGCAAACTCCGCGAGCGAGCTGTTCTCGGCGGCGTCGAACACCGGCGCGGTCACGCCCTCGGGCACGAGCCCGCGCTCCATGTCGACGAGGCCTTCGGGGATGAGGCCCTCCGCGACGAGCGCGGCGCGCGGCAGGGCGGGCCAGCCGCTGCTCTGCTGCACCTCGTAGAAGTAGGCGCCGAAGAACGACAGGTACGCGTCGGACATCGGGTAGGTGCCGAAGATGCTGGTGACGCTGAAGAACGCCGACGTCAGATCCTCCGCCGTCGCCGTCGCCGGATCGGGCAGACCGGCGCAGTCGTCGGGGGTGCCGAAGTACTGCCAGAACAGCCACGGGTAGGAGAGCGCGGCGGCCTCGAAGGCGCGCGCGGACTCGACGCGGGTAAAGGTGTCGCCGAACTCGTCGGCGGAGAGCGCCTGCACCGCGGGCTCGACGGCCATGCGCTGTGCGCCGAGCACGACGTGCTGGATGGCCTCGAGGCGGTCCTGGCAGGCAGCGTCGACGGTGTCGAAGAACGAAAGGAAGCGCTCGTCGTCGGGCACCATGAATGGGGCGCCGAAGGCGACGGTGGCGTCGACGTCGTTCGGGTAGTGCTGGCGGAAGCTCACCATGTCGACGCCGCCGTTGCTGAAGCCCGAGCCTATCCACGCGCTCGTGTACAGGTCGTGCAGGCGCACCACGACGTCGTGGGCATCGTCGGCGACCTGCTTGCGCGTGAAGTGGGAGAAGTCGTCGCCGTTGCCGTTGTGGAAGCGCTTGTCCAAAACAAGCTGATTTCCCTTGAGAAGAGTCGTCAACTCATCCTGATCAAACCCGAGGTAATTGCTGTATCCCGTGGAGATCAAGTTCATGGGCAGGTCGAAGCCGCGGTGGATGAGCGTGAGATACTGCTCGTGGGTGCCCGACGTCGCGTCCTGGTGATCGTTCAGCTGCAGGAGCGTGAGGTCGTAGAGCTCGGCGCCGTCGTCGCTGGTGCCTGCCGGGCTGACGATAAAGCCGGCCGCCTCGAGTGCCGCGGTCACGCTGATGCACGACTGCGCTTTGCCGCCAGCGTCGAAGCAGGCGTTGCAGGCGGGGTTGTCGACGCCGGTGCCCGGTTCGGCCGAGCCGGCGCCGTCGCAGTCCGGATCGGGCGCGCCACAGCCGCAGTCGCAGCCGTCGGAGCCGCTCCAGCGCTGGGCGTCGCAGGTCCACTCCGGCGGGGGCGGCACGGGGGCGTCGTCGGGGCAGCCAGAGGCGAAGGGGAGAAGAAGCAGCGGTACGAGCCGTACAAGCGATTTCATGTGGATGTGTCCTTCGGTGGCGATTCAGGAAACGAGCATCTCCACCCCGCGCGCACGCAGCGGGACGAGAGACGCAAAGGGGGTCAGCGACGGCAGGCAGCCCTCAATCTCTTTCTGCCTGCCTGTCGTTCGGACCATGACGAAACGTTTTCGTCATGTGAATGGCGTGCGCGAGTAGCGTTTCCGCCACCAGGACTCGCAAATCTGCGAAAGCCGCGCGGCGGCTGAGCATGGGTCTCATCCGGGAGGCGCTTCGCCGGGGCGCCGCCCCGGACCCCGCGGGGGCTGTTCGCCCCTCGACCCGAACCAGCGCAAGCGCTGGACCTTTTGTGGGAGAACTGCGCAGAGCGCAGTTCTCCCAGCAGGCCGGTGGACCGCCCCGCCCGTCGAGACGTCAGCGCTGCTGTCTTGGTTTTGGTTGGCGAGATCGTCGCCGGTCTCGACCGGGCCTGTGCGATGAACTGCGCATCGCGCAGTTCATCGTCCTGGGTCCAGCCCCTGGCTGGTCCGGGTGCAGGGGCGGACAGCCCCTGCTGGGGCCTGGGGCAACGCCCCAGCGCAGCGGCGTCGACCCGACACAGCTCGGGAAGGTCGAGGGACCTTCGCGAACGGAGCGCAACATCGACCGGGAGGTCCCGGGACCTTCGCGCACGGAGCGCAACATCGATCCGGGAGGTCCCCGGGACCTGCGCGAACGGAGTGCAACATCGATCCGGGAGGTCCCGGGACCTGCGTGGACGGGTTCCCACACCGATCCGGGAGGTCCCGCGACCTGCGGGAACGGGGTCGAAGACCGATGACGGAGGTCGAGGGACCTGCGCGCGGCGGAGAGGGGGCGAAAGGCGCTGGATCGAGCCGGAAACTCCCTCCCTCTCCACGGTGTGGAGAGGGAGGGTTGGGGTGGGTGAGGTCCGGAAGTCTAGACGTCCTCACGTTCCGCCACCCGCACCAGATGCCACGCGCTGAGTGGCACCATCACGAGTGCCACCAGATCCGTTGGATCTGCCAGGTTCCGGAACGATCTCCCCCCGCCGAACGGCGTATCCAGCACCCCGAGCAGCGCCCGGTGCACGCCCGTGAACGCGGGCCACGTCTTCAACAGCACGAAATACGCCACGCTCACGCCGCACGAAAGCCAGATTCCACGGGGGCCCACGCGCGGCCCCACGCGGCCGCCGCACAGCCGCGCAAGCGTGAGCAGCCACTCCGCTGCGGCCACCAGGAATACCGGCAAGAGAAAGCAGATTGCCAGATCCGAGAGCTTGCCGCTCACCACCCCCGGATGCTTGCGTCGCAGCCAGAAGACGTTGAACGCGAGCGCTGCCGCCGCGAGGTATGACCATGGGTGGAGCAGCGCCCGGCCTGGGACGTCGCCGAGCTTTTGGGGCTCAGAGCGCACGCCAGACGATCCTGTCCGTGAGCCACTCGACCGGCGCATGATCGTCGGTCAACACCGGCGTGTCCGTAGGCCAGGCCGCAGGCTGCATCGAGGCGTGGCGCGCGGCGAGATCTCGCAGCACGCCGGCCGTCCGCGCCGAGACCGAGAGCCCCGCCACCCCGACTGCCTCGGCGGGCGCGTGCTCGGTTGCCACCAGGATCGTGTTCGAGCGGCTTGGCGGATCCGCCGCCTGCACGTGCGGGAAGACCTGCGCGAGCGTGCGCGCGAGCGCGTGCACCACGCCGCGCTCCTCGCCGTGACGGCCCGCATTCACCATGAGCACGCCGCCCGGTGAAAGGCAGCGCCGCGCCGCCGCGAAGAACTCCACCGTCGCGAGCTGGAAGGGCACGTACGGGAACTGGAACGCATCGAGCACGATGACGTCCTTTGTCCCCGGCGCGCGCTGGGCCTCGGCTTCGAGGAAGGGGCGTGCGTCGTCGATGATCACCGAGGCCTCGGGTAACTCGAAACCGAGCCACTTGCGGCCCGCCTCCACCACCGCCGCATCGAGCTCTACGCCCACCACCGCCGCCGCCGGGTAGAGCCGCCGGAACACCTCCGCCGACGTGCCGCCGCCGAGCCCGAGGAGCAGCACACGCTCTGGATTGGGCCGCGTCCCGTAGCTCGGCGCCATGGCGTAGTAGGCCCACACGTCGCGCACGGGCAGCTCGCCGTCGAGGCGCGCGAACGATTGCACGGCGAATCCGTCGTTGACCCGGATCTGCCGCTCGGCGCCGCGCTCGACTACCGCGATGTGGTTGTGGCGCGACTCGCCTGCCCAGAGCAGCCGCCCATGCGCGGGCGACGGCGTGGACAGCGGCGCGAAGGAGAGAGCCACGGTCAGCGTCGAGGTCGAGAGCCCGACGATGGCCTCGCGGCGGGCGCGGGCGCGAAAGCCGAAGACCGCGGCGCTCACCGAGAGCAGCACCGCGGCCACGTCGAACGTCGCGCGTGTCCCCAGCCAAGGCAGGAGCACGAGCCCCGCGCCGAACGTGCCCACGAGGCTCCCGAGGGTCCCCAGCGCCGAGAGCCGCCCGGCGAGGCGACCGAGTTTCCCGGTCGCCTCACCGTCGCCCGCATTGCCGGCCGCGTGCATCACGAGCGGGGGCAGTGCACCCAGCGAGCCGATGGGGAGCGCGATGGCGAGGGCTGTGATGGCCGCGAGCATCCCCAGCGAGGAGGCGCCCCCCGCGCGGAAGCGCGCGAGGCTCGACGAGAGCACCCACGGCACCACGCGCGGCAGCGCCGCGAAGAGCAGCGACGACGCAAGCATCAGGCGCACGATCCACTGCGAGGCCGCGCCGCGCGCGCTGAGCCAGCCGCCGAGCAGGTTGCCGAGCGCGAGGCTCCCGAGCACCGTGCCGATGAGCATCGCCCACGTCGTGGTGCTCGTACCCAGGTGCGGCGCGAGCAGCCTGCCCGCGGCGATTTCCCCGTTCATCACGGCCGCGCCGCCCAGGAAGCTCAGCACCATCCATGCGGCGAGCCCTTGCGGGCGCGTAGCGTCGCTCATTGCGCGGCCGTGAGGCGTACCGTGCACGTGTCGCCGCCGTCGATGGTGCACGCCACGTCCTTTCCGAGCTGCGTCTTCAAGTCGACCCTGCACGTGGCCACGATGCCGGGCGCCCCCGCGCCGCCCGCCGAGCCGCTGCTCGTGCTGCCACCGGCCCCCCCGCCGCCCGCAGCGCCGCCGCCTCCCCCGGCGCCCGTCTCCTCGGCCGTGGAAATCGGGAGCTTGAGGGTGACCCCCGTGCTCACGAACGGCTCGTCCTCATCGCTGCATGCACCGACCACGCCCCCGGCGACCGGGGCGACGTCGCCCGAGGCCTTGGTGACCGACAGGCTCGCCGTTTCATCGCTCACGCCCGGCTGCATGGAGCCGTTGATGCGGATGCGGCCGCTGAGGTCACCGCCGCAGGTCGTGGTGATGTCGAAGGTGCGGTCGAAGGACGATTGCGCACACAGTTCCTCTGCGCTGTCGGCGAGGAGCAGCGAGAGGAGGCCTGCAGTGGCGAGGATGCTGACGCTATGACGAACGGTGCGAAGCAGATTCATGGTGTCTCCAAGGAAGGTAAAGCCGCCGCGCCCGTGTCCGGGCTGACGGGTGCCATCGGCGCCGCGACGCGTGTGCAAAATCCTGGCCGCGAGGTCCAGTCTGGGCGAAAGCCGTGAGATCTAGCCCGTCGGCACCCTCTGCCGGGGGCCGCGCGGGTCGCAAGACTGACATCGCGATCCGGGGGGGTCTTACCGCCCCCGCCGCAGGATCCGACCAATCTTTTTGCCGAGCCCGTCCGGGCTCGCGGGGGCGTTCGCCACGTCGGCCGCGCCCGCCGAGACGAGCCGTGTCATGCGCTCGGGCGTGAGCGATGCGGCGCACACGAGGACCCGCGCCTGCGGGAGGATGCGTGCGAGCTCGGCGAGCTTTGCGGCCGCGCCGTCGATGTCGCTCCCCGCGTCGACGAGGACGACGCCGAGCTTCGCGCGGTCGTTTTCGTCGAGGGCTTCGAGCGGCACCAGGTAAATGCCTTGCGACGCGAGGCCCGTGATGCAGGCAGGATCGACGGCCGATGCGCTGGCCATGCGGATCCAGCCGACCTCCGTGAGCCCGTGCCCCGGATCGGTCGAATCATGGGCGCGGGCGAGTTGCCCGTCCCATTGCGGGGCGCGCGACTCCCGGCCGCCGAGCGGCTCGTTCCCTTTGCGCGTGACGAGCTGCGTCGCCAGCGATTGTGGATCGAGTGCGTCTTCCAGTCGCTTTTTCACGATCGCCGCGCTCGCCGGCCTCCGCTCCGGCTGCTTGGCGAGCATTTCGAGGCGCAATTTTTCGAGCAGCGGCGGCACAGCCTCCGAACCGGTCGGGCGCGCGAGCGGCGGCGGCGGCAAGAACAGGTGCGCCGAGATGATCTCGATGGAGTTTTTCCCGAGGAAGGGCGGCCTCCCTTGCAGCATCGCCGTCAAGACGCACCCGATCGCATAGATGTCCGTCGAGGGGCCGACGGCGAGCGAATGGCATTGCTCGGGGCTCATGTATTCGGGCGTGCCGCCGACGGCCTCGGGCTTCGTGAGCGTCGAGCCCTGGTCGTCCTCCTTGGGCAATTCCACGTGCGCGAGACCAAAATCGAGGATCTTGACGAGGCGTTTGCCCCCCAGGTCCGTGAGGAAGACGTTTTCCGGTTTCAGATCGCGGTGCACGATGCCCCGCGCGTGCGCCACCTCGAATGCGTCGAGGATCTGGCCGAGGATGTCCCGCACGTCGGTGAGCGGCGGCGCCGCGTCCCGGTCGCGGAGCCACGCGTGCAGCGTGACCCCGACGAGGTATTCCATCACCAGGAAGGGTAAACCGTCGTCGTCGCCGTAATCCATGACGCGCACGACGTTCGGGTGATCCATCAGCGTCGCGGCCCGGGCCTCGCGGTAAAACCTCCGCACGTAGTCGGGCTCGATCGCGATGTTGTAATGAAGCAGCTTCACCGCGACCGGCATCCGCAAGGTGACGTGCTCGGCGCGGTACACCTCGCCCATGCCGCCCGAGCCGATCCGCGCGAGGAGGCGGTATTTGCCCCCGAGGACGAGCCCGACGTGCGCGCCGCCGCCGCGCTCCTTCGGGAGCGCGGGCATACGCGGGGCGGCCTGCGGCGAGGGAAGGGTTTGCAGCGTCGTGTGGTGCTGCGCTTCGAGCTCGTCGAGGTCGTCGGCTCCGGGCGGGCGAACGCTGACGCGCATGGGTTTGGACGGCGAACGATCGTCGTCGTCGTCGCTCATCGGGTTTCTCCCTCCAGGCGGAATCCGAGTGATCCGGTCACCGTGCCCGCCGCCTGCCAGGTGACGCTCTCCGCCCGCCCGACCCAGCCGGACAGCGCGAGGAAAACCGATCCGCCCGCCTCGACGCCGGCCGTCAGGCCATAAGGAACCACGACCGTGCCGTTTTGCCCGATCGTGGCGAGCACGTGCGCGTCGGCGACGACATACGCCCGGAGCCAGCGCAATGGATCGTACGTCGCGCCGATGAGCAGATACGGCTGCACCCAGGGGACTTGCGCGGTGGGTTCTTCCAGCATGAAGCGAGCGCCCGCATTGGCGACCCACGTCATGCGGCCTTTCGCGCCGCCGGCGGCAGCGCCCACGTCGAACATCAAGTCGCGCTGATTTTCGAGCGGCAATCCAATACGGAAGAGCGGCGCGATTTCGAGCTCGGATGCGCCGCGCTGGAGGACACGATAGCGCGCGCCGAGCCACGCCATGTCCTCCGTCGGCACGCTGCCCGGCATCTGGACGGAGTCGGCGCGTTCGAAAGGCGTCGTGACGATGAGCGCGTCGAGCCCGAGCGGGCCAAACGAGCCGCTCACGCGACCATTGGCCTGGAAGACCGGGCCATTCGCGGTGCTGCCCGCGCTCAGGCCGCGGCCGACGGCCGTGGGCGCCGTCGGGCTCGTCCAGGGCACGGCCGTGACGCCGGCGGGGCGGAAGGGCGGCAGCCACGCGCCGAGCGGGCGGAACACCGGGCGCCGCGGCGGAGGCGGCGGGGGCTTGTCCGGGGCGAGGACCGTGGTCGTGCCGAGGACCTTTCCGCGAGCATCCAGGACGTCGAGCCGCGCCTCGCCGTGCGCCTCGCCGACCGGGATCGACGCGAGGAGCGCGCCGCCCTCGGCCACGGCGAGCGGGACCGTCTCCACGCGCTCACCGAGGCGGATGCGGAGGCGCGGCGCGACGCGCTTCGGGACGTCGATCTCCCCGAGGCCCTTCGTGGCGACACGCACGCGGATCTCGCGCTTCGTCTCGTCGAACGTCGCTTCGGGCGTCGACACGACGGGCGTGGGGACGAGGGTGATCCGCTCTTCGAGGCCGCTCTTCGTGCGGAAGCGCAGCGTCTTCGGCGCTTGCTTGAGGAGGTCGATCTGCGCGGGCGGCGGGCCGAACGGTCCTTCGTCGAGGGCCACCTCGACCGGGCTCGAGGCCGTGAGCGCGAGGACGCCGTAGGGGTTCACCGTGACGGTCTTGCCCTCGAACCGCGCACCCTCGCCGCGGAGCTCGGCCGCGACGACGTCGATGGTGCGCACGTCCGAGGCGACGCCGAGGTACTCCTCGACGTCGATGGCCCGGACCCGCACGCGGTAGAGGCCCGGCGGCATCTTCTCGGCGCGGAACGAGCGGACCTCGGCGGGGATCTCTTCCCGCACGACGAGATCGTGGAAGCCCTCGTCGCGCGAGACTTCGAGGCGATAGGCCTTGGCCTTCTCGACGGGGTTCCAGCTCGTGGTGAGGACGGCCGTGCCCGGGGGCGCGAGCACGACGGACGGCGATCCACCGTCTTCCCAGCGCGGCGCGGGCGGCAGCGGTCGCGGCGCGGCCGGGGGCGCCGTTCCCTCGAAGCGCGTGCCGTAGTTCTTCGGGACGGTCACGGTCTTGCCGCCCGACTGGACTGCGGCCTTGCCGTCGAAGACCGCCACCGTGGTGCGCGCCTTCTTTCGTTCGACGACGGTGTCGCTCGACTCGGCGCGGACGACGCCGCCATCGGGCACGGCGACCTCGGCGGGCTCGCCGCGCAGCGCGGACAAACCCGCCTGCACCTCGCCCGCCTCGATCTCGACCGTCGGCGGCGTCTTCGAGACGCGCGTTTTGCCCGCGGTCCCGTAGATCACGACGAGCGTGTTCTGCGCGAGGAAGACGTGCGTGTGGTCGAGGAACTCGATGTGCGCGCGTCCCTCGTCCATCGTCTGGACGTTGTGGTTGCGGTAGAGCGCGGTGCCGGTCGCGACCGTGTCCCACCCGCCGCCCGAGGGCCTTCCGCGCACGTTGGGGTGGCTCGACTTGACGCGCGCGTCGGGCACGCTCGTGACGCCCTTCGGCAGGATCAGCGTGATGCCCTCGGGCAAGGGCTTGCGGCTCGTGCAGTCGACGCGGTTGTAGCGGTTGATGAGCGGAACGTGCACGGCCGCGCCGTACATCACCTTCGCGATGTCCTCGCACGTCTCGCCCTTCTGCACGCCCCAGTGCACGATGGGCTCGAGGAAGCCGGGCGGCGGCGGCGTGTCGGCGTGGGCGCGCGGGGCGAGGAGCACGAGGGCCAGGGCGGCCAAGGCTCCTTTCACGACTGTCCGCATGCCCATTCCTCCGAAGACGCGCCACGCCGAACCGCGGGCACGGTCGCCAGCATAGACGCGGTTCGTGGCGCATGGCGAGGGCCGCGCGTCTTCCCGCGGACGCGCCCTCCTCCCGCTTCGTTTGGAGTTGCCCCCTCGCGCCCTCTGCCATAGCGTCGCACCCCATGGTCGCCCGGGTTTTCCGCTCCCTCGCGTGTGCGGGCGCCGTGTGGCTCGCACCCGCCGTGGCGAGCGCGCAGACGGCGACCGCGCTGGAGCGCCTCGAACCCGCTCCCGCAGGCGACGGTTTTTTCGCCGTGCCACGCGCCGACGTGCCCGGCGACCTCCGCACCTCGGCCGCGCTCGTGTTCTCGTACGCCGATTCGCCGCTTTCGCTCCGCGTGGGGTCGGGCGATGCGGCGCAGGATGCCGGCGAGGTGGTCTCGTATCAGCTCACCGGGCACGTCCTCGCCGCGATCGAGATCCATCGGTTCTTGAAGTTCGATCTCGACGTGCCCGTCACGCTCGCGCAGGGCGGGGATTCGCCTTCGATCACGGGCCTCGTCTCCGCGCTGCCGCCGGGCACACAAGTCACGTACGGCTCGCCCGAGGGCGCCGCGATGAACGATCTGCGGCTGGGCTTGCGCCTCGTGCTCTTGCCCCAGCGCGGCGCGATCCCCGCGGCGAGCCTCGTCTACGCGGTCTGGGTGCCGACGGGCGACGAGACCGCGTTCACGGGCACGGGCGAGGTGCGGCACATGCCCTCGATCGTCGTGGGGGCCGACATGGGCCGGTTTTCCTACTCGATCGCGCTCGGGCGGCGCGTGCAGGACACGCGCAGCGGGCTCGGTCTGCTCGGCGGAGAGCTCGTCGCGGGAGGCGCGATCGCCGGGCGTTTCGGCCGGTTTTCGGCGTACGGGGAGCTCTACGGATCAACGGTGACCGTGGAGGCCGCGCCGTTCGGGCGCGGGACGACGAACATCGAGTTGTTGCTCGGGGGGCGCGCCACCCTGGGGCCGCTGTCGTTTGGCCTCGCGGGCGGGCCCGGGCTCACGGCCGGCGTCGGGACGCCGACGTTCCGGCTCGTGGCGAGCGTCGGTGCTTCGTTCGACGTGCCGCAGAAGGCGCAGGCGAAGGCCGAGGGCGCGACGAACGCACGCGCTTCAGCTTCGGCGGGGGATCCGAAGGCGAACCCGAAAGGGAAAAACGGGTCGGGCGTTGATGCCGCCGCGGCGCCGGACGCCGACGGCGACGGTGTTCCGGATGCGAACGATGTTTGCCCGGACCGCGCCGGCGACGCGACGCCCACGGCCGCGCGCCCCGGTTGTCCGCCCGATCGGGACGGTGACGCCATCGCGGACGCCGACGACGTCTGTCCCGATGAACCGGGCGTGGCGAGCGCGGATCCCGCGCGTTTCGGCTGCGCGCTCGACACGGATGGCGACGGGATCGCCGACGCCGTCGACGCTTGCCCCAAGGAGCGCGGCGAGGTGAACGCGGACCCCAAGATCACCGGCTGCCCCGCGTCCGTGCGTGTCGAGGGCACGCAGATCGTGATCCTGCAGGAGGTCAACTTCGCCACGGGCAGCGACGTGATCGCGCCGGAGAGTTACGCGCTGCTGGAGCAGGTCGGCTCGGTGCTCGCGCAGCACCCGGAAATCGCGCGCGTGGCGATCGACGGCCACACGGACAACGTCGGCGCCGAGCGGGCGAACGTCACGCTGTCGCAGCGGCGCGCCGTCGCCGTCGTGCGCTGGCTCGTGGATCACGGCGTCGATGCGCGACGGCTGGAGGCGCGTGGTTTCGGTCCCCGCAGGCCGGTCGCGAGCAACGACAAACCCGAAGGACGCGCGAAGAACCGCCGCGTGGAGTTCCAGATCCTCCGCCGCACGCCGCTCGGCGAGGCCGGCTGGAAGGAAGGCGCCGCGAAGTGAAGCTCGGCTCGATCGGCGCACGCGCGCTCCTGCTCTTCGCCGCGGTCGGGCTCGTGCCCGTCGGCGCGGTCGTTTTGCTTTTGCTCTCCGTGAACCGCCAGGCGGTGCAGACGAGCGAGCAGCAGCTCCAGGCCGCCGTGCTGGAGGAGCTCGAGCGCGCCACGATGCGTCACGTGGAAGGCGTGCGCGTCGACGCCGACGCCGTGGCGTTCGCGCTTTATCAGGCCGCAAACGGAAAGCCGGCTGCCGGCGCGGGCGACGGGCTCGACGCGGTGCGCGCGACCCTCGGCACGCGCCGCGAGCTCGGCGCCGTCCGCTTCGAGGTCCCCGAGCGCAGCGTGAGCACGGTGCTGCGTCAGAAAGGGGATGACGTCGCCGCGGGCGTCGACGTGCCCGCCTCGACGCCCGAGACGCGCAGGGCCGCCGACGAGCACGGCATGGGCGTCTCGCTGCTCGGGTCGGGCAAGGGCCTGCTCGTCGTGCCGATCCCCGCGGTCGAGGGCGCGGGCACGAAGGCACGCGGTTACGTCACGGCCACGCTCGACGTCGCCGATCTCCAGCGCGAGATCGACGACATCGCGGGCCGTCGTTTCGGCGGCGCCGTCGGCCTCGTCGTGGTCGACGCGACGCGGCGCAGCGTCGCATCCCACGGCATGCCCGAGATCGGGGCTTTCGCCGACACGTCGAACCACCCGCTCTGGACGGGCTTTTCCAAGGAGAACCCCGGCGTCGTGGGCGTGGTGCGCGTCGCGCCGTACCGCGCGGAGAGCGGGGCGGACATGATCGGCGTGGTCCGCTTCCTCCCGGGCCTCGGCTGGGGCGTCGCGCTCGCGCGGCGTGAAGAAGACGCGTTCGCCGTGCTCTCGGCCATGCAGCGTCGCGGCGCGCTCGTCGCGCTCGGCGCGGCCCTGCTCGCGCTTGCGGCGGCGGCCTTCTCGGCGCGCTGGATCGCGCGGCCCATCGTGCACCTCGCGGGGCAAGCGCGTCTCGTCGGCGAGCGCCGCTGGCGGGAGCTTTCGCTCACCTCGTCACGCACGGACGAGATCGGCACGCTGACGACCGAGCTCTCGCGCATGGCGACCGATCTCGAAGGCAGCGAGATCGAGATCGCCCGCCAGGCCCGTCAGCGCGCGGATCTCGGCCGCTTCCTGAGCAAGGAGCTCGTCGAGGCGATCGTGAGCGGCCGGCACGAGCTCGCCCTCGGAGGCCGCCGCGCCGCGGTCAGCGTGCTCTTCGCCGACGTCGTCGCCTTCACCCCGCTCGCGGAGACGAGGCCGGCCGAGGAGGTCGTCACGCTCCTGAACGAGCTCTTCTCGGTGCTCACGGAGGTCGTCTTCCGCCACGGCGGCACCGTCGATAAGTTCATCGGCGACTGCATCATGGCCGTCTGGGGCGCGCCCGTCGCCCAGGAGGATCACGCCGCGCGCGCCCTCGCCGCGGCCGAGGACATGATGCGTTTCCTCGAGACCGCGAACGAGTCGTTTCGCGAGCGCTACGGCACGACCATCGAGCTCGGCATCGGCATCAACTCGGGCGAGGTGCTCGTGGGCAACATCGGCTCGGACAAGCGGATGGAGTACACCGTCATCGGTGACGTGGTGAACGTCGCCGCGCGGCTCGAGGCGATCGCCCGCCCGAACCAGGTCCTCGTCGCGGAGGCCACACGCGCGCTCGTGGCGAGCGGCACGTTCGAGCTTTCGCCCCTCGGCGAGCGTGCGCTCACCGGCCGGAGCGCGGCCACGAAGGTCTACGAGCTCGTGACGGCGTGACTGAGCTGTCGGCAGACCACCTCGATGCTGCACTTTCCGCTGGATCCCTGACGGCACCCCAAGACCTCGGGCGCGTGCATGGGCTAGAGTAGGCGGGCGAAATGAACAGGCCCCCGTTCGGAAGTGATCCGTCTTTGTCGCCCGGCGCGTCCGGCCTCGGACGCAACTCGGAGACCACGCCGCAGTTCTCGGACCCCGTGATGATCCCGCGGATCGAGCTCTGCGTGGAGCGCGAGGCGGGCAAGGCGACCGAGCGCGTCGTCGTGCTCGAAGGCGAGCTCTTCCGGATCGGCTCGCACGCCAGCAACGATCTCGTGATCACCGACCCGATGGTGTCGCGCTTCCACTGCCGGATCGCGCGCGGCGTCGGGGGCTTCCGGATCATCGACACGGGCTCGCTGAACGGCTCGCGCATCGGCGGTGTGCGCATCCGCGACGCGGATCTGCCGCTGCCCGAGTGCCGGATCGAGCTCGGCGAGTCGATCGTGCGCGTGCGCGAGCTTCACGCGACGGCCTCGGCCGACGTGCCCGCCGCGCCGAGCTTCGGCTCGATCTTCGGCGCCTCGGTCGGCATGCGCCGCCTCTTCGATCTGTTGAAGCGTGTCGCGAAGACGGACGCGAACGTGCTCATCGAGGGCGAGAGCGGCACGGGCAAGGAGCTCATCGCCACGGAGATCGTGCGCCGAAGCCCCCGCGCGAACAAACCGCTCGTGATCGTCGACTGCGGCGCGATCTCGCCGAACCTGATCGAGAGCGAGCTCTTCGGTCATGTGCGTGGCGCCTTCACGGGAGCCGATCGCAACCGCATCGGCGCGTTCGAGGCGGCCGACGGAGGCACGGTCTTCCTCGACGAGATCGGCGAGCTACCGCTCGACATGCAGCCGAAGTTGCTCCGCGCGATCGCGTCGCGCGACATCCGCCGCATGGGCGAGAACCAGTCCCGCAAGGTCGACGTCCGCGTGGTCGCCGCGACGAACCGCAGGCTCGAGCGCGAGGTGAACCTCGGCCGATTCCGCGAGGATCTCTACTACCGGCTCAGCGTGGTCACGGTGCGCGTCCCGCCCCTGCGCGAGCGCATCGAGGACATCCCGCTGCTCGTGAACAGCTTCCTCTCCGCGCTGGAGGCGACGGACAAGGCGCATCTCTTCACGGCCGAGGTGCTCTCGGAGATGTCGCGGTACGACTGGCCCGGCAACGTGCGCGAGCTCCGCAACCACGTGGAGCGCCGCGTCGTGCTGGAGACCGAGGCCCCGAGCTTCCGCGACGAGGAGGAAGGCGTGAGCTCGTCGCAAGAGAAGCCCGCCCCGAGCGCCGGCGCCGTCGACATCGAGGTGCCCTTCAAAACCGCGAAGGACACGATGATCGACCAGTTCGAGCGTGCGTACCTGGCGGCGCTCCTCGCCTGGGCCGATGGCAACGTGAGCCGCGCGGCGCGCAAAGCGCAGCTCGACCGGATGTACCTGCACCGCCTGCTCCAGCGGCACGGTCTGCGGCGCGCGGGCGCCCTCGAATAGAGCGTCAACGCTTCGCCCGCGCGGCGCGGCGCGCGAGCAGGAGGTGCCGGAGCGCGGCGGCGGCGGGGGGCAGGCGATCCTCGCCGCGATGCACGATGTGCATGGGCCGAACGATGGGCGTCGCCGGGTGCGGCACCTCGACGAGCCGACCGAGGGCGAGGTCGTGCTCGACGGCGAAGCGACTCACGAGCGCCACGCCGATCCCCGCGCGCACGTTCCCCTTCACGGCCGCGATGCTCCCGAGCTCCATGACGACGTCGGCGTCCGGAAAATGCTGGTCGAGCAGGGCGCGTGTCGTCGAGCCCCGGCCGAACGTCACGAAAGGAGCGCCCTCCGCCGGCAGGCCCGGCGCGGCGACGAGGATGAGCTGATCGTCGATCCAGGGCTCTCCCTCGGGATGCGTGACCACGCCGAGATCGATCTCCCCGCGTTCGAGCGCGTCGAGCACCTCGGCCGTCGTCGCTTCACGGAGACGAAAGCGCACTCCGGGATGCGTCGCCCGGAACGCCGAGAGCGTGGGCGGCAAGAGGTACGTGCACGCCGTCGCGCCGGCGCCGAGCCGCACCTCGCCGGCTTCGAGCCCCTCGACCTCGGCCACGGCGCGCATGGCATCACCCATGGCCGCGAGGATGTGCAGCGCACGTGGCAGGAGAACACGTCCGGCGGCCGTCAGGCTCGTCCCGGCGCGGTCCCGATGGAGGAGCCGCGCGCCGAACGCCTCTTCGAGCCGCTGAATGGACGCCGTGAGCGCCGGCTGCGACAGGTGCGCATGCCGCGCGGCCCTCGTGAACGTCCCGTGTTCGGCGATGAGGACGAAATGCCGAAGGGCATCCAGCATCAGCCGAAGTTATCACAGCCTTCCGAACAATCGATTGGTCCGATGGCGGAGCAGCCCCTACGTCTGGCCGTGAGGAGGTGAAGCGATGCTGGCGCTTCTCCCGGTTTTCGGGGTTCTTGCGGGCATACTGACGACGATGGCGGGGCTCGGCGGGGGCATCCTGCTGCTGCTCGGGCTGTCGCTCGTGTGGGGCCCGGCGGCGGCGCTGGCGTCGACGGCGCCGGCGATGCTTTTCGGCAACCTGCACCGGCTGTGGCTGCTGCGGGAGGAGTTCGACCGGGAGGCGGCGAAAGCGTTCGCCTGGGGCGCAGTGCCCGGGAGCTTCCTGGGCGGTCTGATGGTGGCGTGGATGCCGGAGGGCGTGCTGCGATGGCTGATGCTGGCGATGACTGCGGCGGCGCTGGGGCGAGCGTTCGGGCTGTTCACGTGGAGGCCGCAGGCGGCGGCGATGACGCCGGCGGGGCTGGGGATCGGGGCGATCAGCGCGACGGCGGGGGGAGCGGGGCTCTTGGTGGGGCCGCTGTTCATGGCGGCGGGGCTGACCGGCAAGCGTTTCGTGGGGACGATCGCCGCGGCGGCGGTGGCGCTGCACGCGGGGCGGGTGGCGGCGTACGGGCTCGGCGGGATGATGACGCAGGAGACGGTGGTGCGAGCGACGGTGCTGACAGTGGCGGTGATGGGGGGCAACGTGGTGGGATTGTGGCTGCGGGATCGGGTGCTCGATGAGCGGAGAGCGGAGCGGCTGGAGCTTGGTGCCCTGGTGGTGTGCATGGGGCTGAGCATGCTGGGGGTGGGGAAGGGGTGAGGCTGCGGCGGAGAGGGGAGGGGATTGGGGGAGGCGTTCGGTGGGCGGTTGGGGGCGTTGGGAGGGGGGTTGAAAAAAGTCGTTGACAAGCGACGCGGAAGATGGTTTTACTGCGCGCCCGTTCGACGGGAACGCCGCCTTAGCTCAGCGGTAGAGCAACGGTTTCGTAAACCGTAGGTCTCGAGTTCAAATCTCGAAGGCGGCTCCAGGCGTTTCTTGGGTGATTCCGCGGGGTTAGACCTCGCGAGGATGATCACCCGCAGGGTTGGTCCGGAGGGTCGTTACCACGCTGTTACCAGCGCGTTACCACGACTCCTCCTTGAGCCCTTGAGCCTGTGCCATGCGCCGGGCGGCCTCTTCGAGGTCCTGCTTCATGAAGTGCACGTACCTCTGGGTGGTCGCCAGGTGCTTGTGACCTGCCATCCGCTGGACAACGTGGACAGGGATGCCTGCGCGGAGCCAGCTGGTGATCGCGTAGTGTCGGAGAGGATATGAGATCGAGCCGATCGGGCTAGAACCAGCGGGAATCGGCCTAGAGACCGTCGAGCCCATCGAGCCGATCGGCGAGCGTAACCCCGCGATTCCTGGTCCCTCGACAGAATCCCGACGAGAACCCGAGGGGACCACGGCCCCCCCGTCGAGCCCCCTCGTCCAGGCTACCGCGGCCCTCCGGGCGATGCTCGACGCGGCCCTTGCGTCGGGTGACATCGAAGGCGCGCGGCGCGCTACGGTCGCCCTACAGGCCCTCCTCGGCGAGCCCCCGCCCGCTGGCCAGGAAGCGCCGGCCTCGGCGGTGAAGAGCAGCCGCAAGCGCCGGAAGGCGTAGGCCGCTCCCATGGCCCCGGGCGGCCCGTCGAGAGCTCGCCCGGGGTTCACCCCTTCCCGATCCCCCTGCACCATGTGCGCGTCGCGCCGAGCGGCACGAGCTCGCGGCGTAACCGGCCCGCGAGGAGCGCCGCCGCAGCGCGCCCGCTATTGCGCGGCCGTGCTCCCGTGGATCACCTCATGATCGCCAGCAAGTCACGCGCTCGAGAGAGCCTGCTTTTGGCCGTGCCGAGCACCACGCCGACGTTATCGGCGGTCTCGCTTGTCGTGTACTCGAGCGCGTCGAGCTCGACCACCTTGCGCAGGTTCGGAGGCAATCGCTCGACCATCCGCAGAGCTTCGCGAGCCTCGAAACGGAGAGCGGGATCCCCCCCGCGCGAGGGTGTTTCGTCTGCCGGACCCCCACCGCTCCGCCTTGCGATCCGCCGATAGCGCCGGGCGGCCCGGACTGCAAACGCCGCTACGAGCGTCCGTGCGGCGTCCACGTCAGCCTTCCCATCGATAACGCGGATCCGGCGCTCCTCCGAATAGCGCCAGAATGCCAACAGTACATCTTGCGCCAAATCGTCACGATCCGGAGCGAGAACGCCTACCCGGCGAGCAATACCGCAGACGTAGGGCCGAAGCTTCTCTAGATCGGACGGATCCAGCGTGATCCTTTCGCTACGCTCGCCCGTCTCTTCGTTGACCACCCATTGCCGTTGCATGGCGTCCCTCCGTTCGTTTCAGCCGTTCTTGTCCAGCGTGCAATCGTTTCCAAGCGGTAGCGCGCGAGGTCTCGAGCCTGCGTGCTATCTCGTCGATCGAATAGCCTTCGAGGTGGAGCCGCAGCGCGGCGCGCTCGACGGGCGGCAGCCGTTCGGCGCGGTCACACCATTGCGCAAGCGCGGCGCGCTCCTCGGGCGACGGGTCGAGAGCGCACCTTTGCAGGTCTCTCCCTGGCATGAGCACCTCGACCCTATGACGGGCGAGGCGTCGCCAATTCATCGATAGGAACCACGCCGTTCGCATGAGCCATTCGGCAGGGTTACGCGGCGCTCTGCTTAGCTGGGAGTATTGCAAGAACACACGTTGCGCGAGGTCGTTCGCGTCGGCCTCATGCACACCGAGCCGGCGCAGCTTCGCGACAATTCGCGGCCGTTCTCTGGCAAAAAGGCGGACGAATCCCGCCCCGCTCGCGCCCGTCGGGCGCTCGGGTCCCTTGCGCTGCATAGTGCATCGCTCCCGGCCGCGTAGGGCGGCCGAGGCTCGATTTACGAGCGGCCGTGACCCGGTGGCAAGCTCATTTGCGTACGACGAGCGTTTTTCCTGGCCACATGTTGCACGAAGGCGATATGCCACGCCGCACGCATGCAGCATTGATCGTGCGTGTATTCGATGCGCCAGCGATCAGGCCGGGCCGATTGACAGATATTCGCCGCTCGACCGTCGACAAATATCCGGGCGGCCGTCCTCGCGGCGCTCGCGGCCGTGGGCGTCGAGCCGAACGATTCCGAGGACCAGGGCGCCTCGATGCAGGGCGCTCGCGGCCGTCCTCGCGCATCGAGCCGCGCCGCCCGGGGGAAGAGCACGTGCACGAGCTCGCGGCCGTCCTTGCGGCGCTCGCGGCCCGTCACGGGGGAGGCCGAGGACCAGGGCGCCTCGATGCAGGGCGCTCGCGGCCGTCCTTGCGGCGCTCGCGGCCCGTCACGGGGGAGGCCGAGGACCAGGGCGCCTCGATGCAGGGCGCTCGCGGCCGTCCTCGCGCGTCGAGCCGCGCCGCCCGGGGGAAGAGCACGTGCACGAGCTCGCGGCCGTCCTTGCGGCGCTCGCGGCCCGTCACGGGGGAGGCCGAGGACGAGGGCGCCTCGATGCAGGGCGCCCGCGGCCTTCCTGGAATGGTCTGTCAGGTTTTACGGACGATTACCGCGGAGCAAGTCGGAGTCGCCTATCCAAGACTTCCTCGATGATCTTACAATAGCCCGCGAGGGTCTTTTCGTACAATGGCCTATCCGCGTCGCGCACCATGTATTCGCCGTGCAAGATCAATGGCGGCCCCTCGTGAATGGATACCTCGTAATATTTGCCAACAGAGTGCCAGAGCAAACTCCGCGCGTCATGATGTGCACAGATTATGGGATCGTGTGCGTTTTGGGCGCTGAGAGTGCTGACGTACCGAGAGAACTCGTCGGAGAGTCGCGTAGCGGCCTCCGAGGCCGCCAACATGATCTCATTCTTTTTTTGCGGCGAATCCGCAGCATCATCGAAGGCTCGCTTGAGTTTGTCGAAAATCGTTGTTCGTGTGCTCATGTGGACAGGCTACATCAAGCGCCTGATCATGACAACTGATCACGCCTCTGGACAGCGCACCTCGGGGGGCTCGCGGTGGCGATCTGCGACGTCACACGCGAGCCGATCGAGACCCGGGACCACGGCCGCCTCGTTTTGGATCGTCCTGCGACATGGAACGAAACGGCGAGGCAGGGCGCTCAATTCGTGGCGAACATCCCGCGCCCGTCCCGACCTTGCCCGCGGGCGCGCGCCTCGGCCGCGTTTCGTTCGTCCTCGGCCCGCATTGCCGCGAGCCTCGAATCCGTCCCTCGACCCTGCTTCTCCTCGTATTCGAGCGCCGTCCGATCGCCCTGCGCCACGAGGCGCGCATGATCGGCGCGGAGCATCGCCCGGGGCTTCCCGCCCGGATCGCGTAGAAGCAAGCGCGCCCGCTCCTCGCTGGTCAAGGTCCGCCCGTGGTTTCCCTCGTGCACGCGGCACGTGCTCATGGCCCAATTCGTCGAGAGCGCTCGCATGATCGCCATATCGATCGCGTACGCGCGGCGCTCGATCTCGCCCCGCTCCTCGGCGGTCACTCCGAGGAACCGGCCGAGGATCACGGCCGCCTCGGCGAGCTTCGGATCGACCGGCTCGAATTCGCTCCCCACCTTGCGCGCATCGACGCCGGCCTCGTGCGCCTCGGCCGCGAGCTCGGCGAGCATCCCGCGCGCCTCGCGTTCCAGCTCGCCCGCGAGCGCAAGCATGGCAACCGCGGGCGCAGCGTGCGCATACCAGCGCTCGACATCGGCGAGGGATTCGAGGACGGCGCGAGCGGCGGCGCGGCGCTCCTCGGCCTCGGCCTTGATCTGCTCGGCCCGATGCGGCTCCGCCGCGAGCGCTCGCCGATCGCCCGCCTCGGCCGCCTCGAGAGCGGCGAACACCTCGGCGCGGAGGGTTCCGGCACGCGCGCGCGCCTCGCCGAACGCCTTGCGCGACATGTCGAGGATCGCCGCGAGCTTCGGCCCGGGGTGCGTCGAGACGTAGGCCGCGCTCGCCTTCTGCGCGTCCTCTCCGGCCCGCACGATGCGCGCCTCGGCCTCGGCCCGATCGGCGTCCGCGCGAGCCCCCTCGAGACGGATGCGCGCCGCCGCGAGCGCCGCGCGAGCACTCTCGAGGGACGCGCGGGCCGCGTCATGCCGCCGCGAAAAGGACGCGAGGATCCCAGCGGCGCGCGCCTCGGCTTGCTGCGCCGCCGCGAGCGTCGATGCCGCGCGGTCGTCGTCGGGAGCCGAGGCGGCAGCGTCCTCGGCCTCGTGCAACGCTCGACGGGCCGCTTGATGCGCGCGCTGCGCGTCCTCGTAGGGCAGACGGGCCGCCGCGAGCGCCGCTTGTGCGTCGGCCTCGGCGCGCTCGCATTCGAGGACGGTCGCCTCGGCGCGCCGGACCTCGAGAGGGGGCGGCGAGGGGGGAGCGGGCGGCAATGCAGGGCGAGACGGGGGCGCAGCGGGCGCGGGCGCGGAGGTCCCCCCGAGAGCGGAGAACAGACGGCCGAGAGGGTTTTTCATGGTGAATGCTTCCTTTCATCGAGCGCCGCACGCGGGCGGCGAAACACTCATTGCGGCGACTCGTTCGGGTTCCGCGATAATCGGCGATACCGTGGGCGGAGAGGGCGCAGCAACGCAGCGCCGGCACGTCTCGGCGAAGAGCCTGGCCGTGCGCGCCGCGAGCGCCGGATCCTTGCGTTTCGCTTTGACCAGCATCGGGGCAACGACATTGATCACGACGTGTTCCTTTTCGATGGTCCACCCCGGCGCGCGGTAGGCCGCGCCGAGGACGTGCATTACCTCGTGACAGACGGCCTCGGGCCATTGCCGTAGCTGGCGCAGCGTGCGAGGCGTGCGAACGGCGATCCTCGCGCTGCTCGCATTGCGATCGACCGTGCACAATCCCGCCATGCGTTCGCCCTTCGTCGGGTATCCCGCGCCCGCCTCATTGCACGGATACCGGAGATCCTCGACGTGGCGCGCCTCGATCGTCCAATCATCGAGGCCGAACGCCTTTTGCCAGAATGCCACCTCGACCGCCAGGTTCGGGAGCACGGTCAATCCTGCCTTGCGGTCGCGAGGCGGACCGCTGCGATGGTTCGTCCGGACGCATCGATCGGCGCGAGGCCGCTCGCGTCGTCGCCCGCCTCGGCCGCGAGCTCGCCGCGCGTGACGAGCACGAGCACGGCCGCGCGCGCTTCCTCGAGGGACATCCCGCCGACGTGCGCCTCGAGGACGAGCACGGGCGCGGGAATCGGCGCGGAGGGATCCAGCGCCGCGAGGGACCGCGCCGCCGCGAGGACGGCCGCCGCTGCTTCGGAGAGCTCCGGGGGATCATCGAGGCGCGCCTCGTTCGAAGCGGCCCCGGCGATCTCGTGCACGGACGCGGGCGGCGCGTCGAGAGCGTGATCCGGATCGGCCTCGGCGGGCGCATCGAGGCCGGCCTCGTGAGCCTCGCGCGTCGCGCTCGCGGCGAGCGTCGGAAGCGCCGGCCGGGCGTCGAGAGCTACCTCGGCCTCGGCGGGCGCGGCGGCGGCGCGAGGGGACGCCGGGCCGCCCGGATCATCGAGGCGCCGCTCGTCCTCGCCGATCGGCTCGCGCGGCTCGCGGCGAGGCGCCTCGGCCTCGGCGGGCGCGGACGGGGGACGATCGGCCGGACCGGCATCGCGGGGAGCAGGGGGCGGCGCGGCTCCGTTCGTCTCGACAGACGGGCGCAGCGGGCGCGCCTCGGCGAGGACGGGCGCGGCGTCGAGAGGCGGATCGGCGAGGGAAGCGGCATGGGGTGCGCTCGTCCCGATCGATCGGCGCGCAGCGGCCGAGGACGGGCGCCTCGGCGAGCGCGGAGGGGGGCGCGCATCGAGGCTCACCACGTTGCGGCACGCAGGCGCCTCGGCGAGCGCGGGCGCGGAGGATGCGCGCAGCGGGATCGGCTCGCGCGGACCGGCATCGACGGGGGAGACGCGGCGAAGAGCACGAGGCGGCGCGGGCGGCGCGTAGCCTCGGCTGGACAGATGGCCGAGCATCGTGCGCCGGGCGTATTCGTTCCTCGCGATCCCGGCCTCCTCGGCCGCTGATTGCAGCGCCTCGGCCTCGGCCCGCGTGAGCCGAAAGGACACGAATTCGGAGGCCGGCTCACTGAAACATCGTCGGGGGCGGCCCATTGTGCACGCGGAGCATAGCAACGCGGCGCCATTGCGGCCAGGGGCGAGGCGCAGCGACGCGCGTTTTTCGCGGATAGCGTGCACGAAACGAGAGCGGTGAGGGGAAACGGCCGCGACATTCACGTGCACGATACGCACGAGATCGCAGGATTCGTCGTGTTCCCAGCGTCACCGGCGATTTCGGCGCGTAGGGGATTTCGCGGGAAAGTCGCCTCCCATACGCCCGACATACTCCCACACTGTTTTCAGAGGTATGCCTACAGAATGCACAGCCTCGCCAATCTGTGCAAAGCTCCTCGGCCATCGCGCGAGGAGTGCGAGCGGCGGCGCGGGAATGGCCCGCCCTGACGCATCCTTGACGGATCACTGACGCATCGAGGGGAGGAACCGTCAGCATTTTTGGCAGCGGTTTCGCATGCTTGCGGCCGTGCTGACGGATCTGACGGATAACGGCCCCTATGGCGCCATAGGCGCGCGTGCGCGCACGCGTATAGGTCCCCCCCCTGCAAAGAGGTGTCAGTTCCGTCAGGGTGTCCGCCAAGGGCGCGGAACGCTTGGCAAAAAGACTGACGGATAGGGGGGCGATCCGTCAGCGATCCGTCAGAACCGTCAGCACGAGCGGCGCCCCATAGGAGCCGGAGAGCATCGAGGGTGAGGACGAGCACGAGCGCCACGAGCACCTTGCCGATCGCTCCCCCTCGCCGCTCTCCCCCCGTCCGCGCAGCGGCGGCACGGAGCACGGGCGGCGCCTCGGCGCGCGCATGGTCCCCCAGCGCCGCGCGTACCTCGCCGAACGCCAGCGGGCCCCCCAGCGGCCCCCATCGCCGCGAGGACGCCCGGTAGCAGCTCCCCACGGGCGCGAGGTCCCCCGTCCCCCGTCGGTGCGTCCTCGGCCCGGTAGCGCGCGACCGTAAGCCGAGCCGCGAGCGCCAGCCAGCTACACCCCTCGCGGCGCGGACACCCCGCGCCGCTGCGAGCACGAGGCCGGCGTCGAGCCTGGCGTCATGGCGCCCCCCTAGCGGCCCGCACAACGCGCCCGCCGAGGCCGAGGAGCTTCCCGCCGCGGGCTCGCGCATGGCATCGGGAGAGGTACGCGCCGCCGCGAGCGCGCCGAACGTCGAGCCAGACCTCGGCTGCGAGGAGCACGAGCACACCCCGCGACCCGATCGCCCTGCCTTGCCCGTCCTCGGCACGTCGCGAGGCGCGAGCCGCGCCGAGGCACCCCGCCGCCCTCCTCCCTTGACGGGTTGGTCCCGCGCGATCGACCATGTTCGCGCATGGCGAGCCAGGATCGCGACCCATCGGACTACAAGCCGCCGCAAAGCGCGAAGGAGCTACTTGATCGGTACGCAATGGGGGAGCGATGGTTTGTCCAAGCTGACCTCAGCGGCGCAAGCCTTATGAGCGCAAACCTCACTGGCGCAAACCTCACCGGCGCGAACCTCATCCGGACGGACCTCACCGGCGCGAACCTCCGGAACGGAATCCTCACCGGCGCAAACCTTTGGAGCGCGAACCTCACTGGCGCAAACCTCGCCGGTGCGAGCCTCATCCGGACGAACCTCCTGCACGTAAATGTCCTGTGCGCAAAGCTCACCGGCGCGATACTGAGCGGCGCGAACCTCATCGGTGCGGATCTCAGCGGCACGCACCTCACCGGTGCGGACCTCGTAGGTGCGAACTTTCAGGGAGCATATCTGACCAGTGCGCTCTTCGAACGAGCCAAAGTCGGTTTTTGCGTTTTGTCAAATGTCGACTTGTCGGCACTATGCAAGAGCAATGACTCTATAATTCATGCGGGACCGAGTTTTATCGACTTTCATTCAATCGTCCGATCTGCCCGAGCGCCGCGTCTCGAGGATTTTCTCATGCGCGCCGGCTTACCCTCAGTTGCAGCACTCTACATGATCGAAGCGGCGCAGGCCGTTAGCGGGAGCATATTCGATATGATGCGATCGACATTCATCAGCTACGGTTCCCCTGATGAGGCTTTCGCGAGACAGCTTTACGAGGCGTTGCACAAGAACGGGGTCCGCGTCTTCCTCTTCTCGGAGCACGCGGAGCCAGGCGAAAAACTTCATCGGATGATGCGGAAGGGCGTGAACGAGCATGATCGTGTGATCCTTGTATGCTCGAAGAGATCCCTCGATCGGGACGGCGTTCTAAACGAGATTGAACTCACTCTCGGCCGCGAAGCGCGCGAGGGCGGCGAGACGTTGCTAATCCCGATCCGGCTCGATAACTACGTGTTCAAGGGATGGAAACCTAAGCGGGAAGATCTCGCCGAAGCCGTTCGCGAGCGCGTCGTCGCGGACTTCGAGGGTGCGGACACGGACCCCGCGAAATTTGCTCGGGGGCTATCGCAGCTCCTCGGCGCGCTTCGGATCAAGGCCGGGCCACCAGCGCCAAGCGGGCCCCCCGCTCCCTGAGAGCGGCGATCGCCGTGCCTTACCCGTCCTCGGCCCGCTGCGCCCGTCACGACGCGCGAGCCGCGCCGAGGGGCCTCGATGCCCCTCCGCGGTCCCTGGACGTCACCTTGACCCCGCTGCGCGCCGCCGCTGGCCATCGAGCTTGTGCACGGCCGCGAGGGGGACGAGCGCCGCGACCGCGCGAACGTCGAGCCGCGCCGAACGCGTTTCTTGACGCCTCATGACGGCGCGATCGAACATGGCCGAGGATGGCAAGGCAGGCTCCCCAACCATCGGCCTACAGGCCGCCGCGAAGCGCGCAGGAGCTATTTGCGCGCTACACGAATGGAGAGCGCTTCTTCGCAGGCTCGGAACTCATCCGCGCAGTCCTCACCGGCGCAAACCTCTCCTACACGAGCTTTTTTGAAGCGCATCTCACCGGCGCGGACTTGGCCGGGGCGGTCCTCCTGGCCGCGGATCTCACCCGCGCAGATCTTTACCGCGCGAATCTGCACGGCGCGGACCTGAACGGCGCGATTCTCACCGGGGCAGTCCTCCTTGCCGCGGATCTCGTGACCGCGAACCTCACCGGCGCGAGCCTCACCGGCGCGGACCTCCGCGGCGCAAACCTCCGCGGCGCGAACCTCACCCGAGCAGACCTCACCCGAGCAGACCTCACCCGAGCAGACCTCACCGACGCGAACCTCACCCGAGCAGACCTCACGGGCGCGAAACTCACCCGCGCGAACCTCACCAGCGCAAACCTAAGCGATGCGCGGTTCGACGGAGCGATCTTCCAGTATTGCGTATTATCGAGCATCGACGTCTCGCCGCTATCCAGTGCCGATCCGCCCTTGGTCCACACAGGACCAAGTTTTGTCGATTTTGACACCGTCATACAATCTGTTCGCTTGCCCGCGTCGCGCTTAGAAGACTTCCTCACGCGTGCCGGAGTGCCTTCGATTGCGTCCATATACATGATTGAAGCGGCGCAGGCCGCTAGCGGGAGTGTATTCGACATGATGCGCTCAACATTCATCAGCTACGGATCACCCGACGAGAAGTTTGCAAAGAGACTCTACGAAGCTCTACACAAGAACGGGGTCCGCGTCTTCCTCTTCTCGGAGCACGCGGAGCCAGGCGAAAAACTTCATCGGATGATGCGGAAGGGCGTGAACGAGCATGATCGTGTGGTCCTCGTCTGCTCGAAGAATTCCCTCGTCCGGAGCGGCGTTCTGAACGAGATTGAACTCACTCTCGGCCGCGAAGCGCGCGAGGGTGGCGAGACATTGCTAATCCCGATCCGGCTCGACAACTACGTGTTCACGGGCTGGCAACCGCCGCGCGAAGATCTCGCCGAAGCCGTTCGCGAGCGGGTTGTTGCGGACTTCGAGGGGGCAGACACGGACCCTGCAAAATTCGATGCGGCGCTATCGAACCTCCTGCGCGCACTCCGTATCAAGGGCGGTCCCCCCACTACGAGCGGCGGCGCGGGGCCCTGAAACTCGCGACCTTGCTCGTCCTCGCGTTCGTCACGCGCGAGCACTGGGATCGGCCTCGTGCTCGCCACGCTCGCTGCCCGCCTCGGCCTCGCGTTCGGCCTCGGCGCGGTAGGCTTCCCACGTCTCCCCCCACAACGTGCCCACGGGCGGCGCGAGCTCGTGCACCTTGACCCCGCGAGCGGCGAGGCGGCGCGCGAGCTCATACCCGTACGGGCGCGGGATCGACACGTGGAGACGCTCGCCCGCGGCGAAGGGCAAACCATCGAGGGGGAGCCATTCGAGCCACGGCACGACGAACGCAACGGCAGCCCGCCCGCGGGCCTCGGCGTACGCGAGCAACGCGAGCGCGTCCAGGGCGTCGGGGAGCAGCACGCGCCGCGCCTCGTTCGCCGCGTACTCCGCGCCGATCCGAAGTAGGCCGCGAGCACGCCGCCCGGGGGGCCATATCGTGACGGGAAAGCGCTCGTCGGGGGGTAGGAGCGAGCGCCGGGCGAAGGTGCGCCCTTGCTCGTGCTCCGCGCTCGCCTCGGCCGTCCATGGGATCAAGAGACGGTGCGCGGGCCACTGCGGGCGCATCCCGCCCGCGTCGAGACGCGCGAGCCCAGCGCCGACGAGCTCGGCCGTGGGGAGCGCCCGCGCGAGGACATCGAAGGCAGGAAGCGCCGTCCACCCCGCGCGGACCGAACGATCAAGCAACCCAGCACGGTCGAGAGCGCGCGCAACGGGCGCAGCGTGATCGCTCTCGAGGGAGCCGAGACGCGCGAGGGTGTCCAGCACGCGGGCGAAGGACGCATCATCGAGGCGCACGCGCGGCGAGGCGGAAGCAGGCGACGAACGCCCGGCCGGCCGTCTGCCCGACGTCGAGCCCCACGGCGAAGACGGGCGGCGCTGGGGGTAGCTGTAGCGCGTCATTCGTCGCCCCCCTCGTGGTCGTAATCGCTCGCGCCATAGGGCCCGGGGACGGTACGCATCACCGTGACCGGGTACATGCGAGCCGTCCCGTTCGAGGCGGACCTCATGCCCGTGCGCCTGTAGAACTTTCTCGACGACATCGGCTGATACTGATTGCGCTTCCGCCAAGCGTCGAATTC
>NZ_JAGTJJ010000095.1 GCF_028435365.1 Polyangium jinanense | reverse complement strand
TCGAGCGCGTCGACCAATGGGTCGCGTTGTGCGGCTTGGTCTCGAGCGTCCTGGTCACGACGCGCTCGACCTGTTCATCCGTGATCGTACGCGGAGCCCCGGACCGAGGCGCATCGCTCAACCCCTGTAGCCGATGCCGGAGAAACCGGCCTCGCCACTTGCTCACCGTTTGTCGGGAGACGCCATTCGACGCGGCAATCTCACCGTTGCTCTTGCCCTCCGCACAGTCCAGCACGATGCGCGCACGGTCCGCCAACGCCTGCGGAGACTTAGGTCGGCGCGCCAGCGCTCCAGGGTCTCGCGTTCTTCAGCGGTCAGGACCAGAGGTTCGAGTGGGCGGCCAGTTCGACATCGCATCTTCCCACTCACCTCCATGTGTTGAGGGAGGGGATCGTCCAAAAAATGTTCGCGTTCTTCTAACTCAGGACACTAGCTGCGTCCGCACCGTCGTAGGCGCGAGCTTGTCGCAAATGCAGAGCGACGGCGGCAGCCAGCACGCCTCGCACCGCAAAATACGCCGCGTTCGTATCGGCTCTTGCCCCGGGGGCGCATCGGGCGGCGGGACGAACGCGCCCATCGTTACCTCTTTTTGACCTCGAACAGATGCGTGCCGTACGCCGAGAGCTCCACGTAGAGCCCGCGCCGATCATCGAGCAGCTCGTCCCCGCTGCGTCGGTATTCCTCGCCGCCGATGCGGTCGACGAGCAGCACGTTCCTCCCCGCGATCCCCGCGAGATCCAGCGTCAGCTTGCATTGCCCCCGCGACGGGCCGAAGTTCACCACGACGATCACGGCGCTCGTCCGCGAATCCCAGCGATACGCGACGAACGATTCGAAGCTCGTGCTCCCCGGCCCCACCGCACGCGGCGGCAACATCGCGAAACGCCCGCGCCGCAGGACGTCGAGCTTCATCGCCTCGAGCAGCGCTCGGTGAAACGCGACGCTTGCCTCGTCCACGCGCTCGTCCGCGCGCCGCGCGAGTTGCACCGGCGCCCGGATCTTTCGCCCTTCGAGCTGCCCGTCGTGGAAAAACCGCATTCCCGGCGCGGTCCCGAGCAGCACCGTGGCCGCCTTGCGCCGATCTGGCGGCAGCGCGGACGCGACCCGCGGCTCGTCGTGGTTTTCCAAGAATCGCGCCGAGCGCGCCTGGTAATCAAACGACCCACTCAGATGCCCGCGCACCGCGTGCGCCGATCCGTGCATCAGCCGGTCGTACATGCTCTTGTCGTACGTGTAATCGAACCCGAGCGTCTGCAGCCGCCATTCGAGATCCCAGTACGCCTCGGCGAGCAGCACGAAATTCGGATATCGCTCCCGCACCGCGTCGATCGCCTCGGCCCAGAACTCGCCCTCGGCCTCCCGCGTCCCCTCGGCCCGCCGTGCATGCGCCCACGTCCGCCGAAACACGTCCGAGAGCACGAGCATCGCCATGTCGCACCGCACGCCGTCGCAACGCGAAGCGACGTCGAGGAGCGCCTCGATCGAAGCCTGCCGTGTCTCCTTCGCGCGGAAATCGAGCTGCGCGGTATCGGTCCACGGCGGGAAATACGGATCCTTGCCGCAGGCAATCTTCCCGTTCGCCTCCCGCACGAAGAGCTCCGGCCGCTCCGTGATCCAGTGGTGATCCCGCGCCAGGTGGTTCGGCACGAAATCGAGCAAGAGCCCGATCCCCCGCGCCCTGAGCCTCTCGCGCAGCACGGCGAGCGCCTCGTCCCCGCCGAGCGAGGGCTCGACTGCATACCGCGCCACCGCGAACGGAGACCCGATCACGTCCGAAGGCCCCAGATCGGACAGCGCCCGCTCGTACTCGGCACGCAACCCCGGCGTTTCCCGCGCGATCTTCGGCCCCACCGCGCCGAGTGTCCACACGCCCATCAGGTACACGTAATCGAAGCCGAGCCGGGCCAGCCGATCGAGCTCCTCGTCGGGCACGTCCGCGAGCGTGACGCGCGCGCCCGCCGCGCGCCCGAGGTCGAAGAGCCACATGCGTGCGAAGATCTCGTACAGGGCCGGGCTGTGGACGCTCGTATCACCAAGGATCATCGGTTCTTCCCCCCGATCAGGGACGCCATGTCCCGCGCGACCTCCGCCGGGACGAACCCGCGTTCGTCGAGGCCGCGCCGCGCATGATACGCCTTTATCGACCGGGCGAACCCCTCGCGATCGATCCCCGCGCCCTTCGCGGCGCCGCCGGGCAATTTCTCCTCGAAGAACCGCGCGGGGAGCGTGTCCTCCGCGGGCGTCCACCCCTCGCGCTCGTTGAACAGCCGTCGCACGAGCGTGATCCGCCCGGCCGCGCGCACGAGATCCTCCGCCTCGAACGGCAGGCCCGTCACGGCCCGCAGCATCTCCGCCGATTCCCCGAAAAAATCCTCCATCGCCCGGCGCAGGAACTTGCACAGGATCAGCGCATCCATCACCGCCGCCCGATCCTCCGCCGCCACGGCATGCGCCGCCGATTCCTCGCTCGCCTCGAACCGATTCACCTTCCCCGAAAAATCCGCCTCGTACGCCCCGCTCCGATTGTGGTCGGCGCCGCGCGTCCCGACGGCGAAGCCGAGCGCCATCGTCTGCAGCGCCCGCGGCTCGTAGCCCGGGATCTCCAGACCCTTCACGTGGGGCGCGAACGACGGCGCCTCGCCGCCCACGATCTCCGCCGCGCGCCGGCTCCCCTCCGCGAGCAGATCCCCGAGCGGCGTGCGCCGCCGCGCGATGTCCTCGAGCAAAACGAGCATCCGCTCGCCCGCGCCGAACCGCAGATCCCGCGCCTCCTCGGCGAGCATACCCTCGGGGAAGAGGCCTCGCTCGGCGCACTCCATGGCGAACGCGATCGTCCCGCCCGCCGAGATCGTGTCGATCCCGAGCTCATCACAGGCCGACGACGCCCGCAGTACCACCTCCGGATCGCCGATCCCGCAGAGCGGCCCGAGCGCGAACAGGTTCTCGTACTCCATTTTGACGGGACGTTCGCCCGGACGAACCTCGAAGAAATGCTCGCAGCCGATCGTGCAGCTCTTGCACGAGCCCCGGCCTCGCTCGCGCGTCTCGTGCAGCACTTCGCCCTCGATCTTCCGCGCCTCCTCGAACGTGCTCGCCTGGAAATTGCGCGTCGGCAGCGCCGCGAGCCGGTTGAACGTCGAGAGGTTCGCCACCGTCCCGAGCGATCGATATTTTTCCGTTGCAGGTCCAAGCGATCGACGCGCGAGATCCTTCGCGATGCGCAGTGTCGTCTCCGCATCCGCGAGCGGCACGGGCCGGCTCCCGCGCACGCCGATCGCCTTCACGCGTTTCGCGCCGAGCACCGCGCCGAGCCCGCCGCGCCCCGCATGACGCCCCTCGTTCGCGATGCCCGCGTACCGCACGAGCCGCTCGCCCGCGACCCCGATCACCGCGAATCGATGCGATGGATACGCCTTCCCGAGGCGCTCGCTCGCCTCTGAAATTGAAAAATCACGCCCCCACAGCTCGGGACAAGGCACGACCTCCGCGCCCTCCTCGTCGACGAGCACGATCGACGGCTCCGCGGCCTCCCCGACGATCACGATCGCATCGAGCCCCGCGCGTTTGCCCGCGATGGCGAACGACGACGACGACAGCCCGTCCGAGATGCGCCCCGTGAGCGGCGATTTCGCCACGAACGCGAGCTTCGCCGAGGTCGTGAGCGGCGTGCCCACGAGCGGCCCGAACGCGAGCACGAGCGCGGCCTCGGGACCGAGCGGATCGAAGCATGGCGGCGTCTCGCGCGTGAGGAGCAACGCGCCGAGCCCAACCCCACCGACGACGGCGCGCCGCGTCGCTTCATCGAGAGGCACGTGCTCGGCGCTCGGACGGCCGAGGTCGACACGCAGGTATCGCTCGAAATAACCGCCGCGCCCCATGCACGGTTTCTAACCGCCTGCGTCCGCGGACACCAGCACCACGACGTCCCCGTCGCCGAGCGGCGTCTCCAGATCGGCCGTGATCTGCGCGCCGTTGAGGGCCACGAGCCAGCCCGGCGCGAGTCGTCCGCCCGCAACGATGAGCGGCTCGAGCGCCGGGCACGCGACGCCGAGGGCAGAAAGCGCCTCGCCGAGCGAGCGCGCGGCGACCTCGATCGTCTCGCGACGGGCGCGCAGCCGGGCCACGCCGTAGAGCTCGATGGTCACCACGCGGCAAACCTACCAGCACACCGCAACGCGCGCCTTCGACGCACGCGAGGTTTTTCCTCGCGTGGCTCTTTGACGCATCCCGTCACGAACATCCTTGGAAATTCGTCGCTTGACGTTGCGTGGCTTCTCATGGTTTCACGTCAAACGAAGGCCGTGGGTCATTCCGGCAGCCCGCGCACGCGTTTTCGCGGGCCGGGGCGGTCATGAAAGCCACCACCCCCATCGGCGGAGGTCAGCGCGATGCAACTTCGTAGGCGACAGCTTCCCCTCTTCCTCTCGATCCTCGCGGCTCTCTTCCTGTTCGGCGCGGGCGCCTTCGCCGAGGACTGGAAACTCACGGGCACCGGGACCCGCGTCAAGACCGTGGTCCTCGTCGACGTGAACGTCTACCAGATCTCGCACTTCATCAAGGGCGCGGTCGAGAAGTCGAAGAAGGCCGTGATCGACGCCGACATCGACAAGAAGTTCGAGTGGACGATGAAGCGCGACGTCGACCACGAGAAGGTCGTGCAGACGCTGCGCGACGCGTTCGCGATGAACGGCTACGCGGACAA
Organism: Polyangium jinanense; assembly: GCF_028435365.1. The sequence continues at coordinate 25,982 of NZ_JAGTJJ010000095.1, read as the reverse complement.
GGGCAAGATCGACAAGTTCCTCGGCGCGTTCTCCCGCGAGCTCAAGGAAAACTCCAAGGTAACGATCGCGTACGACGCCGCGAAGAAGGCCACCACGGTGAACGTGGGCGGCGGCGGCAGCGCGACGGTCGACGGCGTCGACTTCATGAAGGGCGTCTGGGCCATCTGGTTTGGCAAGATCGATCAGCCGAAGCTCGGCGACGCGCTCATCAGCAAGCTGTGAACGAACCGCGGCGCTCGATGCTCCGCGCATAGGCCGGCTGCTCGTCAACCTTGGAGACAAGGAGACGACGCCGGCCTTCGTTTTTCCCGGCGTCCTTGCTCGCCAGGGCCCTCGGCGACAAGCTCCGCGCCTCGCATGGCCCGTGCCCTCTTCACCCGGCGAACCGACTGGGATCGCACCGAAAATCCGCTGACCACCTTGCTCGCCGCCGCGCAGCGCTCAGGCCGCGAGCTCACGGACCTCACGGAGTCGAACCCCACGCGCGCCGGGATCGTCGACACCACGCCGCTCGTCGCCCTGCTCGGCCATCCCCGCGGCACGACGTACGCGCCGCTTCCGCTCGGCCACCCGAAGGCCCGCGCCGCCGTCACCGCCTCGTTCCACGAGCGCGGCTTGCCCGCCCGCGAGGACCGCGTCGTCCTCAGCGCGAGCACGAGCGAGGCCTACACGTGGCTCTTCAAGCTGCTCTGCGAGCGCGGCGATCGGGTCCTCATCCCAGCGCCTTCGTATCCGCTCTTCGAGTTCCTCGCCCGGCTCGAAGACGTCGAGCTCGCCACGTACCCGCTCATGCGCGAAGAGGGATTTCGCATCGATCTCGGCGCGCTCGATCGCGCCGCCGAAGAGGCCCGCGGGCATGCGCGCGCGATCGTGCTCGTGCACCCGAACAACCCCACGGGCACCTACGTGCGTCGCGACGAAGCGGCCGAGGTCGCGCGTATCGCCGCGCGTCACGGCATGGCGCTCATCGTGGACGAGGTCTTCGCCGAGTATCCGCACGGCGTCTTGCCCGCGGATCGGCTGCCGAGCTTCGCGGGCGAGCGCGAGGCGCTCACGTTCGTGCTCGGCGGCCTCTCGAAGAGCCTGCTCCTACCGCAATGCAAGCTCGGCTGGACGCTCGTCTGCGGCCCCGACGCGCTTTGCGACGAGGCGATCGCGCGGCTCGAGCTCATCGCGGACACCTACCTCTCGGCCTCGACCCCGGTGCAGCTCGCGCTCCCGGAGCTGCTCGCCGTGCGCGCCTCGGTGCAGGAGCCCGTTCGCGCGCGCGCGGCGGAAAACCTCGCGGCGCTTGATCGCGCGCTCGCGGCGGCGGGCGAGGATGTTGCGGTCCGGCGCTTGCCCACGGACGGCGGCTGGTACGCGATCCTCGAAGTTCCGCGGACGCGCGACGAAGACACCTGGGTTGAAACGCTCGTGCGCGAGCACGGAATCGTCGTGCATCCGGGCTATTTTTTCGACATGGAGCGCGAGGGATTTCTCGTGGTCAGCCTGCTGCCGCGTCCGGAGGTCTTCGCGCGGGCGATCGAGATCGTCGTCGCGTCTGTCGCGAAAGGTTGAGCGCCGCGACGGATCGCCTAGGATGCGCCGCATGCGCGAAGAGGCGGAAGTCATCGTCGTGGGCGCCGGTCCGTCGGGGCTCTCCGTCGGGGCGTGCTTGCGGTCCCGAGGCATCTCGTTCGAAATTCTAGAGCGATCGGCCGAGGTGGGGTCGTCGTGGCGGAACCATTACGAGCGGCTGCACCTGCACACCATGCAGCGCTTCTCCGCATTGCCCGGCATGCCCTGGCCCGCCGGCACGCCGACCTACCCGTCGCGGGCGCAGATGGTCAGCTATCTCGACGCGTACGCCAGCGCCTTCGATTTGAGCCCGCGGTTCGGCGAGGACGTCCGCTCGGCACGGCGCGTCGACGGCGGGTTCGTCCTTCGCACGTCGGAAAACGAGTTCCACACGCGCGGACTTGTCGTCGCCACGGGGTACAACCGCGTCCCCAACATCCCGACCTGGCCGGGCGAGGCCTCCTTTGGCGGCCCGATCCTGCACAGCTCGCGCTACAAGAACGGCGATCCTTGGCGGGGCAAGCGGGTCCTCGTCGTGGGCGCGGGCAACTCCGGCGCGGAGATCGCGCTCGACCTCTGGGAGCACGGCGCCAAGCCCGCGCTCTCGGTCCGCGGCCCCGTGCACGTCATTCCGCGTGATTTGACGGGCGTCCCCTCGCAGATAAGCTCGCTCTTCTTGTTCTCGCGCCTGCCGCCCAAGGTGGCCGACGCGATCTCGCTCTTCGCCCTCGATCGGATGCTCGGGGACCTCACGCCGTACGGTTTTACGCGGCCGAAGCTTGGACCGATCTCGCAGGTGCTCGTCGAGAAGCGTATTCCGCTCATCGACGTGGGGACGCTGGAGCTCGTCAAGCAAGGGCAGATCGACGTGGTGAAGGACGTGCGCTCCTTCGGCCCCGGCGAGGTGCAATTCGTCGATGGGACGGCGCGCCCCTTCGACGCGGTCGTGCTCGCGACGGGGTATCGGACCGGGATTTCCGACTACTTCGAGGACGCGGAGGGTTGGCTCGACGAACGGGGGTATCCGCGTTATTTCGGCGAGCCGGTGCCGGGGGCGCCGGGGCTCTTTTTCATCGGCTTCCGGAACCCGCTCACGGGCGCGCTCCACGACATCGCGATCGAGGCCCAGCGCGTCGCGGATCACCTCGCGGGGGAGAAACATTGAAATGGCCGAGCTCGATCACTGGCACCCGGTGCTCTTCGCGGACGAGCTAGGCAAAAAGCCCGCGCCCGTCCGCGTCTGTGATCGCGAGCTCGTCCTGTTTCGCGCTTCGGATGGAAAGGCGACGCTCGGTGCGCTCGCCGACGTGTGCCCGCACCGGGGCATGCGCCTCAGCGAGGGGCGCGTGGAGGGCGGCCGGCTGGTTTGTCCTTACCATGGCTGGTCGTTCGCGCCGGACGGCGAAGGCAAATGCCCCGCCACGCCCGCGGCGCGTCCTTCCGCGGACGCCTTCGACGTGGTCGAGCGATACGGCCTCGTCTGGATCAAGCGCCGCGGCGCGCAAGCCGCTTTCCCCACGCTCGACGTGAGCGGGTATCACCTCATTGGCAAGACGCGGCAACGGGCGGAGGCGCCGCTCGAGGTCACGCTCGACAATTTCATCGAGGTCGAGCACACGCCCGAGGTCCACGCGCTGCTCGGGTATCCACGCGAGCGCATGGCGGAGGTCACGTGCGAGGTGACGAGCACGGAAACGAGCGTACGCGTCTACAACGAGGGCCCGCAGAAGGCGCTCCCACGGCCGCTGTATACGCTGCTCCAGATCGAGCCCGGTGATTCCTTCGTCGACGACTGGACCACGTGGTTCTCGCCGGTCTCCACCGTCTACGATCAATACTGGCTCGATCCGGCGACAGGGGAGCGGCGGCCGAATGCCTTGCGGATCGCGATCTTTTTCGTGCCCGTCACGGCCGGGCAGACGGACATTTTCGCGCTCTCGTACGCGCTCGCGGCGCCGTGGGACCGTTATGGCCTCAATGCCTTCGCGTATCTCCTGACGCGCGCCTTCGTGGTGATGGAGCTCCGGCGCGACGTCACGCTCCTCGGCAAACTCGCGGACAAGAGCCCCGAGCTTCGTGGCAAAACGTTGAGCCGCTTCGACAAACCGCTCGGGCTCGCGCGAAAACGTATCGAGACGATCTACCGCAGCCGCGGTTAGACCGCCCGATGCGCGCGCTTCACCTCGTCGGCCGCTTCGAGCGCCGCTTCCATTTCCTGCACGAGCTCGTCGGCGGCTTCCTGCTCCTTCGCGGCCTGCGCCTCCCGCATCGAGGCATCGAGCCGCGCCGAGGTCTTCCGCAGCGCCTCGGCGACCCGCTTTCCTTCCGCCGACGCCGGATCCACGCGCCGCTCGCGTAACGACCGGATCGCCGCGTCCACCGCGGGCGCGAGCGGCGCCGCCAGCACCGGATCGGCGCGCCGGAGCTGCTCCTTCACGCCACGCGCGAGCGAAAGCATCTGCCCCGCGGGCGAGGCGTCCCGCTTCTTTTTCCAAGTCCATGCGGCGAACCCGACCACCGCGGCGATTGCCACGCCCGCGCCTGCCTGCAAATACGGCATCACGCCCGGCGCGACCTCCACCACGGGCGGCGGCGGAAGCACCGCCTCGACGCCTTGGCCGACGAGTGATCCCTTGAACTCCTCCCAGCCCATCAGCCGCTTTTGCAGGGCGATTCGCTTGTTCACCACGAGGCACGGCGCCTCGACGCCCGCCGCCGCGCACGCCTCCGCGCCCGAGCCCGTCGCGACGAGCTCCACTTCGTGCGTGTCGACATTTCGTTTCGTCAGGTGAAACCCGCCCGATTCCACCTCGACGAGCCCCACCGGATCGACCGACGCGCCCCCGGGCGCCTCCTTGGGCCAGGTCGTCGTGGCCGCGTCGAGGATCGAGCCGTCGTGTTTCGACGTATAGAACCCGCGCAGAGTGATGGTTTGTCCCGCCGTGACATCCACGTGCACGGCGGGTTTGTCGAGCGGGACCTTGAGGACGATCGGATCGGGCATGTGCGTCTCAGCCTATCGCAGATGCGAGCGGCTCGCGGTCTCGAGCAGCATGGCGAAGAGGAGCGGATCGCCCATGCCCGTGCTTTGCGCCGCGTGCTCGCGCATGCGGGCGAGGCGATCGGCGTCCTTCAGGAAGAGCGGCTCTTCGAGGGTCTTCGCCGCCTCGCGCAGGATCGTCTCGCGTTCGGTGAGCAGGCTGATCGCGTAATTCTTGTCACCCCCCGCGACGTTCTGGGCCGCGCGCGCCAGCGTCTCACCCGCCGCAAAACCCTGGATCGTGCGGGCCACGGAGCCGTCGATCGTCGCTCCGCTCGCCGCGTCGGAGTCGGCCCACTCGATGTCGATCGGGAACTCCTCGGTCACGTTTTTCTTGGAAATGCGGTCCTTGTACTTGAGCTCGACCAGCGCGAGCTGCGATTTGCCCACGCCAGCGCCCGCGCGGAGCTGGAAGAGCAGCGCGTGGCTGTCGCCCGCGGCGAAGGCGGGAATGAAGAACCGCATGCCGCCCTCGCTGTCGTCCTTGCGGTCCTGCTTGATGTTGTCGCGCTTCGCCGCCTGCTCGTCCGCCGCGACCTCCTGCGCCCGCACGCGCTGCGCCTCGGCCTCGGAGAGGCGGCGCGAGCCGTAGACCTTGAGCAGATCGAAGCCCTTTTTCAGGCGCACGCGGACCTCGACGGCCGTCGCCGCCGGGTCGAGGCGCTTGTCGAGCTCGGTGCCGAGCGCCGGGGCGATCTGCGCCGCGTCGCGCAGGTAGTAATACCCGCCCGCGCCGTCCTCGGCGATCGCGCTCATGAGCGCGCCGTCGTAATCGGCGCCAAGGCCGAAGGTGCTCGTTTGAATGCCCTTCTGGAAGGCGTCGAGCGCGAGCTTCGAGATGCCGCTCGCCGACTTGATCCCGCTGTTCGCGCGGCCGTCGGAGAGCAAGAGGACGACCTTCACCGCATCCTGCGGGATGGTCTTCGTCTCGGCCTGCGCATACCCAAGCTCGAGGCCACTCGAAATGTTGGTGCCGCCGCCCTCCTTGATCTCTGCGATCACCTTCTTGATGGCCTCGCGGCGCGCGCCGACGGGGCCGTCGGGGATTTTCACCTCGGCGTCGGTCGAGAACGTCACGAGGGAAAAGTCGTCGGTCGGGGCGAGTTTGTCGACGAGCGCGCTGGCGGCCTCGCGGGCCTGCTTGATCGATTCACCTTGCATCGAGCCGCTCACGTCGAGGACGAGGTGCACGGAGAGGTGCGGACGCTCGGCGGGTTTGTCGGGGCTCGATTTCAGCGTGAGGCGGAGGTGGAACGGGCTGCCGGACGGCGGGAGCTTTCCGCGCTCGAGGCCGGCCTGGATGCCGAGGGCCTTGCCCTTCGGGACCTCGAAGCCCGTGACGTAACGGGCGCCGACGTCCGAGACGAGCTCGCGCTCGCCCGGCGGGATGATGCCGCGCGCGACCGCGGATTCGAATGCGGCGAGGTGGCCGCCGCCGGGGCGGTATGTCGTGGCAAACCGTCCGTTCGGGTCGATCGTGGGGGCGTCGTTCGCGGAGGGTGGGATGAGCGCCTGGGTCGGGGCCGGTGGCGGGGCGCCGCCGCCGACTTTGGCGGCCTCGCCCGGCCCGCGCGTCGCGTCGTCGCCGCCGCGGATGGCGAACGCCCGGGGCGCCTCGGCGGCGTGGTCGGGGATGCCCATGTAGCCTTGCTCGCCCTTGGCCCGGGTATTCGGCTCCGGCTCTGCGGGCGCCTGCGCGGTCGCTTCCTCGTTGCTCGGGGCCGCCTTCGTGCAGCCGCTGCCGCCGAGGGCGCTCGCCAGGCAGAGGCTTCCGAGGATCATCGAGGTACCGCTCTTCGACATGCGCGACATGGTCATATCCCCTCAGGCTCGAGACGTCGTGTCCGGTGCGGTTCGACGAAGCAGGGCCGCGGATGATCTACGGCGGCGTGGCTGATCTTCGCCGATTTTCGAGCGCATGTGGAGCGGGAACTCACGGCGAAGGCCGTTGTCGAAGCGTCGCCGGGCGTGTCAGCGGGCGCCGAGGCCCATGGCCGTGTCGAAGGCGAAAAGGAAGCTTCCCTGCAGGGCGACGCCCGCGCCGGCGCCGCGGACCCAGTCGTTCTTGCCAAACCCGATCATCAACGCACCGGCCGTCACGTAAAGGACGTCGAGCCCCGCATTCACGAGGAAGATCGTGCGCGCCTTGCTGTCTTCGGCCTGCCAGTAGGAAAGAGGTTTGTCGAGGCCGCGCTGCTTCGCGAGACCGCGGTAGCCGAACCCGGCAATGACGCCGTCGACCGCGCCCCAGGCGACGTTCTGGATGCCGATCGAGCGTGTGTAGTCGTCGCCACCCGTGGCCCAGAGCGCGGCGCCCGTGGCGATGCTGGCGACGGCCCAGCTCGTGAGCACGGTCATCGCGCGCGTCTGCGTTTCGAGGTGCGCCTCGCGCGCGGCGATGGCCGCGGGATCCGGCCCTTTCGGCGCAGGCAGGGGCACGGGCGCGAGCGCGGGGGCGGGCGCCTCCGCGTGCGCGATCGCGGGCGCAAGGAGCAAGGTGAGGGCGTGGATCCCGAGGGCGTGCCGTGGCATCGTGGTTTGGAATGTACCAAGACCAAGCGCTCCCCCGAAGACCCTTCCTCGGCCTCGAGTTACGCGCGCGCCCCGCGGAGGGCGCCTCGGAGGGCCTCGAGGTCGTGCGGGTGGCCGAAGGCGGGGCCGCCGCGCTCGCGGGCGTGCGGGCGGGCGATCGCTTGGTGGCGCTCGGAGATGTGACGGTGTCCGAGCCGCGCGCGCTTGTCGCGCTCGTGCGAGGCCTCGTGCCCGGCGCGCCGCTCCATTTCGAGATCGTGCGCGACGGCGCGCGCGTGACGCTCCCCGGCAAGGCCACGCCGCTGCCGGTCGAGCGTATCGCGGGCGCGGAGGTTCGTCTGGGACACGTGACCGTGCGGGATTCGTGGCGGCAAAGGACGCTCTTTGCGATTCCCACGGCGGGCGGTCCTCCTTTCACGACCGTCCTTTTTCTTTCGGGCCTTGGCACAGCTTCGTGCGAGCTCCCGCAGGACCCGGAGGATCCGATGCGCGCGTTTCTCTCGGGCCTCGCGGACGCGGGCATCGCCACGATGCGCGTCGAGCGGAGCGGCGTGGGCGACAGCGAGGGGCCGCCCTGCCAAACCACGGGGTTCTTCGACGAGGTGGAGGGCTACCGGGCCGCGATCGAATCACTCGCGCAGGACCCGCTCGTGGGGCGGATCGTGATCTTCGGCCATAGCCTCGGGGGCATGATCGCGCCGATCCTCGCAGGCGAGGGAACGCAGACGCGCGGCGTGGTCGTCTTCGGCACGTCCCAGCTCAAATGGGTCGATTGCATGGTGCGGGCGACGCGGCGGCAGCGCATCCTCGCCGGGATGGAAGGGGAGGAGCTCGAGAAGTATGTCGCCGCGTGGAGCGAGATGCATGCGAGCGTTTGTCGGGAAGGCATGTTCCCGCGGGACGTCTTCGCGAAGCGCCCCGAGCTCGCGTGGCTCGAAGGGACGTCGTGCCACGGCGAGACGATGTTCGGCCGTCACGTCTCGTTGTTCCAGGAGATCGAGCGCCTCGATCTGCCCGCGTTGTGGAGGACGACGAACGTGCCCGTGCTCGTGCTGCACGGGAGTTACGATTATGCTGCGGCGCCGGACGAGGGGCGCATGATCGCGGACGAGATCGCGGCTGCGTCGCCGGGGCGGTCGCACTTCGTGCTCCTCGACAAGGTGGGGCACGACATGCGCCGGCACGAGAGTTACGCGCAGAGCTTCAAGAACCCCCGCGCCGGCGTGTGGGACGATGGGCTCCTCCGCGCGATGCTCGAATGGCTCTCCCACGAGGGGCTCGGGCCCGCTGCCTGATCAGCGAAGATCCTCGTCGACGAGCGCCCACGAGGCGCGATCGAACGGCAGCCCCTCGGCCGGCGCGACCCGCACGACGCGCTCACGTTTGCCGAGGCGCTGCATGTCGAGGGCGCGGTGATGGCAATATGGGTTGTTTCCCGGTTTGCCGAAGAGGGCCGTGGCCATCCAGGTGCACCCGCCGCGACAAACCTCACCGTAATAACACGTGCGGCAATATCCCCAGCGCTCCTCCTCCGTGCGATCCCGCATGTGGCGGAGGGCGGACGAGCGCTCCCAGATGTCGCGCAGGGAAGCCTGCCGCACGTTGCCACCGACCCAGGACTCCGTGGGCAGCGAGGGGCAGCCCTTGACGTCGCCGTTCGACTCGATGCCCAGCGTGGAGCGGCCGGCGCTGCACGAATCGGCATGTTTTTCGGTGGTGTAGCTGCGCAAGAGGTGCTCGAAGGGCCCGTAATAGCCGATGTTGTTGCCGGCGAGCATCTTGACACGCGCGGCGTCGGCGCGGGCCTTGAGCGAGGCGAGGAGCGGGAAGAGCTCCAGGAGATCGTACGGCTGCAAAAGGACGTCCGGCTCGTCGGCGGCGCGGCCGACCGGGACCGTGAGCTGCACTTGCCAGCCGTGCGCGGAGACGTCGAGGATCACATCGAAGATATGCGGCAGCTCGCAGAGGTTCAGGCGGTTCACCTGCGTATTGACGGCGACCGGGATCCCTGCCTCACGGCAATTGCGGAGCGCCTGCACGGCCGCCGCGTACGAGCCCGACAGCCCGCGCAACCGATCGTGCGTGGGCTCGGTGCCGTCGATGGAGACCGCGACGCTCTGCACGCCGGCCTCCTTGGCCAAACGCGCGCGCTCCGGGGTCATGCCGCGGCCGCCCGTGACGAGCGTGCTTTGCATGCCCGCACGGCGTATTTCCAGGACAACCTCGGTCCAGCCCTCGTGCAGGTACACTTCGCCGCCGATGAGCGCGACCTCGCGCACGCCGAGCGCCGCCATCTGCCGGACGAGCGACGTGGCCTCCGCGGTCGTGAGCTCGTCCGGACGCGCCGTGCCCGCGCGCGATCCGCAATGGCGGCAGGCGAGGTCACAGGCGAGCGTCAGCTCCCAGACCGCGTAAATGGGGCGACATTCGAGATCGATATCACGGACCTTGCGCGCGAGCGGGAGATGCTTGCCCCGCGCTTCACTCGCCATTTGCCCGGCGCGTGGCAAGAGCGGTAGGCCTCGGGGCCGTGTCGCTTGCATGACGTCGCGGCGTTTCTCGGGATCGAGCGGATCGTTCGGGCGATCTTCCACGGTCAAACGCGCAGGATGTCGCAGGCCTCGTCCGGGAAGACGCAGCCATACGGCGGACAGACGTTGTTCACGCACGGGCCGCCGCCGGGGTGGCGATCCCGGCTCTCGTCGATTGCTTTCTGGCGCTCCCTTTCGAGCTCCTCTTCGGTCTGGACGTCGTTCGGGCCGCGCGCGGGCTGGTTGTTACATCCCGCGACGGCCACGGTCGCAGCGATCGCGGCGCCGACGAGGTAACGCTGGGCGCGCGAGAGCTCCGGCGCGAGGGCGGGCGCAGGCGCGCCCGGCTCGGCGGAAATGGCGAGGCCGCAGAAGGGGCACGAGGTTTCGCGGGGGAAGACGTGCCGCTTGCAAGACGGGCAGAGGACCATCGAGGGCATGGCGAGGGCTCCTCGTGAAAGGACAACGCAGCGGGCGGTCCTTGTCAATCGGAAGCGATCGGCAACCTGCGCCGCGGCGCGTCGCCGGTCGTCAGGCTCGCCGTTTCCGCCCCGAGCGGCTCCTCGACGAGCTCAAAGAGGCCGAAGTCGTAGGGCATTTGCGGCGCGTCTTTCCGCTTCTCGATGCGCTCGCGTACGCCGCGTTTTTCGAGCTCCTTCACCCGGTGATAACAGAAGGGATTGTTTCCGCGCCGACCGAGCGTGCAATGGGTGGTCCACGAGCAGCCTGCGCGGCAATACGGGGCGAAATAACAGGTCCGGCAGAATCCCCAGAGCTCGTCCTCCGTCCGCTCGCGGGCAAATCGTAGGGCTTCCCCGTGCTCCCAGATGGCGTCGAGCGAGAGCGCGCGCACGTTGCCGCCCGCGTAAGGCGCCGTGGGCAGCGAAGGGCAGCCCTTTACCGTTCCGTCGGATTCGATGCCGATGCCGGAAATTCCGGCACGGCAGCCGCTCCAGTAAGCCTCCTGGCCGCCCGGTCGCGAGCGGAGCAGGGCCTCGTGCGGGCCGTAATAACCGAGGTTGTTGCCCGCCACGACGTCGAAGATCCATCCCTTGCCCTGGGCCTCGATCGCCGCCTCGCGCTGGATGGCCGCGAGCGTGTCGATGATCGGAACCACGTGCCACGGCTCGACGATCCATTCGGGCCGATCCGCCGCGCGTCCCATCGGCACCGTGAGCTGCACCTGCCACGCGAGCGCGCCCCGGGCGCGAATCTCTGCGGCGATCTCGCGCAGGACGCCCATGTTCAGCCGATTGATCTGCGTATTCGCGGTGAGAAGGAGCCCCGAGGCGGCGCCGGCGTCGAGCGCGCGCATCGCGGCGGCGTGGCTGCCTCGATTGCCGCGGAGCTCGTCGTGAATCGGGGCCGTCCCGTCGACGGAGACGCCGAGCACCGTGAGGCCGGCGTCGCGTAGCTTTCGCGCCCGCTCGACTGTCATCGCGCGGCCGCCCGTCTGCATGACGACGCGCAGCCCATGCCCGGCGAGGCGCCCGACGACCGCGTGGATGTCCTCGCGCAGATACGCCTCGCCGCCAATGAGCACGACCTCGCGGCAGCCGAGGCGAGCGAGGCTGTCGGCGACGTCGAGGACCTCGGTCGTGGAGAGCTCGGCATTCCGGGCGTGGCCGGCGCGGGACCCGCAATGCTGGCAGGGCTGATCGCATTTCATCGTCAGCTCCCAGACGGCGAAGAGCGGGATGGGCGCGTCGCCGTCCTCGGGCCTGCGCGCGCGGGGGGCGGGGGTCGTCTCGGGGATCGCAGGCTCGGCCATGGGCGTCGAGCTTAACCGTTTCGTGCTTTCGTGTCGCGGGGCGCGAGAGCGCTTGACGAGGCTGCCGGGTCGTTGCGACCATCACGACATGCCTCCCAGCCTCGTCCTCTGCTCGGCCTGTGGGTGTCATGCGCGATCGACCGAGAGCGAGTGCCCTCATTGCGGCGCTCGCCTGCGCGGCGAGGGCGGCACGCCGCTCCGCAGCGCGGCGGCGCTTCTACTCGGGCTGACCCTCGCGGCGGCGGCGGCCGAGGGCTGCGTGATGACCGCGGCCTATGGCGGTCCGCCGATTGACGGATCGGGCGGGGGAGGGAAGGGAGGCGAGGGCGGCGCGGGAGGCGAGAGCGGCGCGGGAGGCGCGGGCGGCGGTCAGGACGCGGGGACGGATTGAAGCAAGGAGGCTCCGACCATGTCCCCTGCGACCCGACCGTGTACGATGTGCCGGGCCTTGAATTCGCTCAAGGACGTTCATTGCGTGTCGTGTAACTGGTTTCTCGGATACACGGAGGAGAACCGCCCGCCCCCTCCTGAATCTTGGCCGGAGCCGCCTTCGGTCCCTCCTCCGTGGGATCCATCGAGCGGCGCGCCGCCGCCGGTCCCGGGGTATGGCGCGCCGCCGCTGCCGGCCAACGCGCCTGCGCCGTCGGAGTACCGATTCGGCCCGCCGGGGCCCCCCGCGTTTGTCCGGCCGCCCGACTGGATTCCCCGGGACGACGAGGGCGAAGAGAAGTAAGCTCAATCGCCTGCGCACACACCCGCGCTGCACACCTGGCCGCTCGGGCAATCGCAATCCACCTGGCAGGGGAGCTGCGGCGCGGGCGGCGCCTCGCAAGAGCCGCCGACGCAGCTCTGGCCCGTCGGGCATTCGCACGACGCCGCGCAGGCGACCTTGCACGCGCCGTCGATGCAGGACGAGCCGCTCGGACAATCACAATCGGCCACGCATTCGACCGCCTCCCAGCCACCTTCGCCGCCGGCGCCATTGCCGCCGGTGCTGGACCCGCCGGCGCCATTGCCGCCGGTGCTGTACCCGCCGGCGCCGACGCCGACGCTGCCGTAGCCGCCGGCCCCGTCGTTGCCGGAAGGGGTGGGCAGCGGTGCGCCCGGACAATCGTAGGCGCCGAGATCCACGCACCCCGCCTCGATCACGCAGAGGCAGCCCGTCTCCACCAGATACGGCGTCGACGCGTGCTTGGCATTGCAGCCATCGATGCACGCGACGTGCGCGCTCCCGTCGATGGCCCCGCATCCGGCGAGGTGATCACACATGTCGAAGCAGATCCCGGCCGGCCCGTACTCGCCCGATCCGTCGGACCAGTCATCGTCCCACGAGCCGTTCCCGTGCTCGATGTAGCACCCGCCCGTCACCGTCACCATGGACAGAAACAACCCGAAAGCCCAAGCATGGGCCGCGCGACGCGTCATCATTCGTCACCTCGAACGGTGGTAAGTTTGTCCCGACGAAGGCTCGCCACCCGCGCGCCTTCCGTCGATTCGCCCCTCGGTGCCCCATCCCCCGCCGTTCGTTCAAACCTTTTTCCGTTTGTACGAGACAGCACCAAATGAAGAACCCCCCGGAACGTCCTCCCGGACCGGTTCGCCCCGGGGGCACGAAATCGACGTTGGGCCTTGAACGAAGCGCATCTTTCCGGGCACGAAGGGGGGCGATGAGGGCCCTCGATCTGCTTGCGCCTCTCTTCTTCTCGCGCCCCACGGCCAGCGCCGCCCGGGCCGAGGAAGAGCTCGTGGAGCGGCTGCGTCGCGGTGAAAGCTCCGCGATCGCCGAGGTGTACGACGAGCACTACGCCACCGTGCGCGCCTTCGCCCGCCGCCTGACCGGCGACGACGCGGCCGCCGAGGATCTCGTCCACGACGTGTTCGTCAGCCTGCCCAGCGCGGCGCAGCGGTTCCGCGGCGAGTCGTCGCTCAAGACGTTCCTCGTGTCGATCGCCGTGAACCACGCTCGCCATCACCTGCGCTCGGCTGCGCGGCGTCGCGCGGTCCTCGAGAGGCTCGGCCGCGAGCCCTTGCCGGACACGCCGAACCCGGAGCGGGACGTGAGCCGCGCCGCGCTGGCCCGCGCGCTCGACCGCGCCCTCGATCAGCTTCCCGTACCGCAACGTGTGGCGTTCGTGCTCTGCGAGGTCGAGGATCGCAGCGCGCGCGAGGCCGCCGAGATCATGGGCGTGCCCGAGGCCACGGCGCGCACGCGCGTGTTCCACGCGAAGCAGAAGCTCAGGGCCCTGCTCGAAGAGGAGGAGAGCCGATGAACGACGACGTGCTCCGCGCCGCGACCCGCGCGCTCCGCGACGATGCCGACGCATCGAAGGGCCGCGAAGCCGAGACGCGCGCCCGCGTGCTCGCCACGCTGAAGGCGCGTCGCGCGCGCAAGCTCGCGGCGATCCGCGTGATGGTCCCGCTCGCCGCCGTGCTCGTGGGCTCGGTCGCGTGGGCCGAGGCGACACACCGATTGCCGGACGTCTGGTACGAGCTCAAGCACGATCTCGGGTTCGGAAGAGATGAAGAAGAGGCGCCCGCGGAGGCGATGCCGAATGCGCCGGCGGCGGTGCCTGTCGCGAAAAACGTGAAGGGAGCGGCCCCGGCGGAGGTGCCCGCGGAGAAGGCGGCCGAGCCCGAGGTTCCGCCGCCGAGCGAGCCCCAGGTTGCGTCCGTCGATACCGTTGGTGCTCAAATTGTTTCGGCTCCAAAGATTGCCGCAGCAGAGCCTCCGAAGTCGAGCGAGAAGGCTGCCGACGTTGCTGAAGCACCTGCCGCCGCCGCGCCTGCGCCTCGGGTCGACACGGACGACGCATTGTACCGCGCAGCCCACCAGGCCCATTTCGTCACGCGGGATCCGGGCGCCGCGCTGGCCGCGTGGGACGCCTATTTGCGGGCGGCGCCGCGGGGTCGTTTCGCGCCCGAGGCGCATTACAACCGCGCGCTTTGCCTCGTGCGGCTCGGACGAACGGCCGAGGCGGAGCGGACGCTCGAGCTCTTCGCCTCGGGCTCGTTCGGTGGTTATCGCAAGGCCGAGGCAAAAGCACTGCTCGACGCGATGCGCGGCCCCACGCCGTGATTCCTTTCGAATCGTGCGCGCTGAAAGAACGAATGGGCAGCCTCCGGGCACGAAGTCCGCGATGAACCGAAACGACGCCGCCACGAGGGCCTCGCGCGCCATTCTCCTCGCGCTCCGCGTCTCCTTGCTCGCCGCGGGCCCGCTCGCCATTTCCACGTATGCCGGCGCGGCGCACGCCGAGGAGCCGGCGGGCAGCGCCGTCGTCCTCGTCGTCGAGGGGTTGCCCTGGGACGTGGATCCGGAAGCGGTGCGCGCGGCGATCGGTCGCGAGATTGGCAAGCCGGTTGTCCTTTCGGGCGCGGCGCCCGCGGGGAAGGCTTCCTTCGTTCTGCGCGGCGAGGGCGGGCGGCGCGTGACGCTGACGTATCGCGCAGGCGGCGAGGGAGCGAGCGTCGGTCGCACGATCGATCTTCCGGACGACCCCGATCGCACGGCGGAGACGTTGGCCTTGCTCGCTGGAAACCTGGCGCGCGACGAGGCCGCCGAGCTCGCGGCGTTGCTCGGCAAACGGCCCGAGGACAACCCCGCAGCCGCTCCGAGTGAAGCGGAAGCGCCGAGGGAGGCGCCGAGCGACGCGCCCGTCGAGCCTCCGCCCGTTGCAGAAACAAATGAGCCTCCGGCGCAGGAACCACCTGCAAAGGCGGCTCCGCCAGAAAACCCCCACGCGCCTCGAAAGGCTGCGCCTGCACCGGTTTCCGCGCCCGCAGCCGGGCCCCCCGCCACGCCCACACGGACGCCCTCGCTCGAAGAGCTCGCGCCTTGCTGGCGTCATGACGCCACACAGTTCTTTGCCGGCGCCAACGTGCTTCCGCGGGTCGGCATGTCGACGAGCCGGGGGTCGAACGTCGTGCACAACGTCTCGGCGAACTTCCTCGCCGGGTATGCCACGGGCCTCGATGGCCTCGAAGTCGGCTTGGGATTGAACATCGAGCGCGAATTCGCCTGCGGCGTGCAGCTCACCGCCGTCGCGAACATCGTGGCCGGCCCCGTGCGCGGTGTGCAAGCCGCAAGCGGATTCAATTTCGCATCCTCGCTCCGCGGCGTACAGCTCGGCGCCATCGATATCGCCGCGGGGCCGGTCTTCGGCATGCAGATGGGCGCCCTCGGCATCGCGGGCGACGTGGTCGGCGCGCAGATCGGCGCGTTGAACATCGCGGGGGGAGCCGTATCGGGCGTGCAGATGGGCGCCGTCAATGTGGCCGCGGGCCCCGTGAAGGGCGTGCAGCTCGGGCTCGTCAACTACGCGGACCGCTCCACGTTGTCGTTTGGCCTGCTCAACATCATCCGCCGCGGCCGCCTGCACATCGATCTCTGGGGGCAGGAGACGGGCATCGTGATGGCCGGCATCGAGCACGGCGGCGATTACATGCACAACATCTACGGCATCGGCACGCGCCTCGTGGGCACGGAGCGGCGCCTCGCGCTCACCTTGGGCCTCGGCGGGCACGTGCAGATCTCGAAGCGGTTTTCCGTCGACCTCGACCTCCTCGGGTATTCGCTCCACGAAACGCCGAGCCTCGCGCCCACCGCGTACCTCGCGCAGGTGCGCGCGGTCGCCGCCCTGGAAATCGGCGCGCGGCTCGGCGTCTTCGCGGGCCCGAGTTATACCGTCGTGAATGCGCGTTCGGTGGAAGACGCCCTGCTCGCGCCTTACGACAGTTCCGGGCTCAACCCGACGAACGCGAACCCCATTCTCGGCTGGCCCGGCCTCACGATTGGCCTGCGGATGTTTTAAGCGCGCGCCGCGACCGAGGACAAGACACGCTCGAGCTCGGTCGGATCGATCGGCTTCGTCATGTGCAGATCGAAGCCCGCTTCCCGCGCCCGGCGGCGATCCTCCGCGTGACCGTACCCGGTCTGCGCGATGAGATAGGCCCTCGCCGTCGCCGGATCGGCCCGCAGCGCCCGCGCCAGCGCATAGCCGTCCATTCCCGGCAAACCGAGGTCACAGAGCACCACGTCCGGCGCGAGCCTGCGCCCCACGTCGAGCCCCGAAGGCCCGGTATATGCAACCTCGGCGCGATACCCGAGGAGGACGAGCAATTCCTTGAGGATGTCCGCGGTGTCGCGGTTGTCCTCGACCACGAGCACCCGCAAAGTCTCTTCCCGCGAAGGAGAGACGGGCCGGGCGGGCTCCGGTTGTCCGATGGAACGCGTCGGCGCGGACGAGAGCGGCAGCCGCACGCGGAAGGTCGAGCCGCATCCCGGACCCTCGCTGTGGGCTTCGACGGAGCCGCCGTGCAGCGTGATCAGGCTCCGCACGAGCGAGAGCCCGAGCCCGAGGCCGCCGCGCTTTCGATCGAGGCTGCTGTCGGCCTGGCTGAAGGTCTCGAAGACGCGCGGGATCATCGAGGGCTCCATGCCGATCCCCGAATCCTGCACCACGATCGTCGCGCTGTTCGTCGCTGGATCCGTCACGAGGCAAGCGAGCACCTGTCCGCCCGCGTCCGTGAATTTGAGCGCATTGTGCAGGAGGTTGCCGATGACCTGCGCCAGGCGCGTGTGATCCCCGAGGGTCCAGACGGGTTCGTCCGGCAGCGAGACCAGAAGCTCGATGCCATTGCCCCGGAACGCAGGCCCATAATCGTCGGCCACCTGGCGGACGATCCGCGCGAGGTTGCACGGCTCCTTGCGCAGCTCGATCTTGCCGCGGGCGACACGCGACACGTCGAGCAGGTCGTCGATCATCCGGGCCATGTGCGTCACCTGGCGCTGGATCATCTCGCGCGTGCGGACCACGTCCGGGGCGGTGCCGCCCGTGATGTCGAGAACCTGAATGGCCGTACGAATGGGGGCGAGGGGATTGCGCAATTCGTGGGCGAGCATCACGAGGAACTCGTCCTTGCGGCGGTCGGCCTCTCGGAGCGCCTGCTCGCTCTCGCGTAGAGCCTGTTCGGCGCGCTTTCTTTCCGTGACCTCCTGCACGACCACGTTGATGCCGAGGAGCGTGGAGGCCTCGCCGTGCACGGGGTGGACGCTGACCAGCCAATGCCGATCCCCCTCGGGCCGCTCATGACGGAGCTCGCAATTCGTGACCGCCTGCCCCGTGTCGAGGACCCGCTGGCATAACTCCTTGAACGGCGTGGCTTCGGGGATGAACTCGCCGAGCGTGCGGCCGAGATGCTCGGAGACGGACCGGCCGGTGATGCGCGCGAGCGTCTCGTTGACGTGCACGTACCGGAGCTCCCGGTCGAGAAAGCAGAGGCCCACCGGGGCGGTGGAATAGACGTTTTGGAGGAGCGTGAGGTGGCGCTGTGCCGTCTGTTCGCTCGCCTGCAGGCTATGGACCAGGCGATTGCGTTCGAGCACCGCCGCAATTTGATCGCTGAGGAGCTGCATGAGCTGGAGCTCGTCGGCGTGGAGGCGTGGTCGCTTGGTGCTGGCGAACGCCAGGGTGCCGAGCAAGCGGCCGTGCGACATCAGTGGATATCCTGCATATGCCTGGACGCCCGACTTTTTCAATTCCGTGCCGATGCAGAGGTTCGATTGCTGGAGATCGAAGGCGATGAGGGGTTTCCGGGTCGCGGCGACGGTCCCGCACATGTACTGGCCGAACGTGATCTGCCGGTATCGGAGCTTGTCCTCGGCCGAGAACCCCGAGGCCGATTCGAGGACGAGGGTGCCCGGCACTTCGCCGACCATGTAATTGAAGTAAAGCTCGACGCCGAGGTCGTTCGCCAGCTCCTCGAAGAGCGACCCGAGCACCTCCGACGGCTCGTCGCAAAGGACCAGCCGACTCGCCGCTTTCGCCAGGATACGCAGATGCGTGTGCTCGGCCCGCGCGTGCTCGGGCGTCTCGGCTGCGAGGGCGAATTTCCGGTGAGACGACAATTGAACCGATCAGGCGGCGCCGAGGATTCCACCTCGGTACGGTCCCGTTCCCTGTGCCGTCGAGTGTACTGCGAGGCAGGCGCTGCGCCACGTCGACGCTCCCGGAGGCCGAGGCGGACCGGAGCGTATTGCCGTCATGCAGGAGATTCGCGATTTCGCTGGTTTTCGGCTTTCAGATGTCCTTGCAGCAGCGGAAACCGAGGTGGTAATTCGCGTGGCTGTTCTCGCTCGCGAGGCGCGTTTCGTGCCAGCTCGGTGCGCGCCAGCGGCAATCGTCCTCGTGGGCCTCGATCGTCGAGAAGACGAACCAGCTCCCCTTCATTTCCGTGAAGCCGAGCCCGCCGCTCGCGGCGAGCTCCGCGGGCAGCGTGGGCAGGTTCATGTGCTCGGCGGCATTGCCGTGCATGTCGAAGACGCCGAGCGGGCTCCGGCAAGCCGGGAAGGCGCCGGCGGGATAGGTGTTCGAGCCGCACTGGTCGTAGCCGCCGCCCGGACAACCGGGGGTGCGGCTGCTCGATGTGCCGCAGAGGGCGTGGTTCTTCGCGGCGCCGTAGGCCCAGACCTTTTCGCGTTTGTAGTTGTGGTACCAGGTCGCCTCGGCGCGCGGGCGCGCCCATTCGTACTCGGCTTCCGGCGCGCGGACCGCGCCCGCGCAGGCGCCCTCCCATTCGTGCGTGTCGCAGATGCGCTTGCCGATCGCGCGGCAGAGCAGAGCCGCCTCGCTCGCGCGCACGTGCACGACCGGGTATTCGCAGGGCAGGTTCGGGAATTCGAGCTGGTCGATGCAGGTCCGCGCGTCGGCCTCGGTTTGGCTGGACGAAGGATCGTAGAGCGGCACCATGGAAGGAGCGCCGCAGGCGGGCACGTTCGCCTCCGTGACCCCGGCCTCGAGGCGGACACGCCGGCACTCCGAGCGCGACATCGGGTGGCGCGAGATCGCAGGGTTGCCCTGGCCGAGCACGGGCGAGGCGTCGAAGACGGCGCGGACCGCGTCTATCTGCGTTTGCGACAAACCAAGGCCGGCGCGCATCTGATCGAGCAGGCGCGCGCGCTGCGCGTCGAGCGTTTCGGGCTCCTGGTCGAGATCGTCCGGGGCGAGCGCGCGGGGCGGCGGAGGCTCGGGGACGAGCGATGCGAGCCGTCGCGCTTCGAGGCGCCGCTGCGGAGGAAGGGTGACCGAGAGGACGAGCGTCGCGGCGGTCCCGACCGCGAGGATCACGAGCGCTGTCTCGGCCAGGGCGCGCCGTCCGGGGCGCGTCGCCTTCGGCACCTCGACGAGCGTCGAGGCGAGCGGCGGCACGGAGTCGGGGCGGGGAGGATCGAGGGACGTCACGATCGCGCGCTCATTGTGTCCACGCCTCCCCGGCGTGGCCAAGAGAGCGGCGACCTAGCCGCACGCGCGGACCGGGTTGCGCAAGGTCCCCACGCCGTCGACCTCGACCTCGACGACGTCGCCCGCGGCGATGGGACCCACGCCATGCGGCGTCCCGGTCGCGATCAGGTCCCCGGGTTCGAGCGTCATGACGCCGCTGATGTACGCGATGAGCTGCGCGATCGAGAAGATCATGTCGCGCGTATTCCCGTCCTGCCGGATCTCCCCGTTCACGCGGCAACGCACGGCGAGCGCGCTCGGATCGATCCCGGTGACGAGGAGCGGGCCCGTGGGGCAGAAGGTGTCGAACCCCTTCGCGCGCGTCCATTGGCCGTCCTTCTTCTGCAGATCACGCGCCGTGACGTCGTCGACGCACGTGTAGCCGAAGACGAAGTCGAGCGCGCGCTCCTCCGAGACGCGACGGCAACGCGCGCCGATCACCACGCCGAGCTCGGCCTCGTGATCGACGCGACTGCTCTCCTCGGGCAGCTCGATCCCATCGCCCGCGGCGACGATCGACGAGGGCGGCTTGAAGAAGAGGAGGGGCTCGGCCGGGACGTCGTTGCCGAGCTCGGCGGCGTGCGCGCGGTAGTTCCGACCCACGCACACGATCTTGGTGGGCGTGACAGGCGCGAGCAGGCGCGCGCCGGCGAACGGCACGTCCTCCCCGGTCTCGGAAGGTCGCTCCCAGGGCGCGCCCGTGAGCAAGCGGAGCCTATCCCCGTCGAGGCGCGCGAAAGCCGCGCGCCCCTCGCCTCGATCGATGCGTGCAAACGTGGTCATCGTGCCTGCGCGGAGCGTAGCATGACAGGTGATGTCGCCCTTCCGGATCACCACGGCGTTCCTCTTCGCGTTCGGCGTGATGCTCGCGGCGTCCACGCCCGTCCGAGCCGAGCCCGTTCGTCGTGTCGTGGTCGATCGGATCGTCGCCGTCGTGGATCGCGAGGTGATCACGCTCGTCGAGGTACGCCGCCGGGCCGAGCCGTTCCTCCGCACGCTCGCCTCGCTCGACGAGGCGGCTCGGACCGTGGCCGAGGTCCGCATGTATCGCGATCTCGTGGATCGCATCGTCGAGGAGCGGCTGATCGCGCGGCGCGCGCGGATGGCCTCGATTACGGTGACGGCGAGCGAGATCGATACCGCGATCGACTCGATTGCGCAGACGAACAAGCTCTCGCGGGAAGCCTTGCTCGCCGAGGCCCGTACGACCGGCCTCTCCGAGGCCGACTACCGGGACGAGATCTACAGGCAGATCCTCTCGTTCAAGTGCTTGCGCGTGTACCTCGCGGGGAAGAAGAAGGGGTTCGCGGAGCTGAACGACGCGCAGATGCAGGAGGCGTCACGCGCGATGATCGAGGAGAGCAAGCGCGACGTGCACATCGAGGTGCGGCTGTGAGCACGCGCGCCGGCCTGGTCCTCGCGGTGATCGTCGCCCTGAGCACGTCGGCATGCGGGAGCGCGGGGCAGGGGGCGCGCGCGACGACGCCGGCCAAGGATGCGAGCCCGAAGAACGAACCTCCTCGCGCGCAGGATCCCGTGCTCGTTTGCGCAGACACGCGCGAGAGCGTACCCGCCGATCAGATCGCTCGCATCGAGATCCAGGGCGCTCGCGTGCCTCCGGAGCTCTGCGCGCGCGTGAAGCACGGGATCGGCAGGTCCTTGGACGAGCAACGTGTCGACGACGATGTCCGCGCGCTCTACGCGGATGGCCGGATCGAGGACATCATCGTCCACCGCGAAGAGGGCCCCCGCACGGTGCTCGTCTACGCGGTGCGGATGCGGCCTCCGCTTGTCAGCTTCGAGATCCAGGGCGCGGATCCCTCGGGCGCCTTGCCTGCGGGCGTGGTCCTCGAACGACCCGAGGTCGCCGATCCCGGGATCATCCACACGATGACGTCCGATGCGACCCGCCAGTTGCAGGACGCCGGCTACCCGCACGCCAAGGTCGACTTCGAGATGACGCCGCGCGATGGCGGCGTGGCCCTCGTCATCCGCGCCACGCCCGGACCCCGCGCGATCGTACGCGCCGTGCGCTTCGAAGGACCTTCGTCCGATCGCGCGCGCGAGCTCTCCGCCGCGATGCGAACGACCGTGGGAAACCCGCTCGATCGCCCGACGCTCGAGCGCGACGTGCTCGTGATCCAGGCCGATGGCTACGACAAGGGCCGGATCACGACGACCGTCGCGGCGCCCGAGATCATCGAGTCGGAGGGCGGCGCCGCCGTGGAGATCGTCCTCCGCGTGACCGAGGGCCCCATCTTTCGGATCCGTAAGGTCACCTTCGAGGGAGATCTCATCGGCCCGGTGAAGACCTACGAGCGCGACTTCTGGACCCTCAAGCCCGGCGCGATCTTCTCGCGCACGATCGCCGCGGCGGACATCGAGCGCATCCGCGCCTTCCACGAAGCCCGCGGCAGCGTCGTCGATGTGAACCCCTCGGTCGAGCTCGACGCCGCGCGTGAGACGGTCGACGTGAAGGTACGCATCGAACAGCGGCGTTAGCTTTCGCTCGGCGGGGCTTCGCTACCATGCGCGGCCATGCGCAAGCTCCACGCTTCACTCGCTTTCCTCTCCATCTTCTTCTTCGCCGCCGCCGCGAACGCAGCCGACATCGAGGCGGACCCGGCGAACTACCGCGACCTCCTCGACACGTTGAAGCCCGGCGACACGCTCGTTCTCGCCTCGGGCACGTACACGCAGGGGCTGCCGATCACGAACCTGAACGGCACCGAGGCCGCGTGGATCACGGTCCGCGGCCCGGCCTCCGGCGCGCCTGCGATTTTCGAAGGCAACGCCTGCTGCAACACCGTCGAGCTCGTGAATTCCTCGTACATCGCCGTCGAGAACATCACCGTCGACGGCAAGGGCATCGCCGCCGTGTTCGGCGTCAGCGCCAAGAACGGCACGAACAACGTCGTGCACCACGTGCGCATCGAGGGCTGCACCTTCGTCGGCCAGAACGGTTCGCAGCAGACCGTGGCCATCTCCACGAAGACCCCGACCTACGGCTGGATCGTGCGCCGCAACGTCATCGACGGCGCCGGCACGGGCATGTACTTCGGCAACTCGAGCCACGCCGATCCCTTCGTGGGCGCGATCATCGAGTACAACCTCGTCAAGCGCACGATCGGCTACGGCATGCAGATCAAGAACCAGGATGCCTGGCCTGTGCACGCTGCGCTTCCGAACGTCGACGCGCCGCGCACGATCATCCGGCACAACGTCTTCCTCAAGGATGACCAGCCGAGCCCGGACGGCCCGCGGCCGAACCTGCTCGTCGGCGGCCCGCCCCCGAGCGGACCTGGCGCCGGCGCACGCACGGAGGTCTACGGGAACGTCTTCGTGCACAACATGAGCGAGTCGCTCGTGCAGGCGACCGGCCGCGTCTCCGTGCACGACAACCTCTTCGTCGACGTCGCCGACACGGCCCTCCAACTCACGCAGCACGAGGGCTTCCCGCTCCTCTACGCCCGCGTCTACGACAACACTTTCTACGCCGCGAAGCGCGCCGTCGTCTTCGGCAGCGAGGCGACCGACGGAGATCTCGTCGCGGGGAACCTCGTGTTCGCGGACGAAGCCGTCTCCGGACCGAGCACGGGCACGGGGTCGAACCTCGTCGACGTCGCGGCGAACGCGGGAAGCTACGTGCAGAAGCCGTCGACTGCCCTCGGCGACATGGACTTCTACCCGCTGCCCGGCAAGGCCGAGACGAGCCCGCTCGATACGACCGAGCTCGTCGACGATCCCGAGCATGCGTGTGACTTCAACGGCAGCCCCCGCAAGGACTTCGCGTTCCGCGGCGCGTACGCGGGCGCAGGCACGAACCCCGGATGGAAGCCGGCCGAGACCATCAAGCCGGCGGTCGTCTGCGGAGGCGGAAGCGGAGGCGCGGGCGGGAGCGGAGGCGGAAGCGCGAGCGGGAGCGGGAGCGGAGGCGGAGGCGGGAGCGCAGGCGCAGGTGCAGGCGCGAGCGGAGATGCGGGAGACACCGGGGGCTGCGGATGCCGTTGGGGCACGAACGATCCGGCGGGGCCTCTGGCATCCGCGCTGGTCGGCCTCCTCTTGATCCTCGGCCGCCGTCGTCGCGCCTCGGCCTGATCACCCGTCACATCGCGACGACCTCCACGGACACGTCCCGCTCCTTTCCTTCGCGAACCACGGAGAGCTTCACCTGGCGACCCGGCCCGACGTGATCGAACGCGTCGAGCAACTCCTCGTTCGTTCGCACGCGCTTGCCGTCGATCGCCACGATCACGTCGCCGAGCACCACGCGCTTGCCGCGTGTCACGCGCACGCCCTCGAGCCCGGCCTTCTCCGCGGGCGAGCCCTCGACCACGTCATAGATGACGACGCCCTCGATCCCGGAACGCCGCGCCGCGCGATCCAAGGTCGGGCTCACCTGCACGCCGATCCCGGCGACCGAAGCGCGACCCTTCTCGATGAGCTGGGGGATGAGCCGGGCGACCGTGTCGACCGGGATCGCGAAGCCGATGCCCGACGATGCGCCGCTCGGGCTGTAGATCGCGGTGTTCACGCCGATGAGGCGGCCGCTCGAGTCGAGCAGCGGGCCGCCGGAGTTGCCGGGGTTGATGGCTGCGTCCGTCTGGATGACGTCGCGGATCTTCCGACCGATCGGCGAGGTGAGCTCGCGGCCGAGCGCGCTGACGACGCCGACGGTGAGCGAGTGATCGAGGCCGAAGGGGTTGCCGACGGCGAGGACGCGCTGGCCGACGAGTAGATCGCGTGACTTGCCGACGGGCAGGGGAACGAGCTTCTGCTTGGGCGCTTCGATCTGGAGAACGGCGAGGTCTTTTTCGGGCGCCGTGCCGACGACCTTCGCGTCCCACTCCGACTGATCGGCGAGCGTCACGGCGAAGCGGTCGCCCTGCTGGATCACGTGGAAGTTTGTGACGACGTGCCCGGCGTCGTCCCACAGGAAGCCCGAGCCGGTGCCCTGCGGGATTTGCATGACGTCGAAGGAGAAGAGGTTGCGCTGGACCGCGATGCTCGTGATGAACACGACGGACGAGGAAGCGCGGCGGAAGACATCGATGTCGCGGCGCTCGTCGCTGGTGAGCTCCTCGGGGATGGGCAGTTGTGGAGGCGCGGGCTCGGCGGGCGGCGCGAGCTCATGAGGAGGGGGCGGGCTCTGGCGCGAGCGCCCGACGAAGAAACCCAGGCCGAAGACAAAGGCGACGAGGAGCAGAATTCCGAGGGCTTTGGATGCGGTTTTCATGCGGCTTTCGCGGAAGCGATCGAGGTGAGCGAGAGGCCGAGATCCTGGCTCTCGGGGGTGTGCCGGGCAACCGAGCAGCAGAGATCGAAAGGCCTCCGGACGATTTCCTTGACAGGCCCGAGGGGGGGAGTATGTTCCGCCTCCCCGACGCGCCCGGGACGACGGATCCAGGGCAAGACGGGGCAGGCCCCCCGGGCCAAGCGTCCCAGCAGCTTCCTCAGTAGAGAGAGCGGCGGGACGAAAAAAAGAAACGGGGTGCTTGACAGGCGGAACGGAGTGAGTAAAGTCCGCCTCCCCGACGCGCTGAAGGGCAAACCCTGAAGGCGTTGGATCGCGAGGGAAACGCGAGCCGAAAGGCGAGCGAGACCAAAGCGAGAGGGGTTGCCGAAGCAAAGCTGGATGGAAGATCCAGCGGAGCGGAAGCAAAAAAAGGTTGACAGGGCGAACGAGACGCTCTAAAACAACCGACCTCGCCGCAAGGAACGGCGCCGCGAAAGCGGCCCGGACGGACGGCGAGACGACAGAACGAAGGAATGGCAGGAGTATCTGCCGAAAGCCTTCGGCTCGGTCCTTGAAAACTGGATTGTACGCAACACGCAATAACGTGTGGTGACGTGGCCCTCGCCTCAGGCCGTGCGCAAGCACGGTCGAGGCAACACGTCATGCCAATAAGGCATGAGTCGTCACCCGGTCTTTAGTCGGACCGAGGTGACCTCCAGCAAGTTTAACTGGAGAGTTTGATCCTGGCTCAGAACGAACGTTAGCGGCGCGCCTAACACATGCAAGTCGTGCGAGAAAGGGCTTCGGCCCCGGTAAAGCGGCGCACGGGTGAGTAGCACGTAGGTAACCTACCCTCTGGTGGTGGATAACCTTCCGAAAGGAGGGCTAATACAGCATAAGACCACGGCCTCGCAAGAGGCAGGGGTAAAAGCGGGCCTCTGCATGCAAGCTCGCACCAGGGGATGGGCCTGCGGCCCATCAGCTAGTTGGTGAGGTAATGGCTCACCAAGGCAAAGACGGGTAGCTGGTCTG
>NZ_JAGTJJ010000094.1 GCF_028435365.1 Polyangium jinanense | reverse complement strand
CCCGGGCCCCGCGGGGGCTGTTCGCCCCTCGACCCGAACCAGGGCAAGCCCTGGACCATTTGGGGAAGAACTGCGCGATGCGCAGTTCTTCCCACAGGCCGGTGGCAAGACCGCGAGGGTGTGTTTCACGCCGTCGGCGTCATGGGTCGAGACGTCAGCGCTGCTGTTTTGACTGGCAGGATCGTCCCTGGTCTTGACTCGGCCTGTTCGATGAACTGCGCATCGCGCAGTTCATCGACCCCGGGTCCAGCGCTTGCGCTGGTCCGGGTCCAGGGGCGGATAGCCCCGGTGGGGCCTGGGGCAAAGCCCCAGCGAATCGGCCCCCGACGAGAGGCTAAAATACCTTCCCTGGATTCATGATCCCCAGCGGATCGAGCACGCGTTTGATCGCGCGCATGATCTCGATCTCGGTCCCGGATCGTGAATAGCCGAGGTAATCCTTCTTGAGGAGACCGATCCCGTGCTCCGCCGAGATGGAGCCCCGGTATTTCCGGACGAGCTCGAACATCGTGTGATCGGCCTCGTGCGTGCGCGCGAGGAATGCCGCTTTCTCCATCGCGTCGGGCTTCATCACGTTCACGTGCAGGTTGCCGTCGCCGATGTGCCCGAACAGCGCGATCTCCCAGCCTGGATAACGCGCATCGAACACGCTCTCGAGCTCTGCGCAGAAGCCTTCGAGCTCCTGGATCGGCAGTGCGATGTCGTTCTTGTGGGGCATCCCCGTCGCGCTCAGGCTCTCGCTGATCCCCTCGCGTAGCGCCCAGATCGCGGCCGCCTCGCCTGCGTGTTGCGCGAGTGTCCCGTCCGTCACCACGCCTCGCTCGAACAGCGACCCGATCCACGCTTCGAGCGCTTCCGGCTCGGCCCGCTCCACTTCGAGCAGCACGTAATACTCGCTCGGCGCCGCGAGTGGCTCGCGCACGCTCCGGTGCCGCCGCACACGCGCCATGCATTTTTCCGTGAAAAACTCGTATGCCGTGATCACGAAGGGACCCGTGCGCGCCTCCTTGAACAGCGCGAGCACGCCCGCGAGGTTTGGCACGGCGAACAAGAGCACGTCGAGCTTGCCCGGCAGCCGCGTCAGCTTGAGCGTCGCCTCCGTGATGATCCCGAGCGTCCCCTCGCTCCCGATGAAGAGCTGCCGCAGATCGATCCCCGTGTTGTTCTTTTCCAGCGCGCCGCCGAGCTCGAGCACCTCGCCGCTCGCGAGCACCACCTCGAGCCCGAGCACCCACTGCCGCGTCAGCCCGTAGCGGATCACCTTCACGCCGCCCGCGTTCGTCGCGATGTTCCCGCCCACCTGGCTCGATCCCTTCGACGCGAAATCCACGGGCCACGTCAACCCATGCTCGCCCACGTGCCGGTGCACCTCCTCCGTCACTGCGCCGGCTTGCACGCGCACCGTCCCGCCGAGCACGTCCACCGAGTTCATCCGCCGCATGCGCGACAGCGACACCACGACCTCGCCCTGCGCTGCCACCGCGCCCGCCGCGAGCCCCGTCCGCCCGCCCGAGGGCACGATCGGCACTTGAAACGCCGTGCAGAGCTTGAGCAAACGCGACACCTCGTCTGTCGAGCGAGGCAACGCCACGGCGGCGGGACGCGGCTCGTGCACCTTCGTCCAGTCGCGACCGAAGGTGGCCAGGTCGGAAGGGTCGACGGAGAGGAAATCGGCTGGGAAATCGCGGGCGACGGCGGCGAGGAACCCTTCGGGCAGAGCGGTCATGGTCGGTCGATACAGTGCCCGCGTCCTCCCTGCAACCGGCAAGCGCCGCTTGACGTGGTGGGCCCCACGGCTACCACGAGCCCGATGAGTCGCTGGATCGAGCGTACCCGCCTGGACGACGCCTCCACCGTGCTCCGGCGCGCCCTCGCCGAGGGCTTCTTCCGCGAGGGCACGTCAGCCGCCCTCTTCCACGACCTCGGCCGCGTCCGCGCGCGCTTTGTCGAGCTCGAAACGCGTTTCCCCGCGGGCACGTTGCACGCCGTCGCGGTCAAGGCGAACCCTGTCGTCGAGATCCTCCGCGCGCTCGTCAACGCGGGCGCGGGCCTCGAAGCTGCCTCCTTCGAGGAAGTCCGCCTCGCGATCGCGGCTGGTTGCCCCGCTTCGCGCATCGTCTTCGACTCTCCCGCGAAGACCCGCGACGAGATCGCCTCGGCCCTCGCGCTCGGCGTGCATCTCAACGTCGACAATTTCGACGAGCTCGATCGGGTCGCGTCGGCGCTCGGAAACACCCGACCGCCGCCCATCGGCCTCCGCGTCAATCCCCAGGTTGGTGGCGGCTCCATCGCGCTCACCAGCGTCGCGACGCGCTCCTCCAAGTTCGGCATCCCGATCGAGCGTCGGGACGAGATCCTTGCCGCGTTCGAGGCGCACCCGTTCCTGTCCGCGCTGCACGTGCACGTGGGCTCGCAGGGCATGCCGCTCGAAACGCTCGTCGAGGGTGTTGCTCGGGTTCATTCGCTCCGCGAGGACATCGAGCGCCGCGTCGGCGCGGGCCGCATCCAAACCTTCGATCTCGGCGGCGGCCTGCCCGTCGCCTACCGCCCCGACGACGTGCCGATCCCGCTCTCCGCTTATGTCGACGCATTAAAAACGAAAATACCGGGGCTCTTTACCGGCGATCTGGGACTCGTCACAGAGTTTGGCCGGGCGATCCATGCAACGGCTGGCTGGGCGGCGAGCCGCGTCGAATACGTCAAGCAGGCCGGCGACGAGCGCCTCGCCGTGATCCACCTCGGCGCCGACCTCCTGGTCCGCCGCGCCTATCGCCCGGACGAGTGGTACCACGAGATCGCGGTCCTCGACGCGGACGGGCGACCCAAGGCCGGTCCGACGGAGCCCGTCACCATCGTCGGCCCACTTTGCTTCTCGGGCGACGTCCTCGCCAAGGGCCTCGCCCTCCCCTGCATCGATCCCGGGGATTTCGTCGTCATCCACGACATCGGCGCCTACACGCTCGGCATGTGGTCGCGCCATTGCAGCCGCGGCCTGCCGCTCGTGCTCGGGTATGACGGAGACACGCTGTCCGTCCTGAAAAACCGCGAAACCCCGGACGACGTCGTCACGTTCTGGAGCCGCTGAAACCCCTCTATCGCCGCATCCCCTGCGGAATCCGGTGGGGCCGGTGCTCCTGCTTCACCCACAGCTTGAGGTGCGGCGCGCCTTCGGGGTCCTCCTCCACGATCTCGTAATCGTGCGGCATCTTCCCGCCAAACCCCTGGTACGTCACGACCCGCATCCCGGTCGGCGCGGCTTCCAGCGCGGCCTCGATCCGCGTCACGTCCTCCTGGAACCGCTCCAACGACAGCGACACCTCGCCGTCCATCTGCCACGACGGCGCGACCAGGTTCTCCTCGAACGGGTTGTAAAAGTAGAGCGCGTCGAAATACGAAAAATCGATGTCCTCGATCGTCCCGTGCACGAGCCGCGCGTTCCTCGCGCCCACGGCGGCGATCACCTCGCGGCCCACGTCCACGAGCGGCCGCCTGTGCTCGATGCCCACGAAAATGCTCTCCGTGACGAGCGCGCCGACGAGACAAAATTTCCCCACGCCCGCGCCCACGTCGAGCACGCGCGCCCGCCCCTCCTGCGCGCAGAGCTTGGCCGCGCGCACCGCGACGGACACGGGCGTCCAGAACCGTGACGAGAGCTCGCGAATGTCTGCGGGATACAGGGCGTCGAGCGCCTCGTCGGTCACCGGCGCGCCTTCGCGGAGCGCCTCGATCGTTTCCCACTGGGACGCAGAAAGCACGAGGGTGCCTGGACGGTGGTGCGGGAGAACGGCGCGCATGCGCGGTTCATCGGACGCGTGATCCGCGACCGGGAGCCCTCCGAAGAGACGCTCGCGGCCGTTTCACCGGATGATGAGCTCTTGAATCCGTCCGCGCCCCGCGGCCTTGCAGTTTATGGCGCGTGACGCCCCCACGGCGGCGAGCTCGAAGCCGTCCCCGTAGAGCGAATACACCTCGGGCGCGGACGAATTCGACAGGAGCACCCGCACGCCGCGCTCCTTGAGCTCGCGCGCCACGTCCCGGAGCCTCTGCTGCTCGCGCATCCCGAACCCGCCGCTCGTGTACGACGTGAAGCTCGACGACGCCGACAGCGGCACGTAGGGCGGATCGAAGTACACGAAATCCCCCGGCCGCGCCCGCGCGGCGACGTCCTCGAACGAGGCGACCCGGATCGAGGCGTGCTTCAGGGCCCGCGAGCAGGCGCGCAGGTTCTCCGCGTCGCAGATCGTGGGGTTCTGGTAATCGCCGAACGGCACGTTGTACTGGTTTTGCCGGTTCACCCGGTAAAGCCCGTTGAACCCCGTGCGGTTCAGATAAATGAACCAGGCGGCCACCTCCACATCGGTCTTCGTGTCGATGTCGCTCGAGCGCAGCTTCATGAAGAAATCGCGATCGTGGGGATACGACGCGAGCAGATCGATGACGTCCTCGACGGCGTCGCGCACGCCGATGTACGTGCGCACGAGCCGCTCGTTCGTATCGCTGAGCTCGGCGCGCTCGGGCATGAGGTGGAAAAAGAGCGCGCCGCCCCCGACGAAGGGCTCGTGGTACGTATTGAAGCGCGACGGAATGCGCGGATCGAGCTCGTGGAGGAGCTGCCGTTTTCCGCCCACCCACTTGATGAAGGGTTTTGCCGTCCCCGGCTCGATTTCACGAATGTCCGGACGCGGCTTTCCGCGGGCCTTGAGGGGCCCGGGGCGGGCGGACGGAAGGGGAACTGGGGCCGGGGTGGGGAGCGTTCGAATCGCGCGCTCGAGCATGTGGATACCCCAGCAATTACAATGGGGGATCGAGCTCGGCAAAACTTTCGAACGAAGAAGTTCGGGACAGATTCTATCGCTGAAAACTTGTCCCGGATTCGTGCGCTGAAAACTTGTCCCTGAACAGCTGATCGGGCATCACGGGTTCAGGGCTTCGGAATGCGGAGCGTCTTCGATATCATCGCGCTCCCGCTCACCACGAACAGCAAAACGAGCGGATGCAGCTCCCACGGCCCGAGCTCGATCGCCCCGCCCGGCAGCGCGGCGCCGATGCGCCCGTTCGCCGCGAGCGCGCCGAAGAGCGCCACGAGCACGAGGCTCGTCGGGATCGGCGTCCCCTCGTAATACTTCACCTTCCCGCCCTCGTCGGCGAGCTGGCTCGCCGTCGCGTTGTACCGCGCGAGCCGGCTGATCCCGCAAGCCACGAAATACACGAGCGCGATCGCGTCCCAGCCCCCGCGCATCCCGAGCCCGAACGCGAGCGCGGCCGGGGCCACCCCGAACGACACGAGATCCGCGAGCGAGTCGAGCTCTTGCCCGAGCATCGACACCTCGCGCCGCGCCCGCGCCACGCGCCCGTCGAGGAAATCACAGAACAGCGCGACCGGAAGCAGGCCGAACGCGAGCCTCAGGAACGTCACGTCGCCCGAGGCCACGTACTTCATCGTCGCCAGCATCGACCCGGTGCCGGCAAATCCATTGCCGAGGGTCAAGAAATCCGCGACTTGAAAGTCACGGATCATCGAGAAGCGGCGGCGTCGGGGCTTCTTCATGGCAGCACTGGCATCCATGGCACAATGTGGGCACGCGGCCAAGATCCACAGCACGACCGCCCCTCCACGCCTTGACATCCTGCGCGTTTCCATCGGACCCTCGACGCCCTGGACGACGCCCGCCCGCCGAGGCGTTCCCGGTCCGCCATGGCCCCCAAGACCCCCCGCCTGCTCCCCCGCCTCGCCCCGCTCCTCGCCCTTCTCCTCGCCACCGCGTGCGACCCGCCCAAGCACGAACCCGCCGCCTCCACGCCCGCTTCCGCAGCCCCGTCCGCCACCGCTTCCGCGCGCGCCTTCGCCTCCGCCGTCGTCCCGGCCTCCGCGCCCGCAGCTCCCGCGTACGGCCCCTTCGGTGAGCTCGTTCGCTCCCTCTCCGAGCCGGGGGGCGACTTCATTTCGGACAACCTCATCTCGAACGAGACCTCGTATCTCCAGACCGCCGACGCGCTCGCGGCACGGCCCGCGGGGGGCGTCTACATCGGCGTCGGGCCCGAGCAGAATTTTACGTATCTCGCGCTCACCCGCCCGCGCCTCGCGTTCATCGTCGACATCCGCCGCGACAACCTCCTCCAGCACCTTTATTATCGATTCCTCTTCGAGGAGGCCGAGAGCCGCTCCCATTTCCTCGCGCTGCTCGTCGGCCGGCCCTACGACGCGGCCACAGCCCCGCCCGCGGACGCCGATGTCGATGCCGTCCTGAAGCACGCCGAGACGAAAGCCCCCGATCCGAAGCTCTTCGCCACGACCGTCGATCGGGCCATGAAGCGCATGCAGGAGGCATACGGCATCACGCTCACGGACAAGGACAAGCGCTCGCTCGCGCGGATGACGCAGGTCTTTTTCGACAAACAGATCGATCTCCGGTTCGAGCTCAAAGAAAACTCCGGCCGCAAATACCCCTCGCTGCGCGAGCTGCTCGGCGCGGCGGACCCGGCGGGCAAGAAGCGCGGCTTCCTCGCGACGAACGAGGCCTTCCGGTTCGTTCAGGCGATGGAGCGCGAGGGTCGCGTGGTCCCCGTCGTCGGCGATTTCGCAGGCGACGGAGCATTCCCCGCCATCGCCGCGTTCCTCCAGAAAAACGATCTCCGCGTGAGCACGTTTTACGTGTCGAACGTCGAGCAATACCTGCTCGAGCCGCCGGTCTGGACGAAATGGATCCGCAACGTCGCCGCCCTCCCGCGCACGGACGACGCGCTCTTCTTGCGGTGCTACCTCGACCAGGGCCAAAAGCACCCGAAGCAGATGGAGGGCCACCGCACGGCCACCGTGCTCGCAAAGATCGGCGATTTCGTCACGCGTGAGCAGAAGGCCCCGACGCGGTCATGGTTCAAGATCGCGACCGAGGGGTTCGTCGACTGAAGCGGGCGCGCCGGGGCGTTGCCCCGGACCCCACGGGGGCTGTCCGCCCCTCGACCCGGACCAGGGCAAGCCCTGGACCTCAGGTGGAAAAACTGCGCGATGCGCAGTTCTTCCAACATGGCCTGTTCGATGAACTGCGCATCGCGCAGTTCATCGACCCCGAGTCCAGCGCTTGCGCTGGTCCGGGTCCAGGGGTGGACAACCCCTGGTCGGGGTCCGGGGTGAAACCCCGGCGCTACGCCATCAAAGCCCGAGCGCGAGCCCGCTCTTGTTACGCGGCTCCGCCGCGCCTGCCCATACGCCGCCTGGCCCTCGCACGATCGACGGTGCGTCCGCGATTGCGTCCCAGGCCTCGAACTTGTGCCCGCGCGCGCCGAGTGCCCGCAGCACGTCCTCCGGGACTCCGCCTTCCTCCATGAAAATTTGATCTGGCAAATGCTGATGATGCACCCGCGGTGCGCCTACTGCCGCGGTCGCGCCCATTCCGTGATCGAGCACGTTCGTGATGACCGCGAGCGCGGCCGAGATGATCGTCGGCCCGCCGGCCGCGCCTGTCACGATTTGCACGGCGCCGTCCGGCCCGACCACGATCGTCGGCGTCATCGATGACAGCATCCGCTTGCCGGGCGCGACCGCATTCGCCTCTCCCTGCACGAGGCCGAAGACGTTTGGCTTTCCGGGCTCGGTCGCGAAATCGTCCATCTCGTTGTTCAGGAGAAAACCGCCGCCCCGCACGACCACGGCTGCCCCGAGCGACGTGTTGATCGTCGTGGTCAGCGCCACGGCTGCGCCGTTGCGATCCACGATCGAGAAATGGGTCGTGTGTTTTTTCTCGTTTGCGCCTCCGCGCCCGGGACCGACCTCGGAGGAAGGCGTCGCGTGGGCCGGATCGATCGACGCGCGCGCCTCTTTGATGGCCTCGGCCGAGAGGAATTCGCCCGTGGGAATCGACACGAACGCGGGATCCCCCAGGAAATAATTCCTCTTCGCGAACGCACGACGGGACGTCTCCACCGTGGTGTGCAGCGCCTCGGGCGAAAGAAATCCCATCTTCCCGAGATCGTAGCCTTCGAGCACGCCGAGCATGAATGCGAGCACGAGCCCGCCGGACGAGGGCGGCGGCATCGCAAACAGCTTGTGCCCGCGATAGCCCATCTCCACCGGCGTCCGCCAGACCGGCCGATATGCCGCGAGATCCTCCGCCGTCACGATTCCCCCGCCCGCCTTCATTTCCTCGACGAGCAGTTTTGCCGTCTCCCCCTCGTAAAACCCTGGCGCCCCGCGCTCCGCGATACGTGAAAGCACCCGCGCGAGCTCCGGGTTTTTCAGGACTGCCCCCACGCCGAGCGGCTTTCCCCCCGGCAAGAACATCGCCGCCGACGCCGGAAACCTCGCAAGATCCGCCGCGCGATCCCGGACGATCTCGGCGAGCCCCTCGTCCACGACGAACCCCTCCTCGGCGAGCCGGATCGCAGGCGCCACCAGATCCTTCCACGGGAGCTTGCCATAGGTACGATGCGCCTCCCAAAGCCCGGCCACCGCGCCCGGCACCCCGGCGGCGAGGTGACCGACGAGCGACGCGTCGTTTTTCCCGAAGAACATCTCCCGCGTCGCTTTCGCTGGCGCGGTCTCGCGGAAATCGAGTGCGCGCACCTCCCCCTTCTCCGGCCGCACGACCATGAATCCACCGCCGCCGACATTTCCCGCCGCCGGAAACACCACGGCGAGCGCGAACGCCACGCCCACCGCCGCGTCGACCGCGCTCCCGCCCTTCTTGAGGATCTCCACGCCCACGCGCGTCGCATCCGCCGCGTCGCTCGTGACCATGCCGTCCCGCCCCGACGCGGGCGCGGCCTTCAGATCGAAGCGCCACGTCGCGGGCACGCGCGCGAGCGCGGGCGGCGCGGCGGACGAAGACGCGGCCGCCGGCACCTCCGGGGGCTTCGCGCCCTCGCCGCACGAGGCCGCGAGAATCGACGAGACGACGAACGTTGCACGAACGAAGAGCCGGCGTGCGGCAGCGTGGGCGTTCACGGGCGCTTCATACCACGCGCGGTAGCGTTGGCTCGCATCGATCGTGCGAACGTCTTCATATTACCGCGCGACTCGCGTAAGGATGGACGGTAACCGCGGAGGTCCTCCATGCGATCTTTCTTTTCGTCCCTCGCCCTCGTCACGCTCACCTGCACCACGTTCCTCGCCTGCGGAGGCAATGGCGGCGAAAACGGAAGTGGTGGCAACGCCGGCAGCGCCGGCAGCGGCAACGGCGGCAGCGCCGGCAGCGGCGGCGATGGCGGCAACGGCGGCGGTGGCGGCAGCGGCGAGGCCCCGTTCATCTGCGATGCGCCGATCCCGCACGCCGACATCTCGAGCCCCACCGCGGTCGTCGGCACGGGCACGCCCGAGAGCTGCACCGAAGCGGCGCTCGACGCCGCGCTCGCGGGCGGCGGCGTCATCGTCTTCGATTGTGGCCCCGATCCGGTCACCATCACCCTGAGCTCGGCCAAACAGATCTTCGACGATACCGTCATCGACGGCGGCAACGTGGTCACGCTGAGCGGCGGCAAGAAGAATCGCATCTTCGAGATGGACACGAAAAACTTCGAGGCCACGAGCCCGACCCTCACCGTGCAGCGCCTCCTGCTCCGGGACGGCAAGGCCTCGGGCACGGCCATCCCGCTCGGCACCGACATCGACGGCGGCGGCGGCGCCATCTACCACGTCGGCGGCAACGTCAACGTCATCGATACCCGCTTTCTGGACAACGAGGCCGCGCTCGAGGGGCCGGACGTCGCGGGCGGCGCGATTTACAGCATCGGCCGCGGCACGCTCACGGTGAGCCTCGGCCACTTCTCGAACAATCGCGCCGCCAATGGCGGGGCCATCGGCGCGCTCGGCGCGTCGATCGTGATCGTCAACAGCACGTTGTGGGGAAACACGGCCACCGGCTACGGCGCCAATTACATCGATGCGAATGGCCAGCAGGCCGGCCGCGGCGGCAATGGCGGCGCGATCAGCATGGATGGCCAGGGCCGCACGCTCTCGCTTTGCGGCGTGGTCGTCCAGAACAACCAGGGCCGCGCCTTCGGCGGCGCGCTCTTCCGCACGGGGTACGAGACCGAGCCGACGACAATCGATCGCTCGACCTTCGAGGGCAATTCCATCGAGGATCACGAAGGTGCCGAGGGAATGTCGAGCAGCGCCGGCGGCCTCTACATCCAGGGCACGCACGTCACGATGACCGCGTCGACCATCGCCAACAACCAATCCGAAGCCTTCGCCGGCCTCTGGATCCTCGGCCACGGCGCGACCCCCGCGATTGCCGACCTCACGAACGTCACCATCACCGGCAACACGACCTACCCCCGCGCCGATTTCACCACGCGCGGCATCGGCGGCGGCCTCATCATCGGCGACAATACTACTGGCAAGGTGACGAACTGCACGATCGCCGGAAACGCCGCGCAGTTCGCCTCGGGCATCTCCAACGTCACGCAGCTCGAAGTCCTCAACACGATTGTCAGCAACGACGCAGACAACGAGTACACGCCCCTCAATTGCACCGGCAACGCGTACGCCCAGCCGCCCGGCACCGGGCAAAACAACCTCCAGTGGCCGAACGGCAAGAAAGACGATATGGATTGCACGCCGGGCATCACCCGGGCCGACCCGCTGCTCGGCGACCTTGAAGGCAATGGCGGGCCGACCCGGACGATCGCGCCGCAAACTGGAAGCCCGGCGATCGGCGCGGGCGCGGGTTGCCCGACCACCGATCAGCGGGGCAAACCCCGGAATCCAGCCAAGTGCACGCTCGGCGCGTACGAACCCTGACGCATTGCAATCGGGTCCCGGGACGGCTTGGCATCACGGGTCAAAAGGAGCCTCGCCCCTCACGTCATCAGCGTGCCCTGGACCAAAGCCGTCGGGAGCCTGAAGCAGAATCGGCTCCCCCGCGGCACGTTGTCCTCGATCCAGCTCGCCCCGCCGTGCGCCTCGACGGCCAATTTGCAGAACGAGAGCCCGAGCCCCCAACCGCTGCGGCCATTTCCTTCGAGCCGCACGTACCGGTCGAAAATGCGTTCGCGCATCTCGGCCGGGACCCCGGGGCCCTCGTCGCAGACGGCGACCGTCACCCACGCGGCGTCCGCGCGCGCCTCGATGCGCACCGTGCTCTTCGAGGGGCTGTACCGAAGGGCATTGTCGACGAGGTTCTGCAACGTGCGCCCGAGGAGATCCCGATCGGCCCGGAGCACGCCCGCGGGCACGTCACAAGACAGCTCGATGGTCTGCTCGTGTTTCTCGGCAATTGGCAAGACGACGTCACGGATCTCGGCGAGCAGCCCACAGAGCTCGACATCGGCGTAGCGCGGCACGAGCCTGCCGTCCTGGCTCTGGGCGATGTCGAGCACGTTGGCCGCCGTGCGGATGATTCGCTCCGCGGAGGAGAACACGACGCCCCAGCGGCGCCGATCCGCGGGCTTCAGGTCGGCGCTCCGGAGCTGGAGCGAGGCCGCGAGCGCGATCGCGGCGGCGGGGCTCTTGAGATCGTGCACGACGAGCGCGCTCAGTTCCTCCTTCTGCCGCTGAAGCTCGAGAAGCGCCGCGTGCTCCTCGGCGAGCTCGCGGCTCCTCGCTTCGAGCTCGCGCGTCCGGTCCTGGACGCGCTTCTCCAGCTCGGCGTAGATCGCGACGTTCTCCATCGACACCGAGGTGCTATCGGCGAGCGCCTGGAGGAGCCCGAGCTCGTGCGGCGTCGCGTGGTGCCGAGACGCCCAGTAATTACCGATTGCGCCGATGGGCGCCTTCGTCCGGATGGGCACCATGCACAAGCTCTGCACGAACGTCGGCCGATAAGCGTCGACGGGGATGCGGGGATCATCATAGATGTCCTCGATGGTGACGGCCTCGCGGTGGAGCATCGCCCAGCCGCTGATGCACGCGGACATCGGGAATCGCCGGCCTTTCCAGAGCGGGGCGATGGCGTTCTCCTCCGCGTAGTAGCAGAGGTCGCCGTCGCGCAGGACGAACGTCGCGCCGTCGGCGCCGGTGAGCTCCCTGGCCGCCTTTCGCACGATCTCCATGATGGCCGGCATGTCGCGCGCGAGCGACAGCTCCTGGACGACGGCAACGAGGGAGGTTGGAGAAGGCTCCCTCCCCTCCGTCCGCACGCATTCCCCGAGGCGTACAGGCTCGACCAGACTGCCGAGAGCAGTCGTCATCTGAGATGGATACGGCAGGGCTCGAGCCATGACAAGCTCGCTGTCGGGCACTCCATTCGATTGTAACCCAACCTGGTCCACCCAGTCGCGCGGAGCGCGGTCGCGTGCCACCGGACGAACGGCTGCCCCTCGCCCTCGGCCGCATCCTCACTTCCGAATCACGATCCACGTCCCCGGCTCGCTCGGTCGCGCGTCCGCGCTCGACCAGCCCTCGGGGACGGGCGGGTCGGTCCAGGCGAACACGATCGACGCGTCCTCGGGCGAGAGGTTGATGCAGCCGCCACTCTTCGGGCTGCCGAAATCCTCGTGCCAGTAGGCCGCGTGGATCGCGAACGGATTGCGGAAGTATTGCACCCACGGTACGTCGGCGATCCAGAACGCCGACGGATCCGGGGTCGCCTCGTCCGTGAGCTGCGCCGCCCGGTATTTCACGGCAATGCGATAACTCCCGAGCGGTGTGAACGCCCCGCGGACGAGCTCCTCCGTGGTCGCCTTCGGCGACGCCGTCACCCCGCCCGCGCCCGGCGACATCAGCGTCGAATACACCGCGCGCCGCCCCTCGAACAGCGTCATCGTCCCGCGCGAAAGCGACACGTCGATCCATTTCTCGTCGGCCCCCACCATCCGAGGCCACTCGTCCGGCTCGGCGACGACCGAAATGTCTCGCGCCCGTGCATACGTCGGCCCGGGCTCGCGCGTCTCCCAAAACAGATCCCCGTCGTGCGTGATCGATTTCCCCGACAACCGCACGAACGTGCGCGGCGCCCAGGTCTCGCCCGTCGCGGCGAACGCACCGCTCTCCTCGCGCTTGTACTTCGTCCGCGCCGTCTTGCGGAACCAGCCGATCGGCAATGAATTCGTGCTGCCAATGGCAACGCCGTGGAACACGCTCGGGCGGAAGGGGCGCATGCGATCGGCGGGGACGAGGGCCAGATCGGGCGAGAGCAGGAACGTGCGTCCCTCCACCGCGAAGGCATGCGAAAAGGAGAGCATGGATCCATGCGGAATCTCCTTGCGCACGAGGCCGCCGCGCCGTCCCGCGGGCACGGGTGCTTCCTTTTCGCCGAGCAGAAACTCCGGAATGGGATCACGCGCTGGGGTCGGCGTGAGCTCGGCGAGATCCTCGTGCCCATCCATCGAGCGGCGGACCCGGGCGAGATCCGCCACGGGCCGCAGGCGTCGCTCGGTCCGGGCTTGCTCGCTCGACGTGGGGATCTGGCCGTACATCGGCGCCCGCGTGGAAAAGGCGTAGTCGTAGGGCCGCGGGCCTTCACGCGGAGCGGCGAGCGCGAGCGCGCGGAAGCGGGGATCGTCGAGGTTGCGGGTGATGGTCTCGTCCTCGCAGATGAACCCGCGAGGCGCGACGGGATAAAAGCGGCCGCTCTTGCAGCCGCCGAGCTGCGAAGGCGGCACCTCCACGGGCTCGTCGCTCTGGAGGATGACGCTCGTCCCCGGACGAACGTCGCCGATCCGGCGCTTTCGGGAGCGATCCTGGTAGATGACGGTGGCGACGCCGATCGATCCGAGGCGGGGCGGCTCGGTGTCCGTGTCCGCTGCTGCTGCCGCTGCGGCTACCGCTGCCGCATCCGCGTCCGCTGCTGCATCCGCTGCCGCGTCCGCGTCCGCTCCTGCCTCTGCGCCCGCGTCGGGCACGGCCTCGGCCTTCGGGCCGCCGCAGCCGGCCGCAAGCG
Organism: Polyangium jinanense; assembly: GCF_028435365.1. Next base: position 17,044 of record NZ_JAGTJJ010000094.1, on the reverse strand, counting down.
CGCAGAGGAGCGAGAGGACAGTCCGGGTCAATGCGAGGCGAGGATCTCCGAGATGCTCGAGTACCGGCTCGGCGCACGCGTCCCGTAGTGCAGGAGCGAGCCGCCCGCCGTCATCCACGACTCGTCGAAGCGGCCGTCGGGCGACTGGATCCGCACGAGGTGATCGCCGTTGTCGAAGGCCCAGTGCCGGCCGTACGGATCGAAGTGATCGATGAGCGCGCCTTGGCGCGTGCGGATGTGGAACTGATCCGACGGGATGTCCCACGTCCGGTCCACGACGAACTCGTAGATCTGCCAGATGTTGCCCGAGGGGAGCACGCCCCAGTCGACGTTCAGGCCCGCGTCGTTCGGCAGCCCGAAGACACGGTAGTCCCCGAAGCGCCGGGCCGCGTCCCAGAGGTCGCCGTTGCGGCTCGAGTCATGGTGCAGCGTGATCATCGACTTGCGCACCAAGCCAAAACCCTTCGTGTCCGTGTAGTCGTCGTACGTGCGCCGGAAGATGTGCTCGCAGAGCTGATCGGCGCCCGCCGAGAAGCCTACCGTGAGCAGGCCGCGCGCCTTGCGCTCGTGCAGGATCCGCCCGAACTTGCCGGGCTCGCCGCTGAAGCGCGCCCCGAGCTCCTTGTAGCGGTGCAGGCCCGTCACGCTGTGACCGCCGCCGAGGATCACGACCTCCGACGTCCACAAGGAATGCCAGAACGTCTCGACGTCCTCGGCGCGCAGCCCGCTGTTCCAGTAGAAAGGCAGGTACTCGAGGCCGAAGCGATCGTAGAAGCTGAAGAAGTAGCGGAAGTTGCCCCAGGCGAACTCCTGACGTTCGTACTCGCTCCCGTTCTGCGGGGTCTCGGACATCGGGAGGAACAGGATCCGCCGGTTGTTCTCGCCGCGCAGCGCGCGCTGCACGATGAAGTGATCGTGGATCAGGTCGGATCGGTCGTGCGAGCTGTAGACGAGCGAAGTGCCTTTCATGGTCGGGGCAGAGTAGAGTCCCGGAAGGCGCCGTTCGTCAAGGCGATCGTGAAGGACCGCGATCAGTCGACGAAGAGCATCAGGGAGAGCGCGGAAAGGCGCTCGGCATCGCTCCAAGAGGCGAACCCGTGGCCGACCTGGAGCTCGACCTCCTCCGGCTGCCAGCGCCCGTCACAACGCTTCTTCCCCACGTACACCTGCCCGCGGCGCCCGAGGTCGAGCTCACAACGATCGAGCACCACGTGCGCGCGCTCGTCGCTCATCGCGACCTCGACGTTCCTGCCGTAGACGAGCCCGCGCGCCGTGACCAAGCGCGGCTCGCGCTTGACCGTGAGCTCGAACGGGAGCGACGACGCGAGTCCGCTCACGCGATCGCCCTCGACGCGCATGTCGACGAGTCGCCCGTAGACGCGCCCGCGGAGCGCGTGATCGTCCGGATCGGTGTAGCGGCCGAGGTTCACGTCGAGCCCGAGCACGCCGCCCGGGTTCACCTGGCCGCCTATCACCTCGCGTCCTTGGCTGAAGACCGCGAAGCGATTGTAATCCCGGGGTTCGTCGTAAAGCTCCTCTTGCGAGGGGAAGTTCGGCGGAGCCGCACACCCCAGAGGAACCACGAGCGCGAAGAGAGAAAACAGCCACGTTCGCACGAGCACCTCCCTCGACGGAAAACCTGGAGCGAGTCTGCCACGGGATCGGGCCCTTGAAAACCCTCACGACGCATGAGCATCATGCGCGCCGATGAAGCTCCCGCGCACCTCCTCGCTCGCCGTCCTGCCCGTGCTCCTCGCCGCCTGCGCCGGCGCGCCTCCGGCCCCGCCCGAGGGAGGTGGCGACGCTCCCCCGCCCCCGCCCGCGAAGACGACGGAAACCGCCGAGGTCAAACCCGACGCGCCTGCGAAAAAGGCCGCGTTCCCCTACCCCGCGACACGGAAAATCGACGCGTCGGACACGTTCTTCGGCGTCAAGGTCGCCGATCCTTACCGGTGGCTCGAGGACGAACGTTCGCCCGAGGTGCAAGCGTGGGTGAAGGCGCAGGATGACCTCGCGCGCGCCGAGCTCGCGAAGATGCCGAAGCGCGAGGCGTTCGCCGAGAAGCTCCGCGCCCTCTCGTACCTCGAATACATGAGCCCGCCGATCCAGCGCGGGAAACGTTCGTTCTGGTCGCACAAGCCCGCGGACAAGGAGAAGAAGACGATCTACTGGCGCGAGGGCGAGAAGGGTGAGCAGAAGGTCTTGATCGACGTCGCCTCGCTCAGCGCCGATGGCTCGGCCTCGCTCGGCACGTGGGTCCCCTCGTACGACGGCAAATGGGTCGCGTACATCGTGCACCCGAACAACGCGGACGCGGGCCAGATGCGCCTGCGCGACGTGACGACGGGCAAGGACAGCGCGATCGACGTGATCGCCGGCGCCGAGTACGCCGTCCCGCTCTGGACCCCGAAGAGCGACGGTTTTTACTACGTGTCGGTCCCGGTCGATCCGAAGATCCCGGCCTCCGAGCTGCCCGGCTACTCCGAGGTGCGCTTCCATCAGCTCGGCAAGAAGGCGGACACGGACACGCTCGTGCTGCCGAAGAACGGCGATCCCGAGACCGAGCTCGACGCGCAGCTCTCACGGGACGGCCATTTCCTCGTGGTGAACGTCCTGCACGGCGGCAACGTGAACGGGATCAAGTTCCTCGACCTGCGCAAGAAGGGCGCGGCGTGGGTCGATCTCGTGAAGGGCTACGAGGGCTCGATGAGCGCCTTCGCCCACAAGGACGTGATTTACCTCCGCACCACGGAAGGCTCGCCGCGCGGCCGCGTGTACGCGATCGATCCGGCCAAACCGGCCCGCGATCAGTGGAAGGAGATCGTGCCCGAGCCTTCGGACGCGGTGCTCGAATCGGCGGAGATCGTCGGCGGGCACCTCGCGCTCACCTACCTGCGCAAGGCGTCGAGCGAGCTCGAGGTCTGGACGACGGCGGGCAAGAAGGTGCACGCGATCAAGATGCCGGGCATCGGCACGACGAGTGGTCTCTTCGGCGAGCCGGACGAGGATCGCGCCCACTACGTGTTCACATCGTTCACGTATCCGACGTCGATCTTCGAGGCGAGCGTGAAGACGGGCGAGAGCAAGCTCTGGTACGCGCTCAAGGCGCCGGTCGATCCGGCCCCGTACGCGATCGAGCAGGTCTTCTACCCGTCGAAGGACGGCACGCAGGTCTCGATGTTCGTCGTCCGCAAGAAGGACGCCCCGAAGAACGGGACGACGCCGTTCCTCCTGACGGGCTACGGCGGCTTCAACATCAGCAAGACGCCGGCGTTCTCGCCGATGTACTACACGTGGCTGGAGAATGGCGGCGGCCTTGCCGTGCCGAATCTGCGTGGCGGCGCGGAATACGGCGAGGAATGGCACCGCGGCGGGATGCTGACGAAGAAGCAGAACGTGTTCGACGATTTCATCGGCGCGGCAGAGTGGCTGGTGAAGGAGAAGCTGACGTCGACGGATCGGCTGGTCGCATACGGCGGCTCGAACGGAGGGCTGCTCGTGGGCGCTGTGGCGAACCAGCGGCCGGACCTGTTCAGCGCGGTGCTCTGCGCGGTGCCGGTGCTCGACATGATCCGATATCCGCTGTTCGGCGACGGAAAGACGTGGGTTGCCGAGTATGGCTCCCCCAAGGAGGAGGCGCTGTTCAAAGCGCTGTTCGCGTATTCGCCGTACCACAACGTGAAGCTCGGTACGAAGTACCCGGCATTCTTGATGCTATCGGCGGACGCGGATGATCGCGTGCACCCGCTGCACGCGTGGAAGACGACGGCGGCCTTGCAAGCGGCGCAGGCGGGGGATCAGCCGGTGCTGATGCGCGTGGAGAAGCACGCGGGGCATGGCGGCGCCGATATGGTGAAGAGCCGCGTGGAGCAAGGGGTCGACATGCTCGCGTTTGCGTTCGGGCACGTGGCGCACTGAGGGAGCGGCGGCGGCGTTGCGCTGGGGCTTTGCCCCAGACCCCACCGGGGCTGTCCGCCCCTGGACCCGGACCAGCGCAAGCGCTGGACTCGGGGTCGATGACCTGCGCGATGCGCAGGTCATCGAACGGGCCGAGGCAAGACCGGCGACGACCTTGCCAACCAAGACCGCCGTGACTGGCAACGCCGTTCCTGGTCTTGCCACGGGCCTGTGGGAAGAACTGCGCATCGCGCAGTTCTTCCCCAAATGGTCCAGGGCTTGCCCTGGTTCGGGTCGAGGGGCGAACAGCCCCCGCGGGGCCCGGGGCAGCGCCCCGGCGCGACGCCTCGCGATGAGACCCCTATCGAACGTTCGCTGCGAGCAAGTTCTCGGTCGCGCCGATGAGCTCGACGTCCGTCGGGACCGGACCGGCGCCGGTCGTGCCGTACCGACGCGAGAGGACGCGAGCAAACGCGTCTTCGCGTTCCGCGACTTCGACGATCACAGCATCGTACGGAAGGCCGTAGTTGCGCCGAAGCTCGGCGTTGTAGGTAAGGGCGTATCGAACCGCGTCGAGGGTGCGGACGAACACGCGCGCATGGTCGACGAGACGCTCGTACTCGCCTTCGAGCTCGAGGAACCGAACGAGCGCGATATCGGAAACACCGGGGGCCTCATACATCACGAACGGATACGTTTGCGCCGACGGATCGGAGGCCGCCATCGCGTGGTCGAGGGCGCGAGCAACCAGAAGCTCCAAGGGATGGTTTCTCTCGAGGGGAACGGGCTCCGTGGGCTCTCCACGCAACGCGCCCTTGAGCACCGTGCTCGGCTTGAACGAGAGGCGTCGCTTTCCCCCCTTCTTCTCGATGCGAAGTTCTCCGAGCCCGGACAACTTGACGACATTCCTGCTCGAGAGCGAGGCGACGAGATGCGCGTGAAGCTTGGGACATGAAACGGTCTGGCCTCCCCTCGTAGCCTCTTCCTCCTCGGCCGAGCGGGGCGCCGATGCATCGTCGACAGCATCGAGCGTGACCGCATCCATGAGTGCCTTCGACGGAACGAAGAGCGGATCGAGCCGCCGCGGTACGAACACGGGCCGGCCGCTGCTCGGCACCACAGAGATGTGCGGTGGAGCATCGACGCACACGAAGGAGCCGAAGCTCGTTTCCACCCGGCCCGACGGCCGCCGGAGCGACGCCGCGAGCGTTCCGCATAGCTCGTTCAGCTCCTGGGCGATGTCGTGGTTCACCATGGCCTCCCGGTCGGTCTCCATCGTAACTCATGTGCGGGTTCGCGAGGACGTGCCAGACGAGCCACTGCCAGAAACGTGACCCGTGTGACCGAGCGGTACTATCGTCGCCCGCCATGAATGTTCGAGGTACGTTGGCCGCGATCGCAGTGCTCGCCGCGGCAGTGGCCGGGACAGCAGCTTCCTCCGCTCTCGCCCAGAACGCCCACCCTCCCGCCCGCGCCAAGCAGCCGGTGATGGAGGTGATCCACCGGATCGAGCAGCGCGTACGGACCACACGTTACGTACACGTTACGCGTGTCGACGAGCGCGCGGGGCGCTACGAGTTCGACTGCTCTGGCATGGCCGCGTGGGTGCTCTCCCGAGCGGCACCTGCAGCCCACGCCGCCGTGATGCGGCACAACGGGCGTGGTCGCCCGGTTGCCCGCGACTACCATGATGTGATCACTGCCGCGCCGAAAAACCATTCGCGCGGCCCATGGCTGCGCGTGGCGCGTATGGCCGACGTCCGCCCCGGCGACATCATCGCGTGGCGTAAACCAGCCACCGTCATGTCGCAGAATACGGGGCATGTCGCCTTCGTGGTCGCACCGCCGCAGCGGCTCGACCGGGCCGGCCACCGCTACCTGGTCCGTATCGCCGACGCGACGTCGATTCCACACGGCGATGATACGCGCGCGGGGCGTAAGCTCTCCGGCTTCGGTTATGGCACCATGCTGCTGTACCTCGACGAGCCGCACGGCGAGCCCACCGGGTTCGGCTGGTTTGGCCTTCCAAAACGTGTCGATTTCCGCACACACGTCGCGATCGGCCGCGCTGTCTTGTAAACGGCAGCATCCGGGGGCGCCTCGCCGGGGCGCTGCCCCGGACCCCGCGGGGGCTGTCCGCCCCTCGACCCGGACCAGGCACGGCCTGGACCGAGGGTGGAAGAACTGCGCGATGCGCAGTTCTTCCAACGGGCCCGTTGGACCGCGTTGCCCATCGAAAGGGCAGCGCGGCTGTCTTGATGGGCAGGGTCGTCGCTGGTCTTGAATCGGCCTGTTCGATGAACTGCGCATCGCGCAGTTCATCGACCCCGGGTCCAGCGCTTGCGCTGGTCCGGGTCCAGGGGCGGATAGCCCCTGGTGGGGCCTGGGGCAACGCCCCAGCGAAACGGCTCCCAGACGAGACCAATGCTCAGCCCCGAAGCCGCCCCCGCGAGCGCGACGAGAGCGGTTGTCCCAGCGAGGACTCATCCGATCGGGTGAATGTGGGGCTCCGAGGACCCACACGCGGAGGGCTGGGGCGCGACATGCCCGGGAAATCCTGCTGATTCCGCGCCGAACGGGAGCGGGTACGCGCTTTGCTCACGGCGAGCCACGGCGCGCATTGGCGCCGCCAAACCCTCTCGTTCCACGGACCGATTGACCCGGCAACCCGTGCAAAAGCCCATTCAGCAGGGTTGCCCTTGCTCTGGAGCTCCATCGTCATGCTTGCTCGTATCCCTCGGCCACTGCTTCACGTCTCCGTGCTCGTGGCGTCGTTCGCCGCGCTGCTGCTCCCCTCGCGTACGGCCAGCGCCGCGACGAATATCGTGGGCGGTAACCTCGGCAATCAGACCTGGACCGTTGCCGGGAGTCCTTACATCGTGCTCGGGGACGTGACGGTCCAGAGCGGCGCCACCCTCACCATCCAGCCCGGGGTCGACGTGCAGTTCGCGGACACGGACGGCCAGGGTGCCGGGACCGACACGGACCGCGTGGAGCTGACGATCAAGGGGACGATCCACGCCGTCGGCACGGCCGCGAACCCCATCTCCTTCAAGGGCCAGACCGGCGCGTCCAAATCGGAATGGTACGGAATCGTCATCGATCCGGCGGCTACGGCGGCGTCGATCTCGAACGCCACCCTCCAGAATGCGATGTACGGGATCACGAGCAACAACGCCGGGGCGGTGCTCAGCGTGAGCCATACCAGCATCACCAAGTCCTACATGGGCATCGTGCTCCATGCTGGCACGGCCACGCTCGACACCCTCACCATCTCGCCCTCCAGTACGGGCGTGTTGCTCAATTACAACAATGTCGTCGGCCCCGGTGCCCCCGCCAGCGTGACGATCTCCAACTCGGTCATCCAGGGCGGGGCCGTGGGGGTCGACACGAACATGGTCACCAACGAGAGCGTGACGCTCTCGATCATCAACACGGTCATCCGCTCGAACAATACGCGCGGGGTGGGGCTGGTGAGCAGTTCCACGCCCCCGACGACGACCATCGTCAACTCGACCCTGCATGCCAACGGCTCGTACGGCATCGCCGTCAACGGCACGCAGACGGTGACGATCAAGAACTCGATCATCACCCAGCACACGGTGAACGGCATCCGCGCCACGGACACCAACTCCACCGTCAACGTCACGTACTCCAACGTGTGGGGCAACCCCACTCCCTATTATAACGCCGCTCCTGGCGCCGGCTGCATCTCGCAGAATCCGAACTACAAGAGCGCTCCCAGCGATCTGAGCCTGACGATGGGCAGCGTCTGCATCGACGCAGGCACCGCGACCGGCGCGCCGGCCACCGACATCGACGGCGCTGCACGCCCGCAGGACGGCGACGGGTTCAACGGCGCCCAGTTCGACATGGGGGCCTACGAGTATGTGCCCGCCAGCGTCTGCGGCGACGGCGTGGTGGGCGTGGGCGAGGTCTGCGACAGCGGCGCGCTGAATGGGACGTACGGAAACTGCAAGGCGGATTGTTCCGGTATCGGCCCGTCCTGCGGGGATGGGATCATGAACGGGCCGGAGGCGTGCGACGACGGGAACGAGATCAACACCGACGCGTGCCTCGACACGTGCGTCCATGCGACCTGCGGTGACGGCTTCGTCCATGCGGGCGTGGAAGCGTGCGACGACGGGAACGGTATCGCCGGCGATGGCTGCTCGGCTCAATGCGAGGTCGAGAACGCGGGCGCGGGCGGCAGCGGTGGCCAGGGCGGCGGCGGTGGCCAGGGCGGCAGCGGTGGCCAGGGCGGCGGCACGAGCAGCACCACGGCTGGCCCAGGCGGGGCCGGCGGCGGGAGCTCCGGCGGATCGAGCGATCAGCCGGACGGCTGCGGTTGCCGGGCGGCCGGTGGCTCTGGAGCGCCCTCGTCGGCGTGGCTGCTCGTCGCGGCAGCCGCCGCCGTCGCCCGGCGCCGGCGCGCCGGTGGCGAGCCCTCGGCACGCCGAGGATGACGCGTCACGCGTGACATCAAGGCACGCCCTTTTGCGACACGTTCGTGGAGGGCGCGCCCCCGTCGCGACGGCTTTTGACCCTCAAGCACGCCGTGCCGGATGGCTCGATGATCAGTAGGACCTCACGGGCGGCAGGGGGGCAGACCAGGGCGGAGAGCCCAGCGGACGCGGGACCAGAGGGCTAAGCGGCGGCGCGCTCTCATTGTAGAGATCGATCGCGCGGTGCTGCTCCCAGCGCGGGGCGCCGTCGAAGATGGTTTGCACCGTCAGCACCAAGAGGCCTATCCCCGCGTGCACGCCACCGACGACGGCCACCGGATCGTTTTGGGCGATAAGCCCTGGGAACATGACCACGCCGCCGGTCACGGTCATGGTCAAGCCAGCAATGAGCAGACCGCGGGCGATGGGTTTGTTTCGCTCATACTCCAGCGCGAGCTTGCGGGCCTCCGGGTGGTCACGCACCAGATCGGAGAGCGCGCTGGTCCGGTAGACCTTGCCGTCTTTGAGGTAACTCCCGTCAGCACGGAGCGAAAGGCGCGGCGTGTCAGGCGGCTGCGGTGTCGAAGGATAGGGCGAGAACGCGATCGGCTCGCATGCCGCCGAGGCCATGACCAGCGAGGCCGCGAGGAGGAAGCACAGTGAGCGATTGAAATCGATCTTCATATCTCTGCGTGCCGAGTGACGACGCGACGACGCGGATCCTGCGTGTCGTGCCCCCTTCAGCAAGGCGGGCGCCAAGCGAGAGAGCGCTCGAAACGCCGAAGATTCGCGCGAATTTGCGGGCGGCCTCCCGGACGATGGGGCTCCGGGCCCCCAAGCGCCGGAACGACACCGGGGCTCCGCGGGGACAGCATGAGAGCGGCGCGAATGGTTATCCGTCGTTGCGATCGCCCCTGCCGGGCGTGATCCCCAGCCGAGCCAGGATGCGATAAAGGTGCTTCCGCTCGAGCCCCGCGACCTTCGCCGCCTCGGTCATGTTGTCGCCGTACTTCGCCAAGAGGTTTCGCACGTAGGCCTTCTCGAACTGCTCGACGAGCTCGGCTTTGGCCTCGCTGAAGGGGCGATCGATCGGCGCCTCGGGCTCGAAGCGCTGGACGCTCCCGATCATCACGGGCATCTCGGCGAAGCACGCGCCCTTCGGCCCGAGCGCGACCGCGCGCGAGATTGCGTTTCTCAGCTCGCGCACGTTGCCAGGCCACGAGTAGCCTCGAAGGCGATCGAGGTTCTTTCCGGCAAGGGCGTCCACGCTCGGGACGCGAACCCCTTCACGCTCGAGGAAAGCGCGCGTGAGATCCGGGATATCGTCGAGCCGCTCGCGGAGCGCGGGCAGGTGCACCTCGACCACCGCGAGGCGGTAGTACACGTCTCCGCGGAAGGTACCTCGCGCGACCTCGGTGCGGAGATCATGATGGGTCGCGGCGATGATCCTCACGTCGTACGCCTGCTGGCGCGCGCCGCCCACGGGCTGCACCGTCCCCGTCTCCAGGAGGCGCAGCAATTTGGGCTGAAGGCGCAGCGGGAGATCGCCAATTTCGTCGAGGAACAGAGTGCCTCCGTGCGCCAGGGCGAACGCTCCGAGGCGATCGCGGTCGGCGCCGGTGAACGCGCCGCGCGTGTGTCCGAAGAGGTCGCTCTCGACCAGGTTCTCCGCCGCGGCGCCGCCGTCGAAGATGACGAAGGGCCCGTTCCGCCGCGGGCTCGCGTCGTGGACCGCGCGCGCCGCGACCTCCTTGCCCGTCCCGCTTTCGCCCAAAAGGAGCACCGACGCGTTCGAGGCGGCAGCGCGGTCGAGGAGCGCATAGATCCGGCGCATCGCGAGGCTCGACCCCACGAGGTTGCCGAAGGACGTGGCGGCGCTCGGAGGGATCTCGAGGACCTCTTCGTCCGGAAGGAGCTGGAGCAGCGTCGAGCCCACGCCCAGCACCGCACCCACCGGGAGGCGCGCCTTGGCGAGGAGCGCGCCGTCGTACGAGGTGCCGTTGGTGGACCCGAGGTCCGTCACTTCGAATCCACCTGCCGTCGGGCGAACGGAGCAGTGGCGTGAAGAGACGAGCGGATCGCTGAGCGTTACATCGCTCGCTTCGGAGGCGCCGATGACGAGGCCTGCGCGGGGCAGCTCGATCTCGAGGCCCGCCTCGGGACCATGGAGCACGCGGAGGCGGCTTCGCAGGGGCGCGGTCGGGCGCTCCATCTGGTTCGTCGTTCGGGTGAACATCGCCGCCTCAGGATGTCACGGAGTGCCAGCGCCGGCCCTCGCCCTCCGATGGGGCAAGGTGTTTCCGCCGGTATTCTTCGATCGCCGCACCAGACTGCGCAGCGTTCGCGGTGCACGCTACGATGAGCCCATCGTATGAGCGAGTCGCTCGGAGGTTTTACGATCGAGGGCGTGCTCGGCGAGGGCGGGAGCGCCATCGTCTACGCGGCGCGGCGGGACGGTCGCGATCTCGCGCTCAAGGTCATGAAGGGCGTGACCGACGAGCGTCAGTGCGCGCGGTTCCTCGCGGAGGCCGAGCTTCTCGCGCGGGTGAAGCACCCGAACGTCGTCGAGATCGTCGAGGCGGGGGCGTTGCCCGACGGCGCGGCGTTCCTGGCGATGCCCCGGCTCCGCGGCGAGACCCTCGCGGCGCGAATCGCGCGCGGCCGGCTCGAGCTCGGGGCGGCGATGGCGTGCTTCGAGGAGCTCGCCCGAGGCGTCGCCGCGGTCCACGACGCCGGCCTGATCCACAGGGATCTCAAGCCCGAGAACGTCTTCCTCCGCGAGGACGGATCACCGATCTTGCTCGACCTCGGCATCGGTCGCGAAGCCGAGGCGCAGCCGTCGACCACCACGGAGGAGGGCGTGGTGCGCGGGACGAAAGCGACGATGGCTCCCGAGCGCTTCTTCGGATCGCGGGCGACGATCGCGTCGGATGTCTACGAGCTCGCGCTGGTGCTCTACGCGATGCTGGTGGGGCGGCTGCCCTGGAGCGACGCGCCCGACGCGCAGGATCGACTCCACGCGAGGCCGCCGAGCGATCTCGAGCCGTCGATCCCCGCGGCCCTGTCCGACGCGATCATGCGGGCGCTGTCGACGCGCGTCGAGCGGAGGCCGTCGTCCGTGGGCGAGCTCGTCACGAGCCTGCAGACGGCGATCGCCGAGGCCGACGCCGTACCGCGCCGGACCGCGCGTGCGCCCGTGATCGAGACGACCCCTGCGAGCCCGGCGGACTTGGCCGAGGGGACGAAGGTCGCGCCGGCGCCGCCCCAGGATCGGCCGAGCGCGCGGCGCGATCTCGGTCGAGTGGTCCCGCGGCGGGCGATCCTCGCGGCGACGGCGACCGCCGTCTCATTCGCCGCGGTCGCGCTCGGGTGGGTGCGATCGCGCGGTGCGGAAGCTCCGGCGCTGGCCGCGTCGGGGTTGGGGGCGCTCGCGGCCGCGCCCTCGCCGTCGCTCATCGTGCCGTCGTCATCGCTCGTGATCGGCGACCCCTCCGCCGCGCCGGTGCCGACCGGGAGCGACGACGACGCAATCGGCGCCGCGAGCGCCTCGGTTCCGACACAGGGGAATGCCCCGCGCTCCCAGCCCGCGAAGCCGCTCGCCTGGTGCAAGAAGATCATCGACCTCGACTGCGATCCCAAGCTCGGATCGTGGGCGCGCGCGAAGTGCTCGCGTGACAAATCGGATGTCGCCCGCTTCGAGAAGCTTCCGCCCGGCGCGTGGCCGGCGATCGACGCCGAGTGCGCGAAGGCGTACGCAAAGCAAAAGGCGTATGTGGAGGAGCAAAAGGCGAAGCAGGCGGGAGTACCCGTAATCACCGATGCCAATGATTCGAAAACCGTAATCGCCGGCCGCAACATGCCGATCTGGGTCCGCAACATGCCGAGCTGCCGCGCCCTCCTCAGCCTCGCCTGCGATTCATCGCTGCCCTCCGCCACGTCGATTTGCCAGAAGACGCGTGCCTGGGTCACTTCGATCGAAAACATGGAAGCGGTCGAAGCGCGCTGCCGTGACGCGCTCCCCACGACGCGCGCGCTGATCGAGCACGACATGAAGGCGCGCGACGCGGAGGCGGACGCGGGGCAGTGAGGCGCTGCGCTGGGGCTTTGCCCCAGGCCCCACCGGGGCTATCCGCCCCTGGACCCGGACCAGCGCAAGCGCTGGACCCGGGGTCGATGAACTGCGCGATGCGCAGTTCATCGAACAGGCCAGGTCAAGACCAACGACGAACCTGCCCATCAAGACCGCGGCGCTGACGATTCAACTGGCAACGTGCCCGTCGCCGGCGTGAAACGCACCTTCCTGGTCTTGCCACCGGCCTGTTGGAAGAACTGCGCGATGCGCAGTTCTTCCACGAACGGTCCAGCGCTTGCGCTGGTCCGGGTCCAGGGGCGGATAGCCCCTGGTGGGGCCTGGGGCAACGCCCCAGCGCGGCGGTTCAGGCGGGACTCGGGGCTTTGGGCTCCGTGCTGGTCTCGGCGTTCGTCTCGGGGCGGGCTTGCTTGTTCTTGCGCCGCGTCTCGGCGGCCTTTTTCGCGTACTGGGCGCGGTACGCCAGGGTCTTGTTGAAGGCGGCCTGCACGGACGGGTCGCCGTGCTGAATGGTGGCGTCGAGGAATCCGCCGATGCGGCTAATGTCGGACTCACGCGCGTCCTCGTAGTAGATTTCGCTCTCCTCGAGGATCTCCGCGAGCTTGAGGACATCCTTCTTGAGCGCTCGGATCTCGTCGAGCGTGGCGGTCTTGTCGACAATGTTCTGTAACATGCCGGGGTGAACGCCGAGGGTCTCGCCGTACTGCGGGAGGGCCTTCGAAAGTTCGTCGAAGACCTCCGGAAAACCGGGCTTCTGGCGCCGCGCGCCCGAAAGCGTGCCATTGGCGGCGTCCACGAGCTTCGGACGAATGCTGGTCACGTCGATGATGCTGGGGCCCATATAGGGAGCAATCTTGTCGTTCACGAAAACCTCCATGCCCGCACCCTCATGGAAGGAGCGGGAGTCTTGGGGTGAGGGCCGCAAGATAAGCAGGGGCCGAATGCTGTCATCGGCGGAATCTTGCTCTGTGGGCGGCCGCGCGGAGTGTGAGCACGCGCGAGGGGGGTGCACGTCCTCGCGAACAGAGAGGGTGAATAGGCGCGGGGGGTCGCTCGTGCTCGCGCGCGATGAGCATGAGCACGCCCGGGGGAGCGCACGTTCTCGCGCGCGAGGAGCGTGAGCACGCCCGGGGAGGCGCTCGTCTTCGTGCGCGAGGAGCGTGAGCACGCCCGGGGAGGCGCTCGTCTTCGTGCGCGAGGAGCGTGAGCACGCCCGGGGAGGCGCTCGTCTTCGTGCGCGATGAGCGTGAGCACGCCCGGGGAGGCGCTCGTGCTCGTGCCCGGAGTAGGGAGAGGACGACCGGGGGAGCGCACGTGCTCACGCGCGACGAGCGAAAGCACGCCCAGGGGGGCGCACGTCCTCGTGGACGGAGCAGGGTGAGGATGCGCGAGGGGAAGGGCTACGACGCGGTTTGCAGAGGCGTGGACGCGGTGGCGGGATGGAACCCATCCTTGCCAGCCGCGCTCGTGCCACGTCCGACCCCGTGGCCGCCCTTCGGGGTATCCCCGGAGCCGACTCCCGCGGGACAACTTCTTGCCGTACTCGTGCAAGGCGAGGTCAAAACCCCGTGGTCAAGCAACTCCTCGAAACGAAGTCGGTCGGCGTAGAGGAACTTCTCGTTCATCCCTTTTTCTTTGGATAACCGACGGAAGACGCCCCGTAGCAAGCTCGGCGTGAAAGCCCGTCATAGGCGGACGAAATCAAGGGATTGACTCAGCGCGCTTCGGGACAACGTATTCATTGTCGACACTTCATCGCCAGCCGCCGGAGAGTGCGCATGGTAGGCCGCGAGGTCGTGCGAATTCATGTCGGGTAGGGAGGTGGTTCATGATCAAGAGCATGATCGTGGGTCTGTTCGCCCTGGGAGCAGTCTGCGTCGCTTCTCACGCCGACGCGTGCGCAATGTTCTTCGAAAACGGCAACTATGGGGGAAGGATTGTTCCCATCAGCGCAGAAAGGTTCAGGGTCCCGTGGATCGGGAACGAATGGAACGATACCATCTCCTCTATACGGGTTGCCCCTCTTTGCACGGTTACGGTGTACGAAGACGTCAACTTCACGGGCGAGTCGTTGATGGTCTCGGCCGATACACCGTGGCTCGGAGACTGGAACGACAGGATCAGCTCGTACATCTGCACGTGCTGGCCGTAATGTGCCCCAATGCGGACAAAATCAAGGGATTGACTCAGCGCGCTTCGGGACAACGTATTCATTGTCGACACTTCATCGCCAGCCGCCGGAGAGTGCGCATGGTAGGCCGCGAGGTCGTGCGAATTCATGTCGGGTAGGGAGGTGGTTCATGATCAAGAGCATGATGGTGGGTCTGTTCGCCCTGGGAGCAGTCTGCATCGCTTCTCACGCCGACGCGTGCGCAATGTTCTTCGAAGACCACTTCTTTGTGGGAAGGAGTCATTACGTCAACGCAGAAATAGGGGTCCCGTGGCTCGGCGAATGGAACGATATCATCTCCTCTATACAGGTTGAGCAGCTTTGCAAGGTTACGGTGTACGAAGACGTCAACTTCGGGGGCGCGTCGTGGACAGCCTCGGGCGCTGTAGACTGGGTCGGAGACTTCTGGAACGACCGGATCAGCTCGTACATCTGCACGTGCAGGTAATGTGCCCCAATGCTTGCGCCTTGCGCGACGGGAGACGAGCGTGAGCACGCCCGGGGGGCGCACGTACTCGCGCGCGACGAGCGAAAGCATGCCCAGGGGGGCGCACGTACTCGTGGACGGAGCAGGGTGAGGATGCGCGAGGGGAAGGGCTACGACGCGGTTTGCAGAGGCGTGGACGCGGTGGCGGGACGGAACCCATCCTTGCCAGCCGCGCTCGTGCCACTTCCGACCCCGTGGCCGCCCTTCGGGGTATCCCCGGAGCCGACTCCCGCGGGACAACTTCTTGCCGTACTCGTGCAAGGCGAGGTCAAAACCCGTGGTCAAGCAACTCCTCGAAACGAAGTCGGTCGGCGTAGAGGAACTCCTCGTTCATTCCTTTTTCTTTGGATAACCGACTGAAGACGCCCCGTAGCAAGCTCGGCGTGAAAGCCCGTCATAGGCGGACGAAATCAAGGGATTGACTCAGCGCGCTTCGGGACAACGTATTCATTGTCGACACTTCATCGCCAGCCGCCCGAGAGTGCGCATGGTAGGCCGCGAGGTCGTGCGAATTCATGTCGGGTAGGGAGGTGGTTCATGATCAAGAGCATGATCGTGGGTCTGTTCGCCCTGGGAGCAGTCTGCGTCGCTTCTCACGCCGACGCGTGCGCAGTGTTCTTCGAAAAACCCAACTATGAGGGAAGGAGTTATTCCGCCGACGCAGGATCATCCGTCCCGCGGATCGGGAACGGATGGAACGATACCATCTCCTCTATAAAGGTTGCGTCTCATTGCACGGTTGCGGTGTACGAAGACCCCAACTTCGGGGGCGAGCCGTTGACACTCTCGGACGATGCATCAACGCTCGGAATCTGGGACGACAAGATCAGCTCGTTCTACTGCGCGTGCTGGTATTAATGTGCCCCAATGCTTGCGCCTTGCGCGACGGGAGGCGTCGTATGCCGAAAAGCCTGATGGTCGGTCTGCTCGTCCTCGGAGCCGTCTGCGTTGCTTCTCGCGCAGGGGCTTGTGTCACGTTCTACGAGCATGCCAACTACGCTGGCAGGTCGCATCACGCGCCCGCGGGGCGGAACGCATGGTTTACGCCGGGGATGGGGGATTGGGTCTCGTCCATGGTCCTCGATCCAGGGTGCGCGGTGACGGTCTACGAACACGGCAATTTCGCGGGGTGACTCCTGGGTCGCCTCGGGCGCTGTACCCTGGGTCGGAGACTTCTGGAACCACCGGATCAGCTCGTACATCTGCACGTGTGAGTGACGACGCCCTCCCGGATCACCGCTCGTGATACTGCGGATCGCGACGCAGCCTGCCCGGCGTTCCGGACCTCGTGACGACATGCGCGGGCGGCACATGGTCGAGCCCGCCCTGACGGCACGCCCATTGCTCGGAGTCCCCGCCGCCGCGGACGACCATAGCCGTGTCGATGGCGGTCGCCTTCGTGTCATCCTGTCCTTCGAAGAAGCGGTGGATGATGCGAGGCCCGGCGCTGGTGAGGCCGACGAGGTCGAAGCCCACCATCACGAATATCCCGACGTCGTCGCCGAGCGATCCCGCGTCGCACGCGTGGCCGCGCTCCCAGTCGGGAGAGCTCGTCCTCGCGAGGTCCGCGAGGCAGGCATGTGGCCCCGTCGGCGGGAGGCTCGTGGGCGGAGCGCTGCCGGGATCGAGTGATGTGCGCGCTCCGCACGCGGTGAGCAGGAGGAAGAGCAGGAGCGAGGTACGTCTCACGCAGAGAGCTTATCAGGTCGCGAGCAGGGCTCGCGTCCACGCGAACGCGGAGGGCCAGGTCGCAAGCGGCGGCTCGCGTCCACGCGAACACGGAAGGCTAGGTCGCGAGCGGCGGCTCTCCTCCACGGGTGGTGCCCTAACTAACAATCCCCCGGCAAAGCCGGGGGGTTTCGATGTGTGAGCCGCTAAAAGCGGCTGATTTACGGGCCGCTCGCGAGCGGCCTTCGGAGCCACCTTAAGGTGGCGCTCGATCCTACAGGAGGCGG
>NZ_JAGTJJ010000093.1 GCF_028435365.1 Polyangium jinanense | reverse complement strand
GGCAAGTCCTCCGGAGGACCCCCCGGATCCGTCACCATCAGCCGCGGGCTCGAACGACTGGCACCCGCAGCAGAGATGCTACGGGTGCTCAGGGAGAATGGGCTCGCGAGATGAGACCAATGCTCAGGCCCTGGTTCGGGTCGAGGGGCGAACAGCCCCCGCGGGGCCCGGGGCGGCGCCCCGGCGCGGCGGCTCCAGGAAGAGACCAGTCCGCGTCAGGCATCCGCGGCTGGCGGCGAGAAGGGCTGCGGCGGTCCACTGTCCTCCTCGACCGGCTCCGGGGGAGGGGGCGCGCCGACGCGAATTTTGCTCTCAATCAAGACCGCGCGGCGCGGGCGGGGCGCTCCGATCTTCGCTTCGCGCAGCTCGTCCACGATGCGCTCCCGAAGCAGGTCTCCGAGGTCTTCGTCTTGTCCAGGCGGCACGCGCGCGATCACGCGGAGGAGGACCGAGCCCTCGTTGAGCTCCTGCACCTTGACCTCGACGGGGCCGTTCGCGCCCGCCTGCCCCGAGAGCGCTTTTTCGGCCACGGACGCGAGCAGGGACCGCACGCGCGTGAGGTCCTCTTCGTAGGGCACATGCACGTCGACGATGGCGTTCACGTAGGCCTTCGAGTGATTCGCGACCTTGCGGACCTCGCCGTTCGGGATCGCGTGGAGCACGCCGGAGTCATCACGAATTTTGGTGATTCGCACGCCGATTTCCTCCACCTTGCCCCGCACGCCGCTCACTTCCACGAGATCACCCACGAGGAGGAGGTTCTCGAAAAGAATGAAGAACCCAGCCACGATGTCTCCCACGAACGCCTGCGCGCCGAGCCCGATGGCGACGCCGATGACCCCCGCGCCCGCGAGCAGGGGCGTGGGATCGATGGAGGCCTCCCGTAGCACCATCACGAGCGCCGAGAAATAGATCCCATATCGCAAGAAGCCCACGGCCACGGGGACCAAGGTCCTTCGTTGCTGAAGGTTTTCCTTCTCCCCGTCCTTGTCGACGTTGCCGAGGAAGATTTCCTGGACGAACAGGACGCACAGCTCGACCAGCACCCGGCTCGCATAGAAGATCGCGAGGATTCGAATGCCAATCCGCCCCCCTTGGGCCAGCCAGGTGTCGGGGGTGAAGGCGTCGGCCACCCACGTCGCAGCCGACAGATAAACGAAGTAATCGATGACGCGTTTCGTGATCGGCGCGAGGTGGGTCAGGCTGCCCAGGTATTTCAGCGGGCTTTCGAGCCGGGTGAGCCGCGTCGATCGGTCGAAGAGCACGTCGACGAGGACGTGCGCGGCGTTCGCCACGAAGCGGCTCACGTAAAAGGCGCCGAGGATGTACGCGCCGAGGAGGACGCCTCGCTGCACGTCCGGCGCGAGCTCCCCCGCGACGAGGACAGCCGTCCCGCCCAGGATGACCGTCCGGAGCGCGGTGCGGAGGCGAATCAGCGCCTCGGCCAGGGATTCGCGCCGCTTCTCGTCGACCTTCCAATTCGCGAGCCCCTTGCCGAGCGCGGCGACGATGGCCCTCGCGACG
The DNA here is from genome assembly GCF_028435365.1 of Polyangium jinanense. The sequence goes on along the minus strand of NZ_JAGTJJ010000093.1, from coordinate 31,115 downwards.
GCGTCGACGACGAGCGCGCCGAGGATGATCCCCACCGACGAAAGCAGGCGCGTCTTGAAAGGCCCGGAGGCGTCTTCGCGGAGGCGCGCGACGAAGGCCAGGGCCAGATCGAGCGCCCGGAGCCCCCGGAGGCTCAGGAAGCCCATGGCCGCGAGCGATAGGAGCCCGAGGAGCGCGACGCCGACGACCGCGCTGCGCCGGACGCGCCGCCGAAACTCCGCGCCGACGTCCTTCACCGTCTCCTTGTCGCCGAGCACGGAAGCGCTCAAGAGGACGCTGGAGAGACGCAGGATGGCCGTGACGATGAGCTGTGAAAGCAACATCAGCACGACAATCACGATGCAGAGCGCCACGAGGTTGTGGACGAGCAAATCGAGATTCGGCAAGGTCATCGATGTCCTCCGCGCCGGTTCCTCGGCGGGCTCGAAAAGCGTCGTACCCAGGCGCCCCTCTCGCGTCAAGCCGGAGCACGGCTCGCGCGTGGCCTTGTCCTTGATTCGACGGGATCCCTCTTGTATAGGGTCTTCGCCCCCAGCGGTCGGATGCGCATTGGCGAGCGGGGCAGGAAGGGTCGTGGAGAGATGAGCGACGAGAAAGCCCGGACCGGCAGGCCGAGCGTGAAGCAGTATTTCAAGTTCGGCGAGAGGCCATTCCTCAAGGGGGCGGGGACCAGATCGCCGGAGGCGTGGTTCTTGGGCACCAAGGCCGAGAACGCGGACGAGCTCGAGAAGCTCATCGTGGAGGCCATCCGGGACCATTCCTTCTGGAGGCGGAACTTCCACCCCCAGGATCCCACGCACATCACCGAGCAGGCCAAGCGGCACCCGTCCTATCTCCACGCGATGGACTCGCTGAAGGACAACCTGCGGTCGCTGATGTCGTTCCTCAAGAAATCGGTGCCCTTCTTCAGCGGCCGGTATCAGGGGCACATGAACTGGGACACGTCGCTCCCCAGCATCCTGGGGTATTTCGCGGCGATGCTCTACAACCCCAACAACGTCGCATTCGAAGGGTCGACGTCGACGACCATCCTGGAGATGATCGTGGGCGACGATCTGTGCCGGATGCTCGGCTACACCGTCCCGGAGGACGGCGACACCACGAAGGGGATCGTGAGGCCCTGGGGGCACATCACGAGCGGCGGGACCGTGGCCAACATCGAGGCCATCTGGTCGGCGCGGAATCTGAAGTTTTACCCGCTCTCGCTCCGCGATGCATTGAGGGCCGAGCCCTCCCTCGCCGCGGCGCGCGACATCGAGGTGAGCACGTGTGATGGCAGGCGCGCGCGCCTCGTCGCGCTCGACGCGTGGTCCCTTCTGAATCTGAAGGTGGACGACATCCTCGCGCTGCCCGAGCGCCTCACGGAGGAATACGGCATTTCGAGCGATACCATCACCAAGGCCATGTCGAGCCACTCGCTCCAGCACCTGGGAATGCAGGAGCTTTTCCGGCGCTCGGGGGCGGACGTGCCCGCGTCGCCGGTGATTCTCGTCCCCGCCACCAAGCATTACTCGTTCCCCAAGGCCGCGGCCGTGCTGGGCCTCGGCTCGGCGAACGTGCTCGACGTTCCCGTCGATTGCGACGCGCGCATGAGCCTGTCCGCGCTGGAGAAGATGCTGCGCGATTGCCTCGAGCAGCGGCGGCCCGTGGTCACGGTGGTGGGCGTCATCGGCAGCACGGAGGAGAGCGCCGTGGATCCGCTCAAGGGGATCCTCGAGCTGCGCTACAAGCTCCAGAAGGAGGGCCTGTCGTTCACGGTGCACGCGGACGCGGCGTGGGGAGGTTATTTCGCCTCGATCCTGAGGCCCGACGAGGGGCCACGCGCGAGAGACGAGCGCACGGGTCCGGTGCCCGAGATCGGGATGAGCGGATACGTGACCTCGCAGTTCTCGGCGCTCGGCCGGGCGGATTCCATCACCGTCGATCCGCATAAATCGGGTTACATTCCTTATCCGGCCGGGGCGCTCTGTTACCGGAATTCGGCCATGCGCGACATGGTGACATTCAAGGCGCCCTACATCCTCCACGGGGACGCCGAGCCCACCGTCGGCATCTATGGGCTCGAAGGGTCCAAGCCGGGAGCGGCGGTGGCCGCGGTGTACCTGAGCCACAAGGTCATTCGACCCACCCGGAGCGGATACGGGCAGATCCATCGGCGGGCGCTGTTCAATTGCAAGCGGTTTTACGCGCGGCTGCTCAGCATGGCGAGCCCGGAGGATCGGTTCGTCGTGGTCCCCGTCCCGCGGCTGCCCGCGGAGATCTCGGGCGCCGACGTGGAGACCGAGCGACGCTTCATTCGCGAGCGCATCGATCGGCGTAGCGTCGAGGATCTCCTGTCCGACCCGGAGGCGATGGCGTTCCTGCCCGAGATCGGGCCCGATCAGAACATCCTGACCTACGCCGTGAACTTCAGGCACCCGGACGGAACGCTGAATACGAGCCTCGAGCTCGCCAATCGATTGAACAAGGCGATCTACGATCTCCTGAGCATCGATCCCGGAGACGACATCTATGGCTATCGAATGATCGTGAGCACGACGGACTTCAGCGAGGAGCACTACGGCAATGTCTTCATCGAAGATTACAAGCGACGCCTCGGGGTCGCGTCGTCCCCCGGCACCACGGTGACGGTGCTCAGGTCCACGACGATGGAGCCGTGGATCCTGGAGACGCCCGAGGGGTCGATGCTCGACGTGCTGGAAAACGAGCTCCGGGACGCGATCTTCAAATCGATGATGCGCGACTCGATGTTCCAGATCTTCGAGGAGATCGACGCCAACCGGGATGGCGTGCTCGACGTGGGCGAGGTGATGGCCAAGTTCCGGGAGAAGGGCTATCGGGATACCGAGATCGACGAGTTCTTGCGCCTGTGCGACATCGACAGGAGCGGAACCGTATCCATCGACGAGTTCCTGGGGGCCTTCTCGCAGTTCGTGGCCAAGGGGGCGCTTACCGCGGGCAGGTGACGCGGCTCTTCAACCGATCGACGTTCTCAGGAAGGTTTGCCCCGTCCGAAGCTCAGGCACGCACGCAGGCCATCGCGAAGGTTGGAGCGCGTCAGGATGCTGCTCAGATTGACGTCGAGCGAGATCATGGCGCGCGCCACGGCGGGCTGGATGCCCGTGATGACACTCCTCGCGCCGAGGAGCCGCACGGCTCCGATGATACGCACGATGTGCTCGGCCGTCCCCGGATCCATCTCGCCGACGCCGGTGAGATCGATGATCGCGAACTTCGATTGGGTCTCGACGATGCGCGCGAGGAGGTTCTGCGTGATGATGGCGGAGCGCTCCTCGTCGATGACGCCCACGATCGGAATGGTGAGCACGCCGTCCCACACCTCGAGGATCGGCGTGGAAAGGACGCGGATGAGCTCTTTTTGCTGCGCGATGAGGTCCTGCTTTTGCAAGAGCTCGATCTCCTGCCGGTGCTGCTGCTCGGCATTGAGCGAAAGGATCCGAGCGTTGGCTTCCTCGATCTCCATGGTCCTCGCGCGCACGTTTTCCTCGAGGCTCGAATAGAGCAGCGCGTTTTCGATGGAAATGGCGACCTGCGCCGACAAGAGCCGGAGCATCTCCATTCGATCCGGCGTGAACACGCCGGCTGCGAGCTCGTTTTCCAGGTAGATCACCCCGACGAGGCGCCCTTGCCGGAGGATGGGCGCCGAAAGGAGCGATCGGGGCTGGCTCTTCTCGATGTAGGAATCTTCCGCGAAGGGGCTGTTTTTCGCCCCTTCGTGGAGGACGACACTCTCCGCCGTCCTCGCCACGTATTTCACCACGCTGGTGGCCAGATCCTGGCGCGATTCCAGGGGCGACGCCGGGAGCACACGGATCTCCGACCGATCGATATGGCCCTCGGCCCGGATCACGAGCCGCTCGTTTTCCCGAAGGATCACGAACCCCTTTCGAGCGCCCGCGCTCTCGAGGATGACGTGCATCAGCTTCTGGAGGAGCCGGGGGAACAGGATCTCGCCCGAGATCGCCTGCGAGGCCTTGATGACGACGCCGAGGTCGAGCTCGCGCGCGGCGTGATCTCCGTCCGGCACGCGTTCGACGCGGCGCAGCCCGGTGTCCGGCCGGAGCACGTGCGGGAAATCCTTCTCGAGGCGCTCCGTGACGCGGACGGCGCCCCACCGAGCATAGGCCCGATGCGCCTCGGCCAGGTACGCACGCGCGAGGAACGACCTGCCAAGGTCGAGGTAATGACGGGCGCAGAGCTCGTTGCCCAGGGCCTCGTCATGGGCGAATCCTCCTTCTCGGGCGGCGGTGATCCCCTGGTCGTACAGGTTGCCCGCGCCTTCGGATTGCTCGATCCGGGCAAGCTCTGCCTTCAGCAAGAGGCTGCGGTGGCGTAGGCTCTCCGGATTGAGCTCCGCCCAGAGGTCCATTCTGCGCACGCAATCGTGGAGCCTCGCGAGGTACGCTTCTCGCAGGTCCGGGGACACGGTCATGGAAGCCCGCGCGAAGGCCACTCCGCCATAAAAGTAGAAGCAGGGCGTCGCGTGCCAGGCCGGGAGCATGACGTCGCCGGCAGGATCCGTCGTGCCCCACATCTCCGCGACCTCTTCGTAGGCGCCCTTGAAGACACCTCCGATGACGTCGTATACGTTCGCGAAGTAGAGCGAAGCCGTGTTGTTGATCTTCCGGGCTTCCTCCTTGATGACGTTCATGTCGACCCAGGCGACGCGCGACGACGTGTCCGCGTCCGCGGGCCTGCCCAGATCCTCGCAAACCTCGGCGATGGCGCTGACCATCCAGGTCATTGCGTTGAATTTGTCGAGCTTGCAGAGCGGCTGGTATTGCCGTGCCTCTTCGAGGATTTCCTGGATGTGGCGCCCCTGGAGAAGGCTGTTCGTGCTGGCATTGGCCGTGTTGTAGAATGCCCAGATGTATTGACCCGTCTCGACGCCGGTGTGCATTCCTCTGCGCAGCGTCGCCTTGTAGGTCGTATAGCCCTCCTTCCAGTGCTGGACCCACGCCGCCCACATGTTGGCCAGCATGGCCTCGGACTTCTTGTCCGGGTGAATCTCGTTGAGGCGGGCTGCCGCTCGGCCGAACTCGTACCCCTTCTCGACATCCATGCTGGCGCACAGGACGGTCCCGAAGTTCATGAACGCGAAGATCGAGTTCTTGGAGATGCCGTGGGTCAACGTGTTTTGCAGCATCTTCATGATCGTGATAGCCAGGTTGTTCGTGCCGAGCTGGTAGCAGGGCGTGAACAGCTCCTGCAGGACATCCTGCAGCACGGCGATCTCCGGGTCGTTCTGCAAGGGCAGGTCGATGAGCGAGGCGACGGGCCGGTCGCCGATCATGGCGAACGTCTGCGCGCGCTCGGCGGCGAGCGCATTCGCGTCCGGGAAGGGCGGCAAATGGATGCCGAATGCTCGCAGTGCAGCGAGCCCCTCGTCGAGGGCGGCGAGCAGATCGTTCTTCAGGATCTGCACGTTCATGATCAGGCGCCGGACCTCCGTCTGGTGCAGGCGCCCCTGGGCTTTCTCGAAGCAAGCGGCGAGGGTCGCGAGCGCGTCGTCGTGCCGCTCGCAAAGCGACTCGAGCGTGCCCTTTTTCGTGTGATAGGCGAACGAAAGCCCGTACTCCGAGCTCCACGCGTCTTGGGGCAGCATGGAAAGGCCATGCTCGAGATACTTGAGCGCAGCGGAGAAGGCGCCTGACTCCTCGGCGCGCCCGGCGACCTTCAAATTGAGCCGCGCGGAATCGAGCCGCGCGTCGGGCGCCGTGATCAAATCACCCGCGTTGTTCAGGTGATTGACGATGTCGAACAGGTTCTGGCCCTTGTCGGGATCCAGCTTGAGGAGAAGGATCTGTCCGATCCGATAATGGCACGCGGCCCTCTCCCCCGCCGGGATCAAGGAGTAGGCGGCTTCCTGGATCTTGTCGTGCGCGAAGCGGAGCTGTTCGCCCGCGGTCACGATCAAGCCCTCGCGGATGGCTTCCTCCAGGCTCGCGTACGTCTCGTCGGGAGGGGTCGCGCTGACGGCGTTCAAGACCTCCAGATCGATGATGTTGCCGATCGCCGAGGCCACCCGGAGGACGTCTTGCGTGCGCGGCGGGAGGCGCCGGATGGTCTCCGCCATGAGGCCGAGGACGTTGTCGGAGTAGTCCAATCGCTCGATGGCCGACAGATCCCAGCGCCATCCCGCCGTGGGATCGCGGTAGAGCACCTTCGCCTCGTACAGGTGCCGCATGAACCGCTTCACGAAGAATGGATTGCCGCCCGTCTTTTTCAGCACCACCGAGGCGAGCGCGTCGCCGTCGCGTACGCCGAGGCTGTCCTTGATCAGGGCGCTCAGGTGGGCGATCTCGAGGGGTTCGAGGACGATGTCGACGACCTCGATGCCGCCCTGCTCGAGCTCCTCGAGCGCGACCATGAAGGCGTGGGTCGGGCTCACCTCGTTGTCCCGGTAGGCGCCGCAAAAGAAGAGAGCCGCCCTGTCCTCGTCCGCGAGGATGGTCTTGATCAGGCTCAAGCTCGCCGAGTCCACCCATTGCAGGTCGTCGAGGAAGATCACGAGCGGGTGGGCCGGCCGGGCAAACACCGAGACGAACTTCTTGAAGTAGAGGTTGAAGCGGTTCTGCGCCTCGACCGGGCCGAGCGCGGGGACGGGCGGCTGCTCGCCGATGATGTGCTTGATCGAGGGCAAAAAGTCGCAGAGGACCTGCCCGTTGCTGCCGAGGGCGCTCAGAATGGCGTCCCGCCACGCCGCGAGCCGCTCCTCGCTCTCGCAGAGGAGCTGCTTGATGAGCGCGTCGAACGCCTGGATCACGGCGCTGTAGGGGGTGTCGCGGATGTACTGGTCGTACTTTCCGCTGATGTAATAGCCCTTTTCCCGCGCGAGCGGCTTCAAGATCTCCTGGACGAGGGAGGATTTCCCGATGCCCGAATATCCCGACACCAGGATGATCGCTCGCCTGCCGCGGAGCACGTCGTCGAACGACTCGATGAGCTTGCGGATGTCCTTTTCCCGACCGTAAAGCCCCTGATGGATCTGGAGGAGGTCACTCCTGTCGTGCTGGCCGAGGACGAACGGCTCGATCCAGCCGATCGCCTCCCATTGCCGCTGGCACTCCGCGAGGTCGACCCGCAGGCCCTCGGCGCTGTTGTAGCGATCCTCGGCGCCCTTGCTGAGCAGCTTGAGGAGGATGGCGGAGAGCGCCTCGGGCACCTCGGGCCGCGCCTCCGAGGGCGAACGGGGCGTCGCGGCGATATGGGCGTGGATCAGCTCGAGCGGGTCCTCTGCCTCGAAAGGCCTGCGCCCCACGAGCATCTCGTAAAAGACGACCCCCAGCGAGTACATGTCCGTCCGGTAGTCCACGCTGCGGTTCATGCGGCTCGTCTGCTCGGGCGAGGTGTAGGGGAGCACCTCCGACAGGACGCGGCGGCTATAGATCTCCTCTTTCTCCCGCGTCACGACGCAATCGACGCCGAAGCCGGTGAGCTTGACCTGATTTCTCTCGCCGAGCAGGATGTTCTGGGGCCTCATGTCACCGTGGATGAGGCCGTGGCGGTGGATCTCGGCCAGGGCTTCGGCCAGCGAGATGCCGAGGCCCAGGAATTCACCGATTTCGAGCCTTCCGCGCCCCTGCAGGACGCTGGCCAGCGTGGAGCCGGGAACGTATTCGGTGATGACCGCCAGGCTATCCCGTTGCTCCTCGACGCCGTGGACCTTGACGATCTTCTCCGAATCGATCCGTTGAACGATGCTGTAGGTATGCTTGAGGCGCGCGACATCCGCGATTCGGCTGTAGTCGGCCTCCATGACCTTCACGGCCACGGTGAGCCCGTCGGTCCACCGGCGGGCGCGGTACGTCACATATCTGACGCCCTCGCCGATTTTGGTCGTGATCTCGAACCCCTTGACGTCGGCCGTTGTTTCGTCAGTTGCCAAGAACTGCGACATAGCTCCCCCTGTCCGGCGCGTCGCTTCCACGCGCGTCGCGCCCCTTTGCGCATCCCTGCGCCCCTCTCCACGGTCTGCTGATGAAACCAGCAGTCTAGAGGCGCGCTTGTGGGGAAATCAAGCGCGGACAAATCTATCCCGCTTGGGACGGATGTGTTCCGTACTGCTGTTGCTTACGGAGATGGATTTGCGAAATTGATTACGGATGCAGGCGGTGGACGAGCTCGAGCGTCCTCACCGCGCGGGCGGGGGCGGCCATTGACATCCTCGAAGGCCCCGAGCGCCTGTGTCGGCTCGACCTGGCCGTCCTCCCCGACGGACGAGCGAGCCTGCCGCTAGGCCCCCACGTGCGCGAGCACGTATTGTGCTTACCAGCGCCCGTTCTAACTTTGACACCACGTGCTCGGCGAGGGGGGCGAGATGGGCGGCACGCCGGTGAGGAAAACGGCAATCAGCACAGCGCTCGTAGGGCGATACGAGCTCCTCGAGACGTTGGGCGAGGGAGCGTTCTCCACCGTTTACAAGGCACGGCAATGGACCACCAACCAGGCGGTCGCCGTGAAAGTGCTCCGGATCGCGGAGGACCCGAGGGGGCCCCTGCACGGCAAGAGAATCGCTCGCTTCCAGCGCGAGGTGCGCATCTGCGCGCAGATGCACCACCCGAACATCGTGCATTTGCTCGATTCGGGGCAGCCCGAGCCAGGGCTCGTGTATTCGGTCTTCGAGTTCGTGCCCGGGAAAGACCTCGCCAAGGTGCTCGCCGAAGAGGGCAGCCTGAACCCGCTCGAGGCGCAGCACTTCATGCTGCAGGTCCTCGACGCGCTCGCCTGCGCGCATGCGAGCGGCGTGGTGCACCGGGACTTGAAGCCTGCCAATCTCATCGTGACCACCACCGGCGCGCGGCGAAACGTGCTCGTGGCCGATTTCGGCGTCGGCGCGCTCGTGGAGGAGGCGCGCGGCGACGCAGGCCGGATCACGATGACCAACGAGTCGCTCGGGACGCCCGCTTATGCGGCACCCGAGCAGCTCCGCGGGCTGCCCCTGACCCGGCGATCGGATCTCTATGCGTGGGGGCTCGTCTTTCTCGAATGCCTCACCGGCAAGCGGGCGGTCGAGGGCGCGACGGTGGCCGAGGTGATGGCCGCGCAGCTTTCGTCCGAGCCCATTCCCATCCCCGCGAGGATCGCGGACCACCCGCTCGGCCGCATGCTCCGGCGCGTGACCGAGAAGGAGCCCGCCGCGCGAGGCGTGACGGCGGAGAAGCTCCTGCGCGAGCTCGAGGCCCTCGATCTCAGCGATCTCGCGCCAAGCGACTGGACAGCGCGACCTTCGCCAAAGAGCACGGACGAGGCTCGGGCCCTCGGCAGCGACAGCCCGGAAGGCAGCGGAGAGAGGCGCGTGCGCCTGATCGAAGGGGAGCGGCGGCAGATCACGGCCGTATGCTGCGCATTCACGGCCGGGAGCGTGAAGCCCGGCGCCGTCGAGCTCGAGGAGCTCGACGAGATCCTCCGCGTCCAGCAGGATGCGTGCGTCCAGATCGCGCGGGCGCGCGGCGGGTACGTCGCGGGCGCGCTCGGCGGTGCGCTGCTGTTCTACTTCGGTTACCCGGCCGCGCGGGAGGGAGACGCCCAGCGAGCGGCAGAGGCGGCCTTCGCCGCGCTGGACGAAATGTCCCGGCAAAGCGCGGCGCTCGAGGCAAGGCGCGGGGTGCGAGCCGAGCTCCGGGTCGGCATGCACACGGGCATGGTGGTCGCGCGCGAGCTGCGCGAGCCGGCGAGCGCGGGCCCGGGGTACGTCGTCGGGGGGACGCCGAAGCTCGCGTGCCGCCTCAGCTTGCTGGCGCAGCCCGGGGCCATCGTGGTCAGCGGGGAGACGTACCGGTTGCTTCGCGGCCATTTCGCATTCGAGGAGGGCGGGGAGCACCGGCTCGACAACGTCACGGCCCCCGTGGAGTTTTATCACCTGCAGCAGGGACCGCCGGAGGGCGAGAGGATGGCGCCCCTCGTCGGTCGCGCACGGGAGCTCGAGACCCTGCTGGAATGGTGGCGCCGGGCGCGCGACGGCGCTGGGCAGGCCGTCGTCGTGTGCGGCGAGGCAGGCATCGGAAAGTCACGCCTGATCCACGAGCTCCGGGAGCGTATTCGCGGCGAGGACCATACGTGGCTCGAATGCCGGTGCTCGCCGCACGCCATGAACAGCCCGTTTTACCCGATCATCGAGGCCTGGATGCGGCTCCTCTGGCCGGAAGGAGAGGCGAGAGCCGAGGGCAGCGCGGAGCGGCTCGAGGCGCTGCTCACGACGTATGGGTTCGATCTCGCCGAGGCCATGCCCATCCTCGCGTCGCTCCTTTCGATTCCGCTGCCCGCGCGGTGGGCGCCGCTCGACGTCTCGCCGCAGAAGTTGCGGGAGCTCACCCGGCATGCCGTCCTTTCGTTTCTCTTCGAGATGGCCGAGCGGGAGCGGCTCGTGCTCGTGGCGGAGGACGTGCACTGGGCGGATCCGAGCACGCTCGAGCTGTTCACCCAGCTCACGGACGAGCTCGCGTCGGCCCGCGTCTACGCCATCTTTTGCGCGCGCCCCGAGGTCCTTTCGCGCTGGTCGCCCCCCGCGGCGCACCACGTGAAGCTCGAGCGCCTCGGTCGGCCCGAGGTGGAGCAACTGGCCCGGGCGGCGACCGCGGGGCGTTCGCTCCCAACGGAGGTGCTCGACCGCATCGCCGCCCGCACCGATGGGGTGCCGCTGTTCGTGGAGGAGCTCGTCCAGATGATGATCGAATCCGGCGCCCTCGTCGAGCAGGCGGGTCGTTATCAGCTCGCCGACCGGCTCTCGGATTTCAGCATTCCGAACACGCTGCGGGATCTGCTCATGGCGCGCCTCGACCGGCTTGGCAAGGCCAAGGAGACGGCCCAGGTGGCCGCGGCGATCGGCCGGGAATTCACGTTTGATCTCATCCGCGCGGTGAGCCCCCTCGAGCCGGACGAGCTCCGCGAGCACCTCGACCAGCTCGTGGCCTCCGACCTCGTCCACTGCAAGCGGCGGCTGAAAAACCCCGTCTACCTGTTCAAGCACGTACTGGTCCGGGACGCGGCGTACGAGTCGATGCTGAAGCGATCGCGTAGGGAGGTGCACGCGCGTATCGCGGCGGCGCTGGAGGAGAAATTCCCCGACATCCCCGAGGCGCGGCCCGAGCTCTTCGCCTATCACCTCGCGGCCGCGGATCAGAAATCGCGGGCCATTGGATATGCGCAGAAGGCCGCAATGTCGGCGCTGCAGCGGTCGGCCAACCGGGAGGCGATCGAGCACGCCACGGAGGCGCTGGGCTGGCTCCCCGTCATCGAGGACGCAGGGGAGCGGGCCGTCGTCGAGCTCGAGCTGAATGGGAGCCTGATGCCTGCGCTGATGGCCACGCGCGGCCACGCGGCCCCGGAGCCCGCATCGGTCGCGCGGCGCTCCCAGGAAATCCTGGACCGGATGGGGGACCATCCGCTCGCGTTCGTCGCCTCATGGACGCTTTTGCTCTATTACCATAATCTAGGATACCGCGATCAGCCCATCGCGATGGCGCAGCAGCTCCTCGCCGCTGGGGAGCGCAAAAACGAGCCAGTGCAGCAGGCGGCCGCCTTGATCGTGCTCGGGGAATGCCTCTTTCTCGCGGGCCGATTCGAGGAGGCTCGGACCAGCCTGGAGCGCGCCCTGATGCTGTACGACCCCGCTGAGCACCATCAGTATGCCGTGATGCTCGGTACCGACCCCCAGGTCCATGCCCAATCGGTTCTCTCCCTGTCGCTCTGGTTGATGGGTTATCCAGAGCGATCGCTCGCGCTGGGCATGGCCGCCCTCGCGCGGGCGCGTGAGCTGAAACACGCCAATACCCTCGGCCTCGCGCTGGTGTACGTCGCCGGGCTTCGGCATTATCGGCGCGAGCCGGAGCAAGTCCTGGAGGTCTCCTGCGAGCTCATCGATCTGGGCGAACGAATGGGCCTCGACCCATGGAGGATGATGGGCACAGCCCTGGTCGCGTGGGTCGAGCGCGACGTCGAAGCGGTATCACGTTGCGTCTCGATGTTCCCCTCCTTCCAAGGGCAGACTGCATTGCCCTATTGGAGCTCACTCGTCGCAGAGTCCGAGGCAGCCGTGGGGAGGCTCGGAGACGCGTGCGCGCGCCTCCGGCAGGGCCTGGCGCTCGCAGTGGAGTGGCGCGAAGTCTACTACGTGGCCGAGCTCCACCGATTGCTGGGCACGTATCTGCTCGCACTGGGCCAGGGCGAAATGGGCGAAGCGGAGCATCATTTCCGCGAGGCGATCGACGTCGCCCGCGGGCAGGGCGCGCGGATGCTGGAACTGCGCGCCACGGTGGAGCTCTGTCGCATCCTGCAGACCCGGGGACAGATCGACGAGGCGCGGAGAATGCTGGAGGAGGCCCATGGGTGGTTCACGGAGGGCTTCGAGACCGTGGATCTGAAGGATGCTCGCGCGCTCCTCGGGGAGCTTTCTCCTTCGTCGCAGAGCCGCTGAAATCGAAGGGAGCGGGTTTCGAGGCGGAAATGCCGGTCTCTTGACCGGCAGAGGGGTCGTCCCATGTTCGCGCCGAGGCGAACGGGCGGGCGACGTGGTCCGCCGTTCGAGACCGTGAAAAGGAGAGCGAGTCATGACGAGGATGTGTGACCTTTTGGCGCTCGCGGCGGCGGCGTTCGCGCTTTCATCGCCGGCTTCCGCGTTGGAGGCGGAGGAGCGCGAAGCCCCTGAAGAGGAATCGGTCGCGGAATTCGAGGCCGCCATCGAGGACTTCTCCTTGCTGTGGACCCGGGTGAGCTCCAGGGCGTGGAGCGACGCAAGGTTCAAGCAGGAGCTACTCGCAAACCCTGCGAGAGCACTCGAGACGCACTTCAACTTCAGGGTTCCGCGTGGCGCGAGTCTGGAGATCGTGGAGGGCCGACCCGGGCAGCCCGTCACATCCGAGCTGATGGTGACGATTCCGCGGAGGCCAGCGAGCGGCCCCGCTGTCGTTCCGGACTTGTTCGCCTCGTCCGAGCCGTGGGGCCGGGTGGTCACCAAGGCGTGGAGCGACGCAAGGTTCAAGCAGGAGCTACTCGCAAACCCTGCGAGGGCGCTCGCGACGCACTTCAACTACCGCGTTCCGCGTGGCGTGCGTCTGACGGTCGTGGAGGGCCGACCCGGGCAGCCCGCCGCATCTAGGCTGAAGGTGACGCTTCCGCCGACGCCCACCATCGGCCCTTATGGCATTCCGAGGGCGTTCTGTTAACCCCCCCTGCAGCCCGTAAAGCCGGGCCTTAGGGGCCCACAAAATCTCCTGGAGCACGCCCTCGTAGCTTTGGGTGCTCTGTCGTCATGTCGCAGAGCCGCTGAAATCGAAGGGAACGGCGTTCGGGACGAAACGCCGGTCGCTTGACCGGCGGAGGGGCCGTCCCATGTTCGCGCCAGGGCGAACGGACAGGCGACGTGGGGTGCCGCCGTTCGAGACCATGGAAAGAGAGCAAATCATGACGAGGAAGAGTGACCTTTTGGCGCTCGCGGCGGTGGCGCTCGCGCTTTCATCGACGGCTTCCGCTGCGGAGACGGAGGGGCGCGAAGCCCCCCAAGGGGGATCGGCCACGGAATCCGAGCCGGCCGAGGACTTCGCCGAGCTCTGGACCCAGGTGGTCACCAAGGCGTGGAGCGACGAGACGTTCAAGCAGGAGCTGCTCGCAGACCCTGCGAAGGCGCTCGAGACTCACTTCAACTATCAACTTCCGCCTGACGTGCAGCTGGAGATCGTGGACAGCCAGCCCAAGCAGCGTGCGGTATACAAGATTACGCTCCCGCCGAGGCCGGCGTACATGCGAGCGATAGAGCTCGGTACGTTTTGCTGAATGCCTACAGTCCGTAGAGCCGCGCCGGATTGTCCCACAGAATCTTCTGGAGCACGCCTGTGGGGAGCTTTTGTCCGAGCGGGCCAAGTTTCTCCGTGATGTCGCTGTCGTGATCGAGGTGGGGAAAGTCCGTCCCGAAGATCAGGTTGTCCTCTCCGAGAAATGAAATCACCTCCGGGAGGTAGGGCTCGTCGGGCTCGATGGCAATGAAGCATTGACGCCGGAAATACGCGGAAGGTTTTTCCCGGACGTTCTCCGCGACCTCGCCCGCAAGGTTTCGGTATTCGACCTCGTCGAGCCGCCACAACCAGTACGGCAGCCACCCGCAGCCGGCCTCCAGGAACGCGACGCGCAGCCCCGGATGCCGCTCCAGCACGCCCCCCTCCAGAAGCGCGAGGAACGCCATCATCTGTTCCATGGGATGCGAACAGGCATGCAGCGCAAAACGGGTTTCGAATCGATCCGCCCCCGCGGTGGGGACGCGCGCGTGCGCGCCCTCGTGGACGGCGACCGCCACATCGAGCCGCTCGCAAGCGGTCCAGAAAGGCTCATAGGCGGGATCACTCAGGAGCCGACCTTTCACCGGATTCGGCCGCAGCACCACCGCGGTCCACCCCCACGCCGCGACGCGCTCGAGATCCTCGACCATGGCCGCCGGGTCGTGGACGTTCACCACCCCGACGCCTCGGAGCCGCGCTGGATCGTGCGCGCAGAAATCGTGCAGCCAGCGATTGTATGCGCGGGTGAAGGCCCCAGCCAATGCGGGATCGATCGTGTCGATCCCGAGCAGGAAAAGCGCGATCGTCGGAAAGAGGAGGGCGATATCGACGTGGGATCGATCCATCGCCCGGAGCTGCGCGGCGGGGTCTCTCCCTGCCCATAACTCGGCGCTTCGTTGGGCCCCGACGGCGGTGACTTCGCGCTCGGCGCGCTCGGAGATCTTGTGATGGACGGGCTCCCCATTCAGCATCAGCCTGGGCATCCGCCCATCGCGACCGATATCCTCGTAGTACGGCGCGCGCTCGCGGAAGGGCTTCTCCAGGTAACGCTTCCACATGTCCGTCGGCTCGATCACGTGACGATCTGCATCAATCAGCATGTTCCCTCCTCAAGTCAAAAAAGGCACAGGATTGAGTTCCGCCTCGTGGAGGGCGCGATCCCGCCACCCCAGACGTACGGGCACGTCATAGAGGCGCCCGGGCCCGAAGCGCGGCCAGAAATGCCGGAGCCCCGGGACCGTCACCTGGACGACGCAAAGGCCGAGGTCGGGCCGGGTCTGGTCGAGCACGAGCGTCTCGAGCCCCGCGCGGGCCGCGAGATCCACGCACGAAAGGACGTCCGCGGCGAGGTCGTTCCCCTCGCGAAGGCGCGGGGCTTTTCCGCCCGTTCGGGGGAGCGTGTCCTCGGCGGGGATCAAAAAGCTCCGGTCTTCGAGCGTTCGTACGTCGAAGAGCGGGGGCAAACGGCCCGTGGGGTCGTACACCTGATTCAATTCGGTGAGCGCGCGCTGCGCGGCCACGTGGATGTCGAGGTGGCAGCCGAAGCCAGCGTAAAACTCTCCTTCTTCCTGCCCGGCCGCCAGCGCGACGAGAACCGGAATCCCGAGGTCGCTCGTGATGTCGAGGACCCAGGGCGGTCGGCCCAGCGAACGATACGTGGCCTCGAGCTCCTCGAAATAGGGGTCGTCGAAGCTCGTGATGTCGACCCCGGGGCGACGCAGCCGATTGTACCACCAAATGGCCACGGCGTCGCGCTCGACGAGCTCGAGGAAGCCGTGCAGGATGGCCTCCTCGAGGCAGTTGCCGGCGGCGTGGCCATTGGAGCTATACGCGCAGAAGCACTCCCCGGGGGCGACCGGGACCTGATCGTAACAATAGGCCGTCGGCAGGTATCGCCGCCGCTCGGTCGCGAGGGACCATACGGGCGTCCAGTCGATCTCGCGCCGTTCGTCGAAGGGCAGCGGTACATGCCATTTGCGGCTCCGCGCGGCCGTGTTCCAGGCGTCACGCGTCCGGTACTGGGATTCGCTGAAGCCCTGGAGATCGTGCGGGTGGACGCCCTCGTCGCAGAGCTCGGCCAGGCGAGCGCGGAGCGTGGGCTCGTCCCCCTGGAAAATGGCGCTCACTCGCTCGATTCCTTCGCAGAGCGCGCTCGTCCGCGCCTGCGCGGCGTTACGCCCCTTGCCGCCCGCCATGGCATGGAAGTCCCCCGGGCCCCGCGCTTCGACCGGCATCACGGGATAACGCGCCCCGTGGAGGAACCACGGCGGGCCCTCGCGCTCGGCGATGGGCTCGACGCTTCCGAGGACACCGGTCACGGGGCTGATCAAATGCCGATATCGCGCGAAGGTCTCCTCCGGGGAAATCACGCGGCTGCCGCCCTCCTGCGCGGCCAGGCGCACCCGGCGTTCGAGCGTCGGGGGTTCTGCGGCGCGCCGCCTCAGGAGATCCGGGTCTCCGCAGGTCGGGCATTGCGGGCGCCGCTGCACCGCGTGCTTCTCGAGCGCGAGGCGCCCGAAATCGAAGACGAGGACATGGTCTTCGATTTCGCGCCACGCGCCGCCGGCGACCCACCTCGCGATCACGAGCGCTCCGAGCTCGTGGGCCACGGAAAGGCCGAGAGGGCTCGCCGGGCGCGGGAGGGACGAACCGCCACGCGCGTCGGTCCGATGCAAGAACGTTTGCACGGGGCGATGCGCGCGGATCCGGGAGGCCAGACAATCCCAGCAGGGTCCCCCCGGGCGGAACATCGGCCCCATCCAGGGCGCTGCCCCGGACGGCTTCACGGGCATCCAGCAAAAACCTTCGGCGAGGGCCTGCCGATGGATGTTCGCGAGCTCGGGCGCGAGGTAATCGCCGACGAGGACGATCCGTAGCCGAGCCCCGGGCTCGACCCTCATCCCGGCCGCCTGGAGGGATTCACAGAAAATGGCCGAATCCACGCCCGCGAGCGCTTCGACCGTCACGGGCATTCCCGAGAGGCGCTCGGCCGCGACGTCTCCCGCGACCCCGAGCAAACGCCAGAAGGCGTCCTCGGCGGGAGGTGTGAGCGAGGCAGGGGCGAGGTAGCCGTTCTGCTCGAGCAGCGTGATCGTATAATATACCTCGGGCGCAGTGGCTTTTCCCCGCAGGGCCGCGATGATCTGCGCATTCGTGCGTACGCCGTCCAGGAAGGGCGCGACCAGCGCGTAAAGGCGCCCCCGCAGGATCGTTTCGTCGTGCTCCCCGAGGAGCGCAAGGCAATCCGGGCCGAGGAGCACCGGGCGAACGTGCGGTGCGAATCGCAAGACTCTGTTCATGTCGCACATCCATCGCAGATGGCTGACCAAAGGAAGTGGCCCGTGGGCCATTGGAAGGCGAGGGAGCTTAACAGAAATCGCGGCCCCCGCGAGAGCGGACGCACCTCTCTCGCCGAGGATGAGCTCCCCTGTTCCGGACGGCCGGCCATCGTACGCGACGATCGACACGCAGGAGCTTCGGCCGTAGCTCCATGGTTTTTCCGTGTTTGTCTACATGATATGTTTACGAAGGGGTCCCCTTCTCGCCGCGGAGGAGGAATACCTCGACGGGACGGTCGAGGCCCTCGACGGGCAACGCCCCGCCATGCGCGAGCGTGAAGGGCCCTTCGAGGAGCCGGGACGTGGTGCTGCTGAGGACGATGGTATCGGGGGCCGCGAGCGCGCTCAGGCGTGCGGCAATCGCGGGGGTGGTCCCGAGCGCGTGCGCCGGGCCGCGCATGTCGCGGTTGCCCGCGAGACCGGTATGCAGGCCGATTCGAACCTCGAGGCGGATCCCTCGTTCCGCCTCGAGCCGGGCGCTCTGGCTCTGCACCCTCGAAAGGAGCTCGAGCGCGGCGCGACCCGCGGAAACGGCGCCGTCTTTCGGCGCCGCATCGCTGCCGAAGTAGCTCAACACCTCGTCGCCGAGCGCGCCGGCGAAGCGCCCGTGGTGGCGGCGCACGAGGTCGGCGCAGCTCGCCTGCTCGCGGCTGATCAGCTCCTCGACCTCCTCGATATCCATGGCGTCGGGGCCCGGGCCGAGCGCGGTCAGGCCATAACAAAGGGCGGTGAGCTGCCGTCGATCGGCCTCGGAGGGCCGCTTCGACGGGACGAGCGCGAGGCCCCGGCCCGAGGCCCGGGGCCGCAAGGGCAGGGTCGTCTGCGACCGCTGGGCGCGCCGGGCCGCGGGCTCGAGGAAGGACTCTCGCCGCAGCCCGTTGACCTTGCAGGCCTGGAGCCTCCAGAAGAGTCCCTCGGCGTCGACGTTGCGCTCGCGGACGTCTTTGACGAGCGCCTCCCGCAGGAGCTCGCCGAGGGGGTGGCCCCAGAGCGGCCTGGGAATCGGGACGGGCGCGCTGCTCATCTGCTTGAGGAGGACCTCTTGCAAAGAGCCCCCCGTGATGGCCGGCTTGCCCGTGAGGCTCTCCAGGAAGACGAGCCCCCATGCATACAGGTCGGAGCGAGCGGTCGGCCGCATCGCCTTGATCTGCTCCGGCGCGGCGTATCCGGGCGTGCACACGACTTCATTGGTGGCGACCGTCTTGTTCGGGCTCGGCCCCGCCATCGCATCGACGAGCGCTCCAATGCCGAAATCGAGCACCATGGCGTTCCGCCGCGCGCCCGTCGGGACCACCATGATGTTCGCAGGTTTGATGTCCCGATGGACGACCCCTTGTGCGTGGGCGCAACAGAGCGCATCGAGGACCTGGAGCATGAGGTGCCTGGCCTCGCGCGGATCGAGGGCGCCCTCCCTGGCGAGGACGTCCGCGAGGTTCTCCCCCGGGACGAATTCGAACACGGTGTAGAGGAGCCCCTCGGGCGTATGGCCGGAGTCGATCAGGCGGACGATGTTGGGATGGTGGAGTCGGGCGCAAAGCCGTATCTCGCGCTGGAAGCGCGCGACGCGCCGGCTGTGGTCGCCCGCTATGCCGGAGCGCATGATCTTGATGGCGACGAGCTGGCCCGTCGCGACCTGGCGCGCCTGATAGACGGCGGCGAATCCTCCCTGGCCGAGCTTGGCTAGGATCTCGTAATGACCCTGGAACAACGAGCCAGCCCCGATCGTCGACCCGGGGACGCGCTCGACGAGCGTGAGCGACGGTTGCGGGGGCTGGACCTCGCGTTGGCTTGCGCTTACCCGCTTCGGAGTCACCTGCGAAGTATATGCCGCGCCTTGCAGGGTGGGATGCTCCAGGCGTGTCGAATACGACGGCCGCGCGTCATGAACAGGCCAAGGCCGACGAGGAAGAGGGCCGCGTGGCTGTGATCGTCGGCCCGGGCGCCCGGTACACTACAGTCGCAACTGCCCGCTTCGGACGTGGAGCTGCCGCCGCTGCCGGCCGCGCCGCCGCTACCGCCCGCCCCGCCGCTGCCGCCCGTGCCGCCGCTGCCGGCCGCGCCGCCGCTACCGCCGCCGCCACCGCTGCCGGCCGCGCCGCCGCTACCGCCGCTGCCGCCCGCGCCGCCGCTGCCGCCGCTGCCGCCCGCGCCGCCGCTGCCGCCCATGCCGCCGCTGCCGCCCGCGCCGCCACTTCCGCTCATGCACACGCCAGCGGAGCACGTCCCACCGCTGCATACCGTGCCATCCGCAGCGATGGCATCGGCAGGACAATCGTTCGTGGCGCCATCACAAGTCTCCGCCACGTCGCACTCGCCGGAGGAGGCGTGGCATTCGGTGCCCGTCGCGATCTTCGCGTCCATCGGACAATCCTTCGCGACGCCGTCGCAGCTCTCGGCGACATCGCACACACCTGCGCTCGCTCGGCACGACGTACCCGCCGCGAGGGGCGCGCAGGTTCCATCGACCGTCGCGCCCGCCGCCTTGCTACACGCCTGGCAATCGTTCGCGGCACCGCCGCCGCAGGCCTCGTTGCAGCAGACGCCGTCGACGCAGAATCCGGTCGCGCAATCGGCGGCCGTCGCGCAAGAACCCCCCTGGACGGTCCGGACGTCGAACATGTACGCGGCGCCGGAGTCGGCCCCCTTGTCGTCGTCCTGAAACGCCCCGGCGATTGCCGTGCCCCCCGAAAGACCGACCGAAGTACCGAGGCGGTCGTCCGCTGCCCCGTCGCTCGCCACGAGCTTCGCCTGCTCGGTCCAGGTCAAGCCGCTTCGCACGAAGAGGTAGGCCGCCCCGGAGCCCGTGGCCTGGGCGTCCCCGACCGCCGCGCCGAGCAGCGCCTTGTCCCCATCGAGGGCGACAGACCAGCCGACCTGATCATTGTTGTTCCCATCGCTCGCCTGGAGCTTCGCTTGCTGGTCCCACGTCCCGCCGCTCCGCTCGAACACGTACGCCGAGCCGGCGTAGCTCGCCAGCGCATCGTCCCCGGACGCGCCGATGAGCGCCGTGTCCGACGAGAGCGCCACCGCATGGCCGAACTTGTCGCTCTCGGTGCCATCCGCCGCCACGAGCTTCTTTTGCTGGGTCCATGTGGTGCCGCTTCGCACGAACACATAGGCCGCGCCTGCCTTGTTGGCCTTCCCGTTGTCATTTTCGGCCCCGATGAGCGCGGTTTCCCCGGACACGGCGACCGAAAAGCCAAACGCGGCGTAGTCATGGCCGTCGGCCGCTGCGAGCTTCGCTTGCTGCGTCCAGATGCCATCGTGCACGAAGACGTAGGCCGAGCCCGAATACGGGCCCATCGGGTTGTCGTTGTCCGCGCCGATCACCGCGGTGGTCCCGTCGATCGCGACCGATTTTCCGAAGAGGTCGGCCCCCGTCGCGCCATTCGCCACGAGCTTCGCCTGCTGCGTCCAGACCACGCCACTTCGCATGAACACGTACGCCGAGCCGCCGATCAGGTTGCTGTACGGCGCCCCGACGAGCGCCCGATCCCCGGAGAGCGCGACCGCATAGCCGAACCGGTCCCCGCCGATGCCGTCGTCCGGAACGAGCTTGGCCTGCTGCATCCAGACGCCGCCCGTCCGCACGTAGACGTACACGGCGCCCGAGGCATACCCCTTGTCGCTGTCCCAGGGCGCTCCCACGAGCGCGGTGTCCCCCGAGAGCGCGACCGCGAGGCCAAAAAAGTCGCCCGCGGCGCCGTCGCCAGCCACGAGCTTCGTCTGCTGCGTGATCAGCGGATCGATGACGACCGGATACACGGCCGCCGCGTCGTCGACGTGAATGGCGACGCGCCCGTCCTCGATCGAGAGCCACGCCGGAAGCGCTCTGCCCGTCGCATCTTTCGCATACAGATCCGAATACGTGAGCGCCTGGCCGCCCGCGCCGTCGAGGAGCGCGAGCGCGTCCGCGCGTCCATCGCGGTCCTCGTCCACGAGGGAAGGATGCAGATCGCCGCCGAGCTCGAGCGTGACGACCTTCGTCCCCGTGCAGGAGGGCGCCCGCGCCAGCGTGAACCCCTGCTCGAGCCCGAGGGGGCCATTCAGATACCACTCGTCGAGGCCCGGTCGGTCATAATGCACGCGGTTCCCCTCCGCCTCGGGCAGGGCCTCGCCGAGCGTTTGCACGGCGGATTCGCATCCGAGCCCCGTCGCGCGCATCGACAACATGAAGCCACCGTCCCGCGACGTCACCGACACGCCTCGGCGGTCGAGCACCGTCGAGAAACCTTGCGCCTCGTTGTCCGCGCGCACGACGCCGGGGGACGGCGATTCCGCAGCATATCGCGGCGACGCCCCGCGCTGCGTGGACTCGATGTACGCCGCGCAGAGCTCCTTCGATATCGTCGATGCGCTGCCGCCCGAGGGCGGCTCGAGGAGGCTCGACGTTTTGCCTTCGGGGGCCGGCTCGCCGCCGCACGCGGCCGTGGCAGCGCCGACGCCCAGGGCGAGGATGGAGCAGCGCCATCGAAGAGAATGCCTTCGCTCGTCTTTCATTGCATTTTCTCTTGGTTCGTGTATCGACCGCGTGCCCGACGTCCGAGAGCCGCCGCCGCGGCGCGAAGGGTAGCGGACCCTATATCGATTGCAATGCTGCTCGTCGAGATGCAATCGTCCCATGGCAACGAATACGCGGCCATTGCTCGATTCGGCGCGGGCCGTGCGCGGGCGGTGCCGAGCGTGCGCTCGTCCACGTCCCCCCTCGGGCAGGGCGTGGCCGAGGCGTAGGGACGTCCAGGGCCGTTCGCGCTACGCTCGGATTCGCATGCCGCCGCGGCCCGAAAAGACGCGAACATCTCGGGACGGAGGCGCCAGCCGATTCGTCGGACGGGAGAGCGCCCTGGAAAAGATCGCCGAGGCGCTCGCGCGGGGTCGCCTCGTCGAGCTCATCGGGCCGCCGGGCGTCGGCAAGACCCGGCTCGCCACGGAGTTCGCGAAGCGGTCGCCGCGCCTCTCCGTGCTCCGGTTCTGCGACCTCACGGAAGCAGCTTCGCTCAGCGCTTTCCTCTTCCAGGTCGCGCGCTCCCTCGGCGTGCCGGTACCGCTCGACATCTCCCCGGACGAGCTCGCGCGGCGCGTGCGAGAGCGGGTCTTTTCGGACGACGCCATGCTCCTCGTGCTCGACAACTTCGAGCAGCTCCCCGCTTCGGCCGACGCGGCGCTCGCGGCGTGGTTCGAGGGCGAGGGCCCGGGGGCGCGTGTGCTCGTCACGTCGAGGCGGCGCCTCGCCGGCGCGCCTGCCACGACCCTCAGCCTTGCGCCGCTCTCGACCGAGCGCCGCTCGGGCGAGCCATGGTCCGAAGCGGCGGAGCTGCTCGTGGCGCGGGGCTCGGCCTTCGCGGGCGGGTCGTTTGATCCGCAGGAAGACCGCGCGACGATGGAAGACCTCGCCCGTGAACTCGATGGCCTGCCCCTCGCGCTCGAGCTCGCGGCGTCGCGCTTCCGCGTGCTCGCGCCGAAGCAGGTGCTCGCGCGCCTCTCCCAGCGCTTCCGCATGCTCCGGCGGCCCGACGGGACGATCGCCCGGGCGAACCTCCGCGAGAGCATCGAGATGTCCTACGTGATGCTCGCCCCGCCGGAGCAGGAGGCGTTCCTCGCGAGCTCCGTGTTCCGCGGCGGCTTTTCCCTCGACGCCGCCGACGCCGTGCTCGGCGAGGAAGGCGGCCCGTGGCCGCTCGACCTGCTCGAATCGCTGCTCGACCAGTCGATGCTGACGGTCGATCAGGATCCCCACGAGCGCCGCTACGATCTCTTGATCTGCATCCGCGAGTTCGCCGAGAGCGAGCTCGCGCAGAGGGGAGGGGGCGCGGCGCGCGCGGCCGAGCGGCATGCCCGCTACTACGTGGGCCTCGGCGAGCGACTCGTCGGCTGCACCGATGCCGGCTCGCGCCGCGCCCTCGAACGCGAGCGGGAGAACCTCACCGCGATCGTCCATCGCCGCGGGCTTTTGGGGGCCGACCTCGCGCTCCGCGCGGCTCTCGTGCTCGCCGCGCCCGCGTCCGGACTGCCCTACATCACCGTCGAGGAGCTGCTCGGCGGCGCGCTGGGCGACGACGAGGGCGAAGGCGCGTCGCCTGCGCTCGTGGGGCGCGCGCTCCTTTCGCGTGGCACGGTCCGCCGCTTCCTCGGCCGGCTGCCGGAGTCGGCGGCCGACCTCGAGCGGGCGCGCGGGATCGGCGCGTCGATCGGCGACCACACGCTGCTCGCCGAGGCGTTCGCGGGCCTCGGCAACACGGTGGCGGGCGTCGGGGACTGGGGGCGCGCGCGTGCGTTCTTCGAGCGCGCGCTCGAGGCGTGCGCCGAGCCGAGGCTCCGCGCGCGGCTGCTCGCGATGCTGGCGAACAGCTTCGGCGGAACCGACGAGTACGACCGTGCGATCCCGCTCTTTCGTCAGAGCATCGCGGAGACCGATCGTGCCGGCGACGAGAGCGCCTCGGCCACGGCGCGCCTCGCGCTCGGGGTGATCCTGCTCGCTGCGGGTGATTTCGACGAGGCATCGCGCCTCCTCGGCGATGCGCTCGAAGCCCTCACGCGCATCGGCTCGCCGCATTGGGAGGGGATCACGCTCTCGTACCTTGCGCGCTGCAAGCAGGAGACGGGCGATCTGCCCGCGGCGCTCACGCTGTACTCCGACGCCTTGGCCCGCCTCGACGCGGCCGGCGTGCGGCGCGCCCAGGCCGTCGCCTTCTACCAGTTCGCGACCGCGCTCATCGAGGCGGGTGAGCTCTCCGCCGCCGCCAAGCACTTGCGCACCGCGTTGCCCCTCGCGCGCGAGAACTGCGGCGAATACGAGGGCGTGATCCTCGCCGCTCAGGGCGTGGTCGCGGCGCGGCGCGGCGCGGCCGGCGACGCGGCGATGCTCTACCGGCGCGCCGAAGCGTCGCTCTCCGCGTACCCCAAGCCGATGTTCCTCGCCGCGGTGCGCGTGCTGCTCGGCGACGAGCCTCCTGCCGCGTTTGCCTCGTGCTCGGAGGTGCGCCTCGCCCTGCGTTTACGCAGCCCGGTCCCGGCGCCGCGCACCGCGCCTCCGCTCCTCATCGCGCGTGACGGGAGCTGGTTCCGCGCGCCTGGCAGCGACGCATCCATCCCGCTCGAGCGACGCAAGGCCCTCCGCGGCGTGCTGCGGGCCCTTTTGCGGCAACGAGAGGAGCGCCCCGGCGAGGCCGCCACGGTCGCGGCGCTCGTCGAGGCGGGTTGGCCTGGCGAACGGATCCTTGCCTCCGCCGGCACCGAGCGCGTCTACGCCGCCGTGGCCACGCTACGTCGCCTGGGCCTGCAGGGCGTGATCCAGCAGAAGGCGGGCGGGTACCTCCTTTCGCCGGAGATCCCGGTCGTCTTGAGCTGATTTTCTGCTGGAACGAGGCCTTTCAACAAACTTTCAACCCGAGACCCCGCGCGTCAGGGCCATCTTCCTCGTGCAGGCTTAACGACGAGGTCATGACCATGATTCGCAAGCTTATTTTCGCCACGATCGGATGTGGAATGGCGCTCCTCGCGGGGTGCTCGGAGGACGTCCCGGCCCCGCCGGACAACAGCACCGGCGGCTCGGGCGGTGCGGGCGGCGCGGGCGGCTCGGGCGGGCAGGGCGGCTGCCCTACGCTCGACGTCTCGCTCACGCAGATCTACCGCTTCACGGACGCCTACTTCTCCGTGGCGGCCGACGTCTCGCCCGCGGCTCCCGACGCGTACCGCACGCAGGCCGTCCTCGAGATCTACAACGAGTGGACGACCCCGGACTTGCCTCCGCTCGCGACGGGCACCTTCGATCTCGCGGCGGCGCCGAACGACCACTACGGGAGCTGCCAGCACTGCGTCACCGTGATCACGCCGGACTCCAGCGAGATGCCGACGCGCACATTCTTCCAGACGGGCGGCACGATCGAGCTCACGAAGCTCGATCCGAACGATCCGAGCATCGCCGCCGGCAAGATCACGAACGTCACGCTCTCCGAGGTCACGCGGAAGGAAGACGGCACGTGGGAGCCCGTGCCGGAGGGCGGCTGCTTCGTGATCCCCTCGTGGTCGTTCGACACGACACCCGTCGACGGTATCCCGTGCGAGAAGGCCGAGGACTGCGGCAACACCCAGCGTCAGGTCTGCTCGCCCAAGACGAACACCTGCGCGCCCTACGAGTGTCTCTTCACGTATGACGTCGTGTGCCCCGACGGCGAGCTGTGCCTCGCGCAGGTGCCCAGCGAGAACTCGATCGGGGCTTGTTACAAGGCGTGCACGCCGTTCACCTCGGGCGCCTGCCCCGCGGATGCCGAGTGCATCGCGACCGACCCCGTCCAGAACTACGGCGTCTGCCGGCCGACGGGCAAAGGCGCGCCCGGCGAGGCGTGCAGCGAGCCCGACATCTCCACGGGCTGCGAGACGGGCAGCCTGTGCGCGGGCGTGCCCGCCACGTGCGAGAAGACCTGCGCGTGGCTCACGCCGGATCCCGGATGCCCCGAGGGACGTGTGTGCGGTATGTCGAACGTGTGCCTTTCGCCCGCGAGCGGCGATCCGGCGCCGATCGACGGCGCGTGCCAGCCGAGCTGGGTGCCGTATCGGAGCTGCGGCTCCGACGGCGAGGCGTTCCGCGGCCTCTGCCTGAGCCTCTACCCCGAGGAGCCGATCGAGCATTGCGAGCACATCTGCCGCATGCCCGACGGCGACTGCCCGGCGGGCGAGTACTGCGCGGGCATCTTCTCCAACACGGACGTCGGCATTTGCTGGACGATCCCGGTCTGCGGCGACGGCGTGCTCGACCCGCTCAACGAGATCTGCGACGACGGCAACACCGCGTCGGGCGACGGATGCTCGGGCGACTGCGACGTGGCCGAGTTCGACGTGCTCTGCAACGTCGCCGAGCCGCTCGCGCTCGACGTCGACATCCAGAGCACGACGGAAGGCGCGCCCACCGGGTATGGCGGGAGCTGCGAGCTCTACATCGTCGTGCCCTCGAAGACGTTCACCTTCGACGTCCCGGGGCCGGGCCGGCTCTCCTTCGACCTCACGTCGAACGAGGACCTCGATCTGCTCCTGCTCGGCGATTGCGCCGATCCGAGCGGCAGCGAGCTCGCCTGCAAGAGCACGTCCGCGGCCACCGAGGAGCTCGATTTCGATTTCGCAACGAAGCCGAATGGTCCCGTGATGCTCGTCGTTCGTGGCAATACGATGAAGGACGCGGGGCCGTTCACGCTGCGCGCGAGTTTCACGCCGGCGGTCTGCGGCGATGGCGTCGCCGTCGGGCCCGAGGTCTGCGATGACGGCAATACGATGCAGGGCGATGGCTTCTGCTCGGCCGATTGCCTGAGCCCCGACTGGCCCACGGTCTGCGCAGGTCTCCCGATGCTCTCCACGTCGTCGCCCAACGTCGGCGACACGGCGAGCGCGCCGAATTTGAACAACACCGACGGGTATTGCACGTTCACCACCGGCGGCGAGGTGACGTACCGCTATGTCGCGCCGAAGGACGGGACGCTGACGCTGCACCTCGACGAGACGAATGCGAATTATGCCGTCTACGTGCTCGACGGCTGCGGGACGGCGACGGAGGCCAAGCTCCTCTCGTGCTCGAATTACGGCTGGCCCCCGGAGAGCGCTGAGGACATCGCATTGCCTCTCACCGCGGGGAAAGAGGTGACCGTCGTCGTCGACACGGCTTCGCCGAGCAAGGGGGGGCCCTTCAGCCTCGAGGCGACTTTCCAGTGACGTCTTGAGAACCGCGCGGGATCCGGGGGTGCGTCTCCGTGACCGCCCCCGCTTCCGTTCCCGTAGAGGTTGAGCGGCCATGCGCGAGTGCAGCATGACGGGACCCTCAGGGATCCTCGAGCCGCAGACATGGAAAACGGCGCGGGCCGCGGCTGCTCTTGCGAGCTGCCGCGGCCCGCGCCGCACGTCATGCTTTTTCGATCAGTATCGGCCGCCGCCGCGACCACCGCGACCACCGCCGCCGCCGTAGCCGCCACCACCACCGCCGTAGCCGCCGCCACCGCCGCCGCCCGTGCGCGGGGGACGCTCTTGCGCCTCGTTGACCTTGAGCGCGCGCCCGTCGAGCATGAGCCCGTTGAGCTGAGAGATCGCGTTGAGGGCCTCGTGCGCGTTCCCCATCGTGACGAAGGCGAAGCCGCGGGGTTGCCCGGTCTCGCGATCGATCGGCATCGCGACCTCGCGAACCGTGCCGGCCGCGGCAAAGGCGCTCTCGAGCGAGGCCTGGGTGGTGTTGTACGAGAGGTTTCCGACGTAGAGACGATTTCCCATGGGGTTTTCCTGTGGCTTCTCAAAGCGTCCAGGAGGACGCCATCACACCGACCGTTCGAAGAAGCCGCATCAAAGGCGAACGGGGTGTGCTGAGACGCGCGAAGCACCCAACTTGGGAACGTCGCTCGCCGCGGCGCACGTTTGCGTCATCCAGTCTTCCGAGCGAGCCGCATTCTGGAAGAGGAGCGACGTGCCGAGAGCGAGCCAGAAACGTTTGCGTGTCGGCCGATTACTTACCTCGTCGGCCGACCTTTGGCAAGGTGAAAGATGCTCGTCGCCCAAGATCATCCAGAGCGGCGTGCGTTCGCCCGAGCAGGCGGGCGAGACGGAAGAGCGCGGGCAGTGTGTCGAGGGCTTCACAACACACCCAATGCAGCCGGGCCCGCGCCCCTGCAGAATCCACGTCGCTTGCACGAAAACGCGACCGCTCGATCACATTCCACGCGCATGAAGCCGTATTCGATGATCCCGCAGCAGAGGAGCTCCTCGACCTCGCGCACGACGAATCGCGGCGCCCCCCGATCGCATCCACCCGCTTGCCGCGACCACCCGTTCTCCGAAATGCGAACAGAGGCCTCGCGCGCCGCGGCGACGAGCGCCTGCGCGCGCCGCTGCTGGGGCATTTTCCTCGCGGAGCCGGGTTCTGCGCCGGCCTCTCGCCGGGAATGGTGAACGCGAACAGGGGGAAAGCGTCGACGGCCGAGATCCCGCTCTACGATCCGGTCCGCGCGGCGTGCATGCCAGAGCGCACCTGGGACGAGAGCCCGCGCAAGCGAAGGCGCGAGGAGCGCACGTCCTCGGGGGCGCCACGCCGACGCGCAAACGAAAAGGAGATAGCTTTCCATGAACCGTGAACGACGAAGCTTCGGGCCGTGGCTGCACCGCATTCTCGGCGCGGCCATGGCCGCCATGGTGGTCGCTTGCGGCGCCGAGGCCGCGCCCGGCGAGAGCGTGGACGTGCCGGCGAGCGCACCTCTGCAGGCGGCGCCGGGGGCCTCCAGGCCGACGCCGAAGGACCTGCGTGCGGCCTACATCGCGTCCGTGCAGCGGGAAGCATCCACGCGTTATGCCGCCGTGGCGCTCGCGTCTGGGCTCATGCGCGCGGACAACGAGGCGCAAGCGTTCGTGACCACGTTCGACGGCGCGGAGGTATCCCTTGCATCACACGACGGGGCGTGGACGTTCGGGATGCACACCGGGGCCCTGGGCTGCGAGGGCCAGGTGGCGGAGCTCGGCGCGGCGGAGCTCACGCGGGAGGGCAACCGGATCCGTCAGGTGCGCGGTGGCCTGGAGGAATGGTACGTGAACGGGCCATTGGGGCTCGAGCAGGGATTCGTCCTTCGGGAAGCCCCTGCGTGCGCCGGGACGAAGATCGTGCGCATCGAGCTCGCGGGGACATTGCAGGCGGCGCTCGTGGACGAGGATGGCGACGGTCGCGGGGACGCCCTCGCGCTACGGGATGCGGAGGGGCACACGGCGCTGCGGTACGCGGACCTGTACGTGAAGGACGCTGCGGGCAAGGAGCTTGGGGCCTGGCTCTCGCTCGAGCCAGGGAGGGTCGCGATCCATGTGGATGATGCGGGGGCGGTGTATCCGGTGGAGATCGACCCGCTGATCATGACCCAGCAGGCGAAGCTCGTGGCGGGCGACGCGGCTTCGGACGACATCTTCGGCTATTCGGTCGCGCTCTCGGGAGACACGGCGCTCATGGGGGCGTACCGAGATGACGACAAGGGCTTCCAGGCCGGCTCGGCCTATGTGTTCGTACGCAGCGGTGGCGTCTGGACCCAGCAGGCGAAGCTCCTGGCGAACGACGGGGCGTTCGGCGACGAGTTCGGCTCGGCGGTCGCTCTCTCGGGCGACACGGCGCTCGTGGGTGCGCGGAGCGACGACGCGCGCGCCGGCTCGGCCTACGTGTTCGTACGCAGCGGCGGCGTCTGGTCCCAGCAGGCGAAGCTCGTGGCGAACGACGCGGCTGCGGACGACGGTAGCGGCACTTCGGTCGCGCTCTCGGGTGACATCGCGCTCGTGGGTGCGCCTTACGACGATGGCACGGGCTCGGCCCATGTGTTCGTGCGGAGCGGTGGAATCTGGACCCAGCAAGCGACGCTTCTGGCGAACGACGGGGCGGCACAAGACGGTTTCGGCACCTCGGTCGCGCTCTCGGGGAACATGGCCCTCGTGGGGGTGCCTTACGACGACGACAAGGGCTTGGGTTCCGGCTCGACCTACGTGTTCGTGCAGAGCGGCGGCGCCTGGGCAGAGCAGGCGAAGCTCGTGGCGGACGACGGGGCGGCGGCCGATCATTTCGGCATTTCGGTTGCGCTCTCGGGGGACATGGCGCTCATCGGGGCGTCGCAGGATGACGACCAGGGTTCGGGTTCCGGCTCGGCCTACGTGTTCGCGCAGAGCGGCGGCGCCTGGACCCAGCAGGCGAAGCTCGTGGCGAATGACGGGTCGGATTACGACGAGTTCGGCTATTCGGTCGCGCTCTCGGGAGACACGGCGCTCGTGGGGATGCCGTACGGACTCACCGGCGAGGCCTCCGGCTCGGCCTACGTGTTCGTGCAGAGCGGCGGCGCCTGGACCCAGCAGGCGAAGCTCGTGGCGAACGACGGGTCGGCCGGGGACGAGTTCGGCTCTTCGGTCGCGCTCTCGGGAGACACGGCGCTCGTGGCGGCCCCTTATGACGCCAACAGGGGCTCGGCCTACGTTTTCGTCCCGCCGCTGGCGAGCCAGGGCAGTCCCTGCACGACCGGCGCAGAATGCGCGAGCGGCTTCTGCGTGGATGGGGTCTGCTGCGCCACGGCATGCGGCGGAGGCGCGATGGGAGATTGCCAGGCATGCAGCGTGGCCGCAGGCGCGGCGGTGGACGGGATTTGCGCGCCGCTTCCGGTTGACACGGTTTGCCGCGCTCTGGCTGGCGCATGCGACGTGGCCGAGTCCTGTGACGGGCAAAGCGTGAACTGCCCGGCGGACGGCTCCGCACCTGATGGTACCCCCTGCGCAACCGGCACGTGCGAAGGCGGCGCCTGCATGGGCGGCGCAGGCGGCGCAGGCGGCGCGGGCGGTGCAGGCGGCGTGGGCGGCGCAGGCGGTGCAGGCGGCGCAGGCGGCGCAGGCGGCATGGGCGGCGCGGGCGGTGCCGGCGGCGCAGGCGGCGCAGGCGGTGCAGGCGGCATGGGCGGCGCAGGCGGCGCAGGCGGCGCAGGCGGCATGGGCGGCGCGGGCGGGGCCAATGCCACCGGCACGGGCGGCGGCGGCACCTCCGAGGACGGCGGCTGTGGGTGCCGGACGGCGCCGCGAACAGGGAGCGCGTCCGCGCTGACGGTGCTGACGCTCGGGCTCCTCTTCGCATGGCGACGGCGCGTCCGGCGCGCGTAAATCTCCACGAACCGGCCTCGTCCTCCGCCCGCGATCACCCCTCCTGAGCATGGGTCTCATCTGGGAGGCGCTGCGCTGGGGCGTTGCCCCAGGCCCCAGCAGGGGCTGTCCGCCCCTGCACCCGGACCAGCCAGGGGCTGGACCCAGGACGATGAACTGCGCGGTGCGCAGTTCATCGCAGCGTCTTTCACCCCCTCTCCGCCGCGCGTGCAGGTCCCTCGGCCTCCGTCATCGGTCTTCGACCCCGTTCCCGCAGGTCCCGGGACCTCCCGGATCGGTGTGGGAACCCGTCCACGCAGGTCCCGGGACCTCCCGGATCGATGTTGCACTCCGTTCGCGCAGGTCCCGGGGACCT
>NZ_JAGTJJ010000092.1 GCF_028435365.1 Polyangium jinanense | reverse complement strand
TGGAGGGCCGGGGTGGGGGGTCCTGTTGTTTGAGGGCCCGCTTTGCGGGCCCGAGTTCGGGGGGACCGCCCCGGCCCTCCAAAGCCACGCCGCCCGCGGGCCGATCGTCCCCATCCTGCACCGCGCCCACCACGTACTTCACATACGCCTCGATCCCCCGCATGAACGACTTCAAATCCCCCTCACCCCGCGAGAGCCGCGCCAATCGCGCCTCCCATTCCCCCGTCATCGCGGCGCTCTTCACATGCGGATGAACCGCCCCCACCAGCAAAATCCCCTTGTCCGTCGCCGCCAGACTCTTCCCCATCCGGACCACGTATTCCCGCTTGATCAGCGTCTCGATGATCGCCGCCCGCGTCGCCGGCGTCCCGAGCCCCGTGTCCTTCATCGCGTCCGACAGCTCTTTCTCCTCCACCGTCTTTCCGGCCGTCTCCATCGCGGTCAAGAGCGTCGCCTCCGTGAACCGGCTCGGCGGCTTCGTCGTCTTTTTCTCCGCTTTGGCCCCCAGCACCCGCGCGGTTTTTCCTTCCGAAAGCCCCCGCGGCAGCTTCTGCGCCTCCGCCTCTTCCTCCGCGTCGGCCCCTTCCGCCGGGCCCTTCTTTCGTTTTTTCGGCCCTTCTTTCGTACCGGCCCCGCCGAGGTCGAGCACCTTCCAGCCCACTTGCTCGACCACCGTCCCCGCCGACCGGAATCGATCCACCGCTTCGGACGACGTCACCTCCGTGATCACCGTCGTCGTCCGCTCGATCAAATCGTCGTGCCACGCCGCGAGCAGCCTCCGGCAAACCAGGTCGTAGAGCTTTTGCTCCTCCGACGACAACGATCCGCGCGCGGCCGTCGTCGTCGGCACGATCGCGTGGTGGTCCGTCACCTTCGTATCGTCCACGAATCGCCGCCCGAGTGGCCTTTGCCCCGTCCCGGGCGCCAGAAGCCCCTGGTAATTCCCCTCGATCGTCTTCACCACCGACGGCAGCGTCTGCGCCACGTCCGTCGACAGATGCCGACTGTCCGTGCGTGGATAACTGATCAGCTTGTGCCGCTCGTAAAGCGCCTGCGCCACGTCGAGCGTCCGCTGCGCGCTCCACCCGAACAGCCGGTTTGCGTGCCGCTGCAGCTCCGTCAGATCGTACAAAAGCGGCGGCGGAATCCGGCGCGTCTCCGCCGACACCTTCGTGATCGCCGCTCTGCCCCCGAGCACCCGCCGCGTGATCCGCCCCGCCTCTTCCCCGTCCGGCGGCAATCGCCGCGGTTTTTCCGGACCACCCGGTTTTTCCGGGACATCCAGCAGGATCCCCTCGTAACGCCCGTCCGGCCCGTCCGGCGCTCCTTCCGGCGTGAACGTCGCCCGCACTTCCAGGTAATCTTCCGGCACGAATGCCCGGATCGCTTGCTCGCGCTCGACCACCATCGAAAGCGTCGGCGTCTGCACCCGTCCGACCGAAAAGTCCTGCCCGAGCGACAGTGCGTAGGCCCGCGAAAGGTTCATTCCGACGAGCCAGTCCGCCCGGCTCCGCCCCCGTGCCGCGTCCGCCAGCGCGTCGTAATCCCGCGCGTCCCGGAGCTTCCGGAAGCCCATGCGGATCGCGTCCGGCGTCAGCGACGAAATCCAGAGCCGCCGCACCGGCTTCTTGCAGCCCGCAGCGTCGTAGATGTAGCGGAAGATCAGCTCGCCTTCCCGCCCGGCGTCCGTCGCGCAGACCACCCCCTCCACGTCCGCGCGGTGGAGGACCTTCTTCACCACCTCGAACTGCTTGCGTGTCTCCTCCAGCACCGAGAGCGGCCAGGTCGGCGGCAGCATCGGCAACGTGCGCAGGTCCCAGCGCTTCCAGGCCGGGTCCATCTGGTGCGGCTGCGCGAGGGCCACGAGGTGACCGATCGCCCAGGTCACCACGTATCCGGCGCCTTCGAGCGCGCCTTCGCTCGCCTTCGTCGCGCCGAGCACGTGGGCGATGTCCCGGGCCACGGACGGCTTTTCGGCGACGACGGCGATGGTCATGGGCAAGGGCCCCCGACTTCGGGGGCGCGCATCATGACAAAGGGGGCGGGGATGGGCAATCCATGCCGCGCCGGCCCGTGCGCTTCAGGGCGTGGTCGCTTCGCAGCCCGGCGCCTTCGGTTCGGCCGGGAACGACGCGTTCGTCTCCACGCACACGGATGCGGGTTTCGTGAGGGGCGGCGGCGGCAGCGCCCAGTCGCAGGGCGCGTTCGCTCGGTGGCTCGGGTGCCGCGCCAGTATCTCGCAGGCGAACCTCGTCGTGCGCCGGGCGTGCGCGAGCGCGTCCGCGACCACGCGCAGCGTGCGCTCTCCCTCCTCGAGCCGGCTTTGATCCTTGGGCGGCGAACGCTCGATCTCGCCGCAGACCCGGAACGCCTCGTACTCCATCAAAAATGCCGTCAGGGCCATCCGATCCACGATGCGGATCCAGTCCGCGTGCTCCTTCGGCGTCGCGCGGAGCAGCCGCTCCATGAGGACGAGCTCCTGCGCGAGCGGCAGCCCCCGGCAACCTCGCTGGGGCTTTTCACCGAGTGCCAGTGCCCCACGTGATAGCGTTCGCGCACTTCCTATCCCCGGGGGAGCTGGACATACAGCTCTGGCGGATTGCAGGAAATGCTCGATTTGTGGCGGTGTATTCTTTGCGTGTCCCTGATCCAGAGAAGCGATCCATTCCGCGGCGGTGCCGAGTGGCGGTCCTTCCGGCGGAGGCGTCGTGCTTCGGACCGGCGCGCATCCGACGAGCAGGCATGCGAGGACACATGCGATCCGTCGGGTCACCGTGGAATTCGTGCGCACCATGTCTTGTTCGTACACGTCGTGCGGTGTGTCCTTGGCCAGAAGTCAGCAATACCCCGACGTTTGGGCGATGGACCGCCGCCGCTGAGAGGTATATCGTCCGTTCTCGACGGGTCACGCTTTGGGGGCGCTGCTCGGCTCGTTCGAGCGCAGCCATCCAGCTTGGAAAGGGGCTTCGATGAGCAGCATTGGCATCGTGGGAGCCGGCATCGCGGGGTTGCAACTCGGATTGTTCCTCCGCAGGCATGGCATCTCCTGCACCCTTTATACAGATCGATCGAGCGACGAGATCCGATCTTCGCGCCTGCCGAGCACCGCGGCGCTCCTCGGGTCGACGCGCAGGCGGGATCGCGAGCTCGGCACCAACCATTGGGATGACGACGCGTTCGGATGTTTTTACGTCGACGTCCGCGTCAAAGGATTGCCCGAGCTCTCCTCGCGGGGCCGGATCGATCCGCCCGCGCTCTTCATCGACATGCGCCTTTACCTGCCCCGCCTCCTCGAGGATTTCGAGGCGCGTGGCGGCCGTGTCGTCCGCGCCGGAGCGCTCGCTCGATCGGACGTCGAGCGCCTCGGCCAAAAGCACGACCTCGTGGTCGTGGCGAGCGGCCGGAGCGATCTCAGCACGATGTTCCCCCGGGATTTCGACCGTTCCCCCTGGCTCGAACCGCAACGCCGGCTTTTCGCGGGCCTCTTTCGGGGCATCGATTTCCCCGAGGAGCTCGGCCTGCTCTTCCAGATCGTCCCGGGGCACGGCGAGATCTTCGAGAGCCAGCTCCTCACGGCGGAGGGGCCGGTCACTTGCCTCCTGTTCGAGGCCATCCCCGGCGGCGTCCTCGACGCCGCCACGCGTGTCCCTTGCGACGACGATCCGCACGTGGTCGAGAGCCTCGTGCTCGATTTGCTGGAGGCGAACGCGCCGAGCGTCCATGACCGCGTCGATCGGCAGATCTTTCACCTCACGAGCCCGGGCGATTGCATGCAGGCCGCGATCGTCCCGACGGCGCGCCGCGCGTACGTCGATCTCGGCGAGGGCCGTTATGCCATCGCGGTCGGGGATGCCTTCGCGACGCACGATCCCGTGCTCTGGCAGGGCGCGAACGCGGCCTCGCGTGGGGCGTGGGCGCTTGGCGAGGCGATTGTCCAGGCGGTCACGCTCGGTCGTCCTCTCGATCGCCGGTTCTGCGAGGGCATGGACGAGCGGCTCTGGTCCCTCGTCGGCCCCTCGATGCACTGGACGAACGCCTTCCTCTCGCCGCCGCCGCCGCACACGATGGCGATCTTCTCGGCGGCTTCGCGGGATCAGAGCATCGCGGACGCGTTCGCCTCGAACTTCGACGATCCTGCCTTGCAATGGCGGATCTTCCGCGGCCCCGAGGGCGCCTCTGCCTTCCTCGAAGGGTTCCGAGGCCCGCGGACGCGGCGCGGACTCGGCATGACGGTGGCGCCTGCCTCGGCCTAGGCCGAACACCTCGGGTGTGTGGTAGGCTGCGCGCCCGATGCGGCGTCGCCTCGAACGAGTCCTCCTGCTCCTCGGGCTGCTCGCCCTTCCGCTCGTGCTTTTGCGCCTGCCGGCCGTGCGCAACGCGCTCGTCTCGCTCGTCGGGTTCATGCGCGAGGCGGGCGCGGCCGGCGCGCTTTTGTTCTTCGGCGTCGAGGTCTTTGCCCTCGCGATCACCACGCCCCTCTGGGTCATGTCGGGCCTCGCGGGGTACGCGTACGGCTTCGGCAAGGGAATCTTGATCGCGTGGCCGGCCGTGACGCTCGGCGTCTGCCTCTGCTTCCTCTTCGGCCGCGCCTCCATCGGCAAGCTCCTCTCGGCGCGCGCGGGCGAGGCCCATTTCTGGCGCGCCGTCGAGCGCGCCGTCCGCGCCGACGGCTTCAAGATCACCTTCCTCCTGCG
This sequence comes from Polyangium jinanense, assembly GCF_028435365.1. Next base: position 28,729 of record NZ_JAGTJJ010000092.1, on the reverse strand, counting down.
TGTCACCTTCGCCTTCCCGCAGAACATCGGCACGTACATGCTCTCGGCCACGCCCCTCTCACTTCGTGCTTTTGCGGCGGGCTCGTTCCTCGGCCTCTTGCCGGCCACCCTCTTTCACGTCTACGTCGGCGCGAGCGTGGAGAGCGCGGCCGCGCTGCTTTCGGGCGAGGCCAAGGCGCCGGGATCACTCGGCTGGATCACGCTCGTGCTCGGGTTTGTCGTGACGCTCGGCGCGCTCGTCGTCACCTCGCGGATCGCACGCCGCTCCCTCGACAAGGCGCTCGCGGCGCCCTCGCAGGCGACGGAGTCCTGATGGCGGCCCGGAAAAACACCTTCGACGACAAACTCGCGCGCATTCGCACACTCGCCCGCGCCGAGCCAAAGGCGGCCGCCACGCCCGATCTCGGCCGGCTGCTCGCCGATCCGACCCCGTTCCTCGTGGGGGAGGCGGCGAAGGTCGTGGCCGAGCTCGAGCTCCGCGCGCTCGTACCCGACCTCGTCGCGGCTTTCGACCGGCTCCTCGGCATGCCTGCGATGGCGGATCGAGGCTGTCACGCGAAACAGAAGGTCCTGGAGGCGCTCGTCACGCTCGAAGCGGACGTGTGGGACACGTATCGAAAAGGCCTCCGGTACGTGCAGATCGAGGTCACCGTGGGCCCGCCCGTGGATACGGCCGGGCTCGTTCGCGGCATCTCGGCGCATGCGCTCGTCCGGACGAACTTTCCGCGGGCTGCGCTCGAAGTGACCCCGCTCCTGTTCGACGAAATGCCCGAGGCCCGCGTCGCCGCGGCCGAAGCGCTGCGCGACACGTGCGAGGTCGTCTGCGCGGCCGTGCTGCATACGCGGGTGATCGTGGGGGATCCCGAGCCCGACGTGCTCGGTGCGTGTTATCGCGGAATGCTCGCGCTCGAACCGCGCCAGTATTTGCCCGTCGTCGCGGCTGCGCTCGAAGCCGGGGTCGAAACGGCGGCGCTCGCGCTCGGCGAGTCGCGCTTGCCGGAGGCTCTTTTGGTGCTGAAGGAGGCCGTCTCGCGCGCGGATCCGGAGATGGAGAAGACCGTGCTGCTCGGCGTGGCCCTGCTCCGCACCGACGAGGCCTTCTCGTATTTGCTGGACCTCCTCGCCGAGGCGCCGGAGAGCCGCGCGATCCACGCGATCCAGGCGCTCTCGCTCCACCGGCACGATACGCGGCTCACATCGAAGATCAGCGAGATCGTCTCCGCCCGCAAATCACGAAAGCTCGCGCGCGCCTTCGCGGAGCGGTTTGGCCCGAGCGAAGGTTGACGAGATCGTGATAGTGATCCGCACGCTGGATCACGCGTGCCGCGTATAACGTTTCGCTCCATGCCATCGGGGTGCAAAGGTCGGTTTGCATCGCAACGATTTCACGTCGAAAAAGTGACGAAATCGTGGACAGCGGGCCGCGCGTGGCTTTATCTTGTCGCTTCGCCCATGACGTCCGTCGCTTGCCGCAGCCATCGCCGTTTGTTTCGGGGGGGCAACGTGTTCTGGGAGGAGTGGGCTCCGCACGGAGGGCTCGCCCACGAGCGTCAGAGACCTGTCGTTCTCGTGCACGGCCTCACGGATACCTGCCGGACCTGGAACAAGATCGCCCCGGCCCTCGCGCGGGATCGGCGGCTTTATGCCCTCGATTTGCCGGGACACGGCCAGTCGAGCCGATACGACGCCTCGTATGACGTCTCGTGGTACGCGAGCCTCGTCGTCGAATGGATTCGATCGCTCGGGCTCTCGGACTTCGATCTCATCGGCCATTCCCTCGGCGGCGGCATCGCGATGCACGTGCTGCTCGAACAGCCGGGGCGCGTGCATCGCCTGGCGCTCGTCGCCGCCGGCGGGCTCGGCCTCGAGGTCGCCGCGCCGCTGCGCCTCGCCTCGTCGATGGGATTGCTCGATCTCGCGGCGCCGGTGCTCATGGGCATCGGCACGAACGCGGGCGTGCGCGTGCTCGGCGGCAATTTCGACGAAGCGGAGCGCAAGCACCTCATCGAGATGAATGCACGCCCGGGCACGGCGCGCGCCCTCTTCCGGACGCTGCGGAATGCCGTCGATCTGCGAGGGCAACGCGAGCACCTGCTCGATCATGCGTACCGGCTGCGCGAGCTGCCGCCCCTCGCGGTGTACTGGGGCGATAAGGATCCGGTGATTCCGGTCAAGCACGCCGAGCAGGTGCACCATTACGTCGACGGCGCCATCGTGCGTCGTTTCCAGAACGTGGGCCATTACCCGCACCGCGAGGCCGTACCGGAGATCCTCTCCGAGCTCTTCCGGTTCCTCGACCAACCCCAGCGCACGCCGCGGGTGCGCCCGGGCGCTCGTCCGCCGCGCGCGCCCGAGGACGCGCGCCCCTCGCTCTGGCGCAGGCTCGCGGGGGCGCGGCTCGCCGAGGTCGAGTGACGTCTCTGCCTCAGAGGGTGTTCCACAGGCGTCGCGAGCGATTCGAGGCTAGGGAGGGTGAGCGAGGCGTACACTGTACGTCGAGCGAGGCCGACCGACGCATCGAGTCGTGCAGCAGCCTGTGGAACACTCTCTCACGAATTCGTGGCGATCGCGTCGTATCCCTTTTCGGAAAACTGAATCAGGCAGAGCCCGTGCCCGAACGGATCGGCGAGCATGACGATCCGGCCCCAGGCGTGCGCGGCGATGTCGCTTTCCCGGACAGCCCCCGCGGCCTCGGCCCGCGCGAGCGCGCCGTCGAGGTCCTCCACCACGAAATCGAGGTGGACCGGCGTCCAGTGGCGGCCATAGGACCGCGGCGAGGTCGATCCGGCGAAGGGAAGGCTCCCCGCCTGCTTCACGAGCAGATAGATCGCGGCATTCGCGCCCACGAGCTCCACGCCGGCGCTGCCGAAGCGGCGGCCGATACGGAGGTCGAAGGCGCGCGTGTAAAAGTGGATCGCGCGGTCGAGGTCGTCGACGTCGATGTTGACGAGCAAGGTGGTCATGGGTTCGTCGGGGTCATGGAAGCACGGTTTTCCGCTGGTTTCCAAGCCACGAGAGGCCCGCGTTGTAAATCACGTCGTGCCCGCCCAGAAACACCACGACCGTCGCGCGTTCGCTCGTGCGTTCGAAGACGACTTTTGCCTTCGCGGCTTCGTAAAGCGGGCGCGCCGCCGGGGCGCCGAGGGCCTCGGGGATGCTGCGCGTCTTGGCGATTCGCCCGATGTCCTCGTCCGGTACCCGATCCGCGGGCGCCGCGAGGTCATTGAAGGCGCGGAGCGCGTGATCCGGGGGGACGAGCTGGTCCCAGATCCCCACGCCGAGATAGACGTTCACACGCCCGCGCGCGCCTTTGAGGTGGGAGCGTGGGCTCCGCCGCCGGCATTCCTCCGCGGCGGGCGTGCCCGGCCGAGGCGCGCCGCCGCAGGCCGCGGCGACCTCGTGCGCGTAATGGCGATCGGGCATGTTCGCGCGCAGCCAGCCGTACCAGTCCACGAGGTCGTAAATGGGCACCCACGACACGACGCCCGCCCAGACCTCCGGGTGCCGGCCCGCGAGCACGAGCGAGGTCATCGCGCTGCCGGAATACCCGACGAGGTAGATCCGCGTCGGATCGATGTTGGCGCGCCGCCTCGCGTAGTCGACGGCGTCGAGCACGTCCCTTTGCGCGAGCTCGGAGGCCACTGACGTGGGCGACCGGTAGGGGCCGCGGTGATCCGGGTGGATGAGCACCCAGCCGTTCCGCTCGGCGAAGATCCCGTACGGAATGCCGATGTTCTGCAGGTAATTCTCGCTCCAGCTATGGAGCGCCACGAGCAAGGGGCGCGGCTCGGGCCGGCCCGGATCGTAAAACAGCGCGCGTTGCTTGTTCCCGTCGAGAGACGAGGAAATCTCGACCTCCTCGATCCGCGGGACTCGCGCCCGCCATACCGAGAAATCCTGCGCGCCGAACGGGAAGGGGCCGCCGGCCGCGCGTGGAAACTCCGGAATCAGCGAAAGCGGCTCTCGCGCGCGCTCGCCCGGCGCGTGCGTCTGCGGGGGCGCAGGCGTGGGCCGAGGTGCGCGGGTCTCTGCATGTGCCGTGGGCGTTTCCCGACATCCAAATAGGAGGAACCCCGCGAGGAGCACCAGCATGGAAACGATGGGGCTCGGCATTGCACCTTCCCTCCGCGGCCCTCCGCACCTGGATACGTTCGTCCCGCACCCGTGCGGGAACGCAATCGCCGTGCCTCATTTCGTCACCGATCGTGCACGGGCGGGCAAGCACGGCGCTCGCAATTCGTTTCGGATGCATGGCCTCGGCTGGGTGGAGCCGCTATACCCGCGCTCCGAGAGACGACCGCATGAATTGCATCCAGAATCGTGTTCGGTTCCTTTCCATCATGGCGCTCGTGGCGCTTTTTTCGATCGCGGAGGGGCCCGCGCGTGCCGACGGCGCAAAGCGCGTGGAGCCCGCGTTCACGCTCGCCTCCCGATTTCCAGGCGGCGAGGGCGCCTCGGGCCTCGGCGCCTGGAAGGAGCGCGTGCCCGGCGTCGAGGCCGTGACAATCAAATCCTCGGCCGACAGCGCCGATCAGCGCGCCATGTTTCTCGACTCGGGCGCGCCTGGAAAGCGACCACTCCTCGTGGTCTTGCATAGCTGGAGCACCGACTGGCGGCAGAACATCGGCATCCCGTATGCCATGTTTGCCGCGAAGAACGACTGGGTCTTCGTGCACCCCGATTTCCGGGGACCGTACCTCCGCCCCGAGGCCGCGGCCTCGGACCTCGCCGCGCAGGACATCCTCGACGCCATCGCGTACGCGAAGCAGCGCGGCCACGTCGACGAGACGCGTATCTATCTCGCGGGTTTCTCCGGCGGCGGCATGACCGCGCTCGCGATGGCTGGGCGGCATCCGGACCTCTGGGCGGGCGTCGTCGCGTGGGCGCCGGTGTACGACATCCCCGATTGGTACACGTACAATCGGAAGGGTTTTCCCAAGCGGCATTATGCGCGTTTCATCGAGGGCGTGTGCAGCGGCGCGCCGCGTCCCGGCACGCAGGCGTTCCACGAGTGCGCGCGCCGCAGCCCGAGCGCGCTCCTTTCGCGGGCGAAGCAGGCGGGCGTGCCGGTCTACGTAGCCACGGGCATTCGCGACGACATCGTGCCCCCGCGGCATTCGATCTCCGCGTTCAACGACCTCGCCGAACCGGCCGATCGCGTGGGCGACGACGTGCTCGCGAAGCTCCTCGCCCCCACGGCGACCCGGCGCGTAAGGTCGACCTCCTCCGACGATATCTACGAGCGCGCCGGCGCCCCATCGTACCTCACACGCACCTCGGGGAACGCCACGCTCGTGCTCTTCGAGGGCGGCCATGACGTCGTCTTCGACGCGGGCCTCGCCTGGCTCCGTGACAAGCGCCGCGCCGCGAAGACTCCCTGAGCGGCCTCGTCGCGCAGAGAATTGTCGTTGTGAAGGGGCGGGAAAGCCTGTAGAGAAGGCGAATCCGGGCGACGCGGTTCGCGCGTAGGCCCCACGGAGGAGCTTCTACATGATCCATTCCCGCCTCGGTTTTGCTTCGATCCTCGGATTGGTCCTCGTCTGCGCGGCCGTTACCGCGTGCGGCGACGAAAACAGCGGCAGCGGAGGCGCGGGGGGCAATGCGGGCGCGGGCGGCACCGGCGGCACCGGCGGCAGCGGCGGCACCGGCGGCGCAGGCGGCGCAGGCGGCAGTGGCGGTAACGGCGGCGCAGGCGGTAACGACCTCGTCATGACCGAAGCCGATTTAGATTGCATCCTCGGCTGGGAGAAGGTCCGCTCGTTCCGCGTCACGAACAAGCTCGGCAACCTCGATGCCACGCTCGCCGCGGCCAATGCCCCCGGCACGACGGATTACCCCGTGGGCACCGTGATCCAGCTCGTCCCCTTCGAGGCGATGGTCAAGCGCGCGCCGGGATTCGCCGCGGAGTCGAACGACTGGGAGTTTTTCTTCCTGGAAGTCTCGGAGATGGGCACGAAGATCGTGCAGCGCGGCTCCACGGACGTTGTGAACCAGTTCGGCGGCAATTGCCTCGATTGCCATAAAAAGGCCCTGCCCGAGTTTGACTTCGTCTGCGAGAAGGAGCACGGCTGCGATCCGCTGCCCCTCACGGACGACGAGATCCAGATGGTGCAGAACGGCGATCCGCGCTGCCCGATGCCCTGATCTCCGATTGAATCGATGGACGAGGAGATCCGCATCGGCAGGCACATGCTCCACTTCGAGCAGGAGGACCTGCTCGTGATGGAGTTTCATGGCGATGTGGAGGACGGCGAAATGTCCGCGATTTTTCGGGTCCACGACGAGCGGCTCCTCGCGCTCGGCCGGATCTTCGTGCTCGCCGACGTCCGGCAGGCCACGGCCATGTCGCGGATGGCAAAAGGCGAAGGGCTCGGCCGGCCGAAGCCCTTGCCGCCGCACGTCGTGGCCGTCGTCGGCGCGCCTTACTCCATCCGGGTCCTGATCGAGCTCATCGCGCGCGCCACCAAGCTGCTCACGGGCGGCGCGACGACGCTGCGGTTCTTCGAGACAATCGCGGAGGCGCGAGCCTACCTCGAAGAATGCCGGCGCAGCTGGAAGCCGAGCGTGCCGCCCCCCGCGTGAGCTTTCTGCCGATCCTCCATCCTCCGGAGGACGGCGTGTTTTTTTCGGATGCGTTAGGGCCTTCCGTCCGCTAAGTAGGCGCCCCGCATGATCCGGCTCGACTCCATTGGCAAGCGCCACGGCAAGCAGATCCTCTTCGTCGAGGCCTCTGCCGCCGTCAACCGCGGCGAGAAGATCGGCCTCGTCGGCCCGAACGGTTCGGGCAAGACCACGCTCTTCCGCATGATCACCCGCGAGGAAGCGCCGGACGAGGGGCAGATCGCCATCGATCGTGGCGTCACGGTGGGGTATTTCCGGCAAGACGTCGGCGAGATGAAGGGCAAGAGCATCGTCGCCGAGACGATGGACGGCGTCGGCCCCGTCTCCGAGATCGCGGCCGAGCTCGCCGAGCTCGAAGCGGCGCTCGCGGATCCCGATCGCGCGGACGAGATGGAGGAGCTGCTCGAACGATACGGGCAGGCCCAGGCGAAATGGAGCGAGCTCGACGGCTATGCGCTCGACGCGCGGGCGCGGGAGATCCTCGCGGGCCTCGGCTTCTCGAACGAGCTCATGGATCGTGACGTCGGCACACTCTCCGGCGGCTGGAAGATGCGCGTGGCGCTGGCCAGGATCCTCCTGCTCCGGCCCGACGTGCTCCTGCTCGACGAGCCGACGAACCACCTCGACATCGAGTCGATCATCTGGCTCGAAGGTTTCTTGAAGTCGTACGAGGGCGCGCTCGTCATCACCGCCCACGATCGCGCCTTCATGAACCGGCTCTGCACGAAGATCCTGGAGATCGACGGCGGCGAGCTCACCACGTTCACGGGCAATTACGATTTTTACGAGCGGCAACGCGCGATTGCCGCCGAGCAGGCCGAGGCGCAATACGAGCGGCAGCAGGCGATGCTCGCGAAGGAGATGCGCTTCATCGAGCGGTTCAAGACCCACGCGGCGAAGGCGGCGCAGGTGCAGAGCCGGGTGAAGAAGCTCGACAAGATCGACAAGCTCGAGCCGCCGAAGAAGAGCAAGCGGCCGCAGATGTTCGATTTCCGGGCGCCCCCGCGGTCCGGCGAGGACGTCGCGAAGCTCGACGGCGTGGTGAAGCGTTATGGCAGCCGCGCGGTCTACGAGGGGCTCGATTTCCTGGTGCGGCGGCGCGAGCGGTGGTGCGTGATGGGCGTGAACGGCGCGGGCAAATCCACGCTGCTCAAGATCATCGCCGGCGAGCTCACGCCGGACGCGGGCGGAGCGTCGCTCGGGGCGAGCGTGAAGCTCGGGTATTTCGCGCAGCACGCGATGGACGTGCTCGACCCGGAGCTCACGGTGGTCGGCACGCTCATCCATTCCTTCCCCGATGCCTCGCTCGGCACGCTGCGCACGCTGGCGGGTTGCTTCGGCTTCTCGGGTGACGACGTGGACAAACCCGTCCGCGTGCTCTCCGGCGGGGAGAAGGCGCGGCTCGTTCTTGCACGGATGCTCTACGATCCGCCGAATTTCCTCGTGCTCGACGAGCCGACGAACCACCTCGACATCGCCACGAAGGAAATGCTGGTGGAGGCGCTTTCCAACTTCGAGGGGACGATGCTGTTCGTGTCCCACGATCGCCATTTCCTCGCGGCGCTCTCGAACCGCGTGCTCGAATTGACCCCGGAAGGCGTGCACAAGTACGGCGGCGGGTACCTCGAATACGTGGCCACGAGCGGGCACGAGGCGCCGGGGCTTCGGCGGTAGCAGGCGCCTTCGTTTTCCTCCCCCATGGCGACACTCGAGATCATCGAGGATGACGAGGCCCTTCGGGACTGGGTCGACGTCGTCGACGCTGCGGATGTCTGGGGGATTCCCTCGTTCGAGGATGCGCGTCATCTGCGCGGCCTTCACCCGGGCCGCGTGGATGGGGTGCTCCGGCTCGATGGGCGCCCCGTGGGCGCGGCCTTCGTTCGACCTGCCGGCGGTGAGAGCGCGGAGCCGTGCGGGATCGCGGGCCTTTGGGTGATTCCCGCGTTTCGCTGCCAGGGCCTCGGATCGGCCATGCATCGCGCGTTCTCGGAGCACGCGCGGCGGCTCGGATTGCGTGAGCTCCAGATCGAGGCCCATGAGAGCCAGCACGACGCCCGCGTTTACCTCGAACGGCGCGGCTACGAGGAAATCGGGCGAGAGGTCGAGCTCGTGCTGGAGCTCGATGCGTTGCCCATGCCGGAGGTGAAGCCGCCGGCCGGCATCACGCTCGTGACACGGGCCGAGCGGCCCGACGTCTTGGCCGGCATGTACCAGGTCGCGAAGGAAGCCATTCCCGATATCCCCGTGGACGAGGCCGACGAGGTGGGTTCGTTCGAGGAATGGCTCGCGACGGACATGGACAGGCCCATCCATACGCACGACCTCACGTTCATCGCAATGGAAGGCGCCGAGGTGGTGGGGTATGCGGTGCTCCAGCGTGGTCGAGGCGGCGTCGCATTCCACAGCCTCACCGGTGTGCGGCGCGCATGGCGCGGACGAGGCATTGCAAGCGCGCTCAAGCGGGCGCAGGTGGCCGCCGCGAAGCGAGCTGGCTTCCGGCGTCTGGTGACGGAGAACGCCGTCGGGAACGAACCGATCCGGCACCTCAACGAGGTCATGGGGTACAAGCCCCTCATGAGCACGATTCTCTATCGCGGGCCGCTTCTGGACGGGGGCCGGAGCGCCAGGTAGACGGTGCTCCAGAGCTGGAGCGCATTCGATTCATCCACGTGGCCGCGCGCCTGGCCAAACGGGATGAGCACCGCCTTGCCGCCCCGGGGCTCCCAGCTCCACAGCTCTTCGGCGCGCCGCGCGTGGGTGGCCTCGATGCCCTCCCACAACGCGCGTTCGGCCAGGAGGAGCGCTTCGCGCGTGGCGTCCGGTAGGTCCTTGCGCGAGAGTTGCCGGGACAGACCCGCGGCCATGGCGGCTTGTTGCCACGACCAGACCACGGTCCCGTGATAATCGGCGCGCGTGAACATCGCGGCGAGGGCAGGATCGCCTGCATACGCAGGATTCGCGACCAGCATGCCGACGTCCGTGCGAAGCCCGGCCGGGAACGGGCGCAGGAGGTCGTGGGCCACGAGCGTGAGAAGCTCGGGCGAGGGCTCGTCGAAGAGCAGGACGAATGCCGTGTCCGAATGCATCACCGGGATCGGTTTGCCCGCGGCGTCGAGCGCGAGGGCAAAGAAGCGGATCGGGACGTCGATCGATGCGACCGCAAGAGCGCCGTCGAGACCGACCGCGGCCGCGTATTCGCTCACGCGCGCGCGCGCCGCCTCCGCGGGGATCTCCACCCTGAAAAAGCGCTCGACCCCCTTCCATGCATCGGAGAGGGCGCGTGCCTCGCTGGCCGCAGCCGGATCCGGGCCGAGGAGATCGCTCGCGAAGAGGCGCGCGGCGGCGCGCAGGGCGGCCGGGACGAGGGCCACGTTGACGTCGAATGGGATGTGCCCACCGCCGAGCCCCTGATTCGAATCGCGCCAGTTGCCCACGGGAAGGCCTGGTTTCAGCGAGACCAGCGTTTCGGGGCCTGGGTGTTTCGCGAAGGGGGCCGCGCGGGCGAGGACCAGCGCGAGGTTTTGCCGGAGCACGTCGCGATAAAGCATGCCCGAAGGCGTCTTGCAGGCGAGGAATCCTCGGGCACGCGTGCTCCCCGCGGGCATGTCGAGCAGATAGGCCGCGGCCATGGGGGCGAGGAGAAAATCGTCGTCGACCATCTTGTAATCGAGGACGGGCGCGCGCAGATCCGCGGGCCGCGGGGTCGCCATGGCATTGAGCCACACCGCATACTCGCCGATGGCCTCCTCGTGCGCGACGTCGCCGTCCGGGGCGAGCCGATCGAGCACCGAGCCGAGCCCCGCTTCGATCGCAGGGGGCTCGAGGGCGGGCAGGAGCATGTGCAATGCGAGCAGGGTGTCGCGTCCGAAATAGGTCAGGAAGCGCCAGGAGCCGGCGAGGAGCTTTTCTTGAAAAGATAGGAAGGAGAGGGCCCGGCGTGCCTGCGCGTCGCTTGCCGCATGCACATTGAGGAGATCCTCGACGGGAAACGGCGCGAGCGGCGCCTCGTCCTGGAGGGCCGTGGCGAGGAAGTGAACCTCGCCTTCGGGGCCCGCATGAAGGACGATATCGTCGTTTTCGCGTGTGACGGTGGAGCCCTCTCGGGGCTCGATGCGGAGCTCGATACGTCGGCCGTCCAGCATGGTGCGGCGCAGGGCGAAAGGCGGTCCGGGATCGACCTCGTGCGCGAGCGAGGGCGCCCCAGGACCGAGGCCTCCGGCCATCTCGTCTCGCAGGAATCGAATGCCGGCCAGCATGGCGTGGTGGATGCGCAAGGCGGGCGCACGGGCGACGAGGTGCGCCGTGACGCCGCGCATGCCATCGGGCTCTTCGACGCCGTCGAGCGTGGTGAGAGGCGCGAGCTCGAATGCAGCAGGCTGCACGAGGGGCGCGAATCCGAGGACGATGCCGGCGTTCCCCGCGGGAAAAGCGACGAGGAGGCGGGGGACGGGGCCGGAGGTCGTGAGGAGGTGCGCCGCGATCGGGCCGCGGCGATAGAAGTGATTGGTGATGGATCCAGCCATGATGTCGAAGCGCAGAAGCTCGGGGGCAGGGGAGGGCGCGGCGAGCCGTGGCGGCGTGACGTCCGTGCCGTGATCTGCATAGCCGCGGTTCGTGCAAGCGGCGAGTGCCAAGAGCACGCCGGTCAAAATGCGGAATCCGTGCGATCGCGGAAGGCTTGGCGTGGGCGGCGTGCGCATGGGCTTCCCCACGGCGGGGGAATGCAAAGAGGGCGCCGGAGCCGCCGGTTCCGTTTTGGCTGCCTTTTCCGTTACACGAGCTCCGCGATCGTATCGATTTCCTCCCGCAGCGCCGTCACGAACGCGTCGAGCTCGTTTTCCTCGATATCGAGCCGCGGCTGGAGTCGGAGCGTATTCCAACGGTGGCCGCACACGAAGCAATAATAGCCCCGCTTGTACATGCGATGGCAGACGAGTAGGCCAATCGGCGAATGCCCGTCGAGCTCGTCCATGCCGAAATGCTCGAACGAGAGCCACGGGTGGTCCGTCGCGCTGAGCTCGACGCCCGCGATGAGCCCCGCGCCGCGCACCTCCACGACGAGCGGCGAGCCCGCGAGTGCGCGCCTGAGCCCCGCTTGAAAATGGTCGCCGCGCGCCTTGGCCACGGCGAAGACCTCGGGCGAGAGCAGGTCGAGCATCGCGAGCGCCGCGACGCAGGACATCGCATTGCCGCCGAACGTCACGTTGTGCGCCTCCGCCGTGGCCATGTCCTTGCCATAGGCGCGCAAAAACGTGTCCTTGCGCGTGAGCATGGCCGAGCACGGCAAGAGGCCGCCCCCGAGCGCCTTCGCCAGCACGATCACGTCCGGGCGGCGTGGCCAGGTCGTGGTGCCGAGGAAACGACCGAGCCGGCCGAGACCGGTCTGCACCTCGTCCGCCACGAGCAGCGTGCCGTGCTTCGTGGTGAGCTCGCAGAGAGACGTTATGTATCGGTCCGACAAAGGGAACACGCCGCCTTCGAGCTGGATCGGCTCCACGATGATCGCGGCCACGTCCTCCGGTTCGAGCGCGCGCGCGAGCGCGTCCACGTCCTCGGGCGGGACGGGCGAGACGCCGGGAAGGTGGGGCGCGAAGGGATCACGGAACATGCCGGGGTTCATGAGCGCGCAGCTCCCCATCGTGGTGCCGTGATACGCGCCGAGCAGCGAGAGCACGCGCGGGCGCCCCGTCGCGGCGCGCGCGAGCTTCATCGACGCCTCGACCGCGTCGCTGCCGGACATCCCGAAAAACGCGTTGTCGTAGCCCGTCCGCTCGAAAAGCGCGCGCCCGAGCCGCCCCGCGTAAGGATTGACCCGCGACGGATACCAGGACGGCGCGTCGGTCGCGAGCCAATCCCGCACGGCATCGGCCACGGCCGCGACACGGTGCCCGAGCGATTGCGTGCCATGCAGATCCTCGATGAGCCGTCCGCCCTCGTCGACGAGTTTTCCGTCGCGCGTCCCGGCAATACGATACGGCTCGCCCGTCATGGCGACCCGCGCGGCGACGAGCGGATTGACGAATCGACGGAAATCCTCGACGCCTTTGCGCAGAATCTCCGCGTGATCCATGGAGGCCATTCTCGTCACCTCGCGAGATCGAGCGGCTCGATCCCGGCTTCGCGCAGGAGGCGGCAAAGCGAGAGCAAGGGCAAGCCCACGATGGCCGACTCGTCCCCGCCGCGCACGGATTCGAAGAGGCCGATGCCACGCTTCTCGAAGAGATACCCGCCCGCGCTGCCCACCGGATCGTCGAGCGTGACGTATCGATCGATGAGCGCCGGCGAAAGCGGCCGCATCGTGAGCTCCACCGTGACCGTCTCGCCGAGCATTCGGCCCTCGGACGGCGACCAGAGCACGACGGCCGTGTGCAGCATGTGCGTGCGTCCGGAGAGCTCGGCGAGCTGGGCCCGGCAGTCGTCCTGGCTCTCGGTTTTTCGCAGGATGTGACCGTCGTATTCGGGCACCTGATCGGCGCCGATGACCCACGTCCCCGGCGCCGCTTCGAGGCTCTTCGCCTTGCCCTCGGCGAACGCGCGGGCGACGTCCCGGGGCGAAAGTCCCTCGGGCGGGATCTCGTCGAAATGAGGCGCGCGGGCTTCGTAGGGGAGGCCGAGGCGGTCGAGCAGCGCGCGGCGGAAGCGGGACGTGGATGCGAGGATCAGCCGGTCCATCGCCGGGGAGCATACCCCTCGGCGTGGGTTCCGCGAAGCGCGCGAGCGACCCCGTCCTGCAGCGTGCTGCACGAGACGAGGCAGCCGAAGTTCGCGTCGAGCGCGAGGAGCGTCTGCGCGACGGGCCCGCGGATGCCCGTCAGGAACACACGCGCGCCGAGGAGCGACGCCGCGCGGGCCGCGCGCAGGATGCCGTGCGCCACGTGCGAGTCGACGTCGTTCACGCCCGTGATGTCGAGGATCGCCACGCGCGCGCCCCGCCGCGAGATGCCTTGAAGCAAGGTCTCGAGCATCTGCTCGGTGCGCTGCTCGTTCAGCGCGCCCACGAGCGGCATCAGGATCACGCCCTCGGCGATCGGCAGGAGCGGCGTCGAGAGCGCGCGGATCGCTGCCGCTTGCGAGGCGATGATCTCCTCCTGGAGCTTTCCGCGCGCCTGCTCCGCCGCGATGAGCGGGCCCTTGTCGCGCAAGAGCCAGAAGCGCGCGGGCATCCGATCGCTGCGGCCCGGCGCGATGAACGAGAGGATGTCCGCTTCGAAGAGCTCGCCGTTCGCACGAAACAGATGGAGCTCGCCGCGCGCGCGGCCTTCGCGAAGGGCCGTGTTCGCGAGCGCTGCGAGCGCGCTTCGTTGCTCGTCCGGGACGAGCGTCGACATCATGCGACCCGGGATTCCTTCGCTGCCGAACGTTTCCTGGAAGGCCGTGTTCGCGTAGAGGAGCATCGTCCCCTCGCCGCCCGCGAGCACGACCGGGTCGGGCGAGGCATCCACGAAGTGACGGAACAACGTGGCGTCGGCCGCCTCGCGCGCGTCCGGGCCGTGGAAAAACGCGTCGACCGCCGTGAGCACCGCGGTGAACGCTTCCATGAGCCGATGCACGCCGGCCCGGGCCTCGGGCACGCCCGCGACGACCGCGTCCATCGCGACGTCGAGGTAGTCCTGCCGGCACCCCTCGACGAGCTGGAGCACGAGGTGCACGCCTCCGCCGAGCGTCACCTGACTCTCGCACCACCCCCGCGCGCGCGTCTCGAGGTCGGAGAAATCGGGGGCCGCGAGCGCGTTTGCGTACGCGAGCACGTCCTCGGTGACGGGCGCGACGAGGAACTCCTCGGGGGCTTGCGCGAGCCAGGGCAGGATGCGCCGCAGTCGCTCCATCTCACGTGCGACCAGGACGTCACGACGCCCGAGCAGCGCCGCGCGAAACGCGGCGAGGGGATGCTCGTCCAGCGGGGAGCGAACCTCGGAGCTCATGCGGAATGGACAAGCGAAAATCGTGCACGGCACGGAGGACGCGAGATCCAAGGGCCCGGGGCGGTGCGCGCGTTGCGGATCTGCGACGCGCGCCCACGGCCCCTTTCATACGTGCACGACCCTTCAGACGGGCGGTAGCTCCGAGCCGGTGAGATCGAGCCTGCGCCATACGCCGCTCCGGAAGCGCAAGAGCAGGATGACGGCCATGAGCGCGATGTACCCCGTCAGCCAAAAGACGACCCACCCGATGCCGCCGCCGAGCACCCGTACGGAAATGAACGAGCCCGGCACGAAGACGCACCACGCCACGATCCCGCGGACCCAGGCGGTGAAGGCCGTGTCTCCCGCGGCGCGCAGCGACTCGGCCAGCGTCATCACCGTCGCGTCGAAGATCTGCCACGTGATCGAGAGCGTGAGGATACGCGCCGTGATGTCGAGGAAGGCCTCGCGCTCCGCCCCGGGCGGCGCGAAGGGGAGCATGCAGTACCGCGCGAACACGAGGTAGACGAGGCCCACGAAGCCCATCCAGCCGCACGCCACGAGGGCCGTGAGCTTCACCGTCTTCGGCACTTGATCGAGATCCTTCGCGCCGATCGCTTGCCCCACGAGGATCGCCCCCGCGCTCGTCAGGCCGAACGCGGGCATGGCCGCGACCTGGTTCACCTCCATCGAGGCCATGAACGAGGCGAGCGTGGTCGTGCCGAGCCCGTTGATCACGAGGTTGATGAACAAGGAGAACGCGCCGAACTCGACGAACCAGTTGAGCCCCGACGGGATGCCGAACCGCAGCATGCGACCGAGCTCCGAGAGACGGAGCTTCGCCTTGCCTTGGCGGGCGCTCGGGTGCTCGCCGAAGCCGGCAAGGAAACACCCGAGGAGCACGAGGAAAGCGGTCAACGTCGCGAGTGCGCTCCCCAGCGCCGAGCCGACCACGCCGAGCGCGGGCGCGCCGAGGTGCCCCGAGATGAACACCCAGTTCAGCACGACGTTGAGCACCATGCAGAGGACCTGCGTGGCCATGGGCAGGCGCGGGTTGCCAAGCCCGCCGTAATAGTTGCCGAGCGCCTCGAGCCCGATCGCCGCGCCGCCCGTGCAGAGGCGGACGGTGAGCCATTGCTGCATGAGCGTCGCAACGGCGGGCGTGTAGCCGATCGCCGCGACGGCGCGTGGCATGACGAGGATGCCCGCGAAGTAGAGGACCTGCGCCATCGCAGCCACGGCGAGGCCATAAAACCCGTACCGGCGTGCCCCGGCATGATCGCCGCGGCCATAGAGCTGCGACGCGAAGCTCGACACGATGAAGACCACACCCATCGGCAGGATGAAGAAGGCCATCAAGTTGAGCCCGCCCGTGGTCGTGGCGGCGAGGCTGTCCTGACCGAGGTGCGAGACCATGGCGGCATCGGACACGCTGACCACGACCTGCGCCGAGCGTGAGATGATGATCGGCCACGCGAGATTGAGGAGGCTCCGCAACGAGGGACCGTGCGCGGCGGGCGTGATGTGCGCGGCGTCCAGCATGGGGGGCGGAGGTTTGACATCAGAGGGGGCGGCGCGCTCGCATCGCTCGCTTCGCATGCGAGTTTGAGGCAAGAAAGCGACATGCCGAAAACCCGCCTGGCCATCGCGACGTGCGCCCGTCTGCCCGAGCTCGACGTCGACGACGCGCTCTTCCGCGAGGCCCTCGAAGCGCGAGGGATTGCTCATCGTTGCCTCGTCTGGGACGACCCGAACGCGCCCTGGGACGAGGCCGATCTCGCGCTGCTCCGCAATCCTTGGGACTACTGGGACGGGCCCGGCCGCAGGGATGCGTTCGTCGCGTGGGCCGAGCGGACGGCCGCGCGTGTACCGCTCTGGAACGGGGCCGACGTCATCCGCGAGAACACGCACAAGTCCTACTTGCGCTCGCTCGAAGCGGCCGGCGTGCCCGTGGTCCCGACGCTCTGGCTCGCGCATGGCGAGCGCGCCGAGGGGCTCGCGCGGCGCATCGAGGCGCGTGGTTGGTCCGAGGTCGTGATCAAGCCGGCGGTCTCGGCGGGCTCGGTGGGCGCGAAGCGGATCGACGCGCGGAAAAACCCCGACGAGGCGGAGGCGCATGCCGCGTCGCTCGTCGTGTCGGGTGAGGTGATGGTGCAGCCGTACCTGCGTTCGATCGAGTCGGAGGGCGAGCTTTCCGTCGTATTTTTCGGCGGCGAGCCGAGCCATGCGGTGCGGAAGGTGCCGTGCGCGGGCGATTTTCGTTCGCAGCCGGAGTTTCAGAGCCGCATCTCGTCCGCGCCGATCGAAGCCGAGGCACTTCACGTCGCCCGCGCCGCGTTCGCGGCCGTGGGCAAGCCGCTCCTCTACGCCCGGGTCGATCTCGTGCGAGGCGAAGGCGGCGCGCTCCAGCTCATCGAGCTCGAGCTGACCGAGCCGAGCCTGTATTTCCGCTGGAGCGAGGGTGCGGCGGCACGGTTCGTCGAGGTGATCGTTTCGCAGCTCGAAACGCTTCGTCGGTAAGGGGAGCCTCTTCCCACCCTGCGCCACGCGCGTATTCTGCGAGGAGCGCCAGAAGCGCGGAGGATCGTCCCGTGCGTTCACCTCGCCAAAGAGCTCTACGAACCACGCTCGTCGTCGCGCTCTCCACCGCGTTCTCGTTCTCGCCGTCGATGCTGCGCGCCGACCCGCAGGCCGCGCCCGCGGACGACCCGCAAGCGCGCGCCGCCGAGCGCAAGAAGGCCGGCGATCAGGCCATGGAGCTGCTCCGGTACGAGGACGCGCTCGCCGCGTACGGCGAGGCGTACGCGATCACGAAGAACCCGGCGCTGCTCTACAACATGGGCCGTGCGCTCGAAGCGTTGAACCGTTTTCCCGAGGCGCTCGACAAGCTCATGGCCTTCGACGCCGCGGCACCGCTCGACCTCAAGGCGCGCGTGCCGCGGCTGCCCACGCTCATCGCCGAGCTGCGGCAGCGCGTCGCCACGCTCGACATCGTCACGAACGTCGAAGGCGCGCGGATCGTCGTGCGAAACGTGGTCGTCGGCAAATCGCCGCTCGCCGCGCCGCTGAAGCTCGTCGCGGGGCCCGCCGAGATCGAGGTCGACGCGGAGGGTTATTTCGGCGCGAAGAAGACGGTCACGCTCGAAGGCGGCGCTGCGGAGACCGTGCGGTTCGAGCTGTTCTCCCGCGCGACCACGGGCGTGCTCACGGTGCGCGCGTCTGCGCCGTCCGCCGAGGTGCTCGTCGACGGCAAGCCGATCGGCGTCGCGCCCGTCGAGCTCAACGTGCCCAAGGGCACGCACAAGATCACCGTGCGCCACCCGGATTTTCGGGTGTACGAGACCTCGGCCGTGGTCCCGGCCGGCGGCTACAAGGCGGTGACGGCGGCGCTCGAGGCGAAGTCGGTCGTGACGCGCTGGTGGTTCTGGACGGGGCTCGGCGCGGTCGCTGCGGCGGGCGCCGCGGTCACGGTCGCGGCGTTCACGGAGCGCGCGCCGCATGCGGGGACGATCGCGCCGGGGCAGCTCACGACCGAGGCGAGCGGGGGCGGGGGCGCGACGTTGTTCCAGTTCTGAGCTTGCGGGTTCGTCCGAGGAGCGCGAGCGCGGCCATCACGAGCGCGGCGGCGCCTCCGAGGGGAGAGGTTTCCGTGAGGCGACAGCCGCAGCCGGTATCCCGAATCGGCGGATAAGGATCACCTCCGACGCCGCCGCTGCCGCCTGCGCCGCCGCTGCCGCCACCGCTTCCGCCAGCGCCACCGCTACCGCCACCGCTACCGCCTGCGCCTCCGCTTCCGCTCGTGCTGCTGCTGCTGCTGCTCGACGCGCCACCGCCTGCGCACATGCCGTCCTGGCACGTCATTCCGGCACCACATTCGGTCCCGTCGAACTTGACCACCACCTCACAACCGTTGTCCCCGCACAGATCGATTTTGCAGGGATCGTCGTGGATGCACGATTCCGGGGGCGTCGTCGGGTCCACGCAGCTACCCGCGGCGTCGCAGAGTGATGCGGACACGAAAGCAAGCGCGTCGTCGCAGTACGCCTTCTTGCAAACCGTTCCTTCTTTTGCCGGTCCGCAAAACCCGTCCTCGCCGCTGCCTTTGGCCGCGGCGGTGCATGCTTCGCAGAGACCGGTGCACGCCGTATCGCAGCAGACGCCGCCGACGCAAAAGCCCGACGCGCATTCTTCGGGAAAGCCGCAGGGATCCGCGCCGCGAGCCGGCCTTTCTGTGACGAGCAGCGCGAGCACGGCGACGATGGGGAAGGTCAATCCTCGGAGTCTTACACGATAAGGAGACATCATCCTCCGATGATACGCTCCCCGTCGCTATTTGTACCATCACGATAACGATCTGGGATATCGTGAACATCTATGGTCAACCATTCGCGGCTCCTCCGCGCGGGGCTCACCGCTCTCGTCTGCGCGGCTCCTCTCGGCTGCCTCGATCCGACCGAGGCTTTCGTGGAAATCTCGACGAATAGCTCCTGTGGTGACCTCGACAGCACGGGCATCACCGCCGGGCTGCTCGGCGAGATCGAGACCCGTCCGTACGGTACGACCACATCGCTCTGTCAAAACAATGGCGAGATCGGATCCATCGTGCTCCTGCCGCCCGAGAGCGAGCGGGAAGCGCCATTTGCTTTCAAGGTCGTCGGCAGCCTCGGCGCGCCCGTCGAAACGGCCTGCGTCGCGCCCGCGTACGGACCCGGCTGCATCATCGCGCGTCGGGCCATGCGATTCGTGCCGCACAATTCGTTCCGGGTCCCCGTGCGCCTGAGCCAGGCGTGCGCCGGCGTGCTTTGCCCCGAGGCCCAAACCTGCGTCGACGGCACGTGCCAGAGCGCCACGGTGGATCCCATCGACTGCGAAAACGACGACGAATGTGGCCCCGGGGCCAGCGTTCCGCCCGCCTGGCAAAAGAAGCTCGGCGGGCCCGGCTTTCAGATGGCGCGCCACCTCGCCCAGGGCGACGACGGCACGCTCGTCCTCACCGGCCATTTCGACGGCACACTCAACCTCGGCGACAAAGATTTGACGTCCAAAGGGGGAAACGACGTCTTCATCGCCTCGTACTCCCAGGAAGGCCAGCACCGCTGGTCGACCTCGTTCGGCGGAGCACTCGACGAAGACGTGACGCGGGCCGCGATCGACGCAAAGGGCGCGATGTACGTCCTCGCCCAGTTCCAGCAGACCGTCGATTTCGGCGGCGGCCCGCTCGTCAGCGCCGGCGGGCACGACGTGGCCATCCTCAAGCTCACGAGCTGGGGCAAACTCGAATGGTCCGTCCCATTCGGAGGCGCGCTCACGGACGTTCCGGGCGCCATCGCCGTGGGCGCGGACGGAAACATCTATGTGGTCGGCCAATTCAACGGATCCGCGGCCATCGGGAGCAAGACGCTCACGGCCGTCGGTGAATCCGATCTCTTCGTGCTGAGCCTCACGCCGTCCGGATCGGTCCGCTGGGCGAAGTCGATTGGCGGGCTGGGCCACGACAGCGGCACGGCCGCCGCGGTGGACGCGGCCGGGAATGTGTACGTGGCCGGTTATTTCGAGGGCACGGTGGATTTTGGCCTGCCCATGCCGGCGATGCCCATCAAAGCCACCGGCTCCGACGCGTTCGTGACGAGCTTCGACGCGGACGGCGAAGTGCGCTGGATGCAGCTCGTCAGCGGCGCCGCCGTCGATCGACTGCATGATCTCGCGGTGCGCGGCGATCGCGTCGTGTTTGCCGGCAGGGGCACGGCGAGCACCCGGATCGGCGATCAGGTGTTCGATGCCTCCGATTCGACGGGGCTCGTCGGGGCTTTCGACACGGGCGGGAAGCTCGCGTGGGCAAACCTCTTCGGCGGCGACGGGGACGGGACAGGCGAGAACGTGGCGATCGCCGCGGACGAATCCATCGTGGTCAGCGGCGAGATCAGCCTGGGCTCGGCGTTCGGCGCGAGCGCGCCCGCCACGGCGCCCGGCACGGACCACGCGTTCGTCGCGATCCTCGAGCGCGACGGCAAACCCCGCTGGAGCAAGGTCTTTTCGAGCTCGGACAAAGCGTTCGCCACGGGCGTCGCGGCCCCGGCGCACGGCTTCGCGCTCGTCGCGGGCTGGTTTTTGGGTGAGCTCGACGTCGGCGCGGAAAAGCTGAAATCCGAGGGTGGGTTGGATGGCTTCCTCCTGCGCGTGGCCCCGCCGTGACCCGAGATCCCTCTGGCCATCCGCGGCCGGCCGGGAGTACTCTCGTTTGTCGTGTCCGGGAGTGATGCCGAAAGTTTACCCTCGCCTGGGGCCGTCATCGCGGACAAGTACACGGTCGTCCGTGCGCTCGGCCGCGGCGGCATGGGTATCGTCCTCGAAGCCGAGCATCAGCGGCTCGGCCAGCGCGTCGCGCTGAAGCTGCTCCTGCCCGAGATTCGTTCGATGGGCGAGATCACGGCGCGCTTCGAGCGCGAGGCGCGGGCGGTCGCGCGGCTTTCGGGCCCGCACGTCGCGCGTATCCTCGACGTCGACGCGCTCCCGGACGGCAGCCCCTTCATGGTGATGGAGCTGCTCCGCGGGCGGGAGCTCGGCGACGAGCTCGACGAGCGCACGAAGATCCCCTACCGCGAGGCCGTCGGATACATTCTCCAGGCGTGCGCGGCGATGGCCGAGGCGCACCGGATGGGCATCGTCCACCGCGATCTCAAACCGGCGAACCTTTTCCTCTGCGAGACCGGCGGCCACCGCACGATAAAAGTTCTCGATTTCGGCATCTCGAAGCTCACGGGCGACGTCAATGCGTCGATGACCACGACGGCGTCCGCATTCGGCACGCCGCTCTACATGTCGCCCGAGCAGGTGCGGTCCGTGAAAAACGTCGACGCGCGCGCCGACATCTGGTCGCTCGGCGTGGTGCTCTACGAATTGCTCTCGGGCGAGCTTCCGTTTCACCACGAGAGCGCGACGGGCATCCTCGCCGCCATTCTCACGGAAAAACCTATCCCGATCGGCAAACGTTGTCCCGAGATCCCGCGCCCGCTCGCGGACGCCGTGATGCGGGCGCTCGAGAAGAACCCCGAGGACCGTTTCACCGACGTGCGCGAGTTCGCCGCGTCGATTGCGCCGTACGGGCCTCCGCGCGAGGATCCGACGCTGGCGGCGGTAGCGATCGAGCTCGAAGGCGTTGGCAAGCCGCGATCCCGCGGAAAGCGGCGGAATCTCTTCCTTGGGGCCGCGGCGGTGGTCGTCGCCGGGGTGACCGCGGCGATCGTCGTGTTGCAATCAACCGGGGGGCCGAATGCGCCATCGGCGGTGGTTCCGGTCGCCGAACCGGCCGCGCCGGCGATTCCGTCGGGCGTGCCGCAGGTCTCGCCGGTGGGAACGGCGCTTCCGCCGACGAAAGACGCGCCGCCGGCGGCGACAACAACGGTCGCGCCTTCCGCGACGGTGGCGCCGCCTCCCTTGCGAAAGCCTACGGCGGAGCCAAAAACGAGCGCCCCGCCGCCCGTGAAGACGGCACCTCCGGCGACGACGGTGCCGGACCCGAAGTATTTGTAGTCACTTGCGGCTGTTGGGGCCTCTTTCGTCCTTGGCAGCGGGCGTCATGGCCTTGGTGAGCGCATCGATCGTCAGCTCCTCGAACGGCACCGCGGCGTCGAGGGTCACGACCCAGCCGTCTTCCAGGATGGCCCGAAGGTCCGCCCAGTCGTCTGCGTCGAGGGAGAGCGAGCCGAGCGTCTGGGTGGCTTTGATTTCGGACGGCTCGATCCCCATGAGGTCCGAGAGCACGTCGAGGATTTCGCCGAGGGCACGATGGCGGGCCGTCCCGAGCTCGATGGAGGTGGGCCTGCGCCCGAGCGGTTCGCTGAAGCCCAGGTAGGCCTTTGCGGGCGCTCTCGATCCCTTGAGGATGAAGCGGTCGCTCCGGATCAACTGGTCGTAGGACTCGAGCATCCCTCGAACGAAATCGGTCACCCGAGCAAAACAACCATAGGGACCGAACCCACCCGGACGCACGGGGACGAACTCGTTTTTCTCGTAGTCCAGAATGAGCCCATGCACGGGAGGATCCTCGTCGCGCCGCTGCTCTTGGGCCACCGCCCAGTGAAAGTCAGCCTCGCCCTGGACCAGCAGCGAATAGAGCGTCGGAGAGCCCGGGACGGGCTTGAGCGAGATGGCGTCGCGGAAGAGCGCTGCATAGTCCTCGGGAGAGTCCCGGACAGCCCCGATCAGACGCTCCCAGGCGGTCACGCTGGAGCCATGGGTCGCGAACGGCGGCTTTTCGCGCTCGGGCAGCCAGACCCCCCGGCACTCTTCGATGTATTCGTAGAGCGAGAGCCAGCGGGTCGCAGTGTCCTCGGGCCAAGGTAGCGGCCGGTCGACTCCGGGCCGGGACCCGAAGCCAAAGCGGTCGCACCAAGCCAGGCCGATCGTCTGGCGGAGCGCGTTTCGACGGGTCTTCAATGCAGCCCGCCCGAGCGCCCCGAGCTCGAGCGCGGAGACCCTGGCTTCGAGCCGCACGAGGTCTGCGCGAACGTCTCCGGCGGCTTCGAGCGCGGCGAAATAGGCCTCGCGAAGGGCCATGTCAGCGGAGGGTTTCTCGAGTTTTTCGATCCACTCCGCGTTCAGCTTGGGGTCGAGAGCTGCCAAGGGCCTTACCTCCAGGGGGCGAATAGGGTCACTTGCTGAGCGCCCGACGGAACAGCGCGACGAGCGTCTCCCAATGGCGCGCAGCGCACGCCTCATCATGGACAGGCGTGTCCGCGGGGACCCAGCCATGCCGTGCCGGGTAGACCTCGATCGTGTGGCGGACATGGGCGCGGGCGAGCACGTCAGCGACGGTCGTTCGCTGCGCGTCGGTGAAGCTCGGGTCATCGGTGGCCGCGCCGATGTAGACCTCGGCCTTGATGCGGTCGTACGCGAGGTGCGGGCTGTCGGCTGCGTCGGTGACGAGGCCGCCCGGGTGGTACGCAGCAGCGGCGGTTACGCGATCAGGGTAGCTCGCCGCAGCCGACAGCGCGAGCCGCCCCCCCATGCAGTAGCCGGTGACGCCGACCTGGCCCGAGCCGAGGTGTTCGAGGTACGCGCCGATGTCGCGCAGCAGCGTGTCGGCGGTGGTGCCCTTGAGGCGGGCAAACCACGCCGCGCGGACCTCGGGATCGCTGAACAGCACGCGCGGATCAGGCGCGGTGTACGCGCCGAGGCGGTGGAACAGGTCAGGCATCAGCACGTAGAAGCCCTCGGACGACAGGCGTTCGGCGAGCGCATGCATCGCCGGGCGCATGCCGATGCCGTCGATCAGGAACAGCACGCGGGGCGCGTTCTCCGCGCCGAACACGAACGCAGGCGCAGCGCCGTCCTCGGTCTGGAGCTCGATGCGGGTGGGCATGCGGCGATGTTACCCCCGTCGGTCGCCGTTCTCAAAGAGTCCCAGCTCACCCCCGGCGTGGGTCTCTCATCTGGGAGGCGCCGCGCTGGGGCGTTGCCCCAGGCCCCACCAGGGGCTGTCCGCCCCTGGACCCGGACCAGCGCAAGCGCTGGACCCGGGGTCGATGAACTGCGCGATGCGCAGTTCATCGAACAGGCCGAGTCAAGACCAGCGACGACCTTGCCAGCCAAGGCAGCAGGATCACGGCCCCCATTCCAACCCCCCTCGCACCATTCCCGGCGGATCGTGCCTTCTCCGCCGACGAACCAATCTCACTTTTAGCGGTTGAGTTTTCCCCGGATTCGTGAGACAAAAGCAAGCGACGCCAGCCGGCGCGTTCACCACCGACCGGCGTCTGACCCGCAAACCCAACGCTACTGGAGTTCACGAGCTATGACAACGCTACACCTGCATTCTCCGCCGGCAAACTTTTCCGCGTCGCACGCCTTGCTCGGCCGCCTGTACCTCGAACACCGCGATTTCCTGCGCCGCCTCCTTCTTGGTCAGTTCATTCATCCCCGCGACGTGGATGACATCGTGCAAGACGTCTTCATCGCGGCCTGGCGCAACCTTTCGCGTCTGGTGACGCCGGAGCAGGCGCGTCCGTGGCTCGTGGTGATCGGGCTCAACCATGCGCGGAATCATCGAAAGCTGGCCCGTCACGAACGGGAGGTCTTCGCAGGATTGGCTGAGGATGTTCCCGAGCAGGAAGATGCAACCTCGCCGGAGACCCTCCTGCAGGCGACGTACGGCGTGTTCCGGCTCAAGCGATTCCTCGAGAAGGTGGGGGCGCGCGTTCGAGCCGTGATGATTCCGTACCTGGAGGGGCGTTCGATCCAGGAGATCGCCGAATCGCTCGGGCTGAAGACGAAGACCGTTCACGGTCGCCTGCGCCTCGCCCGGGAGCGTTTGGAAATGGGGAGACGAGTCACCGCAAAAAAGGGTTGGCCCGTTATGTCGGCACCTCGGGGATCTCGGGCGAGCCGGGCCAGGTGATGCCGACCTTCTGAAGCCCGCGCTGGACGGCGAGCAATTGCTTCGGTTTGGGCGTCGGGAGAAGGAGCGTCTCAAGCTCGGCGGGCGTGAACTCCGTGGGGCCCTTCAGGGCGCGGTCGGTCACCGCGTCCATGATCGCGTGGGCGGGGGCGGCTTTCGGGTCGACGAACGCCGTCACGATCGCCCCGGGGCGTGGACGATACGACTCACAAGACAGCGGCAAGAGCCGCCCGTTGTGGAGCAAGCCCCACGCGGCCAGCCGGCGGGCGCCGCAGGCCTTCGGCTTGTCGAAGAGCAAGCCTCCCACGCGATCGCCGTAAAGCCAGAAGCCCACGCCCGCCCACCTCTCCCCATGCTCCGGCCCCACGTCGAGCCTGCCGACGGCCATCACGAACGCGGGCTCGAGCTCGGCGGGGAGCCCTGGCACGGCCCCGCGCACGTCGTCCGGGCCGCCGGTCACCGCGTCGACCGAGAGGCGGAGCTGCTGGATCGGCCCCCACCCGCTCTCGCACGCGAGCCCGACGACGCCCGCCTCGGTCCACGCCACGACCTCGTAGTTTCCTTCTCCGTCGTCGTGGCGGAGGGTGCCCCGCTGGAGATCGCCCGTCCAACCCACACCGTCGATGGACGGGAAGCCGAAGCGCGAGATCCCCTCGAGGCAGCCTTCCAGGTAAGCGCGCAGCGCGGCGCGGACGATGGCGTCTCGGTCGAAGACCAGGCGTCCGAAGCGGGCGGTGACCCGTTCGTTCATGGTGTTTCGCCTAGACCCTGTCGGTCTCAGCGTCAACGGGCTCGCCGCCTGGGTCCGCCGGCCGCGTCACGGCGTGTACGGCGGAACGTTGTTGATCTGCGCCACCTCTTTTTCCGGCGGGACCTTGTTGAAGAGATGTTGGTTGAGCCTCGCCGAGATGACGGCCGCGTTCTTGTACGCGTTCGTGCCCCACGGGCAACCGCGCAGGTCCTTCCTGGGCACCACGTGGTGCACCTGCGCTTCGTCCGGGTCATAGACGCGGGGGTCTGACGGCTCTTTGAGGACGAGCTTCTCGGTGCAGATCGTTGGCTTGCACTTCTCATCCACACAAGGCCACGTGAAGCCCGCGAGATCGGAGTGAATCTCGCCGCCGTGCGCCTTGCGGTTGACCTGGAGGATCCACTTCCTCTGGCTGAGGGGCTTGCCGTCGTCGCCGACCTGGCCGCTGGAGCAGTAGAAGTCTTTCTCCGGCTTGATGGTCGTCACCTCGACCAAGTTCCGGTACGGACCGTTCACCTCCGTCGGGACGGTCTTGATCTCGATGAGCGACGTCTGGAGCGGCGCGTCCTCGTACTTGATCGGAATCTTGTTGGCGGGATCCGAGCCGACCTGGAGCGAGTAGTCCTCCGTGCCGGCGACGGGCTGGCACGTGTAGCCCTTGTCGTACGGCGCATTCCCCGACACCTCGCCGATCTTCACGGCGTCGACACACGCGTCCTCCCACGCCTCGTAGAAGCAGTCGAACGTGCCGGCCTCGGACATGTAACAAGCGCTGCCGAACGCAGCGATGTACTTGCTGCGCAGCGCGACGTCCTCCTTCGGGTTTCCCACGAGCGGGATGCGGTAAAGCATGCACGGCTCGGGCATCGGCTCCGCACATTCGGTCGACGTGTCGGTCGAGGTGTCGGGGGGAGCAGGGCACGAATCGACAGGCCCCGGATCAAGAGGCGCCCCGCACGCACCCATCATCCATGCCCCACCGAAGCCCAACCCCAGCACGCCCAGCATTGCCCAGCGGCGTCTCCTCAATGCTCGCATGAAGTATCGAATCCCACGTTGTTCGGCCGGGCGACAAGGGAAACCGAACCAGGGGGCTCACGCTGCGCCCGGGAACCGAGCGTCCCATGACGGTGACCGGCGCGGCGGGATCCGGCGGGAGCCGCGGGAGCGGTACACAATCAGATTTCTCTTGCCGCCCCCGCCTCCGCTCCTACCCGTGCCCGTGATCCCCGTATAGGACCAAGGTCCTACAGACGTCTCCGTTCCCAAAACATATCCTCGCGTTCTCGGTCGAGCTCGGAGGGGGCATACGGCTTACCCGTGACGCGGTCGGGGTAACGACAAGAGAGGCGACGAAGTCGCCGGGAGGAGACACACCATGATCAACAACACCATCGAGAGCTGGGATCTGATGGGGCGCGTCAAGAAGGATGTGCCCGCGGCCCCCAAGCCGGACGCGGTCTGGGAGATCCCGGGCGCCAACCGGCTCGGCGGCAATGCCTACGTGTATTACGCGAACCCCAAGTTTGGCCTGACCCGACCCGTCATCCTCTCGGACGGCTTTCACCAGGGCCCGACCGACCTCAACGGGTTCTGGAACGAGCTGGAGAACGGCCAGTACGCGTTCGCCACCGAGCTGCGCCGCCGCGGCTACGACCTGGTGATCCTCGGCTACGACGACTGCACGGCCTCCATCCTGCACAACGCCGCCGTCGCTCACCGCTGCATCGAGCGGGCGATCGCCGAACGGCTCGGCTCCGCCCCTCTGACCGTCGGCGGCTTCAGCATGGGAGGCCTTATCACGCGCTACACCCTGGCCAGGATGGAGAATGACGGCATGGACCACCAGACGGCGGTTTACGTCTCCTACGACAGCCCGCACCACGGCGCCTGGATGCCGATCGGCTTGCAGGCGCTGGCGCACGCGCTGCGCGAGCTCGCGCCCCCGCTCTCCGCGCAGGTCAATAGCCCGGCTTCGCGGCAGCTTTTGTGGCGCCACATCGCCGAGCTCGGGGACACCCCGCGCGAGGACCCGGAGCGCACCAAGTTCCTCGAGGAGTTGAAGAGGGTCGGCGATTGGCCCCGGCGCCCGCGTCTGCTCGCTCTCGCGAACGGCGCTGGCAAGGGGAATAGCGGAGTCCCGGCCGGCAAGGAAGCGGTGCACGGCGTCGCCGGCGGCATACTCGACGGCTTCGCGCTCTTCTCCCAGGCCGCGGGCGATAACAAGGTGGTGTTCCGGGGCGGCCCCGGGCTCGACAACCTGGAGCAGCGCACGAGCGGGCTTCCCGAAGCCGACGGGGCGCACGGCGGAACGCTCGAATCGTTCGAGCTCGCGTTCAAGGCCCTGAACGCCGCGATTCCCGGCGCGGTCAAGTGCCCGTATCCCTCGACCAGCTTCGTCCCGACCGGCAGCGCCCTCGCGGTGGGCACCGATCCGTGGACGGACCTGTCGGCCGACATCACCATCCTGGACCCCGACAAGTTTGCCCTCGACGATTGGATGTGCGCCAGCCAGAACGAGAGGCACACGCTGATGACCGAAGAGCTCGGCACCTGGCTCCTCGAGCGATTGCCCCGGTAGCGGCAACACGCTGGAAAAAGAACGCGGTGGCGCCCCGTCCCGGGGCGCCCGCTCCCGCTCTCGCCCCCCGCTCTCGCCTCCGCTTCCGCCCCTTTCTCCCTTGACATCTCCCTCACCTTTGTAGCATGGTGGCCGCCCATACGCCTTTACACACATAAAGGGGGCATTTCCCATGGGAGAAGTCATCGCCGCGACGGCGGCCATCGAGCGCATCGACGAGGACGTCCATTCTGCATACGAGACCGCCATTGGGCGCGGGGGCGAGGTCGCCGAGACGGCTGTCGCCCGGCTGCAGGCGGGTGTCACGGCACTCGACAACGCGAAGGCGCTCCACGAGGCTGCGAAGAAGGCCGAGTCCCTCGCGTGGGCCACCGTGGCCGGCATTGATCACGACGCGGATGGCCTCATTGGCAGCGTCCGCGACGAGATGTGGAATGCCCTCGGCCGGCCCCAGCAGAGCACGCACATGGACGGCGTCT
>NZ_JAGTJJ010000091.1 GCF_028435365.1 Polyangium jinanense | reverse complement strand
TACGCATCACCGTGACCGGGTACATGCGAGCCGTCCCGTTCGAGGCGGACCTCATGCCCGTGCGCCTGTAGAACTTTCTCGACGACATCGGCTGATACTGATTGCGCTTCCGCCAAGCGTCGAATTCGTCGAATAGCTGCGCCGCAGCCGTGCCCTTTTCGCCGTCCTTGGCCGGACGCGTACGCTCCTCGAGAAAGAGCGCGACGGGATCTGCATCGATGCGCCAGCGAGCGCGGCACTTGTCGGCGCTCGGGGGGACCTCGTAGCGCCCTCGCGCGAGCAGACGGCGCGCTCCCTCGATGGCCCACGACACGATGCCAGGCAACTCAGCCTCGATGATCCCCCGGTGAAAGTCTGGAATCGCCTCGTCCGGTTGAAAACGCCGGTTGAATTCGACGAGGACCACGCGATCCCAAAACCCATCGGTCATATCGTTGACGGGCGGCAATGTGTTCGCCGCGAAGATATGCCCCGCGGCAGGGTTCAAGGTGAACGGTCGGCACGTCGGGTGACGTGCAGCGATAGGGTCACCTGCGATGATCGCCTTAAATGCCTCACTCGACACCAGCTCCCGCTCTGGCAACTCTGCGACGACGTTTAGCCGCTTGCCCGCAAGGTTGGCCCGGTAATACTCATGGCCCCAAAGGTGCGGCGCGACGGTCGAGAGCGAGCGCGGCGGCATCATCGCCTCGATGATCCGAAGCAGCGTGCTTTTGCCGTTCTTTCCGCCTCCCAAGAGGAAGAGCGCGGTCCGAAACTGCGGCGCGAGGCCGAGCAGACAGGCGCCCATGAATTCTTGTAGAAATCGGATCTTCGCATCCCGATCCTCATCGTCCCGCCAAATGTCGGCCAGAAAGGCGAGCCATTTCGACGCGTGCGCCTCGGCCTGGTACGGGAAGGCGTAACCATGACGGGCGCGGTGCGCTGGATCGTGACGAACGAGGCGGCATTCGTTGACACCGACAATCACGAACCCATCGGAAAATGCAATGCCGCGGGGGGGATCGGGCCCATACGGTCGGCCGTCCGGATCGCGATTGACGAACCAGCCCGGACGGGCAACGCGATCCTGCGCGAGCTTGATCCCCCCGGTCACGTCGGACGCCCGAAGGCGCAGCGTTTCGTTTTTTCCGTATTCCGTGCCGTCGAGCCGCTGTAGCTCGCGGCTCGCTCGTTCGTGCGTCACAACTTCCCATGTGCCGCGCGTGGCCACATAGCAGTGGATCGTACCTTCATCGAATATCGGTTCGGGCCCCACGGGCATGAGCATTGCGAGCAGCGCTTTTGCCAGCTCCGCGTGGCTTCCGATCGTCAACTCAGGGGGCATCGTGCCGAGCTCGCCGCGCCCTTCTGCCGCTACGGCCTCGGCCTCGGCTTCGTGGGGTTCCAACGGTGGGGGGACGTCGAGCCGACGGCCGCGCCCGCGCCGCCCCCGGTCGGGCTTCTGCTGCGGTCTGCGCGCTCCGCGCCCGCGCGCTTCGTTTGGCTTGGGGTGCGCCTCGTTCGGGTGGCGCGTGGTGTCCTCGGCCTTCCCGCTCGGCGCGCTCACCTCCTCGCGCGTCTCGACCTCGCATGGCTCGCCGCGAGCCTCGGCCGTCCCGATCGCCGCGCCCGCCTCGGCCTCGCGCGGAAGCTCCCCAGCGTCGGCCGTCCGGACCTCGAGAGCATCGAGGGAATGCTCGTCCTCGCGCCGCCCATTGCATTCGAGCTCTGATTTTGCTAGCTTCATGTTCTCTCGACTATCCGCGGCCGTCCGGGTGTCCCCCCGGGGCGGCCGTTTTTCTTGGTACACAATCCCAGCGCGCACGATCGCCGCTCGCGCGAGCCATCGCAGCGCGCACCTTTCCGGCTCGCGCCGCCCTCCTTTCGACGCGTCCCCCCTGCATTGTGGTTGCGAGGCCGCGAGCGCCGCCCGGCATCGAGGCCGAGGACGCTCGCGCCTCGCGTTCGTTCAGGCGAGCGCCGCCGCGCCGCCCGGCATCGAGGCCGAGGACGCTGCGCCGGCCGCGCTCGCGGTGTCGTTTGCCGTGAGCCGATCCAGGACCGCGCCGAGCTCGTCACGGACCGTGGACACGTTCGCCCGCGCAGCGCGCAGCGCGTCGCGAGTCTTTCGGGACATGGGCTTGCCCTCGAGCGCCGCCCGCGCCGTCTCGGGGTGTAGGTCTGCGACGGCCGCGAGCAGATAGACGCGCCGCCGCGTGTCGGAGTCCAACGGAGTAGGCATAGCCAAAGCTTTTGCACAGGCTCGCGCCATTATCAAGCGCACGTTCCGCCAATTCGGCAACACGCAATCGAGCCTCAACGCAATGCAATCGCGGACCATCCCCGGGACGCATACCGCTCGATTGGCGAGGGGTACCGCGCGATTGCTCCGCCGAGGTCCGGCCGGGCGAGCGTCGGAATCTTGCCCCCCTTCACCGGGGGGCAAGCGGGCGCACCGAGGACGCGCCGCCCGGCGTCGCACGTCGAGACGCACCCCGCGATCCTCCTCGGCCTCGGCGCGAGGCGATCGGCGAGCCGCGCCGCGAGCTCGTGCACGTCGAGCCGGCGCTCGTCCTCGGCCCGCTGCGCCCATGGTCTGCGGTCCCTTGGCCCGGCGATCATCGAGGGCGGCGCGGAGCACGCTCGTCCTCGGCGAGCCGCGCCGCGAGCTCGTGCACGTCCACCGATCGCAAGCGCCCGGTCTCGGCCGCGAGGAGCTACGCCCGGCCGGACCTCGGCCCCCTCGCCGAAAACTTGGGGATCTCGAGGACGGACCGCACGATCCGCGCATGGCGACGGGGAAAGCGAGCACGAGGAAGCAGGGCAAGGGCGATGCGAGGCGCGAGGCCGCGAGCGCCGCCGCGAAGAAGAGCGCCGCCGCGAAGAAGAGCGCCGCCGCGAAGAAGAGCGCCGCCGCGAAGAAGAGCGCCGCTGCGAAGAAGAGCGCCGCCGCGAAGAAGACCACGAGGCCGAGTGCGAACCGAAAGCAGACGACCGAGCGCCGCAGGGATGCTGCGCCGGCCGAGGCGCCCGTCAAGACGAGCGGAGCCGCGCCACCGACTACGCCAGGCGAAGCTCACGTCGAACCGAGCGCGGAGCAAAGGGTTTGGGAAGCGGTTAAACGGTTGTGGGTATCCCCTGTAATGTGGAGAATTCCGTACCCCGATCGCGAATGCTATATCCAGTTCAGAGTGGCGGCAACACATCCGGAGCTGTTTTTTGGGGAAAGCGCGCGAAACAAGGCCATCGTTGACCTATACATCGCCATGCGCTGGTTCACCGGAGCGGCGTTGATATATCCATGGGCTCCGCTTGCCGAGCGACGACACTGCGCAGCAATCGAAATGCTCGACCGAATCTTCCGCTCGACACTTCTCGCGTATTTGCTAGGCGACATCGAATCGCTGAAAGATCTGGACAGATCCGCGTTGCGATGTGTAACGAAGAACGATGGGCGCGAAGTCGTGACGCCAGTATATCTTCATGCGGGCGATTATCGATCGCCCACGATCAGCAAAGACCGGCTTCGGGCAGGCATCCAGGAGCATCTATCGGCAATAGCGACCCATTGTACAGCGATGCAACAGAGAGACGCGGTAGCCCTGGCCGCGAAGGGTTTGGCCAGTCCAGTCCTATGCATATTGATGCGCGTCTTGGGTGACGATCTGACCGCGGTTGAGGACGACGGTGCTCATGCCAAGGTCATTGAGGATGCGATTCGTCATGTGTTGCGCGACGAGCGATTAGGCAATAGCTGGGGTGATCGAGGCATCGCGGAGAGGATTGTACGGCGGGCCGCGGTGGACCTCGGATATCCGAGAGAGAAGGCCGAGCAGATGTATCGATATTCCGAGAAGCGGGAGAAGAAGTCGCGGCGCCATCCATAGCCGAGCGCAGCCTGTACCGCCCGGGGGCCATTCCCGGCGCAGCCTGTACCGCCCGGGAGCCATTCCCGGCGCAGCCTGTACCGCCCGGGAGCCATTCCCGACGCAGCCTGTACCGCCCGGGAGCCATTCCCGGCGCAGCCTGTACCGCCCGGGAGCCATTCCCGGATCATTTGAAGCTCGCTCGAATCGGGGCCATAGCCATCCGCGGTTCATAACCCCAACAACCGTGTGCGGTGATGCGCGCACCGTCTGGATAGCTGCGCCTCGTGCGTAGCTTTGCAGCGCTGCGCCGTGATCCGTCGAAAGGAGACCATGAACCCGCAAGAGATCCCGCCCGACGTGCGCGAAGCCGCGTTGATCCTGCTTTCCTACTTCTTCCGCCTCGTCCGGAATGAGGCGGCAAAGCACACCAAAGGCGACGAGGGACCGCGCTACTACGACCGAAAAACCTTCCCCTGGGGCGAACGGTCCTTCGAGCGGCTCACGGGGCAAGGAAAGCTCCGGAGCTTCAAGGCGCCCGACGGGAAGACGATCCTCGTGCTCCGGGACGAGGCTCACGCGTTCATCGAGACGCAAGAGGGCGCGCGCCCGCGAGCGCCGCGCCCGCCTCCCACGGCGCGCACCGTGGCGCCCGTCGACGTGAACGCCTTATCACCGGAAGAAGAGCACGAGCTCGCCATGGGACGGGAGCCGAAGCAGGGCCCGACCACGGAACGGAGCCCGCGCCCGCGCCATCGCTGATTTCGCCGAGGCGCCTCGCGCGAGGTCCGGACCGTCGAGACATCGATCGGCCTCGTGCTCGCGCGTCCTCGGCCATCGTGCGCGCCCGTGGGGGGCGGGCGCGCTGGGATTGAAGGACTCGAAAGGAAGCGGCGAGGCGCACGCGAGCGCCGCCGCTGATATGCCATGACGAACCATACACGAGCGGCGCCTCGATGCGCGCCGCCCGAACGGACCGATCCGCCCTTCGCCCGTCGAGACATCGAGGCCGAGGACGGCCGCGAGCTCGCCGCGCTTCCGAACGGGCCACGCTGCGCGGAGCATCGCGCCGCCGCGAGCCGATCGAGCCGCACGGGCGAGCGTGCGCTCGCCGAGGACGAGCACCAGGCGTCCGCCGAGGACGAGCACCAGGCGGACCTCGAGAGCATGACCCCGCGCCGCCGCGCCGCCGCTGCGCCGGGCGGACATGCGCGCGCCGAGGCGCATCCGGACGAAGGGCGCGAGCGCGCCCCCCACCACGCGCGAGCCGATCGCCCGGACGAACCGAGCTCGAGAGCACCCCGACGCGGGCGCGCAGCGGGCGCGAGAAGATCGGCGAGGGGAGCGAAGCAGGGTTCGGGCGCTACCGCGACGCGGACGCGAGCACGAGGCGCCTACGCGCCGCCGCGAGCCGATCGAACGGGCGCACCGAGGCCGAACGTGAGCACGAGCCGGACCTCGAGAGCCCCCGCGAGCTCGCCGAGGTCCCCCCGCGCCGAGGCCGGCCGGCGCAGCTCTGCCACGTCCCCCCACGGGCGCGAGGACGGGCGCAGCGTGCTCGATGCGGCGCCGGGCCGCTCTCCCCTCGCCGATCCCGTCACGGGCGCCCCGCGCGCCGCCGCGAGCCGACCGAGCGGCCGAGGCGGACCCTTGACGCCAGCCGGGGGGTGTGGTCGGCTGGTAGGGCAGTACAAAAAGCGGGCCCCCATGCATGCAGCTAACATGCACGGGAGCCCTAGGCCGAACCCCGATATCAGCGAGGTCCGACTTATGGCCACCATAGCGCCGTGCTGGGTGAGATCCAGCGTTTTTCCATCCAACCGAAGCGCGGAGGTCCTGTAATATGGGCCGCCGTCGCACTGGGAATGTATTGCTTGAGGGCAATCGCTACGTTGCGCGCGTCCTTCTGGACGGCCGCTACGTGCGGATCCACCTCCCCCCGGGCATGTCCGAAGCTCGCGCCCGCGAAACCGCGAAGTTCTACACGGACAATCCGGACAAGGCGCGCGAGCGGATCGAGCAGCAAGCGCGCGAGCGGAGCAAGGGCGCGCCCATTCCAAAGGGAGAGACCTTCGCCGCATATTTCGAGCGGTGGATAAGGGATCGCGAGGAGCGAGGGTATACCAGCATCAAGAGCGACCGCTCGGCCTTTACGCTGCACGTCGTGCCGACCATCGGAGAGAAGCCAATCGCGACGATAACGCGCGAGGATTTGGAGAGACTGGTCCAAGTCCTCGACAAGAAGATCGTCCAAGGCGAGTATTCGTGGCGCAGCGCGAAAAAGCTATGGCTTGCGGTTCACAAGCTATTTCGGGACGCATCATCGGCGAAAAACCTCGCGCTGCGCGTCCGCAAGGACAACCCAGCGCAGGGCGTCGTGGGTCCTGACTTGGGCACACATCGATCGAAGGTGTACCTTTTCCCGGTCGAGTTCTTGCAGCTCGCATCGTGCGAAAAAGTGCCGCTCGATATGCGTCGCTTGGCGACGCTGGCGATCTACCTTTATTGCCGCATATCCGAGATCCTGCGGCTGCGCTGGACGGACATCAACCTGAGCGAGGGCGTGATCTACATCCGCCGCAGCTTCGATAACGCTCGAAAACAGGAGAAGGGGACGAAAACCAAGCGCCCGCGCGCCTTTCGCATCGAGCCGAACCTGCTGCCCTTGCTTCACGCGCTGTACGCCGAACGTGACGAAAGCGGCCGGGTGATTCCAGTCTATGGCGGCCACATGGCGCAGCGCTTCCGCGCGGCAATGCAGACGGCCGGACTCGATCGGCCGGACCTGTACATCGCGGATGACCTCCACAAGCGGATGACGTTCCACGACCTTCGCGCAACGGGGATTACGTGGATGGCCATGCGTGGGGATTCTACGCATGTCATCATGCAGCGCGCGGGACATCAGAACTTCAACTCGACGTTGATCTACATCCGCGAAGGTGAAGCGCTCCGGGGCAACGTCGGCGAGGTCTTCCCACCCCTGCCTGCCTGCCTGCTCGTCCCGGCCGGCGAGGGATCCGCGGGCGGCGGGAATCTGTCGGAAAACGATCGGGGAGGCACGACCCCGACGAGTCAAGTGTCGGTAAAATCAGGCGAAAGTGAACGCGGGGCGTATTGCTCTAGGTACTATTCAAGCAGCATAAGAACAGCCGTCTATTTCGCAGATCGTGGCTGTCGCGCTGCAAGCTCCTTCACATGGTCAATTTTGCCCACGTGCGGCATCTGTATTTCTCTGATTTCGGCCAGGGCGGACGAGGTAAGACCGCCGCGGGCGAGTCAGGCTCCAGCCGGCGTCGAGGCAAGGCCGCCAAAGATCAGAGCAGCGCAACTGGTTCCGGTCGGCTCCGAGGCAAGGGAGGCGTTCGAGAGAGTGAGGGTGCCTCACCTTTTATTTCCGCCATCTTCGATAAGGGATCGCCGCCCCTGGACCATAGCTTTAGCTACTGGTGCGCCCGGCGTATCGCAGTAGTCGAGAAGACACGTGCGGTGGTAATCAGCCGAGCGGACATGCAGCGACTCAATCAGAGTGAGTGTTTGCGGTATGAGGGTAGATGGAAGATTTACTGGTGGGGCGGGCGGCGGGACGAGGGTGTGATCCGCGAAATAGAGCGATTCCCTTCTCTCGTCGAGCTGCCGAACGTGATGGATGGCGTCGAGATTCTGACGGGGCAGGGGTATAAGGAGTCAAACCAGGCGCTCGATGCCGATTGGCTTAGCGAGTACCAAGAGCTACCCGCCCGAAAGTTCCAACGTTACGGGAGGATCACAGAATCCGACTTGGTTTCAGTGCCTCCTCGGGTTGAGCGCCGCGGTGTCCGCGAGATATACGAGGGCGCCCGGCTCCTCCTGAGTCAAGGCGTAAGGGTAATCGATAGCATTGTTGCACGGCTTGAGACGAGTCCGTTCTGCTTTCGCAGTTCGATCAACGGAGTCAGGCTTGACGGGCTCGCACAGTGGCAGCAGAGCGTCATTCTGGGAATATTTTGGTCCTCCCTTGCCAAATACTACTTCTGGCTGACGGCTGGCTCCTGGGGCACATGGCATGATCAGCTTCACCTCCATATCGCCGAGCGGATGCCGATCGCGTTCCCCAAACATACCAAGCTCCGTGAGCGCATTGTTCAAGAGGTCGAAAAACTCCGTGCTACCACATTAGCACACGGTGATGCTCGCCTTGCGAAGATGGAGGATTCGCTAGATGAAGCAATTTTTGACCTTTATGAACTTGACGAGGCTGAGCGAGATCTTGTCCGCGATATGTGCAATGTAGGGCTAGATTTTTTTCAGAACCGCAGCGAGAGTGCGGCTGTGGCGCCAGCCACGTTGCCGAGCGTTTCGTGTGGTCTAATGAGCGATTTGCCACGTGAGCGCGTTGACGGCCTCACGGGTTATCTCCAGGTGTTTCTTCGGCACTGGAACGCCGATCTTGCCCCTGACGGGGAGCTTGCATGGGAGATCATCCCGGGCCCGGGAAGCGCGCCGGTGCTAGCAGCGCTCTTCTTCACGGTTCCGGCAGGTGAACGCCCCATTCTCGTTAATCGCGACGCCGCTTGGGCCGACGTCCTTGATCGCATCGGTCGTGCGTCCTTGGTCCCAGCCGAGGCTCGACACACGATTTATGTCGATACGTTCGTTCGTGCTGTCAGCGAACACGAAATACTGATCATTAAAAGGAATGAAACGCGGTTCTGGACGCGGAGCGCGGCCCTGGCTGACGCAGACGCTAGTGTTGCACAGGCGATGAGCATAGCGGAGGCGATGAGCATAGTGGAGCAAAAGATATGAGTGCGTCGCCCCGCCCTAAATTGGCCAGCCCAAAGCTTTGGGAACGGCGCCGCGCCCATTATCTTGGCGTATTCAAGCGTGCTCTTATACTATTGCGCGAACACCCCTCCCTCCCTGAAGACGAAC
The DNA here is from genome assembly GCF_028435365.1 of Polyangium jinanense. The sequence continues at coordinate 24,819 of NZ_JAGTJJ010000091.1, read as the reverse complement.
CTAATCTCAACCGAGCGTTGAGGATCGCCGTCGTCACGGCTCGTCGCGAACTCGATCCGAAGGGACTCTTCGGCATCCCTGTATTCGAGGCGGAAAACCTCCCGGATCCGGACTCGTCAACGGCTCAGCCGTACGAGCGTAAACGACCGGACGCTCAGTGGGTTCATGATGATCCGACGGCCGCCGACGATCGCCACCGCGAGAAGAGCTTCGTGGTTGAGTGCAAGCGGTTGGGTTTTACCACGAGCGCGGGATGGAATTTGAACGAGCAGTACGTCGTTGGCGGGGTCGAGCGATTTAGGTCGCCCGATCATAGGTATGGCGTCCACTTGGCCGACGGGGCGATGATTGGTTATGTGCAGAGCATGGGGCTCCCCGCGGCGCATGCGGAGGTCTGCCAGCACCTATTCATCGCCGGAGGACTTCCTCCGCTCATGCTTTCCGTGGACGGCTGGCAGCAGAAGGGAATCAGCGAACTCTATCAGGGTTTCCAGCGGAATTTCCCCGTGAGTCCGTTTCGCCTAACACATCTTTGGCTTGATATCCAGGACATCCCGAAGACACCAGCGGCACCGCTGGTGTCGCCGTCGGTAGCCAAGGCGCCATCGCGGCGGTCATCGGTGGCCAAGAAAGCGTCTTCCCGATCCACCAAGAAGCGAACGGCATGAACGAGGGGGGAACGGGAGCCGATCCCTTCGGTGATGACCGGCTCCCACGTTTTTCCAGGCTACCTCCCCCGCCTCGGGTGAGGGGGGCCCCGCCTGGTGGCGCGAAGTAGCTTGCCAACCGCGTTGTGAGCTGCCCGCGCCGCAGCCGTGGCATGGTTTTCCGGTATGATCCCAAAGAGTCTTGCCACCGCGTCATGGGCGACCGTCGCAGCCTCCACGTCCCCTGCCGCTGCTGCTGTGACCTCGCCTTGGACGAGCACCGCCAGCAGTGCCGTCCGTGCGTCGGCTCCTGAGATGCTCCAAAGGGCGGCCACGGGGTCCGAAGTGGCACCAACGCGCGCCAACGGTGCCGATCCGTCGTCAGCAGGACGCGGATCCAGCGGGTTACGCCGGGTCAGGGGTGCTAGAACTGTTCTCGGGGGGTGAATCGTCCGGGCTTTGCCCGGACGAGAGGGGGGACGCGAGGCGTCCCCCTCGGGACAAAAGAGCTAGAACATCGAGCAGTTCAACGAACTGCTCGATGTTCTAGGGCTCTTGCGGTTTGGGGGTGAGGATCCGCCAAGTTTGCACTATACCGGCGCTCTCACGATTCCCTTGCTCCCCCGAGGTTTGCCCTGAGCGCCGCCCCTTCCGCCCCGCCGCCGCCCGGCCGTTCGTCGCCCGAGCGCCTGTTCGACCGACTCGGCCGCGTGCAGTTCGAACGACCGCTGCTGCCGCTCCTCGTCGCGGCGGTGCTCACGATCGTATCCGTGGTCCTCGCCCTGCGATTGACCATCCAGACCGGCTTCGAATCGCTCCTGCCCTCCTCCCGGCCGAGCGTGCAGGAGCTCAACCGGGTCGCCGCGCGCACGGCCGGCGTCTCCACGCTCTTCATCGTCCTCGAAGGCGGCCCGGACACGCCCACGTCAGCGCTCCGGCAGGCAGGCGACGCGCTCGTGCCCGCACTCGCAGCCGTGGGCCCGCCCTGGGTCGGCAGCGTCGAGGACGGCGTGCACGAGGCGCGCGCCTTCCTCTCGCCCCGCGCCGGGCTCTACGCCGACACCAAGGACCTCGAAGGCCTGCGCGACGACATCGAGGCCCGGTACGCCTACGAGGTCAACAAGGCGACCGGCACCTTGCTCGACGAGAGCGAAGAGCCCCCGGCCCTCGACGCGGAGAGCATCAAGAAGCGTTTCAAGCTCGGCACGGAGGCCACGCCGGATCGGTTCCCCGACGGCTACTACCAGTCGAAGGACGGCAAGACGCTCGTCGTCGCGGTCCGCTCCAAGGTCATCGGCAGCGATTTCGCGCGGGGTAGCGAGGCGTTGCGCCGCATCCGCGAGGCCGTCGATCGGGTGAACCCCGCCTCGTTCCACCCCGAGATCCGCTACGGCTTCGGCGGCGATCTCCAGACGGGCATCTCCGAGTTCGCCGCGATCAACGCGGACCTCACCGAGGTCGGTCTCTTCGGGGCCGCGCTGCTCGCGGGCGTCGTGTTTCTCTATTACCTTCGGATCCGCACGCTCTTCGCCATGCTGATCACCATCGGCATCGGCGTCGCGTGGACCTTCGGCGTCACCGAGCTCCTGATTGGCCATTTGAACATGGCCACGGGCTTTCTCTTCACGATCGTCGCGGGCAACGGCATCAATTTCAGCATCATCTACATGGCGAGGTACCTCGAAGCGCGCAGGGACAAGGTCCCGCTCGCCGAGGCGCTCGACCTCGCGCGTCGGGAAACCTGGCGGCCCACGCTCACCGCGGCCGCCGCGGCCGGCGCGGCGTACGGCTCGCTCATCGCCACCGAGTTCCGGGGCTTCCGCGATTTCGGCGTCATCGGCGGCGTCGGTATGCTCCTCTGCTGGATCGCGACCTACCTCGCGTTGCCGAGCATCCTCACGCTCATGGAGCGGCTCCTCCCGCTCGATCGCGAGGCCAAAGGCATCTGGGGCCGCATTCAGCGCGCCACGCAGGGCGGCATCGCATTCGGCCGTCCGTTCGCAGCCTTCGCCCAGCGCGCCCCCCGCCTGCTCACGGTCCTCGGCGTCGCCGTGGCCCTGGCCGGCGCCATCGCGGCCGTCTTCTACGTGAAGAGCGACCCGATGGAGTACGACCTGCGCAACCTGCGCACCGACGCGAGCCGGCGGGCCGAGGAGATCCGCCTGAGCCAGCTCGGCGAGCAGATCACGGGGTACGTCGGGACGGACGGCATGGCAATCCTCGTGGATCGCCCCGAGCAAGTCGAACCTTTGCGCGCGGCGCTCAACGCGAAGCGCGACGCCGCCCCTCCGGGGGAAAAACCCTTCGAAAAGGTCCACGCGCTCCAGGACTTCGTGCCCGCGGCGCAGGCCGAGAAGATCCCGATCCTCGAAGAGATCAAGCAAAAGGTCCTCAAAGCGCGGCGCCGCGGCGTCATCTCGGATGACGATTGGAAGACGATCGGAGAGGTCCTGCCCCCGGACGACCTGAAACCGTTCGGCATCGAGGACCTGCCTGCCGGTCTGGCGCGGGCATTCACCGAGACCGACGGCACGCGCGGCCGTATCGTCTACATCAGCCCGACCGCGGGCGCGACCGTGGACGACGCCCATTACCTCTTCCGCTGGGCAAATTCGTATCGACGCACGGTCCTGCCAGACGGCAGCGTGATCCTCGGCTCAGGCCGCGCAGTCATTTACGCCGACATGTGGACCGCGGTGATCGACGACGTCCCGCCCGCAGTGCTCCTCTCGCTCTTCGGTACGATCCTGGCAGTGCTGATCGCATTCCGCCGCGGCAAGCCCTCGATGTACGTGATCGCCACCTTGCTCGTCGGCATCGGATGGATGGCACTCGCGCTCGTCGTGATGAAGGTGAAGCTGAACTTCCTGAACTTCATCGCATTGCCGCTGACCTTCGGCATCGGCGTCGATTACGCGGTGAACATCGTGCAGCGGTACACCCGCGAGGGCACGGGCGGCGCGATCGCCGCGGTGCGCGAGACAGGCGGCGCGGTGGTGCTCTGCAGCCTGACCACCGCGCTCGGCTACATGGCGCTCGTACGATCGGATAATTTCGCCGTGCGCAGCATGGGCGTCGCCGCAGTCATCGGCGAGGTCACCTGCCTCTTCGCCGCCGTGATCGTCCTGCCCGCAGCGCTCGTGTGGATGGATCACCGGAAACGAGCGTAACAGCGCACTTCCCTTCGGGGCCGGCTCGTTTTATCGTGGCGCCGTGGCAAAATCCGAGGATCGAGGTGGGGGCGCATCGGAGGGCAGCGGATCAGGGCTGCGCTCCGCAGCGAGCCTCCTGTTCACAGTAGCGCTGCTCGCAGCAACGGGCGCGGCACTTTACAACGTGTATGGCGTGAGCGTGGAGGTCGAGGCACTCGCCTCGGAAGCCGCGTGCCAGGGCCAAGCCCAGCCATGCAAGGCCCAATTCACGTTCTGGGAGCGCTCGCCGATCGCGCACACATTCACGATGCAGACGCCAAGCGGCGCGCACCCCGTGACGTGCCAGCGCGCATACATCCTGTTCGGCGCCTATACCTGCAAGAGCAAGGACGGCACAGCAACCGCGGAGCCAAGCCCGTCCGCATCGGCGTCGGCCGCGACCTCGGCGAAGGCGCCGGCCAAGGCGGTGCCTGCGAAGGCGAAGGCGCCGTGAGCGTAGCGTAGCGCCGGGGTTTCACCCCGGACCCGACCCGGGGCTATCCGCCCCTGGACCCGGACCAGCGCAAGCGCTGGACTCGGGGTCGATGAACTGCGCGATGCGCAGTTCATCGAACGAGCCGGGTCAAGACCGGCGACGACCCTGCCAACCAAGACAGCGACGCTGACGGTTCAACCGGCAACGCGGTCCCACCGGCCTGTGGGAAGAACTGCGCATCGCGCAGTTCTTCCCCCTGAGGTCCAGGGCTTGCCCTGGTTCGGGTCGAGGGGCGAATAGCCCCCGCGGGGCCCGGGGCAGCGCCCCGGCGAGGCGGCCTCAAACGAGAAGCGCGCCCTCGAATTCGCCGTAGCCGCCGGGGATGAAGAAATCCTTGCCTGGTTCGAGGCCGAAGGCGCGGATCACGGTGGCTGCGATGTCCTGCGATGTTGGTGGCCGCGTCGCCTTGTCGCCGCCCTCCTCGATGATGTTGACGGGGGCGCCGAGGGGCGAGCCTTGCGCTGTTTCGTCGTATCCGCCGAGCATCTGGTTTCCCTTCACGCTCCCGCCGACCAGGATGCCGCAGGTGGCTGGGTGATGGTCGGTCCCGTCCTGCGGGCTCCGTGCGAATGTGCGCCCGAAATCGCTGTAGATGTAGACCAGCGTCTCGTCGAGCAGCGAGCCTTGCCCCGAGGATGCGGGCGTGAGTTGCATCTCGATGAGCACCTGGGCGATGGCTTCGAGTGCGATACGCAGGTGGCTCGTCTGCGCGCGCGCGCCGCCCGAATAATGCACGTCGAACCCGGTATTCCCGATGCTCGACGCGCGCAGCGTCACGCTGGTCACGAGGTTCGACTTGAGCAGGCGCAATGCGAAGTCGAACGAGCCTCCCGAGAGCACGTTCCCGCAGACGTCGGCGGGTCCGATGCACGCGGTCTGGAAGGGCCCGCCCGCATAAAGCGGGTCGGCTGCCAGGAATTCGAACCCCTTCGTTTGATCGAGCACGGTGAGCACGTCGCGCGCCACGGTCTTGCTGACGCCCGCGTACGTGTCGTGGATCTGCCGATAGAGATCGTCCGTCCCCTTCGTCGAAATGCCCTTTCGCTCGCGGATTGCTTCGAGCACCGCGCGATCCGTGATTGTGAGCGGCAGCGTCTCGCCGGTGGGTGTGCCGTCGAATGCCATTCCCTCGACGTCCGTTCGCGTGCGCAGCCCGTCCCATGCGCTGTTGCGACGATCCGAGATTGTGGACTCGACGAGCGAGAGGCTCGTGAGTGAATATGGCGTGGCGAGCGCGGGCAGGTCGTACGCGGCCGGCAACGTGCCGCCGAGCGTCGCGTTTGGAACGGGTCTGTCCGGGAAATGCGCCGCCATGTAGTTCGCGATCACGGCCTGCACGCTTGGCGCGCGGAACGATGAGCCCGCGACGCCGCACATGCTCGCGACGATCCCGCTCCCGTGGGATGCCGTGCCCTGATCGGCGCCGACGAGCACGCAGGTGCGGTCATAGAGCTTGTACTTCGGATTGACCCACGAATAGCCCCACGGACGATAGTTCTGCGTGCCGCCGGAGAGCGGATTCGAGCCTGTCGTGTCGGCGGGATTCGCGTCGTTCCACCCGACGGGGCCGCGCAGCTTGCGGGTCGGGTTCGTGGAGCCGAGGTCCGCGGCCGTCCCGTCGAAGTTCCGCACCTGCTCCTTGGAATACCCGAACGGGTGCATGCCGCCGTCGGGCGGCTGGATGAACTTGTCGATGCCGGCGCCCGTGAGCGGGGTGAAGAAATGCTCCCAGTTGCATCCGCCGTCGAGCCAGATGCAAAGGAGCTTCGTGGGGCCGTTCGGTGGCGGCGCGGCGGACGCGCTGCGCACGGCGAAGCGGCCGAGGAGCGCGAGCTGGGAGGCCCCGAGGGCGGCGAGAAGGAGTTTTCTGCGGCTCGTTTTCATCGGGGCCTCTCAGTAGAAGATCCAGTCGGGGTGGCGAATGAAATAGGAGCACGTGCCCACGTAGGCGTTGCGCGCGTCCTTCTCCATTTCGAGGGGGACGAACACCGTGGAGAACACGCGGTCGACGTCCGCGTCGGTCGCGTCCACGGCGTGGAAATGCAGGTACCAGGCGCGAATGACCGACTTCACGCTCGCCGCGTCGGCGCTGCCCGTTTGGACCGAAGCTCCGGCGGGCAGGAGCGCCGTATTGCCCGACTTGTCGAGCGCGAGCCCGCACCAGCGTTGCGCGAGCTGCGTGATCATGCCGAGGAAGCTCGGGGAAACCGTGCCGTCGGCCTTCATCTGGTTCGGCGCCGAGCCGCCCCCGAGCGCGGCGAAACGCTCGACGGGCAAGTTTTCATAAGGCGCCGGGATCGAGTCCGGAGACGTGAACGGATACAAGTCGTCGTTCTGGCTCGTCTTGTGCGGGATGTCGAAGGCCGACGCGGCAATGTAAAAATCGTCGTCCGACAGGCCGAGCTGCTGGTAGAGGGCGCGCCCGACGTCTTCCGCGGAGAGCCGGGTGATGCGGCGGGCCTCGATGGACGGGAGCGGATCGGCGGTCCGGGATTCGAGGTTCGTCACCCATTCGCGGATCTGGGCCATGGTCATCTTCGTGGATCCGCTCGCCGCGATCTCGGCGAACGGCGGCCCCGCGATGGGCATTTGCTTGAACGCGCCCGTCCCCTTCCCTTCGAGGAGGCGAATGAGCTCGCTTCCGTCGGGTTTGCCCGGGACGACCACCGCCGGGTTGTAGACGACGAGGGATTCGAACGCCTCGATCGACGCGAAATACCCGCGCGCCCCCGTGATGTGGCATCCCTGGCAGGACGGGGCGAGCGCGTCGAATACGGCCTGGTTTCGCGCCCGCTCCTCGGGCGTCGGTCCGCCGCAGGTGTTGCCCTCGTCGCCGTCGCAGCTCGCGGCCCCGAGGGCGACGACGAAGGGGGCGACGATCTTGAAAAGGATTCGTTTTCGCATGTCAGTGCCCCCTGCGGAATGACGTGGATTGCGTGAGGGACTTGATGAAGGGCCGCACGAGCCGACCGTTCGCGATGAACGAGGCCGTGAGCGTCTCGAGGTAGCCGTTCTCCGCCGCCGGATCGATGTCGCGCCCGAGGATACGCTCGTGCACGCGCCGCACCACGCACCGATCGAAGGATCCTGCGGCCACGATGAGCTTGGCGAACCCGAGTGGCCCCACGGTCCCGTCGCTGGTCTGCCCGAGCAGGGTGAACTCCGGCGGCAGGAAATCGAGGAACAGCACGTAAGGATTGGCGTTCGCCTCCTCCTCGGTGGCGGGCGTGAGCAACGAGCCCGGCAGGTACCACTTGTTCCATTGCGCGAACGGCTCTTCGGCGAACGGCCATACGCCCGTGCGCCACGCGGGATCCCATTGCCAGTTGCCCACGCCGGGCATGTAGTACAACGCGCCCCAACCCTCGAACGCGTGGCGGGCCTTCGCGTACCGCTTGAAATGCGCCGCCGCGGTGTCGATCCGGGCGTGGCAATGCTGGCAAGGCCCTTCGCGGCCGGGATCCGTCTCGTACACGTTGAACGGGATCTCCCCGCCCGGCGGCAAGAGCTGCTCGCAAGCGAGGGTCTCGAGCGCGCGCGCCGCGCGCAGGCGCTCACGCGGATACGTATCGAGGAAGCCGAGCGAGGTGAGCATGCCGGCCGAGGGAAACCCCTTCGAGGTGCCCGGATCCTTGCGCGGATCGAACGTGTAGTCGCGCTCCTTCAGGAAAAACGCGTTTCGCGCGGAGATCGAATACTCGCGCCACGCCTTCGGATCATTCGCCTCGTGGAGCGGATCCACGGCCGCGCCGCCGAAACTCGCCGGGTTCCACCAGCTTTCGTCGGTGAGCACGTCGAGCCCGCCGCCGGCGAGGGATTGATTGATGTGGGCCGCCTGGACCTCGGTCGGGCCGACGGAATAATCCGAGAGGATGAGGTCGGTCGCGGGCCGATCGTGCCAGACGATGTGCGCGAACAGGCGCGCCGGCTCCTCGGCGAGCAGGCGCCGCTGGCCGTCCGGGTTTGCCGGGAGATACGCGCCCCAGCCGGGATAGGTGCCGGGGTCGTGCCAGCAGCTCACGGCATTCTTGCCGCATCCGCACGTGCCCTCGGCCCGCTGATTGCATTCGATGTCGACCGGCGAGCCGTTCGGTTTGATCTGGCCGATGTTCGTGGTGTTCGCCGCGCTCCCGACGAGCGTCACCGTCGTCCCCGGCGCCCACCAGGCCTCGACCGTGGTCTTCGCGCCGCCGGCGGCGCACGCCACGTCCTCGGGGACTTCGTCGCGGAAATAACGAAGCGCGCCCTCGTTCGCCGTGCCCGGCTTGCACGCCGTCAGCACGCGCTGCTGCTTGGCGCCATACTCGGGGGCATCGGCCGTGCGCGGGATCAGCGGGATGTTGAACCACTTGCGCGCGTGCTCGAAGGTGATGTCGTAAAACCGCGGGTCTTCGAGGGCCTCGTCAATGAAATCGTCGACATAGGCGAACTGCGCCTCGGGCGTCGCCCGTGTGAGCAGCTCTTGCATTCGCTCGACGGTCGGGGGCACGCCGAGCAGCGCGATGCTGGCGCGCCGCATCAAACGGAGCGGTGTGAGCTCGTCCTCGGGCTCCTCGCGCACGGGCGTGACGCCGTCGCCCGGATCGACCGCGCAATCGGCGTTCGACGAGGAGGAAGCCGGATCCCCCTGGGAGCATGCGACGAGCGCGACCCCGAAAAGGAATGTGTACCTTCGCATGTTGCAGCGCAGCATACGGGCGGCGCGGACATCGGGACAAGAAAACCGCCTCGATCCCCGCAGGGGCGCTCACTCACTCGCCTGGAAGGAATCGTGGCGCGCGCAGCAAGCTGCTCGTCGTCTCGCCGGTCTCGTTCGCAACCCGGGTGGTCATGTAGTACAGGCATGACGTATCGACCGTGAGCTGGTTGATGGCATCCGGCGACGTGAAGAGCTCCACCACCTCGCCCCCGGTCTTGGGGACACGGTTCATGCTCCGCGCCTTGCCCCTGGCCCAGTACAGGTAGTCCCCGTCCTGCGCCATTCCGGCCGCGAGATCGCTGTTGGAGACGAATGTCCACTCCGTGAGGGTCTTCGCCTCACTCCCGTCCTTCCGGGTGCGCACCAGGCGGACGGGGCTCGCGTTCGTTGTAATCCAGAAGAGGAACATCGAATCGACGACGAAATGCGTGGTGGCGGCGCCCTCGACGAAGAGGAGCGCGCCGCCCTCCTTCGGCGTCGCGTGAAAGCCCGACATCGACCAGAGCCCGCTGGCCGACCAGTACAGCTTGCTCTCGTCCGCGATCATGCGCGGCACCATGTCCGGCGTGAGCTCCTCGTCCTTGGCCAGGGTCTCGGGCGTGCCGCCGGACTTCGAGACCCGCCGCACGGCCTGACCCACCGGCGTGATCCAGTATGCGAACGACGCGTCCACCGCGATCGACATTGAGCCCACCTGGTTATCCGCGACGAGGCTCGCCCCGCTCCCGTCCTTCGAGGCGCGCATGACCCGATCGCCGTCCAGGAAATAAAGCGAATTCGCGTCCGCGACGAGGGACTCGGTCCAGCTCGCCGCCGGGACCACCGTCTCGATCGCCCCACCGGCCTTGGGCACGCGCAGCACAGCGCCGTCGGTGCCGTAATGGGTGAAATACACGTGGTCGCCGTCGGCGAGCAGGCCGGAGAGCCGTTCCTTCCCGCTGACGAGGACCACCGGCGCCTCGCCTGCCGTGCAGTGCGGGGCCTCGCACACGCCCGCGTTGCATTGCCCGCCGCCGCAACACGCCGCCGACGTGCGGCACGTTTCGCCCACGGCCGCGCAGACCTCCTCGCTCCTGCGGCTCTCCGGCAGGTCCGTCCGCGCCCCGCAACCCGCCCCGACAACCCCCATGGCGAGTACCGCCGCCGCCACCTTCCCGTTCATCATGAAAGCTCCCGCGCTAAAGATCCTTGCAACATCGAACGCCGGTCGAATAATCGAAGTAATCGAACGGATGGGCCCGCACCATAGAGGCACAACCGTCCTTTTTCGAACGCGCGTAAAATCCGCCGACGAATGTCCCCTCCGGGTCGTCGATCCACTCGTCGATATTGCCGACCATGTCGGCGATCGCGTCGCCTTCCCACCGGCTCACGCAGGCCCGCGTCTCGCCCGTCCGGCGGAGGAGCGGTTTGTCCCCGGCCTTCACCGTGTTGAGGCGCGGATCGCTGTGACCGATGCTCGGATTGCCGTGCAAGAGCCCCGCGGGGTGCGCCTCGCGGAAGATGTTGCATTTGCCCGGTTCGTACGTGTCGCCATAAGGGAAGTCGCGATCGTCCTCGCCCCGGCAAGCCGTCTGCCACTCCGCGAGCGAGCAAAGGCGCTTGCCCGCGTTCTTGCAAGCGAGCGCGGCGAGCGGCCCCGTGAGGTAGCCCTGGGGGATGCGGCTCTTCTTCGAGACCGCCTTCGGCTCGAAGTTGCGCTGCGATTGCCACGGCGGCAGCGGCGGCAGCTCGATCGTGCGCGCCTCGACGGGCCCGACGGCGAGGCGCTCCTGCTCCCACAATTTCTGGATCGAGAGCGCCTGCTTGCGGGCGGGCACGTAATAAGGGGAAAGATCCTGCCCCGTCTCCGCGTCGACCAGGCTCGCCTCGTACCGATCGACGCAATAACTCTTGTTCACGCGCACCATGTCCGGCGGACACGTGGGCGTCGCCGGCTCGACGAGCGCAAAATCGTCGGGCCGCTCGGGAAGCACAACGGGAGCCGAGGCGGGCGCGGAGGCGGAGGCGGAAGCGGGCGCGGCAGCGGAGGCGGGCGCGGCAGCGGAAGCGGAAGCAGGCGCGTCTCCGGGCTTTTCGTCGTCGCAAGCCGAGAGGAGGATCGAGCCGAGCAGGGCAATTCGGACCAGACGGTTCATTGAAATGCATGCCCCCACGGATCACGACCCGAGGGCTCCGGGCAGAGGTAACGTCGGACCACGATCCAGTGGTGCATCGGATAGAGGATCGTGTCTTCCTTCATCGACAAACCCATCCGGCTCGTGTGCGCGCCGGGGAACGGCTTCTTCGGGTAGAACGGCACGATCCCCGAGAGCGCCTCGTACTCGTCCATGAGCCCCAGCAAATGCCCCGCCTCGTGCGCGATCACTGGCAGCGACCAGCCGCTCCGCATGGACCAGAAATACGGCGTCCGCCCGCACGTCGTCGACAGCGGCAACGTGAGATCGACCGGCACGCCCTCCCGCGCCGCCTGGTCGTGCGGCAAGAATGTAAAATCGTACCGCACCGGCAATCCATATCGATCGGCGTCCCGATTCCAGTACCTCTCCGCCTCCTCGGACCAGCGCGCGAGCAGCGCCTCCATGTTGCGACGCGTCGCCGGCGCCCGGAACTCCCCCGATTTGGGACACGCCTCCGTCGTATTCGATCGGGAAAACGGCACGCCCCGGCACACGACCTCGCCCTCGTACCGCTCTTTCCCTTCGCAATCCGCGAGCTCCAGCGTCCCGCCCTCGCGCGGCAGCACCACGGCGAACGTCGCAGACACCTCCCAGCGCCCTGGCGCGCCCCCGCGCGGCCCCAGCCGCCGCACGTGGTAATGCATCGGCCCGAAAAACAAACGATAATGCGGCATCGCCCCGCGGATCGTGCGCTCGCCTTCCTCCACGTCGCCAAAAAAGACCTCCCGCGGCGACGGCGAACAGGTGTACGCGTCCTCCGCGAGGGTCGTCGCGAGCACGTCCCGAAACGTCGCGCGCGCTTCCGCGCCGAGCCCCGGCGTCATCGACACGAGCTCCTGCGCGACGTCGTCCGTCGGCAGAAATCGCGCGTCGAACCGCGACGCGACGCATCCCGAGGTGAAGATCGCGCCGAGGACGACGAGGGTTGCGATGTGGACCTGCATCGCCCCTTGCCATCCGGCGCTTTTCCTTGCTTCGCCCCTTCCCATCGGGCTACCAACATGGCTCCCGAGGGTGCTGCTCGGCAATCCGGATCCGGAGGACGGGCATGCACGTAGGTGGGAAACCCCGACACCCCGGGGGGAAACGATCATGGCGGGGGGAGGTTTCGCACGAAGCGCTCGAAGTCGCGACTTCCTCGGGGTGCCGACCCAGAAAAAGAAACGCTTGGAACGGAGATTGACCATGAACATGAACAAGATGATGGCGTCGCTTGCGGTGGGCGGGATGATCGCGGGCCTCGCGGCGTGTGGCGGCAGCCAGGCGCAGCCCGAGAACGCCGACAGCAAGGCGGGCGCCGAGGCGGGCGCGCAGGCGTCGTGCAGCGGCCAGAAGGCCGACGGCGCGGCGCACTCCTGCAAGGCCGGCGCCTGCAGCGGCAAGAAGGAAGGCGAAGCCGCGCCTGCCGACGGCGCCGCCCCCGCTCCGGCCGACGCGCCGAAGTGATTCGAGCGGCCCCCCGCGCCGCTTGAGCCCGAAGGGCCGCCGCTTCCACCTCAAGCAAGGTGGCGCGCGCGGCCCTTCGTTTTTACACCGCTTCTTCGGAGACACCGCGATGACCGCACCCGACCGCATGCGCCTCGGCCTCCCCGACCTCGGGATCGGCGTGGGCCTGCGACTGCCGCACTACGAGGAGATCTTCGAGACCCGTCCCAAGGTCGACTGGTTCGAGATCATCAGCGAGAACTTCCTCGTCCCCGGCGGCGTGCCGCTCGCGAACCTCGACCGCGCCCTCGCCCACTACCCCGTGATCCAGCACGGCGTCACGCTCTCGATCGGCGGCACGACACCGCTCGATTTCGAGTTCCTCCGTGATCTCCGGACGCTGCTCCGCCGGACGAAATCTCCGTGGGTGAGTGATCACCTCTGCTGGACCGGCACCGCCACGCTGAACACGCACGACCTCCTGCCCCTGCCCTACACCACGGAGGTCATCCGCCACGTGGCCGCCCGCGCCCGCATCGTCCAGGACACGCTGGAGGTGCCGCTCGTCCTGGAGAACGTGTCGAGCTACCTGACGTACACGTCGAGCGACATGACCGAGTGGGACTTTCTCACCGCCGTCGTCGAGGAGGCCAACTGCGGCATCTTGCTCGACGTCAACAACATCTACGTCTCGTCGCAAAACCACGGCTTCGACCCGCGCGTGTACGTCGACGCCGTCCCGGCCGAGCGCGTCGTGCAGATCCACCTCGCCGGCCACACGAACTACGGCGACTACATCATCGACACGCACTCGGGGCCGGTGATCGATCCGGTCTGGGACCTCTACCGCCGCGCGATCCGCCGCGTCGGTCCCGTCTCCACGCTGATCGAGTGGGACGAGGACATCCCCCCGCTCGCCATGCTGCTCGCCGAGGCCGAGAGGGCGCGCGTCGTCCGGGAGGAGGCCCTGTCCCATGCGAAGTGATCTCGCCTCGGTGCAAGCGTTCCTCGCGAGCGTGATCCCCGGCCATGCGCCGATCCCCGAGGATCCGGCCCTCGCCGAGACCGCCGCGCGGTTCGTCACGGGAAACGGTCGCCTCACGCCGGCCGCGCAGGTCGACATCTACCGGCGCCAGTTCTGGCTCCGCCACCGCGAGATCCTGCACGACGATTTTCCGGCTCTCGCGCGCCTGCTCGGCGAGGACAAGTGGAACACGTTCTGCCGCGACTTCCTCGGCGCCCATCCTCCCGCGCACGCCGCGTTCGAGAAGCTCATCGAGCCCGTGCCGGGCTTCGTCGCGACCTGGTCCGGGCTCGAAACGCAAGCCGAGCGCACGTTCGCCGCGGATCTATCGCGCTACGAGATCGCGCTCCTCGAGGTGCGCACCGGGCCCGACGCGCCGCCGCTCGATCCACAAAAGCTCGCAAGCCTGCCCGAGGACGCCTGGGAGCGCGCGCGGATCGTGCTGCACCCCGCGATGCGCCGGCTCTCGTTCGCCTACCCCGTGCACCGCCTCCGCAAGGCGTGGCTCGTCTCGGGCGAACCGGCCGTCTTCCCCGACACGCCCTCGCCCGCGCACATCGCGCTCTACCGCAACCGCGAGCTCGTCACGCACTTCGAGGAGCTCGAGCCCGAAGCCTCCACGCTGCTCGACCTCCTCGCGGAGGGCGTGCCGCTCGTGCCTGCGCTGGGCCGCCTCGCCGAGCCCTTGCCCGAGGATCGGCAGGCCCACGTGGCGGCGAGCGTCGGGCGCTGGTTTCAGCAGTGGACGGCCCTCGGCATCGTGGTCGACGTCGACCTCCCCTCATCTTCGTAGTTGCAGAGAACCCCGACCATCGGACACGGTAGGAGCCACGTACGGGGGGCAACGTGCCGATGAGGGAGAGCGTCCACCAGAAGACCCTCGACATCCGCACCCGCGGGCGGGGTCTCTACGACGTCACGAGCGCGGTCGCGGCCGTGCTCGACGACGCGGGCGTCACGATCGGCCTGTGCTCGCTCTTCCTTCAGCACACCTCGGCGAGCCTGGTCGTGCAGGAGAACGCCGATCCGGCCGTGCTGCGCGATCTCGATCGCTGGATGGCGCGCGTCGCGCCCGACGGCGCCGGCTACGAGCACGACGCCGAAGGCCCCGACGACATGCCCGCGCACATCCGCGCGGCCATCACGAGCACGAGCCTCACGATCCCCGTCACCGCGGGCAAGCTCGCGCTCGGCACCTGGCAAGCCATCTACGTCTGGGAGCACCGAACGAGCCCGCACACGAGGCGCCTCGTGATCACCTTGCTCGGCGCCTCCGGAGGCCCATGAACGCACGTACTTCGATCTTCGCCCGCGCTCTCCTCGTCCTTCCTTTGCCCATCGCGCTCGCCGCGGCGCTCGTCTCCGCCTGCGCCGGCAGCCTGCCCGGGAGCCTCGAAGAAGGCCGCTTCGCCACGTGCGAGTCGAACGCCGACTGCACCGCGCGTGACGCCGGAACCGAGGCCGGCATCTGCTGGAACCTCCGCTGCGTGCAGTGCCTCTACGACACGGACTGCGCCGCGGGCTCGTACTGCGCCGACAACCTCTGCAAGACGCTCGATCCGAAGCCGGCCGAGGAGAAGGACCCGACGGACCAGAACGCGAAGAACATCGACGAGTGCATCAAGGCCTGCACCGACAAGGAGTGCATCGACACGTGCAACGCGCGTTTCCCCGACGCGAAGAAGAAGCGGAGGGGGCGGTGACGCTCGCGGAGACGGCCAAGGGCATCCTCGACACGGCGCGCATCAGCGTGCCCACGGTGGTCGACGCGGCGATGGGTCGTCTCGACGCCGAGACGTGCGACGAGCGGCTCGCGTGGTGGTCGCGCAAGCTCTTCGCGGACGCGGAGATCAGTCTCGTCGTGCGTGGTCGCGAGCATCTCGGCGACGGCCGCGAGACGTTCATCGTGATGTCGAACCACCAGAGCCTCTACGACATCCCGGCGCTCTACCGCGCGATCCCGGATCGAAGGCTGCGCATGGTGGCGAAGGCGGAGCTCTTCGACGTGCCGGTCTGGGGTCACGCGATGAAGGCCGCGGGGTTCGTCCGCGTCGAGCGCGGCAACCGCGCGCAGGCCGTCGACGCGCTGCGCACATCGAGCAGCATGCTGGAGGAGGGCTCGCTGCTCTGGATCGCGCCCGAGGGGACACGCAGTCCGACGGGGATCGTGGGGACGTTCAAGAGCGGAGGGTTTCACCTCGCGCTGGAGACAGGCCACCGCATCTTGCCGGTGGCGATCGACGGCACGCGCGACGTGCTGCCCGCGCGTGGGACGATCGTGCGCAAGGGCAAACGTGTGGTCGTGACGATCCTGCCGCCGATCGATCCGAAGGCGTACGGCAACGAGCGCCGCAAGGAGCTCACGGCCGCGGTGCACGACGCGATCGTCGAGGCGATGAGCCGCTAGACCTCCCCGCTAGGGCTGCGTCTGCGCGGTCTTCTGCGGGCTCGGGCTCGGGCTTCCGGTGTTTTTTTCCGGACGCAGGCGCCACGGGTTCACGGCGTGGCGGCCGGATCCCTTGGGCAGCGCCTCGCCGTCCTTGGGCGCGGGCGCGCGCTCGGCGAGCAGCCAGCGGAAGAACGCGTCGGCCCACGCAGCGCCGCCGGGGGCATCGGGGTGGATGCCGTCGGCTTGCCGCGAGATCGGGCCGGCGACCGCGTCCGAGTCGAAGAAGCGACAAGGCGAGGTGTGCTTGCGGAAGATCTCGATGATGCCCGTGTCCTTGCGCCAGAGCGGCGGCGAGACCCACACGCACGGCCTGTCTCCGACGATCTTGACCAGCCGCTCGACCGCGTCCGTGCGCGCGGCGGGATCGGTCAACGTCACCTCGTTCGCGCCGAGGTTGATGATCACGAGATCGGGGTGGTAGTCGCCGACGAGCTTCGCGAGCTTGAGGTGCCAGCTCGTGGTGTACGAAGCCTGCTCGGAGCGGACCTCGTAGAGCGCGCCGACAGCCTTCATCTTGGGCCGAAGCGCCTGCGAGAAGCCGGCCATGAGGAACGAGTCGCCGATGTGCAGGACGACGGTGCGAGGCTCGATCGGCAACGCCGTCTCGGGTTTGACCTCGTTCGCCGAGCCGGCAGATGCCGCCGCATCCGCGGCCGCGGGCGCTCCTGCATCCGCCGCCTGAGCCGTCGTCAGCGACTCCCCCGAGGCCTTCGCGGGGGACGTCGAGGTCGGAGAAGGCCCTGCGTCGTCGCCCTGCACGTGCGCGCGAGGGGCCGGCGTGGCAGGCTGCGCCTCTGGCGGCGCTGCCGAGGCGCACCCGCCGACGAAGGAAAGAAGCGTGAGCGCGAGGAGCGGAACGAAGCTCGAAGAGCGCATCGGAGGTCCCAGAGCTCCGCACTCTACGGCACACTTCGTCCGAGCCGCAAAGAATCGGCCCGCCTTGGGCGGGCGTGCACTAGGATATTCGAGGGCATGAATTTCAGGCTGTTCGGCATCGACGTCGAGGTCCAGGCGAGCTTCTGGTTCAGCACGGTGCTGCTCGGCATCAGCTTCGTGGACCTGTCGCGCGGCCCCGCCGGGCTCGTGCCGCTCGCTCTGTGGGCGTTCGTCGTGCTCGTGAGCGTTCTCATGCACGAGCTCGGGCACGCCCTGGCGATCCGGCGGCACCGCATCCAGCCGGAGATCTCGCTCTTCCTGATGGGCGGCGTGACCCGCTGGCAGCAAGTGCTCCCGCTCCGGCGCATCGATCACATCTTCATCAGCCTGGCCGGCCCCCTGGCCGGGTTCGCCTTCGCGGCCCCGTTCTTCGCGCTCGATTACTGGCTCGACCACCACGCGTCGGCCGCAGTCGTCGCGCGTGTCCCCTCGCTCGTGCGCTTCACGATCACCCTCTTCATCTACGTGAACGTGCGGTGGGGCCTCATCAACCTGCTGCCCGTGCTGCCGCTCGACGGCGGGCACGTGCTCGAGCACGCGCTCGGTCCGCGGCGCATCCGCCTCGTGGCGGGGCTCTCGATGCTGGCGGGCTTCCTCGTGGCGCTCTACGGCCTCCGCACGCACAACATCTTCCTGGCGATGATGTTCGGCATGCTCGCCTTCCAGAGCCTGCGGCGCATGCAGATGCTCGGCCCCAGCGAGGCCGAGGAAGATCCGCGGCCGCACGCACCGGCGCCGGACACGGAGCCCGCGCTCTCGGGCGAGCTGCTGTCGCTCCTGCTCCGCGCTCGGCAAGCCGTCGCAGACGAGGACCTCGGCCGGGCGCGGAACCTCGTCCAAGAAATTTTCTCGTACGAGCAGCGCACGGGCGAGCCGCTCCCACCGCGCGCGCGCCGCGAGGCGTTCGAGGTGCTCGGCTGGGTCGCGCTGGCAGGCGATCACGTCGACGAAGCAGCACAACGCGTGGCCGAGGCGCGCAAGCTCGGCGAGGTCGATCCGGCACTCGTGGGCGCTGTTCACTTCGCCAAGCGCGAGCTCAACGCCGCAAGGCGCGTGCTCGAATCCGCGCGCGCGACCGGCGACGATCGCAAGGAGATCGTCGGTCCGCTCGTGCAAATCCTCCTCGAGCAGGGCGAGGTCGCCCGCGCCGCGGCAATCGCCTACGACATCGTCGACTCGCTGAGCGAGGACGACGCGCGCAAGATGGCGAAGCTCGCCTTCGACGGCCGCGCGTTCGACTGGTCGGCGCGGCTCTCGGAGGCCGTCTTCGACCGGCAGAAGAGCGCTGAGGACGCCTACGAGGCAGCACGCGCGCACGCGCAGGACGGCGCCTACGAGCGCGCGCTCGACATGCTGCGCAAGGCCGTCGAGGCCGGCTTCAGCGACCGGAGCCGCGTCTGGTCGGACAAAGCGCTCGAAGCGCTACGCGCACGAAGCGGGCTCGAAGCCGTCGTCCCGCGTCCGTAAGACTCCCGTCTTCGCATCTGGGAGGCGCTGCGCTGGGGCTTTGCCCCAGGCCCCACCCGGGGCTGTCCGCCCCGGGACCCGGACCAGCGCAAGCGCTGGACCCGGGGTCGATGAACTGCGCGATGCGCAGTTCATCGAACAGCCGAGTCAAGACCAACGACGACCCTGCCAACCAAGACAGCCGCGCTGCCATTTCGACTGGCAACGCTGTCCCACCGGCCTGTTGGAAGAACTGCGCATCGCGCAGTTCTTCCACAAATGGTCCAGGGCTTGCCCTGGTTCGGGTCGAGGGGCGAACAGCCCCCGCGGGGCCCGGGGCAGCGCCCCGGCGCGACGCCTCGCGATGAGACCCATGCTCAGGGAACAAGTCTCACCGCCCCGTCGAACCGTACCCGCCTTGGCCTCGCGCCGTCTCGTCGAGCGACTCCATGACGACGAGCTCGGCGCGCGCCACGGGACAGATTACGAGCTGCGCGATCCGCTCCCCGCGCCGCACGACGAACGGCACGTCGCTGTGGTTCACGAGCAGTACCATCAGCTCGCCGCGGTAGTCTGGATCGATCGTCCCCGGCGCGTTCAGCACCGTGATCCCGTGCTTCAACGCGAGCCCCGAGCGAGGCCGCACCTGCCCCTCGTACCCTTCCGGAATGGCGACACGCACGCCTGTCGGCACGAGCTTGCGCTCGCCGGGACCGATCGAGACGTCCTCGACCACGGCGGCGCACAGATCGAGGCCCACGGCGCCTGCGGACTGGTACGCCGGCAGCGGCACGTCTGCGCCGCCCACGCGCACGCATGCGATGCGCACGGATGCTCCGTGGGTCACTTCTTCTTCTTCGAGAGCAGATCGCCGAGCGTGCCGAACCCGCGCGGCTCGGGCTTCTTCGCGGCGCCTTGCGGGGCCTTCTTGCCGTCGGCCTTGGGTTTGTCCGTCCCGGTTTCAGCCGCCTCGGCGCTGCCTCCGTCCTTGAACTTCTCGAACGAGCTGCGCTCCTCGTCGCGCGCGACCGCGGTGACCGACAGGCGGATCTTGCCCTCCTGATCGATGTTCACGATCTTTGCCTCGACCTCCTGGCCGACGGTGAAGTGCTTCTTCAGGTCCGCGCCGCGCGGCGTGCCGGTCTCCACGGTGGGGATGAGCCCGCGGCCGCTGCGGCCCTGGGTGCCTGCGATCTGCACGAACACGCCGTAGCGCTCGACGCCGGTGACGCTGCCCTTGACGCGCGCGCCCTCGACGAGGACGGGGGCCTGGCCCTTGGCGCCGAGGCCGATGGAGGTGGTGAGCGCCTCTCCTTCGGCGTTGCGGATGAAGAGGGGGCTCAAGCGGACCTGGCCGGTGCCGCGATCGATGGCGGCGACGGTGGCGCTGACCTTGTTGCCGACGGCGACGAGCAGCTTGCCGTCGGGATCGGTGAGGTCGATCCGTTCGAAGTAGCCCTCCTGCTTGCCGCCGAGGTCGGCGAAGACGGCGTTCTGGGCGACGACGACGATGGTCACGTCGAGCTTGTCGCCCACATGAAAGCGGCGTCGCTCCTGGCGACCACCGCCCGCTTGCTCGAACAGGGCCCCGAAGGACTCCGACGTTTCCCGGCGCTCGGACATGGTGGACCGCCTCTTAGCGCGGCTGCGTCGGGAAGGCGAGGGAACGGATACGGAGGCAAGGCGCGGAGGTGAGCATGGCGACGTGCGTGAGAGTAGAGGCGGAGGCGGGAGAGGGTGGACGGAGGGAAGGATCGTTTCCCGCTTGTCGCAGACGGGCCGGATCGTGCTAGGGTGCCGGCCGCGATGCACCGGAGGGAGACTCTCGCCGGGACATCCAGGGTCGATAGCTCAGTCGGTAGAGCTGCGGGCTTTTAACCCGTAGGTCCAGGGTTCGAGTCCCTGTCGACCCACCACCTAACTAGCCGGAACGGCTGGACTTTTTGGTCCCCACCCCCGGCTGTTCCAGTATTTCTCCACGGACTGGCGAGGGAGCCGGCCCGTCGAGCAGCTCGATGGCGCCCCGCTTGGCGCTCGGCGACAGGTGCATGTAGCCCATCGTCGTCGAGACATCGCGGTGGCCGGCGAGCTCCTTGATCGCCATCACGGTCGCCCCGCGCATGGCGAGGTGCGAGCAGAACGTGTGGCGGAGGATGTGCGGCCCCTCGAGCACGGCGAGCCCGGCCCGCCGCGTCGCCTGCCGCATCCAGCGGGCGATCGTCTTCCCCGTGATCGGCTTGCCGTCGTCCTCGCAGAGCACGCGCTCGCTCCGGAGGTGGCGGTACGCCTTGAGGGTTGCGAGGAGCCGCTTCGTGAGATCCACGGTGCGGCCGCGCCCGCCCTTCGGGGTGGACTCGATGCCCTTCCAGTCCGCGCGCCGGATGTGGAGCTCGCGGCGAACGAAGTCCACGTCGTTCCAGCGGAGCGAGATCATCTCGCCCCGGCGGAGCCCGGCGTCCGCACCCAGGAGCACCAGGAGGTGCGCTCCCCAGCCGACCATCGTCGCGCCCTCGACCAGCCGGTCGAGGTCATCGAAGTCGAGGAAGGACTTCTCGGGCTTGGGCGCCTTGAGCAGCTCGATCCGGCACGGCATCGCGTGGATGACCTCCCACGACACCGCCACGCGGAGCAGCTTCCCCAGGACGGACAGGATGTTGTTCACCGTCTTGGCCGAGCGGTGACCCAGCCGCGCCTTGAACCGCTGGACATCCTCCGTCTTGATCTGGTCGAGCTTCTTCGAGCCGAAGTCGGGCTCGAGGTACAGCCGCAGGATCCTCTTCTTCGCGTCGATCCCGCTCGGCTTCTGCCGGTTCGCCTCCGCGTAGCTCTCGATGAACCGCGGGGCGAACTCCGTGAGCGTGGGCACCTCCTTCTTCTTGGGTTCTTCTGCAGGGCGGGAGAGGGCCTCGCGCAGGAGTTCGTGTTCCCTCCGCTCCCCCCAGCGCTGGGCCTGCGACTTCGTCGCCACGGGTGCTCGGCGGCGCTCGCGCACCTCCTCTCCGTTCGGCAGATTGACGCAGATATCCACTTCCCAGCCTTCTCGTTGCGACCGCTTGTACGGGCGAACTTTGACCGTCATCGTCGGGTCCTTCCCGGCGATGGCGCTCGTCTTCCGTCGAGCCAGCTTAGCAGGTTGTCGCGATGGAACAGCACGCGACGGCCCAGGCGAACGACGCCGGGAAGAGTGCCTCGCTCAGCCATGGCGTAAACCGCCTTCCGCGTGGTGCGCAGGAGAGCGGCAACCTCGTCGGGCGTGAGCAGTATGGGCAGGGGCCCATCGGGGGTGCTGCTGGTCGAAGCAGATCGATCGCTCGCAGATTCGGCGTGTGCCCGGTCCGGGTGGGTTGTCCCCGACTGGCTTCTTCCGGGGCGCTGGCGTCGTTCACCGGCCATGGCTCACCTCCCCTGCTCGAGGTGTACCGGCCAGCGGGAATGGCTGCGTTGAAGCTGGGCCTGGGCCGCCGTCGCTGGCGGCTTTCGGTATCGTCGACGTCCGGTGTGTTCTTGTTCTTCTCGTCGCTCGCGGTCGCGCCTGGACGCGAGCGAAGCAGCGCCGAGCGCGAGCGACTGCGAGGCGCCTCGATATCCGCCGCGCCTCGAGGACGCGAAGCTTTCGTGTTCGGCGTATCGCAGCCTTTCCCCTTGCAGCCGTGGCCGTGGGAGCAAAGGCCAGGATCCCTCTCATGAAAAGTTCGTTCCTCTCCGCCGAAGAGATGTCCTCGTCCTCCGAAGGCTCCTCCTTCCCTTGACGCCGGAGCCACTCGATCTCCTCGTCATCGAATCCGCCATCGAAGTTTGTCGTGACCGTGATGTTCATTTACAGCCTCGGGTCAGGATGGCGAAGCATAAGAGGAACGATTGCTGGTGCAAGAAGAATTCGACATGCGAATGTGCGAGTAGAACCGCGTTCTTCTGCGACGGTCTTGTCCCGTGAGACTTCGTGTTCGGCGATAGTTGAGACCTGGCCGCGAGAAAAAAAAGACCCACGGACCTCGCAGCCTCCGGCTGGAGGCCCTCCATCCTTCCACCGGCGTTCAGGCCGGTTAACCTCCCCCACTATAGATTGGGAGGGCACCGGTTAACCGGCTCGACGGGGAGAGCACGAGTCCCTCCGCAGCCGTCAGGCTGCGGCAGGGACATTGGTTCTTTTTTTTCCCGACCGTCCTCCAACCTGAGCGACATCATGCGCTCAAGAAGAAGGGCCCGAGGCTCCAGCCGATCCTGCTGTAGCGTTCAGGCTGTGGCCGAGAAGAACCTCGATCTCTCGCCAGAGACCGGTCCGCCCATACTTCTTCTTCGCCTTCGTGATCGCGACCTTGCTGACCCCGAGCAGGTCCGCGAGATCCTTCTGCGTGATGATCCCCTGCCGTCCAGCGGCACGCTCGTTCATCAACGCATCACGGGCTCGGAGAAGAAGCTCGGGCTTTCGCCCAAGCAGTTCGTCCTCCGTCTTCCGGTCGATGACGAAGTAGGGGATGTCGACGTTCGAGAAGAAGTAGATCGTCTTCTTCTTGTACGGATCGTAGGGCCGGAGGCGGAGCATCGACTGGGCGTACTCGGCCTGGTGGAACGCCCAGAAGACCGAGAAAGGTCCTCGACGGAACCTGCGTTCGATGAGACGTGTGCCATCGTCGGCCACGATGTAACCGTCCGAGGAGTCCTGGTTCGGTGAAGGAACGAGCCGGTAGTCGAATGGCTCCTCCCAGGAGGCAAGCGGCTCCGTCGAGATGTAGGCCCTCGCCCTTGCCTCGATCTCCAGCGGGTGTAGTTCGGGGGCGCCGAGGACGAAGAGCGCGTCGTAGTCCTTCAGGCTATTCTCGCCGCGGTTCGACCAGAAGTAAGTCACGTCCTCTTCCTTGACGCTCTCGAGGATCCGCTTCTTCACGTGGGGCTTGGCAGCGAACAGGTGCTTCTGCACGATCACGGCGATCTTGTGGCCCGGATTCTCCGTCTTGTACTTGTCGACGATGTCCATCAGCCGGTTGATCGATGGGCTGTTCGGATCCCCGAGCGTGCTGGCCGGATACCTGTAGTCGATCGTCTGAATGATCTTTGCGGTCTGTTGTGCTTCGACGTGAACGTGCAGGAGTGGCCGGTCAGGAAACATGTAGGCGTAGAGCAGTTGATCGCAGGTCGCGTCCAGGATGACGATGGGCACTTGTGGCGGGACCGGAGGAATCACCCGCTGCCCGGCAATGATCCCGCCCCTCGACTCGCTTGACGGCAGGACGAGAACACAGGTCGGTCTTGCCCCGGTGTCGGCTGCCAGGGCATCTGCGAGTTTGTGGAGCTTCGCTCCGAGCCCCTGCCCCCCGATGAACTCTAGCTTCTGAATCAGGTACGCCGTACTCATCGGATCAATCCGACAAACGTGAGCGTCCAGGTCCTTGTTCTGCCTTTCGCGCTCGCCACCTTCTGGCTGTCCGGCGAGAAGACGGGCAGCGGCTCGGATTTGTTCTTCTGCTCGGGGAAGACCGTCGACGAACACATAGCCGAGCTCGCGCAGCAGCACGCGAAGCTCGATCCGGCGACGGTTGGGAGGCGGATCCTTGAGCAGATCGGAGACGACCTCGAAGAGCTGTGTAAATGCCCTGGCCGAGAGCTCGCCGAGGGCGACCACGTCGGGCGCTTTCAGGGCGGACAAGATCTGATGGATCTCGTACGGCTCCAGCGTGACCGCCTGAAGGACTTCTTTGACAGGCGACTCGTCGATGACGACGATCTCGCGGCCCTCGAAGAGATACTTGTCGTCGTTGCGCAGGCCCAGTCGAGCGTGCGAGGCGAAGAGCCAAGATTTCGAGGGTCGCCAGTTCTGGTACTTGCACGTGTGACGGTCGGGGCACAACTTGCAGCCCATCCGTTGCTCGAAACGCCCGAGGCCGAACATCTGGAGCGGCTTGATGCGCTTGTCGAACTGGGAGCAGAAGCCCTCGTCCTCGCGGGAGGGGCGCTTCTCGATGCCGGCATTGCTCATCGCTGCTGTTGTTGTCGCGGGAGGAAGTGGAACCACGCCGAGCAGAGGCGTGCTCAGGTAATCTGCCACGGCTCCAAGAAGTCTGTTCCGCTCGCCAAACCACGTGACGCTCCGATGCTGAAGAAGCTGGGCGGTGATGTGGCTCTTGCCCAGCCCACCAGGGGCATCGACGAGCACGATCGGTGCTGGCGCGGCGCTCGGGGCGAGCGCCTTGTTCAGGGCGTGGTAGAGTAGGGATGGAGCGCCAGGCGGCATTTCTGCCGCGGGTTTCTCCATCCCTCTCACCGAACCGGACGTGCAAGTTTCCCTGCATCCGGCTCTCCGTGGCCTGGCTTTCCCAGGGTCGTCATCG
>NZ_JAGTJJ010000090.1 GCF_028435365.1 Polyangium jinanense | reverse complement strand
TGGACTCATGGACGGCGCGCTTCGGGGGGAGCGTCTCAACAGGCCGTCCCGGCCCCCGGGAAGTTGCTGCTCGACAAGGTCGACTTCTCGGCGACTCCCGGCGGCCGGCGTCTTTTGAGGCGCTTCGAGAGGCCGCCCTACGGCGTCAGGATCGACGCGAGCGCCGGAACGAGCGACGGGTACTGAAACACGTAGCCGAGCTCCTTGGCGCGTGCAGGCACGACACGTTGCCCCGTCGTGACCACCATCGAAGCCTCGCTGCCGAGCGCGACCTTCACCGCGGCCTCGGGCGTCGTGAACCACGAGGGCCTGCGCATCACGCGGCCGATCGCCGACGCGAGCTCCTTGCTCGTCGCAGGCTCGGGCGAGACGACGTTGATCGGTCCACGCGCGTGCGTGTCGTTCAGCGCGAGCAGCGCGAGGCCCACGACGTCCTCCGCGTGCACCCACGCGATCACCTGCGAGCCCGGCGCGATCGGCCCGCCTGCGAACATCTTGAAGGGCAGGAGCATCTTCTCCAGCGCGCCGCCGCCTTCTCCGAGCACGACGCCGATCCGCAGCATCACCGTGCGCACGCCGAGCGCCTCGGCCTTCGCCGCCTCGGCCTCCCATCGCGTCACCACGTCCGCGAGAAACCCTTCGCCGCGGCGGCTCGTCTCGTCGAGCGCCTCGTCCGGCGGCCTCGGCCCGTAGTAGCCGACGGCCGACGCGCACACGAACACCTCGGGCTTTTTCGCGGCGCGGCGGATGCCTTCCACGACGAGGCGCGTCGAGTCCACGCGGCTCGCGACGATCGCGCGGCGTGCTTCGTCGGTCCATCGCTGCGCGACGGGCTCGCCCGCGAGGTGGATGATCGCCGACGCGCGCCCGATCTCGTCGAGCCACGGACCTTCGTGCTCGGGATCCCACGCGACGGCCGTCGCGCCCGCGGGCAGCTTGCCTCGTGCTCGGTTGGGATCCCGCGTGAGCACTGTCACGCGGTCACCGCGCTGGAGAAGCGTCTCCGTGAGACGCCGACCGATGAACCCGGTGCCGCCCGTCAAAAGGACCGTCTTCACCACGGCGCTCTTTACCATGGTAAGAGGCTACGGACATGGAACTCGAGGTCTTCCGCAAGCTCCCGCTCGGCGGCACCGATCGCCGCGCCATCGTCCAAGCGCTGGCCCAGGATGGCCCTCGCGTCGCGCGCGAGCTCTTCGCCGCGCAGCGAGCCATGATCAAGCCGCGTGGCGCGAACCTCGCGAAGGACACGGCCGTCGTCATCCTCGGCGGCTCGAACGGCATCACGCGGGCGCTCGCGGTGCAGCTCCTCTTCGGCGAGCGCGCGGCCGTCTTCGGCGTGCACTACGACAGCGAGAAGATGCAGATCGGCGGCCACCATGTCGCGGCGCTCGTCGAAGCGGCGACGGCCGAGGGGCTCACGGCGCGCTTCTGGAACGCGGACGCGACGAAGCCCGAGACCGTGGAGGAGGTCGTCGCGGCGCTCAAGGGCAACTACCGCGCGGTCCACCTCGTCAACGGCATCGCGGCGGGCGCGACGAAGCGGTACGTCGAGCATGGACCGACGAACGTGAAGGACATCGACGTCGCGTTCGATCCGATCCTGCAGGTCCCGGATTTCAGCCGACCGGAGAACATCCGGCGTGTCGGGCTCGTGGAGGTCGAGGTCGCGACGGACACGGACATCGACCGGACGAACCGGTTCATGGGCACCTCGTCGCTCCTCTGGGCCGAGCCGCTCGCGGCGGCGGGCCTCGTCGCGAAGGGCGAGAGCGTGGTCGCGTTCTGCGATTACGATTTCGAGCCCGACGATCCGGTTTATGCGATGGGCCCGCTCGCGGGGGCGAAGAAGCTTCAGCGCCAGACGATGCAGGAGATTCACGATCGGTTCGGGGCGCGAACGGTGCGGCTCTGTTATCCGGCCGTGGCCACGACGGCGCTCGGCGCGATCCCCGGCGGATTGCTCATGTACGGCCTGTCGGCGCAGATCCTGAAAGAGCGCGGGCAATACCAGGATGTGCTCGAGCTCGGGGCGGCGACCGCGCCGATCTTCGCGCCGGACTTCCAGAGCACGATCTTCCGCCTCGACGAGGCCTATCAAGCGGCCCTGCCCGAGTTCCACCGGCGAAAGGACGCGCTTTCGCCGGAGAACCTGCGCGACGCATTCACGTCGCTGTATCGATGACGGGCGAAACCTCCGGGGTCGGCTCATAACGGCCGACCTGGAGGTGCTCGCCGAGGTCGATGATCTTCAGGAAGGCGAGCAAGCGGATGACGTGCCACGTCGGGTCGAGCTCCCAGGCGCGCACGGCGAAGTTCGGCGCCTGGCCGAAACGGTGGTGGTTGTTCTGGAAGAGCTCGCCCATCGTCACGAAATCGAACGGCAGCGTATTGCGCGAGTCGTCCTTGCTATCGAAATTCCGGTATCCATACCGGTGACCGCACCAGTTCACGATCGCGCCGTGAATGACGCCCATCAGGAAGTGCGCGGGCAAGAGCAAGAATTGCCACCAGGCGGTCGCGAACACGAGATAAAAAACGACGTACGCCGTGCCCCAGGCGAGCCGGCCCGGCCAATCGCCGCCGATGCGGTCGACGAGGTCCCACTCGGGATATCCGCCGTCGAACTTCGGCTCGGGCGTCTCGATGCGATAAGCGAGGTCGTGATAACGCGTCCTCGTCCCCCACATCATCGCGAACGGATTGCCGGTATGGCGTGGTGAATGCGGATCCCGCTCGGTGTCGCTGTAGGCGTGGTGATGCCGGTGCAGGATCGCATAAGCTCGCGGGACGAGGTACGAGGAGCCCTGCGCGATGAACGTGAGCAGATAAAAGAAGCGCTCCCAGCCCTTGCTCATCGTGAACATGCGGTGGGAGGCATAGCGGTGCAGGAAAAACGTCTGGCAGAATATGGACAACGTCCAGTGCCCGACGAAGAACAGCGCGATTGCCATGCCTCCGTGGTAGGCGAGGCGGGGCGCGCGCTCCGTCACGGCTGGGTCATCTTTCGGTCGGTCCAGAGACAGCGCGCCGGTGGGAAGCACGGAAACCACCTCGGCCCGGCTCCGCGTCGTGATCATGTTTCAAGCGTTGAATGCGTCCCGAGCACCCTCGTCCAAGCCATTTGGCCAAGCGGCGATCGGGGACCCGAGCCCGTTCGCGCGCGGAGGCTTGCTTGCTTCCGATGCTTCGCTCGGCCCCGTCGTGGGGCCCTTGCCCCCGGTTGGCCCCGGCGGAGAGCTCTGCTAGCCTCGGCACGTCCTTGTCGAACTCGGGTGCTTACCTGGGAGGAACTCGAATGAAGATCCGATTCTTTGCGATGCTTGGTGCAGTGGCTTGTATGGCGTTGACGACGGCGTGTGTGGTCGTCGACAACACCGGCGCCGGCGGCGCCGGCGGTGATGGCGGCGCCGGTCCGGGCGTCGGCGGCAACGGCGGCTCGGGCGGCGGCGCGGGCGGCATGGGCGGCACGGGCGGCGCGGGCGGCGGAACGCCGTGCGAGAAGCCGGCGTCGGGCATGGAATGCTACACGTGCGCCGAGTTCGTGACGGTCGAGCTGTGCGCCGGCATGACGGTGTGTGAGGATGTCAAGGACATCTACACGGCGCTCTACGACTGCACGTGCTCCGACATGGGCGCGTGCCAGGAGCCGTGCAAGGACTACTGCGGCGGCACGGCCGATCCGAGCGGGGAATGCCAGACCTGCATTCTCGACTCCGCCGCGGGCTGCGGCGCAGAGTTCGGAGCTTGCTCGGGTAACTGATCCGAACGAGCACGACCGTTCTGGAAGCGAGCGGCCTCCGGTTCTCCGGGGCCGCTCGCGGCCTTTTGTGCGCCAAGGACGCCGGCCCGAAGGCGTGCTAACGAGCCGGCCCGTGAAGGCCATCATCATCGGCGCGGGCCGCGGCAGCCGGCTCCGCCACATGACCGAAGAGATCCCGAAGACCCTGGTCCCCGTCCTCGGACGCCCGATGCTCGACGGCATCCTCGAGGCGCTCGCCGCCGGCGGCTTCTCCCGCAAGGACATCATCTTCATCTGCGGCTACAAGGCCGAGGTCATAAAGGCGCGTTACCCCGACCTGACCTACGTCGAGAACACGCGCTGGGAGCACAACAACATCCTGGCCTCGCTGCTCTGCGCCCGCGAGCACCTCGCCGAGGGCTTCGTGTCCACGTACGCGGACATCGTCTACCGCCCCGAGATCGCCCGGGACCTCGTGCGCGCGCCCTGGGACATCACGCTCGCCTGCGACACGGACTGGCGGAGGCGCTACCTGGGCCGCTCGCAGCACCCGGAGACCGACGCGGAGAAGATGCGGGCCGACGACCGGCGCGTCGTGGAGCTCTCCCGGCGGATCGTGTCGGAGCAGGCGGCGGGCGAGTTCATCGGGGTGATGAAGCTGTCGGCCGAAGGAGCGGGGCGGTTCGTGCGCGCCTACGACGAGGCGAAGGCCGCGCACCCGGAGGGCGTGTTCCGGGAGGGGCGCACGTTCGAGAAGGCGTACCTGATCGACCTCTTGCAGCACATGCTGGAGCGGGGCGAGGCGATGCACCGCGTGGACACGTTCGGCGGATACATGGAGATCGATACCGTCGAGGATGCTTCGCTCGCCGCGTCGTGGTGGAGCGGAGGCCGGACGGACGGCTGAAATCGCGGCGCGCGGGGAACTCCGGCCCGGCCCTGGGTTACGCTTCGGGGCAGGAAGGAGGCGCGAGGTGCGGCGAGCTTGGGCCGAGGGCGTGGGAACGTTCATCGTGGTCTTCGCGGGGTGCGGGGCGGCAGCCGTGGGCGGGGCGGCGCTCGGGACGATCGGGATCGCCCTCGCGTTCGGGATCGCGTTCGCCGCGGCCGCGCTCGCGCTCGGGCCGGTGAGCGGGGCGCACCTGAACCCGGCCGTCACGGTGGCGGCCGCGCTCGCCGGGCGGATGCGAGCGCGTGAGGTGCTGCCGTACGTCGCGGCGCAGGTCGCGGGCGCGACAGCGGGTGTTGGGCTCGCCGTGACGATCGCACGCGGCCGACCGGGCGGGGCGCCGGGCGTGCTCGAGGCGCTCTCCGGCGGGTTCGGGCGGCACTCGCCCGGGTTCTACGGCGCGAACGCCGCGCTCGCCGCGGAGATCGGGCTCTCGGCGATCCTCGCGTTCGTGCTTCTCGGCGCGACGCACCACGCGCGGCCGGCCGTGCAGCATGCGTTGCCAGCGGCGGCGGGTGGTGCGGGCATGACGCTCGTGCACCTCGTGGGCATGCCCGTCACGGGCTTGCCGGCGCATCCAGCGCGCGCGCTCGGCGCGGCGCTCTGCGCGGGCGGGGTCGCGCTCGATCAGCTCTGGGTGTTCGTGCTCGGGCCGATCGTGGGGGGTGCGATCGCGGCGATGGCGCTCCGGGTTTTGTTTGCGCCCGAAACATCGGGCGAAGGTGCTCGGGCAAGAGCCGAGCGAGCGCGCTGATCCGTCCTTCAGCCGAGCTGGAAGCGGACCGCCGGCAGATCGACGGCGGCCGTGTCGACCACGAGCGTGTCGCCGCCGCGGATGACGTCGCGCGGTCGTACGGGTGCAAAGCTTTCGTCGGGATTCTTCCGGCGGCTCACGACACGGCAGGGCAACCGCTCTTCGAGATCCATCACCGTCGCCTCGGCGTGTGACGCGCCGACCTTCACCTCGGCCGTCACGCGCACGACGTCGTCGATGCGGTAGGCGGCGTGCACGCCCTCGTACGTCGCCTGAATCGCGATGAGCGGCGCGGAGAGCGCGCTCGTCGAGAACGACTGATCGAGCCCGAGCGCGCCGCCGACCTTCCCCGCGAGCCGCTGATCGAACATGCGCATCACCACGCGCACGCTCGGGTTCATGCGCTTCGCGTCGAGCGCGATCTCCAGGTTCGCGAGGTCGTCGCTCGTCGCGCACACGACGGCCTTCGCGCGCTTGGCGCCGACCTTCTCGAGCAGCTCGTCGCGACGCGCGTCGCCGATGTGCACGGGCACGCCCTTCTCGCGCACCTCTTCGAGGAAGCCTTTCGCGTCGTTCTGCTCGATCGCCACCACGTCCTCGCCGAGGATGCAGAGCTCCTCGATCACGCGGTAGCCCACGTGCCCGACGCCGCACACCACGACGTGCCCGTTCATCATGTCGGTCATGATCGAGGTCCACACCTCCCGCCGCGTCGCGAGGTCGAAGAGCGACGCGCCGATCTTGAAGACGCCCTGCGCGAGCAGGAAGAGGCCCGCGAGCGGGGTCAACCAGAAGACGGCGCGCGCGACGGGCGTGTGAGGAAAAGGCTCGGTCGGCTCGAAGACGAGCAACGTCCAGAGCGACCAGACGGTCTCGGTGAAGTCGGGCAGAGGCTCGCCGCCGCGCCGGAGATCCCAGCGCAGGACGAGTGTCGCGACGATGAGGTAGAGGGCGGCGTAGAGGAGGGGCGGCCCCATGCGCCGCAGGACGTAGCCTGCGGCGGCGATGCGGAGCCTTACCGATCGGAAGCGACGGCGCTTCGAGATCAGTCTTCCTCTTCCGTGACCTTGAAGCCGCTGTCCTTGATGACCTTGTCCTGGACCATCGGCGGGCAGATCGCGAGGTGGTCGACGCTCATCGAGAACGTGCCCTTGCCCTGCGTCATGCTCTTCAGCTTCGACTCGTACTCGAGCACCTCGGAGAGCGGGACGTACGCGTTCACGATCGTCTGATCCTCGATCGTGTCCGTGCCGAGGATGCGGCCGCGGCGGCTGTTGATGTCGCCGATGACGTCACCCGTCGCCACGCTCGGCGCGACGACCTGCAGCTTCACGACCGGCTCGAGCAGCACCGCGCCCGCCTGCGCGGCGGCGGCCTTGAAGGCCTTGCTGCCGGCCATCTGGAAGGCCGCGTCGGACGAGTCGACGTCGTGGTACTTGCCGTCGTAGAGGCGCACCTTCAGGTCGACCAGCGGGAAGCCGGCGAGGAAGCCCTTCGCCATCGACTTCACGACGCCCTTCTCAACCGAGGGAATGAACTGCCGCGGGATCGCGCCGCCGACGACCGCGTCCTCGAAGACGAACCCGCCGCCACGCGGCATGGGCTCCATGTCGATGTAGCAAACGCCGAACTGGCCGTGGCCGCCGGTCTGCTTCTTGTGTTTGCCCTCGACCCCCGCGACGCGCTTCGTGATCGTCTCCTTGTAGGCGATGTGCGGCGCGCCGAGACGCGCATCGATGCCCACGCGGCGACGGATGCGCTCGACCGTGATCTCGAGGTGCAACGAGCCGAGGCCCGACACCACGAGCTCGCGCGTCGTCTCCTCGATCGACACCGTGAGGCCCGGATCCTCCTCGGTGAGCTTGTAGAGCGCCGTGCTCACCTTGTCCTCGGCGCCCTTGCCCTCGAACTTCACGCCGCGTGAGAACAGGGCCGGCGGAAGCTCCGGCGCCGTGAACTGGAACGCGTGCTTCTCATCGGACAGCGTCTGGCCGCTCAGCGTCGACTTGAGCTTCGCGAGCGCGACGATGTCGCCGGCCTTCGCCTCTTCGACGGCCTTCGCGTCCTTGCCGACGATGTTGAAGATCTTGCCGACGCGCTCGGCGTTGCCCGTCGATGCGTTCAAGAGCGAGCTGTCGGGCTTCAGCGTGCCCGAGAGGACACGCGCGAACGAGGTGCGGCCCGCGTGCGGATCGATCGAGGTCTTGAAGACGAACACCGCGGTCGGCGCGTCGGTCGAGCTCGGACGCTCGGCTGCAGCCGGCGCCACGCCGACCTTGCCGCCGGGCACCGTGCCCTTCCACGTCGGGTGCGCGGTGGGCGGCGGGATGAGCTCCACGATGCCGTCGAGCAACGCCGCGATGCCGCTCGGGCGCGTGCCCGACGCGAAGTACACGGGGACGACCTTGCCCTCGCGCACGGCGTCGCGCAGGCCCTGATCGAGCTCCTCCTGCGTGAGATCACCTTCGGTCAGGTACTTCTCGGTGAGCTCGTCGGTCGTCCCGGCGACGTCGTCGACGAGCCTTCCGCGGCCCGTATCGAGCACGCTCGCGAGGTCGGCCGGCACCGCGCTCGCTGCGATCGCGTTCGGCGCCTCGGGCTTGCCGATCCACGCCTTCTTCGTGCGCAGCGTGATGATGCCCTGGTAGTCGAGGCCCTCGCCAACGTGATGCTCCATCACGGCGAGAGGCGCCTTGAGGCGCGCCTTGATCTCGGCGACGACGTCGTCGGGCCGCGCGTTTTCCGCGTCGACCTTGGTGACGACGACGATCACCGGCAGGCCTTGCGCGCGCGCCCAACCGAAGACGCGCTCGGTGATCGGCTGCACGCCGTCCTTGCCGCTCACGACGAGGACCGCCGCGTCCACCGCGCCGAGCGCGAGACGCGTTTCGGCGAGGAAGCTGCCCTCGCCCGGCGTGTCCACGACGTTCACCTTTTTGCCGTTCCAGTTCAGGTAGGCAACGCTCGCTTCGAGCGAGCAGGCGTGGTCCTTCTCCTCGGCCGAGTCGTCGAGAATGCTCGACTTGTCGTCCACTTTGCCGAGCTTGGGCGTCGCCTTCGCCACGAAGAGCATGGCCTCGGCGAGCGACGTCTTGCCGGCTCCTTTGTGGCCGATCAGAGCAACGTTGCGAATGTCGCTGGGCGCGGTCGTCGTCATGGTCGGTTCCTGTCCACGCCCTCGCGCTCCCCTTGTCGCAGGGCGGATCTCCCCTCTACGCCTGTTCGGTCGCCCTTGCCAGGGGGATTGGGTTCGAAGCTCTGCGGTTTGCGCGCGGAGCCCGCGGGAGGACGGCAGCGCGGGCGAGTCCCTCGCAGACCGCCCCAGACGGGAGCGGGCTCGGGTAGCATCCGCGTCACGCGCGTCATCGCATGCAGGTCGCTCGTTTTGCCCTTCAGTTCGCCCTCGGGATCGCTCTGACCTACGCGCTTCAGCGCTGGGACAAGAGCCGCCTGTCCGAAGAGCAGCGGGAGCACGCCTGGAACGCGGCGACCTGGGGGGCGGCGCTCCTATGGTACGGGCCGCTCTGCATGCCGGCCTGGGGCTGGGTGACGCGGCGCGGAAAAGGGCGCCTGCACGGGCTCGTGGGCCTCGTGCTCGGCGTCGTCGTGACCGTGCTGATCGCTCTCGTGGCTCAGGTCGTGGACGAGGTGTTCGTCTGGGCCGCCGGATTGCCGCCGGACGCGCCGATGTGATGCTCGGGGCTTGATCAGCGGCGCGCGAGGAGCGTCTCGAACGCCTCGGCCGAGAGCGTGTTCGCGACGTCCTTGGCCTCGCACCAGCCGCGCCGGGCTTGATCGAAGCCGAAGCGGATGTGCGCGGCTTCGTCGGCGTTCGCCGCGCGGCTCGTGATGGCGATGCGCGCACCCGTGTCCTTGACGGCCCGCGCGTAGCCATCGGCGCCCGCGAGGAACGCGGGGCGCGCGTCGAGCCCGAGGAGCACGCCGTGCTCGCGGCAAACCTTCGCCACCGCCTCCACGTCGAACTGCTTGGGTTTGCCCCCGTTCGACGGACGCGCGAGCACGTGGATGCGCCCCGACTTCGCCGCGGCGACGAGCGCTTGCGTGAGCGATTTTTCGTCGAGGTCGGCCGCGTGGATCTCCCCGATCACGACGTCGACATCCTCGCTCGTCCCGATCGAACCATCCGCGCCGATGGGCACCACCGCGCCGGCGAAGAGCTTCACCTTGCCCGCGTGCTTCTGCGCGCGCTCGACGTCGTGTCGCGTCGCGCCGAGCACCACGAGCCACGCCGCGCCCTTCGCAGCGCATGCCGACGCGATCGCCGCGATGCCGTCTGCGTCGAGATTCCCCCCCACGAAGTCGCCACGCAGGTCCGCGCGCTCCACGAGCTTCGGCAGCTTTCCTTCCCGCGCCGCGTCGATCTCGCCGCGATCCTCGCGCAGCTCGGGCGGCACCCAGGCGAGCCCCACCGAGGCGAACACGTCCTCCTCGCGCTCGCCCGAGAGGCGTTTGTCCTCCTGGAACACGCCCCACTCGCTGATCTTGAGCTTCCGGCGAACGCCGAGCGTGCGGATCGCGATGTTGTGCGCCTTCGACCCCGTGAAGTAGTGCATCGCCGCGCCGAACGACGACGCAGGCACCACACGCAGATCGACCTGCAGCCCGCTCTTCAAGAGCACGCTCGTCTTCGTGTCGCCGTCCGCGAGCACCTTGTCCGTCGCGGGATCCGAGATGAGCTTCTTCCCGATCGCGACGCTCGCATCCGCCGCGACGAGGATGTCCACGTCGCCCACGTTGTCCCTGCGCCTGCGATAGCTCCCCGCGACCTCGATCTGCGAGACGCCCACGACCTCGCGCAGCCGCGCCACGATCGGCTCGACCTGCGCCTCCGCCTCCGCGAGCGAGATCCGCTTCCCGCGCGCCGCGCGCGCCGCGATGCCTTCCAGGATCTGCGCTTCGAGCTTCGGCCCGACGCCCTTCAGCGCGCGCAACCTTCCTTCGCGCGCGGCCTTTTCGAGCTCCTCGATCGTGTCGATCCCGAGCCCCTCGTGGATCGCCTTCGCGCGCTTCGGCCCGAGCCCGGGCAGCTCGAGCAGGTGGATCAAACTCTCCGGCGTGCGTGACTTCAGCTCGTGCAAAAGCGCGAGCTCCCCCGTCTCCGCGAGCTCGCGGATCTTGCCGGCGAGATCCTTGCCGATGCCCGGCAGCTCCTCCAGCGAGCCCGGCCCCTTGTCCGGGAGCGTGCTCACGGGCGAGGCGAGCGCGGAGACCGTGCGCGCGGCGCCTCGGTACGCGCGTACGCGGAACACGCTCGCGCCCTCGATCTCCAGGAGATCAGCAACCTGATCCAGCGTGCTCCCGATGGTTTCGTTGTCCATGTTCTTCCTCTTCGCTCGCCTGCTCGCGCCAGACCAGACGGCGAAAAGCAAACCACACGTCGGGTTTCTCGCGCTATATCCCCTCGCCGAACCGTGAGGACTCCCTTCGCCGCAGCAAGCCTGTTCGTCCTGGCCGCTGCCGCCCCCGCCATGGCTTCGGCCGCGCCCGTCGCCGCTCCGCGTGGCGCCGCTCTTCACGGCCCCACGGCCTGGGCCGACGCGTCGCGCGGCGGCATCCGCGGGATTACCATCGGCCCCATCGAGAGCCTCCGCCACGCCGGCAAGGGCTACGGCAGCCCGGCGAGCGGACGCGCGATGGACGAGGCCAAGGCGCTCGGATCCACATGGATCAGCCTCACGCCGTTCGGCCGCGTCTGGGACCTGAAACCGAACGGGATCGACCTCACCTTCGAGGCGCCGTTCGAGGAGAACCGCGCGAACGTCCTTCACGCGATGGCGCAGGCGCACGCGCGTGGCCTCAAGGTCTTCCTCGTGCCGCACCTCTGGGTCGAGACCGGCGGCTGGCGCGCGCTCATCGATCCGGGCGACGACGCGGCCTGGGAGCGCTGGGCCGCGGCGTACAAGCACTTCCTGCTCACCTGGGCCGAGATCGCGGCCGAGGGCGGCGCCGAGATGCTCAGCGTCGGCGTCGAGCTCCGCAGCTTCGTCACGACGGGCCGCGCCGCGCTGTTTTACCCGATCATCCAGGAGGTCCGCCGCGTCTACCCGGGCCTGCTCACCTACTCGGCGAACTGGGACGACGCCGAGGACACGCTCATCTTCGGCGAGCTCGACCTCGTCGGCATCAACGCGTTCTACCCGCTCGCCGACAAGGACGGCGCGGGACGCGAGGAGCTCTTCGCGGGCGGCCGCAAGGTCGCCGAGGGGATCGAGCGGCTCGCGGCGATGTGGGGCCGTCCCGTGGTGCTCACCGAAATCGGCTACACGACCCGCAAGGATCCGGCGATCCGGCCCTGGGAATGGCCCGACGGGATGAAGGACGTGACGATCGACGAGGAGGCCCAGGCCCTCGCGTACGAGGCGCTCATCGCGCCGCTGCTCGACAGCCGCTCGTGCGCGGGCTTCTTCGTGTGGCGGTATTACGCCGACCCGGACGACGTCTCGCAGGAGGCCGAGTGGGGCTTCTCCCCGCGCGGCAAGCTCGCCGAGCTCGTGCTCCGCGACGCCTTCACGGCGCGCTGGGCGGCGGATGGCCCCGCGATCAGGGGCGACAACCTGGGTAGGCACCGCGCCCGCACGCCGGGCTTCCTCGGCTGGGAGCTCTCGCCGCCTCTCTTTTGAGGTCCATCCTTTGGATGTCCGGCTTTTGGACGTCCGACGAAATCTGGCAAGCCGCTGGCACGGTTCTTCCTTGGCTCGTCGCTGATCGGCCAGCCCCTCGGGCCTGGCTCATGCTGGCACAGGAGTCCACATGATCCGACGAACCTTTTCTTACTGCTTTTCGGCCTTCACGTTCGCGGCGCTCTCGGTCACGGCCACGGGCTGCCTCTTCTTCGGCGCCGGCGGCGGCGCCTGCGAGGTCGACGGGAAGCAATTCTCCGTCGGCGAAGAATTCACGCCGGCCGGCGGCTGCAACACGTGCACCTGCCTCGCCGACGGCTCGACCTCGTGCACGCGATTGGCGTGCGTCACGAGCTGCACCCACAACGGCAAGGTCTTCAACGAGGGTGATACCTTCCCCGCGGACGACGGCTGCAATACGTGCACGTGCACGGCCGACGGCACGGTCGCGTGCACCGAGATGGGCTGCGCCGAGCCCGCGTGCATCGTCGACGGCATCGGCTACAACCCCGGCGACTCGTTCCCTTCGAGCGACGGGTGCAATACGTGCACGTGCACGGACGACGGCTCCGTCGCCTGCACCGAAAAGGCCTGCCTACCCTGCGAGTACGGCGGACAAACCTACCAGACCGGCGACTCGTTCCCCTCGACGGACGGCTGCAATACGTGCTCCTGCATGGCCGACGGCGCGGTCGCGTGCACCGAGAAGGCCTGCATCGCGTGCACTTACAACGGGCAAACCTACCAACCCGGAGATTCGTGGCAGGCGAGTGACGGTTGCAACACGTGCACGTGTAGCGACGATGGTCTCGTGGGTTGCACGAAGATCAACTGCCCGTAATCGTCCCGACGATCACCTGCGGCGTTTCCCCCGAACAACCCTCGTCTCCCGAAAAGCCTCTTTCATCCGCTCCGCACGCCTGGTAGGGCCCATCCCGGACGTGCGACATCGATGAGGAGTTGTTCCATGAAGCTTCGATCCCTTTCGGTGGCGGGGGTCCTCGCGGCGCTCGCCGTGGGCGCCGCCGGTTGTAGCGACGAACCGTCGCAAAACACGACGACCTCGTCGTCGAGCACGGGCGGCAACGG
This sequence comes from Polyangium jinanense, assembly GCF_028435365.1. The sequence continues at coordinate 20,983 of NZ_JAGTJJ010000090.1, read as the reverse complement.
CGGCGAGGGCGGCCAGGGCGGCGTCGGCGGCCAGGGCGGCGCGGGCGGCGTCGGCGGGGCCGGCGGCCAGGGCGGCGCGGGCGGCATCGGCGGCGCGGGCGGCCAGGGCGGCGCTGGTGGAGCCGGCGGCCAGGGCGGCGCAGGCGGTCAGGGCGGCGCAGGTGGTGCCGGCGGCCAGGGCGGCGCGGGCGGGGTCGGCGGAGGAAATCCGGCCGAGGTCTGCGACAACACGACGGACGACGACGGCGACGGCGACATCGACTGCGACGACGCCGACTGCGCGGCGGCGTGTACCGAGCTCTGCGCGGGCGGCGGAGACGAGGACAACGACGGCGACATCGATTGCGCCGACGCCGACTGCGCGATGGCGCCCGCGTGCGGCAAGCTCGTCATCAACGAGATCGATTACGACCAGGCGAACGCCGATACGGCCGAGTTCATCGAGATCTACAATGCCGGAGGCGACGTGATGCTCGACGGCGTCGAGGTCTTGCTCGTCAATGGCACGGGCGCGGGCGGCGCGGACGTCGTTTATGGCACCCCGTTCAAGCTCTCCGGCATGCTCGCCGCCGGCGGATACGTCGTGATTGCTTCGTCGGGCGTGATGAACATCGATCCGGCCGCAATCGTCGTGTCCTTGCCGAATCCGATGGACAACATCCAGAACGGCGCGCCGGACGGGGTCGCGCTGTTCGATACGAAGACGAACACGCTGCTCGACGGGCTCTCGTACGAGAACGGCACGCCGGACGGCCAGGTCACGGCCGTCATGCTCGGCGGCCAGACGTTCTCGCTGGTCGCGGGCACCGCGACGACCGCGTTCGATAACCAGGCCGCAGCCTCGCCGATCCGCTCGATGATCCGCTACCCGAACGGGCAGGACACGAGCGACGACAGCGTCGACTGGCGCGCGACCACGCAGATCACGCCCGGCGCCGCGAACGTCGCGACGGCTGAGGTCTGCGATACGGCCATGCTGGACGAGGACGCGGACAACCTCATCGACTGCGCCGATCCGGATTGCGCGATGGCGCCTCAGTGCGTCGAGACCTGCGACAACATGAAGGACGACGACGGCGACATGATGGTCGATTGCGCCGATCCCGACTGCGCCGCGGCTCCCGCGTGTTTGCCGCAGGAGAACTGCGGCAACATGATGGACGACGATGGCGACATGGCGACCGACTGCGCCGACACCGATTGCGCCGGCAAGTCGTGCGGGGCGAACGGCCTCGTCTGCGAGGCCATGACGATGGCCTGCGCCTGCCCGGGCGGCATGACGATGGAAATGGCCTGCGCCGACCTCGTCGACGACGATTGCGACGGCCTGGTCGACTGCGCCGACACGGATTGCGCGGGCAACATGGCTTGCCTCGCCCAGAACGTGACATCGGTCGATTACCAGGTCATCGCGCACGGCGGCAAGCTCGTCGTCAAGGGCAATGGCTTCACGGGCGCGACGGCGGTGAAGATCGGCGGCGTTGATCAGACGTTCACGATCGACAGCAACACGCAGATCACGATCACGAGCGTGCCCGACACGACGCCGATCGCGCTGCAGGACCTCGTCGTCACCGCGCCGAGCGGCGACACGGCGCCGTTCCAGGTGACGGTGATTCACCTGATCATCAACGAGTTCGACACGGATCAGATGGGCACGGACGCCGCGGAGTTCGTCGAGATCACGACGGGCGTGCCGAACGTGAGCCTCGCGGGCTACACGCTCGTCCTCTACAATGGCAACGGCGACGTGTCGTACCTGCCCGTGACGGGTTTGAATGGCACGACGGACGCGAATGGCATGCTGCTCGTCGGCAGCCCGGGGATGACGCCCGCGCCGGCCATCGCTTTCAGCTCGACCAGCGTGATCCAGAATGGCCAGGACGCGATCGCGATTTACCAGGCTGCTCCGGCGTCGTTCCCCTCGGGCACGGCGGTCACGGCGAACGGCCTCATCGACGTGCTCGTGTATTCCACGGGGCAAACGGCCGACGCCGGCCTGCTCGACGTGCTCATCGGGCCCGCGGGCACGCCGGGCCGCACGCAGGTGAGCGAAGGCTCGGGCGGCACGCAGGAGACGCAATCGATCCAGCGCTGCGGCGACGGCCGCAAGAATGGCGACAAGTTCAAGGTCGGGCAACCCACGCCCGGCGCGGCGAACAACGTCATGGCCTGCCCGTGACATCCGCGCGGGGGCTCGATTCCGATCGAGCCCCTCGCCTCCCCTCCCCGCCCCCGGCTCTCTCAATACGCGTCCGGCGGCACCTCGACGTCGACCGGCACGTCCAGCACGAGCGGCGCGACGGCCGCGTCGCCGCCTTCCATCCATTGATACCGCGCGAGGTTGCCGAGCACGCGCGCCACGTAATTGCGCGTCTCGTCGTAGGGAATCCGCGCGACCCAGAGATCCGCCTCCGCGTCCACGCCCGGCCGCATCCATTGCCCCACGGCCCGCGGACCCGCATTGTAGGAGGCCACCGCGAGGACCGGGTTTTTCCGGAACGTCTTCAGCAGCTTGCCGATGTAATACGAGCCGAGCCGCAGATTCACGTGCGGGCTCTTGAGCCGCGTCGGCTCGAAGCTCATGCCGACCTCGGCCGCGGCTTTCTCCGCCGTCTTCGGCATGAGCTGGAGGAGGCCCACGGCGAACACCGGCGACAGCGCCTCCTGATCGAATGCGCTCTCCTGCCGCATGAGCGAATGCACGAGCCCGCGGGGCACCTCGTGCTCGGCTTCGAGCTTCTGCACCTCGTCGAGGTACGGCCGCGGATAGAGGCACTCCCAGGCCCAGCGATCGGCCTCGCCCGGCGCGCGGAGGAGGTGCGGCATTCCGACCTGCGCCACGCCCACCCGATAACGACGCCGCGCATGCGCGAGCTTGCCGTACATGCCACAAAGCGCCTCGGCCTCGCGCCCGGCGAAACGCGCGGCCGCTTCGCGCTCGAACGGGACGAGGCGCCCCTCGGCCTCGGCGTCGAGCCCGATCGAGACCAGGAGCCGCGCCGGATCGGGCAAATCGAGGTCGAGCGGATACGCGGGGCGCGGGGCCGCGGGCTCGATCAGGGGCGGCAAAGGCGCGCCCGCGGCGGCGAGGCGCGAACGGGCGGCGAGCGCGGCGAAGGAGAGCGGGAACGTGCGGGCGACCTCGGTCCAGATGCGGACAGCCTCGTCGCGGTTGCCGGCGCGGAAGGCGGCGAGCCCCTCGAGCTCGCGGAGCTTTTGCGCCTCCTCGGGCTTTTTCGCGGCCTTGGCGAGCTTGCCTAGCGTCTTTTGCGCGACCTTCGGCTGCCCGGCCGAGAGATACGCAAGCGCCTGCTCGTATTCGGCATCCTCGCGGTAGACGCCTTTCGGGAAGAGCGCGAGATAACGCGTGTACAGCGGCGCGGCCTCGTCGTAACGGCCGCGGAGGAGCAGCCAGCGCGCGGCCTGATAAAGCGAGCGCTCGGCCCAGCTATTTTTCTTGTATCGGGAGGCGAGGTCGAGCCAGCGCTTGATCGCCTCGTCGGCCTGTCCTCCGCGGGCAAGCGCGTTCGCCGACTGGTACATCGCCTCGACCTTGCGCGGGCCGGGCAACGTGGAGAGCACGCGGAAGGCTTTTTCGGCCTCGGGATAATCGCGCGCCTTGAGCTTCGCCTCGGCCCGCGCGTGGAGCACGTCGAGCAGCGGCACCGTTTTCTTTTTTTCGAGCTCGTCGAGGATCGGAATCGCCGATTCGGCCTGGCCTGCCCGCACGAGCGTGAGCGCGCGGGCGAGCTGATCCTTCGGCGCGAGCGATTGCTTCAGCCTACCCAGCGCGGCCGCGCCGGCCTCGCCTTCCGGCAAACCGGCGCCCTCGACCGCGAGCCAGCGCAGGTCGGCGGTCGCGATGGGCAAAAGGCCCTGGGCCTCGGCGATCCGGGCGCGGGCGGCCCGGAGGAGCGCATCGTCGCTCTTCTTGCGCGACCGCGCGGCCGCGGCGAGCGCGCGATCGAGAATCGACCGCGCCGGCGCGAGCTGCCCGTCCTTCTCCAGCGCGAGCGCGGCGCGGTAGAGGTCGGCCGGCGACCTCGACTTGCCGAAAAACGCCGCGGCTTCGGCGAAGGGCCCCGCCACGGACGCGGCCTCGGCGCGCCGGCGCACGATGTCGTCCGCGAGCAGCGGCAGCTCCTTGTCGAGCCCCGTGAAGAGCTCGACCGCGCGCGTCGCGTCGCCCCGCTCGAGCGCCACACGCCCCCGGAGGTAGCGCATCTCGGGCCGCTGCCGATCGACCTCGGGGAGCGCGTCGAGCTGCGCCTCGGCCTCGTCCCAGCGTTCGAGGCGCACGGCGTCGGCCCAGCGCGCGGGCGGCGTGGCGGGCGCAAGGGCGGCCGCGGTCGTGACGACGGCGACGGCCGTGGATGCGGGCGCGGCGGAGGCGGACGTGGCGGCCGACGCGGATGAGGACGGGCCGCCCTCGGCGCTCGACGTGGTCTCGCCGGGCATCGGCATCGAGCGCGCGCAGGCACCGAGGCCAAGCGCCCCGAGCCCGATGAGCCCCATCACGATTCGCCGCTGCACCACCCTCAGAGAGCTAGCAGGGGAGCGAGGGGGCCGGCAAGAAAGTCCCGCCTGTTTTTCCTTGAATTACATTACGAAATCTCAAACGGACACACCGATCAATCGAGCCCGGCAGCGATCCGGGCGATGGTCTCGCGGTCTTCCTCGAACAAAAACTCGTCGACTTCCTCGATCGACCCCACCTTCGCGGGGGCCACCCCGAGGCGCAGCGCCGCCGCGCGCGCCACGGCGGCCACGATCGGGTGCGGCGAGCTCGACAGGCGGAGGAGCTTCGGCGTGACATCCTTCGCGCCGAGCAAGGCCGCGCAGATCGCCGCGATCGGCCGCGGATCCGCCGAGCCCGGTACGTCGCCCGCGAGCGCGCGGCCGAGCACGGCCAAGGTCTCGGGCCCCGGTGCCCGCAGCAAAGCCCGGCGATAATCGCCCGCCGGCAGATGCAGCCGCGAAGCCCCCTGGCTCGTCGAGCAGAGCTCCTGCGCGTGCCGGAGCAGAAGGCCCACCACGGGCCCGAGCCCATCCTCGCCAAGGACGTCCATGCCGTCGAGATCCGTGGCCAAGGGCCGCGCCGCCTCGTCCGCGTAGGCATCGAGGTTCACCGTGAGCGACTCCAGGCCCACGGCCCCGACGGCGTGCCCGACGAGCACGTCATGCTCGGTCTGCACGGTCACCACGCTCGACACGATCGCGGGCGTTCCGCCGCGCAGTGTGTGCTTGACCGCGACATCGACCTTCCGAATGGCCGACCAGCGCAGGATCCGCGCCTCGGCGCCCGGGTCGACGAGCACGCCCCAGGGCACGATGGCCATGTTCACCTCGCGCGCTCCGGACGGCGCCCGCGGCCTTTGGATCTGCCGCACGAGGCCGACGGCGAACGCCGCGCCGCCGGCCACGGCGAGCCCGATTGGGAGGGATCCCGACGTGAGCGACCAGGCCGCCGTCTCCGGCCCGAGCGCGAGTCCGAGGCTGGAAAGCCCCACGGTGCCGGCGGCGATCGTCAGCGCCCGGAAGCTCGGCCCCGGGACGAGCCACACGTACCGAAAATCCGGCGGAGGAGCGTAACGCAGCACGACTTCTGGAAGAGTAAGCCGATCCTCGCCCCGGCGGAAGGCCCGAGCGGACCAATCATGGCATCCGGGTAGGATGGTCAGCCGGGATTCCAGATGTGATGGGATTTGGCATGCATGGAGGATGGTAATCGTAGATTCCAGCCGCGTCGAGGTCGTGCGTCCGTGAAGACGTGGATACGGAAAGGGTGATAGGGTCTGTTCATACGTGGATCCGGCATCCGGGGGAGGTCGGACCACGCGAGAAAGGTTGGTAGCTTGAACATGCGAACAATCGGTATGCTTCTGGTCGTGGGCGCGATGCTGGCGGCGGGCGCGGGCTGTGGCGACGATACGGGCACCGGCGGCTCGGGCGGGACGGCCGGCACGGGCGGCACCGGCGGCACCGGTGGAATGGGCGGCGCCGGCGGCGCCGGTGGTGGGATGGGCGGTATGGGCGGCGCCGGTGGTGGGATGGGCGGTATGGGCGGCGCCGGCGGCGCCGGTGGTGGGATGGGCGGTATGGGCGGCGCCGGCGGCGGCGGCATGATGGCGGTCAATGGTTGCACCGTCGACATGGCCGAGGATCACACGGCCGACGCGTCGACGACCGTGAAGAGCGCGGGGCTCGCGTACGAGCCGAAGTGCATTCGCGTGAAGGCGGGCTCGGACGTCGTGTTCGAGTCCAATTTCATGATCCACCCGCTCGTGGGCGGCACGGTCGACGGCATCACGAAGACCGAGGACCCGAACTCGCCGATCAAGAAGACGGAGACCGGTATGAGCGTGACGTTCACCCTCCCGGACACGGGCACGTTCGGGTACTACTGTGACACGCACGCGCTCGCCGGGATGAACGGGACGATCTTCGTCGAGTAATCCCATGCGAATCCTTGCCGTGGCCCTCACGATCTCCGCGCTTTGCGGCGCTGCGCTCGTTGCCTGCGGGGACGTGGAGGAAGAAAACGTGCCCCCCGGGAGCAACACGACGGCCTCGTCGAGCAGCAGCAGCACGACGGGGACGGGCGGAATGGGCGGCGCCGGGACGGGCGGAATGGGCGGCACGGGGGGAATGGGCGGCGCCGGCGGGATGGGCGGCGCGGGGGGAATGGGCGGCAGCGGCGGCGCCGGTGGTATGGGCGGCGTCGGCGGTGGCGGCTCGATGACGCCCTGATTCGCCTGCTCGGGTGGGGGCCTCGCGAGGTGTTTGGCGCGAGGCCTCCGCTTTTTCGAATTCGGAACGAAGAGCGGCCTGTGCCGGCTCAGCCGAGGTCGGCTCCGGGCGTGAGGTCCACCCACGCTTTGCGCTGATGCGACGCGTAAAGCGCCTCGATGATCCTTTGCACCTCGAGCGAACGCGCGAAGCTCGCCGGCGGCTCGCCCCCGTCGCGGACAGCCCGCACGAGTCCGTCGAAAAGCCTCCCGAGCGAGACGCGCTGCCCGTCGCTCCCATCCTTCGGATCGGCCGCGACGACGCGGCCGTCGACCATGCACAGGCGCTCCGGAACCGGCACTTCCTGGCCCCTCGGCTCCATGGCGAAATCGCTCTTGGCCGCATACAGCTTGGCGGAAGCGACGCTCGGATAGCGCAGGGCTTCGAGCCGCAGGCGACCCTTGCTGCCGAACGCGTCGATATGAAAACCCGGGCAGTCGGCCGCCGTCCACGAGGTCGCCAGGGTTCCCATGGCGCCGTTCGCGAACCTGAGCAGCGCATGCGAGGTGTCATCGGTCTCCACCTGCATGGTCTCCCCGCTCGGCAGTTCCCAGGTCTTCAATTGCGTCTGCATCTGCCCGACGACGGATTGGATGGGGCCGAAGACCTGCCGGAGGGCGTGCAGCATGTGCGACCCCTGATTGCGCGTGACGCTGACGCCCAGGCCCGCCTTGCCGAACCAGGTGTAGGGAAAGCCCGGGAAGATCTTGAGGAAAAACGACATCTGCCAGGAGCAATGCACCTGGAAGACCTCGCCGATGGTTCCCTCGTCGATCATCTCCTTCATGAGCGCCAGGTGCGGCAGGCCGACGAGACTCGAGGCCGCGGCGCCCATGACGCCCTTCTCGCGCTGCAGCGCGAAAAGCCTCTCGGCGGCTTCCAGCGAGGAGGTGAAGGGCAGCTGGTTGACCACGTGCTTGCCGGCGTTCAGGGCCGCAGTGACCATTTTCTCGCGAAGGTTCGGGTTCGTGCCCGCGTCGATGACATCGATGTCCGGATCGGCGCACATGGCCTCGAAGTCCCAGAAGGGCCGGGCCACGGCGAACTGCTGCGCGGCAGCTTCCGCGCTCTCCTGTCGCGACGTGCAGATCGCGGTGACTTCCACGTCACCGAGCAGCCGCCACGCCGGAAGGTGGGCGATCGCGCCCCAGTTTGCACTCACGATCCCGACCCGAAGCTTGCCCGTATTTGTTCCCGCCATGCGCACGGTTCCTCTTGGTAGAATTCTTCAATGAATGCGGACGGGGCTCATCCCCGGCTCATCCGGGAGAGACGCGGCCTGCGGGAGGGGGGCCAGAAAATGCGCAGATTTGCAAGATCCTTCTGTCGCGTTTTCCAATGGGCGCCGCGCATTCTCCGGCGGCGCCGACGCACTCGTTGCGACAAACCTCTCAGAACCGCTTGCCCGCACCGCCGAGCAGCCGCATCGCGAACGCAGCGGCGATATCGCTCTCCCTCGGATGGGCAGCATCCTGCTGGCGGAAGAAGTACGTCTCCGCCGCCACCTCGCCTAGCAGGTAGAACCCCGCGGGCAGATCGACCGTGGCATCGAGCCCCGCACCCACGTGACCGGCAAAGCTCGTGCGGGCAGGCGCGACGCCGCGCGTGACGAACGATTCGTTCAAAATCGCCGCCCCCGCAGAGATGCCGAGGTCGAGGCTCACGACGGGGAAATCCCAGGCATGCGCGAGGCGCACCGAGAGGTCGAGCTCGTCGGTGTCGGCCGAAAGAACGTCATTGGCGAAGCCGCCGCGGCAGGCGCCGAGCCGCGGCGTGACGCTGAGGTGCTCGGTCTCGATCGCGTACCCAGCGAAGAACCCGTGGCAAGGCGACGCGCCCTTCCAGAACGACGTACGCAGGCGGTAGCCGGCCTGCGGGCCGTGCACGGCGCCCGCGCGCGCCTGCCCCTTGCGCACGAGGCGCGCGTAGGCGACCTGGGTCAGCGTGTCGTCCCGCAGGACGGCTGCCTGGCCAGCGCTCAGCGTGATCGAGCCCTCGAGGAGATAGTCCTTGTCGCGGCCGCGCACGAAGTAGGTACCGGGCTTGACGCTGATCTTCCGGCCGACATCACGCGCCGAGACCTCGGCGACCACCGGGCCGGCGCTGCTCCCCCCGAAAAGCAAATACGATCGGCCCGCGGGTAGCTCCAGGGTCGCGCGGCCCGAGGCCCCGGCCGGGAGCGAGGTGAGCAGGACCTTGCCCTGCCCGCGCAGCTCGTAGCGGAAGGTGGGGTGCTGCGTGCCCGCGAGCGTGCGGCTCGAGGCGCGTAGGGTGTTGTCGTAGGCGTGGTCGTACGCCTCTTCCAGCTCGACGAGGCCATCGCCATTGTCGTCCGCGGCGCCCATCAAGCCGGACACGAAGTAATGGGTGAAGAACGAGCCCTTGAGGGCATCGGACTCCTGCGCGTCCTCGTTGGCCGAGCTCGCCGTGAGAAAAACGACGCCCTCGCCCGCGAGGCGGCCGTCGATACGGATGTCGACCGGCGCCGCGGGGCTCCCTCCCTTCACCCGCGTGAGCGCGCCGGATCGGCAGGCGTCGAGGACGAGGACACGGAAGCTCGCGGCCGAGCCGCGTACGAGCTGCTCTAACTGCGGCAGATCGAGCGTGGTCCTGCCGAGGTGCAGCGCCGTCGCGTCGGCGTGCCCTGAGTAATAAACGACGGCGATGACCTGCACGTCCGGAGCCGCCGCCTGGCGGATCCGATCGTTCATTGCGATCAGCGTGGCGCGGACGGTGTCGGCGCCCTCGCCCCGGAGCAGCACCATGTTCGCCGGGGGAAAACCGCCGAGGTCCTTGAGCACGTCGTGAACCCGGGTCGCGTCGGATTCGGCGTAGCGCAGCTCGACATCCCCCGGAGCGCCCGCGTTGTTGCCGATGATCACGGCGAAACGCTCGATCCGCGCCCACGCGAACGTGGTCGAAAGAAAGGTCGCGAGGAAGACGCCAAAGATCCAGAGTGACTTCATGGAGCCTGTCGCTTGACGAAGGAGACGCGATCGACCTCGCAGCCGGCAGGGATCGGCGGGCTCTCCGGCGCGGCCTCGAAGGCGACGCGCAAAGGCTCGAGCTCGATGGAATCGGCGCAGAAGAGGGCGTACGTCGTCTCCGCGCCGAGGACGGCGTCGAGCACCGTGCTCTGCTCGAGCGGCACGTCGTTGCCACGCGTAATGCGCACGGCCCGGGGTGCGGTGGGGTAATACACGCTGGCCTTGCGCGCGCCGTCGACGCTGATCAGGGCGAAATAGGCGGCGTCGCGCTGCATCGTATACGTGAACTGGAGGGCATCGCCGGGATAGACGATCTCGCCGGCCGCGCCGGGCGTCACCGCGTCGCCGTGTTTCACGTAGAAACCGACGCGGGGGCGGCCCTTGATGCGGGTGGCATCGCCCGGATCGTCGCCGGCAGGCCGCGCCCGGAACCAGAACGCGAACGCGGCGGCGGCGGCGAGCACCACGGCGACCCGCGGGGCCCAGCGGGCGAAGCGCCGCACCTCGGCCGCCGGGCGTGCAGCCGGGAGCGGGGGCGGATCGGCGAGGAAGGCTGCGCGGCCTGCCTTGATCTCGGTGAGGCGCGCCGCGCAACGCGCGCAGCCTTCGAGGTGCACGCGCGCCTCGCGCCCGGCCGCGGCGTCGAGCTCGCCCGCGACGAGGCGGTCGAGGCGCAGATCGGAGAGGCAGGTCTCCGGTCGAGAGCGCGTCAAGACAGGTCGCATCGTTCACCCTCCGCGTGGGACGCGGCCCACGTCTTCACCCGATCGAGCAGGTTGCCGACATGCCGGCGCGAACAGCCCATGACGGCGGCGATCTCCTCATGCGTCATGTCGTCGAGGTAGTAGTAAACGGCGGCTGTCGCGAGGTCCTCGGGCAGCTTGGCGAGCAGGTCGCGCACGAGCGCGCTGGCCTCCGCGGAGGGCGGCACGGCCTCGCCGCTGGCGGGCGCGACGCGCTCGTTCAGGATCCGCGAGCGCGTCTTGCCATCGCGCAGCTTGTTCAGGCAGAGGTTCGTCGTGGCGCTGTAGAGCCACGTCGTGAGCGAGCTCGTCCCCTGGAACTGCTCGGGGCGCTCGAGGAGTGATGCGAAGACCTCCTGCAACGCCTCGCGCGCGTCGGCCTCATTGCCGAGGAGGCGCGCGGCGCGGCGGAGCACCGAGTGCCCGTGCGCTCGATAAACTTGCTCGATGCTCTGCCGCCCCAGCATGCCGCCCGCTCAGAACCAGTCGATGCCCTGCGCCGGCTCGCCGAGGTGCACCTCGATGGCGGTGCCGAACCCGTTCGGCGCCTCGCGGAAAGTATCTTTCCCGCTACCGCAGTCCGGCTCCGGATGCTGCACGTCGCAATCGGCGAGGCACGCGTCGTAGTCGTCGGAGGACATCTGCGAGCACTGGTCATAGCACCCGTTGATGGCGTCGCCGTACGTCTGGTAGCACGCCTGGATCGCCTGCTTCTCTTCGGGGGTTTTTCGAACGACCTCCATCAGGTGGTACCCAGGCGAGGGCCGGCCACCGAGGAGGCTCTCCCAGATGCTGTTCGGCTCGAGCTCGTGGTCGACGTACACGAGGACGTGGTCCTCGCTCATGCCGAGCATGTTGGCCTCGACTTGCTCGAAGTCCGAGATCGACCCTTCGCTCGTGCCCGGCTTGACCGCGAGGATGAGCGCCAAACCCACCTTGTCCTGGCCCGATTCCTCCGCGGTGATGAGCGCGGCATCGGGCGGAGGCGTGAAGATCGGCAGCGTGAAGCTCGCGGGGAACTGGCCGCTCACGGCCGCGCTGGTTCCGAAGAGGCCATCCGGGTTTTGCTGGGGAAGCGACCAGATCAGGGCCACCTCGGCGGCCGAGGCCGTGCTCCCGTCGTTGACGACGGAGCCCTGGACGGTGGCGAGGGCTTCACCCTGGTAGTCCGGGTCGACCTGCGCGTCGCAGCCGGCGACGATGACAGAGGCGAGGGCGAAGCTGGCGAAGGTAACAAGGGAAAGGCGATGCAAGTTCATCGGCGGCGCTCCTTCGTTGAAGTTGCCGTGTCGCCTCTTTGGGAACGCGAGGCCCGAGCGATGGCACGGCCGCCGAAAAAAAATCTCGCCCGGGGTCCCCGAGGTCCCTCAGCGAGCCAGCAACTCCGCGGTCGCCTCCCAGAGCCGCGCCTGCAGCGCCGGATCAGCACCGGGGGCCGCGGGCGTCAGCGGCCGCGCGCCCTTCACCGAATAGTAGCCCCCGCTCACCGCGCCAAACGCCGGGTCGGTTGCAAGACGCACGATGATCCCCGCCCCGCGCTCCGGGTCGCCGATCCCGAGCCAGCGCAGCACCCGCTCCAGGCCGGCCGCGAAGCTGAGCTCACGGCCCAGGCCGGTCACGTTGAAGCCGGGGTCGAGGGCGTTCGTGGTGACGCCGGTGCCCGCGAGCCGGCGGCAGAGCTCCCCGGTGAACATGATGTTGAGCAGCTTGGTCGTGCCGTAGCGCAGCGACGATTCCCGCGCCGTGAAGGGCGTCGTGTCGGTCAGGTCCTCGGGAATCCGGAGCGCCCCGTGGCGGCGCGAGGCCTCCGAGGCGACATTCACCACCCGCGCCGAGCCCGCCAAAAGGCACGCCCCCAGGGTTTGGGTGAGCAGCCAGGGCGATAGGTAGTTCACCGCCACCATTTCGGGGAACCCCTCGGCGGTGATGCGCTGCTGGAAGGCGTGAATGCCGGCGTTGTTGATCAGCACATCCACACGGCCATAGGTATCCGCGATCTGCGCCCCCATCCGGCGCACGTCCTGCATGAGCGCAAGATTGCCGAAGACGAAATCGACGCGTGCGCCCGGCGCGGTGGTGGCGAGGAGCGCGCGCGTCGCGTCGGCCCGGGCGTGATCCCGCGCGGTGAGGACGAGGTGTGCGCCGCGCCGTGCCAGCGCGATGGCCGCGCGCTGGCCCAGGCCGTTCGTGGCGCCGGTGATGACGGTGATCGGGTGGCTGGACATGGCACCCTCGCGGATCAGAGCGGCGTCGCGTACAGGATATTGACGCACATCTCGTCGCCCGTCCCTTCACCAAATGTCGTGATGCCCGTGCGCCCGCGCGTGTCGTAGGTACACGTGGTGCTGATCATGCTGTCGGCGCCAAGATCGAGCGGCGTCTCGTTCCACCACAGGTTCTGCCAGTGGAAGTTCCAGCGATCGACGTCGACGAGGCATTGCTCGGTGCCTTGTGTCTTCGCCAAGGAGCGCAACGTGCGGCCAGCCGTGTGCATGTGGGGCAAGACGCCCCAGGAGCGGATGCCCTTGAAATCGGGGAGCCATGGCTGGGCGAGGACCGACAGCGGCATCTCGCCTTTGGCCTCGGTGTGTGCCTGGCCGGGTGGCAAGGAGATATCGGGCGTGCCCGTCGGCAGAAAGAACGCCGATTGCAGCCCGGGGTCCTTGCTGAGCTGGAACTTCATCTTGGAGCGGTCGGTGAACGGGCCCCCGGTCGCCGGCACGTTGTAGTGCATCTGAATGATCAGCTTGCGACCCGCTGCATAACGAAGCCCCGTGCCCGCGGGCAAAACCGTCGCGCCGCTGCCGGGAGCCCAGATGCCGGCGATGGACGCACGGACCCCGGCGCCCCCGAAGCAACTGTATCCCGCCCCCTCGTCGGCGGCATCCAGGGCGACCGCATCGGCCTCGGACGTGTCGTCCTCCAGCATGAAAAGGAGCACGTGATGCACGATGCGCGCGTCGCCCGGCTGAATGTCGTAACCCGTGATGAACGCGTCCGCGGAAACACCGGGATCAACGACGAAGCAACGATAGTCGTCCGGCTCGGCCCCGCTTGGATGGGGTGTGTAATCGATACCCAGGTCGAACTCGACGATCTCTCCGGTCAGCTCGGGCCCGTCCTTCTCGGGCGCCGGGGGCGCGTCCGCAGGGTCGCCGAGCGGCGCGCCCGCTTGGGCCCACCTCTGGAACAGCGCGATCTGCTCGTCGCGGAGCCACCGGGCATTTTCGAACGTATTGCACGCGCCGTCGTTGTTGACCGGCATCGGCGGCATCGTACGCGCCTCGGTCGCCGCCGCCATCGCGGGCGCCATCTTCGCCGCGACCGCGGCGTCGGTGAGGGAGAACTTCCCAATGCCGCCCGGCTGATGGCAGGCGGCACACTCCGCGTTCACGAGGGGTGCGATGTCCTTGTAGTACGTGGGCACCGCTCCCGTACCTTTCGAATCCTCGGCACCGCTGCAGCCGATGAAGCCGACGAACGCGACCACCGAAGTGATTGCATGGTGGGAAGTCCTCATGCTGTCCTCCTGGGCGTCGATCCTGAGGCACCGCATGTCATCTTCCAAGGACCCGAGGCGACACTTACCGGACAGTTCACGCCAGAGGACCGTCATCGTGAGCCTGATCGCGCCCTTCGTGCGCCACGCTTTGCGCGCTGGATGGTCCGACCAGGCGCTCACGGACCTATGTGCGCGCCATGGCATTCACCGCGCCGCGTTCGACGATCTCACGGCCCGCATCCCACAGGCCGGGGCGATCGCGATGCTCGGCGAGATCTGCGCGCAATGCGGCGACGAAAACCTCGGAATCCACCTCGCTCGCGAGGCCGATCCGAGCTGGCTGTCCATCCCGGGCATCCTCGGCATGAACGTCTCGACCGTGCGCGAGGCGTTCGAGCTCGGGAACTATTATGGTCGCCGGTTGAACCCCACCGCGCCGGGGGTCGGCATTCACCTGAGCGATGACGGCCTGTTTCACCTCCTCCACAGCCTCGATCCGGACGAGGCATCCTGGCCACGCCAATTCGTGGAGGCCGACCTCGCCACCGTGCTCGTGCTCCTGCGCCGCTTCACGGGCGTGGACATCAAGGCGGTTCACGTGAGCTTCCCCCACCGAGCGCCCGCCGACGTCGGCCCGCACGTGGCGCTCTTCGGGACGACCGACATTCGTTTTGATGCGCCGTTCGCAGGGCTCGCGCTGCCGGCGTCCATTCTCGATTTCCGCCACCGGAATCCCGATCCCGGCCTCGCCGCATACCTGCGCCGCCACGCCGATGCGCTGATCGAAAAGATCGGCGGTGACGACATCGGCCACGCCGTCCGCCAGAGCCTGCGCGCGGAGCTCGAGCGCGGCGCGCACGCGTCGCTCGGCGGTGCGGCGCGCACCCTCAAGATGACGAGCCGCACCTTGCAACGGCGCCTCGCCGAAGCGGGCGTTCGGTTCGGCGCGCTGCTCGAGCAAGTCCGTTGCGAGATGGCGATCGATCTCCTGCAGCGTCCAGACGCCGACTTGCAGGACATCGCCGAGCGCGTCGGTTTTTCGGACGCGCGCTCGCTCCGCCGCGCATTGAAGCGGCGAACCGGACGGACTCCCTCGGAGCTGCGGCGGCACGACGACCGCGGCGCGTGACCCCTTCGGCTTCACTGCATGCAGATGCCATTCATGCAGCCGTTGTCGACGCAGTCGAGCGGCGAGTTGCACGACTCTCCACTGAGCTTGACGCATCGGGAATTTTCACAGCGATAGCTCGCGCACTCGACGTCGGAGAAGCAAATCTCACCGGGGCGCAGGAGACAGCTGCCAAAGCCGTCACAAACGTTCGCGCCACCGCAGGTTGGGGCATAGTCTTGTGCGTACTTCGGCAGGCTCGAACAGTCCCCCTCCGCGTTGTTGCAAGTGGTGCAGACCCCCTCGCATGGGCCGTTGCAGCAGACACCGTCGACGCAGAACCCGCTCGTACAATCATTCGCCTCAGAACACGGCAATCCGAGGCACATCCCGCATGCGCCGCCGCAGTCCACCCCGAACTCCGGCCCGGACTGGATGCCGTCGTCACAACGATAACACTCGTTATCGCTACAATGTCCCCCGTCGCCACAATCCGCGTCGAGGACGCATGCGACACATTCGGAACGCTCGCCCTCGCTGCAGACTCCGAGCGAGCACGGGGTTCGCGCGGCCGCGTTCACGTGGACGCACGTCGAATCCACGCAGGACCAAGCGTAACACTCCGTCGCAGGACCGCAGTCCGTGTCCCGAATGCACGACGAGCAGCCAGGGTCGTCATGCGAACAGATCAGCGTGGCCTCTTCGATTCCCAGAAGCTGCCGGCATCCCCCGAGGAGGAGAACACCCAGCAAACGGAAGACAAGTCGCTTGTACATCGGTCCCCTCGATCACAAGCAAATATGGTTCGTGCAACTATTGGAAATACAGTCGGAGTTGTATTGACACGAGTACCCTTTCTTGATCTTGCACGTCGTTCCGGCGCACCCCTCGGCCGGGCTGTTGCATGTATCGACATCGGGCTGCCCGAACGGGACGGGCTTGCATGCGCCGGTGAGGTCGCATTCCTTGCAAACCCCGTCGCAAGCAGCGTCGCAGCACACCTTCCCTCCCCCGACACCCGCCGCGAAGGCGCAATACCCGGACGCGCAGTCGCTGTCCGCATCACACGGCGTTCCGCCACACTTGCCGCAGTTGGCTCCACAGTCCGTGTCCGTCTCGCCGTTGTTCTGCACCCCGTCGTGACAGGTCGTGCAGGCTCCCTGGAGACAACGCTCCATCCCCGGGCAGTCGCCGTCGACCATGCATTGGACGCAGTCGCCCATTGCATTACATCGCCCCTTCACGCCGCTCTCCATGATGCAGATTTCACCATCGATCCAAGGGACCACGACCGGCGTCCACTCGATACACGTCCACGCCATGCAAGTGTCCGCGATTTTCGGAGCATCGTCGATGTCCGCCACGAGCCTCGTGCCACCCTTGCCATCGCAGACCCACTTCTGGCAGTCGCCTGGGATGCCATTCTCGAGGGAGGGATAGCCGTCGTCATTGTAGAGCGCAGCACATTGCCCTTGGACGCAGACCCACTTCAAGCAGCTCGTCGATTGCCCGCAATCCGTGGGCAGGTTGCACGTGCTACAAGCGCCTTCCAGGCATTCCGCGCAAGAAGGCTCATCGGGCGGCGTGCCATCGGGCAGGGGCCATGACGCGAGCTCGCCGTCGACGCACCCCTCCTTCGTGCATGGATTTCCGTCGTCGAAGGACCCGACTTTGTCGGCCTGGACGATCGCGCAATGGCCGCCCGTGCATTCCGCCACATTGCAGGGCAGTCCCGTCACGCAATCCGTGTAGTCGCTACATGGGATCAGGCAAATCCCGAAGTGACACATGCCGTGCAGATTCCCCCGGAAACAGGGGTGACCATCCCCGAGATACGAGTGCGTCGCCGTCCCGGACTCGCATTGGTCGAGGGTACATGGATCGTCGTCTTGCAGATCCGCACAAGGCTGCGCACCGCCGCAGCCACGCGAGGCCCCGACGACGAGCAGCATGAGGAAGAGCGTAGCGCTCCGTGCCTTCGCCCCCCTGGCTTGCGGCACCCTCTCCCCACCCAACCGCGTGAGCCGCATAATAGGAACAGATTATCGACGCGCCGACGGCGGAGTCAATCTTTTTAATCCGCGCTTCCTTCGGGCGATATACCCAGCGGACTACGGTTTTCAACGTAGGAGCCCCATGTCACGCGAACGTCGACGCATCGCGTTGGTCCTTCTCGAACTTTACGTTCACGCCTCGCCTAACGTCTCGATCCATAAAGGTCTTTTTGAGGCGTGGGCATCCCCGCGGACGCAGAAGGCAACGGAGGGGGAGCCGCGGAACCACCTCGAACCTTCACCGACGACGATTTGGCGGTGGACGACGGCGCAATGCGTGGTGAGATTGCTCTGGACGTTATTGCTGCCTGGGAGATCATTGAAGAGGCCGTGGGGGCATTTTCCTCTTGACGTGGCGCTGTGTTCGTGTGCTCCGCGGGCGCGGCTTCGGGCGCGATGCCCACCGGTGCCGCTGCGCCGTCGCCCACGGCGCGCGCGCCGAATTGCGAGCCCAGGACGACGCCCAGCGCAACGAGGCTCGTCACGCCGAGAATCCCGGCGACCCAGCGAGCCCTCGGACGCCGGGTCGCCTCGTTGGGCCCCGTCGCCAGAGGGACCAGACGCTGCGCGGTCGACAGCCCCGAGGGCACATCTCTCGACGGCGCGCCGCGCTTCGTCGATACGGGCCCCGGATCGGACGCGCCGAGCATGCGGGCGATACGACGCGAATACACGGCGGCCTCCTCCGACCCGAAGGGCGCGAGCTCGGCCGACAATGCAGCGACGCTCGGAAGCCGCGCGGACATGTCCTTTTCGAGGCACGCCATCACCACCGCCTCGAGCTCCGGCGGCACATCGGGCCGAAGGACACGAAGCGACAAGGGGGGACGATGCAGCACCGCGTGGATCATCGCGTGTGCCGTGCTCACGCCCTCGTGGTGAAAGGGGGGCTTGCCCGACAGCGCGTGGAAGAGCGCGGCGCCGAGCGCCCACACGTCCGCGCGGGCGTCCAACCGCTCGGGGGTGGCGATCTGCTCCGGGGCCATGTACGGCGCCGACCCCATGGGGCGTGTCGGGTCGAGACGCTCGGTCCCCGACGTCGCCCACTTCGCGATACCGAAGTCCAGCACCTTCACACACGGCGAGCCATCCGCGCCCTGCGCGAGGAAGAGATTCGCCGGCTTCAGATCCCGATGCACGATTCCCAGCGTATGGGCCTCGCCGATCGCCTCGCAGGCCTGGAGGATGATATCGACGGCGTCGACGATGGGCAGGGGCCCCCGCTCGCGCAGCACGTGCGCGAGATCGTGCCCCTCGAGGTACTCCATGGTGATGTACGGCGCCCCGTCGTCCAGGGCGGAGACATCGAGGACACGCGCGACGTGCTGGCTCCGCAATCGGGATGCCGCGCGCGCTTCGCGGATGAAGCGCCCCACATCGGCTGGGCTCGCGGCACCGTGCATCAACTTGATCGCCACGAGCTGATCGAGCGCCAGGTGACGAGCCGCTACGACGACTCCCATTCCCCCGGCGCCGAGTACACGCTCGACGCGATACTTGTCGTGGATGATCTGCCCAATCGACAGGCCCGGCAGCATGAGGGACGGCTCCTGCCCTGCCTCACCAGGTGAGGCCCATGGAAACGCCGGCACTCGTCGGAGAAAACGTCGGAACGACCCACGCGTGCGTGGTGCGTGTTGCGGGACGAGAGGTCGTTGCGACGACGAACAACGTCGCCCCGAGCAGGAAGGATGCACCCGCCACGGAACCAACGACCGTCGCGGTGTCGGCGAGGGCAATGGACTCGTTTCGAAGCGCGACGCCCTCGGCGTAACACTTGTTCTGATCCTGGGGAAGACAATGCTCCTTGGAGGCATCGTCCTTGTCCTTCGCGACGGATGCCAGCGCGCCCGTGACGATCCCTCCAGCGAGCGCAACGCCCATGAGCACGAACCCCGCGACCGCCGGCGCCCTGCGGTACAGCGGGAGGGAAGGCGTTTTTGGTTCGACCGCCACCTCGAGCAAGGGAATCTCGACCCGCACCGTGCCCGGTCCACGAATCGTCTGCTCGACCTTCCAGGACGTTCGGCCCGGGGCCCGGGCCTCGATGACATGCGTGCCCCCGTCGAGCGGGACGGCCGTGCCCCATTGAGCCTCCGCGACAGGCGCGCCGTCGCGCAAGATGGTCAACCCTCGACTCCTGCTCGAAGCGGGGACGATCACGGAAAGCCGCGAGAGGCGTCCTTCCAGATCGCGCGCGCGTCGCGCCGCTTCCTCCGCGCGCGCCGTATTCCCGTCACGCCGCGCGATCACCTCTGCTTCGCCGAAGGCCGTGAAGGCGCTCGCCGTGCGTCCCTGCTTCTCCAGGCAGTCGCCCAGGTTCAGCGCCGTTCCCGATGCGGGATCCAGGCGATGGCTCTCCTCGAATTTCGGGCACGCGTCGGCGATCTTGCCTTCGTCGAGCAGACGGCGCGCATCGTTGAAAAGCGCCTCCGCCGCGGCCTTGTCTGGGAGCCCCTGCGCGAGGCAGGGTCGCGCGACAGCGAGCGCGAGCGCGAAGGTGCAGACGAGCCTCATCCCTTTCGCCAGCGCGCGCTCTTCCACGGTACGCTCCCCCCCCGAGGACCATCCCCCAGCTCCGCAACCACACCTACAATGTAATTCCACCATACGCGTCTCCCTGGCCGCTGCCAAGTATCTCGTTGCACCGTCCTCCGGCGGTCTTCGGCGTCCCACGGCCCGGCTCCGAGGGGGGATCCATCGACCGGGTCGAGGAGGTCCACGACCGGGTCCAGGAGGTCACTCGACCGGGTCGAGGCGGTCACTCGACCGGCTCCAGGCGGTCCGCGACCGGGTCGAGGCGGTCCATGACCGGCTCCAGGAGGTCACTCGACCGGGTCGAGGCGGTCCACGACCGGGTCGAGGAGGTCACTCGACCGGGTCGAGGCGGTCACTCGACCGGCTCCAGGCGGTCACGCGATCGGCTCCAGGAGTGTGGTCAAGACCGCGACGTTGCTGCTCGGCGCGCTCATCCTTCCTTTGGCGGCCTGCACGGTCGAAATGGAGCAGGAAAACGTCAGCGATACCTACATGAGCTTCGAGGAATTCGAGGCTCGAGTCTACCGAGAGCCGTCTCCGTCTACCTACGCTTAAAAAAAAGCCACCTATACGGAGAAAGCAAGCCACACGAGTACACTCAACTATTTTGACTCACATCTCATCGCCTGATATCCGGTTGCGCCGAAGACAGAACCGCCCGGACAACCGGGCATTTATTTCCTGGGAGAATACCATGCTGGGTCAGCTTCGTCGTGTGGTTGTGCAAAACAAGGGCAAAGTCGCCATTGCGGTCGCAGGGATTCTGGCCATGGGCGCCGTGACGACAAAGGCGCTGGCCGGGTTGAAAGTCTCGGTTCCGGTGACTGTGAATCTCGCCAGCGGCACCGCCAGTGGGTCGATCGGAACGGCCCGCAACACCGCCAACGCCATCGAGTGGATCGGGTGTGGCATCTCGTATACGACGGGTGGCGGGCCGCTGGTGACCTGTCAGGCGACGAACACCACGGGTACCAGCTTGAGCTGTGTCGCGGACACGACGGATGCCTGGATGCTCGACGCCGTGGAGTCCATGCCGTCCGAGGCATTTATCTCGTTCCACAGGAATGCGGGGGGGCGGTGCGACAGCATCGAGTGGCGTAACCACTCGTACTTTGAGCCCAAGCTGCCATGACCTGAGATACCGGGACCCCCACGCAAGAAAAATCGTCAGTCCGTAACCGACGCAGCGGCGAGCTGCGGCGTGAAGGGTCGACGGTTTTTCGCGACGCTGTAGACCGCACCGAGCAGCTTGCGCATGG
>NZ_JAGTJJ010000009.1 GCF_028435365.1 Polyangium jinanense | reverse complement strand
TAGGTGTCCCGAGCCGCAAGGCTCCTAAAGACCCCTCGTAGACTACGAGGTTGATAGGCCGGGTGTGGAAGCGGAGCAATCCGCGGAGCTAACCGGTACTAATCGGTCGTGCGGCTTGACCATACCTCTAAGGCAACATTGAAGCTCGCGCGCGGAGTTCGGGTGACGAATCCGCGCAGCTTGTAGCTGCAATAGGACGCGACCATGAAGACAACCCCACCGCCACGGGGCCTTCGTGGACACCCAAATTTTCCGGTGGTGATATCGAGGAGGCCACACCCGATCCCATCCCGAACTCGGAAGTTAAGCTCCTTGGAGCCGATGGTACTGCTGGGGCGACTCAGTGGGAGAGTAGGACGCCGCCGGGTCTTTTTCTAAAGCCTGCAAGCATTCGCTTGCAGGCTTTTCTTTTTCAGTACCTCATAGGTGTGCATGGGCGCTGTCCCCTGCATCGTAAGGGTGAAGCTCGCGCGCGGAGTTCGGGTGACGAATCCGCGTAGCTTGAAGCTGCGGTAATGCGCGACCATGAAGACAACCCCACCGTGACGGGGCCTTCATGGACACCCAAATTTTCCGGTGGTGATATCGAGAAGGCCACACCCGATCCCATCCCGAACTCGGAAGTTAAGCTTCTTGGAGCCGATGGTACTGCTGGGGCGACTCAGTGGGAGAGTAGGACGCCGCCGGGTCTTTTCTAAAGCCTGCAAGCGAAAGCTTGCGGGCTTTTCTTTTTCCATCATCCCGCATCCGCCATCGGGCGTCGTCCGCGCGTCCGCTGCGCGGCTGCTGTCGCGATCTCGGACCAGCCAGCCCATCCGCGTCTTCACGCCGCCCGGCGTGGCTCGGACCGCTTCGTCGGTCTGCAGCTCGGCTCGCTGATTTATTTTCCTGCGGACAGGCGTTGCTACCCTAGGCAAGGGTTTCGTGGCTTCACGGCGCGTCAAGCTGGCACTGGCAGGAGGCGCGGTCGCAACGCTGGCGGCCGTCATGTCCTTCGGTCCGATCGTGCGCCACGAGGCCGCGCGGGCCGCGGAACGGTACGGAGCCGTCGTCGCCATCGACGAGGTTCGTCCTTCGCTGCACGGTGTGAAGCTGCGCGGCGTGGAGGTCTCGCTTCCGGAGGTCCCCAGCGCACACGTGCGGTTCGAAACCATCGACGTCGCGCTCGGTTGGAGCGGCAAGAAGATCGCCCTGCAAGGCGGCGATGTGTCCGCTGTGGGGCCGCGTGAGGTCGTGCTCCGCGAGGCCGAGCAGTGGCAGAAGCGGTACCTCGCGAGGTCCTCCGCAGGCGGCGGGGAGAGCTCGAGCTCGGGCGGGACGGACGCCGCGTTCGAAGGGCTGCGAATCGCCTGGCAAGACCGCAGAGACGTACCCACCGAGTCTGTCCGCGCCAGTGACGTGAGTTTCGCCCGCCAGGAGGGCAAGGTCGGGCTGTCGGCGGCCGAGGCGACGATCACCGTGGGTCCCGTGTCCGTGGCCGTGCAGGGCGGGCATCTCACGCTGATCAAGCAGCCGGAAGGCGGGTACCGCGTCGCTGCCCTCTCGGCGCGTTCGCTCGATGCGACCCTGACCCTGCCCACTCCGCTTGAAGAAGCGAAACCCGTCGAAGGCGCGTCCGCGACGGCGAACGAGCCCTCGCCCCGCGGGCCGCGCGATCCGGCTCCCAAGCAAACGAAGACCTCGCCGCGAGGCGCCGCCGTGCGGGCCCAGCTCGTCCGAGGTGCGACCTTGCTCGACACCGTCCTCGAGCAGGGGGCGAAGGTCGAGCTCGACAGCCTTCACGCGCAGGTCCGTCGCGGCCGCGACACACTGAACCTCGGCCCGGGATCCCTCGTGGTGCGCCGAGACGCGGGCCGCATGCTCGTCGAGCTCTCGCCGCGCGCGCACGCTGAAAAGGAAGAACAAGCGCTCACGTTTTCGCTGAGCGTGCCGTTCGGCGAGGCCGGCGGCGAGATCGTCGCCGATGTGAAGGGCGGGCCCCTGTACCTGTCCACGCTGGGCATCCGCGACGGGGATTTCGGCCTCTTCGATGTGGCCAAGACCTCGCTCACGACACGCTCGCACCTCGTCCTCTCCGCCGACGGCAAGCAGCTCCGCGTGGACGGCGACGGGCGCGTGCAAAACCTCTCGCTCCGCAGCGACGCGCTCTCCGACGAGCCGATCGCGGGGCTCGAGCTCGCTTTCCGGCTCCGCGGCGAGACCGCGCTCGACGGCTCGACCCTCCGCGTCGACGAGGGCGAGGTCGATCTCGGCGCCGTCCGCCTGCTCGCGCATGGGCGTTACGATCGCGTGGGTGAGGGCCATCGCGTCCGCGCCGAGTTCGACGTGCCGCTCACGGCTTGTCAGTCGATCCTCGACGCCGCGCCGCGCGGGCTCGTGCCGCGGATCGCGGGCATGCGTATGGCCGGGTCGTTGGCGGTCAAAGGGCATGCACGCTTCGATACGGCGCGGCTCGATCGCGACTTCGATGTCGCGTGGGATCTCTCGAACACGTGCCGGATCACCGAGGTGCCGCCCGAGATCGACGCGGCGCGGTGGCGCAAGCCGTTCCGCCGCTCGGTGCTCGGGCCGGCCGGCGAGCGTGTCGAGATCGAGAGTGGTCCCGGCACGCCCGGCTGGGTGCCCTACAGCGTGATCTCGCGGTTCATGGAGACGGCCGTGCTGACGACCGAGGACAGCGGCTTCCGGCGGCACAGCGGCTTCGACAATGAGGCCATCCGCAACTCCATCCGGGAGAACCTGCGCAAAGGCCGCTTCGTGCGCGGCGCGAGCACGCTCAGCATGCAGCTCGCGAAAAACCTTTACCTCGACCGCGTGAAGAGCCTCTCGCGCAAGCTCCAGGAGGCCGTGCTCACGACCTACCTCGAGCAAGAGCTCACGAAGGAGCAGATCCTCGAGCTCTACCTGAACGTCGTCGAGTTCGGCCCGATGATCTACGGGATCGGCCCGGCCGCGCGGTACTACTTCAACACGTCGGCGGGAGATCTCTCGCTCGGGCAAGCGCTCTACATCTCGTCGATCCTGCCGAACCCGAAGCAGCAGCACTTCGCGATCGGCGGCTCCGTGAGTCCGGGCTGGATGAACTACCTGCGCAAGCTCATGGACGTCGCGCATCGGCGGAAGTGGATCAGCGACGAGGAGCTCGAAGAGGGGATGCGCGAGACCGTGGTCCGCGGGCAGCCCGCGCCGGAGCGCGCCGCCCGTTCGCAAGAGCCCTCGGGGAGCGAGGGGGCGCCGTCGGGCGAGGGCAGCGGTGAGCCGCCGGAGCCGCCGACGCCGCCGGAGGACTAGCGGCCGGGGTCGGCCTTTTCTTTGCGGCGGGGCGCGAAGAAGGCGCGCAGGAGCCCGGCGCACTCGTCCGCGAGGACGCCGCCCGTGACCTCGTAGCGGTGGTTCAGGCGCAGGTCGCGGCCGATCGTGAAGAGCGTGTCGACGGCGCCGGCCTTGGGGTCGGTGCAGCCGTAGACGAGGCGCGAGACGCGGGCGTTGACGAGGGCGCCGGCGCACATGGGGCAGGGCTCGAGCGTCACGTAGACCGTCAGCCCGGCTAGCCGCCAGGCGCCGCGTTGCCTGGCCGCGTCGCGCAGCGCCTCGACCTCCGCGTGCGCGGTCGGGTCCTGGAGCAGCTCGCGTCGGTTGCGCCCACGGCCCACGATGGTGCCCGCCGCGTCCACCAGCACCGCGCCCACGGGGACGTCACCAGAGTTGGCAGCCGCCACGGCCTCCTCGATCGCCGCGCGCATGAACGCCGCGTCGCGCGCGAGGGCCTGCTCGTCGACGGTCGCGAAGGCCGCGAGCGCTGTGGGATTCTCGGAGCTCGTCATCGAACGTCCCATCCGTCAGGCGAGCCGCTCACAAGCGGCGCGAAAGGATGGGGATGGGAGAGGTTTGGCGCGCCCAGGAAGATTCGAACTTCCGACCCCCGGCTTCGTAGGCCGATGCTCTATCCAGCTGAGCTATGGGCGCAATCGTTGAACTGTACCGCGGGATACACGAGTTCCCCCGCGGGTGCGTCGCGTATTGCTGCGCGACAACGAGGTGGGGCGTTTAAAGGGCTCGCGCGGTTCTGTCAAGAAGAAATCGTCCGGCCCTTCGGTAACCCCTGTTTTTCGCGGCGTTTCGCGTGGAGATTTTTGGGCCATCGCTCGGACGTCGGGGCACAAAAAGCAACGCGCGGCGGTCCAGGGGAGCCGCCGCGCGCTTTGTACGCTCGTTCAAGGCCGTTCAAGCGATGTCGAGAGGGAGGCAAAGCCAAGAAGACAGACGATCAAGCCAAGCGTCAGCAAGCCAAGTTTGGTAAGCCAAGCGATCCGCCGGGCGTAGCCCAACACCCGGGGGATAAGCGAAAGCAGCGGCCGAAGCCGGGGCTCTCGAGGACAAGCAGTCGTACGGAGGAAGGTAAGCGGTCATCGCCGGAGCCCGACGATGCAGCGACCTCGACTAGAGCAGCAGCCGTGCCATCGGATCCGGTTTCCCCCGTCCCGCACGCGCTCTCCAAGGAATGCGGGCGTTTCTTCGCGGGTTTCGTGCTGGAACGGGTGACGACGTTCCCGCCGGTCCGGGCATCCGTGTCGTGGTCCCTCGTCAGGGCCGCAAAGTTTGCATACCCGGGTCTCAGCGCGCCCGACCGAAGACGTGGTCCTCGGGCGCCTCGACGTGGCAACGCTCACACAAGGCGAGCCGTCCCCGTTGCTCGACCTGGCCGTCGGCACGTACGACGAGGTACTCCCATTCCCCACCCTGGGCCGGCGCCTGTTTGGCCATGGCGAAGTAGAGGGCGACGTCCGAGCTGCCCGCCGTGTAGAGCGCCTCGACGAGGACCGCGCCGGCGCCGAGCGGGCGCTGCGGGCCGAGCGCCGGATAGGCGGCGGCCTCGTCGTTGGTGAGGACCTCGGCGTCGTGCTCGCCTGACAGGTGCTGCGAGCGCGCGCGCGGCGTGGCCTTGCGGAGCGAGCTCAGCCGGTCGGCGAGCTCCCAGCGCTGTGGCGTCTTGGGGACGCTCGGGGCGGAGGAGGGCAGGCGCGGGGCGGGGCCTTCGGTCGACCAGGCGGACGGGTCGGCGGCAGACGAGCTGCTCGTGTCGGCGGAAGGCGTGCAAGCGGCCGTGAGCGTGGCGAAGAGGGCGAGCGCTCGGCAGGAGCAGCGCATGGCCGCATGCTACACTCGAACGATGCAAAGCGCTGATTCCCGGGCGAAATCCCGCGCTGGACGGTCTCGCGCGCAGGCAGCCGTGCTCCGCGGGTTCCTCGGGATCGGGGTCGTCCTGGCGATGACGATGGCGCCGGCGGAGCAGGCTTCGGCGGAGCATCGAGCCGCGCGGCGCGCCTGGATCGGGGTCGAGCTCGCGCCGGGGCCAGCAGGCAAAGGGGTGCTCGCGAAGCACGTCGTGACGAGCTCGCCCGCGCGCTCGGGCGGCCTCGTCGATGGGGACGTGATCCTCGCGGCGGACGGGGTCGCGCTCGAAAAACCCGAGCAGCTCATCGCGCGTGTGGCGATTGCGGGGCCGGGCGCGACGCTGAAGTTGCAGATCCGACGGGGGACGGCCGAGCGCGAGCATGTGGTGGTGCCGGTCGAGCATCCCGGCGCGGAGGAGGTCCTGCGGCTCGACAAGGTCGGGACGTTCGCGCCGACATGGAAGGCGCTCGAGCAGGTGACGGGCAGCGTACCGGACAACATCGGCAAGCTGCGCGGCCGCGTGGTCGTGCTCGATTTCTGGGCCTCGTGGTGCCAGCCCTGTCGCGCGATCTCCAAGGATCTGACGCGGCTCCACGCGGCGTATGGGGACAAGGGGCTCTCCATCGTGGGGCTCACGGGCGAGTCGAAGTCGATCGCGGAGAAGGCGGCGACGGAGCTCGGGATGCGTTACTCGGTGGCCTCGGATCCCGGCGATGGGACGGCCGTTCTGTACGGGATCCGCTCGCTGCCCACGATGTTCGTGGTCGACAAGAAGGGGATCATCCGCGAGGTCTTCGTGGGATACGGGCCCGGCCAGGGCGCGACGCTGGAGAAGGTCGTCGCGAGCTTGCTCGCCGAGCCCTCACCATCGGGCTGAGCGAACGAGCGTGTTACGCGTCCTCGACGAGCTTCTGTGGGTGCTGCGCCGCGAGGGCCTGCCGGTCTCGACGGCGCAGGCCATCGACGCGGCGCGCGTGGCCGCGCTCGTGGGGTTTTCCGATCGGCAGACGCTGCGCGACGGGCTCGCCGCGGTGATCGCGACGAAGAAGGACGAGCTCGCGCTGTTCCGGGCGTGCTTCGACAGATTTTTCGCGGAGGAACGCGCGCATCTCGGGGATCTGTGGAGCCGGCTCCGGGTGCGAGGGTTTTCCGAGGCCGAGCTCGCCGCGCTGCGGGAGCTTCTTTCGGCCGCGGCGCAGCGGTCGTCGGGGGACGCGGCGGGGATGCTGGCGTTCACCGGGGAGGCGCTCGAGCTCGATCAGCTGCTTGCATCGGCGGGGATCGCGCGCGCGCTCGCGCCGATGACGAGCGCGCTGCAGACCGGGTTTTTCACGCAGGAAGTGAACAAGCGGCTAGGGATCCCGGCGCTCGGGAGTGCGCTCGCGCGGATGCGGGACGCGCTGCGCGAGGCGCTCGGGGAAGAGCGGGGCGCGGAGCTCGCGGCGGCGCTGCGCGAGGAGCTCGACGCGATGAAGCGGCGCGTGCGGACGCACGTGGAAGCATCGCTCGCGCGCAAGCTCGGCGAGGCGGACGAGCAAGCGGCGCGGGCCGTGGATCGGCCGTTTTCGTCGCTGTCGCCCGAGGAGATGGCCGAGGTGCGGAGCGCGCTGCGGAGGCTCGCCGAGCGTCTGCGAGGCGCCGAGCGGGTGCGGATGAAGCGCAGCCGGCGAGGTCGGATCGATCCGCATCGCACGCTCCGCCGCAGCCTGCGCACGGGCGGGATCCCGTTCCGGCCGGCGCGGCGCGTGCGTCGCCGGGACAAGCCGCGGCTCGTGCTGCTTTGCGACGTGTCGGACTCGGTGCGGCTCGCGTCGCGCTTCATGCTGGAGCTCGTCGCGGCGTCGCAGGAGCTCTTCGCGGAGACGCGCTCGTTCGTGTTCGTGAGCGACGTCGGCGAGACGACGGACCTCTTCCGGCGCAAGTCACCCGAAGCGGCGCTCGCGGCGATCGAGAGCGGGCGCGTGGTCGATCGGACGCGTAACTCCAACTACGGCCGGGCGCTCGTCTCCTTCGAGGAGCGGCTTGGGCGTGGCGTGGACCGGCGCACGACCATCGTGGTCTTGGGGGACGGGCGTACGAATTTCCTGCCGGAGGAGGTTTCCGTCGTGGAGCGGCTCGTCCGGTGCGCGGGCTCCGTGATCTGGATCTGCCCCGAGCCGCCTGCGACCTGGGGCACCGGGGACAGCGCGATGCCGCGATATGCGGCCGCCGTGAGCCGTGTCCTCGTGGCCCGGACCGCGCGTGAGCTCGAGGGCGCGGCGAGGGAGCTTTTGGCGCGGCGAAAGTAGCGCTATGCCGCGCGGGACATGTCGCTCGACGATCAAAAGCTCCGTGACCTCGCCGCGCGTGTGGAGCGCGGAGGGGCACCCAAGTACCACGAGAAAAACCTCGAGCAGGGCAAGCTCTTCGCGCGGAAGCGTATCGAGCTCCTGTTCGACGACAGCAGCTTCGTGGAGGACGCCGCGCTGGCGAACGCCGTCGATCCCGAGCTGCCCGCCGACGGCGTGATCACCGGGACGGGGACGATCGGCGGTCGCCTGGTCGCGGTGATGGCGAACGACTCGACGGTGAAGGCCGGGTCGTGGGGTCGCCGCACGGTGGAGAAGATCCTGCGCATCCAGGAGACGGCCGCGCGCCAGCGTTGCCCGCTGTTTTACCTCGTCGACTCGGCGGGCGCGCGCATCACCGACCAGATCGAGATGTTCCCGGGTCGCCGCGGCGCGGGGCGCATCTTCTACAACGAGGTGCAGATGAGCGGGCAGATCCCGCAGATCTGCTTGCTCTTCGGGCCCTCGGCGGCCGGCGGCGCGTACATCCCCGCGTTCTGCGACGTCGTGGTGATGGTCGACAAGAACGCGAGCATGTATCTCGGCTCGCCGCGCATGGCCGAGATGGTCATCGGCGAGAAGGTGACGCTCGAAGAGCTCGGCGGCGCGCGCATGCACTGCTCGGAGTCGGGCTGCGGCGATGTGCTCGTGAAGACCGAGGAGGAGGCGATCGCATGGGCGAAGCGCTACCTCGCGATGATGCCGCAGAACTGCACGGAGACGCCGGCGCTCGTCGCGGCGAAGCCGCCGAAGCCGGGGCAGAAGCCGCTCGAAGAGGTGATCCCCGTCGACGAAAACAAGCCGTTCGACATGATGGCGGTGATCGACGCCGTCATCGACGAGGGCAGCTTCGTCGAGATCAAGAAGCTCTGGGCCAAGGAGATCTTGACGGGCTTCGCGCGCATCGACGGGCGTGTGGTGGGCATCGTCGCGAACCAGCCGAAACACAAGGGCGGCGTGCTCTTCGTCGACTCGGCCGACAAGGCGGCGCGGTTCATCTGGCTCTGCGACGCGTTCAACGTGCCGCTGCTTTACCTCGCCGACGTGCCGGGCTTCATGATCGGCACCGTGGTCGAGAAGCAGGGCATCATCCGCGCGGGCGCGAAGATGATCGCCGCCGTGAGCGAAGCGACGGTGCCGAAGCTCTCGGTCATCGTGCGCAAGGCCTACGGCGCGGGGCTCTACGCGATGTGCGGGCCCGCGTTCGAGCCCGACGCGTGTATCGCGTTGCCGCGCGCGTCGATCGCCGTCATGGGCCCGAGCGCGGCGGTGAACGCTGTTTACTACAACAAGATCCAGGCGGTTCCCGAAGGGCCCGAGCGCGACGCGATGGTGAAGCGGCTGCGCGACGAGTACCGCGAGGACGTGGATCTCGTGAAGCTCGCGAGCGAGATGGTGATCGACGGGATCGTGCCCACGACGGCGCTACGCGACGAGATCGCGCGGCGGTTCTCCCGCTATGCCGGGAAAGTCGAGGAGCGGCCGCGCAAAAAGCACATCGTGCCGCCCGTCTGAGCCATGCGGTAGGATGGGCACGTGCGTGCCCGTCCGCTCCTCGCATTCGCCGCGGCCCTGCCGCTGGTCCTCCTCTCCGCCACGTTCGCCCGCGCCGAGGGCGCGCCTGCACGATCTCTCGTGCGGCTCCTGCACAAGCCCACGAAGGTCCATCCCCTCGCGGATGACTCCGGTCGCGTGGCCGTGAGCGTGGCGCTGCCGCAGGGCAAGGACGCGCGCTCGCTCGGACTTCTGGAAGTCGCGCCGGGCGTGGGCGCGATCCGGCTCGCGCCCGACGAGCTCGACACGTTCGCCGCGGCGAACCCGGATCTCGCGCTCACGGTCTCGCCGCCGCTCATGCCCCTGCTCGACGTGTCGGGGAAGTGGACACGCGTCGACGTGTTCCGCACGGCGACGGGCCTGGGCAAGGGCAACGGCGTGGTCGTCGGGATCATCGACACGGGGCTCGACGTCGCGCATCCGGACTTCCGGACGGCGACCGGCAAGAGCCGCGTCGCGTGGATCCTACAGTCGGGGAGGATGCCGGCAGGCTTGCACCCGGAGATCGAGGAGCGGTTCGGCTGCACCGACCCGAAGCAAACGAAGTGCGCCGTGTTCTCGGGAGCGGATCTCGACGCGATGATGAGCGGGCAATCCAAGCTCGGCCTGCCGCGTGATCCGGAGGGCCACGGGACGCACGTGACGAGCATCGCGGCGGGCAACGGCGGGCTCATGAACGGGAGCACGCCGAAGTACGTGGGGATCGCGCCCGAGGCGACGCTCGTCATCGCGAGCCCTCCGTCGACCAGTGGTTTCGACGAGACGGACCTCCTCAACGCCGCGCGGTTCATCTTCGAGGTGGGCGACGAGCTTGGTCTTCCAACGGTCGTGAACCTCAGCGTCGGCGGGGATTTCGGGCCGCACGACGGCACGAGCCCGATCGAGAAGGGCCTCGCCGAGCTCGTCGGCGACGACAAGCCTGGCCGAGCGATCGTGGTCGCCGCAGGCAACAGCGGAGCCCTGTACGGGCGCGGGGATCGCGGGCCGTTTGGCATCCACACGGAGGTGCGCGTGACACCGGGCGCCGAGGTGCGCGTGCCCATCGCGACGCCCGCGTCGAAGAAAGGAGACGGCTTCGTGTGGATCACGTTCCGGCCCGGCGACGAGGTGAGCGTCGGGCTCGAAGGGCCGGGCGGATCGAGCTGGATTAGGCTCGTCGATCCGGGCGACGAGCTCGGCTATTCGGGCGACGACGAGACGACGGCGGCCGTGATCAACCGCCTCGCGAACAGCAAGAGCCCGATCACGGCGGAGACGAACAGCGCGGTCGTGGCGTTCCACGGCGCGTGGGACGAGGGCGCGTTCACGATCCGGCTCTCGGGCCACGGCGACGCGCAGCTCTGGGTGACGGGGAAAGGCGACGTGTCGTCGGCGGGCGGGGCGGGGCTCGCGTTCGAAAAGGCCGTGCGACAAGGGACGATCGCGATCCCCGCGAGCCACCCGAACCTGCTCGCCGTGGGCTGCACGTTGAACCGGATCGGCTGGGATCCGCTCACCATCGAGCCGATCGAGCTCGTGGCGGCGAACGGGATCGACTGGCAGCCCGACGATGTCTGTTATTTCAGCGCGGCCGGGCCGACGCCGTTCGGCGTGGCGAAGCCCGAGATCAGCGCACCGGGCGGGTTCATCGCGGCCGCGATGAGCCGAGACGCGGACCCGCGTGTCGAAGCGGGGGGCCTCTTCGATGGGGCCGGTTGTCCGAAGGGGGAGCCTTGTTACATCGTCGACCAGACACACGCGATCACCGCGGGCACGTCGATGTCCGCGCCGCACGTGACGGGCGCGGTGGCGCTCCTGTTCGAGCTCGATCGACATCGCAACGGAGGCGTTTCCACGCTGACGCAGGCGCGCGTGACGGAGCTGCTCCAGGTCGGCGCGCGGTGGCCGACGGGGACCGTGCGGCACGAGACGCAGCTCGGCGTGGGCGCGCTCGATCTCGAGGGCGCGCGTCGCGCGTTCGAGGAAGAGCCGGCGTCGTCGGGCCCGCCGAGCATCGAGAAGAGCTGGTGGGTGCTGTCGAGCGCGTACGCGCGGCCAGATGAGACGTGGCCCGTGTGGGGGACGATCGAGCTCCGGCGCGAGGACGGCGAGATCGCGAGCGGGATCGCGGGCACCGAGCTCGAGCTCTCGGTGACGGGTGGGGTCATCGTGCAGCCGATCATGAAGGTGCGGCACGGGCTCTTCCGCTTCGCCGTGGCGGGCGAGCGCGGCAGGGCCGGCTCGAAGATGGTCGTCGACGTGCGTTACGCGGGCCGCTCGATCGAGTCGCCGCGGGAGCTCGCGATCGGGGAGGATGTTTGGAGGTCCAACGGAACGCTCGACGCGACCTCGGGCGGCTGCGCCTGGGCGGAGGAGGCGCGGACGTCGAGCCGGAGCCCGCTCGGGCCTTCGATCGGCGTGGCGCTGGCGGGGATCGGGCTGTGGCGCAGGCGCTCGCGGAAGAGCGAGGGCGCGTCAGCGCGCGCGCAGAGCGACCTCGATCGTACGTAGCGAGACGAGCCGCTCCTCGTTCACGCCGGGAAACGTCGCCCAGATGCTGATCTCGTAGAGCCCGGGTTTTCCCTCGTCGTCGAGGTAGGTCCCGAGGGAGAACGTGCTGCCGAGGAGCGAGAGCACGCCCCGGGGCCGCGGGAACGGCGTCTTGAGGCGGCGCGGCAAGTAGGCCTCGTAGGCCTCGGGAACGAGGTAATCGTTCGTCTGGTTGAGGTTTTCCGCCGCGCGCGGCGCCGGTGTATCGATCCGCGCGATGCCGACGACGGCGAGCTCGGCGGGCTCTCGAAGCTCGCCGCGGATGTCGATGAAGTCGCCCACCGAGACCTTCCGGGGCAGATCTTCGTATGTACCCCAATCATCCACGAACTCCTGCGCCACGCAGGGGATGCGGCTGCCTTCGACCTGCGCCACGCCCACGCCCACCGCCGTGTGCCACCGCGAGAGGATGTTCCGGCGATGGCCGTCGTGCGGGGGCACTTCGTCCATGAACGCGCGCTGGAAGCGAACGAGCCCTTCCGCCATGTAAGGCGCGTCGACCGCGAGCGGCGAGGCGTTCGCATCCACGAAACATCCGACGTTCTCGAAGGCGACATCCTCGCCGCCCGCCTCGGTGTACCGCTGCTCCGGTACCGAGCCGTCCGAGCCCCAGTGCGCCGTGAACCCGCGCGCTGCCATGTCCTCGGCCTGCCGTCGCGCTGCGCGTGCCGCCGTCTCGTCCCAGGGCAGCGCAGCGAGCCCGTGCGCGGCGCGATCCCGGTTGATGAGCTCGAGCATGTAGTGCTCGGCGTCCGCGCGGCTCATCGGTCTGCCGGCGATGGCGCTGCGGATCCCGATCGAGCGCTCGCCCGCCGCACCGTTCGGGTCGTTCGCGGGAGGGCTCCCGCATCCAGCGACGAGGGCCACGAGCGCGAATGCCGATCGGCGGCCGTTCGCCCCTCTGCCCGTTCGTTCGCCTCGGATCGCCACGCGCCTCGTGCCTCAGCATAAGCAATCGCGCGCCGCGTGGTAGCGGCGGGCGCCTCGCTCAGCTAACCCTCGCGCCGAGAGCCCCCGATGCGACCCTCCGACCTTTCCCTCCCGAAGCTCTGCGGCCAGCTCATCGTCGGCGGATTTTCCGGCACGAGCTTGCCCGACGCCTACGCGGTGGCCCTCCGCGCAGGCTTGCGTGGCGGCGCGATCCTGTTCCGGCGCAACGTCCCGGATCTCGCCACGACACACGCGCTCTGCTGCGCGATCCGCGACGCCGCCGGGCCGGACCTTCCGCCGTTCATCGGCGTCGATCAAGAAGGTGGGCGCGTCGCGCGCATGCCGAGCCCGTTCCCGAAGCTGCCGCCGATGCGCTTGCTCGGCGCCGTGGGGGATGCGTCGCTCGCGCGGCGCGCGGGACGGCTGATCGGCGAGGAGCTGCGGGCGACGGGGTTCAACCTCGACTTCGCGCCGGTGCTCGACGTCGATTCGAATCCGGACAATCCGATCATCGGGGATCGCTCGTTCGGGCGCGCCCCGGCCGAGGTCGCGGAGCTCGCGGTGGCCTTCGGGCTCGGCCTGGAGGACGCCTCCGTGCTCTCGTGCGGCAAGCATTTCCCCGGGCACGGCGATACGTCCGTGGACAGCCACGTCGGCTTGCCCATCGTTCATCACGGCAGAGCGCGCCTCGACGCGATCGAGCTCGCGCCGTTCCGCGCCGCTGCCGCCGCGGGGCTCGGCACGTTGATGACGGCGCACGTCGTGGTGACGTCGATCGACGCGAAGGTGCCGGCGACGCTCTCGCGCGCCGTGTGCACGGATCTGCTCCGCGGCGATGTGGGCTTCCGCGGCGTGCTTTTCTCGGACGATCTGGAGATGGCCGCGGTCGCCGCGCAGTACCAGGTCGAGGCGTCGGCCGTCGCGGCCGTGCGGGCGGGCTGCGACGTGCTGCTCATCTGCTCGAACATGGAGTGGCAAGAGCGCGCGCTCGCGGCGCTCGTCGCCGAGGCGGAGCGTGATCACGCGTTCCGCGAGCGTTGCCTGGAGGCCGCGGAGCGCGGGATCGCGGCGCGTTTGAAGATGCCGCCGACGCCCGCGCTCGACGCGGAGGCGCTCGCCTCGCTCGTGGGTCGGCCCGAGTCGGTCGTGCTGTACGACGAGATCACGCGGCGCGCGGCCGAGGCGGGCGTCGCGTGAGCACGCGATCGTTCGTCCTCTTCGCGCGCCGGATCGTGACGTGTGATCCCGCGCGTGCCACCGAGACAGATCCACTCGGCGTGATCGAAGATGGTGGCATCGCCGTCGAGGGCGGCGTGATCGTCGACGTCGGCCCGCGCGAGGACGTGCGCGCGCGCCGCGGCACGCTCCCGGTCGTGTCGGGCGAACCTGCGTCGCTCGTCACGCCGGGCCTCGTCGATGCGCATACGCATGCCCCGTGGGTCGGCTCGCGCGACGCGGAATACGCGCTCCGTCTCGCGGGCGCGGGGTACGAGGCGATCGCCGCGGCGGGCGGCGGGATCGTGGCGAGCATGCGCGCCGTGCGAGCAGCGAGCCCGGATGAGATCGACAGGACGCTCTCCGCGCGGCTTCGGCGCATGGCCTCGCTCGGCGTCACGACCGTCGAGGCGAAGAGCGGTTACGGCCTCGACGAGGCGGGCGAGACGAAGCAGCTCGAAGCCCTCGAACGCGCTGCCGGGCGGCTCGATCTCCCGCGTGTCGTGCCCACCTTCCTCGCGCTCCACGCGATCCCGCCCGAGGCGCGCGCCGATCGCGCGGCGTACATCGAGGCCGTCCGCGAACGCACCTTGCCGGCCATCGCGGCGCGGCGCCTCGCGCGGTTCGTCGACGTGTACGTCGATCGCTCCGCGTTCTCCGTCGACGAAGCCCGCCCTGTTCTTTCGCGCGCGAAGATGCTCGGACTCGGCGTGCGCGTGCACGCGGGGCAGTTCGCCGATGTCGGCGGCGCGGAGCTCGCGGCCGAGCTTGGCGCCGCGTCCGCCGATCACCTCGAGCAGGTGAGCCCCGAGGGCGCGCGGGCCCTCGCCGCGGCCGGCGTGCGCGCCGTGCTCCTGCCCGTTGCGAGCTTCACGCTCCGGCAAGATCCGCCGCCCATCGCGGTCCTCCGGGCCGCGGGCGTCCGGCTCGTCGTGGCGAGCGACGCGAACCCCGGCACGGCGCCCACCGAGAGCCTCCCGCTCGCGCTCGCCCTCGCGGCGCGGATGTATGGCCTCACGGTGCCCGAGGTCATCCTCGGCGCGACCCGCGAAGCCGCGGCCTCGCTCGGGCTCGCCGATGTCGTGGGCGTGGTACGTCCGGACGCACGCGCTGATCTCGTCGCCTGGGATCTCCCGCACGAGAACGCGCTCGTGCAGCCCTGGGGCGTCTCTCGCGCCCTCTTCGTCCTTCGCGACGGCGCGCCGATCGCCGGCGAAACGCCCTTCTCGCCCGGCTGATTCACTCCGTATCGATCGCCACGTGCCCGTCGGCGTCGTCTGTCGCGACCGCCTGCGGATAACCACCTCGGCGCGCGAGCCACCGCCGGAGCTGCGTCCGGTGCATCCCGAGCACGCGCGCCGAGGCCGAGACATTTCCGTTCTCGCGGCGCAGGACCTCCGCGATCCGCTCGTCGGTCGGCTTCGACGAGTTCTGCGGCCCTGTCTCGCCCTCCTCGGCCAGCGCGAGCCCGGCCGAGGCATCGAGATCCCCGGCCTCGACGACCGTCCTGCCCGCCGCGAGCGCGTTCTCCGCGGCCTGCCGCAGCTCGTGCGAGAGCTCGCGGACGTTGCCGGGCCAGACCCGCAGGGCGCAGGCCTCGACGAGCATTGGATGCGGCTCCAGCGCCGCGCCCGCTTTCTGGAGCGTCGCGCGGATCAGCCACGGCATCTCTTCGAGCCGCTCGCGCAGCGGCGGCAGGCGCACCTCGGGGTTGCCGATGCGGTAGTAGAGGTCTTCGCGGAAGCGGCCCTTCGCGGCCTCGGCGCGCAGGTTCTTCAGCGTCGCACCCACCACGTGGATGTCGACCTTCACGGGCCGACTCGCGCCGAG
Organism: Polyangium jinanense; assembly: GCF_028435365.1. The sequence continues at coordinate 215,500 of NZ_JAGTJJ010000009.1, read as the reverse complement.
CGGCAGAATCTCGCCCACTTCGAGCAGGCGCAAGAGCTTCGGCTGCACGCCGGGCTCGAGCTCCGCGATCTCGTCGAGGAAGAGCGTGCCTCCGTGCGCGGCCTGCGCGTAGCCCTCGGCGTCGGCCGTCGCGCCCGAGTACGCGCCTTTGCGCGCGCCGAAGAGCAAGCGCTCGGCGACGCCCGCGGGGATGGTCGCGCAGTTGACGGCGACGAACGGGCTGCTCGTGCGGGGCGAGGCCGCGTGGAAATGGCGCGCCGCGAGCTCCTTGCCCGACCCGCTCTCGCCCGTGACGAGCAGCGTGCTGCCCAGCGTGGCCGATCGGGCCACCCGCGCGAGCGCGTCGGCGAGGCGCGGGCCCACGATCATCTCCCCGCGCGTCGTGACCGTGCCTTGCTGGTACGGCCGCACATCGGCCACGAACGTGAAGAGCGTCCGGCCGATGCGGAGCAGGCGGGGCGTGTCGAACGTCGCCGTCTCCTGCACGCGTGTGCCGTCCACGTAGGTGCCGTTGCGGCTCTTGAGGTCTGTCACGACGAACCGCCCGTTCTCGTGCGCGACGCGCACGTGGCGCCGCGAGAGGCGGTCGTCGTCGAGCAGGGCGTCATGCGTGGGCCGGCCGAGCTCGATCCCGCGCGTCAGGGCGAGCGGCACGAACTGCGGGGCCTTGCACGAGAAGATCCCGACGAGGCCGGGGATAGGCTCGCCCGTGGGCACGAGCGGCTCCCCCTGCTCCTCGATGGTCTCGTGAACCAACTGCCTCATGACAGCCGGAAGCATACGGCTGCGAAGGGGGCTTTTATAGGGCGGAGAAGGGGTTTACCCCCGAGCGTCGACGGGGGTTTGGGGGCGTAGCTCGGCTTGTCCGAGCGAGAGCCCCCAAGCATCGGAATGCCGATCAGAGCGAGGCGAACGCGTCGGTGGGGATGTCGAGCGGCGAGCGATCCTCGCGGCCGAGGATCTCGGCGTGGGAGCGCACCTCGGGCAGGACGTGGCGCGCGTAGTAGGCGGCCGCGTGGCGCTTGCCCTCGTAGAAGGCGCGGGCCTGCGCGGACGACTCGTCGTTCGGCAGCGACGCGGCCTTCTCCGCGGCGAGCACCGCGCCTTCGAGCAAGAGCCAACCCACGGCGACGGCGCTCATCATCTCGAGGAAGCGGTTCGCGGCGAGCGGCACCATTGCCATGCGGCCCGTCTGGAACCACGTGAGCATCCGCATCGCCGTTCCCGCGAGCGCTTCCTGCGCGGCGCCGAGCTCCGCGAGGTAGGGCCCGACCGTCGGATGGCCCTGGTTCTTTTGGACGAACGCGGCCACGTCGCCGAGGAACTCCTGCAGGTTTTGCCCGCCGCGCTGGGCGAGTTTGCGGCCCACGAGATCCATCGCCTGGATGTGGTTCGTCCCCTCGTAAATCGAGAAGATCTTCGCGTCGCGGCAGTACTGCTCGACCGGGTAGTCCTTGATGTACCCGGCGCCGCCGTACGTCTGGATCGCCATCTCGCAGACGCGGAAGGCCTGGTCCGAGCCGTACGCCTTCACGAGCGGCACGAGCAGATCGACCTGGCCCTGGTGGTACTGGGCTTTCTGATCGTCCGAGCCCTGGTGCACGTGCACCTGGTCCTGGTGCAGCGCGAGCTTCACGATGAGCGCGCGGATGCCCTCCACCTTCGCCTTCATCTCGAGCAGCATCCGCCGCACGTCCGCGTGCTCGACGATCGCCACGCGCGGCGCCGTCGGATCCTTCCAGTGGTCGATCGACGGGCCCTGCTTGCGATCACGCGCGTAGTCGAGCGCGTTCAGGAAGGCGCTCGACGCGACGGCCACGCCCTGCACGCCGACGGCGATGCGCGCGCCGTTCATCATCTTGAACATCTGCGCCATGCCGTGGTTCTCGACCTCGCCCACGAGCTCGCCGATACACCCGTCGTTCTCGCCGAAGTTGAGCACGCACGTCGCCGAGCCGTTGATGCCCATCTTGTGCTCGATGCTGCCGACGGCGACGTCGTTCGAGCCCTCGATCGTGCCGTCGTCCTTCACGCGGAGGCGCGGCACGATGAAGAGCGACAGGCCCTTCGTGCCGGGCGGCGCGCCTTCCACGCGCGCGAGCACGAGGTGCACGATGTTGTCGGCCATGTCGTGATCGCCGCCGGAGATGAAGATCTTCGTGCCGCGGATCTGGTAGCGGCCATCGGCGAGCTTCTTCGCGGTCGTACGTGACGAACCCACGTCCGAGCCCGCGTGCGGCTCCGTGAGGCACATCGTCCCGCCCCACTGGCCTCCGTAGAGGCGCGGCAAAAACAGCGACTTCTGCTGCGCCGTCCCGAAGAGCTGGATCACCTCGGCCGCGCCGTGCGCGAGGCCGGGGTACATGTTGAACGCCGTGTTCGCGCCCGAGAGCAGCTCCTCGACGAGCGCGAAGAGCGCGTGCGGCGCGCCCTGGCCGCCCCAGTCGGGGTTCACCGAGACGTTCTTCCAGCCCGCCTCGTAGAGCTTCGTCCACGCCTCCTTGAAGCCCTCCGGCGTATAGACACGCCCGCCTTCGAGGCGACACCCGGACTTGTCACCCACCGCGTTCAGCGGCCCGAGCACCTCGCACGCGAACTTGTACGTCTCGTCCAGCACCATCGAGGCCTCGTCGACCCCCCAGTTCTCGAACGGTGCCTGTCCGAGGATGTCCCCCAGACGGAATTGCTCGAAGAGCAAAAACTTCATTTCGCGGAGGTCGGCTCGATAGCGATTCTGGCTTGCTTGAGGGTTCGACACGGGGGCCTCCTCGGGGGCGCGTTTTCTTCGCCGATGAACTCGGCAGTCGCGCGCAGCGAACGGTCGATCGGCTCGTGTCCGCGTAGCATGTCAATGCGTTGCGTCAATCTTCTTCGTGCACGAAACATCATGCTGCGAAAAGATTTCCGGAAAGGCACGCTTTGCGATCGTCCCGACATACCATTGCAGCGGTCGAGCTCGTTCGGTCAAGCACCGGCGTCGGCCTGCGCGGGGAGCGAAAGGACGAAGCGCGCGCCGCCCTGGTGGCTCCGATCGAGCCATACGTCGCCGCCGAGGTTTCGCGCGATGCCACGCGCGATGGCGAGGCCAAGCCCGGCGCCGGGGCGGTCGTCGCTGCGGTCCCTCGTGCCGCGGTAAAACGGCTCGAAGATGTGGGGCTCGTCCTCCTTTGCGACGCCGGGGCCGCGGTCGATCACGGCGATTTCCACGGAGGCGTCGCGGCGCATGATCGTGGTGAGGACAGGCGCCTCCGCGGGGCCATGAGCGACCGCATTGTCGACGAGGTTCCGGAGCGCGCGGATGATCTCGCTTCGATCCCCGCGGACGAGCAGCGGCGCGGTGGTCGGGTTCTCCGGGGCCTGTTCGAGCGATACGCGCCGCGCTTCCGCCGGTCCGCGCGCGAGGCGGAGCGCTTCGGAGACGACCTCGGCGACGGTCACGACCTCGGAAGCGAGCGAGCGCGGAGCCTGTACGCGCGCGAGCGTGAGGAGATCCTCGGAGAGGCGCGAGAGGGCTTCGACGTCGACGAGGGCTTCCTCGATGGTGTGCTGGTAGCCGGCGGCGTCGCGGGGCCTGCGCAGCGCGAGCTGGAGCTCGCCGCGCAGCGTGGAGAGCGGGGAGCGTAGCTCGTGCGCGGCGTGCGAGACGAAGAGGCGCTGCGCGGCGACGAGCGCGCCGAGGTACTCGATCATGTGGTCGAGATCGGCCGCGAGCGCGCGCGTCTCGGCGCTGCCGTGGGCGCCGTCGGCGACGCGCGCTTCGAGGTTGCCGCGCTCGACCTCGCGCGCCACGCGGGCGATCGCGTGCACGTCACCCGCGAGGCGGCCGCCGAGCCAGCGGGAGAAGAGCGCGGTCGCGACGGTCGCCGAGAGGAACAGCACGCCGAGGGTGCGGTGCAGAAAGCTCGCGTCCTCGTCGACGGTCCGGCGCGAGGCGGCGTAGAGCAGCGCGGCGCCCCCGTTTCCGACGGGCACGGTGACGCCGCGGAGGGCCTTGCCGTTCACGCCGAGATCGACCGGCACGCCTTCCGTGGGCAACGCCGCCGAAGCCCCGAGGCTTTCGAAGCTCGGCACCTCGCTACCGAAGTTCATCGTCGCCGAGAGGAGCGCGCCGCGCTCGTCGTAGACCGCGATGTAGCGCTGGGTCGGGCGCAGGCTCTCGGGCACCTCGGCGACGCCGTCGAGCACCGTGGGCCTCCCCGGGTTTTTCGCGTCCGTGATCTGCGCGAGCGCGTGCGCCTGCGCGACGAGGGCGAGGTCGAGATCGCGCGTCTCGTCGCGGCGCACGAGGACGTAGACCGTGAGGAACGAGGTGAGCAGCGTCGCGGCGCTGACGACCGTGACGGCGAGGCTCAAGCGGTTCTTGAGCTTCATGAACCGCTCAGCGCGAGGCGGTAGCCGATCCCGCGCACCGTCTCGATGAGGGAGGCGTTCGGGCCGAGCTTCTCGCGGATGTTCTTCACGTGCACCTCGACCACGTTCGAGCCGGGATCGAAGCTCGTCTCCCACACCTTCGCGAGCAGCTCCGTTCGCGGCACGACGCGGCCCGCCTCGCGCGCGAGGTAGGCGACGAGCGCGAACTCGCGCGGCGTGAGATCGATCCTGCGCCCGTCCACCGTGGCGCGGCGATCGGCGCGATCGACGACGAGCGGGCCCACGCGGAGGACCGCGTCGACGAGGGAGGCGCGGCGCCCACGCGCGCGGACGCGAGCGAGCAATTCGCCGAGATCGAAGGGTTTGGCCAGGTAATCGTCAGCGCCAGCGTCGAGGCCGGCGATTCGCTCGGGGACCTCGGCGCGCGCCGTGAGCATGAGGATCGGGACCTGGCAGCCCCTCTGCCGCACGGTGCGACAAACCGAGAGCCCGTCCATCTCGGGCAGCATCCAGTCGAGGATCACGAGATCGTACGAGAGCGCCTGGATCTGCTGGATCGCCGTGGCGCCGTCGGCGACCACGTCGACGGCGTAGCCCTCTTCGCTGAGCGCCCGCGACAGGAAGCTCGCGAGCTTCTTGTTGTCCTCCACGACGAGGATTTTCATCGAAGTACGAGCTTAGCCTGGAGCCACGCGAGCGCCGTTCGTGGGCGCGCCGGGTTTCGCCTCGATCCCGCGGTTTTCCAGCGGCGACGCGTGCAGGCGCATGAAGACTTCTTCATCTGCGCTTCATCTTCCGCCTCGAGCGCGCGATCCGGCTGAAGGAATCTTCATCGGCCGTTCATGCTCGGCCGAGCCGAGGGCCTTAGACGGTACGCCGATGAGCATGGCCCATCGGAAACCCTGGCTCTGCGCGGCGCTTGCGCTCGCCGCGTGTTTGCCTTTCGCCTCCGCCGCGGAGGCTGCGAGCGCGCCGGAGAAGGGCGCGCTTCGTCCCAGCGCCGAGCTCGATCTCGGATCGCTGGAGGCGCTCGTGCGCGCTCGTGCGCGAGGCGTGGAGAGCGCGGCGCTCGAGGTGGATCTCGCCGCGGCCGAGGTGAAGAAGGCGCAGACCTTGCCGAACCCCACGCTCGAGGCGAGCTGGGGGACGATCCCGATTGGCCCGACGAACCCCGCGGGGCTTTCGTCGCCGATGACGCAGGTGCCGAATTACGGCGTCTCCCTCGCGTACACATTTCCGATCGGAAAGCGCGGGCCGCTGCAGGATCGGGCGCAGGCGCTCGAACGTGCGGCGCGGGCCGGGCTCTCCGCGGACGTGCGCGCGCGGGCACTCTCGCTCGCGCGGACGCTCGGCTTCCTCGCGGCCACGACGATGCGGCTCGAAGGCTTGCGGCGCATGGCCGACGAGGGGCGCAAGCAGGCCGAGCTCGGCGCGGCGCGCCTCGCGGCGGATTTCGCGTCGGGGCTCGAGGTCGAGCGGCTGAAGGTGGAAGCGAGTCGCCTGGAGCAGGAAGTTCGATCGGCCGAGGCCGAGGTGAGCGCGGCGGTTGCCGACTGCACGGCGACGCTCGGCGCGCCCTGCGAGCCTTTTGCAGATGCGGACGAGGCGCGCCGCTTCCTCGCGCGCTGGATCGAGCGTGCGGGGTCTGTCGGTCGTGTCGAGGACCGGCCCGACGTGCGGGCGCTCGCGGCGTATGGCGAGGCCGCGTCCGCGGAGGCGCGGTGGGCACGGGCGCAGGCGATCCCCGATCCCACGGTGCGTGTCGGCTACCTGCGTGATCAGTTCGTGATCTCGGGCAACCAGGTGAACAGCCTGAACCTGAGCGTGAGCATCCCGCTGCCGATCTTCGATCGCGGGCAGGCCGAGCTCGCGGCCGCGGAGGCGAAGCGCGCGCGTATGTCGGCCGAGCGGCAGAAGACCCTGGACACGAGCTGCTCGCGCCTGCCCGTGCTCGAGCAGCGGCTCTCCGCGCAGAAGAAGCGCCAGCGCTCGCTGTCGGAGGAAATTCTGCCGCGCGCGGAGGGGACGCTGAAGGAACTCGCGCGCGCCGCGGAAGGACGGCTCTTGCCGCTCACGGACGTGATCCAGGCCCGGCGCACGGTGAGCGAGCTCGTCGTCGCCGAGGCCCAGAGCTTTGCGGAAGCCTTCGATGCGGCGCTCGAGATCGCCGCCGAGCTTGGAAGGACAAACGAGGACCCACGATGAACCGATCCGCACGAAGCCCCCGACGAACCCTCTCTGCCTTCGCGCTCGTGCTGCTTTGGGCGGCGGGCGTCTCATGCCACGGGAGTCCGCAGGAGAAGGCACGACCGCCGTTCTCGGCCGCCGAGGACGTCGTGAAGCTCGATCCGGCCGCGCCGGGGCCGATGAAGTTCGCGACCACGGAGGCCGCCGCGGGTGAGCCGTTGCCGCTGCCGCCGGTGACGGCGCGCGTCTCCACGGTGGAGAGCCTGACGGCGCCGAGTTTCGCGCCGCTCGCCGGGCGCGTGGTGACGGTCAACGTGCGGCTCGGCGATCGCGTGGCGGAGGGCGATCGGCTGATCGAGGTGCGGACCGCGGATCTGCCGACGCTCCAGCACGAGCGGCGCGCCGCGGAGCTCGCGATCAAGACGCGCAAGGCCGTCGTCGAGCGGATCGAGAAGCTCGTCGAGGTGCGCGCCGCGTCGCAGAACGAGCTGACGGTCGCGCAGAGCGAGCTCGACGAGGCGAAGCTCGCGGCGCAGGCGGCAGCCGAGAAGATCCGCAGCCTGTCGATCAAGACGGCCGGCGCCACGTCGTACTGGGTGCTCGCGAATCGGGCCGGGACCGTGGTGCAGCTCGACGCGACGCCGGGCAAGCAGGTCGGGCCGGACGGGGACAAACCCATCGCCACGGTTGCCGATCTCGGCGACGTGCTGGTGCTCGCTGACGTCGCGCAGCGGGACGCGTCCGCGCTCACGCCGGGGCGCACGGCCGAGATCCGCTTCCCGGACGGCGCGGAGACCGGGATCTCCGGGACCATCGAGTCCGTGTCGGACGTGGTCGATCCAGAACGACAAACCGTGCCCGTGCGCGTGCGCGTGAAGAACGATCGAAAGCTGCTGCGGCCGAACGCCTTCGTGAGCGTGCTCTTCAAGCCGCCCGGCGAGGCGCAGGTCGTGGGGGTCCCGGCCTCGGCGATCGTGAGCGACGGGGCGCGGTCGATCGTGTTCGTGGAGACCACGCCGGGCACGTTTCAGCGGCGCGCGGTGGAGGTCGGGCGCCAATCGAAGGAGCGCGCGGAGGTCCTCTCCGGCGTTCGTCCCGGCGAGCGCGTGGTGAGCAGCGGCGCGCTCCTCTTGCTCAACGCGCTCGATGTCGAGGGATAAGCCATGTTCGAGAACATCGTGGCCGCGGCGCTCCGTCATCGCGGCGCCGTCCTGCTCGTCACCTTGATCGTGGCCGCGTTCGGGAGCTGGGCGTTCTCGGGGGTCACCATCGAGGCGTTCCCCGATCCGACCGACACCCAGGTCAACGTCATCACGCTCTACGCCGGGCAACCCGCGGAGGAGATGGAGCGCCAAGTCTCCGTTCCGATCGAGCGCGCCGTCAACGGCACGCCGGGGCTCGTGCGGGTCCGCGCGATCAACCTCTTCGGTTTGTCCTTCGTGACCCTCACGTTCGGCGACGGCATCGATCCGATCTTCGCCCGCGCGCAGACGACGGAGCGGCTCCGCAACGCCGAGCTGCCCGAGGGCGTGCGGCCTGAGCTCGGCTCGCTCTCCACGCCGATCGGCGAGATCTATCGGTACACGCTGTCGTCGGACAAACGCGACCCGCTCGAACTGCGCACACTGCAGGACTGGGTGGTGCGCCCGCGCCTGCTCCGCGTGCAGGGCGTGGCCGACGTCGTGAGTTACGGCGGCCTCGTGCGCGAGATCCAGGTCCACCCGGATCCCGGGGCGATGGCGGCCAAGGGCATCGGGATGAGCGAGCTCGTGGGTGCGCTCGAGGCCTCGTCGGAGAACGCGTCCGGCGGCATCGTGGAGCGGGGCGCCGAGGCGCTGGTCATCCGTAGCGAGGGCCTGTTCTCCGGCGCCGCGGACATCGGCCGGATCGCGGTGGCGACCCGTGGCGGCACGCCGATCTACCTCTCGGATCTCGCCAGCGTGCAGGAGGGATGGACGCCGCGGCAGGGCATCGTGGGGCGCGCGGACGATCCGGACGTGGTCGAGGGCATCATCCTCATGCGGCGCGGGGAGAACCCGAGCGAGGTGCTCTCCGCGGTACGAGCGAAGATCGACGAGCTGAACGGCAAGGTCCTGCCGCGCGGCGTGAAGATCTGGACCTTCTACGACCGCACGGAGCTCGTGTCGAAGACCCTCGAGACCGTGGCGAGAAACCTCGCCGAGGGCGCCGTGCTCGTCGTGCTCGTGCTCTTCGTGGTGCTGCTCGACCTGCGCGCGGCGCTGATCGTGGCGAGCGTGATCCCGATGTCCCTGCTCTCGGCCTTCATCTACCTGAAGGCGCGGGGCATGAGCGCGAACCTCATCTCCATGGGCGCGGTGGACTTCGGGATCATCGTCGACGGCGCGGTGGTGATCGTCGAGTCGATCGTGCACCGCATGTCGCACCACGCGCCCTCCGAGCCGCCCTCGGGCGCGCGCGAGCGCATCGAGCGGGCCGTCGGCGACGTGGTTCGTCCGACCGTGTTCTCGCTCCTGATCATCATCGCGGCGTACCTGCCGATCTTCCTCCTGCAACGTGTCGAGGGCCGGATCTTCGCGCCGCTCGCGCACACGGTGGTCGCGGCGCTCGTGGGCAGCTTGATCTTCTCGATCACGCTCGTGCCCGTGCTGGCGACGTTTGCGTACCGCAAACCGAGGCCACACCGCGAGTCGCCCGTGCTGCGCTGGGCGGCGCGGGTGTACGTGCCCACGCTGCGCGCGTCCTTGCGGCGACCGCTCGCGGTCCTGCTCCTCGCGACGGCCTCGCTCGGCGCGAGCGGGGTCCTGCTCGCCCGGCGTGGGAGCGAGTTCTTGCCCGAGCTCAACGAGGGCGCGCTTTACCTGACGTTCACTTTGCCCTCCAACGTTTCGCTCAGCGAGGGTCGCAGGCTCGCGCCGATCATCGCCCGGATCGTCGACGCGTTCCCGGAGGTCGAGGCGCGCGTGAGCCAGCTCGGCCGGCCCGAGGACGGCACCGATCCGACGATGTCGAACAACCTCGAGATGTTCGTGAAGCTCAAGCCCGCGGTGGAGTGGGGGCCGGACGCGCCCACGCTCGGCGCCCTCATCGCCAAGATGCAGGCCTCGCTCTCGGTCGTCCCCGGGCTCGAGGTGAACTTCTCGCAGCCCATCCGCGACAACGTGAACGAGAACATCTCGGGGCAGTTCGGGCAGGTGGCGCTGAAGATCTACGGCGACGATATGCCCAGGCTCCAGGAGGCCGCGGAAAACGCGAAACGCGCGCTCGCCGACGTGCCGGGCATCGCCGATCTCGGCATCGTCAAGAGCGGCGAGGTCCCGCAGGTCCGCATCCGGCCGAGCCGTGAGGCGCTCGGGCGATACGGTTTGTCGATGGAGGACGTGCAGGGCTTCGTGTCGACGGCGCTCGGGGGGCGCGCGGTCGGCAAGCTCTGGGAGGGCGATCGATCCTTCGACGTCGTGATCCGCTTCCCCGAGGCCTCGCGGGATTCGCTCGAGCAGATCGAGAACCTGCGCGTGCCGACGTCCTCGGGCGCGCTCGTGCCCCTCTCCTCGCTCGGCGAGATCGGCGTGGATTACGGGCGCGCCTCGATCAACCGCGAGAACGGGCAGCGCTACATCGGCGTGCGCATGAACGTGCGCGGGCGGGATCTCGGGTCGTTCGTGGACGACGCGCGCAAGGTAGTGGAGACGAAGGTGCCGCTCGAGAGCGGGATGAGCGTCGAGTGGGGAGGGGAGTTCGAATCGAAGGAGCGCGCGATGCGCAGGCTCGCGCTCGTCCTGCCCGTGGCGCTCCTGATCACGCTGGGGCTCCTGTTCAACGCCTTCCGATCGATGCCACTCGCGGTCCTCGTGCTGCTCAACGTGCCGTTCGCGCTCGTGGGCGGGGCCGTCGCGCTCTGGGCCTGCGACATGCCGCTCTCGATCGCGGCGGCCGTCGGGTTCATCGCGCTCGTGGGGCAGGCCTCGCTGAACGGCGTGCTCGTGCTCTCGGCGATCGTCGAGCGCAGGGCGCAGGGCCTCGGCCTCGACGAGGCGGTGATGGAGGGGGCGAAGGATCGCCTGCGGGCGGTGCTGATGACGGCGGCGCTCGCGGCGCTCGGGCTCTTGCCGGCGGCCGTGTCGAAGGCGATGGGCGCGGAGACGCAACGGCCGATCGCGGTCGTCATCGTGGGCGGCACCGTGTCGGCCGCGCTGCTCTCGCTCGTGGTCCTGCCCGTGATGTACAGGCTCGCCGTCGAGCTCTCCGACCGGGCGCGTCGCGCGTTTGCCTTGCGCCCGGCGCCCGTGGAGGCCTCCGGCGACGCCGAGTAGCCGAAGCCCGACGCGCGAGCTCACGCCTCGACGGCCTCCCCGCCGATCACCCGCAAAAACCCCTGTCCATGCGCCGCGACCCGGCCCTTTCCCATGCCCCGGATGCCGAGCAGCTCGTCGGCCGAGGCCGGCCGCAGCATCGCCATCTCCACGAGGGCGCGGTTCGGCGCGACCACGTACGCGGGGACGCCGAGCGCGAGCGCGCGTGCCCGCCGGTAGCGGCGCAGGGCCTCGAAGAGCTCCGGAGGCACGCCCGTGGGCGCCGCGGGGGGCGGCGGCTTCGTGGGCGTGTCGGGGTTTGTCGGCGGAGGCTCGGGTTCGTCCTCGAAGCGCGGCGGATCCCGCACCGTGTCGGGAGGCTCGGCCTCGACGCAGACGTCGCAGCGCCCGCAACCACCGTCGATCACGCGTGGATCGTCGCCGAAATGCCGGAGCAGGATCCGGTGGCGACAACTCTTGCCGTCGATGTACCGCACGAGCTCCGCGAGGCGCCCGAGCGCGCGAGATGCTTCCGCGCGCGGCGCGGGCGCGCCGTCGGGGCCGAGGCGGCAGAGTCTTCGCCGGAGCGCGAGATCTTTCGGCGTGACGATCAGCACCCCGCGCGCATCGTGCCCGTCGCGCCCCGCGCGCCCGACTTCCTGGTAATACGCCTCCAGCGATCCAGGCGTCTCCGCGTGCACGACGATCCGTACGTCGGGACGATCCACACCCATGCCAAACGCGTTCGTCGCGACGAGCACGCGTGTCTCGTGGGCCGCGAACGCCGCGGAAATCCGTGCACGCTCCGGCGCGGCCGTCCCTCCATGGTAGACGGGTGCGTCCCATCCATCCGCGCGCAGCGCCGCCGCGAGCGCCTCGGCCGACTTGCGCGTCGCCGTGTACACGATGCCCGCGCCCGGCCCGGAGAGCGCCTCGGCGAGCGCGCGCCGCACCTCCGCGAGGACCTCGCGCGGCGTCCGCACCCGCACCACGCGGAGCGCGAGGTTCGGTCGGAAAAACCCCCGCAGCACGGTGACGACCTTGCGCGGATCCCAGCCGAGCCGCCGCATGATCTCCCCGCGCGCGGCCCGCGTCGCCGTCGCCGTGCACGCGATCATGCGGGCCTTCCCGCGCTGGGCGAGCGCCTCGCCGATGCGCAGGTAATCGGGCCGGAAGTCGTGGCCCCACTGCACGATGCAATGCGCCTCGTCGATGGCCACGAGCGACGTCCCCGCTGCGGCGAGCGCCGCCGCGAGCCCCGCGTGCCCGAGCCGCTCAGGCGCGGCGTACACGAGCTTGAAGGCCCCTCTGCGGAGCGCGGCGAGGCGACGACCGTTCTCCTCGGCCGCGAGGGTCGACGCGAAAAACGTCGCTGGGATCCCGCGCGCTTCGAGGCCGCGGACCTGATCCTCCATGAGCGCTACGAGCGGCGAGACCACGAGCGCGGTGCCGCGGAGCGCGAGCGCGGGGAGCTGATAACAGAGCGATTTGCCGCCTCCGGTCGGCGCGACGAGCAGCACGCGGCCGCCCGCGTTTTCGGCGAGGAGCGCGTCGATCGCCTCGCGCTGGAAGGGCCGGAGCTCCGCGAAGCCGAAGTGGGCCGCGAGCAGGGCATCGAGATCGGGCAGGGGTGCTTTGGCGTTCACGAGCGCCGTCCCGAAGCGAGCGCCGTGCCGCGCGAAATCACCCTGGATCCGTCGGGGTTCGTCCCGAAGATCGCGCGCCGAAGAGGCGACGCCGCCATGGCGGACCCTGGCGGCCACCATGTGCTCTAGAATCTCGCCTCCATGTCGTTCGCCGGTTCCGACGAGCTGCTCTCCGCCTCCGCCCAGAAGCTCGCGTCCCTCATTCGCGAAGGGAAGCTTTCACCGGTCGATCTCGTCGACCTCTACATCACGCGCATCGAAGCGGAGAATCCCGCCCTCAACGCCGTCGTCGCCGATCGGTTCGAGCACGCGCGGCGGGAGGCGAGGGGAGCCGCGGACAAACTCGCGCGAAACCGCGCGGGCGAGCCATTGCCGCCGCTCTTCGGCGTGCCTTGCACCGTGAAGGAAGGCATCGCCGTCCTTGGCATGCCGCACACCGCAGGCGTTTTCGCCCGCAAGCACCTGCGCGCCGAGCAGGATGCGCGCGTCGTGCGCCGCGTGCGCGAGGCCGGCGCCGTCGTCCTCGGCGTGACGAACATGCCCGAAGGCGGACTCTGGCTCGAGACCGACAACCGCGTCTACGGCCGCACGAACAACCCCTGGGATCTCGCGCGCATCCCCGGCGGATCGAGCGGCGGCGAGGCCGCGATCCTCGCGGCCGGCGCGTCTCCGTTCGGCATCGGCTCCGACATCGCCGGCTCGATCCGCATCCCCGCCGCGATGTGCGGCGTGTTCGGCCACAAGCCCACGGGTGGCCTCGTCTCGAACCAGGGCTACTGGCCTGACGTGCCCGGCGCGCTCGACACGTTCCTCTGCACGGGCCCCATGACCCGCCGTGCCGAGGACCTCTGGCCGCTGCTCGGGCTCATGGCCGAGCGAACCCTCGAAGAGCAACCCGACACGATCGATCTCCGCGACGTCACCGTGTACCCGCTCGAAACGACGGGCGCGGCGCGCATCCGCCCGAGCAAGCGGCAGGCCGTGCGGCGCGCGGCCGCGGCGCTCGAAGCCCGCGGCGCGCGTATCGCAGAGCTCCGCACGCGCGGGCTCGAAAAAGCGCTCTTCATCTGGACCGCGATGATGGAGGAAGAGGCCGGCGCGCTGACGTACGGCGAGGTCCTCGGCAACGGTCGTCCGATCCGCATCGCGCGCGAGCTCCTCCGCGCGCCGTTCCCCTCCGCGCCGCACACGGTGCAGGCCCTCCTCGTCGCGGGCATCGAGGCGCTCCTGAAAAGCGTGCCCGCGCCGATCGCGACGTGGTCCACCGCGGGCAAACGCCTGCGCGAGGAGCTCGAAGCCGAGCTCGGCCCGCGCGGCGTGATCCTGCACCCGACGTACACACGCTCGGCACCGCGCCACTGGGAGCCGTTGCTCACGCCGCTCGACTTCGTCTGCACGGCCGTCTTCAACGTGCTCGCGTTCCCGGTCACGCAGGTGCCCGCGGGCTTCGACGAGATCGGCTTGCCCCTCGGCGTGCAGGTCGCAGGGAGGCGCAATGCGGATGCGCTCACCATCGCCGTCGCGCGTGCGCTCGAAGAAGACCTCGGCGGCTGGACGAAGGCGCGTCGAAAGACGCGAGGCCAGAGCCGCGCTACGATCGCACCGTGACGAGTCCACGTTTTCTCTATCTCCACGGCTTCGCCTCCGGTCCCCGCTCCAAGAAGGGCGTCGCCGTCGCCGAACACTACGGCCGCCGCGGCGTCGAGATCGACTGCCTCGATCTGCGTTTGCCCTCGTTCGAGCACTTGCGCGTCTCCGCGATGGTCGCCGAGGTTCGTCGCCGCATCGGCGGCGAACGGGATCGCGCCGTCCTCTTCGGTTCGAGCCTCGGCGGCCTCGTCGCGAGTCGCGTGGCCGAGATGGACGCGCGTGTCGCGGCCCTCGTGCTCCTCGCGCCCGCCTTCGACCTCTCGCGACGCTGGCGTGCGCGCCTCGGCGAAGAGGGCATGGCGCGCTGGGCCGAGACGGGATTCCTTTCGGTCGACGATCTCACGACGGGCGGCAAAGCCCGCGTCGACTACGGGTTTTTCCAGGACCTCGAAGCGGTGGACGGCAACGACGGCGTGCTCCCCGACGTGCGCGTCCCGACGCTGGTTCTTCACGGCACACGCGACGACGTCGTCTCGATCGATCGCTCGCGCGATTTCGCTGAAGGACGCCGTCACGTCACGCTGCACGAGCTCGACGATGGGCACGAGCTCATTGCATCGCTCCCTCACATCCTCTCCGCGTCGGAATCCTTCCTCGCGCCGTTCTTGGGCTCGGTTGCTCGCTCCTGAGTTGCCGCGTCTTCAATCCTCCATCATGCTTGACCTTCCTTGCCCGCGAGGGCGATCATCAACGCGCGCGGCGCACGCTGTGTCGCGGGGACCCCTTCCTCCAACCATCGCGTGCGGCCAGCGGGGGACACGCAGCGAGCTCGTCGACGTCATGCACGTTCGCGCCATGGAGCCATGAACGACGGTCGCCTCTCCGATGCCGCGCTCGGCGTCTTCCCCGAGCCGATCGCCATCGTCGACCGAGCCCTCTTGGTCCAGAAGGCCAACGCGGCCTGGACCACGACGTTCCCCGATTCCCCGCTCACCGAGCCCTCCCTCGCCGCCGCCCTCGCGAAGGTTCTCTCGGGTGAAACCCCGCGCGCCGAGGTCACGCTCGAAACTCGCCCCACGCCGCACGTCGTGACGATCGTGCCCGTGCCCGACGGCGATTCCCGCGCCGCGCTCGTGCACGCGCGCGCCGTCGTCCTACCCGCACGCGAATCCGCGCCGCGTTCGCGCGACGACCGGATCCCCGCGACGCTCCTGCGCCGCATCCTCGATCGCCTGCCCGTGACGGTCTCGCTCGTCGACGCCGAGGGCCGGAGCATCTTCTCCAACGAGACACGCGCTCGCTTGCTCGGCGCCGCCGCCAAGGAGGAACGCGAGAGCGGCACGCGCGCGCTTTTGATCGACCCGGCCGACGCTGACTTCGTGCGCGAGGTCGAAGCGCGGGTCCTCGCCACCGGCACCGAGGAGATCATCACGAGCGACGTGCCCACCGCGCTCGGCACGCGCTCGATGTTCTTCCACCTCATCCCCGTCGAGGGCGAGGGGCCCGAGGAGCGCCTGGTCCTCTGCGTGGGCCAGGACGTCACCGAGCAGCTCCGCGCCGAGCGGGATCTGCGCGAGCAGCAGGACTTCATCCGTCAGGTCATCGACAGCGATCCGAACCTGATCTTCGTGAAGGACGACTGCGGCACCTTCCTGCTCGCGAACAAGGCCTTCGCCGACATCTTCGGCAAGACGGTCGACGAGGTCGTCGGCCAGCACGAGCGCGACCTCAACGAGCGCAGGCGGGCGGATACCTTCCTGGGCATCGACCATCAGGTCCTCGGCACGCTCGAAGAGCGCATGGTCGAGGAGCTCGTACACTGGCACACGGGCGAAGAGCGCTGGTACCAGACGACGAGGCGCCCGCTCGTCCGGCCGAACGGCGAGGTGAACGTGCTCGGCTGCAGCGTCGACATCACCACGCGCCTCGAGACCCAGCGCAAGCTCGAAGAGGCCGCGACGGAGGTCGAGCGGCGCGCCGTCGAGGCCTTCCGCCAGGCCGAGGCCAAGGCCGCGCTCGTCGACGAGCTCGACCAGAAGCTCGCCATCATCGAGGCCCAGCACCAGGAGATCCTCACGCTCTCCGCGCCGCTGCTTGAGGTGGCCGCGGGCGTGCTCGCCGTCCCCATCGTCGGCGGGATGACGCAGACCCGCGCCGAGGAGATCATGCACCGCCTGCTCGCGGCCATCGTCGAGCGGCAGGTCGCGAGCGTCGTTCTCGACCTCACGGGCCTCGAGACGATCGAGACCCACACCGCCGATCACCTGATGAGCATCGTGCGCGCCATTCGGTTGCTCGGCGCCGACGCGGTCATCAGCGGCATCCGGCCCGCCGTCGCCCAGACCATCGTCGAGCTCGGCATCGACCTCTCCGGCTTCGTCACGAAACGCACCCTGCGCGCGGCGATCTTCTCGCGCGAAGTGGCGCGGAGTGCGGCCCCGCCACGTAGGCGCTGATCCCTCATTGACGCCTCCTGCCCATTCCGATGTTCTCCGCGGGGGAGCTTCGGAGGCAGAGGCATGCAAAAATACGATGTCATCGAATGGTCCCGCCGCGTCCTGCCCGTGCTCGGCGTGATCGCGCTCGCCGGATGTGGCGGGTCCGAGCCGGTCGAGCCCGACGGGCTCGTCTGCGCGGCGCCTGCCACGACCCCGCTCCCCGCGAGCCCGGCGAGCCCGCTTTCCTGGAAAGGGCCGGGCGGCCCGGCGCAGACGTATTCGACGGACGTCCTCGGGGTGAATTGCGCATTCCTCGACGGCGGCCCCGAGGACGATACGGATCACCACAACACCGTCACCATGCTCGACGGTCACCTCGTCATGCCGTGGGCGCCCGAGTGGGGCGGCGGCGGCCTGTCCACGTATCGCTTCGACGACCCCTGCACGCCCACGCAAGTCGGCACGAGTTTCTCGCCGCTCATGCGCGAAACCCACGCGGCCGGGTTTGCCCGGATGAACGGCTGGAAGGCCGTCGTCAATGGCGTGAACGGCATTCAATTCTGGGATCTCGCGAATCCCGAGGCGCCCACGGTCACGAGTGATCTCACGTTCCGCGGCGTCTTCTGGCCCGACGCGTACGCGCGCGTCGTCCTCTCGGTCTTCTGGCAAGCCCCATACGTCTACGTCGCCGCGGCCGACAATGGCATCTTCGTCGTCGACGCGACCGACCCGGCCAAACCGATTCCCATTACAAAATTGAAGTTCGACCCGCCGCTGCGTGCCGGCGCCATCTTCGCCGTGGGCAACCTGCTCGCGGTCATGGCTGCCGAAGGATCACGCACCGCGCTGCTCGACATCGGCGATCCCGCGCGGCCCACGCCCATCCCCGGCGGCACGTTCGAGATAGAGGACGGCGCGGGCATCCGGCAGGAGGCCTATCACGCCCATTTGAACGGCGACAAGACCTGGTACGCCCGCAAATCCGGCGGCGGCGGCGTCATCATCTACGACATCGGAAACCCCGAGGCGCCGAAATACCTCGGCGATTACCACGCGCCCGACGGAAACGGCGGGTACGTCTTCCTCAAGGAAAACGTGGCGTTCGTCGGCGAGAGCCATTTCGCCGAGGCGGTCGACGTCTCCGATCCGACGAAGCCCACGCTGCTCCGCCGCTTCAACCTCACGGGTGACCTCGACACGATCATCCCCATCGGCAACGTCGTCGTCTTGAGCGTCGACGACAAGGCCGAGGAGGACCACGGCAGCGCCGTCGCGCCGTTCCTCGAAACCCCCGATTCGCGCGGGCCCGAGGTGACCATGGTGAACCCGCGCGACGGCGCCACGGCGCAGCCGCTCACGACGCGCATCGGCCTCACGTTTGGTGAGTTCGTCGATCTCGGCTCGCTCTGGGAGGGCTCGTTCATCGTCCGCAAGGTCGGCACGAACGAGCCCATCAAGGGCCAGTATTCGGGGCAGGAGGGCATCGTGAATTTCTGGCCCGCCTCGCCGCTCGAACCCGACACCGAATACGAGGTCGTCGTGCCCGCCGGCGGCGTCGTCGATTTCAACGGCAATCCCACGGCGACCGAGTTCCGCTCGACGTTCAAGACCGGCCCCTGCTTCCTCCCGCCGCCGCCCCCGCCCTACTCGGAGGAGGAGGAAGAATGAGAACGACACGCGCGCGCGCCGCCGTTCCCCTCGGGATCGCGCTCGTCGGGGCCGCCCTCGCGTCCTGCGGTGACGAGGGCTCGCAAAAACCGCCGTCGCCCGAGCCGTTCGCGCTGAGCCCGATCGAGGGTCCTGCGGTCGCCTACGTCGGCGACAACACCTGTTTTTCGCTCACGGTCACGGGCGGCCCGACGGCCGAGGTCGCTTGGAACCTCGGCGACGGGACGGCCATTCCCCCGGCCACCCTGTTTACCAAGGTTTGTCACGTCTATACGCAGCCCGGCCGTCGCCTCCTCGGCGCGACCGCGATCTACGCGGGGCAGAAGCTCGTCGTCACCCGTGGCGTGGCCGTGGTGCCGAAGCCCATGGCGATCCGGCCGAACACGTCGAGCACGATCGTCCACGACACCAAGCACAGCCACCTCTGGGTCGCGAATACAGATCACGATCACGTGGCGCGGCTCGACAAGGAGCTGCCGGCCTCCGCCCCTCAGCCGCTCGTGCATTGCGACGCGCCACGCACGCTCGCGATCTCGGGCGCGACCCTCGCGGCGGCTTGCCAGGGCGACGGCACGGTCGTGTTTTTCGACCTCGACAAGCAAGAAACGAGCGGAAAGGTCGAATTCGGTCCGGGCAGCGCGCCGTTCGGCGTCGTCGCCGATCCGCGCAGCGAGGGCACGTTTTTCGTGACGCTCTCGGGCACGGGCGAGCTCGCCGCCGTCCGCGCCGAGGGGAACCAGATCCTGTCGAGGGTTTCCGTTTTTCCGGACGTACGCGGCGTCGCGGCCATCGCGGACGGGACGGTGCTCGTCACGCGCTGGCGCGCGACAGCCGACGGCGCGAACGTGGCCGTGATCGACGCGACGAACCCGGCGGCGCTCGCGGTGGGCGAGCCGCTCCTTCTCCCGCCCGACGTCGGGCTCGACAGCGACACGAACAACAGCGGCGTACCGAGCTTCTTGAACCAGGTCGTCCCCTCGCCCGACGGTGGCCGCGCCATCGTCCCCTCGCTCCGCGCGAACACCGTGACGGGATTGTACCGGACGGGCAAACCGCTGAGCTTCGAGACGACCGCGCGCGCGATCCTCACCGAGATCGAGCTCGGCGGGCCCACGGAAAAACCGTTCGAGCGCAAAGCCGGGCGGTATGCGTTCGACGATCTCGATTTCGCCTCGGCGGCCGTCTTTTCCCCCGAGGGCGACGTGATCTACGTGGCGATCCAGGGCGCCGAGCGCGTCGAGGTGCGCGACGCCGTGAGCTTCGACGTCGCCGGCTCGATCGACGACGTGGGCCACGCGCCCGACGGTCTCGCCCTGAGCGAAGACGGAAAGACGCTCTGGGTGCACGCGTCACTCTCGCGCGAGGTGCGCGTCTACGACGTCAGCGATCTGTCGAGCCCGCCCGTTCCGCTCGGCCAGGTCGCCACCGCGACCGTCGAGCCGCTGTCCGACGAGGTTTTACGGGGCAAACGTATTTTCTACAGCAGTCGCGATCCCCGCATGAGCCGCACGAGCTACATGTCCTGCGCCTCGTGCCACCTCGACGGGGAAGGGGACCATCTCGTCTGGGATTTCACGCAGCGAGGCGAGGGCCTGCGCAATACGATTCCGCTCGCAGGGCGGGCGGGCACGGCGCACGGGCCGCTGCACTGGAGCGCCAATTTCGACGAGGTGCAGGACTTCGAGCACGACATCCGCGGCCCCATGGGCGGAGCGGGATTCTTGCCGGACGACGTCTTCCATTCGGGGATGATCGATCAGACGCTCGGCGCACCGAAAGAAGGTTTGTCCTCGGAGCTCGACGCGCTCGCCACCTACGTCGCCTCACTTGGCTCGTTCGGCAAGAGCCCGTACCGCTCGAACGATCCCGCCGCTCTGGCCTCGCGCCAGAAGGGCAAGGACATCTTCTTCTCGGCCGAGGCAGGCTGCTCGACGTGCCACGCGCCGCCCCATTTCACGGACAGCGCGCTCAAGGCCGACAAGAACTACGTGCTCCACGACGTCGGGACGCTCGGGCCAGGCTCCGGATCGAGGCTCGGGAGCCCGCTCCCCGGGCTCGATACACCGACGCTGCGCGGGCTCTGGAAGAGCGCGCCTTATCTGCACGACGGCTCTGCCCCCACGCTCCGCGCCGTGCTCCGGGATCGCAATGCCACGGATCAGCACGGCAAAACGAGCCACCTCGACGACGCGGGTCTCGACGACCTCGAGCGATATTTGCTCACCATCGACGACGACGAACCCTGAACACGAAAAAGGCCGCGGCCGGACACGGTTTCATGTCCTCGCCGCGGCCCTGCTTCAACGGCCCGTGTCAGCTCGGCCGAACTCAGCTTTTGTTCGAGCTGCCGCTGCTGCCGCTGCTGCCGCCGCCGCCCGACTCCTCGGCCTGCTTGCCTTCCTCGATGAGCTCGCGCACGCGCTGGCCACCCTTGTGACCGATCTCGGAGTAGAACTCGGAGCCACGCTCGTCACGGACAGTCTCGCCGCCCTTGCGTCCCGCCTCCTCGACCGTCATTTGGCCCTTCTTCTGCTCCTGTGCCATGACGCACTCCCTTTCGAGTCGAAGGTCGTTTGTCACGGTGATCCACGACGGGCGGCCCATCCGCACCGTCGCGTCCCCCGCGTCACCTTCCACACGCGGTTCTCTGGGGTGCGGTCCCTCGAACGTCGAGCGGTCGCCTTACCAATTCGTAAGGCCCTCGAAGGGTCGTCCCGGTCCGGTCGGTTTGTCCGCGGACACCCGGGCCCGCTTGCCCTAGGTTCTGCGCGTCCGACGGAGCTCGGCGCCAATCGCCGCTTCGAGCGCGCTGCCGAGATCGGCGCGCACGATCGCCGGCGCAAAATCGAGGCCCTGCTGCACAGCCGTACGTGCCGCAGCCGCCGACACGCCGCATAGCACGACCCGTGCCCCGAGGAGCGACAGGGCCCTCGCAATGCGAACGAGGCCCTCCGCCACGACGGGATCGATCGCCAAGGCCCCCGTGATGTCGAGGATCACCGTGCGCGCGCCCGCCGCGGCCACCCGCGCGAGCACGCGCTCCTCGGCCTGCGCGAGCATCGTGGCGTCGAGCGCGCCCGCAATCGGGACGAGCAGGACGCCACGATACACCTCGAGGACGGGCGCGGAGAGCTCCTGCACCGCCGCGAGCAGCCGCTCCTGCTCCGCGCGCGCCTCCTCCAGCTCCTTCACGCGCGCCTCGAGCTCGCGCCCGCGCAGCACGAGCTCCTCTCGCCGCGCCTCGTCCCGCTCGCGGCTCCGGCGCAGCTCCCGCGCCACGCGCGCCACCATGTTCGCCACGATGCCGAGCTCGTCCGTGCGATCGATGAAAGGCAGCTCGTCGTACTGACCGCGCAGAACGCGGCTCATCCGCGAGCCGATCCAGCGGAGGAGGTCCATCTCCTCGTCGACGAGCCGCGCGGCGAGCGGCGGCTTCTGGTGTACGTCCCCTGCCTCGTGGCTCATCGGACGGCGCTCATTCCTGCCAGCGCGTGTCGAACGTGCAGAAAGGATCCCCTCGCCTCACGCACGTCGAATGCGCGATCTCCACGTCGTACGCGTCGAGCGCCTCGATGAACCCGCGCAGCCCGCCGATCTCGAAATGGCAATTGAAGGGTTGATGCGACTCGACGATCGCATGCCGCTCGCCCTTCATGGCGGCGCGCCACGTGCCGCTGTCGCCCCGCGTCGCGAATTTCCACATGGTCGGGAGCTGGACCATGAAATCGGCCGGCGTCTTGATCCCGAGGCCGTGGAGCTGGGTGCGGAACATGAAATAGATGTTCCGGCCGATGAGCTCGGGGAGCGCGGGATCCCGGTCTTCGAGCTTGTTGAGAATCGTTTCGAGGTCCTGGCCGAGATACCAGGCCTCCGGATCGATGTTTCGACACGCCGCGACATATTCCGGCGGGACGTCGTCCCCGCCGACGGTCACGAGCATGGTAAAGAGGCTTCCCAGCGTCAGCGTCGGCCCAGAGCGATCGTCCATTCCGGGATCGGCGTGGGGGCGTAGCTCCAGGGGCGCATAACGCGAAAAGCGATCCATGCGTGCAATCCTTTGACGCGTGGGATCGGGCGTCAAGGAAAATGCGCGATCGACCGGGAATCAGTAATGTTGGTCGAGGATGGCAGGATCCGTCGTCACGGAGAATACTTCATTGCAGCGACGGCAGCGGTATTTCACCTTGGTAGGCCGCGCCGAGATGCCAAAGAAGAGGCGGAGATACCCGGACATCGTGTAGACGCCCTCGGGGCTTACGAGATGGTGCTCGCGGCCGTGGCCGCACGAGCAGGTCCGGGCCTTCGACGTGGTGTCGATCGTGGGTTCCTGGGTCATGGTCACTCCACTCGGATATAGCGCTGCACGAAGGTCGAGCCACCGCGCGTATCACGCACGACGCCCCAGATCTGGTAAAGGCCGGGCTCGGCAGGCGGCATCCATTTCGTGCTGTGCTCGTCTTTGTAACCCTCGGTGACGCCGCTGATGAGCGAGATCCCGCCACCCGTGAGGTCGCCCGCTTCGACCAGCCAGTCGACCCAGACCGCCTCGTAAATCTGCTTGCCGTCGACCATTTCGCCCGGATCGATCTCGGCGATGCTGGGCTCGACGATGAGGTCGATCTCGTATTCGGTGCAATTTTCGTAAGGGTCGCCCGCGAAGCAGCCGACGTCCCGGCGCTCGTCGACCGTGGAGGGGCACGCCTTGACCGTCGGGGCCTGGCTGAGATCCTCGGGAATGGGCTCGCCGTTGAGCGTCATTCCGCTGACGGGCGGGTTCTGGTTCGTGCGGCCGTCCTCGAACGTGTAGATCTGAGCAAACCCGGGGACGAAGCTGTCGGCGGCGAGGCGATTGCCCTCGGGATCGAAGCAGCCGAACGGGAAGAAGCCCGCTTTGCCCGAGGGGTCGAGCTCGATCGGCTTGATTTCGCCAGCGCACGCGAAGAAAAACACGAATTGCAGGCCGTATTTCGAGCCGCCGTCCGGCGCCGGGCGCTGGGAGAGGATGTCCTCGGGAATCGTGGTCGTGAACGTCGGGCCGAAGCCGATGAGTCCGGGCGGGGGCATGCCGCCGCTCTGGCCGAGGCTCTGGAACGTCTGCAAGAGCTGCGGGAAGCAGCCGTAATAGAGGTCGCCCGGCGGGTTGTAACAGCCGCCGATCCAGAGGATCTGGACGGGGCGCGGGCCGTCGCCCTCGGGGTCGGGGTAGCCGTCGTAGAAGCTCATGTCGAAGCGGACTTCCTCGCCCGGCTGCGCGTAGGGTTTGTCCGCAGTGACGGCAAAGATGCGCAGGCCATTGACGAGGTTCGACGACACCCAGCCAGGCGAGCAGCCCGCGGATACGA
This sequence comes from Polyangium jinanense, assembly GCF_028435365.1. The sequence goes on along the minus strand of NZ_JAGTJJ010000009.1, from coordinate 191,987 downwards.
TCGGAGCGGCGAGCGTCGCGGCGGCGAGCGCCCCGAGCACGTGACGTCGGAAACCGCGTGTCTGCTTCATCCCATTCCCTCCTCGTGAGGCTGGCCTAGAAGTCACCACGAAGGCCGAAGCTCGGCAGGATCGGCACGCCCGTCACGTATTGCCGCGCGGTGTAGTTGAAGTTGTAATCGATGCCCTCGACGTTCTGGCTGTTGTAGACGTTCTGTACGTCGAGGTAGATCGAGAGCTGCCAGCTCTTGAAGCGGAACCGCCGATCGACGCGGATGTCGAGCTGGTGGAACATGGGGAATCGCTCGCTGAAGGGGCCGCTGTACGGGATCGGCACGTAGGTGCCGACGGACGCGTTGTAAATGGCATTCGCGCGATTTGGGATGCAGCCCTCTTCCTCGAAGTTGCAGACGTTCGGCGTCGTGAGGTTGCCCGAGACGAGGCGGAAGCGCGCGCCGATCTCCCAGCCGCCGCCGAGGCGGTAGCTGCCGAGGGCGGTGAGGATGTGCGTCTGGTCGAACGAGACGGGTTGCTCCTCGGCGCCGGGGAGCGGCGTGCGGAGGCTGCGCGAGAGGGTGTAGGCGACCCAGCCGAAGAAGTTCGCGTCGGCCTTGTATTTGAGCAGGAACTCTGCGCCGAAAATGCGCCCCTTGCCGAGGTTCGCGCGGTCGGTGCCGCCGCCAACGGCCGAGGCCTGCTGCGAGACGAGGCGATCGAGCTGCTTGTAAAAACCCTCGACGCTGAGCTCGATGTTGCGCGTGAACTCCTGCTCGGCGCCGATCGCATAATGAATGGCGCGGTTCGAGCGGAGCCCGGACGAGCCGAACGGAGGGATCGTCTCCTGCGGCTGCGGCGGTTGGGTGTACGCGCCCACGCCGCCCTTGAGCGTCGAGCGCGGGAACTTGGAGGTGAGGTCGATGCGCCCATTGACGCGTGGAGAAATGTCGATGCCGTCCACGCGGTTGTAGCCGTCGACGCGAACGCCCGGGACGAGCTTGGCCCGGCCCGTCGGCGCGATCTCGAGCTCGACGTAGCCGGCCGGGCTGACGATCCAGCCGCTGAACTCGGACTCGATGAGCGGGCGCGTGGAGAAGGGGCCGCCCGAGGGCTCGCCCGCGCGCGGCGGCGCAGGGCCGCGGTACTTCGCATCGGCGTAGTTCGTGAACACGTCGAGGCCGCTGTTCAGCGTGATGCCCTTGCTGATGCGGCGCGTGTACTCGGCGCGCCCGCTGATGCTGTAGTTCGTGAGGTTGAAGAAGAAGGGGCCGACGCCGAAATCGAGCTTGTCGATGCCGACCGCCGCGACCGCAGAGAAGCGGTTCTTGTCGTCGATGTCGTTGTCGTAGCGGAGCTGGATGCGGTGAAAGCCCGTGTGAAACCCGGCGTTGCCGCTGATCGCGGGCTCGCCGGGCGGGGGCTGATCCGCGACGAGCGCGATCGAGTCGTCCGCGCCGAAGAAGGTGAGGCGCACGCTCGAGCTCGGCGTGGGGTTCGCCTCGAGGCCGAGCTGATAATCCCAGTAGACGGGGAGCTGCGTGATGCCCGCGCCCGCGGCGTCGAGGGCGAGGCCAAGCGTGGCGTCGAGGTAGCTGCGTCGCGCGCCCGCGATGAAGCGGACCTTGTTCTTCGTGCCAGGCACGGGGCCCTCGGCGATGAAGCGCGCGTCGACGAGGTCGGCCTGCGCCATGCCGTGGTACTTGCCGTCGTTCTTGGGCGCGCGGACCGCGACGTCGACGATGCCGCCCATGACGCGGCCATACTGCGCGCTGAAGTTGCCCGGGAAGAAGTCGATGCGCTCGATCATCTCGGTCGGGACGACCGAGGACAAACCACCGAAGTGGTAGATGAGCGGGATCTGCGTGCCGTCGAGGAACGTCTGCGTGTCCCCCGGGGCCGAGCCGCGTACGAGCAAGATGCCCGCGATGGCAGGCGGTCGCGCAACGCCGGGCAGGTTCTGGAGCGCGCGGAGGGCGTCGCCGTTCGTGCCAGGGATGCGGAGCATCTCGCGTTGTTCGAGCGTCCGCTTCGTGACCTCGCGCGGCGAGCGCGCGCCACGCACGACGACCTCGAGGCCGTCGCTCGCGGCGACGAGGCGGTACTTGACCTCGATGGCCTCGCCCGCGGCGATCTCCTCGGTGACGTCGAGCGTGTCGTAGCCGGGCGCCGTGATGATGACGCGGTACTTGCCCGGCCCGAGCGCGTCGAAGCGGAAGTTGCCGTCGATGTCGACCGTGGCCTCGTTCTGGCCGGAAGGGCCGCTCAGGAGGACGGTGGCGCCGGCGAGCGGGACGTCGCCGCCGCTCGCGAGGACGACGCCGCGGAGCGACTCGCTCGCCTGCGCGGCACCCGGTTTGTCCCCGGAGGTCGCGTCGGGCGGAGGCTCGGCCTTCTTCAGCGCGAACGAGTAGCGGTAGAGGATACGCGCGGGGACGGGGGTGCCGTCGGCCTTGCGCGCAGGGTCGAACTCGAGCTTCTTCGCCGCCTCGATGGCCGACTCGTCGAAGCCGTGTCCCGCCGGCTCGATGACGGCGACGTTCTTGACCTTGCCGGTCCTGTCGATGTCGAGCTGGAGGGTGACGGTGGCTTCGAGGCCGGCCTTCTCGGCCTCGGGAGGATACACCGGCGGCTGGTAGTTCAGCGGCCGGGGCATCGTGCCGGTGGGCGCAGCAGCGGTTGCGTTGGGTGCGGGGGCGTCGCCGGGCGGGGCGGTCTGCGCGAGGGCAGGCGTGGAGGAGGTCCCGGCGACGAGCCCCGCGAGGACGAGGGCGAGGGCGCTCTTCTGGCGAGGAAGCACGTTCACGTGGTCATACCGGATCGCGGCGCTTCAAGATGACGCAAAGGACGACGACGAGGGAAATCGTGAAGCCCCCGAGCACCGCGAACGGCAGCCACGTGCTCTCGTAGTTCGTGAAGCCCCAGCCACCCGCGAGGTTGTCCGAGGCCATCTGCGCGATCGAGCACTTGAATTTGCCAGCCTCGATGAAGTCGGCAGGTGCGCTCTCGGTGCGGCCGAGGTCGATGACCCACGAGGGATCCTCCTTGAGCGAGAGGCGCTCGTGGACGATGGAGCCCTCGAAGCCCCAGCGGGCGGGCATGATCATCATGAGGGGCTTCAAGTGCGGCACCGTCGTCATGGGGACCATGAGCCCTCCGAGGACGACCTGAGGGATGAGCGCGATGGGCGTCAAGGCCATGGCCGCCTCGGACGAGGTGACGACGGTCGAGAGGAGGAGCCCGAGCGCAACGGCCGCGAGCGAGGTGGCCGTGAGCGAGGCGAGCTGCATCAAGAACGCCGCGGGGCCGCCGTGGAAGCCGAGCGTGAAGAACACGATCGCGAGGAGGATCGTGCACTGGATGATGCAGAAGAACGCGAGCAGGATGTACTTCGAGAGGACGTAGTTGAGCAGGCCCAGCGTGACCATGCGCTCGCGCATGTAGATGGCCCGCTCGCTGACGATCTCGCGCGCCGCGTTGGAGGTGCCGAACCAGACGGAGGCGACGACGAGGAAGAAGATGGCGCCGGTGTTGTCGGCGGTGGCCGTCATGCTCTTCAAGACGTCGCCGGTGTTCGTGTTGCCGCCGAACTTCTTGCCGAGCTCCTGAAGCGCGCCGAGGCACCACGCCGGGACGGCCTTCTCCTGCCAGCCGAACACGATCGCGAGCAAGACGCCGATGATCGGCGCCTGCGCGAGCATGATGACGGTGCCGGCGGTGTCTCGCATCTTCGTTTTGAAGTAACGCGAGAGCAAAAGACCGAGCTGCCCCTTCGTGGTGGCGCGTCGTTCGGGGATCGCGCGCTGTCCCTGGCCGGCGCCTATCTCGCGCCGGCCCGTGTACATCTTGCGGTACGTCGGGTTCTGATCGCTGAAGTACTCGCGGCGCCACTCGAGCGCGGCGGTCTTGCGCGCATGACCACGCGGCACGTTCGGATCCCGCGCGCGCATCTGTTCGTAGATGGCCTTCTCGCGCGAGGCGATCATCTCGAACATGTCGCGGGGGTTGTCGATGTCGTTGCGCTGGCCCTGCCGCTCCTTCCACGAGCCGAAGAACCGGTACGACTCGCCCTGCGTCGAGCCGAAGAACATCGGCACGCCGCCGTAGCCCATGATCAGCGCGTGCGAGAACTTCTCGTACTCGTCCTTCGCCGGCTGATGGATCGTCATGATGATCGTCTTGCCCGTGGCCTTCGTGAGGTCGTGCAAGAGCGTGATCAGCGCGGTCGTGTCGTCGGCGGCGAGGCCGGAGGTGGGCTCGTCGAGGAAGAGGATGACGGGGTCGGTGACGAGCTCGAGCGCGATGTTGACGCGCTTCCGCTGACCACCCGAGAGGATCTTCTTCTCGGGCTTGCCGATCTGGAGGTTCTTCACGCCCTCGAGGCCGAGGTCCTTGATCGTCTGCTCGACACGCGCGTCGATCTCCTCCTCGGAGTAGTCGGGCGGGAGGCGGAACTTCGCGCTGTACTTCACGGCCTCGAAGACCGTGAGCTCGGGATGCACGAGGTCGTCCTGCGGGACGTAGCCGATCGAGCCGCGAAGGTTGTCGTAGATGTTGTAGAGGTCCTCGCCGTTGATGCGGACGACGCCGCTCGTGGGCGGGAGGTAGCCGTTCAACGTGAGCAAGAGCGTCGTCTTGCCCGCGCCCGAAGGGCCCATGAGCGCGATCATGTCGCCCGGCAGCGCCTTGAACGAGACGTCGTCGAGCAGGCGCTTCATCTCACTCGGGTTGTCACGATCGGGGACCTCGAGGACGAGGCTCCACGCTTCGATCTCGTAGAGCGGTTTGCCCGCCCAGCGATCGGCCGAGTACTCCTCCTGGACGACCTGGACCGCGCCCGAGGAGCCGAGCTCGATTTGGAGCGGCATCGGGCCGATGAAGAACTTCTCGCCGCTCTGGATGCCGATCTTCTGGCCCGGCGGGATGCGCTGGCCGCGGACGTAGGTGCCGTTCGCGCTGCCGCGATCCTCGACGAAGAGCTGCCCGTTCATCTGGTGCACGAGCGCATGGCGGCTCGAGACCTGCGGGTGCTGAATGACGATGTCGTTGTCGGGCGTGCGGCCGATGCTCTTCTGTCCGCCGCCACTCGGGCCCGCGAAGTCGAGCTGGCCGAGGACGGTCTTGTTCTTCTTGCCCGGCGCACCCGCCGCCGGCGCCGCGCCCGAGACGGGCGGATACCCCTGCGGCTGCTGCTGCATGGAGGGATACCCCTGCTGCTGCGCGGGCGGGTAGCCCTGCTGCGGCATCGAGACATTCGTCTGCGGCATGGGCGCCGCGGGCTGCTGCGCATACGCGCCGCTCACGACGGGCGCGCCGCCACGCGCGGCTTGCGCGAGGCGCGCGAGGAGCTCGATCGGGACGGGCACAGGGCCAAACGCGACGACGCCGTTCGGATCGATCGGCGCGGGCTGTGAAGCCTGGATCTTCGTGGTGCCGACGTACGTGCCGCTCGTCGAGCCGTTGTCGACGACGAGCATGCGATCGAGCATCACGGTGGCGTGCTGGCTCGAGACGCTCGGGTGTTGAATGACGAGCGATGCGCGCGCCGGATCGCGGCCGATCACGAGCTGCCCCGCAGGCGCAGGTGCGCTGCCCGTGGCCATGATCGAGAGGATGATGGCGGGGTGGCTGAGCGGGACGGGCGCGCGGCCCACGACGAACTGGGTGCGGAAGTCGAAGGGGACTTCTTCACCCGGGGCGAGCTGACGGTTGTTCGCGAACGAGGGCGCCGCGCCGCCGCCGATGAACACGAGCCTGCCGCCGCCCTGATGGACGAGGCGCGCGTGTTCGGGCGCGACGCTGGGATCCGCGATGACGACGTCGCACGTGGGAGCGCTGCCGATCGTGAGGGTCTGCTTGCCGAAGCCGGGGACCATGCGGGCTACCTTTCACCACGAACGTCCGCGGAGAGCAACGGGGACGGCCGCGCCTCGCGTGACGCGAGCAGGATAGGCGCGCCGGGGTGGCGTTCGCCAGCGGAGTTGGTCCCGAGGGGGACGCCTCGCGTCCCCCTCTTGGCCAGGCAGAGCCCGGCCAATTCACCCCCCGAGAGAGATCGCAAAGCGATCTCTCCAGAGCACCGAACAGGTCGGTGCTCTAGCGCAGGAAAAGAGCCCAGATGAGCAGGAGCAAGAGCACGGCGATCACGGCCGACATGCCGATGATCACGTACACGATGCCCGCCTGGGAAGGACGCGCCCCAGCCGGCGCGGACAAGGGCGCGGAGGGGACGGCTTTCGGGACGTCCGGAGGATGCGTGGGAGAAGGACCCTGGCCCGTGACCTGGGTGGCCTGCGCAGGCGCATAACGCGCCGAGGGCGGCGGCAAGGGGAGCTGGGCCGCATACGGCGCGAGGCGCGGCTGCTCGGGCATCGTGGGCGAGGGCGCAACGGGGCGATCGATGGCCGTCGGCTGCACCGGCGCGAAGCCCGGCGACGAAGGCGAAGGCGGCGGCAAGGGCAAGCCGCCCTGCTCGGGCGCCGTCGGGGCCGCGGAGGACGTGTTCGGCGAGAGCAACGTGGGGACCGGCACGGGCGGGGGCAGGGCGAGCTTCGTCCCCGCGGCGGCGGCCGCCGTGTCGACCGCCGTCATCGGTCGCGTCTCCTGTGGAGGCGCAGGCCGCGGGCCCGCGGGATCCGACGCGATCGCGGGCGCGGGCGCTTGCGGGATCGTGTGCGACGCGCGCGGCGCGAGCTCCACGATGCGCACCATCTGCACGGTGATGTTGTCGTGGCCGCCGCGATCGTTCGCGAGGTTGACGAGCTGGTTGCAAGCGTGCGGGAGCGCGCCCGATGCGAGGGCCTGGCGCACGGAGCCGAGGATGTCGACGCCGAGCACGAGGTCGGTGAGGCCATCACTCGACTGGAGGAAGATGTCGCCCGGGAACATCTCCATCGGCTCGGGCCGAACCTCGACCTCGACCTCGGGGCGCATGCCGAGCGCGCGCGTGATCTTGTTCGCGTCGGGATGCCCGATGGCCTCGGCCTCGGTGAGCATGCCGGCGTCGATCATGCCCTGCACCATCGAGTGGTCGCGCGTGAGCGGGTAGATCTGGCCCGCGCGGATGCAGTAGGCGCGGCTGTCGCCGACGTGCGCGACGTCGAGCCCGCGATCACCGATCAGCATGGCCACGACCGTCGAGCCGGGCCGCCCGCGGTTTTCGGGCGGCCCGCCGAGCTGGTAGACGCGACGCCCGGCCTCCTCGATCGCGGCCTTGAGCGCCGTCGCGGCGGTTGCGCCGGCCGGGGCCTGGTCGATGACCTCGAAGATCGTGGCGATCGCGGTGCGGCTCGCCTCCCGGCCCCCGTAGTGCCCGCCCATGCCGTCGCAGAGGACGACGAGATGGCCGAAGCGCGTCTCGGCGTATCCGCACGAGTCCTCGTTGACCTGCTTGTTCGGATCGCGGCCAGGATCGCTGGCCTGGGCGAACTCGATCCGGACGCGGGTGCCGAGGGCCTGAGGTTGGCTCATCGCGGAAGGGCCGGGGGGTGAGGGCCGGGATGACGATCGTTCGAGCGTAGACTACTCGAAACGGACGTTGAACTCGATGGGGCCGAAGCGAAGCATCGAGCCGGGCGGGACAGGCGTCCACACGAGCGGCGGGATGCGGTTGCCGTTGATGCTCGTGCCGTTGTTCGAGTTCTCGTCACGCACGAAGAGCTGGCCGTTCTCGAACTTGATGACGGCGTGGCTGCCGGAGACGCGCGGCTCGTTCACCACGATCTGACACGTCGCGGCGTCGCGGCCGACGCGCATCTCCGTGCCCTGGTTGAACGTGAAGATGCCGAGCGAGCCGGAGAGCACCGCGCGGTTCGCGGATCCACCGACGGGGCTGCCGCCCATCGGAGGAGGACCGTAACCGCCGCCGAAGTCGGGGCCGCCCATGCCGGGCACGCCGCCGCCCATGGGCACAGCGGGCGCGTAACCGCCGCCCATCGGGCCGGGCGGGCCACCCGCGGGGCGCGGGGCCGTCGCGGGCGCGGCGCCGGTGCGTCGCTTGTTGCCGCCGCTGCGGAAGATCGAGACGACGAGCAGGACGAGGACCACGCCGCCGAAGGTGATGCCGCCGATGAGCAGGTAGGGCAGCGGCGCTTCTTTCGCCTTCACCGTGATGATCTTGTCGGCGGTGATGGCGCTCGTGCGCTTGGCCTGGTTGTCGTAGACGATGAGGCGCGCGGTCATCTGCTCGCCCTTGCCCGCGAGGAACTTGTCGGTGTTCGGCAGTTCGAACTCGACCATGCTCTCGCCGGCCGTCGTGGCCTTGCCGCGCATGCCTTGCTCGATGAGCGTGCGCTGAGCCTTCTTCGCGTCCTCGATGCTGCCGCCCTGGAGCGAGGCGGGCGCGGGCTGGTTCTTGGGAACCATGTAGAGCTCGGCCCGCTGCGTGTTGCCGCCCCAGCAGAAGTTGCCGAAGACCTTCACGGTCCCGCCCGGATACACGGGATCCTTCGCCGCGGCGCGCTCGGTGGCCTCACGATCGATGTCGAGCGGCCACTGCGAGGGATCGATGCCGACGGGCACGTTCTGGAACGTCGCGTCGCCGGCGATCAGCGGATCGGTGTTGAGGAACGCGAGGCGGATGGTCTGCGTCAAGCTCAGCGCGACACACGAGACGCGCCACTTGACGATGTGCATCTTGTTGAAGCGCGAGCGGACGGCGTTGACGATGTTCACCGCGCGCGCTTCCTGCTTGTCGCGCACGATGCTGTAGAAGCCGCCGATCTCGGTGTTCGCGAGACCTTCCATGAACTCGCGCGAGTTCGCGGTGAACTCCTCGACGAGCTTGCTCGGGAACCAGATCGAGATGACCGGCACGGGCGTCTTCGGGAGGACCTCGTTGTTCTCCGGGAAGCGGCCCTTCGTGAGGTAGTCCTTGAGCAGGTTCGAGGCCGCCGCCGTCGAGCTCGGATCGGCGCCGGCCGCGCCGTTCGAGAGCACCACCATCGCCTGGTGCATGGGCACGACGACGTTCGTGCCGACGTTGCCGAGCTCCCGGAAGCCGTCGGTGGCCGCGGTCTTGATGATGTTGAAGAGCGGGCGCGTGCGGCCCTGCGTGGGGAACGTGTTCTTGACGCTCGCGATCGTCTGGAGCGCCGTCTGCTTGTTGTTCACCCACTTCGAGTCTTCGACGACGCTCTTGTCGTTGAAGAACATCACGTCGACGATGTCGTTCGGGCCCATCGCGTTGACGAACGCGGTCGCGACGGACTTCGCCTCGTCGAAGCGCGTGCCCATCGAGGACGCGGCGTCGATGAGGATGAGCCACGCGGTGCCCACGCCGGGCTGGCTCGTGCTCTCGCCCCAGCGCGCCTTCGACTCGAACCGCGCCGCGGTGTCGGAGCCGTCGACGACGACGCTGAGCACTGCGTTCTTCTCGGGGAAGTCGAACGACGAGTAGAGCGCGTTCGGCTGCTCGATCGCGTTCGACACGCAGTCGTTGAACGCGTCGCCGTTCAGCGCCGCGCAGGGCCGCGTCGCGTCCGACAAACGCTTGTTCTGGACGAGGTCGATCACGGTCGTGAGCACGGGCGAGCCGTCGACCGTGCTCGTGCGCGGATCGATGCGGAGGATCCTCGCCTCCGGAGCGGCGTAGGAGGGCGCGGCGGCGAAGAGGATCGCTGCGAGCGCCGCGAGCGCGGGGAGCGCGAACAGGGGAGCCTTGTTTCGCGCAGATCGAGCGACTGCGCGGGCGGCTCCGTGGGGCAACGGGTTCATGCTTGAGCCTCCAACATTGGGGGTCCTCGGCGAGCCGGCGCAGGCGCGGGGTGACAGACACCTCCGCGCACGCGTACGGTCCGCGAGCGTGGCCGCCGCGTACTCTCGTGCGTCGAGGCAGCGAAGCGCGTCCACCCTGCGCGGAGAGCGCGGGGGACGGCTGCCTCGGGCGACGCGAGCACGCGGGGGCGTCATCTCGTCGAGGAGCTGGGTAGGGTGAAAAGGGCGTTCCGCACGGGGCTTCTCCGCGCGACCCCTAGGTCCGAGCGGTCACGATGATGGTGATGACGCTGAAGCCGCCGAAGCGGATCTTGTCGCCGTCACGCAGTTCGCGCCTGCCCTTGAAGCCGATGGCTTCCTCGTTGTGGAAGGTGCCGTTCGTCGAGCCGAGATCACTCAGGATGAACCTCCCACCTTCGCAGTCGATCGTCGCGTGATGCGTGGACGTCGTGCCGTGCGCGATCTCCACGTCAACCTTCTGACCCGTGTCCGCGCGGCCGACCGAGTTCTTGCCTTGCCAGAGCGGCCAGAACTTGCCGAGCGGATCCTCCTGGTAGCTCACCAGGAAGCCTGCGAGCGCGCGGCGCACCTCCAGGCTCGGCGCGCTTACTTGCCGACCGGGCATCGGCGGAGGATTTTGCGGGACCCCCGTCGCGGAGTTCCCGCGCCCCGGCGGTCGGGGAAGCTCCTCGGGTTTGTCCGCCATCGGCGGCGGGGCGAACGCCCGAGGTCCCGGAGGCGGCGGATAACCACCGGGCGCGGGGTCCGGCGGCGGCCCGTAGCCGGGCGGCGCGGGCGGCGGACCAAAGCTGGCCGGTGCAGGCGGCGGCCCATATCCAGGCGGCGCGGGCGGCGGACCGAAGCCGACCGGGGCCGGGGGCGGGCCAAAACCCGGGAGCGCCGGCGGCGGCTCGGGAGGCGGACCAAAGCCCGGGGGCGCCGGCGGGGGACCGAATCCAGGCGGCGCGGGCGGCGGGCCAAACCCGGCCGGCGACTCGGGCAGCGGGCCGAATCCAGGCGGCGCGGGCGGCGGGCCAAACCCGGCCGGCGACTCGGGCGGCGGGCCGAATCCAGGCGGCGCGGGCGGCGGGCCAAACCCGGCCGGCGACTCAGGCGGCGGTCCGAATCCAGGCGGCGCGGGCGGCGGACCAAAGCCGGAAGGACCCGCCGGCGGAGGCCCGAACGCGGGGGGCGGCGGAGGCGGACCGAAGCCACCGGGCGCAGCAGGCGGCGCGCCGAACGCGGGGGGCGGCGGAGGCCCGAACGCGCTAGGGCTCGCCGTGGGCGCGGGGGGCGGGCCGAAGCCGCCGAAGCCGGGGGGAGCCGGCGGGGGCGGTCCGAAGCCCGGCTGCTCGGGAGGCGGCCCGAAGCCCGGCGGCGGGGCCGGCGGAGGCCCGAAGCCCGGCGCTTGCCCGAATGCAGGAGGGGGCGGAGGAGGACCAAAGGCGCCGGGCGCCGAGGGCCCGAGCGGAGAGGCACAGATCGCGCAGAACTTGTCGGCGGGTGTGGCAGACGCGCCGCAACGCGGGCAGTTCATAGTGTCCTTCTCGTGTTGACGGACCAAAGACCTCGTCCGCCTCGGCGGCAGCATACCGTGGGGGCCGGACCGAGGATCAAGAAGAAGTACTCTTTCCCTCGGCGGGGGGTGGACGAGGCACGTCGAAGCACGACGCAGCGCAGCACATCCCAGGGGCCGCGTGAAGGATCCCCGGCGCGACGAAGGCCGCCGTCGATGCGCAAAAGGAAGCGGCGCCCGGCGCGGCGAGACGCGCAGCCGGGGCTGTGAGCGGTTGAAATACGAAAGGGTGTCCTGGGCCGGATTGGCCCTGGGACACCCTTCGTGATGAGAGAGCGGGAGAGAGCGGAGACGGGAGGCCCCGAGGTGGGGCCTTCCGGCTCAGCCGTCCTTGGCGTCGCGCACGCGGGCGGCCTTGCCGGCCAGCGAGCGGAGGTAGAACAGGCGCGAGCGACGAACGACGCCGCGCGAGACCACCTCGATCTTGTCGATGCGGGGGCTGTGCGTCGGGAAAATACGCTCCACGCCCACGTTGAAGCTCACCTTGCGGACCGTGAAGGTGCTGCGCGCACCGGCCCGACGCTGCTTCAGAACGACGCCCTGGAAGACCTGGATACGCTCCTTCTCGCCCTCGACGATGCGGTAGTGGACCCGGACGGTGTCGCCGACCCGGAACTCCGGGAGCCCCTCGCGGAGCTGCGGGGTTTCGATCTTCGCAAGTACGTTCGAGGTGAGCATGTCGCGGTCCTTCGACTGGGGATGGTCCCGGCTGTTGGGGCAAACGGCTCCACGCCTGCCGGAGACGACGAGGGAGCGGCATTATGCATACCGTCCCCACGCTGTCAACCGATCATGGAGCGTGTGGATGCGGTGGATCGCGGGGCGACGAACTCACCACCCCGCGCGATCCGTTCGTGGCACCTAGCGACGAACGGGGATGATCTGCACGCGACGCGCGTCGCCTTCGCCGTCGCTCTTCGTGACGACACCGGGGAACTTCGCGAGCGCGAGGTGCACGACGCGGCGATCCTGCGGGTTCATCGGTTCGAACGTGATGATCTTTCCCTCCTCGACGGCCTGCTTGCCGAGGCGTCGGGCCATCGAGGTGAGCGTCTCCTCGCGACGCGCGCGGTAGCCCTCGGCGTCGATGATCACGTGGCGGCGCTGCTTGCCGGGCCGGTTGATCACGCGGTTGGCGAGGAACTGCAGCGCGGCGAGCGTCTGGCCCTTCTTGCCGATGATGCGGCCGGCGTCCCTGCCCTCGATCTCCAGCCGGATCTCCTCGGGCGGATCTTCCGGCTCGTTCTCGAGCAGGTCCACGGTGCAGTCCATGCCCATCGCGGCGAGCGTATCGATGACGAAGTCGAGCGCTTGATCGGCGCGACCATCCTCCTCGAACGGGACTGCTGCCTCGGCGGCGCGCTCGTCGCGCTCGTCGTCGTGCCGGGTGCCTTCGGCGTTCACGCTGGTCTTCCCGGGAGCTCCATTATCCACGGACACGTGCCTTTCCCTTTCCAAGAGCAGGCGCCGACTTGGTTTCGTCGCCCGAAGATTTCTTCTCGCGCACCTCGATGCCGGCGGAACCCTGCGTCTTGCGGCTCAGGTAGCGCTCGACCGCGACCTGCTGGGCGATGCCGAGCCACGTGTTGGTCAGCATGTACACGCCGAGGCCTGCGGGCAGGTAGAGCATCATCACCACGAAGATGCCCGGCAGCATGTACTGCATCATCTTCTGCTGCATCGGGTCGCCCTGCGGCGGCATGAGCTTCTGCTGGAAGAAGCTCGACGCGCCGAGGATCGCGGGGATGACGAAGTATTCGCCCTTGTCCGAGAGATCCGGGATGATCCGGGCCGACAGGAAGGGCACGTGGTAGAGCTCGACCGCCGTCTGCAGGGCCTGGTAGAGCGCGAACCACACGGGCATCTGCAAGAGCACCGGGATGCAGCCGAGCACCGGGTTCGTCACGCCGTGCTTGCGCCAGAGCTCCTGGAGCGCGAGGCCACGCTGTGCCGGATCTTCCTTGTAGCGCGCGTTGATGTCGTCCATCTCCGGCTTGAGCCGGCGCATGGCCGCGCTGCTCTTGATCTGCGAGATGCTGAGCGGGAAGAGCAGCATGCGCACGGTGATCGTGAGCAGCGCGATCGCGAAGCCCCAGCTCCCCACGGCCTTGTGGAGGATCTTCAGGTAGCCGACGAGGACCTTCGCGATCGGCGAGAACGTGCCGAGATCGATCACCTCGGTGATGCCGGGACCGACCGCGGCGAGCACCTCGCGCTCCTTCGGGCCCGTGAAGCTCAGGACCTTGTACGTCTGCGTCGCCTGCGGCGCGAGCTCGACGTCGGGATACGCGAGGCGCGCGCGGTAGACGTGCCCGTGCGTGTCCTTGTCCTTCTCGCGGCTCGCCGCGTCGAACTTCTCGCGGTTCCAGTCCTCTTCGATCTGCGTCTCGGCGAGCGGCGCGGGGCCTTCGAGCGGGATCGCGGCCTTCGTGAAGTAGACGCTGCTCACGGCGACCCACTTCGCGGCGCCGGGGCTACGGCGCCAGTACTCGTTCGTGAACTCCGCGTCCTTGAAGTCCTTCGGCTCGAACGCGTCGGCGTGCAGGCGATCGACCTTCTCCGGCGTCGCCGCGACGACGTCCGTCATGTGCTCCGAGATGCGGCCGAGGCTGCCCTTCGTCTCCTCGGTCGTGCGCCACGAGGTCTGCTCCACCGTGAGCCTGTGCTTGAGCGGCTCGGCGGAGAGGTTCTTCACCTCGAGCGTCATTTCGAGCTCGAAGGGTTTGCCCGTCTCGCGCACGACCTTCGTGAGCTTCGAGGTCGCGTCTTCGTAGACGAACGTGCACGACTTGCCGTCCTGCGCCGCGAGCTTCCAGTCGAGGTTGTCGAACGGCGTCTGTTGCTTCTCGACCCCAGGCAAACGCAGGTCCGTTCGCAGAGGCTGACGCCACTCCTGCGAGGTCGTCACGAGATCGATCGGCTTGCCGTTCTTCGAGTACTTGCCTTGATCGGTGAGCCGAAGGTGGCGCAGCGATCCGCCACGCGAAGACAGCTCGGCCTCGAAGCGGGCGCCGTTGATCGTGCAAATCTGCTCGGGCTGCCTCTGGGCGTCCGGCAGCCGGTTGGCGTCGTAGAACGTGTTCGGCTGGACCTCTTCGTTTCCTTTGCCGAACAGGTTGCCGCCGAACTGCCAGAACAGGATGGCAGCGATGCCGATGAGCACCCACTGAGCGATTTTGCCGCGTTCCATGAAATCCTTCGGCAATCTCCTTGCCGTGAAACCCTACTGGTCCTTGCCCCGCCCCGTGCTCGCGTGATCCCCCCGGACGGGCTCGCTCGCTTGGCGAGCATGCGAGAGGAAACTAGCCAGCCTCATGGACCGCGCCACTGCTCCACGGCGAAAGTCGAGCGTCGTGGGAAGAAAGGTTCGTACCTTCCACCCTCTGATCCGGGCCGTGCCGCGCGGGCTCTTCCGTACGCGAGCGGCCGATCCGTGGAGGCGGCGGAGGATCGTAGCCGCCGGGATGGAACGGGTGGCACTTACACAGGCGCTTCACTGAAAGCAAGCTCCCGCGCAGCGCGCCATGACCCGCGATACACGCGGCGGCATACCGCGAGCACGACGGTTCGAACCGACAGACAGGTCCGAAGAGCGCGAGCAGCACTTTCGAGAGCGTCAGCTGGTAGACGCGGATCAAGAGGAGGAGGAGCTTGGCCAGCATGATGCAGGGCGCGGCGGGCGACGCCGGAGGGCGCGAGGTGTGGCGAGACAGCGCGCGTCGGCCGCGGCTCCCATCGCGAGATCGCGACGAAGCTTGGGGGCCCGCGTCCCCGCTTGCAAGGTCAAGGGCCGCCTTTGCGCCCGTCGCCGGAGCGGTTTCTCGGGTCCGCCTGCGTGCTCGAGTTCGGCTTGCCGCTCGCTCGCTTGCGCACGAGTGGCAGCACCGCCTGAACCTCCGCTTCGAGCTCCGCACAAGCGAGCTCGTCCACGCCCGGACGCACGATCACCACGACGTCCACGCCCCGCGGAAACGACGCCACGTTCCGGCGAAAGACTTCACGGAGCAGGCGCTTGGCCCGGTTGCGCTGCACGGCGCACCCCACCTTCCGCGACGCCACCACGCCGAGGCGTGTGGTCGTATCGTCGGGACGGGGTGCGATCAGGATCAGGAGGTGGCGCGTCGTGACCCGGGCGCCGCCCTCCTGAACGCGCAGGAAGTCAGGGCGACGCCGTAAGCGCTGCGCTCGCGTGAATGTTTGGCGAGGCAACTACTTCTTGTAAATCGTCGGGGCGAGGCGCGCGCGGCCCTTACGCCGGCGGTTGTTGATCACCTTGCGGCCGCCGCTCGTGGCCATGCGCGCCCGGAAGCCGTGGGTACGGACGCGGCGGGTGTTGTGGGGCTGGAACGTGCGCTTCATCGTAGGACCCTTCGGAACCCTTCGTTTTTCGGGGCGCGCAAAGAAAGCACAGGTCCGCCTGCTGGTCAAGACCGCGAAACGGCCTGGATCGCGCGTCGTCTGTCTGACCTGATCTCACCCGTCCGGCAAGGGAGGAGACGGGCTCGTGCTCAAGGCTCCTCCCTACATCGCAAGACATTCCATGCGCCCGCACGCCTGGTGTAGCCTCCGCTTGCACGGGGGGGCCCGGTGATCCACCGCGCGGCAAGCGCACCCGGGCCTCTCGCTTCCGCGCGCAGTGCGCGCGCCGAGGAGACGCCGAAGACATGGCCCAAGTCGACCATCCCCGAGCCCGCCCGCCCGTCGGTGACACCGCGGCGGGAGGCACCTCCTCCGACGAGCGCGCGGCCACGCCCCGTCGCCCGTCCCTTCTGCGCCGCCTTGCCTCGGCTTGCTCGGCCGCCATCGCAGCCGCGGCGTGCCTCCTCGCGCCCGCCGAGGCCGAGGCGCAGCAGTCGACGATGTATCTCGATCGCCTCTTCATGGGCGGAGCGCCCGAAGACGCGATCGGGCTCTGGCGCCCGCAGTTCAACCCGCAGACGCGGTTCTTCGGCCAGCTCGGCATGGGCTTCGCGCTGAACCCGTTCCGCATCGAGAACCATCAGGATGATCCGCGGAACGCCGGCATCTTCAGCCAGCGCAGCAGCGCGCCCGTCGGACCGCAGCTCATCAGCTATCTCGATGTCGGCATCGAGGCCCTTGAGCGTTTCTCGTTCCAGGCAAACCTCCCGGTCATCCTCTTCCAGGACGGCGGCACGACATACCTCGCGCAGGTCTCGGGATCGCAGCCGGTCAGCATGCGGACGGTCGCGCCGATGGATCTGCGTCTCGACGCGCGCGTGCTCCTCTGGCGCAACACCGCGCGCACCTTCAAGCTCGGCCTCGAAGGCGCGGTCTGGGTGCCGACGGGTGACAACGACTCGTTCGGCGGTGATCAGAGCGCGAGCGGCGGCTTCCAGGTCGCCGTCGAGTACGACCTCAAGAGCTTCTTTCTCGTGGCCAACACGGGCCTCCAGTTCCGGCCCGCAGGCGGCGTGAACGACTTCAAATCAGGCTCCGAATGGCGCTGGGGCATCGGCGGCTTCTTGCCGCTGCGTGGCGGCGCGCTTCGTCTCGGCGCGCAGATCTTCGGCTCGACGGGCATCACCGACGAGACCTTCTTCGACGTCGACAACACGCCGATCGAGTGGATGCTCGAGGGACGTTACGCCTTCGATCAGAAGAAGCGCGCGTGGGTCGGCGTGGGCGGCGGCACGCGCATCACGCCTGGATACGCCCCGGATTTCCGCCTCGTCGCGACCGTCGGGTACGCGTTCCCGATCAAGGACACGAACCCGCCGTCGCCTGGAAAGCGCTTCAAGACGGGCCGCTGGGCCGAGCACGGCGCGGACACCGACAAGGACGGGTTGCCGGACGACGTCGATCTTTGCCCGACGGATCCCGAGGATCACAAGCCGCCGAACACGGACGACGGTTGCCCGCAGCCGCCCGATCGTGACGGCGACGGCATCCCGGACAACGTCGACAAGTGCCCCGACACGCCCGAGGATTTCGACAAGGTCGACGATCAGGACGGCTGCCCCGAGGACGATCCCGACAAGGACGGCATCGGCGACGCGAAGGACGCTTGCCCGAAGGAGCCCGGCGACGCGAACCCCGACGCGGAGAAGAACGGCTGCCCGACCTTCATCCGCAGGGTCACCGGCTCGAACGAGATCCAGATCCTGAAGAAGGTCGAGTTCTTGACGGGCAAGTCGACCATCTTGCAGCAGAGCTACCCGATCCTCGACGAGGTCGTGCGCCTCCTCAAAGTGAACCCCGAGATCCAGCACCTCGCGATCGAGGGCCACACGGACAACCGCGGCTCGGATGATCTCAACGAGAAGCTCTCGTCCGATCGCGCGAACGCCGTGATGGAGTACCTCATCAAGAAGGGTGGCATCGCCGCGGATCGCCTGAGCGCCGCCGGCTTCGGCCCGCGCAGGCCCATCGCCGACAACAACACGGCGGCCGGACGACAGACCAACCGGCGCGTCGAGTTCCACATCCGCGACAAGGCGGCGGATGCCACGCCCCCCAGTCAGTAGCGGTCTCGCCGCGCTCCTCCTCGCGCTCGCTGCCGTCCTCGGCGCAGGGTGCGAGAAGGAGCGCGGCTCGCCGTACGCGTGCACCTGTACGTTCCTCACGGACTTCGACGACAACTCCGGGAGCGAGGTGACCGTGTGCTCTCCGTCCGCCGAGCGCGCCCCCGATTTCGCCCGGGGCTGCGCGCAGTCCGGGGCGCCGGCGCCCGTGGAAAAGTGTGTCTGCACGCCTGAAAAAGGGTCCGGGACGTGTGAAGTCGGGCTCTGTCGGAATCGGCCTCGCGGCGAGTGAAATCCGCATGCATCACGGCTCCACGCGGGCCGTCGAACAAGGCACAATGGTCATGATGAAGCACGCCTTCGCTCTGGTGCTCGCCCTCGTCGTCCCCGGCGTCGCGCTCGCCGCCGAGGCGACCCGCCCCGAGAAGGCCCCGCAGCCTGACGCTGCGCGATCGAGTGGCTTCGTCACCGTCGCTTGCAACCCGGGCTGCGAGGGCGTCCTCGTCGACGGCAAATCGATCGGCCCTTCTCCGATCGTGCGCGCAGAACTCCCTGCGGGGACGCACAAGCTCACGCTGCGCCGCAAGGGTTACGAGGAGAAGAAGCTCGAGGTCGTGGTGAAGCCGGGCGAGACGGCGCTCTTGAACGTACAGCTCTCGCAACAAGCGGCGCCTCCGGCCGAGCCTCCGCCGGACATCGCGGCGCGCGTCGCGGCGAAGATGATCAAGGCCGACGGGTTTCTCTCGGTCGTCTGCGATCCGGCCTGTGATCAAGTGATCGTCGACGGCAAGCGCAAGCTCGGCCCCGCGCCGCACACGAACGTGTCGCTTCCCCCGGGCAAACACGACATCACGATCCAGCGCAAGGGCGCGCCCGACAAGGTGATCACCGTGAACCTGATCCCCGGACAAACCACGGCGTTCAAGGTCGCGATGCAGACCGAGGCCGAGCGCACCGTCATCCCCGCGAAGGCGCCCGTCGAGCCGCGGCCGAAGCGCTGATCTTCACCGCCCGTCGAGGAGCGCTTCGAGCGTCGACAAGTCTGACACCGGCGCCGAGCAGGTTCGATTCCGACAAACATACGCCACGGTGTCGTCGCCCCGCGCGGTCTTGCCCTCGGCGAGCACCGCTGCCGCTTCGGCCGTCTCCGGCCGGCGCGGATCCACCCACACCACGTTCCTGTGCGGCAAGTAGCGGCGGAACACGGCCTTCGCGAGTGCCTGTGTCCGCTCGCTCGACGGATCTCCCACGAGCACCACGTCCACCGTCCCACGCACGAGCCGATCGAGCACGGCGACGGCCTTGCCGAGGCCGAGCGGGTTGTCGATCGCGGTGGGGCCGATCGGCTCGATCTGCCGTCGTCCGTGTTCGGCGTACGTCTCGTCCGCGAGCTCGCCGAGCCGCAGGCAAAGCTCCGCGGCCATGGATGCGCCGGACGGCACGGCCTGATCGAAGACGTCCTTCGTGCGGGCGATGAGCGAATCGCCGTCGTCGGGCGCGAAGAAAAAGCCGCCCTCGTGTTTGTCCTCGTGATGCTCGATCATCGCGTCGGCGATCGCGCGGGCGACGGCCACGTACCGCGGGTTGCCCGTGGTTTCGTAGAGATCGAGCGCGGCGCTGCCGACGTACGCTTGATCATCGAGGAACCCGCGCCGCGCCTCCGGCGCCTCGTTCTCGCCCGGCATGTAGTACCGGCGCACGCGACCCTCTCGCACGAGCCGCTCCTCGAGCGCTGCGAACGCGACCTCTGCCGCGCCGATCCACGAAGGTTCGTCGAGCGCGCGGCCGGCTTCGGCGAGCGCGCCGATGAGCAGCGCGTTCCAGCTCGCGAGGATCTTGTCGTCTCGCATCGGACGCGGCCGCTGCTCCCGCGCCGCGAGCATCTTCGCCCGCGCTCGTTCGAGCGCGCGCTTCGCCACGTCCGGCGCGAGATCCACGATCGCCGCAGTCCGTTCGATCGACCGCACCTCCGAGAGCACCGTCGCGCCGGTCTCCTCGAAGTTGCCCTCCTCCGTGATGCCGAATTGGACCCGCGCGACCTCGTACGCCTCGTGATCGTCGCCCAGGGCTGCGCGTAGATCGCCGAGCTTCCACACGAAAAACTTTCCTTCTTGGCCCTCGGAATCCGCGTCCTGCGTCGCGTAAAACGCGCCCGATGTGTCGCGCATCTCGGCGAACAGGTACGTGACGATCGCGCGCGCCGTCTCTGCGAAGCGAGGGTTCCCGAGCGCGCGATAGCCATCGGCGTAGAGCCGCAGCAAGAGCGCGTTGTCGTAGAGCATCTTCTCGAAGTGCGGCACGAGCCAGCGCGCGTCCGTCGAGTAGCGGTGGAAGCCGCCGCGCAGGTGATCCCAGATTCCGCCCTTCTGCATCTTGTCGAGCGCGAGATCCACGCTCTCCTTCGAGACCGCGTCACCCTCGAGCGCGCCGCGTAGCAAGAGCACGTCGAGCGACATCGTGTTCGGGAACTTGGGACGCGCGCCGAAGCCGCCGTTGTGGCTGTCGAAGCGCGCGAGCAGACGCCGGCATGCTCTGCGCAAGAGGTCCTGCCCGATCGCACCCTCGCCCGCTGGCAGCGCGCCCACGCGCGAGATCTCCTGCGTGATCTCACCGGCCTGCGCGAGTACTTCGCCGCGGCGTCGCTTGTACGCGTCCGCGACCGCTTCGAGGATCGCGGGGAAGCCGGGCACGCCGTACTTGTCCGCCGGCGGGAAGTACGTTCCGGCGAAGAACGGTTTTTGATCCGGCGTCAGGAACACGGTGAGCGGCCAGCCGCCGCTCCGGCCCATGAGCTGCACCACGAGCTGGTAGACCTGATCGAGATCCGGACGCTCCTCGCGATCGACCTTCACGTTCACGAAGAGCTCGTTCATGCGCTTCGCGATGGCGTCGTTCTCGAACGACTCGCGCTCCATCACGTGGCACCAGTGGCAGGCGGCGTAGCCGATCGAGAGCAGGATGGGTTTGTCCTCCCGCCTCGAGCGTTCGAGCGCCTCGGCGCCCCACGGATACCAGTCGACCGGGTTTCGCGCGTGCTGCAGGAGGTACGGCGACTTCTCCTTCGCGAGCCTGTTCTCGTGGGCGCTCATGGGAGAGCACCTAGGGCATCGCGCACCCGGCGGGAAGGCGGATTTCCCTGCTTTCAGGCCTTGCCGAGCACGAGCGCGCAGTTGTGCCCGCCGAAGCCCGCCGAGCATTTCGCCGCCCAGCCGACGGGCGCGGGCCTTCGATCTCGCACGACATCGAGCGGGCCGAGCTCCGGATCGAGCTCGTCGACATTGATCGACGGATGCAGCACCTGATCACGCAGCGAACACACGACCGCGATCGTCTCGGCCGCGCCCGCGCCGCCGAGCAAGTGCCCGATCATCGATTTCGTCGCCGAGATCGGGATCTGCGCGAGCCGCTCGCCGAAGACGCGACGGAAGGCCAGGATCTCGGCCATGTCGCCCTGCGGCGTCGAGGTCGCGTGCGGGTTGATGTAATCGATCGCCTCGGGGCCGATGCCGGCTCGCTGGAGCGCGCGTTCGAGGGCGAGCGCGAGGCCGAGGCCCTCGGGGTGCGGGCGCGTGAGGTGCTCGGCGTCCGTCGTCATGCCGAAGCCGCCGACGACCGCGAGCGGCTTCGCCCCGCGCCGCTTTGCATGCTCTTCCTCTTCGAGCACGAGCACGCCCGCGCCTTCGCCCATGACGAACCCCTGGCGCCGCTTGTCGAACGGGCGGCTCGCACGGGTCGGATCACCCTCGAATGCCTTCGAGAGCGCGCGCGCATTGCCGAAGCCCGCGACGGTGTTCATCCGCGTCGCCGCCTCCGCGCCGCCGGCGATCATCACGTCGGCTTCGCCCGCCTCGATGAGGAGCGCGCTCGTCGCGATCGAATGCGTGCCTGTCGCGCAGGCGCTCGCCAGGCTGTAGGACGGGCCCATGAAGCCATAACGCATCGAAATGAGCGCGGCCGCGCCGTTTGGCATGACGCCCGGTACGAAATACGGCGACACCGCGCGCGGGCCGCGCTCGTTGCTTCGCGCGATCTGCTCTTCGAAGATGTCGACCGAGCCCATGCCGGTCGACATCAAGCAGCCGACGCGCGACCGTGCCGCGGCGGACTCCTTGTCGAGCCCGGCCATGGTCACGGCCTCGACGGCCGCGCCGAGGCTGAAATGCGTCACGCGGCCGTAGACCTCGGCCTCTTTGGGGGACATGTACCGCGAAACGTCGAAATCGCTCACGCTCGCGGCGATGTCGCTGCGGAGTTTGTCGGTCGGGAACTCGCGGATGTACGAGACGCCCGAGCGCCCGGCGAGCAGGCTCTCCCAGAAGGTTGAGACGTCGACCCCGACGGGGCTCACGACGCCCATTCCGGTCACGACGACGCGGCGGGGCATGGGGGTGGGATCAGCCGCCGGCGGCGAGCCGGGCCTCCACCTTCTTGCAGAGATCGCCGACCGTGACGAGCTCGACGAGGTCCTCGTCCGGGATCACGATCCCGAGCTCGGTCTCGAGCTCCCCGACGATCTGCATCACGGAGAGCGAGTCGATGCCGAGCTCGCTGATCTTGGACGCAGGCGTCACGTTCGGGAAGGGGCGCTTGTCGACGCGCGCGGCCACGGTCTTGAACATCTCGAGCAGATCGCGCTTCTCACTCATGTCTCAGCCAATCCTCTCGAGCTCCATCTGGACGAGGGAGCTGTAGTGGATGTCGAATGCGCGGACGCAGGTGGAGAGGTACCGGTCGTAATCCTCGAAGACCTTGTCGCCCCACTTCGCCCGGATCGTGGTCTCGTTCAGGCGGAGGCGCCGGAGCCACTCCGCCGTCGTGCGCTGGTAATGCTCGCGCCGCGTGTGGAGCGTCTTGACCTCCCACCAGGGATTGATGGCCTGGATGAGCTCCTCCAGCCGCGGATTCAGGCCGTTCGGGAAGATCTCCTTCGACGAGAACGAGAAATCTTCGAGGTCCTTCCGCGTATCGGCGGCGAGCGCGCCCCAGGGCCGCATCTTCGGCGTGCGATTGCGCAGGATCGCCTGGAAGCCGAACGAGGAGCCCGGCTTCGTGAGCTTCCAGCACTTCTCGAAATAACGCCGGTAGATGTCGACGGCCTTGCCCTGCCGCGCCTCCTCGAGCGAGCAGAGATGGTCGATCATGCAGATCGAGATGAGGCCGTCGAATGTCTCCGGCGTATCCCATTGCATGAAATCGGCCGCGACACACTCGACGCCCGGGATGTTCCGTTGATTGACCTCCGCGGCCATCGCGCGCGAGAGCGTGATCCCCACGGCACGGTCGACCTTGCGCGTCGTCGCGAGGTACTCGACACACGCGCCCCAGCCGCAGCCGATGTCGAGCACGGTCTTGCCCGGGCCGGCTTTCGCGAAATCGCTGAGGATGTGCAGCTTGTTGAGCTGCGCGGCTTCGAGTGATTGATCGGGCGACTCGAAGACGGCGCACGTGTAGTTCATGCGCTCGTCGAGCCAGAGGCGGAAAAACTCGTTGGAGACGTCGTAGCTGACCTCGACGTCCGCTTGGCTGGATCCCATCAGAGAGCTCCTCGGGTTTCGGTCTCCCGGGCGGGCGCGCGGGGAGAAGGGACGGCGGGGGAATCGAACGACGCGCTCGGGTCCTCGCCCTGCTCCCCCACGAGCTCGAGCTGCCCGTTTTCGAGACGCATCTTCGTCTCGCGGCGGCGCACCTTGCCGCTCGACGTCTTCGGTAGCGTGCCGCGCTTGATCAGCACGACCTCGGCGAGCTGCACGCCGAGCTCGGCCCGCACCGCGTGCGTGACCGCCTCGATGAGCGCGCGTTTCGCCTCGCCGAGGCGCCGCGACTCCGCCACGAGCACGGCTTCCTCGGCGCCGCTCGCGCCGCGCCGCGCGAAGGCCACGCATTGCCCGTCGCGGATGCCGTCGACCGTGGAGGCCACGCGCTCGATGTCCTGCGGGTAATGGTTTTTCCCGTTCAGGATGATGAGGTCCTTCGAACGGCCGCAGATGTAGACATTGCCGTCGGCACGGTATCCGAGGTCGCCCGTGCGCAGGTAGCCCCCGCCGAACGTCTCGCTCGTCGCCTCGGGATCGCCGAAATACCCCGCGGTCACGCTCGGCCCGCGCAGCCAGATCTCGCCGACCTTTCGTTCGCCGAGCGGCGCGCCGTCGGGGCCCGCGATCAAAAGCTCGTGCCCGGGGAAGGGGCGCCCGCACGAGACGAGCTCGAGCGCAGGCGTCTCGTCTTTCACGGGCTCGGCCTTGCCGTTTTTCATGGTGGCGAGGTCGATCCGGTCGGTTGCGAGCGGCTTGCCGAGATCGTGGAACGTCACGGCGAGCGTCGCCTCGGCCATGCCGTAGCAGGGCAGGATGCTCTCGGGCGAGAGGCCGTTTTTCGCGAACCGCGCGAGGAAGGCGCGCAGCACGTCGGCCTGGATCGGCTCGGCACCGCAGCCGAGCGCGCGCATACACGAGAGATCCCAGTTACCAGCCTGGCTGTCGGTCACGGCGCGTGTCGCCAGCGCGAAGGCGAAGTTCGGCGCGAACGTGATGGTGCCGCGGAAGCGGTGAATCGCGTCGAGCCAGAGCGAGGGCCTGCGGATGAAGGACATCGTCGGCAGGAACATCACCTGCACGAGCGCGTAGACCGGCGCGATCACGAAGCCGATGAGGCCCATGTCGTGGTAGAGCGGCAGCCACGAGACGCCGCGATCCTCGGGCGTCGAGCGCAGCCCGTCGAACATGATCGCGTGGCTGTTCACGCTCAGGTTCTCGTGCGTGACCATCACGCCCTTGGGGCGCGAGGTCGAACCCGAGGTGAACTGGAGGAACGCGAGATCCTCGCCGCGAACGTCGGGCAACGTGGCGTGCGCCGAGCCCGGATCGATCGCGCCGAGCTCGCGCTCCAGCACGAGCCGCGTGTCCGCGCTCTGCGTGCCGAGCAGGTGCTCCTGGATGAGCGGGCGCAGCGCGTCGTTCGTGACGACCACACGCGCGCCGGACGCCGCGAGCACGTGACGCACGGTGTCGCCGTAGGCTTCGAGCTTGGCGAGGGTCGCGGGCGGGTACATCGGCACGGCGACGAGGCCTGCCGTGAGGGCACCGATGAAGGAAAGGACGAACTCGTCGGGCTCCGGGAGGATCAGCGCGACGCGATCCCCCTTCGACAGGCCGAGCGCCTGGAGCGCGCGGGCGCGGCGGCTCGCCTCGGCCCAGAGCTCCGGATACACGACGCGGCGCTCCTGGCCGTTCGTGCGCACGAAAGTGACCGCCCGGTCAGCATGGACCGTGTTTTCGCGGAGAACATCGATGAACGTGCGCATGGCCCAGGAGGTACGTCCTGGCTACCCGGTCATGAATCGCCGGAAAGCCGAGACGCAGGCATAAGCGAATCCCGGACCAAATCAACCAGAAACGATAAATGCTGGAAATCGAAAGGAAATCCAGTGCTCGTTCGGGGTGGGTGTGTCGGATTTTCGACAGGTGCGATGCGTCAGAGAAAATCTGTTCGCGTATGCCAGTGCACCGAATCAGGGGGCCCAGACGTAGGTGCCGGGCTGGCTGTCGATGCCTTCGGGCACCTTGGCGGCTGGATCGAATCGGCAGGTCATCGGGCGGTACTCGATCGCGAGGGTCTGCGGCGGCGCGGGCTTGCCAGCGGTCGGGCTCGGCGGAGGCTTCGGCGTCGCGGGGCGGAAGACCCAGCTCTGCGCGAGGTTGCCCCCGAGGACGGCGATGGTCGGGATGCGACCGAGGCCGATCGCCTCCCACGCCGCGACACACGGCGATTCTTTGGTGCCGTGGAGGACGACGCCCGCCGTGAGCAAGGTCATGGGCTCGGTGAGCGGGGGTTTTCGTTCGGAGGATTCGCTTACGAGGACGGCGTGGCGCCGACCGGGGTACATGGGCTCGCGGCCGAGGAAGGCGTGCGCGGCGAAGCGGGGCGTGGTGCGGCGCTCGTCGGGTTTGCAGGCGCGCGGCAAGTCGGGGAGGTCGAACGGCGTGGGGATGGCGATGGCCGGGCCGAACGTGCCGTCGTTGCGGAATGCGTGGAACGAGGCCGCGGCGAAGCCCGCGCGCGGCTCGCTGTACACGACGAGGTCGCCGAGCGTCGTGCTGCCGATGTAGCTCCAGTCGCTCCGCGCGAGGCGCTCGCCGTCGGGCGACGTGCCCGGCGCGAGGGACATCCCGTTCGCGGACCAGGTGCCGCCTTCTCCCTGGCGCGCGAGGAGGAAGGTGAGGGGACCCGCGTCGTCATCGGAGAGCGTGGCGACGGCGAGGGGCTTGCCATCGGCGAGCACGGCATCCATGCGGAAGTCGGTGACGCCCTTCGGCAGAAACGTGGACCAGGTGGGATAGGGAAACGTCTTCTGTTTGCCCTTCGGATCGAGCAGGAACGTGAGGTCCTGGCGCGACTCGGGCGCGTGCGGCCGGAGGAACAGCGCGCCCGGCGTGACGGAGATGAGCGCCGTGTCGAGCTGCCACCGCGCGCCGTCGGCCTTGACGTCGCCGCTCGTGAACGCGCCCGCGTCGGGGAGGCGAACCTTGGCGGTCGTGCCCTCCATGAAGTTCTCCCACGCGAGCTCGACATCGCGCATGGGGCCCGTGGCGCGTGGACCTTCCGGCGATTTCGGCGGCGGCAAGCGCACGCGGGCGACGGCGTATCCTTCCGTCTGGTGCGAGACCTCCATCGCGACCTCGGCGCCTTGAGGCGCAGGTCCGAGGAGCGGACGCGTGATCACGCGCGCCTCGCCTTCGCCGCGCTCGGGGCCGAGCGCGGTCGTCACAGTCACGGCGTTCGTGCGTGGATCGAACGAGAGCACGGACCAGAGCGAGCGTCCCCGCGCGAGCTGATCCACGCCGGGGAGCCCGAGCGCGTGGATCGGATCGACGTCCTCGATGCGGGTCCAGTTCACGCGTGGATCGAGCTCGCAGACGATCGGCGTGCGCGGCGATGGCACGCGATGCGGCTCGGGCGGGCCCGCGGGCGGCGTGGTGAAGGGCTCGGCCTGCCCGTTCCAGCCGACGCGGCTCATCGTGTCGCCGACGAGGCAACCGGCGCCGCTGCACACGAGCGTCAGCGGGCCCGCTGCGATCTCGCGCGTGAGGCTTTGCGTCGCGGGGATCTCGGTCCACGTCGTGCCGCCGTCGAGCGACTCCCACGCGCCCATCGTCTGCTCGCCGTGCGGCCTGTCGGAGATGACCGAGAACGCGACCGCATGCCGGCCCGCGCCGCCGACGAGCCCCGGATCCGAGGGCGGTCGCGCCACGCCGAGCAAACGACCGTCGTCGTCCGTCGTGACATACGCGAGCCCGCGCGGCGTGAGCAGCGTGAGCCCCACAGTGCCATCGTCGCCCGGCCTGAGCGCGGCTTGATCACGCGGATCGAGGTCCGCATCGGCCTCCTCCGCGGGCACCTCGTCGCCCTCCTCGAACGAAGGTCCGTCATCGCGACGCGCGCGCGACACGTCGAGCGTGCGCTCGCTGAACGTCTCGCCGCCATCGTGCGACACGTAGAGCGCGAGCCTCTCGTCCTTGCCGCGCCGCGCGAGAAAATATGCCGAGCGGCCGTCGACGGAGAACGCCGGCGAGACCGGCGCGCCCGAGAGCGAAGGCGTCTCGGCGACCGTGGCCACGAGCTTTGCGCCCTCGCGGCGCACGAGCAGCGGAGAAGAACCCGTGCATCCGTTCGATGTCGCCGCGGCCCCGTGGGCCTTGCAGGCGCCCGCGACGAGTGTGCTTCCGTCGCTCGACACCACGAGCGAGGTAGACGCCTCGCCCGTCGAGAGCACGAGCGGATCGCTGAAGTGCGCGCCGTCGTCGTGGCTCGTCCGCACCTCGACGATGCCGCTGTCGTCGTCGCTTCGCTTCATGCAACCGAGCGCGACGTGTTTCTCGCGCGCGCCGAGCTTCAAGCTCGTGCATCCGCTCGTACCGGGCAGGCGCTTCTGCGCGAGCGGACCCTCGAGCGGACCCGTCAGCAAGGTGTAGTCCTCGCCGTCTTCGGGGAGCACCACCTCGAGGTAACGATCGCCGTCGAGCACCGCGCGACCTTCGAGCACCGAGCTCGCGGACGGCGCGTACGAAATCTCGAGCGCGATCGAACCCGGCCCCGTCTCGACGACCGCGTCCCGCCGCGTGAACGTCGCGCTCGTTCGTGGATCCCACACGAGCGTGCCCGTCATTCCTTGCGCGGCGAGATGTCCTTCCGCGGTGCGGCCGACGCGACGCGCGCCGATGGGCGCAGCACTGCTCGCCCGTTGAAACGTCTTCCCATCATCGCTCGTGAGCAGCGCCTCGGGCAGCGCGAGCGCGAGCGCCTGCCCGTCGTCCGACACGGCGACGTCGAACACGCGCTCCACGATCGCCACGCGCTTCCACGTCGGCCCCTCATCCAGATGGAACAGCTCTCCGCTCGCCGTCGCGCCGAGCACCGTGCGGCCTCCGCTCGCGACCTGCACGAACCGCGCGGGCGCGGCGATCGTTCGCTTGATCGGCGCGAGCGGACCTTCGGCCTCATAGATGCGCCCGCTCTGCCCCACGAAGAGCCACGACGCCTTTCCTTGCGGCGTGATCCCCACGATCGCCTCCGGGGCCACGTCCGGCGCGGCTTCGGCGCGCCCGCGGCACGTCGTCACGGCGCCGTCTTTCGTGGCCCGCGCCGCGCGGAAGCGATGTCCTTCCGCGGTGGTGATCAAGCAGCCGCCGTCCTCGAGCGCGAGCGTCGCCGTGGCCGACGCGGGCATCGGCGGGTGAAACGACCAGTGCGCGGGAGAGGCGACCTGCGGCGGCGCTTCGGCGGCGGGCGGTGGGGGCTTGGGGCGTGCGGCGTGCGGCGGCTCGCCGGCTCCGCATCCCGCGGCGAGGAGGCTTCCGCCGAGGAACGTGAAGGCGCGCGAGCGGACGGTCATTTCTCGGCGTCGACCCAGCGGGCCACGAACACGTTCGTCTCGCCGGGCGTCGTGCCGAAGCGGTTCGAGGCGAACACGAGGTACTTGCCGTCGGGCGAGAACATCGGGAACCCGTCGAACCCGTCGTAGAACGTGATCCTCTCGCTCGCGGGCGCGCCCGTCGTGGTCGCGGGCCCCTCCGAGTCGACCATGTAGAGCTCGAAGTTCGGCGCGCCGCGCAGCTCCGGCGGCGAGTCCATGTTCGACGAGAAGATCACGCGGCGCGAGTCGGGCAGGAAGTACGGCCCGAAGTTCGCGCGACCGTTCTTCGTGATGGCGCGCGCGTTCTGCCCCTCGAGGCCGCCCACGTAGATCTCGAGCTTCGTCGGCCGCACGAGCCCCTTCCCGAGGAGCGCGCGGAAATCTTCGAGCTCCTTGCCTTCCGGCCGGCTCGCGCGCCAGACGAGCTTCGTCGAGTCCGGCGAGAAGAACGCGCCGCCGTCGTAGCCGGGCGTGTTCGTGATCCGGCGGATGTCGGTCCCGTCCGGCTTCATCGTGTAGAGCTCGAGATCGTTGTCACGGCTCGACGTGAACACGATGCGCGAGCCGTCGAACGCCATCGTCGCTTCGGCGTCGTAGCCCGGACCGCCGACGAGGAGCTTCAGATTGGAGCCGTCGGGGTTCGCGACGTAGATGTCATACGGATCGAGCGGCCAGACGTAGCCGAGCGAGCGATCGGGCTTCTGCGGGCACGCGGCGCCTGCGGCCTCGGTCGTGCTGTAGAGGATCTTGTCGCCCTTCGGGTAGAAGAAGTACCCGCACGTCGTCCGGCCCTTGCCGCTCGACACGCGCTTCGTCTCGCCCGACTCGAGGTCGAGCACGAACTGCTGATCGCAGGCCGCGCCGTCGCGCGTCGACTGCAGGATCAGCTTCTTGCCGTCGGGCGACCAGTACGCCTCGGCGTTCTCGCCGCCGAACGTGAGCTGCCTGAGGTCGGCGAGGTGTTTTTCGCGTGGATCACTCTCCACGGGTTTTCCCGCGCGGATCGCGAAGGGGATCCACTCGGGCTTGGCCGTCGTGGTCGCGCTCGGGATCTGGCCGAGCGGCTCCTTCGGCTGCGGCTCGGGCGTGCAGGCCGCGGAAAACGCGAGGGTTACGGCGAGGAGGGGGAGGAGGGATCGGATCGTCGGGGTCACGGCGGCGCGCACTCTAGCGCGCTTTCGTGACGAGGGTGGGTGAGGATCGTGCGCCCCGCGCCTCGTCACGACGCGTGCGCCTGGACTTTTAGGCGCGCGGTGTCTACGGCGTTCCGGAGCTGATGGGCGCCGATCTCCGGCGCGAGCCATGCGCCGGCCGCGTCGAGGGAATGGAACACCCGGTGGGGGAACGGCAGCTTCGCCATCGTTTGCAACCCCGTCGCCACGCCCCGCACGAGCGAGCCGCGGAATCCCCCGCCCTCGAAACACACCGCCGACCGCCGCAGCCGTTTGCCCGCGGCGCCCACGGCCAGCGAGGCCAGCGCGTCCCGCGCCTCCTGCGAGGGCAAGGGCGCGTTCTCCGCCACGATCGTCAGGCACGTGATCCCGTCCGGGTATTTCCGCTCCAGCAAATCGAGCGCCCGCCGACAGGCCGCCACGGCCGAGAGGGTCGTCTCGCGCTCGAACACGAGGATCAGGATCCGGTTGAAGACGGCGACGACGTGATCCTTCGTTGCCTCGACGGTGATGATCGACAGCCCGTCCCGCATCAGGTTTGTCTAAGGGTATCGCCTGCGCGCCGCAACCCCGAGGTCGATTCACCGTGCGCAGAGCACGTACCAGGCACGATTTCGACCGTGGCAACTCTCGGTACCAGGGCCTCGCCTGCTGGCGTTTTCCCCCACCTTCGCGCAAGATCCGGGCATCCTATGCCCCGAGCTTCCCTTCCGTGCGAAACGACCGCGACCTCCGACCTCGCCCACGAGCGCGCCTATACGCGCCGGGCGCGCATGGAGAGAGCTCCCCACTTCATCGACGGCCGCTTCGTGAACCCGGCCGTCCTGCGCTCGCCGCGCGTCGAGTTTGGCGTCCTGCGCGAATTCCTCGCCCCCCGCGTCTCCCGCAGGCCGCCCGCGCCTTTGCCCATGGTCTCGCCGCTCGACGGCTGGCGCGACCCTCCGCGGACCGGCCTCCGCACCGCTTGGCTCGGCCATTCCACCGTCCTGCTTGAAATCGACGGCGCGCGGATTCTCACCGATCCCGTCTGGGCCGATCGCGCCTCCCCCACGCGCCTCGCCGGCCCCAAGCGCTTCCATGAGCCCCCCGTCGCCATTGCTGCGCTCCCGCCGCTCGACGCCGTCCTCGTCAGCCACGACCATTACGATCACCTCGACGCCGCTGCCGTCCGCCTCCTCGCGAGCACCACCCAGGCGCATTTCGTCACCGCGCTCGGTGTCGGCGCGCGCCTCGAAGGGTTTGGCGTGCCACACGAGCGCATCACCGAGCTCGACTGGTGGGAAGAGACCCTGATTCCCGGCACCGACGTCGCCATCGCCGCCACCCCCGCGCAACACTTCTCCGGCCGCGGCCCCTTCGATCGCAATACGACCCTCTGGGCGAGCTACGTCTTCCGCGGCCCTCGCCACCGCGTCTTTTTCTCCGGCGACACCGGCCCCGAGCCCACGCTCCCGCTCATTCGCAAGAAGTTTGGCCCGTTCGACCTGATCCTCCTCGAAGTCGGCGCTTTCCATCCTGCCTGGGGCGACATCCACCTCGGGCCCCAGCAAGCCATGGAGGCGCACCGCGCGCTCGGCGGCGGCCCCTTCTTGCCCGTCCACTGGAGCACGTTCGATCTCGCGCTGCATACGTGGGACGAACCCATTGTCGTCCTCGAAGAAGGCGCGCGTGACGGCGGCTTCGACCTTCCGCTCGTCGCCCCGCGAATCGGCGAGGTCCGCGACGTCCTCGACCCGGACGAAATCCGCCGCTCGCTCGCGCGCCTCGACGCGTGGTGGCGCGAGGTGCGGTAGAACCTGCGAAAGCGCTTGCTTGCCCGCGCCTCCTCGTCGCACCATCCCGCGCATGGAGCGACCCTTCGAGATCCCCGAAGACCTCAACATGGCCGACTGGTTCCTCCGCGCGCGCCTGCGCGAGGGCCACGGCGATCGTGTCGCCATCCTCGCGGGCGATCGGCGCCTCACGTACGCCGACGTCGATCGCCTCGCGGCTCGTTTTGGCCATGTTCTCCGGAGGCTCGGCGTTCATCCCGAAGAGCGCGTCATCGTCGCCCTCCCCGACATCCCCGAGTTCGCCGGCGCCTTCTTCGGCACGCTCGCCATCGGCAGCGTCGTCGTCATGGTGAATTGCCACCTCAAGACCGACGAAATTGCCTATTTCTACGAATACTCCCGCGCTCCCGTCGCGGTCGTCCACGCCGAGCACCTCGATGCGTTCGTCGAGGCCTCGAAGGGCGCGCGGCATCTCCGCCACATCCTCGTCGTCGGCGCTGAAAACCCGGCCCCGCATGCCTCGTTCGAGGCCCTCGCCGCGGGCGTACCGGACACGATCGACCTCTTCCCGAGCCACCGCGACGACGCCGCGATATGGATCTTCTCCGGCGGCACCACCGGCCGGCCCAAGGCTGCCGTCCAGACGCACGCCTCGTTCGTCAACACGACCGAGCTCTTCGCCAAGCGTGTCCTCGGATATGGTCCCGACGATCGCACCCTCTCCGTCCCGAAGCTTTATTTCGGGTATGCCACCGGCTGTAACCTCCTCTTCCCGTTCTCCGTCGGCGGGAGCTCGATTCTCTTCCCCGAGCGCTGTACCGCCGAGGCCCTCTTCCAGCAGATCCAGAAGCACCGCCCGACCATTCTGATCAACGTCCCCACCATGGTGAACCACATGGTCTCGCACCCCGACGCGGCCGCGCAGGACCTCTCCTGCCTGCGCGTCGCCACCTCCGCGGGCGAGGCTCTGCCGGTCGAGCTCTACGATCGCTGGAAAAAGGCCTTTGGCGTCGAGCTTTGCGATGGCCTCGGCACCGCCGAGATGTGGCATATTTTCATGACGAACCGCCCCGGCGAGGTTCGTCCGGGCACACTCGGCAAGGTCGTCCCCGGCTTCGAGGTCAAGGTCGCGGACGACGACGGCCGCGCATTGCCCGACGGCGAGGTCGGCTGGCTCTGGGTGCGCGGAAATTCCCGCGCGATCGGCTACTGGCACGAGATGGAAAAGACCAAACGCGCCTTCCGCGGCGAGTGGTACGTCTCCGGCGACATGCTCCGCCGGGACGCGGACGGATATTTCACCTACTGCGGCCGCGGCGACGACATGCTCAAGGTCGGCGGCAAATGGCTCGCGCCCGCCGAGGTGGAGAATTGCCTGCTCCGCCACCCGGCCGTCGCGGAGTGCGCCGTCGTCGGCGTCGCCGACGAGAATGGGCTGACGAAGCCGCACGCGTACGTCCTCCCGCGGGACAAAAGGCCGGGGCTCGAGGAGGAGCTCAAAACGTTCGTGAGGGAAAAACTCGAACCGTACAAGGCCCCGCGCGAGGTCTTCCTCGTCGACGCTTTGCCCCGCACCCACCTCGGCAAGATTGATCGCGGCAAGCTCCGTCGCGCCTGAACCGCGTCGTTTCCTTCGCACCCGGGGTGTGTTACACCACCCGCGCCCCGATGCCCCTCCTCTCGTCCGCGTACAGCCGAAGGCTCCATCCCCGCTTTGCGCCGCTCGCCTCGCGCGAGGGCCTCGATGCGCTCCAGCCCGACGCCCGGCTCGCCCTCGCATCCGAGATTGCGCGGGCCCTCGGACCTACCTTCGCGCCGGTCTCGCAGCTCATCGGCGCCGCGGGCCTGCCCTCCTTGCTCCACGGCCCCACGAAGATGCAATTCGTGGCCGTCCCCGGCGGCACGTTCGTGATGGGTTTGTCCGAGGCCGAGATTGACGAGATCGCCGCCCTGTATGCCCCCCTCGGCCGCGCCGACGAGGCGCGCGCGCTCGTGCGCTGGTCGACCCAGCCCCCGCGCCGCGTCCGCGTCCAGCCCTTCCTTTGCGCGCTCGAGCCCGTCACGGATCGCCTCGCCCACGCGCGGCTCGCGGATATGTATCCCGACGAGGACGAGGGATACGTCCCCTCGGATGCGCCCGTCCCGTTCGCCCCGCGCCTCGCCGCCGAGCTCCGCGGCGTCCTCGGCTTCCGGCTGCTCTCCGAGGCCGAATGGGAGTGGATTGCCCGCGAGGGAGGCGCCCGATCCTGGCTCCGCGAGCCACCGACATCCATCTCGCTCGCGCTCGATCCCGCCCGTGATCCCTCGCCGCACCCCAATGCTTTCGGCGTCGACCTGCTCCAGGCCGGCCTCGAATTCGTCGCCGACGCCTGGCACGAGGGGTACGCCGGCGCGCCCGCGGACGCGATCGCCTGGCAACCGCGCGCCATTCCCGACAACACGCGCGGCTGCCATGGTGGTTTTCAGGACGAAATCGAGGCCGTCCGCCTCCACGCCGGCGTCCGCGAGGGCCGGCACGGCGACGACCCGGCCGCCGTGCGATTCGCGATCGACCTTCCCTGAGGCTCAGGGCTTCACTTCGAGCGCCTGCACCATCCCGTCGAAGAACCGCTCGGGCGTACATTCCATCCCCGTGTAGAACTCGACGAACGTCGTTTTCACGTGGTGGATCTTCCAGTCCCCCACCTGCATCGTCCCGCCGCTCGGGATTTGCTCCTCTTGATTGCCGGAGACGGCGCTCACCGAATACAGCGTCCGGTACTCCGTCTCCGGACAATCTTTCTTCTGCTGATTCACACATTCGACCAGGATCGATAGCTCCGGCCCGCCGCCCGGGATCGGCGGCAACGTCGCCGGGACCTCTGCATTCGCGTACCGCATCGCCACGGCCTGCCCTTTCGCGCCGCTCACGAGGTACGATTGATTCTCCTGTTTGGCCGTCACCACATCCCCCACGGCGAACACCTCCCCGAGATTCGCGCCTTCCCAGGCGAACCGCGCGGGCATCCCTCCCGCATCGAATGCGAGCTCCATTCCGAGCGCATCCACCGCCGCCACCGTCGCCTGCGCGCCGCTCGTCAGATCCGGCGTCGGATCCTCGAACCCGAGCCACGGCCACGATCCGAGCACGAGCTCGTCCTGCTCCATCGTGCACGCCGGCCCCATCATCCCGCCGCCCGCGCCGCCGCTGCCGCCCGCGCCGCCGCTGCCGCCCGCGCCGCCGTTTCCGTCTCCGCCCGCGCCGCCGCTGCCGCCTGCGCCGCCGCTGCCGCTCCCGCCGCCGCCTCCGCAGGCCGCGAGGCACGTCGCCGCCGCAACCACGAGCCCTGCTGCCCAAGAAAATCGTCGTTCCATGACCCATGAGGGGCATGCAATACAAGCGGCGTCAATCCCTCAGAGGGTGTTCCACAGGCTGCTGCGCGGCTCGATGCGTCGGTCGGCCTCCCTAGCCTCGAGCCGCTCGCGACGCCTGTGGAACACCCTCTCAAAACTCCACCGAAGCGCCACCGTCCCTGCCCCCGACCTCCCGGGACGCGTGGTCTCCTCGGCGCATGCACACAGCCCCCGCCGGCCGCGGCCTCCATTACTCTGCTGCGCGTGGGGCCGTGGAATCGGCGCTCCGCGTCCTCTTCCGCGGCGATTGGCCTGCGCGCGCCTGGGGCCGCTTGCCCATCGCCTCCTCCGTGCGTGTCGTCCACCGCCGCATCCCGCTCCCCGCGCCGCGCCCTTCTCCCTTGCGCATCGCATTCGCCTCCGACCTCCACCTCGGGCCCACCACCTCGCCGCGTACCCTCGACGAGGCCTTTCGCCTCCTTTGCGCCGCTCGGCCCGACGTCCTCCTCCTCGGCGGCGATTACGTCTTTCTCGACGCCACGCCCGCCCGCGCCCGTGAGCTCGAAGCCCGCGTCCGCGACGTCCCTGCGCGCCTCAAGGTCGCCGTCCTCGGCAATCACGACCTCTGGACGAACCATTCCCTCCTCGAAGACGCCCTCGCCCGCGCCGGCGCCACCGTCCTCGTCAATGCCGCAGCCCGCATGGGCGACCTCGCCGTCGTTGGCCTCGACGACCCCTGGACCGGCATTCCCGACGGCGACCGCGCCTTTGCCGCGACCGAGGGCGCCGCGCTCGTCATTGCCGTTTGCCACGCGCCCGGCGGCTTCCGTCATGTCCGCGGCCGCGGAGCTTTGCTTTACCTCTGCGGCCATACCCACGGCGGCCAGGTCGCACTCCCCGGCGGCATTCCCGTCGTCGTCCCGGGCGGCCGCCTCGCGCGCCGATTCCCGCACGGCGTGCATGAAGTCGAAGGCACCACCCTCTTCGTCTCCCGCGGCGTCGGCGGCGTCGAGATCCCGTTCCGCGCCTTCGCGCCTCCCGATATCGGCATCTTCGACATCGGCTGATTCTCCACGAATTCACCAGCCGCCCCGCGCCCCGCCGCCTCCCGAGCGACCTCCGCCGCCGGAGAATCCGCCTCCGTCGCCTCCGCCGCCACCACCGCGACCTCCGCGCATGATGAACCACAAAATGGTGAGCGCGAGCGACGGATTCACCGCGAACAATACCAAAAAAACCGCGGCCACGATGCCGAGCCAGATGAGCTCATGCCCCCGCCGCGCCTCCGGCTGCGTCGTGGGCCCGGGCGCGGGCACGAAGGCGTGCCCCTCGATGGCCTCGAGCAATGCGGACACGCCCGCGTCGACGGCTCCGTTCGGATCGCCGGCCTGGAGCCGCGGGGCCATCACCTCCCGGATGACCCGCGAGGCGATCGCGTCCGGCACGCGATCTTCCAGGCCATATCCCACTTCGATGTCGATCTTCCGATCCTTGGCCAGGACGAACATCACGAGCCCGTCGTCGAGCCCCTTCCGCCCGACCCCCCACGCCTCGAACGTCCGCACCGCCCAATCCTCGAGCGCCGCGTCCCCGATTGTATCCCCGATCCACACCACGACCTGGTGGCCCGTCTGCCGCTCGTATTGTTCCAGGCGTTCGTCGAGCCGATTCCGCGTCTCGGGCGACAGGAACCCGACGGTATCCGTGACGTGGCGGGTGGGCGCCGGGGGAATGGGCGCGGCCTGCCCCCGCGCGAGTCCGACGAACGTCAGCCACGCGGCGAGGACGAGGAACGTGACGGCGCGAATCATGTTCGCCGATCAGAACTGCACGGCGGGCGGCCTGTCGGCGCCGACCGTGGCCCGGAAATACATCTTCTCGTCGAAGCGATCGCCGAACATGTCGGCGATGAGGGTCGTCGGGAAGCGATTGCGCGTGGTGTTGAACTCCCGCGCCGCCTCGTTGTAACGCATGCGCTCGACGGCGATCCGGTTCTCCGTCCCCTCGAGCTGCGCCTGGAGATCACGGAAGTTCTGCGTCGCCGAGAGCTCTGGATATCGCTCGACGACCACGAACAGGCGACCGAGCGCCGACGAGAGTTGATCCTGCGCGGCCTGGAATTGCGCCATCGCGGCGGGAT
The DNA here is from genome assembly GCF_028435365.1 of Polyangium jinanense. The sequence continues at coordinate 154,897 of NZ_JAGTJJ010000009.1, read as the reverse complement.
CCTCCGTCGCATGTTCGTCCCCGGCCGCCGCCTGCGCGCCGCCGCCCGTCACGGCCTGGGCGCGGCTCCTCGCCTCGGCCACCTGGATGAACGTATCCCGCTCGAAATTCGCCGCGCCGCGGACGGTCTCGACGAGGTTCGGCACCAGATCGAGGCGCCGCTGGTAGACGTTCTCGACCTGCGCCCATTGCTGATCGACGGATTGATCGAGCGTGACGAGCCGATTGTACGTGCTGATCCCTGCGGCCGCGACGACGACCACCAGGATGAGGACGCCTGCGAGGACGAAAAGCGCCTGCTTCATCGAGACCCCCGTGCACACGGCCCATGCCGCGCCGCACGGGGGGATGCACGGATCGTGCTGGGCGCCCTTCTCGAAAAGACCGGTCAGCCCCTCCGCCTGCGCCGCCGGAGTGCCATCATCGCCATTGCGCCGAGCATGCCGAGTCCGCCCGCCGTGCCCGCCTCGCGCCCAGCGGCCCTGCATCCGCAGCCGTCCTCATCCGGCGGATTCGTCGGAACAGCGCCGCCGCTGCCGCCTTCGCCGCCGCTACCGCCCGCGCCGCCGCTTCCGCCTGCGCCGCCGCTTCCGCCTGCGCCGCCGCTGCCGCCGCTGCCGCCTGCGCCGCCGCTGCCGCCTGCGCCTCCGCTCCCGCAATCGGGAATCGGCACGTACTGGCAGCCCGCCTGCGGATCACACGAATCCACGGTGCACGGATCGCCGTCCACGCAGACCTTCACTCTGCCCGCGCAAACCCCGAAGGCGCAGGCATCGTCGAGCGTGCACGCATTCCCGTCCTCGCATGCGTCCGCGTTCGCCGTGTGCCTGCATCCGAGCTGCGGATCACAGGCGTCGTCCGTGCAAAGGTTCCCATCGTCGCAACTCGTGGCCATTCCGCCCGCGCATGCGCCGCCTGCGCAGGTCTCGCCCGTCGTGCACACGTCGCCGTCGGCGCAGGGCATTCCGTCGCTCGCGCCGGCGTCCTGACAGACGTCCTTCACCAGCACCTCGGCCCGCGTCATCTCGATCGGCGCGGCGCCCGGCACGTCCTTGTTGTGGTCCCAGAGCTGCCAGATCGTATCGCCCCAGGCCCGGAGCTGCCCGAAGAACGGATCCGTCTGCACGATGTACGCCTTCTCCTCGCCCGAGGGCGTGGGGCTCGTGAGCGTCGTCGCCCCGGTCCCGAGGATCTCGTCCCGCAAGAACTCCACGTATTCGCGGCTCGTCGTCTGGTAATAGAGCCGCACCTCCACGCGACTCCCGCCGGCCGGCAACGTCAAGCTCACGTCGTCGTAGCCGCCCGTGTACTCCTCCGTCGAGAACAGGTTTGGCGAGACCGACCCGTCCCAGACCGGCTCAGCCATGCGTTTTCCCGCCTCGGCGATCCGGAATCCCTTCGGCGGGATGCGGTTGTCCTTCGAGCGCTCCGTCCCGAGGATGAAGTGGAACGATTTCGTTTGCCCCGTGAACGAGCTCGCCATCTTCGCCTCGTAGACGAGCGCGTCGTCGTGCGTCTCGTTCGCCCCGAGCGGCGGGCTCGACGGCGCGTGCGCGGGATCGAGCCCGCGCAGCGTGCCCACGGCGTCGTCGTACGGGTTCACCTCGTGGAGCAGTTTGTTGCCGTCGAACACCCGCACGTTGAGGAACATGCGCCGTCCCTCGGGATACCCCGTGATGAGCTTGTGCCCCGTGTTGTTCCGCACCCGGAACGACGTCGCGCCGCTCAGCGGATCGTACGACAGCGAAAGAATCGTCGCCGCGCGGCCGAGCGTCCATTTCGCGCGGTTCGACCCCGCGAGCAGCGCCGCCGCGTCGAGCTTCGTCCCCTCGTCGAGCGACAGCGTCAGCGCCGCCGCGCCTTGCCCGAGCAGCGCCGCGTTCGTCGCGTCGTAATTCGGCGACGACGGCACCGTGCTTGCGAGCAGCCACGGCACGAATGCATTGCCGCCCGTGAGATCGTGCAAGGGTTGCCCGCTCGAAGGGTGCTCCGTACTCCCCGTCGGCCGGATGACGGACCCGACGATCGACGCGCCCGCGCCCACGACGTCCGGCATGTGGCAATCCTGGCACGACGCGATCGCATCCCCCGGCTGCCCCGTCTCGAATTCGCCCGGCGCGTACGGCCCCACCCCCGGCGTGCCGCCGGGCAGCCCGTAATCGCTCAGCATGAACTCCGACCACGTGCGCTCGACGTGAAAATACTCGGACGGCGATTGCGTCTCCGTGGGCAGCACCGTCGTCCCGTCGTTCGGCATCGTGCCCTTCGCCGACATGTTCGCCATGACCGGGTTCGACACGTCGTGGCACGTCCCGCAGTAATACTTGCTCTTGTGGTAGCGGCTGTACTGCATCGGGTGGAACGCCTGCGCGTCCGCGAACGAACCGCGCCGCTCCGCCTTGTCGCTCACGTAATACTGACCCGCCCCGTTCTCATGGTAGGTCGGGCTCACGGGCCTGTGATCCGCGCCGTACATCGGGCTGCCGTTGAAGAGCGTGTGCGACTGCGATTGCAGGATGTCCGCCTCGCGCGTCTTCTCCGCCGCGACCGACGACATCATCCCGCTCATGTTCGTCTCGTCCCAGTATCCCGCCCAGTCGCTCCCCTCGCGCGTCCCCTGGAACGTGTCCTCGAAGAACGGATCCACCATGCGGTGGCAAAAATCGCATTGCACGCCGTCGAAATCGGCGTCGCCCATCGCCTGGCCGTTCGTCGGATCACTCCGGAGCTCGAGCCACCCCTTTGGCATGTGGCAACGCAGGCAGATGTCCGACCCGTTCGGGTTGCCGAGCGCCCAGATCGAGTCCTGCGCGGCCACCGTCAACGCGGCCCAGAAGAACGGATCGCGCGCCGCCTGCCCCATCATCGACCCTTTCCAGCCGAACCCCGGCTCGATCGCCGGCGCATACCCTGCGTGACAGCCGAGGCACTGCGAGGGCGGCTCGATTGCATTCTCCGCCCGCGGCTGCGTCCCCGGCATGCGGATCAGCGGATCGTATTGTACGATCATGGGCTCCCAGGCCCACGCGAGGGCGGGCGCGGCGGCGAGCGCGAAGGCGAGGAGGGCAGGGGTCTTGATCCGGGGGCGAGCACGTTTCGTCATGGCCAAGCTCCGATGCCGGCCATGCTCGCACGACGCCGCCCCTTTCCGCTACCGTGAAGGCTTGCGCCGCCGATCCACGTAGAACGCGAGGTTCTGCTCGAGCCGCGCGTCGTTCGGCCGCGCCTTCACGGCCTTCTGCGCGGCCGCCTCGCCCACGGCGAACTCGCCGAGGAAGTATGCGGACGAGGCCACGAGATCGGCCATCTTCCACGTGTACACCTCCTCGTCCACGAACAGCCGATCCTGCACGGGCAGCGGCAGCTCGTAGCCGCGGCGCGCGTAGAGGTACGTGAGCGCGTGTTCCTTGCGGGTATTGTGGTGCAGCGCGATCGCATACAGCGGCTCGGCCCGGTGCGGCGCCGCGAGGTGCGCATCGAGCCAGCGCGAGAGCACCCGCGGCCAGGGCAGATTCAGCCCCACCCCGCACCGCGCGATCCCGATTTTCGACTCGTACACCTCCTCGGCCCATCCCCCCATGGCGATTCGCCGCGCGAATGCGGCCTCGGCCTCCTGGAATCGGCCGAGCCAGAGCAGCGTCTGGGCGAGGTAAAACGCCGCGCGCGCGTTCGTCTTGTCCTCGGCGAGCGCTCGTTCGAGCAGCCCCACGTCGCGCTCCCAGCGCTTCCGGCTCCGCTCGGCCGACACCTCGCCGCGGTGGTGCTGGATCAAAACGTCGGGCACGCGGATGCTCGGCGGCGGACGATCGTCGTGCGTGAGCACCTCGTGCACCACGCCGCGGAACCGCCAGCCCGCCCGGCGCCGCACGATCCGCGGCGAATCGAACTGAATCCCGAGCGCGACCCGCACGTAATACGCCTCGTGCTCGGGCCCCTCTGCCGCCCGCTCCCGTTCGAGGAACGCGCGCAGCGCCTTGCCATTTTCGAGCTCGTCGTCCGCGTCGAGCCAGAGGACGAACTCCGTCGCCTCGCCCGCGAGATCGAGTGCACGATTTCGTGTCGTCGCGAAATCGACGAACGGCTCCTCGAAGAGCTCGCCGGGGACCCCTTCCATTTCGCGACGAACCACCTCCTGCGTGCCGTCGGTCGAGCCCGTGTCGAGGATCACCCACCGATCGACGAAGGGTTTGGCGCTCTTCAGCGTGCGCGTGATCGTCGCCGCCTCGTCCTTCACGATCATCGACAGCGTGAGCAGGCTCCCGGGCTTGTTCGGCATGGCCGACCCATGAAACGCCTGGAAGCGGGGGGATTGTCAAGCGGGGAGGGGGAACTGTGCGCCTCCAAACGTGAGGACGGGAGCCCTCGGAATCCGGGTGGAAAATGAGGGAACGACGCCTCACCCATCACGTTTTCCCGCCGAAAATCAGCCGTATGTCCTTCACAACTCCTGGCGCGCAAGTTGCTGCCCGCGCAGAGTCGCCGACTTGGCCCCACAGGAGTCCTTCATGCCTCGCCTATCCCGCACGTTCGCGTGGGTCCTCCTCTCCCTCGCTTTGATCGCGTGCTCCGACGACGAACGGGCGTCCCTCTCGCCTCCGACGTACGCGCCCGATTTCATCCAGATGTCGTACGAGGCCATGCCCGGTGTGGGCTTCATGGTCGATTACACCGATGATCCCTACGCTGAGCGCGCCGCCTTCACGGCAGAGCTCCGGGCCGATTTCGTGAAGGATGTCCTCGCGGCCGTGAACGTCGACGACGTGGCCACCGAGGACGCGCCGGGCGGCTACCAGAACGACACGAATCCCTCGATCCAGACCCGCCTCCCCGAGGCGTGGCCGGACGCGACACGCGCCGCGGCGGCCATCGGCGTGGTCATGCTGCAATGGAGCGTGCTGCTCGCCGATTTCACGCCCAAGGAGGGCGGCGCGACGAGGTTCGGCGTCGTCACCTTCCCCGACGGGAGGCTCGACGAGGCGCTCGCCGCCGATTTCTTCACGCACGCCGCGAACGTCGACGCGGGCCTCGGCGGCGGCTTCTTCGCCTTCGGCGACGCGATGTACTTCCTGAACATCGGCGACTCGCAGGGCGCCCCTTTCTCGGGCCTCGACGACGACGCGTTCGTCGCGAAGCTCGGCGAAGCGGCCGGGAGCTTCGCCGCCGTTCCGGCCGAGCTCACGCAATCGGGCCAGTGCGACGCGCGCTTCGTGGACAACGACTGGAACGCGTTGCCCGAGGGGGATTCGTACTGGGAGGCGCTCGGCATCGACGAAGCCGGCAAGGCCGAGCTCGCCGCGCTCCAGGATGAGTATCGTTCGCTCTTCCAGCAAGCCGTGACCAAGTACGGGTGGGACATGGCCCCGGACCCGATGCCGAAGACGTCCCCGTCCCGCGGATTCTGGGGCGGCTATCGCTTCGGCCGCGCCGCGTCTCGTTGACCCGACGCCGCGCCTCGCGAGCCGGAATCGCGCATGGCTCTTGTCGTCCGGGGCGGTTTCTGCTTTCCTCGCGACATGCGTAAATTCTTGTTTGTCCTGGGTATCCTCGCGCCGCTTGCTCTCTCCCTGCCCGCCAGCGCCGACCTTCCCCCCGCGACCTCGTCCGGGAGCGGCGGCGCAGGCGGCACCGGCGGCAACGGCGGCAACGGCGGCAACGGTGGCAACGGCAACGGCAACGGCGGCAACGGCGGAAGCGCCGGCGCCACGAGCTCGACGGGCGGCTCCACCGAGCAGCCGAAAGACGACGAGAGCGGCTGCGCGGTCGCAGCCCCCGGCGCCATGACGTACGGTGCCACGGGCGCCTGGATCCTCGGCCTCGGCGCGCTGCTCTACAGCCGCAGGGCCCGCCGCGGCGCGCCTCGTCGTCGCGCGTGAGGGTCCTCTTTTACCTCGCGTATCGCACGCTCGTCCGCAGCCGGGTCTCGTTCGTCCTCCTGCTCGCTGCGGTGACGGCGGGGCTCGGCTTTCAGATCCCGAACACCGCCAACATCGAAGGATACACCGCGGAGCTCCGCGAAAAGGGCCTCTCGCGCGACACGGGCCACGTCCGCGTCACGGCGAAGTCCGGCGGCACGTTCGAAGGCGCCGAGGCCCTTGCCGCGCGGATCACCCAAGAACCCTTCGTCCGCGCCGCCACGATCCGGCTCGTCCACGTGGGCTCTTTTTTCCACGGCGAACGCACGACCTCCGCGAGCATCGCGGGCATCGATCCCGTCGCGGAAGACCGCGCCGCCGGATTTTGCCAGGAGCTCGCGGAGGGCCGTTGCATGGCCGCGGGCGACGAGCGGCCCGCGGTCCTCGGTGCCAAGCTCGCCGAGCAGCTCGACGCGCACGTCGGCTCCTCGATCAAGGTCGCCTTGCCTTTTTCGGCCGGCGACGACGTTCGAATGGTCTCCGCCGTCTTCCGCGTCGTCGGCGTACTCCGCGGCTCGGGCGGCTTCCGCGCCGATTACGAGCTCTTCGTCCCCCTCGACGCCCTGCGCGACCTCTTCGGCAAACACCGCGTCTCCAGCGAGATCCGCGTCTTCTCGACGGACGACGCCCGCGCCGGCGAATGGGCGAAGCGCATCGCCGAGCTCGCGCCCGATCAGAAGGTCGAAACCTGGTGGGAGGCCCAGACGTTCGTCAAGAACGCCATCGACGGCAACCGCGCCCTCTCCGCCATTTCGACCACGATGGTCGTCGTCGCGGTCATGATCCCCGTCCTCGCGCTGCTCTACATCCACGTCCTCCACGAGCGCCGCCGCATCGCCACCATCGCCGCGCTCGGCTTCAGCCGGCGCGAAATTTTTCTCATCCACCTCTTCGAGGCCCTGCTTGTCGGCGGGATCGGCACCGTCCTCGGCAGCGGCCTCGGGTATGCCCTCTGCAGGTATTTCCAGGACAACCCCATTTTCTCCCACCAGGGGTTCGTCGTCCTCCCGAGCATCACGCTCCGCTCGTTTTTGATCCCGGCCCTCGTCCTCTTCGCCACCACGCTCCTCGCGGGCATCGTCCCGGCCATTCTCGCCTCGCGCGCCGAGCCGGCCGTCGAGCTCCGGAGGGAATGACCATGGCGAATGCGCCCGTGCTTTACGAGCTCGCCTCGGTCACGCGGACCTTTCGCACGCCGGCCCTCGACGTCCGCGCCCTCGACGACGTCTCGTTCACGCTCGCCGAGGGCGAGCTCGCCGCCATTGCCGGCCCGAGCGGCTCGGGTAAGAGCACCCTGCTCGCCGTCCTCGGCCTGCTCGACGCGGATGTTTCGGGCGAGGTCAGGATGCGCGGCAAGAGCGTCCGGCGCATGAGCCGTCGCGAGCGCGCCCGCGCGCGCCTCGAAGGCATTGGCCTCGTCTTTCAGACCTTTCACCTCCTGCCGGCGCTCGACGTGCGCCACAACGTCGCGCTCCCGCACTGGAAGCTCCACGGCCATCACGGCCGGGCCCTCGCGCGGGCCGAGGCCCTCCTCGCCGAGCTTGGCCTCGAAGCGCGCATGCGGCACGACGTCACGCGCCTCTCGGGCGGTGAAATGCAGCGCGTCGCCATCGCCCGCGCGCTCGTCAACGACCCGGCCGTCGTGCTCGCCGACGAGCCCACGGCGAACCTCGACGAGGCCAGCGCCGCGTCCGTCGTCTCGCTCCTCGGCCGCGCGAACGCCCGAGGCGCAGCCGTCGTCGTCTGCACGCACGACACGGACCTGCTCGCCTCGTTCCCGCGCGTCCTCCGCCTGCGGCATGGTAGAATGGTCCTGTGAAGGCCTCGCCACGCCGTTCGAGCGTGGCATACCGCGTGGACGCGCCTTCGAGTCGCGTGGACGCGCCTTCGAGTCGCGTGGACGCGCCTTCGAGTCGCGTGGACGTGTTCTTCCCCTCACGTAGACGCGCCTTCGGGTCGCGTGGACGCGCCTTCGAGCCGCGTGGACGCGCCTTCGAGTCGCGTGGACGCGCCTTCGAGTCGCGTGGACGCGCCTTCGAGTCGCGTGGACGTGTTCCTCCCCTCACGTGGACGCGCCTTCGAGTCGCGTGGACGCACCTTCCGGTCGCGTGGACGCGCCCTTCCGGTCGCGTCGTCGCCCTCGGCGACCGCGTCGCTGGGACGCGCGAAAGCTCGAATGGGGCTCACCTTCGCCGTGGTAGGCTGGTCCCGTGAAGGCCGGATGGATCGGGGGTCGCCGCTTCGACCTCGCGTTTTTCTTCGGCAGCGCGCTCCTCGCCGCGCTCGTCGGGGCCTTCGCGCTCGCCGTCCCGCGGGCGATCGTACCCCTCTTCGTGGCCTTCCTCGTCCTCGTCGACGGCCCGCACCTCGCGGCCACCTGGGCCCGCACCTACCTCGACCCGGGCTTCCGCGCGCGCCGCGGCCGCCTGCTCGTCCTGAGCCTCGCCTTTCTCCTGCCGGGCCTCGCCGCGTGGTCTCTCACGCGCGTCACGGGCCTGCGCGCGCCGATGGATCTTTTCCTTCTCGTCGCGGCGCTCTGGAGTTTTCACCATGCCGTCCGGCAATCGTACGGCGTCCTCGCCATCTACCAGCACCACGCGCGCACCGCGCTCCCGGCACGCAAGACCGATCGCCTCTTCTTGCACGGCGCCCTCTGGCTCGCGTTTGGCCTCTTCTCGTTCGGCCACCCGCAAAATCGTATCTTCCTCGGTTTGCCCGCGGAACCGCCGCGCTTTCTCGCCCTCCTCGGGCTCGCTCTCCTCGGCCTGCTCCTCGTCGCGACGATCGTGTATGGCATTTACCGACGAACCCGCTTCCGCGACGAGGACGAACGTCCGCTCCTGTATTTGCTCGGCCCAGCACTCGGCCTCCAGCTCTTTGCGCTGTTCGTCGTCGGCTCCTTCGAGCCTCTTGTCCCGCGCCCCGAGGACCCCGAGCAGGCGTTCATGGCGTCCACGGTCGTCGGGGGAATCGTGCACGGCGTGAATTACCTCGGCATCATCGCGGCGGTCTCCCGGCGCCGTTTCGAGGGCTCTGACGCGCGCTCGCTCGCGGCCCGATTCGGCCGCCGCCCGCTCGTGGCGTATGCCGCGTTCGTCCTCGTCTCGCTCGGATACCTCGCGCTCAACGCGGGCCGTGGCGTCCTCCCGAGCCTCGCGCCCGTCTCGCGCGGCGCCGCGCTCCCCGATCTTTTCCTCGTGATGTACTGGGGCATTTTCTTCCACCATTACTACATCGATCAAAAGATCTGGCACGTGCGCGAGGATCAAACGCTCAGGTTCGAGCTCGGCCTGGAGGCAGCGTCGTGACCGACGTCCGGCGCGCGCTCGTGCTCGGGGGCAGCGGATACGTGGGCCGCGAGGTCGTGCGCGCGCTCGCGGCCGCGGGGGCCCGCGTCGCGTTCACGTACCAGCGCGGCGCCGCCATCGCAGAATCCCTCGCCGCCGAGACGGGCGCGCGGTCTTTCCGGACGAACCTCGCCGAACCCGCGGCGATCCGCGCCCTCTTCGACACGCTCGACGCCGAGGACGCCGCGCCCGACCTGCTCGTGCATTCCGCCGTCGTCTCCGACGCGGGCGCGCTCGCGGATGTCACCGACGCGCTCTGGGACGAGATGCACGCGGTCAACGTCCGCTCCGTGTACGTCGCGATGCAATCGTTCGCGGCGCGGCTCGCAGGTCGGCCCGGCGACGTCGTCCTCACGGCGGCGCTCGACGGCATCGCGAAGATCCCCTCTGGCGTGCATTTCGCCGCGACCCAGTCCGCGCGGCTCGGTATGACGCAGGCCCTCGCCAAGGAGCTCGGCCCGAAGAATGTCCGGGTGAACCTCGTCCTCCTCGGCGCGCTCGGCGGCGGCATCTCGGAAAGCCTCGATCCGGCCCGCCTCGCCGATTACAAGCGGTACAGCGCGCTCCAGCGCGTCGGCACGCCCGTCGAGGCGGCCCGCGCGATCACCCGCCTCGCGCTCCACAATCGCTGGATGACCGGCTCCGTCTTGCCCATCACGGGGGGCCTGTGACGCCGCGCTGGGTCGGGCTCCTGCTCTTCGTCGTCCTCGTGCTCCACGCGGTCATCGAGAAAATGCCGAACGGGCTCCTGCCCGAGATGCTCTACGCCTGCCACGTGGCCACGGCCGTCCTCGCCGTCGGCGTGCTCCTCCGCAAACCCGCGCTCATCCACTTTGGTTTTTCCTTCCATATCGGCGCCGGCCTCTGGGGTTACCTCTTCGACCTCTGCGAGACCCGCACGACTTCCTGGACCTCGGTCCTCGTGCACGTCACGCCGCTCGTCGTCGGTGCGCTCGAGGTCCGCCGCTCGGGCCTGCCGCGCTGGGCGCCGTGGGCCTCGTTCGCCTTCCTCGCCGCGATGGTCGTGCTCGCTTATTACGCGACGCCGCCCACGCTCAACGTGAACCTCGCGCACCGGCCGTTTCCGCCCGTCGCGCGATACACCCCGGCCCTCTGGGCCACGTGGGTGACGAACCTCGTCTTCGGGTTTTTCCTCATCCACACGACCGATTTCGCGGTCCGGAAATGGCTGAAGCGGCAATGGCGGACGGAACAGACGAAGGCGTGATCCTCGGCGCCACGATGGGCCTCTGCGGGACGTGCAAGCGCACGGTTCCGGCCGAGACCGTGCGCGCCTCTGGCAAGATCGTCCTGCGCAAGCGCTGCGAGCTGCACGGACCCGAAGAGGTACTCGTATCGAACTCCGCCGACTGGTACGAGGACACCGTCCGGCACGCCTCCGTCCTCGAACGCCCCGCCTCGCCGCGCCCCATCTCCGCCGGCTGCCCCTACGATTGCGGCCCCTGCGAGCAGCACGAGCAACGCAATCACCTCCCGGTCGTCCCGATCACCTCGAAATGCGACCTCGATTGCCCCATTTGCTACACGCATAACAAAAACGAGGGCGCCTACCACATGTCCGAGGGGGAGCTCGCGGCGATCCTGCGGCACCTCGACCACGTCGCGCCCGGGGGGGTCGGGGGCGCAGCTCCGCTTGTCGGAGCGAAGCCCCCGAGCGTCAACCGCCGCATCATCAACATCACGGGCGGCGAGCCCACGCAACACCCCGAATTCGAGCGCCTCGTCGAGATGTGCGTTTCGGCCGGCGTCCGGCGTGTCACCATCTCCACGCACGGCCTGCGTTTCCTCCGCGATGAAGCGCTGCTCGAACGCCTCGCCCGTATCGACGCCCGCGTCATTCTCTCGTTCGACTCCTTCGAGCCCGAGGCAAACAAAAAGATGCTCGGCGGCCACCACCTGAATGCCAAGCTCAAGATCCTCGATCTCCTGGAAAAACACGCCGTGGCCACGACGCTCCTGCCCGTGCTCGCGCGTGGCGTGAACGACCACGAGGTCGCGGCCTTCATCGACCTCGCGCTCTCGAAGGATTTCATCCGCTCCGTCGAATTCCACCCCATGACGTTCACGGGCCAGAGCGGCGCGAGCTTCGAGCGCAGCGCGCGCTACACCGCGTTTGACGCGCTCTCCGACATCGAGCGCCAATCGGGCGGCCGGATCGCGGTCCGCGATTTCGTCCCGTCCCCGCTCGCGCATCCGCTCTGTTACCAGATTGCCTATCTGCTTCGCTTGAAGGACGGCCACTGGCTCCCGTTCACCCGCTTCATGAGCCGCGACGACCTGCGCAGCCTCCTCTCGCAGGAGCTCTACATCGTGCCCGGCCCCGAGATGGAGCAGATCCTCGTGGACGTCTTGAATCGCCTCTGGGCGGGCGACATCGAATGCGAGGAGACCGACGCGGTGCTCGCCGCCCTGAAGGACCTCGTCGAGCGCATGTTCGCGCCGGGCACGGACGAGGCCATTCGCATGCGGATCGCCGAGATGCACACGAAGGCCATTTACGTACACACCCACATGGACGAGGAGACGTTCGACACGGATCGCATTCGCCGCTGCTGCGTCGGCATGCCCGGCCCCGACGGCTCGAACGTCCCCTCCTGCGCCTACAACGTCCTCTACCGCGAGCGCGACGCGCGTTTTTCCCCGCGTCCCGCAACGCCGCTCGTGCAGCTCGGCCGCGGGAGGACCCGATGAGCGCGCGTCTTTCGGGAAAACGTTGCCTCGTGACGGGCGGTTCGAGAAACCTCGGCCGCGCGATTGCATTGGCCTTCGCGCGGGAAGGGGCGCGCGTGGCGTTCACGTACCGCGAGCGCGACGACGCGGCCGAGGAAACGCGCGCGCTGCTCGAAGCTGCGGGCGCGGCGCCGCTCGTGCTCAAGGGCTCGGTCTCGGACGCCGCGCACGTGACGGCCGCGGTGAAGGCGGTCGAGACGGCGTACGGCGGCATCGACGTGCTCGTGAACAACGCGGCGCTCACGCAGGTCCTCCCGATCGCGCTCCTGGAGGAGGCGGAGTGGGACGCGGCGATGGATACGAACGTGAAGGGCCCGTATCTGTTCTCGCGCGCGGCGTTGAAATCGATGATCCGGTCCAAAAAAGGCCACATCCTGAACGTTGGCTCGTTCGGCGCGGACCGCGTCCTCGACGCGCCTGTCCACTACGCGGCCTCGAAGGCGGCGCTCGTCGGGTTTTCCCTGGCGCTCGCGAAGGAGGTCGGCCGATATGGAATCGCGGTGAATTGCCTGGTCCCAGGCCTGCTCGAAACGGGTTTGTCCGCGCGATTGCCCAAGCACCGCGTCGAGAGTTACGTGGCGCAGGCGGCGCTCGGCAGGCTCGGCACGGTGGAGGAGGTCGCGGATCTCGCGGCGTGGCTCGTCTCGGACGAAAACTCGTTCATGACGGGCGGGCAGGTGGTGATCGACGGGGGGCTTTGACCCGCTCCGTTTGTCAGACCACCACGCCCCGCTTCTTCGCTTCCACCATGTTCACGAACGTCTGCACCGAGAAGAGCCCCAGGATCTGCACGGGCCTGAGCCCCGGAACGATGCGGTCCTTCGCCTCCGGCATCAGCTCGCGCAGCCGTTCGAGGCCCTTCTCGCTGACGACGCCGCCCGGCGCGAACTCCTCCTCGCTCATGTCGCCACGCGCGGCCTTTTGCATCTCGCCCCGCGTGATCTGGATGCCGAACGTCCGCTCGATCTTGAACACGATATCGAGATAATCGAGCGACTCGGCGCCGAGATCGGCCATGAGCAAGGATTCGTTCTTCACCGTGGCCGGATCGAGGGCAAGGGCCTCGGCGACGATCTGGCGGACTTGCGCGGCGATCTCGGGGTCGTTGGCTGCGGACATCGAGCGCGATCCTACGCGATCACCAGTCCCACATCAATCCGGGTGGCAGCGAATCCGAGACCACCCGCCCGATCCGATCGATTTCCGCGAGATCCGCCGCGCCGAGCGTAACATCACCCGCGCGTGCATTCTCCCTCGCCTGCGCCTCGTTCCGGGCGCCCACGATCGCGCACACGCCTTTCTGCGCGACGAGCCACGCGAGCGCGAGGTTCGCCAGGGTCACGCCGTTCCTCGCGGCGATCGGCCGGAGCTCCTCGAGTGCCGCGAGCGCCTTCTCGAACGTCTCGCCCCTGAAGAGCCGATTGTCCACGCGGTTGTCGCCCTCGGCGAACACGTGCCCGCGCCCGAACTTGCCCGTGAGCAGGCCCTGGGCGAGCGGCGAATACGCGAGCACCGAGATCCCGTTCTCCTGGCAATACGAGAACGTGTCCTCCACCGCCTTCCGGAAAAACAGCGAATGACAGGGCTGCAGGCTGTCCACCCGACCCACGCGGCTCGCGGCCTCGATCTGCGCTCGATCGAAGTTCGAAACGCCAATCGCCCGGATCTTCCCCTGCGCCTTCAGATCCACGAGCGCGCCCATCGTCTCCTCGATCGGCACGACCTCGCTGCCGAAGCTCCCGGCGGGCCAGTGAATCTGGTAAAGATCGATCCGGTCCGTCCCGAGGTTTTTCAGCGAGCGCTCGCACGCCTCGATCACCTTCTCCCGACGCAGGTTGTTCCAGGACACCTTCGTCAAGATCACGATTCGCTCGCGCTCGCCGGCAAGCGCCTTCGCAAGGATCCGCTCGCTGTGCCCGGCTCCGTATTCCTCGGCCGTGTCGAACGTCGTCACGCCCGCGTCGAGGGCCACGCGGTGCGCGGCGATCTGCGCGTCGTCGTCGATGCCGACCCACGACTCCTTGCCCGCCTGCCAGCCGCCGAAAATGACGGCGCTCACCTCAATCGATGTCGTCCCGAGCTTCTTGTACCTCATCGCTCTCTTGCTCCAGCGCGCGCGTGTTCTCGTCGATCCAGGAGAGGAACTCCGGCAGGCCCAGGGCGATGGGCGTCGCGACGATCTGCGGCAGCTCGTAGGAATGGTTCGCCCGGACGAAGGCGACGATCGCGTCCCAGAGCGCCGCGCGCGAGAAGAACGTCACGCGGTGCTCGGGAGGGGCGTGGATCGCGCCTTTCCACCGGTAATGGCTGGTCGTGATCGGCTCGACCTGGGCCGAAGCGGCGAGCCTCTGCGCGACCATGGCGGCGCCGAGCGCCTCGGCCTCCTCGGCTGAACCTGTCGTGACGTGGACGAGGATGTGCTCGGATTGCATGGTTCAGCCCCCGAAGCCAGGATCCCAGCAGATCCCCTCGACGCAAAAGTTCGTGGCGCAATTGCAATCGGCCGGCGTCGCGTTGTACACCTCGCCCTCCTCGCACGTTGCGAGGCGCAAATCCGGCTCGATTCCGAGCACGACCTGACATCCGCCGAGCAAGCCGAAGGCAATGAGGGGCGCGGTGCGGAAGAAGCTGGGCCTCATGCTCATGCCTTGAAATACGAATATTCGTCGGCCCGCGGCGCGAGCCTCCGCTCCAGCGCCGCGAGCGATTCTTTCGTTGGCGGCGCGAGCGCCCGCCCAATGGCGAGATTCTGCCGCACCTCGGCCGGGCTCCGCATGCCCACGATCACCGTATCCGCAAAATGGGCACCATACCCGATGAGCTCCTCGGGCGTGGCGGCGCCGTCCGCGAGGATCCGCCCCGCGGCCATCACCTTCATGCCAATCACGCCCATTCCGCGCTTCCGCGCCTCGGGCACCACCGTCGTCAAAAACGGGAGCCGCGCCGGATCGGCAGGATTCACCGCGCAAAGCACCGTGTCGAAATCGTACCGCTGCATTGCTTCGACCAGGATGGCCGGATCGTGATGCCCGGTGATCCCCACGAAACGGATCCGGCCGTCCTTCCGCGCCGCCTCGACGGCCTGGATCGCGCCGCCCTTGCCGAAGATCTCGTCGAGATCCTCGCGGGTGCGCAGATCGTGGAGCTGCCAGAGGTCGAGGCGGTTCGTCCCGAGCCGCTTCAGGCTCTCGTCGAGCAGGCGCAGGCTCCCGTCGCGGCTCCGCTCGTGGGTTTTCGAAGCGAGAAAGACCTGATCGCGCGCCCCCGGAGGCGCTTGCCGGAACGCCTCGCCGTAATAATCGAGCGAGCCCGCGTAGGCCGGCGCCGTGTCGCAATACCGCACGCCGAGTCGCAGGGCTTCGAGGATCATCGGTACGGCCTCGCGCTCGCGGTTCCACGTCCGCAAGATCCCCTCGCCGCCGAGCGACACCGGCTCGACGGGCGCGCCCGTGCGTCCGAGCGTCCGCGTGCCCGCGGAAACCGGCGTCGCAGCGATGGACGGTGATGCAGGGGCCGGCGGCGCCGCGCTCGTCTCGCCTGCGCCTGCCGTGGTCCCGCTGCTCGTGGTTTTGCAACTCGCGACCGCTGCCGCAGCGGCCACGACCTTGAGCACGCCCCGCCTCGAAAGCTCGTCCGCCATCGTGTGTCTCGCTCCCCGAAAAAGGATGGACCGGAACGACCGCCGCGGGAAGACCTTCTCGACGGTCGATCTCGCGCGAGGCACAATACTTTTCATGACGTTCGAGACGTCGAGGCTCCTCGCACGGCCGCTCGAGGTGAGCGATCAAGGAGCATTCCACCGTATCTGGGGCGACCCCCGCGTCATCTGGTGGGGCGCCATGCCGGATGCCGCCGCGAGCGCGCGCAAGCTCGACGAGATCCTCGAGCGCGTCCGGAACATGCCCGCGGGGCAGGGGTGGTTTGCCGTCGTCGAGAAGGCCTCCGGGGTCATCATCGGCGACGTGGTCCTGGCCCCGTACATCACAGCGTCCGACCTCGAGCTCGGCTGGCATTTCGCCTTCGATTCCTGGGGCCAGGGGTATGCGACGGAAGCCTCGCGTGGCCTCGTGCGGTACGCCTTCGAGCGCGTGAATGCGCATCGCCTCGTGGCCGACATCGTCCCGGGCAACCTGCTCTCGATGCGCCTCGCGGCGCGGCTCGGCATGCACCGGATCGGCGACCGCGTCCGCGCCACCTTGCCGCACGTGGTGCTCGCGCTCGACCGCGGCGAGGCCGAGGCCGCGCCGTGGTGGCCGGACGCGCTCGTCTCGCCTTGAGTTTTACTGGCAAAACCTGCGCACGACGTCGAAAAGGACCTCGGTCCCCCATTTCAACCCATCGACCGGGATGCGCTCGTCGTGGCCGTGGAAGAGCTCGGCGAAGCGCAGGCCCTTCGGCATCTTGACGGGGGAAAACCCGTACCATTTCGCGCCGAGCCTCGTGAAGTACTGCGCGTCCGTGAAACCCGGGATCATGTAAGGCACGACCGTGGCCCCGGGCTCGCGGTCGAGGATCGCCGCGCGCATCGCGTCGAAGAGCGGAGAATCGACGGAGTCGATCGCGGTGGCCGGCGCGCTCCGGATGACCTCCAGCGAGACCTCGGGCCCGAGCACCGCGCCGAGCTCGCGCAGGAAATCGGCCTCGGTTTGTCCGGGCAGCGTGCGCCCGTCGATCTCGGCCTCCGCGAAGCCGGGGATCACGTTCACCTTCGCGCCCGCACGCAGGATCGTCGGCGAGGCCGTGTTCGAGAGCATCGCGCCGAAGCTCCGCGCCATCGAGCGATCGGGCAGGGCGCGCAGGACGTGCGGCGCGATCGCGGGGTGGAGGAGCCGGCGCAGGAGGGAGCGGAGCGGCGCGGGTTGCTTCGAGGCGAGGCCGTCCACGAAATCGCGGATGTAGGGCGTCACGTGCACGGGCAGCGGTTTTTCGCCGAGCCGCGCAATGGCGTTCGCGAGCTTGACGACAGCCGAATCCTCGCGGGGCATCGAGCCGTGCCCGGGCTCGCCGCGGACGCGCGCGCGCACCCAGCAGATGCCCTTCTCCGCGACCTGGATCGGGTAAAACGTGGCCTTGCCGAGGTGGAGCGTGTAGCCGCCGCTCTCGCCGATCGCGTACTCGGCGCGCACGAGATCGGCATGGTTCTCCACGAGAAAACGCGAGCCGTGGTCGCAGCCCGCCTCCTCGTCCGCGACGGCGGCGAAGATCACGTCGCGGCGCAGGCGCGGTTTTTCCCGGGCGAGGCGCGCGAGGATCGCGACCGACATCGCGGCCATGTTCTTCATGTCGATCGCGCCGCGCCCCCAGAGGCAGCCGTCCGCGACGACGCCCGAGAACGGCGGATGTTTCCACGCCGAGGCCTCGGCCTCGACGACGTCGAGGTGCGCCGTGAGCAGGATCGGCGGCAGCTCGCCCGTGCCGCGCAGGCGCGCGACCACGTTCGTGCGCTCGGGCGCGCTCTCGAGCGTGATCGGATCGAGCCCCGCGGCCGCGAGCTCGCCGGCGACGACCTCCGCGGCGGCGCGCTCGCGGCCCGGCGGGTTCGTGGTGTCGATGCGGAGGAGCGTCTGGCAGAGTCGGAATGCGTGCTCGCCGATCTCACGATCTGGCATGTGCGGGGAGGGATCCTGCGTGGAGACGGACGTCATGGCGGCGACATCTTAGCAACCACGCAGCGCGCGAGGGTAGGGCTTTTCGGACGTCTTGCCGAGGGCCTGCCCGAGCGCGTATTCTCGTGGTGCAGAGGCGCGAGATCATGCACGGCAAGAAATGGCGCATCAGCACGCTCTCGGACGTCGTATGGATCGTGCCGCGCCTCGGCGCCGGCGTGGTGCCCGAGGACGCGTCGCCCGTCGCCCGGAGCCTCGCGGCGTGGCTCGTCGAGGGATGGTTCCCGGACGAACCCCGCATGCGCCCCCTCGTCGCCGACATCGCGGCCTTCCTCGCGGGCCCGCTCGGCATGCGGGAGGGCGCGTCGTTCGTCGGGCAGCGGGCGCAGATTCGGCGGGCGCTCGAGAGCGGCGAGCTTCGCGCGTTCAAGATGGAGATGCAGTTCGTCCTCGCGGCGGGGGGCCGCAAGGAGGAGCCCACGGGCGAGAAGGTCCTAGCACGGGAGGAAAAAACCTGGTTCGGCATCGAGCTCGTGGACGACGACGATCCGCCGAAGCCCGTGCCGTTCAAGCGCTACCGTATCGAGCTTTCGGATGGGGCGACGCGCGAGGGCATGCTCGACGCGAATGGAAGGGCGCGGATCACGGGGATCGATCCGGGCACGTGCAAGGTCTCGTTCCCCGATTTCCACGGCGAGGATTGGCGCCGGCTCTAGCCGGCAGACGGAGACATGGCGTGGGCAAGGAGCTCGTGCAGGTCGTGGAGTTCGTCCGAGGGCGCGCCCGCGGCAACGCCGTGGTGGAGCTGGCGCGCTTGAATTTGCTGGTCGGGCGGGCCTTGTCACGCAACGCAGAGTCGATCCCGGACGACCCGGAGCTCGTGGCGCGGGCATGGGTTTGCGCGCGCGAGATCCTGGAACACGAAAGGAAGGCAAAACGATGAGCTTTCACCTCGCTCCGAAGGCGGACCTCGAGCGCGGCATCACCACGCTCGGCGGGCGCCGGCTCGTGTTCCACTGCCACCATTACAACGTCTTCCTCCAGCGCACGATCGAGGACGCCCTGCAGGAGCGGGCCCCGGCGCTGCTCGTGGCCGCGGGGATGGAGGCGTCGCGATCGATGCTGCAAGGGCTCGAAAACGACGCGAACAGCGGCTCGGCCGCGGACGCGCTCAGGCGCGCGGCGGACATTTTCGCGGCGCAGGGGTTTGGCCGGATGGACGTGAGCGACCTCGGCGTGGGCGGCGGCCTTGCGACGCTCGAGCATTCGCATTATGCGGTCGGCTGGGTCTCGCGCTGGGGCAAACGGCCCACGCCGGGGTGCTTCTTCGTCGCGGGTTTCCTCGCCGGCGCGGTCGCGGTCGCGTGCCGGCTCGCGCCCGAGCGCGTCACGAGCCGCGAGACCGAATGCGTCGCCGCCGGGGGCGAGCGGTGCTCCTTCCGCGTGGAGGTGTGGTGATGGCCATCGACGAACGCGTCATCGTCGAAACCGTCACCGGCATGGGCCTCGCCGGCAACGAGGAGGGCCTCATTCCGGCTTTTGGTCTGTACCTGACGAACCATTACGCGGATTTTTACAACCGCATCTCGTTCGGCGTCCTCGGCGCGCTCGTCCGGGAAAACCCCGAGCTCACGGAGGACGCGATCGCGCTCCTCACGGAAGCCGCGCACGTTTGCGCGTTCCACACGTTCGGCGGCATCATGGTGTCCGTCGAGTGGGACGCGCTCGTGCAGCCCATGATCGAGAGCCGCGAGGACTGGGTGCACGGCATGATCGCGGTGGTGAACGCCCTCGGCTGGGGCCGTTTCCGGGTCGCCGAGCTCCTGCCCGGCGAGCGGCTCGTCGTCGAGGTGCGGGATAGCTACGAGTCGCGCGGGTACCTCGAATCGTATCCGCGGGCCGACGGGCCACGTTGCTACCTCGCGAACGGCGGGCTGGCCGGGCTCATGAACCTCCTCTACCAGGGCGACATCACACGCAGGCCCTCGCTCACCGAGGAGCTTTATCGCGAGGTGTTCAGCCATCCGCGATCCTTCCGCTCCCGCGAGCATCTTTGCGCCGCGAAGGGCGATTCGCACTGCGAGTTCGTCGTGGAGCGAATGCAGGGATGAACGTGGAGGTCGCAGAGGACCGGCGGAGCTTTGCTTCGTACGGGGAGATCCTTGACGTCATCGATGTCGGCCGCGTGCGGATCACGCGGCGCTACGGCTGCATCCGGCGTGATCAGTTCGAGCTCGTGACGAAAGAGCCATTTCCTTCGGCTTTTCGTGATTGGCTCGCGTCTCGCGGGGAGCTCCGCGAGCGGCCCGCGCTCTACGTGATCGAGGTCCCGGGGGCTTATCAGCTCACAGTCGCGCCGCGCGCGGGTCGCGCCATTTTGATGCCTCGCCTTGCAACGGACCTCACGTGGCAAGCGCGGGCCGCGCGCGAGATCGCCGAGACCCTCGACCGTATGTTGAACCAGGGCTCCTGCCTGGCCATCCCGCCACAAGCGGGGTAGAAGTCCGATGTGGACGTCGTGGAAATGCAGGCGCGGATCGCGGCGCTCGAGGCGCGGCTCGCCGAGGAGATGCGGGCCCGGCAAGCGCTCGCCGAGGAGGTCGACCTGCTACGGGCCGTGATCGACGAGATGCCCGTCGGGGTGATCGTCGAGGACACGTCGGGCCGGCATCGAATGTACAACGCCCACATGCGGGCCATCGCGGGCGAGCCCGGGTCGCGGGGTGTATTCGTTTCGGATGGCGTTTCGCCGGCGCCCCCGGAGCGTGATCCGACGCGGCGGGCGCTCGGCGGCGAGGGGGTCGACAACCTCGAGAGCCTGCTCGCCCCGACGGATGAAGAGGGCCGCTGCACGTGGATCTCGCAGTCCTCGCGCCCGCTCCTCGACGCAAACGGCGTTGTGCGCGCCGCGGTGACCGTGACGCGCGACGTGACCGAGCACAAGGACATCCTGCGCGAGCTCGACGAGGCCATCGTGGCGAGCGACGACGAGAAACGCGCGCTCATCGATCGGCTGGAGGAGGGGATCGACGCGCTCTCGACGCCCATCATCGAGGTATGGGACGACGTGCTCGCGCTCCCCGTCATCGGCGCGGTGGACGATCGGCGCGGCGCGGAGATCACGTCGCGGCTGCTCGACGCGGTCGTATCGAGGGGATCACGCTTCGTGATCATCGACTGGACCGGCGTCGATACGATGGACACGAACAGCGCGCGCCATTTGCTGGATCTCGTCCGCGCCGTGGAGCTCGTGGGCGCCGAGTGCATCCTCACGGGCATTCGCCCGGCCGTCGCCGTTTCTTTGCTTCACCTCGACGTGCGGTTCGAACACCTCCGTCTCCTGCGGAACGTGAGATACGGCCTGCGGCATTGTTTCGCCCGTCTCGGTCGGCGCGCGGCAATGCCGGGGCGCGGCGCGGGGTAAAACGATCGCGGCGGAGATCAGCGGGGCCGTGTCGTCGGTCGCGCCGTCACGTCCGCGATCGGCACGCGCATGACGAAGACGGCTCCCTTGCCGTTCCCCTCGCTGTGCGCCGTGATCGTGCCGCCGTGCAGCTCGACCAGGTGCTTGACGATCGCGAGGCCCAGGCCGAGCCCGCCGTGCGTGCGGGTCATTCCGCTGTCGGCCTGCCGGAATTTGTCGAAGACATGCGGCAGGAAGGCCGGCGAGATGCCTTGCCCGTTGTCGGTGACCGAGAGCTCGAGCGACCCATCCACGCGGCGGAGGTGCACGCGCACGAAGCCTCCTTTCGGCGTGAACTTGATCGCGTTGCCGAGCAGGTTCGTCACGATCTGGAGCAGCCGGCCCGGGTCGCCGTGGACGCGGTCCTGCGTTTCGACGAGGCCCTCGACGCTGATCGATTTCGCCTCCGCCGCCGGGCGGACGGCGTCGATCGCCGATTCGACGATGCCCGCGAGCTCGAGCGACTGGATGCTGTTGAGCTGCAGTTTGCCCGCGACGATACGCGAGACGTCGAGCAGGTCCTCGATGAGCGCGACCTGCGCGCGGATGTTTCGCTCCACCGTGACGAGCGCGCGCTCGCGTTTCTCGGCGGGGAGGATGTTGTCGCGGAGCATCGTCGTCCAGCCGAGCGAGGCATTGAGGGGGCTGCGCAGCTCGTGGCTGAGGAGGGCGAGAAACTCGTCTTTCGCGCGATTGGCGGTCTCCGCCTCGGCGCGGGCCCGGGCCTCGGCGTCATAGAGGCGCGCGCGTTCCATGGCTTGCGCGCAGAGGCGCGCGAGCGTCGTGAGCTGCGCCCGGTCCGCCTCGCTGAAGGCCCGGCGCTCGTCGAAGGAGAGAACCAGGACCCCGAGCCCGCGTTCTTCGAAGAGGAGGGGCACGGCCGCCAGAGCCTCGTGGCCGAGTGACCGCAACGACGAGATTTGGGGATATCGGTCGGCCGCCGCGGCCGCCGACTCGAAGAAGAGCGGGCGCTGCTCCCGGACCGCGTCCGTCATGGGGAGCGGGTGCGTGAGCGGCACGTAGGGCCACGGCGAGAGCTCCGTCTCCTCGAACCCGACCGATTGCAAGATCGCGAGCTCCGCCCCGTCCTCCGTCAACACGCCGAGGACCGCGCGCTTCGCGCCGAGGCTCGCGCGACCCTGGGCGACCGCGATTTCCGCGACCTGCTGGCTCGTGTGCGCCTCCGACAGGGCCGCGGCCACGCTCATGAGCCGGTGCAGGTTCTGGCGCTTCGTGGCGGCGCGCGCCTCGGCCGCGCGCAGGGCCGTCACGTCGACGACGGTCATGGCCACGCGCGCGACGCGGCCCTCCACGCGCACGGGAAAGTAGCTCGTGAGCGAGTACCGATGCCTCGATCCCCCGGGGACGGGCCGGGCGACCTCCAGGTTGAGCAGCGGCTCGCCCGTGTCGAAGACCCGCTCGAGGCGCTCGATCGTGGTGGCGGTCTCGGGCCCCTCGGGCAGCGTCTCGGCCAGCGTGCGTCCGACCTGGGCATCGGCGGGCACGCCGTGCATCTCGGCGAGCGCGGCGTTGATGCGCTCGCAGCGGAGGTGCACGTCGAAGATGGCGATCCCGATGGGCGCGCCCGCGATGACGGCGTCGAGGACCGCGGCGCTGTTCGCTGCCTCGGCCTGGGCGCGTTTTTCGCGGGCGACGAGCTCGGCCCGCTCCCGTTCGAAGAGCATGGCTTCGCGGACGCGGAGGTTCTCGGCGCGGCGCCAGAGCTCCGCGAACGCGGCGACCTTCGCGCGCAGGATGTCGGGATTGAAGGGTTTGGGCAGGTAGTCCACGGCGCCGTGGGCATACCCCTTGGCTTGGTAGGTGTCGTCGCGGTGAAACGCGGAGATGAAAATGATCGGGATCTCCCGCGTGCGCTCGAGCCTCCGCACGAGAGCGGCCGTCTCGAACCCGTCCATGTCCGGCATGTTCACGTCGAGCACGATGACCGCGAACTCGTTGCTGAGCAGTTGCCGGAGCGCGTCTCTGCCCGAGCTTGCGCGCATCAAATGCAGGCCGAGGGGCTCGAGCACCACCTCCAGGGCGAGCAGGTTCGCGGGGTGGTCATCGACCAGGAGCACGCAGGGGACAGCGGATGGGGAGGACGGCGGGCAGATTTCCTGGCTCATGAGGTCAGGGTCGGCACACGGGGTGGTACGTCGTCGCGGCGCAGAGTGTAAAACGTTTGGGAATTCGAATGGTAACCGATTCGAAAAAATGTTGGATGATGGCTCGAATGTCGCGAGGACTAGTATGCCAATCTAGTGTTCTGGAGGTTTCGTCCGTGACAAAGGGTGGCTATGCGACGTGGATCCTCCAATGTCTGAATGACGGCGGGAAGATCCCGACACGTGACTGGGGCATGGTCCGCATGGATCAGGCGTGTGTCCGTGGTTTATCGTCGGACTCGGAATGAAGGTGCTTCCCGTGGGCGACGGGTCTCTCACGAGCGGGCTCATGCGCGTCCTCGAGGCGTCGCTCACGGGTCCGCTCGCGCATGCCTTTCGCAATACGCGTGTCCCCGATCCCGTGGTGCTGGTCTTGTGCAAAGACGGCGGACCGGACGCGGAGAGCATCGAATGCGCCGTCGAGTCGACGGAGCGCGCCACCCAGGTGCTCGTCGATATGGCCGCCGCGCGTGGGGACGACCTGCCTGCCCGGGTCGCGCGGGTGCTCCGTACCCTGGACAGGCCCCTCGGGTTCGTTCCGTGCGTCGCGGGCGCCGACGACAAGATTGTGCTCGTGCTCCTCGAGCTGGCCGCCCTCGAAAACAGGGGGGCGAACAACAATGCTTTGTAATGAGCCGCCTCGAACGCATGCGCCGAAGGGTTGTTCATGAGCAAGGAACCTAGCCCCCATGACACCGCACTCCCTCGTCCCCAGCATCCTGCTCGTCGATGACCATCCCTCGAACCTGCTCGCTCTGGAGGCCGTGCTGGAGCCCCTCGGGATGCACCTCGTGCGGGCGAGCTCGGGCAAAGAGGCGCTGACGCATCTCTTGCGCGAGGAGTTCGCGGCCATCGTGCTCGACGTGCAGATGCCGGACATGGACGGGTTCGAGGTCGCAGGGCTGATCCGAAGGCGCGAGCGCACGAAGGAAGTGCCGATCATCTTCATCTCGGCGATCCATCGCGACGACACCTATCACGCCAAAGGGTATGCGCACGGCGCGGTCGATTACATCCCCAAGCCGTTCAGCCCCGACATCCTGCGGGCAAAAGTGTCGACGCTGGCCGACCTCTGGCGCCGCGGCGAGGTCACGCGCCTGCGCGAGGCCATGCAATTCGAGCGGGAGCGGGCCGAGCTCGTCGCCCGCGAAAAGCGCGCCCTGGCCGAGGCCGCGAGGACGGCCGCGGTGCTCGAAGCGGTGGTCGGGCGGTCGCCGATCGGGCTCGCCATCGTGGATGCGGACCTGCGCTGCGAGCGCATCAATGCCGCGCTCGCCCGGGCGATGAACTGCGCGCCCGCCGAGGCCCACCTCGGCCTCCCGCTGGCCGAGATTCTCCCCGAGGGACCGGACACGATGGCCCTCGCCGAGCACGTTCGGAAGGTCTTCGCTACGGGCGAGCCGCTTTTCGACGTGGAAGTGGCCTGGCAAGCGCACCGCCGCGCGCTCGCGAGCTTCCATCCGGTGTGCGTGGAGGGCCGCGTCGAGCGGGTCGCATTGACGGTCGTCGACGCGAAAAGCCGCCGCGTCGAGGGATAGGGCTCGTCAGTCCTCCACCCATTGCACGACGCGATCGATCGGCTTTCGCCCGGGCGGCGGCGCGTCGCCCACGGGGTATCCGAGCGCCACGGCGCCGACCATCCGGAACGGCTCCCGGATGCCGAGCAGCCCCTCGATTTCGGGCTTCGCGATCATCGGGCCCGCCATCCAGCAGGCGCCGAGGCCCTCGGCGTGCGCCTGGAGGAGCATCGCCATCACGGCCGCGCTCGTCGAGCAGAGCTCGGCCTGCATGCTGCGAGCCGTATGGTACTGCGAAGGATCCCCGCCGCCCGAGGTGATGAGGTCGGCGATGAGGTCGGGGTAATCGCGCCATTGTGGCACCACGATGGCCGCGGCGCTCTCCAGCGGCTCGTGGAAAAAATCGCCGTAGTTGGCAAAATCCTCGGCATGGTGGCCACGGTGGATGATCGCCTTGATCTCCTCGGCCCGTGCCCGCACGGCGGCGGCGATTTGCTTGCGTTTGTCCGGGGCCGTGACGACCGTGAACCGCCACGGCTGCCGGTTCGTGTTGGAGGGCGCGGTGATCGCGGCTTGCACGAGCCGGGCGAGTACCTCCTTCGGCACGGGCGTGTCCTCGAATTCTCGGCGCGATCGCCGCGTTTCGAGCCACGCCAGCATTCCCGGGCCCCCGATCCCGCCCGGGCCGCTCATTCCAGCTTGAATCCGCCGTCCACGTTCCATATCTGTCCTGTCACGTAGCTCGCCTCGTCCGAGACGAGGAAAGCGACGACCGCCGCGATTTCCTCGGGGCGGCCGACGCGCTTGAGCAGGATGCGTTTCGCGAGTTCCTCCGGCGCGATGGCCCGGAGCTCGGCCGTCATGTCGGTCTCGACGAGGCCCGGCGCGACGGCGTTCACACGCACGCCGCGCGGCGCAAGCTCGACCGCGAGCGCGCGGGTGAACGACTCGACGGCGCCCTTCGAGGCGGCATAAAGCGATTGCCCGCGGCCCGGGCGCTGCGCGGCCACGCTGGAGACGTTGACGATCGCGCCGCGCCGCCGCGAAATGAAGCGCCGCGCGGCCTCGCGGCAGCAATGCACCACGCCCGCGGCGTTCGTCTCGAAGACGTGATTATAATCGTCGTCGGTGCTCGCCCCGAGGAGGCCGTCGCGCGTGACGCCGGCATTGCAGACGAGCGCGTCGAGCGGCCCGAGCGTGTTTTCGGCCTGCTCGAAGAGGGAGGCGACCTCCGCGGGGCGCGAGACGTCGGCGCGGAGAGCGACGGCCCGCGCGCCGAGCGCCTCCACGGCGGCCACGGTCTTTTGCGCCGCGTCCTCGTCGTTTCGATAATCGACGGCGACGGCATATCCGCGCCGACCGAGCGCCTCCGCAATGGCGCGTCCGATGCCGCGCGAGGCGCCCGTGACGAGCGCGACGCGGGATCGCTCCTTGGTGTCGCTCATGGAACCTCCACGCGCAGGGCGCCCGCGAGCCCCGGCATGCCCGCCGAGAGGGCCAATGCCGAGCGAGAGCGTGTCTCCTCGGCGCGCACGAGCGGGCGGAGTGGGCCTTCGGCGGGACGATCGAGGCCCGCGATGGGCGGCAGCGTGCCCGCGCGGAGCGCCTCGGCGAGCAGGATCGCCTGCACGACCGCCGTCGCGCCGCCGAGCTGGCCCGTGGAAGCGGTCAACGCGAGGAGCGTGGCCGAGGGGCCGAGCACGTCGGCGAGGGCCGCGCGTTCAGCCGCGTCGCGCACGGGCGAGGCGAGCGCGGCGCCGTCGACGATCGTGTCACCCGCGGAGAGAGCGGCCGCGAGGGAGGCGATCGCGCGCGGGGTGGGAAAGTCCACGGCGCCATCGGCCGTTGCCGCGGCCGAGACGAACGAAATCGCTCGCTCTCCTGCATCCTCGGGCCGCTCCAGCACGACGGCCGCGGCCGCCTCGCCCGGCACGATCCCCGCCGCGCGCTCGTCGTACGGGGCCACGACCGCCGCGGGCGTGGCCGCCTTCGTCGCGGCGCCCGACACGCCGAGCGACAGAATCGTCTCTGGCTCGACGAGCGAGTCGTACGCGAAGACGAGCGCCGCATCGACGCTCCCCATGGCGAGGGCGACGATGGCCGAGCGGAGCGCCTGCGCCCCCGCATTCGAGCCCGCTGTGGTCGTGCCGTCGCCCTTGCTGTCGACGTCGATCGACAGGAGCGCGTGCGCGTTGTTCGACAGGTGAAACAACATCCAGAACGGGTGCAACAAGGAAAAACCCTGCGCCCATGCGCCCGTCGCACGCGCGTCGCCCGCCTGCCGTTCGAGCACGGGCATCAGATCGTCCCAGTGCGCGCGCAGGCCTCCATAACCGCAAAAAAGCCCGAGCCGCGCGCCTTTCGCGGGTGCGCCCGAGCGGGCGAGGGCCTCGGCCCCGACCTCCATGCCGAAGAGCCCCATCCGTTTGACGAATTTGCGGTGCTTCGTCGGCCGGGGAGCCCCGGGGATCGTGGCGGCGAGGCGGCAGGCGTAGGTGCTCGCGTCGAAATGGGCGTTCGGGGCCGCCGCGCGCTCGCCGGCGAGGAGCCTCCGGAGCACGGCCGCGGCGTCGTCACCGAGTGGGGTGCGCAGGGCAAACCCCGTGACGGCCATGCGGCCCGCGTGGTTCACCGGGGTCTCCCGAGGACCACGCTCACGTTTTGCCCGCCAAACCCGAACGAGTTCGAGAGCACGTAGTCGACACGTTTGCCGAGGGGCCTCGGGCCGATCACGTTGATCGGGCACTCCGGATCCGGCTCCTCGAAATGCGCCGTCCCGGGGAGCAGATCCCGCGTGAACGCGAGCAGGCACGCGGCGAGCTCGATCGCGCCCGCGGCGGCCATCAGGTGGCCGACGGCGCCCTTGATGCTCGACGTGGGCACGTCGCCGAAAAGCGCGCGGATCGCCTTGGCCTCGGCCGCATCGTTGAGCGGCGTCCCGGTGCCGTGGGCATTGACGTACCCGATGTCCGCAGCAGTGAGGTTGGCATGACGAACGGCGCGCTCCATGGTCGCGAGCGCGCGGGATCCGTCGGGGCGGGGCGCCGTCGCGCGGTAGGCGTCCTGCGTGGTCGCGTAGCCGGCAATGGCCGCGAGCGGCTCCGCGCCGCGCGCGCGCGCTCGGGATTCCTCCTCGACGACGAACATCGCCGCGCCTTCGCCGACGACGAGCCCGTCGCGCCGGCGATCGAACGGCCTGCACGCCGAGGCCTCGGCGCGCGGCGAGGGGGCGCCGAGACGCGACATGCCGCCGATGCCGAGCGGGTTGACCATCGAGTCCGCCGCGCCGCAGAGGACGACGTCGACCGCGCCCCGCTCGATGAGCGAGGCCGCGTGCGCGACGGCCATGCCGCCCGCCGCGCAAGCCGAGGCGTGCACGGCGACGCGGCCCGAGAGGCCCACGACAGCGCGGATCTTCTCGGCCGTGAGGTCGACACGCGAGCGGAACCGAACGCCCTCGCCGCCCGCGAGATCACCAGCGCCGACGCGGAGCTCGCCCTCGTGGAGCTGCTCCGCGAGGTCCTCCAGGAACGCCTGTTCGAGCCCGAGGCCGATGGAGAGCGTGCCCTTGCGCTCGGCCGTCCCGCATCGCGCATGGCGCCACGCCTCGGCCGCCGCGACGACGCCGAAGCATACCTTGCGGTCGCGGAGGAGGCCCGCGTCTTCCCACGTCCCGGCCTCGCCGACGTGCAGCAGGACGCCGCGGTGTTTTTCCAGGAAGACCGCGTCCGTCTTCTCGATCGGCACCTCGCCCGCCACGCGCGTGGGGAACGTGCGCGCGTCGAAGCTGCGAATCGGACCAACCGCGCTGCGGCCCGCGGCGAGGCCGTTCGCGAGCGCCTCGTACCCGACGCCGAACGCGCTGACCGCGCCGACGCCCGTGATCACCGCGCGACGCGCGCCCATCACGCGCCCCCTTTCGCGAGCACGACCGCCCCGAGATCCCCGTCCGGGCCCGCCGAGAGGACGAGCGCACGAGGTTTGTCGAAGTGCACGAGCAGATCGAGCGCGAGCGCCCAGGCGAGCGCCGGCGTCGCGGCCAGGGATTCGCCGAGGGAGAGCGAGGTGTCGACCGAGACCTCCGTTTCGAGCACCTCCGGCAGATCCATGAGCGCCTCGCGCGCGGGCGCGCCCCAGGGCGCGAGCACGACGACGTCGCAAGGCTGATCCTCGAGCGCGTCGAACGCGGCAGGCACGGCCGCGTCGCGCAACACGCCCGTGCGGGGTACGAGCGCGCCGCGGGGGCGATCGACCGTGAACACCCGCACGGCCTCCACGTAGCCGAGCGGCGCCTCGGCCGTGGCTGCGAGCGCGAGCGCGGCCGCGCCTTCGGCCGGTGTGAGCCCTTGCCGCAAGAAGCCTTCGCGTTCGAGCTCGGCCGTCGTGACCGGGTGCAGGGCCGTGTCCGCGCCGCCGACGAGCGCGCGCTCACACGCACCCGACGCGATCGCGGCGCACGCCTCTTCGAGCGCCGTCACCGTGCCCGTGCCGCGCGAGAAAAACGCGGCGTTCGGGCCGGCGAGGCCCTCGAGGATCGCCCCGTGGCAGAGCGTGAAGTTGTTCATGATCTGGAACGCGAACAGGGGATTGCACACCTCGAGGCCTTCGCGGCCGCAGCGCGCGAGCGAGAACCGCCCGTCCTCCATGCTCGCCGCGACGAGCCGGGCGACCTCGTCCATCTCCGCGCCCGAGGCGCCGACGCCGAAGAACGCGCCGATCTCGGCGCGCCCTTCGTCCCACCGCGCCTCGGCGAGCGCGTCGCGCATGACGAGCGCGGAGAACCACGCGGCGCGCGACATGAGCTTTTTTTGCCGGACGTCCTCGGGCCGCGACGGCACGGGCGTGGCGATCTCGCACGGCAGAGGGAGGTTCTTCTCGAGCACGCGACGGCCGAGGCCGCGGCCCGCGAGGCCCGCCGTCGTCAGGGTCGAAAGGGCGACGATGGGAAGGCCTTTTCCGTCTAGGCGCATCGGCTCACCACGAGGCTCGCGTTCGCGCCGCCGAACGCGAAGGCGTTGACGAGAGCCGCTTCCACAGGTTTTCGCAAAGCCGCGCCAACGACGTGCGGCAACACGCAGGCGGGATCGGGCTCGGTGAGGCCCGCTGTCGGCAGACAGAGGCCCTCCTCGACGGCTTCGAGCGCGCACAGAAAACCGATCGCACCGGCGCCCGCGATCCAGTGCCCGACCGCGCCTTTGACCGAGCCGACGTGCACGTCCGGGAGCGCGTCGCCGAGGACCCGCCGGATCGCCGCGGCTTCGACGGCGTCGTTGAGCTGCGTGCTCGTGCCGTGCGCCTGCACGTAGCCGATCTTCACGTGGCCCGCGTCCTCGATCGCGCCGCGCATGGCCCGCTCGGCCCCATCGCCCGTCGGATCGGGCGCCGTGAGGTGATGCGCGTCGAGCGTGCGCATCGCCCCTCGGATCTCGGCGCGTGGCTCGTCGCCAGGAGACGCCGAGAGCACCACGAACGCCGCGCCTTCGCCCACGACGAAACCGTCGCGCCGCACGTCGAACGGGCACGAGACGCCACGCGCGCTCAGCGCGCCGAGCAACCCGAATCCTACGAGCATGAACGGATCGACGTCCGCGCCCACGCCGCCCGCGAGCGCGACGTCGCAAAGCCCGAGCCGGATCGCCCGCGTGGCCGAGACGATCGCAGCCGCGCCGGAGGCACAGGCGAGGGAGATCGTTTCCACGGGCCCCTCAGCGCCGATCCGCGCCGCGAGCGCCGACGCGACCGCGGCCGGCGAGACCGCGGCCGCGTGGACGGACGTCGCGAGGCCCCGCGCATCTTCGCCGAAGCGCGCGTGATCGAAGCACGCGCCGCCGCCCGCCGCGCGGGAGAGCGCGAAGATCGTTTCGTACGTGGCCCGGCCGCTCTCGGCGCCAACGAACACGCCGATTCGCGAGGGCGCGGCGTTCTCCTTTGCCTCGGCCCACGCCTCGTCTGCGGCGCGCCGCGCGAGCGCGAGGCGGCGATCTTCGGCTTCTTCGAGCGGGAAGGAAACACCCGCCGCGACCTGCGAGGGATATCCTTCGACGTCAAAATGTTTGACGGGGCCGACCGCGGATCGGCCCTCGGCGAGCGCGTCCCTCGACGCGGGCCAGGAATCGCCGAGCGGGGTGATCGCGCCTCGACCGCGCACGAAAACGCGCCTTCTCAAGGCTCCTCCGCCGCTCCGGTCAGCCATATGTCGAGCACCTCGCGCCGACGCGCGAGCACCTTGGGGTTCGTCACGCGCGCGAACGCGAAGCCGAGCTCGGCCGTCGCCACGACCTCACCGTCGACCCGCGCCGTGCCTTTCACCTGCCCGCCTTCTTCACGCGCGAGGATCGTCTCCGCTTCGAGCTCGAGTTTGTCCCCGGGCCTCACGATGCGCCGGAAGCGCGCGCGATCGACCATCGTGAGCAGCGCGTGCACGTCCTCGTGTCCCTCGGCGCGCCGGCTCGCTTCGAGCAGCACGCCGCCGAGCTGCGCGAGCGCCTCGATCACGAGCGCACCGGGCATCACGGGGTGGCCCGGAAAGTGGTCCGCGAAGGTGTCGTCCGAGAGCGACACACACTTGACACCCGTCGCGAGGCGCGGCGGTTCGAGCTGCGTGATCCGATCGAGGAGCAGGTAACGCACGTGCGGCCGAGGATAGCAGTTCGAATTGACGGCAAAGGTGCCCAGAGTGGAGAATGCGTGCTCACGAGGGGAGCGCCATGGATTGCGTTAGCTGTATCACGCCGACACGACAGGACCGTCCGCATACGTTTTTCCACCACGAGCGTGCGGCATGTCCGACGTGCCGCGAAACGCACGAGGGCCGCGTCGTGCTGCGCGGCGATAGCCCCATGCGGCTCCTGCTTTGCCCCACGTGTGGACCTTCGGAAGAAATTCTTCCCGGCACTGCAAAAGATTATGTCGACCGTTTTCTCGCGCGTGGCGAGGTCCCCGAGGGGGTCGAAGGGGAGATCGAGTTCAAGGAGACGACGTCCACCTGCCCGGGCTGCTTGACGCTCTTGCCTGCGAAGGTCGTGATCCGCGAAGGCCGCGTGTATTTCAAGAAAAACTGCGCGGCGTGTGGGCCTTCGGAGGCGCTCGTTTCAGAGGACGCGAAATATTACGTGCGCGCTTATGCGTACGCGCGCGCCGGCACCGAGCCCTTGAAGTTCGCCACGAAGGTCGAGCACGGCTGCCCCACGGATTGTGGGACCTGCAATGATCACGAGCAGCACACCTGCCTGCCGATCATCGAGGTCACCGATCACTGCAACCTCGAGTGCCCGATCTGCATCGTCGACAACCAGTACTCGAACCACATCGATCTCGACACATTTACCCGCATGATCGACACCCTCGTGGTGAACGAGGGGCAGTGCGAGTCGGTGGCGCTCTCCGGCGGCGAACCCACGAGCCACCCGCAAATCCTCGACCTCGTGCGCATCGCGAGCCGCCCCGAGATCGGACGCGTCGTGGTGATCACGAACGGCATCCGCCTCGGCAAGGACCGGGCCTTCGCGAAGGCGCTCAAGGAGAGCGGCGCGTACGTGGGTCTGCAGCTCGACGGCTTCACCGCCGATACACACGAAAAGATCCGCGGCCGCGACCTCGTGAAGGAGAAGGATGCCGCGCTCGCGGCGCTGCGCGAGCTCCAGATCCCGACGCAGATCATCTTCGTGGCCACGCGCGGGGTGAACGACGATCAGATCGGAAGAGTCGTCGAGCTCTTCCTCTCGGAAACCCATTTCCTTTCGCTGAACTTCCAGCCCGCCGCCTACACGGGCCACGGCGGCGGCCTCTTCGGGCACGATCCGATGGATCGGCTCACGATTCCGGGCGTCGTGCGGCGCGTCGACGAGCAGACGGGCGGCAAGCTCAAGGTGGAGGATTTTTTCCCGCTGCCGTGCTCGCACCCGCAATGCGTGTCGCTCACCTATCTGCTCCGCCTAGACGACGGGACGTTTTTGCCGTTCTCGCGGTTCGTCGATTTCACGAAACACGGCTCGCTCCTCCGTTCGAGCGCGACGCTCCCCGCGACGCCGGAGATGGAGCAGACGCTCCAGGACGTGCTGTACGACGTCTATGCGCGGCAAGACGAGATCGAGCGGGGGCCGGAGATCCTCGCGGCGCTCAAGCGCACGCTGAAGGTGATGTTCCCGGATCGGCCGATGACGCAGAAGGAGAGCCTGCTCATCGGCGAGCAGCAGGCGAAATCGATCTTCTTGCACCATTACATGGACAGGCACGATTTCGATCTCGAGCGCCTGCGCAAATGCTGCCACCATTATCCGCAGACGGACGGGCGGATCATGCCGGCGTGTGGCTTCAACATGTTCCACCGCGGCGCGGCGAAAGGGCCGGGGACCGTGACGCCGTCCTGGGGCAAGAAGCCCTGGGTGAAGGAAAACGGGACGACGCGTCTCTCGATCGTGAGTACATGACGAAGCTTTGCGAAGGGCACATCGCCCTGGTGACGGGCGGATCCAAGGGCCTCGGGCGGGCGATCGCCGTGACGCTCGCCCGCGAAGGGGCGCACGTCGGGTTCAACTGGACGAAATCGGAGGTCGAGGCGAAGGAGACGCTCGCCGAGATCGAGGCCCACGGGGTGCGCGGTTTTTCCTTTCGAACGAGCGTGCTCGACAAACAGGGCCTCGCCGCGGCCGTGAAGGAAATGGAGGCCGCGGTGGGGACCGTCGACGTGCTCGTGAACAACGCGGGCGTGTCCGACGTGGTTCCGCTCGCGTTGATGGACGAAGAGGACTGGGACCGCGTGATGGATACGAACGTGAAAGGCACGTTCCTCGCCACGCAGGCCGTCCTTCGGGGCATGGTCAAACTTCGGCGCGGGCGTATCCTCAACATCGGCTCGCTCGCCGGGGTGAAGATGATGCAAGCGCCGGTGCATTACTGCACGGCAAAAGCGGCCATCAAGGGTTTTACGGAGGCGCTCGCCAAGGAGATCGGGCGGTATGGGATCACGGTGAACAACCTCGCGCCCGGGGTGCTCGAGGGCGGGGTCAGCGTGAATTTGCCGAAAGGGCGGCTCGACGAGTACCTGCGGCACACGGCGCTCGGGCGGCTCGGCACGTTCCAGGAGGTCGCCGAGATGGCGGCGTTTCTGGTGTCGGATCGTTCGTCGTACGTGAATGGAGCGACCATTCTGGTGGACGGCGCCGTCTGATCACCGCCGCGCGCCGAGCGCGTGCGCCACGCCTTGCTTGAGCGTGGCGAACGTGACGAGACTCCCGAGATCATGGCCGAGCGTGACGAGCGTTCGCGCCACGTCCGCGCGAATGCCCGTGAGCAGGACGCGCGCGCCGAGGAGCGCCGCCGCGCGCGCGCACGTGACGAGAAGATTCGCGACTTGCGTGTCTAGCGCCTCGACGCCCGTGACATCGAGGATCACGAAACGCGCGTCGTGCGCCACGATGCCCTGCGTGAGCGTGCCGAGCACACCGCTCGCGCGGTCCTCGTCGATGACGCCGATGAGCGGGAGCAGGAGCGTGCCCTCGGCGATGGGCAAGAGCGGATTCGAGAGGCGCACGAGGAGCTCGGTCTGCAATTGCATCGTCTCCTCGACCACGGCGGCCGTGCGGACCACCTCCGCGGCGAGCTTCTCCGCGGTCGCGTCGGCGAACGTCGCGATCCGGATCGTGCGCCCATCGCGTTCGAAGTTCTGCGCGCGGATGCGCGCGACGAACGTGGAGCCGTCCATCCGCAGGAGCGTGGCCTCGTAGGGCTCGACGGAGCCTCGGCGCTGGTGCTCGGCGACGAGCGCGTGCGACTCGGGCGCGACGAACTCGAACGCGTGCTTGCCAATCGCATCCTCGCGCTTGCCCCGGAACATCACCTCGAACTGCGGGCTCGTGTCGATCACGACGCCGTTCTCGAAGACGGTGAGCGTCTCCTGGGTGACCTCGAGCATGTGCCGAATGCGCCATGCCTCACGTTCGAGGCGTGTTATCGTGGCTTGCGCTTCGGCGAGCTCCCGCTCGACGGCCTCGAAGCGCGAAGGGTCGAGTGCAACGCCGTTGCCCACGGCGCCATCGTAGCGTGGTCGAGGGCGTGTAAAGAGAGGAAAACGCGCGGTGGAACCCGAGAAGACGAAGCGCAAGAAACGGAGTGAGCCAAAGATCCAGATTCCGTTGCGTAAGCCCTACCGGCAGCTCGTCCCCGGCTTGATCCTGTTCGGCGCCTGCGCCGCGTTTTTCTTCCACCGTTCGAGCGTCAACGATCGGGGCCTCATCTTGAACGGCCTCTTCCACTTCGACCCCGACGGGGCGGACGTGTTTTACGCGGTGCTGGGCGTGCTCTCCGTGGGCATGAGTGTGATGGCCCTGCTCGGCATCCTTCGCTTCGCCAAGCTCGACCCCTTCGAGCTCGTCCTCGGCGCCAAGTCCTTGTCGTTCCCCGTGGGACGTCCGATGTCGATGCAGGTGATCTCGGTGCCGATACGCGAGATCGTTTCCGTGGGGTTGCAACCGCCGGAGTCGCCGAAATCGATCATCGTGCAGGTTCGTGACGGCAACGTGTACTGGATCCCGAGTAACTGGCTACCGAAGGAGTGGACCGTGCAGGACCTCAATGCGGCGCTCGTGGAGCGTCTGCGGCAGCAAGAGGACGAGAGCGCGCCCCCTGCGTCGAACGCTCGATCGTGCTAGAGGCTGCCGTCATGACCGTTCCGTTTGATCCCAACGCGCCCGCGGCCGCCGACTCCGGCATTTATGGATTGCCTTTCACGGAGGACGACGCGGCCGTCGTGCTCGTCCCCGTCCCGTGGGAAGTGACGACCTCGTACGGCGGCGGCACGTCGGGCGGCCCCGCGGCGATCCTCGAGGCGAGCCGGCAGGTGGACCTCTACGACCTCGACGTGGAAAAACCTTATGCGCCCGGCATTTTCATGCAGGACGAGGCGGAAGAGATCGCCCGGTGGAACGAGGAGGGGCGGGCGCTCGCGCAGAAGATCATCGAGGTAGGCGGCGTCGTCGAGACGGACGAGCTGCGCGCGGCGCTCGCGCGGGTGAACGAGCTCGGCGGGAAGCTGAATGCACACGTCGCGGCCGAGACGGAGCGGCTCGTGGCGAAGGGAAAGATCGTGGGAATCGTGGGCGGCGATCACGCGGTGCCGCTCGGCGCGATCGAGGTGCTCGCCCGGCGGCATCCAGGGCTCGGCGTGCTCCATTTCGACGCGCATTCGGACACGCGCCGCGCTTACGAGGGTTTTACGTTCTCGCACGCCTCGATCATGTACAACGTGCTGTCGCGCGCGGCGGGCGTCGGAAAACTCGTCCAGGTCGGGATTCGCGATGTGTGCGAGGAGGAAATGGACTACGTCGCCTCGCAGGGCGAGCGCGCGCGGGTGTTTTTTGATCGCGACCTCGCGCGGCGCAAGCTCGGGGGTGAGACGTTTGCCGCAGTCGCGCGGGAGATCGTGGATGCGCTGCCGCGCGAGGTGTGGGTGTCGTTCGACGTCGACGGGCTCGATCCGCGGTATTGCCCGCACACGGGCACGCCCGTGCCCGGCGGGCTCGATTTTCACGAGGCGGTGTACGTGATCGGCGAGGTGGTGCGATCCGGACGAACGATCGTGGGGTTTGATCTGAACGAGGTCGCCCCGGGGCCGGACGGCGACGAGTGGGACGCGAACGTGGGGGCGCGGCTGCTCTACAAGCTGATCGGATTCACGCTCGCCAGCCAGGGCAAGGCGAAGCTGCGCTGAATCGATTCAAAGGGGATTCCACAGGCTGCTGCGCGAATCGTTGCATCGACCGCACCGCGGTCGATGCACCCGAGGTCCAGGGCTGTGCCCTGGTTCGGGTCCAGGGGCGAAGAGCCCCTGGTCGGGTCCGGGGTGAAACCCCGGCGCTACGCTGTGGCAGCACCCTCTCAGGGGACCTTCGCGGGCTTGGGCACGGTCGTGCCGGTGCGCACGGCTTCGACGACGAGATCGTTCAGCGCTTTATCGGCCTTCTCGCATTTCGCGGAGACCGCGCCCATCGTCGCGCCTTTGCATTCCTTCTTGCGCTCCGTGGCCACGTTCGCGAGCGCCTCGTTTTTCTTGAGCGCCTCCTGGGTCGCGTCCTCGAGGATGCGCCACGGAATGATGGCGTGCTTGGGCTTCGACGGGGCCTGGAAGCGGACCTCCTCGGTCGAGAGGGTCGCGCAGGTGCCGTCCCAGCGGAGCACGTCGACGCTGCCCGACGCGCCGCTCACCTGCATGCCGCCCGTGTCCGCCTTCATCTGGTTGAGCACGAGCAGCTCTTCGTCGAGCGTGAGCTTCTCCTCCGCGCTCGGGCCGCCGAGCCCGTTGAACGGCGCGACCTCCTTCGCGGAGACGTAGGCGCGGCGCCAGGGCGAGCTCTTCTGGAAGAGATACAGCGCGAGCTCCGGGTAGACGCCGCTACAGAGGCGCTTGACGAAGCCCTTCGGCATGACACACGCGGCCTTGTCGTCGCCCGCGCAGGCCTCGGGGATCGATTTGCTGTCTTCCTCGGCCTTGGGCGCGTCGGCTGTCTCGGTCTTCGTCTCCGTGGAAGCTTCCGCCTGGGTCTCGGGCTTCGGCTCCTCGGCTTTCGGGGCGCTCGAGCCACAACCAGCGAGGACGAACAGGATCAGGGCCATCGAGTATCGCATGGCCGAACCCTACCAAAGACCCGTGGCAGCCGTGAAGCCCGATGATCAGGCGAGCGGCGGGCCGAGCGAGCGCGCGAGGATCGCTTCGAGCTCGGGGTCCGTGAGGTCGATCGGATTCGAACGCATGCTGCCCGCCCGCGAGCCGGCGATGATCGAGGCGAGGTCGGTCTCGGAGACGCCGTACGATCGGAGCGACGGGACACCGAGTTTGTCGCGTAAACCTTGAAACGCGTCGGCGGCGCGCTCGGGGCTGCGATCGGGGGCGTCGGGGGGCAGGAGGAGGTCGGCGACCTCGTGGGCGCGGGCGAGAGCCGGGTGGCCGGGCGCGCGGGCGCGCAAGGCGGCGACGTTCGTGGCGAAGGTGGCGGGCAAGAGGCAACCGCAGCCGGCGCCGTGCGGGACGCCGCAGAGGCCGCCGAGCGGCGCGACGAGGCCATGCACGGCGCCGAGGCCCGCATTGGCGAGCGCAATGCCGCCCCAGAGCGCCGCGAGCGCCATGGCCTCGTGCGATTCGTCCGTGGCGTGATCCTCGGCGAGCACGACGAGCGCGCGATAAGCGAGCGTGATGCCGGGGACGACGAGGACGTCGGTCATCGGCTGCGCGCCCTTCGAGAGATAGGCCTCGACGAGGTGCGTGAGCGCGTCGAGCCCGGAGGAAGCCGCGACGCTCTTCGGCGCCGTGGCAATGAGGGAAGGGTCCACGAGGGCGACGCGCGGGACCATGAGATCGCTGCGAATGCTGCGCTTGACGCGGAGCTCGGGGACACGAAGGACGCTGTTTTTCGTGACCTCCGAGCCGCTGCCCGCGGTCGTGGGGACGGCGACGAGCGGCAAAGGCGTCTTTTCGATCGTGCGGCCCGCGCCCACGGCTTCGACGTAATCGATTGCGGAACCCTCGTTCGTCGCGAGCGCGGCCGCCGCTTTCGCGGCGTCGATCACGCTTCCGCCGCCGATCGCGAGGATGACGTCGTGGCCACCTTCGCGGGCGATGCGGGCGCCTTCGTCCGCGACCGCGAGGTCGGGCTCGCCGTCCACGCAGAATCGCGCCATCGATACGCCCCGCGCGCGGAGGCCCTCTTCGATCGCGGCGAGCTTGCCGGAGCGTTCGAGCGAGCTTTTGCCGGAGACGAGGAGGCAACGCTTGCCGAAGCGGGCCACGGCGGCCGGAGCTTCGCCGAGGGTGCCCGCGCCAAACTGGATCTCGGGCGCCGTGCGGAACGAGAACTTCACGGGATCACGCGGTTCGTCAGGCCCAGGGCTCGGGGAATACGGAGGCGTATTTCTCGGAGGCGCGTGGCGCGGCCATCATCGGCGCGACGCGCTCTTTCCAGCGGAGGTAATGCGCGGTCTGCTGGTGGGCCTTGAAATCGGCCTCGGTCTGGTAGACCTCGTACAGGAAAAACCGCGTGGGATCGTCGTTGGCGCGGAGGACGTCGAAGCGGGCGTTGCCCGGCTCGGTGCGGGTGCCGCGGGCGTTGTCGAGCGTCGCCTCGAGGAAGGCGTCGACGTGATCGGCGAGCACGGAGACCTTGACGCAAACAACGTACATGACGAGCTCCCTTCAGCGTTGCGGCGCGACAAGCAGCGGCATGAGGCCGTCGAGCTCCGCCGGAGAGAGCAGGGGGCGGAGCGCTTTGATGAGCTTCTCGGCGACGACGGGATCGTCCACGCTCGAAGAATCGAAGCTGC
The DNA here is from genome assembly GCF_028435365.1 of Polyangium jinanense. The sequence goes on along the minus strand of NZ_JAGTJJ010000009.1, from coordinate 115,827 downwards.
GGAGGTTGACGCCGGTCACGAGGATGAGCCGCGAGATGAAGAACGATCCGTGCTTCTGATCGAGGAGGCGCACGGCCTGGTAGATGCCGCCCTTGGTACGACGAACGCCCGAGCTCGGTTGGCCCGACGCAGGGGTGCTCGAAGGACCACTCGTCGGCACGGTCCCCGACGAAGGCGGGAGGCGACTCGACGGCACGCTCGGCGGCGTGGACCTGTCCCCCCGCACGGAGATGGGCACGGCGTCGAAGCCGCGCGCGATCACGCCCGAGAACGATGTGGACGTAGGCGGCTGGCTGTCCGGTCCCGTGCGCGGATCATCGACGCCCGGATCGCTCCGGCGAGGGCCACGATCCGGAGGTCTTTGTGGATTGCTCACGGCTGCGATTTTCGGACAACACGGGACCAAAGTCCATGAGGAACCGCCAGGCGTGTGCGTGAGGGAGGACACGGAACATGCGGGTGACGTTCGGAGCGCCGGGGATGTCCCGTGTTGGGTGGAGACAAACCGAGGCGACAACCGCCGACGTTCGCGAGGGCGAACAGGCGAGGCTCCACGTTCTTGACTTGCCGTACGAGTCGGCTGAGATGGCGCTTCATGAGCCAGATGCCCGTCAAACCCGGCGATCTCCTGGCGCGGAAGTATCGCGTGGAGCGCGTGCTCGGCTCGGGCGCGATGGGCGTCGTCGTGGCCGCGAGGCACGTGGATCTCGGGCAGCTCGTCGCGGTGAAGTCACTCCTCACGGGTCGCGTCGTGAGCCCGGAGCAACGCGAGCGGTTTTTGCGCGAGGCGCGCGCCGCGGTGCTCTTGAAGAGCCACCACGTGGCGCGTGTGCTCGATGTGGGGGCCGACGAGAACGACGCGCCGTACATCGTGATGGAGTACCTCGACGGGCAAGACCTCGCCGCGACGCTGAAGGCGCGGAGGCAACTGCCGTTCGAGGAGGCGGTGGAGCTCGTGCTGCAAGCGTGCGAGGCCGTCGGGGAGGCGCACGCGGCGGGGATCGTGCACCGGGATCTGAAGCCGGCGAACCTGTTCCTGACGCAAGACGTGAGCGGAGCTCCGTGCGTGAAGGTGCTGGACTTCGGGATCTCGAAGCTCATGGGATCCGACGTGGCGCTGACGCACGAGTCGCAGATGCTCGGCTCGCCGCTCTACATGTCGCCGGAGCAGATGAACACGCCGAAGAGCGTGGACGCGCGGAGCGATGTGTGGGCGCTCGGGATCATTCTGTACCAGCTCGTCTGCGGGAAGACGCCGTTCCATGCGGAGACGATCCAGGCGGTGTGTGCGCTGGTGATCGCGGGGCAACCGACGCCGCTGCGGCAGTACCGAGCGGACGCGCCGGCAGGGTTCGAGGCGGTGATCCTGCGGTGCTTGGCGCGGAATCGGGAGGAGAGGTTTCGCGATGTCGGGGAGCTGGCAGCGGCGCTCGCGCCGTACGCGCCGGCGCATGCGCGGGTGTACGTGGAGCGGGTCGGGCGGGTGGTGGCGTCGCGGGGATCGCGAGGGGGGTCGTCGGCGGAGATCGTGGTGGCGGCTGTGACGGCGGCCGAGGCGACCGTGCCGCTCGCGGCATCTCCGGCGCCCGTGGTGGCGAGCTCCGGGCGCAAGAGGCCGGTATCCGTGGGCGTGTTGATCGCGTCGGGTGTCCTCGCGGCCGTGGTGGCGGGGCTGCTCGTGGTCTTCGTGCTCATGAAGCGCCCGGCGGTCGCGGAGCCGGAAGCGCGAGCGGAAGCGAGCGCAGCGGCGGGAGCGGTCGCGAAAGCACAACCGGCGATGGTCGCCGAAGCGGTGGCCGTGGATGCGGGGGCGGACGCGGCGGACGAGCCTGCCGCCCCGCCGCTCGTCTCGCCGGCGCGTGACGTCAGCCCGGTGAAAGTCGCTCCACCTCCGAAGCCGCTCACGCCGGCCAAAGCGGCCCCACGGCCCGCGAAGCGCAACGACGATCTCTACAATCCGTGAAGCAACCGCTTGCCAGGCGGCCCGCGATGGTGCGGAGACGTCCGCAAGCGGCTTGCGAGCCCGGGCGGGATGGCGCCGGAGCGTCTGCAAACGACGGAAACCTGTTCCGCACCGTCGCGGCGCGTGCCGGGAGCCGTTTGCGAAGGGTCCTGCATCGAAGCGGGAGCCGCCCTCAGGCGCCTGCAGAGGTCTCCGCACCATCGCGCGAACGTCTTGCAGCCGTTTGCAGACGCTTCCGCGCCATCGCAGGTGCGTTTTCCGACGCTTGTGGCGCCGCCTGCGCCTTCGTCGGGGTTCAGGGCGTGGCGTCTGCCTCGGTCGTCTCCGTCGCGGCTTCGGACTTGCGGGTCTTGCGCCACGGGATCGTGAACAGGACCGTCTTCTCTCGGTCCTTGAGGATGTTCTGGATCGCGCCGAGCTCGGCTTCCCGCGTCTGCGAGAGCTCGGACTTGTAGAGCGTGAGCGCCACCTTTCCGCTCTGGAGGGCGAGGCGCGTCGCGTCTTCTTTCTTGTCGGCGTCGTTGAACTCGGCGAGCTCCATTTCGAGTTTTCCGACGAAGGCGAGGCGCAAGGGATCCGCCTCGGGGAGCGCCTTCAGATTCGAGAGGGCGGCGCCCGCTCGCTCGGCGAAGGTCGCGGCGGTCGCGCGGCGGAGCACGGAGGGGGCCTCGGGCAGGAGGGTGAGCACCTCCTTGGGGTTCTTGACGGCCATCGTGCGGCGAAGCTCCGTGTAGACGTCGATGACATCGAGCTTCTCGGCGTCCTCGATGGCGCGGGCGCGAATCTGCTCGTCCTCGGCTTTTCGCAAATCCGACAGGCGAGAATCGAGCTGCCCGACGACGGCGTCGGCCTCGGCGCCAATGGCAGCGAGCCCCGGATAACGCTTGGCGAGCGCGCCGCACATGGCGCCGCGGCGAATGAAATCGTGGCGATAGATGTCGATCGGCGTCTCTTCGATGTACGTCTGATAGGTATTGTTTGCCATACGGGTGGGTCGGAGGGTATTTCCGTGCGGTTACGGCCGTCAAGCGGCATCCCTCATCCCTCGCGCGTGTGCTGACGAGCGGCGCGGGCCTTGGTAAAGTGGTCGGTGATGGGCTCGAAGTCGTCGTGGATCGGGGTTGTTTTCGCCGTGAGCCTGTGTGTCGGGCCAGCGCATGCCGGGCCGGCGGAGGATCGCGCGGCGGCAGATGCGTTGTTCCAGGAGGCGCGGGCGCTCGCGAAGGAGGGGCGTCACGCGGAGGCATGCCCGAAATTCGCCGCGAGTCAGAAGCTGGATCCACGGCCGGGGAGGTTGCTCGCGCTGGGAGATTGTTACGAGACGGCGGGGCAAACGGCGAGCGCATGGGCGACGTTTCGGGAGGCGGCATCCGCGGCGCAGGCGGCAAAGGACGAGCGGCGGACGGAAGAAGCAGTGCGACGGGCCGGGGAGCTCGAGCCGAAGCTCGCGAAGCTGGTGGTGGAGGTAGCGCCGGAGGCGAGGGTCGCGGGGCTCGTGGTGAAGCGGAACGGGAAGGTGGTGGAGGCGGAGGTGTGGGGATCGGTGGTGCCGGTGGATCCGGGGGAACAGAGGATCGAGGTGACGGCGCCGGGGAAAAAGGCGTGGGCGGAGAAGGTGGTGGCAGGGGAGGGGGCGGTGACCAGGGTGAAGGTGCCGGCGCTGGGGGATGAGGTGAAGGTGGAGCGAGTGGCGTCGGCGAAGGAGGAGGGCGCGGGGAAGAGTTGGGCGCTCCTTGCGGTGGGCGGCGGTCTTGCCCTCGCCGGGATCGGGACGGGGATTGGGCTTCTCGTTGCTGCGAATGGTGCGGACGAGGAAGCCGACGCGCTCGACGCCTCGATGCCGGACGCGGCATGCGATCCCGCACACCCGGAGCACGCTGCGAACAAGGCGACGTGCGCGACATTGCTCAGCACGTTGCAGCGGAAAGATACGTTTTTCAACGTTGGCACGGGGGCCCTCGTCGTGGGTGGCGTCCTCGCCGTGGGCACGGTGCTCTATGCGTTGTGGCCCGCGGAGAAGCGCACCACGACTGGACTCACCTTCGTGCCCACGGTGACGACCACGTTTACGGGGATCGCGGCGAGGGGCCAGTTCTGAACGAGGAGACATGCTCATGCGCACACGTCACGCGGCCCTTGCCTCCCTGGGTATCCTCATTGCCGCGAGCTTCTGGCAGATGGCAGGTTGCTCGCTCGCAGCGGATGATTGCAGCCGTAACAACACCTGCGCGGAGGACGGCAAGCCGTACCAAGGCGGCGCAGAGGTTCCGGAAGAGTGCAGGGCGCTTCCGAGCGCAGAGCCATCGGTCATCAAGGATGAATGCGGGGTCTTCGTGAGCGCGTTGGCGGCGGATGGCGGCGATGGGACGAAGGCCAAGCCGTTCAAGAGTCTGCAAGCGGCGGTCGACAAGGCCAGGACGGTGACGGCTCGGATCTATGCGTGCGCGGACGGCGACTATGCCGAGCGCGTCGACGTGCCGGCCGGAGTCTCCATCTTCGGCGGGTTCGATTGCCAAGGCGCCGAGTGGAATTATGACACGACCAAGAAGGCGAGAATCAACCCGCCGGAGCCTGCGTCCCCGGATGAGGTGCAAGCATCCCTGCGGGTCGTCGGGGCTCAGACGACTCGGCTCGAGGATCTTCGTATCGAGGCGGCGAATGCGACGTTGAAAGGGGGTTCGGCGATCGCCCTGATCGTCGACGGCGCGACCGTGAATTTCGTGCGGACCGAGCTCATCGCCGGGAACGGCAATGACGGCGCGCAGGGGGTGACGCCAACGGACGACATTGGACCCTCCGATCCCGATGATCTCAACATCCGTGGCAACAGCGGCCAAAACGCTTGCATGGGCGGGGCCGGCGGGAACCCTGGGGGCGCCGCCAAGGCCAATCCGATTTGCAACGAATCGAGCGGCGGCAAAGGTGGCAACGGCCAGGAGACCTCGGGCGACGTGGGAGGGGATGGCATTCCCGCTCCCAACCCCAATCCGAACAACCGGGGGGTCGGCGGCCTTGGAGACACCGGTGCGGGGGATTGCGAAACCGGTCAGCCTGGCGCCAATGGAACGATTGGCAGCGACGGAGCGGGAGGCATGAACGACGGAGCGCTCGATGCCAGCAAGGGGCACATCGGCGTGAGCGGTCAGCCCGGTGGAAAGGGTACGATTGGGCAGGGCGGCGGTGGCGGCGGTGGTTCGAAAGGCAAGTCGGGCTGCTTTGGCGCCAGCGGCGGGGGCGGTGGGGCCGGCGGCTGCGGCGGAAACGGCGGGTTCGGAGGGATGGCCGGTGGTTCGAGCATCGGAATCGTGAGTATTGGCGCCACGCTCTCCTTCCAGATGGTCGGCATCACGACGGGCGCCGGGGGCTACGGTGGGGATGGCGGTTTCGGTCAGGCCGGCGGAAACGGCGGGAACGGCGGGAACGGCGGGAGCGGTGCAACCATGGGAGGCGCAACTCCCTACGGCTGCAACGGCGGTCCCGGGGGCAATGGCGGAGACGGCGGCACCGGCGGCGGCGGCCGCGGTGGTCATTCGCTCGGGATCGCGTACAGGGGCGGGAATGTCTCGGAAGCCGGTGCCACGATCACGACGGGCACTGCGGGGCCGGGAGGAATGGGCGGAGGGGCTATGGGAGGTGTTCAAGCCCCCCTGCACGGGTTTCCTTGATCCGATGCAGGCGCGACGAGGCGCCTCCCCTATCAGAACGCCACCAGCTCGCCCGTCGTACCGTTTGCCCCGGCGTTGCTCATGATGCCGCCGCCGAGGCCTCCATTGCCGGGGGTGCCCGGGGTGATCATCGTGCTGCCCCTCTTCTCGGGCGCTTTGCCAACGTGGGCGATGCCAACCGACGGCCCACCAGCACCACCGCCGCCGGGGCCACCATTGCCGCCCTCACCGCCGGCCCCGCCGGCGCACGCGCTGTTGGACGAACCCGACTTCAGGCCTCCAGACGCACCCGTACCACCGCCACCGCCGGTCTGCCCATCCCCCCCAGTACCACCACTCCCACCGGCCGCGGACTTCAATACACAATCCGAGAGCACGACCGATGCGTTGTAGCTCAGCAGCGCAATGCTCGCGCCGCCTCCAAATCCACCGCCGCCGCCTCGACCACCGCAGCCTCCGGTGCCCCCGCTCCCCCCGCTCGCTCCAGCGCGCGTGGTCCCACCGCAAACGCCCTGAGCCCCCCTGGCTCCACCACCACCGCCGCCTCCCTGGCCAGGCTTGCCGTACTCGCCCGCCATCCCTGATGTCGGGACATAACCAGTGGCATCAATCTTACCCGCGGTCGCGCCGGCGCCGGGCCCTCCCTTGTCGCCGGATTGTCCCGGCGTCCCATTGCCATCGTTCGCGCAACTCCAGGCGCCCGATTCGAACTCTCCAACTCCTTTTTGCCCGGCCGAGCCCGCCGGAGCGCCATCCGCTCCATCGCCTCCCGCGAACGCCATGAAGGACGGCGAGGTCTGAACGGTGCCGCCGTCCCCACCTTCGCCGCCAACGCTGGTCGAACCGTCCGGGCACATCTTCGTCATGGCTGCCCCGCCGGGGTTGTCCGCACCGGCCTCGCAGATCCCTTTGCCGGGATTACCAGACGACCCATTCAGTGTGTCGGGGTCATCGAGCGGAGTTTCTCCTTCCGCTCCGCCCTGCGCATTGTTGCCTTCCATGTTGCACCGCGAAAAATCCACGGTCGCTTCATTGGCGAATACCGCAATGGACGACTTCGCAGGCTGCATGGCGTCGGGGGGCAGCCCACTGTAATCCGGTGCCCGCGCCACGATGTCTTGGACCAGAAGGTCTCCTCCGCCGCTCACCCGCAGCGGAACCCCATCCTTCGGCGCGATGATCGCACGTTTTGCCGAATCGACCACATACGCCCAACCATTCGCACAGTCGAATCCGCCGAAGAGGGACACGCTATCGGCCTTGGCTTCTTCTGCGTACGTTTCCGCGCAAGCATAGACCCGAAATTTTGCACTCTTGGCCGCGTCGAGCCCCGCTTGAAGCGACTTGAATGGCTTGGCTTTGGTCCCATCTCCGCCATCCGCAGCGGATGAGCTCACGAAGATGCCGCACTCGTCCTTGATGACCGAGCTGTCTTCGCTCGGGAGCGCTTTGCACTCGGGCGAGACCTGTCCACCGCCGCGATATTCGTCGCCGTTTCGCAGGCAAATGCCATTCTCGCTGCAATCGCTGGAATACGAAGCACATGCCGCGAACTGCCCCATCGCGGCACATACCAGAACTCCGAGATACGCAAGGGACTTGTGTAGGGTGCGCATCGGCATGTCTCCTCACTTGCTGGAAGCCAAGGGAACGCGTCGATCTCGAAGGGATCGACGAACGAGACGCGGGCGGTCTCCTCAGAAGCGCCCGGACGCCGACAAACCTGCGAACGTGGGTGCCACGATCGGAAGCACGTCGAGCCCCGTCGTCGGGGACTTCTTCTTGGGCCATAGCGCGTAGGCCACGGTTCCCGCTGCGATCACCCCGCCGGCGATGGCCACACCCACGCCGACGTTGTGAAGGGTATCCGTCTTGCCGAGTTTGTCCTTGAGCTCGCTGCACTGGGCCGTGTACGTGCCGTGCTGCGGATGCGCGGTGTTGCAGACCGCCTCGGGGATCGAATCGCGAAGCGCGCGCGCAGCGGTCAGCTCGCTCTGGCCTGCCACGATCAGCCCAATCCCCGTCCCAATCCCGATCACCCCAAGCCCCGCGCCCACCGCGATGAGCGCCACACTCTTCCCCCCCGGCGTCCCCCCAATCTTCGGCGCCAGCACCAGACTCACTTCCTGCGCCTGCGCCTTCTCCACATCGACCGTCTTCAGCACGTCATCGTGCCCGGGCAGCTTCGCCTCGATCACCCGCTTGCCGGGATCCACGAAGACCGCCTTCGCCAGCGGCGCCTGACCCACGAACCGGCCGTCCACGTAGATCTTCGCGCCGCCGATGTTCGTGCCGATCGTCACCGTGCCGACGTGCTTCTTCGCCTCTTCCAGCCGCTTCTGCAGCGCCTCGCGCACCTCGGGTTTCCCGCCCGCCGGGAACTCCTCCAGCGCGTACGAAAGATGCTCCGCCGCGTCGCGGTGCTGGCCCAGCGTCATCTCCACATCGCCCAGATTTCCCGCGAGATCGAAGCTCTTTCGCAGATCCCACGCGGCCTGGTACGACGCCTCTGCCTCGGCCCACTTCTGCTCGTCGAAGAGCTTGTTGCCCTTCTCGAAGAGCTCCGCCGCCCGCGTCGCGTCGTCCGCGTAGGCAGGCGATGCACCCGCGACCAGGAGCGCGAAGCTCATCGTCGAAAGCAGTGCCTTGGTTCGCATGCTCATCCCTCCCGAAGCTCCCTAGAAAAGTCGCCGCGGTGCCGAAGCCGTCGTGGTCGGCGCGGCCGTCGTGGTCGGCGCGGTCTTCGTGGTGGTGGTCGTCGTCTTGCGTGGCGTCGTCGCGACCGGCTTGACCCCCGGTTGCGCAGGCGCCGTCGTCGTGGGCTCCGCCGCCGGCTCTTCCGCGGGCGTAGGCTCCGCCGTCGCCGCGGGCTCGGCAGGTGTGGGCTCGGCAGGCGTGGGCTCGGGCGCCGCTGGCTCCGCGGTCACGGGAGGCATCGGGATCTTGCCGGGCGTCGTCGGCACCGTGACGGCGATCGGCGCGCTCGACGAGACGCCCGCCTCGTTGCTCCCGCTCGACACCCTGCCGCGCAAGAGATACGCCGCGCCGCCGCCGAGCAGCGCCGCGACGACCACCACGCCGATCCAGATCCCGATGCTGCGCCCGCCTTCGTCCTCGTCTTGCGACGCTTGCGGGGCCGCGGGGCGCGAGCCCGGCACGGGCGCTGCGGGGCCGAGTGACGCGGAGGGGAGCATCGAGCGATCGATGCCGGCGCTTGCCGTCCACGGGCTCGAGTTCGGGTCCGCGATCTCGGCTTGCGGGGGCGGCGGCGGTGGACGGAGGCCGCCGGGGGGCAGCTCCATCTTCGTCGTGGGCATGTGCCGCGAGTCCATGACCTCGACCTTCATGTCGGCCGCGATCCGCACCTTGGCCATGTCCATGGTCTTCAGGCGCTGCCGTCGCTTCGGCACCTCGATCGGCGCGACGTAGGCGCGTGCTTCGCGCTCGCCGTGCGAGGTGATCACGTTCTCGCCTTCGGCCGCCGGCGCCGCGGACGGCGCTGCGGGCGTGCCCGCGTCTGCTTGCGGGGCTCCGCTCGGCGGCTGAGCTCCCTCGCGATTGTCGGCGCTCACGCGCTCCCTCCCGGGCCTTTCACGATCCAAGTGCTCCGCCGGACCATGATGCCTCGGATCGCCGCGTCAGCGCCACCTTCCGATCGTTCGTTCACGTCGCTCGTCTGGCCGTCGCGCACCTTGACGGGGGTAGCTCAAGCGACCCCCTGACGCCAAGGGCGATCTCCGACGCAAGCCCTCAGAGCTCTTTTATGGCATGACGCTCGCCGTGCCCACGCCCCTGGCCAGCCGTCTTCCCGCCCCGGACGATGTCGATCCGACGCTCGTCTTCGACAGGTTCCTCGACTACGTCGCCGAGAAGGAGCTCGAGCTCTACCCCGCCCAGGAAGAGGCGCTGCTCGAAATCGTCGGTGGCAAGAATGTGATCCTCAACACTCCGACGGGGTCGGGGAAATCGCTCGTGGCCACGGCGATGCACTTCCTTGCGATGTCGCAGGGGAAGCGGTCGTTCTACACGTGCCCGATCAAGGCGCTCGTCAGTGAGAAGTTCTTCGCGCTCTGCCGGGATTTCGGCCCGGAGAACGTCGGCATGATGACGGGGGACGCGTCCGTGAACCGCGACGCGCCGATCATCTGCTGCACGGCGGAGATCCTCTCGAACATCGCGCTGCGCGAGGGGGAGCGCGCGGATGTCGATTACGTGATCATGGACGAGTTCCATTACTACGCGGACCGCGACCGCGGGGTCGCGTGGCAGGTCCCGCTGCTCACGCTGCCGCAGGCCACGTACCTGCTCATGTCGGCGACGCTCGGGGGCGCGGACGCGTTCGCCAAGATCCTCACGAAGCTGAACGGCAAGGAGACCGCGCTCGTGCGCTCGCGCGAGCGGCCCGTCCCGCTCGACTTCGAGTACAGCGAGAGGCCGCTGCACGAGGCCGTGCACGACCTCGTCCAGAAGGGGCGCGCGCCGATCTACATCGTCAACTTCACGCAGCGCGCCGCGGCCGAGGAGGCGCAGAACCTCATGAGCCTCGACTACGCGTCGAAGGACGACAAGCGCGCGATCGCGAAGGCGCTCGAAGGCGTGCGGCTCGACAGCCCCTACGGCAAGGAGTTCAGCCGCTTCGTGCGCCACGGGATCGGGCTGCATCACGCGGGGCTCTTGCCGAAGTACCGGCTGCTCGTGGAGAAGCTCGCGCAGAAGGGGCTGCTCAAGGTGATCTGCGGGACGGACACGCTCGGCGTGGGCGTGAACATCCCGATCCGCACGGTGCTCTTCACCAAGCTCTGCAAGTACGACGGCCAGAAGACGGCGATCCTCAGCGTGCGCGACTTCCAGCAGATCGCGGGGCGCGCGGGTCGAAAGGGCTTCGACGATCGCGGCACCGTGGTCGCGCAGGCGCCCGAGCACGCGATCGAGAACCTCCGGCTCGAAGCGAAGGCGGGCAACGACCCCGTGAAGAAGAAGCGCATCGTGCGCAAGAAGCCGCCCGAGAAGGGCTACGTGCACTGGGATCGATCGACGTTCGACCGGCTCATCGCCGGCGAGCCCGAGCCGCTCGTGTCGCGCTTCTCGGTCTCGCACGGGATGCTGCTCAACGTGCTCGGGCGCGAGGGCGATGGCTGCCGGGCGATGAAGACGCTCCTCAACGACGTGCACGAGACCCCGGCGCAGCGGCGCATCCACAAGAAGACGGCGCTCTCGATGTTCCGCTCGCTCGTGCGCGGCGGCGTGATCGAGCTCGTGCCGCTCGCCGAGCGCGACGAGACGGGCCGAAAGGTGCGCGTTAACGCGGACCTGCAGGAGGACTTCACCATCAACCACGCGCTCGGGCTCTGGCTCGTGGAGACGGTGGAGCAGCTCGATCGCGACAGCGACCTGTACGCGCTCGACGTGCTCACGCTGGTCGAGAGCATCCTCGAGAACCCCGAGCTCCTCTTGATGAAGCAGCTCGACAAGCTGAAGCGCGAGAAGATGATCGAGCTCAAGGCCGCCGGGATGGAGTTCGAGGACCGCGTCGCGGAGCTCGACAAGATGGAGTACCCGAAGCCGAACGCGGACTTCATCTACGAGAGCTTCAACGAGTTCGCCAAGAAGCACCCCTGGGTCGCGCGCGAGAACATCCGGCCGAAGTCGATCGCGCGCGAGATGTTCGAGGGGCTCTGGTCGTTCTCGGACTACGTGAAGGAGTACGAGCTGCAGCGGAGCGAGGGGCTTCTCCTGCGCTACCTCTCCGACGTCTACAAGGCGCTCGTGCAGACCGTGCCCGATCGCGAGAAGACCGACGAGCTCGACGACGTGGAGATCTTCCTCGGCGCGATCGTGCGGCAGGTCGACAGCTCGCTGCTCGAAGAGTGGGAGCGGATGAAGAACCCCGACCGCGTGATGGCGGTGGTCGAGGGCAAACCCGAGCCGAAGGAAGAGCAGTTCGACGTCACCACCGACACGCGCGCGTTCGTGGCGCTCATCCGAAACGAGGTGTTCGCGCTGGTGCGCGCGCTCGCGCGGAAGGACTACGTCGAGGCGACGGAGCTCGTGGAGGCCGGCGGAGAGGACTGGACGCCGCGGCGCTTCGAGGACGCGCTCGCGCCGTTCTGGGAAGAGTTCGCGGAGATCCGCACCGATCCGAAGGCGCGCAGCCCCGAGAACACGCAGATCCGGCAGTGGCCTTTCATCTGGGAGTTTTCCCAGGTCCTCATCGACGAGGAAGGCGAGAGCAGCGGATGGGCGCTCGAAGGCGTGATCGATCTCGACAAGTCGCGTGACGCGAACAAGCCCGTGATCTCTCTGCGCCGGATCGCTTCGTAGCTCGCGCTTCCGTACGTCCGGGGAGTGCTCCACAATGGCGCCGTGAAGACCTCCCTGACTTCGGAGAACCTCCCCCACGCCACGCTCGCGCGGCTCGCCCAGGCGAACCGCGACTTTGTCCAGGCCTTCCCCGGCGAGCCCTCGCGCAGGCAGCCGGTGCACACGGTCTACGGCGGGGCGCACCTCTTCAAGGCGCGCACGTGTCAGCGATCCGGCGAGGTCGCGCTCGACGTGATGCGCACGTACGCGCCCGATCCCGTGACGTTCGCCCGCGCGCTCGGCCTCTCGTTCGCGAGCGCGTTGCCCGACGATCCGGCCGCGCTCAAGGATGCGCCTGCTGGCTCGCCGGGATACCTCGCGCGCGTCGTGCACGAGCGCGTGCTCGAGAAGCTCACGCGTGAGCCCGTGGAGGACTTCCGCATCGACTTCGAGGACGGCTACGGAAACCGCCCGGATGCCGAGGAAGACGGGCACGCCGTCGCGGCGGCGGAGCAGGTCGCGGAGGCCGTGACGAGCGGGACGGCGCCGCCGTTCATCGGGATCCGCATCAAGCCACTGAACGAGGAGCTACGCGGGCGCAGCGTGCGGACGCTCGATCTGTTCGTGACGACGCTCGTGACCCGACTCGGCGGACGTTTGCCCGAGGGGTTCGTCGTGACGCTGCCGAAGATCACGGTGCCCGAGCAGGTCGAGGCGCTCGTGGCGCTGCTCGAATCGCTCGAAGCCGCGCTCGTGCTCCCGCCGAAGTCGCTCCTGTTCGAGGTGATGGTGGAGACGACGCAGTCGATCTTCCTGCCGGACGGGCGCGTCGCGCTGCCGCACCTGATGGCGCTGGCGAAGGAGCGATGCACGGGCGCGCACTTCGGGACGTACGACTACACGGCCGGTTGCAGCATCACGGCGGCGCACCAGCACATGGCGCATCCAGCGTGTGATTTCGCGAAGCACGTGATGAAGGTGTCGCTCGCGGGGACAGGCGTGCTCCTGTCGGACGGCGCGACGAACGTGATGCCCATCGGTCCCCACCGCGCGACGGAGGGAGGGACGCTCGGTGCGGCGGAGCTCGCGGAGAACCGCGCGGTGGTGCATCGGGCGTGGCGGCTCGCGCACGATCACATCCGGCACTCGCTGGTGACCGGGTTTTACCAGGGATGGGATCTGCACCCGGCGCAGCTCCCGGCGCGGTACGGCGCGGTGTACGCGTTTTTCCTGGAGGGTCTCGAAGCCGCGGGCGCGCGCTTGAAGGCGTTCCTCGACAAGGCCGCGCAGGCGACCTTGCTCGGCGACGTGTTCGACGACGCCGCGACGGGGCAGGGGCTCCTGAACTATTTTCTCCGCGCGATCGCCTGTGGAGCGCTGACCGAGGCAGAAGCCGAGCAGATGACCGGGCTCGGCTCGGCAGACTTCGCGACGCGTTCGTTCGTGAAGATCCTCGCGGCGCGGAAGGGCTGAGCTGAACGAGTCCCTCACCCCCAGCCCCTCTCCCTCTCGGGAGAGGGGAGATGGGTGGGTCAGCTCCCGCGGTAGGTCGAGAAACCGTACGGGTTCAAAAGAAGGGGCACGTGGTGGTGCTCCTCCGGCGCGCGGAGGAGGAACGTGATCGAGACGGTCGGGTAAAACCCTGTCGTGCCCTGCGCCGCGTAGTAGGCGCCCGTATCGAAGGTGATGCGATACGTGCCCGGCTTCGGGCGCGGCTCGGGCGGCAGGAGGTCGCGCAAGCGGCCGTCCGCGTCCGTCTTGCCGCGCCCGAGCACGACGTATTCGCCGCTGTCTTCGAGGCGCTCGAGCACGATGGAGACGCCCTCCGCGGGACGGCCGCGGCTCGTGTCGAGGACATGCGTGGTGATGGGGCTCGTGCTCATGGCGAGAGGATCTTCTCCAGGCGAAGACGAGTGATCTTTTCTTGTTCGCCCACGGCGACGCGGAGCTCGGTCTCCGCGTCGTTGCCGAGCCGCGCGCGCAGGATCGCGAGCAGCTCCTCGCCCGTCTTGCCCGTGGCGCAGACGAGGTAGATGCGACCGAACTTCGCCTCGTAGGCGCGGTTTCCCTCGGCGATCGCGGCGCGCACGTCGTCGGCCGATCGCGCGGCGCCGGCCTGCTCGTTCGCGGCCCATGCAGCCGTGGACTTCGAGGCCGCGGAGGGCTCGCCGATGCGGGGATGGTGCGAGAAGGCCTCGTCCCAGTCGGCGACGTCGAGCGCGTTCCAGTGCCGCGACGCCGCTTCGAGGAGGTGGGCGCGGCTCTGGAAAGGCCGCTCGTGGAGCATCCGATCGACCCAGCGGGCGCTGCCGCAGCAGCGCGTGAGCGCGACGCGCGCTTCGTCGCCTTCGAGGTCGTTCAAGGCGCGGCACTCGTCCACGGTGATGTCCTCACGTGGTGAGCGGCGCGCCGTAGAGCCGCAGCCGTGCGACGCCGCCGTCGGGGAAGATGCGCAGGCGCACGTGGCTCACGGGCTCGCTCGCCTGCAGCGAGAAGACGTGCCGCGTGTGCGCTTCGAGCTTCGTGCGCGGCAAGAGCTCCTTCCACGCGGCTGCTTCGAGCGCCTCGGGCGAGTCCTCTCCGCGGAGGAAACACCCTTCGAGCGAGCAGCTCTCGGGGTAGTTGCCCTTGAAGTGCGTCGTGTCGATGTCCGTGCGCACGAGCGTGCCTGCGCGGCCGAGGCGGACGATCGCCCAGTCGTGCCCCGGGCCGCGGCGCCTCTTGCTCTCCCAGCCGTCGCCCATGTCGCGCGAGGGGCCGGGCAAAAGGAGGTTCCGTCGATCCGAGAAGAACTCGTCGCTCGCGGCGATGACCACGCCGCCGTGCTCGACGGCTGCGAGATCGAGGACGCGGTGCTCGGAGAGGAGCAGGGCCCAGTCGGGCTTCACCGTGCCGTAGACGCGCAGGCGCGCGACGCCGCCGTCGGGGTAGATGCGGAGTTTTACGTGGGAGTAGGTCCCCGCGTCCGTGATCACGAAGAGGTTCTGCGAGCCCGGTTTGACCGCGGAGGGCGGCAGGATCTCGGTCCATGCGACGTCCGACCCGAGCAGCGCTTCGAGCGGCCGGTAGCCGGGCACGGACGTCGCCTCGATGGAGACGCGCGCCGGGGCGTTGCCGAGGAAGTGGCTCGTGTCGACGTCGAAGCCCGCGATGCGACCTGCGAGGCCGAGGCGCACGATGCACGCGTCCTCGCTGCCGACGCGACGGCGCCGCGACTCCCAGCCGTCCATCCACTTGCCCTGCTCGGTGTACTTGCCCGGGATGAAGACGGCCTTGCCGGGCTTGAGCAGGTTCTCCTTCGGCGCGAAGAAATCGTCGGTCGCCCAGATCGCCGCGCCGCCGAGGCGCTCCGACGCGAGATCGACCATCGTCTCGAAATCAGCCATCGTTTCCTCTTCGTTCACGCACCACGCCCCAGGAGCGGGACGCCGAGGGGCTCGTCACGGACGACGCCGTCCTCGTACACTGTTTGACCACGAAGGATCGTCATCTTCACCTCGCCGCGCAGCGTTCGCCCGAGGTAGGGCGTCACCTTGTGGCGATGACGCAGGATCGAGGGCTCGACGACGAACGTGGCGTCGGGATCCCAGACGACGAGATCCGCGTCGAGCCCGGGCGCGATGCGGCCCTTCTTGTGCGAGAGGCCCGCGAGCCGCGCGGGCGCCTCGCACATCCACCGCGCGAGATCCGAGAGCGTCGCGCCGCGCTGGCTGGCCTCGGTCCAGATGAGCGACAAACCGAGCTGGAGCGAGGCGATCCCGCCCCACGCGCGCAGGAAGTCGCCTTCGTCCGGCAGTTTGAGCCGCGGCGTGCACGGCGAGTGATCCGAGACGACGAGATCGATCGCGCCGGAGACGAGCGCCTTCCACAGCCGCTCGCGGTTGTCGCGTTCGCGGATCGGCGGCGCGCACTTGTACTCGGTGTGCCCTTCGGGGACTTCCTCGGCGGCGAGCAGGAGGTAGTGCGGGCACGTCTCGATCGAGAACGGCAAGCCCTCGGCGCGCGCGCTCGCCACGTCGTCGAGCGCGCCTGCGGCCGAGAGGTGCACGACGTGC
The DNA here is from genome assembly GCF_028435365.1 of Polyangium jinanense. The sequence continues at coordinate 99,844 of NZ_JAGTJJ010000009.1, read as the reverse complement.
ACGGGGCCGCCGAACGTGCGGCAGAGCTCGACCATCCGGCGCACGGCGCGCTCCTCCCACGCCGGCGGGCGCGAGGCGAGGTACGTGGCGTAGCTGCGCGGATCCCCTGCGGCCTCGGGCGCTTCGCCTTCGAGCTCCGCGTGCACGAGCAGGGGCACGCCGAGGCGCGCGAGGATCGGCATCGCGCGGCGCAGGTCGCCCTCTTCGGCCATCGGGAAGTCGTCGATGCCCGAGTGCACGAGGAACGCCTTGAAGCCGAGCGCGCCGGCCTCGACGAGCGGCTCGAGCTCGCGCTCGTTGCCCGGCACGACGCCGCCCCAGAAGCCGTGATCGACCCACGTGCGCCCCGCGGAGGCGCGGCGCTTCTCGTCCAGCGCCGCGCGTGTCGTCGTGACGGGGATCGAGTTCAGCGGCATGTCGACGACCGTGGTGATGCCGCCCGCGGCGCACGCGCGCGTGGCCGTTTCGAAGCCCTCCCACTCGGTGCGCCCCGGCTCGTTGACGTGCGCGTGCGTGTCCACGAGGCCGGGCATGATCACGCGGTCGCCCGCGTCGATCGTGCGCACGCCCTGTGGAACGGCCGAGGGATCGAGCACCGCGGCGATGCGGCCGCCGGCGATCGCGATCGCGGCTGCGCGCACGCCGTCGGGCAAGACGACGCGGCGGCTCTTCAGCACGAGGTCGAACGGGGCGGGATCGTGGCTCGTCATCAGGCAGGCAGCTTCGCCGAGAGGAAGGACTGGAGCTTGACGATGTTCTTCTCGTCGCGGGAGAAGCTCGGCGCTTGGTAGCTCTGTGCCCAGCCCGCGACCTCGTTCAGGAAGGCCGTCCGCGTGCCGTCGTCCTCGAGGATCTCGTCGACCGTGCGACCACGCGCGGCGCCGCGGGTCAGGTCGCGGACGTACCTTTCGAGGCGATTGTAGTCCTTGCCGAGCAACTCGACGATGAGTGCCTTGTCGGTCGCGAGCCTTTGGAGCGCGGGCGCCTCGGCGCGCACGGCCGGGTTCTCGTCGATCGCGAGCGAGGCCGCGACGCGCAGGACGAACGCGTCGTCGAGGTAGCCGAGATCCTCGATGCCATCGGGGATGAGGTCGAGCGACTTGAACAGGTAGTTGAGCCCCGCCGCGACGTAGCGTCGCGCCGAGAGGGGCGCCGTCGTCGACGCGAGGAGCTGCGCGACGTCGTGGGCGTCGGCGGCGAGCGTGCGCAGCCACTCGGGGAACGTGTTCAAGCAACGGGTCTCGAGCTCGGTGGTCATGAAAGGTCCTTTCTTCTCTCGGTCACGGGGCCTTCGGCTCGTTCGTTTTCGGCGGGGGTTCGGGGGCAGAGCTCGGCTCTGCCGAGCGGAGCCCCCGAGGTGGAGAAGGACGCCAGCCGAGCACGCGCAGCGCGTTCAGCGAAAACAGCTTCAGGATCTCGTCGTCCTTGCGGCCACGCTTGGAAAGCTCGCGGGCGAGCGCGGGCAGGTGCGAGGCGTCCTCCATGCCCTCGGCCGGCTTGATGTCGCCGTCGAAGTCGCTGCCGATCGCGACGTGATCGATGCCTGCGACGGCGATCATGTGCTCGGCCTGGGCCACGACATCCGCGAGTGTGACCGCGCCGTCGGCCTTCACGAACAGCGAGTGGAAGTTCAGCCCCGCGACGCCGCCCGTACGACCGATCGTGCGGAGCTGTTCGTCGGTGAGGTTGCGCGGGACGTCGCAGAGCGCGCGCGCGTTCGAGTGCGTCGCGACGATGGGCGCGCCGTGCGCCTCGGCGATGGGGACGAGATCCCGGAAGCCCGCGTCGGAGAGGTGCGAGACGTCGACGAGCGCGCCTTTTTCGTAGATGCGCGCGGCGAACTGCTTGCCGAGGTCGGTCAGGCCGTAGTTCGCGCCGCCGCCGGTCGCCGCCGAGGCGAGCTTGTTGTTCCTCGCGTGCGCGAGGCTCACCAGGCGGACGCCACGATCGATGAAACGATCGATCGCGGTGATGTCCTCGGCGAACGCGCCCGCGCCTTCGATCGCGAGGAAGGTGGTGATGCGATCGGGCTCGGCGACGCGGGAGCGGAGGGGCAGGAAGATCGAGCTCGCTTCGACGATCGAGACGGCCGCGCGGTAGATCGCCTCGGCGTCGTCGATCTTCGGGCCGCCCTTGATCTTGTCGGAGATGTAGATCGGCAGGACGACGCCGCCGTAGCCGCCCTTTTGCAGCGCCTCGATGCGCGCTTGCCCTTCGGTGAGCTTGGGCGAACGGCCCTTGCCGTGGACTTGCCAGGGGACGTCGACGTGCAGGTCGACGACCATGAAATGTGGCGCAGGCTCGGCGGCGGCAGCGCCGCGCGGGCTCGCGAGGCTCACGACCAGCGACGCGGCGAAGGCGATCGTCGCGGCAAAGCGGGCCGTGAGCAGGAGCGGAGCCACGTCACGAGCCTCCCGCGAGGTAGCCGATCAGGATGCCGAGCAGGAGCGTGCCGATCGCGATTGCAAGGGCGATCGGCACGGGCACGCCGCCCTTCTGCTGCGGCAGGGGCGGCGGGGGCACGATCGCCACCTGCGGAGGCATGCGGGCCGCGGCCGTGGCGCCACGCGGCTCGGCGCTCATCTGCGTGCCGCCCGCGGGTTGCGGCGGGTAGAGCACGGCGGCGGGCGCGGGCGCGCCGTGGCGCGGCGAGGCGGCGGGATCCGTATCGGCGACGGCGAACGAGCCCGACACGGGCGCCATCGGCGGCGGCGTCTGGCCCGTCGGCAGGATGTCGACGACGGGCATCGCGGTCGTGGCCGCCGAGGCCAGCGTCGCGGCGCTCTCATGTTGTGGCTTCCAGCCGCCGTTCACCACGACCTCGGGCGCCTCGGCGCGCGCGAGGGCGGCGAGGACCTGGGCCATCTCCTCGGCGGTCTGGAAGCGCTTGTTCGGGTCCTTCGCGAGGGCGCGATCGAAGAAGGGCGTGAAGCGATCGAGGTGCGGGGCGAAGACCGTGATCGGGGTCGGGTGGCCGACGATGACGGCCGTGAGGCGCGTGAAGTCGTTGTCGGCGTCGAACGGAAGCTGGCCCGTGAGCATCTGGTAGAGGATCGTCGCGACGGACCAGAGATCGCTGCGCGGGTCGACGTTTTTCGCGCTCTTGATCTGCTCGGGGCTCATGTACCCGGGCGTGCCGATGAGCGCGCCGGTGCGGGTCTTGTTGCCCATGCCGCCGGCGGCATCCATGACCTTCGCGATGCCGAAATCGAGGATCTTCACGACCTCGTTGCCGCCCGGATCCTTGGCGACGAAGACGTTGTCCGGCTTGAGATCACGGTGGACGACGCGCTGCCCGTGAGCGGCGGAGAGGGCCGCGAGGATCTGGCTCGTGATGCGATAGGCCTCGGGCACGGGGACGATGACGCCGCCGTCGAGCTTGTCGCCGAGCGACTGGCCGCGGAGCAGCTCCATCACGAGGTAGGGCGAGCCGTCCTCGGCGACGGCCGATTCGAGGATCGGCACGACGTTCGGGTGCACGAGGTTCTTCGTGGCGGTGACCTCGGCGAGGAAGCGGTCGCGGACCTCGGGGATGCGGGTGAACTCCTCGTGGAGGAGTTTTACGGCGCGCTTGCCTTCGCCTTGCACGCTCTCGGCTTCGTAGACGGCGCCCATGCCGCCTTCGCCGAGCAGACGCACGAGCCGAAAGCGCCGGTTGAGGGTCGCGCCGACGAGCTTCTCGGCCGGGCTCGAAGTGGTCATGCGGGGCGAACCTTACCAGAACCGCTCCCGGAGTCGGAGTGGGCAGCAGATCCTCCGCCGTCTCCGGACATGGGGGGGTTCGGTTGGGCGAATCGCGCGTCCTCGTCTCCGCCCGAGGAGGGGCGGGATGCCGGCTACGGCTTCGAAGCGGGGGGAGGCGGAGCGGGTTTGTCCACTGGTGGCGGTACGAGCGCCGGCTCCGAGCCGTTCACCGCGGATGCAGCCGGCGTGGTCTCCGGCTTGGACCCGCTCCCCGGCGCATCCTCGATGAGCTTGGCATCATAAACGCATCGGAATCCCTGCTCCCAGACCTCACGCGCGCCGGCCCGGATCGTCCCCTCGTAAGCATTGAAGTTCTGACCGAGCACGCTGCTGAAGTTCAGGCCGATCGTTCCCTTCTTGTCCCCACGAAGGACCCACTCCGACACGTTTCCGAACATGTCGGAGAGCCCATTTTTCGATACGTCGTCCTTCCTCTCGCCATCGCAGCAAGGGACCCCTTTCCCTATGCACAAGGCTCCTTTGGCGGGGAGGGTGCCGTCCCAGGCATACCCTGCTCCCATGGCGACACGCAGGGCACGACGCCACTCGTCTTCGGTGGGCAGGCGCCCGCCTTTCCAGGCGCAGTAACTTTGAGCCTGCTGGCCGTTCACGCAGTTGATGGGGCATTCAGCCCGCACTTCGCATTCCCCCATGCCGGGGTATCCGCGGTGTGTGCACTGCTTTTGGCTGATGCATTCCTTGTAACCCTTGGCCGTGACCTCCGTCGGGTCGATGCAGAACGCGCCGCTCCCTTCTGCCGCGACTTCCGCTTCGATGAGCACGCCACGCTCGCAAACGCTCCGCTGGGTCTTGGGCACGGTCGGTTGCGGCGACGGCGCAAGAGGTTCCGGCGGAGCCATGGTCGCCTGCAGCGGTGCCGTTGGCTGCTGTTCCGGCACGACCTGGCTCGGCGTGTTTCCCCGTGCCGTCACGGTGAGCGAAACCACGAGCACGAGCGCGGTCAATGCTCCTGCCGCGATCGAGGCCCCACGCCATCGTTTGCTGGTCCGCTCGTGCTGCTCCGCGAGCCTTTGGAGCTCCTTGATCACCTCGGCCTTCGATGTCGAGCTCGTCTCCAGGGTACTCTGTTCGTCCTTGAGCCTTTGGAGCTCGTCTTCCAGCTCCGCCATCCTGCCATGCGTGTCGAGCAACTTCTGTCGAGCCTGCTCGGCGAGACCGCGCAGCTCTTTGGAGCTCTCCTGCATGGCCTGGAGCTGCGTGAAGGTGTCCTTCAGCGCAGCCTCGGCGCTTTCGCGTTTCTCGCGCTCGTTCGATAGCTCTGCGGCAGCCCGGGCGCTCTCGCTCGACCCGGCGGCGGCCTTCTCCCGTATCGTCCTGAGTGTGGCCTCGAGTCGCGCGTGCTCCGCCTGGAGTTCGTCCTTCTCCTCCTGGAGCCGCCGTGAGCGCCCCATCAAGGTCTCGCAATGGGCTATCGTATCGTCGAGACGCGCCTGCAGTGCGTCCTTCTCCTCCTGGACCCCGCTCGCGGAGCTCAGCTGGGATAACTCTGCGTTCAGGGACGCGCATGTGCGTTCGAGCTCGTGGCACCTCTCGCGAAGCGCGTTCGTCTCTTTTGCAACGTCATCGGCCTCCCTGCGGGCGACGTTGAATGCGTCTCGTATGCCCTCCAGCTCGACCCTGTGGTCTTTCTGCAGGAACTCCAGGAACTGGCTCTTGGTTCTGTGCAGGAAATAGAGCTGGTCATGCGCATTGGCCAGGTCACGGGCTGCTTTGGCCGCCCCGCGCTCGTAGCCCGTCGAACGCGCCGTCGCGTACGCCCCCTCCACCCGCATGAGGCATCGCAGGATCACGTCGATCACCAGGTACCGGATCTCGTCATCCTGCGGCGTGGAGGGGAGGGGCATCTTCCCGAGCACGCCCATGTACGTCTTGCCGTTCCGGAGATTGGACAGCGCGTCCTCCATGGAACGGTTCTCCGACGCTGCGAATTGGGCCGCGTTACGAAGCTGCTGCACCACCAGCTCGTTCCCATCCGTGAGCAGCCATGCGGCGACACAACCAAACGAGAAAAGATCCGCGGGCGGACGGACCGCCTGGTTCGCCCAGAGCGCCCGTGTCCCCTGGGGCGACTTCGACGTGCCGAGGACGCGCAGTCGATAACGCCGCTCGACCGCCTCCTCTCGTTGCGCGGTCCCGCCGCCGGGGGGCTGCTGGTCGTCCGCGTAGCCGAGCACCTCATAGGCCCCACCTTGACCATCCCACACGTAATCGCCCTCGGCGAGCTCCGTTCTGCAGGCGATCTCGCACTCTTGACCCTCGACGAGCGACCCACTCGCGAGGATCCGCGCAGACGACTCGATGGCGTTGTTGACGCCGGTCACCTCGGGCGCGACGAAATGATGCCGTCCATGAATGACGACCGTCTCCCGCGGCAGCATGACGCGGCGGGCTTGACCGAAATCGATGACCGTCGGGACCTGGACCTGCGCCGCCTCCTCGTCGAGTCGCGACGAGAGCGAGACCATGACGTTCTCGGGGGCGATGTCGCTGTGAACATGACCGAGCCTGTGGATCTGCTCGAGCGCCTCCGCAATCTTCACGAGGCACGTGAGGCGCATGAGGAAGGTCTCTCGTAGCCATTCGTCCCTCTGCCGCTCGGGGTGGGCCAGCGTGAAGATGTCCCGGCCGCGATATCCTGGCCTGCGGCGCGCCAGCAGATCCCCGTATTCGCGGAGATTGACGTGCAGAAGCTCCAGGTAAATGCAGGGCCTGAACAGGAAGTTCACGGTGTCGCAGGGGCCGCGGTGCTTGCATGGCCGGCGGCCGAGGAGACGCCCGAAGGACTCGTCGGTCTTCTGGAACGTGTGATTGTCTCCTCCGCAGTGCAGGATGACGCGGTTTCGCATCCCCTCGGAGATCTCGCCTTCGTTGAACAAGGGCGCTTCGCACTCGGGACAACGTTCCACGACGAACACGTCGCCGCATTCCCCGCAGACGAAGGTGGGCGGTCGACGCCGTTCGACCCCCCGCATGCTCACGATGTTCCTGCGGCCCCGCAGATGGTCGAGCAGCTCGACCTCGCGCTCGAACGCGATGTTCGCGTCTTCCGGCGTGGCATCGAGGAAGATTTTCGCCACGACATCCGATCGGACGGATCGATCTTCGCTGACGATGACCTCTTCCGCCTGGACGACCTGCGCATACGCGCCCTGGCCCATGCGAACCACCTGGAAGGCAGGGTCGCCATTGGGGGCCTGAACCGATCGGATATCATATCGTATGCTATGCGTCATGCTGACCTCGGGCAATACAGAAAATAGCCGCTCGCTCCGGAGCTTGCGTCCGTAGTCCGACCAGAAGTCCTCGATATTCTGTGGGGGCCCTCAACGTCCCGAAGGGGCCAAGCTCGACTTCCAGCCCCGTCTGCGTGGCTTGCCCGCCATGCAGCCACAAATCGATCTCTCGCCCGCCTGCGCGTCGGCGAACGGTCCCTGACCATTTCGTGTTCTCGTGGATGATGAAGCTGAACATCGGTCCACGACCCGAGATGTTCAGCACGAATTCCTGGTTCACCTTCAAGGTTCGATTGCGCAGAATCTTGAGGGGCGGACCGTCCGGGGACAGACCTTTCCACGTCATCGTCCCATCGGGGGCCGGGTATACGATGTCGATGGTTTTTCCGCGGTGTTCGAGTGTGGTCATCCGCCTTTCGAGCTCCCCGCCGATGGCCCGGCCATCCACACGCGTCGACGCGCGCGCCTCGCGTCCTTCGGGGGTCCTTGCCAATGCATCTTCGAGCGCCATCATGCCTGGGTATCGAGCCTCGAGCGGGCGTGCCATCGCCCTCATGATCACGCTATCGAGCTCCTCGGACATCTCGACCCGCGTGCGCGGTGGCCGGGGCTCCTGCGTCATGCGTGCGCGTAGCGTCGCCGTGCGGCGGTCCTCCCCCGTCGCCTCGAAGGGGAGCTTTCCGGTGAGGAGATCGTAGAGGGAGACGCCGAGCGCAAACACGTCCGCTCGCTCGTCGAGGGGTCCCCGGAAGAATTGCTCGGGCGCCATGTACTCCGGGGTGCCCGCCATGCCGACCCACGTGCCCTTGCGGCACGCAATGCCGAGATCGATGATCTTCACGACCGGATCGGCGGTACCGGGGCCATCCACCGGGGATGGCGCGTGCAGGAACATGTTGGCGGGCTTGACGTCTCGATGAACGAGGCCGGCCGCGTGCACGGCATCGAGACCTCGACAGGCTTGCATCACCATGTGAACGCATTGCGTTGCCGATAGCTGTTCCTCGTGCTGGAGGTCCCCGAGATCTTTCCCGCGGAGCATCTCGTAGACCAGATAGCGCCCTCCCTCCGGGATCGTGCCGGCGTCGAAGATCTGGAGGACATGCGGATGATGATCGATCTGCGCCGTGCTGATGCCGTCCTGCCGGAAGACCTCGATCGCGGCCTGCCAGCGGAGCTCGTCGACGCGCATGTCGTCGAGGATGAGCTTCATTGCAAATGGTTTGTGCAATTCCTCGTGCATGACGAGGTATACTTTCCCGTGCCCACCCGACGAAAGATGGCGGAGGACACGGTATCGGTCGGTGATTTTTTGCCCAACGAGGGAGTCACTCGCATCGAAAGGTACGACGTATCGTTCGATTGCTTGGAATGCCGTTCCATCGAACGGGCACGGCCGCAGATCACTTCTCGAGACCGCCCCACATCGAACGCATACGGAAGTGGTCATGCGCGGGAGAGATAGTCGAGCTTTGAATATGTATGCAAGTTTGCGGACGATTTAGGTAAAACCCTCGGTTTTTCCGCGGAGAGCCTGCCGCCGCTTGCCATTTCAGGGAGGCCGTTGGGCGCGGCTTCGGTTCGGCCGAGCCACGCGGACCCGCCAGGGTCCTATCGATCGGCACGAGCTGCGAAGATGCCGGACGCCGCTGTTCGCGAAGAGCAACTTCTGTCAGCCTGTCGGACGGCATGTGCCGAAAGGCCAGGAGGAAGAGACGTGCCCAACGGCCACGTTCACTACGAAGCAGCTGATCAGCTCCTCTGGAAATTCACGGAGCAGGGATACCCGGAGTTCCGCATCGACCGGTATCACTACAGCCAGATCGTGCGGGTGATCCATCTGCGCGGCGTCCGGGGCTACGCGCCGGATCCTCTCTGGAACACGTTTCAGCCGCCGGAGTACTGGTTCGGCAAGGAGGCGAAGCGCGGAGAGATCGAGGACATGGCGGCCAAGTACGTGAAGGCCTTGCAGGCACTGCTCACGTCGAACCCGAACGACGCGCTACACCCCGGCGTGCGCAGCGCCTCCATGGCGTGGTTCTCGTTCGTGGTGGGGTGGGCCGTCGTGATCGGCGACTACTCCCTGTACATGCGCGCCGGCGACGAACCTTTGCGCGAGATCGAGAAGCCCATCCCCGGGTTCCCGGCCGACATGGAGCTGACCGACGAGGTGCGAGCGCAGTTGAGCCACTACAAGGGGATGTTCGCGACCGACGTCGGCGTGGACGGGCTGCGGGTCCTCAAGCCCGAGGACTGCGTGCACGACCTCCGCGGCGTGACCGAGCTGCTCTGCTCGACCACGCCGCTGCACGAGTCTCCGGGATGGCCGCGTATCGCGGCCGCGTCCGTCTTCAGCGCAGAGAGCGCAGGGCACGTCGCGGAGGCCATGCGCGCGCACGGCGTCCACCGCGAGAACGATCAGCTCACCCTGCGATGGAGACGTCCCGCGGGGGAGTGAGGTTTCCTCACCCCCAACCCCTCTCCACTCCGTGGAGAGGGGCGAAGAGACCGTCTCTCTCCCCTCTCCACGGAGTGGAGAGGGGCCGGGGGTGAGGCACGTACAGCTAACTTACGGCGCCTTCGCCGCCAGGGCAGCCCGCGCCGCCGGGCTCGCCCAGAGCGGCGCCGCGAGCGCCTCGCCGGACTTGCCTTTGCCGTACAGGAAGTCGTACGCGGCCATGCTCGTCATCACGCGCTTCGTGTAGTTCCGCGTCTCTTCGTAGGGGACCTGCTCGACCCAAAGATCGAAGTCTTCGTTCGGCCGCTCGTCGACCCAGTCCTTCGGCTTCCCGCCGCCGGCGTTGTAGCCGGGGATCGCGAGGAGCGGGTTGTCCTGGAACTTCGCGCGGAGGACCGAGAGGTAGCGGCAGCCGAGCGCGATGTTGATCTCGGGGCGCTTCAAGGACTCCGCGTCGCCCTTCAGCTTGAGCGGCTTCGCCATGCGTTGCGCCGTGGGCACGATGAGCTGCATCAGGCCGACCGCGGCCGCGCTCGAGACGACGCGCGGATCGAAGGCGCTCTCCTCGCGCATGATCGCGTACGCCAAGGACTCGGGGATGCCGCTGCGTTGCGCCTCGGCCCCGACGACGGCCACGTACGGGCGCGGGAAGGCGATCTCCCAGGCCGAGCGCCAGTTGCCCGCAGGGTAGTGATCGGTCCAGTCCGTGAGCTCGGCGCGGCCCGTGGGGATCGCGTTCGTCGCGGTGCGAAGGATCTGGTGCGCTTCCTTCGGCGAGCCGGCGCGCGAGAAGAGCAGCGCCGCGGCCCAGAGGACCTCGGGCGGCGCGGTGCGAGCGCCGACGCCGAGGCGATCGAGCTCGATGCGGGCGAGCCTCGACTCGCCTTGCCGCGCGAGCGCGAGCGCGCGGAGGAACTCGGGCTTGCCGAAGGAAGCGCTCTTCGGCGGCGGCAAGGGAGCGGTCGCGCCTTCGCGTGCAAGCGCCTCGTCGAGCGCGCGATCGGCTGCGGCGCGGTCCTTGTCCGCGAGACGCGCGTAGGCGAGGGACATGTAGAACGAGAGCGGGTAGTCGCGGATGACGCTGGCGAGCAGCTCCTTGCCTTGATCGATCGCGCCGGTTTCGAGACGCGCACGACCGAGGTAGTAGGGCAGGCGGCCGGCGGCGTAGTAGACGCGCTCGCGTGGGGCGCGGGCGAGGGCGCGCTCGAGTGGAGCGACGGCGCCGGCCCAGTCGCGCTTCGTCATGCGCGCGAGGGCGAGCTCGAAGAGGCCGTCGGTCGACATGTCGCCCTGCGGGTAGTCGTCGGGCATCTTCGTGAGCATCTGCGTGAAGCGCACCTCGTCGCCGAGCTCGCGCGCGGCGAGGGCGCCCTTCAGGCGCGCGTCGTCGGCGAGCCTGTGCGACGCGAACTCCTGTTCGAGCAGGGCGTACCGTCGCATGGCTTCGCCGTGGCTGCCGGCGCGGGCGGAGGCCTTGCCGCCGTTCCAGAGCGCCTCGACGCGGCGGGGCGTGCCGGCGCAACGCTCGATCGCGGTGCCGAAGCCGCCTTCGGCCTCGGGCTTTTTCTTCATCCGCGCGAGGGCCTCGGCGCGGACCATCCACGCGCCGCAGCCGAGGTCGCCGGGGTTCGCGGCGAGGGGATCGGCGATGAGGCCGTCGGTCGTGCGCAGCGCTTCGCGGTTCTGGCCGGCGTCGAGCTGGCGCTTGGCCTGCGAGAGCAGATCGTCCTGGCTCGGGGTCTCGAAGGCCTTGCGACGCGGGAAGGGCAAGCTGCCGAGCGCGTCGGTCTCGATCGACTTCGCCTCGCCGTTGCCCGCGCCCGAGGGCGCCTCGTAGAGGACACGCCGCGCGAAGCCGATGGCTTCTTCGGCGTGCTCCTCGGACGGCTTTTGCAAGAGCGCGCGGGCGACCTTGAGCGAGATCTCGACCCAGCGCGGCGGGTGCCCCGTCTTGCCGAGGTAGGCGCGGTAATGCGGCAGCGCCGCGTCGAGGTCGCCCTTGCCGAGCAGGGCGTCGGCGCGGAGCAGGCCCACGTCGGAGGTGACGGGCAGATCGGCGGGGACCTTGTCGAGGTGGCGCAGGGCTTCGGCGTGCTCGCCGGCGCGCTCGGCGTGGTCCGCGGCCTGGTAGCGGGCGTATCCTTCGAGGGGCCCGCCGATCGCGGCGGCTTCGCCGTACGCGCGGGCGGCGCCGAGCGGATCACCCGCGAGCGCGCGGAGCCGTCCGAGCTGGTACCGGAAGGCGTGCTCGTCGTCCTTCGAGGGGCGCGGCTCGGCGGCGAGGACGGCGTCGAGCTCCTTCACGGCCTCGACGTAGGCCTCGCGGGTGACGGCGGCTTTGACGGCGGCGAGACGCGCGTCGTCGAGGAGGGGCACGGCGGCGTCCGGGTCGAAGGCGACGCTCTCCTCGGACGCGGAAGCGGCGGCGGCTGGGGCGGCGGCGGCTGGGGCGGCGGCGGACGCGGAGGCTGGGGCGGCGGCGGCCGCGACTGCGGGCGCGGGGGGTGTGCCGGTGGTCAGGCGCGGGGCGGTGGTGACGGCGGCGCAGCCGAGGGCGACCAGGGCGGTGAGGCCGAGCCCCCAGACGGCGCTGCGCCGGGAAAGGAACGAACGGAGAGCCACGGGCGGAGTTTAGCCCGAAAAGAACGGATCGGCCGGAGAAAGCTGCCGTACCGAGCGCGCTCGTCGACGTCTGCGTGTGGCCGGGGTATAGGGGCGCGGAGCGGCACGATGATGGCGGTATTCCAGGACTGGGTCACGATTCTGCTTCGCTGGCTCCACCTCATGGCGGGGATCGCGTGGGTGGGGACGTCGTTTTATTTCAATTGGTTCGACCTGTCCGTACGGCCGCCGAAGGGCAAGGTGCTGAAGGAGAACATCCGGGGCACGCTCGACGAGATCCACGGCGGCAGTTTTTACTATCACGAGCAATACTGGCCGAACGCCCACCCCGAGCGCCTGCTCGTCCACGCCTGGCCGGCGAAGACGACGCTGGTCACGGGGGTGCTCTTGCTCGCGGGGATCTACTGGTATGGCGCGCGGACATACCTCATCGACCCGAGCGTGGCGGACATTGGCCCGACGGCGGCGGTGGGCATCAGCATCGCGTCGATCCTGGCGTGCTGGTTCTTCTACAACGAGCTTTGTTTCTTCGTTGAAGACAATCGCGTGGTCCTTTCGGTGATGGCCGTGTTCGTCGGGCTTGCGGCGTACGGGTATCAACACGTCTTCAGCGGGCGCGCTGCGTACATTCACGTGGGGGCGATGCTCGGGACGTGCATGGGGCTCAACGTGTGGACGTCGATCGTGCCGCACCACATCGCCATGCGAAAACAGCTCAATGCCGGGCAGCCGCTGGATCTGCATCACGGCGAGCAGGCGAAGCGGCGATCGCAGCACAACAACTATTTCACGTTGCCGGTCACGTTCGCGATGATCAGCAACCATTTCGCGCTGGCCTACAATCACCACCGCGCGTGGCTGATCCTGTGGCTCTTGATGGCGGGAGGCGTGTCGATCCGCCATTACTTGAACGTCTCGTTCAAGCACGACCGGAAAGAGAAGTCGCTGCTCGTGGCGGTGGCGGCGGCGTTCGGGGGGGCGATGGGGCTGAGCTTCATGCGGCCCGCGCCGCCGCCGGTGGTGGGACCGGTGGATACGGCGACGGCGATGGCGATCGTGCAAAAGCGCTGCGTGCCGTGTCATTCGCAGAAACCGACGCACCCGACGTTCGTGGCGCCGCCGTCGGGGTTCCTCCTGGAGACGCCGGAGCAGGTGTTGGCAAAGGCGGAGAAGGTGGTGCAGCGTACGAGCGTGACCCGGGATATGCCGCTCGGGAACGCGACGGCGATGACGGATGAGGAGAGGGCCCAGCTCAAGGTGTGGATCGAGGGACAGGGGAAGTAGAGGCGGGGGCGTTTCGAGGAGAGGTGGGGGCGTCGGTCCGAGGGGCGGGGTCGAGTCTCCGGGGACACGAGGTCGAGGGATCGAGAGGCGACGTCGAGTCTCCGGAGACTCTAGGCCGCAGGGATTCGACGTGGGTCGTCGGTTGGAGAGACGGTGCCGAGTCTTCGGAGACACGAGGCCGAGGGGTAGGGAGGCGAGGTCGAGTCTCCGGAGACACGAGGCCGCAGGGATTCGACGTGGGGTCGTGGCTTCAGGGGACGAAGCCGAAGCGCTCCGAGGTGGGCTCGTCGGTCGGGGGGACGAGGTCGCGGCTTGGAGGGGCGAGGTCGTGAGGGTCAGCGGGCGGGGCAGATGGCGAGGAGATGGTCGAAGAAGCGAGCGGCCCAGGGAGAAGCGGCGCAGACCTTGGCGGGATCGATGAGGCCGATCAGGGCGAAGCCATGGTGCTTCGTGTAGGACCCTTCGTCGTGTTGCGTGAGGCGTGGGCGAGTGATTTCGCCAGCTCCTGCTTGGGGATGTTCTCGACGTCGGGGCGCGCCGGGAGCGCGCTGGGCTGGAAGTCCTTGTCATAGAAGCGCGCCAACGCATCGCGGTCCGCGAAGAACCAGGCCTCCATGGCCTGGACCATCAGGTGGAGCTGGTCGTCGGTCGTGCCTTGCGGTTTGCTCCAGTGGGTATCGCCGGTGCGTGCTTGCAAGCAAGCCCAGGGAGCCGCGCCCTCGGGGACGGTGCCTTCGCTGTCGACGAGCAGCAGGGAAAGCTTCTCGGGGTTGGTCTTGAGCGCGCGCTGCCACTCCCTGAACGCCTGGTCGCGTCCACCGCTGGCGATGACGCTCGGCTTACGGCGCGTCCCGAGCGCCTTGGTGAAGAGGTCGGAAAAGCCGAGGCGAAGGGCGGCCTGCTCCTCGCGCGTCGATCCACCACCTTCCACGAAGATCCACACCTCGGGCGTGGAGGGCGTGGCCTTGCCTCGGCTCACCACCGATTTCCTCCGAGGATGCCTTTGGACCAGAGTTGGCCGAGGGAGTAGTCCTGGAGCCACTCCGCGAGCTGCTCACGATCGAGCCGCCGCATCGTCGTCGATCCTTCTCGACGTTCGCAGACGAGGACGTCCTCAGGCGTGTGTCGGAAGGCGTCGACGAGCGCCTCCGAGTGCGTGGTGATGATGAGCTGCATCCGCTCGGAGGCGTCCTTCAGCAGACGCGCGAGGGGGGTCATCAGGTCGGGGTGCAAGCCGAGCTCGGGCTCCTCGATGCAAACGAGGGGCGGGGGCTTGGGATCGAGAAGGATGGCGAGGAGCGAAAGCCAGCGCATCGTGCCGTCGGAGAGGCGTGAGGCGGGGATCGTCCAGCGCTCCTCTTCCAGGAAGATCTGGACGGTGCCACCCTCGACCTGGACAGAGAAATCCGTGACACCCTCGAAGATGTTCTTGAGTGCCTCGATGAGCGCCTTTTTGGTGGGTACGTCGCGACGAAACTTGTTGAGGATCAGCCCCAGGTTCTCCGTGCTCTCCATCAAGTGGTCCGTGGGCAGGTCCGCGGGCTGGGGTCTTCGAGGAGGGGAACGACGCCCAAAGTTGAAGTCACGATAGAGGCGAATGGACTCGTAGAAGGCGCCGAGCACATCGAGCGCGGGATAATCGGGGCCCTTCACCTGCGACACCACCGATTGGCCCCTATCCCAGGGTTGAAGTTCGCGAGTTTGCCCATCGATAAACAGATTCGCACCACCCATCCATTCGGCGTCGAAGTACACCTCAGGGCGTCGTGCTTCACCGGTGACGACGATCTCTTCAAGCTTTTCAATGCCGATCATCGCCCGGTGGTCCGCATCGAACAGGGTCAACCGATGTCTCATCGGGGGCTGGAACCGGTTGTGCCTGGTGGGGGCACCGTAATCGATCTCCGCGACTATTTCTGCCGTCTTTCCCGGCGCTCCTTGCCAGATCCACGCCCCGATGCCTCCACCTTCCCGGATCGGCACCGCAAGATCCTTCGGCGTCGCCTTCAAAAGCCCGATCGCCTCGATGAAATTCGACTTCCCCGACCCGTTGGGCCCGATCAGCACGTTCAGCGGCCGCAGCTCGACCGCCTCCGCGTCGGGCCCGAACGAGAGCAGCCGGTTGAGCTTCAGGCTTCGCAGGAACATCGCCCGCGAAGGTTCGAGCACCCCGCTTTCCCCGTCAAGCGCACGCCCCCGCTCGTCCGTCCCCGTGACGCCCGCGCCCGTCCGCACTAGACCGCTCCATCCCCATGCCCCCCTGGTCCCGCCCCGAGCCCTTCGGCGCGTGGGTTCGTCTCGATGATCGAACCCTCGTCGCCGTCGATCACGCGCTCGCGGCGCGGCTCGGCGTTCCCTCGGGGCACCCCGCAGACGCGTCCGCGCCGCCGCGCCCGCTCGAAGTGCATCTCGCGGTGAACGCGCGTTGCCACGCGCCGTGCGCAGACTGCTACCTCGACGCGCGGCCCGACGGCGCGGAGCCTTCCCTGGAAGAGCTTCGCGGAAGGCTCACCACCGCGGCCGAGCTCGGCGCTTCGACCGTGGCCTTCGGCGGCGGCGAGCCGCTGCTTCGCGAGGACCTCGGCGAGCTCGCGGCCTACGCGCGTTCGCTCGGGCTCGTGCCCGTGATGACGACGAGTGGGTTCGGGTTGCGAGAGGAGCGCGCGAAGGAGCTCCGGGCGTTCGCGCAGATCAACGTGAGCCACGACGGCGTGGGCGGCGCGTATGCGGCCGTGCGCGGGTTCGACGGCGCGCGCGTCGCCGAGCGGGCGATCGAAATCCTCGCGCGCGTCGGGATCCCCGTCGGTGTGAACCTCGTGCTCACGCGGCGATCGTTCGAGCATCTCGATGCCACGGCCGAACGTGTCGCCGATCTCGGGGCAGGGGAGCTCCAGCTCTTGCGGTACAAGCCGCAGGGACGCGCGGCAGGGATCGGCTACTTCGAGGCACGACTCGGGGCAGCGCAGCGAGAGGCGCTCTGGCCTGCCATCACGGCGATCGTTCACCGGCGGCGCCTCTCGGTGCGGATCGATTGTGCGCTCGTGCCGCTGCTCTCGGAGGCGCTCACAGAAGAACCTCGGGCGGCCGACATGCTCGCTTCGCTCGGCGTCTTCGGCTGCGAGGCCGGCAGGCACCTCGGCGGGCTCGACGTCGCGGGGCGCGCCGCGCCGTGCAGCTTCTCGCCTTCGTCGAACGAGGAGATCGAGCGCTTCCGCGCGTATCACGCAGCGCCGCCCGAGCCCTGCGCCTCGTGCAAGCTCTTCCCCGTCTGTCGCGGCGGTTGCCAGGTCGTCTCGCGCCACGCGACGAACACCTTCCGCCCCGACCCCGAGTGTCCGCGCGTGCGACGAACCGAGGCTTCAACGTGATCGACCCTTGCGCGCCTCCCGAGACGGAGGCCGTGTTCCTCTACGGAGCGCGGCGCCTGCTCATGGTGCTGCATGCCGCGGGCAGCATCGTTCTCGTCGGCGCCTCGACGCACCACGCGCTCACGATGCGCCACTACCTGCGCGAGCGGTTCATCCGCGTCGCGACCGAGAAGACCTGGGCGAAGGTCGTCGCCGTCGCGTACGTCTTCACCTTCGCCGTGGGCGCGCTGCTCTACCCGACGTACCGCTACCACGTGCGCGGCATCTACCTCGATCGGTACGCGCCGCTCTACGCCGGATTGTTCGACGTCAAAGAAGTCTACGCCTCGCTCACGCTCGTCGTGGCGCTCGGGCTCGGCGCGCTCGCGTTCACGCTCCGGCCGTCGGAGGAGCGCTGGCTCGTGCGTATCTACGCGGTGATGAGTTTCATCGTGTGCGGCGTGGTGTGGCTGAACGTGACACTCGGCATCCTCGTCGCGTCGGTGCGGGGGATCGGATGAGCGAGACGAAGTCGCCTTCGCCCTCGGCGCGACTCTTCCTCGCGTTCCTCGCGGCGCGGCTCGCGTACGGGCTCGCGTTCCTCGTGAGCGCAGCGCGCAAGTCGCCCGTGCCCTGGTACTTGCCGCTCGAACGAAGGTTCGTCTTCGCGTCGCGGCCCGCGGGACTCGGGATGGACTGGTACGGGCGAACGGCGGTGGGGCTCGTCTTCGCGCTCGCCGCAGGCGCAGCGGTGTACGTGCTCGCGCAGCGTGCGCGCTGGCTGTCGCGGCCGAGCGCGGTGATGGCCGTCGCGCGCGCGGGTGGGCTCGTACTGCTCGTGGACTTCGTCTACTTCGGCTGGGCGCTCATGACGCAGACGCCGAACCCGTGGCCGCTGCCTTCGTGGTACTGCCCGCGCTGACGCGGTTCACTCCTCCGAAGCAGAGGCTTGCTGCTGGACCTTGCGTTCTTCGAGCTTGACGTCGAACTTGCACGGCTGCCTCAGATACACGCGGTGCGTGAGCTGATTCGAGAGCACGCACGTGGGCACGACGCCGTCGTCCGGATTGCCAGAGGGAGACGCGAGCATGATCCGACCGCCCGGCATGAGCGTGGTCGAGAAGTGCGCGTTGCCGTTGGGGACCGTGCTGCACTTCTCGACGAGCTTCTGGATCGCGGCGTGCGCAGCCTTCGCGTTCATGGTCTTCGAATCCGGACACGTCTCGACGACCACAGTCGCGTCGACGACGCCGATGTCGGGGCCTTTGGGCTCAGGCGTCGTCCCGCCACAGCCCAAGGGCATGATCGTGTAGAGAGCAAGGAGAGCGAGACCGAGCGGAAGGGCCGCACGCTTCATGGTTTCTTTGTTTACCACGACAGCCGTACGGTTGGTTCGTGGTATGGCGGAATCTTCCGCGCGGACGCGATGTACCCCCTCGCCTGGCTCCTCTGCGTCGTTTGGCTCCTCGCCGCGGTCCTCGTGGCCGTGTTCCGAGGCGTGCATGGCGCACGCCAGGGCCGCGCGCACCTCGCGGCGCAGCGCATCAAAAGCCCGACCATCTACCTTTTCTCGGCCTACCTGCTCGTCGCCGCCCTCGTGACGCCGAAGTCCCCGGGCGAAACGACGTCGCCACTCCTCTGGCTCGCGTTCACCATTCCCCTCGCCAACGCGTTGGCGGCAGCGAGCTCCGTCGGACAAACGCAGCCGAAAGGCCTGACGCGGGCCGCCCTCGCGCTCCTCCACGGCGGGGCCGTGCTCGCAGCCGCCGCATGCATTTTGGCGCTTGCCTCGCCGCAGTTCGTTCCGGTCTGGCTCGGTGGACCGGGCGCGCCTTAGAGGGGGTTCGGCAGCGTAGCGCCGGGGTTTCACCCCGGACCCGACCAGGGGTTGTCCACCCCTGGACCCGGACCAGCGCAAGCGCTGGACCCGGGGTCGATGAACTGCGCATCGCGCAGTTCATCGAACAGGCCGAGGCAAGACCGGCAACGACCTTGCCCGTCAAAGCCGCAGCACCGACGTGTCTGCTCGAGGCTGAGGCAGCGCTGCCGCCTCGGCTGGAACGCCGCTCGTGGTCTTGCCACGGGCCCGTCGGAGAAACTGCGCATCGCGCAGTTTCTCCGCCCTCGGTCCAGGCCGTGCCTGGTCCGGGGTGCAGGGGGCGGATAGCCCCCTGCTGGGGTGCGGGGCAACGCCCCGCGCGCGCCCTAATACCCCTTGCGTGCCGTCACGAACGAGCCGCGCTCGATCTCGTGCGACGAGGCTGTCACGAGCGCCGTTGCCGTGTGTTCGCGGACCTTGACTACGCGCAGCTCGGCGTATGTCTCGTCGGGGAAGAGGTTCTCGTCGCCGGGTGGGGCGAAGTCTTCCGTTTTTGCGGGACGATCGTCCTCGATGACGGGACGCACGGTTGCGAACTTGCCTGCGCCGCGCAGCGTGTGGCGCCAGCGATCGCCGCGGCGCAACGCGAAGAAGCGCATGCCTGGCTTCACGCCTTCCTTTTCGCCCTTGTCGAGGAACACGATCTGGTTCTGCCCGTAGAACGCGTGCGGATAGAGCGCTGCCACGATCTTCGCCTCGATGTCGTCGGCGCTCGTCACGGGCGGGATGACCACAAAACTTCGGTCGACGGGACCGACCTTTGCGCCTCGCTCCACGGTGTCGAGGGACTCGACCACGCGGCCGCGGATCATGCGCGTCTGCGTGTTGATCCGGTCGACGCGCAGCGTGCCGCGGATCGAGACGAGCTGGCCCTTCTGCGCGGCGTCGCCGCTCGTCACGAGCGGTCGGAAGATCGTGAGGAGCTGGCCGACGGCGACCTCGTGGTTCTCGTCGAGCTTGACGTACACGTCGTCGCCTGCGCTGAGCAGCATCTTGTCTGCGGGGCTCCCGTTGATCTCGCCCCAGACGTCGTCCTTCTTGTCGTCGAGCCAGCCTGTGTCGCGCAGGAAGATCGTCTGCGGCGCGACCTTGCGCCGGCCGGAGGCGATGCGCTGCATGGCTGGCAGGCCGACGTCGCTGGCGTCGCGCAGCCGCACTTGATCACCGGGGTAGATCCAGTGCGGGTTCTGGATCTGCGGGTTCTGCGCCCAGAGACGCGGCCAGCTGTAGGGGTTCTTGTAGTAGCGGCTCGAGATGTCCCAGAGCGTGTCGCCGTTGCGCACGCTGTGGATCTCCGGCACGTGTTGCCCTTCGAGCACGAAGCCGCCGTTTGCCGTGCCGCGCACGGTCTCGCTCGACGCCGGATCGGGCAGCAGATCGAAGCCGTCTGCGGAGCGCGACGTGTCGGACGACGAGCGCGAGCTCGAAGGCAGATGCGCGTCGGGATTGAAGCCCGGCTGCGGGTAGCCTGGCACGACGACCTGCGTCTGTGGCGGCGCTGCCTGCGGCACCTGCACGACCGTGACCTGCGGACCGTTGCCCGGCGCGGGCGCGGCTTCGGAACCCTCCTGTGCGCCTGCGTGGCCCGCGGCTGCGACGGAGAGGAGGACGAGGGCGGGGGCGAGGGCGCGTGTGTCCTTCATGGTGCCGTTCTCGGGGGGCTCGGGAGGGGGCGCTTGCCCTTCGCGGGGCTCGCCGGCGCGGGAGCTGCGGATTGCGTGATCACCTCGCCCCGGGTCGTGGAGCGCAGGACCGGGCGAGGCGCGTCGTCGGGCTCGTTCGATGCGCCCGGGTCGTCATCGTTTTGTGCTGCAGCGATTGGCGCGAGCGACGCTGCCGTACCGCCTTCGGGGGTCGGCGCGAGGTGCACGACGTCGAGCGCGGGTCGATCGTCCTCGGCGCTCTTCGGGGTGCTCGCGGGCGCCTGATTTCGCGCGGAAAGCTTGGCGTTCGCGAGCTCGAGCGTCTCGACCCGGGCTGAAAGGATGTTGTTGTCTGCACGGACGCGTCCCACCTCCTGGCGCAGCGCCTCGATCTCCTTGCGGAGGGCGTCTTGCCCCCCACCGGCGCAGCCGGATGCGAAGAGGACGAAGGCGAGGGCGCAGAGGGACCGCATGCCGCACCGATGGTAGTGCCCAAGGCGTGCGTGGGCCAAGCGATGAGCGGCCTATCTCCCTAGCTGTCTCGGCGCGGAATTCTGGTAGGGTCGGGGCCATGTCGAAGCGCTCGAACAAACTCGTATCCTTGACGATTGCTGCTCTTGCCTCCCTCGCTGCGCTCGCCTTCGGCGTGGCAGGTTGCTCCGACGAAGGAACCGCGGACGATACTTGCTACGACTATGGATCGTTCGACAAGGCGGCCCCCGCGGTGACGTTCTCCGGTGACGTGCTCCCGATCTTCCGCAACTCCTGCGGCCTCGGCGGCGCGTCGTGTCACGGCGCCGTCGCCGGTCAGCCCGGTCAGCCTTACCTCGGCCCGGCGAACAGCGGGACGGCCCCGACCCAGGCGGAGATCGACGCGATCTTCGCGCAGAACGTCGGCGTCGCCGCCACGAAGGCGACGGGGATGAAGATCGTCGAGCCGAACAGCCCCGAGACGAGCTTCCTCATGCACAAGATGGACGGCACGCTCACGTGCAGCGCCGTCGTCTGCGACGCGGCGTGCGGCGGCACGATGCCGCTCACGGGCGACCTTCTGCCGCAGACGGCGCGCGACACGGTTCGTCGCTGGATCGCGCAGGGAGCGAAGAAGGATTGATCGGCAGGCTTTCGGGCCGCATCGTCGAGGACTCGGCCGAGGGCGTCGTCGTCATCGACGTCGGAGGGGTCGGCTACGAGGTCACGGTGCCGCTCGGCGCGCTTGGACGTGCGTCGCGGGAGGGTGACGGCGTGGTCACCCTCTATGTGCACACGCACGTCCGGGAAGATACCTTCGCCCTCTACGGCTTCCCGACGCTCGACGATCGCGCGGCGTTTCGCTCGCTGATCGGCGTCTCCAGCATCGGACCGAAGATCGCGATGTCGATCCTCGGCGCGCTGCCGGCGGGTGAGCTCGCGGCGGCGATCGCGCGCGGCGAGGCGTCGCGGCTCGTGGCCGTGCCCGGGGTCGGCAAGAAGACTGCGGAGCGGCTCATCCTGGAGCTCAAGGGCAAGCTCGCGGCGGCGCCGGTCGTCGCGAAGGGCACCGAGGCGAAGGCGCCCGTCGCGCCCGAGGGCAAAGCGGAGCTCTTGCACGGCGCGCTCACGCGGATGGGTTTCCGGCCGGCCGAGGCCGAGCGTGCGGTGACGGCGCTCGGAGCACGCGTGCAGACCGAGCCGCTCGGGGATCTCGTGCGCGAGGCGCTCGCGCTCCTTTCCTCCAAGTAAATCGTTCTCCGGGACGAACGACGACGCGCCCCCTCGGCGCGACGTACGAGCGGCGCGCCGCGACGCCGCGTGAGAAGCCTCGACAAAAAAAATAGGCCCGAATATGCTCGGCGCCGCGGTCCGGTTGGGCCGGTGTCGGCAATGCCCGAGGAGGCGGCGTGATTACCTGTCCCAAGTGCAACAAGGAGAACCAGGACCACTACAAGTTCTGCCTCGGCTGCGGATCCGAGCTGCCGCGGGACGCGTCTCCGAAGAAGTTCGCGGCGGGCGGGACGCCCCCACAGGGCATCCCCGCCGTTCGCCCCGGAGCCGTGACGGACGACATGGGCGTGAAGGGCGCGGTGGCGCAATTCCCGCCGACGCCCGCGGCCGTGCATCCGCCGATCGCAGCGCAGGCCACGCCGTCCGTGGGGCCGGTGGTGTGCAAGGACTGCGGGCACACGAATGCGCAGACGAACCGATTCTGTGCGTCGTGCGGCGCGAAGCTGACGCTGCCGAAGCCCGGCAGCGTGCCGGCGATGGCCTCGCCCGCGGCGCCGCCCGTGGCCCCGAACTCGAGCGCGATGACGGTCGTCTTGACGGCGCTTCGTGCGGACGGCTCGGAGGCGGGCTCGTACACGCTCCCGTCGGCGACGTTCACGATCGGCCGTGATGTCGGGGCGATCTTCGCCGGCGACAACTACCTCTCGCCGCGGCACGCCACGTTCGTGTCGAAGAACGGCAAGCTCTCGGTGCGCGACGAGAGCTCGCTGAACGGCGTCTACCGCAAGCTGCGCCGTGACGAGCCGATCGCCGTGATGATCGGCGACGTGTTCCGCATCGGCCAGGAGATCGTCCGCTTCGAGGCGCTCTCGGCGATGCCGGCGACGGCCGACGGCGTGGAGCGACTCGGCAGCCCGTCGAAGGGCTACGTGGGTCGCATCGCGCTCATCATCGGCCGGGACGCGACGGGCAACTCGTTCCCGATCCCGGAGACTGGCCTGCACCTCGGCCGCGAGCGTGGGGACGTGCTTTTCCCCGAGGACGGTTACGTCTCGGGTCTGCACTGCCGCATCAGCTACGAGCGGGGCCAGCTCTTCGTCACGGATCTCGGCAGCTCCAACGGCACGTTCACCCGGATCTCGTCGGAGGTGGATCTCGTCGACGGGGACGTCCTCCTGATGGGCCAGCAGCTCTTCCGGATCAACATTCAGTTCTGAGACGGTTCTCCGGGCGAGCGGCTTCTGGCGCCGCTCGTCCCGGCGGGGGAGAATGTCGGCCATGGAACCGCCGCGCACGATTCGCGTTGTTGCTGCCGTCATCGAGCACGAAGGGCGTTACCTCATCACGCAGCGCCGTCCGACGGCCTCGTTGCCCTTGCTGTGGGAGTTCCCCGGCGGGCGCGTGGAGGACTCGGAGACGGACGCGGAGGCGCTCAAGCGTGAGGTCCGCCATCGGCTCGGGGTCGAGGTCGAGCCGGGGCAGCTCATCTCCTTCGTGAGCCATCCGTACGAGCGGTACGTCGTGGACCTCTACCTCTACGAGTGCCGCATCACCTCGGGCGCGCCCGCGCCGCTCGCGGTGAATGCGTTCAAGTGGGTCACGAGCGCCGAGTTCGATCAGCACCCGTTCACGCCCGCCGACGAAGCCAGCATGAACAAGCTGCTCGGCATGGGCTGAGGGTGTCCCCCAGGCTGCTGCGCGGCTCGCGACGCCTGGGGAACACCCTCCGCGCAGCTTTTTTTCGCGATGCGTAAATCAAAAGACCGGGCCGCTCGTCCATAGTCCCTCCGCGGGCGCCGGCGTCCGGCTGGGAATGTGAGTGTCTCCCGCGGAGGTTGAGGCGCCATGCGAAAGAGCGTTGCGGTCATCGGTCTGGTTGCTGCGGCGACGGCGGGTCTCGCGGCGGGGTGTGGGAGCACGGGACGAGGAGGCGCCGAAGCAAAGGCGCCGGGCGTCGGGGAGAGGAGCTGCGGGCGCGTGCGCCCGGGCGTAGGCGCGAAGCCGCTCGCCGGCGCGCGGCAGGGCGGCGTGGTCGCGCTGGCGAAGGCCGGAGACAAGACGATCGCGTACGTCGCCGACGAGGATGACGGCAACATCCACACGGTCGACGTCGCGACGGGGAAGGAGCTCGGGACGACGCAGCTCGGAGGGACGCCGTCGCAGCTTCTCGTGGCGGCCGATGGTCGCGTCGTGGTGGCGCTCCGGGACAAGGCGGCGGTCGAGGTGCTCGAGCCCGAGGCGGATCCTTCGCAGCCGCTCGCATCGCTTTGCACGGTGCCCACGCCGGTCGAGCCGGTCGCGCTCGCGACGACGCTCGACGATGGGACGCTGCTCGTGACGAGCGCCTGGGGCGCGGCGCTCACGGCGTATGACGTGGCGAGCATGGGACGCGCGTACGAGGTGCCGCTGCCGCGCGAGCCTCGGTCGCTGGTGATCTCGGACGACGGCAAGAAGGCGTTCGTCGCGCACGTCGTGGGCTCGCGGATGAGCGTGGTCGATCTCGCGGACAAGCGCGTGCGACCGGTGGACGTGGGCGGGATCGAGGAGGGCGGGTTCCGGCGGAAGGTCACCCTCTTCGGCGGCGGCGAGGAGATCGAGCGGCGCGCGTGCCAGGGCTTCGCGCTCGCGAAGTCGACGGATCTTTCGGGCCGCATCTTCGCGCCGCAGGTGCTCGTGGATCCGGGGCGCGCCGAGGAGCGCTCGGAGGGATACGGCAGCGGCGGGATGAACCCGCCGGAGGTCGCGTCGGTCGCGGTCGTCGACGAGGACACCGAGCAGCCGATCGGCGAGTCGGTGAACGTGAAGCCGGACGTGCGGCAGATGGTGGGCATGGTGCGGCCTCGTCCTGCGTGTCTGCTCC
The DNA here is from genome assembly GCF_028435365.1 of Polyangium jinanense. Next base: position 75,049 of record NZ_JAGTJJ010000009.1, on the reverse strand, counting down.
CGCGGGCCGCGGCGATCGATCCGGCATCGCGCTCGCTCTTCGTCTCGTGCCTCGGCATCGACACGGTCATCGAGTACGACGCGGCGGCGGCCGATCCGCAGCGGGCCGAGCGGCGTCGCTTCGCGGTCGCCGCGGGGCCGACGGGGCTCGCGGTGGATCCGGAGGGCCGGCGGCTCGTCGTGTGGTCGCAGTTCGATCGCACCCTCCAGGTTGCGCCGCTCGGCGCGAAGGATGCGGCAAACCAGGCGGACGCGCCTGCCATCATGCGCGTCGGACTCTCACGCAAGGCGCAGACGGCGGCGACGGCCGATCTCGAGCTCGGCCGGAAGCTCTTTCACGCAAGCGGAGATGCGCGCATCTCGAACGACGGCCGCGCCTGCGCGAGCTGCCATCCCGATGGGCGTGACGACGCGCTGACGTGGGCGACGCCGGAGGGGCCGCGACAAACGCCGATGCTCGCGGGCAGGCTGGCGAAGACGGCGCCGTATGGATGGACGGGCCGCGGCGACAGCGTCGAGGCGCACCTTTCGGAAACGTTCGGTCGGCTCGGCGGCGCGGGGCTCGCGCGGCGCGAGATCGACGCGCTGATCGCCTTCGCCACGAGCCTGCGGCCTCCGCAGGCCGAGACGCGGAACGACTCGAACGACGTGCTCGTTCAGCGCGGCAAGGCGGTCTTCCACTCGGCGCAGACGGGCTGCGGGACCTGTCATCGCGACGAGGGCGCGTGGACCGATCACACGGCGCACGACGTTTCGAGCCGCGCCGATGCCGACGTCGCGGCCACGTTCGACACGCCCTCGCTGCGCTTCGTCGGCGGCACGGCGCCGTACTTCCACGACGGCCGTTACGCGACCTTGCGTTCGCTCCTGGTCGATGCCGACGGCAAGATGGGCCACACGAAGCACCTCTCGAAGGACGAGCTCGACGCGCTCGAGGCCTACATGAGGAGCCTGTGATGCGCGGCCTCGCAAAGAGCTCGTGTGTGGCGATCGCGGCGGCGTCGCTCGCGCTCGTGGCGGGCGCGCCGGCCGAGGCCGCGGGGTCGCCGAGCTTCTCGTCGGTGCCCGAGGCGCGCGTGCCGGAGATGCTGCATCCGAAGGACGCGCCGGACGCGATTCCCGCGGGCGAGCGCATCGACAGCGTGCGCGTCGACGAGAACGCGATGAGGGTGCAGCAGTCGTTCGCGACCGTGGTCGCCGACGGCGGCCGTTGCGTGGCGGTGGGCGCGATTCCGCCGGGTGTGGCGCCCTCGGGCGTCGCGCAGACGAGCATCCGCGTGGGCGCCGTGCTCCCGATGCGTGTCGAGCGTCTCGTCGAGCGCAAGCCAGGCGAGGCGGAGCTCGAGATCGTCGACGCCTGGCTCGACGCGCGAACGTCGAGCATCCGGCAAGTGGTGACGACACGCGTGTCGCTCACCACGCTCGCGAAGGGGCCCGCGAGCTACACGGTGTACGGGTTTCGCAAGGGCAGCGAGCTCCAGGTCGTGATGCCTTCGCAGGAGAGGATCGGGTACGTGGATCCGCGCGGCCAGATCGGGTTCACGCAGTGCGGGCACCTCCGCATCGGGCTCGACGGGGCCGCGAAGAACGGCGCGATGATCGTCGCCGCCGGGCGCATCCGGACGAACCGCGCGCCCTCGCCGCGCAGGCCCGCGCCGTTGTTCCATCCGCAATTCGTCATGCCGCAGAGCCAGGCGCTCCCGGCCGACATGATGATGCGCGTGGTCCAGGTGAGCGTGAGCATGAGCCGCACGAAGCGCGACCGTGAGCCGCTCCTCAGCGTGTCCGTGGGCTGGGCCGAGGACGACGAAGGCATCACGGCGAGCGCGAGCACCGTCGACATGGGCGAGGACTTCGAGGTGCCCATCGCCGAGCCCGCCGAAGAGTAAGAACCCCTCTCCAAAAAGCCTTCCCGAACCCCCCTTGCCGCGCGCGGCCGTGTCGGACACGCTCGGCGGCGGCGCCATGCGCGCCCAGGGAGGAAGGTCGATCGCGATGGATCTCAAGTTCTATTACGCGCCCATGACGAGCGCGTCGCGGGTGCATTGGGCGCTCGAGGAGCTCGGCATTCCGTACGAGAAGTTCAAGCTCGACCTCGCGGCCGGTGATCAGAAAAAGCCCGAGTACCTCGCGCTCAACCCGAACGGCAAGGTGCCGCTGCTCGTCGCCGAGGGCCGGCCGATCTTCGAAGGGCTCGCGATCCTGCTTTATCTCGGCGAGCGTTTCGGCGCGGACAAGGGCCTCTTCCCGCCGCCGAATCCCGATCGCGCCGAGGCCTTCAAGTGGATGGCGTGGGGCGCGGTGACGTTCGGCGAGGCGCTGCAGCGGTACCTTCGCAACAGCTTGGATCGTTTCCCCGAGGATGAGCGGAGCCCGAAGGCCGCCGAGGCCGCGAAGAAGGATCTCGCGTCGCATCTTGCGATCCTGAACGAGGCACTCGAGGGCAAGGAATACCTCGTGGGCAACACGTTCTCGTTCGTCGACATCTCCATCGCGCCGGCGATCCCCTTCCTGGGGCGCTTCGGCATCGACGTGAGCCCGTTCCCGAACGTGAACGCGTGGGTCGCGCGGTGCATCGCGCGGCCGGCGTTCGCGCGGGTGATGCAGGGTTAACCGCCCGAGCGACGCAGGAGCACGAGGAATGCTGGGCCGCCGATCAGCGCCGTCACCGCGCCGACCGGCGGCTCGGTGCCGAGCGAGCGGAACGAGAGGCGCGCGACGAGGTCGCAGCCGATGAGCATCGTCGCACCCGAGAGCAGCGAGACGGGCAGCACGCGGCGCTGATCGGGACCGATGAGCCGGCGCACGGCGTGCGGGACGACGAGGCCCACGAAGCCGATGAGGCCCGTCAAGCTGACGATCGCGCCGACGACACACGAGGACGCGATGAAGGTGCGTCGCTCGAGCGCGCGCACGTCGACGCCGAGTGTGCCGGCCGTCTCGTCACCGAGCACGAGGACGTTGAGGCGCCCCGCGTCGAGCAGGAGCACGAAGCACCCGACGCCCACGTACACGAGGGCCGCGAGCAGCGACGAGACGTGCGGCAGGTCCACGAAGCCGACGAGCCAGCGCAAGAGCTGCTGCGCGCGTGACGGCGGGACGAGCGCCTTCAGGAAGGTGATGAGCGCGGCGGCCATGGAGTTGACCATCACGCCGGCGAGCAGGATCGCCGTGCCCGAGGCGCCGCCGCGCATGCCACGCGCGACGGCGTAGACGAGCGACGTGGCGACGAGGCCGCCGAGGAGCGAGGCGGCGGGAATCAGCGCGGCGCCGAGGAGTGTGGTCGCGCCGAGGCCGAGCGCGATGGCGGTCGTCGCGCCGAGCGCGGCGCCACCCGAGACGCCGAGCACGTACGGCTCGGCGAGCGGGTTTCGCAGGAGCGCCTGGAACGCGGCCCCGACGACGCCGAGGCCGGCGCCGGCCATGGCAGCGAGCGCGACGCGCGGCATGCGCACGTCGAGCAGGATCGTGCGTGCGAGGCCGGGCTCGGCGAGGGCGTTCGAGAGGGAGATCGGCTCGGTGCCGAAGGCGAGCGCGAGGGCGGTGACGAGGACGAGGAGCGCGGCGGCAGGCAGGATCGGACGGCGGATCAAGCGCCTTCGGCCCTCGCGGACGCGCGCGGCTCCTGCGCGTTGCGCTCGTAGAGCAGGCGCAGGCCCGTGAGCGTGAGGTTGTCGTCGACCTCCTCGATGGACTCGGTGAGCGGCGCGATGAGCCGCGCGAGGCCACCCGTGGCGACAATGCGGCACGTGTAGCCGAGCTCGGCCACGAGGCGCTTGCACAGGCCGTCCACGAGGCCCGCGTAGCCGTACACGATGCCCGATTGCATGCTGTGCACCGGGTTTCGCCCGACGACCTTGGGGGGCAAGGTGATCTCCACGCGGGAGAGGCGCGCGGCGCGGGAGAAGAGCGCCTCGGCGCTGATCTGCACGCCGGGCGTGATCACGCCGCCGAGGTACTCGCCCTTCGGCGTCACGCAGTCGAACGTCGTGGCCGTGCCGAAGTCGACGACGATGACGGGGCCCTTCGCCCACTCGTAGGCGGCGACGGCGTTCACGATGCGATCAGCGCCGACCTCGCGCGGGTTCTCGTACAGGATGGCCATGCCCGTCTTGATGCCGGGGCCGACGACAAACGGCTCGCGGCGGAAGGCGCGGCGCACGAGCTCGATCATCGTGTCGGTCAGGGTCGGGACGACGCTCGCGATGATGGCGTGATCGATGAGGTCGGGATCGACGCCGCGCAGCGCGAGCATCTGCCGGACGAGCACCGCATACTCGTCGGCCGTGCGGCTGCGCGCGCTCTCGGAGCGCACGTGGTGAAGGAGTTTCGTCCCCTCGAACACGCCAAACGAGATGTTCGTGTTGCCCACGTCGACGACGAGCAGCATGGGAGAACCTTTACCACTTCCGCGGGGTGGGTCAGAGCTTCCGCGCGAGCATCATGCCGTCGCGGATGGAGAGCAGGACGTTCTCGACGCGCGGATCGGCGTTGACCACGTCGTTGAAGCGGCAGATGCCGTGGTCGGAGGGAGCCTTCGGCGAGAGGACGTTGCCGCTCCAGAGCGTGTTGTCCCCGACGATGAGGCCTCCCGTGCGGACGAGCGGAAGAACGGCCTCGTAATAATCGACGTAGCGCTCCTTGTCGGCGTCGATGAAGACGAGGTCGAAGGGGCTGCCCGGCGGCAAGGTGCGTAGGGTCTCGAGGGCGTTGCCGAGCAGGATGCGGATCTTCTTTCCGTGCGGGCTGCGATCGAAGAACGAGCGGGCGATCCGCGTCGCCTCGGGGTCGATGTCGAGCGTGAGTAGCTCGCCGTCGTCGGGCAACGCCTCGGCCATGCAGAGCGCGGAGAAGCCGGTGAATGTGCCGATCTCGAGCACGCGACGCGCCGCGACGAGCGCGCAGAGCGTCTTCAAGAACGTGCCCTCGACGCGGCCGACCTGCATCTGCGGCGACGTCATCGAGGCGTACGTGGCCTCGCGCAGCTCGTCGAAGAGCGGCGGACGGGGGCGGGTATGCGATTCGATGTAATCGTCCAGCTCGGGCGAAATGATGGGCGTCATGGGTCCTCCACGGCCGTCGCATCGACGTGCGCGGCGAGGTTCGTCTACCACGCCGTACCACGACGTCATCGTCGGTGAAGCTTCCACTCGCGGGAAAAACGGGTGAACATCGCGGCGGAGGTTCGTCGTGAGCACGAAGCGGCTTGGCTTGGTTGTGGTGGCGCTCGGGTTCGGGGCGTGGCTCGGCAGCGGTTGCGCGACCGCGACCCAGCCAGGGTTCGGCGAAGGCGGCGAAGGCGGCGAAGGCGGCGAAGGCGGCTCGAGCGGTCCCAGCGGCATGGGCGGCGCGTCGAGCAGCAGCAGCTCGTCGAGTAGCAGCGCGTCGAGCAGCAGCGCGTCGAGCAGCAGCTCGTCGAGCAGCACGAGCTCGGGCGGGCAAATGTGCGGGGCGATGGAGCATGCCTGCGCCGGTGTTTGCGCGGGCAACACGCCCGCGACGGGGTGCTTCACGTCGACGACGTGCACGCCGTGCCCGGCGGTGCAGAACGGCGCCGCGATCTGCAACGCGACGGGGCTCTGCGACGTGAGCTGCAACTCGGGGTACGTGAAGAACGGGTTCGCGTGCGTCTGCCAGTCGCAGTGTTGCTCGGACGCGGATTGCGCGGCCGGTCAGACCTGCATGGGCGGCACGTGCTCGGGTGGCAGCACGGGTGACGGCGGCGTCGCGTGCAACCCCTTCGCGTGCGTCTTCGACTGCGCGTTCCAGAACCTCGAGTGCGTCGATCCCTTCACCTGCACCTGCGGCTAGAGCACCGGCGCGGGCGGTTCTAGAAAGAAAAACCCGCGCCGCTCGTCACGCTCCGCTCGCCGAGCGGGATGATCTCCGCGAAGACGTCGAGACCGATCGGCAACGTGGCCACGAGGCCGAGGCCGAGCTGGAACTTGTAGCGATCGGTCCCCTGTCGATCCTCGCCGTCGACCTGCCAGAAGATCGGGCCGCCGAACACGCGGGCGACGGCGTAGGGGCTGAGCACGTCGTAGAACGTCTTTCCCGCGACCGCGCTGAGGCGGAGATCGCCGGCGTAGTACGGCACGGCGGGCGCGTCGCGGCGCGCCTCGCGGGTCTCCGCGCCCGCGAAGGCGAGCGAGGCGCCGAGGATCACGAAGGGAAAGCGATCACGGCCGTCGAGCAGGCGGTAGGACGTGGCGACGGAGGCGGACCAGCCGGGGCCGAAGTCGTAGCGTCGCGCGCCCTCGCGCAGGCTGCCCCAGAGGATGCCGCCCGCGCCGAGCTGCAGCGTCCACCTGGCGCCGAGCCTGCGCTCGAACGTGGCGACGGCCGCGCGCCGATCGATGGCGACGTCGTACTTCCCTGCGAAGACGAGGTTTGTCCAGGCGGAACCCACCGTCGCGCCGACGCGGTAGAGCCGCGGGCGTGGCTTGACCACGGGCGCGCCCGGCAAGCTCCGTGGAAGGGGCGCGTCGAGGTCTTCGCTGCAGGAGGGGATGCCCGTCGGACCGACGGCCGGCGCGACGCCTCAGGCCCGCGCGTCGCGCGTCGTGCCGAGGATCGAGGTCAGGGTCGCGGCGGCCGCGAAGGCCACGCCGAGCACGTTTTTGATGGGTCGCATAGGTCCTCGCGAAGGGCGTGAAGGCGCCATTTCGGCAGGCGGACGCTACCACGGAAGGCAAGCTCACCGCCCGAAAACGGTTTATGCTGGACGGCGATGATCGAGCTCGAGACGCCGTATCACCTCGTGGAGACGGATGGCTCGGGGCACATCCTCATCATGCGCAGGACGCCGCGGGATTACCCCGACACCTGGATGATGGAGCAGGACCTCGAGGCGGTGATCGCTGCGTTCGACGAGATCGGGCGCGATCGGAAGAAGCTGCTCGTGGATCTCCGCGAGGGGCCGCGGCGCAACGATCCGCAGTTCGAGGAGACCATGCGGCGCTTTCGGCCCCGGCTCTTTCGAGGGTTTCGCGGCGCCGCGATCATCGTGAAGACGGCGGTCGGCGCGCTGCAGGTCAAGCGTCACCTGCGCGAGGACGGCGCGGGCGCCGAGGTTTTTCACGACGAAGCCGAGGCGCTCGAGTACCTGCGCGGCCAGAGCGTGCGCGGCGAAGCGCCGCCCGTGAGCCTCGCGCCGCGCAGGCCACAGGCGCTCGAGTCGCACCGGAGCGATCGCATCTCGTCGTTGCCGACGGCCACGCCTTTCCGGTCTTCGCAGGAGCCTCCGCGCAGGCCCTCGGAGGTCGGTGATCCGCCGCGTCGGCCCTCGGAGGTCGGTGATCCGCCGCGTCGGGCCTCGGAGGTCGGTGATCCGCCGCGTCGGGCCTCGGAGGTCGGTGATCCGCCGCGCAGGCCTTCCGAAGTGGGCGAGCCCCCGCGCACCGAGCGGACGTCGAGCGTGCCCGCTCCGACGACGCGTCCATCGCGGCACTAGCCGCGCTGCGGCTGGAAGGCCGCGGAGACGCGTGCCACCCTCGGCGCCATGAAGATCGCGGCGACGGGCGTCACGAGCGGCGTCGGGCGAAGGCTCTGCGAGATCGCTCGGGAAGCAGGGCACGAGGTGACGGGGCTCGTGCGGGATCCGGCGCGCCTCGACGCGCGCGCGCTGTCGCGAATCGGCGTGCGTGTCGTGGGCGGAGACATCGCGGATCGGCGAGCGCTCGCGGACGTGCTGCACGGCGCGGACGTGGTCGTGCACGCGGCTGCCATGGTCGGCGAGCCGACGGACGCGGCCGAGATGGAGCGCGTGAACGTGGGCGGGACACGCGCGGTGATCGAGGCCGCCGCGGAGGCGCGCGTGCCGCACGTGGTGCATGTCTCGTCGGTGGCCGTGTACGGCAGGCCCGACCACGGGCGCGTGACCGAGGCATGGCCGACGCGCACGAGCGGTTTGCCCTACGAGGACACGAAGACGCATGCCGAGCGGCTCGCGCACGAGCGGGGGAGCGCGCTCGGGCTCTCGGTGATCGCGGTGCGTCCGCCCATGATCTACGGCCCTCACGATCGGAACTTCCTGCCACGCGCGCTCGCGACCTTACGCAAGCGGATGATGCTCCTCGTCGACGGCGGGCGCGCGCCGCTGAACGTCGTGTGGGTCGATCACGTGGTCGACGTCGTCCTGCGGGCCGCGGAGCGGCGAGATCTCGGCGGCGAGGCGTTCAACGTGATGGACGAGGTCGACGCGCGTCCGCCGAGCGTGCGCGAGGTGTTCGAGGCGATCGCGCGCGCGGCCGAGCTACCTCTGCCGCGCCTCTCGCTCCCGTATCCGGCGGCGATGGCGGCGGCGAAGTCGCTCGCGGCGGTCTTCTCGCTGGCAGGCCGAAAAGAGACGCCGCCGCTCACGCCCTTCGTGGTGAAGCTCCTCTCGCGCGACGTCGTGTACGACGCGTCGAAGGCGGTGCGCGAGCTCGGCTGGACGCCACGCATGCGCGCGCTCGAAGGGATCAGCCGGTACGCCGCGGAACTCGCGGGCAAGGCGCCCGCGTATCAACAAGCCTCCCGCGCGGCTTCCCCGGGCAGCGTCGTGGAGTAGACTGCGCGGCGCATTTCGCGTTCCCGAAGGCCGAGGATCTGCTCTCCGATGACCGAACAAGCGCACCCCGTTCCCGAATCGCCGATCGAGCTCAGCGTCATCGTCCCGTGCCTGAACGAGGAGCTCAACCTGCGCGAGCTCGCGGCGCGCGTGCTTCGTGTCTTCGAGGTCGGCGGGCTCGTCGGGGAGCTCGTGCTCGTCGACGACGGCTCGAAGGACGGCACGGCGGCGGTAATCCGCGAGCTCTCGGCCGCGTCCGAGGGCCGGATCGTGGGCTGCTTTCACCCGGAGAACCGGGGCATCGCGGCGGCGTGGCGAACGGGCGTGGGTGCGTCGCGGGGCAAGCTCGTCGCGACGATCGACGCGGATCTGCAGTACCAGCCGGAGGATCTCCTGCGGCTGCGGCGCGCGCTCTACGACCACAGCGTCGACGTGGTGCAGGGCTTCCGCAGCGCGGTCGGGCGTCGCAAGGACCAGCGATATCACCTGAGCCGCGGGCTCAATCACCTGCTCAACGGCGTGTTCGGGATGGAGCTCTCGGACAACAAGAGCGGGTTCGTCATGTGCGCCCGCGAGGTGATGCTCGACCTGCTCACGTACCGCGGGACCTATTTTTACTGGCAATCGTTCATCATGGTCGCCGCGCACGCGAAGGGGTATTCGTACAGGGAGATCGAGACGATCTTCGAGCAGCGGCGGCAGGGGACGAGCTTCCTCGAAAAGACGGCCGTGCGGGCGAGCGTGCTCTCGCTCGTCGACATCGGAAAGGCGGCGTGGGAGTACCGCGTGAGCCGCCCGCCGCCGGACGCCGCGCACCAGTTCTTGCGGCGCCATCCGGTCGCGGATCGCACGCCGCCGCGCACGCCCGTGCAGGAAATGCGCTGGCGCTCGTATCTCGCGGCGTTCGACAGCACGCACTGGATGATCACGCGGGACGTCGAGCATTACTACGAGACGCTCTGCAAGACGCAATGGCTCGGCGTCGCGGAGACGCGGGAGCTCCAGGACGAAAAACTCCGGCGCCTCGTCCGGCATGCGTACCGCAACGTGCCGTATTACCGCGCCCGCATGCAGGAGCGCGGGCTCCGGCCCGAGGACGTGCGGGGGCAAGCGGATTTGCACAAGTTGCCGCTCCTCACGAAGGCCGACATCCGCAAGCACCTCTACTTCGACATCATGTCGGAGAACCACGACAAATCGCAGGTGTTGCGCATCGCGACGAGCGGATCCACCGGCGAGCCGTTCGTCTGTTACGCCGACCGCGTGCAGCTCGAATCGCGCTGGGCGGCGACGCTCCGGGCCCAGGAGTGGACGGGGTATCGCTTCGGGGATCCTTGCGTGCGGCTCTGGCACCAGACGATCGGCATGTCGAAGAGCCAGATCCGGAAGGAGCGCGCGGACGCGATTCTCTCGAATCGGACGTTCGTGCCGGTCTTCGAGATGAGCGAGAAGAACCTCGCGGCGATGGTCCGTACCATTGCGGAGGCGGAGCCCGTCTTGCTCGACGGGTATGCCGAGGCGCTCGATTTCCTGGCGCGGTACCTGCGGGCGCACGGAGATCTCTCGGTGCGGCCGCGGGCCGTGATGTCGAGCGCGCAGACGCTCCCGCTCCCGAGCCGGCGCGTGATCGAGCAGGCGTTCGGGTGCGCGGTGTTCGACAAATACGGGAGCCGCGAGTTTTCGGGCATCGCTTACGAATGCGAGGCGCACGCGGGGCACCACGTGGTCGCCGAGGGGTACATCGTCGAGATCTTGAAGGGCGGCGAACCGGCGAAACCCGGGGAGATCGGCGAGGTCGTGATCACCGACCTCACGAACATGTGCATGCCGTTCATCCGGTATCGAATCGGCGACCTCGCGGAGGCCATGGATCCGCTCGCGCCGTGCACGTGCGGGAGGGGCGCGCCGCGGATCGGGGCGATCGAAGGGCGCGTGCAATCGATCATCCAGGGCACGGACGGGCGGTTCGTGCCGGGGACGTTCTTCGCGCATTACCTGAAGGAGTACGATCACGCGATCAAGCAGTTCCAGGTGGTGCAGGAGGCGCTCGGGGCGATCACGTTCCGGGTCGTGAAGGGCGGGCGTTATTCGGACGACGTGCTCGACGAGGTGCTGGCGAAGTTCCGCGAGGTGCTCGGCGAGGACCTCGGGATCTCGGTCGAATTCGTGGACGAGGTGGCGATGGTGCGCACGGGCAAGCGCGTCGCGGCCGTCTCCAAGCTCGGGATCGATTTCCAGCGCAGTTCCGCTTCGGTGCGGCCGAGCGTGGACCGCGAGGCGAATCGCGCATGACACAGGCGTCCTCGGTCGCGATCGTCTCCCGCCCGGGGACGACGTACGCCGCGGGCGGCGTGCCGCCGTTCGATCCGCCGAACCCGATCTACGCCATGGTGGAGGCGCTTTTCCGGGAGCTCGCGCTCGACGCGGCGCGGGCCGGGACGCCGGAATGGAACCCGCTCGGCGATTTGATCCGGCCGGGCGATCGGGTGATCGTCAAGCCAAACCTGGTCTCCTCGAAAAACCTCCACGAGAAGATCACGGGCGAAAAGCTGTGGGCTTCGAGCACGCACGGCGCGCTTCTGCGGCCCGTCCTCGATTATGCGCTCCGGGCCGCGGGGCCGGCGGGCTGCGTGCGGGTCGTGGATTCGCCCGTGGAGGGCTGCGAGATCGAGAAGGTCGCGGGGCCGCTCGGGATCTTCGCGGTGATCGATCACCTGCGTCGGGGCGGCGCGGACGTCGATTTCGTGGACCTGCGGTATTTCCGGGTCGCGCCGTATTTCGCGCTCGACGACGTGCGGCGCGGGGGCCTCTCGTACAACCTCGGCCTGCTCGTCCGCACGAAGCTTCCGGGAGATCCGCGCGGGTATCGGGTCGTGGATCTCGGCGATCGGAGCGCGTTTGCGCGAAGCGAAGCTCCGCCGGGCGAGCGGCTCCGGTTTCACCGCAGCCATTACGAGACGCCGGTCCCGCACCACACGGGCGGGAAACACGAGTACAGCCTGCCGCGCACGGTGCTCGACGCGGACGTGGTGATCAACCTGCCGAAGATGAAGACGCACAAAAAGACCGGCGTCACGCTGGCCTTGAAGAGCGTCATCGGATTCACGAACGAGAAATACTGGCTCCCGCATTTCACGGCCGGGGACCCTTCCGTGGGCGGCGACGAGTTCGACCGGCCGCGAGGTTTGGCGGAGCGGATCGAGGACAAACTCTCGCGTTTCCCGCTGCCCGGCGACCATTCGCTGGTTGCGCGCCTCGCGCGCCTCGGGGCGCCGTCGAAGGTGATCGACGGGAGCTGGGAGGGCAACGATACGCTCTGGCGAACCATTCTGGATCTGAACCGGATCCTCTTTTTCGTGGATCGCGACGGCGTTTTGCACGACGAACCCGTGCGTCGTTACCTCGCGCTCGTGGACGGGATCGTGGCGGGGGAGGGGGAAGGGCCGCTCGGGGCGACGCCGGTGGTTGCCGGGACGCTCGTGGGCGGGTTCGATCCGGCGATCGTGGACGCGACGGCCGCGGAGGAAATGGGGTTCGACCCGGCGCGGATGGCGATGATCCGGGAGGCTGTGGGAATGGTGTCGCGGGCCGATCTAGCCGCGAGGATCGTCCGGCGCGACGGGCTGCCCTTCGGGAAGAAATTCCGGCCGCCCCGGAGCTGGCCCAGCCTCGGATAACGGAGCGCTCGTCGTCGTCGGAATCGGCGTCACGAAGCGGAGCAGCAAAAGCGCGAAGACGATCTCGATCAGCGTGATGGCCACGCCCCACGCGGTGGTCGAGGCCGCGATGGCCGCGAGGCGCTCTTCATGCGTGGGGAACGGGGCAAAGGGTTCGAGCAGCGTGGCCGCGAGGACGTCGCGCGTGCCAAACCCCTGCGGCGTGATGGGCAAGGTGACCGCGACCATCAGGACGGGAATGAATGCAAACGCGGGCGCCGGGGGAATGCGGACGTCGAAGAACCAGAACGGAACCCACGTGCCGACGAAAAGGACGACGAGGTGCGGGAGGCGCGCGAAGAGGGCCCAGAGGTGGCCTCGCACGCCAGCCTCGAAGAGGGGCGCGAGGACCCGAAGAGAGGAAAGGCGCGCCGGGCGAATCGCGAGGAGCGCGAGGTAAAGAGAGCCCGCGCCGAGGGGCACGGCGAGCCAAAGAAGGGGCTTGTCGCCGAGGACGATGGCGACACACGAGAGGCCCAGGATCGAGCCCATCCAGGAGGCGTACACGAGCAGCGTGGCGCCGGCGACGCGGGCGAGGGGGACACCGTGGATGCGGGAAAGGGCGACGGTGAGGAAGGCCTGGCCGACGTGGTGGTTCAGGAGCGAAGGCAGGTAAGAGGCGCCGCGGAGGATGAAAAAATCACGAAATCGAATGGGCGCGACGGACCGGCGATAGACGAGCACGGTCGCCAAGCTGTCGGCGGCGCAAAGCGAGACCACGAAGACGGCCGCGAACGCGAGGAACGAGGGCGCCGAGACGCGCGCGAGTTGCTCCTGGAAAGCCTTGAGATCGAGGCGCGCGAGGACGAACGCGACGAGGGCGATCGAGACGACGAACGGCAGGACGGCGCGTACGAGGGATCGAGGGTGCTCGCCTTCGGGGCGGGGAGGCGCTTCGGCCATCGGCGCGACGTTACCAGATCTCGGCAGAGGAGCAGGTCGATCAGCCGGCCCGCCGCACGGCTTCGGGGGAGGCGAGGCGAGCGGCCATCACGCGGCCCTCGGAGGCGAGCGGGAGCTCGACGGTGAAGGTCGCGCCGCGGCCCGGGCCCGCGCTCTCGGCAACCACGCGGCCGCCATGAAGGTCGGTGATGTGCTTGACGATGGAGAGGCCGAGGCCGAGGCCGCCGTAACGCCGGGACGAGGAGGCGTCCTCCTGCCGGAAGCGCTCGAAGAGGTGCGGCAAGAACTCGGGCGCGATGCCCTGGCCGGAGTCACGGACGACGATGACGGCGCGGCCCCGCTGCGGGCGCACGACGACCTCGACGCGGCCGCCCGTCGGCGAGAACTTGATCGCGTTCGAGAGGAGGTTCCAGAGGAGCTGCTCGATGCGAGCGTCGTCGCCGAGGAGGGGCTCGCCGATCGGCGTGACGCTGACGTCGAGCGCGACGCCCTTCTGCTCGGCGGAGGGGCGCACGGTCTCGGTCGCGGAGGCGACGACGGCGCCGAGATCAAAGGGCGCGACGTCGAGGTGGATCTTGCCCGTGACGATGCGGCTGACGTCGAGGAGATCGGAGACGATCTGCGAGAGGACGCGGGCGTTGCGCTCGATGACCTCGAGGCCCCGATGGGGTTTGTCGCCGCCGTGGGGCGAGCGCGAGAGGACCTGGGCCCAGCCGAGGATGGAGGTGAGCGGCGTGCGGAGCTCGTGCGAGAGCGTCGCGACGAACTCGTCCTTGAGGTGGCTCACGCGCTCGGCCTCGGCGCGCGCGGCGCGCTCGCTCTCCTCGATGTTGCGGCGTTCGGTGATGTCGAGGGTCAAACCCGCGGCGCGCACGACGTTTCCTCGTTCGTCGCGGTGGACCTGTCCGAGGGCGGCGATCCAGCGGATCCCGTGCGCGCCGCGGGCGACGCGGAGCTCGAGGCGGAAGTGCTCGGCGCCGCTCGCGAGCATGCGCTCGGACTCGTCCACGATGCGGGCGCGATCGTCCGGGTGGATGGCTTCGATCCATCGTTCGACGGTCGCGACGCACCTCGGATCGACGCCGTAGAGCTCGTAGTTGCGCTCGGACCAGACGAGGTGGTTCGTCGCCACGTCCCAGGCCCACGAGCCCGCGCGCGCGGCGTCGAGCGCGAGGCGGAGGCGGGCCTCGCTCTCGCGTAGGGCCTGCTCGGCGCGGCGGAGGCGCGAGAGATCGACGACGTAAAACATGCCGGTGAGGTCGCGCCCGTCGCGGCCGAGGACGACGGCGCCGCCGATCAAGGCCGGGACGCGGCTGCCGTCTTTCCGGAAGAACTCCTTCTCGTAAGGCGCGCAATAGCCCACCGTCCGGAGCTGCCGGGCGGCGAGGTCGTCGGCGCCGCGGTGCTCGGAGGGCGTGAGCTCGCTCCACGTGAGCTTGCCGTCGAGCTCGGCGAATTCGTGGGAGCTCCAACCAAGAAGGTCGAGGAAGGCGGGATTCGCATCGACGATCGCGTCGCCGCGGAAGGTGGCGACGCCGAGGGTGCGGGAGGCGACGAGGGTGCGGAAATGCTGGGCGTTCGTCGCGCTTGCCTGGGCACGCTCGGCGATGATGCGCTCGGCCTCGCGGCTGCGCGCGACCTCGCGATGCATGCGGCCGCTCACGGCGCTGATGGCGACGCCGATGCAGGTGAAGAGTCCGATCCGGGCGAGGTCGGCGGGGCTCGTCAGCGTGGGCGCGTGGACGGGCTCGATGAAAAAGAAGTAACCCGCGCCGAGTGCGCAGATCGTGGCGAGGATGCCGAGCCAGAAGCCGCCCAGCGCGGCGCAGATCGTCACCGGCAGGACGAACGCGAGCATGGGCGAGGACGCGCCGAGCAGCGGTGCGAGGCTCTCGCGCAGCACGACCGTCCCACCGACCGTGCCGAGCACCAGGAAGAGGCCGGCGGGTGAGTTCGTCCCGTGCCGCGGGCCTTTCCACGTTCCCGGGAGGAAGTCGACACGAGACGGCATCCGTGCCGCTCCATAAAACCTCGGTCGTCGTAGCGGGAGCCTGCGGATGAGGGGCGACGCAAAAGCGAGCGTCGTCCTTGGCGCCTAGCCCACCCTCCTCGGAGGCATGCTGCCCGAGGCGAGCGCGGAGACCAGCGCGCGAAAGCTTTCAGCCTCGAACGGTTTGAAGAGGAGCCGATCGCCGACGTCGCCCACGAACGACCGGACTTCGTCGGTGCACGCGCCGCCCGTCAAGAAACCCACGCGGCACTCGAGCGCGGGATCGAGCTCGAGCAGGGAGGCGTAGAGCGCGACGCCGCTCGTGCCGGGCATCATGAGATCACAGAGGACGACGTCGAAACGTTCGCCCGCGCGGACGAGCCCGAGCGCCTCCTCGGAGCCGCAGGCGCAGACGAGATCCATGTCGCGGCCGAGGATGCGGCGTACGGCGGTGCAGACGTAGGGCTCGTCGTCGACGAAGAGGACACGAGGCCTGTCGCCGCGCCCCGAGGGGCGGAGGCCCCTGCGCGAGCGAGGTGTGAGCTCGGCGGGCCGGAGGATCACGCGGAAGATCGAGCCCGTGCCAGGCGTGCTCTCGACGAGGAGCTCGCCGCCGAAGGACGTGACGATGCTGTGACAAACCGAGAGGCCGAGGCCCATGCCCTCGCCGACGGGCTTCGTCGTGAAGAACGGATCGAAGATGCGCGTGAGGCGGTCGGGCGGGATGCCGACGCCGTTGTCGACGACCTCGACGAGGACGCGGCCGTCGATCGATCGGGTGACGAGGCGGATCTCGTTCTCCGACTCGGGGCGATCGGGCATGGCCTGCGCGGCGTTGGCGAGGAGGTTGACGAAGACCTGGCCGAGCCGCGCCTCGTTGCCGATGACCTGGGGCACGTCGCCGAACGCGCGCGTGACGCGGGTGCGGTGGCGCAGGGCGTGGTGGGTCATGCGGATGGACTTGTCGAGGACGGCATGCACGTCGATGGGGCCGCGCTCGGCGGCATCGCCGTCGGCGCGGGAAAACGTGCCCATGTCGCGCACGATGGCGCGCATGCGCTTGGCGCCTTCGAGGGCCTCGTCGAGGGCTTGGGTCGCGGCCTCGTACGTGTCGGCGTCGGGAGGCGCGGCGCGCAGGGCCTCCGCGACGAACTCCAGGTTCGCGAGGACGAACGAGAGGGGGTTGTTGATCTCGTGGGCGACGCCGGCGGCCATGGTGCCGAGGGAGGTGAGCCGATCGGCGAGGAGCAGGCGCGCCTCGGCGTGCCTGCGCTCGGTGACGTCGCGGCAGAAGGCGACGACGGCGCGCGTCTCGGCGCCGTCGCGGATGGGGAAGAGGATGGTGTCGAAGACGAGGCGCGCGCGCGAGCTGCTCCAGGTGTTGCCGTAGATGTCGAGGTTCACGTCCTGGCCGTGGATCTCGACGACCTCGCCCGCGTAGGCGCGCGCGAAGCATTGGTCCATGCCGGTGCTCACGTGGAGAGGATCGGTGAGGGCGTTGAAGACGCCGACGCCGTAGGTCTTGCTGGGCAGGCCGAGCTGGTTGCGGTGCGCCTCGTTCATCTGCACGGAGGTGCCGTCGGGGCCGAAGATCTGGATGCCGACGGGGGCGTTCTCGAAGACGGCCTGCGCGAGCCGCTCGCTCTCGCGCAGCGCGAGCTCGACGCGGCGACGCTCGGTGATGTCGGTGGAGACGCCGAGCGCGCCCGTCACTTCGCCCGAGGCGTCGCGGAGGGGCCAGGAGACGTGCTCGAACCAGACACGGCCGATCGCGACCTCGCCCATGTAGGCCCGTCCCGCGAGGGGCTCGCGCACCTGCGGCAAACTACTGCCGGGAACCGTCGGGAGGTTGAAGGCCGAGGTGCCGATGAGCTCGCCTGGCCGGAAGCCGAGGTGCGCGAGACCCTTGCCTTCGGCGAAGGTGATGATGCCCTCGCGATCGACGGCCCAGAGGACCACGGGGGCGTTGTCGAGCAGCGCGCGCAGGCGCGTCTCGTTCTCGCGGAGGAGGGCCTCCGAGTGGCGGAGCTCCGTCACGTCGCGGCTCAGGATCAGCGCCTCGCCGCGGGGCAGGGCGGCGACGCGGACTTCACGGAACATGGGGGCTCCGTCGGTGCCCAGCGTCTCGTATTCGAGCGAGACGACGTCGGTCGTCCCGCGGACCTTCTTGATGGCGTCGAGGACCTCCGGCGCCCGCAGCGGCTGCAGGATCTCGGTGAGGTTCTTGCCGACGAGCGCGGGGAGCGATTCGACGCTGCGGCGCCGCTGTCGCCGGCCGAAGTGCGCTTCGAGCACGGTGCCGTCTTCGGCGACGCGGAAGATGTTGTCGGGGAACGCGGCGAGCAGGGTGTGGAGCTCGTCGTTGGCCCGCGCGAGGGCCCGCTCGACCTCGCGGACCTCGCGGAGGTCGGTCGAGACGGCGAAGGTGCGGAGGCTCTTGCCCGCGGCGTCGCGCTCGACGAGCGCGGTCATCACCACCTCGAGGAGACTGCCGTCCTTGCGCACGAACTCGTATCGGCTGCCTTGGCCGACGCCGCGCTGGAAGAGCTCGGGGATCCGCGCGAGGGCGAGCTCTCGGGAGGCCTCGGTCATGAAGTCGACGGAGCGGCGGCCGAGGACCTCGGCGCGCTCGTAACCGAGCGCGTCGAGCCATCCGTCGCTGACGCTCACGAGGCGGCCTTCGGCGTCGATCGAGTGCAGGATGATCGGCGCGTGCTCGTAGAGGTACTCGTGGCGGCGCTCGATGTCGCGCTTGTCGTCGAGGATGCGTCGGGTCGTCTCGACGCGGCGGCGGATCGCGGCGAGGCGCGGACCGAGGCGTGGCGCGTCGTGCGGGAGGACGAAGAGCTCGTCGGCGCCGGCGTCGACGAGCGTGCGGAGGTGGGCGTCATCGTCGCGATCGGTTGCGACCGCGAGGGCAGCGGCGTCGAGGCGCGCGCGGGTCGTGCGGCAAGCGTCGAGGGCGGTTCGGGGGGCGTCGCCTTCGAGGTCGAGGACGACGACGAGGGACGGGTCGCCGAGCGTGCCCGGATCCTCGTTCGGGAGCACGTCGAAGCCGGCGGCGCGGAGCTCGGCTTCGAGCAAAGCGCGCACGGGCGAGGTGCGTCCGAGGATCGAGGCGGGGAGAAGGCTCGGCAAGACCGAAACTATCTCGCGCGTGGCGCGGCGCGCGCAAGGGCGCGGTCGATGCTGGCGCGCGCTTCACAAACGAGCGGCCTGGGGATCGCGGTAAAAGGCAGAGGATCGCCCTTCGGATCGCAAAACCCGAACGGGCCGGAGAACGCGGCGTCGTGCGGCCAGGGCGGACTGTCAGGGGGTTTGCGTCGCGTCCTGCGCCGGTGGCGTCTGCTCGATCTCGCCCGTCTCCGGGTTCACGTCCTCGATGGGCTTGCGGTCGCGCAGGTAGCGCCGGATCGCCTCGTTCTGAACGAGAATGGGCGAAAGGAGCGCGCCGCGCGCCTTCCGATCCGCCTCGCTGTCCGAGGGATACTTGCCGAGGATCATGGCCACGGCCTGAAGCATGAGGGATTGCCCCTTCGTGCGCGCGTCCTTCACCGTGGCGTAGGTCAAGGTCCCGCCGGGGCCCTCGATGGCGGCGCGGTATTGCCCTTCGAGGGTCATGAGCCGCGCCACCTGCCGCGTGAGACCGAGCTCCGTCACGAGAGCCTTGTAATCGGGCTCGTTCACCCGCTCCAGAATGCGGTTCACCTCGGCCAGCTCGTCCACGAAGCCGAGCGTCGTGATGGCGCCCACGCCCTTCGGGAACAGGACGTCGAGCATCTTCAGCGCCGCGTCGGCTATCGGATCGCCCGGCGCGCAGGCGCGAATCTGCGCATCGGCGCCGTCGCGGAGGGCGCCGAGGGCGGCGTCGACGTAGATATCGAGCTGCTTGGCTTCGGGCGAAAACGTCGATTGCTTTCGACCAGCCCATCGCGCCTCCAGCGCGCGTGTGTCCGTGTCATAGGCGATCGCGTTGCCCGTGTGCACCACGAGGTCCGTGAGTCCAGAAGCCAGGGCGAGCTTTCGCACCTGGTGCAGGGCGAAGAGCCGCCGACCGGTCGAGAACGTGTAGAGGCGGAACAGGGCGTCGAGAAAAGGTTCCATGCAGGCAGTCCTCGGACACGTCGGCCCCCCTGCGGGTTGGACGTGGTGTGGACGGCAGGTTGCATCGACGTCGACCCGGAAGGCAAGGGAGATTCGTGGTCCCGACACCATCCCGAGCGCGGGAGGGCTGGGAGCTCGAAGCGTGGAGGTCGCACCGGGGGCGTGGTGGGTGGAGGTCTCGCCTCGCGGGCCTCGGACGTGGGCCCGGGTGGCCTCGAGGGTCCGCATTTGGAACACGAGCGCGGGCAAAAGTGGGTGAGGGTCACGCCTCGCGTCGCCGGACCCCGGGCCAAGGCGGGTTACACCCTCCCGTTTGGCGACACCGACCGGGTGCGGGCAGGGTGCCCTCCGCCCATTTTCTGTGGCGACTTTGGGCCGAGGAGGCAGCACCCCGTCGCTGTCGGGGTTCGAGGCCCGAACGAAGGGGGCCCATGCCGCCGCGATCGAGGTTCGGATGGCGTCTTTCGAGGGCGAAGGTCCGCCGTTTTCGGGTTCGAGATGGCGCTTTTTCGGGGGGCGAGCACCCGATGCCAGGTGCGTGTCGGAAGATGGGTGGGGCAGGTCCACCTTTGTCCGCGATCGAGAAGGAAATGGGGTGGGTGGTAGCCAGGCGAGTCGAGGCCCGGGCGAGGCACGACGAGGGGCGCGGGCGTCGCGGCTGGGGGCCCCGCGAGGAATGGGGTGGGGGCGAGGGTCGGCAGAGGGGGTTCGACCCGGGAGGGGGCAGGGGCAAGGCCACGCGGCACGGGGCTCGACCCCGGACTGACAACGTCCGCGCACACCGTGATTTGTCTTGCCGGACCCGTTCGTCCTCCTGATAGATGGGCCACAGCTCATCGCAGGAGGGGATTCCAGATGGGACGAGGGGATTACCTCGTCGCGGCGTTCGTCATGTGAGCGTATGGCTATTGCGTACCGCCGCAGGACTCGAAGGAGTGGGGCTGCTGCGTGTCGCAGAGGAACCGCTGGTCGTAACAGCAGCCCGTGCAAATGGGGCCTTCATTTCGTCGGAAGCAACCATTGTAGCAGTTCATCGACGGCACGTTGCACTCTTTACGCGGCGTGAATCCACCATCGATCCCGTCGAAACGGCCCTTGGGCTTTTCGCGCGTGCTGCAGCCCGCGCCGAGCACGAGGACGAGCCCCGCAAATACCACTGAACGTCGAATCATCATGGACAGCGCCCCGATGGCCGGGTCTCTCATTGCGGCTATTCTTTGTCGGGACACGAGTAAAAACGATAACCACCATCGTTGGCGCACGACGAGCCGTTGTCGTCACAGCAAGCGTGGCACTTCTCTCCCATGTCGGCCTTGTAGCAAGCGTTGTGACAAGCTCCGGCCTTCCTAGCGCATGGGTCGCGATCCGCTTCGGTGGGGTCAGTCGTGCAAGCAGGGACCATCGAGGCGAAGGCCGTGACGAGTATGGTGGCACGAATGAATCTCATGGTGGTCATGTTCGCCATGTGAGCAAGCCGAGTCAAGGTTCGTGTACTCGCCGCGCGACCAAGGAGGTGGATGCATCGAAGGCCGCCCTCTCCGGCGTCGACAGGGGGCGAGCAAGCGAGCTTCGAAGCGGCGCATGGCGCGAGCGCAGGGCCGCAAGAGATGGTGCTGCGGGCGATGACGCTCTCCGCGGAGATCACCCAATTCGAGGTCACATCGCAAGAGGCGCTCACGCCGCACGCGGATTTCATGGTCACGCATGGCGTGCAGAGCCCGGACATGACCTCCGGGGCGCAGCGCTCGATCCACGCGATGCTCGGGTATGTCGATCGACGTATTGCCAGGAGCGACCGGGCGGCGATGTCGCTCCTCTTCGGGATCACGATGCGGAGGCAAGCGCTGCAATTGCTCGACGAGAGCCAAGCCGTGCGGGACACGGTCGCGGAGGCGAAGATTGCGAAGGCGGAGGCGACGTTTCACGAGAGCGCGGAGGCGCATGTGCTCGCGTTCGAGCAGGCGCCGCCCCAAGGCGTGAAGCTATCGCTCCCGTACCTCGCGAAGCGATACGACGAGGTCACGGCCTTCTTGCAGATGCGCCCGCTCTGCGAGTTGCCCTCGTCGTCGTGGCGTGAGGCCGGCTGCGCGGAGATGCGTCCGCATTTCAAGACGGCGGCGACGTACCGCGCGACCACCCTGCCGGAGCTCATCCAGACCGGGCTCTCGACGATGAAGGCGCAAGGCGTGGGCGGCGCGTTGCTCGATGTGGCGGCAGCGAAGCTCGCGGCGGGCGATGTGAAGGGGGCTGCCGTTTTGCACGACGCCGCTTTGCGCGGCGCGGAGGGGACATGAATCGCTTGCTTGTTTTCTGGATCGTCGTGCTCGTGCTGATGACGCCCGCGCATGCGCGGGCGGGGACGCCGTACAGCGTTCACTGGGAGATGCTCCAGGAGAGCAACTCTTGCGAGGACGCCCGCCTCGGTATCCCCGGGGGCGACTATTTCCACGCGAACCGGATGCCGCTCGCGACCTTCGAGGTTCCGGGGGCCTACGTTTCGATCCCGAACGGCCCGAAGAGCAACGTGGCGGAGGCCCCGTCCAACTCCGTGCTCCTCCGCATGGGCACGAACGAATTCACCTTCGGCACCCAGAACGCCATGGGCAACGATACCTGCGTTCACCAGCAGAACTTCGTGACCCTCGTCTCGATCCCGCTCGGTATCCAAAAGCCGCTGTTCAACGTCCGGCGTGACGGGACGGCCTTCAGCGGCAGTACGCAGGTCGGTCTCTCGCTTTCGGAGATCAATCCGCCCCTCGCGCGGGACATCGCGAACCTGGAGGTCGAGATCGCGGCCGAGCGGAAATGGCTCATCGAGAACGCGGCGAAGGCCGCGAACCTCGCGGAGAGGCTCGACCTGCTCCAGCAGCTCGATACGGAGCTGCATGATCTCGTGTCCCGGCCGCTCGACGAGATCAGCGAGGTGGACCTCGACGCGATTTTGGAGCGGTACGGAGACGTGGTCGACGAGGCCACGCGGGAAGCGCTGGTGCAGCTTCTTTCCGACCTGAAGAAGAGCGTTCAGGATTTGAAGGACGAGCTCGCGAGCCTGCTCGAACATTTCGGCGCGCAGGCGGACGCGGTGGCGGATCTGGTGACGGGCGAGGCGCGGGCGGCCGGGTTTTCGCCGGATGATCCGTGGGAGTATTCGCTGACGTCGTCGGAGGTGCCGTGGGTCGAGGTGCCCGACGTCGGAGACCACTTTGGGGACTATGCGGAGGTGATGCAGACGCTGGTGCATGCATCATCGCGCATTGCGATCGGGTTCCTGCCGTATGCGGGGCCGGCGCTCGACCTCTGCGAGGCGGTGACGGGGAAGCTCCTGTGTTTGCCCGGGGGGGAAGGATCTGACCACACCACAGAGGAGCGAGTCGGCTCGGCGGTGGGCTTCGGATTCGGGAGGGACCGGGAGAGGAAGCGGGAGCGGAAGCGGGAGCGGGAGCGGCAAGTGGAATCTGATTGTGTACCGCTCCGGCGGCTCCCGCCGGCTCCCGCCGACCCGGTCACCATCATGTGACGCTCGGTTCCCGGGCGCATCGTGAGCCCCCTGGCTGGTTTTCCGTTGCCGCCGAGCCGATGCACGTGCGACTCAGTACACCATGCAAGCAATGACGAGACTCCGCTCGGTCATGCTGGGCGTGCTGGGGTTGGGTTTTGGTGCGGTAGGGATGATGGGTGCGTGCGGATCACCTCCCGATCCGGGGCCTCTCAAGGCGTGCCCGGCTCCACCCGACATCCCGACCGACACGTCGACCGGATGTGCGGCAACGATGCCCGAGCCGTGCATGCGTTATCGCATCCCGCTCCTCGGCAATCCGAGCATGGACCTCGCGCTGCGCGCGAAGTACATCGCCGCGTTCGGCGACGCTTGTTACATGTCCGAGGGCCCCACCCCCACGTTCAACTGTTTCTACAAGACCCCGCAGGAAGCGTGCGACGAGGGCGTGCGGGTCGCAGAGGTCTTCGGAGCGGCGCCCTACGACAAGAACTACCCGGCGTGCGAGCCCATCGCCGGCACGGAGAACTACTTTCGCCAGGTCGGGCCGGACCCCGCGATCCACATCGTCATCAGCCATGAACCCGCGCCGAGGCAGACGCCGCTCGTCGAGGTCGACGGCGTGCTGGTGGAGGTCAATGGTCCGTACCGCAATTTGTCCGAGCCGCCAACCCTCGGACTCGCGCAGCCGTTCAACAAATGCTTCAGCGGCATGGTTGACGAGAGCGGGGATGCCCTCAGCCAGAGGAACTATATTCTCCAGGTCAACCGTAACGCGCACAAGGGCGACGCGGGCGTGGGCGAGATCCACTCCGATCTCGCGGGCTTCAAGTGGCCTTGCACGAATGAGAAGTGCGAGTCGGTGATATGCGAGGAGCCGCTTGTCCTCCCGGATCCAGAGGATCCCGTCGCGACGTACCCGGAGGTGCACCACGTCGTGCCGATGAAGGACAAGCGCAGTTGCCCGTGGGGCACGAACTCGACGAAGAACGCTGCGGTCATATCGCGGGCGCTGAACAACTGGCTTTTAAATAAAAACCCGCCGGCCGAGGAGGTGAAACGGCTCAACGCCGCGCCGGCGTACACGCCCTGACGCGGCAGCCGGACGCGTGCGACGAGCACGTTGACGCCGAGACCCACGTGGCCTAGTCGAGGCCTCATGGTCACGCGCAACCATCCCCGCGGACGCCTCGTGTTCGACCGAGATGCCATCGTGCGCGCCGCGTTGCGCGCTTACGTGGAAGCCATCCTCGCCACGCTCCCGAATGGCCCGGCGTACCCGGTTTGCGACATCTCGGAGTGGACAGGCGACGTCCAGCGTGGCGCCTTCATGACCCGCGACGGATGCGGAGCGTACGACGTCGTGGCGTGGACCGAAGCAGGCGTCGTTGGTCTCGCGTACGAGCTTGGGTTTGGCCCGATTGCTCACTTCGGCCTGACGCCTGACACGGTGACGGGTGGCCCAGAGGATGTGCGCGGGGCTGTGCCAGGGCTTCCCGCTGAGCTGGAGCCAGCATTTCAGATGGCCGCCAGCATGCTCGACACGTTCAGCGATTTGTACAATGGAAAGTTACCCAATAAGAAAATGTATTCGGAAAGGTTGGCCGGGGTTGGCTTCTGGCTGCACGGCGATCGCGTCGGGGGCTCCATGTTCGACGCCCCTACCTTGCTTGGCGTCATGCGACTTGTCCCATGGGGCATGCTCCAAAACGGTCGGCTACCATTCTGGGTACTCGGAGAACTTGCCGCGCACGCAGCAGAGCGCGCCCGCACGAGGGACGCACCCATTCACGCGCTCATCGACACGGTGGTCGATCGGCGGATGCAGGGTCCCACGGAATTCACGGCCGACGAGCTCGCGACGCTGTTTCCCAAGCCGCTCGGTCCAGAGGACCTGCTTTTCGCTCAACGGCGCCTTCAGAAAGCCGGCATTACCTGGCCCGGCTCGCCCGAGCTTCCCGAGGAGCCGAAGCCAAGTGGTATCGACCCCTTCAAGCGAAAGCCCATTGTACAGGCCAAGTGAAGGCGCAAGCGTCCGCGGCTCAACAAGCCTCGACGCACGGGAGCGGTAGCGGTAGCGGGTTTGGGAGCGGGAGCGGGAGCGGGAGCGGGAGCGGGAGCGTCAGACGGGGGCGCAGTGCGCGAGGCGGTTGCGGGCCAGTTGCAGGCGGGCGTAGGCGGTCTTCAGGCGGATCCCGAGCGCGCGGGCAATCTCCGGCATCGAGCGGCCTTCGATTTCGTAGGCGATCAGCACGGGGGCGAGCTTTTCGCCGAGCTTTGGGAGGGCCCTCCAGAGGAGGCGGGTCGCGTCCATGGCCTGCGTCACCTGCGGATGGACCGCGGGCTCGGGCAGCTCGGCGACGAACGCCTCCGTCCGGTGCCGCGCAAGCTTGCAATGGTTCGCGGCGATATAACCGGCGACCGTGTAGAGCCACGCTCGCGCCTGCCTGTCCCAAACCATGGAGTCACGCTGTCGCCACGCGACCACGAAGACCTCCTGCGTGAGGTCGTCCGCTTCCCGCTCCGGGACGCCACGCTTGAGGAGGACAGAACGAACGAAGCCCCAGGATTCGCGGTAAAACCGCTCGAAGGATGCCTCCGGGGAGGGAAAGGTTACCGGTTTTTTGGCGGATTCAGGGCAGACGTCTAGATTGGTCACAGCTTGTGAACTCCGGTTAGCTCGGGGTTTGCAGGTCAGACGCCGGTCGGTGTTGGAAGCACCGGCTGGCGTCGCTTGCTTTTGTCTCATGAATCGTGGGGGAAGGCAATCACGAAAGGTGAAGATTGGTTCGTCGGGGGAGAACCTGCGATCCATAGGGAATGGGACGAGGAGCACCGCAATGGGGGCCGTGATCCAGGCGGAAAGGGTGGGCCGCCCGTGCAGAGGGCGGCCCACCCTGCTGGTTCAGGATGCGCGGCGGTAGACGAGGCGTCCGAGGGTGGCGATGACGCGGTCCATTCGGTCGAGCGCGCGCCCATCGACGCTACCGATATAACGCATGGCCTGGGCGACCTGGACGCATGCCAGCACCTCCCGTGCCGAGCCGAGGGCGGAGGCGTAGCGCTGCCGCTTCGTACCGGCGTGGTTGCCCATTCCCTCTGCAATGTTGACCTTTCGCCAAACGGCGACACGGCCTCTCGTGTTAGATGGAACGGTGAAGTTGTCCACGCGGCCCACGCCCGCGGGTGCGGCGGAGGCCTGGGCGAAGGCTGAAAATGCGAAGGGGTACAGGTGCGCCTGCGGGTGCGGGGGGCGGGTCGTGGTGAAGCCGTGGCACCACTGCGTGGGGATCCCGCGGTTCATCCGGTGGCATCAGCCGGAGGTGTGTTCAGCGTGGGCGGAGGTTGAGAACGCGAAGGGGCTGCACGTCTGCGCCTGCGGGTGCGGGAAGCGGATTCGGGTGCTACCGCGGCACCACACCACCGGGATCCCGCGGTATTTGCGGGGGCATTATGATACGCGTCGCCGCAGAAAGGATTGATCAAGCGTCATTCGCCATTACGGAGGGTCTCTTGCCTGCCGCAATTGGCGAGCGAGGCTCGTCCTTTGCCAAGCCGTTTGGACTCGAGCCGCTCGTGGCCATCGCCGAGCGGGCGCTCCACGAAAATGGAATCGTCTCGCGGTTTGCGGGTCGTCCAGGCATTTCGGGCAACGATCGCACTGCTGGAGGACATATATGTCCAGAACAAACGTGCACCGTCGAGCGCGATCGGGATTGGGCACGACGCCCTGGACGTGTGAATGCTGCATTCTCAACGCCTTCGCCTGCGAAGTTTTCGTGACGTGATTCGCTCTGCACGGGTGGACGGAGCGCAAAAACTCCAGTATCTTCCGGTTCGTGCCCGAGCACACGACAGGCAGCATCATCGCAGGTCGTTATCGTCTCGAACGTGCGCTGGCACGGGGCGCAATGGGCAGCGTGTGGGTAGCTCGACACCTGCAACTCGACGTGGATATCGCGATCAAGTTCATGGCGCCGCAGGTCGCCTCCTCCGCCGACCTGCGCGCGCGCTTCGAGCGCGAGGCCAAGGTCGCGGCCATCCTCAAGAGCCCAAATGCGGCGCAGGTTCACGATTATGGTGTCGAGGACGGATCGCCCTACATCGTGATGGAGCTCCTCGAGGGGGAGGATCTCGCGGCCTGCCTCGCACGCGAGCGCCGGCTGTCGCTCCGGGCCACCCTGGACATCCTCGAGCAGGTCGGCAAGGCTCTGCGCCGCGCGCACGAACTCGGCCTCATTCACCGCGATCTCAAGCCCGGAAACATCTTCCTCGCTCGCCTCGGCGACGAGCAGATCGTCAAGGTCGTCG
The DNA here is from genome assembly GCF_028435365.1 of Polyangium jinanense. Next base: position 47,979 of record NZ_JAGTJJ010000009.1, on the reverse strand, counting down.
ATTTCGGGATCGCAAAGTCCACCGGGCTCATCGCAGGCGCACAGGCGACGCGCACCGGCGCGCTGCTCGGCTCCCCGAGTTACATGAGCCCGGAGCAGGTACGCAGGAGCAACCACGTCGATCACCGCACCGATCTCTGGTCCCTCGGCGTGATTGCATTCCAGTGCCTCACTGGCCGGCTCCCCTTCCCGGGCGATGAGATCGGCGAGGTGCTCGTGGATGTCTGCACGGCGCCCATTCCGCTCGCCTCGGAGGTGGCGCCCGACCTCGGCCCCGAGATCGATGGGTTCTTCCAGCGCGCACTTGCGCGAGATCCAAAACAGCGTTTCCAGAGCGCGGCCGAGCTCGTCGAGGCGTTTGCGAGCCTGGCCAGGAACGTCGGGGTGCATGCATCGAGGAGCTCCGGGCCTGACATCGGCTCCGGCATCGAGATTGCGGCCCCGATCCCCATGTCCCAACCCGAAATGGGTACGCTGTCGCCGTCGGCCCAGACGCGGCCTCACACCCCGCTGCCGAGCCGTGGCCGACGCACCGCGATCACGATCGGCGCGGCCATCGCCGCAGCGGTGCTTGGCCTCGGCCTCTTCGCATGGCTGCGCGCGCCTTCGCCGCCCGATGTGCTCGCAGGGCCCCAGGCGAAAGCGCCAGCGGAGCCCTCGCCGCCCAGCGCCGCTCTCGCGGCGCCCGAGGCGGCGCTGCTGCTCGACACGACGCCTCTTGTGTCCGCATCGCCGAGCGCCTCAGCGGCCCCGCCGTCCACGTCGACGCATTCAGGGAAGGCCGGCCGCCGCCCCCCTCCTGCCCCTTCGAGGAAGACCGATGACCTACTCCAGCATATGTGACATCCGCGTTTGCGGCGTTCCAGCGCGGATCGCGGGGCTTGCGTGTGCTGTGGGGCTCGGAGTTTGCGCCTCCGGGGCGGGCGCGCAGGAACCCAAGGCGCATGATGCGGCGGCCGCGGAGGCGCTTTTCAAGGCCGGGCGATCGCTCGTCGAGAATGGCGACTATGCCGCAGGTTGTCCAAAGTTCGAGGCCAGCCTCGCGCTGCACCCTTCGGCGAGCACCGCGCTCAATCTCGCCCGGTGTCACGAGCAGGAGGGCAAGCTCGCCTCGGCCTGGGAGGACTACCACCGCGCCCTCGGTCTGAACCACGAGACCCATGGGGAGCAGCGGCGGAGAGGCCTCGAGGAAATCGCGAACAACGGGATCACGGCGCTTTCGCCGCGGGTGCCGAAGCTCCGTGTCGTGGTCGCGCACGCGCCGGCGGGTCTCGAAGTGCAGCGCGATGGCAAGGCACTCCTTCCTGCAGCGCTCGGCGAACCGCTGCCCGCCGATCCGGGCCCCCACGAGATCCGCGCGAGCGCGCCCGGCCACAAGACGGAGACCCGCACGGTCACGCTCGAGGAGGGCAAAAGCGTCACAGTCGAGCTGGCGCTCGAGCCCGAACCAGAGGCCAGAGCAGACGGGAAGACCGGAGGTGGCGTCCCCGCCTGGGCGTGGGTCGCCGGGGCCGTCGGAATTGGGCTCTCCGGGGCGGCGATCGGATTCCTCGTCGACAACCGGGCTGCGATCGGCGCATTGCAAGAAAACTGTCGCGACGTCCGGGGCGGTACCTATTGCAACCCTGGGTACGACTACGCAGCCGACAATGCGCGCAAAAACCGCGATCTCGGACTCTTCGTCGGGCTGGGCAGCGCGGGGATGATCGTGATCGGGGCTGCGATCGTGGGGATCGCCGGATCGCGGTTTGCGAAGGAGCCGACGCGGACGGCCATTACGCTCCCGTGGATTGCACCCGACGGCGCGGGCGCGACGATCGTGGGGAGCTTCTAATGCACGGACGTGATCGAATGCGGCTTCCTGTCGTCGAGCTCTCTGCTGCGACGGCCCTGTTCTCGGTCGCCTCGACCGCGTGTTTTCCGGACGTGGAACCAAACGTGTTCTCGCTGCCGCGGTGTGATCGGGTCGAGCCCCGCTGCGGGCCGGACGGCGACGAGAGCTGTTGCGCGGACGCGGTCGTGCTGGGCGGCACGTTCAACCGCGTCAACGATCCTCAGTTCCCCGCCACGGTCGCTGATTTTCGGCTCGATCGTTTCGAGGTGACGGTGGGTCGATTTCGGCAGTTCGTCGCGGGATATCCACAGAACAAGCCCCAAAAGGACCACGGGAGCCACCCGCGGCTCGCGGGCAGCGGGTGGGATCCTGGCTGGGACGACCATTTGCCCAGAGATCGGGCGGAGCTCGAAGCTTCGCTGGGCTGTGATCCGAATTTTCGGACGTGGACCGACGGACCAGGCCCGAACGAGGAGCTCCCCATCAATTGCGTCTCCTGGTACGTCGCCTTCGCCTTCTGCGCCTGGGACGAAGCCCGTCTCCCGACGAAAGCCGAGTGGAACTACGCGGCCGCCCACGGCAACGAGCAACGGACCTATCCGTGGGGCGAGGCCACGCCGACCCCGGACCTCGCCGCGTATGGCTGCGATACCACCAACATGGGGTGCCTGATCCCGCGCGTCGGATCGAGATCGCCCGCCGGCGATGGAGAATCGGGGCACGCTGATCTGGCGGGAAGCATGTCGGAGTGGCTTCTGGATTACCACGGCACACATCCGACGCCCTGCAACGATTGCGCGAACCTCAGCGATAAAGACGAGGACAATGGCCGGGAGGCCCGCGGCGGAGATTTCGCACATTCCACGGAGGGACTGGCGACCACCTTCGAGCTCGGGTTCACACCCGAGAGCCGCGAGGCCTTCCTCGGGTTCCGCTGCGCGCGCGAAAAATGAGCGCCAGCCAGTCGACTGCAAAGCCGTCCCGAACGTGTGCTGGACAGGATATTGGAACGCTTATGGATGGGAAACCGCCGCTCATGCTCCGCAGCGCTCATCTTCCGGCCGTCCCGGAGCCACAACACGAATCGACGACGGCGTCGACCGCCGTCGCCTGGCGCTTCGAAGGCCAGCTCCACGTCACCGTCATTGCCAAAGCCACGTTCACCTTCGCGCCGGACGCGCCGATGTCTCGAACGGAGCCGCAGGAGATACTGCGTTCGGACGTTCACCACGGCAACAACCCGGCGCGCAGCGTCCGGTTCACGAGTGATCTCGCCCCCTACCTGGCGCGTGCCGATGTGCTCTTCACCGGACACGCGTATGCGCCCGAGGGCAACCCCGTACAAGCCTTGCCTGTGCGGGTCGCGATTTTCGATGACGATCGGCTCCTACTCGACAAGAGGCTGCTGATCCGCGCCCCTCGTGGCTTGCAGCGCATGCCCATGGTCTACGAACGGTCGACTCGCGGTATGGACGGCCAAGAGAACCCATTTGGCCTGGAGCCGCCCACGGACGAACAGGAGCCATATATCCTCGATCCCACCGAACCGCACCGTCCCGCCGGCTTCGGGCCGATCGGGCGCGCCTGGCCCATCCGCAAACGACTGCTCGGCTCGGTGCCCCGCCACGTGCTCGATGGACCCATCGCCGAGATCCCCGAGGGCTTCAACTGGTCGTACTTCCAGGCTGCGCCGCTCGATCAGCGAATCGATTGGCTGCGCGGGGACGAGTGGCTCGTACTCGAAGGTCTGCACCCGGCGCTGCCTCGCTTCCGGACGCGCCTCCCGGGTTTGCGCGGCGCGGCGCGGGTCTTCGGCCTTTCCGCATTCGGCGTACCCGACGGCCAACCGCTCGATCTCCACCTGGACACGGTGCGGATCGACGGGGACGAACAGCGCTGCACCGTGGTGTGCCGGCGCAGCTTCCCCATTGCCAGCGAGGCGGCACTTTCGGCGTTGCGGATCGTGGCAGCCGTCCAGATGACCGGCGAAGAAAGTATCTCGCGAATCGAACCCACGCCGAGCCGGAATCGGGCTGGCTGCGTGGGAGCGACACAGCCCACGACCACGCTTGCGCTCTCCTCCGACGCAGCCGCTGCGGCGAAGCACCTGCCACTCCTTCCATTTGTTCCGCCACCCGTCCCCTCGGGAGCCCCGACGTCGGGTACCGGTGCAGCTCTGGGGCAAAACTCCGTGCCCCGCGAGCAGGCGCCTTCCACAGGAACGCTTGCTCTGGTCCCGGAAGAGAATGAGGCAGCGGCTACGCGTAGCGTAATGCCTTTCCGAGCCGCCGCGCCGTCTCCGCCGATCATCGAGCACGTCTCGTCACCCCCTCCGCCTGCACCGACGCCGGTCGAGCCGCCGATTGAGCAAGGACAGACCGCCGCTGCGCCGGCGCCTCCACCCATGATCGGGCCGCTCGCTGGGTCCGAAATGGTCGCGCGTACGGCGGTTTTACCTGAGCCGCCGCAGTCATCCACGGAATCCAAGGATCTCCCGCTTGAGAAGTGCGCGGCAATCGCGGCAGCGATAGCATGCCACCGCGCCGAGACGACGGAGATCCTCCGCGAGAACGGCCTCGGGCCCATGGAGTGGGCAGCGCTCGAGCGACGCTGGATGGACGCGATCCGGACCGAGACGAGCAAGGGAAAGCCCGGGCTGCTCAGGAGGTTTGACGCGGCGTACGTCGATCAGATCGAGAAGGAGCGCGGGCCCATCCAGGCGAGCGAGTATGCGCGCCTGACGCTCGCATCGGAACAGGGGGCGATCGCCGAGGCGCTTTCGGCGCTTTCGCTGCCGCAGGGCGCTGCCATGCGAATCGAGCGCGTCTGGGTCGAGAGGTTGGCGCAAGACAGGGCGCTCCGGAAACACGTGCGAGACGCGCTCAAAGGGTTGCAGAGGGAAGGAACTGACGCCTCATGAGAATGCTGGTGCCGCCGACGCTCAATCTCTCGGCTCCGGTCGCGATGCCGGCGCCGGGGGCCGTGCCCGAGGCGCTGCGTTTTCCCGTGGGAGAGGCCCGCCACCTCCTGGCCGCCTATGCGCGCAAGTTCGCGGGCAAACCCCGCGTGACTCGCGATACGGCACTGCTCCAGGAGATGGCGGAGCGCCTTCGCAGCTTGCAGGTCGAAATCATGGCCACGCGAGCGAGTGGCGCGGGGATCGAAGGCATGGCCGCGGCCATTGGCGGCCACCTCGCCCTGTTCGCCGTGGAGCTTGCGCAGATCCGCAAGGCAATCCACGCGCAGCCCACGGCAGCGCGGCTCGCTTCCCAGGTCACGCGGTTGAACGATCAGCTCCTCCTTTACCGCATCCATTTCGCGGGGCGCCCGCGGCTCACGGGCCGGGCCGGGCTGCTCCGGCGCTCTGCCGCGAGCTTGGCCGATATCCTCTCGACATTGGAGGATCCGGAGCTCGATGCGCTCTCGGATGCTCGCGTGGCTCTCTGCCGAGAGCGGGGACGGGCTCAGCTCCGCACGCTGCAGAACGAGGCGCGGGAGATCGAGCGCGTCCAGGCGGCGGCTCCGCTAGGCGAACGCCTCCGCAGCCTGGAGCACGAGGCGGCGTTGATATCCACCGAGTTTCAGGTCTTCTTCGAGGGCAAACCTCGCGAACGGACGAACCTGATCCAGCTCGCCCAAATGTGCGATCGCCTCGCAGAGATCGAACAACAGATAGCCGCCCTATTTCGACAGGACCATTCCGCCGAGAGTGCTCGGATCCTCGCTGGCGTGCAGCGCCAGCTCGACATTTACGAGGCGGAGTATCCCAGGATCAGGGAGGCGTGGCGGCGACGAGGGATCGACGTCTGAATCATGATGCTTTCCGGCCGCCGGAGCGCGTCGTCACGGCTGGGCGGACGAGGCGCTGCCGGACGGCGAGCGGGATCGCCGCGGCGTTCGGGGCAAGCGCGAGCGCGAGGAAAGAGCCATCCTCTTCGAGCGCAACGCCCGTTCGTACGAAGCGCGCGAGAAGCTCGCGCAGGCTGGCCTCGGACAGGTCCATTCCCGGCGTAGATCGAAGCTGGGCGAGGACCTTCGATGGCGAGGCCGGCTCGGCAATGGCCTGGTAGACCTTTGCCTCCAGGGAGCTCAAGACCTGGGACTCGGCCTGCCCGCAACGGGTATCGACGAGGAAAAGCCCCCCTGACGCTCCCGGCATGCTCGTGAGGGCGGGCAGTTCGGAGGACTCGGTCCAGGCGCGCAGCCATTCCAGGGTCGCCTCGATGACCGGCCTGTGAGCCTCCTCCGGGAGGACTTCCTTCCAATCAGCCTCGAAGTAATAGGCTACCCGGGAAAGATTCACGTGCTCCGGGGGGTACAGGAAGCGGTACCAGGCCATGGGACGGATTTGAGCCGTCCATCGCCCTGTGTCATGGAAATAGGGGCTATACCGGTGGCATTCCACCGCCGGCGCTCCGCCGAGCGGCGGCCAGAGGTGCACGAGCTTGGGCATCCATTCAGCCATCTGCGCATAGTCTTCGGGCCGCTCGCCCGGCACCCGGATCAGCAGGTTCCAGAACGGCACGATACCCATCTCCCGGCACATCTTGAGGAGGAAGACATTCTGAAGACCCGTGACCCCCTTGCGCATGGCGCGGAGGATCCCCGTGGACAGACTCTCGATGCCGGGTTGAATGTAGGCGATCCCCGCGCTCTTCAGGGCCGTCACGTGAGCCCGGTTCAAGTTGGACTTCACGCAATAATAGAAGCGCGCGTCGGGGCCCAGCGGCCTCCCGGCGAGCCAGGGCAAGAGGTCCTTGAATGCATCCATGGTGAGGATGTTGTCGGTGGCGTGCATGCGCCGTATCGGATAACGCGCAGAAAGGGTCTGGAGCGCCGACCGCACGTGGCCGGGATCGAAGGGGCGAGACACCATCCCCTCGGCGTTCAGCCCACAGAACGTGCAATGGCTCTTGGCGCCCCACCAGCAGCCGCGAGCGCTCTCGAACGGCAGAAAGACACGCTCCTTCCAGCCTGGGGAGCGCGCGAGGCCCACCTTCGAGGCCTCCTCGAAGAAGTCGTCGAAATCGGGCGCGGGCAGGGTATTCAGGACCTCCGTGCCGACCGGGCGGGCCGGCGGCCCCGATCGGATCTTCCCCTGGTCGTCGCGCCAGAGGATTCCCTGAAGTCCCTCTGGTGGACGGCCCTTCGAGAGGGCGCGGAACAGCGGCACGATGATGTCGTCGGCCTCCCCCGTCGAGACGGCGTCGATCCAGGGCGCTTTATGGATGAGCTCATCACCCTGCTCGCCGTGGAAGCACGCGCCGCCATAGACCAGCTTCACGTGCGGCGCCGCCTGCTTCAGGCGGCGCCCGAGGGCCAGCGCCGGCAGGGTCTGGAAGAACGTGCATCCGAAGGCAACGACGCGCGTCTCTGCGGCTTCCCGGAGCCACTGGACGCAGGCGTCGAGGAAGACCGGGACCGCCTTGGCTCGTATCTTCCGAAGCCACGCTCGTGGCTGTTTGACCGCCAAGGACTCGAGCTCGTCGCCGCACTGGGCGAGAAACACGTCCTCGGATGGACCGAACCGCCCCCACACGGATTCCGCGAACAGCCATTCGCCGACCTGGGGCTCCACCCCTTTCCATCTGGCCAGCATTTCATAACGTCCGGGTCCGATCTGATGGGCAAACGCCAGATTTAGGTTGAAGACCCGGGCGTCGAGCCCCGCCTGCCGAAGCTGCGCCTTGATCAAACCCAGCGCGAGCGGAGGCCGTAGGATCGAGCCGAATGGCATGTGGACCAAGTGAATCATGGGACCTCAAATCAACGGTATGACAGGGATGATGTCGAGGCCGCACGCATCCATGACGCAAGCGTCCGCCGGCGTGAGGTCCAGCCCACAGGCATTCGCGCCGCAGGCCTGCGCGGCGCAGGCGTTCACGCCATGGGCATCGCCGCCGCAGGCCTGCCCTCCGCAGGCATCCCCGCCGCAGGCCTGCCCCCCGCACGCATCGGCGCCTCCGGCATCGGCGCCGCATGCGTCTGCTGCGCAGGCGTCCGCCGCGCAGGCGGCGGCGCCGCACGCAGCCCCCGCGCAGACCGCAGCGCCGCACGCGTCCGCGCCGCAAACCCCGCCGGCGCCGCCCCCAGCCCCGCCGAATGCGACGCCGCAGATGTCTCCAGCGCAAAACGCCGCGCCGCACGCCCCGCCACCGCCGACCGCGCCGGTGCACGCGGCGGCGCCGCATGCATCCCCGCCGCAGGCATCCCCTCCACACGCATCCGCGGCGCAGGCAGCGCCGCCGCACGTTGCGCCACCGCAGACGGCGGCGCCGCACGCATCCAGCGCGGCTTCTTCACCCGAGCAGACGGCGGCGCCGCAGAGCCCTCCATCCTCGTCGGCAGGCTGTTCCTCGATCGGGGCTTCGCCGTTCGGGCTGGTCTCGACAGCGAGCGCAGGGACGTTGTTGACCACGACCGTATTTTGACCGGGGTCGAGGATCGAAATGAGCCCGCCCAGTTTACACGGCAGAATCGCGCCCTCCGTCAGGATGTTCGACGCCTGGGTGAGCCCCACCCCGGGGACCATGATCGACCAGGTGCCCCCCGTCATGGGAATGCAGGGCATCCCGAAGAGCATGCACATCCCGAACGAGGGGATGTTGGCAATGGGGACGGTGTGATCGATCTGCGCCGCGTCCACCCCGCCGATCTGAACCGTGTTCGATCCGACCTGAAGCCTGCCGGGCAGCGCTCCGGTATTGCACACGAGGCTTGCGTTGTTCACCACGACCAGATTGGGCACGGGCTGTTCTCCTCGTGGGGGTGACGGAAACGTGGGCCATCAAAAAGGCACGACGGGGAGGGACACGCGGCGTGTGGCGCGGGAGGTCCGTGTTGTTTCATGCAGCGCCGCGTCCGGGGCATGTGCTTCCGTGCAGAGCTCGGCTGGATCCGTGCGAATGGCCTTGCGGTCGTAATCGTGCGGACCGATGGCCCCTGATTTTTCTGCTCGCAGAACCAGTCGCTCCTTGATGTTGTATTTCCAGCTCGGGCAGGGCAGAACGGCCTGCTCGCCCCGCGTGTCCTCGGCGTAGAGGAACTTGTAGGCGCACGCGCCCGCGCAGCTCGGCAGGATCCGGCACGAGCGGCAGCTCTCGTTATCGAGCGGACTCCAGTCCGTGAAACGTAGCGCCTCGGCGCTTCTTTGGATGGCGGCCATGTCGAAGATGGTACCCACCGCCCGCCCGGGCGTGTTCACGGTGTCCCAGCATTTATGGATTTCTCCCGTCGGGAGGATGACGAACCCCTGCGGACGCACGGCCGCGCAGGTGCCCCGGAAACGGGGCGGGTATGGCAGCGAGGAGAGCCCTCTGTCGAATGCGTGCCGGGCGAGCCGCGCCTCCAGATCTCCGTATTCGCGCTTGCTCAGGCAAGCGTCGGTGACACCATGGCAACCCGTGGTAATAGCCTCGACCGGCGCGAAGTACACCTGGAAGTTCCGGCGGCCCCCGAGGCCACGGCGCCAGAGGAGATCGAGGAGATCGACGACCCGATCGGCATTCCGGCGATCGATGTTCACGCGGATCGAGAAGGTGATCGGGGTGGCCTCCACCGCCGCGAGGAGGTTCTCGGCAATGCGATCGAACGTAGGCTTGCCCGAGAGAAGCGCGCGGCGCTGGTCGTGGTCCTCGGGGGCGCCGTCCAGCGTGACCTGGATGGTCTTCACACGCCGCGCCCAAAGAGACCGAGCCACGTCGGCCGTGAGCAGATAGCCATTGGTCACCATCATCGCGCTGTAGGCGATGTGGCGTCGAGCCGCGCATTCGATCAGACGATCCGAGAGTCGCTCGATGATCTCGCGCCGGACGAGCGGCTCCCCGCCGTACCAGGCGACGTGGAGGGAGCGAGCTCCCGCCGCCTGCTGCTCGACATGAGCGAGGATGGCGTCCTGCACCTCCGGGGTCATGCTGCCCGCCGGTTTGTCCTGCCCCTGAAAACAATAATCGCACCCGAAATTGCAGGCCATGGTCGGAGCGATGGTGAGGATCATCGAACCGGGGTCGAAGCGGTGGGCGCGGTAGGCCTGTTCCATGGTCCGAAGCTCATCCATGGCGGTGCTCACCAGGTATCCGGCCTGCACCATTTCGCCCACCGATGAATCCAGTGGATCAGGAGCCTCCCCGGCCTCGATCCGCTGGTAGAGCGCCCACTCGTCGGCTTCCCAGAGCCCGAGGCCACCGCTCAAGGAGTTGTACGCGAGGCACCGACCATTCCGGAGGTGGACGAAGATGTTGTATCGCGACGGTTTGAACATGGCGGTGGTCCCCGCCCAGCGCCGTAGCGCCAGGCCCATCGTTGCGGAGTTCTTCGGAGCGATCTCGACCTCGCTCAGTTGAGCTTGACCATGACTCCCCTGATGATGATGTCGCCGGACGGGGCGCCAAGGGTAAGCCCGGAGATTCCCCCGACATTGGTCTGTGTGACGCCAGCGACGTTGACAGCATTGCCGCCGATGATGCTGATGTTGAGGGCGTTGATTTCAACGCTGGATCCGTCCAAGGTAATCGTTGCTCCAGCCCCCGTGTCGAGCACGATTTTCTTCTTGCTGATCGTGACCGACTCCGCGGCGTCGATCCGGACGTGCGCGCCCTCCATGGTGATCGTCGCCCCGGCCCCTGTGTCGAACACGATCTTTTGGTCCGTCATCGTGCTGGACGAGGACGCGACGGACACCGTGTGCATTTCCCCCACGGTGACTGCGTCGACGGCGCCGATCTGCGCAGAGCGGTTCACGCCGACGACGATGCTCCGGTTCACCCCGGTGACTTCGCGCTCGTTGTTCCCGACGAGCTTCGTCTGGTCATTGCCGATCGTGACCTCCTCGTCGTTTTGTACGAGCTTCGTGCGGTCGTTGCCGATCGTGACCTCTTCGTCGTTTTGCACGAGTTTCGTGCGGTTGTTGCCGATCGAGACCATCTCGTCGTTTTGTACGAGCTTCGTGCGGTCGTTTCCGATCGTGAGCGCCTCGTTTTTCGTCACGAGCTTCGTGCGGTTGTTGCCAATCGAGACCGTCTCGTCGTTCTGCACGCGCTTCGTTCGGTCGTTGCCGACCGTGATTGCCTCGTCGTTCTTCACGACGCTCTTCTGATCCCTCTCGGCCTGCAAGAAGACGAGCTCCCTGCCTTTCGCGTCCTCGAAGCGGAGCTCATTGGATCCGCCTCCGCCCGGCGTCGACTGGCTCTTCCACCCGCTCTGGGTCTTGTTCTCGGGCAACGTGTAGGGCACCTTCTGTACATTCGTGTAAACCCGGCCGACGATGACGGGCCGGTCGGGATCTCCGCCCAGGAAATCCACCAGCACCTCCTGCCCCACGCGCGGCAAGTTGATAACGCCAAACCCCGGTCCGGCGAGCGGCTGGCTCACGTGGATCCAGCAAGAGCTGTCCTCGTCCATCTTGCTCTCGCGGTCCCAATGGAAGTGCACCCGCACCCGGCCGAATTCGTCCGTATGGATTTCCTCGCCGGGCGGACCCACCACGGTTGCGCTCTCGATGCCGATCGCCTTCGGCTTCGGCGTGGCAAGAGGTGGCCGGTAGGGGATATCCGCGCTCCGTGCCTCGCACCGCTGGGAGAAGGCGTCGAACGGCGTGCCGGCGTGGGTCGCCTTCACGACGAGCAGGCGCCTGTCCGGGCCGAGCTCCGGCCGCGGGTGATCCAGCATGGTCAAGACCGTGCCCGGCGCGAGGTCGAGCGCGTTCGTCTCGAAGGTGCAGATCCTCGCGTCCTCGCGCTTCGCGTCGAGCCGCTTTTGCAAGAGGATCGCGCCCTCCGCCTCATCGGTCCTGCTCTTCCCCTTGGCGTCCGCGAACGGCGTGCCCTCGCCCGTGTCCGTTCCGAAAAGGAACGCCCCCGGCACGTAATGGTACCGCTCGAGCTTCCTTTCGATCTCCAGGTCCGCCTCTTCTGCGCTCAAGACGAGTTGATAATCGGCGCGCAGGCGGTAGTCGTTGTCCCGCAACGTGTAGCGCCCCGGGCGCACCTGCTGGCCGACGTGCACTTGCGTCGCATACTCCCCCGTGACCATCGAGATGTCGTCCTTGAAGGCGATCGCGCTCCCGCGTTGCTCACTCCTGTGCGGCGCATCGGAAAGGACGAGCCTGGTCTCGGTGCCCGCCTGGACGAAGTAGAACGAGATCCCAGCGTCCTCGAGCATACGGCACATGAAGGCATAGTCGGACTCGCCGTATTGGACGCGGTACTCCCGCTTCTTGTACGTTGCCGAGAGCTTCATCTCCGGCTGGATGCCCCACTCGTCCAGGATACGGAGGACGATGTCCGGCTCCGATACGTGTTGGAACCTCCTGTGATTGCGCCGCTGGGTGGCGAGCCAGAGGTCGGGGACGATCGTGAGCTCGTACGTGGACAGTCCCTTCTCCTCGACCGTCGCGAGCTGGAAGCGGTTGCACAACCCTGACCACGAGCGTTCGTAGCGGTCACCGACGATGGTGAAGCGTGCCGGCTTGCCGACGACGGCGTCGAATTCGATCGCGAGATTTTCGCTGACGACGACCAGGTCGACGACGAACAGCGACGAGATCTGCTCGGTGACCGAATACTGGCGAACGTCGCAGAGCTCGCTCGAGCCGGTGGTGATCCGGAGATGGTTGGTCTGCGATGCGTGAGCGATCGGTACCATGGGTTGCCTTTCGTGGAGCAGCACCGCCGCGAGCCCGCTACCAGGCGACGGCGCGCCCCAAGTCTACCGAGGACTCTCTACGATCCCGGCCATCCAAGCGCGAATCCACTCCGTGTGAATCGCCAAAGAAAACGCGACGCGCCTCTCCTCGTGGCCACCGAACGCAGCGGTCCTCGCGGCCGTGCGTGTCGAATGGACACCAATCGTCCACTAGCACACGCAGGTCTCCGTTTCATTGGGGTGGCCACCTGGTTCGGGCCAGGAGAAACCCTCGATTTCGCTTACGGGGGATCCTGTAGGTGACGTTTACGACGTAATTCACGGGGCGGTGAGGTCGCGGAGTGCTCTTCCCCGGCTTCCACGGCTCGGAATTCTTGCGTTGGCTTTGTCGCCGTAGGCAAGTCTCTAGACGCCGCTCAACGCCACTTCGCCCGCAGCCAGCCGTCGATCGCGTTCACGAACTCGGCGTGGACGCTCTCCGGTGTCCTCTGCAGCGCCTTCGGCACCTCGAACGAGTGGTCGCCGCCCTCGACGACGTGCAGGCTCGCCCGGTCGCCGAGCCGCGCCAGCACGAGGCGGAGCAGGGCGAGGTCGCAGAGGGGGTCGCGCGTGCCCTGGAGGAACAGCATGGGGGCCCGGACGGCGACGAGGTTCGCGACCCTCAAGGCCGAGCTGGTCGACGCGACGCGCTTCCCGACCCGGGATGCCGCGATGGCGTCCATCGGTGCTACCTCGAGCGGTTCTACAACCACGCCCGGCGGCACTCGTACCTCGGGTACTTGAGCCCGGTCGAGTTCGAATTGAGAGCACAAGTGGCCGCGTTTGCGGCATAGTAGGTTTGTCCACGGGAGCGGGGGAAGATCAACCCACGCGCCCGCCTTCGAATAGCTCCCGACTGTGGACCTCAGGCGAAGGTCGCCGCCCGTGATCTGGGTATATCTCCATCGCATGCGCGCGCTCGGCGTCATCCATAGTGTTTCTGGCGACAGACGAGGTGGCTACCACCCTCGCTGGGGCCGGGTCCCTTGGCCACGCGACGCGCAAACTGGAGGGAGGGCGTTTGGCGAAAGGTCAACGATGCGGCTGTGCCTCATGTCCACGCAGACGAGAACCTGAGCCGTCTCATAGCATTAGCGTTCTTTAGGCGAAAGCTTCCCACCGCTTCGGCGAGATTCAATGCCACGCTATGCATGGCCCTGCGTAGTTGCCGAGCCAGGTCCGAGTCCCTCCGTTCGATCTGCTCTGCAATACCAGCCGCGTCCCGGGCCATGGCCAAGACGACCTCGTAAATTCGCAACACGACGAAACCTCCTTCCCGACGACCCGTTCGCCGGGACCCTGGTCCCGCACCGTCGCGCGCAGGTCTCTGCAAGACTGCGAAGCACCGCGCGGAGCCACCCCGCAGCCACGCGAAGCGTGGCGAGGATGGCGAGCACGGCCTGGTCTTGCAGAGACCGAGCACGACGGTAAGCTCGCCGTCCCCGAGCGGGATCCCCTACGTCCCTGTCCCGCTTGCACGCGCGCTTGACTTTGGCCCGCACGTGCGCTCCCGCTCCCGCTCCCGCTCCCGCTCCCGCTTCCGAGGCGGGGAGAAAGCCCGGCAAGACCGAACCTACCTCGCGCGTGGCGCGGCGCGCGCAAGGGCGCGGTCGATGCTGGCGCGCGCTTCACAAACGAGCGGCCTGGGGATCGCGGTAAAAGGCAGAGGATCGCCCTTCGGATCGCAAAACCCGAACGGGCCGGAGAACGCGGCGTCGCGCGGCCAGGGCGGACGGCCCGGATCGAACCAGGCCGTGACGGTCGAGCTCGATGGTTGGTGGACGAAGTTTCGCGTGGCGAGCCCGGATCCTGTGGAAAATCCCTCGTCTACGAGCGCGCGCCGGAGGGCCGCGGCGTCAACGAGGCGACGCGCGAGGGCGTGGCTTTCGGTGCGGTCGAGCTCATCGTCGGGGACGCCGCGGAGATCTCGGAAGAGCTGGGGGAGGTCCTGCTTGACGCCGAGGTCGTTCGTGAGCGCGCGCCACGCGCCGACGTCGGGCAACCGGGCCGGGTGCACGAGCTCCACGTCGGTCCAGCCGATCCAGCGGGCGTCGTAGTCGAGCGGGACGACGCCGAGGCCACGCGCGTGGTCCCAGGTCCAGAGGAGCGCGAGATCGCGGGGAGGTCCGGGATCTCGGGGGCGCGTCGCGAGGACGAGGTGCCGGAGGAGCGAGGCGTGGAGGGGATCGTCGAGGAGCCACGCGATCTCGTCGGCCGTGACGGGCGCGGCGCGGATCATGCGGTCTTCGAGGAGCCGGGCGGCCTCGTGCCTGCGCGCGCGTTCGGCGCGACGGCCGCGGACGAGCGCGCGGTAACGTTCGTCTTTGCGTACGGCCGAAGGGACGCGGCGGAGCGGGGAGGAGGCGCCCTCGGCGGTGACGATGAGCTCGCCGCGAGGTCCGAGCGAGACGACGTGGCCGGCGATGACGGGTGAGAGCGGCAGGGCGGGATCACGCGTGGGGATGGGCGCGGGATCGAGCGAGGTTCGTCGCGGGAAGAGGGCGGCGAGGAGGCGCGCGGGATCGGCGTCGGGGAGGGGGAGATCCCGTGGGACGAGGGGCGGAGATGGATCGAGGTTCGTCGGGACGAGCGGCGGCGCTTCGGCGAGGAGGCGTGGGGAGACGCCGACGTCGCGGGCGAAGGCTTCGGCGAGGTCGCGCGGGGAGCAGAGGAGGACGACGTCGCGGAGGGAGGGTTCGTCCGCGGTGGGGATGCGGAGGAGGTTCGTCGCGGCGAGGCGCGTGAGCGAGGGAGAAACACCACGCAAGGCGAGGGGCGAGGGCAAGAGGCGGCCGGCGCCGGCGCGCACGAGGGGCGTCGCGTCGGCGATGCGCGCGAAGGCGAGGTGGTGTGTTCCGGCCTCGTGTGCGTCGAGCGAGGAGAGCGCCCACGCGAGGAGGACGAACCGTGCGTCGCGTGGATCGGAGAGGCCAGGGAGGGCGGGCGCGGGCCAGCGCTCGGGGCGAAGGACGCCGCGATCGGCGAGGGAAGCGCGCGAGAGCGCGACGCCGCGGAGGAGCGCGGCGGGATCGGGGTGCGCGAGGTGGAGGGTCGGATCGGCGGCGGCGATGGTGCTTGCCGTGACGAGGTGAGGGTCGATGTGCTGCGCGAGGACCTCGGCGAGGGAGAGCGCGTCTTCGGCGAGATCGAGGGAGGTGCGTTCGTCTTGCGCGAGGCCGATGAGGCGGAAGGCCCAAATGAAGGCGAGCGCGGGGGAGGCGGCGACGGCTGCGGATGCGGCATCCGCGGACGAGGCGGCAAGCGCGGCGAGCGTCGCGGTGACGAGGGGTGCGGGCAGCCATCGCGCGAGGGAACGGACGCGGTTCGTGCGTGTTCCGGAGCGTGGCGGTGGGGTTGTCTCGGCCGGACCGAGGCGGGAGTCTGCGGCTCGATCGAGCTCCTCGGAGAGCACGCGGCGTGCCGAGGCGTCGAGATCGGCGAGGAGCGCGGCGAGCAGTGGGCGCGAGGTGGGTTTGTCGAAGGCGTCCGCGAGGGCACGGCAGATATCGTCCACCTGCTCCAAGAAGTTTGTCGAAGCGATCTCGGCGAGGCGCAGGAGGACCCGGATGCAGGTGTCCTCGGCAAGTGGGTTCGCCTCACGCGCGAGCGTGCCGAGCAGGCGAACCGTGACGTCGAGCAGAAGCGAGGTGTCATCGCTCGGGCTCGCAGGAAGGAGCGTGTCGAGCACGGCGGCGAGGCGCGCCGTGTCGAGGCCGTCGAGGGTGGCACGGAGCGCAGAAGCGAGGCAGCCGCGCACGGAAGAGCCATGATCGCCCGATGCGTGCGAGAGCGCCCAGAGCGCCTGGAGCCGCGCGCGCACGAGCGAGGCTTCCCCCGCAGGCGCCCACGTACCTGGAAGGTCGAAACAACCGAGGAGGGCTGCGTCGATGCGGGACGCGGCCGCGGCGCGATCCGCCGAGGCCTGCGCCGCGTTCGTCAGGGCCGCCATCGTCCCCGGAGGCACGTCGCTACCGGCTTCGAGGAGACGTCGCAACACGCCGAGGCGCAGCGACAACCCCGCGTCGGGCCCTGCATGCTCGGCCGCGACGTCCACGAGCTCTCCGGGCAGGGTCTTTCCGTGGCAGGGCGAGGACACCACTGCGACGAGGAGCGCCGCGGAGACGGGCGCCCGTCGCGCGAGCCGGGCGAGTCGGCGGAGCAAGCGCGTCGCGTGCTCTTCGTCGCCGAGCGCGAGGAAGGTGCGCGCGGCTTCGAGCCACATCGAGGCCGCCGCGTCGGGGCCTATCTCCTCGAAGAGAGCTTCGAGCGATTGGAAGGCCTGCTCCGCGCGGCGAGGGCGCGCCTCCGCGAGCGCGGTTGCGCGCAGGAACACGCGGCTCGCGCGGCGCACGCGTTCGTGATGGGCAAGGTCCTCGGGGCGCTCGCCATGCAGGCGAAGCGGGAAGGGGACTTCCTTTCGTGGTTCGAACCGCAGGAAAAGGGCGCCTTCGGCGAAGTATCCTTCGTGCTCCTCGACGACGCGGCGCGCGGGCCAGGCGTCCGCGCGGACCTCGAGGACACGCACGGCCGAGACGAGGGAGCGGAGGCGCACGAGGAAAACGGCCTCGTGATCGGGGGCGGGCGCAGGAGCGTTCACGGCGCCTCCGGGTCGTCATCTTCGGCCCCGAACGAGGAGAGCAGCGCACCGCGCGCGAGCCGGGCGGAGAGCGCCTCGATGCGGTCGTAGGACGCGAGCAGCGCCTCGGCGAGCGCCACGCTCGGCCGCGGCCCGCGCCCCGCTTGTGCTTCGAGCGCCGCGGCCACGGCTTCGAGGCGCGTCGCGAGGTCGAACAGGCCGATCGATCGCGCGTCCGCCGAGAGCCGTCGGAACGAGATCGCGCGGTGCTCCGTGCGTTCGAGCGCGCCGGCCGCGGCGAGCTCCTCGATCGCCGCGCGTGCTTGCCTCGCGAGGCGCTCGGGGATCATCGCGTCACCTCGAGCGCGGGATCCACGACGTCGAGCGTGAGATCGATCGTGGAGCCGTCCGCGAGCATCGCCGTGATCGGCTCGATCACGAGCGAGCCTCCTTCGCGGGCGAGGCGGACGCAGAGAAACCGCGGCGGCCTCGCGGCGCGGCTCAGCACTTCGAGGTTGTCGAACAGGAGCGCGCGCTCCTCCCGGAACGAGAGCGAGGTCCGGAGCTCCACGCCTGCGCCGATGCGCATGCGTATCGAGAGCTGCTGCGTCGCGTGATCGAAGTCGCTCGGGGACAACCCCTGCACCGGCAGGAGCACGATCGGCGACGAGCGAGGGGGGCGGCCGAGCGCGTCGAAGTCGAGGCTCCGGCCGAGCCGCGCCGCGTCCTCGGGGCCCGCGAGGACGTGGAGCGCGAGGCGGGCGTCGCCCCAGGGGAGCGCCGGCCGCAGGGCCACGCTCGTCGCGCGGCTGCCCGAGAGGCGCCCGTGCGAGAGCGCGATCCGCGCGCCCGAGAGCGTGAACCGACCCCGCGCGAAATCTCGCATCGTGAGGCCGCTCCGCGCGAACGCGGGCCCGGCCGCGAGCCCCTCCGCCCACGTCCGTGGATCCGCGGGCCGCGCGGGTTTTCCCTTCGTGAGCAGCGTCCGCGTGAGGACACGATCCTCGCCGAGCACGGCCACGTACGCCGTCACGCCCGCGACGCCTCCCGCCGCGACCCACGCTTCGAGCCCGAGCCCCTGCACCTCGATCGGCGGGACCTCGACGTACGCGCGTTGCGACGCGCCCGCGATGTCCTCGAGCGGCAGCGCGCCCATGTTCGCGCGGAGCGCGCGCCCGAGGTTGCGCGTGACGGCGAGCTCCCGGAGCGCGTCCGCCTCGGCCGCGCCCGCGTCGGGGCCGTCGAGCCCCGGCAAGAGTGCCGCGAGCCGATCGAGGGACCGCGCGAGCCTGCCGAGGCCCGCGTCGCGTGGTCCGCGCGCTCGCGGACGCATCGCTGCCGCACGCGCAGAAAGCTCGCGCACCCGATCCCCCGAGACACGCGCCGCCCGCCGCAGGCCGAGCGTCACGAGCTCCGCCACGAGCGTGTCGACCTCGGAGAGGAGCGGCGCGAACCGCGCGACGTCTTCCGCGGAGAGCGGCTCCGCCTTCGAGGGCTCGGGGAATACCATGGCCGGCGGCGGCTCCGTGGGGCCCGCGCGTCCGCCGAGATCCCGCGCCCGTTCGTCGCCGCGCGCGACCAGCCGATGCAAACACGTCGGCGCATCCCCCATCGGGCAATCACATCCGACGCGGCCGTCGCGCCACGTGACCGTCGCTCCTCCGACACGCGCTGTGCCTTCGCCCATCGGTACGGCCACGAGCTCGGTCCGCGCCGCGGCGCGACGCATTCCGGCCGGCGCTTCCCGGCGGCTCGTCACGTCTCGCCCCCGCGCACGTGACGCCCGACCCAGGCCGCGAGCTCCCGCGGTGTCATGGCGGCGATCGGCATGCCGAGCGCCGCGAGCGCCCCGGTGACGCGGCGATCGAAGCCGCCCGCGCCCTTGTCGCCGAGGGCCACGAGCCCGAGCACCGTCACCCCGGCGTCGAGCAGATCCTTCACCCGCGTGACGAGCGCGCCGAGCGCGCCTCCCTCGCGGAAATCCGAGATCAGCACGACGAGCGTGCGCCGTGGCTCCGAGACCAAGCTCGCGGCATACCCCACGGCCCGCGAGAGCAACGTCCCGCCGCCGAGCTGCAGCGAGAACAAGACTTCCACCGGATCCCCGGCGATCTCCGTCATGTCCACCACGTGCGTGTCGAACGCGACGAGGCGCAGATCGATCGACGGGACCGACGCGAAGATCGCCGCGAGGATCGCTGCCTGCACGACGCTGTCCACCATCGAGCCGCTCTGATCGAGCAGGACGATGAGCCTGTGGCGTGTCTGCCTCGTGAGCCGTCGCCGGAACACGAGCCGTTCGACGCCGAGCACGCCGCGCGCGCGGTCGTAGTGCCGGAGGTTTTCCCGTACGGTGCGCCGCGCGTCGAGGTTCGCGAGCACGCGCAGGTTCGTCCGGCCGCGTGGTCCGGACGAACCCGTGAGCGAAGGAGCGAGCTCCTTGGCGAGCGCGCGCGATAGGTCGCGCACGGCCTCCTCGATGAGCCGCCTGGCCGCGGGGAGCGAGGCTTCGGGGATCTGCCCGCGCAGCCGCACGAGGAGCGCGAGGATCGCGGGCGAAGGCGTCACCGAGGCGAGCGCCGCCGGATCTTCGAGCAGCGCCGCGAGCCCGTGCCGCGCCGCCGCATCCTCCTCCATCACCACACGCGCCTCGGGTGGGAAGAGCTCTTCCACGCTTGCGAGCCACGTCGAAGGCCGGAGCACGCTCGGCCCGAGCCCGGCTCCGCGCGCGCCTTCGTGCGACGGGCCGCGCCGGAACGCGCGGTCGTAGAGGAACGAGAGATCCTCGTCGATCCGCAGGAGCACCTCGTCCCCTTCGAGAGGGCTGCCGAGCGAGCTGTCCGCGAAGCGCCCGAAGAGGAGACGCAGCCGCCGCGCTGCCTCGCGCTTCTTGTCGTCCGCGCCCGCCGTCATCGCGCCTCTCCGCCGCACGCGACGAGCCGCGCCGTGGGCGCTTCGATCAGCACCTCGCACCGCGCGAGCACGTCGTGCACCGGCGCGAGGACGAACGCGTCCCGCTCGATCACGAGCGTCGGTCCTTCGGCGAACGCCGCGAGCAGAGTGTCCCGGGCCGCTTCGTCCGACGTCTCGTCCATCCGGTGCACCTGCACGAGCGGCAGGATACGGCGTCCCGCGTCTCCCAGGACGAACTCGCCCGAGACCTCGGTCCGTGGCCATTCGGCAGGCGCGTTCGCGGAGCGCTGGAGGTAATACGCGAGCAGCGTCGCGTCGTAATGCGCCACCGTGACGATACGTTTTTCCGAGCGGCCCGCGGCGATCGCGGCGAAGCGCGGCATGCACGCGTCCACGTCGGGCAAGTAGGCGCGGTGCGGCCGAGGCCGGGGCAGGATGAAGAACGTCGACACCGCGACGACGCCGAGGATCGACCAGAGCCACGCCGGTACGCGCTCCTCGGGCGCCAGCGCGACCGCGAGCGCGAGCACCGGCGCCACCGCGGCGATGTAATAGGGCTGCACGCGCGCAAAGCCCGACGCATACGACACGCCGATCATCGCGACCAGCAGAGCGCCGGCAGGCACGAGCGCCCCTGCACATCGCGGAACCAGGAACCCGAACAGCGTCGTCCCGATGCCGAGGTAGATCACCCCGGGACCGACGCACTTGACAACTTCCTCGATGACATACCCGAGCATCCCGCCCGGCGCGCTGTCCCCCCAAGCGAGCTCTGGGAACCGCGCCGCGACCTCGCGCGCCCCGTGATCCCGCACGATCGTCATCCCCAAAAGGATGAACGCGGGCGCGCCCAGCGCCGCCCCGACGCCGATCGGATGCGCCACGCGCCAGAGCGGTTTGCGCGCCGCGACGAACCCGAGAAGCACGCCCGCGATCACGAGCGGCGCGAGGTAGTACGTCCACGCGAGCAGCGCCGTCGACACGGCGAGCCCGAGCCGCGCCGCGCGCGAAGGGCCCTTCGCGAGCCGCGCGGCCAGCGCGCACGTCACCACCACGAGGAGCCCGAACAGCGGGATTTCGCTCACCTCGCGGGAGCGCGCCACGAGCTCCGGGCTCACGGTCACCACGAGCGCCGCGATCGCCCCGAGCGCACCTGCGCGCCCTCGCACGAGCCGCGCGCCCCACACGATCGCCGGCGAAAGGAGCGCACCCGCGATCGCCGCGGGCGCACGCATCACCGCCTCCGAGCCGCCGAACGTCCCCGCCGCGTGCAGCACGACGAACCATAACGGCGGGTGCCGATCCTCGAGCCCTTTGCCCGTCAGGATCTCGCCCATCGGCAGCGCCCCCGTGAAGAGTCGCTGCACGTCCTGGTCGTGCACGAACGGCAGATCGAGGTGCACGATCCGCAGCACGAGCCCGAGCCCGAAGAGCGCGGCCGCGACGATCGCGTCGCCTCTCGGAAGCGAGCCCAAAAGCCCCATCGCGACCGCGAGCAACGCCGGCACCACGAGCGCGCGCACCCCGACGAGCCGCGCGAGCACGCGCGCCACGAGCGGCGGCTCCGGCTCGGCCGCGAGCGGGATCGACGAGGGCGAGCCGAGCCCCGTGTCGTTCCGGTCGATCGCGTCGCGGAGCGCCTGCGTCACCGCTTCCAGATCCTCGATGGGTGCCTGCGATCGCGGCGTCTCGTAGGCGACACCAAAACTCTTCGTTTCGCGCACGCCGGGCCATCGCCCCCGATCCACGACGTGCAATTCGATCCGTCCCCCAGGCCCGTCCGGCCCGGCCTCGCGCCGCGCCGTGAAGACCACGTCCTGCTCCTCGCCCCGCCGCGGCGGAGACAGGTGATACCCACGCGCGACGACCGCTCCCGGGGCGAGCGGGTGGACGAGATCCTCCCACGTCACCAACCTCTGCGCCTTCGTTTCAGGCCAAAGCAAGAGCGAGGCCGCGAGGAGTGATGTCACGGCGAGGAGCACGCGGATCCAGGGGCTCTCGGCGATCGCCCTCGCCCTCCGGAGGGCACCGCGCAATCCTCGCTCTGCCATCCGCGGGCTCGGACGCTAGACGACGGGTTCACCCGGGTAAAGTGGACAGCACGAAAGGCCTGGAGCCCTCGGGATCCTCGCGCGAGCGAGCGGCGAATCCCGGGCAAAAGCCATAGCTTGTGTGCCCCCGCGCCTTATACTGATCCCTCGTGCCGAGCACCCCTCCTCCTGAAGGCTTGCTCCTCGAGCAGTACCGCGGTCGCCTCCCCGGCGACGAGACCGTCACTTCGCCCGCGGCCATCGCCCGCGCGAAGACGCGCATCCAGGTCCGGCGTTTCGCCGGCCCCGCGCATTACACCGAGCACCTCTCCCACCTGCGTATCGCGCACCTGACCGATCTCCACGTCGGCCGCGTGACCCCGTGGGCCGTGCAGCTCGCGGCGGTCGAGCTGACCAACGCAGAGAAGCCCGATCTCGTCCTGCTCACGGGCGATTTCGTCTGCCACAGCCAGCAGTACCTCGACCGCCTGGAGGCCCTCGTGCAGCGCTTCGAGGCGCCCGTGATGGCGGTGCTCGGCAACCACGATTACTGGTCGGGTGCGGATGAGGTCCGCCAGGCTCTGCGCCGCGGTGGCGTCGAGGTCCTCGACAATCGCCACACCATCATCGGCCTGCGCCACCAGATGCTCCAGGTCGTCGGCCTGGACGACGCGTACACCGGCCACGCCCGCAGGGACGAGGCCTTGAAGGGCCTGCGCCGCGATCTGCCGACGATCGCCATGTCCCACATCGCCGAGGAGGCCGACGGGCTCTGGGCGTACGACGTCCCGCTCGTTTTGTCCGGCCACACCCACGCCGGCCAGGTCACGCTCGCCCGCCTGCACGAGCTCGCGATCGGCAAGCTCGCGGGGCATCGCTACGTGCACGGGCTCTACGGCAGCCGCAGGAGCGGCGGCGCGCACCCCGGCGCGGTCTACGTCGGCGCGGGCATCGGCGCGTCCGTCATGCCGATCCGCCTCGGCGAACGAGGCCAGCGCGAGGTCGCGATCTTCGAGCTCGGCTACGAGCCCGGCGCGATCGAAGAGCACCACGACGAGCAGGACCCGCTGCCCGGCCGCCCGCCCACGCCCGAGATGATGGCCAAGCGCGCCGCCGCCGTGGTCGCCAAGCGCGAGAAGCGCGAGCGCAAGAAGAGCTAGAGCATCGACCGGTTCGATGCTCGGAAGATCGCGAAGCGATCTTCCCTCGGGGGGTGAATCGACCGGGCTTTGCCCGGACGAGAGGGGGACGCGAGGCGTCCCCCTCGGGACAAAGAGCTCCGGACGCCCGGAGATGCCCTTGGTGCCCCGCCAAGAGAAGGTCGGCGCGCCCGGAGGTGGCTTTGGTGCTGCGCCAAGAGAAGGTCGGCGCGCCCGGAGATGGCTTTGGCGCCCCTCCAAGAGAAGGTCGGCGCGTCCGGAGGTGGCTTTGGTGCCCCACCAAGAGAAGGTCGGCGCGTCCGGAGGTGGCTTTGGTGCCCCACCAAGAGAAGGTCGGCGCGTCCGGAGGTGGCTTTGGTGCCCCACCAAGAGAAGGTCGGCGCGTCCGGAGGTGGCTTTGGTGCCCCACCAAGAGAAGGTCGGCGCGTCCGGAGGTGGCTTTGGTGCCCCACCAAGAGAAGGTCGGCGCGTCCGGAGGTGGCTTTGGTGCCCCACCAAGAGAAGGTCGGCGCGTCCGGAGGTGGCTTTGGTGCCCCACCAAGAGAAGGTCGGCGCGTCCGGAGGTGGCTTTGGTGCCCCACCAAGAGAAGGTCGGCGCGTCCGGAGGTGGCTTTGGTGCCCCACCAAGAGAAGGTCGGCGCGTCCGGAGGTGGCTTTGGTGCCCCACCAAGAGAAGGTCGGCGCGTCCGGACCTCTCTTCGGCGCAGTCGATGTGAGGTCGCTAGCTAACTCGTGGCCGCTGCGCCTCGAACTTCGCGTGCACGAAGCGCAGGACGTCGTCGCGGTGCTTCTCCGCGCTGAGCTCGTGGTGGAAGATCGCCTCGATGCGCATCTCGGGGCTCACCACGAACGTGTACCGCTGCGCCACGCCCACGACCGGCCAGAGGACGTCGTAGGCCCGCGCGATCCGCTTGTCCGCGTCCGCGATGAGCGGGAACGGCAGGTGGAGATCGCCGGCGAACTTGCACTGCGTGCCGCTGTCGTCCGTGCTCACGCCGACGAGGCTCGCGCCGGCCAGCAAGAGCTCGTTGTAGTTGTCCCGGAACAGGCGTGTCTCGCCCGTGCACACCGGCGTGAACGCCTTCGGGTAGAAGTACACGACGGTGCAAAGCCCCTCTTGCTTGGAGAGGACGAACCGGTCGCCCGCGCTCGTCTGCGCGTCGATCTCCGGCGCACGATCCCCGACCTTGAGCGAGCTCATCGGAAACAGGGGTAGCAAAGCGAACGCGGCGCGTCGAGAGGCGCAGAACGTCAGCCATCCGCGTCCGAAGACGGGCCCGCCCACGCAGCCTCGGCTTCGAGCCATCGAAGCTCCCACGCAGAGAGACGCGCGACCTCCTCCGGAGGCAAGGGCGAGACGAGCAGCGCCTCGGAGGCGCCGAGGCCGAGCCGTTCCGCGGCGCGTGAAGAAATCTCTTCCAGCTCGCGAGGACCAAGCCGCGCGAGGGCGCGGCGCAAGGACGGGAGCGAGGCGAGGAAGCCCTCGAAGCTGCCCGAGGTGACGTGCGCGACGAGCGCTTCGAGCAGCGACGGCTCGTCGAGCAACGCGCGCGGCGAGAGCGCGAGCAGGCCTTCGAGGTACGCTCCCTTCGCCTCGGGACGCCCCCGCGCCGCCTCGAAATGCGCGCCGAGCTCCGAGCCCCGTCCCTCGCCGAGGCTCACGAGCAGGCCGTCGAGCGCACCCAGCACGAGCGGCGAGGCAGCCCGCGCGATCTCCCGCGCCGCCCGCGCCTTCGCCAGCAAGAGCTCCCGCACGGGGCCCATTCCGTCAGCCGCGAGCGCCGCTCCGCCGAGATCCGCGAGCAGCGCCGGAACGTCCGCGGCCCGCGCCCCCGAGGTCTGCGCGAGCCGCGGGAGCCTGTGCGTTCCCTCCTCGTACGCCGCGCGGCCGAGCGCGTCGAGCCACGCCGCCTTCGGAAGGCCAAGCCGCGCGCGGAGCGCCCGCACCCGCCGTAACTTTCGCGCCGCTTCGAGGAGCGATCGTGGATCGTCGTCCGCGCGGATCGCCGCCTCGAGCGCCGGCGCGAGCCGCAGGCACACGCCGTCGAGCCCCATCCGCACGCCTCGCCCGACGCACACCGCGATCGCCCCCGCGCGGCCTTCACCTTCCCGCGCCGCGCGCACGAGCAGCCGCGCCGCCGCCTCCTCGACGCTCGCCCCCTCCGCCGCGAGCTCCAGGAGCCGCGCGTCCACCTCCGGCGCGTACGCCACGGTCCAGCGCTCCGTCGCCGCCTCGAACTCGGTAGACGCTTGGGGGGCGCCCTTCGCCCCAAACCCCTCCGCGTCGCCCGCCCCGACCTGCGTCGCGAACCCGAGCCCGAGCCACGTCGTGCGATGCAAGAACCACGAGCACCGCCGCGCCTTCTTCGACGCCGCGAGTGAGAGCTCGATCCCGCGCGGCGGCCCTCCGGAAGGCAAAAGCCCGAGCGCCTCGGCCGTCGCCCGAAAATCCCGCAGGATCGGGCTCGGGCCCGCCGTCGGCCCGAGTTTGCCCATCCGGCTGCCTCGAAGCGCCTCGCCGAGCGCCGCGACGACCCGCCGCCCCGAGACGCGCAGCTCGCCTTTCACGAAGCAGCTCGTCGCCGCCTCGATCACCTCGGCCCGCCCGATCTTCGGCCGCCCCCGCAGCGACGCGAGCTCCCGCGCGAACGCGAGCGCCGCGATCGCGTCCGCCGGCCCGAGCGTGTCGCCTTCGACCCGCGCCCGCCGGATCGTCTCGAGCAGCACCCGCTCCGCCGCCTGCGCGAACGGATCCGCCTTCGCGCGCGCCTCCCACACGTGCTGGTAGAACGCCGGCCCGCTCATCCCCGGCGCGTACCCGAGCAGCGCGTCGAGCCGCGGGAACGTGTACGGCACGAGCCGCACCTCCGCTTCCGCGTCGTCCTTCGGCGCGCGCTCGAGCGCGGGCAGCGTCTCCCGCGCGCCGCCGAGCGCGATCACGTGCAGCGCCCCGGCCACGACGAGCGCGCGTTTGCCCTTCTGCGCCGCGGCCTCCGCGATCTTCGCCGCCATGAACCGCTCGCGTGAGAGCGTCCCGTCCGCTTCGAGCTCCTCCTGACCAAACGTCCACCGCGTCGCGAGCGCGTACACGCCCACCGCGAGCGCCCAGCCCTCGGGGCTCTCGTCCCAGCCTCCTTGCTCGAACAGCGCCTCCCACAGCTCGTCGAAATCCCGCGCGCCCGCCCGCGCGCAGAGCGCCGCCGTGAACCGGCTCCGCCCGAGCAGCCCGCCCGCGTCCTGCCCGAGCCGCTCGCCGAGCGCGCGTTCCGCCGAGGGGAGGTCGTCCTCGCCGAGATCCGACGTGTCCTCGGGCAGCGGCGAAAACCGGTCGATGAAGCGCACCTCGGCGCCGCTCGCCTTCGCGTACCGCAGCGCCACGAGCTCGGGCGAGTAGTCGCAGAACGGGTAATACGCCCGGGATCGGGGCGCCTCCGCGGCGTGGCTTCCGTCCCGCCGCCCGACGAAGCGCGGGCGTTTGTCTTCGGTGATCGCGCAGATCGCGAACGGCGCGTGGCTCTCCGGATCGAGCAGCGCTTCGAGGTGCTCCTCGAACCGCGCGGGCAGCTCGACGAGGATCACGTCCGGCGCGAAGGCCGGCAGGAACGCTTCGAGTTTCGCCGCGCACGTCGGGCTCTGGTGCCGCACAGGGAAGAAGGCGAGCGCGCTCGACAGCCCGAGCCGCTTCGCGACCTCGGCGCGCGTTTCCTCCGGCGCTCCGAGGTCTCCGAGCTTCATCGCTCGCGGCCGATCTTGCGCCACGCCTCGAGCAGCGCGCCCCACGGGCCGCCATGCCGCGCCGCCCGATCCCGCACCACCGTCTCCACGTACCGTTCGAGCTTCGCCGTGTCCTCGGCCGCGTCGAGGGTCGCCGCGCCTGCGAGGTGCGAGGCCACCTCCTCGGCGCCGAGCCTGCCCGTGCCGTAGTAATGCGCGTGCAGCGCGGCCGCGTGCAGCGTCGCGATCGCCTCGGCCGTCGAGAGCGGCGCCTCGGGCCGGTCGAGGTGCACGCCCTCGCGGCTCCGGCCCGAGCGCAGCTCCTGGAACGTCGTCACCACGAGCTCCACCGCGTCCCGCGGCACGGGCACGCTCGCCCCCGCTGCCGCGAGCTGCTTTTGCACCTCGCGCTCGACGAGCGCCATCTCCACGAACGGATCCCGGATCGGCCGCACCGACTCGAAGTTGAACCTCCGCCGGAGCGCCGCGCTCATCTCGTTCACCCCGCGATCCCGTGCGTTCGCCGTGGCGATCAAGTTGAAACCCTCCCGCGCGAACAGGATCCCGTCCTCGCCTTCGAGCTCCGGCACCCGGAGCACCTTGTCGGACAGGATGCCCACGAGGCTGTCCTGCACCTCCACGGGGCAACGCGTCAGCTCCTCGAAGCGCGCGATCCGGCCCTCGCGCATCGCGGCGAACAGCGGCGACGGCACGAGCGCCTCCCGCACCGGGCCCTTCGCCAGGAGCAGCGCGTAGTTCCAGGTGTACTTGATCTGATCCTCGGTCGTGGCCGCGCTGCCTTGCACCGTGAGCAGACTCGTCCCGGTCGCGGCCGCGGCGAGCAGCTCCGACAGCATCGACTTCGCGGTCCCCGGCTCACCGACGAGCAGGAGCGCGCGGGGCGAGGCCAGGGTCACGATCGCGCGCTCGACGAGCGCGTCGTCGCCGAAGAATTTTTGGGTCACGGCGATCTCGCCTTCGCCGCCTTCCCGGGGCAGCTTCGCCTCGCCCGAGCCCAGGATGAACGTGCGGATCATCCGCGGCGACAGCCGGAAGCCGCGCGGCTTCGGGTGCGTGTCGGCGGCGGCGAGGGCGTCGAGCTCCTCGCGAAAGAGCACCTCTGCGGCGGGACGGAGGACGGATTCGGGCACGCGGATCGCTTCTCGCCGCCCGGCGCGGTGCGGCCTTGGCAAGCGCTACCTGCGCGCATTCTCCGCGTCAATCCGGCCCGTCTGTGTGTCCTCGTCGTGACGTGGTGAAACCCGGTGCTCGCGTGGCCCTCGCCGCCTCCGCGCCGGATCCCGGCTGGAAGTTCGCCGGAGGCTCGCTCTTCTGGAGCCGATTCGCTACCATCGTCCCCGACGTGTCCCGACGAACTGCCCGGGCAAGCCTACTGCGTGGCGGCCGACCTTCGGCCCTCGCGCCTTCGGCGGGGCACCTTCCTAACGAACTGCCCGGGCCGGCCTGCCGTGCGCCTGCGGGCGCCGGGCGGGGCAGGGAGAAGCCATCGATGAACCGAATGTCTTGGCTCTTGGTCGTTCCGCTCGCTCTCGCATCCGCTCTCTCCGTACCTGCGGGGTGCGTCGAGTTCGACACTTATTTCTTCGACGAATCGTCCTACGTTGGCGGCGCCGGGGGCAACGGCGGCACGGGCGGCGGCACGGGCGGGGGGGGCACGGGCGGGACGCAGGCGTGCACGACGCAGGCCGACTGCCCGACCACGGAATGCCGGATCACCGGATCGTGCAACGCCG
The DNA here is from genome assembly GCF_028435365.1 of Polyangium jinanense. The sequence goes on along the minus strand of NZ_JAGTJJ010000009.1, from coordinate 19,319 downwards.
GGACGTGCGATTACATGACCGAGATCATGCCCGGCATGCCCGTTGGCGCGCAGGTGTATGGCGATTGCAAGCAGCGGGAGTGCGACGCGTCGGGCGCCATCACGCAGGTCGACAGCTCTGCCGACGTGTACGTGTGGGCAGCTGATTCCTGCCGCACGAACGGCTGCGAAGCGTGGAAGAGCCCGCAGCCCGCCTCGGGTCAGTGCACGACGACGTGGGGCGCGTTCGGCATCTGCGACGACAGCTTCAACTGCATCCAATGTGCGAAAAACGAGGATTGCAGTGGTTTGCAGTGCGATACGTCGATCGGGAAGTGCGTTCCCGCGCATTGCCTGAATGATGTGCTGGATGCCGATCCCGATCCCGCCAAGAGCGAGACGGACGTCGATTGCGGCGGCCCCTGCGTGCCTTGCGAGATCGGCATGAAATGCAGCGTGCGTCCCGATTGTATGGGCGAGGGGCCGTGCCTCGGGAATCCGAAGACCTGCCAGGTGCCCACGTGCAGTGATGGCTTCAAGAACGGCGACGAGACCGGGTCGGATTGCGGCGGGTCCTGCGCGCAGGACATGGCGAATCCGAAGAAATGCGGCCAGGGTCAGGGGTGCCTCTTTCCAGACGATTGCGTAGCGGGTTTGTCGTGCAACTCCGGCACATGTGAGCCATGATGACATCGTCTCGCGGGAAGGCCCCGGCGTCTGCGAGGATGGGGGCGGGGCCTCTCGCGACCGAGGAAATGATTGAAGACGCCGCGTAGGCGTGGAGGAGCTTCGAGAATGCGAATCGGACGAGCTTGGATTTGGCCCCTCGTGATCGCGGGGCTCTCTTCTTTCGCGGTGGCTTGCGGGACCGGCGCGAACCCCGCGGACCCGACGGGCACGGGCACGGGCACGGGCGGCGCGGGTGGCACGGGCGGCGGCGGCGAGGGCGGCACGGGCGGCGGCACGGGCGGCATGGGCGGCGTCGGGGGAGGCTCGGGCGGCAGCAGCACGGACACCTGCAAGCGCAGCGAGTGTCCCGGCGTCGACTCCCCGTGTGGCGTCCGCACCTGCGATGGGGGCGCCTGCGGAATGATCGTCCTTCTGCAGGAGGGTACGGTCCTCGAGAGCCAGACCTACGGCGACTGCAAGCGCGCCGTGTGTGACGCGAACGGCGGCATCATGCAGGTCGAGGACACGAACGACCGGTTCGATGACGGCAACCCCTGCACGCTCGACACGTGCATGAACGGGGACACGCTGCACATCAACCAGGAGGCCGGCTTCTCCTGCGGCATGAACGTCAAGTGCAACGACGCCGGCCAGTGCGTGCGCTGCAACGTCGGCGGCCCCGCCAACGAATGCCAGAACGGCAACGTCTGCGTCGCGTCGAAGAACTACAAGGACGTCGAGACGCTCGACGGCACCCTCAACAAGTGCGTGCCGACGTCGTGCAAGGACGGGTCGAAGAACGGTAGCGAGACCGACGTCGACTGCGGGGGCGGCACCTGCGCTCCCTGTGACGTCGGCAAGGCCTGCAACGGGCCGCTCGACTGCATCGAGGCCGCCTGCGATGCCGCCACGAAGATGTGCGCCCCGCCCGCGTGCACCGACGGCTCCTTGAACGGCGGCGAGACCTACCCCGACTACGGCGGCCCGGAGTGCCCGCCGAGCTTCGTCGTCGGGTCCGCGTGCCACGTCCCCGAGGACTGCTCGTCGGGCGTATGCCAGGGCGCGAAGTGCGCGGCGCCCTCCTGCACCGACGCCACCCAGAACGGCGGCGAGGGCGGCGTCGACTGCGGCGGAAGCTGCGCGGCGAAATGCATCGAGCCCTGAGCCGCGCGCGAATCTCCACCCCGCGCGCCGGCCTCTTGCGCTATCGTGTAGCTGTTCACCTGTCACGGACGTAAAAGGCCCGAGTCCTCACGCCCTCGCAGGCGGCCCCCCGCCAGCGAGGGCGCGCGTTCTTTTCCGGAAGGCGCGCGCGCGGGGGCTCGGGCCTCGGCGTCGAGAGAGCCGCGGGCGATGCGGCCCGGGAGGAGAGCTTTGCCATGAGAATCGAACGAGCTTGGATGATCGCTTGTATCCTCGGCGCGACGATTGCGGCGTCCGCGGTCGGCTGTGGGGATGGCTCCAGTTCCAACAACCCGACGTCGAGCTCGTCGAGCGGCGGCACGGGCGGCAGCGGCGGTACGGGCGGCGACGGCGGCGCGGGCGGCGGCCCGGGCGGCAGCGGCGGCGGCGTGTCCCCCGAGTGCACGACGCCGGCGGACTGCACGAACCAGGGCGCCGCGAACTTCTGCGGCGAGCCTGCGTGCGAGTCGGGCAAATGCGTGCGCAAGGCCTTGCGGCCGGCGGGCACGCCGCTGCCCTCGCAGGTCTACGGCGATTGCCTCGAGATGCAATGCGACGCGAATGCCCAGCCCGCGCCCGTCAACAAGGACGACGACGTCTACAACGACGGCAACGAGTGCACCGACGACGTCTGCATGGACGGCGTCGCGATGCACAACGTCCAGGCGCAGGGCTTCCTCTGCTCCGCGGCGGGCATCTGCAACGACATGGGCCAGTGCGTGCAATGCATCGAGGGCGTGCAGGGCTGCTTCAGCGGCAACCAGATGTGCATGCAGGGCGTTTGCGTCGGCATCAACTGCGCGAACGGGATCAAGAACCCGGGCGAGGGCGACATCGATTGCGGCGGCAACTGTCTGCCCTGCGACGACGGCAAGACCTGCACGAACGGCTCGCAATGCAAGAGCGGCGTCTGCACGGCCGGCACGTGCGCGGCGCCGAGCTGCATGGACGGCGTGAAGAACGGCAAGGAGACCGGCTTCGATTGCGGCGGCGGTGAATGCCCGCTCTGCGGCAAGGACGAGGGCTGCCAGCTCCCGACGGACTGCCAGAGCGGCGTCTGCGTCGACGTCTTCTGCGCCGAGCCGAGCTGCACGGACGCGCTGCAAAATGGTGACGAGGCTGGCACCGATTGCGGCGGCTCCTGCCCGAACCCCTGCCCCTGAGCGGTCTCTCCGCGCGTCGGCGCGTGATTTTTCCTCACGCGCCGGCGTTTTCCTTCCGACCTCGAAAGACATCGCCTAGGATTCCCGCCCGGAGGCGGCGATGCATCGGCATGTCTTTGTTCTTTTTGGGCTTTCGATTTCGATCCTCGCGGCGGCGTGCGCGCCAAAGCTGGTGGCGCCGGGCGGCAACGGCGGGGCCGGCGGCGCGGGGGGCATAAGTGGGCCGGGAGGCACGGGCGGGATGCCAGAGTGTTCGACCCAGGCCGACTGCCCAGACACGGAATGCCGGATCGGCGGCTCGTGCAACGCCGGGACGTGCGATTATACGACCGCGATCATGCCTGGCACGCCCGTCGGCGCGCAGGTGTATGGCGATTGCAAGCAGCGGGAGTGCGACGCGTCGGGCGCCGTCACGCAGGTCGACACCCCTGCCGACGTGTACAAGTGGGCAGCGGATTCCTGCCGCAAGGACGACTGCGAAGCGTGGCTGAACCCGCAGCCCGCCTCGGGCGCGTGCATGACGAAGTGGGACAGGCCAGGCATCTGCGACGACTCCTTCAACTGCATCGAGTGCACAAAGAATGAGGACTGCGCCGGTTTGCTGTGCGATCCGTCGATCGGGATGTGCGTCCCTTTTCTTTGCGGGAACGGGAGCTACGAAGCGGGCAACGGCGAGACCGACATCGACTGCGGCGGCTCCTGCGCGCCCTGCGCCGTCGGCCTGAAATGCAATTCGCAGTCCGATTGTGAAGGCAGGGGGGCGTGCGTCGGCTCGCCGAAGACCTGCCAGGCTCCTGCCTGCAACGACGGTTTCCACAACGGTGACGAGACCAGCACCGATTGCGGTGGCGCTTGCGCGCAGGACATGGCAAGCCCGAAGAAGTGCCCCCAGGGCCAGGGCTGCCTCGTCGCCAACGACTGCCAAGCCGGCCTCTCCTGCATCTCCGGCACCTGCCAGCTCTGACGCATTTCCCCATGCCATCCGCCCCCCTCCCCGTCGTCCCCTCCGATTGCCTGCTCTGCGGCACCTGCTGTTTCTCCGACCTTCCCGAGTACATCCGCGTCTTCGGCGTCGATCACGACCGCATGGATGACGACGCCCGCGCGCTCACGGAGTTCATCGGCAATCGTTGCTACATGCGCATCGAGGACGGCCATTGCGCCGCGCTCGTCCCCGACCCGGAGACGCGCCGCTTCGTCTGCTCCATCTATCCGATGCGCCCGGACGCCTGCCGCTCCCTCGATCGCGGCACCTCCGCGTGCCTCGGCGAGCTCACCTTGAAGCAGGACCGCCCCCCGCTCGCGCTCGAAGCGCTCGTCCGGAAAAATCGCTCAGGGTGAATCCGCCGCGTCCGGCCCCGCGTCCGCCGCCGCGGGCGCGGCGCGCCGCTCGATCCGCATCGTCACGTCGAGCAAGACGGTTTGTCCCGCATTGACCCGGATCTCCCGCTTCTCGTCCGGCGCGTTCGGGTGCTTGAACGTCACGTAATGCCGGCCTGCCACGACCGGGATCGGACGCCCGATCGGCGTCACGTCCACGTATTTCCCGTCGACGAGCACCTCGGCCCACGGCCGCGCCAGGACCTTCACGTAACCCCGTTCCGGCGCGTCCGCCTCGCTCGCCGGCTCGGCCGTCACGTCCTCCTCGCGGACGAACCCCTCCACGACCACCGCGCCCAAAACCACGAGCCCGAACAGCACGGCGAGCTTCTGCACGAGTGGCCCGAGCGGCAAGGGCGGCGGCCCCTTCTTCGGCTGCCTCCGCCCCTTCTCCTCGCCGATCTCCTCACCCAAAAACGAAAGCGCGAGCGCCCGCGTCACGAGCTTCCGCGACGGCTCCCGCGTCGCCTCGTCGAGCGCCTCGGCCAGCGCCTCCGCGAGCACGTCGCCGTCCTCGTACCGATCCTCCGACCGCTTCGCGAGGCACCGCATCACGATGCGCGAGAGCCCCCGCGGCAGCACCACCCCGTGCCGCTCGAGCGGCGAAGGCTCCTGGCTTCGTACCCGCCGCGCGAGCTCCTCCCGTCCCTCCGCGCCCTCGTCCCACGGCCGCGCCCCGGTGAGCATCTCGTAGAGCACGACCCCGAGCGAAAACACGTCCGATCGCGGGCCCGCCGGCTCCCCCACGATCTGCTCCGGCGCGGCGTACTCCGGCCCGGACAAACGTTCGCTCCCGTCGAACGGCGACGGCACGGCGGGCGCCGACAGATCCATCGCTGCCCCGAAATCCACGAGCACGCTCCGCCCATCGGGCGCGAGCACGATCCCCTCCGGCCGCACGTCCCGGTGCACGACCCCGCGCGCGTGCGCGTGCCCGAGCCCCGACGCGACCCCGAGCGCGATCGCCGTCGCCACCTCGTGCGGCAGCTTCTTCGTCCGCGCGAGCACCGCCGAGAGCCGCGGCCCCGGCACATCTTCGAGCGCCACCCACGTCGCGCCTTTTCCCGGCGACATGTCGAGGCAACGCACCACCGACGCGTGCCCCATCTTCGCCAGGATGCGCGCCTCGCGCTCGAGCGCCGACCCGAGCGGCGACCCTTCCGCGAGCGTCCCCTTCAGCGCCTTGACGATCGCCACGCGCCCGAGCCGCTCGTGCTCGGTGCGGTAGAGCGTGGCGATCGCCCCTTCGGACAGCTTCTCCCGGACCCGGTACGGTCCTATCTGCGTTTGCAAATCGAGTCCCATTCAGCGCTTGGGGGCTCCGCTCGGACAAGGCGAGCTGCGCCCCCAAACCCCCTACCTCGGAGAGCGGCCACCCGTCATCCCGCTCGGCGCCTCGATCCCCAGCACATCGAGCACCACCTTCGCCACGTCCGCGAGGCTTCGATCGTCCGCGAGTTTTCCGCGCGGGTGCGTCGAGACGAACGGCACCGGGTTCGTCGTGTGACCGCCGCGCGGCTTGCCCTCCGCGTCGAGCATCTCCTCGCAGCCGCCGTGGGTCCCCACGACGAACAGCGCGCCGCCCTTCGCTTCCGTCGCCGCCGCGATCTGCGCGACGGCCGCGTCCACCGCGTCCACCGCCTCGATCGCCGCCGCGAGGTCACCGCGGTGCGCCGCGTGATCCGCCGCCGCGAGGCTCACGATCACCACGTCGTGGCTCCCTTCACGGATCGCGCGCGCCGCCGTCTCCGCGATCTCCGCTTGCTCGACCACGCGGATCTCCTCGCCGTCCTTGCGTGTCCGGCGCCCGCCGTCGAACACGTGCGCCACGTGCCTCGCGCGGTCCGGCTCCGCGATCCGGAGCTGCGTCAAACCCGCCGCCGCGATCGCGTCGCCGAGCGTGCCCTCCGGGGGTTCGTCCGGGAACGCGGCGAGCACCTCGCACGCCGGATCGAGCCCTACGAGCGAGAGCAACCCGAACTCGTCGAACGCGTACACGGGCTTCTTCCGATCGGTCAGGTACTCCTCCTCGATCTCGCGCGGCACGCCACGACGAACCATCATCGCCGCGAGCTGCTCCACACGGTCCGCGCGGTGCGTCAGGAAGAGCCCGGCTTCCTCGCCGAACCACGACCAACCCGCGCTCTGCCCCGAGGCGAAGTCGGCCATGAACGACCCGACCATCCCCTCGTACTCGCCGATCCGCGTGGGCTCGACGTTCCCGTCCGTGAGTTTCGCCTGATACGCCGCTTGCAGCGCCTCGTACGGCGTGTCCTTCGTCTTCGCCTCGCCGCGCACGATCGCCGCGTACGCCTTCTGCACGCGGTCCCAGCGCCCGCTCCGATCCATCGCGTACGACTGCCCCGAGATGGTCCCGATCACGCCCTTGTCCTCGAGCTCGAAGGCGAGCGGCTCGAGCAGCTTCCACGCGCTCCGCGGCGCCGCGGCCTTCTCCTCCAGGAACGCGTGCACCACGACCTTCACGTCGTGCGCCTCGCACACGCGCACCATCGTGCGCAGGTGATCGAGCGTCCCGTGCGCGCCGTCCGCGGAGATCGGCGCGAACAGATGCAGCCGGCAGTTCCGATCGTTCGCGATCCACATCGTCCGCTCGATGACCTTGTTCTGCCAGAGCTTCTTCGCGGCGATCGCTTCATCGATCCGCGCGCGGTGGGGCCGCGGCGTTCGGCCCGTCCCGATCGCCTCGTAGCCGAGCGCGCCCGAGCCGACCTTGCCCGCGCCGAGCCCCACGGCCTCGCCGCTCGCCAGAAGGCGCGTCTTTCCGAACTGCTCCGCGAGCCGCCCGAGCGCCTCGGCCTTCGCCAGCCGGACCGCGTTTCCTTCGCGCGCGTCGCGCTCCCCGAGCCCGTCGAGCAAGCACAACACCACGGGCTTCTGCCTCGGCTCCACCACCATGCGTGTACTCTACTCGCTCTTCGTGATGGCTCGCCGGCTCGAGCGCCGTGATCGCACGGCTTCCCGGGCCAGCTCATCCGCACGTTCGTTCAGCGCCACACCCGAATGTCCGGGGACGTACTCGAGCCGCGTTTTGTTGCGCTTCAGCACATCCTTCACCTCGGCGACGAGGTCCGTGTTGGCCTTCGCCTTCCAGCCCTTCTGCAGCACGCCGATCGCGTACTGGCTGTCCGTGCGGACGAGCAGCGGCTTGCCTGTGTCCTCGACGGCCCCCACGGCCCGCAGGATCGCCGTCAGCTCCGCGATGTTGTTCGTGCCGTTCCCGAGGTACTCGCTGATCTCGATCCGCCGATCCCCGTCGACGACCACGACCCCGAGCCCCGCCGGCCCCGGATTCCCCGTGCAAGCGCCGTCCGCGTACGCGACCAGCTGCCCCTCTGCGAGCGGCGGCGCCGCGTCATGCGCGGCCTTCGCGGCGGCCTTGCGCTCCTCGGACGTCGTCGCCTTGGCGCGGCTCGTCCCTGCGGACTTCGTCGCGACCTGGGCCTCGCCGTCTTTTTTCTTCTCGACGGCCTCGGCCGGGCCACACGCGTCATCCGGCAAGAGCTCGCCGGGGACCACCTTCAGGTTGTCCTCGCGCGCTCCGTACTTCCGCCCATCGTTCGGCTTGTACCGAACTTCCACACGACCACCGTCCGAGACCAGGCGGCCCGCCTCGTCGGCCTTTGCGTACACCTTTTGCCCACGCAGGAGCGCTCGTACCCACGGCACGCGCGCACCTTGGCACAGACCCCCGCCCCGGCGAAAGCAATCGTCATGTGTTCCGTGACCGTGACAGCGTCGCCCCCGTGACAGCCGGCCCTGCCCGTTGTACACGCCCCCTTCGTGAACGAGAACGAAGACGCGCGACCCTTCTTTGCGCCTGGCCTCTTCGAGGGACAGGTGGCCATCGTCACCGGCGGCGGCAGTGGCATCGGGCTCTCCGTGGCGCGGGAGCTCGGCCGGCTCGGCGCCAGCATCGCCATCTGCGGGCGCAAGCCCGAGAAAATCGAAGCCGCGATCGGCACCTTGCGCGAGGCCGGCCTCGCCGAGAGCCGCGTCCTCGGCGTGCCTTGCGACATCCGCGAGCCCGCGCAGATCGAGGCGTTCGTCCGCGCCGCGATGGATCGCTTCGGCCGCGTCGACATCCTCGTCAACAACGCGGGCGGCCAGTTCCCGAGCCCGGCCGAGCAGATCTCGCCGCGGGGCTTCGAGGCCGTCGTCCGCAACAACCTGAACGGCACGTTCAACATGACCCGCGAGGTCGCGAACGTGGCCATGATCCCGCAGAAGCGCGGCCGCATCGTCAACGTCACGGCGATGGTCGTCCGCGGCTTCCCGGGCATGGCGCACACGGGCGCGGCGCGCGCGGGCGTCGAGAACCTCACGCGCACGCTCGCGGTCGAGTGGGCGACGCATGGAATCCGGGTCAATGCGGTCGCGCCGGGCACGATTCGTTCGAGCGGCACGGCGCAATATGGCGACGGGATGCTCGAGTTCGCGCGCAAGGCGACGCCGCTCAAGCGCCTCGGCGGCGTGGACGAGGTCGCGCGTGTGGTCGTGTTCCTCGCGAGCGAGCGCAACGATTTCATCACGGGCGCGGTGATCCCGATCGACGGGGGCGCCTCGCTCTGGGGCGACATCTGGCAGATCTCCGATCCGTAGCGTGAGCGCCGGCGATCCGCATACCACTCCGGAAGGAGACGTGTCCGCGCAGGCGCCTGCCTCGGCGCCCGCGCCCGCCCCCGCGCCCGCCCCGGCGCCCCGGACAAACGCATTCCGCGCCGCCTACGCCTGGTGCCGCGAATACGTCCTGGGGTACGATCCCGGGTTTTTCTGGGTCCTCGCGCCGTTCATCCTGCTCTGCATGGTGCTCTATACCCGGGCACCCACGACGAACTACATCTTCGACGAGCAGGAAGCGCTCCTCGCGAACCCGTACGTCAATGCGACCGGGGGCCTGCGCTACATCGACGCCATCTTCCGCGATTTCTGGGGCCTGCCGCCCGATCGCAGCGTGGGCTCCTACCGCCCCGTCCCCAATTTCCTCTGGCGCGCGCTCTGGGCCATCTCCAAGCAGCCCTTCTTCCACCATTTTTACAACGTCCTCTTCCACGCCGTGAATGGCGCGCTCCTCTCGCTCGTGACCTTCCGGATCACGCGCAGACGGGGCACGGCGTATCTCGCCGGCGCGATCTTCGTCTCCGCCGCCATTCTCACCGAGGCCGTGAGCGGCATCGTCGGCATCGCCGACGTCTTCGGCGGCATGGGCGCCCTGCTCGCCGTGCTCGCGCTCGCGCTACCGGGCTGGCTCATGCCCGCGGGCGTCTTTGTCGCGCTCGTGTTCGGCCTCTTCAGCAAGGAGAGCGCCGTCGTCTGCGTCCCGCTCGTCCCGTTCGCCGCGCTCGTCTTCTCGCCGCACCTGCATCCCGAGCGCCCCGCGCGTATCCTGCGTACCCTCGCCGCGCTCGTCGCCTCCGTCTTCGCGTTCGTCCTGTACGTCGAGCTGCGCAAACGCTGGTTCCCCTCGCCGACGCCGGCCGAGCTCCTCGAACCCTTGCCCGAAGGCGCCTCGGCCCTTTCGCGAGCCGCGCGCTCCTTCCTCCTCTGGTTCCACCAGGCGCCGCTCCCCAAGGATCCGCTGAACAATCCCCTCGCCGAGGTCGATTTCCCGCATCGCATCGCCGGCGCGCTCCGCGTCTACTGGCGTGGCCTCGTGCAGGTCGTTTTTCCGCGCACCCTGAGCGGCGATTATTCGTTCCCGCAGGAGCCCGCGCCGGATCGTCTCGTCTTTGCCGAGAGCGTGCTCGGCGCGGTGGCCCTGATCGGCCCGCCCCTCGCGGGCATTGGGATGTGGATCGTCGGCGTCGTCCGGGAACGCGCGGCGCGCAAGGAAATCGTTCGTCTCGGGCTCGCTGGAAAACCCGCGCCCGGTCGCCCTCGGCTTGCGATCCTCGCGGCCTTCCTCTTCGCGCTCGCGCCCGCGCTCGTCGCCGTCGAGGTCTTTGTCCTTCGTCCGCGCGGGATTTCGCTCACCTTGCGTGGGTTTTCCTGGGCCATCCTCGCCGTGCCCGTCTTCGCGATCTCGCTCGGCCTCTTTGCCGATTGCACACGCGGCGTGGTCCCGCCCGACGCGCCCGAGGCACCACGTCCGCTCGGGCGCGCGGGGCTCGCGCTCGTGGCGGTGGGCCTGGTTTGGCTCGTCGTGAGTTATTTCCCGCACTCGAACATCCCGGTTGTCCTGCCGACCGTGCGGGCCGAGCGATTCTGGTATTTCCCGGTCATCGGCACCTCGCTCCTTCTCGCCGTCGCGTTCGCGGCCGCGCACGAGCGCCTTTCGAAGCGCCCGCGCTTCCGTTTCGTGGTCCCCGCCGTCTTCCTCGCCTTCTTCCTGTTCCAGTGCGTCAAGGCCTATGCGCACGCGATGGATTACCGCTCCGACCTCACGTTCTGGGAGGCGACGAAGGATGCGGTGCCGATGTCGGCGAAGGCGCACCTCAATTTCTCGGTGATGAAGGGGGCGCGTGGGGACATGGAGACGCGCCTCGCGGAGAGCCGGAAGGCCCTCGAGCTCGCGCCGGAATGGGCCATGGCGCACGTCTACACCGGCGACACGCTTTGCCGCATGCACCGCCCGGACGAGGCGTGGCCCCATTACGAGATCGGCTTCGGCCGGGGCCCGAACGAGATCGGGCTTCTCGCGCTCGGGCTCCAGTGCCTGTACGACGAGAAGAAGCTGAAGGAGCACGAGGACGCGTTGCGCACGCTCGCGGAGGAGCACCCCGGGACGTGGCTCGCGTACCTCGCGATCGATACGCTCGACAACGGCGAGAAGCACGGCGGCGTCGATCCGAAGCACCGCCCGCGCTCTTACAATGAAGGTCCGAAGGAAAACGCGGAATAACCTGCGGGACCTTCGAAACGAGAAACCCCGCCTCGGTTTGCCGAGGCGGGGTTTTTCGTTCACCCGGTGTTCAGGCCGAGATCACTTGCCCTTGCGGTACGTGTTCCACATCGACTGCATGCGCGCGCTCTGACCCTCGGTGAAGTGGTCCATGCAGGCGTCGTCGGTGTAGTCCATGAAGTTCTTGATCGGGTCGACGCCCGCCGTGGAGCAGGTGTCGCGGCCCGTCGGGCAGCCGTAGGCCGCCGACTTCTCGGCCGGCGTGTCGGAGACGTAATCGTTCGTCTTCTGGCAGCCGCCCTGGAACGTGTGATAGAGGCCCATCCAGTGGCCGACCTCGTGCGTGCCCGTGTCGCCGAGGTTGTACGGCGCCGCGCTGCCGCCGGGGACCGACGAGAAGAGCAGGACGACGCCGTCATCCTTCGGGTTCGAGGTGTAGCTCGAGGGGAACGTCGCCCAGCCGAGCAGGCCGCCGCCTGGGTTCGAGCTGTAGACGTTGAGGTCGTCGGCCGAGCCCTGGCGGAGGGCCGTCTTCATGTTCTTCTCCGCCGTCGTGCCCGGGCCCGCCGTGTACCACGTGCTGTTCGTCGTGCGGTCGACGCTGACGAGGTTGAACGTCACGCCCCAGGCTGCGTACGCGTCATTGAGGACCTTGATCTGGTCGTCGATCTGCGTCTGCGGGATGTCGCCGTTCGCGATGCCCGTGCCCTTGTTGATGACGTGCCAGTAGACGGGGATGACCGCGCCGACGCTGACGTTGAGGTTATCCTTCCAGGGGGCGAGCTGCTCGAACTCGGCCTCGAGCTTGGCCGCCTCCTCCATCGTCAGCTCCTTCGTGCCGCAGGTGCGCACGACGGGCACGCCAGCGGCTTCCGTCTCGCCACCGACGTCGCCGCCGACGTCGCCGATCTCGGTCGAATCGGCGCTGCAGCCCGCGCCGAGCAGCGCGAAGGCGGAGAAGATACCCCCGAGAACGACCGTGTTGTGAAGCTTGCGCATGCGGCTCTCCTTTGGTTGTCGGAAAAAAAAGGACCGACGCAATGTACAGGGCGCGCACCGTTTTATTCAAGTGAAATCGATTCGAAATCGTCTCCGCGTCGGGACGCGTAATGACCCGACCGATATCAATAGCAATCAAGTTGCATGAATATGAAGCGGCGCGTTCGCGCGGTGGAGCACACGTCCGCCTGGGGCGGGACGTGTAAATATCCGAAGCAGCGGACAATTTGGTCCCGTTTTGACAATCGTCACACCGCCGTCGTGGTACAAGCCACAGGCTCGGCGATGCAAATGCAATCAAATTGCGATGGATTGCGCGTCGGCGACGCGATCGTCATCCGCCTGTGGTCATTCCTATGACCACGGCATGCAATCAATGCTGGCGGAATATTCCAGCGTTGGCGCTGTATACGACCGCGTCGAGCCGATGTTCCCGACGCACGAGCAAGAGCTCCGGGGCCTCGAGGTCGACCTCGATCTCGCCCCCCACATCCGAGAAGCCACACGCCCGCGCCCCGAGCTCGGAGCCGATTCGCCAAAGCTCCTCCGCCGGCGTGCGCCGGTCCCCCTCCTTGACGCGCAGCGTGATGCGTTTCCCCGTGCGGAGCCGCTCGCCGAGATCGACACAGCGCAGATCCTCGAGCGGCGCCGTCATGACGTGACTGTCGATCCCCGTGCAAAGCAGGGCGCCCGCGCCCACGAGCGCCGTGACGTCCGGCAGCCCGTCGCCGAGATCCCGCTCCGTCGTCGGGCACAAACAAACGAACGCGCCCGCCTCGCCGAGGAGCCGCGCCTCGTGCGGCAAAAGGTGCGTCGCGTGCACCGCCACGAAGCGCGGCGAGAGCACGGAACGCTCGGCGAGGAGCTCCACGGGCCGTTTCCCCGTCTCCGCGAGGCACGCCGCGATCTCCGCAGGCTGCTCGGCCACGTGCGCATGCAGCATCATGCCGCGCGCCTCGGCGAACGCCGCGATCGGGCCGAGCCAATCGGGCGGGACCGCGCGCACACTGTGCGGCGCGACGCCGATCCGCACATCCGGGTCCTGCGCCCATCGCGCGGCGAGCGTCTCGACGTCGGCGAGCGAGCGATCGAGATCCGCATCGGAAAACCTACGTTGCGCGCCCTCGGGCGGCCGGCCCGCGCCCGCGCGCGTGTAGATCACGCGGAGGAGCGCAATGCGGAGCCCCTCGGCCTTCGCCGCGCGGATCACCTGATCGGCGAGGACCGTGCGGTCCTCGTACGGCGTGCCGTCCGGCTGGTGATGCACGTAGTGGAACTCGCCCACGGTGCGCACGCCGGCGCGGTAGAGCTCGCGGTACGCGACGCGCGCGATCGCGTGGATGCTCTCCGGCGTGAGCGTGTCCGCGAGTGCGTACATCGAGGTCCGCCAGGACCAGAAATCGTCCGTGCCCGTAGGACCGGGCCGCTGCGCGTCGCCCCGCATCGCGCGCTGAAAGGCGTGGGAATGCGCGGTCGCAAGGGCGGGCAGGAAAAACCTCTCGTTCATGAGCGCCTCGTCGTGATCGTCACGCGCGGCCGGTTCACTTGCCCCAGTTGACCTTGGGGCGCCCCGGCGGGGTGACGTTCGGCATCACATGGTAGAGCGCGCGGGCGAAGAGCGGCAGCGATCCACACGCGGCCTCGCCGAGGTTTTTCTCTTCGTCGGGATCGGTGCGCAGATCGAAGCAGTGGTACTCGCCGTCCCACTCGCGCGCCTGCACCTTGAGCGGCCCCTGCATCGCGCCCCAGTTGCGGAACGCGCACTCCCACACGCCCGTGCAATTCGTGAGCGGCACGGGCTCGATCGTGCGCTCGGGCCGCGTGAGCGGGTGGCCGATCATGCGGCGCCGGAAGGGCACGAGCGCAGGATCGTCCCACACGCCGAGGAGATCGAGGAACGTGGGTGCGAGATCGAGGTGATAGACGTACGCGTGCTCGGCGGCGCGGATGCTCGCCTCTTCTTCCGGCGCGAGCGTGCCCTCGGGCGCGTCGATCCACGTCGGCACGCGGATCTCCTCCTCATAGAGCGAGCTCGTGTGCCCCATTTGCCAGTGCTCGCGGAACGACTCGCCGTGATCCGAGGTGTACACGACGACCGTGCGAGCGCCCTTGTCGCTCTCGCGCACGTGCCGGAGCAGCTTGCCCACGGCCTTGTCCGACAGGTACACGACGTTCTTGTAGTAGTTCAGGAACTGGTCGTTGAGCTCGGGCGCGTTCTTGAAGGCCGCCGGCTGGAACGGCGCGTGTTTCTCGTCGTAGACGTAGGGGTAGTGCACGTTCGAGTAGTGCACGACGGCGAAGAAGGGCTCTTCGAGCTCGCCGAACTCCTGGATCACGCGCTCGGTAAGCAGCGAGTCATACGCGCCCGCGTCGAGGTCGGCCATCGTGTCGAGGTGCGTCGCGACGGCGAAGTGGCTCGCGGGGATATCCTGCACGTAGAGCCGCGCGTTGCCGAAGATGAGGTTCTGGCTCGTCCAGTACGCGGTGTCCCAGCCCGCCGCGGCCGCGTACTCCCAGAGCAGCGGCACCGAATGCAAGACGGCGCGTGGCTCGGTCGGGCGCACGCCGGACCAGATGTTCGAGATGGAGATCGCCGTGGTCGAGTCGTGCGCGTGCATCTCGTAGAGGGGCATGCGGTTCGGCATGGCCTCGTTCGAGAAGGGCGTGGCGCAATCGCTCGCGGGGTCGTAGGCGACGCACGTCACGTCGGCGCGCTGGCTCTCCTGGAGCACGAGCAGCACGTTGCGCGGCCGCTTCGGGCGTGAGGAGAGCTTGGGCACGGGCTCGGGGCGCCTGCGCTCGACGCGCAGATCGGGCGAGTCGTTCGTGATGTCGAGGTTCTCCTTCACCACCGCGGTGACGCCGTGGAAGTAGAGGAGATCCGGCGGCGACGACATGACGACCCGGTAGCTGACGGGCGTCTTCACCGCGAGGACGAGCACGGCCGGGACGAGGAGCGGCGCGACGAGGCGCGGGATCCTACGAGGTCGTACGAACCTGCGCGCGAAGACGAGCATTCCGATCGAGGCCGCGATCGCGAGCACGACCTCGAAGAGCAGGGTGGGGCGCGTGAGCGGGAGGTAGCCGTAGAGCGAGTCCGCGACGGACTTCGAATGGATCTGGCCGTCGAGCGTGAGATACGTGTTCCACTGCCTGTGGAAGGCGCCCTCGACGCCGAGCGCGACCGAGAAGAGCAGGACGAAGAGCCCGCCCACGGCGCCGCGGAAGATCCCGCGCGAGCGCGCGGCCACGTAGAGCAGGACGCCCCAGAACACAAAACTCTCGCAGAGCCCCGCGAGGTAGCCGAGCCTATGCCATCGATCGAGCCGCAGGAGGTGATCGTGCCGGCGCAAGAGATCCGTGACGAGCACCCAGAGCATCGGCGTGACGAGCGCCAGAAACCCGATCCACCTGCGCCGCCGGCGGAGCCGCTTGCGCCGCTGCCCCGCAGGCCCGAGCACTCGTTTCGTCTTGCGCTTGCCGGGGTTCGTCGTCGCCGCGGTCGCGGCGGGCCCAGGGCTTCCTTCGCTCACTTCACTCACGTCTTTGATTCGTTCACTTCACGAGGCCCGGCAGCCCTCCGTGCAGGGCCTCCGCGCGCGCGGCCATGTCTCCGCACGCCGCCGCGCCGAGATCACGAAGCTCCTTCGGATCGGCGAGCACGTCGTAGCAATGCCACGCCGTGTCCCACTCGCGCGCTTCGAGCTTCAAATTCCCTCGCATCATGCCCCAGTTGCGGAACGCGCAGCCCCACACGCCCGAGCAGTTCGTGAGCGGCACCGGCTCCGTCCGCTCGATCGGCCCGAGCAGGCTCTTGCCGATCATCGCGCCATACCAGCGCGAGAAGCCCGCCTCGCGCTCGAGGCCGAGCATGTCGAGGATCGTCGGCGCGAGGTCCGTGTGGAACAGGATCGATTCGCGGTGCGACGCGAGCGCGGCCACCTCGGCCTCGGTGAGCGTGCCCTCGGGCGCGTCGATCCAGGCCGGCACGTGGATCTCCTCGTCGAGCACCGCGCCCGTGTGCCCGAGCTGCCCGTGCTCGCGGAACGACTCGCCGTGATCCGAGGTGAACACCACGATCGTGCGTTCGCCGAACGGCTGTTCCCGGACGAACCGCAGCATCTCGCCGATCGTCCGATCCTGCAGGTGCACCGCGTCGAGGTAGTAGTTGCGGTAGGCCTCGTTGTCCTCGGGCGCCTTGCTGTCCTGCGCGGGCTGGAACGGGGCGTGCTCGGGATCGATGCGGTAGGGGATGTGCGTGTTGCCGTAGTGGGCGACGGCGAAAAACGGTTCGCGCATCTCGCGGATGTCTTTGCGGATGCGCTCGGTGAGCAGCTCGTCACGCGCGCCGAGATCCATGTCGGCGAGTGGATCGAGATCGGTCGCGCCGGTCTGGTGCGAGGTCGGCAGGTCCTGCACGTAGAGGCGCGAGTTCGCGAACATCATGTGGTGGCTGGTCCAGTACGCCGTGTCGTACCCGGCTGCGTTCGCGTAATCGAAGAGCAGCGGATAGCCGTGCAGGTCCTCGCGCGAGGCCGTCGGCGGCAGGCCCGACCAGAGAACCGCGAGCGAGATCGCGGTGGTCGAGGCGTTCGAGCGCATCTGGAGCAGCGGGAAGCGCTTGCGCGCCGCGGCGTTCGTCGCCGGCGAGAAGGGGCAATCGTCCGTGGGCGCCGTGCAGTGTGCGTCGGCGCGCACGCTCTCGGTGATGACGAAGAGCACATTCGGCCGTGTGACACGCGCGCCGCTCGGGATCGCGGTGGCGCCGGGGAGTTGGGGCGGCGTGCGCAGTCCAGGGCGGACGTGCTCGGGCGGCCGGAGGCCGGTGATCTGCTTGATCACGCCGCCCATCGCGTGGAGATAGATCACGTCCGGCGTCGAGGCCTGCACGGTGCGGTACGAGCAGGGGATCAGGAAGCCGAACACGATCGCGAGCGGCGCGAGGATCCGCGCGACGCGGCTGCTCCGGGTCTGGCGCGGACGCACGAACCTGCGCGCAGCGACGACCAGCGCGGCGGCGCAGACGAGCGGCGGCGCGATCGCGGACACGAGGTTGCCGCCGTCGGCGCGCAGGTGCCCGACGACGCTCTCCGAGAACGACGTCGCGAAGAGCAACGCGTCGAGGTTCACGTACGTCGAGTAGCAGCGCTGAAAGTAGATCTGGATGCCGAGCGTGACCGTCGCGAGCAGCACGAAGAGCGAGGCCGAGATCCAGCGAACGGCGCCGCGACGCGACGACGCGGAGTAGAGCAAGAGGCCCCAGAGCACCGCGCTCTCGACGATCGCGCCCGCGTAACTCGCCACGTGCTTGCCGCGCAGATCGAGGAGCCTTCCGCCGCGGATCCAGATGTCGACGGCGAGCACGAGCACGACCGGGGCGAGGAGCACGAGCCAGGCGATGCGGCGCCGTGCGCGGGCCAGGCGCCGAAGCTTCTGGCTCTTCGGCCCGAGGGACGCGGGCTCGCTCGTCCGGGCGCCTTCCGCGCTGGGATCGAGGGGATAGTTCGTCGCGGACACGCTCTCGCGCCTCATCCTAGCCCAATTCACGTCCCGGCAACGAATGGGTGACGTGTTTGTAACGACGGCGCTGGAGGACCGGGGTCCGGCGTTGCCCGAGTCACCTGAACCAGGCGACCGCGGGGGACCGTTGAGACGTGGGGAGCATGCTCCTCCGGACGGTTCGATTTATGCTCCGCCCCGACCAAAAGGCCGTCCGGAGTCAGCCCATGTCGACGAACACCGAGCCGACGGAACACGCGCGCCTCACGCTGGAGCTCGAGACCGCGCTCCTGCGTGAGCTGCGCTCGACCTACCAGGACCTGAACGCCACGTATTTCCGGCGCGCGCTGAAGATCCCGACGATCGAGCTCGGCGACGCGGAGCGTTACCTCGGCCGCTGGCACCGGGAGACTCGTTGCATCGAGATCGGCCGGCGCCTCGTGATCGAGCGGCCCTGGGGGATCGTGGTCGAGGTGCTGAAGCACGAGATGGCGCATCAGTACGTGCACGAGGTGCTCGGTCAGACGAGCGAGCACGCGCATGGCCCGGCCTTTCGCGGGGTCTGCCAGCGGCTCGGGATCGACGCGCACGCCTCGGGGCTGCCGGAGGCGCAAGACGCGGAGCCGGGCGAAGCGCGCGTGCTCGAGCGGATCGCGAAGCTGCTCGCGCTCGCGGAGAGCGCGAACGTGAACGAGGCGCAAGCCGCGATGAACGCCGCCCAGCGCTTGATGCTGAAGTACAACATCGACAGCGTCGCGGAGCGGTCGGCGCAGGGCTACGGCTTCCGCCACCTCGGCAAGCCCACGGGCCGCGTGACCGAGGCCGAGCGGCGGCTCGCGTCGATCCTCGGCAAGCACTTCTTCGTGGAGGTCATCTGGGTGCCGGTGTACCGGCCGCTCGAAGGCAAGCGCGGGAGCGTGCTGGAGATCTGCGGCTCGCACGCGAACCTGGAGATGGCGAGCTACGTGTACGCGTTCCTGACGCGCACGGCCGAGCAGCTCTGGACAGCGCACAAGAAGACGAAGGGGCTCGGCGGGAACCGCGATCGGCGCACGTTCGTGGCGGGCGTGATGGCGGGCTTCGACGAGAAGCTCGGAGCGCAACGCGAGGTCAACACGAGCGAGGGGCTCGTGTGGGTGAAGGACGCGGATCTCGGGCGGTACTACCGGCAGCGGCATCCGCGCATCCAGCACGTGAAGTACGCGGGCGGGCCGCGCAGCGAGGCGCACGCCGAGGGACGCGCGGCAGGTCGGCGCATCGTGCTGCACAAGCCGGTGGGGCAGGGGTCGAGCGGAGGGATCCGGCTTTTGCCGGGGAAGTCGTAAGACTCCCTGGGTCTCATCCGGGAGGCGCTGCGCTGGGGCTTTGCCCCAGACCCCACCGGGGCTATCCGCCCCTGGACCTGGACCAGCGCAAGCGCTGGACCCGGGGTCGATGAACTGCGCGATGCGCAGTTCATCGAACAGGCCGAGGCAAGAGCGGGAGCGACCCTGCCAATCAAGACAGCGGCGCTGCCCTTTCGACTGGCGACGCGGTCCAACGGGCCCGTTGGAAGAACTGCGCATCGCGCAGGTCTTCCACCCCGAGTCC
>NZ_JAGTJJ010000089.1 GCF_028435365.1 Polyangium jinanense | reverse complement strand
CATGCCGAGGAGCGAAGAAGGTCGGAGGAAGGCAACGGCGCACGTCAACGCGGCTACCGCCACACGGAAGCGCAGCGTAAAAACCGCGCTAAAGGCCTTGACGTCGGAGCTGCCTCATCGTCGCCGTCCTCGCGCTTCGCGCTTCGCGCTTCGCGCTTCGCGCTTCGCGCTTCGCGCTTCGCGCTTCGCGCTCCGCGCGGCTCCGCGCGGTGCTGCGCAGCCTTGAAGAGCGCTCCGCGCGACGGTCTGGGACGAGGGTCCCGGCGATTGGGTCGTCGGGCGGAGGGTCTCGTCATGCTGAGGATTTAGGAAGTCGTTTTGGCCATGGCTGGGGACGCGGCGGGTGTCGCGGAACAGATTGAACGGAAGGACTCGGATTTGGCCCGGCAACTGCGCAGGGCCATGCATAGCGTCGCGCTCAATACGGCCGAGGGGGCCGGTAACGTCGCAGGACATAAAAGGCAGCGTTATCAGTCGGCATTGGGCTCGGCATGTGAGGTGCTCGCCTGCATCCAGGTCGCCCAGGCCATGAGGTACATCGGCGGGGTCGATGCACGGGTGCTCGAGCGCATGGACCACGTCATCGCCACCCTGGGCCGCCTCGTCTACCGCCGCACTTCGTAGGAGAAGCCTCCCTCGCCCCTCTCCCGGGACGGGAGAGGGGTTGGGGGTGAGGGACTCTCACCCCAGGATCACGGCTCCCATTCCAACCCCCCTCGTCCCATTCAGGTCGGATCGTGGGTTCTCCCGCGACGAACCAATTCCACATTTGGTGGTTGAATCGCGCCCCGATTCATGAGACAAAACAAGCGACGCCAGCCGGTGCTACCCACACCGACCGGCGTCTCCCCACAACCCCGACACGTCCGGAGTCATGAGTATGGCAACGATACCGCTCCATCCGCCGCCGGCAAACTTTACGGCGTCGCACGCCTTGCTCGGCCGCCTTTACCTCGAACACTGCGATTTTTCTTTGCCGCCTGCTTCTCAAGCAGGCCATCCCCTCCAGTGATGTGGACGATGTCGTCCAGGAGGTCTTCATCACGGCCTGGCGACGCCTCGAATGTCTGGTCACGCCGGAGCAGGCGCGGCCGTGGCTCGTGGTGATCGGGCTCAACCGTGCGAGCAATTATCGAAGGCTCGCGCGTCATGAGCGAGAGGTCTTCACGGGGCTCGCGGAGGAATGTCCCGAGCAGGAGCAGGACGACGCGTCGTCGCCCGATATGCTCTTGCAGGCGACTTATGGGCTGTTCCGGCTGAAGCGGTTCCTCTTGAAGATCGGCCCGCGCATCCGTGCGGTGGTCGTGCCGTACCTGGAGGGCCGTTCGATACGGGAGATTGCCGAAGCGCTCGGCATTAAGACGAAGACCGCCTACGCCCGCATCTCCCTCGCCCGACGGCACCTGCAAAGGCTCGCGCTCGCCTGACCCCGCCTCCGCTCCCGCTCCCGCTCCCGCTCCCGCTCCCGCTCCCGCTCCCGCTTCCGCTTCCGCTCCCGCTCCCGCTTCCGCTTCTGCACCCGCTTCCGCACCCGCTTCCTTTAACGAGGTCGATCCCAAGGTGCGCTTCCACGGCCTGCGCAAGCTCGCACGGACGCGGCGCAGAGGAGGCTCGAGCGCGTCTTGACGATCAACCAGAAATGGTCGTGACTTGGCACGTGGACGCGGGGTACGACACGGCTTTGCGGGTGGCGGAGCAGAAGGGGGAGCGGGTGCCGCATCGGGTGCGGTGATCTCGGGCGAGATGATTCAGATCTTCGGCACCGAAAAGTGCAAGCTGACCCGCGCTGCGCAACGATTTTTCGCGGAGCGGCGTATCAAAGTGCAGTTCATCAATCTGCGCGAAAAAGGCCTCTCCAAGGGGGAGCTCGCCAGCGTCGCGCGCGCCGTGGGCGGCATGCGCGCGCTTTATGCCGAAGACAGCCCTCGCGTGAAAGAACGCGGCCTTCAATACCTCGACCCGAGCGAAACACGCCTCGCGGAGCTATTTTTGGAGGATCCAATGTTGCTTCGCACGCCGATCGTACGCGACGGCGCCCGCGCGGCCGTGGGCGCCGCCGAGGTGACCTGGAAGGCGTTTGCGGAGGCAACCAAACCGTAAGCGGGCGGCTCGACTTTGCCGTCCCGGCCGGCTATCTCTTGCCGATGCGATCGTTGTCTCCCCTCATGTTCGTCGGGCTCGCCGTGCTTACGCCCCTCGTTTGGGTCGCCTGCGCCGAGCCGCCTTCGGGAAACGCCCCCGTGACGCCGTCCGCCGACACAAGGGCAGGCTCCTCACCGCCGGCCGCTGCGCCGCCCTCCACCGCAGCATGCGATACGCTTCGTGCCGAGGCCCGCGACGCTTTAGGCAAAGCGCAAGCCAAATCCGCCGCTTGCACGACCGAAGCCGATTGCGAGATTCTTTCGGATGGCATTTGCATGGCTGCGAGCTGCGGCGTCAGCATCGCCAAAGCCGCGCGGGCCACGTACGAGGCGGACCGAAAACGTATCACGGAGCCGGCTTGTGAGGCTTGGACCAAGAGCGGCTGCGACAAGCTCGTACCCATTCCGATTCCCTCGTGCCCTATGCTCGTGCCCATTTGTAAAGATGGAGTCTGCGCTTCGCGGTATTGAGCCACCCTCCGCCATCTCGGCCGCCACACCTGGCAAGTGGCCCATCCGGTACGCGACCTGCCCCCTTCCTCAAAAGCGGTACACAACCAGATCCCGCTTGCCGCTCCCGCTCCCGCTCCCGCTCCCGCTCCCGCTCCCGCTCCCGCTCCCGCTTCCGCTCCCGCTTTGCGACGAGGTAGGTCAATCGGTGGGAGCTTGCGCCTTCATTTGGGGAGACGAGTCACCGGAAAAAAGGGTACCTCCAGCACCCGCTGGACAGGGTGGTGGGCCTGGACAGACAGGGCGGCGTTGGCGGTGGTTCCAGTGACGCGGGAACGGCCCAAGCGTACGTCCCACCTTGGGGTGCACCTGGCCGCCGCAAAAGGTCTACTTCCAGCCCTCGAAAAGCTGCTTCGCTACGCGAACGGAATGCGTGGGTCTCAGGACTTCGCTCGGTTGCAAGGACAGTCGGGAGTGCTCGGGCAGGGCTCGAGCGTGCCATCTCCGCCCCAGGCATTGCAGTAACAATTCGCCATCCTCTCCGAATGCCGAGTCTCGGCGAATCTGATAAGCTGCCCTGTCGCTAACGAATCGTAGGGAGGGAACAAACATGACAACATTGGGTGGCGCTCACGCAGAGTCCGCTTCGTCCGTCGTCGGTCGCCGTCGCATTCTTCAGATGCTCGGCCTAGGTGGTGCCGCGTTGACCGTCGGCTGCGCCAATGCCGTCATCGAAGGGGAGCCGGTCGGCGAGGACGACCAGCTGCTGAAAGACGGGGAGCAGAAGAAGTGTAACAACGGTTCGAGCTCCCTCTGCACGAGGCTCACCGAAGAATACGGGATCACCTTTCCCATCGTGGGCGCCGGCATCGCTTTTCACGCGCTGCCGAGCCTCGTGGCCGCCATTTCCAACGCCGGCGCACTGGGTGTTCTAGGCGGCTCTCCGGAGAGCCCGGCGCATCTCGCTCAACGGATCCAAGAGGTCAAAGCATTGACGAACCGCCCATTCGGAGTGGATCTCGTCCATGTGAGCCTCTTCGGTGGAGCCGTTCCTTCCGTCACGGAGGAACACATCGACGTTTGTGTCCAGGAGGGCGTGAGGATCGTCGTCTTCTTCTGGAACACGCCGCCTGCGAGCTGGGTAGCCAAACTGCATGCCGCTGGCGCCAAGGTCTGGATGCAGGTCGGCTCCCTGGCAGGCGCGCTGGAAGCAGTGAACGTCGGCATCGACGCCATCATCGCCCAAGGCAAGGAAGCAGGCGGCCACGTTCGTGGTGCCGCGCAGGAAGACGCAGGCGGCGGGGCCGTAACCCCGCTCGACGTGCTCCTTCCGGCCGTGGTCGAGGCAGTCGCACCCCGTATCGTGCTCGCCGCAGGTGGCATTGCGGATGGCAAGACGCTGAAGAAGGCGCTCAAGTTGGGCGCCGAGGGAGCCTGGGTCGGGACACGCATGATGGCGTCCGTCGAAGCCTACTGCCACCCTGAGTACAAGCAACGCATCGTTGCCGCGGGAGAAGGAGATACGGTCATCACCACGATGTTCGGACCCGAGTGGCCTGGCGCGCCCGTCCGCACGATCCGCAACCGTGTCGTCAACGAGTGGGCGGGCCGAGAGGACGAGATTCCGGTGCCGCCGCCGCCGCCGGCGCTCATCGGCACGACGCTCCTCTTCGGCGTCCCCTACGACATGCCGAAGTTCTCGGGGATTCTTCCCACGCCCGATACGACAGGCGACTTCGAGGAAATGTGCATGCCGGCAGGGGAGAAGAGCGCACCCCTGGTGAACGACATCAAGCCCGCCGCCCAGATCATCGAAGACATGGTCGGGCAAGCGAGAGCGCTTCTCGAAGACGAATACCTGTAGCTGTAGCGGCCTGTTGAAACCCGTACGCGCATTTTCAATCTCTCGGGCTACCTGACCCTTCTGCATGGAGTCAGTGCGCAGGATGGGTGTAGTCGAAGAACGACTTCTGGAAGACCGGCGTGAGGACCTCCCAGGTGACGATCGAACCCTGCGCGATGAAGTATGCATCGCCCGGTTTTAGAGAGAACTCGTTGCCGTCGCTGTCCGTGATCTCGAGCAAGCCGTGGAGCACCTGGGATGTGCTCATCGAAGGGGAAGACGATGCGGAGGCGCGCTGCGCCGAGTTGCTCGAACACGCCGTGCGCAGTCACGCCGTCGGGTGGAGCGTCGAACCGGATCTTGATCGTCGGATCGCCCTCGAGCACGGTGCCTCCGAGCGCCGGGATCTGCGAGGTGACATCCACGAAGTCGGCGTCGTCCATGGGGGCCCCTATACGATAGGAATCGACGCCAGCACCAGATTGCGCCTGCTCGACTTCAGCGATTGGGGGATCGTGGAGGGCGGGATCGGCGATGGGATTGGCATCGCAGCCCCAGAGGACGAGCGGACAGGCGACAAGCAAACGAAGGGACATGGTGTGCTCCTCAATTCGGGTCGAGCCTCCAAGCAAAGGGCTGCGAGGCTGTTGCTCTGGAAGAACGAGACCGCTGGCTTGTGTCACTGCGGCAGGCAATCGACGGCGCAGGTGACGGCACTTTCGCCGGGGTCGCAGCTCCCGTTGCCGCAGGTGGCCAAGCAGTCGGCGGGGCATGTGGCCACGTTCTCGACGTTGGCAGCGGTGGTGTTGCACGAGCCGTCGCCGCAGAAGGGCTCGGGGAGCGGGCCGTCCGGCGTGGTGGACGGCGAGTTGAGCCACAGGGACGGCTCGAATGCGCCCGGCCAGTAGGTGAGCACGAAGTAGGTGTCGGTGACGTCGGGTGGGATGCGTACGAGCGGTAGCGCGTCCATGTCGGGATCGAGCACGGGCTCCGATGCGAGGCCCGCGAGCGTGGCCTCGAAGTAGGGCGGAGGCTCGTTCCGCTTCACGCCGATCACCACCTCGGCCACCACCTGCTCGGCGTCGCTCCACAGGAGCAGCGCCTGCGCCAGCGTCCCGCGCCTGCACGCGGTTTCACGCATGCGCGAGTTCCAGCGCGCGGTCAGGTTGGCGCGCAGCGCGTGCGTTTGCGTCGTGGTGATCTGCCAGCGCGTGATCTTGATGGCATAATCGTCGGTGAGCGGGCGGAACTGCGCGCCGCCGAGCACCTCGTAGGCGTGGCCCTGGAAGCTGTGGTTGAACTCGGGCCGGTCGACGAACAGCACGCCGTCGAGGCGGTAATTCGCCACCACCTCCGAGATGTAACCCTGGCAGTCGAGCAGGGTGGCGCACTGGTAGAAGCCTCCCGCCCGGATCTGCGACACGTTGCCCTGGTCGTCGAAAATGAAGAACGCAGGCACGTGCTTGTTCAGCACATGGAGGCCGTTTTCGGCGGCGGCGCGCAGCATGTGGACCTGATCGTTCGCCAGCACCTTGCCCACGTCGGCGAGCGGCAGGATCGACGGGTCCAGCGTGATGTTGTTGAACTGCGCGCCGCCCACGTCCCGGAGCTCGTAGCGCGCGGCGTCTTCGCAGCTCGGCGGGCCCAGCGCTGCGCGCGCCTCGCCCACCGGGGCTTCCTCCGCGCCGCCGACGCACCCCGCGAGCGCCGCGCACGCCACGACCCAGCACATCCGTCTCGACATGGCTCCCCTCCTCGTCGGCATCGAGCCGGGGCACGCCGCAGCGCTCCTCGGTTCAATCATGGGCCGAAGCTAGCGGGCGCACGACATCTGCGCATCCCTACAATGCAGTCAGGGGGCAGCGGCGCGCATGTCAGGCAGAAGCGCGCGAGATGCCACCTCAACTCGGGTCGGTTGGCGGAGAGGCACGAGCGCGCGCATTACCCACGACCGGGCCGTATTTGCTGGGTGGAAAGGACCCCGGGAGGGGTCGCCGTTTGCTTTGGGGAAAGCTCGGGGGCTCGTTCGGGGGCATCGAGACCCTGTCCCAATACCGATCAGACGCCGGTCGGCCCGGCTCCTGCGGAATCGCCAGCGCTTCCATTGGCTGGGGCAGCTCCCGCTTGCTCGGCCTTCTCCCTGGCCGCGCGCGTGCTCTCCCATTCACGCAAAGGCTTCCTCAAGACTTCGGCGCGCGCAGCCGTCTCGGGCTTTCCGCGCTTCACGGTGCCCGCCACCTGGATGAGATAGCCCGAGCGGGCATTCGCCTGACCGCTTCCACGGTGCCGCGAAGTGCCCTGTATCGAGGTGCGCGAAGCAGGGGCGCTCACCTCACGGCCGCGCGCCTACCCGAGCGCCCTGCCGCCTTCGCCGCAGCGCGAGCAAGAGCCCGAGACCGATCCAGGGGGCTCCGTTCGCCGAGCCGCCCCCGACGACGCAGGCGCCACAGCCACTCTCGCTCGACGGGATTTCCCCGGCGCTACCGCCTGCGCCTGCACCCGTGGTCGTGCTCGTCGCCATCATCCCGCCGGTCCCGGTCGCGCTGCCGCCGCCACCGCCGCCACCGCCGGTCCCGGTCGCGCTGCCGCCGCCACCGCCGCCACCGCCGGTCCCGGTCGCGCTGCCGCCGCCACCGCCGCCACCGCCGGTCCCGGTCGCGCTCGAGCTCGAGCTCGACGTCGGTCCCTCGATCTGGCACACGCCGGCGAGGCAAACCCCGCCTGCACAAGGCGTATTGTCCGGCTTATGGATCGGTGAGCACACCCCATTGACCGGGTTGCAGAGCCCAACTTCGCACTCGCCCACCGGCGGGCAGACAAGCACGTTGCCACCGCTACACATCCCATTCTGGCACGTGTCCGTTTGCGTGCACGCGTCGCCATCGTCGCATCCCGCCCCATCGGCCTTTGCCGGTGTGGAGCATAGGCCCGTCGCGACATCGCAGATGCCCGCATCGTGGCATTGGTCCGGTGCCGCGCAGGTCACCGGGTTCGCGCCGGTGCACGTACCCGACTGGCACGTATCCGTCTGCGTGCAGGCATTGCCATCGTCGCACGATGAGCCGTTTGGCTCGAGCGCGCCGCTGGAGCACACGCCCGTCGCCGCGTTGCACGTGCCCGCCGTATGGCACTGGTCCGGAGCCGCGCACACCACCGGGCTCGCCCCGGTGCACGTCCCCGACTGGCACGTATCCGTCTGCGTGCAGGCATTGCCATCGTCGCACGACGAGCCGTTCGGCAGCGGCGCGGTGACGCAAGTCCCTGTCCCCACGTCACACGCGGACATGCCGCTGCACAGCGAGAAGAGACTCAGTCCGCTCGCTTGCACGGGTAAGTGGCTTTCGATGGTGGTACCGTCCCCGAGCTGCCCATGGAGGTTGTCCCCCCAGGCCCGGACCGTGCCGTCCGACTTCAGCGCCACGGTCTGACTGTGGCCTCCCGCCACCGCGGTGATTCCGCCGAGGTCGGTCACCTGCCCAGGCGTGTTTCGATTGATGGTGGTGTTGTCGCCGAGCTGGCCTTCGTTGTTCCGGCCCCAGGCCCAGACCGTGCCGTCCGACCTCAGCGCCAGATTGTGGTCGCCGCCCCCCGCCACCGCAATGGCAGCACCGAACAAGAACAGGCTCGTGGGAAGGTGTCGCTCGGTGAACGTCGAGTCGCCAAGCTGGCCGTGGCTGTTTCGCCCCCAGGCCCAGACCGTGCCGTCCGACTTCAGCGCCAGGGTGGTGTACATGCCCGCCGTGATGGCGGTGACGTTGTTCAGCCCGGCCACGGTCACGGGTGTGCGTCGGTCGACGGTGGTGTTGTCCCCGAGCTGGCCGTTCAGGTTGTGCCCCCAGGCCTTGAGCGTCCCGCTCGACTTCAGCGCCACGGTGTGGTCGAAGCCAGCCGCCACCGCGGTGATGTCGCTCAGCCCGGCCACCTGCGCAGGCGTACTTCGAGGCGTGTTGGTGTTGTCGCCAAGCTGACCGTAATCGTTTCGCCCCCAGGTCCAGACCGTGCCGTCCGACTTCAGCGCGACCGTGTGGTAGCCGTTCACCGCCACCGCAGCGACACCGCCGAGGCCGCTTACCTGCCCAGGAGTGGATCGATTGATGGTGGAGTTGTCGCCGAGCTGGCCTTCGGTGTTCCGGCCCCAGGCCCAGACCGTGCCGTCCGACTTCAGCGCCACGGTGTGTCCGTAGCCCGCCCCCACCGCGGTGACTCCAGCGAGGCCGTTCACTTGCACGGGCGTGTGTCCATCGACGGTCGTGCCGTTCCCGAGCTGACCGAAGTTGTTGTACCCCCAGGTCCAGACCGTGCCGTCCGACTTCAGCGCCACGGTATGGGACTCGCCGGCAGCAAGGCTCACCACCGCGCAGCGCGCCGGGTTCCCGTTGCAGTCACCCAGGCTGCCCGCTCCCGCCGTCAACGCTGCCCGCGCCTCGGCCGTCTCCTCCGACGCCGGACTCGCGGCCTGCTCGCCCCCGTCTCCTCCTGCGCCCATCCCCGAGGAATCGACGCCACAGGCGCCCGCAAGCAAAACGAGCGGCCCGAGCCACAGCGGTACATAGAATCGATGATTGATCACTTGAGTTCCTTCTTGGAAAGAGACGGTGAGAGGATGCGCAAACGGCGCGTTTCGTCGCGAGGGCAAAGAAGCGTGCGACGACGGCGCGCCGGTTGCCTTCATTACGCTGCGGGCGAGCCACGATACAACCCCTCGAATCGGACAGTGTCCGACACCTGCGCCGTCAGCGCCTCAGGCCGGAGTGCGAGCACGGCGCTCAGGGTAACCAACCCGCCCATTTGCCTTCGTGCACGACGAATCGCGGCAAACTCCCAATCGCTTCCACGCGCTCCCGAAACGAGTCCCAATACGCGCTGCACGACCCGGTAAAGTACCGTGTCCTCCGGTCGATGCCGCTCGTACCGGCCGCCGCCATGCAATGCGGAAAGCGCGTTCGAAGGACCCACGCGCGGCGCCATCGCGCGCGGCGTGCCAAACGAAAGGCGGGCCGATTGCCGAGCTCTTCATCGATCATCCCGACGCTCGCCACCCTCCGCCATGGCCCCCGCCACACCTTGCAAGGCCCATGGCCCATCCGGCGCTCGACCTACCCCCCTTCCTCAACAGCGGTACACAATCAGATCTCGGTTGCCGCTCCCGCTCCCGCTTCCGTGAAAGTGGCGGGCCGCCCCCTCTGCTCGTCGTGCTCGCGGGGCAGGTCTACGCGGATGCGCTGGTATTTAATGCCACTGGCATTATCTGCTCCGGCCGTGAAGGCGTGCGGTGCGCGGGTGGCGTGGCTCGAGGAGGGAATGTAGCGACAAGCCTCCGATACTCGTTTCCTCGTGATCCCTCGGCCCCACGAATGACGAACATGGCGAAGTCTGGTAACGTCTTGGCCGGAGGTACGGAGTGGGCGGGACGTCAAGCCAAATAGGTGTGTCCGCGAGAGAGCCATGGCAGGTCGAACACGAGCCATTGCTTCAGAGCGATAGGAACAAGCTCGGGGAGCTAGGACTGGCTTTCAATGATGGCAGTGCCAGCGCTGGCCGATGCGGTGCCGTTGCGCCGTCGAGCAAGCCCGGCCCCGCCCCGCGTTGCCCACGGAGGCCCCGTCGTGTCTGAAGTTGTCCGTATCCTCTCTTGGACGAGCCTGGTTTACGGGCTCCTCTCGCTTTCGAGCCCTCGGGTTGGTCACGCCGGAGGCATCGAGTCTACCGTCGCGGGCGCACGCGCCGTCGGTCGCGGTGGCGCGATGGGCGCCTCTGCGACGGGCTTCGACGCACTGCGGTACAACCCCGCCCGCCTGCACCTCACGAAACGCTGGAACATGGGGCTCGACGCGCAGCTCCACGTCACCGAGGTCTGCTTCGATCGCGAGGACCTCGACGGCACGACGTACCCGACGGTCTGCAACGAGGCGGGTCCGCTCATCGTGCCGCAGCTCGGCGTCTCGATCCCGCTCGGTAAGCGGTTCGGGATCGCGTTCGGCATCCTGCCGCCGCCTTCCGCGACATCCAAGCTCGAGTTCGGCGACCCGACCGATGGCACGATCGAGGTCGATGGGCAGCGCGTTGCCTCTCCGTCGCGGCACGCGAACGTCATCACGGACAACTCGGCGCTCTTCCCGACGGTCGGGTTCAGCGCCTCGCTGCACGAAAGGATCCGTGCGGGCCTCTCGTTCGGCTCCGGGATCGTGATGGTCAAGAGCATCTCGTACACGGCCGGCATGCCGGGGGCGGGGCCGACGCTCGACACGCGTAACGCGCTCTCCGGGGTCGACTACTTCGTGCCGAAGGTCGTCTTCGCGGTCGATGCCGAGCCGATCGACGGCTTCTCCATCGCCTCGATCACGACCTACACGGCCGACGTGAACGCCGACGCTGCGCTTTTCCTCTCGGGCCTCAGTGGCGGTGGCTTCTCGACGCGCGTCGACGGCGTGAAGGTGAACCAGCCATTTGGCTGGGAGACCGCCGTTGCGCTTCGCTACGCCCACTCCCGCTTCGACGTCGAGGTGGACGTGGCGTACCAGGGCCACGCGGCGACGCAGCAGACGACGGTCGACATCCCCGACGACGCGGCGCTCCCGATCGACGTGAGCGTCGATGGAATGCCGCTCGGCGCGCTCCCGGACGTCAAGTACGTCGAACGACGATGGAGGAACCAGTTCGTCCTCCGCGCGGGCGGCGACGCCATCGTCTTGCCGGATCGCTTGTGGCTCCGCGCGGGCGTCTCCTACGAGAGCAACGGCAACACGCACGGATACCAGTCGGTGGAGAACTTTCTCGCGCCTCGAACGGCCCTCCACGTCGGCGCCAGCGTCCGCGTGCACCAAGCGTTGCAGCTCAACTTCGGCTACTCGAAAATCTTCCAGCCGGACACGACCGTCGCGCCCGGGGACGCGCGCATCGAGCAGGGAGTCGGCTCCCGTCCGCCGCCTCTCGATGACCCGAGCCGCACCGTCTACATCAATGGCGGACGCTACCGAGGCGGCGTCCACGTGATCGCCCTCGGCCTCACGTTCGAGCTGCCGGCGCCAGAATCCAAGCCCACGCTTGCCGCCGCCAAAACCTCCGAGGACCCGGCAAACAGGGAACGGCAATGAAGAAGTACGCTTTTTTGACCCTCCTTCTCGCGGGCTGCATCGCCGATTTGAGCGTCGGGGTGCCCGAGCCGTCCGAGCAGTGCAATCCGGAAGGTCTCGACGTGCTTCTCGACGTCTTTCCGACGTGTGACCTCGGGATCTGCGGCGATATGCCCGAGCACCAGGCGCGCGGCCGCTGCGTCGACGACAATCAGCTCGGCGCCGAGCAACTCGAGCTCCTCGCGCCCTGCGCGAACACCACGGCGCCCTCGCACTGCGTACCCGTGGAGCTCGTCGTCACCGACGGCCTCACGAAGCCGCCCGTCTGCGAGTCCATCGGCGGCGCCGAAGGCCGCTGCATGTCGCTCTGCGTCCCGCAGATCCATGCAAAGCGGGACCAGCTCCCGCAGGACGTCTGCGAGGACGGAAAGCTCTGCGCGCCTTGCTACGACCCGTTCACGGGCGAGTCGAGTGGAGCGTGCGACGCGAGCGTCTGCGACGCCCCGGTCGAGCCCCCGGTCACCTTCCCGACCTGTTGCGAGGGCAAGGGCGGCGGGAGCTGCGCGCCGCGGACGCTCATACCCGACGACAAGGAAGAGAAGCTCGGCGAAGACTCGTGCGGCGAAACCCCGGAGGACGACGTCTGCGTCCCGACGGGTTTCGGCGACACGAACTACGTGCCGCCGACCTGCGACGCGGGCATCGTTCTGGGCGAAGGTCGATGCCTCCCCACGTGCATCCCGCTGGTGAGCACCATCGACATCATCTTGTCGCAGAAAGACTGCCCCGAGGCGTTCCAGGTCTGCGTTCCCTGCTCGCTCAACGGCGACTACTGCAACTGACGTAGGCTTCGCCGCGCCATCCGTGAAAGCCGCGAGAGGCCCCTCTCGCGGCTTTTTTCGTCACATCATTGACATCCGCAAGGCCACGAAGGACGTGACAAGAGCCGTCACCTCCCTGCATGCCGACGAGGCCACGAAGTTGGGCGCGGCAGGATTGCTCGGTGGGCGATGCTCCATAAACTCGCGCTATCGCGAGTGCGTGGCTCAGGAGCACGGATGATGCCGCCGAGCAAAATGGCGGTTGTGTGGTGTGGATCGCGCGGGGCTGGCTGATCGAAAAACGCAAGGCTGATCAAAAAGCGCAAAAAAACACGTGGCAGCGCGACGATCCGGCTCTGTCCTGGGCGACGGCTCTGGCAAGCGCCCGTGCGCTTCGGCTATGGTGCGTCCGCCGATGAGATACTCTTCCGTTTCCATGAACGCAGCGACGTTGAAGGGGTGGTCGGGCGGTTGACCACGCGTATCTCATTCGCCGCTCCCGTACGACCTCGCTTCCACCAGGAGATCCATCGATGACTCATCTTTTCCTTCCGCTTCGCGGATCCATGCGCCGCCGTTGCGCCGGCCTCGCGGCAACGCTCGCCATGGCCGCCTGCAGCGCGCAAGACCCCACGTCGCTCGAGGCTTCCTCGCCGGAGGCGCTTTCGGTGGCGACCTGCGTGGGGCTCACCACGGCTCCGCAATGGGAGGCCGTCCCGCAGCATGGCGACGTCCCGACCGCGCTCTGGGAGGCCGGCATCTCGTTCGCGCGCAGTAACGATCCCGATATCGTCTACCGTTTTGGCGGCCAGATCGGGGCGTTCCCCACCGATTTCACCGTGAACGACTTCTACTCCCTCGACCTCTCCACGATGACGTGGACGAACCTCGGGTCGCCCGAGACCCCCGCCCCGCGGGCCGACACGCTGATGATCCCCGGCCCCTGCGGCAATTGCGTGAGCATCGTCGGCGGCCGGGGCCGGTTCCGGACCGGCTCGGATCACATGTTCCCCGAGATGTGGACCTACCACACGAAGAGTCGTCAATGGGAACTGGCCCCGCAAGAGGAGCAGGGAGATCCATTCGCCATGCGCCGCTCGTCCGCCGCGGTCGTGGGGGTGCCGGCGATCGGCCACCCGAAGAAGAAGACGTTTTATGCGTTCGGCGGCGTGGGCAATACGCTGCCGCGATTCGCCACGACGCCCACCGGTCTGCGCGACGACCTCGCCATCTACGACGAGGAGGCGGGCTGGCAAATCGTCCCGACCTACGGCGAGAAGCCCGCGCCGCGGGCCTGGCCCGCGGGTGCGTACGATCCGGCCACCCATTCGCTACTGATCTTCGGCGGCTACCGCCTCGGGGCGGACCAGGGGCCGGACACGCCGCCCGGTGAGCTCTTCGGTCCGACCAACTACGAGAATGATCTCTGGTCGCTCAGCCTCGATACGTTCACCTGGACCCAGCTCCACCCGGAGGGAGATCTGCCGTCACCGCGCGACAACGCCGTGGTCTTTTTCGATACCGCGCACGGCGGGCTCGTCGTCTTCGGCGGGAGCGGGTTCGACAGGGTTTCGAATGATCTCTGGTTCTACTCGATGGCGGAAAACCGGTGGACCGAGATGACCCTCGATCCCATCGCCCCGATTCCCCCGGCGCGCGTGGGAGGCGTCTCCTTCGTGCGCGAGACGCAGGCGGCCTTCGAGCTCTTCCTCCACGGCGGGTCCTCCTCCGATGGTGGCTCGAGCTCGTTCTTCGACGACCTGTGGAAGCTGACCTGGTCGAAGCGCTGAAAAGAACTTGACGATGATGAAAGAACCCAGAATGGCGAAAGCATCCATCACACCCCTACTGCTCGTCCTGCTTTCGGGCGGTTCGCTCGGCTGTGAGCTCATCGCCAAGGTCGACCGCAGCGAGATCGACATCGGCGCCGGCGGGAGCGGCGGCGCGGGCGGCAATGGCGGCGCGGGCGGCGGCGAATGCACCCCCGAGGACGACGAGAATCCCTGCACGGAGGACGTCTGCGAGGACGGCGTGCCCACGCACAAGCCCACGGCAGCCGGGACCGCCCTGCCCGATCAGGTGACGGGCGATTGCCAAGAGGCCGTGTGTGACGGCAACGGCGTCGTGATCCAGCAAGCCGACGACGCCGACCTGCCCGACGACATGAACGAATGCACGAGCGACGTGTGCACCGCGGGCGTGCCGTCGAACCCCCCGCTTTCGGCGGGCTCCGCCTGCGGCGCGGGCCTCGTGTGCGACGGCAATGGCATGTGCATCGGCTGCAACACGCCGGCCGATTGCGCGGGCATGGACGACGAATGCAAGGCGCGCACGTGCGAGGCCGGGGTCTGCGGCGTGAGCTTCACGCCCGCGAACACGCCCGTGGCCATGCAGGCCTCCGGGGATTGCAGCGCGATCGTGTGTGACGGCAGCGGCGACACCACCACCATCGCCGACGACACCGACCTGCCGCCCGACGACGCGGACCCCTGCAAGGTCCCCTCGTGCAGCGCCGGTCAGCCAGCCGTGGCCGACGCGCCGGACGGCACCACCTGCGCGGACGGCGACGCGTGCACGCAAACGGACACGTGCCAGGCCGGCATGTGTCAGGGCGCGGATCCGCTCGTCTGCGCCGTGAACGAGACCTGCACGGCCGGCGCGTGTGTCTGCCCGAGTGGCTACAGCCTCGTCGCCACGACGGTCGCCATGGCGTCCGCGAATGGAGACGTCGTGGCGCCGGACCTCGACGGCGACGGCAAGCTCGACCTCGTCACCGTGCACAGAAACAGCGGCCAGGTGAGCGTGCGCCTCGGCCTGGGCGACGGCACGTTCGGACCGCTGGTTCAATACACTGTGGGGGGGGAGAGCGCCGCCGTCTCCGCGGCGGACCTGAACGGCGACGGCAAGACGGACATCGCCTTCCTCGGCTCCAGCAT
This sequence comes from Polyangium jinanense, assembly GCF_028435365.1. The sequence goes on along the minus strand of NZ_JAGTJJ010000089.1, from coordinate 20,232 downwards.
CACCGGAACCCTGCAGGTGATGCTGAACCAGGGCGACGGCACCCTCGCCGCGACCGTGAATTACCCGACGAACGGGTTCCCGTACGGCCTCGCGGCCGCAGACGTGGACAGCGACGGCGACGTGGACCTCGCCGTCGCGTACTTGGCCGACAACAACGTGAGCGTGTTCCTGAACCAGGGCGACGGCACGTTCGCGGCCAAGGTCGACTACCCGGTGACGACGAGCGGGATCGGTAGCGCCGTGCTCAAGGCCGGGGACCTCAACAAGGACGGCAAGCCCGACCTCGCGTTTTCGCGCAGCGGCCGCGTCTACGTCCTCCTCAATCAGGGGGACGGAACCTTCGGCGCATCGACGTCGTACCCGGTCACCGGCGTGCAAGCTTTCTCGATCGAGATCGCCGACCTGAACGGCGACGGGATGCTCGATCTGGCCGCGCCCTATGGCAACGCCACCTTCGGCGTGAGCGTGTTCCTGAACCAGGGCGACGGCAGCTTCGCCGCCGCGGTCGGCCATGCCGTGCCGACGCTCTCCAGCGATGTCGCGGCGGGGGACGTGGACGGCGATGGCGACCTGGATCTCGCCCTCGCCAGCTCGAACGGGGACGCCGTCCACCTGTTCGTCAACCCGGGGGACGCGAGCTTCGGCACGCCGATCACGTACCCCTTGTCGAACGGCGTCTACCGCATGACGGCAGCCGACCTGAACGCGGACGGCCGGGCGGACTTCGTCGTCGGGGGCGAGGGCCCCGTGAACGTGTTCCTCTCGACCTGCGCGCCCTGACGCGCCCCTCCCCGGTGGCGCGTTCACGCGCTCGTCGATGGTCAGCGGCACCTTCAGCGGCCGAGAGCAGGCCAAGGTGCAGGCATTCACGATCAACGCGGGCAGCCAGCCCAAGGGCGCGCTGGCCGGGGAGAGCATGGTTGATAACGACAGTCGGCCGAACGGTCGCCGCTGAAAACTTGACGATGATGGAAGGGACCAGAATGACGAAAGCATCCATCGCACCCCTATTGCTGCCGGGCGCGTTGGCGTTAGCCGCCAAGCACCGCTCGCTGCGCGCGCTCGCGGCTCGATGACGGTGAGTCTCCGGCACAGCAGGACCGTGAGCGCCCTGCTCCTCAGGTGCGGTCTTCCGCACTCACTCCCGCGGAAGAGCGACGGAATCGAGGCCGCCTCGCGTCCAGGCTCCGTCGCCTGGCGGAGCCGGCCGAGACCGCGTCCACCGAGCACCGCAACACCGATGGCACCAACATTGAATACGGCGACCCGAAACTCACAAGCCAGCGCTGGCCAGCCCGCGCGGCGACCATGGACGACAACGATACCCAAATGACTTTTTCTCTTATCCGTCATCTCAGCGCCCTCGTGCTCCCGGCCCTGCCGATTATGAAAGGACCCAGAATGACGAAAGCATCCATCACACCCCTCTTGCTCGTCGCGGCGTCGTTCGGCGGCGCTTGCGGAGGCGAACCGACGACGCAGGAGCTCGGGCCCGCGAGCGCCCTCCGACAACGATTTCCCGAACAAGCAGCTCAGGTGCTCGACCAGGACGCGCTGATACGCGCCACGGACGCGAGCTTCTCGCTTTCGGACACGTCGGAGGCGAGCGCCTCCTCGCGCGCTCTCGTCACCCTGCCGCGAGAGGGTCACGAGACGATCCGCTTCCGCGGATTCGGCGGGGTCGAGGTGCGTGTGCACGAGATCGGCACGCAAGGGAAAGGCGTGCTGGCCGACCACGCGGTGGCCTATCCACGCCGAGGAGGCACGTCCTTCTGGACGCGCGTCCCGGAAGGCGTGGAGGAATGGCTCCACCTCGAAGCATCCGCGGTGCGCGCTGGAGAAGCGGTGGCGGCATGGCAGCTCGACGAGATGACCGCGCGGCAACGTGGCGATCGTGTGGAAATCGTCGATCCCCTCGGCGTCGTGCGTCTCACGGTCACCGCGCCGGTCGCGTATGCGGCCGAGGGCCGGAGCGTGGGCGTGTGGCTCGTCGCGAAGGGGACGAGCTTCGAGCTGCACGTGGACGCCGATGCAGAGGAGGTGCTGGTCGATCCCCTGTGGATCTCCGCTGCCATGATGAACACCGGTCGAAGGTGGCACACGGCGACCCAGCTGCCGGATGGCAAGGTGCTCGTCGCGGGTGGAGAGAGCTCCGGGAACGCGACGGCGAGCGCGGAGATCTACGATCCAGCGACGAACACCTGGACCGAGACGGGCTCCTTGATGAAGGCCCGCATGTCGCACACCGCCACGCTGACCGAGTTTGGCTATGTGCTCGTCGCCGGCGGCGAGGCCGCTGGCGCGCCGCTCGCGATCTCCGAGGTTTATGACCCGATGAGCGGCACCTGGTACTTTGCGGGCGCGCTCAAGGTTGCCCGGACCCGCGCCACCGCGACCCGGCTCCCCGATGGCCGCGTGCTCGTCGTGGGGGGCGAAAACTCGCTCATGGGCGGCGCGCAGAAGAGCGCGGAGATCTACGATCCGCTAACAAACATTTGGTTCGACGCGGCAGCCCCGACCACGGGCCGCTGGAACCACACGGCGACACTGCTTCCGAATGGCCAGGTGCTCGTCGCCGGCGGCAGCCTCTCTGGGCCGAGCGGCGTCGAGCTCTACGACCCGGCGGCGAATGTCTGGTCGGCGGCGCCGAGCATGATCCAGCATCGATCGGAGCATACCGCGACATTGCTCGGCAATGGCCAGGTGCTCGTCGCCGGCGGCTCCGACAGCGAGCCCCTGGCGAGCGCCGAGCTTTACGATCCGGCCACGAACACCTGGTCGGCCGTGGGCTCGTTGAACCAGGCGCGTTATGCGCAGACGGCGACCTTGCTCGGCAGCGGCGAGGTGCTCGCCACGGGCGGCTGGGGCGGCGGGAAGGTCCTCGAGACCACGGAGATCTTCGACCCTGCAAGCAATACGTGGAAGCCGGCCGGCGCGATGACCGCGGCGCGCGAGCACCACTGCGCGACGCTGCTCGGCAATGACGAGGTGCTCGTGACGGGCGGCCATGGAGACGCGTCGTTCTCGATGACGAGCACCGAGCGCTATGCCTCATTACCGCTTGGCAGCGCATGCATTGGTGCGGACGAATGCGCGAGCGGCTTTTGCGCCGACGGCGTCTGCTGCGATACGGCCTGCAGCGCCGGCGCGTGCGACGCATGCACGATGGCCGGCGGCGCTGCGTCCGACGGCGTCTGCACGTTGCTCACCGGGACGGCGTGCGACGATGGCGATCTCTGCACGAGCGATGATACCTGCCAGGCGGGCACCTGCGCGCCGGGCAGCCCGGTCGTCTGCCCGGCGCCCGACGCGTGCCACGAGCCGGGCGTTTGTGAGGCGCAGTCGGGTCAATGTATGGACACGGCCAAACCCGACGGCACGCCTTGCCCCGGCGGCACGTGCCTCGGCGGGGCTTGCATGTCCGGCAGCTCCTCGTCGAGCAGCGGCACCGGGGGCAGCGGCGGCAATGGCGGCAGCGGTGGCGATGGCGGTAGCGCCGGCAGCGGGACGGCGACCGGTACGGGGGGCAGCGCGGATACCGAGCTGGGTGGCGACGGGTGCGGGTGCCAGTTGGCGAGCGACACGGGGGCGGGGGCGCGCTGGGCAGTGCTCGCCTTGCTGCCCTTCCTCCGGCGGCGTCGCCGCGCGGGACGCGCGATGAGGGGCTAGAGGCCGTTTCGCTGGGGCGTTGCCCCAGGCCCCAGCAGGGGCTGTCCGCCCCTGCACCCGGACCAGCCAGGGGCTGGACCCGGGGTCGATGAACTGCGCGATGCGCAGTTCATCGCAGCTTTCACCCCCTCTACGCCGCGCGGGCAGGTCCCGCGACCTCCGTCATCGGTCTTCGACCCCGTTCCCGCAGGTCCCGGGACCTCCCGGATCGGTGTGGGACCCCGTTCCCACAGGTCCCGGGACCTCCCGGATCGACGTCGCGCTCCGTTCCCGCAGGTCCCGGGACCTCCCAGATCGATGTTGCGCTTCCGTGCGCGAAGGTCCCGGGACCTCCCGGTCGATGTTGCGCTCCGTTCGCGAAGGTCCCTCGGGTCGACGCCGCTGCGCTGGGGCGTTGCCCCAGGCCCCAGCAGGGGCTGTCCGCCCCTGCACCCGGACCAGCCAGGGGCTGGACCCAGGACGATGAACTGCGCGGTGCGCAGTTCATCGAACAGGCCAGGTCAAGACCAGCGACGACCCGCCCATCAAGACCGCGGCGCTGACGATTCAACAGGCAACGTGCCCGTCGCCAGCGGGCAACGCACCTTCCTGGTCTTGCACCGGCCTGTTGGAAGAACTGCGCATCGCGCAGTTCTTCCACCCCGAGTCCAGGGCTTGCCCTGGTCCGGGTCGAGGGGCGGATAGCCCCCGCGGGGCCCGGGGCAGCGCCCCGGCGCGACGCCTCGTGATGAGACCGATGCGAGGCGCCGGGCGCCGAGTGCGCCGAGGGCGAGCAGCGAAAGCGCCCAGGGCTTCCAGGGCGAGTGGGCCGGTGCGCCGGGAGGGGCGAGGGCGCAGCCGCTGTTGTCCACGGTGTGCATGTCGGGCGGCGGGGGTACGCAATGGTGCGTCGGGTCGCAGACATACCCGGACGCGCAGTCGTTGACCGAATCGCAGCTCGTCTTGCAGGACCGCGAGAGACCGAAGCAGACGTAAGGCACGCACTCGGGGCAAGCGCAGCGGACGTCCTTGGTGCCGGTGCAGCCGCCCGCCTGGCAGCGGTCCTCCGTGGTGCAGTCATTGCCGTCGTCGCACGGGGTATTGTCGTCCGTATTCACCGGCAGCGGGCATACCCCGGTCTTGGGGTTGCACGCGTCCTGCTTGTGGCACGCGTCAGGCATTGCGCACAGGATCGGGTCTTGGCCCGTACAGACGCCGCTCTGGCAGACGTCCGTCTGGGTGCAGAGATCTCCGTCATCGCAGGTGGGGCCCGTTAGCAGCGTACAGGTGCCCGCCGTCTGGCCGCCCAGGGGGGTGATCTCGGTGCTGACCGAGCAGACGTCGCAGGGGCCGGCGGCGCAGGCCGTGTTGCAGCAGACGCCGTCGACGCAGAAGCCGCTCTGGCAGTCGGTCGGCCGGCCGCACAGCGTGCCATTGGAAAAGAGCTCATAGCGCTCGGCGGTGGCCAGGGGAATGAAGCCTTCGCCGAGGCCGCCGACCAAGAGCACACGCCCATCCTGGAGCGCTGCCCCCACGGGCTCGCTCCGGGGCGTGATCAACGAGCGGACCTGTTGCCAGGCATTCTTGGCCGGATCGTAGACCTCCGCACCCGCCAAGGGACCGCCGGTATCGGCGCCGCCGGCAACGAGCACCCGACCGTCCGGCAGCAACGTGGCGACATGGCCCATCCGGGCGTCGAGCATCGGCGCCACAGGCGTGAAGATCTTGGATGCCGGGTCGAAGAGATCCGCCGAGGCGAGCGCGCCGTTTTGGCCCGCGCCGCCGGCGAGGAGGACCCGACCGTTCGGCAGAAGGGTGGCCGTATGGCCGGTGCGGGGGGAGCTCATCGCGGCTGGGACGAGCGTCCAGGTGCTGTTCTGCGGGTCGTACAGCTCCGCGTCGCTGCGAGGGCCACGGGTCCCATTGCCCCCGGCGACGAGCACCTGGCCGTTCGACAAGAGCGTCGCGGTGACCTGCCACCGGGCCTCGTTCATGCTGTCGATGAGCGCCCATGTGTTCGTGGTCGGGTCGTACAGCTCTGCGTCCTGACGAATACCCGTCGTCCCCCAACCCCCGGCGACCAGCACCCGCCCCGTATCGAGCTCGACCGCGACGTGATAGGCGCGGTCGCCATGCATCGCGGTGGCGGGCGTCCAGGTTTTGGTCGCCGGATCATACCGCTCCACGCTCGTCTCGTAGCCGGTTTTGCTGATGCCCCCGGCGACCAGCACCTGATCGTCGAGCAGCAACGTCGCGGTGTGAGAGGCGCGGGCGGTGCTCATCGCGCAGGTCGGGGGCGCGTCGTCGTTCGCGCAGGTCGACGTGAAGCTCCCCATGGCCGGGTCGTACAGCTCCGCGCTGGCCTCGTAGCCTGCCGCGCTGGTGCCTCCGGCAACCAGCACGTGGTGGTTGGACATCCGCGTCGCGGTCGCGTGGACACGGCCGGCGCGCATCGAATCCGCGGCTGCCCAACGGCCAGCCGGGTCGTACAGCTCTGCGCTCGCGAGAGAAACAGCGTTGAGGACGCCGCCCGCGACCAGCACTTGCCCGCTCGGCAGCAGCGTCGCGGCGTGATTCCAGCGGGTGGTGCTCATCGCGATGGCCGGGAGAAAGCTCTTGGTCGCCGGGTCGTACAGCTCCGCGCTCGCGAGATTACCATTGTCAATGTTGTAGCCGCCAGCGACGAGCACCTGCCCGCTCGGCAGCAGCGCCGCGATGTGATCCTGGCGGGCGGTGCTCATATTGGCGGCTGGGAGCCAACTCTTGGTCGCCGGGTCGTACAGCTCCGCGCTCGCGAGATCACCATTGTCAATGTTGTAGCCGCCGAGAGGGCGCGGTAGAGCACCATGCCGAGCGACCACAGGTCGGTATGAAAGTCGATGCTGCTGAGGCCCCGCGCCTGCTCGGGGGACATGTAAAGCGGCGAGCCGACGAGGCTTCCGGTGCGGGTAAGGCCCGTGGTCGGGCCGCCCTGGCTTGGCTCCGGCTTGATCTTGGCGATGCCGAAATCGAGGATCTTGACGACGATCTCGCCGTCCGCGCGGCGGGCGAGGAAGATGTTGGCGGGCTTGATGTCCCGGTGCACGACGCGGGCCTCGTGAGCCTTCTGGAGGCCGAGGCAGACCTGCGCGGTGATGCGGAGGGCAGCGTCGACCTCCAGCTTGCCGACCCGGTCGAGCAGCTGCTGGAGGTCTTCGCCTTCCAGGAGCTCCATCACCATGTACGGCGCCTGGGTCTTTGGATCGGTCCCTGAATCGAGGACCCGAACGATGTGATCGGTGTCGATCGAGCCCATCGCCTTCGCTTCGCGCTGGAAGCGGCCGACGCCGCTGCTGCTCCGGAGCAGCAGGCCTCCATCGATGCACTTCAGCGCGACGTGCTCGCCCGTCTCGAGCTGCTCGGCTTCGTAAACCGCCCCCATCCCCCCTTGGCCGAGCAAGCGGATGATCCGGTAGCGTCCGTCGAAGATGCCTCCGATCAAGGCATCGGCGAGAGTAAAGGAGGGGGGCATGTCGGCGCAATGCCGCCCCCATGTCGAGGAACGACGGACGTTGTCGAGCGGGCTCGCTCTTCTTCCACGCGGAGGGCGCTAGAACCCGTAACGCGCCAGGGCTCAGGGCGAAGAACCCGCCATTTTCGAATGGGTACACGTGGCCCGCGTGTCCTCACCCGCAAGAGGACGCTCCCGCTCCGGCGCCTTCCGCAAGAACCGCACGGTATCATCGAATTTTCTTGCACGACAGATACACATGTGCGTTCGGCATCGGTGTGAGCCCAACATTTCGACATTGCATCGCGCTCGCACACTTGCCGGAAAGCACGCGCTCGTCGCGAGCCTCGCGGGTTTCGAGGACGAGACGAAGGAGGTGAGCCCAAAGCGCGGCGGGGGTCACGGCGGGGTAAGCGAGACCTGATTGTGCACCGCTTTTGAGGAAGGGGGGGCAGGTCGAGTCCCGGATGTCCAATGCACCCGTAATCGGATCCGCCAAAATGCGCGCAATGCTCCGCCCCATCACACTTTGGCTCGCCTTGCAAGGGGTGGAAACCCACCCCTCCACAGAATGTTCCTCTCCGTTACTTTCCACTCGCTCGGGCCGCCCCGCATGGCGCTCCACTTCGCCACGCTCTCCCCGGCCGAGAAGGAAACCCGCATGAGACACATCCGTTTCTTCGCGACGCTCGGCCTCGCCATGCCCGTCGCGCTGCTCGCCGGCGGCTGCATGAGTACGCCGGACACGATGGACGGCAGCACCGACGACCCCCTCGGCGAGGCCGCGCAATCCCTCGAGACCGACCAGGCCTGCTACGGGGACCACCCCCGGCCCACGGCTTTCTGGGCGGGCGCCGGCAACGCTGACGACGTGTATGGTGCGCACAACGGGACGCTGGGCCTCGGGGTCACCTTCGCCTCCGGCAAGGTAGGCCAGGCCTTCGCCTTCAACGGCCTCACCGACATCCGCGTCGCCGACTCCCCCGCGCTGACCTTCCCCACGGCGATGACGCTCGAAGCCTGGATTAACCCCTCCAACGTCCTCCTGACCCAGGCCATCATCGGCAAGAACCGCGGGCTCCTCGGGACCGGGTACAACTTGCTCATCGGCGGCGGCAAGCTGGTGTTCGGGATGAACAACGGCAGCAACTTCGCGCTCGCAAGCAACGCCACGCTGTCCGCCAACACGTGGACGCACGTGGCTGCCACCCGCAACGGCAACGTGGTGAAGCTCTACATCAACGGCGTCCTCGACGCGACCTCCACGAGCGCCTTCTCCAGCGCATTGATCGACAGCGCTTTACCGCTGACCATCGGTAGCGAGGACACGGTCTTGCTCCGCTACTTCACGGGCCTCATCGACGAGCCGGCCGTCTGGGGGGCCGACCTCACGGCCGCGCAGATCGCCGGCATCTATGCTGTCGGCGCGGCCGGCAAGTGCCACTGCGTTCCGGAGAACGACCTCTGCACGACCGGCAAAATCTGCTCCCAGACCCCGAGCAGCTACACCTGCGGCTGCCCCGCGGGCTTCACGGGGGCGAACTGCGAGATCAACATCGACGACTGCACCGCCGCGCCCTGTCAGAACGGCGGCACCTGCGTCGACGGCGTGAATAGCTACACCTGCACCTGCGCCGCCGGCTTCACGGGGACGCACTGCGAGATCAACATCGACGAGTGCGCCTCCGCGCCCTGTCAGAACGGCGGCACCTGCGTCGACGGCGTGAATAGCTACACCTGCACCTGCGCCGCCGGCTTCACGGGGACGAACTGCGAGATCAACATCGACGAGTGCGCCTCCGCGCCCTGTCAGAACGGTGGCACCTGCGCCGACGGCGTGAACGGCTACACCTGCACCTGCGCCACCGGTTTCACGGGGGCGAACTGCGAGACCAACATCGACGACTGCGCCGGGAGCCCCTGCCTGAACGGCGGCACCTGCGTCGACGGCGTCGACAGCTACACCTGCGAGTGCGCCGACGGCTACCAGGGCTCCGTTTGCCAGAACCTGGTGGGCTGCGTGAGCGGGCTGCCGACGGCGACCGGCTTCTGGAAGGGCGAGAACGACGCCGCGGACAGCTCGGGCAACGGCTACAACGGGACGCTGCGCACCGGGGTCGCCTTCGCCGCCGGCAAGGTCGGGCAGGCGTTCGACACCCAGAACGGCGACATGGCGATCGCGACGACGGCGACGCCGTTCGCGAGCCTCAACGACCTGACGGTGGACATGTGGATCAACATCAACGACGCCACCGGCTACCAGGTCCTCTTCTCCAGGAACCGGGGCACCGGCGGCACCGGCTACGCCGTGAGCCTCAGCGACGGGCAGCTCGGCTTCGCGGTCAACAACGGCGCGGGCGTGAACACGGGCTTCTCGGCTCCGGTGTCGCTCTCGCTCCACACCTGGTACCACATCACGGTCTCGCGACACGCCAACGTGGTGAAGCTCTACGTCGACTGCGCGCTCGTCGGGCAGACCTCGAGCTTCTACGCCGGCACGATCAACCTGTCCTCGGCGCTTCCGGTCACCATCGGCAGCGAGGACACCGTGGGGGGCCGCAACTTCCGCGGCCTCATCGACGAGGCGGCCTTCTACCCCACGCAGCTCAGCGACGCGGAGGTCTCCTCGATCTGCGCCGCCGCCTCCGCCGGCGTCTGCATCCCGTGAGCTGAGCCTCGTCCACTCCGTCGCGCCGAGGTCCCCCTTCCCGCCGGGCTCGCCCGCGCCGCAGTCCCCGCCCTCTCCCGCCTCATCCGTCGAGCGCCGCCCATAGCCTCCCCAGCTCGGCGGCGCCGCCTATTTCCAGCTTCTTCATCGCCCGGCCCCGGTGCCTCTCCACGATGCCCTCGGAGATGCCCAGCTCGGCCGCGACCTGCTTGTTGAGCAGCCCCCGCGCCACGAGCGCGCACACATCGCGCTCGCGCGGCGTGAGCAGGGAGATGCGCGCGCCCACCGCGCCTTCCTCGTTTGCGCTCGGCGGCGGTGATCTCGCGAGCGCGGCGGCCAGCGTGGATCCACGATGGGCGCGGAAGGCCTTGTCTATCGAGCGCCCGCTCGCGCCGGTGACCACGCTGAGCTCGCGCATGGACACCGGGCGCGGCCCGGCGGCCTCGACGTATTCCTCGACCTTGCGGACTGCACCTATGCCGGCGCTCGGCGCGCGCGTCTGGAGCAGATGGGCGTAGTCGTGCGCCTGGCCCAGGAGGAGCGCGCGCACGACGGTCTCGCCGAGAGGGGCTATGAGCCGCGGCTCCTGGAACATCGCGGATCTCTTTTCGATCTCTCGTGCCAGGAAGAGGCACAGTTGCCGGAAGGACTCGCCGTAGCCGGCTTGGGTGTCCATGAAGAGCGCGAACTGCGGCGGCCCGTGCACGGTCCGGCCCGTGAGCGCCTCCAGCTCGGCCTGCAGGTAGGCGGGGTCGATGCGCACGGTAAACGCGCGGACACCTTCCGAAACCCTCCAGACGAAGGGGCGTCCTGGCGTGAACACGATCGCGCTGCCTTCCGGCGTGATGTCGGCTGCGGCCTTGTGCGAAGTCGCGTGTCCGCTTCCCTCGATGAGCAAAACCACGTTGTAGCCCGCGGGCGTGACGCGCATGATGGGCGCACCGCTGCTCCCCGTGCTGAGGAAGGCGACGGGGCCCGTGCTGGCAAGGCTGGCCCGCCACTCGAACCGCTTGGCGTCCGCCGTATCGAGCTGCGACTCACCGTACGTGCGGAGGAAGATGTCGCGCGCCTCGTCGAGATGGCACGTTTCCACGAGCGTGTATGGGCTAGGCCCCGACGAAGCGGCATCGCTGGTCATGAAGAACAGCGCGAAGTTACGTAATCTCCGGTACGAAGCAAGCTCTGCGCTCACGCTTGGGACGATTTTGACCTCGCAGGTCGCACCCGGAGCGGGAGCAGGAGCGGAAGCGGAAGCGGGAGCGGCAGCGGAAGCGGGAGCGGAAGCGGAAGCGGAAGCGGAAGCGGAAGCGGAAGCGGTAGCAAAAGCGGAAGCGGCTCGGTTCCCGGGCGCATGGTGAGCCCCCTGGTTCGCTCTCCCTTGCCGCCAGCTGGTCAACCGTGCGATTCGGTATGCCATGCAAGCAATGACGAGACGCCGCTCGGCAATGCTGGGCGTGCTGGTGTCGGGCTTCGTTGGGGCAGGGATGACGGGGGCGTGCGGATCGAACGAGCCGGGGCCTCTCGGTTCGGGCGTTACGCCACCCGACAAGGCGCCCGGATGCCCGGCGTCGATTGAAAAGCCGTGCATGCGTTACCGCATCCCGCTCGTGGGAAATCCGAAGACGGACGTGGCGCTACGCGCCAAGTACATCGCCGCGTTCGGCACGGCCTGCTACATGTCCGAGGCCAATACGTTCGACTGCTTCTATCAGAAGTGGGAGGACGCGTGTGCCGATGCCGTGAAGATCGGCGAGGTGTCGGGGAATGCGCCGTACGACGATAGTTACACGTGCCAGCCCGTCGGAAACGGTGACTACACGCGGCAAATCGGCTCGGATGTCGCGAACAAGATCACGATCAACTACCAGGCCGCGCCGCGGCAGACGCCGCTCATCGAGGTCAACGGCATGCCGACGGAGGTGAACGGTCCCTACCGGAATTTGCCCGAGCCGCAAGTCGTTGGACCGGGGATAGACTTCTACAAGAAGACCCTCGACAAGAACGGAAAGCTCGTCGACCAGCACGACCTGATCCTCCAGGTGAACCGCGACGCGCACGGCGGCAAGGTTCACTCTGATCTCGCGGGCTTCAAGTTCCCTTGTGATGATGAGAACGGCAAGCCGACGACGTGCACCGAGCCGGACGTCCTCGACGATCCGCCTGGCTACCCTCCAGCGAAAGCACAGGTGCACCACATCGTGCCCATGAAGGACCAGCGCTGCTGTCCGTGGGGCACGAACTCGAACAAGAACGCGGCCGTCATCTCGACGAAGCTCAACCGGTTTTTTTGGTACAACGACCCGCCGGCGGACGAGGTGGTGCAGATCAACCAGGTTCCGGCGTACACGCCTTGACGCGGCTGGCGGACGCAGGCGGCGAGCACGTGGACGCCGAGACAAACGTGCTGTAGGAAGGCACCATGGTCGAGCGAAACCACCCTTTCGGACACCTCGTGTTCGACCGCGACGCTATCGTCCGCGCCGCGTTGCGCGCCTACGTCGAAGGCATCCTCGCACATCTGGACCCGCTCAGGCGCCATCGATTCGCGGCCTCCTTTTATCCGCGTTGGCTGGGCGACCTCCGGCGGGGCGCCTTCGACAACGGCGACGGATGCGGGAACAACGACGTCGTGGCGTGGACCGAGGCGGGCGTTGTTGGTCTCGCGTTCGAGCTCGGGTGGGGTCCGATCCAGCAGCTCGGGCTGTCGGCCTCTGCGGTGACGCGTGGCCCGGACGATGTGCGCGCGGCGCTGCCGGGCCTTCCGGACGAGCTGGAGCCCGCGCTTGTGATGGCCACCCGCATGCTCGGAAATGGAAATCATGGGGAGAAGCTGGCGGGCGTGGGCTTTTGGCTCTACGGCGATCGTCTCGCCGGCACGCTCTTCGACGACCCGGGGGCCTGTGGCGCCGACCGGCTGGCCGCGTGGGGCTTGCTCCGAGGTGGTCGGCTGCCGCGCGTTTGGGATCGAGAGAACGACGCGGAAGTGGCGGAGCTCGACCGAACGGAGGCCGGCCTCATCCACGCGATTGTGAACGCAGTAACCGCCCGCGCTCTGGTTGGCCCTACGGAGCTGACGACGGACGAACTCGCGACGCTGCTTCCCACCCCGCCCGACCCGGAGCAATTGCTCAACGCGCAACGCAAGCTTCAAAAGGTGGGCATCACGTGGCCCGGTTCGCCCGAGATCCCCCCGCTGGCGCGTCCACGTATCAACCCTTTTACGGGCGAACCCTTTACGGAAGCGGAACTCGAGCGTTTCATCCTATGAAGGCGCAAGCTCCCACGGATCAACATACCTCGACGCAAAGCGGACGCGGTGGCGGGAGCGGGAGCGGGAGCGGAAGCGGGAGCGGAAGCGGGAGCGGAAGCGGGAGCGGAAGCGGGAGCGGGAGCGGAAGCGGAAGCGGCATCGGCAAGTGCAATCAGATTGTGTACCGCGTGGGCCCTGGTCATCGATACTCGGCTTGACGGCGACGGCGGGCGGACTCTCGGCTGGGAGCCGAGCTTTGCCATTGCTGCCCGAGGTCCGGGCGATTGTGCCGACGTGGCACGAAGGATCGGACGTCGTGGACTCCTCCTCGACGACGATGCGGAGAGGTGCCCGGCAATGCGCTTACGGCGTGTATTCGAAGGCTCCGACGTCGTACGGGCCGACTTTGCGGGGCAGCTTGTCGAAGTCGGTGGTGAGGCCCAGGCTGGACACGTCGGTCCCGGCGTCGACTGCGCTCGACGTCGAGAGGAGGTGATAGTCATCCTCGCCTGCGTTCACGAAGTGGCTCTCGAGGCTGCCCGTGGTGACGTTGGTGGACGCCTTCCAGTCGACGCTGGCGTTGAGCAGGTGGATGGCCTCGGACGTGCGCAGGAGCAGGTTGTTGTGGCAGAGGTTCCCCTGGCTGTGCGAGTGGTACATGTAAATGCCGTGCGGGCCGTCGTTGACGATCGTGTTGTTGAGAATGCGGAACGGCCCGTTCTTCGCGCCCACGTCGTTGTCCTGGATCACCAGGCCCACGTCCGTCGCGGTGATGATGACGTTGTTGTAGATGTCGATGTTGCCCGGGCCCGCGATGAACAGGCCAGCATAAGCGTCCGTGCCGCGGACGAAGTTGCGGTACACCCGGCCCGAAGTCCCGGGGTTGATGTCGAGGGCGCCCGAGTTGTAGGGGCTGTCGCCGGTGGCCCCGGCAATCACGACGTTGTCGTAGACCTCGGTGTCGTAATCGACCGTGCCGTCGTTGTCCGACCAGGCACTGCCGACCTGGATGCCGTCGGCGGCGGTCCTCTCCACCCGGTTCGCGTACACCCGAACCCCGTGCAGCTCGGGCTCGAACTTGCAGTCGTTCTCGCACACGATGGTGCCATTGCCGGCGTTGACGCCGCACTGGGCATTGCCGTTCTCGACCAGCTCCAGAGCGCCCCAATGCGAGCCGCCGATGTAGAACCCTTCGCCTCCGGTATCGTGCACGTTGTTATGGTGGAGGAAGGTGTTCTCTTGCACGAAGGACTCGCGGTGCCACTTGCAGCTCACGTTGGTGCGGGCCACGATTCCCGCGTACGCGGAGCTCTTGACCTCGACGAAGGCGACCTCGATGTCGGACGACCCGTCGGTGATCTCGAGGCCGTTCGCGCCCTGGTTGCCCGAGGTGGCAATGGTGATCCCATACGGCTCCGCCGCGGCTCCGACGCCCACGATGCGCACGTAGCGTGACTCGAGCACGCCCAGGGCCGCATTGGCGTGGCTGTGCGCGAAGTCGACCCGACCGCCGCAGTTCACGAGGGTGACGGGCGCCTCCGGGCTGCCCTCGAAGCCGCGGATGTTCAGCGTGTCGTAGGCGCCGGCCTGGAGGCAGACCTTCGAGCCTGGCTTGATGTCGAGGAGCTTCTCGTAGTCGGGGGTGCCGTCGCCGTTCGCGTCGTAAAAGTGGTTGGGGGTCGCGTAGAAGCCGCTCGAGGTCGTGAGGATGAAGTCGCACGTGCCGCCGTCGGCCACGAGCTTGCACGCCGTCGGCTCCGGGCCCGTCGTGGCCATGTGGAAGCTCGCCTGGGTCGGCGTGACCTGCCAGTTGCCGGCAGCGTCGCGCCCGATGATCTTCAGCGTGCGCTTGCCGGCCGCGACGGATGGGATCGAGATCGGCGCCGCCACCGGCTGCTCGTCGCTGAAGGCACCGTCGTCGATGGCGTAACGGTAGTGGGTGACGTCGTCGCCGGCGACGCCGGCCGAGAGCGGCACCGCGTCGACATACCAGTACGCCGGCGGGGCCAACGCGAAGATTGCGGTTGGTGGATCGTGATCGTCCGATGTTCCTCCGCTGCCTCCGCTGCCGTTTCCTCCGCCGCCGTTTCCGGAACCTCCGTCTCCGCCTCCGCTCGTTGCATCAGGGTTCGGAGCACCGTCGCACCCGACCCCGATGAGCAGTGCCAAACCGATGCTCCACAAGAGGTGTATTCGCATTCGAATCCTCCATCTTTTCACTCGTCTCCCGCCGCTGACACGAGCGTACGCCAAGACGTCGTACGATGGGACCCCATCCGCACGAACATCGAACGCGCGGTTCGGGAGGGTCTGCGTCGGCGCCGAGCTGAACCAGCGATCGCAGGTTGGCGAATTCGGGCGGGCCGTGGAGAGTGTCCCGTTTCGGTCTCTGGACGTGGCCTGAGCAATCATCGTGCGTTCGGTGCCCACACGCCGGCCTGAGACGAGGCTTCGCCTGCGCCGCGTCTGGAACGGAGAGTGCAATGCCCTAGACAACCCCGGAGGCGATATGCGGAAGGCGTTGATGCAGTGTTTTTTGGTGGCAGGCGCGCTCTATCTGATGGCTTGCGGTGGTGGAATCGGATCCGCGGCCCACTGCGGTCCCAAGAGCGGGTTGAACAACAAGGCAAGCTGCACCGTCACGAGGAGCGCGGACTCCTACACGACGGTCCTCACCGGCGGACAGCCCAATTTTCTCTACCTGGTCGAAGTCGGCGGCGTGAACGACCCGCTTCACACCTTCTCCGGGCAGGTGAGCGATGAAAATGGCACCGCGAGCTTCAGCGGTGTCTGGTACGAAAACACAGAAATCAAGGTGCTTTGGAGCGAGTACCCGCACATCACGGGGAATAAGCCGGTCGCGCACTGCAGCGCGGAGTCCCCGGGGCGGTCGCGGCTCGCTCGCCCCACGTCCGCAAGCCCCACGCCTCCGTAGCGATCACCGCGCCGTCAGGCGGGCGAGCTCGGGCAGGCCGAACAGGCGCGCCTCTCCATAACGCGGCTCGTCCGGGTTGCGCTCGTTGTGGGCGTCGAAATCGGACATCCGAACGAGCTTTCCGTTCGTGCGACTCGTGAGGTCGTCGATCGAGTCGTAGGCCTCGACGTACGACGTCATCGCCTCCGCGAGGCTGTCGACGTCCTGCTCGTCGAGCTCCGGCAGGTCGCGCGCGAGGCAGGCCACGACGTCGGCACGCCCGAGCGTGGCTGTCCGGTGGGCGAGCGTGCAGAGGCACACGGCGACGTCGGTGCCGGCGTCGACACGAGTCCCTTCGGCGACGAGCACCTGGTGCGGATCGCTCACGAACCAACCGTAGGGCGGGCTGCCGATCCAGCAGCCGAGCGGGTTGCCGCGCGCGTACTTGATGGAGTCGACGATCTCCTTCTGGGTCGGCACGCGCTCCTCGCCGATCAGCACATGCGTACGGACGCGCTGCACGATGCCTGCGTGCGGCGTCGCGAACCGGCGCGGCCACGGCTTGTCGCACAGGATGGCCACGACGCGCGTTGCGTCCGCCGTCTGCGCGAGCTTGCGCGTGATGCGTTCGCCGTCGTCGGGAAGCACGCGGCGGAGGAGCGAGAGGAGCTCGTCGAGCGTCATCTAGGTCGCCGGACGATAGGCAACGCGAAGGGGCTTTGTCCAGGTTCGCCCCTCCGCCGCCGGGGCCGCGGCGGGGGTCTTCGAGCATTCTCTGCCCCAACGGGGCCCAGAGGCGCCTTCCCTCGGGCACACGTGGGCCTTGGCGAACAAGCGCGCGCCTCTCTCGGCGGCCGCGGCGAGCGGCCCTTGGGCGCGCGGGCCGCTACGCCAACACGAACCCGAGCTGTTCCCAAGAGGGATCACGAGCCGGTGCGCGGGTCAGCGGGGAGGAGCGGACGCCGATGTGATCGAGGATCCTGCGGACGACGGCGGGGTCGGTGAGGGTCGCGAGCACCCGTGGCAGCTCTACCAGAAGCGTCAACTCAATACCGCCACGCTCCCCTAACCCACGCTCGTCATGCTCTCCGGCATCGGCCATGCATCGCCGCAAATCAACCGTGCATCCTCGAACCTCGCGGGCACGTCAAGAAACAGTCCTCTCCGCGCCGTGGCCGCTGTTCGCGGTCCGCCGCGTGCCGCGCCGCGCACGCCCACCCTTCCCGCGCCTCCCCTGCAAGCGGTGAACGGCACCCATGCCCCTCGGGCGCTTCCTCTGCATGCGGGGAGCGACACGAACGCCCCTCGGTGCACGCCCCTGCGTGCTGCGGCGTGCACCGAACCCCCTTCGTGCACGTCCCCGCACGCCACGATCGGCGCGAAGGGCCTTCGGAGCACGTCCCTGCACGCACCGATCGACACGGAGCGCCTTCGGCGTCGATCTTTGCACGCCGGGACGGCGCCCGAACACCGTCTGCGTCCTCCGCGTCGCGCGGATCGTGAGCAACTTTACCAGCATACGGGAAACGAACGTAGCCTGCGCCGATAGCCAATCCCCGTGACGACACACCCACCCGAGGCGTCCCCAGTAGCCTGACCATCGTCACGTCGACGGACACGACCGGCTCGGCCTTCGCCGTGGCGGAAGCGGAAGCGGAAGCGGGAGCGGGAGCGGGAGCGGAAGCGGTAGCGGAAGCGGCAAGCGAAATCGGTTTGTGTACCGTTTGACGAGCTCGACTCTCCGCGGCGCGGAATCGAGCTGGGCCTACTTTGCCGAAGGCGCGGCCGAGGACGCAGGTGCGGCGCTCCCTGCACCGGCGGAGGCCGACGCCTCCGGTGCTGCGGCCGTCGCGGCGCCGGGGGAGGCCAGTCGCTTCGTCACCTCTAACGAGAGCTCGACGCAGAGCCCCCGCTTCGCGTCCTTATTTCCTTCCGAGTTGCTGGTCCACGCTCGCGACGGGCCCTCGGCGCGGATGGCGACCTGGCAAGTGGGAGCACCCTGGTCATCGAAAACGACGGCCCTGCCCTCGATGATGCCCGGAACGAGGACGGTGCCCGCCACCTTCGGGAGCTGCTCGCTCTTCATCTGAAAGAGCACCAGCTTCGTCGTCTCTTCGACTTTCTTCTCCTGCCAGTCTCCCGCGCCGTCGCGGTAGCTGAACCATGCTTCTTCCTCGCCGAACCCGGTCGAGCCGCAACTCTCGGGCGTGCCGGTGCCGCCCTTGCCGCGGAGCACCAGGCGAAGCGGCTTCCCGACAGGCGTCGTGCAGGCGGCGATGTCTTGCTGTGGAAACGCGGCCACGGCCTTGTTGAACAGGGCGCGCCGGGGAGAGACGCCCGCCGCGTTGGTCGAGCTCGACGAGCCCGACGGACCCTTTTCACCACACGCGGCGGTCGTGAGAACAAGGAAGAGCAGGGGGAATAGGCTCACGCGAACGTTTGTCATGCGCCGTATCTACACAGATCGGCCGCCCTGCGGAAGCGGAAGCGGAGGCGGAAGCGGGAGCGGGAGCGGGAGCGGAAGCGGTAGCGGAAGCGGTAGCGGAAGCGGGAAGCGGCTGACCTCGTCTGGACGACGCGTCCGGTCAGCCGGGCATTTCAATCGCGATCCGGCGCGCCCAGCGGAAAAAACTTCCGATACGGCCGGGCTTCGTCCACGGCCCGCGCGAAAGACGGCCGCTGCAGCAGCCGCTGCCGGTAGGCGGTCACGCGAGGAAAACGTTCGCCAATCGGATGCGTCCAGTCCGCATAGAACAGGAACGGCGCGGCGGCGCAGTCGGCCAGGCTGAAGTGGTCGCCGGCCGCCCATTCGCGCTGCGCCATCGTCTTGTCCAGCCAAGCATAGGCGGTGTCGAGCATCGCGCGGGCCTCTCTCACGCCGTAGGGGTCGCGGTCAGCCTCGATGCGCAATGCATCGAACACGACCTTCTGCTGCGGCGTGGAAACGTAGTTGTCGAAGAAGCGGTCCATCATCCGCACCTCCAGCGCCGCCTTCGGGTCTTCGGGGATCAAGCGCACGGGGCCGGGATGGTGGAGGCCGAGGTATTCGATGATGCAGGTGGCCTCGATGATCGTGCGGTCGCCATCGACGAGGACCGGAAAACGCTTGAGCGGCCAGAGCGCCGAAAGCGCCTGCCCCGCCGGGCTGTCGGGGCCGTTCACCACCTGCGGCTCGAAGGGGATGCCGTTCTCGTACAGCGCGATCAGCGCCTTCTGGCTGTAGGACGAGAAGGGATGGAAGTAGAGCTCGAGGGTCATGGACATGTCTCCTTGCGTCTTCACGACGAACGAGGGCGGCCGGGTTCGACACGTTCATGCATCAGGGACGCGCCCCGGGCACGCGTGTTGTGCACGATCACGATCTGCGCCATGCTCGCCGCGGCATGGAGTCGAGCGCGCCCCGTCACCTCGAGCTGTCGTCGAAGGATCGTGATCTCCTGGCCGCCGTCTGGGAGCGCGCGGGCCGGCCGTCGCTGCGCATGGATCCAGTGGATGTCGAAGGCGCCTCCGAGGCGCTCCGGACGGCAGTCCCCGACCTGATCCTGGCCATCCTGATCGCCGAAGGCCGCACGCCCGGCGACCTGGTCAGGCTCACCCAGTCGATCGTGAGCTTCTACGAAGCCTCAGATAGGGGCGACTGGCGTCGCGCGACGAAGTTCGATCACATCGCGTTCGCCGAGCTGTCTTCGAGAGACGCCTCGGAGCCCATCTTCGGCTGCTTCGCACGAACAAAGAGCCCGGCCAAGCTGAAGCTCGTGGCGTGGGACCTCCGGAGACCGAGGCAGGGCGGTGAGCCGCTCGCGGATCTCGGCGCCTATCTGAAGCGGCGCGAGGAGGCAGCCGGCCAGGGAGCACGCGCCCCCATCGGAGACAGCTCAGCCTTCCGTCCGGTCGTCGAGCGCGTCGCACCGCCCCCGCAAGACGTCGCGCTCGTTCATCACGCGAAATTCGGCGAAGGCAAGGTCATCGAACAGCTCGGCGACGGCAAGCTCCGCATCGACTTCGGCACGAACGGCATCCGCGTGCTCGCGGCGTCGTTCGTCACGGGGAAGCCGTAGCGCCGACGCAAAGCGCCGCGCCGGGGCGCCGCCCCGGACCCCGCGGGGGCTGTTCGCCCCTCGACCCGAACCAGGCACGGCCTGGACCGAGGGTGGAAGAACTGCGCGATGCGCAGTTCTTCCACCAGAGGCCGGTGGCAAGACCATGGAGGTGCGTTGCACGCTGGCGACGGGCACGTTGCCCGTTGAATCGTCAACGCCGC
>NZ_JAGTJJ010000088.1 GCF_028435365.1 Polyangium jinanense | reverse complement strand
TGAACTGCGCATCGCGCAGTTCATCGACCCCGAGTCCAGCGCTTGCGCTGGTCCGGGTCCAGGGGCGGACAGCCCCTGGTGGGGCCTGGGGCAACGCCCCAGCGCAGCGCCTCCCCGGTCACTCGGTCGGCGCTGCCTTCTTTGCTGGCTTTGCCGTGGGGCGGTCGGGGATGACTGCGTGGATCTCTGCCTCGCTGAATCCCTCAGCCTTGTAGAGCCGCTTCAGATTCGACAGCTCTGCGTGCACGACCCGGGCGAGCGAGGTGCGCACGCGCCCGAGGACCTTGAGCTGCGCTGCGGGCTTGCGGGCGGCCTCCACGGCGGCGCGTAGGGCCTCGCTCTCCGCCATGATCTCGGCGGCGGCGCTCATGGCGGTTGCGTGGGAGAGCTTTGGGTGAATGCCTGATTGCAGGAGCTGCACGAGGATATCCATGCGCTCGGGCTGCTCGTTGGTGTCGCCCTCGGCGTAGTAGGCGATGCCGTCGGGGAAGATCACGGCGAGGGCCGCGTCGTGGGCGGGGCGGCCGATCTCGTTCCAGACGATATCGTACACCTTGCCGATGGTCTTGTCGGCCTTGTCGTTGCGGGCGTCGATCTGGGCGCGCAGCGGGGTGAGCGTGGTTTCGGCGGCCTTGCGCTGGGCCTCGACGCCCGCGTGCAGGGCGAGTGCGGAGCCGAGGCGACCCTCGGCGAGCTCGTGCCAGCGGCTGCCGCGGGCCTTGGCCTGGGTGAGGGTCGTCTGGGCGTCGGCGATGATGTCGTCGGCCGCCGCGTTCTTGCGAATGATTTCTCCCATGGGAATACCTCTCGAAAGGGTTGCGGGGATGGTTACCGCGGCGTCGGACGGAGCGGAGAAAGGACCGATGCGGGCGGAGGGCGGCCAAATCGTGCTCGCGCGAGCGCGGAGGGGGACCTGCGGCGCCGCAGGATGGGGGGCAGAGAGCGCGTTCGGGGACCTGCGGCGCCGCAGGATGGGGGGCGGAGAGCGCGTTCGGGGACCTGCGGCGCTGCAGGATGGGAGACGGCCTTGCGGAGGGCGACTTGCGGCGCCCGAGGTCGGCGTTCCCGGAGCGGGATCGGCGACCTCGGGCGCCATCGATCGGGTGCGGGTGAGCGCGGAGGGCGGCCTGCGGCGCCGCAGGGGGGAGGACGCGCCCAGGGATCGGCGGTTCACAGCGCTCGAGGTCGGCGGGCGCGCAGGCGGGGGCCGGGTTGCGGCGGTGCAGGAGGCGATTCGCGGGGAGCGACCGCGATCTTTCTTCTCGGCATCCTCGTCGGAGCGCTGTCGACGGGGCGTCCACAACCGAAGCGGGGGCGTGGACGCCCTGTCGACAGCTACGTGCCGGCGGTGGAGTCGGAGCCGGCGGCTCGGGCTGGCACGATCGCTGCCTGGACAGCGCGTGCACGGTTCATCAAAACGTCCGCCGGAGAAGACATGGCATGCTCAGACAACGAGCCCTCGGGCGCGAAGCGCTCGCGACAATGCGGCTTCACGTCCTCGTCCTCGTGGCTTGCGCCGCTTTCGTCGGCTGCGCGCCTCCCCCGCCGCGCTTGGCCGCGACGGACTGCCCGGAGGCAAGGGTGAAGGGGCAGCCCTCGCAGATCACGCTCGTCCCGAGCGCCGAAGGGGTCTCGTTCGAGCCACCGAAGACCTGTCGGGGCCAGTATCCGGACGCCCCACAGTATTACATCCGCGTCCACGGCCACGGGACGCGCCAGATCGATTACAGCCGTCGCGATCTGAATGAATGCGACGCCCCCGACGCCGATCCCGTCGCGTGCCCGAAGGTGCACTTCCATGCGTTCAGCTTGTCGGTGCACGGGGCGATGCAGAAAGCGCTCGGGGAGATGAGCGTCGAAGGCCTGGGGCTCGGGGCCTGCGCCGACCCGAGCGACGCGCCGAGCCCCCAGTGGAACTGGTCGAGCCGCATCCACGACTTCCGCCACGCCGACGAGGCGCTCCGCATCATCGACGCCGAGCTCCGTCGCTGGAACATCGGGGACGACTGGGGACTGTCGATCGGCGGGTTCGATTGCGTGGTGCTCTTGTAGGCGCGCGCATTGGCCTCTTCTTGGGCTGGGGCCGCCGCGCCGGGGCGCTGCCCCGGACCCCGCGGGGGCTATCCGCCCCTCGACCCGGACCAGGGCAAGCCCTGGACTCGTGATGGAAGAACTGCGCTCCGCGCAGTTCTTCCAACGGGCCGGTTGGACCGCGTTGCCCGTTGAAAGGGCAGCGTGGCTGTCTTGGTTGGCAGGGTCGCCCGCCGGTCTTGACCTGGCCTGTTCGATGAACTGCGCATCGCGCAGTTCATCGACCCCGGGTCCAGCGCTTGCGCTGGTCCGGGTCCAGGGGCGGATAGCCCCTGGTGGGGCCTGGGGCAACGCCCCAGCTCAGCGCCATCAGATATCGTCGTCCATGTCTGGAATGGGAATGGGCTTGAGGCTCCACGGGAGGTCTACCCAGCGGTCCAGCCCGTTGACGAGCCGCGCTTCCCAGGGCAGGTGCTCGCCTCGGGCCACGGCGACACGCAGGCATCCCTGATGGTAGCCGGGCAGGTAACGTAGCGCCTCGGGGAGCGCTCGCCGGCCGGCGCGCAGCGCCGCGAAGAGCGTATCGTGCGCTTGTTGCCAGCGGGGTCCCCAGGGCAGACCGAACGCCTCGCGCAGGTGCGGCGGCAGCAGCCCGAGGGTCAGCGCCTCGTCGAGCGGACCACGCGTGACCGAGGTATTGAAGAGAGCATGAGCGACCTTGCGGACGGCTGGGCCAGCCTCGAGCGTATCGCCGTTGAGCATGCGGTCCATGTAGGCACGGAAGTCCGCCCAGGTGGCCGGCACCTCATTGGGGGGTACGCCCATCAGGATCGCCAGCAGGTTCGATTCTTCATGGTAGCGCTCGAGCTCCGCAGCGGAGAGCGGCTCCACGAAAGACTCGTACATCTTCACGACACAATCCACCATCGTGGCATGGACCCAGAAGAGCAGCTGTGTGTCGTTGGCGCGGTAGGGCTGCCCGGCGAGCCGCGGGCTGACCTCGGGTGGGATGGTCCCGCGCACGCGGGCGTGCAGCTTGTGGATCTTGTAACTGGTCGTGAGGGCGGTCTGCAGATCCCCAAAGACCCAGGCGGCGGTCGAGGCGACGGTCCTTCGCGCCCGCCCGATCACGTCGTTCTGGAAGTTGCTGTTCTGCACCACGCCGGCCCCGACGCTTGGATGGGCAATCTCGAGCAGCAACATCGCCATCATGGAGGTGACCCACGAGCCTTCGCGCCAGACGCGCCATGTCATCGAGCCCGGCCCGAACAGGCCTTCGACCTCGCCGCGAGCGTGCGCGCGCACATGCTCGAAGCAGACCTTTAGGCGGGCAGCGTCGGCGGCGAGCTCGCTGCGAGCGGCGGGGGTGAGCGGGGTTCGATTCGGCCGGGGGTGCATGGGGGCGCATGATGCACGGAACGGTTGTGTCTGCGCAACTCGTGGCCCGCTCCGACGGATGCCGCTGTCGACGGGCGCCACAAGAGCCGTCGTGCGCGTAAGATGCGCGCCGCGTGACCCTCCGACCCTCCTCCCGCCATCGCCGCGTACTCTCCGGGATCGCCAGCGCGCTCGTCCTGTCGCTCGCGCGCGCATCCTCCGCCGCCGACATCGTCACGCTCGGCGCGCCCACGATTCGCTCCTTCGGCGCGGACGACGGCCTCCCGCAGAACAGCGTCAACGCCATCGCCTTCGAGCCCGGTGGGCGGATGTGGATCGGCACCCAGGCCGGCCCCGCCTCTTATGACGGTCGGCGCTTCACGCCGCTGCCCTTGCCGCAGGCGGCGGCCTCGAACTGGGTGACGGCCATCGCGGTGACGCACGACGGCGCCGTCTGGTTCGGGCTCGAGATGGGCGACGTTTTCCGCTATGCGCGCGAACGGTTCACGCGCGTCGTGGCGGCCGAGGGCCCCGGGGGCGGCCTCGTGCGCACGATCGTGGAGACGCAGGAGGGGAGCGGCCACGTGCTCTGGGTGGGCACGCAGGGCGGCCTCTATCGCGTCGACGAGGGCGAGCGTTTGCGCCGGGTCGAGCTCGGGCCGGGCTTCGAGCGCGTCGGAGTCGACGCCGTACGCGAAGGCCGGTTGCCGAGCGGCGAGCCGACGCTCTGGGTCGGCACGACCGGCGGGCTCTTGCATTGCGAGGCCGGGCGCTGCGCCCCGTTCGCGACCAAGGCGGACGGCTTGCCCCATCCCACCGTCACCGCGCTGCTCACCACCGTCGGCGACGGGGGCCGGCCCGAGCTCTGGGTCGGCACGATGGAGGGCCTGGCCCATTACGCAGACGGGCGCTGGGAGCAGCTCACGACGAAGAATTCACCATTGCCGGCCGGGTTCGTGCGGACGCTCGGCGAGACGGTGAGCGGCACCGGAAAACGGACGCTCTGGATCGGTACGTTCGGCGGCGGCCTCGCACGCCTGCACGACGGCACGTGGGCGGTGTCGAACAAGGCGCGCGGGGCCCTGCCGGACGATTACGTCATGGCACTTGCGCCGAGCGGCGGCGCGCACGGGGCGCAGGTGCTGTGGATCGGCACGAACAACGGCGGGCTCTCCCGGTTGCGGCACGAGGGGTGGACGGCGTTCACGCCGCGCAACTCGCCCCTCGCCGGCGCCGTGTACGCGATGACGGAGGTGCACGCCCAGGGCGGCGCGCCCGAGCTGTGGTTCGGCATGGATGGCAGCGTGATCCGGTACGCTGCGGGAGGCTTTTCGACGCTGACGGAGCCCGAGACACCGGGGGGGCTCGGCAGCAGCATCACCACGCTCCTCGCCTCGCGTCGCGAGCTCGGCGTGGTCTGGATTGGCAGCGCCAGCGGGCAGCTCCACCGCTTTCAGGACGGGCACCTGACGACCTACGACCCGCGGAGCTCCCCGATGCCACGCGGCAACGTCACCGACGCGCGCGAGTCGCTGGACGGGCACGGGTTATGGGTCACGACGCTGGGCGGCGGCGCCGCGCGCCTCGACGACAAGGGCGCGTGGCAAGTCCTCAGGCGGGACAATTCGCAGATCCTCGATGACGGGGTGACGGCCGTCCTGGAGACGGGCCGCCCGGGCGGCAAGATCACCACGTGGTTCGGCACGCGCCGCGGGTTGTCCCGGCTCGAGGACGGCCAGTGGACGAGCTACACGTCGGCCCATGCGCCGCTCGGAGGGGATTTCGTCGCCACGCTGGCCGAGCTGCCCGATGCTCGTGGCGCGCGCGTGCTCTGGATCGGCACCCTGGGCGGCGGCGTCGCGCGCTACGACCTCGACGCCGAGGCGTGGCGCGCGCCTCTCGGCACCAAGTCCCGCCCGGCCTTGCCGGACGACGCCGTCTATCAGGTGCGCGCGGACGCCCGCGGCCGGGTCTACCTCTTCACCAACCGCGGCGTCGCGCGCCTCGCCCCCCGCGCGCCCACCGAGGACGATCCCGCGGAATTTTCCCTCTACACCTTCACCATCGACGACGGGCTCCCGAGCAACGAGTGCAATATGAACGGCTCGTTCGTCGACAGCCGGGGCCGCATCTGGGCGGGCACGGCCGGCGGCGCGGCGGTCTTCGATCCGGCCGAGGAGATCGAGGACGTCACGCCCAAGCCGCTCGCCTTGTTCTCGGCGCGGGCGGCGGGGGGCGCGCTCGCGCTCGATCCCGGCGCGGCGCTCGCGTGGGACCAGAACACCGTCTCCTTCGATTACGCGCTCCTGTCGTTCTTCCGCGAGCGCGACACGCGCCTGCGCACCCAGATGATCGGCTTCGACCCGGCGCCGAGCGACTGGACCACGGACACTCGATCGCGCTACACGAACCTCTCCGCAGGCGCGTACACCTTCCAGGTCTGGGGGCGCGACTATGCCGGGAACGTGGCGGGGCCGGTCTCGATTGCCTTCCAGGTAAAACCCGCGCCGTGGCGGACGTGGTGGGCCTACCTCGGGTATGCGCTCG
This sequence comes from Polyangium jinanense, assembly GCF_028435365.1. Next base: position 31,092 of record NZ_JAGTJJ010000088.1, on the reverse strand, counting down.
CGCTCTCGGGGCTCGTCTGGGGAGGGGTGCGCGTGCGGCTCCGGGCGCTTGCCAGGCGTAACCTGGAGCTAGCGCAGCAGGTCGAGGAGCGCACGGCGGAGTTGAAAACGGCCAAGGAGGCGGCCGACCGGGCGAACCACGCGAAATCGAGCTTCCTCGCCAGCATGAGCCACGAGCTGCGCACGCCGCTCAATGGCATTCTCGGCTACACGCAGCTCGTCGCCCGATCGTCGGAGATTTCACGGGAGAACCACGAAAGGCTCGGCGTCGTGCAGAGGTCGGGCGAGCACCTGCTCGCGTTGATCGATGACCTGCTCGATCTGGCCCGGATCGAAGCGGGCAGGATGGAGCTTGCCCCGAGCGACGTCCATTTGCCCCTGCTCGTGCAGGGCGTGGTGGACCTCTGCCGGGTGCGCGCGCAGGACAAGGGGATCGCATTTCATGACCTGCCCGCCGAGGGCGCGCCGACCTGGGTGCGGGCCGACGAGAAGCGGCTCACCCAGGTGCTCCTGAATCTGCTCGGCAATGCGATCAAGTTCACCCGAACGGGGAGCGTCACCCTCCGCGTCGAGGCTCGGGGCGAGGAATTTTTCTTTCACGTCGAAGACACCGGGCCGGGCATTGCGCCTGCGGACGTCGCGCGCATCTTCCAGCCCTTCGAGCAATCGGGGGATCGGCGCGCGCGCGCCGAGGGCGCGGGGCTCGGGCTGTCGATCACCCGCGCCATCGTGGAGCAGATGGGCGGTCGGATCGAGGTGCGGAGCGTGCTGGGCGAGGGCAGCACGTTCACGGTCGCGCTCCGCCTGCCCGACGTTCCGGAGCGGACGACGGCCGTCGATGAGCGCCCCTCCGAGCCGATCACGGGCTACGAGGGCCCGCGGCGGGTGCTGCTCGTGGTCGACGACAACGAGAACAACCGAACGCTCTTGCGCGACACGCTCGGCCCGCTCGGATTTTTGGTGGAGGAGGCCGAGGACGGCGCGCGCGCCATCGCGCTGGTCGAGGAAAGGAAGCCTGATCTGGTGATGCTGGACCTCGTCCTGCCGGACATGCACGGCGACGAGGTCGCGCGCCGCCTGCGTCAGCTCCCCGCGCTCGAGGCAATGCCCATCGTCGCCTGCTCCGCGAGCGGCGACGAGGCGCAGCGGCGAAGCGCGGAGGAGGCCGGCTGCGACGAGTTCCTCCCCAAGCCGGTGCGCTTCGCGGCGCTCTTCGCGCTGCTCGCGCGGCGCCTGGGCCTCACCTGGATCCGCACGCAGCGCGTGATGGGGGAGGCTCCTCGGGAAGAGGTGCCCGCGCCCCGGATCGAGCCACCCGCGGACGTGGTGGCGGGCTTGTCCGACCTCGCCGAACGAGGACGAATCCCGGAGCTGTTGCAGGCGCTGGAGGGGCTCGCAGCAGAGGACGCGCGGCTCTCTGCGTGGGTGAGCGAGGTGCGCGCGCTGGCCGAGACGTATCGCCTTCGCGAGCTCTGCGAGAAGCTCGCATCGGGGTGAGCGTAGCCCCCCGTTTTACGGGTGGTGGGCTCACGGGATCGAATGCGCGGTGCTCTTGTAGGCGCGCGGTAGGGCGTCCCGCGGGGGCGTGGCGCCCGGGGCTCTATGCTTCGTTCGTGGGCTCCGCGGCAGACGCGGCTGCGCTTTCCTGGTTCTTGCGCCGGGTGGCGGCGCTCCTGTCCGCGTAGAGCGCGTGATACCGGATCGTCGATTCGAACGTCGCGAGCAGGCCGGGCTTGTGCTCGCGGCGTCCGAAGACTTGCTTGCGGGGTCCGTGGACGTGCTCGCGAGGTGCGTGGACGCGCGCGCGGAGTCCGAAGTTGCCGTTCGCGCTACCGCCACCGCTGCCGCTTTGCGACGAGGTAGGTCAATCGGTGGGAGCTTGCGCCTTCATTTGGGGAGACGAGTCACCGCAAAAAGGGGTTGGCCCGTTATGTCGGCTCCTCGGGGATCTCGGGCGAGCCGGGCCAGGTGATGCCGACCTTTTGAAGCCTGCGTTGAGCGCCACGTACGCGCTTCGGGTCGGGCGTGGGGAGAAGGAGCGTCTCGAGCTCGGCGGGCGTGAATTCCGTGGGGCCAGCGAGCCTCCGGTCGACCACCGCGTCGATGACCGCGTGGGCGGGGGCGTCTTGCGGGCGGTCGTGGTACGTCACGATCCACCCGGGGCGTGGACGATACGACTCACACGACAGCGGCAAGAGCCGCCCGTTGTAGAGCAAGCCCCACGCGGCCAGCCGGACGGCGCCGTGGGCCCGATACGGATCGTCGACGGCGAGGAGCGTGCCGCCGACGCGATCGCCATGAAGCCAGAAGCCCACGCCCGCCCGCCTCTCCCCATGCTCTTCCCCCACGTCGAGCATGCCGACGGCCACCACGAACGCGGGCTCGAGCTCGGCGGGGAGCCCCGGCACGGCCCCGCGCACGTCGTCCGGGCCGCCGGTCACCGCATCGAGCGAGAGGCCGAGCTGCTCGATCGACCCGGCCCCGATCTCGCACGCGAGGCCGACGACGCCCGCCTCGGTCCACGCGACAACCTCGTAGTTTCCTTCTCCGTCGTCGTTGTAGATGGCGCCCCGCTTCGGGTCGCCCATCCACTCGGCGCCGTCGGAGGCTGGATACCAAAAGCGCGCGATCCGCTTGAGGTAGGTCTCGACGTACGCGCGCAGCGCGGCGCGGACGATGGCGTCTCGGTCGAAGACGAGGCGCCCGAAGTGAGGGGTGGCCCGTTCGATCATGGTGTTTCGCCTAGACTTCGTCGGTCTCGGCGTCAACGGGCTCGCCGCCTGCGTCCGCCTACCGCGTCACGGCGTGTACGGCAGAACCTTGTTGATCTGCGCCACCTCTTTTTCCGGCGGGACCTTGTTGAAGAGAAATCGATTGAGCCTCCGCGAGATGACGGCTGCGTTCTTGTACGCGTTCGTGCCCCACGGGCAACTGCGCAGATCCTTCATGGGCACCACGTGGTGCACCTCCGCGCGATCGGGGTCGTATCGAGGCGTCTTGTCATCATCCGGATCCAGGAGGACGAGCTTCTCCGTGCACGTCGTTGGCTTGCAGTTCTCATCCTCGCAAGGCCACGTGAAGCCCGCGAGATCGGAGTGAATCTCGCCCTTGTGCGCCTTGCGGTTGACCTGGAGGACCCACTCCCTCTGGTTGAGGGGCTCGCCCTTTTCGTTGACTTGGCCGCTGGAGCAGTAGAAGCCTTTGTCCGTTTTGATGGTCGTGACCTCGACCAAGTTCCGGTACGGACCGCTCACCTCCGTCGGGACGCTCTTGATCTCGATGAGCGACGTCTGGAGCGGCGCGGCCTGGTAGTTGATCAGGATCTTGTTCGCGACATCCGAGCCGACTTGCAGCGTGTAGTCACCGTTGCCGACGGGCTGGCACTTGTAGCCTGTGTCGTACGGCGCATTTCCCGACACCTCGCCGATCTTCGCGGCATCGGCGCACGCTGCCTCCCACGTCTTGTAAAAACAGTCGAACGAACCGGCCTCGGACATGTAGCAAGCGCTGCCGAACGCGGCGATGTACTTGCTGCGCAGCGCGACGTCCTCCTTCGGGTTTCCCACGAGCGGGATGCGGTAAAGCATGCACGGCTTGGGCATCGGCTCCGCGCATTCGGTCGACGTGTCGGTCGGGGTGTCGGCTGGAGTCGGGCACGAATCGACAGGTCCCGGATCGAGAGGCGACCCGCACGCCCCCGTCATCCCTGCTCCACCAAAGCCCAACACCAGCACGCCCAGCATTGCCGAGCGGTGTCTCGTCATTGCTTGCATGGAGTATCGAATCGCACGTCGACCGACTGGACGACAATGGAAAACGAGCCAGGGGGCTCACGATGCGCCTGGGAACCGAGCGAGCTTTTGATCAGCCGGGGCGCCTCCCCCCACCGCCGGATATCGATGCACGGGTACGGAAGACCGCACGGCTCTGGGAGCTCGCCTTCGTGGACGAGGCGCGCTCCCCTTACGCACCATTCTCCTCCGAAGCCGGTAACGGACCGCGCATGCGCTGGATGATCGTCGCGGCCCGCCGGTCGTCGTCCACGATGTCGCCGAGCGCTGCGAGCGCTTCGGCGGCGTCTTCTGCAGGAAAGATCCCGCCATGGGACCAGAGTCCTATGGATCCCGGGCAAGTGGACCGAGGACATTCGACCTCGCAGGGACTACCATCCACCCGCGTGACCCGCCGCCTCGTTGCCGTCCTCGCCCTCGCGCTCGCCGCGACACTAGCTCGTGCGTCCTCCGCGGCGGACGCGGCCGCGCTCGGCACGCCTACGATCCGCGTCTTCGGCGTCGACCAGGGCCTCCCCCATAGCGTCGTCAACGCCATCACCTTCGACCGCGGCGGCCGCATGTGGATCGGCACGCAGAGCGGCGCGGCCTACCACGATGGCCAGCGCATCACGCCCCTGGCCATTCCGACGGGCGGCTCGCCGAGCTGGGTCCAGGCAATCGCCGCGGCGCAGGACGGCTCCGTCTGGTTCGGCATGGTCGACGGCGCTGTCTTCCGGTTTGCCGACGGGGCGTTTCAGCGGTTCGGGGCCGCCGAGGGCCTCCCGAGTGGGTATCCGATCCGTTCCATGCTCGGATCACGCCGTGGGCCCGCGGTCTGGGTGGGCAGCACCCATGGGCTGTATCGGTTCGACGGCGGGCGTTTCCACCGCGTCGAGCTCGGGCCGGGCCTCGAGTACCCGGACATCTACTCGCTCCTCGAAGGTACATTGCCGTCTGGCGAGCCGACGCTCTGGGTCGGCGTCGATGAAATCTTTCATTGCGAGGAGGGACGCTGCGCGCCCTTCGAGGCGGATGGCGCAGTCGAAGACGTGCAAGGCGTCTTTTCGCTTTTGCAGACCGCCGATGGGAAAGGCGAGCACGAGCTCTGGGCGGCCGCGCGTTCCGGCGTCCTCCGATATACGGACGGCCGGTGGGAGCGTGTCGGGCCGGAATCCCCGCACGCGCCTCGTGTGCCGATCCGCGCGCTCGCCGAGACGGTGGATGGTTCGGGAGAACGTACGATCTGGGCCGGCACCTATGGCGGCGGTCTCGCCCGCTTCTCCAAGGGGCAATGGGCGACGCTCACCACGACAAACTCCAATCTGCCCGACAACGTCGTCCTCGCGGTCGCGGCGACCGGCCGCACGCTCTGGATGGGCGCAGGCGGGCTCGGGCAACTCCGGCACGACGGGTGGGTGGCCTTCACGCCGCGCAATTCACCGCTCTCCGGCACGAGCATGGGGCTCGGCGAGGTGCGGGACGCGGAGGGCAGGAGCGAGACCTGGATGGGCGCGGACAACAAGCTGTTCCGGCTCTCGGAGCAGGGGATGTCTCCGGTCCTTCCGCCCGAGATGTCGGACAAGTCGATGATCACGGCCCTCCTACCCTCTCGACGGGAGCCCGGGGTGGTCTGGTTCGGGGACGACGGCGGCAAACTCCACCGCTGGGAGGCCGGTCGGCTGACGACGTACGGCGCGAGCCACGTGCCGATCCTGCAAAGCAACGTGTTCGACCTGAAGGAGTCGATCGACGGGCGCGGCCTCTGGGTGGCGTCGGTCGGCGCTGGGCGCCTCGACGAAGACGGGACGTGGCAGGTATTTCAGCAGGGGAGCTCCCCGCTCCTCGACGACCAGGTACACGCCATTCTGGAGACCCCACGTCCGGGAGGCGGGACGAGCACGTGGTTTGCCACGCTCAAGGGCCTCTCGCGCCTCGACGACGGAGCGTGGAGGAGTTACACCACGGCGAACACGCCGCTCGGCTCCAATTTTGTGACGACCCTCGCCGAGCTACGCGATACGCGCGGGGCGCGCGTGCTCTGGATAGGCACCCTGGGCGCCGGCGTCGCGCGGTATGACCTCGACGCCGAGGTGTGGCTCGAGCGGCTCGACACGAAGAGCCGGCCGGCGCTGCCGAGCGACGATATCGTGCAGGTGCGCGCCGACAGCCGGGGGCGCACGTATCTCTTCACGGTGCGCGGCGTCGCGCGCCTCACGCCCCGCGCGCCCACGCCCGACGATCCGGCGGAGTTTTCCCTGTACACCTTCACGACCGACGATGGGCTGCCAAGCAACGAGTGCCAGCAGAACGGCTCGTTCGTCGATAGCCGCGGCCGTATCTGGGTCAGCACGGTGGGAGGCGCGGCCGTCTTCGATCCGGCGGGCGAAATCGAGGACGTCACGCCGAAGCCCCTCGTCCTCTCCGCGGTCCGCGCGGCGGGCGGGGCGCTCGCGCCGGAGGCGGTGCTCCCCTGGGATCAGAACACGGTCGCCTTCGACGTCTCGCTCCTCTCCTTTTTTCGCGCGCCCGACACGCGATATCGCATGCAACTCCTGGGCTTCGACCCTTCGCCGAGCGATTGGACCGTGGACACGAAGGCGCGTTACACGAACCTCTCCGTGGGGGCGTACACCTTCCAGGCGTGGGGCCGCGATTATGCCGGCAACGTGGCGGGGCCCGTATCGATCGCGTTCCAGGTCAAGCCCGCGCCGTGGCGGACGTGGTGGGCCTACCTCGGGTATGTGCTGACGGCTTCGGCGCTCGTGTACGGAGGCGTTCGGGTGAGGCTCCGGGCGCTCGCGAGGCGCAACGAGGAGCTCGAAACGCAGGTGGAGGAGCGGACGGCCGAGCTGAAAGCGGCGATGGAGGCGGCCGACGCTGCGAACCGCGCGAAATCGAGCTTCCTCGCGGGCATGAGCCACGAGCTGCGCACGCCGCTCAATGGCATCCTCGGGTATACGCAGATCCTCGCCCGGTCCCCGCGGCTCTCGCGGGAGGACCACGCGGGGCTCGACGTCGTGCAGCGGTCGGGCGAGCACCTGCTCGCGCTCATCGACGATGTCCTCGACATCGCACGGATCGAGGCGGGCAAGATGGAGCTCGCCCCGGCGGAGGTCCACCTCCCGGCGCTCTTGCAAAGCGTCGCCGATCTCTGCCGGGTCCGCGCGGAGCAGAAGGGGCTCGGTTTTCATTACATGCCCGCCGAGGCTCTGCCCGTCTGGGCCCGGGTCGACGAGAAACGATTGACGCAGGTCCTGCTCAACCTGCTCGGCAATGCCATCAAATTCACCCGCGCGGGGAGCGTCACCCTGAAGGTCGATACGAGCGGCGGTGATTTCGTTTTTCGCGTGGAGGACACGGGGCCGGGGATCGCGAAAGCGGATCTCGCGCGGATCTTCGATCCCTTCGAGCAGGCCGGCGATCGGGGAGCGCGCGCCGAGGGCGTCGGGCTCGGGCTCTCGATCAGCCGCAAGATCGTGGAGCAAATGGGAGGCCGGCTCGACGTCGAAAGCTCGCTCGGCGAGGGCAGCACGTTCACGGTGGCGCTGCCGCTCTCCGTCGTCGCGGAAAAAGAGTCGGCCGGCGAGGCGCACCCCGCCGAGGTGATCACGGGCTACGAGGGAGCGCGGCGGGTCGTGGTCGTCGTCGACGACAACGAGGGCAATCGGGTATTCCTGCGGGACGCGCTTGGTCCGCTCGGGTTCGAGGTCCTCCTGGCCGAGGACGGCACGTTGGCCCTCGCCCAGATCGAGGCGCGGCGGCCCGATCTCGTGATCCTCGACCTCGCATTGCCGGACCTCCCCGGCGACGAGGTCGCGCGGCGCCTTCGCCGTCTCCCTGCGCTCGCCGGTTTGCCCCTCGTGGCTTCGTCCGCGAGCGTGGACGAGGCGCAACAAAAGCGCGCCAAGGACGCGGGCTGCGACGAATTCCTCCCCAAACCCGTGCGCCTCCCGGCGCTCTTCGACGTGCTCGCGCGGCGCCTCGAAATCACGTGGATCCGCGCTCCGCGCGTCGTGGACGAGGCCGAGAAGGACCCTACGCCCGCGCCACGCATCGAGCCGCCTCGGGAGGTGATGGCGCGCCTCCTCGACCTGGCCGAGCGGGGGCGAATTCCGGAGCTCTTGCAGGCGCTTGCTGCCATCGAAGAGGAGGACGCGCGGTTCTCCGCGTGGGCGGCCGAGGTGCGGGCGATGGCCGAGGCATTCCAGCTCCGCGAGCTCTACGCCGTGCTCGCGCGAGCTGCCGGGTAGGACCTCGGTTCCATGTTCAACCTGCCGAGCCCCTCGCGCCCGCCTTCTTCGCGGGAGCCTTTTTCGCGGCAGGCGCCTTCTTCGCGGCCTTCTTGGCCGCCGGTTTTTCCGTCGCCGCCTCCGCCTTCGCAGGCCGGCCCTTGCCCTTGCCCATGGCGCCGAGCGTCGCTTGATACTGCGCGACGTACTTCTTCGCGGGCATTCGTTTGATCACCGCGCCGAGCACGTCGAGCGCCAGGTCCTCGACTTTCTTGAATCGCACGCAGGACTTGCCCATGTCGAGCTTCTTTCCCGCCTTCGCCCAGGCGTCCTCGAACCACTTCCGCGCGTCCGTATCGCCGTAGACGCCCATGAGGTAGACGGACATGTAGTTCTTCTGGGATGCGAGGCTCGCGAAGGGCAACGGCTGCCGCGGGTCACAATGGTATCCCGGCGGAAACACACGGTGGGGCACGTAGTACCCAATCATGCCGTATTGCATGCCCTCTTCGTACTCCCCATCGAGGTTCTTCAGGATGACCTCGCGCACGGCCTCCAGTGCCGCACGACGATCGCTGGGAAGGCTCTCGAGATACGCTTCGACGGTGCCCGCTTTGCTCTGCATGCGCGGCAGTGTACCGAAGGAACGTTCGTCTTGGGAAGCCGAGCGCGCGATGCTGGAATTGCATCTCGAATCGTCATGTTTTTGGCGATCCGTGAGGGAAGGCACCGGGCCCCCCACCGGCTCCCGCCTTGGTGCCGACGGGTGATTCCAACGACGTCCGATCGTGGTACGGTCGTCCCATGGATCCCGAAACGACGGACAGCCACGCCGACGAGATGAGCGCGCTGCACGAGCGGATCGCGTCTCTCGAGGCGAGGGTCGCCGAGCTCGAGCTGGAGCGGCACGAGTTTCGCATGAGCGCGGAGCAATCCCAGGCGCTGGTCGCGGCCGTGGCGAAGATTTTGTGGTCGACGAACGCCGACGGAACGTCGGGCCTCGCGTCGGTGGAATGGTGCGCGTTCACGGGGCAAACCGTCGAGGAGCTCCAGGGCGTCGGCTGGGTCGACGCCCTGCATCCAGAGGATCGCGCCCGCGCGGCGACGGCCTGGCTGAACGCCGTCGGCACTTGCGGCATATTCAACGTCGAGTTTCGCCTTCGGGGCCGAGACGGTTTCTATCACCAATTCTGGTCGATAGGCGTTCCGCACCTGCTCGAGGACGGTAGCATCGGGAAGTGGGTCGGTTGCTGCGTCGACGTCAACGAGCAGCGAGAGATGGAGCGCGCATTGCGCAGGAGCGAAGAGCGCTCCCGCTCGATCACGATGCGCCTGCCCCTTGCGGTCTTCGAGACCGACGCCGAGGGGCACATCACGTTCGTCAACGACACCTGGTCGACCGTCACCGGCGTGCCGGCGCGTGAGGCCTTGGGCGAAGGATGGATCCGTGCCGTCCACCCGGACGACGTGAGCCACGTCGTCGAGAGCTGGGTCGAGATCGTGAAAACGGGGGAGCAAAAGCACGCCATCGACTTCAGGTTCCGCTTGCCCGATGGATCCCTGCGCTGGGTCAGCGGGAAGGCCGTGCCGACGAGGAGCGCGGATGGCGCGATCGAGGGTTTCATCGGAACGCTGATCGATATCAGCGACCGCCAGCAAGCCGAGGAGCTCTTGCGCGAGACGATGTCGCAAAAAGAGATCATCGAGGCGCAGCGCCAGCGGGTCGCGGATCTGTCGACGCCCCTCATCCCCATCACCGATCAGATTCTCACGATGCCGCTCGTCGGGGCGCTCGATCCCGAGCGAGCCGAGCAGGTCCTCACGACGCTGCTCGAAGGCGTGAGCCGCACGGGCGCGGCCGTGGCCATCCTCGATATCACGGGCGTGGCCGTGGTGGATACCCAGGTCGCGAGCGCCTTGCTCCGCGCCGCGCAAGCCGCGCGGCTCCTCGGCGCAGAGGTCATTCTCAGCGGAATTCGCGCGGAGGTCGCGCAAACCCTCGTGGGCCTGGGCGCAGAGTTCGGAGGCCTCGTGACGACGGGGAGCCTCAAGACCGGCATCGATCGCGCGATGAAGTCCGTATCGCGCCGCGGGTAATCGCAGGCGGCCCGAGGCGGCTCGACCTCAGCGCACCGGGGGATAGAGCTTCTGGACCATGAAGCTCGTATGCGGATACCCCGCCGCGGCGGCGCTGGCCATGACGCTCTTGACGGCGGAGATGGGGAGGTCATGGGCGGCAGCGATGAGGACCTCACCAGGGAATGGTGCGTCGGGACGGACCTGCCTCCAGAGCTCCTTTTTGGTCACGAGCAGCACGCGAAGCTCGTCGAGGTGGAGAGGCTCGAGGGCATCGCCGAGCTCGGGCGTGTCGGCCACGACGACGCCGTCGACGGACACGTGGTGGCGATCGACGACGACCAGGGGAGCGTCCACCAGGTCCTCGCCATGGAATGCAGCCGGGAGGCAGGGCAGACGCAAAGGGCTGCAGCACTCTCCGGAGGCCGAGAACGCGGGGAACAAGCCGAACGCGTAACAGGCGAGCGGCAAGATGAAGGCGAGGATGACGGGCGCGCGCACGCCCGGCAGCGTGCGCCACGCACGGGGAGGGCACTGAAAGAAGCGGAGGGCGATACGGCGAAGGAGGCGAGGGCCCGGAGGACGGATGACGTGGGCGTCCGGGGCGGGGCGGCGGCGAAGAAGTCGGAGCATACGGCCGGGGGTAGGACGGGCAGGGCGGGGAAAGATTGGGAGGGGGGAGCGGGAGCGGGAGCGGACGCCGCGCCGTTGTCCCGCGGCGCGCGCTCGTTGTAGCCTCGACGGAGGCCGCCAGGACCGCGGCCGGACGAGGATCCTCTGCATGAAGAACCCGACGCGATCGACCGTGATGACGACCCTCGTGATCGGCGTGATGGCGTATTTCGTTGCCACGGCGGGTCACGAGGGCGTGGGTCACGGGGGAGCTTGCTTGATCGTGGGCGGGAAGGCGCTGCGGATGTCGAGCGCCTGGTTCGATTGCGACAAGCAGGGCTTGAGCGAATGGGCGGTGCGCGCCATCAAGGCCGGCGGCACCGTCGCCAACCTGCTCCTCGGCGCCTTCTTTTTGGCCACCATGCCACGCGCGCCCGGGCGGCCTAGCAACCGCTGGTACGCACACTGGCTGCTCGCTGCCACGAATCTCTTTATGGGCGCGGGTTATTTGATGACGTCACCCTTCGGGAATCATGGCGACTGGGCCGACTTCATCGCAGGCCTTTCGCGCCCGCTTGCCTGGAGGATCGCGCTGACGCTCACCGGAGCCATCCTTTCCGCCGCAGCGCTGCGCGTGCTGCTACGCCGGCTCGATCCTCACCTGGGCACCGAGCTCCCCGAGCGGGCGACGGCGGCGCGTATTCTCTGCTGGGTTCCCTACGGCGCGGTCGGCGGTGTGCTCTTCAGCATCGCGGCGCTCATGAATGCCGAGGGGATGCAATACGTGGTGTCCTCCGCGCTCGCGACCCTGGGAGGCACCTTTTTTCTGGCATGGCTCCCCGCGTGGGTGAAGGCTCCGCGGGGGGAGGTCGGACCACCCCTTGAGCTGGCTCCGACGCCCGCGTGGTTGACGGCGGGCGCCGCGATCACGGCCCTGACGCTGGGCGTCCTCGGGCCGGGAATCCGCTTCTGACAGAGTCGAACGCATCCTTCGCCTCCACGCGTCGTGTAGGCCGCTTACCCACCTCTTTCTCGCACCTCGTGAACTCTTCGGACGGAGATCGGCGCGCGCCGCGCTCGCCGCCGCGGGGGAGGGTCGGACAAGCAATGTCCGCAATGCGGGGAATTCTTCTGGACGTGGGGCCTCTCGGCGGGCAATCTACGCCGCGCTCGACGACGGGCTGCGCACGCGAGCCGAGCAGGCGGATCGCTCCGCGTGGAATGGCGCGGTGCGCGCGCATTGTTGAGATTCAATCCACCGTCCCGGCGAGGAGGCTGCGGTGTCGCGGTGCGATATCGCAGTGGAGGAGAATGAAGAAGGTCCTCGAGATAATCGCGGTCATCGTGGTGGTGTTGTGCCTGATCAGCGCGGGCGTTTTCCTCTCCCGCGGGCCCGGGAGCGACGCTCGTTCCGCTTCCGGAGGCGCAGGGGACGAGGCTCCGGCGACGCCCATCCTCGGCGGCGCGCCGTGAGGAGACCCTTCCCGGGTCCGGGGAGGGCGCGGCGAGGACCTGGGATCGGCATGCAAAAGGGGAGGGGGCGCCCCGCGCACCGGACGGTTTGACCGCCGCGCGGGATGCGTGCTACGAGAGGCCGACGGGATCATGGGCGGTCCACAGGTCGATACATGAGAGCGTCGAACAACGTCGTACGTATCGACATGCCTGGGGCCGTCCCCCTCGCGAACGGCACCCTGGTCGACGTATGGATCGCGCAGCAAAAGGGCGGCATTTTCTCGAACGACTACAAGGGCACCTGGCTGCAAGTGGTCGACACCGGCGTGATTTATTCGGAAGCCATGTTTTATCGAGAGATAAGCTCCTTGATCGTTCGTGACCATCCTCCGTCGCTGGAGGTGCGCGGCGATCTCGACACGCTCGCCCAGTTCCGCGGCCGCATCGTCTACTGCCGCGTCGCGTTCACGTACGGGCAGCAGATGACCACCCTGCTCGTGCAGCACGAAAACGCACCTCCCGTCTATCGCTGACGCTGGGCTGTCTTCGTACCCCGGTTGACAGCCCGGGCGACTCCTGCTGGTGTAGATCTCGATGGCAGGAATTGGACGCCCCGTCTTTCGGGAAATCCCCCTCGCGCGCCTGGACGCTGGCCCTTACGGCATCACCACGGGCCCCGACGGAGCCCTTTGGTTCACGCTGGTCCACGGCGGGGCGGTCGCGCGCATGACCCTGGAAGGCCAGCTCGACGTCTTTCCGCTCGATGCCTCGGGATCTCGGCCCTGCATCCTCACGCCGGGACCCGACGGGGCGCTCTGGTTCACCCGATCCGGCGATCACCAGATCGGGCGCATCACGACCGCGGGCGAGATGGCGTCTTTTCCTCTGCCCACCGCGAACGCGGGTCCCTTCGGCATTGCCTCGGGTCCGGATGGCGCCTTGTGGTTCACAGAGATGAACGCCGATCAGATCGGCCGCATCACGACGGACGGCGCGATCACGGAGTTCGCGCTGCCCATCCAAGGCGCGTTCCCTTCGGCCATGACCGCTGGCCCCGACGGCGCCCTCTGGTTCACCCTCAATCAGGCCAATGCCATCGGCCGTGTCACGCCGGAGGGCGAGGTCGCGATCCATCCTCTGCCCACGCCTTTCGCCGCGCCCGTGGGTATCACCCTCGGCCGTGACGGCGCCCTCTGGTTCGTCGAGATTGGCGCAGGCCAGATCGGGAGGATCACCCCGGATGGCACGACGCGCGAGTTTCCTCTCCCGGATCGTACTGCGCGGCCCCACGCAATCGTGGCCGATCCAGACGGTGCATGCTGGTTCACGGAGTGGGGCGCGAACCGGCTGGGTCACATCACTTCGGAGGGCGTGATCCACGAATACGATCTGCCAACCCCGTCCTCCGAGCCGCATGGCCTGGTGCTCGGACCCGATGGGGCCATATGGATCGCCCTGGAGATAGGTCGGATCTTGCGCGTCAGCTTCACGAACGGCTCTTGAAGCCCGCACGAGGGCGGCTGTCAGGGCGCCCCGTTTCCACTATACTGGTTCCGTCCGCCTCTCCCTTCTTCAGGAGCGATCGACCATGACGCAGCCCCAGACCCGCAGAACCTTCCTCGCCGGCCTCACCGCCGCCTCCGCCATCCTCGCCTTCAGCCCCTCTGCCCGCGCCTGGTTATCCCAGCCCGACGCCGCCTCCGACGCCGTCTGCCTCCCATCCCTCGACGGACAGCTCCTTTTCGCTCCCGACGACCTCGCCGCTGCGGCGGACGATTTTGGCCACATCGTCCACCAGACCCCCGTTGCCGTCCTCCTCCCTGGCTCGATCGACGACATCCGCGCGATCCTCCGCTTCGCCAACGCCCACCGGATCCCGGTCGGCGGGATGAGCATGATCGGCAATACCCATAGCGTCTACGGCCAATCCCAGGTCGAGGCTGGCATCGTGATCAACATGGCCTCCCTCGCCACCATTCACGAGATCGACGAAGATAGCGCTCTCGTCGATGCCGGCGTCCGCTGGATCGACCTCCTCGCCGCCACGACACCGCTCGGCAAAAGCCCTCCTGCCCTCACCGATCACATCGACCTCAGCATCGGCGGCACCCTCTCCGTGGGCGGCATCGGCGGCCAGGCTTTCCGCCACGGCATGCTCGTGGACAACGTCCTCGAGCTCGAGATCATCACGGGGAAGGGGAAACTCATTGCCTGCTCTCCCACCCACCACGCCGATCTCTTTCAGGCTGCCCTCGGGGGGATTGGCCAGTTCGGCATCATCGTCCGCGCCCGCGTCCGCCTCATCGACGTCCCCGGCATGGCCCGCCGCTATACCGCCTTGTACCCCGCCCTCGTCGACCTGATGGCCGACCAGGAAAAACTCATCGACGACGGGCGCTTCGACTACCTCGAAGGTTTCGCTCAACCCGCCGAAGGTGGTGGATGGGTGTATCAGATCGAGGCCGTCAAATACTACGCTGCGGGAGAGCCCCCGGACGACGCCGCGCTCACCGGCGACCTCACCTTCGCACCTTCCACCCTCACGGTGGAAGACCTCACCCATTTCGATTTCACCAACCGCATTGCCCCCCTCGTCGCGCTCCTGAAGTCCGTCGGCGCCTGGCAGCTTCCCCACCCGTGGATCGACATGTTCGTCCCCGGCTCCGAGGCGGCCTCCTTCATTCAATCCGTCCTCGACCAGACGACCCCCGACGACATGGGTGGCGGACCCATCCTCATCTACCCGTTCAAACGCGCCGCCGTCACCGCTCCCTTCGTCGCCCTCCCCGACGAGCCCACGGTGTATCTCTTCTCTCTCCTCCGTTTCGCGCCCCCTCCCGTCGTCGCCACTCTCCTCGCCAAGAACCGCGCCATCTACGAAACCCTCCGCGATCTCGGCGGCAAACGGTATGCGGCGAGCGGCATTCCCTTCACGTCCGCCGATTGGCATGATCACTTCGGCGCCCTGTGGCCGGCCTTCGCCCACTTGAAACACCGCTTCGACCCCCGCCGCATCCTCACGCCCGGCCCTGCCATTTTCGACTGAGCTCCTGGAGGCACCTTTGGCGCACCGACACAGGGCCCGCCGCTGGGCGTCGATCTTGATGATCGCCGTGCTCGCGCTCCTGCTTGGAACGGCTGGCCGCGCCGAGGCGGCCATGATGAAACACTACGACCTCGCGTCGCTCGCGCTCGAAAGCGATCACATCGTCCTCGCGACGCGCACCGGCGAGCGACGGATCGGGCCCTACCAGGCGGTCGTCGACCACGTCGTGAAGAAGGCGTATCGCGGTACGCTCGCGCCAAACGACGCGGTGGCCGTCGAATATGGGGTCTATGAGCTCGACCCGTCCATCGGGCGGCTCCCCGGGGCTCCCTCGGCCGACGTCATCCTCTTCCTCAAGCGGTTCGACGAAAAGGTCGAGCGGGCTCCCGGCATGCCGGAGCACTACCTCGTGCAATCCGGGCTGCGCGTGTTCGTCGACGGCCGCGCGTATCGGTTCGAGCAAGGGTGGAACCCGGGACCGTTCGTCCCGGTCCCGCAGGGCCACGATCCATACGACGCCGCCGGTGATCCACGCGGAGGAAGCGCTCCCCTGACCCTCGCCGAGCTCGAGCCGGCGATCGAACGCGCGATCGCGCGTGCCGACCGCGTGCGCGCCCTGCTTCGCGCCCCTTCTCAGAACGTGGAGGCGCTCGCCGCCGAGGTCGGGCCCGACGACACACGGGATGTCGATGGACTCGCCGTGGTGCCGTTCCCCCGCTGGGAGAACCTCGTCGCGGTGCGATCGCTCCAAGCCATCGCGACGACGAACGATGCAGAATCCTTCTGTGACGCGCTCGGACGCGCCCAGGGCGTCGACTTCTTGATCATGCGCCAGAAAGTCGACAAGGCGCGGATCCTCGATGTCGCCACGAACCGCGCCGCCTCGCCGCGCGCCCGTGTCGCTGCAATCCAGCTCTTGCACCACGCTTGGGGGCCGCGATCCTTCTTGGAGTCGATGCCCCGCCGCATTGCGAGCCTCCTCGACGACCCCGACGCCCGCGTCCGCGCCGCGGCCGCCGGCGCCGTCGATACGCGTGAGCCGAACGCGAAGATCTCCGGCGCCGCGATCGTCGCGCGGTGGCCACTCGAGGAGGACGATGCCGTTCGGTATGCCATGGTCAGGAGCGCGATTGCTCTCGGGATCGTCGGACAACTCGATACGACGCGCGCCCCGAGCCCCGTGATGAGCGGCTCGCTTCGCGGGCGGGCGCTCCACCTCCGCTGGGTCTCGTACGACGGAAGTCCTTGGCGGGTCGACCACGGCGAGATCACGCTGAAGAGCTCGGCCGGCGAGAGGCGGGTGCCGATGGACATGGGAGGCGGGTGGGGCTACGTGGGGGACGGCTCATTGGGTGTCCTGCTCGCCTTCGATCCGCCCCTCGATCCCGGCGTGTACAAGGTCGAATTGATGGCGCGGATGACGAGCGCGCAGGACCAAAAGGACCGGCGCATTGCGCTCGGCGAGCTGCTCGTCACCAATCCGAAGCCCCGCCCCGCTCCGGCAAATCAGCCCGCGACCGGCGGCGCGGAGCCCGTCGAGCCGCCACGCGTCCAGAAGCGCTCGGCGTGCGCGTGCGATTTCGCGAGCACCGACGACGATAGGAACACGGTCGGCCTCGCGGTGATCGCAGTCGCCATTGCCGCTGTACGCCGCCGGCCTGTTGGAGCTCGCGGGCGGGCTACCTGCCGAGCTACGAGATTGCGGCCAGAGACCGCCCATCGCACATGTACGACCGCATGTACCACCTGCCGAATCCACCGGAGATCTTCGAAGGCCGAACGGACGAGCGCGCGTGGCTCTGCGGGCGGCTCGCGCAAAGCCCCCTCTCCATCCTCTGGGGCCCGCTCGGCCTCGGCAAGACCGGGCTCGCTTTGCGCGTCGTCGCGGACCTTCGAATCCCACGCGCCGCCTATCACTCGGCGCTCGACACGCCCGAGGATACGACCTTCCTGATCAGCTTCGGGCGATGCCTCGCCGGGCTCGCCGGAGAGACGGTCGAATGGCTGGCGCAGGGGCGCTCGCGCGCCGATCTCATCATGCTGAACATCGAGCTCGCCGAGCGAGCGGGCGCCGTGGTCCTCGTCGACGACCTCCACGCGGTCGATCACGACCTCACGGAGCGGCTGCTCCTGTCGATCAGCCGTTATGCGCGCAAGAGCCGTTTCGTCGTGATGACACGCACGCGCCCCCGCCACGAGGAGCTCGCGGACAAGGCGCTCCGCATCGAGCCGCTCCCCGAAGAAGATCTCGCGCGGCTCGTGCGTCGCTGCGCGCCCTTGCGCGGTGCCCCCGAGGCGGCGGCGCTCGCGCGCGAGGCCATGGGCTCCCCCTTCCGCGCCCGCCGCCTGGTCCTCTCGCAGGGCGCCGATCCGGGCGGGTCGCTGCTCGTCGATCTCGGCGACGAGGCGAAACGCGCCGTGCAAGCGTTGCGGGTTCTCCGCTTTGCCGCCGCGTTGCCCGCGCATGTGGCGCGCGAGCTCGACGAGCGCGGGCTGATCCGGCTCACGGCGAGCGGGGTTCGTCTCGACGATCGCCTGCGCTCCCTTTTGGACGCCGAGCCTCTCGACGCGGCCGAGGCGCGGCGTACCGCGCTTTCGCTGGTCCTCCATACCGAGGGCCCTGCCTCTGCGTTCGAGGCCGTGCGACTCGCGATCGAGGAAGGCGACGCGGCGCTCTGCGCGTCGCTGCTCGACGAGCGCCTGTTCATGCTCTGCGCGGCCGGGTATGCCGAAGGGCTTTTCGAACTGCTCGGTCGCCTCGAAAGCCCGGCCCTGCTCGGGCATCGGCTCGGCTGCGCCGATTGGATCCACGGGGGGGCGTCGCTCGCATGGGCCGCGGCTCTGCCCGAGCCCGCCGATCCCCGCGTGCGCCTGCTCTGGTGCAGGTTGCTCGTGCATGGAGGAGCCGTGGCGCGGGCGCGCGACACGGCCCGTGCGCTCGCGGAGCACGGGCCTGTCGACCTCCAGACGGACGCGGCGTTGCTCCTCGCCGACATCCTCCGCCACACGGCGGAGGTCGACGCGTCGGTCGCTTTGCTCGAGCGGCTCGAGGTGCGCAGCACGTCCCAGCGGATCGATCGCGACCTGCGGCTCGCGACGGCGCTCATGTTGCGCGGGGATTTCGCTCGCGCGACGGACATGCTCGCGTCCATGCCGGAAAAACTCGAGGGCCTCCGGGTCGAAGAGCGCCGCCGGCTGCGCGCCACGCTCGCCTCGGCGCTCCTCGCGTCTTCGCGCTTCCGCGAGCTCGAGCGCGTGCTCGGCGCTGGCGAGCCGCCCGCCGACTGCCGCCCGACCGAGCTCTTCGCGCACCTCGCGCTGGCGGTCGAGCGCGGACGCTTTGACCTCGGGCGGCGGCTCCTCGATCGTGTCGAGCCCTTCGTCGACGAATCCGTCTACCTGCGCTTCGTTCACCGTTACAATACGCTCCGGTTGCGCCTCTTCGCGGGACCCGGGGAAGGCCTGGAGGAGCTCGCGCGCGAGCTCGCCTTCGACGCCCCGCAGTTCAAGTTGCCGGAGCTCGTCGTCTGGTCCTTCTGCGCCAAGGCGGCCATCGACGTCACGTGCGCGCCGCCTGTCACGCTCGCGGATCTGCCGGCCGGCATGGCTGTCCCGGAAGGAACGGCGCGGGTGCTGCTCGAAGCGTGGCAGGTGATCGTCGCGGCGCGTCGCGGCGCGGCGACGGCCTCCTTTACGACGCCGCCGGACCTGCCGACCGACGTGGGGCTCGTCGCGCGACGCGCGGAGGCGGAGGCTGCGATCGCCCGGGATGAGCTCGATCACGCCGATGGCATTCTCGAGGGCGCGCTGGATCTCGCCCGGCGCGAGGGCTTTGCCATCGAAGAGGCGAACCTGCTCGCGCTCCTGCTCGACGTGCGCCTCCTCCGCGCGGCCCGGGGCACGAGCGCGCGCACGCTCGTCGAGCTCATCGCGCGTTCTCTTGCGCAGGCAGCGGAGCGACTCGGCTCGGCGCGCCTCGCCGCGGAGGCGCGCCTCGCGACCTGGCTCGTCTCGGACCGGAGGGACCCGGCCGTCCTCCTTTCGATGGCGGAAGACCCGGCGTCGCCCGTCGTGCGCCGGCGGGCGCGAGGGCTGCTCGGGCGCGAGGACACGCAGGACGCCCTGGACCGAAGAATCGTGGCGCGCTCGGCCCATGCGGCGGCACGAAGCGAGGATTCGGTGGTGGTGGTGCTCGACCTCGAGCAGCGCGCCCTTTTGCTGCCTTCCGGCAAGCGGGTGGACCTCTCGTCGGCGGACTTGCACGTGCGCATCCTGGAGGTGCTCGTGCGCGGCGGCGGGCGCGCGACGAAGGAGGACCTGGTGCTCGGCGCGTGGGGCCTGCCGAGTTACCATCCGCATCGCGACGACAAGCGGCTGCAGGTCGCCGTCCACCGGATGCGGCAGGTGCTGGAAGAGAAGCCGAAAGAGCCGGCGCTGCTCCTCCGCGACGGAGACGGCTACCGACTCGGCGTGCCCGTGCGCCTCGGCCGCCTCGGCGCGAGCGCGATGTAACCGCTCGTAACCAGAGGCGCGCCCGTCCCAGGCGCATAGTGCTCTCCGTCAACGCGGGCGCGCTCCCTTGCAGCGCCGAAGACGATAACGGAGGCAACATGTCTCGCTGGATTGGTCTGTGTATGCTCTTTTGCCTGGCTCCCATCGCTTGCGTGGCCTCGCCGGCCGCGGAGGGCGAGATGGAAGACGCACTCGACGAGGCGATTTCGACGAGCGCGTCGGCCCTCACCACGGGGACCGAGGAGCTGTTCGAGAGCGACATCAAGGTCGGCGCGCTCACTGCGACGCAGATTCGCACCAAGTTCGCCTCGAAGCCTGCCACGTTCGGCAACTTCATGCTGGGCATGCGGGAGCGAGCGTGCGGCGCCGGCGGCTGCGGAGTTTGGCAGGGCGCCACGGTTCCGGTGTACGAGCAGACCGATGCGCTGGGCAGCGAATACGATTTCAGCATCGGCATGTACGTGAACGGCTGGACGCAGCTCAAATACGGGACCGGGACCAATGCCAATAACCCGGTCGTTCACGGAACGGCCTACGTCACCCCGGCCGGGTACAGCGGGCAATGCTGGATGCCCTTCAACGGGATGTTCAAGACGGCGTCCGGCAAGACGACGGCGCCCGTCTCCTTGTACTATCATTGCGCGGCGAACGGCCAGACGGCGCAGTATCGGATCCTGCCGAAGCTCACGAACACGGCCATGAACGCCCAGCGCTTCATCGCCCGCAGCGACATCAGCGAGACGACGCCGCACCCGGACGGAAGTTACTGGGAGCGGCAATACGTGATTTATGCGCGGCTCGACCCGGCGGAGACGACGACGCTGGTCGCCTCCGACGACGGCTCCCTCCTGGCGAGCTGGTGAAGCGAAGGGCGCGGCGGCGCCGCGGGGAGGGGGCGTCGCCCGTTGACGCGCGCTCCCTGAACGCTGTACCTATCTCGGTACCGACCAAGGAGCCCTGCCATGTCCCCCCGGCCCCCGCTTCCTCCGTTCACCCGCGAGACCGCCATCCGCAAGGCCCGCCTGGCCGAGGACGCCTGGAACTCCCGCGATCCCCAGCGTGTGGCGCTCGCCTACACCGAGGACAGCGTCTGGCGAAACCGCGCGGAGTTTTTCCAGGGACGCGCGGCGATCATCGAGTTCTTGACGCGCAAGTGGGCCAAGGAGCTCGATTACAAGCTGATCAAGGAACTCTGGGCGTTCGACGGCAACCGCATCGCGGTGCGCTTCCAGTACGAATGGCACGACGCCGACGGCCAGTGGTTCCGCTCCTATGGCAACGAACAATGGGAGTTCGACGACGACGGCCTGATGCGCCGCCGAGAGGCCAGCATCAATGACGTGCACATCGCCGCGAGCGAGCGCAAATTCCTGTGGGAATCGGATGGCCCGAGGCCCGCCGATTGGCCCGGGCTGACCGAGCTCGGCCTCTGAGGGTTTTACCGTTCAAACCGGACCACGGGGCGGCCGACCTCACGGCACGTTTCCCTTCAAGAGCACGCGTGACGCCTCGTCGAGCTCGATGGCGTCGCGGGGGATCTCACCCGTCAGGCTCTCCATCCACCGCATGATCAAGCGCGCGTCCCTGTCGGACAGCTCCTGCCCGAGCTGATGTCTCCCCATCATCTTCACGGCCTCCTCCAGGGAGGAGACCGAGCCATCATGGAAGTACGGCCCCGTCCGGGCGACGTTGCGCAGGCTGGGTACCCGGAAAACCATCCAGTCGACGTCTCGCCGCGTGATTTCGTAGCGGCCCCGATCCTTCGTGTCCGGCCAGGGCTTCACGAGCCCAGCCTTCTGGTACATCGTCGCGCCCACGTTGGGTCCGAAATGGCAGGTGATGCAGCCAATCTCGACGAACCGGTTGAAGCCCGCCTTCTCCTCGTCGCTCAGCGCGGCCTTGTCTCCCTCGAGGAATCGATCCCAGCGGCTCCGCGTGTACAGCGTGGCCTGGAACGCCGCGAGCGCGCGCGCGACATTGTCGAACGTCACGGGCTGCGTCGGACCGGGGAACGCCTGCGCGAACGCCTGCGTATAACCTTTGGAGGAGCGGAGCGTCGCCTCGACGCGCTCGGGCGTGGCCGCCATGGCCCGCGGGGATCGCAGCACCTCCTTGGCCTGATCCACGAGGTTGTCCTGCCGACCGTCCCAGAGCAGGGCGAAATAGCCGTCGACGTTGTAGACGCTCAGCGTGTTCCGGGGGGGCTCTCGATTGTCGCTCCCTCGCGATAGCTTTCTGCGGTCGACGCCCCAGGCCTCGAGGGGGTGGCACGAGGCGCACGAGATATCCTGGTTCTTGGACAGGCGCGGATCGTGAAAAAGGACCCGACCCAGCCGAATCTGCGCCGCGGACGTCGGATCGGGCGGTATCGTCGACTCGACCGGCAGAGGCGCGAAGCTCGTCAGCCGCTCCGGTATGATCTCGGCCGACACGACGTCCATGCGCCGCGTCATGCGCGAGAGCCCAAATGCGAGCCCAGCGGCCACGGCCATTCCGAGGGCGAGGGCCAGGCCCCAGGAGAAGCTTCTCGGACGCTCCGGCGGGGCGAGCGCACGGCTGGGTGTCTGGGCGTTCAATTCGTGTAGGGGGGTCGTCGTGGGGCCGAACCGGCCGCTTCCTGGACGCGGGCGCGGAGGCGCGTCCGACGACACCCAGGGCTTCGGGGTCTCCTCCCGGTGGAGGGACGCCACGCGCTCCGAAGGAGGTGGCTCGGCGACGAGACTGCTCTGGGGGCGGCTGGGACCCTCGTTCGCCTGATAGCGGCGGATGCGATCGAGGGACGCGCGCGCCGCGGAGGAGCCGAATGGCTCGAGCGCCTGGGCGAGCTCGGCGACCGTCTGCGGGCGGTCTCCGGGGTCTTTCTCCAGGCAGTGCAGGACCACGCGATCGATGCCCGCCGGCACGACGACCCCCCAGGCATCCATGGGGACCGGCGGATGCTCGAGGATCTTGAGCAGGCATTGTGGTGTGGTGCAGGCCTCGAAGGGGCGTTGCCCCGTGAGGAACTCATAAAGGATCACGCCGAGGGCCCAGATGTCGGCGCGCGTGTCAGCCCACTTCAGGCCTCGCAAGAGCTCGGGCGCGAGGTACGGGACCGATCCGACGATCGCATTCGAGTCGGTCAAGCTGCTCTCTGTCGGGCCTTCGGGCGTGAGCCACTTCGACAAACCAAAATCGAGCACCTTGACGATTTCCACCCCGTCGGCTCCCGTGGCCAGGAACAGATTGGCCGGCTTCAAATCGCGGTGGATGATTCCGCGCGCGTGCGCTTCGGCGATCCCCTCGCACGCCTCCAGCAAGCGGTCGACGGCCGCGATGCTCGAGAAGGGCCCGCGCAGGTGGAGCACCTCCTGGAGGTCGAGCCCCCGCAGCCGCTCCATCGCCAGATACGGCACGCCCGTCTGTAGCAGGCCGGCGTCGAGGATACGCACCACGTGCTGGTTCTGCAGCGACGCGGTCGCTCGGGCTTCGCGCAGAAAGCGCTCCTCAGCCTCGACAGTGCCCCCGTGGCGGGGGAGCAATAACTTCAGCGCGACCGGCTGCCTGAGCGCCAGGTGCTCGGCAGCGAGCACGACGCCCATTCCGCCCTGCCCGAGCGTACCCTCGATCCGGTACTTGCCGGCCACGATGTCACCCGGTCGCGGGACGTCGACATGCGGGATGTCCATGATCTTTGGGTCCGTCGGACGACGCGAACGAGGCGCCCCGGCTGGGGTGGGTATAGCACGGCCTCCCCCAAACCTGGGTGGGGCGCCTGTGACCGGCAAGGCGCCGCGACGGGCGCTTCGTCGCACGCTCGGTCCTTCGTCGAGTTCGCTCGCTTCGCGCCGAGGACGTCATGGCTCGGGGGCGCACCCTGCCGGGCAAGCTCGTCGCCCGACGATGGATGTAGCCCAGCCAATGGTGCGTCTCAATCTTCCTCCAGATACCCGTCTTTCGCACATCACGGCCCCCACACGATAGGTCCATGGTCACCCGAGCAACCCGTTGCTCGGATGGGAGCCCTGTTCGAGCAACGGGTTGCTCGAACCCCCATGGCATTGCTGCCGATGCTCATGCGCCGGGGTAGGGGACGACGAAGCCGGTGCTCCCGCGAAAAAGCCCCCGCGCGGATAAAAAGGCGCGCCCTGGAGGACCTTTCGTTCGCCCTGCCAGACCGTATCCCCGCCGCTGGCACGACCCCTGCTCAATGCTCAGTCCGACGCCACGCCGCAGAGCGAACGTGGATCCGACGGTCGGATCACCGGAGCGCGCGGCGAAGAGCAGCGTTGTATCCTAGGAACTCCAGATGAAGAAGATTGGGATTGTGGGTGTACTTGGTTTTGCTTCTGCCACGGTTCTCGCAGCTGCATGCCAGGGCCCGGGGGACACGGGCGCGGAGCTCGAAGGGCAATCCGGTCTCGACGGGCAATCCGGTCTCGTCGGGCGATCCGGTCTCGATATCCAGAAGCACCTCGACGCGCTCCCCTCGGTCCGCGTCGTCGACGTGGACAAAGCCGGCGTGCCGACGTCTCTCCAGGGCAACCTCGGGGCTGCCGAGGTCCGGGAGGACGACGGAAAAATCGACGTGCGCTCGGCCCTCGCTGTCATGGCCCCTGCGTTCCGCGCAAACTCCGCGGATCTCGTCCAGAAGACGGTCCACCACGATTCGTTCGGCAACCAGCATCTGCGTTTCCAGCAGATGAAGCATGGCCTGCCCGTCATCGGTGGCGAGCTGGTCGTCCACGTGAAAAAGGGCATTCTCACGTCGGCCAACGGCCAGGCCCGCGACGACCTGCCGGCGCCGCGCGAGCCGCGGATCGACGCGAGCACGGCGATCTCCGTGGCCAACGGCGCCGTACCGTCGCTCCCCGAGGCCTTGGCCGCCGGCGAGGCGAAGCTTGCTTATGTGCGGACGCCCGAAGCCCTCTCGCTGGTCTATCAGGTCGAGGTGACGGGTATGCGCGCAGACGGCACGCCCATTCGCGACACTGTGCTCGTGGACGCCGAGAGCGGCAAGGTGGTCCGCCGCATCCCGCATATCCACTCGGCGAAGAACCGGGAGATCCACGATCTCGCGCACGGCATGGAGCTGCCCGGAGCGCTCGCTCGCAGCGAGGGGGAAGAACCGGTCGAGGATAGCACCGTCAATACCAACTACGAGCACATCGGCGTCACGTACGATTGTTATGCGACCCTCTTCGGCCGCGACTCCCTGGACGGCTTGGGGGCCACGCTGGTGAGCTCCGTCCACTTCGGCGAAAACTTCGTCAACGCCTTCTGGACCGGCACCCAGATGGTGTACGGCGACGGCGACGGCGTGACGGCCTCGAACCTCGCCGAATCGATGGACATCACCGCCCACGAGCTCACCCACGCCGTCACCCAGAGCACGTCGAACCTGGAATACGTCGGCGAGTCGGGGGGGCTGAACGAGGCCATGAGCGACATCTTCGGGAGCGTGTGCGAGTGGTTCCGGGCGGGCCGCGTCGCCGATGAGAATACCTGGAAGATTGGCGAGGACGTGTGGACGCCCGCGACCGAGGGCGATGCGCTCCGTTACTTGGCCGATCCGGCGCTCGACGGGATATCGCTCGATTACTTCCCGGATTACGAGGATGGCATCGACGTCCATTTCAGCTCGGGCATCGCGAACCTCGCCTTTTATCTCCTCGCCCAGGGCGGCACGCATCCGCGAGGCAAGACCTCGGTCGAGGTGCGGGGCATCGGCGTCGAGAAGGCGGCGCGCGTCTTCTACCTGGCCAACATGGCGATCATGACGTCGACCACCACGTTCGACCAGGCCAAGGCTGCGACGGAGCAGGCGGCGCGGATCCTCGGGCTCCCGGACGCGGAGCTCGAATCGGTCTCGAACGCCTGGGAGGCCGTGGGCGTGGGCGTCCCGATACCGCTACCGAATGCAACTGCGCTCGAGAATGGGGTGCCCGTCGCGAACCTCAGCGGCGACCCGAACGGCAAGCAGTATTTCACGCTGGAGGTGCCCGAGGGGGCGACGAGCCTCACGTTCACCATCGAGGGCGGAGAAGGCGACGCCGACCTTTACGTTCTCTTCGGCGAGCCGCCGCGGGGCTCGAAGTGGGAGTGCCGGCCGTTCGGCGGGGATAGCAACGAGACTTGCACCATCACCGACATCAAGCCCGGCACGTACTGGGTGATGGTCCGCGGCTTCAGCGCTTACTCGGGCGTGACGTTGACCGGCACGTACGGCGACGGCGCCGCCCTCGTCATCAACGAGATCGATTACGACAACGCGGGGGCGGACCAGGCGGAGTTCGTGGAGATCTGGAATGGTAGCGCGTCGCCCGTGAACCTCGCTGGCCATTCGCTGGTCTTCGTGGAAGGGCAATACGGTGAGGTCTACGCGACCGTCGACCTCGGCCAGGCCGGAACGCTCGGGGCGGGGCAATTCCTGGTGGTGGGTAGCCCATCGGTTTTGGTCCCGGAGGGCGCGCTGAAGATCAACTTCCAGGGCTCCGAAAACCAGATCCAGAACGGTGGGCCGGACGGCGTGGCGCTCATCAAGGACGGCGCCATGCTCGACGCGCTCTCGTACGAGGGCCGGATCACGGCCGCGAATATCCCGAATGTCGGCCAGGTGAGTCTCGTCGAGGGCAACCCCTTCACCACCGCGGACAGCGGCCGGACCGAGCGCTCGCTTTGCCGCATCCCGAGCGGCGCGGACACCGATGACGCCGCCGCCGACTGGGCCGCCACCTCCACCGTGACGCCCGGCGCCGCGAACGTGCCCTGAACCCTCCAAATGGCGGGGGCCCCGTCGGGCCCCCTGCTGCCCTCGTCGTCCTCGACCGGCTGCGTTTCCCCCTCCCGCATCTCGACCTCCGCGGGCAATCCTCGAATAAAACGAAACCATGGGCACCGTGGGCGCGCCGTACGGCACGCCACGACCGAGGGCCGCGGGCGAGCTGGTTTTCCTTGCGCCGGATGCCGCCGGTGATATGGCGACACGCAATGCTCTGGATGACCGCCCGGTCCCCGGGGCGTCTCGCTCGTCCCGAGGAGCCATGAATATCCCGAGCATCGATCCGGTCGCCGCCGCCATCACCGTGCGCCTACCCGAAGGCGCCGTCGAGGCCGTGGAGCAGGTGGATCGAAAGGGAGCCGGTGTCGCGCTGGTCGTCCATCACGACGGGCGAACGCAATTCGTCCCGTTGAGCCCCGGGCGCCCCATTATCGTCGGGCGCCTCGAGCCGTCGCATGTCCGGATCCCGGACGCGAGCCTGTCACGACGACACGCGCGTTTGACGCTGCAGGGTGGTGTCGTGCGCGTCGAGGACCTGGATTCGACGAATGGGGTTCGCATCCGGGGCGAGTGCGTCACGCGCGGCGAGGTCGGCCCCGGCGATCAGCTGCTCCTCGGTCGTGTCGTGGTCTCCGTGTACGCGCTCGCGCCCGACGATGCCGTCGCGCGCCGCGAGAGAGGTCGAGCCTCGCCGCATTCGCGCGCCGCAGACGGTGGGGAGGACGACGGGCCCATCATCGCGAGCCCCGCGATGCGCCGCCTCTTCGAAGCCATCGACAAGCTGCGGCGCTCTTCGATTTCGGTTTTGCTGCGGGGTGAGACCGGCACCGGCAAGGAGATCCTCGCCCGCGCCCTCCACGACCGCAGCGATCGACGCTCGGGGCCGATGGTCTCCGTCAATTGCGGCGCCCTGCCGCGCGAGCTCGTCGAGAGCACCCTCTTCGGGCACGAGCGGGGTTCATTCACGGGCGCGGTGCAGCAGCAGAAAGGCGTATTCGAGGCAGCGCACGGCGGCACGGTTTTTCTCGACGAGCTCGGGGAGCTACCCGCCTCGGCGCAGGCCGCGCTCCTGCGTGTCCTCGAGACCAAGCGCGTGACCCGGGTCGGCTCGAGCAGGGAGACGACGGTCGACATTCGCCTCATTGCCGCGACCCACCGCGATCTCGAGGTCATGTGCGACGAGGGGACGTTCCGCCTCGATCTGCTCTACCGCCTCAACACCATGGTCTTGACCCTGCCACCGCTGCGCGAGCGCCCCGAGGAGATCGAGCCGCTCGCGCTGCGTTTCACGAGGCAGGCTGCGCGGGAGCACGAGAGGGAGATCCGGGGCATCGACCCCGCGGTGCTCTCGGCGCTGCATCGTTATTCGTTCCCGGGCAACGTTCGCGAGCTCCGCAATGCGATCGAGCGCGCGGTGATCGTCGCCGAGGGCAATACGATCACCCTGGGCGACCTGCCGGAGCGCGTACGTGACGGCGCTCGGCCTGCCTCCCCGAGCCCTGCGCGCCGCGCCGCCGCTCCCCTCGACGATCAGGCGGACCTGCGCGAGCGCGTGCAGCGCTACGAGAGCGAGCTGATCCAGGAGGCGCTCCGGCAAGCGGGCGGCAATCAAACGGAGGCCGCGCGCAGGTTGCGCATGCCGCTCCGAACCTTGGTCCACAAGCTGAAGGCTTTGGGAATCCGCAGACGCGACGCGGCTCCGGGCGAGCGCGACGCGCCCTCGAAGCCGCATCCCTGAATCGCATCCGGAAACACTCCGAGACGAGAGTGTGGTCGTTCATCGCAGGGTGGACGCTACATCCATCGGAGCGGAGCGGAGGCGGACGCCGAGGGGGAAACGCGCGCCGGCTCCGGGGGCCGGCTCCCCCTTCGACCGTCATGGGAGATTTTAGCCATATCATCATAAAAAAACGTCCAAGGGTCGCATCCAAGGTTTCTTGACTCGTGCGGGGAGCGACTTTACGCCGGGACCTCTGGCGGTGCGGGCCCCTTCTCGGGCCGCGCGAAAGAGGTCCTATCCATGCTCACCGGAAACGACGAAACTTCGCAGGGCGGGCGGCGCCACGTATTCGGGCGCCGCTTTGCTGCTTCGGTCTTGATTACACTCCTCGCCGGCTGCGGCCCCGCGCTGGATGCGCCGGAGGATACGCTGGAGGATGCGCTCACGGAGACCGCGCCCGACGACACGCTTGACGAAGACGCGCCGCTCCTCGCGCTCCCCGACGGCCCCGCGCCCTCCCAGCTTGCGGTGACCTTCACGCTGGGCGCGCGTTACGACGCGACGCAGAGCAACATCACCTTCCGCGTCTACTCCTCTCGGGCCACGCGTATCGAGGTCTACCTCTACGCGCAGTCGCAAGGCGCGCAGGAGAAGATCAAGTACGTGCTCACCAAGGACGCCGCGACGAACGTCTGGTCGAAGACCGTCGCCGTCTCCACGCTCAAGAATACCTACGGCATCACCGGCCCCGTTTATTACGGGTATCGCGCCTGGGGGCCGAACTGGCCGTACACGAGCAGCTGGACCAAGGGCTCGGGCTCCGGTTTCCTCGCGGACGTGGACGCGCAGGGCAATCGCTTCAATCCGAACAAGTTGCTCCTCGATCCCTACGCCTTCGAGATCAGCCACGACCCGATCAACCCGAGCAACACGGACGGCACCGTATTCGCCTCAGGCGCCTCGTACCGCAACCTCGACAGCGGCACGAAGGCCACGAAGGGCATCGTCTTGCCGCCGGACGCGACCTCCTATGGCGCGAAGCCCACACGGTCCCTCAAGGACGACGTCATTTACGAGGTCCACGTCCGCGGCTTGACCAAGAGCGACGCGAGCATTCCCGCCGCGTACCGCGGCACGTACAAGGGTGCGGGCCTGAAGGCGGCTGCCCTCGCGCAGCTCGGCGTCACGGCGGTCGAATTCCTCCCCGTGCAGGAGACGGACAACGACGCGAACGACGTCGCCCCGACCAGCACCGCGGGGGACAATTACTGGGGCTACATGACGCTGAATTACTTCGCGCCTGATCGCCGCTATGCCTCCGATCAGACGGCCGGCGGCCCCACGCGCGAGTTCAAGGAGATGGTGAAGGCGTTCCACGACCAGGGCATCAAGGTCTTCATCGACGTCGTCTACAACCATACCGGCGAAGGCGGCGCCTGGAGCGCGAACGACAAGACCACCTACAACGTGATGTCCTTCCGGGGCCTCGACAATCCCACCTACTACAGCCTGAGCGCGGACCTGCAACACAGCTGGGACAACACCGGGGTCGGCGGCAATTTCAATACATACAACCCGATCGCCCAGGACCTCATCGTCCATTCGCTCGCGCACTGGAAGGACACCCTCGGCGTCGACGGCTTCCGCTTCGATCTCGCCTCGGTCCTGGGCAATACCTGCCAGCACGGCTGCTTCAACTACGACAAGTTCGACGCGAACACCGCGCTCAATCGCATCTGGAAGGATCTCGAGCCCCGCCCCGCGGGCGGCGGCGCCGGCGTGGACCTCATCGCCGAGCCCTGGGCCATCGGCGGCAATTCGTACCAGGTCGGCAACTATCCTTCGGGTTGGTCCGAATGGAACGGCATTTTCCGCGACACGCTGCGCAAGGATCAGAACCAGCTCGGCGTCGCGACGGTCACCCCGGGCCAACTCGCCAGCCGCTTCGTCGGCTCGTCGGATCTCTTCGGCGACGACGGGCGCAAGCCGTGGAACTCCATCAACTTCATGGTCGCCCACGACGGCTTCACGTTGCGAGATGTTTACGCGTGCAACCAAAAGAGCAATTCGCAACCCTGGCCGTACGGGCCCTCGGACGGGGGCGAGGACGACAACCACAGCTGGGACCAGGGCGGCGCCGCCGCGGACCAGCGCAGGGCAGCCCGGAACGGTTTCGCGTTCCTCATGCTGAGCGCCGGCACGCCGATGTTCACCGGCGGGGACGAGCTCTTGCGCACGCAGTATTGCAACAACAATGTCTACAACCTGGACTCGGACAAGAACTGGATCGACTGGACGACGTCGACGGACAAGGAAAACCTCCGCACGTTCACCCGGCGTCTCATCGCATTCCGCAAGGCCCACCCCGCGCTGCGCCCCGATCAATACTACAGCGGCACGGACGGCAACGGGAACGTCATGGAGCAGCTCCGCTGGTTCAAGTCGGACGGGACCGTGCCCGACAGCGCCTACTTCAACAGCGGGAGCAACCACGCCCTCGCGTGGCGCATCGACGGCACCGAGTTCGGCGACCCGGCGAGCGCAATTTACATCGCCTACAACGGCTGGTCGGGCAGCGTCGACTTCACGCTGCCGTGGCCGGGCAACGGGAAGGCGTGGCACCGCGTGACGGACACCTGCAACTGGGCCGAGGGCGATAACCAGGTCGCAAACCCGGGCGCGGAAACGCTCATAGGCGGCGAATCCACGAAATACGGGATGTGCGCCCGGAGCGTGCTGGTGCTCGTGGCGAAATGAAGGGAGGGCGGTGACGCGGGTGCCGTTGCGCTGACCATTGGTTTCTTCTTGGGGACGCCGCGCCGGGGCGCTGCCCCGGACCCCGCGGGGGCTGTTCGCCCCTCGACCCGAACCAGGGCAAGCCCTGGACTCGGGTTGGAAGAACTGCGCGGT
>NZ_JAGTJJ010000087.1 GCF_028435365.1 Polyangium jinanense | reverse complement strand
CCGTCCGAGAAAACGCGCATCGCGCGGTTTCTCGGCCCTCGGTCCAGGCCGTGCCTGGTCCGGGGTGCAGGGGGCGGACAGCCCCCTGCTGGGGTGCGGGGCAAAGCCCCGCGCACGCGCCCCCTGTGGAACACCCTCTCAAAATCGCGTGAAGTCATCGTCGGAGCTCGACGCTGACCGAACGCTTCCGTTTCCTTTCACCGACCGCTTTTGCAATCGAGCTGCGGGCCCGCCGCGGGGGGCGCTCCACTTCGCGTCGTGCGCGCGCGGCGACTTGGGGAGGCGGACGTCCTCCAGCCCAACGACTGTGAAGAATGCCACGAGCTCCGTCAGCATTTCGGCCTGCGTGGCTAGCTCTTCGGCGGTCGAGGCCAACTCTTCCGACGACGAGGCATTCTGCTGCGTGATCTGGTCGACCTGGATCATCGCCTGGCTGACTTGACCCACGCCGTCCGATTGTTCGTTCGACGCGTTGGCCACGGATTGCACGAGGTCCGCTGTCCTCCGGATCGCTGGCACGAGCTCTGTGAGGAGCTGCCCGGAGCGCTCGGCGGCGCGTACGCTCGTGAGTGCGAGACTGCTGATCTCCTTGGCCGAGGTCTGGCTTCGCTCGGCGAGCTTTCGGACTTCCATGGCGACCACGGCGAACCCCTTGCCGTGCTCCCCTGCCCTCGCGGCCTCGATCGCTGCATTGAGCGCGAGCAGGTTCGTCTGGTAGGAAATGTCCTCGATGATCGAGATCTTGTCCGCGATGACCTTCATCGCGTGAACCGTATCCGCGACGGCTTTCCCGCTCTCCTCCGCGTCCTGCACGCCCTTCAGCGCCATCTGCTCCATCTGCCGGCTGTTGTCGGCGTTTTGCTTGATCGACGCGCGAATCTGCTCGAGACGCGCCGTGGTCTCCTCCACGGCGACGGCCTGCTCGCTCGTCCCTTGGGAGAGCGTCTGCGACGTCGCGGAGACCTGCACGGCCGCGCCCGACGTCGCGGCCGCGCTTTCGCGGATTTCACCGATGATTCGCGAGAGTTTGTCGACCATCTTCCGGAAGGAGCTCCCGAGGACGTCCTTGTCCGACCAGGCTTTGACCTCCACGGTGAGATCGCCGGACGCGATTCGCTCGGCGGACGTCGCCGTGTCCTGGAGCGAATCGACCATGGCCTTCATGGCGGAGATCATTCGCCCCGTCTCGTCCTGGCTCGTGGCTTGCTCGACCTCGGGGAGCTCGCCCTTGGCGATCTGGGACGCGGCGGCGACGGCGGACTCGATGGGCTTCGTGATGGCGCGGGTGAGCATGATACCGAGCGTCAGGGCGACGAGGAATGCGGCGACCACGATGCCGAGGACGAAGGACCTCGACTTTTCGTACACGCCGATGGCGTCTGCCGCTGCCCGGTCCATCTTCGCGAAGGCTTCATTCGAGAGATTCTCGACGTGCTCGTCGACGTTCCCGGCGAGGGTGCGCGCCTCGTCGAGACGCTGGCTGGCCTCCTTGGCTTTGCCTTGCTGCGCCAGCTCGATGACCTGCGCTTCCACGCGCCGCAGGTCCTCGACTTGTGTCTTGATGTCGGCGGCGCGGCTCTTACCGTCGCTATAGGCGTGATCCTGGTAGCTGTCGAATTCTTTGTCGAATGCGGCGCTGTACTTGGAGTAGCCGGAGGTCCACTTCGGGATGGCCCCCATGTTGCCGGTGGCGCTCTCGATGACGATGTTCCGGACCATTCGCGCTTCCTGCACGAGCTGCGTGTTCGCGCCTCGAAGGTGCGCCAGGCTCACCGCGTGCCGATCGTGGAGATCGGTCAAGAGCTCGGCCATCGTGGCCATCCCGCGCAAGCCCTGGTAGCCGACCGCCGCGGCGAGGCTGGCGATCAACACAAAGCCGAACATCAGCTTTTTCGTGAGCGATGCGTCCCGAAACGCTGCCAGCATGGTTCACCCTCGCGCCGGGAGTGCGAGCCAGTGACGTACGGCCCCCCGGTGATTCCAATCATGGCAGATTACAAGCTTTCCATTCGAAGGGCAAGATCTCGCGAGGTCGAGCTTCGTGACACCCCCTTCCCCGCGCCCGCGTCATGTCCTGGATCGCCGAGCACCTGACGCTCACCCGATGCCACGCGAATGCGATACGCAGGTAATGGAGGGCGACCCGTAGGCCACCGCGCGCATCGGCCTCCGAGCGCTCGAGGCGCCTCCCACCAAACCCGCGCGGAGTGCAGCACGGTTCGTCCGGCAGAATGCCATTGACCCGATCCTTCCAGCGGAGTATGCGGTGCATCGGGGGCGTGAAAAGGTGGAATACGCATGCTTCTCAGGGACAAGGTGATCATCGTTACCGGGGCGACGTCGGGCATTGGCGAGGCGACGGCGCTGGAGGTCGCGCGCCAGGGCGCGAAGGTGGTGCTCGCCGCCCGCCGCGAGGAGAAGGGCGAAGCGCTCGCCGCGCGCATCCGCGACGAGGGCGGCAAGGCGCTTTTCGTGCGCACGGACGTCTCGGTGCCCGCGGACATCGAGGCGCTGGTGGCGCGCACGCTGCAGGCCTTCGAGCGCCTGGACGGCGCGTTCAACAACGCGGGGATCCCCGGGCCGCTCGGGCCGCTCGCGGACCTGCCCGTGGACGAATACCGCAAGCTCATGGCTGTCAACCTCGATTCCGTGCTGCTCTGCATGCAGCACGAAATCCGCGCCATGCAAAAGACCGGCGGCGGGGCCATCGTCAATTGCGCCTCCATCCTGGGCCTGGTCGGGGCGCCGACCTTCGGCGGGTATTCGACGGCCAAGCACGGGCTCATCGGCATGACGAAAGCCGCCGCGGTGGATTACGCCGCCGCGGGGATCCGCGTGAACGCGGTGCTGCCCGGGCCGGTGGAGACGGAGATCTGGAACCACGTGAACCAGGGCGAGCAGATCTTCGCGGCATTCACGCAGGGCGTGCCGATGCAACGGTATGCGCGATCGGAAGAGATTGCGCGGCCGGTGGTGTTCTTGCTGTCGGATTGGTCGTCGTACGTGACGGGCACGTACCTGGCCATCGACGGCGGGTACATGATCCGCTGAGAAGCCCAGCGTTCACGCCTCCTCGGCCCTCTCCCCAGCCGAAGAACCCGCGCTTCAGCGTGCGGTTTTTCCGAGCCCCGCAAGCGCCTTCGCCGCCGGCGCGGCCGCATCACCTTTCGTATCGGCGAGCGCGAGGAGCGTGCCGCGCTCTTTCATGAGCGCGAGCATCGCGATGAGCCCACGACGGTTCGTCGCGTCGGTTTGCGCCGCGCGGAAGAGACGATATCGCAGCACGGAGCGCGTCACGGAGTGGGGTCTCCAACCGAAACTGACGCTCTCGAGCCCCGCGGCGACGGCATCACGCACCCACGTCTGACGTTCGCCGCGCACCACCACGTCCGCGGCCTCTTCGGCGCGCGTCGCCCAGCGGAGGACGTTCGCAAATGTTGGATCCTCGTCCGTGACGTGGGCCATGCCGTTCGTGAGGGCCATCTTGATTTGCTCTTTTTCCCGCGCGTCGAAGCCGTCGATGCTCGAGAGCAGCCGCGTCATGGGGCCGGAGCCGCCGAGCAGGAGCGCGATCGCCGCATCGACGCGC
The DNA here is from genome assembly GCF_028435365.1 of Polyangium jinanense. Next base: position 34,562 of record NZ_JAGTJJ010000087.1, on the reverse strand, counting down.
AGCCTCTTGTCGCCGAGCTTCGCTTCGAGCCTCGCCTGCGCCGCGCTCTCCAGCGCGATCAAGCCGAGCCCGTAGGCCATGGAGCGACGCACGCTGTCGAGCGTCGCTCTTTCGAACAGATCGACCATATCCATGGCGTTGCCTGCCGCGGAGCGCTCGGTGAAGACGGACGCATAACAACCGGCGACGAAGTCGGACTTGGGCCCGCCCGTCGCCATCTGCGCTTTGATCTTCGGGAAAAGGCTCGCTCTCGCCGCGTCGTCCGTGCACCACGCGAGCGCATCACAAGCCTCGAAACGCGCCTCTTCGTGCCAGGTCGTGTCCTCGACGAGCTTCATGAGGGGTTGCGCCGCGCGCGGATCCGCGAAATGGGACAGCCCCTGCGACGCGCCAACCCCGAGCGCTCGCAGCACCATGCCGAGCATGGCGATGTTGTCCGTGTTGAGCACGTCCTGGGTGATGTCGAGCGCGGGGTCCTTCTTGCGTTCGAGCTGGGCCAGGAGCTTCGGGAACGACGGCTCGTCATGGAACATCCCGATGGCCCGAAGACCGGATTGTGCCAGCTCGAATGCGACGGGAAAGGGTGGCTCCGCCCCTCGCGCCGGGAGCGGCGTCTTCGGGAATGCCCATCCGCGAAGGAGGCCGAGCCCCTTTTCGGATCGAATGGCTGCGAGGACAAGCATTCCACGATGATGCGGCGCCGGCGTCTCACGGACCCACGCGATCACGGAGTCCTCGACCGCCGCCCGGATCTCGTCGACTTTGTCCGGGTGCATCGTCGCGAGGTCGCCGAGGAGGCGCGCCGCTCCGATGCGCTGCAAATCGTTGTCGGAGTGATGACCTCTGCCATCCTGCTCCCACCAGCGCTCCCGGTCATAAATGTCGGTCGGCTTGTGCTTCATCCGCTCGCCGAGCAAACGCACGGCCCGGAGGTCGCCTATCTCCGCGAGCAAAGCACCAACCACGCCTTGCCAGTGCATCGGTGGCTTTTTCGCGTCAACCCAGGCGACGAGCGGATCGGCGCTGCGTGGGTCCGCGAGAGCGTGCAGCTCATCCATGATGAACTTCGTCTGGAGATACATCACCTCCAGCGACGTCGCATCGACGACATCGAGCGCGCGGACAAGGCCCGGTCCGCCGAATCGGTCGCGGATCTCGCCGACGTGTTCCCTCCACTCGGGCGTCTTGATGCGCCGCAAGGCCTCGAGCAAAGGCTCGATCCTGTCCACGGGCGGCGCTTCCGCCACGGGGGTCGCCGTCTCCAGCGACGCAGGCGCGACGACGACGGGCGGCGTGGGCGTGGTCTTCGGCGGCGGAGGCGGTGGTGTTGCAGAGCAGCCGAGGAGGAAGGAGAAAAGCCCGATGGCGCGGCGCGGAAACACGGCTCGAAGAGGGGTCATGAAAGTCCGGCGCCTCCGTGCCTCCGCATCCACGCGCGCCGGGCGGGGATGCCGTGACGTTCGAGCCCGGGCACGATGACCTGCTCGACGGTATCGAAGAACAGGCCGCGCGCGTCCGGACCGCTGCACAACCCGTAGACGACGCCCTCCGGCGGAGGCAACGAGCCCTCCGGCAGGTGCGCGAGCTCGTGCTCTTCGAGGTGTGCGAAGGCGACCTCCAGGTAATCGCCGAGCCGCTCCTTGATCTCGTCATCGAGGCGCTGCGAGAGCGCGTCGAGCATACGCCAGCCAAAACGAGAGTGGCCGACCTCGTCGGCATAGATTTGCGTAAGGAGATCCCGGAGCTCGCCCGCGGGCATTTCGATGCGCTCGGCGCCGATGAGCGCCACGGCGACGGTCTCGCTCAGGCAGCAGATGCTGAGCATGTTGCGGAGCGCAGATTCGAGCGGCGTCGCGTCGTCCGCGTGCTCCGGATACGCTTCGCCCACGGGGGCCTCGGTGAGCGCTTCGCCCCCGAGCGCCTCCACGACCGCGCCGCAAAGGACACCGTGGCGCCGCTCCTCGTCCGCAAAGCCTCGGACCTCCTCCACGAGGTGCGCCTCGAAGCCCGCCCCTTCGAATTGCCTGGCGAGCCCCTCGAAGACACGCGCCGACCCGTGCTCATTGAGCATACGCGCGCGCCAGGTCGCGATGGCCGACGCGGTGAGGTGCGGCAAATGCGGGACGGCCGGGCGCGCCCGTCGCGCGGGCTCACGCAGATCGAGCCTCACGCTCGCGCTCGGGCCACGCGAAGGTCTCCCGTGCCACGTCATCTCCGGCGGAACGGGCGGGCCCCACGGCGAGCACGCGACCGATATTTTCGGGTCGTCCTGCACGACATTCGCACAACAATCCCAGCGGTGGTGCGCGGGCGCCCCGTTGCTCGCCGCGAGGAGCACCTCGCAACAAGAGATGACCTCGGGGGAGACATTCTGTTTCTCCCCGGGATAGGGGCTCTCCGTGGGAAAGGCCTCGGCGACGACGGCCTCGCAATTCGAAGTCGCGGGCGTCGTATCGGCCTCGTCGCCGGTGGACGCGACGCCGGACTGCACTTGCGCGCTGCACCCGCCGACGAAGGCCATCGAGAACGCGACCTTGGCGGCGGCCCGCAACGCTGTGAGATGGGTATCACGTCGCATGATGTGCCCCACATAACCGGTTTTTGTGCAGCATGCAATCCCCAAGGCTCGTCTGCGCCGCGCGGAAACGGGCGCGGGGGCGGAAAGTGATCACCGCTCGCGAACGACATCGGCAATCAGGAGCAGGAGAACCAGGGAACCTGCTGCGACGTAGATCAGGCTCGTGGCGCTCGGGAGGAACAGGCCGAGGAGCGCCCCTGCCATTGCGATCGCGGCAGGCAGCGCGATCTTTCGCCGGTCCGTCAAGGCGAGCGTCCCGAGGACCGTCGCGAGGAGGACGAGATCGTTCACGAGGACGTGATCGAGCGGCGTCCCGAGGCGCATCGCAATGAGCCGGTGCACGAGCATCACACCTTCCACTCCGACGACGATCGCCGCGGCCCGCCGCCCCATCCGGTTCTGGGAGAGTTTTCGCCACCGGAGCGCGATGATGGAGAGGACCATCAGGAAAGCCGCGCAATTGATCAGGATGACGAGCTCGAGCGTCACCTCGGCGTGGACGAGCCGGCGAAATGCGAGGCCCGAGGCCACGATCACGACGCCGAGGAGCGCCACGCGCAAGGCCACGAGTTCGCGCCGGATCCCGTGGCGATCGAGTTCCGGATCCCGCGGCAGGTGCGCTTCGATCGCCGCGAGCAGCGCATGCATCGAGGGGAATCGCGCCGCGGGATCCTTCGCCAGGCCCGAGAGGAGGATCGGCCCGAGCCACGCGGGCGCTTTCCCGCGCTGCGCCGGGATCTCCGGCGCGCCCGCGAGGACACGGCGCGAGAGCGCGACGAAATCACCGTCGAGGGAATACGGAGGAATGCCATAGGCCGCGTGATAAAGCGCCGCACAGAAGCTCCATTGATCACTCGCCGTCGTTGCGCGCTCCCCACGGAGCTGCTCCGGCGCCATGAATGCCGGCGTCCCGGCAATCGCGCCCCGCGGCAAGATCGATACGTCAAGCGCGACGGACCGCCCGCTCGGAGGCGCGGCGTCGCGCCCGCCCCCGCCGTTCGTCCCTCCGTCACGCTGGGCGAGCGCCGCCATTCCGAAATCGACGATCCGCGGGCGCCCGTCCTTGCCGACGAGCACGTTCTCGGGCTTGAAATCGCGGTGCACGAGGCCCGCGTCGTGCACCGCGGCGAGGCCCCGCGCGGCGCCGAGAAAGAGGCTCAGCACCTCGGGAAAGGTGCGAGGGCGCTCGGCGAGAAATGCGCGCAGCGTGAAGCCCTCGACGAACTCCATGGCCAGATACACGCGGCCCTCGTGCTCAAAAGCCTCGTGAATCGCGACCACGTTCGGGTGCGCGAGGCGGCCGAGGGCCTGGCCTTCACGCAAAAGCCAGCCCACGCCGGCCACGCTCGGGCGCAGGAGCTTGATGGCCACGCGACGATCGAGCATCTCGTCATACCCCATGTAAACGACGCCCATCGTCCCCTCGCCGAGCTTGCGCACCACGGAGAATCGTCCGATACGCGCCGCGACCGGGGGCGCATCGGGGAAGGCTGGAACGGGGTGCTCGCCGAGCGCCTCGAAGAGCAACGCGGGGCGCGGCGCGAGAAAGTCGCCGTCGGCCCTTCGATCATGCTCGAGGAGCCGCTCCACGGCCGCGCGGAGGGCCGCGTCGCCCTCGCATTCGACGTCCAGCCGAAGACTCGCCTCCTCGGGCCCCAGATCGACGACCGCGTCGAAAATCGCCTCGACGCGGAGCGGCTCCGGCCTCTCCGTCGTCACGTCTCCGCTCCGCGGGAGAGCACGTCGTGCAAATAGGCCCGGGCGAAGCGCCACTCCCGCTCGACGGTGCGGGTCGTGACGCCGAGCGCCTCCGCGATTTCCTGGTCCGGCAATCCGCCAAAAAACCGCATCACCACGACCTGCGCTTTGCGGGGATGCTCGGCCTCGAGGCGCGCGATCGCCGTGTTGATCGAAAGCACGTCCTCGATGCCGAGGAGCTCCGCGTCGACGGCGATTTCCACGTCGAGGGGCTCGGCCCGCTGTCCGCCGCCGCGCTTCGCCGCCACCTTTCTGCGCACGTGATCCACGACGATCTCGCGCATCGCCTGCGCCGCTGCGGCGAAGAAATGCCCCCGCCCGTTCCAGCCGGGCCCCGGCGATCCCACGAGCTTCAGATACGCCTCGTGCACGAGCGCCGTCGGCTGCAGCGTATCACCCGGCCGGAGGCGCGCCATCTGCGCCGAGGCGATGCGGCGCAGCTCTTGATAGACGAGGGGCAAGAGCTCCTGGGTCGCCTGGTCTCGCCCCACAGCAATCTCGGCAATGATCCGCGTGACCTCATGGTGCATGGCAAGAAGCCATCATCACGGGATTTGCGCGCGACTGTAAAGAGCCAAGCAGCGGCGCGCCTCTCGGCATTCGCCCGCGCGAAAACCTTCACGGCGAGGCCATGTGCGCGATCGCGGCGCGGATCGCTTCGAGGACTTGGTCGTCTTTTTCCTTTGCGAGCGCGGACTCGAGCCAGGGCAACCACACGGTCGCGTCCCGGAAGAATACCGCGCGATACGTGGCCTGACGCACCTCGGGGTTCGGCGATGTGGTCGCGAGGATATGCAGCAGCGTGTCGACCGCCGGCATTGCGATGAACCGCAATGCGTAGGCCGCCGTCGGCGCGAGCCGGGGAGATGCGAGCGCCCCGCGGATGACCTCGAAGGCTCGCGGATCGCCGCTGTTTCCGAGCGCCGCGAGCAGCATGTCGCGCTCGGCGTCGTCCGTCGCGCTCGCATACCGCGCGAGCAAGTCCGCTACCGGATCGAGCCCTTCGCCGACGTCGCCGCTCGCGGCGAGCGTGCGCCCCGCGGCGCCGAGCGCCATCGTGCTCAGGTTGCGCAGGGCAGGATCGTCGCTCGCGGCGCCCTTCGACAGCGCAAAGGCCGTGTCCGCGTCGGCGACGGGCATCATCGCGAGGCTCACGGCGGACTGCCGGCGCGCCTCGATCGACGCCTCCGGGCTCGTGAGCGCGTCCGCGAGCGCGTGCGCCGCCTCCTCGGTGCCGGCCGCTGCGAGTCCGCCGGCGAGGAAGTTCGCCTCGGCGTCCGTCACGCCGCTCGCCGCGAGCCGTTTGCCCGCTTCGAGCGCGTCCTCGGGCCGCACGCGGAACAGGGCGCCGGCCGTGTGGATGAGCGTCGCGCGCCGCTGCCCGACCTCGTCCCTCGGCTGCCCGTCCGTCTCCGCGAACGCGGCGCGGAGCTCGTCGAGGTCGTGGCCCGCCGCGCGCCGCTCGTCCATTTCACGCCTGCTCGCGCTGCGCTCCCGCTTCGGCGGGACCATGTTCGGTTCCTCGTAGGCACCTGCGAGGGCGCGCGCGGCGGAGAGCTCGGCGCGCGTGGCCTCGGCGCGATCGACGAGGCGCAGCGAGACCCGGAGCTCGCCCGCGACGTCCCCGAGCGCGGTTTTCCGCGACGTGCGAGACACCTCGTGGGCGGTCGCCGATTCGACCGCATCCTTTCCATCCACGAGGATACGCAGATCCCCCTCGGCCACGAGCGGCGTCAGGCCCTCGTGCATGCGCAGGTAGCCTCGCTTGTGCCGCTCGATCGTGCGCTCGCCTTTTCGCTCGTAATCGGCGCGGTAGGTGCCCGAGCCGTCGACCTCGTCCGCGGACCAGGTCGGGCCTTTGCCGCGCGTGTATTGCGTCGCCGAGACGAGGCTCGTCAAGAGCAGGCGGCTCGCCTCGTCGGTCCGCGTATCGAAGCGCACGCCTTCGAGCCGGCCCTCCGCGTCGTAGGCAAGCAGGATCGGGCGGCGCAGATCGGCCACCCTCGGCGTCTCCCCGCCCGACACGTCGAGCAACGGATCGACGAGGCGCGCCTCGCAGAGGTTCGTGCCTGGAATCGGCAGAAACGAAATGCGGCCTTCGAGGTGCGTCTCGACGAATGTCTCTCCACCGATCGTGACGTGCCGGGCGAGCGTCACGGCATAGACGCGCCGCTCGGAGGCCTTGGCGCGCGCCGAGGGCGCGACCTTTGCCTCGGACGGCGCATCGGCGGCCGTCGCGGCGGCGGCGGGCGAAACGGCGCTGGGAGCGCACGTGCGCTGGAGGAGGGCGCCTCCTCCGAGCAGGGCGGCGGCGAGCAGCGGAAGGGCGGCGAGGGGGGAAAACCGGCGCTTCATGGGACTCCTCCGGCGTGCGTGTCGGGTTCGTCAGGGCGGGAGGATCACCAGGAGATGTTGCCCCACTTCGCGAAGAGCTGGCCTCCGGCGGTGAAGCCGTCGAAATTCACGAGCGTCTTGCTGTCGGAGTCCATGCAGTATTCGAGCTCGACCTTGAGCTTGCCGTCGAGGGAATGCAGGCTGTAATCGAGGGACATGAGCACGGACATCGAATTGTCCTCGGGGTACGTGGCCGTGATGACGGCCGGCACGTGGAGATCGAGCGCCGTGAGCGAGCCTTTCACGGCGACGCTGGCGCAGGCCGCGCCCACGTCCGCGTCCGCGTCCGCATAAGCCCTCGCGTAGGGCTCGGCCATCAGGCTCATGTACGAGCTCGTGATGCTGGGGGTCACGTCGACGCCGAGCTCGCCGCCCACCTTGCCGTCGAGGTCGATGTGGACGCCGAGCAGGCTGATGTCCTCGTCAGCCTTGAAGAAGGTCCGGCTCACGCCGAAGGGGATGGCGTTCGTGATGGACTCCGAATACAGGACGACGCCGACGGCCGCGACGTGGACGCCGCCCCAGCTCTCGCCGTTGTTGTGGTACGCCAGGGCGTACGCGTCGACGATCGGCTTGCTCACGCCGAAGGCCTTGGCCGTGGCGTGGATGTCGGCGCCCATCTTGAGGTAATCGGCGCCGTAGCTCGCGTCCGTCTGGAAGTTCTTTTTCGACTGCAAGCCGGTCCAGAACGAGTACGAGGCGCCGAAGCCGCCGTCGGTCCAGCTCGCGGCGTCCTGACAGACGGGGCCGCTGCAGGAGGGCGCGGCGGCGGCCGGCGCGGGCGCGGCGAGGAGGGCGGCGAAGGGGGCGAGGAGGGCGAAGGTCGGGAGGATCCTGGGCTGCATGGTCGTCTCCGTGAAGGCCCTCGGGAGCGCTCACCCTGAGCGCGCCGGAGAGCCGTTTCCCCTACGTCCGGAAAACGAGACCCCGGCCCGACATGCCTCTCGCGTTTTTTTTTTCGAGGCCTCATTGCGCCCGGGACGCGTTTGCCCTTCCATCGCCTTGATGGGGCACGCGCATCACTTCCTCTCTCGGCTCGATCGTGTCTCGCTCCCGCATGTCGAGCTCGCGCTCTCGCTCTACCGCGACGAGAGCCTCCTCCGGTACATCGTCGATCGGGCTCGTGTGCCCGAGAGCGTCGAGCGTGTTGCGCTCTCGCTCGATCACCCTGAAGAGGGGCCCTTCCTGATCGTCACGCGTGGCGGACGTTTCGTCACCTGCCTCGGCGCGGGCATGAAGGTCTCGAACTTGCCCGTCGTCACGCGCGGGCAGATCGACGCCATCTCTGCCAAGGCCGAGGAGCTCCGCGAACGCCTGGAGTCTGCGAAGGCGCTTGCCGGGGGGAAGGGCGTCAACGCGCTGCTCCGGCGCATTTACGACGCTGCCGACGAGCTTTCGCGTGAGGAGTTCCTCGCCATCTCGGCGCTCCAGCCGCTTTATGCCTTGGAGTTCTTCAAGCTCTACTTTTCTGCCGCGACCGACCTCAACGAGGCGCGGAAGATCCTCCTGCCCACGCTTCGGAAGACGGACAAGCTCAGGTCCCCGTACGAGGACGCGCTGCGCGCGTACTGGCAAACCTTCTGGGCCCTTGGCCACCTCATCGTCCTCGCGACCCTCGACGGACAGGAGACCTTGCCCCCTGGCCTTCTCGATCTGCTCGGCGATCGGACCACGCTCTCCTGGCCTGCCACGCGCCAGGGGTTCGTGGCCCTCGCGCTGCGTGGTGCCTGGGCCACGGCGCGCATTGGCAAGCCCCTGCTCGGCAGGTACAAACGCCATTACCAGGAGGCGCTGAGCCTCCTGCAGAACGTCGACAGCGGGGTTGGCCTCTTCGCGCTGGGGATGCGGCACACGCGGCTTCGCGCCGAGGTCGAGAAGACGCTCGGAGCAGACATCCCCGCGCTCTTGAAGGGCACGGTCGACGGCGACATCGCGCTCGGGGTGCGCGGCATGGTGCGCCGCGTCGCTCAGATCGACCGTGAATCGCCGGAGGCCGTGGACGCCATGCACCGCGACCTCGGCGCACAGCTCTGGCTCCGCGCCGCGGCGCACATGCCCCCGGGCCCTTATCGATTCGAGCGTGCCGAGGACGTCCCGGCGGATCTCGCCTACGCGCTTCCGGCGAACACCCAGTTTTCGTACCTGTATGGCACGAAGACCACTTCGGACGCGCTGCTCTGGCTCTTCACGATGGTCCCCTGGGCCGCTCGCGCCGCCCCGGAGGAGCTGTACCTCCCCCGCGCCGTCTTGCGGGCGTTCCACGTGCCCTGGAGACCCCAGCTCGCGCTCGACGTGCTCTGCGCGATGCGTGACCACAAGGACGCCCGCAAGCGCCCCGTCGCCCGCCCGGAGGGCCCCGCGCGCAAAGGTCCTTGCCCGTGTGGGAGCGGGAAGAAGTACAAGCGGTGCTGCGAGGAGAAGGAGGAGGAGGCGGAGGCGGAGACGGACATCACCGGCTGATGCCCGTAATCAGGCTGTCCTACGAAGAACCCATGGCGCCGTATCGCCACGACCACCGCCCCGCTGGCGAAGTCCATAAGGCGACGGACCCCGCCCCAGGCACCGAAGGCTCGAGCGCATTCGCCGGAGGACCCTCGACCGGCCGCTGATCTATCTGGGCTGACGACCCCGAGGCCCTCGCAGGGGGCCATCCCGCGCCCATCGAGGCCCCAACCCACCCAGGGGCAGGCTCCCCGCGCCGTATCGAAAGAAGAACGCCACCCATGGGGTGCCTCGGTTCACGCGATTGACTTCGGCGAGGCACCCAGAGGCAGGCCCGAGGCACTCCATGCACAGAGCCCAGGCACCCTGGGGAAGGGTCCTCGTCCTGAAGAGACTTCGGAGCAGCACCCTCGGCCTGGCTCGGAACAGTATGCCGACAGAGCCGAGGTACCCCGAGGGTGGCTGCGGAGGCGAAGCAGGAAGCGACCAGAGGACCCAGGCTCAGTGGTTCTTGCCCTCATCACTCGGGGCAGGGACCCCGGGCAAGGTTCGCTCGTCCAACTGGAAGAGCTTGGCCACCCACCGACGGGCCTCCTGCGGGGGAAGGTCGGCCTGGAGGAGCGCCTCGTACAGGCGCCGCACCCGCTCCGGCAGCGGCCCGCAGGGGGTGAGATCGCCGGCGCACGCCTCGACGCCGGCGCCGTACTCGGCGAACCCCACGAGGGTCCCCCTCGCGGCGTGCTTGCGCTCGACGGTCGCGCACGCCCCAGTCGTCGGGGCGCTCTTGTCGGGCGCCGACTTCCAGGGGACGAACCGTCCTTCCCGAACCGTGAAGCTCGGCTCTTCGGCGTGCGGCGGGCCGTCCCCGAGGCGGATGATCTTCGCATCGCCCTCGCGGAGGAGCTTGAAGTTGCCGTCCCATCGCTCCCCTCGGATGGCCTCGGGCAACGGCACGGGCGCCCCGCTCCATGCGATGTTGAGGGTCTGGGACGTGGCGTGTGACCGCGGTTCGTTGGAGCGACTTTGCACCCAGACGATCTCGGCAGCGCCGTCGCCGTCCAGATCGACCGTGCCGAGGGGGAAGATCGACCCGCGTCCGCCGGGATCGAGCACCTTCACCGTGTCGCCATTGACGAGGTACAGCCGCTCGAGGTCGTTCTTCACGAACGGGAAGGTCTCCCCGGCCCCTTCGTTGAAGTGAGGCCGATAAGGGCCCTCGATCATCCAGTGCCAGTGGATCGCGACGCCTCGGGGCGTCTGGCAACTGAACGCCCACAGGTCGATCGGCTCGGGCACCGTGACGTGGTGCTTCGGCGCCTCGACCTTCGCGTCGTGGTGCGCGCGCTCGAAGCGGGACACGGTCTCGTGCTCGTGCTTCTTCACGACCTTGCGCAGACGCTCGCGCTCGTCGGCCGAGGGGTAGGTGCAAGGCTCGTAACTGGAGATGCCCTCGGGGATGTAGTTGCCGGAGAGGCGGAGCCCCTCGGGCACGAAAATGCCGTCGCATTCGAGCTTCGCGCGCGCGTGCTCCTGATCGAGGCGGCCGCGCAGCTCGGAGAGGAAGCGCTTCGCGTCGGCGGCATCGGCGGCCGATGGCAGCGCGGCGGCGGGGCTTGTGGCCACGGGCTCGCCCGCGTCGCGGGGCGGCGGCGGGGGCGAGGGAGAAGGTCGGCAAGCGGAGAGCACGCCGGACATCAGGGCGGCGAGCAGGACGAATCGGGAGTCGCGGGGCATGGTCCTCGGAGGGGCAAGCGACGATGAGGTAGCTCAGACGTCAAGGCCCTTCGCGCGATTCCCGGGCGCATCGTGAGCCACCTGGCTGGGTTTCCGTTGCCGCCGAGCCGATGAACGTGCGACTCAATACACCATGCAAGCAATGACGAGACTCCGCTCGGCCATGCTGGGCGTGCTGGTGTGGGGCTTCGGTGGGACAGGTCTGACGGGTGCGTGCGGTTCGAATGATCCGGGGCCTCTCCCATCGTGCCCGACTCCACCCTACACCCCGACCGAGACGCCAACCGAATGTGCGGCGACGATGCCCGAGCCGTGCATGCGTTATCGTATCCCGCGCATGGGCAATCCGGGCATGGACCTCGCGCTACGCGCGAAGTACATCGCCGCGTTCGGGAGCGCTTGTTACCTGTCCGAGGGCCCCACCCCCACGTTCAACTGCTTCTACAAGACCCCGCAGGAAGCGTGCGACGAGGGCGTGCGGGTCGCAGAGGTCTTCGGAGCGGCGCCCTACGACAAGAACTACCCGGCGTGCGAGCCCATCGCCGGCACGGAGAACTACTTTCGCCAGGTCGGGCCGGACCCCGCGATCCACATCGTCATCAGCTATGAGCCCGCGCCGAGGCAGACGCCGCTCGTCGAGGTCGACGGTGTGCCGACGGAGGTGAGCGGCCCGTACCGGAATTTGCCGGAGCCGCCAACTCTTGGACCAGCGCAGCCGTTCAACAAATGTGACAGCGGCGTGCTTGGCGCCGATGGCAAGCCGCTCTTGCAGCACACGTATATTCTCCAGGTCAACCGTAACGCGCACAAGAATGACGCGGACGTCGGCGAGATTCACTCCGATCTCGCAGGCTTCAAGTGGCCGTGCACGGTGATGAACGAGAACTGCGAGGAAGTGGCCGCAGAGTGCGAGGAGCCGCTCGTCCTCTACGATCCGGCCGATAAGAAGGCGCCTTTCCACCCGGGCTCGATCGCGCGGGTGCACCACGTCGTTCCCATGAAGGACAAGCGCAGTTGCCCGTGGGGTACGAACTCGACCAAGAACGCGGCGGTCATCTCTCACGCGCTCAACCAGTATCTCTTGAACAACGACCCGCCGGCCGAGGAGGTGAAGAGGCTCAACAACGCGCCGGCGTACACGCCCTGACGCGGCAGCCGGACGCATGCAGCGAGCACGTTGACGCCGAGACCCACATGGCCTAGCCGAGGCCTCATGGTCGTGCGTAACCACCCCCGCGGGCGCCTCGTCTTCGACCGAGATGCGATCGTACGCGCTGCGCTGCGTGCCTACGTCGAATCAATGGTCGCAAGTCTTCCGAATGGCATGTGGTTCCCCGTCTGCGAGTACTCGAACTGGACGGGAGACGTCCAGCATGGAGGCTTCCGCAACGACGACGGATGTGGCGGCTACGAGGTCGTGGCCTGGACCGACGCCGGCGTCGTGGGTCTTGCGTACGAGCTCGGGTTTGGCCCGATTGCTCACTTTGGCCTGACGCCTGACACGGTGACGGGTGGCCCAGAGGATGTGCGCGGGGCTGTGCCAGGGCTTCCCGCTGAGCTGGAGCCAGCATTTCAGATGGCCGCCAGCAAGCTCGACACGCGCAGCGACTTGTACAATGGGAATTTACCCAATAGGAAAATGTATTCGGAAAGGTTGGCCGGGGTTGGCTTTTGGTTGCACGGCGATCGTGTCGCGGGCTCCATGTTCGACGCCCCTACCTTGCTTGGCGTCATGCGACTCGTCCCATGGGGCATGCTCCAAAACGGTCGGCTACCGTTCTGGGTAATCGGGGAACTTGCCCCGAAAGCAGCAGAGCGCGCCCGAACGAGGGACGCCCCCATCCACGCGATCATCGACGCGGTGGTCGATCGGCGGATGCGGGGCCCCACGGAGTTCACGGCCGACGAGATCGCGACGCTTCTCGCCAAGCCGCCCGACCCAGAGCGACAGCTCAGCGTCCAACGCAGGCTTCAGAAAGTCGGCATCACCTGGCCCGGCTCGCCCGAGCTTCCCCCCGAGCCGCCGCCGCCGGAGCCACGTATCAACCCCTTCACGGGCAAACCCATGCCGAAACTGACCCGTCCCGACAAGTGACGGCGCAAGCTCCGCGGATCAACAAGCCTCGACGCAAAGCGGAAGCGGCGGCGGAAACCGAAGCGGTTGTGGTAGCGGGTTTGGCAAGCGAAATCTGTTTGTGTACCGCTCCGCGGCTCCCGCCGGCGCCCGCCGGCAACGCTCGGTTCCCAGGCGCATCGTGAGCCCCCTGCCTCGTTTTCCCTTGCCGTCCAGTCGCTCACCGTGCGATTCGATACTCCATGCAAGCAATGACGAGACGCCGCTCGGCAATGCTGGGCGTGCTGATGTCGGGCTTCGCAGGGGCAGCGATGATGGGTGCGTGCGGCTCGCCTCTCGATCCGGGGCCTGTCGATTCTTGCCCTACTCCACCCGACACCCCGATCGACACGTCGACCGAATGTGCGGCGCCGATGCCCCACCCGTGCATGCGTTACCGCATCCCGCTCGTGGGAAACCCGAGCACGGACGCCCCACTGCGCGCCAAGTACATCGCTGCGTTCGGCTCCGCTTGTTACACCTCTGAAGTCGATACGTTCGACTGCTTCTATGAGAAGTGGGAGAAGGCATGTGCCGATGCCGCGAAGGTCGGAGAGGTCTCTGGAAATGCGCCGTACGACAAGGGCTACACGTGCCTGCCCGTAGGCAACGGTGACTATACGCTGCAAGTTGGCCCGGATGTCGCGAACAAGATCACGATCAACTACCAGGCAGCGCCGCGACAGACGCCGCTCATCGAGGTCAACGGCGTCCCGACGGAGGTCAACGGTCCCTACCGCAACTTGACCGAGCCGCAAAAGCTTGCACCGGGGCAAAACTTCTACTGCGACACCTTCGACAACAACGGCGCCAAGATCGAGCAGAGAACATGGATTCTCCGAGTGAACCGCGACGCGCACGGCGGCGAGATTCACTCCGATCTCGCGGGCTTCACGTGGCCTTGTGTGGATGAGAACTGCAAGCCAAAGACCTGCACCGAACCGCTCATCCTCAAAGCTGGGCCTCAGAACGACCCAGAGGCCGTGCAGGTGCACCACGTGGTGCGCAGCAAGGACCAGCGTGGGTGCCCCTGGGGCACGAACTCGAACAAGAACGCGGCGGTCATCTCGCGGAAGCTCAACAGGTATCTAACGAACAATTACCCCTCGGAAGACGAGGTGGTGCGGATCAGCCAGCTTCCGCCGTACACGCCGTGACGCCGCCGGCGGACGCTGGCGGCGAGCCCGTTGACGCCGAGACCGACGGAGTCTAGGCGAAACACCATGATCGAACGGGTCACCCGTCACTTCGGACGCCTCGTCTTCGACCGAGACGCCATCGTCCGCGCCGCGCTGCGCGCCTATGTCGAAACCCACCTTGCGATGGTGGACCCGCTCCAGCGCCATAGGTTGGCGGTCTCCTTTGGGGGAGTTTGGGCGGGCGACCTCCAGCGGGGTGCCTTCTACAACGACGACGGCTGCGGAGACTACGAGGTCGTGGCGTGGACCGAGGCAGGCGTCGTCGGCCTCGCGTACGAGCTGGGGTTCGGTCCGATCGAGCAGCTCGGCCTCTCGGTCGATGCGGTAACGGGTGGCCCGGACGACGTGCGCGGGGCGTTGCCGGGCCTTCCCGACGAGCTGGAGCCCGCGCTCGTGATGGCCGTCGGCATGCTCGGAGTGGGACCCGAGCATGGGCAGAGGGATGCGGGCGTGGGCTTCTGGCTTCACGGCGATCGCGTCGGCGGCATGCTCTTCGCCGTCCACGATCCGACGCTGGCTTGGGGCGCCAACCGGCTGGCCGCGTGGGGCTTGCTCCGAGGCGATCGCCTGCCGCTGGCGTGTAGTGACGGAGTCAAGTTCCGGGCGGACGAACCGAGCGCCGCGCCGATCCACGCGATTGTGGACGCGGTGACAGCCCGCGCCCTCGCTGGCCCCACGGAGCTCACGACGGACGAGCTTGCGACGCTCGTTCCCCAACCGCCCGATCCGAAGACACTGGCTTTCGCCCAGCAGATGCTTCGGAAGGTAGGCATCACCTGGCCCGGCTCGCCCGAGATCCCCGAGGAGCCGACATGACGCGCCAACCCTTTTCGCGGTGACTCGTCTCCCCAAATGAAGGCGCAAGCGTCCGCGGATCGACAAACCTCGACGCACGGGAGCGGTTGCGGTAGCGGGTTTGGGAGCGGGAGCGGGAACGGCAAGCGCGGCGTCGTGCCCGCCGCGGGCGCGCAGGAACGCAGGACGCCCATGGGGCTGTTCCGGCGCGCCCGGCGGACGGTCACGGCTCCGCGTGCCGTGGCTCCGCGGAATCGGTCATCAGAATCGATAGACCATGATGTTCTTCGTCCCGGACCCGAGGAAGATCATCGCGTGGAGCTTCGGCATCCAGAGCATGCGGCGGCGCACCTGGGTGTGGCCGTCGAGCTCGGGGGTCGTGCCATTCTGCACCAGCGGGCGGAGCGTCCACGGTTCCGTCGTGGGATTGAGCTCGAACCAGCCGAGCTTGCCTTCCTTGGTCTTGGTCGCCACCCAGTAGCGGTCGAGCGGCGGGATGTACACCATGCCGGCGCTGTCGCCCACCGGGAAGTCGACCGCCGAGAGGCCGTCCGCGTACTGCACGGTGCCGCTCTGCACGACCTTGCGTTCCTTCACATCGAAGAGCTGGTACAGGCCCTTGGCCGCGTACTGGCCGGTCGCGGGATCTTCCGGCACCTTGAAGATGGCGACGCGGTCGCCGAAGCGCGCATCGGCGGCGCCGTTCCAGTCCCAGCCATTCCAGGACGTGCCCTCGCCGGTCCAGTTCGACGTGTTCATGTCGAAGGTGTTGCTCCACGGCCCGTTGGAGCCGCACGACGCGACGAGGAGCTGGTCCTTGTACTCGTCGTAAATGGCGAGGCTCTCCTCGCCCAGCTTGTTCTTCCAATCCATGGCGGGCAGCCGCTTGTAAACCCACTTGCCCTCGTCGCGCGAGTAGCGCCACAGGCGCCGCACCGCCATCACGAGCTCGTTGGTCTTCGGGACGTACACCACGCCCGAGTACGTGTGGCGCGCCGTCGGCTGCCGATCCCAGAAGAGCTCGTCGTAGAACCAGTCGTTCTCCTCCTTCAAGGTGCCCGCGGCGAGGGCGGCGTCGAACTCCGCGGAGGACTCCGGGCAGCTCGTGTAGGTGGTCATCGACTTGTAGGCGTCGCTCCACTGCGTGGTGTCCGAGGGGAGGTGCTCGATGGCATAGGCCATCCGGAATGCGTCGAAACGGTAGATGCCATTGTTGCTCGAATCGGCGTGCCCGCCGGAGGAGACCCACCACGCGCGGCTGCCCTCCGGGTCGTGCGCGGGGGAGTTCCACGCGACCGTGACGGCGTTCCAGTCCCCCGAGCCGTAATCATTCCAGCCCGGGACCTTTTCCTTCACCTCGGCGTCGAGGGCATCGAGCCGCGTACCGTTCACCTCGATCCATTGCCCGCCGGGCACGAGATCCCACGAGTCCTCATTGACGAGGCCGTTCTCGTCGCGGCCCGGCGTCCACACGCCGCCTTCGAGAGAGCCGACGTCACTCCCGGTCCCCCATTCCGCATCGGGGCCCGGCGCCGTCACCCCGGCA
Source organism: Polyangium jinanense (assembly GCF_028435365.1). The sequence continues at coordinate 18,003 of NZ_JAGTJJ010000087.1, read as the reverse complement.
CCCTGGCCGCCGGTACCACCACCGCCGCTGCCGCCCGATCCACCCGTTCCGGAGGAGGAGGAGGACGCGTTGCCCGGGTTGTTCGGCGTGTTCGACGAGTCGCCGCAAGCCGCGAACAGTGCCGTGAGCCCGACGAGCGGGAGCCAAAGCCGCGGGGAAAGGAAGCTTGATTTCAGCATGTACACAACTCTTTCTCCCGACGGCAATGAGCTGTCGTCGGGATGCGGAGCCGATATCTCCCTTGATATCGGCGGTGTCACTGCGAAGACCCAACGCTAACACGTCGCGTTTGTATTGGGAAGTGTAGCCGTGCCTCGCCGTGTTGCCCATTGGAACAATCTTACCGATGGGGTTCGGGGCAACGGCGCAAACCACATCCACGCTCGAATAATCTGGCGCCACCGAATTCACAAACGTTCACAAACGACTCCATTGCGTTTCGCAATCGAATGTGGTTGTGCTCGTAAACGGTCCGGGCGACTTCTTTTGCATGCACACGGCGGGCTGCGGCCAGCGGCCCGATGTGCCTGGAGATTCATCGATGAGGAACCTTGCTTTTTCGTTGACGACGACCTTCGCCGCGCTCGCCTTTTTGGCGGCCTGCGGCGGCACCGATCCCGCCGGCAGCGGCGGCACCGGCGGCGACGGCGGCTCGGCGGGCAACGGCGGTCATAACCCGCTCGGGGAGACGTTCACCAAGGTCGTCGTGGTCGATCGGAGCGGCGGCGCATCCGAGCGAGAGGACGTCCTCGTCACGTTCGCGCAGCCATTCGCGGTCGGCGACGTGCCCTCCGGCGCCACCGTGGCGGCGCGTATCGAGGGCGTGGATGTTCCGCTCCAGGTCGACGCCAAGGCGACACACGCCGATGGCTCGCTCCGCCACGCCGTGCTGACGGCGCGCATTCCCAAGCTGCCCGGCAGCGGGAGCACGACGCTCGAACTGTATCCCGCGTCCGCCGGCGAAGAGGGCGCCTCCGTCGCGGCGTCGGAGCTCCTCGCGACGACGTTTGACGCCAAAGTATCGGTGGAGCTCGCGGGCAAACATTACGAGGCGTCCGCGCGCTCGCTTCTCGAAGCCAAGGTAGGACCTGCTTGGCTCGATGGCCCGCTAGTCTCCGAGTGGTCCGTGGTGGCGCCGGTGGCTGGCCCCGACGGCGCGCACCCGCACCTCACGGCGCGGTTCGACGTGCGCGCATACGCGGGCAAACCCAGCGTGCTCGTGAGCGTGACCGTCGAGAACGACTGGGCGTACGAGCCGGAGCCGCAGAACTTCACCTACGATCTCGCGATCGATACCGACAAGGAGTCCGTCTACACGAAGAGCGGGCTCGTTCATCTTCGAAAGGCGCGCTGGCGCAAGGCGTTCTGGTGGGGTGAGGATCCGCAGGTCGACGTCGAGCACGACATCCCTTACCTGCTCTCCACCGGCGCCGTCCCGCACTTCGATCCCACGCTGGCGCCGGCCGAAACGGCGCTCGCGAACCTCGATACGGCGTACAGCGCAAAGGCGTACGAGCCCATGGGGATCGGCCTGGCAGAGGAATACATGCCCCAGACCGGGGGAAGGATCGATATCGGACCCATGCCGGGCTGGAGCGCCATGTGGCTCCTGTCCATGGATGAACGCGCGAAGCGGGCCACGCTCGGCACCGCGGACGGCGCGGGGAGCTGGCCCATCCACTACCGCGACAAGGTGACCGATCGTATCGTGTCGCTCGAAGACCACGCGTACATGACCTTGCTCGGCAACCCCGGCGACGCCGTCAATCCCGAGACCGGCGTCTCCGACGCGTTCCCCGCCTGCGGGGGCGATTGCTCGAGCCCCTACGAGCCCGATTCGGCGCATCAGCCTGCGCTCGTCTACTTGCCCTATCTGCTCACGGGGGATCGCTACTACCTGGAGGAGCTCCAGTTCTGGGCGAACTTCAACATGCTCCAGTCGAACCCGGGCTTCCGCGAAAACAGGAAGGGGCTCGTGCAATTCGATCAGACGCGCGGCCAGGCCTGGTCGCTGCGGACGCTGGGGCAGGCGGCGTACATCACGCCGGACGACGATCCGATGAAGAAGTATTTCACCGACCGGGTCGGCTACAACATCGACTGGTACAAGAAGAACTACATCGACAACCCGGATGCGAACGTGCTCGGCATCATCACGAATGGATATTCGCTCTACGACGACGGCACGATGGCGCCGTGGATGGATGACTTCTTCACGTGGAGCGTCGGCCACCTGGTCTCGCTCGGCTTCGAGGACGCGCGGCCGCTGCTCGAGTACAAATCGAAATTCCCGGTCGGGCGCATGACTGGTCCCGACTTCTGCTGGGTCTTCGCGAGCGTCTATCACCTCCCCGTGAAGGACACGGCCCAGAACAAGTTCTTCACGACGTTCGCCGAGGCCTATCAAGCGTCGGTGGTTCACGAGGGGCATCCGGAGGTGGCGTCGATGGCCTGCGGGGGTCCGGAGATGGGGGCCGCGCTCATGCTCCAGGCAGGCGAGATGGTCGGCTACTCGCCGAGCACGCAAGGGTACCCGGCGAACATGCAGCCGGCGCTCGCGGCGGCGGTGGAATCGAAGATCCCGGGCGCCCAGGAGGCCTGGGACGTGTTCATGGCACGAAGCGCGAAGCCGGACTACAGCACGGAGCCGCAATTCGCAGTCGTGCCCCGGCCGTAATCACCCCGCCCCTTCCATCTCCTTCGTGACCCGCGCCTCCGGATACCTCGCGAATGCGAGGGCCGCGAGCAGCAAAATCGCCGTGGCGAGTGGCCCCGTGGCCTGAACTCCGAGCGGTTTCTCCGCGGAGCTGCCGAGCGCGTCCTTCACCCACTGAAAGACGCCCGTCGAGACGCCGAGCGAGATCTTCTGCAAAAATCCCTGCGCGCCGAAGAACATGGCCTCGCGGCGCTCGCCCGTGCGCCGCGTGGACGCCTCGCAGACGTCCGCGAGAATGGCGTTCGGGATGGCCATGAAGATCGCGACAGGGACGCCCGCGAGCGCGAAGAGGACCATGCCGATCCGGACGTCGTGCACGACCGGAATGAGGGCCATCAATGCACCAAAGACGAGCGCCGAGGCGATCATGGCCCCCTTTTTGGAGATTCGCCGCGTGAGGCCGCCGAGCAAAGGAAACGCGAGGGCGGCCACGCCGAACATGGGGCCGAGGAGCTTGCCCACCTCGGCGAGCGGGCGGCCCATGAGCACCTCGACGTAAAAGGGCACGCCCGTCGAGATCATGTTGAAGGCGAAGAAATAGAGCGTATAGCCGAAGACATAGGGTAAAAATGCGCGGTCCGCGAACGTCGCGCGCAGGGAATCCACGAGGCCGAGGTGGCTCGGCGCGGTATCCGTCTCCTGGGCACGGACCGAGAGGCGCCGCTCGTCGAGGAAAACGACGGGCAGGAGCATCAGGACGAACGAGAGCACGGCGAGGGCAAAGGCCATGGTCTGGAGCTCGACACGATCGTCACCACCCTTGCCGAGGAAAAGGGCCGGGGCGACGACCATGACGCCGAGCGCGCCGAGCAGGGCCGCGGCCGCGAGCAGGGTCGAGAGCGAGGTGTTTTCCTGCTTGTCGGGCGCGATCTCGGGCAGGAGCGCGAGGTACGGCGCGACGTACACCGAGAACATCGCGTAATAGGCCGTGAGCGTGGCGCCGAGCCAGACGACGTTGAGCAGCGACGAGGCGGCCGTGGGCGGGAAAAAGATGAGGCCTCCCGTGAGCGCGAGGGGAAAGACGCCCGCGAGCATGAAGGCGCGGCGGCGGCCGAAGCGGTGTTTGCTGCGATCGGACCAGTTCGCGATGATCGGGTCCCAGAAGGTATCGAAGCCTCGCGCGATGAGGTTCAGGAGGAGGTAGGTGGGGATCGCGCCGGCCAGGAACGCGGGGATCAGCGCGGTGCCCTTGTCGTCGGGCGGCGCGTAGAGCCTGAGGACGTAGGTCGTGACGAGCTGGTAACCAAGGACGTTCCCGGTGTTCCCCGCGGCGTAGACGAGCTTGTTGAAAAGCGAGAGCCTGGCCCGAGGAACGGCGGCGAGGGCGATCATAGGTTTGGGACGATACCGCAAATCGCTTCGGGCTTGACAAGCGGGTCGAAAAAGCCACGTGTTTTCTCATCATGAACGTGCTTCGCAACCCCCTGGGCACTTGCTTCGTCTCCCTCGCCGCGCTCGCGGCCCTCGGATGCGGAGGTGACGAATTGGGCGGTACGACCTCGGGAACGACCCTCGGAACAGGCTCGGGGAGCTCGAGCGGAAGCGGGAGCGGAGGCAGCGGCGCAGGCGGCGGCGGAAGCGGCGGCGGAAGCGCGAGCAGCAGCGGCAGCGGCGGCAGCGGCGGCAGCGGCGGCGGCAGCAGCGCCGAATGTGTGCCGCCGACGGGGACGCCGGCGTCTGGGACGGGCACGTGGTACGACGCGCCGAACCAGGCCACGGTCGTCGTGCAGAACGCGGCGAGCTGCGCGCGGACGTACGTGCTCTCGACCACGGGGCCGCTGCGCGACAACAACCCGTCGAACCCGCGGACGATCGCGGAAGTGCCCGGACAACCCGTGCTGCGGACGGGGCACGACATGCTCGACGCGCTCTATGCGCTGGCCGTCGAGGAGTCGCGCGAGTGTTCGGTCGCGGCGATCAGCGATTACGCGTTCAATGGTGGCAATCCCCTCCCCTGCCCGCAAGGCGGCTGCTTCGAGACGGGGCGGCTCTGGAAATACGTCTGGACGCGGGATACGTCGTATTCGGTGGCGCTCGGGCTCTCGCTGCTCGATCCGACGCGGGCGCGAAACTCGATGGAGTTCAAGACGAGCCTGCGGCGCGACGGGACGAAGCGCGAGATCGTGCAGGATACGGGGACGGGCGGGAGTTATCCGATCTCGTCGGATCGCGTGGTCTGGGCGATGGGCGCGTTCGAGCTGCTGAAGCACCTCGATGGGGCGGAGCGGTCGGCGTTCCGGGACCTCGCGTACGAGGCGATCGTGAACACGGCGGAGCACGATCGGCTCGTCGTGTGGGACAAGGCCGACGGGCTTTATCGCGGCGAGCAGTCGTTCCTCGACTGGCGCGAGCAGACGTATCCCGCGTGGGTCGCGACGGATACGGTGCAGATCGGGATGAGCAAGGCGCTCGGGACGAACATCGCGCATCTCGTGATGCTCGACGTCGCCGTGAAGCTCGCGGAGGAGAAGGGAGATACGGCGGCGAGTCAGAAATACGCCGGGTGGGCGACGGCGCTGCGGGACGCGATCCGGGCGCGGCTGTTCTTGCCGGAGCGGCAGATGTATTCGACGTTCGTGACGACGTATCTGGATCCGGCGCCGACGCTGCAATACGATCTCCTGGGCTCGGCGTTCGCGGTGCTGTTCGATGTCGCAACGAAGGCCGAGGCGGAGGAGATCGTGGCGCGGTATCCGCATTTGCCGAAGGGCGCGCCCGTGATCTGGCCGCAGCAGCAGAATACACGGATCTATCACAATCGCGCGATCTGGCCGTTCGTGACGGCGTTCTGGGCCAAGGCCGCGGCGAAGGCGGGCAACGCGGACGCGATCGACAACGCGGTGCGCGCGCTCGTGCGCGGCGCGGCGCTGAACCTCTCCAACATGGAGAACTTCGAGGCCGTGACCGGGGCGAACTGGAAGGAAGAAGGGCCAACGAGCGGGCCGGTCGTCAATTCACAAAGGCAGCTCTGGAGCGTGGCCGGGTTCGTCGGGGTCGTGCACGACGTGCTCTTCGGGCTGGAAGCGACGCAATCGGGGATCCGGTTCGCGCCGAAGATCACGCGAGGGCTGCGCAATACGCTGTTCTCGGGGATGGACGAGATCACGCTGTCGGGCGTGCGGTACAAGGGGAAGCGGATCTCGGTCCGGGTGAAGCTGCCGGCGGTGTCGGGCGACAATGGGCTGCTCGACGTGACGGCGGCGCGGCTCGACGGGCAGGACGTGGGGACGGGTTTCGTGGACGCGGCGGCGCTCGGGCAGGACAGCGTGTTCGAGATCGAGCTCGGTGCAGGCGCGCCGTCGACGAAGGGGATCACCGCGCTCGGGGACGCGGAGATCGCCAATTACAAGAATGTGTTCGGCCCGCATACGCCCTCGATTTCGGGTCTCGTGATCACGAATGATCGGGTCCAGGTCAATTTCTCCGTGGGAGAGAACCCGAACGACGTGACGCTCAACGTGTATCGCGACGGGACGCGAATCGCGCAGGACCTGCCCGGAGGCACGACGTCGTACGTGGACCCGGGGAGCACGGAGTACATGACGAAGACGTATTGCTACACGGTGGAGGCGGTCTTCAAGACGTCGGGCAACGCCTCGCAACGCGCGCGGCCCTGGTGTTACTGGGGGCCGAACAACACGCGGATCCAGTCCTTCGGCGCGCAGCAGAGCTTTCAGGCGACGGGCGGCACGCTCGTCCTGAACCACGGCCGCTGGCATTACGAGAACTGGGGCGATCCCGGGCACAAGATCACGGTCTCGAACGTGACCGCGAAGCAATCGGGGCGGCACTTGCTGCAGGTGACGGCGGGCAACGGCGCCGGCGATTACACGACGGGCATCACCTGCAGCGTGAAGGCGATCGAGGTGTGGGACGGCGCGACACTCGTGGGCAGCGGGCAACTCACGATGCCCCACCTCGCGACCTGGGACGACTGGCGCGATTCGAACTTCGTACCCGTCGATCTCGTGGCCGGAAAAACCTATTCAATCGTGATCCGAGAGGACGCCGGCTCCGGCAACATGAGCGACTTCGCCCATTTCGGTTCGTACAACGGGATGGGCGGGCAGAGCGGGCGCTTCAACAAGGTAAACATCTCGGAGCTGAAGGTGCTCGCGATCGGAGCGCCTTGACGCGGGGCTTTGCCCCGCACCCCAGCAGGGGGCTATCCGCCCCCTGCACCCTGGACCAGCGCAAGCGCTGGACCCGGGGTCGATGAACTGCGCGATGCGCAGTTCATCGAACAGGCCGAGGCAAGACCGGCGACGATGTTGCCAGTCAAAACCGCAGCGCTGACGTGTCTGCTCGAGGCGTGCAGCGCTGCCGTCTCGGCTGACGAGGTGGTTCGTGGTCTTGCCACGGGCCCGTCGGATAAACCGCGCATCGCGCGGTTTATCCGCCCTCGGTCCAGGCCGTGCCTGGTCCGGGTCGAGGGGCGGACAGCCCCCGCGGGGTCCGGGGCAGCGCCCCGGCGCTACGCCATCAAAGCACGATCGTCCGCCGCCCCTCGACAATCACGCGTCGCTCGAGGTGCGCGCGGACGGCGCGCGAGAGTACGACGCGTTCGACGTCGCGGCCGGTGCGGGACATCTCGTCGGGGCCCATCGCGTGCGTGACGCGTGCGACGTCTTGCTCGATGATGGGGCCCTGATCGAGGTCTTTCGTCGCGTAATGGGCTGTCGCGCCGATCATCTTCACGCCGCGCGCGTGGGCTTGGTGATAGGGTTTGGCGCCCTGGAATGCGGGCAGGAAGCCGTGGTGGATGTTGATCACGGGCGGTGCCTCGTTCAGGAAGTCCTCGGTGAGGACTTGCATGTATCGGGCGAGCACGACGAGATCCACGTGGTGCCGGCGGCAGAGCTCCAGGATTCGCTTTTCCTGGTCGCGTTTCGTGTCGGGTGTGACGGGCAGACAGAAGAACGGAATGCGGAAGCTCTCGGCGACGGGCTCGAGGGTCGGGTGGTTTGAAAGGACCAGCGGGATCTCGCAGGGCAATTCGCCTGAGCGCTGCCGCAGGACGAGGTCGTAGAGGCAGGCGGGGTCTTTCGTCACGAGGACGGCGACGCGCTGGATCTGGTCGCCGTAGCGGACGGACCAGGTGGCCGAGAGGGTCTGGGCGAGGTCGCCGAAGGCGCGCTCGAGGGCTGCGCGGGTCGAGGAGCCGCCGAGGGCTGCGCTTGCTGCGGGGGCGGAGAGGCCTGAGACGTCGACGACCATGCGCATGAAGAACCGCGCTCCGCCCTCGACGTGGACGTCGGTGTGGTTGCCGGCGTCGATGATGTTGAGGCCGGCGTTGTAGAAAAAGCCGGCGAGACGCGCGACGAGGCCCGGCTGATCGGGCGCGGCGACGAGGAACGTGGCGTGGACGGTGGAGCTCATCGGATCGCCTCCGATACCTGAACCGTGCTGCGAAGGCGAGCGGGATCGACGCGGCGCGGCGATGCGTTTGCCTCGGGACGAGACGCTTGACGCCGGAGAACGGCCGCGTCATGCCCCCGGGCGGGCCTCGTTGTGAGGTCGGATGCAGCTCTCTGAAGGGAAGAACGTGATGCACAAGCTCGTCCTCCTCCGCCATGGCGAGAGCCAGTGGAACAAGGAAAACCGCTTTACCGGCTGGGTCGACGTACCGCTCAGTGAAAAGGGCGTCGAGGAGGCGCGCGCTGCTGCGCAGATGATCGCGGCCGAGGGGCTGACGTTCGACGTGGCGTACACGTCGGTGCTGAAGCGCGCCATCAAGACGTTGTGGATCGTGCTGGAGGAGCTCGATCGGATGTGGATCCCCGTCACCGAGAACTGGCGGGTGAACGAGCGGATGTACGGGGCGCTGCAGGGGCTCGACAAGGCCGAGACGGTGGCGAAGCACGGCGAGGCGCAGGTGAAGATCTGGCGCCGGAGCTACGACACGCCGCCGCCTGCGATGGGCGAGGACGATCCGCGCTGGCCTGGGAAGGATCCGCGGTATGCCTCGCTCCGCAAGGAGGAGATCCCGGCGAGCGAATCGCTCAAGGACACGGTGGCGCGGTTCCTGCCGTTCTGGGAGTCCGATATCGCGCCGGCGATCCGGAGCGGGAAACGCGTGATCATCGCGGCGCACGGAAATAGCCTGCGCGCGCTGGTGAAGCATCTCGACGGGATTTCGGATTCGGAGATCGTCGAGCTGAACATCCCGACGGGGGTGCCGCTTTTGTACGAGCTCGACGGGAATTTGAAGCCGATCTCGCGCCGGTACCTCGGCGACGAGGCGGCGGCGAAGGCGAAGGCCGAGGCCGTCGCGAATCAGATCAAGGCGCGATAGAGCGCTGTCTCAGCGGCGCGACGATCCCCGTCGCAATGCGAGCGCCCTGGACAACCCCTGTTTCAGGGTGGCGCACGTCGTCATTCCTCCGAGATCCAGACCTCCCTCGACGAACGTGCGGGCCGACTCCGCGCTGATACCGACGAGGATCGTGCGGCAGCCGAGCAGGGCGAGGGCGCGCACCGCGCGGGCGATGATTTCTGCCCCGGCTGCGTCGGGTAAACCCGCGCCTGTGACGTCGATGAGAACCGTCTCCGTGTTGCGCTCGCTGACGGCGGCGAGCACGCTCTCGATGGCATGCGCTGCCCGACTCTGCGAGAGCGCGCCGACGAGGGGCAATAACAGGATGCCCTCCCATATTTCGAGCACCGGTACGACGAGGCCGTCGATGACCCGTTCCTGCGCCTCGATGATCGCCTGCTTCCGCGCCGCCTCGGCTTCGAGGAGCTCGGTCTTGCGGGCGTGCTCCATCTGGTGGGTGATATCCATGATGAGCCCATAGAGGCCCACCACGGCTCGCGACGCGTCGCGAATCGGCACCTTGCGCGTCCAGAGGATCCGGAGCTCGCCGCCTCCGAGCGTGATCTTCTCCTCGTTGAGGTCGGGCCGACCTGTCTCGAAGACCAGGTCGTCGTGCTCCCAGAAGACGGCGACCTGATCGGGCGGGAAAAAGTCGGGATCACTCCGGCCGCGGATCTCCTCGGGCGGCCGGCCGAGGAGGTCGCAGAAGGCACGATTGAATGCAATCCAGCGATGCTGCCGGTCCTTGAAAAACATCGGATCCGGCATTCCGTCGACGAGCTCTTGGAGCAGTCCGGCTTCGGTGTTCATCCTTCAAGCCCTCCCTCGCTCGGAAATCGCGACGCTACGATTTCCCAGCGTACACCACGTCGTCCCCCCATTGCGAGGGTCATGCGTGGCATCGGAGGGTGGATTGGATTACTCGGTCCGCAAGAATCGTGCTTTGATACGCTTCACGCCCCAGCCCGAGAATTTCACGGTGGCGATCGGGTCGTCGCCGGGATCGACCTCAACGATGACGCCCACACCGAACTTCTCGTGCATGACGCGCGCCCCGCGTGCGAGGCCCCCCTCGCCTGAGGCCTCGACCGGCTCGCGCTCGATGTAGCGCTCGCCCGGCGCGCGCGCGGGCAGGGCCGGGGAAGGCGTGGAGAACGGGCGCGCGGGTGCGTCGCCACCGCGATCCATGGGATGCGTCCACGGCCCGCGCGGGCGCGCGGGTTCGTCGCGGTAGCCGTCGCGGAAGGAGCGCTCGCTCGACGCCGCGGCCGTCATGAGGGGTTTTACGCCGGCGACCGGGAAATCGGCGATGAAGCGGCTCGGCACGCCGAAGCGCGTGTTGCCGAAGATCATGCGCCGCGCCGCGTGCGTCACGAAGAGGCGCTCGCGGGCGCGCGTGACGGCGACGTAGGCGAGGCGGCGCTCCTCCTCGATGTCCTCGTTGCGCTTGGGATCCGGGCCCTTGAAGGGGAAGATCTCGTCCTCCATGCCCGTGATGAAGACCGTGTCGAACTCGAGGCCCTTGGCCGCGTGCACGGTCATCATCGAGACACGCGGCGCGTCCTCGAGTGCGTCGATGTCGCTCGAGAGCGTGATGCGCTCGAGGTAGCCGGAGAGCGCGCCGACCTGGCCCACCGCCGCGGCCTCGGCCTCGTAATCGAGGATGGAGCCGATGAGCTCCTGGAGGTTCTGCTTGCGCGCGTCGCTCTCGGCGCTGTCGTCCTCGTCGAGCATGCGGGCGTAACCCGTGCGTTCGAGGACCTCGCGCGCGAGGTCGCTCGGCGGCGCGGAGGCGGCCTTTTCGCGCAGGCCTTCGATGAGCTCGCGGAAGGCGAGCAAGCTCTTCTTCGCGGCCGTGCCGAGGCCGCCGCGATCCGTGAGCGGCAGGATCGCCTCGTAGAGCGGCACGTTCAGCGCGTTCGCGACCTGCGTGAGCCGATCGAGCGTGGCCCCGCCGATCTTACGCGCGGGGACGTTGATGATGCGCTCGAGGTCGACGTCGCTCTTCGGGTTGTCGAGGATGCGCAGGTACGAGAGACAGTCCTTCACCTCGGCACGCTCGAAGAAGCGCATGCCGCCGACGATCTGGTAGGGGATGCGCTCGGCGCGCAGGACCTCTTCGAGCACGCGCGACTGGGCGTGGACGCGGTAGAAGATCGCGACCTCGCCGAGCGGGACGCCACGCGCCTGGGCCTCGCGCACACGCTCGGCCACCCACGCGGCCTCGTCGTGCTCGTTCTGCGCGGCGACGACGACGACGGGCTCGCCGCCGTCGCGCGCGGTCCAGAGCTCCTTCGGCTCGCGATCCTTCGCCGGCTTGATGACGCCGAGCGCGGCCCGGACGATGTTGCCCGTGGACCTGTAGTTCTGCTCGAGCTTGACGATGGCGGCGTCGGGGAAGTCGCGCCGGAAGTTGCGGACGATGCGCACGTCGGCGCCGCGCCAGCGGTAGATGCTCTGATCGTCGTCGCCGACGACGCAGAGGTTGCGGCTCGCGGCGAGCGCGCGCACGAGGCGGTACTGGACCTGGTTCACGTCCTGGAACTCGTCGACGAGGACGTGCCGGAAGCGCGCGCGGAGATCGTCGCCGGCGAGGCTCTTCGGATCCTCGGCGATGCGGAGGACCGAGAGGATGAGGTCGTCAAAGTCGACGGCGTTCGCCTTGCGGAGGTAACGCTCGTAGCCCTCGTAGACCTTGAGGATCGCGTCGTCGAAGAAGCCCTGCGGCTCGAAATCGGCGGGGCCGCGGCCCTCCTGCTTCTCCTTGTGGATGCGCGAGAGGACCTGCCGCGGCGGGTAGCGCTTGTCGTCGAGCGAGAGCTCTTTCAAGACACGCGCGACGACCGCGCGCTGGTCGGAGTCGTCGTAGATGACGAAGTTGCGCTCGAGGCCCGCCGCTTCGTGGAAGCGGCGGAGCAGGCGCGCGCACGTCGCGTGGAACGTGCCGATCCAGAGCTCCTTGGCGATCTCGTCGCCCGCGAGGCTCGCGATGCGGCGGCGCATCTCGCCGGCCGCCTTGTTCGTGAAGGTCACGGCGAGCACGCGGTACGGAGGCACGCGGTGCCCGGCGAGCAGGTTCGCGATGCGATACGTGATGACACGCGTCTTGCCGCTGCCCGCGCCCGCAAACACGACGAGCGGGCCCTCGGCGTGGGCCACGGCCCGCGCCTGGGGCTCGTTGAGCTCGTCCGCCGGCTCGGGGAACGTCGGCGGAGGAAAGGCCACCAGATCCGTCACGCACGGGGCCGTAGCACGTGCCCCCGCGCGAGGGGAGCCCTAGACGCTTGACGCCGCGGTCGTCCGCCCGCATCACACGCTCGCCCAGCTACATTTTCCCCTCGAAAAACCCGCGACATCCTCCCTCTCCTTCGGCACCCTCCTTTTCAACGATGCGCCTCGCGCTCACCTACAATTTGAAGATCACGGGCTCCCCCGACGAGGCGGAGTTCGACAGTCCAGCAACCATCGACGCGATCGAAGGGGCCCTCGTGCGCGCAGGCCACGAGGTCGAGCGCGTCGAGGTCTCCGGCCCCGCATCCCGCGTCATCGCGCGGCTCGAATCGATCTCGCCCGACCTCGTGTTCAACATGGCCGAGGGGCACAAGGGCAAGATGCGCGAGGCATTTTACCCCGCGCTTTTCGACGAGCTCGGCTTCCCGTACACGGGCTCGGACGCGTACACGCTCTGCCTGACGCTCGACAAGGCGCTCACGAAGCGCACGCTCGCGGGCTTCGGCGTGCCGACACCACGTGCGCGGCTCGTGACGCGCGTGGCGATCGAGGGCGGCGTGCTCGACGACGTCACGTTCCCGGTGATCGTGAAGCCGAACTTCGAGGGCTCCTCGAAGGGGATTTCAGGCGATTTCAGCGTCTGCGAGGACGGCCACGAGCTCGCCGAGATCGTCGACCGGCAGCTCTCGCGCTTCCCCACGGGCTTGCTCGTCGAGCGCTTCGTGCGCGGGGTCGACGTGTCGTGCTCGTTCGTCGAGGGCCTCGGCAGCGACGGGATTCTCGATCCGGTCGAGTACGTGATCGATCCTCGGTACCAGAACCTTTACAACGTCTACGATTTCCATCTGAAGAACGTGCGGCCCGAGCACGTGACGACGCGCCCGGCGGAGCTGCCGGCGGCGGTGCTCGATCGCATCCAGACGCTGACGCGCAGGATCGTGCGGGCGCTCGATCTCAAGGACCTCGGGCGCTGCGAGTTCCGCGTGGCCCCAGGGTCGCCGCAGACGGGCTATGACATCCACTTCCTCGAGGTCGACGCGTTGCCCTCGCTCGATCCGAGCGCCGCGATGTTCGTCGCGGCGAAGAAGGGCGGCTTCGATTACGACGGCGTGATCCGGTCGATCGTGCGGAGCGCTTGCAAGCGGAGGGGCATGTCGCACTTCGTCGACAGCGCGCCGAAGCGCGCGAAGAAGGCCACGCTGCGCGTGGGCTTCACGTTCAACATGAAGCGCGACGGCGGCGACGCGGAGGCCGAGTTCGACTCGCCGCAGACGATCGATGCGATCACGAACGCGCTCGAGAGCTTCGGCCACACGGTGATCCCGCTCGAAGCGAAGCCGGATCTGCCGCACCGGCTGCTCGCAGCGCAGCCCGACGTGGTCTTCAACATCGCCGAGGGCGTGCGCGGACGGGGCCGCGAGGCGCAGGTGCCCGCGATGCTGGAGCTGCTCGGCATTCCCTACTCCGGCAGCGATCCGACGACGCTCTCGCTCTGCCTCGACAAGGGCCTCACGAAGCAGATCCTGCGCGCCTCGCGCATCGAGACGCCCGAGTGGCAGGTGCTCACGACGGGCCGCGAGAAGCTCAAGGCCTTCCGTTACCCGGTGATCGTCAAGCCGAACGCGGAGGGCACGTCGAAAGGGATCAGCAGCGCGTCCGTGGTGCCGGACGAGGCGAGCGCGCGCGCCGCGGCGAAGGTCTTGCTCGAGCGGTATGGGCAACCAGCGCTCGTCGAGGAGTACGTCGACGGCCGCGAGCTCACCGTGGGCCTGCTCGGCGACCGAAGGCCGCGGGTCTTGCCGCCGATGGAGGTGGTCTTCGTCGATCCGCCCGAGCACCCGGTCTACGGCTTCGAGGAGAAGCAGATGGGCACGACGCGCGTGCGCTTCGAATGCCCGGCGAACCTCGGATCGGCGGAGCTCAAACGGATCGAGAAGATCGCGCGCGACACGTTCCTCGCGCTGCACTGCCGCGACGTCGCGCGGATCGATCTGCGCATGGCGAAGGACGGCACGGTGTACGTGATCGAGTGCAACCCGCTGCCGGGGCTCACCCCGGATTTCAGCGATCTCTGCGTCATCGCGAAGGTCGCGAGCATGGATTTCCGGACACTCATCGGCGAGATCCTCGCGGGCTGCATCAAGCGGTACCGCGGCGAGCGCGCCGCAGCCGCGCCGCCTCTGGTGCAGGTCGCCGCCCCGACGCAGCCGCACGGGCTGCTCCCACTGCTCACGTCCCCCACGCCTCCCACGCCCCCTACGGGCCCCGTGAAGGCCAACGGGTCCTGATCGAAACATCCGTCCTGACTGACCGGATTCCCGTCGCGCACGTCCTGCACACCGCCCCGGCCCGCGCCTTGCGTGGGGCCGGGGCATGGGATCTTCGGCCCTGTGTCGGTTCTCCCTGCTGGCGTTCGCGTGTGGCCTCTCCGCGCTGGGCTGCGGGCGCGGTGCGACGCAGCGCGCTGCCGAGGCGCCGCTCGCGCCCGAGCCGCCCACGTATGCCGTGGTGATCGCGCCGGGGACCTACTTTCCCGACTGGCCGTCGCTATCGGTCGGAGGCGAGCCGGAGTACGACGAGACGCGCTCGATCGAGGTGCGCGAGCAGCTCCCGCCACAGGGGCCCGCGGCACAAATTCCGATGCGGATGAGCGGAGGGCCGCGCTAGATCGGACGGACCCACGCACGGGGTGTTTCCCGTTTCGGCGGCTCGTGGTTTAAACTTTGGTCTCCGCCGTGAGACCTCCCGAACCCGAGCTGCAGAGCGTGAGGCCGAGCCCCTGGGCGCCGGGCTCGATCATCGGGGGAAAATATCGCCTCACCACGCCCATCGGGGCCGGCGGCATGGGGCAAGTCTGGCGCGCCGAGCACACGTCACTCGGCACGACCGTGGCGGTGAAGCTCGTCGATCTCGCGTCGTCGCAGAATCCGCAGGAGACGATGGCGCGCTTCCTCCACGAGGCGCGCGCCGCGGCGAGGCTCAAGAACGAGAACGTGGTCCAGACGATGGATCACGGCGCGCAAGGGCACGTCGCGTACATCGTGATGGAGCTGCTCGAAGGCGAGAGCCTGGCAAAGCGGCTCACGCGCACGCGCGTCCTGCCCGCGTCGGACGCGGTGCGGATCTTTCGCGAGATGGCGCGCGCGCTGGAGAAGGCGCACAAGCAGGGGATCGTGCATCGCGACCTCAAGCCGGAGAACGTCTTCCTCTCCGTCGAGGAGGGACGCGAGGTCGTGAAGATCCTCGACTTCGGCATCGCGAAAACGGCCGACGGCGGCCACGATCCACACCTGAAGACGCACGCGGGCACGGTGCTCGGGACGCCCGCGTACATGAGCCCGGAGCAGGTGCTCGGCAAGGAGCTCGATTTCCGCTCGGATCTCTGGCAGCTCGCGATGATCGCGTTCGAGTGCGTGACGGGCGTGCGAGCCTTCTCGGGCAGCACGCTCGGCGAGCTCTTCATGCGCATCTGCTCGGCGCCCTTGCCCGTGCCGTCCCAGGCCGCGCGCAACGTGCCGCCCGGCTTCGACGCATGGTTCGCGCGCGCGGCGCAACGCGAGCCGAAGGACCGGTTCCAGTCCGCGCGCGAGCTCGCCGAGGGGCTCTCGCTCGTGCTCCTGCGCAGCCAAGGCGGAGGAGCCGCGACGGTGCCGCTCGGCTCGATGGTGCAGTCGGGCGGGCCCGAGCCGACGGGGCGGAACACGGCCTGGTCGAGCGGCCCCACGAACCCGAGCTCGCGGCGCGCGCTCACGATCGCGCTCGCCGTGCTCCCGGTGTTCCTCCTGGGCGCGGTCGGCGCCGTGTGGATCGTGAAGGGGCGTGACCCAGGCACGGAGGCCCCGACGCCCTCGGCGATCCACCCCGCCACGAGCGCGCTTCCTCCCGCGAGCCCGCCGAGCGCCGCGCCGAGCCCCGCGCCGAACGTGCCCGTCACCGCGACCCCTGGAGACGACGCAGGCGCGCCGGCCGCGCCAAGCGCGCCCGACGCGGGCTCTGCTCCGAAGATTCGCACCGGGACCAAGAAGAACACGAAGGAAGACGTCCTCGGCTTCTGAGACGAACACGAGCCCCGATGAACCGCCCTCCCTCGAAGCCCACGCGAGCGCCCTTCCGGACGTGCCTGCCGCTCGCCTTCGCCGCGCTCACCTGGCTCTCGCCGGCCGTGAGCACAGGGCAGGACTTCGCGACCCGCAGCGCCGCGCGCAAGCTCGGCGAGGAGGGCATCGCGCTCTTCGACAAGGGCCAGTACGCCGAGGCGCTCGAAAAGTTCAACCTCGCCGATCAGCTCGTGCCCGCGCCGACGCTCGGCCTGCGCGCGGCGCGAAGCCTCGTGAAGCTCGGCCGCCTCGTCGAGGCCACGGAGCGTTACCTCGCGGTGACGCGCATGGATCTCTCGCGCACGCAGGTCACGCCGGCATTCCGCAAGGCGCAAGCCGACGCGCTCAAGGAGCGCGAGGAGCTCTTGCCGCTCATCCCGAGCCTGACGATCGAGGTCACGGGGCCCTTGGGCGACGGCATCACGGTGTACGTCGACGGCACGCAGATCCCGCTCGCGCTGCTCGGGCAGAAGCGTCCGATCGATCCAGGGCCGCACGAGGTCGAGGTTCGTCGCGGCGAGACGAAGGTGAAGAAGAAGGTCGACCTCGTCGTGAAGCAGACGGAGAAGGTCGTGCTCATGCTCCCGCCGCTGCCAAAGCCGAAGCCGCCGGAGCCGGATCCGTTCTGGAGAACGATCGCCTGGGTGGGGATCGGCGTCGGCGCGGGCGGCATGGTGGCGTTCGGAGTGACGGGTGGGCTCGCGCTTTCGAAGGAGCAGGAGCTCACCACGAAGTGCCCGAACCGGACGTGTCAGCCAGAGTTCCACGCGGACGCGGACTTCTTCGATGCGCTGCGCTACGCGACGACGGCAGGCCTCGTGGTCGGCGTGGTGGGCCTCGGCGTGGGCGTGCCGCTGCTCATCGCGGGTCCGACCGAGAAGCCCAAAAAAGACGAGAAGAAGGCCGCCGGGATCACGTGGACGCCGGTGCTCGGGATCGGCACGGCGGGCGTGCGCGGAACGTTCTGAGCGGGCTCTGCACGCGAAGATCGCAGAAGTGCAAAGCTGGCGCGCACCGGCCGTTTAGCCCTGCAAGACGTCCTGGACGGGCGAGCCAAAGAATCCCTTTCTTTTCACGCATTTCCAGCGTTTCCGGATCGTGGTCCGTTCCTTGCATCTGGGTCGACCATGGCCCGCGTTTTGATCATCGACGACGACCCGACCTTCGGCCAGCGCGCCGTACGTTGCCTGGAAAAGGCAGGTATGCGGGCGCGCTTTCATGAGGGTCCCTTCGGCAGCCTGCACGCGGTCCGCGAGACGGGCTGCGAGATCGTGCTCGTCGACGTGGACATGCCGCGGCTCGACGGCGGTCTGCTCGTAAAGATGATCCGAGACGCCTACGGGCTCGGACAAACCCGAATCATGCTGGTCGGGGACAAGTCCGACGTGGAGCTCGCAGATCTCGCAGTGAGCGTGGGAGCCCACGGGTACGCATCGAAGAGCGTGACGGACGCAGAGCTCGCCGGGCGCGTCGCCGGGCTCGCCCTGCGAAGGCCGTCGCGACGGCCGACGCCAGCGATGGGCTGAAAGGTGAGCGCGGGGCTTTGCCCCGCACCCCAGCAGGGGGCTGTCCGCCCCCTGCACCCCGGACCAGGCACGGCCTGGACCGAGGGCGGATAAACCGCGCGATGCGCGGTTTATCCG
>NZ_JAGTJJ010000086.1 GCF_028435365.1 Polyangium jinanense | reverse complement strand
AGTCGAAATGGCAGCGCCGCTGTCTTGGTCGGCGGGGCCTTCGCCGGTCTTGCCTCGGCCTGTTCGATGAACTGCGCGGAGCGCAGTTCATCGACCCCGGGTCCAGCGCTTGCGCTGGTCCGGGTCCAGGGGCGGATAGCCCCTGGTGGGGCCTGGGGCAACGCCCCAGCGCAGCGCCTTCAATGCGGCGCCGACGCCGTCGTCGCCGCCCGCTCCTTCGCGTTCCGCACGCACCGGAAGCCCAGGCCTGGCACCTTGTACGACACGATGGCCCCGCCGCGGAAGGCTGCGAGGATTCCGCGGCCGCTTCGGTTCCAGCCGCCGCCGCGCACCACGTAGTTCCCGATGTTCGACCGCACGTGTACCGGATCGACCTCGTCCTTGCCTGAATACGGCACGTAACTATCGAGCACCCATTCCCATACGTTCCCGGCCAGATCGTGGATTGGCCCATCGGGCCAGATTTTATCCCCTTTGCGGTGCGTCCCCACCTTTGAGGGCCCGCCTCCGTGGCAACCGCTGTCGCCGCCCGGCGAGATCAGGATCGCTTGCGTGAAATCGGTGTGCTCGCATGTCGGCTCCTCCTCGCCCCAGGGCCACGAGCGCCCGTCGCCGCCCGTCGCCGCCCACTCCCATTGCGCCTCGGTCGGCAGGCTCTTCTCGTACTGCTCGCAGTAGTACTTCGACATCGGATAGTCGACGAGGTTCACCGGGTAATCCGGTTTGTCGGGGTATGTCACCCACCGATCCGTCCGCTGCGGCGCCTTGCAGCCTTTCTCCTGCACGCATTTCTTCATCGCGCCGGCCGTCACCTCGGTCTGGTCCATGCAGAACGGCTTCGTCAGCACCACCTTGTGCGGCAGGTCCGCGCGTCCCTTGCCGTGATACCCCGATTTGCGGTTGCCGAATCCGAATGCCGACAGGTTCTTGCCCATCTTGAACCCCGCGGGCCCCGTCGCCGGCACGTACACCTCGCCCTCGGGACACGCCGGCGCGCACGCGCCTGCCTCGCAACGCTCGATGTCGAGGCACGTCTTCACCGCCTCCGGCTCGCGCCCTGCCCCGACGCAACGCACCACGCTCTCTCCGTCACAGGCGAGCGCGCCCTCCGTTTTCCCCGCGCAAGGCCCCTTCTCTTCCGCCGCGGCTGCCGCTGTCGTGGCTGCGTCCGGCACGTCGCCGCCGTCGAGGGTCGGGGTCTTCGTGCCTGCGTCCTCCGTACCGCTTGCGCTGCTCGGTTGCTCGGCGCAACCGGCGAGGGCGGCGAGGACGGAGAGCCAAAGGAGCTCGCGAGAGCGATTCACGCGGCGGAAGGTACCCCCTCGCTCGGCCCTGGCAAAGGTTCCGCGTGCCTCCCGTGCGCTACGGTGACGACGGAAATGGCCCCCGGCCTCACCCCCCAGCTCCCGGAGCTGATCCCCCGCCTCCGAAACGCGGATCCCCGTGTCCGACTTCACATTCCCCCGCTCCCGGAGCTGATCCCCCAGCTCCCGGAGCTGATCCCCCGCCTCCGGCAAGTGATCCCCCGTGTCCTATCGTACGTTCCCCTGCTCCGACGCGTCACCCCCCGCGGGGGATCGTCCTCCGGAGCCGGGGGGCCTGCATGCGGGGCCGGGGGATCAGACGTTTCTCTTCGGGCACACGTCGGAGAACATGCAATCGCCGCATTGGGGTGCCTTCGCCGTGCACGTGTACCTCCCGTGCAGCACCATCGCCGGGCCGAACTTCGTCCAGCGCTCCTCGGGCACCATGTTCATCAGATCCCGCTCGATGGCCTCGGGCTTTTCCTGGCTCGAAAGGCCCATCCGCTGGCTCACGCGCGCCACGTGTGTATCCACGATGATGCCCGAGGGGATGTCCCATGCATTGTTCAGCACCACGTTCGCCGTCTTCCGCGCGACCCCGCGCAGCGCCGTGAGCTCTTGCATCGTCCGCGGCACCTCGCCCCCGTGCCGCTCGCAGAGCGCGCGGCACGTCTCCTGAACGGCCTTCGCCTTCTGCCGATAAGCGCCCGTTGGCTGCAGGATCTGCTCGAGCTCCTCGGTATTCGCCTCGGCATACTCCTTGGCCGTGCGGTACTTCGGAAAGAGCGTCTTCGTCACCTTGTTGACCCGCACGTCGGTGCATTGCGCGGCGAGGATGGTGGCGATCAAAAGCTCGAGCGGCGTCGTCCAGTCGAGCTCGTACCGGGCGTCCGGGAACTTCTTCTGGAGCCGCTCGAGCACCGTCGACATCGAGACTTCGCCAGACCTTGCCATGCGAATGACCTCCTCCGTCCTCCGTCAGGACGAACCCGAGCCTACCCCAATCGAGGAACGCTGGCGAGACCCGAATCTCACCGCTCGGTCATTGTTTGTCAGGCGATCGCGCGAGCGAAAGGAACACCGGCACCGTGAGCACGCGGATCCCGTAGGCCCGCGCTTTCTGGCTCTTCGCCGTCAGCGAATGCGGATCGTCGATCACCAGCACGTCGAGCTTCTTCGTCACGGAGCCCTGGACCTTGAGCCCCGCCACCACGGCGCGCGCTTCGAGCGCGGCCTTCGAGGGCTCGCCATCCCCGGAAAAACATATCGACGTCCCCGGCCGCAGCGGCCGCGTCGACCCGGGCCAAGGCGCCGCCGCCCCGGACCGCGCCGCCGCGAGCGCCTGCTCCGCGGAATCCGCGGGCAAACCGAGGAGCCGCGCGACCCGCGCGAGATCCGACGCGCCGAGCCCCCCGCCGAGATCCCCCGCGAGCGCCGCCCGCGCGACGCCCGTCAAATACGATCGATGCGCCGCGACGACATCCCCGCGCAAAAGCCCCGCGTCCTCCACGTGCTTTCGCGCGGCCTCCGCCTTTTCCTCCGTGACGCGCCGATCTTCGAGGATCTCGTCGAGCACCGTAAAATACCCCTCCACGCTCCCGTTCGACGTCCCCTCGGGCAAACCCTCCACCATCACGCCGAGCGGCGACGGCTCCGCCGCGGCCTGCGCCTCGCCCCGCGCAGCGATCCGCGACGGACCTTCGATCACCGGCCACGCGACGCTCGTCGCCTCCGCGAGCTCCCTCTCGTACGACGTGCGCCAAAAACCCGTCTTGCAGAGCCGCGCAAAAACCCCTGCGGCCGCGCGTGCATCGTCGAGCGCCCGGTGCTCGTGCCCGCTCTCGACGCCGAGCGCCTTGCAGCACGACGCGAGCCGATAATCCCCGAGCGCTGGCAAGACCCGCATCGCGAGCTCGCGCGTGCACACCCGCGGCGCGTCCGGCAGCACGTACCCGAGCCGCCCGAGCTCCTCGGCGAGGAACGCGAGATCGAATTTCACGTTGTGCCCCACGAGCACCGCGCCTTCGAGGTACCGCACGAGCTCGGAGAGCACCTCCGGGAACCGCGGCGCGCCCGCGAGATCCTCCGCGCCGAGCCCGTGGATGTGCGTCGCGCCTGGATTCCTCTCGGGGTTCACCAGGGTCGAGAGCTCCGCGAGCACGCGACCTTCCGCGTCCGTGCGCACGACGGCGAGCTCGACGATCCGATCCGTCTTCCATCGCAGCCCGGTCGTCTCGACATCCACCACCGCGAATCCATGGGGAAACGAGGCTCGTCGTTCAGCGCTTTCCATCGCGATCCGCGCCACCCTAGCACCTCCGGGCGGGCGAGGACAACGCTTGGAATGGCTCCCTTTCCGGGTTCCGTCCCGCGGACCTCCATGATATTCGCTCTCCAATCAGGGACATGCGGACCTCGCCCCTCCTCGCCCTTGCCCTCTTCGCCGCGCCCCTCGCCGCCGCCGGGTGCTCTTCCTGCGGGAAAAGCTCCTCCGGCCCCGCGCCCGAGGCCACGTCCTCCGCGGCGCCCGGCGCGAGCGAATCCGCCGCCGCGCCGCCCCCGAAGGCGAAGACGCCCGCGCCGAGCCGCCAGGGCAACGTCGTCGCGCGAAGCCCCGCCGAGGACCTGCTCTACGTCGCGGACGAGGATGGAAGCGCCCTCCACCTCGTGCAGCTCCCGTTCGACAAGGAAAAACCCGCGCTCACCGTCGCGCTCCCAGGCCGGCCCGCGCAGGTCCTGCCGCTCGACGGCGAGGTCCTCGTCACGATCCGTGATCCCGGCCTGCTCCTCGTGATGCGGCCCGACGGCGCGAAGGGCTTCGTCGAATCCGCGCGGATCGCCTTGCCCGCCGACGCCTGGGGCCTCGCGATCACGAAGGACGAAAAGACCGCGCTCGTCTCGTCCGCGTGGACGCACAAGGTCTCCGCCGTCGATCTCGAAACGAAAAAGGTCCGCTTCACCGTCGACGTCGTCCGCGAACCACGCGGCATCGCCATTCTCGGCGATGGCTCGCGCGCGTACGTGAGTCACCTCATCGGCGCTTCCCTCACGCGTATCGACGGAATCGGCACGAGCAATCCCACGGTCAAGCGCGTCAGCCTCCCGGCCGCGCCGCTCCGGCTGCCGTACGAGACCACGCGTGCCGACGACGCCTCCCTCGGTTATGCCCTCACGTTCTCGCCCGACGAACGCAGGCTTTTCGTCGCGCGCCACGCCTTCGGTGCCGTGGGCCCCGAGGCCTGGTATGGGTTGCCCATCGTCGACGTTTTGCTCCCGCGCGACGATTCTCCGCTCGCGCCCCGGCGCAAGCAGCCCGCGGTCTTCGGGGCGCATATCAACGCAATCCCGCCCGAGGACCCGACCCTCGACCTTCACCCCGGCGACATGGTCCAGCCGCGCGCCATGGTCTATCGCGGGGCCACGCGCACCCTGCTCGTCCTCGGCGAGGGCAGCCTCTCCTTGACCGAGCTCGACGCGAGCTCGATCGACCCCGCGGCGATGGTCCGGAAAAACCACCCCCTGCAAGACGAGGGTGCGACCGGCGGCGGCCCCGCGTGCGCCGCGCCGAGTGGCTTCGCGCTCTCCTCCGACGAAGGCAAGGCCTACGTCTTTTGCCGCGCCACGAATGCGCTCGCCGTCCTCACGTTCCCCGACCCCAAGAGCGGCGCGAAATCCAGCGTCGTCCGCATTCCGCTCGGCAAGGGCCCCGACGACGCCCTCGCCGCCGAGGGACGCCGCCTCTTCTACGACGCCCAGGATACCCTCGTGAGCGGCGGCCTCGGTTGCGCGGCTTGCCATCCCGAGGGCCGCGACGACGGTTTTACCTGGACCGAGTTCGCCCCCGTGGAAGACGGCGGGAATACCACGTTCAGCTCGCATGTCAGCACCATCGTCCCCGGTGCGGCCCGCCAAACGCCCATGCTCGCCGGCCGCGTCGCCGCGCAAGGCCCGTATGGCTGGCATGGCGAGAGCGAGACCCTTGTCGATCGGATCCTCGCGGGCTTCGCCCTTCACCGCTGGGACGAGCGGCACGTCGTGGACAAGCAAACGGCCCGCCCGCGGGCGCTCGCGATCGCCGCCTTCCTTCGCAGCGGCCTCGTCCCTCCGCCGCGCGAAAAGGCCGAGCTCTCCGACGTCGAAAAGCGTGGCAAGGCCGTCTTCGAGAGCGCCGAGACCGCCTGCAAAACGTGCCATGCCGGCGCCGAATTCACCGATCGGGTCCCGATGCCGCTGCCCCGGATGACGATCCGCGTGGGCTACGTCGACGAGAAGGAAAACAACAAATACAAGACCCCGTCGCTCCTCTTCGTCGGCGGCACGCCCCCGTATTTCCACGACGGCAGTTACGCCACGCTCGAAGAGCTCATCGACAAGAACGACGACCGCATGGGCAAGACGAACCAGCTCTCCGCCGACGACAAGGCCGCGCTCGTCGCCTACTTGAGGACGTTATGAAGCTCCGCTCGCTCCTCCCTGCCATCGCCGCGCTCTCGCTCCTCTCGAGCGTCGCCTCGCCCGAGGACGCGCCCGACGCCTCCCCCGGCGACGCGGGCGCGGACGCGGCGGCCGCAGCGCCCACGGAATCGCTCCCGTTCCTCGGCCCCGTCCCCGCCGAGAAATCGAAGCCGCCCACGTTCGCCGAGTGGACGGCTGCGAAGGACCTCGACGCGCCGGTGAGCTCCACGTTTTGCGGCGTCCGCCGGGTGCGGGAATGGCTCCGTTTCCGTTGCGAGGTCATGAACTCGAACAGCATCGACCTCGTCACGGGCAATTCCAACGATGCCTTTTTCTCCGTGAAGCAGGGCGGCGGCGAGTGCACCAGCGATCCCGATCAGGGCCAGATTTGCTGGGACGCCGTCGAGGTCGTCTTTCCGCTTCGGCGCGGCGATCGGCGCTTCTTTCAGATCACGCAGCGGACCGGGGGAGGGTATTACGTGCCGGGCAGCGGACCGATGGTCCGGTCGATCCTCGGCCTCTCCGAGATGTGGGTCGAGGACGAACCCGGCCCGATCGTGACCATCGTCTCCTGGTGAACACCTTCATGCGCACCCGCCGTGCCGCGCTCTTCGCCGCGCTTTTCGCCCTCGCTGGCTGCTCGTCCCCGGGCGCCGGTGATTCCACGCCCATCGAACTGAAGGGCCCGCCCCCGTTCGCCGTAACACCCCGGACCGAATGGCCCACGCGCGCCTGGCCCACGGCCGAACCCGCGTCCGTGGGCATCGATCCGGCCGCGCTGAAGAAGCTCGACGATTACCTCTTCGCGCGCAACGGCGACGACGTCGATCGCAAGGGACAACGCACGAATGCGTTCGTGCTGGTGAAAGACGGCAAGCTCGTCTTCGAGCATTACGCCCGCGGCACCACGGCCGAGACCTCGCTGCTCACGTGGTCGGTGTCGAAGAGTTTCGTGAACACCCTGATCGGCATCGCGGTCGGGGAGGGGCGTTTCAAGGTCGACGACCCCGCGGGCAAGTATTACGCGGCGCTCGGCCCGGACAAACAGAACGTCCGGCTCACCGATCTGCTCCGCATGAGCTCCGGGATCGACTGGAACGAGACCTACGAGGCTTCGCCGGTCTTCTCCTCGGTCATGGCCATGCTTTACACGCGCGGAACGGACGACATGCCTCGGTTCGTCGCTGGGCACGGCCTCGCGTTTGCCCCGGGCACGCACTGGAGTTATTCGAGCGGCGACACGAACCTCCTCCTCGCGTCTCTGCGCGCCACGATGTCGGACGCCGAGTACGCCTCGTACCCCTGGAAAGCGCTCTTCGAGCCGCTCGGCATGACGAGCGCGCGCTTCGAGCGTGACGGCGCCGGCAATTTCGTCGGCTCCTCGTACCTCTACGCGACCGCGCGCGACCTCGCGAAATGGGGCCTGCTCTATCTCTCGGACGGCGTCTGGGACGGCAAGCGCCTCCTGCCGGAGGGATGGGTCGCCTACACGCTCACGATGGCCCCGGCCTACTATACGACCGACGTCCCGCCCCCGTTATGGGAGGACAACCCCGGCGCCCAGGTCTACCTGAACGTCGGCGACCCGAAGCGCAACATTCCGCGCCCCTGGCCCGCCGCGCCGCCCGACACCTTCGCGGCCCTCGGCCACTGGGGCAAATCGATCTTCGTGATCCCCTCGCTCGACCTCATCGCCGTGCGTCTGGGCGACGACCGCGAGTACGGCTGCTCCGCGCACGTGCAAAAGAACTGCGTGCCGGACCGCGAAAAGGCCTTCACGAAGGGGTATTATTTGGAGCTCCTGTCCGGGCTGGTGAAGCGATGAAGCGGGCCAAGCGCGTCCTGAAGATCATCGGCATCGTCCTCGGCGTGATCCTCGGCCTCGTCGGGATCTTCATCGCGTGGAACTGGAAAGCCCTCTCGGCGTTCCCGTTGCTCCCGTCGGGCTACGAGGCCAAAGAGCTCTGCTCCTGCCTCTTCGTCGAGGGACGCCCGCAGCCGGATTGCGAGGCCTTCATTCGCCAGAGCGTCGTCCCGATCGACAGCCGCTCCTTCGACATGGAGGGCAAGGCGGTCACCGTCACGGCCCTCTGGAACACGCGCCGCGCGCATTTCGTCTCGGAGCGGTTCGGCTGCGTGATCGACGGCGCCGGCAAGTAACCGCTCACGTCCGCCGGTTCACCTCTCATTTGCCCTTCGGCGTGGCCGGAGCCACGGCCTTCGCCCCGCACCCGAGCCGCATGGCGAACGATTTCGTCCCCGCCGTGTACACCACCCAGATCGTATTCGCGTCTGCCGCCGCCGCGTGCAGCTCCAGCACCTGCCCCGGATACGCCGCCACCTCTTGCGCCTCGATCGCCCCGCTCCCGCCGAGCGTCGCGATCTCCAGCACCTGCGGCGAGCCCGGCTCCTTCGCCTCCGGCCGCGCGTACACCACGATCGTCTCCCCGCACGCGGGCGCCGCCGCCACGGGCGCCGTATCCATCCCGTTCGGGTAATCGAGCGTCTTGATCTTCGCCTTCCCGTTCCAGTCGACGAGAATGTCATGGAGGGCGAAACCCTTGTCCGTGGCGAGCGGCAAGAGCCCCGCCGCGGAGTTGCCCGCGCGGGCCCCCACGAGCTCCGGATACCCCTCGGGCGGACCGCCCACGAACACCACGTCGTCGGCCGCGAGCGCCGTCGTCTTCTCGCGGATCTCGAAGCGCCGCGCGTGCACCGGCGTCATCGCGGATCGCGCGTCGAGCCACATCGCGACCACCTGCCCCTCGCCGACGGACACGAGCGAAATCGACGTCGCCCCCGATCCCTCGGGCGACAGTTCCAAGATGCCGCCCCCTTCGACCCACAATCGCCCGTGCCGCTCCCCGTTCCGCGCATTCGGCGCCGCCAGATACGCCACCGCGTCGCGCCCGCCCGTGCGCAAGGCCGATGGGCTCGTCCCCGGCACCGCGTCGTTCGCCACGACCTCCGGCGCGCCGAGTTTTCCCGCGGCGTCGAGCGCGCTCCGCACGAGCCCCGATCCTTCGACCCAGTACGTGTGCATCACGCCTGAGGCGTCCTCGGCGACCGCGACCCGCCCGCGTGGCCATTTCCGCGCGCGCTCCGGCTCGCTCGGGCCGGGCGCGGGGCCGTCGGGCCCGAACAGGCTCACCTGCGCTGCATTGCCCGAGAGCCGCCAGATCACGCCTTTCGAATAAACCGTCGCCGCCCCGCCGATCGCGATCGGCTGCTCCGGCCCGTCGATCAGAAACCGCGCACCGGTCCTCGGCTTGCGCTTCTTCGTGTTGCCCCCGCCCGCGCCCGCGAGCGCGCCCGAACCCGCGGGCGCGGCCGAACCTGCGGATGCAGCCGATCCCGCGGGCGCCTCCTCCTCGTCCGGCTCCGCGCTCGGCGCCGAAAGGGTCTCGGCGCTCGCCGAGGGAGGCGCCTGCGGCAACGGTTTGTCCTTCTTCGGCGGAGGGCGCCGGCACCCCGCGCCCGCGAGCGTGAGTGCGAGGGACACGCCTCCCACGAGCGCCCTTTTTGCGAAAGGCATCACGTCCGCGTGCTTCAAGGACAAACCTGCTCCGCCGGCACCGCCTCGCTGCGGAGCCACGCCGCCGCGCAGGCCGAGGCGTCGTATCCGCCCACCGATTTCACGATGTCGAGCAGGTCCTGGAAATGCGCGGCCTTCCCCTTGTTTTTTAGGAAAAACGCCTTCAGCGACGGATCGAGCTTCGCCTTGCCCATCTTCGCCTCGAGCGCGCGGAAGAAAAACGCGCCTTTCATGTAGGCGATGTCCCCGAAGAGCTGGTCCTTCAGGATGTCGACCTCGCCGCAGCCCTCGGGCCAGGCGATCTTCGGCGCCGTCCCGGCCATCGCCGTGTTCAGGCGGGTCTGGTAATGGGCCCAGAGCTTCGTACCCTCGTCCGCGCCGAACACCTCCGTGATCGCCCGCGCTTCGAGGTAACTCACGGTGCCCTCGGAGAGCACGAAATCCTCCCAGCAGGCCGGGCGCACGCCGTCGCCGAACCAGCCGTGCGCCGCCTCGTGCGCCTGGATCCATGGATCCGCCATGGCGATCGTCGAGACGTGCCACAGCGGGTGATGCTCCATGCCCCCGTACGCGCCGGCGCCCCAGTCCACCGCAATGGCGCCCGCCTCGCCGCCGAACGGATACCCGGCGAGCATCGTCTCGTAGAAATTCATGATGTCGACGAGCCTCTCCGTCCCTTTTTGCGCGTCCGTCCCGCCGCCCGGCAGGTAATAGGCCACGAGGTGCGTCCCCTGGAACGTCGTCCCGATGTCGAGTTTCGTGTAGCTCCCCGTCGCCCAGGCGATCTGATAGGGCGGCGCGTCGATCCCGATCGTGGACGGGTACACCGTCGTCATGCCCGCGGGCGTGCTCGTGACGGTGAGCTCGAACGTCGTCCCGTCCGCGGGATCCGAATGGCACGGGAAGAGATTGCCGCAGAAGTACGGCCAGACGAGCGTCGAGCCCTTCTCCATGAGGCCTTCGAACTGCGCCTGCTCCTTGAACTTGTAATCGATCGTGATCTGCGCGGAGCCCTGCGACGTCGGCACGCCGACGTCGAGCTGCCCTTGCGAGAGCGCCCATTTCAGCGGACCTTCGGCGCGCGACACGCCCTCTATCTCGAGCCCCGTCGCCTCGAACGACGCGCCCGTGCCGGTCAGCGAGCCTGCGAGGTCGATCACCGCGGTCCCGGTCATCGTCGAAAGGTCGACGGTGAGCCGCGTCTTCTGGATGTTCCGGCTGAGGTCGGCCGACGGCTCGGGCGGCGGCTCGACCGGCGTCCCCGTGGTGCTGGGCTTGTCCTTGCCGTCGTCCTGGGCGCAGCCGAGGGCCGCGAGGATTACAATTCCCAACCCGACGAGCCTCGCGTGTCGACCGATCCGCATGTGTTTCCTCCGTGCGAGCGCTTGATCATCCACGCCGCGACGAGAGCCTGTCAAGGCCGCGCGCGTCAGGAATTTTCCGCTGCCTCTGCGAGCGTTCTTTCCGGGCGGTGCCTCTTTACGACCGGCACGGGCCCGTGCTCTACTCTCGCACCACGTGCCGGAGCGTGAGCGATGAGCGAGATCTTCACCTTCTTGTCCACCGCCTTCCCCCCGACGGCGCAGGTCACGGCTTTCAAGGGGCGGGAGGCCATTTCACGGACCTATGAATTCGACATTGCGTTGAAGCTCACGGGGCTCGACGTCGACGTCGCCGCCGCGGTCGGAGCTCGCGGCACCCTGAACATCGATCGGGGCCTCGGCGCGCCGCCGTTCGTCTTTCACGGAATCCTCGCGTCCGTCGAGCTCGTGAACGATTACGGCGCGTACGGCCTCTACCTCGCGCGGCTCGTCCCGACGTACTGGCAGCTCACGCTCACGCGCCACAGCCGCATCTTCACGGACGCGAGCATCCCCGAGATCATCGAGGCCATCCTGAAAGAGGGCGGGCTCGGGTCGAACGATTACCGGATCTCGCTCTGGAACGAGTATCCGAAGCTCGAGCACGTCTGCCAGTATCGCGAGAGCAACTACGATTTCATTGCCCGTCTCGCCGAGCGTGAGGGCATGTACTTCTACTTCGAGCAGAGCGAGGATCGCGAGATCCTGGTCTTCACGGACACGCGTTCGGCACACAAGAAGCTCGCGCCGAAGCCGGTGAAGTATTTCCCCGCGCCGCCTGGGGACGTCTCCGCGGGTGAGTCGATCCGCTCGTTCCGGTGCCGCTCGAACGCGCTGCCCGGCCGCGTGAAGGTCACGGATTACAACTACCTGAAGCCGAGCCTGGAGGTCAAAGGCAGCGCCGAGCTCTCGGGCAAGGGCGACATCGTGCTTTACGGCGAGAACGTGAAGACGCCCGGCGAGGGCAAGCGGTACGCCTCGATCCGTGCCGAGGAGATCGCCGCGCGGCAGACGGTGTACACGGGGGTCGGCCCGCAGTTTTACCTCCGGCCGGGCTACGTGTTCGTTCTCGAGGAGCACCCGCGGCTCGCGTTCAACAGCGATTACCTCACGATCGAGATCGAGCACCTCGGCAATCAATCGGCGAGCGGCGAGGACCTGGAGATGCTCTTCGGCGAGGAGGCGCCCACGAAGGAGACGTACCTCGCCACGGTGCACGCGATCCCGCACACGACGCAGTTCCGCGCCGAGCGCAAGACGCCCTGGCCGCGCATCGACGGTGTGGTCGACGGCGTGGTCGACGGCGTGGCGGCGAGCCCGTATGCGCAGATCGACGCGCACGGCCGCTACAAGGTGAACATCTTCTTCGACGAGGGCGACGCGATCGACGGCTCGCGCTCGACGTGGGTGCGCATGCTCCAGCCGCACGGCGGCACCGTCGAGGGCCATCATTTCCCGCTGCGCAAGGGCACGGAGGTGCACCTCGTCTTCCTCGGCGGCGACCCGGATCGCCCCGTGATCGTGGGCGCCGCGCACAATGCCGAAACGCCGAGCGTGGTGACGCAGGGCAATTACACGAAGAACCTGATCCGCTCGGGGTCGAACAACTTCATCGAGATGGAGGATCTCCTCGGCTCGACGCACGTGCACATCTACGCGCCGAAGCTCAACTCCTCGCTCCACCTCGGCAATGGTCCCTATAACTTCGACCTCCGCACGGACGGCAGCGGCCACATTTACACGGGGGTGAACTTCGACGTCGACGTGATGGCGAACAAGACCGAGGACGTCCACGGGACCATCACCGAGACGTACGTCGGTCCATTCACGACGACGGTCACGAATCCCGTCACGCAGACGTACAATGCGACGCTCGACGAGACGGTCGAGGGCGCGGTCACGGTCCGTTACAACAACATCCTCGACCTCCAGGTCACGAGCGCCACGACGCAGGTCTACAAGGATATCGTCAACCTCCAGGTGGTCGGCGCGAACACCGAGAAGTTCGACGCCACGTACGACGAGACCGTGACGGGCAAGATGACGGGCACCTACCTCGCGTCGCGCGAGGAGAACGTGACCGGAGAGGACAAACTCACGGTCACCGGCACGCAGAACATCAACGTCACGAGCAACGCGACCGAGAAGATCGGCGGCGTCTACGATCTCACGGTGGTCGGGGACATGAAGACCTCGATCAACGGCAACCAGAAGATCCAGACCCAGGGTCCGGTCCAGTGGTTCAAGGCCGCGGAGTTCCAGGGCTTCACGGCCGGAGCCAAGTTCGATGGTCACGCCGGCTTCGCGCTGGATTGGTTCGCGGGCGCGAAAATCTCGCTCTTCGGTGGCCTCAAGGTGGACCTCACAGGGGGCGTTTCGCTCGCGCTCACGCTCGGGCCCATGCTCACGATCACGCCGGTCGCGATGGACATGAAAGCGACGAACCTGAACGCGCTCGGGCTCAAACTCCAGGCGATCGGGAACAAGCTGGAGGCCAAGGGCCTGAGCCTCGGCGTCGCCGGCTTGCACGTCAACACCTGAGCCCCGCGTTTTCAGAGCGAGATCCTCGCGCGTGAAGATCCTGAAGCCTCTCCGGCTCTCCTTCGTGCACCGCACCTTCGAGCACAAGCGGCGGTGCCTCTTCGTGCCCACGGTCATGGCGCTCTTTCCGTTCGATTCGCCGAAATCGATCGGGACCGAGGTCGACCTCTGGAAGATGGCGGGCAAGGAGCTCGGCCGGTTTGGCGTGCTCGACCATTGCATGTGGAAGCCCCGGGGCGAGCTGCTCGTCACGGGGCATTGCTACCCACCTGGCAGAAAAGAAGCCCCCTACGCGCACGTAAAATTGTCGCTCGGGACGATCGAAAAGACGATCTACGTGATCGGGGATCGCACCTGGGGCCTCATGGGCCCGAGTGATCCGGCCCCGTTCACGCAGATGCCGATCGACTGGGCGCACGCGTTTGGCGGCGAGAAATACCCGCAGAACCCGGTCGGCAAGGGCCTTCTGCCGATCAAGAACGAGTCCGGACAAACCGTCCACCCGCTGCCGAACGTCGAGGATCCGCGGCACGTCGTGAAATCGAAGGGCGATCGCCCCGAGCCGGCCGGGCTTGGGCCCTACGATCTCACCTGGCCCCATCATTTCGCGAAGATGGGGACGTACGACAAGAAATGGCTGGAGGAGCAGTTCCCCGGCTTCGCGCTCGACATCGATTTCGGGGTCTTCAACGTCGCGCCGCTCGATCAGCGCCTCGAAGGGTATTTCCGGGGCGACGAGACGTTCCGGATCGAGAACATGCACCCGGACAAGAACGTCCTCGAGTCGCAGCTCCCCGGCGTGGTGGCGCGCTGCTTCTTGCAGCTCTCGCCCGAGAAGGGCGACGATCTCGTCGAGGTCCCGCTGCACCTCGAGACGGTGCAGCTCTTTCCGCACCTCGAACGCGGCATCGTGATGTTCCGGGGCCTGCACGAGATCGAGGAGCCCGACGCCTCCGATGTGCGGGTCGCGATGGCGGCGCTCGAAGACCTCGGCGACGAGCCGAAGCCCCGCGCCCATTACGAGCAGGTCTTCGCGCAGCGGATGGATCGCAAGAACGCGCACCTGCACATCCTGCGCGACCCCGACCTCATGCCACGCAGCCTCGCCACGGCCCCGAAAGCCGCCCCGGTGCTCGTGGACGAGTACGACCAGGCCATCGAGCAGGAGATGCTCGTCCTGAAGAACGCGCGGCGCAAGGCCCAGGCCGAGCTCGATCGGGGGCGCGAGCGCGCGATCGCGATGGGCGCGGACCCGGATACGTTGCCGCGACAAACCCTCCCGCCCGAAGAAGAGGTGCCGAGCCTCGACGACCTGCCGGCGTATGTCGATCGGATGAACACCGAGGCGGAAAAGCAGAAGGCCGAGGCTGAGAAAAAGCAGGCCGAGGCCGAGCAGAAGATCCGCGCGATGTGCGCGGAACAGGGTCTCGATTACGACGAGATCATCCGCAAGGCGCGGCGCGAGAAGACGGGCCCGCCCAAGTTCAGCGCCGAGAAGGAGATCGAGAAGCTGCGCGACATCGCGGAGCTTTCAAAGAACGCGGGCGTGCCGCTGCAGGGCGTGGACGACAAGCTCGCGGATCCCGATCTCCTCGACAAACTGCGCAAGGCCGAGGAGCAGGTTCACGCGGCCTACCGGATCGCGGCGCACGAGGCCGAGGCGCCGGCGCCGATGGAGCCGGAGGAGAGCGAGCGAGCGCGGGCCGACATCCGGCGCGCGTACGCGACGGGCGACAAGCTCGCGCGGCGCGATTTTTCGGGCGCGGATCTGTCGGGCATCGATCTCTCGGGCGCGGATCTCGAAGAGGTCTACTTCGAAGGCGCGAACCTGACGGGCGCGAATCTGACGGGCGCGAAGCTCGATCGCGCGGTGCTCGCGCGGGCGAATCTCACGAATGCGCGCCTCGCACTCGCCTCGTTGCGCGAGGCGAACCTCGGGCGCGCGCGGCTCGAAGGCGCCGATTTCGAGGGCGCGGACCTCTCCGGCGCGACGCTCCACGAGACCGACGCGGCGGGCGCGAAGCTCCTCGGTGTCTTGCTCGATGGTGCGCTCCTGATAGAGCTGCGGCTCGAAGGCGCGGATCTCTCGGGCGCGCGCGGCGAAAAGCTCTTTTTCGTCAAGTGTAACCTCCACGGCGTCCGCTGGGCGAACGCGAAGCTCTCGAAATCGAGCTTCATCGAATCGAATTTGACCGACGCCGATTTCACGGGCTCCGATCTCGAGTCGTGCACGTTCGTCGGCGTCACGGCCGATGGCGCGCGGTTCGACGGCGCCGACCTCGAAAACATCCGCGTCGTGCACGGCTCGACGATGGAGCGGACGAGCTTCAAGGGGGCCAAGCTCCCCGGTTCGAATCTGCGGGGTACGAGGCTGCAATCGTCCGATTTCACGGGGGCCACGATCTCGAAGAGCGACCTCTCCGAGGCGGATCTGCGCGGGGCGAGCCTCGCACGCGTGATCGCGGTGGATTCGCGCTTCGTCGGGACGGACCTCCGCAATGCGCAGTGCGTCTCGGCGAACCTGATGCTCGGCATCATGCACAAGGCGCGCCTCGCGGGCGCCGATTTCACGGGCGCGAACCTCTTCGCGGCGGACCTGCTCCGCGCCGTCGGCGACGACGAGACGCGCTTCGATCAGGCGAACTTGAAGCGCGTCGTGCACCAGAGGTCGGCCCGATGAACCGCGAAGAGCTCGTCACGCTCGTCAAGGACGGGGAGATCGTCACCGAGCTCGACCTCTCGGGCCTCGATCTCTCGGGCGCGGACCTCTCGGGCGGCATTTTCGAGAAGGTCGTGCTCAAGGGCGCGAACCTTTCGGGCGCGCGGCTCAAGGAGAGCGTGTTTTGCGGCTGTGATCTCTCGGAAGCGAACCTCGAAGGGGCGAACCTGCATCACGCCTCCGTGCTCGAATCGAAGCTCACCGGCGCGAATTTGAAAAAGCTCTACGCGCCGATCGCCAGGTTTGTCGAATCGAACCTCGCGGGCGTGGATCTCTCGGGCTC
Organism: Polyangium jinanense; assembly: GCF_028435365.1. Next base: position 21,975 of record NZ_JAGTJJ010000086.1, on the reverse strand, counting down.
GAACCTGCTCACTGTCTTTTTCGTCGAGTGTGATCTCTCGGGCGCCTCGCTCGCCGAGGTCACGTTCGATCGCGGCGCGCTCGTCGACGCGAAGGTCGACGGGCTCGATCTGCGGGGGAGCCTGATCAAGCAATCGGTCATCGCGAAGACCGACCTGCGAAAGACGCTCCTCACGAAGACCCGCTTCGAGATCGCGGTGCTGCACGAATCGGTGCTTGCGGGCATGGACCTCTCGGGGATGGATCTCGGCTGCTCGCAGTTCGTAGACGCGGACCTCTCGGGCGCGGATCTCTCGGGCGCGAACCTCGAACAATGCAATTTCAAGGGCGCGGACCTAAGGGGCGCGAAGCTCGAAAAGGCGCGGGCGCCGAAGGCCATGTTCGCCGCGGCGAAGCTCGAAGGGGCGATCCTCTCGGGCGCGGTGCTGCGCGAGACGCTCTTCGTGGAGGCGCTGGCGACGGGCGCGAATTTCGAGAAGGCCGACCTCGAGCTCTCGGTATTCGTCCGCGCCTCGTGCGTGGGCGCGCGCTTCGGCGGGGCGACACTCTCGTATGCGGATTTCTCGAATGCGGACATCTCGCGCGCCGATTTCGCGGGCGCGAACATGCTGCGGACGCGGCTTCACCGCGTGAAGGACGAGGACGCGACGTTCGGGCTTGCCCGGAAGATCGCGCTCGGCGACGACGCGGAGCTCGCCGAGGCGGAAGGGTTTGTGCCAGCCTCCTGAGGGGGCGGGTTTTTCGAGGCGCGGAGCTTACTGAGAGGGCACGGAGAACGACATGAACGGCAATCTCGCGAGGAAGCTCGATGAGCTCGAGGCATACCAGGTCATGGGCACGGTCGTGCACGCCGAGCCCGGGCTCTTCATCGTCCGCACGGGCCGCGGCGACATGCGGGCGCGGCGCGCGACGAGCTGTCTCGTCGAGCCGCGCCTCGACGATTTCGTCCTCGTCGCGGGCGCCCCGAGCGGCGCGGCGTGGGTCCTCGCCGTGCTCGAGCGCGAAGAGGGCGCGGGCGCGTCGCTCGCTTGCGATGGCGATCTCGAAATCAAGGTGCCCGAGGGCCGCGTGCGTGTGGCCTCGAAGGAGGGCATCGATCTCGTCTCGCAGAAGGACGTCTCGGTCCTCGCCGACGGCGTGCGCGTGCATGCGGCGACGGGCAGCGTGGTGATGGACAGCCTCTCGTACCTCGGCGGGCTCGTGCGGAGCGAGATTGGCAAACTGCGCCACGAGGGCGGCATCGTCGAGCGCGTGGTCGAGCGCGTGAGCGAGCGCGTGAAGCGCTCGTTCCGGAAGGTGGAAGAGGTCGATCAGGTCAAGGCCGAGCGGATCGACTATTCTGCGAAGCAGGTCATGAGCCTTCGCGCGGAGAACGCCATCGTCACGGCCGAAGAGCTCGTGAAGATGGACGGCGAGCAGATTCATCTCGGCTGAGCGAACACCGGGGCAGGGAGGAGGCGCGTCATGTTCGGGAATTCGCAATTGGGCGGTGTGAACCTCGGGTTTCCGGACGTGTGCCTCACGCCCATGCCCGTTCCGGTGCCGATTCCGTATCCGAACGTCTCTTTCGGCCCGCTCGGCTTCCCGCCCTCGTTCAACGTCCTGTGGATGTGCACGCCGGCGCATCATCTCCTGACGACGCCGCTCATTTCGATCGGGGATACGCCGGGCATCGCGATGGGCGTGGCCTCGGGCATGATCATGTCGCCGACGCGGCCCGTCACCGGGGCATTCACCGTGCTCGTCAATGGGATCCCCGCGACCCGCATGACGAGCTTCAACATCCAGAACAACACGAACTGTCCGGGCCTCGCGATCGTGCCCGCGCAGGTCAAGGTGCTCCTGCTCGCTCCCTGAGGCCACGGGCTTTTCATCACCTTGGAGATCCGTTCGTTCTGCCCATTTCCTGCGGCGGCCTTCGTCTGGGAGGCCGCGCCGGGGGGGCATTCGCTCACGATCCTCGTCAAAGCCACGTTCCTGCTCGTGCACGGGGCCGAGGCGACGATCGCACCGGCGCAGGACGAGCCCGCGGGCGACGTTCCATGGGACAATGAGCCGGGCGCGTCGCTCCGCCTCTCCACCGATTTCGTGCCGCTCAAGCCACGCACGGACGTGCTCGTCGCCGGGCACGCATTCGCTCCCAAAGGCGCGCCGGTCACGGAGCTCTCGTGCCGCATTGAAATAGGCGATTTCGCGAAGGGCCTCCGCCTCGTCGGGGATCGGCGATACACGCCCGGGCCCGGGGGGCTTTCGGCGGGGCCGCCGGCCGCGTTCACGCGGATGCCGCTTCGATACGAGCGCGCGGCGCGCGGGGAGGGGAATCCGGTCGGCATCGATCTCGCGGCGGCGCCGGTGCGCGACGCGATGGCCGTGGCGAACGTCGTGACCTCGACCGGACAAACCCCGGGGCTCGGCCCGCTCGCGCCGGGATGGCCGCAGCGCCGAAAGCTCGTGACCGAGGAGGGGCACAAGTGGGCGACGGCTGCGCGCGGGGAAGATGCGGGCCCGGCGCCCGAAGGGTTCGATTTCGGGTTTTTCCAGGCCGCACCGTCGGATCAGCAGATTCCGCTCCTGCGCCCCGGCGCGACGCTCGTGCTCGAACACCTGCATCCGACGCTGGAGCGGCTCGAGACACGTTTGCCCGCGGCGCGGCCGCAGGCGTTCCGGATCGATCCGAAGACGGGCCGGGTCAGCGAGATCGCGCTGCGTTGTGATACCCTCACGATCGACACGGATCGGGGGCGCATGTCGCTCGTGTTCCGCGGCCTCACGGACGTGCCGGCGAAGGCGCCGATCGCGGTGGGGACGCTCGTCGTGGCGAGCCATCCGCAGGGAAAGCGGGTGCGGCCTGCCGATATCGAGAAGGTCGTGCGGCAAGGGGGCTCGCTGGAGGACGTCGCGGGCGCGCCGGAGAAACATCCGCTCGAAATGCGGCACGATACGCGGCCGATCGGGCAGGTGCGAGCGGGCGGCACCACGAGCAGCTCCGCGTCCGCGAAGGCCCCGGCTTTGCCATTTCGACCCGCGGCGCCCGGCGCGCCTGCGCCCGCCGCGCCTTCCGCGCCGCCACGCCCGAGCTCGGCGCTGCCGTTTGGCAGCGGCACGGTGCACGTGGGCGCGCCCGCGGCGGTGGTCGTTCGTCCGGCCACACCTTTCGAGCGGACGTCCGTGCCGCCCCCGCCGCCTACGCCCGCCCTTGCGAAGCCCGCGGAGGAGCTCGACATTGAGCCGGATCCGCCGACGCCGGCGCGTCCTTCCGCGCCGCCGCTGTCCGCGCGGGTCCTGCCGTTCGGCAGCGTCACGCTCGGGCCTTCGGCGACGCCGCCGAAGGTTTCTCCGGCCACACCATTTCAACCTCCGGCGGTGCCGCCGCGCCCGCAGGCCAAGGAGGCGCCGCGGGTCTTGCCGAGCGCGGGATTGCCCTTCGTGCCGGCGGAAGCCGCGCCGCCGTCTTCGCCTGCGCCTGCGTCCGTGCCTCCGCCTGCGCCGGTGCCCGCGAGCGCGGCGCCGATTCCTTTCTCGCCAAAGGATGCCGTCAAACCCGCGCTCGTCACGCTGCCGACGATTCCGCTCGAACCCAAGCCGCCCGAGCCCGAGCAGGGCGAGCCCGCATTGCCGGGGGCTGCGCTGCTCTTGCCACTTCCGCTCGAGAAATATGCCTCGATTGCGGCGGAAATCGCGGGGCCCACGGTCGATGTGGGCATGACGCTCCGCCGGCACGGGCTCGACGAGGAGAAATGGGCGCGCATCGTGGCCGAGAGCATGCCCATCATCGCGGAAGACGCCGGGCGCGGCGAGGGGGCGTTGCTCGAAGCGTTTGATCGAATCTACGTCGCGCGCATGGAAGCGCTCGGCCGGACGGTCGACGTGCGGGGGCATGCGCGGCTCTCGGTCGCGGCGGCGCACGGGAAGCTGTCGCGTTGCCTCGAAGAGCTTGGCCTCGGGCGGGCGGATCTCCTGCCATTGCGGCGCTCGCTCGGGCGCAAGGCGACGAAGGATCCGGCCTTCGCGGCGGAGCTACGCGCAGCGACGGAGGCCGAGCGCGCGGCCTCGCCGCCGCCCGAGGTGGGGCTCTTCAAGCCGCCGCGGCGGGCGCGTAATTCGTGAGCGACGACGGTTCGCGGATTGCGACCGATTTCGACGACGCCTGACTACCGGACGAGGCCGTCGTGGTGCGGCGGGTGCGGTAGGCGCGCATCACAGCTCGAACCCGTAATACATTCCCTGATTGTCGTCCGTGAAGGAGCCGAGGCTCGATTCCACCACGAAATAGTAGCTGATCTTCGACGTGACGTCCGGGATCGAGAACGAGTGGACCGTCGTGCCGTCGATGGCAGGGTTCGTGCCATAACGATAGCCCGGCGGGTTCCCCACGAAGCCCGTGGCGCTCACGACGGCGGGGTGCTTCGTCGCTGTGGCCCAATCGTCCCTCGAATACACGACGGTGACCGTTGCGTCCGGCGGGAGGCTCTCCAGCACGGCCGCGCCCTCCATCGTGGTGCCAGAAGAGCGGGGTACGCCGTGGTGGAACACCCCGCCCGCGGGCATGCTGGGGCCCGCGGCGAACGAAGTGGCGTGGCCGAGCCCGCCGTTGTCGTCCCAGTGCGTCTGTCCCAAGGCGTCGTCGTGGCGAACCGAGACGCGCGCGTCGCCGAAATAACAGTACGCGGTGTACAATGCGCGCCCGTCACCGCGGACGGTCGCGTGTTTCGCGGCGCAACTGTAGATCGAGGTCGGGATGTGCACGGTCACGGTCCCCGCGTAGAACGGGTCCGAGACGGCGATCTCGAAGTAAGACCTGCGCATGGGAGGGAACAAGCTCACGAGCGGATCGCCCATGGACTCGAGCGCGAATGCGTCGAGGTCGAGCTCCGCGAGCATGGGATCGGCGTAGAGCTCGTTGGTATCGGCGAACCCGAGCGTGGATCCAAGCGCGGAGCCCTTGTGTAGCGGCGGCAGCCAGGTGTTGACCTCCGCATACAAGAGCTCCACCTCGCTCATGGCGAGCGCGGGCTCGGCGCCGAGGACGATCGTCGAAGCGGCCGCGAGAACGAGGAACGATTTGTTTTTCGACATGAGGACCCCTCCGGCCGGGACGCGGGCGAATGACGCACGAGACCCCGGGGGCAGGAACGAATCTCCGGCGCGCGCGATTCGAACCAGCTCGAAACGCGAAGTGCCCCATCGGGGAATCTCGCCGGAGGACGGGAGCGGCCCTTTGCAATGTGCGGGCCAGCGAGCTCTGCGGGACCGACAGGGCGTAAAATGAGGCTACGGCGGTAGGCGCGAGCCTGCACCTGCAGGCGCGAGCCTGCAGGCCCCAGCCTGCACTGCAGGCCCGAGCCTGCAGGTGGGGGCCTGCACTGCAGGCGGGAGCCTGCAGCAGGCGTCAGGGTTTTGTCGGCGTGGTCTTCGTGTCGACCCGGCTCCGCACGATGCGCGGGGGCGTGCTGTCGACGTCGAGCCGCGAGACGACGAGGTTCCGCAAAGACGGGCGTCCCGCGCGCGCGAGGAGGAGTTTTCCGAGGAAGTCACGCAGTGCGGGTTTGCCGCCGAGATTCGTGGCCTCGACGGATTTCCACGCGGTGGCCGCATCCTTCACGCACGACTCTTTCGCGCCCGCGGCGTCCGGCTCGCAGACGAGCACGACGCAGTTCATCGCGAGCCCGAGGCACGTCCGGTGGATCGTGGCGTCGTCGGTCGTGGCGCCGCTCGGCGAGACGAGCGAAATCGTGGTCTTCGTGTCGAGCTTTCCGCGTGACGCGTAAAGCAGCCCGACGGGGTTGTGCGCGTCGTGGCTCTCCAGCCAGGCGTACGGATCCGTCTCGGTCGCGGCCGTCTTCGTGGTCCCGGAGGCGAGGGTGAGCAGCATCGGGCTCGACACGATGTTACGCGCCCGTAGCAAATCGGCGGGGTTGCCCTTTTTGCTGGTCGCGCTCGGCGGAGGTGGAATGTGCACGCCGTCCGTGACGGGCGCTTCGCCTTCGTGATCGTCGTCGTCTCCGTCGCTCGGACCCACGTTCGACAGGATTTCCAGGGAGACGTCGACGCCGAGCTCCGCGAGGTCGCCCGCATGGCCTTCGGCCTTGGCGCCGGCGCTCATCGCCTCTTCGACGAGGCCTCCGCCGCCCTCGGTCGGGGCGTGGATGCCGGGCAGCGGGCTCTTTGCGCCGGCCCGCATGCCGTCGTCGGCGAGCGAGCCGAGCTTTCCGCCGCCGCGCATGCCGTCGTCGGCGAGGGATCCCGCGCGTCCGAGGCCTCGCGCGGCGTCGTCGCTCAGCATCGCGCCTTTCGCGCCGATCCTCGCGCAATCGTCGCCGGCCCGGGCCATGAACATCCCGATCGCAGCGATCACCGCTGCGATGGGCCCCAACTTTTTGCCGTTGCCCTCGTCTTCTCCGCTCACGAAGACCTCCGGGCGCGATGATACCGAGGGGTCCGCCGCAGACAATCCCCTCGGGCAACTCCTTGCAAATGCGACGGTTCTGGGTACCCTCCGCCGCCACCATGGCCGTCATCACCGTCCTCGGCGCCGGCATGATGGGCAGCGCGTTTTGCGTGCCGCTCGTCGATCGCGGGCACGACGTGCGCCTCGTCGGCACCCACCTCGACCACGCGATCATCGAGAGTCTTCGTTCACGCGGGTTTCACCCGACGCTGAAGCTCGATTTGCCCCCTTCCATCCAGCCGTTTTTCGTGTCCGAGCTCGAAGAGGCCGCCCGTGGCGCGGACATCCTCGCGTTTGGCGTGAGCTCGGCGGGCATTCGCTGGGCCACGGAGACGATCGCGCACCACGCGCGGCCCGGCGTGCCGCTCGTGATGATCACGAAGGGGCTCGAGCTCGACGGCGAGGCCGGTCGGCTCCTCGTGCTGCCGGACGTCGTGCGGCGAGGGTTGCCCGAGGAGGTGCGCACGAATGTATCGCCGGCGGCCGTCGCGGGGCCGTGTATCGCGGGAGAGCTCGCGCGGCGCGTGCCGACATCGGTCGTGGTGACGGGCAGGGACGGCGAGGCGCTCGACAAACTCGCGCATGCACTCCGCGGCCCGTATTACCACGTTTTCCGGTGCGCGGACGTGATCGGCGCCGAGGTGTGCGCGGCGCTGAAGAATGCGTATGCGATGGGCGTCGCGCTCGGCGCGGGCCTGCACGAGAAGAAGGGCGGCGCGCCCGGGAGCGTGGCGATGCACAACTGGGAGAGCGCCGTGTTCGCGCAGGCCATTCGCGAGATGATGCGGGTCATCGGGATGCTGGGCGGCGATCCGATGACGGCGACGGGTTTGCCCGGGGTGGGGGATCTCGACGTCACCATGAACGGCGGTCGCACGGGGCGTTTCGGGCGGCTGCTCGGGCTCGGAATCGGCGCGCGCGAGGCCGTGGCCCGGATGGAGGGCGCGACGCTCGAATGCCTGGAGATCCTCGACGTGATGCGCCGGGCCCTGCCCGCGTACGAGGCCCGGGGCGAGCTCGGGCCCGGGGAATTGCCGCTCCTGCGGACGCTGATTACGGTGGCGCTCGAAGACGCGCCCGTCGAGATGCCGTTCGATTCGTTTTTCGGGGCCTAGCGATGCACGTGGGGGACGACGCGCTTTTCCTGGGGATCGATTGCAGCACGACGGCGTGCAAGGCCATCGCGTGGGACCGAGAGGGCCGCGCCGTCGCGGAGGGGCGCGCGCCGATCCCGCTCTCGAACCCGGCGCCGGACGCGTGGGAGCAAGACGCGCGGACCTGGTGGGAGGCGCTCGGCACGGCGACTCGCGAGGCGGCCCGCGCGCTCGGGGACGTGGGCGCGCGGCGCATCCGGGCGGTCGCGATCACGCACCAGCGGGAGACGTTCGTCCTGACAGACGAGCAAGGAGAGCCCTTGCATCCGGCGCTCGTGTGGATGGATGCGCGCTGCCGGGCGGAGGTCGCGGCGCTCGCGGCGAGGGTGGGGGAGGCGCGCTTGCACGAGATCTCGGGCAAGTTTCCCTGCACCACGCCTTCACTCTACAAGCTGCTCCACCTGCGCAATCGGATCGCGCCGCACCTCGCCGCGCGTCCGGTGCGGATGCTCGATGTGCACGCCTTTCTCGCCCACAGGCTCACGGGCCGCCTCGTCACGTCCGTGGCGAGCGCGGATCCGACGGGCCTCGTGGACATGGCGGCGCGGGGTTTTTCCGCGGAAATCCTCGAATGGGCAGGTTTGTCCGCGTCGGAGGTCCCCGCGCTGGCCGAGCCAGGCGAGCGGATCGGCGAGGTGGGTCGCGAGGCCGCCGCGGCGCTGGGGATCGAGGCAGGGATCCCGGTGTTCGCGGGGGCCGGCGATGGGCAGGCCGCGGCGCTCGGCGCGGGCGTCGTGGGGCCGGGCGTGATGTATCTGAACCTCGGCACGGCGATCGTGTCGGGGGTCATTTCGCGGGAGTACCGCACGGATCGCGCTTTCCGCACGATGATGGCGGCGACGCCGGGCGCGTTCTTGTACGAGACCGATCTGAAAGGCGGGACGTTCACGCTCACGTGGCTCGCGCGTTTGCTCGGCGCGGAGACCGAGGCGTCCTCGACGACGCTTTCGGCGCTCGAACGGGAAGCGGAGGGCATCACGCCAGGCGCGGACGGGCTCGTGCTCGTGCCGTATTTCCACGGGGTGATGAATCCGTATTGGGATGACGCGGCCACGGGGATCCTGCTCGGGCTTTCCGGCGGGCAGGGGCCGGCGCATGTGTATCGGGCGATCCTCGAAGGAATCGCGCTCGAACAGCGGCTCCACACGGACGGCGTGGAGCGGGCGTCGGGGCCGATCGCGGAGCTGCGGGTGATGGGCGGCGGCTCGCGCAGCGCGCTGTGGTGTCAGATCCTGGCGGATGTCCTCGACAAACCCATCGTGCGGGCGGGGACGAGCGAGGCGACGTCGCTCGGGGCGGGGATCCTGGCGGCGGCCGGCGTGGGGGCGTTTTCCGGGATCGAGGAGGCGGCCGCGGCGATGACGTCGCGGGGCGAGGGGTTCGTCCCGGGGGAGCGGCGCGGGTTTTACGAGCGTCTTTACCGCGAGGTGTACGTGGGGCTGTATCCGGCGCTTTCGGGGGCGATGGGGCAGCTCGCGCGGCTGCGGGAGAGCGCGCGGTAGCTCAATCGTCCCACGCCACGCGGAAGCTCGTGAACGCGTACGGATACGTGCGCCGGTACCAGTTGCGGAAGCTCGGGCGGAGGAGCTTCTGGTCGGTGGCCCACGAGGCGCCGAAGACGACGTCGTGCTCGCCGTCGAAAAAATCAGCCGAATACCCAGCGTAGGTCCGGGCGTACGGGACGAACCCGGGGAGGGGTGAGAACGGCGTGCTCGTCCATTCCCAGCCGTTGCCGACGAGCTCTTCCACGCCCCACGCATTCGCCCCGGCCGGATGCGCGCCCGTGGGCGAGGGGAAAAAACGGGCGAAATCGAAATTGCCGTGGGAAGGCGCGGGTTCGGCCTCGCCCCAGGGATAGGGCCGATAGGCGCCCTCCGGCGTCGTATAGGCGGCGCGGCAGAGCTCGGCCTCCGTCGGCAATCGCCCGCCGCGGTGCGCGCAATAAGCCCGCGCTTGCTCGCCCGAGACCTGCACGGGCCAGCCTTCCGCGACCTCGAAGGGCACGGGGCCGAACACCGTCTTGACGAACAGGCGAGCGCCGCTATGAATCCAGGAGCGGGGCCGGAGCGACGGGGGATCGCCGTTCGCTCGGAGGAACGTGCGCCAATCGAGGTTTCGGACAGGGAGCGAATCCAGGGAGAAAGCCCCGACGGAGACGGTGGCCCGGCCAAACTCGTTGTCCCAGCCGAACGGGATCTCGTTCCAGGCGGCGCCGATCACGGCGTCGCCCGCGGAAATGCGCTTGCGCTCGGCGGCGCGGCCCTGGCCGGAGCCGGGCGGGGCGATGCTCCTCGGGCGCTGGATCAGGCCCGGGCGGCACTCCGCGAACATGTAGAGCAGCGTCTCCTGATGCATGAGCTCGTGCTCGAGCACGAGGTGCAGGATGCGCGCGTTCTCGCAGAGGGGGTCGTCCGCGCGGCCGAGGACCTCGGGAATGCGTGTGCGGACGGCGCGGCGCGCCTCGTCGCGATAGGCGAGCACGGCGGAGATAGAGGGCCATTGGCCAAGGGTCGTCCGGCGTGCGCTCGGCTCGTCTTTCGGATCGATGCCCCGTTCGAAAAGGACGTCGAACGCTTCGTCGAGGTGCCCCGCCCCGAGCACGCCCCGGCCTATCTGATTCCAGGCGAACGCGGGGAGGTGGCCGAGGTAAAACAGGAACGGGTGGCGCAGGCCGATCGGCCGTTCGAGCATGGCATCCCGAGGGAGCAGGCTGAACAGGAGGTCCGTGCGTTTGTAGGTTGTGTCGAGTTTTTCTTTCCAGAACGATTCGAGAGGCAGAATCACGAACGACGCCTCCGGAGCAGGGCGAGGGCAAAGAGGTTGGCCGGGTCGGTGTCCCAGCGATCGATCGTGAGGCCGGCTTCGGCCGCAGACGCTTCGAGCGAGGCGCGCGTGAACTTGCAGGAGAGCTCGGTGCGGATCTCGGCGCCCGCGTCGAGGTCGAGATCGAGGTCGATGGTGCCGAGGCGGATCCTGTTCTTGCGCCTCGCGACGAGGCGCATCTCGATCCAGGCGTTTTCCCGGTCGTAGAAGGCGCGGTGCCGGAAGGCCGTCGGATCGAAATTGCCGGCAAACCTCCGATTGAGGACGGAGAGGATGTTCAGATTGAAGGCCGCCGTGACGCCCTCGGGATCGTCGTACGCCGCTTCGAGCCGGGCCGGATCCTTGACGAGATCGACGCCGAGGAGCAGCGCGTCCGAGTCATCCATGCGCTGCGCGAGCTCGCCGAGGAACGAGCGGCGCTCGTCCGGGTGGAGGTTGCCCACGGTGCCGGCGAAAAACACGACGAGGCGTCCGCCCGCAGGGCCGAGGCGCCCGAGGTCGGTCATGAAATTGCCCACGACGCCGCGAAACACGAATTCCGGATAATCGGCGGAGAGGCGATCGATCGACTGGAGCAAGAAGAGCTCGTTGATGTCGAGCATGGTGCAGGTGATGCCCTGCCCGTCCGCCTGCAGGGCATCGAGGAGAAGCCGGATTTTCCGACCCGCGCCGCTGCCGAGCTCGACGAGGTGGAGCGGACGGGCGTGTGCGACGATATCGGCCGCGGCACGCTCCAGGATCGCGATCTCCGTACGGGTCTGGTAATAAACGGAGAGCTGGGTGATGCGCTCGAAGAGCTCGCTTCCGGTGTCGTCGTAGAGGTATCGAGCCGGGATCTCCGGGAGCTCCTGGAGGAGGCTCGCCCGGAGCGCCGCGCCCTCGTCGATCGGGCGCGTGGAGGAGCGTGGCGCGAGGTCTTCGGGTGCGGCCTTTCTGACAGGCGATCCGTCCATTCGCGAATACCCTCCAGCGCCCGCGGGGCGGGATCCCGAGCGCCGGGCGTGATGCGCCGTTTGCTCAGGACACCAGCGTCGAAGCGGGCGCAGCGGGGGGATGCGAAAGCCATTCCTCGGCCCGCGCGAGGAGGGCCGCGTGGGTCGGAATTCGTTCGAGGAAGGTTTGGCGAAGGAGCGGATCCGGGATTCGAGACGCTCGCAGGAAAAGATCGGCGCGCGCCGAGAGGACGGCCGCGCGCGCCTCCTCGCCCCGGCCGAGGGCGCGGAGGGCATCGACGCGCGAGAGGACGAGGTGCTCGTGACCAAAATGGTACATGCCACGCTGCGCGCTGTCGGAGAGCGCGGGCTCGGCGAGCGCGAGGGCCTCGGCGGGTCGGCCCTCGGCGAGCGCGATTCCAGCGCAGATGCCCGCGAGGGCCACGCGCGCGAAGGGTAAACTTTGCACGAGCGGTTCGAGGGCGAGGGCACGCGTTCGGGCCGCTTCGAGGAAGCCCGCGGCGAGCGCCGCCTCGGCGAGGAGGAGCGCGGTATTGACGGCGACCGTGCGTTCGCCGCGCGCCTCGGCCTCCTGGTAGACGGCCGTGCAGGGCTCGATGGCGTCGGCCGGGCGGCCCCGGAGCAAGAGGACGCGGCCGAGGTAGGTGCGCGACGCGAGCGCCATCATGCTGCCCGGCTCGGCGCTTTGCATGGCGCGCGCAAGGGCGGCCTCGGCCTGCTCGAAGGCGCCGAGGTAGGACCAGTCGAGGCCGACGTGCATCTGCACGTAGGGGCCATATCGACGGTCGCCCGCGGCCTCGAAATGGGCGAGGGCCTCGCGGTCGAGGGCGAGCGCGGCCGCGAAATCGCGCGGGACGTAGCGCTGCCAGAAGGCGCGGGTCATTTTCACCCAGCCGGCCGCGGAGGGCTCACGGTCGAGGAAGGGGGCCGTGACCTCCTCGAGGCGCGCGAGGTGCGCCTCGGCGAGCTCGCGCTGGGCGCCGAAGAGGTACGGCATGATCGCCACGCTGTAGGCCCAGGCGAACGCGGGGATCGCGGCAGGCTCGGGCTGCACGCGGGCGAGGTCGCGCACGAACGTGGCGCGGACGTCGGGTTTGTCCGCAAGGATGGGGCTCGTGATGGCGCTGCCGAGCGCGCGGCAATGGCTCGTCGTGCCCGGCGTGGCAAGGGACAACGTGGCCTCGGCCGAGGCGAAGGCGCGGGCCCAGTCGCCATTCCAGGCCCAGGCGTCGGTCTGGATGGCCCGGAATGCGGCGGCCCGATCGCCTGTGGCGCCGAGCGCGAGGCCACGCTGGGCGAGGGCGAGCGCGGCCTCGTCGTCGCCCGCGCCGAGCGCATGCTGCGCGGCGCGCTCGTAATGGCGGATCGCCCGCGCCGCGTCGCCACCGCGATCAAAATGCGCGGCGAGGATCTTGGGATCCCATTCGCCGTGCGCTTCGAGCCACTCGCCGGCGAGCCGGTGGCCGAGGGCGCGATCCCGCTCGGTGAGCATCGCATAGGCGCCCTCGCAGAGGAGCATGTGCCGGAACGCGAGCTGCTCCTCGCCGGCGAGCCGGCTTTCCCGCCGCGCCACGAGGATCTCGCGCTCGATGAGCGAGGCGAGCACGGCCGAGAGCTCCTCCTCGTCGGGCGCGTCGTCGCCGAGCAAGGCCGGAATGCCGCCGCGGAAGAAGGATTCGCCGAAGACGCTCGCCGCACGAAGGACGCGCCTCGCCGGCGGATCGAGGGCGCCGAGGCGTGCCTCGATCATGCCGAGCACGGTTTCGGGCAGCATGCCCCCGCGCCCCTCGGCGACGGCGCGCACGAGCTCTTCGAGATAAAATGGATTGCCCGCGGCGCGCTCGACGAGGGCGTCGACGAGCTCGGCAGGCGCGGCGTCGCCGAGGGCGTGGCGCGTGATGCGCGCGCTTGCCTTGCGCGGCAGTTCGGCGAGACGCACCTCGTGCGAGCGATCCCCGAAGAGGCGCGGGAAGAGGGTGAGGGCCTCGGGGCGCGCGGCGGCGAGGACAAGGAAGGGGCGATTGCCGAGCTCGCGCATGGCCGCGTCGAGGAGGCGCAAGGAGACGGCGTCTCCCCATTGGACGTCCTCGAGCGCGAGGACGACGGGGTGACGGCGGGTCATCGCGGCGAGGAGATCCACGACGGCTTCGCGTACGTGGTCCTTCATGAGCGCAGGGCTCTGGCGCGAGGCGCGCAGGCGCGGGCTCGCCTCGTCGGAGAAGGGGAGGCCGATGAGCTCGGCAACGAGCTCGGAGACACGCTCGGCGTCGGATTCGGGAAGGTATTTTCGGACGAACGCGGCGAGACGCGCGCGGCCTTCGAAGGGCGCGTCCACGAGCGCGCCGAGGAGCGTGGAGCCGAGGAGCGCGTAGGGAGAGCCCTGGCCGAGCAGATCGCCGTGCCCGCGGGCCACGAGGACGTCCGGGCGATCCTGTCGGAGGCGCGTGACGAGCTCCGCGAGGAAGCGCGATTTGCCGGCGCCCGCCACGCCGATGAGGAGCACGGCGGAGGGGCGCTCTTCCTCGATCGCGGCGTCGACGAGGTCGCGCACCATGCGGAGCTCGCGGTCGCGGCCGACGAAGGGGCTTGGCCTTCCGAGGAGTGTGCGCGCGGCTTCTCCGGAGGGGCGCTCCGCGACGAGGCGGTGGCCGGAAGGTGTGCTCGTGACGTCGAAGCGCGCGTCGAGCAGGGCGCGGGTGACGTCGTCGATGTGGACATCGACCGGAGGTTTGGTGCTCGAAACGTTCTCCCGTTCGAGCAGGGCCGCGACCCGATCGACGACCTCGCCGACGGGCAGGCGCGCGGAGGCCTCGGCGCGGCCCGTCGCAAGCGCGATCGCCGCGTCGGGGAGGATCGCGCGGAGTCGCAAGGCCGCGCGGGCCGCGCGTGCGGCGCGATCCGTGGGCTCGCCCGCGCCGAGGAGCGTGACCACGAGCGCGCCGTTGCGAAGCTCGTCGACGCGCGCGCCGAGCGGGGCGACCTCGTGCCGGACGGCCGCGACGACGTCGGCTTGCGAGCGCTCCGTGGAGCCCTTCGCGTCGAGCGCGCCGCTCACGGGCTCGCGGTGGAGGGCCAGGATCGAGACGAACCGCGCCTCGACGTCGGTCAGGCCAGCCGCCGCGGGTTCGTCCGCGAGCGTCGGGACCTCGTCCGTCTCCTCGGTGCCGAGCGCGTCGAGCGTGGCGAGCTCTGCTTCGAGAGCGGCGCCGTTCGCCGGGCGCGACGTGGGGTCCTTCGCGAGCAGGCGCGCCATGAGCACGTCGAGCCGCGGGGGAAGGTCGGGCCGCGCTTCGGCGAGGCGCGGGGCCTCTTCGAGCAGGAGTTTGGCGAAGAGGGCCATGAGGTTGTCGGCCTGGAACGGCGGGCGGCCCGTGAGGCACTCGTAGAGCACGGCGCCGAGCGAGAAGACGTCCGCGCGTGCATCGATCGGCGCGCCGTCGCCGCTCGCCTGCTCGGGGGCCATGTACCCCGGCGTGCCGAGGATCATGCCCGACCGCGTGAGCTTGCGGGACATGGCCCCGAGCTGCGCGAGGCCGAAGTCCACGAGCTTGACGCCCTCGATCGCGCGGCCCACGAGCACGAGGTTCGTGGGCTTGACGTCCCGGTGCACGATGCCCCGCGCGTGCGCCGCGCCGAGCCCCGCGGCCACGCGGCGCGCGAGGAGCAGGCACTCCTCGAGCGTGAGCGGCCCGCGCGCGAGCCGCGTGGCGAGGTCCTCGCCTTCGAGCCACTCCATCACGAGGTAGGGAAAACCCGCCTCGGAGAGGCCGTGTGTCACGTAGCGGACGACGTGTGGATGCGAGAGCTCGGCGAGCGCGCGGGCCTCGACGTCGAAGCGGCGCGTCGCGTCCGAGGCCGGCTGGTGGATGACCTTGAGCGCGACGGGCGAGCCGGTCGCGCGGTCGTGCGCGCGGTAGACGGTGCCCATGCCACCGGCGCCTGCACGAACCTCGATCTCGAAGCGGCCGGCGATGACGTCGCCGCGCTTCATGTCCTCGTGCCACCTTGCTTCAGCGCGAGGGCCAGGGAGGCGTCGGCCTCCCCCGCGAGGCCCGTGGCGCGCACGCCCGAGCCCGCGAGCCAGCGCTCCGCGAGCGCCTGACCTCGCCGGATGTCCGCCTCCGTCGACGTCGCCAGGAACGCCTCGCGCAGCATGGGCTGGCTAAACGCGTACTCGGTGTCGTTCGGGGCGCTGCTCGCGCGCCGACGCGTGATGACCTCGCGCTTCGCGAGCTCCCCGAGCTGGATCCGCACCTGCGTGATGTCCGCTTCGCCGCCGAGCAGCGTGACGACCGCGCCCTCCCAGAACGTGACGCCGACGAGGGCCGCCGCGCGGAGAAGCCGCCGCGCAGCCGGCGCGAGCTCGGCGATCGCGGGGCCGTGCACGGCGAGCAGCGCCTCCGGCGTCACGGCCGTCGCGCCATGCGCGAGCTCCTGCAAGAAGAGCGGATGTCCGTCGGCCCGCTGCGCGAGCGTCGCGAGTTCCTCGTCCGGCACGTCGGGCCCGAGCGCGCGTCGCAAGAGCTCGCGCGAGGCCCGCTGCGAGAGCGTCCCCAGGCGGATCTCCTGCACGCTCCGGCGTGCGAAGAGCCCCGGCGCGCGATCACGCACCTCGGGTCGGGCGAGCGCGAGCACGCCGATCGGGCGATCCGGGAGCTCTCCGAGCGCCTGATCCACGAGCGCGAGCGAAGCCGCGTCCGCCCACTGCACGTCGTCGAGCACGAGCAAGAGCGGCCCCGCCTCCGCACGTGCACGAAGAACGTCG
This sequence comes from Polyangium jinanense, assembly GCF_028435365.1. Next base: position 5,833 of record NZ_JAGTJJ010000086.1, on the reverse strand, counting down.
AGTGCTCGCTCCTCGAAGCGAGCCGCGTCGTTCGCGGAAAGCGAGGGCGAGAGGGCGCGGATCACAGGCTCGATCACCCCGAAATCGGCGGCGCCGACGCCGGGTCGTCCGTAGCCGACCACGAGATCCGGGCGGCTCGACACGAGCGAGCGGACCACCTCCTGCGCGAGGCGTGTCTTTCCGAGCCCGGCCGGTGCGACCACGAGCGCGGCCGCCGCGCGCGGCTCGTCGAGGCCTTCTTCGAGCAGATCGAGGATCACCGCGAGCTCGCCCTTGCGGCCCATGAGCGTGCACGGACGCCCGAGCAGAGGACACGGCTCGCCGAGATCGCTTCGCTCGCCGCGGAGACGCGCGTCGTCGGGCGAGCCTTCGATCTCGAACCGCGCGGGCAGGAGCGCTTGCGTTCGATCGTCGATCCGAACCCCGAAGGCCGGTGTGCGGCACCCGCGCTTGAGCAGACCGAGCGCGCGCTCGACGACTTCGGGGGCCGGCAGATCACGCCTCGCGTCGGACCGACCCGTGACGAGCGCGACCCGGAAGCCGAGGAGGAGCTCGGCCATCTCCAAGGCGCAACGCGCGGCGCGCACCGGCCCGTCCGCGGCGCCGTCGAGCGAGAGCAAAAGCGTGCCCGAAGCGAGCTCCGTGGGCGAAGCGCCGTGCCGCCGCGCGATGACCCGCACGTCGTCCCAGGACGAACGAGGGAGCTGCGTGCGCAGCGTGGGGCTCGAAGGCCGCACGGCCGTCTCCACGGCGGGCGCGGCGACGACCGCGCAGACGAGGCGATGCTCGCGATCGCTGATCCCCTCGGGCAAGGCCGGTACGACGGAGATCCTTTCACCTCCAACGGTGTCGATGCCCTCGAGGGCGCGCAACACCTCGGCGCCGTCCGCGGGCCGAGCCTCGGCGACGCGCGAGAGCATGCGCGCGACGAGTGTGTCGAGCGCGCGGGGGATGTCGGGGCGGATCGAACGCACGCGCGGGGCATCTTCGAGGAGGAGGCGCGCGAGGATGGCCATGACGCCCTCGCCTTCGAACGCGGGTTTGCCCGTCAGGCACTCGAAGAGCAGCGCGCCGAGGGAAAACACGTCCGCCCGCGCATTGACGCGGATGCGCGAGCCCTGGGCCTGTTCGGGGGCCATGTACCCAGGCGTGCCGAGGACGCTTCCGGTGCGGGTGAGGCGCGCGCCGCCCGCGGCGGCCTGCGCGAGGCCGAAATCCAGGACTTTTGCCGCCTCCGGTGAGCCGCCGATGAGGAAGACGTTGCTCGGCTTGACGTCGCGGTGGACGATGCCGCGCGCATGCGCCGCCGCGAGGGCAGAGGCGATGCGGATCCCAAGGAGGACGGCTTCAGCCTGCGTGAGGTGTCCTTCGACGAGGCGTGACGCGAGGCTCCTGCCTTCCAGCCATTCCATGACGAGCCACGGCGCGCCCGAGGGCGCGGCCCCGTGCGCAACGTAACGCACGATATGGGGATGGCCGAGCTCCGCGAGGATCTTGGCCTCATGATCGAAGCGGCGGATGGCCTCAGGGTCGTGCTGCGCGAGGACCTTGATGGCCACGGGCTGCTGCGTGACACGGTCGAGCCCGCGGAACACCGAGCCCATGCCCCCCGTGCCGGCGATACGCTCGAGGACGAAACGACCGCCGACAACGTCTCCAGGCTGCACGGCGAGAGGATGCCGATGCAGCGAAGGATAGGCAAGCGGGACGGAGAGGGGGCGGGCCGAGGCGGGAAAAGATGCGGAAGCGAGAGCGGAGGCGGAGGCGGAGGCGGAAGCGGAGGCGGAGGCGGAGGCGGAGGCGGAGGCGGAGGCGGAGGCGGAGGCGGATGCGGAAGCGGAGGCGGAAGCGGAGGCGGAGGCGGAGGCGGAGGCGGATGCGGAAGCGGAGGCGGAAGCGGAGGCGGAGGCGGAGGCGGAGGCGGAAGCGGAGGCGGAGGCGGGGGCGGAGGCGGTAGCGGGAGCTGAAGCTGAAGCTGAAGCTGAAGCGGGAGCTGCAGCTGAAGCGGGAGCGGAACGGGGACATACCTCACTTCCGGGGCGATTCCCTCACCCCCAGCCCCTCTCCCGTCCCGGGAGAGGGGAGGAGAGCGGTCAAGCACGCGTGGATGCGATTGATGACGCGATCGGGTTCGAGGAGGAATTCGCGGTTTTCGAAGCGTAGGACGGTCAGTCCCATCGACCTGAGCTGGCCATCACGAATGGCGTCACGCGTTGGGGCTCGAAAGTGAGGCGCGCCGTCCGCCTCGATGACGAGACCGGCCTCTTTGCAAAAGAAGTCGGCGAAGTAGGGCCCTATCGGGTGTTGTCGGCGGAACTTTGCGCCGAACAGACGACGGTCCCGGAGAAGACTCCAAAGGAACCGCTCGGCAGGAGTTGCGAAGCGACGCAGGGCGCGGGCACGGTGCGTTTGGGCGCGGACAGGACGGGCCATGCCTGTCCATCGACCCCGGGCGCCGGAGAGTTTCGCCGATTATCCCCTCTCCCGGGACGGGAGAGGGGCTGGGGATGAGGGACTTTCAGCCCAGGATCACAGCTCCCATTCCAACGCCCTCGCCCCATTCGCGGCGGATCGTGGGTTCTCCGCCGACGAACCAATCCGCTCTTTTCCAATTGCCTCGGGCCGCAATCCATGAGACAAAGCAAGCGACGCCAGCCGGTGCTGGTAACACCGACCGGCGTCTCCCCACAACCCCGCACAGTCCGGAGTCATGAGTATGGCAACGATACCGCTCCATCCGCCGCCGGCAAACTTTACGGCGGCGCACGCCCTGCTTGGGCGCCTTTACCTGGAACACCGCGATTTCCTGCGCCGCCTCCTTCTCGGACAGGCCATCCCTCCCCGCGACGTGGACGACGTCGTGCAGGAGGTCTTCATTACGGCCTGGCGACGCCTTGAATGTCTTGTCACGCCGGAGCAGGCGCGCCCGTGGCTCCTGATGATTGGGCTCAACCGTGCGCGCAACCATCGAAAGCTGGTGCGTTGCGAACGGGAGGTCCTCGCGGGCCTTTCGGATGACTTTCCCGAGCGGGAAGACGAAGCGGAGTCGACGGAGGCGCTCGTGCTGGCGACGTACGGGCTCTTCCGGCTCAAGCGATTCCTCTTGAGGATCGGCCCGCGCATCCGGGCGGTGGTCGTGCCATACCTGGAGGGCCGTTCGATCCGGGAGATCGCCGAAGCGCTCGGCATCAAAACGAAGACCGCCTACGCCCGCATCTCGCTCGCCCGACGGCACCTGCAAACCCTCGCGCTCGCCTGATCCGCCTGCGCACGCACGTGCGCACGCGCCTGCGCACGCGCCTCCGCCTCCGCCTCCGCCTCCGCCTCCGCTTCCGCTTCCGTGAAAGTGGCGGGCCGCCCGGCGAAGGACGGCCCGCTTTACGCATCACCTCCGCGCCAGCCGGTGCAGGGTGGCGATGATATGGTCGAGCGCATCGCGCAGCCCATCATCGACCGGTTCTACGTACCCGAGTGCTTCCGCTACATCCAAGCACGCGCGCACCTCGGCAGCGGATCCCATGGCCGTGTGCCACCGCGCCCTTTCGTTCCGCCCCTGCGAATACGCGCCCTCGTGCAGATTCAGCGGCACGCTTGTGGCGGCGCGCCGTAGCTGATCCGCCAGGTTTGCATCCTTCCCGCCGATCTTCTCGATGATGGGCCGCAGCCGCCGCAGCAATTCGATCGTGACGCTGTAGATCCTGAGCACCAGTGCGCCAGGCGAAGCCTGGGTGAGGAGGAAGCAACGACAGACAGAAACCTCACGAAGAGACCCATGCGGCGAATGTGTACCAGTAGCCGCCCGGCCAAGGCTGACCACCAGCCGGAAGCGAGTCTTGCGTGTCCGTCGGCGACGACGGGGACGAAGCGTAGACAGCGAGCACGCAGGCCGTGTGAGCGAGCCCCGAAATAGGATGCGGGCCAGGCCGACGTCGTTGGTTCGGCGGAAGGCAACACCGAAGCGTCAGCAGGGCAACTGAGCCCATCGGTCCGGCGCAGAGGCTGCCCGGGGTCAAGGAGCACGGCATGTGTGCAAGGGTCTCCCAGGAACCTGGGAGGCCCCGATACCTCCCGCCAATCGGCGGGTAGGCCGACGCGAAGGCAACGAAGCGTGCGGTCGACGGGTGTCGGGGAGTCGGAGTGCCGTAGTAGGAGCAGTGACGTGGGGGAACCGGCCCAAGGGACCCCGCTGAGCGAAGGACGGCACCGGGAAACGGAACCGTTGGAGGGAAAGATGATGGAGTCACAGACCTCCGCAAACATCTCCACGAAACTCGAACGGATAGCGAAGCAGGCGAGGGAAGCGCCCGATATGGCATTTCGGACGCTCGCCCATAACATCGACATCGTCTGGCTGCATGAAGCCTACCGACGCACGCGCAAGGACGGCGCCGTGGGAATCGATCGGCAGAGTGCGAACGAGTATGCGGCCAACCTGGAGGGAAACCTCCAGTCGCTGCTCGACCGTGCGAAGTCCGGAACCTACCGCGCTCCACCTGTGCGACGTGTCCACATCCCGAAGGGAAATGGGTCAGAAACGAGACCGATCGGGATCCCTACCTTCGAGGACAAGGTCCTGCAACGCGCCGTCGCCATGGTGCTGGAGGCCATCTACGAGCAAGACTTTCTAAACTGCTCATATGGCTTCCGGCCCAAGCGATCGGCGCATCAGGCGTTGGCAGACGTTCAGCCGCAGGCTGTGATCATGAGGGGCGGGTGGGTCCTGGAAATCGACATCAGGAAGTTCTTCGACTCCGTGGAACACCGAATGTTGCGGGACGTCCTTGTCCGCAGGGTACGCGATGGAGTATTGCTGAGGCTCATCGGAAAATGGTTGAATGCGGGCGTGCTCGAACGAGGGGAGCTGTCGTATCCCGTCGCAGGCACACCGCAAGGAGGTGTGATCTCGCCGATCCTGGCGAACATCTTCCTCCATGAGGTACTCGACACGTGGTTTCACCGAGAGGTGCTTCCGCGATTGTCGGGGACGGCACGGCTTTTTCGGTACGCCGACGATGCCGTGCTGCTGTTCAGCGACAAACGAGATGCGGCGCGTGCAATGGCTGTCCTGCCGAAGCGATTTGGTAGGTTTGGGCTGACGCTGCATCCCGACAAGACGCGACTGGTCGACTTTCGTCGTCCCGACCGACACCTGCCCAGCAGCGAGCGGAGCGGGCCGGGAACGTTCGACCTGCTGGGTTTCACGCACTTCTGGGGAAGATCACTCTCCGGAAAATGGATAGTGAAGCGCAGGACAGCCAAGGACCGATTCCGCAGAGCGATCAAGCGGATCGCCGAATGGTGCAAGGTGCACCGTCACGACGATATCCGCGTGCAGCAGGAAACCTTGGGGCAGAAGGTGCAAGGGCACTACCAGTACTACGGGATCACCGGGAACGGTAAAGCTCTCCGCAAGCTGCTCTACGAGGTGAAGCGGGCATGGTGCAAGTGGCTCAACCGTCGCTCGCAACGGGCCCGCATGACCTGGGAACGCATGAACCGACTGCTTGAGCGATATCCGCTCCCGCCGCCGCGCATCGTGCACCCGTACTCCAAATTCGCGTAGCGAACCCGTGTCCCGAAGAGCCGGATGCGGGAAATCCGCACGTCCGGATCCGTGGGGGGCCGGGGGGTAATCGACCCCGGCCTACCCGACTTGGTACCTCCTTCCCCGAACGGGGACCCCTGTCCCGGGCCCGCGCGCGGAGGACGGCGACGATGAGGCAGCTCCGACGTCAAGGCCTTTAGCGCGGTTTTTACGCTGCGCTTCCGTGTGGCGGTAGCCGCGTTGACGTGCGCCGTTGCCTTCCTCCGACCTTCTTCGCTCCTCGGCATG
>NZ_JAGTJJ010000085.1 GCF_028435365.1 Polyangium jinanense | reverse complement strand
GAGCACCTTGACGGCCACCAGCTCGCCGGAAAGGCGATCGTGCGCCCGGAAGACCGAGCCCATTCCCCCCGAGCCGGCGACCCGCTCGATCACGAATCGATCGTCGATGATGTCCCCTGCCCGCATGCGCCTCCTTCGGCGCACAGGAACCTAAGGCCACACGAACCACGATCGAATCCCCCAAAGCGTGTCCTCGCGGAGTCGGTCAGGATTCGGGCCCGGCTTTCGACCGGCGCGCCTCCCGGGCGCGCGCGGCTTCCACCCAGGCGCGGGCCTCGCCGTCGTCCGCACCGAACGTCGCCTGGAAACTGTGTTCCCCGTTGAAGAGCGCCAAGGCCTTCAAGAACAGCCCCATCACCACGCGCATCTGGAAGCTCGCACCGAGGAGGGCGACCCCCGCGATTCGTCGGGTCCGCGGATCCATGGCCACCACCTTGCGCACGCGGGCCGCCGGCGTCTCGAACCTCGCCGTGTCGGCGATCACGAAGTAGCGCCTCCCGTCGGGCATCCACCGCTCCGCCTGCGTGTAAAGCGCATCGAACGCCTCCAGGGTCGGCGCGCCGTCCCAGCGTACGCAGACGAGATCGGGGGGCTCGAAATGCGCGCGAAGGGGGCCGATCTCCAGGATGCGTGCTCGTTCGACGTCCGCCATGATCCGTGAGCGCCGAGCTTCGCACACCCGCCCCTCTCGTGACGAGGGCCAGGGTGCGAATTTCGCCAGGAACTCCGGCTTTCACGGGGAGCGCCGTCCTCGACCCCCCCGGCGTCGACGAACCATGGTACTGCATTCGAACCACGATCCGAATCCCCAGGGAGGCGCAACATGCGCGAACCGTACCCGCCTCGCGAGCCCTACGAATCCGGCATGCTCGACGTCGGCGATGGCCAGTCGATCCATTGGGAAATTTCTGGCAACCCGAACGGGAAGGCCGCGGTCGCCCTCCATGGCGGGCCGGGGGGAGGCAGCAGTCCGGGCCGGCGTCGCTGGTTCGATCCCGACCGCTACCGGCTCGTCCAGTTCGACCAGCGGGGCTGCGGCCGGAGCACGCCCCACGCCGGCGATTTCTCGACCGACCTATCGGCGAACACGACCCACCACCTGATCGCGGACATCGAGCGGCTCCGCGAGCACCTCGGGATCGAGCGCTGGCTCGTCTGGGGCGCATCGTGGGGCGTCACGCTCGGGCTCGCCTATGCCGAGCGTTATCCCGAGCGGGTCTCCGAGATGATTCTTCTCTCGATCGCGCTGACCCGCCGGGCCGACGTCCGGTGGTTCAGCCACGATGTCGGGCGATACTTTCCAGAGGAATGGGCCCGCTTCCGGGCCGGCGTTCCGGAGGCCGATCGCGATGGCGACCTGGTCGCGGCCTACGACAGGCTCCTGAACGAGCACCCGGACCCGGCAGTCCGGCGGAAGGCAGCCCGCGATTGGGTCGCCTGGGAGGATGCGTTGCTGTCGCTCGAAGAGGGGTACGTCTCGCCCCATCCACGCTGGGCCGACGAACGGTACATGATCGCCTTCGCCCGCCTGGTGACGCACTACTTTTCACATGCCGCGTGGCTCGAGGAGGATGAGCTCGTCCGAAATGCATCACGGCTGGCAGGGATTCCGGGCGTCCTCCTCCACGGCCGGCTCGACCTTGCCGGGCCGGCGGACGTTGCCTTTCAGCTCGCCCAAGCATGGCCAGGCGCAGAGCTTCACTTCGTGCCCGGCGGGCATACGGGCGACGCGGAGATGAGTCGTCTTCACCTCGAGGCGACCGATCGCTTTGCGGGCACTAACGGCAATCCGTGAACACCTCGCGCAGGAGCACCTCGCCGAGCTTCTCGTGCCCCTTCGGCCCGAAATGCAGCCCGTCCTTGAAGGGCGCGGCATAGTCGGGGCAAAGCAGGTTCAGATTGCCGCACGAGAGTAGCGCGAACGCGTCGACCACGTGATCGACCTCGCCCGCGGCCTTGCGCGCCCGGATCCAATCGTTCACCTGCGCCGTGGCCGCCGCGCGCTTGTCGTTCCAGTATTTGGAAAAACCACCCCAGGGCGCGACGGTCAGCGCGACGACCTGCATCTTGCGTCCCTTCGCGAGGGCATACATGCCGGCGAGGTCGGCCTGGATGAGCTTGGGCGTGCGGAAGGCCGTCTCGTCGCTGTAGAGATCGTTCACGCCGCCGAAGACGATGACATGCGTGTAGGCCGGTTTGTCCGAAGGCGGAGGCTCGCCGAGCACGTCCCGCGCGAAACGGCGGTGCATCTGGTTCACCATCTGTCCGCCGACGCCGTAATTGTCGAATCGGCTCTCGGGGCAATGTGCGCGCAGGTAATCGAGGAACTTGCCGCCGTGGGAGCGGGCATCCGTGAGGGAATCGCCCATGGCCGCGACGACGTAGGCGCGGCGAGAATCGGGCGGCGGCGCGGGAGCGGCTGCGGCCACGGGCGCCCTTTCCGCGCTGGGCGAAGTCTTCGGATTCGAGGCGCTCTCCGCGCAGCCGAAGCAGGCGAGTGCAGCGAAGACGAACAGCGAGGCAGGGCGGAGGCGGCGCATGGAATCGCCTTCTTATCACGGCCCCAGCGCGATCGAGCCGCGGCGCCTCGATCGTCAACGAATCGACTCTGATCGACGCACCTACCACCCTCCGTAACGTCACCCAGACAAGGCCAAAATCCTGCTAGCGGGGCCCGCCCGACTTGCTGTACCAAGGACGCTGGCACCCGGCCGAGAGAGACGAGGGAGGAAGAAGATGCGACCGATCAAGTGGACATTTTCGATGATGATCTCCCTCGGGCTCGCGCTCGGCGTCGCGGCCTGCGGAGGTGGGCAAACGCCCCCTCCCGCGCCCCCGTCGCAGCCGCAAGCCAAGGCCACGCCGCCCGTGGCGACCGCCGCCACGCCGCCCAAGCCCACGCCCACGGCCGCGCCGACGACGGCCACGAACGTCGAGCCGCCGGTCGGCAAGTACACGACCGAGGTCGTCGTTCACCAGGCGGAGATTCACGGCAAAGTCAAGTCGAAGGCGGGCAAGAAGTTGCTCATCGAGCCGCTCGTGGCGACAAGCCAAACCGTCCCGCAGAAGGGCAACAAGGCCGAGGTTTTCCGCGTCGTCGGCAAGGACGGCGCCGAGAGCGACTGGCTGCTCGTCGCCGAAGGCGAGGTCGGCGAGACCTGGGCCCAGGGCAAGAACCTCGAGGTCACCGTGCACGACGAGAAGGACGCCCCCCTCGACGGCAAGAAGGCCTTCCATTTCGCCCCAGGGACGATGGTTCGATTGCGCTGGCAATGGTAGACGCGCCGCCCCGTCGGCTCGGTTGACGTCCCCGCTCGCGCCCCCCCATAATCCGCGCCCCCGAACCCCCCTACGACGCCTGGGGCTACCCAAGGAGATCACACGTGTCGCATCCCCCGCTCACGCACCTGTCCGAGGAAGAGAAGCTCTTCCGCGACTCGGTGCTCGATTTCGCGAAGAAGCGCGTCGCGCCGCTCGTCAGCGAGATGGACGAGAAAGGCGCGCTCGACCCCGCGCTCCTGCCGCCCCTCTTCGAGCTCGGCCTGATGGGCGTCGAGATCCCCGAGAACTACGGCGGAGCCGGTTCAAGCTTCTTCAACGCGATCCTCGCCGTCGAGGCGCTCGCCGTCGTCGACCCGAGCGTGAGCGTGCTCGTGGACGTGCAAAACACGCTCGTCGCGAACGCGCTCCTCCGCTGGGCAAACGACGCCCAGAAGGAGAAGTACCTGCCCCGTCTCTGCAAGGACTGGGTGGGCTCGTACGCGCTGAGCGAAGCCGGCAGCGGCTCCGATGCGTTCGCCCTCCAGGCCCGCGCGACGCAGAAGGACGGTCGCTGGGTGCTGAACGGTCGCAAGCTCTGGATCACGAACGCGAACGAGAGCTCGCTCTTCCTGGTGCTCGCGAACGTGGACCCCAGCAAGGGCTACCGCGGCATCACGGCGTTCCTCGTGGAGCGCAGCTTCCCCGGCTTCTCCGTGGGCAAGAAGGAGAACAAGCTCGGCATCCGCGCGTCGAGCACGTGCGAGCTCATCCTCGAAGACTGCGAGGTGCCCGCAGAGAACGTGCTCGGCGAGGTGGGCAAGGGCTACAAGATCGCGATCGAGACGCTGAACGAGGGCCGCATCGGCATCGGCGCGCAGATGATCGGGCTGTCGCAAGGCGCGTTCGATCAAGCGATGCGGTACATGGGCGAGCGCAAGCAGTTCGGTCAGTCGATCGCAAGCTTCCAGGGGATGCAGTTCCAGTACGCCCGCGTCGCGACGGAGATCGAGGCCGCACGTCTCATGGTCTACAACGCCGCGCGGCTGAAGGACGCAGGGCTGCCGTTCGTGAAGGAAGCAGCGATGGCAAAGCTGTTCGCATCGGAGGTCGCCGAGCGCACGGCATCGCTCTGCGTGGAGTTCTTCGGCGGCGTGGGCTTCACGAAGGAGTACCCCGCAGAGAAGTTCTACCGCGACGCAAAGATCGGGAAGATCTACGAGGGTACGTCGAACATGCAGCTCGCCACGATCGCGAAGCTTCTGCAGAGCGAGTACGAGGTGAAGGGATGACCGTCTGCCCCCGCTGCGGCGCGCGAGCGACCTACGTGGGGGTCTTGACGGTGGAGTGCGCGACGCGGGGCTGCCCAAACTTCCGGGAGCCCCCGCCCGCTCCCCCCGCGGCCACGTCCTCAGCGAAGGACGCCCCCACGACCGAACCCCGCACAGAAAAATCCCCCGAGGACGAGGAGCTGCTCGCCTCGATGCTCGAAGGCGGGTTTTTCTAAGAGGAAGCGCCTCGCCGGGGTTTCACCCCGGGCCCGACCAGGGGCTGTCCGCCCCTGGACCCGGACCAGCGCAAGCGCTGGACCTTTGGTGGAAGAACTGCGCGGTGCGCAGTTCTTCCAACGGTGCCACGCCCGTCGAGACGTCAGCACTGCTGTCTCGGTTGGCAACTTGCTCGCCGGTCTTGACCGGGCCTGTGCGATGAACTGCGCACCGCGCAGTTCATCGTCCTGGGTCCAGCCCCTGGCTGGTCCAGGTCCAGGGGCGGACAGCCCCTGGTGGGGCCTGGGGCAACGCCCCAGCGCGGCGGTTCAGCCTTGCAACTGCTTGATCGGCGGCGAGAACCGCGACGTCACCCACCGCGCGATCCGCGGGAACCAGAGTGCCACGCCGTACGAGCGCGGGTACACGATTCGGGCCTTCTTCCGCTCGACGGCCCGCACCACGAGCCGCGCGAGCTCGTCTGCCGTTCCGACGGGCGAGAGCTTCGACGTGAGCGTGGGCTCGTACTTCTCGTAGCCCTTGCGCCCCATGTCCGTGTCGACCGGCCCCGGATACACCGTGACCACGTGCACGCCCGTGCCGCGCAGCTCGCCCCGCAGGCCCTCCGAGGCATTCGCCAGCGCGCCCTTCGAGGCATTGTAATAATACATGCCCGGCATGGGCGTGATCGCCGCCATCGAGGCGATGTCGACGATCGCCCCGTTGCGCCGCGCGATCATGCCCGGCAAGACTGCGCGCGTGAGGCGCAGCGGCGTGAGGACGTTCAGGCGCAGGAGCATCTCGCCTGCGTCGACGGCGGCGAGCTCTGTCGGCTCGATGTTCTGCACGCCCGCGTTGTTCACGAGCACGTCGATGGGACCGAGCTCCTTCTCGGCTGGCGCGATCCAGTCCGTCGCGCGCTCTGGCAGGGACAGGTCGGCCTGGTGGAGGAAGGCCCGGCCCGAGAGCTCGCGCGCGATGGCGTCGAGCCGATCCTTGCGCCGCGCGACGAGCGAGAGGACCGCGCCCTTCGCGGCGAACGCGCGCGCCAAGGCCTCCCCGATGCCGACGGACGCACCCGTGATGGCGACGTGCATGGCGACGCCTTACTACGAGTGTGCTTCGGATGCACGGCTGGGCCTCATCTGGGGGCCGCTGCGCCGGGGCTCTGCCCCGGGCCCCGCGGGGGCTGTTCGCCCCTCGACCCGAACCAGGGCAAGCCCTGGACTCGGGGTGGAAGAACTGCGCAACGCGCAGTTCTTCCAACAGGCCGGGTGGCAAGATTAGAGACAGCGTTGCCAGTCGAATGGGCAGCGCGGCTGTCTCGGTTGGCAGGGTCGCTACGAGTCTTGATTCGGCCTGTTCGATGAACTGCGCATCGCGCAGTTCATCGACAAACGGTCCAGCGCTTGCGCTGGTCCGGGTCGAGGGGCGGACAGCCCCCGCGGGGGCTGGGGCAGAGCCCCAGCGAGGCGGCTTCACTACGCCATGATCGTGACCATGCGGAAAATCGGCGCCGCGAGCGCCTCGTCGCCGCGCACGACGGCCTCGGCCCGCGCCTTCGTGGGGTCCTTGCCCTTCGTCCAGAGCCGCCACGCGTCGTCCGCGTCGAGCTCCACCGTCGTCTGCGCCGGCGTCTCCCGCGCGGTCACGAGCTCCCACCGGTCCGCGGCGCGCACGAGCTGCCACGTGCCGCCCGCTTCGCCCGTGATCACGATATCGACCCCGGCGCCGTCCGCAGCCGGGACATCACGATAGGCGTGCGGGGCGCCTCGCAGGAAGGCGTCGATCACCGGGTGCATGTAGCGCCGCTCCTTCAGGGCGGGCTTGCCCACGGCGTCGCGGATCTGCTGCTGGTGATGCCATTTCTCCGTGTACTCGCGGGCCACGTCGAACCAGTTCTGCGACCACTCCTCGCCCGCCCATGCCACGCTGAAGATCGCCGGGCCCTCGGGATCGAGACCCTCGAAGAGCACGGCGACCTCCTCGTCGGCGCGGCGGAGCATGTCCACGAGCATGCGCGGCGAGAGCCTGCGCGCCGCCACCATCCACTCGGTGTTGAGCCGCTGGATGAACTCCACCATCGCCTCGAACGAGCGGATCTCGGGCGCCGGGATGACGTGCCCGTCCCGCTGGAACGAGAGGCGCCGGAGAGAGCCATCGAGCAGGTGCGCCGCGAGGTCCTTCACGTCCCGCGTCGCGTGGACCGTCGGCTTGTTCCAGTCGTCTGAACCGAGCGAACCGAGCAGGTCGTGGAGGGCCGCGGAGACGTCGCGGAAGAGGTGCGCGGTGGGGATGGGGGGCAGAGGCGTCACGCGGCGACTCTACCCCGCTTCCCGTGGAAAAACTATTGCCGGCAGCAGCGGAAGCCGATGTTCGGAAGGAGTGTGCCCTCGGCCGCGCGGGCCGGAAGCTCCATGGTGCAGGCGAGGCCGAGCGCCGGAGAAATGTACGAACCGCCGTGAAGCTGGAAGATGCGGTTCGGCGCGGCCGCGACGTTCGTCTGGGTGCGCGTCCATTCGGTCACGTTGCCCGAGAGATCCCGCGGTCCGGCGCCCGAAACACACGCCGCGAGGCTCCCCGTCGGGACGGCCGCGCCCATGGCCGCGGGGTTGTCCACGCCGAGGCAAGCCATCGCGTTGTACGTCGCGCCGTACGGATACAACATGCTCGCGGGACCGCGGCAGGCCGCTTCGAGCTCGGCGGCGGAGCACAGGCGGAAGCCCGGCCCGCGCGCCGCGCATGCGGCCTCGGCCTCGGCGAACGAGCCGCCCGTCCAGGGCAACACCGAGGACTTGCTGCACGCCACGGATTCGAGGATGCCGGCCGCCTGCATGCTCGCGTCGGGCCGCGAGGCCTCGTAACGATCCACGAAGGCGGGCGGGTTCGATCCGGGAATCGGATCCATGTCGAAGGCCGAGGGATCGAGCTCTTCGTCGACGAACCCGTCGCAATCGTCGTCGACGCCGTTGCAGAGCTCGGCCGTCGGCGGCGACGCGTTGGGCAGGACCGAGAGATCGCAGGTCGTCGTGGCCGGGTTCTGCGGATCGCAGACGACCACGCCGACGTCGACGCACTTGCCGAGTCCGCCGTCGTCGCAGGCCGAGCCGAGCTCCTGGAACCACTCGTCGACGCTGCCGTCGCAGTTGCCGTCGACGCCGTCGCAGCGGGTCTCCGTGATGCGCACGAAGCCGGAGACGACCTCGACCTCGGGCGGATACACACACGACCAGCCCGCTGCGCCGTTGCAGACGACCATCGTCCCCTCGCAGGGTGTCCCGGCCGTCACGGTGCAGAGGTTCGAGGGCGCGGCGAGATCCGGATCGGCCGAATCGACCTTGCCGTCGCAATCGTCGTCGATGCCGTTGCATTGCTCGGGGCCGAGCACCGGCACCGGGCAGGCGTACTCGCAGCCGTTTTTCGGGTCCCCATCGACGTCGTACGAGCCGGCGACGCAGGTGTCGACGACGCAGACGCCCTGCTCGCAGCGCGGGAACGCGCTCGGCAGGAGGCATTTGTTGCCGCACGCGCCGCAGTTGTCGACGTCGTTCAGGAGGTCGGCATCGCAGGGCGGGCCGCCGCCGACCTGCGAAAAACCGCCGAACCCGATTCCACCTTCGCCGCCCTCGCCGCCCACGCCGCCCATGCCGCCGGAGGCGCCGCTGCCCGAGGGCTCCGTGCCGCAGGAGAAGCAAAATGCGTCGTCCACGCAGCCGCTCCCGAGCAGGACGGCGAACATCCCCGGCAGCAAGGCCGCGAAGACCCCGAGCCGCATCGTTCGTCCCGTGTTCATGCCGCCTCCTTGCGCGACGCGCGCGCGCCGCGGCGACGACCGAGGCCCATGCATGCGAGGGCGACGAGCCCCGCGATCACGGCCGGGTTCTGCCGCTCGTCGGCCACGACGCCGCAGGTGCAACCGCCGCCGCCCGTGGCCAATCCGTACGCGTCGTCGTTCGACGCGCCGGCGCTGCCGGTGGTGGTGGTCGTGGAACCCCCGCCGACGCCGCCATCGCCGCCATTGCCACCGTCGCCGCCTGCGCCGCCCGCGCCACCCATACCGCCGTCGGGCGCGTTCACGCAGATGCCGTCCACGCAGACTTGGCCCGGGTTGCAGTTCACATCATCGCACGTCGCCTTGAGGCAATACCCGTCGTCGTTGCACGACAGGCCCGGCGGGCACGGGAATTCACCGCCCGTGCAGGGGATCGCGCATTGCGCCTCGATGCATTTGCTGTCGCCGGGGCAGGGCGCCATGTTGTCAGACGCGCCGTCGCAGTCCTCGTCGAGCCCGTTGCAGAGCTCTTCCTTCGGACCGACGAAGCCCACGCACACGGGCATGGCGTTGATGCAGAGCATGGTGCCGAGCTGGCAAGGGCTCTGGTCATTCGGCGCCATGAGCTCGCCGCAGGGAACGCCGAAGATCGTCGGCTGGTTCGTCGAGACGTCCGGCTCCTCGTCGATGTTGAAATCGCAGTCGTTGTCGACGCCGTCGCAGACCTCGGGCGACGGGATGCAGCTCGGGCAATCGAGCGGCAGGCCCGCGGCGTCCTCGTCGACGAGGCCGTCACAATCGTCGTCCATGCTGTTGCAGACCTCGGCCGTGGGCATTGCGCCCGGATCCGTGATGCCGCACTCGGTGCCCGAGCCGTCGGCCTTGCAGACGTAGGTGCCGACGCCGAGACAGGCGCCGATCTCGCCGTCCGTGCAGGGCTGACCCTTCTCGGGGAAATCCTCGTCGATGAGGTTGTCGCAATCGTCGTCGAGGCCGTTGCAGAGCTCGAACTTCTGGTTCTGCCCGATGATCTGCGCGAGCGCGTTCGCGAGCTCGCTCTTCGACGACACGAAAAACGCCTGGCCCGTGCCGCCGGCGGCCGCGATCTGGTTGAGCTGCGTCTGCTCGCTCGGGAGCACGGAGAAGCCGATCACGTAGGTCGGGACGGGCTTTCCGTTGATGCCCGCGAGCAGCGCCGCCGCGGCGGCCTGGGGGTTGCCCTGGCAGCTCTCGGCGCCGTCCGTGAGCAGAATCGCGGCATACGAGCGGCACGCCGCGGCGCTGTCGCAGGTGACGACGGGCGTGAGGTAATCGTGCGTCGCCTGGAGCGCGCCGGCGAGCGGCGTCGGACCCGAGCCGCGCACCTCGCAGTTGCCCATGGAGCAGTGGTTGCCTTCCAGGGTGGTCGCGTCGAACATCGCGTCCGCGTCCTCGACGCCGTCGAGCCATTTCAAATACCGGCCGACGGGCTGGTTGAACCCGACGAGGAACTGCGCGCCGCGCCGCGGAGGACCGCAGGATCCGGCGTAGTTGATGCAGTCCGAGGTCGGGGTCATCTCCATCGCCTCTTGCGGCCAGCCGATCGGGATGTTGCCCGTGAACGTCGCATTGTTCGGGTACCCCGCGCCCGGATAGAGCTGCGAGAGGACGCACTGGTTGTCCGGGTACACCGAGGGGTACGGCGGCGGGAGGTTGTCCGAGGGATCGTCGTACGAGCAGCAGCTCTGCGCGCACTCGAAGTTCGCCGCCGACTGGCAGCTCCGGTTCACGCCGACGTCCTGGTAATACCGGGCGAGCGCATAATCGCTCTCCGGGAAGGCGCTGAGCACCTGCGTGAGCGCCTGCTTCGCGATGAACAGGCGCGAATTGTTACCCGCCGTCGTGTCGGGATCACTGCCCGTGTCGACGCCCGGAAAATCCACTGAGCCGTCGCCGAACGTGGGGTTGCCCGCGAGGTCGTTCAGCATCGAACCCGACGTGTCGAGCACGAGCGCGAAGCGCGGGCGCGCATCCGACGCCGGCACGAGGCACTGCGCGGGGTCGTAGTCGCAGATCTGCGGGACGCCGCCGACGCACGCCTGGACCATCGACCCGTCCGGGCAGGGGATCACGCCGAGGTCCTCGTCGACCATGCCGTCGAAATCGTTGTCCCAGCCGTCGCAGATCTCGCCGACGTAGGCGCTGTCGATCTGGAGCTCGCCCGCGCCGCCGCCCGCCTCGCCGGCGCAGATCGGGCAGATGCCGCCGTTGGCGCCGCGCACGTCGAAGATCGCCTGCGGGTGGATGGTGCCGAGGCGCGACTGCACGTTGATGATGCCTCCGCCGCCGCCGCCCGCGCAATCGTCGCAGGTGCCGTTGTTCTGCGTCGCGCGGCACTCGACCTCGTTGTCGATCGGGTCGATCGGCGTGCACTGGTTCGACGCGTTGGCGCAGACCATGCCGAGATCGCCGCCGAGGTTCTTGCACGTCTGCCCGAGGAGCGTGTTGCATTGCGCGTTCGAGGTGCAAGGCGTGCAGTTGCAGGGACTGCAGCGGCCCGCCTGGCAGGTTTGTCCGGCGCCGCAGTCGGCGTTCACCGTGCAAGGCAGGCATTTCGGCTGCGAGTCGCCGCCGCGGCCGCCGTGGGCGCTGATGCGCGCGCTGCTCTGCACGTTCACCTGGTCGCCGATGATCAGGATCGATCCGCCCGCGCCGCCGCCCGCCGAGTCGTTGCCAACGGCGCAGCCGCGATGCCCGTCGGCGCTGATCCCGCCGGCGATGTCGATCACGCCGTTCTGGGCCGCCGTCGCCGCGAAGAGCACGATCCGCCCGCCGCCGCGCCCTGCGCGCAGCCCCGCCTCGTAGCCGTCGCGACACCCCTTGTCCCCGCCGGCCGCGCCGAACTCGACCTCGTAGATGCTGTGCCGGTACGGCAGGCCCGCGACCGTGGGGAACCCGTCGCCCGCGCCGTTCGCGCTGTTCGTCGTGCCGTAACAGACGGCCTTGTTCGGATCGTTCGCCGCGACGCAGGAGCTACCGTTTGCCGCGAGGTTTCCGCAGTCCTCCTCCCACTCCTGCGGGAACTCGCACGCCGTCGCGGATCCCATGATCTGGCAGTCCTTCGTGCCGCGCCCGCCCTGCCCGAAATGCGCGCCGCCGCCGCCGGAATCGAGCACCGAGCAGCCGCCGCGTCCGCCGGCGAGGGGCGACATCGCGGGTCCCTCGCCGTCGTTGCAGAGCAAGCCTCGATAACCCGTGCCCTTCGCGATGATCCGCGAGGTCGCGTCGATGGTGATCTGGTTGGCTTTGAGGACGAGGTTGCCGGTGGTGGTCTTGTTCGTCCCGTCGTAGGGCGTGACGCAGACGAGGGCGCCCTTGGTCAAGGA
The DNA here is from genome assembly GCF_028435365.1 of Polyangium jinanense. The sequence continues at coordinate 26,759 of NZ_JAGTJJ010000085.1, read as the reverse complement.
CACGACGCCGAACGTCTTTTCACCGCCGTAACGACAGGCGACGTTCTGCGCGGGGGTCGCGTTGACCTGGCAGAGTCGATCCACGGGCGTGCCGCCGTCGGGGCACACTGCGGGCCCGGCGACGCTGCCATCGAGGATCAGGTCCGCGGCGTAGGCACGCGGGCCGAGGAGGAGGAGAACGGCGAGCACCGTGAAGGCGCACGCGAAGGCGCGAAAGCGTAACATGCCAGCAGAGCAATCTAGATGAGGCCGCGTCCAAATGTCCATGGCCCCCGCGGGAGCTTTTCAATCGCGATCGCGTGACGCTCTTCGGTGCGCCGCGTACCATCGGCGAAGGACAGCCGGAGGTCTTACGATGCGCCTTTCTTCCTTCCGATCCGCGCAGTTCATCGCGGCAAACGCCGTCCTCGCGCTCGCCCTGCTCGCATGCGAGGGCGAGATCAAGGACACGAACCACGGAAGTGGTGGGGGAGCCGCCAGCGGCACCGGAAGCGACGGCGCAGGCGGCAGCGGAGGCATGGGCGGAAGCGGCGGCGAAGGCGGAAGCGGTGGCGTGGGCGGCGGCGGAGGCGGGGGCGGAAGCGGCGGCGGAGGCGGCGGAGGCAGCGGCGTCGAATACTCCGCGTCGAACCTGTTCACGCACGTCCCGCGGTTCATCGTCTTCAAGGCCGATCCCACGCGGAACGTCTGCTTCCGTCTCTTCGTCGAGATGGGCACGACCTCGACGATCGCAATCGAGGCCACGGACCCGTGGGTCATCTCGTATGCGGACGTGACGAACCAGGCGAGCGACTGCGCCACGCCGGGAGGTTTTCCCCCGCAACCGATGAGCTCCGCGCCCGCCGTCTCCGGCGGCGGAACGTTGGTGGTCGAAGGAACGTTCCCCTGCTCGATCTCGCTACACGGCGCGCTCACGTTCGACGCCCAGGCCCCGTGGGTCCCGATGAGCGAGCCGTTCGACGTCGACGCGCTTCCGGTCGAAGGCGGCTGCGGCTGAGCGTCAGCCGCCCGTGATCCCTTCTTCCGCGGCAAGCTCGAGCACGCGTCGGTTTTCCGTCACGCGTGACAGGAACCGCTGACGCGCCTCTTCGGTATCGAGGCGCGAAGCCATCCACGAGACGCGCTCACGCGCGGCGGCGAGCTCCACGCGCATCCGCTCGGAATCGCCCCCCGCGCGGAGCGCGAGCACGCGCGCGAGCCGCACGCCGATTTCGTCGGTGCCCATACGACCGATCGACGCGAGGATCGCCATCGCCGCCTCGGAATGCTCGAGCGCCGCGGGCACGTCGCCCTGCGCGAGCCGGATCAGGGCGAGCACGGAAAGCGCCATCGTGTCGTACCGGCGCATGCCCGCGAGCAGGCGGCGTGCCTCGAGCGCCTTCGCCGCCGCAGCGTCGAGCTCCCCCTGCGCGAGCAAGCAGCGGGCGAGCTTGATCCGCGTGAGGCCCCCGAGGCGCATGTCCCCCTGCGTGTCGAGATCCCGCTCGGCCTCGGAGAGCGTCACGAGCGCCTCGTCGTGCTGTCCGAGGACGTAAAGCGCGCCGCCGAGGCTCCCCCGCGCGGCCGAGAGGATCCGCGACAAACCGAGCCGGTTCGCCGCGGCGAGGAGCTCGTGGCAAAGCTCGCACGCGCGCTCGGCGTCGCCGAGGTCGATGAAAAAGAAACACGCGTCGAGGCGCTGCGAGCAGGCGCTCCGCAGATCACCCGCGCGCTCGAAGATCGCCGCGGCTTCGAGGAAATGCCGAGCCGTCGCGTCGTATCGCCACGCGCGGCTCGCGCGGCTCGCCGCGAGCACCTGGAGCAAGGCCTGCGTGCCGAGCTCGCGGCCCGAAGGATCTTCGAGGCAGGGCAGGATCCGGCGCAAAAGATCCTGCGAGACCTCGTATTGCCCGGCGATGAAGGCCTGGAGGCCCGCGCGGATGGCCGCCTGGATGTACGCGTCGCTCTGCTCGCCACGCGCGCCGAGCTCCGAGAGGTTTCCGCAAAGCGAGGCGAGCTTGTCCTGCGCGAGGCGCCTGCCCGCCGCGATCGCGAACGCCGAGGCGGCCTCGAACCAGCGCGGCGTGGCCGGTTCGAGCACGCGCATCGCCTCCTCGGCGAGCCGCTCGGCCTCCTCGAACGCGCCCTGCCAGTGCGCAGCCTCGGCTTTGAACGCGAGGCACTCCCCGAGGAAACGGCCCGCCGCCCCCCGCGCAATCCCCCGATCCACGTGCCGGTTCACGGCCACGAAATCGCCGGCTTCGAGCGCTTCCCGCGCTGCGCGATGATGGTGGACGACGGCGCGCTCGAGATCACTGCCTTGATCAAAATGTTCCGCCAGCACGGCCGCGCGTGTCTCGCCCGCGGCTTCGAGCCAGGCGCCCGCGAGCGCGTGCCCGACTTCGCAATCCGCGGGCGTGAGCATCGCATACGCCGCCTCCCGGAAGAGCGCGTGGCGGAAGCCGTACTCGCGTTCGTCCGGGAAACGCGCCTCGCGCCGCGCCTCTACGACCTCCCGATCACAGAGGAGCGAGATCCATTGCTCGACCTCCGCGGGGCCGAGCGCGTCGCCGACGAGCGCCGTGACCCCGCCGCGCCAGAACGTCTCGCCGAAGATCGAGGCCGCGCGCAGGATCCGCCGCGCCTCGAACGGCAACCGCTCGATGCGCGATTGCACCATCGCGAGCACGGTCTCCGGCAGCGTCGACGAGCCCGACGACTCGACCGCCGCGCGCGCCAGCTCTTCGAGAAACAGCGGATGCCCCGCGGCGCGATCCACGATGACCTGCACGTCTTCTTCCCGCGCCTCGTCGCCGAGGCTCCGCCGCACGAGCGTCGCCGCCGCCCGCCGCGACAGGCCCGAGAGGCGCAGGTGGTGCACCTCGCGCTCGGCGAAGATCCCTGGAAACAGCTCCAGCGTCTCTGGCCGCCCGAGCGCGAGCACGAAGAGCGGCGACGCGTGAAGGTTGCGGAGCAAACGATCGAGGAGTTTGACGGTGGGACCGTCGCCCCAGTGCAGGTCTTCGAGCACGAGGACAAGCGGGCGCGAGGTCGTGACGCCCTCCACGAGATCCTCGAACGCGAGCCGGATCTGATCCCCCATCAGCATCGGATCCCGGCGCGCCGCGCGGAGAAGCTCGCCTTCGTCGGCCCCGGGCCGAGGCGCCTCCACGAGCTCGCCGAGGAACGTGGTGAGGCGCTCTGCGTTTCCCGGCGCGACACGTGCATCGAGGAAGGCACACAGCGCGTCGTGACGAACCTCGGCCGGTGCTCCGTCGCGGATCTTCGCCGCGTCGCGGAGTGCGGATGCGATGAGGCCAAACGACGCGCCCGCGCTCAGCGGCTCGCCGCGCCCCACCCAGATCTCGACCGAGGTCTCGATGCGCCGAAACGACGCGAGGACCTCGCGCCCGAGCCGCGATTTGCCCGCCCCCGCCTCCCCCACGACGACCGCGGCCGCGGCGCGCGACTCGCCCACGACGTCCTCGAAGAGCCGCTCGATGTACCCGACCTCCCGCTCGCGCCCCACGAACGGCGTGGTCCGGCCCGCGAGCTGCCGCGAAGGTTCGCCCGACGGATCTTCGCCGACGAGCACATGCAGATCGCCAAGGCGCTCCAGCGCGAAACGCGCATCGAGCAGCCCACGTGTCGTCTCGTCGATGACGATGCCGGCCGTATCCGCAGGCGCGACGCGGAGCAGCGCGCCGGCACGCGCGGCCGCATCGGAGAACAGAGATCCCGCGCCCGCGCTCCCGCGCCCCGTCGTGAGCGCAAGCGGCCGCCCCGCCCCGAGCGCCCGCATCTCGAGCGCGCATCGCGCCGCCGCCGTGGCTTGATCCGTCGCGGCCCCGCGCCCCGCGAGCGCCACGAGGACCGTGCCGTCCCCGAGCGCCTCGATCCGCCCGCCGAGCGGCGCCGCCACGCGCGTGACCGCTTGCACGAGCTCGGGATCACGCCGTTCGAGCACGGTGTCGTCGAGCGGCGAGGTGCTCGGCAAAGGAGCCGCCGCGAGCAGCACGACCGACACGAGCCTGAGCTCCTCGCCGGTGAGCGAAGGCGGCCGCTCGGTCAGGACCGGTCGCGGCCCGAACCGGCTCGGATCGATCGCGGAGAGCGCCGTCGCGACCTCGCTCGCCGGACAGAGCCTCCGCTCGGGATCCTTCTCCAGGAGAGCCGCCACGAGCGCGTCGAGCTCGGGGGGCATGGACGGCGCGATCGCGCGGAGGCGCGGCGCGGGCTCGAAGAGGATCTGCGAGATCACGCCGAGGATGTGGTCTGTCGCGACGAACGGCTTTTGCCCCGTGAGGCATTCGAAGAGCAAGGCGCCGAGCGCGTAGAGATCGGCCCGCCCATCGACGTCACGCGCGCCGCGGATCTGCTCGGGCGCCATGTACGCGGGCGTGCCGACGAGCGCCCCCGTGAGCGTGGCCGTCTGCGTGCCCGTGACCCGCGCGAGGCCAAAATCGATGACCTTCACCCGCGCCGGATCCCGATCGACGAGAAAAACGTTGTGGGGTTTTACATCGCGGTGAACGACGCCGATCGCGTGCGCCGCTCCGAGCGCCTCCGCGACCGTGCGCGCGATCGTGAGCGCGTCCTCGGGCATGAGCGGGCCGCGCGTGATGCGCCGCGCGAGGTCCTCACCTTCGAGCCACTCCATCGCGAGCCATGGCCGCTCTCCGGGGAGCACACCGTGCCCGAGGCAAGCAACGATCGCGGGGTGCGAGAGGCGCTCGAGCGCGGCGACCTCCCGCTGGAATCGCTCCTCCGTCTGCGCGCCCGCCGAGCGGAGGACCTTGAGCGCCACGGGCGTCCCCGAGCCGATGTCCGTGGCTCGGTACACTTCCCCCATGCCGCCTTCGCCGGCGAGATGCTCGATCACGAATCGCTGCGCGACGACCGTGCCGGCTTGCATCGTCCATTCTTACCCGCCTTCGGGCGCTCGGGCCATCACGAGCACGCCCCCGACCTTCCCCAGGCGCTGAGCATGGTCTCATCTGGGAGGCGCTTCGCTGGGGCGTTGCCCCAGGCCCCACCCGGGGCTATCCGCCCCGGGACCCGGACCAGCGCAAGCGCTGGACCGTTTGTCGATGAACTGCGCGATGCGCAGTTCATCGAACAGGCCGACCCAACGAAGACAGCCGCGCTGCCCTTTTGATCAGCAACGCTGTCCCTGGTCTTGCCACCGGCCTGTGGAAGAACTGCGCACCGCGCAGTTCTTCCAACCCGAGTCCAGGGCTTGCCCTGGTTCGGGTCGAGGGGCGAACAGCCCCCGCGGGGTCCGGGGCGGCGCCCCGGCGCGGCGGCCCAAGAAGAGATCCACGCGCCGCGCCCCGTGCTTTGCAACGAGGCCCGCGCAAGTACACTCCCGGCCCCGAGGCGGTAAGCGAACGTGACGAACCCGGAAGAACCTAAAGAAGCCCGCGTGGTCGGCCTGAACCCCGTGGACTTCGTGCTCGCGCTGGTCGTCGCCTCGCTCGCGACGGCCCTCGTGCTCCTCGACCGGCTCGTGCTCCCGGCCTTCGCGAAGATGTACGGCGAGTTTGGCAGCGGCGCGGCCCTGCCGCTCGTGACGCGCGCCGTGCTCGGACACGTGACCCCGATCGGCGGAGCGGCCGGCGCGATCGCGCTCGCCGTGGCGGGAATGTTCGTGCGGAAGAGCGGCAGGGGCGGGATGGCGGTGGGCCTCTTCCTCGGCGGCATCGCGCTCGCCATCGGCGCGGTCGGCCTCTCGATGTACGGGCTCTACGCGCCGATGTTCGATCTCGCGGGGAAGGTAAAACCCTAGATCACCGGCGACGCTTGCGACGCGGGCGCTCTTCCTCTTCTTCGTCGTCGTCCTCGGGCTGCTCGCCGATCTCCTTATTGTACCGGCGCGCGGCGTTGGCTGCCTTCTGCGGATCGTCGATCGGATGCTCGCGCTTCGTCCGCGCGTAACCAGCCCAGGCGATGCCCCCGCCCACGAGGCCCACGAGGATGCCGCCCGTCGCCGCCGCCGTCGTCCACGTCGGGCGCGACTCCGTGCCATATTCGTCCTTCGTCGTGAGCGTGGACCCGAGGATGATCCCCGCGAGCATCGCTGCGCCGCCGACGATCGCGAGCCCGAGCCCGACCCGGTTCATGGTCACGCCGGTGGCGCGATAGTCGGCGATCCGTGCCGCCGCATCCGCGTCCCCCGCGATGCTGAAAAAGTCCTGATCGTCGATGGGTGTTTCGCCCTGAAAAACCTGCCAGCGCGTGACATCGTACGAACCGACCTGATTCTCGTAGAGCGACGACGTGCCCACGAGCCGGCCCGACGAATCGCGGTGCTGCACCTCGCCGACCTTCGCCTGCGTGACGTACGTGTGCGTCTCGGTCCGGACCTCGACGTTGAGCGGCTCGCCCGTGGACTCGGTGCCCGTCTTGGGCAGATGGGCGCAGCCCCAAGATCCCATGGCAAGGACCGCCACGACGGGAAACGCGCTCCACCCAATTTTTCGACGAGACTCGATCTGACTCATGGACCCTCCGACTTTCCGGGAGGAGACAGCACCGACGGAAGGCTGTCAACAGGTCCGCGAGAATGGCGTCAGCGCCCCAGCATCGCGCGGAGCGTCTCGTCGAGGTACCGCACCGCGAGCCCCACCGTCTGCCGCTGGCTCTCGGGGCGCGGGCCGAGCACGGGCGCGACTTCCATCACGTCCCCCGCCACGATCCCCACCTCGCGGCCGAGCCGCCGGATGAGCTCCACCACGAAATCCGGCTCGAGCCCGCCGGGCTCCGGCGTGCCCGTCGCGTCGGCGAATCGCTCGTCGGTCCCGTCGATGTCATTCGAGAAATAAACGCCCGTCACGCCCCCCGCTTTGAGGTGCGCGACGAGCGCGTCGAGCGTCGCCTCGGGTTTGGCAAGGCACTCCTCCGCCCAGAATTGCCGCACGCCGAGGCTCTGCTCCCAGTGGCCCCGCTCGTGCCGCGAGGCCCGCGTGCCGACCTGCACGAGCCGACCGTCACGCCCAAAAAGCTCGTTCGCGTGGTAGGACCAGGTCGCGAAGCACATGCGAATCCCGAGGCGCTCGGGCAAAAGATCGGTGTGCGCGTCGGGCTGCACGATGCCCCAGCGCTCCTTCGACGGCGGGCGAACACGCGCGAGCGCGGCGGCGACGGGCCAGGCCGTCGAATGATCGCCGCCGATGACGAAGGGTTTTACGGTGGGGTTCAACTGGAACACGAGATCGAGCGCGCGCTCGGCGATCGAGAGCGGCGAGACGGGCAGACGCTCGGCCACATCGGCGGGGACGTGCGGGTAGAGCGCCTTCCGGGAGGCGGACTTTTGCGCCTCGCTCAGCATGTCGTCCGAGAGGAGCTGCGGGACGACGAAGACGTCGCCGATGTCGACGACGCCGAGCTCGGCCGCGCGCACCGGAAAATCCGGCTGGTCTTCGAGCAGGCGCGCGCGGATCGCCTGGGGGCCGAGGTTCGCCCCGCGCCGGAAGCCCGCGCCGACGTCCGAGGGCACACCGAGGATCACGACGCGCGCCGCGCCGATCCGCGCGAGCGCTTCGAGGTGTTTTTCCTGCACGGCCTCGTCGCTCGTGACCTGATAGAGCGCGCGTTGCAGGGCGAGCTGCTCGGCGCGCCCGGTCGAGACCAGGTGCAGCCCGCCTCCCGCGGGCCGGAGGAGAACGGCGAGCTCTTCGATCGGCGTCATGGCGCGGCTAGCGTAGGCCAGAAGGCGCCGGCGCGCACTTCGCTCAGCGCGCCTCCGCGGCCCCGCGCTCCGTGACGAGCACGACCTTGCCCTTCACGCGCCGCTCGGCCATCGCGGAGAGCGCCGCGCTCGCCTGTTCGAGCGGATAGGTCTGCTCCACGTGCGGCCGGATGCGACCGTCCCGCACCCACCCGAAGAGCTCGGCGAGCCCCTCGCGATATCGCTCGGGCTCCCGCATCGTGAACGAACCCCAGAACACGCCGACGATCGAGCAACCCTTCAGCAACGTGAGGTTCAGCGGGATCTTCGGGATGTCGCCCGCGGCGAACCCGACCACGAGGTAGCGGCCGCGCCAGGCCATGGCGCGCAGCGCCGGCTCGGCGAACGAGCCTCCGACGGGATCGTACACGACGTCCGCGCCGTTCGGCGCGAGCGCCTTCAGCCGCGCCTTGAGGTCTTCCCGGCTGTAATTCACGACCTCATCGGCCCCACGCGCCCGACAAACCTCGAGTTTGTCGTCGCTCGAAGCGCAGGCGATGACACGCGCGCCGAGGAGCTTGCCGATCTCGATCGCGGCGACGCCCACGCCGCCCGCCGCGCCAAGCACGACGAGCGTCTCGCCAGCCCGGAGCGCTGCCCGATCGACGAGCGCGTGATGCGTCGTCCCGTACGCCACGAGCAGCGTCGAGGCCGTGACGAGATCGATCCCGTCGGGCACCTTGATGACCTGCCCCTCGCCCAGCGCGACCTCCTCGGCGAAGCAGCCGTACGGAGCCCAGGCGACCACCCGATCGCCGACCGCGAGCGACGTCACGCCGCTGCCCACGGACGTGACGATCCCAGAGACCTCGCCGCCCGGTGAGAAGGGCAGGCTCGGCTTGAACTGGTACTTGTCCTGGATGACGAGGAGGTCCGGGAAATTGACCGACGCCGCATGGGCCGAGACGACCACCTGGCCCGCGTCGGGCGTGGGGCTCGGGAGATCCTCGACGACGAGCGATTCGGGCGGCCCGAAGGCCTTGCAAAGGACGGCTTTCATCGTGTGTTCGTGGTCCTTCTAGAACATCGTTCGGCGCGACGGAACGATGTTTTGACGAAGACCGTCCCTTCCGCCGGAGCGCCCGCGGCCCACCAGGGCGTGAGGTCGAGCACCGCGGCCGCCGCCCTGAAAAACTTCCTTATCCTTCCTCGTCAGGTCATGGTCGCCCCTCACCTCGTGGCCCGAAGCTCTCACGGGTGCATTGGAGGGTTCATGGTCCGGGCGGCAAGTCGCAAGGGCCGAAGCCTTGCTGCTCGGGCCCCAAGGCTCCATTTCGAGAATGGGAGTCCCGTGTGGAAGGGGCCGTCATGAGCAACGGTGCAGAGCGCGATTTTTGTGGAGCCATGCTCTCGGCGACCGACAAGGCGTTCATCCGGCAGCAGTACCCGTGACGCGTGGGGAGGAGGTTGCCATGGCAAAGAATGATTGGGCCATCGTGGTGGGCATCTGGCGTTACCACCCCGATATCGGAAACCTGGAAGGCCCGAAGAACGACGTCGACGATTTCATCGCCTGGCTGACCGATCCCAGGGGCGGCAACGTCCCCGCGGGCCACATCACGAAGGTCCTCTCGCCGGCCCGGCGCAAGCCAATGTCATCCGCCGGGGCCCAGCCCAGCCACGCTACCGTCGAAAAGGAGATCAACGACAAGCTACGCAAGAAGTTCGGGAAAGAAAATCGCGCCAAGAAGGGCGGACGGCTGTATGTCTATGTGGCCGGTCACGGTTGTGCGACACGGGAGCCCAGCGGCCGCGATTCGAAGATCCTCTTGACCGCGGACGCGACGAATGACGATGTCAAGCACGTCAGTGTCCCGAACACCCTGCAGGCGTGTGTCGTCGATCCTGGCTTCTTCGCGGAGGTCGTCCTCTTCATGGACTGCTGCGCGACGCCCTTGACGTCGGTCTTCGCCGCGTTGCCGACGTGCGCACGCAGGCAGCCGCCCGGCGGCTCCGGCACTCCGTTCGTTTTCCTGCACGCGGCCCCATCGGGCCGGCAGGCGCGCGAGGTCGAAATCGGCGGCAAAACGCGCGGTATCTTCACGCACGCGCTCCTCGCGGGCCTCCGCGGAGGCGCGAGTGACAAACATGGCGTCATCACCGCCCACGCGCTCTACGACTACGTGCACAGCAACATGAGGAAATTACTCCCCCCCGAAATGCGCGAGAGCGGCAATCCGGACATCTCTCAGATCCCCGAGTTCACCCTATTCCCTACCAAGCCCGCGTTGAGACTCCGACTTGCGCACGCCCCGCAGACGAAGTTCAAGGTTGAAATCCACGTGGGCAAGGCAGACGTCGGCAAAAAGCTGCGGGTGCTCGGCGGCTCGCTCGACGTCGTCTCCAAGCGGGTCGCCGAGGCCGAGGTCGTGGAGGAGCGCCTCCCTGCGGGGCTTTACATGGTCGAAATCGGGGAAGGGAAGGCGACGCGGTCGGAGGTGTTCGAATTGCCCGGTTTTTCCGAGACGGGTGACGCGAAGGTCACCTTCGACGGAGCGTACCATGGGGTCCGCGTCGGGGACCGCCTCGGGGTCTCGCAGAAAGATCCGGCGAGGCTCTCCCTCATCGACGCCTCCTACGGGCTCGACACCGTCCTTTCCCGGGGGCGCGACGAACCCCTGACCCAGCAGGGGCTCTTCAAGGTTCAGGCGTTTATCGGCAACCAGATCCGGGAGAGTTACCTCGTCGTCTGGCCCAAGGGGGCCAAACGGCGGAGTGCCGGGCAGCAGCCCTCGAAGGGACCCTACGTCGTGTCGGAAGTGGCGGGCGTGAGCTCGGCGCGTCGAGACCCGGCGTTCGGATACAGCTTCGGCACCGCGGGGCTCCCCATCCCCTCCCCCGCGCCGCTCGCGGAGACCACCGCTCCCCCTTTGTACCGCACCCACGCAGCGCGCGAGAGCCGGACCCCGACCGTGAAGATCGGGCGCGGGAGCTCGCTCTTCGTGTGCGTGCGAGATACCCTCACGGCCAAGCCCGCCCCGGCCGAGCCCGTTCCCCATCCCGCCGCTGGCCTCCAGCTGCACGATATCGAGGGTCGTTTGCTCGTCGATTTCGAGCGCGCGTCCAAGCGGGGGCCCGAAGAAAAAGCGCCGTGGACGACGTGCACCGTCGAGCTCGACCCCGGGGTCTACCGCCTCTCCGTCGAGACGCCGGTGGGCACGTTGAGCCAGACCGTGATCGCGACCCGCGGCCTCCAGACCCAAATCTTCCTGTTCCTCCGGGATTACGGCGACGCGCCCGGCAACCGACGCGCGGATCTGCAAGGCGCCGCAATCTTCCTCGGCCAGGCAGGCTTCGAGCCCGAACGATCGGACCTGCGCAAAACCGAGCTCGTGCGGGTCGCCCTGCGGGAACGAGGTGCCGAGGTCGACGCTGAGGTCCTCCGAGACTTGCTGAAGCAAAGCAGGGCCGAACCGATGCTCCAGATCATGGGCGCGCACCTTTTGCTCTCCCGCGGAGAGCCGATGGAGGACGAACGCACTCTGCTCGCCCGCGTCCTCCGGCGATTGCGCCAAAAGCTCGGCGAGCACCCCGACGTGACAGCCCTCGCGCTGCGCGTCGAAGGAGCCACGGGGCGTCCGCGATTCTCGGTGCCGCCCATGCTCCTCGAAAGCTGGCTCGCCATCCGCGAGGCAAGCCAGAAGCGCCCGGCCATCATCCCGGCCAAATCGCTGCTGGCGCAGGTCAAGAATCATTTCTGGGGGTTTGGGCCCGTCCTCGTCTGGCAGGAGGCGCCGCGCGCCCGTCGGCGCCATACGCGCAAGCGCGCCGCCGAACCTCGGTGAGAGAGGACGCGATGCGTCCCCTCAAGGCGGGCGATCAAGGCGCGAACTTGCGGATCCAGGCGTTGTAGCCCTGATCCGTCGTGAGCTCCGTGCCCACGACGAACACCTCGGAGGCGTCATTCGTGGTGATCCCCTCACCGTAATCGGCGCCGTCCCCCGTGCCATTGTGCACGTTGGTCCAGAGCTCGTTGCCGGCGGAATCGTACTTCCGGGTCCAGATGTCCGTCGAGAGCGAGGGGGTCACTTCGTAGCCCGTCACGACCACGTTGCCGCTCGGGTCGCTGGCCACAGCGTAAATCTGGTCCGGGCCCGCGGGGATCTGGCTCGAATGGGTCCGGGTCCAGAGCTCCTGCCCGTTCGGATCGTACTTGCGCAGCCAGGCGTCGAGGCCGAAGTTCGTGGTCTCGGCGCCGCCGACGAAGAGGTTTCCATCCGGAGCGACCGCGACCGAGAGCGCGTAATCGTCGTTGTGAAGCGCGCCGTCGTAGGTGCGTGTCCACACCTCGGTCAGATCGCCTCCGCCCTCCTGCAGCTTGGTCAACACAACGTCCGTGAAGCCTGCCTCGTTCGTGAAGTAGCCGGCGAGGTAAATGAAAACGCCGTGGATCGCGATTCCCTGCGCCGAGTCGGTCCCGTTGCCTGGCCCGTCCGTGTGCCGCTGCAACACGATCTCGCCGGTTTGACTGGACAACTTCAGCAAAGTGAACTCGCTCCCCCCGGCGTTCGTCGCCATGCCCCCGGCGACGTAGAGGTGGCCCCCGCCCGGCATCGCCACGCCCCACCCGTAATCGTAGCCATGGGCCTCGCCGTCGAAGCTCCGCGCCCACATCTGCTCGCCGCTCGTGTCGTACTTGCGAGCGATGAGGTTCGTCGTCCCGTCGGCCAAGGTCTCGTACCCGACGGCGTACACGTTGCCCGCCGGATCGACCGCGACGCCGTAAATCCCGTCGTCGAGGCCCGCCGCCCCGTCGATTTGCCGATACCATATCGGGTTGCCCTGCGGATTGAGCTTGGCAACGAGCCCGTCGTAGTGACCCGGGTTGCCTGCAACCCCCACGATCCCGCCGACGATGAGGTTTCCCTTGTTGTCCAGCCGGATGCTCGTCAACTCCTCGCCTGTCGACCCCGGGACGCCCTGGCTTTCCGTGTAGAGCACCGTGCCCGAGAGGATGCAGTCGTGGTTGCAGCCGTCGCCGTCGACCCCGTTGGCGTCGTCGCACGCCTCGGCGGCCGCGAAGACGAACCCGTCGCCGCAGAACGCCGCCTCGCAGCTGGTCTTGCACGCGCCGATGTCGCTGTTCAGCGCGCCGTCGTCGCACTGCTCGCCCGCGTCGAGGATGCCGTCGCCGCAGAAACCCATGGTGCCGCCGGAGCCGCCGATGCCGCCCACGCCGCCCACGCCCCCGACGCCCCCGATCCCTCCGGTGCCGCCGAAGCCCCCCGTGCCTCCGTTCCCGGCAAACCCTCCATCGCCGTCCGAACCGCCGTCGCTGGTGCCGGGGACCGATCGGCCGCAACCGCTGGCAGCCGCAAAACTGGCGAGGAAGAGGGCAAGGATCGGCGTCGTGGTAAGTCGCAGTGCCATGGTATGCCCGACATTTGCCACGGGGACCGTGCTGCCACAAGGGCCGATCCGTGGGCCCGGGACGCGTCTTCCCGCGTCCCGGGCCGTGTCGCCCCATCCTGCCTCAGAACGGCATCTCTTCGAGCATCTCCGTTTTCCGCGGCGGCGCGCCGTTCCGCTTACGCGGAGGACGGGCCGGCGCCGCGGGCTCCGGCACGGCCTCCGGCTCCTCCTGCGACAGCGGCATCTCCATCGGCGCCACTTCGTCGTCCGCGTCGCGCCGCAGCGCCCCCGCATGCTCACGGTGCGCCGCCGGCGAGGGCCCGCCCGCGAGGCAGATGTCGCGCGCGTGCACCTCGGTCTTGTACCGCTTCTGCCCGTCCTTCTCGTAACTCGACGTGCGCAGCGTCCCCTCCACGAGCACGCACGATCCCTTGGCCAGCACCCGCGAGAGCCCCTCGGCGCGCGGGCCGAACACGACCACGCTGTGCCACTCGGTCCGCTCCGTGAGCTCGCGGTTCCGGTCGAGGAACGATTCGTTCGTCGCCATGCGGAATTGCAACACCGCCGTCCCGCTGCCCGCATACCGGAGTTCCGGATCCGCGCCCAGATTGCCGAGAAGTACCACCCTGTTCATGCCGTCGCTCATGTCGTCCTCCGCTTTCGTCTCTGTTGATTCGAATGGTTTTTCCTGAAATGTGGTGTCAGGCCGCCTTCTCCGCCGGCCGCGCGCCCACGCGCGCCTCCGAGCCCGCGATCACCGCGGCGCGCAGGGTCGAGAAGAGCCGCTCGTTCGTGAGCAGCGTCTCCCGCGCGCGCTCGCGCCCCTGCCCGAGGTGCTCGCCGCTGAAGGAAAGGTGCGCCCCGCTCTTCTCGACGATCCCGATCTGGCAGCCGTAATCGATGAGGTCCGAGGCCGCGTCGACACCCGTCCCCCAGCGGATGTCGAACTCGGCCTCGCGAAAAGGCGGCGCGAGCTTGTTCTTGACCACCTTCACCCGCGTCCGCGAGCCCACCGCCTCGTCGCCGACCTTCACCGGCCCGATGCGGCGCACGTCGAGCCGTACGCTCGCGTAAAACTTCAGCGCATTGCCGCCCGTCGTGGTCTCGGGGTTGCCGAACGTGACCCCGATCTTCTGCCGGAGCTGGTTGATGAACACGAGCGTCGTGCCCGTGCGGTGCGCGATCGCGGTGAGCTTGCGGAGCGCCTGGCTCATGAGCCGCGCCTGCAGCCCCATGTGCGCGTCGCCCATGTCGCCCTCGATCTCCGCCTTGGGCACGAGCGCCGCGACGGAGTCGACCACCACGATGTCGACCGCGCCGCTCCGCGTGAGCGTCTCGGCGATCTCGAGCGCCTGCTCCCCGCAATCCGGCTGCGAGACGAGCAGCCGCTCCGTGTCGACCCCGACGGCGCGCGCATAACTCACGTCGAACGCGTGCTCGGCGTCGATGAAGGCCGCGACGCCGCCCGCGGCCTGCGCCTCGCGCATCGCGTGCAGGGTGAGCGTCGTCTTGCCGCCGCTCTCCGGGCCGTAAATCTCGACGATCCGGCCGCGCGGGTAGCCTCCGATGCCGAGCGCCGCGTCGAGGGCCATCGACCCCGTGCCGATGACCCTCACGTCCGTCTCCGCCTCGTCCCCGAGCGACATGATCGCCCCTTTGCCGAATTGCTTCTCGATCGAGCCAACGACCGTCTTCACCGTCCGCATCTTCTCCAAGAGCTCCGTCATCATCGGTAAAACCGCCTTTCTTGCCCGTTACTTCGACCGCCGTAGAAACCAGTTGCTAAGAAAAATCGTTTTTCCGGGTCGGCGAGCGCCGAGCCGCCGCGCCGTCGCGATCGAGCAGCCGCGCCTGGATCGCCTCGGCCACGTGGTTCGCCCGCACGGCGCCGCCGCCGTCGAGATCCGCGATCGTCCGCGCCACGCGCAGCACCTTGCCGTACGCCCGCGCCGAGAGGCCGAGCCGCTCCACCGCTTGCCCGAGGATCGCCCGGCCCGCCGCGTCCGGCGCCGCCACCCGCTCGACGTCGCGCGGGCCGAGCTCCGCGTTCGTCGGGGCGCTCGCCTCGCCCGCCTCCCGCCGCGCCGTCTGGATCGCCCGCGCCGCGATCACGCGCCGCCGCACCTCGGCGCTCGCCTCCCCGCGCTCCTTGCCCGCGAGGTGCGAGACGTCCACCGGCGGCAGCGGCACCTGCAAATCGAGCCGATCGAGAAGCGGCCCGGACAAACGCGCTCGATAACCCCGCACGCGCTCGGGCGTGCAAGCGCAGCGGCGCTTCTCGTCCCCGAACAAACCACACGGGCACGGATTCACCGCGGCGACCACGAGCGGCCTCGCCGGGAACGTCACGCGGCTCTGCGCGCGGCAAATCGTGACGAGGCCGTCTTCGAGCGGCTGCCGCAGCACCTCGAGCGCGCTCCGCTTGAATTCGAGCAGTTCGTCGAGAAAAAGGCAGCCGTGGTGCGCGAGCGAGACCTCGCCCGGGCGGATCGGATCGCCCCCGCCCACGAGACCCGCGGGGCTCACGGTGTGGTGTGGCGCGCGAAACGGCCTCGCCTGCGCGAGGCCTCGATCCGAGGGCAAGAGCCCCGCGACCGAGTGGATCGCTGTCACTTCGAGGGCCTCGTCGTACGAGAGCGGCGGCAAGATCGTCGGAAGCCGCCGCGCCAGCATGGTTTTCCCCGCGCCCGGCGGGCCCATCATCAGGAGGTTGTGCCCACCCGCCGCCGCGATCTCGAGGGCACGCCGCGCCACGTGCTGGCCTCGCACCTCCGCGAGATCCACGGCCGCCTCCGCGAGGTTTGGCGCGAGCGACGGACGCGGCCCGGCCGACGGGAGATCCCCTTCCCCCGCGAGCGCCGACACCACGTCGCCGAGGTGCTCGGCCACGAGGACCTCGAGCCCCGGCACGCTCGCCGCCTCGGCCCCGTTGTGCCGCGGAACCACAGCGCGCCCGAGCCCCCGCGCCGCCGCGCCGCGCAGCGCTGGCAACACCCCACGCACGGGCCGGATCGCGCCCGTCAGCGACAGCTCGCCGAGGAACGCGAGCCCGCGCAGCGCCTCGCCTGGCACCTTGCCGAGCGCGCCGAGCACCGCCATCGCGATCGCCAGATCAAAGGCGCCGCCGCTCTTGCGTAGATCGGCCGGCGCGAGGTTCACCGTGATCACGTGCTCGTCGAGGGCCACGCCGATCTGCGAGAGCGCCGACCGCACGCGCACGCGGCTCTCGCGTACGCTCGCCTCAGCGAGCCCGACGAGCTGGAACGACGCCGGACCGCGGCCGGAGTCCACCTCGACGCGCACGGGAGACGCGTCGAGGCCCACGAGAATGAAGGTCAGGGCCGTCGCCTGCATGCACGCCCTTTTTGCGAGCGCCGTGCCGGGCCGAGAAATGCGGAAAACCTGGGTTTTTGGGCGGCGGGGGGTGGCGGCGCGGATTTCCGCCTGGCGGCCGCCGGGGGTCCCTCCTTCGCGGCGCGCGTGGTAGGGTCGTCGCCGATGGGGCGTCGCCTCGTTCGATCCATGGCCGCGCTCGGGCTGGGAGCGCTCGTGCTCGCGGGATGCGACCGCACCTCCCGCGTCCACGTCGAGGGGCGAATCCAGCTCCCCGCGCACACCGACGCCGCGCTCGTGGTCCCGCTCGAAGGCGCGAAAGGCGCATTCTCCGTGGACACGTCGGGACGGTTCGTCGGGACGTACGGCGCGCTCCATGTCCATCCGGACCACATTCCGCTGCTCGTCCACGTCCCCAGCCATCGCCCGGTCGTGCTCGTGCCCGGCCGTGATTTTCGGATCGAGGAGCAGGACGGCTCGTTCCACGCCGCGATCGATCTCGATCCGGCCCGCGCGCGTTTGCCGCGTCCCCTCGCGCTCGCGTGCACGACCGAGTCCTGCACCGCGGATTTGCCTGTGGAGGCGAAGGCCTGCGTCTCCACGGTCGTCGTGCTCGACGGCACGAAGACCACGCTCGTCACGCCCGGCACCCAGCGCCGGGAGGACGGCGGCACGCGCCTCCTCGCGTTTTTCCCGCTGCCGCGGCAACGCTCACGTTCGCTCGTCGTCGTGAGTACATGCGGCGACGAGGCCTACGTCTCGGAGGTCGCGACCTTCGACGGCCCTTGAGACGGCTCGTCCGAGCGGTACACTCCGCGCGATGCATCGAAGGCGTTCGTCAGGTACGCTCCTCGCCGCCGCCGCGCTCGTGTTTTTCACCGCATGCCGCCGCGACGAGAGCGCCGCGCCGGCCGACGCGGGAACCGACGCCTCTCCGCCGGAAACCACGTCCACGGCCGCCATCCCCGCGCCTCCGCCGCCCGACCTCGCGGTCGCACCCGACGTGCCCTCCGATCGCTCGTTGCCGGCGACCGAACCCCGGCGTTTTTTGGTCAAACGGCTCGAGGACGACCCGCATCTCTCCCACCATCGTGACGCCGTCCTCTCGCATTTCGGGGCGAACGTGGGGCTCCCGCTCTCCTTGCAGGTCGAGACGCTCCCGGGCGATCGGCGAGCGCTCCTGATCGAGGATTCGTCGCAGCCCGACAAACCTCTCGTGCTGGTCGTCGCCGCGGACGGCACGCGGGCGTGGGCCAAGGAAATGCCGCTCGCGGGGATCGTGCCGGGCGTGCGGGAAGTGACCGTGGTGCGCGGCCCGGATTCGTCGGTCGGCGTGGCCTTTTGTGATGCGGAGGGTGAGCTCGCGGCGCTCCGCGCGTGGACCTCGGAGGGCGGGATCTTCGCCGATTACGAGGCCCTCGAGATCCCCCATTGCGAGGCCCTCTCCGCGCTGTACTGGCCAGGGCACGGGCACGTCATCGTGGCCGCGGGTGAGGGGGAGGCACGCGCCGCGCGGATCGACGAGCGTGGCATGCGCGCGTGGGGCCGCTCGGGGCTCACCCTGCCGTGGAAGCCGGATCCGGGCGCGGCGGTCGTGATCCTGGTCGATACGGAGGATACGTTTGTCCTCGTCGGCGCGGGCTCGGCGGAAAGGCCCACGACGCGGCGGGAGGAGGCCGTGTTCGCCATGCGGTACGACGAGCGCGGCAAAGAGCTCTGGCCCGCGCCCATCGCGGTGGGGCGGCCCTCCGGAAAGGCGCCGAAGCGCCCCACGGCGCGCGTGATCACGACCGGCAAGATGGAAATCGAAATGACGGAGGGATCCACACGGCGAAGGCTCGAGCTTTCGTCCGAGGGGACCGTGATCGTCTTGCCCGAGCGGCGCTGAAGGGCCCGGCCGGCCGGAAGCGATACCGCGACGTCGCGACGTCCGAAACGAGGGAACCATCCGCCCCCATCGTTGGTGGTACGCGGCGACGTTTCATCACACGACGTTGCGACGTTGCGACGTCGCGACGTTCGAAATGCGGGAACCATCCGCGCCCCACGTTCGTGGTACGGCCGGACGTTTCATGATGAAGGGACAAGCAACGCACCGCATCACCGTCGAGTTGCTGGAAGCGGCAGCTCGGGGCGACAGGGTGGCGGGGGGCACGCTAGCGGATTTCATCCACGGGTGGGTCCACAGCGTCCTCCACGCCGGCCCCGACGTCGACGACGCGGCCCAGGAGGCTTTCATGGCGGTCATCGTGGCTCTGCGCACGCACCAGTACGACGCGTCCGTCGAGGACAAGCACGCGTGGGTCGTCAAGATCGCGGTGCGCAAGGCGATCGACGTGCGTCGGAGGCGGGAGAGGGAGCGGGAGCGGCAGGTATTCGAGGGTCCGGGCGCGGACGACGCCACGGCCCCGGCGAGCACGGACCCGATCTCGCGCATCGAGCAAAGGCAACGCGCCGAGCGCGTGAACGACGTTGTGAAGGCCCTCCACGAGACGGATCGCGCGCTCCTCTTGCTCCGATACCACGAGGACCTCAGCTACGAGGACATCGCGCAGGCGCTCTCGATTCCGCTCGGGACCGTCAAATCGCGGCTCTCACGGCTTATCGAAAAACTCAAGCTCGAGCTCGGGAGCAAGTTATGAAGCGCTCGCAGGCGAGGAAGCAACAAACCCCGGCGCCCGCGCCGAAAAAGGGGTTCGCGAAGCTCATCACGCTCTTCGTCCGCCCGCGCAACGACGTCCGCGAGGCGGCGGCCAAGAAGCGCGCCGAGCCGCAGGCGCCGCGCCCGATGCCCGCGTCGTTGGTCCTGCCCGCGCTCCCGCCGAGCGACGCGCCGGAGCCGACGCCGGCCTCCGAGCCGAGCCTGCGCTCGGTGCTTTCGGCGCTCGCGCCCGACCCCGACACGCGGGCGCCGGAAGCGCTGCGCGAGAAGCTCGTGACCTGGGCCGAGGAGACGTCGGATCCATTCCCCGGGGAGCTCGATGTCGTCCTCGAAGCGCTCGCGCCACGCGTCCCGGCGCCCGCGCCCTTGCGGGAACGCCTCGTCGCGTGGGCCGAGGAGACGGCCGAGCCCGAGGCCGCCGCGCCCGCGCCGCTCGACACCGCCGCGGCGGAACCTCCGTCGCTCTGGAACAAGCTGCGCCGCCTCGCCCGTGTCCTTTTGGAGCGGCTCCGCAAGGCTTCGCGCGGCGCGCGGTGACGTTCTCCGCTACGCTCTGGCCCAGCCATGCACCCCGACGGGTATTTCGCGCTTGTCCTCGATCCGCCCTCCGCCGAGATCCTCCAGCGGCGCTTCTGCACCTTACCCCGCCCGCTCGCCCATCATTGCACCCTGCGGTACGGCACGAAAAACCCGGCCGATCTGCCGCCTCCTTTCACGGCGAGCGACCTCGGCCGCACGTTCACCCTCGCTGTCACGGGATACGCGCGGCGGGACGACGGCGGGGTCGAGGCCGTGGTCGTGGGGCTCCTCCTCGCTGACGGGAGGCTCCTCGAACATGGTTTTACCGAGAATGCCATTCCGCACGTGACCGTCGCGACGGACGGCGTCACGGAACCGGCGACCGCGAATGACCTGCTCCGGGCCGGCTTCGAGCGAATCGCCGGGCCCCTGCTCCTCGCGCGGCTCGAACACACGTGGGCGTCGTCGAGCCAGGAGGATCCGCGGGGCGCCTGATCACTTCCGCAGCTTTTGCAGCGCCGTCCGGGCCCGCGATCGATACCCCTCCACCTCGGTCCCGAGGCCGGCGATCCGCGTGCGGAGCTCCTTCACCCGCGCTTCCTTCTCCAGGATCTGCTTCGTGAATTTCTCCCCGTCGTCCTTCGATTGCGCCGCGGCCAGGTAGCCCCGCAGCCGGCCGAGATCCTGCACGAGCTCGTCGAGATCCGCCCTTCGTTTCGGGAGCAGGCTCTCGCGCGCCTCCGCGTCCGTGAGGTGTTTCGCCGCTTCTTCGAGCGCGGTTCGCTGCGCCGCGGGCAATTTCGGCGCGGCCGCCATGGCCCGGAGCGCCCGCGGGTTCAGCGTAGGGATCGCCGTCCGCCGGGACAGACCCTCGTCGGCCTCGATACGCCGCACCTTCTTCGATCGCGGCTCGCTCGCGAACACCGCGAGCGGCTTGTTCGACACGACGTCGAAATCGAGCTCGTCCGCGCCGTTCACGGTCGCGTTGCGCACGAGGTCGAGGTACAAGAAGACCGTCCGCGCCCCGCCGCTCCGGTTCTCGACCGTGTAATCGACGCGCGTGTGCCGGATGAAATGCTCGACGAGCTCATCCCCCTGGTACTCGACGAGCTGCACCTCGTCCGTGACCAGCATGTTGTTTTGCGTGAGCTCGACGTCGATGTCCGTGCCGAACACGAGGAAGCGGGTCTCGCTGGGCTTCAGGCGGTCGATCTGCGCCTCGCCTGCGAAACCTCCGTCGGCGAAGAACGAAATGGGGCCCGCGGGCAAGGTCTGCTTCGTGTCGTTCTTGATGCGCGCCGCGCTCCGGCCGACGCCGCCCCCGCTTCCAAACAACACGATCCGCCGCGCGGAGACCGATTGCTGCAAAAACGGCAGGAGCGCCGATCCGTGCGCCCGGAGGTCGATCGGAACGGGCATCGAATACCGGAAGAGCGCGCCCGCTTCCATGCCCTCCGCCTCGGCCACCTTCGCGAGATCCCCCACGGAGAGCACCGTGCTCGATCCCTGATCGCTGCCCGTACCGCTCCCGTGCCCGATCGTGCCGACCGATCCGAGCCCGAGGGCCCCCTCGCCAGTCCCGCCCCCGCCCGCGCCGTAGCCCGAGAGGCCGAGGCCGCCGGCGCCGGCGCCGAACGTATCGCCGATCATCTCGCTCCACATCGCGTCCGCGGTCTGCAGGACGAGCTGCGGGATCGTGGAGAGCGGCTCGCTTGGCGTGAGGAGCTCGCGGCGCGTGTAGCGCGGGGCCGCAAGCGGATACAGGAACGAATCGGGGCGGCCGTTGACGAGCTCGATCTTTACCTTCTTCCACTCCTCGTCTGTGTCGTTGTGGACGAGCGCCCAGCCCTGCAGCGTGCCGCGTTGCTCCTTGTCGCTGAGCACCATCCGGTACGTCGAGCGCCACACCGGCGCCTCCGCGACATACCCGAGCGTCACGTCGGACGTGCTCTCGGCGAGCACCCGCAAATCACGCCGCGCCGACGCGCCTTGAGGCGAGGCCACGGACGCGCTCGCGCCGAGGCGCGCGCCTTGGGAAGGATCCGTGGGTTTGACGCCGACTACGTCGGACAGGAAAAACTTGCGGATCTCGGCCTCCGTCGTGAGGACGAGCAGCGTCGTCTCTTTTCGCGGCACGCACCGGGCGGGCGCGCCCTCGCCTTGCTTCTTCGCCCCCTCGTCCTCGGCGACCGGTACGCACGGGCCCGGCTCGTCGTCGCTCGGGTCGAGCACGTCGACGAGTTTTCCTTTCACGGTCTCGCGCGCCGTGCGGAGCTCGATGCCGCTGCCCTTCAGGCTGCGGAGCAGGTTCGCGTGCGTCACGGGGCCCGATCCGTCGGGCAAACCCGCGAGCGCCCGGCCTTTCTCCACGCTGATGCTGCTCGCGAACTCGACGCCCGCGACGCTCGTCTTCCCGTCGGTCCCGAGCACGACGAGCGTCTTCAGCGCGTCGTCGAGGTGCGAGACCGGCACGGGCAACGCGAGCCCGGCATCACGGGCGACCCTGCCCGATCGCTCGAAGTAGCCGACCCCCGACTCGTAGAGTCGCACGGTCTTCAAAGGGAGCGGCGGCTTCGGCGTGGTCTGCGCCAGGGCGTGCCCGCTCGTCGCGAGCAGCGCGGTCACAAGAATGGCGGAAAAGTGGCGGGGAATCGAAAGCATCGAATGGGCCTCGGGGTTTCTGGGCGGCGGGGGCAGGGACACGCCATGCCGGCCCGAGTTCCCCGAAATCTCCGGAGCTCCTTCCCGGGGCGACCGCGCCGCGTGCGCCCGGGCGGGAACGTGGTAATGACGCGGCACGCATGCAGCGATACAAGACGGTCCTGTTTGATCTCGACGGCACGCTGATCGACTCGATCCGCCTCATCCTCGACAGTTATCATCACACGTTCGCCGTCCACGGCCTGCCGCCGTGCCAGGACGACGTGCTCCTCCGCGGCGTCGGCACGCCCCTCAAGACGCAGCTCGCCGGCTACTCCGACGATCCCGAGGCCGTGCTCGCGATGATCGAGACGTACCGGGCCTACAACCTCGCGCACCACGACGCGTGCGTGCGGCCCTACCCCGGCGCGGTCGCCTGCGTCCGCGCGCTCGCCGAGGCGGGCGTCAAGATCGCGATCGTGACCAGCAAGAACCGGCACAGCACCGAGCGTGGGCTCGACGTCTCGGGGCTTTTGGACGCGTTTTCGGTGCTCGTCTGCTCCGACGACGTGACGAACCCGAAGCCGCACAAGGAGCCGGTCGATCTCGCCCTCGCGCGGCTCGGATCCCGGCCCGAGGAGGCGATCTTCGTGGGCGACAGCCTGCACGACATGCACGCCGGGCGCAGCGCCGGGGTCGCGACGGGCGCCGCGCTCTGGGGCCCGATGTCGCGCGCCCACCTCGCCCCGTCCGAGCCCTCGCACTGGCTCGAAAAACCCGAGGACCTCGTCTCGATCGTCCTGGGTTGAAGATTTTCAAGCCAAACGAAAACTGATTCCTGGGGGAGTGCCGGACAGCGTTCAGGGTTTCCCCGACGACGGATTCCTGCACCACATCCTCCGCCTTTCGAAGTAAATACGGAGCGACGCGGGACATACGGATCCATTAGCGTCGCTGTACCCGGACCTGTTCGGGTGTCCTCCCTCGAGAAATGATGCAACTACCGCCCCCTGACGGAGCGTGTTCGACTACGGCCGATTGCCTCCGCGGGGGGGGAGAAATGGGCGCCCTCATGCGGGCGCACGATTGGCGAGGCACGGCCGTGGGTGCGCCCGCGGCCTGGGATCGCAGCCTGAAGACGGCGATCCAGATGATCCTGGGCGCCCGGCACCCCATGTTCGTCTGGTGGGGACCGAAGCTCCTCGACTTTCACAACGACGCCTACATCCCCATTCTCGGCCAGAGACACCCGACCGCCCTCGCGCGGCCGGCCTCCGAGGTATGGTCGGAGGTCTGGCATATCATCGGCCCCTGGGCGGAGGCGGTTTTACGTGAGGGACGCTCGCTCTCCGGTAGCGAGGTCCTCCTGCCCGTCGATCGGAATGGGTACACCGAAGAGGCGTATTTCACGTATTCGTACAGCCCCATCAACGACGACAGCGGGGCCATCGCCGGCGTGTTTTGCGCGTGCTCCGAGGAAACGGGCGAGGTGCTCGGGCGCAGGCGCCTGCAAAACCTCGGCGCGCTCGGCGCCGCGATGCTCGGCGCGCGCTCGCCGGTCGAGGTTTGTCAGACGGCGGCAACGCACCTCGCCGAGAATCGAAACGACGTCCCCTTCGTTTTGCTTTATCTGCTCGACGAGACCGGCGCCGTCGCGCACCTCGCGGGGATGTCCGGTTTGCCTGCGGATCACCGCGCGTGCTTTACGCCGTCGCCCGAGGACGCGGAGGGGCCCTGGCCGCTCGGCGAGGTCAAGGCACGTCGCCGTGGGATCGTCCTCGACGACGTGCGGAGGCGCATCGGAGAGCTTTCGTGTGCGCCGTGGGCCGAGCCGATCGAGCAAGCGATCGTGCTGCCCATCGAGGATCATGGCCTCGGCCGGATGGCCGGCGCGCTCGTCCTCGGCATCAGCCCGAGGCTGCGGCTCGACGCCGAATATCGCAATTACCTGGAGCTCGCCGCGGCCCAGATCGGCAGCGCGCTGACGAACGCCGGCGCCCTCGAATCCGAGCGGCGGCGCGCCGAGGCCCTCGCCGAGCTCGATCGGGCCAAGACCACGTTTTTCAGCAACGTGAGCCACGAGTTCCGGACGCCGCTGACCATGATGCTGGGCCCGCTCGAAGAGCTCGCCCTGGGTGATCCGGCGCTCACGGACGCGCAACGCGTGCACGTCGAGCTCGCGCAGCGGAGCGCGGAGCGGCTGCTCAAGCTCGTGAAGAGCCTGCTCGATTTCGCGCGTATCGAGGCGGGGCGTTTCGACGCCTCGTTCGTCGCGACGGATCTCTCCCGGATGACCGGCGAGCTCGCGGCCACGTTCCGCTCGGCGATCGAGCGCGCCGGGTTGCGGCTCGGGATCGATTGCCCGCCGTTGCCCGAGCCGACGTACGTCGACCACGACATGTGGGAGAAAATCGTCCTCAACCTGCTCTCGAACGCGCTCAAATTCACGTTCGACGGCGAGGTCGTGGTGTCGCTGCGCCACGCCGGGGATCGGGTGATCCTCACGGTCCGGGACACGGGCACCGGGATCCCCGCGGCCGAGCTGCCGAGGATTTTCGAACGATTCCACCGCGTGCACGGCGCGCGGGCCCGGACGCACGAGGGCGCCGGGATTGGCCTTTCGCTCGTGCAGGATCTCGTTCGCTTGCACGGCGGCGCTATCGAGGTCGAGAGCGAAGTCGGGCGCGGCAGCACGTTCCAGATCAGCATGCCCACGGGCACCGCGCATTTGCCGGCGGATCGTATCGGCGCGCCGCTCTCGCTCGCCTCCACGGCGATCGGCCCGGCGCCATTCCTCGAGGAGGCCCTCCGCTGGCTGCCCGCGCCCGACGAGCACGTGCTGCATTTCTCCGCGACAAGCGAGCCGGACGTGCGCGAAGCAGCGCCACGCGCGCGGCTCCTCGTGGTGGACGACAACACCGACATGCGCGGGTACCTGCGGCGACTCCTGGCCCCGCGGTGGGACGTGACGGCGGTGCCCACCGCAATGGCAGCGCTCGCGGAGGCGCGGCTCTCGCCCCCGGACCTCGTGCTCTGCGACGTGATGATGCCGGGCATGGATGGATTCGCGCTCCTGCGCGAGCTCCGGCAGGACCCGCGGACGTCCTCCATTCCGATCATGATGCTCTCCGCGCGCGCGGGCGAGGCGGCGCGGGTCGAGGGCCTCGACGCCGGCGCCGACGATTACCTCATCAAGCCTTTTTCGGCCCGCGAGCTCGTCGCGCGTGTCGCCTCCCAGATCTCGCTCTCGCAGGCCCGATCGCAGGCGAAATCGCGCGCCGAGGCGGCGAGCCGCGCGAAGGACGAGTTCCTCGCGATGCTCGGCCACGAGCTCAGAAACCCGCTCTCCCCCATTCTCACGGCGCTCGAGCTCATGCGGCTCCGCAATGGCTCCGCGCTCGAACGGGAGCGGGCCGTCATCGAGCGGCAGGTGCAGCACCTCGTGCGGCTCGTGGACGATCTGCTCGACGTCTCGCGAATTGCGCGTGGCAAGATCGAGCTGCGGCGCCGCCCCCTCCCGCTCGCGCAGGTGGTCGCGAAGGCCCTCGAGCAGGCGAGCCCGCTGATCGAGCAGCGCGGCCATACCTTGCACGTCGCCGTGCCGGAGGAGGGGCTCGTCGTCGACGTGGACGAGATGCGCCTCGCGCAGGTCGTCGGAAACCTCCTGGCGAACGCCGCAAAGTACACCGAAAAGGGGGGCCACGTGGAGGTCTCGGCCTTTCGGGAGGGCGAATGGGCCACGCTGCGCGTGAGGGATTCGGGGATCGGCATTTCGCACGAGCTCTTGCCGCACATTTTTGATCTCTTCGTGCAAGGGGGCCGGTCGATCGATCGGAGCGAAGGAGGCCTCGGGCTCGGCCTCGCCATCGTGAAAAACCTGACGGAGTCGCATGGCGGGCGCATCGAGGCGCGAAGCGCGGGCCCGGGACGCGGCAGCGAATTCATCCTCCGCTTGCCGCTCGCCGCGTCGAAGACAGCCCCGCCGCCGCGCGCCTGGGAGGAGCGGCCCATGGGCGCGGCGTCCGCGTCGTTGTGTCGTGTGCTCGTCGTGGACGACAACCAGGACGCCGCCGTGCTGCTCGCGGAGGCGCTGCGCGCGACCGGCTACGAGACCCGCGTGGCGTTCGACGGTCCGAGTGGCCTCGAAATCGGACGAACCTTCCGGCCCGAGATCGCGGTGCTCGACATTGGCTTGCCAGTGATGGATGGATACGAGCTCGCCGAGCGCCTGCGCGAGCTCTCGTCGCCGCCCCTGCGCCTGCTCGCGCTGAGTGGATATGCGCAGCCGGGGGATCGCGACCGCACGCGCGCGGCGGGGTTCGACGAGCACCTCGTGAAACCCGTCGACATGAAGACGCTCCATGCGGCGCTCTCGGGCGTGCGGCCGCGGCACGAGGGCCAGGGGTAGGCCCCTCTCCGTAGCGCTGGCCGCGCTTCGCCGGGGCGCTGCCCCGGACCCCGCGGGGGCTGTCCGCCCCTCGACCCGGACCAGGCACGGCCTGGACCGAGGGTGGAAGAACTGCGCGATGCGCAGTTCTTCCAACG
>NZ_JAGTJJ010000084.1 GCF_028435365.1 Polyangium jinanense | reverse complement strand
AACCTCACTCACCTTCCCCGAGGGAAACAGCGCCGCCTGCGCGGCCATGCGCGTCAGTCGCCGGGTCCGGCGCTTGTCTCCAAGGTCCGCATGCCCGAACTCCTCCTCCGCCCACGCTTCCGCCGACGAGGCCGCCCCTGCATCCAACATCTCACTCGGTAAATGTCGTCAGAGGGGGGGAATGTACCGATCGGAGATGGGACCAATGCTCAGGCCCTGGTTCGGGTCGAGGGGCGAACAGCCCCCGCGGGGCCCGGGGCAGCGCCCCGGCGCAGCGGCTCGCGATGAGACCAATGCTCAGCGTGGTCCGCACGGGGGGCTGGCCACGGGACGTCGACAGCTACGGCAATCCGATCGTGCAATCGACGTTCGAATTCTGAGGCGCCTCCCCTCACCGCTTCGCCTTGCGCCGCGCCTCCCCCGCGCCTCGCCGGAGCACGACGATCCGCCCCGTCGGCGTCGCGACCGTCTTCTCGTGGGTCGTCCCTTGCTCCGCGAGCACGCGCTTGGCCTCCGCGAGCTCCTCCTCGGCGCGCTGACCCTTCACCAAAAGCACGAGCCCGCCCGGCTTCGCGAGCGGCGCGGTGAGCGGCACGAGCAGGTTCAATCGCGCCACCGCGCGCGCGGTCACGACGTCGAACACGCCACGAAGCTCCCCGGCCCCGAGCTGCTCGGCCCGCTCGGCGCGCACCGTCACGTTCGCGAGGCCCAGCGCGTCGACGACGGCCGAGAGAAACGCCGCTTTTTTCTGCGTCGCCTCGACCAGCGTGACCCCGAGATCGGGCCGCGCGATCGCGATCGGAATGCCGGGCAAACCGCCGCCCGAGCCGACGTCGACGAGCCGCGATCCTGCGGAGACGTCCCCGAGCAAGGGCACGAGCGTGAGCGCGTCGAGCGCGTGTTTTTCCCACGCGTCGCTCGGATCTTTGATGGCGGTGAGGTTCATCTGCTCGTTCATCGCGAGCAGCCGCGCGAGGTAGTCGCCGAGCGTTGCGAGCACGGGCGCGTCGAGGCGAACGCCGATCTCCGCGAGGCGCGTATCGAAGCCGTCGGGAGGCGCGAGAGGCGTGGTGCTCGGCAGCGGGAGGGGAGGACGGGCGGCCTTGGTCACGGAGGCGGGGTAGCACAGCGCGGAGGCATCCGTCGACCCGAGCGGAATCACCGGACGTCGCTCATCCCCGCCGCGAAGGATTTCCTCGCGCTCGCGCAGGTGGACGGGGCGGAGTCGACACGAGCACGCTCGGCACAACCCGGCACAACCCCGGGACCACGTCCCCGCGAGAAACACGGGCGCGGCCCTCGGCACGCGAATTGCCAAATGGCGCCGCATGCGCGAATACCTGCATCGCCTTCTCGTCGCTTCTCAATGGGGCGCAAGCCTCCTCCTGGCCTCGGGGTGCGGGGCCGACGTCGAGAGCGCTCCCGGCGCCCCCGGCCCGGCCACTTCTGTCGAGATCCTCGAGTCCTCCCCGGCGCCCGCCTGCTACGGGCCCGTGTACAACGACAGTTTCGGATATCACGGCCAGTGCTGCGACATCACGCTTTGCACCACGCCCGTGAACGGCGTGTGTCCCGGCGCGAACGAGGTCGTCCTCAATGGTCGGCCGCCGGGCTCCGGCGAATGCGAATGCGAGCCGCTCCGCGGGCCGTATGCCAATGAAAACGAAGGCAGCGCCGAGAGCTGCTGTTATCTCGTCGGCTCGATCGGCTGCGATGGCCGGCCCCTCCTCGTGCAAGGAAAACCCCGGCTCGCCGACGTGCGCGAAGGGCCGAGCGCATGGTCGAGCCCGCCGGATGTGCCCGCGGATCGCGCGCAGGCGCTCCGCGATTTCAATGCCGCGCTCCGCGATCTCGATACGGCTGCTCTCCCGACCGAGGTACGCGCAATCCTCGCGCGGCGCTGGGCCGAGCGAGGTCGCAACGAGCACGCATCCGTGGCCTCGTTTGCCCGGTTCTCGATGGCGCTCATGGCGCTCGGCGCGCCGCCGGCGCTCGTCGAGGCGGCCCATCAAGCGGCGCTCGACGAGGTGCGGCACGCGCGCCTCGCCATGTCGCTCGCATCCGCATATGGAGGCGAGCCGCTCGGCTTCGGGCCGCTCGCGGTGGACGGCGCGTTCGAGGATCTCGGCTCGCTCACGGCGGCCACGCTCGCCACGGTGGTCGAGGGCTGCGTGGGCGAGACGCTCGCGGCCCTCGAGGCGGCCGCGGCGGCAAAGGAGGCGGGCCCGCGCGCGGTGCGCCTTGCATTGCTGGAGATCGCCGAGGACGAGATGCGCCACGCCGAGCTCGGATGGGCCTTCGTGCGCTGGGCGATCGGCACGGGCGGCGCGGCGCTCGCGGCCGAGGTCGCGACGACCCTGGAGAAGGCGCTCCGAATGGCCTGCAAGGAAGCGACGGTCCCGGGCGACGAGCCGCCCCGCGAACACGGCTTCTTGCCCGCCGAGGAGGTCTCCGCGCTGCGGCGGCAAGCGGCGGCGCAGGTCCTCCGCCCGGCCGGCGAGGCGCTCGTCGAGCAGGGGCGTGGCCAGGCGGTGCGGTCGCCTCGCCTTTCGACCCAGCCCGCCGCATCGTGAAAACGAACGCGCTCGCTCCGCCAAACCTCCGCGCGTGCCGCTGAAACGCGGGCCACTGTCATATCACTGACACAGCGGCCAATTCCAACAATCACGTAACCAAGCGTACTCCCAGCGGATAAGGGTGCTTTCCGTGCGGCGGCACTTTTGCTACACGGAGTTGGATGGTTATTCACGAACGTACTGCGTCAGCTTATTTCGAGGATCCGAAGCTGCTGCGCGCGCTCGCGCACGAGGCGCCGATCGGCATCGTGGGCCTCGACGCGAGCGGCGCCATCGTCGCGTGGAACCCGGGCGCCGAGCGTGTGTTCGGCTACGGCGCGACCGAGGTCATCGGAAAAACGATACGTGACCTCCTCGGCCCCGACGCGGAGGTCGATCCGGGCGTGCTGCTCGCCGATCTCGACTCGCAAAACCCGCCATCCTTTTCGGCCCCGTGCGCCCGGAAGGACGGGGCGCGATTCCATTGCGAATGGCAACTGCGCGCCCTGCGCGACGAAAACGGAGATCTCCTCGGCCGCGCCGCTTTCGTTCGTGACACGACCGAGGCGACCGAGGCGCGCGAAACGCTGGCCGCCGAGCGCAAATTCATCCGGCGCATGCTCGACAATACCCCGCTCGTGCTCTGGTCCACCGACGAGAAGGGCGTCTTCACGCTGTCCGACGGCGCCGGGCTGCGCGCGCTCGGCTTTGCGCCCGGCGAAGTGGTCGGCATGAGCGC
This sequence comes from Polyangium jinanense, assembly GCF_028435365.1. The sequence continues at coordinate 36,020 of NZ_JAGTJJ010000084.1, read as the reverse complement.
TTTTGATCTCTACCGCGACGTCCCCGAAATCCTCAGCGCGATCCGCGCCGCCCTCGGCGGCACCCACCAGGTCACCCTCGCCAACGCAGGCGGCGCCTCCTGGGAATGCCGGTACATTCCCATCACGCGCGAGGAAGGCGGCCCCGTCGAGGGCGTGCTCGGCGTCGCGATGGACGTCACCGAGCGCATCGAAGCGGAACGCACGCTCCGCCAGCAGATCGACCTCATCGCGCAGCAAGAGGGCGCAATTCGCACGCTCTCCACGCCGATCGTGCGGGTATGGGACGGCGTGCTCGCGCTGCCGCTCGTCGGGACGATCGACGCGGCGCGCGCCGAGCGCATCCTCGCCACCTTGCTCGACGCGGTCGTGAGCGAGCAAGCGCATTACGTGATCCTCGACATGACGGGTATCGACGAGGTCGATGCGACGACGGCCGATTACCTCTTCAAGGTACTGCGCGCGCTCGGGCTGCTCGGCACGACGGCGCTCGTGACGGGCGTCAATCCCGGCGTGGCCACTGCGCTGGTGGGCCTCGGCGTCGATCTCGGGAGCGTCATGACGCTCGGCAACCTGGAGGAGGCGCTCCGGTTCGTCATGAAGCGCCGCGCCGTGAAGCCGCGCCGCGCCCCTGCCCCATCCACATGAACGGTTTGACGCCCGTCCTGGTCGTTTTCCATACCAGGCGCCGGTTGTCGTCCTCTACACTCGACGGGGTAACAAGGAGCTTCCCCATGTCGATGAAGATGGCCTATCGGGTTTTTCTGGGTCTTTTAGCGCTCGGCGCCGCCGCGTGTTCGGACGCGGGGTCGCAAGGGAGCGGCGGTGATGGCGGAGCGGGCGGCGACGGGAGCGGCGGCGCGGCCGGGCAAGGAGGGACGCCGAGCAGCAGCGCATCGAGCGGCAGCGGCGGCAGCGGCCAGGGCGGCGCCGGCGGCGGCACGACGAGCAGCAGCAGCGGCGGGTCCGATCCGTACGAGGCGGCCCGGCAAGCGTGCGTCGACACGATCAACGCGCACCGCGCCACGATGGGGCTCCCGCCCTACGCGCGCTGGAAGGAAGCGGAGCCCTGCGTGGATCAGCAGGCAACGTGGGATCAGCAGAACGATAAGCCGCACGGTTCGTGGGGCATGGGCCTCTATCCGACCTGCAATGGCAGCGGCCAGAACGAGTGCCTGGGCCACGGGGCCGAGAACGTCTCGGGCTGCCTCGATGGCATGTGGGCCGAGCGGGATCAGACCGGCTGCTCCGGCTGTGATGCTTGCAATGAAGGGTACAACCCGAACTGCCCGAATTGCGATTTCTACGGGCAATCCACGGGCGACGTCTGCGGGCATTACGTGAACATGAGCGCGAAGTACTTCTCGAAGGTCGCTTGTGGATTCAGCGCCGCCGGCGGCTGGATCGCGGTAAACTTCCAGTAGCGCTCATTTTGGCGGCTCGACCGGCGCGCAGGTGGAGACGCCCGCGCCGACGATGTTCGTTCCGAGCCCCGTCTTCACCACGCTCGTCGTCCCGGTCGAGGGTCGATACTGCTGGATCTGCGAGTCGCCCGTGGGGCTCGTGAACAGCCAGAAATCGCCGCCCCAGAACGCGAACGCCCAGCCGCTCCCGATCGACACCGACGGCTGCGGGGCTTGGCTCAGGATCTTGCCCGAGGTTTTGTCGATCTCGGCGATGATGATCGGGCTGTAGTTGAAGAAGCCGAAGAGCCGCGCATCCCCCGTGCCCGTGAGCTCGGCCGCGCCGGAGAGTTGGTCCCAGGGGCCGACGAAGGAGAGCGTGAGCGATTGGGTGTCGATCCGCGCGAGGCCCTTGCCGTTGTAGTCGGCGACGTAAAGCGTCTCCTCCGTGCTGCCCGGCGTATTGGAGACGAAGCCCATTCCGAACGTGGAAAAACCCTGCTGTCCCGGCGTGTAGCTCGTCGCCGTGCAGGCCGCGGTCTTCACGTCGACGTGGTAGATGCGGCCGTCGCTGAAGAGGATCCACGCCGTCCCTTTGCGGTCGACGGCCATCGAAAACGGCGTGCCGAGGCCGCCGGTGGGGCAGTCGATCACGCCGATGAGCTTCACATCGAGCGTGGGCGGGTCGAAGCTGTAGAGCTCGTTGTCCTGGCCGATGATGTAGACGAGCTTCGCCTCGTCCGCGCAGCCGTCGTCGCCGGATCCGCCGCCCGCGCCCATGAGTCCGCCGTCACCGAAAAGATCGCCGCCCGAGCCGCCCGAGCCGGCGTTCCCGCTGCCCATCCCGCCAATCCCGGCGCTTCCACCTTGCCCGCCGCTCGATTCGCTCCCGTCGCCGCCATTCCCGGAAGAACGTCCGCCGCTGGGCGTGACGGCGCAGGCGGAAAGGACGAGCACCGCGGGGACTACGAATTGCAAGGAACGGTGAAGAAAATGCATGGCAAACCTCCGGCCCCGAGGATAGGAGGGAACCCGAGCCACGTCACGCCTGCCGTGAGACGGGGCTCACCGAAGGTCGATGATGAAGTCGGCGACGAGTCCGGCGACGAACGAGCGCGTGTCCAGGGCGCCGGTCGCGGTCGAATAGAAGCGCGTCCAGGTCACGTACGGGGTGAGCGCCAGGAAGTCGAGCTCGGGGCCCGCGCTATAGCCGCCGGTGAGACCGAACGGAACGGACGTGGTCCCATGGGGATCGCGGAGGTCCGAGACGACGAGGGCGCTCGCCCCGCCGACATGGAAGCGGTCCACGATCTGGACGTAAACGTTCAGCGGGACACGAAGGCCGAGATGGGAATCCGTGGTGGGATACCAGGGCACAAAAACGCCTGAATCGATACGGAGGCGCTTGTTCGGACGGATGAGGGCAGGCAGACCCGGCTGGACGTAGCTGACGAACGGGTGCCTGGGGTTCGGATCGAATACCGCCATGAACGAGGCGCCGAGGTCGAGCGGCCGGGTTTTGAGGTAACGGCCCGTGACGGTGACGCGGTTCGTGCCCGGGGGTGGCTCCTGACCGATGTAATAGGGGCCGATCTGGATATCGACGTGCATCTCGGGGACGATGCCCCACAGCGTGCCGAAGCTCGTCCCCATGCGGTAATAGTCTTTCCCGATGGGGTGCTCGACGAGGGGGCTCACGTAGGGATCGAGCAACCCCGTGGGCAAAATGAGCCCGCGCTGCACCATGGGCGTGGGCCCGCTCGGTTTGCTGCCGTCGACCCTGGCCGTGCCCGCCCGCGCCGAGACGGGCGGCGGCGTGACGGCCCGGGCCCGAGCGCCGGAGGAGAGGACGAGCACGAGTGCGGCCAATGCCGGCAAGGGTCGGTAGGAGCTCACGGAATCTGGGATCGTCATGGAGCCCCGACCCCATGGACGTCATCCCCGGCGAGCGGCGGTTCAGGCTTCGAGGCTCGAGAGCACGCTGAGGCCCTCGGGTCCGCCGAAGACCGTGGCAGGGACGCCGAGGATTCCCATTTCGAGCAGCGCGTCGAACGACCTCGACGAGGTGGCGAAGTAGCCGATGCACGAGGACGCTCCGAGCTCGGGTCTCGCGCTCGTCAGCTCGTCCAGCTTGCGCGCGCGCTCACGCAACGCGGCCGAGACCTCCCGGGGACGCGCGGCATGCTCGGTGAGCGCCGCGTATCCGATGCGGAGCCGCTGCTCGTCCTTCGGCAGCTCGGCGAACGCGTCCCGCGTCTCCTTTCGAAAACGCTCGGGCACGATGCAGATCCCCGCGTGATCCGGGACGAGCCAGCCCTTCGACAGCGACGTGAGGAGAAGGGCGCTCTCGTCTTCGAGCAATGCCCGTGAGGCCCCCGTCGGCGGCGTCGCATAGACCGAATCGAGGATCAGCATGCGCCGCTCGTCCGCGCGTGCCCAGCGCCGGAGCTCTTCCACTTCGAGCGGCGTCAGCGACGAACCCCAGGGTTTCAGCGGCTCGCAGACGAGGAGCGCGTCGAGCGCATAGAGATCGGGAAGCCCGACACGCGCCTCCCACGGGACGACCGTCGCTCCGGCCTCCGCCGCAAGCTGCAGATAGACGGGGTACACGTCGGCAGGCACGCCGACGCGCGCATTCTGCTTCGCGAGGAGCCCCAAAAGCGCGCGGAGCGAACGACGAACACCGTGGCTGACCTGCGTGCGCGGCTTCAACGTCTGCGGGAGATCGAGGTGCGCGAGGAATCGCTCCGCGAGGTGACAACGATAAGGCGCTTCCGGGTGCGTCGAGGGCAAAATGATGGGAAAGGCGCGCCCGAGGCTCCGGTAGACGTTGAGCTCCGCGAGATCGACGAGCGCGGGGTGCGTGGCCCGAAGCTCCGCGCGGCGCGCGAGAAACGTTTCGTGGTTCATAACGTCGAGCTCGGATCTTCCAGCGAGGCGAGGCAGGTTCCATCGGCCATCACGTTCCACGAGCGCACGATGCCATGCGTCCGCTCCCAGCCGACCGAGGGCTCCGTGTACGCGGCCACGCGGAGCACGCGGCCGCCGATTTCACCTTCGAACACCGGGCTCCCCCAGGGCAACGCCGCGCGCTTCTCGAAGCCGAGCTCGGCGAGCGTTCGGAGCACGAGCGCGAGAGGCACCTGGTTTGTCTCACAGAACTGGTTCGCGGCGCTCGGCGCCCACGGATTCTCCGAGAGGCTCGATACGTAGAGTTCTTTGAAACAAACCTCCTGAAACCCCTCGGCGGCGCTCCGTTCGAGGTACGCGTGCACCTTCGCCGCGTCGTCGACCCCGCCCCGCTGGAGCACACAAATGGCCCGCGTGCGCAGGCCCGGCGCGCGCCCGAACGCCCCGGAGTCGACCGCGATCCCCATGATCCGCGCATCGGCCTCGCGCGTCACGCCGTGCCGACTCACCGCGACCGTGGTGAGCCCTGCGTCCCGAAGGCATTCGAGCGCGGTGAGGTCGAGGCGCGCGCCGTTCGTGATGAGCAGGGTTTTTGGGAACAACCCCGCGAGGCCATGCACGAGCGCGCGGAGCTTTCCGGGTTCGAGCAGCGTCGGCTCGCCGCCGCCGGTGATGACGGCGCGCTCGGCGCCGCGCTCCTTCGCGAGCTTCGCCCAGGCGAGGTATTGGTCGAGCGTGCCGCTCCGTTGGCGCGCGAGATCGGAGACGCTCGCCTTCGAGAAGCAGAATGCACAACGCGCCTGACAAGCCTTCGCGACCGGCAGGACCGACACGCTGCGCGGCCGGCATCTCGCCCATTCGACGAGCCCGTCGTCGCCCAGGCGAAAAGCCTCCGCGGTGATTTCCTCGTGCCTCGTGGGGACGAGCGTGTCCTTTTCGTCGACCCACGCCACGCCGGTCAAGGGGATCTCGCTCGCGGGCCAGCGCCAGCCGATGCCCGTGCCGGTCACGTCGTTCGGGCGCATGCCTTCGGGCCCGACCGGGAGCCGCGCGCGCAGCGCCACCACGCGATCCTTCGGCCGCCCGAGCTTCGCCACGAGCCGCCGCGCCTTCTCGAGCCCCGGCGCCCAGCGCTCGCCTTCCTTGAGCATGTAGAACGCGTCGGAAAACCTCGATTCACCGATCAACGCCTTCGAATACCGCATCCCGTAGCGATCGAAGCCGCGCAGCCAGTTCGAGAGCGGGATGAAGGCGATGAAGGATTCCATACGGTACATGATTCTCGAAGCACAGGTTCAAGTCAACCGGACTTCTTTGGCTTTCGCCGCGGATCCACCCGCTGGAGGAGCGCCGCGACCTCCGCCGGGAAGGCGGAAGCGTGGCCTTCGAGGCTCCTCTCGATCTCGGCCGCAAAGTCGATGTTCTTCGCCTTCTCGGCCTTCTTGCCGGCGAAGGCGAGGTACCAGCGCGCCGCCCCGAACCGACGAAAGTACGCGACGAAGTCCGAGAACGAGAGGTCGAGGGGGAAGAAATCACAACCATCCTCGGCGATACCGATCCGATAGGGGGCGCCCTTCGGATCGAAGTAGTCGACCGTGAGTGATACGGATTCGCCGGGGACGGAGATGAGGAGCTTCGACCGCTTGAGCGTGTTCAGGCGATCGAGGTCGCGCTTCGACTCCACCTCGAATCCGTCGCTCCAGAGCTCCTCGCGGAACGGCTGGGCGTAAAGGTCACCCGTCTCCACGTCGTTCTCGTAGTCCCGCAGGCTTCGATATTGCCGGTGCGGACGAAACCCCGCGAACGACGCTTCGAGCCCGCAGATCATGGCTTCCTCGCCGAGGGGCACGCCGCCGCGGGAGGCGCGGACCGCGAGGCCGTCGCTCCTTTCATAAAATGCTGCGACGTCGTCGGGGAGATCTTTCCCGAGCACCTCGCGAACCCGGCCCGCGAGCTCCGCGAGCCTGCTTTTGGGTCGCCGGAGGGTGATCGTGACATCCCCCATGGTTTCGATCTCGGTCGTCTCGTCCATCGGCCCAGCAAATCGTACGCTCGCGCTCGTGTCAACGATCCGACACGTCGTTTCTTCCCGGAACGATCACCTGGTCCGCCCGCGATCCAACTGGATCCTTGAAGCTTCACCCTCGCGCGGATAAGGGGCTCGATTTCCCGCGGAAAGGCCCCGCGCGGGATGGCCGTGCACGCTGGCACGGGCATTGCGCAAGGCCCCGTGCCGATGAGTTCGACCATGCATACCTTGTCCAGCCTCCGTCTGTTCCGCGCTTCTCTCTTGTCCCTCGCCGCGCTCGTGCTGCCCGCGTGTGGCGCGGGTGAATTGGATTCGTCCGAGGGTCCGCTCGGCGAAACCGAGCAGGCCTTCACCGTCTGCGCCGACGACGACACGGTCGAGGGAATCGACGTCTCGGTATGGCAAGGGGAAGTGAACTGGGACCAGGTGAAAGGCGCGGGCATCGAGTTCGCCATCGCCCGCGTCAGCTACGGGACCAGCAAGGATACCTGGTTCGACACGAACTGGAGCGGCATCAAGTCCGCGGGGCTCGTGCGCGGCGCGTATCAGTTTTTCCTGCCGCACCAGGACGCCATCGCCCAAGCCGATCTCATGATCGACGCGATGGGCGCGCTCGGCCCCGGGGATCTGCCGCCGGTCCTCGACGTCGAGGACATGGCCGGGCAGAGCAAGTCCACGGTCGTGAGCAAGATGAAGCAATGGCTCGCCCACGTCGAGGCCGCCACGGGCGCGAAGCCGATCATCTACACGGGCAAGTATTTCTGGCAGGACAACGTCGCGAGCTACGATTTCGGCGACTACCCGCTCTGGATCCCGAACTACAGCTTCGATTGCCCGAACCTGCCGGATAACTACTGGGACAAATGGTTCCTCTTCCAGTACACCGACAGCGGCTCGGTGACTGGCGTCGCGGGCAACGTGGATCGGAACAAGTTCAACGGCAGCCTGGCCGATCTGATGGCCTTCGCGAACAGCGGGCCCGAATATGCCGCGAAGTTCGTGAGCCAGTCGTTCCCATATGCGAGCGAAGGCCCCGTGCAGGTGGAAGCGGGTGGGACGCTCGAAGCGTACATCGAAATGCTGAACGTCGGCACGAAGGCGTGGGATAGCAATACGCTGCTCGCCACCACGGAGCCGCGCGATCGAACGAGCCCGTTTGCCGGGCCCGAATGGCCGGGGCCGAATCGTTATGCACGCGTCGAGGGCACGGTGCCGCCGGGCGGGACGTACAAGTTCACCTTCACCTTGCACGCGCCCCTGGAGACGGGCGAGTACGACGAGCATTTTGGTCTCGTGCAAGAGGGCGTCGCCTGGTTCAGTGATCCGGGCCAGGGCGGCCCGCCGGACGCGCAGCTCGAAGGTCTTTTCGAAGTGGTGCCCGGCATGGGCGCGGGCGCGGGCGGCGCCGGTGTGGGCGGCGCGGGCGGCGCAGGCGGGGGCGACGCGGGCGGCGCGGGCGGAAATGGCGGCAGCCTTGGCGGGAGCGACCCGGGCAGCGAGAGCGGGTGCGCCATGGCGACGGGCGGGCCGCGGGGCGCAGGGGCCTTCGGGCTCGCGCTGTTCCTCGGGCTCGGGGCGGTGATGCGACGGCGACGGCGCGCGTCCGCTTGACGGCATTCTCGCCTGCTCGATGTATCCTCCTTCTGGAGGAACCACGAACATGTCGGATCTCGGTCTCACGCACGTCGCCCTGCCCGTTCGTTCCCTCGACGCGAGCATCGCCTTCTACGAGCGATTCGCCCAGATGCGCGTGGTGCACCGCCGCCCCGGCGTGGCGTGGATCAGTGATCGCACGCGTCCTTTTGCCATCGTGCTCATCGAGACATCTTCCGAATTCACGCCGCTCTTGCCCTTCGCGCACCTCGGGGTCGGCGTCGCTTCCCGCGATGAAGTCGACAGGCTTTGCGTGATGGCGCGTGCGGAGGGGTGTCTCGCCAGGGAGCCCGAAGACAGCGGCCCGCCGGTCGGGTACTGGGCGTTCCTCCGCGATCCGGATGGGCACACGCTGGAACTCGCCCATGGCCAGGAGCTCGCGCTCGCCGTAGGGGAAGAGGACGAAGCCTGACCCGATCGGGCACGCGTTCGTGGTCCGAAGCCCTCGTCCCTTCACGCATTCCGTCCACAGCATACACACCCATGGTCTGACATAGTCGCCGTGTATATGCCTTGACAGGCATATACCTTGATGGGCATATAAACGCCCATGCTGAGCGCGTTCGAAGTCGTGGCGGAGCCGAACCGCCGCCGCATCCTCGACCTCCTTCGCGAGGGGCGCCGTCCTGTCGGGGAGCTCTCGGACCGGCTCGGGCTGACGCAGCCCACCGTGTCCAAGCACCTGCGCGTGCTCAAGGAGGCGCGTCTCGTGGATGTGGAGCAGGACGCTCAGCGTCGGCTGTACGGCCTGCGCCCGGAGCCCCTCGTGGAGCTCGACGCGTGGCTCGCGCCGTATCGCGCGCTCTGGTCGCGGCGGCTCGACGCGCTCGAGCGCCACCTGGACACGATGGCGGACGAACCCCCCGAAAGCTCCCGCCGGAACCCGGCATCGAGGAGAAAACGATGAAAAACGGGACTCTGATCACGAAAGGCAATCACGTCGAGCTCCGGTTCGAGCGGCGCCTCGCCCACCGCCCCGAAAAGGTTTGGCGCGCGCTCACGGAGAGCCAGGAGCTCGCCCACTGGTTTCCCGCCCGCATCGAGGGCGCGCGCGAGGTCGGCGCCGAACTACGCTTTTTCTTCGCGGAAGGCGAGCCTGGCAAGGGAAAGATCTCCGTCTTCGACCCGCCACGCGTGCTCGAATACACGTGGGAAGGAGACGTCCTGCGGTGGGAGCTCGAGCCCGAGGGCACGGGTTGTCTCTTGATTTTCACGACGATCCCGGCGGACCGCGCGAACGTCGCGCGCGACGCCACGGGCTGGCATTTCTGCCTCGACAACCTGGAGGCAGCGGTCGACGGAAAACCCGCCGCAGGGTTCGACAAGGAACGGTTCTCGGCGCTCAATGCGGAGTACGCCGCGCGCTTCGGGCTCGGCAGCTTCCCGGCCTTCATGACGAGCGAGGCAAACCGCGTGGCGGAAGGCGCCCTGCGCATCCCCGGCGTCGAGGCGTATGCGTTCACCGGCGCGGATGGCACGGAGCTCTTACTTTGCCACGCGAAAACGGATGCGAATACGGACGAGCAGTGGCGCGACTACGACGAGTACCTCGCGGTGCTGGAAGGTAGCTACGTGCTGCGCATCAATGGCATGGACATGGAGCTCCGTGCCGGGCGGGAGTTCGTCGTCCCGAGGGGCGCTCGTGTGTCGGGGCGATTTTCCGCGGGAACGCGGACGATTCATGCGGTTTCAGGACGGAGCCTCGGGCGGGGCGGGGCGTAGGACGTCTGGCATGGCTTTGCGGTTCTTGATATGCTCGCGCCCTGAAAGGAATTTTCGACCATGAGCGAACCCACGCGTGCCCCGCGCAACCCGATGACCCTGAAGCCGGTCGTCCTCGAGCTTCCCGGCATGCACGAGGTGACGGTCCAGTCCGACCTCGACGCCGGTGGTCCGACCCTCGATGTGTATGCCCCGCCGGGCAGTGGCGGGCTGCGGCCCGCGGTCGTGTTCGTCTCGGGATACCCGGACCCGGCATTCGAAATGATGCTCGGATGCAAGCTCAAGGAGATGGCGTCGTACGTGTCCTGGGCACGGCTCGTGGCGGCGTCGGGGATGGTCGCGGTCACCTACGCGAACCGGCAGCCCGAGGACGTGGCCCTCGTGATGCGGCATCTTCGCGCGCATGGCGCGACGCTCGGGATCGATCCGGATCGGATCGGGGTGTGGGCGTCCTCGGGCAACGTCCCCAATGCGTTATCGCTGCTCTTGCGCGACGCCGAGGTGCGGGTCGCGTGTGCCGTGCTCGCGTACGGTCATACGCTCGATCTCGACGGCGCGACGCACGTGGCCGACGCCGCGAAGCAATACTATTTCGCGACGCCGGCCGCCGGCAAGTCGATGGACGATCTCCGCGCCGACGTGCCACTCTTCCTCGTGCGCGCCGGCCGCGACGACGCCGGCCTCAACACCGCGCTCGATCGTTTCGCCGCGGCGGCGCTTTCGCGCAATCTGCCCATCACCGTGACCAACTCCCCCGGCGCGCCGCATGCGTTCGACATCGTCGACGATAACGATGCGTCGCGGGAGCTGATCCGGCAGATGCTCGGCTTCCTGCGTTTTCATTTGGCCGGTTGAGGAGCTCGGCGCCGCCGCCGCATCGCCGCGAGCCCCATCATCCCGAGCGCCGCCCACGCGGCCCCCGTCGCATCGTCCTTGCCCACCACCCGGCACCCGCACGAGCCCTCGCTCCCGGCATTGCCACTGCCGGCACCGCCGCTCCCGCTGTTCCCGCCGCTCGCCGCGGCGCCGCCCATCCCGCCGCTCCCGGCCGCGCCGCCCTCGCCGCCGCTGCCGAAGATCCCCGACGAGCTGCTGCTCGCGTCCGAGCTGCTCGGCGCCTCCACGCATTGCCCCGCCATGCACACCTGGCCCGTCGGGCACGTGGCGCCCATGCAGTTGTCCACGCACGTCCCGCCGGCGCAATGCGACCCCGCGGCACACGTCACGCCAATGCAGGTCGGCTCGATGCACAGGCCGCTCGATGTTTCGCACGCCTCGCCGCCGGCACAGGGCAAGCAATCGCAGCGCGTGACGCACACGCCGCCGTCGCATACCTGGCCGCTCTCGCACGTCACGCCGGCGCACGGATCGACGCACGCGCCCACGCGACAGACCTGCGGGAACGGGCAAGTGACGTCGTCGCACGGGCCTTTGCAGGTGCCGCCGATGCAAACCTTGCCGACCTCGCAGGTCACATCCTTGCACGCCGCGTCCACGCAGTAGCCGTTGCTATTGCAGGCCTGGTCGGGCAGACAGTCGAACTCGCCGCCCTTGCAGCTCTGCACGCACGTGCCCTTGTCGCAAACGTACCCACTCGGGCAGATCTCCCCCTCGTCGACCGTCCCGTTGCAATCGTCGTCGATCCCGTTGCAATTCTCCCCCTTCGGCTGCGAGAGGTCCTGGCAGACGACGCCGTTCGACGTGCATTGCGTCAAGCCCGCTGCGCAGACGCCGGGCTTGCCCGTGTCGCAGGGCTGGCCGCCGCCGGAGCACGTGATGCCGGTCAGGAAGTAGACGTCGTCGTTGAAATCGCCGTCGTTGTTCCAGCCCGAGGCCGTCGTCGCGCCGTCCTCGAAGGCGATGTAATAAGCGTTCGCCGTGGTCTTCGAGGCATAAATCATCGCCGTGACCCACGGCGCCGCGGGGTTGCAGGCCGAGCAGACGTTGTTGTACGCCGGGTTCGAGTAGTGCGTCTCGCCGCCCACGAGCGCGAAGCCGACGAGCCCGCCCGCGTAGGCCGGGTCGTTCTTGATCGACGTGCCGTTGAACATGGTTCCGACCGGCGAGTTCGCCGGCACGAGGACGTGCAGATCCGCAGGTTGCGGCTTCTGCCCGGTCTCGTTGTACCAGGCGAGGCCAAAGTGCGAGCCGGCCTCGTTCAGCACGAACGTCGCGGTGAAGCCGCAGAGCGGCGAGAACGCGTTCGGCGTGGTGTGCGCGTCGGCCTTCCAGTCGACCGGGTCGTTCTGGTTCTGAAAGAAGGTGTAGAGCTGCACCTCGGCGTTGGCCGAATCGAGCGGCACGACGAGGCCATTGGGCTCGGTGACGACCGCAGCGGCGGTGCCGGAGGCGAGGACGAGGGCGAGGGTGGAAGCAAAAAGCGGTACGCGGCGCATGCCCCAGCGTACCGCACCGCCGCGCGTTCGTGGGAGCTTTCCTGGGGAAGAATTCGTGCGACGCGCGCGGCGTCCGCCTCAAGCGAGGCGCGCGATCACGGCCGCCACCCGCGTGAGCTCCTCTTTGCTGGATTCCGGGCCCAGAAGATCGGCCGCAATCCGTCGTGCTGTCGGCACGGCATCCGCGACGAGCTGACGCCCGGCTTCGGTGAGCACCGCGAACGTGACGCGACCATCGTCCTCGCTCGGCTGGCTCGTGATGAGGCCGCGCTGCGTCAGCGGGCGGAGCATCCAGGTCACGCCCGAGGCCGTCACGCCGAGCTGCTGGGCCAGATCGGTTCGCCTGAGCTTGCGACCGGGCGCCTGGTCGAGCACCTGGAGCAGGTGCAGGTCGTTGAGGCCGATGCCGTGCACCTGGCCGAGCGAGGCGTCGAAGCGGCGGATCGTGGTCGCGTGCGCCCGGTTCAGGTCGAACATGAACGTCAGGTGGTAGGCAGACATGCTCCTCTCTCTTGTTGAGTTCTCAAATAAATCTCTTGCAGAGGTCGGGCACGGATGATAGTTGAGGACTCAACCAACTGCCAGGGGAGAAACACATGTCTACCCGTGAAGAGAGCGCTCGTTCTCCTGCGCAGCCGTTCTGGCTGCGCGGTCCCTTCGCCCCGGTCACAGCCGAGGTGACCACGCACGATCTGCCCGTGGTGGGCGAGGTGCCGCGCGAGCTCAGCGGAACCTATTTGCGCAACGGCCCCAATCCGAAGGATGGCCCCTCCGGCCATTGGTGGTTCGGCGACGGGATGGTGCACGGCGTCCACCTCGAAGGCGGAAAGGCACGCTGGTACCGGAATCGCTACGTACGGAGCGCAAGGTTTCACGGGACGGACCTCACGCCCAAGGAAGGCGAGGACGCGCGTGTGGCCCGGGCGAGGCGGCTCCGCGGCGGCGGCACGTCGAATACCCACGTCATCGAGCACGCGGGCCGCATCCTCTCGATGGTCGAGGCCGCGCTGCCGATGCAGCTCGATCAGGAGCTCTCGACGGTCGGGCCCTTCGATTTCGGCGGGGCCGTGGACACGCCGATGACGGCGCACCCGAAACGTTGTCCCCGGACGGGCGAGCTCCACTTCATCGGCTACCAGCCAATGCCGCCCTTCTTGACGTATTATATCGCCGACGCGGCGGGCCGGGTGATCACGAAGCGGGAGATCGAGGTCGACGGTCCCTCCTTCATGCACGACTTCGCCATCACGGAGCAATACGCGGTGTTCTTCGATTCTCCCCTCCGGATGACGCGGGACTGGGGCGATGGAATGCCCTTCGCGTGGAGCGATACCCACACGGCGCGTATCGGCGTGGTGCCGCGCGCGGGAGGGGCGGTGCGCTGGTTCGAGTTCGAGCCCGGGTACCTCAGTCATACCGCCAATGCATTCGAGCGCGACGGAACGATCGTCCTCACGGGCGCCCGCTCCACGCGCTTCGAAGTCCCGCCGTTTCTCTATCGCTGGGAGATCCACCTCGATTCCGGCCGCACCCGCGAAGGGGCGATCGACGAGCGCGTGGTCGATTTTCCTCGCATCGACGACCGCCGCACGGGAGAACCACATCGCTACACGTATGTCGTCGAAATGCGGGATTTCGTGGGCGGCGTCCCGACGGGCACGGTCTTGCGCCGGTACGACGCGGCGACGGGCGGCTCGGTCGCGCAAGAGCTCGGGCCGCGGCAAGTGCCCGGCGAGTGCGTCTTCGCCCCCCGGAGCGGCGATCCGTCCGAAGACGCGGGCTTTTTGCTCAGCATCGTCTACGACGGCGAGCGCGACGGCAGCGATCTCGTCGTTTTGGACGCCAAGAACTTCGGCGCGGCCCCGGTGGCGCGCGTCCGATTGCCCCAACGCGTCCCCTTCGGATTCCACGGGTCGTGGGTCTTGCTGTAAGCACGTTTACAACGCCCAGCGCACATTTACAACGAGAGAGGAGCACGACTAGCCTCCGAGTCGTGTAGTCTGGCTCGCGTACCACGCGCGTTCAGACGGCACGCTTGGTTTTCTCGAGGGCGCGCGTGTGCCCTCGGGGCTCGTTTCCTGGAGGCTCCTTATGAAACATTCATTTCTCGGCCTGACCGGCGCGCTCCTGCTCCTGCCCTGCATGCTCGGGACGGCATCCTGCGGCATGGGCGGGGAGGGGACCGGCGATTCCTCGGTGGCGCCGGAACCCAGCGGCAGCGGCGGTGCCGGCGGCAGCGGCGGTGCCGGCGGCAGCGGCGGCAGCGGCGGCAGCGGCGGCAGCGGCGCCGCCGGCAATTGGTGCAACGAAGGCGTTCAGAGCCCAGGGGCCGCGCCCTTGCAGATGAGCTGGGACATCGCGGTCGACCACGCGAACAACGTGGCCGTCACCGGAAGTTTTTCGGGCGTCCTCAACCTCGGCGACGTTCCGCCCGTCCACGCGTACGACACGGGGCCGGACGTCTTCGTCGCGAAGCTCGACGCGGAAAGCAAGCCGCTCTGGATCAGGCAGCTCCACGTGAGGAACGGCGAAGGGTACGGGGTCGCGTTCGACCCGAACGGCAATGTCATCGTGGCCGGTTATGTCTTCGGCGGCGTCCTCTGCGACGGCCTGCCCCCCGGCTCCCCGGTCGACCACGACCTCCTCATCACGAAGCTGGATCCGAACGGAAACGTTCTCTGGACGCGCGTCTTCTCTACCCCGTCCGATCAGAGGGGTTTCGACGTGGTCACGAACAGCGACGGGGATATCTTCGTCACGGGTTCCATGCAGCCCGGCTCTCCCGAAGGGAGTGACATGACCTTCGACGAGATCGGCACGACGCTCCACGTCGAGGGCGAGATCAGCGCCTTCTTCATGAAACTGAGCCCGAACGGCAATGTCGTCTGGGCCAAGAGCTTCGGAAACACGCTGAGCACGGCACTCTCCGTCGACAGCGCGGACAACGTCGTCCTCACCGGCAGCTTCCAGGGGGCGACCCATTTCGGCGGACCGCAGCTCACGTCGGAAGGCGATCACGATACCTTCCTCGCGAAATTCGACGGTTCGGGCAACCACCTCTGGAGCCGGAGCTTCGGGGGTCCCGGCAGGGGCTTGGCGTACGACGTCGCCGTGGACAGCGCCGACAACATCATCCTCTCGGCGGAGTTCGCCCTGCACGTGGATGCAGGGGGGGGTCCGATCGTCGCCGACGGCAATGCCGACGCGTTCATTGCCAAATACGATCCTTCGGGCAATCACCTCTGGAGCCGAGGCCTCATCGGCTTGACCGAGAGCACGTTGATACGGAACGCGTTGGTCGACGTGGACAGCGCCGACAACATCATCGTCGGGGGGACGTATGCCGGGAGCGTCGACCTCGGCGGCGGTCCGCTCGTGACCGACGCGTACGACGTTTTCCTCGCGAAGTACGATCCCTCCGGCGGCTGGCTCGCGAATCAGCACTTCGGCACGCAGATCGATGACGAGGCCATGGCGCTTCGTATGGACCAAACCGGGCGTGTCGTCCTCACGGGGAGCAACGCCGCCATTGATTTCAACGGGGCGCCGAAGGTGCACAACGACATCCTCCCCCCCGGACCAAGCAGCTTCTTCGTCACCTGGCTCGCCCCCTGAGCACGCTTCCCGCTCGACACCTCATTCAAGCGTCACGCCACGGTCGAGCTTTCCGCCTCGTCGGCCGTCTGCGCGGAGCCCGCCGCCCCCACGGGCGCGAGTAGCAGCCGGCCGAGGACGAGGCCGACGATTGCCGCGCCTCCGCTCGCCGCGAGCACGCCAAGCTTCGCCGCGGCGAGCAGCGACGCGTCCGAGAACGCGAGCTGCGCAATAAAAAGCGCCATCGTGAACCCGACGCCCGCGACGACCCCCAGCACGACGAGGTGACGCAAGCGCATTCCCAAAGGCAGCGTCGCGAGCCGCAGGCGCAGCGCAATCGAGCTCGCGAGCAGCACGCCGATCGGCTTGCCCACGATGAGCCCCACCATGACGGCGGCAAGGACACGCCACGAGGCGGGATCGAGCGATCCTCCCGTCACGCGCACCCCTGCATTCGCGAGCGCGAATACAGGCATGATGCCAAAGGCCACCCAGGGATGCAGAGTCGCGATCAGGCTCTCGACGGGCGACATCGCTTCACGGCGCGCGACGTCCACGTGCCGCAAGGTCTCCGCGAGCGCGTGGGACGAGAGCGCATCCGGCGTTTTTTTTCCGAGGTGCTCGAGCTCTTCGCGGACGGAGGCGACGAACCCGTCCGGCCCGAGCCACGCGCGCACCGGGGTCATGAGCCCGACGAGCACGCCAGCGATCGTCGGATGAATGCCAGCCGCATAAATGCCGGCCCACACGACGATGCCCGGCAGGACATACGCTAGCTTCGCGCGCACGCCGAACCGCTGCATCAGGAACACCCCGCCAAACCCTGCCGCGGCGACGAGCAGCCCCGAGACGGCGATTCCCGACGAATAAAAGAGCGCAATGACGACGATGGCCCCGAGGTCGTCGATGACGGCGAGCGCGAGCAGAAGCACACGCAGCGCCGCCGGAACACGCTTGCCGAGCAGCGTGAGAATCCCGACGGCGAAAGCGATGTCCGTCGCCATCGGGACGCCCCAGCCCGAACGGGTCGCGGGGGCCCCGGCCATGGCCAGGTAAAGCGCCGCCGGCGCGAGCATGCCGCCGAGCGCCGCCGCGGCGGGCAAGGCCGCGCGTCGCCATTCGGAGAGCTCGCCGTGGTGCATCTCGCGGCGGATCTCCATCCCCACGACGAAAAAGAAGATCACCATCAGGCCGTCATTGACGAACCACTCGAGCGTCCGCTCGAACGTGAATCCGCCGATGCGGATCCCAAGCGGGGTATGCCAGAGCTGGAAATAACTCTCGGCCCACCGCGAGTTTGCCCAGACGAGCGCGACGGCCGCCGCGACGAGCAGCAGGATGCCGCTCGCGGCCTCGATCCGCAGAAAACGCTCGAGCGGTCGGCCCGCGAGCCGCGTGAGGCGCAAGAGCGGCTCCCAAGCCTCGGGAGGCGACGAAGGCAGGGAGCGCGGCCCCGATGAGCTCTTGATCGACATGCACTATCCCTCACCGGCGGAATCACCGGCTGGGATGGCGGCCCGACCATCCTCGGTCCTGCAGCGCCCATCGCTGCACCCTTGCGAACGCGCGGACAACATTGCACGTCTCCGGGTCCCCGTCGAGGGGGATCGAGCATTGGTCTCTTCTTGGGGCCGCCGTGCCGGGGCGCTGCCCCGGACCCCGCGGGGGCTATTCGCCCCTCGACCCGAACCAGGGCAAGCCCTGGACCTCAGGGGGAAGAACTGCGCGATGCGCAGTTCTTCCCACAGGCCGGTGAGACAGCGTTGCCGATTGAAATGGCAGCGCGGCTGTCTTGGCTAGCAGGGCCTTCGCCAGTCTTGCCTCGGCCTGTTCGATGACCTGCGCATCGCGCAGGTCATCGACCCCGAGTCCAGCGCTTGCGCTGGTCCGGGTCCAGGGGCGGATAGCCCCTGGTGGGGCCTGGGGCAACGCCCCAGCGAAGCGCCTCCCAGATGAGACCCATGCTCAGCACCCCCGCCGGGCTCATCCCCACGCGGCCTCGCTCTCCGCGCCCGGCACCGTGAATCGGAACGTCGTCCCCGCGTCGTCGCTCTCGACCCAGATCCGGCCGCCATGCGCCTCGATGATGCCCCGACAAACATAAAGGCCGAGGCCCACCCCGAGGACGGGCCCCTTGTGCAGCCGCCGAAATCGCTGAAAGAGGCGCGGGATGTCCTCCGCGGGGATACACGCGCCCTGGTTGTGCACCGAGATCCGGGCCCCCTCCTCCGTACCCTCGACCCAGACGTGGATCGGCGCATCGGGCGCGCCATATTTCACCGCATTCGAGAGGAGATTCCCGAGCACTTGCTCGATACGCGTGGGATCTGCGAGGGCACGCGGGACATCCCCCACGACCTCGACGACGCCTCGGCCTCCGAGGGAGGCGCGCTCGACGGCGCCCCGTACGAGCGAAGGCAAATCCGTGGGCTCCAGCGCGAGCTCGAGCTGCTTCGCGTCGATGCGCGTGGTGTCGAGCAGATCGCCGATCAGCCGGTTGAGGCGCGCGGCGCTCTGGGAAATGTTCTCGGCGCGCCGCTTCTGGGTGGGCTCTTCGGTGCGGGCGAGCAGCGCCGCGTGGCTGGCGATGGCCGTGAGGGGCTGGCGTAATTCGTGGGCCACGATGGAGCTCCACTCGTCGCGTAGCTGCTCCAGCCGCTTGAGGCGCGTGATGTCCTCGTACGTCGCAATGGCGCCGAGCACATGGCCATGCGCGTCGCGAATGGGGCCCGCGCTCTCGAGCACCGGCAGCCCTTGCTCGTACGGGCGGCATACGACGAGCTCGCGGCCGCGCGTCTCCTCGCCGCGCAGCGCGCGCGCCATGGCATGCTCTTCCGGGGGGAGGGTTTTTCCGGACGGATCGCAGAGCGGCGCGAGATACGACGACGAAACCTCGTCCGGGCGCGGCGGTCGGCCCAGGATCTCCGCGGCCCTTCGGTTCGCCATGGTGCGCTCCCCCTTCGGCCCGACGGCCAGCACGATCCCCACGGGCGAGTGCTCGATCACGCTGAGCAGCCGGCTCCGATCCGCCTCCATTTGCGCGAGCAGCCGCTCGCGCTCCTCTTCGGCCCGCTTTCGCTCGGTGATGTCACGCGCGACGGCGATGAGCCCGATCGGAGCGCCGAGCTCGTCCCGGATGGTCGTGCCCTTGCTCTCCGCCCACGCGAGCTCACCGTTTTTCCGATAAAACCTCATGATGAGCGATTCGGCGTTCGGGTCCTTCCGGAACCGAGCATAGGTCTCCCGATCGTCCTCATGCGCGATCTTCGCGCCGAGATCGGGGTCGGCGTACCATTGCTCGACGGGATAGCCGGTCATCGCGAGCACGGAAGGGCTCACGTATTCGAACCGGCGGTAGGGCTTGAAGGAGACTTGATACACGACGTCGGACGCATTCTCGGCGAGGAACCGGAATCGTGCCTCGCTCAGGCGCAGCGCCGCCTCGGTGCGCTTTCGGTGCGAGACGTCGCGCAGCGTGAGGAGGTGAAACCCCGGGACGAAATGCGCCCTCGCGCCGAGCTCGACGGGAATCATGCTGCCGTCGTGCAGGTGCAAGGTGATCTCGAGGTCGAGCTCGCCCTGCACGGAGAGGCGCTGCCAGGGTGCCTCGAGCATCGCCGCCGTGGTGGGCGTGACGAGGGAGGTCATCCGCCGCCCGATCAGCGCCTCGCGTGTCTCGTGGAAGAGCGCGCACGCGGCCGGGTTCGCGTCGACGAAGCGCATGTGCTCGTCGAGCAGGACGATCGCCTCGCGGGCGCTGTGGAAGATCGCGTGGTACTTGCGCTCGCTCTGCCGCAGCCGGTCCTCGATCCGCCGCTTTTCGGTGATGTCCTCGATCTGGGAGATGTAATGCAGCGGGATGCCGCGGGCATCGCGGACCATCGAGGCGCTCAGCATCACGTCGACGACCTCGCCCGTCTTGCGAACGTAGCGCTTGGCGAGCTGATACCGCTCGACGTCTCCGCGGATCAGCCGGGCGGCTTGCTCCAGGTCGACCTCGCGATCCTCAGGGTGCGTGATGTCCTGGAAACGCAGGCGTTCGAGCTCCTCGCGTGCATAACCGACGATGTCGCAGAGCACGCGGTTGACGCGCAAGAAGCGGCCGTCGAGGCCCACCACGGCCATTCCGATGGGCGCGTCGTCGATCGTGCGGTTCAAGCGCTCCTCTGCGTTGCGGAGCACCTCCTGGGCGCGCGCGAGATCGTCGATGTGCTCGAGCAATCGCTCCTGCGAGCGGGCCCCGTCGAGGGCCCACGCAAAGACGGCAGCAAGCGCCACGAGGACAGCCTGCGCTTCGCCGAGGTCCGCGAGCGCGTGCCCGATGCCACACGTGACCACGCCGAGGATCTGTCCTGCAGCAACGAGTGGCGTCGAGATCACGCCGATGACGTCGCAATACGAGACGATCGCGCGAGCATCGACGAACACGTCAATCTCAGGCGCCGCGACCTCGACACCGCGAGAGCTCCGCATGGCGACCGCTTCGAGTGCGAGGGCCGGGCCGTGTACGGGATCGAGCACCGAGAGCCCGGAGAGGCCATTGTTCGGCCCCCCGCGGTGCTCGACGAGCCGAAGCGAGCGCCCGTCCCCGGGTCGGTACAGGCAGGCCATCCGCGCGTCGAGGTGGCGTTCGAGCTGCAAAAAGAGCGTATCGATCACGAATCCGGCTGTGCAGGCCCCGACCGCGAGCGCGGCCACGGACTCGCCGACGGCGAGCGCGACCCGCCCCTCCGGCCGTTCGGCTCCTTGTCCAGGCTTCGAGGCGCCGAGCCCGAGCGGCCTCGCGCGGTCCGAACTGGATCCCGATGCCTCGGGCTCTCGCTTCGCGGCCAGGCTCATGCGGCAGGCTCGTCCTCCGACGTAGACGTATAGGCGTATCTATAGGACCCTCGAGGGTCATGGGCCACTCGCCCCCTCGCGGAGGTATGGGCGCAGAACGCCGAGGGCACATTTCGTGCGTGGTTCTTCCGGGGCCCTGCGTGTGTGCCCGGGGGGATCGATGCAAGAGCCACGGGCGGGGAGCCGGTCACGACCCATCGCGGTCCTCTTGCTCGCCGTCATTTACGCGGCCAGCGCCTCGGTCGGTCAGCACGTCGCCATTCCTCCGGGGAACGTGACGGCTTTTTTTCCCGCGTCGGGCATCGCGCTCGCGGGCCTTCTGCTCGGGGGGCAAAAGCTCTGGCCGGGCGTCTGGCTGGGCTCGTTCCTGGTGAATACCTGGGCCATCTTCGACACGACGAGCTTCGCCCGGACCGCCACGACGACGCTCGTCGGGGCCACGATCGGCATGGGCGCCACGATCGAAGCGCTCGCCGCGGCGCGCGTGTTTCCGCCATGGGACCGCGACGGCGGGCCGCCGCTCGCCCGGGTCCTCGACGTCGCGCGTTTCACGGCGCTGAGCGGGCTCGGTTGCTCGATCACGAGCGCCACGCTGGGCACCACGAGCCTGTTCGCCGGCTCGTTGATCACGACGACCGATTACGCCGAGACCTGGCTCACGTGGTGGCTCGGGGACGCCGTGGGCATTCTGGTGATCACGCCGCTCGTGCTCACGTGCGTCCGGCCTCGATGGTGGGCCTTCCAGGGTCGCGGCGTCGAAATCGCGCTCCACCAGGTCGCGCTGTTCGCCTTCCAGATGTTCCTCGTCACGGGGACGCTCGCGGACCGCGGCGCGCATTGCCCGCTCGGGCATTTCATCACGCCCTTTCTCGTCTGGGCCGGCGTGCGTCTCGGCCCGCTCGGCGCGGCCCTCGCCGTCTTCAACGTCTCGGTGTTCGCGACCCTGGGAACGGAGCACGGCACGACCCCTTTCGTGCAGGGGACACGCAACGAATCACTCCTCTTCGTGCAGGCGTTCGTCGGCGACATGGCGCTCACGACGCTGGTGCTCGCGGCCGTGATCACCGAGCGCCGCCGCGCCGAATGGGCCCTCTCCCGTTCCCGCGACGAGCTCGATCGCCATGTCGAGGAGAGGACGGCGGCCCTCACGGAGTCCGAGGAACGTTATCGTATCCTCGTCGAAGTCTCTCCGGACGCGATCCTCCTCGAGAGGTTCGACGCGGACGGCGTGCTTCGCATCGCGTATGCGAATGCTGCGGCGGCGCGCCTGTTCGGCGTGACGAGCGCCGCGGAGCTCATCAGCAGACCGCTTTTCGATTTCGTCCTCGCGGAGCGCGAGGCCATCGCGCGCCGCGGGGTCATGGACGCGCTGGAGCACGGCAACCTGGGCCCGGTCGATGGCTGGGTGGCGCGCGCGGATGGCACCGCGGTGGAAGTGGAGGTCATGCTGGCCCGCGTGCCCCGAGGTGGAAAACGCGCGCTGCTCGCCATTTATCGGGACATCACGCGGCGCAAGCAGATCGAGCAGGAGCGCGCGGCGCTTTATCGCGAGGCCGAGGCGTCGATCCGCGCCCGCGACGAGTTCCTCTCCATTGCTTCCCACGAGCTGAAGACGCCGCTCACCGCGCTCTCGCTGAAGCTCCAGGCGCTCGCCCGGAGCCTCCCCGCGGACCCGGACATCGCCGCGAAGATCGCGCCCGCCCTCGACGTGGCCCTGCGCCAGACGACGCGGCTCAGTACACTCGTCGACGAGCTGCTCGACGTCTCGCGTATCACCCAGGGCCGGATGGAGCTCTGCCTCGACGAGGACATCGATCTTGCCGCCGTGGTCGAGGACGTCGTCCAGCGAATGCAGGACACGGCCGTGCGGGCCGGTTGCGAGCTTCGGCTCGACAGCGACGCGGCCGTCGTGGGGTGCTGGGATCGCTCGCGGGTCGAGCAGGTCCTCATCAACCTCCTGTCGAATGCCATCAAATATGGCGCGAAGGCGCCGATCGACGTCCGCGTCCGCGACGAGGGCGCCTCCGCGAGTTTTTCGGTGACGGACCGGGGCATCGGCATTCCCGCCGAGGATCAGGCGCGGATCTTCGATCGATTCGAGCGCGCGGTATCGGTGCGCCATTTCGGCGGCTTTGGCCTCGGCCTGTGGATCGCGCGCCGCATCGTCGAGGCGCTCGGCGGGACGATCCTCGTGGAGAGCACGCCCGGCGAAGGCGCGACGTTCACGGTCACGCTGCCGCGCGCGCCCACGCCGGCCGGGCCATGAATCGCTACGGGCGTGGAGACACGCCGAAGTGATCGGCGACGTCTTCCCGCGCGACGGGGCCGAAATGCCCGACGAAGAAGCGCTTGGCGTCGGGGGCGAGCTCGTGGAGCAGCCGGGCGACGTCCCTCTGGTTCCCCTCGAGATTACACATGTAGAGGTGCGTGGCCGCGCCCGAGCCCACGAGCGAGCCGCGGAACAGGTCGCCCACGAAGGCGGCGTCGCCGGCCAGCACCACGAGCGAGCCTCGGGTGTGCCCTGGCAGCGGGACGATACGGCCCGGAACGCCCGAGAGCGACGCGAGGTCCACAGGCTCGGTCACGGCGAGGTCGGCGTGAAAGGGCGTGTAGGTCGCCCCCTCGTCCTCCGTGTGGCGCCACCGCCCCATGAACCCCGTCGGGCAGAGCGGCTCGTTTTTCCCGGTCCCGAGCATGCCCTCGTCCCCTTTGCCGGCGACGACGCGCGCGTGGAAGCGCGCCTGGAAGTGGCGCGCGGCGCCGGCGTGATCGGCGTGCCCGTGCGTGAGCACAATGGTCTTCACCAAGGCCGGATCGAAGCCCGCGTCGCGCACGTCCTGCTCCAGCACCGGAGCGTTCTTTTCGTAGCCCGGGTCCACCATGACCATCGCGCCGTTGGCGACGAGCAAGTGCGTGTTGATGGAATCGTGCGTGAAGGTGTGCACGTCGAGCCCGGACTGCGCCGAGATCTGGTGCGTGGAGGAGCAGGCCGAGAGGAGGAGGCCGAACAGGGCGACGGAAGCCGACGTGCGCACAGCAAGCATACGTCCGAGGACGCTCATCGGCCGCAGCGTAGTGCAACACGCAAGAGGTCCAGAAAAGAAAAACGCGAGGCCTCCCCAGGGTCACGCTGCCGCGCGTGCGCATGGGAGCGGGGCGAAAGGGCCGTTCACCCGCCCGTCGCCTCCCCTGCCGCCGGCGTCTCCTGCTTGCCATTCCCCTTCCGCGTCGCGCGTGCCGCCGATTCTGCGCGCAGCTTCGCCATGGCATCGAGCAGCGGGGCGAGCAGCTTTTTCCCTTCCTGAATCCGCGCCGCATCGGATCGCTTCGCGCGGCTCGCCACGTAGCGCCGCAGCCGCACCATGAGCTCCACCCATTCCGTCTCGGCGTCGCGGCCCGCGTCGACGTGCGCGCGCTTGTCCGTGCGCGCCTTTTCGACCTCGGCGAGCAAAGCATCGCTCTTGTCGATGGCCGTCTCCCATCGCTCGAGCCAGATGGCCGGCAGTTCGATCACCTGCAGTGTGGCCACGTGCTCGGGCGCGCGGAGCACGAGCAGGGCGTCGCGGCAGATCCGATTCTCGTCCGCGATGGGATCGTCGACGTGCGCGAGGCCATCGGGGAAGGCCGCCTGGTGCAGGGCGAGGGCGCCGAGGATGTTCGGGCTGACGCGGCGCCGCGACTCGACGCCGATGTAGCCCTCGATATGGCGATACCAGGTATCGACCGCGTCGTCGGCGGCTTCGAGCTGCGCGAGCCGGGCGGCGCGCTCTGCGTGGGCGAGTACGTTCCCCGTGACGTGCGCGTCGAGCGCGTCGGCGATGTCCGTGCATTCGCTGATGTAGATGTCCAGCGCGGGCTCGGGGGGGCCGTTTTCGGCGCGTACCTCGAGGTTTTCCTTGATCTTTTTGACGATGTCGCGCTTTTGCGCGCGCGGGATCTGGTTCAAGCTGGCGCCCATGGGTCCTCGTGTTTCCCCCCCAAGTCAGCCGGCGAACGTAGCAGGAGTTTCCGTCCGGTGGATGGAAGCGCACGGTTCCGACGCGAGCGAGGGGGAAACGTTCCGGGCTGCGTCCTAGGCAAGCTGGGAAGGTGCGGGGAAGGCTGCGCGGTGCGTCATCGGGAGGCTAGGAGCGAGGGGGGAACGTTTCGGGCTGCGTCATAGGCGGGCTGGGAGGATGGGGGGAACGTTTCGGGCTGCGTCATAGGCGGGCTGGGAGGATGGGGGGGACGTTCGGCGGTGCGTCATCGGGAGGCTAGGAGCGCGGGGGGAACGTTCCCGGCTGCGTCATAGGTACGCTGGGAGGACCGGGGGAACGTTCCGGGCTGCGTCATAGGCGGGCTGGGAGGACGGGGGGAACGTGGGGCGCGCTGTCACCGCCGGGCGAAGTGCGCGACGGGAGGATTCCCCGGTGGCTCGTAGGCCGGCGGGGGCGGGGGCGGGAGCGGAGGCGGAGGCGGCAAGCGAAATCTGTTTGTGTACCGTTTCGGAGGCCAGGGCGAGGACTAAGGGCTCGATCTTAAAAAGGATTTGCATGGTTCCTCCGGTCACGGGCGGAAGCCTTGCGGGGCGCTCGGCGCAGCCCTCGGGGTGCTCCCGACGCTCGGCGCGCGCTCGGCGCGGTCGTGCTCGACGGGCGCAGCCCTCGGGGCGCTCTCGACGCTCGGCGCGATTGCGAGGCACACGGCGCAGCCCTCGGGCGCTCGGCGCGGTCGTGCTCGACGGGCGCAGCCCTCGGGGCGCTCGGCGCGGTCGTGCTCGACGGGCGCAGCCCTCGGGGCGCTCTCGACGCTCGGCGCGATTGCGAGGCACACGGCGCAGCCCTCGGGCGCTCGGCGCGGTCGTGCTCGACGGACGCAGCCCTCGGGGCGCTCGGCGCGGTCGTGCTCGACGGGCGCAGCCCTCGGGGCGCTCTCGACGCTCGGCGCGATTGCGAGGCACACGGCGCAGCCCTCGGGGCGCTCGGCGCGGTCGTGCTCGACGGCGCAGCCCTCGGGGCGCTCTCGACGCTCGGGGCGATTGCGAGGCGCACGGCGCAGCCCTCGGGGCGCTCGGCGCGGTCGTGCTCGACGGGCGCAGCCCTCGGGGTGCTCGGCGCGGTCGTGCTCGACGGGCGCAGCCCTCGGGGTGCTCTCGACGCTCGGGGCGATCGCGAGGCGCACGGCGCAGCCCTCGGGGCGCTCGGCGCAACCCTCGGGGCGCTCTCGACGCTCGGCGCGATCGCGCTCATGGGATGCCTATTCGGTGCCCTTGCAGGACTCGAACGAATAGGGCTGTTGCGTATTGCAGAGAACGTCCTGATCGCCACAGCACGCGCTGCATGCGGGACTTGCCTTCCGATCATAGCAATCGCGGTCACACTTGTCCCCTGGCACGATGCACTCCTCTCGGAGCGTGGGTACACCGCCATCCCAAGGACCGAGGTTCCTCTCGCGGCGACGACAGCTTGCGGAGGTCAACGCGAGAACCGTTATGATTACCAGGCGAGCCGTGTGCATTGTGGGGTTCATCCGCTCCGATGGCCTGTCACTATTCGCCCGACTTATCGGGGCAACCTTGGAAATTGTAATTTCCACCGACCTTGCACGACAAGTAACTGGACCTGCAACAAGTCGTGCAGCCAAAGCCCATATCCGCCTCATAGCACTTATTCACGCAAGCCTCGCGCTTGAGGTTACATAAATCGTCGGCAGAGTCACCCTGGTTAGGGTCGGCGCCCGTGCAGCCCCCAAGGGCAACGGACATGGCAAGCGCGCCGATGGTCATCACCGCGCATAAGCTTCTCATCGTCGGAACTCCTTATTACTCGTTCTGAGGTGGGGGAGGTGTCTGGCAGCAGAACACTCGCGGATCCGCGCCGCTCACTTCGCCGACTAACTCGCCCCCGCTCGGCGCGCATGCTCCTGGAGTGTTGCTCACCCACTTCGCCTCCATCGAACCAAGGGGAATGGATGCGACGCCAAAGTCAACACAGCTACCCGGAAACGCGGTAACGTTTTGAAACAATGGCATGGGAACACCCGCGCAAGCTGTGTCCTGGTACGCCGAAAAGGAAACGGCGCACTGCGCCCCTACAGGCTCGCCGCACTCGCACGGCGTGCATTCAACCTGCCCCTTCGTGCCCGAATAAAAGGTGAATCGATCCGGAAATGCCTCCGGACATTGTGGCAGATTCGCTTCGTCAACGGGCAACGTGTATTGCACACAGTGACGAAAGTCGGGCGGAGGAGGCTCGGCGCTTGGTAGGCATAGCTCGCCGGTATTTGGACAAGATCCATCCGCGGTCCCCTGGCATGCTTTCGCGTACTTGCCCCAGTAAATGCCATTCGCGAATGAAGACCCGTGAGGCGCGAAAGATGGGCTGTTGGGGGGGACCGGATCGCCGATAGGCTCGCAAGAGGAGACCCCCGCAGGCGTTAGTCCTATCGAACGAAAGCTCCCCGAGGGCATTGTGGAGGGGGACACGCACGAACCGTCCCATCCGCTCGGGCCATCGTACGCGGTTGTATTGCCCCCCTGGCAGGCGTTACTTGAATCGGCAACGAGCCCGCCCGGCATTATACATTCAGCCGATCCGCATGCGCACTGCTGACAGGGCAATGATACGACGAGTTCCCCGTACCCCGTATAAAATTCACTGTTTGCGCGCTCGGGGCAATCTGGCGCGTCGAATTCGTCACCACCCATCCACAGCAGGACTGCTCTCTCACGGAAATCGGATGTTCCCATTGTGATGCATTCACCCCCCGCAGCCTTGCAAGTCAATGGCTCGATTGGACCGCCTCCGTCGGGAAAGCAGTGCCGACCGACATCCGCGTCAGGACTCGCCTCGGGGAGGCAATATACGTAAGTATGCCACGGCTCAGTGGTACATCCGTTGACCGCGAGCAATGCGCCGGCAAAAAGACCGGCCGCAATCATTGACGCAACAACCCCTGTCGAGAGTCGACGTGCAAACATGACGATCGCCTTTCTAGCGCCCGAACATCAGCGAGGCCGAGATGGAGAATAAAAATCTTTGGGTTTGCCAAACAGAAGTTACAGAATTATCAGGCACAACGACATCGATCACCATATCCCGGGTCAATGCCATTGCATCCAAGAACACACGACCGGCAAGGGCTTCTCTGAACCTGTACGTTGCGCCGACACCGAGCCCGAATGACGGGATTATGCCCCGATCCGCATCGGCGCGATACGCCGGATTAGGCGACACTCGACGCTCGAAGAATGTTGCACCACCGAAAGCGCAGCCATCGAGCCATTGCCACTGCACGCACGGTCCCACATGGGCCGACGCCGAAAAGATATCGATCGGGGGATCCCCCATACCGCCGAGCGACCATGCCGCGTTTGCAATGGCTATGGCTGATAAGCTCTGGCGCTGATACTGGCCCACAAGGGAGAAGCCAAGGGACGGAGAAGGGGCCGCGCCGAATACCATCACAGGCCCGATGCCACCATTGAAGCGAGGCGGCGCCTGTGCCTCCAGGGGCAAGGGCTCTCGCGCGGCATGCGCCGCCCGGGCAACTTCGCGCACAATTACACGTCGTTCCTTCGGTTCCTTCTCGATGGTGATGACCTGAGGCTGACTCTCGTCAGGCTCGGGAAACTCGAATTGTAGTAGAATCGACTTTCCGCCGACACACTCGGCGGTCTGTTTGATGTCTTTACGGCCCGTCAATGTCGCGGTGATATCTGTATTTCCAGGCGATATGAACGTCCAAAACGCGCCTTCGCTTCGGACGCGCCTGTCGACTCCGATCGATACCATAGCGTCAACATCGTTGACCATGACATCGACCCGACAGACACGCTTGCGCACGCGTTCGTAAGCCTCAAAGAATTGCCTACGTTCCGCTGACGATATCCCGGCTGCCTCGGATACCGCGACTTGCAACGCAAATGCCATTGTGAGATCGGTTTGCGGGTCTGGCAGAAACATTGAAAGCACGAGCCCGAGGCGTCCGGACAGGCGAGGCTCGTGCTTAATCGTTAGGGCTTCCGTATATGTATCGGCAGCCTCATTTAGCCGTCCCGCTTCGAGGGCCCGATCTCCCGCCGCAACGCGCGCATTGAACCGTTCCTCCTCCTCGGGGCTTAACTTACGATACCGGCTGGCGCGCGTGGCTTTAGGTTCGTCGGGTTTCGACTGCGCGGGCTTCTCCGGTTCAGCCGCCTTAATGGGCGTCGAAAGCGAAAGTAGGAGGAGAACGGCCAGGGCCAAGGGGCGAGACACGAGGGAGCATCCTACAGGATCGGACGAACGCCGGGAAGGGGTGCGGTAAGATCGGACGAACCTTTGCACCGTGCGATCCTCAGGTCTGTCGCCGTCGAGCACGCACCACGCCGAGCGCGCGCCAAGCGGGGCGAGGACTGCGCCGAACTCCGAGCGGCGGGAGTTCGTGCCAGGTTCGATTTCGTGTCATGACACGAACTGTCGCGAGGGCTGCGCCGAACGCCAGGCGCCCCGGGGGCTGCGCCGTCGAGCACGCGCCACGCCGAGCGCCCCGAGGGCTGCGCCTCGCGCCGAAGCGTCGCGCCGAGCGGCCCGAGGACTGCGCGGCGCCGCGTGATGCGCACGGGTTCTTACTTGTAATAACTCGCTCCGGGGAGGCTGTAATAACGCGCGCCGAGCGTTGCGCCGTCCCCCGTTTTCCGCGCCGTCGAGCACGACGCGCCGAGCTTCCCAGGGCCGCGCCGATCGGCGCGAGGGCCGCGCCGTCGAGCACGACGCGCCGAGCTTCCCAGGACCGCGCCGATCGCCGCGAGGGCCGCGCCGTCGAACACGACCCGCTGATCGCCACGAGGGCCGCGCCGAGCATCGAGATCGCCGCGAGAACTGCGCCGTCGATCGCGGGCGCGGAGCTGCAAGCGCGCGATTCGGTCGGCAATGGGAGGCGGAACGCGTGCGTCGAGCATCGAGCACGCCCCGAGGGCTGCGCCGCGCCGAGCACGTGCGCCGACCGTCGAGCGCGCCCAGACGGCTGCGCCGTCCCCCCGTTTTCCGCACCAGAAAACAACGCGCCGATCCGGGCCTTCTGTATGGATCTCGCGGGGTTATGCGTGGATCGAGGGCCGCGTATCTCTGGCAGAGATACACGCGCGGGCCCGAGGGCCGCCCCAGAGCGGGCGCCGCGAAGGGCCGCGCCGTCGAATATGATCGCGCCGAGCGTCGAGCGCCCCGCGGGGGCTGCGCCGTCGAGCACGATCGCGCCGAGCGTCGAGAGCGCCGCGAGCGCCGCCGTCGAGCATGACCGCGCCGAGCGCCGCGAGGGCCGCGCCGTCGAGCATGATCGCGCCGAGCGCCGCGAGGGCCGCGCCGTCGAGCATGACCGCGCCGAGCGTCGCGAGGGCCGCGCCGTCGAGCATGACCGCGCCGAGCGGCGCGCGAGGACTGCGCCGAGCGTCGAGATCGCGCGAGAGCAGTTCCGCCGTCGAGCACGACGCGCCGAGCTTCCCAAGGGCCGCGCCCAGCGTCGAGAGCGCCGCGAGGGCTGCGCCGTCGAGCACGACGCGCCGAGGATCCCAGGGCCGCGCCGGATCTGTGACTTACGATAAGCCGGGCCGGTGTGCCGGGTGTGCTGGTCGGTCGACTGTGCCACGACACACTGACGAAGCGGGACGCACTGCCCGCCGAGCGGGACGCTTAGCGTAAGCGGGTCACCCCGAGCGGCCCACCTCACGCCTCACGCACGTGCGCTCTCACGCGTGAGGTGGCGCCTGCGTGAGCCTGAGAGCATCGGGCAAGGTCGGCTCGCATGCGAGCCGCGAGGCGCGTTCCTTGCGAGTCGTACCGCGCCGAGCACCGCGAGGGCCGCGAGGGCTGCGCCGTCGAGCACGACCGCGCCGAGCGTCGAGAGCGCCCCCGGGGCTGCGCCGTCGAGCACGACCGCGCCGAGCGTCGAGAGCGCCCCCGGGGCTGCGCCGTCGAGCACGACCGCGCCGAGCGTCGAGAGCGCCCCCGGGGCTGCGCCGATCGCCGCGAGGGTCGCGCCGTCGAGCACGACGCGCCGAGCTTCCCGGGGCCGCGCCGTCGAGCACGACGCGCCGAGCTTCCCGGGGCTGCGCCGCCGAGCACGACCGCGCCGAGCGCCGCGAGGGCTGCGCCGTTGTGTTGTCACGCCTGTCTCGGGGTCGTGTGTCTCGCGAGACAAGCCCCCGAGACAGGCGTGACAAGAAACGCGCCCCCTTCCCGCACGATCCCCTTGACAAGCACCGCGAGGGCTGCGCCGTCGAGCACGACCGCGTCGAGCGCCGCGAGGGCTGCGCCGCGACCGCGCCGATCGCCGCGAGGGTCGCGCCGTCGAGCACGACCGCGCCGAGCACGTGCGGGCCCCGGGAACGCAAGGGCGGCGCCGTCGAGCGAGCGCCGTTCGATCGGCTCCGTTCGGGCTTGTGGCTTGTGCGTGCAAGTGGCTTGTGACGCAAGCACACGACTCACAAGCGCAACGCGCACGCGCGCCCCTTGCGCGAAGCATACGCCGAGCGTCGAGAGCACCCCGCGCTGCGCGCCGCTACTCGCATGCGAGCCGCGCGACCCGGGCCTTGCGAGCCGGCAGCGCGGCGAGGACTGCGCCGTCGAGTTCGACCGCGCCGAACGCGTCGAGGGCTGCGCCGAGCGGCGCGAGGGGGCGCACGTCAAGCGGAAGCGTCGTGCCATGACACGGAGAGCTTGCGGGCTTGCGGTCGCAAATGGCTTGCGCGTGTCCTGGGAAATCGGGCCTCGCGGGCAGGATCCAGCACGCGAGCGCTGGGTCATCGTGCTCGCTCGTCGTCGTCGTAATCGTCGAGTTGTTCGTCGTGGCCGAGGTACGTGCTTTGTGTGGCGTCGCGAGTTGCGTGGTGGGTGCGTGGTGGGTACGTGGACGCCTTCCGTCGCGCGTGGAGGCGGTCCCGTGAACGCGCTTGCGCTCACCGGGCGAGCTCGGATGCCGCTGCCGAGGGGTGCGCACGTGGCGGCCTGAGAGCGCGAGGGCGAAGCCCCCACCTCGCCGCTGCACACGCAAGCACGCGCCGCCCGCGGGTGAAGGCCTTACCTTTCGGTCAATGACGGGGGACCGCGGGGAGTCCTGGCGTGGTGTGTGTTCGCGGACGGTTGTGGATTCTGCTTGTAGCCGGGCGAAAGTTGTGAGACCCGTTTCCTTGTGAATTGTGGCACTGTCGCGCGGCTCCGGTCAGCGAACATCCGTGTCGGCATTCGCGTCTCGCGGTTCACGGGTAGGCAGAACAACGACGCCCAAAGCGCCGCACTCGATGCTGGCAGCAACCGGCCGCTGCTGCCGAATTGCAGAACTCCGCGGGTTAGACGGCGGCTGTATATACCACGGAGTTGTGTGGTTAGGCCGCAGGTTATGCGGCGGCAGGCTAATTGCACAGTTGGGCAGACAAGATGAGCGCTGAAGTCCGCAGCCCCCAGGAGCCACCGGTGCCCTGAACGAAAACCGCCGGATCGCGGGACGACAATCCATTGCACCGGAGCCGCGGGCCGCGCGGATTCTGAAATCAACGTCGTTCGCCGCGGCCCGGTGAACGGGGTCGTCAGGGCTCGAGACTGGTCATGATCCTATTGGAAAGAGCATCGGTGGAAGACGCTGCGCTATTTGCGGCTTTGGAGCAAGCGCCGGACACCAGGGAATTCATCCTGCCGTATTCGCCGTCCGAGCATGTTCAGAAGATGCTTGATCCACACCTGATGTATCTGAGGATTCTAAAGGATGGCGAGCTGGCGGGCTTCTTCATCCTGGCGCGCGATCCAGATGCAAGCAGCATTGAATTTCGCCGCATCGTGGTCTCCGCCAAGGGGCGTGGTGTCGGACAGTCGGCGATCTCGGCCATGGAGCGTTTCTGTCGTGAAGAGCTGCATCGAACGCGGATCTGGCTAGACGTATTCGAGCACAACATCCGGGGCCGACATATCTATGAGAAGCTGGGCTACAAAAGGTTCGGGGAAAGCGATCACGAAGGTGGGCGGCTGTGGCTGTATGAGAAGAATCTCTAGCTACGGCATGCCGGACGTTGAAAGCATCACCGCTGGGAGCAGAGACCGTTTGGCGGCCGAATATGATGATTTATCCCCGATCCAGGCAACCAAACGATATGTGCGCCGCGGCTCCATCAGGAAGGAGCGCGCTTGAATAAAACGACGTAAAAATCGCTTTTGCCAGATTGGAGCCCAAACTGCGGCTGCCGGGGTGCAGCTACTTGAGGCCCAGATGCCGCCTGACGCGGCATATGTCCCATTCACCCAGCGATTCGCTCTTCAGGATATCCAAGGCACGATGAGGACGGTGCGCCACACGCTTCCTGTGCTGCCTAAGGTTCCACTCCCTCCGGTTCGGATGTATCAGGGTCCGCAAACCGGGGCGATTCGGCGAGTGCAATAGCATCAGCGCACACGCTGCGCGCCGAGCGGGACGCTTCGCGTAAGCGGTCCACGCGAGGGGACCGCGCGAGTGAGGCGCTGTCCCCTCACACGCTCACGCAAGGCGCGCTCTCACGCGTGAGACTACCCGTGTGAGGCTGATAACTGCTCCGCAGTCGAACACGACCGCGCCGAACGGGGCGACACAGCGCGGGAAGGGGGCGCCATGCGTTCGGCGCGCGGGATGGCCCCAACACTTCCCGCGCGCCGAGCGCCACCTACTGCATCTGCTCCGCGTCTCGGGGCGGAAGCGCACGCGCGTGCTCCTCGCTTCCCGTGAGCATCGGGCGAGCTGGGCGGCGCGGATCCTCGTTCGCCTGGTCGAGCGTCGCGGGATCGGGTAGGCGTCCCTCCGCGTATCGGACGGCCATCGTCGCGGCGTCGCTCCATTCGATCGCGATCCCCTCCGGACCGATCTTGATCCCGTCGAGCATCGCGCCGAGCGCCGCGCGCCGAGCAGGGACGGCCATGGTCCCCCATTGCGCCACGATCGAGCGCAACCACGAAAGCGCGCCCTTCCGATTCTCGACTGTATCGGCCGAAGCTTCCGCGGATAGCGCCCGTTCCTCCGCATCGATCGCGGCAAGCTCGCGTTCGATCCGCGCCGCTTCCGCCCGGATCACGTCCATCCCCCACTGGCCCGAGGAGACCATGGAAACGAGATTGCTCCGCGCCGTTACGAGCTTGGCCCGCTGCGTCCTGAAATTCGGCGCATGGGGGGACGGCGGGGGCGCTTTCGACAGTTGGCCGTCAAGCGCCTTGAAGTGCCGCGCCGCGAGCCTTTCGATCGTGGGATCGATCTCATCCTGCCGATTCCAGGGCGCTCCCATGCACCGCTCGCGCGTGGCATTCTTCAACTCGGGCGCGTAGCGCTTCCGGCACACGTAGTATCCCGCGTGCTTATTCTTCTCGCTTGCAGGCTTGGCCGTGATCATCGATCCGCAAATGGAGCAACGGGCGAGCCCTCGGATCAACCATTCCGAGGTGATCGTGTCCGTGCGAGGCTTGCGCCCATAGGAGCGGCGCCCCGCGAGCGCGTGCTGGGCAGCGTGCCACATTTGAAGGGAAACGATCGGTTCGTGCGCGTCGACCCATTCCGCGGGCTTTTGCGTCAACTGCCGATTTTTGTCCGGCCGGACGGGCGTGGTCGCGATCTGGCCGGCGTATATGCGGTTTTTTAGCAATTGCAGGATCCAGACGGTTCGGAACGTCGCGAGTCCTGCATAGGTCGTCTGGCAATGGAGCGCGATGTCTCGCGCGCTCTTGCCTGCAAGGCACATGTCGAACATTTCGCGGACGATAGGCGCCTTGATCGGATCGATGTCCAATCGGCGCGGCTTATCGTGGACGTCCGCCCCCTTGGCCCGCACGTAGCCAAACGGGGGCTGTCCCTCTACGAATTTCCCGAGGGCCCGGAGCCGCTTTCGATTGCCTTCCGTGCGCTCCCGAATGCGGGCCCGCTCCATCTGTGCGATCGACGCCCACAGGGCCATTTGCGTCTCCCCCTCGGGGGTAGAGGCGTCGAACCGTTCAGCGAGAGACAGGAAGCGCGCCCCCCGCTTGATGATGTCGCGAACGGCTGAGATCGTGAATACGATATCGCGAGAGAACCGATCGAGCTTCGCCACGACCACGAGATCCCCCGGGCGGACGGCCTTTAGCAGGGCTGCGATGTTCTCCCGTTTCTCTTGTGACTCGACGCCGCCCGATTCCGTTTCTTCAAAGTCAATCGGATCCGGCAGGCGGGCGTACTGACAGTAACGCCGGATCTCCTCGTCCTGCGCGTCGAGCGACGTGCCCGATCGCATTTGCTCCATGGTCGAGACGCGCCGATAGGCGAGGACTCGCGACGTCCCCGCGTGAGGACCGTTGACCGTGAGGACACGCCGAACCGCGGAAGGATCCGCGATCGTCGGCCCAGCGTTCACGACCGCGGGCGCATCGGGCGCCGCTTCGAGGATCGAGACCTCGCGCGGGGGGCTGACGTGCGCGCGATCCTGCGCCGTTCCGCGCGCCTTGCTGCCCTTGCCGCCCTTGCTGCTCTTGCCGCCCATGCTCGGGATGATGCCGGTCCTGGCTTCCATGGTCGAGACCTCTCGATCGGACTGCGCCACTACTGAACGCGCGATCAGCATATTGGCCGGGCAGCGGGTCGCTCTCAGTGGGTCACAAGTGTTCGGAATTATTAAGTTTGCTGCCTATGTAGTAGGTAGCAAATAGATTCCGGATCGGGAGCGGAGGCGGAGGCGGAGGCGCGTGCGCGTGCGCTTGCGCTTGCGCGTGTGCGTGCGCTTGGGGAACGGTATGCAGGGGTTCCGCTCGGGGACGGGGGTCCCGGCGATTGGGCCGTCGGGCGGAGGAATCATCATGCTGAGGATCTACGAAGTCGTTTTGGTCATGGCGGGGGACGCGGCAAGCATTGCAGAACGGATTGAGCGAAAGGATTCGGATCTGGCGCGGCAAATGCGCAGGGCCATGCATAGCGTCGCGTTGAACGCGGCAGAAGGCATGGGCAATCACGCCGGAAACAAGCGACAGCGCTACTCCTCCGCCCTCGGGTCGGCAAGGGAGGTGCTGGCCCGCGTCCAGGTCGCCCAGGCCATGCGCTATATCGGCACCGTCGATGCAAAGGTCCTCGACCGAATGGACCACGTCATCGCCACCCTCACCCGCCTCGTCTACCGCCGCGCCGCGTAGGAGAACCCTCCCTCACCCCTCTCCCGGGACGGGAGAGGGGTTGGGGGTGAGGGACGTTCAGCGTGGGTTCTCCCGCGACTCCCCCGACGAACCAATCCGCTCTTTTGCCATTGCCTCCGGCCGCAATCCATGAGACAAAGCAAGCGACGCCAGCCGGCGCTAGCAACACCGACCGGCGTCTGACCCACAACCCCGACTCTCCGGAGCCATGAGCTAATGGTCACGATACTGTGCGCCAGGAAAGGATGATAGGGGTTATCATCCAAAGCTGACAATGGCCCCGTGGGAAGAATGATCCCACCCCTCACGCGGTGCAGCGCGGGAGGCGAAGCAGAGCGGTGAGACGAATCGAGTGCC
>NZ_JAGTJJ010000083.1 GCF_028435365.1 Polyangium jinanense | reverse complement strand
ACTCGTCCACTGGAACCCCTTTCGTGTTGCTTTGAGCGGCTCACGAAGGGGGTTCCGCCTTTAGACCCCCGGAAATGTCAAACTTCGGCTGCCTCCCCGGCAGAGCCGGGGGATCTCCTAAGGTATTAGCCCCCGCGGGGCCCGGGGCGGCGCCCCGGCGCGGCGGCTTGCGATGAGACCAATGTTCAGCATCCTTAATGCCACGCAATCACGGCGCGAGCGACGCGACGAACACGTCCGACGAGTAAAGACCGACATGACCGAAGCTCGCGACGAGCTCTTGGTCTCCCCAGTGAATGGCTCCCTCGAAACTACCGCCCACGTAAATCTGGCCCGCCGCATTCACGCCAACGGCCTCGCCCCATTGTGGCATGGATTTCGCATCGAAGTCCCCTTCCACGCGCGACCACCGGAATGCGCCGTCCGCGGCCGAATACGAGGCGACCACGATATCCGACGAGCCGGTCGTCGTCTGCGCCGTACCGCTCCCGAAGTCGACCGAGCCGCGCAGCGCGCCGGTCACCACGACGTCGCCGTTGTTTCCGAACGTGACGCCCTTCAGACCTCCGGCACCCGAAAAAACCCTCCCCCATACCGGCGTGGTGGACCCGTCGAGCTTCACCATGAAAAACGTCCCGTTTTGCGGGCCGGCGACTCCGAGATCGACGACGATCGGCGTGTCCCCCGAGTCCGTCGCCAGGACGAGCGTGTCGTCCGGCCCCGCGCTCACGCGAACCAGCAAATTTGACGACGAAGTCGCGTCGCCCGGAAAGCTCCTGCTCGCGAGGTGCTCTCCGGTCGCCGAGAGCCTCGCGACGAAGAACCCCTTGGCGAGCGTCGCGACGCCGAAGTCGATCGTATTGTCGTTGTATCCCGAGATCACGACCCGGCCTTGCGTGTCGAAGGCGGCGCCCGTGGCCGCCTGGAAACTGGCGTCCCCGTAGCGCTTCGTGAAGATCTGTTGACCATCTCCCGAGAATTTCACCACGAATGCATCCGAGCCATTGGAAATGATCTGGTTGCCGCCGAAGGTCAGGTTGCCGGTGAAATAGCCGACCAGCGCGATCGAGCCATCGGCGCCGCACGCGACTGCTTTTGCGTAGGCCGAGCCCGAGCCGTTCGAGACCAAGGAGAAGCGATGGTTGCCAGCCGGATCGTAGCTGACCACGAACGTCTGCACCGACCCGGTGCCGACCTTCAAGCCTCCGCCCGCGTTGATGCCGTCGCCGTTGGTCTCGCCGACGACCACGACGTTGCCCTGCGGATCGACGCACGCGCCGCGCATGTACAGATTGTTGAGCGCCGCAATCTTGCGCGCCCAGATGGGTTGGCCGGTACTGTCGAGCTTCGCTACGAACCCGTCGCGGGCGCTCCCCCCGTCGCCGAGCCCAAGGCCTCCGTCGAAGTCCATCGTGGAAAGATAATGGCCCGCGATGAGCACGTTCCCTCCCGCGTCCACCGCGAGCCCCCCGAGTTTTTCTTCGGTTTGGTTCATGAGGTTGCTGCCGAAGCGTCGGCTCCAGCTCGTCGAGCCGGGGCACGCCGCGTTCGCGCCATTGCAGTCCTCGTCCGCAGCCGTCTTGCAATCGTCCGTCGCCGGCAAGACCTCCCCCTCGCACGGACCAAAGCCGGAGCCGTCGGGCAGGCACGTCGACATCCCGCCGAGGCACGTCCCCACGCCTTCCGTGCCGCCGGGCCCGTCATAACAGCTCTTCGGCGTGCCAGGTATGCAGATTTG
Organism: Polyangium jinanense; assembly: GCF_028435365.1. The sequence goes on along the minus strand of NZ_JAGTJJ010000083.1, from coordinate 38,070 downwards.
CGCACCGCTCGAAGCGCTCGATGTCCCGCCCATGCCGCCAGCGCCTCCGCCCATTCCACCAGAGCCGCCCGTGCCCATGCCGCCAGAGCCGCCCATTCCACCAGAGCCGCCCGTGGCCATTCCACCAGAACCGCCCCCGCCCATGCCTCCAGAGCCGCCCGTGGCCATTCCACCAGAGCCTCCAGAGCCGCCCGTGGCCATTCCACCAGAGCCGCCCCCGCCCATGCCTCCAGAGCCGCCTGTGCCGCTGGTTCCCGTCCCGGGATCTTCCGAACATGCGCCGGCCAGAAGCCCCCATGCAACCACAACGAGCGTACGTGTTTTCATCGTCATTCTCTCCGTTCTCACGAGGCGCTCGACCTCGGCGATCGAGACGGTGCCATCGTGTTCAAGTTAACAGAACGAACGTTCGTTCGTGACTCTGGTTAGCAGAGTATCAGAAGGGGGACAAGGAGGTTTTCGACGTCGGCAGGCGGCGAGGCAGGCGCACCGCGAAGGATGCGTTGGGCTCCGCTTCTGCTGTGGAAGGGGATCTTCTCAAAATGGGCGTGAGACTGCCCGTACGGAGGCGGACGGCGTTCTCCACGATCCTGCGGCCCTGGACCTGGAGAGCGCCGCAGCCGTCGACGGGACCGCCCTCGGGATGTCGCGCGCGGGGCGGTTCCCCTTGCCGGGGCGCCCGCCCGCCGCGAGCCCCTTTACTTCGGGGGCAGGATTAAAGTGGGAACGAGAGACGAGACCACGCGGTCGGAGGCAGTTCTGGACAGCCGTTGACGCTGACCCCAATGCCCACACTGGAAAGCGCCAAGTTTCAGCCCGGCAAAACGAGCGCTCGGCCCGTAAAACCACGGTTTGTCCGAGAGCCGTTTGTCGGCTCCCCTGACCTTGGGCCAAAAAGTGCACATCGAAGGAACGGTGAGGTTAGCTACACGATCAGGAACTGCACGAGGAGAAGCGCAGGCGTGGGCGGCAAAGGAAGATGCGAAGGGGCACACGTGCGCGTGTGGCTGCCGTGGGAGGATACGGGTGACGGCGAGGCAGTTCAAGACGGGTTTGCCGAGGTGGTTGCGGGGGCATCATTTTGGGGTTTGAGTTGAGCGGTTGACGTTCGCGGGCCGACGCAAAGCCTTCAGTTGGCGGCGGGGTGGCGGCCGCCAGGTGCCGCCATGGCGGCCGCCATGAGTTCGGCAGCGAAAACGTCGAGAAAACTGCGGCAAATTCGTTTGGCACGGCGAGCGCATAGCGCGTGGATGCTCGAGTCCGCACGTCATACTGAACACTCACCAGCCCTACCAATACGAACGTCGTCGCCCCGAGGAGAGTATCCTTTATCGGGTGTTGAGCGAGGTTTGGCCGGCATTTCGTGAGCGTATAGAAGGATTGAGCAGTTTGCCGAAGTTCGTCGTGCGCGAAGTGGACGAGTATTTGCGTTGCGGGTTGCTCGAGAAGAGGGCGGCGGGGAGGCGCTTTTGGGCGAGCGTTGTCCTTTTCCCCGCCGCTCTCCTCTGGCGGCCGTTTGTCGGATCTCGGGCGGTTGCGCTGTGTCGATGTCCTCTGTGCACGTCGCGCGACGCCGCCCCCGGTTCCACCAGATCGAACGGCCCCGACCCTGGCGCTCCATTCCACGAGCAGCGCGGGACGGGCTCAGCCAGTGTTCCACGGCGGCTTGGTCATTCATGACGGCGGCTTGGTCGTTCGAATTTGCAACGCCACCATCATCCCCGGTGACTCCAATCCGTCTTCCAGACATAGCAATACCACGCCCTGCTCTGATCAGGGACACCGCTCGGATCGATGCTCTCCATCTCCGCGTGCCATTCGTTCTCCGCGATAGACTGGCACCCCGCCGATGCCAAGCCCGTATTGACACCGGGATTGCAGGTGAGGTTGAACTTGATCGTCCACTTGAGGTCGCCGCCTTCGTAGACGATCTGTCCCGATACGCCCACCGGGGCGGTCACTCCGTCGGCAGATACCTCGCAGATGACGGAGTGAATGTCCAGCGTCTCGGGCGGCTCTTTCCCCGGCACCCACGATCCCTTGTCTAGGGTCATGCTGGTCCGCCTGACCGTTATATTGCGGGAGTCGAGCTTAAGCTGGACGACGGGAGGCAGGGGATCGGGGATGGCACCGTAGTAGTTGTCGATCCGCTGCATGTCCTCCCTGGAGAACGAGCTCCCCTTCTGGATGAAGCGATTGTAGTCGGAGCCGAGTACGGAGCACCCGCAATAGACAGTAACCTCCCCCGACGGGTACGCGACGTTGGTCGAGATGTAGATGCGATCGCCCTTGGCAAACTTGTGATCGTGCCAGAACTTCCGCGCCGCGATGCCCGCCTTCATGGCGTCACCGACGATCTCGAAGACCACGTCCCGAAAGGCGCCGGCGGGGTTATAGAGCATGGTGATCAGTTCCCCCCACCAGTTGAAGGCGTCGGAGGCAGCGACCATGTCGTTGATGGTATTTGCGGCCGCGTCCGTCGTGATCTCGTACAGATCGGCCCCGGGCCCGCTGCCTTTCTCGGCGGGCGTGGAGGGAGCGCTCTTGGAATTGGTTTGTCTGTTGAACCTGACCCCGTCAACCCTCGCTACGTTCGCCCAGAACGTGGCCGTCTCTGGATCTTCATGCATCGGATAGCCCATGGAATTCTCCTTTTCGGGGCGGATGAGTGCACGAGATACACCCCGCGCCAACCCTACACCCCGCTTTACGCGGACAAGACATCCGAAAAAATGTAGCTGTCAAAGGCTTCCTGTCCGGTGGATCAGATTTGTGCGGCGACCGCAAAAGCGAAGGAAACGCTAGAACTCTCGCGCCTGTCAATCTCCAGATAAAGTGAGTCGCGCTACCCGCAATGGCGACGCATCGGCATGCATCGTCTCATACTCGTTGAAGAAAGGCTTGACGAGACTCACACCTCTGCCGTTCACGACCGCTGTCACCGCTCCTCCCGATCCGCAGAAATCTGGACCGGCCGCCCGACGTTCGCAACGCCTCTGCCGACCGGTCCGTCTCTCCCGCCGCCGCGATCTACCGCTTCTTCTTCGCGGCCGCGGCGCCGTTTCTCCGCTCCGCGGCCTCCTTCGCCTCACGGAGCCTGTAGCTCTCGCCCTCGATCATGATGATCTCGGCGTGGTGGACGACGCGGTCGATCAGCGCCGTCGCGCACGTCGCGTTCGGGAAGATCGTTGGCCAATCGCTGAAGGCGAGGTTCGTCGTCAGCACGATGCTCTTCTTCTCGTATCGCAGGTTCACGAGCTGGAATAACAGGTCCTCGTTGCGCCCGTCGAAGGACAGGTATCCCACCTCGTCGAGCACGAGAAGCGTCGCCTTCGCGTAATGCTTCAGCCGCTTGTCCAGCGCTCGGCTCGTTTCCCGCGCGCCCAGATCGAGCAGGAGCTGCGCGGCGGTCGTGAAGATGACGGAGTGGCCGGCGAGCACCGCCTGGTGCGCGATGTTGCGCGCGATCATCGACTTGCCGAGCCCGTGTGATGCCACCAGCACGACATTCTTCGATTGCTCGATGAATTCGAGCCGGAGCGCGGCCTCCACCAGCTCGCGGTCGATCCTCGTCGGCCAGTCCCAGTCGAAATCCGTCATCGACTTGAAGCGGCCCACCCGGCTGCGCGACATTCGTCGTTCCAGGCTGTTGTTCGCGCGCTCCTTCTCCTCGAGCTCGACGATCTGCTCGACGAACGCGCTTCGCGCGAGCGGTTGCGCGGACGTCTACGCGGTACTTGCATTCCAAGCCGAATGCGCGAGGCCGTCGGCTCGACAGCGCATGTGCGCGGCGCCTGACACGGGGCCGGGCCAGCGTCCAGACGGTGGTGGGCGAGGTGATACGATCAAAAAGCACGCGGGGGTGTGCTCCGCCACCTCGCCAAACAGTCAGGCCAAACGAGCGCTCGGCCCGAAAAACCGCGGTTTGTCCGAGAGCCGTTTGTCGGCGCCGCTCACGTAGAAACCGCAAAACGCCTCCGCGCTCCCCGCCCACCGAGCCCCACCGCCCCGAGAGAGAATCGTGTCCGCACGGGGCGGAGCGTACCCGAAAGGGGGTTTTAGGGGCGACAAATCCTCCCCGGAAAGTCCTTTGCCCTTCCGCGAGGTACCGCGCGTGGGCGGAGGCCGAGAACGCCAAGGGGGGCATTAACGGGTTGAAGTACCGGAGGTGCGCGCGGGCGAGCACGAAGAAGTGCTGAGGTCCACCTCTGGAGGTTCGGGGCGGGTGTCATGAACGACATGATCAACAGGCAGCCATGCGATCCGGCTGTCTCCCTGTTCGGCCAGGGAAAATCCTCGGCCGAGATCTGGTCCGCGCTCGTGTCGAGCGGCGTGGCGCCGGCCGCGGCGGAGGCCCATGTGAACAGCCTCCTCCTCGCTGTCGCACTGCTTGGCCAGGGCAAGTCCGCGGTCGAGATCTGGTCTGCGCTCGTGTCGAGCGGCGCGGCGCCGGCCGCGGCGGAGACGCTCGTGAGGGATCTCGTCGAGGTCCGCCGAATGCAGCTGGCAAGACAGCGCGAGGAGGAGGAGCACCGGAGCTCCGGGTTCTGCAAGAGGTGCTATGACGAGTCCACCCCGCTGTCGCCTGGCAACATCTCGACCGTCAATGGCACGGGGACGATGTTCTACGGAGAGGACCGGGGATGCTGCGACTGCGGCTCCGTGGTCCGGGTCCACTGGGTCGTCTTCTGCGGCTTGCCGCTCATTCCGCTGGGAACCTACCGTTATCGGGACCTGTACGGCGAGGGGACCTCGAGCAAGTTCCTTGCCCGCCGGACGCAGACGAACTCGCAGCAGATCGCCATCCACTACTCGCTTTCGCTTGTGGTGCTGTTCGTGTTCGTCGCCGTCGTGATGGCCATCCGCTCGGGGAATCGGTAGGACGAGAGCCCTGGGCCCCGGCCTTCACATCCGGACGACCTCGACGCTCCGCACGCCAATCCGGATCTCCCCCGTGTCCGGCCGCCGCTCCACGAGCCCCGCGGCATTCTGGACGCCCAGGACCGCGAGCTGTTTGCGGGCGCGGTGGATGTCGACGTTCAGTTTGTTCGCGTCCGTCGCCAGCATCCGGCATAACGCCTCGCGCCCGAGCCAGCCTCGTTTTGCCGCCGGCGCGTCGCGATCCTCGAGCCACGCGCGGGCCAGCGTGACCAGGAGGTAATGGTGGGTCCGTGCCGGGAGCTCCGCCTCTCGCCGGCCCATCACCACCGTCGCCGTCACCTGCTCTTCATTCTGGCTCACGGCGAGCCGCAGATGAATGCTCTCCAGCATCGGGCTCCTGATGTCGCTCTGCCAGGTCTCGGTATCGCGCGGCGGAAGCTCGAGCGTCCAGGATTCACCCGCAATCGTGATGACCTGCCGATCCTCGACCGGCTGCACATCGTCGCCGGTCTCGGTCACCCATTGGCCCTCGCCATTCTCGAATACACTCACGAGCGGCAGCTCCTCGTCCGGCAGGAGAAGCATGCCCCCCGAGGCGGCGCGCCGCGCCCCGCTTGCATGGTGCCGAGCCGCCGCGCCCGGCGGGGAGCCGTCGGTCAACACGAACGTGGGGCTCGGGCCTCCCAGCGAGAATGCCGCCCCCTCCGCGAGCGGCACACGCTCTCCAGGCGAAAGGCGCTGGCCCCCGAGCAGCGTCCCGTTCCGGCTGCCGAGGTCCCTGAGCTCCCAGCGCCCACCTGTCCAGTGCAAGCTGGCGTGCTCCGCAGAAACACGCCGTTCGTCCACGCGCACGTCACAGGCCGAATGCCGCCCAATCAGACACCGCACCCCCAGGGTAACATAATCCTGTGTCGACTCGTTCTTGAGTGTCCCCATCCTCGCCCTCACTCAAAGGCCGAGCCGCAGCCTACCATGCCCGTCCAATCCCGTGTATACGCCATCGTCATGGATCCCAGCCCCGTTCCTCCGCCGACGGTGGATGCCTCCAGCGACTCGACGGCGTCCATCCTCACCGCCGAGACCGACTCCGGTGTGCGCGCGGTCGAGCCGATGGAAGCCGTGGAGCCGCCGCTGCCGCGCCGCTACGAGGATCTCGGTCGCATCGCCCGCGGGGGGGCCGGCGACGTGCGGCGCGTGCGCGATTTGCTCTTCGGGCGTGTGCTCGCCATGAAAGTGCTGCGCTGGGAGCACGTGCAAAACCCGCGGATGCGCGCCCGCTTCATCAGCGAGATCGAGCTCACGGCGCGGCTGCAACACCCGGGAATCATTCCCGTTCACGAGCGAGGCCAGTTCGACGACGGCAGGCCCTGGTTCACCATGCAGGAGGTCCGCGGACGTACATTCGACGCCGTGATTGCGGAGCTCTACGGGGCCGCGGGGCCGACGGGCTTCGGGCCCACGCCCTCGGGCTGGACGTTCCGCCGCGCCGTCGACGCGTTCGCGCGCATCACCCAGGCGGTCGCGTACGCGCACGGCGAGGGGATTCTTCATCGCGATCTCAAGCCGATGAACCTCATGGTTGGTGAGCAAGGCGAGGCGTTCGTCATGGACTGGGGCCTCGCGCGCCGCATTGGCGATCCGCTGCCGAGCGAGCCGGACGATGACGACGCAATCCACGAAGGCGACGGAGGCGACGAAGGGGGGCTCACGCGCCACGGCGAGGTGCTCGGGACGCCCACGTACATGCCGCCCGAACAGGCGGGCGGCGAGCACGCCATGCATGGCAAGCCGAGTGATGTCTACGCCCTCGGCGCCATCCTTTATCAACTCCTCGCCGGGCGCCCGCCCTATCGAGGCAGTGGCCTTGCCATCTGGCGGCAGGTGCTCGCGGGCCCCCCGATCCCGGTCGCCGAGGCGGCCCGGGGTGGCCCTGCATTGCCGCGGGAGCTCGTCGCGATATGCGAGCGCGCCATGCAGCGCGATCCTGCCGCGCGGTACCCCGACGCCGCGGCTCTCGGCCGTGAGGTCCTCGATTGGCTCGACGGGGCGCGCCGCCGCGAGCAGGCCCGCCTCGCGCTCGCGGAGGCGGCGGCGCTCCTGCCGGAAATCGCGGAGCTGCGGGCACGAGCGCGCGAGATCACAGCGCGCGCGCGGCGGCTCATGGAGGCGGTGCGCCCCTACGATCCGGTGGAGGTCAAGCGGCCAGCCTGGGCGCTCGAAGACGAAGCGTCGCGGATTGCACAGGACGCGGTGCTCCGCGAGGCGGCCCTGCTGCAAGCGGCGCACGGCGCTCTGATCCTGGACCCCGAGCTGCCCGAGGCGCACGCACTGCTCGCCGATCGTCATTGCGACGAGCTCGTCGCCGCCGAACGCGCGCGCCGGCATGAGGACGCGGCTCGCGCCGAGGCCATGCTCCGGACCCACGATCGGGGGCGACACGCGGCCATTTTGCGCGGCGACGGCGCGCTCTCGCTCGTGACCGATCCCGAAGGCGCCGAGGTGCTGCTCTGTCGGTTCGCCGCGCGCGACAGGCGCCTCGTGGCCGAGCCGGTGCGGCATCTCGGGCGCGCGCCGATCCGGGAGGCGGTGTTGCCCCGCGGCAGCTATCTCCTCGTGATCTCGGCGCCGGGGCGGGCGGAGGTGCGCCTGCCGGTATGCATCGAGCGGGGCGCCCACTGGGACGGCACGCCGCCGGGCGAGACAGGGCCTCGTATCCTCTCGTTGCCCCTCCTGCATGCGCTCGGCCCGGACGATTGCTTCGTGCCCGCGGGGTATGCCGACATCGGCGGCGATCCGGAGGCGCCGGACAGCCTGCCCGCCCGGCGGGTATGGATCGATGCGTTCGTCTTGCGCCGCTTCCCCGTGACGAACGGCGAATACCTTGCGTTCCTGAACGCGCTGCTCGGCGAGGGCCGCGAGGAGGAGGCGCTCGCGTGCGTACCGCGCACCGCGCACGGGATGGCGGAGGCCAGGGACGAGCGGCCGCTGTTTGGTCGCGAGGCCGGGGGGCGCTTCATGCTGGCGGTCGACGAGGCCGGCGCGCGATTGGCGTCGGAGTGGCCCGTGGCGTCCATCGATTGGTACGCGGCGCTTTCGTACGCGCGCTGGCTCTCGGCGCAGACGGGGCTGCCCTGGCGACTGCCGAACGAGCTCGAACGCGAGAAAGCCGCGCGCGGGGTGGATGGCCGAGCCTACCCGTGGGGCGATTACCCGGACGCGACGTTTGCGTGCGTGCTCGAGAGCCACGCGGGCGTGCCGATGCGCGTCGCAGCGGACAGCTATCCGGCCGACGAAAGCCCTTATGGGGTGCGCGGGCTCAGCGGCAACTCGCGAGATTGGTGCTGCAACGTGTGGCGGCGCGAGGGGCCGGCAATCGTGGGGGAGCGAGTGCTCGTCGACGAGGCGTCGCCTGGCGATCCGGAGCACCGGGCGGTGCGGGGCGGTGGATGGAGCAGCGCGCTTCCCTTCGCGCGGGCGGCGGGGCGCTTCGGGCTCCTGCCTGGGATACGGCGAGCGACGGTGGGACTACGGGTCGCGCGGAGCTTGACCGCGAACATGGATCCGCGCTGAATCGCACGTCTTTGTGGTCAGGGCGACTTCGAATCGGCATACCACATCCGTCCGGACCCGAGCGCCGAGACCTGGGTATACGTCCCGCTCGGTTCGAAGGACGGCGCCGGGGCCGTGGTTTTCTTCTGATACCATCGCAGCATCGAAATGGTCGCGTCCGGCTCCTTGTCGCTGATCGCGATACGCACGTAATAGTCCTCGGTCGCGTGCTTGTAGAGAGTGCCGGTTGTGAGGTCGGTGTCCACCTCGGTCCAGTCCGCCGCGCAGGGAGCGGTGAACTCCTGCGCATTCGTGGGGGCCAAGGGCCGCGAATCGGTCCAGGCCTTGTCGCCCACGCAGGTGACGACGAGCCCGTTCTCGACCGTCAAGCCCGCCTTGTCCACGAGCCAGTACTCCACACCAGCGTTGTACCCCGCGCCGGCGACCCGGGTGGCAATGATGTCCGCGAACTTCCGGCTCCCGCTCCATTCGATCTTGTAATACCGCCAATCCAAAAGCCCTGGATCGAGCTGGGCGTTCAACGGATGGACACCACCGGTCGCGTCACTCTTCTCTTTGTTGTGCATGCGTACCCTCCTACCCGAGCGCGGGGGCCCGGTCAATTACACGCCCGTTACACCGCCGGGCCGATTGGACGACGCGAAAGCGAAGAAGGTCAAGGAAGGGGGCCGCGCCCCTGCTTCGAGAGCCTGAGCATTGGTCTCTTCTTGAGGCCGCCGCGCCGGGGCGCTGCCCCGGACCCCGCGGGGGCTGTTCGCCCCTCGACCCGAACCAGGGCAAGCCCTGGACCATTCGTGGAAGAACTGCGCGATGCGCAGTTCTTCCAACAGGCCCGCTGCCGGTTGAGATGTCAGCGCTGCTGTCTTGGCGGGCAGGATCGCTCCTGGTCTTGACTCGGCTGTTCGATGAACTGCGCATCGCGCAGTTCATCGACCCCGGGTCCAGCCCCTGGCTGGTCCGGGTCCAGGGGCGGATAGCCCCTGGTGGGGCCTGGGGCAACGCCCCAGCTCAGCGCCTCCCAGATGAGACCAATGCTCAGTTCGAGAGCGCGGGCTCGTCGAGAGGCGGGGCGCCGGGCTTGTCGAGGGTCGAACCAGGGCGGCTCGCAGCGAGCGACCGCCGCCCTGTTCGAGCCTGAGCGTGCGACCGCTCGAGGACGTCCTTACGGACGGTAGACCGTCACGAAGGGGTCCCAGGTGACGGCGTTCACCTTCTCCCTGCCCAGGTAGATGTCGACGGAGAAGGAATAAGCGATCTTGGGGCTCACCATCTCGTCGCGGTTCGACATTTGCGTCTCGCACGCGATGAAGGGGCGATTGATGCCCTGCGTGGCGACGGGCGTGGGAGGCCCAAACGTGTTTTTCCCGGGAGTGATCGTGCCCGGAGCGCTGTAATAGGGGGTATCTCCCGCGCCGTTGTTGCTGATCCAGTCCACGAGGTACTTGCTGGCATCGCCCTGGGGCGGGGATTCGGTCGCTCCCCAGAGCTCGACCTTCGTGATGATCGCGTGGTAGAGATCGGCCTCGCCGCCGGCGCCCTCGGCAAGCTGGAGCGGCTCCACGCGCCACCGCAACTGCTCGGAGGCGGGGACGCGCACCCAGAGCTCGTTCGAGCCCTGCGAGTTGCCCTGGACGATCGAGGGATCGGCGGCATACATCTGCACGGTGCCGGTCTTGGCGTTGACGATGATCAAGATATCCTGAGCCATGATCGATGCTCCTCTCTTTACGGTCTTTTTATCGCCCGCATGGCGTCATTTCGATGGCCAAACGAGCGATGGTTCGAGGGGCGCGCCCGTGCGATCAGCCATGCCTGATCGCGCTGGAATCGCCTCTCGGGATCGAAGGGGGTTGCGCCGCGCCTCCGACAATCGAGAGGATGTCACCCTTTTCGCCGGAATGCACTTACTCCGCCCTTACAGCTCGGAAGGGTGCCGGTGAGCAACGTCGTCGAGTGCTGTAATGAACGTGTAATCGACCGATCGATGTTCTAGGCCTGCGGCCCTCCGGATGTCGGTGGCCCGGCGCAAGGGAGTTCGAGGGTGAAGGTCGCTCCCACGCCTGGCTCGCTCTGGACACGGAGCGTGCCCCCGTGCGCCTCCGCGATCCTCCGGCTGATGTACAGGCCGAGCCCAAGCCCGCCGTAGTTCTTGGATACGGCGCGCTCGAAGCGCTCGAAGATCCGGCCCTGCCTCGCCGGATCGATACCGATTCCATGATCCGCCACCGCGAGCCACGCGGTCCCGGCCTCCTTGCCGAGGGAGATCTCGATGGGCTTGCCGGCCCCGAACTTGATCGCATTGGCGAGGAGGTTCGTGACGATCTGCTCGACGCGGGAGCGATCCCAATGGCCCACGATCGGCGCGCTGTCCCGTACCGAGAGCGCGCACCTGGCCCGCTCCAGATCCAGGGTGAATTGCTCGACCACGTTCTGGGTGAGGACCCCGAGGTCGACGTCCTCTGGCTCCAGGGGAAGCCGTTCCGCGTGGATTCGCGTGACATCCAGGAGATCATCGTTCAGCCGAGCCAGGCGCGTCCCTTGCCGCAAGGCGCGCTCGACCAGCTTGCCCACGGCTTGCCCGTCGGAGAATCGACCCAATTGGATGGCCCTGCTCATCGACTGCAATGTGAGCGTGAGCGACGTGAGCGGCGTGTTGAGCTCGTGCGAGGCCACCGAGAGGAACTCGTCTCGCACGCAGATGGCCTCCTGGGTCTTGCGGTAGAGGCGCGCGTTGTCGATCGCGGTCGCGGCCCTTCGCGCCACTTCCTGGACCAGCGTGAGATCGGCGTCCCCATAACGCCGCCCCGGCGCGCACGAGGCCATGCTCAGCACCCCGAGCGTTTGCCCCCGCGCCACGAGCGGCACCGCCAAGCCCGTCCGCGTCCCCAGCGCGCGGATGAGCTCCGCGTGCGTGTCATCTTCACAGGTGGCCCGGATGTCTTCCAGGGAGAGCTCGGGCAACAGGAGCGCCTTTCCGGTCCGCAGGACCATGGCAGCCGGGTGCGGCGAATCCATCCGAGGAGGGTAGCGCTGCTTCAGCTCCTCGAGCAGCGGCTCCTTCGCGGGGTCCTTGTGGGCCCCGGAGATACGCCGGATCTCTTCACGCTCCAGGATATCGATCACGCACCAATCGCACAGCGAGCGCACGCAGAGCCGGCCCAGGCGGGCGAACGTCTCTTCGTAATCGAGCGACTCCGACAGGATGGCCCCCGTCTCGGCCAGGAAAGCCGCGCGGCGCTCCGCCTCCTCGGCCGCCGCCCGCGCCGCCTGCTCCTTGCCGTGGAGCAGCGCCTTCTCCAGGGAAATCGCCGCCTGCGTGGCGAGGAGCGACAGGGCGACGAGCCGGTCGGGCGTGAAGGCACCGGCGAGCAGGTTGTTCTCGAGATAGAGGAAATGGACCACCTCGGCCGGCCTCAGAATGGGCATGCAGAGGACGGATTTGGGCTTGTGCCGCGCGAAGTAGTCGTCGCCCGAGAACTTCCCTGCATCGGACGAGGCGTCACCGAGGATGACGCGCTCCCTCGTCCGCTGCACGTAATGGACGAGCGACACGGGGACGCGCTGCGAAACATCCACAGGCGAAGTCTTTCGGAAGCTCGTCCCCTCCCCTTTCTCTTCGAGGGCGGCCTCCGCTTCGATCGAGAGGCTTTGGCCCTGACACAGGATGAGGCAAGCGCTCTGCGCGCCGCCTTGCTCGAGCACGACCTCGAGCAGCGTGCGTACCAGTTTGTCGAGGAGGATCTCGTTCGAGATGGTTTGCGAGGCCTTGGTCACCGAAAGCAGGTCGAGCTGCTCGGGCCGGGCTGCGAAGGTGGCGTTGGGCGCGCTCAGCTTCGTCTCCAGCAATCGGGGGTAGCGCTGGTCGAGCTCGAGCACCTTGCCGTCGGCGCCCCAGCGAAGATAGCGGGCGCGGGCCTCGCGCAGGTAGGTATCGGCGAAAAGCTCGAAGCCGCGCGCGCGGTAGAAGCGCGCGGCCGTCTCGAAGGCGACCGCCTCGTTGTGGACGAAGCCATTGTCGCGCGCGGAGCGGATGGCGTCCTCGTAGAGACGCTCGGCGTCGAGGAGCCGTCCTTCGATGCGCGCGATCTCCGCGCCGACCAGCGCGGCGCGGTTCCCGAAGTTCTCGGGGCAGTTATCGGCCCACACCGCGAGCGGATCGTGGTGGGCGACGAGCTCCGCGAGGTGCCGGGGCCGCTCGTCGACAGGCGCCGTGTCGAGGTACGCAGCCCGTGCGAGCGCGCCATAAAAATGGTATTCGGCCTGCTCGAAGCAGGAGGGCAACGTCGAGAGGAGCCGCTCCGCCTTCGACGCGGCCTCGACCGCGGCGGCAAAAGCGCCCGCGGAGAAGCGCGCCTGCAGCTTGCGGATCCAGTACCAGCAGGTGGCGATCGAGAGGCGCGGATCGCTCTCCAGGTGCCGTTCGAATCGGCCCTCGTCGAACTCGGCGTCGTTGAAGGAGGCGAAATCCCGCGTCTTGCCCCGAAGAACCCGGATGAGCACGAGCTGTCCGGTGATGGAGTCGACGACGTGACCGAACTTCGCCTTCCGCACGAATTCGAGCGCGTCGTCGGCCTCTCGTTGCACCTCGCCGAGCGGCTCTCCGGCAGCGAGCAGGAGCGTCAAGGATTGGTTTCTGGCATAGGCCGCATACGTGAGATCGCCGGTCTCCTGCGCCGCGGCGAAGGCGCGCTGCAGCCACTCGAGGCCCGTGCGAAGGTGCTTCGACCATGGATGGATGCTCTTGCCGAAGAGCAGGTAGACGCGGGCCTTGAAGCGGAGCAGCCCGCGGTTCTCCAGCAGATCGAGGCCGAGCTTGCCGAAGCGGAACCCCGTCGCATAGTCGCCGAAGAGCGGTCCGAGGACGGTGCCGAGCCAGCTGTATGCGAAACACGACGCATCGCTGTTGCCATGCTCGAGGCTGATGTTCGCCATGCGAGCAATGACGATGCAGCTCAGGTTCTTGTCGATGAACTGGGCCGGGGGCGCGAGCATCGTGAGGACGTCCATCGTCGCTCGCCAGCGCGGCTCCGAGAGCGATGGCAGGTCGATGAGCCCCTCGATCGGCCGTCCCCCGAGCTTTCGCCACATCCGCTCGTATTCCCGCTGAACCTCGTCCGCCGTCGGGTGCGGCGACCACTCGATGTCGATGAGCCGGAGGTATTGCAGGCCCGCGTCGACGGCGCGGTCGGTCCGATCCTGGGTGGTATAAAGGTTGAGGCGCGCGCACGTGACGACCGCGAGGTCGACGAGGTTTGCGGCGCGGCGCCAGAGCGTCGAGAGCCGCTCTTCCGCGGACGAGAGCTCGCCCGTCAAATACTCGCACTCGGCCCGGTGGAGCTCGAGCGAAAAGACGAGCTCGTACCGAAGCTCCCAGCTCTCCTCCGGCAGGAGCGCCGAGCCAAAAGCCAGGTACTTCAATGCCGAGGCGTAGGCCGCGTTCGCCTTGGCGCGCTTGCCCGCGGCGAGGTTGAGCACCGCCACCCGCTCGCGCTCCTCCCGCGATGTAATCAGCGCGGCGCCGAGATCGAGCTGGTTCACGATTTCGAAGATCTTCTCCTCGAGCTCGTCGGGCGCCGTACGCGCCGCGAGCAGCCGGCCTATCTCCAGGTGCATCGCCGCTCGCTCGCCTGCGGGGATGAGCGAATAGGCCGCCTCCTGGACACGGTCGTGGAGAAACTTGTACGTGCCGCCCATGCGGAGAATCAGCCCCGCGCGAACGGCCTCCCACAGGTCCGCATGCGACGCCTCCTCCGAGCGGCCGCGGACCGTCGCCAGGAGGGCGACCTCCGCGGTGTTTCCCAGACAGGCGAGCTGCTTCAGCGCTTGCTGGGCGCATGGGGGAAGCCGCACGAGCTTCCCGACCATCAGGGCGACCACGTTGTCGGTGAAACCCTTTTCGCGGATCTTCGCGGTGTCCCACCGAAAGACGCCGGCGCGCCCGTCGAATTCGATCAGGCGTTCTTCGTGGAGCGCGGTGAGGAACTGGATCGCGAAGAAGGGGTTGCCGGCCGTCTTCTCGTGGACGAGGCTCGCGAGCGGCGCGGCGTCTTCGCGGGGGCAATGCAGCGTATCGCTGACGAGCGCGGCGAGGTGCTCTCGGCAGAGCGGGCCGAGCACGATGTCCGAGACGCGCACGCCCTCCTTCCGCATCTTGTCGAGCGCCCGCACGAGAGGGTGCGAGGCGGTCACCTCGTTGTCGCGATACGCGCCGATGACGAGGAGGTGGCGCGTCTCGGGGTGGGTCATCAGATCCTCGAGGAGCCCGAGGCTCGCCGCGTCGGCCCATTGCAAATCGTCGAGGAAGATCGCGACGGGGTGCTCCTTCCGGGTAAACACCCCGACGAAATGCCGGAACACCATGTGGAAGCGGTTCTGCGCCTCGGTGACGGGCAGCTCCGGGACGGGCGGCTGCCGGCCAAGGACGAGCTCGACCTGGGGGATCACGTCGACGATGAGCTGACCGTTCACCCCGAGGGCGGCCCGCAGCCGCTGCCGAAAGGAATCGATCCGGTCCTCGCTCTGGGCGAGGAGCTCGAGCACGAGCTCGCGCAGCGCCTGGACGATCGTGACGTAGGGAATATCGCGCTTGTACTGCTCGAACTTCCCCGAGACCAAGGAGCCCCGCTGCCGGAAGATCGGCTTGTACAGCTCGTGTACCAGGGCCGATTTCCCGACGCCCGAGTAACCGGAAACCAGCACGATTTCAGGGGTCCCGGTGGCGACCACCCGCTCGAAGGCGCCGAGGAGCGCGGCGAACTCCTCCGCGCGACCATAGAGCTTCTGGGGCGTCTGAAAACGATCCGCCACGTCTCGCTGCCCCAGAGGAAAGGGCTCGATCCGGCTCGTCGATTGCCACGCCGCGAGGCAACGCGCGAGGTCGTACCGGAGGCCTGTGGCGCTCTGGTAGCGCTCCTCCGCCACCTTGGAAAGCAGCCTCATGACGAGGGCCGAGACCACCTCCGGCACCGACGGAACGACCTCCCGAGGAGGCGTGGGCGACCGCGCAATGTGGCAATGTACCCATTCCAGGGGATCCGCCGCCTGGAAGGGTAGCCTGCCCGTCAGCATTTCGTAGAACGTCACGCCGAGGGAGTAGAGGTCCGAGCGGTTGTCGATCACCCGGCTCATCCGCCCCGTCTGCTCTGGCGACATGTACGGCAGCGAGCCCTCGATGAGGCGGAGGGGCTGCGCGGCCTGCGGTTCGCGGGGAAGCCGGGAAGCGATCCCGAAATCGACGATCTTCACCTCGCCGGCCTCTACGTTGACGAGGATGTTTGCCGGCTTGAGGTCCTTGTGGACGACGTCCTGGCCGTGGACTTCCGCGACGGCCTGCGCGATGGAAACGGCGAGCGGGAGAAACCTCTCCACGCCCATCGGCGCTCCGAGGAGGCGGGAAAGCGGCTCGCTGCCAGTATCCTCCATGACCAGGGCGGGCATGCCCTCGAGCGTCTCGAGCGCGAGGGGCTTCACGACCGCCGGGATGTCGAGCTTCCGGCCAATCTCGTACTCGTTCTTCAGGCGCACGAGGTCCCTCGGCCGGCACCGCCTCGGATCGAGCGTCTTGACCACCACCGGGCGCTGATCGCTCTTCCTGAGTCCGCGATGAACGGCGACCCCGTTGTTTTGGAAAAGCAGCTCTCTCAGCGTGTACATGCAACGCCCTGGGCTTCCGGAAGGCGCACACCTCTCCTTCCCCGCGCACGAGAAGCGACACCGGCAAGAGTCTCCCGGTCCAAACCCCGACCCCACCGATGACCCTGCACGTTCAGGATGTTACCATGACAGACGGGGGAAGCCGTCCTCGCAGTGCACGGTATACGTAACAGCAGTAGCTTGTCGCGTAAACGGGCCCCGATGCCTTGTGTGCCAGCCGAACTTGCGCCCAGGCAGCACGGTAAGCGATGAGTTCAGGTCGCACCGCGCGCCGCGCTGCGTCGTCCGTCCGGGTGTTTGCCATCCCTCGACACGGCGCCGCCGGGGGTGCAAGCCGTCACCAGAGCTTGGTCATGTGCTTGATGCCGACCTCGCTCACGTGGCACACAAGAGGCATGGCTATTCGCTTCTCTTCTGTATTCGTCGGCATGATATCACTCGCAAGCGCCGTGCTCGCGGCGTGCGGCGCGGCGACCTGGCGCACGCATTCGCCGGTATCGACCAGCGGCCGGCTCCGCGTTCACCCGGGGCTTGTCGCGGCCGGAATCGAATCGGCGTTCGCCGAAGAGCTGCACGACATCATCGTGCGTTACGCCAGCGAGGAATCGCTCGTGAGCTCCACCGTCAACCACTTTGCATTCGACAACTGGGGTTTCTCACGGTCCGTCCAGAATGGCGCCGCGTTCGAGACCGTCGACCTCCCCGGGCTTCCAGCCGGCACGCTCTCGCAGAGCTGGCTGCGGCAGGCGCAGCAGGACGACCTCGACGATCCGAACGGCACGCTGCCATCGCCGCCACTCGGCTGAGGCCGTCGCGCCGGGGCGCCGCCCCGGACCCCGCGGGGGCTGTTCGCCCCTCGACCCGAACCAGCGCAAGCGCTGGACTCGTGTTGGAAGAACTGCGCGATGCGCAGTTCTTCCACAGGCCGGTGGCAAGACCAGGAACAAGTTGGCGTGAGGGTCTTTCAGCCGCGCAGGATCACAGCTCCCATTCCAACGCCCCTCGTCCCATTCAGGTCGGATCGTGGGTTTTCCGCCGACGAACCAATCCGCTCTTTTCCCATTGCCTCGGGCCGCAATCCATGAGACAAAGCAAGCGACGCCAGCCGGTGCAAGGAACACCGACCGGCATCTCCCCACAACCCCGCGATACCCGGAGTCATGAGTATGGTAACGATACAGCTCCATCCGCCGCCGGCAAACTTTACGGCGGCGCACGCCCTGCTGGGGCGCCTTTACCTGGAGCACCGCGATTTCCTGCGCCGCCTTCTTCTCGGACAGGCCATCCCTCCCAGCGACGTGGACGATGTCGTGCAGGAGGTCTTCCTCACGGCCTGGCGACGCCTCGAATGTCTTGTCACGCCGGAGCAGGCGCGCCCGTGGCTCCTGGTGATCGGGCTCAACCGTGCGCGCAACCATCGAAAGCTGGCGCGTTGCGAGCGCGAGGTCCTCGCGGGCCTTGCGGATGACTTTCCCGAGCGGGAAGACGAAGCGGAGTCGACGGAGGCGCTCGTGCTGGCGACGTACGGGCTCTTCCGGCTCAAGCGATTCCTCTCGAGGATCGGCCCGCGCATCCGTGCAGTCGTGGTGCCTTACCTGGAAGGCCGTTCGATCCGGGAGATCGCCGAAGCGCTCGGCATCAAGACCAAGACCGCCTACGCCCGCCTGCAACTCGCCCGGGAGCACCTGAAGACGCACGCGCTCGCCTGAATCCGCTTGCGTTTGCGCCTCCGCCCCCGCCCCCGCCTCCACTTTCCCCACCTCACAGCGCCCCGAAACCGCCTTCCCTCCCAGCCACCGCCATCCCACACCGCCCCGATCCCGCTTTCCCCCTCGCCTCCTCCCCTTCCCCATCCCCGCGAACCGCCTTCCCTCGCCTCCTGCCTTCACCTCACGCCGTCGTGACTCGCCCGCGGCCCTCTCCCCTGCCCGATCCACCCCGCTGTGGATCGCCGATCCCACCCTCGGAACCCCGATCCACAGCGCCGTGGATCCCTTCCCCCCATTCCCCTTTGCCACTTCACGGCGCCCCGGATCGCCGCACCGAGCGCGCCTTTCCGATCTCACCCTGCCGTGACCCCCGCGCCGGGGCGCCGCCCCGGACCCCGCGGGGGCTATCCGCCCCTCGACCCGGACCAGGGCAAGCCCTGGACCTCAGGGGGAAGAACTGCGCGATGCGCAGTTCTTCCCACAGGCCGGTGGCAAGACCGCGGAGGTGTGCCTCACGCCGTCGGCGTCATGGGTCGAGACGTCAGCGCTGCTGTTTTGGCTGGCAGGGTCGCCTGTTCGATGAACTGCGCATCGCGCAGTTCATCGACCCCGGGTCCAGCCCCTGGCTGGTCCGGGTCCAGGGGCGGATAGCCCCTGGTGGGGCCTGGGGCAACGCCCCAGCGACGCGCCCCCCAGGAGCCGACGCGCACGACCAAACCCCTCACCTGCCCTCGCACATCGGCCACGCGAATGCCTTCGCCAGATCCGCCAGCGCTTGCGGGTCGATCCGCTGCGTCAGGATGGCCTCCAGCCCCACGAGCAGCCCTTGCGACACCATCTCCCCGACCACCTCCGCGCATGCCGTGGACGATACCGCGCACAAGGCGCCGCAGCTCGCTGGGTAATCGCTCCCGCACGCCGGCCAGCAGACCGGCCCCGCGCCCGTGTGGCCCGCGGGGCATGGGGCATAACAGAGGCTCCCGTCGGGCTCTTGCCCTGCGGCGCATCGGGGCGCCTCCCCGGTCCCGCGACCCATCGATTGCTTGGCCACGACGTGTAGCCCCTTGCGACAGAGGAGCCCCTCGTCCGCGTATCCCGCCGGGCAAATCGACCAGCATACTGGCCCCTCGCCCGTCATGCCCGACGGACAGACCGAATAACAGAGACCACCTTGAAATTCTTTTCGCGGCTCGCACGTCGTCGGCGCGTCTCCTGCGCCGCGTCCTTGTCCAGGTTTCCAGCAAACGCGCCGCGGATTGGTCGCCACCGCGCTCGCCTGCTGCCTCGTCTCGTCGTCCGCAAGCGCGGCCGGCACGTTCGCGAGCCCGATGGCGAGCACCAATGCCGTTCGTCGAACCATCACACGCCCCTCCCCGACCTCCGGCGCCACGCCGGCGACCGGTCTACCTCATCCCATGGATGGAGCCCGCCGCCCAGGCCGCAAGCCGCGCCCGCTCCGACGACGTGAACGATTAAATATCGTTAATGTGCGATCTCCGTGCCGATCCCTAGCATCTCCGGCAGGCCCTGGATCCGTCCCCGGGGTCGCTCTTGCCGGAGACGATCGACATGTGGAACCCCACCCGAGAAGGCCCCCACGATACCTCCCCCGCGCCGCGCCGCGTGAGGTCCTTGGCTGCCGCGGCCTTGTTCGCGGCCTTGTTCGCGTCTTCCGCGGTCGCCCGCGCGGAGCCCCTGGGCGCGGGTGCCGCGACCGAGCCTCCCTCCCCGCCCCCCGCGCCGACGCTATCCGTCGCGTCTTCGCCGCCCGCGACGCCTGCTCATCCTTTGGAGAGCGGCACGTGCGGCACGGCGGGGCTCGAGCGCGTCGCGGAGGCTGCGCGGCGCGGTACGGTCCGCATCACCACGCATACCAATTGGGGCGCAGGCTTTTTGGTGGACGACACGCACGTCGTGACCCATGTCAGCGTCGTCGGGCGGCCCTTCAAGCTGCGCGTCCATGCCCGCGACAACCTCTCGATTGATGCGAAGGTCGTCTTCATCGACGCATTCGAACGCATCGCCATCCTGGAGCTCGACGCGCCCATCCCTGGAAAGGCGCTCGAACTCGCGACGTCGGCCCCCGTGATCGGCAGCGAGGTCGTCGCGATCGCCGTTCCCGTCGACTTCGGCACGCGTGAAGAGCGCTTTCCGACCCACCGCCGGGGCGTCGTCAGCGACCGCGACGACGATCTGCTGTCGACCGACGCGCTCCTCGGGACGAACCACACCGGCGGCCCGCTCCTCGACTGTCAGGGTCACGTGGTCGGCATCGTCGTCCCCTCTCCCTCGGGGGTGGCCGTGGGACAGGCTCCGATGGGTCACGCAGTCCCGGTCGGAAGAATACGCGAGGCACGCGAAAGCGTGGGAAAAAAGCCGTACCAGAGCAAACCTGGCATCGTCCTCGGGTTCGCGACCACGTTCGCGGGTCAATTCGAGCGTGGCAGGGGATTCATCGGCGGAACGATTGGCATTCCGATGCTCTTCGCCGAGCAGTGGGAGTTCTTGCCCCGCTTCAGCGCCTTCGTGCAGGTCCCGGCAAAGGGCGACATCCACCTGCCCCTCGGGCGGACCGACACGCTGCGACTCGTGGGTGACGTGCGCATCGGGTACCGCATTCCGCTGGTCTCGTCGCCCGCGACGGTCTCGCTCGTCCCTTCGATCGGCGCCGGCTGGAACTGGGATTTTACCAAGGAAAAAACCTACAACCTCCAGCTCGATGATCCGACTTGCATGAACCAGACGACAGCGTGTTCCTTTCGAATGGTCGAGAACGAGCAGGAATCCAGGACACAGACCGGCGCCGTGTTCGTGGGCCTCGGCGTGCACGTGCATGCCATGACGTTCGGATACGAGCTGCGCGTGCTGCCGTCGCCGGACGTGAAGTTCATCCATCAACTCTCGCTCGGGATTTCGACCTTTTGACCGCGCGCCGGCGCCGCCCCGGCGCTTGGCCCTCGGCCCCGCGACCCCCTTAACGATTTTTAACGCACGGGTCGCCGGCACCTGCGAGGGGCTTCTCCACGCGCGGCTCGTGGTGGTAGCCTTTCCGCCCGTGACGGGAAAGCCGCCAGGTACGTCGGCGCGCGGCGCCTTCATCGGGCGCGCGCGGGAGCTTCGTGCGCTCGGGGAGCGCATCGACGCCGGCGCTCGGCTCGTGACGATCACCGGCGCCGCCGGCATCGGCAAGACGCGCCTCGTGCTGGAGTGGGCCGCGTCGGCGCTCGCCGCGCGCGACGGGGCGCGCCTCTTGTTCTGCGATCTCAGCGAGGCCAAGGGGCTCGACGACGCGTGCGCGGTCCTCGCCCGCGCGCTCGACGTGCCCCTTTCCGCAGGGGGCACCGCCGACGAGGTCGTGGCGCAGCTCGGGCGCGCCCTCGCCGAGCCGCCGCGGAGCGTGGTCCTCCTCGACAATCTGGAGCAGCTCGTCGACGTCGCCCCGCAAATGCTGGGCCCCTGGCTCTCGTACGCGCCTCGCGCGCTTTTCGTCGTGACCTCACGCGAGCGACTCCGGCTGGACGGCGAGGTGTCCCTCGGGCTCGAGCCGCTCGGCGTGCCGCCCGCGGACGAGCGATCGCTGCAGGCGATCGCCTCGGCCGACGCCGTCGAGCTCTTCGTGGCGCGAGCGCGGGCCGTGCGCTTCGACTTCGAGCTCACCGAGGCCGAAGCCGAGAACGTCGCCGCGATCGTCCGGCGCGTCGACGGCATCCCGCTGGCGATCGAGCTTTGCGCGGCGCGGATGGGCGTCCTCGCGCCGGGACAGATCCTCGACCGGCTCGCGCGCCGC
Source organism: Polyangium jinanense (assembly GCF_028435365.1). The sequence goes on along the minus strand of NZ_JAGTJJ010000083.1, from coordinate 16,470 downwards.
TTCGAGCTCCTCGTGACGGGCGCCCGCGGCGCGCCCGCGCGCAAGGCGACGCTGCGCGGCGCGATCGACTCATCGTGGGAACTCCTGGCACCGTGGGAGAAGGACGCGCTCGCGCAGTGCTCGGTGTTCACCGGCGGCTTCTCGCTCGAAGCCGCGGAGGCGGTGCTCGAGCTCGGTGCCGGATGCGAAGGCAGAAGCCCGCCGATCCTCGACGTGCTCCAGTCGTTGCACGACAAATCGTTGATCCGGGCGTTCGACCTCCAGGGCGAACGCCGCTACGGCCTGCTGGAAAGCCTCCGCGAGTACGCCGCGGAGCGACTCGACGAACTCGGCGGCAAGGAAGCCGCCGCCCGACGCCACGCGGCGTACTTCCTCGGCATGGAGGGCTCACGGGACGCCCCCTTCCCGAGGGTGATCGACGTTCGCCGCGCCTCGCTGGAAGCGAGCAACCTGATCGCCGTGTGCACGCGCGCGCTCGCGCGGCGACCGCTCACGCCCGAGGACGCGGAGGCCGCCCTGCGCGGGCTTCTGCTGCTCGAACCCGTGCTCCTCCTGTGCGCCAAGGGCCGCCTGGAGCCGTACGTCGCGATGCTCGATGCTGCGCTTGAAGCCGCGTCCGCCCCGCCGGGCCTGCGCACGCGGGCGCTCTACACACGCGCGCTCGCGGACCTCCTTCGAGGACGGGTGCTCGACAGCTTCCTCGGCTTTCAGCGGGCGCTCGACGAAGCGCGCGCGGCGGGCTCACGCGCCGACGAATCCCTCGCCCTCACCAAGCTCGGGCTGATGTTCGATCAGGCGGAGCGCCCGGACGACGCGCGGTCCTGCTTCGATCAAGCGCGGGCGATCGCCCTCGATCTCGGCGAAGCCTCGCTTCATGCCGACTGGATGCTCACCTACGGCGGCGCGCTCAACTGGCGGGGACGCGCCACGGAGGCCGTGGGGTACGTGGAGCAGGCGGCCGCAGGCTTCCAGGTCGCCGGTGATCCGCGGGGACAATCCCTGGCCCTTTCGCAGATCGCCCTGGCGCGCCTGAGCCTCGGCCGGCTCGACGAGGCCGAGCTCGCCGCCGGCCAAACGCTCGCCCTGCTCCAGGAAGACCGACGCACCGAGGGTTACGTGCTCGGCATCCTGGGGCGCATCCAGCAAGCGAGGGGCCGCTTCGGCGAGGCGCGCGAAAAACTCGGGGCGGCGCTCGCGATCCACCGGGCCGTCGGCGATCGATGGTCGGAGGGCGTGCTCCACGGCTACCTCGGCGACGTCGCGTTCGAGGAGGGCCTGCTCGACGACGCGCGCTCCGCGTACGGCGAAGCCCTCGCGCGGCTCCATGGCACCGGCGAGCGGCACTATTCGATCGTCTTCCTGGCCGCGCTCGGAGCCGTCGAGACCGGGCTCGGCCACGAGGACGCCGCGGCGCGCCACTTCGAGGCCGCCGCCGAAAGGCTCGGCGGCGGGCGTGTGCTCACGACGAGGATTGCGGTGGAGCTGCACTCTGCCCATGCGGACGCCTGGCGCGCGCGCGTCGCCCTGGCAGCGGGCGATGAGACGGCCGCAGCGCGATATCGCCTCGCCGCCGCTGCGCCGATTGCCGTGGCCCAGGCTCCGGCCCCCGACGGCACCTTCGCGCCGGCGCGCGGTTCGGAGGACGTTCGCTTCGCCGTACGCCTGCTCGAGCGCGCGATCGCCCTGCCCGCGACCTCGGCGAGCCCGCCCGGCGATCCGCTCCCGCCAGCGATTGCGAGGCTCGTCGTGGGCCCGGAGGCCCGCTGGTTTCGCCTCCAGGATAGCCGCCCTGTGCCCTTCTTGAAGGCGAAGGCGGCGCGCCTCGTCCTGGCATTCCTCGTTCGTGCGCGCATCGACGCTCCGGGCCGCGCCCTCTCGCTCGCGGAGCTCTTCGAGGCTGGCTGGCCCGGGGAACGAATCTCGCCCAAGGCGGCGGCGAACCGCGTCTACGTCACGCTGACCAAGCTCCGCAAGCTCGGCCTTGGAGCCCTGCTGCAGAGCCGCGATGACGGCTTCTTGCTCGATCCCACGGCGGTCGTCCTGGAATCGCTCGCCTTCGAGCTGCCGCCCGCTTGACTCTTTGTAAAAAGCCCCCGGCAAAGCCGGGGACTTTCAATAGGTGATCCGCTCAAAGCGGCTGATCTTGATGCCCTTACCAGATCTTCCACCATGGACGCCGCGGTTTTTCAGGGTCCGTGACTGGCTCGACCAGGCTCCGGGCGGCGCGTTCTTTCTCCACCTTCGACGCGTCGCGCCTGCGAATCGGCCTGTCGTAGATCAATCCAATGTCGTTTTTCCTCACGGGCCTCATTCCTGCGAAGCGCGGCTCTTGGTAGCGGATGAGCCCGGACTGTGCGAGGTCCCAGAAGAAGAAAGCCATCGTCGGCGCGACGAGGTGCCACCGCTCCTCCTGCTCGTCTCTGAGATACACACGTGCGTCCAGGTCCCCCTCGCAGAAGACGGCGTGCCAGGCGTAATCGCCGTCGTGCTCGTCCACGAGCAACATCGCGCAATCGCCGTTCAGGCCCAGCTCCGGAATCCTCCTCGGTCTCGCTCTGTCGTTCTCCGGCCAGAGCAGCCAGTCCACCCGCGACAGCTTCGGATCGTTGGGATGCGTCTCCCGCACGGCCCTGCAGACACCGCATTGGCCGAAAAAGCTCTTCAAGGCGTCCGGCAGGCGAATTCCGCATCTCTGCTCCACGTTCGCGAGATCATCCAGGCTCTCCGCGTCCGACCCGACCGCCGATAGTCCGAGCGCGGCGAACGCGTCTTCCAGGGTGACCGTCCGGCTCACGCCCGAGGGATCTCGGCCTCCCATGCGGATCCCATTCATGTAGAGCACGTGGTAGGGGACGGCTTCCTCTCCGCGGTCCAGATCCTTTTGCAGCGCGCCCGCGCAGAGCCCGACGCGCCGAACGACCCGATACGCTTGCTCGACGTCCAGAGCGCTGTCCGCCGCCTCCGCCTCGTGCATTCCGAACAGATGCGCGCAGCTTCGGAGCCAGAGCGCCCGCGTCTCCTCCGCGGTGAGGCGACCGCCCAGCCCGGCCAGCATATTGCTGAAGTGCGCGTACGTGAACCCCGCCTCGCCTCCGGTCACCCTGCCGAACACGGAGCCCCACGTCGCGACGTCGTCGAACGAGACCTCCTCCGGCGGCACTCCATACAAGAGTGTCTCCACCTCGCCCTGCTCCTCCGGCTCCAGCTCGATCTCGACGTTGAACGAGCCGTCCTCGTTCACCCTCCGTACGGTGGCTGGCGCCCAGAACCCCGCCCCCGGGGTCAGGCAACGCGACCCAGGAAATGCGCCTTCCCGTCCTGCCGGCGACGATCCGTTCACGAACCAGCCCTCATCTCGGACGCTTGCAGGTGACATGCGAGATTCCTGGACGGATCAGTCCGCCGTGAATATCGATGGATAGACTGCCGTGCGTCTGGCTTGCCCATCGAGGTCGTGAGGACAAGTGATGCAAATCGTCTTCCATGTGGCTTCCGCGCGCGCGATCGGGTGCCACGTCGCTCTCGCGGCTGCCGTGGACGCTGGGCCGCGGCGCCCGCTTAATTCTTTTTAATACGACCCGATCGCCCGGTCGCGACCGTTCCGGGCGGCTCGAAATGGTGTAAACCGCCCGGGAATCCAGGGCGATCGCGGCCCAATCTCGTCCCGCGCCTCTGCCCTGTCATCCCGTCGAGGTATCATGCGTACTTGGTCGATTGTCGCTGCAATGGTCTCCCTTGGTGCGGTCCTCGTGGCTGCACCTCTGTCCGCGCTCGCCGACGTCCTCGTTCCCAACGCTCCCGACACGAACGGCATCCGGGCGATCGGGAAGGGCATCAAGGAGATCGGAGCCGAGAGCCTGCTCGTGCTCAATTACAGCAACGAGAACAACACCTCCTCCATCCGGACCACGAACATCACCGGGCTCTCGTTCCGCTATTTCATCCTCAACAACCTCAACCTGGCGCTGAACGCCAGCTACTTCTACAAGGGTGTCGACGCCGCCGCGCGCCAGGGCGGCATGGTCACCCTCGGCGGGAATTACCTCATCAACATCGGACGAGGGTTGTTCCTCAATCCCGGCCTCGCCGGTGGTGGCTTCTACGGCAAGGTGTCCGTCAAGGGCGCGCCGAGCGGCACGCCGGCGCCGACGATGGTGGGCGGCGTCGCGCGGGCCGGCTTCGGGCTCGCGTTTTATGCGAGCCCGAAGTTCAGCCTGTTCGCGAGGCCCGAGGCGGTCCTCTACGTCGGGAAGGTGGGCCAAGGCCCCACCGAGAGCTCGCTCCTGAACGTCGACGGCGGCTTCAACGTCGGGATGAATTACGTGTTTTGAGCCGGGGAAGGCCGAGCGGGCCTTTCAGACGCGGGCAGACCCAAGATCCCGGGAACTCTTCCCACCTTCCGAGCGTCTGAGCCCCCCCGCGAGGTACCGCCCCATGCTCCAGCCGAACGCCACCGCCCCCGCTTCTGCCGTTCCCGCTCCCGCTTCCGTCGCCGCTCCCGCTCCCGCTCCCGCCTCCGCTTCCGTCCTCGCCTCCGCTCCTGGCCGCGTTCCTCGTCTCTCGCTCCCGTACGCCGTCCTCGGCGCCGTTGGCGGATGGATGGCCGCCGACTTCTTCCGCGTCGGCGCCCTCAAGCTCATGGACGCCGGCCTCCGCCCCGCGTTCGTCGTCGTCACCCCGCTCTGCGCCCTCCTCCTCGGCATCCTCGTGCAGCCCACCGTCCGCTGGCCCGGCCGCGCCGCCGCGTTCTTCGCGGCCGCCGTGGGCGTCCTCTCGGCCGGGCTCATGGGCGGCGCGCTCATCGGCGTGATGCGCTGGTCGCGCTGGGGCCTCGGCGAAGGCGCCGCCACCGGATTCGTCTGCGCGCTCGGATTCTTGCCCGCCTTCGCCCTCGTCCTCGCCGCCGCCCGCCGCGTCGGTCGCGCCCGCCCCGGCTCCCTCGTCGATCGCGCCGATCGCCGCGCCGTCTGGCTCGCCGTCGCCGTCAGCGTCGCCCTCGGCACCCTCGCCGCCCTGCCCGATTGGAACGTCTTCCCCACCGGCGTCCGCCCCTCGCTCGAGGTCTCGCGCACCCTCGGCCTCGCCGCCGTCGCCGCCATCTTCGCGCTTTGCCTCAGCGACGCCGTGGCCCTCGTGCGTGCGCTCCGCGTCGAGCGCCTGCTGCCCGCCATGCGCTCGGCATCCGGCGACGACCCGCGCGTCGCCTGGTCGCCGCGCAAGCTCGATCTCGGCCTCGGTGAGGAGACGCGCGCGTCCGTGCTCTCCGCCGCCGTCGTCTACCGCGAGCACGACCGCGTCCTCTCCGTCGTCCACGGCAATCCGCGGGACGCGCGCCGCGCCCTCCTCGGCGCGTTTGCTTGTGGCATCGTCGCCCTCGGCGTGGGCGGCGCTTGCGTCAGCCTCACCGGCGCGCGCACCGCAAGCGCGGCCGACGCAGAGGCGCCCGCCCCGATCGCCGCCGAAACCCGATAATCCCCCGCGCACCTCGCTTGCCTTTCCCCGATCCTCCGTGCCACCCTCGGCGCCGGAGGATCTTGCATGTCGGCTTCCTTTTCCCCTGTCCGCCTCGGCCGCAGCCCTCTCGACGTCGTGCCCCTCGGGCTCGCGGCGAGTTATGGCGCCAAGGGGCGCGACGTGGAGCATGCCTTCGAACGCGGGATAAATTTTTTCTACTGGGGCTCGTCGCGCATGCCCGATTTCGGCGAGGGCTTGAAGCGTCTCGGCAAGCGTAGCCGCGAGCGGATCAAGGTCGTCATCCAGACTTACTCGCGCTCGCCGGCCGGCATCGGCAAATCCCTCGAAAAGGGGCTCCGCAAGCTCGAAATGGATCACGCGGACGTCCTGCTCCTCGGCTGGTGGAACCTCCCGCCGAAGGACGCAATCCTCGACGCCGCCGCAGATCTCGTGCGCCGGGGTCGCGCGCGTTCGGTCATGATCTCCTGCCACAACCGCCCCGCATTCAAGCGTCTCGCCCGGGATCCCCGCATCGACCTTCTGATGCTCCGTTACAACGCAGCGCACCCCGGCGCCGACAAGGACGTCTTTCCGCACCTGCCGGACCCTGGCCCCGGAATCGTCTCATACACCTCGACCTCCTGGGGCCAGCTCCTCGATCGCAAGCTCGTCCCCGCGGAGGAACGTCTGCCGCGCGCCGCGGATTGTTACCGGTTCGCCCTCTCGAACCCGAACATCGGCGCATGCTGGGCCGGCGCGCGAGACGCAGCGCAGATCGACGAAGCCCTGAAGGCACTCGAAGAGGGTCCGATGAACGAAGAGGAGCTCGCATGGATGCGGCGAATCGGCGAGCGCGTGCGAGAGACGTCAAAGCTCACGGCACGCGGAATGGGTTTCGCAGATCGGCTGGTCAACCTCTACTCGGGTTTCGGCTTTCGCACGACGACGGAGCTCGGCGAAGGCTGAGCGCGTGCGCGGGGCGTTGCCCCGCACCCCAGCAGGGGGCTGTCCGCCCCCTGCACCCCGGACCAGCGCAAGCGCTGGACTCGGGGTCGATGAACTGCGCGATGCGCAGTTCATCGAAGAGGCCCTGGCAAGACCACGAGCGGCGTTGCCAGCTGAGACAGCAGCACTGCCGTGTCTCGTAGCGACGTCTTCCCTGTCGACAGCGCGCATCGCGCGCTGTCGCCCCGGGTCCAGCGCTTGCGCTGGTCCGGGTGCAGGGGCGGATAGCCCCTGCTGGGGTCCGGGGTGAAACCCCGGCGCTACGCTGTAGGACAGCCCCCTCTGCTCCCGTCGTGATACCGTGGGGGGCATGAACGACTGGCTGTATGCAACTCCCTCGGCGCTGCGTGGCAAGCGCGCGTTTCGGCTTGGCCTTGCGGCGAATTATGGCATCGACGAGGACGGCGTCCGCGCTGCGATCGATCGTGGCGTGAATGTCTTCTTGTGGACGTCGCGGAACAAGGGGATGCGCGCGCCCGTCAAGGCGGCTTTGGGTGCGCGGCGCGACGAGGTGTCGGTGATTGGCTTCGCGCAGATCGGCTGGTTTGGCTGGGGCGTGCGCTCGGGTGCGGAGAAGCTTTTGCGCCAGCTTGGCACGGATCACCTCGACGTGTACTTGCTCGGCTGGCTCGGCACGGGCTCCGCTTGGACGGAGGCGACGCAGAAAGAGCTCCTCCACCTGCGCGAGAGCGGCAAGGTCCGTTCGATTGGCGTGAGCATCCACGACCGCCCGCGCGCGGGCACGCTTGCCGCGGGCTCGCCGCTCGACCTCTTGATGCTCCGGTACAACGCGGCGCATCCGGGGGCCGAGCGCGACGTCTTCCCGCATGTGAAGGAGCATTCGCCCTCGGTGCTCGCGTACACGGCGACGGCTTGGCGGAAGCTCCTGAAGCGCCCGAGTGGCTGGGACGGGCCGGTCATGAGCGCGGGCGACTGTTATCGGTTCCAGCTCTCGAGCCCGCACGTGGATATGGCGCTCACGGGGCCCAAGACTCGGGCCGAGCTCGAGGACAACCTGAAGGCGCTCGAAAAAGGGCCGCTCACCGAGGACGAGGCGAAGTGGATGCGGGAGTTCGGGCGGAAGGTGCACGGCTAGAGCGCTGTCACGGTCGGCGCCGTGAGGTCGGCGCCTGCTTCCGTAAGTGCTTCCGGAATCGCTGCTCCTGCCACGCCCGCCTGCGCTTCGGATTCCGTCACTCCGGCGTACCCCGCAGCATTCAGCAGCCGCTGCACCTCAGCGTGCCGTCGATGTTGTCGGCGCACCAGCTCGGGCAGCGGCGCGTGTAGATACAGGACTGCACGTAGGAGCCGTTAACCCGTCTGCACTCGGCGCAGAATCCGCCGGGAATCGAACTACCCGGCTGCTTACAGGTCCGATTCCACGAGCCGCCCGGCGGGGTGACCGCCCTGAGCTCGAAGTCATCGGCGCCCACGTCGCTCGGGTTCGAGTCCTCGTCGAGGTGGCCCTCGGCAGGCGCGGCCACCGTAGCCTCGGCAACCGAGCCGATTCCGACGAGCGCCGCGAGAGCAACGACAATCAGATGGAATTTCATGTTCTTCCCCCTCCGCGTTCGAGGCCCGGACGGCTTGGATTCAACGCCCCGGGCGTCCTGGTCTGTGTATCGAGACACGGAGGAGCGGAGTCAAGCCAAGGGATCCTCCGTCCCGCGACGTTCCAGATCCTTCGCCGAGGGATCATGCCCTCACGCGTCGAGCTCCCGGAACCTGCGTCCCCGGATCCGATCATCGCCGGCCCATGTCCCGGAACCTGCTCCAACCGCTCCCCGCATCGTCCCGGGATGTCCCGGCACCTCCAGGACCGATGCGCCACATCGATCCGCGAGGTCCACCCACCTGCACGGCGCAATGTCGCTTCCGTCTCCGCCCTCGCAGCAAGATTCCGCCTGCACGCTTCTCCCGGGTCGACCGTCTGCCTCGCACCCCGTTTCAATGGAGGTTTCCTTGGACGCTGATTTCGACCCGTCTGTCTACGTTCGTCCCCCCAAGCTCGACGTGCCGTCCGCCGTCGCACTCTCGATCAAACTCGTCGCAGCCACGCCCGACGGCGCGCCGCTGTCCGTCAAGAAGGCCGCGAACACGCTCCGGCAGGCGGCACTCTCGCTCCAGGAGAGCTGGAAGGCGCGTGATCGCGTGGAGAAGCGGCCCGACGCGCGGCCCGTCGACGTGCTCGCCGACCACGCCATGAGCCGTCTCTTCGGCCGAATCGAGGATTACTCGGGGCTGCCCGCAGAGACGCACCCCCACGCCGCGCGCGCAGGTGTCCTGCTCGCCACCTTGTTCCCCACGGGTCTCTCGTTCCTGAAGGCCGATTACGCGAGCCAGTGGGCCGAGACGCAAAAGCGGCTCGATCGAATCAACGAGGAGGACCTCGCCGCCGATATCGACGTCGTCGCAGGCCCCGAGTTCCTGGCCGAGGTGCGTCGAATCCACAAGCTGTACGGCGAAGCCATCGGCATCACCAAGGCCCGCCCCGAAATCACCGTCCCAAGCCTCGTCCTCCCGCTGCGCGAGGTGGGCGACGCAATCGTCCGCCACGCCCTCCAACTCGTGTCCGTATGTCTCGACGAGGAAGCACCCCTCGAATCCCGCACCGCCGCACGCGACGCCCTCCGCCCACTCGACGAATACCGAGCCAACGCCGCCCGAAGGGACACGCCCAAAGAGTCGAACGACGCCGTCACCCCAGAGACCGAGGTGCCCGAAGTCCCAAGGTGATGCCGCGGGGCTTTGCCCCGCACCCCAGCAGGGGGCTGTCCGCCCCCTGCACCCCGGACCAGGCACGGCCTGGACCGAGGGCCGAGAAACCGCGCGATGCGCGGTTTCTCGGACGGTGGCGCGTCCCAGCAGGCCGGTGTAGCCGCAAGCGCCCGCCCTCCTCCCCCGAAGCTTGACTTCGCTGGCAACTGGACGTCTACTGCGACGGAAACCCGTTTGCATGCAAACATGCGGCGGATCCTTGTCGAGGGAGCAGGCCGTGTCGTCTGATCTGGCAGCCGGGTCGATTTTCGCCGGGCGTTACCGCGTCGAGCGTCGCATCGCCGCAGGGGGCATGGGGGCGGTCTACGAGGTCGTCCACCTCGAGACGAACCGCCGCCGCGCGCTCAAGGTGATGCACGCGAACTTCGTCCAGAGCGACGACCTGCGCGGGCGCTTCCGGCAAGAGGCGCGCGTCGCCGCCGAGATCGAGAGCGAGTACATCGTCGACGTCTTCGACGCGGGCATCGACGACGCGACCGGGATGCCCTTCCTGGTCATGGAGCTCTTGCGCGGCGAGGAGCTCGGCAAGCGGATCCGCCACACGGGCCCCTTGCCGCCGGCGGAGGTGGTCGCGTACCTGCATCAGACCTCGCTCGCCCTCGAAAAGACGCACCGGGCCCACATCGTCCATCGGGATCTCAAGCCCGACAATCTCTTCCTCTGCGAGCGCGAGGACGGCCCCCCGCGCATCAAGGTGCTCGATTTCGGGATCGCGAAGATCGTGGCCGCCGGCTCGACGGCGGCGGGCGCGACGCAATCGCTCGGCACGCCGCTCTACATGGCGCCCGAGCAGTTCTTGATGGAATCGTCGGTCTCGCCCGCGACGGACATCTTCGCGCTCGGCATGATCGCGTTCACGCTCCTCGTCGGCAAAGCCTACTGGTACGAGGAATCGCGGGGCGGCGCGAACGTCTTCGCATTCGCCGCGCAGGCCGCGCTCGGGCCACGCGAGCCGGCGACCGCGCGGGCTGCGCGGCTCGGCACGAGCCTGCCGCCCACGTTCGACGCGTGGTTTGCACGGGCCACGGCGAGGACGCCCTCCGAGCGGTTTCCTTCGGCCACGAGCGCGGTGAGAGCGCTCGCCGAGGCGTTCGGGTTGCCGCAGCCGGGGCTCGCCTCCGCGGGGATGCTGCCGCCGGGGTCGATTTCGCGGCCGTCGTTCGCGTCGCAGCCGTTCGACGTGCCGATCATGACGCTCGACACGCAAGCGACAGTGCCGATGGCGCCACGACGCGGGCCGCTGCCGAACGGCGCGGACTTTGGCGCGGCGACGCCGGTGGGGCACGCGGGCACGCCCATGGGCCCGGTCCTGACGCCGCTCGGGAGCGGGATGACCGCGGTTCCGACGGGGCGAAGGTCACCGCCGACGGGACTCATCGCCGCGGGCGTGGGGCTTGCGTGTTTGCTCGTTGCGGTCGTCGCTGTCTTCGCGCTCTCGTCGCGCGAGGAAGGCAAGACGCCGGAGCCGGCCGCCGCGGCGCCGTCGTCGGCGCAGGCCCCCGTGGCGACGGCCGCGCCCGAGGTTGTGCCGGCGGCGCCGCTGGAGACGACGGCGCCCGCGCCGATCGCGTCGGCGAGTGCTGCGCCCGCGGTGAGCGCGGCTGCGGCGGCGCCGACGAGCAAGCCCGCGACGGCGACGCAGCCCTCGAAGACGAGCGGGGCGCCGACGGTGAAGGCTCCGAGGCCTGGCTCGACGTGGAGCAGGGATTGAGGAGCGCGGATGCGAGCCTGGAAGTCAGTCGGTGTTGCGGCGCTGCTCACGGCGGCGAGCTGTGTGCAGGTCCTCGGAGGGGACCATCCCTATAACCCGGGGGAACCCGTGGGCGGCGGGGGGACCGGCGGGACGAGTGAGCTGTGCACCCCCGGCGAGACGAGGCTGTGTTATTCGGGGCCCGCCGGCACCGAAGGCATCGGCGACTGCACAGCCGGTGTCCGGTTTTGCAGCTACAACGGCATGGAGTGGGGCAGCTGCGAGGGCGAGGTTTTTCCGGCGGCCGAAGATTGCTCCCTGCCTGGAGACGAGGATTGTGATGGAGCGGCCGTAAACGCGTGTACGGGCACGCCCATGGCTGCGTTCACGCCGGGAGGCAACACCGTCGCCCCGTTGGGCGATGGGATCTACGACGTGGCGGTCACGCCTGACGGCGGGTACGTCATTGCGGGCGTCGTCGGCGCCAAGATGAACGAAGTTCTCCTCCCAGCGGAAACCGGCAGCGTTTTCGTTGCGAAGATTCATCCCGATGGAACGCTTCAATGGCAGAAAGAGTTCCAGAGCAGCACCGGTGCCGCCTTCGCATACGGCGTTGCTGTCAGCCCGGCCGGCCGTGTCACGGTGGTGGGCGAGTTCGGCGGGGAGATCAATTTCGGTGGGAGCGTTCTGCTGGCCCAAAGCTACGATATCTTCATCGTCACGCTCGACGCCATGGGCGCGCATGTCTGGAGCAAGCGGTTCGGCACGACGAGCAGGCAATCCGCGCTGGACGTGGACGCCGATGCCGCTGGGAACCTGTACGTCACGGGGTTGGTTACCGGCGTCAACGTGAGCCTCGGGGGCGCTCCCGTGACCCCGGACGGCCAAGACCTATTTGTGGCGAGCTACGATTCCGCGGGGAACCATCTCTGGAGCTCGGTTTTCGTCAACGGCGGGACTCAAGTAGGACGTCACCTCACGGTTACGAGGGACGGCAACGTCGCGGTCGTGGGCGACGCGGCTGGCGACGCGGTAGGCGACGCGAACTTCGGCGGCAGCAACCTGCCGAACGGGGGCGACACCGATTTGGTGGTCGCGATGTACGCCTCGAATGGGGCCCACATCTGGAGCGAGCGCTTTGGTGAGTTCGGCTCCTCCCAATTCACCGGACACATCGCCGCCGCGCCGAACGGCGGCAACATCCTCATCGCCGGACGCTTCACGGGCAAGGTCGATTTCGGCGGCGGACAGATGTCGGCGGCGGGCTTATGGGACACATTCGTCGCCGAGCTCGCCGCCGCGAACGGCGAACCTGTGCGCAGCAAGCGCTTCGGGCTCTCCGGAACCTCGCTGGGCACCGGGATCGCGGTGGACGGCGCGGGGAACGTGACCGTGACCGGGCTCTTCAACGGGTCCGTCGATTTCGGATCCGGGACGATCACGACGGGTGATGGATACGATATTTTCGTCGCAAAGCTCGCCGCGGCGGACTGGTCGCCGCTCTGGACCAAGACGTTTGGCGTGAACGGCACGCAGGCAGCCTGGGCCATCACTGCCGACGCGAAGGGCGACGTCATCGTGGGCGGCAGCTTCGACTCGCAGATCGCGTTCGGCGCCCCGCTCGCGACCATCCCGAGCAGCGGCGGCGCCGATCTCTTCAGCGTCCGGCTCGCTCCGTGACGCACGAATCATGCGGCAAAGGTGGACACGACATGCGTAAGGCACGATGGTTCTTCGTGGGGCTCGTCTGCGTGGGCCTCGGGCTCCCGGAAGGCATGGCGTCCGCCGCGCCGACGCCCGCGCAGGAGGCGGCCGCGGGAAAGCTCTTCGACGCCGCCGTCGCGGAGGTGCAAGCCGGGCGGTATGCCGAGGCCTGCCCGCTGCTCGAACAGAGCCACGTGCTCGATCCGAAGCCCGGGACGCTGCACGCCCTCGCCGAATGCGAGGTGAAGATCCAGAAGCTCGATCAGGCGCTCGCGCATTACAGAGAGTATCTCGCTCTCTACGCGGCGATGAAGAGCCCGCTGCGCGAAAAACACACGGAGCGGGCGCGCGTCGCCGAGGAGCAGGAGAAGAAGCTCCTGGCGGAGATCCTGTTCAATCGGGCGGTCGCGCACCGGGCAGCCGGCCGTCACGCCGAGGCCTGCGCCGCGCTCGCGGAGAGCCAGCGGATCGATCCGACGCCGGGGACGCTGTACGCGCTCGCCGAATGCGAAGCCACGCGGGGCCGCATGGCGACCGCGCTCGGGCATTACACGACGTACCTCGGCCTCTTCGCGGCGATGAAGAGCCCACTGCGCGAGCGTCACGCCGAGCGCGCGCGGATCGCGGAGGAGCAGCGGAAGAAGCTCGACGCGGAGACGCCTCGGCTCAAGCTCGTGTGGGCGGGCGAGGTGCCCGAGGGGGTCGTCGTCTCGCGGGGGAATACCACGTTCGACCTGAAGACGCTGGGCGCCTCGGTGCCGATGGATCCGGGGGAATATGCCTTCCGCGTGGAGGTCCCGGGGCGCCCGCCGCAGGACCGAAACGTGCGGCTGGAAAAGGGGGACCGAAAGATCCTCGAGCTCACGCCCGGCGCGACGCAGGAAGCGAAGGACGAGCGCCAGCCGCTCCCCGAGCAGCCATTGCCGCCGCCCCCGCAGCCGATCGCGCCATCCAAGCCGGAAATGCATCCGTGGGCGATCGGTGGAATCGCGGCGATGGGCCTGGGCGGCGCGGCGCTCATCGCGGGCAGCGTGCTCGGCGGGCTCGCGATGGCCGAGAAGCGCGAGGTCGACGCGGTATGCGACGCGAACTTCGCGTGCGGCGTGGAAGGCATGAAGACGGTCGAGCGGTTCTGGGCGCTCGGCAATGCGAGCACCGCGACGTTCATCGTGGGAGGCGTCGTGCTCGCGACGGGCGTGACGTTGTTCGTGCTTTCGCCAAAGCCGACGGCGGAAAAGGTCGGGTCCGTGCGGGTGCGGGGATTGGCGGGGCCAGGGGCCGGGTATCTGGGCGTCGACGGGACGTTCTGATGCGCACCTGGAAGCTCTTCTGGGTCGGAATGCTCGCCACGGCGGCGAGCTGTGTGCAGCTCCTCGACGGGGACCATCCCTACAGCGTGGAGGGTGTCCCCGCGGCCAAGGAGCCGTGCGAGACGGCGGCGGATTGCGACGACAACAACGCCTGCACCACCGCTACGTGCAGCGACGAGAAGATCTGCGTCTACACGCCGACGACCGACGGGACGAGCCCGGTGCAGACCGTCGGCGATTGCCAGCGGCTCGATTGCGCGGCCGGCAAGGAAGTCACCGTCACCGACGACGCGGACATCCCCGACGACAACGAGCCCTGCACGAACGACGCCTGCCAGGGCGGCACGCCGAGCAACACGCATACGCCCGACGGCGGCGTGTGCCAGCGCGGAAACGAGAGCGGCACTTGCCAGGGTGGGGTTTGCCAGATCGCCTGCGACGCGCAGAATCCGTGTGACGACGGCAACGCCTGCACGGACGATTTCTGCAACTTCGCCACGAGCATCTGCGTCTTCACGAATCTCGACGGCCTGCCCACCCCGGGCGTCACGCCGACCCCGGGGGATTGCAAGCAGAGGCTCTGCATCAATGGCAAGGACACGGACGTCACCGACGATACGGACGTGCCGGTCGACATGAACACGTGCACGTTCGACGTGTGCACGATGGGCGCGCCGACGAACCCGCCGGTGCTCGCGGGCGATCCCTGCGAGCCGGGCAAACCCGAGGTCTGTGACGGCACCTCGAATTGCGTCGCGTGCAACGAGCCCGCCGATTGCGTGCTCCTCCCGCCGGACGACGTCTGCCAGAAGCGCACGTGCGAGAATCACGTCTGCGTGCAGACATTCGCGCCGGCCGGGACCACGTTCGATAGCCAGACGGCTGGCGATTGCATGCGGGTCGTCTGCGACGGCGCGGGCGCGACGGAGAAGATCGTCGACGACATCGACCTGCCGAACGACAACAACGCCTGCACGAAGAACGTCTGCACGAACGGGACGCCGACGTTCCCGAACGAGGCGACCAACACGGCGTGCGGCGCCGGGATCTACTGCGACGGCGCCGGCCAATGCGTCGGCTGCAACGAGGCCGCGCAATGCGAAGGCACCGACGATTTCTGCAAGGTCCGCACGTGCATCGATAACCAGTGCGGCGTGAGCTTCACGCCCAAGGGCACGGATCTGCCGAACGGGCAGACGGCCCGCGATTGCAAGGTCATCGAGTGTGACGGTCAGGGCAACATCGTCACGTCGACCGACACGACCGACAAACCCGTCGACGGCAACGAATGCACCGATGACATGTGCAGCCCGGCCGGCGTGCCGTCGAACCCGAACCGGCCCGTCGACGCCGCGTGCAACCAGAATGGCGGCACGGTGTGCAACGGCGCGGGCGCATGCAAGAAGGCCCCCGCGCAGACCTGCGGCGGGGCCGTCGAGTGCTTGAGCGGCCATTGCGTGGACGGCGTCTGCTGCAACGCGGCCTGCAGCGGCACGTGCATGGCGTGCAACGTCGCGGGCAACGTCGGCACGTGCACGAACGTGTTCTCGGGCATGGACGACTCCCCCACCTGCACCGGCTCGAACTCCTGCAATGGCGGCGGCCAGTGCAAGAAGGAGCAGGGCGTCAGTTGCAGCGCCAGTAGCGAATGCCTCTCCGGGAACTGCGTCGACGGCGTCTGCTGCGAGAGCGCGTGCACAGCCACGTGCCAATCGTGCGGTCTCGCGGGCAACGAGGGGGTCTGCGCCAACATCCCCGCGGGGCAGGAAGACCTGAGCTCAGTTATGTGCACCAACACGCAAGCTTGTGACGGGAATGGCTTGTGCAAAAAAAAGAACGGCTCTAGCTGCAGCAGCGGCGTCGATTGCTTGAGCGGAAAATGCGGGGGAGGAACGTGCATGCCCTGATCCGCCACCAGCGACCGCGGCATACCGTCATGTCCGGTAGCCCCGCTCACTTGCACTCCCCCACCTCGCCCAGTACGTTCCCCCTGGAATGCTTCCTTCGCCCAGCGGTGAAAGCCACGTCGTCACCCGCGACCCCGATCTCCTCATCGGCCACTTCATCGGCCACATCAGCGTGGACGACATGCAGCGCATCCTCGACATCCAGCGCAATTTCTCCGCTGGCAAACCGGGCATCTTCTTGCTCGTCAACGTCGAGCGGCTGGAGAACATCACACCCGAGGCACGTCGCCTCGCCTCCGAAGGCGCCGGCGAGAGGGGCGCCGGCGTGCCCATCCTCGGCGTCGCCCTCGTCGGCGCACGTTTTCACGCCCGCATCCTCGGCGCCATGGTCGTCCGCGCAGCCCGCATCCTGCACGGCGGCCCCCCCTTCGACGTCCGCTTCTTCGATACCGACGCCGCCGCCCTCGCCTGGATCGACAAGCTCCGCTCCGCAAGCTGACGCGTCTCATCTGGAGGCGCTGCGCTGGGGCGTTGCCCCAGGCCCCACCCGGGGCTATCCGCCCCGGGACCCGGACCAGCGCAAGCGCTGGACCCAGGGTCGATGAACTGCGCGATGCGCAGT
>NZ_JAGTJJ010000082.1 GCF_028435365.1 Polyangium jinanense | reverse complement strand
TCGCGCAGTTCTTCCCACAGAGGTCCAGGGCTTGCCCTGGTTCGGGTCGAGGGGCGAACAGCCCCCGCGGGGCCCGGGGCAGCGCCCCGGCGCGGCGCCCCCCAAGACTCGTGTACAGTTGGGGGATGCTTCGCCCCCGCATTCTCGCCTTCTCCCCGCTCGCCCTCACCTTGCTCGGCTGCGGCGGGCCCGCCACCACGGATTCGCCCGTGGAGGGCGTGGAGAACGACGACGTTCCCGGGGCGGTTTGCACGAACCGGATCGACTACCGGCTCGACGACGACGACCGCATGAGCGCGGTCTACCATTACGACGAAGCCGGCCGCGTCCTCCAGTACGCCGAGCGGACGGCGGAGGGCAAGCGGGTCTTCCTCGTGAAGCGTGGCTATGACGCGAAAGGCCGCCGCGTCACGCAGACGGTCGAGGATGACCGCCTCGGCGCTCCTCATCGTGAGATGACCTGGGAATGGGACGACCAGGATCGCGTCGTGCGCACGACCTACGTCGCCTCGAAGCCCGAGGGCGATACGCGGAGCGAATCACGCTTCTTCTTCGACGCCGCGGGCAAACCCGAGCGGGACGAGTTCTGGACGGACGGCGTCCTCTCCAACGTCACGCGGTACCGGTACTTCGACGGCGAACCGTTCGTCCTCGAAGTGGGCCGGGATAACGACGCCGATGACACGGAGGAATACTTCTTCCGCCAGTCCTACGCGGGCCAGTGGCTCGTGAAGGCCGAAAGCGTGTACATGAATGGCGAGCAGATCGTCACGGAGGATTACTCCTATGACGACCTCACGGCGGGGCACGTGTCGCGGCGTGATTTCGACGCCGACGGCGACGGCCAGCTCGATTATGTCGATCGCATTTTCTGGAACGAAAGCGGGCTCATTGCGCGCGTCGAGTACGATACGAAAGGGGACGGTGTGCTCGACCAGTCGGTCGACTTCGAATACGACGCGGGCCGGCTCGTCCGGCGCACGTGGGACGTCTTCGATCAGGGCACGCAGAAGTTCATCACCGACGTCACCTGGTCCGGGGCGCGGCTCACGCGCGTCGCGCGGCGGGACGCTCCGACGGGGCAGGCCATCGAGACCTGGATCTTCACCCATGGCTGCGCGGGGGAGCTGCCGATGGACGTCCCGATCGCGCCCATCCAGGGCTTTCGTTACGAGCTCCAGACGTACCCGTTCGTCTTGCGGTACGAGGACCGCTGGAGCCCTTTTCCGGAGATGCTCTGACGCCGATCAGGGCGGATTCAGCACGCAGTCTCCGCTCCACTGAATCGGGTCGCCCATGTCGACGACCTCGAAGTCCGAGGGCTGGATGTCCGCGAGCGCGTAGGAGTCCACGCCGACCTCGTCCCATTTGTGGGTCGTGAACCGATCGCTCTGCGCCGTGAGCGCGATGTTGCCCGCGTCGGCCAGGAACATGCCGTATTTCTGCAATCCCCGCGCGATGACGCGGGCGCCCTCGGACGGCAGCGTGTCGAGCGGGTAATCCGCGCGCAGCCGGAAGCGTACGCCGTAGGGCGGCGCGTCTGGGCCGCCGGACGTCGGGCCCGTGCTGTGCGTGCCCGGATGCACGTACACGTTGTCGCGAATGCGCGCGTTCGGCAGGATGAAACGGATCGCGTGGTCGATCGACCCCGCCGCCACCTCGTCGGCCGAGAACAACATCGCCGAGATGGGGAAGCCGCCCGCGTCCGCGGAGGTGCAGCCCTCGCCGCGCAGGTTCGGCGGGTACGACTTCGTCAGGTTCCACGTCACCGCGCAGCCGCCGTAGAACGTCCCGCCCACGATGTTCGCCCGCCACATTTCATAAAGCGTCTTCGTCGGCTGGTGCACGACGAGCAGGTGGCAATCGCCGTCGTTGACGCACTCGTAGCCCTGCTCGCCCTCGATCGCGCCGCCGACGGGGACGGGGAAGGGGACGTGCTCGCAATCGGGATCGTAGAAATCGTTCGTGGTCTCGAACGTGCGCATCTCGGTGTTCGCGTCGGCCTGGAGCAGCTCGATGCTGAAATCGATCCGGAACGCGCCCGCGCCCCAGCCGCCATTGTCCGTGAGCCAGCCCGTGATCGCGTCCGACTCCGCGTTCTTCGGCAGGGCCGAGACGTCCTTGTTCCAGGGGTTCGGCGCCTCGAAGAGGCCGGACGGCGTCCCCGAGCCGCCGGAGCCTCCGGAGCCGCCGCTGCCGCCCCCGCCGCCGCTACCGCCGCCGTTTCCGCCGACGCCCCCGCCGCCGCTACCGCCGCCGTTGCCCCCGCTGCCGCCGGCGCCGTTGCCCCCGCTGCCGGTCTCGCCATTGCCCGACCCGCAGGCCGCAAGCAAAGAAAGGGCGCCGATCACGCCCAGAACTCGCCCCCATCGCCCCACCGATCCCATTTCGTTTCGAAGCATGTCTCGTTGTACACGCGGGACGAAGGCGCGGGAAGGCCCATGAGGATCGCGGCGCACGTATTCGAAGCGCCCGTCCATGGTCGGATTCCGTCCTTGGCCCTCGAAGGGCTCTTCACGCATTCCAATTGGTGACCCCCACTACGTGCTTCGAAGCATCGTAGAGGGGCGGATGGCTTGGCGCGGGCGGCCGATGACGGCCTTCCGCCCGCGCCGACTTGGGGAGGGTGCGTGATGGGCGAGCAGGTTCTCGTGGGATGGGCGGCAATGATTGCAGCGGGGCTCCTCGTGGGGGCCTCCGGTTGCGCGCGAGGAACGACACCGGAAGGCGTGGACGAAAACCTCATGGGCAGCGGAGGCGGAGGCGGAAGCGGAAGCGGCGAAAGCCTGGGCGGAAGCGGAGGCGGGAGCGAGCCCCTGAGCGGAGGAGGCGGCAGCGGCGGCAGCGCGTGTGATATCCCCGAGGTCTGCAACGGCATCGACGACGACTGCGACGGCAAGGCCGACGAGGACATCGCGGGTCTCGGCAGCCCCTGCAATACGGGTCTCCTCGGCGTCTGCATCGAGGGCGTTTCGGGCTGCGACGGCGGCGAGTCTTTCTGCTCCGCGACGATCGCGCCCACGGACGAGGTGTGCGACGGGCTCGACAACGACTGCGACGGCGAGACCGACGAGGACAACCCCGGCAGTGGCGGATCATGCGACACCGGCGAGCTCGGCCCCTGCGCGGCAGGGATCGTCGTGTGCGCCGCAGGCGCGCTCGCGTGTATGCCCTCCGCCTTCCCGCAGGCCGAGGTCTGCGGCGATCTCCTCGACAACGACTGCAACGGTCAGGTGGACGAGGGGTGCAACGCGGGCCCGCCGCTCTGCGCGCACGACCCGTGCACGCCCGGGGACAAACTCGATCCGCTCTGCGACCCCTGCGTGAACGCCGTGTGCGTGATCGACAAGACGTGCTGCAAGTCGGCCTGGGACGTCTTCTGCGTCGGCACAGCCCAGGTGCATTGCGCCTGCCCCTGAGAGGGTGTGCACGTGCGCGGAGCGGGGCGTTGCCCCGCACCCCAGCAGGGGGCTGTCCGCCCCCTGCACCCCGGACCAGGCACGGCCTGGACCGAAGGCCGAGAAACCGCGCGATGCGCGGTTTCTCGGACGGGCCCGGGGCAAGACCACGAGCGGCGTTGCCAGCTGAGACAGCAGCGCTGCCCACCCTCGTCGAGCAGACACGTCAACGCTGCGGTTTGACTGGCAAGCCCGTCGCCGGTCTTGCCTCGACCTGTTCGATGAACTGCGCATCGCGCAGTTCATCGACCCCGGGTCCAGCGCTTGCGCTGGTCCGGGTCCAGGGGTGGACAACCCCTGGTCGGGGTCCGGGGTGAAACCCCGGCGCGGCGCGGCGCTACGCTGCGGGGGTGCGCGAAGCGTCCTGGCCGGCTAGGATGGCCTCCGCCTTGGACAAGCGCGTCCCGTCTCGTTCTGACGTTCTGCTGCAGATCGCCGCTTTTGTGGTCATCGTCGCGGCCCTCCACGCGGCTGCGAGCGTGCTCGTGCCGTTCATGATGGCGCTCCTGCTCGCCGTCGTCAGCGCTCCGCCGCTCGCGTGGCTCGAGAGGCGACGGGTCCCCGAGCCTGCCGCTGCCACGCTCGTCCTGCTTGCGAACATCGCTGTCCTCAGCGCGGGTGCGTCTGTCGTCGCGGGGTCGGCGACTGAGTTCGGCGAGGCTGTGCCCCGTTACCAGGCCCGGATCGACATCATCGCTGTGGAGCTCACGACGTGGCTGCGCGCGCACAACGTCCACGTCCCTCGGGGCGCCATCACCCAGATGATCTCGCCTGGCACCGTGCTCTCGTTTGGCGCTGGGATGATCCGCGATCTGGCTGGGCTCGTCTCGAACATCTTCATCGTCCTGCTCATCCTCGGCTTCATGCTTTTCGAGTCGCGCACGTTTTCGCGCAAGCTCCGGGCCCTCGCGGGCGAGCGCGGCGGTTACGTGGGGCTCTTCCCTGGAATCGTGGGCGATGTGCAGAATTACCTGTTCATCAAGACCGTCATCAGCATCGCGGTCGGCCTCCTCGCGGGCCTCATCGTTTATATCCTCGGCGTGGATTTCGCGCTGCTCTGGGGCCTCGTCGCGTTCCTTTTGAACTACATCCCCAACGTCGGCGCGATCATCGCCGGGGCGCCGCCCGTCTTTTTTGCGCTCCTTTCGCATGGCCCGGGGCGGGCGCTGGCCGTCTCGGCGGGGTTTCTCGTGGTGCACACGGTGCTTGGCAACATCCTCGAACCTGCGTGGATGGGCCGCAGACTCGGTTTGTCGGCGACCGTGGTGTTTCTTTCCCTCCTGTTTTGGGGCTGGCTCTGGGGGCCGGCGGGCATGTTCCTCTCCGTGCCCCTCACGATGGTGGCGCGTATCCTCCTCGAAGGCAGCGAGAAGACGCGCTGGATGGCCATGCTACTCGATTCGAATGCGCCCACGGACACGCCGGCCGAGCCGCCGGTTGGTCCGCCGAGCATCAAGCCCGCGCTGGGCGCGGAGGAGCCGAAGAACGATGAGCGAGCGTGAGCGGAGCTTCTGGGCGTGGGGATACACCGACGCTTTTCCGGACGAACCGGGCCGGCAGGCGCTCGCCGTGCAGGTCGGCGCCCTGCTCGGCCGGGAGTTTTCCCTGCGGCCTTTGCCCACCGTCGAATCGGCGCGCCTGCCGCCTCCGCGTGTCCTCCCGCCCACGTCCCTGGCTCCGATTTCCTCCGCCGCGCCGAAGGACCGCATCCTCCACACGTACGGCAAGGGGTATCGCGACATCGTCCGGGCCTACCGCGGTGATTTTTCGGTCGCCCCCGATTGGGTGAGTTTTCCCCGGTCCGAGGAGGACATCGAGCGCTTGCTCGCCCATTGCGCGGCCGAGGGCATCGCCGTCATCCCGTACGGCGGCGGCACGAGCGTCGTCGGGGGCGTCGAGGCGAACGTCGGGGATCGCCCGCGTGGTGTGGTCTCGCTCGACATGCGCATGCTCGACCGGGTGCTCGAGATCGAGCCCGTCTCGCGATCGGCGCGCATTCAGGCCGGCGCGACCGGCCCTGTCCTCGAAGAGCAGCTCGCCCCGCACGGGCTCACGCTGCGCCATTTCCCGCAGAGCTTCGAATTTTCGACCCTCGGCGGCTGGATCGCCACGCGCGCGGGCGGCCATTTCGCGACGCTCTACACCCATATCGACGACCTCGTCTCCTCCGTCCGGATGATCACGCCCGCCGGCACCTGGGCAAGCCGCAGGCTTCCGGCTTCGGGCGCGGGGCCGAGCCCGGATCGGCTCGCGCTCGGCTCGGAGGGCATCCTCGGCGTCATCACGGAAGCCTGGGTGCGCCTGCAGGCGCGGCCCCGGTATCGGGCCTCGGCGAGCGTGACGTTCCCGCACTTTGCGGACGGCGTCAAAGCGTGCCGCGTGCTCGCGCAATCGGGCCTCTACCCCTCGAATTGCCGGCTCCTCGATCGAACCGACGCCCTGCTCGGCGGCGTCTTCGTCGACGGCGGGGCCGTGCTGCTCCTCGCCTTCGAATCGGCGGATCACCCGCTCGGGCCTTCGATGAACCGCGCCCTCGAAATCACGGCCGAGGCGGGCGGCGTTTGTCCCGAAGGACCCGTGCTCCGCGAGGATCGCGGCGAAGGGGCGCGGGCGCAGGCGACGTACAAGCAATCGTTTTTCCGCGCGCCGTACTTGCAGAGCGCGCTCGTCTCCCTTGGCGTCCTCGCGGACACGTTCGAGACGGCGTGTACGTGGGACAAATTCGAGGAGCTCGACTTCGCCGTGCACGAAGCGGTGCTCCCGGCCCTGCAGCGCGCTCTGGGCGGCGGCGTTCTCGCGCGACGTTTCACCCACGTGTATCCGGACGGACCCGCGCCGTATTACACGTTCCTCGGCCCCGCGCGGGAAGGTCACGAGCTCGAGACCTGGGCGACCATCAAGGACGCCGCGAGCCGCGCGATCCTCGCGTCGGGCGGCACCATCACCCACCACCACGCCGTCGGCCGCGTGCACCGCCCCTACTTTCGCGACGAGCGACCCGAGCCATTCGCGGCCGCGCTCCGCGCCGCCAAGCGCGCCGTCGACCCTGCCGGAATCATGAACCCCGGCGCGCTCTTCGAACCCGAAGAACGCTGAACCGGTTGTTTTTCTCGACATACGAATCTCATGGCGCGCCGGACGTAGGCCGTGCGAGCGCGCCGCGCCGCGAGCATTGGCTCGTACGGCCCCCCGGCGGGTGCTAGAGATTGGCCTTCATGGGGGGAACGATGCATTCTCGTGAGAACGCGAGGGGTTTGGGGCGCGTGGTCGTGCGGGGCATTCTATCGCTTCTGGTCCTCGCGGGCGGGCTCTGCCAGTCGGCAGACGGTCTCTGCCGTGAGCCCTGGGAGGTCTCGGTGCCGCCGCCCATCACGCCCGACAGAGACCCCGAGGAGGTCATCGAGGGCGGCGTCGCGGCGACCGTGCTCTTCGCCTCGTTCGGCATTGGCCTCGGCGCCGCGGCGGCGACGCTCGACGCGGAGAGCGAGCGTCTCCGGGCCGATCCCTGCCGGAGCTGTCCCGGCGGTTTCAATGACATGCAGCGCGACATGGCGTTCCTCGCGAACGCCTCGATTCTGTCGTTCATCGGGGCCGGCGTCGCGGGGTTCGGGACGGCCCTTTATGCCATCAACGTCGAAGACGATGTCGAGACCGCAAAGAGCAAGGTGCCCGGGCCCCAGGCGGTGGTGCGCTTCCAGGGCGGGCTCCTCGGCGTCCAGGTCCTCTTTTGACCGAGGCGTACATCCGGCTCTAACTTTTTCGGGGGTGTGTCGTCATGGCGCGTAAACACGTTGAACGGGGTTTCTTGTGGATCGTGGCTTGCGCACTTTCCGGCTACGGCTGCATGGTCGAGGGCGAATTCCTCGAGGATCTCGTGCCGTCCGGGCCCGACCTGGGTGTCAGCGCGCTCGAGACGCGCTGCGGGGACAGCCTCCGCCAGGGCAAGGAAGCGTGCGACGACGGCAATACGGCGCCGGGCGACGGCTGCGATACCGCGTGCGAGGTCGAGATCTGCTGGACCTGTGAGGAGGTGCTCCCGGGCGCGCGCAGCACGTGTGGACCGCAATGCGACGCGGCCGCGGGCCAATCTTGCGTCATGGGCGCGTGCGTGAGCTGCAGCGACGGCGTCCGCAACGGCTACGAGACCGACGTCGACTGCGGCGGCTCCTGCGCTCCGTGCACCCAGGGCCTCGCCTGCGGAAAGGAAGGCGATTGCGCGACCGGCTTCTGCTCGGGCGGCGTGTGCTGCAACGAGGCGTGTGGCGCCGCGTGTATCCGCTGTGACCTCGAAGGCTCCGTGGGCATTTGCGCCTACGTCCCGGAGAACGAGACCCACGAGGACCGCGCGTGTGGCGGCGGCGTCTCCGTCTGCGATGGCAAGGGCGCGTGCAAGAACGTCGCCACGCAGGCGTGCACGAAGGGCATCGAATGCCTGAGCGGCAAGTGCCTCGGCGGCGTTTGCCAGTGAAATGTTTTTCCGCGGGGCGCGCTCCCGAAGAATGGGCGCGCCCGCGTTTTTGTTTTGGTTCCCGCCCTATCCCCGCACGGGGAATGCGTTCCGAAATTCTTCCATCGCCCGGACCTCGTCCACCTGGTGGACGAACCCTGTGGCCGCGCGGAACGCCTCGCTATCGACCACGACCGGATACATGATGTGCGCGAGCGCGCCCGGCGGCAGGCGTGGCAAACCGAAGCGGCCGAGCGCGGCGCGGAAGGCGAACTCGGGAAGCGGAATGGGCGTCCGCCCGGTCCCGCGAACGACCACGGAGAGCGGCACCGGCTGCGGCCCCGCGACGTTGTAGACGCCCTGCACCCGTTTCTCCAGCGCGAGGCAGATCGCCGTCGTCACGTCCTCCTCGTGCATGAAATGAAAGAGCGGATCGAAGCCGAGGACCATGGGCACATGCCGCCCGCGCAGGAACGTGGCCAGCGTCCCGTGCCCCGTGGGCCCGAGCGTGTACACCATTCTGAGGACCGTCGTGCGCATGTTCGGCAGCCGCCAGAGCGCCGTGCACGCATACAGATCGGCCGCGACGAGGTCGGAGAGCTCCGGGAAGGTGGTCACCGCCATCGGCGGGTCCTCTTCCTTGTGATAAAGCGGCGAATCGGCGGCCGCGCCGTAATAGGTGTGCCTTCCGACGAAGATTGCGTGCTCGACGCCCCAGTCGCGGCAATGCTCGAAGACGGCGCGCGTGCCGCCGAGGTTGATCTTGTAGCGCTCGGCGGTCTTCTCGACGAGGTGCGTGACCGTGGCCATGTGAATGACCGCCTGCGGCCGCCGCTTGCGGAAGACGTCCTCGGCCGCGCGCTTGCGGATGTCCACGTTGTGGAGCTCGATTCCGGGCGGCGCGTCGGGCCATGGCCGGCGATCGATTCCGATGACCTCGTGCCCCTGCTCGAGCAGGCGGCGCGCGACGCGCTGACCGAGCACGCCCCCGATTCCGGGAATGAGAACCCTCATCGCTGCTCCTCCTTCGTGCCGCCCGTCTCACCCTCGATCCGGGCCTCGTCCTCCGCGTCGCGCGACCAGGCGAGCGCCTTGCGCCGCCTTTCCCTGCCCACCTCGATGAGGCCGGCGATCCGCTGCTTCACCTGCTCCACGTATCCCTCGATGACCTCGTCTTCTTCGGTCCCCGTCCCTTCGAACTTCATGGGCGCGGAATACGTGAGCTCGAGCCGCACCGGCGCCGGGAGCGCGACGCCCCAGGGCGTGATCGGGACGTAGGGCGCGCCGAGCAGCTTTCCGAGGGCATACGAATTTGCGATCGTGGGAATGGCCTCGCCGCCGCCGACGAACCCGAACGGAATGATGGGCGTCCGCGTCTTCATGGCGAGGCGCATGAAGCCCGATCCGAATTGGACGAGCGTGTTGCGCTCGGGATAAAGCTTCGCCGTGCCGCGGGCGCCCTCGGGGAAGATCATGAGCAGGCGCTCGTCGTGCAGCAGGTGCTCGGCCGTCTCGACGAGCCCGGTGAGCTGCCCGCTGCGCGTGGCCAAGAGCCCCATGAACGGCGTTTTCGCCATGAACTTCTCGGCCATGCCCTGAGCGAGCCGGGGGGGCTCGAGCTCGAAGAAGCAGGACGTGATCACCATGGCGCCGTCGATCGCGATGCCGCCCGAGTGGTTGCCGACGAGCATGGCGCGGCCGCGGGCGGGGACGTGCTCGACGCCCTCGACGCCGACGGTGAAGTAATGGCGGTAGAGGAAACGGAAGACCGTGAACAGCCGGGCGAGGTGCTGCTTCGTGGTGCCGTAAGGATCGACACCGTAGGCGTTGAACGGGAGCTCCAGGCGGTCGACGCGGGCGGCGATCTCCGGATCGATGAGCAGGGACACAGGTTTCTCCAGACGGAGGGGGCGAGGGAGAATAGGCGGAAGGCGAGGCGCGAGGCAAGGGGAGATCACGCGCGGGATGTGGGGCAGCGCTCCTACCTCCTTCGGCTGGCCGTTTCGGCGGCTCTTCGGGGGCCTCCTTCGATTTCTGCTCGTGATAGACTCGTCCGATCGGACCCAAGGCAAAGGAGGCCTACAATGAAGGAGTTCATGAAGCTCAAGGCGGCGCGGTGGGAACGCATCCTGTCGCACCCGTTCTTCGATTGGCTGCATTCCGACGCGGTGCCGCTCGAGGACAAGGTCCTGATCGCGCCCATCATGACCGTGTTCGTGATGAACTTCCGCGACGCGAGCCGGTATTTCATCCGCTTCCCGAAGCCTCGCAACCGCTTCGAGGAGGCGCTGAACGGCGGCACGCGCGAGGATGAGACGCACTCGCGGCTCTTCCTCGAGGACTGGAGCAAGATGAAGCTCGACGAGCGCCTCGGCTTTCGCGCGAGCGACATGCTCTGGTGGCTCTTCCTCTCGAAGGAGAACGAGCGATTCCGTTATTTCGTCCTGGAGTTCGGCCGGCTCGACGTCGAGGACGCGGGCGATCCGCTCGTCCGCTTCGCGCACTCGGAGGCCGGCGAGGCCGCGGGGAACGCGTTCTTCTACCACCTGGCGAAGGTCGCGAGCGAGATCGAGGCGAAGACGGGGCTCCGGTACATCTACTTCGGCAATCACCACCTCGATCGGGAGCCGGGGTTCGTCTGGGGATCCAAGGGCGTCTTCGACGACGAGGTCCTCGACGAGCGGCAGCGGCCGCTGGCGATGCGATTGGCGAACCGCATGTTCGACCTCTTCGAAGAGGTCCACGATTGCTTCCTGGAATACGGGCGCACGTACATGCAGCCGGGCCGGCTCCCGCGAAGGCCACAAGGCGAAGCCCTCGCGCCGCGCGCGCAAACCGAGCCGACCGAGCGGCCTTCGTACGAGGTCGAGCTCGAACAGCCGATGGCGCTTTATCACGAGGATGTCCTTCGTGTCATCGAGGAGCGCAAAGCGCAGGCGGCGCGGCATCCGTTTTATGCGTGGCTGCGCGACGAGACGGGCGTCTCGCCGCGGGAAAAGCTCATGCGGTTCCTCCCGCTCTGGGTGCCCGACATCATGGGCTACCGCGATCTGAACCGATACGCGGTCCGTTACCCCGAGCCGAGCACGCCGAAGGAGCAGCGCATCAACGAATGGTGCGACGACCTGGAGACGCACAGCGCGCTCTTCCTGCACGACTGGCAGGTGCTCGGGATGGATGAGGTCCTCGGCTGGAAGGCGAAGGACACGCTGAAGTTCCTGTTCCTCGATCCGCAGGTCGAGACGCACCGGAAAAACCTCGCGACGTTCGCGAAGCTCGCCATGGGCCATCGCGATCCGGCGATGCTGTTCTGGTTCGTCGCGGCCATGGAGGCGAGCGGGCACGCGTTCTTCGAGAACGTGAAAAAGCTCGCGGAGGTGGTGGAGAAGGAGCGGGGCATCCGGCTCGATTATCTCTGCGACCGGCACGACGCGGCGCATGGAGCGCGCGGCGAGCGTCTCCCGCGAAAAGCCTTCATCACGAGCGAGCGCATCACCACGGGCGAGCGCGACGTGGCCATTGGCATGGTCGAGACGATCTTCGACGCGCTGGAGGAGCAGCTCACGATATCACTCGAGGCCGCGCGCTCGAACAAGCTCGGCATTCCGAGCGAGCGCGGCGCGGCTTGACTTTCGTCATGCCCTCGGGCCGAGCACCTTCACGATTTCGGGGGGGAACTGCCGCTCGGGGGCATTGTCTTCGTTCCGGAATGGCGGGAGGGTCGGGTCTCGTTTGCAGGCGGCAAGATACGCCCGCTTCGAGACCTGCTTGCCGTTCACCCAGTACTTCGGGAATCCTCGCTTCAGTCTCCATCGCCCTGGGTTCCACTCACGCTCGACGCCGTGGAGCTGGCCCTGCTTGTAATGGCTCTCCCAGAAGACGCGGCGCTCCTCATCAACGAGCCACCATCGGAAGCCATCCGGGCGGCCGTCGCGGAAGTAACATACCTCCGTGAGGCGCCGCGTGCCGTCGCCGTCGAGCTGCCACCAGAGATCGATTCCGGTCCCGTGGACCATCTCGTACGTCCCGATGAGCTTCCCGTCGATCCATTGCTTGGCGGTCCCGTGTGGCAGGCCATCCACGTGCGGCTCTGCGAAGGTGAGAACCCCGGGCTCGTACCAATCGTACTCGGTCCCGTGCGATTTTCCTCGCCGGAGGGGTTTCTCCGAGTACGGCTCGCCCGTCTCGTGGAAAGAGCGCTCGCCGACCACCTCGTCGCCGACGAGATACTCGGCCCGCTCCTTCGCCCCGCTCGGATACCACGCGATCACACGCTCGAACGCGGTCTTCGGAATGAACGAGCGGTACCGAGGTGCCACGTCGTCCCGCTACCCGCCCCACAGTGGGGCGTCAACATTCCGTCGCTTTTGCCTCGTTCAGCTCTTCGCCGTGGCCGCTTTCATGGCCTTGACGTCCGCGAGGATGACCTGCGCCTCTTCCTCGCTGAGGAATTTCGCCTTGCGCGCGACCCACAGGATGCCCTCTTCCGTGCTCGACGCGATGGTCCACGGAAAAATCACGCGCGTGAGCGACTGCAGCGTCTTCACGGTCGCGCGGATCGCTCCCGCTTTCAGGCCCTGACCCTCGATCACGAACGCGTGCGCCAGGATGTGCTTCTCGAGCGCGCGTGTCGCCTGACCGAGCGCGTTCGCCGCGGCGCGCTCGGGCGCCCCGTGGTCGGCGCTCGTGAGCACGATGAAGATGCTTCCGCCCGGATGCGTCGTCATGATTTTCGACGCGCGCTCGTTCACCTGGACGGCCGCGGGCAGCGTCGGCGCCTGCTTCCACCACACGACGAGCACGGGGGGACGCCACCCGATGGCGACGGCAGGTTGGTCGTAGACGATCTCCACAGCCTCGAACGCTAGCAGGAGAATCGTCCGCGGAAAAGCACCCGTTCGATGCGTGTTCGGGGGTACCTTTCGGCGACCCTACAAAACCTCGATGGGTAGACCTGGCGCAGGGCCGAGCGCCACGTCGCCCCAGCGAACGAGGGCCGAGCCCGAGCTCGACGCGCTGCCCACGGTATGGAGCAATACGAGATCCCCGCGCCGGATCGGCAGTTCGGCCGCGGCCGTGTACAGGTTCACGGGCATCAGCGCGGGGCCGCAGTTCGCATACCGCGGGAACGTATCGATGGTGCGCGCTCGATCGAAATCGAGGACACGCGCGCAAAACGAGGCATACCACGCGGTCGGCGTGTTCACGACGAGCCAGTCGACGTCCGACATCCGGAGCCCCGCTTTCTGGAGCGCCATGTCCGCCGTCTTTCGCAGATACGGCTCGGAGACCTGGCGCAAGACCTTGCTCGCGCTCCGATCCGAGCGGAGTCGCACGACCTGCTTGCCGCGCTTCGGATCGTCGACCACGTCGAGCAGGAAGGCCTTGCACGTCTCGGCGCTGTGTAGCATTGCGGAGGCGACGAGCCCTTCGCCTTCGGGCACCTCCGAGACCACGAACGCCCCGGCGCCGTCGCCCGAAAACCACGACATTGTGTCGTGCTCCTCGACGGATCGCGAATACGTGCACGAGACGACGCCGAGCACGTTCCGGTATTGCCCGGCGCGCACGAGCGCACACGCGGTCTCGAAAACGGCAAACGCCCCCGAACACGCGGTCTCGAGGTTCCACGCCGCCGAGGTGAGCCCGAGCTCGCCGGCGAGGAACGTGGCATGGCCGATTCCCATCACGTCGTGAAAGAGCGAGCACGCGATGACGAGATCCACCTCCGAGCGAGCGATCTGCGCAGCCGTCAGGGCCATCGTCGCGGCGCGTGTCTCGAGCTCCAGCGCATTTTCGTGCGGCAGGAGCACGCGTCGCTCTTTTGCGCCGCGGAACGGGTCGTCGAGGTATTTCGCCATTTCGGCGTCGAACGCGTCCGGCGCCTGGCGTGGCTCCTCGGGCGCGGCCCACACGTTTCGTTTTTCCACGGCCGCGCCGAGCATCTCGGGGTAGTGGCGGCGCCAGTAATCGTTCGTCTTCAGGCCACCGGGGAACGTGATGGCGAGCGATCGCATCCCTGCGGAGGTACTCATGGGGAAAAGCTCTCCTTGGCGGTTTGCGCCTCCAGGCTTCGAACACGGCTCGTGATGGGCGGTCGTTCCTCCGGATCCACCCGGACATCCACCACGAAGGGTTTTCCCGCCGCGAGCGCCTCCCCCAGCGCCGCTTCGAGCTCTCCCTCTCGCTCGACCCTCGTGCCGAGCGCCCCGAGTCCCCTTGCAATGAGCGAAAAATCCGTATCGGGCAGCGTGGTCTCCACCGGATCGTACCCCGACGCGCGCATACCGTGCTCGACGATACCGTACTGACGATCGTTCAGCACCACCCAGACCGCCGGGATACCATATCGCACGGCCGTGCTCACCTCCTCCAGCATGAGCATCGATCCGTCGCCCACGAGCGCGACCGCCGCCTTGCCCCGCGCGTGCGCGGCCCCGAGCACGCCCGTCGTCGCGTGGCCCATCGATCCGAAATGCAACCCCGAGCGATATCGCCCCGGCTCCTGGAAACGGAGCACGTGGTTGCCCCATACGAATGCGCTGCCTGCTTCCGTGAGCACGGCCGCGTCGGACGATTCGACCACGACGCGCTGCACCGCCTCGAAAAGGAAACGCGGCCGGACGGCCCCTTCCGTGAGCGGATCGAGCGGCGGCGTCCGCGGCAATCGGGGCAGGGTGGGCGGCGCTCCTGCATGCGTCGGCAGGCGCGGGAGCAGCGCCGAAAGAAACACGCCGATTTCGGCTTGCACACCGAGCGTCTCCGCGGCCGGATAGGCCGCGCCGAAGACCGCGGGATTGACGTCCACATGGATGAAGCCACGCGGCGGCACGAGGTCCTGCCGCCAGAACGACGTGCATTCCCAGAGCCGCGTGCCGAGGACGAGCGTTCGCTGGATGCGCGCCGCCTGGAGGCTCGACGCGACCCGCGCGTGGCTCCCGACGCCCGTGGTCCCGACGAAGAGCGGGTGATCCTCGGGGAAAATACCCTTGGCGCGCGGCGAGCACATCACGGGCATCGCGCGTCGCTCGGCAAGAGCGCGTACCCGTGAAACGGCCTTCCTCGCGCCGAAGCCCACCCAGAGCGCGCACGGCTCTTCCGTGAGGATCTTCGTCACGGCATCGAGCGCGTCGGCGGAGGGAGCTGGGCCGGGCAGCGCCTCCGTGTCGGCCAGGACCGGGCCTTCGAAGATCGCCTCTTGCACGCTCAGCGGCAAATGGATGTGCGCGACGAACCCCTCCACGGCCCGCGCTCCGACCATCAGTCTTCGGAGGATGACCGGCAGCTGGGAGGGATGTTCCAGGGTCGTCGCGTAGTGGAAGATGGGACCGTCGGAGAGCAGGCCCGCGGGGAGGGTTCTTGCGGTCGTCTCCTGGGCGGCCCCGCGGTCGCGCTGGGAGGGCGAGGTGCCGCCGGAGACGAGGATGACCTTCGCGCCCTCGATGCGCGCGGCGGCGAGCCCCGTGATCGCATTCGTGATCCCCGGGCCGGCCGTCGCGAAGACCACGGTCGGGCGATCCTGGGCGAGGCTCTCTTCGAGCGCCGCGAACGCCGCGCCGGACTCGTGCCGGCAGTGCAGGACGCGCACGCGGCTCCGCGCGAGCGCATGACAGAACGGGACGATGGTGCCGCCGCCGAGCCCGTAGCCGACCTCCACGCCGAGGCGCGCGAGGAACGCGGCCAGGACCTCGGACACGGACGCGCGGGGCGCCCCGGGCCCGACGAGAGGGAGCGGTGGAGGTGCGTGGTTCATGAGGGATGCTCGGACGGGCAATCATACGCCAGGCCAGGTACGGCTCAAACTTGCTCGACGGGTCGGTCCGCGGCTCCGCGCGGGCGAGGTGAGCCGGGATGCCCGCCTGCACGACATCCAAACCGCCCTCCTCACGATCGGTGGAGTTTGCCGAATCGGCGCGCGTAAAAAAATCTTTCGGGGGGACCGATGAGTTTTACGGGGTCGGGCGGTCCATGGGGTGTGTCGACGGCGCGGGGGACCGGGCCGCCGAGCCGGAAACGGCCTTCCAGCCGAGTCAGAGGAGGAACGACGATGGTGACGAATGTTCTTGCGTCCGAGCGCCTGATGGAACCCGTGTCGACGAAGACGTCCTGGTCCGGGCGTATCCTCAGCGGACTCGCGGTGGCGTTCCTGCTCTTCGATGCGGCCATCAAGTTGATGGCGCCGCCGGAGGTGCTCGCGGCGCACGATCAGCTCGGATTCCCCCCGGAGCTCGCCCGTAGCCTCGGGACGCTCCTCCTCACGTGCGTCGTGACCTACGTGATTCCGCGGACGTCGTTTCTCGGAGCGGTTTTGCTGACGGGGTATCTTGGCGGCGCGATCGCGACGCACGTGCGCGTCGGCAGTCCGCTGTTCAGCCACGTCCTGTTCCCGGTCTACGTCGCCGCATTCATCTGGGGCGGCCTTTACCTGCGGGACGCGCGTCTACGCGAGCTCCTCTTGCCGCGCCGGTAATCGGAGCGGCTGCACTCGACCGTAGGCCATCGAGCGCCAGATCCACTCCATCGGCCCGAAGCGGTAACGCGAAAGCCACGCGTGCGCGAAGATCACCTGCAGCGTGAAGATGCCGAGCGTGATCGGGAGCGTCCACCACGCGTGGACCCGGCCCGCGAGCCCGAGCCCCCAGCCATAAAAAACGAATGTGCTCGCGAGGCTCTGGCCGAGGTAGGTCGAGAGTGGCATCCGGCCGACCGGCGCGAGGATCAAGAGGGCGCGGCGAAACCAGGGCCGCTGCATCAAGAGGACCACCGCCGCCGCGTACCCGGCCGCGAGCAGCATGACGCCGAGCTCGTGCGGAATGATGATCGCGAGCCCGACCCACTCCGGAATCACGATGCCCCTGCGCATGAGCTGCATGCGCACGGGCTGGATCGCGGAGCCGAGGAGGCCGAGCCCGAGGCCCCAGCCGAGGAGCTTGCGGAAGAACGGCAGGCGCGCCTCGGCCTCTTGAAAGATCCTCGTCGTGCCGGCCCAGGCACCGAGCAGATATCGCCCGACGAGCCATACGAAATACCAGACCCAGATGAAGCCCACGTGATAGATGGCCTGCTTCACCTGCATCACGGTGAGCAGGCGGCGATCGCTGCCCGTGATCGCCGCGAAAACCTCCGCCCGGAAGGCCGCGAAATCGGGCGGCGCGGGCGAATAGGCCCGGAGGGCGTTGAAGACAGGGGGAATCCAGAAGACGAACGGCGGGACGAGCGTCAAAAAGAGGCCCCATGCGATGAGCTTCCAGCCGCGCACGCGGCGGAACAAAAGGAGGCCGAAGCCGGCGACCGCATACCCCCACAGGATATCGCCCCACCAGAGCAGGAGCACGTGCGAGACGCCGATGAGCGCCATCGCCGCGAGCCTGCGGACGTGCAGCGGCACCACGCTGCGCCCGAGCGCCTCAGCGCGCTGGAGTTGCACGGCGAACCCGAGACCAAACAGCATGGTCAGGAGCGCCATGGCCTTTCCGTCGACGAAGAGCCCGAGCAGGAAGAGGAACACCCTGTCGGCGGTGCTGCTCTGCGCGAGGACCACCTCGCGTGGCATGAACGCGAGGGCGCTGAACCAGGGCACGGTGTTCGCGAGGAGCACGCCGTAGAGCGCGAAGCCGCGTAACACGTCGAGGGTCTCGACGCGCTCCACCGCGGTAGCGGGCGCGAGCTCCGCTCTATTCGTTTTCGTCGGTTCGGCGTCCCCCTGACCGGTCTCTGTCATCGGTGCAGCATACACGTTCGTGTCTCGGGCGAGCAAGGCGCCCGGCACCATTCCAGCGGGGACCACATTAGGTTTGCCGCATGCCTCTCCAGAACCTGCTCGGCGCAGCCCTCACAATTGCCCAGCATGCGACCTCTTTGCCCATCTCCCCGGTCCTCTCCGAGCTCCTCACCTTTCATCCGGGGTGGATCACGAGGAGCGTGACCACGCACGATCCCGCGGGGGGAAACGACGATGGATTCCGCGCGGGCGTGGCCGTCGAGGGGGAATTCCGGGTTCTTTTTCATGCGCGCGGGGAGGGGAGGATCACCCGGATCTGGATCACGGCGCCGCGCAAGGAGCTCGAAAAAGACGGCCAGGAGCTCTGGATCGAGGTCGATGGCCAGACTGCGTTTCGTGGAGACCCCCGCGATTTCTTCGAGGGACGTGGCCCCTACCGCGCCCCGCTCGTCCTCGGCGTCGACGCGAGCTCCGGCGCATACACGAGTTATGTGCCGTTCGCGTATTCCCGCGAGGCCAAGGTGCGGTATCGAGGCGTCCCTCTTTATCATCAGATCACCTACCGCGAGGGGCCTGGATCCGCCGCCGGCCCGGACGCCGAGGCGCTCTCCCGGTTCCTCCGCGAGGACTGGACGGAACACCCGCCGGCCTTTGGCCCAGGAGCCACGCTCGGACCCGGGGCAACACGCATTCTCGCCACCGGCCCGACCACGATTTCCCGGCTCTTCGTCGAGCTCCCGGCCGCGCGCCTCGGGGATCTCCGGGTGCGTATCGGGGATCAGCCGGCCGTGCCCGCGTCCTTCTTTTTTGGCCTCGCCGGGAAGAGGGAGGCGATCGACGAAGGGTGGGTGACGTTCCGGAGCGCGCTCCACGCTGCTTGGAGAATGGGCGTCGTCGGGCGGGTCGCGTCGCGCCTGCCCATTCCGCTCGGCGAAGGGGAGGCGTTCACGATCGAAGCGGCATCCGAGGATCCGATCGAGGACATCAAGGTCGCCGCGGATTTCGCGGAGGCCCGCCCCGGCGTGCGGCTCGCCGCGCAATACCGCGATCAGGAGGCGCCCGGGCGTGAGACCACCATGAACCTGTTCCAGAGCGACGAACCCCTCCAGTTCGTGGGGCTCGTGGAAAACCTCGACGAGGGACTCCGCGGCGATCGGCGGTATCTGGAGGGCGACGAGATGATCCGGACCGACGGGATGCGCTACCCGGTGCAGCACGGGACCGGCACCGAGGACTACTACAATGGCGGGTGGTACTTCCTCGGGGCTCACGCGAATCCGCTGAGCGGCCAGCTCCGTTTCCTCGTCACGGATCCGGAGGATGAATGGAAACACGCGAAGTTCGAGCATTCCCTCTATCGGCTGCACGTGCCCGACCCCATCGTGAGCCGCTCCGGGATGCGCTTCGGCTTCGAGGTGGGCCCCACGGGCGCCTACACGCCGCTGCGCGTGCGTTCGCTCGGGCTCGCGTACGTGTTCTCCGGGATTCGCGCGATCGGTGAGCAGGTGGCACGGGTACGGTCCCCGCGTCTTCGGACGTCGGCCGTCGACGCCGAACGTGAAGCGCCCGTCCGAACCTTCCCGGTGCGGGAGCGCCGCGGCGTGACGAAAATCCTCTTGCGTTGCCCGTCCGAGGATGCTCGCGCGGTTTTGCTCGTCCGCACATACGCGCAAACCCGCGGCCCGCAGGAGGCGCGTGTGCGGCTCGACGGAAAAGACGTCGGCGGCTTCTTCGAATCCCAGCAAAACCCGGCCCGCGCGCTCGCGGAAGACGCGCTCTGGATCGAGCTTCCTCCCGGGACATGCGCGGCCGGAAAAGAGTCCGCCCTCGAGATCGACGGGACCGATTCCCCCGAACAGTTCAGCGAGAGCAGCTACCGCTTGCAGTATTTCACCGGTTCCGGATTGCCCACGCTCTCGCAGGGGCAAAATGTAAAAATCCTGGATACCGGGGCGCTGCCCGAGGGCCGTTTTTACGTCAACGACCACTCGTTGATCGAGCTCGCCGATGGGCGATGGTTGCTCACGGGCATCTTCCACGAGGAGCCGTACCAGGGGCTCGACGAGCGCGCATTCGTCCACGCACTCGCCGACGGCCCCGGGCCCGCGCGCTGGTACGAGGCCTCCTCGCCGAGTTTTACGATCGCACCCCAGCGCTTCACGCTAAAGGCCCAGGCCGACGAGCCCTGGATCTGGGCCCCCCATCTCGCCCGTGATCACGACGGGAGCGTGGTCATGATGTACCACGTGGGCGCGCGCGACATGGACCGCACGCGATTCCGCATCGCGCGCTCGACCGACGGGAGGCGTTTTACGCGCAGCGGAGGGACGCTCTTCGAGGATTTCTGCGTCGCCCGCGATCCCATGCTCGTTCGATTCGCGGAACTCTGGGTCGTTTATTACACACGCTGCGCCTCGAAGGACCTCCGCCTGAGCGGCGTTGCGTATCGAACGTCGCTCGATCTCACGACATGGAGCGAGCCGAACATGGCCTTGACGCTCGGCCCGGAGACGATCCGGCACGACAGCGGCCATACCGAGTCACCGTTCGTGTTCGAACGAAACGGATGGTTTTACCTGACGGTCACGAGCTACCCGACGGCCTGGGATGCGACGTTCGTGTATCGCTCGCGCACGCCGTTCTCCTTCCCGAGCGAGCCTATCGCGCGCCTCTCCGCGCACGCGGCCGAGTGGATCGCCGAGGGAGGCCATTTCAACACGGGCCGCCTGTTCTTCACGCACGCCGGATCGGGGCAGGGGGGCGTCTTCCTGCAGGAGCTTTTTGGCCTCTGAGCGAGAGCCTCAACCCCGGACGAGCCGCCTGCGGACCAGAAATCCGGCGCCCACGACGAAATGCATGAGCACGAACGCGCCGGCGCCCGCGAGGGCCCCCGCGAGGAGCTGCTTGGAAGGCAGCTCCTGCCGCACGATCACGAACGCGAGCCACGTGAGCGCAATCCCCGCGAGAGCCGAGATCCAGGGGATACGCGCCAGCGCATCGCTGTACGGTCCACTGCCGACGACGTCGACCCCGTCCCGCTCACCGAGGGCCTGCGCGAAGCGGAGCGAGGCGACCTCGAGCAGCACCCGCCCCGCCGCCTTCCGCAGCCGCACGGAAGGCTCGTGGTCGTCGCAGCACGGTATGTCGAGCGAAACGCCCGCCATCGTGAGCGCCCGCGTCCGCGTCGACGGCGCGCCGCAGGTGCAACAGATCGCCGGCAGCTCGCCCGGCGATCCCCGCAAGAGCACCCCGAACGAAGGCACGTCGCTCACCCGATCCGGCGGCGTGAGCACGATGCGACCGCCTTCGACCTCGACGAACCGCTTGCAATGGTCGCACTGGTGCCCCACGCAATCCATCTTCAGCGACAAACCCTGCACGAGCCCGCCGCATCCCGGACACGCCGCGACGTACGAATACATGAACGCGGCGACGATCAAGAAGACGACACCGAGGACGAGCAGCACCGTGAGCGTCCAGGTGATCCACGAGGGAAACAGGATCGCCGGCAGAAACGCGACCCCGAGGCGCGCCGAGGCCCAGGCGAGATCGTACGTGAGGCTCGGCGTGGAGCGGCGCAGGGTCATTCGGGCAGCGGGATGAACTCGACGTCGTCGCCCGGGATCTTCGGGAAACGTTGCTCGCGCCAGTCGGCCTTCGCTCGTTCGAGACGCTCCTTCGAGCTCGACACGAAGTTCCAGAAGATGTGCCGCTCGCCGTCGATCTTCGCGCCGCCGACGAGCATGACGTTCGTCGTCTCGATCGCCCGGATGCTCACCTCCGCGCCCGGACGGAGCACGATCATCGCGCCCTCCGTGAACGTCTTGCCACTGCACTCGATGCTGCCGTCGACCACGTACACGGCGCGCTCCTCGTGCTCGTCGGTCACCGGCAACGTCGCGCCCGCTTCGAGCCGAGCATGCACATACAACGTCGGCGAGAGGACACCCGTCGGGGCCTTCGCGCCATACGCGGTCCCCGCGATCACGTGGAGCTCCGCGCCCGGAAGGTTCACGATCGGGATCGTGCTCCGCGGGTGATGCTCGAAGCGCGGCTCGATCTCCTCGTCCTTCTGCGGCAGCGCGACCCAGGTCTGGATCCCATGCATCCGCCCGCCACTCGCCTTGACCTCGGGTGACGTGCGCTCCGAGTGCACCACGCCACGCCCCGCGACCATCCAGTTCACGTCCCCCGGCCGGATCGGCTGCTCGGAGCCGAGGCTGTCGCGGTGCACGAACACGCCCTCGAGGAGGTACGTGATCGTCGCGAGCGCGATGTGCGGATGCGGTCGCACCCCGATCCCTTCGCCCGGCGCAAAATCGACGGGGCCCATGTGATCAAAGAAGATGAACGGCCCCACGAGCCGCCGCATCGCCGACGGGAGCACCCGCCGCACGACGAGGCCCCCGAGATCACGCGGGCGCCCTTCGATCACGAGATCGATCCCGCCGTCCCCCCTCTTGCACTCCGGATCCGCGTCGAGATGGCGGCTCATCAGGTTCTCCTCGGTACGTGTTCCACGGCGGCAGCATACCTCGGCGAACCTTCGCCGCGATAGTCGCCTGTCTTCGCCTCGCCATCGTGGCAGACCTCGCGCGCCTCGGAGGGAAGGGGAAGCGTGACCGTGAACGTGGCCCCGTGATCACTGCCCGCACTCTCGGCCTTGACGGTGCCGCCGTGCATCTCGACGAGGTGGCGCACGATGGCGAGGCCGAGCCCGAGCCCACCCTGCGGCCGGGAAGCCGAGCTATCCGCTTGACGGAACCGATCGAACACGTACGGGAGAAACGAGGCGCTGATGCCCTTGCCGGTGTCACGCACGATGATGTGGACGAGCCCCTCGTCGCGGGTGATCTCCACCTCGACGCGGCCGCCACGCGGCGTGAATTTGATGGCGTTCGCGAGCAGGTTCCAGAGGATCTGCCTGAGTCTGTCGGGATCGCCGAACACCGGGATGGAGAGGTTCGCAGGCGTGGCGCGGAGCTCGATGCCCTTCGCCTGCGCCGCCGGGCGGACGACGTCGATCACCGCGCGGACGACGTCGCCAAGATCCATGAGCCGCTGCGCAAGGCCGAGCTTTCCGGTGATGATGCGCGAGACGTCGAGCAGATCGTCGATGATCCGCATCTGCGCGCGGACGTTCCTGTCGAT
Source organism: Polyangium jinanense (assembly GCF_028435365.1). Next base: position 17,121 of record NZ_JAGTJJ010000082.1, on the reverse strand, counting down.
CGCGCCGAGCGCGCGAGCACGCGTGTCCGCGTCGCACTCGCGCGTCGCGAGGACCTGCGTCCAGCCCATGATCGCCGTGATCGGCGTGCGCAGCTCATGCGAGACCAAACTCAAGAACTCGTCCCTCAATCGGCTCGCCTCCTCCGCCTGTCTCCGCGCCTCCTCGGCCTGCGCGCGCGCCTCCTCGGCCTGTCGATGCGCCTCCTCGGCCTGCCGGCGCGCGTCCTGCGAGGCCCTGTAGAGCCGGGCGTTGTCGAGCGCGGTGGCCGCTTGCCCGGCGATGCCGACGACGATCCGCTCGTCCCGCTCCGTGAACACGCCCGGCTCGGCATGCCCGAAGAGCAAAGCCCCGAGGACCCTCCCACAGCGCGACACGACCGGAACCGCGAGATAACTGCGGACCGGCAAATGCCACTCCGGCATGCCGTGATGCGGCGGTTCCTGCCCGTAGCGGGGATCCGCGGACACGTCGTCAAGGCGAACCACGTGCTCGTCCCGCAAGGTCGATCCGAACAACGAGGTCCTGTGGGGCAAGGGGAAGCGCTCGAAGGTTTCACGCGTGGCGCCAGAGAGCGTGTAGAGCGTCAAGCTCTCTCCAGCCTCGCTCCGGTCCGTGTAAAAAAACGCGCCAAACTGCGCATCGGTCAGCGCAGTCGCCTCGTCCGTCAGCTTTTGCACGAGCTTGTCGAGATCGAGCTCAGCCGCCAGCGTGGTACCGATGCGCTGGAGCGTCTCGTTGATTCGAATCTCCTCGCGCAACTCCCGCTGGGCGCGTCGCTTCCGGCTATCAGAAAAATACGCGTCCAGGACCACCCCCGCGAGGCTCCTCGCAAGGTGGCGCAGCGGTCGCACACGCCCGCCCGGCGCGCACATGGTCCTGCCCATGGACGTGCATTCCCCCATGTACGGAATCGCCGATCGCTCGGTTCATCCCTCTCGTATCCCGCATCCGGGTGACGAACGTAATGCGATCTGCGGCAAACGCCTATGGCCCGCGCCATGCGTCGGCGAACGCACGAGCAGGGCAGAGGCAGATGCGCGGGGCTTTGCCCCGCACCCCAGCGGGGGCTGTCCGCCCCCTGCACCCCGGACCAGGCACGGCCTGGACCGAGGGCCTAGAAACCGCGCGATGCGCGGTTTCTAGGACGGGCCCGGGGCAAGACCACGAGCGGCGTTGCCCGTTGCCGGTCTTGCCTCGGCCTGTTCGATGAACTGCGCATTGCGCAGTTCATCGACCCCGGGTCCAGCGCTTGCGCTGGTCCGGGTCCAGGGGTGGACAACCCCTGGTCGGGCCCGGGGTGAAACCCCGGCGCTACGCTTCAGAGCACCACCACCTCAGGGAATGTGCGGCGCGCGCTCCGTCTCGATTTGCGTCTTGTCTGGCTGCCGTACGACGAAGCCGAACTTGTACCAGTTCTCGACCATGTCCTCGTGCTGGACCTCGGTCTTTCCGCTCCCGAAGTGGCTCGTGGCTCGGGCCCATGGGACGCGCGTTTGGGCCTGGGCACTCGGGAAGACGTCGTCGGGCCGGATGGACGGCCACCAGCCTCGGTTGCCTTCGGCTGCGCAGTCCGTGAAATCGGCGTGCCAGGGCAGCGCCATTTGCCGCGAGAAATGCCCTGGTCCGATGGGTTCGTCCTCGCCCCAGTAGCCGCTCGTTGCCTGGAGATCGATCCGGAACGGCTCGATGAACAGCGCGGCGTTGCGCACTTGCCAGCCCACCTCGATGCCTGGGAAAAATGCGCCGCCCGAGGCGGCCTCGAGCTGGGCGCGGTCGAGACCGTGCGCCGTGATCGTTGCTGGCGCGACCGTGACCGGGCCTGGGACGAACTGCCCGTTTGCCCAGTTGCGCAAGAGCCCGAATTGCGTCCGCGTGAACGCCAGGTGCTGCACGTATTCGGGCGCCTGGTTGTTGTAGGGGTCGTCGCCGAGCAGGAGCGGCATGTTCCCCTTTCCCTTGGGGACCTGCGCCCCGTTTGGCGCCCGCATCGCCCCGAAGAAACCCTTACGCATCTTTGCGTATTGCGGCGAGGGATCCCCCACCGTCGGATCGAACAGGTCCCCGTGCTTCTCTCCTGCCGACTTGATGACCCATCGATAGCCGCCGCCGCGCGCGAACATCGGACGGATCTCCGTCGTGAAATCGGGCGAGAAATGGGGGAACTCCACCGGGCCGCACGGCTGGTAATCGGCTGCGAGCTGCCGGAGCCGGGCGAGGGGCCCGCCTGGATCGTAGAGCGCGTTGTCGAGCGGCACGGGCAGCTCGCGCACGGCCATGTCGTAGAGGATGTCGTAGAGCGTCACTGCGCTCGTGACGTCCGGCGCGAAATCGGGCGGGCCGACGAGCACCCAGGCTCCGCCGGCCCCGTCGACCGGGATCTCCCGCGTGCTCCCATTGCCATCTTGGATCGTCACCGTCGCCGTCACCGGGCCGTCCGAGATGTCGTCGAACCAGCCGTCGTTGTTCGCGTACGAGGGCAGCGGCGCGGGCGTGGCCGTGTTGGACCCTGCCTTGCCCTGGCCGCCGAGCACGATGAGCCGCCCCTCGTCGTCCGTGCGCAACTGACCGAGGTAATCGATGACGGGATTGCCGTCTGCGCCGAGCGGGCATGCCTCCTGGGTCGGGTCGTCGCTCGTCCCTGCGCGGAACTCGACCGGGCCCTCGGAGACGCCGCTGATGGAACGCGGGCCGAAATCGATCTCGAGGGAGCGCCGATCCGCGACCGATGCATTCCGCAGCGGCCCGGGCGGACTTTTTTCGCCGGCCGTGCCGTAGAACTTGTGGAACGACGCCTTTTTGTTGGCGAGGTGCGCGCTCCAGGTGATGCCAAGGACGCCCGGCGTGTCGAGCGTGACCTCCCGGATCAGCGTCAGCTTTCCGTTGATCCAGCGATACTCGAAGATGCGGAAACGGACGGCCTGCGGTTTGATCTTGCCATCGACCTTGTAGGATGGCACGGCGGTGCCGGGGGCGCTGCCGAGGGGCCGCTGGCCCGGGATTTCGGGGCCGATGAAGTATGTGTCGGGATCGGCGTTGCCGACGCGCGCGATGCCGATGGCCGGGTGGATCCGGAACACCGGATCGCCGTCGCTCCCGAAGGCGAGGGCGTCGCCGCCGACGAGCGCGGCGGCTGCGGCGATGCCGCCGGCGAGGAAATTGCGGCGGCTCGTCGGGCCTGCGGCGAGCGCGGTGTCGGGGTCGTCGAGGGGAGGGAGGGCGCCTTCGGTTGGCGCGGAGTTTGGAGACTGGTCGAGGAGCGAAGGAGTTTCGAGGCTTGGGGCGACCATTCTCTGAACGCTACCGATTGTCCAGGATCGCGTCAATCCCGGAGCGCCGCGAGAACGCACCGTCAGGGGTTCGTCACCGTGTGCCCTTCACGTCCCCTTTGACATTGTGCGTCAAGTCCCAGCCGAGCCAGGCGTCCTCGAACGCGGGGTCCACGAACCACTGTTTTTTTTCACCGGGTGTGTCGTCCTCGATGACGACCCAGTCGTGGTCTCGGAGCCCCGGCAGCGGCACGACCTTCTCGAACACCTCGGCGCGCGCGCTGTGCACGACGTAGGCCCGCGCGTGGAGCTTCGAACGTGCAGCGGCCATGTCGAAGATCCGCGCGAAGAGGTGCGCGTACTCGATGCAGTTGCCCTCGCGCTCCTCCGCCCCGAACGCGAGCCGCGTCGGGTGCCCGAGACCGAAATGCAAACGCGCGCCGGTCATGCGCAGGGAGAGCTCGATCGCGTCCTTTACCGTGGCGAGCCGCGCCTCGCGTAGCTTGAATTCGATCGCGGCTTCGAGCGGTTTGTCGAGGGTCGCGGAGGATGCGCTTGTCGTGTGCGGGCCGGAGAGGCCCACGTTCGCCCGGGTCAGCGCGATCGCGAAAAGCGTGAGCCCGACGATCGCGAGCAGGGCGAGGACGAACACGCGCGCCTTTTTTTTCATCCGGCGGCCTTTGCCTCGTCCGTCCCGGATAACGAGGCGAGGAGGCGATCTCCGGTGGTCGTGATGGCGGCCGCGAGGTGCCGCGCGCGGAGCTCGGCGCGCTCGAGGTGCCGCGCGAGGACCTCGCGCCGATCGGGGTGCTTCGCCGCTTGCGCGAACAGCAATTCGCCGATCGCCTCGTCGGCGAGCATGCGCGTGAGCCGCTCGGCGTGCAGCATCGCATACGAAAAATCACGCTTTGGATCCCAGGTCCCGAGGAGCTTCGTCGACCAGGATTGCACGGGGGATCGCAGCGCATCCCCGAGTTTGTCGCCCGCCGTCCGCACGACGAGGTGCTGCTGCGCGGCGTGCGAGAGCGCCTGGATCCGCCCGAGTTTGCGCGCCAGCGGATCCCGCGCGGACACGCCCCGCAGCCGCGCCTCGGCGCCGCGGCGCAGGAACGCGGCCGGGTTCTTCAGGATGCCGGAGAGCACGTCCTTCATCGCCATGAGCGATTGGATCTGGCTCGTGCCCTCGTAGATGGGCATCACGGTCGCGTCGCGCAGGAGCTTCTCCGCGCCGTAATCCTTCGTGTACCCCACGCCGCCGTGGATCTGCACCGCCCGCCGCGCCATCTCCACGGACTTCTCGGCCCCGAGATATTTTACGAGGGGCGTCACGCGTCGCGCCTCGCGCTTGTGTTTGGCGATCTCGCGCTCCAGCCGGGCGCGCTCCATCTCCGGAAGCCGGCCGAATTGAAGGCGCAAGGATTTCTTTTGCGAGAGCTCCTCGTGCTGGGCGCCGTGCATCGCGAGCGCGCGGATTCCTTGGATGTCCGTGCGCATCTCGTCGAGGTAATCGGCGATCATCTCGTGCCGCTCGATGGGTTTGCCCATGGAGTGACGCTCCGCCGCATACCCGCGCGCGAGCGAGAGCGCCGCCTCGCAGAGGCCCAGCGTCTCGAAGCCCACGCCGATGCGGGCGTTGTTCATCATCGTGAGCATGTACTGAAAACCGTCGCCCCGTTTGCCGATGAGGTGCGCGGGGGCGCGGTCGAACGAGAGCGCCGCGGTCACGGACGCGTGATGGCCGAGTTTTTCCTCGACGCGATCGATCGTCACGATCCGCCTTCGTGTGCCGTCCGGGAGGTCCTCGTACGTCGGGACGAGGAACATCGAGAGGCCGCCGAGGCCCGCGAATGGATCGGATTCGTCCTTCGGCTCCTCGGTCCGCGCAATGACGAAATGGTATTTTCCGTGGCCCGAGGTGATGAAGATCTTCTGGCCCGTGACGAACCAGTTCCCGGCGGCATCCTGCTCGGCGCGCGTGCGGAGCTTTGCCATGTCGCTGCCGGCGTCGGGCTCGGTGATATCCATGCAGCCCCAGGCCTCGCCGCGGACGATCTCGTCGATGTACGGGCGGAAGCGCGTCCGCAGGATGCGGCCCGTCTCCGGATCGATTTCGCTCGTGCCTTCGCGCATCGAGAACATCAGCATCGCCAGCGCGATGCCGCCGTGGAAGCCGTGGTGCGCCATCACCGAGACGTCCGCGCGGCCGAAGAGCTCCGTGCCGATGAAATAAAGCATCGCCGGCGCGTTCGACCCACCGAGCTCGCGCGGCAGGCACAGGCCGTGGAGTTCCATGCTGCGGAGCTTCTCGAAGATCGACGCGAGCCGCGGCGGGAAGGAGGCCTCGCCGTCCCGGAAGATCACGCCCTCCCGGTCGAGCTGCACCGCGTGCGGTGCGATCTCCTCGGCGGCGAAGGTGCCGAGCATGTCGAGGATGTCCTGGTAGAGGTCGAGGGCCTCGCCGGGGTTCTGCGGGCCGCCTTCGCTCCGGAAGTCGTGCTCGGTGGCGCGCGTGATGGGCTCCCAGTCGATCCAGCGCTCGACGTAGAAGCGGAGATCCTCGTTGTCCCGATAGAAGTTCGCCATCGCCCTCACACCCTTCGCCTGGCGCCTCGCCCGGCGGGCGGATGATACACCGGCGAAGGTTTTTTGCGCACTTTACGTTCGGGCCGTCTCCGGTGTCTCATGGGGCTCGAGAACGGAGCACCTATGACGAACACACGATTGCGAGCGGGCGTTGTCCTCATTCCGATCCTGCTGTGGGCCTGCGGCGGCGGCGCGGCGACGACGGGCGGGGGCGGGAGCGGCGCGGGCGGGAGCGGCGGAGGCAACGGCGGGTCGGGCAGCGGGACGGAGTTGCCTTGCGACGTGGCCGAAGTCGTGGCCGAAGATTGCCAAATCTGCCACTCGTCCCCGCCCAAGTACGGCGCGCCGATGGCCCTCGTGACGGCGGCGGATTTCCACATGGGCGCGCAGAGTGATCCTTCGAGGAAAGTCTACGAGCTCGTGGGCGAGCGGATCCACGACGCGGCCCGGCCCATGCCGCCGAAGGGCCTGCTCGACGCGGGCTCGCAGGGCGTGCTCGACGCGTGGATCGCTGCCGGCGCGCCCGGGGCTTCGGGGGATTCGTGTTCGGGGACGGGCGGCGCGGGCGGCGGCGGGTCGGGGCTCGATTGCACGCCCGACGTCTTGCTCCGGCCGAAGACCGCGTGGACGATGCCGAAGCTCACGGAAGACGCGTACGTATGTTTCGGCGCCGACGCCGTCGTGCAATCGAAGCGGCACATCACGACGATCGCGCCGGCCGTCGACAACGACGTCATCGTCCATCACATGCTCTTGTACGAGGTGCCCTCGGCCTACGACACGACGCCGAAGCCGTGCGGCGCGGGCGATTCGGGGGGCGGGCGCCTGGTGAGCGTGTGGGCGCCTGGCGCGCAGGCGCTCGTCTTGCCGACCGAGGCGGGCCTGCCGCTCGAGGGCACGGGTCATTACATGATTCAGATGCACTACTCGAACCTGACGCAGCTCGACGGCCAGACGGATCTGAGCGGGTTCGACCTGTGCACGACGACGGCCCTGCGCCCGAACGACGCGGACATCCTCGCGTTCGGCACGACGAAGATCAACATCCCGGCGCACAGCGAGCTCGACCTCAGCTGCAACCTCACGGTCCCGGCGGGCTTCCCGAAGCTCAACACCTTCGCGATCGGCCCGCACATGCACAAGCTCGGCACGATCATCTCGGCCCAGCACAAGCCCGTGAACGGAGCCGCCGTCGAGCTGACGCACCGCGACCCGTGGAGCTTCGACGATCAATACTGGGACGCGGCCGACACCACCATCGGCCCCGGCGACACCGTCACCACGCGTTGCGTCTGGCAAAACCCGGGCAATTCGAACGTGACCTTCGGCGAGGACACGTCGAGCGAGATGTGCTTCGTGTTCGCCGCGTATTACCCGCGGGTCCAGCTCCCGAACTGGCACTGGGGGCTGCCGGCGGTCAGCTCGGAATGCCAGGCCGCGCCCTGAGAAAGAAGGAACCCTCGATGAAAATCGGCAAACGACGTTCGACCTGGGCCCTGCTCGTCCCGCTCGCGGCCGCCCTCGTCGCCTGCAGCGGCGGCGGCAGCGGCAGCGGCAGCGGCGGCAGCGGCAGCGGCGGCAGCGGCGGCGGCGGCAGCGGCGGCAGCGGCGGCAGCGGCGGCGACTCTGCTCGTTGCGTGGTGGAGACCCCCTCGGAGCCTGGGATCGTCGCCACGGACAGCGGCCTCGTCCGCGGCAACCTGGAAGGCGCGAGCTGGGTATACCGCGGCATTCCGTACGCCGCGCCGCCCACGGGTGACCTTCGCTGGAAGCCGCCGGAGCTCGCCGCTTGCTGGGACGGCGTGCGGGACGCGAGCGCGTTCGGCGCGCAATGCCCGCAGATCGACGAAAAGACCAAGACGGCGATCGGCGACGAGGATTGCCTCTCCCTCAACGTCTGGGCCCCCGACGGCGCGGCGGACAGCGCGCCCTTGCCGGTCCTCTTTTTCGTGCACGGCGGCGGCAACATCCAGGGGTCCAGCAGCGAAACGCTGCCCGGCGGCGCCCTGATCTACAATGGCCAGGACCTCGCCGAGTCGCAGAAGGCCGTGGTCGTGACCATCAACTATCGCCTCGGCGCCCTCGGCTTCCTCGCGTTACCAGAGCTCGCCGCGGAGACGCCGAACGCCGCGTCCGGCAATTATGGCCTGCAGGATCAGATCGCCGCGCTGAAATGGGTCCAGAAGAACATCGCCGCGTTCGGCGGGGATCCCAAGCGGGTCCTCCTGTTCGGCGAATCCGCCGGCGCGCTGAACACGCTCACGCTCATGGCCTCGCCGCTCGCGAAGGGGCTCTTCTCCGCGGCGCTCGCCGAGAGCGGGGGCACGACCTCGACGCCGAAGCAGGAGGCCGAGGCGGCGATGAGCGAGCGCGTCGCGGAATCGTCCTGCGGGAGCGCGGCGGACAAACTCGCTTGCCTGCGCGGCAAGACCGCGGCGGAGCTGCTCGCGGAGCTGCCGGGCTCGATCGGAATCGGGAGCGTCTCGGTCGGCTCGGATGCCTCCAAGTACGGCCCCGTCATCGACGGCTACGTCCTGCCCAAGGCGACGCTTGCGACGTTCTCCGCCGGCGAGCACAACCGCGTGCCGCTCGTGATCGGCACGAACGGCGACGAGCTCGCGAAAGGAATGGCCATTCAGGTCTCCACGCTGCAGCAATACGAGAACGTCGTCACGCAATCGTTCGGCCCGCTCGCGCCCCAGGTCCTCGCCGCGTATCCGGCCGGCGATTACCCGACGCCCCAGGACGCGCTCGTGGCGCTGTATTCGGATCTACGCTTCAACTGCCCGAACCGGAGCATCGCGCGCGCCGTCGCGGGGAGCCAGAGCGAGCCGGTGTATCGGTACTTCTTCACGCGGCGCGCAAAGACGGCGCAAGGCGAGAACCCGGCCGCGCACGCGGTCGAGCTGCTCTACGTCTTCCGCACGCTCACGGACATCCCGCTGTATTCGCCGGTGGCCGAGGACCTCACGCTCGCTGACGCGATGATGGGCTACTGGGGCCGCTTCGGCGCGACGGGGGATCCGAACGGGAGCGGCGCCGCGCCGTGGCCGCCCTACGACGCGCAGAAGGACACGCACATCGTGCTCGACGCGCCCATTTCGAGCGGCGAGGGCGTCCGCAAAGCCCAGTGCGACGCCTGGGAACAGATCGCGGGCATGCCCTGATTCAGCGCGACTCGTACACCTGCCCGGACGGCAGCTCCACGCACGTCAGATAACCACCCTTGCCGCAGCGCGTGTCGATCCCGATCACGCAAGGGCCGACCCACGCATCCTCCTTGTCCTCGGGCGTGTACTCCGAGAGCTCGGGCGGGAGGTATTTCGTGGCCGTGTGCCCAAAAATGACGAGCTTACCGCGGTACTCGCGCACGAAGTCGTCGTCGCGGCACCAGAGCATCGCGAGCTTCTTTTGCGTGGTGGAAGGATGCTCGAAGCCGTTTGGTCCTTTCGGCAGGGCCGCGTGCACGTAAATCGCGTGCTCGTCCTCGTACCAGTACGGGAGCTCTCGCAACCATTCGACGACCTCCGGCGGGAAAAACGTGCCTTTGAAGATCGGCTCGACCTCGTCGTCGGCCATGCCCTCGCCCTCGGCCGGCGGCGGTCTGCCGAGGTAGGAGCGCAGCGTGGCGAGGCAGCCGTTCGGCGCCGGAATCACGAATTCGGGCCAGCCGCGTTCGATGACGCGGAGCCAGCCGTCTTCGTGGTTGCCGCGCAACGTGACGACCTTGGCGGGCATCTGCGAGGGGAGGGCGCGGAGCAGGGCGACGACGTCGGCCGAGCGGGGGCCTCGATCGAGATAATCACCGACGAAGACGAGCGTGTCGGTCGCGTCGAGGGGAGGCAGGGTGCCGAGGAGGCGCAGAAGTGCGTCGATGTCCCCGTGGATGTCGCCGATGGCGAAGGTGCGGCCAGGCATGAGGGCGGGGAGAGCAGCAGGGATTCTTGGGGAAGGCAAGGGGCTTTTGCTTGCTTCCGTGTTGACGCTCTCACCCAAGCCATGCACGGTGGCGACTCGTCGTACCAGGAATGGGGGGCATATCTCGACCCCCACGGGGAGATCCATGCACCTTCGTAAACCCATCCTTGCTTGCATTGCGCACCTTTTCCTTTCGCTCGTTTCGTCCTCTGCACTCGCGGCTCCGCCCTGGCAGGGCCTGCCGGACATGGGCGTGGCACGCCACGGCCATGCGGCGGAATTTTTTCCGGGCATTGGCGTGGTCGCCGTGGGCGGGCCCTCCTTGTTCGAGGCGCTCGATCTGGCCACCGGTACGTGGACGCCGCGAAATCCCGCGCCCTCCATGGGTTTCGTGACAGGGGCTCTGCTCCCAGATGGCCTGTGGATCGTCTGCGACCTCGAGCAGGCCTACACGTATGACCCCGTGAGCGACACCTGGATCGAAGAACCCCAGCTCCCCTCTTTTGACTACGATATGACACTCACCGCGCTCCCGGACGGCGATGTGCTCTCCACGGGCGGAGTGATGGACTTCAACACGTCGGGTTATTCGAGACGTTATGATCGCATGGGCCAAACGATCCTCGCTCGAAGCCTGAATCAAGCCCGCGCCAGCCATACGGCGACGACGTTGCCTTCCGGCCGCGTGCTCGTCGCGGGCGGCCGGGCGTGGGGCCCGACGGAAGAAGGCGACGAGGTTCAGTTCCCCCGGGTCGAGGCTGAGGTGTACGACGCCACGACCGATACGTGGACCCTCGTTTCGCCCATGCACACGGCCCGCTACCGGCACGCGGCCGCGCTCTTGCCGTCCGGCAACGTGCTCGTCGCGGGAGGCTTTCCGCCCACGGCAACGGCAGAGGTCTATGATCCGGCCGCGAATACGTGGGTCGAGATCGCGCCCATGAACGAGGCGAGGTGGGGGCATACGATGACGTCACTCCCGAGCGGGCGCGTGATGGTCACCGGCGGCCTCGGTGGCGGCACGGCGCTCACGTCCGTGGAGGTGTATGATCCCACGACGGGGACCTGGACGTTGCTCCCGCCCATGGCAGTGAACCGCTGGCGACACACGGCCACGTTCGTGCCGGGGCACGGTTTGCTCGTGGCCGGCGGACAGATGTACGAGTTCGCCGGACCCATTTGGGCGAACGTGGAGCTCTACCCGCTCGGCAATGCCGCGCTCGGGGCTGCATGTGTCATCGGCGATGAATGCGCGAGCGGTGCTTGCACGGGCGGCGTGTGCGTGGATGGCAGTGGCAGCGGCGCAGGTGGAGCAGGCGGAGCGGGCGGTGCAGGCGGCGCAGGCGGCGCGTGCGGCGTAGGCGGAAGCGGCGGAAGCGGCGGAAGCGGCGGAAGCGGCGGAAGCGGCGGCGTGGAGATTCCTCCCGGTGGCGGCGGCGCGCAATGCGCGGTCGACACGCGCTCCTCGGGGAATGCCGGATGGTTCGCGCTCGTCGGCCTCGGCCTCCTTCTTCGCCGCCGTCGACGCTGATATTCCTACGACGCTCTAGCCCTGCACGAGCGCACCGACGTCGTCGCCCTTGCCCGTCGCGAGCCGCGCGCGGTCTCCGCGGACCACCACCTCTTGCGCCGGGATCGGATAGCCGAGTTTGCTGATCTCGTCATACACGACGAGGTTCGCGGCGTTGAGCGCCCAGGGGTACTTCTTGCTGTCGACATAGGAATGAGCGACCAGCGTCGGGCCGGCGAGGTTCACGCCCGTCAGTTCGATGAACGGCGCGGGGTCGCTGACCGCGTGATCTGCCTTCGGTAGCTTCTCCTCCAGAATCGCGATGACCTTGTGCACGTCGGCGCCGTGGGGGAGCTGAACCTTGATGTCCCCGTGGATGTCGCCGATGGCGAAGGTGCGGCCAGGCATGAAGGCGGAGAGAGCTGCAGGGATTCTTGGGGAAGGCAAGGGGGAACCGACCGCTTTGGGCTTGCTCTCGTGTTGACGCCCTTACCCAGCCCATGCACGGTGGCCGCTCGTCGTACCAGGCCCGGGGGGGCGTATCACGACACACCTCAGGAGATCCATGCACCTTCGTAAACCCTTCATTGCTTGCATCGCGCCCCTTTGCCTTTCGCTCGTTTCGTCCTCTGCGCTCGCGGCTCCGCCCTGGCAGGGCCTGCCGGACATGGGCGTGACACGCCACGGTCATGCGGCGGAATTTTTTCCGGGGATTGGCGTGGTCGCCGTGGGCGGGCGCCCGAGCCCGGGGGATCCCACCTTGTTTGAGGCGCTCGATCTGGCCACCGGCACGTGGACGCCGCGAAATCCCGCGCCTGAGATGTATTTCGCGACAGCGGCTCTGCTCCCAGATGGCCTGTGGGTGGTCCGCGACGTCGAGCAGGCCTACACGTATGACCCAGTGAGCGACACCTGGATCGAAGAACCCCAGCTCGTCAGCTTTCGCACCGACCCGACGCTCAGCGTGCTCCCGGACGGCGATGTGCTCCTCACGGGCGGATTTGCCGACTTCAGCACGTGGGCTGACTCGCTCCGTTATGATCGCATGGGTCAAACGCTCCTCGCTCGGAGCCTGAAGCAAGGCCGCGCCAGCCATACGGCGACGACGTTGCCATCCGGGCTCGTGCTCGTCACGGGCGGCTGGGCGTGGGCCTCGACGGATGAAGGCGACGACATTCAGAAACCCCTGACCGAGGCCGAGGTGTACGACGCCACGACCGATACGTGGACCCTCGTTTCGCCCATGCACACGAGCCGGCAGCGGCACACGGCCGCGCTCTTGCCGGACGGCAAGGTGCTCGTCGCGGGGGGCCTTCCGAGCACGGCGACGGCAGAGGTCTATGACCCGGCCGCGAATACGTGGGTCGATGTCGGGGCCATGAACGAGGCGAGGTGGGGGCATACGATGACGACGCTTCCGAGCGGGCGCGTGATTGTCACCGGCGGCGTCGGCAATCGTGGCAGCGCGGCGCTCACGTCCGTGGAGGTGTATGATCCCGTGACCGGGACATGGACGTTGCTCCCGTCCATGGCAGGGCAGCGCTGGCGACACACGGCCACGTTCGTGCCGGGGCACGGTCTGCTCGTGGCAGGCGGACAGACGAGCTCCCTCTTCTCCGACCCGAGCGTGGCGAGCGTGGAGCTCTACCCGCTCGGCAATGCCGCGCTCGGCGCTGCATGTGTCATCGGCGATGAATGCGCGAGCGGCGATTGCACCGGCGGCGTGTGCGTGGATGGCAGTGGTAGCGGAGCCGGCGGCGCAGGCGGAGCCGGCGGCGTGGGCGGCGCAGGTGGAGTGGGCGGCGCAGGCGGTGCAGGCGGCGCAGGCGGAGCGGGCGGTGCAGGGGGCGTGGGCGGCGCGGGCGGCGCAGGTGGAGTGGGCGGCGCAGGCGGAAGCGGCGGTGCAGGCGGCGTAGGCGGAAGCGGCGGAAGCGGCGGCGCGGATGTCCCTCCCGGTGGCGGTGGCGCGCAATGCTCGGTCGACACGCGCTCCTCGGGGAATGCCGGATGGTTCGCGCTCGTCGGCCTCGGCCTCCTTCTTCGCCGCCGTCGACGCTGAGATTCCTACGACGCTTCAGCTGTGCACGAGCGCACCGACGTCGTCGCCCTTGCCCGCCGCGAGCCGCGCGCGATCTCCGCGGAGCACCACTTCTTGCGCCGGGATCGGATAGCCGAGTTTGCTGATCTCGTCATACACGACGAGGTTCGCGGCGTTGAGCGCCCAGGGGTACTTCTTGCTGTCGACGTAGGAATGCGCGACCAGCGTCGGGCCGGCGAGGTTCACGCCCGTCAGCTCGATGAACGGCGCGGGGTCGCTGACCGCGTGATCTGCCTTCGGCAGCTTCTCCTCCAGGATCGCGATGACCTTGTGCACGTCGGCGCCGTGGGGGAGCTGAATCTTGACGTCCAGGCGGGCGATCGGGTTCTCGCTGTGGTTCGTGATGATCTCGCCGAAGATCTTGTTGTTGCCCATGAAGACGCGTTCATTGCCGAAGGTATCGATCGCCGTGACGAAGAGGCCGATCGAGTGCACGATCCCCATCACCCCGCAGATGGTGACCACGTCGCCTGCCTTGAAGGGGCGCAGCACGATCATGAAGACGCCCGCGGCCAGGTTGGCGAGCAGGCCCGACCAGGCGAGCCCGATGGCGACCCCGGCCGCTGCCAGGATACCGGCAAAGGTAAACGTCTGGACGCCGAAGACGCCGAGGACCGTGATGATGAGGAGGATGTTGAGCAGGACGCTCGCAACCGAATTGAGGTAGCGCGAGAGCGTTTCGTCGATCTTGCGTATCTTCGCTGTTCGATCGAGCAAGCGAAGGACGGTGCGTATCACCACCCGGCCTACGATCCACAGGACGATGGCCCCGACGATTTTGACGCCGACATCGACGACGAGCTGGATGCCGATATCCACGTACTTCTTGATCATTTCGTTCATCTCACAGTGTCTCCATTCATGGGGCGATGAGCTTCTGGGCGCCGCGCAGCCAACGCGGAGGGATCATCCGAACAAGAGAGGATATTGGCGAGCGAAACGGGAGTGCCCCCTCGGGCACAACTACCGCATGTCGGCCGAGCGACGCAAGGCAGTCCAGAGCTCGCGGCCGCAGACGCGGGGCCTGAGCAACGCTGATCAGCCGGTTCGTCCGCCTGAATGCGCGTGAGGATCACTCGGCGCTGGGCAGGAGCCCACGCCGGAACGCCACCCGGACCCACACGTCCCGCGGCAGTTTACGCATCCTGGCAACCAAGCGCAGGCTGTCGATCATGGGCACGCGCATCGCTCGTCCTGGCATCGTACCCACGACGGGGGTGGAGGTCGCCTTTCCGGGGTCTCCGGAACGAACGGTGTTCTACGGCGGAGGCGGGGGCGCGGGCGGGTAGTAGCAATGCTTTTGGATGGTCTCGTCCCGGAACGCGAGCACACCGCGCCTCATCCGATAGTAGATCCGATGCGCGAGCATGTCGTCGTGGCCGATGTAGCAATGCTCGATGGCCGTCCATTTCCCGATGACCCCCGGCGCGCCCGGGCCGAGGCGGTAGAGCACGGCGCCCGTGACCATCTGCCCTTCGCGCGGGCGATAGGTGGAGCTCGTGAGCAAGACCTCGTCGCGGCCGTCTCCGTCGACGTCCACCGCGCGTTTGACCTCTCCGATGTGCAAGTCGCCCGCGAGCTCGAGGTCGAGCTCGACGGTATCGTCCTGCAAGACGAGCAGACGTACCGTGTGCGGCTGGCCGTTGCCCGTGGAGCAATACTCGATCAAATACGCCGATTGCGTGGAGCGCGGTCGCGTGAACGCGCCGCGTACGGTCGTGATGTGCGGCAAGAGGATGCCTTTCGCCTGCTGTTCCGGAGGCGTCGAAGGGGAATCCGGACCGCAGCGCGAGCCCTTGGCTGCATGCGGGTGGGGGAAACGCTTGACGAGCTCGTCGAACTCGGCACGGGGCGGCTCTTTCCAGCTCAATGCGTCGTCGGCGGTGAAATCGTAAAGCAAGGCCTCGCCGGCCGTGTTTGGGAAGGTCGGGGGCGGCGGCGCAGATGGGGCGCAGCCGGCGAGCCACGCGAGAAGTCCGAGCCACTTCGAACAGGCCGGTGCGTTTATGCGTCGGAACTCGGGCATCGGATCCTCCCACGAGCGGCGCGGGATTTTACACCACCCGAGCAGCCAACGTCCATGGGCGTCGGCTGCTGCTGCCGCTCGGTTCGGTCGCCCTACGGACTCCGGCCTGCCGGCATCTCGGAAAGTCGCAGCGTCACGCGCTCGCTCCGTACGTGGCACCCTTCCCACCACACGAAGAGCGCCGCTGTCGCCGCCTCGGCGCCGCGCGTCGCGGTGATGACGAACTGTCCCGAGGTCTCCCAGCCGCAGACATACTCGCCGACCGTGAACGACTCGCAATCCCTGGCAGGCTCGTCATTGACCGAATACCTGACCACCGCGTCGGATACGGGGGCGCCCTCCGCGTCGAGGACCGTGACCGTGACCGAAGAGCGCGCCTCGAGCGTGCACAGGACCTCCTCCTCGTCGGCCTGCGCGACCATGGAATGGCCGAGCGCAGTGGCAATGAACGAGGCAATCATGATCTTTCGGGCCATGCAGGATGCTTCTCCTCCGTGCGTCGTCATCGCCGGCGAAGGGTAATGCCGCCGGCCGTGCCAGTTTCGTGCCGTGGCCCGCGACGTGCACTCCATCCTGCCACACCGCCGGAACCTCGCGCGGTGGGATGAGGAGGAACCATGAAGCGTATTCCCCTGCTCGCGGCGCTCGCCGTCGGCGCCGCTCTCTTTGCTTCCAGTCCGGGCGCGTCGAGCGCCGAGGCAGAGCTCCCCGTGAACAAAGCAGCCACGGCCGGGTTGCGTACGATCAGCGTCTCAGGCGACGCAGAGGTGAATGTCGCGCCCGACGAGGCATTCGCGAGGCTCGGGGTCGACACGCGAGACGCGCAGCTCCTCGTCGCGAAGCGGCAAAACGACGAGCGGGTCGCGCGGGTGCTCTCGCTCGTCGGGAGTCTCGGCATCGACGCGAAGGATGTGCGAACCGATTACATCAGCCTGACGCCGCTCTACGAAGACGGCTACGAGCGAACCAACGTCGTCGGGTACGCCGCGCACACCACCATCACCGTGACGCTCCGGGACATGCGGAAGATCGAGCGTTTGCTGATCGGCGCGCTCGAGGCAGGCGCGAACCGCGTCGACGGTGTCGACTTCGTGACGACGGAATTGAAGAAGCATCGGGATGAAGCGCGAGCGCTCGCCGTCAAGGCAGCCCAAGACAAGGCGCGGGCGCTCGCGGCGAAGCTCGGTCAGCGAATCGGTCAACCCCTCGTGGTGGCGGAGGCGGCGGTACCGCCGGCGTGGGCGGGCCAGCAGCTCGCCCAAGTCGCCGTCACCGAACCTGGCGAACCCGATCTCGGCGTCGGCTCGATCGTACCAGGGCACGTCACGGTGAGGGCGAAGATCCTGGTCACGTTTCAGCTTCTGCGCTGATACGTGAGCGCACAGCGCGGGCGAATCCCTCAGTTGTTGCAGGCACACGAAGAATTCGTGTGATTCACTTCGCCGCCGCTGCCGCCGCTGCCGCCGCTGCTGCCGCTGCTGCTGCCGCTTCCGCTTCCGCTTGCCGCTTCCGGGGCTTTCGGGACCGTTGTTCTTTGTTTTCGTCCGGGGAGGGCGATTGTGCCCGCGTGCTCGGAAGGCGAAAGGCCGAGCCGTGCTAGATGGGATGAGGCAGCTCCGAGTGCACCTGGCACCGGAATGGCCAGTACGACGAAGGAGAAGAGCAAAGCGAAGGGCACGCGAAAGGTCGGCCCATCGCGACCCGAGCGTGCTGGAGTGC
>NZ_JAGTJJ010000081.1 GCF_028435365.1 Polyangium jinanense | reverse complement strand
GGCAAGTCCTCCGGAGGACCCCCCGGATCCGTCACCATCAGCCGCGGGCTCGAACGACTGGCACCCGCAGCAGAGATGCTACGGGTGCTCAGGGAGAATGGGCTCGCGAGATGAGACCAATGCTCAGGCCCCTGGCTGGTCCAGGTCCAGGGGCGGACAGCCCCTGGTGGGGCCTGGGGCAACGCCCCAGCGCAACGGCTTCGACATGAAACCCATGCTCCGCCGCTGGGTGGGGTGTGCGTGTGCGATCCTCGTCATCCCCCTTGCAATACGACCTGTGGCTCGATATTTCCCACGTCTCACTTCAACCCTGGAGAGTGAAAATTGATGAGCCGCTCGATTGGAGTCGGGATGGTGTTTGCTGCCGCGCTGCTCGCCGCGTGCGGCGAAGGAGGGACGAACAGCGACACGGGTGGGGGCGGCGGCGCGACGTCGTCCTCGGCGATGGGGGGCGGCGGCGCCTCCAGCTCGTCCTCGTCCACCGCTTCGGGCGGCGGCAGCCCCGCGCCCGACTGGGCCACGTCGTTGCCCGCGGGCGGCAGCTGGACCGAGCTCGGGGAGTCCGAGCCCTTCACGGCGTGGGTCAAGGCGAACCTCGAGCCCAACGCCGGTTACGTCGGCTCGGCGCCGATCGACGCCGTGCGCGACGCGTACTGCAATCCGGTGTTCGATCACGCGGGCAAGGCGTTTTACCTCTTCGGCGGGGGCCACAGTGACGGCAGCGTCAACGCCGTCTTCAAGCTCGACGCGGCGACGCTGAAGTACAGCATCGTCGTGCCGCCGACGCCGCCCTCCGCGTATCCACCTGCCTACACCGCGCCGAACTCCCCCATCGTCTATCCTTCCGGCGCGACGAACGGGTTTTTCCAGACCGCGGAGACGCTGACGGATCCCGCCGATCTGCCCTATGCGGCGCCGTTCGCCGCGCCCGCGTCGAGCCACACCTACTCCGCGATGAGCTTCGTCGACGGCAAGATGATCCTGCACTATGGCCCCGTGCGCGTCGCCGACGTGGTGAGCGGAAAGTGGACCTCTCTCGAGAAGGACGTGTACGGGCCGCAGCTCGTCAAGTTCAATCCCAACTACTTCGAGGTCGTGCTCCAGGCGGGCACGCGGACGGCCAACGATCCGGCGACCGGCAAGGCGTGGACGACCCTCATCGCCGGTGATGCTGGATTGAACTGGCGCAATCGCGTGCTCGAGATGGATCCCGCCACGCGCACGATCGAGAACGTGGTGGACGCCAAGTGGGAGGTGTCTGGCAGCTCGTCGATCGTGATCGGCGGGCCGTACGTCTACGTCTTCACGCCGACGAATTCCAACGGTACCTCGACCGCCACGCGTGGCTGGCGCATCGACAAGGCGACACGCGCGGTCGAGCACCTGACGCTCACCGGCGATCTGCCGAGCTGGCCTCAAATCTCCCCGAAGCAGGAGGGCATTCCGGTCTTCTACGATGGGGCGAAGATGAATTTCTGGAACTACAGCGTCGAAGCGGATCTCGATGCGTTCTTCCGCGTCGATCTCGAGCCCAAGAGCGGCGCCGGCACCGAGGCGGAGCCCTATGTGCTGTCGTCCACGCGCGAGGCTCGCCCGCCCTCGGGGATGCCCTCGCCCGCGCTGACGTACGAGCTGACCTACATCGCGGAATGGGGCGTCGTGTTGTTCCTGCCGAAAGGCAGCGAAAAGCTCTGGGCCATCAAGCCCTGACGCGATGCCGGCCTTTGCGAGCGGTCCCGAGGCGGCCGCTCGTTCCCTCCGCCGAACAACGAATCTGACAGCTACGCTCGATGACGGGCGGCCTGCATTGCGACCGCAATGCCGTCCTGCAGCGTCGCCTTCGTGACGATTCCTTGCAGGGATGCGTTGATGTGGACGAGCGTCCGGGCGACCTCCGAACGTATCCCGGTGATCACCGTGCGCGTTCCCAGGAGCCTGAGGCCGTTGGCAGCGGCGAGGAGCATGCTGGCGACGTTCTCGTCCACGCGCTTGAGGCCCGTGATGTCGAGAATGACGAATTCGGCGGATCGGCTGCTGGCGCCCTCGAGCATTGCCTCGATGGCTTGCTCGGCCCGGTCGGCGTCCATCGTCCCGATGAGCGGCATGACCAGGATGCGATCCGTGATCGGAATGAGGGGCGTGGAGAGCTCGAGGAGCCGGGTCTGCTGCGCGGCGATGATCTGCTCGTGGAGCGCCGTCTTCTCCGCATTCGCGCGCCCTTTCTCGACGAGCTCGCGCTCGAGCCGCTCCTTGGCATCACGCAGCTCCTCGGTACGGGTCATGAGCTCGACGAGGAGCGCCTCGCGCGCGGCCTCGACGGCGGCGCGCTGACGAACTTCCGCCTCCAGGCTCGTGTTCTTTTCCTGCAGCGTCCGCGTCATGCGCCGGACGGCGATGTGCGGGCGTATGCGCGCCAGGAGCTCCTCGGAATCGAAGGGCTTGCTGATGAAATCCACAGCGCCCGCATGCAGCCCCTGCAGCCGGTGCTCCCGACTGCTCAAGGAGGTCATGAAGACGACCTGCGTGTCGGCGGTTTGTGGGTTGGCTTTCAAGCGCCTGCACACCTCGAAGCCGTCGATGTCCGGCAACATGACGTCGAGGAGAACGAGATCAGGCTGCTCGCGCTCGATCAGGCGCATCGCCATGTTGCCATCCGTGGCAACGGCGAGGTCCAGACGCTCGCCTGACAATGCTTCGAGAAGCGTGTCGAGGTTGACGGGGTTGTCGTCCACCGCGACCACGAGTCCATTGTATTGCGTCAGAGCGTCCATCCAACCCCCGAAGAGTTTAGCGCGGACCCTATCAAGAAGTATCACGGCAGTAAAGCGCCAAGCATTTGGCGCCGCTGCAGGGAGCGCGGGGTCGGCGAGGCTGAAAAAACGCGATTCTGTAGCGTGGGCGTGATTCGATTTACACACGATCTCGAAGTGGTGGGCTTCGATCGTGTGTATGCACGGTTTGGCACGACACGACAGGCCCTCGCATCGTTCACAATTGCATTGACGTGCATCGGCTTTCCGAGGTTACTCTGGTGCAGATCGGGATCGTGCATCTGTACGAGACGCACGGGAGGGGTTCGAAGATGGATCTGACGGGGTATGGATTGGGCGATGTCGCTTACGAGGGAAGCGAGACACGCGTCTACCGCGCGGTGCATCTTGCCTCGGGCACGAAGGTGGCGATCAAGGTCCCGCTGGCCGATGTGCCGAGCCCGCGCGTGATGGGTCGGCTGGTCCACGAGCATCAAGTGCTTCAGCAGCTCGCGACCGTGTCCGGCGTGGCGCGCGTGCAGGGGTTCGCGCAGCGGGACGGCACGGTGGCGCTGGTTCTCGAAGATCCTGGATTTCGCTCGGTCGATCAGGTGCTCGCCACGCAGGGTCGTCTGCCGCTTTCGGCCGGGCTGCGGTTTGGGCGGCGCCTCGCGCGAGTGCTCGAGGGCGTGCATGCCGCCGGTGTGATGCACAAGGACGTCAAACCGCAGAACGTGCTCCTGGATGACGAGTCCGAGCAGGTCACCCTGCTCGATTTCGGCATCGCCTCGATGCTGTCCCAGGAGGCGACCGAGGCGAGCATTCCCGAAGCGCTGGACGGGACGCTCGCGTATATCTCGCCGGAGCAAACGGGGCGCACGGCGCGTGCGCTCGATACACGCACGGATCTCTATTCGCTGGGCGTGACGCTCTTCGAGGTGCTGTCGGGGCGGCGGCCCTTCACGGACCGCGATCCGCTTTCGCTCGTGCACGCGCACCTGGCCAAGACCCCGCCTCCGCTCGATACGGTCGCGCCGGACGTGCCGAGCGTCGTATCGGCGATCGTATCGAAGCTCCTGGCAAAGGATCCCGACCGGCGATACCAAACGGCCCGAGGCGTGGCGGAGGATCTGGAGGAGGCGCTCCGCGCGCTCGAGGAGCGCGGCACGGTGGAGCCCTTCTCGCTTGGAAAGAAGGATTTTTCGCGGAAGCTGCGGTTGCCGCAGGTGCTCGTGGGGCGAGAGCAGGACGTCGAGCGGGTCGGGGAGTCGTTTGCCCGCGCGGCGCGGGGCGCGGCGGAGCTCTTGCTCGTCGGCGGGCCGTCGGGCATTGGAAAAACGGCGCTGGTGCGTACGGTCTACCACGACATCGCGAAGGCCGGGCGCGGGCTCTTGATCGCAGGCAAACACGACCAGCTCGCGCGGTCGACGCCGTACGCAGCGATTGCCCAGGCATTCGGGGGGCTGATGCGTCAATGGCTTTCGAGCCCGAAGACGGTCCTCGAGACCTGGCGAGCTCGGATCCGGGACGAGGTCGGGGACAACGCGCGGCTGATTGCGGACGTAGTGCCGGAGCTCGACCTCGTCATGGGCAAATTGCCGCCGGTGCCGCCCGTGGAGGGCGAGCAGGTCCTCAATCGGCAGAAGCTGACGTGGCTGAACTTCGTTCGAGCCGTCACGACACCGAACCCGCCGCTCGTCATGTTCCTGGACGACATGCAGTGGGCAGACAGCGCCACGCTGATCATCCTGCAGACGCTCCTGACGGACGTGGAGCGAAAATCGCTGCTGGTGATCGCTGCTTACCGTGACAACGAGACACCGCCCGAGCATCCGTTGTGGAAGCTCGTGGAGGCCACGGAGGCGAGCGAAGCCAAGGTATCGAGGCTGACGGTGGGCCCGCTGTCGGAAGAGCAGGTGCAAAAGTGGCTTTCGCGCACGCTCGAGAGCGAGCCGAGTCGCGTGGAGCCGCTGGCCCGTGTGCAATGGCAAAAGACGCGCGGAAACCCGTTCTTTCTGGAGCAACTGCTGCTCTCCCTGCACCGGCAGAAGCACGTGGTGAGGGACCCGGAGAGCGGGGAATGGCGCTGGAATCAAGCGGACCTGGAGCGAGCGCAGGTCACCGATAACGTGGTGTCGCTCCTGACGGACAAGGTGCGAGAAATGCCGGAGGCCACGCAGCAGCTCCTGGGGCTCGCAGCGTGCGCAGGGCATACGTTCCATCTCCAGGATCTCGAGCGATTGAGCGGATGGGAGCGCGCCCGGGTGACGGGGGCGTTATGGCCGGCGCTGCAGGAGGAGCTGGTCGTGCCGGTCGATGGGGCATATCGCCCCGCGCAGGCGCTCGGAGCGGTCGGCGAGGGAGCGCTGGACGCTTCGTACCGGTTCTTGCACGACCGCGTGCAGCAGGCGAGCTACGAGCGAATCTCGCCGGAGCAGCGCGTCCTCGCACACCTCGAGATCGGGCGGCGGCTCTGGGCGCGATATCGAGCCGAAGGGGGCACGCCGCAGCAACTCCTGGAGCTCGTGCGGCACATGAATCAGGGCGCGGCGCGGATCTCGTCCGTGGCGGAGCGCAACGACGTCGCGCGGGTGAACCTGGAGGCCGCTCGCGTCGCAAAGGCGGCGAGCTCGTACCGATTGATGGCCAGCCTGCTGGAGAGCGCGCAGGCGCTCCTCGGCGAGCGATGCGCAGAGGACGAGCGAGCGCTGTCGGTGGAGATTGCCCTGGAGCGCCTGGAGGCGGCCTATCTGCTCCGAGACTTCGACGACGTCGAAGCACGTGCGCTCGACTTGCTCGCGAGGCCTCTTCCGGCGGTGCCTTGGCTGTCGGCGCAGGAGATCCGCGTTCGCTGCTGCCTGGCGACGGGCCAATACGCGCGGGGAATCGAGCTTGGCATTGCGGCGCTCGCGGAGCGGGGTTTTACGTTTCCCGCCACGGACGAGGCGTGTCAGCCGGCGCTCCTCGAGGAATCCGCCGCGCTGGATCGATGGCTGGAGCAAGACCTCGGTGCGTTCGATCGAATGCCGCCCGAGTGGTCCCTGGAGCACCGGCTCATCGATGCCCTGATGACGCAGGCGCAGCTCTGCTCGATCTACGGCGGCCGGCCGATGCTTTACACGCTCATCATCGTTCGCCTGGTCTCCGAGGCGGTGCGACGGAAGTCCCTCACGCCGGCGGCCACCCTCATGCTCTGCAGCTTCGCCAATGTGTGGTCGGTGGCCACGGGCATGTATCGGCGCGTCTTGCGCTGGGTCGAGCCCGGGGTCGTTGCCGCGGAACGCGTGGGGTCCGCGATGCTCCCCGAGTGCCTGGTGCTCCATGGTATCTACATGGTCTATTCCAGGCCCGTCGACGAGACGGCCGCACTCTACGAACAGGCGATCGCGACCGGCTTGAAGATCGGTTCGTTCCAGGGCACGAGCTGGGGCCTCCTGGCCGAGCTGTTCTATCACCGCGTCTGGCGTGGCCTGCCTCTCGGCCAGGTCCAGGCGCAGGTCAAGGCTCGCTGGGATCTCGTGCAGCGCGCGGGAGACGCCGTGGGAAGGCACCACTTCGAGGCGGTCGCGTCCTATTGCGAGGTGCTGATGACGCCCGAGGGCGCCCCGAAACTCCTGAATGACGAGCCTCTGTCGCGAGGTTCGCGCTCCCTCCTCGACGACGGGGACGGGTTCACGGGAGGGCTTGCGCGAACTCTGGAAGCCTATCTGTTCTGCGTCACCGGCAGGTGGGATCGAGCGCTCTCGCGGGCGCGGGACGCAGACCAATTCCGAGCCGACATCCTCGGCATGCCGCCGGTGACGGACATCCCGCTCTTCCTCGCGCTTTCGGCGGCGAAGTGCTGGCATGACGCCGCCGGCCCCGAGGAGCAGGCGCGGCTGCGAGCGCACATCGAGCACGGCCTCGAGCGGCTGCGCTATTTCGCGGAAGGTTCTGCGTCGAACTTCCTCCACAAGCTGCGCCTCGTCGAGGCCGAATACGCCCGTATCCTCGGCAAGACCGAGGAGGCGATCGTCAAGTACGACGAGGCGATCGAGCTTTCGCGCGAGCACCGCTTCCTGCACATCGAGGCTCTTTCGACCCAGCTCGCCGCCGAGTTCCGACTGCAAACGGGCACGAGCCATATCGGTGCCCTGTACATGCGCGAAGCTCGCGACGCCTATGTGCGCTGGGGCGCCGTCAACGTGGCCGCCCATCTGGGCGCGAAATACCCCGCCTTGCTCAAGGCGCCCGTGCACGCGGCTGTCGAGCGCACGGCCCTGACGACCTCGATCACGACGACCACGGGCGCCTCCGCGGGCGCGAATTTCGACGTGAACACCGCGGTGCGTGCGGCGCAAGCGCTTTCGAGCGAGCTCGATCCGGATCGCGTGGTCGGCCGGCTGATGGAGCTCTTGCTGGAGAATGCGGGGGCGCAGCGCGGCGCCCTCGTGCTCAGCCAAGGGGAAACGCTCTCCGTCGTGGCGCGGCTGTCGGTGGAGGGGGCTCGTATCGAGACGGGGCTATCGGAGCCGCTCGGGCAAAGCCAAGACATTCCGGCGACCGTGGTGCAGTATGCGGCCCGCACGGGCGAGCCCGTGGTGGCGGGTGATGCCAGGAACGAAGTGCGCTTCGCCAGCGACCCCTACCTTGCGTCGCGCGCGGTGCTCGCCCTTTTGGCCCTGCCTTTGACGCACCGAGGAAATCTCGTGGGCGTGCTTTACCTCGAACACCGAGACGTGGCGTCGGCGTTCCCTCCCGCGCGCGTGGAGTTCTTGTCGGTGCTGGCCTCGCAGGCGGCCATTGCCGTCGAAAATGCCATGCTGTACCGGGACCTGGAGGCCAAGATCAAGGAGCGCACGGCCGAGCTTCGGATCGCCAAGGAGGCGGCCGATCGGGCGAACCGGGCGAAGAGCGATTTCCTCTCGAGCATGAGCCACGAGCTGCGCACGCCGCTCAACGGCATCCTCGGTTATGCCCAGGTCCTCTCGCGCGCGCCCGAGCTCTCCTCGAAGAGCCGTGATGGGGTGCAAACCATTCAGAAATCGGGCGAGCACCTGCTTTCCTTGCTGGAAGACCTCTTGGACCTCGCGAAGATCGAGGCCGGCAAGATGGAGCTCGTTTCGAAGAGCTTCGACCTTGGCGCCTCGGTGCGCACGGTGGTGGATCTGTGCCGCGTACGCGCAGACCAGAAGGGCATCGCGTTCACCCAAGCGATACGCGCGGGCACGACGTCCACGGTCCATGGCGACGAGAAACGCCTGACGCAGGTGCTCTTGAACCTCGTGAGCAACGCCATCAAGTTCACCGAACGAGGAAGCGTGAGCCTCGCCATCGAGGAGCTTTCGCGCGGCTCCAAGGAAGGGGTCACGTTGCGGTTCCGGGTCGAGGATACGGGCCCCGGGATTGCGTCGGAGCACCTCTCGCGCATCTTCGATCCCTTCGAGCAGGTCGGCGATCAAAAGGCGAAAGGCGCCGGCACCGGGCTCGGCCTCGCCATCACGAAGAGGATCGTCGACCAGATGGGCGGCACGATCGAGGTCGAGAGTGAACTCGGCCGCGGAAGCGCCTTCACGGTGATGCTCCCGCTCGCGGGGGCGCCCGCTTCCGCGAGCGCTGACATGGCCCTCGGGTGGGATACCATCACCGGGTATCGAGGAGAACGCCGCACGATCCTCGTCGTGGACGATCACCCGCAGAATCGTGCCCTGGTGAGCGATCTGCTGGTCCCGATTGGCTTTGAGGTCGTCGAAGCCGAGGACGGTGAGGCGGCGCTCCGGCTGGCCAGGGAGCGGAGGCCGGGGCTCATTTTGATGGACCTGGCCATGCCGGGCATGGACGGCTATGAAGCCACGCGTCGCCTGCGGCAGATGCCCGAGCTCGGCGAGGTCGTGATCCTGATCTCGTCGGCGAAGGTATCCGAAGTCGAAGGGCAAGAAGGCGTCCGCGCCGGTTGGAACGATTCCTTGCACAAGCCCGTGCAAGCGAGCGCGCTCTTCGAAAAGATCCAGCGCTTCCTCGGCGTGGAATGGATTCATGCCGAGAAGAAGGCCCCGGTCACGGGGGCGCGGGCGAGTGGACCGCTCGTGCCGCCTTCCGGCGAGGAGCTTGCCCTTCTATCGCAGCTGGTGACGTCGGGGCGGATCCGGATCGTCATGGCGGAAGCGGCGCGCATGGAGCAGAACGAACCGCGACTCGGCCCGTGGCTCGAGCAGCTCAGGGGATTCGCGCGGAGTTACCAGATGAGGAAGCTGCAAGAGTTCGTCGATGGGTATGCCACAGGCACGGTCATGCCCGAGGTGAGCGCTTAGCGCGCACGACCAGGACGGAGCGAAAGACAGGAGCAAGAGACGGGTATGCAAGACTCCACCGGGTAAAGGACCGTCTCTTCGGGTCGATGTCGCTCGTACCCGACGGCTACCGTTCTGGGAATGGGCGCCTGGCAAGCTCCCCGCGTACGTCATTGGACCATCGAGGCCTTGTGCATCGCCTCACGTCCGATCTATGCTGCGCGAGTAGGGGGGCACGTGCATGTATATCCATGCGATCGAGGTCTCGGACGTCGAGAATCATCGTTTCCACGAACCTATGCGCACCGAGCTGGAGCGCCGCATCGCCGAGCTGGAGAGCAAGCTCGAGGCTGCCGAGCATGGGCAGCGCCTCGAGGCGGAGCGCTTCCGGCTGACGGTCGACGGCGCCCCCATCGGGATGGCCCTCGTCGGGCTCGATGGCTCATTCATCCGCGCCAATCACGCGCTCGGCGAGCTGCTCGGTTACGCACCCGCGGAGCTCATCAAGGTGCGCTTCCAGGACATCACGCATCCGCAGGACCTGCAGAGTGACCTCGAGCTCGTCGACCGCGTGCTCCGGGGCGAGCTCGCGCGGTACGAGCTGCGCAAGCGATACTTTCGCAGGGACGGCGCAGTCATCCACGCCGAGCTGCACGTCTCCATGGTGCGCGATGGGCGTGGCGAGCCGCTCCATTTCATCTCGCAGATCCTCGACGTCACCGAGAAGCTGCGCGTCGAGGAGACCCTGCGCGCGAGGCTGGCCGAGCTCTCCACGCCCCTCATTCCCATCCGCGACGATGTCATGGTCATGCCGCTCATCGGCGCGATCGATTCCGAGCGTGCGGAGCGGGTGCTCACGACCCTGCTCACAGGCGTGAGCAAAACCGGCGCGCGCGTGGCGATCGTCGACGTCACCGGCGTGGTCGCGGTGAACGAGCAGGTGGCGAGCACCCTCTTGCGGGTTGCGCAGGCTGTGCGGCTGCTCGGCACGCGCATGGTGCTGAGCGGTATCGGACCGGAGGTGGCGCGCACGTTGATCTCCATCGGCGCCGACCTGTCCGGCATCGTCACCTGTTCGAACCTGCAAACGGCCGTCGCGCATGCCGTCAAGCTCACGCGCGACAGCAGCTAGCCCCCTGCTGTCCGGCGAAATGAGCGCCACCACGGGCCGGGGTGGGAGACGCGGCACCGGCAGGCGAATTTTTCCCGCCTCGGAGTGAAAGATCCGCGTAGGATGCCGCCCCCATGAAGCGTCTCTTTGTCGGTATTTCTCTCGGCAGTCTCCTCCTCGTCGCTTGCAGCGACGGCTCCACCCAAACCACGGGCACGAACTCCACTTCCAGCTCCGGCAGCGGCGGCGCGGGCGGCGTCGGCGGCGATGGGGGAGTCGGCGGCACGGGCGGCGCCGGCGGCGCGGGCGGCGTCGGTGGTATGGGCGGCGGCGGCGGTATGGGCGGCGCCGGCGGCGCGGGCGGCGTCGGTGGTATGGGCGGCGGCGGCGGTATGGGCGGCGGCGGCGGAGGAATCGGCGGGGCGGGCGGCGTCGGCGGCAGCGGCGGCAGCGGCGGCGCGGGTGGGGCAGGGGGCATGGGCGGCGGCGGCGGCGCGGCTGGAAACGGCGGCGGGGGCGGCGCTCCTCCTGCTTGCGTCGTCGATGGGGTCGTAAACCCCCCGGAGCAGTGCGACGACGGCAACCTCGTCGACGGCGACGGCTGCGATCAGGATTGTACGTACTCGTGCGTCGACGCCGCGGCCGATTGCCCCGCGGCGCCGGTTTGCCAGCAGAACGCGTGCCTCGCGAACCATACCTGCGTCGCCATCGCCGACCCCGCGCAGGAGGGTACCACGTGTGGCCCGAACGCGACCTGCAAGGCCGGCGTCTGCACGGCCCCCGTCTGCGGCGACGGCGTCGTCCAGGGCAGCGAGCAATGCGATTTTGGCGCGGCGAACGGACCCAATGCGGGGTGCGAGGCGAACTGCACGTTCTCGTGCACCAAGGGGCCGGACTCGTGCCCCGACGCCGAGACCTGCAACGGCGTCGAGACGTGCACGACCGTGATGAACGGCGCGAACGTCGGGCAAAAGTGCATGCCGGGCGTGCAGCTCCTCGACTGCACCGCGTGCGCCTCCGGCGTGTGCGCCTCCGGCATGTGCAAGGCGTCCGTGTGCGGCGACGGCTGCGTCGACCCCATGAACGGCGAGCAATGCGAGCCGCCGGGGACCGTCCTTTGCGACGCGATGTGCAAGACCGCCCCCACGTCCATGTGCGGCAACGGCATTCGTGAGGCCGGCGAGGATTGCGACGACGGGAACCAGGTGAACCTCGACGGGTGCGATGGGGTCTGCAAGTTCGAGCAAGACCTGCGGTCGAATTACCTGAAGATGCAGTTCGCCACCGACGCATTCTGCGCGGCGAACCGGTTCGGCACGGCGATTGACCCGGGTGTGGCCGGTTCCCAGGTCCAGACCTACATCGATCAGGGCGTCAATGCTGGAACGACGGGCTTCCTCTTCAAGATGTTCGGCCTCGCGGCCCTCGTCGGCGTCGACGATCCGTCGGTCGAGCTCGGCGTCGTGCGCGCGACGCCCGTGGCGGGCGCGGGCTACAGCGGAGCGAACGACCTCGATTGGTGGTACAACACGAACACGGCCACGCTCGACGCGGCCCGGAACCCGCTCGACAAGCTCACGGGCAACATCACCGGCGGTGTCTTGAATGCGGGGCCCGGCACGATGAGCATTGCCATCAATTTCTTCCCGAGCGCCGTGACGACCCTCCGGATGTCGAGCACGAAGCTCCGCGTCACCGTCAACGCGGGCTCGACGCCGCTCGTCTCGAATGGGACGCCGCCCGGCCACCTCGCTTCCGAGCACCTGAACCCCTCTTTGCAGAGCTTCGCGAGCCTGGGGCAGAAAGACGCCACGTTCTCCGGCCTGCTCTGCGGCGACATCAGCGCGCGTTCGCTCGCGCAGGCCACCATTCCGCCCGAGCTTCTGCCCGGCGGCTCGCTCGCGTGCACGCAGGGCTACAGCGCCGCGAATAGTTTCCTCGACCTGCTCGTCTCCGGCTGCTCGATCAACGTGGGGTTCGTCGTTCCGGCCCTCTACCCGACGCAGCCCGATCAGGCCGATCCGGCCGCGCCCGTCGGCGGAGCCGGCGCGCCCTACAAGCTCACCGTCAATGCGCAGAAGGTCGTGACGGGCTGCACCGACAAGAACAACGCCGCGGTGAACCTCTCCACCTGCATCGACGCGGCCGCTTATTCGAGCTTCTTCCGGTTCGCAATGGGCCGCGTCATCCTCAAGTAGCCAGGCTGCCCTCTCCGGGGCGATGGTCATACGTGTTCGTGCGTGAAGCCACGAAAGGCAGAGCACGATTGTGCTTGGCGTCGGCCGGGCGCCTGTGTTTTGCTGGCACGTTATGGCCTATCGCCTCGTCGGAGCCGCGATTCACGAAGGCTCGTGCACCGTCATCCATCGTGGACAGCGGGATGACGACCCGACCCCGGTTGTCATCAAGCTCCCACGCGGAGAGGTGACGCCGCGTGACATCGAGCGGCTCCGGCACGAGTATTCGATTCTGAAGAGCATCGACGCGCCCGGCGTGGTCAAGGCCCTTTCGCTCGAGCCGTCCGAGCGAAGCGTCGCGCTCGTGCTGGAGGCGCTCCCGGGCGAGACGCTCGCCGCGCTCCTCCGCGCGCGGCGCCTCGACGTGGCGACGGCGCTGAAGATCGGCCGTGGCATCGCGGGCATTCTCGCCAGCGTCCATCAGCGCGGGATCGTTCACCGCGACGTAAAACCCCAGAATCTTCTTTATCACCCGGAGACGGGGAGCGTCTACCTTCTCGATTTCGGTCTGGCCATGCGGATGTCGGAGGCGACCGGGCGCGGCGCGGAGGCCATGACGGGGACGCTCGCC
The DNA here is from genome assembly GCF_028435365.1 of Polyangium jinanense. The sequence goes on along the minus strand of NZ_JAGTJJ010000081.1, from coordinate 27,612 downwards.
TATCTCGCGCCCGAGCAGACGGGCCGCATGAATCGAACGGTGGATCACCGCGCCGATCTTTATGCCTTCGGCGTCACCCTTTACCAGATGCTCACGGCGTATTTGCCCTTCACGACCACCGACCCCGTCGAGCTCGTGCACAGCCACATCGCGCGCGTCCCCGCCGCGCCGCGGGAGGTCGACGGGCGGATCCCCGAGGTCGTCTCGGCGCTCGTCATGAAGCTTCTCGCCAAGGCGCCGGAGGATCGATACCAGACCGCGCGCGGCGTCGAGCTCGATCTCGCCGCGTGCATCCGCCAGATCGAGGAAACGGGCACGGTCGAGACCTTCGTACTCGGGCGCCACGACACCGCTGCGGCGCTGCATTTGCCGGAGCGGCTTTATGGCCGATCCGTCGAGGGGAAGGCCTTGCTCGATGCATTCGAGCGGGCACGTCTCGGGCCGGCGGAGCTCGTCCTGATCGCGGGTCCCTCCGGGGTCGGCAAGTCGGCGCTCGTCCACGAGCTCCGCCGGAGCCTTCCTCGTGATGGCGCGCGCTTCATTTCCGGTAAATTCGATCTCCTGAGCCGCAGCGTCCCGTACGGCCCCGTCATTCAAGCATTCCGCGAGCTCTTGCAGCAGCTCCTCGGCGAGAGCGGAGGCGAGCTCGCGTCCTTTCAGGCGCGCCTGTCGCGGGCGCTCTCGGGCAATGGCCAGGTCATCGTGGATCTCGTCCCCGAGCTCGCGAACATCCTGGGCCCGCAGCCCGCGCTCCCCATCGTCGGGCCGGGCGAGTCGCAGAATCGCATGAACCTCGTGCTCAAGAGCTTCGTGCAGGTCTTCACGAGCCCGGACAGGCCGCTCGTCCTGTTCCTCGACGATCTGCAATGGGCCGATCCCGGCTCGCTCAAGCTGCTCGAGGTCCTGCTCGCGGACCGAGATTGCCCCGGTCTCTTGATTCTCGGCGCGTACCGCGACAACGAGGTGGACGCGGCGCATCCTTTGACGGTGACCCTCGCCGTGCTGCGGAACGAGGGCGTCGCCGTGAGCGAGATCGGGCTCCGATCGCTCGGCGCCCCGGAACTCGAGCAATTGCTCGGCGACGCGCTCGCCGTGGACCCGCCACGCGCACGCCCGCTCGCCATGGCCGTGCTGGCGAAGACCCAGGGAAACCCGTTTTTCGTGGGCCAGTTCCTGCACGCATTGCACGAAGGCCAGCAGATCCGCTACGACGCCGAGCAGAGCGCCTGGCACTGGGACCTCGAGGCCATCGAGGCGCGCGAGGTCACCGACAACGTCGTGGATCTGATCGTCGGTAGCCTCGCGCTCCTCGCGGGCGAAACGCAGCGCGTCCTCCGCCTCGCCGCGTGCATCGGCCATACCTTCACGCTGCAAACCCTCTCCACCATCGACGAGCTGTCTCCCGATCGGACCGCTGATGCCTTGTTGCCCGCGATCCGCGAGGGGCTCGTGGTGCAGGAAGCGTCCGATCGATACCGCTTCCTGCACAACCGCGTGCAGCAGGCCGCCTATGCGACGATCGACGAAGCGGACCGGGCCGCGACGCACCTGCGTATCGGGCGGCTCCTCCTCGCGGGAATGGATCCGGGTGCGCCGGATCGGGCCCACTTCGAGGTTGCCTTCCACCTCAATCATGGCGAGGCGCAGATGCAGGATCCCGCCGAGAGGCTCGCGCTCGCCGAGCGGAACCTCGACGTCGGCCGCAAGGCCAAGGCGTCGAATGCGTACGAGGCGGCGGCAAACCATTTCCGCGTCGGCACGACCCTGCTCCCGGAATCGGCTTGGCAGGACCTCTACGCGCTCACCTTCGCCCTGCACAAGGAGCTCGCCGAATGCGATTACCTCTGCGGGCGCTTCGGGCAGGCCGAGGCCTCGTTCGATCGCCTCGTGGAGAGGGCCCGGTCGAAGGTCGACCTCGGGAACGTGTTCGCCCTGGTGCTTCGGCTCCATCAGGTAGCGGGCAAGTACGCCGAGGCTGTCGATGTCGGCTTTCGGGCGCTCGGGCGCCTCGGCATCGAGACCCCCGAGACCGACGAAGCCGTGCAGGCCGCGACGATACGCGAGATGCAGGAGGTCAAGGCGCTCCTCGGCGAAACGCCCATCGAGGCGCTCGTCGACGCGCCCGTGATGACCGACCCCGAGCCGATCGCGGTGATGGGCATCCTGAACGAGCTCCTGTCCTGCTCGTACATCGGCAGGCCCGCGGTGTTCGCGTTCAGCGTCATGCGGGCCGTCCGCCATTCGCTGATCCACGGGAATTCGCCCGAGTCCTGCTACTCGTATAGCTGCTACGCCGTCCTTCTCGTCACATGGGACCAGATCCCGACCGCCGTCGCGGTCTCCGAGATGGCGATGGCGTTGAACGAGCGCTTCGACGACGCCGCGTCGCGCGGCCGCGTGCTGCACGTGCACGGCAACCACATCCATTTCTGGATCAGGCATTACCGCACGTGTTTCCCCATCGTCGAGCGGGCGTTCGACGCTTGCCTCACCGTCGGAGAGTTCGTCAATGCGGGCTTCATTGCCCACGCGGTCACATGGCTCGCCCTGGAGCGGGGGGATGCGCTCGACGACGTCGTCCGGTTCTCCGAGCGCTTCGCCGCCTTCGCGAAGCAGAGCCGGAACGAGCTCATCCTGCTTGCCGTTCAGCTCACGCAGCAGTTTGCCCGGAGCCTCGCGCGCCCCTGGCTCCCAGATCGGCCCCTCGACGACGATCGATTTTCCGGCGACTTCGTCCTCGCGACCTTCACGCGCGCGGGATTCCGCACGGGCATCGCCTTCTATCACATCACCTTGCTCATGCTGCATTACACGGCCGGGCAATACGAGGAGGCGGTGGCATCGGCCGACCGCGCGCGCGACGTCCTCGACGCCGTGCCGACGCTGCCCATCGAGCCGACGTTTTACCTGTACGAGGCGCTCGCCCTGCTCGCACGTGGCCCCGTCGGGGACGCGGAGGCCGCGCGGCGGGATCAAGCGCGAATTGACGCGAGCCGCGACAAACTCGCGCGTTATGCCGAATTCGGCCCCGAAAATTACGAGCACAAACATCTGCTCGTGCGCGCGGAGGCGGCGCGTGTCGCGGGGCGCCATCTCGAAGCGGACGACCTTTACGATCGGGCCATCCTCTCCGCCCGGACGAATGGCTTCACGCCGTACGAGGCGCTCGGGAACGAGCTTGCGGGCCGGGCGCTCCTCGCGCGCGGCAGGCAGCTCCTCGCGCCCATGTATCTACGCGAGGCGCACGCCGCCTACGTCCGCTGGGGCGCGGCGCACAAGGCCGAGCTCCTGACGAAGGAGCACCCGCACATCGTGGCCCACGGCCTCGCGCGTGTGCCGGCGACGCACGCCTCGACCAGCGCGAGCACCTCCGTGGGCCGGGGCGTAGGCGGCGTCGTCGATATGGCCACCGTCTTGCGCCTCGGGCAGGCCCTCGCCGGGGAAATGGAGCTGCCCAAGGTGATCGAGCAGCTCATGCGCATCGTGCTTCGCAATGCGGGCGCCACGCGGGGAGCCCTGATCCTCGATCGGGAAGGCGAGCTGCGGATCGAGGCGACGATCACCCTCGGGCCCGATGTCGTCACGGTATGCGACGAAGGCCCGATGGATGCTTCCGCCGACCTGCCGATCTCGGTGATCCGGTATGCGGCGCGCACCCGCGAGGCCGTGATGCTGGGTGACGTCGCGGCCGATTCGCGCTTCGCGAAGGACGCCTCCCTGCGCGGCCGCGGGGTCCTGTCGATTGTATGCCTCCCGCTCGTGCACCGGCGCCGCCTCGTGGGCGTGCTTTACCTGGAGAATGGCCTCGTCCGCGACGCGTTCGGGGCCGAGCGGGTCGAGTTTTTGGAATTGCTCTGCGCGCAGGCGGCGACGGCGCTGGAGAATGCGCTCCTCGTCGGGCATCTCCAGGAGGCGAGCCAGGCGCTCCGGCAATCGAACGAGCGGCTCGAAGCCGAGGTCGCCCAGCGGACCCACGATTTGCTCGAGGTCAACACGCGGCTCACGCAGGAGCTCGTGGAGCGAGAGCGCGCCGAGCAGGCGCGCGTCGCGCTCCAGGAGGAAATCATCCGCGTGCAGACCGACCTCCTCGTGGAGCTCTCCACGCCGCTGATTCCCATCACGGACGAGATCCTCGTCATGCCGCTCATCGGCGCAATGGACGCGCGGCGCGCCGAGCGCGTGATGGATACCGTGCTCTCCGGGGCGCAGAGCAGTGGGGCCCGGGTGGTGATCATGGACATCACGGGGATGAAGACCGTCGACGCCGAGGCCGCGTCCGCGCTGATCCGCGCGGCGTCCGCGCTGCGCCTGCTCGGGATGCAGGCGTGGCTCACGGGCGTGCGAAAGGAGGTGGCCCAGACGCTCATTGCCCTGGGCATCGACCTCGGCGGCATTCTCACGTTCGGGAGCTTGAAGCGAGGCGTCGCGCATGCGGCGCGCCTCGCGCGGGTCACTTCTCGTTGAACACGTACTCGTGCTGGGCGTCGCGGATCGTCAGCGTCCGTTTTGCCCCGCCGCCGACCACGAACTCCACCCCGATCATGCCCGGCGTCGTGGTGACGAACGAGATCGTCCCGTCCGGGTTCTTTTTCGTCGCGACTTCGCTCTTCCACTCGCCGAAATCGAAGATCGTCGCGGCGCCGGCGCGCGACACCTTGACGTCGCCGAGCGCGGCGTTCGTGTAATGGGCGGCGAGCTTCTTGGACTCCGCGGCGTCGGCCGGAGACGTGAGCAGCTTGCGCTCGGCGGCCATTTGCTCGAAGTACATCTTGCCCATCGTCGCGACCTCGGTGTCCGCCTCGGCTTTCCCGTCGAACAGCACCTCGAGCAGCTTGCGCTGGAAGATGCTGCGGATGAGCCAACCCGGATCGCCGTTCGTCAGGACCACGGCCCCGACGCCGTGCTCGGGCAGCCACATCATGTCGCTGTGGAAGCCGATGAGGTCCCCGCCGTGATGCACCACGGTGACGCCCCATTTCTTGTCGACCATGAGGCCCATGCCGTAGGTCGCGTCCGTATTGATGGCGACCTGAGGCGCGCGCCGCGCGAGGAGGATGTCCTTCTCGATGTAGGGTTTTCCGTCCGGCAGCTTGCCCTCGGCGAGCTCCATCTGCACGTATTTGAGCACGTCGTTCACCGTGGCCCAGGCGCCGCCCGCCGGGCGTACGGGAATGACGGCGTCGTTCACCGCCGCGATGGCCCGCGCGGGCTTACCGTCGATGTCCTGCGCGTGCGGGACCGCGTAATTGCCGGTCTGCGCGCGCTTGAAATCGAACGTGGCCCCCTTCATGCCGAGCGGCTCGAACACGCGCGTGCGCATGGCCTCGTCGTAGGCCTTGCCGAGCTCGAGCTTCGGGAATGCCACGTGCCCGCCGAGGAACCCGGCCGCCGCGGCGAGCGGATTCGAATACTGGAAGAGCTCGCCGAATTTGCTCGTCGGCTGCATCGTCGCAAGCGTGCCGAGCGCGCTGTCGGGCGTCACGCCCTGGAACTGGAAGATCCACTCGAGATCCTGCCGCGGCATCCCCGTACACGCGCAGATCAGGTGTTTTACCAGCACGCGGCTCGTCGTGTCCGCATCCCCGAGCTTGAACGAGGGAAAGAGGCTCGTCGCCGGCGTCTCCCACGTGAGCTTTTTTTCCTCGACGAGCTTCGCGAGCATCAGCGTCGTCAGCGCTTTCGTGTTCGACGCGATGATGTACTTCGTGTCCGCGTCCACGGGCTGCTTCTTGCCGAGCTCCCGCGCGCCGAAGCCGCCAGCGAACACCACCTTGCCGCCCTGGATGAGGCCGACGGAGACGCCCGGCACGCCGAGCTTTTGCTGCGCGGTCTCGACGAACTTCCCGAGCGCGGCGATACGCGCCGGATCGAGCGTATTCGCGGTTTTCCCCGCGAACGACTCGCGCGCCCGCCCCTTGGGCAGGAGGCGGCCGTAGATCAACCCGACCTGCGAGCCGCGCTTCTCGCCGACGGCCTGGTCCATGTCGTAGATGACCACGGTCCACGTATCGTTCGCGAACCGCGCCATGGCGCCGACATCACGTTTTTCGTTGGGCGAGGTCTGATAATCGTAGATCTTGATGCGGGTCCAGCCGTCCTTGTCGGGGGCGTCGACCGTCGCCTTGAGCGGCCATTTCTTCTCGGCGCCATAGGCCGCCCACGCGAGCGCGACGGCAGCGTCCGCGTCCTTCGCCTGCACGTCGACGAGCGCGATGCGCGAGCCCGGTTCGGGGGCTTCGAGAATCGTGGCCGGACCCTTCACGCTGATCTTCCAGCCGCTCGGCGCGATGAACGTATTTCCGGCGACGGTGGTCTTCGGCGTATCCGCGGCGAGCCGCTCGCCCGCGACCGCCTGCGGGGCAGGGGCCTCGGGCGCGGCCGTAGGCGTGGCGGAAGCGGCGGGCGCGGACGGGCCCGTCGGCTCCACGGGCGGCGTAGGGGCCGCGGGTTCCGGTGCGGACGAACAGGCGGCGAGCGTGACGAGCGCGATAACAGGTAGGAGCGAACGCATGGCGCGCAATCTACACGCGCGTGCTTGGCAGGGAAAGTTCTGTTCTCACCGGGCTTGCGGCAGCGCGTATTCGAGCAAGATTGCGCCGCCGGTCTCGGTGAAGAACAACGTCTTCAAATCGATCAGGTTCCGCGAGGGCTGTGCGCCTCCCTCCGTCGTCACGCCATATGAGCGCACGTGCTCGACGCCGAGCCCTTGCACGAACGCCGCGACGTTGAAATCGTAAGCCACGGGCGTCACGAGATAATCGAAGGCCCGGAAATACCGGAGCATGTCCTCGCCCGATTGTACGAACAAGTAATTGCCGCCCCGGCTGTTCGTGATCGCGTGGATCACCGATTGGTGGAAATTCTCCCCGACCCCGAGCGCGGTCAGGCCGATCCGAGCGTTCGCCTGCTCGGTCACGAGCCGCTCGAGCGAGGCGGTATCCGTCACGCCCGTGTTGAGCCCCGCGTCCGAGATGAGGATCACGCGGTGCTCGTAGCCCGGCAGGCGGTCCACGTTTTCCCGGACGAGCGTGAATCCGTCGCGCAGCCCGGCTTCCAGGTTCGTCGAGCCGCGGGTTTGGAGAGCCCTCACCTTGGCGATGAGCGCCGGCTTGTCGCGCACGGGCGCGGGCCGGACGAGGATTTCGCTGTTCGTCTCGAAGAGGACGATCGACAGCATGTCCTGCTCGTCGAGCTCCTCGATCGTGCGAATGAGCGCGTCCTTGGCCCATTCGAGCCGCGATTTTTCGGTGCCGTCCGTGGCACCCATCGAGCCGCTGACGTCGAGCACCACAGCGAGGTTCAGCGGATCGCGCCGGAAGGCCTCCTCAGTCACATTCGAGCTCATGCCGAGCTGCACGTACAGCCGGCGTTTTTCGGAATCGACGGCCACGGCTGGATTCACGCAAACGAGGGACGAGCAGGCCTCGGCGCGGGTGAGCGGGAGGGAAAACTCGCGCAAAAATCCCTCGACGGTGAGCACGTCGGCCTTGGGTACGCTTCCATCCCGCACGAGCTTGCGGAAATACCCGAACCCCTGCGCCCCGCCGCCCCCGAGGGCGAGCCCACCGCCGCCCGCACGCGCGGCGAAATACAGCGCCCCGTGCAGCGGAGCGGGCTGCGGCGGCGAATAACCGCCGACGGGCGCATGACCCTGCGCCATGTTCGCCGCGAGGGAGCGCGTAAGATCCAGGACCTCCACGACGTCCTGATCCACGCGAAGCCGCGGATTCGCCAGGATGCGGGCGTCCATGGCCTGGATTTCGGTGCGCAATGCAGAAGCGACAGCCATTCGAGGGGTGGCGCAATCGATGGCGACCCGCCCGATCTCGGAGCGAACGGGGGCCGGGCAGGCGTTCTCGTACCGGTCGAGGAAATCCACGAGGGTCTGGGCAGTCTGCGCCAAGAAAATCGTCTTTTCGATCCCGGGATCGGTGGCGACGAGGCCAGGGCCCCCGAGCGGCGGGATTTCGATGGATCGGGATCCCGATTCGGTGCGTGCATTGTCTGCGCGCTCGTAACGCCAGGAGACCTCGACGCGTGACGCGGCGAGCGCAGGCTGCCCGAAGAGGACGAGCGTCGCGAGAAACAAGAGGATCTGCATGGAAACCTCCTTCCCGGGCCGTGCCCGGGTGAGGGGAGGAAGCAAGAATCGTAAACCGCCGCGCCGGGGCGCTGCCCCGGGCCCCGCGGGGGCTGTTCGCCCCTCGACCCGAACCAGGGCAAGCCCTGGACCATTTGGGGAAGAACTGCGCGATGCGCAGTTCTTCCCACAGGCCGGTGGCAAGACCATGGAGGTGCGTTCCACGCTGGCGACGTCATGGGTCGAGACGTCAGCGCTGCTGTCTTGGCTGGCAGGGTCGTCGTTGGTCTTGACTCGGCCTGTTCGATGAACTGCGCATCGCGCAGTTCATCGACCCCGGGTCCAGCGCTTGCGCTGGTCCGGGTCCAGGGGCGGACAGCCCCGGTGGGGTCTGGGGCAAAGCCCCAGCGCAGCGCCCGAGGTCGATACGGGCGCAAGGAGCGGATGCGGAGGCGGTCGGAGGGGCGGAGGCGATGCTCAGGACCGCGTCACGCCCCTCCTACATCCCCTCATTCCTTCGTCAGCTTCGTGAGGTCGATCATCTCGTCCACGTCCGGTACCACGATCAGATCGCAGCGCCGGTTTTTCTGCTGACCGTCCTTCGTCCCGTTGTTGGCCACCGGATCCGTGTCCGCGAATCCGGCCGCGCTCCAGTGCGACCGCGGCAGCGCTCCGCCCTTGCCCACCAGGAAGATCAACACCGAGCGGGCGCGCATCAGCGACAGGCCCCAGTTGTCCTGGTACGTGCCGCCGTTGAGGGGCTGGTTATCGGTGTGACCAGCGACCTGATAATCACGATCGGCCAGGGATCGGTCGTTCTTGATGACCCCGGCGACCTTCTTGAGGATGTCCTCGCCTTCCTTCTTCAGCTCGACCTTGCCGGTATCGAAGAGCACGTCGCCCGGGAGCGAGATCACCATGCGGTTGCGGCGGATGCTGACTGCGAGTCCGAGCTTGGTCAGCTCGTCGAGCTTCTTGCGCAGGAGGTCGAAGCGCGCCTTGATGGCTTCGAGTTGCTTCGCGCGCGCCTTGTACTCGGCGAGCGCTTTCTCCTGATCCTCGAGCGTCGAGCTCATCTTCTTCACGTCCGCGCCGGCGTCCTGCAACTGCTTCTCGAGGTCGGCGACGCGCTGCTTGGCCGCGGCGAGCTCTTTCTCCAGCTCGGCCTGCTTGCTAGCGCTCTGGTCCTGGAGCTGATTGTACTTGTCGAGCTGAGCCCTCCACTCGTCCTCGGAATGGCCGCAGCCGGCGACGAGAGAGGCCAGAATGAGCGGAGTCACGAGGAGGCGTCGATTCATGAGCAAGGTCTCCGTGCCTCTTGCGAGGCAGAAATCGATCGGAGCCGCGAGGCCCCGACGAAGGGGTGTCTGCAAGGGAGACTCGCAAACCTCGCGGGCAGAATCCAGTGCTTTGAAGACGAACTTCATGCGGAAGGAGGCGCACCAGCATAAAAGTCCAGTTGTCCCGGAACATGGAATGCGTGTTCGGGACGGAAGGTGCGCAGGTCTCGTCACGAGCTGTCACGGTGCGAGGTGCTGCGCCGGCGCCCCCGCACATCACGAAAGCCGCTGTGTCAAGCCCGATGTCGAGGCGAGCGCTCCGGCCACGGCGAAGGCGTTCGGTTCGTGCTCCGTGCAGTTGTCGTTCTCGACCTCACGTTTGCCCGCGGCCGCGACACGCCCGCCGTCGAGCAGCATCTCGACGCCCCGTGGTCACCCTCATGGATGACGGCCTGGTCACTGGCTCGCCGAGCGGGAGGCGTGCTCGTTGCGTTTGTCCACCATGTCGATCACGACGTCCAGGGTGTCGGCGACGACGCGATTGACGAGCCGGATCATTGCGTGGGTGTTCGACACCAGAAGGTGATGGATCTCGAGGATTCCCTTCGCGGGCACCTCGAGGGGCGGGATGCGCGCGAGCAGGTCGAGCGGCCTTCGGGCCGTCTCTTTCTGCAATCGCTCCACGGCGCGCGAGCCCTGGTCGATCGTGTCCGCTACGAGCGCCTTCGCGCCTCGCCATCGTTCCATCATGTTGTCTCCTCGCACCACGCGCGAATCTGCGTGTAGACGTCCGGGTCCGCGGCGATGCGGAGGTGATCCATTCCCGCCATGATCCGCACGTGCTCCTGGGGGAAGGGAGAGCAACGGTGTCTGGGCTCTGCCCGGCCCGTCGCGCTCGCCACCGCGACCAGCGCGTCGCCGAAGAGCAGGCCGAGGCGCGGATCCTTGGACAGCGTACCCGCGATGAGGTGGTGACGGATGTGCGGCAGAAGCGGCACGGGGTGGCGGCGGTTCTGCAAGAGCGCGCCTTCGTCCGCGCCCTCCCAGTCCTCGCGCCGCAGGTTGGCGAAGCGCAAATCCTTCACGCCGCTGCTGCGCAGATTGAGGATGTCGGCGATCAGCGTCGCGACCGGATTGCCGACCTTTTGCAGCGTCCAGGAGACCACGTTGCCGATGCGTTCGAGCGGGGCGCCGAGGTGGGGCGTGCCGATGTAGAAGGCGCGCGTGGCGAGGGGCAACCAGCGCCGTCCTTTCTCGCTCGCGACGTGGGTCGCGCTGCGCAAGACGAGGCCGCCCATGCTGTGGCCCATGAGCAAGATCTCCTCGACAGGGACGGGGTATTCGTCGACCAGCCGCTCGAACAGCGCGTCGAGCGCCTCGCCGTTGTCGGAAACGTGCAGCCCGCTGTTGTAGCGGACGAACACGGGCGTGAATCCCAGGTCGCGGGCGAGGAGCGAGCCGTACGTCTCGCCGTCGGGCATCTGCCAGATGCTCTCGACGCTCATCAAGCCGTGCACGAGCACGGCAATGCGGGCCGTCGCGTGGGGGTAGGCATCGAGGAGCGCGCGGCGCGTGGCACGGAGGGGTTTTTCTCCGTGTACGAACGTCATCGGCGTGGCGAGGCCATTGCCCGTGCGGTGCAAATAGTCGCCGACGGCACCATTCAGCACCCCGATCAAGAGCTCCACGTTCTTTCGCATGGCGGCCGTCACGCCCCTCGAACGATCGTCGCGACGGCCGTGAAATGCATCGCGGCGGCGACGACGGTGCAGGCGTGAAACACCTCGTGGTAGCCGAAGACGCCGACGACGGGGTTCGGGCGCTTCGATGCGTAGGCAAGGGCGCCGAGGGTGTAGAAGGCGCCTCCGCCGAAGATCAGGAAGAGCTGCGTGAGGTCGAGCGCGCGCCCCACGGCGCTCAGAAACGGAACGATGCACCAGCCGGCGACGACGGCCACGGCAGCGGTCACCCATTTCGGCGAGCCCGACCAGAAGATCGACTTGACGATGCCCACGGCGGCGCACGCCCATGCCAGCGTGCAAAGCCTCGTCCCGTCTCCTGGGCCCAGGGCAATCAGGGCGATGGGCGTGTACGTGCCAGCAATGAGCACGAAGATGGCCGCGTGATCGAGGCGACGCATGCGCAGGCGCGCCTTCGGGCCCCAGTTGATCCGGTGGTACGTCGCGCTGACCGTGAAGAGGGTGAGCAGGCTGAGGCTGTAGACTGCGGCAGCCACCGAACGGCGGATCTCGGCGGTGATGCATACGAGCGCCACACCCGCGACGAACGCGACGAGCGCCGCCCACTGATGAAGGACGCCCCGGAGCTTGGGCTTCTCGGAGTGCGGTTCGAAGCCGTTCGCAAGCGGTGCATGCAGGTCGTCGTTCATGGGAGGCCTTCTCGAGGTCAGCGACGGCGCGCTTACCTACGGAAACGTAGATACGATCGAGTAGGGTAGCAGGTCAAACGGCCCGTCGCGCCGTTCGCGATCCTGACCGAAACATGACCAAGCTTCCCAGGGGCGATCGTCTGCGGGAAGGCGCGCGAGACCGGCCGCGTGGGCCATGAAACCTACTCGACCGTAGGTAGAAGGAATCATGGCTACGGTGAGAGTCCGTCACAACGGCCGGCATGTCGACACCCGCGAGGCTAAACTCGGCGCGATGCCGCCCCGAGCGCCCCGCCTTTCAGCTTCGGCCCGCCGCGCCTCCATCATCGACGCGGGTCGGTTTGTCTTTGCACGACGCGGTTACGAGGCCACTTCGGTCGAGGAGATCGCCGAACGCGCCAAGGTCTCCAAGCCCGTCATCTACGAGCACTTCGGTGGGAAAGAAGGGCTCTACGCGGTCGTGGTCGACCGCGAGATGGACTATGTGGTCCGGAGGATCTCCGAGGCGATCGCTCAAGGTGAACCGCGCGAGCGACTCGAGCAGGGGGCCCTCGCCTTCCTCACCTACGTCAAGGATCACCCCGATGGTTTCGCGATCCTCGCCCACGACGCCCCCGCCGCGGGCGGCGGGATGTTATCGCTACTCAGCGACCTGGGCGTGCGGGTCAGCGAGGTCTTCACGGCTTCTTTCAAAGCCGGCGGCTACGACGCTCGCGCGGCGCCCATCTACGGCCATGCCCTCGTCGGCATGGTGACGTTCGTGGGCCAGTGGTGGACGACGGCCCGCAAGCCCCCGATTGAGGAGGTCGCCACGCACATCGCGGCCCTCGCGTGGATGGGCCTCCGTCACCTTCCCAAGCGCCCGACGAGCATCCGAAATCGACCGCGTTGATTGCGTGGCCTTCAACCAGCGGACCCACCGCTTCCCGAACACGCGGTTCGTCGAGGGGGACGCCGAGAGGTTGCCCTTCGCCGACAGCGCGTTCGACGTGGTGCGACGAGATTGGCACGGCACATTTCGACGCCTTCGCGCGCAGCAATGACGCCGAATCCCTGGGGAACTTTCTGGGCACGCCGGGCTCGAAGGTCTATCACGACATGCAGCAGGGGGCGTCGACCCACCCTATTTACAAGCTGCGGCGACGCCTATCATGATGGCTGCTTCGGGCACTTGTCCTCGTCGTCCGGGAGGCCGTCCCTGTCCATGTCGAGCGCAGCCGTCCTCGTTCGGCTTAACAGGCGCGGGCCAGGCGCGTGAGCACGGCCGTAGGTCGGACAGACAGACGTACGCCCGGCCAGACGAGGGCTCCTGCCCACGAGGGGGTCGCGGTTTGGAATTGACGCCGCCTCGCGAAGGTCCCAGGATCGAGCAGTTGGATAGCGAGTAGCGAGGTTCCTATACGAATGGACTCCCGGGCGCAGCAGAGACAGAGGATGTTGCGTGCGAGCGAGCCTCGGCTTTTGACACGCGGGAAATCCGCCGGGTGGCGCCTTGGCGCGGCGAACGGGCGGCGTTGGCTTTTTTCGGGCCGGCTGGCCCAGGGGTTCGCGTGGAAGGGGATGCCGGGTCGCGGTGCGCGGCGCACCTGGGGCGGTCAGCGATCATGAGCAGAGCCCCGGCGCCCGGTGTTCGTGAGGGCACGATCCTCATCGTGGATGACATGCCCATCAACCTGGCCGTGCTCGTGGATCATCTGGAATCCGCAGGTCATCAGGCGCTCGTCGCACAGGACGCGGAAGACGCCTTGAAGCGGGCTCGCCTCATGAAACCCGACCTGATTCTGCTGGACGTGGTGATGCCTGGGATCGACGGCTTCGAGACGTGCCGGCGCCTGAAAGCGGCGGAAGGCACCCGAGACATCCCGGTGATATTCATGACCTGTCTCGGAGAAGCGGCAAACAAGCTCGAGGGGTTCGAGGCAGGGGGCGTCGATTACATCACCAAACCATTCGAGATTGACGAGGTGCTCGCGCGGATCCGGACGCACCTGAGCTTACGCGAGGCACAAAAAGAGCTGGAAGCGAAGAACGCGCAGCTGCAGCATGCCCATCAGGAGCTGGAACAACGGGTGCGAGAGCGCACGGCCGAGTTGGCGACCTCGAACGCGGCTCTCAAGGCGGAGAATGCCGAGCGAAGGCGCGCGGAAGATGCTTTGCGCGAGAGCCAGCATCTGCTCCAGGCCATCGCCGACAACTCCACGGCGGTCCTCTACGTCAAGGACCTCGAAGGCCGCTATTTGATGGTCAATCGCCGTTTCAAAGAATTATTTCATGTGACCGAGCAGTCGCTCCTCGGCAAGACCGACTATGACTTGTTCACCACGGAGTATGCCGACGCATTTCGCGCTTTCGACCTGCGGGTGGCAGCGGCCGGGAAGGTCCTGGAGAGGGAAGAGATCGTGCCCCAGGACGATGGGGTCCACACGTACATCTCGATCAAGTGCCCGCTGTTCGACGAGTCGGGCCGGACGTATGCGGTTTGCGGGATTTCCACGGACATCAGCGAGCGAACGCGGACGGCGGCGGAGCGGGAGAGGCTGCTCTCCCGCGAACAGGCGGCGCGCGCGGAGCTCGAGCGTACCGGGCGGCTGAAGGATGAGTTCCTGGCGCTTTTGAGCCATGAGCTGCGGACGCCGCTCACCGCGATCCTCGGCTGGTCGCAGTTGCTCCTCACCCGCGGTCCCTCGGACGAGATCCAGCGCCGGGGGCTCGGGACAATCGAGCGAAACGCACGGACGCAAGCCAAGCTCATCGACGACCTCCTGGACATGTCGCGTATCATCAGCGGGCGGCTGAGCCTCGAGATGGAGGTGGTCGATCTGGCCGAGATGCTCGAAACGATGTTGGTATCGGCGGAGCCGGCGGCGAAGACGAAGGGAATCCGCCTGGAGCTCAACATCGCGTCGGCCGGAGAACTGGTCATGGGGGACCCGAATCGTCTCCAGCAGATCGTGTGGAACCTGCTCAGCAACTCGATGAAGTTCACGCCGCAGGGCGGGCAGGTAAAGGTATCGCTGCGTCGCGAGGGCTCGTATGCGCATCTCGCGGTGAGCGATACGGGGATCGGCATCGATCCGAATTTTTTGCCGTACGTATTCGAGCAATTCCGGCAAGAAGACGCTTCAACCACGCGCGAGCATGGCGGGCTGGGTCTGGGGCTTTCGATCGTGCAGCACCTGGTCGAGCTGCACGGGGGGACGGTGGAGGCGCAGAGCGCAGGGAAGGACCAGGGGGCGAGCTTCACGGTGAGGCTGCCGCTGGAGGCCAAGCATGCCGAGGTTTTGGTCGGAGAACGGCCTCTCTCGATGCCGCAGCGCCGGCCCTTGTCGCACCGTGGCGGGGAGCTTCTGAATTTGACGGGGGTGCGGGTGCTGGTGGTGGACGACGAGCCGGACACGCGAGAGCTACTCCTGCGGATCCTGGTGGAGTGTCATGCGGAGGTGCGGACGGCAGGCTCCGTCGTGGAGGCTCTGGCAGAGCTGATCCGAGACCAGCCGACGGTTCTGGTGAGCGACATCGGCATGCCGCAAGAGGGCGGGTACGAGCTGATCCAGAAGGTACGGCAGTTGCCCCGGGAGCGTGGGGGGAGCGTGCCAGCGCTGGCATTGACCGCATTCGCGCGCGCCGAGGACCGCGCGCGGGCGCTTTTGGCCGGCTACCAGATGCATCTGGCCAAGCCAGTGAAGCCGTCGGAGCTGGTGGCGCACGTGGCAAGTTTGGCCGGGCGAAACCATGGTGGGGTCGAGACGAGCCCCGATGGCCGCGTCCGGTCCGTGTAGCCACGACGGGCCGTTGCGCCGGGGCGCTGCCCCGGACCCCGCGGGGGCTGTTCGCCCCTCGACCCGAACCAGGGCAAGCCCTGGACCTCAGGGGGAAGAACTGCGCGATGCGCAGTTCTTCCCACAGGCCGGTGGCAAGACCAGGAACGGCGTTGCCAGTCACGGCGGTCTTGCTTGGCAGGGCCTTCGCTGGTCTTGACTGCGGCCTGTTCGATGAACTGCGCATTGCGCAGTTCATCGACCCCGGGTCCAGCGCTTGCGCTGGTCCGGGTCCAGGGGCGGATAGCCCCTGGTGGGGCCTGGGGCAACGCCCCAGCTCAGCGCCTCCAGATGAGACCTCGTCAGGTGCTCTCGCTCGCCGCTGCCTGGCCTACCGCGGCATACTCCTCGACGAACTCCTGCAGCTTCCGTATCTGGTAGGTCAATGCTAGCGTCTGGAACTGCTTGAGCCAGGGGCCGAGTCGCGGCTCGTTTTGTTGCATTCGCTCCGCTTCCGCCAGCACGTTCCGGATACGACCCGACGCCACCAGCCGCGAGAGCAGCGATAGCTGCTCGGCCGAGGGCGGCACCAGCGCGCCATCCTGCTCCGCCGTGGGGGCTGCGGCTTTCACTGGTTCATGCGTCCATTCCACGCCGAGGAATCGCGCGATTTTTTCGAAGAGCACGCTGGCCTGCACGGGCTTGGGCAAGAAATCGTCCCAGCCGGTGTGGGCGCCCTTCGGCTGTTCGGCGGCGGTCACGTTCGCTGACGAGGCCAGGATGACCACTCCGTCGAGCTCGGGCATCTGCCGCAGGCGGCGCGTGGTCTCGTAGCCGTCGAGGCCTGGCATGGCCAGGTCCATCAGGATCAGCGCCGGCTTGTGCTCCAGGGCCAGCCGCAGCGCGGATTCGCCGCCGTCGGCCTGGATGACGTCGAAGCCGATGGGGACGAGCAGATCGCAGAACAAGGCGCGGTTGCCGGGGTTGTCGTCCACGACGAGGATCTTGCGGCGCTCGCCGCGATACCCGGTGATTGTGTCCCACCCCGGGGCCTCGTCGACGGCCGCGGGAGGGAGCGCCTCGGTCAGCGTGAGCGTCACTGTGAATGCGCTCCCTTTGCCTAGCTCGCTCTCGACGTGAATGGTTCCGCCCATCTGCTCGATGAGCCTCTTGGTGATGGCAAGGCCGAGCCCGGTCCCTTCGCTCTTTGCCTTCTGGTCGCCCACCTGCTCGAAGGGGTCGAAGATGCGCGCGAGGTGCTCTGGGGCGATGCCAGGGCCCGTGTCCTCGATTCGGAAGCGCACCTCGCGCGTACCACTTCCGCCCTCGGTCAGCACGTCGACGAGCAGGGTGACTGCGCCGCGCTCGGTGAACTTGATGGCGTTGCCGAGCAGGTTCAGGAGCACCTGCGTCAAGCGCTTTTCGTCGGCGTGCACGGCGGCGAGCGCTGGGCCCCGCACCTCGTAGGTGAAGGCGATGCCCCTTGGTTCGGTGCGCACACGGCAGAGGTCCACGATGGTGCGCACGAAGGAGGGAAAGTCGAACTTCAGGGGGACGAGCTCCATCTTGCCGGCCTCGATCTTCGCCAGGTCTAGGAGATCGTTCAGCAACGAAAGCAGGTGCTCGCCCGACTTCTTCACGATTTGCACCCCTTCGCGGCTCTTTGGCGAGAGCTCGGGCGCTCGCATGAGGAATTGAGCGTACCCCAGGATGCCATTGAGTGGCGTGCGTAGCTCGTGGCTCATGCTCGAGAGGAAATCGCTCTTCGCTCGATTGGCGCGGTCGGCCGCCTCCTTGGCGATCTGTAGCTGCGCCGTGCGCTCCTGGATTTTGACCTCCAAGTCCCGGTACAACACGGCGTTCTCGACGGCGATTGCTGCCTGCGAGGCGAGCACCGACAAGAGCTCCACGCGTGCGGGAGGGAAGGCCGACGGCACGTCGCGGTGCTCGAGGTACAGCACGCCCACCACGTGGCCCCGATGCGTCAAGGGCAACGCCAGCAGCGAGAGGACCGCGTGCGATGTGAGGTACGGGTCGCCGGCGAAGCGCGCCTCGGACCTCGCATCGCCCGTCACCACCGGCTCGCCTGTGCGGGCTGCATATTTCACTACCGCCACTGGCACGTCGTGACTCTGCCCGAGAGGCTCCGACAGCCCCGTCTCGATGCGGGCCCCTTCCACCGATAACCGCGCAACGACGGAGAGCGCATCCCCTTCGCTGAGCACCAGGGCGCCGCGTTGCGCCCCCGCGTTCTCCAGGGTGAGCTCCATCAGTCGGCCCACCACGCGCCCCGGGTCGAGCTCGCCCGACAGCGCCTGCGCCGCGCGCACCGCGGTTTTTACGTCGAAATTCGCGTTCGTGGCTTCACCCGTGGTTGTGGTCGTCGCCGTCATGGTCGTGCGCTCGGAGGCAGGCTCGAGCATGGACACCTTGAGCACGGCCGGATACCTCGCGCCCAGGTGGGCGACCACGGCATAAGCGCCCCAGCGCGCGTAGGCATCACGAGCCTCGCGCAGGTACATCGCCCCGATGTGGGTCTTGCCCATCGAAAGGCGAAACTCGGCGGCGAGCTGGGCGGACAGGGCCTCGATGTGCAGAAAGCGGTGCTCGCGGCTGAGCTCGATGGCCTCGTCGTATTTGTCCGCTGCCTCCTTGGTTTTGCCGAGGACGCGGGCGTATTCGGCCTCGACGAGGCGCAGCTTGTGGAGGAAGTTCTCTTCGCAGCCTTCGGTGAAATAGCGCAATCGCGTGAGGCTGTGCTCGATGTGCTGCCCGAGCCGCGCCTGTTCCTCGCTCGTGGCGGCGTCGGGCCAGCACTTCGCCGCTGCGAGCGCGAGAAAGAGCGCGATGTCCGTCACGGGTGGCATCCCGAGGATGTCTGCCTGGAATTGCTCCGCCTCCCGCATCCTCGACAACGCCTGCTCCCACTTGCCGACCGCACAGAACAGATACCCTTCCAGGGTCCGAGCGACCCCTCCGGTGAACTTGTCTCCATCGGCCAGGAGGGAGCGCGAACCTCGTGGCAATGGCTCCTCCTCGAGGAGGTTCTTGGCTCCGTCCGGAGACATGAGCACTTCGCAAAACGACGCGACCAGCTCGAAGTGGTGTCGCCCGACGGCGTCCCCTGCGCGCTGCACCAGATCCCAGCGAGCTTTTTGCTGCGCATCGACCTGGCCGAGCGGCAGACCACGCCACACCCGGTAGTAAGCCAATTCGGACAAGATCCCCCAGCTCGTGCCTTGAAAGGACCCGATCTTCAAGCCGGCCGTGATGCCTTGCTCATAGACGGGCGGTGCTTCATCGACGGGCCTCGTGTGGGCCAGGTAAATCCCCTTGAGCGCGAGGCATTCGGGGAGCATCGGGGAGCCCACACGTTCTGCGGCGCGCACCCCGGGCGTGAGCCATCGCATGACACGGCGGTACATGCCCGTCGCCACCGACCACACATTGGCAAAGCTGCAGATCATGAACGTGGCGGCAGGCGTGAGCGCGTCCCGCCGTATCGCCTCGGACACGATGCGGGCGATGATGAGCGAATACAACATCGGCCGGCCGCCGTAGATCGTGCAGAGCTGCGCCTGCGTCATCAGGGCATCGATGAGCCGGTGCGAAAGCGACGGATCGGCCTGCATTCGATCGAACCCGTCCGGGTTGCGTTCGAGCCATTGATCCAGCTCCGTGGACTCTTGCAGGAGTGCGGCCAGACACGCGTCGTCCGTGTCGGGGAACGTGATGCCCCGCTTTGCGAGGGCGGCGATTCCGATTCCAATTCCTCGCGCATACTGACCCGTGGCGACACAGCAGCGCGTGCGGATTTCCTGCGCCGAGAGCCACGCCACCTCCGGCAGAGGCCTGTCCAGCAAGGCGAGCGCTCGCGCCTCGACGTCGTCGAACTCCCGGAGCAGATAGGCGGCTTCCAGGCGCGTGAGCCCGATCTCCGCCGACAGATCGCGCTCCTCCTCCCAGGCCCGCTCCCCGAGGAGCGCCTGCGCGTTGTCCAGCAGATTGGCCATCAATCGGTACGAGCTCGCCGCCTTCGCGGTGCGCGCGCCCTCGAGGTTCAGCCGCGCGAGCTCCTTGCGCTCCTCCGCGGATGCGAGCCGCGAAGAGCCCAGGTTCAGATGCCGCACGAGCTCCAGGAATTGCTGGGCCGTACCCCCCTCGTCACGATAACGCGCCCGGAGCCGCCGGCCGATCTCCAGATGCGCGAGCACCCGCTGCTCCGGCGAGATCCGCTCGTAGCTCGCCTGCTGCACGCGGTCGTGCAGGAATCGGTACGCCGCGTCCAGCGACACATCGCCCATGCCTCCGAGCGCCTGCGCGGGGCGGTACGCGCCATCGACCGGCACCACCAGCTCCGCATCCAGCGCTGGCCATAACGCCGCCGTCACCGGGGCGCGCTCCCACCCGGTGAGCCGCGTGAGGTCCTGCAGGTGGAACGTGTGGCCTGCGCAGGCCGCGAGCCCGAGGAGCTTTTGCGTCGGCTCGGGCATCTCGCGCACCTTGTCCGTCAAGAGCGCCACCACGTTATCGGTGACGCCCGCCCTCTCCAGCGACGACTGGTCCCAGCGCCACGCCCCGCTCTCCGGGTCCCGCACCACCTGCTGCTGCCGGTGCAGCGAGAGCAGGAGCTGCTCCAGGAAAAAGGGGTTTCCGCGGGTCTTTTGCGAAAGCACGCGCGAAAGCGGCAACACCCGCACAGGCTCGCTCTCCAGCGTTCGCGCGAGCCACTTTTGCACCTGCTCTGCCGACAGCGGGCCCACCGTCATTCGTGAGACCTTGGCCTCGCTCTTTTCCACCGCCTCCACGAGCTTCCAGAGCGGGTGCTCGGGCGGCGTCTCGTTATCGCGGTACGCCGCGATCACGAGCAGCGATTTTCGCTCCACGTCCGTCAGCAGCGTCTGCAGGATGAGCAGCGTGGCGCTGTCGGCCCACTGCATGTCGTCCAAAAACATCACGAGCGGCGGGTTCGGCGCCGTGACGGCTCGCACGAAATTCAGCCACGTCAGCTTCTGCCGGTTGAGCACCTGGTCGCCCTCCACCGGCGGCACCGGTGGCAGCTTGCCCATGACCAGGTCGAGCTCCGGCACCACGTCCGCGATGAGCCGCGCATTGTCCCCGACCTCGCGCCGAATTCGCTCCTTCCAGGCCTCGAGCACCGTCTCCGAGCTGGAAAGCCATTGACGCATCAGCGCCCCGAACGCTTGCGCCAATGCCGCGAAGGGTGTCGACCGCGCGAGCTGATCGTGCTTGCCCGCGATCAAGAGCCCGCGCCCTGCCTGCGCGATATCCCTGTAGACCGTGCGCACCAGCGCCGTCTTGCCGATGCCCGAGGGACCCCCGACGAGCAAAAGCTCCGTCGTACCCTGCGCGGCGCGCGCAAAGGACTCGCCCACCCGCTCGACGTCGCGCTCCCGCCCCACCAGCGTCTGCGGAATCCGGAGCTTTCGCGAAAAATCTTTTCTTCCCAGCCGGAACGGCTCCACCGTGCCCCGCTCGTTCCATTGCCGGAGCGCCTCCTCCAGATCCTCCGCCACGCCGCGGGCCGTCTGGTAGCGCCGCTCGGGATCCTTCGCCAAAAGCTTCGCCACGATGGCCGCCACGGCCCTGGGCACGTCCGGCGCGACGGAATCGAGCGGACGCGGGTCCTTGGCCAGGTGCGCGTGCACCAGCGAGAGCGGATCACGCTCCGTGAAGGGCAGCCGCCCCGACATCACCTCGAAGAGCGTCACCCCCAGCGAATACAGGTCCGTGCGTGTATCGAGCGCGCGTGCCGTGCGCCCCGTCTGCTCTGGGGAGATATACACCAGCGTCCCCTCCAGCGCTTCGGGGATGCTCGCCTCGGTCGCCTCCTGCGACAAGAGCGAGGCGATGCCGAAGTCGAGCAGCGTGACCTTCTCGCAGGCCTCGTCCACCAGCACGTTTTGCGGCTTGACGTCCTTGTGCATCACGCCCGCGGCATGCACCCCCTCGAGCACCCGCGACAGGAGCTTGCCGAGCCGTAGCGCGGCCCCGACCGGCAAGCGCCCCTGCTTGGCGAGCAGGTGATCGAGCGAGTCGAGGCCAGGATCCTCCAGCACCAGCGCCACCGTGCCGCCCTGCTGCACGAGCGCCCGTGCGCGCGCCACCCCGGGCACCTCTGCGAGGTGCATGAGTGCCTGGTGCTCGTGGATCAGCCGCCCCAAGACGCGCGGATTGGGCACCACGGCCACCGGGCTCTTGATGGCCACATGCGCCCCCGAGGGAACATGGACCGCGCGCCAGACCCGTGTTTCGGTCCCGTCGTAGACGACCTCTCCGAGCGTGTAATCCCGCAGGTCCATCATACTTCCTCGTGGCCTTTCCAGAGGCGCTGCCGTCCGAGCGCATCGATCCTAGATCGAGCGGGGCGGGATGTGACCCTCGGTCTCTGGGGAGTTTTTACTTTTCGGGCAACCTTTGCGCGACGAAGCCGTGGTCGTCCCCGCGCTTGCCGGCGACCTCCTTCGGCAGGCGCGCCGCCCCCGCGCAGGCGCCTGCGAGCACGGTGTCGATGGCCGCGGCGGCGTAGTCCTCGCTCACGTCCTCGCCGCGATGGATGAGGCGCCCATAGATCCCCCCGAAGATCAGATCGAGGATGAGCTCCGTGTTCACGTCCGCGGGCAGCTCGCCGCGCGTGATGCCTCGCTCGAGCAGGGCCTTGTTGCGCTGCCGGTTTCGATCGCGCAGGCCCCTCGAAAGGGCCTCGACCTCCGGATCCGCGAGCTCCGTCTGAAGCATCCGCACGATGCCCCGGCCCGTTTTCGTCTGGCACGTCCGCACGGACCCCATCACCACGGCCAGGAGATCCCCGCGCAGCGTGCCCGTGTCCGGCGGCTCCTGCTCCGCGTTCACCGCGCGCAGGGACGCCGCCACGAGCTCCGCCTTGGTCGGCCAGCGCCGGTAGATGGTCGTCTTGGCGACCCCCGAGCGCGCGGCGACGTCCTCCATGCGTAGCGCGCCGTAGCCCACGCACCCGAGCTCCTCTTGCGTCGCGGAGAGCACGGCCGCGACCACGCGCTCGGCGCGTCCCCCGGCGCGTGTGCCTTCGGTGCGTCGGCTTCGACGAGCGGGCGGGGGGGTGCTCTCGTGATGCATGGGCAGACCTCTTCCGGATCGAATCCTAGCGGATCTTGCCTGCCCCTCACCCAAAGGCAACTTCTGGTTGCGACGCCAATTCCAGGCGGGTACTATGGCTAAAGTTCGTAGCCTTTATGTCATGCATGAGCACGGCGAGCGTCTCGCTCGACGAAAGGATGTGTGCTGCGATGAATGCAAGTCAGGTCAGCCAACCCGTGTCTCTCCCCGACAACGCCTCCCTGTTCACCCGCCTGCGCGTGGCGCGCCAATGCCTGGAGGTGCTCAAGAACGACGCAGGGAATCCCACCGCCGGCCAGACGCTCAGCCTGAGCCTGAATGGCAATGTCTTCGCATCGCTCGTGGAGGAGCTCGGTCGCAGCCAGGAGGGGCGCCGCATCCTGTCCGAGCGGCCTTCTCTGCAGGGCAAGGACCTGGACCTCACCGCCCTCGAGCGCCTGCCCGAGGGGACGCTCGGCCATGCGTTCGCGCGCTACTTCCGCGACAACAAGATTTCTCCTTTCGAGACGACGCTCGAGCTCAAGAGCGACATCGAATTCATCTCCAAGCGCTACCGCGAGATCCATGACCTCTTGCACGTGCTGACGGGCTACGGCACGGACGTGGTGGGCGAGATGGAGCTGCAAGCGTATTGCCTGGGCAACGTCGGGCTCCGGACAACGGCGTTCGTCTTGCTCAACGGCTCGCTCTTCCTCCTCAAAACGCCACAGTCCGGCGTCGGGCGATCCGCGTACCTGCAGCGCGTCTGGGCCGCGTACCGGCGAGGCCACGCTTCCGCTCCTTTCCTGGACTTCAGGTTCGAGGACCACTGGGAGACCCCCGTGGCCACGCTGCGCGCGCGGCTCTGCGCCCCTGCGGAGCGGATGAACTGACCTCGCCGGGCGGCTGCTCGGCCTTCTGTGGCGAGCGCCCTCTGCTCCCTGTAGCATCCTCCCGCGTGCCCCGTCGCCTCGTCACCGTCCTCGCCGTCGCGCTCGCGGCCACCTCCGCGTCCACGTCCTCCGCAGCCACCGACATCCGGACCCGCGGCGTGCCTTGGATCCGCACGTTCGGCCTGGAGGACGGCATCCCGCAGAGCACCGTCAATGCCATCGCCTTCGATACCGCGGGCCTTCTGTGGATCGGCACGCAGGGCGGGGTCGCCTCCTACGACGGGCGCCGCTTCACGCCCCTGTCGCTGCCGCCCGAACAAGCGTCGAGCTGGGTGCAGGCGATCGCCGGAACGCGCGACGGGGCCGTCTGGCTCGGGATGTACACCGGTCACATCCTCCGTCATGCGGAGGGCCGCTTCACCCGCTTCGGGGCCGGTGAAGGCCTCACGGCCGAGCGGGAGGTCTCAGCGCTCGTCGAAGCGCCTTCCGCGAATGGATTCGCGCTCTGGGCGGGGACGCTCGACGGGCTCTATCGGTTCGAGGGCGAGCGCTTTTCGCGGATCGATTTCGGGCCGGAGCTCGGATACATCGACGTGCGTGCCCTTCATCCGGGGACGCTCCCGAGCGGCGAGCCGACGCTCTGGGTCGGCACGGGTCGGGGGCTCTTCCATTGCGAGGATCACCGCTGCGCGCCCTTCGAATCCCTCGGGGAAGGACCGCCGGACAAGGTCATCAACGCGCTTTTGGAAAGCACCGACGAGGCGCGCCGTCGCGTGCTCTGGGCCGGCACGTCCAAGGGGCTCGCCCGGTATGCGGAAGGGCGCTGGGAGCTCGTCGCGCCTTCGGGCGCGGCGAGTCCGGCCCAGGGCATCCGCGTGCTCGCCGAGACCGTGAGCGGCTCCGGGAAACGGACGCTCTGGGGCGGCACCGGCGGCGGGGGCCTCGCCCGCCTGGAGGACGGGGTGTGGACGGCGCTCACAAAGCAAAACAGCAGCCTGCCAGACGATTACCTCACGACGCTCCTGGCGAGCGGGGGCGCGTCTTTCGGCCGCACGTTGTGGATCGGCACCGAGACCGGAGGCCTCGGTCGCCTGCGGCACGACGGCTGGGTCGGCTTCACCGAGCGGAGCGCGGGCGTCCCCGGTGCCGTGCGCGGCGTCGCGGAGGTCACCCCGCCGGGCGGCGCGCCCGAGATCTGGCTCGCCGTGCGCAACCAGCTCCTCCGGTCCTCGGAGCAGGGTTTTGTGCCAGTCCTCTCGCCCGAGGAAGGCGCCGAGATGAGCCAGCGGCTCGCTTTCCTCGTGCCTTCGCGGCATCAGCCGGGCGCGGTCTGGACAGGCGGCAACAGCAAGGGGCTGCACCGCTGGGCCCATGGAAAGCTTTCCACCTTCACCCGGCAGAACTCCTCGCTCCCGTACGAGGTCGTGTACGCCGCCAGCGAGTCGCTGGACGGGCGTGCGCTCTGGGTCGGCACGACGGCCGGCGCCGCGCGCCTCGACGAACAGGGCAGGGGGCCGGTCTACAAGCAGAGCACCGACGGACTCATCCACAACAACCTGCTCGCCCTTCTCGAGACCACGCGCCCTGGCGGGAAGACGACGACGTGGTTCGGGACGACAAAAGGGTTGTCTCGGCTCGATGACGACAGCGTTTGGCGGACGTACACGGCCACGAATTCGCCCCTCGGCACGAACATCATCGCGACGCTCAGCGAACTCCGCGACGTGCGCGGGGCGCGGGTCCTCTGGGTGGGCACCGGGGGCGGCGGCGCCGCGCGATACGATCTCGACGCGGAGGCGTGGCTCCCGTCGCTGAACGAGACGTCGAACCCGGCCCTGCCGGACAGCTCCGTGCTTTTCGCGCGCGCGGACGCGCTGGGCCGCGTGTATCTCGGCACCAACCGGGGCGTCGCGCGCCTCACCCCTCGCACGCCGACCCCCGAGGACCCCGCGGAGTTTTCCGTGTACGTTTTCACGCGCGAGGACGGGCTGCCGGGCGATGAGTGCAATGCGGGGACCGCCTCGGTCGACAGCCGCGGGCGCATCTGGGTGGGCACGCCCGAGGGCGCGGCGGTCTTCGATCCGGCGGAAGAGGTCCCGGATCACGCGGGCGGGCCTCTCGTGTTCTCGTCCACGCGCGCCGCGGACGGCATGCTCGCGCTTTCGCCCGGCGCGTCGCTCGCTTGGAACCAGAACACAGTGTCGTTCGATTACGCGCTGCTCAGTTTCCTCCACGAGCGCAGCACGCAATATCGCACGCAGATGGTCGGCTTCGACGCGGCGCCGAGCGCGTGGACCGCGGACGGGAAGGTGCGGTACACGAACCTGCCGGCGGGCGCGTACACGTTCCAGGTCTGGGGCCGTGATCACGCGGGCGTCGTCGCGGGGCCGGCGGCGATCGCATTCCAGGTGAAACCCGCGCCCTGGCGGACGTGGTGGGCGTACCTGGGGTATACCGTGGCGATTTCGGGGCTCGTGTACGGCGGCGTGAGGTTCCGGCTCCGCGCGCTCGCGCGGCGCAATCTCGAGCTCGAGCGACAAGTGGAAGAGCGGACGGCCGAGCTTCTGGCCGCCAAAGAGGCGGCGGACGCGGCGAACCAGGCAAAATCGAGCTTCCTCGCCAGCATGAGCCACGAGCTGCGCACGCCGCTCAATGGAATCCTCGGATACGCACAGCTCCTCGCCCAGTCACCGGAGCTCTCGCGGAAGGATCGCGCCGGGCTCGATGTGGTGCAGCGCTCGGGCGAGCACCTGCTCGCGCTCATCGACGACGTGCTCGACCTCGCGCGGATCGAGGCGGGCAAGATGGCGCTCGTCCCGTCGGAGGTCCATCTGCCGTCGCTCCTGCAGAGCGTCGCGGACCTATGCCGGGTCCGCGCAGAGCAGAAGAGGCTCGTGTTTCAGTACGTGATCGCCGGTGCGCTGCCCGAATGGGTCGAGGTCGATCCAAAACGACTGACGCAGGTTCTCGTCAATCTGCTCGGCAACGCCATCAAGTTCACCCGGGAGGGGAGCGTCACCCTGCGAGCCTCCGCCCAGGGCAGCGGTGATTTCGTTTTCCGGGTGGAGGACACAGGCCCAGGGATCGCGGCCGCCGATGTCGCGCGGATCTTCGAGCCCTTCGAGCAAGCCAGCGATCGGAGGGCGCGCGCCGAGGGCGCCGGGCTCGGGCTCGCGATCAGCCGGCGGATCGTGAAGCAAATGGGCGGTCAGCTCGACGTGAAGAGCACACCCGGCGAGGGCAGCACATTTTTGGTCTCGCTTCGTCTGCCCATCCTCGCGCGGGGCCTGCCAGCGAAAGAGGTGCGCCCCGCCGAGGTCATCACCGGCTACGAAGGCGAGCCCCGCGTCGTGGTCGTCGTCGACGACAACGAAAGCAATCGTGCCTTCGTGCGTGACGCGCTCGAGCCTCTCGGATTCGAGGTCCTCGAAGCCGAGGACGGCACGCGAGCCCTCGCCTTGATCGAGGCCCGGAAGCCAGATCTGGTGATCCTCGATCTCGCGCTGCCGGACCTCGCAGGCGACGAGATCGCGCGGCGTCTGCGTCGTCTCCCCACGCTCGCCGATGTGCCCATCGTCGTCTCCTCCGCGAGCGTCGACGAAGCGCAACAACGGCGCGCAAAGGAAGCCGGCTGCGACGAATTCCTCCCCAAACCCGTACGTCTCCCAGCACTCTTCGAGGTGCTCGCGCAGCATCTCGATATCACCTGGATCCGCGCACCACGCGTCGTCGCAGATGCCGAGGAGGTCGGTCCACGGATCGAGCCGCCCGCGGAGGCCATGGCGCGCCTGCTCGATCTCGCCGAGCGAGGGCGAATCCCGGAGCTCCTGCAAATGCTCGACGCCGTCGAAGCAGAAGACACGCGGCTCTCGCCATGGGTAGCCGAGGTGCGGGCACTGGCAGAGTCCTTCCAGCTCCGCGAGCTTTGCGCCGCGCTGGCGTGACCCCTGGGGGCGGGCCGTCGCGCCGGGGCGCTGCCCCGGACCCCGGCAGGGGCTATCCGCCCCTGCACCCGGACCAGGCACGGCCTGGACCGAGGGGGGAAGAACTGCGCGATGCGCAGTTCTTCCCACGGGCCCGTGGCAAGACCACGGAGGTCTTGTCGTCAGCGGCCGTT
>NZ_JAGTJJ010000080.1 GCF_028435365.1 Polyangium jinanense | reverse complement strand
GAAAAGACCAGCGCCCAGCATGGTCAGAAACGGCACGGCCGAACCGTCGTCCTTGGGCGTCGGCTGCGTCGTCGGCACGAAGGGCGGACTCGGGAGTGGTGGAACCGGCAGGCTTGGGAGCTGCGGGGGCACCTGCGGCGCCGGGATCGCGTTCGGGACCGTCCCCTTGGGCCATCCCTCAAGCCACGGCGGGATTTGCTGCGGGAGCTGCGGCACGGGGATTTGTGGCGTCGGGGTGGGCGCGGGCTGCGGCTGGTTTGCCGGAGGAATGGGCAAGCTCCCCCCGAGGACTTTCCCCAGCCAATCCGAGAACGGCGGCAGGCCGGGCAAGGTGGGCGTCGGGATGGGGGCCGGTTTGGGCTGCTCGGGCGTGGGCGCAGGGGTGGGGACTTGCGCAGCCGTGACCGTGAACAGCGCGCGATAGGTTAGCTCGTCGAGCACACCGTCGGCGCGGAGCGGGCTCGAGGGTCGAGCCTTGTTCCACCACGCCTGGAAGCTCGCGAGCGCCATCGAGGTGCGCGGCGTGACGGTGCCCGTGAAATCGGTGGGATTCAGGCCGAAATCACCAGGAACGCACGCCCCAGGGTTCTGCTTGGCCCAGAGAGCCAGCAGCGCTTGCGCCTGGAGGTAGACGCCGGGGTCCATCGTCCCCGTTTGCCCAGGCGCAGGGAGTCCCGGTCCGGTCGAAGGGATGGGACTCGGAGGCGCTGGCGGCGTCCCGTTCAGGTTCGGGATCGAGGGAGACGCGGCCCACTCGTCGGGGATCCCGATCTCCTCGCCCGCATACAGGCTCTCCCAGTTGCCGCCGTTGTCCTTCGTGGGCTTGTGCGGGTTCGCGGCCTTGAGCTCGGACCACCATTTCAAGCGTACCGGGAGCGCGCCGAGTTTCTTCGCGATGCCGTACGGCGTGTCATTCTGAAGGACGGTGTACCGGCGCCCCGTCGTGGCGGGCGCGGCTGTATCCCGCTCGAACATCAACCACCCCGGCGGGAGCTGCCAGACGGGCCCCTGATTGCCGGGATTCGCGGCGACGAGCTCCGCGACGCGATCAGGGCTGCCCGTCAACTTCTTCGCGATGCCATACGCGGTCTCGCCCGGGGCCGCGTGGTAGACGCCGCTCGAGGGGTCGACGCCGGCGACGTCTCGCGCCACGGACGAGCGACCCGCGAGGAGCCGGAGCAGGCGTTTGTCGAGCTTTTGCAGGGCCGGGACGCCCCGGAGCACGCCCTCGAGTTGCCCTTGCTGGAGCGGCAAGATCGCGAGGTGCTTCCGCGGCCGCGGCCGCGCATCTGGGGGCCCGCTGGTCTCGCTGTACCCGTCGAGCTCGGGCATGGGCGGGGGTTCGTCAGGCGCGAACGTGGCCGCGGGACTGGTCGCAGGCTGAGCACTTCGCGCGGCTTGGATCTGCCGCCAGGTCTCCGCGCCGCGGCCCTCCTGGATCGCGAGCTCGAGGTGCGCGCGGTCGGCCGCGTCGAGGCCCTCGAAGAGCGGGGCGAAGTTCGGTCGCTGTTCGGGGGGCGCCGGGGCCGTGGTCGGAGCCGGCGCGGCCCCCTGCGAAAACTGCCCGAAGTTCAAGCGCGGCGCTGCAGGCGCAAGCGTCGTCCGCGGCGGCGTGGGGCTCTGCTGGGCGGCCCGTTGCCGCTCTGCGATCTGCGACGGGAGCTTCCCCGCTGCGCGCAAACGCTTGTAATCCGCCGGTCGTTGCACGCGGAGGACGGCATCCTGTGCGTATGCCTGGATCCCCGTGCGCTGTGCCATCGCCCGGCCTTCCGCGAGGATCTTTTGGTCGTTCGCGTTCGGCTTCCGGCGCTTCGGCGGCTTCGGCTTCGGCCTCGTCAGCGCTGCGATCCCCTGCTCCGCGAGCCCCCCAAGGGCCCCACCGAGCCCCGACGCAAGCGGCGCAAGTGATGGCATCCCGAGGCTCGTGGCAAGCGCGGCTCCCCCGAGGTTGCCGAGGCTGGCCCCCATGCCGCCCGAAGGCGCGGGTTTCCCTCCACCATTCCCCCCGAAAAGACCCCCGAGCATCGACAACAGATCGCCCGTGTCCCCGAGGGACGGGTCGAAACTCGGGCCCAAATAGGATAACGTCGTCGCTCCGGGCATGCGTCTACCTCCTCTCCGGTGCCGCATCTGCGGCCGTCAGCGGCCCGAGATCTCGGGCGGGTTCTGCGTGTGCGGCGCCTCGGTCTGGGAGCCCATCGAGCACGAGCCCCCGCCGGGCGTGGTCGTCGAGGCCCTCGGTGGCTCTCGCTCGCTCGAGCCCATCGATTTCGGCTGCCTGCTCTCTGAGGCCCTCGGCGGCGTGGTCCCTGGCCGCAAGGTGGCCGTCGGGGGCGAGCCAGGGGCCGGGAAGTCCACGCTCTGCGCCGAACTCGCGGCGAAAATGGCCGAGAAGCTCGGCGGCCTCGCGTACTGGCTCGATGCAGAGCAGGATCGGGCCCTCGTCGACGCGCTCTTCGCCCGGACGAAGTCTCCCACGCGGCACGTGCGGCGCATCGGCCAGCAGCCAGAGGACCCTTCCAAGCCCTCGATTTCATGGCGCGAGGCCATCGCCGGGGTTCCGCCGAGCGCCGCGGTTGCCGTGATCGACTCGGTACAGGCGTGGACAAACGACAGCCAGCGCGAGCAAGGCGAGCTTTTGCGGGCCGTTCGCGCCATGACGCCCACGGTCCTCGTGATCTCGCACTTCACGAAGCAAGGGCGTTTCGCAGGCTCGCGGCGCGTGCGGTACGACGTGGACGCGACGATCGCGATCGATCGCGCAGCAATTCGCCTCGAAAAGTCGCGCTGGACGCCCACACCTCGCATGACGCCTCGTTCCTAGGCTGCTGCCTGGTTGCCTTCGCCCCCTGCGAGTTCGTCGAAGAACGACGCGACCTCATCGAAGGCCCCCGCGACGACGTCGCCGAGGTCCTCGTCCTGCTTGGCCTTCGCCTTCGGCTTCCGCGGCCGCCGTTGCTCGAAGTGCGCGGCCTCCTCGCGCTCGAGCTGCTTGAGCCTCTCTCGCTCGAGCCGCTCCTGAACGAGCGGAACGAGATCGGGATCCTCCTCGACCCGCTCGAGGAACGCCTCGAGCCTCGAACGCCTGCCGCCAGCCTTGATCGTGCCCTTCACGAGGTGCCACACGGGGCGAAGCTCGGGCGGGAGGTTTTGCTCGACCTCCTCGTTGCTCTCCTGCATGCGTTCCCAGGACTTCGCCCGCGAACGCTGGCGATCCTTGTTCGCCGCGTCGACCCGGCGGATCTCGTTCTGGTGCTGGCGCTCCTCGGCGAGCTCCTCGGCCGACTTCTTGATCCTCGGGTTGTAGGTCTCCTCGACCGTGCGGATCCCCGCCTCGCACCGAGACCGCGCCGCGGCGCGCTGCTCGTCCCGCTTGGCACGCGCTCGTCCAATTGTACGTTTGTACGCGGCGCGCGTCTTTTTGTTCGTGCGGTCGCGGTCGAGCTTGCACGCGGTCCGGGCCTCCTTGATGGCCGAACGCTTGCCCGCCTTGGCGTCGCCGAGAGCCTTCTTCTTCTTGGCAATCGCTGCCCTGTCATTCGTGCGCGAAACCTCCTTGACGAGCTTTTCACGCTCCGCTTTCGCCGACTTTCGCTTCGCCATGCAGCAGCACCCCATGGGCTAAGGCCGATAGTTCGTGACTGCCGACGACGCGGGCGGGACCTGCCCGATCGCCGAGTTGAGGATCGTGGGATCCGCGCGCACCCAGCGACCGCCGACGAAGACTTCCGCCTCGATGTGCGGGAAGCCCTGATCGACGCGCACGGGGAGCCCTCGCGCGGGGATGCCACTCGCGATACAGAGCGCGACGAAGGCACGGGATTTCGCGTCACAGTCGCCGTATCCGCGAAGCAGGGCGACCGCGGCGTCCTCGAGCACCTCCTGCCCCGGATCCCGCACGTAATCGATCGCCCACTGAACGAACCGCAAGATCGCCGCCGGCCGTTCCTCAAGCGGCAGCCGCCGGAAGACGTTCGCCCATCGCCGAACCGCGGGCAAATCCGCATCCGCAAGGCTCTGCTCGAGCATCCAACGAGCCTTGTCCTGGTTCGTCGGAAACGAGCGCTGGGCGACGAGGACCGTCATGCCGATCCTCCTGCCGTCAACGCGGCGAAGAGCGGGCCGAGGGCGGGATCTCCGGTGAGCGCCTCAAGTTCCGCAGCCAAGCCCTGCGGGGCCGGCGCGGGGGCATTCTGTGGAGCGCTCTCCTTGGGCTGCGCCGCTTCGACAGGGCCCGCGCTCGGGGCCGTCGAGCCCTCGGCGTCCGGCGCGGTGGCGGGCGCTGGAGGAGCCCCCAGAGCGGCCCGAAGTCGCGCGAGCCGGACAGGGTCCGCCAGAAGCGCCCCGAGGGCCGCGTCGAGGTCCACGCCGGACGCTGTGGGCGCCGCCGGGGCGGGAGCTGCGGGAGCAGGGGCCGCCGGCGGGCCCAGGGGGTGCGGCTGGATGTGAGCCACCTGGACGAGCACCCAGCCGGCCGCGGTGAAGGCCCACCCGAACCCCGGCGGCGGGGCGCCCGGTGGCGGCGCGATGGTGGCCGCGGGAGGAGCCGCAGCGGCCGGAGGGGGAGCAGCCGCGGGCGCAGGTGCCTGGTTTGGCGCAATGATGCGAAGAACCTGCCCGAGAAGAGCCAGATCTTCGTCGGGCTGCGCGGGCTGCTGCTGGACAGGTTGCGCGGGCGCCCCCGGCAAGAGTCCTCGGGCAAGCTCGACCCCCTGCAAAAGAGCCTGCGTTCCGCCCGCGTTCCCCTGGAGGAGCGGTACGATCTCGCGCACGACCTCGAGCGGGTTCGTTTCCTTCGCCGCCGGCCGCTCGACCAGCGCCCGAAGGAGCGTCGATTCCCGCGCCGAGGAAGCCTCGACCAACGAACGCGCGAACGCGAGCGCGTCCGAGTTGCTCGAGGGAGCCGTGAGCGGCGGGTAATGCGGCGGGTACGGGTACGCCACAGCAGGGCCCGGCACGTGCCCCGGCGGGGGCGCGGGCTGCGTTGGTGCAGGGGCAGGCTGCGCCACGGGCGCGGCGGGCGGAGGGGCCGCAACGGGAGCCGGTTCCGGCGTTGGTTCCGGCGGAGGCAGCCGCATTTCGACAAACGGCCGCGAGGGGCCCGGCAGGTGCACCTTGTCGGAAAACGCCTGGAACCGGAAGGTTCGGCCGCATTGCGCCGTAAACTGGTACGTCCCGCCCCCGTATGCGTCGACGATCTGCTCCAACGAGCGAAGCTCGCTCCCCTTCCACGATTTGGGGCAGATCTCCCGCGTGCCGTCGGCTCGGTACCGCTGCACCTGGATGATGTCGAACCGGCGCCGATCCGGCCCGGTCTCGGTCTCCGGCCTCGGAAAGAGGGGGTGTCCTCCCCATTCCGTGCCCTGTAAGTCGGCGGCGTCGAGTCCGCCTTCGCTCTCCGGCTCGCCCATATTGGAGAGGATGCGCGCGCCAATAAAATACGCCAACGCATTTTTCCGCTAAATGAGACGCTACGGTGTCATGCCGTCGAGACGTCTTGACACTCCAACGTTTGCCGTGGACGAGCCCGGCCGTGTGGTGGTACCGTCGCTGACGATGGCCCCACGCACGCCTCCCGCTCTCCCCCCCGATCCGGCCCTCGTCCGGCGCAAGCGCTCCGGTGTCGAGCAGGTCCGGAAGACAGTCTACCTCCTGCCCCAGACGAGCGAGCGCCTTGAGCGCTTCGCCTTCGAAGGCCGCCGAAAGGAATGGGAGGTCGTCGAAGAGGCTCTCCGCGAGTACCTCGACCGACACGCCCCCGTCCCCTCGAGGCGACGCACGACACGCCCCCCGACGAGCCAGCCGCCCACGACCACCCGCAAAACCACCGTACCGCCCCGGAGCGGTCGCGCATGAGGGTGGCGTGGCGGGCCTTCGTCTTCGTCCTCCTGGGGCTCGCCCCCGCGGGGGGGACCGCGGCCGCGGGGCCTGCCTCGAGGACGACCAGCGCGCCGAGCTTCGAGCAGCTTGTCGAGGCGGGCAACCGGGCCCGCGCAGGGCGGCGATGGGCGGAGGCGGTCGTCGCCTACTCGGACGCGCTGAAGCTTCGTGACGATCTAACCGTGGTCGGGCGCCTCGGCCTCGTGCTGCTCGAGCTCGGCGAGCATGCCGCGGCCGCGTCGCAGCTTCACCGCGCGCTCGAGGAGCCCGACGCGGGAGCGTCACCCGCCGAGCGGGTGCAGTTCGTGATGGCGTACGATGTCACGCGGCGAGAGATTTGCCGGCTCGACGTGAGGCTCGACAGGACGGGCGTGCGCGTCGAGCTCGACGGGCGCACCGTACAGGAAGGACCGGCAGACTTCTGGTTGTTCGTCGCGGCGGGAAAGCATGAGCTCCGCGCGAGGCTTGAGGGGTTTGAGGAGGAGACGAAGGAGATCGAGGCGGCGCGGGGTGGGCGGATGCCGGTGGAGTTCACGATGAAGGCGAAGGCGACGCCAGCGGCGCCGCCGGCGCAGGTCGAGCCACCGCCACCACCGGCTGCACCGCAAACAACACCAGCACCCGAAGAGCCTGCCGCCCGTTCTGTCTCGACGAACTCACGCGGGCGTGTGGTCCTCGGCGCGGGGGCGGCTGTCGTGCTCGGCGCGACGCCCGGCGCAGCCGTTGGACCTCAAATCTTTGCAGCGTGGCGGCGTGGGTGGCTCTCAGTCGGGCTCGAAGGGCGCGCGGTGTGGGGGCTTGGAGAGCTTGAAGGGTTCCCAGACGCACAGGTGATGTCCTGGGCCGTCGGGACCGCGCCGTGCGTGCACTGGCGATGGTTGTTCGGGTGTGGGCTGTTGCAGCTCAACTGGCTTGGCCGAGACGTGTTCTCCTCGGGGGAGGTGGGCCCACGGAGCACGCCACCGCGAGCAGGCGTGGGAGGTCGTGGCGGCATCGAGTTCGTCACTCAGAAGCGCTTCGGTGTGCGCTTGTGGGGTGACTTCGTGATCCCGTTGAGCGGGCAAGCAGTGCGAACGGATCCGTTCCCACTCTGGCCAGGTTCGTCCGTGGCTGGTTCTCTGGGTGCAGATGCTTTGCTGATCTTCTAGGTTTGTCCAAGTTTGTCTGGTAAGGGGTGATTCATGGGTCGGTGGGCTCTTCTCGTTGTTCTCGCTGGTGTTGCTGCTCCCGTCGCTGCGGTGCAGGGCTGCGGCGGTGACCTGATCCTCCCCTGCAATGACCCCACGGATCCCATCTACGATGATCCGGGGTGCGTCAAAGTACGCGCGTTGAACGACGCTGGCGCAGACGGCGCGGATGGCTCTGTTGGTGAACCCGACTCAAGCGCACGGAGTTGCGATGGCGTCTGCATCATGAACGCTCCCAACGGCTTCCACGAACCGGAGCCCTTCTGGATCGGTCCCTCTTCTGCGAAGGCGCCGCTCTTCTGCCCCGGCAACGTTGGAGCGTTTGGCGGGAGCGGTTTCGCTGATCTACACGTGCCTGCTTCGGCGTGCCCTGCATGTGAGTGTGGCGCTGTCACGGGGACATGCTCACCGACCCCCAGCTCGATCCTCGTCCGTGCCGGGACGTGCGAAACGCCCGATGCCCACACGCACGACTTCGGCGCGCCTGCGAGTTGGGATGGCTCCTGCACGAGCGCGAACGCGCTCCCGGCTGGCGCTGAGTGCCCGCCAGGGAGCGGCGTCCTATGCGCACAGTCGCTCTCCATCTCCGCATTGCCCGAGCCCGTGGGGGTGGGATGCGAGCCCCTGCCGCCATCCACGCCGCCCGAGCCCTCGGCGAGGGAGGACGCTCCCTCCTCGAACAAGCCCAAGGCACCTTCCTCCTCGAACGACGCCGCGCCGTGGTGGGGCAGCGTCACTCTCTCGTGCAACGGGAGCGAAGCGGGAGAACCAGGCTCGTGCGGCGCAACCGCTGCGTGTCGCTTCGAGTTGCCGATCGACGTGGCGCCCGACGAGGACGGCGGGAGTTGGAGATACTGCGCGCGCAGCCAAGACAAGGGGATCCACCCCTGCGCGGGCGATTTGTACACCGAGCGGTTCATCGTGTACCCGTACGATGCGAAGATCGACTCGCGAGGCTGCACATCGTGCGAATGCAAGGCATCCGGAGGCTCGTGTTACGCGACGTTCGCCGTGTACGAAGACGACGCTTGCACGCAGCCATTCCACATGCAGGGGATCGACTCAACATCCCCCGACTGCGACGACATCATCCCTTCAGGCCGACCGATCGGGAGCAAGCAACTCCTGGATCTCCAGTTCGTTCCGGGCACGTGCGAACTCGTCGGTGGAGGCGTGCCCGTCGGGACCGTAGAGCCCGACGAGACGAAAGCCGAGACGTGGTGCTGTAATCCTTCATCCATGCGCAACAATTGATTTCAAGACCTCTGAGACTTGCCATGAAAGCTCGATGGATCTCGTTGTTGGTCTTCGCGAGCCTCGGGATCGTTGCTCTCGCCGGATGCGACAGCACATGCCCACCTGGTCACAAACGCGTCGACAACAGGGACCGCAAGCCGTTCCCGAGCGCTGACGCTGACTGGGTCTGCATCGCACCGCTTTCACCTCCGCCACCACCCCCACCTCCGGACCTTGGTGGTTTCAAGCCCCAGGATCCTCCCGGTCCCAAAGATCCAGACGCGGTAGTCAAGGCGGCGGTCTTTCTTATGAGCTGCATGGATACCATCCCAAAAACTATTTCTGCGCATATTGACAATATCTACAACTACACCCCATCGGACGACGGCGATAGGGCCGTCTACGCGCGGACGTTGTGTTTCAAGGACAAGGCGAACGGATGTAGAGCCGTCGAGCAGTGTCTCGGGTTCGCTACCACGGACGCTGTTCCGTTGGAGTATGGGTGCCAAGATGGAGTCATG
Source organism: Polyangium jinanense (assembly GCF_028435365.1). Next base: position 34,973 of record NZ_JAGTJJ010000080.1, on the reverse strand, counting down.
GTTTTCGCCGACGTGCCGCAGTCACGTTACAATTGCGCTGGCCTTGGGTTGAACTGCATCGATTCGGAAAATGGTTGGTGTGCGGACTCAAAGGTTCCTTGCGATAATGATACCTACGTCGACAACTGCGTCGACGACATCCCCCACTTTTGTAACATTGACTATATCCTGACCACGCCGCGATGCTCAGACTTTGGCCTCACGTGCCAGACGCGCGAGGAATACCCCAGGGTCAACTGTGTCGGCGCTGGGCCAGAGTGCAACGTCTACCCTCCCACCACAGGCGGCGTGGACTATCGTTCCGGCATCGCCTGCGAAAACACAACCACGCTGCGCACGTGCATGGGTGGCAGGGAGCACCTCCTCGACTGCTCGACGCTCGGGGTAGGCTTCTCGTGCATCGACGGGACGCCGCCGTATTGCGGTTTTGCCGCGGAGTGCGATCCATTCGATCCGGTACATTATAAATACCCAGCGTCGACTTGCGAAGGCGACTCGGTGGTGATCTGCAACGCGGGCCGGATGGAGAAGATCGACTGTAAGAGTCTTGGTTTCAAGCGCTGTAATCCGGAATCGGGGTTTTGCACTGAGCTATGACGACGTGTTACGGGACGTTCTCCGTGCACAGAGATGATGGCCACGCCACGAAGGCGGAGACTTGACACGATCTCCCTTCCAAGTCGCCGTCAGGCATGCCCTTGGCATTCACCCACAGGAGCGACAGATGAACCTATACATGCAACATCACGCCCCAATGGCCATCCTGACCTTGTCGCTGCTTGTTTCAGCTTGTGGCAGTGGTACCTCCAGCGACACGGGTGGAATTGGTGGAACGGGTGGGGGCGGCGCGGGTGGAACGGCTGGCCCTGTTACTGGGACGTACACGGACGTCTACATCACCGACACCGGCGAGATCAAAGACGTCCCGCGAATTTACAGCGTTCCATCCTACCTGCCAATAACGGCTCTCATTCCGAAGGGAGATGGCTCTTTCGACGAAATTTATGGCGGTTACGATGAAGCAACAGGTGCGTTCTCGATTCCAGACGTACCATATGGTGAGTATTACCTTGGAGTAGGCCAACGTGTCATCGTCACATCTGAACGTACCTTCGATCTCGGGGACGTGTTCGGTGGTCGTCCGGATGTCGAGCCGGTAGAAGCGTCGTTGTCCATATCAGCAAACATCGACAACCTCGAAGCTTGGGATACAGGCGATAGTCTCGGATTCTTTTCGCTGGGCGGGTATGCCGATGGTCGGCTTGACGTCATGGCGCAAGCCAAGCCAACCAAGGGCACGACGTCACTGAGTAACTACAGTGCAGATCTCTTGAAGCTAGATGACAGGGGGATCGTTGACGGATCCAAGGGCGATAAGGTGGTACTCACTCAGCTCACGGCACGCGACATGATTCCCGACCCGGCCGCTTATCGCTCATACAGAGCAGTCGCACGATCCACTGAGATAGCCGGGGTCGTGGTAGATCCGCTGGGCCCGCCCGCTGTAGTAACCGGCACCCTGGCAGCATTGCCGCAAACACAATTGTCATTCACCTGGAAACCAACGGCATTTGTCAGTTCTTTGCTAGCTGCAAACCCCGCAGCTACGCCCTCGCAGCACGCCTTCTTCTTGCTGGCAGAGCCTGGAGGCAAGGACCGGGCTGCCACCTCCCCACGTCCGACCCTGCTTTCGCTCTCGGATGGCGACGACGCGACCGACGAAGCGTATTCGCTCGAATACGGCAATCCGTTCCCGTCGAGCTACGCAACCATCACACAAGCATTTCTCAAGTTTACTGTCCCCATGAGCTTAGGTGGTGCTTCGTGGACAGAGTCCGGTTACATTATCGTGTCTTCGTTGGTGGACTCGGTCGATGGCGGAATCGTGGAACCAATCATCAGCCCACCGCGAAACGTCAAGATTGCAGGCATGCCAGCCACGAACACGCTGGAAGGTGTGGGGACGCGGCCTACAATCTCCTGGGACCCCCCAGCCCTCGGGACGGCTACGTTCTATCGGGTCCGTATCATGAACTGCTTTGCAGGTGGTTGCGGCATGTATCCGCACACGGAGTTTTACACGACCGGGACGAGCATCACGTTCTCTCAATGCGACAAATGTACCGGGGAGTACTATGCCGTGATTACTGCACATACCCACCCGTACGATCCTAAAGTCCCGTTCCGTCATGGCCCGGTCGGTGGTCGAGCGGATGCTGTGACCCCAGTGTTCACCCTGTGAGGTTGGGGGCAGGCCTGGACAAGTGACCGTTGAGCCGGGTTTCGTTCAACAAAATTCCGCGATCCCGCCAGTCGCCGCCTCGGCAGTGGCAGCAGCAACGCGTTCTCAGACATCGCGAACGGGGTGTGGGCGGGCGAGGACCAACGTCATCAGCTCGCCGAGGCTCCTCCCTGTCGGCGGTCGGGTGTTGTGGGCCAGAAAAGCGCGAAGCGCATTAGCGCTCATGATGAGGGGTTGGTGGCAGCCACGCGGTGGCTGTTGACGAGGCGCCGGTGATCGCCTGCGCGCCCGTCTGCGGCTCCTGCGAGGCGTGCGCCCCGCTCGCGTGGGCGCTCAGGTACGCGCAGCAGCCGTATCACTACTACTGGCGAAAGATGGTCGGGCGCGTGGAGTTACAGAAGCGGCCACGGCAGGCCCGGGATGCGACGCGGTACGACGCGGTCGCGGCCTTGCTCGACCCAGTCCAGCGCGCGGAGCTCTTCGCGCGGGCGCTTCGGGGACGCGGTGCCGAGCCGTTTTGCCAGGACGCCTCGCATGGCTCGGCGGCCCCATGCATCGAGCCGAGCCACTGGGCGGACACGCGGCCGGCGGCGATTCTGGCCCTTGCGCGGCTGCTCGCGGTGCCACTCGACGGCGGCGCGGAGGCGGCATTCAAGGCGATTGGAGTGGAGCGATGATTGGAGGCGTTCTACAGCGCCTTGGAAGGCACGGGATCCGCCTGAACCTCGCGCGCTTGCGTGGGATTACCAACAGCGCCGGCGATGCCCCGCCGGCCTCGCTGGCGACCTTCAGCGTGCGAGCATGCGGCGCTCGCGCGCTCACCGAACACAAAGCGCGCGTACGCTCACTGGACGGCCACGCGCAAGACCACGGGGCTCACGAGCTCCCCGCAGCTCCTCGCACCTACCTCGCACATCCTGACGCCGAAGGGGCTCGCGCCGGCCTCGCTTGTTCGAGGGCGTGAAGCCGAAGAGCGGGGCGAGGGGAGCGGGCATGACAGACGCGGAGGAAGCCGGGCTAGCGCGGGTGAGCTGGGATGTCCACGGCGCGTTCCTTTATCCTGCGTCGCATGGAACAAGTGAACCTCGAAACCGAGCGGATGGGGCCCTACGAGCGTGACAGCGAGCACGAGCGCCTCGCGCGGCTCGCGGGCGTGTGGCGAGGGACGGCGCGGACCATCATGGGGGGGCCGCACGCTCACCGTCTGAAAGGACGAAGAAGCGATATACCAGTTCGTCGGCAGCCCCGCGCACGCCGAAGCCATGGCGCATATCGGGGAGGTGAGCCGCGGCGACAGCGTGGCCACGAGCTGGCAGGACGACGAGCGCGGAGCCACATGAGAGAAGGCGCTCGAAAAGCTCGCCGCGGAGACAGGTCCGACCTACTAAAACCCGTCGCACGCGCGTTTGCGTTTGCATTCGTCTCCCGCTTGCCGCCTCTGCTTCCGCTTCCGTCACCCCGGACCTAGAAACGACTGCACGGGTGCGCCGGGATCGGGTACCCTCCCTGCCCGGGACCGTTCGCCCTCGGACGTCGGGTGCGCGGTCGATACACGAACGAAGCGAGAGTGCAATGAAAGATGAGCGAATGCATTTCGCGCGGTGGCGCTGCTCCCTCCTCGCCCTGGGCGTCGGCGCCGCCACGGCGGCCTGCGGCGGCGAGCCAGCACCCGAAGGTCCTCCGGCGAGCTCCATCGAGCCGCCGTCGCGAAGCGGATCTGCGACGATATCGAGCGAGCTACGCGCGGCGTACATCGCATCCACGCAGCGCGCTGCCTCGCCTCGATATGCAGCGGTGACGTCGTCTCGCGGGCTCGTTCGCGCTGACAACGAGGCGCAAAGATTTTCGACGACGCTCGACGCGGCGGGGGTTTCCGTGACCTCGCACGACGGCGGCTTCACATTTTCGATGCGCGCGACGGGGCTCGGATGCGAGTCCGCAGTGGAGGCGCTCGGCGCGGCTGCGCCCGAGGCGCAGGGGAACCTCATTCGTTACGAGCGTGAGGGCCTCGCGGAGTGGTACCTGAATGGGCCGCTCGGGCTCGAGCAGGGGTTCACGCTCGCGCGGGCACCTTCGTGTACAGGGACGAAGGTCGTGACGCTCGATGTTGGCGGCGACCTGCGGGCCGCGCTCGTGGACGCGGACGGCGATGGGCGCGGACAGGGGCTCGACCTCGCCCACGTCGGGGGCGCCCGAGCGCTCGCATATTCGGATCTCTACGTGAAGGACGCGACGGGTAGGGAGCTTTCGGCCTGGCTTTCGCTCACGGAGGGGCGGCTCGCCATTCACGTGGACGACGCGGGGGCCGTGTACCCCGTGGAGATCGATCCGCTGATCACGCAGCAGCAGGCGAAGCTCGTGCCGGGTGACGGCGGGGCGGGCGACCTGTTCGGCACCTCGGTGAGCATCTCGGGGGACACGGCGCTCGTCGGCTCGCCTTTCAACGACGACAAGGGCGAATCGGCGGGCTCCGTCTATGTCTATGTGCGGAACGGCGGCGTCTGGATGCAGCAGGCGAAGCTCGTGGCGGACGACGGCGCGGCCTACGACCAGTTCGGTTCGGCTGTCTCGCTTTCGGGGGATCGGGCGCTCGTCGGGGCGCCCAACGACAAGCCGAGTGGCGGCTCGGCCTATGTCTTCGTGAGGAGCGGCGGCGTCTGGACCCAGCAGGCGAAGCTTCTGGCGAATGACGGGACGACGGGCGATCGGTTCGGCAGGTCGGTCGCGATCGACGGAACCTTTGCGCTCATCGGAGCAGCCGAGGACACGCCGAATGGCCAGTTCTCGGGCTCGGCCTATGTCTTCGCGGAGAACGGCGCGTGGACCCAGCAGGCGAAGCTCGTACCTGGTGACGGCGAGGCCAACCACTACTTTGGTTATTCGGTCGGGCTCTCCGGGGACACGGCGCTCGTCGGGGCCTTCAAGGATGACGACAAGGGCGAGGACGCGGGCGCGGCTTATGTCTTCGTGCGGGCCGGCGCGACGTGGACCCAGCAGGCGAAGCTCGTCGCGAGCGACGGGGCCGCGGACGACTGGCTCGGTTTTTCGGTGGCGATATCGACGGACACGGCGCTCCTCGGCGCGCCCAATGATGATCCCCTGGGGCTCTACTCCGGCTCGGCGTACGTCTTTGCGCGGAGCGGAGCGGTCTGGACCCAGCAGGCGAAGCTCGTGGCGAGCGACGGGAAAGAAAACGAAGAGGTCGGCGTCGCGGTCGGGATCTCGGGCAACCACGCAGTCCTCGGCGCGAGACTCGCGGACGCGCAGTGTACGAATTGCGGGGCAGCATATCTCTTCGCGCGGAGCGGCGCGACGTGGACCGAGCAAACGAAATTCCAGGCGAGCGACGGCCAGCCGGGCGATTTTCTGGGCCGCGAGGTGGCCATTTCGGGAAGTACGGTGATCGCCGGAGCGAGCACCGACGACGACAAGGGGCTCGACGCCGGAGCGGCGTACGTGTTCCAGAGCCCGACACCCCAAGGCGGCGCCTGCACGGTCGCCCTGGATTGCGTGAGCGGATTCTGCGTGGATGGCGTCTGCTGCAATGAGGCGTGCGGCGGGGGCGCGGTGAACGATTGCCAGGCGTGCAGCATGGCGGCGGGCGCGGCTGCCGATGGAACCTGCGCGCCTCGCGCGGCGGGTACGGAGTGCCGCGCGAGCGCGGGTGCGTGTGACGTCGCCGAGAGCTGCGACGGTGCCACGAACGACTGTCCCGCAGACGTGAAGGTCGCGATGGGCACGGAATGCCGTGTCGCATCCGGCGAATGCGACATATCCGAGAGCTGCGACGGCGCCGCGAACGATTGTCCCGTCGATACCAGCGCGCCGGATGGCACGGTATGCAGCGCCGGCACTTGCACCGGCGGCGTGTGCATGAGCGGTAGCGGCGGCAGCGGCGGCAGCGGCGGAAGCGGTGGCGGCGGCGGCGGAAGCGGCGGTGGCAGCGGCGGCAGCGGTGGTAGCGGCGGCAGCGGTGGTAGCGGCGGCAGCGGCGGAAGCGGCGGCGGAAGCGGTGGCGGTGGCGGCAGCGGCGGCGCCGGCAGCGGTGGCGGCGGCGGAAGCGGTGGCGGCGGCGGAAGCGGTGGCGGTGGCAGCGGCAGCGGTGGAAGCGGCGGCGCCGGCAGCAGCAGCAGCTCCGGTACCGGCGGCGGCTCGACTTCCGAGGAGGGTGGCTGTGATTGCAGCGTGCCGGGTGACCAGCCCGGCCATCACAACCGCGGGGCGCTCTTGCTCCTCGGCCTCGGCTTCATCGTGACGCGCGGCCGCCGTATTCGACGCCGCGCCTGATCCCCGAAAGCCCCTCGCCGTTCACGCCGGTATCGGCAAGAAATGCCTCGTCGGCGTCGAATATGATCACGGACGCGCCGTGGTCGAAGTACCATCCCACCATGAGCACGGACGTCGCGCTCATCCGCGCAGGCCGACGATAGGGGGCGGCATACGATGAGCACGAACGCCAGGGCACGGCGACGCCGAACTCGCGCAAAGGGCCAGTCTACGCTGCGGTCCTTGCTCGCCGCCGCGGCGCGGGCTGGCTCCCCGGGCTACGCGGCCGCGCAACACATCGCCGCGACGGACGACGCCTACGATTACGCGGCGCACGTGAGGATGGGGGAAACGCCCTTCAATCCGCTGCTCTTGCCGCGGGGTTCGGCCTAGAAACCCGCGCCGAAGCTGATGTATCCGAACGGCAGGACGCCGAAGGACCTGGGGTCGTCGCCGAAGACGTTGAACCCCGGGCCCATGAGCGCCATCGCGCCGACGCGGAACTGAAAACCAGCGCCGTCCACGGGGTGCAAGCGATACCCGACCATCACGTTGCCATACGCGCCGATGCCCGGGCCCGAGGCGCTCGCCCACGCCGCCGCGGATGCATACGTGACCGAGACGCCGCCGCCGACCTCGAGCGCGTGTTTGCCGCTGCGAACGCCGAGGTAGCTCCCCGTGATGGGGAAGGTCAAAAGGCTCGCGCTCGCGCTCGACGAGGCGCTGCCCGTCGAGACCGTCGCCCCGACCGAGATGTAGCTGATCCCGACGCGCACGCCGAGGTCGTCGATGACGCGGCGTTCGTAATTGATCGAGTACCAGAGCCCCGCCCCGAGGCCCTCCGCGAAGACCGAGTTCGGCGCAGGTTTGTCCTTGGTGTTTTCTTCTTCCTTGGACTCGGCCTTCGCTGGCGCCGCCGCGGCCGGCGCGGCCGCCGCAGGCGCAGCAGGCTGCCCCTCGGGCGCGGGCGGCGCCGCCTGGTCGGCCTGCGCGAGCGCCGCGCTCGGGGCGAGGAGGAGAAGGGCGCCTGCCGCAATGCAATAAGAAGAAAGCTTCGCCATGGGACCTCCCTGAAGAAAAGGGTGAGGCCCCAACAATCAGGAAATGGGACACGCGTGTCAAGCGATCCCCGACTGCGGCGGGTTAGACGTGACGGCGACGTGCGGCCCCGACGGCAAGTGGATGATATCGTACATGCCCGACGGCTGCGGGGGGTGACGGGCCCTCACCGCCCCGCAATCCACCCGTCGAACGTCTGGGAGAAGGCGGCGGCGAAGCTTGGGCGGTTAGCGTCCCGGATGTGTGCGTACGTGGTGTTCTTGACCGATGTTCTCACTACCGATAAGTGATTTGCGAAGAACTGAGCGCAAGGACGTGCGCCAGGGCGCGGCGCGGGCGCTGCGCACGCCGATGGCGATGGTGGAGATGGCCGAGAACGTGAACTTTGACGGGGAGCACACTGTCCTGGGGGCGGACGTCCCCGACCTCGGGGAGTGGAAGAACCGCTCTCCTCTGATCCAGATAGTAGTCGCCGACCGATCGTACTTCAATCCTCCACTGCATTCGGGACATGCCCGCGCGATTGACGGGCAACCGGCCTGCACCATGGATCCAGCATGGGCGGCTGGCGCCCGCAGGTCCCGTGAGGAGGAAAGCCATGAAAAAGGTATGGATGGGGCTCGTCGCGTGCAGCGCGCTCGGCCTCGCCGCGCAGGCGCAGGCGCAGGAACGGACGTGCGCGTACATGTTTCAGGACGTCAATTTCGGAGGCGAGGTCCTGGAAGTCCGGTACAACGCCCAGAACTGGGACATGGGCCACTGGAACGATCGGGTGTCGTCCGTGAAGGTGGTGGGGGAGGGGTGCGTGCTCTATGTATACGAGGACGTGAGCTTTGAAGGGGAATACAAGGCCCTGGTATCGGAGGTCTCCGACCTCGAAGCGTGGAAGAACCGCATCTCCTCGTATGGGTGCGTGTGCACCTAGCTTTCAGGATCACAGCCGAACATGTGATCCGCCTTATCGGCAGCTACACCCCCGATTGCTAAGGGAAACTCAACTGTAGGTTTTCATCCCCGCGAGCGGGCCCAATGCCTCATCCTTCATGTCGATCCATCTGCGCCAAGGTACGGCGGTGTCCGCGCTGGCGCGCACACTAAGGTGCCCCCCAACATCTGGTGATCGATAAGTGATGTGCGAAGAACCCACACGAGCGCGAGCTCCTCGCCATGGCCGAACCCGCGCGTGGAAACGTGGGCTGACGTCGCAGCCCGTGAATGGGAGCCGTATGTGCGCGGCCTCGAAGAACAGTCCGCCCCGAGGGCCCCCCTCCGGAGGACGGACGCGCGCGCGATTGACCGGCTACCGGCCCTGCGCCATGGATCCAGCACGGGCGGCAGGCGCTTCTTTGACGCCCGCAGGTCCCGTGAGGAGGGAAGCCATGAAAGCAGGATGGATGGGGCTCGTCGCGTGCAGCGCGCTCGGTTTCGCCGCGCAGGCGCAGGCACAGACGTGCGCGTACATGTTTCAGGGCGTCAATTTCGGAGGCGAGGTCCTGGAAGTCCAGGACGGTGACCAGGTTCCGGCCATGGGCAGCTGGAACAATCGGGTGTCGTCCGTGAAGGTGGCGGAGAAGTGCGAGCTCTACGTATTCGACGCCGTGAGCTATTTAGGGGAGGACAATAGACTGGGGGCGCCGGAGATCCCCGACCTCGGACCTTGGAAAAATCGCATCTCCTCGTATTATTGCATATGCTCGCCAGGACGCGCGCGCGATTGACGGGCTACCGGCCCTGCGCCATGGATCCAGCATGGGCGGCAGGCGCTTCTTTGACGACCGCAGGTCCCGTGAGGAGGGAAGCCATGAAAACAGTATGGATGGGGCTCGTCGCGTGGGGCGCGCTCGGCCTCGCCGCGCAGGCGCAGGCACGGACGTGCGCGTACCTGTATGACGACGAAACTTTCAGAGGCGAGGTCCTCGAAGTCCAGTCGGGCCCCAAGGTCCCGGACATCGGCAGCCAATGGAACGATCGGGTGTCGTCCTGGAAGGTGGAGCGGGGGTGCACGCTCACCGTGTGGCATGACACGAACTTTGGAGGGTCGTCGACTACCTTGCGCGAAGGACACTACCCCTTCATGAGGGAGAGGTGGAACAACAGCATCTCCTCGTATCATTGCATGTGCTCTGACGCGCCCGGCGCGCGCGGATGGCCCTCGTCAAAAAAGGTTGCAAAATTCCCGAGCGGACCTTGATGTACAAAAGCATCTACACCCCCGATTGCTCGGGGAAACTCAACCGTCGGTTTTCATCCCAGCGGGCCTAATGCCTCATCCTTCATGTCGGTCCATCTGCGCCAAGGTACGGCGGTGTCAGTGACGGCGTGCACACTAAGATGAACCCAACGTCTTGTGCTCGATAAGTGATGTGCGAAGAACCCACACGAGCGCGAGCTCCTCGCCATGGCCGATCCCGCGCGTGGAGGCCTGGGCTGACGTCGCAGCCCGGCGCGCGGTCGCGCTACGTGCGTACCCGCTCGAACGCAAGGACGCGCGCCAGGGAAGACAGGGAGCTGTTCGACGAACGCGCCGAAAGAAACCTGGCGGTGGTGATCTATCGAGGAGGCTTGGAGCCCAACGGCGGCGTAGCCAACTTTTCCGGGCGCGACGGGGAAGAAGGTTCGGGGAAGACGGCGAGCTGTTCGAGGCCTTCGCGAGCACAGCCGACACCCGATCGTTCCAGGGCGCGGCGCGGGCGCGCGCGCGCGCGGCGAGCCTTTCCGGGCGCGACGCGGAAGAAGATCGCGCGCGCGGTTGACGGGCTACCGGCCTGCACCATGGATCCAGCACGGGCGGCCCGTGAGGAGGGAAGCCATGAAAACAGTATGGATGGGACTCGTCGCGTGCGGCGCGCTCGGTCTCGCCGCGCAGGCGCAGGCACAGACGTGCGCGCACATGTTTCGGAACGTCAATTTCGGAGGCGATGGGGTGGTAGCCCAGGACGGCGACCTGGTCGCGAACATCGGCAGCCGTTGGAACGATCGGGTGTCGTCCGTGACGGTGGAGGAGGACTGCTTCCTCCAAGTATACGAGAACGTGAACTTTGGAGGGGAGACCACTGTCCTGGTGTCGGACGTCCCCGACCTCATGGATTGGAAGAACCGCATCTCCTCATATGAGTGCATTTGCAACTCGCCCGGGCCCCCGCCTCGGCGCTGATCCAGATAGTAGTCGCCGCTGTCAGGGCGCAACCCCGACCTCGGAGATTGGAAGAACCGCATTTCCTCGTATTGGTGCAGTTGCACCCCTCGCCATGACTCATCCTCCATGTCGGCCTATCTGCGCCAAGGTACGGCGGTGTCAGTGATAACGTGCACACTAAGCTGCCCCCAACATCTGGCGCTCGATAATTGATGCTTTTCGAGCATGAGACCTGATGCAAATTTCGTTTAACGAAATTTGCATCTCCCCGAGGGGGAGAGTGCTCCGGAGCTTCCTCGCGGGACCTGGCGGTGGTGGCGGAATCGGCAGGTCAACCATGTTACCTTGTCAGCGGAATAATCCCGGTGAGAAGGGGCGAGTCTGCTTTGCGCGATCGTCGATCTTGTCAGAGGCACCCGCCGTGAAGAAAGGCCCTCAAGCTACAGTTTTGTGGACATCGCACGGTAATTCCGCCATGATGTAAACTGCGATTAACACAAGAGTCGCAAAGGATTTATTTCATGACAACGCGAACGAAGTTCAGTTGGGCTGCTGCCATGGTATCGTTGACAGCACCCATTGTCCTTGTCTCTGGGTGTATCACTGACGCAGATAATATCGCCGCAGATGATACAACCGTTACGTATGATGAGTCGGAGCAGACAGCAGAGACGGAACAGGCTTTGATAACGTGTGGCATGCTGTGCCCACCTGGTTACTTGCAGAACTTCGCATGTAGCACCACTTGTGCTGGCCAGTGCCCCAATGCGGTCTCTTGCACATGGATCCCGCCGAGTGCTTCGATTTCCGCCACCCCGCAAAGCGTAAGCGTTGTGCCAGGCAATCTCGGAAATGCGAAGATCTGCTGGAGCACCGTTAACATGAATTATCCAATTTGGATCAAGGTCAGTCACAACGGTGCAGCAGAGCAGCTTTTCACGAAAGAAAGCGACGCGGGCAATTATTGCGAGAACGCTCCGTGGATTCAAGCCGGTAGCTCATACGAATTTCGCATCCGCACTGCACAAGATGGTGGAGCAATTCTGGCTAGCACCACAGTGGTTGGCGTGGCGACGTCACCACCGCCCCCAAAGAATACCTGTGCAACATGCAAACCCGGAACCTCATGTCACTGCGGCGACGGGGTTTGTCGACCTGATAACACGTACTGCCCATGAACGCAGTCCCGTGCCGTAGCTTTCCGGGAACTGAGAGTTTCTGGGCATGAGAGTTCATGGAGGAACCGTGAACGAAGACACCACGAACAAAGAACGACTGCGCTACGGGGGCGGCTGCCGCGTGCGCTGGCAGGACGACGACGGAACTTGGTATCCCGGAACGGTCGCGAACCACGGGGACAATGGCACGACGATTGACGTGGAGACGCAGTGCCGCGTCGGGCAGGACATCCGCTCCTTTCCTCCCTCGCGCGTTTGCAACGGGTGGGAGTGAAGGGATCGCGTACACACACCTCGCCGGTACGTGACTCATCCCCTGGGCGGTAGCGCGGTTTCGTTTAACGATATAGTTCGCATGCGCGAGCCCGGCGAAACGGCGGAACCAGCCGCCTTCCAAAACAGAACAGCTTGACCACCCCTTTCGCGTTTCGTTAAACGGAACCGATGGGACGTCCCCCGCGTGCATCAGCTGCCTCCACTCGGATCGTTGGTTTTCGCCTCACCGAGGACGAAGAGCGCCGCCTTGATGAGCTCGTGACGGAGCAGGGCCACAAGGACCGCTCCGCGCTCCTTCGCGCATGGCTCGCGCGAGGCGGGCCGACCTCGACAACGGGCCCGAGCTCGGGCGCCGAGCTCGCGAGGAGCACCCCCTCCATCGTCACCTTCGCGAAGGACGAACCACGCGCGAACAGCCGCCCGCGCCATGCGAGCGGGGGTGCTGGGCAGAACTGCCCAACGAGCACGGACACGGGTGGGGATGGGGCTGGCTGGTATTACGCGCGCAAGACGTGCCATGACGGCACCCGCCTGCGAATCCCGGCGGATTACGCCAACGATCGGACCACGTGCGAGCGAGAGGTGGATCTGTGGCGCTCGGTGTGGGATGTCGTTGGCCCGTTTGCGAGTACGGCAGCGGCGGACGTGCACGCGCAGGCCTGGGTGGCAACCGGCGAGCAAAGCGCCCCAGCGGGATCGGAAACAACCCACCACCCGAGCGCGCCGAACCCCTCGATGAGCGCGACGCAACACGCGCCGAGCTCGTCACCCTCCGCGCCGGCCTCGGCTCCCACGCCGCATGTCTTCGAACAGGTCCTCTCTGCTCTTCGTCGCGAACACGATCCGCACCTTGGCTTGATCTCGATCGCGAAGGTCGTTCGCTCCCTCGTGCCGCGCGTTCCGGTGAACGACGTTCACGCCGCGCTCTTCGCTCTCCACGAACAGGCGATGATCGAGCTACGTCCCGAGGCGGGGAGCGAGTTCTTGCGCGACAACGACGCCGCGCTTTGTCCTCGAGGACCTCGGGGGACGGTCTTCTCGTTCGCGAGGTTGCTCGATCGAACGAACACGACGAACGGCAGCGGCGATGATGAAGCCGTGCTCTCAGCGCTACGAAAGCTCGCTTCGCGCGAGCCTCCGGGCTCGCTGCTCAGCGTGCGCACGCTTCGTACGATGCAGAAGCTTCCCGCGCCGCGCTTCGATGCTGCCGTGCTGCGCCTTTCGAGGGCAGGGAAGGTCATCCTCCATCATCACGACTTCCCGACGAGCCTGCCGGAAGTAGAGCGCGCGATGCTCGTACAAGACGAGCATGGAACCCACTACATCGGGATCGCGCCGAGACAGGGCTCCGTTTCGTCGAACGAAACCTGAGACGATGAGGAACCGAGGAAAGACGATGAGCGCGAAGGACATCACAGCGTTGCTCGATGAGCTCTCGCCCGCGGGGCTCGCGTCCGTCGAGGCCTTCGCGCGCCAGGTGCGCGACCAGGAGCGGCGCGGCGTGCAACCGCTCTCCGGCCTCGGTCTTGAAGATTTCGCGCGGCGCGTGCAGGCAGCCGCGAACGGCTCGCGCAACGCTTGGCCGACGTCCGGATCCGACAAGCTCTTCGTCTCGGTTCTCTTCGACGAGCTCGCCGCGAGCGGCGCCACCGTTGAAATGGACCTCGATGCGTTCAAGGCGCGCTTGCTGGAGGCGCACCGCGCGCGCCTGCTCTCGCTCTCGCGCTGCGATCTTGTCGAGGCTGCAACCGCGGCCGACGTTGCCGCGAGCGAGATCCGCTACCTCTCCGCGGAATTCCACGTCGTCATGCGTGCGCGCACATGACCGCGCTCGTGCGCGTCGCGCCGGCGATGCTCCCCGCAGGCCTCGCCGGCGACGTCCAACGCGCTGCCGAACATGCGGCGCATGCACGCTCGCCGAACACGCGCCGCGCGTACGCTCGCGCGTGGGAACGCTGGGCGGCGTACGCGCTCGAGCACGGCGCGCTCGAGCTCCCCGCCGCGCCGCTCGTCGTCGCGGCCTACCTCGCGCACCTCGACGCCGAAGGGCTTTCGCCGGCATCGCTGGACGTCGCGCTGGCTGCGATCGTCGACCAGCACCGCGCCGCGCGTCTTCCTTTGCCCACCAACGATCCAGCCGTGCGCGACGTGCGCGCGGGCATCCGTGCTCGGCGCGGGACGCGCCCGCGGAGCAAGGCGGCGCTCTCGCCGGCCGAGCTGCAGGAGATGATCGACGCGCTACCGCCCGACATCAGCGGCACACGCGATCGTGCTCTGCTCCTCGTGGGGTTCGGCTCGGCGCTGCGACGGTCAGAGCTCGTCGCGCTGCTCGTCGATCACGTCGCATGGCACGCGCGCGGCGTCGCGCTGCTCGTCGCGCGGAGCAAAGGCGACCAGGAGGGCGCGGGCGTCGAGGTTCCGGTCCATGCTGCGCCGGGCCCGCTCTGCCCTGTCGCAGCGCTGCGCGCCTGGCTCGGTGCCGCGGCGATCACGTCCGGGCCCGTGTTCCGCAGCGTGGACCGCTGGGGCCGCGTCGGTCGTGCAGCACTGAGCGCGCACGCCGTGGCAAAGACCATCAAGCGCGCCGCGGCTCGCGTCGGGCTCGACGTGCGCGAGCTCGCGGGGCACTCGCTCCGTGCTGGGTTCGCGACGACGGCCGCGAGCCAGGGCGCGAACCTGGCCGAGATCGGGCGCATCACGCGGCACGCGAGCGAGGCGATGGTCCGCAAGTACATCCGGGCCGGCACCCTGTTCGATCGCGATCCACTGCGCGGCGTGCTTATGCGGTAGGTCCGTCGCCGTGTCCGTCGCGATGTTTCTGGCGAAGAACGTTTGCGATGTCGGGGCACCAGTCGAGCACAGGCAAGCCAGGATTTCGGCTGGTGCTGGCGGAGATCGCGGCGGAAGCCTAGTTGTTGGGCGGGCGGCGCGGTACGCTGTCTTGAAAATACCATGCGCCTTTTTTGCTCGTTCGTCGCGATCGCGGTCGCCCTCGCCGGCGCAGCGCTCACCACCCCTGCCGGCGCCACCTTCTCCATCGTCGCGGCCGACACGGACGCCGGCGCAATCGGCAGCGCGGGCGCGAGCTGCGTGCCTTACGAGGTCATCCAAATCCTACGTGTGGCGCCTGGGCGCGGCCTGCTGGTCGGACAGGCCTATTTCGATGATGACGCGCTCGCCGCAGGGGAACAGATGCTCGCAGGCGGCGCCGAGCCTGCCGCGGTCCTCGCCGCCGTCACCGACTCGTCGGCGCACCCGCTCGCGCCCAAGATGCAATACGGCATCGTCGACGCAGAGGGACGGACGGCTTCGAGCACCGGCCCGGAGGCCAATCCCTACGCGTCCGACGCCACCGGTTCGAGCGGAGCTGTGGCGTTCACGGTGCAGGGCAATCTGCTCACCGGACCAGCTGTGCTCGAAGGCATGGCCTCCGCCGCACAGGACGGATGTGATCTGCCCGAGCGGCTGATACGCGCGCTGGAAGCTGCTGGCACCGACGGCGGCGGCGACGCTCGCTGCACAGACGGCGGCATCTCCGCGGCGAGCGCCTACCTGCTCGTGCAATGGCAGGACGGGACCGAGCTGCGCATCAGCCTGCCCGACCTGCGGCCCGAAGATCCCGTGGCCCAGCTTCGCGCGCAGCTCGCGGCGTGGCGCGCCGAGCACCCCTGTCCGTCGCCGGAGCCGGCCCCTGATGACGCCACCGGCGGCGGCACCGACACGGGGATGTCCGGTGGTTGTGCCGTGCAGGCGAGCCGGCACGAGTCGAATTCTGTTCCTGCGCTGCTCGCCGTCATGGCTGTCATGGCCGCCATACGCGCCCGGCCAACACTCGCTGCCGTTTCCGCGCGGAGAGCCGGGCCCCCTCCACGCGTCCGATGAGCCTCGGTCGTGGCCTGAAAGCGCTCGGCCATTAACCAATGGACGTGCCAAGGGCGGAGCGGCTTCCTGCTGCTCGGAGGATGGGGCCTGCACGCGACGCTTTTCGGAAACGACTCCCGATGCCGCACTACATCGCCATCAGCCGAAGGGGCCCAGGCCCGGCCGTGCCTTTTGCATCACGTGGGGACCATCGTGCCCGTTCCCTCCTTCGAAGCTAAGCGGAAGCCGGGCGCCAGACCTTCGATCCGAGCCGCTCCTCCACGCTGCGCAACAGATGCGCGAGCGGGAGGCTCAAGCCGAGGTAAAAGAGCGCTACGACGAGGCCAAGGCCGAGGTGGTCCCGCATGGCGCTCGCGAGGCTTGTGTACGTCTTCGTGAGCTCGGACGGGAGCGGGAGCGGAGTTGGATTCCCTGCTCCGTCACCCACGGCGGCTCGCCCAGGACCACAGCCGATCACCGAGAGGCCGCATCAGGCTTGCACCTGCCAAAGGCCCATGAGACCGTCCCGCATGGACGTGGGCTACCCCCGTTCAGTCTATGTCTTCCTTCTCCGGTGTGCGTGTGCTGCCAGAAAGCGGGGTCACGAATGACACGGTCGTTTCCGACGATGGCGCTGTTCCTTTGCCTTCTGTCCGGCTCGTTTGGGGCTGGATGTGACGGGGGCGACCCCGGCGCCACCGGCAGCGGTGGTACCGGCGGCGCCGGGGCTTCGGGCGGCGCTGGTGGCGCTGGTGGCGCCGGGGCCTCGGGCGGCGCGGGCGGCGGCAGTGGCGGGATGACCTGCACCCCGGTCGACGACGGGAACCCGTGCACGGACGATGTCTGCGACGGTGAGCTGCCGGCCCACGCG
Source organism: Polyangium jinanense (assembly GCF_028435365.1). The sequence goes on along the minus strand of NZ_JAGTJJ010000080.1, from coordinate 18,084 downwards.
CCCACGGCCGCAGGCGCCCCGTGCGACGACGGCGACGCTTGCACGCAGACGGACACGTGCCAGGCCGGCGTTTGCGCCGGTGGCAATCCGGTGGTTTGTAATGGCGGCTCGACCTGCGTGGGTGGAACCTGTGTCGTGTCCTCCTGCGTCGGGACGGTCGGGCTCCCTCAGCCACCGCTCGTGACGACGGGCGCTTACCCCCGAGCCGCGGCCGTGGCGGACCTGGACGGCGACGGCAAGCCCGACGTAGTCACCGGGAACTACAACGGCGACACGGTGAGCGTGCTGTTCAACAAGGGCAGCGGCACGTTTGCCCCGAAGGTCGACTACCCGACGGGCATCAGGCCCTACTCCGTGGCTGCGGCGGACCTGAACGGCGACGGCAAGCCAGACGTCGTCGCCGCGAACAGCGGCAGCGCCACGGTCAGCGTGCGGTTCAACCTCATGGACGGCACGCTCGGCCCGAGCGTCGAGTATCCCACCGGCGCCGACCCCTACTCCGTGGCCGCGGCAGACCTGAACGGCGACGGCAAGCCCGACCTCGCCACCGCGAACTATGCCGACAACACGGTGAGCGTGCTCTTCAACAATGGGGATGGCACCTTCGCCGCCAAGGTCGATTACCCCGCGGGAACCAATTATCGACCCGACTCCGTGGCCGCGGCGGACGTGAACGGCGACGGCAAGCTCGACCTCGCCGTCGCGACCTACTTCGGCGCCGACGTGAGCGTGTTCCTCAACAACGGCGACGGCACCTTCGCTCCCAAGGTCGGCTACGCGACGGGCTCGTTCCCCCTCCTGGTCGTGGCGGCGGACCTGAACGGCGACGGCAAACCCGACCTCGCTACCGCGAACGAGCAGGGCGGCGCCCTGAGCGTGCTCCTCAACAATGGCGACGGCACCTTCGCCGCCAAGGTCGACTATCCTACGAAGGGTGATGCAAAATCGATCGTAGCTCTGGACCTGAACGGCGACGGCAAGCTCGACCTCGCCACCCCGAACGTGGACGTGTTCCTCAACAAAGGTGATGGCAGTTTCGCTCCTGCGGTCACTTACCCCGCTGGCGGGATTTCGGCGCTCGTGGGCGCGGACGTGAACGGCGACGGCAAGCCCGACCTCGTCACCCAAAACGACGGCGTTACCCTGCGCGTGCTGCTCAACGATGGGAACGGCGCATTCGCCACGCCGAGGGAGCACCCGGCCGGCGACGGGCCGCACTCGGTCATGACGGCGGACCTGAGCGGTGACGGCAAACCCGACCTGGCCGTCGCGAACCGCGACAGCAATACGGTGAGCGTCCTGATCAACGGTGGCAATGCTACCTTCGCCGCCAAGGTCGACTACCCCACGGGGACCGAGCCCTGGTCGATCACCACAGCCGACCTGAACGGCGACGGCGCGCTCGACCTCGCCGCCACGAACTACCTCGACCATACCGTCAGCGTGCTGCTCAACAAGGGCGATGGCACCTTCGACCCCAAGGTCGACCACCCCACCGGCTCGGACCCCGTCGATGTCGCGGCCGGCGATCTGAATGACGATGGCCATACCGATCTCGTCACCGCCGGCGCCGGTGGCGGCTTTTTCGTGAGCGTGCTCCTCAGCAACGGCAATGGCACCTTCGCCGCGCCGGTCCACTACCAGGCGCAATCGAATCCGCACGGGGTCGCCCTCGCGGACTTGAACGACGACGGCAAGCTCGACATCGCCGCCGCGAACTACAGCAGCCACACCATCACCTTGCTCCTCAACAACGGCGACGGGACCTTCAAGGACCAGCTCCCTATCTCCTCGGGCTGGCACCCCGAAAAAATCGTGGCGGCGGATCTGAATGGCGACGGCAAGATCGACCTCGCCACCGCGACCGGGTACGAGCGCGGAGTGAACGTCCTCCTCAACAAAGGGGATGGCACCTTCGCCGAGAAGGTCGGCTACATGCCAAACGTGGTCTCGACGTCCGTCGCGGCGGTCGACCTGAACGGCGACGGCAAGCTCGACCTCGCTGCCGTGAACCACGGCGGCCTCAGCGCCAGCGAAAACCTGCACGTGATCTTCAACAACGGCGACGGCACCTTCGCCAAGGAAGCCGCTTACGTCGTGGGTAACAAGCCCATCTCGGTCGCAGCATCCGATCTGAACGACGACGGCACGCCCGACCTCGCCGTCGCCTGCCACTACGGTGATGTCGTGAGCGTGGTGCTCAATACCTGCATCCCGTAGCCTCGCGAGTGGGGATGTGCCGCGGGGCTTCGACCCATCGTTGCCCGGACGACGTGGTGGCAGCGAGTGCGCTCGCTCGTCCGCGCGGCGACGGGACCACGCGGCTCGATCGATTGTTGCCGCCAGCAGAACAGTGTGTCTCTCCGCGGCCGACGCCGGAGCAAGCGAGAGCCGCTACCTCTGCGCGGAGTTTCACGTGGTGAGGCGTTCGCGGACATGACCGCGCTGGTTCGCGTCGCGCCGGCGACGCTCCCCGCAGGCCTCGCCGGCGACGTCCAACGCACGGCCGAACACGCGGCCCATGCACGCTCCCCGAACACGCGCCGCGTGTATGCTCGCGCGTGGGAACGCTGGGCGACGTACGCGCACGAGCACGGCGCGCTCGAGCTCCCAGCCGCGCCGCTCGTCGTCGCGGCCTACCTCGCGCACCTCGACGCCGAAGGGCTTTCGCCGGCCTCGCTCGACGTCGCGCTGGCTGCGATCGTCGACCAGCACCGCGCCGCGCGTTTTCCTTTGCCTCCAAACGATCCAGCCGTACGCGACGTGCGCGCGGGCATCCGTGCTCGGCGCGGGACGCGCCGCGGAGCAAGGCGGCGCTCTCGCCGGTCGATCTGCACGAGATGATCGACGCGCTACCGCCCGACATCAGCGGCATGCGCGATCGTGCTCTGCTCCTCGTGGGGTTCGGCTCGGCGCTGCGACGGTCGGAGCTCGTCGCGCTGCACGTCGATCACGTCGCATGGCACGCACGCGTGCGTCGCGCTGCTCGTCGCGCGGAGCAAGAGCGACCAGGAGGGCGCGGGCGACGAGGTTCCGGTCCATGCTGCGCCGGGCTCGCTCTGCCCTGTCGCAGCGCTGCGGGCCTGGCTCGACGCCGCGGCGATCACGTCCGGGCCCGTGTTCCGCAGCGTCGACCGCTGGGGCCGCGTCGGTCATGCAGCACTCAGCGCGCGCGCCGTGGCCTCGGTCATCAAGCGCGCCGCTCGGCGCGTCGGGCTCGACCCGCGCGAGCTCGCGGGGCACTCGCTCCGCGCTGGGTTCGCGACGACGGCCGCGGGCCAGGGCGCGAACATGGCCGAGCTCGGGCGCATCACGCGGCACGCGAGCGAGGGGATGCTCCGTCGCTACATCCGGGCCGGCACCCTGTTCGATCGCGATCCTCTCCGCGGTGTGCTCGTGCGGTAGCGCGGGCCCCCCTCGGGGCGCTGTCGACGTCGCATGCGAGTAGCGCCATCCGCGCCTTGTGAGTGGTGAGCGCGGCCCGAGCGTCCAAGCCGCGCGGTTGTGTTGTCACGCATGTCTCGCGGTCGTGTGTCTCGCGACACATGCGCGCGCGTGACAACCAGGACAAGAAACACGGGACCCGAGTGGATCTGCCGCACGAGGTTCCCGAGGGCGTCGGAGGCGCAGCCGCGGTTCTAGTCGGTTTGTCTACGGGAGCGGGGGAAGATCAGGTCAGCACGCTGGGGGGTTGCCCGGGTTGACCACGTGTGCGGCGACGATGTAATTGCCGTCCGTCAGACGGTACCATTGGTTGCCGAGCGTGTCGTACGTGGTGCATTCGATGCTGAACGTGACGCTCCCGGGCAGCCGGTACGCTACGGCGAAGTTGAAGCCGGGACCGGTGCGCACGATATACTCCCGGATCTCGCTCACCGCCTCGCCGAGACTCGGCTCGCTCACCGCTTCCGTCGAATCTGCCACGCTCATGTGGCCCAGAGCTGGAGACGCCACCGAGACGGCGAGTGATACCGCGAGGATTCGGATGTAATTCATGTTGTCCCCCCTGGATCGGTCCCCAGGCATCGAAGCGAGATGGACGATGGGGACCGTGGGGCGCCGCCTCGCCCGGGATCCATCGTCCCGGTGGTGGGATCATGCTGTCGGGATCTGTCCATGTCGATAGTCCGCCCGGCGATGTGGGAGAGCGTCGAATGCCGCTGGGCGGCACCCCGACACGCCGCGGCGAGGGCCACGACACACGCACGGAGCGGGACATAGTGCGCGTCGAGCGGACCGCTCGGCGTGCGCACCGTCGCCGACGTTATCAAGCGTGCGTCAAGCTCGACCCGCGCGAGCTCGCCGGCACTCGCTCCGCGCTGGCTCGCGCCGTCGTCGCGACCCAGCGCGCGAATCTCGCCGAGATCGGGGACGAGACACGCGAGCGAGGGGGTGTCCGCCGCTACATCCGGGCGGGAACGCTCTTCGAGTGCGACCCGTTGCGCGGGGTGCTCGTGCGGTAACCTCGACCGATTCATCCCCCGCGGGAGACTCGCTCCAGGGCTTCTCGCGTCGTCCCCGGGCCCCCGTCCTCCGTTTCGTTAAACGGAACTGTTGTCAACGCCCGAACCAGCGAGCCTCAGGGACGACCATCTCGGTTCCTGGACAGACCCCAAAAAGCCATTCCACGGGTGCAAATTTCGGGATCCGCCCCCTTGTTTCGCTGCGTTGAGTCCCGCAAGAGCCACAAAATCGAACCACTTTTCGAACAAAACGGAGCCCCGGTCCTCCGCGGAACAATGTTTCACGGAGATACAACCAACATTTCCGTTGTGTGCAAGACTCGTGCCCTCCGCAGACAAACCGAGAAATCGCCGTGGTTGGGCCATGGTGGCAAGGCTCGACCTCTTGTTTCACAGGCTCGCCGATCCACTCGGGTCCACCAAACGATCCACTTTTCGCCCCGCGGGAGCAATTCACCTCCGCCGACGAATGTTTCACGGCCGAATTTGCGTTCCAGGCCACCAAATCCAGCCTCGATCGGCTCCCTCCCCACCCATGCGGATCCATGGAAACACATGGATTTTCCACTCCCAATCCATCGGTTTTGAGTGGCTTCACCCATGGGCGCGCGCATGGCTCGCCCGGAAGGCTCCGACCTTACCCCGAGCACCTGGGCCCCGTCGGAGCAAATGTAGTCTATACTACTCCATGGGGGTCGCCCCCCCTCCCTGCCCTTCCTCCAGTTCCTCGAGCTGCGGCAGCGCGTGCCGCACCTTCGCCGGCCGGGGGCCAACAGCCCCCCACCGGGGCGCGCCAGCCCTGCCGAGCGGCCGCTGCGTGACAGCCAGTGCCTCAGCCTCGGCCGGGACCTCTGGCTCAGGTACGAGCTCGGGACCGAGGGCGGCACGTAGCTGCTCAAGCGCCGCGGTCACGCGCGGCGAGGCCGAGCGATGGGGGCTCCAGCCTCGAAACTCGGGCGGAGGCCCACAAGGAGCCGCTTGGGGCCCTGCCTCGCGTGGCGCCTCGAGCGGGGGCGGCGGTGCGGGGGGGCTGGCGACGATCTGCGGCTGCTCGGGCTCGACGGGGACGGGCTCGGGTTCGTCCTGGGTGGGGCTGCCGGCGTCCTCGAGCGGCGCAAGGCCAAGCCCCGCCTCAAGCTCGTGACGGTCGACGCGTCGTTGCTGCCCTGGAGGCGCAAACGCCATACATAACTGCGTGACCGTGGCCGCGGCGCGAGCCTGCTCAACCGGCGCTTTGGGCGCGGTTGGCTCGGGCCGAGGCCGCCGCGGCTGCGTGGCGTCGTGGCTCTTACGCAAGAGCGCCGCCATCGCCTCGGTCATGCGCGCGTGGAGCTCACGGGGAAGGTCTCGCAGCGCGTGGCTCGTCTGGACGAGGTGAGACGTCTTCCGCTTGAAGTAAAGCTTCATCACCTGCGCGGCGAGCTCGCGGCAAAGCTCCGTGCGGTCGCGCTCGAGGCCGCGCGCGCGGAGCTTCGCGCAGACCTCGACCGCTGCCCCGTCGAGGCACTCGGCCATGGCCTCGCGCTGTTCGCGCTTCAGGTCAGGCGGGAGCGGCGGTAGGCCGTAGACGTGCTTGGTCTGCTCGGCGTGTGCGGTGGCGAGGACCTCCCACGTCTTGACCCAGCCCCGATCCTCCCCCCGAACTTCCTTCGATCCGTGTGTGCTCTGCCAGGGGCGCGCCTCGCGCCCTCCACTCTCCATCCTGGACATAGATTCCACCGGATCCAGATCGTGGGGCTCTTCGGCCCGGGGCCCCCCGGGGCTCTTTGGCCCCTGGTCCCTGGGGCTCTTTGGCCCCTGGCCCCCCTCGGGGACCTTGCGGGGCGAGGTCGACGCGGCGCGCTCAAGCGGCTCGTCGGCTCGAGCAAGAGGGACCATGGCCTGTGTACGAATGTCCATATGTACATCAGTCCGGGTGCTGCCCTGGGCGACGGGCGCGATCCGCACGATCCCGGGGCCCGTGGTCGTGGGCGGGGTCCGGCCCTCGGAGGTCACCGGACCGCCGCGGCCGTCTCGGACCGTGTAGAGGTTCGGGGCCTGGCCGACGTCGCCTCGACGGGGGACCGGTCGGCCGGCGGCGCGCTGCTCGGCGGCGAGCTGCGCCCAGGTCATGGGGGTGGCGTCGAGCCAGCCGCTCTTCACGAGTTCGTCCACAGCCGCGCGCACCGTGCGCGTGTTGTAAACGCCGACCTTCGCCGCGATGGTTCGAGCGGACATCCAGCAGCGGCCGCTGGCGTCGGAGTGACGAACGAGTTGCGCCAGCACGGCGCGCGCGTTGACGCCCTTGGGGCCCTCGGGCGACCAGATACCCTCCTCAAGGGTTCGCTTCCAGCCGTAGAGAGAAGAGGGCGGGTTAGGGGTTGCCTCGCCCTGTGTGGTTTGGCCCACGGTTCGGCGCGCAATTACACGTGGATCGTCAACGCTGCGGGATCGACCCGCGGCGATCTGTGGTAGACTCATCGCTGTTTGTTGGGCGCGTCGAGCCGGGGTCCAGGTCGCCAAACTTAGACCCGGTCGGCGCGCTTTTTTTTGTGCGTCCCGAAGAACGCACCTGCGTTGAAGCCACTCGCTCGACCCGAGACCGGCACGGGGACGAACGCGTGTTCACCCTGCACCAGATTTCAGATCCAGATCAAGAGGGTTTGTCGGTGCACCCTGAAAGGACAAACCCTCTTGAGCTGCTGACACAGACGCGGCCTCGGAAGCACACGAGGCAGGGCCGGCAGCGCCGGGTTCAGGGCAGACTGGCCGAGTGTTTGGGGGTGGCTACTCAAGGCGCGTGTGGTCTCAGGCTAGATGTACGAACGGACATTTGGTCACGACCAAGCGTTTGTCCTGCTCGTCCGGTCGAGCCGCTTGAGGCCCCCTCGTTCCGCTTGCTCCTGGTCAAACCTTCGATGTACATCTGTCCACATGTACGTAATCGCCATCCTGAGCCTCAAGGGAGGCGTCGGGAAAACGACCCTTGCGACGAACCTAGCCGCCGCGGCTCACCTGCGCGGGCAGAGCACGATCCTCGTGGACCTCGACCGGCAGGGCTCCTCGCTCGACTGGGGCTCGGCCCGGACCGAGGGCAGCAAGCTCGCCGGGCTCGCCGTCTCGAAGCATGACCGCGCGTTCTCGCGAGCTCGGCTGCTCGAGCTCGCGGCGGGGCGCGACGTCGCGGTCCTCGACGGCCCGCCCTGGACCGGAGATCAGAGCAGCGCGGCCGCCGTTGCCGCGGATGTCGTCGTGATCCCCGTGACCCCGGGCCCGTTCGACCTGTGGGCGACACACGAGACGCTCGCGGAGCTCGACCGCGCCGACGCGATCCGCGAGCAGTTCGGGCGGGGGCCCGTGCGGCGGCTCTTCGTCTCGAACCGCTGTGCGCCGCGCACGGTGCTGGCTCGCTCGGCGCGGGAGGCGATGGCCGCGCGCGGGGAGGTCGCCGAGACCGTGATTTGTCACCGCGTGGCGTACCCTGAGGCTGCGGCGATCGGCGAGAGCGTCTTGACGACGCAGCCGAAGGGCCCCGCGGCCGCGGAGATGGGCAAGCTTTTCAAGGAGATCATGCCGACGGCGCCAGCGACGAGCGGTAGTCGGAAGAAGGGAAGGGGGCAAGCGTGAGCAAGAAGGCTCTGTCCATGTCGCTGGCGAGGCCGAGCAAGGCCGAGCCAAAGGAACCGACGAAGGGGACGAGCGAGGCGGCCGGTTCTCGTCCGCAGCCTGCCCCGAAGGGGCCGACGCGGCCGACGGCTGCCGCGGCGCGGCTCGAGGAGGGGACGAAGCGGATCGTGGTGGACGTCGTGTCCGCGGTTCACAAGCAGGTGAAGGTGAGGGCGGTGGAGTACTCGGGCGGCATCAAAGAGTACATCCTCCGGTTGCTTGAGGCGGATGGGGTAGACCTGAGTGAGCAGCCAGATTTTGTGCCGAGGCCGAAGGGTGGCAGGGGCAAGCGCGTGAAGTAGATCGCCAAAAAGCTTTCTTGCGAACTCGTCCATTTTTCCTGTCGGGAAACCCTCCCCAGCCTGCCTAACCAGTTTGTGCGCCCCTCCTCGGCCGCCCCCGTCCCTGCCACCGACCCCCAGGAACCCCCTGGCTGGTCGTTCCAGGCCCTCCTCGACGCCTTCGCCGCGGTCCTGCCTTCGTGGCTCCGCCGGTGCGGCGTCCGGGCCCCGGACATGGAGGACGCGGTCCAGGAGTCGCTGATCGCCTTCTGGCAAGAGGTCGCCGAGATCCCAGCCGACAACCGCGAGGCGCGCCGCGCGCTCCTCCGATGCGTCGCACGGGTCGCGCTTCGTGCGCGTCGCCACGCACAACGCAGGGCCAATCGGTTCGTCGGCAACGACGAGTTCGACGCGCCCGACCCGCGAGACGTGGAAGCTTGGGTCGAGGCCCGGATCCTTTTGCTCGATGCGCTCGAGCGGCTCGACGAGGGAACGCGAGCTCTGCTCGTGGCGCACGACCTCGAAGGCCGTTCGAACGCCGAGCTCGCCGCCGAGCTCGGGGAGAAGGAGGACACGATCGAACAGCGGGTGATCCGGGGGCGCACGCGTCTCCGGGTGGAAATCGACCGTTTGCTCGGGAAGCCCAAGAAGAAGAGGAAGCGCGCGCGCGGCGCCCTGGTGCTCGGCCTCATGGGTCTCGACCCGATGGACCGCGCCGTCCTTCGGGCCGTGCTCGACGCCGAGGGGCACGCCTTCCCCCTCGGGGTGCCCCCGCCTCCCGTATCCGCGGTCGTGCCGATGGTCGCCGGGGTCAGCACCATCCTCGGTCCGGCGCTCGGGGTGGTCGTGGCGTTGCTGGGGGGGCTCGCGCTGCTCTTCGTCGCGAGCTCGGGGCCGAGGGGCCTGCCGCCGGACATGGGGTACGCGATGCGGTGGGGGACGACCCACGAGCTCGTGACGGCGACAAGGGCGGCTTTGGCCGCAGTTTCTGCTGCTCCTAGGATGTACTCATGTCCTAATGTACATCCGGACATCACTCGATCGACGACCGCTCGGACGCCGTCTCGGGTAGTCGAGCCGCGGCGGGAGGTGGCCGTGGTGAAGCCGCCCCCGCCCGTCTCCTCCGAGGAGCTCGCCGAACGCGTCGCCGCGCTTCGAACCGTGAACGTGGGGAGACCCCCGCCGTAAGGTCTTCACTCGCAGTCGGCCGCGGTTTCGGACCTGCTCGCGCAGAGCTGGTTCTCCTAGGCATGGGGACCGCGGCCGACTGGGGGTGATGACCCGCAAACCTGTCTCGTGATCGGCCGCGCTGCGACCGTCGGGAGACGTGTGTCCATCGATCGCGAGCGGGAGCGAGCGTCCCGCGGGCTGCGCCCTCGCCAGGCACGCAGTTCCGGGGGCCGTTCGCTCGCGTTCGTGAGCCGGAGCGAGAACCATGGAACAGGCCGACAGAAAGATGCAGCCCTTCCCTTCCCCAGCGACCGCTCCGCCACCAAGCGGTGGCCCGCCTCCCTCGGGGCCTTCGTCGCGACGGCGTTGCCGGTCGCCGCTCGAGGAGGTGGTCGACGAACTGCGGTTCATGGCCGTCCACGAACTGGCCGACGTCCTGCGGTACGCCCGGCGGGTTCGGGCGGCTCGCGGGGACAAGCCGACCCCCGAGCTCGTGTCGCACGTTGTCGACGGCGTTGGCCGGCTCTTTCCCACACATCAGAAAGGCGTGCCGCTTTCGCTCGTGCGTGCCGGGCTGCCGTCCGTGCCGAGGACGCTGCTCGACAAGGCTCTGCTCGAGGCTGAGACGCGGCAACTGCTGCGCCTCGAGCCCGTGAAGTTGCCTGCGCCGTTCGTCGAGATCGGCGCGGGGATTCAGCACGAAAGAGGGCTTCTTTACTTCGCTTTGCCGCGATGAACGGAGGATGCGTTATGCGTGGTCGTCGCAAGGAACGTCACCCGTTGGTTTCCCAGGTGGGCGCGAGGATCCGGCTTTTGCGGCTCGAGCGGGGGCTGTCGACAAAGACGCTCGCCCAGCGCTCAGGCTTGTGGCCGAGCCACCTGGAGGGGATCGAGCTCGGCCGCGTTTCGCCGAACGTCGGGACGGTACGGGCCATCGCAGGCGGGCTCAAGGTGCAGGTGTTCGACCTGCTGAACTGCGATGCCGCCAGCGAGCACGGGGCGCTCGTCGAGGACATGCGGCACTGGAGCCCCGCGACGGTGCGGAAGATGCTTGTGGTGATTCGGGATCGTCTCGGGAATTTTGGGCGCGGTTCGGTGCCGCCAGGGCTAGCGAGTGGCAGCTCGCCCGCCCCAAGGACCTCGGCTCCACCCGCGGCTTGTTAGAAGCTGAAAAGCGCGGTTGACGTCTTGTTGCTCCGGACCGTCACGGTTCGGATGCGTGCGCCTCGTGCTGCAACATTGCGAGCCGAGCCTTGACGCTCTGGCGAGAACACCGACGCCACTCGCTTCAGTCGAGCGCTGTCAGACGTCGACGGCGCACGGAGACACGCCGATTGGCTAGTCATCCTCGCTGTTGAACGGGATGCCTCGCCAATCGGTGACACAGCCACGATCCATGAACACCCACCCGAGGTTGTCGTCGAGGACCACGATGGCAGGTTTGGCGCCGTTGGTCGTGAATCGGTACCGAACCTCGGCCGACGGCGTCCCCGGGGCCGGGTCGCGTAGGACCCCCGTGTCGTACGTGCTGGAGGTGTAGTAGTTGAGGAATGCACCACAGCTCGGGTTCACGGAGATTGGTGTGCCCGTGGTCGCCTCGTGGGGGCGGGCATTGAAGTCGTAGCCGAATGAGCGGCGATGGCTGAACCGTTCTCTGGTCGCATCGCTGCAGGAAGCCGGCACCGATTCAGCGCTACCAACGAGCGCGCCGGGCGGGATCCAGGCACAAAGGTTGTTGTTGCCGTGACTCCGCCCGTAATGGTAGTTGCTGTCGGTGGTCAGGTGGACGTCAAACGATGACTCGGCTATCGCAGTTCCGATGAAATAACCGCACGGTTTATTCTGTAGCCACGTGCCGTGCGGAATTGTACCGTGGTTGTCGCACACTTCCGGCTTCGGCGAGTTGGGCTTGATTTTGTAGCGGTTCACAGCCGAGGCGGCGGGGACGGGCAGGAGTGCCAGTCCGATCACCGTTGCGGCGGCAACATGGGCTGCTACCAATTTGATTGCTTTCGTGAAGTGCACTGTTGCCTCCTCAGTCGTGCAGATGGAGCTCCGAGTGACTCCCGTCAAGTAAGGCTGCTGCTATGGCCATTTTGGGGCCGGCGAAAAAATTACCGGTCCGACGCGCGTTCCTCGTAGTCGCTCCTTTTTTCGTCGCACGTGGGGCGGGTCAGAAGCTGGCAGGTAGCCGAGGACCGAGAAGAGGGCGACGCACCAGGGGGATCATTACGGGGCGCAACCTATCACGGCGGTAGGAACCCACGGCGCCGGGGCTATAGGGCCAAGCGTCGAGCCAGCATCATGAGCCCACCCAGGACCAACCCCGGGCCGATGCCGTCGCTCGAGCTGCTCGAGGTGGCCTTCGCCGTGGGCTTGACGTCGGGCGCTGGCGGCCCGCTCAGGAGCCACGGCGCGACGTGCTGCGCGGCAAGCTTGGGCTGCGCAAACATTGCCTGAGAGCTGTGGGCCTTCGCGTCGCTTTTCGCGCTCGCATACGAATAGACCCAGAGTTGCCCATCTCGCGACACGATGGGCGCCTCGGGCGGCCCGCCCTGCTTGAGCGGAAACCCCGTCGCCATCCGAAGCACCGTCACCGTTGACGCGAACGGCGTAAGCGGCGGCGTCAGCTCCTCCGTGTACGTCTGCCACGTGTGAGACGCGACCACGAGCACCTTCCCGTGCCGTGCCTCGTCCGCGAGTTCGCGGAGCCAGGCGATCTGCCACTCCTGCGGGGGCCATGACGCGTGGGTGCCGTCGGAGAGGAGGTAGGCGTCTGCCTTCGCACCGTCCATCCGGAGCTTGCGCACGCGCTGGCATCCGGCGCTGTACCCGACGAGCGCGAGCCGCGAGGCCTGCGCGACGCCGCCGGCCTGGTGGGCGAACTCGAGGAGCTCGGCGAGCGTCTCTGTCCCCTTCGCGCTGTCGTCGGCGATGATGCAGGGGGCAGGGCCGAAGGCCGCGCGGATCTTCGCGTCCATGCCTGCCCACGAGAGGAACGTGGCCACGAGGGGCCGGGAGGGGCCGAGGCCGGACTGGACGAGCCGCAGGGTCACGAGCTCACCTCAGCGGCACGATCGAGACGCTTTGCGCTTGCTTCCAAGGGAAAGCCGGAGACGGATGTCCATCCGCCTTGAGGGGTCCACAAGGCTGCGAGTTCGCCGAAGCGCTCACTGTTCTTCAGCGTCCAAAACCGCTCGTCGGAGTCCGGGACGATGATCGCAACCCGCCGCTTGCCCTTGGTGAAGACGTGAAGGCGACGCTCGAGGGCGGCCGTCTCGATGCGTCCCTCCACGGTCAAACCTGCGGCATCTCGGAAGTGGAGGTCCCCAACGAAAGGAGCTGTCTCGAGAAGGGCGGCGAGCTCGGCGGGAAGCACTTCCCCGCTCGGATCGAACCAAAGCCAATCATGGCGAAATCCAACGTGGTGGCCGTACTCGTCGCAGTTCTCCGTCTTGAGCCAAAGGGACTCATGGGGAAACGGAAGGGCCACCACCCGCCGAAAGTCCCTCGCCTTGTGGGTGACGTACGCCCGAAGCAGCCCCGAGCCTGCTGCCGTGCTGATGCGCGTGGCCAGGTCGATCCGCGACATTGGTCAACCTCCAGGCTTCCCCACGAAGGGTGCCGCCTCGAGCAGCGCGCAGATCTCCTGCGTCCACCCAGGGCCCGCGGGGTGGCGCCACGATCCGTCCTGTTTCACGCCCACAGGCACGCCGTACGTATGTACATAAGTACCCTTGTCCCAGAGCGTGTACGCCTCGCCCTCGGGCACGATGGCGGCCGTGGTGACGCCCACGGTCGCCTGATACCGGCGCAGCCGTCCCGCCCCCGCCGCGTTGCGGATTAGCTCCTGGAGGCTCTTCTCACGGCCGGCCACCTGCTCGGGGGGCCGCAGGCTCATTTGCCCGCGTCCCCACGGCATCGGCTCCTGTCGCATGTCGATCTTGGGCTTCGCCATGACTACCTCGCTCGGGGGGTGAAGGCTGCAAAGTTGCCGTTTTTGCCACTCCAATACTCGTAATTGGGTTGCTTGCTCGTGGCGTGGAGATTCTCCACCGCGACGTATTCGAGGTCCGAGCCACTCACGAGGGACTTGATCGTGTCCGTCAGCAAGTGCTCAGTCGGAACGGACGCGACGTAGGCGTAATGGTCCCACTCCTTGCGGAAGCTCGACCAACGGTAGACCGCGAACGCAAACTGGCTCAGGGGGCGCTTGTTCAAGGGACACCTCCACGAAAAAGCCACTGAAAAACCGCCGCGGCGGCCGCCAGGCCCGGGATCGGATCTGAACGCTCGGCCGCTGGCTTGGTTGGGGGCGTGCTCGTGGTCGAGCTCGTCCCGACCGAGGCGCCGAGCTCGAGATCGGCGCCGTAGAAGAACCGCAGGATCTCGGGGCAGCGGCGCCCGTTCCGCGCGAGCCAGTCGGCGCAGTTCTGGCCCATGCAGCCGCGGTTGTCGGCGCGTCGCGTGTCGGACAGGCGCGTCGGTTGGACGAACCGCCCCGTTTTCCCCTCGTTGTATGTGACCCAGCGCTCCGTGTGCGTCGGGTCCGCGCCGGGCTTGCCAGTCGTCCAGAGGGCCCCCGCGACGTAGTTTCCAAGGATGAGGCTCCCCTGGTAGCGGGCCAGGATGCCCCGCGTGTCAGCGACCGCCGCGACGCATGAAGCGAAGGCCGAGCGCGCGTAGACCTGGAACTTCTGCGAGTTGATGATCGGGACTGTGCGACCGAGGGCCTTGTGGTCGCGCATCGCTCGAAGCACGTACGTCCGCGCCGCGATGGCCTGAGCCTTGAGGGCCTCCGGGTGCGCGTGGCCGTTCTCGCCGGTGACCACGCGGGGGAGGTAGTCCTCCTCGAAGAGCATCCAGCCATCGACCGTGAGGACGCGATCGCGCTGCTCCTCGGGGGCGACGCTGTCGAGCTCGACGTGAAGCGGCTCGCCCAGGGACCGCGCCTCGAGCGCGGCTCGGGCGAAGACCTCTTCAGCGGTCGGGGCCGCTGCATCCTCCCACCCGAGGGCCTCGACGACGGCGCGCGCGTTGCCCGTCTCAAGTGCGGCCGCGGTCAACGGTCGGCGGTAGAGCTCGAAGAGCAACGCGCGGGCATCCTCCACCGAGCCCTCGCCTAGCAGCGCGGCGACGGCCTGCAGCTCGGCCGCGCCGACCACGTCGCGGCCCGTCGTCTCGGGCCACGCCGCGAGCAAGGCCGCCCGAGTCACGGACGCACCCCCAGCGAAAGTAGCCGAGCAGGAAGGACCGCGATTCCGCACTCCGCGCGCACGGATTCCCCCGGATGGAGCCAAACGCGGGCGCGAGCTCGCCCAGCATCGGACTCGAAGCGCCACACCCAGCGGGCCACCGGCGCCGGGTAGCGGGCGATCGCCGTGACCTGCCGCTTGTGCAGGATGGGACCGATGATCACGGCGGGCAACGTCGCGGTGAGGACCTCATTTCCGAGCGCGGGATCTCGAAGGACCACGTCGACCGAAACGCGCCAAACCGGTGCGGCGTCATCCACGTGCAATGGCTCCGGCTCGACGATCAGAACGCAATGGTTCGAGGGGAGCCCTGCGTCGGCCTCGACGCGGTTTTCCTTTTGTTCGCTGTCGATCTGCACGCCCAACATGGCCAGCCCTCCCGGGCGAGGGACGCACCACGAGCGCGCCCCTCGCGCCGTTCTCTCGGTCTACCGCGTCACTTGCCCGCGGCGCGCGAGCTGGAAGCCGATCCCGTTGAGGTTGAGCTGGACGTAGAGCCCCACCTCGAGCGGCTTCGCCTTCTTTCCCGAGCCGAGGTCGATCGGCTTGATCGGGAAGATGATGTCGGAGGGGAGGTGCAAAACCGCGCTGAAAGCACCGTCTTCGCTTCGCTCGGGGTCGTCGCAGAAGATGTAACCGTCCGGCACCGGCAGCACCGCCGCGCCGCCCGAGGTCCGCGCGAGGGAGCGCACGCGCACGTCGGGGATGTTGCGCAGGTGATCCACGAGGATCTCGCGACGATTGGCGCTCCCTCCGACGCGAGCCTTTTCCCAGAGGAAATAGAGCGCTCCGGAGCGACGGACGGCCCGGTAAAGCAAGTTCTCCCCGGTGAAGTCGTGGAAGATCTCGGCTGGCAGGAAGACCCCGGCGTCATCCCACAGCCACGCGTTCCCACGGAGGGCACTGGCTGCGGTGTCGAGGCCCATCACGGCGCCGATGTCGCTTTCGTCGTACCGGACGCGGAGGTTTGCCTCCATCATCGAGATCGACTGGATCAGGAAGTCCTGGCCGTGGCTCGTGTTCTTGCTCGGCCGCTGGAAATTCGTGATGTCGACCGTTACCCGGCCGTTGTTGCCGAGGCAGGTGATCTCGTCGTCGAGCGCCTTGTCGAAGAACGAATATCGCCCGGCCGGGATGCGCAGCCAGGCCCGGTCCGCGTTGCCCTCGCATTTGCAGCGGATCTCGGTGGCGTAGTAGTAACTCCCGGCCTGGTTGATCGTGAACTCTTTCCCCTCCTGGTCCCACCGGCGGACGAGGGTCCGAACGCCCTCCCCGGGCAAGACCAGGTTTTTCGGCGGCTGCGGCCGCGCGGGCTGCGCAATCGCGGTCCGCGGCTGCAAGCGGCGGCGGACCTCCACCTTACCGGCCTTCTTGCCACGAACGCGGGACCTTGCCTGAAGGGTGCGCGCCTCCTCGAGCGACAGCGTGCGTTTACCACGCACTGCGAGCGCACGCAGGTCGCCCGTGTCGGCCTCCTCCGCCTCGAGCTCGGCCGCGGCGGTGTCCTGGGCGTCGTCCTCGTCCTCGGGGCCGGCCGTGTCCTCGAGGTCGAGTTCGTCGGGCGCCGCGGTCTCGCCGCGCGCGTCGAGCTCCGCGAAGAGCTGATCGAACTGCTGCCCCCTGGGATCGTCGAGATTCGTCGTCATGGAAGCCTCCAACGGTTCAGAAGTCGTCAATCACGCGGCGAACGCAGCCGCGGCGAGAGCGGCGGCGGGGTCTTGGGCCACCAACGCGGCGGCAGCCGGCGCGGTCTGCTGCGGTAGCGCCGGACGAACCGGGGCCGCGAGTTGCACGCGCACCCATTGCCCGCCGCTCTGGATCCACGCGGTCCGATCGTCGATCGGGTGCATCACTGGGAGGGCCTGGGGGACGCCGGCCGTGTCGCCGCCCGCAGGCTTCGCCGGGGCCTGTGCCTGCGGCTCCTCCTTCGGCCGGTTGCGGTACGCCTGGACGAAGAGCACCGCGCCCGCGCTCACAACCGCGCTCGCATGCGGGCTGTTCTTGCGGCGCAAGATGTACCCGATGGCCAGGAGCGCCGCGGGCAAGAGCCACCATTGCTTTTTCACGGTCTCGGAGTTCTTCACCTCGTCGAGCGTCGCGATGTACGCGAGGACCGCGCCGACCCCGATGGGCTGGACGAGGCTCCGTGCGGTCGAGGGAAAGGCCTTCGCCTCAGTGACCACTGCTTCGCGGGCGCGATTGCCGTACTCCCGAAGCGTGGCCGCCCCAGCCGCCGCTGAGGCCTGGAGATTCGCCAGAACATCACGACGAACTGGCACATATTCGCTTGCTGCTTCGGCCATAATGGAGCCTCCTATCTGCTCATGAGCCACACCATCCCGAGGCCGAGCCCAATGGGCACGACCGACGAGAGGGCGTCGGCGGTTGATTTCCCGATGTCGCGGGTGCTCTCGGCGAGCGCCTTCCCGAAGTCCCGAGCGCCATCGAAGGGCGTGGGGAGCGGCAGGTGCTGCTCGGCGACGACCTCCCGCTGCGTACGCTCGAGCCCATGAAGCACGGTGCGCTCCTCGGGCTCGAAGGGGAGCGTCTTTCCCGCGAGCTTCTCCCGGTCGATGTGCTTCGCGATGACATCGACGCTCGCGGCGTGCGCGTTCAGCAGGCGTTTCGTCTTCTCCTGCTCGAAGGCGATCGCGTGGTTCGCCTGTGTTACTATCGTGCCGACGTAGCAGGCCGCAGCCGCTGCGACGCTGACGATCGCGACGACAGCGAGTGCCGGGAGAGCGCTCACGTCCGTTGGCAGGCCCGGAATGTTGATCGGTGGAATGGATCCGGTGATGGCGGGTGCGTCGTCCCAGCTCAGCACGTCCTGATCGAGCACGACGTTTCCCGGCGGCGCGAGCACGAGCGCCGTCCTCGCGAGGGCGGCGCCCGTGGCGTTGCGCTCGTCGTTGCCATTGTAGAGGCTCGGGCCGAGGTCCCCGAGCGGGCCGGGCGCGTCCGACAGCGTGGCACCCTGGAGCGAGAGCAGAAGCAGCGCCCGTAACTGCCTTACGCGGTCGATCGGCGGGAGCTGTGCGAACGAGCCATTGCGAGCCGAAGCCAGCGCCTTTGCGGCGGTTTCGGTTGGGCTCGTGGTGAAGTGGCGCCAGTAATACGTCATAAGCCGCTCTTCCTCACACCAGGAAAAGACCAGCGCCCAGCATGGTCAGAAACGGCACGGCCGAACCGTCGTCCTTGGGCGTCGGCTGCGTCGTCGGCACGAAGGGCGGACTCGGGAGTGGTGGAACCGGCAGGCTTGGGAGCTGCGGG
>NZ_JAGTJJ010000008.1 GCF_028435365.1 Polyangium jinanense | reverse complement strand
CGTCCGGGCAAAGCCCGGACGATTCACCCCCCGAGGGAAGATCGCTTCGCGATCTTCCAAGCATCGAACCGGTCGATGCTCTAGCCGGATCCAAGGTTCGCGCCGGGCTCGTGTAGACTGCGGGCATGGCGCGACCTTCTCGTCCTCCCGGCTTCGACATGACGTATCGCCCGGACAGCACCGTGTCGTTCGGGCCGCCGCTGAAGGAACGCCTTCCCTGGCTCGCCTACCTCGCGTTCGCGCTGATCATCTCGGGCGCGATCGTCTACGGGCAGCACGCCCCGACGAATAGCTGGCTCTTCAAGTACGTCGTCGAGGACGATCGCCATCGCATCATGCCCGCGAGCGTGTGCGCGATCATCCTGTTCTGCAGCGCCATCGCCGGGGTTTTGCGTGACCAAATGCGCGGCGTGGTGGTGAACCCGGAGGGCATCGTGCTGCGCGAGCTGCTCTCGTTCGGGGTGCCGCGGGTGCGGCGCTGGAGCTGGTCGCAGATCGACAAGGTGCGCATCCCGAAGACCGACCAGAAGGGGCAGGAGCTACCGGTTCTGCGCGGCAGCATCGGGCTCGATCTCTGGGACGGGACGAGCGCGCTTCTGCCGCCCGTGAGCAACATGCTGGAGCTCGCGATGATGCTCGAGCGCGTGGCCCTCGCCCGCGCCATCCCGCTCGAAGGCACGACGGGCATGCTCGACGATCTGCAAGCCGCCGGGGTCGACAGCAAACGCGCGCCCGCGGCCTGACGTTACTGCCCGTTCTTCCCCTCGAACTTCCCCTCGAAATAAGACGTCATCGCCGCCCGCAAGGGTGCGTCCGCGAGGATGTCGAGCGCCGTGAGCGCCATCGCCTGCGCCGCCGCCATCATCGCATCCGCGCCTCGATCGCTGTCCGCGTATCGCGCGAACGGGTGCTCGTGGCACATCGTCTCGCCCTCGTCGCAGATCGCGAGCAGCGGGTGAATCGATGGGATCACGTGCGAGACGTCGCCCATGTCCGTCGAGCCCATGCTGCGTACGGGGTCGACCAAGCGCGCAGGCCTGCCGAGCGCGGCGAGGTGCTCGCCGAAGCGGCGCGCGAGCGGGATGTTCGGGCGCAGGTCCTTGTAGCCGCCCCGCACCTCGATCTCGACCTCCACACCACACGCGATCGCCGCGCCGCGCGCACATCGCTCGACGAGCGCGCGCACCATCGAGAGCTCGGCGAACGACGACGCGCGCACCGCGAAGTCCACCACGGCGCGCTCCGGGATGATGTTGACCGCCTGGCCGCCCTCGACGACGACGCCGTGCACGCGCGTGCCGTCCCGCAGTTGCACGCGTTGCGCGTCGACGAGGTGCATCGTTCCGAGCGCCGCCGCGAGCGCGCTCTTGCCTTCCCACGGAGCCATCGCCGCGTGCGAAGGCACCCCCTTGAAGCGAAGCGAGAGCCAGTAGCTCGCGAGGGACGTCGGCGCGAGCAGGTCGCAATCGTACGGGTGAAACATGAGCGCGGCCGTGACGCCCTCGAACACGCCGGCCTGGAGCAGGCGGATCTTGCCGCCGCCGCCCTCTTCCGCAGGCGTACCGATGATCTCGATCGTGCCCGCGAAGGACGGCCGCGCCCGCGCAATCGCGAGGAACGCGCCGAGCGCGCCACCGGCGATCAGGTTGTGGCCACACGCATGGCCCATCTCGGGGAGCGCGTCGTACTCGGCGAGGATCGCGACACGCGGGCCCGCGCCGTCGCCGAGGCGCGCGCGGAAGGCCGTGGCGAGGCCTCCCGTGCCACGTTCGACGGCGACACCCTCGGCCTCGATGGCGTCGCAGATCCAGCCCGCGGCGCGCGTCTCTTCGAACCGTAGCTCTGGGTGCGCGAAGATCCGCGACGCGACGTCGCGGACGATCGGCGCGACGGCACGAGCGGCCGCGAGGATGGCTTCCCTGTGAGGTCGATCGACGGACGTCGTCTGCATGGGTCGATCGTGCAGCATACAGCCCTCTCGCGCGGGGCGCCCGTGACGCGACGTCGCGCCGGGATACGTTAAGCTCGCCTCCATGCCCCGCGCCTCGATGCTGTCCGAGGTCCTCCGCCGCCACGTCGATCCAGCCCTCGAAGCGGTGATGCGCAAGCTGAGTCGCCACGACGTGCGTGGGCCGCTTCGCGGCGCGCTCGCGCTGCACCGCAACAAAGCCATGCGCCGCACGATCGAGCGATTCGCGCCCGCGATCGCCCCGCTCGAAAGCGCCGTGCTCCAAGGCGACGGCGCGGCGATCGAGCGCTTCGATACGCTCGTCGCCGAGGCCGTGACGACGATGCGCGCAGAGCGGCCGATGGATCTCGACGGAGACGGAGGCTCGCGGCTCACGGAGCTGCTCCATGCGGTGGACGCGCGTCTCTATCGCGATCGACCGGAGCTCATGGATGATCCGAGCTTCCCGGAGGACGAGCGGACCCACGCGCTCGACGTGCTCGATCGGTTCAACCACTGCACCGGGATCTACGCGACGGTGATGGCCGCGATCGATCCGCTCGTGGAGGCGGCGAGCGCGGAGGGAAAGCGGCCGATCGTGCACGACGTGGCGGCGGGGCACGGCGGGCTCTCGCTGTACCTCGCCGAGCGGTTCGGGGATCGGGTCGCGATCGAGGCGAGTGATCTGCGGGAGGAGTACCTCGCGCTCGGGCGCGCGCAGGCGGCCGCGCGGGGGCTCTCGGTGCGGTTTTCGGTCGAGGATGCGCTCGCGCTCGGTGGGCTCGAGGAGCGGGGTGTGGATGTGATCACTTGCACCCAGGCGATCCACCATTTCCCGCCGGGAATGATCGCGCGGATGATGAGCGAGGCGGCGCGGCGCGCGCGTGTGGGCGCGTGTTTCATCGACGGGGAGCGGAGCTTCACCACGCTCGGGCTCGTGGCGCTCGTCGGAGCCCTGTACGGTCGGACGTACACGTTCTACTACGACGCCGTGACCTCGATCCGACGCATGTTCTACGAGGAGGAGCTCGCGCTCGTCGCGGCGCTCGCGCCGGGGATGCCCAAGGTGCGCGTGGAGACGGGCATCGCCCCGCCGTCGCACGTCTACGTGCGGATCACGCGGGAGCCATGATGCGAACGAGCCACGTTTTCCTCCTCGGCGCGCTCGCCCTCGCGGCGTGCAACACGTCCTCGCCGCCCGAGCCCACGCCCGAGGCGCGATCCTCGTCGGCTCCGCCGCGCCCGCCGCCGTTCGATCCAAAGAAGGTGACGCTCGACGACAAGGCGATGGGCACACACGTCGTGATCACGACGTACACCACGCGCGAGCTCGACGAGGCGGCGATCCGGTCGAAGCTCGACAAGGCGCTCGCCGAGATCCGCAGGCTCGAGCGGCTCATGACGACGTGGCGCGACGACAGCGAGATCTCGCGCATCAACCAGGCCGCGGGCAAGCAGGCCGTCGCCGTCGGGCCCGAGACGTTCGACGTGATCAAGAAGAGCATCTCCGTCGCCGAGCGATCGGAGGGCGTCTTCGACATCTCGTTCGAGGCGATGCGTGATCTCTGGCGCTTCGACGAGAACAAGGTCGAGGAGGTGCCCTCGAAGGCCGACATCGACAAGGCCCGCGCGCTCATCGATTACCGCAAGATCAAGCTCGACCACGACGCACACCGCGTGATGCTGAGCAAGCCCGGCATGCGCGTGAGCCTCGGCGGCATCGCCAAAGGCTACGCCGTCGACGCCGCGGCGAAGGTGCTCGCCGCCGAAGGACTCGCGTCGTTCTACGTGCAGGCCGGCGGCGATCTGTACGTGCGCGGCAAGAAGCCCGACGGCTCGCCGTACCGCGTCGGCGTGCGCGATCCACGCGGGCAGGGGCCGAACGACTACTTCGCGATGATCGACGTCACCGACCACGCCTTCTCGACGGCCGGCGACTACGAGCGCGCCTTCGTGAAGGACGGCAAGCGCTGGCACCACATCATCGATCCACGCACGGGCTACCCCGCGATGAAGAGCCGAAGCGTGACCGTGTGGGCCAAGGACGCCTTCACCGCCGACGGGATCGACGACGCGATCTTCATCCTCGGCCCGGACAAGGGTCTGTCGATCTGCGAGGAGCTCGACGACTGCGGCGCGGTCGTCGTGGACGAGCACAACAAGGTGTGGGTCTCGAAGCGGCTGGAGAGCAAGATCCAGATGCTTCGAGATCCAACGGATGGGGTGTAGCCGCTACACGCCGCGGAAGGCGGGCTTGCGCTTCTCGGCGAACGCACGCAGTGCTTCGAGCCGATCCTCGCTGCGCAACGTCTCGTCGTAGTAGACACGTTCGAGCTCGAGGCCGAGCTCGAGCGGTACCTCGTAGGACGTGTCGATCGCCCGGAGCGCGGCGCTCTGCGCGATCGGAGCGCCGTTCGCGATGGGCTCGATCCAGGCGATCGTGTCGTCGAGGACGTTCGTGCCCTCGGGCGAGACGCGGTTCACGAGCCCCCACGCGAGCGCCTCGGCCGCCCCGAGCTTCCGGCCGAGCAAGATCATCTCCTTGGCGCGCGCGTCCCCCACGACACGCGGCAGCCTCTGCGTGCCGCCCGCGCCGGGGATGATGCCGAGCGTGGTCTCGGGGAGCGCGAGCTCGGCGTGCGGCGCCGCGACGCGCAGGTCGCAGATCAGCGCGAGCTCGAGCCCGCCGCCGAAGGCGACGCCGTTGATCGCCGCGATCACCGGCTTCTCGCTTCGATCGAGCACCCCGAGCTCGCTGCGGTAGAGGCCGACCTGCTTGCGCACGTCGTCGGGGCTCATGCCCTGACGCTCCTTCAGATCGGCACCCGCGCAGAAGGCCTTGTCGCCCGCGCCGGTGAGCACGATGGCGCGGACCGACGGATCGCTCACGAGCTCCCTGCCGAGGCGGCCGAGGGCGTAGAGGGTGTCGCGCGAGAGCGCGTTGCGACGATCGGCGCGGTCGATCACGAGGACGCCGACGGCGCCGCGACGCTCGACTTTCACGGGGGAGGATTGATCGGACATGCGCCCGTGCGTAGCGAAGGCGGAGGCGCGCGCAAAGAGGCTCGTCGTTGTGCGATGCTCATGCCTTGCGACATGAAACGGCAAACGGGTACGAGGCGGCTTGAAATGCGAAACGGCGCGTGGATCGGGCTGCTCGGCCTGGTGATGGCGTGTGCGGCAGCGTGCTCGCCCGACGTAGGGCCCGGCGTGACGAGCGGGACGGGCGGATCGGGCGGCGCTGGCGGATCGGGCGGATCCGGTGGCGTGGGCGGCGCGGGGGGTACGGGCGGCGAAGGCGGCGGACCGATCCCTGTGCCTGCGTTCAAGCACGTGTGGAGCAAGAGCTTCGGCGAGACGGACATGCAGTCGATCGAGAGCGTCGCGATCGATCCGGCGACGGGCGACGTCGTGGCCGTCGGATCGTTCCGCGGCGTCGTCGACTTCGGCGGCGGACCGCTCGTGAGCGCAGGGGAAAAGGACCTCTTCGTCGCGCGCTTCGGCCCGCTCGGCGAACCCCAATGGAGCAAGCGCTTCGGCGACGCCGCGATCCAGGAGGCCACCGCGGTCGCCATCGATCCCGCCGGATCGATCTACGTCGGCGGCGCGATCCGAGGCACCACGGACTTCGGCGACGGACAGGTCCTGACGAGCGCGGGTAGCGACGACGCGTTCGTCGCGAAGCTCGACGCGCAGGGCAACCTCGCCTGGGCCAAACGCTTCGGTGACGCGAACGCCCAGCGCATCAAGCGGATCGTTATCACCCCGTCCGGGCGCATCGTCCTTGGCGGCACCTCCTCCGGCACGATCAATTTCGGTGGATCGGACCTCGTCTCCGCGGGGTCGAGCGACATCTACGTGGCCGAGCTCGACGCCGAGGGCACGCACCTCTTCTCGCGGCGCTTCGGCGGCACGGGCTTCGACGAGCTCGGCGGGCTCGCCGTCGACCCCACGGGATCGCTGTTCATCACGGGCACGTTCGACACCACGATGGACTTCGGCCCCGTCGCCGGCGACATGCTCACGAGCATCGGCGGCCACGATGTCTTCCTCGCCAAGCTCTCCGCGAACGGCACCGGCCTCTGGGCGCGTCGCGCGGGCGACACCGGGTCACAACGCGGGCTCGCGATCGCGGCGTTGCCGAACGGCGATGTGATCGTCGCGGGTGAAGCCGCGGGCACGTTGTACCTCGACGGCCCCGTGCTCTACGCGAAGGGCGACCGCGGCCTCTTCCTCGCGCGCTACTCGTCGACCGGCAAGATCGTCTGGGGCCAGATGTTCGGCGGCAAGGGCTCCGGCACCTTCGGCGTCTCGCTCCGCGTGGATCCGACCTCGGAGAGCATCTTCGCCGCGGGTCTCTTCGACGACAGCATCGACTTCGGCGGCGGGCCTCTCTCCGCGGTGGAGAACGTCGACGTGTTCCTCGCGCGCTTCACGCTGGACGGCGCGCACCTCGGCTCGCGCAGTTTCGGCGGTCCGGGCCCCGACGGCGCGCTCACCCTCGACCTCGGCCCGCAGGGAGATGTCGTGATCGGCGGCGCGTACGCGGGCTCGATCGACTTCGGCGGCGGCGCGTTCACGACCACGAGCACGGTCGATGCGAGCGGGTTTCTGGCACGCCTCTCCCCCTGAAAACGGGCCCCACGCAGCTGATCCGAGGCGCGTCGATCCATGGCATGCTCGGATCGATGATAGGCAGGATCCATAGGGGTTTGGCTTGGTCTTTGCGGCACCTCGGCGCCTTGATCGGCGCGGCCTCGATCATCGCCGTCGGAGCGGCCGCGTGTACACCGGAAGCGCGCGACTTCGGCGACACGACGAGCTCGAGCGGAACGGGCGGCGGCATGGGCTGCGCGGAGAACGAAGAGCGGGCCTGCTACACCGGACCTCCCGGCACCGAGGACATCGGCGCCTGCAAGAAGGGCGTCCAGATTTGCCTGCCGAACGGCACGGGCTTCGGCGAGTGCTCCGGTGAGATCCTGCCGCAAGCCGAGAACTGCCTCACGCCCGAGGACGAGGCGTGCAACGGCGAGGATCCGGCCGAATGCCCGCCGCTCGATCTCGCGTGGAGCAAGGGTTTTTCCACGGCCGAAGAGATCTTCATCCGCGCCATCGCGGTCGACCCGAAGACGCACGACATCGTCATCACGGGCGAGCTTCGTGGCACGCTCGATCTCGGCGGCGGACCGCTCGCGACCACGGGCGGCGCCGACATCCTGCTCGCGAAGTTCAGCGCCGATGGCACGCACCAGTGGAGCAAGCGCTTCGGCGACGCCTCGTCGCAGACGAGCGCCGGCGTGGCGATCGACGCCACGGGCATGATCTACCTCGCGGGCTCGGTCTCCGGCGCGATCGATCTCGGCAATGGGACGCTCACGAGCGAGGGCAGCAGCGACGCGCTCGTCGCGAAGTTCAAGCCGAGCGGCGAGGTCGAGTGGGCCAAGCTCTTCGGCGACACGAGCTCGCAAAGCGCGACGGCTCTCGCGCTCACGCCGGCCGGGCAGGTCGTCGTCGGCGGTGAGTTCCAGGGCACGATCAACCTCGGCGGCTCCGCGCTCACGGCCCCGGTGGACACGGACCTGTTCGTCGCGCGGCTCGATGGCTCGGGCTTTCACTCGATGTCGCGCCGTTACGGAGGCGCGGGCTTCGAGGAGATCGTGAACCTCGCGGTCGACACGATGGGCAACATCATCCTCGCCGGCCACTTCAGCGGATCGGTCGATTTCGGCGTCGCGGGCATGTTCACGAGCGCCGGCAACGACGACGTGTTCACGCTCAAGCTCCAGCCGAACGGCAACCCCATCTGGGGGAAGCACTGGGGCGACGCCGCCGATCAAGAGGCCCTCGGCATCGCGGTCACGCCGAACGACGAGCTCGTCCTCTCGGGGCGCATGGGGGGCGTCATCAGCTTCGACGACGGCTCGAAGCTCGAAGCCGCGCCCATGGCGACGAACGCGTACCTCGTGAAGCTCGCGTCGGACGGCGCGCTCGCGTGGAGCAAGATCGTGGGCGGACCGAACTCCATCTCCGACTGGGGCATGTGGCTCGGCGTGGCGAACGGCCGCATCGTGACCGCGGGTTGGTTCAGCGATACGGTCGACTTCGGCGGCGGACCGCTGACCTCGAACACGCAGGTGAGCCCCTTCGTCGCGCAGCTCGAGTTCGACGGAACCCACCGGCGCTCGCGCACCTACACGACCGACATGGCGGCCGGCGTGCTCGCGCTCGGGGTCATGCCGACCGGCGATCCGATCCTCGCGGGCCTGAGCTACGGGTCGATCGATTTCGGCGGAGGCCCGCTCTCGCCGGACAACGCCCAGCAAGGGCTCCTGTTCCTCGCGCGTCTCTTGCCCTGAAGGAAATCCTTTCATGTTCGAAGCAATGAAACGCTTTTCGTTCACCCTCGCCGGCGTCACCTCGCTCGGCGTGATGGCGCTCGTGGCGTGCTCGCCGGAGGAGCGCGCGTTCGACACCTCGACCTCGGGCACGGGCGGCGCGGCCGGCGGGGGCGGCAGCGGCGGCGGCATCGTGTGCACGCCCGACGAGCAACGCTCCTGTTACAGCGGCCCGCCCGGCACCGAGGACGTCGGCACGTGCAAGCCGGGCATCCAGGTTTGCCTGCCGAACGGCACGGGCTTCGGCGAGTGCGGCGGCGAAGTGCTGCCGCAGCCCGAGGACTGCCTGACGACCGAGGATGAAGCGTGCAACGGCGCCGATGCGCTCGAATGCCCGCCACTCGGAAACGGCTGGCTGAAGACGTACGGTGAGTCGCTCTCCATGCAGCTGATCTCGGACGTCGCGATCGCCCCCGACGGCAACATCGTCATCGTGGGCGGGTTCGGCGGGACGATCGATCTCGGCGGCGGCCCTCTCGCGAGCACGGGCAGCCTCGACATCCTCCTCGCGAAGCTCACGCCGAAGGGCGAGGTCGTCTGGGCCAAACGCTTCGGCGACTCCGCCCTGCAACAAGCGAACGCCATCGCCATCGACAAGAGCGGCGCGATCTACGTCGGCGGACGCGTGCTCGGCGCGGTGGACTTCGGCGGCGGCGTGCTGACGAGCAAGGGCTCGGACGACGCGTTCGTCGCGAAGTTCGACGCGAACGGCGACCATGTGTGGAGCAAGCTCTTCGGTGACACAGCCTCGCAAGAGGTGACGTCGATCGCGGTGACCAACGCGAACCAGGTGGTCGTGGCGGGCAACTTCGCCAGCACCATCAACTTCGGGGGAACCGAGTTCACGTCCGTCGGCGTCGACGACATGTTCCTCGCGAAGTTCGACGAGACCGGCTTCCACGCGGGATCACGACGCATGGGTGGACAGGGAGCCGACGATCTCCGCGCGATCGCCGTCACCGACACGGATCACATCGTGATCACCGGCAACTTCGCCAGTGGTCTCGAGTTGATCGCCGGCACCCCGTTCACGAGCAAGGGTGGTTTCGACGTCTTCGCCGCGCAGTTCAATCCGAGCCTCAACGCGATCTGGGCCCGTGGATGGGGCGACCCGATGGCACAGCAAGCGTTCGACGTGGCGATTGCGTCGAACGGCGACGTCTTCCTCACGGGCACGTTCGAGGGCGCCCTCGACGTCTTCGGACAGCAACTGCAAACAGCCGCGGATGGGGCGCGCGCGCTCTACGTGACGCGCATCGCGAGCACCGGAGACAGCGTCGTCTGGGCGAAGGCGATCGGCGACGCGACGTCGTTCGTGGAGCAGGCAAACATCGCCGTGGGCACGGCCGATCAGCTCGCGCTCGCCGGCACGTTCCGGGGCGGCATGGACTTCGGCGGCGGGCCCCTCATGGCCATGGATGCCGGCGACGTGTTTTTCGCGAAGCTCGGTGGCGCCGACGGCGCGCACGTCTCGTCGCGTGTCCTCTTGAGTGGTGGAAGCAAGGACAACGACGCGCCGAACTCGGTGCTTGCGCTCGCGCTCTTGCCGACGGGCGATCTGATCGTCGGTGGTCAGCACCACGCCCCGTTCTTGATCGAAAAGGCGCTTGTCGGTGCGTTCGACGGCAAGTCCGGCGACGCGTTCCTCGGTCGCTTCTTGCCCTGAGCGACGCGGCTACCGGCCTCCGCGCGCCTTCTTCCCCATCTTCGACAGAAACGGCCTCACGAGCGCCTTCGGCAGCGCGTCCACCGTCATCGCCATCGCCCGCGGCACGACGCCCGGGATGACGCGCGCTTGCCCGCGCTTGAGCCCCAGGACCGCCTCCTCCGCGCACGTCACCGCGTCCACGTACACCGCTTTCGGCAGCTCCGGCCGCACGTCGCTCCCCGCGACCTCCTGGAACTCCGTCGGCACCGGACCCGGACAAACCACCGTCACCGACACGCCCGTCCCCGAAAGCTCCGCGCGCAGGCCCTCGCTCAGGTGGTTCACGTACGCCTTGCTCGCCGCGTACGTGCTCATCGCGGGCGACGGCAGGATCCCCGCGATCGATCCGACGTTCAGGATCGCGCCGGACCCACGCGCCACCATCGGCGGCACGAGCCGCGCGAGCAGCATCGTCGTGCTCACGACGTTGAGCTCGAGCATCCGCTCGATCTTCTCCCAGTCGCGCTTCTCGAGCAGACCGTAGTCGCCGAAGCCCGCGTTGTTCACGAGCACGTCGATCACCTCGCCCGCCTGCGCGAGGTCGTCGAGCATCGCGCCGAGCGCCTTCCTGTCGAGCAGATCGACCGCGCGCACGAGCACACGCAGGCCCGGCCGCGCGGCCGTGAGCTCACGCGCGAGCTCGTCGAGCCGCTCACGCCTGCGCGCGACCAGCACCAAGGCCGCGACCTCACGTCCGAGCACACGCGCGAGCTCGCGGCCGATCCCCGCGGACGCGCCGGTGACGAGCGCCGTCTTACCGCGAAGCTCGTTCATCCTTCTTCCTCTTCTTGCCCTTGTCGCCCGACTCCTTCTCGGCCTCGGGTTTCTCCGTGTCGCGCACGTGGAGGATGCCGTTCGGCTTGCTCGTGGCCTCCTTCGGCGCGAGCAGCGCTTCGAGCTTGCCGAGGCGCGCCTTCAGGTCGGCGTGCTCGCTCCGCAGCGTCTCCAGGTCCTCGCGCAGCCGCTCGGCTTCGCGTTTGCCCGCGCCGCCGAGGTCCCGCAACGCCTCGCGGATTCGCCGCCGCACGCGACCGTCGAGCTCGCGATCGATCTGGCGCGAGAGCGGCCCGCGCGACTTCGCGTCGCCGATGTCGACGAGCGCGCGCACCACGTCCACCTTGAGGTACGGATCCGACTGATCGAGCAGATCCTCCAGCGCCTCGCGCACCTTTCGATCCGTCGAGAGCTTCGGCAGCGCCATGATCGCCGCGCGCCGGCCGCGCGTGGGGATCCCGTATCGGGTCCGCGTGAGCACGTGCGCCTGCGCGCGCTCGTCACGCAGGGCCGCGAGCCCATCGAGCGCGCCCGCGCGGACGATGTCCGACCACGAGGGACGATCGAGCACCTCGATCAGCGTGTCGAACGCGACGCCCTGCCGGGTCGCGCCGAGCGCGCGCGCGGCCTCCGCCTCCACGAGGTAACTCGCGTCCCGGAGCGCGAGGCTCTTCAGCGCCTCTGCGGCCTGCGCCTTGCGGAACTTGCCGAGCGCCGCCGCGACCGCGCGCCGCACCTTCGCGTGCCCCGTCCGCGCGTGGGCGACGAGGTGCGTGAGCGCGTCGTCGCTGCGCACCTCGCCGAGCGCCGAGGCCGCCTCCGCACGCACGCCCCAGAACTCGTCCTCCTTCGCGAGCGACGCGCCGAGCGCGCGTGTCGTCGCCGGATCGTCGAGCTTGCCCATCAGGCTCGCGGCGAGCAGCCGGCCGCGCGCCGTCTTTGCCCCCGCGAGTTGCGCGCGCAGCATGTCGGCCGGGCACTCGACCCGCACGTCGCCCACGATCCGGAGCTCCGGATCCACCACGACGAACGCCGGCCGCTTCGGCACGCGAATCGTGAACGTCGCGGTCGCCGACTCCACGCGCCGCACCTCGCGCCGCACCTCGCCGTCGATGGAGATGTCGAGCTCGAGGTCGAGCGCGAAGACGTGCGTCCCGGCGTCGTCCTTGTCCTTCTCCTTGCTCTCTTTCGCGGCCTGGGCCTGCTTGACCGACACGGTCAGGGCCTCGCCGTCGTGATCGAGCTTCACCTCGAGCTCCGGGTGCCCTGCGCGGAACACCCACTGCTCGAAGAAGCGCTCCAGGCTCTTGCCGCTCGCCTCTTCGAGCGCGCGCATGAGGTCACGCGTCTCCACGATCCCGCGCGCGTGACGCTCCAGGTACGTCTTGATGCCGCGCCAGAACGCCTCGTCGCCGAGCTCGAGCCGCAGCATGTGCAAAACGCACGCGCCCTTCTCGTAGAGGTGACGATCGAAGATGTCGATCGGCGCCTCGTAGTCCTGGCACACGATCGGACGCCGATAGCGCCCACCGGCCTCGCCCAGGTACGCCGCCACGTCGCCGCGCACGCCGTGCTCGTACTCTTCGCGGCCGAGGTAGCCCTCGCGATCGACGTGCTCCATGTACGTGGCAAACCCCTCGTTCAGCCACGCGTGGGACCAGTCGCGGCACGTCACGAGGTCGCCGAACCAGTGGTGCGCGAGCTCGTGCGCGATGAGGTCGTCGGCCGTCACGTCGATCGCGGCGCGCTCGTCGAGCAGGATGTGCTCGTACATCGTCGTCGCGGTCGTGTTCTCCATCCCGCCGAAGATGAAGTCGCTCACCACGATCTGCGAGTACGTCTTCCACGGGTACGCGACGCCCGTGAGCTTGCCGAAGCGACGCACCATGTCCGGCGTCCGCCGGAACGTGCGCTTGCCCTCGTCGGTTTTTCCTTTGGGCACGAAGTAATGCAGACGAACGCCGTCGGCCTCGTCGTCGATCCGCTCGAACTCGCCCGCGACGAGCGTGAACAAGTAGCTCGGGTGCGGGTCGTCCATCCGGTAGCGGTAGACGCCGCGTTGCTCCTCGTCCTCGTCGCTCTCGCGCGTGCCGTTCGACAGCGCGAACCAGCCCTCGGGCACCGTCACGCGCAGCGAGGTCGACTGCTTGTTGTGCGGCTTGTCGATGCACGGAAAGAAGTGCCGCGCGTCCTCGTCCTGGCACTGCGACCAGACCTGCGCGGGCCGATCACGCACGTGCTCGTCCGGCGCGAGGAAGTAGAGCCCGCGCCGCGGCGTCGCCGAATACCGCACCCGCACCGTCACGCGCGAGGCCGCTTCGGGGACCGACACGCGGAGCGTCTGCCCGTCGTACACGTGTTCCACCGCGGCGAACTTGCCCTCGTCGCCCACGCGCAGCTCGACCGCTTGGAGGTCGAAGCCGACGGCGTCGAGCGCGAGTTCTTTCGCGCGCGCGTCGATGCGTGAGACATCGAGCGTCGCCTCGCCCGCGACGGATTTCTTCGGCACGTCGAGGCGAAGGTCGAGCGCGATGTGCGTGACCTGAAACGGCCGAGCCCGTTCGTACACGCGCTGCACGCCGGCGAGCGCGAACGGGCGCCCGGAAGCAGCGGAAGCGGACGAGTGGGCGTAGGACGAAAGCGCTGATCCGCACGCGCAGCGGTCGTGGAGGCGGTGCTCGAGGCTCATCGGGCGGCGAGTCTTACCCAACAAACTCGCCGAGCAAAGCCCCTCCCCGCGGGAAAACCGCGCTAGCCTCGCCCCGCGCCCATGAACCGCCGCGGACGCACGCCTCTGCTCGCCGGGGGGACGGGCCCGAAAAGCCCGGCCGGGGCCGCGTCACGCCCGCGATCCGGGCCCCAAGGCCCCGCGCAGCACACGCTCTTCGCCGCGCAAAAGGCCGCTCCCTCGAAGGACGGCACCGTGACCCTCGAAGGCGAGGTCGTGCGTGTCACGTACGAAAACGACCAGACGGGCTTCCGGGTCGTGAAGGTCGCGATCGACGGCCACGAGGCCCCTCTCCCCTGGGTCGGCCGCTTCCAGTCCGTCGCCCCCGGCACGCGCGTCCGGGCCACCGGCCGCTACGAACGTGATGGTCGCCACGGCGACCAGCTCCGCGTCGAAACGCTGCTCGAGATTGCGCCCTCGACTTTGCAGGGCCTCGAAAAGTACCTCGGCTCGGGCATGGTCCAAGGGGTCGGGCCCGTGTTCGCCAAGCGGATCGTCGAGACGTTCGGCGAGGATGCGCTGCGTGTGCTCGACGAGGAGCCCGAGCGCCTCGGCGAGGTGCCGGGGCTCGGCGCACGACGCGCCGAGGCCGTGGCCAAGGCCTGGGCGTCGCAGCGCGTCATCCGCGACATCATGATCTTCCTCCAGCAGCACGGCGCCTCTGTCGCGCTGGCGACGCGCATCTACAAGCGGTTCGGCGCCTCCGCGATCGAGATCGTCAAGCGCGCGCCCTACCGACTCGCGCTCGACGTGTGGGGCGTCGGGTTCAAGACGGCCGACCAGATCGCGCGTGCCATCGGAGTTTCCCTGGACGCACCCGAGCGCGCGCAGGCCGGCGTGATGCAGATGCTGAGCGACCTCGCGGGCAAGGGGCACGTGTATGCCGAGCGAAACGCGCTCGTCTCGGCCACCACGCTCATCCTCGAACGCGAGGAGGAAGGCGTCGATCGCGCCATCGACGTGCTCGCGCTCTCGGGTCGCGTGCGTGTCGAAACGCTCCCCTCGGGCGAGGTCGCCGTCTACGAATCCTCGCTCTACGAAGCCGAAGCGCGCCTCGCCGCGCGCCTCCTCGCGCTCCTCCGCGCGCCCGGCCGTCCTCTCTCGGGCCGCCGCGGCGAATCGCCGGAGGCCGTGGCCCAAGCCGCGATCGAGAGCTTCGAGGCCCGCACGCGTGTCGCCCTCGCGCCCGCGCAGCGCGACGCGATCGAGCAAGCCGCCCGCAACAAGATCCTCGTCATCACGGGTGGTCCCGGCGTCGGAAAAACCACGATCGTCCGGGCGATCCTCTCGCTCTTCGACCTCGCGGGCCACACGGTGCGCCTCGCCGCGCCCACGGGTCGCGCGGCCAAACGCATGAGCGAGGCCACGGGGCGCGAGGCCGTCACGCTCCACCGCATGCTCGAGTTCGACCCGAAGGAGCGCGGCTTCCTCCGCAAGAAAGGCCGCGAGATCGAGGCCGACGTGCTCATCGTGGACGAGGCCTCGATGATCGACCTGCCGCTCTGCGACGCGCTCACGCAGGCCGTCTCCGATGGAGCCCGGCTCGTGCTCGTCGGCGACGTCGATCAGCTTCCGTCCGTCGGCCCTGGCGCGGTCCTGCGCGACGTCATCGCCTCGGGCGCGATCCCGACAGTGCGCCTCTCGCAGATCTTCCGCCAGGCCGAGGGCAGCCTCATCGTGCAGAACGCGCACCGCATCCACGACGGCGAAAAACCCGAGGGCGCGACCGACAAGCGCGGCGAATTCTTTGTCTTCCAACGAAATAACCCCGAGGAAGCCGCCGCCACGATCCACGAGCTCGTCACCGAGCGCATCCCGCGTGGCTTCGGCCTGCATCCCGTGCGCGACGTGCAGGTCCTCTCGCCGATGAACAAGGGCCCCGTCGGCACGATCACGCTGAACGAGACGCTGCAGCGGACGCTCAACCCGGACGGTCCTTCGGTCACGCGAGGCGGCAAGCTCTTCCGCCTCGGCGACAAGGTCATGCAGCTCAAGAACGACTACGACCGCGAGGTCTACAACGGCGACGTCGGCATCGTCCGCGCGATCGACGCCGAGGCCGGAACGCTCACGGTCACGTTCGACGGCCGGGACGTCGCCTACGAAGAGAGCGACCTCGACGAGCTCGTGCTCGCCTACGCGACGAGCATCCACAAGAGCCAGGGCAGCGAGTATCCGGCCGTGGTGATCACGCTGCTCTCGCAGCATTTCGTGATGCTCTCGCGGAACCTGCTCTACACGGCCGTCACGCGCGGAAAGCGGCTCGTCGTGCTCGTCACGGACGGGCGAGCGCTCAGCCTCGCGCTCTCCGAGACGCGGCGCGAGGAGCGGCAGACAGGCCTTTCGTATCGACTCCGCCGCGGCTGACTTGTCGGTATCGAGGTGAGCGAAACGCCTCGGATCCTTGGCGGCCGTTGCTCTGATGGGGGCATCCTGCTAGCCTGCCCGCCCCTCGTAACAACGGCATTTTCCTTCCCGTTCGATGCGCGCCACAGCGCCGTCGAGCGGCGACCGCGGGCGCAAGGCGCGCTCCGCGTTTCCCGGGTGGAGCGACCATGGCGCAGAACGGACAGCAGGGTGGAGTGGCGGCGGGACTTCAGATCACGGGCGGCGCGGCCATCATGGCGCCCGTCAGCGCATTCCCCAACGGAGTGCCTGGCAACGCTCTCATCGTGATTCCCCTGTCGAAGGTCGACGACGAGACCAAGGCCATGCTCGACAAGGGCCCGTCGCTCGTGACGCCCGACCAGATGTGGAAGCTGCTCGGCTTCAACGGCCCCGCGGTGCAGGTGCAGGACGACCAGGGTCGCCCGATCGCGATCGGCCTCGAAGACCTGCTCTCCGGCCTGGAGAAGCACTGGCAGGAGCAGCCCGACGACCTCAACCGCGCGCGCATCTACGCGCAGGAGCTCCTCAAGTACAACCGCCTGCAGCGCGCCGAGCAGGTGCTCTCGAAGGTCGTGGCGAAGGGCGGCACGGGCGACGACTGGCTCGCGCTCGGCATCGCGCAGCTCCAGCAGGAGAAGTTCGACAAGGCCGAGGGCACGCTGAAGGGCGCCCAGAACCTCCTCAAGGACAACCCCTACCCCTCGCTGCACCTCGCGAAGGTCTACCAGCAGAAGAAGGAAGTCGAGAAGGAGCGCGAGTTCGTCGACAAGGCGATCGGCATCAGCATCGGCTGCATCGACGCGTGGGCCTACCTCTACCAGTTCCTCAAGCAGCACGAGGGCGAGGACAAGGCGATCGCCGAGATCGAGAAGATGGCCGCCGACAAGAAGAGCGCCGCGCCGTACATCGCGCTCCAGGGCTTCTTCGCGAACGACGATGCGACGCGTGATCGCGCCGTCACCTACGCCAAGAAGGGCGTCGAGATCGCGCCCGACGATCCGCTCGCGCTCCTCTGTCTCTCGGCGCTCTACGGCCAGAAGGGCGACCTCGAGGCCGTCATCCGGCTCCTCCAGCCGCACGAGGCGAAGATGAGCCGCGACGTGCGCATCGCGAACAACTACTTCGAGGCCCTCTTCCAGTCGCGCCAGATCGAGAAGGTCACGAAGCTGCTCAACGCCCTCGCGGGTTCGCCCAACAAGGAAGTCAAGCAGTTCGCCATCGAGCGCTCGCGCCTCGTCGCGCAGTTCCTGCAGCAGCAGCAGCAGCAGCTCGCCGCCGCCTCCCAGCCGCGCAAGTAACAGCGTCGCGCTCCCCGCGTTCGGGGGCTCCGCAACACGCGTCGAGCCCCCGGACAAACCCCCCGAACATCTCGCATCCACAGCCGCGAACGGAGCACGATCCGTCCGCTCGGCATTTTCGTGCCGCACGTCTTTCACATTTGGAAGCAGGCAGAAACCCGGGTAATCTCCGGATCGTGCGCACGTGGCGACCGCGTCCCCCCGTCGTGCTCGTGGTCGATGACGACCCCGACATCTTGAGGCTCCTGGGGATGTGCCTGGAAGCCGAGGGGTGTGAGGTGCGCGAGACGATGTCCCCGGCGGCGGCCCTCGAGCGGCTCGACCGCGTCGACGTCGTCGTCGTCGACCAGCGCATGCCCGAGATGAGCGGCACGGACTTCATCGAGGCCGCGCGCGCACGCGGCTACGACTGTCGCTTCCTCGTGATCTCGGGCAAACGCGGCGCGCGCGCCGAGGCCGCGCAGGCCGGCGCCGAAGGGTTTCTCGCCAAGCCCATCGGCATGCGCGACCTCATCGGCGAGGTCGAACGGCTCTTCTACCGCGGCTTCGCGCCCCCCTCGCACAGGGGCGTGCCGAGCGCGCCTATCTCCGGCGTGCCCTCGTCGAAGAGCTCGTCATAACGTCCCCCAGGCCCGCTCGATCGCCTCGGCGACGCCCGCCTCTTCCGCGCTCCACGCGGAGAGCTCTTCGGTCGCGCTCTCCTTGACGAGCTGCGGCGCGCTGCCCATCGCGAACGATCGCCCCGCGACCTCGAACATCGGCACATCGTTGAGCCAGTCGCCCACCGCGACGACCTCGTCCACCGTGCAGCCGTGATAGTCCGCGAGCCACGCGATCGCCGTGCCCTTCGTGGGCCCGGCCGCGCGCACCACCATCGCGTGTGTGTCGGCCCCGCGCGTCACCGCGAACCGAATGACGAACGCCGCGCCTCCGAGCTCGCCTTCGAGCTCCTCCGCGGCCGCGTGCACGCTCTCCTTCGAGCCGATCGCCACCACCGCGAGCAGCCCTCGCTCATGCTCCCAGTACGGATGCGACGTGACGCGCTCGACGACCGTCACCCGCGGCGACCACGTGCGCACGTAGCTGCTCCACGGCGCGCCCGCCGCGTCGTGCACGATGCTGTCGTGCGCGAACACGAAGCTCGCCGTGCCATGCCGCTCGAGCACGCGCCGGAGCTGCACGGCGTGATTGCCTGCGAGCGAGGCGTGGTAGTGCTCGCGATCGTCACGCGCGTCGACGATGTGGCTCCCGTCGACGCAGGCGATCGGCCCCTGGATGCGCGCCGCCACGGCGGCCTCGCGCGAGCCCGAGTAGAGCCGGCCCGTGCAGATCGTCACGGCCACGCCGCCGCTCTGCAAGCGCTCGATCGCCCAGCGATCGCGCTCGTTCAAGGAGCCGTCGTGACGGAGCAGGGTGCCGTCGAGGTCGAGGGCCAGGAGCTTGTACGTCATCGCCGCGGTTTGTCCTCGCCGCTCAGCACGCGTGATCGTTGGATCCCAAATGGACGACGGGCGATCGACGGGGTTTTTCCCGTCGTATCGCCCGGCTCGTCTCGATCACGAACGACGCAGATTCAGGCCGGATAGACCGAGACCTGCTTCTTCGTGTTCGACTTCCACTCGTACTTCACGACGCCCTCCACGAGGGCGAAGAGCGTGAAGTCCTTGCCCGTGCCGACGTTCTTGCCGGCGTGGATCGACGAACCCACCTGCCGCACGAGGATGCTGCCCGCCGGGACCGCGGTCCCCGCGTACACCTTCACGCCGCGCTTTTGCGCGCTCGAATCGCGACCGTTCCGAGACGAGCCGCCGCCTTTTTTATGAGCCATGCCGGTTTCTCCTAGGCGCTGATGCCGGTGATCTTGAGCTCGGTGTACGGCTGCCGGTGCCCGGTCTTGCGGCGGTAGTTCTTCCGACGCCGGAACTTGAAGATCACGACCTTCTTGCCGCGATCCTGCGCCTTGATCTGCGCCTCGACCTTTGCACCCGCAACGAGCGGCTGGCCGATCTTGGTGGCCTCGCCGCCGACGAGCAGGACTTCGTTGAACGTAACCGTGTCGCCGGCGTTGCCGCTCAGCTTCTCGACGCGCAGCACCTGGCCTTCGCTGACCCTGTACTGCTTGCCGCCCGTCTTGATGACCGCGTACATGTTCGTGCCCTCGAGCCCTACGACAGTTGCTTCACCGACGCACTCCGCCGGGAAACAAGGGAGCGGAAGTATACGGACGCGCGTCCGTTCCGCAAGCTGATCAAATGCGCCTCCGTCCCTTTGGATCCAGAGCCTCCGCAAGAGGTCGGTCCGGGCAGGCTGGAAACAGGGGCGGACAGGGGATCAAGGCGGACGAACGGGGCCGTTTCGCCCGCCAGGCGAGAGGTATCCGAGACTGTGGGCGCGCCGGGGGACGGTCTACCAGCTGCCGTGCGAGCCGTGCGAGCCGTGCGAGCCGTGCGACCCGTGGCTGCCGTGCGAGCCGTGCGAGCCGTGCGACCCGTGGCTGCCGTGCGAGCCATGCGAGCCGTGCGAGCCGTGCGACCCGTGCGAGCAATGCTGCGCCGGGATCACGCCACCCGCGTCGTCGCCGATCACGCCGGCGCGATCCGCCTCTTCGCTCGCCTTCGCGCCGACCTCGCTCTCCGTCTTGGAAAGCATGCCACCCGGCTTGCGGGAGAAGCTCGGCAGCCCACCTGTTCCGTTGTTCGCCATCGTGGCCTCCCTGATCCCAAGTCCCGTTGCGCCCCGCGTCGATTCGTTTGCCCTCAAGATGCCGACGACGCGTGGATGAAGTGCGTTCGCGCCCGGACCGTGGTCCAGCGCCGGAGGATCTCGACCGTCTTTGGGTCGTTCTCGCGCAGTTTGTCGAAGAGAAAATCCTGGATGCCCTTGTGGACGGCGCACAAGGTGCTCTCACGCATCCTACCGAAGATCGTGCCCTGCGTCCGGTAGCTGTGCTCGGGCTGCACCCCACAGTACGGCGTGTACGTGCAGTTCACGCAGTCGGGCTGCGCCTCGCGGATCGACGCAAGCACGAGCGCGCGCACCGTCTCGTGTTTCATGAGCGAGCGATACGTCGAGGTGAACACGTCGCCGATCTGGAACGCGGGATCGCCGGTCTCGTACATCATCCGGCCTTCGTCGCTCGAGAAGATCTTCCCGTCGTAGTTGTAGGCGAGGGCGCCGATCCCCGAGCCACTCGGCGAGCGGATGTCGAGGAAGTTCGGGTCGTCGTCGCCGAGGATCTTCGTGAGGAAGATCGAGCCGTACCGCTCGAGGACCTGCTCGCCGCGCCGGTTGAGGTCGAGGATGTGCTCGACCGCGGTGCGGTAGAAGTTGTGGTACGCGGCGCGGTCGTACTCGACGATCTGCGCGGTCTTGCCCGCGAAGCCGAAGGGATCGACGGGGCGGAGGAAGATCGCGCGACACCCGAGGCCGACGTACGTGTCGACGATCTCCTTCGGGTACTTGAGCGCCTCGCGCGTCGTCGTGAGCAGCGCTTCGACGTGGTAGAGCGTCGGGTCGAGGCCGATGTCGATGTAGGCCTTGTTGATGCGCTCGATCCACTTCACGGCCTCGCGATGCGCGTTGCCGCCGGCGAGGATGCGCTGCTTCGTGTGCAGGTGCTCCGGGCCGTCGATGCTCGTGCAGATCTGAACCTTGCGATCGACGAGGAAGGCGAGCTTCTCCTCGTCCATCATGGCCAGGTTCGAGACCATCGTGAACTCGAGCCCCTTGCCGTAGGCGCGGTTCCTCGCAAGGGCGTACTCGATGACGTGCTTCATCACCGGGAAGTTCGCGAGCGGCTCGCCGCCCTGGAACTCCAGCGTCACCGAGGGCGAGGTTGACTGGAGCATCAGGTCCACGACCTTCTCGCCGATCTCCGGCGTCATGTCGGTATGGACCGCGTCCATGTTCGCGCGGCTCGCGTGGCAGTAGACGCACGTCTCGTTGCAGCGGAGCGTGACGACCGCGATGTGCAGGTTCGGCCCCCAGTTGAGGAACCGCTTCTTGTACGCGATGCGCTCGGCTGCCTTCGCCTGATCGAGGCCGTCGCGAAGGAAGTTTCTCGACGCGAGTTTGTCGTGGAGCGGCGAAGCGGGATCGAGCTCGCCGCGCGCGAGCGAGCGGAACTCGTCGTTCGTGACGAAGAGCCAGTCGCCGAGAAAGTTGGTGAGCAAAATATCTCCGCCCACCTCGCGGAACCGGAACGGCACGAGGCCCGAGGGAGACTTCGCCGCGGGGCCGAGCTCGGTGAAGAGCGTCGAGAGGCTCGTCACGCCGCACCTCCCGATCGCGCCTTCTCGATCGTCAAACCGAGCGCGTAGTTCGCGAGCTCCGCGGAGAGCACGCGCTCGTCGATGCCTTCGCTCGTGGCCTCGGGCTTCGCCGTCACCTTCACGACGTACGCGCCGCCATCGCGCGAGAGCTCGGCCGTCGCGTACGGAGCGTACGTCTTCACGGCCTCGTCGATCGCGAAGCCGTCGTAGAGCTCCTCGTGAAACCTGAGCTCGATCACGACGCCTTCTCGCCCCCCGACACGTTCTCGGCCGCGCCTTCGGCCTCGGCCTTCGTGCCCTCGGCCTTGCCCTTCTTCTTGTACTTCTCCTCCCAGCTCATCGCGATGCCGAGCGGATCTTCGAAGGCCGTCTCCTCGCCGATGTCCATCGCGAGCAACTCATCGAGCCCGGGCGGACCCGCCGCGCCGCCGAACGCGCGCGCCGTGATCGACTCGACGAGCTTCTTGTTCTCCTCGACGATCCGGAGGCGCCACGCCTGGCCGAGCAGCTCGTTCTGGAACTCACCCGCGAACGTCTGCGTGTCAGCGCCCGGCTTCTTCGCCTTGAGCGTCACCTGGATGCGCCGATCTCCCGCACGATCGAGGTGCACCCAGCAGCGATCGATGAAGACGTACGCCGCTCCGTAGATCGCATCCTTGGGGTACAGGCCCTCGTCGAACTCGATCCGAACCGAGCCCTCACCCAAGTGAAA
Source organism: Polyangium jinanense (assembly GCF_028435365.1). The sequence goes on along the minus strand of NZ_JAGTJJ010000008.1, from coordinate 219,188 downwards.
CGACATGTCGCTCATTCGCCCTTCGCTCCCGATGACGTACCGTAAGGTGCGTCCCGCCGCTCCTCACGGGTTCGTGGCGGTCACGGTATACTGATCGCACGTCGGCGGCGTACCGTTCTTGCGATACACGCGAACCTTGACAGACACGACCTTCGGGTTGTTGTCCGACCAGGGGCCCGTGGGACTGCCGTTCATGTTGTACTGATAATTCAGCTCCCAAACGGTGGCCCCCGCTCCCGTGCCGCCGTCGTTGCAGGTCGCGACGGTGTTGCAGTCGTGGAGCACGTCCATCCCGTACTGACCACCCGCGTCGTTCACGAGCTGGACCTTCGGCGTGTACGGCTGGCCGAGCGCCGCGGGCGCGACGAAGTTGAACGTGAGCCAGTCGCTGCCCACCGAGGTCTCGACCTTGCCGATCATGTTCACCGTGCCGCCCTTCGGCACGCTGACCGCGCCCGAGCTGACGCACTGGTTCGCGTACTGATCGGTCGCGCACTCGCAGCCGTTGCCCGGCGCGCCGTCGATGTTCGCGTAGCCGACGTTGCACTGCACGATCTGGCACTGGCCGCCGGTGCACGACCAGCTCGAGACGAACTGCGCGTTCGGGTTTTGCGAGGTGCACGCCGGGTTCGGCTGCATCTCGTCGACGGTGCCGTTGCAGTTGTTGTCCTTGCTGTCGCAGATCTCGGTCTGCGATCCGGGCGAGACCTGCGGGTTGCACGAGGAGCTTCCGCCCACGCAGACCGTGGTGCCCGTCGCGCACACGCCGGGGAACGCCGTGCTGCAGGGCAAACCGTTCACGAGAGCCGGATCGTCGATCGTGCCGTTGCAGTCGTCGTCCTTGCCGTTGCACGTCTCCTGGACCGTGCCGGGCAGAGGCGCGTTGCAGAGGAGCTGCGGCGCGCCGGCGGGGCACTCGAAGGTGCCGAACTGGCAGACGCCGAGCTGACCGGGCTTCGTGCACGCCATGCCGACCTGCGGGATGGCGTCGTCGACCATGCCGTCGCAGTCGTCGTCGAGGTTGTTGCACGCCTCGGAGAGCTGGCCGGGGACGACGTTCGGCATGCACTTCACGCCGTTCGCGCCATCGCACTTGGTCAAACCCGTGCTGCACAGGCCCATGAAGCCCGTCGTGCACTGCATGCCGCCGCCGGGGTTGCCCTCGTCGGTGTTGCCGTCGCAGTTGTTGTCGAGGCCGTCGCAAGCCTCGGGCTGCACGGGCGCGGGCGAGCACTTCACCGCGCCGTTGATGCAGTTCAGCGTGCCCTTCTTGCACTCGCCGAGGCCCGGCGCGACGCACGCGCCGCCGCCGCCCGGGTTGTCCTCGTCGATCGTGCCGTCGCAACTGTCGTCGAGGCCGTTGCACAGCTCGGGCTGCGGCGTGGTGTCACCCAGGCACGGGCCCCACTGGCCGTTCGCGTCGCAGGCTTGCGTGCCGGGCTTGCAGAGGCCGACGTTCTCCGAGCCCATCGGGCCCGTGTAGCAGCCCTTCGTCTCGCCCGTGATGCACGTACACCCTTCGTCGACCTCGCCGTCGCAGTCGTCGTCGAAGCCGTTGCAAGCCTCGGCCGGAGCCGGGACGACCTCCCCTTCGCACAGGCCCCACTTCCCGGACGCGTCGCAGGTCCTCTCGCCTTCCTTGCACGCGCCGACGCCCTTCGTGCCGTCGGGGCCCGTGTAACAGGCCTCCTTCACGCCGGTCACGCAATCGCAGCCCTCGTCGACCACGTTGTCGCAGTTGTTGTCGACGCCGTCGCAGACCTCGGTCTGCGGCACGCACATCTGGCCGCCACCCGCGCCGCCGGCTCCACCCGCGCCGCCCCCGCCGCCGGCTCCACCCATGCCACCGGTACCACCCGTGCCGCCGATGCCACCAACGCCGCCCGTGCCGCCCGTGCCGCCGCCCGCGCCACCTTCGCCGCCTTCGCCGCCCCTGCCGCCAGAGCTCGAGCCGGTGCTGTTGCCACCCGTGGACGTGACGCTCCCGCCCTCGGCGCAGGACGAACCCGCCGCCGCGCCGATCACGGTCAGAAGCGCCGCGATGGCGATCCGTCGCACCTGCTTGCCCCGCTGCTCGTCACTGGCTTTGACGTTGCTCGCCATTGTCACTCACCGCTCCCAAGCAATGCTCCGGTTGACGCTCGGTGGTTTCGCTCGGACGAGCCGAGACGTTTCCACGAAGTTCTTGTCGGAGGCCGCGATCTCGACGCCGGTCGTCCGCGACGAACCCAGCCCCCCCGCCTCCGCGATCTCCACCTCGCCGAGGCCCGCGAAGAGCTCGCGCACCTCCGCGTGGCTCGCCTTCTCGCCCGCGAGCCAGCCCATTCCGAGCCGCGCCGCCTCCGCGAGCGCGCGCGTGAGCTGCGGCCGCACGAGATCTTCCGGCGCGACGATCCGATCCGCCGCGCGCGCCGCGCGGCCAAACCGTGAAGCCCTCGCGAGGTGCGCCGCGCGCGCCCCGAGCGCACGCGAAAGCTGCACGATCTCCGCGAGGTGACGATAGTTCGACCGCGTGATCACCGTGGTCGTCCCGACCTCGATGCCCTCGGCCCGCGCATGCCGTACGCCGAGCGCGGTCTGCTTGAAGCTGCCCGGCGTCTGCGTGTGGTAGTCGTGCATCGGCTCGGTCGAGCCGTGCAGCGAGACGTCGAGCGAGAGCTTGCTCGACGCCTCGCGAAGCGCGCGCGTATAGGCGCGGTACGCGAGCCGCCGGCCGTTCGTCTGCACCACGATGCGGCGCGCGCCGCGCTCGTCGAGTGCGCGGACAACCGCCGGTAGATCCTCGGCGAGCGTCGGCTCGCCACCCTGCACGAACACGACGTCGCCCGGCTCGATGCGCAGGCCCCTCGCGAGATCGAGCCCTTCGGCGTCTCGCTCGCGGGTGGCGGACCTCTCCCCTTGCGCGCAGAAGACGCACGCATTGTTGCAAGTCAAACCAAGGGAGAGGACCGCCGCCATGCCGTCAGCCCGGTCCCTCCGCCGGAACCAGGAGCGCGTCGCCGTGCTTGTGGATGCGCTCGGCGTGCGTGAGCAGATCGGACAGGCGCACCTCGCGCTCGTTCTTCGCGACGATCTGCGCGAGCGTCATGGCCGCGAGCCCCTGCTCCTCCTGCGTGGGCGCCCAGCCATTGCCGCCGTTCACCACGAAGATCGCGTGCCGTTCCGTCTCTGCGGGCGGCCGCTGCGCGAGCGCGGTGCGGTCGCGCGCGAGCAATTCCAGGTCGAACGTGTGCCCATCGTCCGTCCGAACCTTGATGCTCACACACCCGTTCACGACGGGATCGATCTGGACGATCGTCCATCGCGCGAGGCGCGCGCCCGCGGCGAGCGGGGCGAGCAGCTTGGCGACGTTCTCACGCGTCGGCGCATCGAGCGGTTTTTCGCTGTGCGCCGCGTCTTTTGCAGCGGGCGTGGTCTCCGGGCGCGCGGAGGCGATCACCGGTGCGGCAAGCACACCGCCCCCCACCACTCCCACGAACAACCGCCGCGATACGTTCCTGCCAGGCATGCCGGAGCCTCCTACACTCGCAGGATCTACGGTCGTCACGGCGGCGTCAATGTTTGCGCGGAGTCCCGATCCGCCGTCCTCGCAGCGAGCAAGGACGGGAACCGGCAACGCGACGCGTCAGCCGACGCGCCGCGCTCAGGCCTTCGTGAACGTGAACGAGCCGTCGGCCGCGCGGACGTGCACGATCTGTCCGGGGCCGTAGCCGCCCGCGAGGATCGCTTCGGCGAGCGGGTTTTGCAGCTCTTTCAGGATGGCGCGCTTGAGCGGCCGCGCGCCGAGCGAGGGCTCGTAGCCGATGTCGACGAGCAGGTCCTTCGCGGCGTCGTCGAGCTGCACCTTGATCTCGCGATCCGCGAGCAGCCGCTCGAGGCGCCGGAGCTGGATGTCCACGACCCCGCGCAGGTCCTGCTTGCTGAGGGCCTTGAACACGACGATGTCGTCGATCCGGTTCAAGAACTCCGGCCGGAAGAAGGCCTTGAGCTCCTCGAAGAGCACGTCGCGGATCGCGTCGCGCCCATCCTCGGTGCCGAAAAGCTTCACGTCCGTCTCCAGGATCCGCTTCGAACCGATGTTCGAGGTCATGATCACGACCGTGTTGGAAAAGTCCGCGGTCCTGCCGCGACCGTCGGTGAGGCGGCCGTCGTCGAGGATCTGGAGGAGCAGGTTGAACACGTCCGCGTGCGCCTTCTCGACCTCGTCGAAAAGCAGGACGCTGTAGGGCCTGCGGCGCGCGGCCTCGGTCAAGAAGCCACCTTGCTCGCTGTCAGCGTAGCCGGGCGGCGCGCCGATGAGGCGCTGCGCCATGTGCCGCTCCATGAACTCGCTCATGTCGAGCCGCGTGAGCGCCTGCTCGTCGTCGAACAAGAACTCGGCGAGGGCCTTGGCGAGCTCGGTCTTGCCGACGCCGCTCGGGCCGAGGAAGAGGAACGAGCCGATGGGCTTGCCCGGATCACGCAGGCCCACGCGGCCGCGGCGCACGGCGCGGGCGATCGCGCGCACGGCCTCGTCCTGGCCGACCACGCGGCGCGCGAGGCGCTCTTCCATCTTGAGGAGCTTCTCCGACTCGCCTTCGAGCATCTTCGCGACCGGGATGCCCGTCCACTCGGCGAGCGTGCCGGCCACGTCGTTCTCCGTGACCATGTTCGAGCCGGCCTCGGCGCCCTCGCGCTTCGCGGCCTGCTCGGCCGTCTCCAGACGGCGGCGGATCTCGGGCAAGGTCACGTGCTCGAGCTCGCCGATCCGCGCGTAGTTCTTCTCGCGTTGCGCCGTCGCGAACGCCTCGTTCGCCGCCGCGAGCTCCTTGCGGATCGACTGCACCGCCGCGACGACACCGCGGCGCGCCGCGATGGCCGTGCGCAGCTCCTTCGCGCGCGGCTCGACCTCGGCGAGCTCCTTCTCCAGTCGTTGCCGCGCTTGCACGCTCAGCCGATCGTCGTCGTCCGCGAGCGCCGCGATCTGCGCCTTGAGCGCATCCACGCGGCGGCTCAACGCGTCGACCTCCGCGGGCACGCCATCGACCTCGACGCGCTTGCGCGCGCTCGTCTCGTCGAGGAGATCGACCGCGGTATCCGGCAACGCGCGATCGGAGAGGTACCGCTTGGCGAGGCTCACGGCCGAGAGGATCGCGCTCTCGCCGATGCGCACGCGGTGGTGCGCCTCGTACTTCGTGGCGACGCCACGCAGGATCTCGGTCGCCTGATCGATCGACGGCGGATCCATGTTCACCACGGCGAAGCGCCGCAGGATCGAAGCATCCCGCTCGTTCAGCTTGCGAATGCCCTCGGGCGTGGTCGTCGCGAGGATGCGGATCTCGCTCCGCGCGAGCAGCGGCTTCAGGAGGTCACCGACGCCCGAGCCCTGCACGCCCTGGCCGAAGAGCGCGTCGATGTCCTCGACGACGAGGATCGTCTCGGCGTCCTGAACGCTGCGGAGCTTGTCGACGAGGGCCTTGAGGCGCTGCTCGATCTCGCCGCGGAGTTTTGCGCCCGCGACGAGCGCGCCCGTGTCGAGCTCGTAGAGGCGCGCGCCGGCGAGGTTACTCGGCACGTCACCGCGCGCGATGCGATCGGCGAGCCCGCGGATCAGCGCGGACTTGCCGACGCCCGGCTCGCCTACGACGAGCGGATGGTTCTTGAACCGGCGCTCGAGGATCTGCAGGAGCCGCCGCGCCTCGCCGTCGCGGCCGATCACCGGATCGAACAGGTCTTTGCGCGCATCCGCCACGAGGTCCCGCGTGTAGCCGTTCGCGTCGGCACTCCCCGCCGCGCTCGTCACGATCGCCGCGGCCGAATCCCGCTGTGCCGGCGCCTTCGCTTCCCCCTCCGCGAGCGCGCCGAGGTGCGGACGGAACGCGCCCGGACCGATGCTGAACGACGAGAGGATCTCCCCCGCCGGCCCACGAATCTCCTGCGCGAGCGCGTGCAGGAGGTGCTCGATGCCGACGTTCGGAGACTTGTCCCGCGTCGCCTCACGCTCGGCTCGCCCGAGCAGATCGAGCAGCCGGGCGTCCACGTACGCGACGCCGCCCGTCGACTTCGGCTGACGCCTGAGGGCCGCCTCCGCGAGGTTCATCGTCTCGTTCGGGTCGGCGCCGGCGCGCCGGAAGACCTCGAGGACGCCGCGATCCCGTTCGAGCAAGCGCACGAGCAGGTGCAAAGGCGAGACCTCGGCATGCTTCCGGTCGTCGGCGAGCGCTTGCGCGCCCGCGACGATCTGCCGGGCGTCGTTCGTGAAGCGTTCGAGGTGGATTGTGCCCTCGGTGTCGGCCATGGCTCCTTTTTCTCACTAGGTGAGCAGCGCACGCAAGGGACGGCGCGTCGTGCTTCTAGGTCGGGTCACGGAAGGACGCCATCGGCTGCGGTACTCCGCAGCATGCGCTCGGCGCATCGCCAAGCAACATCGGGAGCCCCTCGCTCCTCCTTGGGCGCCGCGCCAAGCGCACCCGGGAGCCCGAGGGCTCTTCCTTGGCGCCGCGCCAAGCGCACCCCGGAGCGCTCGGACGCCTCCTTGGCGCTGCGCCAAGCACCGTTCGACCTGTTCCGACCTCTCCTTGGCGCTTCGCCATCCCGGCTACCGGCCCTCCCGACCTCTGCTTGGCGCGTCGCCAATCACCACCCCGGCGCGAGAGGGCCGTCCGTGGCGCTTCGCCGAGCACCCGCTCGGCTCTGCTCCCCTGTGCTTGGCGCTCCGCCTCGCGCCACCTCACCTCGTCCGACCCTCCCTTGGCGCTTCGCCGAGCTCTCGCGCACATCCCCGCCCTTGCGCCTTTCGCTCCGAGGACCGAAATGTCCAGCATCATGCCCGCCGACGTCGCCATCTACACGACCCCCTGGTGCCCCTACTGCCACCGCGCGAAAGCCTTGCTTTCCGGGAAGAAAGTGCGCTTCGAGGAGATCGACGTCGACACGCGGCCCGACCTCCGCCGCTGGCTCTCGGAGACCACGCGCCAGCGAACCGTGCCGCAGGTGTTCATCAACAACCGCCCCGTGGGCGGATTCACGGACATCGCGGCCCTCGATCAAGACGGCGAGCTCGACGCGCTGCTCGGCGAGGCCCCCCCGCCGGACCTGCCGCCGCTGCCGCGTTGATCGACGATGGGGCTCCGCTCGGACGAGCCGAGCTCTGCCCCATACCCTCGCGTCGTTTCTTCGAGATCGTGCACGCCACCGGGGAGCGGTGATAAGCTCGGTTCGATCGGCCGAAGGTTTTCTCTCGTTCGCTCGTCCATGGGGGAACGAGGTCGACCCGGCCTCGATGATCCCGCATGCCCGCTGCCGACGCTCCGCTGCCCGACGCCCCGACGAGCGACGGCTCGCTCGTCGGCCGTGACGTGGGCAAATACAAGGTCTCCCGCCTCATCGCCCGAGGCGGCATGGGCGCGGTGTACGAGGCGCTGAACACGAGCATCGGCAAGCGCGTCGCGATGAAGTTCGTCGACCCCGAGCTCGCCCGAAACGCTGACGCCGTGGCCCGCTTCCAGCGCGAGGCCGCGGCCGCGAGCGCGGTCGAGAGCGCGCACATCGTCACGATCTTCGACTCGGGCGTCACCGACGACGGGCAGCCCTTCATCGTGATGGAGCTGCTTCGCGGCGAGGACCTAGGCCACCGGATCAAGCGCCTCGGGCGACTCGACCTCGACGTCACGCTCGACGTGATCGCGCAGCTCCTCCGCGGCCTCTGCCGCGCCCACGAGGCCGGCATCGTTCATCGTGATCTCAAGCCCGACAACGTCTTCCTCGCCGAACGCGACGACCAGACCGACTTCGTCAAGATCCTCGACTTCGGCATCTCCAAGGTGCGACGCACGGGCGGCGTCCCCGAGAAGACGATCACGCGCCAAGGCACGGTGCTCGGCACGCCGTTTTACATGTCGCCCGAGCAATCGCAGGCGCTGCCCGACATCGACGAGCGCACCGATCTCTGGTCGGTGGGCGCGATCCTCTACGAGTGCCTCACGGGCAGGCCCCCGCACGAGGGGCAATCGTACGAGCAGGTCATCGTGAACATCTGCACGAAGGCCGTGCCCGACGTGCGCACGTGGAACCCCGAAGTGCCCGAAGCCGTGGCGCGTTTCCTCGTGAAGGCACTCAAGCGCAACCGGGACAAACGTTTTCCGAATGCGCGCGAGATGCTCGACGCGCTCGGCGCCGCCTCGGGTGGCCTGCTCCCGGCGCGCGCGCTCCGCGTCGGCGATACGGGCTCGCGTTCGTCGCCGGATCTTGCGCGAAACACGCCGCGCGCGGCCCAGACGAACGAGTCGGCGACGCGGCCCGCCGAGGAGGTCGGCACGGGTGGACCGTCACGCGTGGGCTGGTCGACGAACAGCGGCGCGAGCGGCGGCAAGGAGCGATCACGCGCGCTCTGGCTCGGTCTGGGCGCGTTCGCCGCTGCGCTGGCGATCGGCGTGGGTGTCATGTACAGCCGCAGCACGCCGACGTCCGCCACGCCTGCGTCACCCGTTCCCCCGACAACCCCAGCGAGCGAAGCGCGCGTCGAGCCGGCACCCGAGCCCGTGCAGACAAACGAAACGAACCCCGCAGAAGCGCCCGCGCCGGAGGCGGCCGAGACGAAGCTGCCCGCGCCTGAGCCTTCCGAGGCGCCTCGAACGACGTCGACCTCGACGAGGAAGACCACGAAGACCGCGAACGCCAAGCCGGAGATCACGCCGCCGCAAGCGAGCGCCAAGCCGACGGCGACGATGAAGATCCAGGGCGTCGCCCCGCAGCTCAAGCTGAAGGTGGAATGAGCTCGCTCCTCGGTCGATTCAGGCCCCGCGCGGCCCTCGCCCTCACGCTCGCGTTCGCCACGGTCGCGAACGGCGCCCTCGCGGCCGGCGACCCAAAGGCCGAGAGCGCGCCCCTTCCCGACTCGTACAAGCAGCACATGGCGAACGGCGTGAAGCTCTACGGAGACGGCAACTTCGCCGCCGCCATCGTGGAGTTTCAGGCCGCCTACGCCGTGCGCCCGCGCGCGAGCCCCCTCGTCAACATCGCGCTCGCCCACAAGAGCCTCTTCCAGTACCCGCAGGCCATCGCCGCCCTCGAGCTCGCGCTCCGCAAGCACGCGGACACGATGGAGCCCGAGGACAAGGCCGCCGCCGAGAGCGCGATCGCCGAGATGCGCGCGCTCATCGGATACGTGAAGGTCGAGGTCTCGCCCTCGCACGCCGTGCTGCTCGTCGACGACGAGCCGCAGCCCCCCGGCACCGCGGACAAACCCCTGCCGCTCGGACCGGGGCGGCACCGGATCGGCGCGCGCGCCGAAGGCTACGAGGACGCCGAGGAGATCGTCACGGTCACGAGCAAGGACCAGGACAAGGTCGTCAAGCTCGCGCTCGTGCCGAACAAGGGCTGGGTCGTCGTGAAGACGGACGACCCCGAGATGGCCATCGCGATCGATCAGGTGCCGCTCGCGCTCGGCCAGTGGGCCGGGCTCGTCGAGCCGGGGACGCACCTCGTGCAGATGTACAAGCAAGGCGGCCCCGAGTACGCGTTCCAGGTGCTCGTCGTGGCCGGCAAAGCGCAGGAGGTTCGTCCCGACGTCGGCGGCGTACCCATCGCCGTGCCGCGCTCGCTCCCGGCCCCGCCGCCTCCTCCGCCCAAGATCGCAAAACCGCCGGATCCGCCCCTCCGCGGCGCGTATGCGAACGCGACGGGCGGCGTCTTCCTGATGCTCGGCGAGGAGGGCGCGGGCGGCATGGTCGGCGCGCGGCTCGGCTATCGGATCTCCACGCCGATCGGGCTCGAGTTTTTGTTCGACTACGCGAACAATCCCATCGCCACGAAGAGCGGCGACAGCACGGTCCGGCTGAACTCCGTGCGGTTCGGCGGGGGCGTGCGGCTCATGAGCCCCGGCAGGAAGGCGCGGTTCGTCGCCACGATCGGCGGCGGCCTCGCGTACAACTGGCTCGGCAGCGGCGAAAGCCCCGGGGGCGTCGCCTTCATCAACCTCGACACGGGCGTCGAGCTCGACTGGAGCGGCGTCCTGGTCGGTCTCGCCGCGCAGCAGACGCTCCTGCTCGGCGGGACCGACACCGCCGACGTCGAGCTCGCCGACCCCCGCGTGACCCTGGGCCTCGGAGCGCGCGTCGGTCTCGGCGGCTGGTGACGATGTTCTTCCGGAGCGGTATCCTCCGCGTCCGCCTTGGGAGGGCCCATGTCGAAGGAAGCCATCGAAAGCCTGCTGAAGGAGACGCGTAGGTTCGATCCGCCGGCCGAGTTTGCCGCGCGCGCGCGCATCAAATCGCGCGAGGCCTACGACGCGCTCTACCGCGAGAGCCTCGACGATCCGGACACGTTCTGGCGTCGCGAGGCGAAGGACCTCGTGTTCCGCACGCCGTGGACGCAGACGGTCGAGTGGAACCTCCCGCACGCGAAGTGGTTCGAGGGCGCGACGCTCAACGTCTCGGAGAGCTGCCTCGATCGGCACATGTCGACGCCGACGCGGAACAAGGCGGCGATCATCTGGGAAGGCGAGTACGGCGAGACGCGCACGCTGACGTACGCGCAGCTCTACCGCGACACCGTGCTCTTCGCCGACGCGCTCGCGAAGCTCGGCGTGGAGAAGGGCGACCGCGTGGCGATCTACATGGGCATGGTGCCCGAGGTCGTGGTGGCGATGCTCGCGTGTGCGCGGCTCGGCGCGGTGCACACCGTGATCTTCGGCGGCTTCGCGGCGGACGCGATCCGCGACCGCGTGCACGACAGCCAGGCGAAGGTCGTCATCACGCAGGACGGCGGCTACCGGCGCGGCAACGTGCTCGAGCTGAAGTCGACCGTCGACAAGGCGCTCGCGCAGCCGCAATCGGCGAGCGTGCAGAAGACCGTCGTGCTGCGTCACCTCGGCAGCGAGAAGTGTCCCGTGCAGATGACCGAGGGACGCGACGTGTGGTGGCACGAGATCGTCGATCCGAACGGCCACGCGCGTCGCGAGGCCACGATCGTCGACGCCGAGCACCCGCTGTTCATCCTCTACACCTCGGGCTCCACGGGCAAACCCAAGGGCGTGCTGCACACGACCGCGGGTTATCTCGTCGGCGCGCACGTCACCACGAAGTACGTCTTCGACCTGCGTGACGACGACGTCTACTGGTGCACGGCCGACGTCGGTTGGGTGACCGGGCACAGCTACATCGTCTACGGCCCGCTCTCGAACGGCGCGACGTGCCTGCTCTACGAAGGCGCGCCGAACTTCCCCGACTGGGGCCGCTTCTGGCGCCTCATCGAGCGGCACGGCGTGACCATCCTCTACACCGCGCCGACCGCGATCCGCGCCTTCATGCGCCAGGGCGACGACTGGCCGAAGAAGAGTGATCTTTCGAGCCTGCGCCTGCTCGGCTCCGTCGGCGAGCCGATCAATCCCGAGGCGTGGATCTGGTACCACAAGAACATCGGCGGCGAGCGTTGCCCCATCGTCGACACGTGGTGGCAAACGGAGACGGGCTCGATCCTCATGACGACCTTGCCCGGCGCCGCGTCGGCGAAGCCCGGATCGACGGGTTTGCCCATGTTCGGCGTGGTGCCGGACGTCGTGACCAAGGACGGCACGAGCGTCGGGGCGAACGAGGGCGGCATGCTCGTCCTCCGGCGCCCGTGGCCCTCGATCTTGCGCACCGTGTGGGGCGACGACGAGCGCTTCCGCAAGCAGTACTTCAGCGATGTCGAGGGCTGTTACTTCACGGGCGATGGCGCGCGCCGCGACGCGGACGGCTACTACTGGGTCGTCGGCCGCATCGACGATGTCCTGAACGTTGCGGGTCATCGCATCGGCACCGCGGAGATCGAGAGCACGCTCGTCTCGCACCCAGCCGTCGCCGAGGCGGCCGCGGTCGGTCGGCCGGACGACCTCAAGGGCCAAGCGCTCGTGGTCTTCGTGTCGCTTCGCCCCGGATTTACGGCGAGTCCCGAGCTCGCGACGAAGCTCGCGAACCACGTCGGCCAAGAGATCGGCAAGTTCGCCCGACCCGATCAGGTCCGCTTCGCCGACGCGCTGCCGAAGACGAGAAGCGGCAAGATCATGCGGCGCCTCTTGAAGGATGTGGCCACGGGGCGCGAGACCACCGGCGACACCTCGACCCTCGAAGACCTCAGCGTGCTCGCCAAGCTCCGCTCCAACGAGGAGTAAGACGCCCCCCTCGAACCGCGTCGTTCGACGCTCGGGGCTCTCGCTCCGCGAGCGGAGCTACGCCCCGAACCCCTGCGGTTCTCTTTCCGATCCAGCACGACCCGCGGTACCCTTTGGGGCATGCGGTCCGCGCTGACGCGTACGTTCTCCGCGATCACGGCTCTCGCCATGCTCGCCGCTGCGTGCCCGGCCCTCGCGCAGGGCAAAGGCGCCGGCAAGAAGCCCCCGGCCGAGCCCGCAGCGCCCGAGGATCCGAAGCTCGTCGAAGCGAAGAAGCACATGGAGGCGGGCGCGGCCTTCTACAACGATCCCTCCGGGCACAAGTGCGAGGAGGCGTATCGCGAGTTCAAGAAGGCCTACGAGCTCTCGGGCTCGATGAACGCGGTCAAGGGCATGGGCCTCTGCGCGATGGAGCTCGAGCGCGACGGCGAGGCGATCTCTCTGCTCGACAAATTCCTCGAAGCGAAGGGCGATCAGCTCGACCCCGCGGACAAGCAGCAGATGGAGACGGACCTCAAGGCGCTGCGGTCCGTGGTCGCGTGGGTGACGCTGAAGTCCGATCGTCCGGGCGTGACGATCACGGACGTGCGCACGCCGGCGCGCGGCTTTCCGATCACGAACCGCTACACGATCGGCCTCACGGACACGCGCATCGGCATCCACCCCGGCTCGCACGAGTTCAAGGCCAGCGTCGACGGCGCGCCCGATCAGATCTGGAAGGTCGACATCCCGAACGGCGGCAAGTTCGAGCGCGAGTTCGAGTTCGACAAGGGCAAACCCGTGACGGCCGAGGGTTTTACCGAGAAGGACTTCCAGAGCGGCGGCGAGGACAAACCCGCCGAGCAGCCCTCGCGTCCCGTGCCGATGACGGTGTTCATCGTGGGCGGCGCGGCGATCGCCGCGGGCATCGCGGGCGCGGTGGTCGGAGGCGTGCTCGCGACGGGCGCGAAAGCCGACTTCGACGCGTCGAACGGGAAGGCGAACACCGCATCGGAGCTCGTGGTCCTCGAGGACATGCGTTCGAAGGTCGTCACGCTGAACACGGTCGCGGACGTGTGCTTCGGCTTGGCCGCGGCGGGCGCGGTGGCGGCGACGGTCCTCTTCGTCATGCGGCCCGAGAAGAAGCCGACCGAGCCGCCGAAGGAGTCGTTTGCCTTCGCTCCATGGGCCACACCGCAGGGCGGCGGCATGATGGCCGTCGGGACGTTCTAGTCCGAAGGGACGAGGCGCACGTTTGGAGATCGAAGCCGGCACCATCATCGCGAATCGCTACCGCGTGATCCGCCCGCTCGGGCGCGGCGGGATGGGCGAGGTGTTCGCCGCGGAGAACACGCGCACCGGGCGCCAGGTGGCGATCAAGGTGCTGCACGCCGACGTGAAGGCGAAGCACTCGGCCGTCGAGCGCTTCCGGCGCGAGGCGCGCGCGGCGGGCTCGATCAACAGCGACTACGTCACGCAGGTCCTCGACGTCGAGGAGGACGCGAACTTCGGCATCGTGCTCGTCTTCGAGCTGCTCGAAGGCGAGAGCCTCATCGATCGGCTGAAGCGCACCGGGCCGATCCACTTCGACGAGCTCTACTTCATCCTCGAACAGGTCTGGATGGGCCTCGCGGACGCGCACCGCGTGAAGATCATCCACCGCGACCTCAAGCCCTCGAACGTCTTCCTCGAACGCCGTCCGGATGGCTCCACGCGGGTAAAGATCCTCGACTTCGGCATCTCGAAGCTGCCGAAGGAGTTGGAGGGCGAGACGCTCACCGAGATGGGCCAGAGCCTCGGAACGTTCTCGTTCATGCCGCCCGAGCAGATCGGCAAGGCAAAGATGGTCGACGAGCGCGCGGACATCTACGCGTGCACGACGATGATCTACCAGTCGCTCACGGGACAGCTCCCCTACCTCGCGAAGAACGTGCTCGTGATGGTGGAGATGAAGGCGAAGGCGCCGCCGCGCAGGATCGGCGACGCGATGGATGGCCCCATCGATCCACGGCTCGAAGCGTTCGTCGCACGCGGGCTCGCGCGTGATCCGGACCAGCGGTTCCAGACAGCGACGGAGGCGCTCGCCGCGTGGCGCGAACTGAGCCCGCGTTCGTCGGGCGTGCCGTACGCGCAGCCGAACACGCTCGGGACCGCACACACGATGCCCGCGCCGCAGACGGGGGTGTCGATGTCGCGCACGCCTTCGCATGCGTCGGCGTCCTTGAGCGGCGGGCCGCGCGGGACGATTCCCTACGACGTGACGCGCCAGGAGTCGCACATCCGTCGCGCCGAGCCTCCGCCGATCGAGGCGGAGAACACGACCGACGACGCGGCCGCGACGCTGGCGATGCCGATCGCGCGGCTCATGCCGAACCAGACCGGAGGGGCCCCGCAGTGGCCGCCGCTGCCGCAACCGTCGGGATCGAGCGCGGCGCGGCCAAGCCCCTCGGGATATGGTTCGACCTCCAACAGTTACCCGGGTCTGTCGAGCTCGGGCACGTACGGCGCGGTGCAACCGCCCGTGCCCGCGTCGCCGAGCTACGGCGCGCCGATGCCGAACGCGACGTACCCGGAGGCCTCGCGATCCTATGGGCAGCAACCGATGAGCATGCCGGCGCAGCAGGCCCCGTGGCCGCAGCAAACCGGCATGCAGCCCCTCGCGACCGACCTCGCGCCGCAGCATGCGCCGCGCCGTGTGTGGCCCTTCCTGCTCGGCGGCGTTCTGTTCGCGCTGATCGGCTTCGCCATCGTCGCGGCGATCATGCTCTCGACGGGCAAGTGATCGCCGCGCGCGTCGCGCGCACAAAACGCATCACGCGCCGTGGGTGCGGCGCGTGAACGCGGGTCGGTGTTCGCCTTGGATCAGAGCGTCCAGCGGACGAGGACGCACGTGACGTTGTCGGGTCCGCCGTTCTCGTTGGCGCGCTCGATGAGCTTCGCGGTCGCGGTCTTGATGTCGCCGTGGCGCGAGAGGATGTCGGCGATCTCGGGGTCGCTCACGGGGCCGGAGAGGCCGTCGGAGCAGAGCAGGTAGGTGTCGTTGACGGCGGGCACCTCGAAGCGCGTGTCGACCTTGACGGTCTCCTTCATCCCGAGCGCGCGCACGATGACGTTCTTGTGCGGGAAGTTCGCGATCTCCTCGGGCGTGAGGCGCTTCATCTTGATGTAGTCGTTGAGCAACGAGTGGTCCTCGGTGAGGCACTCGAGCTTGCCGTCGCGATGCCGGTAGACGCGGCTGTCACCGACGTGCGCGATGTACACGCCGTCGTTCGCCGTGAAGATGCCGACGAACGTCGTCCCCATGCCGCGCTTCTTCGACTCGCGCTGCGCGGTTTCGTAGATGCGCAGGTTCGCGAGCTTGATGCCCGTGATGAGGCGGTTCTCCTCGTAGCCCTTCGTGCGGTCCATCTTGTAGGGCCACGTGCGCTCGGGATCCTCTTGCGTCTGCGCGAAGAATTCTTGCATCGCGTCGACGGCCATCTTCGAGGCGACCTCGCCCGATGCATGACCACCCATGCCGTCGGCCACGATGAAGAGGCCGTACTCCGCCATGATCGCGAAGTTGTCTTCGTTGTGATTACGCTTGCGGCCGACGTTCGTCTCGCCGGCAACCTCGATGCGGAGCTGTTGAGCCACGGTTCACCGAATGTGGGGGACGGAGCGGCTCGCCTTTTCTCGGTACCGATGGGTAGCCGAGAGCCGCGCTCGTCATGGTCGGGATCGTTCGGCGGGGTGTCAACGAGATCCCGCGAGTGGGTCGTCGCGAGTTCGTTTCCACGGGATCAGATGGGATCGATCTTACCTCCTGCGGTCGAGCACGTCCGCTCTGGGACGGGCTTGCGTGGGGGGAGGCGCATCGCCGAGCGTCGGCAACTCGGCCGGATGCGCAGGCGGCGCCTTGGGTGCGGCGCGCGGATCGGGCGCCTGACGAAGCGCGACCGTCACCTGACGATACTTGCCCTGGCCAAACACCGTGAGCGGCACCTTCTCGCCGACCGCGTGCGTCCGGATGACCTCCGCGAGCTGCTCGGGGCTCGTCACGGGCACGCCGTCGACGGCGACGATCATGTCGCTGACGGAGGGATCGCCGCCCTTGAGCTTGGCCTCGGCCGCGGGGCTGTCCGGGTGGATGCTCTGCACACGGACGCCCTTGGCGAACGTTCCGACCTCGGACGAACCCTGGATGCCGAGCCAAGCCGCGGGCGGGACCGCGGTCGGCGGGACCGTGCGCAGGAAGGAGCGGATCGCGTTGATCGGGATGCCGAACGCGACGGGGGTGCAGGGGCGACCCTCGTTCGGGGAGCAGCCGCGGCCGAGCAGGGCGACGACGCGCCCGTCCTCGTCGACGATCGGCGCGCCGAGGTCGAGCGGCGAGATGCGCGAGCCGAGCTCGAAGGCGTTCGCGAGCGTGGCGTCGTCGGCGCCGAGGAGGTTTTTCCGGCCGCGGATCACCATCTGCGAGACCGAAGGTTTGCCCTTGGCGCCCATCGCGAAGCTGCGGATGGTCGCGTCGGTGCGGAGCGGATCACGCGTGGAGGCGACGAGCCCTTCGGTCCAGCGGCCCGACTGCGGGACGAGGAGCGCGAGGTCCCAGGTGCGGTCGTGGTGGCCGAGCTTGACGCGAACGACGGAGCCGTCGGCGAAGCGCGCTTCGAGGTCGTTACCCGAGCCGAGCGGCGAGAGCGCGGCGAGGATGCGGCCATCCCCCGCGAGCGCAGCGCCGAGCGAAAGGGGCTGACCGGCGCGTTCGATCGCGACGACACCGCGGAGCGCCTTCTCCTCGACGGAGGGTTCTTTCTTCGCGTTGGGATCCGCGGGCGCGTTGGGATCCGCGGCGGGCGCGGGAGGGATCGCGGCGGGCGGAGCGGCTTGCAGCGCGGGCAGTTGCGGCGGCGGCGCGATGCGACGGGGCGGCGCGTTCGGCTGAGGCCGTGCGACCGGCGGGGCGGCGACATCGGCCGGCGCGACCGCGGGCGCCGCTTGGGCGAAGACCGCGGTCGGGGCCATGAGCGCGAGGACGGCGAGGCTGCCCGCGATCGACCAGCGTTGAAGATTCTTCACGCCGGAGGTGTGACCGAACGCGGGGGACTTTTCGGGCGAGGCGGGGAAATTCGTCATGGGAGGCGCTCCTCGAAGCTCGTCGGCGAGATCGGCGCTCGCGCGATGATGTAGCGTGGACGGGGGCGCTGCAAAGGTCGCGCCGTGGGCGGCCGGGTCGCCGGCAGGGGCCGGCGATCTCGATCGATCCTACCACGGCGAGGGGCGGAGCGCCTCGGGTCCACGCAAGTCGTTGGACGGGGATTTGGGGGGATCGCTTCGGTCGCGGTCACAAAAGAGGAGCTCCGAGCAACATGGCAGGCGAAGAGGCAACCATGGCCCCGGGTCTGGCACGTGCAGAGATGAAGGAAGGCCGATCGCACGCCGAGGAGGCGCGCGACATCGAGGAGCTCCTCGCGGCGGGCAACCATCGCGAGGCGCTCGCGCGGTGCGCCCGGGTTTATGCAGCGCCGATCGGTCGGCTTTGCATGGCCTTCACGGGCTCGCAGGCGGACAGCGAGGAGCTCGTGCAAGAGACCTTGCTGGCCGCGTACGACGCGTTCCCGACGTACCGAGCGGAAGGAAGCGTGAGAGCGTTCCTGTTCGGGATCGCGCGTCGCATTTGCGGTCGGTTCTCCGAGACGCAGGCGCGGCAGAAGGCGCGGCTCCGGCTGGTGCACGACACGTCGTCGGGACGGGCGGACGCGGGCGAGCTCGCGCTGGAGAAGGAGAGAGCGTCACGCGCGCGCGAGGCGCTCTCGAAGCTCAAGCCGAGCGAGCGGGAGGCCCTGGTGCTTCGGTACGACGCGGGGCTCAGCTTCCGAGAGGTGGCCCAGGCGTGCGGGATCGACGAGGCGGCGGCGCGGAAACGCGTGAGCCGCGCGCTCGGGAAGATGCGGGCGGAGATCGGCGAGGAGTGAAGCGATGAGCACGAGCGAGACGAACGTGGGTGGGCTCTGCCGCGAGGTCGAGGAGCGAATCGCCGAGGTGCTGGATGGTTCGGCGCCGAAGGAGTTGTTCGAGCACATCGCCGACTGCGACGCGTGCCGGGACCTCCGGTACGACGCGGAGCGCGCAGCGGAGTTCGTGGGGCACGCGGGCGGAGACTTTCGCGTGGACGCGGGTTTTGCGGAGAAGGTGCTCGCGCGGCTCGACGTGGAGAACCTGAAGCCGCCGGCCGGCGTGGCGCCGAAGAGCGTCGAGGCCGCGGTGTCGGCGCCGCGCACGGCGAAGAGCGTGGTTGCCGAGGATCGGGTCTCCGAGCCGAGGGTGACGGACATCGCGACGGCGAAGACGGAGGTCGCGACCGAGCCCCCGCCGGCGCGGACGAACACGTTGGTGTCCAAAGTTTCGGAGAACGGACTCGGTTCGACGCAGCCTTCGGAGGCGGTGAGCGACGAGGTCAAGGCGGCGCAGCCCGCGCAGGCGATCACCGAGCGTGAAACGTCGCGCTCGCGCGAGCCCGAGGCGAAAAGCGGGACGATGGGAGCCGCGCGCACGGCGCCGCCGCGGACGACGAAGGGGAGCGAGGGGGGCAAGGTCGTCTCGCTCTTTCGCCGCCCGAAGTTCGTCGCAGGGCTTCTCGGCGCGATGGCCGCGGCGGCCGCCGCCGGGTTCTACCTGAAAGGCCAAAAACAAGGGCCGGAGGAGCTGACGTTCGAAGCCGCGTGGTCGGGGAAGATCGACTCGATCTCGCGCGCGTCCGCCGACAAGGAAGGCGGGCTCGAAGCGTGTGATGCGAGCGGCGCGTGCAAGCCGGTCAAGCCGGGATGGGCGTGGAAGAGCGACACGACGCTGCGCACGGACGCGCGCACGCGGGCGTACGTGTCGCTCGCGGATGGCTCGCAGCTCGCGATCGATCGAGGCTCGTCGGTCTCGCTCGAGGGCGGCAAGGTGCGTCAGGCGAAGCTCGCCTTTGGGACGATCGTCGCGGACGTGGCGAGCCTGAAGCACGGGCCGTCGGCGAAGATCAGCGTCGATGACGGCGAGGTCGAGGTGGTCGGCACGAAGCTCGTCATGACGGCCAGCAAGGGCCGCGCGAGCGTCGAGGTTGCGCGGGGCGTGGTCCTCGTGCGTTCGGCGGCGTCGGGCAAGCCGGTCGCCGTGCGCGCGGGCGAGGAGGCAACGATCGAGAAGGGCCGCGAGCCGCTCGTGGCAAGCTCGTCGAGCGTCGCGGACTCGCTCGAATGGAGCGATCGATCGCCGGAGGAGCTCGACGCGCCGGTGCTGCGCGGTCTCGGGGAGCTCCGGGCGCGTAAGCCGGGACAAACCAAGGAGAAGGACCACGCGGTGCGGCTCGCGAAGCACTCGGTGAAGGTGCGCATCGTGGACGTCGTGGCGCGGACCGAGGTCGACGAGACGTTCACGAACGACACGGACGAGGAGCTCGAAGGCATCTTCCGGTTCCCGCTGCCACCGGGCGCGCAGATCGAAAAACTCGCGCTGGAGGTGGACGGCAAGATGATGGAGGGCGCGTTCGTCGACCGCGACAAGGGCGCGGCGATCTGGCGCGGCGTCATCCAGAACGCGGCGCCGAAGACGCCGAAGCCGCGGGAGGAGATCATCTGGGTGCCCGGGCCGTGGCGCGATCCGGCGCTGCTCGAGTGGCAGCGAGGCGGTCGTTTTGAGCTCAAAATTTTTCCGATCCCGAAGCGTGGCTCGCGTCGCGTGGTGCTGACGTACACGCAGACCGTGGACCAGGCGGCTGGCGTCCGGCGCTTCACCTATCCGCTCGCGCACGATCCGAGCGGGACGACGAAGATCGACGCGTTCGACCTCGACCTGCAGGTGCTCGGTCACGACAAGGAGTTCGGCGTGCAGACGCGCGGCTACGAGCTCTCGCCCTCGGGCGGCGACGCGTCGGCCGAGCGACGCACGATGAACGCGACGGGGTTCATTCCGGCCGGTGATCTGACGGTCGAGTACGCGCTCCCCGATCGGGATCGCGAGGCGACGGCGTGGGCGTACCGGATGGAGCCCGCGAGCGCACCGCTGCCGGAGGAGCCGAAGGACGGGCCGGCGGCGACGAAGGCGAAGACGACGGAGGAGAAGGACGCGGCCGCGGCGGCGCGCGCCATCGCGTTCGATGCGTCGCCGTACGTGGCGATCGCGCTCCGGCCGAAGCTGCCGCGATGGCAGGTGGCGAAGGAGCACGTGCACGCGATCGTCGTGGACACGAGCCGGTCGATGGTGGGAGAGCGTTTCGCGCGGGCGACGCGGCTCGCCTCGACGATCGTGCGCGAGATGGATCGGCGCGACTCGTTCGTGCTGCTCGCATGCGACACAGTGTGCCGGCCGATGACGCAGGACGGCCGCAGCGGTTTGCCGAGCCCGCCGGGCGCAGCGTCAGCAGGCGAGGTGGAGCGCTTCCTCGGGAGCGTCGAGCCGGACGGCGGCAGCGACATGGCCGCGGCCGTGAGCGCGGCGCGGAGCGCGGCAGGTGCGCTCGGCGGCAAGGAGCTCAGGATCGTCTACCTCGGCGACGGCACGCCGACCGTGGGCCCGACGCGTCCGTCGCACATCGAGGCCGCGGTGCGTAGCTCGCTGCCGGGCAGCGATGGTTCGGTCGTGGCCGTGGCCATGGGCGCCGACGCGGATCTGACCTCGCTCGCGGCGCTCGCGCGCGGCGGCGGCGGCGTGGTGGTGCCGTACGTGCCCGGGCAGAAGGTCTCGTCCGCGGCGCTCGACGTGCTCTCGGCGGCGTACGGCGTGACGCTGCGGGATCCGGAGATCGAGCTGCCGTCGGGACTCACGCAGGTCACGCCCGGGCGGCTCGATCCGATCCGCGCCGGCGGCGAGACGTTCGTCGTGGCGCGCATGTCGAGCGGCGACGCGATCGAAGGGGCGATCCGGCTGCGCGGCCGCGTCGCGAGCGAGCGGTTCGAGCAGACGTACCCGATCAAGATCCTCGCGACGTCGAGCGCGGGCAACGCGTTCGTGCCGCGGCTCTACGCCGCCGCGAAGATCGCGGAGCTCGAGAACACGGGCGGCGCGGCGAGCAAGCTCGCGGCGATCGAGCTGTCGAAGCGCTTTGCAGTCGCGAGCCGCTTCACCTCGCTGCTCGTGCTGGAGAGCGAGGCGATGATGAACGCGTTCGGCCTCGAACGAACGCGCGTCGCGCCGACGTTCACGGGCGAGGAGCTCGCGCAAAGCTCGAACGCGGACGCCGAGGGCGAGGAGAAGACCGCCGACCCGGCGAAGGAAGAGGCCGAGGGCTCTGGCGAGCTCGACACGCGGGGCGCTGAAACGTCGAAGAAGGGCGGGGCGAGCGCACCTGCTGCCGAGGCCCCGTTCGATGCGTTCAACGACGACGCCGCAGCGGCGCCCCCGCCGCCTGCCGCGCCCGCGGCGACCGCAACGGCGGCGCCGGCGCCGAAGCCCGCGTCGAGGGCCCTCGGCGGCGAAGGCTGGGGCGGGAGCGGCCGGGGAGACGACGGCTTCGGCTCGGGCCGGGGGCGATTGGGCCGGACGCAGCGCCTCGTCCCGATGCGTCGAATCTTTGAGCGCAAAGGATCGTTCGAGGCGCTGAACACGCTCGCCTCGCAGAACGCCTCGAAGCTCCTCGCTGCCGAGAGCGCGCTCGCGAGCACGCCCGACAGCCGCGACAAGACCGTGGATCTCTTCGCGCTCTACGCGACGGCCGGGCGCCTCGGCGAGGCGCAAGAGCTCACGGCGAAGTGGAGCGGGCGCGACGCGCTCGATCCGGACGCGCTGACGGCGCGCGCGGATCTCGCGGCGCGGCAGGGCGATCGGGAGCGCGCGATCCGGATCCTCGGCGGCCTCGCGGACGTTCGTCCGGGCGATCGCGCCACGCAGACGCGGCTCGCGAAGATGCACGAGGCCTCGGGCAACCACGCCCTCGCCTGCGAGCACCGCATCGCGCTCGCGGACATGGCACCCGGCGAGGCGAAGCTCGTCGCGGATGCGGTGCGCTGCGCGAACACGCTCGGCATGACGGAGCTCGCGAGCCTGCTCAAGCTCGACGCGAGCGAGTCGGTGCGCGCCTCGATCGACAAACTCCTCGCGCTGCCCGGCCCCCCGCCCTCGTCCGTGCTCACCGGCGACATCCAGGTCTCGGCCGAGTGGACGGGTGGCGTGGACCTCGACATCGGGCTCATCGACGCGCAAGGCCGCCGCACCTCGTGGCTCGGCTCGCCTGGCAAGGCGCTCCTCAGCGCGCGGGACGTGACGAGCACACGGACCGAGGCGCTCGGGCTCGTGAACACGCCTTCGGGCAGCTACGTGGTCGAGATCGCCCGCGCGTCGGGCGCGGATCAGAACATCCCGGTGCGCGGCGAGCTGACGCTCAAGCTCGCGGGCGAGACGCGGAAGGTGCCGTTCGTGCTCACGGGTCCGCGCGCGGAGGTCGGGACGATGCGGGTGTTCTTCACCTCTCGCCTGGTCCCGGTCACGGACGTGCCCTTCAATCCCTGGGGTCCGTGAAAGGGCCGGCCCCCTGGAGCGCGCATCGGCCGGGGGGCTTCCCATGGACTTCGGGCCGGAAGTGGGGCATTCCCTCCCCACCATGAGCGCAGCGCACGACGCCCACGGAGATCACGCCGCGGGCCACCACGCCTCCCACGATCACGACCACTTCGACAACGATCCGGTGCAGGAGCTGCCGGCCGACGAGCCGCGCACGCCCACGTGGATCCCGATCGTGGGGCTCTTGCTCTTCTTCTTCGCGGGCACCGCGTGGCTGCTCGCGGGCAGCGGTGACGAGGCCCAGCCGAAGACCGACAGCGCGCCCGCCCAGGTCGCGCCGCAAGCCGCGCCGCAGCCGCAAGCGCTGCAGCCGCAAGCGCAGCCCGCGCGCTTGCCGCCTGCGGCCCCGCAGGCGCGTCCGACCCCGGCGCCGCTCGGCTCCGGTGGCCTGCGTCAGCTCACGCCGGATCAGGCGAAGCAGATCCAGCAGCAGATCGAGGCGCTCCGCGCGCGGCAGCAGCAGCCGGGCGGCGCGCCGCAGCCGCAGCCCGCGCCGCCGGTGCCGCGATGAGCGAGGTGATCCAGGCTTCGGACGTGCGTCGCGTCGTGGTCCTCGGCGCGGGCACGATGGGCCAGGGCATCGCGCAGGTGACGGCGCAGGCCGGGTACGTGACGCATCTCTACGACGTGGATGCGGCGCGGATCGGGCGCGCGATCGAGTCGATCAAGCAGGCGACGGATCGGCTCGTGCAGAAGGGCAAGATGCTGAACGAGGCGCGCAGCGAGCTCATCGGCGCGCTCGTGCCCACGTCGGATCTCGCGCAGGCGTGTCGTGACGTGGACCTCGTGATCGAGTCCGCGCCCGAGCAGATGGACCTCAAGGTCGGGCTTCTTCGCGAGGTGAAGGCGCTCGCGCCGGAGCGCGCGATCCTCGGCACGAACACGTCGAGCCTGTCGATCACGGAGATCGGCACGCGCACGGCCGCCGCGGCGCGCACGATCGGCCTGCACTTCTTCAACCCGCCGCCCGTGATGGAGCTGCTCGAGGTGGTGCGGGGGCTCGGCACGGACGAGGCCGTCGTCGCGGCGAGCCTCGCGATCGCCAAGCGCATCGGCAAGACGCCGATCGTCGTGAACGACATGCCCGGGTTCGCGACGAGCCGGCTCGGCGTGGTGATCGGCGCGGAGGCGATGCGCATGCTGGAGAGCGGCGTGGCCTCGGCGGAGGACATCGATCGGGCGATGGAGCTCGGCTACCGGCACCCGATGGGCCCGCTCAAGCTGACGGATCTCGTGGGCCTCGACGTGCGGCTCATGATCCTCGAGCACCTGCACCGCGAGATCGGCGAGCAGTTCCGGCCGCCCGCGATCCTGCGGCAGATGGTGCGCGCAGGCAGGCTCGGCAAGAAGTCCGGCGAAGGGTTTTACCGCTGGACCGAGTCGGGCCCCGTGCCGATCGCGCACAAGCGCTGACCCGACGCGGACCAAAACACGAAGGCCCGCTGGCTTCACGCCGGCGGGCCTTTCGTTTTGAGCTCCAACGAGTCGTTACTTGTTGAGCTTGTCCTTCTTGGCGTTCTCTTCCGCCTCTTTTTCACGCTCGGCCTGGCGCTTCTGGATGCGCTCCTTCACGGCGGCGTAGTCCTTCTCGTCCTTCACGCGGCGGTCGATGACCTTCTGCCGCTCTTCGGGCGTGCCCGCGTATCCCTTCGCGTCGGCCTGGTCCTTGAGGAACTGGGCGTACTTCGCCCACGCCTCCTTGCCCACGTCGAGCTTGCGTTGACGCTCGCGCAGGTCGGCCAGAACGAAGAGCACCTTCGACTTGAGATCCGCAGGGCCGTCCTTGTTCAGCGCGGCGCTCCACACGGCCTCGGCCTCCTCGGGTTTGCCCGAGGCGAGCTGCGCCTCGCCGAGCCGGTAGAAGGCGAGCATCTTCGTCGAGTCGACCTTGATCGCGTCCTGGAACGCCGTCACCGCGCTCGGGAAATCACGCGCGACGAACGCGTCCTCGCCCTTCTTGATCGCCTCCATGTAGGGGCTGATCCCCATCTTGTTCTGGGGATCCTTGAGCGGGCCTGCCGGCGCCGTCGGGGCCGTCGGAGCCGCCGCGCCCGCGGCGGGCTTGGCAGCAGGCTTGGCCGCGTCGGGTTTCGCAGGCGCCGCACCCTGGCCGAGCGCCGTTCCGGCGAGCGCGAGCGAAGAGATCACGAGGGAGGCAACGAGCAGACGGCTTGCCATGGCCCGAGCAGCCTACCTCAGCCCCGGACGGCATGGAACTTCTGCCGAAAAGAAACCCTACCGGCCGTCCACCGACGCGTCGCTCGGTCCCGCATCCCCAAAACCCCCGGAATCCCCCGGCGAACCCGCGTCGAACGCCGTCTCCTTGGCCTGCGCAGGCGCCGCCGACGCGCCGAGCGGGGCGAGCCGGCCCTCGGCGTCAGGCGGCCAGGCGAAGCGCTGCACGTCGCCCGTGGCGCGGTCGACGAGCGCGACGAACGCAGCGCGGGGGCTATCGGCCATGCGCACCTTGAGGCGCGTGGAGACGTTCGTGAAGTCCGGTCCGCGCAAGGGGCCGCGACGTCGATCCTTCGAGTCGCGATCGAGCATCGGCACGTCGAAGCGGATCCGATCGAGCAGCTCCTTGCCGACCCAGAACTCGACCGCGAACCGGCCCATCATGCGCACCGTGGGCGTCGGCGTGTTCACGAGGACCGAGGAAACACGCGGGAGCGAGGCCTTGCCGCCCTGGACCTGGATGTCGAAGACCCACTGCTTCTTCGACGCATTGCCCGGCGGATCCGGGGGAAAACCACCCCGAGGAGGCTCGGGCGCGGCGGGCGCCTTCGCGCGGGAGGGCTCGGCGAGCGAAAGCGCAGCGGCAGCGCCGAGGGCAGCGCCGAGGCCGAGCGCGAGGAAGAGGCGGCGGTTCTTCACGTGTCCTTGGACCTGACATCGTCGCCGAAGATTTCAATCGTCCCGCGGTCGCCGTCGACACGGACACGATCGCCGGTGCGAATCGCGACGGTGGCGCCCGGGACGTTGACGACGGCCGGAACGCCGTACTCACGCGCGACGATCGCCGCATGCGAGAGCGGGCCGCCGAGCTCGGTGACGACCGCAGCAGCGACGAGGAAAAGCGGCGAGAGGCCAACGTCCGTGGTGCGCGTGACGAGGATCTCGCCGGCGCAGACGGCGTCGAGGCCGCTCGTGCCGGGCGCGAGGACACGCGCGCGGCCCTCGACGACGCCGCTCGACGCCGGCAGGCCGACGAGGCGGCGGCCAAACGCGGGCGGGAGCTGGACGGGCGGCGGGCGGCCGATGAAGGTGGGCGGAGGATCGGGGCGCTGGGCATCGCGCAGGTGCTCGGCGCGGCGGAGGCGCGCGACGTGGCCGATCTCGGCGCGGCCGCTGCGGAGCGCGAGGATGAGCTCGTCGTAGGTGCAGAAAAAGACGGCGCCCGTGGGCAAGGTGGGGTCGATGCGGCGGAGGCGTCGATCGACGTCGAGCGCGATGGTGCGGAGCATGCCGAGGACACGCGTGACCCACATGCGCATGCGCTCGCGGAGACGCGTGAAGCGCTGCGTGCGCGTGACGAGGGCGCGGACGGCGTAGAGCACGGCCGGGCCGATGCGCGTTTCGAGCTGGGCCATCTCGCGATCGGCGAGGGCGCGAGCACGAGCGAGGGCGCGATCGGGGTCGCTGTCGGGCGCGCGGAGGGCAGCGACGAGCATGGCGAGGACCGCGGTGGGATCCTCGCGCCAGCGCGGCGTGGAGAGCTCGGCCTCGCGGACGGCACGGTCGCCGAAGGTGTCGAGGAACGATTCGAGCTCGCGGCGCGTGGGACCGTCGGGAAGATCGTTCAGGGCGCGAACTTTTCCGGCGAGGAGGCATTCGCGGGCCTCGGGTTCTTCGCGCGCGCGCACGGCGATGCGGGCGAGGGCAACGCCGGGGCCCGCGCTTTCGAGCTCGCGAACACCGCCGACGAGGGCATGCGCGAGAGACGTGCCGGTCGAGAGGGACCGGGGCATGAGCGGATCCATCGCGAGCGCGGCGTCTTCGTCGTCACGCGCGGACGAGCGGCGCGCGGCGACACGATCGAGCAGGCGCGCGAGCGCAAGGTGGCTCGCGAGCGAGGCCGAGGCGCACGAGAGCATCAACGTGCCCGTGCGATCGAGCAGCGCGCTCGCGGTGCGCAGCGTGGTGGCGAGCGCGTCGTCGGGCAGGAGGCCGAGGTCCATCTCGGCGAGGGAGCGACGCGCGCGTTCGGCTTCGACCTCGTAACTCGCGACGTCACGTTCGAGCCGCGCCTGGCTCGCGAGCACGCGCGGGGCCACGACGGGCAGGCGCGCGAGGAAGCCGCGCTTCGAGACGTCCTCGGTTTGTCGTTCGAGGAGCGCGATTGCGGCCTCGCCCGCGCCGCCGGAGGCTTGCAGAAGCGCACGCGGCGAGAGCAGCGGAACCTGCGCGGCGATTTGCATGAACGCGGTGAGGTTCAGGTAGAAGCGCCCGTGCACGTTGGTGACGAGGTGCGCGCCGCGCGGAACACGACAGCCGAGCGCGGCGAACGCTTCACGGAAACCCTTCTCGCTGAAGCTCCGCGCGATCGACCACGTGAGCGGCGTCGCCGCGCCGGGCAAAGCCTCGCCGACGTTCGCGCGTGACCAGACCGTCTGCGCATCGCCGCCCTCGGGAAAACCTCCGCCGCCGATCGGACGCACCTGCAGGAGGAGCACTTGATCCTTGCCCTCGGGCGTCCGCTCGACGGCGAACTCCACGTCGAAGGGCCCGGTGCCGCCTTGTTCGAGCCGGCTCGCGAGCTCGCCGAGCTGCCCGATCGCCTCGTGCGAGAGCGCGGGTAGCCTCGTGCGATCCTCGGGGATCGCGACCTCCTCCATGCCACGCGGGCCGACGACGAGCGCGCGTCGCTTCTCGGCGACGACCGTCGCGACCACGCCGCCCGCCTTCGCGAAGCGCACCGAGTCCGTCGGCATCGCGCCCTCCACGACGGGCGCGCCGAGCCCCAGCGTGACGTTGACGAGCCGCTCGTTCTCGCCCCAGTGCTCGCCCGCGAGCCCCGGCGGCGGCGCGGTGAACAAGACGCCCGCGGCCTCGGCGCGCGCCATCACCTGCACGAGCACGGCCATGGCCACGTCACGCACGCCGTGGTGCGCGAGGTAGTCGATCGCGCGCGGCAAAAACGCGCTCGCCCACACTTGCTTGATCGCCGCGGCGAGCCCCTCGGGCCCACGCACGCCGAGGAGCGTGGTCGCGAGCCCGGCAAAACTCGTCTCCTCGCCATCCTCGCACGTCGCGCTCGAACGCACGGCGAGACCCCACGGCGCGCTCTCGCCGACGTCCGCCCAGAGCGCTTCGATCGCAGCTTGCAGCGGCGCGGCGAGCGGGGCCGCCTGGATGCGATCGCGGGCGCGCGCGGCGCGATCGATGCCCGTGCGGCTGCCGGCGAGCTTGATCAGCGTGGGCAGGTCGTGGCCGCGCGGGAGCGTGGTCTCGGCGAGTGCGTCGAAGTGATCGGCGGGAAGGACCCAGCCGCGCGGAACGGGCAGGCCTTCACGGACGAGGCGCCCGAGGCTCGTGGCCTTGCCGCCGAAGCGCCGGGCGTCGCCGCGCCTGCGGCCAAAGGCGAGCGCGAGCGGACGGAGGGTGTTCTCGTAGCCGCTCGGCGTGTCCGTGCCGCCGGGCGTTCTCGCTGCTCGCGCCGAAGGGTCGACCACGCCGACGCCTTACCATGCTTTGTGCGCGGCGGCGCTCAGGGGGCGGGCAAGCCGCGCAAGACGCGCTCGTGCCAGAGCAGCATCTCGGCCCCACCGGGCCCTCGGTTCCAGGCGTAATCGTGCGGCCCCGGCGTCACGACGAGCTGATGCGGGACCTTTTCCTCTGCGAGCGCCGCGGAGAGCGCCCGCACGGCTGGCAGGAACGGATCGTCGTCGCTCGACACGATCCTCAGCGCGAACGGCTGCCGGTCCATGGCCGCACGCGCGAGCTTGGCGAAGACCGGGGCCTCCTCGGGCTTCAACGCCGGCTGGAGCGCACCGACCGCGCCGAAGATCTCCGGGTGCGCGAACCCGACGAAGAGCGCAAGCCGTCCGCCCATGCTGACGCCGTCGATGCCCGTCGCCGCGCGATCCGAGGACGCCTTCGCCTCGGCGCGCACGCGCGGCAGGAGCACGTCGGTCACGAATCGGCCGAAGGGCGCGGCGCCTTTCTCGGATCGATCCGCGACGACGGGCGTGTACGGGCACGCGACGACGAGCCCCTCGTACGGGTGTTTTGCGAGCGAGTCGTTCATCTGCGCGAGCCGGTCGGGTCGGACAAACCCTTCGAGATCCACACCTGTCAGCGGCGGCGCGAGAAGCCTTCGATCGATCCGATCGAGGCCGTAATCATCCCGCCACGCAAACGCGCCGACCTCGAGCCCACGCCCCGATTCGCCACGACCATGCAGCGCGACGAGCACAGGCAGAGGCCGCGTGGACGGCGCGGCGAGGACGAGGGCGCGCTCCTCTTCCGGCGTGAAAGAGAGGTCTTTCCAGCGAAGTCCGTCCACCGGCGACGGCGGCGTCTGCTTGCTGCGACAGGCGCCGATCGAGAACGCGGCGAGGCCGAGGAGGGCGCGGCGGCGGGTGAAGGCCATCAGCCAAGCTCTCTAGCGGAGCTCTTCGCGTCCGTCATGGGCGAGCGAACGAGCCGTGCGAACGACCCGTTTTCACATTTCCGATCGCCTGCCACCAAAGCCGCAATCCGACAGGCTCCTCCGTGCTGCGCGGTAGCGTTTGGCGCTCGTCACGCTATGGATCCAAAGTAGTACGGCGCCGAAACATCAGCGACGGCCGGGCCGGAAATCCAGCGGTATTCGCCCGCCGGATGTGCCCTGGTCGAGCCCGACGGCCTTCTGTTCATGGTGGGGAGACCAGGAACCGTGCAACTCGTGCATCCGAGCGCGAACGGCAGCGCATTGGCTGAAGACGAGGCGAGGACGGCCACGCAGGAGGGCTTTCGCGAGCTCCTGGAGGCCGCGCCCGACGCCATGGTGATGGTGGATGCCGCAGGCTCGATCATGCTCGTCAACACCCAGCTCGTACGCATGTTCGGCTACGAGCGCGGCGAGCTCGTCGGTCAGTCGATCGACATCCTCGTGCCCGAGCGCCTGCGGTCCGAGCACGTCAAGCACCGCACGCAGTACGCCGAAGAGCCGCGCCCGAGACCGATGGGCGCGGGCGTCGAGCTGCACGGGCGCCGCAAGGATGGCACCGAGTTCCCCGTCGAGATCAGCCTCTCGCCGATCCGCACGCGCGACGGAATCCTCGTCACCGCGGCGATCCGCGACGTCACCGAGCGCAACCGCGTGCAGGCGAAGTTCCGGAGCTTCCTCGAAGCCGCGCCCGACGCGATCGTCATCGTCAACGCCGCGGGCAAGATCTTCCTCTGCAACTCGCAAACCGAGCGTGTCTTCGGCTTCCCGCGCGCCGAACTCCTCGGCCAGCCCATCGAGGCCCTCGTCCCCGATCGCATCCACGACCGGCACATCCAGCACCGCGCGAGCTTCTTCTCCGACCCGCGCGTACGCCCCATGGGCTCCGGCCTCGAGCTCTACGGCCGTCGCAAGGACGGCACCGAGTTCCCCGTCGAAATTAGTTTGAGCCCCATCGAAACGGAAGAGGGCCTGCTCGTCGCGGCCGCGATCCGCGACATCACCGAGCGCAAGATGGTCGAGAAGAAGCTCCGCGCCTCGCTTCAGGAGAAGGAGGTCTTGCTCAAGGAGATCCACCATCGGGTCAAGAACAACCTCCAGATCGTCTCCAGCATGCTGAACCTGCAGATGGGGCAGATCACGGACCCGCACGCGCTGCAGCTCTTCAAGGAGAGCCAGACGCGCGTCCGATCGATCGCGCTTTTTCACGAGAAGCTCTACCAGTCGAAGGACCTCGCGCGTGTCGAGATCGCCGAGTACCTGCGGAGCCTCGCGGCGGGATTGCTCTACACGTACGGCGTGAGCCCCGATCACGTCGCGCTCGCCCTCGACGCCGAGGGCGTACCGCTCGGCGTCGACGCGGCGATCACGTGCGGGCTCGTGGTGAACGAGCTCGTTTCGAACGCGATCAAGCACGCGTTCCCGGACGGTCGAAATGGAACGGTGCGGGTCGGGCTCAAACGGCGCGGGGACGAGGTGGTCCTCGAGGTCGAGGACGACGGAATCGGCTTTCCGCCCGACGTCGACTTCCGCGACGCCGGCACGCTGGGCCTCAAGCTCGTGTGCATCCTGGCGGAGCAGATCCACGGGACGATCGAGCTCCAGCGAGACTCCGGCACGAAGTTCGTGGTGCGTTTCCCCCTGAGCCCGACGCAATCATGAGCGACGCGAAGCGGAAGATCTTCATCGTCGAGGATCAGCGGATCGTCGCCGCGGACCTCGAAAACACGCTGCGATCCCTGGGATACGAAGTCTCGGGCACGGCTGCGTCCGGCGAGCGCGCGATCGAAACAGTGCTCGCGCGGAGACCCGATCTCGTCCTGATGGACATCCGCCTCGAAGGGTCGATGGACGGGGTAGAGGCCGCGGAACGGATCCGCGCGGAGCTCGACATCCCGATCGTGTACCTCACGGCGTACGCCGACGAGGAGACGATCGTCCGCGCGAAGACGACGAGTCCCTTCGGGTACCTGGTCAAACCGTTCAACGAGCGCGAGCTGCGCGGCGCGATCGAGATCGCGCTCTACAAGCACGAGACGGATCGGCTGCTCCACGCGCGGATGGTGATGCTGGCCGAAGAGGAAGCGCGGCGGCGCGCCTCCGAGGAGGCCGAGAAGCGCTTCCGGCTGCTCGTCGAGTCCGTGAAGGACTACGCGATCTTCATGCTCGACCCCGACGGGCGCGTCGCGAGCTGGAACGCCGGCGCGACGCGGATCATGGGCCACGAGCAGAGCGCGATCCTCGGCACGCACGTGTCGACGTTCTACACGGAGGGCGACGTCGAGCAGGGCAGCCCGGAGGAGGCGCTCGCCGGGGCCAAGCGCAACGGCCACTTCCTCGGCGAGGGCGTTCTCGTGCGCAAGGACGGCTCGCAGTTCCGCGCGGAGCTCCGGCTCTCGCCCGTGCACGACGAGAACGGCGAGCTGCGGGGCTTCGCCACCGTGATGCGAGACCTCACCGAGCAGAAGCGCGCCGAGGAGATCCAGGCGTTCCTCGACGAGACAACGCTCCTGCTCACGAGCTCGCTCGAAACCGAAGGCACGCTGCAGAAGGCGACCGAGCGCGCGATCCCGCTGCTCGGCGATCTCTGCTTGGTGGACCTCGCGAACGAGCAGGGAGCCCTCGTCGTCTGCGCCGCCGCGAACCAGATCGGGAACGAAGAGCTCACGAAGGAGCTCTCGCGCGCGATCGGGCGGCGCGAGGGCGCCGATTACACGTTCCGCTGCGGCGGCAAGGTCCTCCACGAGGTGATCGAGAACCTCCCCTGCATGGCGCGCGTGCTCGGGACGAGCCCCGAGCTTTTGCGCTCGCTCGGGCCGATCTCGTACATCTGCGTCCCGATCGAGCTGCGCGGACGCAGGCTCGGCGTGGTCGAGCTCGTGCGTCGCGCGGCGCGAGGCCGGTACACGCCGGCGGACCTCGCCGTGGCCCAGGAGCTCGGGCGCAGGTTCGGCATCGCGCTCGACAACGCCCGCCTCTACCGCGAGGCGCAGGAGGCGATCCGCGCGCGCGACGAGTTCTTCATGATCGCCTCGCACGAGCTTCGAACCCCGCTCACGCCGCTGCAGCTCCAGCTCGAAGGGCTCGAACGCACACTGAAGCGCGCGGGGCTCCTGAACGATCAACTCACCGGACGCGTCGAGCGCTGCTCGCGGCAGATCTTCCGGCTCACGCGGCTCGTGGAGAGCCTGCTCGACGTCACACGCATCACGGCCGGTCAGCTCGCGATCGAGCCTGAAACCGTGGACCTCTGCGCGCTCGCCCGCGACGTGACCGAGCGCTTCGCTTCGGAGTCGAACGAGACGGGCACCAAGATCGAGCTGCGTTCGTGTTCGTCGCTCGTCGGCCGCTGGGATCCGTTGCGGATCGATCAGGTTCTCTCGAACCTGCTGGAGAACGCGGTGAAGTACGGGGGCGGCCGGCCCATCGAGGTCGTGATCACGGACGACGGTGACGCGGCGCGGATCTCCGTCACGGATCACGGGATGGGGATCGCGCCCGAGGCGTGCGCGCGGATCTTCGAGCGGTTCGAGCGCGCGGTGTCGCTCAAGCACTACGGAGGGCTCGGGCTCGGCCTCTTCATCGCGAAGCAGATCGTGGAGGCGCACGGCGGGAAGATCGCGGCGAAGAGCCAGCCGGGCGAGGGCTCGACGTTCACGGTGACGCTGCCGCGCTGGGGCGTCGCGCTCGCGTCCGAGGTCGCGTGATGCGCTAGAGCCCGAGCCAGGGGCCGGGATCGAGCGGCGTCGCGCCGTGGCGGATCTCGAAGTACACGGTGTCGCCCTGCCCTGCCGTCGGCGCCGTGCCGACGCGCGCGCCCGCGGCCACGGGATCACCCGCGCGGAGCTCGGTGCCGCCGAGGCTCGCGTACACGCTGTAGTAACGATCGCCGTGATCGACGATCACCGTGAGCGCGTAACTGTCGTACCGATCCGCGAACACCACGCGACCCGCGGCGACGCTGCGAACGGCCGCGCCAGGCTGCGTGAAGAGCTCGACGCCGCTCACGCCGTGCTTCGACGAGCGCCGCACCTCGGCGCGCCCTGCGACCGGGAAGAGCAGGCGACCCTTCTGCGCCTCGAACCCGAGGCGCGCGTCCGCGTCGCGAGGCCCGCTGTCGGCGCCGTAAATCGCCACGTAATCCGGGCGTGACGACGATTCGAAGGCGCGTGCGAACGCCGCCCTGCGCTCGTCTTCGGCTTCGAGCGCGCGCTTGGCCCGCATCATGGCCTCGCGCTGCAGCTCGAGCGGCGCGCGCTCGGCGCGGAGCCGCAGGATGCGACCTTCGAGCTCGGTGCGACGTTCGAGTAGCGCCTTCTCATCGGCGATGTCGCGCTCGAGGGCGCGACGAACCCGCTCGACCCGCGCCGCGTGATCGACGAGCGCGTCGAACCCTTCCCCCACGGGCAAGAGACCCGCGTGCACGTGGCGATAGTAGGCCCGACCGCGCGCCAGCATGCGCTTGCGCAAGGTCTCGATGTGCGGATCGATCCCCGCGAGCTCGACCTCGACGGCGCGTTGCTCGTCGTCGATCCGCTTCAAGAGTCGCTCGAAATCCGCGACGGACGAGAGCGCGCTCGGCGCCTGCACGGGCAGCGACTCCACGGGCGTGCCGCCTCGCGCCGCGCCCGAGACGAGCGCGAGGAGCAACACCGGCAGGATCGACGTGCGGCGCCTCATGTCAGATCGCAGCCATCCGGCGCAGGCTCACGAGCGCCGTCGTCGCCCCGAGCGCGCCGCCGAGGAGCACGAGCCCGAGCGAGACGGTCCAGGGCAAGAACGAGGGCGAGAGCCCGAGCAGATTCGCGAGCTCGTGATCGAAGCGCCCGCGCACCAGGAAAAACAACCCGCCGAGCAGCGCGATCGCCGCCGCCGCGCCCGCCGCGCCTTGCATCGCGCCCTCGATCACGAAGGGACGCCGCACGAACTCGTTCGTCGCGCCGACGAGCTTCAAGACCTCGACCTCGGTGCGCCTTCGGCTCAGCAAGAGCCGCATGGTCGAGCTGATCACGCTGAAGACCGCGCACATCACGACCACCGCGAGCGCCGCGCTCGCCGACACACCGCCGCCGAGCAGCGACGAGAGGCGCTCGGTCCAGCGCTGATACGTCTCGACCGTCTCCACCGCCGGCAGCGCCCGCAGCTTGAGCGCGATCGACTGGAGATCGGTCTCGCCGATGTCGTCCGTGAAGCCGAGCTCGAGCGAGGCCGGAAACGCGGCCGGCGGCAGCGACGCGAGCGCCGCGTCGGACTCGTCGACCACGATCTCGCGCCGCGCCTCCACGCTCGTCACGTGCCGCACGCGCTTCACGCCGGGTGTACGTTCGAGCGCGCGGACGAGCTCGTTCACCTCGGGATCGGCCACGCCGTCGCGCAGGTACACCGTCGCGCGCCCGGCCCGCGACCAGCGATCACGCACCGCCGAGAGGTTCGTCACCACGAGCAGCGACGCCGCAAGGCACACGAACGCGACGGCGAGGGAGAAGATCGACTGCACGTGCACGCGCATGTCCCCTCGCCCGGGTCTCCAGGCCTTCATGGGCACTCGCACGCCGTACCGTTCGCTCGCCATCCGAAACTCCTCCCCCTACGCCACGAGATTCATCGGGGCGTCCGCGCCGGCGACGTCGAGCCCGTTCGGCGCGTCCGTCGCCTTGCCGGCGTCGAGCACCACGACGCGCCGCGGACGCACGTCGAGCAGCGTCCGATCGTGCGTCGCGAAGAGCACCGTGGTCCCGGTCTCGTGGATGTCCTCGAACAGGCCGAGGATATCGATCGCGAGCTGCGGATCGAGGTTGCCCGTCGGCTCGTCCGCGAGGATGAGCGCCGGCTCGCCCACGATCGCCCGCGCGATCGCGACCCTCTGCTGCTCGCCGCCCGAGAGCCGCTTGGCCTCCTCGTCGCCGCGCCCCGCGAGCCCCACGCGTTCGAGCGTCTCGCCCACGCGGCTGCGCACGAGCCGCGGCGGCAGGCCCACGACTTCGAGGGCCACGGCGACGTTGTCGAACACGGTCCAGCTCGGCACGAGCTTGAAGTCCTGGAACACGTACCCGATGTTCCGGCGCAAGGCCGGGATCGACTCCTCGCGCAGGCGCCCCACGTCGCGGCCGAGGAACAGGATCCGCCCCTCGTCGACGCGGTCGGTGCGATGCACGAGGCGCAGGAGCGTGCTCTTGCCCGAGCCCGAGGGCCCCGTGATGAAGACGAACTCTCCCCGCTCGATCGTGAGCGACATCCCCCGCAGCACGGGCTGGTCGGCCCGGTAGGCCTTGTGCACGTCCTCGAACACCAGGATCGGTCGCCTCGCTGCAGCCGGGTCGAACCGATGCCCGGGTCTGAGGGCCGGGTGAAACGAAGGGCGCAGGGATGACGCCATGGCCGCGATTGCTACCAGGGCCCTACGGAGCGGGAAAATTTTTGGGGTAAGGGAGAGAGGCCATGCCGCTCCGCATCGCGTTTTTTGGCCTGCCGCTCGCCGCGCTCCTGCTCGCGAAGGACGGGCACTCGATCGAGCTCTGCGCCGTCTGCCGCAAGGACGCGCTCGGCGTGCGTCGCGCGCGGCGCGTGTTCGGCGAGCGCGTCCTCGTCCGACCCAAGGTGACCGATCCCGCGCTCCTTGATCGGGTGAGGCGCCTCGCGCCCGATCTCGTCGTGAGCTGGTTCTGGACCACGCGCCTGCCGATGCGCGTCGTCGAGGCCGCGCGGCTCGGCGGCATCGGCGTGCACCCCTCGCTCCTGCCGCGCCATCGTGGCCCGGATCCGACGACGTGGGCGATCTTGAGCGGCGACGCGATGACCGGCGTGTCCGTGCATCGCATCGCCGAGGAGTACGACACGGGCGCGATCCTCGAACAGGAAGAGCTCGCGATCGATCCGCGCTGGACCGGCTGGGATCTCGCGCGCGCCCTCGATCGCCCCTCGCTCCGCGCCCTGCGCCGCACCTGCATGCGCTTCTCCCGCGGCGAGACGATCGCCGAGATCCCGCAAGACGAAGACCTCGTCACGTACGCGCCGGCCCTCGGCGAGGACGAGCACGCGATCCGCTGGACCTGGCCCACCGATCGCGTCCTTCGGCACATCCGCGCCCTCGCGCCTGCGCCCGGGGCCTTCACCGAGATCGCGGGCACGCTCGTCACCGTGCTCGAGGCCCGCAAAGCGCCGCGTTTTCCCGAAGCGCTGGAGCCTGGAGAGGGGTACGCCGAGGGGGGCCATGCCGTGATTCGCACGGGGGACGGCGCGGTGATCCTGGTCCGCGGTGAGATCGACGGCGCGCCTGCCCCGGCGGAAGCCCTCGCCCGCCTCTTTCTTGCGCCGGAGCCTTTGCTAGGCTGACGCCGCGCTCCGCGACAGGCGCGCTTTCTTGGAGGAGGACCGTGGAACCCGCTCAGCTCGCAAAGACCGCGCGCGCATCCCTCGCCGAAGCGCTCGGTGCCCTGCAGAGTGCCGACGACGCGCCGGACGAGCTCCTCGAAGCCGCCGAGCCCATCGCGAAGACGATGGGCATCCTGCACAAGATCGAGCGCAGTAACGGAGCTGTACTCGACGGCCGCGACGTCGCCCTCAAGAACGTGCGCAAGGTCCTCGCGGACGTGCAGGCGCTCGACGTCGATCACCCCGCGGTCGATACGGTGCTCGAAGCGGTCGCCGCGTCGCTCGCGAAGGTGAACGCGCTCGCGAAGTACAAGGGCACGGGCGCGCCCGCGCCTCAACCCGTCGCGGAACCGAAGCCCGCGCCCGCTCCCGCGCCCGAGCCGGTCGCTGAAGCGAAGGCTGCACCCGTTCCCGCACCCGAACCGTTCGCTCAAGCGAAGGCTGCACCCCTTCCCGCGCCCGAACCGTTCGCTCAAGCGAAGGCTGCACCCCTTCCCGCACCCGAACCGTTCGCTCAAGCGAAGGCTGCACCCGTTCCCGCGCCCGAACCGTTGGCGCAAGCGAAGCCTGCACCCCTTCCCGCGCTTCAACCGGTTGTGTCGGAGGCGAGACTTGCACCCGTTCCCGCGCCCGAACCGTTGGCGCAAGCGAAGCCTGCACCCGCTCCCGCGCCCGAGCCCGTCGAGATCATCAAGCCCGCGCCGGTCCTCCAGATCGCCCCCGAGCCTGCGCCCGCGCCGATCTTCGCGCCGCAGCCCGTCGTCGAGGTGAAGGCC
This sequence comes from Polyangium jinanense, assembly GCF_028435365.1. The sequence continues at coordinate 181,762 of NZ_JAGTJJ010000008.1, read as the reverse complement.
ACGCCCGCGCCGCAGCCCGTCGCGCCTGCGCCGCAGCCCGCGCCCGCGCCCACGCCGGCCCCCGCGCCCGCGAAGGCCAAGGAGCCCGCGCCCACGCCCGCGCCTGCCAAGGCCGAGCCGCGCAGGGATCCGCAGCCCACGCCCGCGCCCGCGAAGGCCACGCCTGCGCCCGCGCCCGCGCGAAGCAAAGAGCACGCGCCTCCGCCCGGCACACGCGCCGTCGACGTCGAGCTCGGCACGCACAGCTCCTCGAACTTCTACAAGGGCCTCTCCGGCAACGACGTCATCGAGCACGGCGGCATCTTCGTCTCGACCTACCGCATCCCGAAGCTCGGCGCCGAGGTGCAGCTCCGCGTTCTTCTCCCCGGCGACTACGAGTTCTACGCGAAGGGCGTCGTGCAATGGACGCGCGAAGCGAGCGGCTCCTCCGAGCCCGGCTTCGGCGCGCGACTCACCCAGATCGGCAACGAGGGCAGGCAGCTCGTCTACCGCTACGCGCGGAACCGCGAGCCGATGTTCTACGACGACCTGTGAAGCCTTTTTCGAAACGCCGCGCGGCCCTCGTAGGCGCCGCGCTCTTGCTGGCCCTCGCCGTGCCCCGCACCGCCGAGGCCGTCGGAGACCCGGATCTCGATTGGCAAACGATCGAGACGGCGCACTTCCGCGTCCACTACCCGACCACGCTCACGCCGCTCGCCGAGCGCGTGGCGCGCGTCTCGGAAGCCATCCACGCGCGCCTCACCGTCGCGCTAGGAAACCGCCCGCGCAGCATCACCGAGATCGTGCTGACGGACGACGTCGACTCGGCGAACGGCTCGGCCACGGCGCTGCCCTTCAACACGGTCCGCCTCTACGCGACCGCGCCCGAGGACCTCTCGCCGCTCGGCGACTACGACGACTGGCTGCTCGACCTCATCACGCACGAGCACACGCACATCCTGCACCTCGACAACATCTCGGGGCTGCCCGCGATCGCCAACGCGATCCTCGGCAAGTCGTACGCACCGAACCAGGTGCAGCCGCGATGGATCATCGAGGGCCTCGCCACGGTGTACGAATCGCGCGAGTCGAGCGCGGGCCGCCTGCGCTCCGCGCTCTTCGACATGTTCCTGCGCGCCGACGTGCTCGACGACAACATCGCGCGGCTCGATCAGATGTCGTCGACCTCGATGCGCTGGCCGCAGGGGAACATCTGGTACCTCTACGGCTCGCGTTTCCTCGGCTGGGTCACCGACGTCTACGGCGGCCACACGATGACGGCCGTCGCCGCGGACTACGGCCAGAACGTCATCCCCTGGGGCATCAACCGCTCGATCCGCCGCGCCACCGGCCGGACGTACGAGGAGCTCTTCGAGGGCTTCAAGGATCACCTCCGCCTCAAGTACGCCGCGCAGGTACGCGCCGTCGAAGCGCGGGGCCTGCGCGAAGGCGTGCGCCTCACCCGCCACGGCCGCAACGTCCTCTACCCGAGGTTCGTCCCGCGAAACGCTCGCGCCACGGACGCCGACGAGCTCGTCTACTACCGCGACGACTACAACGCCCGCGAGGGCATCTACCGCGGGCGCTTCAACGCCCGCCATGACGCGTTCGAGGAGGACACGAAGCTCGTCGCCCGCACCCGCGGCGCCTCGGCCTCGGCGTTCTCGCCGGCCGGCGATCACTTCCACCAGAGCAACGGCCCCTTCAAGATCGTCTACCGCCGCGACGACCTCTACCGCGTCGAGAACGGCAAGACGGCGCCACGTGGCGACGAAGCCGCGCGCCATCGCCTCACCACCGGCCTACGCGCCGGCGCGCCCGACATCAGTCCTGACGGCCGTCGCATCACGTTCACCGTCAACACGAAGGGCACGACGTTCCTCGAGATCGCCGACCTCGACCCCGAGGGCCACATCCAGAACCGGCGCGACCTCGTCCCGAGCGCGCGCTTCGAGCAGGCCTACACGCCGCGCTTCTCGCCCGACGGCCGCTCCATCGCCTACAGCGCGTGGACCACGGGCGGCTACCGCGACGTCCGCATCGTCGACGTCGCCACCGGCTCGTTCCAGAACATCACGCGCGACCGCGCCCTCGACGCGAACCCCACCTGGTCGAGCGACGGAAAGACCCTCTACTTCTCCTCGGATCGCAGCGGCATCCCGAACATCTACGCCTACGACGTCGGAAGCCGCGCGCTCAAGCAAGTCACGAACGTCCGCACAGGCGCGCTCCAGCCCGCGGTAAGCCCCGACGACAAGACACTCGTCTACGTCGGCTACACCTCGAAGGGCTACGACCTCTACGCGATGCCGCTCGACCCGGCGCGTTTCCTCGACGCGCCACAGGCGCCCACGGATCGCCCCGATCCTCCACCCGAGCCCGAGCGCGTCCTCATGCAGAAGACCCCGTACCGGGCGCTCTCCACGCTCGCGCCGCGCAACTACGGCGTCTCCTTCGGCCCCGGCAACTACAGCCAGAACGCGCTCACGCTGAACACGTTCGGCGCCGACGTCGCGGGCTTTCACGAGTTCCAGGCGGAGCTCATCGCCGACTTCGCCGCGCCCGCGCCGCGCGTGAACCTCGACTACGCCTACCGCCGTCTCCCCGTCGATCTCAATCTCCGCTTCTTCTACGCCGTCTCCCCGCGCTACCAGGGCTACCGCATCAACGGCCGCGACGTCCCCTACGACGAGCGCGGCATCGGCCTCTCGTCGAGCATCGTCTACCGCATGCCGGGCGAGTTCACCGATCAGAGCTTGAGCCTCGCCTACTCGGTCACCGGCTTCCGCGCCGAGCTCCCCGGACAAACCCAGCCCGATCCTTACGCCACGCGCACGCGCCTGCCCATCAGCGGCACGATCGGCACCGTCCGCGCGTCCTACTCCTTCTCCAACGTCGAAGGCTCGCTCGACGCGGCCGGCGCGATCCGCGGCTACTCGATGCGCTTCGCCGTCGAATACGCGGGCCCGCCGACCGGCAGCGACTTCACCCTCCAGACGGCCGAGACCTCCATGGCCGGCTACATCCCCATGCCCTGGCGCGGCCTGCACACGCTCGCCTTGCGCGTCGCGGGCGGCATCGCCGCGGGCACCTACCCGCGCGACGGCTTCTTCTTCGTCGGCGGCTACGACCTCGACAACGTCAGCATCGTCGACACGGTCACGACGGGCATCTACGACGGCTCCTTCGTCCTGCGCGGCTACGCGCCCGGCAGCGCGGCGGGCCGCGCGTACCTCCTCACGAACGCCGAGTACCGCTTCCCGATCATCAAGCCCGACTGGGGTTTGTCCACGCTCCCCTTCTTCGTCCGCCGCCTCGACGGCAACCTCTTCGTCGACTACGGCGGCGCGTTCGACAAGCTCACGCGGGACGACGTCTCGTTCCTCTCGAACGGCGCGCTCATCGACGCGCCCAAGCTCCACACGTCGATCGGCGCCGAGCTCTGGCTTGGCCTCTCGCTCGGCTACTACCTCAACACGCAGCTTCGCGTGGGTTATGCCTACGGCTTCAGCGCGAAGGCGATCCCCGGCGGCCAGGCGTACTTCCTCGCCTCGAGCGCGTTCTGACGAGAAAGGCCAAGAACTTGCCCCGATCTTCGTGCAAGGCGTCTCTTCGGCACGTGCGCCGATCTCTCGCCCTCCTCCTCGCGCTCGCTTTTGCGGGCTGCGTCATGCCGCAGACGCCGACGGACAAGCTCATGGACGCCGCGTACGACCACAACACGGCGCTGCGCTTCGGCCGCATGGACATCGCGCGCGAACACGTCGCGCTCTCGGCGCGTGACGCGTGGGCGAAGCGTCACGCCTCCTGGGGCGACCGCGTGCGCGTCGTCGATCTCGAGCTTGCGGACGTGCGCATGAAAAACCGCGACGAAGCCGAGGTGCGCGTGCGTGTCGAGTGGCAACGCATCGACGAGGCCGAGCTCCGCACGACCGAGCTCGTCCAACGCTGGCGCAACGCGAGCGGCTGGCATGTCGACACGGAGGAGTGCGCCGCGGGCGACACGGCGCTCCTCGATCGTCCCGCGGACACGGCCACGCCCAAGGGCGAAACCGGCAGCGCTAGGGACGGTTTGTAAAGCTCATCCACCCCTCTCCCGAAAGGGAGAGGGGATGGGGGTGAGGGAGTCGTTCAGCTAGCAGCCGCCGGCGCCGCAGCCGCGGACTTCTTCGACTTCTTCGGCGCTGCGGTCTCCTGCGTGGTCTGCTCGACCTTCGGTGCCTTGGCGCGCGCCTTCTTCTTCACCTGTGCCTTGCGGCGCCTCATCTTGATCGAGTTGCGGCGATCACGGTAACCCATCGCGTGTGACTCCTCGGGGGATGCTTCGTCGGGCCCTCTCACAGCATGTGCTGCGTGAGCCTCGTCGTTCGGTTCGAAAAACGGGCGGCAAATCTGCCCAAGACTGGGCCCGCCCGCAAGGATTTGGGGAAGGGATCGAGGTGGGCTCGTCAGCTCCCGCCGACCGCTCCGTCGAGGGCGACCTCACGGCCGCGGACCTCGAGGCGATACCGGGAGTTCACGGTCTCGATGTAGAACACTTCCCGCCCCGCGAGCCGGAGGACCCGCTTGACCGGCGTCGTCACGTATTCGTGCATCCCGTCGGAAAACTCGATCACGACGACGGAGCCTTTCCGCGGAGCACGTACCAGTCGACCGACGACGGCGCGGGAGCCACGGCCGAGCTTGCGGAGCACAACTTGCACAGCAGTCATCCTAGCATGCACTCGCGAGACGGGCACAAGCTGCACAAGGGCGGGGCCTGATTTCCACGCGTCCGTCCAGCGCGCGCGATGAAAGATCCGGAATCGACGCAACGCATGCGCCTCGTTCGGAGGGTTTTCATCGAGCGACCGGGCTCCTACAAACCTCCGAAATTCCCCGGGATCCGAGCCCTTCTGATCTCGCCTGCGTAACGGGCCGGGGGCGGCGCGACTCGATGCCTGCCGTTTCCCCTTGCCTCTTTCCGCCGTCCGGGGTCTGTCTCCGCCCGTGCGCGGGGTACCTGCTCGTCCGACAGGGTCCGTCGAGGTCATCACGGGCTCGATGTTCAGTGGAAAAACCGAGGAGCTCATCCGGCGCATCAAGCGCGCGATCCTCGCTCGCCAGCGTGTCCAGGCGTTCAAGCCTCGCATCGACGATCGATACGACGCGCATCGCATCGTCAGCCACGAGGCCGTGAGCGTCGAGGCCGTGGCCGTCGGCACGAGCGCGAGCATCGAGGAGCGCGTGCTCGACGAGACCGACGTCGTCGCTATCGACGAGGCACAGTTCTTCGATCGAGGCATCATCGAGGTCTGCGACAAACTCGCCAATCGCGGCCTGCGCGTCATCGCGGCCGGCCTCGACCAGGACTACCTCGGCCGCCCCTTCCCGCCGATGCCCGAACTCATGGCCATCGCCGAGGAGGTCACGAAGGTGCACGCCGTCTGCGCCGTCTGCGGCGGCCCTGCGAGCCGCTCGCAGCGCCTCATCCCCAAGGCCACGACGGTGCTCGTCGGCGGCGCCGAGAGCTACGAGGCGCGCTGCCGCGGCTGCTTCGAGCCGCGCGACGTCCCCCGCACCGAATTCTGATCTTCTCCCCTCTCCCGCGAGGGAGAGGGGCTGGGGGTGAGGCTAATCCCGCCGCGCCACCGACCCCGAATCGAACGGGCTCCGCACGCCCGGCGCGTTCTTGTCCGCGAAGTACACGCGCAGCATGTCGGAGGCCACGTGCGTCGCTTTCACGCGCCACTTCGCGCCGTTCGCCACGAGCACCGACAGCGCGACCTCGGGTTTGTCGCTGGGCGCGAAGCCCACCCACCACGTGTAGAACGGGCCCTCGGGCGTCGGCTTCGTCAGCGTGCCCGTCTTCCCCGCGATGCGGATGTCCGGCAGATAGGACCGACCCGCGCGATCGTGGAACGACTTGTAACTCGTCCCCGAGTCCACCGTCTCTTCCATCATCGACGTGATTGCTCGAGCCGTCTGCTCGCTCATCACGCGCTTCAGCGGCATGCGGGCGGTCGGACCCTTGTAGATCTCGCCTTCCTCGTCCTTCACGCTCGTCACGATCGACAGGCGCACCATCTCGCCGCCGTTCGCGATCGTCGTCGCCAGGTTCACGCCCTGGAACGGCGAGAGCGTCGTGTTCCAGAAGCCTGCGGCCGTGCGGGCGAAGCCGAGGTCGTCCTCGGGCAGCGTGATCGTGCTTTGCGCGAGCTTCACGTCGAACGGGATGTCCTGCCCCCAGCCGAGCTTCTGCGCCGTCCCTTCGAGCTCGCCGCGATCGAGGTGTTTGGCCGCGAGCCGCGCGAACACCGTGTTCAAGCTGCGGCCCATCGCCTGCGCGAGCGTGGCGCACCACTTGTCGCGCTTCTTGTTCTCGACCATGTCTTTCGCGGTGATCGCGTGCTCGCCGCCCGAGTAACACTGCTTCGTGTTGGGCCCGAGCCCGGCGTGCTCCACGAGCGCCGTCGCCGTCACGATCTTGAACACGCTCGCCGAAGGCGCCGTCGCCTCCGCCGCGACGTCGTGCATCGCGCCTTGATCCACGTAGCTCGCCCACGCGAGCACCCGACCCGTCTTGATGTCGGTCATCACGACGGCGCCCTCGGGCACGTGCCCGCCGCGCAAAAGCGCCACGGCCGCACGCTGGTACTTCGGCACCACCGAAAGCTCGGCCTTGCGATTGCCGTGGGCCGGCGCGATCGCGACGTTTCCGCGATCGTCGATCCGGGTCAGGTCGATGTCGGTCAGTGGGGGTGGCGTCACCTCCCGCGTGACGACGGGCCCTCCGTTCGTTTCGATTTTGCTTTTCGCGAGGAGACCGGCGAGCTCCACGTCGTGCTTGCGCAACATGGGGAGCGTGACGGCCACGAGCCCCACGGCGGCACCGATGGCGATCCACTGACGCATTGGCTCCTCGGGCCTTAACGCGCGGCGTGTGGCTGGGCCAAAAATGTTGTGTGACGTCGCCGGCTCAGAAGTTCACGGCCGCGCGCGCGCCGAGCTCGTGCATCCACGTCGCGGATCGCGCGGGATTCTTCGCATCCTCGAGTAAATTTCCCGGCACGAGCGCGAGGTTCTCCCCCGTCCCGCTCCCCGGCGTGTGGTAGGCGAGCCAGTTCACCGTTACCCGGACGAACCGCGTGTGCCAGTACGTCGCGCCGAGCCCGACCTGGAAGACCGAGATCTTCGACGTCCGCCCCGGCGCGCCCGGCGTCGCCGTATCGTAGTCGCCTCCACGTGCGGCGCCGTCGTATGCCGCTTGCACGCCCGCCGCGATCGCCATCACCTCGAGCCCGCGCCGGTCGTCGTTTCGCTTTTGGGTCTCCGGTGCCGACAGATCGAGCCTGGGTGGCCGGGAAAAACCCGGTTCGCCGTTCACGTACGCATCCCCGACGGGCCACGCCGAGGCATGCACGTACCAGCCCACGCCCTCGACATTCCCGAGCCGCTCGGTGTGTTCGAACGCGAGACCATCGATCGCCTCGCGGGTCCCGTTGTCGACCCAGTACGCTTCGGCGCGGAGCTCGAACGGACCGATCGGCGCGCGCAGCTCGCCGCCGATGCGGTTTTGCGCGCCAGACGGCAAGACGCGCACGAGCCTGCCACGTGTATCGCGGTACCGCGGATCCCACAATGCGAACCCCTGCGCTGTCGTGATCGCGGGATAGTCGTACGCGACGAACGCCGGATCACGCGCGCCGCGCTGCATGCTCACGCCGATCTGCAAGCGTTGCAGGAGTTGTCCGGCCAGGCTGCTCGACCTCTCCGCGAACTCCTCCTTCGTCGCCGGCGTGCCCCGCGAGAACGGGCGCACAACGAAGCGGCCGATGAAATCGGGGTAACGGTCGACCTGCGGTCGATTCGGTCCGTCGCCGACGAAGACGCCGAGCTCGTAGCTCAGGGTTTGCGCTTCGTTGAGATCGCCCCAGATCGTCATGCCGATTTCCTTGCCGTTCGGCTGGACGAACGATCGAATCGGCAGCACGCGCTCCATCCACGGGTGCTGATCGTTGCCCGTGCGGTTCTCCAGGGAAAACGGCGCCTGGTGTTGCCCGAGCATCACGTGAAACTGACGCAGGAGCGTGTAGTCGATGTACGCGTTCGCGAGCTGTGCCGTCGCTCCTACGGACTGCGGCGGCGCGAAGCGTGTCCACGCTTGGAGTGGCGCTTGTCCGGGCGGCAACGTCGCCGGCTGCGCCTCGCCCATCGGGTTCGTTATGGGCTGGCCGCCGAAATCCACGGAGGCCAGGGCAAACCATCGACGGAAGAGATCGGCCGCGAGCTCGATACGCGCGCGGCGAGCGAAAAAACGGGGCGCGAGCAACGTGCCGCCGTCCTTTGCTGGAAGCGCGCTCGCGCCGCCGCCGAGGAAGGAATGGAAATCGAGGTGCAGACGGCCCCGGACATACATACGGATGTCGTCCGAGGGATCACGTAGAAAAATTCCGCCTTGAAAACCGGCCAGCGCCATCCGCGGCTCCGTGCGCGAAGGCACGTCGACCTCGATCGGAAACGGCTGCACGGGCGCGGGCGGCGGCGTGACCACCGGCGGCGTTTTGCCGGCGGGCGGCGGCGGCGGCGGGCCGGCAGGCGTGGGCGGCGGAATCACCACGTTCCGCAGCTCGAAGGGCCGCGGTACGGTCCCCATGGGCTTCGGCGCAGGCGGTCTCGCCTGGGTTTTTCCTTCCCCCGTGGCCGCAGGTTTGGGACCAGGCGCAGGCGGCACTTGCGCGAGCGCCGCCGGGACAGAAAAAACACACGCGAGCGCGCCGGAGAGCACCGCCTTGGCTATGCTCCCGCGGAGGCCTCCTTCGAGGCGCTTCGTGTCCCCGCTTTTCGTATGCAGCATTCGCGAATGTTTCCGGCTTCGCGCCCGACGGGCGGGCACGACGCTCGCATGCGACGCGCAGAGGGTCAAGCCACGCGCGGCCAGGGCGACACGAGCAAGCGACAGAACGAACCATGACCAGCAGCACGCCCATTCGGATCACGGCAGACGTCGAGGTGCTCGACAACACGACGCTCGTCTCGCTCGCCGGTCCGGCGAGTGAACACCTGAAGTCCGTGGCGAGGACACTCGGCATCGACGCGAGCCTGCGGGGCAACATCATTCGCCTCGCCGGCGACGCCGACGCGGTCGCGCTCGCCGAGCGATTCCTCGCCGAGGCAGCCCAGCTCCTGCGCAGCGGCGCCGTGCTCGACGCGCAGGATTACGTGCGCGCCGTGCAAGCCCTCCGCGAGGACCCCGCGCTCACGCTGCGCGAGCTCTTCGAAGACGTCGTGCTCGTGACCGCGCGGCGCAGGCCCGTCACCGCCAAGACGATCGCGCAAAAGCGATACATCCAGGCAATCCGTACGCACGACATGACGTTCGGCATCGGGCCGGCGGGCACGGGCAAGACGTACCTCGCCATGGCCATGGCCGTGCACGCGCTCCTCGAGCGTCGCGTGAAACGCATCATCCTCACGCGCCCGGCGGTCGAAGCGGGCGAGCGGCTCGGCTTTCTGCCGGGCGACCTCGCCGAGAAAGTGAATCCGTACCTCCGTCCGCTCTATGATGCTTTGCACGACATGATGGATGCCGACAAAGCCTCGGGGCTCGTCTCGCGCGGACAGATCGAGGTCGCGCCGCTCGCGTTCATGCGTGGCCGCACGCTGAACGATTCCTTCGTCATCCTCGACGAAGCGCAGAACGCGACGAGTGATCAGATGCGCATGTTCCTGACCCGCCTCGGCTACTCGTCGCGCGCAGTCGTCACGGGCGACGTCACGCAGGTCGATCTGCCGCACGGCGCGCGAAGCGGCCTCGCAGAAGCGCGCGAGCTGCTCGCGGGGATCGAGGGCATCGCGATTTGTCACTTCACCGAGGTCGATGTCGTCCGCCATCCGCTCGTACAACGCATCATCGTCGCGTACGAGAAGCGTGATCAGGAAGTGGCTGCGAGGCGCGCGGAAAAAGAGCGTGACCGTGATCGAGATCGAGATCGCCGCGACGGACCCGCCGCGGCGCAATCGACCCCGACGAACCTGGAGCCCGCGGACGAGCCGCGCGAAAAAGGGACCGCCTCGTGAGCTTTTTCATCGACGGGGCAAGTGACGTCGCCCGAAGCTCGGCGCGATACGGCAGAGACGCGCTCACGACGATGAACATCATCGAGGCGCGCCTCACGTCGGATGCGCGTCTCTCCGATCGCACCGTCGTTCGACCGCATCCTATGCTCGTCACGGTGCGGAGCGACCGGCTCTTCGCGGTGCTCGCGCCGGGCTCGCTCTGGGACCGCGGCCGCGAAGTGCTCCGCCCCTTCGCGCACAAGCTCGCTTCGGGCGAGGCCATGCTCGTCCTCATCGGCAGCCCTGCCATCGGCGACGTCACGGGCGCCTTGAACCGCGGCCTCGGCGCGCTCGTGAGCCCCGATCCGAGCTCCGACGAGCTCTACGTCGCCATCCACAACGTTTGCGAGCTGCTCGAGTCGAAGGCCCGCGCCGAGGCGCGCGGCAAATGGCTGAACCGCTATCGTTACGAGCTCGGCGAGCTCATCGAGATTGCCAAGGCCATCACCACCGAGCGCGAGCTCGACAAGCTGCTCTCGCTCATCCTGGAGAAGAGCCGCTTCATCACGGGCGCGGACGCCGGCAGCATCTACGTCGTCGAAGGCGACGACCCCGATCCGCTCCGCCGCACCCTGCGCTTCAAGCTCTCGCAAAACGACTCCGTGCCCTTCGACGCGCGCGAGTTCACCCTGCCCGTGAGCCCCCGATCGATGTCGGGTTACGTCGCGCTCCACAAACGACCGCTCAACATCGCCGACGTCTACGACCTGCCCGCGGTATCGCCGTACGGCTTCGATCGATCGTTCGACGCGAAGATCGGCTATCGCACGAAGTCGATGTTGTGCATGCCACTGCTCTCGCGCAAAGGCGAGGTCATCGGCGTCATCCAGCTCATCAACAAGAAACGCGCGGCCGACCGAAAGCTGCTCTCGGACGAGGATGTCGAAGACCAGGTCGTCCCGTTCGATGCGCGCAGCGAAGAGCTCGTCGGTACGCTCGGATCACAAGCCGGCATCGCGCTGGAGAACGCGGTTCTTTATACCGAGATCCATCACATGCTCGAAGGGTTCGTCCGCGCCAGCGTCGAGGCCATCGAGCAGCGCGATCCCACGACGAGTGGTCACTCGCGCCGGGTCGCGCTCCTCACGGTGGGCCTCGCGCGCGCGCTCGAGCGCGACACGGCCGGCCCCTATCGCGGCGTCACATGGACGAAGGACGATCTGCGCGAGCTCGAGTACGCGTCGCTGCTCCACGATTTCGGCAAGATCGGCGTGCGCGAGCAGGTCCTCGTGAAGGCGAAGAAGCTCTATCCGCACGAGCTCGCCATCATCCGTCATCGTATCGAGATCGCATCGCGCTCGTACGAGGTGGAGATCCTCGAACGCAAGCTCCGGCTCGTGCAACGCGGCGCGCGCGCCGACGAGCTCGTCGCGCTCGATCAGGAGTTATCGTCGCGCAAGGCCGAGCTCGAAGCCGCGTATGCCGCGATCGTCGCGGCGAACGAGCCCTCGGTCCTCAAAGGCGGCGATTTCGCGCGCATCGAGGCCATCGCGCGCGAGACGTTCACCGACTTCTCGGGTGACGTCGTGCCGCTCCTTCGCTCCGAAGAAGTCGCGTGTTTGTCGGTGGCGCGTGGATCGCTCACGCCCGCGGAGATCGAAGAAATCCGCAACCACGTGGTCCACACCTACCAGTTCCTTTCGCAGATCCCCTGGGGCAAACAGTTCCGACGCGTCGCCGTCATCGCGGGCTCGCATCACGAACGCTTGAACGGCACGGGTTATCCGCATCGGCTGCGCGCCGAGGAAATCCCGCTGCAATCCAAGATGATGAGCGTCAGCGACATCTTCGACGCGCTCACCGCGAGCGACAGGCCCTACAAAAAAGCCGTCCCCGTCGACCGCGCGCTCGACATCCTCGGCCTCGAAGTCAAAGACCAGCACGTCGACGCCGATCTCGTGCGCGTCTTCATCGAAGCGAGAGTGTGGACCGTGCTCGAACAGCCCGGCGCGCCGCACTCGGCCCTCGTGGCGTCTTCGCGATGACGCAATTGCGCGGTTAGTCCTTCTTCTTCAGCTCGATTTCGGCCTCGCGCACGATCGACGCATCCCCGCTCGCCACACGGATGCGGCCGACGATCTTGTCGTCTTTGCGCTTGCCCTGGACGATGCCGAACATCGCTTCTTTGGAAAGCGCATCTTCCGGAAAAAACGTCGCGCGCACCTCGTCACCCTCGACTTTGCCGCTGAGCGCCGCGGCGCCGAGCGCGCCCGAGGTTTTTCCTTTCAGCTCGCCGTCCGGGCCGATGGTGAGCGTGAGCGTCCCCGGACCCACCGCCACCTTGCCGTCGTCCTTCGTGCGGACTTTGTCCTTCACTTTGGGCGGCATCTCGACCTCGCCCTTCTTTGCGTCGTACTTGCCTTCCCACGTCCCCACGAGCCCCGGCGGCTCGGCGGGCAGAGCCGCGGAAGCGCTCGGGCTCGGCGCGGCGCTCGGCGCGACCTCGGCGGTTTTTCCGGACGGAACGGTTGTCGCGGGGGCGATGGAGGGAGCGGGCGGCGCGCCTCCCTCGCTGCCGCTCTTTTCACAAGCGACGAGGGAAAGGCAGGCGATCAAGGAGAGGGCCGTGGAAACGCAGTGTCGCATCGGGGATTCGGCGCCCGCGAAGGGGCGCGGGCGCCGAGGTGCTTCGCGCGTCTCCTGCCGCGCGTCAATCTTCGCGGCGCGACGAGAGGATGCGCAAGAGCGCGAGGAAGATGTTCAGGAAGTTCATATAGAGCTGGATCGCGGCGCCCACCGCGTCGTCTTCTCCAGCCTGGAGCAGGCGCGACGTATCGTAGAGGACGTATGCGCCGAAGAGCAGGACGGACACGCTCGCGATGGCAAGGCCGAAAACCGCGCTGCCCAGAAAGATGTTCAGCAGGCCAGCGCCGATGACCACGAAGAGGCCCATCGTGAGCGCGCCGCCGAGGAACGAAAAATCTTTCTTCGTGGTGAGCGCGTACGCTGTGAGCCCGCCGAAACCACCGACGGAGAGCAAGAACGCGTCGCGAATGGGCGACGACGAGAGCGTCTTGCCGATCCCCGCGGCGAGCGTCGCGTAGAACAACGACGGCGCGATCACCACGCCGATCACGGTCGCCATACCAAAAAGCGCGACGACGTTGAGGCCCTTCACGTGACGCACCATCGAAGCGCCGAACACGGCGCCGAGCATCACGAGCATGCCGATGATGTAGTGCTGTCCGAAGAACGCCACGAGCGGCGGAACGGCCACGCGTGAACCGCCGACGCTGACGAACGCTTGCGACGCGGAAAGACCGCCGCGGAGGGCCACAAGCGCGCCGACGGCGGAAAACGCGATGCTCGCCGTGAAGAGGCCGTAGACGCGTTTCAGGAAAGCCACGCGGTTCTCGCCGCGGGTGAGGCTCTGCGCGCCCCACGTTTGCCCCCTGTAGTCCCACGAGTTCATGCTGTTCACTCCCTGGATGATGTGCGGGTGAAGGACCAGTCGAGGCGAAAGGTAGTCATCCACCACGACGTCGCAATGTTTCGCCCCGATGGTCGCTCCGCGAGGCCGATCACGCACGGGCCGTCCGCCGGCCATTTCCAGCGAGGGGATCGACGTCGTGGGTGGATCCGCGTACGTTGCGGACATGGATTTCTTGAAGTCGAACGGGACCAGGTTGGCATTTCTCTTCTTCGTCGGCACGGCCACCAGCGCGCTGTCGACCGTCGGCTGCGGCGACGATGGAAAGGGCGGTAGCGGCGGCACCGGCGGCACCGGTGGTGACGGGGGCGTGGGCGGCACCGGCGGAATGGGCGGCGCAGGCGGCGCAGGCGGCGCAGGTGGCGCGGGCGGCGCGGGCGGCGCGGGTGGCAGTGGCGGCGGCATGCAGGTATGCGCGCCCGGCACGGCCGAAGCCTTGCCCAAGCTCGTGCTGACCGAGCTCGTGACGGGCCTCGACCGGCCCACCTACGTGACGGGCGCGCCGGGCGATACGAACCGCCTCTTCTTGCTGGAGAAGCCGGGCCGCATCCGCATCGTGAACGGCGGCAATCTCGTGCCGGAGCCCTTCCTCGACATCAGCGCGATCGTCGAGGGGGCGGCCAATGAGCGCGGCTTGCTCGGCCTCGCGTTCCACCCGAACTACGCCGAAAATGGCCGATTCTTCGTCTACTACACGCAGAAGGCGAACCCGAACGGCGCGATCGCCATCGCCGAGTACGCTCGCGGCGCCTCGCCCGACACGGCGGTCCAGGGTTCGGGCAAGGTCATTCTCACCATCCCGCATCCGGGCTACAGCAACCACAACGGCGGCATGCTCGCGTTCGGGCCCGACGGTTACCTCTACGTGGGCACGGGCGACGGCGGCGGCGGCGGCGATCCGGACCAGAACGGGCAGGACATCAACGCCAAGCTCGGCAAGGTCCTCCGCATCGACGTCGATAAGTACCCGACGCCTCCGCCGGGAAACCTCCAGAACGGCGACAAGGACATCTGGGACTGGGGCCTGCGCAACCCCTGGCGCTTCAGCTTCGATCGATGCACCGGCGATCTCTACATCGCCGACGTCGGCCAGAACGTGGTCGAAGAAATCAACGTCGAGCCGCCCGGGGAAGGCAACAAAAACTATGGCTGGAACACCATGGAAGGAACGCTCTGCTACGACCCGGCAAGCGGCTGCGACATGGCGGGCCTCACCTTGCCGGTCACGGAGTATGTGCATGCAAGCGGCTTCAACGACTGCTCGGTGACGGGCGGATACGTCTACCGCGGGTCGAAGATCCCGGGGCTCGTCGGGACGTACCTCTACGCCGACTATTGCTCGAAGCGCTTCTACACGCTCGCGTGGTCGAAGGGCAACGTCATCGCCGAGGGGGAGATCACGGCCGATCTCGAAAGCACATCGCTGAGCGCGGGCATCACTTCGTTCGGCGAGGACACCGCGGGCGAGCTCTACGTCATCGTGGACAACAGCCAGGGCGGGACACCCGGCAAGCTGTACCGCATCGACCCGGAGTGACATCGACGCGCCCTCCCTCGGAGGGCGCTCCCGCGTCGAAACGCGCGCCTCTTCATCTCTCTACATCTCGTCTTCATCTCCTCTTCATCTCGATCGCCGCATCATCCGCGACTTCGGCGGAGGCGGGCTCCTCGAAAAGAGGACAACGCGCGCCCGCGCGCCGGGCTTGCTTCGTGAGGGCCGTCGCTGCACGGCCGGAAGGCTGCCGCGGCGCGCCTCCTCTCCTTATTATATGAGTGCGAGAACGAGCCGCGCCGGAGCGCCGAAGTCCCGGGCGCCTGCTCCTCGTCGGTTTCGTGGCGCATCGTCCCCGAGGCTTTGCGGCGCACAACGCGGTGTGATGGGGCCCTTCGGCGACGCTATCGCCGCGCGGGCCTCGGCGGGCGCGCGCGCGAGCCGGACACAAATCGTCGCGGACGCGTCGCGCGGCATGCCTCATCGAACCGGCAAGCGACTCGAGCTCGTCCCAGTGGCTATCCCGGTGTCACCGCCGGGCGTGGCCTGCGCAGAGAAGGAGCAGCAATGAAGCGACGTCGGGTCGGTCTTTAGGGAGAGACCCGCCCCCAATCCGGAAGGACATGGCAGCGTGCACGGCAAAGCCCGGGTCGCAAAGCCTGGATCGACTGGCAGCCCGCGCGCGCCAAACGAGAGCGCTGGCTGGACAATGCAAGCTTCTCGCGGCCTCGTGAGGGATTTCGAGCGGTCGGTCGGTCCGGTAAACGTCCGGCGCTACCGGGCGGCGGTGGAGGCAAAACCTGGGAGGCGCGCGCGAGCCGAACCAAAAAATGAACGAAAGGACCGTCCTGCCACTTTATTCGCTTGACCCGCCCGCCTCCAAAGGCATAGTCGTAACCATCCGCCGAGCGGGATTCGGCGAGGGAGAAGACATGGCAACCGACGCTTTCGAGCAGCAGATTGTGGAACTTGTGCGGAAGATGCCCGACTCGGCGATTCTCGCACTGGTCAAGGATAAACTCGGCTCGGCCGTGGCCTCCGCTCCGGCGGCGGCTCCGCTCGTGGCTGCGGCTGCGACCCGGGGTCGCGGTCGTCCGGCGCGCGTGCCGCAGGCGCTCGCGGCTGCTCCGGTGGTGGAAGCCCCGGCGCCCGCAAAGCGTGGTCGCGCGGCGGCGCCTGCTGCACCTGCGAAGCGCAAGCCCGGCCGTCCGAAGAAGACGGCGGCCCTTTCCGCGGAGCGGCAAGAGGTCCTCAATTCGGTGGAGCGCATCGTGAAGGCGTCGAACGGCGTGAGCGCGAGCGACGTGGCCCGCCAGGCCGGCATTCCGCAGACGCGCGCGGCGGCTGCGCTCAAGGAGCTCAAGCTCGCGAAGCGCATCTTCCAGGGTGGTGATCGTCGTTTCGCCCGCTATGCGGCCGACCTCAAGACGGCGGAGCAGGCGAGCCTGAACGCGCGCAAGACGGCGAGCGGCCCCTCGACGGCCGGCGCCCCCGCGAAGAAGGCGGCCCCCGCGGCGAAGGTCACGCGCAAGCGCGCGGCGGCCCCCGCGGCGCAGCCTGCGGCGAAGTGAGTCGCGGGCTGTTGGGGAACGTAGCGCGCGCTCGACGAAGACCATAGGTCCAGGGCGCGCAGCCGTTTATCAACAGCCTGCCAGCGAGTTACGACTCGCAAACCTGGCGGCCCGACGCGGAGGCGGTGAGTGAAAGACTCCCCGCCCTCGATTCGGGCCGCGCGGTCGTTTCGAAGGACGATCGATCGTCCGGACGAAGTCAAAACGACGTCGCCGACATGACGCGCCTCTCCGGCTCTGCTCGACCGGAGCGGCTGCCCACGATCGATCGTTATGGTCGACCCGCGGCAGCGCCCGAATGACGCGTGAGCGTCCCAGGTCGTCGCGACGTCCAAAACGTTTTTCGCGCTGGATCGCGCCGCCCGTTCGATTGGTCGTCGGCGGCCAAACCCAGCGTGGCAGGCAGGCGTGTGTCGCGGCGATACGCGCGCGTGGTATGTCCGGGCGGACCGAGCATCCTTTCACTGTCGCTCGCTCGGACGAACCCAGCCGACAAGCCAGTGCGATGCGCTCCCACGCCGCACTGCGCGAACACGCGCTCGTCGTTATGCGCGTCGCCAAAACGGTGCAGGCGTCACGCTTTCGACGTTTTTTTGCAGACCTATTACGGTCTTACCTTTCAATTTTGAACGATGTGCCCCTGCGCGCGTTTCAACTTCTCACGCTCGCACGAGGAGCGAGCGGAGATGGCGCGGTGAGGCAATCGTCCGACGACGGCTTTACGGCGGGTTCCAGGTCGCGCCGTCGTCGTCGGATACGAGCACGTAGAAGCCGCGCCTCGAAGTACCCGTGACATCGGCGGACACGATGAGCAGCGTGCGCTTGCCAAACGAAACGAGCGCACCAAAGTCGACGCGCCCGCGCGCGCCGGTCCCTTCGCCGATGATGCGCGCGCGCTCGTAAAACTTACCGCCGTCCGTCGACTGCGCGTAGTAGAGCCCCCAGCGCTCCCCGGCTTGCGCGCTCATCACGGCCGCCGCGCCCGTGGACGTCGGCACCGCGACGATGTCGCGCTCGTGTTTCTCGATCCAGGGCTTGAATACGGGACGCGATGGCGTCGTGCACTTGCCGTCTAGCTCACACAGCAAGAGCGTTATGCTCTGCTTGTCGGCATCCGGCGCCTCGACGACGAACTTCGTGTCGGTGCAGCCGATTGGCGCGCCGGAAAGCGCCTCGGCCGGACGCGGGACCAGCGTGAGCTTGTCGGGCGTCACCACGAGGTAGAAGTTCTTGTTCGGATTCTGCTTCGTCGGCGGTTGCGTGATCGCCTGGTACGAGATCGAACCGACGTCACACGCCGAGGGCGCGGATAGCTCGGCGAGGAGCGTGGGCGTCGGCTTCAGGAGCTTCAAGTCGATGTACTCGGACTCCGCAGGCGCCGCGACGGTCTGCCCGGGCGCGGGCCACTTGCGCGACACGACCTCGCGCCCCTTCACCGAGAAGAGCCGCGGCGGCCGACCGACGGGCCCCGTGGCGAACGTCTCGAGCTTGGGCAGCGCGACCTCGGCCGGCGCATCGGTCCCGGGCGGCGTCACATACCGCGCTATGAATTTCTTCGGTGTGGGCTCGACGACGATCGACGCCGTCTCCTTGTCGAGCAGCGCGAGGCGCGGCTTCGGGATGGGCAGCTTCGGGTCGGGCTTTCGGGCGAGCGGCGGCTGATCGACCATCGTCGCCGTACCGAACGAGGGCGCGTCGAGGCCCGCGAAGAAAAACTGGAACGGCGGCGGCGGGGGCGCCTTCTTCCCGACGGTCGGGGGCGCCTCCGCGGTCGTCTCCTTCGGGCCGAGGGCGAGGGCGAACACGCCATCCGTGCCGAACGTGTAACTCGACCAGGTCTCGCGGTCCGTGCGGAAGGCCTTCCACGTCTTGCCCGCGTCCACGGTCATCAGCGCGATCGCCACGCTGCCGGGGACGCCGCCGGCCAGGATGGCCCGCTTGTCGTCGAGCACGTAGACGTGATCGAACTTCATCGACGGCGGCGCGAGGCTCGCGTCGAGGCCCTTGGCGGTGCCGAGGCCGGTGGAGAGCTGATCGAGCGAGGCTGCGCCGCGTGGAGGCGCGGGCGGCGTGATCGGGGCCTCTTCTTTTTTCTTCGAGCAGCTCGGAAGCAAAGAGAGCGCGGCTGCGAGCGCGTAGGCCGTCGGGGACCAGGGGCCCATCGTCGTTCGGAACATCTCACTCGACTCGATCGGGATCCATGCAGCAGCGGAAGCCCGTGGAGTAATCGTGGTAACGGAAGTCGTGCGCGGTGGTCTGGTAGGAGCAACCCTCGCCGTTCAACGACGTGTCCATGTAGAAGCCGCCGCGGAACGTGCCGTCGCGATCCTCGATCCACTCGTGCAGGTTGCCGACCATGTCGAAGACGCCGTACTCGTTCGTGCACTCGGCGCGCATGCCGGTCTCGAAGAGCGAGTCCGGGAGCTGGTTGATGAGCGGCTGGTTCATGCCGTCCGACCAGCGGCGATCGTCGGGGATGCCGAGGCGCAAGGCGACCTCGACGACGGGGTGCGCGCGGCGGATGTCGTCGTTGCAGACGCGGCTCTTGCGCTCGTCGCCGTAGGGGAAACGGGTGCGGTTCGGGCCGCGGCAGGCGCGCTCCCACTCGTCGGCGGCGCAGAGGCGCTTGCCCGAGGCCTGGCAGGCGCGCTGCGCTTGCTCCCCGCTGATGTAGCCCTGCGGGACCACGCCGGGCCGCGAGACGGCACGCACGGAGGCTTCGTGTCCATCCACGGGGTAGAACGGCGACCACCCGCGCACCTCGCCGCTCGCGAGACGCTCGACGAGCGAACCCTCCCAGCGATCGACACAGACGCGGTTGTCGACGAGCGCCATCTCCACCGGGCAACGCGAGGTGTTCGCGAGGATCTCGCCGTCCACGTCCTCGGCCATGGAGCGCCACGCAGCTGCGGCGAGGCGCGTCTCGACCGTGACGACGCGCGCCTCGGTGGCCCGCACCGCGATGGGCCGCTCGGCGGGCGCGACCGGCGCTTGCCGAAGGGCGGACGCGACGCGGGTGTTCGCGCTCGGCTCCTTCACGGCGTGGAGCTGCGAGAGCCCGCCCGGGGTAGCACAGCCGACGGCCCCTGATCCGAGAACGGCCGCCACGACGAGACGGACGAAGCTGGAAACGTGCCGTGCAACGCGACGCGTGTGGAGGCTGGATCGCAGCGGTTGCCCATGAGGGCTGGGCGCTCGCCAGTCTGCGTCGTCCGCCTTCGTCGCCACGAACGTCGAAGATGCCTGCGGACGCGCCGAGACGCAATGGAGAAAAATGCCAACGCCCGCCGGCGGGATCGTCTTCCCACGCTTTCATCGCTTGACAGCGGGATGGAAGCTGTTCGGAACGTCTATACTTGGAGGTCCAACCATTGGACCACGGACGGGTTTGTCCGCGAGGGCGCGCTCGCCGGGGAGGCGCCCTCGCGGTTCGGGCGAGAGGGGATCACTCGTGGATGCCGGTGCCGAGATCGGCCGCGTTCCACCGGAAGTTGTCGAGCAGGACGAGCGAGTCGAGGATGGTGTCGGTCACGTCGAAGATCATGAGCTCGAGCGTGACCTTCTCGCCGGGCACGACGGAGGCGGTGTTGAAGAGCCAGTCCGTGCCGCCACCGACGTTGTCGAGTTGCATGCCCGTTCCCGTGAGCTCGCCCGAACCCGAGGGGCACGTGTTGCAGCCCTTGGCGACGCAGACCTGGAACAAGCTGTTGTTGACGCTGACGGGGTTGCCCGAACCGTCCTTCGCGATGTTCTTGTCGGTCGGCAGGCCCATGGCGCCCGACTGGAGCAACGCGAGGAAGAAGTCGTTGTACGACGAGCACTGCCAGCTCTTGTATTCCGAGGAGAAGAACCGGAACTGGTACTCGAACGACTTCGCGTTCGTGGGGACACGAATGTCGAGCCGCACGTTGATCGAGTCATTCGCGCCCGTGCCCGACGAGCAGCTGCCGTTGCAGCCCTGCGACGAAGGCAGCTTGCCGCCGTTCGCGAGCAGGTACGTGGCAGGGGGGTTACCGTTGATGCTGTGGCTCGTGCTCGTCCCGGTGTACCCCACGTCGTCCTGGTCACGCATGACACCGCTGGAGATGCCGGCCATCGTGAGGCCCTTCTGCGGCTTCACGACCGTGCCGTACCCCGTCAGGATCGCGGTCGACTTGTCCTGCAGGACCGAAAGCTGGGCCGCGGTCGGCGTCGAGCCGTCGGCGAGGACGAGCTTGGCGCCGAGCACGCCCCACTTCTTGAACTCTCCCGCCGGCGGGTTTTCCGGCACGAACTGGCAGAGCTCCATGGCCTTCGCCACGTCCTCGGCCGTGACCGCGGCGAACTTCGCCGACGAGCTGCAGGGCGGCGCCTCGACGTTGTCGGGCGTCGTCGGGTCGCAGTCGTTGTCGACGCCGTCGTTGGTGAACTCGAAGGCGCCGGGGTTGACGGCCTTCGGGTTCGGGCAGCCGGGGCTCAGGAAGTCGCAGCAGTCGCCGCCGCCGCACGAGCTGTAGCCGTCGCCGTCGAAGTCACCGGCGGAGTCGTCGGCCGCGCCGTTGCAGTCGTCGTCGATGGCGTTCGCGCAGATCTCGTACTTCGGGAGCACCTGGCCTTTGCAATCCCCCCAGCCCGAGCCGTCTTCCTTGCACGTCTGCGTGCCGGCCTTGCACGGCCCGATGCCGAGCGTGCCCGGCAAACCCTGGTAGCAAGACTGCGTCTGGCCCGGCACGCAGGTGCACGGGCCGTCCTGCAGCGTGTTCCACTCGCAGCCGTCCGACGGGTCGTTGTTGCAGTCGGAGAAGCCGGGCTTGCAAGCGCCGAGCGAGCAGAGGCCGTTGTCGCAGACCGCCGTGCCGTTCGGCGGGCCGCCCATGACCGGCGGGGTCTGCGTGTCGTCGAGGACCCACGCATTCGAGCAGGAGTTGTTGCAGAAGCCGCAGTTGTTCTCGTCGTTCGAGAAGTCGTAGCAGCTCGAGGAGCAGCAGCTGAAGCCGGCCTGGCAAGGCTGGGTCGCCGAGCAGCCGGGGATGCAGGTCTTCGAGATGCAGATCGAGCCCGGGAAGCAGTCGGTGTCGACAATGCAGCCGTCGCTGCACTGGTTCTTCATGGTGTCGCAGACCTGCGCGCCCAGGCAGTCAGCCTTGTGCGTGCAGCCGACCTTGCACTTCCCCTCGTCCTTGTTGCAGTACTGCCCGAGGCCGCAGTCATCGACGAGCGGGTCGCCGCTCGGGATGCACTCGACGCACTTGCCCGTGTCGGCGTTGCAGATCGTGCCGCCGGGATCGTTCGCGCAATCGCCGTCGACCACGCATCCCGTGGGCCCGGCGCCCGCGCCGCCCGCGCCGCCTGTGCCGCCTGTGCCGCCCGCGCCGCCCATGCCCCCGGTTCCGGCACCGCCGGTGCCGCCGCTCCCGCCGTCGCTCACGTTCGACGTGCCGGCCGAGCCGCCCCCTCCTCCGCCGACGTCCGCGGCGCAGCCGGCCGCGGCCGCGTATGCGACGAGCGCCGGGACGAGCAGGGTCGAAAGCGAAAAACGCATGTCGTTCCGCCTCGTACGCTTCATCATCTCGAAATACCTCTTCGTAAAATCGCGAGCGGGCCGAGCCCGCACCATCCGAAGCCCGAGGCCGCGCGCCGCGCTCACGAAGAGCGCAGCGCGCAGCGGATCACTTGTGGACGCCGGCGGCCGCCGCCTTGATGTCCCAACGGAAGTAGTCGAGCAGCACCGTCGAATCGACGTTCGAGTCGCCCGCGTCGGCGATGATGAACTCGATCTCGATGGTCTCGCCGGGCACGACGGGCGCGTCGTTCACGAGCCACACCGTGCCGCCGCCGTCCTTGTAGTCGCCGCTCCAGCCGCCCATGCCCGTGCCGAGGAGCTCGAGCACGCCGGCCGGACAGGCGCCCGGCGGCGAGATCGGCGAGGGGAAGCAGACCTCGTAGAACGCGTTGTTGACGGTGATCGTCTTGCCGGTCGAGTCCTTGGCGATGTTGCGATCCGCGGGGAGCGGAGCCTGAGGCGGGTTCGCCATCGGATCGGGCGTCCAGTTGCTCTTCAGGAGCGCGAGGAAGAAGTCGTTGAACTGGCCGCAGCTGTACTCGGGGTACTCCGAGGTGTAGCTCTTCAGCCGATACGAGAACGACCGCGCGTTCGTCGGCACGCGGATGCGCATCTTGAAGTTGACCGAGTCGAACGCCTTCGTGCAGTTCTCGCCGACGCACGCCGGGCATTCCGGGGGCGAGGGGAGCTTGCCGCCGTTCGCCGTGAGGTAGGGCGCCGGGATCGGGCAGACCGTGTTTGCCTTGTAGTTGCCCTTCTGGATTTCGGGATCGGGCCCGTTTTGCGGGTGGATGAAGCCGAGGTCGCCCTCGTCGCGCGCCGTGCCCGTCGAGAGCACGGCCATCGTCGTGCCCTTCTTCGGCAGCACGTTCGGCCCGTAGTTCGCGAGCACGCCGACCTGCACGTCCTTCGGCACGACCGCGTTCGTCCCGTCGGCGAGCTGGAGGTAGCTCGCGATCACGCCCCACTTCTTCTGCGGGAGCGGCGGGTTCTCCGTCGTGAACTGGCAGAGGTCCATCGCCTTCACGAGCTCGAGCGTGCTCGTCGGCGTGGCGAGCGGCGGATCGGTGCAATCGACCGCGGCGACGTCGTCCTTCGTCGAGGGATCGCAGTCGTCGTCGATGCCGTTGCCGAGGTACTCGAACGCGCCGGGGTTCACGCTCCCCGGGATGTCGCACTTGACGTCGTTGTCGCAGCAGTCGCCGTCGCCGATGGTCCAGCCGTCCATGTCCTTGTCGACGGCCAGCGGATCGCCGCCCTCACCACCGCCGCCGCCCGCGCCGCCGGCCCCGCCGAGGCCCCCGGCTCCGCCGGCACCACCTGCGCCGCCGGCTCCGCCCGCGCCGCCGAGGCCGCCCTCACCGCCGCCGCCGCCGGTGCCGCCGATGCCGCCCGTGCCGCCCACGCCGCCGGTGCCGCCCGTGCCGCCGATGCCGCCGGTTCCCCCGGTGCCGCCGATGCCGCCCACTCCGCCGGTGCCGCCCGTGCCGCCGCCGGTTCCCCCGGTGCCGCCCATGCCGCCCGTCGCGCCCGCGCCGCCCGTGCCGCCGGTCGCGCCGCTACCACCTTGGCCCCCCGTGCCGTCGTCCGAGCACGACGCGAGGCCGAGGGCGCCCGCAAGCAGAAGCAGCGAGCTTGAAAAGAGAAGGGTACGAGCCATCAGGAAAACCTCCGGGAGCAACGCGCCGGCGCGGCGCCGCCCGAATGCGCGCGGTGGTGCGGCCACGTGGAGCACCCGCCGCGCATGTCGGATCCGGAGCGCGCGCCTGCCGGGAGTGCGGCTCCGATCAAGCGGGCCGAAGCGACTTCCGGAGCATCGTCTCAGATTTCCGCGTGCGGCTCAACTCGGACGAACGAAGTCGATCCACAGCCGATGCGAGCTGCAGCCGTGCAAACGAACGGCTCCCATCGTGGGAGAACTCGCGATCCTGGGAGGGAATGCGGACGGAGGAAGGGCGGCGCGCCCGGGGTTCTCTATCGCCGGACGCGCGGGCGAGGGAGGGTCAGTAGCTCGTGACCTGCGCGAAGCAGGCGTCGTATGCGTCGTTGCAATCGGGCAGGGCGCTGTCCGAGATGCAGTTGGCGAGCTCCTGGAGCGCGGCGTTGTTGAAGGGATTCGTCTCGAGCTGGCAGCCCTGCGTGTCGAAGGTCTCGCCGTTGATGCAGAGCTGGTTGGAGATCGTCTCGCAGGCGAGGGCCGCGTCGGCCGAGGGGCAGGCCGCGCCGTACATCTTGCCGACGCAGTCCGCGACCTGCTGATCGTCGCAGGCGTTCGCGGGCTCGACGCCGATGTCCGAGAGACAGTTCTGGAGCACGGTGGCCGCGCCGCGCGTGTAGATCTCGAAGCCGCGCTTGCACGTGCCGTAGCCGGGGGGGTCGAACTCGATGGGGTTGCCGTTCGGGTCGGTGCCCGGGCACTGGGCCGCGGGGCCCTCCGGCTTGGGCGTGATGTTCATGGCGTCGCAGGCGGCGACACTGCCGTCGCCGTCCTCGGGGCCGACGCAGTTGGAACCGCCGCCCTCACCGCCGGTGCCGCCGGTGCCGCCGGTGCCGCCGACGCCGCCCGTGCCGCCCTGGCCGCCCGTGCCGCCCGTGCCGCCCGAGGCGCCGACACCCGCGCCGCCGTCGCCACCGTTGCCGCCGGTGTTGTTGTTGGGATCCGAGACGATGATGCAGCCGCTGCTGAGGGCCGCGGCCGTGAGGAACGAAGTAAGAACCAAGGCAAACGTCGAGCGAGACTGCATGTTCCGAAACCTCCGGAGTGTAGGAGGCGCCGAGGGCCCGGGGGGGTGGGGCTCCGGCGCGGACGATTTCAAGAAGTGTCAGCGTAGTACGAGCGGCCCGGCGGATCCTTCAAAACCGAACCGTGCTCCGTACGCCCGTTCAGCGATCGCGGCAGATCCGTTCAGCCGGCTCCCTCACGGACGGGGGAGCGCGCAGATTTTCTGCGGATCTCGCTTGCAAGCGTCGTGGGGCTTTGCTAGACACCGCGCTCCGTTTTCCTGGAGGCGATCACCTTTGGTGTTCGTCTCTCCCGAAGCCGTAACGGCGCTTCGGACTCAGCTCGCCTCTTCGGCCGCCGTGGGACACCCCCCGGTGACGCGGAGAGGGTTTCTCGTCGCGAGACGTCGGGTTGATGTTCCGGAACGTACGACGGCAGGGCTCGGTTCGACAGGCGTAACGCTGGTCGACCGGGTTGGCCAACGACCGGGCGCCCTGGGCCGAACCGGCCCCCTGTCTGCGAGGTTTCTCGGATGCTAAGCAAGGCCAGTGCGATGTTTTCGCGGATCTCTCCGCGAAAGGCGCGCATGATTGCGGACCTGGTCCGCGGACGTGATGCAGCGGATGCGATCCAGCTGCTCCAGTTCACGGAGAAGTCAGCCGCGCCGGTGATCAAAAAGGTCATCGAGAGCGCGGTGGCGAACGCCCGCCAGGGTGGCGCCGACGTCGACGCTTTGTTCATCAGCAAGGCGACGGTCGACAAGGGCCCGAACAAGTTCAACCGCCGCTGGCGCCCCCGTGCGATGGGGCGCGCGACGAAAGTCGTGAAGGGCGTCTCTCACATCGTGATCGAGCTCAGCGAGCGCAAGTAAAGGAACACGGCTTCCATGGGACAGAAGACCCATCCGTACGGCTTCCGCGTCGGCGTGATCAAGACGTGGAGCAGCAAGTGGTACGAGGACGGCAACGCGTACCAGAAGTGGCTCCACGAGGACATCCGCATCAAGCGGGCGATCAAGCAGTACCTCTACAACGCGAACATCGCGAGCGTGGAGATCGAGCGCGCCGCGAACCGGGCCAAGGTCATCGTCTACACGGCGCGTCCGGGGATGGTGATCGGCAAGGGCGGCAAGGGCATCGAGACCCTGAAGGGTGGCAACGTCGGCACCGCGACCAAGGGTGAGACGGTGTTCCCGGGCGTCGCCTCCTTCACGGACAACGAGGTCTTCATCGACGTCCAGGAGGTCCGGAAGGCGGAGACGAACGCGCAGCTCGTCGCGGAGAACATCGCGACGCAGCTCGAGCGCCGCATCGCGTTCCGCCGCGCCATGAAGAAGGCCGTGGCGACGGCGATGAAGTTCGGCGCGAAGGGCATCCGCGTTCGGTGCGCGGGCCGGCTCGGCGGCAGCGAGATGAGCCGGGTCGAGACGTACCGCGAGGGTCGGGTTCCGCTCCACACGCTGCGCGCCGACATCGAGTTCGGCCTCGCTGAGGCGAGGACGAAGGTCGGCATCATCGGCGTGAAGGTGTGGATCTTCAAGGGTGAGGTTCTCCAGCGCAAATCGCGCCGGATTCAGTAGGACAGACCGATGCTGTCTCCCAAGCGAACGAAGTTCCGCAAGATGCAGAAGGGCCGCATTCGCGGGGTTGCGACCTCGGGAAGCGACGTGTCCTTCGGTGATTTCGGCCTGCAGGCGCTCGAGCCCGCGCGCATCACGTCTCGCCAGATCGAGGCTGCGCGTATGGCAATTCAGCGGCACTGCAAGCGCGCGGGTAAGCTCTGGATCCGCATCTTCCCGGACCGACCGGTGACGAAGAAGCCGCTCGAGGTCCGCATGGGTGGCGGAAAGGGTGCGCCGGAGGAGTGGGCCGCGGCGGTGCGGCCGGGCCGCGTCATGTACGAGATCTCGGGCGTGCCCGAGGAGATGGCGCGTGAGGCGTTCCGCCTCGCCGGGCACAAGCTCCCGATGGCGTGCAAGTTCATCGCTCGCGGGATCGTGTGAGGTATTCGAGATGAAGGCGAAGGATCTGCGCGAACGCACGACGGAGCACCTGCAGGAGCTCGAGAAGAACCTCGGCCGTGAGGTGTTCGACGCCAAGTTCAAGAACTTCACGAACCGGCTGAACGACACGTCGGCGATCCGCAAGGCGCGCCGCGATCTCGCCCGGGTCAAGACGATCCTCCAGCAGCGTGCCAGCGAGTCGGCGGCAGCGGCGGAAGGGAACAAGTAGAGCCATGGCAACGAACGAGGCGAACGCGACCGCCGCCGGGCAGGCTCAGGCCGAGACGACCGCGAAGCCGCACGGCTTCCGACGCAAGCTCGTCGGGCGCGTGAAGAGCAACAAGTGCGACAAGACCGTCGTGGTCGAGGTTGTGCGTAACTCGCCGGATCCGGTCTACAAGAAGTACGTCCGGGCTCGCGAGCGCTACAAGGCGCACGACGAGAAGAACGAGTACAAGGTCGGTGACCGCGTGGAGATCCAGGAGCACCGCCCGATCTCGCGCGAGAAGCGCTGGATCGTCACGAAGCTCATTTCCCGCCCGGTGGAGGAGTAGCCATGATCCAGGTCACGACGCATCTCGAAGTGGCTGACAACTCCGGGGCTCGGGTCGTCAAGTGCATCAAGGTTCTCGGTGGCTCGCGTCGCAAGTACGCGGGGCTCGGCGATGTGATCGTCGTGTCCATCAAGGAAGCCATGCCGGGCACCAAGGTGAAGAAGGGCGACACGGCGCGGGCGGTGGTGGTGCGCACGGCGCGTGAGTATCAGCGTTCGGACGGCACCTACATCAAGTTCGACACCAACAGCGCGGTGCTGATCAACAAGGAGAAGGAGCCGATCGGGACCCGTATCTTCGGGCCGGTGGCTCGCGAGCTCCGCGCGAAGAAGTTCATGAAGATCATCTCGCTCGCGCCGGAGGTGCTCTGATGCGACGGCTCCGAGTCGGTGACCTCGTGCAGGTCATCAGCGGCAAGGACAAGGGCAAGCAGGGTCGCGTGACGAAGGTCCTCGCGGAGGACGACAAGGTCGTCGTCGAGGGGATCAACGTGGTGACGCGCCATCAGCGCCCCACGCCGCGCAACCAGCAAGGCGGCAAGATCACGAAGGAGGCGCCGCTCCATGCCTCCAAGGTGATGCCGGTGGATCCGACGACGGGCAAGCCCACGCGGGTGAAGTCTACGATCGTCGATGGCAAGAAGCAGCGCACCGCGAAGAGCGGCGCCGTGATCGCGGCAGGCTGAGCCATGGCGGACAAGAAGGAAGAAAAGGGCAAGGGCAAGGGCGAAAAGCCCAAGGACGCCAAGCCGGCGGCTGCGAAGCCGCAGGCGGCTGCGGCCGGCAAGGGTGGCAAGGAAGCCGGGAAGGGCGGCAAGGGCAAGGGCGAGGCGAAGGCCACGTCGCAAGCCGAAGTCGCTGACGTTCCGCGCGATCCGAGCTACACGCCGCGTCTGCGCAACAAGTACCGGGACGCTGTCGGGCCCGCGCTTTCGAAGCGCTTCGGGTACAAGAACCCGATGATGGTGCCGCGCCTCGAGAAGGTCGTGATCAACATGGGCCTCGGCGCTGCCGTCGGGAACCCGAAGATCATCGACTCCGCTGTCGAGGACATGCGGGCGATCTCGGGCCAGAAGCCGGTCGTGACGCGCGCCCGCAAGTCGATCGCGACGTTCAAGCTCCGCGAGAACCTCCCGATCGGCGTGATGGTGACGCTGCGCGGGGAGCGGATGTGGGAGTTCGTCGATCGCCTGATCAGCTTCTCCCTGCCGCGCGTGCGTGACTTCAAGGGCGTGAGCCCGAAGGGCTTCGACGGCAAGGGCAATTTCACGATGGGTCTGCGCGAGCAGATCATCTTCCCTGAGATCGACTACGACAAGGTCGACGTCGTGAAGGGAATGAACATCTCGTTCGTGACGACCGCGCGCACCGACGAGGAGGGACGAGCCCTTCTCACGGAGCTTGGGATCCCGTTCAGGCATTGAGGAACGTTCGATGGCCCGTGCAAAAGAATTCGCCAAGCTGAACCGGCCGCCCAAGTTCGCCGTGCGGCACCGGAACCGTTGCAAGGTGTGCGGCCGTTCGCGGGCTTATTACCGCGATTTCGAGCTCTGCCGCATCTGTCTTCGTACGTTCGCGCTCCGAGGCGAGCTGCCGGGCGTGATCAAGGCGAGCTGGTGATGCCATGATGACCGATCCTGTCGCCGACATGCTGACCCGGATCCGGAACGCCGCCCTCGCGCGGCACGATCGGACCGAGGTTCCTGCAAGCAAAATGAAGCAGGCCGTTGCCGAGATCCTCAAGTCCGAGGGGTACATCGCGGACGTGCGGCCGAGCGACGGCAACCCTGGGAAGTTGACGATCGTGCTGAAGTACGGGCGTGACCGCTCGAGCGCGATCGACGGAGTCCGTCGGGTGAGCCGTCCGGGGCGACGCGTGTACGTCAAGCACGACCGCATCCCCCGCGTGCTCTCCGGCCTCGGGATCTCGATCCTGAGCACCTCCCACGGCCTGATGAGCGACCGCGACGCCCGCAAAAACAAGCTCGGAGGCGAGCTCATCTGCGAGGTGTGGTGATGCAGACGGCTACGACGCAACAAGGCGAGGCCTCCAAGACTTCGCGCATCGGCAAGCGACCGGTGGACGTCCCCAAGGGCGTCACCGTGTCGGTGCAGGGGCGCAAGGTCGAGATCAAGGGCACCAAGGGCCAGCTCGCGCGCGAGCTGCCTTCGACCGTCGACGTGAAGGTCGAAGGCGCGAAGCTGCACGTGACCTCGACGGCTCCCGGGCGTGATGGCTCGCGGCTGCAGGGGCTCGTGCGGGCGCTGCTCGCCGGCATGGTGAAGGGCGCGGCCGACGGCTACGAGCGAGTGCTCGAGCTGAAGGGCACCGGTTACCGTGTCGACCTGAAGGGCACGACGCTCACGTTCGCGCTCGGGTATTCGCACCCGGTCGTGTTCAACGTGCCGAAGGGCCTCACGGCGACGATTCCGGCGGATTCGAAGGGCACGGTCCTCGTTCTGACGGGCGCCGACAAGGAGCTCATCGGGCAGACGGCCGCGACGATCCGTGGCTTCCGTCCGCCGGAGCCCTACGGTGGCAAGGGCGTTCGTTATCGTGGCGAACGCGTTCGCGAGAAGGCCGGTAAGGCTGGCGGTAAGGGCGGCAAGAAGTAACCGAGCGGGGCGACCTCGTGTCGCCCCTACAGGTACGGGGTTACGACCATGGCTATGAAGATCGTCGGACGGGAGCGCCGCAAGCTCCGTATTCGCAAGAAGGTGAACGGCTCGCCCGCTCGCCCGCGCCTCACCGTCTTCCGCAGCGCGAAGCACATCTACGCGCAGGTGATCGACGACACGACGGGTCAGACCGTCGCGCACGCGTCGACGCTGTCGAAGGACCTGAAGGGCACGCTCGACAACGACAACAAGGTCGACGCGGCCAAGAAGGTCGGGGCGCTCATCGCCAAGATCTGCAAGTCGAAGAAGATCGACCGTGTCGTGTTCGATCGGAACGGCTACCTCTATCACGGGCGCGTGAGCGCCCTCGCTCAGGCCGCGCGGGAGGCGGGGCTCGAGTTCTAGCCCCGAAGGCGCCGGACCCGCGGGGGTCTCGGGCAAAACGTCTCGGGCGATAGCGAAGACTTCACGGACGACGAAGAAGGCACGGTATGGCGTTCGATCAGGTCGACGAAGAAAAGCTCAAGGAGCGGGTGATCCACATCAACCGCGTCGCCAAGGTCGTGAAGGGCGGGCGGCGCTTCAGCTTCTCGGCGCTCGTCGTTGTGGGCGACGAGTCGGGACATGTGGGCGTCGGCCTGGGCAAGGCCAACGAGGTTCCGGAGGCGATCCGGAAGGGCAACGACCAGGCCCGCAAGAACATCTTCCGCATCCCGCTCGACGGGGCGACGATCCCGCACGACGCGTTCGGGCACGTCGGCGCGGGCAAGGTGCTCTTGAAGCCGGCGAGCCCTGGAACGGGCGTCATCGCGGGCGGTGCGGTGCGCGCGGTCGTCGAGTCCGCGGGCATCCACGACGTTCTCTCGAAGTCGCTCGGCACGAGCAACCCGCACAACGTCGTTCACGCGACGGTGGCGGCCCTCAAGGCGCTGAAGAGCGTGGAGCAGGTCGCGGGCAGGCGCTCGATGCAGGTGGACGACGTGGGTTGGCAGCGCAAGGGCGGCAGCGCGACGGGCGCGACGAACCGTCGTCGTGCGAGTCAGATGCCCCCCGCTCGCAACCCGCGCGAGGGGGGTGAAGGAGGTACGCCGTGAAGAGCCATCTCCGCGTGCGGCAGACGGGCAGCGTGACGAACCAGACGGAGCACACGCGCAAGGTTTTGCGGGGCCTCGGCCTTCGCAAGCCGGGCCATGAGGTTCTCGTGGAGAACACGCCCTCGTTCCGTGGCATGGTCAAGAAGGTGATCCACCTCGTTTCGGTCGAGGAAGTCGACGGCAACGGCGCGCAGGCGTCGAAGTAAGAAAGCGAAGCAGCATGGACATCCTCTCGAAGCTTCAGGCCCCGGAAGGCGCCAACAAGAAGGAGACCCGCGTCGGCCGCGGCGTGGGCTCCGGCCTCGGCAAGACGGCGGGTCGTGGCCAGAAGGGCCAGAAGGCCCGGTCGACGGGCAACATCGGCAAGAAGCACTTCCAGGGCGGCCAGACGCCGATTCAGCGTCGCCTCCCGAAGCGCGGCTTCCGCAACCCGCTCGCGGCGATCGTCGCGAACGTGAACGTCGGCGACCTCGAGATCTTCGAGGCTGGCGCGGACGTGAACCAGGAGGCGCTGGAGGGCAAGCGCCTGCTCCAGGGTCGTTACGACCTCATCAAGGTGCTCGGCGACGGCGAGCTCACGAAGAAGCTCACCGTGACGGCGCACCGGTTCTCGAAGAGCGCCATCGCCAAGATCGAGGCGGCGGGCGGCAAGGCGATCGTGCTTGCGCCCGGCAAGGCTTCGGCGCAAGCCTAACGTCCTTTCGGCTCGAGCCCCCCCAAGGCAGCACACCGACGTACCATGGCCACACTCGCGGGAATTGCGAACTTCCACAAGGTCCCGGAGCTCCGGCGCAGGGTGATCTTCACCCTCGTGATGCTGGCCGTGTACCGCATCGGGGTCTTCGTCACGGTCCCCGGCGTCGACCGCGCCGCCATGTCGAAGTACATGGCCAAGCAGTCGGGCGGTTTGCTGAACTTCTTCAACATGTTCTCCGGCGGCGCGCTGGAGAACTTCTCCCTCTTTGCGCTCGGGATCATGCCGTACATCTCGGCATCGATCATCATCCAGCTGATGGGCATGGTCTACAAGCCCATCGACGAGCTGCGCAAAGAGGGAGAGCAGGGGCGGCGCAAGATTGATCAGTACACGCGCTACGGCACGGTCGCGCTGTCGCTCTTCCAGGCGTACGGCAGCGCCAAGCTCGTCGAGGGCTGGTCGGCCTCGGACGCGGGCGCGGGCATCGTCACGCACCCGGGTCTCGGCTTCCAGCTCATGACGATGATCACGCTGACCACGGGAACGGCGTTTCTCATGTGGATCGGCGAGCAGATCACGGAGCGCGGCATCGGCAACGGCATCTCGCTCCTGATCTTCGCGGGTATCGTGACGGGCGTGCCGGGCTGGGTGGGTAGCTATCTCGCGACGAACGCGGGCAACATCCAGCCGCTCACGATCTCTGCGGTCGGCGCGTTCGTCGTGGCTGCGATCGCGGTGATCGCGTTCTTCGAGAACGGTCGCCGGCAGATCCCGATCGTTTATTCGCGTCGGCAGGTGGGGCGTCGCGTGTACGGCGCGCAGAACGCGCACCTGCCGCTCAAGGTGAACACGGCGGGCACGATCCCGCCGATCTTCGCCTCCTCGCTGCTCATGTTCCCCGCGACGCTGGCGAACATGAACGTGCCGGGTGCGGACAAGCTCCAGTCGATCATCAGCGGCGGCGGCTGGGTGTTCAACACCGGCTACGCGCTCCTGATCGTGTTCTTCTGCTACTTCTACACGAGCGTCACGTTCCAGCCGGTCGACGTGGCGGAGAACCTGAAGAAGCAGCAGGCGAACATCCCTGGCATTCGCCCGGGCAAGCAGACGGCGGACTACATCCAGGGCGTGATGAATCGCATCACGTTCGGCGGGGCGATGTACGTCGCGGCCGTGTGTGTCTTGCCGTCGGTGGTTGGTGACCTCCTGCGTGTGCAGATTACGTTTGGCGGGACGTCCCTGATGATTGTCGTGGGTGTTGCGCTTGATACGGTCAACCAGATCGAGGCGCAGCTCATCACGCGCAGCTACGAAGGGCTCACCGGCCCTGGGGCGAGCCGCATTCGGGCGCGGCGCCTCCCCGAGGGATGAGAAGGGAGATCTTCGGATGATCGCGATCTTGG
Organism: Polyangium jinanense; assembly: GCF_028435365.1. The sequence continues at coordinate 148,560 of NZ_JAGTJJ010000008.1, read as the reverse complement.
TTGGTCCGCCCGGTTCGGGCAAAGGCACGCAGGCGAAGGTTCTCACCGGCAAGTTTGGGATCCCGCAGATCTCGACGGGTGACATGCTTCGCGCTGCCAAGGCAGCCGGCACGCTCGATCCGCAGTACCGCGCGATCATGGACGCGGGCGGCCTCGTTCCGGACCAGGCGATGATCGATCTCATCGACAAGCGCATCGACGATGCGGACTGCAAGAACGGGTTCTTGCTGGATGGTTTTCCGCGTACGGTCCCCCAGGCCGAGGCGCTTGAGCGTCTGCTTGCGGGTCGGAGCCTCACGATCGATGCTGTTTTGCAGCTGGATGTGGCGCGATCTCTCCTGGAGGAGCGCTTGATCCACCGTCGGACCGACAAAAGGTCTGGACAGATCTACCATCTCGTCTATAATCCGCCGCCCCCGGATGCCGAGCTAGAGCATCGGGCGGACGATCGGCCGGAGGCCGTCGGAAAGCGTCTCGATGCGTACGAGGCGATGACGGCGGCACTTCTGCCCTACTACGAAGCAAAAGGTCTCCTCCGGCGTGTCGATGGTGTCGGCAAACCCGAGGAGGTCACGGCGAGGGTGCTCGGGGCCCTTGGCCGAGCGCATCCGGAAGAGTCATGAGGCGATCGAACCAAAGCTCGAAACCCGCGAAGGAACCGAAGGGCGACAAGCTCGAGTTCGATGGTGTCGTTCAGGAGGCTCTTCCGAACGCGATGTTTCGGGTAAAGGCCGACAATGGTCTCGGGGTGCTCGCGACCATCAGCGGCCGGATGCGTCAGTACTACATCAAGATTTTGCCCGGCGATCGCGTTACGGTCGAGGTTTCGCCCTACGACCCGACGCGTGGCCGGATCACGTATCGTCACAAGTAGACCAAGCAGCCCAAATAGCGGAGCGAGGACAGGGAACGGAGCCGCGTCATGAAGGTGCGACCGAGCGTCAAAAAAATCTGCGACAAGTGCAAGGTGGTGCGCCGTCGCGGCGTCGTGCGCGTGATCTGCGAGAACCCTCGCCACAAGCAGCGTCAGGGCTGAGCTGGAGCAACCATGGCACGTATTGCTGGCGTCGATCTCCCGCGTCGTAAGCATCTCGCGTATGCGCTTCCGTACCTCTATGGTATCGGCCGCGCCCTCGCGAAGCAGATCTGCGCGAAAGCCAAGATCCCCGAGAACAAGCGGGTGGAGGAGCTGAACGACGCAGAGATCAGGACGATCCGCGAGATCCTCGACGCCGAGTACAAGGTGGAGGGCGATCTTCGTCGTGAGGTTCAGCTCAACATCAAGCGGCTGATGGATCTGGGCTGCTACCGCGGTCTTCGGCATCGCCGCGGTCTGCCGGTGAATGGCCAGCGCACGCACACGAATGCGCGTACGCGCAAGGGCCCCCGCAAGGGCATGCTGCAGCGTCGCCCGGCGACGAAGGCGTGACGGGACGTTAGGAAGAGGACGCTATGGCGAGTCCGAAAACGGCGGCCACCAAGGCCAAGCAGAAGAAGAAGGTCAAGAAGAACATCGCGGCTGGGATTGCGCACATCCAGTCGACGTTCAACAACACGGTCGTGACGATCACGGACATCAACGGCAATGCCGTGGCGTGGTCGTCGGCCGGTGCGCGCGGGTTCAAGGGGTCGCGCAAGTCGACGCCCTTCGCTGCGCAGCTCGCTGCCGAAGAGGCGGCGCGGCGGGCGCAGGAGCACGGGATGCGGTCGGTGGCCGTATTCGTGAAGGGCCCTGGCGCCGGGCGCGAGAGCGCGCTCCGTGCGCTGCAGACGGCCGGCTTCAAGGTGACGTTGATCCGCGACGTCACGCCCATTCCGCACAACGGTTGCCGGCCGCCCAAGCGGCGCCGGGTCTGAAGCAGCGCGCGCGGGAGTCCGCTCGAGGTTACGAACATGGCTCGCTACGTTGGTCCTGTCTGCAAGCTCTGCCGCCGCGAAGGCATGAAGCTCTACCTCAAGGGAGAGCGCTGCTACTCGGAGAAGTGTGCCTACACGCGGCGTCCTTACCCGCCCGGCCAGCATGGCCAGGGTCGCATCAAGCTCAGCGAGTACGCCGTCCGGCTCCGCGAGAAGCAAAAGGTGCGTCGCATCTACGGCGTTCTCGAAAGCCAGTTCCACGGCTACTTCCAGGAGGCGAGCCGTCGCAAGGGCCGCACGGGTGAAGAGATGCTGGCGCTCCTCGAGCGTCGCCTCGACAACGTCGTGCATCGGCTCGGCTACGCGGCGTCGCGCTCCGAGGCGCGTCAGCTCGTGCGCCACGGTCACGTGAAGGTGAACGGCAAGCGCCTCGACATCCCGAGCTTCGTGGTTCGGGTGGGCGATCGCGTGGAGCTCACGGAGGGCGCGAAGAAGTTCAAGTTCGTGGCGGCCGCCGTGGCCGGCGCGGACAAGCGCCCGATCGCCTCGTGGCTCGAGGCCGACCGCGGGTCGTTCTCGGGTTCGGTCAAGGGCACCCCGGTGCGCGAGGACCTCAACGAGCCGGAGATCCGCGAGCAGCTCGTCGTCGAGTACTACTCGCGCTGATTCTGTTCGCAGGTCGGTGGTCTTGCGGTGAACGTTTCGGAAAGCTGATCGGGGGCGTGCGAGGGAGCGCGGCCCCGATCGCTTTTTGATTGCAGGAAAAGAGCGCCATCTGGCGCGACGCGGGCAGGAGACGGCTTTCGCTCACCGAGTGCGGTGACGGGGTGAGATCTCCGCGCGAACCCCTCGAAGAAAGAGGACGCTGATGACGATGCAGACCAGCGGAAGCATGACGATGATCGCGCGAAACTGGCGCGATCTGATCCGCCCGAAGGGCATCTCGATCGACACGGAGTCGGCGAACAACTTCTACGCGAAGTTCACCTGCGAGCCTCTCGAGCGCGGCTTCGGGATCACGATCGGCAACTCGCTCCGCCGCGTGCTCCTCTCGTCGCTGCAGGGCGCGGCGATCACCGCAGTCCGCATCGAGGGGGCGCTGCACGAGTTCACCACCGTGCCCGACGTCGTCGAGGACGTGAGCGACATCATCCTCAACCTCAAGGAGGTCGTCTTCAAGGCGGCCGCCGCGCGCACCTACACGGTCCGCGTCGACAAAGAGGGCCCGGGGCCGGTGTACGCGCGCGATATCCAGCTCGTCGACGGGCTCAGCGTGCTGAACCCCGATCACCTGATCGCGGTGCTCGACAAAAAGGGCCCGCTCGCGATGGAGCTGACGGTGAACGTCGGCCGCGGCTACGTGCCCGCGGAGCGGAACAAGACGCCGACGATGGCGATCGGGACGATCCCTATCGACGCGCTGTTCTCGCCCATCCGCAAGGTCAACTACACGATCCAGAACGCGCGCGTCGGTCAGGTGACCGATTACGACAAGCTGACGCTCGAGGTCTGGACGAACGGCTCGGTGCTGCCCCAGGACGCGGTCGCGTTCGCCGCGAAGATCCTGAAGGAACAGCTCTCGATCTGGGTCAACTTCGAGGAGTCGGAGGAGACGAGCTACCAGACGGTGCCGGGCGACGAGGAGCCGCTGAACGAGAACCTCTTCCGCTCGGTCGAGGAGCTTGAGCTCAGCGTGCGCAGCGCCAACTGCCTCCAGAACGCGAACATTACCCTGATCGGCGAGCTCGTGCAGCGGACCGAGCAGGACATGCTGAAGACCAAGAACTTCGGTCGGAAGTCCCTGAAGGAGATCAAAGAGATCCTCGCGAACATGGGGCTTTCGCTCGGTATGAAGATCGACAACTGGCCGCAGCTGCTCGAGCGCTGGAAGGCGCAGCAGGCGCAAGCCTAGAGGGTGCGATATGCGTCATAAGAAGGCGGGGAGGCAGTTTGGTCGGGACACGTCGAGCCGGCGCGCGATGCTGCGCAACTTGACGGCGAACCTGATCACCCACGAGCGCATCGAGACGACGGACGCGAAGGCCAAGGAGCTCCGGCGCGTCGCGGAGCGGCTCATCACCAAGGCCACGCGCCTCGGCAAGATCGCCTATACCGCGCAGAGCGAGCTGTCGGCGGCCGACAAGGCGCGCCGGCTCCACGCCGAGCGTCTCGTCTCGTCGTACGTGCCGCGCTTCGGCGTGAAGGCCGACGGGACCAAGGTCGACGTCGTCGAGAAGGTGATGCTCGACCTCTCGAAGCGCTTCGAGGGCCGGCCCGGTGGCTACACGCGCATCATCAAGCTCGGCAATCGCCGGGGTGACAATGCGCCGATGGTCTACATCGAGTTCATCGACGCGACGCCGGTGACCGACAAGCAGGCTCCCGAGGAGCCGGCTGCGGCGGTGACCGCCGAGCCCACGTCGGCCGCGTCGGCCTCGGCCGAGTCCGCCTCGACGGCGAGCTCGGGCGAGACCGCGTCGAACGAGTAAAGCGCTCCCACGACGAACCCGTGAACGGGGATCGGGTGACCGGTCGCCACCGTTCACGGGTTTGGAAGGGAAAAACGAACACGGACACCACAGGGTGCCCGTGTTTTCGTTTGTCTGGACTGCGATCCGCTTCGCGGAAGCTCACTCCGCGCCGGCAACCGGCGCATCTGGCGCGGGCGGAGTGGGCGGATTGCTGCCTGCCCGCGACCCTTCCGCGTCGCGACCGGCGTCAGGCTTGCGCCGCGCCAGGAAGATCATCGCGATCAGCGCGACGAGCCCCACGCCGCTCGCCGCCACGTAGCGGTGCAGCGAGCTCTTCTGCGGCGCGATGCGCTCCTGCTCCAGCGACGCGAGCGCCCGCTTCGCGCGCTCGTTGCTCGGATCGAGCTCGATCGCCTTCGTCAGGGGAAACTTGTCCGGCGTGCCTCGTGCGATGAGGGTCACGCCTTCGAGGTAGGCGATCTCCGCCTCGATCTTTCGCGCCCCCTCCCCCTTCGGGTCGAGCCGCAGCGCCTTGCGCAGCATCTCCAGCGCCGCCGCCGGCTCCTTCTCTTCGAGCGTCTTCGCGTGCGCCACGTACGCCGGCGCCATCTCCTTGCGCCGCTCGAACACCGGCGAGCGCGCCAGCACCTTGTCGAACGCGCTCGTCGCCTCGACCCAGCGGCTCGCGGCTGCATGCGCCGCGCCCTCGTCCATCAGCTTGTAGACCTCGGCGAGCCGCGCGCGGTCGTACATGCCGAAGAGCTCGCGCGCGATGCGGTCCCATGTGAACTCGCGCGGGGCCTTGTTGCCCGTCTGGTTCAGGTAGGCGTCGCGGAGCTGCCAGATGCCGGGCTCGCCGATCGCTGCGATCGCCTCGCGCGCGGCCTCGCGGAGCTGGATGCGGTCGCTGTTGCTGAACGAGAGGATCACGCGGACGGCGTCGACGTCGCGCGTGCGGCCGTAGGCGCGCAGGATGTCGGCGAGGACTTGCGGATCGGTCACGCCGACGGCCTCGCCGGGGATCGCGCGGCCGAGCAGATCGAGCTGCTTGCTCGCGAAGCGCTGGACGATCTTTGCGTCGTGCTGGCGGCCCTCGATGAGCGCGGGGACGGCGCGGTCGCGCAGCTTTCCGATTTGCCGCTGCAGATCGACCCGCAAGAGCTCGCCGAAGTACGAGTACATCTGCAGGAGCTCGCGCACCGCGGGCGTCGTGCCCGCCGCGGTCAGCATGCGCTCCATCGCGAGCAGGCGGACGAGATCCCGCCAGGTGTCGCTCTTCGGCTTTGGAGAGGCCAGGACAAACTCGAGCCAATCGCCCTCGTCCTCCGCGTCCTTGTCCTTCTCCTTGTCGGCCTTGCTCTTCTTCGGCGCCTTCGCGTCCTTGCTGGCCTTGTCGTCCTTGGCGGCGGCCTTCTCGTCCTTGCCGGCCTTGTCCTTCTCCTTGCCTCCTTTCTCCGCCTTCTCGGCCTTCTCCTTGTCCCGCAGCGACTTGCGGCCGGCCTTGCGCGCGTCGTCGAGCAGGCCTTGCGCCTCCTTGCGGTCGAGCCCGGCGCGGAGCTCCTGCACACGCGCGCGCACCGCAGGCACGACGGCGGGCGTCACCTCCGCGACGGCCGTCCGCGCCGTTTCCTTCGCGCGCGCGTCGCCCGTCGTGAGGCGCTCGAGCACGCGGTCGAGCTCTTGCAGCGCCGCGGCGTCGGGCTCTTGCAGCACGATCGGCTGGAGCTTCGGCAGCTCTGGCAAAGAAGCGGGCGCGGCCGGCGCTGCGGCGGCCGAGGCCGAGGCCGAAGGTTGCGTGAGCTCTCCGGCGGCGTGCACGTGCAGGGGCACGAGCGCGAGCGCGGAGACGAGAACGAACGACGAAGCGAGCTTCGAGACGTGATTCACGGTGCCCCCGAGAACGACGGGCGAGCGCGCGGCCCTTCCCGGGCGGTTCACTCGACGATGCGGAAGTCCGGAAAATCGCCCTGGAATCCGCGCCAGCGTATGTCGACACGCTCCACGCGCGCCGCGGTCGGGCCTTTTTGGGCCCAGGCGATGAGCTCTTTCAAGCCGTCTTCTTCGCCTTCGGCGAGGATCTCGACGCCTCCGTCCGGACGGTTCTTGACCCAGCCGGAGAGGCCGAGGCGCTTGGCTTCGCGCTGCGTCGACGCCCGGAAATAGACGCCCTGGACGCGACCCTTCACGTGCAGATGCACTTGTTTCAGCCCCATCGGACCGCTCGATTCCTACTCGCACGTCGCGACCGAGGCAACCTCGTAGGCCTGCGCGCGAACGCACGCGCTGAAACGATCCGCCCCCGAAGGAGCGAACCCGCGAGGCGAATCGGCCGATTGACAGGGCAGTATCGCTTGATAGAGTCCCCGCCCGCCGAGCACCGCGCTCGGCCGCGCCCCCTCGCTGGGGACGCCCATCACTGTCCGTCGAACCGCCCTTCCCAGGGGCGGGCAATCCACGAGAGCCGGCCCAAGGGCCGACTCGAAGCTCGACCTTCCCACAACCCTACCGACCTCGGGGAACGCGCCGTCTCCCGGCCGACGCCCCTGCGTGGAGTTTTCGATCGATGCACCTGCGTGAACTGAAGCAGAAATCGATGGCCGATCTGGTGCAGATGGCCAAGGGCCTCAACATCGAAGGAGCCGCGGGCCTGCGCAAGCAGGAGCTCATCTTCGCGCTCCTCCAGGCCTTGGCTGCCCAAGACCAGCCGGTGTACGGCGAGGGCGTGCTCGAGTGCCTGCCCGACGGTTTCGGCTTCCTGCGGGCGCCCGACTACAACTACCTGCCGGGTCCGGACGACATCTACGTCTCCCCGTCGCAGATCCGGCGCTTCAACCTGCGCACGGGCGACGCGGTGAGCGGCCCGATCCGGCCCCCGAAGGAGCGCGAGGCGTACTTCGCTCTGCTCAAGGTCGACAAGATCAACGGCGTCTCGCCCGAGGTCGCGCGCGACAAGATCCTCTTCGACAACCTCACGCCGCTCTACCCGCAGCAGAAGTTCAACATCGAGAACGGCACGAAGGGCTTCTCGACGCGCATCATCGACATGCTCTGCCCGATCGGGAAGGGCCAGCGCTGTCTGATCGTCTCGCCGCCCCGCGCCGGCAAGACGGTGCTGCTGCAGAACATCGCCAACGCGATCAGCACGAACCACCCGGAGACCACGCTCATCGTGCTGCTCATCGACGAGCGGCCCGAAGAGGTCACGGACATGCAGCGCAACATCAAGGGCGAGGTGATCAGCTCGACCTTCGATGAGCCTGCGACGCGCCACGTGCAGGTCGCGGAGATGGTCATCGAGAAGGCCAAGCGCCTCGTCGAGCAGAAGCACGACGTGGTCATCCTGCTCGACTCGATCACGCGCCTCGCCCGCGCCTACAACACCGTCGTCCCCCCGAGCGGCAAGATCCTCTCCGGCGGCGTCGACTCGAACGCGCTGCACAAGCCGAAGCGCTTCTTCGGCGCGGCCCGCTCCATCGAGGAGGGCGGCTCGCTCACGATCATCGCGACCGCGCTCGTCGATACGGGCTCGCGTATGGACGAGGTGATCTTCGAGGAGTTCAAGGGCACGGGCAACAGCGAGATCCACCTCGACCGCAAGCTCATGGAGAAGCGGATCTTCCCCTGCCTCGACATCAACAAGAGCGCGACGCGCAAGGAAGAGCTGCTCCTGCCCGAGTGGATCCTCCAGCGCGTCTGGCTGCTCCGCGGGCTCCTGCACCCGCTCAACGTCATCGACTCCATGGAGTTCCTGCTCGACAAGGTGAGCCGCACCGAGACGAACCAGGAGTTCCTCGAAAGCATGAATCAGTAGGCCCGGCCTTCGGTCGAGCCTGAGGGGCCCCGCAATTCGTGGGGCCCCCTTCCCTTTTTACCCTCCTCTCCCCTCCCCTCCCCTCCCGATCCCTCGGGCAAACGCCGGATCCATCGCGATTTTGCGGGAGCGCTGTAGCGCCGGCCGGAGGCGTGTTAGCGTCGACGAGTGACCGGTAAGGCGGACCGCCTGCGAGAGCTCACGGCCCGGGTCGAGGAGCTCGAGGCCAGGCTCGAACGCTCGGAGAAGACCGTCAGCGCCCTGCGCGACGTCGGGCTCGCGCTCGGCTCCACACTCGACCTCGACCAGCTCCTCGAGCTCATCCTCGGCAAGATCACGGAGCTGCTCGAAGCCGACCGGGCCACGCTGTACCTGCTCGACGAGCAACGAAAGATGCTGCTCTCGCGGGTGATGCTCGGCGGCGAGGTGCGCTCGATCGAGCTGCCCGTCGGCGAAGGCATCGCCGGCCACGTCGCCAAGCACGGCAAAATCGCCCGCGTCAAGGACGCGTACAGGGACAAACGCTTCCAGCGCACGTGGGACGAGCTCACGGGCTACAGGACGCGCTCGATCCTCGCCGCGCCGATGCGCAACCACGTGGGCCGCACGATCGGCGTCGTGCAGGTGCTCAACAAGCACGGCGGCAAGGGCGAGTTCTCGCAGTACGACGAGGAGCTGCTCTCGGCGCTCGCCACGCAGGCGGCGATCTCCATCGACAACTCGCGCCTGTTCCTCTCGGTCATCCAGAAGAACATGCAGCTCGTTGAGACGAAGGAACAGCTCGAGCACCGCGTCGCCGATCTGAAGCTGCTCTTCGAGCTCGAAACGGCGATGAGCGGAGCCTCGTCGCTCGAAGAGCTGAGCCGCGCGGTGATCGCCGAGGCCTCGAAGGCGTGCGAGGCGCGCGCCGGTGGTCTGCTCGTCGACGAGGGCGAGGCCGGCGTGTTCTTGTACTTCTGCGACGCGTCGGCGCCGGGCGTCTCGGTGCGCGACGTCGACGTGAAGCGACTGCCCGTCAAGCGCGGCGAAGGCCTGCTCGGCTGGGCCATGACGCACAACGAGTCGGTCCACCTCGGCCCGAAAGATCCGCCGATCGGGCCGGTCGCCGAGGCCGCGCTCGCGCACATGCATCCGTCGCTCGATCTGGAGATCGAGAGCGCGATCGTCGTGCCGCTCGAAGGCGAGGAAGACACGTCGCTCGGCGCGCTCGGGCTCTACAACGCGAAGAACACGCTCGGCTTCACGCAGGACGATCGCTCGCTCTTGCGGCTCGTGTCGGCGAACGCGTCGACCGCGGTGCGCCTCTTCCGCTCGCGCACCGAGCGCGAGAAGAGCGAGCGTCTCACGGCGATCGGGCGTCTGCTCTCGGGCGTGATGCACGACATGCGCACGCCGCTCACGGTGATCAGCGGCTACGTGCAGCTCATGGCGACCGCGAGCGAGTCCTCTGTGCGCGCCGAGCACGCGAGGCTCATCCTGAAGCAGTTCGACGCAATCAGCGCGATGCAGCGCGAGCTGCTCGAGTTCGCGCGTGGCGAGCGCAGCATTCTCGTGCGCAAGGTCTACCTGACGAAGTTCTTCGGCGACCTGGAGAAGCAGCTCCAGCTCGACCTCGCAGGCAACCGCGTCACGATCGTGATGGAGCTCGACGACCGCGGCACCGCGCGCTTCGACGAGACGAAGATGACGCGCGTCGTGCACAACCTCGTGCGCAACGCGGTCGAGGCGATGGAGCCGCACGGCGGCGGCAAGGTGGTACTGCGCGCACTGCGGCACGGCTCGGACTTCGTGCTCAGCGTCTCCGACACGGGACGCGGGATTCCGCCGGAGATCCGCGAGCGGCTGTTCCACTCGTTCGTGACGAGCGGCAAGCGCGGCGGCACAGGCCTCGGCCTCGCGATCGTCAAGAAGATCGTCGACGAGCACGGAGGCTCGATCGAGGTGGATTCGTCCGAGCGCGGAACGACGTTCACGATCCGGATCCCGCAAGAGACGCCGATGATGGCGACGATCGCGCCCCCTGCCCCGACCGCGTCTCCCGCGTCGCCGCACATCCCACGGGCATCGAGCGCGCGTGTCGACGAGGCAACGGGCTTGCCGCTCGTGCACGCGACGAGCCCCACGTCGGCCTCCGCGGCGACGGCGCGCTCGCCGCAGGCGCCGGCGGCCGAGGAGTCCGAGGCCGACCGATCGGCCAAGACGGCGCGAGCGAGCCAGCCCGGCGAGGAAGGGCCACCGAGCCGACGCAGCGGCCGCGCGAGCAACCCGGGCCAACCCGCGGGACGAACCGGATAGCTCGGTAGAATCCGCGGATCCCTTGCGCGCATCGCCTCGGGAGCAGAGACTCCGGAGGTGCTCCGCCTGCCCATCGTCGCCACGCACAAACGCGCGCTCGAGACGTGCGTGTACTGCCCGAAGCTCTGCCGCGCCGCGTGCCCCGTCTCGAACGCGGAGGCGAGCGAGACGGTGACGCCGTGGGGCAAGATGAGCCTCACGTACTTCGCGGGCCGTGGCGACGTGCCCGTCGAGGCCGAGCACACCGCGCCCGCATGGGCCTGCACGGGCTGCCACGCGTGCCGTGAGAAGTGCGACCACAGGAACGAGCCCGCGACGGTGCTCGTCGAGTCGCGCGCGGACTTTTTCGCACGCGGCGCCGCGCCGAAGGCCGCCATGGACGTGGTGATGCGGACGCAAGCGCGCGCCAGCGAGACGGCCGCGGCGCTCGATGCGATCGAGGGCGAAACGCCAAGGCACGTCGCGGCCGGCGTGCTCGTCGGATGCTCGTACGCTCGGAAAAACCCGGCCGTCGCGAAGGACGCGCTCGCCGCCGCGGCGAAGCTCGTCGGCGGCCCGGTGCGCGCCATTCGAAGCTGCTGCGGCCTCCCCTCGCTCCACGCGGGTGACCGGGAAGGCTTCCGTGTGGCCGCCGAGCGCCTCGCCGCCGAGGTCGCCGAGGTCCCGCGCCTGCTCGTCGTGGACCCGGGCTGCGCGCGCGCCACGATGGTCGAGCACGCGCGCGTCGGCGTCACCATGCCCCGCGAGCCCGAGCTGCTCCTCGACCTCGCGCACGCCGCGCAGGACCGCCTCCGCGTGCTGCCCGAGCTCGCAGGCACGACCGTGCGGTGGCACGCGCCGTGTCAGCTCGGTCGCGGGCTCGGCCGGTACGACGAGCCGCGCGCGCTGCTCGCGAAGATGTCCGGCAAGGAGCCCGCGACGTTCCAGCGCGACCGCGAGCACAGCGAGTGCAGCGGCGCAGGCGCGCTCTTGCCCGTGACGCGTCCGCGCACGAGCGAGGCCATCGCGGACGCGCGCATCGCCGAGCACAAGGCGCGGGGTGGAGGCCTTCTCGTGACGGCGTGCGGGTCGAGCTTGCGGCGCTTCCGGAGCCGCGGCGAAGCTGCCGAGGACCTCGTCAGCCTGCTCGCGCGGGCGCTCGCTCCCTGACGACCGCACGCATGTCGACCCCGAAGGTTCCTCGCCGAAGGCGAACCGTCTCGAGCAGGCTGCTCGCGAGTTACGTGCTCGTGCTCGCGGCCTTCGCGCTCACCGTGACCTGGAGCTTTCGCGCGCTGCGCGACACGTCGCAAGGCGCGGAGCTCCTCCGCAGCGGATACGCGCCGCTCCTGCTCCGCGTGGGCGAGGCCCTGGCCGCGCAGAACGTGTTCAACGCGCAGCTCAACCACATCACGGCCGCGAAAAACCCCGGCGACGTGCGCGAGTGGATCGAGACCGCGCGCCGCACGCGCCCTCTCACGTTCGCGCACGTGCGCGAAGCCGCGGAGAAAGGGCTCGTCGACGAAGATCCTTCCGTCGCGAAGTTCCAGGACGAGATCGTACGCGAGGCCGCGGCGATCGAGCGGCTGCTCGGCGCGGATCCCGAGCGGTTCGGGCAGCTCTTCCAGGCGCTCGCGGTGAGCGATCGTGAAGCCGCGGAGCGGGCGCGGGACGAGCTGCTCAAGCGCGAGGCCGAGGGCGCGCAGCGGCTCCGCGCCATCAAGCTGCGCGTCGAGGAGCGGATGGAGAGCCTCACGGCCGAGGCGAAACGACGCGAGGCCCGGTCCATCCAGCTCCTCGTCGGCCTCTTCGTGCTCACGCTGCTCGTCGGCGTGGTGATCTCCATCTACGCGCGCCGCGTGCTCGCGCCGCTCACGGCCGTCACCGAGCGCGCGAAGGCCGTCGCCCAAGGCGACCTCACGCCGCGCGAGGTCATGGCCACGAACGACGAAATCGGCGAGCTCGCGACCACGTTCGAGGGCATGGTCGCCGCCATCCAGCGCGCCCGCAGCGAGCTCGTCAACGCCGAGCGCCTCGCCGCCATCGGCAAGATGGCCGCGCACGTCACGCACGAGATTCGCAATCCCCTGTCGTCGATCGGCCTCAATTTGGAGCTGCTCGAAGAGGAGGTCGCGTCGTCGGACAACAAGGAGGCCTCGCAGCTCGTCGTCGCCATCAAGGCCGAGGTGGAGCGGCTCTCGCGCATCGCCGAGCAGTACCTCAGCATCTCGCGCAGGCCTCGCCCGCGGCTCGAACGCGAGCGCGTCGAGGACCTCGCGCGCGAGCTCGTGGCCTTCGTGCGACCCGAGCTCGACCGCGGCGGCGTGGCGAGCCGCGTGGATGCCGACGACGATCTGCCCGACGCGCGCCTCGACGAGTCGCAGTTCCGTCAGGCGCTCCTGAACCTCGTGCGCAACGCGCGCGAGGCCATGGCGAAAGGCGGCGAGCTCGTCGTGTCGATCCGCAAGGCCAAGGACGATGGCATCGATCTCGCGGTCGACGACACGGGCTCGGGCGTGCCCGAGGAGCTACGCGCGTCGATCTTCGATCCCTTCTTCACCACGAAGCAACGCGGCACGGGCCTCGGCCTCGCGGTCACGCGTGACATCGTGGAAGCGCACGGCGGAACGATCCGCTGCCTCGGCCGTGAAGGCGGCGGCACGCGGTTTCTGATTCACCTGCCCGCCGCGGGCGCGTCGGAGCCGAGCGCGAAGGCCGTCGAAGACGACGAGCTCGTGGCCTAGGGCGCGTCGCTCAAGGGAGCGCGGCGCCGCCCCACGGAAGGAGCACCAAAAACACGAACGCGACGAGCACCAGCATGAGCACGCTGGTCACGAGGTACGTCGAGCGCGGCGAGCGCGACGTGCTCCATCCGTCGCCGTAAAACTTCCCTCGCGAGCGCGTGCGCAGCTTCTTCTGCACGCCTCCGAGCAGGCTCGGCGCCACCGCGCCCGGCGGTGGACGCAGCGCGCGCCGGAGCAGCTCGCGCACCTCGACCTCGTCAAGCGGCGCTTCGTCCTCGTCCTCGTCACGCGTCTTCGCCGCGCCTGTTTCGTCTGCGCCCGACGTCTCGTCCTTCGCCGCGGACTTCTCTTCGGCGTCGAGCCAGCGCTCTGCTTCGGCCGCGAGGCGCTCGGCCTCCTCGCCCGTGACGTCGCCCTCCGTGCCGAGCAGATCCTGATCGTCGGCCGGCGCGCCCGCCTCTGGCTTTCGCTTCGCGTCGCCGCTCATGCCTTCTTCTCGCTCCTCAGCTTGTCGCCGAGCGCCTTCTCGACCAGGGCCCGGAGCTGCGCGCGGGCGCGGAAAATGCGGCTCTTCACCGTGCCTTCCGGCAAGCCCGTCACCTCCGCGATCTCGTCGTAGGACATGTCCTCCACGTCGCGCAGGATCAAGACCTCGCGGAAGTCCGCGTCGACTTGCTCGATCGCGCGCCTGACGATGCGCTCGAGCTGCATGCCCTCCAGAATCTCGTCCGGGCGGTTGATCGCTCCGCTCACCGTGACGCCCTTGCCGCCGTCGCCCGTCACGCGATCGGCGATCTCGTGGACGTCCTCCTGCTCGCCCACCTTGCGCCGCGACAGGTACTTCGCCTTGTTCTTGCAGAGGTTCACGGCGATCCGGAAGATCCACGTGGAGAGCTTCGACTCTCCGCGGAACTGATCGATCGCCTTGAAGACCTGGACGAACACCTCTTGCGCGAGGTCCTCGGCCTCGTCGCGTCGCCCGATCATCCGGAACACGAGCGCGAACACGCGTCGCTCGTAGGCGACCACGAGTTCGTTGAAGGCCGACTCGTCACGCGCCACGAGACGCGCGACGAACCTGGCCTCCTCGGTCTCGTCGTCGCTCGTCACGCCCGGCTGCTCCTCGCAGCTACGGTAAACGCCCTCGGTCGGGGGACGCTAGTGGTTCCGGCGCATGGATTCGAACCATGATTAGGGGATTCAAAGTCCCCCGTCCTGCCCTTAGACGACGCCGGAGTGAGCCCCGGGCATGCCCGGAGCTCGAGAGGGCCGGGACGATAGCGCGACTCTCCCCGCTTGGCACGTGCCGAGGAGACGGTCGCTGCCGGCCGCGGGAGGAGGCCGACCGACTTCGGCGACGGTCGACCCCCAGCGAAACAGAGCCGTGACCAACCTCGCCGGCGGTCGACCCCCAGCGCAGGAGGGTCGCGCTCGTCTTCGGGGACGGTCGCTACCGCCGAACGCCCCGTCGCGACCGTCTCTGACCCGGGTCGGTATGGTGGCGCGCCGAGGGCGGAGGGGGCGCCATGGGAGCCGCCTCTGTCTGCCGGAAGGTCTCGACCGTCCTGTGCCCCACTTTCGACACGAGCTCGGAGGCTCCGGACACGAGCGCGGGACGGTCCGGACCCCCGGCTTGCCCAGACAGAACCGCAGGCGCGATCCCTCGATGCACGAGCGCGAGGCCAACGGCCGTCACCGCCACGACACACCCGAGTAAGAAGGAGAACCCTCCTTGCCCTGCCAGAGACCGTCGTGACCCACCTTTGCGACCGAAGGGCCACGCCCGAACAGGGAGCGAAATCGGCTCCGAGCGGGTCTCGTCTCCCTCGAGAGACCGTACGTGCGGAGGGTCGCCCGTCTGCGCGACGGCACCGCTGAAGGTGAGAGGCGTCCTCGATTCGCCACGCGGCGGCGTGAGCGCGACGTCCGGCAAGGGCGCGGGCGTCACGAGCGGCGGGTCGAACGAGACCGAATCGGCGAGCGCATAGGCGAGCTCGGGGATGTGCTCGATGCGCCTCCACCCCTCCATCCCGTCGCGCCAGACCGTCGTCTCGGCCCCGATCTCACCCCTGGCGAGGGCCATCCAGAGCTCGAACGTGGTCATGGCCCGCAGACCCGGGCCGTGCTCCACGCACCACTCGGGCATGGGGCGGCCGCTCTCGGTGCTCTCCTCGTCGAGGTGGAGCCGCGCGAGCCTGCGCCTCTTCTGGGCGGCGAACCAGGATTTGGGGTTCGCGCGCTCGTAGGGGATCGTCGGATGGCTCTCGCGCACGAGCGGCGCCGGCTGCGTCTCGGCCTGGTTCTCCGCGGGGGGCGGGAGCATGGACGAGCGCGGCTGAAAGACGCTCGGGATCGTGTCTTCCGGGTCCCTGCTTTTGATGGACGACGACGCACACGACGCCTGCATGAGACGCCCCTTCCCGACAAACACCGGGCGTCCGCAGGCCCCGCGATATGGGGCGACGGGCGGACGCTCGACGTGACTAGGGCGCTCCTACAGGGTTCTCGTGAGGTCGGCCAAGTTTTCGCAGGCCTCACCCCCAACCCCTCTCCACGGAGTGGAGAGGGGAGGAGAAACGCGCGTCTTCCCCCCTCTCCACGGAGTGGAGAGGGGATGGGGGTGAGGTCAAACCCCCTTGATGACCTCGCACCCCATGAACGGCCGCAGCGCCTCGGGCACGACCACGGTCCCGTCGGCCTGCTGGTACTGCTCCAGGATCGCGATCACCGTCCGGCCGACCGCGAGCGCCGAGCCGTTCTGCGTGTGCAGAAGCCGCGGCTTCGCCTTCGGCTCGGGCCGGTAGCGGATCGCCGCGCGCCGCGCCTGGTAGTCGCCGAAGTTCGAGCAGCTCGAAATCTCGCGATAGACGCTCTGCCCCGGCAGCCACACCTCGAGGTCGTACGTCTTCTGCGAGGCGCCGCCCATGTCGCCCGCGCAGAGCAGCGACACGCGGTAATGCAGGTTGAGCCGCTTGAGAACCTCCTCGGCGTTCCGCGTGAGGGTCTCGTGGTTCTCGGCCGAGGTCTCGGGCGTCGAAAAGCGCACGAGCTCGACCTTGTCGAACTGGTGCTGCCGGATGAGCCCCCGGACGTCCTTGCCGTGGCTGCCCGCCTCGGCGCGGAAGCAGGGCGTGTACGCGGTGTAGGCGAGCGGCAGTTTGTCGGCTTCGAGGATCTCGTCGGCGTGGAGGTTCGTCACGGGCACCTCGGCCGTCGGGATCAAATACAGGTCGTAGGCGCGCTCGGGGTCGCTCTTGTGCGTCTTGAAGAGGTCCTCGGCGAACTTCGGGAGCTGCCCCGTGCCATAGAGCGCCGAGTCCTTCACCAGGAAGGGCGGCAGGACCTCGGTATAGCCCTGCTCGCGCGTGTGCAGGTCGAGCATGAAGTTGATGAGCGCGCGCTCGAGCCGCGCCGCCGCGCCCCAGAGCACGGTGAAGCGCGAGCCCGAGAGCTTGGCCCCGCGCGAAAAGTCGAGGATGCCGAGGCCCTCGCCGATGTCCCAGTGCGCCTTGGGCGTGAACGTGAACGACGGTTTGTCGCCCCAGGTCCGGACGACGACGTTGTCGTGCTCGTCCTTGCCGTCCGGCACCGACGGATCGGGCAGGTTCGGGACGAGGGCGAGCTGCTCGTGGATCTTCGCCTCGACGTCCTTGAGCGCCTGCTCCGCGTCCTTGATCTCCGCGGACAGGCGCTTCAGGGCCTCGCGTTGCTCGGTGAACTCGGCGGACTTCTTGTCCGCCTTGGCCATCTTCTCGTTGGCCTGGTTGCGCGCGGCGGCCTTGGATTCACTGAGCGCGATGAGCTCGCGCCGCTTCTGGCCGAGCTCGGCGATGGGGGCGAGGGCGGCCGCGGCCGCGGGCGAGCGCCGCGCCAGGGCGGCGCGGACGTCGTCCATGTGATCGACGACGTGGCGGAGGTCCAGCATGGGGGCGGGTTTAGCCGAGACCTCCGCCGCTGTCAGCCTAGTTGTACGTGACTTTCGTGAAGGTCAGGCCATCGCCCGACCGTCCAATCGCGACGGTATCGCCCGACTTGAACTCGCCCGCGAGCAGCCGTTTGGCGAGCTCGTCCTCGATGTAGCGCTGGATGGCCCGCTTGAGCGGCCGCGCGCCGTATTGCGGATCCCAGCCCTGCTCGATGAGGAAGGCTTTCGCCGGGGGCGCGACGGTCATCGAAATCCCGCGCTTGGCCAGGCGCTTCTCGAACTGCGCGAGCTGGATGTCGAGGACCTTCTCCACCTCCGACCGTTCGAGCCTGCGGAAGACCACGATGTCGTCGAGCCGGTTCAAGAACTCCGGCCGGAAGTGCTTGCGCACCTCCTCGAGCACCACGCGCCGCACGAGCTCGGCCTTGTCCCGCGGATCGAGCCCCTCACGCTCCTCGACCGCCATCGCCGCCGGCGTGCCGAGGTTCGACGTGAGGATCAGGATCGTGTTCTTGAAGTCGACCGTGTGCCCCTGACCATCGGTCAATCGGCCATCGTCGAGCACCTGCAAGAGCACGTTCCACACGTCCGGGTGCGCCTTCTCGATCTCGTCGAAGAGCACCACGGTGTAGGGCCTCCGCCGCACGGGCTCGGTGAGCTGACCGCCCTCTTCGTAGCCGACGTATCCGGGCGGCGCGCCGATGAGCCGCGCGACCGTGTGCCGCTCGCCGTACTCGCTCATGTCGATGCGCACCATCGCCTTCTCGTCGTCGAAGAGGAACTCGGCGAGCGCCCGCGCGAGCTCCGTTTTGCCGACGCCCGTGGGCCCGAGGAACATGAACGAGCCGATCGGCCGCTTCTCCTCGCCGAGCCCCGCGCGCGAGCGCCGGATGGCGTTCGCCACCGACACGAGCGCGTGGTCCTGCCCCACGACGCGCCTGCGCAGCTCGTCCTCGAGGCGCAGGAGCTTCTGCATCTCGCTTTCGAGCATCTTCGAGACCGGAATGCCGGTCCATTTCGAGACGATGGCCGCGATGTCCTCGTCGGTGACCTCCTCCTTGAGATAACTGCCTTTCTCCTGCAGTTTGGCGAGCGCTTCACGCAGCCCTTCGAGCTTCTTCTCCACCTCGGGGATCTTGCCGTAATGGATCTCGGCCGCCTTGCCGAGGTCACCACGTCGCTTCTCGCGCTCCTCTTCGAGGCGAAGCTGCTCGATCGATTCCTTCGTCTTCTTGATCTCGGAGAGCAGCTCCTTCTCGCGCATCCATTGCGCCCGCATCGTGTCGCGTTTCGCCTGGAGCTCGGCCATCTCGCGCTTGACGTCCTCGAGCCGCGCCTTGCTCGCCTTGTCCTGCTCGCGCTGCAGCGCTTGCTCCTCCATGCCGAGCTTGACGAGCTGCCGCTCCACGTTGTCGATCGGCGTCGGCAGGCTCTCGATTTCCATGCGGATGCGGCTCGCGGCCTCGTCCACGAGGTCGATCGCCTTGTCCGGCAGAAATCGCTCCGTGATGTAGCGGTGCGAGAGCATCGCCGCGGCCACGAGCGCCGCGTCCTGGATGCGAATGCCGTGGTGAATCTCGTACCGTTCCTTGAGCCCGCGCAGGATCGCGATCGTATCCTCGACGCTCGGCTCGCCCACGAACACGGGCTGGAACCTGCGCTCGAGCGCCGCGTCCTTCTCGATTCGCTTGCGATACTCGTCGAGCGTGGTCGCGCCGATGCAGCGGAGCTCGCCGCGCGCGAGCGCAGGCTTCAGCATGTTCGCCGCATCCATCGCGCCCTCGGCCGCGCCCGCGCCGACGAGCGTGTGCAGCTCGTCGATGAACAGGATGATCCGGCCCTGCGCGTTCTCGATCTCCTTCAGGACGGCCTTCAGCCGGTCCTCGAACTCGCCGCGGAACTTCGAGCCTGCGACCATCGCCGCGAGGTCGAGCGCCGCGAGCTTCTTGTCCTTCAACGACTCGGGCACGTCGCCGGCCACGATGCGCTGCGCGATGCCCTCGACGATCGCCGTCTTGCCGACGCCCGGCTCGCCGATGAGCACGGGGTTGTTCTTCGACCGGCGCGACAGCACCTGAATCACGCGGCGAATCTCCTCGTCGCGGCCGATCACCGGGTCGATCTTCCCGCGCCGCGCGAGGTCCGTGAGGTCACGCGTGTACTTCTCGAGCGCCTGGAACTTGCCCTCGGGATCCCGATCGGTGACGCGCTGATTGCCGCGCACCTGTGTGAGCGCCGCGAGCAGTTTGTCGTAATTGAGCCCCACGCGCTCGAGGAGCTGCGACGTGTCCTTGTCGCTCTTCAGCGCGGCGAGGACCAGGTGCTCGGTGGAGATGAAGTCGTCCTTGAGGGACTTCATCTCGTCTTCGGCTTTTTGCATCAGCCCGAGCGCTCGTCGCGACAAGCTCGGCTCGGCGCCGCCGCTGACGCGGGGGTAGCTATCGATCTTGGCGTCGAGGGCCTGCAAAACACGCCCCGGGTCGACGCCGGCCTTTTCCAGGAGCGGCGCCCCGATCCCATCCTCCTGAGCGACGATCGCTCGGAGGAGGTGCTCCGGATAAAGCTCCGGGTTTCCGCGCCGGCTCGCGAGGTCGACGGCAGCACGAACCGCTTCCTGGGCCTTGGTGGTCATTCTATCGATCCGCATGGCACGACCGAAACTAAGGCCGGATCTCACGCAAGCAAGGCCCTTGCCAAGGAAGCGAAGAGGTCACACGCTCGGGAGTCCTTTTCGGGTTCTTCGCGATCGACACGGACGGGCGCCCTCGGCGAAGATGCGCCTTCATGCGCAAACATCGGCTCTCTTTTCTCGCTTTCACGGCGCTCGTGGTCCCGTCCCTCGCGGCCGCGCTCGCCTCGTGCGGTGACGGTAACGTGACGGGCAGCGGCGCCTCCGCAGGCACCTCCTCGGGCGGCAGCGGCGGCCAGGGCGGTCAGGGCGGCGGCGGCCAGGGTGGTCAGGGCGGCGACCTCTTCGGCGACAGCGGAACCAACGGCTGCACGCCCGGCGAGGCCTGCGGCGACGGCGGCGTCTGCACGTCGGGCGGCGTGTGCTGCACGCAGGACAAGGCCTGTGGGACGGCTTGCTGCGGCGACGCGGAGGTCTGCTCGTTCCAGCAATGCGTGGTCCCCGGCACGACGTGCATCGACGCCACGGAATGCCCCGCGGGCTCCTACTGCGAATATGCGCTCGGCGAGCCGGGCGGCATGCCCGACGGCGGCGCGGGCGGATCGTGCCAGGGCGGCGTGACGCCGGCGACGGGCAAATGCTTGCCGCAGCCGCCCGAATGCGCGCCCGGCATGGAGCCCGGCCCGAACGACCCGATCACCTGCCTCGCGAAATGCGAGTACAAGCCGCCCGTCGGCCAGTTCGAGCCCGTGCTCAAGTACGCCTGGGGAAACCCGGCCGCGGCGAACACGCAGGACAGCGTGATGATGGCGCCCGTCGTGATCCAGCTCGACGACGACACCTGCGACGGTGTCGTCGACGAGCGCGACATCCCGGAAATCGTCTTCCTCACGTTCCAGACGAACAAGTACAACGAAAATGGCACGCTCCACGCCATTTCGATCGTCAATGGCCAGATCGTCGAGAAGTGGACCGCGAACGCGGGCGCAACGAGCCAGAACCACCCGGGCCGCTCGATCGCCGCGGGCAACATCGACGGCGTGCCGGGCAATGAGATCGTGGTCTGCACGATCGACGGCCGTGCGCGCGCTTATACGGCGACGGGCGCGGAGCTCTGGCTCAGCGGGCCCGGCACGTGTTTCATGTCCTCGCTCGCGGACCTCGATCAGGACGGCGACGTCGAGGTCGTGGTGGAATCGCAGATCCTCGACGGAAAGACGGGCGCGACCGTCGCGACGTTCGACCCGGCGAACACCTCGAACGTCGTGGTCTCCGACATGGACGCCGACGGCAAGCTCGACATCGTCACGGGCAGGCGCATTTACAAGGCTGACGGCACGCTCCTCGTCGACTCCAGCCTCGTTGCGAGTTTCCCCGCCGTCGGCGACCTCGACAAGGACGGCATTCCCGAGGTCATCGGGATCTACAATTCGAACCACGAGCTCCGGATCTGGCGCGTGGACCCGAACGAGCCCGGCGGCTTCAAGGTCGTGCGCACGGGCATCGACATCAACGGCACCCTCAATCCGGCGCTCTGCCCCACGAACAGCACGGGCTACACGCAAGGCGGCGGCCCGCCCACGGTGGCGGACTTCAATGGCGACGGTACGCCCGACGTGGCCATGGCCGGCGGCGTTGGATACGCGGTCTTCGACGGCAAGAAGCTCATGGCCCCCGCGATCCCGAACGCCGAGACGCTGCTCTGGATCCGGCAAACCCAGGATTGCTCGTCCGCCTCGACGGGCAGCTCGGTCTTCGATTTCGAGGGCGACGGCAAGGCCGAGGTCGTCTACGCCGACGAGAAGATGATCCACGTCTATGCCGGGACCGACGGAACGGTGCTTTACGAGACGTGCAATACGAACGGCACGCTCTACGAGTATCCGCTGGTCGCCGACGTCGACAACGACGGGCAGGCCGACATCGTGGTCGTGTCGAACTCGTATTCGAGTTTTACCTGCGCGGACGGCTCGAAGACGGCGGGCGTGCGGATCTTCGGCGATAAAAACGGAAACTGGGTCCGCACGCGCCGGGTGTGGAATCAGCATGGGTATCACGTGACGAACGTGGAGGAGGACGGGACGATCCCCACGGTGGAGCAGCCGAACTACAAGCAGCCGAAGCTCAACAACTTCCGGCAAAACGTGCAGCCCTCGGGCGAGTTCTCCGCGCCGGACCTCGTCGCCACGGTGTTCCCGATCTGCGGAGGCCCGACGTACGGGCTCATCGCGCGCGTGCGCAACATCGGCGAGGCGAGCGTACCGGCGGGCGTGAACATCGGGTTTTACCTGGACGACCCGGCAAACGGCGGCGTGCCGCTGCCCGGCAGCCCCGTCATGACCACGAAGGTGCTTTATCCGGCCGAAGCCGAGGACGTGACGCTCCCCCTCCCGATGCCGCCGGCCGGCGTGCTCGATGGGTCGAAAAAGATCTTCGTGATCGTCGATGATCAATCGCCGCCGCACGCGTGGCACGAATGCCGGACCGACAACAACGTCGCCCAGGGTAGCGGCGTTTGTGAGGGCGGACCGAACTGACGTAACGCCCTGGACAGGCCAGGGCAAGCTCGCCTAGTGTGCCGCGCGATGAAAGCGAACCTTCTCATTGCGGTTACACTCGGTGCATTGCTGCTCGCCGGCTGCGGGCAGTCCAAGACCGAAACCAATCAGGACAAACCCGCAGCCGAGGCGAGCGCCAAGAGCGCCGACGCCAATGCGGCGCCCAAAAAAGAGGCGGAGCCGGCCAAGGCCGAGCCGAAGAAGCTCGACAGCGCGACGCTCGAGGCCGTCGCCGACGCGGTGAAGTTCGAGCAGGGCGCCGTCGCCGACAAGGGCTTTGGCGGCAAGCTCAAGAACGCGAGCGAGCAAGGCATCAAGATGCTCGAGTACAAGGCGTTCGCGTACGACAAAGACGGCAAGCTCATCGAGATGATCAGCGGCAAGCACCCGAAGGGGCTCGACGCCGGTCAGGCGGCCGATATCACGGTCGGGCCCTTCGACAAGGCCGCCGGGAAGGCCGATGCCACCATCGAGGTGGTCGTCTCCTGGATGAACGTGGACGGCACCTCGTGGCAGAGGCCCGTCCCCAAGGACCGCGCCAAGGGCGGCCCGAACAACATGCTGAAGAAGTAAAACCCTTCGAAACACGAAGCCCCCCTCGAGCAGCGCCGAGGAGGGCTTTGTGCTTGGGGGTTTGCCCCCGTCAGATATCGAGGTTCTTCACGTTCAGCGCATTCACCTCGATGAAGCGCCTCCGCTCGTCGACCTGCTCACCCATCAGAATCGCGAAGAGCCGCGCGGCCTCGGTCTCGTCGTCGATCTTCACCTGGCGCAGCGTGCGGACGTCCGGGTTCATCGTCGTTTCCCAGAGCTCCTCCGCGTTCATCTCGCCGAGACCCTTGTAGCGGCCGAGCGTGATGCCCTTCTTGCCGCGCTCCTCGAGGTATTCGATGAGCGCCTCGCTCGTCTCGAGCTTCGACTCGCTGCCGCCCTTCGACACGGCGGTCCAGGGCGCCGGGCCCGCGGTCTCCACGAGCATACGCTCGATGTCGAGCGCGTCCTTGTACTCGGGCAAACCGAGGAGCTGCCAATCGATCACGGCCACGCGGCTCGAAGCGCCCGGCCGCGGGGTCACCGTGATGCGATGCGCGCCGTGCTCCGAGTCGAGCGACGAGACGACCTTGAACGGCATCATGTCGGGATAACGGCGCTCGAGGTACGCCTTGAGCTTTTCCCGCGCCGACTCGACCTTCGCCTCGTCGCGCAGATCCTCCTGCCCCAAACCCGTCGCGCGGATGAGCGAGGCCACCATGCGCGCATCGCACCGTTTGTCGAGGTTGCCGAGGACAATCTTGAATTGCTTGAGCCGCTTCGCGAGGTTCGGCAGCACCGCGGACGGCACCGGCGGGCGGCCCTCCGACGACAGGATGAGGTCCTCGACCGCATTGCTGCCGAGGTACTCGTCGAGCGCCGCCTGATCCTTCAGGTAGATGTCCTTCTTGCCCTTGCGCACGCGATAAAGCGGCGGCTGCGCAATGTAGAGGTGACCCTGCTCGATCACCTCGCGCATCTGCCGGAAGAAGAACGTGAGCAGCAACGTGCGAATGTGCGACCCGTCGACGTCGGCGTCGGTCATCAGGATGATCTTGTGGTACTTGAGCTTGTTCAGCTCGATCCCATCGTCATCCTTGTCCTCGCCCTCGCCGCGCGTCGTGCGCACGCCGCTGATGCCGCAGCCGAGCGCCGTGATGATCGTGCCGACCTCGGCCGAGCTCAGCATGCGGTCGAGTCGCGCGCGCTCGACGTTCAGGATCTTGCCACGGAGCGGCAGGATCGCCTGGAAATGGCGGTCGCGCCCCATCTTGGCGCTGCCGCCGGCGCTGTCGCCCTCGACGATGTAAACCTCGCTCTTCTCGGGATCCTTCGACTGGCAATCGGCGAGTTTGCCCGAGAGCGAGGTGATGTCGAGCGAGCCCTTGCGGATGACCTCACGCGCCTTGCGCGCCGCTTCACGCGCCCGCGCCGCGAGCACCGCTTTCTCGATGATCTTCTTCGCGCCCTGCGGGTGCTCCTCGAAATACTGGCCGAGCTTGTCGGTCACGGCGCGCTCGACGATGCCCTTCACCTCGCTCGACACGAGCTTCGACTTCGTCTGCGAGTCGAACGACGGGTCGGGGTGCTTGACGCTGAGCACGCAGGTCAGGCCCTCGCGGATGTCCTCGCCCGCGAGCTCCTGCTTGAGCTCCTTGAACAGGTTTTGCGCCTTGCCGTACTGATTGATCGTCTTCGTCAGCGCCGAGCGCATGCCGGCGAGGTGCGTGCCGCCGTCCTTGTTGTGGACGTTGTTGGTGTAGCAATAGATCTGCTCGGTATACGAGCCGCTCCACTGCATCGCGACCTCGACCGTGATGGGCGGCGTGGGCTTCGAGCCACCGTTGCCCGCCGCCTCGGCCTGGCCCTCGACCACGAACGCGATGACGTCGTCGTGAATCGCCTCCTGCGCCTGGTTCAGGAGCGCGACGAACTCGGCGATGCCGCCCTTGTAGTGGAATGTCTCGCTACGGCCGGTCGGACGCTGGTCTTCGAGGTTGATGATCAGGCCGGCGTTCAAGAACGCGAGCTCGCGCAGGCGATTGGCGAGGATGTTGTAATTGAACTCCGTCACCGAGAAGATCTGCACGTCCGGCTTGAACGACACCTTCGTGCCCGTCCGGTCCGTCTCGCCGAGGGCCTTCAAAGGCTTGCGCGGCACGCCACGCTCGTACTCCTGGTACCAGACCTTGCCCTCGCGCTTGATCTCGAGCTTCAACCACTCAGAGACGGCGTTCACCGCCGAGACGCCCACGCCGTGCAGGCCCGCGCTGACCTTGTAACTCGCGTTGTCGAACTTGCCGCCCGCGTGGAGCACGGTCATCACGACCTCGGCCGCACTCACGCCCCTCGCGTGCATGCCGACCGGAATGCCGCGGCCGTTGTCCTCCACGGATATCGATCCGTCGAAGTGCACGGTCACGCGAATCTCGGTGCAGTGCCCCGCGAGGTGCTCGTCGACCGCGTTGTCCACGGCCTCCCAGACGAGGTGGTGCAGCCCCGAGCCGTCGTGCACGTCACCGATGTACATTCCCGGGCGCTTGCGCACGGCTTCGAGGCCTTCGAGCGCCGTGATGCTGTTGGCGTCGTAAGCCTGGCCCGCGGTCGTCTTGGATTCGGTTTGCTGGATGCTCGTCGGTTCGGTCGTCATCGGTCTCGTGCTTTCGGCTCCCGAGCGTCTGGCCGATCGGTTCGTTCCGACCCGCACGTCTGCGCGGATCGAGAGGTTCCTCGGGCCGAGCGCGGACGCCTTGATGTCACGCGCGCGGGGGCCGTTTGGAGTCGCGGAAATCTAGCCTTTTTGTGCCTCTTGGGCAAGCTCGGCGGGGCCCTTTTCGTGAGGAAATCACGCCCGATTGGTGCCCGTTTCGCGCGCTCGTGGTCGAGGCGCTCCGAAACGGCCGGAGGTCAGCCCGCGCCCTCGTCGAGCTCGCCCCGAAACACGCGGAAGTCACGCCGTCCCTCGGCCGATATGTCCTCGGCGCGGATGAGCTCGGGGCGCGTGGTCGTCAGGAAAATCTGACCGCGATGGAGCGCGAGGAATGAAAAGAGCGCGCCCGTGCGCTCCGGATCGAGCTCGCTCGAAACGTCGTCGAGCAAGAGCAAGGGCTCGATGCCCCGCTCTTTGGCGATCGTCGCCGTCTCGGCCGCCTTGAGAGCGAGCGTGAGCGCGCGATGTTGTCCCTGCGACGCGACCACGCGCGCCGGATGCCCATCCAGCAAGAGCTCGAGCTCGTCGCGATGCGGGCCGAACCCCGCCGACGCGCGGAACGCATCACGCTTTCGGCCCCGCGCAAGCTCGCCGCGCGCGGTCTCCACGTCGGCCGAGCCTCCCGGCGCATATCGCGCTTCGAGGCGGAGGTCGGGCGCGGCGATCTGCGCGAACGCACTCCCGAGCTCGACCACGAGCGCTTCGGCCGCGGCTGCGCGCGCCCGCGTGAGGGCCGCGCCATGCTCGGCGCAGAGCTCCTCGAACGCATCGAGCTCACGTGTATCGCTCGAAGGTATGTCCGCGCCGCGCCGCAGGAGCTCCTGCCGTGCTTTGAGCGCATGTGCATACCGCGCGCGCGCATCTGCGCTCTCGGGCCGTGTGAAGAGCGCGAGCCGGTCGAGCAGCGTGCGCCGTCCCTGCGCCGGTCCACTCGACAGCGTGAGCTCCTCGGGATGAAACACCACGACGGGCGAGCGCGTCGCGTACTCGACGAGCGCGCGCGGCCGATTGCCGTCGATGCGCACGGTCACGCTCTTGCCCTGCACCGCGGCCGTCTGCTCGCGCGACAGCGCCGGCAGCGCGCCGCCGCGCTCGACGAAACGCGCCTTCACGCTCGCCGCCTGCTCGCCGTGCCGCACGAGCTCGCCCACGCGTGCCGTTCGAAAGCTCTTCGAAGTCGCGGCGAAGTAAATCGCCTCGAGCACGCTCGTCTTGCCGTGCCCGTTGTTGCCCCACACGACGTTGAGCCGCGGCGCGGGCTCCATGTCCACCCGCGAGAGGACGCGAAGGCCGCGCACGGTGAGCCGTTCGAGCTCGAGGCGATTCATCGAGATTCACCCCTCTCCCGGCGGGAGAGGGGTTCGGGTGAGGGTGTATCGGAGACGGGGCGCGGCGAGGGTACGCACGTGCGCCCCATGTAGCGACCGCGTTTCAAATCCGCATCGGCATGATGACCGAGACATAGCTCTCCGCCGCCGACTCCGTCGCGGGACGGATGACCGCAGGGTCGAGCTCGCCCGACACGCCGAGGACGACCTCGTCGTCGTTGATGGCCGCGAGCACGTCGAGGAAGTACTTCGCGTTGAAGCCGATCGTCACCTCGGGCCCATCGTAGTCGATCGGCACCTCGTCGAAGCCGTTGCCGCTCTCGGGGCTCTCGCTCGTGATGCGCAGCGCGCGCGACGTCACCGTGAGCTTCACGCCGCCCGTGCGGTCGCTCGCGGCGAGCGAGACGGCGCGCAGGGCCTCGGCGAGCTGGGCGCGCGGCGCGCGGATGCTCCGGTCGCTCACGTTCGGGATGACCTGCTGGTAGGGCGGGAACTGCGCGTCGACGAGCTTCACCGAGAAGGTCATGCCACCGACGCCGAAAAACGCGTTCGGCCCGCTCTGCGTGATGTGCACCGTGGGCGTCTCCTTGTCGACGCCGCTCGTGAGCCTGCGCAGCTCGTGGATGGCCTTGAGCGGGATGAGCATCGTCGCCGTCGCGCTCGTTCCCTCCAGCGTGACCTCCATCTTGGACAGCCGGTGACCGTCGGTCGTGACCATGCGGACGCGGTGGCCGGCCCACTCGAAGAGCGCGCTGTTCACGTGCGCGCGCGTCTCGTCGGTCGAGATGCTGAAGTGCGTGCGCTCGATGAGCCGCGAGAGGAGCTCCACGGGTAGCTCCAGCGAGGGCGCGTCGGGCGCGGGCTTCGGCAGCTGGGGGAACTCGCTGCCGGGCATGCCGTGCAGCGTGTAGCGGCGCGGCGAGCCGACGGCCTTGATGACGGTCTGCGCGCCCTCGCGCGCGGTCACCTGGATGGGCCCGTCGGGCATGGCCTTCACGCGGTCGAGCAGGTCCTTCGCCGGAACGGCCACGGAGCCTGCGCTCACGATTTCGGCCGCCGTCTGACCACTCACCGCGAGGTAGAGGTCGGTCGCGGAAACGCGCAGCGCGTTCCCGTCGGCGGCGAGCAGCACGTTGGCGAGCACCGGCATGGCGCTCTTCTTGTCGGCGACGCCCTGGCAGCGGTCGACGAGGCGCAGCAGATCTTTCTTCGCGATGACGAGGTCCATGGCCCTTCAACTCCGCCGCGGCGGGAAAGCAGCGGGTCGGTCCCTCTTAGCAGGGTTATCGGCGGGGCGAAGGTCGAAAAGATGACCGAGGCAAACGTGACCAAGCTCACCGGTTCCCCTCCGATCTAGGGAAGATCTTTAGATCTAGATCAGGTCGTCATCGTAGAGCCTGTGGACGATGGGGAAAACTCTGGATCGACCTATGATTTCGATGACTTACGGAGCCACCCCCCTGTGGATGAATCGGGGCAACCCCGGGGTCGGGTCGGGGAGAGCTCGACGGGGGGACGGCCGAGCCCGGTTCTCTCCCCAAGGCAGACCCTGGGATCACCGGAAGTTATCCCCAGCTTGCCCCCGTTCGGCTGTGGGCGCCGCGGACTGACCAGACGAGCACCTGCGTACCGATGCGTACCGAGTGCGTCACGGGCTCGCCCGCGCTCGTGAGCTTGCGCCGTGGGAACGAAAACGCGATCGCCGAGCGATTTTGCAGTGGCCGCGCGCGACGGAATGGCCGAACGTAGGGCTCTCGCGATGGGCGAACTCCGCTGCCGCCACTGCGGCATCCGGCATGACGAACGGCTCGTGATTTGCCCGGCGACGGGGCTCGCCATCGGGCCAGGGTCGAGTCTGCCGTCGCGCCCGGCGATGCACACGCCGCGTTCGTTCATCCCGCCCGCGCCGAGCATTCCACGACCCATGGGCATCCCGTCGCCCCGCGTGCCCGCCCTCGCGCCCGCCGCGAACGCTCGCCCGGCACAGCCCGGCGCCGCCCCGAACCGCGACGGCCCTTCCTCGCAGAGCTCGCACAGGCTCGCGCGGCGTGACCTCGTGGGCCACGTCATCGGCGACAAGTACCGCGTGAAGGCGCTGCTCGGCGAGGGCGGCATGGGCGCGGTGTACGAGGCCGAGCACCTGGCCATCGGCCGCATCGTCGCGGTGAAGGTGCTGCACCCGAAGCACGCGCAGCAGGCCGACTCGGTCGCGCGGCTGAAGCACGAGGCGCGTATCGCCGGTTCGATCGGTCACCCGAACATCTGCGAGATTTACGACCTCGGTCGCCTCGAGGACGGCACGCCCTACCTCGTGATGGAGCGGCTCATCGGCGAGACGCTCGACCAGCGCATCAAGCGCGACGGCGCGCTTCCCGAACGCGACGTCGCGGACGTGATGCACCAGGTGCTCTCCGCGCTCACGGCCGCGCACGCAAAAGCCATCATCCATCGCGACCTCAAGCCCGAGAACGTTTTTCTCGTCCGCAAGGCGGGCGTACCGCCCATCGCCAAGCTCCTCGACTTCGGCATCTCCAAGACGATCGACGAGGACACGTCCATCGACCTCACGATGCCCGGCATCGTCATGGGCACGCCGTACTACATGGCGCCCGAGCAGGCGCGCGGCGATCGCGGGCTCGACCACCGCGTCGATCTCTGGGCCGCGGGCGTGATCCTCTACGAAGCGCTCTCGGGCCGCCGCCCGTTCGTCGCACGAAACTACAACGCGCTGCTCGTACAGATCCTCACCTCGAAGCACCGCTCGCTCTCCGAGGTGCGTCCGAACATCACGCGTGGGCTCGAGCGCGTCGTCGACAAGGCGCTCGCCAAGATGCGCGAGGACCGCTACCAGAACGCCCCCGAGTTCCAGGACGGCCTGCGACGCGCCCTCGAGCCCGAGGCGCCGCCGCCGTCACGCCGCGCGCCGCTGCCGCCGGCGAAGATGTCGTTCGCGGAGGACGACGACGAGACGATGGTGCTCTCGTTCTCGCGCAAGGACCTCGGCCTGCCCATCGCGCCGCCGCGCTCGTCGAAGCAGGGCACCGGCAACGCGGGTCCGCCGTCGACCCGCTTCGGCCCGCCCACGACCGTCACCGCGCCGCACGCAGGCGCGCCATCCTTGCCCGCGCCGCTGCCGCCTCCCTTGCCGCTGCCGCCGCCGTCGCACCCCGCGCAGCAGCAAGCGGCCCAGGCATCCGCCTCCTCGGGCCCGCCGTCGACCATGCCGGCCGGGCAGCTTGCGAGCATGGGCGTGGGCAGCGGTCGCCAGGCGTGGCTGCCGCCTCCGCCCGCGCCGCTGCCGCCGCCTTCGGCGCCGCCGCCCCCGGCGTCCGTGCCCATCCCGGTCCACGCGGCCGCGCCTTTGCCGCCGCCTCCGCCGCGCCCCGTCCCGCCGGCGCGCCCCGTGACCGACGACGACGACGACGAGCGCACACTCGTCGACCGGCCCTCGTTCTCCGACGAGCGACCGACGCTCGTGCGCCCGTTCCCGGCGCCGCCGGTGCCCGAGAAGGGGTCGTGAGCCGCGTCGGATGAGCCGAACGCCACGCCTTACACGCATCGTCGGCAAGGGCCTCATCAAGGCCTACGGCCCCACCGTGGCCTTGCGCGGCGTCAGCCTCACGATCGAGCTAGGCAGGCTGCTCGTCGTCGAGGGCGCGAACGGCTCGGGCAAGTCCACGTTGCTGGGCATCCTCGGCACGGTGATCAAGCCGACCGCGGGCACGGTCGTGTACGAGCCGCTCGGCGATGACCTGCTCGCGGTGCGTGCCGAGATTGGCTGGGTCTCGCACGAGACGATGGCGTACCCGGACCTGTCGGGTCGGAAGAACGTGGAGCTCGCGGCGCGGCTCGTGGGGCTCGACGCGGCGGAGGCGTGGGCGCGGGCTTCGTCGCGCTTCGAGCTTGGCGCGTTCGCGGAGCGGCCGGTCCGGACGTACTCGCGCGGACAGCGGCAACGCATCGCGCTCGCGCGGGCGCTCACGCACGAGCCTTCGCTGGTCCTGCTCGACGAGCCGACGACCGGCCTCGACAAGGCGGGCGTGACGCGGCTGCTCGCCGTGGTCGACGAGGAGGTCGCGCGCGGCGCGGCCGTGGTCGTGGTCTCGCACGAGCCGGAGCTCTTTCGCGAGCGGGCCGGCGCGCGCCTCGTGCTCGACCGGGGCCGGGTGGTCGATAGCGTTACCGGTTGAGTATCGCCGAAAAACCACACAATGGATCGTTGCCGCGAATGGGCGGTGACGATGAACGCGAATTCGGATTCGCGCGAAAGAGGCGGTCGACCTCGGTGTGTCGAATTTCCGTCAGCCGGTATTTTCTTTTCTTTTGGGATTCGATTCGATAAAGATCGATCGTAGCGTGTTCGAACTCGAAAATGGTTTGAACCGGGGGAGCACGAGGGCGCGCCTCGTTGCGGCGCTGGCCGCGCTCTGCTTTCTCGGAATCGGGACGGGCGCCGGGGCGCAGACGAAAACGTCCGCCTCGGACGCGGCGCCGACCGAGATCACGGGGACGGTGCTCGCCCTCGAAGAGGAAGGCGAGGAGCTGATCCTGGACCTCGGCTCGACCCAAGGAGCGACGGAGGGGGCGACGGTCGAGATCTGGCGCCCGCTGAAGCTCAAACACCCCGTGACGGGCAAGGTGATCTCCGACCGATTCCGGATCGGGACCCTCGAGCTCGGGCAAGTGCGGCCCTCGATGTCGATCGCCACGGCAACCGGCACGCTCACGCGGACCCCCGAAAAGGGCGACCTCGTGATCCTGCGCAAAGCCCCGGCCCCCGGCAAACCCGAGCCCACAAAGCCCGACGCCTCCACGACCACGGAGGCGAAGGAGATGCCCGCCGGCGACGCCGATCCCGAGGCGATCGTGATCGCCACGATGTTCGACAAGCTCAAAGGCGCCGACCTCGTCACGCGCATCAAGGCCTACGAGGATTACGTCCGGGAGAAACCGAACGGTCGTTATGCACGCGTGCTCTATGAAGAGGCCGCGTCGCTGCGCCGGCTGATCGAAGCCGATGGCAAACCCGGGTCGAAGGCGGCGCCCGCAAAAGGGCAGACCACGCGGACCGAGCCTTCACTCGTGAGTTTTTCTCGACCAACGGCAGCGGTCGAAGGCACGCCGCTCGAGCTCGCGGTGGAGCTCGACGACCTGGCCACGGGCGCGATCCTGCACGTGCGGACGAAGGGGAAACAGACGTACACGCCGTTCGTGATGACGAGCGCTGGCCCCGGCTACTGGGCCGCGACCGTGCCCGGCGACCGCCTCGTGCCCGCGGAAATCGAGTACTTCATCGAGGCGACCATGGCGAGCGGCGCCGCAAAAGCCGTCGTCGGCCTGCCGAGCGCCCCCGAGCGGATCCAGATCCAGGATGCACCCAAGATCGCGAAACCTGAGAAACGTATCGCGTCGGCGATGGTGCTCACGGACTTCGCCGACTACAACGGGCTCAAGGGCAACGATCGCGTCTGGCAAACGGAAGGCACGTTCGGGCTCCGTTACGGCGACACCGGCGTGCGCGCGCTGCGCACCGGGTTCGGCGTCTACCGCGGCGTCGGCGGCTCGCTCAACGATCTCGATACGCTCGGGCTCTCGGGTCGCCCCGTCGGATTGACCTACGGCTACCTCGAAACGGAGGTCGGCTTCCACCGGCTGTTCGGCGTGATCGGCAGGATGGCGATCGGGCTGCTCGACGACGGCATCTCGGGCGGCGGACAGATCCTCTTCCGCATCGGCAACGACCGCGAGACGAACCTGGTGCTCGGCGGCGAGCTGCTCGGCGGCGTCGGTCTACGCGGCTTCACCCAGCTCGAGCTGAACACCTTCAAGCGCGTGCCCATCCTCGTCCGGACCGAGGTGACGAACCAGCCAGCCGGATCGAGCAGCTACAGGTCGCCGACCGAAAACGGAGAGCCCACGCAGTCCCAGGAGGAAGGCGAGGTCGGCGCACGCGGGATCATTCAGGTGGGCTACCGGCTCACGCCCGGGTTCGTCGTCGCGGCGCGCGTGTCGTTCCAGGGCCGAACCATCAACCATGCAGGGCCGGGCTTCGGCGGAGCAGTGGGGTACGAATGGTGACGCGAACCTTCGTGAAGACCCTGGCCACGTTCGCCGCGGTCGCGCTGTCCTTCGCGGCGCGTGACGCCGAGGCGCAAAAGGCCGAGGACATCCCGCCGGGCGAGACGCCGAAGCCCACGACGCCGCGCGTCCATCACGCACCGATCGCCAGCGCGGAGCCTGGCACGAAGCTCGTGCTGGAGGCGTCGTTCGAACACGCGGAGCTCATCCGGAACGTGCTGGCCGTCTACCAGACGTCGCTCGGCGAGATGAAGGCCGTGCCATTCCAGCGGGGCGGCGAGAGGGGCTACATCGCGGTCATCCCGGGCGAGGCGCTCAAGGCGCCGGGGATCGGCTACACGATCGAGGTCGAGCAGACGAACGGGACGCGGTTCTCGGCATTCGCGTCACGGCAGAAGCTCCACCCGGTCAGCGTGATCGAGGACCGGACCGATGCGAAGGAGCGAGCCGCGCTGAGTCGGCTCGGCGGACGTCGTTCGGTCGTCGGGGTGGCGGGCGAGTACGTGGGCTTCGGGACCACGACGGGCACGATACCGATACCATGCGCGGCGGGTCAGGCGACCTGCCAGCCAGGTGAGGAGGTCGTGCCGTCGGTCGACGAGCAGTACTACCGGGTGGAGGCGAGCTACACGTACCGGCCGCTGCGCACGGTGTCGGAGTTCGGCTTCCGGCTGGGACTCGTGCGCGGCTGGTCGCTCGTGCCGCTCTCCGAGTACAACGAGGAGCGGTACAAGGTCGGCCTGAACTTCGGCGCGGCGCGTATCCGCTTCCGGGTGCTCGACCTCTGGCACCTGGAGACGGAGCTCCAGACGAGCGTCACGGAGATCGGCTTCTCGGTCGGCCTCGGGGCGTCGACGTTGATCGGCGACCCGTACGGCTCGAAGCTCATCCTCGGGTTCGAGTCGCTCGGCCTCGGAGACAGCGCGCCGTTCGGGAATCGGTTCTACAGCCGGCTCGATCTGGTCGCGGGCGACCGCGTGCTCGTGTCGCCGATCGTCGAGGTGACGGACATGCCGAACGCGGAGACATACGGCGTGCGTCTGATCGGCGAGGTGGGCATCGCGCTCGGGCGCGGGTTCTCGGTGCAGCTCCGAGGGGGCTACCAGGCGCGAAGGTCGACGTCGGGTGGACCCGGGTTCGGCGGGAGCGTCCTCTACGCCTTCTGATTCTGGCCCTCGAGGGCGAGCGTCGAGAGCACCCACTTCGCCGCCGCCCTCGTCTCCTCCGCCGTCGTCTCGGCCCGGGGGAACACGACCAGCCTCGGAACGATCTTCAACTCCACGAGCTCCTCCGCATTCGTCCCGGTGGACGCATCCGGCACCGCGGGCGGCTGAAGCACGAGGAGCGGCGCCGGCAGGTCCGCGGCCATCGTGCGCAGCGCATGCAGCGTGACCGCGACATCGTGGAGCACGCCGAGCCGATCCGAAGCGACAAGCAACAAGTGATCGGGTCGCAGCACGCGTGCGAGGTCCAGGTTGACGAGCCCCGGCCCGAGCGGAGACAGGAGCGCCCCCGCCGTCTCGATGACCAGCACCTCCGCGCACGCATGCGCATCAACCCACTCGGCCACGCGACCCAGATCGATGCGCATCCCCAGGCGACGCGCGGCCAGGTGCGGCGAGACCGGATCCGGCAGCGCGTAGGGAAGGGGATGTTTCACGTGAAACGTGCTGAACGCCGCGAGCGCGGAGGCGTCGGTCGCGATCGTGGACGAAGGCTCGGACGGGACGCCGGACTCGATGGGCTTGAGGCCTGCGACCGAGACGCGAGCCGATGCAAGAGCAGCGACGAGGGCGACCCCCGCGTGGGTCTTCCCGACGCCGGTGCCCGTTCCAATGACGACAATGCGGCTCATGGCTTCCAGCCCTCCGCGAAGGCAGTGACGATCCGAGTGAGGTCCGCGTCGGTGAGGCGCGCGTGCGCGGTGACGCGAAGGCGCGAGGTGCCCGGCGGGACCGTCGGGGGGCGAATGGCCTGGACGAGGACCCCACGCTCGCGAAGGCGAAGCGAGATGCGAACGGCCTCCTCCGGGGGACCCACGAAGCAAGGGAGGATGGGCCCATGCGAGGGGAGGAGCGCATCACCGATGATGGAGGCGAGTCCGGCGCGTAGGCGGTCGATGATGTGGTCGAGCCGAGCGCGCGCCTCGTCATCGGCAGCGACGCGGAGGACCCGATGCCGGATGGCGGCCGCGAGGGCGGGGCTGATGCCCGTGGAGAAGACGAAGCTACGGGCACGATTCCAGAGCCAGGTGCGGAGGACCATCGGTCCGACCACGAACGCACCCTGAAGCCCGAGCGCCTTTCCGAGAGCCCCCACGAGGACGTCCGGCCGAACGCCCGCCCGCGCCGCAAGTCCTCGACCCTCGGGACCGAGCGTCCCGACCGCGTGGGCCTCGTCCACGACGAGCGCGGCATCCCATCGGTCACAGGCAGCCCGGAGCCGAACGAGGTCGGGCGAGTCGCCATCCATGCTGAAGTACGACTCGGTGACGAGCCATCGCCGCGGCGCACCCTGCGCCCGCTCGAGCGCAGCCTCGGCGGCAGCCGCATCCCGATGGGGAACGACAACGACCTTGGCCCCGGAGAGGCGGCAGCCATCGATGATGGAGGCGTGGTTCAACGCATCCGAGACGATGACGTCCCCCGGCCGGGCAAGAGCCGAGATGGTCCCGACATTGGCCGCGTACCCGGACGAGAACAGGAGCGCGGACTCGAACCCGAGCCAGGTGGCGATCGTCTGCTCGGCGAGCGCATGCTCGGCATGATGCCCGCTGACGAGGCGTGAAGCGCCAGCGCCGGAGGGAGCCTCGGCGGGCGCAGGCCAGGGGTCGGTTCCGTATCCGAGGTAATCGTTCGAGCAGAGGACGAGGCATCCCGACGGCGGCGGCGCGCTCGGCTTGCGAAGCAGTCCAGCCTGTTCGAGCGTCGCAATCTCCGCCGCGAGATGGCGAAGGGCGCCAAGCTCGGTCATCGGTCGTCCTCGTCGGATGCGTCCGCGCCGGGCTCGATGGCGCCGAGCGCAGCGTCGACGCGTTCAAGCATGCGGCCGAAGGCAATGCGGGTGCGAGCCATCTGGTCGTTATGGCGTGCGCGCTCTTCTTCGAGGTCGTGCGCGAGGGCGAGGGCCGCGAGGAGGAGAGCCTGGGGGTTGACCATGCGGCCGGGACCGGCGACCTGCGTGAGCTTCTCCTCAACCATGAGGGTGAGGCGGTGGAGCTCGTCGTCGGACGCGGAGGTGACGACCCGATATGTCTGGCCGCCAATGCGAAGCTGGACCTGACGGCCACCCATGGCGAGGGGACGGTACCATGCGGGGAACCAGGATGCGAGGCGGGGAGGGAGGGTCGGAGGTGGTGGCCACCCAGAGGGGCACTTGGGGTTGTTCTGGTTGGATTTGGACGGGTGGGGTTCTTTGCGGGGTGGCGCCCGCACGTCTCGCTCGGGTGGGTGCATCCGGAGGCGGGGTGGCCCCTGGCACTGGACCGCCTCGCGAGGCTCGGAGGTGGGTGTACCTCGCTCGGTTCTCTTTCGTGCCCCTCCGGGTGGCCACCACCTCCGACCCTCCCTCCCAACGCTGATCGCTTGGGGGGTGGGGGGGATGTTTCACGTGAAACGTGGGGGTTGCTTGACGGCGTAGGGGAGGGTGGGTGATGGGAAGAAGATGGAAAGCAGGCGGGCGTGCTTGCGGCGGTCTGGGTTGGCTGGGCGGGCGTTCGTGGGCGGGGCGGTGCTCGCGGGATGCCTGTCGTTCGGGGTGGAGGCGCGGGCCGAGCCGCAAGGGACGGTCGGGTTGACGATCGGCGCGGCCGGGCGAGGGCTCGATCGAAAGATCTGGGACCAGACGGTCTTTCACCTGGGGCTGCGGGGGGACGTGTTGTTCGGTCGGAGCAAGGTGACCGACTTCGGCGTGGGACCCTATGCCGAGGTGATGACACACGCCTTCGACGAGGTGCAGTTCGGGGCCGGGGTGTCGACGCTGTTCCCCGTGCTGCAGGCGTTACCCCTCGTGGTGTCGGTGGGCGGGTACGGTCGGTACGCGCCGATGCAGGGGCTCGAACCGGGGGTCGCGGGCGCGCTGTTCTGGGGGACCCGCAGCTACAACTTCCACGCCTCGTACGTGATCGCGGCCGGGTTGCTGGCGCAGTTCCGGTACGGGCTCGGGCCTTCGCGGGAGACGTCGATCGTGGTCGGCGCGCAGCTCGACCTCGTGGCGTTGAGCTTGCCGTTCCAGATCCTCTACAACGCGATTCGGGGAGGCTCGAAGGATACGAGACCCGTGCGGTGACGGGTCTCGAGGGGATGTTTCACGTGAAACATTGGGGGCGGTGCGCCCTCACAGAGACGGGGTGTCGCAAACCGGGTCCAGGCCCCTGCAAAGTCGACAGTCCACCGCGTTGTCGATCCCGGGGCGGCAAAAGCCGGACGGTGCGTCGGCCGGGTTGAAGCAGTCTCGCTCGGGCGTGGACAGGTCGTCAGCCTCCGGCGGGAAAAACACGAGGCAGCCGCGGCACACGTCGATCGGGAACTGCCATTCGCCCGTCGCGACTTCCTCCCCGCCCAGCGTCCGCCCTCGGATGATGACGTTGGCGAGGACCTCGACGGGCGTGCCGCTCCCCCCGCTCGCTCCAAGCGCTGCCGCCGAGGTGCCCGAGTCGACCAGGACGACGTTGGCGAATCCAAGCCCCGGCTCGGCCCCCGTGGACGGGTCCACGAACCCGGTGGCCGGCGCCGTGAATGCGCCGAGCTCATTGCCCGCAGCGTCGAAGGTGTGCACATCGGCGCTCTCGAACTGGACCCGAGAGGTCTCCGTGCGAAGCGTCGCCGCGTTGCCGCGCCGGACGAGCTGATTGCCCACGAGGAGCGCGGCGTTGTATTCGGAGGCGAACGCCACGTCGAGGGTGCCACGCAAGAGGGTCGGAGCCGTGGTCTCAGCGACGACCCCGCAGGTGTCGGTGTCGAACACGAGCGCGCCACGGACGAAGAGGCTGCTGCGGTTCTCCGCGCACCCCGCACCGAGCAAACCGCCGAGCGCCAGTAGCGCGGCCACACCGCCAATATGCCTTCGCTGGATCTTCATGGTGGAGGAGCCTCCCTCGACGCCTGAGGTCAACCGTCAGTGTATCGAGAAAGCCGCCGGGCCGGCAAAGATCCGCAGGGTTCAGACGGAAACGCTCTGCATCCCCGCATGAAGGAGGCGCCCCAACGCTTCGAGCGAGAGGAGCTCGATGCGAGGTCGCCCAAGGCCTTCGAGGAGGACGACCCGAATCCCCGAAGCCGTGCGCTTCTTGTCGAGCGAGGCCAGGCGGAGCGCCTCGTCGAGCGGCTCACGCGTGAGGTCCGTGGGCAAGCCGAGGTCGACGAGGAGGCGCTCGACACGCGTCGCTGCCTCAGCGTCGGTGACACCAAGGGCACGGCCGACGCGGAGGATGGCAATCATGCCGAGCGCGACGGCCTCGCCATGGGTGAGGCGGGTATACGCGCCGGCCGCCTCGAGGCCGTGTCCGATGGTGTGGCCGAAGTTGAGGAGGACGCGGTCGCCGGACTCGCGCTCGTCCCGGATGACGATCGCGGTCTTCACACGGACCGCGCCGAGGACCATCTGCCGAACGAGGTCGAGGTCCCGGGCGAGGACGCGCTCGCGCTCCCGGCCGACGAGCTCGAAGAGGGAGGTGTCGGCAATGGCGGCCGCCTTGACGACCTCGGCCAGGCCGGAGACGTAAGCCCGGGTGGACTCGGTCTGAACGCGCGCCGGGTCGATGAGGACAGCCGAGGGCTGGTGGAAGGTGCCGACGGCATTCTTGGCGACCCCGAGGTCGACGCCGGTCTTTCCACCCACGGCCGCATCGACCATCGAGAGCAAGGTCGTGGGCATCGCGACCCACCGGACGCCCCGAAGGAGGAGGGACGCGGCTAACCCGGCGACATCGGAGACGACGCCGCCACCGAGAGCGACGACGAGGCATTCGCGGTCAGCGCCGGACTCGACGAGGGCGGCGAGGATGCGCTCGACCGCCGGCATCTGCTTGTGGGTTTCGCCGGGCGGAAGGACGACGGTGGCCGGGACACGGAGGCCGGTCGTGCGGAGGGCGTCAAGGACCGGGTCGAGGGCGATGGGCGCGACGTTCTCATCGGTGACGACGAAGACGGCGGAAGGCGCGAGGGAACGAGCGACCTCGGCGAGGGTGCGCGGGGCGTCGTGGGTGAGGCGAACCGGGTAGGAACGGGTGCCGAGCGGGACGACGAGGGTGGGGTCGAGCCAGGCTTGGAGGACGGCGTCGGTGATGTCGGCGGGCGAGCGATCGTCGGTCCGGATGTGGGCATGGGCCTCGGCGTAGACGGGCGCGCGGGAGGCGAGGAGGCTGCGGAGGCGCGCGAGGCGGTCGGGAGTTTCGTCGAGGAGGGGTCGACCGGGGCCGGCGGTGCGCGCGGCGAGGGTGTCGGGTCGAGCCGTGAGGGTGACGACGTGCGCGTGGGCAAGGGCAAACGCGCGGAGCTCGGGGTCGAGGAGGGTGCCGCCGCCGAGGGCGATGACGCGCGGCTCGGGGGAAGCGAGGAGGCCGCGGAGGGTGGCCGCCTCGAGGGCGCGGAAGGCCGGTTCGCCGTCGGGCTCCGCGAAGAGGGCCGGGACAGAGCGGCCCGTGTTCTGGGTGATGACGGCGTCGAGGTCGAGGAAGGGGACCGCAGCTTGGGCGGCGACGAGGGGGCCGATGGTGGATTTACCAGAGCCCATGAGTCCGCTGAGGAGGAGGGGACGCTGGGGGCGCGGCTGGGTGAGCGGAAGCGGAGGCATGGGGACTACGATTCGATGGGGGAAGCGATTTGTCGAGGTGGAGTGTGTGCGCAGGCGCAGGCGGAGGGGGCGCTGGGCGGCGTGAGGTCGGGGGGGCTGGGGGACCCGAACTCGCGAGCCACGCCGGTCGAATTGGGAGGGGGTCGAGGTTTCGGCAAGACTCGGGAGGGGATGGATGTCGCCTCCCGGCTAGGTCACGTGGGTGACGGGAAGGGTGTGATGTAGAACGCGTTGAGGTTCGGACGGTCCCCCCTACGACCGAAGGTGATACGCGTTGAGGTTCCGATGGTCCCTCCCACGACCGAAAGTGATACGCGTTGAGGTTCGGACGGTCCCCCCTACGACCGAAGGTGAAGCGCGTTGAGGTTCCGATGGTCCCTCCCACGGCCGGATAGGACGGGCCAGGTGCCGCGGGCATCGGAGCCCGTGAACCGGTCAGCTGAATCCGTTGTCGTAGCGAGGCCCCTCGAGGAAGCGGGCCGCCGGCGGATTCGTCCATCGCGCGACGCGCGCGGCGTGCTCCTCGGCCGTGAGGGGCGTGAGCGGAGGGAGTGGCACGAGGGGCGAGCCGGCGTGTAGCCGCACCGAGGGCCTCCGCGCGATGAGCCGCTGCCCCGCTTCGGGGAGCCAGACGGTCGCGGGCTCGACGACGCGGACCTCGACGAGGTTCGGGAAGCGCTCGGTGGATTCGAGCGCCGCCCAGGCCGCGGGGTCCTTGTCGTCGCTCATGCAGATGG
Organism: Polyangium jinanense; assembly: GCF_028435365.1. The sequence goes on along the minus strand of NZ_JAGTJJ010000008.1, from coordinate 108,115 downwards.
AGACGTAGGGCACCGGCCGGTCGATGGCGCGGATGAGCGCGGGCGTCGCCTGCAGCTGGCGCACGGGCGGGAGCAGCTCGACAGGGCCGGAGAAGATCACGCTCTCGACGGTGGACCAGGCAGGGTGGCCGACGAGGGGATCGCCGGGCGCAGCATTCCACTCCACCGCGACCGGAAGGCCTTGGTGGAAGGTACGCGCGCGGCGGAAGGGGTGGTGCACACGCTCGTCGTCGAGGAGCTGCTCGTGACGCTTGAGCTTTCGGTGGGTGAGCTTCTCGGCGCAATCGAGGGTGATGAACTCGCCGCGAGGGTCGCCGAGGGCGGTCAGCTCTTTCGCGCAGGCGAGGCGAACATCGAGGTCCGCCGGATGGGCCCACAGGCGCGCCAGGATGGCGTCGAGAGAATTGGCGTCCGCGCTGGGCGGGGGCGGCTTCGGAACGACGGGGGGCGCCCGGTCCGTCACGCTGGAGGGCCAGCCGCAGAGCGCGTCTGGGTTGCCGACGTCGAGCTTCCGGTCGTCTTCGTCGAAGTCGAGGCCGTCGCAGGGGTCGAAGATCGACTCGGCGCGCGTGGCGAGGCGAGCGGAGTAGCCCTTTGCAGCGAACGCGTCGAACCAGCCGATACAAGCGATGAGCTCGGCCCGGGTGGACTCGAAGCGGTGGGTGTTGAAGACGAGCACGCCGAGACCGCGGGGAGCGCAAGCCTTCTCGACGGCGGCGAGGAACGAGCGCAGCACGGCGTCGAGCTCCGGCGTGATGTGGGGCTTCAGCGCCTCGAGCCGTTCGAGGGCGCGGGCGGCGGCCGCGGACGCGGGGCGGCGGAGGAGCGAGTAGGTGCTGCCATCGTGCTGCGAGCGCACGGAGGCGAAGTCCGCGGCGTCGAAGAAGAGAAACCAAGCGGGCGGGAGGAGGCCCTTGGTCCTGAAGAGCCCGGTGCCGCCCGAGGCCGGGTCGAAGTTTTCGGAGTCGTAGCACTCGAGGAACGCGGTGACGCCCATCACCCCCCCTAACAGGGAGGTCTGGTTCTGTAAATCTCCGACATGAGGGCTCTTGGGAGGCGGGTTGACAGGCACCGGCGCGTGGGGCAGCGTGCCACCGCCGGAGGGCTGAGCATTGGTCTCTTCTTGGGGCCGCCGCGCCGGGGCGCTGCCCCGGGCCCCGCGGGGGCTGTTCGCCCCTCGACCCGAACCAGGGCAAGCCCTGGACCTCAGGGGGAAGAACTGCGCGATGCGCAGTTCTTCCCACAGGCCGGTGGCAAGACCAGGAAGGTGCGTTGCACGCTGGCGACGGGCACGTGGCCCGTTGAATCGTCAGCGCTGCTGTCTTGGTGGGCAGGATCGTCGTTGGTCTTGACCTGGCCTGTTCGATGAACTGCGCATCGCGCAGTTCATCGACCCCGGGTCCAGCGCTTGCGCTGGTCCAGGTCCAGGGGCGGATAGCCCCGGTGGGGCCTGGGGCAAAGCCCCAGCGCAGCGCCTCCCAAGATGAGACCAATGCTCAGCCCGGAGGGGCGAGGGAGCCTCAGGGACGAGCAGGCTCAATGTTTCACGTGAAACGTCCCGGTCAGTACGCCGCGAGCTGAGCGCGGTACGTCTCCAGGTTGCGTTGGAGCTCGCCGAGGCTGTCGCCTCCGAACTTCTCGAGGACGGCGTCCGCGAGGGTGATGGCGACCATGGCCTCGCCGACGACCGAGGCGGCGGAGACGGCGCAGATGTCGCTGCGCTCGTGGGCGGCGTCGAAGGGTTCCTTGGTGAGGACGTCGACCGAGGGGAGGGCCGTCTTGAGGGTGGCGATGGGCTTCATGGCGGCGCGGCACGTGAGGGGCATGCCGTTGGTGATGCCGCCTTCGAGGCCGCCGGCGCGGTTGGTGGGGCGGTCGAAGTGGTGGGCAGGGTCGTAGGTGATGGGGTCGTGGACCTGGGAGCCGCGAAGGGTGGCGGCCGTGAAGCCGATGCCAAGCTCGACGCCTTTGATGGCGTGGATGCTCATGAGGGCCTGGGCGAGGCGGCCGTCGAGCTTGCGGTCCCACTGGACGTGGCTGCCGAGGCCCGGAGGGAGGCCGGTGGCGATGACCTCGAAGACGCCGCCGAGGGTGTCGCCCGCATGGGAGGCTTCGTGGATGGCCTTGCGCATGGCGGCCTCGGCGTCGGGGTCGACGCAGGCGAGGTCGGAGGCGCGGGCGCGGGTCCGGAGCTCGGAGAGGGGGAGGTCCGGGAGGGTGGCTGTGACCGGGCCGATGGAGACGACGTGGGCGAAGATGTCGATGTTGAGGAGGGAGAGGAGTTTGCGGCAGACGGCGCCGACGCCGACGCGGGAGGCGGTTTCGCGAGCGCTGGCTCGTTCGAGGATGTCGCGGAGGTCTTTGCGGTCGTACTTGAGGCCGCCCGCGAGGTCGGCGTGGCCGGGGCGGGGGCGGGTGAGGGGTTCGGGGGGCGAGGGGAAGGGGTCGGGGCCCATGCGGCCCGCCCAGTTGGCGTGGTCGCGGTTGTCGATGCGAAGGGCGATGGGTCCGCCGAGGGTCTCGCCGCCCCGGACGCCTCCGACGAGCTGGGCCTTGTCGGTCTCGATTTTCATGCGGCCGCCGCGGCCGTAGCCGCGTTGGCGTCGGCCGAGGTCGTGGTCGACATCCTCTGAGAGGAGGGGCATCCCGGCTGGGATGCCTTCGACGATGGCCACCAGGGAAGGGCCGTGAGATTCACCCGCCGTCATCCAACGAAGTCGCGACATGCCCCCACGCTAGTACAGGAAGGCAGGACCCAAAAGGATCGGGTGAAAGATCGAATTCAAGAACGGTATGGACGTCTCGGTTTGCGCTAGGATGCGCCCTACCGCGCGATGTCGAAAGCAACGAACCAGATTCCCGGGGAATGGGCGCGGCTCGAGATGAGCGAGCGCGCCGGCGCCGTGCGTTTCTCCGTGCACGTGCGACCGCGATCGTCCCGCTGTTCGATCCTCGGGGTCCGCGACGGCGCGCTCGACGTCGCGCTGACCGCGCCGCCCGCCGAAGGAGCCGCAAACGAGGAGCTGCGCAAGCTCTTGTCACGCGTGCTCGAAGTGCGACGCGCCGACGTGAACATCCTCGTGGGCGTGAGCAGTCGGAGCAAGCTCCTCGAGGTCAACGGCACGAGCTCGTCCACGGTGCGCGAGCAATTCAGCAAGGCAAAGCGATGAGCGGTATGCTCGCGTTCGAGAAGTGGGAAGGGCTCGGCAACGATTTTGTCGTCCTCGACGCAAGCTCGGAGGATGCGATCACGCCCGAGCAAGCACGCGCGCTCTGCGATCGACATCGCGGCATCGGCGGCGACGGCGTGCTGCTCGTGATCGGCGGAGCGACGCCGCGCATGGTCGTGCTGAACGCAGACGGGTCGCGGCCAGAGATGTGCGGGAACGGGCTCCGGTGCGTGGCCGCATTCCTCGCCGATCGAACGGGCGCCGAGGGGTTGTCGATGGTGATCGCGACGGACGCGGGTGATAAACCGTGCGCCATCGAGCGAAGGGGCGCGGGGTTTTACGACGTGACCGTGGACATGGGTCACGCGACAATGGGGCCGAGGCTCGAGGTGGAAGCCGAGGAGCGGCGGCACGGGTTCACGACGGTCGATGTGGGTAACCCACACGCGATCACGTTCGAGCCGTATACAGAGGGGGAGATCGATCGGGTGGGGCCGACGGTGGCAACGTCGCCGGCGGGAGGGATCAACGTGGAGTTCTGCCGGATGCTCGGGGAAGGGGAGCGGACCCGGATCGCGGTGACGGTCTGGGAGCGCGGTGTGGGGCGGACGCTCGCCTGCGGGACGGGCGCGTGCGCGGTGGCGGCGGCGGCGTGTGAGCAGGGTCGGGCCCGGAGGGGCGCGCCGATCGAGGTGCATCTGCCCGGCGGGCCGCTCGAGATCACGGTGGACGAGGCGCGGGCGCTCCGTATGAAGGGGCCGGCGCGGCGGGTGTTCCGCGGGACGTGGGAAACGAGCTTGGACCTTGGCCCGGGCCCTGCGGCTCCTCCATCGTGGGACGCGTCGAAGCCATGATGAACTCGATGCCGCCGATCCCCGCGTCGCGCCGAAGGCCGCTCGATCGGGCCGGCGCGCCCGCGCTCACCGTGCTGTGCATCGCGCAGGACGCCCCCGTACGCGAGCTGCTCCCGCGCGTCTTGCGCTTCGACAAGGTGCTCGTGACGGCCGATTTCTCCGAGGCGTTCATGATGGCGACCGCGGAGGCGCCGGACATCGCCTTCGTGGAGCTCGGCATCGGCGACGGGGCAGGCCTGAGCCTGGTGCACCACCTGAAGGCGCTCGTGCCGGACATCAGCGTGGTCACGCTGGCGACGAAGAAAAACCTCGACGCCGCGGCGAGCGCAGTCTCCCTCGGCGCGACGGGGCTGCTCTTGATGCCGCTCTCGGGCGACGATGTCCTGAGCTCGGTCTGGGGGATCAAGCAACGGCTCGTCGAGCGCGCCGAGCGGGATCGATTGGAGCGCGCCGCCGCCGTGAGCGCGCGCGCGACGGGGTGGATCGCCCGGATCGCCGAGATTGCGGAGGCGCCGGATCGGACGAGCGCGGCCCGGGAGCTCGTGGAGATCCTCATCGAGGTGACGGGCGCGAAGGGCGCCGCCGTGTACCTCGCCAGCGACACGGTGCCGCAAGAGCTCGTGCTCGGCGCCGCGAGCCCCGGGCTCGACAAGGCGCCCGAGGTCGGCACCGAAAAACACATCCTCGATACGTTCGCCACGCCGCGCCGTCTGCTCGCCGTGCCGCTCGGCTCGCGCAACGTCGCCGCCGGGTACGTGCTGCTCGACGAGGACAAGCCACGCGTCCCCGCCGAGCAAGGCGCCGATCCGCCGATCGATGGGATCATTCGGCTGCTCGCGAACGTGGCCGCGACCGCGATCGCCATGCTCGCCGAGCGCGAGCGCGCCGCCCGCGGAGGCGCCGCCATCAAGGACCCGACGTCGAGCGCATATTCGTTCGCGTATTACGTCGACGTGGCCGGTCGGGAGATCGGGCGCGCGCGAAGGTACAACCGGCGGTTCGCGATCGTGACGATGGTGTACGAGCCGATCCCGGGACAGCCGGCGCTCTCGCCGACCGAGTACGCCGACCGGCTGCTCGCCGCGGTGCACGACACGGATGTGCTCGCCCGCGTCGACGAGAACGAGTTCCACCTGCTCCTGCCCGAGACGAGTGGCCTCGGTGCGCACTCGGTCCGGCGTCGCATCGCGCGGCTCGGGACCGGGGAGAAGTCGGCGTCGAGCCGGGCGCTGCTCGTGGGAGCCGCCGCCTTCCCGCACGATGGGCAGGACCTCGGCAAGCTCCTGCGGGTCGCGCGCCTGCGCGCCGAGGCGAGCAAGACGTCGGTGGTGCACCGGCTCGATCCGGAGTCGACCACGGTGCCGGATCTGCTCGAAATGCTCATCTGGGAGACGGTGAACGCGGCGCCCGCGCGGCAGACGTCGGCGGTGCGGCCGATCGAGCTCGGGACGGCCGAGGCGCAGGCGCTCGCGCAATCGGTGGTGGCAGACGCGCAACGCGGCGGGGCGGCGACGATCGTGGTGACGAACCACGCGGACCTGTGCCTCGGCGCGGCCGTGCGCTCGGCGCTGGGGCACGAGGCGGACAAGATCGCGCTGCACGCGCTCGACCTCCGGGCCGTCCCGGGCTGCGAGCGGATCGAGGCGCTGGCGGTCATCGCCGAGCACGGGGCGTATGCGCTTGTGGCACGCAACGATGATGGCGTCCTGCGGGGCGCGCACGCGGCCGATCCGCTGCTCGCCGACGTGCTGGCGGAGCGTCTCGGCCGGGCCGCGGGCGTGCGGTTGATCGGATAAGGGAAGGCCATGTCGCGACGCGTACTTCTCGTGGACTCCGATGTCGACGCGCTCGGCGCGCTCGCCTCCGCGCTGCGGGCGATGGGCCTCGTGGTGGCGAACGCGAACAGCGCCGAGAGCGCGCTCGAGCAGGCCTACCAGAGCCGGCCCGACGTGCTGCTCGTCCCGCGCACCCCCGAACGCGGCGGCAACGTGCGCGAGGTCTTCAAGGCGAAGGCCGAGCTCGCCGACATCCCGGTGCTGTTCCTCGTCGACAAACTCGGCGACGGCGAGCTCGAGCCGGACGAGGTGATGCGGGTCGACGTCGACCAGATCGTCTCGCGCATCACGGAGGTGTCGCGGCGCGTGTCGCGACCGCCTCTGCCGCAGGACATCCGCGGCGACCTGGAGCAGGTGCCACTCGTGGACATGCTGCAGCTCCTGGCGATGAACCGTCGGTCGGGCACGCTGAGCATCACGACGGCGCGGGGTCCGGGCGAGGTGAAGCTCGCCGAGGGGCAGATCGTCGACGCGAGCTTCAGCCGTCGGACGGGAGAACGCGCGCTCTACCGGCTGCTCGCCGAGCGCCGGGGTCGCTTCGCGTTCTCGCCGGGCGAGCCGCCGAGCGCCCGCCGCATCCAGGCCTCCACGAACATGCTGCTGATGGAGGCGATGCGGCAGGTCGACGAGCTCAACGAGCGTCGCGCGAGCCTTTCGCCCGAGGGTGAGGTGTTTGCCCTGTCGGACCTCGCGAGCCTTTCGGGTCTGCTCGATGGGCCGGAGTCGATGCCGGACCCGTCGTCGATGCGGGGTCGGATCTTCGAGCTTTTGCAGATGCCGCGCAGCATCGACGAGCTGCTCGACGAGATCGACGGTCCGGACCTCGACATCCTGGACGCGCTCGGGCAGCTCAAGAAGAGCGGCAAGGTCAAGATGATCCCGCTCGCCACGCTGACGACGCCGCTGGCGACGCCGGAGCAGATCCCGGTGCTGCGCTCGCTGGCGACGCGGCTCGTGCGTCCCGGCTTTTCGGCGCCGCCGCGGCTGCTTCTGGCGACGAGCCCGCAGCGGCTGGGGGTTCTGGCGTATTCGATGCGTCGGATCACGGACGTGGTGATTTCACCGGAGCCTGCGTCGCGGGCGCCGCTGCCGCGCCCGCTCGGGACGCTGCGCCTCGGCGAGGGGGTGGAGGTGGCGGTGATCGGGCTGCCGACGGACGAGACGATGGCGCCGACATGGGCGCTGTCCCTGCCGGGGACGGCGGCCGTGGTGCGGGTGGGGGAAGCGGAACGAGCGGCGCTCGAAGCACATTGCGAGGCGGGGGAGGTGATGCTGCTCGAGGCAGATGGGCTGATCGGGCAGTTCGACCCGACGATTCCGGCGGAGCTGGCGGCTTTGCTGAGGGCGGCGCTGGAGGCGGCGGCGGGGGCGGGGTAGCCGGGTTCAGGGCATACAAATCCGCACGCTCGACCCATAAAGCCCCGCCTCTCCATCCACCATCACGCGATACACCTGCTCGCTCGTCCCTGCCGGGCACGAGCATCCCCCGGTCCACGGATTCCCCACGCGGCACGTCGGTTCCACGTCGTCCACCTGGAATGCGCCCCCGAACGTGCGCAGCGGCGCATCCTTGTTGCCGCACAGCACCAGCACGCTTCCGCCCTCCACGCCGTTGCACGGCAGCCGGATGATGGAACGCAGCCCGATCGCCTCGTCGAATCCCGCGGGGCACGCGCACGCCCCGCCCGCCATCGGGTTTCCCACGCGGCAACGCGCCGTCGAGCCGCACCAGCCGTCGAAATCGTCGACCTGGTACGCTCCGCCGAAATCGCTGTCCGGCGCGAGCGTGGGCGTCACGCAAAGCCGCAGCGTCGTCGCCGATCGCATCGGCACGCCGGGGCAGTCGCTTTGCACCGCAAGCGGGAGCTCGGACGCCGGGCTCGGGCAGCCGCATCCGCCGGTTTGAGCGTTTGCCGTGCGACACCCCGGGCATTCCGATGGGAAGGATTCGAACGCGCCGTAGAGGGGCAAGCAATCGGCCGGGTTCGCCACGAGCGTGCCATTGCAGTCGTAGGCGCACGTTCCGGCCACGCATTGGCCGCCGGGTCCACACGTGTTGTTGCACGCGCCGCAATGGGAGGCGTTGCTTTCGAGGTGCACGCATTTGCCATCGCACGTGGTCTCGGTCGAGAAGCAGCCGTGCCCGCCTTCGTTCGATCCTCCGGCGCCGCTTGCCCCCGCGCCACTTCCCCCCGCGCCGCCCTCGCCGCCGCTCCCACCCCCCGAGCAGCCCGCGAGGAGCAGTGCAAAAACAAGATTCGAGGCGGAGTGGAAAATTCGCAGCGTCGACACGGGCCGATCCTATCACGATATTGCTTGTGACGACTCCCTGGACTCTTGTAACCTCGAAAGCATGCGACAGGGGTATGCGCCTTTGCTGTGCGCGCTCGTGGGCCTCGCGAGTTGCGTGGGCATCATCGGGAACACGGACGACGAAAAGGCCGCCGCCGCGGCATTCGCGCCCGCCGAGCCGACGCTCCATCGCCTCACACGCCCGCAGATCCGGAACGCCTGGCTCGATCTCTTCGGCAATCCGCTCACGATGCCCGCGGACCTGCCGGTCGACGACGTGCTCTACGGCTTCTCGTCGATCTCCGCCGCGCGCAGCACCATCGCCCCCGTCGACGCCGAGAAATACGAGAAGGCGACGTACGAGGTGCTCGATCAAATCTTCGCCGATCCGGCGCGGCGCGACACGGTCGTCGGTTGCCCCGTGACGGCCGTCGGTGAGCCGTGCGTCAAGGATTTCATCGCCTCGTTCACCACGCGCGCCTGGCGCAGGCCCGCGTCCGAGGAGGAGGTCACTTCGCTCCAGGTGCTCTCGGCGAATGTCGCGACCGACCTCGAAGACGAAGCGCAGGGCCTCAAGTACGCGCTCGCGGCGGTCTTGTTGTCGCCGCATTTCCTGTTCCGCGTCGAGGTCGGCGAGCCGGCCCAGGATGGGTATCGATACACGAGCTGGGAGATGGCGACCCGCCTGTCGTTCCTCCTGCTCGACGCGCCCCCCGACGATACGCTTCGCGAGGCGGCCCGGCGCGGCGAACTCGCGACGGCCGAAGGCGTGCGGGCGCAGGCGTCGCGCCTGCTCGATGATCCACGCGCGCGCGGGACCCTGACGCGGTTTTTCCGCGACTTCATGAACATCGGCAAGCTCGACGCGCTCGACAAGCAACCGGAGAAATTCCCGCAGCTCTCGGCCACGCTCGGGCCGTCGATGCGCGTCGAGATGGAGCGCATGTTCGAGAACATCGTTTTCGAAAAAGAGGGCGATTTCCGCGATATGTTCACGACGCGCGACACGTACGTGAACGAGGATCTGGCGCGGGTGTATGGCATCGAGGGCATCACGGGGCCGGAATGGACGCCCGTCACGTTGCCCGACGATGGGCGACGCGCGGGCATTCTGACGACGCCCGGGTTCCTCGCGCTCAATGCGCACAAGACGCAGACGTCGCCGACCCATCGCGGGCGGTTCGTTCGGCTCAACCTGTTCTGCCAGGACATCCCGCCGCCGCCGCCGGGGATCAGCACGACGCTGCCCGAGCCCGAGCCGGGCAAACCGACGACGCTGCGGCAGCGGCTCGACGAGCACCGGACAAATCCGGAATGCGCAGGCTGCCACGAGCGGATGGATCCGATCGGATTCGCCTTCGAGAAGTACGACGCGATCGGCGCGTATCGCGAGACCGACGAGAATGGCCTGACGGTCGATTCGAGCGCGGTCGTCGACGGCCATTCCGTGGCGGGGCCGATCGACATGGCCGAGCTCGTCGCGTCGCTCCCGGAAGTCGGCGCCTGCATCGCGCGGCGGTTTTACGAGCACGCCGGCGCGCATCTCGCCGGCAAGGGGGACAAGGGCAGCGTCGAGGAGCTCGTCGCCGATTTCGTGGCGAGCGATTACCGGTTCAAGGACCTCGTCCTCGCCCTCGTGACCAACGACGGATATCGCTACGCCAGCAAGCCCTCGCAGGAAGAGGTGAAGCCGTGAGCCGCAAGATCGAACGCCCCTCTCGCCGCCTGTTCCTGCGCGGAATGCTCGGAGGCGCCGCCGTCGCCGTCGGCCTGCCGATCTTCGAGATGATGCTGAACGATAACGGTGACGCCTTCGCCAACGGCGAGGACATCCCGACCCGCTTCGGCCTCTGGTTCTTCGGCAACGGCGTCCACCTGCCCTCCTGGACCCCGCCGACGATCGGGCCCGATTGGACCGTGCCCGACGATTACGCCCTCGTCCCGCTGCTCCCGTACAAGGACTACGTCAGCGTGATCAGCGGGCTCTCCGTGAAGTCGCCGCGGCACCCGCATCATTCGGGAATGTCCGCCGTCTGCTCGGGCGGACCGCACCTCAAGATCGACGACGTGCGCGACACGATCGTGTCGACGATGAAGTACCCGAGCATCGATCAGGTGGCCGCACAATACTTCCAGTCGCTCGCCCCGAGCCCATACAAATCGCTCGAAGCCGCGGTGACGCGTTTCCGCGGCACCGACGAGGGCACGAGCTTCCAGCACCTCTCGCACAACGGCAGCAAGAGCGGCGAGACGAACGTGAATCCGTCGGAAGAATCGCCGCACGCGTTCTTCGAGCGCCTGTTCAACAAGGGCGCGGGCTCGCCACAAGTCGACCGCGCGCGGGCGAGCGTGCTCGACGCCGTGAGCGGGCAGATCAAGACGCTCCAGGGCCGTCTCGGCGCCAAGGACAAACAGCGCCTCGAACAGCATCTCACGAGCATCTCGGAGATCGAGTCGCGGCTGAACGTGCCCATCGGCGAGTGCAACAAACCCGACGATCCGGGCGGGTTCCCCGATCTCGCCTCGAACGAGCAGATCGCCGAGAAAAACAAGGCGATGACCGACCTCATGGCCCTCGCGCTCTCGTGCGGGCTCACGCGGTCGTTCTCGATCCTGTACTCGACCTGCGGCTCGGGCGCGGTGTTCTGGATGGTCGGCGCGACCGACGGGCAGCATTACATGAACCACACCGAGCCCGCGCCCTACACGAAACAAAAGGACGCGGTGCGGTTCACCATGGGCCAGCTCGCGTATTTCCTCGATCGGCTGAAGAACACGCCCGACGCGACCGGCAACCTGCTCGATCACAGCTCGATCTTCGTCTGCACCGAGCACACCGAGGGCTGGACCCACTCGCAGGACGACCTGCCCATGCTCCTCTGCGGCAAGGGCGGCGGCCGATTGCGCGGCAACTACCATTACCGTCAGGATGGCGGGAATGCGAGCCGCGCGCTCATGACCGCGCTGCGCGGAGCCGGGCTTCCGCTCACGGAGTTCGGTTACGAGGAAGGGTACGTGAAGGATCCGATCGTGGAGCTCGAAGCGTCGTGATCTGACGCGGCGCTTCCGCGCACCGCGCTAAATCCCTGGAAAGTCGCCACGACCGCCGCATCGCGTCGTTTGCGGAACTGGCTCCACGTGCCGTTCCTTCTGCTATGGTCGCGCGCGCCCATCGCGGCGCCCAAGCGTCGACCAAGTCGGGAGGAAGCATCGTGCTCATCGGAGTTCCGAAGGAGATCAAGACCAGGGAGTATCGCGTCGGGATGACCCCGGCGGGCGTTCGCGCCTTCGTGGGCCGCGGGCACAAGGTACTCGTGCAGCAGGGCGCCGGCGAAGGCAGCGGCATCAAGGACGAGGCCTACGTGCGCGCAGGCGCGACGATGGTGCCGACGGCCGCCGACGCCTGGAGCGCCGAGATGGTCGTGAAGGTGAAGGAGCCGCTCCCCGCCGAGTACGGGTTCTTCCGGAAAGACCTCATCATCTACACGTACCTGCACCTCGCCGCCGAGCCCGAGCTCACGAAGAAGCTCGCCCAGACGGGCGTCGCGGGCGTGGCGTACGAGACGATCGAGCTGCCGGACGGGTCGCTCCCGCTGCTGCGGCCGATGAGCGAGGTCGCCGGCCGCATGGCCGTGCAGGTGGGCGCGGCGTGCTTGCAGAAGGAGCACGGCGGCAAGGGCATCCTGCTCGGCGGCGTGCCCGGCACGCGGCGCGGGCGCGTGGTGATCCTCGGCGGCGGCGTCGTCGGCAAGAACGCCGCGACGATCGCGGTCGGCATGGGCGCGCAGGTGACCGTGCTCGACGTGCGCGGCCAGACGATGGAGTACCTCGAGGACGTGTTCGGCGGGGCGATCGAGACGCTCTACTCGAACGCGGACAACATCGAGGCGTGCGTGTCGCGCGCGGACCTCGTGATCGGCGCGGTGCTCGTGACGGGCGCGAAGGCGCCGAAGCTCGTGACCGAGAAGCTCATCTCCGAGATGGAGACGGGCAGCGTGGTGGTCGACGTGGCCGTGGATCAGGGCGGCTGCATCGAGACGTGCCGGCCGACGACGCACGACAACCCCACCTACGAGGTGCACGGCGTCGTGCACTACTGCGTGGCGAACATGCCGGGCGCGGTGAGCCACACGAGCACGTGGGCGCTGACGAACACGACGCTGCAGTACGGCCTCGCGATCGCGGACAAGGGCGTGGCGGCGGCGGCGCGCGCGGATCGCGCGGTGCTGCTCGGCGTGAACACGTTCGGCGGCGCGGTGACGTACGGGCCGGTCGCGCAGGCGCACAACCTCGAGTACGTGCCGGTGGAGCGCGCGCTCGGCTGATCGGAAGCCGAGCGCATCGCGCGGAAGATCGCGAAGCGATCTTCCCTCGGGGGGGTGAATGGGCCGGGCTTCGCCTGGACGAGAGGGGGACGCGAGGCGTCCCCCTCGGGACGAGAAAGGGAGAGCCGTGGGATCGCAGCGCAAGAAGATCGCCATCATCGGGGGAGACGGGATCGGGCCGAGCGTCACGCACGAGGCGAAGCTCCTGCTCGAGATCTACCGAGACAAGGCGGGCTTGCCGCTCGATCTCTGGGAGCTCGACCTGGGCGCCGATCGCTACCTGCGCGACGGCGTGACGTTCCCGAAGGAGATCCAGATCGCGGTGCAGCGCGAGTGCGCCGCGGTCCTTCTCGGCGCGCTGGGAGACCCGCGCGTGCCCGGTCTGGAGCACGCGCGGGACATCCTCTTCGGCATGCGCTTCGGCTTCGACCTCTACGCGAACGTGCGGCCCGTGAAGGCGCTGTCCGATCGCCTGGTGCCGCTCAAGGGTCGAGGCGCGAAGGACGTGGACATGGTGGTGTTCCGCGAGAACACCGAGGGTGTCTACGTCGGCATGGGCGGTCAGTTCAAGCGCGGCACGCCGGACGAGGTCGCGATCAACGAGGACCTCAACACGCGCAAGGGCGTCGAGCGGATCGTGCGCGCGGCGTTCGAGTTCGCCAAGCGCACGGGCAAGAAGCGCGTGTGCATGGCGGACAAGTCGAACGCGATGCGCCACGCGCACGAGCTCTGGCTGCGCGTGTTCGACGAGGTGCGGCGCGAGTATCCGGAGATCGAGTCGCGGCACCTCTACGTGGACGCGCTCTGCCTGCTCATGATCCAGGACCCGTCGCAGTTCGAGGTGCTCGTCATGAACAACCTCTTCGGCGACATCGTGACCGACCTCGGCGCAGCGCTGCAAGGCGGCCTCGGGATGGCGGCGAGCGCGAACGTGCACGCGTCCGACCCGACGCGCGTGGCGATGTTCGAGCCGGTGCACGGCTCGGCGCCGCCGCTCGCGGGCAAGGACATCGCGAACCCGTTCGCGGCGATCCTGACGGTGGGCATGATGCTCACGCACCTGGGATGGCCGGACGAGGAGACGCGGATCGAGCGGGTGGTTGCGGCGGCGATCGAGGAGAAGGCCTGCACCGTGGACGTGGGCGGGACGCTCGGCACACGCGCGGCGGCGGCGTGGGTGCGGGAGCGGGTGGCGAAGGAGCTGTAGGGCAGGATGAGCGGTCCCGGGCCGGGATTCGTGGTGCTGTATCGGTGGAGGCTTCATCCCGGGAGGGAGGAGGCGTTCATCGAGGCATGGTCGCGGATCACGGCGCATTACCGGGAGAAGGGCTCGTTCGGGTCGCGGCTGCACCGTGGATCGGACGGGCTCTTCTACGGATACGCGCACTGGCCGAGCGACGCGGCGAGGCAGAAGGCGTTCGCGGAGGCGGAAGATCCGGCCGACGCGGAGCAGATGCGGAGCGCGGTGGCAGAGCGGTTTCCGGAGATCCGGCTGGAGTCCGTGGCGGATTATTTGGTGCTGCCGGGGGCGGGGTCGAGAGAGTGAAGGACGTCACGGCTGGGCGCGCGGATCGAGGATGCCGCGGGCCGTGAGCGCTTCGACGACTCGATCGATGCGGATGCCTTCGTTCTTGTAGAGGGGTCCCTTGGTTGGATCGCCCTTGATGCCCTGCGCGTGCAAGGCGACCACTTGCCAGAGCTCGTTGCAAACGGGCGAGCCGGAGGAGCCGGGCAGGGTGTCCGTGAGGTATTGGACCCGGGATTGATCGACGTGCACGACCTCGTTGTGTACGAGCCCGATTTTCTTCAGCTGACCCCCGGGATGCTGGACGATGTAGACGAAATCGCCGCGCGTCACGGGTTTGGATGGATGAACGTTCAGCGGCTTGTAGGTGTCCTTGAAGGGTTTCTTCGGCTTGAGGATGGCCCAATCGTCGGCTTCTTCGCCCTGGATGGTCGAGACGTCGCCTTCGTATTTGTCGACGACGAGGGGTCGGCCTGAAGCGTCAAGCTCGAAGTTGAACCAGATGTCGACTTCCTTCATCGGCCGACCGCTCGCGTAAAGCACATGATGGTTCGTCAAGATCGTATTCGGAGCGATCAGGAAGCCTGAGCCGAACGCGGAATGGTCGTCTTGGCTCGTCGTGCTGAGTCGTACGACCGAGGGTGCGATTCGCAGGCCCTCGTGGAAGAAAGACATTTCCAGGAAGGTCGGCTGCTTCCCGGTGATGACCTCCTGTCCGCTCCACACGATGCGCGCGTTTGCCGGGGGGGCGGCTTCTATGGGTGCCGGATGCGGGCCGAGGAGGCGATCGAGCCGGCGGTGGTAGGCGGTGATCGAGCGGTCATTTCTGGCATTCTGCGCGAGCTTTCGCGTGTGGCCTTCGGCCGCGGCAGCTTCGAGCGCCTCCTTCCAGATGTCGCGTGGCGACTGCTTGAAATTGATGCGGTGCCTGTCAATGCCGGATCGGTCGATCATGCTGCGATCCGTGCCATAGGCGCGAACCAGGATCTCGTAGAGCTCGACGGCTTCGGGTTTACTCCAGTCGTATTCGGCGCCGTCGAGGAAATGGGCTGAGGGCTTGGTCATTGGGGGGTCTCCATCTAGGTTCAAGGGGTGCCGCTCGCGAGTCGTTTGATCTCTCGATGATGGGCGGTGATGTCCGGATCCTCGAGGGCATGTTGCACGAGCGCGCGGAGGCGACTGCCGCGCGCAGCCACCTCGAGCGCTGCTTTCCAATAGTCCCGCGGCGTGTGGTTGACGTTGAGGTGGGACCGATCGACCCCGCTGCGCGCCAGGATCAGATCAGCCATCGGCGCCCCACCGTAGGCCTTCACCATCGTCACGAAAAAATCGACCGCGGTGGCCTTTTTCCAATCGTATTCTGCGTCGTCGAGGAACGGCTCTTCGCGCAAGCCGTCGTCCGCGAGCACGATTGCTCGCTGATAGCGCGGCGACTTCTTCACGGCATACTGATAAGTCACCACGCCCCGATACATGGTGGGGTTGATCAGCGTCCCGAGCCTGAATGCGAGGCCCACCGGAACGGCGGTGAAAAGGTGGATCGCCGTGCGGTTGGGGAAGAGCGCTCGGAGGCGCGCGATCCCGAGGTTGAACGCCTCGACCACCTCGGCCAGGGTGCCACCCGTCTCCAGGGCGTCGGGGTGAGGCTCGACGAGTGCAATATCGAGATCGAAAAGGCTCCGCGGAACGATCTCGGCCGTCTCTTCGGGCGAGATCCGGGCCGACGTGGAGACGCGGATCACGATCGGGCCCTTGTCCGTGGACCCGTGCTCCGGGAGTTGCATCGGCTTGAGCGCGCTCCGCTTCGGGGATGGTTTGTCCGGAGTGTTGACCCACTTCGACTTGGAATGGTTGAGCTGGTAGAGGTCGATCTCGAATCGATTTTCGACCAGGTACCCCAGATGAATCGCGAGTGGGATCGGAGCGAACCCGAAGTAGGCAAACCCTTTTCGCCCTGCGAGCTGGGGTTTCAGGGTCTCGTCGAAGAGCCGCTCCTGCTCGGCCTGTAGGGCCGACCAGTCGAGCTCGTAGGAATCCCCGAGCGTCGCGCGAATCGGCGCAACTTCTGCGGAGTCCCACCCGGCCGCGCTCTGCGACCTCGGAAGGGTCCTCTTGATCTCCTCGGGCCCGATGGCGCCAAGCACGGGTTGCGTAACGACGAGGAGGCGATTGGGATCAGGCATCGGTACGTTCCTCTCGGGTCACGAGCGGGGATGGTTCGATATGTACGAGCGCTTCCAGGAGCACGGCCGCTCCAAACGGACAATCGCAACGCCAAGCCTGTCGCAGGGCCGATCGCCCGAGGCGCATGGTGAGGTCGGAAAAGCTGAACGGTACGCCTCGGCGTGCGCTCGTCGCTTCCACGAGCGTTTCGAGCTCATCCTCCGTCGCCCGTGTCCCCATGAGCAGCCGCTCCAGAAGGGCGCGTCGCTGCGTGGCATTTGGTCGGCCAAACCGGAGATGCAACGACGCGCGCCGCATGACGGCGGGATCCAGCGCGCTCGACCGATTCGTGATCAAGAGGACGGCGAGCGGGGTCCTCTCGCGTCCGATCGCGTCGACCTCCTTGATCAGGGCATTCACGCCTGCCCGGTCCTCGTGGTGCGCATGCATCTGGTCGCGGGCGGTCGCGAGGTCGTCCGCCTCGTCGATGACCAAGAGCCCGCATCCAACGTGCTTGGCTCTCGCGCGCGCCTGGCTGAATGCATCGGTGATCCGTGTGGAGAGTTCGCCCACGAGCCCGTGACCGCGAATGTCCGACGGCGTCTCCATGGCGATGACCTTCCGATCGAGCTCCCGCGCGAGCGGCGTCCCGACGGACGTGGCCAAGGCCGTTTTTCCGCAGCCGACATCGCCGGAGAGGAGGATCAGCGGTGAGCCCCAACCGAACGTGCCGACACCGGGCAAACCTTTCGGGTGGTGCGTCTTTTGCCATTTCTCCACCCGCGCCGCATCGAGCCACAACGAGAGCTCGTCGAGCAATTGCTCCTTGTACCCGTCGATGCCCATCAACGCGTCGTACCGGGCTGCGGCGTCCTTGGACGGGTGGGAAACCTCGGACAGTCGAAGGCTCGTCGTCACAGATCACCCACCTTGCTGCGCACAAACCCGAAGCCGTCCCTGGAGAATGCTCGATCCTGGCTGGTGTTCCCCTGGACGAGGCTTCCGCCGGAACCCCACCCGCGCTCCCTCAACCAGGCGAGCACCTTGTCGAGGTTTGGCGCATCACCTCGATAAGAGACGCACAAGATGACGCGCGTGTTCCGGGGCAAACCGTAGAGATCGAATCCGCCGCCCTTGGAGCCTTCCGGCACCGTTCCGTCGTCTCGAACCTCGTAGTGCAACGCCCGGTCCTTTCTTCCGTCCGGCAGCATGAACTGGAGCTGGAAGCTGTTGACCACGTTGTGCAGCACGGCGAAGCTCAGCTCGTCGAACCATTCCTTGATGGTCTCGCGCGCGACGAAGCCCGCGTTTGCCACTTGCATGAAATCCTCGAGGACGTTGTGCAGGACCGCGCGGGCCCGCGCCTCGGTGAACGTGCTGGCGTGCGAGGCGGTATAGCTCTTGATCACGGCGCCTCCCCATGGTCCTTGATGGCATTGCCGAAGAGCGCGACGAGCTCCTCCCGGACCGCCGTGTCGTCGCCGGCCAGGTCCGCCGCGATGACCCGCGCCATTCCGTCGCGGGCCTCCTCGAACCATTCGGCGAGCTCCTGGAGCTTGATGTTCGTCCAGGAGGCGGGGACGACGTTGTTTTCCGGATTGACCGGATCGAGCACGGTCCAGAGGCCGCTGCTCGGAGTGAGCGCCGGGTTCCTGAAGTCGCTGAAATCCACCCGCTTCCGCTGGCGAACGATGTGCGCAATCCGCCCGAACCAGCGGCTCAACGTCTCCGTGTACGTCTCGTCGACGCTGTGCTCGTCGAAGGCCTTGGCGCACAGCAAATCGATGAGCATCGTCGGCACCTCGTCGAGGACGTCGCTCTGCGACTGGCGGAGCTCGCGCCACCATTTGACGAGGCGCACGCCCTCGTTGAACTTGACGCGGCCGTCGAGGAGGTTGCTCGCCGCGGTGCGCATCGTGACGAAGTCGATGTGCTTCTGGACCGACGTGAGCCTGCGCTCCCCGTCGCCGCGCAGGAGCACCTGCGCCTCGTCGTCCCCGTCGACGGCGAGCATGGGAACGATGTCGTACGACAGGCTATTGCTCTTGAAATCGAGGCAAATCGAGCTCTTCGTCGTGCTCCGCCGCGTGTTCGGGTAAATGGCCTTCGCGTACCGCTCGAACTTGTCGAGGAGGGTATGAATGCCCTCCCCCTCCTTGGTTTGCGGGGAGACGACGAACGGCAAGTCGACGTCCTGCCCCTCGACCTCGTGGTTGCCACGCATGTGGCGCCGGAGCCCCGTTTTCTTGGCGAAAGAGCCGGACCACGGCGTGGAGCGCACGACGAGGCCGTCTTCGACTGCCTTTGCCTTGATGCGCTTTCGAATGTCCTCCGCCTGCGTCCGGATCGCATCCGCGGTCGCCTCCTCCGGCTTGATCCAATCCACGAAATGCGTGAGCGCGCGATGCGACGCGCTCTTGGTGCTGAGCTTACCCATCGGTCCCTCCAGGGCCACGACATCGTCGAATCACGACGTATCGGGGAGGCGAGGATAAGAGGGACGCACCCGTCCGCAAGGACGGAGGGTATTTCACTCTATTTCAACGCGGGCTGCCTACGACTCGAGGACCTCGACGCGCGAGGTGCCGATGCGGAGCTCCCGCCGCCTGCGCTCCACGATACCCGCCGGCCGCTCCACGCCCACCTTGCCGAACGCCTTGCGCACGCGGCAGATGGTCGTGTTGAGGACCTTCTCGTCGACGTGGAGGTCTCGCGTCAGGGCCTCGAGGTCGTACCAGCCTTGCTCTTCGTCCGGCAGCGCCCCTGCCGCGGCGTCCTTCAGGCGCTCGCGAGCGAGCTGCAGGAGCGCGTCGAACACCGTACGCTCTCCCAGCGACATGACCTCATCGCCGTGGACAATGTCGACGGACACGTGCTCCTGGTTTCGGCTCACATGAAACCGGAGCGACAGCGTGTTCAGGGTGAGCGACGTTCGCGCCTTGTAGGTTCCAGCGACCGGGGATGTCGGCGGGACCAAGAGCTCCCAGGTTTCCCCCGCGACGGTGATCTGCTCCGCGTCCCTCGCTGGACGTCGCGATCCTTCGATTGTCTCGACGAACCAATGCCCCTCGGAATCCTCGACGATCGAGAGAACGACGTTCGCCGCGTCCGGAAGCACGAGCTGCCCGTCCTCCGCCGCCCGCACGTCGGCCGTGCTCGTCGAGCGCGCGAGGACCACGGGCCCGCGGCCGTCGACGAGCTCCCACTGTTCGGCGTCGGCGCCGAATCGAAGGACGTTCCCCTGGGAGAGGATTTCCCGCTCCTTGGGACGAAGCGCTTCTCCGTCGACGAACGTGCCGTTCGTGCTGCCCAGGTCACGCGCTTCCCAGCGGCTCCCGTTCCACGAAATGGACGCGTGGTTATGCGACGCCGCGGGATCGGCGAGATGCAACGTGCAACGCGGCCCGCGGCCCACGATCGAGTCCGCGGCCAGGACCACAGTTCTTCCGGAGGATGCGTGCTTGAGAACCCCCATCTGACGGCTGGAAGCCATGCCGTTCTTTCGTTACCGTGTCAACCTCGGAAGTGGCCATGCGCGAAGAGCTTCGTTTCATCGCGGACAAGTATGGATTTGGCGAGGACGCGCTCCACGAGCTCGAACGGCTCTTCGACGGCGTGCTCCCCCGCGTGCCCACACACCGCGTCGATGTTCGTGGAGCCGAACACGCCGTCTCAGCGCCGCTCGCGCGAAATGATTACAGGGAGCGATACGAGGACATCGGTCCGATTGGCCAGGGCGGGTTCAGCGAGGTGCGCGAGGTCTGGGATCGCCACGTCGGCCGGCGGGTCGCGCTCAAGGTGCAGTCGCCGTCGCGAAGCCTGCCGGAGGACTGCGAGCGCTTCCGACAAGAGGTCCGGATCACGGCACGGCTCCAGCATCCCGGTGTCGTCCCGATTTACGATTGGGGCGAGCTGCCCGATGGTCGGATCTGGTTCACCATGAAGCGGGTGCGCGGCGAGACGATCGGCCATCGCATCGCGAAGCTTCACCGCCTGCGAGGCGCCGAATTCTTCCAAGCATTGCGGCGCCTGCTCGATGACTTCCGCCGGCTCTGCGAACCCGTGGCCTACGCCCATGCGACGGACATCATTCACCGAGACATCAGTCCGCAAAACCTCATGGTCGGCGACCTCGGGGAAGTGCACGTCATGGATTGGGGCCTCGCGCGGGATCTCTCCCGCGTCGAGTCGCCCGGGGCGCATGCTGCATCGGGAGTTCGGCGGTCCGATCCTTCGGAGGGAAGCGTGCGCACACGCGTCGCCGGGACCCCTTTTTACATGCCGCCGGAACAAGCGCACGGCGAGATCGCGGCCATGGGGTCGGCGAGTGACGTGTATGCCCTCGGCGCTGTCCTTTACGAGATCCTGAGCGGCCGCCCGCCGTATGCGTCTCGACCGGGAGCGCCCGAAATGCCGGAGAGGATCGTCGAGCGTGTACGCAAGGAGCCGCCCTCGCCCATCGAGGACGTCGCTGTCCCGGAGGCCCCGAAGGAGCTGTATTCGTTATGCCGCAAGGCGATGGAGCGCGTGCCATCGAGCCGTTTCCCCGATGCTGGCGCGCTCATGACCACGGTCCGCGATTGGCTCGACGGCGCCGACCGACAGGCGCGCGCCCGTCGTATCGTGGCGGACGCCCACCACGCGCACCGAGCGAGGATCGAGCGCATGCGCGATGACGCGAACAGACTCCGGGCCCGAGCCCGGGAGATCCTCGACCGCCTGCGGCCGTTCGACCGTGTCCAGGAGAAGGCTGCGGGCTGGCAGCTCGAAGACGAAGCGGCCGCCATCGAGCGGGATGTCTTGCGCGAGGAGATCAACTGGACGCAGAAGCTCCGGTCGGCGCTCAACGAAGCGCCGGACCTCGAAGAAGCGCACGCCGCGCTCGCCGCGCATTACGCGGACAACTTGCGTCGGGCCGAGGCCGACCATGATCGCCCCGCCGTGACGAGCTTTGCCGCGCTGCTCGAAGACCACGCGGCCAAACTGTCGTCCGACGAACGCGCGCGATACGAGGCGCTGCTCCAGGGCGATGGGCGGCTCACGCTGGTCACCGATCCACCCCTCGTGCGGGCCGTCATCAAGCCGTACGAGCCCGTGAGCCGTTATCTCGTCGCGAGCGAGGAGAACGCTTACATCGCGACCACTCCTCTCCGCGAGCTGCGCCTACCATGCGGCAGTTACCTCGTGCGACTCTCGGCTCCTGGCTATCGCGACGTCGCCTATCCCGTGGCCATCGGCCGTGGTGAGCATTGGGACGGTGTTCGTCCGGGAGGCACTGAGGCGCATCCGATCCGCCTTCTGCGGGAAGACGACCTCGGGCCCGAGGACGTCTACTTACCGCCGGGGTGGTTCGTCGTCGGCGGAGACCCTCACGCAGGAGAAAGCATGTCCCGGCGGCGCGTGTGGGCGGACGGGTTCGTCATCCGGAGGCATCCGGTCACGAACGGCGAGTACGTCGCGTTCTTGAACGATCTGGTCGAGGAAGGGCTCGTGGATCTGGCGGAGCGGCATTGTCCGCGCCGATCACCGGGCGCAGCGTTCAATGGCGACGCGCAGCTGGCGTACACGCGCGACCCGCGCACCGGGCGCTACGTGCTCGAGGACCCCGAGGCCGAGCTCGCGCGGCCAGTCGTATGCGTCGACTGGTATTCGGCGAACGCGTACGCCGCGCACCACGCGCGCCGGACGGGTCTCGGCTGGCGGCTGCCGAGCGAGCTGGAATGGGAAAAGGCGGCGCGGGGCGTGGACGGTCGATTCATGCCGTGGGGCGATCAGATCGAGCCGACGTGGGCGTGCGTGTCGGGCAGCCACGCCGAGCGAAAGCACGTCATGGCGGTGCATAGCTATCCGATGGACGTGAGTCCATACGGGGTTCGGGGCACCGCAGGCAATGTCCGCGACTGGTGTATCGAGCCCTGGAGCCTCGACGGCCCGCGCGTCGAGGGAGACATCTTGCAGATCGAGCCCACGACGGAGGACGACACCGACCGCGCGGTGAGGGGTGGGGCTTGGATCTCGTCGGGAGACATGATGCGGCTCTCGGTGCGTTATGCCGAGCGTCCGACGAGGCGACACGGCGTTCTCGGTTTTCGCCTCGCGAGGAGCATCAGGGGTTGAGGCCCAGCGAGGGACCGATCCCGAAGGTCGTGGAGTAATGCCAGGCGCAACCGCCGATGTCGTTCGGGTCGAGGCTCGGCGCGCCGCGCTCGTCTTTCACGAGCACGAATTCCAACACGTCGGGGATTACCGCGAAGGCTGCACCGGCGCTCCACGTCTTGTACCACGTGACCCGCTCCAGTATCCCTCGCGCGTCCTGCTCGATGAGGACGCCCATCATCTTGGTGCTGTCGTCGGGGTCGACGGCTTTGTAAAGGCGGCTGCGGGCGCCGGAGGGAGTGTAAATCCCGCGGCAGAAGCTCACGACCTGGGGTATCTCCAGCGGCGTCGACATCACGCCGAGCATCCCGTCGATAGCCTGCTCGGTCTCCTCGATGCGACTCGAGCGTAGGGTGAACGACGAGACGTCATCCACGAAAATCGCGATATTGCCGCCATGGTATTCGCGATAGGAGGCGTATTGCGCGGTCGCGCGATCGTTCATCACGACAATCCGCAGGAGGTCGCCGCGGCCGTCGTTCGTTTCGAAGCGAACGCCGCGTACGATTTTGACATCAACAGGGAATTGCTCCCATATCTTGGTTTCGCCATCGCCTCGGGGCGCGTGGCCGTCGCTGGGAAGCTCGGGCATGCTTGAGTGTCCTTGACAGGGAAGGGAAATGCTGCGCGCTGGCCGGAACCTCGCAGCACGCGTGGGCGATCGCGTATCGCCCGCGCTCGGAAGGTACGACATGACCAACCGTGAGACGATTTCAGTCTATTTCATCGTGAAGCTGCTCCACCGCCGGCAGCGACGAGGACACACGCAGGTCTCTGGCAGGTCCCGAGGCATGGGGTAAAGTGAGGCATGGGGCACCCGGCGGAGAAGCTGCATCCGGCAACGTACGCGGACCTCGAGGCGGTCCCGCCGCATCAGGTCGCCGAGCTGATCCAGGGCACGCTCTACGTGTTCCCTCGGCCTGCGCCGAGGCATGCGTCGGCACACTCGTCGCTCGGCATGCAGCTTGGTCCTCCGTTCCGGTTTGGCGACGGCGGTCCCGGCGGATGGTGGATCCTCGACGAACCCGAGCTGCACCTCGGCGGCGACACGCTCGTCCCCGACCTTGCCGGCTGGCGTGTCGAGCGGATGCCTGAGCTACCCGAGACGCCGTACTTCCCGCTCGCGCCCGACTGGGTCTGCGAGGTGGCGAGCCCCTCCACGGCGGCGATCGACCGGGCGAAAAAGATGCCGGTGTACGCCCGCGAGGGCGTGCAGCACCTCTGGATCGTGGACCCGATCGAGCGGCTGCTCGAAGTCTTCGCCCTCACCCCCGAGGGGTGGCTCCTGCGCGGCGTGCACCACGACGACGCCAAGGTCCGCGCCGTGCCCTTCGATGCGATCGAGCTTGACCTTTCCAAGCTTTGGAACAAGCCCGCGCCGCCGGCGGGCTCGTCGACGTAGCACCTCAGCTCGCGCCACGCTCCGTGCTTGGCTCGCTCTCCTCGCTGCCCTCGGCCGCAGCCTCGTCGGCCTCTCTCCAGAGGTTCGCGAGATCGAGCTCCAGCCCTTCACACCCAGGCACGGCCACGCGCTCGGTGGAGGCTTGGAGCGCGATCGTGTACCGCCCATCCGCGCCGAGCTCCAGCACCTCGAGGAGCCGCACCTCGGGGTCGAGGAGCCAGTACCAGCGCACGCCGAAGCGCGCGTAGTCGCCGAGCTTCTCGACGCGATCACGACGCACGTCACGCGCTTGCCGGGAGATCACCTCCACGACGAGGAGTGGAGCAACCCGCGAGAGGGAGGCTTGCCAGTTCACCTTCGAGCGAGGCGCGTACACCGTCACGTCGGGCTTGCGACCGCGACGCGGGGACACGCCGAGCTTGTGCGAGGAGCCGAGCACCCGCCCGCTGCGAGGAGCTGCCCAGTTCCCGAGGACACGGATCAACCAGCCCACGATGAGCTCGTGCAGATTCGTCGGCACCTCTTCCTCCACCAGCGCGCCGTCGACGAGCTCGCCCGGCTCGTCCTCGTCCATGTCGGCCCACTGCTCGAGCGTCATCGGTTCCGGCCAAAGCACCTCTGCCATCGCGATCGCCACCATGCGACGCAGCATACCTCGGCGTGTGAGATGCGGCTTCACAAACCCTATGTCGCCAAGAGGGGGCTTCTGGTTGCGTAAAATCGACCGCGGATCGCGACCGAACCCCCCGCATGCATCGCCACAAATTGGAGCTGCCGCGCCGACCCGTGATACGGCCCGAACCGATGGGCGCGCAAGCTACCGCGTTGGACCGAAATGAAGGCGGCCGTCCCGAGGCCATGGGCGTCATCACGCTCGAGGGCATCGCACCGCCCGTAGCGCCAGAGCGGCGTGCCGAGGCGCCCAAGGACCCTCGCCCGGCGTCGTCTCCCGAGCGTCTCGGCGGCGTCCGGGCCGATTTCGTGGCCACCCTCGGCCGACGGGTCGTCGAGCTCCGCACCGCCGTCACCAAGCTCGCCGAAGAACCCGCGTCCCCCGCGCGTCGTGATGATCTGCGCCGCCGCGTGCACGCCCTCGCCGCCGCCGCGAGGCTCCTGCGCTTCAACAAGCTCGCCGAGGAGCTCAAGAGCGGCGAAGCGCTCGTCGATCGCGTCGCCGAGCGCGGCAAGCTCACGGACGACGAGTGGAAGGCGCTGCGAAGTTTGCTCGATCGCCTGCCCGAGCTCGCGTGGGGCGAGGCCTCGCTGGGCGTGCCCGAACGGGAAGCCGCGCCAAAGTCGGCGAACAGCGGCCCGCGCACGTTGCCCTCGGCCGAACGGTCCGCCGACAAGCCCGCGAGCGCGGCCGCGCAGGGCATCCCGCAGACCGTGCTGTTCGTCGGGCCCGAGAAGCTCGCCGAGGCCCTCGCGAAGGATCACGCCGAGGGAGCTCCCTCGTTCTTCGAGGTCGAGCGCACCGACGATCTCGTCGCCGCGCCCGATCTCGCGCGCGCGCTCGCGCCCGACGTCATTGTCATCGACGCGGACAAGCATGGCGCGCGGGAGCTCATCGCCTCGCTCCTCGCCGATCCTCTCATCGAAGGGGTCCCGCTCCTTTTGCTCGGGCGCTTCTCCCGGCCCGACGACGCCGCGCTCTACGCGGCGCTCGGCGTCACGCGGACCTTGCCGAAGCCCGTCTCGCCCGAGGCCCTGCGGAAAGCCTGCGCCGAGGTCATCGCGGCCCAGGTGCGTCGCGACATCGCCCGCGCGCCGATCGGTGAGGTCACGCTGGACGATCTCGGCGCGCGCCTCGCCGAAGAACTACGTCGAGGCCTCTGCGACGCGGCGGACGCGCGCGCTCGCAGCACGCGGGTCGAGCTCGGGGAGGGCAGCCAGGTGCTCGCCGCGCTCTGGGGTGCGGTCGCGCGGATCCGCGACCTCGTCACGATCGAGTCGCAAGGCAAGGTGCGGTTCGCGCCGAGCGGGCCGGAAGGGGCGCTCCCGTTTGCGCCGTGGCTCGGTGGTCCCGAGCAGGCAGGTCAGGCGACGCGCGTGCGGGCGCTCGGTGAAGCCCGCGGCGCGCGCGTGCCCACGCTCGATCGGCTCCGCGTGGTCGTGGCCGATGACGACGCCGCCGTCACCTGGTTCCTCGCCGGCGTCCTTCGCGCCGCGGGGGCCACGGTGTACGAGGCCCACGATGGCGAGCGCGCCTTCGAGCTCGCGTGCGAGGTCTCGCCCGACCTCGTGGTCAGCGACATCATCATGCCAGGCCTCGACGGCTTCGCGCTTTGCCGCGCGCTCAAGCGTGACTTCGCGCTCCGTGACGTCCCCGTCGTGCTCCTCTCCTGGAAAGAGGACCTCCTCCAGCGCGTGCGCGAGCTCGGCGCCGGCGCCGACGGCTACCTCCGCAAGGAGGCCAGCGCCGCGGCGATCGTGCAGCGCCTCCGCGAGATCCTGCGGCCGCGCCTGCGCGTCGCCGAGCGCCTCGCGCAAGGCGGCGAGGTCCGCGGCCGCCTCGACGGCCTCACGCCGCGCACGTTGCTCGCGCTCGCGTGCGCCCATCGGCCCGCCTCCACGCTCACCGTGCGCGACGCCCTCTACCTCTACGAGGTCGAGATCCGCGACGGCCGCCCCGTGCGGGCCACGCGCACCACGGCCGATGGCTCCTTCGAGCGTGGCCCGGGCGTGCTCGCGCGCCTCCTCGGTCTCGGCGCGGGCCGTTTCGTGGTCGCGCCCGTCGACGAGGACGTCGCGCGCCTCTCGGGAGCACGCCCCGACCTCGAAGGCTCCCTCGCCGAGCAGCTCGTCGCCCCGATCGCCTCGGCTCGCGCCGCGCAACGCCTCCTCTCGGGCGCCTCGCTCATGACTGTCGAGCGCGTGGAGATCGATCTCGACCTCCTCGGACCGGCCGAGCATGCGACCCCCGAGCCCTTGCGCTCGCTCCTGCGCTCGATCGCGTCTGGCGCCTCGCCCCGCGCGCTCGTCGCTTCCGGCAAGGCCGCCGCGCACCTCGTCGAGGACGTCCTCTGCGACGCGGCCGCGCACGGCGCGATCACCGCCGTCGTCGGCGAGGCCGGCGCGGATCTGCTCACGCCCGCCGTGCACCGTGAGTCCGAGCGGCTCCGCGGCGTGCGCCGTCCGCCGCCTCCGGCGCTCATCCCCGCGCTCGCCGACATCCTGCCCGAGCCTGCGCCGAGCACGCCCGAGCCGATCTCTGCGATCATCGATCGCTCGGCCACGCCCGGCCCGGTCCTCGCCCGCGAGGAGCCCTCGCTTTCCCCGTCGATCCTCACGCTCCAGCCGGACGAGGTCTTGTCGGTCGAGGTCGGATCGGTCCTCGACTTCGCGCACATGCCTGCCGAGGAGCGGACGCTCGACGTGCGGCGGCCGGTGGTGGACGTGAAGCAGCCGTCGCCCACGCCGGGCCCGGTGGCTCCGCGGAAGGCGATCGAGCGCCTGTCCATCCCCGTCCTCACGCCCGCGCCGATGGCCGTCGCCGCGCCTGCGCCCGTGCCCGTGCCCGTGCCCGTGCCCGTCGCCGCGCCCGCTGCCGCGCCCGCTGCCGCGCCCGCCCCCGCCGCGCCGGTGGCCGCTTCCGCCCCCGCGCCCGCCCCTGCGCCCGCCCCGCGTGCCACGGCGGCGCGGCCGATCCCGACCTCTCTCGGCACCCTCGTCCCTCCGCCGGTCGAGGATCTCCCGCCGCCCCCGCGTGGCTCCTTGCCTTCGGCCCACGCGCCTGCCGCTCGCACGCTCGATCCCGACGTCGAGAGCCGCCCGAGCCGCTTCCGCCGCAACGAGAAGGTCAGCCGTGATTCGGCGCCGCCCTCTCGCCGCGAGGGCAGCTCACGCACCCGCGTCAGCGCCTGGATCCTCTTCGCCGTCGCCGGCACCGTCTTCGCTGTCGGCAGCCGCCTCGCGCACCAGCGCGTCGCCCCCGCGCCCGCGCCCGCCGCGCTCCCCGCCCCGACCGTCACGGCCGACCCGCCCGCGCCCGCCCCCGCGCCCGAGCCCGAGCCTGCCGCGGCGACCCCCCACGACCGCCGCGAGGGCGACACCGCCGACTTCCCGGTCATGCCCCAGGACCTCCCCCTCCGCGCCGAGGACAAGGTCCCCGCGGGTCAGGGCCTGCTCGAAGTGATCGTCGGGCCCAGTGATTCGATTTACGTCGACGGCCAGCTCGTCGGAACCGGCCCCGTCGTCCAGGCGAAGCTAGCCCCCAAGAAGGACCCGTACGAGATCCGCGTCCGCCTCCGCGGCGAGGAGCGCGTCCGGTTCGCCCTCGTCAAGGAAGGGCGCTTGACGCGCCTGCGCATCGCGCCGCCCTGGTCGCGTTGATTTCCACACCCCGGTGCCGCTCCGCTTTCCAGCACGGCAACTCGCGAAGCCGTTCCGTAACTTGCGCCTCGCCTTCGCGGCGATCGCGAAGGACTTTCGTTCCCGTTTTGGCGACATCGCGGCGGTCGCGAAGGACTTTCGTTCCCGTTTTGGCGACATCGCAGCGGTCGCGGAGCTCTTTCGTTCCCATTTTGGCGACATCGCGGCGGTCGCGAAGCTCTTCCGTTCCCGTTTCGGCGGCATCGCGGCCCTCGAAAGCCGCGGCCGAGCTCCCGTCGTGGCATCGCGGCGGTCGGGAACGCGCCTTTGCGACGACGTGACGCCCTCGCGACCCTCGCGCACGCTTCTTTTGGTGACCTTTCTCATACATTCTCCCCCACAAGCCCGCTTGACGCGCCTCTGCATCGCGCCACCCTGGTCGCGTTGACGCCTTCCGCCCCGCTCGTCCTCTCGTCCCTCCTTGCCCTCGCCCTCGGCGCGAGCGCCTGCAGCCCCAGCAAGGGCCAGGAACAGGGGACGCCTGCGCCCACCACCAGCGCTGCCGCCCCCCAGCCGCCTGCGCCCGCCCGCGTCGTCGCTGACCTCGTCGACCAGCTCCCCGGCTGCGACCTCGAACATCGCGGCCTGCTCCTCGACACCGGCACCGACGCCATGGTCGGCCGCTTCGCCTGGACCGGCACCGCCCCGCGGGGCGTCGATCCCATCGAGCACGACGCCTCCACCTGGATGCGCGTCTCGAACCGCACCCTGCGCGTCACCTTCGTCCTGCCCGAGGCGAGCCCCATCTTCGTCGCCGCTCGCTCCATGGGCCTTGGCGCCCGCGCGGCCACCGTCTCCCTCGACGACCAGCCCCTCGGCACCCTCAACTTCCAGCGCGACCAGATCCGCATCGCCACCACCGGGGCCACCTCGCTCCCCGTCGACCCCGGCGTCCACACCCTCACCTTCCGCTTCATGGGCCGCGCCAAATCCGGCGATCCCCTCGTCGACCTCGACTGGATCCGCATCGGCGTCCCCGACGAGAGCACCGCCACCTACGGCCCGCCCACCCTGCGGGACGTCCTCCTCCGCGAGGCCGCCCTCTCCGCCGTCCCGCACCGCTCGATCGCCCTCCGCGGCCCCGGCGCCGTCCGCTGCACCCTCCGCCTCCCGCCGGGGGCCCGCCTCCGCACCTCCGTCGGCGTCCTCGGCCCCGGCGAGGCCGACGCCCGCGTCCGCCTCCTTCGCGATGGCCAGAAGCCCGTCGACGTCCTCACCCAGCACGTCACCGGCGGCGACAAAGCCACCTGGACCGACCTCGACGTCCCCCTCGACCCCCAGGGCGGCCCCCTCGCCACCCTCGAGCTCCGCGCCGAAGGCACCTCCCAGGGCGCCCGTGTCCTCTTCGGCGATCCGGTCATCGTCCTGCCGGCCGCGCCTCCGCCGGCCACCGCCAAGACCCGCGCCGTCGTCGTCGTCGTCATGAACGGCCTCGACCGCGACAGCCTCCCGCCCTGGCATGCCGGCCCGACGCCGCACCTGCCGACCCTCTCCGACCTCGCCCTCACGGCGACCACCTTCCATCGCCACCGCGCCCCGACCACCTTTCCGGGCAGCGTCGTTGGCTCCCTGCTCACGGCCATGCCCCCGCGCGCCCATACCCTCACCGATTTCGGCGCGCGTATGCCGGCCTCGAACACCACGCTCGGCGCCGTCGCCCACGACGCCAGCATTCGCGCGGCCATGTTCACCGGCGTCCCCGCCACCTTCAAATCATTCGGCTTTGGCGAGGGCTGGGAGCATTTCGTCGAATATCCCCCCTACGGCAACGACCCGGCCACCGCGCCCCTCGACGCCGCCGCCACCTGGCTCACCGACGTCCTCCGCCAATCGCCCGAGGCGCGCCTGCTCCTCGTCGTCCACGCGCGCGGCGGACATCCGCCCTGGGACGTCTCGCCGAAGGAGCAAGCGCAGCTCCCGCCGACGCCCTACACCGGCGTCATCGAGCCGCGTCGCGGGGCGCAGCAACTCGCGACCATGCGGAAAAGGAGGGACAAGAAGGACGCCCTCTCCGCGCAGGACCAGGAGCGCGTCCGCGCCCTCGAAGGGGCAGCCATGTCCGCGCAGGACCGCGCCCTCGGTGGCCTCGTCGCCGCCTTGAAGACCGCCGGCCTCTGGGAGAGCACCGTCTTCGTCGTCACCGGCGACGTCGCCGCCGGCGCCTCCTCGCTCTACGCCGAGGGCGACGACCTCGCCGAGCCGCGTCTCACGCTCCCGCTCTACGTTCGCTTCCCGGACGCCCGTTATGGCGGCGCCCACGTCAATCTCCCCACCGAGGTCTGGGACGTCAGCCAGACGGCCCTCTCCGCGCTCGGCATCTCCTTCTCGCGCCCTGGCCTCGGCCGCGACCTCTCCGCCGTCGCCTCGGGCCTCGAGGACTCCTCCTTCGAGCCGCAGATCGCCACGCTCGACGACCGCTTCTCCGCCCGCTGGGGCGAGCTCATCATGACGGGCCGCTACGAGGCCGTTCCGTTCCTCTGCGACCTCGAGCTCGACCCCACGTGCGCCTTCAACCGCCGCGAGACGCTCCCGCTCGCCGCGCAGGCGCTCTTCCGTCGGGTGATGGCGCGCGATCAGTCGACCCGGTCGGACCTGCAGAAGCGCGAGCCGGCGACGATCGACCCGGACACGGCGGCGGCGCTGCGGGTCTGGGGGACGATCGAGTGAGATCCGCCGCGCGGCGTGATTTTCGCATTCCGCTCCCCGCCCTCCCCGTGTAAAGCACCCTCTCGGAAGGGGCCCGACGGAGGATCGGTTGAGGTTCGTTTTGTCTCGATGGTCACACGCCATCGCCCTAGCTGCGGGCCTCCTCGCCACGCGCCCCGCGTTCGCCCAGCCGCCCGCGGCCCCCAAGGCGCCGTCGGGCCAGGCGAACGTCACCCTTCCGACGGTCGTCGAGCACGTCGACGCCGTCTATCCCCCGGACAAGCTCGCGCAGGGCATCGACACCACCGTCGAGGTCCTGGTCACCGTCGAGCGCAACGGCACCGTCGGCGACGCCCAGATCGCGGTCTCCGGCGGCGAAGCCTTCGACGACGCGGCCCTCGCCGCCGTCCGTCGCTGGCGCTTCAGCCCGGCCACACGGGACGGCGTCCCCATCCGCGCGCGCATTCGTGTCCCCTTCCATTTCGCGCCCGAACCGCATCCGCCCGTCCCCGTCCCGCCGGGCGTGCCGACCGACACCACGCCCCCGGACGCCGCGCCTCCGCCCGGCCCGCCCGCGCCCGCGGAGAAGTCGCCCCCCGCGGACAAACCGCCGCCGGACAAACACCCGCATTCCCACGGCGAACAGCCGGCCGAGCTCGACTCCGGCCTCGCGCTACCGCACGCCGTCGCCGAACCGGGCAAGCCCATCGAAATCCACGTCCAGGGCCGGCCGAACCCTCCGCGCCGCGGCGCCTCCGACTTCCGCCTCGGCCGCGCCGTCCTCGACAGCGCCCCGCGCCCCACCACCGCCGACCTCCTCAAATCCGCGCCTGGCTTCCACGTCATGCGCCCCGAGGGCGACGCCGTTGCCCAGCGCGTTTATCTCCGCGGCTTCGACGCCGATCATGGCCAGGACATCCAGTTCACCGTCGGCGGCACGATTCCCATCAATCAACCCTCCCACATTCACGGGCAGGGCTATGCCGACCTCAATGTCCTGATTCCCGAGACCGTGCGCAGCGTGCGCGTCCTCGAGGGCGTCTACGATCCGCACCAGGGTGATTTCGCCGTCGCGGGCAGCGTCGATTTCGACCTCGGCGTCGAGGAACGCGGCGTCCACGCCACCGCCTCGTACGGCTCGTTCAATACGAAGCGCCTCGTCGCCATCTTCGCGCCTGCCGGTCAGTCCGAAGAGACCTTCGGCGCGGCCGTCGTGCGCACCACGGACGGCTTCGGCGACGGCGTGCGTGGCAGCATCTCGGGAGGTTTTACCGGACAGTACCGATTCGAGCTCCCGGGCGACCTCTCCGCCCTCGTCCACCTCTCCGCTTATGGGGCCCGCTCCAGCGCCGCGGGCGTTCTCCGCCGCGACGACATCGACCGCCGGATCATCGCTTTCTACGACGCCTACCCCGACACCTCCGCCCGCTCGCAATCCGCCGCGGCCACCCGCACGCAGGCGAGTGTTTCCCTCCAGCGCACCGGCGACGACAACTCCGAGGCCAGCTTCGGCCTCTGGGGCGCCTACGCCACCTATCGCAGCCGGCTCAATTTCACCGGCTACACCCAGCGCTCGCGCCTCCGGCCCACCTGGGCCGGCCGCGGCGACCTCATCGAGCAATCGAACGACGACGGCGGCTTCGGCGCCCGCGCTTCGTATCGCACCCGCCGGTACGAGGCGGCTTCCTGGCTCAAGGCCCAGCTCACCCTCGGCGCCGACGCCGAGGCCCATTCCATCGAGCAGGCGCAAAACCTCCTCGAAGCCCCGCAAAACGAGACCTGGGACCGCCGCGTCGACGCCACCGTCCGCTCCCTCCGCATCGGCGCCTTCGCCGACGCCCTGTTCACCTTCTCCCGCTGGGCGCGCCTGCGCGGCGGCCTCCGCGCCGACCTCATCTCTTTCGATATCGACGATCGCCTCGGCAACCAGATCCCCGCCTTCCGCGAAGAAACCCATTTCGTCGGGTATCGTCGCACCGCCGCCGGCATTGCCTGGGGCCCGCGCGCCACGCTCGAGGTCGACCCCTTGCCCTCCTTGCGCCTCTTCGCCGCGTATGGCCGCGGCTATCGCTCCCCGCAGGCCCGGCAGCTCGAAGAAGGCGAGCAGGCTCCTTTCGCCACGGTCCACAGCTACGAGGCCGGCGCGCGTGTCCAATACGAACGCGCTCGCCTCTCGGCCACCCTCGTCGCCTACGAAACCCGCCTCTCCTACGACCTCGCCTTCGACGCCGAGGAAGGCCGGCTCGAGCGGATCGGCCCGACCACCCGCCGCGGCCTCGTCGCCTACCTCCAGGCAAACCCCCTGACCGGCTTCAACGCCTCGATCAGCGCCACGTTCGTCCGGGCCACCCTCGATTCGCCGCCGCCGCCGACCCCAGAAAACCCCACGCCGCCCTATGTCGAGGGACAATCGCTCCCCTTCGTTCCGCCCGTCGTCGTGCGGACCGACGTCTCCTACCGAAAAACCCTCGGCACGTTCCTCGGCAAACCCCTCGTCGCTCGCGCCGGGTATGGCGCGACCTTCCTCTCGCCGCGCCCGCTCCCGTATGCCCAGGAGGCGCGGCCCGTCTTCGTCGTCGACGCTTCGCTCGGCTTGCGCCGCGATTTCGTGGAGGTCGGCGTCGATGCCACGAACCTGCTCAACGCTCGGTACGCGGACACCGAGTACGTCTTCGTCTCCGACTGGCGGACGAGCGACATCCCCTCGTATCTGCCCGCGCGCCACATTTCCGCCGGATCGCCGCTCACGATCCTCGGCAATTTGACCTTCCACCTTTGAGCCGGAGGTCCGTCATGCGATGTCTTCTGCGCTCGTTTTTGCCGTTTGTCCTTGCCCTCGCCGGCTGCGGCACCGGCACCGGACAGCCCGACGTTTCGTTCCCGGCGGTCTTCGTCTCTGCCGCGACGAACGAATTCGTCGTGGACGACGTCGACGTCATCCTGGACGAGGCGCGTGTGGCCTTCGGGCCGGCTTATTTTTGCGCCAGCGCCTCGGGCTCGGCCACCCTTTGCGAGGCGGCGGTCGGGGAGATTCGGCGCGTCACGGCGATCGACGTCCTCGGGGAAGGGGAGACGCCGCTCGGCACGTACGCGGGGTTCGCGGGGGACGTGCGCAGCGCCTCGTACGATTACGGGATTCACTGGTTCTTGCCAGAGCAGGAGGCCCAGGCTTCGCCCGAGGCGCCGGGCGGGCATTCGGCACGCGTGCGGGGCGTGGCCAGCCGCGCCGGCACGTCCGTCCGGTTCGAGGCCGACATCGACGTCGCCCCGCTCTTTCAAGGCCAGCGCGCCGTGCCGACCACGAAGGTCGAGGGTACGGTCACCGAGGCGACCTCGCGGCTCGAGGTCCGGTTCGACGTCGCATCCTGGCTTTCCGCCGTGGATTTTGGCGCGGCGCTCGATGCCGGCGCCGATCCGTTCGTCCTCGGACCGGGTGCGCGTGACCACGACGCCGTCGTGATCCGCATGGTTTCGACCCACCCCCCGTCGTTCGACTTCGTGGAGGGCGAGGCGCCGGCCGCGCCCTAGCCGTCTGCTCCTTTGTTGCCCGCGCGCGCGCTGTGTGTGCGCCTCGGGTGCGCACCTCCGTGCCACCCGCCGCGATCGACTGCGCCGACCGCGCGCGGTCACGGCTCTTCGGATCGCGCCTACCGGCGCGCGGGACGAGCGGGGTACGAGCCTCCGCGGTGCGCGGCTCGCGGTCGCCTCCGCCTCGGCTCGTTGCCTCGTTTTGCTCGTGCTTTCGCTCGGGTCGCGGCCTTCCGTCGGGGACCTAGACGGCCATCTTTCGCCGTCCGTCCCTCGCATTTCTCGGGGCCCTCGGGGGCTTTGGCATGCCACGCGCAAGGAGCCGCGAGCACGAACGAAGGGCGGCGCCTCGGCGAGGCGCGGCACGCCGAGAAGAACGGATTGAGGAGCTCGACATGAAGGCGACCGACCTACTCAAGCAACATCACCGCGAAGTCGAAGAGTTGTTCCGCGAGATCGAGGGTGCCGAGGACGAGGACGAGCGTGCCTCGCTGCGCGAGGAGCTCGCCAACGCGCTCGCGGCGCACACGGCGATCGAGGAGGAGATCTTCTATCCGGCGGCGATGGAGTCGCTCGGCCCGAGCGGTCGCATCCGTGAGGCCTTCGAGGAGCACGCGGTCGCGGACTTCGCGCTCTACCGGCTGATGTCGGTCAGCGTGGGCGACGAGACGTTCTCGGCCAAGCTCGGCGCGCTCAAGGACATCGTGATGAACCACGTCGAGGAGGAGGAGAGCGAGCTCCTGCCCCAGGCGGAGGGGGAGATGGAGCGTGAGCAGCTTGAGCAGCTCGGCGATCGTCTCCAGTCGCGGTTCTCGGAGCGCCTGGCGGAGGGGCATCGCCCGATCCTGGAGCGGAGCCTGGGCATCGCGGCGCGGCAGGTGGCCACGCAGGCGCCCGGGGCGAAGAAGGCGGCGGCTCCGCGCAAGCGCGCGCCGGCGAAGCGCCAGGCGATGCCGAAGCGGGCGGCGGGGGCGGCCCAGCGTGGCGCGCCCCAGCGCGGCGCGGCGAAGCGTGGTGCGGCCAAGGCGGCGGCGCCGGCGAAGCGTGGCGCGGCGGTCGCGCAGAAGCGGAACGGCGGGGCCGTGGCGGGCGGAGCTGCGCGGACGCAGACGCGCAAGACGGCGGCGGCGCAGAAGGCGCCGGCTGCGCGCGGGCAGGGAGCGTCGCGGACGCAGTCGCAGAGCGGCGGGGCGGCGCGGGGCGGCCAGGCCGGCGGCGCGCGAGGGGCGCAGAAGGGGATGGCGCGCGGTAGCAGCGCGCGGGGTCAGGCGGGGCCGGCGCCGCGCAAGCAGCGGGCGCGGGGCTAGGGTTTCGTGTCCTCGTGGATGGCGGGTTCGGGGGGGCCTGCCATCGACGAGCGCGTGACAATCGCGGGTGGCGGGTTCGGGGGGGCCCGCCGGCCCGCGAGCGTCGAGGCCAATCGTGAATGACGGATCGGGGGGGTCCGCCATTCACGAGCGCGGAGCAAAATCGTGAGTGACGGGTTCGGGGGGGCCCGTCACGCGCGGATTGCATCGCGAAACCGCGCAGAAAATTTCGCAGAACAAAGATTGAATAAACCCAGGGATCCGCATTCAGCATTTATCGCGGCTGGACGGTTGTTTTCGCTTGACCGAGCGAACCATTTCATGTGCTTTTGGGGGCCTCACCCTTGTCTTCACGGAGGTCCCATGACCCGGATTGCTTCTTATTGCATTGCGGCAAGCGCCCTTTTCCTCCTCGCCCCGAGCGCCGCGCTCGCGCAGGAGGGTGAGGCGACGCCGCCGCCCGCGCCCGAGGGGCAGGCTGCGGCGGCAGCGGCGCCGGCGGCCGCGCCTGCGCAGGCTGCGCCGGCGAAGGCCGAGCCCAAGGAAGATCTCAAGGACAAACCCGCGCCGAACTCGATCTATGCCGAGGGCCTCGGGGCCGGGCTTTGGTACTCGATCAATTACGAGCGCCGCGTCATCGACGACCTCGGCGTGCGCGTCGGGTTCAGCTACATCTCGATCGGGGCGACGGTCTCGGCGGGCAACTCTTCGTCGAGCGCGAGCGCGAGCCTGTTGACCTTCCCCATCACGGCCAGCTACCTCGGCGTTCGCAGCGGCAAGCATGCGCTCGAGGTCGGCGGCGGCGTCTCCGTCACGTATGCGACGGCGCAGGCCTCGAACAGCTTCGGCTCGAGCGCGTCGGGCTCGGGCGTGGGCGCGTATGGCAGCGCGATGGTCGGGTATCGTTTGCACCCCGTGGACGGCGCAGGCTTCAACTTCCGCGTCGGCGCGATGGCGCTCATCGGCCCGGGGTTCAACGTCTTCGGCGACGACCCCACCGCCTTCGGCGTCCTGCCGTTCGGATACATCAGCCTGGGCGCGAGTTTTTAGGCTGACTCCCGCGGCAGAAGCAGCGGATTGAACGGCGCTTCCCCCAGGCCCACGCGCGCCGCGTACTCGTAGGCGTCGTCCGTCGCGGCGATGTGTTGCGCGGCCGCGTGAATGTCCCGGAAGCACCGATCGAGCACCGTACCCGCGTAAATCGCGCTCGACCCGCCCGCCCGGAATGCAAACGACGTCACGTCCGCGGCGACCTCGGTCGTATACGTCGTCGCCGCGCGCACGGCCGCCCAATCATCGGGCGATAGCACCCGGCCCGCCTCGGCCCTTTGCATCGACAGCTCGATCACCTCGCGCGCGAGCGCCCGCGCCGCGTCGAGGGCCGCGCGCTTTCGGCCGAGCTCCACCCGGAAGCTCGATTGCGCGGCCAGCGCCTCCCCGTTCCAGGCCTTGATCCGGCGCGGCGCGACGATCGTGATCTCTTCGAGCGCCCGCCGCGCCACGCCAAGCGCGAAGCCGATGTGCCCCGGCGCCACGAGCGCGATGAACGGCAGCTCGAAATAGGCCTGCCCCCGCTTCCGTGCCGCCCCCGGATACGAGCACGTAAAAGCCTCCTCCACGAACACCGACTCCATGCGGTAATGGTTGCTCCCGCTCCCGCGCAAAAACGCGGTGTTCCACGTATCCTCGATCGTCACCCGCGACACCGGCACCGCGACCTGCACGAACGACGGCGGCCCGACCTGCGCCGGCTCCTCGATCGTCGCGGCCGTGTACACCCAGCTCGCGTGCCGGATTCCGCTGCCGAATCCCCACCGCCCCGTCACCTCGAATCCCCCGCGCACCCGCCGCGCCTTCCCCATCGGCACCTGCAGCCCGGCCGACGTCGTCATTCCCGCGGCAAAGATCTCACGCGTCGCCGCCTCCGGCAGATAAGCGCCCATCATCCCGTTCATGATCGCCCCGATCATCAGCGCCCAGCCTGCGGACGGGTCCGCGTGCGCCATCGCCTCGTACACCACGAGCTGCGTCCGCCCGTCCGCGCCTTGCCCGCCCACCTCCTTCGGCGCCGCGAGCGCGAACAGCCCCTCCTTTTTCATCACGTCGACCACGGCCGGATGCAGCGTCGCGCCCTCGTTCGACGCGTCCGCGTGGGCCTCCGCGACCGGGCGCACCCGGGCGACGGACGCGAGCAGGCTGGTTTCGAGCACGTTCTCGGTTCCCTTCGTCATGACGGTTCCCTCCGGCGACCGGGGTTCTTGGCCGGTCATGCCCATGTAGACAACGACAACATGCCAAAGTTTCCGCCGTCAACATCGAATGTTGCGACTGTCAACATCCGCCTCGGACGTGCTAGGCTCGGGGCCGTGCCTCGACGCCCGCCTCGCCCGTATCACCATGGGGACCTGCCTCGTGCCCTTCGGGAGGGCGCGCTCGCGCTCATCGAGGAGCGCGGGCCGATGGGGTTCACGCTCCGCGAGCTCGCGCGCCGGATCGGCGTCTCGCATGCCGCGCCGTACCGGCATTATGCCGACAAGCAGGCGCTGCTCACGGCGCTCGCGGCCGAGGGGGCGCATCGCCTCGCGGACGCGGTCGACGCCGCGCTCACGGCGGCGGGCCCCGACCACCGCGCGCGTTTCCTCGCGGCCGCGCATGCGTACGTGCGTTTCGCGATCGACCACCCCGGGTATTTCCAGGCGATGTTCTCCGCCGACACCGACCCGAACGACCCTGCGTACGTGAACGGCCGCGAGCGCAGCCTCGGCCTGCTCTATCGCTACATCGCCGACGCGCAGGCGGCGGGGTATTTCGGCGAAGGCGAGGCGCTCTCCTACGTGATCCCCGTCTTTGCAATGCACCAGGGCCTCGCGGTGCTGGCGATGTCGGGCGCATTCACCCCGCTCGGCATGACCGACATACGCGCCGCGTCGGACCTCGCGCACGGGCGCCTGCTCGACGGGCTCACGCGCGCGCCCGAGGCGAAGGGCAAGCTGCGCACGAAAGCGTGAGGGGCGCGCCCTTGCGATCTTCCGTGATCGCGCCGTGCCGTGCCATCCTGGCATGGCATGGTGCGCACGAGGATCCTTCTGTCTTCGATGGTGGTGGGCCTCATCTCGGCGGCGAGCGCGTGCTGGCTCGGCGACTACCAGCCGCCCACGGGCCACGCGGGCGGCCCGGCGCAAGGCCCCGAGGTCCGCTGCGGCGACGACGTCTGCGGCCCCTCCGAGGTTTGCTGCGTCGAGCAGGGCGACGCCCCCACGGCCGCGTGCAGCCCTGCGAACGCCTGCATCTCCCTCCCGATCCCGTGCGACGGCCCGGACGACTGCGCGCACGTGGGCGGCATCTGCTGCGGCCTCTGGGACGAGGTCGCATCCAAGTACACCGCCGTCGAGTGCTCGGACGCCTGCAGTAGCAGCGATCGTGTCCCGATCTGCCGCCTCGACCGCGACGACGCAGATTGCCCCACGGGCCTCGATTGCAAAGAGGAGCGCCTCTTCGGCCCGGGGTTCGGCTACTGCGCGCCCTAGCATACGCCTGGTATCCCCGCCCCGTGACATCCGGCCACGCCCGTCTGGAAACGGCCGTTCTCAGGGCCCCCGCGTCCCGCGGCAAACGCCGGGCCCCGAGCCCTTTCTACGATGGCCTTGCCCTTGCACAGAGCGGGGGCACACGCCAAGTAGCCACTTTCCAACGCCTTCGCCTCGGGATATCCCGCCATGATGCGCATCTCTACGCAGCTTCTCGCCGTGGGCACCGTTCTCCTCTCGACCTTCCACGCGAGCCTCGCCCAGGCGCAGTATTACCCGCCGCAGCCTTACCCGTATCAACAGCCTTACCCGTACGGGCAGCCCGCTCCTTATCAACAACCCTACCCGTACGGGCAGCCCGCTCCTTATCAACAGCCCTACCCGTACCAGCAGCCGAACCCCTATCAGCAGCCTTATCCGGCGTACGGCTCGCAGAACTACCTCGACACCGGCAATTCACGCAAACCCAAGCACCAGCTCACCCTGCGCGTCTCGCCCGGCGCGAGCTTTCATTTCATTCCCGGAAGCTCGGCCCAGCCGGCCTTCGCCCTCGACGCGGCCCTCGGCTTCCGGGCCGGCGTCGCCTCCTATACCTCCATCTGGACCGAGGCCGGCTACGCCTACGACACCCAGGGCCCGGGCCATTTCGTCGCCGTCGGTGTCGGCCCGCTCTTCGGGACGAACCAGACCTCGGTCGGCATCCTCGAAAAACTCGTCATTGGCGACGTCGCCGGCGGCCTCGCCGTCGGCCCCCGGACGAGCCTCGTCCTCATGCTTTACAATGGCGGCCTCGCGGCCGAGGTCGGCCATCAATGGATCTACAGCAACGTCGCGGGCGCCGGCCACAACGAGCTCCGCCTCCAGGTCTCGGTCGACCCGATCACCTTCTTGATGCGTTTCATGGGCCGGTAGCCCCCACCCCGAACGGATCGAGCCCCCGGCGCACGCCCGGGCCGTCCTTCAGCCCCAGGCACACTCCGCCCCGGCAAAACCCCCGTCACGCGCCTTTCTGCGCTCCCCCCTTGCTCTCCGACCTTTTTCCTGAGAAGCCTTCCGCCGCGCGGCCTCCGGATCCCTTGTCACTCTCTGTGCCGCCCCCCAAGGTGACGACCATGGCAGACAGCTTCGGTGCGAAGAGCACCCTCTCGGTTTCCGGCAAGTCCTACACGATCTTCCGCCTTCGGGCCCTCGCGAGTGATGCCGAGCTCGCGCGCCTCCCGGTCTCCCTGCGCATCCTCCTCGAGAACCTCCTCCGTCACGAGGACGGTCGTGTCGTCCGCAAGGAGCATGTCGAGGCCGTCCTCCGCTGGGATCCCAAGGCCGCGCCTTCCCAGGAGATCTCCTTCCACCCCGCGCGTGTCCTCCTCCAGGACTTCACCGGCGTCCCTGCCGTCGTCGACCTCGCCGCCATGCGCGAGGCGTTCGCGGGCATGGGCGGCGATCCCAACCGCATCAACCCGCTCTCGCCGGCGGACCTCGTCATCGACCATTCGGTCGAGGTCAACTACTTCGGCACCCGCGACTCGCTCGTTCGCAACGCCGAGCTCGAGTACCAGCGCAACGAGGAGCGGTACGTCTTCCTCCGCTGGGGCCAGCAGGCCTTCGAGAACTTCCGCGTCGTCCCGCCGGACACCGGCATCTGCCATCAGGTCAACCTCGAGTACCTCGCCCGCGCCGTCATGACCGACGCCGAGGGCCGCGCCTTTCCCGACACCCTCGTCGGCACCGACTCGCACACCACCATGATCAACGGCCTCGGCGTCGTCGGCTGGGGCGTCGGTGGCATCGAGGCCGAGGCCGCGCTTCTTGGCCAGCCCGTCACCATGCTCGTCCCCGAGGTCGTCGGCTTCAAGCTCACGGGCAGCCTGCGCGAGGGCGCCACGGCGACCGACCTCGTCCTCACCGTCACCGAGATGCTTCGCAAGAAGAAGGTCGTCGGCAAGTTCGTCGAGTTCTACGGCCCGGGCATCGCGTCGCTCTCGCTCCCCGATCGCGCCACCATCGCCAACATGGCGCCCGAGTACGGCGCCACGATCGGCTTCTTCCCGATCGACGGCGAGACCCTTTCGTTCCTGCGCTTCACGGGCCGTTCCGCGGACCAGGTCGCGCTCGTCGAGGCCTACTGCAAGGAGCAGGGCATCTTCCGCACCGAGGGCATGCCCGACCCCGTCTTCAGCGACACGCTCGAGCTCGACCTCGGCGCCGTCGAGCCCTCGATCGCCGGCCCCAAGCGCCCGCAGGATCGCATCCGCCTCGCCGCGTCGCGCACCGGCTATCGCCGCAGCTTGCACTCGATGATCGAGAAGAGCTTCGGCGACATCGACGCGGCCACCGTCGCGAAGTGGTGTGACGAGCCGAGCGCCGACAAGCCCACGGATGACGCCGTCGCGGCGCGCATGCTCGTCCGCGACAAGGTGCTCAAGCCCGTCACCGTCGAGGAGGGCGACACCTCGTACAACCTCCGCCACGGCTCGGTCGTCATCGCGGCGATCACCTCCTGCACGAACACCTCGAATCCGGCCGTCATGCTCGCGGCGGGCATCCTCGCGAAGAAGGCCGTCGAGCGTGGCCTCTCGGTCAAACCGTGGGTGAAGACCTCGTGCGCGCCCGGCTCGCAGGTCGTCGCGGATTACTACGAGGCCTCGGGCTTGCTCCCGTACCTCGAGGCGCTCGGCTTCCACCTCGTCGGTTACGGCTGCACCACGTGCATCGGCAACTCCGGCGCGCTCCCCGACACGATCGTCGACGCGATCAAGAAGGGCGACCTCGTCGCGGCGAGCGTGCTCAGCGGCAATCGCAACTTCGAGGGCCGCATCAACCCGAGCGTGCGCATGAACTTCCTCATGTCGCCGCCCCTTGTCGTGGCCTACGCGCTCCGCGGCGACATGGACTGGGACCCGTACTCCGAGCCGATCGGCAAGGATCGCAACGGCACGCCCGTCTACCTCCGCGACATCTGGCCGACGTCGGAAGAGGTCCGCGAGACCATCCGCTCGGCCGTGAAGAGCGAGCAGTTCAAGACCCGGTACGACAATGCTCTCGTCGGCGACGTCGCCTGGCAGAAGCTCAATGTCCCCGCGGGCAAGACCTTCTCCTGGGACGACAAGTCCACCTACGTCCGCAAGCCGCCGTTCTTCGAGAACCTCGGCAAGCAGCCGCAGCCGCTCACGGACATCGTTTCCGCGCGTGTCCTCGCGCTCCTCGGCGACAGCGTCACGACGGACCACATCTCGCCGGCGGGCAACATCTCGAAGACGAGCCCTGCGGCGCGTTACCTCATGGAGCACGGCGTCCAGCCGGCCGACTTCAACTCGTACGGCGCGCGTCGTGGCAACCACGAGGTCATGATGCGGGGCACCTTCGCCAACATTCGCATCAAGAACGCGCTCCTCGGCGGCGAGGAGGGGCCGAACACGCTCCACCTGCCCGCGGGCACGAAGCTCAGCATCTACGACGCGGCGATGAAGTATGCCGAGGAGAAGGTGCCGCTCGTGGTGCTCGCGGGCGTCGAGTACGGCACGGGCTCCTCGCGTGATTGGGCGGCGAAGGGCACGAAGCTGCTCGGCGTGCGCGCGGTCATTGCGAAGAGCTTCGAGCGTATCCACCGCTCGAACCTCGTCGGCATGGGTGTGCTCCCGCTCGAGTTTGCCGCGGGCGAGGACGCGCAGACGCTCGGCCTCGAGGGTCGCGAGACCTTCGACATCAAGGGCATCGCCGAGGGCGTCACGCCCTTCAAGAAGCTCGAGGTCGTGGCGACGAAGGCGGACGGCACCAAGAAGACGTTCACGGTGACGGCTCGCATCGATACGCCGAACGAGGCGGATTACTACCTGAACGGCGGCATTCTGCAGTACGTGCTCCGGCAGATGGCGAAGTAACATCGGCGCCCATGGCGCC
Source organism: Polyangium jinanense (assembly GCF_028435365.1). The sequence continues at coordinate 65,117 of NZ_JAGTJJ010000008.1, read as the reverse complement.
CACGAATCGGCTCTCGTGCATCTCGCTCCTGCTCTCCGCCGTGCTCGCGACGAGCGCCTGCGGCGAGGACGAAACGGGCGAAACGCGTCACACGCTCGTTGCCGTGACGCATGGCGAGGGCCGGTTCGTGGCCGTCGGGTACGACGACATCGAGCGCGCCGACAACCTGCCCTTGCTCATGAGCTCCGCGGACGGCCTTTCGTGGACGCGGCACGACGCTTCGCTTCCCAGGCAAGAGCTCCACGACATCGCGTTCGGCAATGGCGTCTTCGTCGCCGTCGGCGGCACGGCTCATCCCACCGCGACGGGCGCGTCCATCCCGGTCGCGCTCACCTCGGACGACGGCGTCGCGTGGACGCGCATCGATCTCCCCACGACCGAGCCCCTTCGTCATGTCGCGTTCGGCGGCGGCCTGTTCGTGATCATCGACCATGCCGGCCAGACGTTCGTCTCGACGGATGGCCGGAACTTCACGCCGGCGGCGGCGATCCCCGACGGATACTCCATCAGCGGGATCACCTTTGGCGCGGGCCAGTTCGCCCTCTGGGGCTTCCATCCGGGCGTGTACCTCTCGCCGGACGCGCAGGTCTTCAGCGAAAAACCCCTCGTCGACGTGCAGGAGGTTCACTGCCTGCATTTCGCGGCCGGCCAGTTCCAGGGCATCGGCATAACCTCGGAAGGCCCGGACGAACAGCCGACCGTGACGAGTTTCGTCGTCACGTCCGAAACGGGCGACACGTGGGCTGCGAAGGTCGGCAGTTTTCCGTGCCATGGTTTGGCCGAGTCGAACGATGTCCTCGTCGCGGGCTCGGGGGATCAATTGTATCGATCGGTCGGAGGCAGCGACTTCGCGGTCACGCATACGGCTGCGGAGCGGCACAACCGGCTCGACGTGACGGTGGGGGACGGCGTCTTCGTGGCGGTCGGGGTCGACGAAATCGACACGAGCACGGACGGACAAACCTGGACCGTGACGCCGATCCCGCGATAACGCGATCTATTTGAAGGTTGTAGACCGCATTCGGCGCGGACAGCACGGCGGCGTCGCGGCCGAACGTGAGCGAACAGCTCCCGCGGCCGTTCGCGGCGTAATACACGGCCTCGCCCTTCGAGATGTTCATCTTGGCGCGTCCTTGCGGAACTCCGGCGGGCGATGAGGTGTCCTGCACGCCATGAGGCTCCACGCTCACGCTTTGCGCGGCTTTCTCGTCGGTCGGCGGCTCGGGAGGGCGCGCTGGGTCTCCGGGCAGATCACGACGCTCTCGTGGCTCGCCAGAGGCACGCTGGGCCTCCTCGCGCTCCTGATGATCCTCGGGAACCAACTGGATCAGGATATGCGCGCGAAGGGGCTCATGCCCGTGCAGATCGAGCCCCTGCCGTTTGTCGGGGCGCACCCGTGTATCTCCCCGAGTGACGTGGAAGAGCCCCCGCCCGAAGAGGAGCCCCCCTGCTCGCGAAAGGGCAAACGCCCGGACGCGCGCTGAACGCCGCTACTGCGCCCGCTCGGGCAAACCGAGCGCAATCCGGCGGAGCAGATCCAGCACGGCATACGCCGCGGCGATCTGCACCTCCTCGCGTTCGCCCTGAAAAACCTTGCTCCGCACGACCGTGCCGCCCGGATGCGCGACGGCCCAGTACACGAGGCCCACGGGCTTCTCCGCCGTGCCGCCCGTCGGGCCCGCGATGCCCGTCACCGACACGCCCACGTCCGTCTCGCAGACGCGACGCACGCCCTCGGCCATCTCCGCCGCCACCTCGGCCGACACCGCGCCATGCCAGCGCAGCGTGTCCTCCGAAACCCCGAGCAGCCGCGTCTTCGCGCTGTTCGCGTACACCACCGCGCCGCCGACGAGGTAATCGCTCGCCGGATAACGCGTCAGCATGTGCGCGATGAGCCCGCCCGTGCACGACTCCGCGAGCGCCAGCCGATAGCCGCGGCTGCGCACCGCGCGGCCCACCATCTCGGTGAACGCCTCGTCGCCCTCGCCGTACACCACGTCGCCGAGCCGCGCCTTCACCTCGGTCGACGCCCGGATCGCAAGGTCCCGCGCGACCTCTCGATTCGCGCCCCGCGCGTGCACCTTCACGTCGACCTCGGGGAAATGCACCCGATAGCCGAGCGTCACGCCCGCGTGCGTGCCCTCGATCCCCGCGAGCGCCTGCCCGACGAGGCTCTCGCCGAGCCCGTACGTCCGCAGGCGCACCTGGAACGTGTTGTTCGGCGCCGACGGCCGGATCCGCGGCAAGACCTGATCCGTGAACATGCGCTTCATCTCGCGCGGCACGCCCGGCAGGAAGAAGAGCGGCGTGTCCCCGAGCGGGATCGAAAACCCCGGCGCCGAGCCCACGCTGTTCGACAGGACGTCCGCGCCCGCGGGCAGGTCCGCCTGCTTCTCGTGGCCCGCGTTCATCGTCTTGCCGCGCGACTCCACGCGCCGCCGAATCGCGAGCAGCGCGCTCTCGTCACGCACGAGCGACACGCCCGCGGCCTTGGCCGCCGCCGCCGCCGTGAGGTCGTCCGTGGTCGGCCCGAGTCCGCCCGTCACGACGACCAGCCGGCGCGTCTGCGCCAGCGTGCGCAGCGCCGCGACGATCTGGTCCACGTCGTCGGGGATCGCGTCGATCACATCCACGGTGAAGCCCGCGGCCGTCAGCTCCGCGGAGAGCCACGCCGCGTTCGTGTTGACGATTTCGCCTCGGGTGAGCTCGGTACCGATCGAGAGAATCGCGGCGGTCATTTAGGGGCATGCACTCTATCCCATCACGCGCCCTTGACGAGGGGCTCGATGGCGAAAAAGCCACGATTCAGCGCGGAAGGGCAGAGCCCTCGGCCGCCACCGCGAACGGATACACACACCGGAAGCCCACCTCGGCCGAGCGCGTGCTTGCCGCGATCTCCAGGCGATTCCAGCTCCGAAGCGCGCTCGCCGCGCCGTCCCCGAACGACCCGCCCCGCGCCTCGGCGAGCGCCGGGCCCTCGGCCTCGCCCGCTTTGGGCGCCGCCCACTCGGCCACGTTGCCGGCGAGATCGTACGCTCCCTCGGGCGAAGCGCCGTCCGGATGCGAGCCCGCGATCTCCGGCCCCGTCGCGCCCTCGCCGCAAGGACCACGCACGAGCCCCCACGCCGCCCGCCGACAAACCGCGCCCGTGTCCCCCCAGGCATAACGCCGACCCTTGGGACCCGCGGCCGCGAAGGCGAGCTCTTCCGGCGTGGGGAGCGTGCCGCCCGCCCAGGCGCAAAACGCGCGCGCCTCGGACAAACCCACGCGGGAGAGCGCACGGCCAGGCTCACCCGAGAGCGGGACGGGCGCGCAAGCGGACGCGGCCACGCAGGCGGAATAACGCGCCTCCGTGACCTCGTAGGCGTCGAGCGCGAAGGCCTCCATCGGCACGGCGCGCGGCATGACCTGGCCTTGCGCTTCCCAGTCACTCGGGCCGATCCGCAAGAGGCCGGCCGCGATGCCCACGGCGCGCGGCGTGGCCACGCACCCGGCCTCCGTCACGACGAGCCCTGCCGCGCATCGCGAGGGTTTGCCCGCGCAACGATCACCCGCGAGGGTTTGTCCTTCCCCGCAGCAGCGCGCCCCGAGCGCGATCATCCCCGGCGCACACCGTGCCGGCGGCGCTGCGCGCTCCCGCGCCACGAGCACCACGGCGACGGCGAGCCCGATCGAAAGGGCGAAGAGGCCGATCGTCCGGACAACCGGCCTCGCCCCGCGCGCTTCAGGCCGAGCCACCCTCGCCGCGGGCCTCCCCTCGGGGTCGTCGCGTCTCGCCGCGATCGCGCCTGCGCTGCTCGGCGCGCGCGGCCTTCACCTCGTCGAGCCGCGCCTCGATCCGCGCGAGCGCGTCGAGCAGCGCGGCCTTGAGCCGACCGTACGTCTTCGGACCGATGTCGCCCTTCTTGTGCGCCTTCTCCAGCGCGACGAACTCGCCGAGCAGCGCCTCGCGTGCTTCGAGCAGATCGTCCTTCGCCTCGTCGGGCACCGTGCCCTCCGAGCGCTGGCGGATGGTGTACGCCGCCGCGAGCGCGGCTGCCGAGAGCGCGAAGAACAGCGCGAACCAGCGCGTGTTTCCGGGCACGGGCAGGCCCGTGATGGTGATGTCGAGCCCGCCGATGCCGCGCTCGCCTTGTATCGCCTGGCGCATCGTCACCATCACCTTGCGGCCGTCGCGCCCGGTCTGGCGTTGCGCTTCGGGGAAACCGGCGACCGAGAGGCCCATGGTCTTGTTCGCCTCGGAGAAGATCCGCACCTCGCCGACGCGTGGCGGCAGCACGACGTGGAAGGTTTGTCGGTCCTTGCCTTCGAGCGGGATCTGGTAGCTGAACGAGGCCTCGTGCCGCCCGGGCGCGATCGTGCCCGAGAGCCACGGTCCCTTCTTCGGCTCATCGACGAACCGCACGTCGGTCATGCTGTCGGGGATGCGGAACGCTTGATATCCCTCGGGCAAACCGACCTGCGCGTCGCCCTTGCCCGGCACCCACGCGACCTTGCCGATGTTGAAGACGTTGAAGAGCTGCTCGACCTGGAGCACGCCTTCACGCAGCGACACGAACACGAACGACTGCGCGCCGACGAGCGCGTTGTTCACGTCGTCGGTCGCTTCGTATGCATGCAAAACGACGCGCTTGCCGGCCTTGTCCGAGAGCGCGAACGGCTCCGTCGCGTACGTGCCGAGGCCACGCTGCGTGGTCACGCGGTAACTCGTGCCCGCGCCGACGGGCAGGCCATCGAGCCGCGCCGTGCCTTGCGCGTCGGTCGTGACCTCGCGGCGCTCGCGTTTGTCGCCTTGCGCCACGCTGCTCTTGAGGATGCCGATGATCGCGGTCGCGTTCGGGATCGGGCGCTCGTCGGCGTCGTGGATCGAAAAGACCATCGTGCCCGGCGGCAGCGTCTGATCCTCGACTGCGGTGTCGGGCGGCGCCTCGAAAAACCCGCTGTTGCCGCGGCGCGTGTCGCCATGCGGGTTCGCCCCGTGTGGCGCTTCGCCGGGCCCGTGGGGATCCATCCCCGCGCCGTCCTCGACGCTCGGATGCCCCGGCGGAAGCTCGCCGACGTCGGGATGTCCTTCGGGAAGGGGACCGGCCGTCTTGCCGGCATCCCCCGCGCCCGCGTCGCCGGGCCCCGCGTCGGGTTTGTCCGCGCTGGGCTTTTCCTTTTCGGCCTTCGCGTCCGGCTTCTTCGGGGCCGCCGCCTCGGCCTTCTTCGGCTCTGCCGGCTTGTCCTCGCCCGCGGCGGTCGCCACGTGCGGCAGCGAGATCGCGGCAGCAGCGATGGTCAGGGCCGCGCCGAGGATCCCAAGACGGGTTCGTCGGATCGTGCTCACGACGCCTCCGCCTCCTCGTCGGCCTTCTTCGCCTCGCGGGACTCCTGCGCGGGCTCGGGCGCGGTCATGCGCGCGCCGCATTTCTTGCAGAACAAAGCGTCCTCGTCGTTCTCCGTGCCGCACGCGTCACACGCGCGCTGCGCGGCGGCCTCGTCGCTCGCCTGGGCGGGCTTCTTCGCCTTCTTCTTTTTCTTGGGCTTGCGCGGGGTCTCGTCGGCCTCTTCCTTCGCCGCCGGCTTCGGCTCGGCCTTCGGCGCGGGAGCCTCCGCGGCCTCCGCGGCCTCGTCGTCCTCGCCCGCCTCGTTCGTCTCTTCCCCCTCGGCGTCGACCAGGCCGAGCTGCTTCAGGCGTCGCTGCACGAGCGCCTCGGCCCGCTCGCGGCCCGGCGCCGCGCTCTCATCGAGGGCCTGAAGCAGGCGTTTCGCCTCGGCGCGGTACTTCGCGACGAGGGCGCGATAGTCCTCCTCGCTGATCTTGCCGACGCTGCGCTCGAACTCGAGGTCCTTCAGCGCGCGGATGACGGCGCGCTTCTGTTCCTCCTCGGCGCGAGGCGGCGCGCCGATCGCGTAGGCGTCGGCGCCGGCGAGCGGCGTCTCGCCGAGCAGCGTGCGCAGGCTCGCCCAGAACGCCGCGATCACGAGGACCAGCACGCAGCCCGCGAGCACCAGGATCGCGGTGGAGACATCCACGAAGACGCCCGCGGCGATGACGAGGGTCGTGATCAGGCCCGCGACGAACAGAGCGAGCCGAGCCAAGCTGGGATCGGACTCCGGGAAGAAGGCCCGGAACACGGCGCGGATGAGCCCGACAGGGATCACGATCCTCATTCGTCGTCGAGCTCCTTCAACTCCTGATCGAGCTTGTCGTCGTAGGCGTCACGCGTGTCGTTCTTGGCCTGGCCCTTCGTTCGCGCAGGCGCGGCCGTCGCGGCGGCGAGACCGCGGCGTTGCCAGCGTCTGAGCACGACGAACACGAGCCCGGCGCCGGCCACGATCGCGGTGATGGGCACGACCCAGAGCGCGCGGCTCGCGCCCTGGTTGCGCGGAACGGCGAGCGACTTCGGCCCGTACTGCGACACGTAGATGTCTTGCGCCTGCTCGACCGTCTTGCCCTCGGCGAGCAGCTCGCGGAGCGCCGTGCGGCGCTGATGCGCGATGTCGCACGGGCAGGTGCCGAGCGTCTCGCGCGGGCAGCCGCAGGTGCAGATGAGGCTCCAGAAGAGCTGGCGCTCGGTCTCGTTCTGGATCGACACGGTCCCCGTGCCGCCCGTGTGCTGGCCGTGCGCGAGGTGCGGATCGAACGTCAGCCACGCGGCCGCGAGGCCGGCCGCGGTGAGCAGCGCGAGGTGGAGCGGTGTTCGTCGAGTGGTCATTCGGAGTTACTTGGCGGGAGCGAGGGCAGCGCCGGGAGCGGGCGCAGGAGAGGGCGCTTCGATCGCCGGCGCAGGCGGGGCGCGCGGGGCGGCCGATCCGCCATAGGCGAGGGAGGGGCCGCCCGCGAGGAGCAGGGCGAAGATGATCGAGGTCGCGACCGAGGCCGCGGCGCGGATGTAGCCGAACGCGCCCGCCTCCTCCAGCGCGACCTCGGGCCACATCGACACCATCGCCCCGAGGATCAGGATGCCCACGCCGATCCAGATGAAGTTCACGAGCGGGTTCACGTGGAACTGGAACGAGGCGACCTTCGTCGTCGGGTTGACCATTCCTACGATCACGTAGAGATCGTCGCGGATGGTCATGTGCTTGGCGACCTCGGTCGAGGGCTGATCGGCGCCGGTCTTGTAGATGAACTTCGCCGGCGTGACGCGGCCTATGGGCCTGCCCTGACGGACCACGTCGAGGTCCGTGAAGATCATGCGCTTCTCGTTGTCGACCTCCATGCGCGGGCCGACGTACGTCATGGAGTAGTAGTCGACCTGGGCCGTCTCGCCGGGCGACATGCTGAGCTCCTTGTCGACGCCCCAGGCGCGGCCGGTGAAGCCGAGGAACATGAGCGCGATGCCCACGTGCACGACGTAGCCGCCGTAGCGGCGGCGTGACTTCGCCACGAGGTTGAAGAGCGAGGTGAACAGGCCCTCGTCGCTCTTGTTCCGCTGCCGCGCCGCGACGCCGCGGTAGAACTCCTGCACGACGACGGTGATGTTGAACGCGACGAGCATCACCGTGACGAACGGCAGCTTGCCCGAGACCCACGCGAGCGCGCGGCCGAGCGTGCCCTCGTAGATCGGCGCGGCGTCGTAGAACGCCGGGTAATTGAAGCGCTTGCCGACGAGGAGGTGGAGCGTGCCGACGACGAGCATCACCGCGACGGGCCAGCGGAAGCTCTTCAGGAAGAGCTCCGGGCTCGTCTTGCGCCAGCCAAGGAGCGGTGCCGCGCCCATGAGGAAGAAGATCACGAGCGCGAGCGGCGGGATCCAGGTGTTGTAGAACGTCGGGCCGAGCGTCGACTCCTGGTTGAGCAGCCACTCGCTGATGCGTGGCCACGTCGTCGCCGTCGCGATGAACACCGTCAGGCTCAGGAAGCCCCAGTTGTTCAGCACGAACGCTGCCTCGCGGGACAGGGCTGACTCGAAGGCGCCCTCGCTCCGAAGCCTCGGCAAACGCCAGACGATGAGCGAGATGCTCACCGCGGCGATCACGCCCATGTACCAGACGAAGAAGATGCCGATGCCGGACTGGGCGAAGGAGTGGACCGACGAGATGAGGCCGGAGCGCGTGAGGAACGTGCCGAAGATCGTGAGGAAGAACGTCGCGCAGATGAGGAAGACGTTCCAGATCTTCAGCATGCCGCGCCGCTCCTGGATCATCGTCGAGTGCACGTAGGCGCTCGCCGTGAGCCACGGGAGGAACGCCGCGTTCTCCACGGGATCCCAGGCCCAGTAGCCGCCCCAGCCGAGCTCTTCGTAGGCCCAGAGCATGCCGAGCGCGTTGCCGATCGAGAGGAAGAGCCAGGCGAAGAGCATCCACTTGCGCGTGGCCACGATCCACTCGTTGTCGAGCCTTCCTGTGGCGAGCGCCGCGATCGCGAAGGCAAACGGGATCGCCGAGCTCGTGAACCCGATGTAGAGGCTCGGCGGGTGGATGATCATGTAGAAGTTGCGGAGCTGGTAGTTCAGCCCGCTGCCATCCATCGGCGCGCCGCCCGCGCTCGTCGTGAAGGGGTTCGCCGCGAAAATCATGAGGATCGCGAAGAAGCCGATGATGGTCATCAGCGTCGCGATCACGAAGGGTTGGAGCTCGAGGTACTTGCGCCGGAGCCACGCCACGCAGCCCGCGGAGAAGCCGGACGTGAGGAAGAGCCACCAGAGGAGCGAGCCGTCCTGGCCGCCCCAGAGCGCCGCGACGAGGTACGGCGTGGTCATCGAGCGGTCGCTGTATCGAGCGACGTAGCTGATGCGGAAATCGTGGCTCACGAAGGCGAACGCGAGGACCAGGACCGAGAGGCCGACGAGCGCCACGGTGCCGTACGCGCCGAGCCGAGCCGCCTGGAGCAGGCGTGGCCTGCCGGTGCTCGAGGCGAGCGCGACGGCGAACGTGTACGCCGCGGCGATCAGGATCGCGTAAAGAACGCCGGTTCCGAACTCGGGGAGCGATTGCCAGATCGACATGGCGGGGGGCAGAGCTTAGGCCGGCCACGGAGCCGGGGCCACGTCTACGCGCCCTATTTCCCGAGGACGCCTCGTTGCCGCTCGTCGGGCGAGGCCACGACGACGCGAGGCGGCAAATACGCGTCCCCTCGTCCGACGGGAGCGAACGCGATTATACTTCTCCACATGAGCGCCACGCCCGACTTCCGATCCGACGACCTCATCTACGACTGGAACGAGATCGGGCGCAAAGGACGCTTGATCCCCCGGGACGTCACGTTCTTCGACGAGACGCTGCGCGACGGTCTGCAGAACCCCTCGGTCGCGGATCCGAACATCGAGCAGAAGCTCCGGCTGATTCACCTGATGTCCAAGATCGGCATCCACGTCGCGGACATCGGCCTGCCCGGTAGCTCGAAGCGCGCGTTCGACGATGTCCTGCGCATGTGCCGCGAGATCACGGACAACCGCTTGCCGCTCGGCGTGGCGTGTGCAGGTCGCACCGTGGTCTCCGACATCACCCCGATGATCGAGATCTCCCAGCGCGCGGGCATCCCCGTGGAAGTCTACTGCTTCATCGGATCGAGCCCGATCCGCCAGCTCGCGGAGGACTGGGACCTCGACACGATCGTCAAGCGCAGCGCCGAGGCGATCGACGTCGCGGTGAAGGCAGGCCTGCCCGTCGCGTACGTGACGGAAGACACGACGCGCTCGCGTCCGGACATGCTGGCGACGCTGTTCAAGATGGCGATCGATCACGGCGCGTCGCGGCTGTGTCTCTGCGACACCGTGGGTCACGCGACGCCGGACGGCGTGCGCAACTTGATCTCGTTCACGAAGGCGATCATCGCGGGCCATGGAGCGGACGGAAAGGTTCGCATCGACTGGCACGGTCACAACGATCGCGGGCTCGCGCTGGAGAACGCGCTGTGGGCGCTGGAGTTCGGGGCGGACCGGGTGCACGGGACGGCGCTCGGGATCGGCGAGCGCGTGGGGAACGCGGCGATGGAGTTGATCCTCCTGAACCTGAAGCTCCTCGGGCTCCTGGAGCACCAGGACCTCACGCACATGCTGGAGTACTGCAACACGGCGGCGGAGGCGGTAGGCTGGCAGATTCCGATCAACTACCCGCTCGTCGGTCGCGACGCGTTCCGCACGGCGACGGGCGTGCACGCGGCGGCGATCATCAAGGCGCAAGGCAAGGGCGACGCGTGGCTCGCGGATCGGATCTACTCGGGCGTGCCGGCCGGCATGTTCGGGCGGAAGCAGGAGATCTGCGTGGGGTACATGTCGGGCGCCTCGAACGTGAATTTCTGGCTGCGGCAGCGGAGGATCGAGCCTTCGAAGGAGCTCGTGGAAGCGATCCTGAAGAAGGCCAAGGGGTCGAGCCACATCCTCTCGGACGAGGAGATCCTGGCGGTCGTCGACGAGGTGAACGGGCGGTAGGGCGCGGCCTCGAACCGGGGCATCATCGCCCCACCATGCGCGCTCGACACCACGCTTCCATCCTCGTCGTCCTCCCGCTTTCTTTCCTCGTCGCCTGCTCCTCCGAGAGCCCCACCCACCTCGCAGCCGGAGGCGCCGGAGGGAGCGGAGGCTCGTCGAGCTCGATCGGCTCCGGCGGCGCCGGCACGGGCGGCAGCGGGAGCACGAGCGCGACCACGGGCAGCGGTGGCGAAGGCGGTAGCGGCGGCGGAGGCGGCAGCGGCGGCGGCACGTGCGTGGGCGATCCGAGCTGCGTGTGTCCTTCCAAAGGTCCGATCGCCGGGTACGCCGAGCACGACGGCCTGCGCGCGATCGACCCTGCTCATTTTGATCTCGTCGACACCGGCACGTTCGCCGAGAACGCCGCGCTGATCGACGGGCTCGGTCTTCCGTTCGTCACGCTCGAATCCATCTCGCTGAACCGCACCGGCACGAAGCCCGACGCGGCGCTCGCGGCGGACCTCGCGACCGTCGTCGGCTACCAGGGCGCGTTCGAGTGGGAGGCCGGCGATCAGAACGTCACGTACTGGGTGCCGCAGGGCCTCACGGGCGGCACGGTGGGCGCGCGCGAGTACGTCGTCGTGTCCTGGCATTACGACGAGGCGCACCTCGCCGATGATCCGAACCCGCCCGCGAGCGGGGACAAAGGCGTGCGGCTCTCCTTCGCGAACGTGAAGACCCTCGGCGGGGATGTTCTTTACCGGCACGTCCTGCTCGTCGCGCCGGATGCCACGAAGGGGCTCGTCTCGGTGGACATTCATGCCGGCGGGATTGCGCTCTTCGGGCCGTGGCTTTTCGTCGCCGATACCTCGCGCGGCATCCGCGTGTTCGATACGACCCGCCTGCTGTCCGTCTCGACCTCGGAGGCTTGCGCGTCGCAGATCGGCAAGGTCGGCGCCGAGGTTTGCGCGTATGGGTATGCGTATGCATTGCCCCAGGTCGGCGCGTACTTCTACCCGGCCGGCACGGACGCGAGCTGCCGCGCGAGGTTCTCGTACCTCTCGCTCGACGCGACCTCGAACCCGCCTTCGCTCGTCGCGGGCGAATACGACAACGACCCGGCGGTCGGCATTTACAGCAGGCTTTTGCGTTACCCGCTCGATCCGGAGGCCCAGAAGCTCGCGACGGACCCGAAGGGCGCCGCGCACGCGACGGGCGCCTGGTATGCGGGGAGTCGTAATGTGCAGGGCGCGGCGAGCGTGTCGGGGAAGTTTTTCCTGAACGCCACCCGTTACAACGGCGCGCTTTTTACAGGCGCCGTGGACCAGGCCAGCAAGGTGTACCAGGCCTCCGATGGGAAATGGGGGTGGATGCCGGAGGGCATTCACCACGTTCCGGCGAGTGATCGGATGTACATCAACACGGAGGGGCACGCGAACATGCCCCGGATCGTGTTCGCGGTGAAGGCTTCGGCGATCCCCTGAGCATGTGTGGTCCACCGGACGGTCGAGGGACCTGGGGGAACGGGTTCAAGGTCGATCCGGGAGGTCGATCGACCTGCTCGAACCGGTTGCAGACGTGGTGGAGGAGGTCGATCGACCTGCTCGAGCCGGTTGCAGACGGGGTGGAGGGGGTCGATCGACCTGTTCGAGCCGGTTGCAGACGGGGTGGAGGGGGTCGATCGACCTGTGTGAACCGGTTGCAAACGTGGTGGAGGAGGTCGATCGACCTGCTTGAGCAAGCTACAGGCCGGTTGGCAGGTCCTCCGGGCTCGCGGGGGCCGTGTGCGTTCCCCTTCTTCTCCCCCTACATAGTAGGAGAAGAGACGGGTCGGGACGCGATGACGAGGTTGGCCAGCAACATTCCGTGGAAGCGGTTCTGGGTGCCGCGCGAGACGTCTCCCTCGTTGTGGAGTGACTACTTCGCAGACCCCGAAGGGGAGTACGGCAAGCACATCAACCCGCATGCGAAGACGCTCGAGGAGCTGGAGGACAAGCCGTGCGTCGCGTTGCTGGGGGAACCTGGGATCGGCAAGTCCTACGTGGTCGAAGAGTACCGCGACCACGTGCGCGCACGTGGCGGTGTCGAGGCAACGCTCTTCGTCGACTTCAGGTGGCAGCACGACAAACTGGAGAAGGAGATCTTCGGGACGGATCCGTTCAAGCGATGGCTCGCGAACGCGTCACCGCTGACGCTCATCCTCGACAGCCTCGACGAGCACCCGAAGGGGCCCCTCCATGTCGCGTCCCAACTCATCCATCACCTTCAGCAAGGGTCTGCTTCGTCGCTGAGGCTTCGTGTTGCGTGTCGCTCGGCGGAGTGGCCGGCGGTGCTCGACGAGCAGCTCCCGCGCATCTGGAAGAGCAGCGAGCAATCAGAGCCAGCGGTCTTCTACGCGCTCGCCCCGCTCCGCAGGGTCGACGTCGCGCTGGCTGCGGGGAAGGATGGGGAGCGCTTCCTTGGCGAGGTGGCCAGGGCGAACGCCGAGCCACTGGCGAGCAAGCCGATCACCTTGGGCTTCCTCCTTGCAGAGTACCAGCAGCACCGGAAGCTGCCGCGTTCACGCGTCGAGCTGTACGAGGAGGGATGCCGAAGACTCTGCGAGGACCCGAGCCCCTCGCGTGGAGATGCCAGGCGCACCGGCGTGCTCCATAGGGACGAGCGTCTGGCGCTCGCATCGCGGATCGCAGCGGTCAGCATCCTGGGCCGCCGAAGCCTCATCCATTTTCGAGGGCCGGACCGTGGAGCGGTCTCCTCGGATGTGGTCAGGATCGACGAGCTGCTCGGTGGCGTGGAGCCGAGCCAGGACGGCGACGTCCCGGTGACCGACGCCGCCATGAAGGAGGTGCTCAATAGCGGGCTCTTCCGGCCTGGGGGAGCCGGTCGTGCAGGATGGGCACATCAGACCTACGCGGAGTTCCTGGCGGCCCGATTCCTGAAGATGCGAGGGCTCACTGCGGAGCAACTCGTGCGGGAAGTCTCGAATTCGACGATGGGTCGGACGGTCCCGGCGCTGCGCGAGACCATTGCATGGCTGGCGAGCATGGACGGCGATTTCCGCCAGCGTTTGCTTGGCATCGATCCAGAGCCGTTGCTCGGTAGTGATTTTGCGATGGTCGGAGCTGCCGAGCGGGAGGCGCTCCTCCGTGCGCTGCTGGAAAAGATCGATCGTCGAGAGATGCGCGCGGACCCCATCATGTACGATCGCCGGGCCCAGGCGCATCTCGTGCACCCGCGGCTCGCCGAGCAGCTCCGTCCCTACATCACGGATCGCAATCATTATGTCATGGCCCGGCGGGCAGCCATTCAGATGGCTGAGGCGGGGTGCGTTGCCGCGCTGCAAGACGAGTTGGCAGATCTCGCGCTGGATGTCAGTGAGGATTACGGTATTCGCTCGGACGCGGCAGACGCAGTCGTGCGCGTTGGCAGTCGGGAAACGAAACGGCGGCTCAAACCGTTGATCGGGGGCAATTGTGGACCGGACCCAGACGACAAGCTGAAAGGATCTGCGCTGGAGGCGTTGTGGGCCGACGACCTGAGCGCCGCGGAGCTATTCGCGAGTCTGACGCCGCCAAAAAGGGAGTCGTATAGCGGCACATACGTGGCTTTTCTGCACAGGCTCGAAGACACGTTGCCAGCGGCTCTTCTGCCGGATGCCCTGCACTGGACATTGGGGCTGCCCCCAAGACATGGCGATGATTTGTCGTACGCGTTTGAATCGCTGTCGGAGGCGATCATGGTACGCGGATGGGAGCATATCGATGATCCCCAGGTTCGGCCCGCGTTTGCCCAAGCTGTTCGTGAGCGGCTTTTGCACTACGAAGGTATTTTCGGTCATCGTCCTTATCATAAGGGAGATGCTCCGGATGTCTCGAATGACGACCGTAGGCGACGCCTGCTCGCCAGCGCCCTCAACAGCCTGCCGCCCTGGGGCGAGCACGACGCATCCGTGTTTGTAAGCGATGGATTCGTTCTGCCTCGTGACGTGCCCTGGGTCATCGAACAGCTGAGGACGGAAACTGCGCCATCAATACGTGTTCGGTGGGCGGCAATCTTGGCGCAATTTACCTCCACCAGAATGTGGAGCTTCGAGGTCGCAGATCCAATTATTGGTGCCATCCTGGAGATGGAAGAACTACGCCAGGCGATGCCTGACATCCCTCCGCTGGTTGTGCTGGGTTCTCCAACCTCTCGGTGGATGCGTCGCGCGTACCGGCAAGACGCAAAGGTGAGAGGTAGATACAGGCGCATGTTTGCGGGCCGCTCCTCGAGGAAACGTCGCGAGCGTCCAAAGGCCCTTAGACGCATTCGAGAATGCATGCGTCGATTCGAGGCGGGTGAGGACGACGCTGGCTGGCAGCTCTTGGGCTGGATGACCGTTGGCACGGTTGGGGAATCGGATGCAGGTACTTATGAATGGGATGTGACTAATTTTCCCGGCTGGAAGCGCGCCGATGCCGAGACGCGGGATCGTATTCTGGACATCGGGCGAGCGTACCTCTTACGGACGAACGAGCGTGCTGACGAGTGGCTCGGTCTCGATGGATTTCATCGTCCCGCGGCAGCCGGATACCGATACCTGTGTTTGCTACACCAGCTCGATCCTGCGTGGCTCGATCAGCACAGCGAAGCGATCTGGCGGAGGTGGTCTGCTATCCCGCTCGAATTTTTCCTGCAAGGTGGGGGATACGAGCAGAACCGCCAAATCGTAGCGCGCGCCTACCGAGCGAGGCCAGTACGCGTGCTGGAGGTCTTGGGCATACACCTCGAACGCGACCACGAGCGGTGGGATCATGTTTCCGTGCTCAGTCGCATGAGCGGCTGCTGGGACCAAACGCTTGGACAATTCCTGTTCAAGTTCGTGCAGCGAACGGAGCTGAAGGCATCCTTCTTTGGCCACTTGCTGAATGAACTCATCGCGCACGATGTCGACGGCGTGGTGGATTATGCAGCGTCGATTCTCACGCTACCTGTCCCTCTCGAAGGGGCCGCGCGGCTTCGCATGCATGCGGCGGCGCACGCGCTCATGGTGTACGCGCAGAATGCTGGATGGCCCGCCATTCGTCCGCTCTTACGCGCGGATCCTAGCTTCGGTCGAGAGGTGTTCCTGACCGCCGTCGATGCAATAGACATCAGGTTGCGGCGGTCGGATGCGTGGGGAAGAAAGTTGACGACCGCCGATATCGCGGAACTCTACACCTGGCTCGAGCACGAGTTCCCGGAGGATGAAGGTGCTGAGCATCGATCGCGAGGTCTTCATCCAATCACACCCAGAGATATGGTGGTGGAATTGCGAAATGGGCTCCTGAACGTGCTCATCTCACGCGGCACCCCCGAAGCCGTCGCGGCTCTGGAACAGATCCAAGTAACGTTTCCGCAACGGGATTGGACGCGGGTGATCCTGTTGGCTAAGGAAGCTGCCGCTCAAGGGACCTGGACACCGCGGAGCCCACGTGAGATCGTCCAACTTCGGCCAACACCAGTACGCGCCACTTCACCGACCATGTCCTCCACGCCCACTGTCGCACATGGAGTCGTCTTCCCTCCGCCTCTCATCGAAGCGTACCGGCAAAACAAGCTTGCTGTACTCTTCGGCTCAGGGTTGTCGCTGGCGAAGGACGTGAAGGGAAACTTTCCCAAGTGGAGCGAACTGCCAGATCGCTTGCTCGATCAGGTGGAGCGGCTGGGTGTCTGGCTGCCGGATCAGGTCGCGGCGATGCGCACGTTTTTCCGAAGCGGGCATCGCTCGCTCGAAACCATGCTCAGTGCGCTCGATACCGCGAGGACCGAGCTTCGTAACGCACGTCAATATCAGGCAGCGATGGATGCTGTGTTTCGTCCGCCCGATGCCACTCCCGCGGACGTGCATCGGGCGCTCGTCGAGCTCGGAGTCTGCGTTCTCGCTACCACAAACTACGATTCCTTGGTCGAGCATCTAGAAGGCCCTCCCAGACGAACCGCCTATACGTGGAAGGAGGCAGAGAACGCATACTCGGATATTATTACCGGCCGAAATGTATTGTTCAAAATCCACGGAACGGCCGAGAAGGCGGACACTGTCGTCATGACGCAGGCCGAGTACACGATCGCAGCAGGTGCTCTCTCGTACCAGCGTATAATGAGCTTCCTCCTCCAGGACTACACCTTCCTTCTCGTCGGATACGGCATCAATGATCCGCTGGATCTCGACCTTGTCTTTGAGCTTAACGTCAGATCATTTGGAATTGCAGCGCGAAGGCATTACGCTCTGATCCGAGAACCCGCGAGCGACCGCGACCGCTGGTCACGCGACTTCAACGTGCAAGTCGTGGCGTATCAGGACCACGATGACCTGCCCGCCATCCTACGTTCGCTCCAGGCGGCGAAGCCTTGACGTGTTGCCCCAACAGGGACATCGCCTTCATGCTCGAGGACATAGTAGGGCGGCCGGACGTGTGGAAAGGCAGGCGACCGCTCACTTGGGATCCGGGATGTCCTCAGCCGCGAGGCGGAAAATCAAGTACGCGCGGAACGTGTTCGATCCCGTCGATTGAAAGGGATTCGCGATGCCGCCGGGCTGATACCACATCCAGTGCGCCTCCGGGTCGATGCTCGCCGCCTCGGGGGGCGCGGAGCCCGTGGGGCAGGTGGGAGGAAAGGAGCCGCCCGCCGCCGGATCGTTGGCTTCCCCCACCGCGAGTGAACCGATCGCGCCGGCCGTCACGGCCCCCGCGAGGTTCACCCAGCCCGCGCTCGTGGTGGTCTCGTCCCCATTGCCGCTGTTGCAAAGGGCGATTTGCTCGTTGATCTCGGGCTGCGTGGGGCCGGTTTGGCTCGCCTGCATGTTGACGCCGGTCGCGCATACCTCGAACTTTGCATCCCCGGTATACAAGGGCGCGCCGTCGCCGCGGCGGAACTGCCCGAGCACACCTTGCGTCACCGAGAGATCGTCCCACGTCACGATGTACAGGTACGCAGACGGAGGCGCGTCGGCCGCGGGCACGACGTAGGCCTCCGGTCCTTCGCCGCAATTGAAGATCTGGCCGGCCGTCTGCGCGCGCGTGCCCTGGGTGAAATGCGTGATCCCGTCGACGTTGCCGTATCCGAAGCTGTAGGCATTGTCGGCCGTGATGACCACGTCGACGTCGACCAAGGGGACACCGCCGCCGCTTCCCGTCGTGAAATTGATGCCGCCCTGTCCCCCCGCGCCGCCTTGATTCTGGCCGCCGACGCCGCCCATTCCACCCATGCCGCCGGCCGAGCCGCCCCCGGTCGCGCTGCTCGAGCTGCTCGTCGATCCGCCCTGAGCGCTCTCTGCGCTGCAAGCGAGCGCGGTGAGGCCAAGCGCCGCATGGAGGATCAAGAGTCGAACCAAAGTTTTCGGGTTGGGTAAGGTGCTCATCGGGGCGATTCTACCCCTTCATGTTCGAGGACATGGAGGGAAGTAGGGCGTGCGGAGAAGCAGCGATCAGGGAGAATGAGGTCATCATGAAGGGCACGGCCAAGCGGACGGGGAAGGTGTGGCGGCTCGAGGAAGCGAAGAGCCGGCTTGGCGAGGTCGTCGACGAGGCCAAGAAGCATGGGCCGCAGGTCATCCGGAGGCGCGGGGTCGAGGCCGCGGTCGTCTTGTCGTTCGATGATTACGTGAAGCTCGTGAAGCCCAAGGAGAGCCTGGTCGAGTTCCTTGCGAGCTCGCCGCTCGTCGGCTCGGAGATCGAGGTCGAGCGATCGGGAGCGGTTCGCCGGTCGTCTGCTTGATGTGACCGAGGACATCGCGCTCGCGTGGGGCAGGCTTCAGGGCGAGGCGGAGCGTCGTGGACAGATGCTCCCTGCCATCGACGCGCTTCTCGGGGCGACCGCGCTCGCGCATGGGCTCGTGGTCGTCACCCGGAACGAGACCGACATCGGGCGCACGGGAGTGCGCATCATCGATCCCTGGGCAGAGGACTGACCACGGGCGCACGGATCAGCCTCTGAAGGCCGGCTCTTGCCGCTGGTCCGTTCACACCATGCGCGCTAGCAACAGAGGACGTGAGCGCCCGCCTCCCGCACCCCTCCTGGCCCTCACGCCTCGTCGCGCTCCTCGCCGCCCTCGTGTGCTTCGTCTACACGGCGGGGCTCTTCGATACGCGCCTCTCCGCGCTCGACCTCGTGATGCAGGCGCCCGCGCTGCCGGCGATGCTCTCCACGCGCGACGCCGACGTGCGCGTGGCCATCGTCGACGAGCACGACAGGCCGCTGCCCGGCGCGTTCGTGCGGCTGTTCTCGATCCAGGGCGGGACCACGTACTTCGCAGGCGAGGCGCGGGCAGGGGACGATGGCGTCGCTTCGCTCGAGAGCATGCCGCGCGGGGAAGCGTGGTTTCTCGCGTATGCGGAGGGGCGCGCGCGAGGGTCGGTGCGGGTCGTGCTCGGGCCCGGAGAGCGCGTCGTGAGGCTCGTGCTCCAGCCGGCCGCGGCGATCGATGTCGTCGTCGTCGACGAGGCGGAGAAGCCGTTCCCCAGCGCGAAGATCACCGTCACGGGCGGAGATCCGCTGCCGTTCGTGGCCATGACCGGCGCGGAGGGTCGCGCGCGGATCGATCGGCTCGGGCAGGGTCCGTTTTCCGTGCGCGTGACGGCGCGCGGGTACGACGACGTCGTGCGGACGGGCGTGCTCCCGGGACCGGTTCCCGTGCGGATCAAGCTCGAACGGCTCGGCGCGATCGAGGTGTCGGTCGTGGAGTCCGACGGCAAACCCGCGCCGTATGCGCGTGTGCTTTGCGCGGGCGCGGGGCTCTGGCCGGCGCGCAGCACGATCGCGGATGCGAACGGCGTCGCGCGGATCGTCGGCCTTCGGCGCGGCGGGTACGATCTCAAGGCCGAGCTCGGCGAACGCGTGAGCGCGACGGAGCTCGGGGTCGATCTCGAACGCGCCGTGACGAAACCCGTGAAGCTCGTGCTCGGCGCGGGCCGACGCATCACGGTGAAGGTGACCGACGGCGAATCCGAGGACGCGCCGCCCGTGAAGGAAGCGAGCGTCGTGCTCGCCGAGGAAGGCCTGAGCCCCTTCCCGATCCACGGTCGTACGGATGCGAAAGGTGTGGTCGTGCTCGGCCCGATCGCGCTCGGCTACGCGACCGTCAGCGCGCGCGCCCCGGGCTTCGTGCCGCGCAGCGCCGTGCCCGTCGAGGACGACGCCACCGAGGTGCGCGTCTCGCTCCTGCGCGGCGGCGCGCTCGTCGGCGAGGTCGTCGACGATCGAGGTTTTCCCGTCGGCGGCGCGACGATCGAGGTCGTCGGCGTGGACATCGAGGGCATGCCGATCGACGAGACGAGCGCGATGGCCGAGTTCCGCGACGATCACTTCGATCTCGCGTTGCCCGGCCCGCTGCCGCTCCTGCCCATCGGCGAGCTTGGCGTGATGCCCGGCCCGATCCCCGACTTGCCGCGCGCGGGCTCCTTCGCCGCGACCTCGCTCGGCGGCGGCGGCGATCCGTGGGTCACGCGCGCCGACGGCGAGTTCCGCGCCGAACCGATCCCGCCCGGCCGCGTGCACGCGATCGTCCGGCATCCCGACTACGTCGAAGCCGAGAGCGAGACCGTCACGATCACCTCGGGCGGCGAGGCGCGCGTAAAAGTTGTGTTGCGCCAAGGTGGCTCGCTCGAAGGCCGCGTCGTTGATGCCGATCACCGACCCGTGGGCGGCGCGCGTGTCGAGATTGCCGCGGCCGTCGGCACGTTCGAGCGCGTCACCTACACCGACGACAGTGGCAGCTTTGCGTTTGCCGCCGTCCCGGACGAGGTCTTGATCAGCGTCGCGCGCCCCGAGACGCCGAGCGACGTCGCGGCGCGGCTCATCGTCGAGATCCCCGATCGCGAGCGCAAGGAGGTCGAGATCGTCCTGCCGCGCCAGCGCGACGCCGTCGTCGTGCACGTGACCGACGATCGCGGCTATGCGCTCGATCGTGTCGAGGTGCGCGCCGTCTCGCTCGACCCCGCGGTCCCGCTGCGACGCACGTTCTTCACGGACGACGATGGCGACGTGGAGATCCCCGACGCCGCGGGTTTGCCTTTGCGCTTCGTGCTCATGCGTCCGAGCAAGGCGCCGATCGTCGAGGAGGTGGAGATCGCGCCGTCGAAGCTCACGTACGAGCTCGCCGAGGGCATCACGGCGCGCGGCGAGGTCACGGGTCGTGATGGACGCGAGCGCATCGAAGGCGCCGAGGTCGTGGTCTACACGGACGCGGGCGTGCGTCGCGCGCGCAGCGATGCCGAGGGCGCGTTCGAGGTGAAGGACCTCGCGCCGGGCCGCGTGCGGATCGTCGCGTCGCATCCGGACTGGGCGCAGAACGAGAAGATCGCCACCGTCGCCGCCGCGCCGAGCCGCGAGGTGGAGGTCGGCGCGGTGGATCTCGCCGAGGCCGGCGAGGTCGAGGGCACGGTGGTCGATCCGAACGACGAACCCGTCGCGGGCGCGCGCGTGGCGGCGGGGATGGTGCCCACGTACTTGCCGCTCGGGCCGCTGCCGCGTGGTGTTGCCACGACGGATCGCGAGGGGCACTTCAAGCTTGTCGGCGTGCCCGAGGGAGATGCGACGATCGAGGCGTATTCGTCGGACCTCGGGCGTGCGTCGACGACGGTGAAGGTGCGCGCGGGAAGGAGCACGTCACGCGTGGACATCACGCTGCCGGGCGAGGGGAGCGCGAAGGGCGAGGCGAAGGGCGCCGGCAGCATCGCGCTCACGCTCGGCGAGCGGACGGAGCGCGGGTCGAAGGTGATCGTGGTCGTGATGGTGCCGCCGAACGGCGAGGCCGAGGTCGCGGGCGTGGAGCCGGGGGACCGGCTGCTCAAGGTGAACGATCACGAGGTGCGGACGATCGAGGATGCGCGGCGGCGCATTTCGGGGCCGCTCGCGGAGGATGTGGTGCTGACGCTGGCGCCGGATGGGGCAGGGGAGAAGCCGCGGAGGCTTCGGGTGCGGCGGGAGCGGGTGCGGCGGTAGCTACGCGTAAAACGCGAGGAACGCCGTCTGGCAGGCGGAGATGGTCCAGGCCGCGAAGAAGAGCCCTCGCGTCACGTTTACGTGTGCCGGCACGTGGAGCGGATGTGCATGCCGCAGGCCTTCCACGAAGCCGAGGGGACCCAGGAGAACGCCGAGCAGCGCGGCCATGCCGATGAAGATGTCGTAGTCCGCCGAGAGCTTGTGCCTCGCGGGGTCACCAACGATCGACAGGACCAGGTACTTGCCCATGAGCCCGGCCCCGAGGACCGGACCCACGGCCGTGATCCACAACGCTCCGGCGGTATCGCGGATCGAGCGACGCTCGAGCGTCGTGTAAGCGCTTCCAGCGAGCGCAGTCCCGAGCGTCAATGCCCACACGACGAGGATCACCATTGCACTGGGATCCCGAACGGCCGAGAGGCCCGCCTCAGTTCTGCACGGACTTCACGAGCACGATCTCCCGACCGTCCCCGATCTTCCACCGGAGCTGCCCTTCGCCGACGAACTGCACCTCCGCCTCGTCGCGGCCGCCCTCGTCGCGCAGGAAGCTCAGGAGCACGCGGTCGCCGCTCGCCTCCGTCACCCGGAACGAGCCGGTGCGCGGCGATTCGGCCGGGATCGTGACTGTCACCTTGCTCCCGGTGAACTCGAACGCCGTGCCTTTCACCCAGCCCATGGCCTTGGCGAGGTGCGGCTCCGGCACGTTTTCGATCGATTCTCCGAGCCATCGCCCCTGGAGCCGGTCCTTCGGCGTCTTGCCGCAACCCGACGCGAACAGGGCGACGGCCGTCAGCGCGAGGGCCGTCTTCTTGGAAAAACGCATGGGCCTCCAACCGACGAACCGAGGCCGCGATCTCCACTCGCGTGCCACGTCCGCCGGCTGGGCAGAACGTTAAGGGAGCCTGGATCCTGGGGCCAACAAATGTAGGAGATCAGGCGACAATGTGCCGACGTGAAGGTGTGCCCCCTACGTACCCGTTCGTCAGGGTCCGCCACCTTCGGCTGGACAAGGGGCCTCGACCTGGGCCAAGGCTACCGTCCGGTGGGAGCACATTTCACGCATCGAAGGCTCGGCGAGGTGGAACGTAAGCGGCTTCTCCGCGAGGTCCTGGAGCGGTCGCGCGATCGCTCCCGCGGGGCGGGCGTCGTCGTCTTCGACCTCGATGGCACGATCATGGACAACCGGCCGCGGGTCGTCGCGATCCTGCACGAGCTCGCCGAGCTCTGGCGGACGCGGCATCCGACCGAGGCCGCCGCCCTCGCCGCCGCCGGCATCAACGACGTGGTCTACGGCCTCGTCGATACGCTGCGACGCCTCGGCGTGAGCGAGCCGACGCTCCACGAAGAAGGCTTCCGCTTCTGGCGCGAGCGCTTCTTCTACGACCCGCACATCCGCCACGACATCGAGATGTCCGGCGCCCGGGACTTCGTGCGCGCTTGTTACGACGGCGGCGCGACCATCGTGTACCTGACGGGCCGCGATCTGCCGAACATGGCGCTCGGATCCTTCGCGAGCCTCCGTGATCTCGGCTTTCCGATCGGCGTCGTCGGCACCGAGCTCGTCACGAAGCCCGCCTTCGAGACGCCCGACAGCGTCTTCAAGCGCGAGGTCGCGCCGGCACTTTTGCGGCTCGGCGAGGTCATCGCCGTCTTCGACAACGAGCCGGCGAACTGTAACCTGTTCCTGGAGATTCACCCCGCGTGCACGACGGTCTTCGTGGACACCCAGTACGCCCCCGATCCGCCGCCGCTCGATCCACGCGCCCACGTGATCCACTCCTTCGAGCTCGAACCATGAAATCCGCTGTCGCGCTCGCCCTGCTCCTCCCGGCCCTCGCCGCGTGCGAGGCGCCGCCCGGCACGTCCTCTTCCTCGACGTCGACGACCGACGCCGCAAGCCCCAACGCGAGCATCCTGCCCGCGCCCCTCGCCACCGAGGCGGAAGAGGCGCCGCACGACGCCGGCGTTCCCGATGGCGGGCCCATCGGCCTCATGGCCGACCCCTCGGGCCGCCTGATCATCCCGGACGCGGGCACGCCGCCGCCGGGGGTTCTTCGTGGCGACGAGGCGATCCCCGCGGAGGCGCCGGCCATGAAGGACCTCGCGGGCGCCACGCTCGAAGCCATCTTCCGCCCGCGCAACGTCCCGCCCCCGCCCCGCGGCCCCGAAATCTCGCAGGACGGCATCAAGGCGGCCTTGGCGCTCACCGCGCCGAAGTGGAAGATCGACCTCACCGACACGGGCCGCATGCGCATCGAGTTCGCCTCGCGCGCGATGCCGCTGCCGCAGCGCTCGGAGATCCGCGCGCGCACCGATCGCTACGGCCACATCGCCCTCTGGCCCGACGCGACTGACTACCGCGTCGTCCCGCCCGGCGCGCTCCGCACCGTGCTCGGCGAGCGGCGCGTCGACGTCACGCCCCTCTCGCCCGGCGTCGTGCGTTCGGTCGGCGAGGGCAAACGGCTGCAGCTCCCGACGCGCAAGGTGGAGATCACGTCGAGCCTCGGCTCGGTGCGGCTCGAGCTCGGCAAGTCCGCGGAGATCGGCGAGGGCGGAGCGCTGCTCTGCCGCGCGCTCGTGGAGATCGTCGGCGTCGATCCGCGCACGTCGGTTTGTCAGGGCGGCGAGGTCCCGCTCGCGGCTGCGTACACGTGGCAGGACGGCGGCGGCATCGACTTCGAGATCACCACGATCACGCGCCGCACCGACATCCCGACGAACGACACGCTCGTGCCTCCGCCTGGCTCGACGTACCAGCCGAGCGGCCTTCCGGCTTCGCCTGGCGGCGTCTTCCTCACGCGCGAAGAAGTCACGGCGTTCCGTTCGTCGGCGCTCCAGCTCCCGCCGCCCACGGATCCGCTCGCGCCGGGCGAAGGGTTCGTCGCGGTGAACGCGTCCGACATGCTCGCGTACGTGCTCGTCGACGGCGTGCCCGTCGTCGCGGTCCCGCCGAACGACCAGCGCTACGTGATCGGCACGTTGCGCGGCCGCTACGTGATCCAGTGGCGCACGTTCCTCGGCGACCGCATCGGCCCGGCGAGCACGCTCGACATCCCGGCGCGTTTCACGTTCGGCGAGGTCCCCGATGCGGGAGCGCCGGATGCGGGTGGAACCTCGAACTAAAGCGTCTCGGGGCTCCGAAACACTGCAGCGATCTCCACCGGCAAACGCTTCGGCGTGAGCTCGTTGCCCACGCACGCGAGCAGCGTCTCGCCTTCGCAGAGCACGTCCGCGCCGCGCAGGATGCGATAGCTGAAGCGCACGGTCACACGCGTCACTTCGGCGCACGTGGTCTCCACGACGAGCGTCTCGTCGAAGCGCGCGGCTTTCCGGTAGCGGAGCTTTGCCTCGACGACGGGGAGGTGGATGCCCATCTCGACCCACTTTTCGTAGGAGACCCCGCGCCGGTGGAGCCAGTCGACGCGGCCGGCCTCGAAGTAGGTCAGGTAGTTCGCGTGATGCACGATGCCCATGAGGTCCGTCTCGCAAAAGCGGACGGTCAGGGTCATGCGGCTCGTCAGGTGCTCGGGGAGCGGCTCTTTTCCGGTGACCATCACGAAATTGCGCCCGCCGAGCCCTCGTCGGAGCTCTTCTTTTTCACCTTCCGCTCGAACATCCGGCGGGTCGAGATCGGCACGAGGCGTGGAATGGTCGGGTCCTGCTCGTGGGCATTCTCGAAGGCGCTGATGATGTGCGTGAGCAGCATCAGATTCACGCCATCGGCGCGATCGAGCGACCCTTGCGTCACCTTCTCTCCCGCGGGCCGCGCCGAGGCGGCCCGGGCCGTGGTCGCGAGTGTGTCGGCGGCGGCCTCGATCTTCGCGATGTAATCGTGATCCAATCGCAGGATCTCCGCGCGGATCTTCACGGGCCCGGCCGGCTCGTCGACATACTTCTTCGCGAGGGCGATGAGGGCGCCGAGCCCCCGCGCGAGGGCCGCCGGATCCTCCGCCGTCCCCACGGCCTGATTCACCTCTTCCTCGGCGGCCGCGGCATTGCCTGCGACCTTGAGCAGGATGGAATGCGCCTGATCCCGCAGCGTCAGCGCCTTCTCGAAGGCCTCCCGGAGCGCCGCGTCGCGCGTCGCGCGAGAAGCCCCCCGCGAATCTCCCCGCTCCTCGTGCTCGATGAGCATGGCATCGAGCGCGATCGCCTGATGCACGGCGACCGAGAGCAATTCCGCCGAAAAACCCCGGAGCGTCTCTTTCTGCGCGACCGTGGCCGATTCCCAGAACGAATACGCGAGCGCATAAAGCCGCCGCACGTCGGTGAGGACGCGCGATGAGGCGATGTGTTTCCCCTTGGCGACGAGCTGCGCCTCGGTGGTGCCGTCGAGCAATGCATCGAGGAGCGCGGGATCGGGCGCCCCGAGCGCGCTGGCCAGGCTGGCGAGGGTGTGTTCGGACATCGGCGGTTCTCCAGGGTACGAGGGAGGGGGTGGGGTGTAAAGAGTGCGTCAGGGCGGCGGGCGGGTTCGGGGGGCGGCGCCTTCGAGCGCCGCCGCCCCGGCCCGTGGGATCAGAGCATTACGGAGCGCGCCGTGGCGAGCGTCGGGAGTCCGGGGATCCACGTCGTGAACCCGGTGTTCGAGTCGAGGACCCGGATCACGTTCCCGCCGTCGTCCGGCTCCAGCACCATCAGGTCCGGCTTGCCATCCGGCGGCGACGACATGTCTGCCACGGGGACCGTGTGCACGCGCGATCGCTCGGGTGTCGAGTACCCCCACCAGTCGTCGGCGCCGCACCCGCTCGTCCTCCAATGGAGCTCCCCGTCATTGCCAATCGTTCGCCAGATCAGCAAGTCGGACTCGCCGTCGTCGCTCATGTCGATGCCAGGCACCGGGAGGTCCGTCACCTGCATTCCGAACTGGCACGTGTTGGGCGTGAACGAGGTCACCGCGCCGTTCGTCGCGGGGGTATCGGGCGTGAGCAGCGTCCAGCGACCTTCTCCCGGCAGAAAGAAGGCGAGCCGGTCCTGCCCGGACGCGAGCTTCATCCCGACGAGCGGCACCACCGCGGCCCGCTGCGTGGGTGTCCCCGTGGCCGCGGGGATGAAGTCGGAGGACAGCGTCTGCTGGCGCTTCACCGGAGTCGTATCGTGAGCGTCGAACCACGTCAGCACCGCCGATTCCATGTCGTACACGGCCAGATCCGGCGTGGACGCGTTGCTCAGCTTGGCCACGATCGGCACGAGCCGGACCCCGAGCCCCATCTCCTGTTCGTCCGGCGGCGTCGTGCCCGCGAGCGACCGCCAGTGGAACTTTCGGCCGTTGCGGTCCCAGACGAGCAGATCCGCGCCGGCATTGTCGACCAGGTTGTGGCCCGGCATCGGGATGTCCGAGCGCGACCCGAACTGGACGCTCCTCACAAAGCCGGTGCCGCAATTCGTCCCGGTGCAGATGTGCCATTCCGCCAGGTTGTTAGACCAGCTCACCCCGGGGCGGAACATGGCGAGGTCGGTGATTCCATCGTTGTCGTAGTCCGCAGGAACGGGGATATCACCGTGGAGCCCGAACGGGACGGTCTGGACGACGGTCGGGGTGTTCGAGAGCCAGATCTTGAACGTGCCGTTGCCGGTGGAGCCCGCCGCCGGCGGGTCCCACACGGCGAGGTCGCGGCGCCCGTCGTTGTCGAAGTCCAGGCGGTAGGTCGTATCCCGCGGCTGGGCCAGGCCGAGGTACGGCCGGTTTCCGCGGAGCGCCGGTGGCGTCCCGGTCATGCCGGCGGTGAGGTTCGTCCAGTAGTCCGGCGAGACCGGGATGTCGAAGCGCAGGTACTCCCGCACGAGCTCGACCTGCGAATCGCTCGGCACCTTGTACAATGCGCCGGTTGGTGTCGGCCCGTTCATGATGTTGTAGCCCAGGGTGGACGAATCGCCTTGGAAGTAGAACCCCGGCGGGTTCATCACCGTGTCGTCGCCATCCGCATCGCCGAGGTCGCAGCCCACGTTGCCCGACGAGTCCCAGTCGCAGTTCGTAAGTTTGTAGATGGGCTGCAAGGTCGCGAACGCTGCGTGGTTCTGGGCGTCCGCACGGCTGTGGAACAACGTATGCGGAGTGGAAAAAAACGTGCTGCCCGGCAGGTACGTGAGATCCCAGTACTTCCATCGGGGGACGTCCTGGGAGGGGTTCTCCGGATCGGTCGCCCCCGAGGCCCCGACTTCGTCTGAATGCAGGAGGCCGAGGGTATGGCCGATCTCGTGGGGGAAGGCGACCACCTCTCCGCTGCTTGTGGTTTTCTGCTGGAAGTGCACGGCAGGGCCCGCCCACGGAAAGGTCCCCGAACTGCTACTGTCGGTCGTGATGAACACGACATAGTTCGTGGGATCCCCTACGAGCGCCGCGGCTGCCGTGAGCCAGGATCTCGCGTTCTTCAGTGTGCTGTCGCTGAACGTCGTCGAGCTCAGGTTGGGGTAGATCTGCTGGAGCTCATCACGAACCTCGGCCCATGTGTATTCGACCCACTCGGGCGGGTTGTCGTTCGGGCCACTCCCCGGGGCGTAGTCGGTCGCCGGTTTGAGCAGCTTCGTGACCGTGAACGACGAGCTGGACCGGATCGTGAACTGGACGCCCGCCGGCCGCCACGTGCGGTTCGCCCGCTCCACCATGTTGAGAATTTCGTCGTAGGTCAGGTTCTCCGTCGAGCCGGAGGGCACGAGCTGCACGAACCGGAGCGGGATGATCCGCTCGACGCCGACGAACGAAAAAGCCTGTTGCGCTTCCGCGACAGCGTCGTCGGTCGGGGCGGCGCCCTCGGATTCGGGTGCTGGGGCGCATGCAACGCCCATGAGCATGCTCGCCAGGAGCAGAGGTGCGCTCCAGCGAGCGCGGGCAGGTCGGGCCATCGTGAAGCCAGTCCACATAGAGAAGTTCCTTACGGTCATGGACATGGCGAACTACACGACCCGGACGGAACGAGCAAGACAAGTGTACGTCGGATTCGTGTTGCGAGACGCAGGCTTGCCCAACGAGGCAACTCGACCCCGCGCCGCCGTTACGCACATTTGCGTTGACAGCCGAGCCCATGCGTGTCGGCCGCGCGAGGACCCACCGTCACCCGGCCGAGAGCCGTGGTCACCTCGCCAGGACGCATGGTCACCCGGCCGGGACGCATGGTCACCCGGCCGGGACCCATGGTCACCTCGCCAGGACGCATGGTCACCCGGCCGGGACCTGTGGTCACCCGGCCGGGACCCGTGGTCACCCGCCCGTCGACCCTCGCAGCGCTTCCCGGAACGCCCGCACGGCTTGGCTCTGGTTCGGCGATTCAACGAAGCTCTGGAGCAGTGCCAGGTCGAGCTCCGGCAGGAGAGCACTCCTCGTCGCCTTCTCGTACCGACCGTCCCTGAGGACGTGAACCGAGAAGCCCGCACCTCGCTCCCAGATCCACACCTCGCCCACGCCGAGGCTCCGGTAAATGTCGAGCTTGTTCAGGCCTCCGCTCGTCCACACGACCTCGATGGCCAGTTGTGGGAGGTCGCCACCCGGCACGCCGAGCGCGTAACACGCGTCCGGCTCCAGCCCTCGCCCGACGAGCGCGTTCTTCAGCGTCCAGGAGCCGTATCCGTTGAGATCGAGCCCTCGTTCATCCGCGTAGGCCTCAACGAGCCGGCAGAGCGTCTTCTTGACCCCTTCATGGTGGAAGGACGAACGCATCAGCTCGATCGTCCCGTCGAGAAACGCCATGCGCGCGCCAGCTTGATCCCCACGGTCGGCGAGCAGCCTCTCGTAGTCCTGCCACGTCATCCCGTTCAGGATCACCCGCTCATCCTCGGTCGGCTGAGGCGCCATGCAGGCAGCATAACGCGCCGTCGGATCCACCGGGAGCGCGCTCGCTTCACGTCCACCTAGGCGCCCCGCGCCGCCGGTGCTAGCTCGCGCTCCTGATGGCCACCAACGTCTCCACGATGATCGACGCCGACAGCATCGCGCAGCGTGTGCGCGAGCTCGGCGCCGAGATCACGCGCGACTACGCGGGGCGCAACCTCGTCCTCGTCTGCGTCCTCAAGGGCAGCTTCGTCTTCACCTCCGACCTCGCGCGCCACATCGATCTGCCGATGCGCGTCGAGTTCCTCGGCGTGCGCAGCTACGGCGAGGGCACCAAGTCCTCGGGCGTCGTGCAAATCACCCACGACCTCACCAAGCCCGTCGAGGGCGACGACGTCCTCATCGTCGAGGACATCGTCGACACGGGCCTGACGATCGCGCACCTGCTCGACCTGCTCCGCACGCGCAAGCCCGCGAGCGTGAAGGTCTGCGCGCTCCTGCACAAGCCCGCGCGCACGCGCATCCAGGTGCCGATCGACTACCTGGGCTTCACGATCGAAGACAAGTTCGTCGTGGGCTACGGGCTCGACTGGGCCGAGCGTTACCGCAACTTGCCGTTCATCGGTCTCGTGGAGTCGGGGTCATGAGCAAGCGCCTCGCGGTCCTGGAGAGCATGATCCAGAAGGGATCGAAGGATCCCTTCGCGTGGTACGCGCTCGCGATGGAGTACGCGGGAGCGGATCGGATCGACGACGCGCTTCGCACCTACACACAGCTCCGCGACATGGATCCGAACTACGTGCCGCAGTACCTCATGTGCGGGCAGATGCTCGTGAAGGCAGGGCGCGTGGATGCGGGGCGCGAGTGGCTCGAAGAGGGCGTCACGCGGGCGCGCGGGAAGGGCGATTCACACGCGCTTTCGGAGCTTCAGTCGGCTTTGTCGGCGCTCGACGACTGAGCCTTCGGATCGGACGACTCCCTCACCCCCGACCCCTCATTCGACGCTTGGGGGCTCCGCTCGGACGAGCCGAGCTGCGCCCCCAAACCCCCCTCTCGGGAGAGGGGAGGGGAGGCCTCGCCCTCGGGGGTGTTTTCTTCTTCGTCGTGACGAGATTGCTGCGCGCGTATCCATCGCACGCGCTCGGCGATCACCTTCTCGTAGCCGCGCTCCGTCGGCTCGTAGAAGTGCGTCCCTGCGATCTCGTCCGGCAGGTACGTCTCGCCCCACGCGACGCCGCCCTTCTCGTCGTGCGCGTAGCGATATCCCGTCCCGTATCCCTCGCGCTTCATGAGGCCTGTCACCGCGTTGCGTAGCTTCATCGGCACGGGCAGGCTGCCTCTCTCGCGCACGACCTCCTGCGCCGCCTTCCACGCCATGTTGCACGCGTTCGATTTGGGCGCGCACGCGAGGTAGAGCGCCGCCTGCGAGAGGAAGTAGATCCCCTCGGGCATCCCCACCCGCTGGAACGCCGCGTCCGCCGCGACGGCCACGTCGAGCGCGCGAGGGTCCGCGTTGCCCACGTCCTCGCTCGCGAAGATCATCATGCGCCGCAAGAGAAACAGCGGATCGTCGCCCGCCTCGAGCATGCGCATCAGCCAGTAGATCGCCGCGTCCGGATCCGATCCGCGCATCGATTTGATGAACGCGCTGATGACGTTGTAGTGCTCTTCCCCCGCCTTGTCGTAGAGCAGCGTCTTCTGCCCGCTCGTCTGCACGACGTCCTCGCGCGTGACGCGCGCGCGGCCCTCGCGCTTCGCCTCGTCGGACGCGATCTCCAGCGTCGTCAGCGCTCTGCGCGCATCGCCGCTCGCGAGCTTCGCGATCGCCTCGATCGCCTCCTCGTCCGCGCCCACCGACCCCGCGAGCCCCTCCTGCGATGCGAGCGCGCGTCGGAGAAGCTCCGTGATCCCCTTCTCGTCGAGCAGGTTCAAACGGAACACGCGACACCGCGACAAGAGCGGCGCGTTCACCGCGAACGAAGGGTTTTCCGTGGTCGCGCCGATCAGCGTGATCGTCCCGTCCTCCACGTGCGGCAAGAACGCGTCCTGCTGCGCGCGGTTGAACCGGTGGATTTCGTCGACGAACAGGATGGTCCGCTTCCCCTCGTACGCGCGTGCCTCTTTCGCCGCGGCCATCACTTGCCTGAGCTCCGGCACACCGCCGAGCACCGCGTTGAACGGGACAAACCGCGCCCGCGTCGACTCCGCCACGATCCGCGCGAGCGTCGTCTTGCCCGATCCAGGCGGCCCCCACAGGATCATCGACGGCACCCGATCCGCCGCGATCGCATGCGCGAGCAGCTTGCCCTCGCCGACGAGATGCTCTTGCCCGACGAGGTCCGAGAGCGCGCGTGGTCGCATCCGCTCGGCGAGCGGCACGAGCTCCGCGAGTTTCGGGTCACGCTTCAGCGCGGCCTCGAACAGCGTCGGGCCCGCGTCCTTGTCGCCGCCGCGAGGACTTCGCCGGGCCGTCATGTCACCGGTCCAGGAGCGCGACCACCGCGCGCTGAATGCTCGACGGATCACGCCCCACGAAGCGCACCGTCCCCGACCGATCGACCACGAACGTCGTCGGCACCTCCGACACGCCGAACGCGTCCTGAAGCCCGTGTCCGGTATCGTGCACGATCGGGAACGACACGCCGAACGCCTCGGCCCCGCGCGCGGCTTCGTCCGCGCTGTCGTCCACGCTCACGCCCACGACCACGAGCCCCTCGGCGCGTCGATCCTGATAGAGCCGTTCGAGCGCGGGCATCGTCTGCTGACACGAGCCGCACCACGACGCCCAGAAGTCGATCACGGTCACGTGCGTGCGGAGCGTGCCCGGCACATCGACCGAGCGGTCGTCGATCGCGGTCTCGTGAAACGGCGGCGACGTCGAGCCGAGCAGCGGATGGCCCATCGACGCGGGCATGGCCGGCGCGCAACCGAAGAGGCCGATCGCCCCGGCGCAAGCGAGCACGCTCGGCGTGGGAGCGATGGAACGGAGAGGACCACGCATGGGGATAATCGAACTCTAGGCCGGCTCGTCTGCGAAGGCTATCGGGCGCCGAAGATGGCCGAACCGACGCGGACGATCGTCGCGCCCTCCTCGATCGCCACGTGGAAATCGTGGGACATGCCCATCGAGAGCTCGGGCAAGAGCGCGGGCGCTTCGAGCGTGTCGCGCAGCGCGCGCAGGCGCGCGAAGTACGGGCGGACGGCCTCGGGATCGTCGAGGTAGGGCGGGATCGCCATGAGCCCGACGACGCGCAGATGCTCGGCACGCCGCGCCGCTTCGAGGAGCAGAGGAACAGCCTCGGGCGCGCATCCGGCCTTCGACGCCTCGCCGCCGACGTTCACCTCGAGCAGCACGTCGAGCTTGCGCCCGAGCGCGCCGGCGCGCTTGTCGAGCTCTGTCGCGAGCTCTTCACGGTCCACCGTGTGGATGACGGCGGCCACGCTCGCGGCTTGTTTCGCCTTGTTGCGCTGGAGCGCGCCGATGAAGTGCAGCCTGAGCTCCGGCAGGTCCGCGAGCGCTGCGGCTTTCTGGGCCAGCTCTTGCACGTAGTTCTCGCCGAAGTCGCGTTGACCTGCGTCGTACGCGGCGCGGATCGCCTCGACCGGCTTGGTCTTCGACACCGCGACGAGCCGCACCGAGCCCGGGCTCCGCCCGGCTCGGATCGCAGCTTCGTCGATGCGCGCGCGCACAGCGGCCAGGCGCGCGGGGATCGTGCACTCTTGCTCGTTCACGGGCCTCACGATACCGCGCCGCGCGCCCCTCGCGAGCGCTGCACCTGTGCCAACGGTGAGCGCGATCCGGGCGTCCGGAGACGTGCCAAGCTGTGCCGCACATGCGCCCGTTTCCTCAGTGGAAACGACGTTGGACGTCATGGCATGATGGTTGCGGCACAGCGTCCTCAGCCATGCGAAAGCTCTTCGTCCTCTTCGTCGTCACGAACCTCGCCGTCGCGGCGTGTTCCTTCAACCCGCAACCCGATCCGCCTGGAGCCACCGAGACAGGCAGCGCGGGCGCGGGCGCGTCCGACGGGGCGGGCAACGGTGGGGGCGGCGGCGCATCCGGGTCCGCGGGCGGCGTGGGTGGCTCGGGCGGCGGTTACGAGGGGGACGGCGGTCCCACCGGGTCGGGTGGCGAAGGCGGCTCCGGTGGAGCGGGCGGCGCGAATAGCTCCAGCTCCAGCGGCAGTGGCGGCGCAGGCGGCGCAGGCGGCGCAGGCGGAGAGGGCGGCGCCGGTGGTGCCGGTGGCGCAGGCGGCGAAGGTGGTGCTGGCGGCGAAGGTGGTGCCGGCGGCGGTGGCGGCGCAGGCGGCGCAGGCGGCGCAGGCGGCGCGCGCGGCAAGTAGACGAGGCGGATAGACGC
The DNA here is from genome assembly GCF_028435365.1 of Polyangium jinanense. The sequence continues at coordinate 31,690 of NZ_JAGTJJ010000008.1, read as the reverse complement.
CCTCACCCCCGTCCCCTCTCCGTTGCAAGAGAGGGAGACGTGCGGGGGTGAGGTGCGTCGAGGCGTGGCTAGCCGTTCCGGTTTGGCCGGGTGTACTCGTCGATCACGTTGGCGACGAGCTCGGCGAGCAGGTTGTCGCAGACGCGCAGGCGTCTGGACATCTCGCGCGCGATGTTCAGCACGAGCAGCGAGTAGGCGCGCAGGTCGCGCCGGTAGAGCGAGTCGAGGTCGTGCGCGGTGATCCGCAAGAGCCTCGAGGGCGCCACGGCGCGCACCGTCGCCGAGCGCGGCAGCACGTCGAGGATCGACATCTCGCCGAACCAATCGCCCGGGCCGAGCACGGCCACGCGCGTCTCGTGCTTGCGCTTCGACTGCTTCAAGACCTCCATCTCGCCGTCCAGCAAGACGAACATCTCGCGACCGCTGTCGCCCTCGCGGAACACCACCGAGCCGGGCGGGAGCTCGATCAGATCGAGCGAGCCCGACAGGTCTTGCAAGACCTCGTCGCCGAGCCCGCCGAACAGGCCGATCTCCCGCAGCCGCTCGCTACCCTGGAAGCCGAGTTTTACAGACATGCGCCGTACGTCACGTTGCCGATGATCACTTCTACCTGGTCGTTGCCGATCGTGATCGGCGTACAGGTCGCGCCCGAGGGACAGCTCGCTGCGTTCACGTTGCAGTACTTCAAGCACTCGCTCACGCTGCCCGTGTTGAAGCACCCGTACGTCGCCGCGCAATCGGTGTCGTCCGTGCACGCGGAGTTCTGCGTGCCGCTGCCCGCCTCGCGGCACGTCGTGTAGAGCCGCATCTGCCCCGCCGCCTCGCGTCCGAACGTGCAGCCCGTGCCCGCCGCGCAGCCGACGTTCGTCGTGGCGTTGCAGTTCTCCGAGCAGAGCGTGACGCCCGCGACCTGGCCGCCGCTGCCGTTGTTGAGCTTCACCACGCAGAGGCCGCCCGGCGCCGTGCACTGCGCGTCGGTCGAGCAGAACTCGCCGCACGTGCTGATCGTCGGCGTCGTCGCGAGGCAGATGCCGCCGGCCGCGCAGTCGTTGTCGATGTCGCAGAGCCCGCCGATCGGCACGCTGCCCGCGGGCACACACGCACGCACGTCCGTGCCGTCGATCGTGCACATCTCGCCGGCTGCACACCCGCACTGCGGCGACACGAGCTTGCAGGGCGTCTCGCCACACGCGCCGCCGCCGCCGGATCCGCTCGCGGACGACGACGACGACGAGGACGAACCCGCGCCGCTCCCCGACGAGCTCACCGCGCCGCCGCCCATGCCGCCCATGCCGCCCATGCCGCTCGCGGACGACGAGCTGTTCGACGCGGGCCCCGGCCCGCTCCACTCGCCGCCCTCGCCGCCCTCGCCGCCGCTGCCCGTACCCGAGCTGCCTTTCGCGCAGGCGCCGATCACTGATCCCACGAGCGAAACGAGCCCTATCGCCACGACCAAGCTTGTTCTCATCGTCACCTCGCGCGAACGGGAGCAGGAGGAAGATGCGAGAGAAACCTTACGCCCAAGGGGCGAAAGCATCAACGAGCGGCGAGCTCCTTCGTGAACACGATCCGTTGACGTCCCGGGCCCGCGTAGTCCTCGACCTCGGCCCTCGACCAGCCGAGGGCGTCGTGGAAGCGCACCGAGCCCTCGTTGCCGAGCGTGGTGATCGCCTTCATCAGGCGACAACCGGCCGCGTCGCAGTCGGCTTCGAACGCGGTGTAGAGCAGACGCGCGACGCCGCGGCGGCGGTAGTCGGGATGGATGCCGACGATGTGCACGTAACCGACCGGCCCTTCGGGCGCGATGAACCCGAACAGGAAGCCCACGAGCTGCTCGTCGTGCTCCACGACCCGCGCGAGCTTTCCGAGCTCGTAGAAGAAGATCGGGTGCGCGAGCGCGCTCGTGGGGCCGCCCCACCAGCGGTCGATCACGCGTACGATCTCGTCGTAGTCGGACTTCTTGAGAGGTCTCGTCGTCAGCTCCACGGCGCCTCCTGCGTGAGCCCGGCTCGGGCTGCCCCAGGGTAGCCGCTCTTGGGCTAGGGACCCCACTGCAAAAACATGCTAGCCGTAGCCCCGTGAGTCGCGACGCAATCCGCATCGCCCCCTCGATACTTTCCGCAGATTTCGGTCGCCTCGCCGAGGAGGTCCGCGCCGTCGAGGCCGCGGGCGCCGACTGGATCCACGTCGATGTCATGGACGGGCGCTTCGTGCCGAACATCACGATCGGCCCGCTCGTCGTGCAAGCGGTCCGCGCCGCGACGAAGTTGCCGATCGACGTGCACCTCATGATCGTCGAGCCCGAGCGCTACGTCGCGGATTTCGCGAAGGCCGGCGCCGACCTCATCAGCGTGCACGTGGAAGCATCGCCCCACCTGCACCGCACCCTCCAGCAAATCCGCGCCCTCGGGAAGAGGGCCGGCATCGTCTTGAACCCGCACACGTCGGAGGAGTCGATCCGCTACGTGCTCGCCGACTGCGACTTCGTGCTCGTGATGAGCGTGAACCCGGGCTTCGGCGGCCAGCGCTTCATCCCGAGCGCCTTGCCCAAGCTCGACGCGCTCCGGCGCACGATCGACGCGCAGGGCCTCGCCGTCGACCTCGAGATCGACGGCGGCGTCGCGGTCGGCACCGCGCGCGAGGTCGTCCGCGCCGGCGCGCGTGTGCTCGTGGCAGGCTCGGCCGTGTTCAACGCGGCGTCGGGCGCGGGGGACCTCTCCTTCGACGAGCGCGTCGCTCGTTACGCCAAGGCCATCCGCGCGTTGCGCGAGGACGCGGCTGCGGGCGTGGGGGCTGTGCCGTGAAGCGAGCCTGGCTCGGGGCCGTCGCCCTCGCGCTCGTCTCCGGCTGTGGCCCCTCCTCGCCGCCCTCGCGCGCTCCCGCGCCGGAACGATCCAGCCATCCGGCCCCTGCCCAGCCCAGGGAGATCAACCTGGACGACGAGTCCCCGCCCGACGCCGAGAGCACGGCGGCGGTGCAGAGGATGCTCCAGCGCGTCGCGCGTGCGCGCGGCCTACCGATCAAGCGGACCGTGCCGGGCAAGGTCCTCGATCGCGACACGATGCTCCGCCGCATCCGCGAGACGGTCGAAGAGGACACGCCGAAGGACGCGCTCGTCGCGCAGGGCGAGTTTCTCGCCGCGCTCGACGTGGTCCCTGCGGAGTACGACTTCGTCGCCGGCGCCTTGGCTCTGCTCGGCGGGCGCATCGCGGGTTTTTACGATCCGGAAGACGGCGCGATGTACCTCGCCGACGACCTCGGCGAAGCGGAGGCCGAGGAGACGCTCGCGCACGAGCTCGCCCACGCCCTCGCCGATCAGACGTTCCCGCTCGCGCCGATGGTCGAATACGCGCCGGGCGCGAGCGATCGCCTCTCGGCCGTGCATTCGGTCATCGAGGGCGACGCCACGAGCGCGATGCTCGACGTCACGCTCGGCTCGGCCTTCCAGATGACCGAAGAGCAGGTGCGATTCGCATTCGTCGCGTCGACCGCGATGTCCGACATCGGCCAGAAGACCCCGCGCGCCATCACCTCCTCGCTGATCTCGCCCTACACCGACGGCTTCGCATTCATCCAGGCATTGCGCCGCCGCGGCGATTGGCCCGCGGTCGACGAGGCCTGGCGAGCGATGCCCGAGACGACGGAGCAATTGCTACACGTCGACAAATTCCTCGCGCGCGAGCCGGCCGAGGTCGTCGCGCCGCCGGTGCTCGGCGCGCTCGCGCGGCAAGGGTATCGGGTGCTCATCGACGACGTGGTGGGCGAGCAGGGGCTCCGGATTCTGCTGGAGGACGTCGGGAGCCGCGCGCAGGCGCGGGATGGCGCGGCGGGGTGGGGCGGGGATCGATTCATGGTGGCGGCGCGCGAGGAGGGCGCAAAGCGGCTCTTCGTCGTGGCGTTCCGGCTCCGCATGGATACGGCGGCGGACGTGGCCGAGGTCGCGGAGCTTTTCGCGCGCAAGTATGGGAAAGGTTGCCGGGAGCGGGATACGCTCGGCCCTGTCGTCTGGGAGGCGCGGGGTCGGGATATCGCGTTCGTCGCGGGACCTTACGAGAGGGATGGGGGACGACCGCGGACGCGGGGGCAATGCGCCGATGCGGTCACTTGGCTGGGGGAGGTTTGGCAGGCCGCACCACCGAATGGCGAGGCGGGCAGGGCCCGCGCGGGACGATGACGACGAAGACGCGGACGATCCTCGACGAGATTGGCCATACCCCCATCGTGCCGCTCAAGCGTATCGGCAAGGGCCTTCCCGTGCCGGTGTACGTCAAATGCGAGCACCTGAATCCCGGCGGCAGCATCAAGGACCGCATCGCGCGGGCCATCGTGGAGGACGCCGAAAAGCGCGGCCAGCTCAAGCCCGGCGCGACCCTCGTCGAGGCCACGGCCGGCAATACGGGCATGGGCCTCGCGCTCATGGCGGCGGTCCGCGGCTACGAGCTCGTCTGCGTGATGCCCGAGAAAATGAGCGTCGACAAACGCGCCGCGCTCTCCTCGCTCGGGGCGCGCCTCCACATCACACCGAACGATCCCCCGGATAGCCCCGACAATTTCCGCAACGTGGCCGAGCGCCTCGCGAAGACGGAGGGCTGGTTCTTGACCGACCAGTTCCGGAACCCGGCGAACATCCGGGCGCACGAGGAGACCACGGGCCCCGAGATCCTGGTTTCGATGGGCCGCAAGATCGGCGCATTCGTGGCCGGCGCGGGCACGGGTGGCACGATCACGGGCGTCGGCCGGTATTTGAAGCGCCTCGCCCCGGGTGTACGAATCGTCCTCGCCGACCCGCGCGGCTCGGTGTTGGCGCATTGGGTGGAGACCGGCGAAATCGGCCCCGACGGGCCCTACCGCATGGAGGGCATCGGCGCGAGCCGGCCGCCGGAATTGCTCGACCGCACGGTCGTCGACGAGGCGATCACCGTCAGCGACGAGGACGCATTTCTCATGACGCGTCGATTGATCCGCGAGGAAGGTCTCTTCGTGGGCGGCTCCTCGGGCGCCGCCGTGGTCGCGGCGCTCCGCGTGGCGGCGAGCGGCGACCTCCAGGGCCCGGTGGTCGCGATCCTGGCCGATAGCTGGGATCGTTATTTCACCCGCGAATGGCTCCGCTAGCCTAGCGAGCGCGGCGGCTACGGACAGACGCCTGGCGCGCCGGGCAGGATGCGGATGTCGTCGATGTTCCAGCTCGAGCACGTCAGCGCGCCCTGCGACATCACCTGATACCCCCAGCGGACGCGGAACTGACCATTGCCGGCGGCCTGTGCAGAGATGTCGTACTGGAATCTCGTCCACACCGCGTCCCTTGCCTTGGGTTCCGCCCCGTTCGCGGGTACGCCGTAGATCTGGACCCACGTGCTGCCGTTGAAGACCTCGATCGTCGAATTCATGTACGGCGGAGAATCGCTGTTGAGGTAGCGCCAGAATTCGAGGGTCACGGCGCCGGAGGCCCCGCTCATGTCGATGGCGGGGCTCGTCATGACATACGGACCCTGGACGACGCCGGCGAGGTTCCCACCGATGAGCACGCCTGCCAACCCGTTGTCCGCGGTGGGGGTATGATCGGTCGTCGGATCCGGGTTCACGATTGGCGGCGGTGGAATCGTCGGATTCGAGATCGCCGGCCCGATCTGCCAGTTGGGTCCGAGTACCCAGCCCTTGCTGTTGTCGGTAAACACCTCGCGGAAGTACACGACGGGGGTGAACACGCAGCCCGTGGCAGGGTTACATGTGTCACTCGTGCAGGCATTGCCGTCGTTGCAGGGGATCTGCGTGTGCATGACGCCAGTCATCGGATCACACGCGTCGTTCGTGCACGCATTCCCGTCCTCGACGTTCACCGGGACGTGAAGGACACCGGTCGCCGGATTGCAGGAATCGGTCGTGCAAGCATTGCCATCATCGATCTCGACCGCCGCGTGGCTGACCCCGGAGGCCGGATTGCAGGAATCGGTCGTGCAGGCATTGCCGTCATCGATGTCGATCGGCGTGTGTTCGACGCCGGAGGCCGGATCGCAGAAATCCACGGTGCACACATTGTCGTCGTCGACGTCCACCTCCATGTGCATGACGCCGGAAGCCGGATCGCAGGCGTCGATCGTGCAGGCGTCGCCATCGTTGATGTCGACCGGCGTGTGACTGATACCGGTCAATGGATGGCAGGCGTCGATCGTGCAGGCGTCGCCGTCGTCCGTGCCAATCGGAACGTGGTTCGGGCCGATCGTCGGCTCGCAGGAGTCCGCGGTGCAAGCGTCGTCATCGTCGATGTTCACCGGTTCGCGCGTGCAGGTGCCGCCGTCGCATTCGTCCACCGTGCACGCATTGCTGTCGTCGCAGTCGAGATTCGCCATGCATTCGGGGGCGCCGCCGGTCCCGCCGGTCCCGCCCGAGGCCGCAGTGCCGCCGTTGCCATTTCCTTCGGCGCCGCCGTTGCCGCCCGCGTGTGTCGGGTTGCCCGGATCATCTCGAACGGTGGGCTCCTCGTCGCCATTGCAGCTCGCCACGAGCGCTACGGAAACAAGCCCCGGTAGCAGGAATCGCCAGCGGGTGCGCGTGTGCAGGGGATCGGTGCTCATCTTGCCTCGTTTCGCAGCGGTAGTCGTTCCGCGTCCGCAAACACGGCCTCGATGCAATGGGCCCGGCGGACGTCGGCGTCCGGGAGACGCACGCCGTCGAATCGGGCCCGGTCGAGCGTGGTTTTCACGAAGACCGCGCGCGGGCCTGACGCGCTCCGGAGCTCCGCCTCTTCCATTTTGACCCGGGTGAAATTACTTTGCACGAGCTGCGCGGTGAGCTCCGGCGGTGCCCTTGTGAATGGTTCGCTCATGGCGTGGCCCTCCCGTGGGGCCGATTCATGGGTAGAAAATGATCTTGGCGTCAAGCCCCTTCGCCGACGAACTTCGCGAGCAAATCGCAGAGGCCATAAAGGTGCGCGCACCGGCGACCATTCCGGATGGCCCCCGGTGCCGTTGAAAAATCTGCGCAGCGTTTTTCACGAATTGCGGCCCGGAGGCGCCGGAGGACAGAGCGGGCTGTCCACGCGCCTCCACCGCCGAGCCGGATGCGCCTGGGCCTTCGCTGGTGCAAGCGCGATGGGCTCGTGGTAGTTCTGCCTCACCGAGGTGCGCAGCCAGGTCGGGGAGGACCTCGACCTGACCGATCCGGAGAGGGAGACTCCGGTGGGATCCTTGAAATCTCGTCCCGTGAAGAAAGGATCGGCGAGCGCCCGCTTCCGGACGACATGGAGGTGCAGGCGTACCAGGCCGGCCGTTCCAGGCAGCAGGAAGGGCCCGTCGAGCCCGTCGAGCCCGTCGCGCCACCCCCTGGCGAGCCCGCAGAGCTAGACGTTCCGCATGCCAAGAAGCGTCGCCGGCATGCCCGCGGGAGGTCGACCTCGGCAGCGACGTTGACAAACGCCGAGGGAGGTGGCAGAAAACGCAGTCGATATACGTATTTGGAGGAGTGGCCGAGTGGTCGAAGGCAGCGGTTTTGAAAACCGCCGTACCCGGAAGGGTACCAGGGGTTCGAATCCCTTCTCCTCCGCTGAAATCCCTGAGGATTTCGATCCTGGGCCCGGTGAGCCCTCGAGCAGCCACCGAGCCCCATTCACTCACCATTCACACGGCTACGCCGACCGCCGGGTGAACACCTTAACTGCCTCCTTTTTCAGGTTGTCGTTGGTGTGTGCGTAGCGCTGGGTCACCGAGAGGTGCAGGTGGCCGGCGAGCTGCTGCACCGTCGGCGCTGAGGCGCCGCCCTTGAAGCACTCCGTGATGAAGAAGTGCCGCAGGCCGTGCAGCCGGGTGGCCGGCACCTGCGCCCTCTCCAGAGCGCGCTTGAAGGCCCCGCGCAGACCGCTTTCCGTCCAGGGTGTTCCCTTGCGGGAAGGGGCCACCGGATCGGTCGGCTTGTGCTGCTTTTTGCTCGCCTCGACGAGCAGCTCCTTCAGCACGGGCGCGATCGGGATGCCCCTCTCGTGCCCGGACTTCGGCGCCACCACCTCGCCATGGGTAATGGTTTGCCGGACAATGAGCATGTCCGAGTCGAGGTTCACATCCAGCCATCGGAGACCGCGTACCTCGCCGGCCCGGAGGCCGGCATAGGCGGCGAGCCCGATAGCGACACGGACATGGGGGTCGGCCGCAGCAACCACAGCGTCGATCAGCTCGGGCGACGGCGGCTCGTACACCTTTGACTTCACCCGATTCAGCTTCGGGAAGTCTGGCTTCTTGTCGTGGTGACCGAGCTCGACCGCATTGCCGATGATCGTGCGCAGCGGAATGACGATATTGTTTCTCGTCGAGGCCGAGAGCTCCTCTCGCGCGAGCTCCAGGTCGAACGCCGTCACCGCCGCCCTGTCGATCTTGCTGAGCGGCCACGAGCCGAAGCGAGGCAGGAGGTACGCGTCGACGTTCTTCATGTACCCGATGTGCGTCGACGGCTTGAGCTTCTGCGCGAGCGTGGTCTTGTAGAGCTCGACGGCCTCGCAGAAGGTCATCTCCGGCTTCGGCGGCGTGTGCTCTCCCTCCGGCGCCTGGTCGGGGAGGTACCCCTTCTCCGCGATGGTGGCGAGCAGCCGCCGCTCTTCCTTTCGCGCGCCGTCGGCGGTCTGCAGGAGGGCATTCCTGAAGTACCGCTTCTTCTGGCCGGTGCGCGTGTCCTTGTACGTGATGTCAATGATCCAGGGGCGCCCAGGGCGCCGCGGGTCTCGTCGCACGGTCATGCCGGTCAACTCCTCTCCGGCCGGACCGCGTGCTTGGGACGTGCTGAAGAAGTAGCACAACTGTAGCCGCTCTTCTTATCCCCGCTCTCGATGTCCGCGTGCCACGCGGCGCTGAACTGCACGCGCCAGAGGCGACCGAACTTGCGGGCACGGACGCCGTCGATGTTCGACTCGATCCCGCCGTCAGGCGCGCGAACGGCATGGCGCTCGATGCTCCGGCGAAGCGCGTCAGCGGACATGCCGAGGAACTCGGCCGCGGTCCTGATCGAGCCCCAGCCGCGCGGGCTCTGGGGCTCTGGCGTAGACGACGTCTTACTCACGTCGACCTCCGAGAGGGCCGCGCGTCGTCTGTGCCCTTGAGTTTCGCCTGGATGTTCGGGGAGGCGAGGCCGGCGCGAACGAGCGCGATCGTCCCACGCCGAACCCCGAGGCCCGCGAGCGCCCGGCCCAGCGCCTGGCGCGAGACGTTGAGCTCGGCCACGAGAACGCGTTCTCCGAACTTCTCGATCAACGCGTGCAGCGCACGCCGTTCCTCCGCCGACAGGGCGAAGTCCCTTGCCGCATCATTCATGGGCGAAGGCGTAAGCCCCGACCGCAGATCGCTCCACGGCACGGTGTCCCGGAGGGCATCGTGTCGAATTCCGAGACGCTCGCGTCCTCGATGACGCAGTCGCCGCGTGCCTCAGGGCCGCGCGGCCCCGTCGTTCAGTCCTCGTGAACCTCTCGCATCCACCTTTTCGTCGGCTTGGACGCGCGCTTGTTCGCGAGACCCATCCGGCGGCGCTCTCGATCGATCGCGTCGCCGATCGTCATGCCCCGGTTGAACGAGAAGTCTTCTCCCTTGTGCATCAGCAGGCTGATGATGGCGAGCTCTCGATCGTTGAGCTTCCGGCCGTAGGGAAGCCCCGCGAAGACGTTCGGCCCGCGGACATTCACGCTCTTGACGAGCGCCTGCCGCTTGTCGATGGGGCGCGGGAACTCGCCCACCTTCTCCTTGAGCCCTTCGAGGAGCCGACGGTGCCGCTTCAGCAGCTTGTGCAGCTCGTGCGCGTAGTAGATGCCGTGGTCGCGGCGGCCCGCGTCGAGGCCGTGGCTGTCGAAGAAGTCGAGGGCCGCTGACGCCGCCTTGCCGAGCGCGTTCATCACGCGCCAGGCGTCGGTCTCGATCTGCGAGCGCGCGAGTTCCGGCTCGTGCCAGCGGAGCGGATGCTGGCTCCAGGGATGGCCGAACAGCTTCTCGTACTCCTCGGCGCACGCCGGGATGAGCTTCTCGAGGAGAGCCGCCTTCGTGGAGAAGGTCTCCGTCCTGCGCTTCGTCGTGATGCGTTTCGTCGTGCCGCGCTTCGGCTTCATCGTCGTCAGGCCCGAAGTGTACTCGCTGCGCCCTCGCCGAGGATCTGCGACGTGAGTCCTCGGCGCACTGGCCTGCTGCGAGTCGGGGAAGAAGAACAACAATAAGAACAGCGGCACATGTACAAGAACATGTCCCGTGAGTACTTCTCCCGCCCTACGAAACAAGGCGTTTCAGAACAACACGAGCATGTCGTTGATATTTGCGATGTAGTGCTTCCGGGGGCTCGCTTCCCATATCGCGGATCCTTGTGGCTCAATTACGCCACGATGTTCCACGCAGGTAAAACAACGAAGATCACCGGGCTGTCCTACCGACAGCTCGACAACGCCGTCCGCAACCGTCGCCTCCGGCCGAGCGCTGGAGCGGCGCGTGGCCGCGGCACGGTCCGAAGCTTCAGCCAGCGGGACCTGGTCGCCCTCAGGCTGACGCAGCAGATCCTCGCGGCCGGTCACCGACTCGGGCCGTTCTTGCACATTATCAAGTACGTGCAGCACGGCAAGCGGCTGCCCGCCCTCGAGAAGCTCAAGGGCACGGTGCTCATCAGCAACGGGGCGAAGGTCCAGTTGCTCGACGGCACGAAGGTGAATCTCTCGGCGACGCTCGGCGCGCGGGGGGTGATCTACGCCGTCGACCTCGGAGCCGCTGCGGAGCATGTGCGCCGCGGGATCGAGCGGTTCGCCACTACATCCAGGCAGCACCCGCGCCGGGCAAACAAGAGCTGAAAAAGAGAACGGCTCCATCCGCCAGGTCTGCCCAGGCCGCGGATGGAGCCGTCCAGGAGATGTCATGACTCTAGCATGCGCTTCCACGGAATCCAATGCCGGGGACGAACGGGTGCTGCCCTTCGAGCCCCATCACATCAAGTACCTTGAGGACCGCGCCATCGTTCCAGATTGGGCCGCCGAGGCCGGTCTATGGTCGGTCTCCGCAGAGGAGGGGGCGAGGCAGCTCGGTCGGGATCAGCCTCTTCCCTGCGGCGGGATCGCGATCCCGTACCACAACGCGCCGGGATATGTACGAATCAGGCTCGACGAGGGCAAACCTCGCTACCTCGCCCCCGCCGGGCGGGAGGTCCCCATCTACATCCCGCCGGGGTGCGAGTTTGAGGGCTCCGCGCTGCTCTACGTTGTCGAGTCGCCGGGCAAGGCGCTGGTCCTCCAGGACAACTTCTTCAATGCTATCGGGCTCGGCGGGATCTACTCGACGCTCACGAAGGACCACAAGCTCAATGACTCGTGGAACGTGGTGGGCCTCGTCCGGCGCGAGGTCTTCATTGTGTTCGATGCCGGCCGGGCGGTGAACCCAGATGTAGCGCAGGCAGAGGCTCGGCTGGTCATGGCGCTCGAGCTGCGCGGCGCCAAGGTGAAGGCGGCGGCGCTCCCGCTGCGCGATGACGGCGAAGATCAAGGGCCGGACGACTTCCGCGCCGCGAACGGGTATACGGCGCTCTGCGATGTGCTCGCCGCGGCCATGCCAGCGAACCCCATCGACCGCGTCGCCATTCTTGCCACTCTGCCCACGCACGAGGCGCGTACGAAGGCGGCGATGGCGCTGCTCGCGGACATGCCGTTCTTGGCGGCGGTCCAAGCGCGCGGGGTCGTCGCCGAGACTGCGGTGGCCGAGGAACTCGGCAAGTACAAGGTGAAGCCGGCCGCGTTGAAGCGGGCCCTGAAGGAGTTCGAGAGCAAGCTCAAGGCGAGGAGAAAGCGCGACGCCGAGGTGGCGCCGCCCATGTCGAAGTACGTCGTTCACGATGGTAGGTTTTGCATTCTGTCCGGGATCGGCGACACGACGCGCGTCGAGCCGCTCTGCAACTTCACGGCGCACATCGAACGGGAAGAAGTTGTCGACGACGGTGCCGAGCAGAAGCGACACCTCGTCGTGTCCGGGAAGCTGGCGGCTGGTGAAGCCCTGCCTGCGAGGCGGGTCGAGGCCAAGGATCTCGATCACGAGTTGTGGCCGCTCGAGCAATGGGGCCCCGACGCGATCATGTATCCCGTTCAGCGGGCGCCTCTTCATCTGCTCGCTGCCATCCAGGAGTCGTCGAGGTGGACGAGGGGTTACTCGTTCACACACAGCGGCTGGCGTGAGCACAACGGCGAGATGATGTTCCTGCACGCCAACGGCGGAGTGGGGGCCGGGGATGTATCGGTTCGCCTCGAAGGGGAGCTCGCGCGCTACAAGCTCCCGGCCGTGGCAGAGGACATCCCGGAGGCTATGAAGCTCGCGCTCTCGTTCCTCGAGCTGGCCGACCCGCGGATCACCGTGCCCCTCTTCTCTTCCGCGTTTCGAGCCCCCTTGCAGCACGCGTTGTACTGCGACTCGACCGTCTCGCTCTGCGGGCCCACGGGTTCCATGAAGACCACGCTCGTGGCCCTGCTCATGGCGTTTTACGGGAGCTTCGACGCAGAGCACCTGCCCGCGAGCTGGACGTGGACGGTGAACCGCCTCGAGCAGACGATCTTTACCGCGAAGGACATGCTCGTCGCCATCGATGACTTCGCTCCGACAAAGGCAGAAGCCGGTGATGATCTGCATCGCAAGGCGGCGCAGATCCTGCGTGCGATCGGTAACGCCAACAGCCGCGGCCGTCTCCGCGCCGATCTTACCGCGCGTCCCGACCGCCCCCCACGCGCCCTCGTGGTGAGTACGGGTGAGGACGCGCCGAGCGGGGAATCGATCCAGGCGCGTCTCATCACGGTCCGCATGAAGCCGGGCGATGTCGATCGCGTGAGGCTCACCGACTTGCAGAAGAACCGTGACCGGCTGCCGCACGCGATGCTCGGTTACATCTTGTGGTTGAAGTCGCAGATGAACGGCCTCCGCTCTTTGATGGAGAAGCGCTTCATCGAGCTGCGCGCCGAGCTGCACCAGGAAGGCCAGCACCTCCGCGCTCCGGCGGCGATGGCTCACCTGCTGCTGGGCATGGAGTACTTCTGCCTGTTCGCAAAGGACGTCGGCGTCCTCGATGAGAAGGGGTCCAGTGCGCTCCTGCAGAAGGCCCGCACCGCGCTGCGCGCCAACGCGACCGAGCAGTGCCGCGCGGCCGTCGACGTGAACCCCGTCCACCGCTTCATCAACGTGCTCCGCACGCTCCTCGTGCAGGGCAAGGTCAAGACGGTCGACGTGGGGTTTGCGCTCGACACCGCCGAGGGGAAAGGCATCGGCTGGGAGGACAAGGACCACTATTACCTGGTCCCCGATGCCGTCTACACGGCTGTGGTCGAGGCCATGCGTGCGGCAGGGCAGTCGATGCCCCTCGCGCAGCGCATGCTCTGGTCACGGCTCGTGGACGACGGGTTCGTTCTTCCTGGCGATGAGGAAGGCCGGTCGACTCGCAAGAAGTTCGTGGGTGGTCCGAACGGCCAGCGCGAGCGCGTATTGTGGTTCGTTCGGGAGAAGCTCGAGCTGCGGGACGCGATCTCCGAGCGAATCGACGAGTGCGCCGAGGAGAAGAATGACGAAGGAGATGACGACCCCGACGATGGCCCCGGCGGCCGAGGGGCCGGCGGCGACGGCGGCAGCAATCAGGGCGGCGGTAGCTCCGGCCCGCAGTTCGGCCTGCCCTTCCCGGTCATCCGCTCACCCGAGCCGGCGGGGGTGGTCTCGTCCGACCCCGGGGCCGCGCCCCGAGGCCCCGTTCCCCAGAACGGAACGGGGCGCGGAACGGGGCCCAGCTCGGGCTCCGGCGAGACGCACGAAACGCGGCAGATCCCGATGGTTACGGGGACAGATGGTGAGCTGGACATGGTTGATATTCCATCCGGCCCCGAAGCCCCGTTCGCTCAGGGGGAGAGGCTCTACTCCTACGTGCCGCAGAACGACGTGGGGGCTGGTCGCGCGGATGCAGAGTCTGCCTATGGGCCCTCTCTCTCCCCCCGGGCTTGCGGGGCTTCGGGGCCCGACCAGCTCAACATCGCACAATCGCTACGGTTTTCGCGCCCCGAAGCGCGCCCCGGAGCACACCCCCACCGGGGCGCGGTACCGTACGATGCGGGGCCGGGTGATCGGGACCACTTCGCGGGCGCGATTCTCCGTGCTGGCCGTGTGGGCCTGGTCGTCCACTCGACGGGTCCCGATATCACCGAGGGCCCTGTCATCGTCGTCGTCGCCCTGCCCGATGGCCAGGCGCGGGTGTTCCACACGTTCGGTGGCGAGGAACTCGGCCCTGTCGCCGATGCCCTCTGCCAGGTGACGGTCGTCGGCCACGACCTCAAGGGCGCGCTCGCGCAGTTTCAGTACCACCTCGGCTTCATGCCGGGCACGGTGGTGGACACGGCCATCGCGTGGCGGCTGCTCGACGGCGGCAGGCACTTCAAGAACGACAAGTACTTCTCCTTCGAGCGCGCGTGTGAGCAAGCGTTCGACAAGAAGATTGTTGAGAAGAACATTGAGTGGTGGATGACGCCCAGCCCCGAGCTACGCGATGAGCTCGCGCAACAGGCGCGGGATGTCCTGCTTCTCGCGGACATCTTCCAGAACGATCTCCAAGAAGAGCATATCGAAGAAGTAGCCGCGCTTGAGTTCAAGCTCCTCCCCATTGTCGCCCAGATGGAGGTGAGCGGCGTGCAGATCAACCGAGACCAGTGGAATCGGCTTGTCGACATGTGGACGAACGAGGCCGCGGAGCTGAAGAAGAACCTCGTTGCCATGCTGGGCGTGGAGGATCTCGATAACAACAATGAGATCCTCGCGGCTCTCCACCGACTCGGTCTCCAGGTCGAGGGCACAAGCGGTGAGGCTCTCGCGCCGTACATGTACCTCCCCGTGGCCCAGCAGCTCGTCCTCTACCGGCGCAAGAACGGCTTCGTCACGGGTGCCGGCAAGGGCGTGCTGCGGGCCTTCAGCCGTTCCGAGGACGGGCGCGTGCACGCGACGTTGAACCAGATCGGCGCCGTGACTGGCAGGTTCAGCGCTCGGCAGCCGAACCTGCTAGGCCTGCCGCGCGACAGACACGTGCGCTCGTGCATCCAGGCTCCCCCAGGCAAGAAGCTCGTCGTCGGGGATTACAACGCGATCGAGCTGCGCGTGCTCGCAGACCAGACGGGGGACGAGAAGCTCAAGGAGGTTTTCAGGAAGAGCGACGGAGACCCGCACCGCCACACGGCGTCGCTGTTGACGAACGTGCCCGAGAACCAAGTCACCGACGAGCAGCGCAACCGGGCAAAGCCCGTGAACTTCGGGGGCTCGTTCGGGATGGGCGTGAACAAGCTCATCGCCTACGCGAAGAAGAACTACAAGGTGGATCTCAGGCCAGAGCAGGCGGCGCAGTTCAAGCAAATGTTCTTGCAGAACTACGCGGGCATCGCCGCGTGGCAGAAGAAGATGGCCGAGGAGATGCCGGCCGAACTACGCACCAGGAGCGGGCGGGTCTCGTACTACTTCGATCCCGATGACGAATACAATGCGCGCCTGGCCTTCCCCATCCAGGGCACCGCGGCCGATGGCATGAAGCAGGCGATGGTGCTCCTCACCCCGCACCTCAAGCGGCTCGGGGCGCAGATGATCCTCGCGGTGCACGATGAGCTCCTCGTTGAAGCCCCCGAAGAACACGCCGAGGAGGTCAAGGTGCTCATGCGCGACTGCATGATCGCCGGGATGAAGAAGTACGTGCCCTCGGTGCCGATTGTGGTCGAGCCCAAGGTGATGTCGCGCTGGGAGAAGTAGATGGGCCACAGGCAACGGGCGGTGGACACGCGAGCTCCCCGCCCATCGGTTCTCGCCCGCCGTGGTCACGATCCTGGGCGTGCCGGTCAACCCCCCACGCCTTCCACCAACCCGGCGTGAAGCACAGCAAAAGCACGAAAATAGGCGCTTTTTTGCCAACAGGGACGACGCGGAAAATCCCCTTGTGTTCTACGCAGCCCTATGACTCCCTCGGGAACAGGCACCTGGATGTTCCGTTCGGGCCCAAAGCTCCGGGGCCATCCGGATGGCGAAGTGGCTGGATATCCAGGGTTTCGTTCTCCGGGGGCTTGGGATCGACACGGGCCGCGTATGGAGATGGTCCCCGAGTCGGTTCGCTCTGGAGCCCTGCCAGTGCCTGCCGTCGTCCTCCTGGCACTCGAGGTGGTGGGGTGCAGGCTCGACCGGGGCCGAGGGGCCTTGTGGTGCGACGGGCGAAAGGCCCGTCTCCGAGCCAGCGACAGATCTGCGAAGGTCTCGGGCAGGTCCATCGCCTAGAAAGTCGCGACGTCGCGACTTTGTCGCCGGGAGGCCGAGCTACGACCGGACCTCGGTGACCCGCCTTGAGAACGGGGTAGAGAGGGGCCGCGGCCATCGCCGACGGGTCCCTTCTTCCGCAGAAGAATTGGCATCCGCAATATGAAGCGACGCCCGTGCCCCTCTCGACCGACGCATCCTGGTCAGGCCATCCAGGTGAGCGGTTGACCGCCTCGACGCCTGATTCCTGATCTTGCTCGGGGACTTGCAACCGGAGCAGTCGACGAGCTGGGGTGGTTCTTGTGGCCGAAGGTGCTCTGGTAGCGCGATGGCGTCGCCGCGGGTGAGCCGGCCGGGCTATGCAGCCGCCTGCCCTCGCAAGAACTCGACGGCATGCTCGTAGGCCTTCTTGAGGGCGATGAAACTCTCGCTCGATCCGCCCTGATCGGGGTGATGAATCTTTGCCCCTCGGCGCCAGGCAGCTTTCACCTCTCCCTCGGTACACGGCCATGTCAGCCCGAGCTCCCGGATGAACCACGGGGTCGGGTCGGCTGCCTTCTGCGGGCCCGGAGCTGGGGCACCACCGTCCGGGCGCTCCCGAGGCGGCTCACGTCGTGCCGTCTCCGCCTTTTCTTGCCAGTATCGGCGTTCACGCTCCCACGAGGGCCGGAGCCTGTCCTCCACACTCCGTCGGGCCTCATCGACAAGCCGGGCGTGTCGCTGCTGGACGCTTTCTCCCGGGCGCAAGTCTTTGGGAAGGCTCTGCACGCACCACCACAAGATTTCCTCGGCGAGGGACGGCCGCCGGATCACCTTGGCCACCTCGTCTTGGATCCATTCATACTCGTTGAGGAGGCGCTGCCCGGCAGCGTTGTCGAGGAGCGCGACGACCTCCAAGAAGTCCGGCTCGAACGCCTGCCACCAAGCGACGCGGGCGATGGGGTCATGAACGTCCTCGATGCAGCACGTGCGAATGCCTCGCGAAGGGCGCCACAGGGTGCGGTTCCTGGGCTTGCCGGCATCGCGGTAGGACTGCTTCAGCATCGGCGTCAGGGTCGACCGGCCAGGGCCGGCATGAATGCAGTACGGATCGGCATATGACCGATCCGAAATGGGGGTCTTCTTCCAATGAATGAACATGGGCACCTCGCCACCGAGGCGTCGCCGACGAGGGGGAGCGTCAGCCGTAGTTCCGCGGATGCTCACCAGCCGCACGGTCGCTGCACGGTAGTTTCGACCAATCTACAACGAGGCAGTGCAATACACTAGATAAAAACGCGGGATTGAAGCATAAACGCTGGGCCGTGCGCGCCCCGTAGTTCCGGTCCATCGCGCGACCACACCGGTCCGCGGACCGGTAGTTCCTCGAATCGTCGCGCTGGACGTGCGCGGGGCCGCGAGGGGCGCGCGCGTCCGTAGCTATCTCGCGACCGCGCCTCCTGCGCGGACTGTATCAAACCCGGAAGTAAAAAAGAGAACGGGCCGAACCCGTTCTCTGCGGCATCACGCCGCGCGCCGCACCCGCCGGGACGGCTTGTGCCACGCCGGGGAGGCCACCGACTTCTTGGGCCTGCCCCTAGTCGCCTTCTCCCGGATGCCGCTCTCCGGCGCCGGCTCCTCGCTTGTCTTTGCGCGCTTGAGCTGCCTGCGATGGACAGCGTCCGGCATGCCGGCGTGCTGGGCCAGGAGCTCGCCGAGCACCTTGACCCTGCGGCAGACGGCGACCCTGTCCATGCCGAGCGCGGTGCCGATCTCGTCGAGGTCGTGTCCGGCGGCGCGCAGCTCGATGAGGTGGCGATCCCGCGGGGCGAGCGTCTCCAGCCATTCGTGCAAGCTGATGGCGCTGATGATCCGACCCATCGGATTCAGGCTGCGGGGCCGCGCCCTGCCGACATCCGCGTTCGACTCCTGGTTGTCGATCTGCGGGTTGTCCTCGAACTCCGCGACGTACTCGCCGAGGCCCAGGACCTCGACGCGGCGGCGGTTGTAGTTGCGCTGGTCGAAGACGTCCTTCAGCCGCTGGGTCCGATCGCCGGAGGCGAGATGGCGGCTCAGATCAATGGCGCGTAGACGGCAGGCATGCACGAGCAGAGCGTCGTCGAGGATGTCACCCACCTCGGCGTGTTTCTTGTAGAGCGCCCAGGTAAAGCCGAGGGCTTCCTGCATGCGCTCCTCACGAATGTTCTCGTGCAGGAAGCGCGCGACGGGGTTGAAGATGCCGCGCCGGATCTTCTTCTCGAACTCCTGGCGAATGTTCTTCGGAATCGTGGTCGTCACTGGGTCCTCCATGGAGCGCGCACACGGAGGCCCTTGCCCCGTGACGCGCAGAACGCGCGCCACGCAGGCGCGGAGACGTTTCAACGATGATGAGGAGGTCTCCTCATTGTTCTTATCCCGCTACATCGCGAATGTTTGCGAAGGACGAACCACCGACAGAACGTCACTGTGTTGCGGCGGAAGACCCGTGCATGAGACGACGACGCGCGGGGGCTAAAAGAACGGGCAAGTAGGCCCGTCCCCGCGTTGGCTCACGCGGCGTGCCGGAACGCGTCGAGGGAGACGCGGTCGCACCACGCGGCGTACTCCACGTACCAGACCTTCCACTGCTGGACGAACTCGGCGAACGCGAGCTCGCCCCGCACGAGGCGGGAGAAGAGCGCGTACTGCTCGACGATGCCCTCGTCCATGATGGAGAGCATCTGCGCTTCAATCTCCGCAGCGATCTTCGGCTCGGTGCCGGTCGATTCGAGGATGCGTCTGTAGAGGCCAATCTTGCGAAAGACGTTCACCGTCTTCTCGCAGCGTATCTTCTCCAGATCGAGAACGGCATGGGCAACACGACGAAGGATATTCATGAGGATTCCCTCCATCATTCTTATCCCCGAAACTGTTGCCATTTGTCCGAAGGGGAACGATTACGCGCGTATCCTTCGTTCGTGGTGTAGCTTGAGTAGAAGCCCCTCCTCTGAGGGATAACGAACAAGGCGCGCGCCCCGGCGTTCGGCGTTCGTGCGACCCCCGCCTCCGTCATGGAGACGCAGGCAGGCGGCGAGGGCCGGTGTGGCGTGGTCCTTCCACGCATCTCGCTGGGCAACCACGCGCATGGGGCACGCGGTTACCGCAACATCCGGCACGCGCTAGGCGACGGCGCACGAAGCTCGGGCTCACTTGGCGCAGTTCGGACGATGCCCCTTGATGAACAACGGAGCGAGGAAGTAGCCTCGGGATGATGCCCACGAACGATAGGCGCCGAGCTGAAGAGCGGAGAAGTACCCTTAGGCGCGGGAGGACCACTACGCCGACATCCCCCACCGCCGAAAAGCTATTTCTGCTGAATACTTTGCCGAGAGGTCGTCTCGCCGAGCTCTCCAGGGGCACGGGCGTCAGCTACACGACCCCGTTGGAGCAGCTTGGCGCCCTCTGCGACAGCTTCGACAGCGTGCTCATGAAGCTCAAAAAGAACGAGTTGAAGAGCATGTGTGCAGCGGCTGGTCTCGGCGACGGCGGCACCAAGTTGGAGCTCGTGCTTCGTCTGAGGGGCAGTGAAGTTCATGCGACGACGCCCGAGGACGAGCTATGGCGCACTGCCGTCCACGAGGCTGGCCATATCTTGTTATACGAGCTTTACGACATCGGTTACTCGGAGGCCAGCCTCAGCCCGGAATGTGCAGATGTGGCCGGAAGCGTGACGGCTTCGATCGGCTCAAACGTGTTAAGCAATATGTCGACGGCAGCCGAATTACGGGAGTTTGCGCAACGAGTTGTGATGGCTGCAGTGGGTGGGCTCGCCGCCGAAAGGATTGTATGCCGGACCGATAATGCTGGAATCCTTGCTGGCGCGCACAGCGACACTGCGCAGGCGTCTCAGATCCTGGGCGCGTTGACAATACCGTCGGAGAATCCGGAACGAGAACGCCGAGCATGGCTCCAGTGGCTACTGGCCCGTACTGCTTCGGTGATTCGATTGAATCTGGAGCCCCTTGAGGCAGTAGCTCGTGAGCTCCTTCGCTGCGGTAAGCTGTCTCGTGCACAGGTGCAAGATGTCTTGGCAGGTCATCAGCTGCAAGACGGTGATTTGACACAAGAGTCTATACGATCGCTTGCGGCAGGCCGATACGAGGATAGTCCCGAGAAGCCTTTGTGATCAACACCAGCTGTTACCCTCGTTGTCACTCACGGTGCTAAAAAAACGGGACAAGAAGCCCCTTCCCGTGGGAAGCAGGCAGTAGCTCGGGAGCCAAAGGGGGCGGCGGCAAGCCGCCCCCTGGCACGCCCGCCGATAATAACAAGAGCAATCAGGGCAACCCGACCAACCCGGTGTACTATCAGTCGCGCGGGCAGCCGGTCCCCTCCAACCTGCCCTCGGGCCCGAAGCCGCCCGGCAAGTAGACCCCCTGCTGGCTTCCAGCGTCACGCCTCGCCGTGCGTAAACGCGAGCCCCCATCGCTCGCGGCTCAGCGCCATCTCCTCGCGGTTATTCGCCCGCAACACCCACTCGTTACTCCTCCTCCCCGAGCGTGTAGTAGGCGTCGACCCGACCGCCGAGCCGGAAGACGACCAGCTCGAACCCCGGGAGCAAGGACCAGCGGAACATCAACGGCTCTCCCTCGGCTTCTACCCACATGTGCGTACCCGCGTGCATCACGCGGCCCTCCACCGTTGTAGATGTCTTGGGCACGGGCTTCGTCCACCTTCAACGATTCCCGCGCCGCTGGCGGAGGTGACGTTTTCGGTCCGATGTGCTGCACGGAGTCGGAGCAGCCTGCGTCCGTCCGACGTTATCATCGCCACCGGAACGGGAGGTCGCGATGCAGCAGGGGCACGGGGGCGACGAGTACATCCTCACGGGGCGAGTCGTCGACATCCAGACCGGGCAAGGACTGCCGGATGTGCGCGTCGAGGCATGGGACAAGGGGCGGCTCTGCAACGACCTGGTCGCGTGCGCCTTCTCCGACGCGCTCGGCATCTTCCGCATTGTTCTTGAGACCCGGCACCTGCGCGAGCTCTTCCTCGACCGCGTCCCGGTGTTGTTCTTCCGCCTCTTCGAGGGACCGACCTGCATCGCCAGCACGGAGCGCTCGGTCCTCTGGCGTGTCGATCGCCCGGAGAGCGCGGTGCGCATCGAGATCAACCGCTCGACGAGTACACGCAGCTTCACCCCGGCACCCTTCATCGTGCGCGGTCGGGTGGTCACGGCCGCGGGGGCGCC
This sequence comes from Polyangium jinanense, assembly GCF_028435365.1. The sequence continues at coordinate 10,246 of NZ_JAGTJJ010000008.1, read as the reverse complement.
ACGCGCGGGCCTCGTCGTGCGCGCCTACAACCGGAACCTCCGCGAGGAGCAGCTCCTCGGCGAGGCCACGACCAGCGATACTGGTAGCTACCGAATCGTCTACGCGGCCGACAAGCTCGCCCAGGACTTCGAGTACACCGGCGCTCTGCTCGACGTGGCGCTCTTCGATCCCGGCCCCGGACGCGGGCACCGGAAGTCGGCTGCTGATCTCGTCGTGCGCGTGTACGACACGGAGCGCGCCGTCACGGCCGAGAAGAAGCTCTGCCACGCGCCACCCACGGCCACAGTGAACCTGGTGATGGGCGGCGAGATCTACCGCGGCCCCTCGGCCTACGAGCGCCTTGTTGTTCTTCTGGCCCCTGCCATCCGCGGCGCCTCTCTGACGGACCTCACCGAGGAGGACATTCGCCACCTTGCGTGCAGCCTGCGCCTCGATCTGGACGACCTCGACGCCCTCGTCACGGCCACGCAGCTCGCAAGCGCCCTCGGGATCCACCCCGCGGCCCTCTACGGGTTGTTCCGCGAAGGACTCCCCCGTGAGCGCCGTGCCCTGCTCACGACGAGGCCATCCGAGCAGCTCCGGGCGCTTCTTCTCGCGCTCGAGCATAGCTTGATCCCGACTGGGCTCCGGGAGCAGGTCAACGCCATACTCGCAGCGCTCCACAAGTCCGCCGTGCAGCTCGCCTTCGAGCCAGCGGACCCCTGGCTCTCCGTGGGCGATCTCCTCGCCATCGCGCTTCCCGCCCGAGATGCGCAGGAAACGCTGGTCTCGGCCTACCTCCAGTACGAAGGGCCGGTCGAGAGCTTCTGGCAGGGACTTCGCGAGCACCGGTCGTTCAAAGAAGAAGGGCTCGTCGACCGCGTGCAGCTCGCCCTGCAGCTAGCCACGCTCAGCCGTCAGCACCTGCCCCTTGTTCGTGCCCTCGACGATTGGCGTCGCAGCGGCATGTGGTCGTCGCTCGCTGATCTCGCCAAGCTCTCCGTCCCCGACTGGCTCGCCCTGCTGGAGAAGGGCATCGACGGCGCACCCATCGGCTACCCGACCGACGTGCCGGGCGCCGACGACAAGGAGAAGAGCGCGAACTACGCGCTGCTCTTGACCGACACGCTGGCGAACACCCTCCCCACGGCCGCTCTCGCGGGGCAGCTCCAGGGCAAGGCGGATCAAGACCTCGCACTGTTCTTCTCGAAGAACCCGGACTTCGAGATCGGCAAGACCCAGGTGCGCTCCTACTTGCAGGAGAAGCCTGGTGCCCTCGACGGCCTGTCCTCCCCGAAGACCGCGACGGCGAACCTCGAGGCACTCGAGCGCCTCTTCAAGGTGACGCCGAACCCCACCGAGATGAACACGCTCTTCTCCGCGGGCATCCACTCCGCGCAGAGCATCCAGAAGCTCGGCAAGCCGGCGTTCATCAAGTCGTACAGCCAGGTGCTCGGGGGCCAGTCCAAGGCCGAGAGCCTCTTCCAGAAGGCCCAGCAGATCACGAGCGGCGCCCTCGCGCTCTTCGGGAAGTTCGCCTCCATAGCTCGACCGCCTGGGCTCTATGTCCTCCCCGCTCCAGACCTCGCAAGCACGGGTGACTCCGCCGCGCTCATGGACATCTTCGGCCCGCAGAACCTCGCCTGCGAGCACTGCGCGTCGATCTACGGCCCGGCCGCCTACCTCGTCGACGTCCTCGACTTCCTGGGCCGCTACCCGGCAACCCAGAACAAGCCTGGGGATCCCGTAACGGCCCGTGACGTTCTTCTCGCCCGGCGCCCGGATCTCGCAGGCATCGAACTGTCCTGCCAGAACACCCTGACCGAGGTGCCGTACGTGGATCTCGCCGATGAGATCCTCGAGTTCCGCCTCGCCCACGCTGTTGACCCGTCCGTCGTCCTCGACGCGCACATCAAGACCGTGGGCACCGCGGAGGAGCTCGCGCTCTCACCCCAGCCCATCCACGGCAAGGCGCGCTTCACGGCCTACAAGGCGCTCGCGCAGGGGAAGTTTCCCCCGGCGCCGCCGTTCAACGTCTGGGCCGAGGAGACGGACATCCTGCTCGCGCACTTCGGCACCTCGCGCGCCGAGCTTGTTGACGTCTTCTCCCAGGCCCCGGCCACGCCGGCGCCGCCGGCCCCCGGCCTGCTCGATGCGTTCTCGGCGCTGCTCGAGGAGACCAAGGCGGACGCCTCCGCGTTCTTCTCGGCCGTCGCCGAGCGCGCTGGGCTGCCCGCTGCGGACCTGGATGTCCTCGTCAGCAAGCTCGGCCTCGTCTTCCCCTCGAGCTTCGAGAACGAGGCTGCGGTCGGCCGCCTCTGGAACGCGATCCAAGTCGTGAAGGGACTCGGCGTGTCCGCGACGCGGGCCATCCCCTGGGCCACCACAACGGCTCCGATCGAGAGCGCCAACCCCGCCGTGCTCACCGCCCCAGCTCTTGCAGATGATGTACGCCTGGCCGTGAAGGCAAAGTACACGGAGGACGCCTGGCCCGAGATCGGGCGCATCTTTCGCGATGATCTGCGCGAACTACAACGAAAGGTGCTGGTCTCTGCCGCGCTCGCGCTGGGCAAGTACGACTCCACGAACGACCTCTTCGCAGAGCTGCTCGTCGACGTGGAGATGAGCCCGAAGCCGACGACGTCGCGCATCCAGCAGGCGATCAGCTCGGTGCAACTCTTCGTGCAGCGCTGCTTCATGGGCCTGGAGCCCGCGGTCACGTCCCTCGACGACGAGGCCGCCGCGCAATGGGCGTGGATGAAGAACTACCGGGTCTGGGAGGCCAACCGAAAGATCTTCTTCCACCCGGAGAACTGGATCGAGCCCGAACTGCGCGACGACAAGACGCCGTTCTTCAAGGAGCTCGAGAGCGAGCTACTCCAGGGGAACATCACCGACGCCCGCGCCGAGGGGGCATTCCGCAAGTATCTGCAGAAGCTTCACGATGTGGCTCACCTCGATATCGTCGGTGTGTGCGAGGAGGGTCAGAAGACCGGAAGCTCATGGATCACGATCCTGCACGTCATCGGCCGGACGCACACCTCGCCGCGCGTGTACTACTATCGGCAGCGCGTCGACCAGTTGTGGTCTCCCTGGGAGAAGCTCGACCTCGATATCCAGAGCGAGCACGCCTTGCTCGCCGTCTACAACCGTCGACTGTACTTGTTCTGGGCGCTGCTCGAGGAGGCCGAGGACACCGGGCAAGATGCGGCACCTGCGCCGAAGGGCGGCAAGCCCGCGGGCAACAAGAACAAGTACGAGCTCGACGAGCACGGTAAACCCGAGAAGGACATCGACCCTGATATCGACGAGCCGCACAAGTCGCCGGGGCCCAAGGCGCCTGCCATCAAGAAGAAGCCGATGCGGCTCAAGATGGCGTGGAGCGAGTACCAGAACGGCCGATGGTCACCGAGGAAGACCGGCCCGGAAGAGCCTCTACGCCTCGATCTGCCCGAGGGCGACCCGGCTGCGCTGACGTTCTGGAGCACGTACAAGAACGGCCAGCTCGCCATTCTCTGCGCGGTGAAAGAACTGGCCCCGCCGGATCGAGCGCGCCGGGTGTACGAGCTCATGCTGGGCTGCGACGGACGCCTGACTGCTGGTCCTGCGTCGAATCCATGTCCCACGGGCGCGCCGTACGGCTCGCACCTCGCGGGGATGGAGTTCATCAAGGACAAGGACACCGTGGGCCTCTGGCTGCGCGGCTTCGTCCTCACCGACAAGGACGTGAAGGTCCTCGGGGCGACGCCGAGCGCGTACCAGCTCGTCTGCGCGGAGCGCGGACCGATGCTCTGGACCATGCTTCACGGCGGATTCCCGCACCCGTCGTTCTTCTACAAGGACGACAGCAGGACCTTCCTCGTCAGGATCGAGCACCAGGCTCGAGTGCCCAAGCGCGCGGTGGCGGGAGAGGCGTCCCCCATGAAGCCGTGGGGACAGGTGCTGCCCGGACTCCCGCCCGCGCCGGCCGAAGGGCCGTTCTACATCCCCAATATCTCGATCGAGCTCGACCCGCGTCAGGTCCGAATTGAGACGTTCTACCACCCGCACGCCTGCGGCATGCTCGAGGCTCTCGATGGCGACGGCCTCGACGGTCTCTTCCGCTGGCCGGCGGACGGCTCTGCCGTCCAGCTCCGGAGCGACGTCTATTTCCAGAAGACCTACAAGCCGGCGCTCTCCGTGGTGAAGAAGCCGTATCCGGTCGATGATATCGACTTCTCCCTGGCGGGTGCCTACAGCCAATACAACTGGGAGGTCTTCTTCCACGCGCCCTTCCTCATTGCCTGCATGCTCATGAAGAACCATAGGCACGAGGAGGCCCAGCGCTGGTTCCACCGCATGTTCGACCCCACCCCGGGCACAGGCGGCCCGGAGCGGTTCTGGAAGGTGAAACCCCTCCGCGAGAAGGCCGATCCGAAGGCGCTCGCGGCCGAGCTCGCCGCGCTCGCGGCAGGGGATGAAGCAGCCCTCGGGGAGCTCGCGGCGCAGATCAAAGCCTGGCGCGAAGAGCCCTTCAATCCCCACCTCATCGCACGCATGCGGCCGATCGCGTACCAGCGGGCCGTCGTGATGAAGTACATCGACAACTTGATCGCGTGGGGCGACTACTTGTTCTCCCAGGACACGCGCGAGGCGATCAACGAAGCGACGGGGCTCTACATCCTCGCGGCGGACATCCTCGGCCCGAAGCCCGAGCTGAACACACAGCCCGAGGCTGCTCCGAAGACATACGCAGAGCTTCTTGCCTCCGCCCCGCTCGCCGACCTCGAGAACCTCGTGCCCGAGCTGAAAGGCGCCGGGGATGTTCCCCTCATCGACACGGCCCACTTCTCGATCCCGCCGAACGACACGCTCCTCGGGTACTGGGATCTCATCGCGGACCGGCTGTTCAAGGTCCGGCACGGGCTCAACATCGAGGGCCAGGCACGTCCGCTCCCGCTCTTCGCGCCGCCGATCGACCCGGCACTGCTCGTGAAGGCCGCGGCGATGGGCGTTGATTGGAAGGACGTCAGCGAGGTCGTTCCAATGCCCCACTACCGCTTCGGGGTTCTGCACGCCAAGGCGATGGAGTTCTGCGGCGGCGTGATCGCCCTGGGCGCGGCCCTGCTCTCCGCGCTCGAGAAGAAGGACGCGGAAAAGCTGACCCTGCTGCGTGCGACGCACGAGGCGGCCGTGCTTTCGGCCACTCGGGAGGTGAAGAAGAAGCAGATCGACGAGGCAAAGCAGACGCTGGCGGGTTTGAAGAAAGCTCGGGAGGCCGCGGCGATCCGGCACCTGCACTACAAGAGCCAGCCGTTCATGAATTCCTACGAGGAGCAGGCGATGGTGATGTCAGGCGCCGCCGCCGTCACCCAGTTCCTCATGCAGGCGACGCATACCGAGGCAGGCGCGTTCTATTTGCTGCCCACCGCGCTCACGGGCAGCGTCGGACCCATGCCAACTGCGCTATTCGCGTATGGCGGCGTAAACTTTGCGAAGTCAGGCGAGTCGTTCGGGAACGTGCTCGCTGCGATGACGTCTCTTTTGCGCGACGGTGCCGCGATGAGCGCGACGATGGGCTACTACACCCGCCGCGCCGAGGACTGGAAGCTCCAGGAGAAGATCGCCGCCAAGGAGATCGAGCAGCTCGACAAGCAGATCTTGGCCGCCGAGATCAGGCTCGTGCTCGTAGAGAAGGATCTTGAGAACCACGACCTCATCGTGGAGAACGCCAAGGTCGTCGAGGCGACGCTGCGCGACAAGTTCACGAACGAGGCGCTCTATTCCTGGACGGTGAACGAGATCTCGACGGTGTACTTCGACGCGTACAAGCTCGCGCTCGGCATGGCCAGGCGGGCCGCGAAGGCGTTCAAGCACGAACTCGCGCAGGCCCCCCCGGATGTCTCGCTCACGCACTGGGACAATACGAGAAACGGCCTGCTCGCAGGGGAGAAGCTGTTGCAGCAGCTCCGCCAGATGGAGGCCGCGTACCTCGACAAGAACGAGCGGGAGTACGAGATTACGAAGCACATCTCCCTCGCGCAGCTCGCCCCGCAGAAGCTCCTCGAGCTGAAGCAGAAGGGTGTCTGCGAATTCGACGTGCCCGAGCTCGAGTTCGACCTCGACTTCCCAGGGCATTACCTGCGGAGGCTCAAGACCGTCAGCCTCTCCGTCCCCTGCGTGACGGATGCCTATGGCACGCTCAACGCCACGCTCACGCTGGTGAAGAGCCGCGTCCGGAAGAGCACCGAGCTCACCGGGGGCTACGGCGAGAAGGTGAGCGACGGCCGATTCACCACGCCGTACGTCGCCCCGATTTCGCTCGCCATCAGCGGCGCGCAGAACGACGCGGGCGTCTTCGAGCTGTCTCTGCGTGACGAGCGGTACTTGCCCTTCGAGGGCGCGGGTGCCATCGGCACGTGGAAACTGGAGCTCTCGACGAACAACACCGACCTCGACGCCGTGAGCGACGTTGTTCTCCACGTCCGCTACACGGCGATCGACGGCGGAGACTCATTGAAAACTGAAGCGCAGAAGAACACCGCGCTGCTCCTCTCGGGCCTGCGCTTGTTCTCGGTGAAGGACGAGTTCCCGACGGAGTGGCGGCACTTCTTCAAGGCGGATGCCGGCGCGGCACAGACGCTGGTGCTGCCGCTCGAGAAGAGCGTGTTCCCGCGGTCCCGCAGAGGCGGCGCCCCGCAGATCAACGCCGTTCGGCTGTTCGCCGCCTGGAAAGACCCCACGGCGTACTTCGCGGGCACGCCTCTCGCGGTGAGCGTCGCGCCGCCTTCGGCCTCATCCGTGCCGACCGTGCTCGTGAAGGGCCCCGGCGCGCTCGACAGCCTCGCCGTGAGCCCGACGCTGACGCCTGCCGCCGGGACATCCTGGGCTGCCGGTTCGTGGACACTCTCGGCTACGAGCCCCGTGGGCGAGGACCTCGACAACATCTGGGTCCTCTGCGACTTCACGCGCAAGGGGACCTGACCATGGAGGGCATGCCAAAGCGGTCCTCGATCGTCCCCAGGCCGACGGTGAAGGCGCCCGACCCCTCGCTGCCCAAGGGCGGCGGTGCGGTGCGCGGGCTCGGGGAGAAGTTCAACGCGAACGTCGCCATGGGCACGGGCACGTTCAACGTCCCGATCGCGACGACGCCCTGCAGGGGCCTCACGCCCGAGTTCACGCTCACCTACGACTCGGGGACCGGGAACGGCCCCTTCGGCGTCGGCTGGCACCTCTCGGTCCCGTCGATCACCCGCAAGACGGACAAGGGCCTGCCCGAATATACCGACCACTGGGACACGGATACGTTCATCCTCTCCGGCGCCGGGGACCTTGTTCCGGTGCTCGGTCCGGATGGGAAGAAGCTGATCACCACCGAGCAGGGCCGGAGAATCCAGCGCTACCAGCCTCGCGTCGAGGGGGCCTTCGCCCGCGTCGAGCGCATCACCGAGGCGGGCGCCCATTACTGGCAGGTGACGACGAAGGACAACATCCGGCACATCTACGGCAAGTCGAAGACTGCCCGGGTTGCCGATGCGTTGTACCCCGACCGGATCTTCACCTGGCGCCTCGAGCGCACGGAGGACGCGCGGGGAAACATCATTCAGTACGAATACAAGGCCGAAGACCTGGCAAACGTGCCGAAGTCTCTCCACGAGAAGCACCGGCACGAGGATCCCAAGCTCTTCTCGAACAGCTACTTGAAGCGCATTCGGTACGGGAACAAGAAGCCCGGCGAGGCCGACGACTTCTACTTCCAGGTCGTCTTCGACTACGGCGAGCACGACGCCGAGGCCCCGACGCCGAATGAGGTGAAGCCGTGGCCCTGCCGGAAAGACCCGTTCTCGAGCTACAGGGCCACCTTCGAGATCCGCACCTACCGCCTCTGCCGGCGCGTTCTGGTCTTCCACCACTTCCCTGAGCTCGGCGCGGAGCCGGTGCTCGTGCGCTCGACGGACTTTACCTATGCCGAGGCGCCGACGCTCTCGCAGCTCGTCGCGGTCACGCAATCGGGGTACATCCAGAAGAACGGCGGCTACACGAAGAAGTCGCTGCCGCCGCTCGAGCTCGGCTACTCCCTGCTCGAGCTCCATACCGAGGTACAGACGGTTGACCCGGAGTACACGGCGGACCTCGGCAACGTCGACGGCAAGCGGGCGCGGTGGGTGGACCTCGAAGGCGAGGGGCTGCCCGGTGTTCTTGTCCAGCACGGCGAGGGCTTGTTCTACAAGCAGAACTTGGGCGATGCCGAGCTCGCGCCGGCCAGGCAGCTCATCCGCCGCCCCAATGCCCTTGCACCCACCATGGGTCGCACGGAGCTTCTGGATCTCGAGCACGAGGGCCGTCCGAGCCTTGTGTTCTTCAGCAGGACCGGCTCAGGGATTCACGAGCGTACCGAGGATGGCGAATGGGGGCCGTTCATGCCTTTCTCCTCCCATCCGAACATCCCCTGGAACGATCCGGGCGTGCGCTTCATCGACATCACCGGCGACGGCCAGCAAGACATCATCTTCACGAGCGGGCACGTGCACATCTGGTTTCCCTCGCTCGGCAAGAACGGCTGGGGACCGCCGCGGAATCTGCCGATGGTCTTCGACGAGGACCTGGCGCCAACGGAGGTGTACCGGGACAATCGAGGCATTGTCTTCGTCGCGGACATGACCGGCGACGGCATGCCCGACATCGTGCGGATCAAGAATGGCAGCATCTGCTACTGGCCAACCCGTGGCCTCGGGCGGCTCGGGCCCAAGGTCGAGATGAGCAACGCGCCGCGGTTCGATGACCCGCTCCGTTTCGATCCACGGCGCATCCGGCTCGCGGACATCGACGGCTCGGGGACCACGGACATCCTCTACATCGGCGCGGACGGGATCCAGATCGCCTTCAACCAGGCGGGCAATAGCTGGAGCAAGGTCGAGAAGCTGCAGGGGTTCCCCACGGCGGACCTCGGGTCGCCGCTCTCGGTGCTCGACTTCCTGGGCACGGGTACGGCCTGCATCGTCTGGTCCTCGCCCTGGAAGGGCGTGGCGCAGCCGCCGATGCGGTACATCGACCTTCTCGGCTCGAAGAAGCCGTACCTGCTCACCTCGGTGAAAAACAACCTCGGGGCAGAGATGAAGCTCGAGTACGCGCCCTCGACGAAGTTCTACCTGGAGGACTTGAAGAATAGGACGCCCTGGGTCACGCGACTGCCCTTTCCGGTACACGTGCTCGCCCGCGTCGAGACCCACGATGCCGTGAGCGGTACGAGGTTCGTCAGTACATACAATTACCACCATGGCTACTACGACAGCGCGGAGAAGGAGTTCAGGGGGTTCGGCCTTGTAGAACAATGGGATGCTGAATCGTTCTCCGAGAACGAGTTCCACCTCCCGCCGGTCCTGACGAAGACCTGGTTCCACACGGGCGCCTTCTTCGAGAAGGACAAGATCGAGAAGCAGTTCGCGAGGGAGTACTACGCGCTCGACGCCCAGGCGCCTGTACTTCCCGACGCTGTTCTTTCCCAAGGCATGAGCCCGAGGGAGGCACGGGAGGCGGCGCGGGCCCTCAAGGGGCAGATGTTGCGGCAGGAGATCTACGGGCTCGACGGCTCGCCGCAGCAAGAACACCCGTACCTCGTCACCTCGGCCAGCCACGAGATCCGTAAGCTGCAGCCTGCCACGGACAAGGCGCACGCGGTCTTCTTCCCGTACGTCCGGGAGAAGCTCGAAGCCCACTACGAGCGGAATCCGAAGGATACGCGCGTCGTCCACACCCTGGCGCTCGAGGTGGACACGTTTGGGCACGTGACGCGCTCGGCGACAGTGGCCTACGCCCGCCGGAACATGGAGCTGCCCGAGCAGGGCCTGCTCGCCACGATCACCGAGGCCACGGTGGCGAACGAGCCCGCCCAGTCGGGCTTCTACCGGCTCGGGGTGCCCGTCGAGACCCGGACGTACGAGCTCACTGGCCTGCCGAAGGCGCAGAGCGCCTGCCTGCCCTTCGCCAGCGTCCTCGCCTCGGTGAACAACGCGGCGACCATCCCCTATGAGGCCCCCCCCGATGGCAGCCTCCAGAAGCGCCTCGTCGAGCACGTGAGGCACCTCTACTGGGACAGCTCGACCCTGGCCGGCCCGCTGCCTCTCGGGGCCGGGGACGGGCTTGCGCTGCCCTACGAGACCTACGCCGCCGCCTTCACCCCGGCACTGCTCGCCAAGGCCTACGGCTCCCGCGTCACGCCGCAGCTCCTCGCCGAGGGCGGGTACGTCGAGCAAGACGGCTTGTTCTGGATCCGGAGTGGACGGGAGA
>NZ_JAGTJJ010000079.1 GCF_028435365.1 Polyangium jinanense | reverse complement strand
CGTCGAATTGAACCACATGCTCCACCGCTTGTGCGGGCCCCCGTCAATTCCTTTGAGTTTTAGCCTTGCGGCCGTACTCCCCAGGCGGGGTGCTTAATGCGTTAGCTACGGCACCGCAGGGGTCAAATCCCGCGACACCTAGCACCCATCGTTTACGGCGTGGACTACCAGGGTATCTAATCCTGTTTGCTCCCCACGCTTTCGCGTCTCAGCGTCAGTAACCGTCCAGAAGGCCGCCTTCGCCACAGGTGTTCCTCTCGATATCTACGAATTTCACCTCTACACCGAGAATTCCGCCTTCCTCTCCGGTACTCCAGCTTGGAAGTTTCGAATGCACTTCCTAGGTTGAGCCCAGGGCTTTCACATCCGACTTTCCAAGCAGCCTACACGCGCTTTACGCCCAGTAATTCCGAACAACGTTTGCACCCTCTGTCTTACCGCGGCTGCTGGCACAGAGTTAGCCGGTGCTTGCTAAAGAGGTACCGTCATCATGCCGTCTATTCGACGACACTTATTCGTCCCTCTCCACAGAGCTTTACAACCCGAAGGCCTTCATCACTCACGCGGCGTCGCTGCGTCAGGCTTTCGCCCATTGCGCAAGATTCCCCACTGCTGCCTCCCGTAGGAGTCTGGACCGTGTCTCAGTTCCAGTGTGGCTGATCATCCTCTCAGACCAGCTACCCGTCTTCGCCTTGGTGAGCCGTTACCTCACCAACTAGCTGATGGGCCGCAGGCCCATCCCCTGGTGCGAGCTTGCATGCAGAGGCCCGCTTTTACCCCTGCCTCTCGCGAGGCCGTGGTCTTATGCTGTATTAGCCCTCCTTTCGGAAGGTTATCCACCACCAGAGGGTAGGTTACCTACGTGTTACTCACCCGTGCGCCGCTTTACCGGGGCCGAAGCCCTTTCTCGCACGACTTGCATGTGTTAGGCGCGCCGCTAACGTTCGTTCTGAGCCAGGATCAAACTCTCCAGTTAAACTTGCTGGAGGTCACCTCGGTCCGGCTAAAGACCGGGTGACGGCTCATGCCTCATTGGCATGACGTGTTGCCTCGACCGTGCTTGCGCAGGTCAAAGGCGAGGGCCACGTCACCACACGTTAATGCGTGTTGCGTACAATCCAGTTTTCAAGGACCGAGCCGAGGTGCTTCGCAAAGCTCTCCTCGTTCGCTCGACCAAACGCCGCGCCCAAAGGGCCGACGTCGGCGGCAATCTCAGCAATTATCTCGCAAATTCTGCATATGCCTATGCGGAGCACTACGAGATGCCCACAAACCCAGGTAATCTCTTTCGAGATCCTTCAGGCTCGAGGACCTGCCGAGGACGGCACCTTGCGGCGCCCTGCGTCTCTCAGCGAGGGGCGGCTCTTTAAACCGCCTCATTCGCCTTGTCAACATCTTTTTTCCGAGGGCCGAGAATCTTTTCAGATTCTCTGGACCCTGGGTCCTCACCGAGGACGGCACCTTGCGGCGCCCTGCGTCTCTCAGCGAGGGGCGGCTCTTTAAACCGCCTCATTCACCTTGTCAACATCTTTCTTCCGAGGGCCGAGAATCTTTTCAGATTCTCTGGACCCTGGGTCCTCGCCGAAGACGGCACCTTGCGGCGCCCTCTGTCGCGACGAGGGGGCCGTGTCTATCCCCCCTCGGTCCTGTTGTCAACGGACAATGATCCGCGAAGGACGAAAATATTCTCCGTACCCTTCCATCCGCGGACCTGCCGAGGACGACACCTCGCGGCGCCCTCTGTCCCCCAGCGAAGTGTAGTCGTAACCACTTCCACCCTGGTGTCAACCACCCGACGATCTCGATGACGAGGGGCGGGGAGGCTGACGACGCTCCTCCGACTGTCAACAACGAGAGGAGAGAGGAGAGGACCTCGATCAACGAGGCTTCCGCTCGTCGTGCGGCGGAAGCGCGCCCTTCGGCTCTTGCGGTTCAGGGGCCTCCTCCGGCAGCCCCTGCTCCACGAACTGCTTTGCGATCGACGCGCCAACTTCACCGGCGCCCGTGGTCGATCGCTCCGGTGAGAGGGCCACGCCGCCTCGGCCCGATTCGTCGTACGAGCCACCGCCGAGCGAACCAGGCGGGCGTATCTCCGCGTCGGGCGGGTGCGGCCTGCCGAACGGGTAGATTCCTTTCGATTGATCGACCTCGTCCGTACGGCCTTTCCCCTGCGTGAGAGGGTTGTTCGTTTCATCGTCGCGCACCATCTCGTCCTCCACCGTGCACACGGGTTGCACCCGGCCTGCGCATCCAGTGCCCGGGGGCGGCGTGCATTCGATATGCCGGCAGTGGAATGCGCGCGAGCTCTTCCTTGACAAATGAGAATCGCTCGTATATCGTGGGCGCGGCTGCTGCGAAGTGCGCTTTCCTCGGGCGCGCTCCGGAGTTCAAACGAACCGGGGAAAGGGTCGCGGGTCGGCGATGGATCGTCGGCGTGCGAGCGTGAGGAGACGTGCGTCCTCTGGATTGGATGCGCTCCCAGGCTCGACGTCGCGGCGACGTACGACCTGCGCGATAGGGTTCGTTCGTTCGCAGGGCGCTCGCACGGCAGAACGTGCGCGCGTCTGGGAAAGCAGCCATGGGCAATCTCAGGTTGGATGCGGTCGTGCGCCGAGAGGACAGCGCGCTCGCCCGCATCGAAAGTCGTTTTGGTGTTCCGATCACGCTCATCGCGCGGCCCGATGTCTCCGTCGAGGCAGAGGGCATCGCGGAGCTTCTCGAATTCGTTTCGATTCAGGACACGCTCCTCTCCATCTGGGAAGAGGAGCGCAAAGGCCGCATCGCGCCCTTTTGGGGCGAAGGGCCGGGCCGTCTCGCGGCCGTGGTGCTCACGCCGGATTTCCACAAAGGATCCGGCATCCCCGTGGGCACGGTGGCCGACGCGCGTGGATTCGTCGTCCCACGCGCCGTGGGCAACGACGTCTGCTGCGGCATGCGCCTCGCAGTCACGGACGTGACCCACGACGAGCTCGTGCCACACATGGCCGCCTTGAAGAAGCGCCTGCGGGCCATCTTCTTTCAGGGCCAACGAAACATCCCCATGTCCCCCCGCCAGCGCGAGGCGCTGCTCCGGGACGGGCTCTGGGGGCTCGCCGAGACCGCAGCCGATAACCAAGGCACCGGGATCTGGCAGTACTACGACCCCGCGCGGGAGCTCCACGATCTCGAGCGGGTTCATTTCAACGGCGCGTTGCCCACCGAGGACACGTTCGCCTTCGCGAGCTTCATCCGCGCCTCGGGCGCCAAAGACGGCCGGGACATCCAGATCGGATCCGTCGGCGGCGGGAACCATTTCGTGGAGTTGCAGCGCGTGGACGAGATCGTAGACGGCCACGCGGCGCACACGTTCGGCCTCGGTCGCGGGGCCGTGACGATCATGGCGCACTCGGGCTCCGTCGGGCTCGGCCACGTGGTGGGCGGCCATTTCATGGCACGCGCCCACGAGCTGTACCCGAAAGGCCTACCCCACCCAGCGCACGGCTTTTACGTGATGCCGACCTGGGGGCCGCTCGCCGCGGAGGCGGCCGCGTACCTGTCCGCGATGCGCAACGCAGCGAACTTCGCCTTTGGAAACCGGCTCTTCCTCGTGCTGATGGCAGCGCGCGCGATGAGCGAGGTCCTCGGGCGAACAGTGGAGACGCGGCTCGTCTACGATGCGCCGCACAACCTCATCTGGGAGCCGGAGGGCAGGGCAGGGCGCTTTCTCCATCGCAAAGGCGCAACGCCCGCGCCGGGGCCCGATCCGTTCGAGAGCCCATTCCAGTACACCGGGCATCCGGTGATCATCCCAGGCTCGATGGGTGACGCAAGCTGGGTGCTCGCGGGGCTCGGGAACGAGGCGCTGCTCGCGAGCGCCTGTCACGGCGCAGGCCGGAGCCTGACGCGCGGGCAGGCGAGCCACGTGAGCGACGACGTGTACCGGGAATCGACGGGGAAGCTCGACGTGGTGACCCCGATCGATCCAGACGCGCCGTCCCTCCGCGGGCGGCGCGACATCCTCGAGAAGTATCACCGCCGGATGAAGGAGGAGGCGCCCTATGCATACAAGGCCATCACGCCGGTCGTGCGATCCGTCGAGGATGCCGGCGTGGCACGGCGGGTCGTGCGGCTCGCGCCGATTGCAACGGTGAAGGGATGAGCCGTTGCGCCGGGGCGCTGCCCCGGACCCCGCGGGGGCTGTCCGCCCCTCGACCCGGACCAGGCACGGCCTGGACCGAAGGTGGAAGAACTGCGCGATGCGCAGTTCTTCCAGCGGGCCCGTGGCAAGACCGTGAAGGTGTGGTTCACGCTGGCAACGGGGACACCCGTGCCGATTGAAATGCCGGCGCTGCCGTCTTGGCCGGCAGCGTCGTTGCCCGTCTCGACGCGGCCTGTTCGATGAACTGCGCATCGCGCAGTTCATCGACCCCGGGTCCAGCGCTTGCGCTGGTCCGGGTCGAGGGGCGGACAGCCCCCGCGGGGTCTGGGGCAGCGCCCCAGCGAGGCGGCTTTGTTGGCCCGCGCGCCGTGGCCTTCGTAGCGTGCGCCCTAGGGCGCGATATGGAAAACGAAGCAGTGCGGAGCCCGGTCGCGGTGGGCGAGATCCTCGCGGGGAAGTATCGCGTCGAGCGTCTCCTCGGCATGGGCGGCATGGGCGTCGTGGTCGCTGCCACGCACCTCGAGCTCCGGGACGAGCGGGCCATCAAGCTGGTCCGGTCGGAGCTCACGCATCCGCAGATCATCGAGCGCTTCTTCCGCGAGGCGCGCGCCGTCGTGAAACTCCGGAGCGAACACGTCGCTCAGGTGTACGACATCGGCCGGCTGCCCTCGGGCGCCCCGTTCATGGTCATGGAGCTGCTCCACGGCGACGACCTCTCGGCGCTGCTCAAGAAAGGAGGGCCGCTGCCTGTGCACGAGGCCGTCCTTTACGTCATGCAGGCTTGCGACGCGCTTGCCGAGGCCCACGGGCGCGGGATCGTCCACCGTGATCTCAAGCCGGCGAACCTGTTCCTCACGCACCGCGAGGATGGCTCGCCGTGCATCAAGGTCCTCGATTTCGGCGTCTCGAAGCACGTCCCCGAGGATGGCGAGTCGGAGATGACGAGCAACGGCGACATCATGGGCTCGCCGCTGTACATGGCGCCCGAGCAGATGCGCGCGGCGCGGGAGGTCGACGCGCGGGCCGACATCTGGGCGCTCGGCGCGATTCTGTACAAGCTGCTCACGGGCCGCGCGCCGTTCCAGCGGGCCACGACGCCCGAGATCTGCATGGCCGTGCTCGGCAGCGAGATGGCGCCCCTCCCGTCGTCGATTCACGGAAGGATCCCCTCCGGGCTCGAGGCCGTCATCATGCGGTGCCTCTGCAAGGACGTCGACTCGCGCTTCCCGCGCGCCCTCGACCTCAAAGCCGCGCTCTCGCCCTACAGCGAACGCCGCGAAGGCTGGGCCGAGGACGAGCGGACCTCGCTCACCGACGATCCGCGCTCGTCGCGGGTCTCGAACAGCTCGCGCCCGATTCCCAAGAACATCGACGCCATTCTGCTCGGTTGTATCGGCAAGGATTCGGGCCGCCGCGCGGCGCGGGCGAAGGGGCGCCCGACCAAGTCGGATCCGTTCTTGAAGCGCGCGGAAGCCATCGAACCGAAAGCCCTTCCGGCCGTACCTGCGGAACCGCCTTGCGATATGCCCCGGGATCCCGAGCTCTCCTGCGCGGGTGGCGGAACCGTCCCGATGGGCAGCACCGATCTGCGCAAGGCCCGGGAAATGGGATTCGGAGGGCCCCCCCAGGCCTTGCAACCCGCGACGCCCGCCTTCGAGCCCGACGCGAAGCCGACGTCGACCCTCCTCGATCCCGAAGAGACCATCGACGAAGCGACCGCGCTCGCCCCGCCGCGGCTGCCGAGCTTCCCGACGCTCCCGCCTCCGTCGGTGCGCACGTCGCTCCCGTGCGTCCCCGTGCCGAGCGCGAGTGAACCCATGGGGAACAGCATGGCCCCCTGGGATTACGCGCCGGCTCTGCCCGCGCCTCGCCGCGCGAAATCGGTGGCGTTCGTCGCGAGCGCGACGACGGCCGTGTTCATCGTCGTCGCGCTCGTCATGGCCTTCACCACGGGGGGCGAAAAGAACATTGCTGAAGGCGCGGTGCGTGGCGCGGACATGCGCCCGGCGGCCGCCGGCATGCCCGCGGAGCCCGCGATCGAGCCGGAGCTCGAAGAGGCCGCCGCGCCCGCCATCAGCGCGTCTGCGGCGGCCGAAGCGCGCGTGACGCCCTAAGGCACGCAATACGCGACGGTCCTGCCTCCGAGCATGGCCGTCTCGCATCCGCCGAAGCCCTGCGCCTGGCAGTCGACCTTCGCGGGGGTGCCCAGGTTGCAGAACGACACCGTGCTGCCCTCGCACGATTCTGCGGCGCCGAGATCGCATGTCGGCTCGACGAACCCGCATGCCGCGCCCCCGGCGAAGGCTCCGCTCTGCACGAAGCCGCAGCTTTGGCCCTCGGGCGACAGCGCGGCGCAGTCTCGCCGGCCGATCTTCCCGCCTGCGCAGGTCTCCAGCACGTCGCCGTTACAGGCCTGCGAGAAGAAGGTGCAATCCTCGCCCTTGCCGATGCAGCCGATGTCGTTGCGTTGGGGATCGAAGCCGCAGGTCTCGCCGGCGATCGTGATCCGCTTCTCCTCATCCTGCCCGTTGATGTGCACCATGTTGTACTGCGTGCGGCAATCGATCCGCGTGAGAACGCCCGCCGCGGTGCATTCGACGAGTACGTCGGGATCGTCGGCGGCGCAGGCCGCCTTCGTCGTGCCGAAGGTGCAGGTTTCGGCGCCGCAGCCGGCCCAGATGTTCTTGTTGCAGGAGAGCCCCGCGGCTGCGCAGTCCATCGCGGCGGTCGGCTTGCCGTCGGGGTCGCAAAGAACCCAGGTCTGGCCCTCGCAGATGTCGTCGGCGGGGTGCGCGGCGCACGCGGTGGCGAAGGGGTCCTTGGGCGGCGTGCAGGCGCGGACGGTGGCGCAGTCCTTCGCGGCGAGCTTGCAATCGAGGCTCTGGATTTCGAGCCGCAGAGTGCCGGTGGCTGCCCACAGCCAGGGCTCGTCGAGGACGTGGCCGAGACACGCTTGCATGCCGATGGGCTGACCTCCCTCTGCATCGCAGGCGTTGATGCGCAGGCAGTCGGCGATCCGTGGATCGAGCTCCGGCGGCGGAGGCGGAGGGGCCGGCGTCGCGGGGTCGTTCCCGGCGCATGAGAGCAACAGCGTGGACAGGAGAAGCCAAGGAGGACGGATTTTGAGCATGCGCGCTCTCTAGCGCGCCGTTTGCTCCTCGCCGAGCGGCAGCACCAAAATGGCGACACACCCTTTCGTACCGGGCCGGTTTTCCAGCCGGAGTAGCCCCCCGTGCGCCTCGGCGATCTGCCGGCTCAAGAGCAGCCCGATGCCCGATCCTTGCGGCTTCGTTGTGAAAAACGGCACGAACAGGTTCTCCGTCTGCGGGAGCCCCGGCCCCTCGTCCTCCACGAGCACCTCCACGCGCGCCCCGACCGCCCGCCAGGACACGCGCACCCCTCCGCCCGTCTCCAGCGCCGCGTCGACCGCGTTGCGAACCAGGTTGATGAGGAGCTGATCGAGCTGATCACCGTCGCCCGGCGCGACGACTGCCGGCCCCTCGTCCACGTGTACCGGCAGCCGTTTCTCCAGCGCTGCCACGCGCGTCACCCAGGATCCGACCTCGACCGGCCCGATCGACGGCGACGGCAAACGTGCGAGGCGCGCGTAGGCCGACATGAACCGACCGAGCGCTTCGGAGCGGCGCGCGATCACCGCGAGGCCGTCGCGCACGTCGTCCTCCCAGTCGTCGGGCCGCGGGTCGAGCGAGAGCAACTTGCGTTGCCCCTCGGCGATCGACTGGATCGGCGCGAGCGAGTTGTTGATCTCGTGGCTGATCACGCGGATGAGCCGCTGGAAGGCTTGCCGCTCCTCCTCGCGCAGCGCGCGCCGCAGATCCGTGAGCACGACCAGGTAATGCGGCCGACCGCCCTGCCGGAACGTCGTGCGCCGGAGCTCGAACGGACCGCCGCTGCCCGCGAGGACGTCGTCGAGGCGGCAAGGCGCGGGCGCCGTGAGCCAAGCCGACACGCCGAGCGACGCCGCACGCCGGCCGAGCAAGCGCGGGGTGGGCAGGCCGAGCAGGCGCTCGCCCGCGGGGTTCACGAGCCGCAGGGTCTCGCCCTCGTCGAAGGCGAAGATCGCCACGTCGATCTGCTCCATCACAGTGCGGAGCAGCGCGCTCGCTTCGAGGGCCCCGAGCGTCTTTTCGCGCACGGCATCGCCGAGCGCGTTCGCTTCCAGCATCACCTCGCCCAGCGGATCCCCTCGCCGCGCGCCGCGTGCGCGCATCGACGTGTCGCCCGCGCGCAGCGCTTCGAGCACGTTCGCCAGCGTCTGGAGCGGCCGCACCACGCGCGCTTGCACTTCGGAGGCGACGCCGGCCCACGTGAGCACGACGATCGTGGTCAGCGTCCACTTCGCGGCCGCGCCTGCGTCGCTCCGCCAGAGCAGCACGAGCGCGAGGACGACCGCGGGCAGACCCGCGAGGAGCGTGAGGAGAAAAATCCCGCGATCGAACGGCAGTCGCGGCCGCTCGGCGTTCATCCGGAGCCCTTGAGCCCGAAGTGCTGCATTCGCCGGTAGAGCGCGCTGCGGCTGAGGCCAAGGGCGCGCGCCGCGTCGCTCACATTGCCGCCGGTGCGGGCGAGCGCCCGCGCGATGAGGTGCCCCTCGGCCTCTTCCAGCGTCATCTCTTCGAGCCGGTTCGGGGCCTGCGAAGGCCGCCGCAGCATGATGTCCTCGGCCCGGATGAGGCCACTCGGCGCGAGGAGAAGCGCGCGCTCGACCGCATGTTCGAGCTCGCGCACGTTGCCCGGGAACGGATGCGCGAGCAGCGCCTCGATCGCGCTCGGATCAAACGACGCGTTCTCGATCCGGTAGCGTTTCGCGTGCGACACGAGGAAATGCCCCGCGAGCGCCGGGATGTCCTCGCGCCGCTCCCGCAGCGGCGGCAGGTGGATCTCCACCGTGTTCAGCCGGTAGAGCAGATCCTCGCGGAAGCGCCCCGCGTGCACTTCCGCCCCGACGTCGACGTTCGTCGCGGAGAGGACACGCGCGTTCACCTTGCGCACCTTCGACGAGCCGACCGGGGAGAGCTCCCCGGTCTGCAGCACCCGCAAGAGCTTCGCCTGCTGGGCGAGCGGCATGTTCGCGATCTCGTCGAGGAAGAGCGTGCCCGCGTCGGCGAGCTCGAAGCAGCCGATCCGATCTTCGCGCGCGTCCGTGAACGCGCCCTTCACGTGGCCGAAGAGCTCGCTCTCGAAAACGCCCTCGGCGAGGCCGCCCGCGTTCACCGGCACGAACGGCCCGCTGGCCCGCCGTGAGATCGCGTGCAGGTAGCAGGCGACGACCTCCTTGCCCGTCCCGTGCTCCCCCGTGAGGAGCACGTTCGCGTCCGACGGCCCGATCCGCTCGATGAGCCGCATCACCGGCGCCATCGCGCGCGAGCCCGCGACGAGCGGCGGCACCTCGCCCCGGAGCGCTGCGTTTTCCCGTTCGAGCCGCCGCATGCGCCGCAGCGCCCGCCCGAGCTCCACCTGCGAGCGCAGCGTCGCGAGCAGCCGAGCGTTGTCCCACGGCTTCTGCACGTAATCGCGCGCGCCCTTGCGCATCGCCTCGACCGCGCCCTCCACGCTGCCCCACGCCGTCATCACCACCACCGGCAACGTCGCGTCGAGCTCGCGCAGCTTGGGGAGCAGCGAAAGGCCCTCGCGGCCGGAGGTGGTGTCGCGCGTGTAGTTCAGATCGAGGAGCACGACGTCGAAGTCGCCGCCCTCCACGGCCGCGAGCACGGCGGCCGGCGACCGCGCAAGCGTTGGGGAAAAACCCTCGGCCTTCACGAGCAGGCGCAGCGCTTCGAGCACGTCGGGCTGATCGTCGGCCAGCAGGATCTTCATCGTCGTCACGGCGAGGTTACTCCGCGCGCAGGGCGATCGCAGGAGGGACACGCGTGGCGCGCCGCGCGGGGAAGTAACTCGCGAAGAGCGCCGCCCCCGCGAGCACCGGGCAGGCGATCAAAAGCGTCAGCGGATCACGCTCGCTCACGCCGTAGATCACGCTCGTCATCACCCGCGACAGCACGAGCGAGGCCGCGAGACCCACGCCGATCCCGAGCCCGGCGAGCACCAGGCTCCGCTTGAGCACCATGCCGAGGATGTCGCGTGCCTCGGCCCCGAGCGCCAGCCGGATCCCGAACTCACGCGTGCGTTGCGTCACCATGTAGGAGGTCACGCCATACAGTCCAACCGCGGCCAGGATGAGCGCCGTGATCGCGAAGACGGACAGCACCTCCAGCGCGAACCGGCGTGGCCCGAGGCGCTGGTCGACGCGTGCTTGCATGGGGATCGCGTCGTAGATCGGCTGATCCCGATCGATCGCGCGGACCTCGCTCCGCAGCGCTGACAGGAGCGACAGCGGATCCTGCGACGTGCGGAGAACGATGTTCAGGCTGTGCCGGGGGACCTGCGCGTACGAGGCGTAAAACGTCGGCGCGATCGTCTCCTCGCTCGACACCTCGCGCACGTCGCCGACCACGCCGACGATCGTGCAGAACGGGCACGTCTTCTCGTCGTCGCCGCAGGGCATGCGGACCCTGCGCCCGACCGCGTTGCCCTCGGGGAAGTACGTCTTCGCGAGCGCCTGGTTCACCACGATGGCGTGCGGCGCGTCCTCGTGGTCCTGGTCGTTCAGCATGCGCCCCTCGATCAGCGGCACGCGCATCGACTCCAGGTAGCCCGGCGTGATCTCGCGATGCACCGCGTACGGCCAGCGCTCGCCTGCCGCGGGCGTCTTGCCCTCGATGCGGAAGCTCTGGCTGTAGCGCACCGAGATCGGCAGGTTCGTGGTGATGCCGGCGCCGGTCACGCCGGGGAGGTTGTTCAAGCGAGCGAGCAAGTCACGCGCGAAGGCGGCCTTCGCCTTGTCCTCCTTGTAGCGCGGGTTCGTGATGGCAAGTTTTGCCGTCAGCACGCCCTCGGGATCGAAGCCGAGCGGCATGCGGGCCATCGCGCTGAGGCTGCGGGTCATGAGGCCGGCGCCGGCGAGCAGCATCAGCGCGAGCGCGATTTGCGCGACGACGAGCGCGTTCCGGAAGCGACCCATACGTCCGCCGGCCGTGCCGCGGCTGCCTTCCTTGAGCACGTCGGCCGGATCGACGCGGCTCGCGTGTATCGCCGGGATCACGCCGAAGACGAGCCCCGTCACGAGCGACACGCCGAGCGTGAAGGCGACGACGACACCGTCGAGGTGGATCTCCTCGGCGCGCGGAAGCCTGTCGGGATCGATCGCGACGAGCGCGTCCACGCCCCAGAGCGCGAGCAGGAGCCCGAGCGCGCCGCCGAGCACGGCGAGCACCGCGCTCTCCACGAGGAACTGCACGGCAATCCGCCCGCTGCCCGCGCCGAGCGCCGCGCGCACCGCGATCTCGCGTTGCCGCACCGCTGCCCGCGCGAGCAGGAGGTTCGCCACGTTCGCGCAGGCGATGAGCAGCACGAACGCCACCGCGCCGAGCAGGAACACGAGCGTCGTCTGCGTCTCGCCGACCATGAAATCCTTGAGCGTCTGCACCTTCACGAGGAGCTGCGACGTGCCCGGGGCCGCGCCCTCGTGCTCCTCGTTCATGCGGCGGCGCAGCGCGGTCAGATCCTCCGCTGCCTGCTCGACGGAGATCCCGGCCTTCAGCCGCGCGATGAGGTCGTAGTTCCGCCAGTTGCGGCGCTCCTCCGAGGACTCGAGCTCCGAAGGCGCGAGTGGGACCCAGACGTCGACCTTCTGCGGCAACACAAACCCGCGCGGCAACACGCCGACCACCGTGTAGGGCTCGCCGCTGAGATCCACCGAGCGCCCGACGATCGACGCATCACCGCCGAAGCGCCGCTGCCAGAGCGCGTGCGAGAGCAGGACGACGCGATCGCTCCCGGCCTTCTCCTCGTCCGGGGTAAACGTGCGGCCGGGCGCCGCTTCGATCTTCAGCACGGGGAAAAACGCCGGCGAGACGGTTGCGACGAGCAGGCGCTCGGGCGGATCGACACTCGCGAGGTTCTTGTCGCGGAGCTGGTAGGCCGCGATGGCTTCGAGCGAGCGGTTCTGATCGCGGAAGTCGTGGTACTCCGGGATGCCGAACGCCATCTGTTCGAGCCCCGCCAGTCGAAAATCCTGGTGGATGACGACGATGCGGTCCGCGTCCGGATACGGCAGCGGCCGGAGGACCACCGCGTTCACCACGCTGAAGATCGCGCTCGTCGCGCCGATGCCGAGCGCGAGCACCACGAGCGCGGCGATCGTGAAGGCCGGCGCCTTGCGCAGCATGCGCAGGGCGAAGCGGACGTCTTGCAGAAAGTCGTGCATGGCTCTCTCTCCGCGCCTCAGGCCGCCGCCCCGGGCGCGTGCGACTCCTCGACGATCCGCCCGTCGAACAAGCTGATCGTGCGCGTCGCGTGCCGCGCGAAGGCCACGTCGTGCGTCACCATCGCGATCGTCGCGCCGCCCTCGTGCAGCTCGTGCAAAAGCTGCATCACGGCCTGCCCGTTCTTCGAGTCGAGGTTCCCGGTGGGCTCGTCCGCGAGCAGGATCGCCGGGTCGCCGACAACGGCGCGCGCCACCGCGACGCGCTGCTGCTGTCCGCCGGAGAGCTGACCGGGCAGGTGCCGGGCGCGGTGCGCGACGCCCACGCGTTCGAGCGCCTTCATCACCTTCTCGCGCCGCGCCTCCGGCGGCACCTTCCGGTAGACCAGCGGCAGCTCGACGTTCTCGTACACCGACAGATCGCCGATCAGGTTGAAGGTCTGGAAGATGAACCCGATCTCCTGGTTGCGCAGGCGTGACGTCTCCGCGGCCGAGAGCCCCGCGGCGGGTTTTCCGCGCAGCGTGTACGAGCCGCCCGACGGCGTATCGAGCAGCCCCAGGATCGCGAGCAACGTCGACTTCCCCGAGCCCGAGGGCCCGATCACGCTGATCCACTCGCCCTTGTCGATCGTGAGGTGCACGCCTTCGAGCGCGTGCGTCTCCACCTCGTCGGTGGTGAACACCTTGGTGATCCCTTCGAGCGCGATCAGTCGTTCCGCCTTGCTGGCCATCGTCCCTCCTTCGTCGTCTCGTTTCGTTAGCGAAGCTTGATCCGATCGATCCCGTCCCATCGCGACATGTCCGAGAGGATCACCCGATCCCCTTGGCGCAAGCCGCCGCGGACCTCGATCGTCCCGACGGAAGCGCGTCCGAGCTCCACCCGCTCGCGCAGCGCGAGTTCGCCCCCGTCGATCAACTTGAACAGGCTCACCGCGCCCTCCGGCTGCGCCCCCGCGGGCCGCTCCACGGAGAGCACATCCGAAAGTCGTTCGATCTCGATCGTCCCCTCGACCGAGAGATCCGGCCGTGATCCTTGCGGCAGATCTCCCTCGATCGTCACCTCCACGGTGACGGTCCCCTGGTACGCGGCGGGCGCGATGCGCGCCACGCGCCCTTTCGCCAGGCCGTTGTGCGTGTCGATCGTCGCGGCCTGACCGATCTGCAGATCCTTCGCCTGAAGCTCGGGGATCCGCAGGACGGCCTTGAGCTTCTCGGGTCGGATGACGCGGGCGAGCACGGTCCCGGGCACGACCCATTGCCCGAGCTCGAGCGGCAGATCCTGCAAGAGCCCGTCGCCGCCGGCGCGCACCCGCATCGCGTCGACCTGACGCTTGCGAAACGCGGCGATGTCGCGCCGCTTCGTGATCTGCGTCTGCTGCGCGCCAATCTCGTCCCGCTTGCTGCCGTCGACGACCGCGACCCTGCGCTTCGCGAGCTCGAGCCGCGCCGCAAGATCGGCCTCGCGATCAGCAAGCTGCCGCGCGTCGAGCGCCGAGTACACCTCGCCGGCGCCGGCGCGATACGCCTCGGCGCGGCGCTGCACGTCGGCGAGCTGCGAGGCGAGATCGGCAACGGTGGCGCGCTCTGCAAGCGCCTGCGTTTCGAGGCGGCTCTTCGCCTGGAACAACTCGAGCTGCGCACTCGCCACATCCCGCTCCGACGCGAGCTCTTCGAGCACGACATCGGGATTCGTGAGCTCCAGGATCAGCGTGTCCTTGGCGACGGTGGCGCCAGGTTTGACGTGGATGCGCTCGACGCGCCCCGCGGTCTCGGCCGTGATCCACCGGACCTCCTCGGGCACGAGCGACCCGGGCCCTTTCACCTGCCGCACCATCTGGCCGCGCTGCACCGTGGCGATCCAAAGGCCGGACCGCTCGACCTCGGGGGCCGCGGCACGGAGGCGCCCGAGGCCCAGCGTGACGAGCGCGATCGCGAGGACGCCTGCCGCCGCAGCAAAGAGCGGCGCGCGACGCTTGGGGGTGGGCTTGCGCGGGATGTCCATCCGACGCGGAGGGCCCTAGCGAAGGGTGTACCAAGCGGCAGACACGGAAAAACCCGCGTAAACGAGAGCCGAGCCGGGGAGGGGTGACCGGTTCTGGGATCGGCGTCCCAAAATCGGACACCTGCTTCCGCCCTCGACCCACCTGCTGGCCCGGCCCTCACCCCCCCTCTCCGCGGCGCGGAGAGGGGGGGTTGGGGGGGTGAGGTCTGTCAGATTAGAACCGGCGCCCCGGGCGCCCCCGGTCCTCGAGCAAGCGCGCCGAATCTGGCGCGTCCGAAGGCGCCATCACGCGCGACGTCCGCGCGCCTTCCGGCGCAGAAGCCCCGTTCGTCTCCACGATCCACGAGGCAAGAACGAGCAACACGACACCAACGAGCACGATTGCAGCGACGATCGCCGTCGCCATGGGCAAACGAATACGAACGCCGTCGATCTGATTCATCTCGAGCGTCACGAACACCTCCTCGTGCAAGCAACGGATCGACAAAGGCCCCGCGGGCGCGTTCTCGCGCCGATTTCCCCGAGCCCCTCGATGTCCGTCCGATGGTCCACCGCCGCTCGAAAAAAGCGGCACCTTCATCGTCCGTCGACCGGCGCACACTTTATCGCAAGGGGCACTCAAATGGAGGGAAATCGGTGGTTTGCTGGGACATTGAATGTCCGCTACATGGCGCGCGGAGGGGGGCCCGAGGCGCCCGCGGTCGCGACGCGCGACCTTGTCCCCCCGCCTCTCCGCGCCTACACACCCACCGATGCGCCGACCTCTGTCCCCCGAAGAGCAATACACCCAGGCCGCGCGTGTCCGTGAGCTCGTCGACCTCCTCCGCGCGTTCCTCGAAGGGCGGACGGACCGCGTGGACATCGCTCGCTGGACGTGCACGGGATGGCGCGAAGCTGCGGCGGCCAAGGGCGGGTTTCCGGATCACGCCATCGCGCGCCTGGTGTTCATGTCCCTCGAAGACATCGAGCGGCGCTGGGGCGACGATTTTTTGGTGCGCCGCGAGGACGTAACGGGTTACGTCGAGTGGCTGACTACGCGGGGCTATTTGATGGCGTCGCTTCCGCTCGCCGCCGTCGCGCGCTCCATCGACTCGCTCGTGACGGAGATGCGCGGGGACACGGTCCGTTTCTTCCTGCCGGGGCTCGGCTGGCTCGTGGAGACGTGTTTCGCCTCGGCGGCCACGGGGCGTGGGTTCTGGGCCGTGTCGGACCTCGAACGCGGGAGCGGCCTGGAGATTCGCACGATCCGCGGGGACGATCCCACCGAGGCGGCGCAGGACCTCGCGGAGGCCCTCGCCCTGGACACGCCGGAGGTCCAATGGATCGAACCACGCATCGACCTCGCCGCGCTCCCGCGCTGGTCGCTCTGGCGCCAGGACGACAATGGGCAGCGTTACGAGATGTCCACGTTCCTCTCGTATTCGCGGGCCATGCGCGAGTGCGCCACGTTCGAGGCCCGCGGACACAAGCAGATGTACTGGGTGCGCCGGCAAGGGCAGGGGGACTGAAATCCCGATCGAGCCGGCCGGACCCATGCATTGCGCCCACGTGACGCCGGCCTGCCGCGCGGTACGATGCGCCCTTCATGAACACGCGCGCCGAGGAACGTCACCTTGCCGGCGAGGCCTTGCGCCTGCTTGGCAAAGAGCGCCTCGCGCTCGCCATCCACGACCCGAGCTTCCCTGCGGATCCCGACGAGGACATCGGCCGCGGCTCTCCCTACGGCCGCGCGTCGGCGCGTTTTTTCCGATTCGCCCGCGACCTCGGCTTCACCGCGGTCCTGCTCGGCCCGCAGGGCGACCTCTCCGAAGGCAACGCCTCGCCGTACGACGGCGCCTGCTTTTCGCGCGCCACCGTCTCCATCGCGCTCGCCCCGCTCGCCCGGGATCCCGCCTGGGGCGGCCTCCTCCGCCCTGAAACGCTCGCGTCGCTCGTCGCCGATCGCCCCCGCAGCCCGGCCGGCCGCGCGCATCACCGCTACGCCTCCGCCGCCGTGCGCCGCGCGCTCGACGAGGCCTTCGCGGCATTCCAGGAAAAACGTCGGTTCGGCAGCCTGCCACCCACGCTCGCCGCGTTTGCCGCCCGGCTCGACGCGTGGCGTGCGCGGAACATCGGCTGGATCGAGCGGGATGCGCTTTACGAGCGCCTCGCGATGGAGCACAGCCTCGGCCATTTCAAGGACTGGCCCGCCCTGGACGCGCGCCTCTTCGCGCCCTCGCCCGGGGACGAGGCCGCGGCGGCCGCGCGATGGTCCACGCTCCGCTCACGCTACGCGGAAACCATCGAAGCCCACGCCTTCCGCCAGCTCCTCGCGCGGGAAGAACACGCGGCCTTGCGCGCGCATCTCGCTTCCCTCGACCTCGCCCTTTACGGCGACCTCGCCGTGGGCCTCGGCTTGCAGGACGAATGGTCGAACCTCTCGATTTTCCTCTCCGGCTACCGCATGGGCGCCCCGCCGAGCCGCACGAATCCCGAGGGACAACCGTGGGGGTATCCCGTCCTCGATCCCGCCCTCTGGCCTGGCGCGGCCGGCGAATTCCTCCGCGCGCGCATGACCGCGATGTTCGAGGCTTACGACGGCGTGCGAATCGATCATCCACACGGCCTCGTCGACCCGTGGGTGTACGATGCGGCCGCGGAGGACCCGCTCGTGGCCGTCCAGCGCGGCGCGCGCCTCCGCTCCTCGCCGGACCTCTCCGATCACCCGCGCCTCGCTGCGTTTGCCATTCCGCATCCGTCGCAGATCGATGGGAGCCTGCCGCGCCATGCGGAGGCCTGGGTCCGGGACCTCGACGCGGCCCAGGTGGGCGCCTACGGAAAACTCCTCGACGTCCTGGTGGAAGCCGCCGAGGTGAGGGGACACGTCGCCAAAACGCTGTTTTGCGAGGTCCTGAGCACGCTGCCGGGGCAGCTCGAGGCGGTGCTCGCGCGGCACGGGCTTGGGCGATTCCGCGTGACCCAGAAGGCGAACCTCGACGACCCGCGCGACGTCTACCGCAGCGAAAACGCCGAGCCCGCCGACTGGATCATGATGGGCACACACGACACGCCCTCGATGTGGGAGCTCGCGGCCACGTGGCGGGCCGAAGGCAAGCTCGCGGCGCAGGCCTCGTACCTCGCGCGGCGGCTCGGGGCGCCGGCGCTGGAAGCGGCCGTCCTGCGTGACCCTGGCATGCTGGTCGCGGCGAAGCTCGCCGACGCCCTGGCGAGCAACGCTCGGAGCGCGATGCTCTTTTTCGCCGACCTGTTCGGGCTGCGGGAGCGGTACAACGTCCCCGGCACGATCAGCGACGACAACTGGTCGCTCCGCGTGCCCGAGGGGTGGGAGACGGGGTATTTCGAGGCGCGACGCCGGGGCGAGGCGCTCGACCTCCGCCAGGCGCTCGCGCTCGCGCTCCGGGCGCGGGCGTCCGGGGCGGCGGGCGACCTCGAAACGCTCGCGGCGCGGCTTTCCGCGCTGCCTTGAGCGGCGTCCGCGCTCGGTTCCGGCCTGCCACACGTGGCAGAGCGGAGACCTGCTCTCGCGGACGACCTGTCCCACGTCGTCGCCGCGAACGCCGGTCGGCGCGGGCGACGGACACAGGCGGCAGGTGACGGGGGCGACGGGATCGGCGGGCGGACACGTGTCGCGGACGGGCGGGGAGGTCGGAAAGGGCGAGTGACACACGTGGCCGCCCGCGGATCCCGGTCGGTTCGGCGAGGTGACACGTGTGGCAGGTGGCGCCGGAGGTCGCCGGAGGGAGGTGCCATGTGGGGCAGTCCGCGCGGGAGGTCGGCGAATGCGAATGACACGTGTGTGGACGTATTCGAGGGCTCGGCGACGCATTTCGCAGCAGGAACACGCAGCCGAATCAGCTTGCCGGCTCCCTCCCTGATCGTACCCTCTCGCGGATTGCCGGGCGGAGGGGGGCATTGCCTTGAACAGCGGGGACATCATCGCCTCGAGATACGTCCTCGAGCGACCGCTGGCGAAGGGCGGGATGGGGGCCGTGTGGGTGGCGCGGCACCTCGAGCTCGACGTGCGCGTGGCCCTCAAGGTCATGGCGCCCGAGCACGTCGACACCGCATTCGCGCGTGATCGATTTCAACGGGAAGCACGGGCCTGCGCACAGATCCAGCACCCGAACGTCGTGGGCGTCCACGATTACGGCGTCGCGGACGGCGCGCCGTTCCTCGTGATGGAGCTCCTCCAGGGCGAGGATCTCCAGGCCTGCCTCGCGCGCGAGGAGCGCCTTTCCTTGCCCGCGGCCATTGCCGTCATCCTGCCCGTCTGCAAGGGCCTCCGCCGCGCGCACGAGCTCGGGATCATTCACCGGGACATCAAGCCGAGCAATGTCTTCCTCGCGCGCCAGGGCGACGATACCATCGTCAAAATTCTCGATTTCGGCGTCGCGCGGATCGTGCACGACGCGGCTGGACAGACGACACGGTCGGGGGTTTTGCTCGGATCACCGTGCTACATGAGCCCCGAGCAGGCCCGGGGCCGGCGCGTGGATCATCGCAGCGATCTCTGGTCGCTCGCCGTCGTCCTTTACGAATGCTTGACGGGCCGCCTCCCGTTCGGATCGCAGGCGCTCGGGGAGCTGCTCATCGAGCTTTGCACCGAGCCGGTCCCTCCGCCCACGACGGTGGCGCCCAGCTTGCCCGCCGTCGTGGATCCTTTTTTCGCGCGGGCGCTCGCACGAAACCCGGACGAGCGATTCCAGAGCGCGGAGGCCTTCGCCGAGGCCCTCGCTTCGCTCCGATCGGGGTTGCCGACTCTCCTCGCCGGGCCGTCCCTGGTGATGGAACGAATGCCGTCGACGCCCGACGTCTCCCTCGCCCAGACCCCGCCGCCGGCCGCCTTGCCGACCGCGCCCGGCGTCGCCACCACGATCGTCGTGAGCCGCCCGCGGGCCGCCAAGATCGCGCTCGGCATTGCCGCCCCGGTCGTCCTCGGCCTCGGCGCGCTCGCCGCGTATCGTCTCTCCTCGCCGAAGGAGCCCATCGAAATGCCGACCGTGGCCCCGGCGGAGCCCTTGCCGGCGCAGCCGCCCGCATGGCCGACGCCCACGACCAGCGCGTCCTCGACGCCGACCCCGACGGTCGCGCCCACGCCTCCGGAATCGGCGCCCTCCGCCGCGCCGCCGCCGGATACGCCGCGGAAGACGGCTCCGACCTCCACGCCCCGCGCCACCTCGAAGCGCCCTTCGCCACCTTCGCCCGTGCCCACGCGCGACCCGACCTTCGGCTTCTGAATCGGGAGTTTTCATGCGCCTTCGCTGGCTTGTTCCTTTCGTTCCCGCTCTCTTTTTCACGCTCGCGCCCTCGACCGCGGACGCGCAGCCGCGACCGACGAGCGCTCCGGACAAACGCGCGATGGCCCTCGAACACGCGCACCAGGGGCTCGATGCGTATCGTGAAGGCCGCTTCGAGGAGGCCTACGAGCACTTCCGCGAGGCCCAGGCGCTTTTCCCCGCGCCGACCTTGCTCGTGCACATGGCGCGTTGCCAGCGCAAGCTCGGCAAGGTCGTCGAGGCGAAGGCGCTTTATCGAGAGGTCCTCGCCGAGCCCTTGCCCGAGGACGCGCCGCCCCCGTTCGTGGAGGCGCATCACGACGCCGAGCGCGAGCTCGCCGAGATGGAGGCCAAGCTCGCCGCGGAAAAAAAGGCCTCCGAGCGCCCGGCACCCGCGCCCTCGAAGGGTTCCCTCGTGCCCGGCGCGATTTCGCTCGGTGTGGGCGCGATTGGGCTCGGCGTCGGGGCCGTGACCGGGGCGCTTTCGATGGCGAAGGTGTCCGATGTCCGCAGCCGTTGCCCGGACGAGCCTTGCCTTTCGGCCTACCGCGCCGAGGCCGACGAGGCCCGCACGCTTGGTCACGTGTCGACGACGGCCTTCGTGGTGGGCGGCGTCGCGGCGGCGGCGGGCGTGGTCTTGCTCGTGCTCCGTCCGGGGGGCACGGCGGGCGCTTCCACGGGCGCCGTGAAGGATCTCCGTGTTTCCGTGGGGATCGGTCGGGCGGACATCCAATTTCATTATTGAGGGGCGGACATGCAGTTGTTTTCAAGTGCCCCGGCGCGCCGGGGCCTCGGCGTTCTGCTCGGCGCGGTCGGGCTCCAGGGATCGCTCGGGTGCAATTCGATCACGGGGGTCGACGCGCTTCGATTCGAGGCGTGTGCGCCGCGTTTTACCGGTCTGACCTCGACGGACGAGCACGGCGGACCCGGGGGAAGCCCGTTTCTGGACGAATGCCCGGAGGGCGAGGTCCTCGTAGGTCTACGAAGCGGCATGAATGGCCCGTTCGTGTCGGGCATCATGGCTCTATGCGGGACGGTGCGCGCCTCGGAGACGCACCCCTATACGATGACCCTCGCGCCGGGCACCACCGTCCCGATCATGCGCGGCTCGGCCTCGACCACGGGACCCGAGATGTGCCCGCCGGACACGATGGTCGTCGGGTTCGAGGGCACGACCGGGCCGTTCGGGGACAACGAGGTTCTGTGGAGCCTCAGGCTCCATTGCGCGCCGCTCCTCGCGCGCGGCACGCCCGAGGCGCCGTCCCTGTCGCTCGGGGAGGGCACGCGCACGGAATCGTTCGGCGGCGCGGAGGATCAGGGAGAGGCCTTCGATCCGACGTATTGCCCGGCGAACCAGGTCGCGCGGGCCATTCTCGGGCGCTCGGGCGCGCTCGTCGACGCGTTTGGCCTCGGTTGCGCGGAGCCCTCGCTCGCCTGTCCCGCGTCCCGCGCCGCATCGGAGGAATGACATGCGAGGCTTCCACTTACTTTTCGAATCGTTCAAGCCCAAAACCCCGCGGGAGGACTTGTCCGTCCGCACCTTTTCGGTGCGCGAGGCGATCTCCGAGCCGTTCGAGGTCTCCATCCTGGCGCGCTCCCACGACGCGAGCATCGACCTCGAGACCATCGTGGGCAAACCCGCCGCCTTCGTGATGGAGCGCGGCGACCATTTTTCCATTGGCCAGGCGCGCCGCCGGTGGGAGGGCATCTGCACGCACATCGAGCAGGTGCGCGTCGAGGATTCGGAGACCGGCGAATCCACCTACACGCTGACGATCATGCCCAAGCTGTGGCTGCTCGGGCAGCGGCTCGGGTATCGGGTCTTCCAGCACCTCTCCATTCCGGACATCGTCGACAAGCTGCTCGGCGAGTGGAAAATCCAGCACAAGTGGGCCATCGATCGGGCGGCGTATCCCCGGCTCGAATACCGGGTCCAGTACGGCGAGAGCGAGCTCTCGTTCCTGACGCGCCTGCTGGAGGAGGCCGGCATTGCGTACTCGTTCCCCGACGAGGACGGCGCCGGCACCATGCTCCAGTTCTCGGACGCCCTCGCCGCCGGCAAGCCGCACCCGCGCTCGCCCTTGACCTTCGACGACGCGCCGAACCGCACCGCGCCGAAGGAATACGTCACGGCCGTGCAGATGAGCCACCGCGTGCGGCCGGGCGCGTACGTCGTGCGCGACCACGATTTCCGCCGGCCCGATTTCCCGAGCCAGGGCGAGGCCCCGCCTGCGAAGGATCCGGAGCACCGGTACGAGCAGTATCATTACCGCCCCGGCGCGCTTCTCGTCGAGACCACGAAAGGCGCCGGCGCCACGCCCGTCGCGGATGACAAAGGCATGGCGCGGCGCGACGAGGGATTCGGCATCACCCGCGCGACGCAGAGCCTCCAGGCGGAGCGCCACGAAAAACGGGTCGTCACCTACGCGACCAACTCGATGATCCTCGCGCCGGGGGTCATTTTCCTGATCCAGGACCACCCGCACCAGGCGCTCGCGCAGCAGCGCTTGCTCGTGACCGAGCTTTGCCTCTCGGGCAGCGTCGTGACGGAATGGGAGATGAGCGGCCGGGCCGTGTTCGCGGCCGATCCTTATAGGCCGCCGATGACGACCCCCAAGCCACGGGCGCTCGGGATGGAGAGCGCGGTGGTGGTCGGGCCGCGGGGGCAGGAGATTCATACCGACGAATTCGGCCGGATCCGGGTCCAGTTTCCCTGGGATCGAGAGGGCAAAAACGACGACGACAGCTCGTGCTGGATCCGCGTGAGCCAGGGCTGGGCGGGGACGGGGATGGGATCGATCATGATTCCACGCGTGGGGCAGGAGGTCCTGGTGGGGTTCCTCGGCGGTGATCCGGATCAGCCGGTCGTGGTCGGGCGTGTCTTCAATGGGAAAAACCTCGTGCCGTACAAGCTCCCCGAGCACAAGACGCGAAGCACGCTGAAGAGCGCGTCGTCGCCCGGCGGGAACGGGTCAAACGAGATCATGTTCGAGGACGCGCGAGGGAAAGAGCTCGTCTACGTGCAGGCGCAGCGCGACCTTTATGCGCGGGTGCTCGGGGACGAGCACGAGAGCATCCAGGGCAATCACCGCGTGCTGGTCGGCGGGCGGCAGGACCTCGTGATCAAGGCCGAGAAAAAGGAGCTCGTCGCCGGGCGAAGTGATTTGCACGTGCGAGGGGACGAGCGCCGGCAGGTGGACGGCAAGGCGTCGATCACGGTGGGCGGGAGCCGGCACGAGAAGGCAGAGCAGAGCCACGCCATCGAGGCCGGCAAGGAGATTCACCTCGCGGCGGGATCGTCGGTCGTGATCGAGGGCGCGCTCGACCTGACGCTGAAGGGACCCGGGGGGTTCATTCGAATCGACGCGGGTGGAGTTTCCATCGTGGGGAACATGGTGCGAATCAACAGCGGCGGCATGCCCGGCGCGGGGAGCGGGGCACGACCGGACGTGCCCGAAGATGCCATCGAGGCCGTGGTGGACGTGCCCGGCGCGGGCGCGCCGTGAATCGAGGAGGGGGACGATGCCGCCTGCAGCGCGCGTGACCGATTTGCATGTATGTCCTTTCATGCCGGCGGGTGGGCCCGTCGCGGCGCCTTGTGATCCGCGCGTGCTCATCGGGCACATGCCCGCGGCGCGTGTAGGCGACGTGGCGACGTGCGCGGGGCCGCCGGATGTAATCGTCGCGGGAGAACCGACGGTGCTGATCGGATATCGGCCGGCGGCGCGGCTCGGGGATCCGACGGCGCGCGGGGGGACGATCACGATGGGCTGTCCGAACGTGCTGATCGGCACGTCCGCGCAAGCACGCACGCTCGAACGCGCGGCGCAGGAGGGGACGCCGCTCTGCGAGCCATGCGCGTGATCGTCGAGGTGCAATGGGGCCGGCTCGCGGCGCAGCGAGCGGTCATCGCGCCCGGCGGCTCGCTGCGCGTGGGGCGGACGGAGGTTTCCGATTTCGTCGTGTCGCACGATCGGCAGATGTCGGGCCTCCATTTCGAGGTGTCGTGGGACGGGGTGTGTTGCCTTGTGCGGGATCGCGGCAGCGACACGGGGACGTGGCTCGACGGGCAGCCGGTGCACGAGGGGGAGGCGCGGAACGCGTCGTGGATTCGCGCCGGGGATACGGTCTTCATGGTTTTTTTCGAGGGAGCGACCTCGCGCCCAAGGCCGGCGGATTCGCCCGAGGTGGCCGCGTGCAAGGCGCAGGCGTTTTCCGTGTTGCGAACTGAAAAAACGCCGCTGTTCGCACTCCTCGACGCGGCACGTGACAAGCGCATCCGCGAGCTCTTGCGAGAATCCGTCGACGAATCCCGATCGCTTTACGAAGGCGCGCAAGGCGACGCGCTCGCCGACGTGGCGCCCTATCTCGTGCGCCTGTCGCCGGAGAGCGCGCTCATGGGAAAACTCCTTGATGAGGGATGGGGCCAGAGCTGGGGCGTGTATCTGACGAGCTCTCGTCCCTTCGTGGACGTGCGGCGGCATCTCCGGCGGCTCACGATGGTGGAGGCGGAGGGCGAAGTGAAGCGGCTTTATTTCCGGTTTCAGGATCCGCGGGTGCTCCGGCGATTTCTGGCGATGAGCAACCTGCGGCAGCGAGGGGAGCTGTTCGGCTCGATCCTCGAGGCCTTTTTGATGGAGGGGGAGCAAGGCGAGGTGCTTCGCGCTTCGCGCCCATCGGCGCCATGAGGTTCACAGGGGACCAGATGGCGCAATGGCAGGTCCAAGAGCCGAGCGTCCAGCGGTGTGTGCATGGCCAAACGCGGCTCCGCGGCTCTCCCGTATACCAGCGAGAATCGTTCGTGTACCAAGGGCAATCACGCGAGCGTCCTTCGCGCGTGACCTTCGAGCTCGGCGCGGGCGGGGCGAGGGGACGCAAGCGCCCGCGCGAGGAGCTCGAAACGCCGCTCGCGCTCGTGGGGCCCGGCGGCGCGGCCGATCCGATGGTCTTTCACACGGATCGATTCCACCTTGTCGCGCACCGGTGGGGCGGGAGCAAGGAAAGTGAAAACCTGGTCCCGGCCTATGCCGGGTTCAACCGGACGGAATGGAGCAACTTCGAGGACGAGATCGACAGGACCGTGCAGGCGCGCGGCGGCCCCGTGCGGGTGACGATCACACCCGGCTACGACGACCAGAGGGATCCACGCGTGCCCGTGCGCTTTCACGTGAAGGTCGAGGAGGAGCTCCTCGACGGCGTCTTCGTGCAGCGCCATAGCGGCTGGTTCGTGCCGACGCCCCCGACGGCGCAGCGCGCCGAGGACCGGTGGCTCGAGGACTTGGTGAATCAGCACCGGGCAGCGTTCGTGGCCTCGGGCTTCAGCGCGCACATGCTCCTCGATCCCTCGGGCATGCCGCTCAATCTCCCGAACGTGCCCGGCCGCCACGCCATTCTGGATTATTTGCACGTGCACGGGCACCTCGCGGGGACGGCTGCGGCGGGTGTGACGCTCGGAAACAACAAGGAGTTCACGGCTGCGCAGCGGGATTTGATCCTCATGCACAACCGCATCCTCAACCAAAGCGGATTCGTGGTCTCGGAATCACCCACGGACCCGGCACAGGGCTGGCCCGCGCCGCCGGGCCGCCGCCCCGGCACGCTGCTCGACGGCAGCACGCACGCCGCGCCCCAGGTCGATCACATGTATCCCCAGGCGCACAACGGATCGAACGCGTACAGCAACGCGATGGTGATGAGCGCGCAGCACAACAACGAAAAGCGAAACAGCGTGACGCCCGACGTCCAGGCGGAGGCCGCGCTCAACCGGCGACGCTCCGAGCGGCCGCGGCGCGGCCCGCCGGCGTGAGCCGCTGCGCTGGGGCGTTGCCCCAGGCCCCACCAGGGGCTATCCGCCCCTGGACCCGGACCAGCGCAAGCGCTGGACCCGGGGTCGATGAACTGCGCGATGCGCAGTTCATCGAACAGGCCAGGTCAAGACCAATGACGACCCTGCCAGCCAAGACAGCGGCGCTGACGACTCAACAGGCAACGTGCCCGTCGCCAGCGGGCAACGCACCTTCCTGGTCTTGCCACCGGCCTGTGGGAAGAACTGCGCATCGCGCAGTTCTTCCCCAAATGGTCCAGGGCTTGCCCTGGTTCGGGTCGAGGGGCGAATAGCCCCCGCGGGGTCCGGGGCAGCGCCCCGGCGCAGCGGCCCCAAGAAGAGACCCATGCTCGGGTGTGAGCCCGATTCAGAACGCGCGCCGGCTCGTCCGGTGCTGGCAGCCCTGACATTCGATCGCGCCGAACAGGCTGTCCCCGAGGGATCCTCCCGGCGAGTTCAGCACCTTTTCGAGGGTCGACCACGCGACCATCGTGTCGCGATGCGGCGTGTTCGGATCGCGGTAATACACGTGGTCATTGGCCTCGTCCACGCCCGTGACGACGATGGCGTGCAGGCCGCCCACGCGGCATTTCGTCTCGATCTTGTAGACGTACCTGCTGTTCATCAGGGGATCCAGCACGTAATCGTTCTCGAGGGTGTCCCCGAGCCGGTGAATCGAGGCGTACAAGGGCCCGTGGTCGGCGAGCATCGCGGCGACGAACGGCAGGCCGTAGGCGTGGTTGCCGAGCGGCAGGGGCCGGACGACGTCGCGGAAAAACGCGTCGAGGATGTCGAAGCGATGGGTCGATGGGCTGCTCTGGATCTTGTTCCGCGCCTCGCGCAGGAGCGCGCGCCGGTGTCCGTCCGGCTCGCGTTGCATCATCTGGGTCAGGCGCTCGGCGACGGCGGGGTTGTCGTAGCGCTTTTTCTCGGCCGCGAGCTGGGTGATGACCTGCCGCGCGAGGTGGAGCGAGCGCCACTCGTTTTCGAGGCGCTGGGCCGCGTCGATGAGCTCGTGGAAGCGGAGCATCATCTTGGCCGCGTAATACCAGCACGTGGGCCCTTTCTGCGCCGCGACCGCTGGAATCTCGTAAAGAATCGACATGTGCCGTCACCATCCGTCCGTGGTCCCGACCCGCGCGATCGCCACGCCCCGCAAGGCCACCGGAGACGCCTCGCGCGCGTCCGGCGAGAGATGCGCTTCGGCCACCATGCGGGCCGTGAACTTCGTGAACATCGGCAAAAGCTCCGCGAGCGCCTCCGGGACGTACACGGATAGCTCGCGTTCGCCTCCCGGGAGCTGCCATGCGCCACGCAGGTGCTTCGCTCCGAACACGGCCCGCCGCTGGTAACGGCGGTCTTCGAGCAAGATTCGCTCCACCCGCGCCGTGATCTCCGCCGGCGAGACCACGCGTTTTTTGGCCTGCGTATACGCCGCATCGATCGCCGCCCCGAGCTCCCGCGCCGTGACGGGATCACGAACGGCATCCGGGGCGCTCAGGTATTCACGCGCCGCCGCGAGCGCCTCTTTCGGTCGCTCGTCTCCGCCCGCGATCGGACCCACCACCGCCACGAGCGCCCGCAGCGTTTCGATGGCATCGAACGACAGCGAGAGCTCTCCCTCGACCAAAACGAGCGGCGCGACGAACCGACCATCCTTGCGAATGGCGGCCCGCACCGCCTCTCGGATCGCTTCCTCGCCCAGCGCCGCTCCGTGCGCGAGCACCTCGAACATCTCGCGCCGCTCTTCCACCTCGGCGGGCTCGAAGCCGAGATCCGGATCGTCGATGTCCGGATCGAGGGGCTCGTCCGCGAGCGCATCCACGATCTCACGCCACGCAGGCTGCTTGCGGATGCGTGGCAAGCTTCGCGGATCGAACCACAGAAGATCGAGCACCCGCGACGGCACCGCCCATTCTTTCGGGGTGGCCAGGGCCGGCTGCATCGCCGGGGTAGCGTCGACGAGATCGGCGGCCGCATTCGACGCGGAAAGCGCGCTTCTCGGCGCGAGCGGCGTGCCGGACGGGTAGAGGACCGGCGGCGGAATGGGCGGAGGCGGCGACGCCGTGAATTCGGAGCGCCACGCAGACATGGATCCCGTGCGAAACGGGAGCGCCGGCCGCGCGTCGCTCACGTCGGGCGGGAGGGCGATCGTCGAGGCGGGCGACGGCGCGGGTTTGCCGGAGGAGGGCGGGCCCGCCGTGCGATGCGGCGGATCGAACCACGTTATCGGCTCGCCCGCGGCCTCCACGCCCGCCACCACGCGCAGCGCTTCGAGGGCATTTTCGTGGGGAAGCATCATCCACCGCCGACAAACCACCGTGCACCGCTGCTCGTCGCCGTCGATGCGCAGCGTATCGATGCAGAGGTCCATGGGCTGGCCGTCCGGGATGCCGAAGGCCGAGAGGCCATGAATCCGCGCGACGCCGCGCAGGCCAGGCAGACGCGTCACGAGCCGGGGCAGCGAGGGGTGCAGGCCTTCGAGCACGACGAGCTCGTCGCCCCGGAGAAAATCGGTCTGCTGATCGAGGGGCGCGCTCTGGAAATAGGCGCCGTCGAAGCCTGAATGGATCTCGGCGACCCGGCCTTCCAGAATGCTCCGCGAGGTCGAACCGAGGAGGCGCTTGCGCGCGGGCCAGGCGCGCGCGATCGGCCCGAAGCCCGCAGGGCGCCGCGGGTCGCCCGGGGTGAGAATCGTCGGTTCGCCCTCGTCGATTCCAAGGGGGTTGTCCGGGACGCCCGGTCCTCCGAACGCGCGCTCGTACACGATGGGCATTCGCTGCGAGGCACGCGCATCCTTCAAAAGGATCGTCTTGTCGAGCAGCACCCGCTCGCCCGCGTGGATCTGGAGGCGCGCGCTCGGCGCATAACCATGCCCCGTGAAGAGCACGTCGGCGCGCGCCAGGTAGGGGACGAGATCACTCGTGAAACGTACGCTTCGCGCGGGATTGTCGCCGTGGTGGACCTCCTCCCGCAGGATCGGCTGGGGCGAGGCGCGCGACATGGGCGCGTCGGGCGCGAAGGCGAACGTCGCCTTGGTGATCACGGTGGCGTGCAAGACGCCGCCCGCACGAAATGCCACGACGGCCGCCTCGGCGCCCGGGAGGGGCGAGATCGCGGCCACCCCATCGACAAGCATGAACGAGCGTATCACGAATACACGCGCGCCGCTCCCGGCCGCACGAGCGGCGCGCGCGCGAATTGTAATTGCGTTCCGGGCAGGTTATCCGCCCGATGTCCTTGGTGGTGAAACGATGTTCGTCATTCGCCCGCGACGGCCGAGACCTTCGGGCTGCCCTTGCGGAGTGGGATTTCGCGGGTGAAGAGCGCGAGGACGAGCGCGATGAGGCCGAGCGGGAACGCTCCGTCGAAGACACGCGTGACGGCCCGCGCGAACGAGACACGCACGGCGCGATCCCCCGCGCGGCCAAGCTCGAGGGCACGTGTTTCCTCGCGCGTGAGTGCGCCAATGTCTGCGGAAGGTTCGCGGCGGAGGGCGTCGTATTTCGCGTGCACCTCGTCCGCGAAGCGATCCCGCGAAGACCGGGGGACCTCGCCCGCGCCCTCCTCGACCACGCCGCCCTTGCGCAGGCGATCCGCGTCGAAGACGGCGTCGAACTGAGGCCGCACCGCAGCCGGGACCTCGGCGCGCACCGGCCCGAGCCGCTCCGTGAGCCCGTGCGCGAGCGTGGTCGCGAGGACGATGCCGAAAATCGCGCTACCCACGACCTGCCCGAGCTGCTGGAAAAACTGCCGACCCGCGGTCGCCGTGCCGACGTGCTGGAACGGTACGGCATTCTGGATCGAGAGCGTGAGCATCGGCATCACCGGGCCCATGCCGCAGCCGAAGACGAAGACGCAGAGGCCAATGCTCGTGAGCGTGCTGTCCGCACTGAGCGTGCGCAGGAGAAAGAGCCCGACGCACGTGAGCACGAGGCCGCCGACGATCATGCTCTTGTAGCGGCCGGTGCGGTGCACGAAACGCGCGGTGATGACGGAGGTCGAAACGACGGCGGCCGTGAGCGGGAGCATGGCCATGCCCGCGGCCCGCGCCGTCGCGCCGAGCGAATTGACCGCGAGCACGGAGATGAACAAGAGGGCCGCGAAGAACGCGGCGCCGATGCACATCGAAGTGAGCGTCACGAGGACGAAGATGCGATTGCGGAAGAGCGCGAACGGGATGATCGCGTGCGGGTTGTTCCGCTCGACGAGGTAAAACAGGACGAGGCCCACGAGCGAGAGGCCGAGCATCCCGAGCACCTCGGGCGCGAGCCAGCCCGCGAGTGGTCGATCCCCGCGCAGCGTCAAGAGGAGCGGCACCGTGGCGACGATCAAGAAAAGTGCGCCGATCCAATCGACCTTGCTCTCGAGGCCGCTGTGGAGGCGCGGCATTTTCGCGAGGATGAACGCGACGGCCAGGGCGCCGAGCGGAAGGTTGATGAAAAAGACCCAGCGCCAGCCGACGCCGTCCGTGAGCGCGCCGCCGAGGACGGGGCCGATGATGCTGGCGAGCGCAAAGACGGCGCCGAAGATGCCCTGATATCGCGGCCTCTCCGCGGGCGCGAAGATGTCGGCCGGGACCGCGAACGCCGTGGAGGTGATCGCCGCGGCGCCGAGGCCCTGGACGCCGCGGGAGACGACGAGCGCGAGCATCGAGGGCGAGAAGCCGCACAGGACCGAGCCCACGAGGAAGATGGCGATGCCCGTGAGAAGGACCGTCCTCCGACCCAGGCTGTCCGAGAGCTTGCCGTAAATGGGCACCATGGTGGTGCTGGCGAGCAGGTAGGATGTCGAGGTCCAGGCATAATACTCCATGCCGTGGAGCTCGCCGACGATACGCGGCAAGGCCGTGGCGACGATGGTCTGATCGAGCGCCGCGAGGAAAAGCGCCATCATCACGCCCGCGAGCACGAGGGCCTTCGTGCGGGGCGCGAGGAGGCTCGCGTAATCGATGCGCTCGCCGGTAGGCATGTGGGTCGTAGGGGCCAGAGGGGCGGTCATGATATCACGCAGCGCGGTGGGCAGGGGCCACGCCTCCGAGCGTGTCCCTGAATGCGAGCTCTTCGAGCGCACGGGCCGCGACCTTGTCCTGCTTGAGTTTCTGGATCTCGGCGGAGGCGCGGCGGGCGCGGGCGCGGAGGGGTTCATCCGCGAGCAGCGCCGAGAGCTCGGCGCGGATCGTCTCGGGCGTGGCCTTGTCGAGGGGCAAATGGCGGCCGAGCCCTGCGCGCTCGACGAGCGCCGCATTGAGGATCTGATCGCCGAAGAGCGGGATCACCAGCATGGGCAAACCATGCACCAAGGCGCGACCCACGGTGCCCCAGCCGCCGTGCGTGATGAGCGCCCGCGCCTCCGGGAAGACCTTGTCGTGCGGGATGTACCGCTCGATGCGGACATGCGCGCCGAGGCCCTCGGGGACGTCGCCCGCGCTCGCCGCCGTGCCGAGGACGGGGACGCCGAGCGGCGCGACGGCTTCGAGCACACGCCGGAACAAGCCGTCGTCGCGGCCCGTGGTCGTGGTGCTGACGACGACGGTCCCGGGCTCGACGCGTGGCGCTTCTCCACGCGGCCCCGCGGAGACGTTGAACGTCGTGGGGCCGACGAAGACCTGGCGATCACGAAGCGGAATGTCCCCGGCGAGGCCGCGGTACGACATGATGATGTGCAGGTGGGGCGAGGCCATCGCGGCGATGAGCTCCGCCGTGCCGCGGGCATACGGGGGAAGGCCGAGTTTTTCGCGGTCGGCGCGAAGGGAGACGAACTGGTTCAGGAGGGCGTGGGGCACGGCGGGGACCTTGCCGAGGCGGCGCCATTTCGACGACGCGTCGAGCAGCAGCGGCAGCTCGTCCCGCGTGAGGACCGTGCCCATGTTGCCGGCGCTCGCCCAGGGGATCCCCGCGCGCTCCGCGGCGAAGGCAGCGCCGTAATCGATGAAGTCGTACACCACGCAATCGACCCGCTCGCGGCGCAGCAAGGGCTCGAGCTCCTGCGCGAGCAGGACGTTTCTGGCCTGGAAAAAACCGCGCATGAACGGGAACCGCAAAAGGCGCGGGATCCATGTCGGCAAGGAAAGATGCTGCGCGTGCACTGCAAAATCCTGCAGATCGACGACTTGCTCGTACGGGACGAGCTCGGCGCCGGCCGCCTTCACGTCACTCGCCCGGTCGGCCTTCGTCTTGAAGAGCACCCGGTGGCCGCGCGAGGTGAGCTGCTCCGCGAGGTCAAGGACACGCAGGAGGTGGCCCGACGCGGTCGAGCTGGTGAGCAGAAATGTCCCGGTCCTCGGTGCATCGTCGAACATCGCTCCATTCCTCCCCGCGGCCCCAACCGCAACTCGAAGTTGCGATGATGTAGCAGCTCACGTCTCTACCGCAACGACCCGTTGCGATCCGGGTCGACAACGCCGCGAAGTTGGCTTCCACTGAGCTCTGTGATGCGATCGGAGCCTCGTGGACAGCAGGTCATGAAGGAGAAGCCGAGCCCTACCGAACGGCGCGCGCTCGTCCGGGGGGAGCCGGTCGTGCGAGGGGTCCTCGCGGCCGCGCTGGAGGTGCTGGCCGAGGTCGGCTACGAGGCGCTGCGGATCGAGGACGTGGCCGCGCGCGCCAGGGTGAACAAAACCACGGTCTATCGGCGCTGGCCGACGAAGCAGGACCTCGTGCGGGCGGCGGTCCGATCGATCACGGTCGATCGCGCGATCACGCCGAACACGGGCTCGCTTCGCGGGGACCTGCTTCTCATCGCGCGCCAAATCGCCGCGCAGGCGAGCTCGCCCGAGGTGCAGGGCCTCCGGCGCCTGCTCTTCGGCGAGGATCGGGACGCCGAAACCGTGGCCATCGCTCAGTCGCTCCGCGAATCGATGGAGGCGCTGCCTCGCCCCGTGATCGAAGCGGCCGAGGCGCGAGGCGAGCTCGCCCCCGGCATCGACGCAAACCTGATTTTCCGCTCGCTCGCAGCGACCATCCACCACCGGCTCGGCATGGAGCGCCGGCCGATCGACGAGGGGTTTCTCGCGCAGCTCGTCGAG
Source organism: Polyangium jinanense (assembly GCF_028435365.1). Next base: position 12,517 of record NZ_JAGTJJ010000079.1, on the reverse strand, counting down.
CTCTTGCTCACGGGCGCCCTCGCCCCGGACAAACGGACGTAGACGCGCGGCTCAGACGCGCGGCGGGAAGACGAAGCGGCTCTGGTTCTCCGCGAGCCACGTGGCGAACGAGCGGAGGTTCGGGTTCAGCGCGCGCGTCCGCGCGAGGTCCCGCAGGCCGCAATAATCGGCCATGAAATCTCGTTTGAACTGAAACATGTTCCCGAGGTCGTCGGCGCCGGGGAAATCGAGGCGGCGGTACGCCTCGGGCTCGATGGCGTGGTATCGCACCTCCTCGCCGGCGATCGCCGAGAATGCGGCGGCGAGCTCGCTCCCGGTGAGGTGGTCACTCGCAACGCCGAGGCGCTGCCCGATCATCGCGGGGCCGCGCTCGAAGACGCCGTACGCGCAGCGCCCGATGTCCTCCGTGGCGATGCCCGGCAGCTTGGCCGTGCCCATGGGCAGGGTGAGCGTGAGGCGGCCCTGGCCGTCTCGCTGGGGGCCCATGCCGAGGTGAAGGAAGTTTTCCCAGTAAAACGAGGTGTGAAAGAACGTGGTCGGGACGCCGAGCTCGGTGAACGTCGCGTCGGCCTCGCCTTTCGCATCGGTATGCGGGACCTTGTATTTCCCCCGCAGCGTCGGCATGCGATCGTCCGAGAGCGGCACCCACTTGCGCGAATCCTCGATCGTCGACCAGATCACGTGCTCGACGCGCGTGGCCCGCGCCGCCCGGGCCATCGCGCGCGCTTGTTTGGTCTCTCTCTCCGGGGAAAAGTGGCTCCAGAAGAAGGTGACGCAGTACGCGCCGTAGGCGCCCTCGAACGCGCGGCGCAGGCTGGCCTCGTCATCGAGATCGGCGAAGGCGATCTCGGCGCCGAGGGCGCGAAGCTCCTTCGCGGCGGTCGAATTGACATTGCGCGTGATTGCGCGGGCGCGGAATGCGCCGCTCGGGTGGGCGGCGATGGCGCGGACCAAACCTCCGCCCTGCGCGCCCGTGGCGCCGACGACGGCGATGACGCGTTTCGTGAAGCTCATGATTCCCTCCTCAGTCCTCGGCGCGCACTCTGGCATGGTTCGTCGCGCATAGGAAGTCGGAGCCGAGCCCCACGGCGTCTAAGGAAAAATCATCGTGTGAGGTAGAATGTCCCGAGACACATTTCGTCCGTCGTTCCTTCTCCCCAGGTCACGTCCTTCGGCGGCATCTTCACCCCGTCCACGACGGGCTGGTTCTCCGCGGTATTGTCCCAGTGGCACTCGAGGGAGAGCTTGTCGCCGGGATTCAACGTCATCGGTTTGACGAATTCATAGGCGCCCTGCCAGTGGAAATTCCACTTCGGGATGTCGAGCAAGCACTCGCTGCTGCCATCCGCGCGTTCGATCCGAAGCGAGCCGTACGCGCCCAGCGTATGCATGTGCAGGCCGGCAGAATACACCGTGAGGGGCCCGGGGTTCGGCGCGAGAGCCGTCGGGTCGGCGGCGAACGCGTGCTTCACGTCGGCCTCACCCGCCGGGATGAGCATTCCATTGCCTTGCAGCCACGAGGGGTTGGCCCAGGGCTGGATCTTCGCCTCCTTGGTCACCGATTTTTCGAGGCGGAAATCGACGGACGTGCGATCCGGCTCGGCGCCCGCGGCGAGCGTGTTGTAATGGATCTGCAGCACGATCTTCGAGCCCGGATCCACGCGAATGCCCGTGCCCTCCGCCGTGTCCGCGCCGAGGCTGCCCGGCGCCCAGCTACCGAGCCAGCTCGCCTTCACGTTTGCCCCACCATAACAAGTATATCCCGGCCCGTCCTCGGCCGCGTCGAGCGCCTCGAGCTCGGCGACTTGCGCGGGCTCCACGAGGTACGCGATCACGTGGTGGACGACCCGCGCGTTGCCCGGGTTCGCCCGGAAGCCGGCCACGTAGGACGTCTCGGCGTCGGGCCAGTCGACGACGAAGCAACGATAATCGTCGGGCGCCTTCGTGGGCGTGTACTCGACCGGCATTTCGAGCGTGCGATCGACGCGGGAGAGCGGGTTCCCGGGACCCGGGTCGATCGGCGCGCCCTCCTTCGCCGGATCCCCCTCGATCCCGCCGCCGTCGGCCCACGTGCCGAGGAGCGTGATCTGATCGTCCGTGAGCGAGCGATCGCCGAGGTAATCGTTACAGCCCTTGGCCGCGGGCCACGGCGGCATGGTCCGCTCCTCGGTCGTCTGCTTGATGAGGCCGCGGAGCGGGGCGGCGTCGGCGTACGTCTCGAGCGAGAAGGGCGCGATGCCGCCCTGGGTATGGCAGTTATTGCATTTCGCGTCGAGGACGGGCTTGATATGCTCCCAGTAGGTGACCGCGTCCGCGGGCGGGCCGCCCGCCGCGCCCCCGCTGCCCCCGTCGCTCCCGCAGCCCACGACGAGCGGGAGCGCCGAAAGCATCCCCGCGCAAACCATTCGTTTCATCACATCTCCTCCTGCAGGAGATCGCCTCAGCGCTCCCGCAAAGCCCATGTGACACCACGGACGCCATGAAGTAAAAATCTCGCGCCGGTTTCCGCGAGGTGGTAATCTTCGCGTGATGGGCCTCTACGTCGGGCATTTCGATTTCACCGTCCCCTTGCTCTGGACGGTCCCCGCGCTGTTTTCGCCCGAAGATTGCGCGAAGATCCTCGACGGCGCGAGCGACGGCACGTGGCTGCCGGCCACCGTGAACGCCGAGGAGGGCCGCGTCGTCGATACCCGCATTCGTTCGAGCACCACGGCCGTGCTGCGGGATCCCGCGCTCGCGGACGAGCTCTTTCGGCGGGTTTCGCCCCACGTGCCGGAGCGCATGACCACCGAGCTCGGCGCGCGCGGGCGCGTGGCCATGCATCTTTCGGGGATCTTCCTGCCGCTCCGGATTTATCGGTACGAGGTCGGCCAGCATTTCGGCCTGCACCAGGATCAATCGTACGCGGGGGAGGGCGGGACGCGCAGCCTGCTCACGCTGATGGTCTATCTGAACGAGGGGTTTGCCGGCGGAGAGACCGAATTCCCCGAGCAGGAGCGCACGATCGTCCCGGAGACCGGCGACGCGCTCCTCTTCCAGCACATGCTCCTCCACGCGGGAAAAGCCGTCACGGACGGCACGAAATACGTCCTCCGCTCCGACGTCCTGTACCGGCCGGCCTCTTGAGTCGGGTGCGGACGGATTGCCGCACCGGGTCGAGGCCGTAGCGCGTCGCACCAGGGTAAGAAAAGAAATTGCTGCATCGCAGCAACATGGACTGTGCTTCGGCCGCCGATCGCCGTACGATCGTAGGCTGTGAAGCATCAGGCGCCGCCGCCCCGCCAGGGCCTCTACGACCCGCGCAACGAGCACGACGCGTGCGGGCTCGGGTTCATCGCCCACATCAAGGACAAGAAGAGCCATGCGATCGTCGCGCAAGGCCTCGAGATCCTGAAGAACCTGACCCACCGCGGCGCCACCGGCGCCGACCCGCTGCAAGGCGACGGCGCGGGCATCCTGCTGCAGATCCCCCACACGTTCTTCGTGCGCGAGTGCGCGCTCTCCGGCATCACGTTGCCCGAGCCCGGCGAGTACGGCGTGGGCATGATGTTCCTGCCGCAAGACCCGGGCGCGCGCGCGGCCTGCGAGCACGAGGTGGTGCGCGCCATCGTGGCCGAAGGCCAGGAGGTGCTCGGCTGGCGTGACGTGCCCGTCGACAACACCGGCCTCGGCGAGGGCGTGAAAGCGAGCGAGCCCGTCATCCGGCAGGTGTTCGTGGCGCGCGGCCTCTCCACGCCGGACGTCGAGGCCTTCGAGCGCAAGCTCTACATCATCCGCAAGCGCGCGGGCCACGCGATCCGCGCGCTCCGGATCTCGCGCGCGGGGCAGTTCTATGTGCCTTCGTTTTCAGCGCGGACGATCGTGTACAAGGGCATGCTGCTCGCGCACCAGGTCGGCGAGTTCTACGTGGACCTGAAGGACAAGGCGGTCGAGTCCGCGCTCGCCATGGTGCACCAGCGGTTCTCGACGAACACGTTCCCCTCGTGGGATCTCGCGCATCCGTTCCGGCTCATCGCGCACAACGGCGAGATCAACACGCTGCGCGGCAACGTGAACTGGATCCGCGCGCGCCAGCAGAACATCGCCTCGAAGCTGCTCGGCGACGGCCTGCAGAAGATCTGGCCGCTCATCTACGACGGCCAGTCGGACTCGGCCTCGTTCGACAACGCCCTCGAGCTGCTCTACTTCGGCGGTTATTCGCTGGCGCACGCGATGATGCTGATGATCCCGGAAGCGTGGGCCACGAACCCGCTGATGGACGAGCGTCGGCGCGCCTTCTACGAGTACCACGCGGCGCTCATGGAGCCCTGGGACGGGCCCGCGGCGATCGCGTTCACGGACGGGCGGCAGATCGGCGCGACGCTCGATCGGAACGGCCTTCGGCCCGCGCGGTATCTGCTCACCGACGACGACTACGTGATCCTCGCCTCCGAGGCGGGCGTGCTCGACATCCCGGAGCGCAAGATCGTCAAGAAATGGCGCCTGCAGCCGGGAAAGATGCTGCTCATCGATCTCGCCGAGGGGCGCATCATCGACGATCAGGAGCTGAAGACGAAGCTCGCGAAGCACAGGCCTTACCAGAAATGGCTCGATCGCACGCAGCTCCGGCTTGAGAACATCCCGATGCCGGACTACGTGCCGGTGCCCGACAGCGACAAGCTGCTCGATCGGCAGCAGGCGTTCGGCTACACGCAGGAGGATCTGCGGCTCGTGATGGCGCCGATGGCCGCGACGGGCGAGGAAGCGATCGGCTCGATGGGCGACGACACGCCACTCGCCGTGCTCTCCGATCGGCCGAAGCCGCTCTACGGCTACTTCCGGCAGCTCTTCGCGCAGGTGACGAACCCGCCGATCGATCCGATCCGCGAAGAGACCGTGATGTCGCTCGTCTCGTTCATCGGGCCGCGGCCGAACATCCTCGCCCTCGACGAGAGCGGGCCGAACATGCGGCTCGAAGTGCACCTGCCCATTCTCACGTTCGAGGACATGGAGAAGCTGCACCGTGCCGAGGAGCTCACGAAAGGGCATTTTCGGTCGGTGGTCCTGTCGATCTGTTACCCGGCCGCGTGGGGCGCGGACGGGATGGAGGCGGCCCTCGGAAAACTCTGCGCGGACGCTGAAGACGTGGTGCGCGGCGGCGGGGTGAACATCCTGATCCTGTCGGATCGGGACGTCGACGAGGACCACATCGCGATCCCGGCGCTGCTCGCGGTGAGCGACGTGCACCAGCACCTCGTGCGCGCGGGCCTGCGGACGCGGACGGGGCTCGTGGTCGAGACGGGATCGGCGCGCGAGGTGCACCATTTCGCGCTGCTCGCGGGCTACGGCGCCGAGGCGATCCACCCGAACCTCGCGTTCGCCACGCTGGGCATGCTCGGCGATCTCTTGCCGCCCGGAATGACGCATCACGATGCCTGCGCGCGGTACATCAAGGCGATCGCGAAGGGGCTGCTCAAGGTCATGTCCAAGATGGGCATCTCGACCTACCAGTCTTATTGCGGCGCCCAGATCTTCGAGGCGGTCGGGCTCGCCTCGGCCTTCGTGGATCGTTATTTCACGGGGACGGCGACGGTCATCGAGGGCGTCGGTTTGCAGGAGATCGCCGAGGAGACCGTGCGCCTGCATCGGCGCGCCTACAGCGACGCGCCGGCCTATCGGAACACGCTCGACGCCGGCGGCGACTACGCCTACCGCACCCGCGGCGAGGCCCACATGTGGACGCCCGACGCGATCGCGAAGCTCCAGCACGCGACACGCATGAACAACCCCGCGACGTACGAGGAATACGCGCGGCTCGTGAACGACCAGAGCGAGCGGCTGATGACGCTGCGCGGTTTGTTCGAGATCAAAGAATCGGAGCACCCGATCCCGCTCTCGGAGGTGGAGCCGGCGTCCGAGATCGTGAAACGTTTTTCCACGGGCGCGATGTCGCTCGGCTCGATCTCGAAGGCCGCGCACACGACGCTGGCGATCGCGATGAACCGGATCGGCGGCAAGTCGAACACGGGCGAGGGCGGCGAGGATCCCGCGCGGTACGTGCCTTTGCCGAACGGCGACTCGATGCGCTCGGCGATCAAGCAGGTGGCGGCGGGTCGCTTTGGCGTGACCACGGAGTACCTCGTCAACGCCGACGACATCCAGATCAAGATGGCCCAGGGCGCCAAACCCGGCGAAGGCGGGCAGCTCCCCGGGCACAAGGTGTCGAAGTACATCGCGCAGATCCGGCACTCGGTGCCCGGCGTGGGCCTGATCTCGCCGCCGCCGCACCACGACATCTACTCGATCGAGGACCTCGCCCAGCTCATTCACGATCTCAAGAACGTGAACCCGCGGGCGCGCATCAGCGTGAAGCTCGTGGCGGAGGTCGGCGTCGGCACGGTGGCCGCGGGCGTGGCCAAGGCGCACGCGGATCACGTGACGATCTCGGGGCACGACGGCGGCACGGGCGCCTCGCCGCTTTCGTCGATCAAACATGCGGGCGGGCCGTGGGAGATCGGCCTGGCCGAGACGCAACAGACGCTCGTCCTGAACCGGCTGCGCGGCCGCATCGCGGTGCAAGCCGACGGGCAGATGAAGACGGGCAGGGACGTGGTGATCGCGGCCCTGCTCGGCGCGGACGAGATGGGCTTCGCGACAGCGCCGCTCGTGGTGGAGGGCTGCATCATGATGCGCAAATGCCACCTCAACACGTGCCCCGTCGGCATCGCCACGCAGGATCCGGAGCTCGTGAAGCGGTTCGCCGGGCAGCCCGAGCACGTGGTCAATTACTTCTTCTTCGTCGCCGAGGAGGTGCGCGGGTACATGGCCCGGATGGGCTTCCGCACCTTCGCGGAGATGGTGGGGCGCTCGGACAAACTCGACACGCGGCGCGGAATCGCGCACTGGAAGGCCAAAGGGCTCGATTTTTCGCGCGTGTTTTACCGGCCCGAATCCCCGCCGGGCGTTTCGATCCGCTGGACGGAGCGGCAGGATCACAGCCTGGAGCACGTGCTGGATCATCGGCTCATCGACGAGGCGCAGCCGGCGCTCGTCAACCAGGTGCCGGTCGCGTTCGACGTGCCGATCCGCAACATCCACCGCGCGGCCGGGGCGATGCTCTCCGGCGAGGTCGCGCGGCGGTACGGGCACGCGGGGCTCGCGGACGACACGATCCGGATCCGAGCCCGCGGGACGGCCGGCGGCAGCTTCGGCGCGTTCCTCGCGAAGGGGATCACGCTGGAGCTCGAAGGGCAGGCGAACGATTACGTCGGAAAAGGTTTGTCCGGCGGCCGGATCATCGCGTATCCGCCGCGCGATTGTCCGATCGTGCCGGAGGAGAACATCATCGTCGGCAATACCGTGCTGTACGGCGCGATCTGCGGCGAGGTGTACTTCCGGGGCGTCGCGGGCGAAAGGTTCGCGGTGCGGAACTCCGGCGCGACGGCGGTCGTCGAGGGGATCGGCGATCACGGATGTGAATACATGACCGGCGGCACCGTGGTCGTGCTCGGCAAGACCGGGCGCAACTTCGGCGCGGGCATGAGCGGCGGCGTGGCCTACGTGCTCGACATGACCGGGGATTTCCGATTGAGGTGTAACCTCTCGATGGTGGCCCTCGAGCCGGTCCTCGACGCGGAGCACATGCCACAGGGGGCGGTCCGGCACCTCGGGCGCGCGGACGCGGAGATCGTCCAGAGCCTGCTCGAAAAGCACTTCTTCTACACGGGCAGCGCGCGGGCGCGGGCGATCCTGGACGATTTCCACGCATACCGGGCCCATTTCGTGAAAGTGATGCCGCACGAATACCGCCGCGCGCTCGCCGAGCACGCGGCCGAGGAGGCCGCGAAGGCCGCTCCCGCTGCAGTGACGGAGGTCGTGGCCCATGGGTAAGGTAAAAGGCTTCCTGGAGATCCAGCGCAAGGATCCCGAGGTCGTGCCGGTGCCGCTGCGTATCCAGCGGTACGAGGAGCTCGTCCTGCCGATGGCGCCCGTCGAGGTGAGCCGGCAGGGCGCGCGTTGTATGGATTGCGGGATTCCGTTTTGCCATAGCGGCTGTCCCGTCAACAACGTCATCCCCGACTGGAACGACCTCGTCTACCGCGGCAACTGGCGCCACGCGCTCGAGGTGCTCCATTCGACGAACAATTTCCCCGAATTCACCGGGCGTGTCTGTCCCGCGCCGTGTGAGGCGGCCTGTACGCTGAACATCAACGATCAGCCGGTCACCATCAAGACGATCGAGCAATCGATCGTCGACCGGGGCTGGGACGAGGGCTGGATCGTGCCGCAGCCCCCGAGCCACAAGACGGGCAAGCGCGTCGCCGTGGTGGGCTCGGGGCCGGCGGGGCTCGCGTGCGCGCAGGAGCTCGCGCGGGCCGGGCACGAGGTCACGGTGTTCGAGAAAAACGATCGCATCGGGGGCCTGCTCCGGTACGGGATCCCCGATTTCAAGCTGGAGAAGCGGCACGTCGATCGCAGGCTCGATCAGATGCGGGCCGAGGGCGTGGTGTTCCGGACGGGCATGCACGTGGGCGTGAACCTGCCGGCGAAGGAGCTGCTCTCCGGGTTCGACGCGGTCGTGCTCGCGGGCGGCTCGGAGGCGCCGCGACCGCTCGAGGTGCCGGGGCGCGACCTCGACGGGATCCATTACGCGATGGACTACCTGACCCAGCAGAACAAGCGGATCGCCGGGGACGAGGTGGCCGGACAGATCCTCGCCACGGACAAACACGTGGTCGTGCTGGGCGGCGGCGACACCGGGTCGGATTGCATCGGAACGGCGGTGCGGCAGGGCGCCCGATCCGTCACGAACTTCGAGCTCATGCCGGAGCCGCCCGAAAAGGAGGACAAACCCCTCACGTGGCCGTACTGGCCGATGAAGCTGCGCACGTCGAGCTCGCACGCGGAGGGCTGTTCCCGCGATTTCGCCATCGCGACGAAGTCTTTTTCCGGCAAGAACGGGAAGGTCGAGGCGCTTTCCGCCGTGCGGCTCGACTGGAAAAAGGACGCGACCGGCGCCCTACGGGCCGAGGAGATCCCCGGCTCCGCATTCGACGTCCCGGCAGATCTCGTGCTGCTCGCGCTCGGATACGTGCACCCGGTGCGCAAGGGAATGCTGGAGGAGCTCGGGGTGGCGCTCGACGCGCGCGGAAACGTGAAGGCTGATATGCGGAGTTACCAGACCTCGAACCCGAAGGTCTTTGCCGCGGGGGACATGCGTCGTGGTCAATCGCTGGTCGTATGGGCGATCCGCGAGGGGCGCGACGCGGCGCGGGCGGTGGATACCCATTTGCGGCAGCATTCGAACGGGGTCTGACGCCGTGATACCTTGCGCCGGGTGAAGGCGCGTTACGAGCTGTACTACTGGCCGTCGATCCAGGGGCGCGGGGAGTTCGTCCGGCTCGCGTTCGAGGAGGCGGGCGTCCCGTACGTCGACGTTTCGCGCTTGCCCGCGAAAAAAGGCGGCGGCGTCCGCGCGATGATGAAGCTCCTCGAAGGCGGGGGCCGCGGGCTCGTGCCGTTCGCGCCGCCGTTCCTCAAGGTCGGAGATTTTCTGCTGGGGCACACGGCGAACATCCTGCTCTACCTCGGCCCGCGGCTCGGACTCGTCCCCGACGACGAGGAGAGCCGCCTTTTTGCGCATCAGCTACAGCTCTCGATCACGGATTTCGTCGCCGAGATCCACGACACGCACCACCCGATCGCGTCGAGCCTTTATTACGAGGACCAGAAGGCCGCGGCGAAGAAGCGCGCGTCGCTCTTCCGGAAGGAGCGGCTGCCCAGGTTCCTGGGGTATTTCGAGCAGGCGCTCGCCAGGAACGGGGGCGCACATTTCATCGGCTCCGCCCTGTCGTACGTCGACCTCTCCATGTTCCAGGTGATCGAGGGCCTGCGGTACGCGTTCCCGAACGCCATGGCACGCGCCGAGCGAAGCACGCCGAAGCTCGCGGCGCTCGCGGCAGCGGTGGCCGCGCGCCCCCGGATCGCGGCCTATCTCGCGTCCCCGCGGCGGCTGCCCTTCTGCGAAGAGGATGTTTTCCGACATTACCCGGAGCTCGACGCGAAGCGGTGAAGCGCGCCCGAGTGCCCAAGACGGCGCTTGTTTTGCCGGCCGATCGGTGGTGGGCTAGAAGACGCTGGGGCGGCGAGGAGCCGGGCAGGAAGCCTTGGGGTGAGCAGCGGCGGCATGACGGGAGGGACGATCACGGAGTCCGAGCGGTTTTACCGAAGCATCTTCGAGCACGCGTTCGACGGGATCCTCGTCGCGGACGACGAGGGGCGCCTCCTCGACGTAAACCCGTGCGCCTGCGAGCTTTTGCGTGCCTCTCGCGACGAGCTCTTGCGATGGACCGTGTTCGATCTCCGGCCCCCCGAGGTCGCGGCCGAGCTCCGGGAGGCGTGGCCGGCGTTCCTCGAAGCCGGGCGCTTCAAGGCCGAGGGGCCGTTCCGGCGTGCCGATGGGACCACGTTCATCGGCGAGTTCGCGGCGCAGGCTCATTTCGTGCCGGGCAGACACATGTCGACCCTCCGCGACATCAGCGCACGAACGCAATCCGAGGAGGCGCTGCGCCTGAGCGAGCAGCGCCTCACCCGCGCCCAGCGGATCGCCCACATCGGGAGCTTCGAGTGGGTGGCCGCGGCGGACGAGACGACCTGGTCGGACGAATGTTTCCGTCTCTTCGGCCTCCCCCCCTCGCATGACAAGAAAACCTACGGGGATTTCCTCGGGTTCGTGCACCCGGACGACCGCGCGCGCGTGGACGAAGCGGTGCAACGAGCCCTCCACGGGCTCGCTACCTATTCGATCGATCATCGCATCCTCGCCGCCGACGGGGTCGAGCGGATCGTGCACGCGGAGGGCGACGTAATCCGCGACGAGGCGGGGCGCACGATCGGCATGACCGGGACGGTGCAGGACGTGACCGCGCAGCGGAAGGCAGAAATGGCGCTGCAGAAGAGCGAGCTTCTCTTCCGGCAGGTGCTCGAGACGTTGCCCGTCGGGGTCTGGGTCGCCGACGAGCACGGCAAGTCCGTCCTGGCGAACCCCGCGGCGAAGCGCATCTGGGGCAGAGCGCTGCTCGCCGGGCCGGAGCGACTCGGCGCGTTCAAAGGGTGGTGGGTCGATACGGGCAAGGAGGTCGAGCCCGACGAATGGGCGCTCACCCGCGCGGTGCGGACGGGCGAGACCGTGCTGAACGAGCTCATCGAGATCGAGGCCATCGAAGGGCACCACAAGATCGTGCTGAGCTCGGCGGCGCCCGTGCGTGATCCGGAGGGGCAGATCCTCGGGGCATTCGCCATCAACGACGACGTGACCGAGCAGCGCCGGCTCGAAGCGGAGCGCGAGGACCTCGTGCGCGCCCTGTCGACCGAAAGGCGATGGCTCCGGACCGTGATCGACCGTTCGCCGATCGGGATCGTGCTCTGCGAGCTCCCCAAGGGTCCGCGGTTCATCCTGAACCGGAGGTCCGAGGAGCTGCTCGGCGTGACCGGGCCGATCGAGGATCCGCTCAGCCTCATGCGGCAGCGGTTGCACCTGCCGGACGGCTGCCCCGTGCCCGAAGGGGATCTGTCGATCGAGCGGGGCATGCGCGGCGAGGTGGTGACCGGGCGGGAGCTGCTCATCCGCATTCCGGACAAACCCGACGTGCCGATCCTGACGAATGCATCGCCGATTCGCAACGACGACGGCCAGATCCTCGGGGCCGTCGTGACCTACGAGGACATCACGCCGCTGAAGGAGCTCGAACGATTGCGGCAGGAATGGACGAGCGTGGTGGCCCACGACCTGCGCCAGCCGGTCACGACGATCATGACCCTCGCGGGGATGCTCGCGCGCTCGCCCGATCCCACGGCGCGCCGCCGCGCCGAGCGCATCGTGACGAGCACGGAGCGGCTCGAGCGGATGATCGGCGATCTGCTCGATCTGTCGCGGATCGAGGCGCACCGGCTGGAGCTCGTGCGCGCGCCGACCGACATCCCGGAGCTGCTCGGGCACGTCATCGAGACGACCGAGGCCCGCGATCGCGTGACGCTCTCCATCCGCGACGAGCTGCCCGTGGTCCCCGTGGATGCGCAGCGGATCGAGCAGGTCGTGGAGAACCTTCTCTCGAACGCGCTCAAATACGGCGCCCCCGGGACGCCAATCGAGGTCGTCGCGGAAAGGCGTGGCTGCGAGGTCGTGATCTCGGTGCGCAATCAGGGGCCGGGGATCACGGCCGAGGACATGCGCGCCCTGTTCGAGCGATTCCAGCGGGGTCGCGCGAGGGGCGGGACGATCAAGGGGCTCGGGCTCGGGCTTTACATCGTGCGAGGGCTCGTGGAGGCACACGGAGGGCGGGTCGAGGCCGAGAGCGTTCCCGGGGAGACCACCACGTTTTCGTTTTCCCTGCCCGTCCCCGAGACCTGAGACCTGAGATACCGGGACCCCCACGCAAGAAAAATCGTCAGTCCGTAACCGACGCAGCGGCGAGCTGCGGCGTGAAGGGTCGACGGTTTTTCGCGACGCTGTAGACCGCACCGAGCAGCTTGCGCATGG
>NZ_JAGTJJ010000078.1 GCF_028435365.1 Polyangium jinanense | reverse complement strand
TAAAGGAAGGGTCGGGCGACAAAAAACGGAACCGTTTTTTCGGCAAGGAAGGGTCGGCGGGCGGTTCAGCCTTTCAGGATCGGCGCCAGACGGGTCGGCGTGCAGTTTGGGTGGAAAGTTGCCCCGCCCGCCTGCCTTCGGTGACCAGGCTCGCATGCGTCGTCGCCCTGGGGCCCTCGTCCTCCTCGCAGTCCTTCTCGTCCTGTGTGTGCCGTCTCTCGTCCGCGCGGAGATCCGCGTCTGTGTGCGGCTCCCCGGGCACCCGAAGATGGCCCCGTGGGCCCTGTCGGGGAGCGCGACCGTGATGACCCAGAGCTGGCAGGTCTTGACGGCCAAGGCCGCCGCCCCAGCCGGTGAAGGACGAACGCCGAGAGCCGCGCACCTGTCATGCCCGGTCGTTGACGCTCCCGCCTCCCCGGTGCGCCCATCTCTCCCATGCAGGAAACAAGGTCGGCGAATACATCGACGTCCTCGAGGAGCACGGCGAGGGCGAAGGGCTAGGCCCGTAGCTCGAGCTCGTCACGCGTCAGGTCGCGGGTACGATCGGTGAGAATGGCAGAATCGTACGAGGGCCGTTCGCCAGAATGCGGTGGCATTCCTGGCGAACGGCCCAGGCAGCGGCCGCGTCACGGATTGGTGAAGATCCCAAGGGACTCGAGGAACACCTGCGCGCCGAGCCCGGTCGTGGCGCTCGCGCCGTAGATCGAGACGTAATAGGTGCCGGCATCCGTCAGGCTGCAGCGCTCGAACGACGTCGTGCCGTTGCTTCGGCAATCGTAGGAGCTCAGGGTCGGCTGCACGTCCTTCCTCACGTACAGGTCCGCGTCGCCGGCCGGGAGCCCGCCCACGGGGATCGGACGCGTGAGGAACGCGTTCAGCTCGCCGCCGATCGCGATCGTGAAGGGACCGTAGTGCACCCAGCCGCCCGAGCCGACCGACACGCCGGTCTCGGAGAGCGCCGGCATGGAGAAGTCGTACTGGAGGGACATCGAGCCGGTCGACTTCTGGCACAGGAGATCGGCGCGACCAGGCAGATGGACACGCCCGACGCTGACGTTGTTGAACTGCCCCACGAGGAGCGTCGCGTTCTTGCACCAGCCCGCGAGGGGACCGCGCGCGTCGGCCTGCGGCGCGGGGGTCGGGCCCATGTCCATCTCGTCGAAGCGCCCGTTCTTGTCGGCGAGCTCGAAGCGAATCCAGCCGTCGGACGGGTCGAAACAGGCGAGATCCTGGCGCTGATCGCCGTTGAAGTCCGCGACATGGAGCTGGCCGCCGTTGTGGCAGAAGTTGCGGACCTGGACCCAGTTCGAGCCCTCGAACTTGCCGGCCGTGTCGGCGAAGTCGATGAGCATCTCGCCGTCGGACTGATTGCAGAGCAGGTCGTCGCGGCCGTCGCCGTTGAAATCGCCGACGTAGAGCTTCTCGCTCGCTGACACGCAGAAATTGCGAGCGGTATCCGTCCATTCGTTCCCGTCGCTCAAGAAACGCCCGCTCGTGTCGGCATAGTCGACGATCATGTCGCCGTTCGACTTGTTGCAGAGCAGGTCGGCGCGGTTGTCGCTGTTGAACTTGCCGACGTAGAGCTTATCGCCCGCCGACGCGCAGAAGTTCCGTCCCCCGAGCGGCCAGTCGGAGCCCTCGAACTGGCCCTCCGCGTCGGCGAGGTCGATGAACATGTCGCCATCATCGGACTGGTTGCAGAGCAGGTCGTCGTGGAGGTCGCCGTTGAAGTCGCCGACGTAGAGCTTTTCGCTCCCCGCCAGGCAGAAGTTCCGTCCCACCAAATTCCATTCGGAGCCCCAGAACTTACCCCATATGTCGGCGTAGTCGATGAGCATCTCGCCGTCGCCCGACTGATTGCACAAGAGGTCGTCGAGGCCGTCGCCGTTGAAGTCGCCGATGTACAGGGTCTCGCCGGCGCTGATACAGTAGTTGCGCGTCAAGTGCGTCCACTGGCTCGGGGAGCCGTGAATGACCTGGTTCGCGAGGTGCTCCATGCCAGACGGACGCGTGCCGCTGTCATTGCCGCCGCGGCAGGATCTGTGCGTCATGAGGCCCCAGGGATCGAGCTCGGTGAGGTCCAGGTTTTCAACGCGCCAAGTAGCGTCTATTGTGGGCACCTTGTGACACTCGCCGGCGTCCTCCCGGTCTTCTTCGTGATGGAACCCGAGCGCATGCCCGAACTCGTGGACGGCCAGGTTTCGGATCTGCTGGTTGGGGGTCGGAACCGCGCCTGTCAGGTTATATGTCAGCCTGACGCTCGGATGGGTCTCCGTCGCCACGTTGTGCAGCGATGCGAGCCCATATTCTGCCGGCTCCACGCGGCCCGCCATCCACTTATCGAGCGTCGGCTCGTCGAAGAGCTCGACCGACAGGTAGTTGCCCGTGGCGGGGCACGTGTTCCAGCCGGTGAATTCGAGGGCCGACATGGCTTGCCAGCTCGCCTCGACCGCCTCCCGGATGATCTGCTTCTCGGTCGCGAACTCGCTGCTCGGGTTCCTCCAGCACACGGGGATGGTGTTGTTCGCCGGGGCCTCGAACCAGTACCCGTTGTAATCCTGGAGGTTCATAGCCTGGACCGCGGCTCCGACCTCGCCGTCGTCGCCGCCTCCATCCGTCCCCTCCACGGGGCCACAGCCGAGCATGAGCAGCGAGGTGATCGTATAGATGTATGTTTTTCCGATGTGCATCGATCTCTCCATCATCGCCAGTTGGCGATCAAGCAGTAAGGGGGCGCAACACGTTGCGCCGTCGAAAGGGGCTCCCCGTCGGGATCCATGCCGGGCCCGGGCGAGGCGAAAATCCCCGTGAAAATGGCGCGAGCAGCCGCGTTCTTTATCGTCGTTCACCAATACGAGCGCCAAACGTCAGGCAGAGTGGCTTGCCTTCGGTCGTCTCGTGCTTCCCGTTCTCTTTCCGCGTCGGCCGCGCGGCCGCCTCGGCACGCAGCCATCAGAAAGAGCCGGGTGGTGCGGTCTGCCTGGGGTTGTCGTTGATCTTCCTGGCAATGTCGCGCTTCTCGCGACGCGGGACTTACTCGAGCTGACGCCCATGGGACCTCGTGGGTCCCCCCCATGTCTGCGCGCGAACGTAGCATCGTTCGATATGGCCACGACGGAAGCGCACGAATCCGACGGAAATAACGTCGGAACTCCCTGGCGCCGGCTCATCGAGCTAGGAGGGTGGTGGGGATGTTCTGCGGTGCGTCATCACCGAGCGAGAAGGAAGCCGGGAACGGTCCCGGTTTCGAGCTCGGTTCGAGCAAGGCGAGGAGAGGAGAGCAACGGGCACGGCCCCAGCGGGCGGAGCGGCCTGTTATAGCTCATCATGCTGCGGGCCAAACTCGACGATGGTGAGGTTCCCGTCGATGTTGGCGATATGCTCACCGAGCTGGATGAACGCAAAGACGGTCATCCCATTTCGCTGCCTGCAAGTGGCCCCCATCCGCCCGATCTGCGGATGGATCACGGTGATGTTGCTGCACGTGGCCCCGAAATTCCCGCCCCGGCGCCATACCAGCCTGCCGTCGTCGTTCGCGAGGTACTGGTTCAGATCGATGTGGGCCCCGAAATGGACATTGCCATTCCGCATCTTGCAATTCGCCGACAGGTTCGTGTGATTGAAGATCCGGATGCTGTCGCAGGAATCCTCGAATGCGCCACGCGCATCGGCGACGCCCGCCGCGAACAGTCCGGTCAGAGCCACGGCCGCAAATGAAATGGCAAACTTTCTCGACATGGTGCTCCTTTCGGGCCGGGACCATCCCTCGCGCCCTCCCCCCGGATATGCGGCCCGACAGGCCGTCCGGCAGCGCTTGACGGCCTGCTCCACCCGCCGACCTCGCGGCCCCTTGACACCCGCGACGGGCTTTGTCTTCCTATCGCGCCATGATCTGGAGAACAGGGACCTTCGCGCTTCTCTTGGCGGCTTGCGCGTCGAGCACGCCGCCGGACAAAACGCCGGCCGAGGCAGACAACCCCGCGGCCGCGGCGCTCACGCCGGCCGAGCGGGAGGAGCTCGCGCGGCAGTTCCATCAAGACGAGGCCGAAGACGCCTACAAGTGGAAGCTGCAGACCTTCGTGCACCCGGCGATCTGCAACGAGGACCGAAAGGGCCGCACCGGGGATGCATGGATCACGATTCAGGACGGGAAGGTCGTGAAGGCGGGCATCGCGGACGGCTCCCCCGACAACGAGGTCGATCTCACCCCGCAGCTCGCCGGAAAAGCCGTGCCCCCCATACCGGCCAAGTACGAAAAACTCTTTGCGGGCGGCGAGATCGTCTACTTCTCCTGGAGCTGCATGTGATCGCCATGAAAAAACACACGTTTGCCGTCGCCCTCGCCGCCCTCGTTTTTGGCGCCGCCCTCGGGTGTAGCAACACGACGCCCCCGCCGGTCGACAGCGGCGCCGCGTCGGATCAAAAGGCCGCGCCCGCGCCCTCGTGCCCGGCAGGCACGTTCGCGAACAACGAGGGTCAGTGCCTCAAGGAATGCGCGACCGACGCCGACTGCGAGCCGAACCAGGCTTGCGAGGACGTGCGTTTCATCGAGAAAGACGGCAGCATGGGCCCGCTCATGGGCAAGGGCTGCCAGGGCCCCTAATCCAGCCGCAAGACCTCGATCGCATTCGCCCCCGCGGGCCGCGCGAGCTTCATCGACTTCCCCCGCCCGAGCAGCGCCGCGTGGAAGACCTCCGCGCCGGGCCTCTTCACGATCGTCACCGGATCCACGTAAAGAAACCCTTTTCGCATCCGCTCGACCGGCACCACGAGCGGCAATGCCACCTCGCGCGTCGTCGGATCCGGCATCGTCGTCGAGAACCTTGCACCTGCAAGGACCTTCGATCGCACGGTGAACGTCGTCCCCGGCGCGAGCGGGCCCGACGCCCGGACGAACAAGTCGAGGCGCGAACGCGCGCCCGTCCGGTACGACGCACCCACGATCTCGGGCCCGTCCTCGTACGCCGCGCCGATCGGCCGGAGCTCGCGCGTGATCTCCGCGAAGAGCGCCTCCGCCCGCGCCGCGTCGCCCTGCGTCACGGCCACGTTGTGCGCGATTCGTTTCTGTTCGAACGTCCGCGGCGGCTCCGCGGGCGGCGTCGCCTCCTGCTCCCAGTGCACACGCTGCTCCCACGTCGCATACGCGTCCGGCACGATCGTACGCACGGGCTCCGTCGCGCTCACGAACATCCACTCGAGCGCGGTCGGCTCGCGCTCCTCGAACACGTACGCGTCGATCGGCGCGAACGTCTCGCCCGGGAACACGGCCCAGAACGGGCCCACGGCCGTCACGTGAAACCGCTTCGTCACGGCCGCGAGCTGCGCCTCCGGCACGTAGCGGCTGTCCATCACGAACACGCTGGCGCGCCCCGGAAGCGGCCCCGTCGGCACCGGTGGGTTGACCTTCACCACACGCCCGCCGAGGGACCAGACCTGCGCCCACGTCGCGTGCATGCTCTCGTGCAGAAGGGCCGTGGCGTCGCGCGGGAGGCGTGAAGCGAGCCAGCGCAGAAACACGGTCTTGTCGCCGTCCGAGTCGATGAGGTTTCCCTTCTCGTTGAAGCGCCCGCCCGTCTGCCGCGCGTAGAGCACCGCAGGCGCGCCGTCGCGCAGGACGAACCCGAGCGGCACGAGCAGGATGCCCAGCGCGACGATCCCGCCCTCGAACGTGCTGTCCGCAGGCAGCCGCCGCACGCGACGCGCGAGGGCGCCGAGGCGCTCGAACGCCGGCGCGAGCGTGGCCACGAGCGCGCCCATCGCGAGCGCGAAGTACGCGCCGAACGGCTGCGGCCAGAACACGTGAATGTCGGCGCCCTGCTTGAAGACGATGTACTGGAACGTCGCCATGCCGAGCACGAGGAGCGGCGCGAGCTCGACCTCGGCGCGCGTGAGGAGCAGGCGCAGCACGCACACGACGGCCGCGATCTTCCCGAGCAGGATCGCGATCGGCGTGAACGAGAGCTCGATCCAGTACCGCCGGCTCGCGAGCACGGCCGAAAGCGGCACCGCGTTGCCCGCCGAGCGAGATCCGTAGACCGAGAGCAGATCGCCGAGTTTGCCGGCCTTCTGGAAGATCGCGAGGTAGAGGACCCCGGTGAGCACGGACAGCACGGCCCACGTGATCCAGAGCTCGGCGTACCGGCGCTCGTGGAGCGGCCCGAAGAAGCGGCGACCGCCGAGGTAGGCGCGGAAAAGCCCGAAGCCGAGCCACTGCCCCGCGAGCACGAACGCCGGCCAGTCCGAATGCAGCGCCATGAAGAGGCCTGCCGCGCTCACGACGAGGAAGCGCCTTCGCCACGTCTGGACGAGCCGCACCCAGCCGTAGATCGCGAGGAGCGACCAGAACATGAGCGGCACTTCGAGCGCGTTGAAGCTCGCGAAGGCGAGTGTGATCGGAAGGACGACGAAAGCGACGGCCGCCGCCGCGCCCGCCGCGGGTCGCCAGATCGAGCGGCCGATCGCGTAGAGCAAGGGTGGCGTCGCGGCCGAGAGGAGGATCGCGGCGAGGCGGCAGACGACGTCGTGCCGGCCCACGATCTTCATGACGAACGCCGTCACCCAGAAGATCCCCCACGGGTGGTGGCAGTAGTAGAGCTCCGGGCCGGGCCGCGCCTCGGTGTACTCCCAGACCGGGCCCGGGATCCCCCAGCGCAGCATGTTCTCCGCGATGATCCCCATGCTCGCGGTCGAGGCCCAGTGCCCGTTGAGCACGGGCCCGAGCATCTCCCACGCGGCGACGAGGAGAAACCACGCCGTGGCCACGATGACGAGCGCCCGGGCGATCCGCGCCTCGCGCGCGCTCGCCACGGGCAGCCCGTCCGAGCCTTGGGGCAAGCGGAGCGAGAGCCTCGGGATCATGCGCGCGGGAGGGTAGCGGATGGCAAGCGCAAAGGGCGTGGTAACTTGCCGCCCCCGTGCGTCTCGGAAAGCGGTTCGCGGCCGCCCTGCAGAAAAATCCCGCTGGATCCGCCCTCGCGATCGTCGCGCTGGCCGCGTCCCTCTACGTCATCGCCTACCCGTTCACGGCCGCGCGGTACGCGCCGATGACGGATCTCCCGTTCCACGCCGCGCAGACCGGCGCGCTGCGGCATTTTTTCGATCCGAGCTACCACCTGCGGGATCAGTTCGAACTGCACCCGCTCGCGGTCCCGTACATGTCCTCGTACGTGATCGGCGCGCTCTTCATGTTCCTCGTGCCCGCGCACGTGGCCGTGAAGATCGCGGCCGTGGCCATGCTCGCGCTCCTGCCCGCGGGCCTTGCCGTGCTCTTCCACGGCATGAAGAAGAGCCCGCTCCTCGGCCTCGCAGGCCTGCCGTTCGCGTGGAGCCACCTCACGCACTGGGGCTTTCTCAACTTCGTCGGCGCGCTCGGCCTCTTCGCGATGACGATCGGCGTGACGCTCCTGCTCCTCGACGCGCCCTCGCGGCGCCGGCAGATCACGCTCTCCGCCGTCCTCGTCCTGCTCTTCTTCACGCACGTCTTCCGCTTCCCGTTCGCCATCGCGGGCGTCGTCGCCGCGGCCGTCGTGATGTACCCGGCGACAGGGCGCTTCCGGCCGATCCTCGCGCCGCTCGTCCCGCCGCTCGTGCTCTTCGCCGTGTGGACGCGCGTCCGGCCGGCGGCCATCGGCGGGCCGATCGACCTCTCGCAGTTCGATACCCACCGCCTCGACGAGATCCGCCCGCTCCTGCTCGAAGGCGGCTTCCACGATCCGATCGAGGCCGCGGCGATCGTCACGAATTACCGCACCCTCGGCCTCGTCGCGCTGATCTCGCTCGTCGCGTTCGCGCTCTCGGGCCGCGCGAGCGCCTGGAACCGCCGCGCCTGGTCCTTCGTCTTGGGCAGCCACGTCCTCGCCCTCGGCTGCGCAGGCGCGTTCCTCCTTTCGTTCCTGATGCTCCCGATGCAGCAGGGCGTCTGGTGGTACGTCTACCCGCGCGAGGCCACGGCCCTCGCCTTCCTCGCGCTCGCCCTCCTGCCCGATCTCCCCCGCGCGCCCCTGCTCCGCGCCCCGCTCGTCCTCGCGCTTGCCCTCGCGCCGATCGGCCTCTCGCGCGCCATCGCCACGAACTACCGCGTCTTCGACCGGGCGACCGAGGACTTCCACCGCATCGTCGAGGACATTCCGCGCGCCCCGCGCCTCATGTATCTCGTCTTCGACCACGGGGGCTCGACCAAGAAAAACACCCCCTTCATCCATTTGCCGGCC
This sequence comes from Polyangium jinanense, assembly GCF_028435365.1. The sequence goes on along the minus strand of NZ_JAGTJJ010000078.1, from coordinate 36,998 downwards.
TACGTGCAGGCGGACAAGGGCGGCTGGCTCAGCTTCCATTTCGCCGTCTTCGGCGCCTCGCCGCTCGTGTATCGGAGCCGAGCCGAGCCCTCGGCCGTCATTCCGCCGCACGTCCCCACGCGATGGGAATGGACGCCGCACAAGTTTCGGCCTCTCCAGAATGGCAGGTTTTTCGATTGGTTCCTCGTTCGTAGCCGAACTTCGCCGGACGGCATGTTTCGCGAGGATCCCTCGATTGTCCCGGTGAATCACGTGGGCACGTGGTGGCTCTACCGACGAAAATCGGGCCAGGGGCCGCTCGATCGCCGGTGAGCCGGCCGCCATCGCTTCCTTGCGTCTCTGACGCCAGGGGCTAGGCTGCGCGATCATGGCGGCAATGATGCGAAGTGCCCCGAGGGATCGCGAGGCCCGGCAGGAGCACGCGCCGGCTTCCGGGGCACGCGCCGAGCCGACCAGGTTCACGCCGGAGGAGTCGACTTCTCCGGAGCAAGGGATGTCCAACGCCGAGCAGCTTCGGACGCTCATCGAGGCCTCGCCCGATCCCATTTTCATGAAGGATGGCGAGGGCCGCTGGCTCCAGGTCAATCGCGCCGGGCTCGAAGTGTTCGGCCTCGAAGGCGTCGATTACCAGAACAAGAGCGAGGCCGAGCTCTCGGCGTTCACGCCCTTCTATCGCGAAGCCTTGCTCGTCTGCCCGGATACCGACAGCGTGGCCTGGGACGCGGGCAAGCTCTCCCGCGTCGAGGAAAACGTGCCGCGGCCCGATGGGTCGATCCGGACGTACGACGTGTACAAGGTCCCGCTCTTTTATCCGGACGGGCGGCGCCGCGGCCTCGTCGTGCTCGGCCGCGACATCACGGACAGGCGGCGCGCCGAGGAAGAGCGCGATCGGCTCCTCGAAAAAGAGCAGGCCGCCCGCGCAGCCGCCGAGCGCGCCGAGCGAAGGAGCGCCTTCCTCGCCGAGACGACGCGTATTCTCTCGGGCACGCTCGATTACGAGGATACGGCGACCCGGCTCGCGCATCTTTGTGTCCCCTTCGCCGCCGATTGGTGCGCGGTGTGGACCGTCGACGGCCAGGGCGGCGTGCACCTCGGCGCCCTCGCCCACGTCGATCCGGCGCGCGAGGCCCTCGCCAAACCCGGCTCCATCCGCGTCGAGCCCGATTTGCCCGGCGGCGTCTCCCACGTCGTCCGCTTCGGCCAGCCGCTGCTTTGCCCCGCGGTCCCCGATACCACGGACGCCCGCCTCGCCGCACTCGGGACGCGTGATCCGAGCTGCGAGGCTCTCGTGCGCGCGCTCGGCCTCTCCTCGTACGTCGCCGTGCCGCTCGTCGCGCGCGGCCGCACGCTCGGCGCGATCACCCTCGCCCGCATGCCCGGCTCCTCGCCGGCCTGCGCGGCCGACCTCACGCTCGCCGAGGACCTCGGCCACCACGCGGCGCTCGCGCTCGCGAATGCGCGCCTCTACGAGGAGTCGCAAGAGGCCATCCGCGCGCGCGACGAGTTCCTCTCGATCGCCTCGCACGAGCTACGCACGCCTTGCACCTCGCTAAGGCTCGGCATCGAGGCGCTCCTCCGGCATGCGCGCGCGGGCAAGCTCGATCGAATGCCCGCGCCGCTGATCGAGCGCCTGCTCGAGACGAGCGACCGGCAAAGCAAGCACCTGCTCCACCTCATCGACCGGCTGCTCGACGTCTCGCGCCTCGAAGCCGGGCACCTCGATCTGGAGCTCGAAGAGGTGGATCTCGCGGCCCTCACGCGCGAGGCGGCCGGCGAGCTGCGCGAGGAGATCGCGCGCACGGGCGGCTCGCTCGTCGTCGAGGCGGAGCGGCCGGTGCGGGGCATGTGGGATCGGGCGAGGCTGCGCCAGGTCGTGACGAACCTCCTCGGCAATGCGCTCAAGTACGGCGCCGGCAAGCCCGTCCGCGTGCGGGCCACGGGCGACGATACGCAGGCGTGGCTCTGCGTCGAGGACCGCGGAATCGGCATCCCCGAGGACCGGCAGGCGCACATCTTCGACCGATTCGAGCGCGCGGTCTCGTCCCGCCATTACGGCGGCCTCGGCCTCGGCCTTTACATCGTACGCCAGATCGTCGAGGCCCACGGCGGCGCCATCTCGCTCGCAAGCCTGCCCGGCGAGGGCTCGACCTTCACCGTCACGCTCCCGAAGAGCCGCGCCGCCGTGACCGCGCGCGCCTCCTGACGGCGCCGCCTCGCTGGGGCTTTGCCCCAGACCCCAGCAGGGGCTGTCCGCCCCTGCACCCGGACCAGCGCAAGCGCTGGACTCGGGGTCGATGAACTGCGCGATGCGCAGTTCATCGAACAGGCCGGGTCAAGACCAGCGACGACCTTGCCCACCAAGACAGCGCTGACGCTTCTGCTGGCAAGACCCGTCGCCAGGTTGAAACGCGCCTTCGAGGTCTTGCCACCGGCCTGTGGGAAGAACTGCGCATCGCGCAGTTCTTCCCCCTGAGGTCCAGGGCTGGCCCTGGTTCGGGTCGAGGGGCGAAGAGCCCCCGCCGGGTCCGGGGCAGCGCCCCGGGTCTACGCCCCGCCCGCCGTCTCGCCCCCGCTCTCCACGTCGTGAGTGCGCGAGAGCACGCATTATGGCCGCGTGATCGTCGAGTGGTTCGGTTCGTGGCGCGGGCGGTGGTTGGCACGTGGCGCGCGTCGCGCATCGCTACGCGAGCGCGCCGCACGGGATGGACGAGGGCGCGGCATCGTTGCCCGTCGCGCGGCCATGGCGCGGACACGCGTCACGCCACGTTTCCGCGCCCTCCGCCACGACGTGGACGTGCCTCGCGTCACGTTTCCGCACCCTCCGCCACGACGTGGACGCGCCTCGCGTCACGTTTCCGCGCCCTCCGCCACGACGTGGACGCGCCTCGCGCCACGTTTCCGCGCCCTCCGCCACGACGTGGACGTGCCTCGCGTCACGTTTCCGCGCCCTCCGCCACGACGTGGACGCGCCTCGCGTAGCGATGCGCGCCGCGCGCCACGCGCTGGAGGCGACCGATGGCAGCAAGCCCCTAGAGCATCGACCGGTTCGATGCTCGGAAGATCGCGAAGCGATCTTCCCTCGGGGGGTGAATCGGCCGGGCTTTGCCCGGACGAGAGGGGGACGCGAGGCGTCCCCCTCGGGACAAAAGAGCTAGGACATCGAGCGGTTGCAAACCGATCGATGTCCTAGTGTGCGGTGAGGACCTGGTAGGAGGGGGACAGCTTCTCGTCTCCGCCATATCCGAAGTTGCAGTTTTCTCCCACGACCTTTCCGGGTTGCCAGCCGCGGTATTGCGCCCGGCAAATGTACAAACTGGGACGACCGGACTCGTAACCGCCCGACACAGCCCCTGGCGGGATCCACCCGTTGCTCGCGTCGACCCACTGCACGCGCCCCGGATCGCCCACGAGGACCTCGTACGCATTGAGGAGAACTTCTCGCCCTCCCCAGCCGATGTTGCAGTTCTGTCCCACGATCTTTCCCGGGTGCAGCCCTCCCTCGTACCACCCGTGGCAGATGTACAAAACGCGCCCAGGCTCCGAGCCGCCGGGAATCGCACCCGCAGGCACGTAACCGTTCATCCCGAAGACCCAAGAGAATCCCTCCGGCTGCGCGATCGCCGAACGAAGCCAAAGCCCCGAGGCACCGAGCCCTGCGAGAAGAGCCAACCCACCCACGAGCTTGCGTTGCATCCAGATCGGCATTCTCCACCTCCAAGGCGAAGGCATGCAACGCCCGAGCCGCGCGAACGAGTACGGCCGCATCCTCTGCGTGGGCGGCGGAATCTCGGAATTTCTCGCTCGAGGTGATATTCTAACGCCGCATTCGAAGCGGATGCACGTGCACCGGGCTCCGCTCGAGCGCGCATCCGGGCACGTCGCGGCTGCATTTCGCCTTCACCCGCGGGATCACGTCCGCGGGCCGCACCTTCTGCCACGCCTCCCACGCCGCCGAAACCTCGGCCTCGGGCGCCGACAGCGCCGCGAGCGAGAGCGCCTGCACGCGCAAAAGATCGTGATCCCGCGGCTGCACCACGAGCCCTCGCCGCGCCGCCCAAAGCGCGCCCCGCGCATCGGCCGCGCTCCCCCGCGCGACGGCGAGCATCACCCATGCCGCGTCATCGCCCGGCGCGCGCTCGGCCGCCTCGGCGAGCGGCGGCGCCGCCTTCTCGAATCGCCATACCTGCGAGAGCGCCTCGCCGCGCAGATACGGAATCGCCGGGTGATCCGGCGCGAGTGGCGCGAGCTTGTCGAGCCAACCCATGGCCTCGTCCACGCGCCCTTGCCGACTCGCGAGCAAGGCGAGCGCCGCCATCACCACCGCCTTTGGCCGCGCCTCCCCCGTGGCCTCGGCCTCCGCAAGCGCCGCGACCAGGCTCGGCCCGGCCTCGTCGCGCCGCTCCTGGAGCGCCCCGATCATCCCAAGCCCGTGATCGTAGAGCCTTCGCCACGTCGGCTTGCCCGGTTTCTCCGGCTTCCGCCCGGCCGATCCCGGACCGATCCATACCTCGGTCTCGGCCACCTTCGTCACGGGCTCGGGCGTGCAGCCGTCGAGATCGAATCCCGCGGCGCGGAACGCCTTCCCGCGCTCGCTCTTCGACGCCTCGCACGCCGCGTGAAACACCGGCAGGCTCCGCGTCCGGTGCCGCAATCGCGCAATCACCCGGAGCGGGAACGCCACGCCGACGGGCGTTTCGAGCCCGTATTCGACGACCTGTGCGCCCCGCGGCGGGATCGTGTGATTGAAGACCGGCGCCCGAAATTGCTCCGTCTGCCGTTCGAGCCGCGGTTTTCCATCGTCGCCGACCTGCAATGCGCGCAGCCGATGCGCCGTCGGATCGTCGCCCGTCGCCTCGTGCTCGAGCCCCGCCTCGGCCACGAGCGCGCCGTTCGCGTCCCGCACCTCGACCTCGACCCACGCATCCGCCGCGTCCATCGTCCCGCCGGGGAACCTGTGCCCGACGCGTTCATTGCGCAGCGCCACGGCGAGCACGACCCGCTCGCCCGCGGCCATGGGCGCCCCGTCCGCGGGCAGCGTCCGATGCCCATCCGCGCCGATGACGGCGGCGATATCGATGGAGACGGATCCTTCGAGGAAAGCGCGTGTCTTCGCGAGGACGTCCGGATCCTTCCGGATGGCCGCGAGCCACGTATGCCCACCGAGAAATGCGTGCGATGCGATCTTCCCGTCCTTCGCCGCGGGATCTCCCCGGTCGGCGCGGATCCGCGGCATATGGCAGCCCCGGCAATCCTGCTCGGGCACTTCCTCGTCGAGGGCGTGCACGCGCGAGCCGGCAAACACCGATTGTTGCCACGGCGTCATGTCGTCCTGCCCGATGAGGTGATGCGCGTTCCCGGTCCCCTCGTTCAAGAAGGCCCGATGGCAGCTCGCGCAGAGCGCGGTCGTCCGGAGCGCGGGGCTCGCGGCGCGGGCTTTATGCGCGGCGATGCTCCTCGGGTCGCCCTTCGTGGGCAGGGGGAACGGCTCGGCGGTGAGCGTATAACTCCCGTTTCCATCGATGCGCGCCTCCTCGATGCCGTGGCACGTGCGGCACCCGATCCCGGCGTGGGCGCGGGTATCCGAGGGCTCGATGGCCTTGTCCATGCCGCCGTCGACGAGGAGGGAGATGTCGTGACAACCGCCGCAGAACTTGCTCTTCGCGTGGTCGACGTCGGCGCGGAACCGATCGACGGCGGCCCGGTAAACCGGGTTGTTGAACGAAGCGAACGCATGCGCGCTGCCGCGGAAGGCAGCGGCGACGTCGGCGTGGCACCCCTCGCACTCGCTGCCATCCGCCATCTCCTTGCCGCGGTGTTTTCCTTTCAGGACGGTCTCGGCCGGGGCGAGCTCGAGCTTGGATTGAGGCAAGGTGGCGAAGATGCGGGCGCGGGTGGGATCGTCCGCGGGAGCTGCGGTCTTCGGGGGCGGATCGGGAGTGCCGCTGGAAGGAGCGCAGGAAATCGCCAGGACGAGCGATGAGAGGAGGACGGTGCCGAGGAGGGCGCTCTGCCTGCGCATGGAAGGCATGCTCGCCGAGCTTTCGCGCGGGGGCAAGAGAGCAGGAGGCCCGAGCATGCTGCTGCTTCGGAGGACAGCACGACCCTTGCCCCGAATCGGGATTGCGCGCCGGACGCACGACCGATTATACTACGGGAATGCAACGTTCTTATGCCCTTCAGCTCGCCACCGTCATTTTCGTGCTCGCCTCTGGCTGCGGACAAGGCAGCGGGACATCGACCGGCGGATCGGGCGCAAGCTCGAGCGCGACCGGTACGGGACAAGGTGGTGCCGGACAAGGCGGCGCCGGACAAGGCGGCGACAACGTCGGGGGAGCTTTCGTCGGAAGTGGGGGCGCGGGGAATGGCACGGGGGGTGGCGGCGGCGGGACCGAGGTTTGCGACGGCATCGACAACGACAACGACGGGACGATCGACAACGTCGACGTGGGCAACGACGGCATCTGCGATTGTCTGCGCATCGCGACGCTCGGGCTGGCCGGCGTCTGGGGCAATGGGGACGTGTTCGCCTCGTGGCTCGACGCCCGAAGCGACAACGGGGCCGTCTCCCTGAACGACCAGGTGCTCACGAAGGACCTGCTCGACAAATATCAGGTCATCGTGGCGCAGAATCTGAGCGAGCTCGGCCGGACGTATTCGGCCGCCGAGGTCGAGGCCTTGAGCGAGTGGGTCAAGGCGGGGGGCGGCTTCATGACGCTCATCGGGTATGCCGACCCCACCGAGCGGACGAACGTGAATACGTTGCTCGGAGCCTTCGCCATGAGCTATGGCGCGCAGCAAATTCTCCCGAAGAACGGGGAAGCGACCATCCCCGTCACGAACTGGGTGACCCATCCCGTGACGAACGGCGTGACGAGGATCGGCGTCGACAATGGGTATCCGGTCGAGGGGACGGGGCAGACGCTCGCCACGGAACAAGGGTACGACCTGCTCAAGGCCCAGGAAGTGGGCAGCGGTCACGTGCTCATGTGGGGCGACGAATGGATCACGTACGACAGTGAATGGACGGAGCACCCGGAATACCAACTCGAGCTGTTCTGGCTGAATGCGATCAAGTGGTTGACGCCCGCGAAGAACTGTCAAGTGACCATTCCAACGCCGAACTGACGTCGGCCCTTCGGCGTCCTCGTTCTCCCGCAGTCGCCTCGTCTGCTCCGATGCCTGCCAAGCGAGCGGAATCGTCCTCCCCAACGTCGCGCAGAGCAGCGACCTGAACCGTCCCGCTATCGCCAGCAAGCGCATCCGCGCCCCAGAAGCGGGCAAATCGGCGATACGACAACGACCGACGTGCTACGACATACCGTACCGGTCATGTCGAAGCGACCCCAAAACCTCCGTACGAGACCCGAGCGGCCTGCGGCGCTCGAGCGCTGGTCTCCGGTGGTCCGGATGGGTCCCGGCGAGGAAACGGGCGGGCTGACCGTGTTCTTCGCACGGCAGCGATCGTCCTTTCGCTGTCGCGCGGACGACAACCGTGTTCCTGGATAGCTGGAGCAGCAGTTCATTGCGAGGGGGAGAGGGGATGGGCACGAAGGGCGACACCGAATCTTGCAGCCGGCTCGTCTCATCCTACCAGAGAGCGTCGATGGCACTCGGGGGGGTCGTGCTCGTGATCGCGGTGCTCGTGATGATGGGCTGGGCCTTCGATGTGGAGGTGCTGAAGCGCATGGTGATGCGCTACCCGGCGATGAAGGTGAACACGGCAGCTTCCTTCGCGTCGATGGGGCTCGCCCTCCTCGTGCTTCACGCCGAGGAAACGGCCAAGGTTCGCTCGAAAGAGAGATACATTCTCCTCTTGCTCTGCGGAGGCCTCGTGACGTGCCTGGGCGCCGCGACGCTCGCCGAGTACCTGGGGGGGCTCGATCTTCGTATCGACGAGGCGCTCGTCGCCGATCGGGAATCCACCTCATTTCAGACCCCGCCGGGGCGAATGGCGCCGATCACGGCTCTGAAATTCATGTCGCTGGGCCTTTCGCTCATCGCCATGCAGCTCTCCAAGCGCCGGAGTTGGATGTGGCAAGTCCCCATTCTCCTCTGCCTGTTCCTCTCCATGCTGGGTCTCTTGAGATTTCTTTACGACGCCCGCGTCATGGCCGCGGTTTTCTACCACTCCAGCGTGGCGATCCACACCGAAGTTGCGTTCACGCTGCTCTCGCTCGGCCTGCTTTTCGCTCGACCTCACGTCGGTGTCATGTCCGTTTTCGTGAGCGACAAGTCCGGTGGCCTCTTGGCAAAACGACTTTTGCCAGCGTCCATCCTGACGCTGGTGATGCTGGGCCTCCTCGTTCAGCTCGGGGGGACCCGCCAGTTCTTCGATCTGAGCTTCTCGCTCGCGGTCGTCGTCGCATTCGGAACGACGATCCTGTCCGCCATCATATGGCGGACCTCGGAGAAGCTCAATCGACTGGACGATGCGCGGGAGAAGGCCGCCTATCACCTGAAGCTCATGATCGACCACGCCTCCGGAGCCGTCGCGATGTTCGATCGCGACATGAAGTACCTCTGGGTGAGCCGTCGATGGATCTCCGACTTTCGCCTGGAGAAGGTGGAATGCGTCGGCAAGACTCATTACGAGGTCTTCCCCGAGGTACCAGAACGCTGGAAAGAGGTGCACCGTCGCTGTCTCGCCGGCGCGGTCGAGCGCTGCGAAGAGGATCGTTTCGAGCGAGCCAATGGCACCATCACATGGATTCGGTGGGAGGTTCGTCCCTGGCACGAGGACGGCGACGCGATCGGCGGAATTCTGATGTTCGTCGAGGACATCACGCAGAGAAAGCTCGCGGAAGAGGCGCTGAAAGAGGCCAACGCGGAGCTCGAGAGGCGGGTCGAGCAGCGCACACAGCAGGTGGCTCTTCAAGCGGAGATCCTGCACAACATGGCCGAAGGAGCGTGCCTCGTGAAGGCCTCCGATGGGTCGATCGTTCACGCCAATCCTAAGTTCGAAGCCATGTTCGGATATGCCCCCGGAGAGCTCATCGGGAGGCACGTCTCGATCCTGAATTCCGAAGACGTCCCCGGAGGCTCGCAGGAGGTCGCGCGCCGGCTCGTGTCGACCATTCTCGCGCAAAACGTCGGGACCTACGAGATCCAGAACGTTCGGAAGGACGGAACGCCGTTCTGGTGTCGGGCCACGGCGTCGCAGTTCTGCCACCCCGAGCACGGGCTCGTCCTCGTCGCGGTGTACGAGGACATCACTGCAAAGAGAACGAGCGAGGAGGCTCTCCGGCGCAGCGAGCAGAGGTATCGCGATCTCGTCGAGCTCGCGGCCGACGGGATCTTCGTCACCGACACGGAGGGGCGCTGCATCGACGTGAATGGCGCAGGATGCGGGATGCTTGGTTTTTCCAGGGACGAGCTCGTCGGGACAGCGCTCCTCGACATGATTCCACCCGACGCCACGTCGCGTTTCGAGGCGGCCACGAGGCGCCTCTCCGAGCCTGGAACCGTCGACGTCGCCGAATGGGACCTGCGGAAGAAGGACGGTCATTACCTGCCGGTCGAGATCAGCGCCAAATTCTGCCCGGACGGGAGGCTCTTGAGCTTCGTTCGCGACATCAGCGCGCGAAAACGGGCGGAGCGCGCGCGTGAGGTCGCCGAGAGGCGCTATCGAAGCCTCGTGGAGAGCGCGCACGACGGGATCGTGGTGGTCGATGCCCGGGGGCGCATCAAGCTCGTGAACAAGCAAATCGAATCTCTGTTCGGCTACGAGCCTGAAGAGGTGATCGAGCAGCCGGTGGAGATGTTGCTCCCCGAGCGGTGCAGGGGACGGCACGTCGGTCACAGGACCGAATACGTCACGGATCCTCACGCTCGTCCGATGGGCGCGGGCCTCGATCTTTACGCGGCACGAAGAGACGGGAGCGAGTTTCCCATCGACGTTTCCCTGAGCCCGGGGATCGTCGACGGCGAGCTGCAGGTCACCGCGATCATCCGCGACGTCACGGCGCGAAAGAACATCGAAACACAGCTCCGTGAGGCGATTCGAACGCGGGAAGACGTCGTGGCCATCGTGTCGCACGATCTGAAAAACCCGCTCGCGGCCATCCTCATGAACGCGCGTTTGCTGAAGAAACTTCGCACCATCGATCCGGAGGTAAAGGCTCGGTTGTCGAAGATAGCGGACAGCGTCGACCGCTCGGCCATGGTCATGCAACGGTTGATCATGAGCATTCTGGATTTTGCCAAGATCCAGTCGGGGACCTTCACCGTCGAGCCCGACGTCCATGATGTTCGGGCGATCATCGACATCTGTTGCGAATCCATCGAGGCCCTCAGCGCGGCGAGGTCGATTCACGTCGTGCAGGAGCTCGAGCCCGACCTCCCGCGAATCCTCGCGGATCACGATCGGATCATGCAGGTCCTCTCGAATCTCTTGGGCAATGCGATCAAGTTCACGCCGGAAGGGGGGATCGTCACGGTCCACGCCCGTCATTCGGGGCGCAACATCGAAGTCTGCGTTTCGGATACCGGCCCTGGCATCCCCGAGGCGCAGATGCCCCACCTCTTCGAGCGTTACTGGCAGGCCAAGGAGACCGCGAGGCTCGGGTCAGGGTTGGGTCTGGCGATCGCCAAGGGGATCGTCGAGGCGCATGGCGGGAGGATCTGGGTCGAGAGCAAACCTGGACATGGCAGCGCGTTCCATTTCACCGTGCCGACGGCCGAGTCTGCAAGATGGAGCGCCAGCGCTTGAACCGGGGCCCCGCCAGTCTACTCTCCCGTCATGCGCGAGCCCGACAACGTGGTGAGCACCTCCCCGCTCTACACCCAATTCTTCGGCTGGAGACGCTGGGCCGTCGGCACCGCCGTCGTCTTCGGCGTCATGGTCCTCCAGATCCTCCCCTCCGCCGTCAGCCGCCAGCCCGAAAGCGACATCGCCCTCCGCATTACATTCCTCCTCGTCACCATCCCTCTCCTCATGTTTGCCCTCTCCGCCAGCTTCCATTGGGCCACGCGGAGACGACTTGCCTCGGGGCGAACCCTCCTCGTCAGCCTCCTCGTCGCCGCCGTCGTCGGCGCGACGTCCACCTTGGCCATCGTCTACGTGGCCCTGAGCTTCCCGAGCCTCGGCATGCAGCCCGAGCGCAGGGCCCCCTACAGCATCCTCGCGGCCTTTGGTGTTGTCTATGGCCTCATCATGTGCGCCGTCTGGGCCCTCGCGTTCGTGTATCCCTTCGCGGCCGAGGATGCGCGCCTCCGTGCCCTCGAAACCGAAAAGCTCAAGCTCGAAGCCGAAAAGCTCCGCGCGGCCGCCGAGCTCGCGCATCTGCGCGCCCAGCTCGAGCCCCATTTCCTCCTGAACACCCTCAACGCCATCGCCGGCCTCGTCACGCAGGATCCCCGCGAAGCTCGCCGCCTCCTCGCTTGCCTCGGGGATCTCCTCCGCGACGCACTCCACGACGCCGACGAGATGCAGACGCTCGACGAGGAGATCGCGTGGCTCCGCCGTTATGCCGACATCCTCGAATCGCGCCACGCCGGATCCCTCCGCTTCCAGTGGGAGATCGAGAGCCCCGCCGAGAACGCCCTCCTCCCGCGACTCCTCCTCCAGCCGCTCGTCGAGAATGCCGTCAAGCATGGAGCCCTGCGGAGGCGCGGCGGCGGCGGAACCGTGCTCGTTCGCGCCGTCGTGACCCCCGCCGAAAACGAAGCCGCCGCGCGCCTCGTCTGCACGATCGAGGACAACGGCCCCGGAATCCCCCAGGCGCCCCCACGCTCCGGCGCGTTCGGCCTGCGCTCGGTCCGGAGGCGCCTCGAGCTCAAATACGAGGGCGCCGCCCTGCGGCTCGAATCCTCCCCCGAGGGGACCCGATCCATCGTCGAGCTCCCGTGTTTTCTGGCGGAAAAGCAGCCCCGGCCCGCGACCTACGTCGAGGTGACGTGATGAAATGATCTCCCCGGCCGGTATCTCGGCCGCCGCACCACCCTCGCCTCGTCGTCCCCAGAGCGCCTCTCGTCGGCCGGATTCCACGGCTCGTCGGATGAGCGTCGCTGGGGTCGCGCCCACCTCCATTCTTGGGACGAGCTTCCTTTCCACATCCCGGAACGAATGGCCCGATGGAGGGTTCCCATGACTCGACTTCGATTTGCGCAAATCGCGTCCGCGCTGCTCGGCTTCTTCGCGCTCTTGCCCGCGGCTTCGGCTCGTGACAAGGGCCATCGGTTCGTCGCGACGGTCCACGGCGGCGCCGGGACCGAGGCCGGGGTCGGCGGCACGCTGGAACTCCGGGTCCTCGACGCCATCTGCCTGGGCGGCACGTTCGATTACGGCGTCAACTACGCAGGCACCTTCGGCACGTATCGGTACCTCGGACCGGCGGTGCACGGGAGCTGGTCCATCAAGTTCGCGGACATCTTCGAGCTCCGGCCTTTCTTCGGCGCGCGTTTCCCGCTCGATCTCCAGACCGTCAACGTGCCCGATTACAAGATCGTCGACAACCACGACGTCGCGTTCACCACCGGGCTCCGCACCGCATTCATCCTCGATTTCTTCGTGATTGGCTTGCAGGTCGATTTCACACCCCACGGGGTCACCTGGCAGCACATCTCGACGGGACAGCGGCTGGAAGAGGATGAATACTTCTTCCGCGGCTCGTTCGTCCTCGGCGTCGCGCTCGGGCCGGACAAGAAGGAAGGGGAGGGCTCGCGACAGAGCGCGCGGACGAAGCGAAGCCGGTTCTGGACGGCGTTTTAGCTGCCGCGGCTGCTATTCCGCCTCCCCCTCCTGCCCGAACATCTCCGCGAAAAGCCCCGCCAGCCGGTCGAACTGCACCGGCTTCACCAGATGCGCGTCGAACCCTGCCTCGCGCGAGAGTGACCGATCCGACTCCTGCCCATACCCCGTCACCGCGATCAACCGCAACCTCGTGAGCTCCGGCCGCTCCCGCAATCGATGCGCCAGCTCGTACCCATCCATCACCGGCAAACCGATATCGAGCAGCGCAATGTCCGGCCGAAACTTCTCCGCCACCCGCAAGGCCGACGGCCCATCCGAAGCCACCCGCGTCTGATACCCCAAGCTCCCCAGCGACTCCGCCAGCAATGCCGCCGCATCTTCGTTGTCGTCCACCACCAGAATTCGATGCCCGCCCCCGCCCTGAGCCTTCATCGGCGCCCTCACCCGCGCCCGCGCCGCCTCCACCTCCGCGAGCCCCGCGGCCGCCGGGAGCCGCACCGTGAATTCGCTCCCCCTCCCCTTCCCTTCGCTCCGCGCCGACACCGTCCCCCCGTGCATCGTCACCAGATTCCGCACGATCGCCAGACCGAGCCCGAGCCCTCCCTGCGCTCGATCGAGCGCCTGTCGGTCCTGCACGAAAAAATCGAACACCGTCGGCAGCACGTCCGGGGCGATCCCGATACCATTGTCGCGTACCCGAATCTCGATGTCGCGCTCCCGCCGCTCCGCTTCCACCGCGATCTGCCCGCCCGACTCCGTGTACTTCGCGGAGTTCGTCAGCAAATTCGACATCACCTGCGCGAGGCGCGTCCCGTCCCCGTCCACCAAGAGCCCCCGCGACGGCACCTCGACCGTCAGGTGGTGCCGCCTCTGCTCCAGGAGCGGACTCGCCATTTCGATCGCCTTCGCCACCACCTCCGCGATCTCGATTCGCTCCTTCTTCAGCTCCACCTTGCCCCGCGTGATGCGCGAGACGTCCAGGAGATCGTCCACGAGCTGCGTCAGGTGTTTCACCTGCCGCTCGATCACCGCTCGCTCCCGCGCGCCCGCGTCGCCGATGCGCATCCGCATCAAGTGCAGCGCCGTCGTGATCGGCGCGAGCGGATTGCGCAGCTCGTGCCCCAGCATTGCCAAAAACTCGTCCTTCGAACGGTTCGCCGACTCCGCCTGCCGCCGCGCCTCCTGCTCCCGCACGAGCAGCTCCCCCCGCTCCTTCATCGCGTCCTCCAGGCGCTTGCGGGCTCGCATCCGATCCGTCACGTCGATGGCCACGCACAAGAGCCCCTCCGGCTCCCCGGACTCACCGCGCACCGCGCACAGGTTGAAGCTGAAGTACGATTCCTCCACGTGGCCGCTGCCGCGATCGATGTCGAGCCGCTCCTCGTCGGTCACGTACGGCGTGCCGGTCGTGTACACCCGGTCGATGATGCCGATGATCGGGTGATTCGCGAGCTCGGGGAACACCTCGGCGTACGCACGCCCCACCAGGTGCTCCTTGCCCACCATCACCTCGTAGCGCGGATTCGCCAGCTCGAAGACGTACCGCGGCCCGCGCAGCGACGCGATCGCCACCGGCGCTTGCATGAAGAGCGCGTGCATCTTCGTCCGCTCCCGCACCGCGCTCATCCGCAGCTCCGCGATCTGCAGGTGGACCGTGATCCGCGCCACGAGCTCGCGCGCCGAGAACGGCTTGGGCAGGTAGTCGTCCGCGCCCGCCTGGAGACCTTCGACGCGTGATTCCTCGCCCGCGCGCGCCGAAAGCATGATCACCGGCACGTCGCAGAGCGACGCGTCGTCGCGCAGCGCGCGCAAGAGCCCGAAGCCGTCGAGGTTCGGCATCATCACGTCCGTGAGCACGAGGTCCGGTCGCGACGCGCGCGCGGCTTCGAGCGCCGCTGCGCCGTCCGCGACCGCCTCCACCTTCCAATGCTCGCCGAGAATGCGCCTGACGTACGCGCGCATGTCGGCGTTGTCGTCCACGAGCAGGATGCGCGCGTTCGGGTTCGGGGCGAGTGCGCCGATCGAAGACTCCGATAGGAAACGCTCCGAGATCGGCGCCTCGTCGCCATCCGCGTCCGCGCCGGGCAGCCACCGCAACGCCTCTTCCACGTACGGCGCCACCACGCCGGACCGACTCGAGGCCGGCGCTGGCTCGGCGCGAACGCGATCGGCGGGCAGGTGCGCCGCGCCGAGCGGAATCACCACGGAAAACCTCGTCCCCTTGCCGAGCTCGCTCGCGACCTGGATGCGCCCTCCGTGCAACCGCACGAGCTCTTGCACCAGCGCGAGCCCGATGCCCGAGCCTTCGTGCGTGCGCGACCGCGCGCCCTGGATGCGATGGAACCGATCGAAAAGCCGCGGCAATTCGTCCTCGGCGATGCCCGTGCCCGTGTCCTCGACCGTGAGCTCCACGTGGTTCCCCACCGCCTGCAGGGCCACGCGCACCTTCCCCTCGAACGTGAACTTGAGCGCGTTCGAGAGCAGGTTCAGCACGATCTTCTCCCACATGTCGCGGTCGACGAAGACTGGCTCCTCGAGCGTCGTGCAGTCGACGTCGAACGCGAGCCCGGCCCGTTCGAAGGCCGAACGAAACGCGCTCGCGAGATCGATCGTCAGCGCCGCGAGATCGATCGGCTCGTACGCGGCTTGAATGCGGCCGGCCTCGATCCGCGAGAAGTCGAGCAGCGCGTTCACGAGCTTCGCGAGCCGCATCGTGCTCCGATGCACCCACCGCAGGGCCTCGCCGCCGAGCGTCCCCGTGCCCGAGGCGAGCGCGTCCTCGACCGGCCCGAGGATCAACGTGAGCGGCGTGCGCAGCTCGTGGCTCGCATTGCTGAAAAAAGCCGTCTTCGCGCGGTCGATCATGGCGAGCGCCTCGGCGTGCGCGCGCGCCTCCTCGTGGGCGCGCGCGTTGCCGATCGTCGTGACGACCTGATCGGCCGAGAGCCGGAAGAGCCCGCAGTACCGGTCGTCGAGCAAACGATGCGGGCTCATGCCGGCCACGAGGAAGCCGTACGGCTCGGGTTGCCCGGTGCGCACGAGGGGCAGGACGAATGCGCGCTCCGGCGGGCTGCCCCAGCGGCTTGCGGGAAGCGCGCCGAACCTTCCTGCGAGGTCGTCCACGAGCACCTCGCGCCCCGTGCGCGCCGCCTCGGCGAGCGGCCACGCGGCCTGCGAGGTATCGCCCCGGATCGGCACGCTCGCGGGTTTGGCCGGGCCATCGTATCGGGCGAGCCCGCTCTCGCCGACGAGCCGCGCTTCGCCTTCGCGCCCGTCGGCGAGGTAGAGCAACGTGAACGGCAGATCCGCCTCGTTCGTCGCGAAGATCTCGGCGGCCGTGCGGCATGCCTCCTCGGCCGATTTTGCATCCGCGGCGCGCGCCGCGAGATCACGCAGCATGCGGAGCTGCCGGTCGTCCTGGATCTGCTCGGTCGTCTCGTGCACGGTCACGAGCACGCCGCCCACGCGACCGTCATCGCGCGGGACCGGGCTGTACGAAAAGCTGAAGTACGTCTCCTCGACGAACCCGCGCCGCTGCATCCAGAGCAGCAGATGCTCGCTCCACGTCGCGGGCCCGCCTTCGAGCACGCCGCGCGCCATGGGACCGACGACGCCCCAGATCTCGGCCCACACCTCGTTCGCGGGAGCGCCGAGCGACGCGGGGTGCTTGTTGCACAGGAAGGGCCGGTAGCTGTCGTTGTAGACCGCGTGGATGAGATCGGGCCCCCACCAGATCAGCATCGGAAAGCGCGTGTTGAGCACCACGCCCGCCATCGTCTTGAGGCTCGTCGGCCAGCCCGCGACCGGGCCGAGCGACGTCCGCGACCAGTCGAACGAGCGCATCAGTGCGCCCATCTCCCCGCCGCCGGCGAGGCAGCCCTCGACCGCTGAACCCTGGACCCCAACCCGAGCCATGAATCCAGCTTTAATGGACGTACGCTCATCATGCTAGGGCGGAAAAACGAGCTGTTCAGGACGACTTCTCGATTTTTGCCAGGAATCGGAAAGTCACGTCCGGGTCGATCTCGCCTGCCTTGTTCTTCACGTTCTCGCCATTGTTCGCCGCCGCCGTTTTGGGCACATGCACGCCTCCCCACGCGACAAACAAGGGTTTGGCGCGGATATACAGCGCCTCGACCGGGCCCTCCTGCCAGCGCTCCTCGGATGGGGGGCCCGGACGAACAGCCTGCCCGGACGCGGCGAAGGTGAACGCCTCCCCGCGCTTCGCCCCACCTCGCGTCCTGAACGGGAGTACACTCCGCCCGCGATGACCATCAGCACCTTCGATCTGTTCAAGATCGGCATCGGACCGTCGAGCTCGCACACCGTGGGGCCGATGCGGGCCGCGCGCACGTTTGCCCTGGGACTCGAGCAGCGAGGGTTGTTCGAACGAACGGCCAAGGTGAAGGCCGAGCTCTTCGGCTCGCTCGGCGCCACGGGCAAGGGCCACGGCAGCGACAAGGCCGTGATCCTCGGCCTCCGCGGCGAAACGCCGGACGGGGTCGACGTCGAGCGCGTCGAGGCGTACGTGGGCGCGGTGAAGTCCACGGGCCGGCTCGCTCTGCTCGGCCGCAAAGAGATCGATTTCGCGCTGCCCTCCCAGATCCTCTTCTCCCGAAAAACCTTGCCGTTCCATCCGAACGGCATGCGATTCACCGCGACGAACGCGGACGGCGAGGTCCTCGACACGCGCGTCTATTATTCGGTCGGCGGTGGCTTCGTGGTCGACGACCCCGAGGCGGGCGCGGACACGCCGACAGAGGCCCCGAAGGCTGGGTTTCCCTACCCGTTCCGCACGGCCGCGGACCTGCTCGCCGCCTGCGCCGCGCGCGGACTCTCGATCAGCGACTTGATGCTCGCGAACGAGTCGATCTTCCGGCCCGAGGCGGAGACGCGGGCGGGGCTCTTGCGCATCTGGCAGGTCATGCAGGCCTGCGTGCAGCGCGGCCTGCGCACGGAGGGCACGTTGCCCGGGGGCCTGCACGTGCAAAGGCGCGCGCCGGGGCTTTACCGGAATCTGCTCGAAAACCCCGAGGCGGGCCTGCGAGATCCCTTGACGGCGATGGATTGGGTGAGCCTCTACGCGCTCGCGGTGAGCGAGGAGAACGCCGCCGGCGGGCGCGTGGTCACGGCCCCGACGAACGGCGCGGCGGGCATCATCCCGGCCGTGCTCCATTATTATCGGCGGTTCATCCCCCACTCGACGGACGACGGCGTCGTCCGATTTTTGCTCACGGCCGGGGCGATCGGGGTGCTTTACAAAGAGAACGCCTCGATCAGCGGCGCGGACGTGGGTTGTCAGGGCGAGGTGGGCTCGGCCTGCTCGATGGCGGCGGGCGCGCTCTGCGAGGTCCTCGGCGGCAGCCCCGCCCATGTGGAGAACGCGGCCGAGATCGCGATGGAGCACAACCTCGGCCTCACCTGCGATCCGATCGGCGGACTCGTGCAGGTGCCGTGCATCGAGCGCAACGCGATGGCCGCGATCAAGGCCATCCAGGCCGCGCGCCTCTCGCTCCGCGGCGACGGCCGCCATTTCGTGGCTCTCGACAAGGTCATCAAGACGATGCGGGACACGGGCGCCGACATGAAGGAAAAGTACAAGGAGACCGCGCGCGGCGGCCTCGCCGTCCACGTCCTCGAAGCACCCGTCGACACGAGCATCGACGTGAGCGTCGGCATTCCCGAATGCTAGGTTGACAGACGCACCCGGTTGTCCAAACTATCGGCCCTTCGAGCAGGCGGCAGGCATGGGAAATCACGCGCGCGCAGTCTGGGAATCGGTGCAGAAGGTCCGGGCGGGCAAACCGCTCGTGCACAACATCACGAATTACGTCGTGATGAACACCACGGCGAACGCCCTCCTTTCGCTCGGCGCCGCGCCGGCAATGGTGCACGCGGCCGAGGAGGTCGAGGATTTCGTGGCCATCGCCTCGTCGCTCGTGATCAACATCGGAACGCTCTCGTCGCCGTGGATCACGGCGATGCGGCTCTGCGCCAGCCGCGCGAACGAGCTCGACAAACCCTGGGTGCTCGATCCGGTCGGGGTCGGCGCGACGCCGCTCCGGACGCGCGTCTCGGATCAGCTCGCCCAGATCGGGCCCACGGTCATCCGGGCGAACGCCTCCGAGGTCCTCGCCCTCGCGGCCGTGAACGCGAAGGCCACGCGCGGCGTCGACAGCACCGAGCCGTCGCAAGCCGCGATCGAGCCGGCGCGGCAGCTCGCGCAGACCTACAAATGCGTGGTCGTGGTGAGCGGCGCCGTCGATTACGTGACCGACGGCGACAAGCTGCTCGGCATCCGCAACGGCCACCCCATGATGACGCGGGTGACGGGCCTCGGATGCACGGCGAGCGCGCTCGTCGGGGCCTTCCTCGGGGTGGAACCCGATCCGCTCGTCGCCGCCGCGCACGCCATGGCCGTGCTCGGCGTCGCGGGCGAGATCGCCGCGGAGCGCAGCCAAGGCCCTGGCAGCCTGCAAATGAACCTGCTCGACGCCCTCTATCAGCTCGACGAAGCCACCCTCGCGCGCGTGAGGTTCGTGTGAACCAAGCCCGCCTCCTCGCCCATGTCGTGCTCGCCGCGGCCGCGCTCACGTCGAGCGCCGGTTGTGTCGTCCTGCGACGCCCGACCACCTTGCCGCCCGCGGAGAAACCTTACGTCGCCGTCCTCAGCGGCGAGATGCCCGAGCCGATCACGATGGTGGCGCGGCACGCCTGGATCATCGTGAACGTCGCGGATCAGGGCCCGCTGCTCCGGTACGAGCTGCTCTCGCGTGCATTCAAGGAGACGACGTCGCGGCCGCTCGACTATTTCGGCGAGGGGGACGTGGCGCTCCATGGCCTCGTCGAGAAGGATCGGGGCTCGATCCGGAAGATGGTCGAATGCCTCGACGAGGAGACGCCGCGGTACAACGAGGAGCACCCCGATTATTTTCCGATGCCCGGCCCGAACAGCAATACCTACGTCGATCAGATGCTCCGGCGCTGCAACATCCCGGTCGATCTGCCGTCGACGGCCATCGGCAAGGATTATCGCGGGCCGATCGGCGTATCGCTGACGAGCGGCGGCACGGGCGTGCAATTCGACACGTGGATCGCGGGCGTGAAGCTCGGCCTGACGGAGGGCGTGGAGCTGCATGTTCTCGGCTTGACGATCGGCGTGGATTGGTGGCCGCCGGCGCTCATCCTGCCCGTCAACCCGGGCCGGCTCGGCTTCGACGATCGATGATCAATTCGCCACCTCGAGCTCCCAGCCGAACACGAGCCCGAGAGAGACCGTCCGCATCTGCTCGCGCCGCTCGAGGCGAAAGAAATAACCGCGGCCCATCAAGTTGCCGTATTTCTCGAACGTTTTCCCGAACCGCGCCGTGAGGGCCATCGTGTTCTCGTCGACGAACGGGAAAAGCCCCGCGCGGGTTTGCCGCACGTCGTCCGCCGGCGTCCATCCCACCGCGAAGAGTGCTCCGACCCGCGCGCGCTTCGTCACGTCGAGCTCCAGCCGAACTTCGGCCGGCAGCACGAGCGTCATGGGCACGCGCGCCGTCACGCCATTCACGCCGATCCCGCCGAAGATACCGAAGTACCCCGACGGCCCGATCGCGACCGCGACGCCGGCCGGATACAGCTCGAACCCGAACCCGAATCCCGGCGCCCCGCCGGCGCCGAATTCGAGCCCCAGGCCAAACGCATAGGCGATCCGCTTTCCATACAGGGCACGCGCGGAGAGCCCGCCCATGAGGAGGCTCGACAGATTGTGCATGGCCTCGGGATCGCGGACCTGCGTGTACCGGAGGAACATGTTCACGCTGGCGAGGCCATACCGGCGATCCTCGACGCCGGGGAGCTCTTCCTCCTGCGCCGAGGCCGAAACGCTCACGAGCGCGGAGGCCGCCACGAGCCCGGCGAGGGCCGTTTTTTTTGCTCGTCCCGCGCTCATGTCAGGGTTTCCGCGGCTTCGCCTTGGGGAACGTCACGTATCCTTTGGCCGTCATCCAGGTCATGACCTCGACGCGCAATCGACCGGCCTTCACTGCGGGATCCTGCTCGGCGAGCGCCCGCGCCTCCTCCACGGAGCCCACGCGATAGAGGGCGAGGCCGCGGAACGAGTCGTCGGATTGGTCATCGAACGGCCCGGCCGCGACGATCGCCCCCTCCTCGGCCATCTTGTCGAGGTGCGCGATGTGGGCCTTCTGGATCGCCGCGAGCTCGGCCTCCGGAATCTCGTTCGCCCGCGGACCCCGGCGAAGCAAAACGAGCTCATACTTCTCGAATTCCATGGGCCCATCGGCCGCGGGTGCCGCGGGCGCGGCGGCGGCGGGCGCGGGCTGTGCGGGTGCCTCGGGGCAACGTTCGGCCGGCGAGGAGGGACCGGAGGCGGCGCACCCCGCGAGGAGGAGCGCCGCGGCCAACGTGGGGACGAGGGAGGAGGAGCGGGTTTGGCGCGGAGGCATCCTGGGCAGGATACGGGACGGCCTACCGGATGTCACTCGCGTCGGGGAACTGAAAAGCAAGCTCGAAGCAGCGCACGCCCGAGGGGTTGTCGATAGCCGTGCCTCGTGTAGCATCCTGTCGGCGCTCGATGACCGCACCTCCTCGCCTCACGCCCGCCCAGATCGTCGCGCTCGGCCCCCTCGGAAGCGTCTCGCCCGAGCTCCGCCGCGCGCTCTCGGGCGCGGGATTCGAGCCCATGCCGCAGCCGGCCGAGGGCGACTGGCTCGCGTGCCACCCCGAACGCGGCCAGAAATATGCCGAATTCGTCGCGGAAAAGCCGCTCGTCCCCGACGAAACTCGCCGCACGCTCGCGCTCCTCCCGCTCGGCGTGCCGGCGCGACCGGGCATTCCGCGGCCCGGGCTCCTCCGCGACGCCCTCGAGGCTTTTTATGCTCTGCCGGCGCGCCTGCTCCCGCGCGTCCCGCTCGCGGAGGTCGGCATGCGGACGCGCATCAACCCGCACACGGGGAAGGTCCAGCTCTACACGCCGCACATCCTCGCCTTCCTGAAGCAACGATTGCCCCCGGACGTGTTTGCGCTCGCGGCCATCACCGGCGAGGATCTCTATCCCGACGAGTCCTGGAACTTCGTATTCGGCATAGCCACGCCGCGCCACCGCGTCGGCGTCTTCAGCTTCGCGCGGTACGACCCGGCCTTCGACGACGAGCCCTTCCACCCCGGCGACGAAAAGCTCGTGCTGCGCCGCATGATCAAGGTGCTCGTCCACGAGGTCGGGCACATGTTCGGCCTGCGTCACTGCATTTATTTCTCGTGCCTCATGAATGGGTCGAACCACATCGAGGAGGCCGACGCGCGCCCGCAACACGTCTGCCCCGTGTGCCTGCGGAAGCTTCAGCACGCGATCGGGTTCGACGTGATCCGGCGGTACGAGGCGCTCGAGCGATTCTACGAAGGTGCGGGGCTCGACGACGAGGCGGCCTGGGTCGCCGAGCGGCTCGGGGAAATTCGGGCCTAAAATCGCAGGGGGCGCGGGGCTCAGGAAGCCCGGACCGGATGTCTCAGAAGAAGGCGACCCCCACGCCCGTCGCAATCGCGACGAGGCAGAGGATCATGTCCACGGCGCGGCGATGGCGCGCGGGCCGGATGATGGTGACGAGCATCGAGAGCACGACCATCGGTGCGCCCGCGAGCATGACGGTCCACCCGTTCGCCACCGCGATTGCGATCGCCACGAAGGCGATGAGCAGGACGCCACCGAAGGCCGTCAAAGGCTCCCCCTCGTCGGGAGAAGAAACCCGCGCGACGGCGGCGCCCGCGGCGCCGAACGCGAGCGCAAACGCGCCGGCTCCTTCCCAGGCCCAAAACGACGGCGCCTCGGAGGCGACCATGATCGCGGCGAACACCATCGCCGCGAAGAGCGCGGCGGACGATTCGATCACGAGCCCTACGACGTACCCGGCGGCGGCAATCTGGCCGCGCGTGTTGACCTGCTCGGCGACGCGGTCCCGCTCCCATTGCTGGCCCGCGGTGAGGTTCGTCGGCTCGCCGATGGGGACACCGACCTGCGGGTACAGGACCGCCTGCTCTTCCGGCGTGGCCGCCGCCTCCGCGGCCGTCTCGGCGAGCGACGGCCCGCTGCTCACCCGAGCACGGAGGCGCCGAGCGCGACGAGCCCCAAGACCGCCGTGGGAAGGGCCACGGCCGAAGCGTCGGGCACCTTGAAAAAGCCCGCGGCGCCGAGCACGAGCGTCACGGCGGAGGCGCCGAGCAAGCGGTAGAGGGCGCCTCGATCGACGGGCTTGTTTCCCGAAACGGCGCTCACGACCTGACCGGCGTTGCCGGGAATCCAGGCGCTCACGAGCGCGGCGCCGGCGAGGAGCCACGAGGCCCGCGTCGGGGGCACGGAGGCGAGCGCGGCGGCGATGGGGACGAGGTGGCGCGCGAAAACAAAGGCTGAATGTGGCATTGTTTGAAGCTCATCCCGGATGGACTTGCGTCGTGCCGGGAACGATGGATGGACGTGGGAGCGCATGGACGATACCTGGGAACGCGTCGGCACGCACTGGAACCGTTTCGAGGCGCCCGATCTGCTCCACACCCGCGCCGTCGGCCCCATCTCCCGTGACGAGTTCGCGACCGCGCTCGACGTGATCGAGCTCCACGCAAAGCAGGGCCCGATCTTCTGGCTCGTCGACCTCACGCACCTCGACGGCATCGCGCCGGAGGCCCGGCGCCTGCTCTCCGAGCGCGACGCCCGCGCGTTTTTGCGGGGGATCGTACTCATCGGCGGCGGATTCTCGCAGCGCGTCCTCGCCACGCTGGCCATCAAGGCCGTGCGGCTCTTCTGGCGCCACAAGACCCACGTGCCGTTCGTCTTCCTCGCGGACGAGCGCGAGGCGCGCGCGTGGATCGAGGCCGAACGCCGCGCCCGCCCCGGCCCCCACGCGAGCGCCGGGCAGCGCGCCGACGGGGCGGCCGGAAAAGAGCTGTAATAAGCGCGCCCACCGTGCGTCGGCAGGGCGTACCCTCAGGAGGAGCCACGCCGATGCACACGGAACAGCCCTACATTCACGCCCTCGGACACGGCGCGCTCACGCGCTTCTACGACCCGTTCATCCGCGCCGTGACGCGCGAGCGCGCCTTCAAGGAGCGCCTGATCGACCTTTCCGACGTCCGGCCCGGCCACCGCGTCCTCGACGTCGGCGCCGGCACGGGCACGCTCGTGCTCTTGCTCAAGCAGCGGATCCCCCAGGCCGTGGTGGTCGGCCTCGACGGCGACCCGAAGATTCTCGCCATGGCCCGCCAGAAGGCCGCGGCCGCGGGCGTGGACGTCGAGCTCCGCGAGGGATTTGCCCAGCGCCTCCCCTTCCCCGACGCCTCGTTCGATCGTGTGGTCACGAGCCTCGTGCTCCACCACCTCTCCCTGGCCGACAAGACGGCGGCCTTTCGCGAAATGGCGCGTGTCCTCGCGCCGGGCGGCGAGCTTCACGTGGCGGACCTCGGCCCGCCGCGCTCTTTGGCAGGCCAGCTCGCCGCGGGCGCCCTGCGACGTGTCGGGCACCTCCGCGACAACCTCGACGGGCGCCTGCCCGAGCTGATGCGCGCCGCGGGGTTCACGCGCGTCGAGGAGACCTCGCGGCTTTACACGCTGTTCGGGCCCCTTGCGTATCTGCGCGGCGAGACGTCGATCGATTGAGAGATTTCAGGCGCCGCGGTGGATGGTCATCAAGAGCAACGGACCATCCGGCGTCTCGACCACCGCAACGTCGCGAAAGCCCGCCTTGCGACAACAAGCCACCGCGCGGCCATTCGTCGGATCCGGATCGGTCTGCACCTTGGTCACGCGCGGATCGGCGAACAGAAAATGTAGAAACGCCCGGATCATGCGGGTACCGAGGCCTTTGCCGATACGATCGGCGTCGGCGATGAACTGGTCGATGCCAAGCGCGCACGGGTCCGTCTCGTCGAGCCACCAGCCGTCGGCCTGGCTCGCCATGACCCGATAGGCCTGGATGTAGGCGAAAGGCTTTCCGTCCTCGCATGCGAGGTACGGAATGGCGCCGCCCGGAGCGTCGAGCGGTAAGGTGCCGGCCTCCGCGAGGCACGGGAGGTACTCGTCGCGGAGCTCGTCGAGGGTCGGCGTGGGCTGCCACCATTCGGCGACGTGGGGGCGCGTGAGCCAGGTGTGCATCAAGGGAAAGTCGGCCTCGGTGAGGGGGCGGAAGGTGAGGGGCGGAGGCATGGGTGGGGAGTCTAGCTCTCTTCGAGGCGGATCGGGATCCACTCGAACTCGGTGACGCCGGCGCCCTGGAAGATGCGCCAGACCTTGGGGGTGACGAGGAACCAGGGGTACGGGAAGAGGGCGTCGCTCACGTCGCCGTTGAACCTCGGCTCGCCGAACCATTCCCAGGTGAGGTTGACGTCCTGCATCTCGGCGAGGTCTCGGGCGCGGTAGACGAGCCGCGTGGGCTGCTCGTTCATGCCGGTCACGCCGCTTCGCCCGCATACACAATGCTTGTGTCGGGCGATGCCCGTCGAGCGAGGCGACATGGGGGGCAACGTCTTGTCGGGGCACAGTTGCCGCCAGGGAAGCTGGAAGCGCACCTGACTCTCGAACGCGGCGAAGACGCCTCGAAAGGAGAGCCCGGTGATGCCGCTCGACGCGAGTTGGCCTGCCAGCCGCTCCTCGACGATGAGGTCGCTGTAATACGTGGATGCGGCGCGGCGCCCCTCCAGCGCGCTCAGCTCCTCGCCATTGATGAGCAACGCGGAGG
This sequence comes from Polyangium jinanense, assembly GCF_028435365.1. The sequence continues at coordinate 11,582 of NZ_JAGTJJ010000078.1, read as the reverse complement.
TTTGCCGCGCACCGGCTCCGCAGACCTTGCAGGCGTCCGTGACGTCGTACGTCGTGCCGACCCGGGGCCCGCCGAATACCTGCAGTTCGGGTTTCGGATCGATGTGGAGCAGCGGCGCTGCGTCGAGCTCGGCGTTGGTGAAGCGGTCCCTTCTCCACACCAAGCGCTTCTCGCCATGTTGCTCGAGAAGCTGGAGGAGAATGGGTAGACGCTCATCGGTTTCGTCGAGCGTGACCCAGACGTCTACCGCGCCAAGGGCAGCGCGGTCCGTCACCTTTGCCACATCGGGACCGCATCCTGCGGGCCCAAGGACAGCTTCGGCCCCCCCAGGAATGCGGTCGCCATAGAAGAATACCTGGACCTCGGTTTTCATGACCTTGTCCTGCCGAGTCTAACTTCACTTGAAGAAGTAGGGTTTGATGGCCTCAAGCCAGTGCGGATAGTTTGCATACGCGTCCTGATAGTTTCTCCAGAGTTCCTTCAGGTCACGGGCACGGGGTGTCAAGGCTTTGAGGCGGTTCGTGATCTCCTTGTGCTTTGCCTCCGTCAAGATCACCGACGGTATCTTGTCGAGCTCCTTCGTGAGTCCCCACCTACCGGCCATCGCCTTCTCCAGGAGGTGATGCGCCTGGTACGCCCCTCCGAGGTCCTTGGTGAACTTGCTCATCACCTCGTACGCGCCGATCGCGCCGTTCTGCTCCAGCGCATGCGCGATGTCCGCCCCGTATTGCTTGGCCAGGAACTCCGCCGTCTCCTTTGACAGCTCCTCGGTCCCCTGAATGATGAGCGGGGCCTTCTTCGCGCACGCCTCCTCCAGCTTCTTGGCGAACTTGTCGGCCTGCCCGAGGAGCACGCCCGAGGCGATCGCCGCGGTCGCCACCGCCGCCTGGACGATCGGGTTGTCGACCCCGTCCTCGTTCGTGCCCCCGATGATGCCGAACCGCTTGCCGCCCTTCCGCGACAGGTCTGCGTTGAGCTCGCCGTTCGCGATGGCGGCGGCGATCGCTAGCTCCTGAGCGATCTCCTCCAAACGCGTCTTCGGCTTCCCGTCCCCCTTGCACCCCTCCTTCGTCTGCTCGCAGGACGCCACGCTGGAGAGCGGCGCCCCGGGTCGAAACACGCGCTCCGGCAGCGCGCCGCCTCGATCCACCAGCGTGCAATGCTCGTCCACGCACTTCGGCGGATGCACCTCGTCCCGCTTCGGCAAGGTCGATTCTGACGGCAAGAGCGGCTCGTTCGACAGCACGCCTTGCGGCGGAGGCGGCGAGGGTCGCGGCTTCTCCGGCGGCCGCTCGGGCATCTTCTTCACGCCCGGCGGCACGACCTCCGCTTGTTCCTCCTTCGCCGGCGGCGGCTTCGGCGGCTCCGAGGCCTCGGCGGCCGGCGCCGCTCCCGCCTTGTTCTCCTCGGCCGGGTCCTTCGGCGCGCTCTTCGCCGGCGCCGGCTCCGGACGCGGCGGCGGCTTCGGACATTGCAGCTTGTTGTAGGGCGGCGGCAAGAACCGGACGTTTTCTGGCGGCGCCCAAGGGTCGTAGGCGAAGGTCGTGAGGCCGTTGGTCTTGGCCGTGAAGACCTGCCAGCTCTGGGTCATCACGGTCGCGCTCCCCGACAGGGCCCACTGGTCCATCTTCGGGTGCCCCGGGAGCCGCACACAGACGCGGATCTCCGCGCGGGCGAGAGACGGCACGCACAGGACGAGAAGGAGCAGCGGCAAACACCAGGCGAAGACGCGACGAAGCATCGGCGGACCCCGAGGTGAACGCGAGCGCCCCGCGGCGGTGAGCGGGCCTGCGTTCTCCGTGGCGAGCCTTGTGCACGAGGTCGCACGAGCGGCGCAACAAAGGGGCGCCTCAGACGCATTTGCGGTCGCGAGCGCGAAAAGCCCGATCCGCCGCCGGAGCCCTACGCGGCGACGCCCGACCCCCCCGCCCTCGCGAAGCGCCGCGGGCCCGCCGCGACGCGTGCCGCCTCCCGATCGCAAGCACCCCGCGCCCCTTCGTCAGCGGCGCGCCTCCCTCTCGAACCGCCCCCGCCGACCTTCCTCCGCGAAGGCCACCCCGGCGCAGGGGCCCCCGCCCCCCGCGCAAAGGACCCCGCCGACCGACCGAAGGACCCCGCACCCCGGTTTCCGGACCCCGCACCCCGGTTTCCGGACCGCCCCCCCGATCGCCCCGAGCCTACCGACCCGTCGGAAGCGCCGCGCCCTCGGCCGCGGGCGTGACGGGCGCGGGCGTCGCGGGCGCCGCCGGGTCGTCGTCGTCGTCCTTCTGGGAGGCCCGCTCGACGCGCAACTTTTGAAAATCTTTGTCGTTTCGACCCACGGCATGCGCGAGGCTCCGGCGGAACGTCTGGAGCTCCTTGTCGAACACGACCGCCGTGGCGCGGCTCTCCTTCAGGAGCTTCTGGTACGTCGTGTCCGCGGCTTCCGCCTCCGACCATTCCTTGTTCGCCGCTTCGAGAGAAGGAATCAGCTCTTTGAGCGCGTCGACCTTGTAGGTGAGCGGCTTGCCGTCTGCCGTGGTCGATTCCTCCAATACCTCGGCGAGCCGGCCCCCGTCCTCGATGACGTCATCGGGCACGTCGGGCTTGTCGCCGAAGGTCGAAGCATCGAACTCCGGGACGTCGCGCACGAGCAGGGGCAACCAGCTCTGAATGCGCCGGAGCAGGGCGGCGACCGCCCCTTTGCCCTCGCGCATTTCACGTCGCCAGGTGTTTTCGTACTTCGCGGCGGCGTCGTATGCGGCGATGAATGCGGTGGCCTTGCCGGGCAAGGTGGTCGCATACGCGGCAATGACGGGCGACTCGGAAGCCCTGCGCGCCTGCACGCGCTTGGCACGAGTCGCGAGGCGGCGGAGCTTCCATGCGGGGGTGGTTGCCATCGAGAGGATCCTTTCCAGAAAGGTGCGGCTCGAAGGAAAACCGGAGGGAGGGGAAAAGGTCAAGGTGATTCTGGTGTCATTGGGGAGCGGAAGCGGAGGCGGGAGCGGAGGCGGGAGCGGGAGCGGAGCCGCGAGCGTGATGCCCTTTCCTTCGCCTCTCCTCGGTCCGGGCAGCTCAGGGGTTCGGCTTCGCGTTGCCCGGCACCATCGGCACGAACCTCACCAGCGCCAGGTTTTCCTTCGCGATTCGCCCGCTGCGCTTCGTCAACCGCACGAGCTCCTGCGGCTCGTCCTCCCCGCCCACCGGCGCCACCAGGATCCCGCCCTCTGCGAGCTGATCGAGGAGGGCGCGCGGGATCTCCGGTGGCGCGGCCGTGATCAGGATCCGATCGAACGGCGCTTGCTCGGGCCAGCCTGCGTATCCATCGCCGATGCGGACCTCGACATTGGAGTAACCGAGCTTTTCGAGACGCTCTCGCGCGACCTCGCCGAGGGGCGCGACGAGCTCGATCGTGAAGACCCGCCGCGACAGGAGCGCGAGCACGGCCGCCTGGTATCCCGAACCCGTGCCGATTTCCAGCACGCGCTCCGTACCCCGGAGCTCGAGGGCGTTCGTCATGATCGCGACGACGGTCGGCTGGGAGATCGTCTGGCCATGGCCAATGGGCTGCGGGCGGTCCTCGTACGCAAGGGCGATGGGGGCGTCCGGCACGAAGAGGTGGCGGGGGGTCGCTTGCAGGGCGCCGAGGACGCGCCCGTCCCACGTGGCGCCGCTCCAGGGCGGGCTGCGGCGGATCTCGCGGACGAGGTCCTCGCGCAGGGTGCGCGCCTCGGCAGTGTCGTCGCGGACGGCGGGCGGCGGCGCAGCGACGCTCTCGACGAGGGCGTCCGGCGGCTCGTCATCGGGGGCGGGCGGGGTGGAGGATGGACCGCACGACGGGAGCGCCAAGAGCAGGCAGCACCAACAGAGACGGCCCATCATTCGAACAACATAAGCCGCGCGTTCCGCAGTGCATAGCGACGGCGACCGTACGAGCGGCATCGACCGGAGAAAGCGGACACGGAAGCGGGAGCGGAGGCGGAGGCGCGTGCGCTTGCGCTTGCGCGTGCGCGTGCGCTTGCGGATCAGGCGAGCGCGAGCGTTTGCAGGTGCCGTCGGGCGAGGGAGATGCGGGCGTAGGCGGTCTTCGTCTTGATGCCGAGCGCTTCGGCGATCTCCCGGATCGAACGGCCTTCCAGGTAAGGCACCACGACCGCACGGGCGCGCGGGCCGATCTTCAAGAGGAGTCGCTTGAGCCGGAAGAACCCGTACGTCGCCAGCACGAGCGCCTCCGTCGACTCCGCTTCGTCTTCCCGCTCGGGAAAGTCATCCGAAAGGCCCGCGAGTACCTCCCGTTCGCAACGCGCCAGCTTTCGATGATTGCGCGCACGGTTGAGCCCAATCATCAGCAGCCACGGGCGCGCCTGCTCCGGCGTAACAAGACATTCGAGGCGTCGCCAGGCCGTGAGGAAGACCTCCTGCACAACATCGTCCACGTCGCTGGGAGGGATGGCCTGTCCGAGAAGAAGGCGGCGCAGGAAATCGCGGTGTTCCAGGTAAAGGCGCCCCAGCAGGGCGTGCGCCGCCGTAAAGTTTGCCGGCGGCGGATGGAGCTGTATCGTAGCCATACTCATGACTCCGGGTCTGTCGGGGTTGTGGGGAGACGCCGGTCGGTGTTGGTAGCACCGGCTGGCGTCGCTTGCTTTGTCTCATGGATTGCGGCCCGAGGCAATTGGAAAAGAGCGGATTGGTTCGTCGGGGGAGTCGTGGGAGAACCCACGCTGAACGTACCTCACCCCTCGCCCCTCTCCCGTCCCGGGAGAGGGGCGAGGGAGGCTTCTCCTACGAGGCGCGGCGGTAGACGAGGCGGGTGAGGGTGGCGATGACGTGGTCCATTCGGTCGAGGACCTTTGCATCGACGGTGCCGATATAGCGCATGGCTTGGGCGACCTGGACGCAGGCCAGCACTTCCCTTGCCGACCCGAGGGCGGAGGAGTAGCGCTGCCGCTTGTTTCCGGCGTGGTTGCCCATGCCTTCTGCCGCGTTCAACGCGACGCTGTGCATGGCCCTGCGCATCTGCCGCGCCAGATCCGAATCCTTTCGCTCAATCCGTTCTGCAATGCTTGCCGCGTCCCCCGCCATGGCCAAAACGACTTCGTAGATCTTCAGCATGATGATTCCTCCGCCCGACGGCCCAATCGCCGGGACCCCCGTCCCGCACCGTCGCGCGCAGGCCTCTTCAAGGCTGCGCAGCACCGCGCGGACCCGCCCGCAGCGCGAAGCGCGAGGACGGGGAGCACGGCTTGGCCTTGAAGAGGCCGAGCACGACGGTACGCTCGCCGTCCCCGAGCGGAACCCCTGCATACCGTTCCCCAAGCGCACGCGCACGCACACGCACACGCGCACGCGCCTCCGCCTCCGCCTCCGCCTCCGCCTCCGCCTCCGCCTCCGCCTCCGCCTCCGCCTCCGCCTCCGCCTCCGCCTCCGCCTCCGCTCCCGCTTCCGCTACCTGCCTCGTCCGCGAGCCCCCCGCCGTGATCGGACTCCGTCGCCTGCCTCGTCCGCGAGACCGCCGCCCTGATCGGACTCCGTCGCCTGCCTCGTCCGCGAGACCCCGGCCCTGATCGGACTCCGTCGGGGCCTCGTCGACCAGGCACCCGACGAGGTCCGATCTCCTCCGGGGCCTCGTCGACCAGGCACCCGACGAGGTCCGATCTCCTCCGGGGTCTCGTCGACGAGGGATTCCGGGTGAACTTACCTCGTGGTCGCGTGTAGGCACCACACGAGGCGTCCTTCGCGTCTTCGCCGACCTTCGGTGTGGTTGACCTCACCATGCGGTGGATCCCCCCCACCCGCCGAACGATTCGATTTCTGGAAATGCGACGGCAATCTGCGCCTTGCTCCTGGAAGTCCACCATTGAACGAGGCTTCCATGGCCGCTTCCGCTTCCAAACCCGCCCCGCCTCCGCCCCCCGACGAAACGTTGGCCCTTCCGCCGCACCGATGATATTGCCGCGCCGTTCCGCGCCTTCTCGGCGTTGGGCAGGTCCCATCGGCTTCGAGCGTTCTGTCGACACTTGGGGCTCCGGATCGCCTTCGGCGTCCTACGCCCCAAACCCCACGCGGCATGGCCACCTCCCGTCTCTCCACCTTCGTCCGACAAGGACGCCGCCACGTCGCGCTCACCGTGCTCGGCGCTGCCGCCCTTGCGACGTTCTTGCCCCGCGGCATCCCGAACCTGGGCGCGAAGGACAGGTCCACGGCGCTTGCCTCGGCGCTCGCGTCGCAGGGCCTCGTTCTCACTGCCGACGACGTGGCCTGGATCGATCCGCCGCGTGGCGTCTGGGGCGCGCTTGGTGCGAAGAGCCGCGCCGTCGTCCGCGCCGCGCCTGCGCAAGGCGAGCCGAACGACCTCTACCTCGTGCACGCCGAGCTCTCGCCCGAAGGCGTCCTCCTCGATGTCGGCGGGGCCTACAATCTCACCGAGACGAGCGGCGCCGATGAGTCGCGCCCCGTCGTCCGTGGCGAACGACTGGCCTACGTCTCGAGCCCGCTCATCGCCGGCAGCCATCCCACCGTGCACGTCTTCGATCTCTCGGGACAAGCACTCGCGACCGAGGGCTGGACCCGCGTCGAGCGATTGCAGAACGCGCTCACGAACGCGCAGGAGACGGGACAACTCCGCGGCATCGGCAAGCGCACGTTCACGCTCGGCGAGGGCGAAGGCGAAGCCGCGGCGCAAGAGGCCGAACCAAAGGAAGGCGAGGCGCCCGCGCGTGACGTGCGATGCGCGCTCGAAGAAGCCACGCTCGTCGTGCGTGATGGAACCCGCGAGGCACGCGTGCCGCTCGATGGCCCTGCGACGCTCCCTGCTTGGCTCTCGCACGAGAGTGGGGAGATTGCGCGGCCGGGCAACGTCGTCACGTGGTCGGTCGATCGCGTGCGTGACGTCATCGGCGACGAGGCGATGCAGACGATCAAGGCCGTCGCGTTCGCGGGCCTCGAGGTCGTCATGCGGCAGAAGGAGAGCATGGGCGGCGAGCAGGCCGCGGCCGAGGCGATCGCGGAGGACCTCGGACAAACCACGCTCGAAGCGCCCACGCGTACGATGCCCACGGACCCCGAGATCGGCTGGCCACCGGCGCCGCTCGATCCGTGGATCACGCCCGCGCTCCCCGGCGAGGGACAGTGGAACCCGCAGGACAAGGATCCCTTCATTCGAAGGATCGAGGGCCTGCCGCCCGCGTTCGTCACGACGTACATCCGCCCTGATCGCTCACGCAAGACGACGCGCGTGTTCATCGTCGTATGGGATCCGCGTCAGGTGGAGCTCCACATGATGGCCGGCACGGTCGAGCCGAAGGGCGCGACGGGTGAAGCTGGGCCGGGCCTCATCCCGCGTGATCCCGCGGTGCTCGAGCGTGTCGTCGCTGCGTCGAACGCAGGCTTTCAAGCGCTGCACGGCGAGTTCGGCATGATGGCCGACGGCGTCGTCTACTTGCCGCCGAAGCCGTACGGCGCGACCGTCGCCGTGCTGCGTGATGGCTCCACGGCGTTCGGGAGCTGGCCCGAGGATCAGAGCATCCCGCCGAACGTGATGTCGTACCGACAGAACATGACGGTCATGGTGCTCGACGAGAAGTTCAACCCGTACAACCGCTCGTGGTGGGGCGGCACGCCGCCGGGTTGGGCGGACAAGACGCACACCGTGCGCACGGGTATTTGCCTGACGAAGGAGAAGTTCGTCGCGTACTTCTACGGCGCGGATCTCGGCCCCGAAGGGCTCGCGCAGGCAATGATCCAGACGCGCTGCTCGTACGGCATCGCGCTCGACATGAACGCGGGTCACAGCGGGCTCGAGTTCTACAAGGTCGCGCAAGAAGGCGAGATGGATCCGCTCGGCAGGCCCTTGCAATACGACTGGGAGTCGGAAGGCACGGTCTCCGGCATCGACGGATGGAAGTTCCGCGGCAGGCGCTTCATCCGCGGCATGGGCCTCATGAACTTCCCGCGCTACATCAAGCGCGAGGCACGCGACTACTTCTACATGACGCTGCGCCACGTGCTGCCGGGCCCGGGGATCACGCCCGTCGCGCAACCGCCCGTCGACGGCGAAGGACAGTGGCGCGTGAAGGGCTTGCCGCAGCATGGTTTTCCGTATGCGCTCGCCTCGACGGAGCTGCGCATCGACGCGGCGCGGCCCGATCGCAAGGCGCGCGTGGTGAAGATCGATCCACGCACGGTGGCGGCCGCGAAGGCCTCGGCGCAAAGCGCGGGCAAGACCGTGGCGGTGCTCGATGCGGGCCCGGCCGATGCAGGTGCGGGATCGGCGTCGCTCTGGGCTTCGGCCGGCGCGTTCGCGATCGGCGCGGAGTCGCCCGTCGAAGGCGCGGTTCGCCTCGCAACGGGCTCGCCGAACGCCGCGGTCGCCGCGGCCGCCGTCGGCGTGAACGACAAGGACGGCATGCTCCTCTACGTCGAGCTCTTGACGCCTGCGGATGCTTCCGCGGCCGACGCAAAGGCGCTCGACGCGCTCTTGAAGAACGCGGGATGCAGCACGCGGCTGCTTCTTGCGAAGCCGCTCGCGGTGGCGCTCGGCGGCGACACGGATCTCGCCGGCGCGGCCGTGCATCCGCCCCAGGGCCCGACGGCCGTGCGCCTCGCCCGCGCCGAGGCCCCCGGCGGCCGCCGCTTCCTGGAGGACACGCCCATCGTGCCTTTCGACAAGTGGTATCCGCTGCAACAGAAGCGGATCCGCTACTTCAAGAAGCCCCAGAAGGACCCCGCTGAGGGGGCGTCGAACTGACGGATCGCACCGTTCGGTGCGTGGAAGCTCGCTTCGCGAGCTTCCCTCTAGGGGGTGAATCGTCCGGGCTTTGCCCGGACGAGAGGGGGACGCGAGGCGTCCCCCTTGGGACCGAGGGACGAACTCCGCGGAATCATGTGAAGAAATTCGCGAAGCACGCCAAGCGCGGCTAGGCTAGGCGTGTCTCGGTTTTCCCGCCTGGGCGCGGTGCGAACACGGAGACCCATCGACCCTCTACTCGCGTCGCGCGAGATGTGCGAAAGGGTTTCCTGTCGTCCGCGGCGTAACGTCGCATTCTGTCGAGGAGTGGCTGAACATGGCCGATGATAAGGGCAGCGATCTGGACGTCTTCGAGGGGCTAGCGAAGAAGGCTCCTCGCAGCACCACGCCAGGACTCATGCCGCCGCCCCCTTCGGGAGCTGCCCGCAAGAGCACGCTGCTCGGCGGGGTCGCACCCGTTCCCCTTCCGCCCCCGCCTGGAAGCGGCGGACCCTTGCCCCCGCCCCCGAGCGCGTTGCCCCCTCCGCCAGGGGCACCCTCGCAGCGGATCGCGACGCCCCTGCCGCCGCCGCCCGGCGCAGGCGCGTCTTCGATCCCGCTGCCGCCGCCGCCGGGAGCCGCCACGTCGGTGCCTCTTCCCATGCCCCCCGCGCCGCCGCCCGGAGCCGCCACGTCGGTGCCGCTGCCGCCGCCGCCCGGAGCCGCCACATCGGTGCCGCTCCCGCCGCCGCCAGGCGCAGGCAACTCCTCGCTGCCGCTGCCGCCGCCGCCCGGAGCCGCCGCGCCGGTACCGCTGCCGCCGCCCCCCGGCGCGCCGACCGGTGAAGCCCCCGCCGCGAAGGTGGGCCCCGGCGGCAAGGCCGTCGACATGGACTGGGACGACGAGGAAGAGTCGACCCACGTCTTCGACGCGAGCAAAGGCGACCCGCACCCGACCGGCCCGCGCCCCGCCGCCGGCATGCCTCCCATGAGCAGCGCGGCCGCGGCCCTGCTCTCCGGCTCGGGTGGCTCCGCGCGCCCCGCGCCGCTGCCCCCGCCCGTCGCGGTTCCGACGCTCGGCACGTTGCCGCCCGGCGCCGCGATGCCGCCGCCTCAGGCGCCCGGCGTGTCCACGACGCTCGCCTCCGCGGGCGTGGTGCCCGTCCCCGCGATGCCGCCCTCGCAAGCGCCGATGACGGCGCGCTCCGAGGCGACGGCGATCCGCCCGCGCCCCGATCTGGTCGGCATCCCCGGCGTGCAGCCCGCGCCGTCGTCCGGCGGCAGCAAGATCGCCATCATCCTCGGCGCCGTCGCGCTCGTCGCGGTCATCGGCCTCGGGGTCTTCATGTTCCTGCCGAAGAAGGGCTCGCTGAAGATCGACATCCAGTCGAAGGGCGCGTCGATCAGCAAGGCGGAGATCTTCGTCGACGGCCAGAAGAAGTGCGACACCACGCCCTGCGTGGTCGCCGAGCTCGGCCCCGGCGAGAAAACGGTGCGTGTCATCGTCACGGACCTCGGCAAGGACGAGAAGGTTTCGGCCGTCGTCGAGGCCGGCAAAGAGACGCCCGTCATGGTCACGCTCGAGACCAGCGGCGCTGCGCCCGGGACGTCGTCCGCGCCGGCAACGGCGAGCGCGAACGTGACGGGCCTGAAGATCCTCGCCGCGACGCCGAACACGAAGGTGTGGATCGACGGCACGGATAAGGGCGTGCTCCCGGTCGAGTTGAAGGACATCACGGCCGGCTCGCACAAGCTCAAGTTCGAGGCCGGCGACCGCTACGACAGGCTCGAGCAGACGGTCGACATCGAGGCCGGCAAGCTGAAGGAGATCGGCCCGATCAAGCTCAAGGTGCTGCGCGGGCAGATCGTGCTCGAGCTCGCGACCGAAGGCGCGGCCGTCAAGCTGGTCAACGCGAAGAAGGAAGAGAAGAAGATCCCCGAGAAGGAGTGGAAGAACCAGCCCGTCAAGATCGACCTCGATCCCACGGCCGGCTGGAAGCTCGTCGCCACGAAGAAGGGCCTCGACGACTTCTCGCAAGATCTCACCTTCGACGACGGCCTCGCCGAGAAGCCGATCCGCATCGCGCTCTACGAGCCGGGCAAGGCGCCGACGAACGACGCCGTGGCGAGCGGCTCGGCGAGCGGCTCGGCGAGCGGCTCCGCGAGCGGCTCCGCGACCGACACGGGCTCGGCGACGGGCTCGACGTCGAGCGGCTCGACGTCGAGCGGCACGTCCGCGACCGCGTCGACAGCGTCGGGCGGCGACAAGGCGCCGGCCACGGGCAACGGGACGCTCAACATCAACTCGATCCCGGTCTCGAAGGTCGTCCTCGACGGTCGTCCGCTCGGCAGCACGCCCAAGGTCGGCGTGAGCGTGCCGGCCGGTACGCACACGGTGACGTTCATCCACCCCGACAAGGGCAAGCAGACGGTGAGCGTGACCGTGAAGGCCGGCGAGACGAAGACGGCCGCCGTCAAGTTCAAGTGAACCTGCCCCTCACCTCGCTCTCCTCCCCTCTCCCTCGCAGCTGAGCATTAATCTCATCTGGGAGGCGCTGCGCTGGGGCTTTGCCCCAGGCCCCACCGGGGCTATCCGCCCCTGGACCTGGACCAGCGCAAGCGCTGGACCCGGGGTCGATGAACTGCGCAACGCGCAGTTCATCGAACAGGCCAGGTCAAGACCAACGACGACCCTGCCCATCAAGACCGCGGCGCTGACGATTCAACAGGCAACGTGCCCGTCGCCAGCGTGCAACGCACCTTCCTGGTCTTGCCACCGGCCTGTTGGAAGAACTGCGCGATGCGCAGTTCTTCCACGAACGGTCCAGGGCTTGCCCTGGTTCGGGTCGAGGGGCGAACAGCCCCCGCGGGGCCCGGG
>NZ_JAGTJJ010000077.1 GCF_028435365.1 Polyangium jinanense | reverse complement strand
ATGTGCCCCTGAACAGAACAACAGGGAAGGATGTTTCCATGACGAACCCCCGTTGCTCTCGGACGAACCCAAAGAGGAGGGCGCGGAGGGATGGGAACGACTACGAACTTTGGGGATGATGTACTAGCGCACGTCAGCCTCGATCTCCGGTCCGTGAGGCCCGTAGCATTCGTAGTGGACGCGATCGGCCGCCACCCCAAAGAGGTGCAGCGCCCCGCGGATCGTGCGCATGAAGGGAATGGGGCCCGTGAAATAGAACTCGCAATCGTTTCCAGGAAGGTTCCGCCCGAGCGTGCCGAGCCCGAGCCGACCATGCGTCTCGTAATCTCGCCCGAGCTCGTCCTCGGCCGAGGGCTGCGAATAGCAGCGGTGGAGCGTCACGTTCGGGTGGCGCTGCGCGAGCGCCTCGATCTCCCGCCGGAGCGGGTGGTGGCGCCCGTCGCGCATCATCAGGAAGAAGTAAATGGGCCGGTCGATGCCGCGATCGAGCGCGCTCTGGAAAAGGCTGAACACCGCGGTGATGCCGATTCCCGCGCCGATGAAGACGAGCGGGCGCGGCGAGTCGACGAGGGTGAACTCGCCGAACGGCGTGGAGACGTCGAGCACGTCCCCCTCCCGCACGTGCTCGTGGAAAAACCGGGAGCAGACGCCGTCGGGGTTCCCCTTCGCGCCGAACTCGCGCTTGATCGTGACCCGGAAATACCCCTTCCCCGGCGCCGTGGAGAGCGAGTAATTGCGATACACGGTATTGCCGCCGCGGCGCGAAAATTCGGGCACCTCGAGGCGGAACGTGACGTACTGGCCGGCCTCGTAATGCGGCACGGGGCCGCCGTCCTTGGGCGAGAGGTAAAACGAGGCGGCGTCCTCCGATTCCTTCACCTTCTGCCGGACCACGAACGGCCGGAACCCTTCCCATCCGCCCGGCGCGTGGGCGTTTTTCTGCATGAGATCCCGCTCGACCTCGATGAAGAGATCCGCGAGGACGCCATACGCCTCCCGCCACGCGGCCATGATCTCGTCCGTCGCGACGTCGCCGAGGATGGCCTTCACCGAGGCGAGGAAGTATTGCCCGATGATCGGGTAATGCTCGGGCCGGATGTCGAGCGAGGCGTGCCGGTGCGCGATGCGCATCACCGTGGCCTTGAGCGCGGGCAGGTCGTCGAGGCTCGTCATGGAGCCATTGAGCACGTTCGTCAGCGCGGCGCCTCGGGCGCCCTCTTGGCCGAAGAAATCCCCCCGGAACGCCTCCTGCTGCGAGCCACGTGTTTTCTCCTCGCCCGTGCCCTGGTTGGCCGGGTTGAAGAGCAACTCGAGCTTGGGGTGATCGTGGAGCAGGTGGCGGTAGAAATGACGAATGATCGTCGCGCCATGCTCGGCGAGCACCGGGGCCGTCGCCTTCACGATCGCGACAGTCTCGGCCGAGAGGGTCTTCCTGCTCATGTCTCAACCCAGAGCGCGCATGCCGGCGATGAAAAAGGGATAAAGCTCGGCCCGCATCAGGCCCTCGGACACGACCGGGTCGGCGTCGACGATCGCGCGCGCGGCGGCATCGTCCGCGGCCTCGACGACGGCCATGCCGAACGTCTCCGGGCCGGTCGTGAGCGTCCGGCCGACGAAGACGAGCACGCCCCGCGCCTTCAATTCTTCAAGGTACGCGCCGTGCCGACCGAGCGTGGCCATCTCGGTCTCCGTGGGGCCGGTCTGCAGGAGGTCCGGCCGCACGGCCCGGACGACGTAAATCCACTTGTTCGTGGGCTGAGAAGCAGGTTGTTCACTCATGGGCTTCGCATCATGGTCCATCGCCGCGCGATAAATCCACTCGAACCTACGTTCGTGTATGGCTGTCCTCGAGGATGGCCCGGAAGATCACCTCGGCGAGCTCCGCCGGGACACCGAGGCGCTCGGCGTAGGCGCGACGATCCGCGAGGAGCTCCACCTCGCGCGCCGCATCCACGCGCGGCAGGCCGAGCGCCCGCTTTTTCGCGAAGAGCGCGCCGACGAGCGCCCTCCGCCGCGCGACGAGGTCGAGCAGCGCATGGTCGAGCTCATCGAGGTCTCTGCGGGTCTCGCTGACGTCGGCCGGAGGCATGGCGGGCCAAAGAGTACAACCGCGCAGCTTGCGTGCCACCGCTTTCGGGTTGCGTTATAGGGTCCGACCATGAGCACCCCCGCGCAGCCGAGGCGCCCCGAGATCCTCGCCCCCGCCGGTGACGAAGCTGCGCTCCGGGCCGCGGTGCTGGCCGGCGCGGACGCGGTTTATTTCGGGCTCCAAGGTTTCAACGCGCGGGCGCGCGCGAAAAACTTCGACGCCGAAGGGCTCGCGCGGACGATGGCGTTCCTGCACGAGCACGGCGTGCGCGGGTACGTCACGCTGAACACGCTGGTCTTCGACGAGGAGCTCGAGAACGTCGAGAACGCGGTACGCACGTGCGCGGAGGCGGGCGTGGACGCGGTCATCGTGCAGGACCTCGGGGTCGCGCGGCTCGTGCGGGCGATCGCGCCGGCGCTTCCGATCCACGCCTCGACGCAGATGACGTGCACCGACGCGGGGGCCGTGGAGCTCGCGCGCGAGCTCGGCGCGAGCCGCGTCATCCTGGCGCGCGAGCTGTCGGTCGACGACATCGCGGCGATCCGGCGCGCGACGGACGTGGAGATCGAGGTCTTCGTGCACGGCGCGCTCTGCATCGCGTATTCGGGGCAGTGCCTGACGAGCGAGGCCATCGGAGGTCGCAGCGCGAACCGCGGGGCATGCGCGCAAGCATGCCGGCTGCCGTACGAGCTCGTCGTCGACGGAGAAAAGCGGGAGCTCGGGGATCACGCGTATCTCCTGTCGCCCGAGGATCTGGAAGCGAGCGCGCTCGTGCCGAAGCTCGCCGAGCTCGGCGTGTCGTCGCTGAAGATCGAAGGGCGGCTGAAGGGCCCCGACTACGTGGCCGCGACGACGCGGCTCTACCGCGCGGCGCTCGAAGCGAGCAGCGCGGGCCCGAGCGAGGCGCTCGGTTCGATCCGAAAAACCGCGCTGCAAACGTATTCACGGGGATCGGGTCCGGGGTTTCTCGCCGGCGTGGATCATCAGCGGCTCGTGGAGGGGCGCGCCTGTGATCATCGCGGGTTGCCGGTGGGCGAGCTCGTCGGCACCACGCGCGCGCGAGGAAAAACGTTCTTGCGGGTCCGGCTCGCGGAGGCGCTTTCGCGCGGCGACGGCGTGCTCGTGGAAGGAGGATTCGCGGGCGCGGGCGAGATCGGCGGGCGCGTCTGGACGATCGCGACGAACGGCGCGGACACGCCGCGCGCCGAGGCGGGCGAGGAGGTCTCCGTCTGGCTCGGGCCCGATTGTCGGGTCGACGTGGCGAAGCCGGGCCGGCGCGTGTGGAAGACAGACGATCCCGCGACGGAAAAGGCGATCCTCGCGGAGATTGAGCGGTCGCCGCGGAAGGTGCCGCTCTCGATCCGCGTGTCGGGCGCGATCGGGGAGATGCCGCGGTTCGAGGCGTGGACGACGTCGGGGCTACGCTCCGCGGTGACGGGTGACGCGCCGATCGGCGAAGCGCGGGGCGGCGCGGATGTCGCCGCGGTTCTGAAGGACAAACTCGGGCGGCTCGGCGATACGCCGTTCGAGATCGCGGAGATCGAGGCGAACCTGCCCGCGGGCGTGATGATCCCGCCGTCGTCGCTGAACCGGGCGCGCCGCGCGCTCGTCGAGGGTCTCTTCGCGTCGGCCGCGCGGAAACTGGAGACGACGTCGGTGCATTTCCAGGACCTCGTGCGCGCGTCGAGCCCGCCCGATCGGAGCCCGCCGCCGGCCGGTCTTTTCGTGCTCTGCCGGACGGAGGCACAAGCCGCGGCGGCGCTTGACGCAGGCGCGGACGGTGTTTACCTCGATTTCCTGGAGCTCGTGGGCACCGGCGCGGCCTTGCGCGCGCTGCGCGCGTCGCGGCCGAACGTGACGATCGGCGTCGCGCCGCCGCGCATTCGCAAGCCGGGCGAGGAGAAGATCGATCGGTACCTGCTCTCGCTCTCGCCCGATCTCTTGCTCGTGCGGGGGCTCGGCGCGCTGCGGGAAGGCGCGGCGCTGTCGATCCCGCGGATCGGCGATTTTTCGCTGAACGTGACGAACCGATTGACGGCGGCGGAGGTGCTCTCGCACGGGCTCTCGGCGTTCACGCCCTCGTTCGACCTCGACGCGGCGCAGCTCGAGCGCATGCTCGATTCGCCGTTCGGACCGTTCGCCGAGGTGGTCCTGCACCACCCGATGCCGCTCTTCCACATGGAGCATTGCGTGATCGCGGCACTGCTCTCCACGGGGAAGGATTTTCGGGATTGCGGCAGGCCGTGCGAAAAACACAAGGTGTCTTTGCGGGATCGCGCCGGGATGGAGCACCCGGTGGAGGCGGACGTGGGCTGCCGGAACACGGTGTTCCACGCGGCGGCGCAGAGCGCGGCGAGCCTCGCGGCGGCGGCGATGCGAGGCGGCGTGCGGCGATTCCGGATCGAGCTCGTGCGCGAGACGGCGGAGGACGTGGCGACGATCGTCGGGACATACCGGCGGCTGCTCGAAGGCAAGATGCACGCGCCGGAGGTTTTTCGGGCGCTCAGGACGGAGGGGGGATACGGCGTGGTGAAGGGCTCACTCCGGGTGCTCCCGGCGTGAGGGAGGCCAAGAACGAGGGATGAAGCAGCGAGACCCGATTCAGTTCGGAAAGCATACCCTTACCTTCGAGGAACCCGGGATCGCCGTACACATCTACCGGGGACCGATCACCGTGGACGACATGCGCATCCTCGTCGCTCTCCCGGACATGGATGAGCACGAAGGCAAATTTCAGCTCGCGCTCTTCGACATGCAGGCGTTCGGCGGGCTCGACTCCACCGCGCGCAAGATGGGCGCCGAACGGCCGCGGCCGGCGGGCACGTATTACTCGGCCTACGTGGGCGCGACCTTCAAGATGCGCGTGGTCGTCGCGCTGTTCATGCGCGCGGCGAATTTGTTGCAGGGCCAAAAGAACGTCTCGGCCTTCTTCGAGGATCACGAATCGGCCAAGGCGTGGCTGATCGCGTGCCGAGAGAAGCACCTCGCCGCAGACAAAAGGTAGACCGGAGGCGCACGTCTCCGTGCACCCCCGATCGAAAGACAAGGAAGTGGTGCGGCCCTGGAACACCCCGGGAGCGGGAGGGACGTCCCAGGGCGGAGGAATCGATTACTTGCGCGCGGCGACCTGCGCCTGGATCTGGCGGCGCAGCTTCCGCACCTCGGTCTGCGGGAGGTAGCGGAGCAATTCGGCGGTCTTGGCGCGCTCGTCCTCCTCGGCGAACGTGAGGAGGTACATCGGAGGCACGCCGAAGCCCTCCGCGAGGCGCGCGATCGTGCCGATCGTGATCGCGGCGAGGCCGTGCTCGACGCTCGAGAGGTGGCCCTTCGAGAGCGCGCTCGCGTCGGCGAGGGCGCCGAGGGACATATTGCGCTCCTTGCGAAGCGCGCGAATACGGGTACCGACCTGGAGGGCAAACGGCTCGGGGGTGGAACGTCGCGGCATTTTGATATGGTTCTCGGTTCGCCCTCGCGGGCAATCCGACCGGCCTCCTTCGCGCCGGGGAAAAACGGTTCGTCTGTCGTTTTCGGAAGCTCTCGTCGCCTCGCGTCGCGCACTGCCCGCGACCACCGCGGCGACCACGAAAACGAATATGCACCCATTCAGACGAACCTGCACGAAAAACCGAAAGCGGATCGGACCTTCAATGTCCTACCCAGCATGGCCCCCGTATCGAGGCCAGGGAAAACGACGGGCGTGATGGACATTGACTGTCCTAGCTTCTTTCGTGGTGGACAAAAAGCGAGAGCGCCGATCGGACCCGCCGATCAGCGCTCTCCAGGTAGTTTTGTTGTGGGATGCGATTACTTGCGGGCGGCGACCTGCGCCTGGATCTGGCGGCGCAGCTTCCTCACCTCGCTCTGGGGCAGGTAGCGGAGGAGCTCGGCCGCGTGAGCGCGCTCGTCCTCCGCCGCGAACGTGAGCAGGTACATCGGCGGCACGCCGAAGCCCTGCGCGAGCCGGGCGATCGTGCCGATCGTGATCGCGGCGAGGCCATGCTCGACGCTCGAGAGATGGCCCTTCGAAAGCTCACTCGCGTCGGCAAGCGCCGCGAGGGACATGTTCATCTCGTAACGGAGCTCGCGGATACGGGCGCCAACCTGAAGTGCAAACGCATCGGGAGTGGAACGTCGGGGCATGTGGATGTGGTTCTCGGTTCGCCCTCGCGGACGCGCCGACCGGCCTCCTTCTCGCCGGAATTCCAAGGGTCTTTATCGCTGGTGAAGCTCTCGATCGTCCGGCCTCTCCGCGCTCACCGCGCTCTCGGCTCGGTACGACCAGGAGCGAATATGCACCGCATTGGACGAACCCGCACCGAAAAACGTGATCCGGGTAGGACAGCAATTGTCCCACCAAGCACAGACGCGGCAGTGAGAGGAGGGAAAACGCGAGCGCGATCGGACGGGTTTTGTCCTAGCTCGTCTTCATTTGCGGCGACGGCGGACGATTGCGCCGAGCGCGAGGGAGAAGAAGGGAGGCGCCGCGCTGGGGCTTTGCCCCAGGCCCCACCAGGGGCTATCCGCCCCTGGACCTGGACCAGCGCAAGCGCTGGACCCGGGGTCGATGAACTGCGCTCCCGCGCAGTTCATCGAACAGGCCAAGTCAAGGCCATCACCGGCCTTTTGGAAGAACTGCGCACCGCGCAGTTCTTCCAACACGAGTCCAGGGCTTGCCCTGGTTCGGGTCGAGGGGCGAACAGCCCCCGCGGGGCCCGGGGCAGCGCCCCGGCGCGGCGGTCTGCGACAAGACCGCGTTCAGTGCAGGACGATCGTGGGGCGCTCTTCGCCGGGCAGCCAGAGCTCGGAGATGGTCACGAACGTGTCCTCTCGCATGTACCAGCACTTCCAGCCGCAGGAAGCCCAGCTCACGAGGCTCATCACGCGCCGATCCCCTTTGCGCACGGGGAAAACCACGTGCAGGCCGTCGAAGGTCTTGTCGATCTCCTTGCCCTCGAAGTCCTTGCTCTTGCCCTTGACCTTGAAGTCGGTGATCGAGACGTCCTGCTCGGAGCCGCCGACGACGCGGAGACCCTTGAATTCGTCCCGCGGGTCCCGACACGAGACACGTAGCCATTCGCGGACCGCGGACGCCGTGCAGAACTCGTGAGGCCGGAGGAGCTCGAGCGGCGTGGCCTTTTCCCATTCCTCGGCCGTGGGTTTCTCGGACGCCGTCTCGGGCGGAGACCATTCCCCGAGGGAAGGCGCGCTCGGGTCCGCAGGCGCAGCGGCGGACGCGGAGGCGGGCGCGGGCGCGGCAGCGGCAGCGGAGGCGGGCGCGGGCGCAGCCGCGGGCGCGGGCGCCTCCTCGGCCACGGCGAGCGAGAAGAACGCGAAGAGAAGCAGGAACGGCGGCGCAAAGGCCACGGCGCGGCGCAGGTTCGAGGTGTTCATAACGTCTTCAGGAAGGCGACGAGCGCCGCCCGATCCTCCTTGGAAAGATGATCCGTATGGCCCATGCGCTTGCCATTGCGCTCGATGAGCTCCTCGAGCGTGGCCACGCTGCCGTCGTGGTAATAGGGCGCGCTGCCGGCGATGTAGAGCAGCGAGGGCGTCTTGAACTTCCAGTCGTCCTCCATCTCCGTGTCGAAACGTGCCTTGTCGAATGCCCACGGGCCGAGCCCCACGAGCGCGCGGTTCGTGTAATCGGTCTTCGGCACATGGCAGGTCGCGCAGCCGACGTTGGCGTCGTTGAAGAGCTCCTCGCCGCGCTTCTCCTCGGCGGTCTTTTCGTGATGGTCGCGCGGGGGCGGGACGAGGCCTTGGCGGGCGAAGGCGATGATGGCCTCGGCGCGCGGGAGCGTCTTGTCCGCGGAATAACTCAAGGGACCGCCGCCGAGCCAGCGGTGAAGGCCAAAGCCGACGATCACGCGGTGCTTCAGGTTCGGGCTCTCGCCCTTCCAGCCATAAGGTCCGAACGCGGCGACGCGGCCCGCGAGCATCGGCGTCTGGCGCGGGGCGCCCTTCAGGAAGCCCTCGAACGCCTGCTTGTCCTCGAAGGCATGCATCGCATTGGGCTCGTACTTGCCCTTTTGCTCGTAGTTCTCCCGGATGTCCTCGTGCCACACGTGCCCGTCGTCACGTCCCTCGGGATGGCAGCCGGCGCAAGCAAACGAGCCGCTCATGAGCCAGTCGCGCGCATTGTAATAAAGCCGGCGGCCGATGGCGGCCTGCTCGGGCAGGAGATCCGGGCCGAGGGAGAATATGCCAGGGGGCGAGGATTCATAGGGAGCACGCTTGTCGAAGGCGTCGAGCCGGACGATCGCGAGGTCGTGGCTCGATCGGCAGAAGACGAAGGCCGTGCCCTCGTCCTCGGAGAGCGCGATTCCGGTGGGCGCGCCGCAGCGGGTGGCGCCGGGTTTGTCGTCCTCGGTATTCGTGTCCACGCCGAGGTCGTATTTGCGAAGGGCGCCGAGCGAGGGCTCGAGGGAGAGCGCGTCGAGCTCGACGAGCATATCGGTGCCCTCGCTGGCCACGAGCAAGGTGCGCGTCTTCTTGCGATACACGACGGCGCGCGGCTGGACGAAGACCTCGCCGATCTGCGCAGGCGCCGGTCCCGTGAGGTGCGGATCGGCCTCTTCGAGACCGAACTCGCCGAGGGTCTTCTGGAACGGCTTCGATTGCATGACGAACCAGCGCGGCGCACGCACGGCGAGCGGGCTCTCGTCGACCGTCGAGAGGATGTCGACGGTGTTTTGCCCATTCCACGCGCTCTCGCCCATGGCCCCGAGCGCGTGGCGCGGGACGAAGAGGCGCGCGCCGTCGGGCGAGAGGACGGCCGAATACGCGAGCGTCGCGGCCTCGCGCCGCGCCGGATCGGGCGGGGTGCGCAACGGGGCCGCCGGGAAGGGGAGGTCCTTGACGCGGGCCTGGCCATCGACGGCGTCGATGCGCGAGAGCGTGGCGCGGTCGATGTGCGTGACGTACGCGGTTTTCCCGTCGGGCAAGACGACGACGGCGCGCGGCTCGCGGGGGACGTCGAGGGTCCAGCGTTTCTCGAGTGTTTTGAGGTCGACGGCCGAGACCGCGTGCGTCCACGGGGAGGTGACGAGCGCGGTGGATTCGTCGGGGGTGATCGCGAGGCCCCAGGCGTCGGCCGGGAGCTCGACGCGGCCCATCTCGACGAGGCCCGCCGCGGGATCGGGGCGCATGACGAGCAAGAGGCCCGGGCCTTCGTAAGGTGATGCGGGATCGTCGGTCTTGCGAATGCCACGGACCGTGACGAGGACGCGGTCGTCGAGGGCGAGGACGGCCGCCGGTGGCCCGGGCATCTTGACGGCGACGGGCGGGTTCTGGGCGTCGGCGGGGAGCGCGATGCGCCGGACGACCTGTTGATCCTCGTCCGCGAGCCAGAGCGCAGGCTCAGAGGGCGAGCGGATGAGCGCGCCGCCCTCGCGCACGAGCGGGGGCTTGCGCGCGCGCGCAGGCTCGGCGGCCGGAGCCGCGTTCGAGGCGGGTTGGGGGGTGGCGTCGGTCGGCGAGGTTTGCTCGCCGGATTTGCAGGCGGCGAGGGCCGCGAGCGAGGTGAGGCCAGCGAGGAAGAAGGTGGACGCGGTGGTTCGCATCGGCGGGACCCGGGTTACGCTCCAGGATACCGCGACATTCCACCCGAGGGCTACGGCCGGCCGCGAGGGCCGCGCGGGGGAAACGGGTTTGTCAGGGAGCCCCGCCCGCGACGATCGCGTGCGCGACGAATCCGAGGACGAACCCGACGCCGAGCGCGACGAGGCCAAATGCAAAGGCGGCGCGGCGCGGGACGGCGTCGGCCGGGATGACGACGGCCGGCGCGGGCCTCGAGGCATGCGGCATTTCGCCGAAGCTGACGCCGGGAGGACGGCCGAGCGGCGGGGCGATGGGCGGCGGCGCGGCGACGGTCGGCGCGACGGCCGGCGGCGTGATGATCACCTGCGGCGTGGCCGCATGCGGCGCGACCGCGGGAACGCCAAACGCGGGCGACGGACGGCGGAGGGCCGCCGGTGGGCCCGGGTCGGGAATGTCGGAGACGGCCGGCATCGGCACGGTGAGCGCAGGGGACGGGCGCTGCAGCGAGGCCGAAGGGCCGAGGCGCGAGGAGGCAGGAGGCGGAGCCGCGGCGGACGTGTTGTAGGGGAGCTGCGTGGGGGCCGAGCCGAGGAGCGAGGAGACGGGCGCCGCCTGCGTGGGCGCGTCGGTGTCGGAGCTTTGCGGGCGCGCGAGCGCGCGGGCCTCGGCGAGGTCCTTCAGCATGGGCTCGATGCCCTCGTATCGCTCGGCGGGCCTGCGCTTGACGGCGCGCATGACGATCGCGGAGAGGCGCTCGGCCACGAGGTCCTTGCGGGTGAGCGCGATGGGCGGGGCTTCGTCGCTGAGCTTCTGGCGCGCATAAGCGAGGTCGTCCTGCTCGCCGAAGACATTCCGGCCCGAGGCGGCGCGATAGAGGATCGCGCCGAGCGCGTAGACGTCGGCCGTACCGCTGACTTCGCGCGAGTTCAGGAATTGCTCGGGCGCCATGTACGGGATGGTGCCGACGGCCATGTCGGCGCGGGTGATGCCCGTGAGCGTCTCCTCTTTGCCGCGTTGGTCCTCGGCCGGATCGAGGAGGCGGGCGAGGCCGAAATCGATGAGCACGGCGCGGCGCTCGCCGCTCGGCAGGCGCCGCAGGATGACGTTCTCGGGTTTGACGTCGCGATGAATGATGCTGGCGCGGTGCAGGTCCGCGATGGCCCGCGCGACGCCCTCGCCGATGTCGAGGACCTCCTCGACGGAAAGCGTGCCCTGCTTTTCGAGCAGATCCGCGAGGGACAAGCCCTCGACGTACTCCATGACGAGCAGGAGGCCAAACTCGGGATCGGTCGTCTGTTCGATGACGCGCGAGACGTGGTCGCTCTCGATCTTGCCGAGGAGGAGCGCCTCGCGGCGGAAGCGCGTGACGAGGTGGGGATCACGCGCGGCGTCCGGCAAAAGGCGCTTGATCGCGACGAGCGCGCCCGAGACCTGCGCGCCGATCCACACCTCGCCCATACCGCCCTCGGCGATCTTGCGCGCGAGACGGTACTTGCCCCCAATAGTCGCCCCCGGGACGAAGTCCATCGGCCGCGATGCTAGCCGAGGTCGGGGGGGCAGCACGAGGAATCCGCGCTTTTTTCCGCCCCTAAGGACCTGGGTTGTAATCGACCGTCAGGGAAAACGTGTCGACGCTGTCGACGACACAACCACGGCGCAGACGAACGGTGAACGTGTAGAGGTTCGTCCCGCGCCGGTACTGCGTGGGATCGACGCCGAAGCGGACGATGCCCGTGCCGCACTCGTTCGCGGGGAGCACGAGCGGCGCCGTCGTGCAGATGGTCGCCTTGTGCGCCGGGGTGTCGCAGCGCTCGAGCTCGAGCGCGTAGCCGTCGCGCGGCTCGACGGGCACGCGGGACGCATACTCGGCGAACCACGTGACGCCGACAGCCTGGGAGATCTGGAAGTTCGGTTCCGGCGCGCTCACCCACGCAGCGCGCGCGAGCGGCTCGCCCTCGCCGAGGAGCGTACCGCACGGATCGTTCGGGTCGACAGCCGTGCCGGATTCGAGGTTCGGACGTTCGTCGCATGCGCCCGCGTCGGATCCTCCGTCCCGGCGATCGAAGTCATCCGATGCGCCGAGCGAGGCCCCATCGCCTTTCATCGCGTCGTCGTGATCTCCTCGTTCCTGACAACCCGCGGCGGCGAGGAGCAGCAAAAGCGCAGCTTGGGACAGCAGGAACGGCCGAAGCATCGTCGATTGCATGATGTCTTGCGGCCTCTGCAATCGAGATGCCCGAAAACGACGGGGACAGACGCGTACGTCGCGCGACTCCGGGCGTTGACGGGGCGGATGACCCTTCGATACTTTCGGGGGATGTTCGGCGCGGGATCCGCACGTTCGAGAATTCGGTTGGCAGCGCTGTTCGTGCTGGGCGCGTTGCCCTTTTCAGGTTGCGGCAGCGACGAACCCGCGGTGAAGCCCGGCGGGACGGGCGAGCCGCCGCCCGAGAATCCAAGGCTTTCGGGGACGCTTCTGTACGAGACCGTCGCGTACGACCGCGTGGCGGACGGGCTCGACTACACGAAGGTGGACCAGAAGCCGATCCGCGGCGCGCGCGTGGCGCTGCTCGACGCGGCGAACGAGACGCTCCTCGCGGAGACGACGTCCGACGCGATGGGCCGGTATGGCTTCGACTGGAAAGGCACGGCGCAGGTGAAGGTGTGGGTCTACGCCGAGACGATGGAGCCCTCCATCCTCGTCGTGGACAACACGGCGAGCGACGCGACGTACGTGCTGGAGAGCGCCGAGGTCGTGGCCGAGGAGCCGACGTCCCTCGACGTGGTGGCGACGACGGGGTGGACGGGGATTTCGTACGGCAAACCGCGGCTCGCGGCGCCGTTTTCGGTGCTCGACGCGGCCTACACGGCGGCGCGGCGGTTCCTCGACGAGACGACGCCGCCGCCGGTGTTCCCCAAGCTCGAGATCAACTGGAGCGTGGACAATCGGCCCGAGGACGGGCCCGTCTCGTCCGGCCAGATCGGGACGTCGCACTGGGACGGCGATCAGATCTACGTGCTCGGCAAGGAGAACGTGGACACGGACGAGTTCGACACGCACGTGCTGGTGCACGAGTGGGGGCACTCGTTCGAGGAGCACATCACGCGCTCGGATAGCTGGGGCGGGTCGCACGGGTTCGGCGACGTGCTCGATCCACGGCTCGCATTCAGCGAGGGGTTCTGCAACGCGCTCTCGGCGATGATCCTCGACCCGGACACGGTCTACACGGACTCGATGGGCCCCGGGCAGAAGGACGGGTTCTCGGAGGACATCGAGAAGAACGACACGAGCTCATCCGCGAAGCCCGGCTGGTACTCGGAGACGACGGTGCAGAACGTGGTGTTCGACGCGTACGACGGGTACGCCGAGGCGTTCGACGGCGTCGAGCTGAAGCTACAAGGCGTGTATGCGGTGATGATCGGCGATCTGAAGGCGACGCCGGCGATGACGACGCTGTTCCCCTTCGTCGCGGGGCTGAAGAGCGCGCATCCGGAGGCGGCGACGGCGATCGACGCGCTGGTCGGGCATCACGGGTCGGGCAGCTCGTTCGGGATCGATCCGGTGACGGACGCGTGGGGCACGGGCGAGACGCACGCGGCCGAGGATCCGGGGGCGCTGCCGGTGTTCGTGCCGGTCGCGGCGAACGAGTCGGTGACGTTGACGCTGATCGGCGGGCTCGATCAGGCGCTGCTCGGGCAAAACCGATTCCTGCGCGTGAAGGGCACGGGCGGGACGATGCAGGTGAGCTCGAGCGCGACGAGCGACGTGGATCTCTACGTGTACCTGCGGGGCAAGGAGCTCGACAGCGCGGCGTCGGAGAGCGGCGACGAGACGGTGTCGTTCTCCACGGCCGCAGGCGAGGACTACGTGGTCAACGTGCAAGGGTACGGAGAAATTTCGGGGCCGTACGAAGTGAAGATCGAGGTCCTGCCATGAAGAGAGGGAACGAGATGCGCGCGCTCTGGATGCTCGCTTGTGTCGTGGCCGCGTGCGGGACGGTCGAGCGGAAGGAGCCCGATCACGTCGGACCCGATACGCCGAGCGCCGCCGAGGCGAACGTCGACGAGGGAGGCGAGGTGCGGACGCAGAAGCCGGGCGCGCCCGTGAAGGTGGAAGGGAGGCTCGCGTCGTCGAGCGCGGTGCTGACGATCGACTTCGAGGAGTCCGCGAGCGAGGTGTCCGTGGAGGTGTGGGGCGTGGACGGGCTCGTCGTGACGAGCGCGAAGGAGCCGGTGCAGAACCGGGAGTTCGGCAGGGGCGAGAAGGCCTCCGTGGAGGTGTCGTTCACGGCGCCGGCGACGCGGGCCGATCTCGCAGTGCGGGTGCGCGGGACGTTCGATGGGCGGGTGCGCGAGCGGGTGCAGTCGTTCACGGTGAACGCGGAGGCGCCAAGCCTGACGCAGCCGCCGGGAGAGGTTCGTATGGGGCCGGATGGAAGGCCTGTGCGCGTGATGAGGCCGGAGTAGCGGCGCGGGTACAGGCGGTCCGGCGGAGGCGGGGGTCGAGGGTGGGCGCGGGCGGAGGCGGTCCGGCGTCGCTGGGGGTCGAGGCGCGGCGCGGGCGGAGGCGGTCCGGCGTCGCTGGGGGTCGATGTCGGCGCGACTACAGGGCGGTCCGGCGTCGCTGGGGGTCGAGGGGGAGCGCGGACAGGGGCGGTCTGTCAGAGGCGCTCATCGATCGGCGTCTTCATTCATCCCGCCCATGGTCGAAGGTCGCGGCGACGGCGCGCTGGTGGATCTCCTTCAGGACGGCGCTGCGATCCGAGCAATTGACAAGGGTCTCCAGGTCGCCTGGACCGAGGAGGAGGACGAGATTTTCCTCACGCGCCCGCGAACGAAGCTCCAGTCGAACCGTATCGGCGAAACCGCCGGCTGCGACGAAGAGGGCCACCCGGCACCGCTTGTAACGCCCCTCGAGCTTGCCGAGGAGATCCCTCACATCCTTCGTCCCCACGTGGCTCGACCAGTTCTTGCACTCGACGAGGATGTAGGGGCTCTCCTTTTGCCAGAGCGGGTCGGGCGCATTGTTCTGCACGAGGATGTCGAGCTCCTCGAGCTCGTTCTTCATGCGCGCGCGGAGACGCTGGAAGCCGGGAATCGTCTTGAGGAGCAGCTCCATGAGCTGCTCGAGGAGGAGCCCTTTTCTGTTGCGGTCTTTCTCTGCCTGGACGGCTTCCCACGTCGCGCGGATAGCTTTCTCCGTCTCCCCCTGATCGAGCGCGCCCAGCCATCGTTCGCGGACGGCCTCCATGGCGTTGCGGACCTTCACGCGGAGGAGCGCGGCGAAGACGGAGCGCTTTTCGAGGTAATCATATGCGCCATCCTTGAACGCGCGCTCGACCGCTTCGTTGGAGGCGTATGCAGTCACGAGGATGGCCTTCGCGCCAGGCGCGCGTATCCCCACCTCGGCGATGAGGTCGAGCCCGTCATCGCCTCCGCCAGGCCCGTCGAGCTTCTGGTCGACGAGGACGACGCTCCAGCCCGGTTCGTCGAGGCGCTCCAGGGCCTTCGTCCGGGTCGTGGCGCTCTCGACCTTGTACCCCCAGGCGGACAGGAGATCCTCGTACGTCTCCAGGAAGAGGTTGTCGTCGTCGATGATGAGGAGCCGTCCGCCGCCGTTCATGTCGACCTCGAAAACCGTAACGAAAACCGCGCGCCGCCGAGCGGACTCTCCGTGCACGTGACCGTACCACGCATCTCGCCCTCCACGACTTGCCGGACGAGCGCGAGGCCCTGTCCGCTCCCTCCCGACCGGGACGTGAAGCCGGGCTCGAAGACGACGCTCCGTTGCTCCTGGGGAACTCCGGAGCCATTGTCATCCACGTGGATCGATATGTGATCAGCGCCGACCTCAGTCGCGATCGACACCCTCCCGTCCACGACACCCGTGATCGCTTGTGCGGCATTCCGTAGCAAATTCGCCACGGCGAGGATGAAGCGCGCACGCGGCCCCATGAGGGTCGCACCCGAGGTATTGAACGCTTGCCGAAAGTTGCCGTTCAGCTCGCGAGAAAGGGCGGCGCAGGCATCACGCAAGGCGCTGTCGACGTCGAACGTGGAGGGCCCCTCGAGGCCCAGATTGGCGACCCGAAGCATCCCGTCGACGAAGTCGAGGGCTCGCTGGATGCCCGCCTCGATTCGCGCTCGTTGCCGGTGTCTCGGGCCGGTCGAATCACCGGAAACGAGATCGGATATCAGGGATGAAAACGTGACCTGGACGGGGATCAGCGCGTTCCGAATTTCGTGGGCGACCATGCGCGCCTGGAGCGCGGAGGCGGCAGCCGCGTTTTCTTGCGAAACACGTGCGGCATCGGGATGGATACGCTCCACGATCCCTGCCACTTCATCCCGTAGGAGCGCGTCTGCGAGGACCGCGAACGGCGTGGACCGTCGTTGCGCGATGTCGTCGAGGAGGGATCGGTGACGCTCAATGACCTCGTAGCCCCGAATGTAGGGCGACTCCAGGTCAGGATCGTCGTGGTACTTCAAGAGGCCGAGCGCGCCGAGACGGCGAACCGTGGCCCACGATATCTGCCATTCCTCGTGCGGCTCAGCGTCATCATCAACGGTCTCATGGCGCTCTGGGTTGTTCGAGAGCAGCGCGGCCAGCTCGGGCGACAAGCGCATGTCGTCCTCACGCCCCAGCGACTGTGCCGCCTCCAGGGCCAGCAACCAGCGGAGGGCATCGAGCCCCGGCGTCTCGAGGAGCGTTCGACCGCAACGAGAGAGCACGACGTTCTCACCGCGGCGCTGGACGAGCCTTGTCTCGAAAGCGTAGTCCGGTAGGAAGTGCCAGCGGTCGGCGATTCCCGCTATCGACTCGGCGTACAAGGCGCTCATGCCGGCGTCGTACAGCAGGTCGTCCTTGAACTTGGATCCCGTCGTCGGGATAGCCGCATTGCTGCTCCTTGCCCCCAACAGGATCCCGAAGCCGATGTCGATCAGAACCGCGAGCCGCTGACCTCGTGCATCGGGCTCGACCTCTTCGAGGATCGCCATGGCCAACGACTGGACGAGCGCTTCGAATCTTCGACCGGCCGTCCAGCGCTCCCAGATGCGCTCCGCGGCCGCAGGATCCCCGGCCCCTTGACGCTCAAGCGCCTCGAAGAGAAACCGCCGGTGCGCTCCGACGTCTATCTTCGTGTACGGCAGCCCCTCGGGCGCTCGCCCGACCCGCTCCAGGTAGCCGCGGAGCTGCTCCAGGAACCCCATGGAAGGGCTCCTAGACCCAGCGGATCGATGGCGTCAAGGCTGCGGGCAGACGAGCGAACGTCAGCGATACCCGTACTTGCCGACCATCTCCGCGACCTCTTGCGCGGTCGGCCTCGCGGCGGGGTCGGGGTCCATGCAGCGCTCGAAGAGGAGCGCAAGACCGCCCTGGAGGCCCTCCACGCGGCGCAGGCCCGTGGGGCGCGGGAGCGTTTGTCCCTGCATGCCGACGAAGATCGGCGGGACGTTGAAGGGGCGCTTGCCCGTGAGGATCTCGTAGGCGATGACGCCGAGGCTGAAGACGTCGGAGTGCGCCTTCCAGTGGCGTGAGCCCTGCGCGAGCTCCGGGCCCATGTAGGTCGGGGTGCCGACGAGGATGCCCGTGCGCGTGACCTCCTGCGGAGGCGGCGCGATGCTGCGGCGCGTGGACGGCGGCGTGTCGAGCTCGCGGGGCCGTTCGGAGGCGGGCGCGCGCTCCTGAACTTCGCCCGTGAGCGTGGAGATGCCGAAGTCGACGAGCTTGACCTGCGCATGGCCCTCGGCGTCGTCGGCGACCATGACGTTGCCCGGCTTGAGGTCGCGGTGGATGACGCCCTGCGCGTGCACGGCCGCAAGTCCCGCGGCCATCTGGCCGAGCACCGAGCAGCACCAGGCGACGTCGCGGTAGCGCTCTTTGCAGCGATGGAGCGGCTTGCCCTTGCAGAGCTCCATGACGAGGTAGAGCAAGCCCTCGGGCGTGACGTCGACGTCGGCGATCGAGGCGAGGTTCGGGTGGTCGAGGCGGGAGAGGATCTGCGCCTCGCGCACGAAGCGCGCCATCGCAAGCTTGTCGCTTCGGCTCGTGAGGACCTTCATGGCGAAGCGGCGCGTGTCGCGGACGCGCTCGACTTCGTAGACGACGCCCATCGCGCCCTGCCCGAGCTCCTCGATGACGCGGTAGCGCTCGGCGATGAGGGCACCGACCGCGAAGCTCGGCGCGGCGGTGACGAGATCGTCCTCGTCGACGTCGACGTCGGTGCGGAGCGAGGAGAGAAGGCTCGACGTGTGCTGCTGGATCTTGCGGCGGAGCTCCTCGTTGAGGACCTCGACCTCGGTCTTCTTGGCCTCGATGGTGCGGATCTTCTGCTGCACGTCGCGGCGCATCTGGTCGAGGCCACGCGCGAGGTCCGCGAACTCGCTCTTCTCGTCGACGGGGATCGGGGTCTTGATGTCGCCCGAGGCGAGGCGCGCGGCGGCTTCGAGGAGCGCGGCTTGTTCGGCGATGCGCTTCTGGTGGAGCGAGCTTTCGAGCTCGGCCCGGACGGCGCGCGTGGAGACGATGTTGATGGAGAGTTTTTCGCCAAGGGCGTTGAGGAGCGAGAGGTCGGCGGCGTCGAAGTGGCGGCGTGATTCGTCGCTCTCCAGGTAGAGGACGCCGAGGAGCTCGTCGCGGACGAGGAGCGGCGCAGCCATGGCGCTGCGGCGCGTGTCTTCGATGCGCTTCCACACGCGCGCCTCGCGGCGCAGGCGGACCTGCTCGACGAGGTCGTCGAGGTTCGAGGCGAAGCCAGCGATGACGGAGGCGAGCGGGATCTCCACGCCGCCAGCCTCGCGGCCCGCAGCGACTTCGAGTTCGGCGCCCGCGACCGCGCCGCCCTCGGGCGTGACGAAGAGGAGCGCGGCGCGCGCGCCGAGGAGGCGGACGATCTCGTCGAGCGCGACGCGGGCCTGGCCGCCACGATCGAGGACCTGCGCCGAGGCGAGGCTGAGCTCGAGGACACGCGAGTAGCGGCCCATGCGCTCGTGCACCTCGACGAAGCGGCGCGCGAGGATGATGCCGAGCGAGAGGGCAAAGGCGAACGTGCCGACGTGCCCGAACGAGACGTGATCACGCGGGACGAGGCCGATCGCCTGGAGCACGTCGTGCGAGACCGCCGTGGCGGCCAGGATGAACCCGGCCGTGAAGATGCGCGCGTCGAGGTTGCCGCGCGTCGCGTTGAGGATCGCGCGGGCCGTCATCAGCGCGATCGTGATGAGCAGGAGGATCTGAAACGGGAGGAGCGTGCGCAGGACGGGGACGAGCCCAAGCGCGACGACGAGCGCCGAGCCGAGGAAGTACGCGCCATGGACCCACTGCAAGCCGCGGAGCAAGCGGAAGCGGCCCGGGCCGAAG
The DNA here is from genome assembly GCF_028435365.1 of Polyangium jinanense. The sequence continues at coordinate 27,385 of NZ_JAGTJJ010000077.1, read as the reverse complement.
ACGTGCTCGAAGTACGAGGCGAAGAAGAGCGGCGTGAGGTAGAGGCTCGCGAGCTCGACGTGGATCCAGAACAGCGGCGCGTCGAGGAGCAGGCCCCGGATGGGCACGGCCGCGGGGAGGTAGATCCCGAGCGAGAGCGCGAGCAGGCCGTAGGCGAGGTTCGATTTGTCGCGACGCTCCGAGAGGAAGAGGCCGAGGACGAAGAGGCCCACGGACACGAGGAGGATGCCCATCGCGAGCGTGGGCAGGTCGTCGCGGACGGCTTCGAGCGCGAGGTCGGCACGCGAGCCGAGCAGGACCTCGCCGTAGGGACCGATGTTGACGTGATCGGAGTAGACGCGAAGCGCGAGGGTCTTGCCCGCGAAGTTCGATCCGAGCGGGATGAAGTGCGTCTTGTAGCCCTGGAAGCGGAGCGCGCCGTTCCCCTCGAACGAGCCGAACCGGTAGACGAGCGCGCCGTCGACGTACGCCTCGACGAGCTGATCGACGCCCTGGAGGTAGAGGACGGGCTCGCGCTCGGCAGCGCCGACGAGGCGCGTGCGCATCCAGAGGAAGTGCTCGCCGCCGCGGCCCTCGGGCACGGTCTTCGGCGGCAAGGCGCGCCATCCGTCGTTCACGGTGGGCGTGGCCCAGACGGGCGCGCCCGTGGGATCACGCGGCGAGTCGCCCCAGCGGTACTCCCACGCGCCCTGATACGCGTGGGCAAACGCCTCGGGGGTGACAGGGGCAGGCACGTCCGCGCGCGTGATCGGCGAGGCCGAGAGCATCGCGAGGGCGAGCGTTCCGGCAACCACGGTGCGCCGGAGCCGCGAACGGGGCATCGCTTGATCTTGGTCCAGGGGTACCTCGGGGAAGCTGCGAGGATATCAGAGCTCGCGCCGCGGCGAGCTCACCGCGCGCTCGCCTTCTTCTTCCCCTCACCCACGGCCTTGCCCGCGATGCGCGCGCGGGCCGCGTGCATGAGCGGCTCGGCAGGCGTCAACGCGTCGACGAGGTCGCCCGCACGGAGCGCCGCCTCCTCGGCCCGCTTCCACGCGGCCGACGCGCCGATCGTGTTCGGCCCGCTCCGCTGCGCGAGCTCGAGCGCCGATGCAAGGTCCCGGCCGACACGCTCGATGCGCTGGAGCTCGGCGCGGCCCGCCCCGGAAAGTTTGGCGGCCGCATACATTGCCCGCACGATGCCGATGAGGTCGCGCACGGCCACCGCGGGAAAGGGATCTTCACGCCCGGAGATCACCTGAACGAATGTATCGGATTCGTATCGAAATGGCGAGCCGGCGCGTTTTCAGGGGTCACCGGAGAGAGCCGGTGACCTCTTCCACGGCGCGGCAGAGGGCGCCCGAAAGGACGATGTCGCGGACGGCGGCAATGTCGCGATAGAGGGGGCGGTCCTCGTCGAGCGTGGGGGAGACGGAGCGGACGGCCGCGTGCGCTCGCTCGACGGCGGCCGAGGAGCGGAGGGGACGGCGCTGATCGATGCCCTGGGCGGCCGTGAGGATCTCGATCGCGAGCGAGGTGCGGACGTTCTCGATGACCTGGGCGAGCTTGCGGGCGCTGACGCTGCCCATGCTGACGTGATCCTCACGGCCGGCGCTCGAAGGGATCGAGTCGACGCTGGCCGGATGGCAGAGGACCTTGTTCTCGCTGACGAGCGAGGCGCTCGCGACCTGCGCGATCATGAAGCCGGAGTGCAGGCCGCTCTGCGGCGCGAGGAACGGGGTGAGGCCACTCGAGAGCGCGGGGTTGACGAGCTGCTCGACGCGGCGCTCGCTGATGTTCGCGAGCTCGGCCGCAGCCATCGCCGCGAGGTCGAGCGCGAGCGCGAGCGGCTGGCCGTGGAAGTTGCCGCCCGAGAGGAGATCGGCGCCGCCGTCGTCCCGGAGGAAGATGGTGGGGTTGTCGGTGACGCTGTTGATCTCACGGGTGAGGACGTCGGCAGCCCAGCCGAGGGCGTCACGCGAGGCGCCGTGGACCTGCGGCATGCAGCGGAGCGAGTAGGCGTCCTGCACGCGCGGACAGTCGGCGTGGCTCTGCATGATCTCGCTGTCGTCGAGCATCGCGCGGAGGTTCGCGGCACACGCGGCCTGGCCCGGGTGCGGGCGGACGGCCATGAGGCGCTCGTCGAAGGGGCGCTTCGAGCCCTTGTTCGCTTCGAGGCTCATCGCGCCGGCAACGTCGGCGATCGTGCAGAGGGCGAGCGCGTCACGCACGGCGAGCGCGCCGAGGGCGGCCATGTACTGCGTGCCGTTGATGAGCGCGAGGCCCTCCTTCGCCGCGAGGACCACGGGGCGGAGCTCGGCGCGCGCGAGAGCTTCCGCGCTCGTCATGCGCTCGCCGCGGAAGGAGGCCTCGCCTTCGCCCATGAGCGTGAGCGCGAGGTGCGCGAGCGGCGCGAGGTCGCCCGAAGCGCCAACCGATCCTTGCGAGGGGATGCGCGGCGCGACGCCGGCGTTGAGCATGGCGAGGAGAAGATCGACGACCTCGGCGCGGACGCCGGAGTAGCCGAGCGCGACGACCTGCGCGCGCAAAACCATCATGGCGCGGACCTCAGGCTCGCCGAGATCCGGTCCGACGCCGGTCGCGTGGCTGCGCACGAGGTTCTTCTGCAAGGCGATGACGTCGCGCTCGGCGATACGCGTCTCGGCGAGCGCGCCGAAGCCCGTGTTGATGCCGTACACGGCGGGCGCGGAGTCGCCGGCCTCCGCGATGGCGTCGACGGCGCGGCGCGAGGCGATGATGCGAGCGCGGGCCTCGGGGCAAAGGGCAACGGGGCGGCCGCGACGGCTCACGTCCTCGAGATCGGCGAGGGTGATCGGGCGCCCAACGAGAAGAGGCGAAAGGGTGTGCACGGGCGCCACGTTAGTACATCCCCAGCCGCGTGCCTCCGCGCGGACGCACGCCGCGGGAGGACGGGCGAAAGCGGCTTTGACGGTCGGGGGCGATCGCCTAAGCTCCCGCCCCATGCAAACCCTACGTTGGTCCCTCACGGCGCTCGCGCTGGGGCTCGTCGCGTGTGCCGGCTCCGCAGCCGAGGGGCCGGGGTCGACCGAGCCCGGCGCGATCCAGTCCGCTCCGAACGAGCCGCCGCCTCCTGCCGCGGAAGGCCCGATCACCTGCGGCCTGCCCGCGCCCGTGGTGAGCGAGGACCCGTGTACGAAGGACGCCGAGTGCGCGCCCGCGGAGCCTTGCCATGCGCACGCCTGTGTCGCCGTCGCCCACGCGAAGCCGCGCACGCCCGACACGGTCTGCTCCACGATGCTCGATTGCAAGAGCGTCGACGCGAACCCCTGCGTATGTCACGAGGGCCGCTGCGCCCTCGTGCCGAAGCCCAACTGATCCACGAATCTCATGCGGTACTTCGTCAAATTCCCTTCCGGTCGCGAGGTCCCCGTCGATCTGACCGTGCTGCCCTCGGGCGAGATCCGCGCCGAGGTCGAGGGTCGCTCGTTCGCGATCGACGCCTACGACCACCAAGGCGCGGTGCACCTCGACATCGGCGGGCGTTCGGTCGAGCTCTGGATGGAGGGCACGCCGCCCGAGGTCGGTGTCGTCGCGTCGTCGCGGCGGTTTTACGCGCGCGTCGAGAACGAACGGCTGCGCGCGCTCTCGAGCGTGCAGGGCGGCAAGAGCGGCGGCGGCGAGGGGCTCGTCAGGTCGCCGATGCCCGGCCGCGTGCTCAAGGTGCTCGTGGCCGAGGGCGACGAGATCCACGCAGGGCGGCCGCTCGTCGTGGTCGAAGCGATGAAGATGGAGAACGAGCTCGCGTCCACGCGCGACGGTCGGGTGAAGAAGGTCTACGTGACCGCTGGCGCGACCGTCGAGGGGGGTGCCAAGCTCGTCGAGATCGAATGAGTCTTCGAAAGCGCCTTCCGCTCGCTCACCTGCCAACCCCCCTCCAGCGCCCGCGAAGGCTCGCCGTCGCGACAGGCATCGACCTCTGGGTCAAACGCGACGACATGACCGGGGGCGCCGAGGCGGGCAACAAGATCCGCAAGCTCGAGCTCCTGCTCGGTGAGGCCCTCTCGCTCGAGTGCGATACGGTCGTCACCTGCGGCGGGCTGCAATCGAACCACGCCCGCGCGACCGCGCTCGCGGCCGCCTCGCTCGGCCTGCGCGCGGTGCTCTTTTTGAGGACGAACGATCCCTCGCTCGATCCGTCCCGCGCGCCGCTCGAAGGCAACGTGCTGATCGATCGCCTCGCCGGTGCGGAGATCCGGCTCATCACGCCCGAGCAGTACCGGGATCGGGATCGCATCCTGGACGAGGCCGCCGAGGAGCTGCGGTCCGAGGGGCAGAAGCCCTACGTGATCCCCGAGGGAGGATCGAACGGGCTCGGCGCGCTCGGGTACGTCGAGGCTATGGGCGAGGTGCGGCGGCAGCTCGATCTCGGGCTCGGCGGGGGCAAGCCGTTCGACGCGGTCGTGGTCGCGTGTGGTTCGGGCGGCACGGCGGCGGGCGCGGCGCTCGGCGCGGCGTTCCACGGCGTGGCGAAGGAGGTCGTGGCCGTGGCGGTCTGCGACGACGCACCCACGTTCCAGGCACGGATCGAGGGCATCGTGCGGGAAGCGCGTTCGCTCGATCCGCGTCTGCCCGAGCCCGCGCGCGTGACGGTCGACGACGCCCACAAGGGGCCGGCCTACGCGGTGAGCACGCCCGAGCAGCGCCGGCTCATCGCGAGCGTGGCGGGGTTGTCCGGGATGGTGCTCGACCCGGTCTACACGGGCAAGGCGTTCTCGGCGCTGATGGACCTCGCGGGTGCGGGCGGGCCGCTCGCCGGCAAGCGGATCCTGTTCGTGCACACGGGCGGGCTGCCGGGGCTCCTGGCGCAAGGAGCGACGTTCCAGGACGCGCTCGGTCTGGACTGAGCGACCCGTTTCACCTCCAACGAAGAGAGGCCGACCGATGCTACCGCGTGTCCTCGAACCCGAGGTCATGGACACCCCCGAGGAGGCCCGTGACTACGACGCCATGGATCACGCCGCGGTGAATCGCGCGTTCTGCGAGGACATGCTCGCCGTCCGCCCGACCCCGGGGCGCGTGCTCGACGTCGGCACGGGCACGGCGCGGATCCCGATCGAGCTCTGCTCGCTCTCGCCGAACGCCGAGGTCGTGGCCATCGACCTCGCCGAGCACATGCTCGCGCTCGCCCGAGAGAACATCGAGCGTGCGGGCCTCGGCTCGCGCGTGACCGTCGCGAAGATCGACGCGAAGGCCCTGCCCTACCCCGACGGCGCCTTCGGCGTCGTCCTCTCGAACTCGATCGTCCACCACATCCCCGAGCCCGCAGAGGTCCTCGCCGAGATGTGGCGCGTGACCTCCCGGGGCGGCCTGCTCTTCGTGCGTGACCTTTACCGCCCCGAGGCCGAAGCCGAGATCGATCGGCTCGTCGCGCTCTACAGCGGCGAGCGTCCAGCCGATCCCGCGGCCGCGCTCTCCTTTGATCACCAACGATCCCTCTTCCACGCCTCGCTTGCCGCGGCGCTCACGGTGGACGAGATCGTCGCGTTCGTGGCGCCGCTCGGGATCCCCGCGTCGGCCGTGCGGATGACGAGCGATCGGCACTGGACGCTCTCCGCCGTCAAACCCTGACGACGAAGAGCGCCCTGCGCGCTCGGTTTTTCAGGGGTGGATGTGCACCACGGTTCCCTCGCCCGTGGGTTCGCTCGCCTGCACGCCGTGCCAGTCCGTGGGCAGCGGCGGATCGGTCCACATGAAGACGCGGCGCGCGTCGATCGGCGAGAGGTTGATGCAGCCGTGGCTCCGAGGCTTTCCGTACTCGTCGTGCCACGGCGCCGCGTGAAGCGCGTAGCCCGCCTCGAAGTACTGCACCCACGGCACGTCGCGCAGCTCGAACTTGTTGCCGACCTCGTGCGAGTCCATCGTGGTCGTGACGTGCTTCTCGCGGATCTTGAAGGTGCCGCGCACGGTCGAGTACGTCTTCTTGGGATCGCCGAGCCCGTCGCGGCCCGTCGCCACCGCCGTCGCGTAGACCGGCTTCGTGCCCTCGTACAGGATGAGGATCTGGCTCAGGATCGAGATGTCGATCCACTTCTTCGTCTTCGCCGCGAAGCTCGGGAGCTCCGACGGTTTGACCGCGATCGCCACGTCGCTGTCCTTGATCCACGTGCCGTCCTTGGCCTCGACGAGGCGCGTCTCGCCGATGCGCATGCTCTTGCCCGTGAGCTGGATGGGCGTGTGGAACGCGAGCTTGCCCGTCTTCTCGAGCGAGCGCTTGCTCGTGTCGTACTTGTACGCATCCGGCACGCGCACGAACGCAAGCGGCAGCTCCCAGCCCTTGCGCATGTCGACGCCGTGGAACGTCGATCCGCGCGCAGGCTTGAGCTTCGACGTCGGCACGAGGCGCGCGTCCGTGGTCATCGCGAAGCGTCGATCGTTGTCGCCGACGAAGGTGCCGATGAGCGCGAGCCCCGCATGCCGCGCGACGCGGTTCGTGATGATCGCGTAGTCGGGGACCTTGAACGACGAGATGTTCGGGATCTTGCGGCCGCCCTGGAAAAACCAGGGGATCGCGTCGTTGCCGTCGCCGCCGTAGAGCTCCTGATCCGAGAGGTCCGGCGGCTCGCTCGGCGGCTCGCCGATCGCGTTGCCCTCGGCGTCGAGCGGTACGTCGTTCGCGCCGACCTCGATCGCATCCCACTTCTTCTGGAGGCGCTTGTAGCTGCGGAGGTGCTCCTTGAGCCGCATCTCGTACTGGAACTGCTCGGCCTTCGTCGCAGGCCGGTAGTAGTTCGGCGCGATCGCTCGTACGAACGAGTACGGATACGGCATCGGCTTCGAGAGGTCCGGCCGCTTCGTCAGCGCCCGCAAGATCGGGTGCTTCATGTCGATCGACGCGCTGCCCTCGGCGCAGATGTAGCCGGCCGGCAGGACGCGGTAATACCCGCCCTGGCAGTCGTCGAACGCGGCGGGTTTCTCCCCCCGCACCGCGGTCGCGCCCGCGCGCAGGTAGCCGATCTTCGGCGACCTGCGATCAGGCTTGAGATAGATGGGCGCCGCCATCTCCACGGCGCCGATGCGGGGGCCGCCCTCCTTGGGGACCGTCGCCGGATCGGCCGCAACCTGCTCCGCAGGCGCGGACAAGCTGACGATGCCCTCAGGAGAGCCCTTGCCCTTGCACCCGGCGAGCGCGAGCACACCGAGGGCCAGGAGGGAGAGCCGCTTGCGTGCGTCCATGGGGCCCGGATGCCGGATGTCGGCCAAGAGGGCCAAGTTTTGAGGTCGCACCGGAACGACACTCGAAGGGCTTGCGCAGGGGCAAACTTCCCGCTAGGTTGCTGGCCCCCGCGTCCGAAAACGCGGCGTGCGCCACTAGCTCAGCTGGATAGAGCGTCGGCCTCCGGAGCCGAAGGCCAGTGGTTCGAATCCACTGTGGCGCGCAGCGTTATCACCGCATCTCGTTCATCGCCGCGAGGAGTGCGTCGGTGCTGACCGGCTTGACGAGGTGGTGCGCGAAGCCCGCCTCGCTTGCGTGCTTCCGGTCCTCCTCCTGCCCGTACCCCGTCACCGCGAGCAGGCGTGGCGCCCGCGTCCCGAGACGCTCGCGGATCCGCGCGGCGAGCTCGTAGCCGTCCATCACGGGCAGCCCGATGTCGAGCACCGCGATGTCCGGCGCGAACGACTCGAGCATCGAAAGCGCTTGCGGCCCGTCGAAGGCCACGGCCACGGGCCAGCCCTGCGCGCGGATCACGTCCGCGAGCAACGTCGCCGCGTCCTCGTTGTCGTCGACGACGAGCACGCGATGCGCGGGGAGCGCCGCCGCGGGTCCGTTCACCTCCTCGATCGCGGGCAGCGACGCGCGATCGAGCCCGGGCAATCGCACCTCGATCGTGCTTCCGTGACCTGCGCCGTCGCTGTGCGCCGAGACCTCTCCGCCGTGCAGCGACACCAGGCTCTTCACGAGCGTGAGACCGATGCCGAGCCCGCCCGCGCTGCGCTCGATGCTCTGCGCGCCTTGCACGAATGGCTCGAACACCCGCGCGAGCAGCTCCGGGCTCATCCCCACGCCCGTGTCGCGCACCGTGGCCACGATCGTACCGCCACGCCGCTCGGCCGAGACCTCGACGACCCCGCCGGGATCGGTGTACTTCGCCGCGTTCGTGAAGAGGTTCGCGAAGACCTGCGCGAGCCTGTCGGGATCCGCGTACACCGCGAGCCCGGTTCTCGGCACGGTCACGGTCACGTGGTGGCGACGTTTTTCGAGCAGCGGACTCGCCATCTCGAGCGCGCGCGTGATGATCGGTTCGAGCTCGGTGGATCGCTTCGCGAGTGAAATGAGCCCACGCGCGACGCGCGAGACGTCGAGCAGATCGTCGACCATCCGGCCGAGGTGATGCACTTGCCGCTCGATCACCTGCTCTGGACGGCCGAGCGCTCCGCCGCTGCGCATGCGGATGAGCTCGAGGGCCGTGACCATCGGGGCGAGCGGGTTGCGGAGCTCGTGCCCGAGCATCGCCAGAAACCCGTCCTTCGCGCGGTTGGCGGACTCGGCCTGGCTACGCAGCGCCTCCTCGCGCGTGCTCAATTCTTCGGCTCGTCGCCGCGCGACGCGCTCGCTCTCGTGGGCCTTGCGCAGGTGCGCAATGGCCACGTTGCGCTCGTTCGTGAGCCAGCTGATGAGCACACCCATCAGGAGAAACACGACGAGGCTCGTGACCTTTTCAACCGGGCCACCTACGGGCGTGAAATCGTATCGAAGGAAAAACCAGGCAACGCTGGAACCGCCGACGAGCGTGGTGAGCATTCCGGCACGGAATCCTCCATACCAGCCGCTCAGCACCACGGCGGGGAACATCGTGATGAACGGAACCTCATTACCGACGATCGGCGTCAGCAATAAGCGCGAGCCCAGCCCGAGCCCGGCTGAAAGCAGCGCCACCGCGTAACGTTTCCACACCGTACGTGCCGATGGCGCGTCCGAGCGGTCCAATGCCGTACCTCTGAGCTCCACGATGTTCAGGCGGTCGGAACGAACGTACTACGGATCTCGCGTCCGCGCGATTCTGGAGGAACGGCGGCCTGGCACGAGCAAAGATGCGACGTGAGATGGATGGAATGGAAATCCGTTTGAACAGAAACGGATGACGGGGAGGCGGGCGGGACGCGGCGTATCGAGCGATCGGTCGGTCAGGCGGTCAGGGCGCTTTGACGTCCTCGAAGTTCGTCCTCGCGGCAATGTGCTCCTCGCTCAGGTTGAGCAGGATGGGCAGCGTTTCGCATTGCCAGTCGTCGTCGGCAATACGACGCACGGTGACGCGGCCGGGGACGAGGTTGTAGACCGCGTCGACGATATCCATGATGACGTAGAACCCGTTCGAGTTGCAGAAGCGCATCTTGACGAAGTCCATCGTCGTCTCGGTGACGGACTGCCGGGGGAGGACCTTCGCGAGCTCCTCGAGGTACGTGTGGAGGTAGCGGTAGGGGTTGTCCACCCGGATGACGCCCTCGAACGTCAGGATCAGGTGATGATCATCGAGCTTCGCGACCGAGTGGAACACGCTCAGGCCGCCGTCCATGATTTCACCGTAGGTGAGGACCTTCATGCGAAACCTCTCATCGGGAATAGCGCTTTGACAACGAGGAACCCCTGCTCGTACTCGGCCGTGAGCTTGAACTTGCTCTCCGCAGTGAGCCGCATGAGGCCGAGGCCTCCCTTCGCCTTGTCGATACGCCGGCGATAGACCGTATCCGCGAGGAGCTTCCTCGGGTCCTCGGCGTTGGCGATGATGGTGAAGCGATCGCTCACGGCTTTGAACTCGTCTTCCGTGGCCGGATTCGCCACGGTGATCATGAGCTCATCACCGTCGATCTTGAGGTCGACGCGCAATGCGCCGTCGCGGATCGAGCAGTGCTCCATCACGTTGGTGACCAGCTCGATGACGACCACGTTCGCCTTCGAGCAGATCTGCCGCGGGTAAAACATCCCCAAAAGGTCGAAGAGAAAGTTCCCGAGCAGGCCTGCCACGTCTCCGGCCACGTGATCGAGCGGCGCGATGGAAATCGACGCTCCGACGGCCGTCTGCGTCCGGTTGCCCCCGGCGCTCATTTAGCGCACCTTCGCATGATGAGGAGCGTGATGTCGTCGATGTCCTCGGCCCTGAAGGACGTGTAGTCGTCCACACATCTCTTCAGGATATCCTGGACGGGTTCTTCGCTATGCCGCGCGATGATGTCGTTGAGACGTTGCACGGTATAACCCTTTCCCTCTGCATCTAAAGCCTCGACCATACCATCCGTGTACAGCGCCAGGACGTCTCCCTGCTCGAACGGCAGCTCGAACTCACGGAATGGCTTGGTCCTCAAACCGATGTAATTGCCCACCCTATTGAACGTTCGCTGCATCCCGTGCCGGACCAGGAGCCCATATCCGCCACCAGAAACGTACCGGATGAACCGATCGCTGAAGACCACGAAGTTCACCGTGGCATACCGCCTCACTCCGCGGAGGAAGGCATACGATGCTCGGTTCACCCAATCCACGATCGCGCTCGGGCTGTCGGAACGCCGTGTCGCATTCTCGATCTGTGCCTTCAAGAAGGACATGATGAGCGCCGACGATACCCCGTGACCGGAGATGTCGAACACGCTGACCGCAAAGCGTTCCCCGGGTAGCTGGGAAAAGTCGTAGTAGTCTCCTCCAACCTCCGCGAGCTGCTTGTGGTAAATGGCGATTTCCAGCTCCGCGGAGAGCATCGACGGGTCTGGCAAGAGCGCCTGCTGGATCCCTCGGGCGACCTCGAGGTCCTCGCTCACGATCCGGTTCTGAAGCTCGAGCTCGTTCTCGATGCGCGTCGCGTGCTCGAGCGTGAGCTCGTGCACAACGGACATCTCGTCGATGTCGGCCCGAACACGCTCGCATTGCTCGACCAGGCCCCGACAGCGAGCAAGGAGCTCGAGAGCCCCACCCTCGCGCGCGAGCAAAGCCTTGCAAGCAGCGTCGTCCGATAGGAGCGCCTTGACGGCTTCGAGATCCGTCTGCTCCGACCGACCTTCGTCCACCGGATCCGACGAGTTGTCCTTCGATGCGGTCATCGTTCGAAGAAATCCTCCGCCGCGGGCGCCCTACGTTCCCCTCTCCTATCAGTCACAGAAGATCATCTCGAAGTTCTGGTTGAACTTCTTGAGGTTCGGGAGCGACTTGCCCTGCCACGGAATCGCCTTCGAGCCCCGGACGACAAGCTGCACGTCGCCCTTCTTCCGCATGGCAATCGCGAACTTGTAGAGCACGTTGATGCCAGAGCTGTTCAGGAAGTTCAGCGTGCGCATGTCGATCGTGATCGACTTCGCATTGCCCAGGAGGACCTTCTCGAGGAGATCCTCGATCGGCTGGTATTCCTGCGGCCCGCCGAGGCGCAAGATACCCTCGAAGTAGACCGTGACCTCCGCGGGGTCGTACCAGACTCGATAGTTTCCACCTTTGATTTCCATTCTGGCCCTTTCCTTCAAGATGGGCAGCCGCGCCATCGTCCTGATGCAAGTGTTCTGCGCTGAGACCGGATCGAGCTTCCACCCCAGGCTCACGCCATAATCGCTCATGATGATGAGATACCCGAGCCCGGAGCCCGTCGCCTCGACGTCCTCCGCGTTCGCCTCGGCCTGGCGGCGCAAGAGCTCCCCCGGATCCTCGCGCGAGAGCTCGAGCAGCTTCTCCCGCAGCGGAGGAACCTCGCCATTGGCGATGTGGTTGCTCACCAGGCACACCAGATCTTCCTTGCCAATCCCAACCGTGACGTTGATATCACCGCTGCGGTTGAACTTGACGGCGTTCTCCACGAGCTCGTTGAGCACGTAGCTCACCGCGCCGCTGACCTCCGCCCGGCTGATGAGCTTCCCGTCGTTGTCCGCGTCCGGAAAGAGCTCGGCGAAGTACTCCGCCATGAAGTTCGCCGTGAGGTTGCAGAGGCTCCACCGCACCGCGAACGAATCCGGGTACAGGGTCAACGACATGTGCTCGCTGAACGAATCGTCCAGCGAATAGACGCCAATGATCTCACTCATAGTGTTGCCGGTCTCCTACGCGTCATAGCCTCTTGATGACCAACACGGTGATGTCATCGTAGACCTTGTTGGTGCCGATGTGGTTCATCAGGTCTTCGATGATCGCGTCCTTGATCTCCTGCGACGTCTTCTTGTGGTTCTGAGAGACGATCTCGCATAGCCGCTCGACCCCGTACTGCGCCGTGTCGGTGCGTTCCGCCTCTGTTACCCCGTCCGTGAAGAGAACGACGACGTCCCCCGATTCCAGATCGATCTCGGTGTTGGAGAGGAAATCCGTGATGTCCTCGTCCATGCCCACCGGGAGCCCGAGACCGGTCGTGTCCACACGCTCGAGCTCGCCCGAAGCACGCACGACGATGACCTCCTCGTGCTGCCCGGTGAGCCGAAGCTTGCCATCGCTGTAGTCCATCAGCGACAGCGTGAGGTTCTTGTCCGAGCTGATGCGCTGGATGTTCTGGTAGATGACCTTGTTGACGATGCCGAGGAACCGCGTCGGATCGGTCTCGTTGCTGGCGAGCAACGTCCGAACCGCGGTTTGCACCATCAGCATGAGCACGCCGCTCTCGAGGCCGTGCCCGGTCACGTCGCCGATGCCGATCTTGATGACGCCGTTGCCGCGGAGCACGTCGTAATAATCACCGCCGACCTCGTCCGCGGGCGACATGTACCCCGCGATGTCGAGATCCTTGATCTCCTGCAGCTCCTGCGCGGGCGGGAGCACCATGAGCTGGAGCTGCCGCGCCACGTTGAGCTCCGCGCCGAGCCGCAGGTTTTCCTGCGCGAGCTGGGCGTTGAGGCTCATGATCTCCTTGTTCGCGTCCTCGAGCTCACTCGTGCGCGCCTTGACGAGCTCCTCGAGATTGGTCGTATGGGCCTGGATCTCGGCGGCCATCTCGTTGAAGGCCCCCGTGAGCTGCCCGATCTCGTCCTCGCTCGTCACGGCCACGCGCACCCCGTAGTCGCCCTGGCGCATGCGCGTCGCGCCCTCGGACAGGGCCACGAGCGCGCCCGTCATCTTCCGCGAGACGAGGAAGACGCCCGCCATGAGCACCAGGATCGAGCCGAACGAGACGAACGCCTGGCTCGTCTGGATGCTCGTGCGGCTCGTGTCGATCGCCGCCTGCGCCTTGGTCAGCGAGGCGTAGATCTCGCTCTTCGGGACGACGAACCCGATCGTCCAGGTGTCCTCCACGATCTTGTCGCCGCCGCCGCCCATGTGGAAGGGCGCGAGGCGCTGCAGGACGAGGAAGTGCGGCGCCCCGTTGATCTGCACGTTGTCGCGGTACTGGACCTTTGCATCCTTGGGCAGCTCGATCGAGGCGATCTGCGGCTCGTTGCTGTCCTTGAGGACCCGCTTCAGGTACTCGAGCCCCTGGCGCTCCGCCTTCGCCTGGAGGCCGAGCCGCTTCGCGCCGTCCTCGCTCACCGCGAGGACGTTTCCGTCGCCCTGCGTGAGGAACGCGAAGCCCGTCTCCTTCAGCTTCACATCCTGGATGTACTTGACGATCTGCGTGAGCGTGAGATCGAGGCCGAGCGCCCCCGAGAGCGCCTTGCGGTCCTTGCTCCACACGGGGTGGAAGATCGTCATGATCTTCCCGCCGCCGCTCGCGTCGTCGTAGGGGGGCCAGAACGTGACCTGGGAGTTGCGCTGCTCGAGGCCCCCGGGCTCGTTGAGCCACGCCTCCCAGCCCTGCCTCAGGCCCGTGTAAAAGAAGTCGTAGAAGTTCTTCTCGTTGTGGCCCGGCGAGGTGCGATCGAACTCCGCGGCCATGTCGGCCCAGGGCGCGAGGCGCACGTACGGATGCTTTGGAGGACCAACGAAATAGAGCTGAAGCTTGTCGGCGCCGCGCTTCTTGAACGACGGCATCACGACGTCGAGCAAAATCGTGCGATCGATGTCGCGCTGCGCCTCGGGCAAAAGGACGCGGCTTTGCTTGTCGCCGAGGTAGCCCCACGCCGCGACGGCCGTCGGCTCGTCGTTCTGGTTCTCGTACCAGCCGCCCTTCTCGTGAAAGACGAGCTTGTCCTGGAGGAAAGGCAGCGTCTTGGCGTGGTCGTAGAGCGGCGTCAGGTCCTCGTCGTGGTCGACCATCGTTTGCACGATGTCGGCCAGGATCTCGAGGTCCGTGTAGGCGTGGGCAAGGGAGCTGTTCGTGTGCTGCGCGGTGTCGCGCAGGTGGTTCGTCAGATACTCGCGCGTCGCCTGGTCGAGGCCTTGCTCGATCTCGTCCGTGGCCTCCCGGCTGAGCTTGTGGATGCCCTGCCGCGCCACGAGGACGTTGAGGATCGCGCCGAGCAGCACGCTGACGCCCGTCACCAGGATGAACTTGGTGTTGAACTTGCTCATCCGTGCGAGCAGGCCAGTCGGCCGCACCCCCCTGTTCGTTCCACGCGCTTCCGACGACACGTCCACGCATCTCCTCGCAACGGCCTCGTGTGGCCCAGACAGCCTGCGACGCTAAACCGTCTACGCTCCGACCGCCACACCAAACATCGAGGCGGAAGGGAGACGCCACTACGCTCTTCGCTTCCTCTCCTGCCTCCGCCTCGTGATGCCTCCGCCAAAGAATCGACGGTTTACATCCAACGCGTGAATTGCATTACCACTCGCTATGAAGTACGGAAAGGTTTACGCCCGGAACCCGCAAAGATGGGCCACATGGCGAAGCCGTTGTCGCGGGTGATGGCCTCGATATGCGCCGTGAGGCCGGCCGATACGTCCTCGTAGAGCTCGGGCTCGGCATTCGCCGTCGCGGCCATCTGCTTCGCGGTGCGGAGCCAGCTCTCCACCACGCGGGCGAAGTCATGCGGCGCGGTGTTCATGTTCGTGATACCGAGGAGGCATATCTTGATGTCCTCGAGCCCCACCTCGTGCAGGATGGTCCGGGTCTTCAACCCGATATCCAGATCCATACCGACCCGCCGGCAAAGCTCGAGGAACCGAATGTATCCGTGGCGTATGACCTCCTCGTTCGGATAGCCCGTCACGCCGGACATCATCTCGTTCGTCAGGTAGATCCGACCCCCGGGTCGGCAGATGCGATAGAGCTCGTTCACGATGTGATCGGGCTCGTGGAACACCTGCAGCGATAGCCGGCAAGAGACGAAGTCGAACGAGTTGTCCGGCAAGAGCAGCGCCGCCGCGTCGCCGTATTGATACTCGATGTTCTCGAGGCCAAAGTCCGAGACGAGTTGCCAGGCATACCGAAGGAACGGCTTCGAATGGTCGACGCCGATGAGGTACTCCGGCCGGAAATCACTCTGCAGGAGGATCGCGAAATCCCCGAGGCCGCAGCAGATGTCGGCGATACGCAGCCCAGGACGAAGACCATGCCAGGCGAGCTTCTCCCGCTCGTGCTCCCAGATGATCTTCTGCTGGGTGCGGAGGACGTTCATGAAGTCGTCGTCCTCGATCACCTGCTGGATAGGATAGAAGGCCTTGTCGTAGACCTCGATCGTGACGAACGGGTAAAGCTCCGCGATCACCTGGAACTTGCGGACCGCCCAGGGAATGACGCTGGAGATGACGAACTTCACCCGGAGCCCGGGGCGCGTATGCGCCACCCACCGCACGAAGCGGTTGAGCTCGAGGAACGCCACATTGTTCATGTACTTGAGGCGCTTCAAGTTCACGCACAACGTGCCGCGCGTCGACCGCGCCGCCTGCTCGAGCGAGCTGCGTACCGAGGCCATTTCCTCGGCGACGAACGGCCGCAGCGTCCCCGTGAGCGTGACTTCCTGCTCCTCGTTCCCCGTGAGCCGCATGTTGAGGGCCACGGGCATGCATGAAGGAGGAACGCCGGAAGAGGGCGTACCCGAAGACGCAGGAGCGATGGAGTTGCTCATACCTCCCCCATATCGTCGACCTCTGGCAGCTCCAGGAAGAGGCTCAGCCTGTCTTGACCCGGTGGCTCGGATATCGTGAGGGAGCAGGCATATACGGCAGCGAGCTCCAGCAAACCAAGCATGGTATCCTCGCCATCCGCCGGATCTTCCAGCCGGGCGCGATACCAGCTCTTCAGATCGGGCTGGTTCACGATCTGCACGGCCATACGATAGAATACTCGATTCTGCTCGGTGACCGGAAGCGTGATCTGCAGGATCACGTGCCGGCCCCGCTTGCGGAAGATGAGCTCGATCTGCCCCTCCACCGCGTGGTTGCGAAAGATGACCTCGAGCAGCTCGTTTATGAACGTCGAAAGCAGCGTCGCATGACGCTCGGGGTCCCCCTCGTTCGCGCTTACGTAACGAGCGAGGTAGTTCGCGAGCAGATGGCAGTGACCCCACTCCCGAGCAAAGCCGCCCACCGTAAAGCGAGCCGCCATGATCATCCTGTATCGGCTCGAGGCGAACTCGGCTTCCATGGGCGGAGCCGGTGTGATGGTCTTGACAATCGACATCGGGACCTCGAAGGCGGCCGACCGTCGGCCTAGAAAGGCTAGCCGGTCCCGACGTCGACGTCGAGTGCCGTCTGTCCAACCGTGGTGGCTCGCGACGTGTCTCAACATGCTTCCAAAGCGGCCGTTCGCGCACGCGCGGGTAGCAGCTACCATGCCACCCCTATCACGTTCCAGATCGCGGCTGTGAGTAAAGCACGAAGCCCACGTTGGACGGCGGAGAACGGTAGAAGCAGAAAGCTATTGTAGCGCAGTTCACCCGAAAGCCGGCGCCAAACCCCAGGGTTTGTCCGCGTCGAGACGAAACGAGCTTCGCATGCTAGGTTCGTCGCGGCTCGCCCGGCCGAAGGTGTTTTACATGAAGCAGCTCGTGTTGTTCTCGGGCCGGCCGGAGCCCGAGCTCCCCGAGATCGAAGCGGACCGCGCGATCGCCGCGAAGCTCGCCCCAACCGTTCTCCTCGGGACGTCCACCTGGACGTTCCCGGGATGGCGAGGAATTTTCTACCCCAAAGATATCCCCGAGCGGGAAATCACCTCGCACGGGCTACGACTCTACACGCGTAACCCACTCTTCCGCACCGTAGGGATCGATCGGAGTTACTACGCGCCGCTCCGCGTCGAAGAGCTCGCGCGGTACCGCGACGATCTGCCCGACGGCTACGGCTGCGCGATGAAGGTGTGGAGCGGAATCGTGGCGCGAAGAGATCCGAGCACAAACCAACGCTCGCCCTGGTTCCTCGATCCACGCGCCTTCGAGGAGCGCGTGCTCGCGCCGATCGAGAAGAGTTTTTCCCGGAACGTAGGCGTGCTCTTGCTCGTGCTGTCGCCGATGCGCGCCGAGGATCGGATGGATGCCGAGCAGCTCGCCGAGCAGCTCGATCGGTTCTTCGAAGCCGCGCCGCGGTCGTTTCGTTACGCCGTGGAGCTCCGGAACCCAGAGCTGCTTTCGAGGGCGTACCTCGACGTGCTCGCGCGGTACGGGGTGACGCACGTGCTCGGGCTGTGGGAACGAATGCCCACGCTCGGCCGGCAACTGGCGGTGCCGAAGATCCTGACGGCGCCGCTCGTCGTGTGCCGGTTGTCCATACGGCCCGGCGAGAGGTACGAGGAGCGGCGGCGGATCTGCGCGCCGTTCGACAAGATCGTGGCCACGGACGAGGAGACCCGTGCCGACGTCGTGGAAGTCGCGGCCCGATGCGCCCGCGAGGGGCGGAGCCTCATGGTGCTGGTGAACAACAAGGTGGAAGGATCGGCGCCGCTCACGGTGCGCGCGCTCGGGCGGCGGATCGCGGCAGGCTGCTGAGTCGTACGTCCCAGGCGGAAGGAGGCGGACCTCCGCGGGTCCGCCTCCTCCTTATGATCAGATCAGAAGCCGCCGCCGATCTGGGCGAGCAGGGTCCAGGTGTCGCCGCCGGGCTCGTCGTTGGGGGGCGTGATCGGCGAGCCGAGGTTGTCGAAGAAGGCCGGGCGGTAGTTGAAGCGCGCGCCGACCTTGATGTTCTCGGTGAGCATGCGGTCCGCGCCCACGCCGACGGGGACGATGAGCGTGAAGCCGTCGCCGTAGCTGCCCGCGAAGCCGGCGTAGCCGACGCCCGCGACGACGAAGGGTTGCAGCGGGAGGCGGTCCGCAGCGGCGAGGTTGTAACGAGCGCCGGCGTCGAGCGACGTCATCACGAGCTGGGTGCGAGTGTCGGCGCGGGTGTTGGTGCTGCCGAGGTAGTTACCCTCGATCGCCCAGCGATCGTTGATGGCGCCGGTGACGCGCACGTTCCAGCCGGGGCCGAGGGCGCCAACGCCGCCCAGGAACCCGACGATGCCGGCGCCGCCCTCCACAGAGAACGACGTCGGCCGCGGGATCTCGCGGATGGCGGGCTGATCGGCAGGAGGCAGGCCTGCCCGGGTGTTCTGCGCGTGGGCCAACGACGGCGCTCCCAGTGCGGCGAAAGCCACGAGGGCCGCCACGATTCGTCCGGTGGTCATTGCTTCCTCCTCAGCGAATGCTCGAGGTCCTTACCGAGAACGAGTCTCGCCTTGCGTGCGTCCCGGTGCATGCAGCGGGCCATGGAGGCTGTGCAGGTCGGACCCTGCACGTCCAGACGGGCGGTCCGGACCCGAAGCATGCCGTGAGGGCGGACAGCAGCCACGCGAGGCGCGGCGTCACGCGGCAAAGACCGGGGCGCGGGGGGCTGTCAAGCCTTTGTTGTTGCCGCCGCGGGCGCTTCGGGCGGAGAGTAGAGGAGCGAGGCCGAAGGCGCGGGGGCGGGGCGCGGATCCAGGGCAACGGAACCGCGAGGGGGTGGCGACCGTAGGTTTCGGTGCAAGCATCGAGGAGCAGACGATGAACGCGAAGAGCATTTACGAGACCCTCGCGGCGCTCGGCGCGAGCGCGATGATCGCAGGTTGTGCCGGGACGCAGGAGCCCGTGAAGGCCGCCGAGGAGCCGCAAGCCGAGGCGGCGCCCGCAGAGGCCGCGCCGGAAGAGAAGAAGGCCGAGTCGGCGGCAGGTACGGAGGCGGCAGGCGCGACGAACGCAGCCGCCGCGCCCGCGGAAGCCCCGGCAGCCGCGGCGACACCCGCACCCGCGGCGACACCCGCACCCGCGGCAACGCCCGCGCCGGCGGCGACTCCGGCCCCGGCGACGACGGCGAAGGCCGCGCCGAAGCCCGCTCCGAAGAAGGTCGCGGCGCCCAAGAAGGGCGCGGAAGCGGCCTGCGGCGAAGGGTCCTGCGGCTAGAGGGTGACGGTTCGGTCGACGATCACGGGGGTCGGGCTTGGGCTCAGGTTCGACTTCCTGGATGACGTGCTTGCGCGGGCCTTAGCGGACATGTCGCTCGGCCCCGCGCGGTTTTTCGAGGTCGCGCCGGAGAACTACATGCGCCGGGGCGGGTTCGTCCCGGCCGCGCTCGAGCGGATCGCGGCGCGGTATCCGCTGCTCTCGCACGGGCTCTCGATGTCGCTCGGCGGGGTCGATCCTTTTGATGACGCCTACATGCGCGAGCTCGCCGCCTTCACGCGGCGGTTCGACGTGCCGTTCCACTCGGACCACCTGTGTTTTTCGGGGATCGCTGGGCGGATGGTGCACGAGCTCTTGCCCTTGCCGCTGACGCGAGGCGCCGCGGCGTACGTGGCCACGCGCGTGCGGGAGGCCGAGGATCGGCTGGGGCTCCCGATGGTGGTCGAGAACATCACGCGGTACGTCGTGCCAGGCGCGCCGGAGATGAGCGAGGCGGCGTTCGTCGCGGAGGTGCTCGATCGTTCGTGTGCAAAGCTTTTGCTCGACGTGAACAACGTGTACGTGAACGCGATCAACGACGGCACGGATCCGCTCGTGTTCCTCGCGGAGATCCCGCTCGATCGCGTGGCCGCGATCCACGTGGCGGGGCACGAGAAGCGCGCCGGGACGGACCTCGTGATCGACACGCACGGCGCGGACGTGCTCGGCGAGGTGCTGTCGCTGCTCACATGGACGATCGAGCGGACGGGGCCCGTGCCGGTGGTGCTGGAGCGGGATCACGCGATCCCGCCGCTCGACGAGCTGCTCGGGGAGCTAGGGCGGGTCGAAGCGGCCTACCAGGCAGGGCTCGCGGCGCGGGAGGCGCGGGCGCGTGGTTGAAGAAGAGGAGGGGCGGGCCGCGATCGCCGAGGTCGCGGCAGCATTCGCGGCCGTCGTGCAAGGGCCGCCGGAAGAGACGCGGCGCGGGGTGTACAGGTCGCTCGTTCGTCGGGGGATCCTCGGGGCGGTGCGGGCACAGATGCCACGCACGGCGATGACGCTCGGGGCGCGGTTCGAGGCGACGGTGGACCTTTGGCTCGACGAAGCGCTGCCGAGCTCGCCGTATCTGCGCGACGCCGCGGTCGAGTTCGTCGGTTGGGCCGCGGCGCGCTGGACGGAGGATGCATCCGTTCCGCCATGGATTTCCGACCTCGCGCGGTACGAGGTCGCGCGGTTCGACGTGGCGGCGGCGGAGACGGCGGGCGAGCCGAGCGGACTTCCGCTCGCGCTCGATCGGGCGGTGAAGTTCGGCGGCGCGGCGCAGGTCGCTCGGTATGCGTGGGCGGTGAACCGCTTGCCGGAGGGCGCGCCGGGCGAGCCTGAAAAAGAGCCCACGGCAGTGCTGCTCTACCGGGACGGGGCGCACGAGGTCCGGTGCCTCGTGCTATCGCCGCTCGCGGCCGAGATCCTCGCGCGGCTCCTCGGGGGCGCTCGGCTCGGGGAGGCGGTGACGGCGGCATGCGCGACGCTCGGGGAGCCGCTCGGCGACGCGGTGTTGCGCGGCACGGCCGAGGTGCTCGCGGACCTCGGGGAGCGCGGGGTGGTCCTCGGTGCGGCCTTCGAGCAAGGAAATCACGATCACGTCACGCACGCGGCAAGCGAGCGAGGTATAGTCGCCGGCGAACGAACATGAGCCGACACCTCTGCGTTTGCCCATGACGACGAGCTCGCAACAGGACCCGCTCGGCATCACGGGGACGATCCTCGCCGAGAAATACCGGATCGACGCACTCATCGGCGAGGGTGGCTTCAGCGTCGTCTACCGCGCCGAGCACCTCATCTGGCAGCAGCCGGTGGCGATCAAGTGCTTCCGCATCCTGGCGCAGGCGCCGGAGAACAAGCGCGACGAGCTGCTCGACGGCTTCATCCAAGAGGGCCGGCTGCTCGCGAGCCTGTCGAGCCGATCCGCGGCGATCGTGCAGGCGCGCGACATCGGCAAGTTCACGACCGCGGACGGGATGTGGATCCCGTACATGGTGCTCGAGTGGCTCGAAGGAAAGACGCTCGATCACGTGCTCTTCGTGGAGCGCGTGAGCGGTGAGAAGCCACGCGAGATCCACGAGGCGCTCGCGCTGCTCGAGCCGGTCGCGGTGGCGCTGGAGATCGCGCACGCGAAGAACATCGCGCACCGCGACATCAAGCCCGCGAACATCTTCGTCATCGGAGATCCGCGAGGGCCCTCGCCGTTCACGAAGATCCTCGACTTCGGCATCGCAAAGGTGATGGCCGATCACGCGGCGGCGACGGCCGAGCTCGCGCAGACGGGCAAGGAGATCACCGCGTTCACGCCGAACTACGGCGCGCCCGAGCAGTTCAGCCGATCGTACGGCGCGACGGGCCCGTGGACCGACGTGTTCGCGATGGCGCTCATCATGGTCGAGGTGCTGCGCGGCGGGATCCCGGCGTTCGAAGGCGATGACTTCATCCAGTTCGCCCTCGCGAGCCGCGATCCGATGCGCAGGCCGACGCCGCGCACGTTCGGCGTTCCGGTCTCGCCCGAGGTCGAGGCGGTGTTCGAGAAGGCGCTCGCGGTGGCGCCGACGGACCGGTACCCGTCGATGGGTCGGTTCTGGGCCGCGCTGCACGAGGCCGTGTTCCCGGACATCCAGTGGAACCCGGGGACGACGAGCGGCGTGTCGTCGTCGATCACGTCGTCGCCCAGCGGACGATCGGCATCACGCGCGAGCATGCCGGGGCCGCTGCAGGAGACGCTCCCGCGCCCGAGTGGTGGCACCGCGATGATGACGGGGCCGCAGGGCGCGCAGCAACGCACGACGCAGGATCCGCCGGGATCGCTGGCGACGCCGCCGGCCGCGCCGAGCGGGCCGGTGAATGCGCCGGCCGCGGATCAGGGCAAGGGGCTCATGGCGTTCGCCGCGATCGCGGCGATCGCGCTGCTCGGCGGTAGCTTCGCGGCGTACAAGATGTTCACGAAGCCCTCGGGCGGAACGTCGACCACGGGCTCGTCCGCGCCGGTGGTGAGCGCGGCGCCGGTGGTGAGCTCGTCGGCGATCGCAGCGACGACGCGGCCGACGGAGTGCCCGGCAGGGACGGTGCTCGTGCCCGGCGGCAAGTTCTTCATGGGCTCGGACGAAGGGTCGTTCAAGCTCTGGCAACCGGCGCACAAGGTCATCATCGACACGTTCTGCGTCGACCTGCACGAGGTGACGTCGGCCGAGTACAAGGAGTGCTCGGACGTCGGCGAATGCAAACGACCGGAGGTCGCGCCGAACTGGCCGAAGACGGCCGGGAGCACGGACGACGAGCACGAGAAGAAGCGCGAGGCGTACGCGGAGTTCTGCACGTTCGGCAAGGCGGGCCGCGAGAACCACCCGGTCAACTGCGTGAGCTGGTACCAGGCCGACGGGTACTGCAAGTGGCGCAAGAAGCGCCTGCCGACGGAGGCCGAGTGGGAGTACGCGGCGCGCGGCTCCGACGGTCGCAAGTTCCCCTGGGGCGCGGACGAGGCCGCGGCGGGGCACATGAACGCGGGCGGTAAGGAGTGGGCGGCGTGGGAGAAGGCGCAAGGCCTCAAGCTCACGGGCACGCTCTACGAGATCGACGACGGCTTCCCGGGCACGGCGCCCGTCGGCAGCTTCCCGAAGGGCAAGACGCGCTTCGGCGCGGACGACTTCGTCGGCAACGTGTGGGAGTGGACCGCGGACTGGTACGAGACGTACAAGGCCGAGGACGAGCAGATCAACCCGAAGGGCGCGCCCGCGGGTGACAGGAAGGCGATCCGCGGCGGCGGCTTCAACGGCGGCGTGCAGCAGTGGCTCAATCCGGCGTTCCGGTTCCACCAGGTGCCGGACGCGACGACGCCGGTGATCGGCTTCCGCTGCGTGATGAACCTTTGAGGTCCAAGGGAAAACGGAGCCGCGCCGCGACGAAGCCGATCGACATGCCGAGGAGCGCGCCCGCGAGGATGTCGCTCGGGTAGTGCACGGCGAGGAAGCATCGCGACCAGGCGACGAGCGCGGCGAAGACGAACGCGGGTACGGCGAACACCGGGCGCACGGAGGCGACGAACGCGGCGAAGGCGAACGAGCCGGCCGCGTGTCCACTCGGGAAGGAGTGTCCGCCGGGCGAGGTGATGAAGACGGGCTCGCAGGCGGCGAGCGCGTCGCAGGGCCTCACGCGGCCGACGACGGCCTTCACGGTGGAGACGAGGGCGCTCGTGACGACGAGCGCGGCGATGAGGCGCGTGGTCGTGGCGCGGGTCTTTTCGCGGGCGAGGAAGGGGACGAGGGCGAACATGCCCCAGCCGCCGCCGACGAAGGTGACGGCGACGAAGAGGGGCGTGGCCCAGGCGGGCGAGCCGCGGACGGCGCGGAGGAGGGCCTCGTCGGCCGCGGAGATCACGTCGAGGGGGCTCAAGTCCGGGAGGATATAGTCCCTGGGCGCTGGTGCCTGCTAGGTTGTCTGCCGTGCCGGTCCCGGACCATCTCCTCGGCGATACGTCGGTGACGGGGCCGCTCGGCTCCCTCGCGTTGTCCCAGGTGCGCCCAGGAAGCACCGTGCTCGCGCTCCGGGCGGTGAAGTGGCACGAGGGCCTCGGGCGGCTCGGCGTCGTCTTGCCCTTCGCGCTCGTGCACGACGTGGGTCTGCTCTTCGCGACCTCGCGGGACCACGTGGAGATCGGTCCGCGCTGCGAGCCTTCGTCGATCGCGCGCGGGATGCCGGATCTCCTGCGGCTCCTCGACGGCTACCGGCGCATGCTCGAAGAGCTCGGGCAAAGCGAGGCGGCGCGGCGCGCGCCGGAGCTCAAGATGAGCGACGACCTCGTCATCGTGCTGCTCTCGCGGCTGCTCGGCGCGGTCGCGTCGCGCGTGAACGTGCCGCCGGCGTATCGCGCGGCGGTGCCGATGGACGCGTCGCTCTTCGAGCGGATCGAGCCGCAGCTCCCGCAGCTCTTCTCCACGGCGCGACGCGGCTTCGAGGCGTCGGCGCTCTCGGCGCTCGAGGTCTCGCGGCTCTTCGTGCTGACGATGACGGACGCGCTCGACCTCGACACGCTGCGGCTCTTCGGCATGCTCGGCGCCGAGGGCGCGGGCGGCGCGCTCACGCAGGTCGATCTGCTCGCGGCGCTGGAGTCGCCCGAGGCGAACGACATCGTGAACTTCTCGCTGGAGATCCTGCCGAGCGTGCTGGAGACGAAGACGCGGCCCGCGGCGGGCACGACGGCGGCGCACGGCTACTCGGGCATCGGGACGCGCGGGTCGATCGACGGGCTCGTGCTCACGGAGCTCGCCTGGGACGACCTCGAGCTCGCGCGGAGGCTGCTCGACAACGAGGTGCTCTACTACGCGCGGGAGCAGAGCCGCGACGAGCAGAAGCGGGTGCATTACCTGCTCGTCGACGCGTCGGCGTCGATGCGCGGCGACCGGCAAACGTTCGCGCGCGGGATGGCGATCGCCACGGCGAAGAAGCTCTTGCTCGAAGGCGAGGACGTGGCGTTCCGGTTCTTCGACGCGCGGCTCTACGAGATCCATCGAGCGCACGGGGACAAACTGCCGACGGCGCACGTGCTCTCGTTCAAGGGCGAGCGCGGGCGAAACCCGGCGCGCGTGTTCGCGGAGCTCGCGACGGAGCTCGATCTTCATCGCCACCGCGATCCACGTTCGCCCGTCGTGCACCTCTTCACGCACGCGGCGCTCTACATCCCGCGCGAGATGGTGCAGGCGGTGCGGCGCTCGGCGCACATCGCGGCCGTGTTCATCCTGCCCTCGGGCGGCAAGCTCGACCTCGACTACCTCGACCTGCTCGACGCGCACTGGGTCGTCGACCACGCGACCTTGTCGAGCGGCTCGGCGCGCGCGAACGCGGCGCGGTCGATCCTCGATCAGACGACGGCGTCCTCCGGGGACGAGGCGAGCAAGGGCGCGGCGAAAGGGGCGGAAGCGTGAGCGGCCGACCGGTGTCGGATCTGCGCGAAGAAGCGCGGACGGCGAGCTCGCGGGGTGATCTCGGGCGCGCGAGGATTTCTCTCGTCGCGGCGCTCGGACAGACGATCGCGCGCGAGGAGGAGTACGCCGGCGCGGTCCGCGATCTGCGCGAGGTGCTCGTCGCGATCGGCGATCTGCGCGGCGCGCTCACGCTCGACTGGTACACGGGCAGCGAGAAGGGGCAGCGCGATCTCGTGGCGAGCGGGCGCGTGCCGGGGATCGATCGCGCGCGCACCTACCTCGCGTGGGCCGATCGGGCCGAGGACGCGTCACGCAAGCAGGCGCTTTATGCGAAGGCCGCGGACGAGTACGAGTCGGCGGGCCTCGTGGCGCAGGCGGCGATCGCGCGGGAGCGGGGCGGCGATCTGTACCGGGCGCGCGCGCTCTGGTCGCGCCTGTCGCAGATCCTCGGCGCGTCGGGCGGGGACTTTTACGCGGCGGGGCTCGCGCGGTTCAACCTCGCGCGGACGTCGATGCGCACGGGCGAACCCGCGGCCGCGCGCGAGGCCGTCGTGGCGGCGGTGCACTTGCTCGAGGAAGCGGCGGATCGGTACGAGACGATCGGCCAGCGCGAGCGCGCGTTCGACTGCTACCAGGTGCTCATCGCGATCGGCCGGGAGAGCGGCGAGTTCGAGCACGTGCTGGAAGGCTACGTGAACGTGATCCGCATCCTGCGCGAGGATCACCTGCGATATTACGCGCTCCAATCGTACGAGGAGGCCCTCTCCGCGGCGGAGAAGCAGAAGGAGGTCTCGGCCGCGGCCACGCTCGCGCGCGAGATGAGCGCGTACGCGCGGAAGGAAGGGCTTCCGGCGGTGGCGAACTTCGGGACGCTCGCGCAGGCGCGCCTCTGGCAGGAGGTCGCCGCGGCGTCGACGGCGCGCGGCGCGCCGCCTTCCATCGCGGAGAACGCGCTGCTCGCCGCGGTGATCGCCCTCGGCGAGGCGGGGCAGTACGGCAAGGTCGGCCAGGTGTACGAGAAGCTCGCGGCGCTCGATCTCGAAGAGGCGCGGCGCAAGCACTACACGAACGCGCGCAAGCGCTACGTCGAGGCGCAAGACCTCCGCATCGAGAGCCAGCCCTTGCCGGCGCACCTGCGCCACGAGGTCGGCTTCCCCGAGGTCTGGCACGTCGATCTCGTCGAGTGGGAGCAACGCGGCAGCGCGAGCCAGTCCGCGGGCGACGTCGTGCTCGACCCGTCTGCGTGGTCCGAGGTGACGCGAAGGCGCGCCATGCTCGCGCGGCTCACGGCGCTCGCGATCGAGGCCGAGGAGGAGGCTTCCCCGGGCCGGACGGCGCAGAGCCAGCTCTATTCCACGCTCGCCGAGCAGCTCGCGCTCGTCGAGCTCTACACGATCCTCTCGCCGCTCGAGGCCCTCTTCCGGAGGCCCGAGCGCGAGGTGCGGATCGCCGTGGTCCGCGCGCTCTCGCGATTCCTTTACAAGCGTACGTTCATCACGCTGCGCGAGGCGCTCGTCGACGCCGAGGGTGGCGTCGTCCAGGAGGCGGCGAAGGCGCTCGAAGAGCTGCGCTTCCCGCACGCCTTCGATCCGCTCGCGCGCATCTACCGCGAGTCGCAGAGCCCCGTGGTGCGCGCCTCCGCGGTGAAGGCGCTCGCGCGTATCGACACGCTGGAGGCCGCCGAGATGCTGCTCGGCGTGATCGAGCACGATGGTCGCGACGAGCGTCAGGCGGCGATCGAAGCCCTCAAGAGGGCGCGTGGCATGAAGTTCGTGGACGTCGCGAAGTCTTCCCTGCCCGGCCTTTCGAGCGCAGCGCAATCCGCCGTCCGCGAGGTGCTCCGGAGCCGCGGAATCGGCTGATTTCGAATGGAAACGGGCCCTACCAGCCCTCGAATTCCAGTACCCGCGTACGTCTCGTACGGGGACGTCAGGTCAAGACCGGACACGGGAATCCAACTCGTCCCGAGCGATCCGGAGACGAAGATGGCCTATTCATGGACTCATGGACGGCGCGCTTCGGGGGGAGCGTCTCAACAGGCCGTCCCGGCCCCCGGGAAGTTGCTGCTCGACAAGGTCGACTTCTCGGCGACTCCCGGCGGCCGGCGTCTTTTGAGGCGCTTCGCCGGGGAGAACGATCCAAGACGGTCATCTCCCCGGCGAAGCGCGAGGCGCTTCGAGAGGCCGCCCTACGGCGTCAGGATCGACGCGAGCGCCGGAACGAGCGACGGGTACTGAAACACGTAGCCGAGCTCCTTGGCGCGTGCAGGCACGACACGTTGCCCCGTCGTGACC
>NZ_JAGTJJ010000076.1 GCF_028435365.1 Polyangium jinanense | reverse complement strand
AAGCCCGGACGATTCACCCCCTAGAGGGAAGCTCGCGAAGCGAGCTTCCACGCACCGAACGGTGCGATCCGTCAGTTCGACGCCCCCTCAGCGGGGTCCTTCTGGGGCTTCTTGAAGTAGCGGATCCGCTTCTGTTGCAGCGGATACCACTTGTCGAAAGGCACGATGGGCGTGTCCTCCAGGAAGCGGCGGCCGCCGGGGGCCTCGGCGCGGGCGAGGCGCACGGCCGTCGGGCCCTGGGGCGGATGCACGGCCGCGCCGGCGAGATCCGTGTCGCCGCCGAGCGCCACCGCGAGCGGCTTCGCAAGAAGCAGCCGCGTGCTGCATCCCGCGTTCTTCAAGAGCGCGTCGAGCGCCTTTGCGTCGGCCGCGGAAGCATCCGCAGGCGTCAAGAGCTCGACGTAGAGGAGCATGCCGTCCTTGTCGTTCACGCCGACGGCGGCCGCGGCGACCGCGGCGTTCGGCGAGCCCGTTGCGAGGCGAACCGCGCCTTCGACGGGCGACTCCGCGCCGATCGCGAACGCGCCGGCCGAAGCCCAGAGCGACGCCGATCCCGCACCTGCATCGGCCGGGCCCGCATCGAGCACCGCCACGGTCTTGCCCGCGCTTTGCGCCGAGGCCTTCGCGGCCGCCACCGTGCGTGGATCGATCTTCACCACGCGCGCCTTGCGATCGGGCCGCGCCGCGTCGATGCGCAGCTCCGTCGAGGCGAGCGCATACGGAAAACCATGCTGCGGCAAGCCCTTCACGCGCCACTGTCCTTCGCCGTCGACGGGCGGTTGCGCGACGGGCGTGATCCCCGGGCCCGGCAGCACGTGGCGCAGCGTCATGTAGAAGTAGTCGCGTGCCTCGCGCTTGATGTAGCGCGGGAAGTTCATGAGGCCCATGCCGCGGATGAAGCGCCTGCCGCGGAACTTCCATCCGTCGATGCCGGAGACCGTGCCTTCCGACTCCCAGTCGTATTGCAAGGGCCTGCCGAGCGGATCCATCTCGCCTTCTTGCGCGACCTTGTAGAACTCGAGCCCGCTGTGACCCGCGTTCATGTCGAGCGCGATGCCGTACGAGCAGCGCGTCTGGATCATTGCCTGCGCGAGCCCTTCGGGGCCGAGATCCGCGCCGTAGAAGTACGCGACGAACTTCTCCTTCGTCAGGCAAATACCCGTGCGCACGGTGTGCGTCTTGTCCGCCCAACCCGGCGGCGTGCCGCCCCACCACGAGCGGTTGTACGGGTTGAACTTCTCGTCGAGCACCATGACCGTCATGTTCTGTCGGTACGACATCACGTTCGGCGGGATGCTCTGATCCTCGGGCCAGCTCCCGAACGCCGTGGAGCCATCACGCAGCACGGCGACGGTCGCGCCGTACGGCTTCGGCGGCAAGTAGACGACGCCGTCGGCCATCATGCCGAACTCGCCGTGCAGCGCTTGAAAGCCTGCGTTCGACGCAGCGACGACACGCTCGAGCACCGCGGGATCACGCGGGATGAGGCCCGGCCCAGCTTCACCCGTCGCGCCCTTCGGCTCGACCGTGCCGGCCATCATGTGGAGCTCCACCTGACGCGGATCCCATACGACGATGAACACGCGCGTCGTCTTGCGTGAGCGATCAGGGCGGATGTACGTCGTGACGAACGCGGGCGGCAGGCCCTCGATCCTTCGAATGAAGGGATCCTTGTCCTGCGGGTTCCACTGTCCCTCGCCGGGGAGCGCGGGCGTGATCCACGGATCGAGCGGCGCCGGTGGCCAGCCGATCTCGGGGTCCGTGGGCATCGTACGCGTGGGCGCTTCGAGCGTGGTTTGTCCGAGGTCCTCCGCGATCGCCTCGGCCGCGGCCTGCTCGCCGCCCATGCTCTCCTTCTGCCGCATGACGACCTCGAGGCCCGCGAACGCGACGGCCTTGATCGTCTGCATCGCCTCGTCGCCGATGACGTCACGCACGCGATCGACCGACCACGTGACGACGTTGCCCGGCCGCGCAATCTCCCCACTCTCGTGCGAGAGCCAAGCAGGGAGCGTCGCAGGGCCATCGAGCGGCACGCGTGCCTCGCGGGTTCCATCACGCACGACGAGCGTGGCTTCTTCGAGCGCGCATCGCACGTCACGCGCGGGCGCCTCGCCTTCCTTTGGTTCGGCCTCTTGCGCCGCGGCTTCGCCTTCGCCCTCGCCGAGCGTGAACGTGCGCTTGCCGATGCCGCGGAGTTGTCCCGTCTCCTGCGCGTTCGTGAGCGCGTTCTGCAATCGCTCGACGCGGGTCCAGCCCTCGGTCGCGAGTGCTTGTCCCGAGAGATCGAAGACGTGCACGGTGGGATGGCTGCCGGCGATGAGCGGGCTCGAGACGTAGGCCAGTCGTTCGCCACGGACGACGGGGCGCGACTCATCGGCGCCGCTCGTCTCGGTGAGATTGTAGGCCCCGCCGACATCGAGGAGGACGCCTTCGGGCGAGAGCTCGGCGTGCACGAGGTAGAGGTCGTTCGGCTCGCCTTGCGCAGGCGCGGCGCGGACGACGGCGCGGCTCTTCGCACCAAGCGCGCCCCAGACGCCACGCGGCGGATCGATCCAGGCCACGTCGTCGGCAGTGAGAACGAGGCCCTGCGACGCGAGCGCCGAGGCAAGCGCCGTGGACCTGTCCTTCGCGCCCAGGTTCGGGATGCCGCGGGGCAAGAACGTCGCAAGGGCGGCAGCGCCGAGCACGGTGAGCGCGACGTGGCGGCGTCCTTGTCGGACGAAGGTGGAGAGACGGGAGGTGGCCATGCCGCGTGGGGTTTGGGGCGTAGGACGCCGAAGGCGATCCGGAGCCCCAAGTGTCGACAGAACGCTCGAAGCCGATGGGACCTGCCCAACGCCGAGAAGGCGCGGAACGGCGCGGCAATATCATCGGTGCGGCGGAAGGGCCAACGTTTCGTCGGGGGGCGGAGGCGGGGCGGGTTTGGAAGCGGAAGCGGCCATGGAAGCCTCGTTCAATGGTGGACTTCCAGGAGCAAGGCGCAGATTGCCGTCGCATTTCCAGAAATCGAATCGTTCGGCGGGTGGGGGGGATCCACCGCATGGTGAGGTCAACCACACCGAAGGTCGGCGAAGACGCGAAGGACGCCTCGTGTGGTGCCTACACGCGACCACGAGGTAAGTTCACCCGGAATCCCTCGTCGACGAGACCCCGGAGGAGATCGGACCTCGTCGGGTGCCTGGTCGACGAGGCCCCGGAGGAGATCGGACCTCGTCGGGTGCCTGGTCGACGAGGCCCCGACGGAGTCCGATCAGGGCCGGGGTCTCGCGGACGAGGCAGGCGACGGAGTCCGATCAGGGCGGCGGTCTCGCGGACGAGGCAGGCGACGGAGTCCGATCACGGCGGGGGGCTCGCGGACGAGGCAGGTAGCGGAAGCGGGAGCGGAGGCGGAGGCGGAGGCGGAGGCGGAGGCGGAGGCGGAGGCGGAGGCGGAGGCGGAGGCGGAGGCGGAGGCGGAGGCGGAGGCGCGTGCGCGTGTGCGTGTGCGTGCGCGTGCGCTTGGGGAACGGTATGCAGGGGTTCCGCTCGGGGACGGCGAGCGTACCGTCGTGCTCGGCCTCTTCAAGGCCAAGCCGTGCTCCCCGTCCTCGCGCTTCGCGCTGCGGGCGGGTCCGCGCGGTGCTGCGCAGCCTTGAAGAGGCCTGCGCGCGACGGTGTGGGACGGGGGTCCCGGCGATTGGGCCGTCGGGCGGAGGAATCATCATGCTGAGGATCTACGAAGTCGTTTTGGTCATGGCGGGGGACGCGGCAAGCATTGCAGAACGGATTGAGCGAAAGGATTCGGATCTGGCGCGGCAAATGCGCAGGGCCATGCATAGCGTCGCGTTGAACGCGGCAGAAGGCATGGGCAACCACGCCGGAAACAAGCGACAGCGCTACTCCTCCGCACTCGGGTCGGCAAGGGAGGTGCTGGCCTGCGTCCAGGTCGCCCAGGCTATGCGCTATATCGGCACCGTCGATGCAAAGGTCCTCGACCGAATGGACCACGTCATCGCCACCCTCACCCGCCTCGTCTACCGCCGCGCATCCTGAACCGGTAGGGCGGGCCGTCCCCTCCACAGGCGGCCCGCCCATTCCAATGGCCTACGAAATCGAAGGCCGCTCGATGCTGGAAATCGCCCGCGCGCTCCGCCTCCGCCGCCTGCCGGACGGCTCGTGGGGTTAGGTCCGCGGGCGCTTTTTAAGGTTCCTCTGGAATGTACTGTACACACAGCGCCATCGGCGTGTCCTGCGTCGGGAATGCACAGCACCATACATCGCGGCCGTGACAATCCTGCTGCGAGCAGCAGTATCTCGACTGCCAGCGAGATTGACCTCGGAATGCAAAGCCCGGTAAGGTTTCCTTGCCATGCGAAACCAACACAGTACGCGCACGAAATGGGCAGAGCTGTGCCGCTCGAATGAGTTCAGCGGGAGGTGGGTGGCGCTCGAAAATGTCGAGTACAAGCCCGGCTCGATCGAGCCGCACGAAGGCGACGTGGTCGACAGGGATACGGATATCGGCCTGCTGTGCAGCCGGATGAGAGAGTCCGAACGCAAGGAATGCGTGATTCTACACTGCGGCGACGACGGCGCGCCATGATCCAGGCCGCCCGTGCGCGCGCCCCCGGAGCGCGCCCTCCTCGGGCGCATTTACCTCGAACACCGCGATTTCCTGCGTCGTTTCCTTCTCTCTCCCGAATCCCTCGGCATCCAAACGAAGACCGCCTATGCCCGCCTGCAGCTCGCCCGGGAGCACTTGAAGACGCTCGCGCTCGGGTGATGCGATTGCGTTTGCGCCTCCGACTGCGCGTACGCGCCTCCGCACGCGCCTCCGCACGCGCCTCCGCACGCGCCTCCGCCTCCGCCTCCGCCTCCGCCTCCGCCGCAGATTCCGGGCGCCATGACTCGCAGGCTGGTTTGTTTTTCTTACGCGCCATCATACGCGCTGCGTAGGATGCGTCGTGATTCGAACCGGATATGCGGGCGTCCTCTCCCTGGTGACCGCGTGCGGCGGGGCGCCTTCGCAAAACGCGTCCTCGCGCAGCGCGCCGGCGGAGCCCGACGTGGCCGCTGCGCGCGCGCCGTCCGCGAATGGCGGCGCGACGGCGACGGTGAGCCGTCGCGCTGACGAACGCGGGGACGACGGCTTCGTCGATCCGGACACCTTGCCGCCCGGCGCGCGCCTCCGTCTCGGCTCGCTGAGGTACGGCGTCAATGCCACGAGCGTCGCGGTGACGCCGGAAGGACGCGCGCTCGCGTTCGACGACGATCGCGAGGCGCTCGTCGAGGTGCGCGAGGACGGTTTCATCCGACCCACACCCCTCCCGTACGCCCCTCAGGTGCTCGCCGTCGACGCGGCGGGCCGGCTGCTCGCCGGTACGCCGCAGGGGATCTGGGCCGGTGAGGTCCAACAGTCGAGGCGCATCGCGGAGACGTCCTGCGCGACGCCAGCAGCGGCCTCGCCGAGCGGCGCGCGTATCGCCTGCACGGGCGACGGTCGTTCGACCGTCGTGGTCGCCGGTCCCGATGGCACGCGGACCTTCGTCATCCGCGGCGAAGTCGGCGCGCTCGCCGTCACCGACGACGGCGTCGTCGCGCTACGTCGGGGCGCGGCCTGCGAACTCTTTGACGCGCGCGGCGTCCTGGTCACCGAACTCGGCTGCGAGGAACACGCGGTGCTCGCCGCTCGGCCGGGCGGCGGCTTCCTGCTCGTCGAGAGGGAGACGCTGAGGATGATCGACCGTGACGGGCGCAACCGTGGACGCGTGCCCCTGCCGCCCGACCTCGCGTCGGTCGCGGCGACGGCCTCTCCTTCGGGACGCTGGCTCGGCATCGTCGGTCTCGGCAAGAGCGGCATCGGTAGCGGCAAGGGTGTCGTGGTGGATCTCGCGGAGGGGCGCGCCGGGGCGCCATTCCCCGTCGTCAATGGCGCGCGTGCGCTCGCCTTTGCGCGCGATGAGGGCTCCGTCGTCATTCAGGGCATCGCGCTGCAAGGGCTGCGCGTCCCGAGCGGCGAGCGGGTGTGGGGGGCGACCGGGCCAAACGAGAACGTGTGGGCGCTCGCGCTCGGTCCCCGCCGTGTCTTCGCGCTGCACGACGCCGACATTGCCGTGTACGACGTCGCTGGCGCCCTTTTGGCGCGCGTCCCGGCGCCGCCGCCCACACGGAAGGCCGTGCTCGCCGCGCTCTCGGACGACGTGGTGCGCCTCGGCGCATACGGGACGTGGACCGTGCTCGACGTCGCGTCGGGCCGCACGTTGTGCGAAACGAAGATCGGCGGCACGTGTCCCGGACTCCGAATGCCACCGGAACGCGACGAGCGTCGGGGTGTGCCGAAGACGCTCCGCGCGCTCCGCGCGACCAGCGATGCGTACGGATCCTGGACGCTGCCTGCAGGAGCCGCCGGCCTCGCGGTACCGCACTCGCTCGAGGCAATGCGCGGGGGGCGCGCGATCGATGTCCTCACCCTCCGTGAAAAGGGCAATCCCGGCGCGTTCCGCCTGCTGGTCGTCGACAAGGCGACGAGCGCGCCTCGCCAGACGTGGACGCTGCCGCCGGGCGTGCATCTCGACGGGGTCGAGCTCTCCAGCGACGACCGCGTCGTTGTCATTGCACAGCGCCAGAGCGTCCTGGTCTACGAGCCTTGAGGGGTCGATCTTCGCATTCCGAGGAAGTTCCTGCGCGGCGATACGATGTAGCTCATCCGGGTCGCGCTGGTCGGCCTCGACCTTATCGGGCTCGCGGCCTCGCACTGCGGCGTCGAGCACGATCGCCAGCATCGAAATGAAAATCGCGCGGCCTTCGCTTGCATCCTCCTTCTCGCATCGCCAGCCAGAACGCAGGGGGAGTATTGGATCATGGTAGCAGCGGGCGTTGACAGCGGTATCCCGGCAATCGGTGTTCTCCCTTGGGGCACGCATTTTTGCCAGTTCTATGATTCACAGCGGGATCTCGCCGACGCGCTCGTTCCCTATTTCCTCGCGGGCATCCGTGGGAACGCGCAGTGTGTCTGGGTCACGGCCGATCCGCTCCGCGCCTACCAGGCGCGCGACCTGCTCAGGGCGGCCGTGCCCAACATCGACGCGCTCGAGCGCAGTGGTCAGCTCGAGATCATCGATTATCGCGACTGGTACCTGAAGACCGGGGGGCTCAAAACCGAGACCCTCCATAAGATGTGGATCGAGCGGCAAGACATCGCGCTCCGGAATGGCTATTCGGGGCTGCGGGCGAGCGGAAACACGTCCTTTCTCGAAGTATGCGACTGGAAGAGCTTCGCCGACTACGAGGCGAAGCTGACCGGGGCGTTTCGGGGGCACCAGATCGTCGGCCTCTGCGCTTACTCCCTCGGCCGATGCAACTCCGACAGCGTCATCGGCGTCGTGCGGAGCCATCAGTTCGCGCTCACCCGACGCGCCGACCAATGGGAGCTCATCGAGAGCTCGTCGCTCAAGCTCGCCAAAGAGGAGCTTCGCCAGCTCAACGAGGAGCTCGAGGAGCGCGTCCGCCAGCGCACGGCGCAACTCGAGGAGGCGCTGCGAATGCGAGAAGACTTCATCTCGGTCGCCTCCCACGAGCTGAAGACGCCGCTCACCTCGCTGCAGCTCTATATCGAGAGCCTGCTGCGGGCCGGCGCGAAAGGGACATGCTCGGCGGGGCAGCTCGCCGAGCGGCTGATGAAGGCCAAGGCGGAGTGCGGCAGGCTGGAGAAACTCGTGAATTATCTCCTCGACTTCTCGCGCGCCTTGTCCGGTCAGCTCGCGCTCACGCCCGAGGAGGTGGACCTCTCCGACATCGCACGAATGACCGCCGAGCGTTTCTCCGAGAACCTGGACAAGGCAGGCTGCACGCTCTCGCTGCGCGCCGACGCGCCGATCACGGGCATCTGGGACCGGCTGCGGGTCGAGCAGGTGCTGGTGAACATCCTTTCGAATGCAATCAAGTATGCGCCTGGAGCGCCGATCGAAGTCACCGTGACCGAAGAGGACGGGCATGCCGTCGTGTCGGTGCGCGACCATGGCCCCGGGATCGCACCGCAGGATCAGGGCCGGATCTTCGATCGATTCGTCCAGCTCTCCCCGACGGAGCACCACCGCGGCGGGTTCGGCCTTGGGCTCTGGATCGTGCGCAAGATCGTGGACGCGTTCCGTGGCACGCTCGACCTCGAGAGCAAGCCTGGAGCAGGGTCGACCTTCCGCGTGACGCTGCCGCGCGTTCCGGTGGAATCGGATTGACCCGCAGGGCAGCCCGCCGTCGAGGAGGATTGCGTGTTCGACGACCAACAGAATGTCGAGGCCCTGGAGACGCTCCTCGTGGACGAGGGGTATCACGTGGTGACGGCTTGTAATGGGCGCGCGGCGCTCTCGTATCTCGCGGAGAACGAGGCGCCCTGCGTCATTTTGCTCGACATGATGATGCCCATCATGGATGGTTTCGGGTTCCTCGCGGAGCAACGCCAGCATCCGGCGCTTTCGAGGATTCCCGTCGTCGTCCTGACGGCCGGAGCGAACAGCAATCGCGTCCGCGCGCTCTGCCCGAACGGGTTCTTGAGCAAGCCGGTCGACGTCGACGCGCTGCTCGCGTTCCTCGAGGAGTATTGTTAACTTTCTTCGGTGTCTTCTTTGAACAATGCTCGAAAAAAGCGATCACGATGCAACAAAAAGTCCCGGGTGAGGCGGTAATGCTCCGTGTCCTCGTACTGGACCGCGGCGATGCCGTTCTCCGAGAGCTCATAAAGGAGCGCATGGGGGTAGGCGAGCAGAATCGGTGAATGCGTCGCGATGATGAATTGAGCGCCTGCCTGGGCGAGCACGTGGAGGTGCCCCAGGAAGCGAAGCTGCCTCGACGGAGAGAGCGCGGCTTCGGGTTCGTCGAGGAGGTACAGACCCTCGGGGAGAAACTTCTCCTCGACGAGCGTCAGGAACGCTTCACCGTGGGATCGCTCGTGGAGCGAGCGGCCGCCGTACCACTGTTGAATACCCAGGTCCTCGATATAGGTGGCGACATTGTAGATGCTCTCGGCGCGGAGGAAAAAACCGGCCCGCTCGCGCCGCGCGTTGCGAACCGGCCGGAACGCTTGATGGAGCGCGGACTCGGAGTGGCGCGTGGCGAAGCTGAAGTTCCTCGTGCCTCCTTCCGCGTTGAACCCGAGCAGCACCGCCACGGCTTCGAGGATTGTGGACTTGCCCGAGCCGTTCTCCCCCACGAAGAACGTCACCCTGGGGTGAAACTCGAGGGTATCGAGCGAGCGAAGGGCCGGGATGCTGTAGGGATATGCGTCCGGGTCGAGGACGCGATCGCGCAGGAGCTTGACGGCGCGAAGAAAACCTTCCGGAGGAGGTCGCTTGGTGGATTTGCGTCGATTCATGTGTTCCCTCATTTGAACCGGACGCCCGAGCTCAAGGCTTCTCGGGCAGCCCTACCTCGCTGCGCCGCGGGTTGAGGAGATTTCCCCTCGCTACGATGGCCCCGGACTCCGCGAGGGCGATCAACCGGCGGGCGAAGAGACGGACATGGGTGTCGTCGAGCGGATAACGACCGAAATCGAGCGCGTCAACGATCACGCGTGCCGCCTTCTGGTACCGATAGATGACCTGCTTGAGCAGCGCCGCATCGACGGCCGCGAGACCGGCCTCACCGAGCTCCTTCGCGAGCGCGGCCTCCTCTTCGTCGGGAGTTTCGGACATGACCGGCGACGTTACAGGCGGCTCCTCCTCCTGCTCCTGCTCCTTGGGCGGCGGCACGCTTTCCCCGCACATCACCAGGAGGTCTGCTTTCGACCGGAGCTCGGTCGTCCAGAACCTATAATCATCCCGCACGTGCGAAAGGTCGGCCAGCGCTTCGGCCTTTTTGCCCAAGTGGACGAAGGCCTCGGCGCGCAGGAAGTGGAGTACCTCGCGCAAGTATTCCCATCTGGGCTCGTCACAGAGGATGAGCCCTTGACCGAAGTCGGCCACGGCGCGCTCGTGGTCGCCTGTTTGGAGCGCGTATTCGCCTCGATCGAAGAACAGCGCGGGGTCCTTGGGGTTGAGTTCTATCGCCCGCGAGATGGCTGCGATCGCGGCCGGATAATCCTTCCTTGCCTCGTGAGCGTACGCAACCGTATCCCAAGCATGCGGGTCCTCGGGATACTGCTCGACGAGCCGGATTGCATCCTCAAACCCGGTCGGATCATCCTTGCGAATACGATATTTGATGTTCCTGATCACACGGTCCAAATTTTCACTCATCAGTATCTCCTTCCCGGCCGAGGGATGTTGTTTC
The DNA here is from genome assembly GCF_028435365.1 of Polyangium jinanense. Next base: position 37,048 of record NZ_JAGTJJ010000076.1, on the reverse strand, counting down.
CATGATCGACTTCGTTACCCTTGCAAGGCTCGGAGACGAGGCCCTTCGCACAGTCCTCCACGTCCGTGTAGCCTCCCGTCATGCCGCGCCCCCATTTGCGGCCCGGGAACTTCAGCTGCTCCCTGCAATTCTTCCTTGCCTCCTCCCACTCCTTGTCGCACTGCGCCTTGGTCGGCTTCCTCTGCTTCGGCAAGGAAACCGCCGCCGCCACGACCAGGACCGCGACGCCCACCACGATCGTCACGCCGGACGCCGAGACGACCACCGGGACGAGCCGGATGAGCTGGGAGATCACCGAGACGTTCGCCAGCAGGCCTCGCGCAGGCAAGAGGCCGCCGCGCGAGATCAGCTCGTCGGGGTTCGGCGAGTACCCTGCGTCCGTCATCGTCCGCAGCGCATCCATCATGCACTGCTCGAGGCCGGCGTCGTCGAGCCGCGGGCCCTTGGGCTTCACCTCGGAGACCCGGTCGCCCCGGAGCTCGACCTGGAACTCGATCTCGTACGCGTGGCGCTGGAGCCGCCCCGCATGCTTCTCTGCGCACGCTTGAAGCGCGCGGACCGTGCTCGCCGGGAGCGACCCCTCCGTCGGGGGCTCGGGCACGGAGGCGTACTCGTCGCTCGCCCCGCATCCCATCGGCACCACGCCCACAGCCATGCACGTAGCGAACAATGCCGCCCCCACAAGCCGCCGACCCCTCGCGCCTGCCTTGCGCATGAGTTCGCCCCCCCCGCTTGCGGAGGATGCTACCCGGTCATCGAGGTGGGGTGGGAAAAACCATGCCCCCCAACCCTCGATGAGAGGACGTTCGCCCGCGAGGATACCCGGGGGGCAAAGGCGCGGGCGATGGCTCGGGGGGGCGCAGGGGACGGGAGGGAGGACCCCGGCCCCTTGCCCGAGGACGTAGGCCGGATCGTGCCGGAGCGCCTTACTTCGCGGGGGCGTCGAAGGCGAGTGATGTCGATTTCGCCTCCCACGAAAGGAGCTCGGCAAGCTGCGCTTCCAGCTTTTGCTTGATGGTCTTGAAAGCGTCGGCGCCGAATGCCACGCGCAGCGGCGGGTCCTCCATGTCGGCGAGTTCCAGCATCAAACGGGCTGCCTTGTCGGGATCCCCCGGTTGCTTCCCATGGAACTGGCCGAGGAGCTTCCGCACGTATCCTGCTGTCGCCGCATAGTCTTCGATAGGAGCGCCGTAATCCATCGACCGTCCAGCCCAGTCGGTGCGGAATGCTCCCGGCTCGATGATCACCACCCGGATTCCCAGCCCCTTGACCTCGGCCTGGAGCGCCTCCGAAAAGCCCTCGAGGGCCCACTTGCTCGCGTTGTAGATACCGAGCCCGGGGCTGCCGACCTGCCCGGCGACGCTGCTGATTTGCAGGATTCGACCCGCGCGCCGCGCTCGCATGTGCGGCAGGAAGGCGCGCGTGACGCGGAGGGCGCCGTGCAAATTGACCTCGAGCTGCCGCTGCGTCTGTTCTTCCGAGAGCTCCTCGACGGCGCCAAGGGCGCCATAGCCTGCATTGTTCACGAGGACATCGACGTGGCCGAGCGCGGCGATGGCGCCGCTCACCGCGCGCTGCACCTCGCCTTCGCGGGTCACGTCGGCCTCGAACGCGAGCGCCCGCCCGGGGGCCAGCGCCTCGAACTCCGCAAGCTGCTCGCGCCGACGCAGCGTCCCCGCGACGTGATCTCCGCGCTGCAAAGCGGCCACGGCGAGCGAACGGCCAAAGCCGGTGGAGACCCCTGTGATGAACCATCTCTTCGTCATGATCTCTCCTCGGTGATCGATGGGTGGACCATGCCGCGAGGCGGGCGCTGGCCGCCAATCGGAAGCTTGAAGTTTCTGATAGGCCGTGCCAATCAACGGGGGACCATGGAGCTCCGCCATCTCCGAGCGATCGTCGCCATCGCGGAGGAGCTGCATTTCCGGCGCGCCGCGCGCAGGCTCGCCATCACCCAGCCCACGCTGAGCGAGCAGCTCGCGCAGCTCGAGGCGGAGCTCGATGTGCGGCTCGTCGATCGCACGCGCAGGCTCGTCCGCCTGACGGAAGCCGGCGACGTGTTCGTCGCCGGGGCGCGGCGAACCCTCGCCGACCTGGATCAAACGTCGAGGGAGACGCGCGAGGCGGGGCTCAGGGCGTCGCAGCGCTTGCGCATCGGGTACAACCCGTACCTCAATCTTCCCGCCGTCGCGAAGGCGCTCGGCGTCATGGCCGAGCGGCATCCGGAGATCGAGCTCATCCTCAGCGACGTCGCCAGCGACGAGATTGCCGCAGGCCTCGTCGAGCGCACGCTGGACTTCGGTTTCACCGCGCATCGGGTCGAGCAGCCGAGCCTCGCGCGCCGCCGCGTCGCCACCGGCGTGTGGTGCGTCATCGTGCCTCGTACGCACCGGCTGGCGAAAGAGGAGCGCGTCGCGCTCGGCGATCTGGCCGAGGAGCGCCTCTTGTTCTTCGCGCGGGACCTCGGTCCGCGCATGTACGACTGGCTCATGGACCAGTGCAATCGAGCGGGTTTCGCGCCGCGCGTCGTTTACCACGTCGCGCAGCCACCCATGGGGGTGGCGCTCGTCAAAGAGGGCGTCGGCCTCCTCCTCAAGCCAATCTACAAGGGGTACGAGCTGCCGGGCGACCTTTCGGCCGTGCGCGTCGATGAGCTCACCGCCGATGTCCACATCGACGCTGTCTGGCGCGCGAACGAAAAATCGCCGTCCCTGCGGGCATTTCTCGCGGCGCTGCCTTTGCGTAGATGACCGGCTGGTAAAGTTCGTACGTCAGGCCGGAGGCCCATTCCCGTTCAGCGCGCCTCCCCGCACTCGAACGCCTCCTTTTGCGCCACAAGCCACGCCCGCGCGGACACCTCGTCATCGAAGAAACCGGAGACGTACTTCTCGCCGTGGATGAAGTTCGTTGCCCGATTCCACATGTTGACGAAGACCCGCAGGCTGAAGCCGGCGCCGATGTATGCCGTGAAATACCGCTTTGCGGGCTTGGGGTTCGTCGCGCCGAGGCGCCGCGTCTCGCTGTCCATCCCCCCGAATGCGCGAATGTCGCAGATCAGGAGCACGACGTCGGGCACGTTCGAAAGATCCTCCGTCGCGAGAATCTCGCGCATCTCGGTGTACGAGACGCGGCCGCGGTAGATCATGGTGGACACGTCGTCATCCCCGTAGATGAGCGAGTGTCGCCCGATCTCATGGGTCCTCATGCCGTCCATGCCTCCGCCGCGCTCGAACGCGTTCCCGAGAGGTCGTTGTGGGAGAGCCGCGGCTTCGGTTGCATGCACGGTGCGATGGTCGCTTCCGCCCACGACGATGTCAACACGTTCGGCAGACCCATGGCGCGCTCGAGACGCCAATCATGGATTTTTCTGCGCTCTCGCGAGGGCGCTCAATGGGGGCCGATGCTCCCGTGACCGTTGCGCAGCACGTCATCGACGGCGTCGCTGCAATGGATATGGGCTGCGCGGTGGCCGGCCCGGATCAATGATGCGAGGATTGCGCGCCGCGCGAGCACGGCGCGCAATCCCACGGGCATCCGTTTCGCCGTTTCAGTTGCAGGAATAGCCGGCGACGGATTCGACTTTGCCCACGCAGACGCTGTCCCAGCTCGTGCTGCAGCAGTAAGCATCGTTGTTGCAGACGGCCGTCACGATGCCCAGCGAATCGCAGCCCTTGGTGAGCTTGGTGCCGGACGTGCACACGTTATGCGCGCACGAGCCCTTGTAACACGCGTCGCTGCCGCCGATGGTATACACCTCTTCCACGCATTGGCTGTCCCAGGTCGTGGTGCAGCAATAGGCGTCGGTGGCGCAGACAGTCTGGACGACCGAGTCACAGTTCGACGCCAGCGCCGCGCCGGCGACGCACTTGTCATGCGCGCACGTGCCGGACGGCGGCGGCGGCGGAGGCGGCGGCGGCGGGGACCCGGAGGCGCGGTACGTGTCCCACTGGCTCTGCATACGGGTGATCTGGCCCGCCGAGAACGTGTTCATGCACGCGTCATCGGTGTAATCCATGAAGTTCTTGATCGGGTCCAGCCCGCCGCCGGAGCAGGTGTCGCGGTTCGTCGGACAGCCGCTGGCCGCAGAGGCCTCGGGCGGCGTGTCCGAGACCGAGTCGCCCGGCGACGCGCAGCCGCCCTGGAACGTGTGGTAGAGGCCGAGCCAGTGGCCGACCTCGTGCGTGCCGGTGTCGCCCTCGTTGTAGGGCGTCGAGGTCCCGCCGGGGACAGAGGAGTAGAGGAGCACGACGCCGTCGTCGCTGGGCGCGCCGCTGTACCACGAGGGGAACGTCGCCCAGCCGAGCAGGCCGCCGCCGGGGTTCGCCGTGTAGATGTTGAGCGCGTTCGCGCCGCCCTTGCGGAGCGCGGTCTTGGCGTTTGTCTCGGTCGTCGTGTCCGGGGCCATCGTGTACCAGGTCGCGTTCGTCGTCCGGTCGACGGACATGAGCTGGAACTTGAACCCGGCGCTCGCGTACGCGGCGTTGAGCACCGCGATCTGCGAGTCGATCTGGCTCTGCGGGACGTCGCCGTTCGCGACGCCCGTGCCCTTGTTGATCACGTGGAAGTAGACGGGGATCGTGACCGGGCCGGTGAAGGCGTTCGCCGGACGCACCACCTTGATTTGCTCGAACTCGGCTTCGACGCGCAGCAGCTCGTCTGCGGGGAGGTTCTTGACGCCACACGCGCGCCCGGGAAGCGTGGCCGGATCGATGAAATTGTCGTCGATGTTCCCTTCCGCGCCGTCGGGCGCCTCCACGGCGCAACCGGCGCCCATCGAAGCAGCTCCGAAGAACAGGCCCCCAAGGGCCACCATGTGATGGACTCGTTTCATGAAATCCCTCCTTCTTCAGGGAAGCGACAGGCGGGAAAACTATCAGACCCGTGCGGGTCGCATCAACGGAAGCCGGCGTCCGGCGCATAGATGATCGATTGGCGCCGCGCGTCATGCGTGGAATTTTTCAGGAGGGGCGGCGAGATAGGGGGGCGTGGGCCTTCGGACATCAAAACGGCAACGGCAGCGTCGCGAGGAGCGGCGCAATGCCGATCCACGCGGCGGCGGCCGCGAGCACGTCGAGCGCAGCCGCGTCGAGGCGTTCCTCGGCGCGGCGCCTCCGCACCGCGAGCCAACCAGCGAGCAGCATGCCCAGACAACCCACGACAAGCCACCCGCGCGCGGGGCTCACGGCGTCAGCGATGTCGTTCGTGGTGACGTGAATGAGCGTTCCTCCACGAAACGCGAATCGGTGCGAGCCGTCGTCGATGGTGATGAAATCGTGCGCCGCGTCGCGCCGGAGGGTCACCGCGGCGCTCCGCTCGACGAGGTTCTGGCAGGTCCGCTGGCCGCCGATGCTGAATTCGCACAGGCTTCCCAGGACATTGCAAGATCGCTCGATGGAGAGCCCATCCACGTGGTCCTTGTAAACGTCCAGGATCGCGGGAAATTTGCTCACACGGTAGTCGAGCACCTCCGTGGGTTTGCCCAGCGCAGGCGGGAGGAGGCCCGCTTCCGGAAGCGAAGGAAGATACGTGTCGGCCGCTGGATACCGCGCCGCGTGGACGAACCCGTGGACGAGCAGCGCCGCGGCGAGCGCCATGGACGCGAGGCTTCCGGCGCGGAGAACGAGGCCTCCCCCCGCGCGAATGCGTCGAGAAAAGGAAACACGCGCGCGGACGAGCAAGAGGGGGACGAGCGCGCCGAGCGCGCCGACGAGGGGAAACGTGAACGGCGCGAGGAAGGCGAACCATCCATCCGGTTGCTGGAATGGCCAGAAGGCCAGGCCCGCGAGGTCCCAATCGCCGAGGCAATAGCTACAAGCGCAGCCGAGCGGCGCGGACGTGATGCGCGCATCCATGCCGAGCTTCGCGGCGAACACGAGGAGAGGCGCTGTCGCGAGCAGGCCGAAGGCGGTGACGATGCGCCGGCCTTTCGCGCGGCTCAGGACGACGACGAGCGCGAGGGCCACGAGGGAGCCGCCGAGGACGTGGATCCAGGCTGGCGGAGCGGCAAAGGAGGTCACGAGGAGTCCCACGCCGACGAGCGCGAGCTTCGCGACGAAAAGGAATGCGGCGCGGAGCTTCGAGCGGGGGGGAGCGGCGGACATCGAGGGCCCGGGGACCTTACCACCGGTTGTCTCGCGCGCGCGGACCTCGTAGCCTGTCGCGCCATGGCGCGCCGATGCTCGTGGTTCTGGGTCGCTCTCGTGGCCTTCGGGGTCGTCTCCTGCTCCCGCTCCGACAATGCCTCGCGCGAAGGAGCCGCCGCAGCCTCCGCGAGCGCGGCCCCGCCGCCCCTGACCCCTTCCGTCCGGACGAATCCGCCCGAGGTCGAAGTGTCCCACGTGGAGCTGCTCGACGCCTACGAGGCGAGCGCGGCGCGCGCGGACGAGCGATTCAAAGGCAAACACGTGCTCGTCCGAGGCAAGCTCGGCGAGGTCGTGAAGGACGGGGCAAACGTGGTGGTGACGATGCCCAAGGAGGCGAGGCCCGACGCGCCGTCCGTGCGGTGTTTGGTGCGGGAGAGCGAGGCGGCCGAGGTCGCGGCGCTCAAGGCCGAGGATTCACTCGACGTGGTGGGCAAGGTCGTGAAATTCGACAAACACGTCGAGCTCGAAGGGTGCGTGGTGAACACGCAGATCAAGGCCTGCCGGGTCGTGACGAAGGCGCTCGGGCGCGGGACGTGCGAGCAGGACCGCGAGGAGCTCGGCGCGCGCCTCGTGCTCGGCGCGGAGCAAGCAGCGCTCGTGTGCGGGAGCCCGGCCGGCTTCGAGGCCTGGCGCGCGAAGACGGCGAGCTTGCCGGCGCAGGAGCGCGCGGGGCGCATGATCAGCGTGGATACGACCGCGTGCCACCTGACCTACGAGGGCCTGACGCCGCGGCTCGCGGTGGAGTTCTCCTCGGCGCTCGCGCGCATGCGCTGGGAGAATGACGTGCCGAGCCTCGCACCGTGAAACCTCGAAATGGGCGGCATTCCGATCGGAATGCCGCTTCCGCTTCCGCGTCCGCTCGAGCTTCCGCCGCCGCTGCCCCGTGCTACATCCGGCAACGATGACCCGCGCGCCCGAAGGATCTGCCCCCATCGCCGAGGACGAGGTCCGCTCGCTCGCTCGCCTCGCCAACCTCGATCTCCCGGACGCCGAGATCCGACGTTTGACCGGGGATCTCGGCCGTATCCTCGCGTACGTCCAGCAGCTCGAAGAGCTCGACGTGACGGGAATCGAGCCGACGGCGCATGTCGAGCTCGGTCGCGCGCCGCTCCGCGCGGACGAGCCGCACGAGAGCCTGCCGCACGAGGTCGCGCTCCGCGAGGCGCCGCGGACGTCGATGGATGGGTTCGCGGTGCCGGGCTTCGTGGAAGAGGATTGATCATGGACGCGACGGTGCTCGATCGCTCGATCCCGGAGCTCGCCGGCCTCGTCACGCGCGGCGAGGTCTCGGCCGAGGAGGTCACGAAGGCCAGCCTCGATCGCATCACACGGCGCGACGGCGCGCTCGGGGCCTTTCTGACGGTGCAAGCCGAGGAGGCGATCGCGGCCGCGCGGGCCGTCGATCAAAAGCGCGCGCGCGGCGAAGCGCTGGGGCCGCTCGCCGGCGTGCCCATCGGCATCAAGGACGCGCTCTGCACGCGCGACGCGCCGACCACGGCCGGATCGCGGATCCTGCTCCGGCCTCCCTCGAAGGGTGAGGCGACGCTCGATCCGCGGCGCGGCTTCCGGCCGCCCTACGACGCGACGGTGGTCGCGCGCCTGCGCGAGGCCGACGCGGTGCTCGTCGGCAAGACGAACATGGACGAGTTCGCGATGGGCTCGTCGAACGAAAACAGCGCGTTTTTCCCGGCGAAAAACCCCTGGGATCCGTCGCGCATCCCGGGCGGCTCGTCGGGCGGGAGCGCGGTTTGTGTGGCGGCGGGGCTCGCGCTTGGCGCGCTCGGATCGGATACGGGCGGCAGCATCCGCCAGCCCGCCGCGCTCACGGGGACGGTCGGGATCAAGCCGACGTATGGGCGCGTGTCGAGGTACGGGCTCATCGCGTTCGCGTCGAGCCTCGATCAGGTCGGGCCCTTCGCGGCCGACGTGCGCTCGGCGGCGCGGCTGCTCGGCGTGATCGCGGGGCGCGACCCGCACGACCAGACGAGCCTTAGCGCGCCCGTCGCAGCGTACGAGGAGGCCTGCGGACGCGACGTGCGGGGGATGCGGATCGGCGTGCCCGAGGAGTATTTGGCCGAGGGGATTGAGCCGGCCGTCGAGAAGAGCGTACGCGAGGCGCTGGCCGGGCTCGCGTCGCTCGGTTGTGAGCTTCGGCCGGTGCGCTTGCCGCATACGCGGTACGCGGTGGCCACGTATTACGTGCTCGCGACGGCGGAGGCGTCGTCGAACCTTTCGCGGTACGACGGCGTGCGGTTCGGCGCACGGGCGGAAGGCGCGGAGAGCCTGGGCGCGCTGTATGCGAAGACGCGCGGCGAAGGCTTCGGCCGCGAGGTCGCGCGGCGCATCGTGCTCGGGACCTACGTGCTCTCGTCGGGCTACTACGATGCGTATTACCTGCGTGCCCAGCGCGTCCGGACGCTGATCCGACGCGACTTCGAGGAGGCGTTCCGCGAGGTCGACGTGATCGCGGCGCCGGTCTCGCCGACGGTGGCCTTCCCGCTCGGCGAGCGCGTCGACGACCCGCTCGCGATGTACCTCGCCGACATCTACACGTTGCCCGCGAGCCTCGCGGGCGTGCCCGCGCTGAGCGTCCCGTGCGCGCCCACGCCCGCGGCGGACGGCGTCCCATCGCTTCCCGTGGGCCTGCAGCTCATAGGCCCGCCGCTCGAAGAGGCGCGGCTCTGCGCGCTCGCCGCGGCGTGGGAAGGGATCTCGCCGGCGCGCGGCCTACGTCCCAAGGTCTCCGAAGCATGAGCTCTCCTCGCCTCGTCACGGCCCCCGCGGGGCCCGAGCACGCGTCCGGGTTGCGGGAGCTCTTCAAGGCAGCCTCGTCGCCGTGTTTTTGCCGGTTCTGGCATTTCGACGGGACGAACAACGAATGGCTCGACCGCTGCGCGAACGCCCCCGAGGAGAACGCATCGGCGTTCTTCGGCGCACTCGAGGCGAGCGGCGACGAGGCGAAGGGGATCGTGGCGATCCACGAGGACGACGCGGGCACGCAGACGCTCGTCGGCTGGCTCAAGGTCACGCCCGCGGCCGTGATGCGCAAGGCGTACGAGCGTCGGTTTTACAAGCAGCTCCCGGCGTTTCAGGGGGATCGGCAGGGCGTGTTCCTCCTCGGCTGCACGCTCGTGCATCCGAGCTTCCGCAAGCAGGGCGTGGCGAAGACGCTCGTCGCGGGCGCCGTTTCGTACGCGAAGGACAGGTTCGGCGCGCGCGTGCTCGAGGCCTTGCCGCGCCGGCCGAAGGAGCCGGTGAACGACGAGGAGCTCTGGACCGGGCCGATGGGCGCGTTCGAGGCGAACGGGTTCGAGGAAGTGGGCGGGCTCGAGCCGTATCCGGTGCTGCGTCGGGTGCTGTAGTGAAAAACTCCCTCACCCCCAGCCCCTCTCCCTCTCGGGAGAGGGGAGCAGAGGCGCTCCTCCTCGTAACCTTGCTCTTTCTGACGGGCTGCGATCGTTGCACGCCCAAGGACAAGGACACGAAGGCCGACGCGGGTCCGCCCGCGCCGATCCCGATCCCCAAGGACGAGCTCTTGCCGCCTCCCGCGCCCTGGGTCTTCAAGCCCGCCCGGATCGGGCCGGGGATCCCGGGAATCGCGCTCCCCGAGGGCTGCGAGATGCGCGCGCCGCTCGTCCGCGCGAAGGTCGCCGCCTCGACGCGGTTCGTCGCCGCGCCGCGCGCGATCGGGACGCTCGTCGTCGCCGACGCGGACGAGAAAGAGACGCCGCCGCGGCTCACCGGGGTCGCCGGGCTCATCCTCGACGCGGAGGGCGAGAGCAAGGGGGCGACGCCGCTGCCCTGGTTCGACGCCGAGGCCATGCCGCGGCTCGCGCATACCGACGCAGGCGCGTGGCTCACGGCGTACAGCGAGCAGGGCGACGACAAGCTCGCGCGCGTGTTCGTGCACCAGGGCGACCACGCGACGCCGCTCGGCGAGGGCGATCGGTTCGACGCGATCGACCTCGCGTGCGGCTCGTCGCGATGCGCGCTGCTCACGACGCGCCTCGGCAACGTCGCGGCCGCGGGCGCCGATCTCTGGGTGGGCGCGCCGAACGAGCCGGCGTCGTCGTGGAAACGGATCGAGTTCGTTCCGGACATGCCCGAGAGCGACGCGCGTCCGTCGTGCCTCGCGCGGGTCGAGGCGCCGGCCGGGAAGGATGCCGGCGCGGACGGCAGCGTGGTCGCGGCCCTGCTCGAAGGGCAGGAGCTCGTGTTCTGGGAAGCTGTGGACGGCGGCGCGCCGCGCGCGATCGGGCGCGTGCCGGCGCCGTTCGGCATGGTCGACGCGACCGTGGCGGCGCAGCCGATCGCGCTCGTGTACGGGGCCGCCATCGACGAGGAGGGCTGCGCGAAGGAGGGCGGCAAGCTCCGGTTCGAGCGGGTCGGCAAGGAAGCCTCCGAGGTGCGCGCGCACGCCCCGCCGATCTCGGGCGCGCTCCGACCCCTGGAGCGCGGCGTGTTCGCGGCTTACCTCGCCCCGCTCGGCTGCGGCGTGGCGCGGAAGGTGGCGTACGCGGTGGTCCTCGACGCCGAGGGCACGCCGGTCTCGGCCCCGATGCCCGTGGCCGACGCGACGAGCTTTGCCGTGGCGGCGCGTGGTGCCGACGTGGACATGTGGATTCAGATGGGGGACGAGGTGTCGTGGGTGCGCGCCACGTGCGCGGCGCCGTGACGCTCGGGGCGAACCTGCCGTCGCCTGTCAAAACGCGGGTGTTGCGCTCTCCGCGTGAGCGGGTAGTGTCGAATCCGCTCCGCATGGCAGATCCGATCGACAACTCGAACAGCGAGCCGCGCGAGCCGGCGATCCCGCCGGCGAGGGGCTCGCGGAGCCGCTCGGGCGGGCGCGTCGTCGCGCTCACGGGCGCGGCGTGTTTCCTCGGCCGAAACCTCGTCGGCGTCCTAGAAGAAGATCCGGCCACGGCCCGCATCGTGACGATCGACGTGAAGTCGCCCGACACGGCCGGCCCGAAGGCGCGACACTTCGAGGTCGATCTGACGAACCCCGCCTCGGAGGATCGTGTCGCCGAGATCCTCGCCTCCGAGGAGGTCGACACGCTCGTGCACCTCTGCTTCCTCTCGTCGCCGACGCACGCGACGGGCTGGGCGCACGAGCTCGAGTCCGTCGGCACGATGCACCTGCTCAACGCCGTGCGGCAGGTGCGGCTGCGCAAGCTCGTGCAGTGGAGCCAGACGATGCTCTACGGCGCGCACCCGACAAACCCGAACTTCCTCACCGAACGGCACGCGCTACGCGCCGACATGGACGAGCCGTTCTTCGCGGACAAGATCGCCGCCGAGCGTGAGCTCAACGCCTTCGCCGCGAAGTCGAAGGGCACGGTGGTCACGATCCTGCGCACGGCGCCGATCGTCGGGCCGACGGTGCAGAACTGGGTCACGCGGTATCTCGGCATGCGCGTCGTGCCCACGCTGCTCGGCTTCGATCCGCTCTGGCAGTTCGTGCACGAAGTCGACGCGCTCGCGGCCTTCAAGCTCGCGCTCGATCGGGATCATCCGGGCACGTTCAACATCGCGTCCGACGGCGTCTTGCCGCTGTCGATGGTGCTGCGTCTGGCCGGCCGCTCGTCGATGCCGCTGCCGCACACGCTCGCGAGCTCGCTCGTCGGCGCACTCTGGATCACGCAAGCCTCGGCCGTGCCGCCGAGCTTTTTGCGGTACCTCAGGTACGTCTGTGTCGCCGACGGCGACAAGGCGGCGCGCGTGATGGGCTTCAGGCCGGCCTACACGACCCGCGAGGCGCTGCTCGACTACCTCGCCGCGCAGCGCCTGCGCGACGCGAACCTGCTGCAGGAGAGCCCTGCCTAGGCGGGCGGTTTTCCATGGCGAAGAAGCAGAAGCGCAAGAACAAGGAGACGAAGGAGACGCGCGCGGACGCCGCGCCGAAGAAGCCCCTCGCGGCCGCGGCGTTCGTCGCCGCCGACGCCGGCGTCGCCGCCCCCAAGGACGCACCGCCGGCCGAAGGCGAGCGCGCGGCGCCACGGCGCTTCGCGGAGCCGACGCCCGCTGCGGAAGAGGCGCCCGCGTCCTCCGAGGACGAGGACGACGAGTACGACGAGGACGACGAGGACACGTGGGCCGCGGCCGAGATCGCGCCCGCCCTGCCTTTCGGCACCGACCTCGACGAGGACGCACAGGCCCCGGCGCACCTCGTGCCCGGCTACGACCTCGACGCCGACGAGGCGCACGACGTCGCGCCGATCGGCCCCACCGAGGCTGTCAACCGCCCGAGCATCCCCCCGGCCACACTGCGCACCGAGGCCGAGGGAGCGGGCGCGACCGCGACCAACGCCGCCGAGATCGAGCAGCAGATCCGCGACCTCGAAGCCCGCCTCGACCGGATGATCGGCCAAGGGCGCGAGCGCGCGGACGAGCCGGCCTACGTGCCGAAGCCCCCGCCGATCCCGGTCGCGCGCAAGAGCGACGTGCCCAAGACCAAGCCGCGCAGCGACGTGCCTGCGCCGCGGGCTTCGGTGCCGGAGTCGGCCACGGCGAGCGAGGTCCTCTCGCCCGAGTTTTACGCGAAGCAGTGGGGACGCGCGGGCCTGCGGAGCCGCTCCGAGGAGGTCGACGAGTTCGGCCTCGATCCGGCCTTCGAGGCGAAGCTCCTGCCCGTCCTCGATTTCATGACGAAGCGGTATTTCCGCGTCGAGGTCGAGGGCGTTGATCACATCCCCACGGAGGGTCGCTGTCTCGTCGTGGCAAACCACGCGGGCGGCCCCCTGCCCTACGACGGCGCGATGCTCCGCGCCGCCGTCCGCCGCGATCATCCGGCGCATCGCGAGCTGCGCTGGCTCGCCGAGGATTTCGTCTACTACCTGCCCTTCGTCGGCACGTTCATGAACCGCCTCGGCGCGGTGCGCGCTTGCCAGGAGAACGCGGAGCGGCTGCTCAACAAGGGCGCGCTCGTCGCGGTCTTCCCGGAGGGCGCGAAGGGCATCGGCAAGCTCTACCGCGATCGTTACCGCCTCCAGCGCTTCGGCCGCGGCGGCTTCATCCGCCTCTGCCTGCGCACGCGCACGCCTCTCGTGCCGTGTGCCATCGTGGGCGCCGAAGAGGCGAACCCGATGCTCTACCGCTTCGAGTACATGACGAAGACCCTGGGCATCCCGTACTTCCCGATCACACCGACCTTCCCCGCACTCGGCCCGCTCGGCCTCATGCCTGCGCCGACGAAGTGGCGCATCCGCTTCGGCGAGCCGCTCACCTGGAGCAACTACGGCCCCGAGGCGGCGGACGACGAGATCCTCGTGGGACGCCTCTCCGAGCGCGTGCGCGCGTCGATCCAGAGCATGCTCGACCGGATGCTGTCCGAGCGGCGATCGGTCTGGCTGGGATAGGATGAGCCCAAAGGATCGCGGGGACGTTCACGGCGTCCTCGTCCTCGACAAACCCAAAGGTCCCACGAGCCACGACGTCGTCGGCAAGCTGCGACGCGCCCTCGGCATGCGCCGCATCGGCCACGCCGGCACGCTCGATCCGATGGCATCGGGCGTGCTCGTGATGCTGCTCGGCGAAGCCACGAAGCTCGGGCCGTACCTCACCGCGCACGACAAGGCCTACGAGGCGCGCGTGGTGCTCGGACGCGGCACGGACACGCTCGACGCGGAAGGCGCCGTGACGGCCGAGGCGCCGCTGCCGGCGTGGCTCGAGGACGAGATCACGCGGTTCGCGCAGGAAGGCGCGAGCGCGGCTCTGCCCAGGATCATGGCCGCGCTCGATCACGAGCGCGCGCGAACCGAGCAAGCGCCGCCGGCGTACTCGGCCATCAAGGTCGATGGGGCCAAGAGCTACGACCGCGCGCGGCGGGGCGAGGTGGTGGAGTTGCCCGCGCGTCCGGTCGCGGTGCGCGCGATCGAGCTCCGCGGCGCGGGGATCCTCGAACCGGGGAAGCTCGCGTTCCTCGACGTCTCGCTCGACGTGAGCAAGGGTTACTACGTGCGCTCCCTGGCGCGTGATCTCGGCGCGGGCCTCACGGTGCCCGCGCACCTCGGCGCGCTCCGCCGCACGCGGAGCGGGCCGTTCGGGCTCGACGTCGCGAACGTGCTCGACGCGCCCGGCGAGGCCCTGCGCGCGGCCGTGGTGCCCCTCGCCGCGGCCGTTCGTCTGGGCCTACCCACAGCCGTGCTCACGGCCGAAGGCGCGGTGCGCGCATCCCAGGGCAAACGCCTCGGCGCCGCGGATTTTTCCGAGCCTCCCCCGCGTGAGGTGGAAATCCAGGAGAGCCCCGCGGATCGTCTGGACGAACCTTCCGAGCTTGAAGCATCCGGAACGAGCGCATGGCTTTCCCCGGAGGGCCGTCTGGTCGCCGTGGGAAAATGGGATCATGATGGGTACGTGGTTCAACGCGGCTTCACGGATGTTCCCGCGGGCCGCGAGGTCGAGACGGAAAAGCACGTCGTATCTGGACGTCGCTTTCCGCTCTGACCATCCGTAGCTGCCGAGCGACCGCGGCGGGTTGCGCCGTGGAAGCAAGGTCCGCTACGATTCGACGCGTAGGGAGTTCGGTTTTGAGTCCAAACGACGTACCACTGGCGCTTTTGGCAGGGGCCATCGCGTCGGCGCTCGTCGGGGCCTTGTTCGCTGGCGCGGACACGGCCTTGACGAGCCTCACCCAGACCCGCCTGGCGGCGCTCATCGAGCAGGCGGAAGGACCGGAAAAAGCGGCACTCGAGCGCATCCGCAGCGCCGACGCCAAGCTCCGGTCTCGTTACCTGCTCGGCAGGGTCCTCAGCACGACCCTGTCGGCCATCCTCACGATGCTGTTCCTCGCGCCCCTGTACCCGCAGGCGGCGCCGTGGCTCGCCTTCGGCGTGACCGTGGTCGTCACGAGCACGCTCTTCGAGGTGAGCACCACGCTCGGCCGCAAGCACGCCGACCACGTGGCGCCGATGGCCGCGCGCTGGCTCCGGCCGCTCGAGGTCGTGATGCTCCCGCTCGCGGTCCCGCTCGGCTGGCTCGGCGAGTCGATCGCGGCGAAGGAGACCCGCGAGCCGCCGGATCCGCACATCACGGAGGCGGAGGTGGAGATGCTCGTCGAGGAGGGCGCGCGGAGCGGCCTCTTCGGTCGCGAGCCGGCGGAGATGATCCGCAACGTACTCGAGTTCCAGGATCGCACGGCGAAGGACGTGATGATCCCGCGCTCGAAGGTGGAGGCCATCGAGGTCAGCACCCCGCTCGACAAGACACTCGCGCTCGTCACGGAGAGTGGTCACTCGCGTTACCCAGTCTATCGCGAGCAGCTCGACAACGTGGTGGGGCTCCTCTACGCGAAGGACCTGTTCAAGGCGTTCGAGGAAGATCGCCTGAAGAACAAGTCGCTGCAGGAGATCGTGCGCAGCCCGGCGAACTTCGTGGCCGAGTCGCAACCGCTCTCGACGCTGCTCAAGGAGATGCGCGGACGCAGGCAGCACCTCGCGATCGTGATGGACGAGTTCGGCGGCCTGAGCGGCATCGTGACGCTGGAGGACGTGCTCGAAGAGATCGTCGGCGACATCCGCGACGAACACGACGCGGAGGAGGCGCCGCCGATCCAGGATCTCGGCGACGGCCGGCTGATGGCGGACGCGGCCGTGTCGATCCGCGATCTCTCGGCGTTCCTCGGCTCGGATTTGCTACCGGATGGCGAGGGCGCGGTGGAGCAGGAGCACACGCTCGAAGGGCTCTTGACGGAGCACCTCGGCAAGACGCCCGAGAACGGCGCGAGCGTGAGCAAGTACGGCTTGCGCTTCATCGTGCGCGACTGCGACGAGCAGCACATCGGCAAGGTCGAGATCGTCAAGCCTCGCAGCGTCGAGGTCTGAGCGTCCTTCTCTTCGTCGTCGTGAGACAAAACGAAACGGGGCCCGCTTTCGCGAGCCCCGTTTTTCTTTCCATCACCCGAGAGAGGCGATCAGCCGCCTTGCGTGACCTTTTGAATCGCGGTCATCAGGTTGTCGCCGGTCTCGATGAGGCCGGTGATCGGGGACGCGGGGTTGCTGTCGTCGCCCTTGAGCTCCGTGCGCATGTCGACGAAGGCCTTGCGCAGGTTGCGGATGACCTCCTGGCTCGTGAACGCGGACGTCGTCACGGGATCGACGGGAATGAGCACGGGATCACCGCTGCCGGGCAGATCGCCCTTCGTGTAGCGGTTCAGCTTCTTCTCGACGGACTTCATGCCCTGCTGCGTCCGCTCCGGCTTGAGGACGGCGTAGTTCGCAGGCCAGTCCTTGCCGAGGTCGAAGGGCTCCTTGACCGGCACGAGCTCCGCGATCACGCCCTTCTGGTCGGACCGGAAGAGGACGGAGAAGTTCATCACCGGCTCCTTCTCCTCCTTCCAGGCCTTCTCGACGGGCGCCTTCGCGAACTCGAGCAGGTTCTTGAAGCTGTCCTTCTTCTTGTTCAGCTCCTCGCAGCCCTTGGTGAAGTTGAGGAGCTGCCGCAACGCGCTCGGATTGAGGCCGGAGATGCTCGCGCCGTCGACCTTCGTGGCGTCGAACGGGATGTTGATGCCACCGAGCTGACCGGCGAGCTCCGCGGGATACTCTTTCTTGCCGAGCTTCTCCGCCGCTTC
Source organism: Polyangium jinanense (assembly GCF_028435365.1). Next base: position 20,335 of record NZ_JAGTJJ010000076.1, on the reverse strand, counting down.
GCCGAGGAGCGTCTCGAGCTCCTTCATCTTCTCGTTGGCGGCCTTCACGTCCGTCATGAGGGCCTTGGCGTTCGCCACGACGGCCTTGCCACGCTCGTTGCGCGCGGCGGCGCCGCCGACCGGATAGCCGATGGCGATGCCGAGGAGCGCCGTGCCGACGGCGGCCATGATGAGGCGCTTCTTCGCCTTCTCGCGCTCCTTGATGATCTCCTCGCCGACCTCGACCTTGATGGTCTGCTGGACGGCGGTGGGCTTCGGCGGCGGCTCGGCGGCGGCAGCGACGGCCTTCGCGGGCTGCGCGAACGGAGGAACCGGGATGCCAGGGGAGATCCCGGGCGGCGGAGCGATGTTCGGAGACTTCCCCGAACCGGAGGGCGGCGGCTGAGACTGACCAGGAACGGGCAGCGGCACGGCCTGCGTCCCGATGTTCGTCTTCCCGAGCCGCGCCTTCAGATCGATCTTGGGTTTCTTGCTCTTGTCTTCAGCAGCCATCGGCTCCTCGTAGCGACCAGCGGGCAAGTTACCGGCGCGACGTACGTCGTGTCAACGGCGCGCCCGCTGAAATTCTCCCCCGGGCTTGGAAGCCCGAGCCCGGCGTTTCCTTGGTTTCTCGACGACGACGCGCAGCCGGGGTGGTACCTACCGGAACGCATGCTTCCTCCGCGTCTGCCCCTCGCCGTCGAGACCCGCGCCGTCACGGCGCCGGACGGTACGCGGATCACGTACTACGCCACCCGATCCCCGTATCCGGGAGCGCCCGTCGTCCTGCTCGCGAACGGGCTCGGGGGCCAGCACATCACGTGGAGCGCGCAGATCGAGCACCTGCGCGGGCGCTACCGCTTCCTCACGTGGGACTACCGCGGCCTCTTCGCCTCCGCGCGTCCGCCGGAGGGCTCGCCCGCGTCGTATGCGATCACGCGTCACGCCGAGGATCTCCTTGCGATCCTGGATGCCGAAGGCGAGCCGCGCGCGGCGCTCGTCGGCTGGAGCATGGGGGTCCAGGTCGTGCTCGAAGCGTACCGAAAGGCGCGACATCGGGCGCGTTGCATCGTGCTGCTGAACGGCACGAGCGGACGGCCGCTCGACACGGTGAGCCCGCTCCCGGGCATGAAGACCGTGCTTCCTTCGCTCGTGGAGTTCGGCAGCCGCGTGCATGCGCTCGCGTCGCAGGTCACGCGCAGGGCCGCGGACGTGCCCGAGGCGCTCGGGTGGCTCAAGGCCATGGGCGTCATGAACGAGTCGCTCGACGACGCGGTCTTCAACGAGCTCGTCCAGGGCTTCAGCGCGCTCGACATGGAGGCGTATTTCCACAACCTCCGCGCGCTCGGTGATCACGACGCCTCGGACGTGCTCGGCACGATCGACGTGCCCACGCTCATCGTGACGGGGGATCGCGACGCGATGACGCCGGCCTCGCTCGCGAAGGAAATGGCGAAGCAGATCCCCGGGGCGGAGCTCTACGTCGTGCGCGGAGGCACGCACTACACGGCGGTCGAGTTCCCCGAGCTCGTGAGCTTGCGGCTCGAAAAGTTCCTCGCGAAGGCCGCGCCGGGCGCGGGCGGAACGACGATCGATTAGAGCTCGATTTGCCTGAATTTCCCGCGAAAAAGGCACGTCGAGCGGCCGGCCGCGCCGTGGCGCGGGTGCTAGTTTGTGGTCGGGGGGATGGAGGATCGCGGCCCGCGTCTCGGCACGGGCGCGCGTTCGTCCATCGCTAGCAAGGTGGGATCGATGCGGCTGCTCGTCGTCGACAACTACGACTCGTTCACCTACAACCTCGTTCAATACCTGGAGATCTTGGGCGCGAAGTGCGTCGTGCGGCTGAACGACGCGATCGACGTGGACGGCGCGCGCGCCCTCGACCCGGACGGCATCCTGGTCTCGCCCGGGCCGTGCTCGCCGAACGAGGCAGGCGTGAGCCTGAAGATCATCGAGGCGCTCGGCGGCGAGCGTCCCTTGCTCGGCGTTTGTCTCGGCCATCAGGCCATCGCGCAGGTGTTCGGCGGGCACGTGGTGCGCGCAGGGCGCGTGATGCACGGCAAGACGTCGCCGATCGAGCATGACGGGCGAACGATCTTCGCGGGGCTGCCGCGGCCCTTCGTGGCCACGCGGTACCACTCGCTCATCGTGGAGCCGAGCTCGCTGCCGAGCGAGCTCGAGGTCTCGGCGTGGACGACCGAGGGCGAGATCATGGGCCTGCGCCACGCACGGCTGCCGATCGAAGGCGTGCAGTTCCACCCCGAGTCGATCCTCACGACGCGCGGGATGGACCTGCTCCACAACTGGCTCGATCTCGTGAAGGAGCACGCCCGTGCTCGGACGGGAGGAGCGCTCGCAGGAGCGCTCCTGTGAGCGCGGACGTCGCCTGCTTCGCCCACGTGTTCGAGCAGATCGCGCGGGAGAAGCGAGCGCTCCCGCGCGCGATCGTGCGTGGCGCGTTCGACGCGATCCTCGCGGGCGCGTGGACGCCGGTGCAAGTGGCCGGGTTCGTGGTGGCGCTGCGCCTGCGCGGCGAGGACGCCTCCACGATCGCGGCGGCGGCCGAGGCGATGCGCGCAGTGATGGTGCGTGTCGATCACGGGCTGCCCGCGGTCCTCGACACGTGCGGGACCGGGGGCGATGGGCTCGGCACGCTCAACGTGTCGACGGCGGCGGCGCTCGTCTGCGCCGCGACCGGCGCGCCCGTCGCGAAGCACGGAAACCGCAGCGTTTCGAGCCGATCGGGAAGCGCCGACGTGCTCGAAGCGCTGGGGGTGCCGATCGACGTGCCGCCCGAGCGCCAGGCCGAGGTGCTGCGCGAGGCGCACATCGCGTTCCTGTTCGCGCCCGCGCACCACCCGGCGATGCGGCACGGCGCGCCGGTGCGGCGCGAGCTCGCGATCCGCACGATCTTCAACGCGCTCGGGCCGCTCTCGAACCCGGCGTGCACGACGCATCAACTGCTCGGCACGTACGATCACGCGCTCCGCCCGATCTTCGCCGCGACGCTGGCCGAGCTCGGCGTGCGGCGCGCGTGGGTCGTGCGCGGCGAGGATGGGCTCGACGAGGTGAGCCCGTTCGGGCCGACACGCGTGACGGAGCTCGCGCGTGGATCGCTGCGCGAGATGGTCGTGCGGCCCGAGAACTTCGGCCTGCCGGTCTCGCCGCCGGGCGCGATCCAGGGCGGCTCGGCCGCGGAGAATGCCGAGGCGATCCTCGCCGTCTTGCGCGGCGAGCCGCACCCGGCGCGGTGCGCGATCGTGCTCAACGCGGCCGCGGCGCTCGCCATCTTCCGCGAGACGGACGACCCGCGCGACTGGCCGGATCTCGCGGCGGAAGCAGCGGCGGCGCTCGACAGCGGCGCGGCCATGCGCAGGCTCGCATCGCTCCGTGATGCCGCGCTGCGCGTGCGAGAGCCGGAGGCGGCGTGATGGACGGGCAGGGAGCAAAGCGCGTCCTCGACACGATCCTCGCGTCGAAGCGCACTGAGATCGCAGCGCTGCTCGCCGCGCCTCCGCCGCGCACGACGCGCGTGCCTTCAGGCGGCGTCTTCGAAGCGCTCCGCCGGCCCGAGGGCGGGGCGCTGCGGCTTCTCGCCGAGGTGAAGCTACGTTCGCCGTCGGTGGGCGCGCTCTCGTCGTTGCTGAGGCCGGCCGAGCGCGCGCAGCGATACGCGGAAGCTGGCGCGGCGATGATCAGCGTGCTCGTCGACGGTCCGTTCTTCGGCGGCTCGTACGACGACCTCGCAGCATGCCGTGACGCGCTCGACGCGGCCTTCGGCGCGGCGCGGCCGAAGCTCCTCTGCAAGGAGTTCATCCTGGACCCGATCCAGCTCGCCATGGCCGCGGCGCACGGCGCGGACGCGGCGCTCTTGATCGCGCGCATCACCTCGGCCGAGGCTCTCGCGCGGCTCGCGGACGCGGCGCGGGATCTCGGGATCGAACCCTTCGTCGAGGTCGCGACCGAGGACGAGCTCGCAGCGGCCGAGCGCGCTCACGCGCGTGTCCTTGGCGTCAACGCGCGCGATCTCGACACGCTCGCCATGGATCACGCGCGCGCCGAGCGTGTGCTCACCCGCGCCGATCGTGGCGCCGCGCGGGTGCACCTCTCTGGACTCGCCTCGCCGCCCGACGTCGCGCGCATCGCGCAAGGCCCCGCCGACGCGGCGCTCGTGGGCGAGGCCCTCATGCGGCAGGACGACCCGGGCCCGCTGCTCGCCGCGATGGTCGCGCGCGCCGCCGCCCGCTGATCCTCACATCGCCGCGGGCCCCGACATCATCCGGGCCGAGCAGCGACCGCCCTGACACATGCATCCGCCGCCGCAATCCATCGTCCCCTGCCGACACTCCATCGAGCACAGCACGGCCCTGCAATCGGGCGCCGCGCTCCGCGCGACACACGACGCTGCGTGGCAACACGCCGCCGGCGCGCAATCCGCGTCCGTGCTGCAGGCCGCATCGCCTGGAGCAGCCGCCTCCGTCGAGGATCCCGTGGGCGACGGCGCGGCCGGGGGCTGTGTGTCTGTGGCGGGACGAATGTCCTCCGCGTTCCTCGGGCCCGAAGGCGACGCGGAGTTACACGCGAACACGAAGAGCAGCGGCAGGATCGTACGCATCGAGCGATCCTCATGCCCCGCCGAGGCGACCTCGTAAAGCCTTCAGACGCCGATGTGCTGCTTCAGTTGCGCCGTGAGCGCATCGAGATCGGCCTGCACGTCCGTGACAGGCACGCCTTTCGTCTGCACGAACCGCGCGAGATCGGCGAACGACGGATCCTCGAGCAACGCCGCGGCGGCGGGGAGCGTGTACCCGCGATCCCGACCGAGCCGCACCACGAGCGCGCGGATCTCCGCGCGGAAATCCACGCCCGAGAGCGCCCTGTACAGGATCGCGGCCGCGAGGTGCGCAGCGCTCTCTTCCTTGCGCGACGCGACCTCCAGGAGCTCCGACACACGCAGGTGCACGATCGCCCGCGGCACCACGTTGTCGAGCCGGGCGAGCGGCGCGAGGGATCGCTGCTCCAGCACGATCGCCTTCCCGAGGTCGCCTGCGTCCTTGTGGTACCCCGCGAGCGCAGCGAGCGTCCCGGCGTGGCCGAGCGCGTCGTTCTGCGCGTCGAACGCGCCGAGCAGCGCGTCGAGCCCGCCCTTCTCCTCCACGGCCCCCGCGACCGGCCCGACGATGGATGCGTCGTTCGCCGCGCGCACGGCCTCGCCGAACATCGAGGCGAGCGCCGCGAACGCGCCCGCGCCGAGGAAATACGACGTCGCCGTGATCCCGGCCTCGATGCCCGCTTCCTTCGTCCCGCCGGGCACCTTGCCCTCGACGGACGCGACGAACGCGGCGCCGTATCGCTCGCCGAACGCGACCTTCACCGCGGCCTCGTCCTGCCCTGCGCGCTCGTCCGGCCGCGCCTCCATCCACGCCGCCACCGCGATCGCCGCCGCCTCCGTCGCTTCCAGACCCATCGCCGCACCCCCTTCGAGCAGCGGCGCGCGTGTCATGAGCCGCGCCTCCACGAGCTCACCGAGGAGCGGCTCGAGATCCGGGCTCTCGGGCTCCCCAGCCTCCCGCAGGGCCGCGATGCGCCGCTTCACCTCCTCGGGCATGGCGGGCATCTCGGGCCGCGACTCGGGCGGCATCCGCTCGAACGCGGCCATCATGCGACCGATCTGGCGGAACCTCTCGTCCTCCACCGACTCGCGCGCAAACACCTTTTCGACGAGCGTCTCGGGCACGGGCGGCAGCGCGCGCGTGAGGATCCAGAGCAAGCGTCGCGCGTCGGGGGAGAGGTGCGCGACCGCGGTCTCGACGGCCGTATCGGACATGCCGCGCAGGGTACTGGCGGGCGGGATCAGGGAGAAGAGGGCTCGACGGGCTTGGGGAGGATCCAGAAGGGTGCGAGGTTGATCTCGAGGTCGAAGGGCGGCAGGCGGGGAGTTTCATCCTCGGCGGCGGATGCGACGAGCAGGGGGCGTTCGCGCTCGGTCTGCCAAACCTCCAACAGACGGATCTCCGGATCGATCAACCACACCCAGCCCACGCCGGATCGCGCGTAGTGCGGCAGCTTGATCCGGCGATCGTCGCGAGCGGTCGACGGCGAGAGAACCTCGCAGCACCAATCGGGGAGCAGCGTGATGGGGTACTCGTCGGGCTGCTCAGGAGAGCGTGTAACGCGAAAGCCGGCGAGGTCGGGGTTGAAGAGCCGATCGCCGAAGCGAATGGCCGCCTCGCGCTCGATCCACCATGCTCCGTCGCCGGGGGTGTCCATCGGGCTGAGGTAGTAGAGGGCCCGCTCGCACTGGGCTACGGCTCGCCGATGCGGCGCATCAGGCCGAGGTAACACGCGAAGCTGTCCCGGCTCGAGGATCTCCCCGCTCAGGTACTCGGGCAGGCGATCGATCTCGGCGAGAAGCTCCTCGAACGTACGGTGCTTCGGCGCGGGGTCCCCCATGCCACGGAAATAGCACGAGCGAGCGACCCCGCGCTGCCCGCCCGCCTACCGCTTCAGGAGCGTCGCGAACGGGTTGTTCGTGAACTTCCCCTGCGGCTGGGGTTTGCCCTGGGGACCGCCCTTGCCCTGCGGCCCTCCGCGCCCTTGCTGCGGCCCTTGCCCGCCGCGCCCCTGCTGCGCGCTTTGCGACTGCGCCCCCGGCTGCGGGCGTTCGCCCTTCCGCGCCGTCAGCGAGATGCGCTTGCGCACCATGTCCACCTCGAGCACGCGCACCTTCAGCTTGTCGCCGACCTTCACCACCTCGCTCGGATCCTTCACGAACCTGTCCGCGAGCTGCGAGACGTGCACGAGCCCGTCCTGGTGCACGCCCACGTCCACGAATGCGCCGAACGCGGTCACGTTCGTGACCACCCCTTCGAGCTCCATCCCGGGCTTCAGGTCCTCCATCGTCCGCACGTCGTCGCGGAACTTCGGCGGCTCGAAGCTCGCGCGCGGATCACGCCCCGGCTTCTTCAGCTCGACCAGGATGTCGTTCATCGTGTACTCGCCGACGTCGCCGCCGATGTACTTCTTCGGATCGATGCGCCCGATGAGCTTCGTGTCGCCCACGAGCGACGCGACGGGCACGCCGAGGTCTCCGGCGATCTTCTCGACGAGCGCGTAACGCTCCGGGTGCACCGCGCTCCCGTCGAGCGGATGCTCGCCTCCGCGGATGCGCAAGAAGCCCGCGCACTGCTCGAACGTCTTCGGCCCGAGGCCCGCCACGTCGAGCAGCTTCTTCCGGCTCGAGAACGCGCCGTGTTGATCGCGGTGCGACACGATCTTCTTCGCGAGCGAAGGACCGATGCCCGCCACGCGCGAGAGCAAGGGCGCGCTCGCCGTGTTGAGCTCCACGCCGACCATGTTCACGCAGCTCTCCACGACCTCGTCGAGCTTGCGCGCGAGCAGCGACTGATACACGTCGTGCTGGTACTGCCCGACGCCGATGCTCTTCGGATCGACCTTCACGAGCTCGGCGAGCGGATCCTGCAGCCGCCGCGCGATGCTGATCGCGCCGCGCACCGTCAGGTCGAGATCCGGGAACTCCTCGCGCGCCACGTCGCTCGCCGAGTACACGCTCGCGCCGGCCTCGCTCACGGGCACGCAGAAGATCTCCTTCAGCCCCTCGGCCGCGAGCACATCGCGCACGAACTGCTCCGTCTCGCGCCCGTGCGTCCCGTTGCCCACGGCCACCGCGCTCACGCCGTACTTCCGGCACAGGTCGCGGATCGTGCGCTTGCCGCGCTCCTCCGCGTCGGCGCCTTGCACGAGGTAGATCGTCTCGTTCGCGAGCAGCTTGCCCGTGTCGTCGACGACCGCGCACTTGCAGCCCGTGCGTTGTCCCGGATCGATCCCGAGCACCGCGTGCGTCCCGAAGGGCGCCGCGAGCAGGAGCTCCCGCAGGTTCTGGGCGAACACCTCGACCGCCGCGCGATCCGACTGCTGCTTCAGCTCCACGCGCACGTCGATCTGCACGCTCGGCGCGAGCAGCCGCTTGTACGCGTCGCTCACCGCCTTGCCGAGCTCGCCCGCCCAGGGCGAGCCGCCGTCGAGCCCGCTCATCTTGCCGATCGGCGCGAACAGCCTCTCGCCATCGAGATCCACCGACGCGCGCAGGATCCCCTCGGCTTCACCGCGGCGGATCGCCAGGTAGCGGTGCGACGGCATGCCCGCGACGGGCCCTTCGAAGGTCGCGTACGTATCGAACTTCGTCGCCTTGCCCTCGTGCTCCTCGTTTTTCTTCACGCGGATCACGCCGTCTTGCATGTACGCCTCGCGCACGGTCTTGCGCACGTCGGCGTTCTCCGCGATCCGCTCGGCGCAGATGTCGCGCGCGCCCGCGAGCGCCGCCGCGACGTCGGGCACCTCCTTGGCCGCGTCGACGAAGGCCTTCGCCTCCTCGTCGGGGCTGCCTTCCTTCGCTTGCGACCAGATCCGGTCCGCGAGCGGCTCGAGCCCGCGCTCCTTGGCGATGATCGCGCGCGTCCTGCGCTTCGGCTTGAACGGCAGGTAGAGATCTTCGAGCTCTGCCTTCGTCGCGCAGCCGACGATCTTCTTCTTCAGCTCGTCCGTGAGCTTGCCTTGCTTGCCGATCTCATCGAGCACCTGCCGGCGCCGCTCGTCGAGCTCCACGAGGTACGTGCGACGCTCCTCGATGGCGCGGATCTGCACCTCGTCGAGCCCGCCCGTCGCCTCCTTGCGGTACCGCGCGATGAACGGCACCGTCGCGCCCTCGGCGAGCAGCTTTACCACTGCCGAGACGCCCGATCGGGGCAGCGTGAGCTCCTCCGAAAGCGTCGGGACGGGGTCGAAAGCGGGCAGCGTGATCGTGGGCGAGGCCACCGTGGTGGAGTCGGTCGTGGCAGTCATGGGAGGGGTGGCTTTAGGCACGGGCTGGACGGTTGTCCAGGGGGAAAACCGCGTCAGACGCGGCGCCGGAGCTTGCCCGTGGCCTCGCGCACCCGCGATTCCGTCTCGCGGAGAACTCGGCGTGTCATCGGACCGAAGCGTTTGCCTTCGTGACGGGTGCCGCGGAAATGGGACGATCCGATATCTGGCGGTTCCGTTCGGAGAAGCGAGCGCACCGAGACCGATACCGAACGCGCTCGCCTGGAGCAGGCCGTCGCCGCGGCGTTCGTCGATATGGGTTCGTCCGCGCCAAGGTCCAGGATGCCTTGCTCAACCGCTCGGGCGTCTGCTCTCGTCAGGCCGCCTTCGGCGCCTCGCTCTCGGCCGCCTCGACCTTCGGCTCGTGCGGGGTCCACAGGCTGATGCGCGTGATGTCCAGGCCGCGCCTTCCATCCGGCAGCACCACGATCATGTCCTCGAAGCGCGCGTTCTCCACGATGTCGTCCGCCGCGTACGCGTACCGCGCGTGAATCGTCTGCCCGAACGTGCTGTCGAGGCCCGTCAGGATCGCGAGGATCTCCACGTTCCCCTGGCCGAGCTCCTCGACCGTCATCCCGTGGAGCGGGCTGTGCTCGTCGATCGGATGCATCACCGTCCACGTCATCGCGAAGATCGGGTTGGTGGCGCGGAGCAGGTTGAGATCGAAGAACCGCCGCATCCGCTCGCCCTCGCTCGTCGTGTCGAACTTGAGCGCACAGACGCGGATGCTCGCCTCCACGATCTGGTTCGCGCGCGCGTTCGCCACGCGGAACACGAGGTGCGGCACGCCGTTGCGCTTCGAGAGCAGCGCGACGTCGCTCCACACGACCCGCGCCATCGGCCGCGCGAACTTCGCGAACACGATGCCCGTCGCCAGCGCCAGGCCAAAAAGCCCGAAGATCGCCTCGATCGTCACGAGCACGTGCGCGTAGAGCGTCTTCGGCGCCATCGCCCCGTAGCCGATGGTCGCCATCGTTTGAACACTGAAGAAAAACGCGTCCGTGAACGACCCCGGCTCCGCGTTCGCGATGGCATCCCCGCCGAGGAGATACAGAAACGCGAACATGAGGTTCGTCGCGAGGTAGGCCGTGAAAAGCGAAAGGGCCACGACCGGCCACCGGGCCTTCATCACCGCATGGTAGAAGTCGTGCCACGACGTGATTTGCCCCTGGATCGCGATGCCGGCGAACTCTCCGCTGCGGGTCAAGGTCCGCGTCCACTTCGTCGCCTTCGGGGGAGGAGATGGAGGGACCTCTGCTTGGCTCATCGTGCCGGCGAGCGTAGCGGAAGTCCGCGCGACGTGGGGAAACGATGCTCAGGGCGCGAGGGCGACCAGGAACGTCTCGTAGTACCCCGAGCTGGGCGTCGGCCCGAGTCCGAAGTCCACGGCGCCGACCGCCGTCCCCGCGATGTACACGCGCCCCTCTCCGTCCACCGCGGCCCGCTGCCCCATTTGCATCTCCGACCCGCCGAAGCGACGCAGGAATACGGGATTCCTGTCCGCGTCGAGCTCCGCCACGAATGCGTCGCCCCAGATCTCGGCCTCGGACGCCGCGAGGCTCGCCTCGCCGAACGACATGCGCCCGGCCATCTCTCCCGTGATGATCACGCCCCCGCCGGCCGTCACCGCGACGCCGTGCCCACGATCCCAGCCGTCGCCCCCGTAAAGGACGCTCCGCCGGTGATTCGAAGCCGCGTCGAGCTCCAGGAGATACGTGTTCGTGTCGTATTCGCCCACCGCCTGGATGAATCCACCGCCGAGGTCGACGTTCCCCTCGACGTCTCCCGTGATCACGAGCCCGCCATCGGCCGTGAACGCGACGCTCCTCGCATCGTCGTAATACCCCGCGGCTCCCATCACGTGGAACCAGAGCGGTTTTCCATCGGAATCGTACGTCACAACGTACCCGTCCTGAAACCCGTTCGATTGCACAAGCTGGTCTTCGAAGCCCACCACCATGGCGTTCATGAATTGCCCCACGACAGCGATCCTCTCCCCCTGCACCGCGATGTCCTCAACGGTCACGACTTCGCCGCCGCCCTTCAGCATCTGCGACCACGAGGACGCGCCCTTCGCGTCGAGGCGCACGACGAAGCTGCCGAACGAAGTGTCCTGCGGCTCGCCGATCCCGAGATCCACCTCGCCCAACGTCTGCCCCGCGACGACCGCGCCCCCGTCCGGCATCGCCGCGACGGCCGTGCCGCGTTGAACCCCCGCACCGCCGAACGTCCGCGCCCAGACCACCTTCCCCGCCGGATCGAGCTTCGCCACGAATGCGTCGTCACTGCCGCCCCATGGCAGCGTGATCCCGTCGAGATCGACCGGCCAGCCGAACGTCCCCACGATCAGCGCGGAGCCGTCCGGGAACACCGCGACGTCGTTCGACATCTCCGCGAATTCAGCGCCGAACGCGCGGCTGTAGACGTGATTGCCTTCGCCGTCGTACCGCGCGACGTACGCTTGATAATTGTTCCCCGGCCCGGGCAGCGTGCCCCCGCCGAGATCGACGTCTCCATAAAAGCGGCCCGACACGACCACGCCGCCCGATGCGACGCCGACGAGCCCCACCGGCTCGACGTAGCTCCCGCGCCCGAACCGGCGCGCCCACAGCGCCGTGCCCGGATCCACGAACGAGGTCTCCGCGACCTCGTTGCCACAACCCACGAACCACGCCGAAAGCCCCACGAGCCCGAGCAAGCGAAGGAAGGACACGCGTCACCTCACGTCACGAAAAGGAAAAGCCCTCATCGCGACGCTAACAGAAAGGCCTTCCGCCGGTCACGCACCCGCGCGGGACGCAAATGGCCGGAGCACGGCTGCGGCGTCGACCGATACGCGCCCCGCGCCGAGCACCCCGTCGAGCGCCGGATCCACCGCGAGCGCCGCCTCCACGCGGAGCAGCGCCGGCAAATACACGATCTCGCGCCCGAGCCCGCCCCCGCGATACACGCGCGCCGTGATGCGAAGCGCGTCCGGAACGCTCGCCCCGTGCGAGAGCAGGAGCCGCGCCGCCTCCACGAAATCGGCCCCCGCTTCGAGCGTCCGCGCCGCCACGTGCCGGGACGCAAGCTCGCGCCGTCGCCCGCCCACGAGCGCACCCGCGCGCCGCTCGAGCCAAAGCGCGCGCCCCTCCTGATCATCCGCGCCGCTTTGCGTGCCGATCACGAAGATCCCGAGCGACATCTCCGCCGCCCGGCACCGCGGGAGCACGTGCCCTTCGATCTCGTGAAGCACGGTCCGCTCCACGTCGGCCCGCGTCATGGACCGCCCCGCCGCGACCTGCACGACGCTCTCGCCCGTCGCCGCGAGCGACGACAGATCCCGCACCACGACCACCCGGAATGGCAGGCGCCGCGCCCCGATCTCCGCGCGCATCCGCACGAGCAGCGATCCCTCGTCCGCCTCGTCGTCGCTGCGAATGGGCGCATCCTCTTCGGACACGCGCGGCGGCGGCTCCGAGAGCCAGCGCCGCGCGAGGTCGTCCGCCGCGTCATCGTAATGGTCGCGCCGGCCAAACCTTTTCCTCGCCGCGGCCCAGAGTTCCTTCGTCCCGACCGCCGAGCAGACCCGCGCCTCCGCCGCAATCTCCCGGGCCCTTCCGGCGTACACCGCGCCGAGCGGCCCTTCGTTCTCCAGGAACGCCGCGAGCTCCCCGAGCGCGCCCACGAGGCCGTCGTGATCGGGCGGCGGCTCGTACGAGAACCGCGGCGCCTCGTGATCACCCCGCGCCCACGCGCTGCCCAGCCGATCGAGCTCCGCCCGCAGGTTCGTCGGCGTCGTGCACATGATCATGCGCACGCGCGAGGCCGCCTGCACGAGCGCGTTCCCCGCGTCCGTGATCCATTGCGACGAGTGAGGGCCAGAGGCGCGCGGCACGGTCCCTACAGCAAGTTCGCCGCGAGCTCCGCGAGCTCGCTGCGCTCGCCCTTCGCGAGCACCACGTGCCCGGCGATTTGCTCCTGCTTGAACCTGTCGGCCACCACGCTGAGCCCGTTCGACGCGTGATCCACGTAGGGGTTGTCGATCTGGTGCGGATCCCCCGTGAGGATGATCTTCGTCCCCTCGCCCGCGCGCGTGATGATCGTCTTCACCTCGTGCGGCGTGAGGTTCTGCGCCTCGTCCACGATGAGGTATTGATGCGGCAAGCTGCGGCCGCGGATGTACGTGAGCGGCTCGACCTGCACGATGCCGCTCTCCAAAAGCTGCACGAACCCGCGCCCGTCCGCGTTGCTCTTGCCGCGCGTGGCTCCGCTCGAGAACAAGAACTCGAGGTTGTCGAAGATCGGCTGCATCCACGGGTTCAGCTTCTCGTCGACGTCGCCCGGCAAGAACCCGAGATCCCGGCCGAGCGGCATCACCGGCCGGCTCACGAGCAGCCGCGAGTAGACGCCGTCCTCCACCGTCCGCTTGAGCCCCGCCGCCAGCGCGAGGAGCGTCTTGCCCGTGCCCGCCTTGCCGATGAGCGTCACCAGCCGGATCGTGTCGTCGAGCAAGATGTCGAGCGCATAGGCCTGCTCCTTGTTGCGCGGCCGGACGCCCATCACCCCGTCGCGCGGCGTACGCAGCGACACGACTTGCCCCTTCGAAGCGTCGTACCGCCCGAGCGCCGTGTGCGTCGCGCTCGCCTCGTCACGCAGGAGCACGCCCACGTTCGGATAGAGCGCCGAGCGGTGGGGCGCCGCGACGAACCCGTGCTGGAAAAACAGGTCCACGTCGGTCCCCGGCACCTCGACCTCGAGCACCGACAGCTCGTTCTCCGGATCGGGCGCGTTCTGGCTCTCGTACGTCTCCGACGTCACCCCCAGCGCGTCCGCTCGGATGCGCAGGTTCGTGTCCATCGTGACGAAGATCGTCGGCTTGCTCTTGTCCTTGTCGCGGACGTCGATCGCGACCTGCAAGATCGCGAGGTCCTGCGACTTCGAATCGAGCCCCACGAGCGCGTTCGGCCGTCGCTCGGGGATCGCGATCCGGAGCGAGCCTCCTCGTTCGAGCGGCACGCCCACGGAGAGCGCGCCCGCGGCGCTGCGCAGGCCGTCGAGCAATCGCGCGATCGTGCGCGCGTTGCGCCCCCGCTCGCTCCCTTCCCGCTTGAACTGGTCGATTTCCTCGATCGCGTAGATCGGGATGATCAGGTCGTTGTCCTCGAACTTGAAGATCGCGTGCGGGTCGTGGAGGAGGACGTTGGCGTCGAGGACGTAGTTTTTCCTCATGGCTGAGCTTCTTCGGCCCGTTGCAAGTGGGGTTCGGGGCGTAGCTCGGCTTGTCCGAGCAGAGCCCCAATCGTTGTCAGGAATGACGGCCAGGCGGCGTACCCCCCGACGGGGAACTGCGCAAGGCTATACCATTCGCACGTAGCGTCCGTGGCGAATGAGCGGCTCGCCGTCCAGGTCGACGTCCGTGTCGGCCGCAGCGAACGCGAGCTGACCGTGCGACGTCCAGAGCGCCCCGGTCCGCGACGCGAAGTTCTCGCCCAGCGACAGGTGCAAGCCCGGCATGTTCTCGTCGTGGATGAGCTCGCCGAGCGGCGCCGCGATGCCGATGTTCGCTCCGAGCGAGAGCAGTCCCACCCGATCGTGGCCCATCGCTTCATTGATGAACTTCTCGACGTACGCCTTCACCGTGGCGTCCCGACATTCCACGCGCTGCACCCGCCCGCCCTCGAACGTGAGTCGAATCGGCCGGCTCGACAGCGAGCCGAGCCGCGAGCCGTAGCCGCCGCCCATCGACGCATCGACCACGTACGTGCCCGTCACCTGCCCAGGCGACGTCACGAGCGCGCCGTATGGCACGTTCAGCCACTGGCCCGAGCGGATCATGCTCCCGTTCGCGAACCAGCGGAGGTTCGGCGCCATCTCGACTTCGAGCGACGTGCCCGCCTGCGAGCGCACCTGGAGCTTCGAATGCGGCTTCATCGCGTTCCGGAGCGCCGCGATCAGATCGAAGACCCGCGTCGAGCTCGCCAGCATGCTGTTCACGAACGCGCGCCGGCTCGTCCCCACGATGTGCACGTGCCGCGCGCGGTTCGCCGTGGCCGCCATGACGAACGAGTGCCGCGCGTCGTACTCCCCCTCCTCGTACGTCGCGGCAAACAACGTCACATCGGCGCCCGGCACCGCCGCGAGCACCTCCTGCGGGCAGCGCCCCCACGGCCGCGGCGCGAGCGCCTCCACGTCGATCCGCTCCACGCGCGCCCGCCGCTCCTGCGCCACCTGCTCGAACGCGCGCGCGACGTCCTCGTTCTGCCGGTCGTGCACGATGAGCAGCCGCTCGTTTGTCTCCAGCGCGACGAGCTCGTCGAGCACGCGCGCCGCCGGCGTCACGAGCCCCGGGTCGACCGTCGGCCGCGCCGAAAGGAGCGTCTGCGCCCGCGGCGGCGCCGGCGGCCGCGACGTCGAATGCGCGAACGACGGGGGCGGCGGCGAGGTCGGCGGCGGCGGGATCGTGGAGATGGCCCGCGGCGCTTGTGACCCTTGTGACGACGGGTGCGACGTGTTGCGCTTCTGCGTCGACGGGGCCCAGGAGCGAGGGGTGGTCGAAGGCGGCGGCGGCGTCACGCCACGGGAAAACCCCGCGGGCGACGGCGGCAGCGGCGTCGAGCGACCGAGCCCCGAGGACGGCATCGGCGGCGGCGGAATGGAGGCCGGGTTCGTCGGACGCGTGGCCGGCGGCGGCGGCGTCGGCGTCGGCCCGCGCTGCGGGGGCGGCGTGTAGAACGGTTTGCCGCTCGACGTGGACACGGGTTTGTCGTCCGGGTTCGTCGGGGAGGAAGGCTCGCGCGCGGCCTTCGGCTCGCTGCTCGGAGGAAGCTCGGAGAACGCTCGCCGCGACGACCCGCGCCCCGGCGAAGGAGGTGTCGGTCCCGTGGCGCCGGGCGGACCCTTCATGGTCGTCACAGTCGAAAAGTTACTCAATTTTTCGCGACGTGTCAGGCACCGTGTCGGTCCGCTGACGCTTTCAATCCCATGGCACAAAACCGCCGCTTCGAGGGATCCCGCGTAGCTCGGTTCGCGCCGGAGCGCTGGGCTCAGAGATCGATGCGGTAGTCTTTGATCTTGTAGAGCAGCGCGCGGTGGCTGATCTCGAGCACCTCGGCGGCGCGCGTGCGGTTGCCTTTGGTCTTCTGCAGCGCGCGGCGAATGAGGATCTCCTCGATGACGCGCGCGGTCTTCTTGATCGAAAGCTCCCCGCTCGTCAGGTGGAGCTGGATCGGATCACGCGCCTCGCGGATGCGCTCGGGAAGGTCGTCGGCCTCGATGCTGTCTTTCTCGGCGAGGACCATGGCGCGCTCGATGGTGTTTTCGAGCTCGCGCACGTTGCCCGGCCAGCCGTACTCGAGGAGCAGGCGGCGCGCCTCGGGCGAGAGCGCGCGGATGTTCGTCCCGAAGCGCGCGTTGTTGCGATTCATGAAGTGCTCGACGAGCAGCGGTACGTCCTCGCGCCGCTCGCGGAGCGGCGGGATGCCGATCGGCAGGACGTTGATCCGGTAAAACAGGTCCTCCCGGAACCGACCCGCTTGCGTCTCGGCATGCAGGTCGCGGTGCGTCGCGGCGATGATCCGCACGTCGACCTTGATGTCCTTCGAGTCGCCGAGCCGCCGCATCGTCTCTTCCTGCAGCACCCGGAGCAGCTTCACCTGGAGCGAGAGCGGCAGCTCGCCGATCTCGTCGAGCAGGAGCGTGCCGTGGTTCGCCTGCTCGAAGAGACCGACGCGGTCGGTGGTCGCGTCCGTGAAGGCGCCGCGGCGGTAACCGAAGAGCTCACTCTCGAGCAGGTTCTCGGGGATCGCCCCGCAGTTCACCGCGACGAACGGCCCGCCGCGCCGCGAGCTCCGCCGGTGGAGGGCCCGCGCCACGAGCTCCTTGCCCACGCCGCTCTCGCCGGTCACGAGCACCGTGGTCTTGTAGTCGGCGATCTTGGCGATCGTCTTGAAGATCGCCTGCATGCTCTCGCTCTTCGCGAGGATCTCTTCGAAGGTGCTCTCGCGCAGGATCTCCTGCTTGAGCGCGCGGTTTTCCCGGCGGAGCGTCTCCCGCTCCTCGGCCTTGCGCAGCGTGAGCAAAAGCTCTTCGGCCTTGAACGGCTTCTGGATGTAGTCGTACGCGCCGGACTTCATCGCCTCGATGGCGAGGTCGACGTTGCCGTACGCGCTCATCACGATGACCGTCGCCGGATCACCCTTCGCCTTGAGGGTCGCGAGCAAATCGAGCCCTCCGAGCCGGGGCATCCGCACGTCCGTGAGGATGAAATCCGGACCGAAGGATTCGAGGAGCGCGAGCGCCTCCTCGACCCCCGACGCCACCTCCACCTCGTAGCCGTCGCGCTTCAGGAAGGAGCGAACGACGACCCGCAAGTTCTCTTCATCGTCGACGAGCAGGACTCGACGCATGGATCCTCGCAAACTTTTCTACACGGATCGAGGCTACCCTGCAACGGTTGCACTGGAGGCACGATTGACAGGGGCTTCCATGAGCCGTATCCCCGGGTCCGGAAGATGCGGCGGGGGCCGAGGATCTTTTCATGAGCGTGATCGATCGACTGGGAAAAAAGCTCTCGTCCTCCAGCGCCGTGATGCGCCTCATCAGCAACGACCGCGTGATGCAGGTGGCGACGGGCCTCATGGACGCGCGAGGCCGGCTCGAAGCGGCCGCAGAACGCGCCTCCGAAGCCTGGAGCATCCTCCTCAACGGCCACGCGCTGCCCACGATCGACCCGGCCCTCGATGGCGGCGACGACGTCGTGGGCGCGGCCGGCAAGAGCCCCGCACCCGCCGCGAAACCGGCCGAGGCGAAGGAGAACGGGGCCGCGACGAACGGCGCCGCCGCGCACGCCACGACGAACGGAGCCGCGACGAACGGCGCCGCCGCGCATGTCGCGACGAACGGGGAAACGACGAGCACCGAGGCGCCGAAGCCGGCGGGCCCCGGGAGCGCGGCGGAGGAAAAACTCGCCCAGCAGATGGCGTCGCGCACGTCGCTCTCGCGCATCGGCGGCCGGGACGTCTTCGAGAAGTGTTACAAGTTCATGACCGCGGACAACGCCCGCGCCATGGGCGTCTACCCGTTCTTCCGCCCGCTCGACTTCAACAACGGGCCGGAAGCGCAGCTCGAAGGCCGCAAGGTCATCATGCTCGGCTCGAACAACTACCTCGGGCTGACCACGCACCCCAAGGTCCGCGAAGCCGCGAAGAACGCGATCGACAAGTACGGCACGAGCATGACCGGCTCGCGGCTGGTGAACGGGTCGATGCGCCTGCACAACGAGCTCGAACAGAAGCTCGCGGCCTACCACGGCAAGGAGGCCGGGCTCGTGTTCACCACGGGCTACCAGGTCAACATCGCCACGATCAGCGCGCTGCTCTCCAACAAGAAGAGCGTCGCCGTCATCGACAAGGACGACCACGCCTCGATCTACGACGGCGTCCGCCTCGGCCAAGCCGCCGGCGCGCGCATGGTCCGCTACCGGCACAACGATCCCGAGGCGCTCGACCAGGCCCTCTCCGAGCTCGACACGAGCGAAGGCGCGCTCGTCATCACGGACGGCGTGTTCAGCGCGCAGGGCGAAATCGCGAACCTGCCCGGCATCGCCTCGGTCGTGAAGAAGCACAAGGCGCGGCTCCTCGTGGACGACGCGCACGCGCTCGGCGTGATCGGGCCCGGCGGCCGCGGCACCGCCGCCCATTTCGGGGTCGCGGATCAGGTCGACCTCATCGGCGGGACGTTCTCGAAATCGCTCGCGTCGATCGGCGGCTGGCTCGTCGGCGAACGCAAGGTGCTCGATTACATTCAGCACTTCGCCTATAGCTTCCTGTTCGCCGCGAGCGCCGCGCCGCCGAGCGTGGCCGCGGCGATGGCCGCGCTCGAGGTGATGCAGGAGGAGCCCGAGCGGCAGGAAAAGCTGCGCGAGAACTTCACGTACATGCGGAACGAGCTGCGCCGTCTCGGCTTCGAGCTCGGGAAGACGGAGACCGCCGTGATCCCGATTTACATCCGCGACGACCTGCGCACCGTGATGATGTGGAAGACGCTGCTCGACGAGCACTCGATCTACGTGAACCCATTCATCACGCCCGGCGTCCCCCCGAAGCAGCAGGTTCTCCGTACGAGCTACATGGCGACGCACGAGCGTCACCACCTCGATCGCGCGCTCGAAGCATTCGAGAAGGTCGGTAAGAAGTTCGGCGTGATCTCGTAGCGCCACGCTTCCCCGAAGAGCGTCCGTCGTCCCCTCTGGACGCTCTACCGACTCCCTCCGCGTGAACGCGCGCGTACCATGACGCGTAGCCCGGCGTTCACAGCGACGCGTGAACGCCGCACCCCAAGCAACGTAAGACGGTGGCACGGTGCGTGTTACGCACCCCCGTGGTACGAATACGCAGGCGCCCCGCGCGCTCGTTGCGGCGCGTCCGTCGCTGGAGGGTTTTCATGTTCTTGCGTCCATCCTTCGCCAAGCTTGTCGGCCCGAGCGCCCTGTTCCTCGTCCTCGCCGTGAGCGGCAGCGGCTACGGCGGTTGTTCCGACGCCGACGCCCAGATCGAATGCGACGCGAACGGGGAAAACTGCATGATCTGCGACGGCTACGGCTGTCACCCCGCCAATCCCAACGTGGGCCAAGGCGGCGGCGGCGGCCAGGGCGGCCAGGGCGGCGGCAATCCCACGTGCGACCCGAACGTGACCACCTGCGCCTGCGTCGACAATGGCGACTGTCCCTCCGGCCAGGTCTGCCTGGAGGGCCTCTGTCTCGTCGGCTGCAACCACAGCTACGAATGCGGCCCCGGCAAGGTCTGCGCAAACGGGCAGTGCGAGGTCGGCTGCGACGAGAACAGTCCGTGCCAATCTGGGTACGTCTGCGACAAGGGTGTCTGCGTCGCCGACCCCGTGACCGCGTGTCCGATGAAGCCCTGCGCGAGCAACGAGGCCTGCATCGACGGCATCTGCGAGCCGGCCTGCACCAAGCACAGCGACTGCCCAGCCGGCGAGATCTGCGACAGCACGGCCGGCGGCTGCATCCCCGATCCCTCCCCCATCCCCGGCTGCGGTCCAGGCAAGGAGCCCTGCCCCGGCGCAGCCCAGTGCGGCGCAGACGGCTACTGCCATTACCCCTGCGGCGATCTCAACGCCTGCAAGCTCATCGACAATCGCTTCGTCGCCTGCGCTCAGGGGATCTGCAAGACGAACGAAGAGGTCAACCCCGAGTGCGACCTCGATACCCCCTGCCCGCCCGGCAAGGACTGCATCTCGAACGAATGCCTGTGATCGTCGGCTGATACGGAGCCGCCTCATCGCAAACCGCCGCGCCGGGGCGCTGCCCCGGGCCCCGCGGGGGCTGTTCGCCCCTCGACCCGAACCAGGGCCTGAGCATTGGTCTCATCTGGGAGGCGCTTCGCTGGGGCTTTGCCCCAGGCCCCACCGGGGCTATCCGCCCCTGGACCTGGACCAGCGCAAGCGCTGGACCCGGGGTCGATGAACTGCGCGATGC
>NZ_JAGTJJ010000075.1:39559-48545 GCF_028435365.1 Polyangium jinanense | reverse complement strand
GCGCAGTTCATCGACCCCGGGTCCAGCGCTTGCGCTGGTCCGGGTCCAGGGGCGGATAGCCCCGGTGGGGCCTGGGGCAAAGCCCCAGCGCAGCGGCTCCCAGATGAGCTCGTTCGCCATCGCCTACGAATAAAGCCTTCGATAAAGCTCGATCTGCCGCTCCTTCGCGGCGCGATACACTTCGGCGACCTCCGGCCGCGGCTCGAAGATTCGCGACGCGGACGGGGCGAGGGATGCGAGGGATCCCAGGCCCCGCGCCGTGAGCGCCAGCATGGCCGCGCCGCGCATCGTGGCCTCGTCGCCCATGAGATGAACGGGCGTCTGCATCGCGTCCGCGAACATCTGGGCCCAGGCGGGGGAAGCGGAGAGCGCGCCGCCTCCGGCGTACAGGGCGTCGCTGCCGCCGAGCGCGTCGTGAATCTGCGCGAGCCGCAAAGCGATCGATTCGTACAAGGCCTGCACGATGTCGCGCGGGGTCGTGGACAGCCGCAAGCCGTGCAGGGTGGCCGTGGCATCCGGCCGATAACCGGGGCTACGTTCTCCCGCGAACATGGGCAAAACGGTGAGACCGTGCGCGAAGGGCTCGCCAAACACGAGCGGCTCGTCGTCGAGCCTCAGATGCGCGCGCGCCCAGGCGTGGGCATTGCCCCCTTCGCTCGTGGCCCCTCCGATGAGCTCGCGTGTTTCGTCGATGCGATAGGCCCAGAGCCCCTTCGGCACAGGGCACGGCGGGGTTTCCGCAACACGCATTTGCCGCAAGGCCGCGGTCGTCCCGACGGTCAGCGACGTGCTTCGAGGCGAAATCGCGCCGCTGCCGACATGCGCCGCCGCGCCGTCCCCGATGGCCGGAAAAAACGGCGCGTCGCGGAGCGCGGGCCAGCGCTGGGCATGAGCGGGCATGAGGCCCATCTCGGCATGCCGAGAGCCGACCACGGGCGGAAGGTAATCCGGCGTGAGCCCGAGAATGTTCAGCCATTCAGCCGACCAGCTCCGCGAAGCACGGTCGAGCAGGCCACTCCACGAGGCCACGGAAGAGCTGCACGGGATCTCCCGGCCGAACCAAGCACGATAGAGATACGTGCCGAAATCGAGCCACGTCGCAGGCATGATCCGCCCGTTCCGAGCATACCAGCGCAGGCGCGCCGGATGATACGCGGTATGCAACGGGCAGCCCGTCGCCTGATAGAGACGGGCGCCATCGACCTCGGTCCGCAATGCCTCGACATCCGCGGACGGGCGGGTGTCGGCATACGTGAACACGGGCGTCACGGGCTGGTTCTCGGCGTCCACGCCGAGCAAATTCCCCACGAACGTCGCCACCGCGACCGCCTCGATCGGCGGAGCGTTCGCCAGGATTCGATCGACGCACCCTTCGACGGACGCGCGGAGCTTGCGCGCATCCACCTCCGCGGTGCCGTCCGCGGCCACCGTGAAGGCATACGGTTCGGCCGTTTCGCGGCAGATACGCGCGCTCCCGTCACAAATGGCGGCGCGCACCGACGAGCTGCCGACATCGATCACGAGGACGTGCGCCATGGTGCTTTCCTAGCCCGAATCGCGCCCCGCGGCATCCCGGACCCTTGCCACGGGCGCGACACGCCTGGCAAGCTGAGGCATGGCGTTCGTGGACCTCGTGCCCTTTCCTCGGCGCATGCTCGTCGCGGCAACGAGCGGGCTCCTCCTGCTGCTCGGTTGCAAAGACCTGGCGCCGGAGAAGCCGAAAAGCGCGGTCGCGGGCATCGGCGCGGCCGCGGCGCCCCTTCGTCCCCCGCCTCCGTGGCTACCGCCCAATTACACCGAGATTCCCTGGTCCGAAGCGGCCACGCTCATCCAGCGCCAGGAGGTCGACCGCGTGTTCGGCACCCGGACCCGCCGCGTGTACGTGGTCAAGAGGGAGGGCCAGAAACACTACACCACCGCGCCCAGGCGAGGCGACCTGGCCAAGCTGTTGGCGCAGATCCCCCGCGAGGAGCTCAAGTTCCTCTACCGCGACGACATCGAGGAGATCTCCTGGGCAGAGGCCGAGTCCCGCATTCGAAACAAACAGGTGATCTCGGTCTCGACCTCCCATTTCAACATGGTGTCCCTGAGCATGAAGGGGGGAGCGTATCCCCTCGCCGTCGCGCCCTCGGAGCGCGACGTGCGAAAGCTCATCGAGGAGGTCGACCCTTCGGGCAACCTCCTCGGCGCGGTCGAGTAGGGCGCCGAACCGTTCGGCGCTCTACGCGAAGAGCCCCCGCACGATCGGGACCTCGCGGATTCGTTTGCCCGTCAAGGCGAACACCGCATTCGCCAGCGCCGGGCCCACCGGCGGCACGCCCGGTTCGCCCACGCCGCACGGAGGCCCGTCGCTCGGCACGAGGTCCACGTGGATCTTCCGTGGCACCTCGCCGATCCGCGCGATCCGCGCGTCCCGGAAGTTCGACTGCTCCGTCGCGCCGCCCTTCATGGTGATCCCGCCGAAAAACGCATTGCTGATCCCCATGACCACCGAGCCCTCCATCTGTGCGCGGGCGCGGTCCTGGTTGACCACCGAGCCGGCATCCATGCAGATCCAGGCCTCGTCCACGCGGACCTTGTTCCGCTCGTCGGGCACGACGGCCAGCACCACGGCCGTGTACGTGACGAAACTCCGATGCGCGGCGAGCCCGTAGCCGCGGCCGTCCTTCTTCCGCCCGCTCCAGTTCGCGGACGCCGTCACCCGCTCGAGCACGCGCCGCAACCGGCCCGCGTCGACCGGGTGTTTTTCGAGTTTTTCCCCGTAATTGACGAGCTTCTCGATGCCGAGCTCCTGAAGGCTCAGGGTCCGCGGCGGGCCGATCACCTCCAGCCACACGTCCCGCGGATCGGCGCCGCGCGCGTGCGCGATTTCGTCGATCAAAGAGCCGATCCCGAACGCGTGGAAGATGTTGTACACGGACCGATACCAGCCGATCCGCACGTGCGCCTCCGCCTTGCAGCCCTCGGCGCGGACGTTCGGCACGTCGAGCGCGACATCGAGCACGCCTTGCTGGAGGTCCGTGATGGCCGGCTTGTCGACGTCGCCGAAGGTGGAGGCGATCGGCGGGAACGCCGTCCGATGGTGCCACGCGATCACCTTGCCGTTCGCGTCGAGGCCCGCGCGGAGCCGCTGCGCGTTCACCGCATTGTAATAGCAGTGGTGAATGTCGTCATCGCGCGTCCATTGCACGCGCACCGGCACGCCCGCCTCGCGCGCGAGGAACGCCGCTTCCGCGGAGAAGTCCGCCTTCGATTTCCGCCCGAACCCTCCGCCGAGCAACGTCACGTGCACCGTGACCGCGTCCTCGCCGAGGCCGAGCGTCTTCGCCACCTGCGTCCGCGCCGCCTGCGGGTGCTGCGTCGCCGCCCAGACCTCGCAGCGCCCGCCCGCGAACCGCGCAATGGCGACCGGCGGCTCCATCGGCATCTGCGCGAGGTGCGGAACCACGTACTCCGCCTCGACGACCCGCGCCGCCTTGGCGAACGCGGCGTCGACGTCCCCGACGTTGCGATAGGGCGTCCCCGCCTCGCGCACCGAAGCGAGGAGTTTTTCCCGGTAGGCCACCGAGTCGTACACCGCGTTGTCGCCGGGATCCCACGTGATGTCGAGCGCCGCGCGCCCGCGCATCGCGGCCCAGGTGTTCTCCGCGAGCACCGCGATGCCGCCCCACGGCTGGAACCCATAAGGCCGCTGCGCCGCGGGCATCTCGACCACCCGCTTGACGCCCGGGATCTTCAAGGCGCGCGACGCGTCGTACCGGGCGACCTTCCCGCCGACCACCGGCGGCCGCGCGATCACCGCAATCAGCATGTCCGGCAGCTTCACGTCGGCCCCGAACACCGCCTGACCCGTCACGACGGCCGGCCCGTCGAGGAGCGGCAAGGATGGGCTGTTCACCCGCGAAAGCTCGCTCTTCGGCCGGAGTTTTACGTCCTCGCGCTTGGGCACGGGCAATTTCGCCGCCGCCTCCGCGAGCTCGCCGAAGCCGAGCGAACGTTTCGTCGGCGCGTGGTGGACCATGTTCCCCCGCGCCTCGCACGTCTCGGGCTTCACCTTCCATTTCGCCGCCGCGGCCGCGACGAGCATCATGCGCGCGGTGGCGCCGACGTACCGGAGATCATCGTAAAACTTCCGGATGCTGCTCGATCCGTCGGTGTTCTGATCGCCGTACTTCTTGTCGCCGACGGCCTGCTGGATCACGACGCGCGCCATGTCCGCGCCGAGCTCGTCGGCGATGAGCACAGGAATCGAGCTGCGCACGCCCTGGCCCATTTCGGAGCGGTGACAGACGATCGTCACCGTCCCGTCCGGCGCCACGTGGACGAACGGATTCGGGTTGAGCCCCGGGGCCTTCGCCTCCTCCCCGGGCACCACATGCCGTGGGCCGGGCCCGGCGCGGCCGCTCGGCTCGTCGGCGAGGGCAGGGAGGCCAATCGCAAGCCCGGCCAAGGAGAGGTTCAACCCGACGAGGAACGAGCGCCGGGTCACGCGCACGGCATCGCCGCTCATCGTTCGCCCTCCGGCATCCCGGCGGCCTTGCGGATCGCCGCGCAGATCCGCGGGTAGGCGCCGCATCGGCACAGGTTTCCGGCCATCGACTGCTCGATCTCGTCGTCCGAGGGTTTTGGTTTGGCCTTGAGCAACGCGGCCGCCGTCATGATCTGCCCGGCCTGGCAAAACCCACATTGCGGGACGCCGAGCTCGACCCAAGCGCGCTGGAGCGGATGGCTCCCGTCCGGCGCGAGGCCTTCGATCGTGGTCACGGCGTGGCCGTCGGCGCGGCGAACCGGGGTCACGCACGCGCGCACGACCTGCCCGTCGAGGTGCACGGTGCACGCGCCGCAGAGGGCCTGACCGCATCCGTACTTCGTGCCGGTCAAACCGAGCACGTCGCGGAGCGCCCAGAGCAGGGGCATTTCGGGGTCGACGTCGAGCGTCTTTTCAACGCCGTTCACGCGGATACGCACGCTCATGGTTTCGCCCCCTCCGCGGGGCACTCGGCCCCGAACTCCGCCCAGGCCGCGACGATCGCGCCAAACTGCTCCTGCGTCCCCGGGACCGGCTCGCGATCCGCCCCCGGATGCCATCCCCAGCCGACGAGCGCGTCGTGGGCATTGTGCTCGACGATCGCGGCGAGCGACTTGCCGCCGTTCCGCTTGGGATCCTTCATCTGCTCGCAGATCTGGCGCGGCGACTTGCCGACCCACGCCATCTCGATCGGCGCGAGCGCCCAGTGGGGCGCGCCGGGGACGCGGGTGAGCTCCACATTCTTGTCCTGGTGGCAGCTCGTGCATTCCATCCCGACGACGCCGTGGCCCTCGGGCCCGCGGACGGACGGCGGGTCGTGGAGCTGCATGTTCATCCCCTGGTGGGGGATGTCGCCGTTCGGATGGCAGTTCACGCAGCGGGGATGCGTGAACACGCGGCTCGCTTCGAGGAAGAGGGCGCGGGATCGCTCGCGTGTGTCCTCGATGCTCGCGAAGTCGGAAGGGGCGCGGAGCTCGTTCGGCGCGACCTTGCGAAGGGCCGTGGGGCCTTTCGGCCCGTCCGCGGTCGGATTTCCACAACCGGCGAGCACGAAGGCCACCGCAAAAGGCAGGAGCCGCTGGTGCATGAGGGTGAGTAAGCACGGATGGCACGAGCAGGCAACCGGACGCGTGTCGTGAAAAACCTCAAGGGGTTTTGTCGAGGGCAGACCAACGATGGCGGCGACGGCGCGACACGAGAAGAGAACCGAGGCCGAGCAGGACGAGGGTCCCGGGGGATGAGGACGAGGCGCCGAGGTGGCAGGCGCATCCGCTTTCGCTGCCACCGCTGTCGCCGCCGCTTCCGCCTGCGCTTCCGCTTCCGCTTCCGCCTCCGCCTCCGCCTCCGCTCCCGCCTCCGCCTCCGCGCCCGCCTCCGCCTCCGCCTCCGCGCCCGCCTCCGCCTCCGCGGGGGGACCTCTGCGCTAGAGTAGGGGCCAGGACATCCGAGCCGGGAGCAAGGCGACATGGCGAACCAGAGCGATCACGTCCGCATCGAGGAGGCCGGGCGGCGGCTGCGCATCTCCCTGGGTGGAGAGATCATCGTGGATACCGAGAGCCTTGGTGGTGCAGCTTGTAGTCGCGGCACATGTGGTAGAGGTCCTCGGCTTTGGCGTCGTCGAGGGTATCGAGCAGGGCGCCGCCCTCTCGAATTCGCGCGAGCGTCTCGGAGGCGAGCCGCGCCCCGGGCGTCGTGGCGGAGGACGCGCCCGTCTCCGCGATGATCTTCAGGGCGGCGCGGATCTTCGCGTCCACGACCGCCGAGACGGGGTGCTCCGGCTGGACCTCGGTGTAGTCGAGGTCGGCCTCGGAAATGGGCGGGGGCGCCACAGGGGGATCGGGCTCCTCGGGGGTCGTGCAGCCGAAAGCGGTGAGCGCGAGGGAGAGGAGCAGGGGGGCGCTTGTCGGAATCGATTGGCGTTTCCGTAACATTGAAAGAGGATAGCAAACCGACAGTCCACGACAATCGGGGGCAAAGGCATTTCATCCGATGAGAAGGGGCTCCCGACCGGGCAGGCCGTGGCGCAGGAACAGCGTGGGCACGCCATCGCGGAGCGGCGTGGTGAGGGCTCGACGTTGCTCGCCGCGAGGGCGAGTGAGAAGGATGCGCGGATGAAGACCCTTTACAAATCGGTTGGTGCCGGAATCTTCGCCATCGCAGCTTGGTCCTCGCTCGCCGGGATCGCACAGGCGAGCGGATGGATCGAGAATTGGGTCTTGGAGGGGGGCGGCTGCTATAGCCCCCAACTGGGCGACAACGACTGTAACACTTGCGGCACGTTCCAATGCGTGGCCACCCCCGTCCGCTTGTGTGAGGGCGAATGCGGCACGCACGGTGGGAAGCGGATCCTCTCGAAGTGGGTCGCGCTCATCGAGTGACCTGCCATCACCACGGCCCGAGCGCGCCCGAGCGATCGCGCACGACCCACGGCCAATTCTCGCGAATGAGCGTGATCACGCGATCGTCGACGAGGTGCCCGATGTGGCCCGGCGAGATCATTTTCGTCTCGACGCCCTCCCGCTTCAGCATCGCCATCGCCGTCGCCGCCGCCGTGTCGCATGCCCACGTGGAGCAGACGAAGAGCACGCGCTTGCCTCCGCCGCGGCTCGACAAGGAGGATCCGGCGACGCTTTCGACGATCCTCGGCCGGCCGGCGTCGCACGCCGTTCCGATGAGGACGTCAGAGCAATATGCGGTCCACTCCATTGCAGTGTGCACGGACAGCCCGTAGGCCATGAGGACGTGTACGCACGCTCTGCGGCCACGCGAGCACGGCCCCGACAATCGGAAAAGGGCGGGACGGCCGCCAAACGGGCGACGATCGAGGAAACCAGCGCGAGGCGCGTGCTCACGTGGACGGGTGAAAGGCGGTAAAATGACCCGGTTCGCTCGGGTGCTTCGGTCGCGGAATGACCGCCTGTTCTTCGCCGGGCCCCGAAAACGCGTCAACCGCACCAGCAAGAGAAAGAGCTGATCTTGTCGTTCCACTCGTCGAGCCAAGGCGTGTCATCCATGAATACCCCCGTCGGGACCCCGAAATCGCGGCCCTCGAACACCTGCACGCCGCACCCGGGATCGAGTTGCAAAGAGGAGATCCGGTCCTTCCAGTCGTCCCCCACCCAAGCTTTGCTCTCCTCTCCCGCGCTCATCGACGCGCCCCCGTAATTGACGTCCTCGTAAAACGTGACACACGCGTCGGCGCGGGAAGAGGCCGAGACCACGCCCAGCGCGAACAGTCCCACCCATAGCTTTTGGATCATGCTGCACCTCCCCGGCGGAGCGCTCCACGCCCTCGGCATGTCGTTGCGCTCGCAGCGGGGCCCGTCAACTTTCGCTAAGGCGTTTCGGTCGCGAAATGACCGCCTGTTCTTCGCCGGGCAGCTCGTCTCGCTGGTCGGCACGTAATGGCCGTGTACGCGGTGATGTTCATGGGCATGACGCCGCTCGGCTCGCTCGGGGCCGGCTGGATCGCCAAGCGCATCGGCGTCCCGACGACGGTCGGCATCGGCGGCGCCGTGTGCGTCTTGGCGGGGCTCGGCTTCGGCCTGCGGCTCCCCTCCCTGCGTGCGGGCGCGCGAGAGCTCATTCGAGGGGCCGCCGCCGCGTCGAACGAGCTCGCGCAGGCAGGCGAGGGGGATCCGACGGCGCGTTGAGAGGGCCCCGAAAACGCGTCAATCGCACAGGCAAACGTAAGAGCTGATCCTGTCGTTCCACTCTCCGAGCGAATCCGCGGAGTGCGAGAAGATCCACGTCGCGCCATCGAAACCGGCGTTCTCGAACACCTCCACGGCGCACCCGGGATCGAGCCGCAAAGAGGAGATCCGGTCCTTCCACTCGTCCCCGACCCAATCTTTGCTCTCCTCTCCCGCGCTCATCGACGCGCCCCCGTAATTGACGCCCTCGTAAAACGTGACACACGCGTCGGCGCGGGAAGAGGCCGAGACCACGCCCAGCGCGAACAGTCCCACCCATGGCTTTCCGATCATGCTGCACCTCCCCGGCGGAGCGCTCCACGCCCCTTGGCATGTCGTTGCCCTCGCGGCGGGGGCCCGTCAAGCCACGAAGCCGCCCGCTCGCAGGGCGGCGAATCCGGACTTCACGCTTCTCGTCGGCGCCGCGCTACCCCGAAATACCAGCGCGCCTGCCGAGCGCGCCCCAAAGCACCGCCGCCGCGTCGAACGAGCTCGCGCAGGCGGGCGAGGGAGATCCGACGGCGCGTCGAGGCAGCCCCGAAAACACGTCAAAAGCACTTGCAACTGTAAGAGCTGATCGTGTTGTCCCACCCGTCTGGGAGCCTCGCCGTATTGCCTGAGAAGGTCCGCCCCGCGCCCCCAAACTCGACGTTCTGGAACACCTCCACGTAGCACGTGGGAGCGAGCGTCAAAGAGGAGATCCGGTCGTTCCACTCGCTCGCGATCCAATGATTGTCCCCTATTCCCGCGCTCACCGACGCGCCCT
>NZ_JAGTJJ010000075.1:0-39549 GCF_028435365.1 Polyangium jinanense | reverse complement strand
CGCGTCGGCGCGGGAAGAGGCCGAGACCACGCCCAGCGCGAACAGTCCCACCCATAGCTTTCCGATCATGCTGCACCTCCCCGGCGGAGCGCTCCACGCCCCTCGGCATGTCATTGCCCTCGCGGCGGGGCCCGTCAACCCACGAAGCCGCCCGCTCGCAGGCTTGGCGCTCGGCTTCGGCCTGCGGCTGCCCTCCCTGCGGGCAGGCGCGCGAGAGCTCATTCGAGGGGCCGCCGCCGCGTCGAACGAGCTCGCGCAGGCAGGCGAGGGGGATCCGACGGCGACGCGTCGAGAGGGCCCCGAAAACGCGTCAAGGGCACTCGCAAACGAAAGAGCTGATCTTGTCGTTCCACTCGCCGAGCAAAGGCGTGTCGTCCCAGTAGGTCTGCGTCGCGCCAGCGAAATTGGCGCCCTCGAACACCTGCACGCCGCACTCGGGATCGAGCAGCCAAGAGGAGATCCGGTCCTTCCAGTCGTCCCCGACCCAAGCTTGGCTCCCCTCTCCCGCGCTCATCGACGCGCCCCCGTAATTGACGTCCTCGTAAAACGTGACACACGCGTCGGCGCGGGAAGAGGCCGAGACCACGCCCAGCGCGAACAGTCCCACCCATAGCTTTCCGATCATGCTGCACCTCCCCGGCGGAGCGCTCCACGCCCCTTGGCATGTCGTTGCGCTCGCAGCGGGCCCCGTCAACCCACGAAGCCGCCCGCTCGCAGGGCGGCGAATCCGACATTTTCGCTTCTCGGCGCCGCCGTGCTACTCCGAAATGCCCCCGCGCCGCTCGAGCGCGCCCCAAAGCACCGCCGCCGCGAGCGCAGGCGCGCCGCACGCGACCGCGAGCACCGTCAACACGAGCGGGCCCGACGCGCGCGGGACGTTGTAAACGAGCACCTCGACGAGCATGACGGCCGCGTCGAGCGACACCGCGACGGCGAGGAGCGCGCCGATGCTCCGGCGCCACCGCGCGGCCAGGAAAAACATTCCCACCGTCAAACCGACGTCGAAGCCCACCCACGCCCATTGCACCCAGCGCGCCGGATACCACGCGGCGTCGACCCACGCGAGCAGCGCCGTCCACGGGACGAGCAGGACCGCGAGCGCCCGGAGCGCTTAGGGCAAATAACCAGCCAATTTCACCCTCGAGCAGGAACCGTTGCCCCGCCGCCCCCCGCCGCGGCCGTATCCCCGACTACGGCATGACGCCACCACGCGTGGGCCTCGCGCGGAAAGTCGAGCTCGTCATCGAATTCTCTGGCACTGCGGGTACACGTACGCATCGGCGCCGGCAGACAGCGAGCGCGAGACGTCCACCGAAGGCGGCGCCTCAGGGCTGCTCTCGCCGGTGCGCTTTCGGGAATGGCAGCGAGAGTTGCCCCAGGGGCACACGCTTACGCATCGGCGGTCCACGCGCCGAGAGCCCCGCGCGGGCCAACCCTTCGCGAACGCTCGACCTGCCCCCGCCTTCCTCAAGAACGGTACACAAACAGATTCCTGTTGCCGCCTCCGCCTCCGCTCCCGCCTCCGCCGGAAAGCTCCACGAATCGCCCGAACACGCGCTGCGCCCCGAACGGCTCTCCCGGGACGAACCGTGCATACGCCATGAGGGCCTTGTTCGCGGTTTCCGCCGCAATCACGGGCGCGCCCTCGACCCACGTGGGTTCCGCCGAAAGCGGGACGCTCGAGGTCACCGTCCCGTCGGCCTCAATCGTCCTCGCCACGAGGTCGACCGCGGCCGGGTCCGTGGGCGCCGTCAAGACGCGGAACGCGACGAGCGCGCGCGGACCCACCGCGACGAGCGCGGGGCAGGTGCCCTCGACGTAGCCGTGGTACAGCAGGGCGTCGTCGCAATCGCCGTGCGGGAGATCCTCGCCGATCAAGAGCCCCTGCGGGTCGAAAGCCATTCCGTCGGAGGTCACACGCGCGGCGCGTAGATTCACCCGCCGCTCTGCGACGAGCTCCTGCCACGCGACGACGTGGTGCGTCCCCGTGAAGGCCACGTCGGGCCGAAACGCCGGCAGATCGGGGGCGGCGGGCGTCACCGGAAAACCGCCCGGATCGAGCGGCTCTCCCGCGGGGGTCAGACGGCCGGCGCGGATCCCCGTGCTGGAGGACCAGGTCACGAGGAAGTTCGTCCCATCGAAAGAAAGGGCAGGGGTACCGCCGGCCCATTCGGCCGGGGCCGCGGACAGGTCGATCATCGGGGAGACGACGCCGTCCTGACCCACGCGGAACGCGTGGAGCTTGCCCGCACTCGCCCCCACGAACATGAGGCCCGCGCCGTCCGAGGCCGCGTCGTTGTATTCCGGGAGCTCGATCGGCGTGGAATCGAGGACCACGCCTGCCGCGCTCAAGCGCGCCGCGCGCGCCGCGAGCGGATGGTTGTACGGAGGATATGCCAAGTCGGTCCCCCACACGACGAGGGTGTTCTTCCCATCGAAGAACGCGTGCGGCTGCATCTGGACGTTGTCGCCGGCGAACACGGCAATGCTCTGCGGATCGAGCAGGGTCCCGTCCGGCGACAACCGCGCGGCGTGGATGTCGTACCACCGCATTCCCTGCTCGAAGTCGCGATCGTCGGTCCACACGACCACGTGGTTCGTGCCGTCGAACGCCACCGAGGGCTGAAATTGCTGATCGGCACTCTGCGAGACGACGATGCGCGGATCGTCGAGCGCGGCGCCCGAGGGGTCGAGGCGCGTGCCGAGGATGTCTCCGCTGTTGACGTCATTGAAGCTGTGGCTCTGCTGCGTCCAGAGGACGAGGGATCCCACGCTCGCGCTGGCCACGGCGAACCCCTCGACGTCCGGGCGGAGCATGGCGCCCGGCGGAGGAGCAAGCGGGATCCCGGCCGGAGAGAGGCGCGCGGTGAGCAGGGTGGCGGAGTCGCCAGGGCTGTAATCGGCCCACGCGAAGACCGTATTCACGCCGTCGTGGGAGCCCACGAGGCCCGAGGGATACGTCCCGAGGCTCGACACCTGAATCGGGCTCGGATCGAGCATCACGCCCGACGACAAGATCCGCGCGGCATACACGCCGCTGGAACGGCCCCAGCCGAGCACGTACGCGGCGCCGTCATGGACGAGCACGGCATTGTCGACCTGCGGGTCGGCGACGAGGACGAGGTGAGAGGGATCGAGCGGGGCGCCAGACGCAGAATAACGGCGCCCGCGAATCTCGCCGTCCTTCCAGACGACGAGGTAATCCGAGCCGTCCGTGGCCACGACGGGGCGCGCGTAGTCAGGGGCATCCTCGGCGGACGCCACGAGAAACCCGCCGGGATCGAGCACAGTGCCGTCGGCCGCGACACGCGCAGCGCGGACCTCACAGTTCGAGAACGGGCAGGTCTTGTCCCAGACGACGAGAGAGCCATTGCCATGGGAGGCGACCCTCGCCCGGACATGCTCATCCTCGGCCACGAAGATCCCGCCAGGATCGAGGACCGTGCCGGCCGGGCCGATGCGCATCAGGCACACGCTCGCAGGAGAGGTGCCGTCGATCTCCACGGTGCTGCCCTCGTAGGCGAGCAGGAAGTTCGTTCCGTCGTAGGTGATCGAGGGCGAGCGGCCGTCAGCAAGGTGAAGGCCATACGGATCGACGAGGATGCCATCGGGCATCACGCGCGAGCCAAAGATGCGCTCCCGGCCATTGCGGTGATCCTGCCAGACCGCAAAATACGCGCCATCGCCGAAGGCAACCGCAGGGCGCACTTGCACCTCGGCCGCAAAACCAGGGAGGGGTTCGCCAAGGCCCATCTCAGGGCCAACGACGGTCTCGAGGGCCGCGCGAGCAGAGCCAAGCGCGGGAGGCGCGGGCTCGTGTTCGCCGCAGCCACGAGGAGCAGGGAGAGGAGGGACGGCGCGAGGAGGCGGTTCAGGGTACGGCGCATGGGTGGCACGCAGGGTCAGCGTATCCCGGGATTCGTTGAGGGATCCAGCCCCTGGCGTCGCGGTCCATCCTCGGGTATTGCGATCCCCATGCTCAACAAACTGGTAGGCGTCGTGAATCGCGCGGTGTACGGCAAAGCCCCCGAAGGCGGGCCCACCTCCCTGCAGGAGCTCTCGCTCCAGCGGCTCGACGGAGCACCGCTCCCCCTCGAAGAGCTGTCAGGCAAGGTCGTGCTCTTCGTCAACGTCGCCAGCCGCTGCGGCCTCACCCCGCAGTACGAAGGGCTGGCAAAGCTGCAGGAACGCTACCGCGACCGCGGGTTCCTCGTGGTAGGCGCCCCGTGCAACCAGTTCCTCGGGCAAGAGCCCGGGACGGCCGCGGAGATCGCTCAGTTCTGCTCCACAACCTACGGCGTCGACTTCCCACTCCTCGCGAAGCAAGACGTGAACGGCGCAGAGCGGAGCCCCCTCTACCAATGGCTCATCGGCAGCAAAGTAGGCGGAGGCTCAGACATCTCCTGGAACTTCGAAAAATTCCTCGTCGGCCGCGACGGCGCAGTCCGCGCGCGCTTCTCCCCCCGAGTGACCCCCGAGTCCCCCGAAGTCGTACAAGCGATCGAAGCCGCACTCTGACAGGCAAGCACGGGAGCCGTCGCGCCGGGGCGCCGCCCCGGACCCCGCGGGGGCTGTCCGCCCCTCGACCCGGACCAGCGCAAGCGCTGGACCCAAGGTCGATGAACCGCGCGATGCGCAGTTCATCGAACAGGCCGAGGCAAGACCAGCGAAGGCCCTGCCTCCAGGAAGCAAAGGTCCTCGACCTTGTCCACATGGTCCTCGGCCTGGTCCACATGGTCCCATGACCTGGTCCACATGGTCCCATGACCTTGTCCACATGGTCCTCGGCCTGGTCCACATGGTCCCATGACCTGGTCCACATGGTCCTCGGCCTGGTCCACATGGTCCCATGACCTGGTCCACATGGTCCTCGACCTGGTCCACATGGTCCCATGACCTGGTCCACATGGTCCCATGACCTGGTCCACATGGTCCTCTGACCTCGTCCACAATTGTCCCGGTAGCGGCCCCCTCGCGTCCGCCGGCGCTCAAAGCTCTTCGTCGGTGACGACCTCGATCCCCTCACGCAGCAATGCGGCCGCGGTGACCCCGTTCCCTTCGCGAAGGGTACGCGAGAACGTTCCATCAAAGACGGCGCCGCACCCACACGACGGAGATCGCGCCTTCAGAATGGCGAGGCGGCACCCAGCAGCGCGCGCGCGCTCCACCGCAATACGAGCCCCCGCCAGGTACTGAGGGGTGACATCGTCCCCCGCGTCCGTGAGGACGCGTGCCCTCCCGCTCAAAACATCATTCCCATCTCCTCCCACAGTCTCGGCGGGAGGCCGGGGAATTCCAAGGCCCCCTTCAGCCTCCGGACAAACGAGCACGGCCCGCCCCTCGCGCACAAGCGCGAGGACGCGCTCGCGCGCGCGGTGATTGCCGTCATACGCACACGCGCGGCCCGCAAGACAGGCCGATACGAGGATCGGCGCGCCGGGATCATCACTCGAGCGGTCCTTCATACCCGAAGCCTACCACAGCTCACGGCGCGACAGGCGGAAGGCAAGTACGCGTGCCGCGAACGAAAGAAAATGCCGGGTGCGATTCGCGAACGGCACGCTGATGTTTTGAGGAGGCGGTGACGCGCGCATCGCCGACACCGCTTGACGTGCTCTTCGAGTGGCCGTATGGGTGCGCGAATGTCGCAATCCTATGTGTTACCGGGCCCTTGGCTCCGGCACGTGGCCACCGGAGCCCTCCTGTCGGTGGCCGCTTCGTGTGCCTCCGATTCCCTTCTTGATCCCCCATCCGAACCTTCGGCCTCGTCGGCGCCTGCATCGTCGACCGAGATGCCGAAGGATCTCCGCGCAGCCTACATTCATGCCGTGCAATCGGGCGCCCCGGAGGCCTATGGCGCGAGGTGGGTCGGGCCGGAGCTCGTCGAGGCAGAGAACGAGGCCTCGGGCTTCGTGACGACGCTCTCCAGCGCGGGCGTGGTGCTCGCGCCCTTGCAGGAGCCTTGGTCGCTCGAAATGCGCACGGCGGCGATCGGCTGCGAGGGGGCGACGCTGCCGGTCTCCGCGGTCTCGCCGAAGGCTGTGGGCAATCGGATTGCGTACGAGCATCCCGAGATCTCCGGGTGGTACCTCAATGGCCCGCTCGGGCTCGAACAAGGGTTCGTCCTCGAGCGCGCGCCCGATTGTGCGGGGACGAAGGTGGTGGAGCTGGAGCTCGGCGGCGAGCTCCGCGCAGAGCTCGAGGACGCGGACGGCGACGGGCGCGGGGAGGTGATCCGGCTCGTGGATGTCGAGGGCCAGGTGGCGCTCTCGTATACGGATCTCTTCGCGAAGGACGCGGAGGGCAAAACGCTGCCGACGTGGATGTCGGTGGAGGCGGGGCGAATCACGCTGCACGTCGACGACGAGGGGGCGGCGTATCCGGTGGAGATCGATCCGCTGATCGGGGTCCAGCAGGCGAAGCTCCTGGCGAGTGATGGGGCGTCGTCCGACCGCTTCGGCATTCGGGTCGCGCTGTCGGGGGACACGGCGCTCGTGGGCGCCCCGCTCGACGATGACAAGGGGCAAGGCTCCGGTTCCGCCTACCTGTTCGTGCGCAGCGGCAGCACGTGGACCCAGCAAGCGAAGCTCGTGCCGGTCGACGGGGCGGCGGGCGACCAATTCGGCACCTCGGTCGCGCTGTCGGGGGACACGGCGCTCGTGGGCGCCGGCCTCGACGACGACAAGGGGACCGACTCTGGTTCCGCCTACGTCTTCGTGCGCAGCGGGACCACCTGGACCCAGCAGGCGAAGCTCCTGGCGAGTGATGGCGCGCCGGAGGACTGGTTCGCCTATTCGGTCGCGCTGTCGGGGGACACGGCGCTCGTGGGGGCCCTGTGGGACGACGACAAGGGGGCCAACGCCGGCTCCGCCTACGTCTTCGTGCGCAGCGGCAGCACGTGGACCCAGCAGGCGAAGCTCGTGGCGAGCGACGGGGCGACGGGTGACCAATTCGGCACCTCGGTCGCGCTGTCGGCGGACACGGCGCTCGTGGGGTCCTACTGGGACGACGACAAGGGGACCGACGCCGGCTCTGCTTATGTCTTCGTGCGCAGCGGCGGCGCCTGGACCCAGGAGGCGAAGCTTTTGGCGAGTGATGGCGCGGCGACCGACCTGTTCGGTTATTCGGTCGCGCTATCGGCGGACACGGCGCTCGTGGGGGCGTATCGGGACGACGACAAGGGGACCGACGCCGGCTCTGCTTATGTATTCGTGCGCAGCGGCAGCGCCTGGACCCAAGAGGCAAAGCTCCTGGCGAGCGACGGGGTGGCGTCGGACAGCTTCGGCCATTCGGTCACGCTGCTCGGGGACACGGCGCTCCTGGGGGCGTATCGAGACGACAACGACAAGGGCACGGCCTACGTGTTCCTGCGCAGCGGCGGCGCCTGGACCGAGCAGACGAAGCTCGTGGCGAGCGACGGGGTGGCGGACGACGAATTTGGTACTTCGGTCGCGCTGTCGGGGACCACGGCGCTCGTGGGGGCTCACTTCGACGACAACAAGGGCTCTGCCTACGTGTTCGTCTTGACGGTGGGCAACGGCTCGACCTGCGCCTCGGGCGCCACGTGCGCGAGCGGCTTCTGCGTCGACGGGGTGTGCTGCGACAGCGCGTGCGGCGGCGGTGTCGGAAGCGACTGCCAGGCCTGCAGCGTGGCGGCGGGCGCAGCCATGGACGGGACGTGCAGCCCGCTCGTGATGGGCACCGAATGCCGCGCGTCGGCGGGTGCGTGCGACGTGGCGGAGAGCTGCAACGGCGTCGCGACGGCGTGCCCCGCGGATGGGAAGGTCGCGCAAGGGACCGAATGCAGGGCGTCGGCGGGTGCGTGCGACGTCGCGGAGACCTGCAACGGGACGTCGAATGCTTGTCCGGCGGACACCAAGGTCGCGGCAGGCACCGAATGCAGGGCGTCGGCGGGGGCTTGCGACGTGGCGGAGAGCTGCAACGGGACGGCGAATGCTTGTCCGGTCGACACCAAGGCCGCGGCCGGCACCGAATGCAGGGCGTCGGCAGGGGCTTGCGACGTGGCCGAGAGCTGCAACGGGACGTCGAATGCTTGTCCGGCGGACACCAAGGTCGCGGCAGGCACCGAATGCAGGGCGGCGGCGGGTGCGTGCGACGTGGCCGAGAGCTGCAATGGGACGGCGAATGCTTGTCCGGTCGACACCAAGGTCGCGGCAGGCACCGAGTGCAGGGCGGCGGCGGGTGCGTGCGACGTGGCCGAGAGCTGCAATGGGACGGCGGATGCTTGTCCGGTCGACACCAAGGTCGCGGCAGGCACCGAGTGCAGGGCCTCTGCGGGGGCTTGCGACGCCGCCGAGAGTTGCGACGGTGCGGCGGTGAATTGTCCTCCCGATGCCGCTGTGCCGGACGGGACGGCGTGTGATGACGGCGATGCGTGCACGGAGGGCGATTCGTGCGAGCTCGGCGCTTGTAAGTCCGGCGCCACCCAACCGAACTGCGGCAGCGGCGGCGCAGGCGGAAGCGGCGGCGCAGGCGGCAGCGGCGGCGCAGGCGGCAGCGGCGGCGCAGGCGGAAGCGGCGGCGCAGGCGGCAGCGGCGGCGCAGGCGGCAGCGGCGGCGCAGGCGGTAGCGGCGGCGCGGGCGGTAGCGGCGGCGCGGGCGGCAGCGGCGGCGCGGGTGGCAGCGGCGGCGCGGGCGGCGGCGGTGGTTCGCCTTCGACGCCGGGCCCCACCGAAGAGGGCGGCTGCACGTGCTCGGCGGCAGGTGATTCCACCTCCACGGGCATGGAATCCGTGGCCCTTCCCATGGCCGGAATCCTCCTCGCCCTCGCGCGAGGCCGTCGCCGTATGCGACGCTGACCGCGAGCCATGTAGGACCGCTCCCGCGTCCACGGCGGCCGGATGTACGGCGCTCGGCAAGCGTGCTAGGCATCCGCCCCTTCAAGATGATCCCCACGCATTCAGGGCGCTTTTGGGTCCTCGCGTTCCTCCTCCCGACCGTCTGGGCGTGCTCTCCAGCGCCGACCCCCGCGACATCGAACCTGCCGCCAGGCACGGAGCATTCATCCGCTCCCACGCCGCCCTCGATCATCGCCGACGTCACGCTCGGCAAGGAGCACGGGTGCGTGCGGATGACCGACGGCCGTGTCCGCTGCTGGGGCAAAAACACGCGTGGCCAGCTCGGCACCGGCGATGACGCCCCCTCCAGCACCCTCCGCGACGTCGAGGGCGTGCGGGACGTGCGCGAGCTCCACGCCTTCGGCGACAGCACCTGCGCGGTCAAGCGTGACGGCACCGTATGGTGCTGGGGCGACTGGTCCGTGTCCCTCTCGACGGTGCAAGGGGTCCGGGAGACCTGCGGCAAATCCCCGGAGCCGGCGCGCCTCTGTCAGCGCACGCCGGTCGCGCTGTACGGGCTCACCGGCGTCACCTCGCTCGAGATCGAAACATCACGCGCGTGCGTGCGCACCGAGCAGGGGCCCGTCGAGTGCTGGGGGCAGGAAAGTCATAGCACGATACGACTTCACCGGGACCGCGAGAAGCTTGGCGCCGTGCCCAAGATCCGCGTCGGAGACCTGACGCGCTGCCTTCTCACCGAAGCCGGTACGGCCGACTGCGCCACCTGGGGACGCGACCGCTCCGAGCCTTGGCCCTTGCCGGCAGCTTGGGGCGCCGTGGATGACATTCGCATGAATCAAGAAGGCACGCGGGCCTGCGCGAAGCTCCGGCAGGGCGGCGACTGGCGTTGTGCTCCGGTCGGGGCGACCTCGTGGATGATGGAGGCCGAGAAGCAGGAGGGCTCTTTTCGAGGGTCCAAGCAGATCGAGCTGGCGCGGCAGAACGGATGCTCTCTCGGGGAGGACGGGCGTGTACGCTGCTGGGGCCTGAACTACTGCAACCAGCTTGGTCAACCCTCCTCGACGAAACAAACCGAGCGAGCCTCCGATCAACCGATCGAGGTTCCGGGGCTGCGTGACGTGGTCTCGCTCTCGGTGGAGCTCGACCGAGCGTGCGCCGTGACCCGCGACGGAAAGCTCGTTTGCTGGGGCGGTCAGCCGGAGCGGCGCACGTACGATCTGACCTCGGCCTACTCGCCGTGGCGTGGCAAGAGCGCCCAGCCGGTGAAAGGGCTCACGAACGTCCGGCAACTCACGGCCGACAACCATTCTTTATGTGCCCTCCGCGACGATGGGGCCGTGCTCTGCTGGGGTGATAACGCGAGCGGCCAGCTCGGCGACGGGACGCAGGCGGATCGCGCGCTGCCGGTACCGGTGCGTGGCCTCTCGAACGCGCAGGATGTCGCGTGCGCGGGGCGTCGGTGCTGCGCTTTGCTACCCGACAAGACGGTCTCCTGCTGGGGATTGCTCGACGGCACGAGCAACTTGAACGCCGTGCGGGAGCCCCGCCCGATTCCCTCGCTCACCAACGTCGTGGATATCGTGGGCGGCTCCATCTCCTACTGCTTCCAGCACGAAGATGGTGCGATTTCTTGTTGGCGCTCGTCGCATCTTTATCCCATTTCACCGGAATACGGAGGCGAGCCACGGCGGACAGCCGCGCGTGACGCAACGCAACTCGTCGTGGGAGGGAATCACGCGTGCATGCGTGACCGCGCCGGACGCGTGCGTTGCTGGGGCTGGAACTACGGCGGGGTGATAAGCTCGCCGGCCATGGGAACGGTCTCGTACACGCCGCTCACGGTTCCGAACCTCGGAACGCGCGGCACCCTCGCGGCTGGACCGTTCGCCATGTACGACGTGACCCCGGAGGGGACCGTCTTTGCCTGGGGCGCGACGAGAAACGCCGACGACAAACGCCCCTTCGTTCCCACCAAGGTCACGAGCTTCGGGTCGGATGTCGTGGCGGTCGTGGACAAGATCAGCCATGTGTGTGTGCTCCGCCGAAATGGCAGCGTGGCCTGCGAAGAACCCCAGTTGGGCGGCCGCAATCAGCTGGAGGATGTTGCCGGGATGAGCAACATCACGGAGCTCGTGCGGGGGGACAAGATGCTTTGCGGGCGCACACGGGCAGGTGGCGTCGTTTGCGCCGGCAGCAACGAGTATGGGCAGTTGGGCGACGGCACCATGGTGTGCACCGCGGAGCCGTTCGAGATCCGCTGATCCTGGTGTCACGCCGCCGGGCAGGGGCTCACTGCGGCGCGCTGATCTGGTTCTCGCAGCACAGGGTGCCCGCCGTGGTGTTGCCGTTGCAGCCGCCGAAATAGCGGTTCGTGGTGCTCCCGCCATAGCCGCAGTTGATCCAGTTGCAGTAGTTCCCCTGCGTGTCCCTGTAGGCGGACTCGGTCAGGTCATACGTGGCGGTCGGCGAGCAGACGCGCATCGGCTCGTTCGTCGGACAGGCATACGTCGCCGTGGTCGACGCGGAGCAGTTGCCGCTCGCGCTGCCCGAGTATTTCAGGTTGGTCGAGGTCCAGTAGTGGTCCATGGGAGCCTCGGCATTCTCCACGCTGGCCGTGCCATACTGGTTGTAGGACGCGTACTCGGCGGCCGTGCACACGTGATAGCCGGCCTTGCACAGGGTGCTCGCCTCGGAATAGGTGACCGAGCCCGCGCAGCCGAACATCTTCTGGTTGTAGAACCGCTGCACGTGCTTGACGTCGTTGGTATCCGCGCACCCGCCCGTGTCCACGGGGACGACCGCATTCTTCATGACGTCCTGGATGTCCTCGACGGCCGTGCCGGGGTGTGCGCCTCCGTTCGCGAACGAGATGTAGGCGAGATCGAGCTCCGGAGAGAACCAGATCCGCGCGAAGGAGAAGATGACGGAACCCTGGCCAATCGCGCCGTTGTGGGTGTAGCGCTTGGCGACGATCTGTGGGCTGGTCGAGATGTACACCGACCCCCACCCGTAGTTGTAATCTTCGTAGTCCCGCCGGAGCACCCTCTGGACGGCCGGAGATCGGTCGCGAAGGAGGAGCGTCGCATACCGCGCGAAATCGTAGACCGTGAAGGCGAGCCCACCCGCTCCCGTCGAGATGCTGTCGTTCGCGTTGTCGTACAGAGAATCACCGTCCCCGTACGTGGCCGCGGTGACTGGAATCACATCCCAATTCGATTTGTAATACCTGGGGTAGTGGTGCCCGGAGGCCCAGACGGGGTCGGGGAAGAAGTGGGCGTTCCAGTAATTGTCGATGGAGGCGTTGCCGGACGAATAATCGAGCCCCGAAGCCGCCAGCATATCGCTCCTCCCCCACGCCCAGCCGACGTCCATCCCGTGCGGCTCGACGACATATTCCTTCACGTACTCCGTGTAATCGTGGACGCCGGCGGGCAGCCACCTGTTGATGACGGCCTGCAGGATCAAGAAGTTCAGGTTCTCGTAGTCCTCTTGGCCGGGTTCGCCGGGGTCCCCGTCGCAATCGGCCAGCATGCCGTTCGGGTACTGGCTCGCACCGATATTGGGGGTGACGGTGCCCATGAGGAACTCTCGCACGATCTGCGGGCGCGTCTTGGTCTGCCAGTTGTTCGGGAAGTCGTGCGCGTAGAGCTGCGTGCTCTGACAATTGTACCCGGAGAGGTGGGCGGCCACCTCTCCGAGCGTGACGTACGCGCGGTCGGTGTTGTCCGCGAAGAAGCGGTAAAAATATTCCGGCGCGAGGTCCAGCGCGTCCGACAGCGGGGTGTCCCAGGACAGGTACACGGTGGGGTTGGTCGAGATGACGACCCCGGACTCGATGAGCTTCGACAGCGCGAGCGCCGTGATGCTCTTGCTGATGGATCCGATGTTGAAGACCGCGTCGTGAGGCATCGCGACCGGATTGACCGCGCCGAGCCTCGCCCAGCCAGCGTTGCCCTTCGCGATGATGTGCTTGCCCGCGATCACCGCGGCGATCATCCCCGGGGTGTTCGCCGTCCCGGGGGTGCCCGGCGAGACGACCGTGTGGTCTTCGAGGAGAGGCGTGAGATCGATGGCGTTGGGATGCACCTGAGGCGGCGCGGCATGGCTGCTCGAGGCGACGAGCAGCGCGAGGCTACCCAACCCCGAAGCGACGAGGGCGGACCGGTTCTTTCTCATGATATTTGTCCTCGGAAGCGAATTCGTGCGCGTGATGAAGCGTTGCGCAGGGAAGATTGCAGGCGCCGTGCCAATCCGAATCCGAGGCGTGACGCGGACGCAAGGGCTCGAATTCCTTCACACGGAGGGGTCGGTGTCACGCGGCCGTGACGGTGTCACGCGGCCGTAACAGCCCGCTGTCATGCGCACGTGACGCCTCTTCGTGATACCCTCGCCGCATGCACGCGCGGACGGCCAACCGTTTTCTGATCGTCATGTCGGCTCTGGCCGGGGCCATGCAGTTGCATTGCGTGAAGCGTGACTTGCCCCTGCACGAGATCGTGGGCTCCTATTCCTTGCACGGCGAGTACGTCGGAACGCGCGTGGTGCTGAAGCCGGACCACACGTTCGTGCTGGAGTGGTGGACCTGCGGGGGTACCCAGAGGGTGCGAGCCCGATGGCATCCATTGGGCAATGGGGAGCTCGGCGTGTCGGGTGTTCCTGCTCCGAAAGAGCCGGATGCCGGCGCGAGCGAACCTGAAAGCGAGGGGATTGCTGACATCTGCACGATCGATCCGACTGCCTGCGGTACGATTCACCTCGACCAGATTCGCATGCGCGTCCTCGGGGATACCCTGGAGCTCAGGTCCTCTCCGGACCCCAATGACGTCCAGAAACTGCCACGCGAGCCGTAGCGTGGATCACCCGGATGTGGCAGCGCTGACCACGCACGATCCGGTCCCGAGGCGAGGGCCCCCGCGCGCTTTCCGTAGTGTTTTCCGCGTCATGCGGTCGTTTTGGGTCTTGTCATCGCCGGCACTTCATGCGAGGGGGACGGAATGCGTACATTCTTCTTGCTCTTTCTGGTTAGTGCGGTCTCGTTGGCCGCGTGTAGCGACGACAACACCGGTGGCGACGGCGGCGCCGGCCCCGGCGGTTCTGGTGGGAGTGGCGGTTCCGGCGGCGGCAGCGATGGCGGCGGCGGCACCGGTGGTCAGGGCGGCGGGTCGTCGACCGGCGGCGG
This sequence comes from Polyangium jinanense, assembly GCF_028435365.1. The sequence goes on along the minus strand of NZ_JAGTJJ010000075.1, from coordinate 25,551 downwards.
GTCGGCCGCCGGCGGGAGCGGCGGCGGCAGCGCCTGCGCCATCCCGGCGGGCGTCGAATACAACGACATGGGGTGCCTCACGTACACGGGCGCGGCCGCGCTCTGCGGGTTCCCGTCCGACGGGAGCACCTGCAAGCTCGCCGTGAGCTGCATGGCCTCGACCGATGAAGGGCAGTGCAACATCAACTGCGAGATGGGCACCACCATCAAGTGCTACAAGGAAGCCGACGTGCAATGCCTCGTGAGCGCGGTTTGCGCCGGCGACTGCGACGCATTGAAGGCCTGCGGCTTCGTTCTCTGACGGAGCCCGCGGCTCCGGCCCCGGGGCGCGCTCCCCGGGGCCTCGTCCGTGTAGGCTCAGTTCGTGGGGTGGGACCGCCGCGCGCCGCCCGCGCGCCGCTTGACCGACAAGAGGATCCCGAGCGCGCCCAGGAGAAGCAGCGGCGAAGAGGGCGAGCGTTCCGCGTCCTCTACGCTGTAGCTGCAGCCGCCGTCAGGGATGGGCCCGCCGCCGCCGCCAGGGATCGGGCCGCCGCCGCCCTCACCCGCATCGGAGCCGGTTCCCGCGTCGAGCACCTCGCCGGCATCCGTTCCCGCGTCGGGCTCCTCGCCGGCATCCGTCCCAGCGTCGAGCACCTCGCCGGCATCCATTCCCGCGTCGGGCACCTCGCCGCCGTCCGTCCCAGCGTCCTCTGGCTCGACCGGCTCCATGCACGTTCCCGCCGAGCACACGTTCGTCCCATCGCCGCACGTCGTGCCGTCGAGCGGGGCGCAGACCCCATCGACCGGCGCGCCGGCCGCCACGCTGCACGCCATGCAATCGGTCGTGTCGCCGCCGCCGCATGCCGTGTCGCAGCAAACGCCGTCCGAGCAAAAGCCGCTCGGGCAAACGCCGCAGGTCGTGATACGCGAAAGCCGCACGCGAATCGAATCGTAGGGGGCGCCCTCCACGAACCGCGAGAATGCAGCCAGCGTCTCCCCGTCGCCGCGCGAGGCGAGCTCGACGGGCTGGACGATGCCAGGCTCGGTCGAGATGTCGAACGGCGCGCTGACCGTCCCGTCCGGAGCGACGGTCACGCCCCGGAGGATGTCATTCCGCGGGGAAGCCCCGGGCGCGAACCGCGCGACGACGAACAGGCTGCCGTCGAACGCCACGGCCGGACGCTGGTCCCAGTGACTGAAGGCACATCCATTGTAGCCGTACGGGTCCGGGTGCTCGTCGAGCAAAAGCCCCTGGTAATCGAGGATCATTCCATCCGGCGTGACGCGCGCCGCGCGCTCGCGGGTGACCTTCGTCGCGAGATCGAAGGCCCTCCACGTGACCAGGTAGACGCCTCCGCCGAACGCGACGCTCAAACCACAAAGCATCTCGTTCTGGTTCGCGACCGTGAGGCCGCTCGGATCGATCATCGTCGCGTTCGCGTCGAGGCGCGATGCGCGCAGGATCGTCGCATTGCCGAATCCGGTGCCATTCGGGTCCGAACCCCAGACGTACAAGGCATTCGTGCCGTCGGAGGCGAGGGCGCCGCTGAAGCCCCAGGGCAGGTCCGAGAGCTCGGTGACGTTCCCTTGCGCATCGATGCGGAAGGGGATCCGGGCGCTGTAGAGACCGCCGAATGCATATTGAAGCACGAGCAGCGTGTCGCCCGCGACCTTCGTCGCCGCGACGACCTGGTATTCTCCGAGTTGAATGGGCGGGTTGTCGAGCAACATCCCCTGGCCGTCCACGCGCGCCGCTCGAAGCGAGTTCTGCTCCTCCAGAGCCCCCGCCTGGCGGTCGAACGCAGACCACACGAGAAGGGTCGACTGCCCGTCCGAGATCACGCGTGGATCACGCTGATGGAGCGGGCCTATGGCCAGCGGCAGCCCCGACATGTCGAGCGCCTGCCCAGCGGGAGAAATACGCGTCGCAAGGATGTCCATGGAGCCAGGCGCCGCGTAGTCGCGATCGTCTTCCCAGGCGACGAGGTAATTCTGCCCATTCCAGGCAAGCGATACGTCCGTCTGGCTGTTTGCGCTCGCCGAGATCAGGATCGGCGTCGCATCGATCTGCGTTCCATCCATCCCGTAGCGCGCCCCCACGACGTCGGCGGAGTCGGGCGCGCCATAGTCGTTCCCCGCAAACGCGGACCAGGCGAGAAACGCGTTCGTTCCATCGGACGTAATGGCCACGTCCCTGCCCGCCGTCGTGAGGATGCTCGGCGCCGGATCCAAAAAGCCTCCCTGCGCGTCCAGCCGAAGGAGCCTCAGCGTTCCGCCCGATTCGACGAGCTCCACCTCCCACCTGTTGCTCGACGCCATGAGGAACCCGGCGCTCGTCTTCAGGAGGGCGACACGAATGAGCTCTTCGTAGCCGACATCGGCGCTCGCGAGCGTGGCCGGTGCCCCGAGCGGCACGGCCGCGGCCGACACGCGGACCGTATGAAATGTCCTCTGGGTCCAGGCCGTCTCCCACGCGACGAGATAGTTCGTCCCATCGAAGACCACGGCCGGCGCGCTGATGAACTCGTCGCCCGTGTAATCGGCCAGCGTGGGCGCGAGGTCGACGCCGCCCGGGTCGAGCACGGCCCCCTGGGCGTCGATACGCGCGCCGCGGAGATTGCCGTTCGAATGCCAGACCATCAGCGTGTCGGCGCCCGCAGAAGCGAGCCCGAGCCCGCTGAAACTCCAGGACGGGCCCGCGATGGAGGCGATGCCGCCCGGATCGAGGACGGCGCCGGCGGGTGTGATTCGCGCGTGGCGGAGGCCGGCCGGGGCATCGGTGCTCGACCAGGCCACGACGAACTGCCCCGCCGCATAGGCAACGGAAAATCCCCGGCCTGCGGAGCCGACGCCGCCAATCGTGATCGGGGTCGGGTCGAGCACAGCGCCGCTCGGATCCACCCGCACGGCCTGGAGCTCGCTGCCGTTCAGGAAAGCGACGAGAAACACGCCTCCGCCCACCGCGACGCGTGGCTCGCTCCCCGTCGCGAGACCGAGCCCGTACGGATCGAGAACCGTGCCGTCGGGCATGATACGCGCGCCGTAAATCCTCGCCGGCGCGCCGCGGCCGTCGTACCAGACGGCGAGGTGCTGCGTGCCGTCGAAGGCCACCGAGGTCGAATCCTCGGCGAAGCCGGCCGGGCCAAAGAGGGGGGTATCCGTGCCCGTCTCGGGTGAAATGAGCGGGTCGAGCACGGCCGGGTAGGCGGACGTCTCCACGAGGTTCGCCGCGACGCGCATTTCGAGGCCCCCGGGCACGGCGCGCACGGGCACGTCGGCGCGGGCGCCGCGGGCGTCGATCCAGGTCGCATGCCCGACCCGGGCGCCGAGCCCGGTTTCGCGATCCGCGAAGCGATGCCCTGCCGCGCCTTCGCCCGCATACGCCTGGCCGGAGACCCGGAGGCGAACGGTGACGTCTCCTTCGCCCTCGGGGCGCGCGGGGAACGTGTAACTCAGCTCCACGCCCTCCGGCATGGGCCGTAGGTGTTGCGCGACCTCTCCCCGGTCGATGACCAGCTCGCCGCCCGCGTCGACGGCCGATTTTGAGGCGGACGCGGCCTGGCCGAGCGAGCGGCTGCCGCGCGTGACGTCCGTCGTTTCGATACGGAGCGGCGACGGGCGCGCGGCGGGGGTGTTTGCCCTTCCGTCGGCGAGGGGCGCGAGCTCGAATGCTTCCGTGGAGGCGCGCACGGCATAACGGTCACCCCCTGCGGTCCATACGCCCTCGCCGCCGCGGAAGGCGGGGAGGAGCGGCGACGGCGAACCCAGCGCGGCGGGCGAGGGCGCGCGCGCCGACGTCGCCCCGACGGCGAGGGCGGCGGCGGCGCCGAGGAGAAGCAACGCGCCGTAAGCGAGCCGTGCGGCGCGTGGAGGCCTCATCGGCCGATGCATCCCAGAGCAATCGTTCATCAAGACTTCTTCCTTTCTCGTCGAGCGTGCGGTCATCGGGCGTGTCCGAAGGCCCTACGGTGGGCTTGCAAGGAAATGGGCGTGACGCGGCCGAGCCGCATCACGCCAGACTTTCACGATGCTACACGTCGGTACGGACGAGCACCATGGTGCTTCCGCGATCAGCAGGGATTGCGCGGGACGGGCTCCCGCCCGTTCGTCCGCCTCATGTTAAGCAACTGTTAGCGACGCACTCCGCCCGCGGCGCGGGTGGTAGTCTGCGCCGATGATGCCCGTGGAGAGGACCTCGACCTCGATCGTGTTCATCGAGGACGACGAGAAGCTCGCGCGACTCACGGCGCGATACCTGGAGTCCCACAACGTCCGCGTCACGCTGGCGACCGATCCCCGCGAAGGGATCGCCGCTGTCCTGCGCGAGCACCCCGACGTCGTCCTCCTCGACCTCATGCTCCCCGAGATCGACGGCTTCGAGGTCTGCCAGCGCCTCCGGGCCCGCGTCCACACCCCGATCATCATGGTCACCGCGCGCGGCGAAGAGGCCGATCGCGTGATGGGCCTCGAAGGCGGCGCAGACGACTACCTGCCCAAACCCTTTTCCGCGCGCGAGCTCCTTGCGCGCATCCGAGCGCACGCGCGCCGCGCCCGCGGCCTCGCGGGTCCTCCGGCCGAGCGCCAGATCGTCGCCGGCTCCCTCACCATCGACCCTTGCGCTCGCCGGGCCATCTTCGGCGGGATGGAGCTCGCGCTCACGACCTACGAGTTCGACCTCCTGCACGCCCTCGCCGAGCGGGCTGGGCGCGTGCTCACGCGCGAGCAGCTCGTGGATCTCGTGCGCGGCAGCGCGGACGAGGCCTTTGATCGTTCGATCGACGTGCACGTCTCGCACCTCCGGAAGAAGCTCGGCGACGACCCGAAAAACCCCCGGATCATCAAGACCGTGCGCGGCATCGGATACGTGTTCGCGATCGACCGGATGTGAGCCATGGCCCTCCGTGACGTCCTGCGCACGCGCCTGGCCCTCCGCATCTACCTCGTGGGCCTCGCGCAATTCGCGGTGGTCGCGGCGGGCTTCATCGCCATCCTCGAGCTCAACCGGCCCAAGGGGTTCCCCCACGAGCACCAGGTTCGCTTCTTTCACGCGATGATCACGCGGGAGATGGATAACCCGCGCGAGCTCCAGGGCGTGCTCGATCTCATGCAGACCGAGCTGCACGCCACGGTCACCGTGATGGATCCGGACGGCGCCGTCTTCGCGACGAACGCGCCCGGCGCGCCGCCCCGCTGTATGCCGCCGAGGCCGGGAAAATTCCTCGAGGATCGGCCTCCGCCTTGTCACGTGAAGCTCGTGCGTTTTCCCGATGGCCGCGAAGGGCGCATCGAGCAACTCGCCCCATTTCGACCGCCGCCGGGACCACCCATCACCGGGCCCCGCCTGGTCGCGATGGTCCTCGTGGTCGTGGGGATCTCGTCGTGGCTGCTCGCGCGCACGCTCACGCGGCCGCTGCGCCGCCTGTCTTCCGCGGCGCGCGCGTTCGGCGGCGGTGATCTGAAGGCCCGCGCCGCACTGCCGAACCGCGACGAGCTCGGCGACGTCTCGCGCGCGTTCGACGAGATGGCCGAGCGCGTGACCGAGCTTTTGCGGGCCGAACGGGAGCTGCTCGCGAACGTCTCGCACGAGCTGCGCACGCCGCTCTCGCGCATTCGAATGGCCCTCGCGCTCGTCTCCGAGGCGGAGGGCGACGTCGCCGTCGCGCGGGAGATGCTCGGCGAGATTGCCGGGGATCTCGACGAGCTCGAGCGGCTCATCTCGGACGTCCTCACGGCCGCGCGGCTCGATCTCGAGGATGTGGAATCACACGCCGGCATTCCTCCGCTGCGTCGCGAGCGCGTCGACGTCCATGAATTGCTCACGCATGCCGCGTCGCGTTTCCGCACGGCGCACCCCCAGCGGTCGCTCAGGGTCGACGTGCCCGCGGATTTGCCCTCGGTGGACGCGGATCCCGTGCTCTTGCGGCGGGTCTTCGACAACCTGCTCGAGAATGCCCACAAGTACACGGACAAGGCCTCGGAGCCGGTCGAGCTCGTCGCGCGCGCCGGCGAGGACATCACGGTCGAGGTGATCGACAAGGGCATCGGGATTGCGGCGGCGGACCTCTCGCGCGTGTTTCGACCGTTCTTCCGGGTCGACAAGAGCCGCACCCGCGCGACCGGGGGCCTCGGCCTCGGGCTCCCGCTCGCGAAGCGGATCATCGACGCCCACGGCGGCAAGATCGAGCTCGTGAGCGCGCCGAACGAGGGCACCCGCGCATGCGTGCGGCTCCCGATTGCACATCTTCCGTCGGCTTAACACTCCGTTAACACGAATCTCGTACGCTCGCAGGCATGCGATTCCGTCTCGCTTCGATCCTCCTCTTCACATCGGCTTTCACGGGGTGCACCGCCGAGGATCCCGTGGCGTCGATCTTCGACCCGGCCAAGCTCCACAAGGTCGAGATCACGGTCGCTTCGACGCACCTCGACACGCTCGGGAACAATCTCGACGAGCGCGTGCCTTGCGACATCGTCTACGACGGCGAGCTCGTCGCGGGGTCCGGCATCCGACAGAAGGGCAATACGCTCGTGGATCTCGACGACAAGCCGAGCTTTTCCGTAAAGTTCGACGAGTTCGACGAGCAGGCGAAGCTCTACGGGCTGAACAAGCTCCTGCTGAACAGCTCGAAGCAGGATCCCAGCTTTCTGCGCAGCCGGCTCGGCTCGGACGTGCACCTGCGCGCCGGCATCCCCGCCGCGCGCGTCGCGCACGCGCAGGTGACGCTGAACGGCGTGGACAAGGGGATCTACGTGGTGGTCGAGGCCATCGACAAGGATTTCCTCCGGAGCCACTTCGGCGAAGAGTATGCCGAGGGCAACCTGTACGAGGGCCCCTGCTGCGGCGATTTCGTCGACGACATCGATCACATGGAGCTCGAGGACGAAAAAAAGGACGGCAGGACCCGGGACGATCTCGTCGCACTCGCCCAGATCATCCAGGACACGCCCGACGCGGAGTTCGCCGACGCGCTCGAAAAGCGGCTCGATCTCGGCCGGTTCATGAAGAGCTACGCGCTCGAAGCGCTGCTCGGCCACTGGGACGGCTTCGCGTTCCGGGCGAACAACCATTACATCTACAACACCCCCGCCACCGGGCTCCTCGTGTTCATGCCCCATGGAATGGATCGCATCCTCGACGATCCGGCATTCGACCCCGAGACCACGCCCGTGACCAAGCTGCCGCTCCGGATCCGCGCGATCGAGGCACTCGACATGGAGTTTCACGCAGAGCTCACCGAGCTCGCTCGCACCGCGTGGGACGAGAACTCCATGCAGGCGGCCATCAATCAGGCAGCCGCGGTGCTGCACACGGCCAGTTCGGGGGAACAGACGAAGAAGGATCTCGCCGATTTCGACGCGAGCATCCCCGAACTCCGCAACATCGTGACCGTGCGCAGCGACAAGATCGCCCCCACGCCCTGAAACGAGGCGCGCCGTGGACAACATCATCGAGCGTTACGAGTACAAATACCTGGTCCCGGAAGGTCTCGTCCCGGCCGTCCGCGCGACGGCGCGCGCGACGTCGAAGATCGACAAGTACGCCGGGCCCGACGGGACGTACCGCATTCGATCGCTGTACTTCGATACGGACCGCTACGACCTCTTCTGGGCCAACGAGCGGGAGCAGCCCGATCGATTCAAGCTGCGGGCCCGCTGTTACCCCGCGAGCAAGGAGAGCCCAGTTTTTCTGGAGGTGAAGCGGCGCGTGCTCGACGTCATCGTCAAGACGCGCGCCGCCATGCCCGCAGCCGCGTGGCGGGACGTGCTCGCCGGCAAGGAATCCGCGCTCGCCGCGCTCTCGCCCGGCGCGCGGTCGGGGGCGATGCGGTTCCTCGCGCCATATCACCGGCACCACATTCACCCGGTGCTGCTCGTCGAATACGAGCGCGAGGCCTACATCAGCGAGATCGACACGTACGCGCGGCTCACGTTCGATCGAAAGATCGCGGTGCAGCCGCAAGAATCACTCGATCTCGAAGCCATCCCGGGGCGGTGGCGGTCGATCGATCACCGGGCACAGACGCGGACCGAGGAGCCCGTGTGCGTCCTCGAGCTCAAATTCGAGCGGCGCCCGCCCCGGTGGATGGTCTCGCTCGTCCAGCGGCTCGACCTGATCCGCTATTCCTTCTCGAAGTATTGTTATGGAGTGACCGCGGAGCTGACGCTCCCAGATGCGCGCATTCCCGGCTGACGTTACCTGGCGCCGCGCAGGGGGCTCGTCGGGCAACCGTTGCGCCGGGGCGCTGCCCCGGGCCCCGCGGGGGCTGTTCGCCCCTCGACCCGAACCAGGGCAAGCCCTGGACCTTTGGTGGAAGAACTGCGCGGTGCGCAGTTCTTCCAAGGGCCAGTGGCAAGACCGTGAAGGTTCGTTTCGCGCTGTCGGCGTCATGGGTCGAGACGTCAGCGCTGCTGTTTTGGCTGGCAGGCTCGCCGCCAGTCTTGACTCGGCCTGTTCGATGAACTGCGCATCGCGCAGTTCATCGACCACGAGTCCAGCGCTTGCGCTGGTCCGGGTCCCGGGGTGGACAACCCCGGGTGGGGCCTGGGGCAACGCCCCAGCTCAGCGTCACCTGGCGCCGCGGGAGGCGGCGGCCGGGAAGTGGCCGCCGACGGCGCGCCGGAGCTCGGAGACGGCGGTGCGATAACGGCGCACGAGTGCGAGGAGGCGGAGCTCGACTTTGACGCGTTGCGCGTCGACGGAGAGTGCCTCGACGACGTCGACGTTGCGGCCTTCGAGTGCTCGTTTCGACGCGGTCCCGGCTTGCGCGGCCGCGGGGAGGGCGCGGGTGCGGAATTCGGTGACGAGTGCGCGTGAGGCCTCGGCTTCGCGCAGGCGCGCGCGCACCTCGCGGGCGACCTGCTCGACCTCGCCGGCGAGGGCGCGCTCGGACGAGGTCTTCGCCGCGCCGGCGGCGGCGGCGCCTGCGCGATTCGTGTCGAAAATGGGCAGCTCCACGCCGGCCTGGAACGTCCAGGCGAGGCCCGTCAGCGTGCCTGGCGTGGCCGGCGTGCCCGGCGTGAATTGATATCCGAGCTCGACGAACGAAAACCATGGAAAACGCCGCGCGCGCTCGGCGTATGCGCGGGCGTCGGCCGCGTCGATCCGCGCGGCTGCAATGGCGACCTCGGGCCTGCGCCGGAGCGCTTCTTCGATGAGGGCCTGCTCCGAAGGGAGATCCGGGGGAGGCCACGCGAGTGGCGGCTCGCCGACGACCTCCACGGATGCCCCGGGTTCGAGGCCGATCCGATCGAGCAATTCGCCGAGCACCTCGCGCCGGTGCGCCTGTTGCTCGGCCAGATCCGATTCGGCCTCGACCGCTGCGAGCTCGGCCATGGCCTCGTCGATCGACGTCGCTTCCGCTGCGGCGAGACGGTTTTTCATTTGCGCCGCGAGGGCCCTTCTTGCCTCGGCGACCGCACGCGCTGCGGCGATCTCCGCGTCAATCAGCGCGACGTCGTCGAAGAGCCAGCGGACATCGGCCTCGATTGTGATCTCCTCGGCGCGCGCCTCGGCCTGCGCCTCGGCCTGCTCGGCGCGCGCCTCCGCGACCTCCGCGTCCACGTCTCCTGGCCGATCGGGCGAAAAACGAACCGCCGTGCGGATCTGCGGCTCGCCCTCGACGAATTGATTGAGACGGATCTGCGAGATCCGGAGCTCCGGATTCGTGTGCTTGTTCGCCGCGGCGATGCCCGCCTCGGCCGTGGCAGCGCCCGCTTCGAGTGCCGAGAGTTGCGCGCTGTTTTTCTTGGCCAGCACGACCGCGTCCTCGACGGTGAGCACGCGGGGTGCCGCGTCGGGCGTGCTCGTTTGGTGCCGCGCCGCATCTCGGCGCGTGGATTCGTCGTGGCGGACGGAGAGCGACCCCCGGGGCCCGAGGCTCTCGCGATACATGGCGATCGCGCGCTCGGAGCCCGACATTTGCAGCGGAACGGAGCAACCTGCGAGCGCCGGGAGCAGCGCTGCGGGGAGCAGGGCTGCGAACGTTTTCACCGTGCCCACGGCACCTCCTCGAATGACGGGACGGAACTGCCCGTATCGAAGACGACCATGAGTTTGCCCGCGGAGAGCGACGGCGTGATGCCCTCCGGTTTGAGCCCCGGAAACCGCTTCACGAGGACCGGCGTGAGCGCGCCGGACGCCGGCGCCTCGATACGCCAGAGCGCCCCGGCGTCGCCGTCCGCCGTCGAGGGCGTCGACGAAATGGCGAGGCTGCCGTCGGGCAGGAACAAAAGATCGGAAATGCCGCCCGGCGTGGGTTTGCCCGCGAACTCCACGTCGACGCGGACGCGCGCCCAGAGCGAGGCGCCGGCGTTCGCCAGGGGCTTCGACGCGAAAAGCGCGCTCGGCGCGGTGACCTGCCAGATCATGGCATTGCCTTGCGCATCGAGAGGAGCCTTGAGGCCGAAGTAAAGAGAGCCTCCTCGGTAGGCGAGCCCCTCGATGTCGAGCGCTCGTGTTCCATTCGGAAGCCCGAGCGCCGCGGCCTGCGCGGGGTCCGCGTCGAGCAATTCTGCGATATGGGCCTCCCCGTCGACACGGAAGCCTCGTCCCTCCTTCCGGAGGCGCAAGAGTGCCGTCCGCGCGGGCTTCCGTTTTCCCCGCTTGCTGTAGCTCTGCGACGACAAGAGGTAAATCTCGCCCGCATCGCCGACGGCAATCGCCTCGACGTCCGAGAGCTCGTCGATGCCGTCCACCTGCAAAGGCTCCGGCTCGATTGCGCCGTCCTTGGACATTCCAAAGACCCAGGGCACGCCCTCCGTGTCCTTCTGGCCCGTATCGTCACTGACGACGAGATAACGACCTTCGGCCTCACGCGAGAGGACCCCGGACGGCTCGAATCGCGTCCGTTTCGCCAGCACGTCCGGAAGCTTGATCGGGAGCACGCTCGCCGGGAGGGAATTCGTGATCGCCGGAGGTGCACCGGATGCGGGCGGCGCCGAGGATGGCTCGAATACGACATCGAAGGCTTGACCCGCGACGACGTCGAGAGGGGCGTCGAGCTCGACCGTGATTTCGCGTCCCCACATCGGGACCTTGGGCGAGTTCCAGCAGCGCATGGGGAGCTCCGCCACGAGCGGGCCGAGCGCGATGGTTTTTCCCTGCAGCGGGCCGCTCGCTTGCCCTCGAATCCATAGTTTCGCGCCGTCGCCTTCGCGCAAGCCGAGGGAGACGCGCTCCGGGACGCACGTGACCACGCGCGCGCCGCCGCTCACGATATTGAGGACCGGATCCCCGGCCACGGCGACCTCGCCGGGCTGCTTCAGGACCGTCGCCACGCGCCCGCGCCGCGTCGCGCGGAGCGCGTACCCCGCGCGCCTTTGCTTCAAGAGCTCGATGGTTCGCTCGGCGAAACGCACGTCCGCGGCGAGCTTCTCCGCGGTCGCGGAGTCCTCCTGCTTTGCCGCCTTGCGCCGCGCTTCGGCCGTCTGGATCTGCTTCGCCAAAAGCTTCAAGGTCCGCGGCTTCTCCGCGGCGAGCGCCGCGGCTGCGGCGCGTTGCAGGTCGACCTTGGCGAGCTCCTCGAAGACCACCTGTCGGTCCTCCACGAGCTGCTTCACCCGCGCCATTTCGCCGTCCAGCACCTTCGCCTCGGCGGTCACCTGGAGGTGTTCCTCGCGTTGCTTTGCCGCCTCGCGCTCGAGGGACGCGAGGTCCGCGTCGAGCTTCTGCAACATCTCGGCTTCCGCGGCGCGCACGTCCGCCTCGAGCCGCGTCTTCTCCGCCTCCGCGACGGCGATCTCCGCGTCGATCGCGGACGTGTCGAGCTCCGCGACGATCTGCCCCGGCGTGACCTCGTCGCCGACACGCACGTGAACCGCCGCGACCTTGGCGATCTCCGTCGGCGCGATGGCCTCTGGTGTCGCTTCGGCGAACCCCACGACGTGCCCGTGCGCGCCGCCGCCAAAGTGCAGCCCCGCCGCGGCGCCGAGCGTGCCCACGAGGCAAATCCCGGGCGCGAAACGCTGGAGGGCCGCTTGCATTCGATGGAGGGTCTTCGTCGATTTCATGGCTACAGATCCAGCGTCGGCTCCTGCAGCAGCAAGGCGACGTCCTGCACCCCCGGAATGGACTTCAGGTTCGAGACGAGCGGCGAGCGCAGATCCGGCGTACGGACGCTGATCTGGTACGCATGCTCCATGATCGTCCCTTGCGCTGCCTCGCGCAGCGTGACGAGCGCGAAGGACCTGCAATGTGTCCTCAGGATCTTCATGATGGCCTCCTCCGCCTCCGGCCCCGAAGGCGCCGCGAAGCGGAGGAGCCCATCCGGCTGATGGCGTGCGCCATACCCGGTGAAATGAAGCAGCACGAATCCGATCGCGAAGATGATCGTGCCCAGGATCGCCGCGCCGTGCGCCTGGGCGCCGGTCGCCATCCCGACGCCCAGGGCCGCGAAGATGAAGATGATATCGCGCGGATCACGCAGCGAGGTGCGGAACCGGACCGCCGAGAGCCCCCCCGCCATGCCGATCCCCGCGGCGATGCTGCTGCCCACGGCGAGCATCAGCATGCACGTGATCACGCTGCCCATGGCCATTCCGTGCACCGTGGACCGCGAATACGAGAGGCCGCGGAAGGTCGCCATGTACACGACCGCGATGGCCTGGCCCAGCCCGAAGGCGAGCAGGAGGGAGACGAGTGCCTTGCGCCATTCGAATGCATCCCCCTGAGTGAGCGGTTCGAGCCATTCCATGATGCGGCGTGTTCCTCGTGGCAATCGTGGGCGAGAGGTTTCAGGTGGTCACGGTCCGAGGTACGCGGCCACGTCGACCGGCCGCTCCTTCGCGTGGGCGATCACGCCGGCGAGGCCCTCGTCGAACGCGGCGGGCGACGCGAGGAACGTATACCCCGGCTGCTCGCCCTCCGCGCCGACGACGTACGGCGCGATGAGATCGTGGGCGGCCTTGAATCGCGTCTCCATGCTCGCGGCCTCGTAATCCTTCTCGACCGCGAGCGCGACGTAGCCGCGATACTTCTCGAGGTACACCGGATCGTCGAGGAGGTACCGGATGAGCGGCCATTGATCGGTGATCTCGGCCATCCCGAGCGACATGGCCTGCCCGCCGAACCCTCCGCCCGACGCGGCGGGGAACGCGAAGCTGTGGTCCCAGGGGATCCACGTGAACTGCGCGTCCTTCTCGGGATCCGCGTACATGTAATAATTGTGCGGCATGCGGCCGTACTGATCCCAGTCCTCGATCACCGCGTTCAGCGCGAGCCAATGCAAGAAACCATCGACGTCGAGCCGGGCTTCGAGGCCGGCGCGAAAGGCCGCGGCGTCGGTCTTGTCGGCGTGCAGCGCGTCGAAGAGCGCCTGCGCGTCCGAAAAATCGGCCTCGTCCTCGTTGTTTTCCTTGCCGAGCGTGTCGGGGTCCCAGGTCTGCCACCGCGCGCCTGCGCCGTCGGGCTTGTACATGTTGCCCTTGTGGCCGCCGAAATGCGTGTCCATGAACGATTCGTCCGAGGGCAGCTCGATTCCCGTATACAGCCCGAAGTATTTCAGGCCCTCGCCGTGATCGATGAACACGCGGTAAAACGCGGTCGCGGGCGCCGGGATCCCCGCGTTCACGAAGACCTCGGTGCCGATCTTGTCGCGCAGGAGCGAGGAATCGCTCGCGGAGTTCGAGAAGCTCAGCGCATCGAACCCGTAGAACCGCTGGTTCTTCGTCTCCGGGTACGTGTCCTCGTACTTGTCCCAGTTGAAGCGCAGCGGCAGCTTCCAGATGCCCTGGCTCCAGGTCATGGCCAGGCTCGAATTGCCCTTGAAGCGAATGCCGACGTGCTGCCAGCTCCGATCCTCGGTCTTGACGTCACACTCGACATAGATGGGCGTGCGGGGGAGCAGATCGACACCGCCTTCGCCACCCGGCCCGCCCGGGCCGCCGGGGCCGCCGGGGCCGCCCTCCGGGAAGCAGAGCAGGGTGCCCATGGCATCCGTGCACGTCCCCTGGGACTCGACGCCATTGAGCGTGACCGTGCAAGCATCGCCGGCCGCGAGGCCATTACAAGCCTCGGCGAGCTCCGGCGGCGGTCCGCCGCCGCCGGGCCCGCCCGGCCCACCCGGGCCGCCCATGCCTTCGCCGAACGTGCCGAGCATGTCGGTCATGTCGGCGACCATCGCCTGCCAGTTCTCAGGCGAAATGGTGATGTCGATGCGAGGAACCCGATCCTGCGGGAAGGCGGCCGCGTAATCGGGATCCTCCGAACCGCTGCCGCCCTCGCCGCCGCTTCCGCCGTTTCCGCCGCCGCCCTCGCCGGCGCTGCCGCCCGATCCGCCGCTTCCCCCCGCGCCCGCGCCCGTCTCGGCGCTGGGATCGGAGGAACCGCAGCCCTGGATCGCCAAGGTCAAAAGCGAAGCGAACGGCAGCACAACATGCAGGAACCGCATTTTCATCAGTCACTCCCCAAGTTCAAGGTTCGAGTCGACTGTATGTCGGGACTGCGGCGCTGATGTTACAGGATCGTGTGCGATTGTTAAGCAGGCGAATCTCGCGGCGTCGGGAACGTCGCGCTCACTCGTTCCCGCGGCCGGGGTAGGGGCGTGCTTGCTTGATGTAGAGCGTGGGCGTCTCGCCCGGGGCGGCCTCGTCGTCGAACTTGAATTCGATGTCCATCGCGTACCAGCCGTTGTTCCCCGCGGCCGGCCCATACGCGGGGGAGAAGCGCGCGTGGATGGCGTCGAGGGCCACGCCGAGCTGATGGATCTGCGCCGTCGTGAGGACACGCTCGCCCCCGGGCAGCAAGCTCGAATGCGTGAGGTACGTGATCGGCTGGTTCGGCTGCGTGAAGTAGTAGAGGAACTGATCGCTGGTCACGCCGGGCGGCGGGGCCACGACCTCCACGTCGCCGCCATACTGGACGTTCACGTAAAATGCGGGATCGACCCCCGCCTCGTCGAACGGATTCGCCGTGACGGCCACGCCGTTCGCCTCCTCGTCCGGGAAGTTGTGGTGCACGAGCAGGGCCATGCCGATCGATTTGTGATCGATGCCGTAATAGCTGCGCTCCTCGAACGTGCGGAAGAGCCAGGCGCTCGCGTAGGTCTCGCGGATGGCGTCGAGCACGTCCGGCCAGTCGGTCGGGTCGCCCGTATGCGACTCGTAGCAACCGGCGCAGGGGAAGCCCTCGAGATCTTCGCTGTTCGTGCTGGTGCGGAAGCGCATCTTGTGCGTCCCGTATTCGGCCGCGATCTTCTCCTGGAGGAGCGTCTGGAATGCGGCGTCGATGGGAGCCTCCTCCATGGCCTTGCGCAGGTCCGAAAGCTTCAGATCGCGGACGGCCGCGTCCGCCTGGAACGTGGGATCCGCGAGCAGCGCGTCGATCTGATCGTAGAACCCGTTCTGCTTCATGAACTGGTCGTAGTAATAGACCGGGATCGCGAAGGCCTTCTGGATCGGGACGTTCTCGGTCCGGACGAGGATCGAGTAATGCGCGGCCTTTCCGCCGAACGCGAGCACCGATTTCTTGATCGCGTCCCGCAAGGACGCGCCCGCCGCCGGCTCGGGCGTCACGTCCTCGAGGTCCCACAGGCCCGTGACCGAGAGATCCAGCGTCGGGAGCACGACGGGCTCGGGCTTGTGCGCGTCCCAGAAGGCCTGGGCCTCTTCGAGCGTGACCTCGCGGACGGTCCACGTGGAGGCGCCCACCGTGAGCTCGACCAATTTGCCTTCGAGCCCCCGCAGCGTGAGGTTCGTCATGGCATGACGCAGCCCCATGTTCGGCGTGCCTCGGTTCTGGGAGAGCACATTGACGTGAGAGAGCGGCGTCTGGAACTCCTCCGTGACGAGACCCTGGATGACGGAGATGTCGTTCGGCGCCTCGTCGAGCACCACGATGTCCTCGTGGGAGACGTACTCGGTATCGAGGTCCGCGGCCTTCAGGAAGCGGAGCCGGCCCATGGCCGAGCCGAGCGAGAGCGGCTGGTAATCGATCGCCGCATAAAGCTCGTCCGTGGTCTTCACGGGGACGTCGGCGCCAAGCTTGTCCGCCTCCACCGCCACGGCGTCCGACGTGGGGTGGAAGAAGAGGTTTCCGCCGAAGTAGGCCGATTTCGCGACCGTCTTGTACAGCGTCGTGATCATGGCCGCCGAGGCGGTGTCGTAGGGGGCGATTTCGAGCGCCCAGACCTTCGGGCCCTCGTAGTACGTCACCGCGCCGAGCAGGAAGCGGCGATCGGGCGTGTAATACTCGGTCGCGTTGAAGCTCGACAGCTCGGGCACGAGCGGAAGGTCATTGCCCGAGAGGTGCTTCGAGGCGAACTCGTAGTGGATCTTGTAGAGGACGCTGTTCTGGAAGTAGAGCGCATTCTCGTCGGCCTGATCCAGGACGACCTTGACCGAGCGCGCGCCCGGCAGGTCGGCGCGGAGGGGCTCCGAGGCGAGCGCCTGGAAATCCCCGTTGCAGCCGATCACCTGCAAGAACTCCGGGGATTCGCTGCCGCTCGCGAGCTTACATTCGAACACGGGGCCCGCAGGCGCGGCGGTGTCGCTGCACGCAAGCGGCAGCGCGGCGACGAACAAGACGAGACCCAGCGCCGTGGCGGCGCGTTTGTGCAAAGACATGGTTTTCCTCCCGAAGAAAGCTGAAGTCGAGCCGCGAGCCTCAGGGGACCAGCGAGAAGCAATAGAAGCCGCCGTATCCGCCGCCCGAGCCCACGGTGACCGCGCCCGGCAGGGGCCCGCCCATTTCGATGAGGTTCACGCCCGGCGCGCAGCCGGACTCGTTGAGCGAGGACATCCAGTTCGCCATGCTGCCATCCCCGCCGCCCGGCCCCGGGCCGCCGCCGCCGCCGAACCGCGGCCACGAATGCCCCACGCGCGGCCGGCCTTCGCTCGCCAGGTCGCCGAGGTTGCTCGTCCAGTCCTTGCACGTCGCGGTCGCGCTGAAGAGCGTGCCTTCTGCGTTCGTCCCGGTGAGCATGTCGTGGTTGTCGACCTGCCCCTGATTCGGATCGGGCTGGTGGTTCGGGACGCCGTCCTCGTTCGGGAAATCATTGATGATCGCCGCGTCGGCCCCCGCCGGGCGCTCCTGCAGAAGATCGGTCTTGTTCGCCGCGAGCAATCGCCCGAGCCGGTCGTACCAGGGCCCCTCGCCAATTCGATCCTTGGCGTCGACCTGCTGCCCGTCCTCGCCCGCGGTGGCGCTCAGGAACGCGCGCCACGGCTTCTGTCCCGCGCCCGGCATGCTCTTTTCGGCGATCGTCGCGCAGATCTTGTCGGCGCCGCGGAGCCCGGCGCCGGCGCCCGTCTCGCCGAAGCGGAGATCGCCGCCGAACCCCTCGGAACTGCCCGAGAGCTCCTGCAAGGCGCGCAAGCTCGTCACGAAAAAGCTGAATTTTTCGGTCGGGACGCCGCCGCCGGCCCCCGCGTCGCCGCCGCTGCCGCCATTGCCTCCACCACTTCCGCCGGTGCCTTCGCCGCCCGTGCCGCCCGCGCCGCCCGTGCCGCCATTGCCGCCGGACGCGGAGGACGCGCTGCTCCCGGAGCCGCCGTTTCCGAGGTTGAGATCATCACCACTGCTGCTGCCGCAACCCACGACAAACGAGAGCGCCGCGCTGCCCAAGAGGGGCAACGCCCATCGGTGTGCGTTCATGACAAGCTCCTTTCTAGAGCTCGCTGGATTCGTTCCAGCGTATTTTTCGGATGCACCGCATCCGGAGGAAATTCATTTGCAGGTGAGATCGGCCTGGCAAATCTGACCGCTCGGGCAATCCTCGTCGACCGTGCACGACGTGAGCCCGGGGATCTGCACGGCCTCTTCAATCGACGAGGTGACGACGAGGTCGACGCGGCCCTCTTTGATGGTCGCGGAACCCGTCGATTTCCGAGCGACGACGATGGAAGGGTACCCCGCGACCCCAAGGTCGAGGAGTTTTGTGAGGAGCGCGGCCGGAATCTCGAGCGATCCGGTGTCGTCGGCATCGCACTCGATCATACCCTTCGTGCCGCCGTGATGGCTGATGTCGAGTTTTACGTAGATGCGAGAGCTCCCGGTCTTCGTCGGCGGAGCCCAGGCGAGCGAAACCGGTTTGCCGGATTCGAGCGTGAGCGTCTCGCTGGTGAGATCAAGGGGAGCGATGCCGGCGGCTTCGAGCGTGAAGGCGCTGAAGTAGTCGCCAGCCGCCTGGAAGGAGATCACGTCTCCCTCGGCGAACGCGGGGTAGGGGAGTTTTACGCTTGCAGGCGGCTGATAGGCGTTCACCACGGGATCCATGCTGAAGCCATCCTCACCTGATTCGGTGTGCAGGCCCTTGACCGTGACCTTGCCGGCGCCGTGCGCGAGCGGATAATTCTGGCATTGATCGTCCTCCACGCAGGCAGCGCTGCCGCCACAAGGCTGGCTGCAAAAAGGGACGCGCGGGGTAGAAAGCTTGCAAGCGCCTTCCTTCGCGGCTTCCTCCCAGATGATCTGCGAGGGCGTGGGGCCGTCGTAAACCTTGCCGAGCACCGCCGTGCTCCCCGGCGTCGCCGGCGTATTCCCAGACGCAGGAACGGGCGCGACGAGGCGCACCTGGAACGAGCCGACGAGAATGGAAGAGTCGCCAGGCTCGGCATCCGGCGGGCCGCCGCCCGCGCCACCATTGCCGCCAGACCCGGACGCGTTCCCGCCCTCAGAGGTGGAGCAGGCGAGGAGCGGCAAGCAAAACAGTCCGGCGAAAGCAGCGGCAGCGTGCCGCGCGCGGGGATTCTTCCGGACATTTCGAGGCAAGCCAGGCGTAAGCGTCGTCATGTGACGACAGTGCGCCAATCCGGTGAACTTATTGTTGTGTTCTCGTTAGCGATTGTTAACGCTTCTTGGGCCCGCCTTACAACGGCCGCAGGCGCGTGCGCACGAGAAAATTCTGCACCGCCTCGATCGGATCCCCCGTCGCTTTCGCCCATTGCTGCTTATACGCCTCGAGCTCGGGCCGGAACGACTCTTCATAACAAAGCACGAGGACGACATGCCGGAGATCACCCCGTTTGGCGAGCTCGGGCAAGAGCATGAGCTCGAAGTCGAGCTCGCGAAACGAGGCTTCATCGTTCTGGCGAAGCCAGGTGACGAACTCGGTCATCCGCGTAATCGCATCGAGCGCGCACGCATACCGTGACGCGTTCGACGCAGCCCCCCCGAGCCAAGCGGCCGCATGGTGCTTCCACGCCTCGGCCGTGGCAGGGTGCGCCGACGGGTAGACCATGATGGTCTTCGTCTTGAAGTCCGGCAACGCCGCCGGGCGCGGGAAAAAGCGGCGCATCTTGACGCCACTTTGAGCGAGCAGCCGATCGAGCATAAGCCACGCCGACCAGTACCGCGGGTTCGCCGCGATCGCGCCATACAGCGCATGCCACCCGAGCTTATGCTCCTCGCGCATGAAATGCGCGTCGGCAAGGAACTTGAACGCCTGGGGATCGAGCGGATCGAGCTCCGTCGCGCGGCGGAAGCAAAACACAGCCTCGGGAAGGCGCTTCTGGTTGTAGTAGGTGTTGCCGAGGTACTTGTGCGCAGTCGCATCCGTGGGATCAAGCTTCGTCGCCCGCACAAAATAAGGCTCAGCCTCAGCAAACCGGCTCGCCATGAAACACTCGTTGCCGAGGTTCAAGAGCTCGAGCACCTCAGGGCGGTGCGGCCGGTCCACCCTGCAGAGGACCGCGGAGATCTTCCCGATCGTCTCGCGCGCCACAGGCAAGCTCCAGTCGAGCCCAAGCGCCTCGAGCACAACCAACTCGGCCCGCCCAACCATACGCGCGACCCACGTCTCGTCAAAAAACAAAGCCGCCTCGAGCATCCACCGCCCAGCCTCGCCAAGGGTCGCCGCGCAATCCCCATCCGCCTCGATCGCCTGGTCCGCAAGCGCATAAGCCTCACGCGGCCGATTCGCCGCAATCTCACGCGCAGCCTTGTCGAGGCACGCACGCGCCGTCGCATTGGGGGCTCTGCCTTGGCTCGTCATGGCGCAGCATTCTACACGTACGCGCCCTGAGCATGCGTCTCTTCTTGGGGCCGTCGCGCCGGGGCTCTGCCCCGGGCCCCGCGGGGGCTATCCGCCCCTCGACCCGGACCAGGGCAAGCCCTGGACCTTTGGTGGAAGAACTGCGCTCCGCGCAGTTCTTCCAACGGGCCGGTAAGACAGCCTTGCCCGTCGAAACGGCAGCGCGGCTGTCTTGGCTGGCGGGGTCTGACCTGTTCGATGAACTGCGCATCGCGCAGTTCATCGACCCCGGGTCCAGCCCCTGGCTGGTCCGGGTCCAGGGGCGGACAGCCCCTGGTGGGGCCTGGGGCAACGCCCCAGCGCGGCGCCCCAGTTTGCACTCCTTCTTGCGTTTTCCGGCTCACTGCCTGTAACGTCCGTTGGCATGAGATATCTGTCCTTGGCGGCTCTCAAGGTTGCGCTGGCGGACCTGTTCAGTGAGCGTCATGCGGCGCTGGTCCTGTCTGGTGCGGGCAAGACGTACGAGTCGATTCTCCTTGCGAAGAAGCAGCAGATCGACGCGCTCCCGGGGGCGCTCACGGGGGGCAAGCCGCTCGCCGAGTCGATGGCGGAGGCCGACGACGTGCACGATGGGTTCGGCTCGGCGATCTGGCACATGACGGAGGCGTATGAACGGTGCCCCAAGGTGCCGGCGCATGTGCGGGCGGCGGTCGGGCGGGTGCGGGCGGCGTTCATTCCGCAGCTCGACGACTTGCAGGCGACCTACGTGCAAGAGGTCCACGCGGCGATCGAGCATCGGAAGAAGATCGATGACTTGAAGGCCGATTTGCAGCTCATTCCCATCGCGGAGGGGCTCACGCTCCTCGATTGGGCCGAGGGGTACGTGGGCGCGGCCGAGCAGATCGGCGCGCTTCTGAGCCAGCGGGCGGATGCTGACACGGGAACGCGCCGCGATGCGGGTCGGATTCGCACGTCGACGCTGGCGGTCCTGGGCCGCTTCCGCGGGGCGCTCGGCGACGAGATCGCCGTGAACGCGGCCCTGCCGAGGGACCTCGACGCGCGGGTGTTCGGTTTGTTCGACCAGCTCGCCCAGATGCGCGCGGACGCGATCGCGAGCAAGGCAGCCCCCGCGCCCAAGGGTTCCGAGGCGGGCACGGACTGACGATCACCCCCCGGGTCCGCTCGATCGCGCTTCGGAGGGAAGACGATCACCTCGAAGGACGAGCGAGCGGGCATCGGGGGGCATCGGGACTACCCCGGCGTGCGATCGATCGCGCGTCGGGGTAGTCGCCTTCATGGTGCATGTGCGACGGATCGCACGTCGGGGGGAACGAGGTCACGCCGGTGTGCGAGCGGTCGGGGGGCCGCGGGATCGGGTTCATGGTGGATGCCCGATCGAGCGTGCTTCAGAGGGATGAGCTTCCTGTCGAGGTGCGATCGAGCGGGGGGCGGGGTGGTCAAGTTGCCTTGCTTGGGGCCGCCGCGCCGGGGCGCTGCCCCGGGCCCCGCGGGGGCTGTTCGCCCCTCGACCCGAACCAGGGCAAGCCCTGGACGCGGGGTGGAAGAACTGCGCGTTGCGCAGTTCTTCCATAAAGCCGGGGGGCGTGATAGACGCCCACGGTGTCAACGAGCTGACGGGTATCTCGTACAATCGAACGGAAATTTGGGTGATATAATGAAACGTACCATCTCGACGCGGTGGAGCGGGATTCTGGGGCCGCTGTTCCTCTTGCTCGCGTGTGCGGGGCCGCTCGGCTGCGAGGCGCTGATCGCTGCTGCGACGTCCGATGGAGGCGCGGCGACAGAGGAAGGCAAGGCTTGGCTCGCGGACTTTGCGAAGAAATACAATGCCACCGTCGAGGCATCGAAGACGGACTTTGCCTCGATGGAGGCTTACTTCAATGCCATCGTCCAGGCGCAGGCTTGCTCTGATGCCACCCACGGGACCTTCGAGGACGCGTGGACCGTCGAGACTGTCGAGGGTCCCATGAAGGTCGAGGATGCCGAGCGGAAATGCGGGCAGATGCGGGACGCCATCCGTAAGAAGGGCTCGACCGAGGAGGCGTGTGGGTATGCCTCGCTCTACGTGAGGGCCGGCGAGCAGCGCCCGGGGACGGAGTGGACCACGACTGTCATGCCCCTCCGGAACCTCGGCAGCATGTCCGCGCAGCGATTGGACGGCGCCCGCCAGATCGTCCCCTGTGACCGCATGCCTGCCAAGGGTAACAAGCCCGCTCCCATCTGGAAAAAGGAGCACGTGAAGGGGGCCGAGGAGATCTGCGAGAGCGGCTCGATCATCGTGTACGATTCGACCGACTGGGAGATCGAGAACGCCTCGGAGGGCGACGAAAAGTATCTCGTTCGTCACCTCGACGGCGTCTGTTGGTATCCGAAAGCGCCGGTCGGCGGTGCGTTCGACGTACCCCCGCCCTGCGACGACGACGGTACCCCGCCGAACAATGAGACGTTCAGTTGTCTCACGAAGGCGGGGAAACTCGTCTTGAAGTGATCACTTCTTCGTGAAGTCGCAGCTTCCGCCGGTGCAGCCCTCCGGCACCGTGATCTTGGGCTGACCCGCCCAGACCGATTTTAGATACGTCGTGATCTGCTGGCGCGCCGCGTCCCCGGCGGGGCCGCCCTCCGCGGCGAATCCGTGGATGCCGTACGCATCCATGTCCGTCGTGCGGAATTGCGTCAGCCCGCTCTTGCCGACGATCTCGGCGGCCGTCTCGACGCCCAGGATCGGGCTCAAGACCTCGCCCACCTGGCCCGCGCCGACCGCGACCGAAAGCAATGCCGTGCCCTCGTTCGGGAGGATGGGGTCGCCCATGCTCTCCTGGATCAGATAGGCCGTGGGCTCGTCCGGCGATCGATCCGCCCAGATCGAGCCGTCGACGTCGTCCCAGTTCGATTGGCTCAGCGCGAGCGCATGTCCGACGTCGAGGTTGCCGCCATAACTCGGGCGGAGGAGGCCGCGGACCGTGGAGTAGACGTTCGAGCCGGGAATGAAATGGGTCCAGCCGGCGCCGGGGACGTTGAGGACGCCGTAATGCATGTCGGGGTCCACGGAGGCATACACGAGGCCGAGCGTGCCGCCGAGGGAGCCGCCTGCCCAGACCGGGATGCTGCCGTCGGGCTCGCGGCCGATGAGCGGATTCGCGCCGCCGTCGAAGGTGGGGCCCGAGAGCAGCTCGCGGAGCGTCGTGTTCATCGCCGCCTGCACGCCCGCGCCGTCGGCGATCGCTTGCATGAGCCGCGCCGTGGAGCGGTGCGTGGCCTCGGCCATGCGCTTCATGTTGACGAACGTCTCGATGACGTCGTCGCCCGTCCAGCCGTCGAAACGAATGCCGACCTTGCCGATGCCATTCTGGCCGAGCTCCTGGTCGAAGGAGCTGTCGTCGACATCGCCGCCCATGCCGTGGCCGTACATGACGAATCGGTAATTGCCGCTGCCGGCCGGGACCATGACGCGGAAAGGCGCCTCGTGCGTGCCTTTGGCGACGACATCGCCGGCCGCGTCGACCGAAAGGTCGAGGTCGTCTTCGAGGAACGACGGGAGCCCGACGAGGCGGCCCATCACGACGGCCGCGACGGACGGGTTCGGGTCCCAGGCGACGGAGTCGACTTCGACGGTGACGGTGCCCTGGGCGACGGCGTCGATCGCGGCCTTGCGCATGGCCGTGAGCCGCTTCGTGGGGTCGTCGCCGGAGCGGGTCGTGAAATCGAAGACGCGCACGACGCGGGCCGGATCGATGCCCGCCTCCGCGAGGAGTTTTCGGGTCGGGGCGTGGTAGCCGCGCAGATCGGCTTCGGCTTGCGAGGCCGGGGTCGCGAGGCCGAGCGCGACGCGGGTTTGGTGGGTCGGCTCGATGGCGGCGCCGTCTTCCATTTTGAGGTCGTCGAGCACGACGGCCACGTAATCGGCGCCGGGTTCGAGCGGGCGCATGGGATAGCCGAGGACGAGCGTTTCGGTGGCCGGATCCTCGCCCGGAATCGTGGAGAGGCGCACGGGGACGGATTCGCCGCGGCGCGCATGGTCGTGCTGCGCGAGGAGCAGGCGCACCGGGCCCTCGGTGAAGGAGGCCGCCGCGGGGACGGCGACGGGGCCGGCGAAGCCAATGGCGAGCGGCGATACGCGGGAAAAACCGTCGGCGAGGGCGAGGGAGCGGGGATCGTCCTCGACCGGGAGGCTCGTGGCCTCGACGTGGAGGCGGACGCCAGTGGCGGTGGCCGGGTCCGCGGCGAGGAAGGCGCTGGAGGGCCAAGGCAAGAGGCACCGGAGGTCGTCCGGGTCGCCACAGGGGGCCGTGAGGGGCGCGCGTGCGCCCTCGGCGCGATCGGGCGCGGTGAAGACGGGCGCGTCTTCGCCGCCGCAACCGGCGAGGAGGAGGGCGTGGGCGAAGGTGTAGGCAAGGAGGGGGCGCGGCACACGGGCGCCCAGGTATTTCAAGGACATGGCCCGGCCACCTTAACGGAGCGGCCAGGCTCGTGACAACGATCTCAGAGGGTGTTCCGCAGCGTAGCGCCGGGGTTTCACCCCGGACCCCGACCAGGGGTTGTCCACCCCTGGACCCGGACCAGCGCAAGCGCTGGACCCGGGGTCGATGAACTGCGCGATGCGCAGTTCATCGAACAGGTCGAGGCAAGACCGGCGGCGACCCTGCCAAGCGAGACGGCTTCGACCGGCAACGCGGTGCCTGGTCTTGCCACCGGCCTGTGGGAAGAACTGCGCATCGCGCAGTTCTTCCCAAATGGTCCAGGGCTTGCCCTGGTCCGGGTCGAGGGGCGGATAGCCCCCGCGGGGCCCGGGGCGGCGCCCCGGCGCGGCGGCCCCAAGAAGAGACCAATGCGTCAGGTACCGGCGCGCCAGAGCGCGTAGATGGCGCCCCAGGACATGGCGAGCAGAACGACGAAGACGAGGTAGGAGAGGCGCTCGATCGTGCGGACCGACTTGCGGCTCGCAGCGAGGCCCCAGCCCATCGCGAAGGTGCCGATGCCATTCGCAAGGTGATACGCGACGCCGAGGGTGCCGAGGATGTAGACCACGAGCGTCGGCATGTGGTGGTGCATCTCGTGCGCGATGTCCGAGAAGGCCTCGGCATGGCCGAGCAGGAGCCGCGGGCGGAGCATCGCGAGCCAGATGTGCGCGCCGAGGAAGAAGAGCACGCCGATGGCGCTCGCGCGCTGGAGGATGTAGCGGAGGTTGGCGAAGTAGCCATACCGCTCGTTGTTCGGGCGCATGCTCTTGAGCCGGCCAAGGCCCCAGATCGTGTGGATCACGAGGGGCAGGAGGACGACGAGGAGCGTGATCCCATGCGCGACGGGGTGCGCGTGCTGGGTGACGGACGTTTGCCACGCCTCGGCGCCCTGGAAGGCCGCGAGGTTGTCCCATACGTGGTTCACGGTCCAAACGCCGAGCGGCGCCAAGGCGAGGAGCGATCCGAGGCGCGAGGCGACGAACGTCCTACGCGCGCCGCGAGAAGCATCGAGGGTCTCGGCCGACATGCGGTCGCCTTAGTAGCTTTGGGCAGGAATGACAAGAGGAGGTCTCATCCAGGAGGCGCTTCGCTGGGGCGTTGCCCCAGACCCCACCAGGGGCTATCCGCCCCTGGACCCGGACCAGCGCAAGCGCTGGACTCGGGGTCGATGAACTGCGCGATGC
>NZ_JAGTJJ010000074.1 GCF_028435365.1 Polyangium jinanense | reverse complement strand
GCCCCTCGACCCGGACCAGGGCAAGCCCTGGACTCGGGGTGGAAGAACTGCGCGATGCGCAGTTCTTCCAACAGGCCGGTGCAAGACCAGGAAGGCGCGTTGCACGCTGGCGACGGGCACGTTGCCTGTTGAATCGTCAGCGCCGCGGTCTCGATGGGCGGGGTCGTCGCTGGTTTTGACCTGGCCTGTTCGATGAACTGCGCGTTGCGCAGTTCATCGACCCCGGGTCCAGCCCCTGGCTGGTCCGGGTGCAGGGGCGGACAGCCCCTGCTGGGGCCTGGGGCAAAGCCCCAGCGCGGCGGCGTCGACCCGACACAGCTCGGGAAGGTCGAGGGACCTTCGCGCACGGAGCGCAACATCGACCGGGAGGTCCCGGGACCTTCGCGAACGGAGCGCAACATCGATCCGGGAAGCCCCGGGACCTTCGCGAACGGAGCGCAACATCGATCCGGGAAGCCCCGGGACCTGCGTGAACGGGTTCCCACACCGATCGGGAAGCCCCGGCACCTGCGGGAACGGGGTCGAAGACCGATGACGGAGGTCGCGGGACCTGCCCGCGCGGCGGAGAAGGGGTGAAAGACGCTGCGATGAACTGCGCATCGCGCAGTTCATCGTCCCGGGTCCAGCCCCTGGCTGGTCCGGGTGCAGGGGCGGACAGCCCCTGCTGGGGCCTGGGGCAACGCCCCAGCGCGGCGGCGTCAACATGAGACCAATGCTCAGCGCCTGGCCGTGCAATACGCGTGAGCTTAGGAGCCACGAATGGCTTCACGCCCCGTGCATCTCGTATTCGACCGACCGCCGCCCGAGCACCCGCCCAGATCTGTCGACGACCTGCACCTGCCAGCGCAAGTGCACCGTCTCGTAAAGGGAGAGCAGCACGCCCCACACCGTGTGCTTTCGCACGACGCGTGGATCGGCCCGCACGCGGAACGAGGGCGCGGTGTCATCGTTCGCCCCGAGCTCGACCGAACTGCTGGCGAGGATCTCGTCGTCGGCGTCGACGAGGTCGAGCCAAACCTCCGCGGGCGCGACCTGCCGGATCTCCTCGAGTTGAACCTGTACGAGGACGCTGAGGCCTCTTCCCAGGCTCACCTCGATGACACTCGGGGTTGCCTCGTCCTGCTCCGCGTCCTCCGGCCACCGTGACGACCTAGAAACCTTGCTCCGGCTGTGCGCCTGAGCCTTCGTCGCGAAGTACGTCTTCGGATCGCGCATGATCATCCACCCGGCCCCGTCGGGCCTCGGAAGGACCGCCCAGCCCTGCGCTGGGTGCGGATCCCCCTCACTCGTCTCCATGTGTTGACGACCCGGCTTGTTTAAAAAAATCGAGCGGGTGCTGCGAGAAAGGTGGGATGGTGTGGGCACATGGGGCTGCGTGGGCACCCTGTTGCCGGGCGCGTCGATGGCATGTGCTTCCCGGATGATCAACCCATCGGGCTCGCGTCGGGCCAGAGAAAGGTGGCAAGGAACGCCCGAAGGTCCTCCGTCGGCAAGCTCGGATCGAGAGGGAGGGCGCCAATCCCGCCCCAGATCGGAATGTCCTTTCCCTCGGCGTAGGTCACGGTTCTGGAACCTGGGTACAGGACGAACGCCCCGACGGCTTCCCGAATGGCATCGCGGTACGTGTGCATCTTGTAGAGATCCTCGCGCGCCACGGTTCGATCCCAATCGGATGGATCCTGGTCCTCCAGTTCGTCCAGGCGGTCGCCCTCGAACTTGAGTTTTGCATCGAAGATCAGCGCCTCCCAACCGCTCGATCGCTCTACGCGCACCACGATGTCGGGTCGAAGTGTCACCGAATAGGAACCCGATCGCCGCCGATAACTCGGGTTGTAGACCAATTCGACCTGGCCGTCCTGATAGCGGAGCTTCGCCGACCACGGGACCCTCCGTCTTTCTTCCTCGGTCACCGCCAGGTTTGCGCTTCCGGGCTTGCCGAGGAGCACGTCGAGAACGCGCTTCACCTCGAAGAAACACCACAATTCGTACAGGAGCGCTCCATCCTTCAGGTCGAGCAATGCTTGCCAACGATGTCGATCCTCGGCGAGCGCCGAGGAGAGCGAGAGCCGCAGGAAGTGCCCGAGGAATTCACGGTAACCTTCCCGGCGCTGAAGAACCGAGGATTGCAGCGGGACCATCTGCAACGGGCCGACCTCGCGCAGGAAGTCGAAGGAAAGCATCCAGTCGAGCTCCTCTCGCATGACGCGCACGTCGGTCCGGAGGTCGGGGTTCATGGTCTCGCGCCCTTCGAAGGCTCTCACGAGCTCCGAGGCAAACTGGAGCACGTGCAGCACGAGTCGATTCTCGTGTGTATCGAAGCTCTCCATTCGCGCGGACACGAGAACCTCCGCGGGAAACGTCGACCCGGGCAGCCGACGCCCGAGTCCCGTGCGCGAAAGGCTCGACCCAGCCGGAATGGGGACGAGACGTTCCGGATGGCTGGCCACGCCGAGGAGGCCCGAAGGGCCAAGGCTCGACGCGCGTGCAACCGGAGACCATTTCGGCTCGGCCTCCATGCACCGATGCGGAACACGTGCGATCTGGAGAAAGTGCCCGAGGAGCCCGTCTCCACGGTCGACACGCCGCATGATGTGCCGGAGGTACGCAAGCGCGTGGTAACGCACATCCGCGGACGCCGCGAGGTCGTCACGCGCGAAGGGCAGCGCGGTTGGCGACCCGTAATCGAAAGCGAGATCGGCCACGTCGGCGACCACGCCATCGAGCATCCTGGAAAACGCCGTCTCCGTCAGCTTGGCGTGCTGGACGCGAAAACGTAGCCCGCCCATCTCGGCGAGACCGACGTAGTTCTGGAAGTAGAGCGTTCCGAGCCGTCCCTCGCTGAGAGGCTGCACTTGGAGCACCGGCTCGTGGGGGACCAGCGCCGTTTCGGACCGGATGACGTACCGCCGCTGATCGTGGATCGCGAACACACCGGAAGCGTCCTGCTCGACCGCCCGGCCGCTCTTCGCCTCGCAGATCCGAATGCTCGACGCGTCCAGGGCCATCGCCGTCATTCGATGAAGGAAACGAAGCCCTGGGATCGCAGCTTTCGCAACATGCGGGCGAGCTTCTTGGCCGAGCGGGGCATGACAGGCTTCTGCGCCTCGGCACCACCGGGCGGCGCGACGGCGCCATTTTGCCGAAGCGCCCGCTCGATCCTGTCGAATTCCAGGTCGCCGTAGGGAACGTCCGAATCTTTTCCGAAGAGCGTGAAGAGCAAGATGCGGAAGAGGGGCCCGAGCAGCTTCTGTTTCGAACCGTGGAGCTTCGGCAAGAGCTTCTGGAGCACCTGGAGATCGAGTGCGTCCTCCACCGCGCCGGGTCCGATGGCCGCCATCGCGTGTTCGATGTAGAGCGCCATTTCATTCGCGACCCGGTAGCCGAAGTGCAGGTTTTCCTCGGCGAGCATATGGTTCAGCGCCACCAGTGTGTCGCGAACCTTCTGTGGAGCCCTCAGGAAATGCTCTTGCCGAGCGACCGTGGTCGCGCCAAGGGGCACGCGTCCGTCGCGCAACACGAAGCCGGAAGAGGCGCCATCTTGACCGTAACCTGGCAGATCCACCTCGTTGAACTCGATCACGTTGGCACGGTCGAGGACCTTCGGCGAGAACATGTGTGTCGTCTCGTCGATGTTGACCGTGCCCGTGATGTACACGTTGGCCGGCACTTCGAGTTTCGGGGGCACCATCTGCACGCCGTCGAAGTGGAGCGAGCAGGCCGCGATTTCATCACGCGTCGCCTTGCACGAGGCGCAGCGTTCCGGCTGCTTTCCGGTCTCCGGTTTGGCCATCGGCAAGCATCGAGGCTGGTCGTGCAGGTGGAGCGCTTCCTGCCGAAGCTCGTTCTCCTGGAGGGTGCGGGATTCCATCGCGGAGAGCAGATCGGCGAAGTAGTGCTCGACGCGCGCCAGGTTCATCTCGTCGAGGATCACGAAGTGGGGCTCGGTCCGGTCGCGGTGCGCCCGGAGAAGGAGGCTCAGGAAAGGCCGCAAGGCGTACGCCTCGGTCAGCACGTTGTAAAAGCCGAGCACCTCTTTCCCGTCGAGCCAATCGGGGCGGACCGAAATGAACTCGTGGCGGCGGACCTCCTCGGATCCAGCCCATTCCGCGACCGCCTGAGCGAGCTTCGTTTTTCCGGTTCCACTGATGCCGGACAGGATGACGAAAGGCTTGGTTCTGAAGGAAAGGAGGTACGTCGTGACGAGCTCCGCGGGAAAGTGGAGCCCCCGGGAGCGAAGGTGGTCGTAGATGCTCGCGCGTGTTGCGTCGGGCTCCGGGGGGAACAGCGTCGCGTAGAGGGACGGAGAAATTTCGGCGACCGTCGTCACCCAGCTCTCTTGTCTGGGGATCTCACGCTCCTCGATATCGAACCAGCGCACGGCCAGACAATTGGCGAATTCGCCCCGGTCGGCTCGAAATTCGGCAGGCCCGAGCACCGTACCACGCCCCACGATCTTCGATTGCCCTCGATTGGCGACGATGATGTCGCCGGGCTTGATGTCACGCGTGAAGGCCCAGACTTGACGGACGTTCGCATGGGCTTCGCTTTCGGTGTAACCGAAAACCTTGGCGAGCTGCGCCGAGAGCTCCTCTTTTGATGCGTAGGCCCGAGGATCACCGGCCTCCCCCCACCCGATGGCGATGAGTCCGACGCCGAGGTTTTCGTTCCAGAACTGGGCATTCCGGCCCGGAGCAACCTTCCAGTAGCGGCGCGTCGTCGTCGATCCCTCGAAGACTCCGGCCTCGTCGTCGTCCTCCTCGGGATCGTCGATCCCCCGCATACTCGTGTCGTAGACCGGGTTCGGAAGGGAAGGGCGGTTCAGCGTCTCGCGCAAGTAAGCAAGGACTCCAGGAGAATGACTGGAGAAAAATGGCGTCTGCCCGGCTGTTCTGGCCGCCGCGTCGAGGAATCGCATGTACGCGTCCTCGATGCGAGGGCGCACTTCCCCGAGAAGGGACGCATGAAACTGGCATTTTACGACGCCAGGGAGCGCCTTGAAGGGGCCCAACCATTCCACCCGCGGGTCCAAAAACGCACGCAGCTCCAGCGTCAGATCCGCTTCGGGAAGACCGAGCCAGATTCGTCCTTGGTAGATGCCCAGGCCGAGGCAACGCCCGACGTTGAAGTGAATCTTCTTGGAGATTCGCAACGTCACGCCCCAGCGAGCTTCGCCGCGGTCGTGGGCCCGCTCGATGGCATCGGCGAGGAACGTCAAACACGCCGTTCGCACCGCGGGATCCGGCAGAAGCAGCTCGAATCGTTCACGCGCGAACGCGGCATCCTTTCGCTGCTCGACCCGCACATCGGCTGCCTTTCCGCGCTGACGTTCGTTTCCGATCCGTACGCGATCGCTCCCACCCCCTTCGAGAAGCGTTGTCTGGATGTCACGCGCCAAGCGGCGAACGACCCCGGGACTACCAGCCAGGGTATCCCAAATGGGCCGCCCGTCCCCCCCGACACCAGCGTCTTCCGATGAACCGTCTTCGAGGCTCCGGAAATCATCGAGCCGCCACTCGATCTCCTCGGTGGAGCGATCCAGCAGCCGAGCGAGCTTTCCGATCTCCGCAGCACGAGCCTGCGGGGCGGAAACTTTGTTCTCGAAGTAAAGACCAAGCGCGAGGATGGTTTCCTCTCGCTTCCATGCACTGCTCCGCCCCTGGACGAGTTGCAGGACGCGCGCCCACTGCTCGTCCGTGATCTTGAATATCGTCCCCGATGCTTGCCGGATGATGTGCATCTTCGACAGCACCGGATCCACCATGCATTGCGATCGCAGCAGCGGGTAGAGGTACATCCTCCGCGTGAACCGCAGGCGGAGTCGAGGCTTTTCCTGGGTATCGTCGTCCTTGCCGGCGCCCACCCAGTACGAAGCGAACCTCGGGTCCTCCGGCATTTTCGTGGGAGCGGACGTCACCTTGCCGAACGCATACCCTCCGCTCCTCGGCCCGGACAGCCACAGGAGGACCTCGTCTCCGACCTGCACCTGATCGGCATACTGGTTCGCGGTCCAGGTGATCTCGTCGAAATCGATCCCCGCCTGAAGGATATTGTAGCGTGACGGATTGGCTTGGAGCGCCCAGTAGGCCATGCGGAGCTCATCCTACCGATCCCGAAGGCGAACGTCACGTATGTGAACTAGCGGCCGACCCACGAAATCCTCTACCATCCCCCCTGCTTGCGCATCCTCTTCGATCCCGACTTCGATCACGGCACCTGGCCCGGTCCTCGCGGCGCCGCCGATGCCATCGCCGGAGCCGCCTGGCTCGGCCCCGAGGGGTTCCTCGCGCTTCTCGAAACCCACCTCGGTCTCGCCACGCCACACGCCTCCCTCGCCGATCGCGCGGCCGAGCTCGTTCCGCGCCTCTTTCGCGAAGACCACTTTTACGGAGCCTCGGCCAAGACCGACCCCTGGGCCACGGCCCACCGGCTGCTCGCGTGGCGGGATCATCTCTGGGAGCACGGCTGGCGTGGCGAGCGGCTCGGGCAGCGGCGCCTCGGAGAGCTCGCCGAGGTGACCCTGGGCCTCCCGCCGGGCCCCGCCGAGCGCATCGAACGCGTCTCCGGCTGGCTCGAGGGGCGATCCGTCGATGTCGAAGAGGTGCGGCTCCTCGTCCCCAAGGCGACACTCTCCGCTGCGTGGCAGCGGGTCCTCGCGCCGCTCGAAAGGGCAGGGGTACGTATCGTCTCGGAGCCCCTCTCCGACGCCCAGGCCGCCGGAAACCTCGCCGCGGTGCGGGGAGAAGGCGCCCAGATCACGCCCGGCGATCCGAGCCTCCAGCTCGTCCGCTGCCATGGGCCACGCGAGGGCGCACGGATGCTCGCCGCCGCGCTCGCCGCCGATCCGGGACTCGGGCAGACGCTTTTCATCGGGCCGGATGGAATCCTCGACGAAGCCCTGGCCGAGTTCGGCTTGCCCACGCTCGGCGCGAGCTCGGCGCACGACGCCGGCGCGCTCGCCGCCCTTCTCCCGCTGACGCTTCAGCTCGCCTGGGGCCCGGTCGATCCTCAGCTCGCGCTCGATTGGCTCACGCTGCCGGATCATCCCCTCGACCGGACCGTGGCGGCGCGCCTGGCCGCGACGCTCGAGGTCTGGCCCGCCGTGGGAAATCCCCTCTGGCGCGCAGTCTCGAACGAGGTGCCCGGCGGCGAATCCTTTCGGGCGATCCTCGACACCGTCTTCGTGCCCATTGCCGATCGCCACGCCCAGATCCGCGTCCACGACCTCTTGCCTCGCGTCGAGCTCCTCGAACGCTGGGCGAGCCTTCATGCCGCGACGAGCCCGGCGCACGCGCTCGTCGTGGCGCAGGCCGAAGCATTGCGTGGCCGGTTCGAGCTCGCCGAGCTGCGCCGGCTCTCGCCGCCGAGGCTCGACGCGGTGCTTGCGAGCGTCGTCGGCAACGGCGCGGCGATGCGCAGGCCCGCGCTGTCGGGGTATGCGGGCGTGGGCCTGCCCGGAGGCGTGGCCGGCCCGGCGCGGCGTATCGTCTGGTGGAACTTCCACGACGCCGGCTCGCGACGTTCCCACGTCTCCCTCCGGGCCTCGGAGCGACAGGCCCTCGCGTCGATCGGTGTGTTTTTGCCCTCGCTCGGCGACGAAACACGCGCCGCGGCGGCGCGGGCGCGGAGGCCTCTCCACCAGGCCGAAGAGACGTTGATCCTCGTTGCGCCGCACCAGGACGAGATCGGGGAGGCGAGGCCCCTGCACCCGCTCTGGGACGAGATCGCGGGCCGGCTCCACGACGGACGGTATCGAAGGCACCTGCATTTCGAGGCGCCAACGCTGGGCAAACCCGCCGCACGAACGACGGTCGTCGTGACCCGAGCCGAGCGTCCGTCCCGCGAGCATCACGCCTCGCGGCCCCCTTCGCCGCGGCCCGCGGAGTCGCCTTCGAGCCTCCAGAAGCTCCTCGGATGCTCGTTCTGCTACGCGCTCGACTACATGGGCCGGATCCGTCCCCGCACCTCGCCCCGCCTCGTGGTCGAGAGCCGCTTGCATGGCCTGCTCGCGCACGAGGTGCTGGCGGCGGCGTCTCGCGAGGGCGTTTTTCCGAGCGAATCGGAAGGCGACGCGCGGCAAGCCACGCTCGCGATCCTGGACCGCCTGCTCCCGACCCATGCGGCGTTGCTTCTCCTGCACGGCCACCAGCAGGAGCTCTTGCTCCTGCGAGACGCCGTCGGCGGCGCGGCCGCTCTTCTCGCCCGCGTGATGCATGCCGAGGGGCTGCGGATCCACACCGTGGAGCAGGAGATCCGCGCGGAGCTCGGCCCGGGGGTCCTTCGCGGCACGCCCGATCTCGTGCTCGAAGATCCTCGGAAACGCCTGGTGCTCCTGGATTTCAAGTGGTCGGGCGAGGCCTACCGCCGCGGAGAGTTACGCGGCGCCACGTCGCTCCAGCTCGCGGCGTATGCGATGCTCCTCGGCCGCGCGGGCCACGAGATCCGCTCGCTCGGTTATCTCATCCTGCGCAGCCAGCGGCTCCTCGTGCGCGGCGCCGCGATCGCGTTCGCCGAGCAGATCCGGCCCGAGCTGCTCGACGAAACCTGGACCGCGACGGAGCACGCCTGGGCCCGTCGCACTGCGGAGCTGTCCCGCGGCGAGATCCAGGCCGACGGCGTCGCGACCGAACGGCATACGCCGCTCCGCGAGGCACGTGTCGATCGCGGTCACCTCCTCCTGCCGGCCCCGTGCACGTACTGCAAGCTCGACCTGCTCTGCGGGCGGGAGAACCGCGCATGACGAAGGGGCGCATCGACATCGTCTCGGCGAGCGCCGGCAGCGGCAAGACCACGCGCCTCGCGCGCGAGCTCGAGCACGCGGTCACGGAGCTCGGCATCGCGCCCGATCGTATCGTCGCGACGACCTTCACGCGCAAGGCCGCCGCGGAGCTCGTGGGTCGAGGCCGCGACTTCCTGCTCCGCAAAGGACGCCCGGACGACGCCGAGCTCTTCCGCGCCGCGCGCATCGGCACGGTGAACGCCGTGGCCGGCATGCTGGTCTCCGAGTTCGCCTTCGAGGCCGGGGTCTCCCCCGAGCTCATCGTGCTCGACGAAACGCGCGCCGAGGAGACGTTCCGTCGCAGCTTCGGGGACGTCGTCTCGCGTGACGACCTGGCCGAGCTCGCGCGTTTGTCCGGGTGCTTCGACGAATTTCCGTGGCCATCGATCGTCCGGCAGATCGCCGACGATGCCCGAATGAACCGCATCTCGCTCGACGCCCTCGACGGCGACCGGGAGCGAAGTGTCCGCGGGTTCTTCGAGCTCTTCGACGAGCCCACGGAGCGGGGCGACGTCCTCGATGCTCGACTCGAGGCGGCCCTCGACACGGCCATCACGCGCCTGCGCGAGAAAATCACGCAGGGCGCCGATCCCACGAAAAAGTCCGCCGAGACGCTCGCCGCCTACGAGCGCGCCAAGGATCACCTCCGGGCGCAACGCTCCTTGCCGTGGCCCTCCTGGGTCGAGCTCGCCCACCTCGCCGCGGCGAGCAAGTCGGATGCGGCCTGCGAAGAGGTCCGCCGCGCGGCCGGCGTGCTCCTCCGGCATCCGACGTTCCGCGAGGACAACGAGCTCGCGATTCGCCTCTGCTTCGACCTCGCGCGGCGCTCGCTCGCCGCCTACCAGCGGTTCAAGTCGGCCCGCCGCGCGATCGATTTCATCGACCAGGAGACGATCGCGCTCGCGCTGCTCGATCGCGAGGACGTGAAGGAGGTCCTCGCCGAGGAGGTGTCCCTCGTCCTCGTCGACGAGTTCCAGGACAGTAGCCCCCTCGAACTCGCCCTGTTCCTCGCCCTCGCCCGCATCGCGCCGCGCAGCGTGTGGGTCGGCGATCAGAAGCAGGCCATTTACGGGTTTCGCGGCGCCGATCCCTCCCTCATGGAGGCCGTGATCGCCGAGGTCCTCCACGGAAAGGAGCCCGAGACGCTCTCCGTGGGCCGGAGAAGCCGGGCGCCGCTGGTGCACCTCACGAACGCGCTCTTCGTGCCGCCTTTCGGGGAGGCGGGCCTCTCGGCTGCGCGCGTCGCCCTCGAACCGGCGATCCCCGAGGATGCCGAGCGGCTCGGGCCTTGTGTCGAGCGGTGGCGGCTCGACCTCCCGAGCGGCTCGGGCGCAGCCGCCGAGCTGGCTCTCTCCATGCGCCACCTCCTCGACGACCCGTCGGTGTACGTGCGCGGCGAGGAGGGCGCTCCGCGGCGGGTTCGTCCGGGGGACATCGCCGTCCTCTGCCGGCGCCGCGAGACCTGCCTCGCGGTCGCGACCGCTCTCGGCAAGGTCGACATCGCTGCCGAGGTCGCGCTCGGTGGCCTGCTCGGCACGCCGGAGGGCCGCGCGGCCTCGGCAGGCCTCGGGCTCTGGGTTCATCCCGACGACATGCTCGCCCGGGCGGAGCTCGCGCGTTTGACCGAGCCCGGCGCCGCATCCATCGACATCCTTCTGCGAGGCGACGATCCGGATCGATGGCGCGACGTGGATCCCATCGCGCGCTTGCTCGGGGCGCGCGACGTTTCCCCGTTCGCGGGGGCGCTCGAGGCCTTCGACGCCGTCGCGCGTGCCCTTCGCCTCGACGACCTCGTGGCGCGCTGGGGCCGCGGCAAGCAGGGCCTTGCCAACCTCGACGCGCTTCGCGCCCATGCCGTCACGTTCGTGCGACTCGCGCGCCACCGCGGCGGCGCGGCTTCCCCGGCGGCGCTCGTCGCGTATCTCGAAGGACTCGCCGAGAGCCTGGAAGACGCCCAGGCCACGCCCGGTGGGGGCCATGCCGTCTCCATCACGACGTGGCATGCCGCGAAAGGCCTGGAATGGCCCATCGTCGTTCTTTACGAGCTCGACGGCACGTTCTCGCGCAGCGCGCTCGGCGTGCACGTCGACGATCGCCGCGGGCGCGGACCGCTCCTGCAAGCGCCCCTCGCGGGACGCACGATCCGATACTGGCCGTCTCCGCTTCGCTTCCAGCGCTCGCCGCTGACCGAGCGCCTCCGCGCCCATCCGATCGCAGCCGAGGCCTCCGAAAACGCCGTCCGCGAGGAGCTGCGCCTGCTCTACGTCGGCTTCACCCGGGCCCGGGATCGTCTGGTGCTCGCGAGCAGCCGGGATCTCTCGGAGGGCACGCTCCGCCTGTTCACCCGCGGCGGCGGCGCGCCCCTTGCCGAACCGATGCCCGCCCGTTCGCGGGAAGGCGTCTCCCTCGTCTCGGTCGATTGGGGTGGACGGCAAACGAGCGTCGCCGTGCGCCGTCCTGCGCCCCGTGCGTCGCTCGTCTCCTCGCAGGCCGACCCGGCCCACGCGGAGATCCTCGATCGCCCGTCGCCCCGCACGTATGCCCCCGCCTTGCTGGCCCCGTCGAACCTCGAAGGGCAGGGGAGTGTCCTCGACATCGAGCGGATCGGCCCACGCGTATCGGCCCGCGCGACCGTCGATCCCGCGGCGCTCGGGAGCGCGGTCCACGCGTTCCTCGCGTCCGATCGCCCCGGCCTCGACGAGGACGATCGCGCCGAGCTCGCGGCTCGCCTCCTCGACGCGTGGGGCGTCGCCGAGGCCCTCCCGGTCGAGGACGTGCTCGCCCTGGGTCGCCGGTTCTCCGATTGGCTCGGCACGCGCTGGCCCGGTGCGATCCTGCGCCGCGAGTGGCCCGTGGAGCACCGGCTCGCCGCGGGGACGCTCGTGCGGGGCAAGCTCGATTTGCTGGTGATGGCGGGCGAGACACTCGTCGTCATCGACCACAAGGTCGTGCTCGCGGGCGAGCTCGACGCCCTGGAGGAGATCCGAGGCGCCCACGGACAGCTCCGAGCCTACGCCGATGCGCTCCTCGCGGCCGGTGCAGCATCCGTGCAGGTGAGGGTGCACTTGCCGCTCGCCGGCCTCGTGGCGCGGCTCGGCTGATCACGGCACCTCGACCACCCGCCTCGCCAGAAATCGCAACTCGAGCTCCTCCGGCAAGCACGGCTGGAACTTCGACAGCGGCTCCCGCGCGCACGACGCCGCGAACCTCACGGCATCCGCCTCCGTCACCGCCCCCGGCGCCCGGAGCGCGCGGATCGCCTCCCGCACCGCCGCCCCCGATCGCGCCGCACCCCCGCGCACCTTGATCGCCATGTTCCCCGGCACCACCAGCGATCCCAACCGCTCCTCCAGGAGCTTCGCGAGCAGGTTGTTCGCTCGTCCCCCGAGGAACGTGTGCCACACGATCTCCCCGGCCGACTCCATCACCGGCATCGCCTCGTCCGCGAGAAACACATTCGCCGCCCGCTCAGCCCGCATCGCTTCCCGCGCGCGCTTCGTCCACCACGGATCCTCGGCCTCGTCGAGGAGCGTCCGCCGAAGCTCCTCGCAGATCCGCCGTGCGATGAGCCGCGGCGGCCCCATCCAGTTCAGGTGCCGCCCCTCCGGCGCCGGCGCCACCTCGCAGAGCCCCTTTTTCCAGTCGATATGCGTGATCTGCCAGGCCTTGCCTCCCAGCACGAACGAGCTCGCGGGCGGCAGCGATTGCACGAAAAACGCATCCACCGTCCCCACCTCGCGCGGCCCCCAGAAGACCTGGAGCAAGGCCTGTGCCTCGAAGATCGCATACAGCGCCTGGAAGTTTCGCCGCGCATACAGCGCCTCGCCCCTCGGCCCCAGGATCAGGCGCCCATCCGCGGCCACCACGATCCCCTCCGAGAGCATCCGCCCGAGGAGCATCTCCCGCTCCCGCTCCGTCACCTCCGAAAAACACACAGCCCCCGCGACCCACGCCCACCAATCCGCGATCGGCACGCCGCCTTCCTGCAGGCAAAGCGCCAGGATCTGCTGCGCCAGCACGTGAAACGCCGCCCGCTCCGGCCGCACGGGCTCCACGTATCCGCTCTTCCAGAGCCGCAAGAGCGCCGCCGACAGCGCGAGCTCGCTCTCCTTCGTACACAAGAACGTCGCCCGTTGCTTCGTCCCCGCTCGCCGCCCCGCGCGCCCGATCCTTTGCAGAAAACTGGCCACGCTCGGCGGCGCGTCCACCTGGTAGACCACGTCCAGATCGCCGACGTCGATGCCGAGCTCCATCGTCGACGTCGCCACGATCACGCAATCGCTCCCCGATTCGAACGCCTGCTCCGCCCGCCGCCGCTCGTCCGCCGAGAGCGACGAATGCATCAGGAACGTCGTCACGCCCGCCCCTTGCAGCGCCTCGCCGAGCTGCTCCACGCGCCGCCGGCTGTCCACGAACGCGAGCCGCTTCTTCCCAGGGTCGAGCCCCGCAATCACCTTCGCCGCATTGGGCACGCTCGCCACCCAGTCGAGATGGACCTCCGCCGCGGAGGGCGGCTTCGGCGGATCGACGAGCCGCCCCTTGCGACGGCTCGTACCGCCGAGCCACGCGAGGATCTCCAGCGGATTGCCCACCGTCGCCGAAAGACCGATGCGCTGGAGATCCCTCCCTGCATGCCTCTGCAATCGCTCGAGCAGCGAGACGAGGTGCGCGCCGCGGTCGTCCCCCGCGAACGCATGCACCTCGTCGATCACCACCGCCTGGAGCGCCCGAAAGAGCCGCTCGCTCGGCACCCGGCTCGATACGAGCATCACCTCCAGCGACTCGGGCGTCGTCATCAAGATGTCGGCCGGATCCTGCGTGAATCGCCCCCGCTCGTTTGCGCCGATGTCGCCGTGCCATTTGAACACGCGTCGCGACAGCATCCCGGCGAGCTTCGTGAGCCGCGGCTCCTGGTTGTTCAGAAGCGCCTTGATCGGGCTCAGGTAAAGCACGCTCGGCGCGCCCCAACCCTCGCCGTGCATCCGCGAGAGCAGCGGCAAGAACGCCGCCTCCGTCTTTCCGCCCGCCGTCGGCGCGAGCACCACGCAGTTGTCGCCGTCCAGGATCGCGTGCGCCGTCAGCTCCTGCACCGGCCGGAGCCCTGAAAAGCCGAGCGTGTGGACGATGTGGTAACGGACCGCCGCGCCGAGGCGCTCGAAGGCGCTCTCGTTCGCGTCAGCCATCGTCCTCGCCCCGCAGATTCAGCACGATGTCGTCCGGGCTCCGCGCGATCCCCGCGGCCGTGGCTTCCTCCGCCGTCATCTCGGCCGCCGCGATCCGCGGGTCGAGGTGCTCCCGCGGCTCGAAGTCCTCGAATTGATCCACCCGATCGAGCAATCGATCCACGAGCTTTTTCAAGAACAGCCGCGGCGCGATCCCCGTCCGCTGCCCGAGCTTGCCGGCCACGTTTCGCGCGAAGGCCCGGAGCACGTCGTCCGTCACCTTCGCCCGGATCCGCTCGGGGTGGTCGGCCGGGTAAAGCTCTCGCACGCGCTTGCCCACCTCCACGAGCCGCTCCTCGTTGAACGGCAAGAGACGCACCTGCACCGCGCGCGGGTTGTCGAAGCGGCTGTCTTCGTCGAAATCGGTATGCAGCCGCGCGGCGAGCGGCGGGAGGCGCTGCACGCCCTGCGGTCCATCGTAAAACGCGGGCGTCCCCGTGATCACGAGGTACAGCCCCGGATAATCGCCCCGCCCGATCGCGTCGAGGAGCTGCCGCAAGGCATTCAGGCTTTTCTCGCGGCTGTCGCCGCGCACCCGTTGAATGGTCTCCACCTCGTCGAGCACGAGCACGAGCCCCGGCCGCCCCGTCTGCTTCAGGAGCAGCAACAAGCCCCGCAAAAACGCGAGCGCTCCCGTGTGATCGAGGTCGGCCTTCAGGTTCGCCTTCCGCTTGACCGTCGCCGCCACGTGCGGCTGCCCCATCAGCCACGCGACGAGCCCCTCGAACGTCGCTTCGTCCTCTTCGAGCCGCGCTCGATGCGCCGCGCGCAGCGCCGACGAGAACGCCGGTTGATCCTCGGCCACCACGCGCAGTCGTTCTTCGAGAAGGAGCGCCACGCGCTCGTGCATCCGCGCCGGATCCGCGCCGAGGCCCGGCTCGGTGGCGAGCGCTTCCTCCTCTAGATCAAAAAACCAGCGCTCGACGAGCTGCCGGAATGCCCCGCGATCACGCTCCTTCGTCCGCAGGTGCTCGAGCGCGCGTCGGTACACCGTCTCCAGCCGGTAGAGCGGCGTATCCACCTCGCTCACCTGCACCTCGGTGACGGCCATGTCGAGCGCGAGCGCCCTCGCCGCGAAGTACCGCGAGAAGAACGTCTTTCCCGTCCCGTAATCGCCCCGCACCGCCTTCACGCGGCTCCGGCCTGCCGCGCACTCGGAGAGCTCCTCGCCGATGGTCTTCTCGAATCGATCGAGACCCACCGCGAGCCATTCGAGCCCCTTGTCCGGCACCGTGCCCGTTCGCAGCGCGTGGAGGATGTCCTTGCGGCGCGCCTTCGAAGGAAGCTCGAGCTCAGCCATGGCCGTCCTCCAGGAAGATCACGCGGAGCCGCTCGGCGTCGAGCGTGATGATCTGCCCCTTCGAATCCATCTCGACGACCGGCTCCTGATCCACGTTGAGCACCCGTTCGAGCTTCGACAGGAACCCCGGCACCCGCACGCCCTTGCCCGCCGTGTCGATACCGAGCGCCACCGCAAAGGGATCCCGCGCCATGCGGCCGCCTCGCCGCACGAGCAGCTCGATGGCCTTCTGGCAATGCGGCCGATCCGGCTCGGGGATCTGCTTGATCTGCTCCTTGTAGAGCGGCGATCGGAAAAGCGCGACGACGAGCTCCGGCGGCGCCTCCGGGGGTGGAGGCTCGAAGGGCAGGGAAACCTGCGCCGTCTTCTTCGTGGGGGCCGGCGGCGGCGTCGCGACCTCGCGCGGGGGCGGAGGCGGTGCCGGGGCTTTGACCTCGCGCTCGACGCGGCTCACCTCCCGGGTCCAGAACGCCGGCGGTTCGAGCGGGGAGACGTCGACGTCGAGCCCCTCCAGCGTGGGCAAGAGCCCCCGCGGCGCGAGCAGCACCGCCGGCGCGACGACCTCCCCGAGGCTCGCGCCCCCGTGCTCGCCCGCGTGCAGCACCGGCGTGTACCGGATCGCCTCGTGGACGGCGACGGCCACGCGATCCACCCCCTTCACCCCGGCGAGCGCCCCCACGGGCAGCTCGATCTCGTCCGGCGCCGCGGCCTCCTCGGCCCGCAGGAAGCGATGCCGTGCGCCGCGATCCATCCCCTCCGGATCCTTGCCGCCCGTGCGCACCGCGGCCCCGACGAAGCGCTGCCAGTTCACGTTCCCGTGATCACTCACGAGCAGCACCAGCCGTCCCGTATCCTCGGCCGCCTTGAGCAGCTCCTTGAGGGGCAGGATGTGCTCCACGGAGAGCGTCACCCGGAGCTGCACCGAGCCCTTGAGCTGGTCATCGATGGCGTTCACCACCACGGCCACGATTCGCTCGTCCCCCCGCACCCGCCGGTTCGCGTCATCGGAGAGCCCCCCGCCTTCGCCGAGCACGTCGCCTCGCAAGAGCACGACCGGGTTCTCGTTCATCTGCCGGATCGTCGCGTGCTTTGCCAGCCGCTCGCCGTCCCGCGTGGTGTCCAGCGGCTCGCCCGGCAAGAGGGCTCGACCGGCGAACAGCGCGCTCCGGGACAGGCGCGTGATCGTGGGCACGTGCGCGAGGACGGCCGCGCGTGGCCCGCGCGAAACAGGCACGAACGAGGTGCGGGCGATCGAACCCCAGAGCTCCGCCAGGTTCGCCCAGCTCATCCCGTCCATGCAGAGCACGAGCAGCTTGAGCTCCTCGCTTCGCGCGAGGACCACGAGCCCCATCCTCGCGAGGACCTCCTCGATGGGCAGGACCTGCTGATGGCGCCCCTCGACGCGCACCATCCCGGAGAGCGCCCCGCGATCGCCCCGCGGGCCGAGGACACGCGCATACGCCGCGGCGAACCGTGCATCGAGCGCGTCGCGAACGCGGTCCACCGCGGCGATGAGCCCGAAGAGACCTTTCCCGAGCGGGCCGGCCCCATCGTCGCGCGCCACTTGCCTCGCCCAATCCACCCAGCCGCCTGCCCCGGCCTGGAAGGTCGAAAGCCGGACGACCTCCGCGTGCGGCGCCTCGACGGGGCCGCTTTGCGCCACTGGCTCCCCCAGGAACGCGGCGAGCCGCGTGGCCATCTCGACCTGGTCCCTGAGCCGCGGTTCTCCCCGGGCCCCGTCGTGCGCGAGCAGATCGGCCGCGGTCCGGTCCACCACGTCCATCACGCCCGGCTTGTCGGGCGCGGCGACGGCCGCGTCGATGGCCTCGAGGAACACCTTGCACCGGTGCGCGAACACGA
This sequence comes from Polyangium jinanense, assembly GCF_028435365.1. The sequence continues at coordinate 32,664 of NZ_JAGTJJ010000074.1, read as the reverse complement.
ACGGCAGCCGATCCGATCCGAGCGCGAGGGGCCGCAAATGCTCCAGCGCGAGCAGCGTCTCCGCTTCCCCGACGATCGCGCGCCGCAGCGGATCGTGCGCCTGCCCCTCCAGCTTCGGCCAGAAAAGCGGCACCAGGTACCCGAGATCTACGAGCGCCTTCGCGAGCCCCGGCGCCCCCTCCTTGGCCTGTTGCAGCGGCAGAAGCGGGTGCCCCGCGACCTGCCGCACGCGCATCTCGAGGACCGTCATGAGCAGCGCGAACGACTGGCTCGTCCGATCTCCCAGCGCCGCGCGCGCGGCTTCCCCCACGACGGCCATCGCCGCGAGCTCCACGGCCGCATCGTCGAGCCAGGCCGCGACGATCCACCGCGCGCTCGCCCCGAGCCGCCGGTCGAGCACCTGCCCGAGCTCCTCGCGCGCCCCCTTGACCTCCGCGAGCACCGCCGCGAGGGATTTTCCGCGCCTTTCCCGGTCGAGCAGCACCGCCGCGAACGCTTGCGCTTCCGTCGGGACGGCCTCGAGCCCCAATCGGTTCCGCAAGAGGACGAGCCAGGCGTCGTCGAGATCGATGCTCGGCGCCTCGCCCTGCGCGTACGTCCGTGTGCCCTCCCGCTGCGCCACGAGCCGGAGCTTGCTCCCGCGCATGCGCGGCGTGCAGCTCTTGGCCCCGAAGCGCCGCGGCAGAAGCGACTCGATCTGCGGCCAGAACAGCCGCCCTCCGGCCAGGCTCGCCTCGATGTCCCGCGGCAGCCGCCGCGAGAACGAGACCACGTACGCCGTCGGCTCCTCCTCTTTGGCCAGCTTCTGCCGCAGATCGAGCTCGCCTGACGTCGCCACGATCCGGAAGCGCGTGGATTCTCCGCCCACCACGACGTCGACCGTCGCCCCGTCGTCCGCCTTGTCCGCGAGCCGCGCGAAGAGCGCCGATCGCCGCGCCCGACGCGGCTTCTGGTGCAGGAGATCGAGCTCTTTTTTGATGTGCTCGCGCGTGAGCGCGGGCGCCTCGGGCACCTCGCTCGCCGTCACGGAGTCTCGTCTCCGTCGACGATTTCGATGGTGACGCGCAGGCGTTTTCCGGCGGACAGGCGCTCGCGCAACACGAGGAGGAGTTGATCGGCGTCGGCCGGAGTTTTCAGGAGGACGGGGGCGTCGATTGTCGTGGGACGATCCTCACCCCCAACGCCTCTCCTTGAAGGGAGAGAGGCGACGGGCGCCGTTTCGTTGCGGGGAGGGTTGAACATCTGCGGCGGCGGTTGCGGCGGCTGGGGTTGCACCGGAGGAGCGGCGAACAGAAGCCGCGTGATCCGCGCCCCCTCCTGCTCCAGCGCCGGCCGCAGCGCCACCACGTTCTCGTTCTGCACGAGCGCCATGAGCACCTTGTCCATCGCGGCCGCGACGTCGCTCCGACGTGCCGGATCCACCGAAAGGTTCTGCCCCCCGGCGATCGGCGCCTTCAGGCTCTCGTTCCGCAGCGTCTCCAGGAGCGCCTCGATTCGCCGCGACCCCGTCATGTGCGTGATCGCCGTCGTCCGCGCCGCGTCCCAGGGCAGCCGCCCGAGCGCCTCGACGACCCGCGCCGACTCGTCCCCGGCCGAAAGCACCGCCGTCACGAGATCCCGGATCGCCCCGAGCGTCGCGCCCCGCGGCGTCGACTCCACCGGCTCCTTGCAGCCCGCAAGCCTCTGCCACTCCTCCAGGAACACGAGCGCTTCCGCCACCCGGCTCGTCTCGATCTCGGCCGCTGCCTTCCTTGCCTTCGCCGCGAGATCGTCCACCCGCTGCGGCGTCAGCGCCTTGCCCAGGGTCACCCCCAAAAGCTCCGCCGCCCGCAGCGCCGCTTGCCACGTCTCCTGTCCCGGCAGCTCCACCGGCACGAGCGCGAGATCATTGGCGAGCTTGCCAATCAGCCCCTCCACCACGTGCCCGTGCGCCATGAGCCGCAGCGGCTTCGCGGCGGCCTTCGCGTAGGCGAGGACCAGAAAATCCTCCACCTCCCGCGCGAGGTCCATCAATCCCTCTGGATCGATTGCCGCGCGCACGGCCCCCACGGAAAGCGTCCCCTTGTTCTGGGCGAGGTTCTTCGCCATCGCATCGAGGATCCCGCCTGCGTACGTCGCCTCCTCCTCGATGACCCGCACGACGCTCAGGTGCTCGGCCGCCGCAATGGCGCGCAGATCGTCGATCTGCGCCCGGTCGAAGCGCGCCCTCCGTTCGGGCGTGTCGAGCAGCCGGCCCACGAGATCGAGCACCCCCTCGATCCGTGCTCGCGTGGGCACCTTCGTGAAGACCGGATGCCGCGGTGCCCGCGCTTCGAGCGCCTGCTTCACGATGGCCTCGAGGGATTGCTCGAAAAGTCCGTCCGCCGGCACCGACAGCCGCGTCTCGTGCCGCAGCAGATACGCCCGATGCTCCGGGGCGAGCCCCGGTGCGAGATGCGCATCGAACGTGTGCGTCACGCCATATGCGCTGGCCAGCGCATTCTCGATCTGCGCCCGCTTGTGCGCCTGCTGCTGCTCCAGCGTCCCGCGCACACGCCCGAGCTCGTCCAGGCTGATCCATGGCACACGCGCGGCGAGATCCTTGTCCTGGAGCGGCAAGAGCCCGTCGAGAATGCAGAGGTCCGCGAGCACCTGCCGCGTGTCCTCGTCGATGAACGCCGGCAGCCAGACCACCGTCGGCAATCCGCGCTCCGCATCCTGCCCCGAAAGGCCGTCGAGGAAATCACGAAGACGCTCCTCGTCATGCCGCGGGCTGTGACCGACCTCGTCGAAGGGGTAATCGACGAGCACCCGAAGATCCTCGCCCTCCGCGGGCTGGAACGCATGCTCGTTCACGAGCCGGATGTTGTCGTAGACGAACCCGATGCGCCATTTTCGCCCGCGCCACTCGATCACCCGGCTGCCCGTCTGATCCTCCAGTTTCACGCCCATGCGCTCGAAGAGGATCTGCCGTACGCGGATGCGCCTGCGCTGCTCGTTGTCGAGATCGCGGCAATAGTCGAGGATGCGGCGCACGTCGATGACGTCGAGGATGCAGCGCACGGCGGGGTTCGCCGCCCCCTCGACGTGCACGGCAGGCGTCACGCCCGAGAGCTCGCGCACGAGGTTCGCGGCCATGGCCGGCTCCTGGTTCGGCACCTTCGACTTGAGCGTGCCGCTGTTCAGGTACACCAGGCTCTGCGCCGTCAGGTTCTTGAGGACGGGCGTATTGGGCACGAGCCCCTGGAGCAGCACCGTCTTTGCAATCCGCGTCTGCGTGCGGCATACCGCCTCGGGGCACCCCGAGCAGCCGAGGCGGGCATCGAATTCCTCACGGAGGAGCTGGCACTTCTCGGGGCTCGCCGTCTTGTTCTTCTTGCGGATGTGCGGGAGCAGGTCGTTCTCGTAAATGCGCCGGGCCTGCTCGTAGAGCTTCTGGATCGCCGGGAGATCACTCGCCTGACCGTGCGCCACGACGTCGAAGAGGTCGCCGACGGGCACGACCTTGCCGAGCTCGAAATCGGGCAGGTATCGCACGAGCAGATTGGTGAGCTCGCGGAGCGCCGTCCGGTCCCGCTGGAGCGTCGCCGAGAGGGCCACCATGACCTCGACGAGCGCGGGGGAGAACGGATAGACGCGCCGAAAATCGTCCACGTCGCCCTGGTTGCCATTGAGCTGCCGGAAGTCGGACGAAAAGGCGCGCTTGTACGCCTCGAAGGCCCGGTCGATCTCCGCCTTCGCCTCGGGCCCCGCGCTCCGGAGGACGCGCTTTTCGATGATGCGCGGCAGATCCTTGTCTTCGAGCGAGATCGTCTCGAAGCGGTCCTTCCAGAACGAGAGCTGATCGCGGAAGATCACCTCGTCCCGGCCGACCGTCAATTTGCCGACCATCTCCGAGAGATCCCGCTGCCGGGCCGCGAACGTCAAGAAGGGCAGGGCCGGCGGGTAATCGCCATGCTCGACGAGCGTGGAGACCTTGGGCGTTTCGAGGGCGAGTTTTTTCGGGTCCTGGAAGGTCGAAAGCCAGAGGACGAGCTCGTCGAGGAACAGGATCACGCCCTCGTAGCCGAGCCGCGCGAGGTGCTCGGCGAGGATCTGCAGGCCCGGCCCGAGCTTCACGAGGTCGGCGCCCGCCGCCATTCCTTCGAGCCACGGCGTCTTCGCGAGCTCGCCGGCGAGCGCGCGCGCCTCCGCCGATCCGGGCAGCTCCATGGCCGCCTCGAACCGCGCGCGGTCCCAGCCCCCGAGCTCGCCCCAGTCGTCGCCGCCACTCTTGTTCGAGGGGAACGCCGCGAAGAACTTCTCGTCGCCGAGGTCTTCGAGCAGGCGTTTGGCGCTCGCGAAGAGCTTCTGCACCTCGAAGAGGGCCGGCGCCGGGGCGTCGGGGTGCAGTCGGGCGAGCTCCTCGACGGCCGCGCCGAGGACGATCTCCTCCAGGGTGCGGGCCTGGCGGCTGATGCACTGGACGTGGAGGCGGAAGAGCTTCTTGCCGATGACGCCGGGGGAGAACTGCTTTCGCTGGGCCTCGAGCTCGGGGTGGAGCGCGTAGACGGCCTTCTCGTCGGCGACGAGCAGGCTGAGCACGTTCATGAAATGGGACTTGCCGCAACCGAAGCTGCCGTGAATCCAGGTGAAGACGCTGCGCCGGTCCTCGATGCCGCGGCGGACGTTGTCGAGGGCGCGGTCGAGGTTCCGCGCGATGGAAGGGGTGACCTGGTAGTCGACGAGGGTGCGCTGGATACGTTCGGCCGTGGCAGCGCGGTCGATCTGGTGGACGAAGTCGACGGTCTTGACGTCGTCGGGGAGCTGGAAATAGCGGCGAAGCGGGGTGGGAGGCATGGTCGGGCAAAACGCTGGGCGTTCGGGGGCGGGAGTGTACGCGGGGGGACAGGGCAGGGGGAAGAAGTTTGTTGGGGTCGGGTCGCGTGGAGGCTGGGTGCCGCTTGGCCCGGGGAAGCGGTCGATGGTAGCGTGCCCACGTGACGCCCGAAGACCGCCAGTTTCTCAAGGCAGCTTTCCAGGCCGTGGTGGATGCTCCGCTTTACGTGAACGACACGCGGTACGTCGCGCTCGGTGAGGCGGCGCGGGGCGAGGATCCGGTCGAGCGGCTCGCGCGCGAAATAGAGTTTTCCGCCGGGGAAAGCCTGCAATTCGTCACTGGCTTTCGGGGGACGGGGAAGACCACGGAGCTGAAGCGGCTCGGGCTGAGGCTCCACGACGAGGGCTACGACGTCGCTTACGTGGACATGGACGCGACCCTCCGCGTCGGAAACAACCAATTTCTGACCCGCGACCAGTTCTTCGACGCGCTCCTCCTTGGCTTCAACCAGCCCATTCGTCACAACAGGCTCGAATATGATTGGGCCGGGATTCGACTCGCTGACGACCCCGGCTTCTCCACACAGGAGACCGTCCTCATCGTCGATTCGCTGGAGCACGTACGCACCACGTCCACGAAGGAACTCGCGCACGCCGCGATCGCCGACCTCTTGGTCCAGTACGCGAGTGAGCTCCGCATCCGGGGTTTGCATGTGGTGTGCACCGTCCCGCCGGATCTCAAGCTCGATGCGAAGATGGCGGCAGCCATCCGCCTCGCCGGGATCATCCAGTCGGTTCCCGCCGTCCGTGTGCGCAGCGAGCGAGGATTCCCGTCGTGGCCGGGGATCGAGGCGCTGGAGGCCCTCCTCGGCGCTCGATTCGATACGATGCGCCTCCTTGGCTCCCGTGATCTCGTCCTCAAAGTCATCACGCACTCCGGAGGCAATCCACGCGATCTGCTCCGCCTCGTCGGAGAGATCATCCGCCGCGCCCGGACGCTGCCTGTCAGCGCGGAGGTCGTGGAGAACGCGATCGGTTTTTTCCAAAGCGAATTCATGGTCTCCGCCGGGAGCTCGATCGTGCCCCTCGCTCGGATCGCGGAGACCCACGAGCTCGCGCTCGCAGGGCCCGAGAGCATCGCCGATGTCGCGCGCTGGTCCGACGCGCACCTCGTCCTCGAGTATCGCGACGGACGCGAATGGTACGACGTCCATCCGCTCGTCAGGAACACGGTCCTCGAGAGGGCTCGCGCCCTGGCCAAGGCGGCCGACTCCGTGCCGCCGCCCGATCCGGCGAGCTCCCGGCCTTCCCATGCCATTGCCGCCCACGCAGCCTCGGTCGTTCTCACACCCGAGATGTGCCTCACGATCATCGTCGAGAACTACCGTGCCCTCAGTCACGTCCGCTGGACCTTGCCGCGCGGCGTCTCCGCGCTCGTCGGGCCCAATGGCTCGGGCAAGACGACACTCCTCGACATCCCCGAGCTCCTCAGGCACGCCCTTCAGTATGACGTGACCCGGGCCATCGACGCGCGCGGAGGCCCTGGCAATCTTCGGAATGCCCGCGCCGACCGCAATGCCCCCGTCATCCTCGGCGCAGCGCTCGACGATCTCGTATGGCGGCTCGACCTTTCCCCGAAAGGGGCCTTCACGACCCCTCTCCACGGGGAACGAGCGACCGTGGGCGAGGCGACTGTCTTCGACCGAACCGCGCCGATTCCCGGGCTTGCCCTGCGCCCCGACGACGCCCGGCCCCTGCTCGCACGGTTCGCCGAGCTGCCCGAAGGAGGTGGCCTGCAGCCGCTCGTCAACCTCCTCGCGGGCTACCGGCTCTATCAAACGTATGATCTGGCGAATATCCGGGTGAACGGCTCGCAGGTATCCTCCGACGAGCACCTGCACCCCGACGGCCGCAACGTGTTCTCCGTCCTCCGCAACTGGCGCGACCGCATGGAGACACGTCCTCGCTGGGAGTTCGTCATCGAGAGCTTGAAGGCCGCTTTTCCCGACACGTTCGACGACCTGGATTTCGAGATGGCCGGTCAGACGGTCTCGGGGCGCATCGTGGCGCCACAACCCGACCTCCGCATATCGACCTATTTCGCGGCGACCGGCTGGCTCGTTGCATTGCTTCACCTCACCGCCGTCGCCTCCACCGATCCCGCCGGCGCCGTCGCGATCGACGAGGTCGAAAACGGCCTGCACCCGTACGCCATCCGGCAAATCATCGAGGCGATGCGGAGCTGGGCTGCACAGACCGGCATTTCCATCGTCCTCGCCACGCACTCTCCTGTGGTGATCGATCAATTCAAGGACGAGCCCAGTCACCTCTTCGTGATGGAGCCAGGCCGCCCGGAAGCGCCGCTCCAGCTCGACAAGCTCCACGATCCGGAGTGGCTCGCCCACTTCTCCCTCGGCGATCTCTACGCCCACGACGAGTTCGGCGCACAGAACAAGGACGGCGAGCAACGCGAATGAAGCGGGTCGTCTTGATCGTCACCGGCAAGACCGAAGTGGCCCTCGACCAGTCCTTGGCGCAGCTCTTCCCGAAGGAGAAGGTGACGTTCGTCGTGCGTCCGCCGAAGGACAGCTTCACCTCGAATGCGCTCCTCGAAACGCCGCTTCGAGGCACGGAGGAGAAACCCACGGCGGCGGAGAAGCTCGCGCAAGCGCTGGTGGCCGAAGTCGACCCTGGCCGTCGCGACGAGCCTCCCCCCGATTACGTGGTGCTCGTCGATGACCTCGAGCTCGACAACCTACCGTGGCCCGAGCGGGCCATCCAATACGTGCGGACCGCCCTCGAGACCCACCTCGAGCGTCGTTATCCCGCCCAGGACGCGCGGGAGAGGGCCCTCGGGCGTGTGCGCGACCGCTGCTCGTTCCACCTCCTCAGCCCCATGGTCGAGGCCTATTTCCTCGCCGAACCTGCCGCCCTCACGCGCGCTGGCGCGACGCGCGCTTCGACGTTCGATGCGACGACGAACAACACGGAGTCGTCGTTCCAGGTCAGCGACCCCGCGTTCCTCGCCCCCCCGAACCGCGTCAACAAGCATGCGTTACCTCCCTGGGCGTCGGCGGATCGGGCGCGGCACCCGAAGCGGTACGTCCAGTTTCTCTGCGATCCCACGGGGACCAAGGCGCAGGCCTACAAGGAAACGGGAGGCGGACGAAACGCGCTCTCGAAGCTCGACTGGCCCGCCGTTCTGGCGACGTCCACGCATGCCCAGTTCGTACGCTCCCTGATCCACGACCTCGCCGATGCCCTCGAGGAGCCCGCCGTCGCCCAGCGGTTCGCCGGCGCCACGCACCCGTTGACGTGGCCTCCCCGCAAGGGGCACCTGCTGCGGAACGTGTAACGGCCTCCTGGCCCACCCTTTGCTCCCGCTCCCGTCCGAGGCGCTCGTCGCCCCCCAGAAAGGGAGGTTCTCATGGGTGAGGTCATTCGCAAGCGTGCCCCGGTAAAGGACATTTTCGCGGACACCCGCACGACGTACGACCGCGCTGTCGTGCGGGGCGGGACGTTTCAGGCGCTCGCCGAGCAGCGGCTCGGGCCTGTGCTCGCCGTGGTGAGCAACGTGGAGGCCCAGATCGCCGAGGTCGAGGCCAAGGCGGGACCGGCGCTCGCGGCGCTTTCGGCGGAGAACGGCAAGGCCGACAAGTTGCTCGGCAAGGTGTCGGACGACATCTGGAACGCGCTCGGGCGGCCGGCGGTGGATCCGCACCTGAGCCTGCTTTTCCCCGGGGGAATCGCGCTCTACACGGACGGGGACGTCGCCACGCAGCCGCGGCGGATGGAGCTTCTGGTTTCGCTGCTCCGGAGGCAGGTGCATCCGCGTCTGCCCGGGGACGTGCGGGAGGCGGCCGCAAACACCGTCGAGGAAGCGGCAGCATTGCTGCGGGCGAAGGTGGAGCCGGCCATGGCCGCAAAGACGCAGCTCGAGATGCTCGGGCGGGTGCGGACCGCGCTCGGGCGGGCCGCGCAGATGGAGCTCGCGAATTTGAAGCGGCTTTACAAGGGTCACGGGCTGCGCGAGGTCGACATCCACGAGGTGATTCCGACGCGGAGCCGGGCGTCGGGCAAGAAGGGGGCGGAGCCGGCGGAGCCGGTGGGGTGAAGTCGAGCTGAGACGTACGCTTTCGCGGGGGTGAGACCTTCTCACCCCCGAAACCCCCTCTCGCTGGAGAGGGGGTTTTTTGTTTCCATTGCCGATTTCCTGCTCGTTTTGGGGGTTCCACACGTGTCAGGTGGTGGTCCTGTGCCGGCACGGTGCCTGGCACGTGTGTCCGTCGCGGGGGCTGTTCGGGTCGGGCAGATGATACGTGTGGCAGCGGGCGAATTCGTGCTCGTCGTTGCATGGATACACGTGGCAGGCCGTCCCGGCGCTCGGAAAGGGCGGGTGACACGCGTCACCGGTGCCACGCGGGTGTGGCTCGCGGAGGTGACACGTGTGGAAGTTGGTGATCCCGCTCCGCGGGAGCGGGTGACACGCAGGACAGGCGCGCGGGGAGGGCGGGGAGGGCGGGTGATGGGTGGGGAGGGCGAACGCACGCCTCTCCTTCGCTTCGTTACCCTGCATCCCCCGCGACGGACACCATCCTCGGCCGCTTCTTCCGCTCGACGAGTTTTCCCTCCTCGACGAGCGCATCCACGGCCTTCTTGATTGCCGCCGCGCTCATCGACAGCGACTCCGCGAGCCCGGCCACGGCCACGCCGGCCCCGCCATCCGCCGCCCGAACGGCCTCCAGAATCGCGGAGGCGGACGCGGGGGCGGAAGCGGACGCGGACGCGGAAGCGGAGGCGGAGGCGGACGCGGACGCAGGCTTGCGGCCACGCGTCTGCGTGCGCGCGGGCCTGCGGTAGGTTCTCGCTTCGTCGAGGGACATCTCGATCTTGCGCGCCTCTTCGGACACGTAGGCCTCGAATTGGCTCGCGGTCTCGCCGTCCTCGTCGTGCCATTGGCGGACCCAGGGGAGCAGGTCGACCATGGTTTGCAGGAGGGGGGCGAGCTTGTGACGGGCCGCGGCATCGCGGGCGAGGGCGTCGTCGGTCGCGGCGGCGGGGCCGAGGGATTCTTCGCGGTCCTTGCGGGTGGCGCGGGGGAGGACGTCGCCGCCGTGGAGGCCCATTTCCTCCTGCCAGAGCTCGATTGAGGCCTGGAGCTTTTGCAGGTGGTCCCAGCCGGCCCAGCCGAACACGAGGCCGGCCTTTCCGGAGGCGCCGGCGGGCGGGGTGGCGGTGGGGTAGGCGATGAATCGTTCCTTGGGGACGTCGAGCTTGCCGCGGTGGCGCCAGACGGTGGCGGCGTTTTCGAAGTCTTTCTGGTCGTACTTGGGGGGAGGTTCGATGGAAACGGTTTCGCCGGCGTCCTCGCGCCGTTGAAGGTCCCAGACGCGCTCCCACGCGCGGCGGGTTTCGATGCCCTCGTCGGTGTAGACCTGGCAGGTGGCGGAGGAGACGGATTCCTTTTGGAGGAGGTCGGCCAGGAGGGATTCGAGGTCGAAGGTGCTGGAATGGGTGAGGACTTCGGCGACGGCGCGGACTTTGGGATCGTGGTTCAGCTCGGCGGCGAGGGTGCGGATGGGGAGGGGGCGGGGGTCGCGGGAGCGGAAGAAGGATTCGGTGCGGTCGAGGAGCCAGGACTCACATGCCTCGCAGACGGCACCGTCCCAATCGAAGGGTTCCCAGCGACGCTTGTATTCGAGGCGCTCAAGTAATTGGAGCTCCTTGTGTTGACGAATGCACCGTACGCGTTCCCTGATCAACTCTGCTCGTGCCGGATAACGTGTGACCGCGTCTTCGAGGGTGCTTGGCGTTCGCCCAAAGCGTTCGAACCATTCGGTATTCTCGCCTTGCTTCAGCCGCTCCGCGACGAGGATCTCTACTGGCCTACATGCCGGCAAAAGTTCCTCGATATCATCAACTCCGATGTTACTCGGCGGGACGGGAAAACTTAAAATTCGGTAGACAACCCAATCCAGCTCCTCTTGAAGAGCGCAAGCGATATTGCGACATAGCTCATGTGCGCGTTGCATTGAGGCAAGACGGCTACGCAGCGCGCTTGCGGTCGGCTCACTTGATAAAAGCGACGCAAGTGCTCGCTGCGGTGCCAACTCGGCCGCCTTGTTGGCTTGTTCGATGAGTGCCTTGGCCCAGGGCAGAGGGGCCGTTCCGGGAGGCACTGGCATATTGAGGAGCGCAGTTCCGCTAAATTCGAAGTTATTCTTCCACTCCTCGGTACCCATGATTGAAAATCCGCCGGCAACACGCGCACCACCACCCTCGCCCTTTTTAGTACAGGCTTGCTTCATCCAGAAGCATGCTGTCGAGCTGTTAAGATAACCCAGGAGCACCAGATGCTCTGCCTCGGTTGCGCCTTCAGGCAGCTTGATGATGGGGGCCGTCTGCTTGAATACCTTGCCGCCGCGGTCGAGGACGAAGTGGTTGTGGGTGGACACGAAGGCGAAGCTAATGGAGAGCGGGGTCCGCAGCTTGTCGGCATAAAGCTCCTGCAGCTCATACCATGTCAACCCGCGTTGCACCATAGGCACGCCGAAACGCTTTCGCTTGTTGATGATATGCTTGTAAGGCCAAAGATGCGCGAGCCCGCCGGGCACAGCCTCCAAGGGCAGGCGGTTCAAGTCCCCATCATAGGGAAAGAGCACGTAGTCTGATTCCGCGATTGCCCAGTCTCGAACCAGATCCCCCTCGATGAGCTGCCGGGTAAACTGCTCCGGAATTCGCAAGTATGCACGTCTCGCCCGGAGATAAACGTCATCCTCCCCCGTGACAGCACTGATGCCGATGCTCTGGACAAGGTCTCCGAGCTTCTTTTCCGCCCGCTCCTCCAGGAGATCCTTCAAATCCGCCGCCCCACCCCCTCCAATACTCCACGGATGTTTCGCGAGCTTCTCCCGCTCTACCTCCGCCACGGTGATGAACTCGTTCTCGAACCTCACCTCCCGATGATGGTCCGCAATCGCCGACCAAACTTTCCCCTCCGCGGGCACATCCGGCGTCGTTGGCTCCCCGCGGCTGCCCATCACCACGCGCACCTTCGCATCAATCGGCCGCTGCATCCGCCCGAATAGGATCACAGTCGGCGTCCCATGGCCCGGAATATAAGCATTCGAGGTATCGATGACCTCCGTCAAATCGAGTTCCTTCAGCACCTGCTCGACGAGCGCGCTGCCAAACTCCCGCTTCATGAACGAGTTCGCCGTGATCTGCCCCGTCCAAGCCCCCTCGTTCCCCAACTGAAAGATCCGCTCCGCAAACGGAGCCGAAAGCGCATACTTCCCCGACGCCGCCTTGTACCGCTTCCGAATCAACTCCCGCTTCTGCGCATCCTTTTCCGTGATGTACGGCGGATTCGCCACCACCACATCGAACCGCGTCTTCTTCAGCAGCACATCCGCCGCCGTATCGAACAGCGAAAACACCGGCCCCCGCTCGAACCCCGCGACCTCCTGCCCCTGCCGCGCAAACAGATCCCCAAACCCCACCTGCATCTCGGACAGGCCCGCCAGCAGCGAATCCCCCACGTAGACCTGCAAGGGTAGGCGCTCGGGCACCTCCTCCAGCCTCGTGATGCCGGCCTTGTCGAGGTAACTCAAGAGCAACCGGAACCGTGACATCGCCGAGGCGTACGGATTCAGATCGACCCCATACACCTGCGACAGCGCCTTCCGCGCCGTCTCCGCCACCGGCTTCCCAGGCTCCGCCCGCAGCCGCGCCTCGAACAGACGATCGTACGCACCCAGCAGCAAGTGCCCCGATCCACACGCCGGATCCAGCACCGTCACCGCCACCCCGCGCTCACGGATCGCCGGATCGAGCGTGTTGTCGAGCAGGAACCGCTCCACGAAATCGGGCGTCTGCAGCAGCGCATACCGCTTCCGCACCCCCTCGTTCAGGTCCTGATACAGATCCCCGAGGTACCGCGTCGACGCCCCCTCGTGCTCCGCTTCCCCCGAAGGACGCCCGAACGAATACCGCAGCGCACCCTTCTCCTCCGCACGAAGCTCGTCCAGAAGCTCGCCAATCGCCCGCGACGTCGGACCGAGCCGCCACAGCGGCGCATACCCCGGCCCGAACACCTCACGCCCGCCCGGCAAAAGGGAAATCGCGTCGAAGACGTGCAGCAGGTAATCACGATCGCCCAGGTACTTGAACGACGCGCGGAACATCGCCTGCCGCTCCGTCGCGCCGGGGCCGGCCAGCCGATGCGGCAGATACCCGCGATCCTCCAGCGTGCGCGCAAAGACCGCGCAAAGGACCCAGCTCGCCGCGACCTGATCACAAAAGGCCTCGCGGTACGTCTCGAAGGGTTCGCCCGTGCGACCTTGCTTGCGATCGGCGGCGTGCGCTTCGCGAAGCGAAGGGTCGACCCGAGGGTCGGCGGCGCGCTGGCGGAGATCCTCGGCGAGACGGCGGTGGAGCTTGGCCATCGCGCGGACGAAGGATTCGGGCTCGGTGAGGGGCGGGAGGGAGGAAAGTTTGTGCATGGCGGACGAACGGCGGGGAGCCTAACCGAAGGGCGGGCAGCGAGGCAAGAGGGGGATGGAGGCGCGGGCGCTCGCTCCCGCAATGTGTGATTGCGGCGAATACGAAGTGCATCCGGTAGCGTGAAGGCCCGTGGGCAAAGCTACGGGCGCGCCTTCCCGCGGCGGCATGAATTATTTTTAGGTTGCTTCAAAAGATTGGCGTCCATTATGAAGGTGCGCGTCGTCCATGAGGCGGGGCCGATCTTCGGGGACGACGCGAGAGCGAACAGAGAGCATGAAGGGTCTCGATTCTTCCGGAGATTCCGGGAATGAGAGGACGTCGCGCCCATCCCGCGAGCCCGTGGACCGCGAATCGCTGGAGGTGAAGCTCGACGCGCTGATCGAGGAGATGCGCGTGGAGCTGGCCGCCGAGCTCGCCCAAGCCGCGGAATCGAAGGGGCCTTCGGTGCACGTGAAGGGGATCCTGCCCCCCACGAGCCAAGCAACGGAAGAAGTCGCGCCGCCGAGGGTCATCGTGGGGAGCGGCGTGGACCCACGCGCCGAGCCGACGCTCGTGGGCCGGCGCTCGGCCGACGGGGCCGAATGGATCTTCGACGGGGTGGAGGAAGAAGCTCCGCTGCCCGGGATCCACGCGCCGCTGACGAGGAGTGACGCGCCGGTCGAGCGTGTCGTGGTGGTCGAGGCGAAACCGCGGCGGTGGGCGCCGGTGGTCGCCCTCGCGGGGGCCGTGGTGGGAGTGGCATTGACGTGGATGCTGCTGGGGAAGGGAGCGGCGCCGCTCGTGCTCTTGCATGTACCACGGCCCGTGATCCCCGCGGCGGCGCCATCGCCGGAGGGGATGGCGAAAGCCGCGGAGACAGGGGAAACGAGCACAAAGGCGGACAAGCCCGTGACATGGGAGAAGCAGGGCCCGCCGGCGGCGGCTTCGCAGTCCAAGCGGCCGTCGTGGAAACCGACACGCCCGAGGGGCGAACCGAAGCCTCGCGCGACGGGGCTGGAGACGGGAATCGAGTTTTGACCATGCGACGAACGTTCGTGATGGGCCTCTTCGGGTTCGCCCTTTTGATGCCCTGCCAAAGCTTCGCCGACCCGGCGCTGCCGTCACCGCCCGACGTGGCCACGGACCGCGCGCGAAAGCTGTCCGAGGAGGGGATCGCGCTTTATGGCGCCGAGCAATTCGCCGAGGCGCACGCGGCGTTCGTCGCGGCGTGGAGCTTGAAGAAGCATCACCAGATCGCCGGGATGCTCGGCGATTGCGAGATGCGTCTCGGGAAGTACAGGGACGCGGCCGAGCACCTCACGTATTACGTGCGGGAATACCCCAAGGACCGGCCGGCCGAGAAGCTTACGCGGGCGCGGGTGATGCTGGAGGAGGCGAAGAGCCATGTCGGCACGTTGACCATTCGGGTGGACGAGCCGGGCGCGGACGTTTTCGTGGATGGCAAGCCGGTCGGGCCGTCACCACTCGTGGACCCGGTGTTCGTCGATCCCGGGACACGGCTCATCGAAGTGCAGCGAAGCCGGGGCAAGAGGATGCAAACGGTGGAGGTGAGCGCGGGGAGCACCCATACCGTGCGGCTTTTGCTGGCGCCGGCGAGGGGGGCGGTTCCGCCGCCGGGGCCTACGTCGAAGGGGTTGCCCTGGGCGGCGATCACGACCGGGGCGGGCGCGGCGGTGAGCCTCGGGGTGGGAATCGGGCTCCTGGCGAAGGCGGGCTCGGTGGATGCGGAGGCGGCTGCGTATCGGCGCGAGCATGGCATCGAGAGCGAGACGTACTGCGCGGAGAGGCCGGGGCTCGACGCGTGCAAAGAGCTCCATGGGATCGCGGTGCAGCAAATCCCGTACTTCTGGAGTGGCGTCGGCGCGCTCGCGCTGGCCGGCGCCGGGGTCGGGGTCACGACGTACTTGCTCTGGCGGTCTCCGGGGAAGGCGACGGCGCCACGGGTGGGGCTCCGCATGACTCCCGGACCGTATCTACAGGTTCAGGGCTCTTTCTGAAGGTCGAGAGAAAACCATGAAGTGGATCAAGTGGAGCGCTTCGATGGTCCTGCCGGCTTTCGTGCTGGTGTTTCATCCGCTCGGATGCGGCGTTCTCTACACCTGCGAAGACGACGGCACGTGCATCGAGGTGCCGGAGGGCTTCACGGGGTATCACTTCCTGCGCGAGATCCAGGACGCGAGGACGACGGCGGACAGATGCGGCGACGGAGCGGAACCGACGCCATATTACATGAATCCGCCTTCGAATGAACCGCAGAAGTGTCGCGAATGCGCCTGCGATTTGCAAAACGTCGTACGTGGCTGTTCGCTGCCGGAGCTCGAATGCCGGGATGGATCGAGCTGCGATGCGGGGATCAAGCTCAAGACCCATGTATCCGTGGGGGAGTGCGCGGTATCGATGTGGAACCGGGACAGCGATGACAGAAAGATCAGCTTTCCCAGCGGGGTCGCTCATTGCAGCGTCGTCGGGGAGGTGGGAGCCCCTGAGGTCGGCGTCATCGAGCAGGCCATCGACTTGCCGACATGGGGAGCGAGGTTCGACATCTGCAAGGTTCCCCCCCAGGAGGCGACGGGCATGATCTGCATCCAAGCCTCGGGACATGGCCTCACGTGCCCGACGGGCTGGGATCACGGCATCGAGGCCTATACGACGGGTGTCGACGGTCGGAGTTGCTCGGCTTGTAGCTGCAAAGCTCAGTGCCAGTGGGATGGGTACACGATTTCCGACATTTGCTACAACGGAGAATCGGATGGCGAACAGCTCGTCATCGACGGCGCCCAGCGCTGCGTTGGCATCGAATACATTTCGTATGCCTACGGCATCAAAACGATGGCCCCCCAATTGATGACCGAACCAACCGGCGGAGAATCGAGCGGGGAGTTCCTCCCCAAGGGCCCCGTGACCTTCTGCTGCAAGCCCGCCGAATGATCATGAACCTATCAGCTCGTGACGTACAGCCCGGCGACATCCTCGCCGACAAGTATCGCGTCGAGCGGATCCTCGGCAAAGGCGGCATGGGCGTCGTCGTCGCCGCCTTGCACCTCGATCTGCACGAGAAACGCGCGATCAAGCTGATGCTCCCCAATCAGCTCGGCAATGCCGTCGCCGTCGAGCGGTTCCTCCGCGAGGCGAGGGCCACGGTGCGTCTGCGGAGCGAGCACATCACGCAGGTCTACGACGTCGGACGTCTCGACTCCGGCGCGCCGTTCATCGTCATGGAGCTGCTCCGCGGTCTCGACCTCGCGCAGCTCCTCCGCAAAACCGGGCCGCTGCCGACCGACCTCGCCGCGCTCTACGTCTTCCAGGCGTGCAAGGCCCTCGCCGAGGCCCACGCCGCGGGCATCGTGCACCGGGACATCAAGCCCTCGAACCTGTTCTTGACGACCCGCCCGGATGGTTCGCCATGCATCAAGGTGGTCGATTTCGGCATTTCGAAGCAGCTCCCCCTTCCAGGCGTCGAGGCGGTGGACGTGACCGGCGCCAACGACATCATGGGCTCGCTGCTCTACATGTCCCCCGAGCAGATGCGCTCGTCGAAAAACGTCGACGGACGCACCGATGTCTGGGCCCTCGGCGCCGTCCTCTACAAGCTCGTCACGAACCAGGTGCCCTTCGAGGCCTCGAATCACGTGGAGATCTTCGCCACGGTCCTCGACGGGACTCCCTGCGAGCCGCCGGGAAAGTACAGGCTCGACCTCGAGCCCGGCCTCGAAGAGGTGATCCTCCGCTGCCTCGAGCACGACATGACCACGCGTATGCCGAGCATGGTCGAGCTCATGAGCGAGCTCGCGCCGTATTTGCCCGGCAACGCCAAGGTCGCCGAGGACCCGGACGACGACGCGCCCACGCTGCACAGGGCGTTCCTGCCCAAACGAGAGAGCCCCACGGCACGAGCAGAGGTCCCATCGCAGCCATGGGGGCGTCCGACGGATCTCCGCAACCTGAAACACACGATTCCGATCGTGAGCGCGCAAGCCGTTCGCGCGGCGCTGCCGGCGCTCCCGCCAGGGTCCGACGATATCGACGAGTTTCCTTATCTGCCAAAGCCCCTCGTGGCGCAGAAGGTCCCCTCGATCACGACGCCGCTGCCGATCGCGCCGTCGTGGCCCTGGCCGCCGGCCGCGTCGCCGCGAGCCAAGATGGATTCGCCTCCCGGAAGCGAGCTCGTCCGCGTCCCGTCCTCCATGCCGCCGCCAACCGCGTGGGAAAAGTTCCCTTCGTCCTTTCCGCCGCCGTCGCCAGCCGAGCCCGATTCGCGGCTCTGCGCCCCCACGATGACGTCGGAGCGGGACAGCCCGGGCCCGATGCCTCTGTTTCATCCCGCGACGAAGCCCGCGGACAACGAACGATCGCGGCTGCGCGTGGCAGGTGTGATGGCAGCTTCCGGCGCCGTCATGCTGATCGGAGCAACGGCGCTCGTCGGAGCGCTCTGGGTATGGCTGGGCAAAGTCGCGTCGCCGCAAGAGCCCACGGGCCCTGCGACGACCGCATCGCCGGTCCCGCCAAAAGCGCCCACCTCGGCCGCCCCTCCGAACCCGACCCCAGCCCCAGTTTCGACAGCATCGGCGTCCGCGCCGGAGGCATCGACGTCGCCCTCCGCGACGCCTCCCTCGATTGCATCCACGACCCGACCGCCGTCGTCGCCCGGAAAAACGTCCGCGCCCGCGCCGAGGTCCGCGCCCACGCCTGTCGCCACGGGCGTGATCTCCAAACCCCCGAAGAACCGCAAAGGCAGTGTCAACGACCCGTTTGGCGGGGTCCCCTTTTAGGAGAGCTCCCATGCATCGCGCGCGTGCCCTGACGCTCGTCCTGCCCTTCTACCTGGCGACGACATCGCAGGCCTTTGCCACACCGCCTCTGGCGAAGCCGGTCGTCCGGCATCCGGATCGCGACGGAACGCAGGGGGGATTGCCTCTGGCCAAAGAGCTGCTCCTGCGAGGACGCCAGCACATGTCGAAGAAGCAATATCGTTCGGCATGTCCCCTCCTGGAGGAGAGTCTCCGGCTCGATCCCGCCACTTCGTCGAAGTTCGTGCTCGCGAAGTGTCATTATCGGATGGACCGGCACGCGCGTGCCTTCGAGCTGCTCGAGGACATCCAGAGGACGGCGAAAGACCCGGCCGAGGTGAAGCTCGCGCGAGACATCGCAGCCGGCATCACGCCGACCATCGGCAAGCTGATCGTGTCGTTGCCCCCGCCGAGCATGCGCCCCGAGGGGCTCGAGCTCCACCTCGACGGCGCTCGGCTGGACACGCCCTCGGGGCAAGGTTCGGAGCCGGTGACGAAGGCGCTGGACATCGGGGAGCACATCGTGCTCGCGACAGCACCCCGCAAGGTGCCCTGGCGGCAATCGTTTCTCGTGACCTCCCACGACAAACCCATCACGATTCACGTGCCGGAGCTCGTGGATGAATTGCCTCCGCCACCCGCGCCCATGAAGGAAATCGTCGCCAGGACGAGCCCCTGGGTTCTTCCGCTCGCGACCCTGGGGGTGCTCGGCCTCGCGGCGGGCGCCGGCGTGGGCCTCGTGGGCCTGGAGAACGAGCCGCAGCGCCCAGATCTGTTCGTTCCGATGGGGGGGTTTCTTTTCCTCGGCGGCGCGGCCATGGCAGGGGCGCTCGTGTTGTGGCACGGCACGTCGAAATCGACGAACACATCCACCGCGGCGACAATCCCCCTTCAGTTCGTCCCGATCGTGGGCCCCGGCAGCACGTTTGGGGCCCTTCGAGGGCGTTTTTGAACGGGAACGTGGGCGCCGAAATTCACACGCCCGGCGCCGGCGGCTGACTGCCCGATCGCCGCTCCGCCTTCTGCACGACCCACGAAGCCGGGACCTCCAGGATCTCGTGCGGCAAGAGCCCCGGCACCGGCACGAGCGTCGTGCCCGCCGCCGCCCCGACCCGCTCGGCCACGTCCGCTCCGACCTCGACGACCGCACCCTCGCCCGCGAAGACCGGAAGCACGACGAGTGTCGCCGCACGGCCCTCGGGAGGCGCCGGCTCGCGGTGAACCTGGGCAAGGTCGGAGATCGCCGAGAGGAGCTCGTACCGGCCGAGGAGGCCGAGGCGCGTGAGAATGCGAGGACGCGGGGAGGCGAGGAGGCCCGCGACCAGGTGCGCGGAAGCGAGGCGCATGAGCTCGACGAGCCGCGCCCACGCCGGTCCCTCCGGGCCCCGCGCATCCGCTTCGAGCGCAGGCGCGAGGCCGCCGCGGAGTTTTTTCTGGGCCGCAACGACCTCCGCGGCAGAGATGAGCAAGCTGTCGAGCGGATGGACCACGCCGCCGACACGCCGCGCGACCGCGGACGTGACGCGTTCGGCATTGGGCGCGCCACGGTGGCCAGCGTCCAGGGCCTCGCCCCGCCAAAGGAGGACACGGAATGCACCGTCGCGCGAGGCGCGCTCGAGCTCCTCGTCGAAGACCCGCGTGGCCGTCGCGCCCACGACGTCGCCCTTCGGTCGCTCGCCGCGCGGCGGGCGCCGAGAAGGCGCGGAGGCGGCGGGAGAAGCGGGCGCGGCAGCGGGTGTCGCGCCGGAGGCCGAGCCGGATCCGCCGGAGCTCGAGCTGCCGAGCTCGGTCGACCCGACGCCGAGCGTACGCTCGTTCGGCACGAAGGCGTCGCCGACGAAGCGAAGACCAATGGAGGCGGCAAGACGCTCGCGGGCGGCGGGATCGTCGGGGAGGCGCGCGCCGTCGGGGTACCGGGCGCGGACGCGGCGCTCGAGCTCGGCCATCGGGACACGACCCGCAAGGGCCGCGGCGCTGAGGACGATCGCGCGCTCCGCAGGCAGGCCGGCCGGGTAGAGCTCGCCACGGGCGGAGATCCTGGCGCGGGTGGCAGTCGCCGCGGCGAGGCCGACGAGCGCACGATCGGGGAGCGCCGCAGCTTGCTCGGCGGAGCGAGGGCCGAGGCCTTCCGCGCGGATCATCTCGCGCAGGCGGGCCGCAGCGGCGGCCTCGGCGACGACGCTGCCTCCTTCGACGAGGGCGTCGGCCTCGCGGCCGAGGCGGTCGGCGAGGTCGAAGCCTGAGCGGTCCCTGGCCACGAGCATCGGAGCCGGTGCGCCCTGGGACGCGCGGCGGAGTTTTAGGCGCGCGCCCTCGGGGCCGCCGAGGAGGTGGGCGTCGAGCTCGGTGACGGCACGGACGAGGGCCTCGGCCGCGTGCCGAGTGGCCTCCAGCGAGAGATCCGGCTCGGGGGGGAGGACCTCCAGGACGGCGGCCGCGGCGCGGTCGAGGGGCACGACGGAGGCGCTCGCCGCGAGGGTCGCATCGACGGCGGAGAAGACACGTTCGAGGACGGCGAGCTCGCGGGGCTTGGGCGCGGTCGTCGACGCTCGGGGGCTCCGCTCGGACGAGCCGAGCTCTGCCCCCGAACCCCCGGGGCCGGTCCAGCGTTCTCGCGCCTTGCCGATGTCGATGGAGACGGCCGCGCGTGTGATGCCCGAGGCGCGCGCGAGGTCGACCATGCTGCCGTGCCTCGGAAACCCTTCGAGCTCCTCGAGCCCGAGGTACTGCCG
The DNA here is from genome assembly GCF_028435365.1 of Polyangium jinanense. The sequence continues at coordinate 11,843 of NZ_JAGTJJ010000074.1, read as the reverse complement.
GACGCGCCTGCGCGAGACGCCGCCCTTGGCCCCGCCGCTCGGCGCCACGAGCTCCACGGCCGCGCCCAGCGTCGAGGGCGGGCGCGCCGCATCGAGCAGCTCTTCGAGCCACGTCGTGAGGTCCTTGAGCCCCTCGCGCGCCCCCTCCTTGCGCGCCCCCGTGACGAGGTTCTTCACCTGCGCCTGGGGCGCCGAGGCGACCGCGATGGAGTCCGCAAGCCCCGCCTCGACGAGGCGCCGCGCGAGCGGACGGCTCAAGCGCCCCGCCTCGGCCACCTCGTCGACGCTGCGGCGCGCGCCGCCAAACCCCCGGAAGAACGGGGGCGGCGCGTCGGTCGCGCTGATTTCGAGGTGCTTGCGGACGATGTCGGCCAGCTCGACGAGCGAACGCGCCGTCCTCGCGCCCACGCCACGGACGCCGCCGATGCGGTTGCTCGAGAGCTGGGCGAGCTCGTGGAGCGTGTAGATCCCCATCCGATCGAGCGCGTTGCGTTGCCGGGTGGAGAGGGGCAGATCCCCGACGCGCGCCTCCGGGCCGAGGCCCTTGAGCTCGGCAAGGCCGATCCGGGGCTCGTCGACGGCGTGGCCTTCCTGCTCCGGGACCTTGTGGAGCGCGCGAATGAAGGCGTCGCGCATGTCGTCGGCCGTGGGGAAGCGCTCGCGTGCCGAGAAGCGAAAGGCCCGTTCGAGGAACGGGAGGAGGCCGTCGCGCACGTCGGCGTCGATGCGGTCGGATTCGATCCGCACGGCGACGGCGCCGGGGTCGGACGCGGGCGCGGGGGCCGGGCGAACGCCGGTGAACATCTCGTGGAGGGTGATGGCCGCGGCCCAGCGATCCGCGGCGTCGTCCCAGCGGCCCCGCGCGGCGAGCTCGGGGTCCTTGTAGGCCGGGGTGCCGACGCCGAGGTCCTCGGCGGGACGCGAGGAGAGCGAGAAATCGAAGAGCAGGAGGCGCTTTTTGCCCTTCTCGAAGCCGGTGGTGAGGCCGATGTTGGCGGGCTTGATGTCGCGGTGCTGGACGCCGGCCTCTTCGAGACTGCGGAGCGCGGTGAGCAGGTCGTCACCCCAGCGGCGCGCGTAATCGAGCGAGAGGGCGCCCTCGGCGCGGAGCTCGTCGGCAAGCGTGCGGTCGCCGGCGAGCTGCACGAGGAGGCAGGTGCGACCGGCGAGGGTGCGCCGATCGATGAAGTGCGCGATGCGATCGACGCCGGCCATGCGGCGGAGTTTTTCGAGGACCTCGGCCTCGTGCGCGATGCGCTCGTCGTGTGCGTCCGAGAGCGGCACCTTGAGCGCGACCTCGCCCTCGCGCGGGTGGTCGATCTTGAAGACGCGCGCCGTGGCGCCGCTGCCGAGCTCGCCGAGCACACGCAAATCGCCGCCGAGGGTGTCGCCCTTGACGGCGTCGAGCGGGTCGATCTCGCGCTCGGTGTGCTCGGGGGCGGGCGCGGAGACGACGGGCGCCTCGGGCGTGGTCAGGGCCTCTTCGAGGCGATCGATGAAGTCGAGCGGCGTCGGGAGGCCACGGACACGCTCGGTCGGCTCGATGGACGTGGCTTCCCAGAGAACGGCATCGACGCTGTCGCGGACGCCGGGCGGGAAGAGATCGTCGCGCACGGCGGAGATCAAGAGCCCCGCGTCCCGCGCGAGCCGTTGCGTGAGCTCGACCGTCGTGGCGGCGGGTTTTGCCTCGGCGAGCAGGAAGTACGCGAGCGCGCCGAGGGAAAACATGTCGCTCGCGGGCGTGGGCCGCACGCCGCGCGCGACTTCGGGCGCCTCGTACAGGCTCGCGGAGGCGCCCGCGAGGCGGGTGAAGAGGCGTGTGCCCTCGCTCGTGGGTTCGCCGGACGCGGCGAGCGCAAAGCGGGTGAGCTTGACTTCGAGGGGGCCATGCTCGCCCGCGCGATGCGGCGCCGCGCGATGAACGAGCACGGCTTCGGGCGAGAGCGCACCGTGAACGACGTCGGCGCGGTGGCAGAAAGCGAGCGCGTCGGCGACACGACGGAGGATCGCGAGCTTGTCGTTGATGTCGAGGTTCGAGCGGCCCTCGTCGCCGCGGTGCTGCTTGAGGAAGACGTCGAGCGTCTTGCCGGGGAAGCCGCGGAAGACGATCGCCGGGCCGAGAGGTCCCTTGGGATCGAGCTGTTCGAGCGCGAGGATGTCGGGGTGATCGCCGAGGTGCAGGAGCACGTCGGCCTCACGCTTCACGCGGCGTTCGAGGGCGTCGACGAAGGCACGATCGCTCTTCGGCGTGAGATAGGAGCGGACGCGGCAGCGCGGGCCGACGCCGTGGGGGACGGCCCAGTGATCCTGGTAATTGTCGCCCTCCTCGACGAGCTCGGCGAGGTCGAAACGACCGTCAAGGACAGTGAGGGATTTGTCGATCTTGCCAAGGCCGAACTCGCTCGCACCGAGGACGCGGCGAAGGAGCTTCAAGGTGTCCCGCGGGATGCTGCGGCCGCGGAGATCGTCGCGCGCGCCGGGAAACGAAGCCTGGCGGATGGCGTCGCCAATCTCGGACCGGCCGACGACGAGGTGTGAACGCGCGGCATCGTGAGAGCCGAGGTCCGTTCCGTCGGCGTGGGTGAGCCACACGAGCGGCTCGGCCCAGAGCCGATCCATGGCGTCGACGAGGTCACGGGGACCGAGGCGGCGCGCGACGCGACGCACACGATCCATGAAGGCCTTGGTCTTCGTTTCCAGCAGCGGCAGCGGGTGATCGACGACCTCGCGACCGCGCTCGCGGGAGTGCGTGACGAGGTGGCGCGCATCGCCCTCGATGACCTTGCCGCGCCAGGACTTGAGCTCGACGACGTAGAGGCAATGCGAGGTGAGCGCGACGGCGTCGACCTCGTAGCGTCTGCCATCGTCGGTCTGGAAGGAGAACAGCGCGACGGCGCCGTGGGGATCGTACGTGGGCAGCGCCGCGCGGAGCCATTCGAGCCCCTCGCGCTCGTGCCGGTGGGGGGTCGTGCCGATGACGTCGAAGCGCTGGAACGTGCTCATGGCCGATCCTCGCTAGTCGGCGGCGATGTCGATCACGTCCGCCGCGCCGAGCACCGCCGCGAGCGCCTGCGCGGACGCGCGCTCGCTCGTGCTCGCATCCGGCGAGAGGACGAGGAGATCCGCGCGCGCCACGTTCAGCCGTCGTTTCTCGCGGGTCGCCCAGGCGGAAGGCGTCTCCTCGGGCTCACGTCGCAGATCGGCGAGGAGCGGCACGCCCGCCTCGCGGCCAAGCGCGCACGTGACGCCGAGCACCTGTCGCGCCGCAGGATCCGCGCTCACGAGGATGCCCTGCGACCGCATGGAGAGGCGCTCGCCACGCAGGAACACGCGGGCCACCGCCGCAGCGGCGCGGCCTCCGGACACGAGGACATGGGTCGAAGGGGAGATCCGCGCGCGCAGGGCCTCCTCGGCGGCCCGCGTGTCCACCGCGAGTCCCCACGAATGCAGGACCTGCTCGAGGGCGTCCGCTGGGCTTTCGGGCGTGTTGCGGCCCGCGAAGAGGCCCTCGACGATCTTGTGCGGCGGCCGCTCGAAGCCGGTGCCCCAGGGGTCGTCATCGTACCAACCCGAGAGCCCGAACACGGGCCCCGGCGCAAACGCAGCCGGGTAGAGCATGGCGAAGTTGCGCAGGACGAGGTCGCAACGAACGACCGCGGGCAAGTCGTCGCCATACGCCTGCCAGGCCGCATCGGCGTCGGCATCGAGGACACGTGCGTCACTGTCGTGATCGAGCATCCGAGCCGTGGTGAGCGCAGCTCGGTAGAAGCACAGGGCCTGATCCTGGGAAGGTGCAACGTGCGGCATGCCGAGGGCGGGGAGGATAGGGCGGATCGGAGCGGCAGGGAAGAACCCGGTGGCGCGTCTCCCGCGCGCATCCACCCAGGTGTCGAGCGGCGCATTGGTGTCATCTGGGAGGCGCTGCGCTGGGGCGTTGCCCCAGGCCCCACCAGGGGTTGTCCACCCCTGGACCCGGACCAGCCAGGGGCTGGACCCGGGGTCGATGAACTGCGCGATGCGCAGTTCATCGAACAGGCCGAGGAACGACCCCTGCCAACCAAGACAGCCGCGCTGCCCTTTCGATCAGCAACGCTGTCTCTGGTCTTGCCACCGGCCTGTGGAAGAACTGCGCATCGCGCAGTTCTTCCCAAATGGTCCAGGGCTTGCCCTGGTTCGGGTCGAGGGGCGAACAGCCCCCGCGGGGTCCGGGGCGGCGCCCCGGCGCGGCGTCCACACGTGTCAGGTGGTGGTCCTGTGCCGGCACGGAGCCTGGCACGTGTGTCGGTCGTGATGGCTGTTCGGGTCGTGCAGATGACACATGTGGCAGCGGGTGGAGCCGTGCTCGTCGCTGCATGGACGCACGTGGCAGGCGCGTCCCGGCGCTCGGAGAGGACGACGGACACGTGTCACAGGTGCCGCGCGGGTAGGGCTCGGGGAGGTGACACCTGTGGAAGGTGGCGATCCCGGTCCGCGGCAGCGGACGCCACGCAGGACGGGCGCGCGGGGAGGGCGGGGAGGGCGGGTGACCGGTGTGGGGGCGGTGTTACGACACCTCTCCCTCGATGTAGCGTCTCAGCCCCTCCGCCACCGCCTCGAAGGCGACGCGGCAACGCGGACTGTCCCGCAGGTCCACGTGCATCGCCACCCAGGTGTCGAGCGGCAACGAGAGGTCCTTGGGCAGCACACGGATCAGGCGCGCGTCACGCCGGGCGAGCCCGACCTGGCAGATGCCGATGCCGTAGCCGGCGCGGATCGCGGCGAGCTGAGCAAGGTCGCTGTCGGCCCTCAGCGCGAAGGCGTCGCGCCGCAGCGGACCGAGCTCTTTTCGCAGGCCGCGGAGGAACGCCGTCTCGCGGTCGAACCCGATGATCGCGTGGCCGTTCATCAGCTCGCGAAGGCTACGCGGCGTACCGTGGCGGCCGAGGTAGTCCTCGTGCGCGTGCAACCCGAGCTCGATGGTGCCCACGCGGCGGGCCAAGAGCACGTCCTGGCTCGGACGCACCATGCGCACGGCGATGTCGGCCTCGCGCTTGAGCAGGTCTTCCACTCGGCTCGTGAGCGCGAGCTCGACCATCAGCCCGGGATGCTGCTCGCGCAGCGCTGCCAGGATCGGCGGTAGCACCTCGACGCCGACGACCTCGCTGGCCGTGATGCGCACGGTGCCGCGCACCCCGTCGCCTTGGCTTTGCGCCACGCGCAGCAGGGCCGCCGCGGTCGCGGCCAGGGTCTCGGCGTAGGGCTCGAGCGCGAGCGCTGCCTCGGTCGGCGCGAGGCCGAGCTGCGAGCGCGTGAACAAGGCCAGGCCGAGCGCCTGCTCCAGCGCTTCCACGTGCCGGCCCACCGTCGGCTGGGTCAGCCCGAGCGAGCGCGCCGCGCCGGACAAGCTGCCTTCCTTCAAGACGCCGAGAAACGAGCGATAGAGCTCCCAGCCGGGTTCCGCATCCGTCATACGAAAACGTATAGCTGATGCAATATCTTGTGCAATTTCAATTGCAGCAGTTCCGGCCCACACTGCCGTCACCGAAACCAAGGAGCAACGTGATGGCGAGCAAGAAGACGGTCCTCGTTCTGGGCGCAACCGGCGGCATCGGCGGCGAGGTGGCGCGGCAACTGCGCGACGCGGGGTGGACAGTGCGGGCGCTACATCGGGATTCGGCCCGCGTGGCGGCGCGGGCCGATGGTCTTTCATGGATGCAAGGCGACGCGATGTGCCGCGACGACGTGCGGAGGGCGGCGGAGGGCGCGTCGATCCTCGTGCACGCGGTCAACCCACCGGGCTACCGGAACTGGAGCGAGCTCGTGCTGCCGATGCTGGAGAGCAGCATCGCAGCCGCCCGCGCCGCCGGCGCGCGTATCGTGCTGCCAGGGACCATTTACAACTACGGGCCCGATGCCTTCCCGGTGCTCCACGAGGATTCGCCCCAGCACCCGCGCACGCGCAAGGGAGCGATTCGCGTCGAACTGGAGCGCCGCCTGCGCGCCGCCGCCGCCTCCGGCGTGCGCAGCCTGATCGTGCGCGCCGGCGACTTCTTCGGCCCGCGAGCAGGCAACAACTGGTTCTCGCAAGGCCTGATCAAGCCCGGTCAGCCTGTCAAAACGGTCAGCGATCCCGGCCGCCCCGGCGTCGGCCATCAATGGTCCTACCTGCCCGACGTGGCGAAGACGATGGTAGAACTCGTCGAGCGCGAGGAGGGGCTCGAGGATTTCGCGACGTTCCACATGGCCGGCCATTGGGACGAGGACGGCAGCCGCATGGTGAATACGATCCGCCGCGTGGTGGCCGGTGCGACGGGCGGCGCGGAGCCCAAGGTCCGCGCTTTCCCGTGGTGGGCGCTCGGGATCGCCGCGCCGTTCGTGCCGCTGTTCCGCGAGATGAAGGAGATGCGTTATCTGTGGCAGGAGCCGATCCGCATGGATAACCGGCGGCTCGTCGGGGTGCTCGGCAGCGAGCCGCACACGCCGCTGGAGGAGGCCGTGAGGACGACGCTGTCGGGGCTCGGTTGCATCGAGCCTTTGGAATGAATTGCGTCATGACCTTGACGAACGCTCCAGAGAGAATTGCGCCAACGGTGCACGACGTGACGTGAACCACTGCTCCACGGCGCCGAACACGGCGCGGACGCCGCTTTCGTTCTTGACGACGCGCGGAGGCGCGCTTCTGATCCGAGCTTCGCAGGTACCGCGAGCAGAGGAGCAATGGGAAGCACGCCGAATACACTCATGCTCGATTCGACCTTCGAGGCCATCGAGGAAATCACGTCGGACAACGATCACGTTTGGGTCCGGGCCCGGCGAAAGGACGACGGGACGCCCTGGATCCTCGAAATGACGGGCCGCGAGCTGCCGAGCTCGCGCGAGATTGCGCTCCTCCGTCACGAGCACGAGATCCTCGAAGAGCTCGCAGCGGTCCCCGGCGTCCTGCACAGCCAAGGCCTCGTGCGGGTCGGGCGACGCTGGGCGCTCGCATTCCCGTCTGTCGCGGGTCATCCGCTGCGTGACGCCCTCCGTCGAGGCCGGTTGTCTCTGAAAACGGCGATCCGGGTGGTCGTATCGGTGTGCGAGATCCTCGCCGCCGTCCACGAAAAAGGCGTCGTCCACAAGGACATCCATCCGGATCACATCCTCTACGATCCGACGACGGGCTCTGTGCATCTCTTCCATTTCGGGCTCGCGGGGCGCATCGGGGCGAAGCTCGCCGACGGGGTCGCGGCACAGTCGCTCGAAGGCACACTCGCCTATGTCTCGCCCGAGCAGACGGGGCGCACCGGGCGTCCCATCGGCCGCACGAGTGATCTGTATTCGCTCGGGGTCACGATGTACGAGCTCCTGACCGGAACGCTGCCGTTCACGAGCGCCGATCCCCTCCACCTCGTGCATAGCCATATCGCGCGGACCCCGACGCCGCCGCACGAGCTCGACACCGATATCCCCAAGGTGGTCTCGGCCATCGTTTCGAAGCTGCTCGCAAAGGAGGCCGACGCCCGTTACCAGAGCGCGTCCGGGCTCGCGGCCGACCTCGTCGAATGCTTGCTGGAGCTCGACGAGCGGGGCGAGATCCAGCCGTTCCCGCTCGGCCAGCACGATCGGCGCCGCACCTGGACCGGGGCCCAGCGGCTCTACGGGCGCGCGCGCGAGATCGAGGCCTTGCGCGAGGCGTTCGGGCGGGCGAGCCGCAAAGGCGCCGAGCTCGTGCTCGTGGCGGGATATGCGGGCATCGGCAAATCGGCGCTCGTGCAGGAGCTCTACCCGGAGGTCGCCCTCGCGCACGGCTATTTCGTCGCGGGAAAGTGCGACCAGTACAACCGCAATCAACCGTTCAGCGCGGTATCGCAGGCGCTCCGGGATCTCTTGCGCCAGGTGATGGCCGAGCGGCCCGCGGAGGTCGAAGCGCTCGGGCAGTCGCTCGCCGCCGTGCTCGGCGCGAATGCGGCCCTCGTGGTCCCGCTTTTGCCCGAGCTCGAGGGCATCCTCGGGCCGCAGCCGGCGGTCCTCGAGCTCGGGCCGTCCGAGTCGCAGAACCGCTTCGATCAGGTGCTGCAGGCGCTCCTCTCCGTCTTCTGCCGGCCCGAGCACCCGGTCTCCATCTTCCTCGACGATCTGCAATGGGCCGACGCGGCCTCCATTCGGCTGCTTCGGCTCTGGCTCACGGATCCGGGGCGCTCGCATCTGCTCCTCATGGGCGCGTATCGGGAGCAAGAGGTCGACGCGGCGCATCCGCTCAGGCAAACCCTCGACGCGCTCCGGCGCGACGGCGCCCGCGTGACCGAGATCCACCTCGGGTCGCTCTCCTCTGCGGACGTGACGTCGCTGCTCGCCGACGGGCTCGAATGCTCGCCCGACGCCGTTTCGAGACTCGCCGAGCACGTCACGCAAAAGACGCTCGGAAACCCGTTTTTCGTGAATCAGCTCGTGGTCGCCATGATCCACGACCAAGACCTCGCCTGGAACGAGGCCGCGGGGGCATGGCAATGGGACCTCGAGAAGATCAGCGCGCGGGGCGTGAGCGACGACGTGGCCGTGCTCGTGGCGGCCGAGCTCGGGCGCTTGCCGCGCGAGACCTTGCGCGTGCTCCGACTCGCGGCCTGCATCGGCCACCAGTTCGACCTCGGCGCGCTCTCGCTCGTGGCCGAGCTTTCGCCGGCCGAGCTCGCCGTCGCCCTCCGGAGCGCGGTGCAGGCGGGGTTCGTCCAGACGCTCGATTCCAGGGACACGAGCGCCCACGAGGAATCGCGGTACCGCTTCCTGCACGACCGCATTCAGCAGGGCGCATACCTGCTGATCCCCGCGTCGGACCGGCCGCGCACACATCTCGATATCGGCCGAGCGCTCCGCGGGCGCGGGGGGCTCGACGCGAAAGGAGCGCTCTTTTCGGTGGTCGGCCATCTGAACCGAGCGGCGACGCTCCTCGAATCGGCCGAGGAGAAGGTCGACCTCGCGCGGCTCGACCTCGCGGCCGGGCGGAATGCAAAAGCGTCGACGGCATATGCGTACGCCGTCGAGCTTCTGCGCGCGGGGCTCGGCCTTTTGCCGGAGGACGCGTGGGGGACGGAGTACACACTCACGCGAGATCTGCACGCGGAGTGCGCCGAGAGTGAGTACCTCGCGGGGCATTTCGACGCGGCCGAGGCGCTCTTCGCCGAATGCCTGCGGCGCGCGCAGGACGACGTCGAGCGCGCGGGCCTCGAGAGCGTCCGCCTCAAGCTGTATCAGGTCGCGGGGCGGTATGCGGAGGGCGTGACGCTCGCGACGGCAGCGCTGCGCAGGTTCGGCGTCGATTTGCCCGAGACGGCCGAGGACGCGAACGCGCAGATCGCGGGGGAGATCGAGCAAATCCATACTGGAATGGCGGGCCGCAGCATCGAGGATCTCCTCTCGGCGCCGCGCATGGTCGATCCGAGGGATCGCGCGGTGCTCACGTTGCTCGCCGATTGCGCGCCTTGTGCTTACATCGGCCGCCCGGCGCTTTTCCCGCTCGTCACGCTGCGCATGCTGAATTTCTCGCTCCGGCATGGCAACGCGGAGCCGTCCTGCTTCGCCTACAGCGTCTACGGCCTCATGCTCGTCGCGGTGTTCGGCGACACCCCGTCCGGCGTCCGTTTCTCGGAGATGTCGCTGCGCCTGAACGAGAAGATGGGCGACAAGAGGCTCCGCGGGACGCTCCTTCATCTGCACGGCGATCACATCCAGTTCTGGCAGCGCCACATGCGCGAGGACCTGCCCGTGCTGGAGAGCGCGTTCACGGCGTGCCAGGAGGTCGGCGACGCGGTGTATGCAGGGTTCCTCGCATTCGAGGCCCCCTGGCAGCATTACGAGATTGGTACGCCGCTGCCCGACCTCTTCCGCATTTGCGAGGGGTTCGTCACGTTCGCGAAGCGGACCAACAACCGGCCCATCGAGCTGACGATCAAGCTGGAAGAGCAATATTTCCGTGCGCTCATCGGATCCGACGTGACGTCGATGAGCCCCGCATTCGACGAGGCGAACGCCCTCGCACAGATCCACGCGGCGAGCTTCGGCTGCGGCATCGCATTCCACCACATCCTGCGGCTCTTTCAGCTCTACACGTTCGGCCGTCCCGCCGAGGCGCTCGCCGAGCTCGAGCACATCCGGCCCGTCCTCGGCGCGGTCATGGCCATGCCGATCGAGGCGACGCTCGCGCTTTACGTGGCGCTCGCGCACCTCGCGCTGGGAGGGGAAGAGCACCTCGAAGCCGCGCGCAAGGAGGAGGAGCGGCTCGCCGCATGGGCGACGCACGGCCGCGATAATTTCCGGCACAAATGGCTGCTCGTCCGCGCCGAGCGCGCGCGCGTCGAGGGGCGCCGAGAGGACGCGATCGCCCTTTTCGACGAGGCGATCGACGAGGCGCAGCGCGGCGCGTTCTTGCAATACGAGGCGCTCGGGCACGAGCTCGCGGCGGGTTGTCTCACGCAGCTCGGCTCGGGCCGCGCGGCGTCCGTGTACGTGGCCGAAGCCATCGACGCCTACGAGCGATGGGGGGCCAACGCCAAAGTCGCGGAGCTTCGGGCCCGGTTTGGCGAGGTCGCACGGTGGCAAAGGAGCTCGCAGCCCGCCGGCAGCCTGCGTTTCCCGAGCGACACAGGCGGGCTCGACATCCAGGCGCTCCTGCGCGCCTCCAGCGCCATTTCGAGTGAGCTCCACCTCGAACACGCCCTCGATCGCGTGATGCGCACGATCCTCGCCTGCGCGGGGGCGCAACGCGGCGCGCTGGTGCTCGAACGAGAGGGCGCGTTACGCCTCGAAGCCCTGGCGTCCCTCGAGCCCGACGAGGTCCGCGTCAAGCTCGAGGCCCCGCTCGAAACGCGTAACGATTTGCCGCAATCCATCATCCGGTACACGGTGCGCCTCGGCGAGCTCTTGTTGCTCACGGATCCGGCAATCGATCCACGGTTTTGCGACGACCCCTACCTCCGCCGCCGCGCGCCTCGTTCGCTTCTTTGTCTCGTGCTGAAGCAACGCGGCCGCCGGTTCGGCGTGCTCGTGCTCGAACATTTCGAGGCCCGCGACGCATTCCCCGCGGAGCGCGCGGAGCTCGTCCAGATCCTGAGCGCGCAGGCAGCCGGCGCCCTCGAAAATGCGTTGCTTTACGCAACGCTGGAGGACAAGACGCGTGAGCTCGCCGCGCACGGAAAACTGCTCGCGCGCGAGGTCGAGGAGCGTACCGCAGAGCTCCGCGCAGCCAATGCGCGCACGGTGGAGCAGGCGGAGGTCTTGCGCGCGCAAAGCGAGCGGCTCGAACGCGAGCTCGCAGAGCGCGCCGAGGCCGAGCGGGCCCGCGAGGCGCTGCATCTGAAGATCCTGCGCGCCCAGGAAGACCGGCTCGCGGAGCTGTCAACGCCGCTCATTCCGCTGACGAAAGGTGTGCTCGTCATGCCAATCATCGGGAGCGTGGATGCGGCGCGCGCCCAGCAGATCCTGGAAGCCGCGCTGGCCGGCGCGCACGCGTCCTCCGCGCGCCTGGTGCTCCTCGATCTGACGGGGCTGCGCTGCGTCGACGCGTCTGTGGTGAGCACGGTCGTGGAGACGGCGCGCGCGCTCGCATTGCTCGGCACCGAGACAGTGCTCACGGGGATCCGCGGCGAGGTCGCCAAGGTGCTCGTCGGACTCGACGCAGATTTCCGCGGCATCACGACGCGCTCGTCGCTCGAAAGCGGCATCGAGCACGCATTGCGACGCACGGGCGCGACGTTCGGGCGCTGAATCCCCGAGCGGAGAGCGCGAGGAAACCGCCGCGCCGGGGCGCTGCCCCGGACCCCGCGGGGGCTGTTCGCCCCTCGACCCGAACCAGGGCAAGCCCTGGACCATTTGTGGAAGAACTGCGCGAT
>NZ_JAGTJJ010000073.1 GCF_028435365.1 Polyangium jinanense | reverse complement strand
TGGTCTTGACCTGGCCTGTTCGATGAACTGCGCATCGCGCAGTTCATCGACCCCGAGTCCAGCGCTTGCGCTGGTCCGGGTCCAGGGGCGGACAGCCCCTGGTGGGGCCTGGGGCAACGCCCCAGCGCAGCGCCTCTCAGACGGGTGACCTTTCGCTCGGCCCTCTGCGGCATACAATCCGGCCTCGTGGAGCCGCGATTCTTTTGCGACGCGATGCTGGGAGGGCTTGCGCGGTGGCTACGCGCCGCGGGCTACGATGCCGCGTTCGAGCAAGGGATCGACGACGGGGTCCTCGTTGCGCGGGCCGGGGAGACCGGGCGCATCCTTTTGAGCTCCGACGGAGGCATCTTCGAGCGCACGGCCGTCCGGGAAGGGCACGTCCGCTCGCTCTTCGTGCCGCGCGCGCTGGGTTTGTCCGGGGAGCTCCGGTTTGTCCTCGGCGCGTTCTCGCTCCCGCTCCTTCCGCCGCGGTGCATGACCTGCGGCGGTGCGCTCGTCGAGCTCACGAAGGATGAGGCGCGCGCCGAGGCGCCGCCGAGGACGCTTTCGAGGATCGAGACGTTTTACCGCTGCGCGGGCTGCGGCAAGCTGCTCTGGCGAGGCTCGCACTGGGAGCGCATCGCGCGCGTGCTCGCCGAGGCGGAGGCGGCCGCGCGCGTGCGCTGATGCGGCGTGCTCAGGGCGTGCCTGGACGAACCTCGACGTTCGTGACCTTCGTGTTCCACGGGCAGTATTGCTTGACCTGGTCGATCCACTCCGCCGTGTGCTCCTCGACGTACTCGGGCGTCCCGTCGCAGAGCTCGATCGTGGCGTCCACGAACGTGGCCTTCTCGGGGTCGACGTGGAAGGTCCACTTCGGATCGCAGTCCTGCCCGTCGATGACCTCTGCGAAGTTCGGGATGCGCGTCGTGCCCTGCTCCTTCAACTGGATCGCCTCGTCGATGAAGGCCTGGTTCGTGATCCAGACCGTGAGCGACTGCCCCACGACATCGAACGTCACGAGCGCGCCGCCCGTCCGATCCGCGCAGAGCGCGCTGCCGCCGCCGCCTTGACCGCCCTGCCCTCCGGCGCCGCCTTGACCGCCGGAGCCGCCTTGACCGCCCTGACCTCCGGCGCCGCCTTCACCGCCCGCGCCGCCCTGCCCTCCGGCGCCGCCATCGCCGCCCGCGCCGCACTGGATGTCGCACGTTTGCGCCTCCTCGCAGCCCTGGAGGAACGCGGTGGTCACGGCAAGCGAAAGTACCATTGCAAGCGAACGAATCTGTTTCATGCCCTCCCTTCAGCACGCTCTGTGCCAGCGGAAAAATCGATTCTCGACACACCTTCGCCGCACCGCGTCTGGCCTCGGCGCCGTACCTGGCACAACCTGGGCCGGAACGAGGGCTTCGACGTCTTGCGGTGCGGGCGGGGTTTTCGTTTAGAATGCGCCCATGCACCCCACGCTTCGGCTCTCGGCAGGTTACGCCGACAAATCCCCGCACCTGCGGGACGAGGTGAAGATCCTCCAGCGCGCGCTCGTGGGCTGGGGGTTCGACGTGACGCCCGACGGGCAGTTCGGCCCCGGTACGGAGCGGGCCGTCCGCTCCTTTCAACGGCGCCAGGGGTTGGTCCCGGACGACGGCATCGTGGGGCCGAGGACCTGGGAGGCCTTGCTGCAGAAGAAGGCCACGCCCGTCGGCACGTCGGTGCGCGACACGCCCATCATCACGGGCAGCGAGTGCTTCCCGCTCAGCAAGCTCCCCACGGTGAACTGGACGAGCTCGCCGCGATCGTTCGGATCACGCCGGAGCGGCGGCACGCGTGCGCATGCGGGCTGCGACCTTTACGCCTCGCTCGGGACGTGGATCCACGCCATCGCCGACGGCGAGGTGATCCAGGGCCCGTACCCGTTCTACTGCGAGACGTACGCGCTCGAGGTGCACCACGGCTCGTTCCTCATCCGCTACGGCGAGATCCAGCGGTTCACGACCGTGAAGGCAGGCGACAAGGTCAAGGCCGGGCAACGGATCGCCAAGGTCGGGCACCTCGTCGGCATCAAGGTCCCGAGCGACATGCTCCACCTCGAGATGTACAAGGGCAACCTCTCCGGCGCCCTCACGCAACGCTCGGGCGGAGCGAAAACGGCGGACGGCGCGGCCTTCCAGCGCCGCGCGGACCTCATGGATCCGACCCAGCACCTGCACCGCTGGGCGAGCAATTTGCCGCACGATTGACGCGGATCCGCGGGGCGGACGCGCTGCTTGCCAAGCGCTCTGGATTCGCTGTACCAACGTTCCATGCGCCCGCTCCGCCCGTCCTTCGCCTTCCTCTTCGCGTCGCTCCTCGCCCCCACGCTCGCTGGCTGCGGCGGAGATGAATCGCCGCCCGAGGGCCCCGCGCGCACGCCGATCGCCGACGATCAAGGCAAAGCGACGAACCTCTCGTGCCCCGGGGCCGCCGGGTGTGAAAAGGCCGAGGGCGACCTCTTCGTCGGCGCCTCGGCGCAGAAAATCACGCCCACGATCGAGACCTGGACGGACACGAACGAAAATGGCCAGCGGGACGAGGGCGAGGCGTACGAGGACGCGAATGGCAATGGCAAGTGGGACGGCATCTGGCTCGCGGGCTTCAGCAATGGCCGCGCCGCGACGGGCGTGCACGACGACGTCTGGGCGCGCGCGGTCGTCCTCGAGCAAGGCGACGTCTCCGTGGGCATGGTCTCGCTCGACCTCGTGGGGTATTTCCAGCAATACGTGCTCGACATCCGCAGGGCCGCGTCGGCGGAGGGGCTCGATTTCGATCACATCCTCGTCGCCTCCACGCACGTGCACGAGGCGCGCGACACGATGGGCATGTGGGGCCGCGACCCGAGCACCACGGGCATCGATCCGGCCTACATGGATCACATCGTCAAGCAAGCCGTCCTCGCGCTGAAGGAAGCGAAGGCGGGCCAGAAAAAGGCGAAGCTCGTGGCCGCGCAGGCCGAGGCGCCGGAGCTCGTGAACGATACGCGAAGGCCTTTCGTGATCGATCAGAACATCACGACGCTGCAGTTCCGGGACGAGAGCGACGCGGTCCTCACGAACGTGGTGTTCTGGGGCAATCATCCTGAGGCGCTCGGATCGGACAACACCCTCGTCACCTCGGATTACCCGCATTTCCTCCGCGAGACGATGGAGGCGAAATGGCCGGGGGCGCCGACGGTCTTCTTCAATGGCCCGCTGGGCGGCCTGACGACGACGATCGGGATCGTCGGCTGCCCGGATTTCAGCGGGATGGAGACGTGCAAGCAAGGGACGTGGGAGCGCGCGGAATACGTCGGCAAGGGCGCGGCGGAGGCGGCGATCGCGGCGCTCGAAGGCGCGAATACGACGAAGGACGAGGCGCCCTCGCTGGAAGTGCACCGCCGGTCCTTCCTCATGCCGGCGACGAACACCTCGCTCGCCATTGCGGTCCTCTCGGGGCTCATGCCGCGCGAAATCTACTGGTCCGATGGCAAACGCGTGGTGGAAGAGGAGCGCCCGGGCATCGGCGTCGGGCTCTTGCTGAATGGCGACGTGGTCATCGCGACCGAGGTGAACGGCATTCACATCGGCCCGGTGGCGATCGCGACGGTGCCCGGCGAGCTTTACACCGAGCTCTGGCTCCAGAAGCCGGACGGGAGCTCGTACATCGAACAACCCGAGGGCGCCGATTACCCGGACGCGGTCCCCGAGACGCCGATCCAGGCCGTCCTGCCGAAGGACTCCATGAAGGTGATGGTGAACAACGCGAACGACGCGGTCGGCTACATCATCCCGCTCCCGCAATGGGACGTGCTGCCGCCCTACGATTACGGCGACAACGACAACGAGTACGGCGAGGAGAACTCGTCGGGTTACCAGGCGGCGCCGATGATCACGAGCGAGTTCGGCAAGATGTACGAGAAGTGAAACGTCACGCCCGCCCGACGACGAGCACCACCGCCGTCGTCGCGCTCCCGCCGATGTTCAGCGTCGCCACGCGCTTCGCCCCCGGCACCTGATTCTCTCCCGCTTCGCCCGTCACCTGCTTCTGCGCGTCGAGCAGCATCCGCACGCCCGTCGCGCCCACGGGGTGGCCGATGCCCATGAGCCCGCCGCCGGGATTCACCGGTAGCTTCCCGCCGCGGAGCACCGTGCCGTCCTCGATGACCCGGAACGGCTCGCCCGCCGGCGCGATGCCGAAATGGTCGATGCCCATGTAATGCGAGATCGTGAAGCAGTCGTGGACCTCGACGGCCGAGAGCGCGCTCGGGCCTTCGATCCGCGCCCGGGAGAACGCGTCGAGCACCGCGCCGCGCACATGGGGGAACACGTACGGCTCGCCACGGCTCCCCTCGAGTTTGTCCTTCATGCTCATTCGTGCCGTCCGATGCCCGTACCCCTCGATACGCCCGAGGCCCTCGAAAGGCACGCCGCGCCGCCGCGCCCATTCGGCCGCGTACTCCGCCGACGCGAGCACCACGCAAGCGGCGCCGTCGGTCACGGGGCTCGCGTCGTAACGGCGCGTGCGGCCGGCGATCACCGGGTTTTCCTTGTCGTCCTCGGCGAGCGCCGCTTCCGAGAGCGTCCACTTGCGGGTCTGCGCGTTCGGGTTCTTCAGGGCGTTCTCGTAATTGTTCCGCGCCAGCGCCGCGAGGTGCTCGCGCCGAAGCCCGTAGCGGCGATCGTATTCCTCGGCCACGTGGCTGAAGAGCTCCGGCCATGGATACGCCACGCCTTCCGTCTCGCGCGGCACCCAGGCGGCCGCGCCGAGCTTCTGCTGCGATTCGAAGCCCGGCAGCACGCGCATGAGCTCCACGCCGACGACGAGCGCGACGTCGTATCGCCCGGCCTGCAGATCCGCCATCGCCGCGAGCACGGCGACGCCGCCCGAGGCGCAAGCGGCCTCGTGCCGCGTGATGGGAATTCCCGCAAGGTCGGGATGCACCTCGGCGACGAGCCCGCCGAGATGGCTCTGGCCCGTGTAAAGCTCGGGGATGAAGCTGCCCACGTGCCCCACCTCGACCTCGCGCGCCAGAACGCCTGTATGTGCGAGCGCGAGCGTCGTCGCCTCACCGATGAGGTCGACCAGGCCTTTGCCCTCACGCGTGACATTTCGAGCGAAATCGGTCTGGTGGCCGCCGAGGACGAAGACCGGGGGCAGCGCGCGATCACGCGGCGCGACGCGGGGGGAAGTCGTCATGGTGAGACGACTCTACGGCGCGCGCGGCCCCGGCGGCAAGGGCGTCCATGTGCGTGCCCCGGGACCGGCGCGCCGACCTGGATATCGGCCATCATCCCCGCGCGTGTTTGGCACGACGCGCGCGATGGTGCTCGCGCATCACCAGAATGCGCCGGGTCCGCCGCAGGGGCCGCAGGGGGGGGCGATGCCGACGCCGCCGCAGGGGCCGCAGGGGGGGGCGATGCCGATGGGACCGCAGTTCACTTCGAAGGGGTCGTCGCAGGGGCCACCGCCCCAGATGCCGATGCCGCAGTCGCCCCCATAGAAGCCGCCGACACAGCCGCCGCCCCAGCCCCCGATCGGGCCGCCGCACGGTGCGCCACAGAGGCCGCCGAGGAATCGGCGGCCATAGTATCGGCCCGCCCCCCACCCCCAGGTCGAGAGGGCCGCAGCATCTTCCGCCGTGGCCTCGTCGTTTGCGTCCGCAACGGCGGCGTTCTCGTCCGGCGCGGCCAGGGTGTCGTCCGCAGCATCGGCGCTTTCGTCCGCAACGATGGCCCCTTCGGCGGCGATATCGTTCTCGGTGTCGGCTTCGGACATCTCCGTAGCGCAGCCCGTGCAAAGCATGGCCATCGAGGCAGACAGCGCGAGCAGCAGCGTCCCGACCTTCGACATGGAATGCATAGCGGGTGACCTCCCGTTTCTCTTGGCTTCCTGGACCTCTCCGACGAGGCCGCTTCACGATGCTCGCCTCGTGCGCAGGTCGGCCAGGTGCCCATTTCCTTCGGGCCATTCGCTGGGATGTCCAGTCGTCTGGGCCACGCCCATTCAAGAAGGAAAAACAGACGACAGGAATGCGCGCTGCCCGCGCGAAGGCGGGAGCTTCAGCGGGACGGAAACGGGAGCGGGGATCTCGGGATCCCGCCCGGGGACGGAGATCGTACCGTCGTGCTCGGCCTTTTCAGGGCCATGCCGTCCTCGCCGTCTTCGCGCTTCGCGCTCTGGGCGTTCCTCATACCGGTGACGAATACCTTGCAGGCCATTGCAGTCCTCTCGGGGCTCATGCCTGTCGCAGCGGGCTCCTTCGTTCATGTTGGAGGAGCCGGCGCGCGTCCCGGAGGCGACCGCCGCTTCGACGCGTGCTGCCCCTTCTCCCGTCACGCAAAGCGCACCTTGACGAATGCCTGCATTCGATGCGAAGACAAGATATGCACCTCGCTCATTCCATTCGCATCTCCGCCGCCGCGTATTTTCTCCTCGCCGCTGGATGCGCTCCAGAATCGCGAGAATACTCCGCCGGGAGCGCAGGAGGAGGTGGCGGCGCGGGCGGTGCGGGCGGCGCACCGGCTTCTTCTTCGTCGTCCGCGGGCGGCGGAGGCTCGTCAAGCAGCGGCATGCAATGCACCGACGATGGCGAATGCGCCCCCGGGTATTGCGGTGGCGGCGCGTGCGTGCAGCCCGAGCTATTCGCGTCGGGGCAGAATTACCCGAGCTCGCTTGCGCTCACGGCGGACGAGGTCCTGTGGACCAACAACACGGGCGGTGAGGTCATGCGCCAATCCAAGGCCGGCTCCGTGCCCGCGCCTTTCGTGAAGGGGCAACAGGCTCCGAGCGAGCTCCTCGAGCGCGATGGGGTCCTCTTCTGGTGCAATACCGAAGGCAACTCGATCGGCACGGCCAAGCTCGACGATCCGCCCGGCGGCGTCGGGCAAAAGGCCCTCGACATCGACTCGCCGCGGCGATTGGCCACCGATGGTGTGACGTTCTTCATCGCCACCCCCGATCTCTTGCTCCGCGCGCCGGTCACGGGCGGGCCGATCTCGGACCTCGTAACCGACGTGGATTGGTACGGCATGCTCTCGCAAACGGTAGGCATCGCGCATCACGAGGGGATGGTGTATTTCAGCGAGTATCTCGGCGGGCGTGCCGCGCGCGTGCCTGTGGCAGGCGGCATTCCGGACGTCCTCGCGCCCGGCCCTGGCATGCTCGGGACGATCGCCGTCGACAAGAGCGGCGTCTACTGGATGAGCGTCGAGGCGACCGGCACGAAGCTCTGGGTCTCCGACCACGCGGGCGTCGGCGCGACGAGCGTCTTTCAAGGAGAAAAGGTCATACCGTTCTCGCTTCCGAAGGTCGTCACCGACGACGAGGCCATCTATTTCAGCATGGATCCGGAGAGCGGCGGCGGCTCGGCGCTCCGGCGCAAGACGAAGGTTGGCGCGGACGTCGCACGTGTGCTCGCGAGCGGGCAAGAGGTGATCGTGGACATCGCGGTGGACGCGACGCACCTTTACTGGATCTCGGGGTCGTCCATTCTGCGGATCGCGCTCCCCTGATCGGCGGACCTGGCGAGCCGAACTGCTAACGGCCCCGGCCCAGGATCGCGTCCACGGTCTCGACGTCGATCTCGGGGTTGAAGCTCGCTCTTTCTACTTTGTTGGGGCGCAACACCACGAAATCGGGGTGATCGGCGCGCGAGTTCTCGGTCCACGCGCCTCCGCGCACGATGAAACGACGCCCCTCCCACGCGCCGTGGAGGTCGTAGGTATACTCGCGGGTCGTCACATCCATACCCACGTAATCGTATGTCTTCACGTCGGGGGTGGACACGAACAGGACGGTACGGACGTGCACGACGTCGCGCGCCCTCGCGTCACGCGTGATCTTCGTGATGGCCTTGTACACCGGCAGGTTCCAGACCTCGTGCCCGGCGTCCCTGTCGATGATGAACGGACGCCGATTCTTGAAGAGCTCGACGACGAGGACTCGATGGAACGTATGCGGCAAGATGTCCGCGTAGACATCGTCCCACTCGCCGTCATTGCGATCGCCGATGGTGGGCGTGTCGGTCACGGCCTCGTACGTCTTGAGAAGAAGCGCCTTGAGGTCACCCACTTTGAAGCGCAGCGAACCGTGGACCATCGGCTTGTTCGGCTCGGGCTCCATGATCGAGGCGAGCGCCCACGCAAAGCATAGACCCGACCATGTATCGGCCCGCGCGTCGTACAGCTTATCGCGCTCGTAGGCCGCGGCCTTCGTCGTCTTGCGCTGGAACGTGCTGTTGTAGAGGTCGTACTTTTGGAGAGGCGAGAGCTCTCCGTTCTTCTCCGCGAAGAGGAAATCCTCCGCGGTCGGGAACCACCACGAGGACCAGGGCTTGGTCGTTGCTTCGGCGGAAAACTCCCCCTCCGATACCACGAGGTTTTTCCGGGTGCTCCCACGTCTCTCGGTGACTTCCTCCACGGAAATCTCGACATCGCTGTCTTCTTCCGGTGCGACATCGCCGCACCCAGCGAGCGTACCGAACAACATCAGCAAGAGGGCAGCATGATGGACACGAGACGCCATGGTGGAACTCCTCTGTGCAAACGAGCGATTGTCGCGTTTTGGACTCCAAAGGCTACAGACGGGAAGAGCCGGAAAGGCTGACCGCTCGGCGGTCCGCCTTCCCGGCGTGAGACGGCTCCTTCTACCGCTGCGGCGTCTGCGTAGCAGCCTCACCGCAGGTGTTCACGACATTGCCGGTCTCCCTCGCATTCACGAAGGACCACGCTCCCTGGGCTTCCTTCAGCTTGGCATCGCACAGCTCGGCGACGCTGCTGAACGACAAGAGCTCCCTGCAGTCGGAGACGGTCACGTCACGCTTGAACGTGGTCTCCATTTCGGTGAACTCGCGACAAGGAGCCTGGACCACGATGGTCTTCCCGTGCTCCTTGTTGCCCGTGTCGCTGACGCAGGCCTTTTCGCAGCTCATCTCGGCGTAGGTCGAGCTGCTCACCCCGAGCTCGATCGGCACGAGGAACTCCCTCTGCTTCCATGTGAGATCCGTGCGCGTGCACGAGATGCTGAACCACTTCGGCTCCCTCTGCCAGCCCATGGATCGCGGGTCCCCGCACCTGTTTTGGATTTCCTCGAAACTGAAATGCTTGGCGCAGGTGGCGTCGGACTCGACGGGCCGATAGCCTTCCTGTCCGGCGAGGGCCTCCGAGGTGGTCGCGTCCACGAATGCGAGAGAACCGAATGCGACGGCAGTCAGACCGATGGCGAAAATGCGCTTCAACATGGCTTCCTCCGGTTTGCGTGGAGAGGGCGCCCGCACCTCGAGAGCCCCCCCACGCGCAGCGTCCGCGATGCAATCGTTCTGCCGCGGGCAAACCCGGACGAACGTGATGTGGAGGCCCGCGCTCCTCCGGACAGGCCAGGATTGCCTTGCCTCGGACGGGGTCGTCAGGGGGCGCAAATTGCTCCGTGGGTATGCCCCGCCCAGGCGCGGCGGGCGTTGGGCTCCCCGCCGGCGGCGCATGCGCCATCCTGGAGGACCAGGTGGGGGAAGACCCGGGACGTCGTAAGGTCCGGGCGGCAGAAGGGTGTAGCCGGGGACGTCGTGCGGGGCCCTACGAAGGCCGCCTCAGCCTCAATGCGAATGCGCCTGAACGGGCGTGCCGACCTGAATATCGGCCATCATCCCGTTCTCGCTGTGCTCCGAGATGTGACAGTGCACCATCCAGCGCCCGTGGTTCTCGAAGTACGTGAGAATCGTGGCGGTCTCGTTGCCGCGCACCTCGACGGTGTCGCGCAGCCCGGGCTCGAAGACGGGTTTTCCGCCGCGCTCGAGGATCTGAAAGAACTGCCCGTGGATATGGAACGGGTGCCGCGGGCTCACGTTGCTCGACAACGTGATCTTCACGGGCACGTTCGGCTCGAATGTCTCGAGCAGCACGTGCTCGTGTCCCTCCCCGACGTAGGACGGCACGCCATTGATGGTGAATTGCACCTGACCGTCCACGACCCCGCCCGAGAGCTTCCATTCGTGCGACGCCGCCTCCACGGACGTCGCGGGCAACGACACCTTCGGGTAGATGGGCTCCGCCGTCACGGTTTCGCCTTCGATCGTGCCACGCGCGAGCTCGAAGGGGGCCTCGACCACGTTGTCGTTCTCGTCGAGCACCAGGACGAGCGCCTCCAGCACGACCTCGGTGGCGTCCGGCTTCGGGCGCACCTCGAAATCGTACCGTTGTCCCGGCGCGATCTCGACGCGTTCGAGCGCGAAGGGCTCGGGCAGGAGCCCGCCGTCGGTGGAGATCACGCGCACGTCGGCGCCCCGGATCCGCAGCCCGTACGAGAGCGCGTTCGTCGCGAGTACGAAGCGCCAGCGCTCGATCGAGCCGCGTGGCATCGTGAACGTCACGGGCCCCTCGCCGCCCTCGCCGTTGATGATCCTGCCATTGGAGAGGAGCCGATTGCCGACGCGCCCCGCGCCGATATCGGGTCCGCTCGTGAGAAAACCCGAGACCTGGTTGTTCGTGGTCCGGAGCCGGATGTCGTCGCCGACGAAGATCCGCTCGGTCGAGAACACGGGAAACTCTCGCTCGTGGACCACGATGGCGCCATAGAGCCCGTATTCGAGCTGCTGGATCTGGTGCAGGTGCGTGTGATACCAGAACGTGCCAGCGTCGGGGACGACGAAATCGTACGTGAAAGACGCACCGGGCTGCACCGGATTCTGAATCACGGGCGAGCCGTCCATTTGATCCGAGATCCGGAGCCCGTGCCAGTGCACCACTGTCTCCTCGGCGAGCTCGTTCTTGAAATGGACGATGACTCGATCGCCGACCCGCGCGTGGAGCAGCGGCCCCGGGAATTGATCATTGTAATTGAAGAGCTGCGTCGGTTCCCCCGGGAGGAGCTGCACGGCGTGGGACCGCGCGACGAGATCGACCTCCAGGATGTGGGGGTCCGGGTTCAGGTCCGGCAGGGGCGTGAGCCCCGATACCTCGGGAAGCGGCGGCAACGCGGGATGAACGACCTCTCCGACGGTCGTGCTCGGCGCGGGCGCATCGCTCCCGCAACCCA
This sequence comes from Polyangium jinanense, assembly GCF_028435365.1. Next base: position 39,275 of record NZ_JAGTJJ010000073.1, on the reverse strand, counting down.
CGAGGATCCCGACAAGGGCAAACGCGCCCATCGTGTAACGACTCATGGAACGTGAAGCTACCAGTCCCTGGCAAAGATGAAAATGAAAATCGTTCTCATCTTCACAGGCCGAACCATGTGACCTGAGCCACAACAAGTTGCGCCCTACCCTCCACCCCACGTGGTTTGTCCTGCGAAAACATCGAGCCGCGAATCAGCGCTCTTGCAGCCTCCCTCTTGACGTCCCGCGCGTATTCGTGTCCCGTCGGGCCATGCGCACTTCGCTCGTCCTTCCGCTCTGTTTTGGTGTGATCGTCCTCGGCTGTGGTGACTCCGGCGAGATCGGAGAGACCGCCGGCTCAGGCTCGAGCTCGGTCGGATCCGGAGGCCGCGGAGGAATGGGCGGCAGCGCGACCGTGGGATCCGGGGGAATGGGCGGTCTCGGGGGCATGGGCGGCGCCGGCGGGAGCGGTGGCGGCGGAAGCGGTGGCGCGGGCGGAAGCGGCGGCGCTGGCGGTGCCGGAAGCGGCGGCATGGGCAGCGGCGGAATGGGCGGCTCCGGCGGCATGGGAAGCGGCGGAATGGGCGGCTCCGGCGGCATGGGCAGCGGCGGAATGGGCGGCTCCGGCGGCATGGGAAGCGGCGGCATGAGCGGTAGCGGTGGAATGGGCGGCTCGGGCGGCATGGGCGGCGCCCCTCCCCTTTGCGTCCCCGGCTCGGTCGAGCCCTGCTACACGGGCCCGCGCGGCACGCAAAACGTCGGCGCTTGCAAGGCGGGAACAAGGACCTGCAATCCGGATGGAATGGCCTACGGCCCCTGCACTGGCGAAGTGCCCCCCTCCGCAGAGGTCTGCGCGACGGCCGAGGACGACGATTGCGACGGACAAACCAACGAGGAAGGCGTCGACTGCGTCTGCGCCCCCGGCACGTCCATCCCTTGTTATACCGGGCCCATGGGCACCGACGGCGTCGGCATCTGCATGGCGGGAACGCAGCTCTGCAATGATCTCGGCACGGCCTACGGCCCCTGCGCCGGCGAGATCACGCCCGCGGCCGAGACCTGCGCGACGGCCACCGACGACGATTGCGACGGACAAACCAACGAGGAAGGCGCCGATTGCGTCTGCCCCCCGAACGCCGTCCTCCCTTGTTACACCGGACCGGCGGGCACACTCGGCGTCGGCCTTTGCCAGGCGGGGACCGCGATGTGCGACGTGCTCGGCACCTCGCTCGGCCCCTGCATGGGCCAGGTCACGCCCGCGGCCGAGTCCTGCGCCACGACCGGCGACGACGATTGCGACGGACAAACCAACGAGGGCTGCGTCTGCGTCCCGGGGACGACCCAGAGCTGCTACAGCGGCCCCGCGGGCACGGCGGGCGTCGGCGCCTGCAAGGCCGGCACGCGGAGCTGCAATGCGCAAGGCACCGGATACGGCGCCTGCACGGGCGAGGTCCAGCCGCAGCCCGAGAGCTGCATGACGGCAGCCGACGACGATTGCGACGGACAAACCAACGAGGGTTGCGCCGGACAGACCTGCGCGGTCTACCAGGAGAACTTCGACGACGGCACCGCGAGCCCGCTCAGCGCGGGCGTCTACAAGGTCGAGTGGTGCGACGATTACATTCCGCTCGCCTCGAACACGCCGCTCTGCATGACGGGCCGCACCCTCCGGACGAACGAATCCACGATCGATCCCACGATCTGGGTCTACAAGGGTGACGCGAGCTGCACCTCCGTGCGCTTGAATTACACCTACTACCAGTTCGCGCTCGCGAACGTGAACGTTTCCTACCAGCAGAGCAACGACACGATCGAATCCTGCGAGAAATCGGGCAGCTTCACCAGCGTCACCGGCCATAACGCGCTCCAGGCCTGCACGGTGCAGACGCAGATCACGATCCCGTTCGGCAGCTCGAAGGGCGTCTACATCCGCTTCGACCACGGCACGGGGCAGAACGCGCTCTGGATCGACAACCTCTCCCTGGAGCTCGTCGGCTGCGGCTGTTGAGCCTCCGCGCGAGTCGCGTTATCGTCGGGCATGGTCTCCCGCGCCCGTCGCTCGCCCTCCCCTGCCCTCGCCGCGCTCCTCGCCGCCCTCCCGCTCGGATGCGGCGCGCCGCAAACCCCGGCAAAGGTCGACGCGAACGCCCCGAAGCCCGCGGAATCCCCGGCCCCGCTCGCGAGCACGGCGCCGCCGCCCGAAGCCGCGCCCGCCACGAACGAAACGCCGAGCCCCGCCCCCGAAAAACCCGCGCGGCCGCCGAGCCCCTTTTACCCCCTGATCGTGCACGGGCAGCCGAGCTTCCGGATGTTCGTGCTCCCCTCGTTCATCGCTGCGATCAGCGGTGATTACCTCTCGACGCCCATTCGCATCGACGGAAACGGCGCCCGGGTCGATGGAAGCCTCTACGCCGGGCTCAAGGGCCTCGGCGAGCAAAATGCATTTTACGTCATGTGGATCACGGGGGATCTGCCAAAGCACGGCAAGCTCGGGCTCAACCTGCCCGGCGAGCGCGGCGGCGAGGACGTCTTTTACTCGTGGAAGGGCTCGGCCTGGGCCCGCGACCCGGACAAACCCATGCCACCCGCGGTCTCGTCCGCGTATTATATGGGCGGGATCTATTCGAGCGCGCCCTGGGGCGATCGGGCGCTTTACGAGATCAACGATCCCAACCTCGACGAAGCCAAGCCCATCTTCGTGCTCGGCCCCGGCGGAAGCAGCCCGCCCGTGCCCGAAATCGCCAAGGGCACGGGGCGCTGCAAGACGAAGCTGCTCGGGCATGCAGACCTCAGGGCATTACCTTCGGGGGACCTGATCGGCTTCGGGAAGGAGTGCCGTGAGGGAGACCAGCCCTCGTTTTACGGGCAATCGGGCGCGGGACCGCTCGCCGTGGAGCGCTGGCCCAAGGGATCACGCACGTCGGTGATCGATGTGCTGCCGGGCTCCGACGTCGTGACCTCGCTCCGCCCCGGCTCGCGTTTTTACGTGCTCGGCCCGAACGACGTCCTCGCCGTGGCCCTGCCCGGCGACCGCGGGGCAGCCTACGCGGCGCACTGGAATGGCAAGAGCTGGAGCGACATCTCGCCCGGCGGCAGCGAGAGCGTGAACGACGCCTTCCGCACGAAAGACGGCTCGCTCTGGCTCCTGCGCGAGAAGGGGCTCGATCGATACACGTCCGGGAAATGGACGACCTTCACGCCCGGCGGCATACACAACACGATCGAATGGGCAAAGGTCGGCCCGGACGACAAGATCTGGGCCGGCCGCTCCGAGGAGCTCTTGACCCTCGAAAAGGACGGCTTCCGCGTGATCCCGCTGCCGGAGCTCGATCCCCGGGAGGAAGGCACGCCGATCGACATCCTCTTCCGCGGCGACGAGATCCTCGTCCCGGCGCGCGCCGGCGGCCAGGTGACGGTGCTCTCCACGAAAAAGCCCACGAAGGTGCTGGATCTCGACGCCCCGGACGAGCCCGCGGAAGGCGCGCCGCCGCCGCGCCCAGCACCCAAGACCGAGCTCCACGCCTTCTCCCGCATCACGCCCGGGACACCGGGCTGCAAGGAGCTCTTCGTCGTGCTCTACAAGCTCGCGAAGGTGGCCCCGCCCGATTACGATTTTCCTCTGACCCGCGCCGCGCTGAAGGGCCACACCGAGCTTTCGAGCGTGAAATTCGCCGAGACCGAGGACGCGGGGCGCCGCTATTTCGTGGCCTTCGTGCCGAGTTTTTCCATCGGCCAGAAGCTCGTGAAGACCGTGCAGGAAGGTGTAAAAAACTCGACGCCGCAGCTCCTCTGCGGCAAACCCGCCCGGACGAACCGCGATATCCGCATCGACCTGCGCACCGGGGAGATTGTCAAGGCGAACCCATGATCTCCGGAAGGATCGTCCTCCTCGCCACGCTCGCCTCGGGGCTCTTCGGGCTCGCCGCCGCGCAATCAGCCGAGCCACCGAGAATGCCGGGGCCCGCGCCCGTGCCACGCCGCGCCCACGCGGCCGAGGAGAACACCCGCTGCGAGGGTTGCCACGCGGATATCGCAGCGGAATGGCGCGCCTCGCTGCACAAGAAGGCCCACGACGATCCGGCATATCAACGGGCCCTCGCCATCGAGCCCCTGCCCTTTTGCCGCGGCTGCCACGCGCCGGAGGCCGATCCGATGCGCGATCCGCCGCCCGAGCTCGGCTCCCTCGGCGTCGCGTGCACCTCGTGCCACGGCGACCTCGCGCACGTGCTCGCCGCCCCGCGGGAGACGCCGCGAAGTGCGCTGCATCCGGTCGCGCGCGACGCCGCCTTTGCCTCGGCCTCCGCGTGCGCCCATTGCCACGAATTCTCCTTCCCCGATCCCGATCGCCGCTTCGCGCCGCTCTTCATGCAATCGACGGCGAGCGAGCATCGCGCCTCGCCGTTCGCCGGCCAAAGCTGCGCCGAATGCCACATGCCCCTCGTCGGCGAGGGCGCGTCGAAGCACCGCAGCCATCGTTTCCCGGCCTCACGCGATCCCGCGCTCCTCCGCGCCTCGGCCCGCATCACGGCCTCGCGCGGAGGCACGGGCGCGGTCGTCGTGCGTATCGAGCCCCTCGCCCTCGGGCACGCATTCCCCACCGGCGACCTCTTCCGGCGCCTCGCCATCCGCGCCGAGGCCGTGGGCCCGGAGCAAAGCGTGCTTTCCGAGAACGTCCGATACCTCTCGCGGCGCTTCGGCCGCGGCAAAGGCCGCGACGGCCGCTCCATCAAGGTGCTCACCGGCGACGACCGCGTGATGCCCGGCGCGCCAACCGTCGTCACGCTGTCGCTCGGCGAAAAAGCGGAAGGCGCGCCGATCCTCTGGCAAGTCGCCTACGAGCGGGTGGAGCACCCGATTGAAGAGGACTCGGATCAGGCCGTCGTGGAAGGCGAAGTCGTTCTCGCCGAAGGGACGCTCGTGCCGCCCTGAGGTGGTGCTCGACAGCGTAGCGCCGGGGTTTCACCCCGGACCCGAGCAGGGGCTATCCGCCCCTGCACCCGGACCAGCGCAAGCGCTGGACTCGTGGTCGATGAACTGCGCTCCGCGCAGTTCATCGAACGGGCCGGGTCAAGACTGGCGACGACCTTGCCAGTCAAAACCGCAGCGCCGACGTGTCTGCTGGAGGCTGGGGCAGCGCTGCCGTCTTGGTTGGCAACGTGGTCCGTGGCCTTGCCCCGGACCTGTCCGAGAAACCGCGCATCGCGCGGTTTCTCGGCCCTCGGTCCAGGCCGTGCCTGGTCCGGGGTGCAGGGGGCGGACAGCCCCCTGCTGGGGTGCGGGGCAAAGCCCCGCGGCGTTACGCTCGAATCTCCGATCCGGGCACCCACCACGCGTGATACCCGGTCGGTACGCGTTGCGGGAGTTTTACCCGCGCGAGAGGCGCCCTCGTGACGTCCTTCGCGTCGAGTACATACGCCTCGCTCTCGCCACTCGCCTCGTCGACGACGAACGTCACGAGATAACCGTCGTCCTCGCCGACCGAGCCCACGCGCGGCGCGAACACGACCTCGCTGCCGAAGCGGCCCGCCGGATACGAATGCGCGGCGCTCGTCCCCGCCTCGTAATCGTACTTGACCACGCCGTCGAAGAGCAGCGTCGGCGAAGACGCGTGGAGCCGCGGGTTGTAGCTATATCGCGTCTTCCGGCCGAGCGCGCGGTTATCCATCCGCGGGAACTCGGTGAGCACGTCGTCGAGGCGCGACTCCTTCACGCCCCCCGTCTTCGTATCGAGCTCCCATCGATACAGGTTCGGCTCGAGCCGCAAGAACCCGATCGTCGGCACCTCGCGCGCGGGATTTTGCGGATCCCCGACGACGGGCGCGTCGATCTTGCACCCGACGAGCACGATCCGATCTCCCTCCTCCCATGCATTGATGGTGTGGTACATGTAAAACGGCTCGGTCTCGAACCAGCGAATCTGCGACCCCGGCGCATGGCGCGGGAGCAAGCCGATCCGCGCCGGTTTGTCACGAAAATATTTGACCTTCGTCTTGCCGACGGCGAGGAGCGCCGGGTCCCATTGCATCGACATGTCGAAGAAGAGGGTGAAACGCTCGGTGATCGCGAGATCGTGCTGGAGGCGCGGGCCGGGCAGATCGATCTCAGTCCTGTGCACGAGCGCGCCCGAGGGCGAGACGACGGCGTACGTGAGGTACGGCGGGTACGGCTTGTAATCGAACAGCATCATCTCGCCCGTGACCGCGTCGACCTTCGGGTGCGCCGAGATCGTCGGCATCCTGTCGCCCCACGTCTCGGTGCCGCAGGTCTCGAGCGAAAGCGGATTCACGACATAGGCCGCGCCTCCAAGCCACCAGAGCGAATACAGCCGGCCCCCGTGAAACACGAGGTCGGTGTTCGAGGTGTCCTTGAAGGGCCCGCGTGGATTCGTGAAATCGGGCCGCTCGGTGACGCCCGTCCAGAGCGACGCGCCCGCCTTCTCTTCTTCGAGGAACGCCCATGTGCGCACCCAGCGGTTCGCATACCTCGCGCGCCCATCCTCGAACTGGAGCGCGTGGATCATGCCGTCGCCGTCGAACCAGTGATAACGCCCCTTCTGCCGGAATCGCGGGTTCGAGCCGTTGCGCACGAACACGCCCGCGAGGTCTTTCGGAATCTCGCCGATCACGGGCAGATCGTGCGTCGTGATCTCGCGATCGATGGGCGCATAGTTGCCCGAAAGATAAGGCGGCGCGGGGCTCTCGGCGCTCGAAGTCATGGACATCGTCATGGCTCTCTCCGGCGTGGACGGGGCGGCTCGCGCGCCCCCCGTGCGCGAGCCCGGGAGGATAAGGAACCACGTTTCGGTGCGCAAGGGCCGATGTCCCAGGGAAACGAGCTCTCGCAAGGGACGTGGCGGCGGCCCGCGCACGTGCTAGCCGAAAGCATCCCGTGGCCAAGCCTTCTCCCACTCCCGTCCTCGAAAGCCGCACCGCGCACATCCCCGTCGGCCCCCGGCTCGAAGCCGTGCTCGAGCTCGCCTATCGAGCGCGCCGCCCCGTGCTGCTCGAAGGGCCGACCGGCATCGGCAAGAGCGACATCGTCAAGAAGCTCGCCGATCGCCTCGGTATCGCCCACGTGGTGCTCGACCTGTCACTGCTCGAGCCGCCGGACCTCGTGGGCCTGCCCGTCATTCAGGACGGCCGCACGCGTTACGCCGTGCCCGACATCCTGCCGCAAGACGGCGCAGGCATCCTGATGCTCGAGGAGCTGAACCGCGCCGAGCGTTACATCCAGCAGCCGGCGCTGCAGCTCCTCAGCGCGCGGCGCCTGCACGGATACGAGCTGCCTCCGGGCTGGGCCTGCTTCGCCGCCGTCAACCCCGAAAGCGAAGGCTATCACGTGACGCCGCTCGACAAGGCGCTCCGGGCCCGCTTTCTGAGCCTGCCCGTGCGCGCCGATCGCCCGAGCTGGCTCGCGTGGGCGCAGGTGAACGACGTGCACCCCGGCGTCATCGCGATCGCGCAGGCGCACGAGCGCGTGCTCGACGACGTGCCGCCGCGGACCTGGACGTACGTCTCGCACCTGCTCAAGACGCTGCGCCCCGAGGAAATCGAGAACGTGGGCCTCCTGCGCGACGCGCTCTCGGGGTATTTGCCGACGTCGTGGCTCGAGCTCGTCGTTTCGAGCCGCGGCGTGTGGTCGAGCCGCCTGCCCTTCGACGTGCGCGCGCTGCTCGCCGACTACGATCGCCGCGCCGATCTCTCGCGCGCCGTGCGGGGTTTTGCGGAGGCCGGACAAACCGATCGGCTCGACGAGATCACGACGCGCCTCGTGCGCCTGCTCGAAGGGCCCGAAGCCGGCGTGCTCGCCGGCGAGCGTCAAATCACGCTCGCCTCGTTCGAGGCGCTGCTCGCGGATCTGCCCGGCGATCAGCGGGACAAACTCGTGGAGGCGCTCGGGCGAAACCCCACGGCGACCTCGCTCATCGACGTGCGCCCCGAGGAGCTCTGCGAGCGTTACGCGAATAGCCCCGCGCAACGCAAGCTCCAGGGCTGGGCTGCCGATCCTTTGAAGCAGCACCGCGTGGGGCTCTCCGTGACGGCGCTCTCGTCGCACCTCGAACGACAAACCAAGCTCGCGGAGGTCAAGCGCAGCAACGTCGTCCGCGCGAGCCTCGGCGTGCTGCTCGCAGAGCTGCCCGAGCGCTGGGCGCTCGATCTCGTGGCGACGTGCAAACGCCTCGGCATCACCCCCATCCGCCCCGGTTGACGTTCAAACGATGGTGGCTACGCTCGGACGAGCCGAGCTCCGCCCCCAAACCCCCCGTCATGGTCGATCCCGTCCGCGCCTTCCTCGACGATTTCGTACGGACGAGCGATTTCGCGCGGCGATACCCATATTACGCGGCCGTCCTCGCGAAAATGGTGCCCGTCGCCGATCCGTCGGTGAAGCGGATGGCCGTCTCGCTCCACGAAGGTCGGTTTTTCCTGCACGTGAACGTGGACTCGTTCCTGCGCGAGCCGCAATGGCTGCGCGGGGTGCTCCTGCACGAGGTGCATCACGTGGTCCTCGGGCACCTCTCGCACCCCAAATTCGCGGATCCCGCCGAGCCGGAGCTCCTCGATCTCGCGCTCGAAATGAGCGCGAACGAGTTCATCGAGGAGCCGTTGCCCGACCCGATCACGTGGCAAAAATACACGTCGTTCGGCATTCGTGCGGGCCAGAGCAGCCTGGAGCGCTACGAAAAACTGCTCGAAGCGGCGCGGGCTGGTAAATTCACGGCCAAGCACGCGCCGGGCGGCGAGACGGTCGACGAGCACAAGCTGCTCCGGCGCGCGGCAGGCGCGCCCGGCTCGGTGGAACAAGCCCGGATGCTCGTGGCGCGGGCGATGGACACCGCGGGAGACGTGGGGCCGGAGGGGCCGCCCGAGCGCAGGCTGCTCGCGGGAAAGGAGCCGGGGCGGCTGCTCGCGGAGCTCGACGGCGTGCTCGGGCCGCCCGAATGTTACGTCGACTGGAAAACGGCACTGCGCATGTTCACGTCGCGAAGGCGCACGCCCGTGGGCACATTCGCGCGGCCGAGCCGGCGTTTTCCCACGCGAATCGGCGAGGTCCCGGGGCGCGCGTGGTCGCCGCGGGCCATGGCGCGGCCGCGCGTACTCGTGACGATCGATACGTCGATGAGCATGACGGACGCCGAGCTCGCCGAGATCGGAAAACAGCTCGCGCTGCTCGCCGAGGAGGCCCGGATCACGGTGGTCGAATGCGATTGCGAGATCCAGCGCGTCTACCCGTTCACCGGCGTGCTCACCGACGTGCAGGGTCGCGGCGGTACGGATCTCCGAAAGGTTTTCGCCGAGAGTTTTTGGCGCACACACACGCCCGACGGAATCGTGTATTTCACCGACGGCGAAGGCCCGTTCCCCGAGGAGCCGCCGCCCATCCCCACGCTCTGGATCCTCACGAAGCCGCAGAATTTTGCGTGCCCCTGGGGCGAACGCGCAATCCTGGAGCGCCGTCGCGCGCGCTGACAGGGTGCCGACATGGGAGCCTTCGACGAAGTCCTCGCAAGGGTGTCTTGCCCTGCGTGCGTCATGAATGCAAACCGCTGCGCCGGGGCGCTGCCCCGGGCCCCGCGGGGGCTGTTCGCCCCTCGACCCGAACCAGGGCAAGCCCTGGACTCGGGGTGGAAGAACTGCGCGATGCGCAGTTCTTCCAACAGGCCGGTGGCAAGACCATGGAGGTGCGTTGCACGCTGGCGACGGGCACGTTGCCTGTTGAATCGTCAGCGCTGCGGTCTTGATGGGCAGGCTCGTCGTTGGTCTTGACCTGGCCTGTTCGATGAACTGCGCATCGCGCAGTTCATCGACCCCGAGTCCAGCGCTTGCGCTGGTCCGGGTCCAGGGGCGGACAGCCCCGGTGGGGTCTGGGGCAAAGCCCCAGCGCAGCGCCTCCCCATCAGCTCGCCATCAAGACCGCGGCAGCGGCGTCGCTCCGCTGTCCGACCCCTTCGAGGCCGCGCGGTTTTTGTCGACGACCGCGTAAATGATGAGGGCGTTCGCGACGAGCCGGACGAGATACACGTAAGGATAATTGTCCTCGGGCAGCTTCACGATGGCGAGGATCAGCCGGTTCACGGCCATGAGCGTGAACGAGAGCGCGAAGAGCGCGAAGAGCCGATCCCGCGTGCTGCGCCAGAAGCGCAGGAAGAACAGCGCGATCACCGCGAATCCGAGGATCAGAGCTCCGCTGAGCAGATCGTTCATACCCTCACGTCTCACCACACCGGCGCTTCATTCGCGCAGATCGTACACCAAACCATAAAGGAGAAACGTGACGCCCATCAGGGCGGGAATTTGCCTGACCGTGGAGAGATCGTGCTCAGGGATGACGATCAGATCCGCGAACAGAAGCACGTTGTTCAAGGCGAGCCCGGCGAAGCAGAGGCCACTCCACAGCAAGAGGCGCACCTTGCGCGCAGCATACGCACGCAACAGCAGCGTCATCGCGACGAGGCTCGTGAGCGTGCAGAGGATGTACACGACGGCCGGTACCATGCTCCCCCCTCATTTCTTCTTCAGCATGAACGCATCCGAGAACGCGCGAAGGTCGCTCTCGGGACGCCCATAAACGAGATCGATCACGGCGAGCCGTCGCTCCTTGTAGAGCCTCGCCGCGGCGTCAATCAGCGCGGCTATGTCCTCGGATTCGGGGCCGTGTTGGTACACGGGCCCGCGCTCGGTGTGTCGGACCTTGATGAACTGCTGGTCCGCGAGGTGCTCGAGGCGACGGCCGATCGACATCAAGCTCGATCCGAGCTCACGGCTCACCTCGTCGGCGCGCCATTCCCGCGGCGCGCTGTTACGCAAGAGGCAGATCACCTCGAGCTGCTCGAGGGAGGAGACGTGCTCCTGGATGAATCGCACGAGCTCGACCGGAATGGGCCCCGAGAAAAACTTGACGCCTCCGTCCGGTTTCGAGCCCCGATCGTGCTGGTCTCCCCCCATTGCAATCGTCCAGGATCGCCGTCAGGGGACCTCGCGGAGGGCCACGGCCTCCGCAGGTTCGACGCGCGAGCACGGCGCACCCACGAGCCCCGCAATGGCGCGGACGAGCTCGGCAGGATCGATGGGTTTGGCGGCGTGGCGCTGGAAGCCCGCCGCGAGCGCGCGGGCCTGATCTTCCGCGCGCGCGTGCGCCGTGAGGGCCAGCGCAGGCACCGCGCCCCCGCGCTCGGGCGCGCGGCGTCGAACGAAATCGATGAAGTCGTAGCCATCCTCGCCCGGCATCGCGATGTCACTGACGAGCACGTGCGGGCGCGCGGCGTCGAGCTCGGCGATCGCCTCGCGCACCGTGGCCGCGATGCGGACGTCGGCGCGATGCGCGGCGAGGACCTGGCGCAAGATCTCGCGCGTGTCCTGATCGTCGTCGACAACGAGAACCCGCAGGCCGCTGAGATCGGGCAGCGGGAGGCGCGCTTTGCCGTAGGGCGGAGGCGTCGGGCCGTCGCCCTCGCGGGGCAGGAACGCCGAGGGCAGGCGCACGGTGAACGTCGAGCCCTGGCGCGGCCCTTCGCTGTGCGCGGCGACCGTGCCGCCGTGCGAGACCACGATGTGCCGCACGACCGCGAGGCCAATGCCGAGTCCGCCGTGCATGCGGCGGCTGGAGCTGTCGCCCTGGCGAAACCGATCGAAGACGTAGGGCAGAAAATCGGGGCGGATGCCCTCGCCGTTGTCCGCGACGGCGAGCTCGAGCTCGTCGCCCACGCGGCGCAAGCGCACCTCGATGCGGCCGCCGCGCGGGGTGAATTTGATGGCGTTCGAGAGCAGGTTCGTCGCGACCTGCCGCAGCCGCTCTGGATCACCCTCGACCGAATCCCTGCCCGCCGAGCAGACCACCACGAGCGTGATGTCCTTGGCCTGCGCGGCGGGGCGGAGCGCGTCGACGGAAGCCTCGACAAGCGACCCGAGGCGCACCTGCCGTTGCTCCATGCTCATCTTGCCGGTGACGATGCGCGAGACGTCGAGCAGGTCCTCGATGAGCTTGTTCTGCGCGCCGGCGTTGCGATCGATCACTTCGAGCCCGCGCGCGAGCTTGGCCGCGTCGGGCTGCGTCTCGCGCAGGATCCGTGTCCAGCCGATGATGGCCGTGAGCGGCGTGCGGAGCTCGTGCGAGAGCGTCGCGAGGAACTCGTCCTTGAGCCGGCTCACCTCGCGCTCCTCGGCGTGGAGCAGGTTCTGCAGCGCGACCGAGGCGAGCTGCGCGGAGAGCAGGAGCAGCGACTCGTCGTCCTCGCTGAAGCCGTCGGCCTCGCCGTTCGTGACCTCGATCCACCCGACGCACGTGCCGTCCGCGCCGACGAGCGGCACGGCCATGAGCGGGCCGGGTTCGTCCGCGTTCACCGGCTCCCGTTGCGCGCGCTCCGACGCGGAGAGCGTGACCACGCTCCCCGCGGTGGCGACGCGCGTTAAGATCCAGTCGCTCGCGGGATCCGCCGGGACCGTCCGCGGCGCGGCGAGCCCGCCCGCCGAGCACGCGGCGGTGCCGTGCTTCGAACCGCTCACGAGCGCGACGAACGACGACCTCGCCCCGAGCGCGGCGCATGTGCCCGAGGCGATGGCGTCGAGCATCGCCTCGACCGATCGCGCTGCGTTGATCGAGAGCGACGCTCGCGCCAGCGCCGCGAGCTGACCGGCTTTCCTGGCGATCGCCTGCGCCGCGAGGTTCGCCTCTTCCGTCTTGCGGTAGAGCTCGACGAAGACGGAGACCTTCGCGCGCAGGATGTCCGGATCGACGGGCACCAGCATGTAGTCGACGGCGCCGAGCGCGTAGCCCTGCTCCGCCTGGATCGCGTCGCCGAACGCGGTGAGGAAGATGATCGGCGTCTGCCGCGAGCGCTTGCGCTGTCGGATGAGGCGCGCCGTCTCGAAGCCGTCCATGATCGGCATGTCGACGTCGAGCAGGATGACCGCGAAGTCCTCCTGCAGGAGGAACCGAAGCGCGTCCCGCCCGCTCTGCGCGAGGACGACCCGCTCCCCGAGCTCGGAGAGCATGGTCTCGACCGCAAGGAGCCTGTCCCTGCGATCGTCCACGACGAGAATTCCGACCTTGTCGCGAGCGTGCTTCATGCCGCTCTCCCCTCTTGGTGGATGGCCCCCGCTCACCTGTGCAGCCAGAACCGCAGCCGCGCGAAGAGCTGCTCGGGATCCACGGGCTTCGCGATGTAGTCGGTCGCCCCGGCCTCGAAGCACTTCTCGCGATCACCCTTCATGGCCTTCGCAGTCACGGCGACGATTGGGAGCGCGCGCCATTCCTCGCGTGCCCGTATCGTCCGGATCGTATCGTATCCGTCCATCTCGGGCATCATGATGTCCATCAGAACGACGTCGATCTCGGGGCTCTCTTCGAGCACCTTGATCGCGTCCCGCCCCGTCTCCGCCGCCTGCGTGATCATCCCCTGCTCTTCGAGGATGGTCGTCATGGCGAAGATGTTACGGATGTCGTCGTCGACGATGAGCACGCGCTTGCCGGCGAGAACTTGCTGCGAGCTGTGAAGCCGCTCGAGCGCCTGCCGCTGCGCGGGCGTGAGCCTGTCGATGGGCAGGTGCAGGAAGAGCGCGACCTCGTCGATGAGGCGCTCCTCCGAGCGGCTGTGCTTGAGCACCCCGACGTGCCCGAGCCGCTCGATGCGCTCCTCGTCGGCCGGTGACATGCCGCCCGGCACGTGCACGATGAAGGGCACGTTCGCGAGCGCCGTGATGCTCGAAGCGCGCCGCACGAGGTCGAGCCCGTGCCCGTCGGGCAGGTCGACGGCCGTGACGACCGCGTCCGGCCGGTCCACGGTGAGCGTCTCGATGGCCTCGTCGAGCGAGCCCGCAACACGGACCTCGACGTTGTCGTGCTTGAGCAGGTTGATCTTGGCCGTGCGCTCCGGACCCTCGGGCTCGACGACGAGGAGCGTACGCCGCGGCGCGTCGAGGAACTCGATGAGCCGCTCGATCGCGTGGGAGAGCGCGTCCCGCGTGCGGACGGGCTTCGGGAGCACGTCCCGCGCGCCCATCCGCAGCGCGCGCTCGCACTCGTCGACGTCCGTCGTGATCACCTGCACCGGCACGTGCCGCATGCCGAGGTCGTGCTTGAGCCGATCGAGGACGCGCAGGCCGTCGATGTCGGGCAGGTGCAGATCGAGCGAGACCGCCGAGGGCTTGAGCTCGCGCGCCATGGAGAGCGCGTCCGCCCCGCGATGCGCGACCACGGCCTTGAGCCCGCGCTCGCGCGCGACCTCCACGATGAGCCGCGCGAACGCGAGATCGTTCTCCACGACGAGCAGCGATCGCTCGCCCGGCCGGATGATCGTGCGATCGTCCTCGATCGACACGGGCAGGAGCGGCGGGGCGTCGATGATCAAGGGCTCGGGCACCTCGTAGGCCGCGATCGCGCTCGAGGACTCGAGCATCGCGGTCGGGCGCGCGCGGGACACGCGCTGCGGCGCCGCGTACACGTGCGGCACGTAAAGCGTGAAGGTGCTCCCGCGCCCCGGCTGGCTCGACAGGCGCAGCTCGCCGCCGAGCAGGTTCGCGATGCCGCGGCTGATGGCGAGGCCGAGACCCGTGCCGCCGTACTTGCGGCTCGTCGAGCCGTCCGCCTGCTGGAAGGCCTCGAAGATGATCTGCTGCTTGTCGGGGGAGATGCCGATGCCGGTGTCGTGCACGCTGAACGCAATCGCCCAGCCCGCGCGGCCGATGTGTTCGTTCTCCGGGCTGTAGCCGTCCGATACGGTGCGAACCTCGAGGCGCACCTTGCCGCGCTCGGTGAACTTGAAGGCGTTCGAGAGCAGGTTCTTGAGCACCTGCTGCAGGCGCTTGGCGTCGGTGTGGATCGAGCGCGGCAGCATGGGCGCGAAGTCGAGCTCGAACTCGAGCTTCTTCGCGTCCGCGACGTGCCGGAACGTGCGCTCCACGTAGTCGGCGAGGTCGCGGAACCAGACCTCCCCGACGTCGACGACCACGGTGCCCGACTCGATCTTCGACAGATCGAGGATGTCGTTGATGAGGCCGAGAAGCTCGTTGCCGGATGAGTGGATCGTCTTGGCGAAATCGACCTGCTTGGGAAAGAGGTTGCCGTCCGTGTTCTTCGAGAGCTGCTCGGACAGGATCAGGAGGCTGTTCAGCGGCGTCCGGAGCTCGTGCGACATGTTCGCGAGGAACTCGGACTTGTACTTCGAGGTCAGCGCGAGCTGCTTGGCCTTCTCTTCGAGGGCCTGACGGGCTTGCTCGACCTCGCGGTTCTTGCGCTCGACCTCCACGTTCTGCTGGGCGAGCAGGCGCGCCTTCTCGCCGAGCTCCGCGTTCGTCTGGCGCAGCTCCTCCTGCTGGCTCTGCAGCTCCCGCGCGAGGGACTGCGACTGCTTCAGCAGATCCTCGGTGCGCATGTTCGCCTCGATCGTGTTGAGCACGATGCCGATCGACTCCGTGAGCTGATCGAGGAACGCGAGGTGCGTGGGGCTGTACCGCTCGAACGAGGCGAGCTCCAGGATGGCCTTGACCTGGCCCTCGAAGAGCACGGGCAGGACCACGATGTTCACGGGCGCGGCCTCGCCGAGGCCGCTCGTGATCGTGATGTAGTCGGGCGGCGCGTTGACGAGCAGGATGCGCTCCTTCTCGAGCGCGCACTGGCCGACGAGCCCCTCGCCGAGGCGGAACTGGTTGTCCGAGTGCTTCCTCTGCTTGTACGCGTAGCTCGCGAGGAGCTTCAGGATCGGCTCCTCCTTCGAGACGTCCATCGTGTAGAAGACGCCCTGCTGCGCGGAGACGACGGGCGCGAGCTCCGAGAGGATCAGCCGGCCGACGGTGAGCAGGTCCTTCTGGCCCTGGAGCATGCGCGAGAACTTGGCGAGGTTCGTCTTCAGCCAGTCCTGCTCGCTGTTCTTCAGCGTGGTGTCGCGCAGGTTCCGGATCATCTCGTTGATCGTGTCCTTCAGGGCGGCGAGCTCGCCCTGGGCCTCGACCTTGATGCTCCGCGTGAGATCACCCTTCGTGACGGCGGTCGCGACCTCGGCGATCGCGCGGACCTGGGTGGTCAGGTTCGCGGCGAGCTGGTTGACGTTGACCGTCAGATCACGCCACGTCCCCGAGGCGCCCGGCACGCTCGCTTGGCCGCCGAGTTTGCCCTCGACACCGACCTCGCGCGCGACGGTCGTCACCTGATCGGCGAACGTCGCGAGCGTGTCGATCATGCCGTTGATGGTGTCCGCGAGCTCGGCGATCTCGCCCTTCGCGTCGACGGAGAGCTTTCGCTTGAGATCACCGTTCGCGACGGCGGTCACGACCTTCGCGATGCCGCGGACCTGGTTCGTCAGGTTGCCGGCCATCGAGTTGACGTTGTCGGTGAGGTCCTTCCACGTGCCGGCGACGCCCTTCACCTCGGCCTGACCGCCGAGCTTGCCTTCCGTGCCGACCTCGCGCGCCACACGCGTCACTTCGGAGGCGAACGAATTCAGCTGATCGACCATCGTGTTGATGGTGTTCTTCAGCTCCAGGATCTCGCCCTTCACGTCGACGGTGATCTTCTTGGAGAGATCGCCATTGGCGACCGCCGTCGTCACGGCCGCGATGTTGCGGACCTGCGCCGTCAGATTCCCGGCCATCGAGTTCACGGAGTCCGTGAGATCCTTCCACGTACCCGCGACGCCCTTCACGTCCGCCTGACCGCCGAGTTTGCCCTCCGTGCCGACCTCGCGCGCCACACGCGTCACTTCGGACGCGAACGATCGGAGCTGATCGACCATCGTGTTGATGGTGTTCTTCAGCTCCAGGATCTCGCCGCGCACGTCGACGGTGATCTTCTTCGACAGATCACCATTCGCGACAGCCGTCGTCACGGCCGCGATGTTGCGGACCTGCGCCGTCAGGTTCCCGGCCATCGAATTCACGGAGTCCGTGAGGTCCTTCCACGTACCCGCGACGCCCTTCACCTCGGCCTGACCGCCGAGCTTGCCTTCCGTGCCGACCTCGCGCGCCACGCGTGTCACTTCGGAGGCGAAACCCGAAAGCTGATCGACCATCGTGTTGATGGTGTTCTTCAACTCCAGGATCTCGCCCTTCACGTCGACCGTGATCTTCTTCGACAGATCACCATTCGCGACCGCCGTCGTCACGGCCGCGATGTTGCGGACCTGCGCCGTCAGGTTCCCGGCCATCGAATTCACGGAGTCCGTGAGATCCTTCCACGTACCCGCGACGCCCTTCACGTCCGCCTGACCGCCGAGTTTGCCCTCCGTGCCGACCTCGCGCGCCACGCGCGTCACTTCGGACGCGAACGAATTGAGCTGATCGACCATCGTGTTGATGGTGTTCTTCAGCTCGAGAATCTCGCCCTTCACGTCGACGGTGATCTTCTTCGAGAGATCACCATTCGCGACGGCCGTCGTCACGGCCGCGATGTTGCGGACCTGCGCCGTCAGGTTCCCGGCCATCGAATTCACGGAGTCTGTGAGGTCCTTCCACGTACCCGCGACGCCCTTCACGTCCGCCTGACCGCCGAGCTTGCCTTCCGTGCCGACCTCGCGCGCCACGCGCGTCACTTCGGCCGCGAACGAGCTCAGCTGATCGACCATCGTATTCGTGACGTTCTTGATCTGAAGGATCTCGCCACGCGCATCGACAGTGATCTTCTGGGTCAAATCGCCGTTCGCAATGGCCGTCGCGACCTTCGACACGTCGCGGAGCTGCACCGTGAGGTTACCGGCCATCGAATTGACGGAGTCCGTGAGGTCTTTCCACGTCCCCGCGACACCCTTCACGTCTGCCTGACCGCCGAGCTTGCCTTCCGTGCCGACCTCGCGCGCCACGCGCGTCACTTCGGCCGCGAAGGAGCTCAGCTGATCCACCATCGTGTTGATGACGTTCTTGATCTGGAGGATCTCGCCGCGCGCATCGACGGTGATCTTCTGGGTCAAATCGCCGTTCGCAATGGCCGTCGCGACCTTCGACACGTCGCGGAGCTGGACCGTGAGGTTACCGGCCATCGAATTGACGTTGTCGGTGAGGTCCTTCCACGTACCGGCGACACCCTTCACCTCGGCCTGGCCGCCGAGCTTGCCTTCCGTGCCGACCTCGCGCGCCACACGCGTCACTTCAGACGCAAACGAGTTCAGCTGATCGACCATCGTGTTGATGGTGTTCTTCAGCTCGAGAATCTCGCCCTTCACGTCGACGGTGATCTTCTTCGAAAGATCACCATTGGCGACGGCCGTCGTGACGGCCGCGATGTTACGCACCTGGCTCGTCAGGTTGCCGGCCATCGAATTGACGGAGTCCGTCAAATCCTTCCACGTGCCGGCGACGCCTTTCACCTCGGCCTGGCCGCCAAGCTTGCCTTCCGTGCCGACCTCGCGCGCCACGCGCGTCACTTCGGACGCGAACGAGTTCAGCTGATCCACCATCGTGTTGATGGTGTTCTTCAGCTCCAGGATCTCGCCGCGCACGTCGACGGTGATCTTCTTCGAAAGGTCGCCATTGGCGACGGCCGTCGTGACGGCCGCGATGTTACGCACCTGGCTCGTCAGGTTGCCGGCCATCGAATTGACGGAGTCCGTCAAATCCTTCCACGTGCCGGCGACGCCCTTCACGTCCGCCTGACCGCCGAGCTTGCCTTCGGTACCGACTTCGCGCGCCACGCGCGTCACTTCGGACGCGAACGATCGGAGCTGATCGACCATCGTGTTGATGGTGTTCTTCAGCTCCAGGATCTCGCCGCGCACGTCGACGGTGATCTTCTTCGAAAGGTCGCCGTTGGCGACGGCCGTGGTCACGGCCGCGATATTGCGGACCTGGGCCGTCAGATTGCCGGCCATGAAGTTCACGGAATCGGTCAGGTCCTTCCAGGTGCCGGCGACGCCTTGCACCTCCGCCTGACCGCCGAGCTTGCCTTCGGTGCCGACTTCGCGCGCCACGCGCGTCACTTCGGACGCGAACGAGCCGAGCTGATCGACCATCGTGTTCACCGTCTTCGCGGTGCGGAGGAACTCGCCTTCGAGCGGACGACCATCGACTTCGAGCGCCATGGCCTGCGAGAGATCGCCCTTGGCCACGGCGCCGATGACGCGCGCCATCTCGCTCGTCGGATGCACGAGATCGCTGATCAGCGCGTTGACGCTGCCGACCTTCTGCGCCCACGCGCCGAGCAGCCCCGCGACCGCGGCGCGATCGCCGATGCGGCCCTCCTTGCCGACGACGCGGCTCACGCGCTCGAGCTCCGTCGCCACCCGGCTGTTCAACTCGACGACGTCGTTGAAGGTATCTGCGATTTTTCCATCGAGGCCCTCCCAATCGATGGGCAGGCGCACGGAGAAATTGCCCTTTTTGAGCGCCGTGAGCGCCTCGAGCATCAACCGGCGATCGAGGGAGCCGCCGGTCGGCGAGGTGTCGCGTGGTTGTCGCTCGGCGGCATTGGCGCCCCGCGTCTTCTTCACCTCGGCGGAAGCGGCCTTCGACTTGGCCCCCACGGGTTTCGAGCCGGCTACCCTCTTTTCACGAGCGCTCGACGTCCGCGCACTACGGGTCGCTCCATCCAAAGCACGTTTGGGCATGGTACCCCCTGGGACGACGACGCGCCGCCCGCAACAATGCGCATCCTACCGAGGGAGACCCTTGGCGGAATCCGGGGCTCACCGGTTCCGGCGTAGGGCACACCCTTATGCCCCAGTGGAATTCGTGCTTATGGATCGTGTGCGCCCAAACGGCTCAAGAAAAACCGTTCGAGGTCCAATTGTCGGTCCGGACAACCAGACTGTGATTTGCCGCTAGGACGCAAAATTGCGAATGTCGTCGAACGTGCGAATACGCACCCCGGCCGTGTCATCGGATACCAAGCCGCCCACCATGGCCGCCGCGACGTCACGCGCCTCAATGGCGCGATAAACGCGCAACGGGCCGATCATCGCTCCACTCACGATGCGCAGGATGGGGGCGGCGAGCGCCTCGCCCGTTCTGTGCTCGGTGCGATCACCGAGCAGCATGCTCGGACGCAGGATATCGACGCATTCGTAACCGAGCTCGCTGATATCGCGCTCCGCCTCACCTTTGACACGCAGATAAAAATTCATCGATGTGCGATCTGCCCCGATACTGGATACGAGCGAAAGCCTGCGGGCCCCCGCACGTTTACCGAGCTTCGCGACCGAGACCACATAATCGTGATCGACCTTGTAAAATGCCGGTCGTGATCCCGCCGCCTTGATGGTCGTGCCGAGGGCGATGAAGACGTCGTCGACGGCGGGCAAGGCCGGAAGATCGTCCAGCGCGTCGAAATCGGCGCGGAGCTCCTGCAGTTTGTCGTGGTTCATTCCCGTCGATCGGCGCACGAGCACGACGACACGCGCGTACGCCGGGTGCTCGAGCAGACGCGCGAGGCAGTCCCGGCCAACGAGGCCCGTCGCGCCCGCGAGGAGCGCGGTTCGCCCTTCCAAACTCATTCCGGCTTTCCTTTCCCTTTGCGAAGAAAAAACAGGGCGTAGCACGCGAGGACCACGGAGGCGATCACCACGACGACGCCCTTCGTGCCGAAACCCGTGCTCGGCGCCGGCGGCGGGCTCGTCGCGGCGGGCGCCGCCGGAGGCGCGGAGGCGCGGGCATCGAGGAGGTTCTGCTCGGTCGTGGCCACGCGCCGGGTCTCGGGATCGGGATGCGATTTCGCCACGCGGGCGAGGATCTCCCGCGCGGACGGCGAACTGATGCGGCGCAGGCTTCCGAGCGCGGCGAAGCGCAGCTCGTCCGGCTCCCGATCGACGGCGCGCCCGAGCGGCTCGACGGCGGCCTCGTTCCGCTCGACGCCAAGGGCCCGCGCCGCCGCGATCGCCGCGTCGCGATCGCCCTTCTCGAGGATCGAAGCGAGCTCGGCCGTGACGGCCGGAACGAAGGCACGCGCCCCCGCCGCGCGGATGACCTGCACGCGATCGTTCGGAGGCGCCGAGCGGAGGAGCGGGATCCAGCTCGGCCCGACGGGGACGAGCTTGCGGCGTTCGAGCTCCATGAGCAGGCCGACGCGCAAGGTGGCGGGCCGCGCGGCGTCGTCGAGGAGCGTGGTCAGCGCGGGGACGTCGGCGTCGCCGATCAGGGGCGTGGTGCCGGCGAGCGTGAGATCCCGCAGCGCGAAGGTCGCGATCCGGGGCTCCTTCGAGCCGAGCATGGTGGCGGTGACGCGCCCGAGCGCGGCTGGATCGCCGCTGCGCGCGCCCTTGCCGAGCGCGGCATACGCGCGCGTGGCGTCGATCCACGTCGCGCGCGTCGCGGGCACGAGCACGATACGATCGGCGATGGCCTCGACGGATTCATACGGCACGGCCGCGGCGTCCTTCGCGTCAGGGCGCCTGCGTTCGAGGAAAAGAAGGATCTCCTCGCCGGGGACGTAACTCTCGTCGGCGTGACGGTGCGGCACGAAGCGGATCGGGCCGACCATCGCGTCGCCCTCTCGAAAAAGCTCGAGAATCCGGGCCTCGACGGGCGAGAGCGGACCGGCGCCGCGGGGCTCGGGGCCGACGCGCTCGATCCGCGCGGCCGCGATGACGTCGGCGGCGCTCGCCATCTGGTGCAACGTGAGTCCGCCGGGAATCGTATGGGCCTCGGCAAAGGTCGGCGCGAGCGCCGCGAGCGCCAAAGCTGTGGCGGAGACGAAAAGCGACGCGCGGACGCGGTGCACGGCGCGGATGCTACTCGAAATCGGCTTCGGGTGGCGGCGGCGCGCCTTAGCAGGATCGGGGCCCGGAGCAAGCGACGGAGCCTTGCTCGGACCTCGGAAACACGTCAGGATCGGGCCTCAACGTCGGGGGCGAATGGCCCGGGGTGGGGAACTCGGGAGAAAAACCATGAACGATCCGCAGGACCCGCAAGAGATCGTCGATCAGCTCGAAGAGCGGCTCGATCTCCCGGTCCATCCCACCTACCCGCTCCGGGACCGGGAAATCGTGGGCATCTGGCGCAAGCGGAGCGTCGAGGCGCTCCGCGCGCTCGGGAGCCGCGGCTTCTTCGAGCGCAAGGACGCATTCGGAAAACCGCTGCACGAGAGCCTCTGGACCGTGGCCGACGCGCCGATGGTGGCCTCGTTCGAGGATGCGCCGGGACGAACCATCCTGCTCGGCGAGCTCATCCGGAACATCGTTCATCCGGGCCGCATCACGCAGGGCCTCAAGGGCACGTGCGCCGCGACGTGCGTGGAGATCTACGTAGCCGAGCGGGATCCGGCGGAGTACGCGCGGATCGTCGCGGGTCTCGTGAGCCCCGCGGGGCGGGTTTTGCTGCGGAGCGGCGGGGAGCTCGTGCGCGACGAGGACGTGCTCGAGCCGGACGAACAGGAGTTCCGCAGGAGCCCGGTGAGCCGGATCTTCCAGGTTGCCTGCATGGAGTTCGCCTACCCCGAGCTCGACTACCGCAACGCGGCGGACGGGCAGTTCGAGGGCGTGAAGAACACCGGCACGGGGCTGAGCCTCGGCGCGTTCGATCGGCTGCTCGTGGGGATCACCGGGCACCGCTGGGAGACGCTCTCCGACGGGCACGCGCGTTTCGCAGCGCTCTTCAAGCGGTTCGGCCTGGATACGAGCGGCGTGGCCGACCTGCACCGCGACGCGCTTTCGATCATCGAGCGCGTGACGAGCGCAGGGGAGGCAGTCTTCGCCACGCTGGAGCTACCCAAGGTGCGGAGCCCCGTGCGGCGAGCCGCGGGCAACGTCGATCACGCGGCGCACAAGATCCGGGTGCTCAAGCTCGATCGTCCGAATGGAACCGTCGTGTACGACGATCCGATGGACCCCCAACAAAGCTGGTTCGAGGGGATCCGGACGAACATCGTGGACCGGTACGGCCGCTGTACGATGCCGATCGCGGATTTCGAGAAGCTGCTCGTGGAGCTGAGTTATCCGCCCGAGCTCTGGCCCGGGCCGGAGCAGGCGCGGCCTGCCCCGACCGAGACGCAACCGGAATCGCGTTAACGCGGAGGCGGAGGCGGGGGCGCCTCGGCGTGTCGCGCAGCATCCACGCAAATCTTCGCGACGTGATGCTCGAAGTGCTGCCTTCGTTGCCCGCTGTGACAACGCAGGCTCGCGAAGCCGGCGGCATATCCGCCGATGGTCCCCAGGGTCAATAGCACGATCGCAAGTCTCCGCTTCATGGTCTCACCTCTCGTCTGAACACGCTCCGCGCCTCAAATCTCCACGCCCCGCCCACCAAAACCGCCCCAGAACCCCGGGGCCTGCTCGATGAAATCGGAAAGGCGCGCCCGCTGCCGCTCGTCGAGCACCTCGTGCACCTTCGCCAGCGAGCCCACCAGCGCCTTGCGCATCGCCTCGAGCGCCGCGTCGTGCCGCGCGAAAAGCTCGCCCATCACGGTCTCGTCGAAGCTCGGGCTGCGCATCGCCTTCGCCAGATCCTCGCGGCTCTTGCGCAGCTCGCCGCGGTGCTTCGCCGCCGCGTCGCGCATCTCCTCGAACGCCGCCACGATGGCCTTCTCCTGCCCCGGCGTCGTGTCGAGCGCCTCGAACAGTCGCCGCAGGACGAAGTGCGGCACGCCGTACCCGCCGGGCCGGAAGCCCGCCCGCCCGTGCGTCCGGAAGGGCCCGCCGTGCTCGCGGTCGTACCCCCCCTCCCAGCCGCCGTGGCCGTACCCACCCCCACCCCAGCCGCCGCCGCCGTACCCGTTGCAAGCGCCGCCGTAGCCGAAGCTCCGGTAGCCGTAGCCGCGGTGACAACCGCCATGGCGCAAAACCTTGATGAGGCCGATGAGGCAAGCGGTGCCGATCAGAAATCCGAACATGTTCCCTCTCTTCCGCGGCTCGTCGCGCGCCGCGTCGTTCACGCAGAGGAACATCACTCGCTCGTGTGAAGCGCGCGCCCCGCTCGATGTGAAGAAGCGCAAAGGCGCGCCGAGGCCCAGAAGACTGGCCGGATCCGACCGGCCGCGGGTATAGTCCTTTCGATGCAGCGGTGGTTCTTCGGGCTCGTTTTCCTGGTCTTCCCCGGCTGCGCGGCCACCGCGCCCGCGGAAGCAGGCCCGAAGACGAGCGGGCGCGCGCCGATCCTGGTGCAGCCGGTGCAAGCCACGGCCCCCAAACCCGCGCCGAGCCCCGCGCCCGTCGCGACGAACGAGCCCGCCGCGGACCCCGATGCCGATGACGAGGAGGGGCCGGACGACGACGAGGCCGAGGCCGCGGAGGAAGCCGCCGAGGCGGAAGGCCCCGCCCCCACCCCGCCGCCGGCCCCCAAGCTCCCCTCCCCGCTCCTCGCCCTCAGCGTGACCCAGCTCGAAGCACGCTACCGCAGCGATCCGGCCTCCGTGGGCCCGCTCTCGCTCGGCGCGACGAACGCGGGCGCGCTCGTGAACGGCGTGCAGATGCCGAAGAGCGAGAAGTGGCTCGTGGCGGATCCCTCGTGCGCCTGGGGCACGCAGGAGACGGTGGACGCGATCGCGCGCAGCATCGAGAAGGTCGCGGCCGAGCACCCGGGCGCCCCGCCCCTCGCCATCGGGCACATCAGCAGCCGGAAAGGCGGCCACCTCTCGCCGCACCGGAGCCACCAATCGGGCCGCGACGTGGACCTCGGCTACTACCACAACCCCCCGAAGACCCACTTCGTCCGGGCGACCGAGGCAAACCTCGACCTCGAACGCACGCTCGCCCTGGTGAAGACGATCGTGAGCGACACCGACGTGGAGCTCGTGCTCATCGACACGTCCGTGCAACGCCTGCTCGTGGCCCACGCGCTGCGCAAGGGTGAGGACGAGGCCTGGCTGGATCAGGTCTTCCAGGTCCGCGGAAAACACCCCCGGCCCGTGGTGCGTCACGCGCGCGGGCACGGAAACCACCTGCACGTGCGCTTCGTGAGCCCGGTCGCGCAGGAGCTCGGGCGCCGCGCGGGCGCGTTCCTCCGGCGGGAGAAGGTCGCGCCGCCGCACGTGGCCGACTCCGTGGTGATGCACAAGGCCCGGAGCGGCGACACGCTGCAGATCCTGGCCCGCAGGTACGGGACGACCGTCGAGGCGATCCAGGGGGCAAACGGGCTCAAGACCATCGACATCAAGATGGGCCGGACCTACCGGATCCCGGTGCCCAAGCCCCCGGCGCCTTCGAAGGCGCCGGCCGTCTCCAAGCGACGCGTGGCGCCGCCTCCGCGGACCACGGCGCACGGGCGGTAGGGCCATGGAGTACCGGAACAACCTCGACGCGGCGCGGATGCGCATCGAGACGCTCGAAGCGAAGCTCGCCGAGCGTGAGGCCTCGCTCAAGGCGCGGGAGGCGGAGCTCGCCGAGCAGAACGCCGAGATCACACGGCTGCGACAAACCGGCGGAAAACCGGCGGAATCGCGCGGCGTTTGGATCGCGCTCTTCACGTTCACCCACTTCGCCGTCGCGGGCCTCGGCGGCCTGATCTTCCTCGGCGCCTTCGGACGGTCGTCGCCCTCGTACATCAACTGCCCCGAGTGCCCCCCCGCGCCGCCCTCCTTGGCGCTCGTAGACGACCCCGCCGCCCACCCCCCGACCCCGAGCGTCGAGGGCAAGGCCACGGACAGCGATACCGAGGAGAGCGCGGTCACGCAGTCGAACGACCGCATGCGCCCCGAGGTGCGGGCCTGCCAGCTCGAGCAGCTCAAGAAGCACCCCGACGCGTACGGGTTTCTCGCGGTCGTCTTCGAGGTCGAGCCCGAGGGCAAGGTCGGCCGTGTCTCTTTCCAGGGCATGTCGCCCGGCTCGGCCCGCTGGTGGAGCGCGGACTTCGAGACTTGCGTGACCAAGGCCTACCGGAGCCTCGCGTTCCGCCCCTTCGAGGGGACGAAGACCACCGCGAAGCACACGTACTTCCTCTCGACGAACACGAACCTCGGCTTCTGAATCCCGTGCACGCGCGCGCGCGCTGGCAGTATCCTCGCGCCCATCGTGCGTCCTCTCCGCCCCACCTCTTCGGCAAACACGAGCGTCGCGCTCGTCCTCGCCTCGTGCCTCTCGGCTTGCGCGTCCGAGCCGCTGCGCCCCGAGAATCCCTGTCCGCCGCCCGCGAAGAGCACGGCGCCCGTGGCCACGACGCCGCCGAAAGCCGAGAGCACGACACGCACGCTCGAAGTGCGCCTCACGCCGACGCGTGACGGAGGGAGCGAGGTCGTCGCGATCGACGTGTCGATGCGCTTCTCCGTGCCGCCCGTGGATTTCGGCGAGGCGCGGCCGCTCGTGTTCCGGCTCGACGACGCGCGCGTGGAAGACATCGACGAGCTCGCCGCGCGTGATGCGGAAGGCTCGCTCGCGCTCGTGCGGGACGAGGGCGAAGGCAAGGACGTGGCGGGCGCGCCCGTCGCGTGGCGCGCCGAGCGTCGCGCGCGTGGGCCGGTGACCGTGAGTTACACGCGCAAGCTCCTGGCCGGCGGCGCCGCGCAAGCCGCCGCGCCGCTCGCGGCGTCGGCGGGGGGTTTTCTCGGGATCGGACGCACGTTCTTGCTCGTCCCGGACACGACCGAGCCGCACGAGATGCGCGTGCGCTGGGACGTCGCGGCGCTCGGCGAAGGCGCGAGCGGCGCGTCGTCGCTCGGCGCGGGGGACGTGGAGGTCAGCGGCTCGCCGACGACGCTCGCCGCGGCGGCGTGGGCCGCGGGGCCCTTGCATCGGGTGACGATCGAGCGGCCGGCGACGCGCGAGGGCGAAGGTGCCTCGTTCGCGGTGACGTCGCTCGGGGGCGGCGTGTTCGACGCGCTCGACGCGGGTGCCTGGGCGAGCCGGGCGTGGGTCTCGGTGCGGCCGCTCGCCGACGCGCCGCTCGGCCATTTCGATATTTTCCTGCGTTCGAGCGGCGTGACCGGGCGCCGCTTCGACGCTGCCGTCACGGGCCGGAGCGCCATTGCGGTCGGGGACGAGGGACTCACGTTCGGTTGGCCCGAAAAACGCGTGCTCGGGCGTGCGATGGCACGGGCGAGCCTCGGGTATTCGGTGGTCGCGTGGTTCGACGAGGGGTTCGTCTCGTATTTCGCGGTCGACGCGCTGCGACGGGCGGAGCTCATTCCGGCGCGGGACGTGCTTGCCGAGGTCGATGCGCGGGCGACGCGGTATTTTTCGTCGGCCGAGAAGCAAGCGGAGGATCGAGGAATGTTGTTCGCCGCCGAGCTCGACGCGCGCATCCGGGCCAAGAGCGGCGGGAAGCGCTCGCTCGCCGACGTGGCACGCGAGATCGCACCGAAAGCAGGTGAAGGCGAGGCCCCGGCGAGCGGCCCGCGCCGCGTGCCCGAGAGCACGCTGCGTGAGGCGATCATCAAGGAGCTCGGAGCCGAGGGGAATACGCGCTTCGGCGCGCTCCTCGGCAAAGGTGGCGGCCCCGAGGTGCCCGACGACGCATTCGGCCCGTGCTTCGTGAAGGTAAAGAAAAAGATCCCGCGTTACGAGCTCGGCTTCGATCCGGCATCCGTGAGCGAAAAAAAGGTGCGTGGTCTCTCGCCGAAATCGGCGGCGGCGAAGGCGGGACTCGCGGAGGGGGATCGCATCACGGCGGCGGATCTCGGGGACGGGACCATCGATCGCCCCGTGGAAATCGAGGTCGACCGCGGCGGCAAACTCACGAAGGTGCGGTGGCTGCCGCGGGGCGAGGCCGTCGAGGGATTCTCGTTCGCCTTCGCCCCGAAGGCCCCCGCGAGCTGCGACGCTCCGAAGGGGCGCTGAGGCGGAAGCGGGAGCGGAAGCGGTCAAGTTCGGGGAGCGACCGGTCGAGCGGCAAGCACTCCCCGAGAGCACGACGCGCGTCGATGTCTGCGCTCGTGTACGGGTACACGGAGGACACGCCCCGCGATCCCGTCTGTTTCACGCCCGCGACAGCAGAGCGTTGCTGTAACGACGGCGTGTCAGTGTCACGCGCGCGTGACACCCTCCGTGCAGGTGTCCTGTCTCGATGCCCGGGATTCCGCGGCGCGAATCGGGTGGTACGAGGATTGCTCACGTCAGCATTGGAAATCGAATCGTCATGCGCTTGTTCCATGGCCCCCGATGGTTTTCCCTGGCGGCGACCTTTTGCCTCGGTCTCTTGGCCCCCTCCTCCGCCTCCGCCGCCGGAGACGCGGTCCTCACCGGGACCGTCCGCGACGCGGCGACACGAAAGCCCCTCGCCGACGTCGTCGTCACCGTGACCCTCCCCGCGATGCAGGGCGAGCAGATCGTCGTGACCGACGCGTCCGGCACCTATCGCGTTCCTTGGCTCTCGCCGGGCGAATACACGATCCGGTTCGAAATCGAGGGGCACAGGCCCTCCTCACGCGGCGGGATCACGCTCGGGAAGGGCACCACGTTCCGCGCCAACGTCCTGCTCACGGAGTTCTTGCAGAACCCCGAGGAGATCTTGCTCATCGGCCCCATCCCGTCGGTCGACATCTATTCGATGACGACAGGCTTGATCGTCGATTCGCATGTCTCGCATCGCCTCGCGGTGGCGCCGCCGGGAGGTCGAGCCTCGGCCGTGCGATCGTTCGAGAGCCTCGGGGCGCTCGCGCCCGGCGCCCAGCCGACGAGCCTCGGCTTTTCCATCCACGGCTCGTCGGCGCCCGAGAACCGGTTCCAGATCGACGGCGTCTCCGTGGGCAGCGCTTCGGACGGCATCAACGACATGCCGCTCTCGCTCGAGTTCGTCCAGGAGGTCCACGTCGCCACGGCCGGATACATGCCCGAGTTCGGCCGTACCACCGGCGGCGTCTTCAACGTCGTCACGAAGGCGGGTGTCGACAGGTTTCACAATTCGTGGGTGGATCGCAACGAGTTTCGCGGGTCGATCTTCGGCAGCTACACGCCGGGCGCGTTCGAGGGACAACGGAAGCCCGTGCGCGCGGAGGGCACGGTGGTCGCCGTCGATCAGAAGCTCGGCGCGATGCGTGATTTCGGGTTCGAGCTCCGCGGACCCATCAAGGAGGATCGCCTGTGGTTTTACGCGGGATTGAACGTGGCCTTCCAGGACCTCGACATCGTGCGATCGCTCCACCGTCTGCGGTACGAGACGAACCCCGACGGATCCGTGAAGCTCGACGCGAGCGGCCATCCCATCAGCCTCCGCGATGAAGACGGATTTCAGCTCACCGAGCCCATCGCGGGCGGGACGCGTCGCTACATCGCCTCGAAAGAGACGCTGCAATACATCGGCAAGCTCACGTGGTACAGCAGCCCGTCGAATGCGGACCCGTTGCATACGTTGACGCTCTCGGTATTCGGTTCGCCCACGTGGTCCGGGGGGGACGGGCGGATCTCGCTCAATGGGGTCACGGGCACGACCACGACGATCGACACGAGCTCGCTGGAAGGGCAATACGCGGCCTTCGGGCGGCGGGAAGAGCAGATGAGCCACACCGCCTCCCTCAAGCTCTCGTCGGCGTTCCTGCACAAGATGCTCCTCTTCGACGCGACGATCGCATATCATCACGCCTCTTCGAGCCGCCTGCCGGTCGACGGGGCGGGGATCGGCAGTGGCCAGGGGCTCGACGCTGTCCCCGGGATCTCCTGGACGCGTGGGGCGCCGGGGCCGCATACCCTCGCCGATTTCGAGGATCTCCCGGCAGGGAGCGGCTGCGAGCCGAAGGGGTCGACGAACGTCATCCATTGCCCCGTGCGCGCCTACCTGACGGGTGGACCCGGGAACGTGAACGAGTCCATCACGAACCGCTTCCAGGGGAATGCCGTTGTCACGTACCTGTTCCGAGCGCTGGGGCAACACGTCATCAAGGCGGGGTTCGACATCGAGGTGTCGAACAGCCTGTTCGCCCGGGCGAACACGGGGAACGTGTGGTTTTCGGAGACGTGGGATGGCTCGGGGTGGCAAGTCTTTCGCATGGGCAACCTGACGAACCCGGACGACGTCTACGTCCCGAAATTGCAGTCCTCCACGACGCACTCCACCCTCGTCGGCGGGTATGTCCAGGATAGCTTCAACATCCTCGATCGGGTCACGGTGAACGCAGGCTTGCGGTACGACGCGCAGATGATGTCGAGCAGCGAGGGGATGGGCATGGTGCTCCCGAACCAGTGGTCTCCACGCGTCGGAGTCATCTACGACCCGACCCGTTTCGAACGGTCGAAGATCTTCGCGAGCTACGCGCGTCATTACGAGAACGTGCCCCTCGGCCTGGCCGACGCCTTGTTCGTCCGGCGGCCCCTCACCGTGTCGGAAGTGTCGAGCTCCGTGTGCGACCCGAGCGACCCTGCGAAGGTCGCGGCCTGCCTGGACCCGAAGAACAACCTCACGATCGGGCAGCCCTACGCACCGAACCGGCAATGGGGTGTTCATCACGGCGATAGCGCGCTGGTGGATCCGGAGATCGAGGCGCAGTCGATGGACGAGATCTCGGCAGGCGGCGAGTACGAAATCTTCCGCGACGCGCGCGTGGGCGTCAACTACGTGCACCGTTCGATCCACCGCGCCATCGAGACCATGAGCCGGGACGAAGGCACGTCGTTCTTCGTGGGGAACCCCGGCCATGGCGCGGCCGCAGGCTTCCCCGAAGCCCGGCGCGACTACGATGCGGTGACGGTGTTCTTCCTGAAATCGTTCACCCGGCAGTGGCTCGCGCTCGCCAGCTACACGGCGTCGTATCTCCGCGGGAACTACCCCGGGCTCGCCTCGGGGCCCTATCCGTCGCCCCACATGCTCCCCGACTTCGACCTCCTGTCGCTCCAGCCAAACCGTGACGGCCCGCTCCCCGGGGATCGGCGTCATTCAGTCAAGGTCTTCGGCGCCAAAGAGTTCGTCCTCTCGAAGAACCTCTCCATCAACATGGGAGTGGGCTACACGGGCACGTCGGGCGCGCCGCTCGATGTCCTCGGCGCTCACCCCTCCTACGGCCGAGGTGCCGCCTTCATCCTGCCCCGCGGCTCGGGGGGCAACTTGCCCTGGGTCCACAGCGTCGATTCGAACCTCGCCGTCGGCTACAAGGTGGGCAAGGACAGCACGCTCTCCGTGAGCGTGGACGTGTTCAACCTGTTCAACTTCCAAGCCGAGACCAGCCGCGATCAGTCATTCACATACGCGAACGTCCGGCCCATCGAAGGCGGCACGGCCGCAGACCTGCCGAACAAGGGAGAGGCAGCCTGCGCCACCGGCGCAGGTTGTCGCTACAAGCTCGTAAATTTGGAGGACGGCTCGCCCTTCGATCCCGCCGACCAAAACCCCAGGTACGGCAGCCCCACGTCATACCAGACCCCGAGGACAATCCGCATGGGCATGCGGTTGACCTTCTAATCCTGGGAGGCGCTTCGCTGGGGCTTTGCCCCAGGCCCCACCGGGGCTATCCGCCCCTGGACCCGGACCAGCGCAAGCGCTGGACCCGGGGTCGATGAACTGCGCAATGCGCAGTTCATCGAACAGGCCAGGTCAAGACCGCGGCACTGACGATTCAATAGGCAACATGTCCGTCGCCAGCGTGGAACGCACCTCCATGGTCTTGCCACCGGCCTGTTGGAAGAACTGCGCATCGCGCAGTTCTTCCACGAACGGTCCAGGGCTTGCCCTGGTTCGGGTCGAGGGGCGAACAGCCCCCGCGGGGCCCGGGGCAGCGCCCCGGCGCGACGCCTCGCGATGAGACTCTGGATGGTGATGCTCAGTCTCCGCAGCTGAAGCGCTCAGGCAGCAGCAGCGGCGGATGGAGACTGGGTTTGAGGTCCCTCGTACTCAGTGTCGCGGTGTCCGCGATTCCGGGCCGGCGCGCCGAAAAGACGGGCTGGGGCCTGCCTCGACATCACCTCCCAGGAGCCGTGTTCCACGGTGGCATCGATCTTGAATTGACGACCTGACACATCGCCGTCGGCGCCGGCTCGGCGTCGCGCGGCACCCCACCCTTTGGCGAGAACAGAAAACTAGACATGCGTTATCTCAAGAGCTCTCTCTCCTATTTGATGATCCCGGCTCTCTCCGCCCTGCTCCTCGCGGGCTGCGCCAGCGCTGACCCCTCCGAGGCCGACAGCCACGAAGGCGACGAAGCCGTGGGCGAGACCCATGACGCGCTCACCGCCGAGCAGTGCAATTACTTCGATGTCAATGGTACGGTCCAGCTCTGCCACAAGACCAGCTCGACGATTTATCCCTACACGATCATCCGTGTCAGCGAGCAGGCGTGCATCAATGCGCACAGCGCTCACGACGGCGATTACGTCACCAGCCTCGACCCGACCTCGCCGCTCTTCGACCCGACGTGCGGCGGCCTGGGCTGCCTGGCCGTGAACGCGCCGTGCGACGCCACGGTGCCCTGCTGCGACGGCCTCACGTGCCAGAGCGGCACCTGCGTCGACGTCGACGAATGCGCCGCCGGCACCGACAACTGCGATGAAAACGCCACCTGCACCAACACCGCGGGCTCCTTCACCTGCGCCTGCAATGCGGGGTACGAGGGCAACGGCGTGAGCTGTACCAACATCGACGAGTGCGCCGCAAGCCCGTGCCTGAACGGTGGCACCTGCACCGACGGCATCAATAGCTACACCTGCGCGTGCGCTCCTGGCTTCACCGGCACCAATTGCGAGATCAACATCGACGAGTGCGCCGCAAGCCCCTGCCAGAACGGCGGCATCTGCTCCGACGGCATCAATAGCTACACCTGCGAATGCGCGCCCGGCTTCACCGGCACCAACTGCGAGACCAACATCGACGAGTGCGCCGCTAGCCCGTGCCTGAACGGCGGCACCTGCTCCGACGGCATCAATAGCTACACCTGCGCGTGCGCTCCCGACTTCACCGGCACCAACTGCGAGACCAACATCGACGCGTGCGCCGCTAGCCCGTGCCAGAACGGCGGCATCTGCACCGACGGCGTGGGCAGCTACTCCTGCGCGTGCGCGCCCACCTACGAGGGGACCCACTGCGAGGCTTGCTCCGGCACCCTCGCGGACTGCAACGCGAACTCGTCCGACGGCTGCGAGGTGAACCTCCAGAGCGACACCGAGAGCTGCGGCGCCTGCGGCAGCGCGTGCGCGACGGGCGAAATCTGCTCGAACGGTACCTGCCAGGCCGCGCCCACCGGCCAGGTCCCCGGCACGCCGGTCAGCTCCCCCGCGAACCACAACCCGCTGGCCCCGGCGGTCGCCGATATGAATGGCGACGGGAAGCTCGACATCCTGGTGGCCAACGCCGAATCCGGATCGATCGTGACCCCCTCCGGCTCGCTCTCCGTTTTCCTGGGGAACGGCGACGCCAGCGTCCAGTCGGAGGCCAACTACACGGGCGCCCCGCTCTCCAGCAACGCGGTCGTGGCCGCGGACGTGGACGGTGACGGGTGGCTCGACGCCGTCACCGTCAACGGCCAGACCAACCTGCTCCTCAGCAACGGGAGCATCAGCGTCTACCGAAACCTGGGCCCGAGCGCACCCGGGACCTTCGGCGCGCCGACGAGCTTCACCACCGGCACCCCGGGCTCCGTCCACCTCTGCACCGGAGACTTCGACAACGATGGGCGGGCCGACATCGCCACCACCAGCGTGACCCTGAGCCAGGTGAGCGTGATGTTCGGCGACGGCGCGGGCAGCTTCGGCACGCCCACGTTCATCACCATCCCGGCCACCGGCGGCGTGCAGTCGACCATCGCCTGCCGTGATCTGAACAGCGACGGCTTCTCCGATCTCGTGGTGACGAGCCCCGCCAGCGCACGCCTGTCGGTCCTCCTCAACCAGGGCAACGGCTCGTTCGCCGCACCCGTCGCCTACGCCAACGCCGTCAACGGCCAGACGGCGGGCATCGCCTTCGGCGACGCCAACGGCGATGGCACGCTCGACATCCTCTCGAACGGCGCGGCCGGCCGGTACCTCTTCTTCTTCAAAGGGAACGGCAACGGCACCTTCGCGAGCGGCGTTCAGTCCGCCGCCGCGCCCACGACGGTCGCCAACTCGGCGCTGGGCGTCGTAGCCGATGACTTCAACGGCGATGACAAGCTCGACGCCTACATCCTCGTCACCACGGCCTCGGGCGGCGTCCGCCCG
Organism: Polyangium jinanense; assembly: GCF_028435365.1. The sequence goes on along the minus strand of NZ_JAGTJJ010000073.1, from coordinate 5,400 downwards.
ATGACCGGCAACGGCAACGGAAGCTTCACCTCGGGCACCGTCGTCACGACCGGCGCCTCGCCTGGCCTCAATGCCATCGCCACCGCAGACATGGACGCGGACGGGTACGCCGACCTCATCCTGACCAACAGGGGCTCTGGCACCGTGACCGTGGTCCCCAACGGACTCTGACAGCCGCTGCGCTGGGGCGTTGCCCCAGGCCCCACCAGGGGCTGTCCGCCCCTGGACCCGGGGCCTGCGCAAGCGCTGGACTCGGGGTCGATGAACTGCGCAACGCGCAATTCATCGAACAAGCCGGGCCAAGACCGGCGACGACCCTGCCAAACCGAGACAGCAGCGCTGATGGTTCCGCTTGAAATGCACCTCCGCGGTCTTGCCACCGGCCTGCTGGAAAAACTGCGCACCGCGCAGTTTTTCCACCTGAGGTCCAGGGCTTGCCCTGGTTCGGGTCGAGGGGCGAACAGCCCCCGCGGGGCCCGGGGCAGCGCCCCGGCGAGGCGGCTTCGTCTTCGCTTTAGCGACTGCGTGTGAGAGCATCGCGCCATGGGCGCTTGCATGCGGAAGCGGTTGCTTGGCATCTCAATGGTCCTCGCCGCGGGCGCGATCGCCGGTTGTGTTGGCGCGCCGGCCGATCTCGCCAGCGGCGGAGGCGAAAGCGGCAGTGCCTCGCGGGCCGCGCCCGCGGCGTCCCCTGCCTCGCTCCGCGCGGCGGTGCTGCATGCGGCGCAGCGCGATGCGGGTGACGCCTACCACGCGCGCTTCCAGGACGGCGCGCTCCGGGCGGCGGCGCCCGGCTTCGAGGCGAGGTTCGACGCCGAGGGTGTGACGCTGCGGCGCGACGGTGGCGGCGCCGTTGATGGCGCGCTCGCGCTCGCTCGCTTTGGTTGCGAGGACGCGCTCGAGCCGACGTTCACGGCCGAGAGAGCCGAGCCGGTCGCCGACGCGAACCGCGTGTCGTACGCGCGTCGTGCGGGCGCGGTGCATGTCGAAGAGTGGTATCTCGCCGGCCCGCACGGCCTGGAGCAGGGCTTCACCGTTGCCGAGGCGCCCGCATGTCTCGCGGCTGGGGGCGAGATCGTCCTCGAGCTCGGGCTCGCCGGGCTCGAGGCCCACCTTGCTCCCGACGGCAGGGCCGCGGTGCTCCGGCGTGAGGGCGAGGAGGCGGGCTATCGGTACGCCGAGCTCTATGCCGAGGACGCCGCGGGCCAGGAGTTGCCGTCGCGGCTCACGGTCCGCGGCGGTCGCATCGAGCTCCGCGTCGCGGCGTCGGGCGCGGCGTTCCCCGTGCGAATCGATCCCCTCGTCGCGCTGCAGCAGGCCAAGCTCGTCGCGGACGACGCGGCGGCGGACGACTACTTCGGCCACTCGGTGGCGATCTCCGGCGATACGGCGCTGGTCGGGTCGTACGACGACGACAATGCAGGGGGCACGAATGCCGGCAGCGTCTATGTCTTCGTCCGCTCGGGCACGGTGTGGACGCAGCAGGCCAAGCTCGTCGCGAACGACGCGGCGTCCGCGGACCTGTTCGGCACCTCCGTGGCCCTCTCCGGCGACACGGCGCTCATCGGGGCCTCGCTGGATGACTTCGTGGGCAACACGGACCAAGGCAGCGCTTACGTCTTCGTCCGCTCGGGCGGGGTGTGGTCGCAGCAGGCCAAGCTCGTGGCGGGCGACGCGAACGACCGTTTCGGCTCCTCGGTGGCGCTCTCCGGTGACACGGCGCTCGTGTCGGCGCCGCGCGACAGCGTGGCGGGCGGCGGCACGGCTGCTGGCAGCGTTTCCGTCTTCGTCCGCTCGGGCACCACGTGGTCCGAGCAATCGAAGCTCACCGCGAGCGACCCGGGGGCGAGCGATTTCTTCGGCTTCTCGGTCGCGCTCTCCGGCGACACGGCGCTCGTGGGAGCCTGGTCGGACGACCACGCGGGTGGCGTGGATGCCGGCAGCGCCTACGTCTTCGTCCGCTCGGGCGCCGTGTGGTCGCAGGAGACGAAGCTCGTGGCCGACGCGGCGGCGGGCGACCACTTTGGCCGCTCGGTCGCGCTCTCCGGCGACACGGCGCTCGTGGGCTCGCCCGATGCGTCCGGCAGCGGTAGAGCCTACGTCTTCGTCCGCTCGGGCGCGGAGTGGTCGCAGCAGGCGAAGATCCAGGCGGCCGACGCGGCGGGGGGCGACTGGTTCGGCTACTCGGTCGCGCTCGCCGGCGACACGGCGCTCGTGGGCGCTGCGAACGACGACGCATCGATGTTCGTCACGGACGCCGGCAGCGCGTACGTCTTCGTCCGCTCGGGCGCCGTGTGGTCGCAGCAGGCGAAGCTCGTTGCGGCCGACGCGGCGGTGAACGACTGGTTCGGCAACGAGGTGGCGCTCTCCGGCGACACGGCGCTCGTGGGGGCGCACTACGACGATCACGCGGGCGGCACGAGTGCCGGCAGCGCTTACGCCTTCGTCCTGAAGCAGGCCGCCGGAGACCCCTGCGCGACCGCCGCTGAGTGCGCGAGTGGCTTCTGCACCGATGGCGTCTGCTGCGACGCCGCTTGCGGCGGGGGGGCTCCCGACGACTGCCAGGCCTGCAGCGTCGCCCTCGGCGGGACGGCGGATGGTGTCTGCACGCTCATCACCGGCACGAGCTGCGACGACGCCAATGCCTGCACCCCGGCCGACATCTGCCAGGCGGGCGTCTGCATCGGGAATCCCATCACCTGCACCCCGCTCGACGCCTGCCACGACGCTGGCGTCTGCGATCCGGCGACGGGGATCTGCTCCAATCCGGCGAAGCCCGACGGCTCACCGTGCATGCTTGGGACCTGCGAGGGCGGGACGTGCGCGGGGTCCGGCTCCGGAGGCGCGGGTGGCTCCGGCGGCGTGGGCGGCGCGGGAGGCGCGGGCGGCTCCGGAGGCGCGGGCGGCGTGGGCGGCTCCGGAGGTGCGGGTGGCTCCGGCGGCACGGGCGGCGTGGGCGGCTCCGGAGGCGCGGGTGGCGCGGGAGGCGCGGGCGGCGTGGGCGGCTCCGGAGGCGCGGGTGGCGCGGGCGCGACGACCAGCACGGGCTCGGGCGGCTCCAACAGCTCCGCGGATGCGGACGAAGGTGACTGCGCATGCCACGTGCCCGGCTCCCAGGGCGGCGCCGGCAATGGCGCCCCCGCGGCGCTCGCGCTCGCTGCCATTGCGATGACGTTGGGCCGCCGTGCCCGCCGTGCTCGCGATTCCGGCAACGGGCGCGGGTGAATGTACACCTCCCACGGGTCGATCGGTATGTTCCTCCCTCCGCGCCGGAACGTCGCTCGCTCGATCGTGCACCCTTTCCCCGGTGGATCCTGGCCCCAACATCCCAACGAGGGGGTGGACGCGACACCCGAGCTCATTCGAGCGTCATCGAGGGACAAAACGGGGCCATGAACGAGCGCGATACGAGTCGACGACGCTTGATCGCCGCCATTGCGCTGATGGGCGCGCTCGTCGTGGTGACCGCCTCGGGCGCGGCCCACACGATGGCGATGGAGGGCATCTCCGTCCTCACGACGATGCTCGCTCGCCACCCGATCGCCGCCATTGCGCTCTTCGTCCTGCTCGCCGGCGCCTCCTCGATGCTCACCTTTTTCTCGAGCACGGTCCTCATCCCCGTTGCCCTCGACGCCTGGGGCGCCTTGGCGACCTTCGTGCTCCTCTGGGTCGGGTGGCTCCTCGGTGGCGTCGGCGCTTATGCGGTCGGCCGCGGCGTCGGCGGAACGCTGCTCGGCCGGCTCGTCCCGCGCCGGCGCATCGCTCACTATGAGCGCCGGCTCTCGGTCGATACGCCCATCTGGATCGTCCTCCTGCTCCAGCTCGCGCTCCCCTCCGAGGTCCCGGGGTATCTGCTCGGAACGCTTCGTTACAGCTTTTTCCGTTATCTGTTCGTCGTGAGCGTCGGAGAGCTGCCGTATGCCCTCGGGAGCGTCTACCTCGGCGAGAGCTTCCTGCGCGGCGATCCGGTGATGCTCACCCTGGGCGCGCTGGCCGCAGTCGTCCTGATCGGGCTCGCGGCCATGCTCTTGCGCCGTCGATTCGGTATCTCTGTCGTCGAGGGGAGAAAAGACGACCCCACCGGCGCGCGATCTCGGTAACCTACGCTGGATGACAGAGAAGATCGTTAAGAACTGTAGAAGCTCGGGGTCAAGAAGCTCGGATTCATCTCGACGTCGAGGAGCGGCTGAGCCCGATGAGGAATCCCGCCTGCCAACCGGCGGAGGAGCCGCTCGCTCTGGATGACAAGCATCCGACGACGCTGACGACCCGATGGATCGAACGGCTTTGCCAGGGGCCGTGGTGCCCGGGACAAAGCTGGGACGTGTCGATCGGGACGACGGGAGGAGCGCTGGAGGCACAAGTCATCGGCTCTGGCGATGACTCGAATTTCTCCCAGGCGAGCTCTACATCTGCTCGGAGCCGTGCCCGGAGGACACGAGCCATTGCGAGCTCCTCGCATTGGACCCGGAGGGCCGTCCCGTCCGGTCGACGCAGACGTTCGAGCCTGGCGCCGTGTTGCACCTGGGCGCACCGGCGGCGCCGTTCGCAGATCGCTTTGTCGTGCGGCTGCGCGTCGCTCCGGAATAGAAGGATCGCGCGAAGGACACGCGAACGCTGAATCGCGGAGGGTGCGCCTCGGGGGAGGCTTCCCGAGCACGGTCGAGCGTCACCCCCGGCAACCAAGCCCGCACCCAAACAGGCCCCCTCTCGTCCTCCCGCCCCGGCCCATCGTCATCCCGCCCCCGGGCCGTCTTCATCCCGCCCCCCGGGCCGTCGTCATCCCGCCCCCGGGCCGTCGTCATCCCGCCCCCGGGCCGTCTTCATCCCGCAGAGCGCCGTCGTCATCCCGCCCCTGGGCCGTCGTCATCCCGCCCCCAGGCCGTCGTCATCCCGCCCCCGGGCCGTCGTCACCCTGCAGAGCGCCGTCGTCATCCCGCCCCCGGGCCGTCGTCATCTCGCCCCCGGGCCGTCGTCACCCTGCAGAGCGCCGTCGTCATCCCGCAGAGCGCCGTCGTCACCCCGCCCCCGGGCCGTCGTCACCCCGCCCCCGGGCCGTCGTCACCCCGAAAAGCGCCGTCGTCACCCAAGGATACGCCGCCGGCCCCCCCGGTCGGCGCGCTCAACCCCCCGCGGCGCCCGTCTTCTTCTTTCTCGTTCGCCGCGTCGAGCCCGCCGGCGTCCCGCAAGGCCGAGGCGGCCTGGTCCCGCAGCGCAACCCCTCCGAGGCGCCTTGCCAGGCGTCGAACGACGAGGCGTGGAGTGTCAAGCGCACGTGGGCCAGGTTGCATGTCGAAGCCGCTGCGCTGGGGCGTTGCCCCAGGCCCCACCAGGGGTTGTCCACCCCTGGACCCGGACCAGCGCAAGCGCTGGACCCGGGGTCGATGAACTGCGCGATGC
>NZ_JAGTJJ010000072.1 GCF_028435365.1 Polyangium jinanense | reverse complement strand
AGTTTCCGGCTCGATCCAGCGCCTTTCGCCCCCTCTCCGCCGCGCGGAGAGGGGGTCGGGGGGGTGAGGTTCTGGGGCCGACGACGTCTGTGGAACACCCTCTTAGGGAGGCGGGTGCCTGTGGCTCAGGCCGGGGAGGGCTTGGTCTTCTCCGCGGCCTTCTTGTTCTTTTCGCGCATGGCGGCGATCTTCTGGCCGACGGCGAAGTGATACGCGAGGAGCGGCTCGAACGGGGCGGCCACCTCCGTGCCATTGGGTAGCCGGTCGGCCCGACGCCGTACCTGATGCGCCATCTCGCCGAGGCGGAACGCAATCGCGTGATTGCGCATGAGGCGCGTCTCGTGGAGGAGCTCGAGGAGCTTCTCGACCGCGGGCACGACCTCGTCGATACGCTTGGACGTTTCCCAGTCCGCTCCGAGCTCGGCGACCTCGATCTCACTGAGGCCGGCCCGCTGCCGAACCGCGGGGTCTGCAAGGAGAATGGCCTTGATGGCGCTCGCGTACCCGTCGCGGAGCTTGCTCAACCGGGCAATGTGATCGGGGGTGATGTCGACGAGGTCGAGATCGGTGACGTCGATGCTGCGATCGCCGGGCTGGGGATGCTTGGAATCACTCATGGGGGATGGTCTCCTCTTCCTCGGGGGAAGGGTGATGGTGCGTCGAATGAAAGTCCGACGTGGGTGACGTCGGTGCGTGCGAGGGCTTTGTGCAAGGGGGATGCCAGGATTGCGGGTGGTGAGATTGGAGCGGGGGTGAGGTCGGAGTTTCGTGGGGCGAGGGGCGGGTGTGGCGGGGCAGAATTGGGCGTCGGGGGTGGGATTGGGCGGGGTGGATGGGAGGGGGGATCGGGCTGGATTTGGGAGCAGTTTCGAGGGGCTGGCGGGGGTGTGGGATGTGGGTGCGGGGATGGGTGGGTGTGGCGGCGAGGGATAGGGTTTTCGGGGGGAAGAGGGGCGGGATTGGGGGCGGCGATAGGTGGGGGGGTCGCGGGGAGAGGTGAGAGAGGTCACGGGGGGAGGTCCGGACATGTCCGGACAAATCCGGACAAGTTTGGACAATTGTCCGGAGTGGATGTGCGACCAGGTGGGAGTGGGTTGCGGGGGTGGGGCGACTGTCTTGGAGGTGTGGTGCGGGTGGGGGGGTGGGCACGTGATGCGGTCCGAGATGCTCGTCTTCCGCGGCGGGGTGGTGTAGGCTCACCCGGGCCCAGGGGAGACAGCCATGAGACGCCGCGGACCGTTCATCGCCATCGCCGTCGCCGCCATCGCGCTCGTCACCGTGGGGCTAGGCGCGTCGCGGGGGGAAGTGCCCCACAAGGGGGAAGAGAGTTGTTTCTCGGATCTCGCCTCGACGCGCGAGATGTGCGAGCAAGGCGCTCATTTCGGCGATTGTATGACGGTCACGGACGACTTCGCCGACGCTTGCGAGGCCGGTTGCATGACGACGTACTGCCCGGACTACGCCCCGTTGCCGCCGCACGACGCCGACCCGATCTGGCGTGCGCCGTGCGAAGACCTCAAGGGCGCTCGCTTCTGGCGGGAAACACACGCGGCAGAGACGCAATGTGACATCAAGTTCAAGATGCCCCGCTCTCGCGAGGAGACATTGGCCCTTCGAGAGGCATGGGACGCCTGCTTCAAGGCTGACGTGGAGCAACGTTGCCCGGCTTTGGTTGGGACCGATTGGCACGCGCGGATGTTGAGCGCGCTGGGACAATAAGCTGTTTCTATCGCGCTCGGTCTCCAACGAGCAGCGACATTCCAGGCTCAGATTCCGCCCTGGCCCTCCGCGCCGGCCCCCGCACTGAAGGCGCCCGCGCCGCCGACCCCGTCATCATATCCCTTGAAGTCACCCGTCGCGGCCCCGCCCACCGTGACGATGGTGCCACCCGTCGGGTTGGTGCCGGGGATACCCGAACCCCCGTCGACATCCAAGCAGATGACGCTGGGGGAAACCTCGACTTTGCAGTCCGTACCCGTCACGAGAGGAAGCGCCATCTCCGTACACCGGGCACGATTCCAGCCGTCGCCCTGCTGATCAATGATGGTCGGGTCCTCCAGCCCTAGAGGACGCCGCTCGTCGTACCCCCCGCCTTTCCGAGGGCAGATCAGAACAGTGTTGCACTGCAAGGCTACACCATCTCGGAAGCTGTTCGACCGCTTGTGGTAGCCTTCGATCTTCTTGGGGTTCTTGCAGTCGTCGTCGGTGCAGGCAGTTGCGAGCACGAAGGCCGCAAGGAGCTGCAACCCGAGGACGAGCTGTTTCATGTGCATCCTCCCAGTCCCAAGAATCCAGGAACATCGACCGGCGAGTCCGTGAAGCGCTCGCCGGTCCACCATACAGCAGATCGGCGCCGAGCACATCATTCGACGCGCCTCGGATGGGCGCCGGCCTCCGGGCCGGAGCCTATTCGGCGGCCGAAGGAGGAAGCGTGCGGCGGTGTGGGAGGGACAAAGGGATCCGATGCGGTGCGGCGTGCGGTAAGATGAGCGCAACGGGAAGGTGGCGCCGAAGCGGAGAGAGAGAGGGCGGCGACGGTCGAGGGGCTCGGGCGGCGGATGCGTTCGCAGGATCTCAATTTGTCCTTGCAATTCTGGGAACATCATGAAACATTTAAAGGCGAGTCCACTGCATAGCGAGCACTCGCCTTGGGTACCCATAGCACTTCGATTGAATCTGCCGCACCAGAGGTGACTTTTGGCATAGTCACCGCTCTCGAGACTGAATATGCGGCAATGAAGTCAATGCTTGACTCGCCCACGGAGTACGTAACCCAACGCGGAAGACATTACTGGTGTGGTGCGACACGTGCAAAGGGCGGTGGATCGCATACTATTATGCTCGCTTTGGCGGACCAAGGCACCGCGTCAGCGGCGCACCACGCAACGGTTCTCGTCGAGGATTTTCCTGGAGTTGACGCGGTCATAATGGTTGGCATTGCCGGAGGCATCCCCCACATCAGCAGACCCGACCGTCACGTGCGCCTTGGTGACATTGTCGTTTCCGGCGAACAGGGCATTATTGCCTACGACTTCGTCAAGGAGCACGCGACGCGACTCGAACCGCGTCACCCCCCGCGTCCGCCTCATCCAGGTCTATACAAGGCATCCCGTCGGCTCGCCGCGGCAGTTCTTGAGGGTCGATTCCCCTGGCTCGATCATCTAACGCGTGCGGCGCATCTGCCGAATTCCGCTCGTCCACCATTGGACACCGATCGGCTCGCTGCTACGGACGATCCCAAGGTATGGATCGAGCACCCACTCGATCCAGAGCGGGACCGACTTCCCGGCACGCCACGCGTATTCATAGGTACTATTGCGTGCGCCAATAGGGTTCTGAAGAACCCCGTGCACCGCGACCAACTGCGCGACGACTTCGACGTTCGCGCGGTGGAAATGGAAGGATTCGGCATCGCGGACGCCACGTGGAATCAACGGATCGGATATTTTGTTGTTCGTGGAATCTGCGACTATTGCGATAGTCGCAAGAACAACGAATGGCAGGGGTATGCCGCAGTTATCGCCGCGGCCTATACGCGCGCTCTCCTTGAGGAGATGCCGCCATTTCGATCAGGCTCAGCAGTCGTTCGACAAGCCCGCATCGAAGAGGCAGCCTCTCCAAGTCTTCATAAGCTTGCTCAAGCACTCTTACTGGCTGGTACTCCGCCATCGCTCCTTCCGCTCTTCGCCGATGCGTCCAGCGAGTCCCGGCGTGCTCTGCTGGAGCTGGGGCATGCGCGACGGACGGTAACCACACCCGACGCAAACCCGAAGCTTTCATCGGCTATTCCTGAGCTGCTGGTCAGCGACCACATACACCATTTGATAGTCGCATCACCTGGTTCTGGGAAAACACATGTGTTATGGAACTCAGCCCAAGAGTTGCTTGCGTCAGGGCGGCAAGTTCCACTGTTTCTTGCTGCAGGCGCGGCGGCGACATGGGACGACCTGCTAAAAGATATCTACGCGGCCGCCCCTGGTATTGATATTCAGGCTGTATTCCGCGCCCCCCGAGTGTGCGTCCTACTCGACGGATGGTCGGAGTTTGCATCAGGCCAGCAGCCCTCAGAACGCGCTCGCGCACTACGAGCACTCTCCAACACACGCATCATCGCCAACGGTCGTCGAGGTCAGGAGTCAGATGCTCGGTTTCGTGTGTGGAACCTAGATCCGCTGCCCGCGTCAATGGTTACGCGTGCTATCAAGATAGCGCTTCCCAAGGTACCACCTCCCCCGGCAGCTCTTACAGAGCTTCTTCGCCTCCCGCTTGCCTTATCGCTCTACATACTTCTCGGTGGCTCTGCCGTTACTCGCGGCGAATTGCTTACGCGTTTCCATGATCATCTATCCCGCGGCTTCCCTGAGAGCTTCCGAGACGTTCTGGCAGGGGCGGTCGCATCGGTAAGCATGTCTCCCCCAGACCGCTCTCGGGCCCGGCTCGAACATGAACTCCAGGCACGGGCGGCTCGCAGCTCACTATCCGAGCCCAAAGCACTCCTTGCCCGCCTCGGTACCCTGGAGTCCCGAGGGGGAGTCATTGTGCCGGTGCACGACCTCTATTGGAGTTGGCTTAGCGGGCTGGGCCTCCTGGCTGAGGGTCAGGTTCACGCCTGCCTTCCGAACCTCTCGAGTCGTGAGAGCATTGAACTTGCGCTTGAGTCCGGAGCCCGTCCAAGCGAAGCGATGGTTTCAGTCGCGCTCGAGACCGACGCAGTCTTAGGTGCGCAGCTCAGCAGCACGATGGATCCTCATGGGCGCCAGAAAACATCCTATGAGAATACCCTACGAGCAATGCTCTCAAATGAGCTATTGCCCGTTCGCTGTCGAGGCGCCATAGCGGCGCTTCGATCCCGAAGTGGGACGCTGTTGAAGATGGCGCTCAGCGTGTTGACCGAGGTGCGAGATGCGAAATTATATGTACACGCGCTTGATACCGCACTAAATCCGGAGATCTTGTATCCCTACCGCGGCGTACTGGGCGAGTGGATCGGCTCGACTGGAACGGACCAGCTGATTGATGCTATTGCGGAACGTGGCGATGCAAGATGGGGGGCATGGCTCGAGCAATTAGCAAACGCAGGCAAGCTTTCCATATCTAGTGCGGTCTGCACAGCACTTGCGTGCGAGGCTCGGATACCAGCATGGACACTCCCCCACCTGCCAACTTTAATAACGACAAATAGCTACAAGCTACGTCCCGCCGCCAGCCGCGGCACGAACGTGGAACTCGCGCGCTGGATTGCCACTCACTATTCCGAGTATGCTGCTGGAGACAGCAGCACTGGCTTTAACCTCAATGATGTGCTTGTCGGATGTGACGATGCCACTGCTTTCGCGCATCTCCTCGATCAGTTTCCAACAATGCCCCCCAAAGCCCGGAAGCTGCTATGCTACGCGGTTGTCAGACGCGGAGATCCATGGCTGTCCCGCTTTCAACAAAAGGCGTTCGAGGCTCGCTTAGACAGTCAACACCATTACACTCTCAATAAAGTCGCATCGCCCGAGATCGATGATTCCACTGCGCGCAGATGGATCGTGGACGGTCCGACCGAACTTGGCTGGCGGGTCCTCATTGCGCGATACGGCAGCAGCATTATACCAGAAATGCTTACACATCTTCCGGCGTCGTTCGAGAAGTTGCACGTCATTCCGGCGTTGTCGGCAATGCGCTACCTCAACAACGCTCCGGAGTCACTGACCGATGAGATATGGCAACGCGTGGGCGGCGAAATGACGCCAAGAGCGATGCAAGATGTTCTCGTGGCGCTGTCGAAGGCGCGGCTTACGGGAATAGCGAGTATCGCTGACATACTGAGTCGAGATCCGTTCTTCCTTCCAACTTACCATCTCAACCTATTTCTACGACTCCTCGGCAAATGGGAGGCGGATAATCATCATTCCTTCCGGGTGCAAGTTGATAGCCGGGACTACTCCTTGACAGAGTGGCTTCTCCTTAGGCGTCTCGCGCGCGACCGCGACGATCACTTCTTTATAGAAGCCATTCAGAACGCGCGCGATTTAGTGATCGACATAGCTCTGACGCACTACAGCAACAACGAGGCCACAAGTGTAAAATTACTGAACATAGATGGGCTGGCAGAAGGGTACCATGAAGGGCTGTTTGAGTACTTGGTAGCAACCCCTTCTCGTGCCAGCTTGATACCCATGGTATTCTCGCGGGCTTTTGATTCCTTTCCTGAGCACGTTCTTCTACGCCTGCTTGACACGCCCGGCGTCGACCTTAGTACATTCCTAAGAGCACTCAGCACATCAAGCAGTCCTGTACACGAGCGGTTCCATGGCACAGTCATTGCTCGGGCCCTCAACCTAACGACCAATTTATTCATGTATAGAGACATCGCACAGATTGTACGCGTACACCCCCGCGAGGCAGTCATACGATTATTGATGAATACGATCACAGAGACTACTGCCAACTCAATGTGGCTCGTTCGCGAAATCGAGACCGCTCGCGGAGAGCTACTTATCAACGAACGCGGCGATTGGCTCTGACGAGGCGCCGATCAAGTCGACGCTGAGGAATGCGCGGGGCTCGGACTATGCCATCCTCGGAGTCCCCATTGACTGCACACCCACAAGCTGCGCCGAAGCCGTTGAGGCGCGCTCACCATGACAAGCGCGTCTGCCATTCCCCTCGCCTGCCATGCCCCTTAGCGCTTCCTCCACCGCACGCGCGCGCGTCAGCGAGCCAAGCTTTTATCAGGCCGCGTGGGCTGCCGACGCTGCGTAAGGCGCTCTCCATCAACAGGACAACCACGCAGTACCAACCGGGGCGCTCCAACATCACGCCCCGGATCCAGCCATCAAAGCAACCATGCCATCACTTCGACGGCAGCGCATTCCCCCGACCGCCCCCCGACGGCCTGCCCGTCGTGCTCGGCCAGTTGCCGCCGTGGCTCCCGCCGCCGGCTCCCTTGCCTCCCCCACCTCCACCTTTGGGCGCGCCGCCGCCGCCTCCGCCTTTCCCCCCGCCTCCACTTCCGCCGCCGCCGCCCTTACCGCCGCCACCACCTTTGCCCATGGCTCCCTCCTTCGCGACAACAACGTACGACAACGCTTCCAACGCAGTAGCCCCCAGTCTCGCCATGGCGAGGGGGACGACCAAGCCGCGCGTTGCCTGTCTGAGCAACCCTGAATGAGCGTATTGTGCGGGAACCAAGATCGACGGTATCTTCAAACCCAGATCCCCCATGAAATACCTTACCAACTTCCTTCCCGCGACCTTTGCAGCTCTCTTCGTCCTCGCCTGCTCCTCCAGCAACACGGGCACCACCACCAACAACACAGGCGGCCCCGGCGGCTCCGGCGGCCCCGGCGGCTCCGGCGGCTCCGGCGGCTCCGGCGGCTCCGGCGGCTCGGGCGGCTCGGGCGGCTCCGGCGGCTCGGGCGGCTCCGAGGCCCGCTCCTTCGCGATGGGATTCACGCCGTTCCCCTACGACATCACCGAAGCCGCCGTGCTCGACGTTTACGACAAGCTCGCCCAAGAGGGCGATCTCTACGCGTTCCACACCCTCTCGGGCGTGCCCTGGGTCGAAGCAGGCCAAGGCCTCGGCCTCGACGGCTACGGCCAGTCCGTCAAGGATGCATGGGCCTTCCAAAAAGCTCACATCAAGCCGGATCATAAAATCTATCTGGGGCTCACCCCGCTCGACGACTCCCGCTCCAGGATGGCCGATTATTGGGGCGCTCAGGAGCACATGCCCCTGCCTCCGCCGTGGGATACCTACGATTTCAACGCGCCCGAGGTGAAAGCCGCCTACCTGAGCTTCTGTGAGACCGCGATCGCCAACTACAAGCCCGATTTCATGGGCATCGGCATCGAAGTCAACCTGCTGAAGAAAAACGCCCCGGCGCGCTGGGCTGCCTACGTCGAGCTCCAGAAGTCCACCTATGAAGCCCTGAAGATATCGCACCCCGATCTACCCGTCTTCGTGACGCTCACCGGCGTCGACCTCCTCGAGGGCTGGACCGACGCAAACCACGAAGGCCAGATGGCCGCGCTCGCCGACATCCTGCCGTACACCGACATCCTGGCGATCTCGCTCTATCCTTATATGAGCAAGTACCTCGCCGACTCGCTCCCGCCGACCGTCTTCGCCGACCTCGCGGCCCTCGCGCCCGGCAAGCCCATCGCCATCGCCGAAAGCGGATACACAGCGCAAGTAACCACCCTGGCGATGGCCGGCATCACCTTCCATGGGTCCCCAGAGAAGCAAGACAATTTTGTGAATCTCCTCGTCAACGAGGCGCAAACCCTGAAGATGCCGTTCGTCGTGAACTTCGTGGTGCAGGATTATGACGCCCTCTGGCAAAAGGCCGGCGGCGGCGATCTGCTCACGGTCTGGCGCGACACCGGCTTCTTCGACGAAAACGGCGCCGCACGCCCCGCGATGACCACCTGGCGCAACGCCCTCGCGCGCCCGCTCGCGCACTGAGGAGACCAGGCACTCCTCGAGAGCGTCATGGATCGGCGCGATGAAAGCGATGTCCCACGCGCGCGACAAGGCAAAGCGTGTATCCTCGCGGGATGAGCGCCGTCGCGCGAAGGGTCTGATGCGATGAACCCCATCCACGAAGCAGGCTTCGCGAGCCTCGTCGTGCTGGTCTTCGCCACGGCGCCTGCGTTTGTCGCGGCGCTCGTCGCGGCGCTCGTCGCGCGCTTCCGCCCGAAGGGCTCGGCCGTGGCCGCCGCGATCTCGGCCATTGTCGCGACGCTCGTGCTCGTCCTCGCGGCGGTGACGACGGCGAAGCTACATGCGCGGATCGATTTCTGGATCGATACGGGCGGTTATGGCCCCCCCGCCGACGTGAGGCGTACGTATGGGCCGGATTGGCATGCGTCCGCGAGGCTGACCGCGTGGATCGGCATTGTCCTCACGGCGCTGCCGCTTTCGCTCGCGGCGCTCGGTTATCGGATTTCACGCCGCGGGGAGCGGTGGTCGAAAGCGGCGCTCGTTGTTTCGATCCTCGTGGGGTTGGCGGAGATGGCTTGCCTCGTGATGGCGCTGTTTTGACGCGCCTCACGTGAAGACGTCCCGTTGGCGTCGATCAGCCCCCGTCGGGCGATGAGCAGATACAGGCGCTGGCGGCGGGAAAGAGCACCCAGCACATCCATTCGCCGCCGTCACAGCTACACAGCCACTGGTCGAGCGGCGACGTCAGACTTCCGGGGGCCGGCGGCATCCCGCAACAATCGCGCGCATGTCCCGCCGCGCAGACCTCGTCGCCGATGCAGGCGCCGCACGGAAGCGCTTCCCACGCCTGCACGCCGCACGAGGGCGCCGACTCCGCTCCCGACTTGTAGGCGTCGAACTTCGCCGGCGGCGGTTCCCAGACATAGCTGCAAGTGCCCCCATCGGCTCCTCCGCCTCCGTCTGCGGCATCCTCGATCGACGAGCCCGAGCAGCTCGCCGCGAGGAGCAGCCCAGGGCACAGGATCACGAACGCTCGTTGATGAGTCCTCGGTCGAAGTTGCATGGAACACCTCGCACACGCATCCGATGAGCTTCCCAGCCTCAGGATATCCGATCCGATGGGACGTCGGCGCCCTGACACGCGCGCATCTCCTCCAGACCCAAGTGGACATCACTGTCCATTTCCCTTACGCTCGATCTGCGGGCGCCGGTACCAGGGCTGCTCGCCGCCGCAGGGTGATCCGTGGAATCTCCCAGCGGCGCCGGTGGTCGGGACCTCTTTGATCCACCTCCTTTGAGGACACAGACGATGAGACGCTGGACCTTTTTCGCCATCCTGTTCGCCCTCGCGCCCGTGGCCGCTTCGGCCGAGCCTCCCCCGCCCGCGCCGGCCGGGGCCCCGTCGCAGGGACGCGCTCCGGCGCCCGCGAGCGCGCTCGCGTCGGAGGGTTTTACGCTCGTCACCGAGGAGAAGGGCGTCCGCGTCCACCGCCGCGAGAAGCGCGCCGGCGTCGAGTTCGCACTCGAGGCGAGCCTCCCGGCGCCGCCCGAGCAGGTGCGCCGCGCGCTGCTCGATTACGCGAACCACCAGAAGTGGCAAGAGCACCTCAAGGAAAACAAGATCCTCGCCCGCAACGCCGACTCGCTGCTGGTCTATCAGCGGCTCGACCTCCCGGTGATCGACGATCGCGACTACACCCTGAACGTCACCTGGGGCGCCGAGGGCCCGATCCTCTGGATGCGCTTCGTCGCCGCCAACGAGCGCGGGCCGAAGCCCGTGGACGGCGTGGTCCGCGTGAACGCGCACCAGGGCGGTTGGCGACTCGAACCCGAAGGCGCCAAAGGCACCCGCGCCGTCTACCGCTTCCACCTCGATGTCGCGGGCTCCGTCCCCTCGTGGCTCGGGAAGGACCAGGCCAAGGACAACATCGTCGACTTCATCGTTCGGCTCAAGAAAGAGGTCCCGAATTACCGCTGACGCTTTTGCGATCGTCCCGCTGGAATCACCGACACGCGCCCGGAGCGGCGGTGCAGTCGCCGAGGGCCCCGCAGACCTGGGAGCGTGCGCACGCCTCGGCGTCGCCCTGGGAGTACGAGAAGACTTGGAGGCTTGATCTCCCAATGGGGCCCGTGACGCAAATCGGATACGTTCGCGGTGACCCAGAGAGGGCGAGCTGAGCGTCGCGGCGCGCGGCGCTCGCCAGCGCGCATTCCAGTGCCTCCACGGCCGAGTCCGCGAAGACCACGATGTTCGGACTCACGCAGCGCGTGAGGCGATCCACAGCGCCGAACGTGTAGGAATTCGGCCCAAGGCAATCGGTGCTGGCCGAGGCGGAACCGCTCGGCAGGACGGCGGTCGCGGCGAGGAGGGGAGCAACCAGGCCGGGCAGCCTCCTTGCAAGCAGGCTCATCGTTTTTCCTCGTTCAGGTGCGCAGGGAGCGCGGTCGTGGGCATGAGGTCTCCCGCGACCTCCAGCAATCGCTACGCCAGCCGGCGCGGTGCGGTCCGTGTGTGGCGGAGCCAAAATCTGGCGTTTGAACAGCTTGCGTACCTCGGCAAGGGATTGCGCATCCATGCAAGCAGTTCCCCGCCTGCACGAGCCCGATCCCCAGCCATGAACGGGATGCAGGTCGCGGCGACTATGCAGGCGCGTGGAACGGACCCGTGATCTCGTACGTCACGCCGCCGCTCCCATTGCCGCGCTGCGAGCTGAAGTAGAGACGCGTTCCCGAAGGATCGAACGCAGGCCCCGTGATCTCGCTCTTGTCGTGCCCCATCACCTGCACGATGGGCCTGAGCTCGCCGCTCGGCAAGATCGCCACGAACTGCATGTCACCCGAATCCTCGGCCACGAGCACATCGCCGCAACACGAGACGGTGATGTTGTCTACGCCCGTCAGAATGGGATTCTCCGCTTGGCTCGCGTCATAGAGCACGGCAAGCGTCTCGGTCATCGTGTCGTAGGCGTAAACGCGTCCTTCGCCCTTGGCCGAGAAGTACACGATCCCCTGGTGGTACCAGATTCCTTCTCCGCCATCGAAGAGCGTCGCGGTCGCGAGTTGCTTTCGCGTGGGGGTCAGGCCTTCGAAGAGCGGATCCGGCACATCCAGCCACTTGACGCTCCCGTCCATGCCGACCTCGGCCACCTGGAGCTTGCCGCTCGAGATGTCCGCGAAGCCGTGTCGATTGAGCTTGTCTGGTACGAATCGATAAAAACACCCGTCGTTCTCGTCCTCGGTCAGGTAGACGTGGTGCTTGACCCGATCGATCGCGGCCGCCTCGTGCTTGAAGATGCCGAGGGCTGGGCGGACGATCGCCTCGTGTTCGCCGCGAGGATCACACTCGAAGACGCGCCCCCGCGAGGCCTCCTCGCACGAGAGCCACGTGCCCCAGGGCGTTGGCCCTCCGGCGCAGTTGATGTTCGTCATGCTCAGGATCGGATAAGCGTCCACGAGCTTTCCCGCAGCGTCGAAGCGGAGCGCGCCCACGCCGCCAGCGATGGGGACCTCCGAGTTCGATACATACACATGACCGCCGTCCTCGAGGAGGAAGGTCGCCCCGCCGTCCGGCGCGATGTGCCAAACGTAATCGGAGCTGTCGAGGGGTTTCGTGTTCGTTTGCGCGACGATCCGTGCGGAGAAGCCTGGTGGCAGCTTGACCCCATTGGCGTCGGGATCGCCGAGCGGGCCGATCTCGGCGATGCGCGAGACGAGCTTGGGTCCGTCGATGGGTACGCCAAACGGCGGTTCGTCGGCACCCGTCGCCGGTGGAGGTGGGGCGCTCTCCGAGGAGCAGCTCGCGAGAAGGGAGGGGGTCATCAGCGTGGCGAGGCCGGCGAGGCCTCCACGTAGGATCAGGCGTCGAGAGAAGAGAGGGCCGGGGTTGTGCATGGGCGGATGGTACCCGGCTTTGGAGGGGATGCTCGAGTCTTGCGTATGCGTAGAGGAATCGTCGCTTTCTTGTGATGAGACCGTAAAAGTCCTCGACCGGGATCTCCCTGTCACGGAACCACCCAGCATCGCCAAGCCCACGAGCGCGACGAGCCAAAGACGGCTTCCGTCGCGTTTTTTTGCCAACTGGTCAATGCTCCGGCCCGAGTTCTTTCAAACACGCCTCCCCGAGCCACTCATCCTCTTCACCTGGGGCGTGCTGGATGAATCGAATGCCCGCCTCGTTGCCGCAGCGCTCGCATGCCTCAAGGACGACGTCCGCGAGATTCCAACGGGTCCTGTACGGGGCTTTGAAGATCGTCCACAGCGCGATTTTGGTCCAGCGCTCCGAACGATTGAGCTTTGCCCACCTCAGCTTGGCGTTGGCGAACGCCTCCGCCTCCTCGAGGATTCTGGTCTCTTCGAGGTTCCATCGCGCCTGAGCATTTCGGCTACGCTGCGAATCCGCGAGATGAAGGGTGCAGGTGGACAGGGCGAGACAGGTGAGACATGGCGAACTGTCTTCAAGGCAATGGGAAGGCAACGGACGCGGCCCAACCCCGTGCGTTTCGAGGCCGGGACGAAGCTCGCGCCGGGCGAGTACCTCCTGATCGTCGCGGGCATCGACGCGCCCTCGCCTGGCCCGCAAGAAGACTGTCTCTCGAACGGCGGGCCCTCGACGTGTCATCAGGCGAGCTTCGGGATCAGCGCGTCGAATGGCGGGGAGGATCAGGCGCAACGCCCGACGTACTCAAGGACACGCGTCGTTGTCCGAGTAGGGCGTCTCCTGCGCGAGATAGAGGCGGACGTTTGCGTCAGCCGACGAATAGCCATCCATGTTCTCGCCGAAGGCGTGGAAAAGAAAGAACGTCTCGCCGCCTCCGTTGTGCACTTTCCCGCTCTTGATGGCCGCGTCGACGTCGAGGACCAGCTCCGCCTTGCTGGCGTCGCCGCCGATGCACGAGCCCTTCGGCCCCGGTACGCAGTCGTACTCGGGCGCCGACAGTCCGCCCGAAAGCGGCGTCGTGCTGGGATCGTCGCTCCCGGGCGCGGCCTGAACCTGGACCATGCGCACCTTGCCGGACCAGCGAAGGCGAACGATGTCACCTCGGTTGACCCCAACGTTGTATTCGTACTGGAAACCGTCGCGGTCGTTGTAGAAATCGACGACGCGGCACGCCTGGCCCTTGCTCTTGTCGATCGCGCAGCAACTCCCCTTCTCGCCGACGACCGGCGAGCTTTGCGCGCGGAGCAAGAACTGCATGTTGACCCCGGTGGGGCTCGGGTTTCCGGTCTTGCTCGGGCAGTCGGAGTGGTTGTACGCGCACTCGTCCGAGATGTGGATCATGCCGGGGCGAAAGGAGGCCGTATCGACCATGTGCTCGCCGAGCGAGGACGAGCCGTTCGAGCACAGATAGTTCGGACCTCCGGTGCAATTGCGCTTCGCTCCGCTCGTGATACCGCTCGGACCGAAAAGGGTGTCCTGAGTGACGTCGTGAACCTGGACGACGCTGTGGTATCCCGTCCAGCGGAAGAGGACGAGATCGCCTTGCCGCGCCGCGAAGGTCGGATCGACCCAGTCGTAGTGCGTCTCGGTCTGGAAGTTGTTGACCTCGTAAATGGTGCAGTCCTCGCGGCCCGCGTACGAGGCGTACCGCCCACCGTAGGCAGTGACGTCGGAAAGCGTGCTGCAAGGCTTTGGATCGAAGTGGTTCTGTCCGAACTCGGGCTCGGTGAGGGACACCGCCGTGACGCCACCGCTACCCGCACCGTCCTTGAAGTAGTAGAGGCCAGGGCGATAGCCACAAGCGAATCCTCCGACGTTCCAATCGAAGGTCCCGTTGTTTGTCGGCGCGCCGCTGTCGATCCTGCGACCGAGGCTCGCATCGATCGGCGTGCCGTCCCAGTCGGCGACCTGGACGACGCTGTGCGTGCCGCTCCACTTGAAGCGCAGCGTCTGACCCGGCTCGATCGTGTGCCCGGTGTTCGACGCAGCCGGCCAGGCGAGCTCCTTCACCTGGCCGGCCGGGTTGTCCTGCGATGAACAAGGGTTGGTGCCTTCGTCGAAGGGTACACCGGCATCGTCGTTCATCCCACCGCCACCCGAGCCGCCATTCCCCCCTCCTCCACCCGGGCCACCGTTCCCCTGCCCAACGCTTGCGCTGCTTGCGCCGTTGGTCGAGCTGCAGGCGTTGACGACGAGACCGATGGTGAGTGCGGTCCAGAGTGCGAGGGTTCGACGCTTCGGCATCATGCCTCCAACGATAGCGAGGAGCTCGAGGCCTGACCATCTCGTACGCGTCGCAGCACGAGCCGGAGCGATCGGGTACGACTGTGTCGCGCCTCGGGGGCCACGCCCGACGGGCCCGACGCCCTGAGCCGAGTCGCTCAGTTCCTGCCGCCAGCACCATCGGCGAGCTGCTGAAGAGCCGCGGCCAGGTGCGGCCTCGACGTCGGCGGCTGCGCGTCCCGCTGCACACGAGCCCGCTATCGAGCAGCGACCGACCTAATAGCCTATGGTGCGCAGATTTCAAGGGCCATTTCGCGCTGGGTGATCACACGCATTGCCATCCGCTGACGATTACCGACGAATACAGCCGATACCTGCTGAGCCTTGCTCGACGATGGCGGAGCAGCAACGGGCCTTCGACCGCTTCAGGCACGAATACAACGACCTGCGTCCGCACGAGGCGCTCGGGCAAAAACCGCCGACGAAGGCGTACACGACTTCAGCGCGGGCCTACCCCGAATCGCTGAAGCAACCAGAGTACGGCGATGGTTTCATGGTGCGCAAAGCGGATGAAAACGGCCGTATCCTTTACCGGGGAACGAAGCATTATCTTGCGCGTATGCTGCAGCTAGAGCCCGTCGGCCTGCGAGAATTCGACGACGGGCGCTGGGAGGTCTTCTATGGCCCGGTGCTGCTCGGGACGATCGACGAGACGGGCAAGCAGCCCCGCTTCCTGCGCGGAGACTGAGTCGCGCATGGTCGTTTTCACCTGATATTCCACACGCGATTCACAAGTTATCAGTCTCCCCCCAGACCCCCCTCGGATCCACCTGTACCGTTGTGGCTGCCATGGCTCTGCTGAAGCGGCATTTCAAGACCACCTGACGACGACGACGATTTTTATTTGATCGGTCCGTGAGGATCAACCTGCCGGATCACGTTACGGAGGCCGATGGCCTTCGCACCCGCCTTGACGGTTTCCGAGAATCGACCTGTCGGACCACGTTTCGGACGCTGAGGGTCTCCGTACCCGCCATGCCGGACAGTGTCACCTATGGTCCCGGTCTACGTGCTCAAGCCCCCGGTCTGCGCCAACTGAGGGGACGGGTCGACATCGCCAACAGCGAGGAAGTGTCACCCGAGGTCCCGGTCTGAAGTGTTACCCAAGATTCCGGTTGCACACTCCCTCGCAGCCTCCACCCATCCCCTCCCCCCAAACCTTCAGCCTCCCGCCACACTCTCCCCCTCCCGCCCCCCAACCCTTCACTCCCCCGAACCCCTCCACCCATCCGCCCCCTTCTCCGCCAGCCTCCCTCGAAGCCTCCACCCATCCCCTCCCCCAAAACCTTCACCCTCCCGCCACACTCTCCCCCTCCCGCCGACCGAACCTTTCACTCCCCCGAACCGCTCCACCCTTCCGTTCCCCCACCGCCTCACTCTTGCCAACCGTTCAACCTGTACTTACCCTCACCCGTCATGCCCACCAAACCCAGCAAGCTCGAATCCCCCGACATCGTTGGCTCCCAGAAAGCCTACGACGACTTCCTCCCTGCTGCGCAAGACCTCCCTGAGGCCGACGTCCGCACCTTCCGCGCCGACCCCTCCCTCGCGTACCACAACGTCAAGAGCGGCCTCGACGCCATCGCGCCGCATATCGCCCGGATCACCGAGGAGCTACCGAAAGTCGACGTCGCGGCGCTCCAAACCCTCGACGACCTCGCGCTCGCCGTCATCTATGCCGCCGCGCAGGTCGACCGCTCGAGCGATGGGTCCACCCCTGCTCTGCTGGAAAAGGCGCGCGCGCACCGCGACGTGCTCATCAAATCCGCCGACGCGCTCGCCGCCGCAGGCCTCATTCCTTTGCGCACCGTCGAGAAGATCCGCGCGGGCAAGGGCGGCATCGACCTCGCTCAAGATTGCGTCGACCTCGCTGCCCTCTTCACCAAGCACGCCAAGGACATCAAGGGCAAGACCGCCGTCACCGCCGCAAGCATCAAAGAGGCCGCGACCATCGGGACCGATCTCCTGAAGCGCGTCAAGCCCAAGGGAACGAAAAGCAAAGACCCGGCCCTCGACAGCGTCAAGGTCCGCGACCGCCTATGGACGCTGCTCGTCCAGCGTCACCGCGATCTGCGCCGCGTCGGAATGTGGTTATGGGCCGACGACGTGGACCAGCACGTCCCGCCCCTCCAATCGCGGAACGTCACGCGCAAGAAGACGGCCGTACCCGCGGACAGGATCAACGGGCAGGCCGCCCCCGGCTGAGCATCCGGACGCAAACGCTTTCCCTTGGAAGACGCGCCACACGCGTCGCTTTGCTCGCGCGAGCCCTGCGACCGTGCGATCCTCCCGCCTCGGAGGAACCATGTATCGACAACAGGACCCGCACGCTCCGCTGCTCGTTATCGCCTTCAACGGCTACGTCATCGCGGTCGAGCGTCGCACCGGCAAGCGCGTATGGCAGCAGGAGTACCACGAGCCGTTCGCGGCGCGGCTCTTGTTCCCGCTCGGACGCGTGCTGCTCGGTTATCACAAAGAGCTCGTCTGCCTCGCATACACAACCGGCGAGGTCTTGTGGCGAACGGCTGTGCCGATGCCGACAAGCTCGATCGTGGTCGACGGCGACGAGATCTTCGTCGGTTCTGGCGGCGAGGCCGCCTGCGTGGATGTGAACACGGGCGCGCTGCTCTGGCATCACCCCTTCAAGGGCATGGGCGCGGGCGCCGTCGCCCTCGGCGTGCCAGGCAACGTCGCGCAGATCGATCACAGTCGATGACGGCGGCTCGGCGTCAGCTTGGCCGACGTTCGCGGAGGAGTAGGATGCGGCATCCACCATGTCGCCCCCGGCCCGCCCCCTCGTCGCACGATCGCCCAGGGAACTCGTGCTCGCGCTCGTCGCATGCACGGCGCTGCTCACCGTCGGCGATCAATTCCACGTTCAGTTCGGCGTGCTCTCGTATTCGTCTGACTTTCGCCCCTTCGGTCAGCCGTGGTGGGTCGCGCCTAGCTTCGCGCTGGCGATCTTCGGCTTCATTCTCGCCGCCTGGCGGCCATCGGCGCACGTCGTGGAGCCGACGCGCCGGTCCATCGTGCTCGACGGGGCTTGGTTCTTCGGCTCGTACGCGATGACCGGCATCCTCGGTGCGCATATCGTCCCGGTCACGGTACTTCTCACGGGAGCGTGGCTTGGCCGCGTCCTCCGGCGCCCCGATCGCCGCGTCGTGATCGCGTTCTCGGCGGTGCTCGGCGTGCTCGGCACGCTCGGAGAGATCGCGCTCCACGCCACGGGCGCCTGCGCTTACGAGCACCGAGAGCTCGTCCTCGTGCCCTTGTGGCTACCCGCGCTCTATCTCCAGGGCGCACCGTTTGCCCTCTCGGTCACACGCTGGCTCCGCGGCCGCCCATGGCCGGGATGCTAACGTTGCATGCTCGCCGTCAGATCGCTCGCGCGAGCCCCTGCGACCGTGCGATCCTCCCGCCTCGGAGGAAACATGCCGTCTTGCTCGGCCCGCTCCCGGGGCCGTCGCCGCCGACCTTGCCTCCCCCGCTTCCCCTCGCAGTAGCCTCACCCGGACTCGAACCGGGACGCCCTTTCGGGCAGAGGATTTTAAATCCCCGGCGTCTACCATTCCGCCATGAGGCCCAATCTACCGTACCTCTGCTGCCTCCTCGTCCTTCCTCCCTACCGCTCCCGCCTCGGCTCCCGTCCGCCTCGACCTGCCTGTATACACCTTCTCCCCCGGTCATGACCACCCTCCCCGCCCCCTCTTCCCTCTCCCCCCTCCTCGCTCGTCATGGAAGGGCTCCTCGAACCTGGCAACGAGGCGCGCCGCGAGCGCGGTCTTGCCGATCCCCGTGGTGCCGGTGAGCGTGACGAGCGGCGAACTTTCAGCGATGAGGGACCCAACCCCTCAGCTAGGCACTACGTCGAGGCGGCGGACGGACGGCTCGTCGGGGTCGAAGAACTGGCGGTACCAGGCGCGCAACTTCATGATCGATCCGTCGCCCTCGCACAGGACGGGGTGCGGCAGGTACTCCTTGCTCTGCCATATCCGCATGTCCTCGCGGTAGGTCTTCATCATCTGCCACAGCAGGAACTGGCGGGCGACGAGCGAGAAGCCCGGGATCGGCGAGCGCTTGATCCGCAACGAGAGCCGGTGGCGGACCCGCCGCTCGTCGACGGGGACGATCGAGGAGAAGACATGCGCGGCCGGGCCCGGCATCTCCGGAAAATGCACGTAATGAAAGCCGGGCTCGATCAGGTGGAACTCGAGGCGAGCGCGCAGGGTGGTGCCGAAGCGTCGCACCGAGGTCAACTGGGTGACCCGCAGCTCATGGCCCTCCTCGCGGAAGGTGTTGACCGGCATGTCGTGGCCGTGCACCGCGGAGAAGTGCGGGCTGTCAACCGAGTTCTCCATGATGTCCTGACCGTGGATCTCGACCTCGAACTCGTACTTCGCCGGCCGCATGTACGAGGATTCGTCGAAGTCGTCCATCGTCGGCAGGTCGCGGGCCGGCGCGGTGCCTGCCTTGTTGCGGTACATGAAGATCATGCCGTAACGCTCGACGACGGAGTGCGCGGCGATCCGGGCCTTGACCGGGATCTTGGTCGCGTACGGGATGTCGGTGCAGCGACCGCCGGCGTCGAAAGCCCAATGATGGTAGGGGCAGCGCACCGAGTTGCCGCGCACGCAGCCGCCCTCGGACAGGTGGGCTCCGAGGTGCGGGCAGACGTCGTCGAGGATTCCGACGCGTCCGTCGTCGCCGCGGAACATGACATAGGTGCGGCCGAAGTGACGGAGCTGGCGGAGCTGACCGATCGCGAGATCGTCGCTCCAGCCCATCTGAAACCATCCTTCGGTGTAGGGTGGTAGGTCGTAGCGCTGTTGCTTCCGTTGGGCCATGTCAGGCAAGCATACAATCTACAGGGGGTCCTCGTCTGCTGATCCTCTCCCGGATCCGTGGACACCTTGGAGAGGCGGAAGCAGAGCTCGTTCAGGGTGGTAGAAAAAATCATCTTACGTGGGCAATTCAAATCCGCCACGCCTACCATTCCGCCATAGGGCCGCATTTCTCCGACAATCTACCCTCTCCTACGCCGCTCCCCGATGACCACCACCGCGCCGCCTCCTGCGCCCCCGCCCGATCCCTCCTCGGCTCCCGCCCCCCTCTCCCCCCTCCTCCACGCCCGCCTCGAAGCAGCCCACCTCTGCCCGGAGACCGGCCTCCTCGTCCTCCCCTTCTACATCGGTCGCAGGCTCC
Organism: Polyangium jinanense; assembly: GCF_028435365.1. The sequence goes on along the minus strand of NZ_JAGTJJ010000072.1, from coordinate 31,276 downwards.
TCCTCGCCGCCGGCCTCGGCCCGCACGTCACCGGACTCGGCTTCGTCCCGCGCCTCCCGCGGGCGCGCGCCACCTCCGCGCATCCCCTCGTCGCGGCCATGCGCGCACACCTCGTCGATCACCGCGTTCGCTCGATCCTCCTCCAGGACGGCGCCCTCCACCTCACCTTCGATCCCCCCGACGACGCCCTCCCCGGCGCCCGCCTCTCCCTTCGCGTCGGACGACGTGGCCAGGCGTCCGTCTCGTCTCCCTCCGGTGCCACCGTCGTCTGGCCGCTCGATCCCGAGGGCGCTCCCCCGCGCGACGGCGTCGATCCTTCCCGATGGATCAGCTCCACCGAGGACCTCGAACGCCACGGCCTCACCATGGTCGAGGCCTCCGATGCGCGCGCCCTCGACCTCCTTCGCACGGGCCTGCTTCGTGCGGCCAAAGCCAAGCTCAAGGCCCTCGAACGGCGCGCCGAGGCCGTGCGGCAGGATCTCGCGAGGCTGCAGGATGCGCCGCGGCTCCAGAAGATCGGCCGGCTGCTCGTCGCGCAGGGGAACAAGGTCCCCAAGGGCGCGACGCGCGCCACGCTCGACGACTGGGAAGAAGGCGGGACGATCGAGGTCACGCTCGCGCCCGACAAACCCGCGAAGGCGCAGGCCGAGACCTTCTTCCAAAAAGCAAGGCGCCTTCAGCGCGGCGCCGCCGTCATGGAGAAGCGGCTCGCCGAGACCGAGCGCGCGTGGGAGACGGTCTTTCCGCTCGTCGACGCGATCACCGTGGCCCCGGCCGATCCCGCCGCCCTCGACGCGCTCGCCGAGCAGGCCAAGCGCGCCGGCGTCTCCGCCTCCGAGATCGAGGCCGCTTCCCGCGGAAAAGCCTCGCGGCAGCAGGACAAGGAGCGCAGGCCGTACCACACGTTTCGGGATGCGCTCGGACGAACCATCCTCGTCGGGCGCGGAGGCAAGGACAACGACGAGCTCATCACGCGGCATGCGCGTCCGCACGATCTCTGGCTGCATGCGAAGAACATCCACGGCGCCCACGTCATCGTGCCCCTCGACAAGGGGCAGAATTGTCCCGCGGAGCTGCTCGTCGACGCCGGGACCCTCGCCGCTCATTTCAGCGACGCCCGCGGCGAGAACGCTTGCGAGGTGAGCTACGTCGAGCGCCGTCATGTCCGAAAGCCCAGGAAAAGTGCACCGGGCGCGGTGACGTTCGATCGGGAGAAGATTCTCGTGGTACGCGTCGAGCCCGAGCGGCTCGCGCGCCTCCTCGCCTCGAAGCAGGAGGGGTGAGCGACACGATCTTGCTAGCGACCGACGCAGAGCGGTAAAGATCGCCTAGCATGCTCGCAATGCGCACGGTTGCCTCGCTCCTCTTCCCGTTCGGCCTCGGCCTCTCCCTCGCCCTCGCCGGTTGCGGCGGCGGAGAGACGCCAGAACCGAAAGATCCTTCGTCCGAGGGCTCCTCGGGCAAACCCCAGCCCCAGGCCGACGCAGGGCCCGACGCCGCGCTGCTCGGCGAGATCACACAGCTGAACCAGCTCCTCGCCGCGATCGACAAGTCCGATCCGGGTCGGCCCAAGGCCCTCGATCGCCTCGGCGAGCTGCTAGCGGAGCTGTCCAAGAACAACCGCGACCGCGCCCTCGCCGCCGATCCGAACGTCTCGTCCCTGCCCCCGCCGGCCGAACCGAAGGCGGCCGAAGGCGAGGTGAGCGATGCCCCCGCGAAGGCGGGCCCCGTGCTCCCCGCGCGCAATGCCGCCGCCGTCAAGCGCCTCAAGCCCGACGCGCAGAAGCTCATCCAGAAGGCCGACATGTACGCGGCCGAGGCGATCAAGGCGCACAAGAAGCTCATCGCCGATCATCCGGACTACAAGGACATGGACAAGGTCCTCTTCCGGCTCGGCGGGCTCTACGTGGCGTACGGCCAGGTCTCCGCGGCGCGGCCCGTCTACTTCGAGCTCATCGAGAAGCACCCGAAGAGCCCCCTCGTGCCCGAGGCGTACTGGAACTTCGCCGAGTTCTTCTTCAACGCAGAGGACTACGAGAACGCCTACAAGCTCTACGCCCGCATCGTCGAGTACACGCCGAGCGAACGCACGAGCGTCGCGGGCTACCGGCTCGCGCTCTCGCTCCACAAGCTGAGCCGCCTCGACGAGTCGTGGAAGGCGCTCGAAGGCGCCGCCAGCGCCGCCCGCATCCACGGGCCCGCCGGCACCGTGGACGAGATCTACCGCGACGCGCCCAAGCTCGCCGCGACGCGCAAGCCGCTCAGCGCGAAAGACGCCGCGGCCTTCTTCGTGCGGCTCGCCGAGAGCAACGAGGACGTCATCAAGCAGGAGCTGAACCGGCTCGCGCAGATCCTCGAAGACGAGGGACGACCGCTCGAGGCGACCGAGGTCCTTCACGTGATGATCGACCGCTACAAGGCCGAGAAATGCGCGATCCAGGCGCGCGCCATCGAGATCGCGACCCGCAGCGGCAACAACGCGATCCGCGCCGATGAGGTGAACCGGAGTCTGCGCCTCGGTTGCAAGCCCTGACGCAATCCGAGCTTGCGTCTCCTGCCACACCGCGGCGATGATGCGTGCTGGGCGCATCGCGCGGGAGACGAGTTTCGATGGATGGCAAGCGTGACATGGTGGTCGGGGGGCTCTGGTGTGTGGGCGGTATCGTCGTGACAGCCGCCACGTACGCGAGCGCAGCGAACGGTGGCGGGCGCTACGTCATGGCGTGGGGCGCGATCATCTTCGGCGGGATCCAGTTCATCCGAGGGCTGATCCGCGCGTCGGCGAACCGCTAGACGGAGCGCGGAGGGCGAGGGGGGCGACGCGGCCCCCCGGGCTCGGCCTCACTTCGGCTGCGATTGCGCGCAGAACCCGCCGATGCACTGGTTCTGCGGGTTGCCGCAGCAATCGGCGCCGGTCGTACATTTCTCGCCGATCTCGGAGCACTTGCCCGCGGGGGGCGGGACGCAGGCGTAGTTGCCGCCGGCGTCGGGCTGGCAGAAGCCCGTGCAGCACTCGAAGCCCTGCGCGCAGGAGTTGCCCTCGCCTTTGCAGGCTTCGAGCGACCAGTAGCCGCTCATGTTGATGGTCGAGAGGTCCTGGCCGCGGAGCAGGAACGCCGGGTGGCTCGGGTCCTTGCCGGGCGCGGGGTTCACGTCGATCGCCGCGACCCAGAGCTGCTTGCGATTCTCGTAGGTCGGGTTCGAGGCCGAGACCATACGATTGCCGTAATCGCGCGGGCTGACGAAGACGACCCACATGTAGCCGCCGACCGCGATGGGGTTGACCGTCGGCTGGTAATTGATGCGGCGGTTCTTGTCGTCGAGGTAACCGACGCCGTTCGCCGCGTCGAGCGGGAGCTCGCCGACGGCCTTGGCGACGTCCGCCATGTAGAGGTCGTTCAGGCCGACCTGGTTCGCGCCGTACTTGGCGCGGCTGAAATCGCCCTTCTGGTAGAGGATCCATTGCGAGTCGGGCGAGAAGCTCGGGAACGCGATGGCGAGGTTGCCGGCGGCGACGATCTGGCGGCGGTTCGCGAGCGCGTTCGTGGCGGCGTCGAAATCGAAGACGTCGAGGTCGGCGCGCGAGAACTCGACGGGGTAGCTGCCCGTGACGTTGCTGGAGAAAGCGAGCAGCTTGCCGTCCGGCGAGAAAGCCGGGTCCGCGGTCTTGTCGGCGATCGCGTCGAGCTCGCTCGTGATGGCCGCGCCCGTGGTGGCGTCCTTCATGCGCATGCGGAGGTCGACGTCGTTCTGCACGGCGACCTTGCCGTCCGGCGTGAGCGCGACGAAAAGCGTCTGCGATTGGTACGACGAGACCTGGATGACCTGCGGATCCGGCAGCGTGAGGTCGATCGTGCCCCAGGGGCTCGGCGCCTGACCCTTGCGCTCGAAGACGGCGGCGAGGCGGCTGCCGTCCTTGCTGACCACGTGGCAAGCGACGCAACGCTTGTTGTTCACGCCCTGCGACCAGGGAGGCTGGTACTGATCGTACTCGGGCGGCGGCGGCGTGCCGAGCTGATCGTACGAGCCCGAATCGAAGACGACCGACGGATTTGCCGATCCCGGCGCGATCTTCATGAGCTGGCCCGTGTTGACGGCCCAGTAATAAATGGATCCGCGCAGGCTGCCTTGCGCGATCGACCACGTCTGGCTGGTCGGGGAATACGCCTTGCCGCCCGAGAGGCGCGAGACGGAGACCTGCACGGGCTCGCCCGCATTCGAGGCCGCGAGCTTGCCCCAGAAATCCTCGGCCATGAGGAAGGCCGAGGGCGGATCGGCCTTCACGTAAAACTTCGCGTCGACGTACGATTGCTGGAGGTGCACGAGCCACGCGTCGCCGGGCGCGCCGCCATTCCACATGATCTCGGGGGCGAGAATGCCACGCGCGAAGACGGTCTTGTCGTAGGGATACACGATCGCGCCCGAGGGGCCCGGATCCGGCGCGTCGAAGGCCGCCTGCTCCTCAGGCGTGAGCCCGCCCGCGTTGTCCACGAACGCGAGCTTGACCGTGACGTCCGCCGAGGCCGTGAGCCCATTCGAGCTCGCCGTGACCTTGCCCATGCCACCCACCGTGCCCGTCGGCGAGAGCTTGCCCGTGCCGAGGCCAACGAGCGCGACATCCGGTCGATCGAAGGTCCAGTCGGCCGACACGACGGCGGTCGTCTGGTCCTGGAACGTGGCAATGGCCTGGAAGTCGACGGGCGTGACGACGCCATTCTGCACGACGATCGTGATCGAAGGCGGATCCACGGCGAGCGAGACGACCGGGCCGTGATCGACGAACAGGCCGTCTTCCCCGGCATCAGGCGCGCCCCCGCCCGACCCCCCGGGCCCCGCGGCGCCCGTGCCGCCGCCGCCCGCGCCCGACGAATTCTCCCCGCCTCCGCAAGCATACGCGGTGATCGCCGCGAACATCACAAGCCAACCCAATCCAAGCGAGCGACGTCTCATGTCCGAAGTCCTCCGTCTACGACGCTATCACGCGCCGAGCACGGCGGGCCGCTCGTCTTGCGCTACACTGGCAGAATGCGCCGCAGAAAGGCTCTACATCCCGCCCGTCTCGCGCTCGTCACGCTCGCGCTTTGTGCGCTCGGCTGCGACAAGAAAAACCCATCGAGCGCAAGCCCGGACGCCTCGGCAAGCGACGGGGTGGCCCCGCTCGCCGATTTCCCGAACGCAAAAGCTTCTTCGTGGATCAACGGCGCGCCCGCGCCGCTCGCCGAGGCCCGCGGCAAGGTCGTGCTCGTCGAGGCCTGGCACCCGACCTGAAGCGCTTGCCGAGCGTCCGTGCCCGCGATCCTCGCGCTGCACGAACGCTTCGGGGCCCGCGGTCTGCGGGTCATCGGCGTATCGAACTTCGACCCGGACGACGCGGAGGCCGAGCGCAAGGCCGCCGAGGATGCCGCGCGCGAGGAGAAGATGGTGTATCCCACCTACCTCGACACACGCGGCGAATGGGCGAAGACGGCCGGGGTCGTCGATATCCCGGCCTTCCTCGTCCTCGGCCCCGACGGCCGCATCCTTCACCGTCGTCGCGGCAAGCTCACGCTCGACGCCGAGGCGTTCGCCGAAATGGAACGCGCGATCGAGCGAGCGCTCCCGGCCTCGCCTCGTTAATCCGAGTCGCGCGCCACGACGAGCCGATCGTGCTGGATGCGTCCGTTCCGTTTGTGGGCCAGGTGCTGGGTGATCACCTTGTCCCCGGCCGCGTAGGTGCGCACCTCGGTGAAGGCGACGGCCTCGTCCGTCTCCATCTCGTCGATGATGTCCGTGCTCTTCACCTCGCGATGCCACCCGCCGACCGGGTCCCGCAGGAACTCGTCGCGGAGCTGCTTCAAGATGGCGTCGCGGCCCTGCACCACGATGGGGTGGGCGGGCGGGTTCAGGCTCGAAACCTCCTCGAGGACGGCGTCCTCGGCATAAAGGTTGGCGAGCGCTTCCACGTCCCGCATCTGAAGGGCGTGGCGAATCTGCTCCATGAGGGGCTGCTCATTGGCCTCTCGGCGACGGATCGAGCTCTCCATGAATGGCTCCCTGGTGCGTGCCCTCTGGTTTGTCGATGGGGGCTGCGGGGGTATGGGGGCGGCAGCTCGGCTTGCCGAGCGAAAGCCCCCATCACTTGCACTCGACTGCCGGGCGCTCGACGACCCAAAACATCACTTTGCTCGCCCCGGCTGGACGGGTCATAAGAAGTGACCATGGTGCAATCGCCCTCCACGGTCGTGCTCGGTGACGTTCACCTGACCCGCTCGGTGCCACGGGCCGTGTCCGAGGATCTCGCCCGCCTGGTCGACGCACACCCGGGCGCGCGAATCGTGTGCGCCGGCGACCTCTTCGATCTCTCGGCCGATCTGCCCCGCCTGCCGCTGCCTCGCGCGGTGGAGGCGGTGTTCGAGGCGCATCCGGCCGCCAAAGCCGCGTTCGGCCGGCACCTTGCGCGAGGAGGCGAGCTCTGGCTGGTGAGCGGCAACCACGACGCGGCCCTCGCGCTTTCCGATTTCCGGAGCGCCCTGGTCACGGCGCTGGACCCACCCGCGGAGGCCCGCGCGCGGCTGCGCACGACCCCTTGGTTCTTTCGCGAGGGCGACCTCCACATCGAGCACGGCCACCTCTACGACCCCGACAACGCCCCGGCTCACCCGCTCGTCGTGGGCGAAGCGAGCCTGGGCGTGCATTTCGTCGAGCAATTCATCGCTCCGACGGGCGCGTTTCGCTACCTCAACATGAACGACGAGACGCCCCTAAGGCTCTTCCTCTCGGCGTTCTCGTTCTACGGCCCGCGCGCCCCGTACGTGATCTATCGGTATTTCCACGCCGCGATTCACGCGATCCTGCGCAGCGGGCGGTCTTATCAAAGGCGCGCGGACGACGAGGCGCCGCTCGGCGCGGAGGAGGCCGCTCGATTCATCGCAGAGCTCGGCATCCCGCCCGAGCTCGTGGGCACGATGCTCCCGCTCGGGGCGCGGCCGACGATGGCCAGCCTGAGCCGGACGTTCTCGCGTCTCTATTTCGATCGGGTGCTGTCCACGCTCGCGATGAGCGCGGGGCTGTCCGCAGCGGCGCTCGGCCAAAAGCGAGCAGGCGGGGCAGCCTTTTCGATTGGCGCGCTGGCAATGACATTGAGCTGGGCGCGCGGGCACAACCGTTATGCCGGGTCGGTGGCCGAGCAGCTCGCCGAGGGCGCGACGCGCATCGCGGACGCGACGGGCGCGCGGCTCGTGGTCTTTGGTCACACGCACCGCGAGGCGCTCACCGAGCGGTATGCGAACACGGCGAGCTTCGCATTCCCGCGGAATGCGCCGGGAAGGCCGTACCTGGAGATCGAGCAGGCGTACGGGGTGCCGCGCGCGGTGCGGCGGTATCTGGTGGCCTAGGGCCGCCGCGCCGGGGCGCTGCCCCGGACCCCGCGGGGGCTGTTCGCCCCTCGACCCGAACCAGGGCAAGCCCTGGACTCGGGTTGGAAGAACCGCGCGATGCGCGGTTCTTCCACGAGCCGGTGGCAAGACCAGGAACAACGTTGCCGGTCGAAATGGCAGCGCGGCTGTCTCGATTGGCAGCGTCGCTCGCCAGTCTTGACTCGGCCTGTTCGATGAACTGCGCATCGCGCAGTTCATCGACCCCGGGTCCAGCGCTTGCGCTGGTCCGGGTCCAGGGGCGGATAGCCCCTGGTGGGGCCTGGGGCAACGCCCCAGCTCAGCGCCTCCCAGCGCCTACTTCGCCGGACCGGCGTGCGCCTGGATCACGGCTTCCACGAGGTCCACCACGATTCGCGTGTCCTCTGCGCGCAGCGCTTCATCGTCGCCCGCGCAGGCAGCCTCGACTCGCCCCCGGAGGTCTGCTCGAAGCACGAGCCGCGCCCCGCCGCAAGCGCGACAGACGAGCCCGCCGGCGAGTGCATCCAGACACGCAGGTGCCTCCGCTGGGCAAACGCGACTGCAACGCACGCATCGATCGAGCACCAGGCCGAAGCCCATATCCGCGAGCAAACGCAGCCCTGACGTCGCGAGCTCCGCCTCGGACGAGCGCGCGGGCGTGGGCGCGTCGAGCGCGTCGAGCAGCTCGTTCACCGTGGCGAAAAGGCCCGGCTCGCGTGTGCCGGGCGGCGCGACCGAGCGGACCCAGCGCAGCGCTCTTCCTGCGGCTTCCAGGCGATCCAGCGCGGAGACGAGCTGCATGCGTGGGTGCGCGATCGCCGCCTCGCCGAGCACGGCCAGATCTTTTTGCTCGCGCTCTTCGAGCGTCACGCGGAGCAGATGCATTGGCTCCAGCGCGACGAGCCGCTTGTTCGATCGACGCGCCGATCGCGCGACGGCCGAGATGATCCCCCGCGCCTCGGTGAACAATGTGACGATGAGATCGGCCTCGCCCACGGGGACCCGCCGGACGAGCAGCGCTTCGGTGCGCAAGCGGGTCGAGCTGGTCCGGGGGGGGCGGGGCATGCGCCTTCTCTAGAGCATCGACCGGTTCGATGCTCGGAAGATCGCGAAGCGAGCTTCCCTCGGGGGGTGAATCGTCCGGGCTTTGCCCGGACGAGAGGGGGACGCGAGGCGTCCCCCTCGGGACAAAAGAGCTAGAACATCGAGCGGTTGCAAACCGATCGATGTTCTAGCGGCGGCGCTCGCAGCGTCGAGCTACGGGTCGACGCATTGCCCTTCTTTGCAGATCCGGTCGCCTTTGCACTGCGTGTCGTACTGGCAGCCGGTCGCGGCAGGCGGGGCGCTCGGGGGCGGGGCGCTCGGGGGCGGGGCGTCGGATTGCGCTTCCTCCTTGCACGAGACCTGCATGGCCCCCTGGGGCCCGGTGTTGACGGAGGTGCAGTAGAACGTTTTGCCCCGGCAAACGGCCGTCCAGGTGCGCCCCGCGAACCCCATCTCGTCGCGGGTGATCACGATCTGCTCCTCGGCGCAGCCGACCTGCCCCGACGTCCACGCCGGCAAGGGGTTGCATCCCGTCGCGAGGAGCGCGAGGAGCCCCAGCGCCTGCAAGCTCTTCATCACGTCATCCCTGGGCGTTCACGTGCGCCGAAATTCCCCCGGCGTCACGACTCGACAGCTCAGGCGGCATGTCGTGCCCGCGCGGCCGCATGACGATGCTCAGGGCCAGCGTGAACAGGATCAAGAGGAGCACGAAGGCCATCGCCACGCCGAAGCGCTTCCCTTGCGAGCCGCCGGCTGGGGACGCAATGGGAAGTGGCGTGACCACGGCGACGCGGCGGCTCGCGGTATACCGGGCGAGCACCTCTTCCACGGGGAGGGAGACCGCGCGCGCATAGGCGCGGAGGAACCCCCGGACGAACACTTCACCTGGCAAATCGTCGAAGTGATCCGCCTCGATTCGCTCGATCGAGGGGACGGGAATGCGGGTGGCGCGGGAGACTTCCTCCACGCTCATTGCCCTCGTCTCACGGGCATGTCTCAGGTAGCGGCCGATCGACTCCATCCCTACTTCACCCGTTCATTCAATCGATTCGATTGACTCCCTTTTGCACGATTTCAGAAAAAGCCGCGCAAAAACTCATTGCAAAGACCCGAGTTCTGCAGCGCAACGTTTTCCGGCCACTGTCGCCGGGGCCACATCGCGGCATCGTTCGAGATCTTCCCGGGCGAGATCCTGCTGCCCGAGCTTTCCCGCCACGCGAGCGCGGGCGGCGAACCCCTCCTGGAGGTTCCGACACTGAGGTTTATCCGTCTCGAGCGCTTTCGTAAAGGCCTCTCGCGCAAGCGCAAGCTCGCCTTTTTGCTCGTACGCCAGCCCGAGGCGGTAGTTCCCTACACAAAAGAGCGGCTGCGCCGCGAGAGATCGCCGGAGCGCGTCGATCGCCTCGTCGACGCTCCCGCGCGAAAGATATGCCCAGCCAAGATTTCCCCACGCTTGCTCGGGGGAAGCATAAAGAATGTCCTCGGCCAGCGGCTTGAGGACGGCCACAGCTTCGTCGTACTTCTTCCGATGCACGAGAATCACGCCGAGCGCGTTCTTCGCGTCGCGCAGGTCGGGCGCGAACTCGAGCGCGGCGCGCGCGTGGCGCTCCGCCTCTTCGAAGCGACAGTCGGTCGACGTCTCGTCCACCGCGCAGAATGCCAAAAGAATGACGGTGGCGAGATAGTGCGCGTCGGGGTTCGCCTCGTCGATACGGATCGAGGCCTGCGCATGGCCGAGCGCCTCGCGGAGACGCCCTCCCTCGAACGCCTCACGCCCGAGGTCATACTCGGCGCGGGCCTTCGCATCCACGCCGTCCACACGCTCCTGTGCGCCGCTGCAGGCCGGCCCGAACGTGAGGAGGAGCGGGAGCAAGACCGAGCAAGTGAGCGCCGCGGGGCCGCGCATCTTGCGCGACCAGCCGCCCCTCTTCTCGCCCGTTTGCCCCTGGATCATGCGTCCTCACTGACCGAGATGCCCTTGTTTTGTAGGAGAAGGGCTCTCCCGATCCGCCCCCGGGCTCTGCCCGAGGCCCAAATCCGGGCCAAGCGCCCGGGAAAACTTGGGTAACCCAGGCTGGAAGAAGCGTCAACCCGCAAAAGACGCCCTCCCCCACGCGTCGGCACAAAGAAACACGCGCACGCAAGGAAGACGTGGCGCGAGGGGGCGAGAGCGTGTTATGCGGGAAGATTCGGCGTTGTTTTGAGGCGCAACGTTCGTCCGAGAGCGCCGAACGGAACCGAAACGCGGGCGGTTCACGCCTCGTTCGCGACTTCGTCCTTCTGTCCGAGGAGGCCGTAGAGCTTGCGCAGGCCCTCGATGTCCGGGACCTCGAGCCGCTCGTCGGCGACGCGGATGTACTGGCCCTCCCGGAGCTTCTGGACGCTGCGCTTCACGGTGTCGACGTCGAGGCCGACGCGCGTGGCGAGCTCCATCGGCGTGACCGTGAAGACCGCGTTGTTGCCCCCCGCCTCGCGCGTCTGCTGCGCGAGCTTGAGGAGCGCGCTCACGATCTTCGACTGCACGTCCGTGAGCATGATGAGCTCGATCTGATCCTCGGCATCACGCAGCCGTCGCACGAGCTGCTTGACCATGCGCGAGGCGATGCTGGCGTTGTGCTCGAGCAAGTTCTGCAGCGTCGTCTGGTCGATCGCGAGCGCGAGGCCCGAGGAGAGCGCGACCGCGGTCGAGGAGCGCTCCGCGCCGGGCACGAGCGCCGACTCGCCGAAGAGGTCGCCAGGCTTGAGCACCATCAAGCTGCGCTCGGCGCCGCGCACCTTCTTGATGAGCCGCACGCGGCCCTCCTCGAGCAGGTACGCCTCCGTGCCGGGCTCGCCCTCCCGGTAGATCACCTCGCCGGGCTGGAAACTGCGGCCGAATCGCGCGATGAGCACGCGCGCCGCCTCGGCGGCCTCGGGATCTTCGTCGGGTAGGTCCATCCAGGTCCGGAGTCTACCTAGCTGGGCCCGCCCGATGCCATCGGCTTCGCGTCCGGCGGACGAACGTAGAGCGGTTCGATGTACTCGGGGTCGAAGTCACCGCCGGAAACCAGCCTACCGAGCGCGACGCGTCCCACGGCCGCAGCGTCGGGCAGGTCGGTCCCGGGCGAGCGAAGCACGAACGCGGCGAGCGCCGGATCCTCGGCCGCGACCTCGCCGACGACGCGAAGGAGCCCGCCCGGCGGAAGAGACGCGCCCGGGCCAGCAAGCACGAGCGCGGCCACGTCGGCGCGAGGGACGTGGCGCGGGGCCCAGCAAAGGGCGCCGCGCACGTCGAAGGCGGCGAGGAAGAGCTCCTGCTTCTTCGCGTCGAGCGCGGCGACGACGAGGTCGTGTGGCCCAGCCTGGCCGCTCGCGAAGGCCTCCGCGGCCATGGCTTCGAGCGAGCCGACGCCGGCGAGCGGCGCGCCTCGGCCGATCGCCATGCCCTTCGTCGCGGCGACCCCGACCCGGACGCCGGTGAACGAGCCGGGACCGATGTCGCAGGCGAAGGCCTCGATCGACGCGGCGGAGACGCCCGCCGCGCGGAGGGCGTCTTCGGCGGCGAGGAAGATGCGCTCGGCGTGGCCTTCGAGGTCCGTGTAGACGGACGCGCCGATGAGCTTGCCTCCGTCGAAGACGGCCGCGCTGCCGCGAGGCGTGGAGGTGGAGATGGCGAGGAGCCTCATGTGGTAGTCTGGATCGGGACCGGGACCGGGAACGTGAGCGCGCGGGCGTTGTCCTGCCTGGCGGACACTACGAGCGCGAAGGCGCGAGGACAACCGGGATGGCACGCGACGGATCCAGCACGACGTGGGTGATGCAAGGAACGGTCATCGTGTCGATCCTGGCGCACGCGTCGCTGATCGCCGCCGCCGGGCTACGAAAGGAGCGCGCGCCCGAGGAGCTCACGCCGCCCGCGGATACGTGGGCCGGCACGACGGCCGCGCCCATCGGTGGCGAGCTTCACGAGGTGGACGTGACCGGCAGCGAGGTCGGGGGCGCGCCGGGCCAGCCCGCCCCCGCCCCCGCCCCCGCCGCCCCGCCTGAGCCGCCCGCAGCCGCCCCGAGCGAGCCCGCCGAGCCGCCTCCGCCGCCGCCCAAGGTCGACCCGCCGAAGCCGAAGGCCGATCCGCCCAAGCCCAAGGCCGATCCGCCCAAGCCCAAGGCCGATCCGCCCAAGCCCAAGGAGCCAAAAACGGAGCCGGAGGAGCCAGTCCCCCCCTCCGACGAGTCGATCCCCCCCTCCGACGAGTCGATCCCCCCCTCCGGCGAGTCGATCCCCCCCTCCGACAAGCGAGTCCCCGTATCCAAAAACACACTCCCCCGCACCAAAACGACGCCCCCCGTGTCGAACAACACATCCCCCGGCTCCGGCGACAAGGATCCCCCCGGGGAATCGTCTCCGGGAGGCGGGGGCTCGTTCGGCAGTGCGGGGGCCTCGTCGGTGCGGGACCTGGGGCGGGCTTTTACCCGCGCCCTGCCGATGGCCAGCGGCTCGGATGCGGCGTGGGGGAAGCTGCCGGTCGGCAGCGGTGGGTCGATCGAGGTGGCCATGATCATCAGCGACGAGGGCAAGATCACCGGCGTCGAGCCCCTCGCGCCGAACCCGCCCGCGCACCTGCTCAAGGCCGCCAAGAACACCATGGCCCTGCTCCGCGGCGGGACCTTCGCGCTGCAAGGCAGCTCGGTGACCGCGGGCAAGCAGATCCTCCGGCTCTCGGTCGAGCTCAGCGACACGGAGGCGCCCGAGGATCCGAGCGGCGCCGGCGCGTTCGGCCTGGCGCATCGCTGGGAGGGCAAACGCGGGGTCGCCTCGTTCACGCAAACGAGCGGGCGTCATGTCGAGATCAAGGTGGAGTTCCTGCGGGTCGAGCTCTGAGCTCACTCCCCACGCTGACCTCACCCCCTAACCCCCTCTCCGCGCGGCGGAGAGGGGGAGAAACGGGCGCATGCGTGCGCTCCCTCCCTCTCCACCGGGTGGAGAGGGAGGGTTGGGGTGGGTGAGGCTCGCTTGCGACCCAAGGGGACGGCTCTACGTGCCGTCCATGACGTCCTCCGCGCTGGCCTTCACGCTTGGCCTGGCCCTCTCTCAGGGGGTTCCGGCTTGCAGCAACCGCGCCGATGCGACCACGCATGACCGCGCCTTCACGCCCACCGCGGCGGCGGTGTTGCCCCCGGCCCCGCCGGGAGAGGCGGGCGTCGCGCTCGACATCTCGGCCCTCGTCGAGCACGTGCGGCCGACCGTGGTGAGCGTCGCGGCCACACGCGGATCCGAGGAGCGCGAAGACCCGCAGCGCGTGCGCGCCGGTGGGACGTCACGCTCGATCGAGCGGTCTCTGGGATCGGGCTTCATCGTGAGCCCCGACGGGCTCGTCGTGACGAACGCGCACGTGGTGCACGGCGCCGAGCGGGTGCGGGTGCAGCTCGCGGATGGGCGTGAGCACGAAGCCTCGGTGCTCGGGGAAGACGAGAAGCTCGACGTGGCGCTGCTCGCGCTGCGCGGCGCGACGGGCCTGCCCGTGGCGCAGTTCGGGACGAGCGAGGCGCTCCGCGTGGGCGACTACCTCGTGGCCATCGGGAGCCCGTTTGGCCTCCGGCACACGGTGACGCTCGGGATCGTGAGCGCGAAGGAGCGCGTGCTCGGCCTCGGGCCCTTCGACCACCTCATCCAGACGGACGCGAGCATCAACCCCGGGTCGAGCGGCGGCCCGGTCTTCGACGGGCACGGCCGCGTCGTCGGCGTGAGCACGGTCATCCACGCGCGCGGGCAGGGCATCGGCTTCGCGATCCCCATCGACGACGTGCGCGCCATCATCCCGGAGCTGCGCGACGAGGGGCGCGTGTCGCGCGGCGTGCTCGGCGTCGCGTTCCAGGCAATCTCGCACGACCTCGCGCGCGCGCTCTCGCTGCCGGGGCCGACGGGCGCGCTCGTGACCGACGTGGAGGCGGGCGGGCCGGCGGAGAAGGTCGGCATCGAGCCGGGCGACGTGATCCTTTCGGCGGACGAAGAGCCGATCGAGCAGGCGGCCGAGCTCGCGCGGATGCTCGGGCACCGAAAGCCCGGCGAGTCGATGCGGCTCGTCGTCCGGCACGGCAAGGACGAGCGGGTCAAGCGCGTGGTGCTGGCCAAGCCCGAGTCCGAGGAGAAGCCGGCGCAGAAACCCGAGGACATAGGCCCGCGCAAGACGATCGGCGTGTCGGTGAGCGACGCGCTCGGCGGCGGCGCGCGCATCGACGGGCTCGATCCACGCGGCGCCGCGGCGGGCGAGCTCGAAGTGGGCGACGTGGTCGTGGAGGTGAACGGCCAGCGGATCGAGCACGGCGCGGACTTCTTGCGCTTGGTCGACAAGGCGAAGCGGCCGGGGACCTTGCTCGTGCGGCTGCGCCGTGACGGCGAGGCGCTCTACGCGGCGGTGCGTGTGGAGTAAAGCTCAGCCGCCGGGTTCGAGCCTCCGGCGGATCGAGCGGAGCAGCACGTCGACGGCGGGTTTGTAGCCGAAGGTCGGCTGCACGGGCGAGCTCACCTTGTCGGCGCAGATCGAGGCGACGACGGCCTGCGTGCCGAGCTCCTTCATGACGGCGAGCGGGCGCGTGGCGGGCACGGCGCGGGCGAAGCGCTGCGTCGAGCCGAAGCTGCCGTCGGGCGCCTGGCAGATGGGGTTCGTCGGGGCGTCGATGCCCGCGCACTCGCAGTCGGTCTGGCCTGTGCACTCCTTGGGCACGCGCAGCGGGAAGATGCACGCGTACTGGAGGTCGTCGCGGCCTTGGATCGTGCGCTCGTGCCCGTTGATCGGGTTCGCGAGCGCGCTCGTCGCCGAAGGCGGTGCGAGCGGGACGCCCGTGAGCGGATGGATGCCGTCGCGCGGATCGATCGAGGGCCGCATCAGGGGATCGGCGGGCAGCTCGCCGGTCTTGGGATCGCCGAGGAGGAGCGACCAGTCGAGCTCCGTCGCGGGGCGCACGCCCATCGCGAGCGACTTGGGATCGACCGCGATGTCCTGCCACGGCACGCCGAGGATGCCGGCGAAGAAGACGAGCTCGCTTGCACGGCCGCTCGCGAAGAGCGGGTTCTTCACGAGCTCGCCCGCGCGGTTCGGGACGACGTCGCTCGTGAAGCCGTCGACGTAGCGCGAGGTCGGGTAGAGGAAGTCGATGCCGAAGCGCCGCTTCTGATCGAAGCAGCGGAGGTTCAAGGGATCCTCGATCCCCTCGACGGGCGTGGTGCACGCGGGATCGAGCTCCGTGGCGAGGCAGCCCGAAGGCGCGGGCTGCGCGCAGGAGACGCAGCAAGGATCGTTCGGCGCCTCCGCGCACACGCTGCGTCCGCGCGGCATGCGGAAGGGTTTTCCGTCGGTCCCGAGGGCCTGGTTGACGGCGAAGAACTGGCCGCCGTCGCGCGTCGAGCAGTCGTCCTCGTCCGTGAGCAGGAGGACGGCGACGAGCGAGTCGGGGCGGAGGAAGTCCGCACGTTGCTGGAGGAGCACGTCGTCGACACCGCTCGGAACGGCCTTGTTGTCGACCACCGAGATGTCGAGGTACGGCTCGGGGTCGACGAGGAAGCGGTAGATGCTCTCGAGCTGCGCCTCGTAGCCGCAGCCCTTCGTGCCGACGCCGCCCGCGATCTCCGCGAGCTTCGCGCCGACCGCGCCGAGATCCGCGTCGCCCGGCGGGCTCGACGACTGGCCCGGATCCCACGCGAGGAAGCCCTTGTTCTCCCACGTGGGCACGGCGCCTCCGCTCGCCGCGCGGGTCAGGAGCCGCGCGCGATCGTTGGCCGTCGGGTCGAAGCTCGGGCTCGCGGGGCTGCAGACGTCCGCGCCGTGGCCGCCGATGCTCGTGGAGATCACGCCGATGTGAATGTCCCTGACAGGCGCGAAATCCCGCACGCCGACGGGGCAAGGCTCCTCGAGGCTCGCCGTCTCGGAGACGACGGTGCCGAAGCCGTTCACGCAAGCAGGGCGCGTGAGCCGGTCGAGCAGGTAAGGCAACGTCTCGACGAGGAGGCCGTGCGCCGCGTCGAGGTTGCGCGAGTTGTCCACGACGAGCAGGAGATCAAGCTTGTCCGCGCGGGCGGCCGCGGGGGGCGGACCCATGTCGATCGGCGGGACGGAAGCATCGGCGTCCTCGTCTTCGAGGGTGGTGGCGAGGTCGGCGCGACCCGCACATCCGAGAGGCAGCGCCGCGGCGAGCACGAATGCCGCGGCTCGGTTCCACGAGCGCATGATGCCCCCGAGGCTACATGCTCGCCCGGGAGGCTGCTACGTTAGCAGCCATCATGGGAGCATCCTCCCGATCGACTTGCCCGCAGTGCGGCCGCGAGGCCGTGCTCGGGCCCGACAACCCTGCGCGGCCCTTCTGCTCGGCACGGTGCAAGGTGCTCGACCTGGAGCGTTGGCTCACGGGTGCCTACCGTGTGCCAGGCCCGCCCGTCGACACGAGTACGCTGGAGGGCGAAGGGGCGCGCAGGGACGACGACACCGACGAACCGAAGGGAGACGAAGAAACGTGACGACGAAACGCACGACCCGGCTCGCCGGGATCACGCTCGCCTCCGCGGTCTTGCTCGTATCCTTGGCTTACGTAAGGACCGCAGAAGCACAGGACATGTCGGCCGGAGGGCTTTCGCCGCCGCCGCCGATGGCGCCCGCGCAAAGCCAGGCCTCGGCGGCCTCGGAGACGTCGCAAGACCTCGACGACGCGAAGAAGAGCGACTCGGGCCGCGGCCTCGAGTGGGTTTACCTGGAGGCCGAAGGCGGCTTCCAGCACGTGGGTCTCCGGACCTTCAACATCGACGAGGAGAGCTTCAGCGCAGGGTTCATCGAGACGCAAGCAAGCGGCCCGGTGATCGGCGCGGGGCTCGGCGTGCGGCTGCTCTTCATCACGCTCGGCGCGCGCGGACGCGTGGGCTTCTTCAACACGTGGGACCTCTTCAGCGTCGGCGGCGAGCTCGGCCTGCACCTGCCGCTCGGCAACCTCGAGCCGCACTTCGAGCTCGGCGGCGGCTACACGGCGCTCGGCAGCTTCAAGAGCGCGCTGCAGAGCGGCGCGGCGGCGACGGCCCTGCAGAACACGCAGATCCACGGGTTTTACGTGCGCGCCCAGGCCGGGCTCGACTACTACATCACGCCGATCTTCTCGCTCGGCGTGAGCGCGAGCGCCGAGGTCCTCGGCCTGACGCGCCCGGGCCTCGATCCCTCGAAGGTCACGGAGATCCAGAGCGATCCGAACCTCTCGACCCTCCAGCAAGCCCGCGCGGAGGTGCTCAAGGCCGAGGGTTCGAGCTACGGTGCCGCAGTGACCGGCACCGCCGTGCTCGGGCTGCACTTCTAGGACGTTGCTCGCCCTCCAGATCCTCATCGGCCTCCTCGCGCTCGCGGCGCCCGTCGCGCTGTACGTGGGGTTTGCCTCGCGCGAAACGTTGCGGCCGTCGAGCCCCCGCTCGGTCGTCGCGACGTTCGCGCTCGGCATGCTCGCGTGCATCCCGGCCGAGCTCTGCGAGCGCGCGCTGACGGGTCTGCTCGGGCCGCGCAAGGTCGGCGTGGGGATCGATCTCGCGGCGCTCGTGTACGCCTACCTCGTGGCCGCGCCGCTCGAAGAGGCGCTCAAGGTCGCGGCGACGACGCCTGCGTTTCGGCTGCGCGTGGGGCAACATCGGCCGATCGACGCGATCGCGTACGCGACGGCCGCGGCGCTCGGGTTCATGACGCTGAAGAGCGCGCTGTTCCTGATCGGGCAGCCGTTCTCGCTCATCGCGCCGGCGCGCACGGCGCTGACGACGCTCACGGCGACGTGTCTCGCGACGTGGTGGGGCTTCGCGCTCGGCCGCGACAAGCAAGGCCGCATGGGCGGCGGCTGGTTCAACGGGGCGTGGGTCTGCGCCGCGGGCGGCAACGCGGTCGCGCACCACGTCGCGTTTGCCCGGGGGCCGGCGGCGCTGCTCGCGACGCTGCCGATCCTCGCGTTCGCCGCGGGGATCGCCTGGCTCGCCTTCCGCGACGTGCTGCAGCGGGGCACGGACAAACCGAAGATCGAGGCGCGCGAGCGCGAGCACGAGCCGAAGAAGGCGCGCCTCTTGCCCCTCGCGCCGCCGTCGCTGCGAGCGATGCGCGAGGCGCTGAAGCGCTCGGAGCGGCCGATTTCGTTCTTCTGGATCGGGCTCGGCATGCTCGTGACGACGGGCGTGATCACGGCGATGCTGGTGGGCGCGGTGCTGCTCGGTCGAAGGCTCGGCTTCGAGTTCGCGGCCATCGATCGGGACGCGTCGAACGCGATCGCGCCGCTGCTCCTCCTGGCGAGCGCGGCGCTCTTGTCGTTCCTGTTCGCGGGGTGGATCGTGGCGCGCGCATCGGCGACGCGGAGCGTGCTCGAACCGGCGATCAGCGCGCTCCTGGCGATCGGCGGGGCGATCGTTCTGCTCGGGCTCGCGGCGCCGGTGGCGGTGGTGATCGCCCTCGCGTGCGCGCCGCTCGCATTCGGGCTCGCGTGCCTCGGGGCCTGGCTGGGACTGTCGGACGCCTAGAAGCTCAGGACGTCGTCGCCGCGCTCTTCGCGGAGGCGGATTCGTTCTCGTGGCCGAGCTCGGCTTGAAGCTCCTTCAAGAGCTCCTGCGCGCGGGCCGAGACCTTCTTCGGCACCTGCACCTGCACGACGACCTGGAGCGAGCCGCGGCCGCGGCCATCGACGCGCGGCATGCCCTTGCCGCGCACGGTGATCACCTCGCCGGGCTGCGTGCCCGCGGGGATGTCGACGCGCACCGTGCTCTCGTCGGGCAGCTCGATCTCGGACGCGCCGCCGAGCGTCGCGCTGGCAAACGACACGGTCGCGCGCGTGACGAGGTCGGCGCCGTCGCGCTCGAAGCGCTCGTCGGGCTGGAGGTCGACGTCGACGTAGAGGTCGCCGGAAGGCCCGCCGAGCGCGCCGGGCATGCCTTGTCCGGGCACGCGGAGGCGCTGGCCGGCGTCGATGCCGGCCGGGAAGTTCACCACGACCTTGCGCGACTTCTCGACCGCGCCGGCGCCGTTGCAAGCGGGGCACGGCGTCTTCACGACCGTGCCTTCACCGCGGCACTCGGGGCAGGTCTGCGTGAACATGACGAACCCACGCGCGGTCGACACCTGCCCGGCGCCTTCGCACGTGCCGCACGTCTTGCGCTTCGTGCCGGGCTTCGCGCCGCTGCCCTGGCACTCCTCGCAGGCAACCGGCGTCCGCAGCACGACCTCGCGCTTCGTGCCCGTCATCGCCTCGCGCAGCGTGAGGCGTTGCTCGACGCGGAGGTCTTGCCCGCGCGCCGGACCACGCGAACGACGTTGTCCGGCGAAGCCGCCGCCGCCGCCGCCGAAGCCGCCGAACAGCTCCGAGAAGATGTCCTGGAAGTGCGTGAAGATGTCCTGGCCGCCCATGTCGGGCATGCCCTCGACGCCGGCGTGACCGAAGCGGTCGTAACGCGCGCGCTTCTGGTCGTCGGACAGGACTTGATAGGCCTCGGTGGCTTCCTTGAAGCGCGCCTCAGCCTCCTTGTCGCCCGGGTTCCGGTCCGGGTGGTTCTTGAGGGCAGCCGCCCTGTACGCTTTGCGGATCTCGTCGGCCGAAGCTTCCTTGGCCAGTCCGAGGACGTCGTAAAAATCCCGTTTTTGACTCATGATCGCGGGCGACAGGGACGCCCCGCACAGGTCGCAGGGCCGTGAGACGATAAGTCGCCCCTAGGGGCTGTCAACCAAAGGAGCGAGCGCCACCGCGTGCCCCGAGCCCGTTCCGGTGCCCGTCCCGGGTTCGAACGCCCCGGTTCGAAGGCGAGCCGCAACGGAGCTCCGCGAAGTGGAGGCGAGCCAGCGGGGGGTGTGGGGGGCAGAGGAATCGGATCGAGCTGAGCAGCGAAAATCCGGGGATTTCAGGGGGTGAGCCCAACCCCCTCCCCTTGTCAAGCCTACCCAAAACCCCCCTTTCGAGGGGGTTCGGAACGATTCCGGAACGATTCCGGAACGGATGAACGAAACCCCGAACCCCCTCGCGAGGTGCCTCGGCGCGTGCTCCGGGGCGTACGGACGGTCACATCATGACATGAGGCGCCAGCGCGGCGAACCTGGACACAGGCGAGCACGTGGCGCGTGCGCCGCTCGTCGGGATATCGAGCGCCGGCCTTGCCGTCGAGCGCACGGCGTGCCGTCGATGGGCGAGCACGTGGCGCCGCTCGACGCGAACGTGGACGCAGGCGAGCGCGGGGCGCGTGCGCCGCTCGTCGGACCATCGAGCGCCGGCCTTGCCGTCGAGCGCACGGCGTGCCGTCGATGGGCGAGCACGTGGCGCCGCTCGACGCGAACGTGGACGCAGGCGAGCGCGGGGCGCGTGAGCCGCTCGTCGGACCATCGAGCGCCGGCCTTGCGTCGAGCGCACGGCGTGCTGTCGATGGGCGAGCACGTGGCCGCTCGACGCGAACGCAGGCGAGCACGTGGCGCGTGCGCCGCTCGTCGGACCATCGAGCGCCGGCCTTGCCGTCGAGCGCACGGCGTGCCGTCGATGGGCGAGCACGTGGCGCCGCTCGACGCGAACGCAGGCGAGCACGTGGCGCGTGCGCCGCTCGTCGGACCATCGAGCGCCGGCCTTGCCGTCGAGCGCACGGCGTGCCGTCGATGGGCGAGCAGTGGCGCCGCTCGACGCGAACGTGGATGCAGGCGAGCACGTGGCGCGTGCGCCGCTCGACGCGAACGTGGATGCAGGCGAGCACGTGACGCGTGCGCCGCTCGGCGCGAACGTGGACGCAGGCGAGCACGTGGCGCATGCTCCGCTCGTCGGGACATCGAGCGCCGGCCTTGCCGTCGAGCGCACGGCGTGACGTCGACGGGCGAGCACGTGGCGCCGCTCGACGCGAACGTGGACGCAGGCGAGCACGTGGCGCGTGCGCCGCTCGTCGGTACATCGAGCGCCGGCCTTGCCGTCGAGCGCACGGCGTGCCGTCGATGGGCGAGCACGTGGCGCCGCTCGACGCAAGCGTGAACGCAGGCGAGCACGTGAGGCGTCCAGGTTTTACCCGGGTTGACGGATGCACGCTTCCGTGGATAGAAGCGCACCATGTTCGGGATCCGTATCGTAGGAAACCTGGCTGTCGGCGAACCGAACGAAGACAGGGGGCTTATCACGTGGCTCCACTGCATCGTCTACGAGTCGAGCGGCAACGATGATGACGAATGCGAGGACGACGACGAAACGGACATCGGTAGCGCGCTCGTCGCGATCATCCACGTAGGCGAAGCTGCACAGTGCAACGTTTCCCTGCTCGATGCGCTCGACGCGGAGGGGGCCGAATTCGAGGCGCTTTATCCGGTCTACTTTGATGAGGATTGGTTCAAGGATGAGTACGACCAGGGGCACGGTACCGACCTATTTTATATCGCAGAGATGTCGATTGATGACGCCTATCGGAAACGAAATGTCGACTTGGCTGTGGTCCGCCGACTCTGCGCGTCCTTTGCCGCTGGATGCGAGCTTGTCGTGATGCCGTACGCCAGCGAGGACGAGGCGAAGCATTGGTCCATGCTCGGTTTCGTCGTCAGCACGGAAGGGCAAGCGAGCGGCTTGATGCATCTACAGCAGGCTTTGCGCGGGCCTCGCGTGGTAGATTTCGCTGGGAATGGTCGGTTTCGAGTGCTTCCGAACGTCGAGCCGGAAAGGCTGCGAAAGATGAATTGAGCGCGTCCGAGGGGGGCGCGCCTCGTGCTCGTCGCCCTGGACATCGGCCCCAGCTCGTCGGCCTCGTGCATAAAGGCGGCGCGGCGCTCGACGCTCGCCTCTGGCTCGCCAACCTCGGGCATCGAGGCGGCGCGGCGAGCGGCGAGCGTCCAAATCTCCCCCAAGGTCTCGCGGCCGTGACCGCGCTCGACCGCGTAAATCCGCGGGCTCGACGTGGGAGGCGGGTGCGTCGCGACCGACCCCGGGGCCATCGAGGGGCGTAGCGCTCGACGTGCGCCTCGTGCTCGTCGCCCTGCTCGCCGGCCTCGTGCATTGATGCGGCGCGGCGGGCGGCGAGCGGCGAAATCTCCTCCGAGGTCTCGCGGCCGTGATCGCGCTCGACCGCGTAAATCCGCGGGCTCGACGCGGGGGGCGGGTGCGTTGCGACCGACCCCGGCGAGCAGGGCGCGCCGATCTCGTGCTCGTCGGCCTCGTGCATCGAGGCGGCGCGGCGCTCGACGCCGACCCCAGCTCGTCGGCCTCGGGCTCGACGTGCGCCTCGTGCTCGTCGGCCGTGCATCGAGGCGGCGCGGCGCGCGTCGAGCGGCGAAATCTTCCCCGAAATCTCGCGGCCGTGACCGCGCTCGACCGCGTAAATCCGCGGGCTCGACGCGGGGGGCGGGTGCGTTGCGACCGATCCCGGCGAGCAGGGCGCGCCGATCTCGTGCTCGTCGGCCTCGTGCATCGAGTCGGCGGGGCGCTCGACGCCTGCCTCGTACTCATCGGCCCCGGGCATCGCGGCGGCCCACCGCTCGACGCGGGCCTCGTGCTCGGCCTGAGACTAAGGTTTTGTTGCGTGCGCGACGAACTATGTGTAGTTCATCTCTTATGGCTCCAGAAGAGCAAGGGCCCGCCCCGGGGGAGTCCCCCGCTGTCATCGGCCGACCATTATCAATAAGGAGATTCGACACGTGACCGGCAGAACGCCGACGGCCTTCATCTCGTACGCGTGGGAGGACGATGTAAAGGCGTGGGTGCGCGATCTCGCCACGCGTCTCCGCAAAGAGGGCGGGGTCGACGTACAAATTGATCAATGGCACGTCGCGCCCGGCGACCCATTGCCGGCGTTCATGGAGCGGGCCATCCGCGCGAACGATTTCGTCCTTCTCATTTGCACCCCGAAGTACAAGGCCAAATCCGACGATAGACAAGGCGGCGTCGGATACGAGGGGGGGATCATCACCGCCGAGGTGTTTACGAGATCCAATCACCGTAAGTTCATTCCCGTTCTGCGCAAGGGCGAGTGGAAGTCCGCTGCACCGAGCTTCCTCCTGGGAAATGCCTATATCGACCTGAGAGGTGAGCCCTATTCTGAAGAGTCTTACCAGGAATTGCTCAAGGCTCTCCATGGTCGACTGGCCGGGCCGCCCACGCTCGGAACGGCACCAGCGTTCGATACGGGAAGTAATGAACCCCGCGCCGTTGCTGCATCGCCAATTCTAACAGGCGGATCGAGTGGGCTCGTGGTCCAGTCCGCCAGTCCGGGCGCGCCATTGAGCGCCACGAGCACGAGCGGATCCTCCGGGACGAGGGGCGCCGTTATCATCGTATTGGCGGCCTGCATTTTCGTGCTTGTGACCGTGATCGTTGTGCTCTCCACGCTCTCGTCGTTGTCGCCCAGCGTTTCCGGCACGTCCGCCCCGATCGGCACGTCCGCCCCGATCGGCACGTCCACCGCGATCGGCACGTCCACCGCGATCGGCACGTCCACCGCGATCGGCACGTCCACCGCGATCGGCACGTCCACCGCGATCGGCATGCCCATGGAGATTTTAGGACAGCCCGAGCGAACATGGCTGGGGACGTATCAATCGGCGATCGACTCGCGCGACGTGGAACGCATCATCGCCTGTCATGCACTTCCGACCCGTCGCTTTTTCATGGCGCGGAACGTGGACGCTGAGCAGCTCCGCAAGAATTACCAAGGTTGGTTCGATGGGGAAGGCCGGACCAAGCGGACGGGCTTCGACAAGTGCTCTCTGGCAAGCGTCGCCCCCGATGGATCTCGCGCGCTTCGCTGCATAACGTACGTCGATCCGCCCTTTCAAAGCAGCCCGTCGAGAGTGCCGACTTGTCTTGTCTTCAGGTCCGATGGCAGGCTTTTATCGCGGACCGAGATCTCGAAAGGGAATGACTGTCCGCCCAATTAATGCGACGTCCCCGCGCTCAGTGCTCGAACATCGATGGTGAGAAGGCGCGCCCACCGAACGGCGCATCGCAACAACGATCCGGGCATACCCCTCGCCGTGTGGGGTTCGTAGCGCCCTTTGCTCTGCAAATCTGAAATCTAGGGACCGCGACCGCGCTCGACCGCGTACATCAGCAGGCCCCGACGTGGGGGCGGGTGCGCCGTGATCCACCGCGAGGCGATCGAGGGGTGCGGCGCTTTGGCATGCGCCTCGTGTTCGTGAGCCTCGGCCATCGAGGCGGCGCGGCGCTCGACGCCGGCCTCGGGCTCGTCGCCCTGGACGCCGGCCCCAGCTCGTCGGCCTCGGGCTCGACGTGCGCCTCGTGCTCGTCGGCCGTGCATCGAGGCGGCGCGAAGCGCGTCGAGCGTCGAACTCTTCCCCGAGGTCTCGCGGCCGTGACCGCGCTCGACCGCGTAAATCCGCGGGCTCGACGTGGGGGGCGGGGGAGATCGAGGGGCGCGACGAGCTCGCCGGCCTCGGGCGGCGCGGCGAGCGTCGAAATCTCCCCCGAGGTCTCGCGGCCGTAACCGCGCTCGACCGCATAAATCCGCGGGCTCGACGCGGGGGGCGGGTGTGTCCCGACCGACCCCGAGGCCATCGAGGGGCGCGGCGCTCGACGTGGGCCTC
The DNA here is from genome assembly GCF_028435365.1 of Polyangium jinanense. The sequence goes on along the minus strand of NZ_JAGTJJ010000072.1, from coordinate 6,342 downwards.
GTACTCGTCGGCCTCGTGCATCGAGGCGGCGCAGCATTCGACGTCGGCCTCGTGCTCGTCGGCCTCGGGCATCGAGAGGCGCGGCGCTCGACGTGGGGGGCGGAGGAACACCCTAGCAGGCGACCCCTGGATTTCCGCGGATTTTCAGGGGTCGCCCCTCGCCGCTCCCCTCTTCAAGCGCACCGAAAGACCCCTTTCGAGGGGGTTCAGAACGATTCCGGAACGATTCCGGAACGGATGAACGAACCCCCGGAACACCCTGATACGTCATCACGATGGCACCCCGTGGGAGGGTGCACGGCGCTCGACGCCTGCCTCGTGCTCGTCGGCCTCGTGCATCGAGGCGGCGCAGCGCTCGACGTCGGCCTCGTGCTCGCCGAACGCCGGCCCCAGCTCGCCGGCCTCGGGCTCGACGCGGGCCTCGTGCTCGTCGGCCTCGTGCATCGAGGGGCGCGGCGCTCGACGTGGGTCTCGTGCTCGTCGGCCTCGTGCATCGAGGCGGCGCAGCGCTCGACGTCGGCCTCGGGCTCGCCGGACGTTGGCCCCAGCTCGCCGGCCTCGGGCTCAACGCGGGCCTCGTGCTCGTCGGCCTCGTGCATCGAGGTGGCGCAGCGCTCGACGTCGGCCTCGGGCTCGCCGGACGGCCCCAGCTCGCCGGCCTCGGGCTCTACGCGAGCCCCGGGCTCGTCGGCCGCGTGCATCGAGGCGGCGGAGCGCTCGACGTCGACCTCGTGCTCGTCGGCCTCGTGCATCGAGGCGAACGGCGCGGCGAGTGGTGAAATCTCCCCCGAGGTCTCGCGGCCATGACCGCGCTCGACCGCGTAAATCCGCGGGCTCGACGTGGGGGGCGGGTGCGTCGCGACCGACCCCGAGGCCATCGAGGGACGGCGCACGACGCCGGCCTCGTGCTCGTCGGCCTCGTGCATCGAGGCGGCGCGGCGAGCGTCGAGCGTCAAAATCTCCCCCGAGGTCTCGCGGCCATGACCGCGCTCGACCGCGTAAATCCGCGGGCTCGACGTGGGGGGCGGGTGCGCCTCCTGCTCGTCGGCCTCGGGCATCGAGGGGCGTGGCGCTCGACGTGGGCCTCGTGCTCGCCGGCCCCAGCTTGTCGGCCTCAGGCTCGACGTGGGCCTCGTGCTCGTCGGCCTCGGGCATCGAGGCGGCGCGCGGCGAGCGGCGAGCGGCGAGCGTGGAAATCTCCCCCGAGGTCTCGCGGCCATGACCGCGCTCGACCGCGTAGATCCGCGGGCTTGACGTGGGGGGCGGGTGCATCGCGACCGACCCCCCGGCGAGCATGGCGCGCCGATCGCGTGCTCGTCGGCCTCGTGCATCGAGGCGGCGCGGCATTCGACGTGGGCCTCGTGCATCGAGGGGCGCGGCGCTCGACGCCGGCCGTGTGCTCGTCGGCCTCGGGCATCGAGGCGGCGCAGCGCTCGACGTCAGCCTCGTGCATCGAGGCGGCGGCATTCGACGTGGGCCTCGTGCTCGTCGGCCTCGTGCATCGAGGGGCGCGGCGCTTGACGCCTGCCCCAGCTCGTCGGCCTCGTGCATCGAGGCGGCGCGGCATTCGTCGTGGGCCTCGTGCATCGACGGACGCGGCGCTCGACGCCTGCCTCGTGCTCGTCGGCCTCGTGCATCGAGGCGGCGGCATTCGACGTGGGCCTCGTGCATCGACGGGCGCGGCGCTCGACGCCTGCCTCGTGCTCGTCGGCCTCGTGCATCGAGGCGGCGGCATTCGACGTGGGCCTCGTGCATCGACGGGCGCGGCGCTCGACGTGGGCCTCGTGCATCGACGGGCGCGGCATTCGACGTGGGCCTCGTGCATCGAGGGGCGCGGCGCTCGACGCCGGCCGTGTGCTCGTCGGCCTCGTGCATCGAGGCGGCGCGGCATTCGACGTGGGCCTCGTGCATCGACGGGCGCGGGGCTCGACACCTGCCCCAGCTCGTCGGCCTCGTACAGCGAGGCGGCCGGGCATCGAGGGGCGCGGCGCTCGACGCCTGCCTCGTGCTCATTGGCCTCGTGCATCGAGGCGGCGGCATTCGACGTTGGCCTCGTGCTCGTCGGCCTTGTGCATCGAGGCGGCGGCATTCGACATGGGCCTCGTGCTCGTCGGCCTCGTGCATCGAGGCGGCGGTATTCGACGTGGGCCTCGTGCATCGAGGGGCGCGGCGCTCGACGTGGGCCTCGTGCTCGTCGGCCTCGTGCATCGAGGCGGCGCGGCGCTCGACGTGGGTCTCGTGCTCGTCGGCCTCGTGCATCGAGGCGGCGGCATTCGACGTGGGCCTCGTGCATCGAGGCGGCGCGGCATTCGACGTGGGCCTCGTGCATCGAGGCGGCGGCATTCGACGTGGGCCTCGTGCTCATCGGCCTCGTGCATCGAGGCGGCGCGGCATTCGACGTGGGCCTCGTGCATCGAGGGGCGCGGCGCTCGACGTGGGCCTCGTGCACGTCGGCCTCGTGCATCGAGGCGGTGGCATTCGACGTGGGCCTCGTGCTCGTCGGCCTCGGGCATCGAGGCGGCCGGCGCGGCGAGCGTCGAAATCTTCCCCGAGGTCTCGCGGCCGTGACCGCGCTCGACCGCGTAAATCCGCGGGCTCGACGCGGGGGGCGGGTGCATCGAGGCGGCGCGGCGCGTCGAGCGTCGAAATCTTCCCCGAGGTCTCGCGACCCTGACCGCGCTCAACGGCGAAAACGCAGCAGTCGGACATGGGTCGCGACCGACCCCGAGGGCCACGGTATCGAGCCGGGCGACGCTCGCCGCGCCCTCGTGCTCGCCAGCCCGCAGCTCCCGGCGCTCCCGGCCCTCGGCTCGACGCCGGTCGGACGGTGGAAATCTTCGCGAGACCCCGCGGCCCCGGACCGCATTCGACCGGGAAAGTGCCAAAGCCCTGCGTGGGGGCGGGGCATCGTGACGGGGCCGTCTCGATGCCAGTCTGAGCTAACCCTGCGGTCTGCTGCGGGCGGGGTACACCCCGCCCGTCAGCACCAGGGCAAAGTTAGGCACGTTTCTTCGCGTCCGTCACTGACTCCTTCCAACGGGGGGGGCCAAGCTCGATAGGCAGCGCACGTACAATCTCGCGCAGACCGTCCAGTTCGTGTTCAATCTTGGCATACACATACCGCTGTAGCGGGCGCGGCACTTCGGCGTCCCCGAATACAAGCGTAATAATGCGGAAACGGTCCCCTTGCTCGATCGTTCGGTGGACTGCGAGGTCGACTTCCTGGCTGATCCAGCGGTCATCACGAAACTCGGGTGTCACAAAGAAAACCGCTGCACAGGATTCACTCATGCCATCGTCGAGCGCACGGTGCAGGACTTGTCCCGCCGTAACCGCTTCTTCGTCCAGCCATGGCGTGAAGCCAATCTGTTGTAGCGCACTGTGAAATCGCCGAACCATCGGCTTATTTGCCCACTTGTGGCTCAAGAAGATGCGCACCTCAGCCTCCTTTGGGATTCTGGACAACGGCACACCGGCTAGTTCTCGGATATCCGGGTTTGCGAGCGCTGCCGCATCACGCAGTCTGCGCGTAAGCTCCTCGGCTAGAGGGCGGAGGATAAGGGATTGTGTGATTGCGATTGCCTCGGAATGCTTGTACTTGCCGAAGAGTGACCCGAATCCATCCACGGATGTCTGCTTTGGGTCGCCGGATGCAAATGAGCGGGCAAGGTCGATCAAGATCGCGAGCTGCTGATTCTTGTCTGTCGGCAAGTCGAGTACGTCGAACTGCGGGTATCCCTGGGGATGCTTGGCCAGCTGGGCCGACCACCATGCTTCAACATCGAAGGATGGCACGGCGGAGATTACATTCCGGCAGAGAGGATTGCCGTCGAGCTGCTTTACGAATGCCTGGAGTTGGTGAGCAAACTCGTCGGCCCCCGCATGTACGAGTGCGTCTCGCGCTAGCTTGAAGTCCGAGAGGGCATCAACGATAGTTTTTCGATCCGTCATGGTCAGCTTATATCCTATTGTGGGACGAGTACGGTCTGGCATCCTGGGCACGCAACGGTCCCACGCCAGCTTTCCTCTACGGTAAACTCCTGCCGACATGCCAGGCACAGAATCACCACTTGATCGTCAGGCTCAGGACCGGACAGGGGTCGTTGTGCGCGCGCCTCAGAAAATGATGCTTTGACGGTGAGGTGCTTCGACGACTTGATGCCCGAGGCGAAGTCACGAAACATCTTCGTAACGAGTGGCTCGACGACTTCCCTGAATGCGAAGGCTCGGATGAATTGGGCGACCTGGGGATGAACAAAATCCTGCCGCTCCGAAGCTGTGCCGCAGTACGGGCACGTTGTCAGGGTTGGGGCCGTGATGGATTCGGTGTCGTCCTGATCTTTTACACCCTGCGTTGAGAGATATCGGCTCATCCAGCTTGCAAGAACATCCTGCGTGGCATCGGCATCAACCTTTAACTTAAAGTCGAGCCCGCAATGTGGGCACTGCCACCGGAAAAATTCCCGCGTGTCGCATGCAAGACTGACCATGAAGCGCAATGTGGTATCGTGTTCCATCTTACGTGTTCATGACGTGGTCTGTGTGCCAAACAGCGTGCTATTCGGTGACCGGCCCCGCAGCGGTGCTGGCCTGGTCAATCCCTTGCGCTGACGCCCATCCGAGGACACGGGAGACGATGTCGCTCGCGCCGACGCCCTCGACACATGCGACATCATGGAGGTCATACAGCCCTCCGGCCTTCGGAGCGGGGATGTTCACCGTTCCGCGCCGCGCTCGCCGAGTCCCGACGTTCCACCCGGTTGCGGCAAGCCAGGCGGACGCCACGTCGCCACGTGCCCAAAAGGCAGGCGTGAATCTGCGCTTCATCACCGTTGCCTTGTATCACATTTCTGTTTGGGGCGAGGGGAGCGGCGCTCGCGGCGCCCTCGTGATCGCGAGGCCGCATCTTCCCGCCCCGAAGCGGGAGCTCGCGGGCCCGCAGCTCCCGGCCCTGGCCCTCGGCCCTCATGCTAGCGGGCCCGCAGCTCCTGGCCCTCGCCCCCCCGCTCGGCCCGGCGCCCGTGGTGTATCGAAGCCCAGCCTGGGGTTCGACGCGGGGCATTTTGTCTGCCTCGGGGTTTGCCGGCCGGAGAATCGTCCCAGGGATTTCGAGCCCTTGACCGCGCTCGACCGCGTAGATCCGCGGGCTCGACGTGGGGGGCGGGTGCGTCGCGACCGACCCCGAGGCCATCGAGGGGCGCGGCGCTCGACGCCGGCCTCGGGTATCGAGGCGGACGGCGCGGCGAACGTCGAAATCTTCCCCGAGGTCTCGCGGCCGTGACCGCGCTCAACCGCGTAGATCCGCGGGCTCGAAGTGGGGGGCGGGTGCGTCGCGACCGACCCCGAGGGCGTGCTCGCTGGCCCCAGCTCGTCGGCCTCGGGCTCGACGTGGGCCTCGTGCTCGTCGGCCTCGGGCATCGAGGCGGCGCGGCGAGCGGCGAGGGCCGAGCGTCGAAATCTTCCCCGAGGTCTCGCGGCCGTGACCGCGCTCGACCGCGTAAATCCGCGGGCTCGACGCGGGGGGCGGGTGCATCGAGGCGGCGCAGCGCTCGACGTGCGCCTCGTGCTCGTCGCCCTGCTCGCCGGCCTCGTGCATCGAGGCGGACGGCGCGGCGAGCGTCGAAATCTTCCCCGAGGTCTCGCGGCCGTGACCGCGCTCGACCGCGTAGATCCGCGGGTTCGACGTGGGGGGCGGGTGCGTCGCGACCGACCCCGGGGCCATCGAGGCGGCGCGGCGAGCGTCGAAATCTCCCCCGAGGTCTCGCGGCCATGACCGCGCTCGACCGCGTAGATCTGCGGGCTCGACGTGGGGGGCGACCCCGGGGCCATCGAGGGGCGCGGCGCTCGACGTGCGCCTCGTGCTCGCCGGCCCTAGCTCGTCGGCCTCGGGCTCGACGTGGGCCTCGTGCTCGCCGGCCTCGTGCATCGAGGCGGCGCGGCGAGGGTCGAGCGTCGAAATCTCCCCCGAGGTCTCGCGGCCATGACCGCGCTCGACCGCGTAGATCCGCGGGCTCGACGTGGGGGGCGGGTGCATCGAGGCGGCGCGCGGCGAGGGTCGAGCGTCGAAATCTCCCCCGAGGTCTCGCGGCTGTAACCGCGCTCGACCGCGTAGATCCGCGGGCTCGACGTGGGGGGCGGGTGCGTCGCGACCGACCCCGAGGCCATCGAGGGGCGCGGCGCTCGACGCCGGCCTCGTGCTCGTCGCTCTGCTCGCTGGCCTCGTGCATCGAGGCGGACGGCGCGGCGAGCGTCGAAATCTTCCCCGAGGTCTCGCGGCCGTGACCGCGCTCGACCGCGTAAATGCGCGGGCTCGACGTGGGGGGCGGGTGCGTCGCGACCGAC
>NZ_JAGTJJ010000071.1 GCF_028435365.1 Polyangium jinanense | reverse complement strand
GCGATGCGCAGTTCTTCCAACAGGCCGGTGGCAAGACCAAGGACGGCGTTGCCAGTCGGCAGCGCGGCTGTCTTGATGGGCAGGGTCGTCGTTGGTCTTGACCTGGCCTGTTCGATGAACTGCGCATCGCGCAGTTCATCGACCCCGGGTCCAGCGCTTGCGCTGGTCCGGGTCCAGGGGCGGACAGCCCCTGGTGGGGCCTGGGGCAACGCCCCAGCGCAGCGCCCCCCAAAGGCGGGCGCGCGAGGTTGGACGGGACCGGCGTCGAGGCGGGTGCTACCCTCGGACGCACCGTGGGAATCGCGCTCGTGACGCTCGCAGTGGTTGTGATGCTGGTCCAGCTCGGGATCACCGTCCGGCTGTGGAGGAGCGACCTCTACACGCGTGGGCAGAAGATCGCGCAGAGCGCGATGATCTGGCTGCTGCCTGTCGTGGGCGCGATCGTCGTCTACGTGGGGCTCCGGCACACCGAGGACGTGCCTCGTTTGAAGCCGAACTCCGAGGGCGGCGAACATCAATCGCTCTGGTGGACGAACCACGACCCGTAGCGGCACCGCCTCGACAACATCAAGAGGTGCGAGAGCGCGTGCAGCGTGCTCGTTTCCCCCGGCCGCCTCCCTCGGGCTTTCCGCCCTTCTTCTCCTGCTCGGCGCGCTCTGCATTGAGCACGAAGAGCTTATCGATGACCTCGTCCTCGAACCTTTGTTGCGCGGCCCGGTCCTCGTCTGAGAGGGCGCAATACGGGGGGACGGGGAGGTCGCTCCAGCCGTAGGCGGCGAGGACCAACTGGTCCATTTCCTCGTGGAGGGCGCGGAGCTCGAGGATGCGGGGATCCTCGCAGGAGGGATCCTTCAGGGCATTGTAGTTTTTTGTCAGGCCCTGGCTCGTGTCGACCATGAAGCGGGCGCGGGTCTCGTAGAGTCGTTCGCCGATGGATTCGAGGGAAGGGAAGACGGTGCGGGGGTCGGGGGCAGGGAAGGGGAAGGTCTCGAAGCAGTCGGAGGCGGAGTAGCGGAGGTCCGTCTTCATCGAGGAGGAGAGGAGACGGGCCCAGGGTTCGTGGATGCGGGATTGAAGCGTCGCGAACGCCGCAAAACAATCGATGGGGAACACGCAGAGCTGCTCGCTGAATACGCGGCTCGTCGGCTGGAATGCGAGCATCATGTGCTTGCTGACGCGTGCCGTGGCAAGACACCGCGAGAGCGGGGCGATCGCGGCATACAGGGCAGGGGCGACCTCTCCAAATCTCCACCAGTGGATACGGCGCACGTCGCGGTTGTTCTTATCGCGCTCCGGCTTCACCTTCTGGCGCACGATCTCGATGAGGTCCGGCCACGTCTCCGCCTCCTCCAGGGTCATTTGACCGAAGTTGATCACGAATCGATCGAAGGATTGCGTTGGACGGGTGTTGACCTCTTCGCCCCCGAGATACGGGAAGATGCGCTCGGCGTTTCTGCGGTCGCGTGTGACCAACGCGTCACGCTCTTCTGGGGTCAGCAAGAATCCCTGTCCGTACGTCTTGCTCCCGAGAAAACTCATGGAGGCGTTGCTGGACAATACGACAGGATCGGGTCGCTCCGGCGCCGGGCGAAGTCGAGAGTTGACGGCGACGACGCGACGTCCGTTGAGCATCGCATGTTCCGTCCGCCCGCGTCCAACGCCGAGGTGAACGACACTCACCACGACAGCGGCATCCCCAGGCCAAACCCAATCGACATCCGCCGAGCAAACGGCAAAACCGTTCGCGAGGAGATATCGTAGCCCCGTGGATCGCGTATCCCCCTGACCGATGGTATTGGTCGTGATGAACCCCATCACCCCATTCGCGCCGATGTGACTCGCTGCGCGACGAAAGAAGTGCGCCACGATATCCGAGTTGCCGTGCGCCCCTTCGTGCGACGCGAGCAGCCAATCTCGATACCCCTCGCCGAACTCCGACGAAATCCCGCTTCCCCCCTTGAACGGCGGATTTCCCACGAACGCATCCACCCAAGCCGTCCCCGTGACGCGATTCCCCTCCAGCGGATCCGGCCTCCCCGGCCCGAACACCTCCGGAAACTCGATCATCCAGTGGAACGGCACCTGCGTCTGCCGCACCTCCGCCTGCATCGTCCGCAACTCCGCGAGGATCTCCTCCGCACCGGAAACATCCCCCCGCTTCTCCGCGGCGAGCCACGCCGTGACCCGGCCCAGCCGAAGGTCCCGCTCCTTGTCCCGCTCCTTGTCGTTTTTCTGCGAAAAAAACGCCCCCACCACGAGGTCCGCGATCAGCCGCACCCGCCCGAGCGCATCCTCCGCGTCGAAGAGCAACCGCTCCTTCTCCCGCTGCGCCTCGTACGTCCCCTCGATCGCGAGGTCCAGGATCCGCTTCCGAATCCCGCTCGCCTCCTCCAGCGCCTCCACGAGCAATCCCGCGGAGTGCTCCACCTGCGCCCTCGGTTTCCAGTGAAATGCCCGGACCTGGTCGAAGCTCAATCCCACCAGCGAATCCCCGTGCCGGATCGCATGGTCCACAAAGGTGAATGGCTCGTTCCGCGCCATCGTCACGAGCCAGAGCGAGAGCCGCGCGAGCTGCACCGCGTACGTATTCTTGTCGACCCCGTATAGGCACCGCTGCGCCACGAGCCGCCGCGCGTGGTTCACCACGTCCTCGTGCGCGCTCGCCACCTTCTCCGGCGCCCCCTCCCGCGTCCACGCCGCGACCACCCGATCCGCGAGGTACCGGCACGCCGCCACCAGAAACGCGCCCGATCCCACGGCCGGATCACAAATGACGAGGTTCAGGAGCGCCTCCGAGCTCGGAGCTTCGCCCATGGCCTTGATCAAGGGCGCGAGCGTCCGCGCCACGATCGGCTCGGTCAGTTCGCGTGGGGTGTAGTGGCTGCTCGTGCGCCGACGCTCGGGACCTGGCTGGATCACGAGCGTGCCCACACTCGCGCGCTCGGGCGTGCGGCCGCTCAATGGTTCGAGCGCCGCGAGCGCCTGGTCCGCCGTCTTCGTGGACTTGACGGCCTCGGCGATCTTCGCGGCGACGGCCTTGTCGAAGGCGAGCTCGTCCTGGAGCCAGCGCTCGCGCTGATTCGCGGGGACGGCGAGCAGCGGCCCGGCCTCGACCCAGACGCGCGCCATGCCTTTTTTGCGGTCGAGCTTGATGCGGACGGCGCCGCTCTCGATGCGGCGCACGGAGAAGCCCATCAGCGCCTCGTAGACGCTGCCAATCTGCTCGACGTCGAGTGCCTTGTACGAGAGGCGCTGGCCCCCGAGGTAGAGGAGCTTTTCGAGGACCGAATACACCGTGCCGTCGTCGACGCTCGGGAGCGACAGGGCCGCGCTGCCCTCGGGGCGAAAGCCTTCGAGGAATGGATAAACGTTCGGATCGAAGAGCTGGCCGCGGCGGGGCGGGATGCGGAGGTCGCGATGGGTGACGCCGAGGAAGACACCACGGAAGAGGGCGACGAGGCGCGGATACGCCCCGAAGCGGCGGTGTATCGTGTCGGGGTATTTTCCGTGGTCGGACTGGAGCGCCCCGAAGAGGCGGAGGAGGCTGTAGTTCTCGGCGAAGAGGGGGTTTTCCATGGGGAGGAGGCCCCACTCCTCGCAATAAAGCAAAAAGACGAGCCGGAGCAGGAGCGTGAGCAGGCCGGCATAGAGGTGGTCGTCGTCGCGCTCGAGGGCGGCGCGGAGGGCATGCGTGCCGTCGCGCTCCTCGGCGGCCGAGAAGCCGGCGAGCAGGACTTCGAGGGCTTCAAAAACCTGGCGGGAGAGATCGGTGGTGACGTCGGCATTGCGCTTGGGTGAAGGGGCGTGCATCGAGGTCGGAACGGCCGCGAGGACCCGGCGAGAGGAACAGGACGTTACACCGCGAAGGGATGTCCGGGAAAGAGCTTCGCGGGGATGGGTCCCAGGCCCAGATGGCGACCCGCCCTCGTTATGCCTGGCCGCCTGCCCCCGTCACTGATCCTCGCTCCAGGTCGGGGCCACATGAAAGCCTGCCCCCCGAAGGCTTGTATTGTTTTCCTGGAGAAGCGCAGCTCGGAGCGGCCCCGTCTGGGTATCGATGCTCTCCCGGATGTTGTCGAGGCGCGGCCCCATGAAATCCTTGATCACCTGCTCCTTCGTTGCCCGGAGAACAGCAAACAAGCTATTGTATTCGGTCTCTTCGGCCTCCAGACCACGGATCAACGAGCCAATCTTCACCACTCTCCCACCGTCCATCCGGACGGTCGGAACGACCCGGGTGCCGTCCGGCAGCGACATCCCGGCCCCTCCGCATACCGCCCAAAGCACGCGGCGTTGACCGGGCGGAACGACGATCTGTGAGAGCGAGTAGTACGCCTGATGCTCGCTGAGCTTGCCAGTCTGCTGATCCTCGTACCCCACGAGGGTCGTGCCGTAATCGACCTGAAGCGGTGCGTTCCTCGGCGCGTGGACGCAGAACGCACCATGGAAAAGAATCCTGGTCAGCCAGTAGGGGGTCTGCGTCGACCCGCCATTGCAATCCGGGACAATATCCCCGTCCATCACGGCATGCCTTGGCTTGGATTCTGCCGCTCCCGGTTGGGACGTCTTGGCGTTCGCCGAGGCGACCGTCGACGAGTCCGGTTCGGCAGCGGGTGCGGGGGCCGCCACCAACATCCCGAGGACCACGGCGAGCCCAAAGCCTCTTTGAAGTGTCCGGCCCATCGTCTCGTTTTTCATGACCCTACTCCAGCATCCCGCTGCAATCACGCGCCGAGGCCTCAGGCTGGTCGTACGGCAAGGTCGCCGGGATATGGCTGCAGGACGCGCCTCCGTCGAGGAACCTCTTCGCGACCGCGAGGCATTCATAATAACAAAGCGACTGGAACTTGCCGCACACCGCGACGGCGCAGCGATGCAATTCATTCTCCGGGTGCTCGTACCACTTCGGAGGTGTCTCCCTCGACACCGCGCTGCTCGCGGAGGATACCTGGGCGTAGCCCGTGAGCGGTGCGGTTGTCTGGGGAGGTTTGATCCCGCGAGGGCGCATGTCGATTGCGATCTCCTCCAGGTCGTCCAGGTTCACCCGCTTCTTGCGCGCGATCTTCTCCGCGACTTCACGCTTGAGGGGCGAACTCCGCCTCTCGTACAGGACTCCCGCCGACGTGGAGAGCTCCTGGGGCAGCACGATCTTGGTCTTCGGCCAGATCGTGCCCGTACCGAATGGCTTGGGCGGCTCGCCACGCTTGCTCGCGTCACGCGCATACTTACCGTACGCGTCGCGCAGAATGGCCTCATTTCTCTTGAAAATCAGCTTGAAAGCCGCCGGATCCCCGTAATATCGTGTTGCCACCACGTAGAGCGTGTCGGAATCGGTGATCTCGTACACGATCTCGTTCGTCTGGCCTGCGCTCGCGGCGCTCCAGGTGCCGGCGACGAGCATGGCGACCATCAAGGCGCGCCGAAAGATCCTCATTCGAATCATTGGTCTCCCAAACCTCCCATGTTGCTCATTTGGCAACCGACACGACTTCGCCCGACGCCTCGTTCACCCAGTACACGCGGGTCGCGTCGACCGCGATGCCCATCGGACGCTGCTGCGCGGATGCGAGCAGCACGGGCTCCCGCTCGCCATCGATGCGTGCCTTCTTGACCATTCCGCCGTCGTTCGTCCAGTACACCCACGCCTCGTCGACGGCGACGCAGCGTGGCCCTGGCTCGTTCGCCGCAAGGACCTCGCTCGGGCTGTCACGTCGCGCGATCGATATGGTGCCAGACCCATTCGTTTCACGCGACCAGACCACGACCTCCTCGCGAGGGTCGACGGCCACGGCAAACGGCTTCTCCTGGTTCTCGGCGACGAGCCAGGGTTCGCCCCGCTCCTTGAAGGACCAGCCCCAGATGCTGCCGCCATTCTCCGTTCGCGCGAAGTAAACGCCCCGACGCCCGGTGGCGAAGCTGAAGGGGTTCGGGTCGGCACTGTCGTACTCGAGGAGCGGTTTTTTCCCGAGCTCTTTCCGCGCGCTGAAAAGTGTTCCCTTCCCGGTGGTCGCGTTCTGGAAGAGGAAAAAGGCGCCACCTTCCGAGGACGCAAGCCCCGCGATCTGCTGCTCGGGATGGAGCCATTGCACCAGCGATTTTCGCGTGGCTGTGACGGAGTCTATCGTGAGCAAGCTCTTGGATGACGTGTCCGTCCAATACCAGCGGCCGATGTCGAACGCGATGCGTGTCGGCGCGCCGCCCACGGACATCGGCGCCGCGGTGCCTCCGCCTTTTCGCATGCGCCAGGCCTTGCCCTGTCTGGGAACCGTCCATGCCACGAGGCCGTCCACGTCGTCGTCCACGGCGACACTGAGCGCGCCAGGCTCGTACGTCCCGAGGACGATCGGCTTGCACCGCCCGCCTTCGAAGGCCTCCGGCTTCGCCTGCGCGTCGACTTCGCATCCATCGGCGGGATCGCCGTTGCAATCGTGACGCCCGGGTTCGCAGGCAGCCTTGCAGATCCCCTCCTGGCACGTCGCGCTGTCGCCCACGATTGCTTTGCACCCGCGTCCACAGGTGCCGCAATGAGCGGCGCTGGATACGACGTCCGTCTCGCAACCGTTGACGGAATTACCGTCACAATCCATGAAGCCTGGCTGGCACAGGGATACACACTGGCCAGCAACGCACGCGATGCTGCCGTGCTCGTTCGTGCATGCGTTGCCGCACTTCCCGCAGCTTCCGGGAGCCCCGAGATCGGCCTCGCAACCGTTCGCCGGTTCCCCGTCGCAATCGGCGAAGCCCGCCGCGCATACGGGCGCACAAAACGCACCGACGCAGCTCGTCGAGCCGTGCTCGTTGACGCATCTTACCCCACAAGCGCCGCAACTCTCGACGCGCGTGAGATCCGTCTCGCATCCGTTGAGCATGGACCCATCGCAGTCACCCTTTCGTGGATCGCACATCGGCGCGATGACGTTCGGGCGTGCGCTGGCGGTGACGAAGATTCCGGCGATGACGAGGGATGCCGCCACTCCGCCGGTCCAGATACGCCGCTTGGAAACGGGCCGCGCCGGTGCTGGCGGCGAAACACGCGAACCATCCGGGAGAGCGTCGAAGGCGGCGCCAAACTCGGCAGCCGACTGAAACCGCATGCTCGGGTCTCGCTGAAACGCTATCCGAAAGAATGCGTTCACCTCGCCCGGAAGGTGGGAGATGGGCGGCGGACCATCGGAGGAGAGCAGAACGAGCCGTGCGACATCGACGTGCGCCGGTCCTGCGAACGGCAACTTCCCCGTGAGGAGGCGGTAGAGGACAGCCGCGAGGGACCAGAGATCACTCCTGAAATCGACGCGGTTGGAATGGCGCCATTGCTCCGGGCTCATGTAGCTGACCGTGCCCATCGCCATGTTCTCTTGGGTCAGCTCGTCGTGGTCGCTGACGATGATCTCGGTTCCGGGCTCCACCATCGGCTCGACGAGCTTCATCAACCCGAAATCGACGATCTTGACCTTGCCCTCGATGCAGTAAATGTTCCCCGGCTTCAGGTCACGGTGAATGACGCCCGCCGCGTGGGTCGCCTGCAGCCCTTTGCATAGCTGTCTGCAGATCGACTTCACCGTCGGTATCGGCATGGGCCCCTCGCGCTCGAGCCGCTTCGCGAGGCTCTCCCCCGTCAGGAGCTCCATCACCAGGAAGGGAACCAGCTCGTCGCCATACTCGAAGCACCGGAGGACGTACTCGCTGTCGATCAGGCAGAGCGCCTGCGCTTCCCGGCGGAATCGCTCGAGATCATCCGCTGCCCTTGTCCTCGGGATCTTGATCGCAACCTTCAGGTGAAGCTTCGTATTTATCGCCTTCCAGACCTGCCCGAAGGCTCCCTCGCCCAGCTTGAAGATCAGTTCGAACCGACCGGCAAACGTTTTGCCAGGACGGAGGTCGACCGGCTGGATGCCATTCATGTCATCCGTCGGGAGCTTGATGGTGGGCGGGCTGGTGTCCTCGCCAATGGCCGTGCTCATGCTCGCGCCACAAGCCTTGCAGCAAGGTGACGAGGTGGCCAAAATTTCGATGCATTCACAAAACCGGGCGTCCGATGGCGGTTCCTGAGGGGGGTACGGATACGCATTTCTGCGTATGGACAACCGGACGATGACGTGCATGCAGGCGAAAGCCGTCCCGATGACACGCGACACGGTCGACGATGGGTGAAGGGCCCCACGACTCCTCACCCGCGTAGGCTCGTTCGTGCATCCGATGAATTGCGGATACCCATCTCGCCGAGCAACTGCGACCATCCTTGCCATTGCACGCCATTTGTCTGTGAGCTCGGCCCTCGAATGGGCAGGCTCGTCACAATGTAGTCCGGACGGGAGGCATCGATGCGGTCCAATTGGGCGAGCGGACTGGTCTTGGCATTTGTCGTTACGCTCGGCGCTGCATTAACGGGCTGTGAGGACGGGGGCCCAGCTCCCGGCGGAATCGGCGGCCAGGCGGCAGGCGGAGACGGTGGAGGTAGCGCTGGCGCCGGGGGACAGGGCGGGGATGCCGGGGGAGCAGGAGGCGCCGGCGGCAGCGGCGGCAGTGGCGGCAGTGGCGGCAGCGGCGGCAGCGAGGGGCCATGCGGAGATGGAATCGTGTCCGGCGAGGAGACCTGCGACGACGGCGCGACGGTTCCTGGCGATTGCTGCTCGGCGACGTGTCAGATCGAGGCCACCTGCGAGGTCGAGCCCAACGATGAAGCCGCGGGCGCCAATGCATATGCCACGCTCGCCATGGGTGGCACAGCCGTCAAGGGTCTCGTCTCCAGCAACGGAGACGAGGATTGGTTCGAGCTCGTGGTCCCCGCGGGCGCGAAGGGCGTCGTCACCGTGGAGACGCTCGACGGATATGCAACGACGTGCTCCTCACTGGCACTCGACAGCCAGGTCTCCTTCCTCGACGCGCAGGGGGCGCTGCTCGCGACGGACGACGATGGGGGCGAGGCGTTTTGCTCCAAGCTTTCCGTGGGTCCGCTGTCGCCCGGGTCGTACTACGTCGAGGTGAGGGCCAGCGAGCAATCGATGGCCGCGCCCTTCGACTACACGCTCTCGGCCACACTCTCGATCTACACGTGCGGCGACGGGGCCTGGGACGCCGTCGTCGGCGAAGGCTGCGACGACGGAAACAATGGCAATGGGGACGGCTGCGACTCCACGTGCCAGGTAGAGGTCGGATACACTTGCGCTGGCTCGCCGAGCGCGTGTGTCCCGGGGTGTGGCGACGGTGTCCTCGTGCCTCCCGAGGGGTGTGATGACGGCGGCAATGTCTCCGCCGACGGCTGCAGCGCGGTCTGCGTGGTCGAGCCGGGGTATACCTGTTCGCTCCAGCCGAGCGTCTGCGTATCCACCTGTGGCGATGGGATCCGCGCGTCCGGCGCGGAGACGTGCGACGACGGAAACGCGACGGCCGGGGATTGCTGCAGCGCCGCGTGTGAGCTCGAAGCAGGGTGCGAGGCGGAACCGAACGGCGAAAGTGGAATGGCAAACCCCTTCGGCCAGCTTGCGCTCGCGGGGAAGCTCAAGGGCTTGATCGCTCCTGCAGGCGACAGGGATGTCTTCGCGGTCACGATTCCGTCGGGGAAGAGCGGAGCGATCACGGCGGAGACGATCGACGGGGTCGCGACGACGTGTGACTCTTCATCACTCGACAGCTACGTCGAGATCCTCGATCCCCTGGGGTTCGTCGTGGCCAGCGACGACGACGCCGGTGCGGGGTATTGCTCTCGCGTGACGACGCCCGTGCTCCCTGCAGGCGACTACGTCGTCTCGGTCACCGCATCGGCCGGACAACCCGCTGCGACGTTCGATTACACGTTATCCATCGACGTGCAGCTCTCTGCATGCGGCGACGGCGCGCAGGGGCCCGGAGAGGAGTGTGATGACGGCAATACCGTCGGTGGTGACGGCTGCAGCGCCCAGTGCAAGCAAGAGTTGCCCGCCGAGAACGAACCCAACGACACCGCGGCTCTCGCGAGCGGCCCGTACGCGCCGAACGTGGTGCTCCGGGGCGCTGTCTCACCTTCAGCCGACGTGGACTATTTTGCCATTACGTTGCCGGGTCTCGTGGACCTCTCCGTGCAAACGTTCGATGCGCTCGGGCCCGGGAACTGCGCGGACACCGATACGAAGACCACGCTGGTGGCTCCCGACGGCACCACGATTCTCGCCACGGATGACGACGGCGGCCTCGGCGCGTGCTCGTGGCTGGAGCCGTTCTCTGCGCCGGCCTTGCGCCGGCTGCAACCTGGCACCTACTTCGTCCGCGTCGAGAGCGGAAATGCGAGCGTCATCGACCCGTACAAGCTCGCCGTCGAGATCGTCGCCCTCTGTGGCAATGGCGTCGTCGAGGGGTTCGAGCAATGCGACGGCGGCGCGCTCTGCGATTCCACGTGCCGCAACAAGGCCGTATGCGGAAACGTCTCTATCGACGACGGCGAAACCTGCGACGACGGCAACACGATCGCCGGCGACGGTTGCAGCCCCACCTGCCAGCTCGAGGGGCCCGACGTCGAACCGAACAATACCCTTGCGCAGGCGGATGCACGCGCGCTCGATCCGACGCCCGTCTTGATCACCGGGGACAAGGTCCTCGCAGGTTCGATCGGCAATGTGGCGGACCGGGACGTCTTCAAGATGGTCCTCGCAGCGTCCTCGGTCGTGCGCTTCGAGGCGTACGACGGGAGCGGCGTCGACTGCCACAGCGATACGACGACCATCCGCCTCCTCGATGCGGCAGGCGTCGAGGTCGCCGTAGACGATTCGAGCGGCATCCAATCGTGCGGCGCGCTCGTATCGAGCCTGTCGGCAGGGACCTTCTATGTCCAGATCGAGGAGACGGGCACGGATTCGACGGTGACCGAGTACAGGCTCGAGGTGAACGTCCAGTCGTCCGGCGGCAGCGAAAGCGAGCCGAACGACACCGCCATGAACGCGAGCGTGCTCTCCGGCTCCGATGTGTTCGTGCTCGGCGGGCACCAGGCCGCCGACGATATCGATGTATATGCCGTGACGGTGCCGCCGGGGAAATCGATCCGCGCCGAGGTCATCGAGGGAGGCCTGGAGACCTGCGAGTCGGACGAGGTCGATAGCCGCCTCACGTTGTTCGATGCCGCGTGGAACGAGATCGCGGACGATGACGACGACGGGCGCGGGTATTGCTCTCTGCTCGACGGCTCGGGGACCATGCCGCTCGATTCCGGCGCCGCGTCGCTCGCGGGCGGCACGTACCATCTCGCGGTGCGGGCCTCGCCATACGCGTCGCCCGCCACGGCCGCGGAGTTCGACTACCGGCTCGTCGTGACCATTCGCTGAAGCTCATCCCACGAATTGCATGGAGGAAGGTTCATGAACCGACATCGCCATCCCACGTACGTGTTTGGTCCCGCGGCAATCCTCGTCTCCGTCCTCGGGTTGTCGAGCTGCGCATCGCCGGAGGCCATCGAGATCCCCGATTCTGCCGCGCTGGCGGAGGACAGCCGGTACATGGCGACCGTCTTCGAGGCGCAGCTCGAGACGGCGCGCCGGCCGTACATGAACATCGACCTGAAGGACGAGCGCCAGTACAGGTTCGTCAAAAATCGCTTGCTCGCCTCCGGCAATACGCCGGAGAACGCGCCGAAGCTCTTCGAGCTCCTCGAGCATGGACGGCGCGGCGAGCGCCCGAGCGAGGTCACGCCGCCAAGCGTGGGCGAGGTGCCGGGGGAGCCCGTGGACACGGATCCCGTGGGCAGCGCGACCTCGGCCCTCGAGACGAGCTGGTGCGGCCATTTCCTGCTGCTCGAGGAGAAGGTCAACGTCCACATCTACAAGAACACCAAGTTCAACCCCGGCGTGGTCATGAGCTGCTTCGACGGCTCGTCCTATAGTTACGTCGACGGCATCGCCTACCGGACGCCCGATCTCGAGGGGACGACCCATACGGTCCTCGCGACGCCGCCTCCGATCGAACAATACAACGGCGGGCGAAACGTGACCCTCACGTTCCCCGAGATCGATTTTGGCTCCTGGGACGATCCGAGCAAGATGCTCGTGCTCGATTCTCTGGCGATCGCGGAGAAGAACGGCGTGCAGCACTTCACGTACGCCACGGTGAAGACGGTGGGGCCAGGGGGTGCACTCTCGCAATCCACGACGGACAAGACTTACAAAACCGTGCCGACGATCACCATCGAGCATCCGACGAACGTGATCAACAGCAAGGAGGATCCCTTATACAGCGACTTCTACACGGGAACCAACAACTACGGACGCAACCCGTACAACCTCCGGACCTACTATCATTACCCCGACAATGACGGACGCGTGCGCATCTGCCTGGAGCGTGGGTATGCATCGCAGATCTACGGTCAGCTTGATTGCGACTACGCGACCGTGCAGGAGATGAATGGTCAGCTCTTGCCGTTCAAGTATCCGTATACCGGTATCGCTGCGACGAGCCTCTCCTCGTTGTCCACGGGAAAGCTGATCATGAATGGATTGGCGTACTGGCAGGCCGCGCCGAAGTACGAGCTGAACACGCGGTACGTGCCCATCAAGGGCACGTACCAGCTCTACCACCCCGGCGGCTGCACGATCGAATCGTACATCCCGGCCTTCACGCAGGCACAGCTCGTTCTTTACGAGGACGGAGGCTTCTGCAATGGTGGCTACACGAACGATACGATTGGTACCGGTCTCTCGAATGCATTCTCGCCGCCTGATATGTCAGCCAAGAGCTCGTTCAACATGCTCGGGAACTTCGGCGGCAAATGCTACGTATCGAACAACAGCAAACGATCGCATCTCTACGTGATGGTCTATGCCAAAACCACGGGGCCTCAGCCCTGTGGGAACCGCTACTCCACGACGAGGGTGACGCCGGTCGATTTCCTCAAGACGTGCTTCGCCGAAGGCACCGAGATCCGTCGCGCGGACAATACGTTGTTGCCCGTCGAGCGCTTCAGCGTGGGCGACAAGGTGATCGCGAACGATCGTGGCCTCGTCCTCACGGTCACGGGCGTCGTCAACGGCGGGGAGAGCAAGCCCCTTGTGAACCTGTACGATAGCCACGGTCACGATCTCCTGGTCACGGAGATGCACCCCGTCGTCACCACGCGCCGGGGCGTCGTGAAGGCCGGGGATCTGACCGAGGGCGACGAGGTCATGACCGAAAAGGGTCCCGCCGTGCTCATGTCGGTACAGCGCGTCACGTACGACCGGGCGGTGTACAACCTCTCCCTCGGAACCCCCGAGGAGCTCGCGCGCGCCGGCAAGGAAAACCGGACCATGTTCGCCGAGGGGTATCTGGTCGGCGACAACGAAATGCAATTCGAGATCGAGAGCGCGCCGAAGCCGGGCCCCGACCATGTCGCGTCGGAGTGGGAGCGTGATTACCGGAACGATCTGGCCCGAGGGGCCGTCGTCCAACCTCGGGAGGCGGGTCGGCTGTAGCCACCAGACAGAGAGGAGGAGAGCATGCGACGACTCGAACCATCTTCCCATTTCCGGCGGGCGCGCGTCTTGATGGCGCCGCCGGCGCTGGCAGCCCTGGTGCTCGCCGGCTGCGGCCCGGCCGAACCCCCGGACGACCTCGATTTCCCAGGGCTCGAAGCATCCTGGAGCCCCGGCGGCTCCGTAGAGAGGGACTGCATTCGTGTCAAGGTCACGGAGAGGAGCTTGACGGAGCCCCTGGCGCCCGAGAGACCCGTCGCGGGCATGCGTGTCCTCGTGACGAGCGACGAGTACACGCACATCGGCGGTTCGGTCTTTACGGGCGCCGACGGCTTCGCCGTGGTCGAGGTCAAGCCCTACGCGAACGTCAAGCTTTCGCTCAGCCATCCCGCAGGATACAAGGTGCTGGATCCGTTCTCCCTCACTGCGACGTCCACGGCCCCCATCGTGGCGAAAGCCAATGCCGGCGTGGGGTTCTCGCTTTGCGATGCGGCCGCCGTTGCCGTCACGTTGTGCGGGAATGGCGTCAAGCAGGGCACCGAGCAATGCGATGACGGAAACTCCGTCGACAACGACGGTTGCACGAACAAATGCACGCTGGCCATGTGCGGTGACAGCATCCTCCAGGCGGGCGAGCAGTGCGACGACGGCAACTTGAGCAACCTCGACGCTTGTACCATTTCCTGCAAGTTCGCAGTATGCGGAGACGGGTATACACAGCCCGGCGAGACGTGCGACGACGCCAACTCGAACAACAACGACACGTGCACCACACTCTGCAAACCGCCCTCTTGCGGTGACGGCATCAAGCAGGTCGCCGAGCAGTGCGACGACGGCAATACGAACAACGACGACACGTGCACGACGCTCTGCAAGCCGCCTTTTTGCGGCGATGCCATCAAGCAGGCTGCCGAGCAATGCGACGACGGGAACACCAGCAACACGGACGCCTGTACGAATGCCTGCAAGAGCGCGAAATGCGGGGACGGGTTCGTCCAGCCGGGCGAGGCCTGCGACGACGGAAACGGTAACGACGCTGATGCATGCTCGAACATTTGCAAGCACCCTGCGTGCGGGGATGGCATCGTGCAGGTGGGAGAAGCGTGTGACGACGGGGACCTGGACAACACCGACAATTGCACCACGCTCTGCCAGCCCCCCTTCTGTGGTGATGGCTTCCTGCAACTCGGCGAGATGTGCGACGACGGAAACACGAACAACAACGACGCGTGCACCACGCTCTGCAAGCCGCCTGCTTGCGGAGACGGCATCAAGCAAGCGACGGAGCAGTGCGACGATGGGAACACGAACAACGACGACACGTGCACCTCGCTCTGCAAGCCGCCTGCTTGCGGAGACGGTATCAAGCAGCTCACCGAGCAGTGCGACGACGGGAACGCGAGCAACGAGGATACCTGCACGGTGCTCTGCAAGCCGCCTACTTGCGGAGACGGTATCCAGCAACTCACCGAGCAGTGCGACGACGGGAACGCGAACAACAACGACACGTGCACGATGCTCTGCAAGCCGCCCGCTTGCGGTGATGGGTTCGTCCAGCCCGGCGAGACCTGCGACGACGGGAACACGAACAATGCCGACGGCTGCAACAATAGCTGTGTTTCTCCTGGCTCTGCGCTCGCGACCGGCAACTACAACGGTGCGTCCAGCGGGCAAGATCAAGGGTTCGCAATCGCGAGCGACGCCGCAGGCAACATCCTGGTGACCGGCGTCGAATCGGTCGTCGGGCAAGGGCTCAACATCTGGCTCGGGAAGTTCAACCCGAAGGGCGGTCTGCTCTGGTCCGCGAACGCCAACGGGGCCGCCAGTGGGAACGACTATGGGTATGGTGTCGCCGTCGCCCCTTCGGGGGATCCCGTCGTCGTCGGCGCGGAGGCGAGCTCGTCCACCGGCCTCGATATCGTCATCCGCAAGCACAGCGCGACGAGCGGCGGAGTCCTCTGGAAGGCGACCCATGCGCTTCCCGGGGACGACATCGGATACGACGTCGCGGTGGATGCGTCGGGGTTCATCGCGGTCGTCGGATCGGCGTCGGGTAGCCCCGCGTCCTTCTGGATCGCCAGGTATACCGCGACGGGGACCTTGAGCTGGATGAGGACCTACGCCGCCTCCTCGGGCTTCGCGATCGGAAAGATGTCCGTCAGGTTCGACGCAGCCGGCAACGTGATCGCTTCGGGGTTCGAGACGTCGCTCTCCGGCGGCGCGGATAAGATCTGGGTGATCAAGTACGCCGCGAACGGGACGCTCACGTCGGCTATGACATTCAATGCGACCGGCTATCGTCCCAATGCCGTGACCGTGGATGCGAATGGTGACGTCATCGCGACGGGCTACGTCTACGTGAATGGCCAGGACGAGAACGTCTGGATCCAGAAGTACACCTCCCAGGGTGCTTCGCTCTGGTCGAATACGTGGAACGGCGCAGCCAACTATTGGGATCGAGGCAATGACGTGGCCACCGATTCCGGGAGGAACGTGCTCGTCACGGGCTACGAGTACGTTGTGGGCGAGGGGATCAACGTCTGGACGCGCAAGCTCTCGCCGACGGGCATGGTCCTATGGACAAACGGGTACAACGGCGCCGCCAACGCGAACGATTACGGAATGGGGATCGCTGCCGACGGGGCCGACAACGTTCTGGTCACGGGATACGATGCGGTGACGGGCCAGGGCAGCAACGTCTGGCTGCGGAAGTTCGCCCCCTGAAGGGACCTGCCTCGAGGTTCTGCTCGCCGAGGCGCACGGGGCCGGCATCGTTCGCCGCGATCTCGATCCAGCCAACCTGTTCTTGCCCCTGACCTCCGACGGAGGGACCAGCGTCACGCCCGGCGCCATTCAGGCCGCCGGAGGCGCACCAGGACGAACCTCGCCTTGCCCAACCTGAAGGAGGTTGGGCGCGTCCTCGGATTCCTCGCGGTCATCGCACGGGAGGGACTGCCTCCACCTGGATACAGCCCGACCACCGAAAGGCCTCCAACTGCGTTTTGCCGGATGCACCCACCCCCGGAAAAACCAGGGAAACGGGCCCGGACAGCAGGCATGGCGCGTGCACTCCTGCGGGGCATCCCTGCCGCTCGATCTTCATTGGATCGGCGGCTCGGGACCCTGCGAGAAGGAGCTCTACCATGCAGTCTCCGCGTTGGTTCGAGGTCAAATGTCAGCCGCCCTGGCGGCCCGCGAGGAAAGAGTCGCGTCGCATCATCCTGCTTCCGGACGGAAACCATCGCAAAGGCGAATCCGGTCGTGATTACACCGCCGGAGCGGCCAAGGTCGTCGCCTGCGCCGAACACGTCGCGCTGCGCGGTGACGTGGGAACGTTGCTGGTCTGCATCGCTTCACGTCAAAACGTCGACAAGAGGCCGGAAGCGTTCTTCGACGTCGTCGCCGCGCAATTCGAGTGGTTGCGCTCAGAGATTCAGGAACGCCGAGCGCTCATTCAATGCGGGATTCGTTGCACCGTGCGCGGGAACCTCGCACGAATGCGCACGTCGGGCGGCTCCCGGGCCAGGCTCGTCGCCAGCATCGAAGCGGCCTGCGAGGCGACCAGGTCTCTCCCGGATCCGCGGATGGATCTCGAATTCTGGATCGATTATCCGGACGAGCTCGCCTGGGAGCGGGACGTCGATCTCGTCCTTCGGACCGGCGCCGAGGAGCCGGACGTCGTGCGTCCCGGCTTCTGCCTCCCTCCGTGCGTGCCGTGCGTCGCGACGACGACGTTGTGGCCCGACGCCCGCCCCGAGGAGCTCGGAGATCTCATCGACCGAGGCCTGCGGGACGCGTCGGCGCATTTCGCGCCCGGATACGAACTCGATTTCGTGTTCGAGCTCGTTCAGGCGCTGCCGCGCTCTCGCATCCCTGCGCCGCTGCGGCTCACCATTCCTGTCTGCGCCTCGGCCGAGGAGATCGACGCGAGGCTGCAAGCCCTCCACGCCGATCCGACGAAAGATCCCGCCGTGGAGGTCAGCCGCCTGGATTCGCGCGGAATGCGTGATCACGAGCGCGCGCTCGTCGACGATGCCTGGTACGGGATTCGAATGGTCCCGGCGGCCCGCTTTTCCGATTGCACGGCCGAGGACTACGACGCGGTCCTCGCTCCTGGCCAGGCTGCACAGAACGTCCTCCTGGCCGCGCCTGTCACGGCGGCGGCGCCGGTCCATCCGTGCCCGCCCAATGCCGAGGGCATTCTTCATGCGCTCCGCCGCGCGGTTCGTTTCCCCGTCGCGCACGTTCTTTTGCAGGGTGCGGACAGGAGTCGAGGGCCCACGATCTCGGTCGAGTCGCCTTGGCCCGCCGAGCTCCTGGACCTCATCGAGGTGACGGCAGCAACTCCTGAGCGTTCGATCGAACAGATTGTACGAGCGCGTTTGCCCAGGGACGCCGACGCGGACGCCGAGCGCGACCAGCTCGTCTTGGCCATGTCGGCGCGGGTGCTCGGCGAGGCGCTGTCGGAGGGGCTCCTGCTCCCGGATCGATCCATGCGCCAGGGGGATCGCAATTATGCGTATACGGGCGCCTACATGATGCTCCGCGTGCCGGACGAGGCGGACCCGACGGGGGAGGGCTGGGAGCGTTCGGCCGAGCTCGCCATTCGTTGCATGCTCGCGATCTCGGCGGGCGACAATGGTATCTTCGATCGGGTCCTGCCCGGCGAGACGCCGCACGCATGGCGCGCGCGGCTGCAATCTTCGGCGGATTACCTGGAGGCGATCGCCCGCGGAGAGAGACCTGCCGCTCCGCCCGTCGGGCGGGGCATGCGGATCGTCGACGCCGTCGGCAAGCAATGGGAGAGCCTCTTCTCGCGCCATGCGGGTGCCAGCAGCGCGCTCGCGCAGGCCTGCCGTGACGCGCTCGTACGCCATTATCGGGCCAACGCGCTCGAACGCGCGCCGGACGTCGTCGACAATCCACTCGTACGGCGGCTCGGGCTCGGCGGACCTCCGCGGAAGGAAGCGATCGAGCAGCTCGAGGCGAGGTATGCATCCAGGGCGCCTGGCCCCGTCGGCGAACGAATTCGGTTTCTCCTGCGCGAGGACGCGAGCAATCCAGCACGCTTCACCGAGTTACGGCGCGAGCTTCGATTGCTGCTGCACGTCGTGGATACGGCGCCGACCATCGCCGTGGAGATCTTGTTTCTCTTCTGCGGGCTCGCGACACCTGCAGAGCACGTCCACGAACCGCGCCTGCGATCCTTGATCGAGGTCGGACAACTCGCCGACCATACCTTCAGATTGGCGAACGACCTCGCCAGCCTGAGCGCGAACGGGGGCGATCGAGACGCCAGCAAGGAGAGTTGCCTGTCGATTCTGATTCCCAAGGGCGTTTCGGCCTCGACATGCGCGGAGGCCCGGGAGCATGCGCGTGCGCTCGGAGAGAAGTACCTCGCGTGGCTCGAGGAGCAACTGGGGCACGCGATGGCGAGGCTCGCGCCTGCGTGGCCCTCCATGGCGGAGAAGATGACGAGAGCCGTGCACGTGGGCCGAGGCGTGTACCGGTGCGCGCACTACACGACCCTCTCATCGGAGAGGATGCTCGCGCTCATCGGCGAGATGAGCCGGGCGCCGACCCGACTCGATCCGCCAGACAGCACGATCTCTGCGCGGGGTTCGTCCGCGTCGACCATGAATACCTTGCTTCCCCGCACGGGAACCGGGTAGATTGGCGTGCCAAGGAGCACCATGGACGATCGTCAACAAAAGGCCTTACGTCGTGCTTCACAGATGTTATCGAGGGTCGCCGCAGGGGACGATCCCGCGGGGATCCTCGACGCCCTCGCGCAGTGCGTCCCTACCGTGGCGGGCCTGCTCTCGGTGGTGCGCAGGGACGCGCCGCAACTTCTCATCAGTCATGCGATGCGTTTGCCCCCGGAGCTCCTCGAGGGGTGGATGAGCACACGCTCCGAGCACCTCGAACCCGCGCTCCGCCTCGTCCTCGAGGCGAGGCCCGGTAACTTCTGGCGCGACGCAGATACAATCGCAGGGCCTCTGCGTGACGGCCTGGAAGTGCTCCAGGCCCTCGAGGGCTTCGGGCTGGGGGAGGGGGCCGGCTACAAGGTGTATGAGCGGATGGTTCCCGGCCGCGGCACGGAGCACGTCATGCTGGCGCTGCTCACGGAGAAAGGCACGCAATTCCCGAGGGCCGCGCCCGCGTTCATGGAAGCTTTGGCCGCCGATGTGCGCGACGCCGTCCATCGAGCCAGTTTGCCCCTGGTGGCGTCGCGTTCGATCCTGTCTCAGATCGTGGAAGAGCAGGGGCTCGGGTACATCTGCCTCGCCCGAAAGAGCGGCGCGGTCCTGGAGGTGAACCAGAGGGCGCTCGACCTGATCGCCCGATACCACGCCGGCGGGGCTACCCAAAGCCGCAGTGCCCTGCTGGATTTCGTGAGCTCCGCGCAGCGGTTCACGGCTGGGGGCGAATCTTGGCAGCTCGGCCATCCTGATCGGTTTGCCGCGCTCGAAGTGCACGTGCACGTGCTCCCCAAAGAAAGGCACGTGCTTCACGAGGATGTACACCTCCTGTCGATGCGGGAGTGGATCTTGCCGAGCAACCTGCGCCCTCGCCGCGCTGAAAGCTCGTCCATTCTGGAAGTGCTCCCCTCGCGCAAGCGGGAAATTGCGCTCCTGCTGGCGCGCTCCAACCGTTCTTACAAGCAGATCGCCGACCATCTGGGCATCAGCCCACATACGGCACGCACACACATCCAGGACATCTACCGCTTGCTCCGCGTGCATTCCCGCCCGGATCTCACGCAGCTCCTGAACGGTGGGCAACCTGGCAAGGAGGATCGATGAATCGAGACGACGACGACTCGACGAACACGCTTGTGCCATCTCCGAACGGATTGACGTTACGATCGAATAAAATCCGCATCGAGGTGATCCAGGGGCCCCAGGAGAGGACGACCCGCGAGCTCCCGGGTCCCGCGGTCCGGATAGGCAGCGGCGCCGACTGTGATTTCAGGGTCGACGACCCTACCGTGAGCCGGCACCACCTGACCTTGCGGATCGAGCGCAACAAGATCAGGATCCTGGACGCCGGTAGCCTCAACGGGACCACTGTCGACGGCGTTCAGGTGCGGGATGGTTATGCACGCCCGGATTCGTGTATCACGATTGGCAAGACGGTATTTCGGCTTTTGATGGTGAACACGATCGTCGAGCTGCCCCTGTTCCCTGGTGACCGCTTCGGAGACATGCTCGGAAGGAGCATCGCGATGCGGGCCGTATTTGCCCTGCTGGAGCGCGCGGCGGCCACCGACGCCACGGTGCTGATCGAGGGAGAAACCGGGACGGGGAAGGAGGTGGCCGCGCGGGCGATTCATGAGGCCAGCCCGCGGTCCAAGGGGCCCTTCATCGTGCTCGACTGCTCGACCATCTCCCAGGAGCTCGCGGAAAGCGAGCTCTTCGGGCACGTCAAGGGCTCGTTCACCGGTGCAACGATGGATAGGCCTGGAATCTTCGAAGAGGCCGACGGAGGAACGGTCTTCCTGGACGAGATCGGGGAGCTCCCGTATAGCCTTCAACCGAAGCTCTTGCGGGTGCTCGAGAGCATGGAGGTGCGTCGCGTGGGAGCGAATCGGCCGAAGCGGTTCGACGTGCGCGTCGTCGCCGCCACGAACCGGCCGCTGTCCCGCGCCGTCGACCTCGGTGCGTTCCGCGAGGACCTGTATTATCGGCTCGCCGTGGTTCCGGTGCGTCTTCCGCCGCTCTCGGAGCGCTCCGAGGACATCCCCATGCTCGTTCGCCATTTCGAGAAGGAGCTGTCGACACGCATGCGGTCCAAGCATCCGCTCTCGCAGGAGGTCATCGACAAGTTTTCGGGTTTGACGTGGAACGGGAACGTGCGAGAGCTTCGCAACGCGGTCGCGCGCGCCCTCGCGTTCGGGGCCGGAGAAGGCTCGAAGAGCAACGATGGGAGGGAGCCGGACGTACAGTCTCTCGGCATTCGCCTGGACGAACCGCTGCTTCACGGCCGCGACCGCATGGCCCAGGCATACGAAAAGCACTACCTGCGGCTGATGCTCCAGAAGACGGACGGCAACGTATCTCGCGCAGCGGAGCTCGCCGGCGTCGGACGAAAATTCGTTCAGATGGCGATGAAGCGGTACGGGCTTCGCGGCGACCTGGAATCATGATGAGCGATGCGGTCTTGATCGAGATGGTATTTGCTGGGCGGAGGTGACCACCTTTTCAGCATGATCAAGCATCAATCTCCCCTGAAACTCGTTGTTTTCGATGCGACCGACACGCCACGCGCCCATGTTCGGGGCGCCATTGCCGAAGGAGCCGCGCCGCGCTCGATGGGCCTGTCGCCGATCTGGTGGATGGGAACGTGGATGCATCGCTTGCTGCGTGCAGCGGACGCCACGCTTGGCGCACGAAGCTGGGAGGAGGCCCTCGCGTGGGCGGCTTCCATGGCGGAGTCACGCAATCGCTCGATCGGGTCGATCCAGTTCTGGGGGCACGGGGCGTGGGGGTACATGGCCCTCGGTCGGAGTCGACTCGATCATGCGTCCCTTGGGAGCGACCACGCCATGGCGGCGGCGATCGACCGATTGCGGGAACATCTCACCGGGCCAGAGGCACGGTTTTGGCTGCGTTGCTGCAGCGCATTCGGCGGTCAGAGCGGGCGTGCGTTCGCCGGGCAGCTCGCAGCGAGGCTCGGGTGTCGGGTGGCCGGACATACGTACGTCATCGGTTTCTGGCAAAGTGGGACGCATTCGCTCCGGCCGGGGGAATCGGCGACGTGGAGCCCTCGGGAAGGGGTACGGATGGAAGGGGAGCGCGCGATCGGGGCGCTCACGTCGTCGGCAACCGAGCCGAATACCGTGACGTGCCTGCGAGTTGATTGGCCGGACGAGTGGTGATCCGTGCCTCGGGTTTCGTCACACCCCGGAAAGCCGCGATGGGTTCCGCACGAACTGTGTCGGAATCCCCTTTGGTCCTTGGAAGTGCTACGCAATCCTTCCAGATGACAGCCCAAGGTGGGAGGTTCCGTGTCATTGAGCTCCAGCGTCGAGCAACCCGTCAGAGGTTTGCCCGTCCCCGGTGGTCGCCCGTGCATTCGTTGGATCAATACTTAACTGTATCCTCCTTCCCGTGATCACGCTCGAGGAAGCTCAACGAATCGCTCGAGTCTATGCTGCGGAGCGGGGCGCTATCTGGCTCAACGACGCGACCATCGACCGGCAAACCTACTGGTTCTTCCCGGTAGGATTTGTTGGTTCATGCGGCGTCATCGTCGACAAGGCTGATGGCCGCCTCAGCATCATGGGCTCGGCGTTGCCCCTTGACGCCTGTTTCTGGGGACATGAGCACGGTTTTTCGCCAGAGCTCGTGACCCTGCGCGTAACGAAGGGCCATGATCGCCGACGCACCATCGAGTTCCTGCTTCACGTCGTGTGCGAAGGGCCACCACGCCAAAGAAACCCAAATCCGAGGCGAGCGTGCCTCGGAGAGCAGCTTGACGCACTTCCCTGTGAGTTTGGGCCTCAGCGCCTATGGCTCTGGATCCCGGAATTCCGCGAACTCACAGCGGAGGGATGGTTCGAGTACGAGATCCTGGAGTCGTCCGCGGGGTGACCCGTCGCCAACAAGGCGCGAGGAGCGAACGTCGCGGGACAGGAGCGCGTCGAGTGGCCTCGAGCCTCCCCATGCGACGCGGGACGTCGCCGAGCTCGATGCGCCGACGAACCCTGTTGGTCCACGCGGCCATGCGCGCCTCCTCGAACGCGCCTCAGGTTCACGTTCCAGCGAGTCCCCGCACTCCGTCTCGTCGAGGATTTCTCGGGCCCGGACGAACAGCCAACGCGCGTCCGCATTCTGACGCCCCCCGACGAGGCCTGTGTCGCAGCTCTCGCATCCTCTTCCCTCTTCCCTTGAGCCACACCCTTCGACTAGGATGCCGCTGTGAGCGCAGACCTGCCTGCATCGCGCGAGGGGCGCCGAGCGGCGTTCGTTGGGTTCTCTGCCGCGACGCTCGTCGTGCTGGGCATCTACGTCGGAAGTCGCAGGTTCAAGGACTTCGACACCGCGCTCGTGCCTTACGCGGGAGCGGCCGTGTTTGCCGCCTTCGCGCTCGGTTACCGATACGCCACGTGGCTCGGGCGTCCGCCGACGTACCGCTACTTCCGACAGACCCTCTCGCTCCTCTTCACACCGGGGAAGATCCTCTCTCGCTGGGCCACTCTCCTTCGCGGCGCTTTCCGGACCGTCGGCTCGCAGCGCTTCGTCTACCGCCGTTCCCCGGTACGCTGGGCCTCGCACCTTTGCCTCATGTGGGGGTGCCTCCTCTCGTTCGCGATCACGTTCCCGCTCTCTTTTGGCTGGATTCGTTTCGAGACGGCACGGGACTCACAGGATGTGTACGAGGCGTTCGTCTTCGGCGTGCGTGTGTTCCGGACGAGCCTCGACAGCCCGCTCGCGTCGCTCCTGTTCAACGCGCTCGTCGGCTCGGCAGGGCTCGTGATCGTCGGAGTCATGCTCGCGCTCTATCGGCGCGGGCGCGATCGTGGTGTGCTCGCCCTGCAGGACGGCGCGGCGGATCTCGTGCCGCTCGTCCTGCTCTTCGCGGTCTCCGCGACGGGGCTGCTCCTCACGGTGTCGACGCAGTTCATGAACGGCTACAAGTACGATTCCCTCTCGCAAGTGCACGCCGTGACCGTCGTGCTTCTGCTCTTGTACGTGCCTTTCGGCAAGCTGTTTCATCTCGTGCAGCGGCCGACGCAGCTCGGCATTCACGTGTATCGCGAGGTCGCGGCGGCGGGGGAGCAGGCCACGTGCGTGCGTTGTGGGAGTCCGTTCGCATCCGCGATGCAGATCGCGGATCTGAAGCGCGTACAGGCGGAGGTGGGGATTCGGTACGCGCTCCGCGCGGGCAGGCATTACCAGGACGTCTGTCCGCCGTGTCGCAGGAAAAACCTCGCCTTGCTCCAGGACGGGCTCTGGCGAGACGCGCGGCGCCCGAACGCCCGCGAGGAGGCTTGATGGCGAAGCTGCCGATCGCGAGGGAGCGGCTCATCGACGAGTTCGGCCCGCACCCGCACGGCCTGCCGCCCGGCGGTTTCTCCGCGGTGGGCGAGCCGGATCGTGTCGTCGAGACGCACTGCTGCTTCTGCGGGCAGCAATGCGGGATCAAGCTCAAGGTCAAGGACGAGAAGATCGTCGGCTTCGAGCCCTGGGAGGAGTTTCCGTTCAATCAAGGAAAACTCTGCCCCAAGGGCGTCAAGCGATACATGCAGGACGAGCACCCGGATCGGCTGCAGACACCGCTCGTGCGCGCCGAGGGCAGGGGTTTCGCGCCGATCGGGTGGAGCGAGGCGCTCGACCGCGTCGCGCAGTCGCTCCGGCGCGTGCAAGAGGCGCATGGCGCGGATTCGGTCGCCGTGCTCGGGGGCGCGTCGCTGACGAACGAGAAGGCGTATCTCGTCGGCAAGTTCGCGCGTACGGTGCTGCGCACGGCGAATGTCGATTACAACGGCCGGCTCTGCATGGTCTCTGCGGCGGCGGCGTCGAAAAAGGTCCTCGGCATCGATCGCGCGGCGAACCCATGGAGCGACATCCCCAAGGCCGAGGTCATCCTCATCGCCGGGGCGAACGTCGCCGAGTGCGCGCCCATCACGACGGATTACCTCTGGCGGGCGCGGGAGAACGGCGCGAAGATCATCGTGCTCGACCCGCGCATGACGCCCATCGCGCGCACGGCCGATCTCTACATCCCCGTCCGGTCGGGTGGCGACATCGGCGTCTTCAACGGGATGCTCCACGTGATGATCGAGCGCGGGTGGATCGACCGAGCCTTCATCGCCGAGCACACGACCGGGTTTTCCGAGCTCGAACGGATCGTCGCGAAGTACACGCCCGAGTATGCCGGGAAGATCGCGGGGATCCCTCCCAAGCTCATCGTCCGCGCGGCGGAACTCTGGGGACCGGCAAAGTCGAGTTTTTTGCTCCATGCGCGCGGCATCGAGCACCACTCCAAGGGCGTCGACAATTGCATGGCGGCGATCCACCTCTGCGTCGCCACGGGTAGGATCGGCAAGGAGGGCTCGGGGTACGCGATGATCACCGGCCAAGGCAATGGCCAGGGCGGACGGGAGCAAGGGCAGAAATGCGATCAGCTCCCTGGCGCGCGCGACATCGAGAACCCCGAGCACCGCAAGCACATCGCATCCGTCTGGGGCATCGACGAAAAGACCTTGCCGGGCAAGGGCATCTCCGCGATGGAGATCTTCGAGGCCATCCACGCCGGCAAGATCAAGGGCCTCTTCTCGCTCTGCTTCAACCCCATGGTCTCGCTGCCGAACCAGGGATTCATCCGCGAAGCGCTGGAAAAACTCGAGTTTTTCGGCGCGGTCGATTTCTTCATGTCCGAGACCACGCGCCACGCCGACGTCCTCCTGCCGGGCTCGCTCATGGAGGAGGACACAGGCACGACGACGAACGTCGAGGGGCGCGTCATCCTGCACAAGAAGGTCGTCGATCCGCCGGGCGAGGCGCGGCAGGACTGGCGGATCCTCTGCGGCCTGGCCGAGCGCCTCGGGCACGGCGAGAAGTTCCGATATGGTTCGCCGCAGGAGATCTTCGAGGAGCTCCGCGTCGCTTCGAAGGGCGGCATCGCCGATTACGCGGGCATCACGTACGAAAAAATCGAGAAGAACCACGGCGTGTTCTGGCCGTGCCCGTCGGAGGACCACCCTGGCACACCGAGGCTCTACGAGGGCGGCATCTTCGGGCATGCAGACAAGAAGGCGCATTTCCAGCCCGTCGAGTGGAGGCCCGCGGCCGAGGAGCCGGACGAGGAGTACCCGATCGTGCTCACGACGGGCCGCGTCGTCGCCCATTACCTCTCCGGCAACCAGACGCGGCGGATCGGCGGCCTCGTCCGGCAGACCCCCGACCCGTATTGCGAGATGCACCCGCGGCTCGCGCAGAAGCTCGGCGTCTCGGACGGCGAGCCAGTCGAGGTCGAGAGCCGGCGCGGCTCGCTGGTCGTGCGCGCCATGATCGTGAACACCATCCGACCCGATACGGTGTTCGTTCCTTATCACTGGCCGGACGAACGCGCGGCGAACAGGTGCACGATCCCCGCGCTCGATCCCGTCTCGAAGATCCCGGAATACAAGATCTGCGCCGTCCGCGTGCGCCGCGCTTCGGACCAGATCGACGCTCGGGGCTCCGGGTCGCCCGACGGCGGCCTGCGCCCCACATCCCGAGAGGGGGCGCGTTGAGCGAGCGAGTGCTCTTCATCGATTACGCACGTTGCATCGGCTGCCAGGCTTGCGTGCAGGCCTGCGAGGAGTGCGATACCCACAAGGGGCAGGCGATGATCCACCTCGAGACCATCCGCCGCCGCGACAGCGTGCAGACGGCGCCGCAGGTGTGCATGCACTGCGAGGACCCGATCTGCGCGCGCGTCTGCCCCGCCGACGCCATCAAGAAGACCCCGGACGGCGTCGTGCAAAGCGCGCTCGCGCCTCGTTGCATCGGCTGCTCGAATTGCGTGCTCGCCTGTCCCTTCGGCGTGCCGAAGTATTTCGCCGAGATCGATCAGATGATGAAATGCGATCTCTGCTACGACCGCACCAGCATCGGCAAGAAGCCGATGTGCGCGACGGTTTGTCCTTCGCAGGCGCTGTCGTACATGACGATCGACGAATTCGAGCGGACGCGGCGTGGCTCCGCATTGAACCATTGGGTCTTCGGCGAGGGCGAGGAGGTCCGGACCAAGGTTTCTGTCGTCGTGCCGCGCGGGCGAGACCGCGTGCACGTGGATCTCATCGAGCTCGGCGGCCGGCCGAAGGTGGCCGAGCCGGACGACGTGGCGGCGCTGCTTTCGGAGGACGGCTGATGGCGGAAAACGACGACACGAGCGAGGGCGGGCAAGAGCGCTGGCGTGAGGATTTTCCCATCGGCACGCTGGACGATCGATATGTCGCGCGGCGCGAATTCGCGAAATCGCTGACCATCGGCTCGGCGCTGCTCGTCCTCGTCAACGGGGCCATCGCCGCCGTCGCCCGCTGGGTGCGAAAACCGGCGCAGATAGGCGAGGAGGCGCGGATCGGCAAGGCCTCCGATCTCCCGACGGGCGGCTCCATGCTCTTCCGATATCCGACGGACGAGGACCCTTGTATCCTCGTGCGCACGCAGAGTGGGTCCTTGCGCGCGTATTCGCAGGTCTGCACGCACCTCTCCTGCGCCGTCGTGCACCAGCCGCGAGAGGACGAGTTCCTTTGCCCGTGCCACCGAGGGCGCTTCGACGTGAACGACGGCCGTCCCGTCGGAGGCCCGCCTTTGCGGCGCCTGCCTCGGGTATGGATCGAGCAGCGCGGCGACGATGTCTTCGCCGTCGGGAGGGACAGCTAGTGCTCTCCGGCCAGGGTTCGACGCTTTTCTCGGGCGTCAACGCGATGATCGGCATCCTCTCCGCCATCCAGCTATGGCTCGTCGCGGCCTCGCTCGAGGCCCTCTACAGCAACGACGTCGTGACGCCCCAGGCCGCGTTCGTCGCTTCCTGCGTCCTCGCCCTCGTCAATGCGCTGCTCTGCCGGCACGCGCTCTCCTTCGATCGCAGGCGGCAGGAGGAGCGACGGCGCGCCTCGTCTCCGCGGAGAGATCGGAGGGTAGGCGCGTCGTGAAGCGGATCAAAAAGGTCACCTGTCTTTTGCTGGGTCTGTCCGTGCTCGCCTCTTCGGGGTGCGGCGGCGGGCGTGGCGACGGCAAGCTCACGCCGCAGGAGATGACCGACGCGCTCTTCGCGGCGATCTCCGCCAATCGCGAGGCCTACACGAGGGAGGTCGTCGACCGGCTTCAGTATCAAGAGCGGATCATGGAGGCCAAGGAACATTTCCGCGAGGAGAAGGTGCTGCCCTTGCCCGCGCAGATGCTCCGCATGAGCGCCGAGACGATCAGCCAGTCCAAGGACGCGCTCTTCAGCTATGCGCTCCTCTCGCAGTGGCCGATCAACAAGCAGAACGGTCCGCGCACGGAGAGCGAAAAGGTCGGCCTCCGGCGGGTCGCCGAGACGGGGAAGAGCCATTACACCGAGGAGACGCTCGGCGGTAAGAAGTATTTTTCCGCGTATTACCCCGACAAGGGCGTCGTCGAGGCTTGCGTCAAGTGCCACAACGATCACCCGGACAGTCTGCGGAAGGATTTCCGGGTCGGCGACGTCATCGGCGGCATCGTGATCCGGGTCCGGATCGACGAGTGAGCGCAGAGCAGGCGTAGATCGAATCGCTGACGAG
Organism: Polyangium jinanense; assembly: GCF_028435365.1. The sequence goes on along the minus strand of NZ_JAGTJJ010000071.1, from coordinate 23,407 downwards.
CGGAAGCGAAGACGCCGATCATGCTGACCCCGTAAGGGTCACGTCCCTCGCGCGGCTGGCCGGGTATCGACGCCCAAGCACAGAAGCCCGGTGATCAGTGCGAGCACGATGTGCAGACCGTAAAGTCGGTTGAAGTCCGCCCGCGCGAGCGCCGCGTGACCGAGCAGCGTGACCGCGATCGCGACGCCGAGCACCGAGCCGATCTGCCGTGTCGCTTGGTTCACCGCGCTTCCCACCGCGTAATGCGCCGGGGGCAATCGGCTCACGGCCGCGGCGGAGAGGGACGGCAACACCAGGCCCACGGCCGCGCCGCTCATCAACAATCCTGGCAGCCAATGCAGTACGTAGTTCGGCTGCGGCCCCGGTACGAGCATGAACCACAGGCTGCTCGCGGCGTACAGCAACGAGCCGCCGACGAGGAAGCGGCGGTGGCCGAGGCGTGCAGCCTGACGACCACAGAAGATGGCCGTCGGGACGACCAAAAGCGGCCCCGGCGTCACGGCCACGCCGGCCAGCGGCAGCGAGTAGCCCCAGATGCCGCGCATGTAGAAAAAGAAGCCGAGAAACATCATCGAAAACGCAGCGCCGAAGGCAAACGTCGCTGCGTTGACGTGGCGGTAGGTCCGATTCTCGAAGAGCGCGAGATCCACGAGCGGCGCACGGCTGTGCCGCGACCACGCAATGAAGGCCGCGCCGGCCGCGACGCCCGTGACGGCGATGGCCGCGAGCTCTCCGCGCGTGCGTGATGGAGACTCGGTCTCGACGATGGCCAGCGCGAGCGCGCCTACGCACAGCATCAGCAGCGCCATACCCACGCCATCCACGCGCCTTCGCGAAAGGCTCGGGGCGGATTCGTCGAGGCGCGCGGCACCACGCCAGAGCGCGAGCGCGCCCAGCGGGAGATTGATGTAGAAGGCCCACGGCCAACCCGCCACGTCGGTGATGAAGCTGCCGAGGCTCGGCCCGACGGCCGCGGCGAGGCCACCCACGGCGCCCCAGAGGCTCACGACGATCGCACGCCGTTCGGAGGGAAAGGCCGCGATGACGATCGAGAGCGAAGCCGGCGTCAGCAGCGCCGCGCCAACGGCCTGGACGACGCGGGCGGCCACCAGGAGCGAGACGCTGGAAGAAAGCCCGCACGCCGCCGACGCAGCGAGGAACAACGCGACGCCGACCAAAAACACGCGCTTGCGCCCATGCGTATCCGCGAGCCCTCCCGCGGGAATCAGCATTGCGGCGTACACGACGGTGTACGCATTGAGCACCCATGACAGCTCCGCCGCCGTGGCGTGGCCGAAGCTGTGGCGTAGCGCGTCGAACGCGGAGAACAGCATCGTCGTGTCGAGCGACACGAGGAATGCGGCGACGCTCGCGATCCAGAACACGCGCCACGGGGCGTCGGGGGCAGCGTCGGGGGCAGCGTCGGTGGTGGTTGCCGTGGCGACCATGGGTGTCACCGCGGGACCAGGTAGATGGCGGGCTCTGCGCTCAGGTTGCGCTTGACCTCGCGGGTGCGTTCATCGGCGAGCACCTCGCTTTCGCCAGCTTCCAGCGCATCGAGGGCGCGGGCGACGATGTCCTCGGGAGTGGCCTTGGGCGCGCTGATGCCGTGGGCCAGGTCGGTGTCGACGAAGCCCATGTGCAGCGTCAGCACCTGGGTGCCCTGCGGGCGCAGGTCGTTGCGTAGTGCGTTGCTCAAGCTCCACAGCGCGGCTTTCGACACGGCGTAGTTGGCCAGGGTCGGGCTCGAGAGCCAGCTTGCGACGGAGGCCACGTTGAGCAAGGCGCCGCCGCCGTTGCGCGAAAGCACGGGCGCGAACGCCTGGCTGACGCGGAGCACGCCGAAAAGGTTGGTCTCCAGGTGGCGGCGCAACACGGTCTCGGCCTCGGGGGTGTTGAAGCTACCGAACGTGGCGATGCCAGCGTTGTTGATGACGAGTGTGGTGTCGGTCGCGGCCGCAGCCGCGGCGCTCACGTCCTCGGGCGAGGTCACGTCCAGCTTCACGGGCGTCACGCCTGCGAGCTCGATGCTCGAGGGGTTACGCGCGGCGGCGTAGACCTTGCGCGCCCCGCGCTCGAGGACGGCCTTCGCGAAGGCCAAGCCGATACCGCGGTTGGCGCCGGTGATGAAGACGGTCGCGTTCTGGATGTTCATGGTTACTTCCGCGTGATGGTTGCGTTTCTTACTTTTGACAGCACGAGGCGTGGCGCCGACGTCCACAGGTAGGCGCCAACATATGATGATCATCATATTATTGTCATCATGCGTCTCTGTCAACCCGGACCCGCTGCGTCGGCGGCTCGACGGCCTTCCTTCAGACAGTCCGGCCCATGCTCGAGCTCGCGAGCGAGCTCGACGCGGCAAACCATGCGGACTGCCCGCTCCCGGGTACCCCGATCCCGGAGTGACCTCCCTTCCCGCTCCCGCCGCAGCAGCCTCGGGCTGCTGCGGCGGGGCGCTCTTGTTGGGGCGCGCGCACCGATCGACCCTTCCGCCGCACGAACGTTTCGGGCCCGTGAACCGATCGACCCTTCCGCCGCACGAACGTTTCGGGCCCGTGAACCGGTCAACCCTTCCGCCGCACGAACGTTTCGGGATCGCGAACCGGTCGACCCTTCCGCCGCACGAACGTTTCGGGCTCGCGAACCGGTCGACCCTTCCGCCGCACGAACGCTTGGGGCTCACGAACGGGTTGACCCTTCCCGGGCGCCAACCCCATGCTCCGCCAGATCCAGGAAGAGCTGCCGAAGATCGACGTCGCGAGGCTGCACAAGCTGCCCGAGCTCGCGGATGTGGGACTGCGGGAGAGATGCAATCAGTCGATACGGCGCTCGGAGTGCGCTCGGCTGGAGACGGAGCGGCGCCGGAGGGCGAGTAGGCCAGCAAAGGCGAGGCCGAGGAGGGACGCGTCTCCGGCGGAGTCGCCAGCCGCGCGGAAGCTGCAACCATGGCCGTGACCGCCGCCGCCCGCGCCGCCGCTGCCGCTTGCGCTGCTGCCGCTTGCGCTGCCTGGGCCGCCGCTGCCGCCACCGCCGCCGCTGCCGCCCGCGCCGCCGCTGCCGCCACCGCCGCCGCTGCCGCCCGCGCCGCCTGCGCCGCCTGCGCCGCCGCTGCCGCCCGCGCCGCCGCTGCCGCCATCGCCGCCGCTACCACCAGCGCCGCCCGCGCCGCCGCTGCCACCCATTTCACCGAGGATGCGGCCACGAACTCGGTAGCTGTCGAACGGCGCGCCCAGCATGAACCGGCTGTAGAGCGCCAGCGTCTTGCCCGTGCCGTCCGAGGCCAGCCCCGTCGGGCGGGTGTCCAACCCCGGAGGCGCCACCGTGAACACCGGCTCGACCATGCCCGCGGGGCTCATCTCCACGCCGCGCAGCGCCACCTCGCACCCCGCTGCCGTGGCCTCGCGCTCGCGCCAGGTCACCACGATGCGCTGCCCGTCGAATGCAGCCGAGGGGAAAGCCTTCGGCTCGGAGTCGCCGCACCCATTCACGATCGGCGCGATCACGAACCCGTCCGGATCGAGCACGGTCCCGGCGGGGCTGACGCGCGCGCCGCGCAGGACGTGGGCGCCGCCGCCATCCTTCGAGACCCACACCACCACGTGGTTCTGCCCGTCGAAGACGGCCGCCACCGGGTGCTCGACCAGAGGCGCGGCGGACGATGCGATGGGGAAGAGCGCCGTGTCCACCAGCGTGCCCGTGGGGCTCATCCGCGCCCCGCCGAGGCTGCTCCCCATTCCGTACGTCGCGAGGTGATTCGTGCCGTCGAACGAGAACGCCACGGGAACGGAGTAGACGTCCGGGAGATCGATGGTGAACGGTCCGCTCACCACGCCCTGGTCATTCAGGAACGCCGCGACCGTGGTGAAGGAAACGTACTCGTCGAAAGCGATGAATAACGAGCCGGCAGGACTGTTCGCCATCTTGAACGTCGTGCAAGCGACCCCGAACAGGCCGACTTCACCGAGCACCGCTCCCCCCGGGCTCACCCGGGTGACGGTGGACCAGCCGCCGCACCCTTGAGGGTGGTAATCGGTCGTCTCCGACAACACGATGAAATTCGTCCCGTCGAAGCCGACGCGGTACGCATACCGGTACAAGCCCGTATCGCCAGGCTCGCTCGGAATGCCAGGCACGACCTCGATGCCATTGGGATCGAGGATCTGGCCGTCCGGCGCGACCCGCGCGCCGAACACGCCGCCCATCCCGCCCGCGCGCGTGTCAGTCCAGACGGCGAAGTAATTCGTCCCGTCGAAGGCGAGCGCGGGTCCTTGCTGCCCGTTCGTGCCGGTGGCGACGCGGCTCGGCGGCGCCGGCAGCGTGCCGTCCGCCGCGACGCGCCTCGCGCGCAGGTTCGTGTGGATGAGCTCGTAGTCGAACAGCCCGTCCGCGAAGATCAGCAGCGCCTCGCCGCCGCTGGCCGCCGCCGCGAGATCCCGCCCTTTCCCGACGTCGAGCGGAGCGGCGTCGAGGGGGACCCCCCCCGAGCTCAGCCGCGCGGCGCGCATCGGGGTGAAATCGTCCGTTTCCGTCCACACCCGCCAGAACACGGTGGTGACGCCGCCGTCGGAGGCGATGGCGAGATGGGTGCCCGGCTCCCCCGGCGACAGCATATCGAGGACGATCCCGCCAGGGTCGAGCACGGCCCCGGCGCTCGTGACGCGGGCGGCGGAGACAACGCTGACGTTCTGCGCGAAGTCCTCATTCGACCAGGCTGCCACATAGCTGATCCCATCGAAGGTGAGGGCGAGGTCGTCGGTGTACGAATTGGAGCTGATCGGGCCGACGGGGAACGGCGCTGCCTCGACGGGCGCGCCCTGCGCGTCGAGGCGGATGGCGCTGAGCTCGAATCCTTGGCTCCAGCCGAGCACCAGGGAGCCCGTGCCGTCGGAGGCCACGCGCAGGGGGCGGAGGGGGCGGGCAGGGTAGGGGTTGAGCTTGATGGGCACCGTGACCATGGGCCCGACGACGCCGGCCGGCGTGATCTGCGCGGCGCAGATGTGGCTGTTGTTGGTGCAGGGCCACACAGCCTGATAGGCGGCGCCGTTCCAGGCGAGGGCCGGCGGGGAGCCGAGCCAGCCTGTCGCGGCGATCGTGAGGGGGGTGGCGTCGAGGATCGCGCCACTCGCGTCCAGGCGGACGCCGCACTGGTTGCAGGCGGCGCCGGGAGCGCCCGCGAAGGTCACGAGGAAGCCCGAGCCGTCGGAGGCGACGGCCGGCTTGCTCCCCCGGCCGATGCGGAAGGCCGGCGAATCGAGCGGCGTCCCGTCCAGCGCCACGCGCGCGGCGTAGAGGGGGACGTTGATGGTGCCCTCCCCCGCGAAAGCCTCCCGCGAGTCCTCCCATACGACGAGGTACTGCCCGTCGCCGTAAGCGATCGCCGGGGCTTGCTTCACGCCGTCGACGTCTCCTAGGACCGGCGCGTCGAGGCCGATCTCGGCCCCCACGGTCAGGTAGAGGGGGTCGGCGGGCGTTCTGGGCTCGGCGCCGGGCAGCGAGAGCCCCGGCCCGCGGTCGGCCGCGGCAGGCGCGTCCGCCATCCCGGGCCGGTCGGCGCACGACGAGAGGAGCGCGGCGCCGAGGGTGAGGGGTACGAGGGTGGAAAGAGAAGAGAGGAGGCTCAGCGACGGTCGCCTGCCTCTCTGACCGAAGAATGATGGGAAAAACGGTAACATAGCTAAGAAGCCTATCGTCCACGGGACGTCCTCGACAACAGGTTTGTCACACGGGCCTCCATTTCGCTCCGTCCGTTCTTGACGCGAGCCCCTCGCGTCGAGCCTCGCGACGCTCGCCGAGGAGCGTTGCTCGATGCGCTCGCGGCTGGCGTCAAGGCGGCCGGCGTCGAGGTCCGGCACCGCGCTGATCTTCCCCCGAACTCGCCACGCATCGACCTCGGCGCGGGCCCATCATGACCGCGGCGGATCCCACGGAAACGGACGGCAAATGCTCGCTCCTCCGGCCTGCTTGTCACCGCTAGGACATCGAGCGGTTTGCAACCGCTCGATGTCCTAGCTCTTTTGTCCCGAGGGGGACGCCTCGCGTCCCCCTCTCGTCCGGGCAAAGCCCGGCCGATTCACCCCCCGAGGGAAGATCGCTTCGCGATCTTCCGAGCATCGAACCGGTCGATGCTCTAGCCGCACACCATACCCACCGCGAGGAAAACGGCGCTCCCGGCCCCGACGAAGACGCACGCCTCGTAGGCGCAGCAGTAAGCGTCCTCGAGCATCGGCGAGGTCAAAGCAAGCACCTCCCACTGCGAAAGCGGTCCGAGGTCACGGGCGAGTGCGGAAATCGCTTCACGAACGAGCGCGTCGTTGTCGTCGGCGCCGAGACGCCCGTCCTGCACGAATAGGCGCAGGTACGCCACCGGATCGACGCTTGTTCCCGTGATCGTGAAGCGCGAGACTTCGTTCCACGGCGCGACAAGATTGCTCGGCACGACGACGAACGGGTTCCTCTCCGGCGCGCGGAGGAGCAAGCCGTCCGCGTCGCGCGCGACGATCTCGACCCTCCGTGCGTCGCGGACGGCGCCGACGAGTGTCTCGGTTGCCCGCGCCGCGAAGAGGAGCACTCGGTCGAGCCCCGAGAACGCCGAGAGCTCCGGGGCGCGAAACGTGGCGAGGGCCTCACCAAGAGCCCCTTTGGAGCGGAGGAGCGCGAGCGCCTCCGCGATCACACCCGCTTCGATCGCCACGGAGTGAGAGTACCTTCGCGCCTCGGGCGAACAACCCGTTTCTTTCGATGCCGCGCCCCCACGGCGCTCCTCCAGGATCCGGAGGCCGAGGTGGCAGAAATGAAGGAGGCTGAATCGGTGGCGGAAACCCGATGTCGAGCGCGGTCCGGGCGCCTCGACCTCGGGGGAGATTTTCGACGAGGGCCGGCCGGCTGGCCGAGGGGCCCCGAGCCCCTTGTGTGCGCCGAGCTCGGGCCTTTCGATGCCGCCTCGCCTCGCCGTCGCCCTCGACCACGCCGCGATCACCCGCCTCGACGCCGGCCCCCGCGGCAACGTGCGGCTGCGACGAACCCACGGCGAGCCCCTCGCGTCGAGCCTCGCGACGCTCGCCGAGCAGCACGCCGCGACGTGTTTCCGCCGCCTTGGTTTCCGCCACTCTGACCCCCCCGGATGCGGGGGCGGCGGAAATACGACGTCGAGCGCGGTCGGGGCGCCTCGACCTCGGGGGAGATTTTCGCCGAGGGCCGGCCGGCCCGCCGAGGGTCCCCGAGCCCCTTGTGCGCGCCGAGCTCGGGCCCCTCGACGCCGCCCGGCCTCGCCGTCGCCCTCGACCTCGGCGGGATCGCCCGCCTCGACCTCGCCCCCTCGAGCTCTTCCACTCCCAGTACGCGGGCGCCGGGGCGCAGATCGCCGAGAGGTCGAAGCCTGGGTTCATTGAAATGCGGGAATAGGAGCCCTTCCACGGGCGTATCGAACACCCGATCAGGTCACACAGTCCCGCCAAGTAAACCGGCAAGCGACACGGATCGGGAGCACCATGGATCGCGCGCCTGACCACAGTTGAAGATCACGCGCGGATGCCGGGCGTGCTATACTTACATCTCATGCCACCGATGGGTTGGAGTCGTGTCTTCTAGATCGGTACGAGGACGTCGGGCCGTCATGTGCGCGCAGCTCAGGTGGCTCGCCATGCTTATCCCTCTCGCCGCGTGCGGCACCAATGCCGGAGATATCAACGTCGGCTCGAAAGACGCGGGTGCACGCGTCCAGCCCGTAGGGCCGCCTCACGTAGCTGCAGCTCCAACGGCTGTGGCGTCCGTCGCGTCACCCGTGCCGGCCCCGTCGGTCTCGGCGTTGGACTCCGCCCACCCGGAGCGCCAAACTAAGGTATGGATCATCGCCGAGGATGTGCGGCTCTCGGAGACACAAGCTCGACCTCACGGGCCGCCTCCTGCGAAAGGCGCTTGTTTCGACATATCGAAGGCTAAGCCTCGCCTCGCACCCGCTTGGCAGATCGACCGCTGCTCCACCGTGCGCGGCTACTGGGGCATCGGTGCTGTGCTCGTCCCTGAGACACAGGCGGGGGTCGCTGGATATCGGGTCCTACGGCCGTTCCGATTCGTTCGTGAGCGCAACCCATCACTCGGATGGCCTTCATGGTACGCGCTCGATGCAATCATCGTCGACAACGGCTGGATCGAAGCGAAGTCGCTCGACTCGCTTTCCCTGCCGACGGAACGGAAGGATCCTCTCTTCGAAGATCCCGTGACGATCAAGGGCACTCTCCGAAAACCGCCCTCGAACATCAGTCGTCTGTGGGAGCATTTCGACAATGTACGAGATGTGTTGGATTTGGCGCCATACGGGCAGAACAGCCTTCCGATCCTCATAGAGGTGAATGGGCCGTGACGAGAGCCGTGACGTTGAGCTGCCCGACTATACGGCGATAACGAAGCGCATAGAGGGACGGACCATCTCCTAGACATCGACCTCGACTCTCCTTCTGCCCGCAGCGCGGTCGGGGCCTCGACCCCGGGGAAGATTCTTGCCGAGGCCCGGCCGGCTCGTCGAGGACCTCTCGACCCCTTGCGCGCGCCGAGCTCGCCGAGCTCGATGCCCTCGACGCGGCCCCGGCCACCCCGTCGCCCTCGACCTCGGCGGGATCGCCCGCCTCGACGTCGACCCCCGCGGCAACGTGCGGCTCGGCCGAACCCCTCAGCGAGGCCCTCGCGTCGAGCCTCGCGCCGCTCGCCGAGGAGCTCGCCGCGCGTCGATTCCGTCGCCTTCATTTCCGCCACATCGACCCCCCCGGATGTGGGGGTGGCGGAAATACGACGTCGAGCGCGGTCGGGGCGCCTCGACCTCGGGGAAGATTTTCGCCGAGGGCCGGCCGGCCCGCCGAGGGCCCCCGAGCCCCTTGTGCGCGCCGAGCTGGCCGAGCGCGAGGCCCTCGACGCGGCCCCGGCCTCCCGTCGCCCTCGACCTCGGCAGGTCTACGCGTGGGACAGAAAAAGAACGTTGCGCGTATGCGCGAACTGTGAGAAGGCTGGTTGTTCCGGGCACTCCAAGCTGTCGCAGAATGAAGCGACCCCCACGCCTCCAAGGGGCGTACACAACAACCCAGAACTTAAAGGAACGAATTCATGACTGTGTCCAACTTAATGGCCGCGCTGACGGATGACCAGCTTTCGCTGTTCCGGAACGCTGTTCGCAATGGTCATTACCGCCTACTCCTGGGGGCTGGCTTTTCTAGAAGTTCCATTGGCCCTGATGGGAAGAATCTTCCATTGGGTGGTGAGCTTGCACGTGAACTCGCAGCAGCATTCGACCTTCCCGCCGATTACCCACTCGCTTCCCTGAGCGACGCTATCCCGCCCGATGCACTGAGCAAATTTCTTGTAGCCAAGTTCCTCGGCTGCAAGGCCTCCACAACGGTGCGCACGCTGCCCAGCTTCATTTGGCGCCGCATCTATACCTACAACATCGATAATGTCCTCCTCGATGCCTACCACGACAACGACCGGGCTCTACAGAAAATCCAGTGCGTGACACACAGCGATCCCTTTCAGGACCGGGATGAACCAGGCTCAGTCCAGGTGGTGTATCTACATGGATATGTCGAGCGCCCCGAAGCAGGCTTCGTCTTCTCGACCAGATCGTACGCGGGGCATGTCGATGAACACAACGTGTGGGACTACATATTTGCCGACGAGATCCAGGAGAAGCCCTTCATCGTCATGGGCTGCGCATTAAACGAATTTGATCTCGAAGTTTTTCTTAAGCGGCGCGACAAGTCGCATAAAATCCGATCCAGATCCGCACCGTCGCTATTCGTTACCCCACACGTAGATTCTATTGTTGAGCGAGTTTGCGAGCGTCATGGCCTGACGATCGTGAAGGCGACGGCGGACGAGTTCATTTCGCAACTTAACGAGGTGGTACCCGACCGTCCCACTGTAATCGATTTGCTTCGCCCCAAAACAACGGCCGCACTGTTCGGGAGTGCATCCGCCGAGAGAATCTTCTTTAGTCAATGGCGCCACGTGGGCGACGCGGTGTCACAGTCCGCTGGTCAAGCGCCCCCCCATATTCTTACCGGCTGCGAGCCGAACTGGGATCATGTTCGCAGAAACGAGATATTGCCGCGTACGGATACCGCTAACCTGGCGGCGGGCGTCTTACGTTGGGCCTCGAATCCTGCCCGCTCTATCATACGCATTGTATTTGCGCCCGCTGGCTCAGGCAAAAGCTGCTTGCTGCTCGATGTGGCTACCACTCTAGCAAACCAGAAGGTTGCTACATTCTTCTGGGATGGCGACGCAAGAATGTCGGTCGACGAAGCGGTCACCATTCTAAAAGGGGCAAACGAGCCTGTTGTCCTAATGGTGGACCGGGTCGGCGATCACATCGACCAACTGGTAGACCTCATCTACAAGTTGGAGGGGAGTAAGGCAAGGGTCCTGATCCTCGGCGTTGATCGCGGCGTCCGGCAACAATTTATAGACGGACTGACGAAGGACAGCTTCTACGAAAGCTCGTCAATGGCGACGCTCACGCTAGACGAAGCGCTATCCTTTGTGGCGGCGTTGCGCAAGCAAGGGTTATTGGGGGCGCGGGCCGGGTACTCTGATGGTGTGCTTGGCCGCGAGATCACCGGCGGCGATCTACTGTCTGGTCTTGTGCAACTCTCCATGAACGTCAGCCTCGCGTCGCGAATGAATGACGAGTTGCTACAATTGAGCGATCGCGGCCGCAGAATTTACAGCGTTGTCTGTCTTGCTCATACACACGCGCACTCCGCGCGAGAGGGAATTGTAAGGGCTGCTGCCAAATGTAGCGCAAAGGAACTCTATGATGCGTTAGACGGGGAACTCCGCGCGCTGGTCCTCCCAAAGCCGGACGGTACGCTGTTGACGCGACACCGGGTGGTAGCAGAACAGACGTACGGTCTTCTTGGGCGCCGGTCTTACGACGTTCATGTTGCACTGGCACGGGCATTACGTCCGTACGTAAGTCGCGAGGCCATCAAGCAGCGCCAGCCAGAGGCTAGGCTGGCTGGGCGACTGCTGGATGCAGAGTTTGTCGAGGGCATGCTTCAAGAACGTGCCGCAGAATTCTACGAAGAAATCGCCCCAGATTGGCAGTGGAACAGCCGCTATTGGGAGCAACGCGCGCTATTTACCGTGCCCACAGATCCAGACAAGGCGCTACGCTATGCCGAGCAGGCGGTTGGCATCGAGAACCACCCACTGCCGCTGACGACACTTGCAAAGATCCAGTTCACCGTCGCAGAGATGCGAGGGTATGCCCGCTTCGAGGACAGGCGGCTGGTCCTTGATGCGCTGGAGAGTGCAAAAGAAGCCGTGGTAATTGCAAAACGTCGGCATCGGCACGAGGTGCACCCGCACGATGTGGCAGTCCGTGGCGCCATCACATTCCTAAAGTATGCCAAGGCGCACAGTATCAGCCTGAGCGAGTGGCCAGGCTGGGCAACAATGGACTTCATTGCCATGGACCTGCGGCGCGTTCACCCACGTGGCAGCGCAGAGCAACTCCGGAAAGATTGGGAGCGTGCTTTAAATATATACCGCTCCGCATGAGCCGAACCACTTCCACGCGCCCCCTCGTCCCTGTCACGCTCGCCCGCCATCTCGCGCCCCTTCCTGCGGCCCGACCCTCACCACGGCCGCCTCTCGATAGACCCGCTTCGCCGTCCCACCCCCGTAGTACGCCGCCATTTTCTTCTCGGACAACCACGGCGTGACAATCGTCCGCAGCCGCGGCTCCTTGTGCCGATAATCGATCACGTCCCGCGTCCCCGTGATCTTCTCCGGGATCCACCCCGACCCCTCGGGCGCCCCGTCGAGCCCGTCCCCCACGTCATCCAGCACGAGCACCGTCGCCGCTTTCGCCACCTGCCGCGCCTCGCGCGCCGCCGCCGAGGTCCCTCGTAGCTCCCGCGTCGCCACAAATCGCGCCCCCCCCGGGCGATCCGAACCTGCTCCGGTAGCGCGACCTCCTCATGGACCGGCCTCCTCAGCGCCCCCGTGGTCGCGACCGGCCTAGAAGGCGCCGCCCGTGGTGCGTCGAGGCATGGCTCACCGCGAACGATCAGAGCGTCTTGCCGATCGATTGAGGTTTCCTACACGCCAACAGGACGGATCTCCCGAAAACGGATGCCCGACCGCAAGTATTGGGCGATCTACCAGGACCACGTGTGTAGCGCCGCCCTCCGCATTGCTCGGGAGGTCTTCGCGATCCTTCGGATCCCCGTCACGCTGGTCCACGTCGCCTACCCATGGACGAACACCCGGACGGGCCTCCCGGATCGCTACCCCATTCTTTCCGTAGCGTTCGACATCGAGACCTTCTTCCAGCTCAGGCTCGAAGCGATCGACCCCTCCGATTCGATGGCTAATTTCGAGCACCGCATGGAGCACAAGAAAAACTCGGGCCTCGACCCGATCGAGCCCCTCACCCCCGAAGACCTGGAGCAAAACCAGGGGTGAGCCTCGCCTACCCGGGGAGGACCCGCTTCCACGTCGCCGGCCGCACGCGAGGCGTTCGTCACGCACGAGCGTCACGAGCGCCCTGGAGACGAGAGCCTGGCCCGTCCCGTACGCCCGACGAGCCACCCTCACGGACACCTGGTCCCCGTCACACTCCCCAACGACGTCGAGCGACGTCGGACACGGGAGCGTGTGGGTGCGGAGGCGAGGAGATGTGAACGGGGACACGGGGAAGCTCGTCGAAGGGACGAGGCCGTGTCTCCGGAGACTCGGGGTCGTGCCCTCCGGGCTTCGAGACGGGTTGGCCGGAGCACGGTCCCGAGGGGGGCGGGGCACGGCGCCGACGCAGCGGGGCCACAGGGTCGTGACGCCGGAGGCGCGAGACCGTGCCGCCTCGCGTTCGACCTCGATCGGCCGGCGAACGACACAGCCAGTCGCCGAGGACGAGGTTGCCCCCTGGGGGCACGGGGTCCTGGCAGGAGCCTGTCGCACGCAAGGCTCGCGCGCGTCGGGGGATGGCCGGAGGAGTGGAGGAGGCTCGGGAAGAATGGATCGGCGACAACCCCCTGCGCGCGCGCTTGCGCAGGCGCAGACGCCTCCGGTACGGTGTTCACCGTGTCTGGCCCTACGGAGCTCGACTCGCTGATGGCACGCGCGCGGAGCCGCGTCTGGTCGCTTTACGGCATCGTCGCTGGCATCGTCGCTTTCATTTCGATGTGCGCGGCCCTCACCTACACGCCAGCGCTCCGATGGTTTCTCACGGCGTTCATGTGGTGTTGTGGGTGCATGGCCGTTCTCGGGTTGGGCTATCTATGGGTTCGAGCGCGCGTCGCCGCGACACGACGATTGATGCAGCTCGTATCCGAGGGAGCCCTCAGGCTCGCGAATATCGAGCTCACGCAGGTCGAGCTCGAAATCTTGCCGTTCGGAGCCGAGGTCGACATCGAAATCACGTCCGGCGAGCACCTCGCCTTCGGGTTTTGGCGGCGTGACGATGCCGATGCGCTGATCGCGTTGCTGCGGCAGCTTGCCGTGATCTGAGTGGCGTGTCGTCACCCGCGCTGGCGACGTGCGCAAGGCGGGGTGCGCTCGGCCGGCGGACACGCGAGGCGGCGTACAAGGCACCTGGGGTCCATGAGTACCTGTAGCTCACGACACAAAATAGTGAACAACGGAAGAGCGGAAAGCTCTTGCGTTGGAGCTCGGCGGAGGCTAGGGTTCGCGCCCGCTTCCCCGGAAGCACCCGTCCCCATCGTCTAGCCCGGCCCAGGACCCAGCCCTTTCAAGGCTGTTACGCGGGTTCGAATCCCGCTGGGGACGCTGATTCAAGACATCCAGCCGCGAACAGGGCCCACAGGTTCGCGGATCCCTCCACCCAGAACCGCTTCCCTTCGGGGGTCTCGATCGGCGTCAGCTTGATCGGACCCTGGAAGATGTTGCGGATCACCTCGCGGGCCTGCTCGGGCTTGCCGGGTCAATACCTCCTTCAGGTCGGCGCGTCGCTTCCCGGCCTCGGCCTCCATCCGCCGGGGTTCGTCGATGTGCGCGGATCACGGCATCCGGCTTCAGGTCGGAGCTCCTCGGACAGAACGGTCTCCGAGAGCCACGTGACCACGGTGGCTGGCGCGTCGAGTGTGTGAAGCCCCGAGCGTTCTGTGTCGAGAGGTTCGTCCGGGGCGCTGTTTGCGCGCGGCTCCCCTCCGCTCCCCCCGAGCCTCAGAACTCCGCGACGGCCTTCCGCGTTTTGCTGACGAGCCGCTCCGAGGAGCGCGGGGCCGAGGCGGTCGAGTTCGGTCTTCGAGGTGCGGCTGTGCCCTTCGACCCCGGAGGCTTCCCCTTGCAAAACCTGCCTACCGGGGCATACAGTCCCCAATCGAACAGCGAATGGACGAAGAGAAGCGCCGCAAGCTCATCACGACCGATGCGCGGGGGAGGATCGTTTTTGCGACGATTGCCCTGGTCATCCCGCTCGTGCTCGGGCTTCTCTTTCGACGCCAGGAGCTCCGGCTGCGTGCGCTCGCCGATCATGGCCGCGCCGGCACCGCGACGCTCACGGCCGTCACCCGACAAGGTTCGGCCTCGGTTTCCCATTACCGCTACGAGGTCGACGGCGTCGTTTACACGTGGAACGTCGACCGAAAAAAACTCCCGGGCGAGCCCGGTGAAACCTTCGATATCACGTACCTCCCCGAAGATCCGTCCCTGAGCCGTCCCGGTTCCTATTCGAACGTCGAGCTCGACGCCGAGCTCAATCTGCCTTTCCGGCGAGGTTTTCCGCTCGGGATCTTCGTCCTCTTCGGCTCCGCTGCCGCGCTTTGTCACCGCAACATCCGCCGCCTCCAGAAGGGCGCGCCTGTTTCCACCAAGCCTCGGATCTCCCCCGACGGCGCGGGGCGAATCGTCGCGGCCTTGCTCCTCGCTTGCGTGCTCGCCGTGAACCTCGATCCCAAGGTCCGCGCCGTGCAAATCGCCGCGTTCGGGCCCGCGCCGTTCGGGCTGCCCGCATGGCTCGTGGTCGCGCTCGTCGAAATTGCGCTGTTCGCGCCGTTTTTCTGGGTGTTTCCGCACTTGATGCGGCTCGTCCTCGGCCGATACACGCAGGGCGGGTCGCTGTCGAAGCTCGGGATCGTGCTCGCCGTCGCCCAGGCGGGGCCGGAGGAGAGGCGGTCGCGGCTCGTCGTCGTCGCCGGGCTCGTCTATTTCATCGCGCTCGTGACCGCCTGGATCGTGTTCGCCGACAGCCGCGGGATCTGAAGGCCGGCGGGCAGGCGCATCGAGATCGCTGTCGCGTCCGAAAACGGCCAGACATCGAGGCGCGGGCGCGCTACGAGGGGAGGGCGATGATGGATGCGGAGACCTGCTACCGAGCCCTCTGCGCGCGCGATGAGCGCTTCGACGGGCTGTTTTTCGTGGCCGTACAGACGACCGGCATCTACTGCCGACCCGTTTGCCGCGCCCGCACACCGGCGCGAGATCGGTGCGTGTTTTACCGGTACGCTGCGGAGGCGGATCGGGACGGGTTTCGCGCGTGTTTTCGCTGCCGGCCGGAGCTCTCGCCGGGCGGCGCGCCGCAGGACTCCGTGCCGCGCCTCGTCCGCGCCGCGCTCGCGCGAATCGAGGGCGGATTTCTCGACGAGGGATCCGTCGATGACCTCGGGCGCGTGCTCGGCGTGACCGGGCGGCACCTCCGGCGCGCGATGGAAGCCGAGCTCGGTGTGGCGCCCGTCGAGCTCGCTCAATCGCGGCGGCTCGCGCTCGCGAAGCAGCTTTTGCAGGATTCGTCGCTGCCGCTCACCGAGATCGCGTTCGCGAGCGGGTTCGGGAGTGTTCGGCGATTCAATGCGCTGTTTTCCGCACGGTTCGGCAGGCCGCCGTCCGCGCTAAGGCGCGCGCTCGGGGAAGCGGAGGCCGGCGCCGCCATCACGTTGCGGCTCGATTATCGGCCGCCGCTCGATTGGGATGCGCTGCTCACATTCCTCGCCGACCGCGCGATTGCCGGGGTCGAGGCTGTCCAGGGCGGCGTGTATGCCCGCTCGGTGCGGCTCGGCGAGCGGATCGGGTGGGTGCGCGTGATGCCCGCGCCGCAGAAAAACGCGCTCCGGGTGGAGGTCGCGCCCGAGCTCGCGGGCGCGCTCGGGCTTCTGCTCGGCAGACTGCGCGCGCTCTTCGATCTCGACGCGCATCCGCAGCTCATTGCGGAGGCGCTCAGCCGTGATCCGCTGCTCGCGCCGCTCGTCGCGCGTCATCCGGGCCTGCGCGTGCCGGGCGCGTTCGACGGCTTCGAGGCGGCGGTGCGCGCCATTCTCGGTCAGCAGGTCTCGGTGCGCGCGGCGACGACACTCGGCGGGCGCATCGCGAAGCGGTTCGGAACGGCCCTGGACACGCCGATCGCCGGCGTGACGCACCTCTTCCCGCCGGCATCCGTGCTCGCCGAGGCGCCCCTTTCCGACATCATCCAAATTGGTTTGCCCGCGTCGCGCGCGGGCTCGATCCAGGCGCTCGCGCGCGCCGTCACGCAGGGCGACGTCCGGCTCGAGCGCGGCGAGGATCCCGAGGCTGCCGCGGCCGCGCTCGTCGCCTTGCCGGGCATCGGCGCGTGGACGGCCCAGTATCTCGGCATGCGTGTGTATCGGTTTCCGGACGCATTTCCAGCCTCGGATCTCGGGGTACGGAAGGCACTTCGCGTGAAATCGACGCGCGAAGCGGAGGAGCGCGCCGCGGCCTTCAGGCCGTGGCGGGCCTATGCGGTCATTCATCTCTGGCAGGGCCTTTCAGAAGGAGCATTCAAGGAATGAATATGTTGTATGAACGCCGTATTTCGAGCCCTCTCGGCGAGCTCCACGTCGTCGCCTCGAACGAAGCGATTGTGGGCGTGTACCTGCCCGGGCACAAAGGCGCGCCGGTCATCCTTGCCCGCGATGGACGGGAGCATCCCGTCCTCGGCGAGGCCACGCGCCAGCTCGAGGAATATTTTGCCGGGCAGCGCCAGTTTTTCATGTTGCCGCTCGATCCACGGGGAAGTGATTTTCAGCGCGAGGTCTGGCGCGCGCTCCTCGAAATCCGCTTTGGCGAGACGCGATCCTACGCCGAGCTCGCGCGGGTGCTCGGTCGGCCGCAAGCCGCGCGGGCCGTCGGCGCGGCGAATGCGAAGAACCCGATCAGCATCATCGTGCCCTGCCACCGCGTCATCGCGGGCGACGGCGCGCTCACGGGGTATGCGGGCGGCATCGCAGCGAAGCGGTGGCTCCTCTCGCACGAGCAAGACCGCCACGCGCCCGGCCCCACCATTTCCTGAGCCTGTCGGCCCTCCGATCGCAAGTCCCTGGACACGCGGGGACCGTCTCTGCGATCCTGCCGACGCCAATGAGTGAATCCAGAAATCCCGCGCACGGCCCCGACGAGGCGCCGGTGCGGCCGGAGCTCTCCGACCTTCGCGCGCGCCTCCACGCGACCACCGACGCAGGCCGGCCCGAGGCCGTCGCCCGGCGCCGCAAGACCGGGCAACGGACGGCGCGCGAGAACATCGAGGATCTCGTCGATCCGGGCAGCTTCGTCGAGTACGGCGCGCTCGCATTGGCCGCGCAGCGGCAGCGGCTCTCGATCGAAGAGCTCGTCCGGGCGAGCCCCGCCGACGGGATCGTCTGCGGCATCGGCAGCGTGAACCGCGCGTTTTTCGACGACGAGCGCGCGCGGACGATGGTGCTCGCCTACGATTACACCGTCTTCGCCGGCACGCAGGGCGGCATGGGGCACAAGAAGCTCGATCGCATGCTCGCGCTCGCGGCGCAATGGCGCGTGCCGGTCGTGCTTTTCGCCGAAGGGGGAGGGGGGCGACCCAATGACACGGACATGCCGCTCGTCGCGGGCCTCGATACGCCGAGCTTTCTCTCGTTCGCCGCGCTCTCCGGCCTCGTCCCACGCGTCGGGATCGTCTCGGGCCGTTGCTTCGCCGGGAACGCCGCATTGCTCGGCTGCTGCGACGTGATCATCGCGACCGAGGACAGCTCGATCGGCATGGGCGGGCCCGCGATGATCGAGGGGGGCGGGCTCGGCAAATACACGCCCGAGGAGGTCGGGCCGATCGACGTGCAAAGCAAGAACGGCGTGGTCGACGTGCGCGTCCGGGACGAGGCCGCGGCCGTCGACGTCGCGAAGAAATATCTCGGCTATTTCCAGGGCCCAATCGCCGATTTTACGTGCGCCGATCAGCGCGTGCTCCGTGACGCCTTGCCGGAGCGACGGCGACGGGCCTACAAGATCCGACCGATCATCGAGACGCTCGCGGATACGGGCTCGGTCCTCGAGCTCCGTCGCGAATTCGGCACGAGCCTCGTGACCGCGCTCGTGCGTATCGAGGGACGTCCGTTCGGGCTCCTCGCGAACGACCCGTATCGCCTCGCCGGCGCAATCGACGCCGACGCCTCCGACAAAGCCGCGCGATTCATGCAGCTCTGTGACGCGTTTGGCCTACCCATCATCTCCCTCTGCGACACGCCTGGCTTCATGGTCGGCCCCGAGGCCGAAAAGACCGCGCTGGTGCGCCATACCTCGCGGATGTTCGTGACGGCGGCGAGCTTGCGGGTTCCATTTTTCACCGTGGTCCTCCGCAAAGCGTACGGCCTCGGCGCGCAGGCCATGGCCGGCGGGCACCTACACGCTCCCTTTTTCACGATTGCCTGGCCGACGGCGGAGTTCGGCGGAATGGGCGTCGAGGGGGCGGTGCGGCTCGCGATGCGCAAGCAGCTCGACGCCATCGAAAACCCCGAGGAGCGTGAGGTGACATTTCAAGCGATGGTCGCGCACGTGTACGAGCGCGGGAAGGCCATCAACACCGCGTCTTTCCTGGAGCTCGACGCCGTCATCGACCCGGCCGAGACGCGCGCCTGGATTCTTCGTGGGCTGAAATCGGTCCCGACGCCGGCGCGCCCGGAGGCGCGGCGGTTCGTCGATACCTGGTGAGCGTTTTCCTCAGCGGAACAAGGCCGCGCGCACCGACGCCGCGCAAAGCGCGACGGCCGTGTTCGCCTCGTCGAACACCTTGCCCATCGGCACGAAGCCGTGCACCTGCCGCTCGAAGCAGACGTAACTCGCCTTCGAGCCCGCCGCGGTGAGGCGCTCGGCGTACTCTCGCCCCTCATCGCGCAGCGGATCGTAGCCGGCCGTCAGCACGAGCGCGGGCGGCAGGTTTTCATGGCTCGGGTGGAGCAGCGGGGAGGCGCGCCAGTCGAGGTCGTGCACGGGGTCGCCGATGTAATGGTCGTGGTAATACGTGATCGAGTCACGCGTGAGCAGATAGCCCTGGCCGTTCGTCGTGTGCGAGGGCGCGATGCGGCGCATGTCGGTCGCCGGGTAAATCAAGAGCTGGAACGTGATCCCGAGATCCCCCGCGTCGCGCGCGGCGAGCGCGACCACGGCCGCGAGGTTGCCGCCCGCGCTGTCGCCGCCGACCGCGATGCGCGTCCCGTCGATCCCGAGCGCCTCGGCATTGCGCTGTACCCAGTACGTCGCGGCCAGGCTGTCGTCGACGGCGGCGGGGAACCGGTGCTCGGGCCCGAGGCGGTAATCGACCGACACGACCGCGCAGCCGGCGCCATTCGCGAGTGATCGACAGAGCGTGTCGTGCGTGTCGAGGTCGCCGATCGTCCAGCCGCCGCCGTGGTAATAGACGAGGACGGGTAAACCTGTGCCGGTCGTCGTGCCCGCGGGGCGGTACAGTCGAAGCGGGATCCTGCCGTGCGGCGCGTCCGCGTGGAGATCCCGCACCTCCGCGACCGCGGGCGGGTCGGGCTGCGTGAATCCGCGGCGCTCGCGGTACGCGCGCCGCGCGTCCGCTGGCGAGAGCGTATGCGCCGGCGGCAGGCCGCTGCGTTCCATGAAATCGATCAGAGCCCGGGCCTGGGGGTGCAACATGGGAGGCGGATCAGCGCATCAACTCGGCCGCGCGGTCAAGAACGAAGCGCAATCTTGACGGCCGGGCGCCCAAGCGGTCTCCTTGGTGTTCATGGCTCGTGACCCCTCCCCACGGCGTCGCTTGGTTTTCCTGGCCTTCGGAAGCCTCGCGGCCTGTGGGCCTTCGCCCGCGAAACCGTCCCCGCGCCCCGCGAACGTCATCGCGACGGCCCCGACCGACTCCGCGCGACCGCCCGCCCTTTGCCCCGACGTCCTCGCCGAAACTGCCCCGGTTCGAGATTGGTTCGCGCTCGGCTCCTCGGCGCCTTCGTCCTCCGCCACGCCCGCGGTGAGCCCGGGCGTCGTCTCTCCGTCGGCGGGCGCCATGACCTCTCCGGTTGCGATCTACGACGCCGAGGGGCGGCTCGTCGTCGCCTGGGCGGAGGCGCCGGGCGTTCGTTTGCGCAGGCTCGAAGGCGGGCGATTCCAGGATTTGCCGCCCATTGCAGCGGAGCAGTACCGCGGTTTTCCCGAGCTGATGCTCACCCGGGACAAGCAGGGCCGTGTGCTCGTGTCTTTCTTGGAGGATCTCCGCCCGCGCGTGTTCCGCGTCGATGGGACCCGCGTGCAGGATCTCTCGCCGAAAACGCCGCCGCCCGCCCGGGTGTTCGACATTCCGGGGCCGCCGCGGGCCGTCGCCTGTCCGGCCGTCGCCCACCCTGTCCCCCAGAGCCAGCTCGTGGTCGACGGCGACGGCCGACCTATGGTCGCCTGGGCCGAGCCGGGGCTCAGGGCCATGAAGGCCGTCGTGCACCGATGGACGGGCAGCGCGTGGGTGACATGGACGCTCCCCGAAATCGGGCCGCTCGATCCTTGTGCGCCGGCTTCGAAGAGCATCACCTTGACGGCGCACCCGAAGGGCCATCCCTACATCACGTTCCGGAAAGACAAAGCCTTCATCGTCGAGGCCTGGAATGGCAGGTCATTCTACGTGGAGTCCACGCTCATACCCGAGCACGACACGCTGTACATGGGTGATCCCTGGCTCGCGTTCGGCCCCCAAAACGTGCGCTTCAATGCGTGGAACGAGCGGGTCGCGCAGGGCGGCGTCCTACGGGAGCGCGTGCGTGTCTGGCGCAGCGACGAGAAGGGCTCCCGGATCATGAAGCAGCCGGCGGCTCGGCCGCTCGTCGGGCAGATCGTCGCGTTTGCCGGGGGAGAACGTCCGCGGATCGCCTTGCTCGATATGAGCGGCCCGCGCCCCGAGCTTCGATTCGTCGCGTGGGAAACCGACGCGCCGATCGAGCTCACGGGAGGCCCAGACGCCGCGGACTTTCCTCCCGCGAAAAGCTATGGTTTTCCCGCGGTCGCCTTGCCCGAGGGCTCGGCCCCGCCTGCGGTCGTGTATCGCACCGAAAACGCAATCGCCGCGCGGGTCTGGTCGGCGGGGTCGTATCGCGCGCCGGGAGCGGCAGCGGAAACGAACGAGGAGCTCGGGCGAGGCGTGGCCGAGGGCGTCCCGCCCGCGATTGTGATGCACGGGGGTCCTTCGTGGCAAATCTTGCACGACCCCCGAAAGGGGGCGGCGCCGGGCGGACAGCATGCCGGGCGAGCGCTCGCCTTCGGCGTCGAAATGGGTGCTTGGAGCCCCAACGAAGCAGGCGCGGCGCCGGGAAACTCCGTCTCGCGGAGCGAGGGAGCGTCGGTGGATCCGGCCATCGCCGCGTCGGGCGGGGCCGTCTGCGTCGCCTGGTCGGAGCGGGAAGGAGACGAGGGGCGCGTGCTCCTCCGGTGTCGTCGCTAGCGGGACGAGGCCTCGGCGCTCTCGCAGTGGGAGGCCTTCGCGCGGAGGGCGCCCATTTCCTCGCGCAGCGTGGCGAGCTCGCGTTCGAGCGCGTCGATCCGTTTGTCATGCACCTGCGTCGCAGCAATGGCCATGCTCGTGTAGCCGTACAGATCGACGCGCTCGCCGCTCGCGGCGACGGCCGCGCTCTCGGGCATGTCGTCGATCAAAAAGCCCACGTGCGGGCGCGCGGCGGCGTCCTCACCCTTGTAACGCCAGGTCGAGAGCCGCATCGCCATCGCCTCGTCGGCGAGCGCCTCGACCGCGCGCTCCGACAGGTAGCTGATGTCCTTCTTGTGGCTCACGCGCGAGATGGGGCAGCCGCCCGGGTTGTCCTTGGGATCACTCGCGGCGCACGTCAAAAGCACGCCGCACGTGCTGTCCTCTGGCCAGCAGGTCGCGCCCGATTGCGAGCACGGCTCACCCTCTTTTTCCGTCGTGCACACGGCCACGCCCTGCGGCGGCATCGCGCCCCCGTCGGGGATCTCGCAGACCGGGTCTCCGCAGGTCGTGTACCATTGCAACGATCCACCGCCGCCCTGGCCGCCGGTACCACCCTGGCCGCCAGCGCCTCCGGCCTGGCCGCCTTCTCCGCCCCCGCCCCCGTCGATCTTCGACTTGCAGCCGGACGCGGCCGTGACGAACAGACCCGCAAGCATTGCCACCATTCCAAGCCGAATTGCGTTCATATCGCTCTCCTCGGCGCCGCGCAGGACGCCCTCCGGAAGCGCGCGCCGGGCGCATCGCCGGCATTCGCCCCCGTCGCCCACTGTATCGCGTCGCCTCCGCATGTCTGTCCGGGATCATGGTTGTCCCCGCACTCGCCGGGGTGGGCTGCTCGGTGACCACGTTCGGCCGCGAACGAGGCCAGCCGGCCCCGTGAGACCGCCTCCACGTCCCGGACCTCCTCGCGCGGCGCGCCCGGGGCTTGCCCGTCGACCCGCCGCTGGGGCACACGTGGCTCTGAACGTTTGGCCCCCTGACGCCCCGCTTCTGCTACGTTGCTCCCCAGCGATGCCTCCAGCCCGAGATTGTCCTTGCTGCTCCGGTTTGCCCTACGCGCGCTGTTGCGCCCCCTATCACCGCGGTGAACGCGAGGCGCCGAGCGCCGAAGCGCTGATGCGCTCGCGTTTTTCGGCGTACGCGCGCAAGGAGTCGGCGTACGTCCTTCGCACGCTCCACCCCGATCACGAGGATCGCAAACGGCCCGAGGCCGAGGTGATGCGCGAGATCCGCGACGCGACCTCGACGCTCAAGTTCATGCGCCTCGACGTGCTCGACCACGACGGCCCGGACGAGGCCGGTTTTTCGCACGTCCTCTTCCACGCGCGCGTGTTCGAGAAAGGGCAGGACCGCTCGTTCATCGAGCTCAGCGAATTCGCACACGACGGCGTCGGTATTCGTTATCGGAGCGGCCGGCAGCTCGCCGCCGCGAAGGTAGCCGATCCCAAGGCCCTCACGATCGCCGCGTTCCAAGCGCTCTTGTAGAGCCCACCCATGGCTCCCCCCGGTCGGAAGAACTGAGCATTGGTCTCATCTGGGAGGCGCTGAGCTGGGGCGTTGCCCCAGGCCCCACCCGGGGCTATCCGCCCCTGGACCTGGACCAGCGCAAGCGCTGGACCGGGGTTCTTTGAACTGCGCTCCCGCGCTGTTCATCGAACAGCCGAGTCAAGACCAGGAGCGACCCTGCCAGCCAAGACAGTAGCGCTGACA
>NZ_JAGTJJ010000070.1 GCF_028435365.1 Polyangium jinanense | reverse complement strand
GTTCTTCAGGTCGCGCTTGAAGTTCTTGAGGCGCGTGTGCGCGCCACGCACGGCGGCGCGATACCCGGCCTCGGCGACGACGCGGGCCGCCTCGAAGGGTCGATACGCTTTCACGGCGACGTCGTACGCCTCGCCCTTCGCCTCGATGGCTGAGGCCCAGGCATTGCGCTTGTTCTCGGGCCATTGCGGCGCGTTGGCGGCGAGGATGCGGGTCCTTAGGACCTCCATGAGCAAGGGCTGCCCGAGCGGGTCGCCCGCGGTATACGTGCCGATGCCCTCGGGATAGACGCCGTCCATGTGCGTGCTCTGCTGGGGCCGGCCGAGGGCATTCCACATCTCGTCGCGGACGCTGCCAATGAGGCCATCCGCGTCGTGATCAATGCCGGCCACGGTGGCCCACGCGAGGGACTCTGCCTTTTTCGCGGCCTCATGGATCGCCTTCGCGTTGTCGAGCGCCGTGACGCCCGGCTGGAGCCGGGCGACAGCCGTCTCGGCGACCTCGCCCCCGCGCCCAATGGCGGTCTCGTATGCAGAATGGACGTCCTCGTCGATGCGCTCGATGGCCGCCGTCGCGGAGATGACTTCTCCCATGGGAAATGCCCCCTTTATGTGTGTAAAGGCGTATGGGCGGGCACCATGCTACAAAGGTAGGGGAGATGTCAAGGGGGAAGGTGTGGAACCGGTCGATGATGGGCTACGTCGAGCGGAACCATCGTTTCGGACACCTCGTGTTCGAACGCGACGCTATCGTCCGCGCCGCGTTACGCGCTTACGTCGAAGCCGTCCTCGCAGGCTACCCGCTCCAATACCCCTCGTTCGCCACCGCCTCCTTCTATCCGCGTTGGCTGGGCGACCTCGGGCGAGGCGCCTTCGACAACGCCAATGGAGAAGGAGACAACGACGTCGTGGCCTGGACCGAGGCGGGCGTCGTTGGCCTTGCGTACGAGCTGGGGTTCGGGCCGATCGAGCACTTCGGCCTGTCAGAAGACGCGGTGACCGGTGGCCCGGACGATGTGCGCGGGGCCGTGCCGGGGCTCCCCGCCGAGCTTTTGCCGGCCCTCGTGATGGCCGTCCGCATGCTCGGAGAGGGAAATCAGGGGGAGAAGCTGGCAGGGGTCGGCTTCTGGCTCTACGGCGATCGCGTCGCCGGCACGCTGTTCGACGACCCGACGCTCTGTGGCGCCGACCGGCTGGCCGCGTGGGGCTTGCTCCGAGGTGGTCGGCTGCTGCCCGTTCATCACGCCGATGTGGCGGAGTACAACCGAACGAACGCCGCCTCCATCCACGCGATTGTGGACGCAGTGACCGCCCGCGCTCTGGTTGGCCCTACGGAGCTGACGACGGACGAGCTCGCGACGCTGCTTCCCAAGCCGCCCGATCCGAAGCAATTGCTTCACGCGCAACGCAAGCTTCAAAAGGTGGGCATCACGTGGCCCGGTTCGCCCGAGATCCCGCCGCTGCCGCCTCCAGGGCTCAACCCTTTTACGGGCGAACCCTTTACGGCAGCGGAAATCGATCGTTTCATCCTATGAAGGCGTAAGCTCCCACGGATCAACATTCCTCGATGCAAAGCGGCAGCGGTGGCGGTCGCGGAAACGGTAATCGGGATCTGATTGTGTACCGCTGTTGCGGAAACTCGCCGAACGGCTGCTCGTTGGAGCGTCAGGGGCCTAGGAACTTCGTGAGAAAGCCGCCCCAGGGGGCGCCGGGCGGGGTCGGCTGCGCGGCGTTATAGACGGGGAAATTCGCGGAATCCGTCCAACCAGCCACGACGGCGTTTCCATACTTATCGACGGCGACGCCGTACAGAGAATCGTGGCCGCTCCCGCCCAAATACGTCGAGTACGCCGCCGCCGATCCCCAGACATTCAGCTCCATCAAGAATCCGTCGGCGGAGCCGCCGCGGTACGTCTTCTGAAGCGCGTTCGCCGTCACGGGGAGGCTAGACGAGGTCGTCATACCCGAGACGTACGCCTTTCCGCTGCTGCTCACGGCGATGAAGGGAATCTCGCGGCCCGGGCCGCTCCCCACCCAGGTGGAGTACGAAATAGCGCTGCCAGGCTCGTTGACCTTCGTCACGAATACGTCGAATTCATCGGCAAGCCCCTTCTTGACCCCGCGGAACGCGCCCGGCGTCGTGGGGAAATGGGTGGAGTCCGAAATCCCAACCACGTATGCGTTGTAAGCGCTGTCCACCCCGATTCTGTACCCGACGTCGGAGCCGCTGCCTCCGATCATGGTCGAGTAATAAAACGCCGAACCGCTGGGAATCAGCTCGGTGACGAAAACATCCCCGCCAAACGTGGGGTCACCGTAGGTCCTTTGATATGCGCCGGGTGTCGTCGGGAAGGGGAGCCCGACGCCATTCGGCGGAGGGTACGTGGCCCCGGCGACGTATGCATAACCGGCCGCATCGACGGCGATGTCCATGCCGTCGTCGGAGCCGCTACCTCCGAGGTAGGTCGAGTACACGAGGCTCGAGCCCGCCGCATTCAGCTTCGTGACGAATGCATCCATGTCCCCGCGGAGCGTTTGCTGTATTGCCCCGGGCGTCACAGGGAAATCGGCCGAAAGCGTACTACCTGCCACGTAAGCATTTCCAGCGGGATCCACGGCGATTCCGTACGGCCGGTCTTCTCCGCTGCCGCCAAACCGGCTGTAGTAGGCGAGCGCGTTGCCCGCGGCGTTGAGCTTCGCGACGATGATCGTCTGCGACGGGTGCGCATAGGTCTTCGCGAGCACGTACACGCATCCCGCGTTGTCCACCGCGATATCCCGGACACTCTCATTGTAGGAGGCGCCGAATGTCGCCGTCCACAAGAGCGCGCCGCTGGGGCTGTATTTGGCGACGAAGATATCAAGGTTGCTGCTATTGATGATCGACGCCGTGCCCGCCACGTACACGTTCCCCGCCGGGTCCACCGCCGGTATGCCGCCCGAGATGCCTCCTGTTCCTCCGACGAACGTCGAGAAACCCACCGAGGTGAGCGCCTCCGTCGCCTCGGCGACGTTCTCCTCTTCGCTCACCACGTCGGAGCCGCCGCGTACCTCGATCTCTTCCCATTCCTCGACGACCATCTCGTCCACGGGCCCGCAACCCAGCATCGCCGGCGCGAGGCAGGCCAAGCAGAGCCCCGCTGCCGTCCATCGGCCCGTCGTCATCATCGCTTTGCCCAAGGTATGCGCAGGATTCATCGTATGCCTCCGGTGTCGGAGGCAGCATTTGCAGGAACCGGGCCAACGCTCGGGCGGTGGGAATGGGGGGTAAAAGCTCGAGCGGGTTTGGCTGCGAAGGGCGGCTGGCGCGTCAATTGCGCGCGGGTGACGTCGACGGGACCGCTGACGTGTCAGCCCCGACGTCGTGGCGGCCTGAACCGGGATGGAACGCGGCTCGTCACGGGCTCGTAGGATGGTGCCGCGCGAACTGGGAGCGAGGCGGGCGCAGGAACGGATACGTATACGGGAGCGGGTTTGGTAGCGGAAGCGGGAGCGGAGGCGGGACTTACGCGGGCGCGAGCATCTGCAAACGCTTTCGGGCGAGACGCAGGCGACCGTGCCATACCGTGATGAAGACGTCTTGCAGGACATCGTCCACGTCGCTGAGAGGGATGGCCTGGACGAGAAGAAGGCGGCGCAGGAAAGCGCGGTGTTCGAGGTAGAGGCGGCCGAGCAAGGCGTGCGATGCCGAAAAGTTTGCCGGCGGAGGATGGAGGAGTAGGGTGAGCATTAGCTCATGGCTCCGTGGCGTCGGGGTTGTGGGTGAGACGCTGGTCGGTGTTGCAGCACCGACCAGCGTCGCTTGTTTTGTCCCACGAATCGGGGACGAACTCAACGATAAAAGTTGAATTGGTTCGTCCCGGGGGAACCACCCCGTTGCTCTTGGCAGGACCGCTTGCGGTCTTGATTCGGCCTGTTCGATGAACTGCGCATCGCGCAGTTCATCGACCCCGGGTCCAGCGCTTGCGCAGGCCCCGGGTCCAGGGGCGGATAGCCCCGGTGGGGTCTGGGGCAAAGCCCCAGCGACCCGCCTTCGACTACATGGGCTTCTCGCACATCCCCGCGATGCAGACGTAGCCGAGACAGGGCTGGCCGCAATCTGCGTCGACTGTGCAGTTTGGCGGGAGACCGCCGGCGGAGTGGCACTCGGTGTTGATGCAGACGCTGCCGCAGCCGCATTCCTCGTCGGTGTTGCACTGCTCCGGGAGCGGGTCGATCTGCACGCAGCAGCCGACGCCGATTCCCGAGCCGCACGGGTAGGTGTTGGCGTCGAGCCACTTGCCGTTGAGGCAGGCGCCGGGCGCGCTCTCGGTGCAGATGCCGCCGGCGTCGGTGCAGGCGTTGCCGCCGCCTGCGCCGCCTGCGCCGGCGGTACCACCCGCGCCGCCTGCGCCGGCGGTACCACCCGCGCTGCCGGTGCTGCCGGTGCTGCCGGTGCTGCCGGTGCTGCCGGTGCCGCCGCTACCTCCGCTGCCTCCGTTGGCGATTGTGGCGGGCGTGCAGGCGGCGATTGCGAGCGTGGTGGCGAGGGCGATGAATGAGAATGAAGCAAGACGAAGCATCATGTTGGGCCTCCTTGCGACGTGAATGCGGGGGGGGAGGCGGGACCTTCGGAGAATCGACAGGGAGAATCTTTTTTTCGAGCCCCTCACCGCGCCCCTTCGAGGCGCTTGCGCACGCGCTCCTCGTATAGGCTCCCGCGTGCTCGGCTGAGGAGGGCCTCGCCGCGGGTGCGGGCCTCGTCGGTGCGGCCGAGACGACGGAGCGCGTCGATGATCACGATTTCGCGCTCCATTCCGAGCTTGCCGGTGGGGAAGCGGGCGGCGTGCGCCTCGGCGAGGGAGAGTGCCTCGGCGGGGCTTGTGTTGAGTGCGGCGCGGGCGCGCTCGAGCAGGGCGGCCTCCTCGGCCAGCGGATCGGGCGCGGGGGCTTCGGCGGATGCACTGAGCGACGGCGCGGGCGCGGCGGAGATTGGGGCGCGCGGCGCAGGCGGGGGCGGGGTGGCCGTGGAGGACGGCGACGGCGCGGGCGGCGCGGCTGGAGGCGGGGGCTGCGCCACGGTGAGCGCGGCGGGAGGCGAGGGCGGCGGCGCGGATGGGGGCGGCGCGGGCGCAATGAGGGCATGCACGCCCCAGGCGACGAGCGCGGTCCCGGCGCCGAGGCCGGCGCAGAGCGCGGCGGCCGGCAGCCATGAGATTCCTCCCGCCACGACGGCGGCGGCGGCGTACCGCCCGAGGCGCGCGCTGGTGCGGGCGCGCTCGGCCTTCGTCATCGGGCGTGCCTTCGATCCGGCGCGGAGAAGCGCGCGCACGTCGTCGGGACCGTCATCGCGAAGGCGGGTCGGCTCGCTCATTCGAGGCTCCCTCCGCGCGCCTTGTGGCGCGCCACGATCTTCTGGAACTGCTTGCGCGCGGCGCTGAGCCGCGACCACACCGTGCCGACGGGGACGCCGAGGATCGCCGCGATCTCCTCCGATGGCAGCTCGTCCAGCTCGAACATCACGAAGACCGCGCGCTTGTCGAGATCCATCTCGTCGAGCACGCGGTCGAGCGCCGCCCGCGCGCGGCGCGCCTCCAGGGCGGCGTCGGGGGACTCACCCGTGGGCGCCTCGAAGGTCGCCGCGACGTTGTCGGTCGGCACCTCGCGGCGGAACCACGCGCGCCGCCGGTGCGCCGCTGCGACCCGCAGGCACACGCCGAAGAGCCACGTCGTCAGGGCCGAGCTCCCGTCGAAGGTGTGCAGGCGTTTGTGCACGACGACGAACACCTCCTGGAAGACGTCCTCCAGATCGGCCGGCCGGATGCCGAGCCGCTGGAGCGAGCGCCACACGAAGTCGGCCTGCGCCTCGTGCACGGCGAGCACGTCGAGCTCGTTCGTGGCGGAGGAGGGCGCGGTGGCGGTGCGGGGGGCGAGGGCGGCGAAGATCACGCGGCTGGCCGTGAATGCGCGGAGGTGCGCCGGACCTTCACGGAAAATTCGCCCCCAATCCCACGAAGGGCAGCCCGGTCACCGGCGCTTGCTCGAAGATGGGCTGCGTCCACCCGTTCACCTCGAACGGGCGCTGTGTGATCGGCACGATCACGTGCACGCCCATCTCCGCGTGCAGGCGCGGTGCGAGACGCACGCGAAGCCGCGGCGTGATCGCCGCGGCCGCCCAGAACCAGTCCCCGGGCTCGGCCGGCTCGAGGTCGTAGACGACGGCGTGCAGCGCCCCCGCCCAGAACGACCCACAAGCGGCCAGATCCGCCGCGCTGGTCCGCGCCACGTCGACGCACGCCCCGAGCGCGAGCGTCGACAGCCCGAAGCCGAAGTGCCCGTCTTCCGTCCGCGCCTCCGGCAGCCACAACATCTCGCCGGTGAGCTGCACGCGCGGCGCGACGGCCACGTGGCCTGAAAGCCCGACGCCCGGCGCCGCCTTCGGCAACAGGCCGAGGCCGATCCCGCCCCGCAGGGCGATCCCCGAGGCCCCGAGCGCCTCCGGCGGCGTGGGCGCGGGGGCGGGGACGGGCGGTGTGGCAGAGGGCAGCGGAGGCGGAGGCGGGGGCGGCGGCGGAGGCGGCGGCGGAGGCGGAGGCGGCGGCGGAGGCGGCGGCGGAGGCGGCGGCGGAGGCGGAGGGAGCAGGCCGGCATCGGGATCGATGACGAGGGCGACGGCAAGCACGATCGCAGCCTCGATCGGGCCGCAGTTGGTCGCCTCGCTCGTCAGATCGCGCACGCCGGCGAGCGCCCCGTCGCGGCCCCGCACGTAGATCTCGGCGCGGAAGCCGCGGTCTGCGCGCGAGATGATGGCCTCGATGGAGCGTTCGGCATCGGCTGTGAACGGGCTCCTCCCCAGCCGCGCCGTTACCAGGTCGGCGATTTGCTGCTGGCTGGAGCATGCGTCCGCGCCCTGCCCCCGCACCCAAGCGAAGCGCACCGACTCGGTCTCCGCCCCCGCGTGCGGCGCGAGGAGCGCGAAGGCAAGCGCGGTCGCGCCCGCGCAGAGGGAAGAGGAAGCGATGGGTCGGGGAGGGGAGCGCACGGCCGGGAGCATCGCTCAGTGCAGGCCGATCGACCAGGTGGCTGGTGTCCTGGGACCGAAGCTCGTCGAAGAACGATTCCCTCACCCCCATCCCCGCTCCCTCCCGGGAGAGGGGAGAAACGCCATCTGTCACCCCTCTCCCAGAGGGAGAGGGGCCGGGGGTGAGGCGCGTACTTTTAATATGGCGATTGCCGATCCCCTCTACGACGGTCCGCGAGGTCATTACGACATCTGTGGCCTGTGGCGCAAAGAGGCATCTCGCGCACGGCTGCCTTGTCATACACCCGTAACACACTTGTCAATATCCCCGGCGCCCTTGCCAGGCTGACGTTCCTGAGCAATAAAGGGTCGCCACCCCTCGCTGGAGATACCATGGTGAACAAATCGCGCTTCCTTGCAATCGGTCTCCTTGCTGCCCTTTCCGTCCCCGCCTGCGCTGCGCAGGATTCTACGCTCCCCGAGGAAACAGAATCGGCCGCCTCCGCCGCCACGGCGACCCGGATCTATGCCTCGGAGGGAGACCTCGACTTCTCCTTCGAGACGCTCGGCACCTTCGAGGAGCGCGACGGCGTCCGCGCCCTCATCTTCCGCGGCACCGCGAACCGATACCTGCAGAACGTCTTCAGCTTCGTGCCCGATGACGCTTTCGCGCAGGCCAACATCATCAGCGAGCGCCGGCTCGAAGTCGTGATCCACGAGGGCCACGAGCTGAATACCTTGCTTTCGGGCCTACCGCTCTTCGTCTCCATCAACACCTTCACGGGCTCGCCCAACCAGTACACGGCTCGCGTCGAGATCTCGGCGCGTTTTTACGATTTCCTCGGGGCAAGCGACCTCTGGATCGACGAGGCCGTGAAGCCTTCCTACGTCGTCAACGGCACCGATAACATCGTCTATCGCGGTGGCGTCAACGTGCTCGGAAACCCGCTCACCGTCACGGCGCCCGATGGCGCGCCGACGGTCTTCCCCGTCGATGCGGATAGCTATCGCCTCGACTGGTCGTACGCGAATCTGCACGACGCCATCGATCCGCACACGCAGGCCTTCTCCTTCAGCGCGACGCGTCCCGACGGCACCATTGCGAACAAGACGGCGCGCCTCGTCGCGCGCGTGACGGGCCTCGCCCTCACCTCCGGCGACCCCTACAACGTATGGCCGACGCCTCCGTGTGAGCCGGCGGTTTATAGCTGCTACCACAGCCAGCCCGCGGGCACGACCGACTTCGCGGCGTGTGGCACCTACCGCCAGGTGCAGCGCTGTGTTTATGCGAACGCGTGCGACGTGGCCCAGGAGCCCCTCTCGCTCTCCGCGATTGATGCTTCCTCGCTCGAGCCCGCGCGCGCGGCGTGGAACCAGGGATCGACCGGCTACAACTGGCGCAACATCCAGCCCATCGCCGCCTACGATACGCCGGAGTGTCCGGAGGCGCCGGTCACGATCACGAGCATCGTCGACGAGATCGCCTCCACGGATCAGAACCAGCCGGCCGCCGAATACGGCACGTTCACCGATCGCGCCGGCCTCGCTTCGACCACGTTCTTCGGATCGAGCGGCGGCAGCGCCCTGCTCGCCGCGATCGACGCCTTCGCGGGCGGCGGCGACATCGAGGCGTGGTCCTACAGCGAGCAGGTGTCGTGCCACAACTGCACCGACAACATTGCGCGCGTGGTGCTCTACTACCCGCAGAGCGGCGTGGTGCTCGTCCTCGACGGCAATTACGGCTACGACTCCTGATCCGAAAGACCGCTTGTAGCTGTCGCGCTCGGCATACCCGAAGACTGGACAGCCCACCCATTCCAGGCAAACGCCTGCGCGGCGCAAGAAAGGCGTGCGCCGCGAAAAGCCCGATCTCCCACCGGACCCCTGCGCGATCACGCTCGACCTCCCCGCCCTCGCGAAGCGCCCCACGCTCGCCACGACGCGCGCCGCCTCCTGGTCACGAGCGCCCCGTGCCTCTTCGCCCGCGGCGCGCCTCCCGCTCGAACCGCCCCGCCGCCCTTCCTCCGCAGAGGCCACCCCGACGCAGGGGCCCCCACCCCCCGAGCGAAGGAGCCCGCCGACCGACCGAAGGACCCCGCGCACCGGTTTCCGGACGGCCCCCCCGATCGCCCCGCAGCCTATCCGCCCGTCGGAAGCGCCGCGCCTTCGGCCGCAGGGGTGACGGGCGCGCACCACATCACCGAGAGCCCTCGGTATCTGCCGGGGCACTACGACCGGCGCCGTCGTTCGGGGACGTGACGACCACCGATCGACCCCTGAGAGGTGCAGGGGCTTGGTCGCTCGTCGCCTCGCGTTTGCCCTGGGACGTTCACATGTTTGGGCTCACACGTGCCTCTGGCGGGTGCGTCGGAAAGACCCCGACGACGGCTACGACGTAGACGAGGGGACGAGCGCAACCCTTCGACGCGGTCCTCGGGGCGCGAGGACCTGGCACGGCGCAGCCGAGCGCGCCTCGCCTCTTGCTTCGGAAGAATCAGCTCTTGCGAGGGCGAGAACCCTCCCGCTTGGCGTAGATGCTCGGCAACACGCCGTACACGAGCGGCACGAATGCATAGACCACAACACTGAGGACGGTGCTCATGAACGAGAGCCCTATCGCGATCAGATAGATCACCGGTGTGGCGAGCGAGCGGCGTAGATGGATTTTGACGTCCTCGAGATCAATGTGGGGATCGACCAGCCGCCGGTTCCTGGTCGCGTAACGCCACGTCGCATGGTGGACGAGGCTGATGGCCAGGAGGTGTGCGCCGTAGAGCACCACGACCGCCTGCTGATCCAGGTACCGGCCGAGCAACGTCGTGGTGAAGGGGACGGTCGCGATGAGCATGAGGAACAGCATGGTCATCCACAAGAGGGCTTGATCGGCGCGCTTGACGAAATGAAATTGCTCGTGCTGCGCCACCCAGGACATCCCCAGCACGATGAAGCTGACGAAATAGCCAAGGAACATCGGCCACAAGCGGAGCAGCGCGCGGGGTATGTCCTGGGCTGTAGGATGCTCGATCTCCGGTACTGGTATCTCGAGGACGAGGATCGTCATGACGATGCCGAAGACCGCATCGCTCAGGGCCTCGATCCGACTGGTCCGGAGGCTCGACGCGAATTCGTGCGGGACGGGTGGAAGCGCCATTGGGTCAGTGTATTCGAGCCGGACGCGCGCGCGAGGGGAGTGCGTTTTCGAGGATCTGTCTGGCCACGCTCGTGAGCTGCGCCCGGAAGCTACCGGTGTTGTAGCTCTGCCCGTACCGTTCGCAGATCGCGCGCACACGCGGCGCGATCTCCGGGTAGCGGCAGGCGGGGAGATCGGGGAACAGGTGGTGTTCGATCTGGTGGCTGAGGTGGCCACTCAACACGTGGAACAGGCGACCTCCTTCGATGTTGGCCGACCCGTGGATCTGGCGCAGGTACCAGGCACCGCGTGGTTCGTCCTGGATTTCCTGCTCGTGGTACATGCGCACCCCTTCCGGGAAGTGCCCGCAGAAGATGATGGCGAAGGCCCACACGTTGCGGATCCCATTGGCGATGAAGTTTCCGAGCGCGACCCGTGGCGCATTCGCCAGCGCCAATGCCGGAAAGAACACGTAGTCCTTGAACAGTTGTCGCGAGCCCTTGGCCAGGAATGGCCGCGCACGGGTCCAGAGCTCGGCGACGGACTGGCGGCCGGCGATGGTCTCGTCGAGGCGCAGCGCATGAGCCCCGATGCCCCACTGGAACAGGAATGCGAGCCCCACCGCGACGAACGGCTGGATGATATGGGCCGGATTCCACGGCTGTTCCGACGTCACCCGAAGAAAGCCGTAGCCGACGTCGCGGTCGCGACCGAGGATGTTGGTGAACGTGTGGTGCTCGAAGTTGTGGTACTCGCGCCACTGGTGGGCGGCGCAGGCCATGTCCCAATCATAGGTTTCGCCGTCGAGCTCGGGATCGTGCGTCCAATCGTACTGGCCGTGCATCACGTTGTGCCCGACCTCCATGTTCTCGAGGATCTTGGCCAGGCCGAGTGCTCCGCTGCCGAGCGCGAAGGTGACGGGATCGATCCCGACGTGGAGGAGCAACCGGCCGGCGGCCTCCGCGTAACGCATGGTGCGCACGACGCTGCGAATGTGATCGACATCGCGTTGTCCGCGCTGGTCGAGAACTTCTTGGCGGATTGCATCGAGCTCGCGGCCGAAGGCGTCGATTTCGTGGGGGGTGAGGATGCGGTTCATCGGAGGTCCTGTCGGATCAGAGGGCGAGCGTGAGATCGGAGCGGGCGACGGACACGCAAAGGCGGATGTCGTCGTCGGGTTCGCTGGAGATCGCGCCGGTCAGGACGTTTTCGACCACCCCGCTCCGCTTGGCGCACCGGCAGGTGTTGCAGATGCCCATGCGGCAGCCGTATTCGAGGCGTTCACCGGCCTGCTCCAGTTCGTCGAGCAGTGTCCCGCGGCCCGTGGTGGTGATGGTTCGTTTCGAGCGACCGAGATGAATCAGCGCACCTGCGCCGGGCGCCGCTGCCGCAGGTTTGGCCGCGACGAATCGCTCGTGATGCAAACGTCTTTCGAAACCCAGGAACGCGGGCGCGACGGCGTCCATCATGCCGGTCGGACCACAAAGGAACGTCTCGCGGTGGGCGAGGTCGGGGACCAACACCCAGAGCTGTGTGGCATCGAGTCGTGGCGATTCGTCGTCGAGGTGGAGCACCACCCGGAGCCCGGGGTACAACGCCGAAAGGCGCGCGAGATCGCGGGCGAAGAGTACGTCTCGTTGCGAACGCGCGGCGTGGAGATAAGTCACGTCCTTTAGCGCGCGCCGATGGGCAAGGTCGCGGAGGATCGCGATCAGCGGTGTAGCCCCGCTGCCGCCGCTCAGGAGGAGGAGTTTCGCGGGCGTCGCCTCGGGGAGGACGAAGTCGCCTGAGGGCGCGCCGAGGCGAACGAAGTCGCCTGCGTGCAGATGCGTATGCATCCAGTTCGAGACGCGGCCGTCGGGGACTCTCTTGACGGTGATCTCGACGTGGGGGTCGTTCGGTGGGGAGGAGATCGAATAACAACGACGGAGGCGTATGCCGTCCACCTCGATTTCGACCGGTACCCATTGCCCTGGCAGGTGACCGGGCCATACCCGGGGTGCGAGCACGAACGTTTTCACGTCGTGGGTCACGTCGGCCACCGAAAGGACGCGTGCGCGAAGCTCGGCACGCGAGGCGACCGGAGCGAACTCGTCGACCCAGAACCGGAACGAACGGTCGAGGAGCAACGCGCGGCTGACGCGCTGCGCGGCCCGAAGGGCGAACGAAGCCGTACGCGCCACGCGCGGCGCGCTTGTCGCGAGCGTGTTCATCTGCACTCCTCGATGGGCGCTGGTCCTACACGTCCACCCTGCCACCCTGCCGATAAACCTACGCCCCCGCAGGTACGTGGACAAGATGCGATGCGTCACGATTCGTTCAGGAATGGGTCGAGCGCCTGTTTTCCTCGTGTGGCTCGGCCGCTCTGCCGGCCTACCCGCCACAGCGAGCGGCGCTCGTCGGCAAACGGTGGGACGAGACGCAAACGGCAGGCGGCTCCGGGCTTCCCACGCTCGAAGCGCCCGAAAGGCTGCTGTCGATCGGTCATCAGGCGAGCCTCCTCCGCGAAGGAGCAGCCGGTCAGCGTCCGACGGATCCTCGGCGGTGCCGATCCATTCCCGGCCGAAGTCGGACAGTCACGGCGGCTTCGATATCTGGGAGATCCTGCATTCCGGGCCCCGCTGGGTGCGTTTGGCGAAAGCTCAACGATGCGGCCATTCGTCACCTCGACGCAGCCCAGGGCCAAAACGACTTCCTGCTCGCCGCGATCGACGCCTTCGCGGGCGGCGGCGACATCGAGGCGTGGTCCTACAGCGAGCAGGTGTCGTGCCACAACTGCACCGACAACATTGCGCGCGTGGTGCTCTACTACCCGCAGAGCGGCGTGGTGCTCGTCCTCGACGGCAATTACGGCTACGATTCCTGATCCGAAAGACCGCTCCCATCGTCGGGGCGGCGCAGCCTGCGCCGCCCCCGTCCCCCCCTTCCGCTCCCGTGCCCGCGTTTGTCGTGTGAGCCGCGCCTCGCCTGTGGTAGGAACGTGAGCCGTGTCGATCCGAGGCCGCGCCGCGGGGCAAGAGCAAAGCGACCGGAACATCCCCGAGGGCGCCGCTCCCTCCACGACGCTGACGCAGGCCGACGGCCAGGCCTCCACGAGAGGCACGGTCCGCCGCTTCCGCCTCACCGTCGTCGAAGGGCCGGCGCGCGGGCTCGGCTGGCAGTCCACGGGCGACCGCTGCTCGGTCGGCTCCCACCACCGCAACGACCTCATCGTCGACGACCCCACGGTCTCCCGGTTCCACTGCGAGATCGTGGTCGACGAGGGCGGCGTGCGCGTTCGCGACCTCAAGAGCCGCAACGGCACCGTGCTCGACGGCGTCGCGGTCCTGGAAGCGTTCCTGCGCGTCGGTAGCCTCCTCCGGCTTGGAAAGACGGTGATCCGCTTCGAGCTCGCCGCCGAGACGAACCGGCTCTCGGTCTCGGAGGAGACACGCTTCGGCTCGCTCGCGGGTGTCTCGCCGGCCATGCGCGCGACGTTCGCCATGCTCGCGCGGGCGGCGGAGAGCGACGTGACGGTGCTGCTCGAAGGCGAGACCGGCACGGGCAAGAGCCAGGCGGCGCACTCGATTCACAAGAAGAGCGCACGCAGCGAGGGGCCGTTCGTCATCGTCGATTGCGGGGCCATCCACGGAAACCTGCTCGAAAGCGAGCTCTTCGGGCACGAAAAAGGCGCGTTCACCGGGGCCATGGAGCGGCGGGTCGGGGCATTCGAGGAGGCGTCGGGCGGGACGTTGTTCCTCGACGAGGTCGGCGAGCTGCCCGTCGACCTGCAACCAAAACTGCTCCGCGCACTGGAGGCGCGGGAGGTTCGCCGCGTGGGGTCGAATGCGTACCGGCCGGTCGACGTGCGCGTGATTGCCGCGACGAACCGCGATCTGCGGACGGACGTGAACGTCGGCCGATTCCGCGCCGATCTGTATTTTCGCCTGGCGGTGGTGACGATCGGAATGCCGCCCCTGCGCCGGCGGCCCGAGGACATCCCGGCGCTGGCCGAGGAAATCATCGCGTCCTTGCGCGCGCCCGAGGGCGCGGCCGAGCAGCTCCGCACGCCCGAGTTCATGGCGCAGCTCCGCAATGGCGCCTGGCCCGGCAACGTGCGCGAGCTGCGCAATTACGTCGAGCGTTGCTTGATTCTCCGCACGATCGAGCCGGCCATCGAGCCCTCGGGCGCGACGGAGGAGGGGTTCGTCGTGGACCCGACGGCGCCGTATGCGTCGGAGCGGGAGCGGGCCATGGCCGATTTCGAGCGGCGGTATTTCACGGCGCTTTTGCGGTTGCACGATGGCAAGGTCGCGCGGGCCGCGGGCGCGGCGGGGATGGATCGGACGTATCTGTATCGGCTGCTCCGGCGCCACGGGATCGAGCCTTAGGGGACGGATCGCATGGAGGGCCATCCGGAGAGCCAGCGCGGTCGCTCGGGAGAAGCTCCCAAGAGGGAGCCGGAGGCCGATCCCGCGTTCGCCCGGACCGCACGGGCCATGACCGGCCCCAATCCGGAGCCGCCCTCCCGCTCGACGGTCTCGGCGACGTCGCCGCCGATCGCTTTCGGCGCGCCCGCGATTCCGGTGGAGTCGCTGTCGCTCCAGCCGGGCAGCGTCATCAAGCAGTACGAGATCATCCGCGAGCTCGGCCAGGGCGGCATGGGGCGGGTGTTTTTGGCGCGTGATACGAGGCTCGCGCGGCTCTGCGCGATCAAGCTGCTCGTGGGGTACACGGGCAAACGCGCCGGGAGGTTTCTGGCCGAGGCGCGAGCCACGGCGCGCTGCAAGCACGAGAGCATCGTGGTCGTGTACGAGGTCGACGAGCTCGAGGGATATCCCTACATGGTGCTCGAATACCTCGAAGGCCGCACGCTCCGGGCGTGGATGACGGGGCGCGAGCGTTCGAGCGGGGTCTCGCCGAGCGTCGCGGCGGAGCTCATGATTCCCGTCCTGCGCGCGCTCGTCTGCGCGCATGAAATGGGCATCGTGCACCGGGATCTCAAACCGGAGAACATCCTCCTGACCGAGGGCGGGCAGGTGAAGGTGCTCGATTTCGGAATCGCCAAGCGCTTCACGCTCGACAATACCGGGACGATGAAGATCGCGCCGCCGCGTCCGGGCGATGATCTCACGACGACGGAGGACGGGAGCGTGGTCGGCACGCCGCCGTACATGTCGCCCGAGCAATGGCTGGGGCTCGACGTCGATCCACAATGCGACGTCTGGGCCGCCGGGGTCATCCTGCACGAGCTCGTCACGGGCGCGCACCCGCTCGCGCCGGTGAGCATGGCGCGGCTCGTCGGCGTCCAGGTCCTCGAATTGCCGATGCCGAGCGTGCTGGAATCACGCCCGGACCTCGGGGCCCTCGGCACGCTCATCGATCGATGTCTGAAGAAACGCAAAACGGAGCGTATCGGTTCGGCGCGGGAGCTGCTCACGGCGCTCGAATCCCTCGTCGACGAGCCAACCACGGTGGTGCTGTCCGACGACGACAATCCGTTCGCCGGCCTTTCGGCGTTTCAGGAGTCGGATGCCGCGCGGTTTTTCGGGCGTGAGCGCGACATCGCGGGTGTGCTCGGGCGCCTGCGCAACCAGCAGCTCGTGGTCGTGGCCGGGCCCTCCGGCGCGGGCAAATCGTCGTTCGTGCGGGCCGGGATCCTCCCTGCATTGAAGCGCTCGGGGGGCACCTGGGAAGCCTTCATTCTGCGCCCAGGTCGAAAGCCGCTCACCGCGCTCGCCGATGTGCTGGTCCAGATCGCCGACCCGCCCATCGACCTTCGAGGGAGCGTGCCCCCCACCACCGACGCCGAGGAGCTCGCGGCGATGCTCCGCAGCCGCCCCGGCTACTTCGGCGCCCGGCTTCGCGCGCGGTGCCGCCGCGCGGGGCAGGACCATCACATTCTGCTTTTTGTCGATCAATTCGAGGAGCTTTATACCCTCGGCGCGAGCTCGGACGAATGGAAGGGGTTCATCGCCTGCCTCGAAGGCGCGGCCGACGACGCATCCTCGCCGCTGCGCGTGGTGCTCGCCATGCGTTCGGATTTTCTGGATCGGCTCGTCGACAATCGCCCTTTCATGACCGAGGTGACGCGCGGGCTCGTCTTCTTGCCACAGCTCGGCCGTGAGGGGCTGCGCGCGGCGCTCACGAAGCCCATCGAGGCGGCGGGGTATCGATTCGAGGGAGACGAGCTCGTCGAGCAGATGCTCGATACCCTGGAGAACACGCGGAGCGCCTTGCCCCTTTTGCAGTTCACGGCGACGAAGTTGTGGGAGGCGCGGGATCGCGAGCACAAGCTTCTGTCCCGCGAGAGTTATCGCGCGCTCGGCGGCGTCGCGGGGGCGCTTTCCACACACGCGGATGCGGTGCTCGCGACGCTTTCAGGGCCGGAGCAGGCGCTCGCCCGGTCGATTCTGCTGCGGCTCGTTACGCCCGAGCGCACGCGCGCGCTCGTGAGCTTGGCCGAGCTTCGTGAGCTGTCCGAGGGCGCCGATGCCACGGAGCAGGTCGTGCAGCACCTCGCCGCCGCGCGGCTCCTCGTCATCGAGACGGGCGGCGATTGGGAGGGGTCGACGGTCGAGATCGTCCACGAATCGCTGGTCGAGCGGTGGGCAAAGCTCCGGCACTGGCTCGACGAGAACGAGAAGGACGCGCAATTCCTTTCGCGCCTGCGCGCCGCGGCCCAGCAATGGGACGCGAGCGCAGAGGCCGAAGGGCTCGTTTGGCGGGATAGAGCTGCCGAGGAAGCGAGGCAATGGCTCGCGCGCCGCCGCGCCGCGCAGGGAGCGGGCGCGCCGTTCCGGCTCGGCCGGCGCGAGGAGCGATATCTCCTCGCCGTCGTGGCGCTGGCGGATCGCGAGCGGAGCTTGCGGCGGCGGGTGGCAATGGGCGCCATTGCGGCGCTCTGCGCGATCACGGTCGTCGTATCGTACCTGGCCCTCCGCGCCGGGGAGCATGCACGGCGCGCCGATCAGCAGGCGTCGCACGCGGACGCGGAGGCGGCGCGCGCGCAGGCCGAGGCGAGGCAGGCGCGGAATGCGACGCGTATCGCCGCGGCGCGCGAGCTCTCGGGGGATCCGACGACGGTGCTCGCCCTTTTGCGCGAGGTCGAGCCGCCCGAGGTGCCACGTGGCTTTTCGGAGCTCGCGCGCTGGGCGCTCCAGAGCGGACCGGCCCGCGTGGTGCTCGTGCATCCGGCCCTCGTCATGTCCGCGGCCTACAGCCCCGATGGCAAACGGATCGCCACCGCGTCGGAGGACGGAATCGTTCGCGTGTGGAATGCCGACGGCCGCGGCGAGCCCTTGCTGCTGCGGGGCCAGGAAACCGTGCAATCGGTCGCATGGAGTCCCGACGGCCGCCGCATCGCGGGGGCATCGTGGGACAAGACCATACGGATCTGGAATGCCGACGGCTCGGGCCGCCCGATGACCCTTTTGGGCCACGAGGACGCGGTCCGAACCGTGACGTGGAGCCCCGACGGCACGCGGCTCGTCTCGGCGTCGCGGGACCGGACGGCGCGCATCTGGCGGAGCGACGGTACGGGCGAGCCCGTGATCCTCCGCGGGCACGAGCAAAGCTTGCGCTCCGCGGCCTTCAGCCCCGACGGCGCGCGTGTCGTCACGGCCTCCGAGGACAGGACGGCGCGGGTCTGGAATGCGGACGGCTCGGGCGAACCCGTGGTGTTTCGGGGCCACCTCGCGGCGGTCAATTCGGCGACATTCCGGCCCGACGGCGAGCACATCGTCACGGCCTCGTGGGACAGGACCCTTCGGGTGTGGAATGCGGACGGCTCGGGCGAGCCCCAGGTGCTCACGGGCCAGAAGGACGGCGTGTATGCACTCGCGTTCACCTCCGAGGGCGAGCGGATCCTCACGGCCTTCCAGAATGAGGGCCTGCGCCTCATGACCGCGGAGAACTCGGGGGATCCGCTGGTGTTCCGTGGCCACGAGGACGCCATTCAAAGGGCCTCGTACAGCCCCGATGGCCAGTTCGTCGTGACCGTCTCCTCGGACAAGACGGCGCGGGTCTGGAGCGCGGACGGCGCGGGCAGACCATTGCTGCTCAAAGGGCACCAGCGTATGGTCTACCGGGCGTCCTTCAGCCCCGACGGCCGGCATATCGTGACGGCCTCGTGGGACAACACGGCCCGGGTATGGAATGCGGACGGCGCGGGCAAACCCCTGGTTTTGCGCGGCCATGAAAATGTGGTCCACTGGGCGGAATGGAGCCCGGATGGGAAACGTATCGTCACGGCCTCCGAGGACAAGACGGCGCGGATCTGGAATGCCGATGGCAGCGGCGAGCCGTTCGTGCTTCGGGGCCATCTGGCCACGGTGAAATCCGCCTCGTGGAGCCCGGACGGGAAACGTATCGTCACGGCTTCCGAGGACAAGACGGCGCGGATCTGGAATGCCGACGGGAGCGGCGCGCCGCTCGTTTTGCAGGGCCATCAGGCCGCAGTCAATGTGGCGTCGTGGAGCCCCGACGGCCAGCGCGTCGTGACGGCGTCCCGCGACAAGGCTGTTCGGGTGTTTTACGCGGATGGAAGCGGTGAGCCGCTGCTCTTGCTCGACCACCAGGGGAACGTGCGGAGCGCGGTGTTTAGCCCGGATGGGACGCGGATCGTCACGGCCTCGCACGACCGGACGGCGCGGGTCTGGAATGCCGATGGGACGGGGACGCCGCTCGTCCTCGAAGGGCATCAGCACTGGGTCAATTCGGCCGAGTGGAGTCCGGATGGGAAGCGGATCGTCACGGCCTCGCAGGACAAGACGGTACGGATCTGGAATGCGGACGGGAGCGGCGAGCCGCTCGTGTTGCGGGGATCCGATTTCGTGCTGAATTCGGCGGTGTTCAGCCCCGACGGGAAGCGGCTCGTCACGGCTTCGGACGACAAGGCCGCGTGGGTGTGGACCGACCTCGAGCCGCTGACCGGCGCCCTCGATCCGAAGTTGTGGTCGGCGACGACGTACTGCATGTCGGTCGAGCGGCGGATCGCGCTTCTCAACGTGCCGGAAGCCACGGCGCGGGCCGAGCAAGAGGCCTGCGAGCGCCGCGTCTCCGGGCCGCCCCGCTGATCTGTCGACAACGAGTCCACACCTGTCGACCGCGGGTCCACGCCCGTGGAGGACGCGGCGAGAAACCGTCGTGATCGCGCGGGAGAGCGGGATGGCACGATCGCTGCTGAGGGCCCCCGCAACCGTCTCGACCGAGGTGTCCCGATGCGCAACGTTCTCGCCCCCCTCTCGCTCTTTTGCCTTCTCGGCTGTAGCAATGCCACGAGCTTCGTCCGGAGCGACACCACGCTCGGGCGTGTCGTCGTGTACCGCAATGGCGTCGCGTACTTCGAGCGGTACGCGGAGATCGACGGGGATTCGCTCCGCCTCAGCGTGCCCGACGACAAGGTCGACGATTTCTTGAAATCGCTCACCGTGATCGACGCGACCACGGGCAAACCCGCGCCGATCGCGTATCCGACCGTGGGATCGGGGTATGCCGGGCAGCAATACGATGGGCAGGGGGGAAACCTCGTCAACATGGAGATCCAGCTCCAGGGCGCGCGGCCGCACAAGCTCCGGCTCTCGTACGTGACCGAGGCGCCCTCGTGGAAGCCGAGTTATCGCATCTCCGTCGGCAAGGACGGGAAGATGAAGGTCGATGCGTGGGCCGTCGTCGACAACACCTCGGGTGAGGACTGGAATCAGGTCAAGCTCGGGGTCGGGTCGAGCTCGGCGCTCTCGTTCCGCTTCGATCTGCGAACGATCCGCGTGGTCGAGCGAGAAACGTTGCAATCGGACGGCCTCTTCGCGCAGGCGCCTCCGATGGGCGGGGCGACGCACGGGGGGCAGCCGGGGCAGCCTGGGAAGCGCATTCTCGCGAATCTCGACGACACGAAGCTCGCGAATGTCGCGAATGTCGGGGGGAGTACGAGTCCCGAGAGTGGCTACGTCGTCGACGGGTTGAGCGCGAGCGAGGAGGTCGTCGTGGCCGGGAGGCCGCCGACGATCGATGTGGGGAGCAGCCGCACCGCGGCCAGCTCGGATTTCACGAGGAGCATTCCCACCCGCTCGTTCGAGTCGCTCGCCGGCGTCGCGCCCGGGGCGCAGGCCGCGCCCGCGGAGCCGGCGCAGCCGCCGCCTCCTCCGCCGCCGAAGACGATGGAGCAGATCCAGATCGAGCAGCTCGCGGCCAAATATCGGAGCAACAAGAAGCAGATCGT
Source organism: Polyangium jinanense (assembly GCF_028435365.1). Next base: position 31,781 of record NZ_JAGTJJ010000070.1, on the reverse strand, counting down.
CGTGGAGGGATATGCCGACGCGAAGGATGCCGACAAACAGGCCGCCTCGCTCCAGCGGGCAAACCGAGCGCGCGAGCAGCTCATCCGTGCGGGGCTGCCGGCTTCGCAGATTGCGGCGGTGGGCAATGGGCTGCAGGAGGGGCGCAAGGGCGGCGTGAGCATCGTGGAGTCGGTCGACACCGAGGCGCAAATGCAGAAGACGGCAAGCCTATCGCCGGCCGAGGAGGCGAGCGCCGAGCCGATCGGCACGGCGCACTTCGAATCGACCATACCGATGACCGTGCCCCGCACGACGAGCGCGATGGTCTCGATCCTGAGCACGGAGACCGACGGCGGCTTCGTGTATTTCTACGATCCGGAGAGCACGCGCGGCAATGCGACGTTCCCGTTCAAGGCGGTGCGCCTGAAGAACCCGACGGATTCGGTGCTGGAGAGCGGGCCGGTGACGGTGTTCGGCGAAGGCCGGTTCATCGGCGAGGGCATGAGTGATCCGATCCCGGCGCGCTCGTTCGCATTCATCCCCTTCGCGCTCGACCGGCAGATCGTGGTGGAGCGAAAGGACGACGAGGCCGACGCGATCACGCGGATCCTTTCGGTGCAGCGGGGCGTGTTTTCGACGGAGGTGAAACATACGCGGAGAAAGACGCTCGTCATGACGAACCGGTCGCAGGACAAGGCGACGGTGTACGTGCGGCATACCGTGGCGAAGGGGTATACATTGGCCAAGGCGCCGCCTTCGCAGGAGCGGATGGGCGAGTCGTATCTGTTCAAAGTGGAGATCGAGCCGGGCCAGAAGGTGGACGTCGATATCGACGAGGAGACGCCGGTCTTCCGGACGACGGATCTGCGCAACGAGGTGGGGATGGAGATGGTGCGGGTGTATCTGTCGGGCCCGGCGGCGAGCGGGAAGCTGAAGGAGAGCGTGGGGGCGCTCCTGGAGCTGCACAAGGAAATGGCGAACCTGGAGCAGCGGATCACGACGACCCGCGAGCAGCTCGCCGAGTATCGGCAGCGATTGGACGAGCTGCACGCGCAGGTCGTGACGCTGAAGATGGTGAAGAGCGGGGGACCCCTGATGCAGAACTTGGAGAAGAAAATGCAGGAGGTGAGTGATCGGATCTCGAAGGCGACGATTGATCTCGTGGCGCTGCAAGAGAAGCTGATGCTCGCAAGGATAAGGTTCCAGGACGGGGTGGCAGAGCTGTCGCTCTAGCGGGAGCGTGAGCACACCCAGAATTCCGGGAAACCAGACGCCACGTGTGAGCGTCAATCGTTTGTCGCTTTGCATTCGTCCCGCCCGCGCAGATCTCCTTTCTCGCCAGCATTGATTTCGGATACTGTACGTTGCCGAAGTCTGGCCCTATGCAGGTCCAACCGAGCATGTTGGCCGTGACTGCCATGGAGAGAGGACGAGCGTGAACGACGAGCCGACCTACGAAGCCCTACGAGCCGAGAACGCGGCCCTGCGCGCGCGGGTGAACGTGCTCGAACGTGCGCTCGCCGAGCGCGAGGTGCTGGAGGATACCCTCACCGAGCACGAGCGCCGCGTTCCGTATCGTAAGATCTTCGAAGCCATCCCCGTGGGCCTGGGCGTCTACCGGCGGGATGGCCTGTCGGTGGCGATGAACCGCAATTCCCTGGACGTCATCGGGGGTGTGAAGGACGAGATCATCGGGAAGTTCAACATCCTGACCGATCCGGCATCGATATCGATGGGATTCGTCGCCAATTTCGAGCAGGCGGCTGCCGAGCACACGAACATCACGATGCCGCCGACTTCCTACGATACCTCGGGGTCCACCCTGGCGACCGTCGACGATCGCGTGGTGTGGACCGAGACCACCTATATCCCGATCCCGGGCGACGACGGCACCGAGTACGTGGTCGAGTTCAACATCGACGTCACCTCGCAGCTGCGGGCAAAGCAGGCCATTGAGCAGACGCAGCGCGCCGAGGCCGAGAACATGCGCCTCCAGGCGGAGATCATTCGCATGCAGGAGGAGACCCTGCGTGCCCTGTCGACGCCGCTCATCCCCATCGCCGAAAGCGTGGTGGTCATGCCGCTTATCGGTACCGTGAACAGTAAGCGCGCGCAGCAGGTCATCGAGACATTGCTCGAGGGGGTGATGGCGCATCGAGCGGCGGTCGCCATCCTCGACGTGACCGGCGTCCCCGTGGTGGATGCGGAGGTCGCCAATGGGCTGCTCCAGGCCGCGCAGGCCGTTTCGCTCCTCGGGGCGGAGGTCGTGCTCACTGGCATCCGGCCGGAAATCGCGCGCACGCTCGTCGAGCTCGGGACCGATTTGCGTGGCCTCGTCACCCGTAGCACGCTGCAGAGCGGAGTCGAGCACGCGCTCCGGCGCAGCGCCGGGGTCCGCCCCGCGACACTCGCAAGGAAAAGGTGATGACTGGATCTGGATTGCTGCGCAAAGCCCTCGCGATTGCCGGGCTCGCCGTCCCCCTCGCCGCCTCCACCCTCGCCCACGCCGCCCCGTCGTACACACTTTTTGAAAGCGGTCAAGTGCGTCCCCTCGCGCTTTCGGCCGATGGCAAACACCTCTTCGCGGTCAATACCCCGGATGGTCGCCTGGAGATCTTCCGCGTCCAAATGAGCGGCCTATCACACGTCGGCTCGGTGCCCGTGGGACTCGAGCCCGTCGCCGTCGCGGCGAGGAACGATAACGAGGTGTGGGTCGTCAATCATCTCTCGGATAGCGTCAGCGTCGTCGACGTGAGCGATCCGGCGCACGGGCGGGTGGTGCGAACGTTGCTCGTGGGGGACGAGCCTCGCGATATCGTCTTCGGAGGGCCAGGCCGCCGGCGCGCGTTCATCACGACGGCCCACCGGGGCCAGAATCGCCCGAGCGATCCCCAGCTCGCCACGCCCGGCGTCGGCCGCGCCGACGTCTGGGTATTCGATGCCAATGCGCTGGGCGCGCCCCTCGGCGGGACGCCGCTCACCATCCTGACCCTCTTCAGCGACACGCCGCGCGCGCTCGCCGTCTCCCCCGACGGTTCCAAGGTATATGCGGCCGCCTTCCACTCCGGCAACCGAACCACGGTCGTCAGCGACCTCCTGGTGCCCGACGGAGGTGAATCGGCCGGAGGCGTGCCCGCGCCCAATACGAACTTCGAGGGCCTCCCGCAGCCCGAGACCAGCGTCATCGTCAAGCACAACGGCGCCAACTGGGTCGATTCGATCGGCCGCACCTGGGACGACGAGGTGCGCTTCTCGCTGCCCGACAAGGACGTTTTCGTCATCGACGCCCTCGCCAATCCCCCGGCACAACTGGCAGGTTCGTCGGGATTTTATACCGGCGTCGGCACCATTCTCTACAACATGATCGTCAACCCGGTAAACGGGAAGGTCTACGTCACCAACACCGACGCGCAGAACGACAAGCGGTTCGAGGGCCCGGGGATCTATGCGGGCGAGACGCTGCGCGGACACCTGCACGAGAGCCGTATCACGGTGCTTGGCCCGGGCGGCGTGGCCCCGCGGCACCTCAACAAGCACGTCGATTACGCGACCTGCTGCGCGCCCTTGCCGAGCACGGAGAACGAGCGGAGCCTCGCGCTCCCGCAGAGCATGGCCATCACTAGCAATGGCGCGACGCTCTACGTGGCCGCCCTGGGCTCCGGCAAGATCGGCATTTTCAATACCGCGGCCCTGGAGAACGACACGTTCACGCCCTCGGCAGCGGACCATATCCCCGTCTCGGGCGGGGGGCCCACGGGGCTCGTGCTCGATCAAGCGCGCGGCCGTCTCTATGCGCTGACCTCCTTCGACAACGCAATCTCCGTCATCGACACCGTCGCGCGCGCCGAGGCGGCCCACCTGCCGATGCACAACCCCGAGCCGCCCAGCATCACCCATGGCCGGAGGTTCCTCTATGACGCAAAATTCTCCTCCAGCCACGGGGATTCGTCCTGCGCGAGCTGCCACGTATTCGGCGATTTCGATAGCCTGGCCTGGGACCTGGGTAATCCCGACGCGGTCACCGTGACGAACCCGGGGCCCTTCCTCGTCGAGGATCCCGGCAATCCCAACTATCGTCCGCTGAAGGGCCCCATGACCACCCAGAGCCTACGCGGCATGGCAAACCACGGCCCGATGCACTGGCGCGGCGACCGCACCGGCGGGAACGACGCCCCGTCGGTCCAGCCAGACAGCGGGATCTTCGACGAGTTCGCGGCATTCAAGAAATTCAACCCCGCCTTCGTGGAGCTGCTCGGGCGCGACACCGAGCTCTCCGAGGCGGACATGGACGCATTCACGGATTTCGTCCTGCGCATCACCTATCCGCCGAATCCGATCCGCAACCTCGACAACTCCCTCACCCCGGACCAGCAAGCGGGGAAGGCGTTCTTCACCGGCCCCCTGTCCGACGTCACGCATAGCTGCGAGGGATGCCACACCCTCGATCCCACCGGCAATCCGGGAAGCGAGGCGCCCGGTTTCTTCGGCACGATGGGCCTGAGCACCTTCGAGGGGACGCCGCAGACGATGAAGGTCCCCCATTTCCGCAATCTCTACCAGAAGGTCGGGATGTTCGGCATGGCCGAGGCGCCAGGGATCGAGCCGGGCGACAATGGTTTCATGGGCGATCAGGTGCGCGGCTTCGGCTATCTGCACGACGGCATGATCGACACGATCTTCCGATTCATGCATTTCGGCTTCGGCGAGAGCGAATTCAACCCCGAGGGATTCCCGGTCGGTCCGAGCGGCCAGCTCTTGCGCCGGCAGGTCGAGTCGTTCCTGCTCGCCTTCGATTCCAACATGGCGCCGATCGTCGGGCAGCAGGTGACGTTGTCCCACGCGAGCAACGCAGCCGTGCACGCCCGTCTCAATCTGCTGCGCAGCCGCGCCGAGGCCGGGGAATGTGATCTCGTCGTGAAGGGACACCTGCTCGGCAGCGAAGTCGGCTACCTCTACGCCGGCGGCGGTCTGTTCACGAGCAATCGCGCGAGCTCTCCCCCGATGGCGGACGCGACGCTCCGCCTCGTGTCCTTCCTGCTCGACCTGCCGCTGACCTATACCTGCACGCCGCCCGGCTCGGGCGAGCGTCTGGGGCTCGACCGCGACGAGGACGGGTTCCGCGACGGCGACGAGCACGACGCCGGGAGCGATCCGGCGGATCCCAGCAGCACGCCTTGAGAGGCGGGCCGCAGCGTAGCGCCGGGGTTTCACCCCGGACCCCGACCAGGGGTTGTCCACCCCTGGACCCGGACCAGCGCAAGCGCTGGACCCGGGGTCGCAGAACTGCACGATGCGCAGTTCTGCGAACAGGCCACGATGACCCTGCCGACCAAAACCGCAGCGCTGCTGTGGGAAGAACTGCGCATCGCGCAGTTCTTCCCCCTGAGGTCCAGGGCTTGCCCTGGTTCGGGTCGAGGGGCGAACAGCCCCCGCGGGGCCCGGGGCAGCGCCCCGGCGCGGCGGTTTCCTGGCCTCGCGTTAAGTCACTTGACTTCCTAAGTCGCGTGCCTTAGAACCGAACGCGGAGGTTATCTTCCCATGAGCAGCGAAAGCAGCGATCAGGTCTTGGATTATCCTCTCCGTGCGCCGTCGGCTCTGGAGCCGCCTGCGGAGTGGGATCGTTTGCGGCAGGGGTGCCCGGTGGCCCACGTCCGGCTGCCGAGCGGGGACAAGGCGGTGTTGCTCACGCGGTACAACGATGTCCGCCAGGTGCTCTCGGACCCGCGGTTTTCCCGCAACCTCGCGCAGGACGGCGCGGCGCGGATCACGACGAACGAGGGAGGGAGCGTCTTCGAAAACCCCGAGGCGGCGTCCTTGGCGGGTGGCGAGTCGCATCAACGGTGGCGGCGGCTCATCAACCGCGCGTTCACGGTGAAGCGGATTCAGGCGCTGCAGACGAAGATCGAGACGATGGCCAACCACCTCGTCGACGAGATGGTCAAAAAAGGCCCGCCGGCGGATCTCGTGAGCGACTTCGCGTTCCCGCTTCCCGTCTGGGTCATCGCCGATCTGCTCGGCATCGCCGTGACCGACCGCGAGAAACTCGCGTACTGGTCCAATGCGATGCTCACCATGACGCAGTTCACCCAGGAGGAGGTCAACCAGGCCCAGATGGAGTTTGCCCATTTCCTCATGGGCCACATTGCCGCGAAGCGGGCAAACCCCGGCGATGACCTCTTGAGCGAGCTCATCACGGCCACGGACAAGGAGGACGTGCTCACCGAGCGCGAGCTGATCATGACGGCCCAGGGGATCCTGGTGGCCGGGCACGAGACGACCTCGAACATGATCGGGAAGATGATGTCGATGCTGCTCTCGGATCGGAGCCGCTGGGAGCGACTCCTCGCAAATCCCTCGCTCATCCGCACGGCCGTGGAGGAATCGCTGCGCTTCGACGCGAACATGGGCTTCGGTTTGCCTCGGTTCATCTCGGAGGACACCGAGGTCGCGGGCCAGCCGCTCCCGCGCGGGACGACCGTGATCTGCAGCATGTCCTCGGCGAACCGCGACGAGTCGTTCTTCGAAGGCGCGAGCGAAATGAAGCTCGATCGTACGCCGAACGCGCACATCACCTTCGGCGCGGGCGCGCATTCGTGCCTGGGGCAGGCGCTCGCGCGGACGGAGCTCCAGACCACGCTGCAGGTGCTCCTCAAGCGGCTGCCGACGCTCGATCTCGCGGTGAAACCGGAGGAGCTGCCGCGGCGTGAAGGGCTTCTTGTCGGCGGGATCGAGAAGGTTCTGGTACGCTGGTGAGCATGGCCGGCTCGAGGGTGAGGCAGACGCACGGGAGCGAGACGCGCGAGGTCATCCTGGCCGCGGCGGAGAAGCTCTTTGCGGAGCACGGCGTGGCGGCGGTCTCGAATCGTCAGGTGAGCGAGGCGGCCGGACAGGCGAACAACTTCGCGGTCGGGTATCACTTCGGGACGAAGAACGACCTCGTACTCGCGATCGTGCGTCGGCATGCCCCACCCATCGAGCGGCGGCGCGAGGAGATGCTGGCGAAGTTCAAGGGTTCCTTGGAGCTCCGTGATGGGCTTGCTTGCCTCGTCTTGCCGATCACGGAGCACCTCGCGTCGCTGGGCCCTGCGAGCTGGCATGCGCGGTTTCTCGCGCAGGTGACCACGGATCCGGCGTTGTGGAAGCTCGTGCACGACGAGACGGTTGCCTCGCCGTCGATGCGGGAGACGACGAAAGTCTTCGAGCGGCTCTTGCCGATCTTACCTGCGGAGGTGCGCGAGGAGCGGGCCGACATGAGCCGGCAGATCATCGTGCACATGTGCGCCGAGCGAGAGCGAGCGTTGCACGCGGGGACACCCACGCCGCGCGCCTCCTGGGAGGCCGCGGGCGTGGGGCTCGTGGACGCGCTCGCCGGGTTGTGGATGGCGCCGTTCACGCCAGCGAAATGAGCGTTCGGAAAAAAAAACGAAAGAAGGTTTGTCATGGGAATGCGCGTGCTCGTGGAATACGAAAAATGCTGTGGCGCGGGGCAGTGCGTGATGGTCGCGCCGAAGGTCTTCGATCAGCGTGACGACGGGATCGTGGTGCTGCTCGACGAGACGCCGCCGCCGGAGCAATACAAGGCGGTGCAGGAAGCGGTCACCGTTTGTCCGGGCGCGGCGCTGCGGCTCGAAGAGAGCGCGTAACGCTGCCCGTTCTTTCCCACGGCGTGGATGGCGATCCCCCTTGCACGGAGGGATTCGCCATCCACGCACCGGTGCCCGGCGCCGATGGCCGATTGTGAGGTAAACGAGGAAACGCCATGAGCAACTTCCATCCTGACCTGGCCCTCGTCGCGCGCTTTTTGCCCCGCATCACCGCCGGCCCTCGGCTTTTGAAGGTCGTGCGCCGGCTCGCTCGAGACACGGGCGCGCCGCGCAGCACGCCGGGCGTGCGCGCGTTCCTTCGTGACATTCCGGGCGCCCGCACGGCGCGTGTCTTCGTGCCCGAAGGCGTCACGCAGCCCATGCCGGCGATGCTGTGGATTCACGGCGGCGGCTTCATCATGGGCTCGCCCGCGCAGGACGACGAGGGGGCGGCGACGTTCGCGCGTGAGCTCGGGATGACCGTCGTCGCGCCGTCGTATCGCCTCGCACCGGAGCATCCCTTTCCCGCCGCTCTGGACGACCTGTATGCGGCGCTCGCGTGGATTCACGCGAACGCTCCGGCCCTCGGCGTGCGTACGGACCGCATCGTCATTGCGGGCGCGAGCGCCGGTGGTGGACTCGCGGCCGGGCTCACGCTCCTCGCGCGTGACCGGAAGGAGATCCCCGTCGCATTCCAGCTCCTCGTGTATCCGATGCTCGACGACCGGACGGTGGGCAAGACCATCGACGGCACGAATCATCGGCTCTGGAATGCGGGGAGCAACCGCTTCGGATGGACGTCGTACCTCGGGCGCGAGCCCGGCGGGGCGGACGTGCCGGTGTACGCCGCGCCCGCGCGCGCCGAATCTCTCGCAGGTTTGCCGCCCACCTGGATTGGCGTGGGGACCTTCGACCTCTTCCATGACGAAGACGTCGAATACGCGAAGCGACTCGAAGCCGCCGGCGTCCCCGTCGAGCTCGAAATCGTCCCGGGTGCCTTTCACGGCTTCGATGTGTTGCGGCGCGCGAACGTCGTGAAGACCTTCCGCGCGCGTCAAATCGAGGCGCTGCGCCGCGCGCTCGTCTGACCGTCAGCCCGCGGCGACACAGTGGATCGATTCCGGCAGCAACTTCCCCTTTTCATCGAGCGCAAAGCCAATCGCGAAGTTCGAGCCGCCCTCCTCTTCGCCCTCCTTCGGCTCGGGCGCCTTGCGCCAGTCCGGGCTTGCGTGCACCACGCAGTACCAGGCGGCGCCCGCGACGGGGACGGCGAGGCGCGCGGTATCCTCTTCCTGCGCGGGCTTGCATTCGCCTTGCTCCAGGAAGGGCACCGAGAGGCTCTGCGCGAGCTCTTTCATCACGTTCGCCTGCGCGGCGTACTCCGCGCCCAGCGTCGCTTGCTGCATGCCACTACACTCGCCGGGCGGGATCTTCGCCGAGCGGATGGCCGCCACGAGCGCGTCGGATGCCGGAGGGCTGCCCGCAATGACCACGGCGGACCCTTCCTGCGAGGAAGAGGCAGGCGGCGTGGACGACGACGCGCCACCACAGGCGAGGAGAGCAAACGACACGAGCGTGAGCGAGAGAGAACGCATGAGAGGCTCCAGAGGTTCGGCGACCTTCTTATCCTATGACGCTCGGCCGCGCACGTTTCCCGGGATGTTCCTCGGCAAATCGTGGTTCCCAGGGAACCAGGGGCCCCTGACAGCACCGTCAGGGCACGGACAGCGTTGTCAGGGGGAGACCGTGGGCTCGAACTGGAAAAACCGCCGTCTTTTTGTGGGCACGCCTCGTGCAAAGCGGCGCGCGCATGGCATTCAATGCGTATCTTGGGCTTGCGATCGTTGCCGTCGCGATCGTGATGGGGTGTGAAAGCGAGCCGGAAAAGGGCGTGACAAGCGGAGCGGGCGGGGCCGATAGCTGCGCGACGCTGCCTGTGGCAGAGGAGGGGGAGCTCTGCGTCGCCTCGTCTGCCTTCGGCGGGATTTATATCGAGCAAGTGGAGAAGCCCGACGGGTATTCGATCATCGGCTTCGCGGAACCCGATTCATGCTCGTACTTCCTCGAGGTGGAGAACGTGCTCGAGGAGAATGGGACGCCGGTCTCGTTCCTGAAGGTGGAGCTTTTGGGCGAGCTCCCCGGGACCTGCAAGATCAGCTCCGGTCCGGACCTCCCGCCTGTTCCGCACGACGGGAGCTGCGTCGCCGTGGTGCGCACACGGCGCTTCTCGGCGGCTGGCAAGGAAGATCTGATCGCGGACAGCGGCGAGGTGGTCGTCACGCAGAGCGACGCGTCGACGCTCGAGGCGCATGTCGAGGCGACGATCGACGGGCGCGCCGTGAGCCTCGACCTCGCGGCCCCGCATTGTCAGGTCATGTGCACGTGCGTGGCCAATCTCGCCGGCTGTCCTTGCTTCTGAGGAACGCCGAGGAGGGCCTTGTCCGCGCTGCTAGAACATCGATCGGTTTGCAACCGCTCGATGTTCTAGCTCTCTTGTCCCGAGGGGGACGCCTCGCGTCCCCCTCTCGTCCGGGCAAAGCCCGGACGATTCACCCCCCGAGGGAAGATCGCTTCGCGATCTTCCGAGCATCGAACCGGTCGATGCTCTAGGCGCGGACCCGCTCACTTCTTGATGACGGTCTCGCCGCCGAACGTCATCGGGTAGGTGATCATCACCGTTCCGCCGCCGGCCGGGCGCGGGAACTTGGTCGTCTTGAACGCCTTGCGCACGCAATCCTCGACCTTCGGGTTCTTCACGGTCGAGTTCTTCACGCTCGCCTCGTTCACCGTGCCGAGCGGACCGACGGTCGCTTGTATCGTGACCGTGCCGGCGAGCTTGCCTTCCTTGTCCACGCCGAGCGAGTAACAGCCGTCGAACGCCTTCACGTTCTCGTTCACCGCCGCCTGGATCTGCTCGTTCGTGAGCGTGCCCGAGAGCGGGACGGTGTCCGGGTCCGGGGCCTTCGGTATGCCCTCCGCCGGCTTCGCTTCCGCCGGCTTCGCTTCGGAGGACGTTGGCTCTCCCGTGGTCACGGGCCCCGTCGTGGGCTCGTTCGGTCCCGACCCGCCTGCAGGTGGCGTCGCCCCGCAGCCCGCGAGGACGACGCAAACGATTGGAGTGACGAACCAGCGCATGCATGCGACTTCAGTCGAGATGCGCCTCGTTGTCCACCGGGAACGTACCACTCATGCGACACGCGCGCGCGCGGCGCTTCCGCCCCTGGCGGCACGGCGGTAAACGGACTCGTACGCGGTCGTCATGACCGAGGTGGTGAAGCGGTCGCGGGCGTGGCTCGCGCACCGGGCCCGGTCGAAGCGCGCGAGCTCGGGCGAACGAGCGATGTGGGCGAGGGCCTCGAGGTCGTCCGGAGGGACGAGGAAGCCGGTGACGCCCTCGTCGATGATTTCGGGGAAGGACCCGCGCGCAAAGCCGATCACGGGCGTGCCAGAGAGCATGGCCTCGACGGCGACGAGGCCAAACGGCTCCTCCCAGAGGAGAGGACAGACGAGCGCACGCGCGCCCGATAGCAGCCGAACTTTCTGCTCGTGGTCGACTTCTCCATGGTCGACGACGCCCGGGAGATCGAGCCGCGGCGCGATCTGCTCCTCGAAGAACGCTCGATCCTGCGGATGCGTGCGGCCTCCGAGGTGGATGGGCATGCGCGCGAGGCGCGCGACGTCGAGCGCGAGGTGCGTGCCTTTCTCCTCGCAGTAGCGTCCGATGTGCGCGAGGTAGCCGTGGTCGTGGAGGCTCGGCGGGTACCGGCCCGGCGAGACGCCGTGGTGGATGACGCGCGCGCGGAGCAGCGGGACCTCGAGGTCGAGCTGACGCTGGCTGATCGCCACGTAGGAGATCTGCGGGTGCGAGGCGAAGATCCGGGAGAAAGATTCTTCGCGGTGATGGTGCAGCGTGTACACGATCGGCACACTCACGAAGGCCGAGAGCGTGACGCCGAGCGGGCTGTTCAGGTGGACGACGTCGAAGTGGCTGCGCGCGATCTCGGAGAACGCCCACGCGACGTGGTTGAGCTCGTCGGCGGCCGTGGGAGGCCAGACGGGGCGATGGTAGAGCGCGCGCTTGTGGCAACTCGTGATGGAGTCGCCCGTCGTGAACACCGTGACCGCGTGGCCGCGTGTTTCGAGTTCTTCGGCGAGCTCGTAGCAGAAGAGCTCGGTCCCGCCGTAGCCGATGGGCGGCATGCGGATGAATGGAGTCGAGATCATCGCGATGCGCATGACTGACCGTGCCTCCCGCGCGCATTCGCCCCCAGTTGCGCGCGAGAGACCAACGCTACACGTGGCGTGCCAGGCGTGGTCTCATCGGGGGCCGCTTCGCTGGGGCGTTGCCCCAGGCCCCACCGGGGCTATCCGCCCCTGGACCCGGACCAGCGCAAGCGCTGGACCCGAGGTCGATGAACTGCGCGATGCGCAGTTCATCGAACAGGCCGAGTCAAGACCAGGAGCGACCCTGCCACTCGAGACAGCAGCCCTGCCGTTTCAAGCGGCAACGCCTTCCCACGGGCCCGTTGGAAGAACTGCGCGATGCGCAGTTCTTCCACCCGAGTCCAGGGCTTGCCCTGGTTCGGGTCGAGGGGCGAACAGCCCCCGCGGGGCCCGGGGCGGAGCCCCGGCGCGGCGGCCTCGAGAAGAGACCCGTCCTCAGAGCTCGGGCGCTTGCCAGGCTTCGAGGCGACGCCAAACGGCGGCGAGGAGCGCCGGCGACGAACGTTTGAGCGCATAAATGAGGTGCGCCTCCTTCGTCACAGGGACGAGGCCCTGGTCGCGTTCGACGGCGTTCAGGATCTTCTCGGCCACGAGCTCCGGCGAGGCGCCGCGCTCCATCAAGCGGCGCGAGCGCTCCACCGCCGCAGGCTCGGCCCAGCGGCCGCGGCGGCGGCCCGCCTCGTTGATGTTCGTCCGGATGAACCCGGGGCAGATCGCAGTGACGCCGATGCGGTGGCGGCGCAGGTCGGCGCGTAGCGACTCGGAGAAGCCGACGACGGCGAACTTCGTCGTGGAGTACGCGACGAGCAGGCGGCTGCCCGCGAGGCCCGCGGCCGAGGCGATGTTGACGACGTGGCCGCCACGGCCGCGCTCGATCATGCGCGGCACGAAGAAGTGACAGCCGTGCACGACGCCCATCACGTTGATGCCCATCACCCAGTTCCAGTCCTCGAGCGTGGTGTCGCGCAGGCCGCCCGTGACCGCGACGCCAGCGTTGTTGACGAGCACGTCGACCGCAGGAAACGAAGCGTGCACCTCGTCCGCGAAGCTCTGCATGGCCGCGGCGCTCGACACGTCGACCTTGCGCGTGAGCACGCTCCGGCCCTGCGCGCGCACGGCGGCGGCAGCCTCGTCGAGCGTCGCCTCGTTGACGTCGCAGAGCACGAGGTCCGCGCCCTCCTTCGCGAACGCGACCGCCGTCGCCCGCCCGATGCCGCTGCCCGCCCCCGTCACGAGGACAACCTTGCCCGCAAAACGTCCGGTGCTCATGAGCATCGACGGAAGCGCCCCGGGGCGCGGGCGTCAAGTCATGTGCCGAGCGTGATGAGCAGCGCCTCGACGGCCGGCGGCCAGATCGCCTGCGCCTCCGTGAGGAGCTCTCGTTCTTCGAGGACGCGGTAAATCGCGAGCGCGCGGCGCAAGAGCGAGCGCGCCTCCAGTCGCTCGGCCGACGTGCCCTCCGCGAGCACCGTGGCCGCGCGGAAGCAAAAGAGCGCGTGATCCCCCTGGATCGCCGCCATGTCCGGCTGCTCGGCCGCGAGCCGCGCGGCGAGCTTGAGGCCGGTGCGGAACGCGTCGAGCGCGCCACGCAGATCCCCCATCGCGCGGAGGACGTGGCCGATGCGGCCATACGTCGCGTAGAGGTCACGCCGCGCCTCGTCGTCGTACGTGGCGTCGGCGAGGTCCTCGCGCAGCGCGAGGCAGGCGCGGTAGGCCGCGAGCGCGTCGGGCTTCTCGCCCATCGCGCGCAGCACCTCGCCGATGCTCTCGTGACAGCGCGCGAGCGCGCGGCGGCGGGCGATGTCGTCCGGCGCGTCGTGCGCCAGCCGATCCCGCACGACGAGGGCCTCCTTGTACGCCGCGAGCGCGCCGTGGCCGTCGCCGGCCGCGAGCAGCGCGTCGGCGTAGCGGTCACGGGTGATCGCGACGAGGGTGCGATGATCCTGATCGTCGGGCGCGTCCCCGGCGAGGCGCTCGGCGAGCGTCATCCCGCGCTGGAAGGAGGCCGCGGCCGCGGCCTCGCGCTCGTCTTCGAGCAGGTAATCTCCGACCATGACGTGGCAGAGGGTGACGCCCGTGAGCACACCGGCAATGGCCTCGCGGAAGATCTCGTCGCGGTGCTCGGGGTCGTCGAGGGCGCGTCCATCACGCGGGTAGATGGTGCGATCCGCAAGCAGGCCGGCTTGCTCCGGAGCGCCCGCGCGGGCGCGGAGCGGGATCACCACGGCCCGCTTGTCACGCTCCATCGTGAGCCCCTCGCGTAGCGTCGCCTCCACGATCGAGCCGGACGTGAAGGCCTCGGGGCTCACGAGCACCACGATGACGTCGGCCGTGTGGAGGAGGGTGCGCGTGTCCGGCGGGGGGGCCGCCGGTACGGATTCCCGTACGATCCCGGCGTCGACGAAGGCCGCGAGCCGCGCGCAGAGCTCCTCGCGGATCGCCTGATCCCCGGGGGCGGAAGACACGAAGAGCTCGACGGCGTGGTGCATGACGGGACCCGCGGCCCATCTTACCAGCGCCCGCGGCTCCGAGGCTGCCGTTCCCGTGCTCTCTTTGAAATCGAGAGATCCGAGCCGATCCCTGGTAAATTCGCCATCCACAGCGACCAACCCCGAGGACACGGGCCCGATGCGACTCTTGATCACCGCGATTTCTGCGCAGGAAGGCGCCACGAGCGCGTCCCTTGCGGCTACGGGCGCAGGGCAGCTCCGAAGCCGCCTCGGTCGCGACGACGCCGCGTTCGAGGTCGTGGAGGCCGATCCCGGCCGCGACCTGGCCGAGCAGATCGAGGCCCTGCTCGCCGAGCGCGGGCCGAGCTTCCGCGACCCCGTGATGCTCTACGTGGCGTGCCCTGCGCTGCTCTCCATCGACGGCGAGCTCTTCCTGTCCCTCGATCCGCAGAACCCCACCGTCGGCGACGCACTCGCGGACGTCGTGGCCGTGCTGCGCGACGGCGCGCCCGGACCAAAGCTCGTCGTGCTCGAGCTCGCCGACACGAAGCTCGGCCTCGATCCCACACGCGCCGAGGTGCTCGTGCGCGCAGCCGAAGCAGCAACCGATCCGACAACGAGCGGCGTCGAGCTGCTCCTCGGCGCGCGCCCGCGCACGGCCGACACCGCAAGCTTGCCGCTCGCGCAGGCGATCGTCGCCGAGCTCGACGCGCTGCCGAGCGGACGGGCCTTGACCTCACGTGGTCTCTTCGATCGGCTCGCGAGCAAGCTGCGCGAGTCGGTGCCGTGCTTGCACCACGCGCGGGCGAAGGTGAGCTTCGAGCTCGCCCCTGGCAAACCAGGCCGGCGCGACTCGACCTCCACGATGCCCGCGCCGCGTCTCGACGTGCTCCCGCGCAGCGTGACGCCCGCGCCGCCGCCCGTGATTCCGCCGGCGCCGCCGCCGCCCGCGCTGCCGCCCGTGCTGCCGCCGCCGCCTGCCGAGGTCTCGCTCGCGCTGCCGCGCCCGCCGCGCACGTTCCACCCGCCGCCGCCGCCTGCCGACGTCGATCTCACCTGGACCGGCGAGAGCGAGGACTGGGGCAGCATCCCGCGCGTCATCCCACTCGCGCGTCCACTCGCCGCGCCGCCAGGCGCCTCGCTGCCGCCCCCACCGATGACGAGCAGCAGCTCCTCGAGCATCGGCAGAGATGGCCCGATCTCGAGCCCGATCTCAGGCCGCGAGATCTCTCCCTTCGCGCGGTACACCGTCGAGGGCGAGCTGCTCGCGTCGCAGGGCGAAGTGAACGGCGCGATCAACGCATTCCGCAAGGCGCTTTCGGTGCTCGGGCCAGGAGGTGATCCGCACTCGCGCGCCGAGATGTACGTGCGCATCGGCGAGCTCCGGTCGCGGCACGGCCAACCCGAAGACGCGATCTCGGACTTCGAGAAGGCACTCGCACTCCGGCCGGGGCACCTCCCCGCACTCGAATCGCTGCTCCAGCTCTGCGCATCGGAGCGCGACTGGCGCGGCGTGATGAGCGCCGAGGAACGTCTGATCGCAGCGCTGCCGAGCGACACGATGCGGTTCGAGCGACTCATCGAGTTCGCCGCACGCTGGGAAGGCGAAGCAGACAAACCAGCACGCGCACGTCTGCTCTTCGAGCGAGCACGCGAGATGCGCCCGCACGATCCGATCGTGCGCGAGCAAATCCGGCGCCTCACGCTGAAGTCGCTGCCGCCAGCGCCGCGGGAGTGACGTGGGGCCGCTTCGCCGGGGCGCTGCCCCGGGCCCCGCGGGGGCTATTCGCCCCTCGACCCGAACCAGGGCAAGCCCTGGACCTCAGGTGGAAAAACTGCGCTACGCGCAGTTTTTCCAGCAGGCCGGTGGCAAGACCGTAAAGGTCTTCTCCAAGCTGTCGACGTCAGCGCTGCTGCCTTGGTTGGCAACATCGTCGCCGGTCTTGACCCGGCTCGTTCGATGAACTGCGCATCGCGCAGTTCATCGACCCCGAGTCCAGCGCTTGCGCTGGTCCGGGTCCAGGGGCGGACAGCCCCTGGTGGGGTCTGGGGCAACGCCCCAGCGCGGCGCCTCAACGTGGCTGCTTGCCTCAGGCGATCGCTTCGGCCTCGTACATCTTGATCTGCGCGGCGGTCATTGCCTTCTCGCCGCGCAGACCCTTGTGGTGCTTGCGGAACAGCTCGGAGCGCGGGTAGGCGAGGAATGCTTCGCGTGTGGACCAGCGGGAGACTGCGAGCAGGGCGCCGTCGTCTTGCCAGAGCTCGATGCCGAGAAAGCCCTCGAACTGGTCGAGGTCGTGCGCTGTGTCGCGGAAGGCTCGTTTGATCCGTGAAAGCTCGTGCTCGGGGGCCCGGATGGTGTTGACCACGATGTACATGGGGGTGACTCCTTCGAGGCAGAGCGCGCGTGGCGCGAGCACGTCGGGGCAAACCGTGTTCCACCCCGAACGCGGAAATGCCTGTAGCATGGGCGCGAGAGCGTTTGCCATGACCACCACCTCGAGCCCCCTCTCCAAGAAACTCCAGATCAAACCGGACACACGCGTCCTTCTCCTCGGCGCCCCAGACGGACGCGCGGACCTGCTCGAACCGTTGCCCGAGGGCGCGAGCGTGTCGACGGCGGCGCGTGGGTCGTTTGACGTCGTCGTGTTGTTCGTCGAGAAGGCGAAGGAGCTCGAGAAGGGCGGATTGAAGGCGATCTCTGCGGTGCGCCAGGGCGGCGTCCTCTGGATTGCTTATCCGAAGAAGAGCTCCAAGGTGGAGACGGATCTCACGCGGGACGTCGGCTGGAACGTGATCGAGGAGGCTGGCTGGGGTGGGGTTGCGCAGGTCGCGATCGACGAGACTTGGTCGGCGCTGCGCTTCAAGCCTGAGGCGACCGTTGCACGCAAGGAGAACTCGGCTGCGGCGCCGGGTGCGATGAAGAAGCGCGCGGGCGCGGCGAAGAAGACGGCGAACGTGCCGGCGCCGGCGGATCTGGCGGCGGCGCTTGCGAAGAGCAGCACGGCGAGCATGACCTGGGATGCGCTCGCGCCGTCGCATCGCAAGGAGTACGTCGGCTGGATCGAGGAGGCGAAGAAGCCTGAGACGCGCGCGCGTCGGATCTCGTCGGCGGTCGAGATGTTGGCGGCCGGTATCAGGGACCGGAACGCCAAGTACGCGCGCTGAGCGCTCGCATCAGTTCTTCTCCGACGGATGCCACCGCCGGAGCAAGAGCCAGCCGCCGAGGTTCGTCGCGCCGAACAAGCCGAGCCCGAGCGCCGAGGCGCAGAGCACGGCTGCGAAGAGCAGGTCGGTTCGGAGCTGCCGCGGCGCGCTCATGATGAGGATGCCGAGCCCGGGCGTGCCCTCGGCGAAGCCCGCCACGAATTCACCCACGATCGCCCCGATCACCGCGAGCCCGCCTGCGATGCGCAGGCCTGTGACGATGCTCGGCAAGGACGAGGGCAAGCTCAAGAGCACGAGCGTGCGGAGCTTGCCCGCGCCGTAGAGGCGGAACAGATCGCGCAGCGCGGGCTCCACCGATCGCAGCCCGGAGAGCGCGTTCGCCACCACCGGAAACACGCTCACGATGAACGCCGACACGCTGACCGCGCGCTCGCCCGGCCCGAACCACAACACGAGCAGCGGCGCGATGGCCACGATCGGCACGGTCTGCAGGAAGACGGCGTAGGGGTAAAACGCGCGTTCGAGCAGGCGCGAGGCGGAGAGCGCGACGGCCACGAGGACGCCGATCACGCCGGAGAGCACAAATCCGAGGAGCGCGCTTTTTGCCGTGGTCAAGGTCGCGAGCGCGAGCGTGGTCGCGTCGGCGGCGAACGCGGCGGCGATCTGGCTCGGCGGGGGCAGGAGATACGCCGGCACCGCGAGGACGCGCACGAGCACCTCCCAGACGCCGAGCATGAGGACGAGCGAGAGAACCGGCGGGGCCGCGGCGGCGAGGGACCTTTTCATGGCGCCTCCCCGGCGAGGAGCGCGTCCTGGAGCGGGCCGAGCACGCGGGCGAAGCGCGGATCGCTGCGCAGGGAGGCGGCGCGCTCGCGGGGCAGGTCGATCGGGGCGTCGAGGAGGATACGCGCTGGGCGGCGGGAGAAGACGATGCAACGCTCGGCGAGGTAAGCGGCCTCGGCGTTCGAATGCGTGACGAAGAGGACGGTCATGCCGAGGTCGAGCCAGAGCGCGCGGAGTTGATCGTCGAGCCTCTGGCGCGTGAGCTCGTCGAGGGCGGCGAAGGGCTCGTCGAGGAGCAGGATGCTCGGGCGCGTGACGAGGGCGCGGGCAAGCGAGACGCGCATCTTCATGCCGCCCGACAGCTCCGCCGGATACCGCGCCGCCGCGTCGCCGAGACCGACCTGCTGGAGCGCGGCGAGCGCCTGCTCGCGCCTCTCCTCGCGAGAAACGCCCGACAGTTCGAGCGGCAAGGCTGCGTTGTCGAGAACGTCGCGCCAGGGGAGCAGGTGGGCGTCTTGAAACACGTATGCGATGCGCGGACGCGTGGCGCCGTCCGGAGAGACGAGCCGGACCGAACCCCCGTCGGCCTGGTCGAGGCCGGCGACGAGGCGGAGGAGCGTGGATTTGCCGCAACCGGAGGGGCCGAGCAGGGCGACGAAGGTGCCGGCCGCGACGTCGAGGTCGAGGCCGTCGAGCACCACGCCGCTCCCGGCAAAGACGCGCCGCGCGCGCTCGACGACGACCCGCACCCCGCCCGAGGAAGGCGCCTCCGCCGCGATGCCGGGTTCGAGGACCAGGGCCGTCATCGGGCGATTTCCCGGTAGACGTCGAATCCGTCGATCGTCCGGACGAGCGTGTATTGATTCTCGAGGAGCGCCTGGAGCTCGGGGAAGCTCGTGAGCGCGTCGGCCGAGCCCATTCCGTCTCCCGTGACCATGGCGACGATGTCGTAATGCTGGACGACGATCGCGGCGGGCGGGCGATGGCGGAGATCCTCCATGAGAATACGCCGGTGCTCTTCCTTGGCCCAGGGCACGCGTTGCGGGATGTCGTAGATGTACCGCGTCGAGGAGGCGCGATCCGCCATGTCGTAGAGGTTCGGCACGAAGCCCCAGACGAAGATGGGGCGATTCGTGGGGACCTCCTGGCGGAGGAGATTCGAGACCTCCCGCAGCGCCACGATGTTCACGTCGCAGAGGCTATTCAGCTCGTCGAGCCCACGCTGGTCACGGAACCCCTCGGCCACGATGGCGAGGCGCTTCTGCGAGCGCACGAGGAACGAGCCGGGGACGTCCTTCGTGGCCGATCGGCCGAACGGGACGAACAGGACGAAAAGAGCAAACCCCGCGAGGCCGAGGGCGCCGCGCGCCCGCGCCCATTGGAAGAGCGCGTGATACCCGAGCGCGGCGCAGAGGGCGGTGAGCGGCCACGTGGCGCCGTAATGGTACGGGAAAAACTTCCCCTGCATGGCCACGCCGACGAGGTGGATGACCACGATGCCGAGCGAGAGCAGGACGAGCGGCCGCTCCTTTGCGCCGATGCCGAAGCCGAGCGCGAGGAGCAATCCCACGGTCGGGACGCTGCCGTATTGCTGGAGCCACTCCGTGAACGCGTAATACAGCATGCCCGTCACGGTCGCGCCGTGCCAGCCGAGCGCCGTATAATGGGGCGTGAAGACGAAAAGGACGCGGTGAAGATCGCCGAGCGCGCCACGCGCGGCGAACCACGCAATGCAGAGCGCGATCGGGATCGCCCCGCCCGCCGCGAGCAGGAGCGAGGGGCGGACCAGGTTCTGCGCGGCAGCTTTGAGGCGCTCGATCGTGGGCTGTTCGGCGTCCGTATCCCACCACGCGGGCAGGAGCGCGAGGATCGCCGCGCCGCCCACGAGCGGCGGCTTGAGGAGGAAGGCGAACCCGAAGAGGAACCCGGCGACGAGATACGAGCGCGCCTTCGTCACCGCGTGCGAGGGCAGTCCCGAAGGGCCGAGGGCCGGGACGCAGAGCAGGGCGGCGATCGTGAGCATGCCGCCGAAGGACTCGGGCTGCGCCGTGTGCCAGAACTCGAGCTGCGCGTGGATGAAGACGGCGATCGTCGCGGCCACGAGGCCGATGAGGCCACTTCCCCAGAACCTGCGCGTGAGCCGGACCATGCCGAACGACATGAGCGAGAGGCCCACGATCTCCACCACGCGGATGCCCCACTCGGCCGAGCCGAACAGGAGCCGGGCGAGGGCGTAGATCAGGAAGATGCCGGGGGGCTTGAAGTCCCAGGCGTCGCGGTAAGGCATGCCGCCTTCGACCACGGCGCGCGCGACGAGGGTGTAGATGCCCTGGTCGCGCCCGTGGCCGAACGTGAGCATGTCGAGGAACAAGACCGCCATGATCCCGAGGCACAAGGCGACGAGCGCGCGTTCTGCGAGGTTCGCGAAGCGCGTCGGGGTCGCGGATACGGGGGGCGGCGTGGCCCGCTCGGGGGCGGCTTCCGGTTCGTCGGCAGCGAGAGTCACCGGGGCGACGTTCTAGTCGGAACCGGCGGAGGCTCCAACCTATTTGGGCCCGCCTCTCAGATGCGGTACGTCCGCTCGATCGCGTGGACGAAGAGCGGCGCGACGGACTCGATGGCGGAGGGCGCGAGCTGCTGGCTGCCCGGGTGCGAGTCGGTGCCGAGAATGTGCTCGAACATGCCACTCGCCTGGAGTTTTTCGCGCGCGCCGGGGGGCAGGACGAGGTGGCTCGCGACGGCGTGGCACCGCGTGGCGCCGGCGGCGAGGTAGGCCGCGGCGGCCTGGATGAGCGAGGATCCCGTGCGGATCATGTCGTCGTAGATGACGACCTCGCGGCCGCGCACGTCGGCGTTGACGCCCGTGACGGCGAGCTTGCCGGTGTCGGGATCGCGGCGTTTGTAGACGAACGCGGGCTCGACATCGAGGTCACGCGCGAGGCTCTGGACCCACTTGGCGCGGCCGGCGTCGGTGGCGCCGAGCAGGTACGAGCGGCCGTCCATCGTGCGCTGGATGAGCTTCGTGACGAGGGGGGCGCCGTAGAGGTGGTGGGTGACGTGGCTGTCGCCGAAGTAGTAGGGGATGCCGTCGGTGTGGAGGTCGAAGAGGTAGACGCGCGTGCCGCCCTCGCAGGGGGGGATGGCCGAGATGAGGCGGGCGCGGGTCTTGGCCGTGACGACCTCGCCGGGCAGGACGGCGCGCTCCATGGTCGCGTAGCCGAAATACGGCATGACGATGGAGAGGGAGCGGGCGCCGCCGGTGCTGATGGCGCAGCCGAGGTCGTAGAGCTCGAGCCAGTCGAGGTCGGTGGGGGTGCCGCCGAGCAGCACGACGTCGCGGCCCCACGGGTCCTCGGCGACGCGGAGGTACCGCTCGCCGTCGGGGAAGGTCTTGTGCACGATCTCGCCGCGATCGAGTTCGCCGGCCGCGAGGAACCGGGGCTCGAGGTAGGCGTACGAGGAGATCGTGAAGAGGAGCTTTCTTGCCATGGAACCCGGGTTCTCCTCGCCCATCTTGGCGCCGTTGTCACGTCTCGAAGGAGGAGCCCATGAGAAAAATCGCGTTGCCCGGCCCGGTCGCATCCGCCTTCGTCACGCTCATCACGCTGACCGTCGTCCCGGGCATGGCGCGCGCGGACGAGCCCGCGAAGGCGGGATGGGATGGACGGTTCGTCGTGGGGATGAGCGCGCTCGGCGTGTCCGCGGTGTCGCTGGGGTTCGGGATTCTGTCGACGTATCAGGTGTACGAGGTGAATGAGGCCATCCGAACGAGCGCGTTCGCGGCGAGGTTCACGGATGCGCAAAACGTGTGCGTGGCGGCGGAGACGTCGGCGGATGTGGGGGCGGGGGTGATGCGGGAGACGTGTGCGCGGGGGAATACGTACAACACGCTGCAATACGTGATGTACGGGCTGCACGTGGGGTCGGCGCTGGCGGGGATTTATTTGGTCGCGACGAGTGGGAGGGCGGGGGAGAGGAAGGGGGTGGCGGTGGTGCCGGTGGTTTCGGCGGGGTTTGGCGGGGTGGTGGTGCGGGGGGCGTTTTGAGGGCTAGCGGATGGGGCGGAGGTGGTCGATTCGGCGGTCGTGGAGGATCTCGTAGGTGGCTTTGAGCGTGGCCGCTTTCCCGGGCTCGATCTTCTCCATGCAGTAGAATCGATTGCCCAGGCGTAGGCAGTCACCCAGCAACAGGCCGGTTGCCGGGGGTTGCATGCCGTCCCCCCACCAATTCTTTTCGTTGATGAACGATTCGGGGACGTCGCAGACGTAGGTGATATCTGCACCGAGCGGCTCCCCGCCGAGCGCGTGGTGCAAGAAGACGTTGCAGCCATTCACGCGCGTGGGCTGTTTGAGTTCGAGCGTGACCTCGGAGGGTTCGGCACGCCCGCAGGAGGCGAGGACCAGGGCGGCAATCATGAAGAACGAGAATCGCATAATCAATTCCTGGGATAGAGGCGTCGATCACAGGTAGCGAAATTTATCTCTTCTTTGGGCGCACAGTCGAGGCACTTACGACGCATCTCAATGCAGCAATCGTTGCAACTACGCTGGGCACCCTTGTGGTCGCAACTGTTGTGACAAAGAGGGGTCTGCTCCTCACACCACTCGGGGGCTCTGCACTGGGTCGCAGTCACATTGGACCCTCCACAGGCCGTGAGCCAGCTTGCCAGAAGGAACAACACCGGAGCCCCACGCATCGTACGACCTCACCCGAGCCTGCCGGCCCTCAGCCGACGCGTCAACCGCTTTCCCCGCCTGGATCGCCCCTCGCGCGCCGCGCAACCGGGTGGATCGAGACCTCGATCGCCCCTCGCGCCTCACGCAACCGGGTCGCTCGACACCTCGATCGACCCTCGCACCTCACGCAACCAAGTGGATCGAGACCTCGATCGCCCCTCGCACCTCACGCAACCAGGTCGATCGAGACCTCGATCGCCCCTCGCGCCTCACGCAACCGGGTCGCTCGACACCTCGATCGACCCAGTTGCGCAGTCTACCTCACGAATCCTCGCCCTCCGGACCCTCGTCCGCGTCACCCGCTTCACGCTTCCGCTTCGGCCGCGTTGGCTCCAGGAAGGCCGCGACGCGCTTCGGTTGCCCCGGGAAGAGCTTCTTCAGGTCACCTTCGAGCCGGTCGAGCTCCAGGTTGATGTCCTCCACGTAAAGCTCCTCCGACGTGCCCTGCAAGGCCAGCGCGCGCAGCCCATTCGCGCGCTCCTTCGCGGTGTCGTCGAGCTTGTCCGTCACCGTCCCGAGCCGCGGCGACCATTTCAATGCGAGCGGCTCGTCCGGGTTCCGCCCGAGCTCGTCGAGCCATTCGCGACCTTGCTTCACCTCGCGATCAATTCCGAACGCCTGCGCCGCCGACGGCGAGACGTCCTTGAAAAACCGCGTATAGGGCGGCACATCTCGGCGGCCGCCCGTCTTGTCGACGACGTCCCTGCCAAACGACGCGACCTCGGGATCCCATTGCGCATCCGCAACGGCGAGCCGCGCCCGCGCGCGGCCGAGCGCGCGCTCCTGCTTGCGGCCCTCCGCCGCGAGCGCGTCGCCCTTGGCCGTGAGCGATTCCCACAGAGGCGCGAGGTGCTTCGTGGCTTCGTCGCTCGCGAGGCCGTCCGCGATCGCGGCGCAGATGTCGGCGGCAGGTTGGGCGGATGTATTCGGGCGTAGATGTGTAGCCATGTGGGGAACGTAACCGAGGCGGCGGGGGACGTGTCAAGGGGGAAGGGGGCCTCGTGCGGTGCAGGGATACGAGGAGAAATTGACGCCTTTGCCATGCATTCGGCACCATTGCCGGCCTACCAGAGCATGCCCGATCATCACCGCAGGGGTGGTTTGGGAGGGCGCGTTCACCTCGGGAACTGCCGATGCTTCCTCGCGTCTTCGCCTGGTGCTTGCCGTTGACCCTTCTCGTTCTGTGCGTGCCGACGGTCGCCCGCGCGGAGATCCGCGTCTGTGTACGGCTCCCAGGGCACCCGAAGATGGACCAGTGGGCCCTGTCGGGGAGCGCGACCGTGATGACCCAGAGCTGGCAGGTCTTCACGGCCAAGACCAACGGCCTCACGACCTTCGCCTACGACCCTTATGCGCCGCCTGGAAACGTACGGTTTCTGCCGCCTCCGTACAACAAGCTGAAGTGTCCCGCGCCGCCGCCGCGACCGAAGCCAGCTCCGGCGAAGGACCCGCCCAAGGCCTCGGCCGAGGAGAACAAGGCGGGAGCCTCCACATCCGCCGAAGCCTCGGAGACGCCGAAGCCTCCGCCGACGAAGGATGAACAAGTCGAGGCCGTGCCGCCGGGCGTGAAGAAGATGCCAGAGCGCCCGCCAGAGAAGCCGCGGCCCGCGCCGCCTCCGCCCGAAGGCGTGCTGTCGAACGAGCCGCTCTTGCCGTCAACGTCCACCTTGCCGAAGCGGGACGAGGTGCATCCGCCGAAGTGCGTGGACGAGCATTGCACGCTGGTGGATCGGGGCGGAGCGCTGCCCGAGCTTCAGCACGGGCAAGGGCGACCGCTCGTGAGCGCGGTCCCGTGCGCGCAGACGAAGGAGGGGTGCAACGGGAACGGGAAAGGCAAGGCGAAGCCCCTGACGCCGATCGAGCGGATGGTCCGCGAGCTGACGATCGCCTCCGCGATGCTCAACGGCGAGTTCAACCACGACCTCGCGCGCAAGGACGGCAAGCGGTTCGGCATCATCGGCGGCGACGATGAGGACGGCGTCGATAGCGCCATTGTCCAGGCCGCGGCGGCCCTCACGCAGGTCGCGTCCGCGGTGCTCGTCGGGCAGGCCGAGAAGTTCGCCAAGAAGCTGGAAGAGGCGTGCGCGAAGAAGGCGCCGCTCATCATCGAGGGGGCGGAGAAGCTGTCCAAGGAGACGGCGGAGCTCCTTGCCCAGCGGTACGGCGTGGACATCGCGCACGGGCTGGAGCAGAACGGCGCGATCGGCGCTTATGAGGTGATGCGCGAGTTCACGCGGGGGTTAGAAGGGTCCTACCAGGCGCATCACATCCTGGAAAAGGATATAGGCCGAGCTTCCCTTGCCCTATGATCCCAGCGGTTTCGCGCACGCTGCGCGGAACCCTCGACAGATTCCCCGACAAATTCCCGCTCGTCCGCGGGCGCTCCACGGTCGAGCCCAGCAGGGAGGCGGGCAACGGCGGGAAGGGCTCGCCGACGTTGCCCGTCACCGACTCCGCCTCGCGAATGTAGAGCATCGTCGTCTCGAAGTTTCGATGCCCCGCGCGCTGCATGATGACGTGCGGCGTGTCGCCGCGGAGCGCCATCCAAGTGCATCCCGTAGCCCGCAAGTCGTGGAAGGTGATCCGCTTGTGGAGCTCGTCGGCGATGAAGAGGTCCGGCCGGGTGATTCCGGCCCTCGTCAGGGCCTTGCGGAAGCGCCGGGCCATCGCCCAATTTCGGACGCGTATCACGAACCCGCTGTCATCGCGCTCCGCGTAGAGCACGCGCAGCAAGGGGAGCAGGTTCGGCTCGATCCTGAAGCCGCGCGGGCGCTTGCCCTTCGTGCCCTTCTCCTGCTTCCGCTGGCGATCGTAGCTGCGCCGGATGTGCGCGACGCCGTGATCGAGATCGATGTCTGTCCACCTCAGTTGCAGCACTTCCGAGACGCGGCAATAGAGGTATATCGCGAGCGCGTAGAGGCGCCGCAATTCCAGGTCTACCCCTTCGCACGATGCGAGTTTCAGGAACTCGTCCGGGTAGAGGTAGGCTTTGGATTTTTCGGTCCCCCGGTCGGGGGGCGTGATGCCAAGCGCCGGGTTATCCGCGCGCACGCGCAGCGCGAGGTTTTTGGAGGCAGACGCATCCTTGAAGAGCTTTCCGACGGCAAGCCATAGCTTCGACACGCTCTGCCATGAATACTCTTTTCGGGCGATCTGCCCGTCGAGGGCTTGCACGAGCTTTTCAAGGTCTCCACGCGTGATCGCTGTAATCGGCTTTGTGCCGATGTGCGGCAGGACGTGCAGCTTGAACGCCGAACGGTCGCTTCCTACGTTCGAGTAGCCGCGCTCGTCGCGGTCTTTCAGCCACCGTTCGAGGTACTCTGCGAAGGTCTCGCCCTTCGGAATGGGCGCAGCGCTGCTACGCTCGCGCGCCTGCTCTTCAAGACGCGCGCGTGCCCGGTCGGGATTGTCTGTGTAGAACTGCGCAGACTCACGGGCGCGCGCTTCGGACATGCCTGGGGAGAGGTGGATCCGCACGTAGCGACCGTCCAGAAGGACGCGCGCAACGTAGCGATTGCCCTCGAGCAAAACATTACCAGTGCGACGGCGGCCCATATTACAGGACCTCCGCGCATGGAAAAACGCTGGATCTCGCCCACGTGGGCGCTATGGTGCCCATAGGTCAAACCTCGTCTCAGTCGGGGTTCGGCTCAGGGGTCCGTTCGGCGTGTTCAGCACCGGGCGGGCCCCGCTTTTTGTTACTGCCCGTACAGGCGAACACAAGCGAGGGCCGGCGTCAAGGTGCCTGACGAGGGGGCCGGACCCGTAGGGCCTTCCTCGCCGCGTGGTTCGCCCGTCGTGAGCCTCGCGAGCCTGGGGAGCATGTCCGCGCGTCGCTCGTTGCCCGGACGCGTCCACGGGCGTCCTGGGGCCGCGTGCGGGCCGCTCGCCTGCTACATGGGCTCGCGTTCGGGTGCGTCTGCGGGGCCTGGCGTGGCCGGTGGAGCCTCACCCGCCAACCACGCGAGGCCGGCAGGGGTTATGTAGTGACAGACGGGCTTGTTCTTTTCGTTCGGTCTGTCGACCCGCAGATATTCGCGCCGCCTCAGTTCGTCACGGGCGCCGTAGACTTTCTCACTACTGCCTTCGACGCCGGCCACAAGCGTCCGCGCGGAGCATCCATCATGGTCTTTCACGAATGCCAGGACCTTGCGCATCAGGCGTTCCAACTTCGGATCGTGCTTCTGTTTCTGTTTCTGGTCCTGCTCCGCGCTCCGGTACACGACCCGCACGCCTCCCTTGGGATCGTTGCCGATCGCGACGTCCTCAAACTGGAGGTAGAAGGGCTCGATCAGCCCTCCGGTGGACTCGGCCGCGGGCTTGACGTGGACGAGCCTTCGGGCCGGCTCGTCGGGCTTGCTCTGCAACGTGAACACGGAGCCGCACGCGTCGAAGATCCCAGACGAACCACGCAGCCCGAGCCGCGCGTCTCCGTTGTCGTTATCGCGCGGTTTGCCTTGGTGGTGGATCAAGACGATCGCCGCGCCGGTTTTCTCCGATATCAGGGTGAGCTTGTCGATCTCATCGCGCACGCGGGAGTCGTTTTCGTCGACGCCAGCGATCAGGCCCCGCAGGGCGTCGATGAGAACGAAGTCCAGGCCATCGAGCGCACGGCAGAAGATATCCACCGCTTTCGCGTGTGTCAGCGGTATCCGAGCAAGCGACGACACACGCAGACGATAAGCAATGTCCCTGGGATCAATGCCCTTGCCAGCGCAGAGACGCTGATAGCGCCTCCGTGTCGCCCAGGCGCCCTGGTCGTAATCGAGGTGTCCGACCCGTAGAGGCCCCGGAACCGTGAAGTCTACCGCGTCCCATAGCGGGCGTCCCGCCGCGAGCGAGACGAGGGCGTCCTGCATGATCATCGTCTTGCCCGATGCCCCGTAGGCTGCGAGTAACGGCGGCCGGCCGGGAGCCCATTGCATTTTTTCGCATATCCACTTGATCGGAGGCAACGGCGCGAAGATGTCCGGCGTGTCGAGCCACTGGATCCGGGGGCCTTCTGGCGCGCTCGCCACCTCCGCGCGGGCAGGCTCCGCGCGCTGTGCTGTCATCGGCTCCGGTGGGGTCGGTGCTCGTCCCATTGCCTTGTGGAGCATCCACGGCGGCAACGGCGCGGGGGCCAGTGCATCTGGGTCGGCGCTCGTAGGCCATTCACACGGCGCCCCGTCCGCGCTTCGGTATGGCGGCAGCACGACGAACGAGCCATCACCACGCACGTAGAGGCCATGATCCACCTTGGCACGCTTCGGGATCGGTTCTTGTGGCGCGCTGAATAGGAACAGTATGCCGTCTGTCGTGTCGATCCGCGGGACGTCGGGAAACGAACCGTGCTCCTCCACCGCAGCGAGGAACGCCTGATCGCCCCCTTGGCCGATGTTGATCTCCAGCGCCACGATTCGGGACGCTGCGCCGGTAGGAAGGCCGATCGGGGCGTCCGGCCATGTCGTCCAATATCCAAGAATTGCGGTCTCGTCGGACGTGGCCCGCTTCAGGTAGTCATCGTGCCGCGGGTGGCGTCCCTTGTGCTTGCACTTCGGCCCGTCGTCGCACGTGCAGGAGGTCTCTTCGCCGTCGACACGTACGCCGTGCAGCGGGAAGACAGGCCAGCCTCTACGGGCGCAATCAAGGGCTGCGTCGAGTTGCGGGCCCATTGCGCCTCCGTGATCCGTCTTTGCGTTCGGCGTGCCGTCGCATTGCTAGCTCGTGCTCCTCGGCCGGTGACAAGGCGTTCACGTCTACCGCCGCGAGGTCGCGCGCCTGGGGAGGCGGGCGGGGAGCTCGGGGCCGTGCGCCTTCCTGCGCTTCGATGAACGCGTGAGCCTCTTCCCGCAGGACAAGGATCGTCTTCCCGTCGGGCGCCTTGAAGCTCCGGATCTTGCCTTGCCCCGTGAGCCGCTCGAATGCCCGTTCGCCCCACGGGAACGACTTCCTGTCGTAGTAGCGCGGTCCCTCGTCGCCTTTGGCGAGCTTCGCCGTCTCCTCGCGAAAGGCCGTGAGAAGTGCAGCGGCCAAGGGTCGGACGGCTTCTACCAGGGGGTCAACGGGCGCCATGATCGGCCCCCCCTTGCCCCGCGTGCGCCTGTAGCTGCTGGCGAACCTGGACGAGCGTCCCGATCCGCACGGGAAGGCCGCCCGTCACGCGTGCCAGGGTTTGGCGGCTGATGTTGAGGCGATCGAGGGCCGCCCGCTCGCCGATGGCAGACACGAGAGCGCCGAGGGCTTGGCGCACGTCATCCGGCGGGGTGACGCCTTGGGCCCGGGGAATTGTGGAGCGTTGTGCTTGCCGCATGGTGCGCGGAGCGAAGCACCACGCACGAAAAGAAGCCCTGAACGGCGGAACGGTGCCTGCCGTTCTACCGCGGTCGGTAGAATGCCCTCACCCGTTCTACCGATCCTTGACGGTGCGCCGCGTTACTCGGCTTCCTCGTCGCGCGGACCGAAGACGAGGACATGCCCCTCGTTGCCGTCCGGATCCTCGGAGACGATCACCGCGCGTTCGTCATCGTCTAGGTGGAAATAGACCGTGGCAGGGTCGGTGTCTTTCTCGAGAATTGAGATGAAGCTCTTGGGGTTCTTATGCCCCAATGCCTCGAGCACGTCGAATATGAGGCGGCATATTGTCTGCGGTCGTATCCACTCGCCGAGCGGCGTCCGGAGTAGTTTTGCCTGGATCGCCCCTTGGACCACCCCCACGCTTCTCTCGTCGGCTCGGCGCTGCGGATCGATTCCGTCCGCGTACAGATCAAAAAACTTGTAAACAATGGGGGCGGCCAACTCGCTCGCCAGCACTTTTGCGGCGTCCTCTTCGTTGGCCGCGTAATCGTCGATATGGTGCGACCACAGGTACATGCTGCCTGCAATGAACTGCAAGAGGGACCGCTTCTGATCGGCTGGATGGGGGATGACGTCGCCGCCCATGACCACAAGGCCGGCCCCTCGGGCGTCGGCCCCCTCCTTTTCTTTTAGGTAGTTTGCTGCCTTCGCCGCGGAAGCCTGCAAATACTCGTTGTCGTCGGTCAGGTGGGCGAATAGCGCGGCGCGCATGATGCGCGCGAGCTTGACGAAGCGGTCACGGTGCTGCCGGTGGGGGGTCGGGGCGAATGCGTAGGATGTCGCTGCGCGGCTGTACCAGTCGGTAATGCCGGCGAAAACGCCTAGAGCTTTGGCGCGCGCTTCGTCCGTCCAGTCAGCCGCCCACTCGGGCGGGGGAAAGTCGGGGCCGCGTAGCGATGGGGAGAGCGGAGCATCATCGGGCGGGGGGGCGTCGTCGTGGTCGGGGTCGGTGCTCATGGTCGAGCGCGGAGGCTACCGGCGCGCGGGGGCCCGGGTCTAGGGTCGGTCGGTCGTGTTCCTGCGTGTTTCTCCCGTGGTTCTGCGTGATCCTGCGTGATCCGAGGAACACGGCGGCAAGGTCGTGTGTGTGTGCCCCTACGTGGTCGGTTTTCTTCTGCTCGGTGCTCGGTTCGTGTGGCGGTGTGGTCCTGCGTGTTTCTCCCGTGGTTCTGCGTGATCCACTTGGCGTTCCGGTAGGGCCGGGGCGTGTGTTCCGTGTTCCCCGCCCCCTTAAGGGGCGGGAACACAGGAACACGACGCAGCCCCGGACCGGAGGCGGAAGCAGGCTAAACAGAGAGGCGGGTTACAGTGTGATGGTTGGTGCGGCACGGCGCCAAAAGACGCGGGATCTACGGGGGGCCGCGAACAGTGGCGGGGGCCTTCGAGGCACAAGGGAGGCGACTTTCGCGCGGCGCCCCGATCGGCGCGAAGTGCTCGTGAACGTCGCCGGGGCCCGGGGCCGGGCCTGCGTCGCCGCTCGCGTGCACGCCTTCCTCGCCGCTCTTCTCGGCCGTGGTCGCCGTGGTCGCCGTGGCCGCCGTGGCGCAGCTCGTCGGCGTCGTCGTGCTCGAGCAGGCCATGCGGCCCGTGGCAGGGCGAAGGGCCCTCGGGCGGGGCTCGTCGGCGTCGCCGTCGCCGTGAGGGCCGCGGCCGTGGCGGAGCTCGTCGCCGTCGCCGGCATCGGCCGGGAGCTCGTCGCGGTCGAGTGCGGCGGGGTCGAGGTGGCGTCGACCTCGTGCCCGAGGGCATCGCCCTGCTCGCGCCGCCGCTCGCGTTCCTGCCGGCCGGGGAACGCCTGGGAACACGGAACCACGGCGCGAACCTCGCCTTCGTCCAGGTGCGGCGGGTCGAGCGCGCCGGTCACCTCGAAGGCCCCGACGTCATCATCGGCGAGGTGGGGCCCGGGGCCGGGGTTACGCCGGGACGAACCATTGCGAGGGCCGTGGATCGCGAGGGCCGCGAACAGTGGCGGGGGCCTTCGAGGCACAAGGGAGGCGACTTTCGCGCGGCGCCCCGATCGGCGCGAAGTGCTCGTGAACGTCGCCGGGGCCCGGGGCCGGGCCTGCGTCGCCGCTCGCGTGCACGCCTTCCTCGCCGCTCTTCTCGGCCGTGGTCGCCGTGGTCGCCGTGGCCGCCGTGGCGCAGCTCGTCGGCGTCGTCGTGCTCGAGCAGGCCATGCGGCCCGTGGCAGGGCGAAGGGCCCTCGGGCGGGGCTCGTCGGCGTCGCCGTCGCCGTGAGGGCCGCGGCCGTGGCGGAGCTCGTCGCCGTCGCCGGCATCGGCCGGGAGCTCGTCGCGGTCGAGTGCGGCGGGGTCGAGGTGGCGTCGACCTCGTGCCCGAGGGCATCGCCCTGCTCGCGCCGCCGCTCGCGTTCCTGCCGGCCGGGGAACGCCTGGGAACACGGAACCACGGCGCGAACCTCGCCTTCGTCCAGGTGCGGCGGGTCGAGCGCGCCGGTCACCTCGAAGGCCCCGACGTCATCATCGGCGAGGTGGGGCCCGGGGCCGGGGTTACGCCGGGA
>NZ_JAGTJJ010000007.1 GCF_028435365.1 Polyangium jinanense | reverse complement strand
GCAGTTCATCGACCCCGAGTCCAGCGCTTGCGCTGGTCCGGGGTGAAGGGGGCGGACAGCCCCCTTCTGGGGTGCGGGGCAAAGCCCCGCGCAAGGTCGCGTCACTTCTTCTCCGACCCCTCCGGCACCGGCAGTGCGCCTTTCACCTCGGAGAGGGACACCTTCAGGCTCACGAGATCGATCGTCGCCTTCTCCGCGCTGATCCACCCTGCCCCTCGCTGAAGACGCACCCCTCCGCGTAGCGAGAGCATTTGCTTGCCGAGGTCGATCTCCACCTCGGGCGCCTCCGCGTGCACGCCTTTCACCTCCGCGACGACCCCGCCCGTGCCTTTCGCCCAGGTCACGTTCGGCACCTCGTCGTACCGCACCTCCACGCGCGGCGCGCGCACCACGAGCCCGCCCTTCGTCAGGCGCACGTGGCCTTCGAGCACGGCGCGCTTCGCTGCGATGTCGATGTCGAGCTGATCGGCGGAGAGTTCCACCGCCTCCTTCGGCGGCGGCGCGGCTTTCGGAGATTCGGCGAGCGATCGAGGCGCGATCGTCGTCGCGAGCAGCGCGAGAGCCAAGGAGAGGCGCGGGCCAAGCGGCACGGCCTCACTCTATCAGGCTAGTAGCTCCGGACCACGCGCGGCGAGACCCCACGCTCGAGCGCGCGACGCACGACGTGCGCCGGGTGCCCCGAAGACAGGGCGATCTCCGCGATGGTCGGGTTCCGCCCGAGCGTCGTGCGGAGAGAGCGCGCGGCGCCGAGCACGCGCTTCATCACCAAGACCTCGTTTGCGTCGATCGGCTCGCCGACCACGAGGCCGAGGGCCTCCAAGCGATCGACGATGTGGTCGACCTCCTCGTAGGAGACGCCACGCGGGCCGATCACCTCCGCGATGTCGTTGAGATCGACTCGTCCCGACCGGTGATGACGAGCGAAGAGCTCGTCGATGATGCTCTGGATCACGGGGCGCACGCGACGGTCTTGGCACGTCCGCGCGCCCTCTGCACCCGAACGGAGAGAGCTTCGCTCGTGCGCGGACGTTGCGTCAGCCCGTCGGCTACCGTAAGCGTCTGTCTGCTTGGCGCGCCGAACGGCCGCGCCGGAGTGTCCTTTCATCTCCTCCGCAGTGCACGAGGAACCACCGATGAAACAACGCCGCCGTATCTTCTTCCCGACCTCGCTCGCTTCGATGACCACAGGCCTGCTCCTCGCCGCCGCCATGCTCCAGGGCTGCGCCACGAGCACGACAAAAGGCGGCGAAGGTGGAAATGACGGTGGCTCGGGCGGCACCGGAAATGTGGGCGGCGAAGGCGGCTCGGGCGGCCTCGGCGGCATGGGCGGCCTCGGCGGCATGGGTGGCGTCGGCGGCATGGGTGGCGTCGGCGGCATGGGCGGCGTCGGTGGTACGGGCGGCGTCGGCGGCGAGGGTGGCGCTGGTGGCGCATCGTCGTCGTCGTCTTCTTCGTCGTCCTCGTCGAGCGGCACGGGCGGCGCGGGTGGGTTCATGCCGCCCGTGGGCACGGCCGATTACCCGGCGGAGACGGAGCAGAACAACCTGCCCGCGACCGCGGATCCGCTCGCCGACGGGACCAAGGGGTTCACCGCGTCGATCTACCCGACGGGCGACATCGACGTGTTCTCGGTCGAGATCACCCAGGCCGGCTCGGTGCTCAAGGTGTCGACGGGCGACGGCATGGGCGGCTGCCCGGCCGGCGTGGCCACGCTCGTGCGTGTCTTCGGGCCGAGCGGCTTCATCGGCTCGGACACCAACAGCGGGGTCGGCGAGTGCTCGCAGCTCCTGCCTGCCCAGAACCCCGCGATGGGCAACCTCGCCGTCGGCACGTACTCCGTGCAGGTCGAGAGCGCGACGTTCTCGTCGCTGCCCTTCTACGTGGTCGACATCCAGGTCGTCGCGCCCGGCTGCGGCGACGGGCTCGTGCAGGCCGCCGAGCAGTGCGACGACGGGAACACGACCGCGGGCGACGGCTGCGCGCCCGACTGCAAGCTCGAAGGCAACTACCCGACCGAGGTGGAGCCGAACCAGCCGATGGCCCAGGCGAACTCGCTCGCCGGCGCGGACGGCATCGTCGCGGCGATCCAGCCCGTCGGCGATCAGGACTTCTTCTCGTTCGAGGTGACCGTGCCCGGCACCCGCGCGCGGATCGAGATCACGGACGGGCAAGGCAACTGCCCGAGCGGCTTCGACTCGAAGATCTACCTCTACGACAAGAGCGGGACGGAGATCGCGAGCGACGACGACGACGGCTTGGACTCGTGCTCGCTGCTCGATCCGACGCTGGACGCCGCGGTCACGAACCTCGCCGCCGGCAAGTACACGGTGAAGGTCGAGGAGTACAGCAACGACGAGGCGCAGCCCGGGTACGTGCTCCAGTACAAACTCACGCCGCCCGGCTGTGGCGACACGTTCGTACAAAGCGGCGAGCAGTGCGACGACGGGAACACGGCCGCGGGCGATGGCTGCTCGGAGACGTGCCAGCTCGAAGGAAACTACCTGAGCGAGACGGAGCCGAACGCGCCGAACAACCAGGCGAACTCGGTCGTCGGTTTCGACGGCGCCGTCGCGTCGATCATGCCCGCCGGGGATCAGGACTACTTCAGCTTCGACGTCACGGTGCCGGGCTCGAGCGTGTGGATCGAGGTGACGGACGGGTACGGCGGCTGCCCGGGCTCGTTCGACTCGAAGATCTACCTCTACTCGCCCTCGAACCAGCTGCTCGTGTCCGACGATCAGGACGGCGTGAACTCGTGCTCGCTCATCTCGCCCCTGCTCGACAGCGCCGCGACGAACCTGCCCGTCGGCAAGTACGTGGTGATGGTGGAGGAGTACCTGAACGACGGGACGCAGGCATCGTACGTGCTCAAAGTAAAGGTGTCGCCGCCGGGCTGCGGTGACGGCATCCTCGTGAGCCCGACCGAGCAATGCGACGACGGGAACACGACCGCCGGCGACGGCTGCGGCCCGACGTGCTTGGCCGAGGCGCCGTGGGAGATCGAGCCGAACGGCGACGTGGCCACCGCGACGCCTGCCTGGCCCATGACGACGAGCTGGCACGGGAAGATCGATCCGATCGGCGACGTCGACTACTTCAGCTTCGAGCTGCCCGCGGGCATGAGCCCCGTGCTGACCACGCACGTGATCGGCGACGTGAGCACCTGCGGCTTCGACACGCTGATCCAGCTCTACGACGCGAGCGGCAACCAGATCGAGGAGAGCGACGACGACGGCCCAGGGAACTGCTCGCTGCTCAACAAGTCCATCTACCCGGCGGTCAGCGGCCTGCCGGCCGGCACGTATTACGTGGCCGTCCACGACTACAGCGACAACGACCCGATCGCGGGATACGAGCTCAGCCTCACGTTCGAGTGATGCGGGGGTCATGCGCCGCGCGTCGTCCTTCGTCGTGACCGCGCTGCTCCTCGCGGGCTGCAGCCCCGAGGAGATGGTGAACCCCGCGGGCGCGCGGATCGAGGGCTACCGAGAGGTGGTCCCGTTCGCGGCGCCGCCCGCGGGGGTCGAAACGCAAAACGCGAACAACAACCTCGACGTCGTGCGGCACGAAGGGCGCGTCTACCTCGCGTTCCGCACGGCGCCGAGCCACTTCGCGAGCGCGGAGACGGTCCTCTACGTCGTGTCGAGCGAAGACCAGGAGACCTGGCGCTACGAGACGCACGTGGCGATGGGCACGGATCTTCGCGAGATGCGCTTTCTCTCGCTCGAAGGGAAGCTCGTCCTCTACTTCGCCGTGCTCGGCTCGAACCCGCTCGACTTCGAGCCGCAGGGCATGATGGCCATGACCTACGAGGGCGGCGCGTGGAGCGAGCCCGCGCCGCTCTACGAGCCGGGCTTCATCCCGTGGCGAGCGAAGAGGATCGACGGCGCCGCGTACCTCATCGGGTACGTCGGCGGCGAGAACATCTACGACTTCGACGGCGAGCCGATCCGGATCCACCTGCTCCGGACCGAGGACGGGCTCACGTTCGAGCCGCTCGTGCCCGGACGCCCGGTGGTGCAAGAGGGCGGCGGATCCGAGACGGACTTCGTCCTCCTCGCCAATGGCGATCTCGTCGCCGTCGAGCGCAACGAGGCCGGCGACGCGCTCGGCTTCGGCTCGAAGATCTGCCGCGCGAAGGCCGCCGATCTCGGCGCCTGGGACTGCAAGCCCGACAAGAAGAAGTACGACTCGCCGCTGCTCTTCCGGAGCGGCGACGACGTCTGGCTCATCGGCCGGCGGAACCTGACGGAGACGGGGAACTTCGATCTCGATCGGGACGATCTCTCGCTCGCGGATCAGGCGGGCGTCTACGCGGTCGAGTACTCGTTCCAGCCGAAGCGCTGCTCGCTCTTTCGCGTCGATCCCGAGACGTTGACGGTCGCGTTCGAGCTCGATCTGCCGTCGCGCGGGGACACCTGCTTCGCGTCGATCGTGCCCGCGGGCGAAGGCGCGTACGACGTCTACAACTACACGAGTCCGCTCGACGGCGACGACGAGCCGCGGTGGATCGACGGGCAAGGCGGGCCGACGCTCATCTATCGAGTCCGGCTCGACGTGCCACGCTAAGGATCACCGACGTGTCGTTCCTCGCGCCAAAAGGGACGGAGTTCGTTCGCCTGCTGGGCGGCGGGAGCGTGTTCGAAGTGGCCCTCGTGCGCGAGGGGGAGCGCGAGCTCGTGTGCAAGCGGCTCGTGCCACGCGCGCTCGCCGCGCGGGAAGGTCGCGTGGCGATGGTGCGCGAGGCGCGGCTCCTGTCGATGATCGAGCACCCCGCGCTGCCATCGCTCGTGCGCGTGGGGAACGACGCGCGCGGGCCGTTCTTCCTGGAGACGTTCGCGGCCGGGACGTCGGTCGAAGCGCTCGTGCGCGGGTGGCAAGAGCGAGGCGCGCGGGTGCCGCGGACGCTCGTGCGGCACGTGGCGATCGAGGCGCTCGGAGCGCTCGCCCAGATCCACGCGCTCGCGGACGAGGCAGGGTCGCTCGACGTGGTGCACGGAGACATCGGCCCCGCGCACGTGCTGCTCGGTCCGCTCGGCGAAGCGCGGATCGTGGACCTCGGGGCCGCGCGGTTTCGTGGGCTCGAAGCCGAGCTCGAGACGAACGATCGCGGCACGTTGCCGTACGCCGCGCCGGAGCTCGCGTCGGGCGCGGCGAAGCCATCCCAAGCGACCGACGTGTACGCGATGGCCGCGACGCTGCTCTTCCTTGCGACGGGCGAGCGGCTCTGCGAGGCCGACACGGAGGCCGCGATGCTGGCCGAGGTCGCGACGCGTGGGATCCGGCGCGAGCTCGTCCTCTCCGCGGAGGCGTTCGAGGCGACGGAACGCGAGGCGCTTTACGAGGCGCTCGATCCGGATGCGTCGCGGCGGCGCGCGTCGGCGCGAGAACTGTGCGACGTGCTCGCGCCGGTGCCACGTGCGCGGGACCTGCGCTAGAGTCGCGCAGCCACATGAAGAACAAGGACGCGCCTTTTCCGGTTTCCCTCGACACCCTCGCCATTCACGCCGGTCAGGAGCCCGATCCGGTCAGCGGAGCGGTGATGATGCCGATCGTGCTCGCCAGCACGTTCGCGCAGGAGAGCCCGGGGGTGCACAAGGGCTACGAATACTCGCGCAGCGGCAACCCCACGCGCCGCGCGCTCGAAGCGTGCCTCGCGGCCCTCGAAGGCGGCACGCACGGCTACAGCTTCGGGAGCGGGCTCGCGGCGACGACGACGCTGCTGCACACGCTTTCGCCCGGCGCGCACATCCTCTGCGGCGACGACGTCTACGGCGGCACGTTCCGCCTGATGGACAAGGTCATGGGCCCGATGGGCCTCTCGTCGAGCTTCGTCGACATGCGCGATCCCGCGGCCGTACGCGCGGCGATCCGGCCCTCGACGCGCCTGCTCTGGATCGAGACGCCGACGAACCCGATGCTCAAGGTCTTCGACATCGCGGCGCTCGCGAAGGTGGCGCGCGAGGCGAACATCACCTTCGTCGTCGACAACACGTTCGCCACGCCCATGCTCCAGCGTCCGCTCGATCTCGGCGCGGACGTGGTCGTGCACTCGGTGACGAAGTACCTGAACGGGCACTCGGACGTCGTCGGCGGAGCCATCGTGACGTCGAACCCGAAGCTCGCGGAGCGCATCGGCTTCCTGCAGAACGCGATGGGCGGCGTGCCGAGCCCGTTCGACTGCTACCTCGTGCTGCGCGGCTTGAAGACGCTGCCCGTGCGCGTGCGTCACCAGAGCATGGCGGCGCTCGCGCTCGCGGAGCGGCTCACGCGTCATCCGCGCGTCGAACGTGTCCACTACCCCGGGCTCGCGTCGCACCCGGATCACGCCGTGGCGGCGCGGCAGATGCGCGGCGGCTTCGGCGGCATGATCTCGATCGAGGTCGCGGGGGGTCTCTCGGCGGCGCGGACGATGCTGGAGCGACTGCACGTGTTCTCGTGCGCGGAGAGCCTCGGCGGCGTGGAGTCACTCGCCGAGCACCCGGCGATCATGACGCACGCGTCGGTCCCCGAGGAGACGCGCAAGGTGCTCGGCATCTCCGACGGCCTCGTGCGGCTCTCCGTGGGGCTCGAAGCGGTCGACGATCTCTGGAAGGATCTCGAACACGCGCTCGGCTGAGGACGAGAACGCGGGGCGTAACCGATGCTACGCCCCGCAAGGCAAATGCGGTAGAACCTGGGGCGACGGCGCATCGGCGCGCCGCGGAAACCCAGGGAGAACTTCCATGCTGCGCGTTGCCTGTCTTGCTTTCCCGCTCGTCGCGTTCGCTTTGCTCGGCGGTTGCAGCGACCCCGTGCCCCCCACGCCGCAAGGCGCGTTCAACGTCCAGTTCACGAAGACGGGCGCGAGCTGCCCGATCGCCTCGCACAGGTCGGAGGTCGGCACGATCAGCGCCTCGACGAAGACGGCCGTCGTGATTGACGGCGTGGAAGGCGCGAAGGTGACCTGCTCGGTTTCGGGCACGGGGCCGTTCAACGTGAGCGCGCAGCTCGTGCTCGGCAGCGACGGGATCAACCTGTCGATCCCCGCGATCAACGTGGGCGCGACGGAGATGAGCCCGGCCGCGGGTTCTCTCGCGTTCTTCTCGGACCGGACGGCCGGCGACGCGTTCAGCTCGTCGAAGTGCAACTTCTACTTCAAGGAAGGCACGGGCGAGGGCGTCGCGTCGGGCAAGCTCTGGGTCTCGTTCGAGTGCCCCGAGATCATCGAGTCGACGAACACGTGCGGCATCTCCGAGAGCCACCTGATCCTCGAGAACTGCGATACGTGACGCTCACCCCGAGCCCCTCTCCCCGCGGGGAGAGGGGTCGAGAGGGGGCGTGATGCCGACGCTCAGCGCTCGTTGTCGTCGCCGACCGTGACCGCGATGCGATGCGCGGGGACCTGGAGCGTGGGCTCGTCGCCGTACTCCACGTCGTCCTGGAGGAAGCGGATCGCCAGCACGGTGATGTTGTCCTCGCCGCCGAGCTCGTTCGCCTTGGCGATGAGGCGCCTGCACATCTCGGACGTGTCCTGCGAGGTCGCGACGATGTCGCGGATCTGCTCGTCGGTGAGCATGCCCGAAAGGCCGTCGGAGCAGAGGATGTAGACGTCGCCGAGGTGCGGCTCGTCGCTCATCAGGTCGACGGCGACGCTGTCCTGCATGCCGAGCGCGCGCGTGATCACGTTGCGCGGCAGCTCCGCCCGTTGCTCCTCGGTGAGCTCGGGCATCGCCATGAGGTAGTCGTTGATCAGCGAGTGATCCCGCGTGAGCTGCTGGATCGTACCGCCACGGACGCGGTAGGCGCGGCTGTCGCCGACGTGGCCCACGTAGAGGCGGTTGCGCCTGCGCGAGAAGACGGCGCTGACCACGGTCGTGCCCATGCCGGCGCACTCGCGCGAGCGAATGCTGCGCTCGAAGATCCGCCGGTTCGCGACCATGATGCCGCTGAGCAGGCGGTTTTCATCCTCGGTCAGGTTCGCGTCGAAGTGGATCGGCCAGGTCGCGTCGTCGTTCGCCGTCGAGCGGAAGAACTCGGTGATGGAGTCGGTCGCGAGTCGGCTCGCCACATCGCCGGCGCGATGGCCCCCCATGCCATCGGCGACGATGAACAGATCGTACTCCAGGAGGACAGCGTAGCTGTCCTCGTTGTGATCGCGCTGGAGACCGACATCGGTCATCCCGGAAGCAAATGCGCGCATAAACCTCGGCAACCTGGGACCGGGTCAAAACCGACGATTTTCACGGTTTCACGCAGCGTTTCCGCTGTCAAGCCGTCTTCCTCGCTCGGGGCAAGGAAGGCGCGCGTCGCGGGTCCGCCGCGGAGCGGCAAGCGCGTGGAGCGCCCTTTATCTCGGCTGCCT
The DNA here is from genome assembly GCF_028435365.1 of Polyangium jinanense. The sequence continues at coordinate 396,967 of NZ_JAGTJJ010000007.1, read as the reverse complement.
TGGGCCATGCGTTCCCCCTCCTCTCGTTGCGTCCGGAGACGCCTACACCTCCAGGATGTCCTTTTCCTTGTGAGCGATGACGGCGTCGACCTGCTTGATGCCCTCGGCGACCACGTCCTCGATCTTCTTCTTCGCCCGATCGGCGTCGTCGCCGCTGACCTCGCCGTCCTTGTCGAGCGAGTCGACGAGCTCGTTCGCGTCCCTGCGGTGCTTGCGGATCGCGACTTTCGCCTCCTCGCCGTTCTTCTTGGTCAGCTTGACCATCTCCTTGCGCCGGTCCTCGGTGAGCGCCGGGATCGGGATGCGGATGAGATCGCCGTCGACCTGCGGGTTCAGGTTCAGGTCGCTCTCGCGGATCGCCTTGTCCACGGCCTTCACCTGGTTCTTCTCCCAGGGCTTGATCGTGATGAGGCGAGGCTCGGGCACGCTCACCGTGGCCATCTGTTGGATGGGCGTCGGGACGCCGTAGTAGTCGACGCGCACGCCGTCGAGCATCCCCGCGTGGGCGCGGCCGGTGCGCACGCGCGCGAGATCTCGGCGGAGCGCCTCGATGGATTTCTCGATGCCATCCTGCAAGTCCTTGAACACGTCTTCCAGCATGCCGTCTCTCCTCGGTCTCGTGCGGCGGGGGCGAGCTTAGCTCTCTTTTGTGCAGGAGGGGGCAGTTGCGGAGGGGCTTTGCACACGGAACCGCGGAAACAGGGCGGCCCCGACGGACCCCGACGGCCGAGGCCAGGCAGCCGGCTCCCAGAGTTCCGCCGGAGGGGCGCCCCTGCCCGCTGCCCCGGGGCGGCCCTCCGTAGTAGGTGTAGGGGAGGCGCCATGCGTGACCTCGACTGGAAGAGCTTCGACGTCCTGGTCGTGGACGACGAGCAGGACAACCTCGACGCCTTCCGCTTCGCCTTCCGCAAGACGTTCTCGCTCCACTACGCGCTCGGCGGGACGCAGGCGCTCTCGGAGCTCGCGCGGCTCGACGCGGCGCTCATCGTGACCGACCAGCGCATGCCGGGCATGAGCGGGCTCGAGCTTCTGCGCCGCGCCAAGCAGATGCGGCCCGACGCGCTCGGGATCCTTCTGACAGCGTATGCGGATCTGCCCGTGCTCGTCGACGCGCTGAACTCGGGCACGGTCTACCGCTACGTGCAGAAGCCCTGGGACGGCAGCGAGCTCGCCGCCATCCTGCGCCAGGGGATCAGCGTGTTCGCCACGATGCGCGAGAACAAGCGGCTGCGAGATCAGCTCGCGCACTACGCGGGCTACCTCGAGCGCGAGCAGCGCGACCCGATCGACTTCGGCGAGCTCATCTGCAACTCCGCCGCCATGAAGGAGGTCTCGACGCGCATCGGCGAGGTCGCTCCGACCTCGACACACGTGCTCGTCGAAGGTCGGGTCGGCGCCGAGAAGGAGATCGTGGCGCGCGCGATCCACATCGGATCGCCGCGCGAGGAACGGCCCTTCGTCAAGGTCACGTGCGCGGCGTTCCGCGGCGAGGCGCTCGAACGGGAGATCTTCGGCTACCGGCGCGGCGCGTTCGAGGGCGCGACCGCCGATCGCGTCGGCCGCGTCGAGCTCGCGCACGGCGGCACGCTCTACCTCGAAGATCCCGGTCCGCCGACCGCCGCCTTGCAGGCGCGGCTCGCTCGCTTGCTCGCGACAGGAGAGGCCGAGCGCGTGGGCGACGCCGAGTCGCGCAGGCTCGACGTGCGCCTCGTCGTCTCCGTCACGCCCGACCTCGACGAAGCGTGGGGCCGCGACGTCTTGCCCGAGCTCGCCTCGCGCCTCTCCGTCTTCCCGATCCGCCTGCCGCCGCTCAGCGAGCGCCGCGAGGACATCCGCCCGCTCGCCGAGCACTTCCTCCGCAAGTACACGCGCCGCAACACGCGCGCCGCGCGCGCCCTCTCGCACGGGGCGTTCGTGAAGCTCGAGGCCTACGCCTTCCCGGGCAACGTGCGCGAGCTCGAGAACGTCGTCGAGCGCGCGGCCATCCTCGCGCGGGGCGACGTGATCCAGCCGGAACACCTCGCGTTCGTCCCGCCCGTGCCCGCGTGGGAGAAGACGTCGACGTCACCTCCGTCGCAGCCCACGGCGCCCGTCGAGTCCGAGACGGGCTCGCGACGACAGAACCTCGACTCGCAGCTCGAAGAGATCGAGCGGCGCGAGATGCTGGCGGCGCTCGAGCGATGCGGCGGCAACAAGGCCGAGATGGCTCGCTTGCTCGGCGTGCAGCGGACGACGCTCTACTACCGGCTGAAGCGGCTCGGCATCGACGTGTAGTGCGTGGAGAACGGAAGCCCCCCGCGTCGCGGGCGAACGCGGGGAGACGCCTCGGCTGAACCGCCTCCGAAGAGTTGACGGATCCTCCGCGCCTGCGCGATGATCGCGTGGTTTCCCGGTTTTTCCGGAGCGCCGCCTGGGCGCGCGAAGAGGACGACGAGAGGCGATGGCTTTCTGGAGCACGGCCGATGTGGAGCTCGTTTCGCGCGTCGTCACGGCGATGACGAAGAACGATCGTCGCGTGCGGGGCAAGCTGACCTTGCACTTCGCGGAGGCGCAGACCCAGGGCAACGCCGACGACGCCGCCGATCGATGCGCGACGCTCGCCGAGGAGCTCTTCGGCGAGGCCGACGATCACGAGCAGCTCATCGGCGCCGAGGCCGAGCTCGTCGCCGCGCTACGTCTGCGCCTGCCGCCGCGGTTCCCCGCGATCCGCTCGCTCGATCTCGCGGCGCTGCACGTCGTTGGCGATCCGGGCACGTCGGCGGCGCTCCGGCGCGCGTCGACCACCACCATGCGTTCCGTGACCGGGCCCGTCTCCACGCCCGCGCCGAACACGACGCGTGGCCACGCCTCGCCCTCGTCCACGCCCCCGAGCGGCGGCGATTCTTCCTTGGGAAGCTTCCGCGTCGCGCAGCTCGGGGGCTCGCCTTCGAGCACCTTCCGCGGGCCGGTCTCGAGCTCCGGGCCGGCGAGCGGGCCCGTTTCGACGTCGGGACCTCGCTCGTCGTCGCCGCCGACGCGGCGGGGCACGCTCGGCCGGATGCGCGCGATCATGCCGGGCATGATGCTCGCGCCCGGGGCGCCGCCCGAGGCCATCGGCCAGGCGCTCGCGCCCTTCGTGCGGGACTGCGCCGGCCGCATCCTCGTCGGCTTCCTCCGCGGCTACGACCTCGTCGCGATGCGTGGACTCGCGCTCGAAGAAGGCTCGGCCGAGATGCTGGCCGCGCTCGTTCCGGTCTCGGATGCGCCCCTCGGCGGGTACGAAGCGAGCCGCACGGCCGAGCTTGCGCGCTGGCAAGCTGCCTTCGGCGAGGGCGTCTTTCAGCGCGTGCGCCGCGAGAGCCAGGTCGCGGCCATCTACCTCGCGCACATGGCGCTCGGCCGGCTCGGCGTACCGCCCAGCATCGACTTGCCCATCCTGCAGGAAGCCGCGCCTTCGGCGTTCGGCGGCGAGCGCGGCACGGTCCTCGAGATGTCGCGCTACGTCTCGGTCCCTGCGGAGAGCTTCGTGCCCGCGCTCTGCCAGCACCTCGTCGAAATCGTCGGCCACGGTGACGCGATGCAACTCGCGGCCGCGCTCGCCCCGCTCGTCACGTCGGTCGAGGAGGACATGGCCATCGCCGCGACGTTCGCCAGGGACGCGTCGGGCGTGTAGCGGCCCTGCGGTTCGCCGCTAGCGTTCGGCTCGTCCGCCTTCTTCCTGCCCTGCCGTTCGTGCAGCGTCCTCGGCAGCCGCGGACTCGCGTTCGACGTCGACGTGCTCGCCGTGGTTGCCGGCAACGGCTGGGGGCTTGGTCGACATGCTCGCCGCGCTTGTCGGCAACGGCTGGGGTCCTTGTCGACATGCTCGCCGCGGTTGCGGGCAACGCCTGGGGTCCTTGTCGACATGCTCGCCGTGGTTGCCGGCAACGGCTGGGCTCCTTGTCGACGTGCTCGCCGCGCTTTGCCGGCAACGCCTGGGGTCCTTGTCGACATGCTCGCCGTGGTTGCCGGCAACGGCTCGGGTCCTTGTCGACATGCTCGCCGTGGTTGCGGGCAACGCCTGGGGTCCTTGTCGACATGCTCGCCGCGCTTGTCGGCAATGGCTGGAGTCCTTGTCGACATGCTCGCCGTGGTTGCGGGCAACACCTGGGGTCCTTGTCGACATGCTCGCCGTGCTTGTCGGCAACACCTGGGGTCCTTGTCGACATGCTCGCCGTGGTTGCAGGCAACGGCTGGGGTCCTTGTCGACATGCTCGCCGTGCTTGTCGGCAACGGCTGGGGTCTTTGTCGACATGCTCGCCGTGTACAACATACGGCAGTATGTGAAGGGAGACCCTTCAGCGCTTGCCGCCCTGATTCCCAAGGAACCGCGCGAACGGCTCTCGCGGGCTGAGCTCATTGCGCTCGCAGTGCCATAGCAACGGCTGGACGGGCTATCGATTTTGCAGCGTGAAAACAGGAGCGCCAGCGCGTCAAGCGAGCGCGAGCGTCTTCAGGTGCTCCCGGGCGAGATGCAGGCGGCCGTGGACGGTCTTCGTCTTGAGCCCGAGCGATCCGGCAATCTCCTGGATCGAGCGGCCCTCCAGGTACGGCAGCACCACGGCGCGGATGCGGGGTCGGAGCTTGCCGAGAAATCGCTTGAGCCGAAACATTCCGTATGTCGCCTGCACGAGCAGCCCGGTCGAATCCGCTCCTTCCTGCTCGGCGAAGTCATCCGCGAGCCCCGCGAAGACCTCTCGCTCGTGACGCACCAGGGCTCGGTGATTGCGTGCGTGGTTGAGCCGATCACCAGGAGCCACGGACGCGCCTGCTCCGGCGTCACAAGGCGCGAGAGGTTCCGCCACGCCGTGATGAAGACCTCCTGCAAGACGTCCTCCACGTCCCGGGAAGGAATGAACTGTCCGAGAAGGAGACGGCGAAGGAAGTCGCGGTGTTCGAGGTAAAGGCGCCCGAGGAGGGCGTGCGCCGCCGTAAAGTTTGCCGGCGGAGGATGGACGAGTATCGTGCTCACAGCTTGTGAACTCCAGTCCGTTGGGGTTTGCAGGTGAGACGCCGGTCGGTGTTGAGAGCGCCGGCTGGCGTCGCTTGTTTTGTCTCACAGGTTGGGGGAGAAGGAAATCCATAAATGCGGAGATTGGTTCGTCTTGGAAGAACCGGGATCCGCTGGGATTGCGTGACAGGGCCGCGGGAATGAGAAGGTGATCGTGGGATCGCTGCCGCTGCCGCTGCCGCTGCCGCTGCCGCTTCCGCTGCCGCTGCCGCTTCCGCTGCCGCTGCCGCTCCCGCCTCCGCTTCCGCTTCCGGAGGCCCTCACCCGTCGTAACCCGATGGTTCTGCGTCCTGCTGACGGCGGATCGACCCCGTTGGCGCACGTTCGTGCCACTTCCCGCCCCGTGGCCGCCCTTTGGGGCGTTCCCGGAGCCGATCCGCGTACGGCGCTGCTCGCGGCTCATCCAGAGCGAGATCACGGCCGCTGCGGCTGGGGAAGATCACCCGTAGAGTCGGAGCTCACGTACTCTTGTCAGGCGGCCGATAGTTGGGGGAAGAGTAACGATCTGTTCTCGCTCTGGCCCCGTCAGCCCTGCAAGCGGCTCCAGTGTCTCTGCGCCCGTCGCGATCGCGGACTCGACGCCATCGACAACGCGACGCCACGCGTCGCACTGGGTGTCTTGCACTTCATCGTAAAGGACGGGCAATCGTCTCCCATGCTTTGGCCCCCTTAGGTTGAAGCACTGACACGTGGGGGGTCCTCCAAAAGGGCGAACTGGCGGGTCGGCCTGAAAGAGTTTCATACGACGTTTCCCTTGCGGTCTCGTGCCCGCCCAACGCCTTGCAGGTGTGCTGCCGGGCGCCGTGCTGAGCGGAGCGAGGCATGGCGCACCGTCATGCACCACCCGCTTGTTGTGCCGCAGGGTCTTGTCTGGGCGCCCGCAGTTGCCGAGAGCGAGCCACGCTTACCGTGGCAAAGCCCCCGGCCACTCAGAGTATGAGTGCAGCAGCGTGAGGCAAGCCGCCTCATCCCCTTTGTCACAGAGATTCCGGAAGAGTTCCTTAGCGCGTGTATCGTCTCTGGGCACACCCCGACCCTCGGCATACGCGACCCCGAGATTGAAGCAGCCCGCTGCCTCCCCACCGTCGCAGCCTTTGCGGTAGAGTCCCGCGGCGCGCGTCTCGTCCTTGGTCACACCCCGGCCTTTCTGGTACAGGCGTCCGAGGTTCACGCAGCCGGCCGCGTTCCCACGGTTGCAGGCATTGCCAAAGAGTTCCACGGCGCGCGCCGCGTCCTTGGCCGAGCCCCAGCCTTCCTCGAGCAGGAAGCTGAGGCTCACGCAGCCGGCTGCGTTCCCGCGGTTGCAGGCATTGCCAAAGAGTTCCGCGGCGCGCGCCTTATCCGTGGCTAGGCCCCGGCCGTCGGAGCCCCAGCCTCTGTCGAGCAGGTGTCCGAGGCTCACGCAGCCGTCCGCATTTCCGCGGTCGCAGGCCTTACCAAAGAGTTCCGCGGCGCGCGCATCGTCCCCGGGGAGATCTCCTCCAGACGTGTACATCACGCCCAGCGCATGGCAGTCGGCAGCGGAGCCCGCCTCGCAGCTTTTACTCAGCCAGATGGCACCCGAATCGGCTTCCATGGCGGTCACGGGCGGAGATGCTGGGGCGCAGGCGTTGCACCAGGCCGCGAGCGCCACGAAGCACGACCAGGACACTGCAAACAGGTATCGATTGCCCTCGCGCTCCGCGGGACTGCTGCACTTCTTATAGCGGCGCACAACAAGAAACTTCCTCATATCCGGCATCACCCCACAGCAGCACGGCGGACAACCTCCACGCCGCACCGCCCTCCCGAGCACGGCGCCAAGCGCGACGCCGCCCCACCGACATCGAGCGCACCGACCTCCTGGGCCCTCTCCACCGCGTCGCAAAGGCACTCGCATCTACCCCTGCGCATCGCCGCATCCCTGCGGTCTCCTCTCCTCCTCCATACTTCCAGATCCGACCACCTCTACGGTCCCAGCCAACACGCTCCACCGGCCACCTGTCAACCCAGGCGGCCGCCTCGAGCGCTCAAACATGAACGACACCGGACCACCCCGCCCCCACTCGACCGTCACAAGGCGGGGGACGTCCTCATTCACGCGTTTCGCGCCGGGGCCCTGGGGCGGATCAGCCTCGAGCGCCCTGACGACGGGTGACGCTCCTCGCCGGCGACGGTGTGATCGCGCGAGAGATCGGTGGCCTCCGAGGGAAGAAACGGCTATCCGACACGCATCACTCCGCTCGGACGCGTCCCTACCCTGGGTCGCCCCTCGAGCACGGGATCAGAGACGAATGGCACACATCATCCTGCCTCACACGATCGCGAACGACCGCCTGGAAGAGGCGAGAGGATTTCGCCGGCGGATCGGGGCGAACCTCGGGGCGTCCGCCAGTCGCGGGCCGTTCTTGCCGACGCTCGCGGCGTTCGCCACGGACGTCGCCGGTACGCTCCTCACCGTCGACGCCGAGCCGACCGAAGGGGTCGAGTGGCTCCGGCGTTCCGCCCGCGCGAGCGCGCTCTTCTTCGGTCGCGTGGTCTTTCCCGACCGCGTCGTTCCGATGGAGATCACGGTCGACGTCATGGTGGGCGCGGTCAACCCGCCGCCTCCATGGCAGGAGGCCACCGCGCGCGCGTGGGTCGACGCCATGTGGTGCACGCTGGCGATCGCGGACGGCACCGCGCACGCGTGGCTCACGAACATCCCGGAGAGCGCGCTTCTCCAGATCGGCGTGCAGACGGCGAAGCTCGATGAATACTTCTTTCCGCTCGCCGAGACCCTTCGCGCGGTCGCGACGCGCAGCGGCCATCACGGGAAGGAGCTCATTCGCACGCTCGAGGCCATGCCGAATGCCGCGCGCGCCTCGTCGCGGCTGGAGCGGATCGACGAGCCGGCTGTCCGGACGCTCTTCGCGCTCCTGGAAGGAGACCAGCCGGGCTACACGGAGTCGCTCGTGGCCTTGCTCGAGTCGCACCGCGCGTACGCGGAGGCCCTGGCGAGCGCTGGACCTCGCACCTTGCTCTCCCTACCGGCATGCGCTCTCGAGCGTCTTGCCCGTTCCCGCGGCATCGTGTCCGGCGTCGTTTCGGCGTATGCGCCGGAGCTCGTCTTCACCGCGTGAATCGGTCTGCCCTCGCGATGCGGAAATGGTCTCCTGCGATGAACCGCTCGCCAGGCACGCGGGGTCGTGTGCGTCGCACGCTCGCTCTCGCTGCCGCTCCGTGGTGGCTCGCGTGTAGCTCCACGTCTGCGGAGCCCCCGCGCGATCCGGTGAAGGTTCGCGTCGAACGGCCGGCTGTCTCCGGCGTCGCGCCGCGCCCGAGCGACCTCGAGAGCACGGAGCTCCCGCCCTCTTGCGGTGAGCTCGAGCTCGAGCGCGTCGCGCTCGTCGCCTCGGGGAAAGGCGAGCGACACCCGGCGATGGTGCGCGTCGACGGCGCGCACCGCGCGTGCGGGCACGACGCCGACGCGGACCGGCGGGCCTGCGCGGCCGTGCGCCGGAGAGTCCTGGTGGACGAGGCCGCCGGCTACGGGCCCCGGCATCCGAGGGCCGTCGCCGCGAACGCGCAGCTGTCTCTCTGCGCGGCGTGGGAAAGCGCCGCTGGCCCGGACGCGCCCCCTCCTCCGCGACCGACGAGTCGAGACTGCGCGCGATGGCGTGCCGAGCAGGCCGAGCTGCGCGCGAAGGGGAAGGGCGAGCGCCACCCGGACGTGCTCGCCGTCGAGGCGAAGCTCGCCATGTGCTCGTAGCGAAGCCAGTCACTGGTTTCGCTTGATCACGTGATAGCCGAACGGCGTCTCCACGGGAGCGGATAGTGGTTCCAAACGGGTTCTCGAAGACAGGCACAATCGCCACGTCGCAAAAAGTGGACGTAACACCCGATCCAAGATCCGCTCTCCTCCGCGAAATACTACGTTATTTCGATCAGATAACAGCATGTCGAGGCGATATGCCTCGATCCTCTGAGCCGGTGCTGGGAAGACGCTACCAGGGTGGCTCAGCACCATGAACGCGAAGCCCCCTCGTCATGGAAGACGTTCGGTGCTAGACGCTTCGCCACCATGACGTACCGAGAGCAGGATGCGGGCCGGGCGGAGGAGGAAGCGCAGGCGGCCGCAAGGGCCGCAGAGGAGACAAAGCGCTTCGCCGAGGCTCTCCGGACGCCTCGACGCAGTCCGCTCTCGTACTTCAAGTCGTGGCGTGCGCAGCGATTCATTGCGACGATGCTCGGCCTCGTCGCGTTGGGCGCCGGGTACAAGGTCTTCGGATGGAATCTCGAGCGGTTGATGGAGTACGGGCTTTACATCTTTGCGGTGGGCGGCAGTGCGCTGCTCCTCTTCGTCTTCGGATTAGCCGGCGTGCGCGCTCTCCGCGAACGCCTATCGAGGCGTTGAGATCGCGACGTGTTCGGGTGATGCCGCTCTTGCCGACGCTGGCTACGGTCATGGGCACGAAAGGCGCTCACACCCGGTTGCGTTTCATCGTCGGCGGCGTGCGCGTCGACGGCTGGATCAGCAACAGCGAGAACGCCTTCGGCGGGTGATCTTCCCCCGCTTCCGTGGACAAACCCACTATGCCGCAAGAGCGGCAACTTGTGCACGTAATTCGAACTCGACGGGACTCAGGTACCCGAGGTACGAGTGCCGCCTAGCGTGGTTGTAAAAGCTCTCGAGGTAGTCACCGATCGCAGTTGTCGCCGCATCCCGCGAGGGGTAGCGGGTAGCATCGACCAGCTCGGCCTTGAGGGTGGCGAAGAAGCTCTCGGCGACGGCATTATCCCAGCAATCGCCGACGCGGCGCATGCTCGCAATGATGCCCTTCTGGCGCAGTTCGTTGCAGTAATCCTCGCTGGCGTAGGGACTACCGCGGTCTGAATGGTGCACGAGCCCTGGCGCGGGTTTGCGAGCGTGTAGCGCCCGCCGAAGAGCCGCGAGAGCGAGCGCGCGATCGTTCTGCTCGCTCATCGCAAAACCCACCACGCGCCGGGGGAGCGAGTTGACGAGGTGTACCTGGTGCGGACGTTCGACGCGTCCCCGGCTCTTTCGAGCCGCACGCGCCCGTCAATCCTGCCCCACCGAAGCCCCACACCAGCACGCCCAGCATGACCGCGCGGCTCCTCGTCATGGCTTGCATGGTGTACTGAGTCGCACGTTCATCGGCTGGGCGGAAACGGAAAACCAGCCAGGGGGCTCGCGATACGCCCGTGAGCCGAGCGTCCCATGATGGTCACTGGGTCGGCGGGTGCCGGCCGGAGCCGCGGCAGCGGTACACGATCAGATTTCGCTTGCCGCTTCCGCTTCCGCGTCCGCTGCCGCTTCCGTTGCTGGGGGAAGGCGTGCCGCCATGGGGGACGGCACGCCTCGGTCATTACCGGCGTGTGAGGCGGTGCAGGGTAGCTACGATACGGTCCAGTGTGTCGAGCAGGGCCTCGTCCACGTTTTCAATGTACCCGAGTGCATCGGCTACTTCCAGGCACGCGCGCACCTCCGCCGCCGAACCCATGGCCGTGTGCCAACGCGCGCGTTCGTTCCTTCCCTGCGAATACGCGCCCTCGCTCAGATTCAATGCGACGCTCGTCGCTGCCCGCCGAATCTGATACCCGAGATTCGGATCCTTGGTCCCGATCCGCTCCATCACCGGCCGCAACATCTTGAGCATCTCGATCGCCACGCCATAAACCCTGAGTGCCATTGTTTCCTCCGTATCCCCGACCGGGGACCCCTGACCCCGGCCCGCGCGCGGAGGAAGGCGAAAGGCTGCGAGGCTTTGCCTCGCACCGCGCGGAGCCGCGCGGAGCCGCGCGCAGCGAAGCGAGCACGGCGAGCACGGCGAGCACGGCTTGGCCTTTCGCCTTCCGAGCACGCGGGCACAATCGACCTCCCCGGACGAAAACAAAGAACAACCGTCCAAACCACCGGAAGCGGAAGCGGAAGCGGAAGCGGAAGCGGAAGCGGAAGCGGAAGCGGAAGCGGAAGCGGAGGCGGAAGCGGAAGCGGAAGCGGAAGCGGAAGCGGAAGCGGAAGCGGAAGCGGAAGCGGCAGCGGCAGCGGCTCCGGGCCGTTTCCGTTCCCTCCGCGCTCGCAAAAGGCTAGAGCGTCGATCGTGCTCCCCGCGTCCGCCCGACGTCTCGTTGCGATCGCCGTCATGTCCACCACCTCCACCGTTTCCTCGCTGTCGTGCTCTCCTGCCGGGGGAGCGCCGCCCATCCAGCCTGAAGGAACCGCCTCGGCGAGCAGCGCGTCCGCGCCGGGCCCTGTCGATCCTCCGGCTCCGCCCGACGCGCCCGATCGCACCTTCGCCGCGCTCTCCGAGCGCTTTTTGAAGGGCTACCTCGCGCGCGAGCCCGTCGCGGCCACCGAGGCGGGCGAGCATGCGCACGACGCGCGCTGGCCCGATCGCAGCGAGGAAGGCGAGGCCGAGGCCCGCCGCTTCTACGTCGGCCTTCTCGACGAGCTCGGCCGGATCTCCGTCGCGGCCCTCGACGCGCAGGGCCGCGTCGATCATGCGATGCTCGGAAACCAGCTCCGGTACGCGATCTTCGCGATCGACGAGCTGCGCGAGGCCTCCGCGAGCCCGCTCTACTACACGCGCCTCGTCGGCGACGGACTCGATCCGCTCGTCACGCGGAGCTTCGGCACGCCGGCGTCCCGCGCACGGAGCCTCGTGGGCCGGCTCGAAGGCATCCCTGCGATCGTCGAGGCCGCGAAGAAGCGGCTCGGCCGTCCGCCGCGCCTGCACACCGAGACGGCCATCGTGCAGAACCGCGGCCTCGTCTCTCTCTGCCGCGGTGACGTCCTCGCCCCTTACGCGAAACTCCCCGACGCCGCGCTCGTCTCCGAGCTCGCGGCCGCGAGCGAGCGGGCGGCCAAGGCGCTCGAGGACTTCCAGGGCTTCCTCGAAAAGGACCTCCTCCCCCGCAGCGACGGCGAGATCCGCCTCGGCCGCGCGCGCTTCGAGAAGAAGCTCCGTTACTACCTCGACGACGACGTCGACATCGACGCGATCGCAAAGGGCGCCCGCGCGCTGCTCGAACGCACGCAGGCCGAGATGGTCGAGACCTCCAAGGAGCTCTGGCCGACGCTCTTCCCGAAGCGCAAGCTCCCCACGACGACGACGCTCGTCGATCGCAAGCAGCTCGTGCGCGAGGTCCTCAACGCGCTCGGCGACGATCACCCGACGAACGAGACGATCGTCTCGGAGGCGCGTGATCTCGTGCAGAAGGCGACGGCGTTCGTCCGCGAGCGCGACATCGTGCGGGTGCCCGACGAGGTCTGTCAGGTCATCGAGATGCCCGAGTACCGGCGCGGCGTGTCCATCGCGTATTGCGACGCCTCGGGCCCGCTCGAGGAGCGCGCCGAGACCTTCTACGCGATCGCGCCCACGCCGAACGACTGGGACGACAAGCGCCGTCTCTCGTTTTACCGCGAGTACAACCGCAGCATGCTCGCCGACCTCACCGTGCACGAGGCGATGCCCGGGCATTTCCTGCAGCTCATGCACAACAACCGCTTCCCCTCGAAGCTCCGCGCCGTGTTTTCGAGCGGCCCGTTCGTCGAGGGCTGGGCTGTCTACAGCGAGTGGGTCATGGCCAAGCACGGCTTCGGCGGCCCGAAGGTGCGCATCCAGCGCGAGAAGATGGTGCTAAGGCTCGCGGTGAACGCGCTGCTCGATCACGGCGTGCACGCCGGCTCGATGACCGAGGCCGAAGGGCTCGCGCTCATGACGAACGAGGCGTTCCAGGAGGAGGGCGAGGCCGTGGGCAAGTGGAAGCGCGCGCTGCTCACGAGCGCGCAGCTCACGACCTACTATTACGGCTTCACCGAGATGATGAAGCTCCGCGCGGCGAACGAAGGCGCTCCGGGTTTCACGGAGCGAACCTTTCACGACAAGGTGCTGAGCTTCGGCTCGCCGTCGATGCGCCACCTGCGCGACCTCGTCCGGCCGTAGAAAGGAGCGAGCGCATGCTGCGTCGCCTCCGCCGGGCCCTGCGAAAACGAGCGTTCGAGCGCAAGCTCGCGGCCTTGCCCGCGCTGCTCGAACGCAAGCAGAACGCCGAGGCCGAGGCCGCGGCGTCGGAAGCGCTCCTGATCGGGGAGGAGGTCTTCGGCGAGGAGGCAGCCGAGCTCACGACGCCGCTCTATGTGATCGCTGCGGCGCGGCTCTCGGCGGGCCACACGGAGGACGCGCTCGCCGCCTGCACGCGGGCCATTCGAATCGCCGAGGCGCTCGCCGGCGCGCCCACCGAGCCCCGCTTGCCGAAGCTCTACGAGCTCGCGGCCGCGATCCACGAGCGCGCCGGCCGCCTCGACGCGACGATCCGCCTCTACCGCCGGCTCCTCGCGGGGTACGAGCGCATGCGCAGCCCCGACGAGGCCGCGATCGCCGACGTCGCCGGCCGGCTCGGCCTGCTCCTCGGCAAGCAAAAACAAACCGCGGAGGCCGAGCTCCTCCTCGCCCGCGCGCTCACGACCACCGAACGTGTCTTCGGCGCGCGCTCGCGCCCTGCGGCCGAGGCCCTCTACAACCTCGGCACGGTGCTCGCGGCGGCGGGCCGTCGCGATGACGCGGCGCGCTCCCTGCGGCGCGCGATCGGCATCCTCACGGAAACCGACGCGCGGACTGTCGATAGTCTCCTCGCGCTCGCGCAGCACAACCTCGCGACCCTCGTCGAGGCCGAGGGCCGCGCCGACGAGGCCGAGGACCTCTACCGACGCGCGCTCGCCGCCCACGCTGGAGCGACGGGCGCCGATCCGCCCGAGATCCGTCCCACCCTGGTCCGCCTCGGAAACCTCCTCGAAGCCAAGGGCCGGGTGGACGAAGCGCTCTCCCTTTACGACCGCGCGCTCCCCCTCGCGGAGGCCGAGCTCGGCCCAGATCACGCCGTGACGCTCGGGATTCGCGCCTTCCGGGAGGCCGCCCAGCACAAACGCCCGCCGGCGCGTTGAGATCCAGGACACGACACACGTCCGTTCACCTGAAAAGCCACTCTTCAGACACCCCTCTGTCACGGTGCTGTGACGGACCTGCACCTAGCGTGCGGGTGCTTGGTCCTGTAAGGAGACGGCGCCCCGCGTCTCCGACGCGCGAGACCCCTCGGGTCATGGCGCGGATGAGCAGCCCCCGGGGCGCCGAAAGGCTCTCGTGTTCATGGAGGCTCTTCTCGATCCGTCGCTCGGCAACGGGGTGCGCGCGCTCCTCGTCCTCTGCCTCTTGATCGCCCTCGGCTTCGAGTTCGTGAACGGCTTTCACGACACCGCCAACGCGGTCGCGACGGTCATCTACACGAACTCCCTGAAGCCCCACGTCGCGGTCGTCCTCTCTGGCCTCTGCAACTTCGTCGGCGTCTTCGCGGGTGGCATCGCGGTCGCCATGGGCATCATGAAGCTCTTGCCCGTGGAGCTGCTCGTCTCGAGCGGCGTGGGCGCGGGGCTCGCGATGGTGCTCGCCCTCCTGCTCGCGGCGATCTCCTGGAACTTAGGCACCTGGTACCTCGGCCTGCCCGCGTCGAGCTCCCACACCCTCATCGGCGCGATTCTGGGTGTCGGCATCGCCAACTCGCTCCTGCCCGGCCACAAGTTCGGCGACGGCGTGAGCTGGAGCAAGGCCGCGGACATCGGCATCGCGCTGCTCGTCTCGCCGCTCTTCGGCTTCAGCCTCGCGGCGCTGCTCGTCGTCCTGATCAAGCGCTACACGACGAACAAGGCGCTGCTCGAGCCGCCGCCGAAGGACGCGCCGCCGCCGCGCGGCACCCGCGCCCTGCTCGTCTCGACCTGCGCGGCCGTGAGCTTCGCCCACGGCTCGAACGACGGCCAGAAGGGCGTGGGCCTCGTGATGCTCATCCTGATCGGCCTGGTCCCGGCCGGCTTCGCGATCAACATGGATGCGAGCCCCGCGGAGCTCGAGCGCACGCTGCGCGCCACGGACAACGTCGCGGCGCTCGTCCGCGACCACTACGATCAGCACTCCAAGGTGGAGGCCGAGAAGACGCTCGTGCGCCTCGGCGAGCTCCACCAGTTCCTCGACGGCCGCAAATCGGCGAAGGAAATCGCGCCGATGGATCGCTTCAAGTTCCGGCAGGATCTCCTGCTCGCGGACAAGTCCATCGACAACATGCAGAAGGGCGGCCACCTCGGCCTCACGCCCGCGGAGACGAAGAAGCTCGCGGAGGAGCGCAAGGCCCTGCGTGCGCTCACGGAGTACGCGCCGAACTGGGTCCTCGTGGCGATCGCGCTCTCGCTCGGCATCGGCACGATGTTCGGCTGGAAGCGCATCGTCGTGACGGTCGGCGAGAAGATCGGCAAGAGCCACCTCACGTACGCGCAGGGCGCGTCGGCGGAGATCGTCGCGGCGAGCACGATCGGCGTCTCGGCGTGGCTCGGGCTCCCGGTGAGCACGACGCACGTCCTCTCCTCGGGCATCGCCGGCACGATGGTGGCGCAGCGCTCGGGCCTGCAGGGCTCGACGGTGCGGAACATCGGCCTCGCCTGGGTGCTCACGCTGCCCGCCTCGATGACGCTCTCCGCGCTGTTTTTCCTGCTCTTCCGCGCGATCTTCAGCTGACGATCCGCGCCGGGCCCCGAGGCTTCTCGGCCCGGGCCGCCTTCGATATCCTGCGCCTCGCCCATGCGCACCTTCAGCACCGAGGGTCCTTGTGATCCTGCGCGCCACCATCACCTGCCCGCGGCGCCGCGGCTCGCGGAGGGCCTCGGCCTCGTCGACGAAGGCGCGTATTTCCTGGTGCGCGCGCCGCGGCGCACGGGCAAGACCACGAGCTTGCGCGCCCTCGCCGCCGAGCTCTTGGCGTCGGATCGGTATGCCGCGCTCGTGGTCTCCGCCGAGGTCGGCGAGCCCCTCGGGGACGACGTCGCGCGCGCGGAGGAGGCATTGCTCGCCTCGATCCGCCTCTCCGCGGAGCACGATTTGCCGCCCGAGCTGCGCCCGCCGCCCTTCCCCGCCTCGGCGGACGGCACGCGGCTCTGGGCGGCGCTCTCGGCCTGGGCGCAGGTTTGTCCTCGCCCGCTCGTCCTTTTTTTCGACGGCGCGGACACGCTGCACGGCGCCGCGCTCCGGACGGTCCTGCGCCAGCTCGAGATCGGCTTTCCGCGTCGCCCCGCGGCCTTTCCGTGGTCCGTGGTTCTCTCCGGAACGCGCGACCTGCGCCTCGAACCTTTCGTGGCGGCAAGCGACGCGCCCGTTCGTCCGGGCCTCACGGGCCCCTTCGAGACCGCCTTATCGCCCGAATCGCTTCGAAGCTTCACCGAGGACGAGATTCGCGCGCTGTATGCGCAGCACACCCACGAAACGGGGCAAACCTTCGAGGAGGCCGCGATCCGGGCCACGCGGGAGGCGACCGCGGGCCATCCCTTCCTCGTGCAGGCGCTCGGCCGCGAGCTCGTGACGATCGTCCCGCGTGCTGAAACCGTTTGCGAAGCGCACGTCCGCGCGGCCATCCATCACCTCGTCGATCACCGCACGACCCCGATCGACGCCCTCGCCGCGCGCCTTGCCGAGCCACGCGTCCGCCGCGTCGTCGAGCCCCTCCTCGCGGGCACGGCGCTCGTGGCGCGGGCCCAGGGCGGCGACATCCGTTATGCGCGCAGCCTCGGCCTGCTCGCCGAGGACGACCCTGCGCGTATCGAAAGCGGCATCCACCGCGCGCTCGTCCCGCGCCTGCTCGCCTCGGGCGTCGGGCGCGCCATCACGGACGAGCCGGCGCGGTTTTACAAGACAGATGGCGCCCTCGACGTCGAGACGCTCCTCCACGCATTCGCGTTGTTTTACAAGACACACGCTCGCCACCTCGTCACGGACGTGGCCTACGAGGCGGTCGCGCCCGAGCTCGTCTTCCTGGGTTATCTGTATCGAATGGTCGAGCCCCGCGGCTGGGTCGACGTCCGCTGGGGCGGCTCGCGCGGCCGGATCGACGTCGTGCTGCGCGTCCCGCTCGCGGGCGGGGACGAGCAACACGAGGCGTTCGTCCTGGTCTCGCGGCGAAAAGGAGAATCGGGTGCCAAGGCACGCGCGGTGGGGTTTTTGGAGGAGGTGCTCGACGCGGAGGAGCTCGCGGGCGGCACGGTGGTGCTGTTCGATCGCCGTAACAAACGGGCCGCGGGGGAACGCGTGAAGCTCAAGCTGACGTCGACGGCGAAGGGACGGGCGGCGTGGGTGCTGCGGGCGTAGAAATTTTCGCCAGGCCAAACACAAATTTTCCGAGACGAACCCTGGCCTCGACACACCCCATTTGACGAAATCCCCCTCGCGTGGAACGTTCGCCGCGACGGCCCCTGTCACCCCCACGGACGAGGAGTTGCTCATGAACACGCAGGAAATCATGGACATGTGGGAGCGCCAGGCCAAGGAGCAAGGGCGCCAGGAAGGACGCCTGGAAGGACGCCAGGAAGGGCTCCAAGTAGGCGCCCAGGAGGGGCTCCTCCGCGGGCAACGTCGCACGATGCTCCAGCTCCTGCGCCTTCGCTTCGGCGAGTTGCCTCAGGCGGTCGTTGCTCGTATCGAGGCTGCGGACTCCGCCGCCCTCGATCAGTGGACGGCGCGGGTCCTCGCGGCGAAGACGCCGGAGGAAGTCGTCGCGTAACGCCGCTCAGCTCTCCGCTGGCGTCAGGTCTGCCACGCGGTGGATCGTCCAGCGCTCGGTGCCGTCCACGATCACCTCGGCGAGCTGCTTCTGGTACTCCGCGTGGTACGGCACGGCGGCCATATCGCGCCATGCGGCTTCGAGATCGTCCACGTTATCGATCTGCACTTCGAGCTCGACCTGCGATTCGGGCCCGCCGATGCTGCCGGAGAGGACGCGCAGCGACCGCCAACCGATGCGTTGTGCCACGTCGATGTACCATTTCCGCAGCACCCTGAGACACTCGTCCCTGCGACCGAACCGGGTCGTGAACTGCCAACGCGCAACGTACATGATCCGGGCTCCCTTCTTCGTGAGCCCGACATCATAATCCCCACCGCGAACGACGGGATCCAAAAACGTGCGCGCGAAACGTGACACCTTGCGTCACGAATCGTCACCGAATCACGATCACGCCCGGCTCGCCGTCGCGGTAGAGCGCCTCGACCAGGCCTGCGCGGCGCGTGAGGACCGCGCGCTGGTTGATGTACCCCTTGTCGGTGATCTCGCCGGCGTCGATGCTCGGCGGCTCGACCAGGAACATCACCCGCGCGATTCGCGTGCTGCTCCCGGGGTGCGCCTCGTTGTACACGCGGAGGCCCGCCGTGAGGTGCGAAAGGACCTCCGGCCGCTCGACGAGGGATGCGAGCGGCTCTTCCTTTGCATCCGGGCAAAGCGAACGACACCCGACGAGGCTCGGAAAGACGAGCAAGCCGATTTCGTCCCGGTCGTGCCCCGCCACCACCGCGTCCTGAATCACGGGCGCCGCCGCGGCGATCGCCGTGATCCGCACCTGACCCACGTGCACCCACGTCGCGCTCGTCAGCTTGAAATCTTCCGCCACGCGGCCATCGAAGACGATGCCTTTCGACGGATCCCCCGGATCCGCGAGCCTGCCGGCATCGCCGATCTTGTAAAATCCTTCCTCGTCGAAGGCCGCGCGCGTGAGGTCCTCGCGGCCGAAATAGCCGGGCGTCACGTTCGGCCCGCGCACGCGCATCTCCAGCTTGCTGCCGTTCGGCACCATCTTGAGCTCGCAGCCGGGCGCGGGAAGGCCGATCACGCCCGCGCGATCGATCGGAAAATGCACCGTCGTCACCATCGGCGAGGTCTCCGTCGAGCCCCAGGCCGAGACCATCGTGACGCGCTCGCCCCGCGCCTTTTGGCTCACCTCTTCGAGCCGCTTCCACGTGCTCTGCGGCAGCGCGGCGGCCGCATAAAAGAGCAGGTCGAGCTCCCGGAAGAAATGGTCCCGCAGGTCAGCGTCGTTTTCGAGGTACGGGAGAATCGCGTCGAACCCGCGCGGCACGTTGAAATACAGCGTCGGCGCGACCTCGCGCAGGTTGTGTACCGTCTTCTCGACGAGCTCGGGCATCGGGCGGCCCTCGTCGATGAAGAGCGTGCCGCCGTGGAACAGCACCATGTTGAAGTTGTGATTGCCCCCGAACGTATGGCTCCAGGGCAG
This sequence comes from Polyangium jinanense, assembly GCF_028435365.1. The sequence continues at coordinate 377,861 of NZ_JAGTJJ010000007.1, read as the reverse complement.
CCAATCCACGACGACCGGCGGCCTCTTCCGCAAAAATGGCCAGACATCCACGATCGCCTGCTGATTCGAGCAGAGCATACGGTGCGTGTTGAGCACGCCCTTCGGCTCGCCCGTCGATCCCGAGGTGAACAGGATCTTCGCGACCGTGTCGGGCTCGACCGTCTCCATCGCGCGGCCCGCGCGCTCGCCCGCGAGCTCGCGGCAAAGCTCGTCGAATTGCGTCGCCGACGAGCCGCCCTCGGACACCACGACCTCCGCGCCCCCGAGGTCGAGCGCCCCGAGCGCCCGGCCAAACCGTCCCTCGTCCCGCGCATACACGAGGCCCGGCTTCACGAGGCCGAGGATGTACCGCAGCTTTTCGTAATCACGCGAGAGCAACGCATACGCCGGCGACACCGGACACACGGGCACGCCCACGAGCATCGCCCCGAGCGCGAGCAGCGCGTGATCGATGCCATTCTCGCTCAGGATCACGATCGGCCGCGCGGCGGAGAGATCCCGCCGCGCGAGCGCCTCGCCGATCGATGCCGCGACCGCAGCCGCCTCGCCATACGTCACCTGACGCACGCCCCCGGACGCTTCCCGTTCGGCAAGAAACACCCGATCCGGCGCCAGATCCGCCCAGGCGTAAAGCAGCTCGCCGAGGTGCCGCGGATAAGCCGGGAGCGGCCTCGGCGAGCGCAGGATCATGCCTCCGCCCGGCAGGTTCGTCACGACGACCTCCGGCGGCGCGAATTCGAGGCGGGCGGCCTTCTCCATGAACATCCTCGTCAGAACGCGACGTCGTTGGCGAGCGCGGCGGCGAGCGCGCGATCCTCCTCGTCCCGCACGAGATCCACCCCGCGCGTATAAAACCGCAGCGCCGCCGCCCTCGGGCGGCCGTCGTTCTCGTGCGCGAGCGCGTGCGACGCGTGCCGCACGAGCAGCGCGAGCTCGTAGGCGCGGCCGAGCGTCAGCGCGAAGCGCCGCGCGCCCGCCTCGACCCCGAGCGGATCCTTCTGGAACGTCTCGGCGAGCCACCGCGCCGCGTGCGTCGCCGCCGAAAGCGCCCCCTCGCCCGCCCGCCGGAGCGCGTCGTCCGGCGCCGTCGACACGAGCGCTCGAATGTCGGCGAGCAGATCCTCGAGCGGCCCCTCTTTTTGCAGGGCGCGCAGCGTATCGAGCGAGAGCACGTTCGTCGTGCCTTCCCAGATCGGCAACACCTGCGCATCACGATAGATGCGCGGGATCCCCGTGTCCTCCACGTACCCGGCGCCGCCGAAGCATTCGAGCACCTCGCTCAGCACCGTGACCGCCTGCTTGCCCGTCGTGAGCTTCGCGAGTGGCGTCACGAGGCGCAAAAGGCGCGCCTCCGACTCCGTGATCGTACCCGCCTCCTCGCGCCCGAGCAGCTCGACGGCGCGGAACGCGAGGTGGAAAGCGCCCTCAGCCTCGGCCGAGAGATCGGCGAGCGTGTCGATGTGCAAAGGCTTGTCCGAAAGCGGCGCGCCGAACTGCACGCGGCGACGCGCATAATCACGGGCGAGCGCAATGCCGCGCCGCATCCCCGCCGCCGCGCAGACCGCATTCCACGTGCGCGTCACGTTCAGCATCGGCGAGATGTTCCGGATCCCGTCCGCGAGCCCCTTCACCGGCATGGCCAAGGCCCCGGCCAGCGTCAGCTCCGCCGTCGGCACCTTCCGGGTCCCGAGTTTGTCCTTCAGCCGATTGACCTGGATCCCATTCATCCGCCCGTCCGGCCCGAAGACGTCCACGTAAAACAGCGCGAGCCCGCGGCCGCCGGGCGGATTGCCCTCCGGGCGGCCCAGCGTCAGCGCCATCTGCGACGTCGTCGCCGAGGTGAACCATTTCGTCCCATACAGCCGAAAATTCCCGTCCGCGTCCTTCCGCGCCTCCGTCTCGGAGAGCCCCACGTCGCTCCCGCCGGTCCGCTCCGTCATCCATTGCCCGCTCGTCCAGGCCTTTGCCGGATCACGGCTCGTCAGGCGCGCGAATGCCCTCGCCGCGAAATCGTTCTCGTCGCGCACGTCGCGGTGCGTGAGCAGCGTCTTGGCCGCGCCGTCCGTCATCGCGAGCGGACAGGTGTACACGTCGGTCGAGGAATCGAAGAGGTACACCAGGGCAAACTGGTGCACGCGGGACACGTCGCCGCTCCGCTTTTCGTAGCCCGTCGCGACCACGCCTTTTTCGGCGGCGATCCGCGCGGCACGTTTCCAGACCTGCGTCACCTCGATCTGATCGACGCGATGCCCCCACGCGTCCCACTGCGTCAGCTTGGGCTCGTTCAGGCGGTCTTCGAGCTGCAGCCGGTAGAGCTCGCCGCCGGCGAGCTCGCCCATCTCGCGGAGGCTCGGCTCGGCTTCGCGGAGGACGTCGGACGGGAACACACGCTTCAAGTACGAGCGGAGAACACGGTCGTCGTCGTACTGGTTGCCGATCTCGGGGGGAGCTTGGTAGAAGGCCATCGCGCGGGAGTATACGCAAAATCGGCTTCCCGCGTGACGCAGAATCGACTACGGGACGCCGCCATGCTCAAAGGCCGGTTCTCCCCCGCACTCGTTCTCTCGATCGCCGCGCTCGCCGCGGGTTGCGGCGCTTCCACGCCGCCGCCCGCCTCGGCCGACGCCACGAAGGAGGCTCCGAAATCCGAAACGCCCGCGCCCGGGGGCGAAGCCGCGGCCGAAGCGCCTCCCTCCGAGGAGGGCGAAGGCGACGCCGAGCCCCCGGAGCCGAGCTTCGCGGAGCTGCGCAAGGCCGCGATGGCCTGCACCCCCGACGAGAACGGCTCGCTCGACGACTGCGAAGCGTTCCGGAAATGGCTCGAGGCGGAGCAAGCGTTCGAGAATGGCAAGGCGAACCCGGAGCTCCTGAAGATGCTCGGGAGCCAGGATCCCAAGGAGCGACGCGTCGCGGCCGAGAAGCTCATGCAGACGCTGAACGAAGAGACCGCCGACGCCGCGAAGGTGGACGCCGTCCTCGGCTTGGCCGAGAAGGAGCGCGACGAGACCCTCGGCGACCTGTTCGGGAGGTTCGTCGCCGGCCTCCCCCTCGTCAAGGTGGGCAAAATCGATCGGGCGATCACGATCGCCAAGGCGCACCCAGTATCGGATTACACGGACGCGTTCGTGCGCGTGGTGGGCTTTGGCTCCACGAATCGTGACCCCAAGGTCGTAGCCTACGGGATCGAGGTCAGCAAAGACGCGTCCGCCTCGCGGCGCAGCCTCGCGCTGAATCTCCTCGGCGACCTCGCCCCGTACTTTCCCGACGAAACCTGCAAGGTCATCAACGCCCTTCGCGCCGACAAGGACGATTTCGTCAAGAACCGCGCGGCGGAGAGGATCGCCTCGATCGCCAAGTGCGCGTCCTTCACGGACAAGCTGCTCGACGACCTCTCCACCATCGACGTGAAGAAAAACATCGGCTTCGAGACGGGAATGGCGCTGGAAAAGATCTGCAAGCGGAGCGACCTCACGCCCGCCCAGCGCAGCAAGGGGAGCAAGGCCGCCCGTCGCATCACGGACGCCCCCACCGTGCACACGAACACGCGGTCTTACACGATGGCGGCCATCATCGGCTGCGACCCCAAGGACGGCCCCGCCTACGTCGCCAAGTACAAGAACGACAAGGACAAGACCATCGCCGCCCGCGCGGCCGAGCTCACGAAATAAGGCTACGGACGTCGGGGCGCCCACGAGGCGCCCTCGTACGTGAGCACCGAGAGCGGGTAGGAGGGGGCGCCCGCGGCGACCGCATTCAGGATCTCGCGCGCCTCCTCGCCACGCAGGGGCAACCCCGCGAGCTCGTCGAGCTTCACCCACCGGGCGCCGAGGGAGTGCTCGTCGGCCTCGCTCTTCGGGGTCGGGTCGCCGTCGGGCTTCGCCAGGAAAAACACACGGCAGCGCGCCGTCCCGCTCGGGTGCGGCGAGTGTTCGACGCGCAGGACGCCCTGGATCGCCGCGCGCACGCCGGCCTCTTCGAGCGTCTCGCGCACCGCGGCGTCGACGATCCGCTCGCCCGGCTCCACGCGCCCGCCGGGCAGGTACCACGTTTGCCCGTGCCCGCGCTCGTGCACGAGCAGGTACTCGTCACCACGCCGCACGACGACCATCGCGAAGAACCAGGTAGGGATGGGCCTGCGGGACACCCGTGCAGGATACTCGGCGGTCGCCGGGAGGGGAAGGCTTCGATTTGGAAGGCCAAACACCCGGCCCCGAGGGCCGGGTGAGGCGGGAGGGAGGCGGGGCAGCCAACGTTTATCGGGAATCGGCCGGGCTCGAGGGCGTGGGGTTGGTGCTCTCGGCCTTCTTCTTCTTGGCCCTGCGCGTCTTGGCGCCCTTCACGCCGGTCGCCGAGCGGTAGGCGCGGGTCTTGTCGTATTTGGCGAGCAGCTCGGCGATCCCCGTGGTGCGCGCGCGACCTTCGATGGAGTTCGCGATGGCGTGGACCCTGCGTTGTCTGTCGTCGTCGTAATGCGCGCGGCTCTCTTCGAGCAGCTCGACGAGCTTCCGGGCGGCGGGCAGGACCGCGTCGATATCGGCGATGTGGTCATTGTCGAGCAGGATCGCGTCGATCTCGTCCTGCGTGACGCCGGCCTTGGGCCCCACGCTGGCCTGATTGGCGACGACCTCCGAGACCGCCTCGGAGAATCCGGGGCGCTCGACGAGCAGGCCGCGCAGGGCGCGATGCGGGAGATCGACGAGAAACGTTCCGTGCATCGAACAATCGAGCACGAGCGAGCCGACAGGGACGGGCGGGATGGGCATGGCATTCTCCGTGATCCCTCTCCTGGACCATGACACCCGGGAAAACGCATCGCGACGCGGGGTCATTGCGATCCTCGAAGGGGCGCTTGGGTTCATCGAGCACTGCAATCGATGCGCGCATGTTGAACGCCCGCGAACGAGGGTCGATGCAGACGGAAACTTGCTGTCTCATCGATCGGGTCGAGGAGGTCGAGCGACCGGGTCGAGGAGGTCGGCGATCGGGCCGAGGAGGTCGAGCGACCGGGTCGAGGAGGTCGGCGACCGGGTCGAGGCGGTCGGCGACCGGGTCGAGGAGGTCGAGCGATCGGGTCGAGGCGGTCGGCGACCGGGTCGAGGAGGTCGAGCGACCGGGTCGAGGAGGTCGGCGACCGGGTCGAGGCGGTCGGCGACCGGGTCGAGGCGGTGCTACCTTGTACTGGAGAGCACATCAGAGCGGGTCGATCGCTCGTATTCTTGACTTTTCCGATGCAACAACCTACATCCGTGCCTCGTGAAGCTGTCCAACAAGGGCCGCTACGGGGTGCGGGCGTTGTTCGACATCGCCTTCCACAACGACGGCCGCCCCACGCAGATCCGTGAGATCGCCGAGCGCGAGATGATCCCCGCGCGCTTTCTGGAGCAGATCTTCCAGGACCTGAAGAAGGCCGGCCTCCTCGGCGCGAAGCGTGGACCGCGCGGCGGCTACCACCTCGCGAGGCCCGCCTCCGAGATCACGATCGGCGACGTTTTCCGCGCCCTCGAAGGCCCGATCGTCGTCTGCCCCACCGAGGACGAAGGCCCGCGCGGCGCTGAACCTTGCGGCCCGGACGCGACCGCGGCCGCCTTCAAGGACCTCGCGGTCGCCATCGAAAAGGCCTTCGACGACATCTCCATCGCCGACGTCGTGCAGCGCGGCGAGGCCCTCGGACTGCGCCGCGGCGAGGTCGAGCGGACCGACTACGTCATCTAGGAGCGTGATGCACGAGCCCGGGAAAAAGCCTGCATTGCCCTCGCATCCGCGCGTGGTCGGCTCGGTGCTCGACCTCGTCGGCGACACGCCGCTTTTCGAGATCCAGCGGCTCGACGTGGATGCGCCGCGCGGCCGCGTCTTCGCGAAAGCCGAGCAGCAGAACCCGGGCGGCTCCGTGAAGGACCGCATCTGTCTCGCGATGATCGAGGCCGCCGAGGCGAGCGGCGCGCTCGGTCCGGGTGGCGTCGTCGTGGAGCCGACGAGCGGAAACACGGGGATCGGGCTCGCGCTCGTCTGCGCGGCGAAGGGCTATCGCTGCGTGCTCACGATGCCCGCGAGCATGAGCCTCGAACGCCGGCAGCTCCTCGAAGCGTACGGCGCCGAGGTGATCCTGACCGACGCCGAAGAGCAGATGGAAGGCGCCATCACGAAGGCGCGCGAGATCGTCGAGACGACGAAAGGCGCGTTCATGCCGGCGCAATTCGACAACCCCGAGAACCCGCGTGTCCACGGCGAGACGACGGCCCGCGAGATCTTGCAGGCGATGGCGAACGAGCCGATCCACGCGTTCGTCGCCGGCGTCGGCACCGGCGGCACCGTGAGCGGCGTCGGCGAGCTGCTCCGCCGGAGGAGCCCACGTCCGCGGATCATCGCCGTCGAGCCCGAAGCTTGCGCCACGATCTCGCGCGGCGAGCGCGGCCCGACGAAGATCCAGGGCCTCGCCCCGGGATTCGTCCCGAAGAACTATCACCCCGAGCACGTCGACGAGGTGCGCACGGTGGGTGAGCGAGCGGCGTACGAGACGAAGGTCGCGCTCGCCCGCAAGGAGGGGCTGCTCGTGGGGATCAGCGCGGGCGCGGCCGTGAAGGTCGCGCTCGACGTCGCGCGCGAGCTCGGCCCCGGCGCCAACGTGGTCACGGTGCTCTGTGACACGGGGGAGCGGTATTTCAGCCTCGACGAGTACTTCAAGTAGCAGCCACCACGGAGAGACCCACATGCCTGTCGTTCGTATCCCCACCCCCATGCGCACGCTGACCGCCAACAAAGACGAGGTCGAAGCGACGGGCGCGACCGTCGGCGAGATCATCGAGGATCTCGAAAAACGCCACCCGGGCATCCGCGATCGGCTGCTCGACGCGAAGGGCGTCCGCCGCCACGTGAACATCTTCGTCGGCGACGAGGACATCCGCTTCCTCGACGGCCTGAAGTCCGAGGTGAAGGCGACGGATCAGGTCTCGATCGTGCCCGCGATCGCGGGCGGCAGCGACGCCTAGGATGCGCTCGTCGCTCGTGCGGTCGCGCCGCTTCGGCTCGGTGATCGAGGCCGTCGGGAACACGCCGCTCGTCCGCCTCGATCGCGTGGCCCGGGAGGCGCCGAGCGTCGAGGTGTACGCGAAGCTCGAGTTCTGTAACCCCGGCGGCTCGGTGAAAGACCGGGCCGCGCTGCGGATGATGACGAAGGCGATCGAGGAGGGGAAGCTCGGCACGGGCAAGATCCTCATCGACTCGACGAGCGGCAACACGGGCGTCGCGTATTCGATCTTCGGCGCCGCGCTCGGCGTGCCCGTACGCCTCGTGATGCCCTCGAACGTGACCAAGGCGCGCAAGGACATCGCGCGCGCCTTCGGCACGGAGATCATCTTCAGCGATCCGATGGAGGGCTCCGACGGAGCGATCCGGTACGTGCGCGAGATCGTGGCGAAGGATCCGGACGTCTACTTCTACCCGGACCAGTACTCGAACCCGAACAACCCGCTCGCGCATTACCACGGCACGGGCGTGGAGATCCTCGACGCCCTCGGCGATCGCATCACGCACTTCGTCGCGGGGATCGGCACGAGCGGGACGATCGTGGGCACGTCGCGTCGGTTGAAGGAGCACACGCGCCCGATCCGCTGCGTCGCGGTCGAGCCCACGGAGGCCATGCACGGGCTCGAAGGGCTGAAGCACCTGCCGAGCTCGCTCGTGCCGGCGATCCACGACGGGAGCGCCTACGACGAGACGCGGAGGGTCACCACGGAAGACGGCTGGGACATGGCCGACAGGCTCGCGCGCGAGGAGTCGCTGCTCGTCGGGCATTCGAGCGGGGCGAACGTGTTCGCGGCCGTGGAGATCGCCAAGGAGCTGCACCAGACGGTAGGCGGCGGGTGCGTGGTCGCGATCGTGTGTGATCGCGGCGATCGGTACTTCGCGCCGATGAAATGGGAGAAGCGTTATCTATGGTGACGGATCATCCGTGGACGCGCGGCAACCTCAAAATCACGCGCGCCGCGCTCGCCATCGTGGAGAAGGACGCGCTCCGGGGGTACGCGGCGGACGAGGAGGCGTGCGGATACCTGCGTGGCCCCGCTTCGATCCCGCTCGTCTGCGACGAGGCCGTGGTCATGCAGAACGTCGCGAACAAGCTGCATGCAATCGATCCGGAGCGGTACTTCCGCACGGCGCGCACGTACTTCTCGTTCAACGAGAAGAAGTTCGACGACGCGGTCCGCACCGCGGCGCGTGAAGGTCGCCCCGTGAAGATCCTCTACCACTCGCACCTCGACGCGGGCGCGTACTTCAGCCCCACGGACGCGGCCGTGATGAGCATGGGCGAGCCGCCCGCGCACGAGGGCGGCGAGATCACGATGGGCCCGGGCCCGGCCTGGCCCCTCGCGTTCCTCGTGACGAGCGTGCGCGACGGCAAGATCGACGAGCACCGGCTCTTCGTGTGGGACGCGGAGGCGCGGGTCTTCGTGGCCCAAGCGATCACGGTCGTCGAGGAGTAACCAGAACCTCACCCCCCAACCCCCTCTCCGCGCGGCGGAGAGGGGGTGAACGGCGCTGGATCGAGCCGGAAACTCCCTCCCTCTCCACGGTGTGGAGAGGGAGGGTTGGGGAGGGTGAGGTCCGGAAGGGATGCCTATGGAACACCCTATGAGCGGCTTCGTCGTCTGGTTCACGGGCCTGTCCGGCGCAGGCAAGAGCACGCTCGGCGCGCTGCTCGCGGCGGAGCTCCGCACGCGTGGCGTGCACGTCGAGGTGCTCGACGGCGACGAGGTGCGCACGCACCTCTCGAAGGGTCTCGGGTTTTCCCGGGAGGATCGCGACACCAACGTGCGCCGCATCGGCTTCGTGGCGAAGCTCGTCGCACGGAGCGGCGCGTGCGCGATCACCGGCGCGATCAGCCCGTTCCGAGCGATCCGCGACGAGCAACGTGCGCAGATCGAGAGGTTCGTCGAGGTGTACTGCTCGGCGTCGATCGACGCGCTCGCCGACCGGGATCCGAAGGGCCTCTACCGCAAGGCGCTGGCGGGCGAGATCAAGGGGTTTACGGGGATCGACGACCCGTACGAGCCGCCCGCGTCGCCCGAGGTCACCGTCTATACGGACCGCGAGAGCAAGGAAGAGAGCCTCGCGCGGATCGTCGCGCGGCTGGAGGAGCTCGGGTACGTCCCTGCGCTGAAGCGGAGCGTGGGTCGCGTGCGCGCGCATCTCCGCCCGCCGCTCGGGCGGCCGCATGGCGGAGAGCTCAGGATCCGCGCCACGCCCTCGGCCCCGCGGGGGCAGCTCGCCGAATACCTGCGATCGAAGCCGGTGATCGACCTCGACGCGGAGGCCGAGATCGACGTCGCGCTCTTCGCGACGGGCGCGCTCTCGCCACTCAGGGGGTTTTTCGGCGAGAAGGATTTCCTTCGTGTCGCGAGGGAGATGCGGCTCGAAAACGGCCTGGCCTGGCCCATGCCGATCACGCTGCCCGTGAGCGAGGAGGTGGCCGGGGGGCTGCGCATCGGCGCGATCGCCACGCTGCGAGCGCGGGACGGTCGAACCGTGGCGATGATCGAGGTGAACGACGTGTACCGCCCGCCGACGTCGCTCGCCTCGCCGCTCGGCGAGGAGGATCCGGATCTCGCGCGGGCCCTTACGCGCGGACCCGTGCTCGTGGGCGGCGAGGTGTCCGTGTTCGAGCCGAACACAGGGCCCTCGGTCCACGGTGTGGGCACGACGCGGAGGATGTTCATGGCACGAGGCCTCACGACCGTCGCAGGCATACGCGCGCGATCGCTACCGCGTCGGGCCGAGGAGCACCTCGCCAAAGTCGCGCTGGAGATCACGGGAGGGCTGTGGGTCCAGGCGATCGAGGCGCTCGAAGGCGACGGCGAGCCGGAGGCGGCGAGCCTTTCCATGCGCCTGCGCTCGCACGAGGTCCTCGTCGAGCGGTATTTCCCGGCGGAGCGGGTGGTCCTGTCGGCGGGCCTGCCAGCGCGGCGCGGCGGGGGGCGGCAGGCAGTGCTCGACGCGATCGTGTGCCAGAACCACGGCTGTTCCCACGCCATCCTGGTCGGATCGACGTACGCAGGCGGCGTGAGCGGTGCAGAGCGGGCGTTCCGCGTCTATGCTCCCGGAGAGCTCGGGGTCGTGCCACTTTGCTTCGAGGACGCGTTTCACTCCACCCGGACGAACTCGATGGCGACCTCGCGGAGCGCCCCGGGGGACGCGTCCACGTGGATCACGCTCACCGAAGCGGAGATCCTCGCGATGATCGCGCGCGGCGAAGCGCCGCCGCCCGAGGTCCTGCGGCCCGAGGTGTTCGAGGTGCTCGCCGCGGGGCCTCGCTCGCAGCCCTGATCACGGGCGTCCTCTTCTTCGCCGCGCCCGGCGCGAAGGCCGAGCTCGCCGAGGACGCCGAGCGCCTCACGAGCACCTGGAAAGCCCGCGGCGCCGAGACCTCGCGCCTGCCGACGATCTTCCTCGAACACGGCCGGAACAAGCGCGTCGAGGTCTCGCAAGAGCGCCCCGAGGACGAGGTCCCCGGCTGCACGACGGTCGTGTTCCTCGGCGCGCCGAGCGCCGACTTCGCCGTGCTCACGGCCTCCGAGGCCGACGGCCCCACGTTCCCGCCGGGCCTCTTGCCGCACGGCCATCCCACGATCGACGCCGAGGATCGCGGCACGAAGAGCTCGCTCGGCGCCGTCTCGCTCGTTCGATGTGGCCCGCGCCGCGCCGATCTCGATGGGCTCGTCATCTCGATGCGCTCGCCCCGCGGCGCGATCGAGGTGCTCGTGGCGCGCTCGCCCGCGCCGCTCGGCGATCACCGCGAGGCGCTGCCCGAGCGCGCCTTCGGCCTGGTCGCGCCGCGCGGCAATCCGGGAAGGCCCATCGAGCCGGGGCCACTCGCCGAGCGCACGCTCCGCGCCGAGCAGCGGGCGCACGCCGAGGGCGCGGAGCGGTTCACGCGCGTGCCCCTGGTCGCCTCGTCCGAGGGCGCGGGCGAATACCAGCTCCGCCTCGGCGAAGGCTGCCACCGCGTCCAGATCATGGCCGCCGTGCCCCCGACCTTCCCGCACCGCGCGACCGACGTCGACGCGGAAGCACGTGACGACGCGGGCCGCGTGCTTGCGCGTGATCGCAGCGAGACCGCGGACGCCCGGCTCGACTTCTGCCTCGGCGAAGCGACACGCGTCACCGTGCCGTTCGCGGGCGCGGCGGGCGTGGTGCCGATGATGGCGACGGACGCGGTCTGGGCCATCCCGCGCGTGATCCCGAACCACTGGGGCGCGCGCACGCGCGCCGGCTTCGCGTACGCGCTCCGCAGGCGAAACGCGCCCGAGCCCACGGCGGCACCCGTCTTCGAATCGCTCGGCGTGGCGGGCCCGACGATGGTGCCGATCACGCTGGAGCCGGGGCGCTGTTACCTCGCAGCCCTCGCGGTCGCGCGGGGCGAGTCGCGGGGCCTAAGGCTCGCGGCGACCGTCGGCGACAGGTACATGCGCGACGAGGTGGTCGATCGTCCCGAGGGCGCCGTGCTCGCATTCTGCGCCGAGAGCGAGGAGTCAGCCCGGATCGACATCGAGGCGCGCGGCTCGGGTGTCTGGTGGACATTCGCGCTCTTCGCGCTCGGAGGGGGCGAACCTTGACGCGCCTGCCCGTTGGGATCGCCTCGCTCGCGCTCGCCGCGTTCGTCGCAGGATGTGGCGGCGCGCCCGTGAAACCGGAAAAGCCCGCGGCGGCGCGGCCTGCGCCTCCACGCGTGCTCCCGGGGAAGGCCGATGGACACGCGCTCCTCGCCGGGGACGCCGCGCGTGTGCAGGCCGCGGGCGCGGGCACGCTCGAGGTCGTCGCCTCGGAATACCTCTCCGAGGGCGACAAGGTCGGCGCCTTCGTCGAGATCCCGCTCGACGCGTGCGCGCTCGTCATGGCGCGCGGATCGCCCTCGGTCGTCGACGTGGATCTCTTCACGTACGAGGACGACGGCGCGAGCTTCGCCGTCGACGAGTCGACGGACGCACGCCCGGCGGTCCTCGTCTGCCCGCCGCACCCAAAGCGGCTCTGGCTCGCAGCGCGTGTCGTGTCGGGCTCGGGCCTCGTCGGCCTCGGCGTGCAGAGCGTGCCAACGTCCGCCGTGGCCGCGGTGGAGCAAGCCGCCGGCGCGCGCGGTCGATCCGGCGGCGAGACGGGTCGGCTGGAAGCGTGGCCCGGGCTCGAAGCAAAGCTCATCGCGCATCGCGCCTGGCTCGGCGGCCGCTGGGAGGACGTGCGCCGCGCAGCCGTGCCCGTCGCGCCCCGCGCCGCCACACGCCTCACAGTCGCCGTCGAGGCAGGCCGTTGTCTCGACGTGTTCGTCTCCCCGAGCGACGAGATCGGCTCGCTCGAAGTGGTCGCGGAGGACCCCGCGGGCCGCATCCTCGCGCGCGGCAAGGATCGCGGCCGCGACCGCTCGATCGTGCTCTGCTCCGCCACGACGAACGAGGTCACGGTCGCGATCCGCCCGCGCGCCTCCACCGGCCTCGTGGCCGTCGTGGCGAGCCGCTCCGCGCCAGGCGCGGGCGCGGCCCTCGACCCTTCCGCGCGCGCCGAGCACGTGACCGAGACCCGCGAGCTCGACGCGGCCCGCGCGGCCCTCGCGAAGGACCTCGCCGGCAAGGGCCTCGGCGCCCCAAAGACCGTGCTCGTCAGCTCGGCCAAGCTCGGCAGCCGCGCCGCCGCCGCGCTCGATTTGCCCGCCGGCTGCGCGCGGATCGACGTCGTCGCAGGCAAGCCCCTCGCCGACGCCGCAGCCTCGCTCTGGAACGATCGAGGCGCCCTCCTCGCCGAGGGCCGCGGCGGCGCAGGCGTGACGCTCTTCGCTTGTGGCCCGAGCGGTCCGGCGCGGCTCGACGTGGAGGCCCTCGCGCGCCCCGGCCCCTTCGCCGTGGAGCTCCGCAAGGACGAAGCCGCGCCCGCCGCACTCGTCGCGCATCCCCTCGCAGCCGCGCGTCTACTCGCCGTGCTCGACGCCGGCGGAGCGCGCATCTCGGCCGCATCCGCCTCCGGGGCCCAAGTCGTCTCCCTCGACGCCAGCGCGCGCACAGCCTTGCCCTTCGACATCCCTGCACGCGGCTGCGTCGAGGTCGTAGCCGCACTCGATCGCGGCGGCACGGGTCTCGATCTCCGTCTCGCCGACGCCTCCACCGGCGAGAACACCGTCACCCGCGGCCGGTTCGTTCTGACCGACCGTCTCTGCGCAGGCGCCGCAGGCGCCAAGGGCAACGCCGAGCTCCGCCTCCTCGCGGGCAAGGCCGAGGCCCTCGTGCTCGTGCGCCCACTTTCCCCGTAGGGCGGCGCCGCGCCGGGGCGCTGCCCCGGGCCCCGCGGGGGCTGTTCGCCCCTCGACCCGAACCAGCGCAAGCGCTGGACCATTTGGGGAAGAACTGCGCGATGCGCAGTTCTTCCCACAGGCCGGTGGCAAGACCACGGACGGCGTTGCCAGTCACGGCGGTCTTGATTGGCAGGGTCGTACCTGGTCTTGCCTCGACCTGTTCGATGAGCTGCGCATCGCGCAGTTCATCGACCCCGGGTCCAGCGCTTGCGCTGGTCCGGGTCCAGGGGCGGACAGCCCCTGGTGGGGCCTGGGGCAACGCCCCAGCGAAACGCCTCCCAGATCAGTGGTAAAGATCGCGTGGCATGCATTCGAGCGACGACTCCGGAAAAACCCGGTTACACGCACCGCCGCGGGACGCCTCGTCCGGCCTCCTCACTGTCCGTGATTTCGAGAAGGCCGCGCGCGCTGCGCTCTCGGCCATGGCGTACGATTATTATCGCTCTGGCGCTGACGCCGAGCGCACGCTCCGGGAGAACCTGCGCGCTTATCGCCGCTGGCAGATTCATGCGCGCGTCCTCGTCGACGTCTCGCGCCTCACCCTCGAAACCGAGATCCTCGGCGCGCCCGTCTCCATGCCGATCCTCATCGCGCCGACGGCCTATCACAAGCTCGCGCACCCCGACGGCGAGCTCGCGACTGCCCGCGCCGCTGCGCGGGCTGGCACCATTTATACCGTCTCCACCCTCGCCACGACCTCCCTCGAAGACATCGCGCGCGCCTCGGAGGGCCCGCTCTGGTTCCAGCTTTACGTCCACAAGGACCGCGAGCTCACCCGCTCGCTCGTCGAGCGCGCCGAGGCCGCTGGGTATCGCGCCATCGTCCTCACCGTCGACACCCCCGTCCTCGGCCGCCGCCTCCGCGACGTGCGCAACGGGTTCGGCCTGCCGGACGGCCTCGTCATGGCGAACCTCGTGGACACGAACGTCGCTGCTGGCGCCTCGGGATCGGCCCTCCACCGCTACATCGCGTCGCGGCACGACGCCTCGCTCTCCTGGCGCGACCTCGACTGGCTGCGCGGCATCACCCGCTTGCCGTTGATCCTCAAAGGAATCGTTCGTCCGGACGATACATTGCTCGCGATCGACGCCGGCGCTGCTGGCATCATCGTTTCGAACCACGGCGCGCGTCAGCTCGACGGCGCGCCGGCCACGCTCGACGTCCTGCCGCGCGTCGTCGAGGCGGCTTCTGGCCGTGTCCCCGTGCTCGTCGACGGCGGCGTGCGCTGGGGGACGGATGTGCTCAAGGCCCTCGCGCTCGGGGCGAACGCGGTCATGCTCGGCCGGCCTGTCCTCTGGGGCCTCGCGACGGCGGGCGAGGCGGGCGTCCTCGGGGTCCTCGACATCCTGCGCGACGAGCTCGCGACGGCCATGGCGCTCTCCGGCTGCCCCTCGCTCGCGGCGATCGATCGCTCTCTCCTCGAACCACGCCCGCGCTGACGCGCTTTTACTTGCACACCGAAATGCCCGCCACGGCGCCGGCCGGCGAGCAGATTGCAGACAACGCGCAATCCTGATTCACGTGACAAACCACCCGCGGCGACACCGTCGTCCCGAGCCGCGGGTGCGTAAACGTCCCCGCGCACTCGCCTTTGGGCACGCATACCGCCGCGATCGTCCGGTCGCCCGGGATCAGGCAACACGCCTCGGCGCCGCAGTCCTCGGGCCCGTCGCACTCGAAGATCACGCCCTCCCCGTTCGCCGTCCGCGGGCACGACCTCCCATCCTGCGTGCACGACGGCGGCTCGAATGTCGCGCAGCACGCCGTATCACAAAGATTTGTCCCGCAACGAATCTGTTTCTTCGCGAGCACCGGTCGCGGCCGCGGCGGCTCCACGCCCCGCGCGGCCGTCGGCTCGGCCGGCGCATCACAGACGCACGGCAAATACCGCGCCCCTTCGTCGTCGCAGACCTGCGTCCCCTGCGCGCCCGCCGGGCATGCGCACGCGACCTGCTGACCCGGCACGCACTCCTTCGACCGACAACCGCCTGACGCTGCGGCCAAAACGACCGACACGACGAGACACGCCCCGAGCGCGAGGAGGCGACGGAAAGTTCGGGCGGAGCGAGGCTGGAGAACGGCCATCACGAGGACGAAGAGATGCCGAGCCTACGGCCGATCGACCCTCCACGTCGATGAGGTTTGCGCGTGTGCGGGCGAAAGCTCGCCATGGAGCCCTGCCTTCGGATCATGGTATGCTCGCAGCTGGCTTCATTTTGCCTGCTCACGGGCGGGCTCGCGGGAGGAGTGTCGGGGCGTGTCCATCGCAGAAGGCGCCATCATCGGCGGCAAGCTTCGGCTCGAACGACCTCTCGCCAAGGGCGGCATGGGCGCGGTGTGGGTCGCTCGCCATCAGCTTCTCGACACCAACGTCGCCGTGAAGTTCATGGAGGGCAGCATCGCGGCAAACGAATCGCTCCGGCAGCGATTCGAGCGCGAGGCCAAGGCCGCGGCCCTCATCAAGAGCCCGCACGTCGTGCAGGTCCTCGACTACGGCGTCGAAGACGGCACCCCGTACATCGTGATGGAGCTGCTCGAAGGCGAGGACCTCGGCACGCGCCTCGAACGCGGCGGCCGCCTCGATCTCACCGAGGCTTACCGCATCCTCGAACCTCTCGGCAAAGCGCTCCGCCGCGCGCACGACCTCGGCATCGTCCACCGCGACCTCAAACCCGGCAACGTCTTCCTCGCGCGGAGCGGCGACGACGAGATCGTCAAGGTCCTCGATTTCGGCATCGCCAAGGACGTCACGATCACCGGACCCGCGACTTCCACGAGCTCCGGCATGATGCTCGGCTCCCCCTCGTACATGAGCCCCGAGCAGATCCGCGAAACCAAGCAGGTCGATCATCGCAGCGATCTCTGGTCGATCGGCGTCATCCTCTACGAGGCGATCACGGGCCGCCTCCCCTTCGACGAGGCCGAGAACATCGGCAAGCTCCTCGTCACGATCTGCACCGACCATGCCCCGCCGCCCTCGTCGCTCGTCCCTTCGCTCGACCCCGCCGTCGATCGATTCTTCGAGCGGGCGCTCGCACGCGACAAGGCCGCCCGTTTCCAGAGCATGGCCGAGCTCGTCGAGGCCTTTGGCCTCCTCGTCGGCATCCGCGCGAACCTGCGATCGCGGCCGAGCATCGAGATCGTTCCGTCGAGCGGCAGGGCCGTCGATGCGCGCACGAACAAGCTCGGCACCGACGTCACCGTCGCCGCCCCGATGACCCTCGACGGCGATCGCGCCTCGTCGCCTCGCGCCTCCGCGCCCGACCCGCGGAGCACGCTCTCGCCTGCCGAAAGCGGCGCACGCGCGTCCTCGTCGCGCAGGTTCGTCCCCGTCGTGCTCGGCGCGGCCGTCGCGCTCGCCATCGGCGCCGGCCTCATCCTCACGCAGGCCTCGAAGACCGGCGCCGACGCTTCTCCCGAGGCGCGCGGCGCCTCTGCGCCTCCCGCGGGGATCTCCTCGCAAGGGGGCCCCGCCGTCGCTCCGGTCGAGGCGCTCCGCTCGGCGCGCCTCCTCGTGACTCCGCCCGATGCCCAGGTCGAGGTCAATGGCCGCAGCGCCCCCGTGGATCACGACGGATACGTCACCATTCATGGCGCGCTCGGCAGCACCCACGCCTTGCGTATCCACAAGGACGGCCGCGAGACCCGCGTCGAGGTCGCCATCACCGCGAACGGCGCTTTACCCGACAAACTCAAGCTCGAAGAAGACGAAACAAAGCTCGCGCAGACGAGCGCCAAACCCAAGGCCGGGGCTCCGCCTGCGTCTGCCGCACCCGCAGCGGGCCCCGCGACCACGACGGCGCCGGTCACGACGGTGGCCCACCCGGTCCCGAAGCCGACGGTCACGACGCCCTCCAAGGATCCCCAGCCCGTGCGAACCTTCGAATGAAACGCTCTGCGGCCCTCCCCTCCCCGATCTGCAAGGCCCTCGCCGCCCTCCTCGCCTCGACGCTCGTCACGACCGCGATCGCGCAGAATGCGCCGGTTTTCCCAACCACTTCCAAGCCGCAGCCCTCGTGGATGAAAAAAGGCGGCCCGCTCCCGCCGCCGCCTCCGCCGCCGCCCCCGCCGCCCGATCCCGCGGCCGAGGCCGAGGCCAAGGCCAAGGACGACGCGCGCAAGCATTTCGAGCAGGGCCTCGCGCTCTTCGACGCCGGCTCCATGGAAGCGGCGCTGCCCGAGTTCCTCACCTCGCTCTCCATTTACCCGACCCGCGCCGCCAAGAAAAACGCCGCGCTTTGCCTTCGCCGCTTGAACCGCTTCGACGAAGCGTTCGACATGAACGAAGAGCTCCTCGCGTTCCCGGGCATCACCGAGGAGGAGAAGCAGGTCGCGCTCCGCGAGATCGCCGAGCTAAGGCCCGTCGTCGGCGACCTCGTCATCGAAGGCGTCCCCGACGGCGCCACCATTTCGATCGACGGAAAACCCCGCGGAACGACGCCTCTCAAAGGCGCCATTCACGTCCCCGTCGGCGAGCGCACCGTCCGCATCTTCAAGGCCGGCTACGAGACGCTCGAAGCGCGATTGCAGGTCGTCGGCGGCAAAACGGCCAAGCTCCCGGCCCTCCTCTCGCGATTGGAGCTCGCCGGCTGGCTCCAGGTCGACGAGGCCTCCGGTTATTCGATGGACGTCCTCATCGACGGCGCGGCCGTGGGCAAGACGCCCTGGCGCGGGCTCGTCGCGTCCGGTGACCACCTCGTCAGCCTGCGCGGCGAAAAACGCCTCGGCACCCAGCCGGCGCGCGTCGAGGTCCGCCCGAGCCTCATCACCCCGATCCTGCTCATCGCCGAGGAACTGCCTTCGGTCCTGCGCGTCGAGGCCAAAACGAAGGACGCCGACATCTCCGTCGACGGCGTCCGCGTCGGCCGCGGCGCGTGGGAAGGCCCCGTCCGGACCGGCTCCCACCGCATCGAGGTCACCGCGAATGGGTTTGTCCGGGAGGAGCGACGTGTCGAGCTCGAAGCCGGCAAACGCGAGGCCGTCGCGGTTGCCCTCGAGCCCGTCCCTCCGCCGTCGGGGTTCTGGGCGGACAAACGCCTCTTTGGCGAGATCGGTGCCACGTTCGCGATTGCGCCCACGTTCGGCGGCAGCCTCGACGCGAGCTGCACGGGCTCGTGCGTGGCCTCGCTCGGGCTCGGGGGCGGCGGCACGCTCCGCTTCGGCCTTGAAATCCGGCGCAAATGGGCTCTCGGCGTCGAGCTCGGCGGCCTCTTCGCGCGCCGCACGTTCACGGATCGCCCCGACGAAGACGTGCACGTCTTCGGCAACATCGCGCCCAACAAGGGCCTCACCGACGACGTCATCACCCTCGGCGGCGCGCACGTCGGCGCCTCCGTCGCGCGCACCGTGGGCGAACGATTCCCGGTCACCTTCCGCCTCGGCGTGGGCGGCTTCTTTGGCTCGGCTGAGGACGACCGCTCCGGCGATTACAAGACGACCGCGCGTGACGTCCCCGACCCGACCAGCACCACCGGCATGCGGCGCAAAGAGAGCGTCTCCTATACGGTCGATCGGGTCACCGAGACCCAGGCAGCGCTCGGGGTCTACCTCGCGCCCGAGGTACGCGCTGGAATGCGAATCTCGGAGAAGCTCGACGTCGCCCTCTCGGTCTCGGCCCTCGTGCTTTTCATCCCCGAGCCTCCTGCCTGGGTGCCCGAGCAAGGGTATGTCCAGGCGAGCACGGACGGTCAGGGCAAATATGATTCCGACACGCTGACCGGCACCTCGATTTTCGCGGTCTCTCCCGGTCTCGTGGCGAAGTACCGATTCTGACTTTCATACCTTACGAGGGAGGCCACCATGGGGACGAGATGGCGCACGGCGTGGACATTCGGTCTCGCAGCGGGTTTGTATGGAGGCTGCTCGGCGGGTGGTGATGCCCCGGGCGCGGGAGAATCACTCGCCGCGCCCTCGGATGCGCGCGTCGCGGTGGAGACCGCGGAGGCGATCCGCCTCCACCTCGCCCGCGGCCAGCGTACGCTCGATGAAATGGCCTCGCCCGGGCCTCGCGCCGAGGTGCGTTTGCCCTCGCGCGCGAGCGACGCATTTCGTGTCGCGGACCCGGGAAGTGGTCTCTCGGTCGAGGTCGCGCTCGCGGGCGCGCGTGAGGTCGCGGGCGAGGCGGGGGCGGGGATCGTCGCGTATCCGTCGGGATATCGCGGCGTCGCCGATATCGTGCATCGTCCGACCGAAAATGGCACCGAGGACTACGTGTTTTTCCGGAACGCCCTCCCGGATGTCCCGGAGCTCCGGTACACGATCACGCTCGGCGAAAACGTCGCGGGGCTCCGCCTCGTGGGCAAAACGCTGGAGCTCCTCGACGCGGACGGCGCGCCGCGCCTGCGCATGGCGCCGCCCTGGGCCGTGGACGGAGACGGCAACACCGTCTGGATGAACGTCTTCGTCGAGGGTTGCAAGATCAGCACGGATTCACGATTGCCGATGGGACGCCCGGTCGTCGATCCAGGCGCGCGTCAATGCGAGGTAAAACTCTCCTGGGAGGGTACGACCGTACGCGCGCCGCTGCTCGTCGATCCGGCGTGGACCCTGACGGACGGCATGTCCATCAAGCGCCTCCGCCACACGGCGAATCTCTTGCCCGATGGCCGTGTCCTCGTCGCGGGCGGCGACAAGGGCGGGGAAATCCCGCTGGAATTTGCCGAGGTGTACGACCCGGCCCTCAAGATGTGGGTCCAGACGGAACCCCTGAAACAGAACCGGTTCGGGCACACGGCCACGACGCTGAAGGATGGCCGCGTGCTCGTCCTCGGCGGCAAAGCACTCGTGCAGCAGGTCCTCAACGTGACGAACGCTGCCGAGATCTTCACGCCCGCAAATGATCAGCCCAACGTGCCGGGGTCGTGGACGCTCGTGAAACCCATGAACTTCGCGCGCGCCCTGCATACCGCGACGCTCTTGAGTGATGGGCGTGTCCTCGTGACCGGCGGAAAAACCTCCGCGCTGGTCGGCACGACCGAGATTTACGACCCCGAGACCGATACGTGGGAAACCGTCGGGGAGCTGCACCAAGCGCGTTACAACCACACGGCGACGTTGCTCGACGAGAATCGCATTCTCGTCGCGGGCGGCGAGAGCGCCAGCCCCTCGCAGACCGCGGAGCTCTGGGATCCGGCGACCAAGACCTGGGCGCAGACGACCCCCATGAGCCGCGTGCACTCCGGTCATACGGCCACGCGGCTCCCCTCGGGGCGCGTGCTCATCGCCGGCGGCAGCCCGATCCTGGCGCAGACCATCGAGATCTTCGATCCCGCGTCGGAGGAATGGCATCCGGGGCTCAACATGACACGCCCGCGCAAGGACCACGCGGCGAGCGTGATGGCCGGCCATCGGATCATCGTCACCGGCGGCGGATTCGAGGAAACCCCGTTCACCACGGAGATCTTCGACCCGGCCACGCAGAGCTGGACCGCGGCCGCGTCCATGGAAAAGCCCCGCACGCTCCACACCTCCACGACGCTGCTCAATGGCCGCATCCTCGTCGCGGGCGGGACGGGACCGGCGGGGGTCCTCGCCGACACGGAGATCTACACGCCGCTCGGCGCGCCGTGCGACATCAAGTCCCCTTGTGACGACTCCTTCTGCGTCGACGGCGTCTGCTGCAATGCGCCCTGTGATGGCCAGTGCGAGGCCTGCGACGGCGCGCGCATCGGCATCTGCGAGCCTGTCGCGGGCAAACCCCACGGAGCGCGCCCGGTGTGCGACGGCACGAGCGAGGCCTGCGCCACGTGTGACGGCGTGAACCCGTTCGAATGCTCCTATCCTACGGGCAACAATTGCGACAAGAAATGCAACGAGTCCACGCTCACGCTGTTCGCCTGCGACGGGAGCGGCAATTGCGCGGAGTCGACGAGCAACAACTGCGCGCCTTACACCTGCAATGCCGTCGAGCTCTCCTGCGAGACGAAGTGCACGAGCAACACCGCGTGTGCCCTCGGCTCGACCTGCAACACCGAGACGAACATCTGCATCACGTTGCCGACGAAGTGCCTCGACAACGAGATGCTCGAGCTCCCGGACGGCACCCCGCAGAGCTGCGCCCCGTACGCTTGCCGCAACGGCGCTTGCCTCGCGACGTGCGCGTCCGTGGACGATTGCTCCGGCGCCGAGGTCATCTGCGACGAGAAGACCTCGAACTGCATGGACTGGAAGGCATTCGAGGACGCGCAATCCGGCGCGGCGTCCGCGAGCTGCACCACGGCGGCCCCCGGCGCGCCCGCGCCTTCCCGCGCGGCGGCCTGGCTCTTCGCCCTCGCCGCCGCCTCCCTGTTCGCTGCGCGCCGCCATCGCCCGCGGCCGTGATTCAGGGCGCGCCGCGCCCCGCCGCCCGATAGATCCCCGTCACGCCTTCCCCGGACGCATCCGCCGAGACGAACACCATTTCGGCCCCCGCCGGCAATACACGCACAGCGGCCTCCCGCTCGCCCAGGTACGCGCGCAGGTTCACGAGCCGCGCGTACATCGGCCCCACCGGGTACAGGGAAAACGTCTTCAGATCGGTCGTCGCCGCGAGCCCGATCGAATCATTCGGATCCGGCGGCAGCGCGCCCTCCGGCCCCACCGCCGCGCGCCCCTCCGTCCCGCGCGCCGTGAATACGATCCGCACGATTCCTCCCCTGACGAACACGTGCGGCGCCCCCACCGCGGTCACACCTCGCCAGAAGACCGGATCCTCCACGTCCGCGGGCGCGAGGACCGGGTTTGGCGAGGTACGCGTGCAGCCTTGCTCGGTCACCTGGCAAAGCCCGATCCCTCGGCCTCTTCCGCCTTCGTAAAGCAAATATGTCGCGCCGTCGAAATCGAACACCGATGGGGATCCCACGGCGCCCTCCTCCCACGGCTCGGCTGCAAGAAGCGCGGGATCCTGGTCCACGAGGAAGCTCTGCCCTTCATCCATCGAAATGGCCCGCACGATCCTCGCCGGATCTCCCACCTCCGCATAAAGCTCCATGCGCGCCCCGCGCCGGAGCACGCTCGGCGCCCCCACCCGCGCCTCCCCGGGCACGACGAACACCGGCGCCTCCGGATCCACGCGCCACCGCGAGAGCTCCTCGATACGCGCCCGCAGCAAAACCGTCTCGGCCCCGCGCGTGAGCTCCACGAATGCGATCGGCTCGTCCCCGAGCAGCACGGGCTCGCCGAGCGCGGCCACCTCGGCCACCGCGACGCACGTGCTCCCGCTCCCGCACGAGGCGCCGCCGCCGCAAAGCGACGCCGTGCAGACATCGTCGAGCGCGTCGCAGGCCTCCCCGTGGTGGCAATCGCCGTCCGACACGCACGACCTCGCGCATCCCCCCGAAACGCAACGCTCCCCCGACGCGCAGTCGCCGTCTGCCCCGCAGGCCCGCGTGCACCGCCTCCCCCGACAAACCGCTTGCCCCTCGCACGATCCCGCCCCCTGGCAAGGCGCGACGATGCAGCGGCCGCAAATACACCGCTCGATCCCCTCGCACTCCCCATCCGCCCCGCAAGCGCGCTCCGTTTGTCCTTCCGGCACACATAACGCCGTCGCCCCCGTCGCCAGCGCGGGTGCCACGATCCGCGCCGTCCCCCGACAAACCTCCACCGGCGACGCCTCCCCGAACGCGCCCACGCCATCCGCCGGAAAAGGCGCCCGTTCCCCCTCCCCCGACGCGAGCCCACACGAGGCGAGGAGCAACACCCACGCAGCCCCTCTCTTCATCGAAAGGCCGCCTCCACGGAGAGCGCCCCGTGCACCACGCGACCCGAGACCACGTACCGCGCGTTTGGCAGGGCCGGGCTCGCCTTCTCCTCCGCCCGCTCCGCCAGAAACGATACCTGCGCCGCCAGATCCGCCCGCAAATCCACGCCCCAGACCCGCCCGAGCCCCACGCCGCCGCCGAGGCCCACCGCGTGCCGCGTCGCATCCGCATAACTCGTGAATCCACGTTGCGGCGGCACCGGCGACGGCGACAGCGCATACCCCGCGCGCACCGCCCACCGGCCGGTCGTCCATTCCACCCCAAGCCGCGGCACCAGCACATCCCGGAAGTTCGGCGCGACGAACCGCACCTCCGTCCGCCCGGGCGACGTCCCGAGCGCCACGTCGAGCGACACGTCCGCGACCGGCGGTGGCGCGTCCGAATACCCCTGCCATTCGATCGAGCCCAGCACCGAAAAACCCGAGCCCACCTTGGCCCGCGCCCCGAACACGAACCGCGCCGGATCGTACCCGCTCACCCCACGCACGCGCACCTGCGTCGTCCCATTGAGCGGATTCTCCGCCAGCGCGATCCGTACGTCGCTGTCGACCGCCACGGAGACCCCGAGCCCCCCGCGCAGCGAGGCCCCGAACGCGACGCGACCGAGATCCACCGCGAGCCCCACGATCGGCGCCGCTCGATACGCGAGCGAGATATCCGAAGCCGCGTCCGCATACGTCCCCTCCGCGTCCTGCCCGAGCTCGAAACGTGTCCCCTCGCCGCCCATGTCGAGCGCAAGCGCCGCGCCTATTCCGAGGGCAAACGGCCCGCGCCGCAGGGCGAGCGCAAGATCGAACGTCGCCCGCTGCAAGGCCGCCTCGTACCGGACGAACTGTGGCTCGGTCCCGGGCCGAAATCCTATCTTCGCAATCTGCGCGTCCGGCACGTGCGCCGCGAGCGCGA
Organism: Polyangium jinanense; assembly: GCF_028435365.1. The sequence goes on along the minus strand of NZ_JAGTJJ010000007.1, from coordinate 353,888 downwards.
ATCCCAGAAAAAACGACGCGGGCAGCCGAAATCCCACTTGTACGCCGAGGTCCAGCCCCGACACGTCGGCCACGTCGGCCCGTCGATCATCGATCCGCAGATCCAGCAGCCCATACCCATACCCGAGCCGAACCCGCGCTCCGGGCGCCGCCGCGAGCGCCGCATTTTGCACGGGCGCGCCCGCCGGATCCGCGTCCGCCACGTCCGCCCGCACGAGCGCCGCGCTCCGCGCCCCGTGCCCGAACGTCGAAGGCGCCGTCGCCTCCGCGCGCCCGCTCGCGAGCAGAATCGCGAGGACGAGCCCGCCCCAAAGCCGCCCCGCGCTCATAGATCCACCCCCACGCCAAGCGACGTCGAAAACAAGCACCCCGACGCCGACACGAACTGCCCATTGCCGCCAAGACCGATCCGGAGCGCCTTCGCGAGCACGTCCTCGAGCACGAGCGTCGCCCCCAGCCCGACCGTGAGTTTGTCCCCGTCGACCAGGTTCGTCCTCCCCTGAGGCGCGCTCGTCATCATCGTCGGCTCTCCGCCTGCACCAGCGCGGAGCACGAGCGTCCTCTGTTTCCCGAGGTCGAACCGCACATTCGACGCAATCCGCAGCGAAACCACGTCCCGAAACAGCCGTCCGATCGGACGTGACCCGAGATTCACCCCCGGCAGCGTCGAGCGCACCGACAGAAACGGCCCTTCCCACGCCGACCATTGATGCCACGCCGCGTCGATCTCGAAGCTCGCGCGCCCCACGTCGAAGCTCGACGCGAGCACCACCGTCAGCGGATCGAACATCGCGCGTTTCGTCTCGATGTTCGTCACGAGCGGCACGCCGCCCACGTCCGCCGTCGTCTCGATGCGCAGCGGAATGCCAAACGCCTGCCGCAGGACGAGCGCGAGCCGCGCGCCCTCGACCGGATCGAAACGAACGCCGAACACCCCGGCCATGATTGTATTCGCATCGATATCGATTCGCGGCTCCGGCGCCCCCGTCGCGCCCGCTTCGAGCCGCGCCGGCCCACGCACCCCGGCGAGCACATTGACCGCCGCGCCGATCCCGAGATTCCGCGTGATCCGCACGCCGAGCGACGGGAGCACGACGAGCCGCTGCGTGCGATTGTCGTAATACGGTTGAAAAGCCCGATCACCCTCCCGCGCGAGCAGCCGGAGCGCCCGCGTCGGTAAAAAATGCCCCGCGAAGCCCAGACGAAAACGCCCCGCGAGAGGGCCTTCCAGAGGTACCGTCCCGCTCGCCGACACCGCGATCCCGAGCGGCTCCTCGAAGGGCAACCGTTCTCCCTGCGCTTCGAGCGTCGACACCGAGAGGATCGGCGCGACGCCGATCGACGTCCCCTGCCCGAGCGCGAGCCCGCCGGGATTGAAATACGCGGCCGTCCCGTCCTCCGCGCGCGCGCTCCGCGCCGACGCCTCCGCGACGCCCTCCGGCCCGAGCCCCTGCACCTCGAACGCGCCTGCCTGCACGCGCGAAGGCGCCCCCACGCACGCGAGCGCGACGCCGATCGAGAGCACGAAACGCAGCGGAACGTCGGCCATCGAGGAGCCGCACCTTACCGAGAAAACCCCCGTGAAGGAACTTTCCCGCCGCAGCGTTCCACAATAGGACATATCCTGTCCCTAGGACGTACTCCGTCCGATCGCCCCCTTTTCCGGATCCTTTCCGTCTGCCATGCTCTCCCTCGCGCCTGTCGCCGCGCCCGCAGCGTGTCCCCTCCACACGTCGCGGGCGCGGCGCGGCGCTCGACGACGAGGGCGCCGCGAAACGCGAGATCCGCGTCCGTCACGCGTGCCACTTGAACGACGCGAGGCTGATCCCGAACGTCGCCGCCGCCCATAGCGCCATCATCCCGAGCCCTCCCGCGAGGCTCGAAACGTCCGTCACCCCGTAGAGCAACACCGCGCGCGAAAGCCGCACCATCTCCGTCGACGGCAGGAGCGCGCCCACCGTCGACAGGAACCGCGGCAGCGATTCCAGCGGGAAAAACATCTCCGACAGGAAGACGATCGGCATGTTGATCGCGCTGATCACGTCGACGAGCAGCTCCGCGTTGTCGATCGCCGTCGCGAGCGCGAAACCCGCGCCGAGGAACGTGATCACGCCAAGCATCGAGATCACGAGGAGCCAGCCGAACGAAACGAGGGTCAGCGGCAAATCGAAGAAGAGCCGCGCCGCCCCGACCAGCAACACGACCTGCACGAGCACGATCGACGACCGCGCCGCCACGTTCGCCGCGATGAACGTGCCCTTCGGCAAAGGCGTCGTCGCGAGTTTCTTCAGGAACAGATTCTGCCGGAACAGGGCCATCGGATACCCCATCCCGAACAGGCCCGACGCGAGCACCGAAAACGCGAGGATGCCCGGGAAGAGGTAATGCACGTACCCCCACGCGGGCCCCTGCACGACGTCGAGACGCGCCGGCGCCGGGAGCGCCGTCGCGAGCCCGCCGCCGAAGATCCGATCCCGCGTCCCCACGCGCAGGATCACGCCCTCCCCGTCCGGCGCGGCCGAGAGCACGGCGCTCGCCATGCGCGCGCGAAGCTTGCCGAGCGCCTCGGCCTCGGTCCGCTCGCGCCCCACGCGCACCTCCTCGAACGCACCGAGCTCGGCCACGCAGCGCTCGATCGCCGCGCTCTCGGTCCCCGTCGACACCACGGCCACGTAGCGCCGCTCGAACGGGTGCCCGTTCATGAACACGAGCCCGAGCACGGCAAGAAGCACGACCGGAAAGACCAACGTGAACCCGACCGAGCTCCGGTTCCGGAGCGTGTCGAGGAGCCGCATTCGTACGAGCACCAAGAATGCGCTCACGTCGCCTCCTCGCGCCCGATCGCCTGGCCCTCGCGGATCTCGATCGCGCAGAAATGGAAGAACGCGTCCTCGACTCCGAGCCCACGCCGCTCGGCCTCGGGCACCGCCCGCACGAGCTCGTCCTTCGTCCCGCTCGCGCGCACGCGCCCGCCCACGAGGAACAAGAGCCGATCCGCAAGCGCGTCCGCCTCGCGCAGATCGTGCGTCGTCATCAAGAGCGTCCGCTCCTCGGCGAGCTCGCGCAACATCTCCCCCACGATCCGTTTGTTCTCCGGATCGAGGTGCGCCGTGGGTTCGTCCAGGAACACGAGCGTCGGATCATGCACCACGGCCGTCGCGATGAAGAGCCGCGCCGCCTCGCCGCCCGAGAGCCGCGTCACGGCCGTCGCCGCGCGATGTTCGAGCCGCGCGCGCGAGAGGATCCGCTCTGGACCGCCACGCACGCCGTAGATCGACGAGAACAGCTCCGCGTACTCGCGCGCCGTCACCCGCTCGATCTGCGCCTCCTTCTGCATCACCACGCCCACACGCTTCCGCGGATACGGCCGCGGCTCCTTGCCGAAGAGCCGATACGCGCCACGCGTCGGCTCCGCGAGCCCCTCCAGGATGTCGAGCAGCGTCGTCTTGCCCGCGCCGTTCGGCCCGAGCACGGCGCAGAGCCCGGGCCCTTCCACCACGAAGCTCACGTCGTCGAGCGCCACGGTCTCGCCGAAGCGCTTCGTGAGCCCCACGGCTCGGACGATCTCCTGGGCCTGCGCCTCGTTCATGGCGCCCCGAAGCCTATCCGATTCGCCCAGCTCTTCGAGTATCCTCGAACCATCATGCAGACCGCAGAGCGACTTCTCCACAAAACCACGAGCCTCTGCAAGGTGTGCAAGGACGCCCTGCCGGCCCGCGTCGTGGCGACGCCAAACGGCGAAGCGTGGATGCAGAAGCGCTGCCCGACGCACGGCGAGCAGGAGGTGCGCCTCTCGACGAGCGCGGCCTGGTACGAGCGCACGCGCGCCATCGTGCCGAAGGAGGCGCGCCCCGCGAAGATCCGGCGCCCGATCGAGCATGGTTGTCCCTTCGACTGTGGCCCGTGCGAGAGCCACACGCAGAAGGTCCGCTTGCCCGTCGTCACGATCACGAGCGCGTGCGACCTCGATTGCCCGATCTGCTACGTCCACAACAAGAACGACGACGCATTCCACATGAGCCGGGAGGAGTTCGCCCGGGTCCTCGATCACCTCGTCGAGGATCACGGCGGCGATCTCGACATCGTCAACCTCACCGGCGGCGAGCCGCTCCTGCACCCGCACCTGCTCGAATTCGTCTCGATGGCCCGCGCGCGCGGCATCCACCGCGTCAGCGTGTGCTCGAACGGCGTGCGCCTCGCGCGCGACGAGGATTTCGTCAAGCGCCTCGCCGATCACGGCGCGCGGATTGCGCTCTCCTTCGACACCTTCGACAAACACGTCGATCGCGCCCTGCAAGGCGCCACGCTCGTCGATCTCAAAACCCGCGTTCTTTCGCTCCTCGACAAACACCAGGTCGACACGACGCTCATCCCCGTGATGACGCGTGGCTACAACGACAAGGAGGTCGGCCGGATCATCCGCATGGGCCTCGAGCTCTCGTGCGTGCGCCACCTCGAAATCCACACGATCACGTACACCGGTCAAGGCGGCGTCTCCTTCGACCGCTCGGGCCGCATGTCCATGCTGGAGGTGCTCGAATCCATCGAAGAGACGACGGACGGCTTGCTCCGCGTCTCCGATTTCGTGCCCTCGCCGAGCGCGCACCCGCTCTGCTACCAGATCGCCTATCTCCTGCTCGACGACGAGGGCGGCCCCGCGCTCCCCTTCCTGCGTTTCCTCGATCCCGACACGATGTACGATTGCCTCGCCGACCACCTCTACCTGGAGCCGGGCACGCGCCTCGAACGCGCGCTGCAGGACGCGATCGACATGCTCTGGGCGCGCGGGGACGAGGGCGACGAGCGGGGCCTCCATCTCCTCGACAAACTCGTCCGCAAGCTCTTCCCGAAGGACAAACGCCTCTCGCCGGCCGAGGCGCTGCGCGTCTCGGAGCGCGCCGCGAAGGCCGTTTACGTGCACTCGCACATGGACGAGGAGACGTTCGACGTGGAGCGCACGTATCAATGCTGCGATTCGAACTGTTATGCGGACGGCTCGACGATCCCCGTCTGCAATTACAACATCCTCTACCGGGAGAAGGAGGCGCGCTTCATGGAGAAGCCGCGCGTATGGGGAGAGCGCGCGGGGAGGCGCTCGCTCCCGCTCGTGCAAGGGGGAACGTGACGTGACACGCCTCCTCGAAGGAAAACGTTGCATCGTCACGGGCGGCACGCGTGGCCTCGGCCTCGCGATGTGCGTCGCGTTCGCGCGCCACGGGGCCCGCGTGGCGCTCACGTACCACAAGGACGACGCGAGCGCGGAGGACGCGAAACGCGCCATCACCGCCGCTGGAAACGAGCCGCTCGTTTTCAAGGGATCGGTCGCGGACAGCGCGCACGTAAAATCCACGGTCGCGGCCGTCGTCTCGGCGTTCGGCGGCATCGACGTGCTCGTCAACAACGCGGCAATCACACAGGTCCTGCCCATTTCGCTCCTCGAAGAGTCGGACTGGGACGAACTGATGGACGTCAACGTGAAGGGCGTCTACCTCTACAGCCGCGCGGTCCTGCGCCACATGATCCGGGCGAAACAGGGCAGCATTCTCAACATCGGCAATTTCGCCTCCGAGCGCATCATCGAGTCGCCGATCCATTACGCCGCCTCGAAATCGGCGCTCCGCGGCCTCACGGAGGCGCTCGCGCGCGAGGTCGGCCGGTATGCGATCCGGGTGAACTTGCTCGCGCCGGGGCTCGCCGAGGTAGGCATGGCGCAGGGATTGCCGCAGCACCGGCAAAAGGAGTACCTCGACAAATGCCCCCTCGGCCGCCTCGCGCGGCCGGGCGAGATCGCCGAGATGGCCGCGTTCCTCGTCTCCGATTCGAACACCTTCATGACGGGCGCCAAGGTGGTGCTCGACGGAGGGCTCTAGTGGATTCGTACGACGACATCCTGCGGCGCGGGTTCGACGAGTACCGCGAATTCGTGAACCCCCTCATCGCGCAGCGCGCCGCGCTCGCCGGCGAGCCCATCAAGCTCGTCCGCGCCGAGGGCGGCATCCTGTACGACGACGAGGGCCACGCCGTCGAGGATTTCCACGGCACGCAGGCCTTCGGCCATCGCAATCCCTATATCGCAGACGCGATCCGAAGGTACCTCGACTCCGACGCGCCCTCCTGGTACCCGGCCCGCGTCAATCCCTTCGCCGGCCGCCTCGCGAAACGGCTCTGCGAGCGCGCCGGCCATTACGACAACGCCTTCTTCGCCTGCACCGGCAGCGACGCCGTCGAGGCCGCCCTGAAGCTCGCCCGCGCGCTCACGAAGCGCCCGCGCCTCCTCGGCCTCGAAGGCGCTTATCACGGCTGCACCTTCGGCAGCGTCTCGCTCATGACGAAGGGCTACCTCCGCGACCCGTTCGCCCCGTTCGTCGAGGGCGCCGAGCACGTGCCGTTCGGCGACGTCGATGCGCTCGCCAAGGCCCTTTCGCCCGGCGACGTCGCAGCCATCGTCGTCGAGCCCATCCAGGGCGAAGGCGGCGTGCGCGAATTACCGGCCCCGTTCGTCGAGGCGCTCTGCGAGCTCACGGAAAAACACGGCACCCTGCTCGTCGCCGACGAGGTCCAGACCGCGCTCGGCCGCACGGGCCGGGGCTTTCTCGCCACCGCGAGCTGGCCGCGCCGCCCCGACGTGGTTCTCCTCGCCAAACACCTCGGCGGCGGCATCACGCCGATCTCGGCGATGCTCACGAGACGGGAAACCTTCCTCCGCGCTTACGGCGACCATTTCGCCTCGGGCGAGAGCCACAACACGACGATGGGCTTCAATGCGCTCTCCTGCGTCGCCGCCCTCGCCGCGCTCGACCTGCTCACCGACGAGCGCATCGAGCGTGTCGGGCGGCTCGGCGCGAAGCTCAAGAAAGGTTTGGAAGGTACGCTCGCGCGTTCGCCGCTCTTTCGCGAGGCGCGGGGCGCGGGCTTCATGCAGGGCGTCGCCTTGAACAGCCCCGATCACCCCTGGCTCTCGTTCGAGCATTTCGGCTTCGAGGATCTCGGCCAGAAATCGATCATCTCCCCGCTCGTCTGCCACAGGCTCTACCGCCGCGGCTTTTTCTGCTTCACCTGCGGCCACGACTGGAGCCTCTTCCGGCTCCAACCGCGCTTCGACATCCCCGAGGAAAAACTCGACGCGTTCGTCGTGGCCGTGGCCGAGGAGCTCGACTACATCGAGGGGCTCGGATGAACGAATCGAAACGCAGAGCGCTCGTGCTCGGCGGCACGGGCGCGGTCGGAAGCGCCGTGCTCGCGGAGCTCACGCGCGCCGGAGTCCCGTCGACCTTCACGTACCATCGCGCCGAGGCCCGCGCCCGCGCGCTCGAAAATGAGCTTTCCGCGCGCCCCCTTCGGCTCGACCTCGCCGATCCCGCGGCGCTCGGCCGCCTCGCGGCTTCTCTCGAAGCGGAGGGCGCGCTGCCCGACGTCGTCATTCATTGCGCCGCCGTCGTCCGCCCCGCGCGCGTCTTCGAGGCGACGGACGACGACTGGGAGGCGACGATCGCCATCAATGCCCGCTCGGTCTTCCAGGTTTGTCGCGAATTCGGCCGGCGGCTCGAAGGCCGCGGCGGCGACCTCGTCTTCCTCTCCGCGCTCGACCGCACGCAATCCTTGCCCGTGCCCGCGATCTTCGCCGCGTCCCAAGGCACGACGTCCGCGCTCGTGATGTCGGCCGCGAAGGATCTCGGCCCGCGCGGCGTGCGCGCGAACGTCGTGGCCCTGGGCCTGCTCGGCGCCGGTATCGGAAAACAGCTCGATCCGAAGCTCGCGGACGAATACCGGACCTTCAGCGCGCTCCGGCGCCTCGGGACGCCCGAGGAGGCGGCGAAAACGATCACGTGGTTCGCGCTCCACAACACGTATGCGAACGGAAAAGTTTTGAGCGCAAACGGCGGGATCTGATTCGCCTTCACGCCGATCGTCGGATGGACGCGTGGCGCAACAAGGGCAGGTGCACGCGGAACGTCGTGCCCTCCCCGCGCCGGCTCTCCACCTCGACGCGGCCGCCGTGGGCTTCGATGATTTTCCGCGCGACCGAGAGCCCGAGCCCGACCCCGTGCGCCACCTTGCGCGTCGAGACCGCGCGATGGAATGGCTCGAAGATCCGCTCGATCTCCTCTGGCTCGATCCCGACCCCCTGATCCGAGACGGCCACGACCGCCTCGTTGCCGTCGCCATTCGCCGCGATCCGGATCTCGCCACCCGTGGGTGAATACTTGATCGCATTGCCAATCAGGTTGTCGAGGACCTGCTCGACCCGCGCCTGGTCGAGGTCGCATACCAGCGTTCCCTCGGGGATCACGAGCGAAATGCGGTGGTTCGGCGACGTCGAGGCATAAAGCTCGACGGAGTCGTTCAGGATCTGGCAAAGATCGCAGGGCTTCTTCGAGAGCTCGAGCTGGCCGGCCTGGATGCGCGTGGCTTGCAGGAGGTCGTCCGTCATCCGGGCCAGGCGATCGATTTGCCGATCCACGATGGTCAGCGTCCGGAGCACGCGCGGCTCCGTGGAAGGCGCGCTGCGCGCGAGGACGGTGGTGGACATCTTGATCGCCGCGAGCGGGTTGCGGATATCGTGCGCGACGGCCGCGAGCACGGCGATCTGTTCCTCGCGTTTTCGCGCGATCGACGCGGCCATTTCATTGAACGCCGCCGCGAGCTCGCGGATCTCGACGGGCCCGACATCGGGCGCGCGTGTATGGTCGTCCCCGCGCGCGAAACGCTCGATGGCGCGCCGGAGCGCGGACAGCGGAACGTAGATCTGGGAACGCGCGCCTTGCACGAGCGCGAGGACGAGCAGGAGCAACCCGCTGATGACGATGACGCTGACCGTATCCAGGGCGTCATCCCAGAACGTCGCGCTCTTCCGCGCCTGCGCCGCGTCCGCCAGGTTGATCGTCACGAGCTCGGCGGCCTTCGCCAGCGCGTCGTCGTAATCGATCTGCGTCTGCTGCAGCGCCTGGCCGAGCGGCACGCCAGCCTTCTCCAGGCGATCCCGCGCCGTGAAATACGTCGCCGTCCGCTTCGAGAGCTCGCCGAGGACCTGCTTTTCCATGTCGCTGCCGACGTGCGCCTCGGCCTCGCTCAGCCGAGCCTGGACGGCTTGGAGGACGGCCTTTCGCTGCTCGTCCGGCTCCACCCCGTCTCGCGCGACGGCGTGCTCGACCAGGCGCCCGTAATGCAGGAGCTCGAGCTCCACGTCACGCGCGAGTCCGGCCCCCATCATGGCCGCGTCGAGCCGCTCGGTATTGCGATGCAGGACCGCGGTCGAAAGAAACAGCGATACCGCCGAGAGGATGACCAGGAACGAGAGTGCAGCGATCGCCAGCGAGAGGAGCCGGCTCAGCCGCAGCGGGCGTATCCGATGCCACCGAGTAGGACGCGCGCGATCCATACGCCAAGCATGATTCGATATCAGCGAAGCCGCCAACCTCCCCCGCAGCCGGCCCTCGTCGAGGAAAGTTGGGCTTCGGCAGGGTCATGCTTGCCCCTGCTTGATCGCGTCGGCGCTTTTTTTCAGCATTTGGATGCCGACAGGGGGCCCAGCCCTACCGCGACCATTCTACTGCGGAGTGGGGTCGCCGAAATACAGGGAAAACCCTGGCGCCACCTCGAATTCGCCGAACATCATCACGGACCCGTCGCTCTCGATGATGCCCTGGATGTCCGTGGGGTTGTGCACGTCGAGGTCGATGGGCTGCGCGGTTGATCCGGTCCCAAGCACAGCCGTCCCCGCCACGTGAATGGGCACCTGCGCCGCGGGTAGCAAGAACGTGTCGTCAGCGACGGAGTAGAGGCCCGAGGTGGGCCGCTCGAGCGAGAGGCTCAGGTTACTCGAAGAGAACGTGACGTTCGCCGCAGCGGTGGGCCATTGTCCCGTCACGGACTGGGCCATCGTGAACGCCAGATCGTGAATCAAGATGGGGCAGCTCGTGGTGCCCGCCGAGCACGCATAGGTGGAGTAGCTGATCTCCCCATTGAACAGCGTGTTGACATACCCGGTCGTGGTCTCGAGCGTGGCCCCCAGGGTCAGCGTCTTGTTGAAAGGCCCCACGACAGGCGGCGTGACCGCCGCGTAGCACAGAGAGCCGGCGTAGAAGGTATCGCAGTTGTGGTGGTTGATCCGCTGATCGTCATTGGGGTAGGGATCCTGCTGGGTGATGAAGTCCTGGCACCACGCCTGGCAAATCGCGTCGTCGTCGTTGAGGTTGGAGTACGCACTCCGGTCCACCTCGTATCCACAGCCCGAATGGGGGACGGGAACCTCCGTGAAAGTCCCCCACACGCCGTTCTCCTTCGTCTCCCGCCAGTAATGGAGATCGGTGTGGTCGGTGTGCTCGATCGTTTCACCATCGGGGGTGGTCGCATAACTGCCCGCGAGGCAGCTGACCGTGTCCGACCCGTCAGGGCACCGCAGATCCGGATCGTACACGCCGGGCTGGTTCATTTGGTGTCGATCGTAATAGCAGGCCTCGATTAACCCTTGTTCGTCCAGGTACGGAGTGACGAGTGTGAACTGACAGATGTACTCGGCCTCCGCCGCCGAGCGGCCTGTGTCCAGCGCTGCTTTGATGCAATCGTCGTGACATAGCTCCTGCGCTACTTCCTCATCGATCGCGCACACCTCCCTGAACGGCAGATCCCCGTTCTGGATCAGATTCCCGTCGCAGAGCGTCACGGGTACGGGTTCTGGCGTCGAGGGTGGATCGGTTGGAAGAACGCCCGGGAGTATGCTGATGCACTGCATGACATGATAACAGGGCTCGCCCGTGAAGCATTCGGAACCTGGGGGAGGATCTTGTTCGCAGCCAGTGGCGAACAGAGACAGAAGTACGGTTGCGAGCGACGCAACCTCGAAGCGAATCATGCGCATCAGAACCTCGCCGTGATGAGTCCAGGCGTCGTGCCGGGTCGATGGGCGCACCAAGCAACCAGCGTGCCATGCTTTGCCCACGCGAGCCTCCGAAATTGGCGTCGACGAGCGCGGCCCCTGTCACGCAGCCATGACAACGGCTGTCATGCGGTCGTTACAATGTTACGCCCGCGAGACGTGCCTTGGCGCCGTGGCCCGCCATTGGAAGCGCATGGACAGAGCTCCGCCTGCCAGGATAGTCTCCCGGGAGTTCTTGATCTTCCGACGGAGGTCCCCCGTGTCGAAGCTGAGCAGGCGTTCCTTTCTTCACATGAGCGGCATTGCCGCGGGCGGTTGGTTTTTTCCGGGCTGCATCGAGAAGGCGGTCGAGATTCCGGCCCACACGAAGACACGCTCGATCATGGACGTCGAGCACGTGGTGATCCTCATCCAGGAGAACCGCTCGTTCGACCATTATTTCGGCACGATGCGCGGGGTGCGTGGCTTCGGCGACCGGTTCACCCTTCCCCTCGCGGAGGAGCCGAGCGTCTTCCGCCAGCGAAACGGCGCCGAGGTGATCCTGCCCTATCATCTCGACTCCGTCGCCGGAAACGCCCAGCGCGTGGACGGCACGCCGCACAACTTCGTCGACGGACACGAAGCCTGGGATCACGGCCGATACGGCCAATGGCCCGCGTGGAAACAGCCGCAGTCGATGGGGTATTACAAGCGCGCCGAGCTCGAGTTCCAGTTCGCGCTCGCCGAGGCTTTCACCGTCTGTGACGCGTACTTCTGCAGCGCTCACACCAGCACGAACCCGAACCGCCTCTTCGCGTTCACCGGCACGATCGACAGCCTCGGCCAGAACGGCGGCCCCGCCATCGACAATTCGCACGACTTCCTCGGCGCCATCGACGCGGGATACACCTGGAAGACATACGCGGAGCGGCTCGAAGAAGCGGGGATCTCGTGGCTCGTGTACCAGGATTACGCCGACAACTTCTCCGACAACCCGCTCGTCGGTTTCCAGTCGTTCCGGAAGGCATTCTTCGAGGACCAGGAATCGCCGCTCTTCAAGAAGGGCATCGAGTCGCGGCTCTCGAACCAGAACCTCGACGGATTTCGGGAGGACGTGCTCGCGGGACGGCTGCCCCACGTCTCCTGGATCGTCGGGCCGGCCGATTACTCCGAGCACCCGGGCCCGTCGAGCCCGGTGCAGGGCGCCTGGTACGTGCAGCAGGTGCTGGAGGCGCTCATCGAGAATCCCGAGGTCTTCGCGAAGACGGTCCTTTTCGTAACGTTCGACGAAAACGACGGATTCTTCGATCACGTACCGCCGCCCTGCGCTCCTTCGCGGCGGGACGACGGCGTGCTCATGGGCGCGAGCACGGTGGACGATACCGGCGAGCGTTATGACGAGACACTCACCGATCCGCTCGGAGGCCACCCGCACGGGCCCGGCGTGCGGGTCCCCATGTGGGTCGTCTCGCCGTGGAGCCGCGGGGGATTCGTCTGCTCCGAGAACTTCGACCACACGTCGATCCTGCGCTTTCTCGAAGCTCGATTCGGCGTGAAGGAGACCAACATCAGCGCCTATCGGCGCGCGATGTGCGGCGATCTTCTCTCGGCGTTCGATTTCGTCACGCCGAACGACGAAGACCTTCCCATGTTCCCGAGCCTCTCGCAGGACGAGGCCGATGCCATTCGCGCGGACCAGGAGCAGCTCGCGCAGGTGACGGTTCCGACAGGGGAGAACGGCTCGCTCCCGCAGCAGGAGACGGGGACACGGCCGTCACGCGCATTGCCCTACGAGCTCGAGGTCCGGTGCGTGGTCGACGGGGACGAGGCGGTGCTCTCGTTCGTGAACACCGGCAAAGCAGGCGCGGTGTTCCACGTGTACGACCGGCTTGCGCTCACGGAGATCCCGCGGCGTTATGCCGTGGAACCAGGCAAGTCCCTCGAAGGGCGGTGGCCGGCGACGGAAAACCAGTATTCGCTTTTCGTGCTCGGGCCGAACGGCTTCCATCGCGATTTCGTGGATGCCGGGTCGCAAGGCGGGCTCGAAATCGAGACGATGTACGACGTGGAAGGGTCACGGCTCGGGATTCGCTGCAAGAATGCGGGCGGGACCATGCAGCGTTTCCTCGTGACGCCACGCGCGTACACGAAGGACGGCACGACGCTCGACGTTGGCCCCGGGGAGACGGCGGACGCGTGGTTCGACGTATCGGGGAGCGGCCGCTGGTACGATTTCTCCGTGACCGTGGAGGGGCAAACTCCCTTCAGCCGTCGTGTCGCGGGGCGCATCGAGAACGGGCAGCCGTCGATCACCGACCCGGCGATGGGCATGCCCGGGTAAGCGCCCCGGGGGGGAATGGGCTACGCTCGATCCTGCGGCGGATCACGATAGGGGGCGAGGTGCGCACGCGCCTGGGCCTCCGTCTGAAAAAAGGCGAGCTCGAAGGGAAAGGCAGCGGGGGCGAGCGTGCGTCCCGCCTTGACGACCATCATCGACATGATCGCGAACGTGAAGCTCGCGCCATGAAGGGCCACTGCGCGATACGGATACGGCCGCTCGACCCGGGAGAGCCTCGACCGCGCCTGGGGCGAAATGCCTCGAAGATCGCGCATGTCTGCGAGGAGCGAGAACGTGCCCTGACGGTCACCGAGATCGAAGACGAGACGCAGGTAGGCCTCGACGGCCGCTACATCGAAGGTGCCGTGTAGCTCCATGCACAGGAGGTCCGAAGTCTCCATCCATAATCGTTGTTGCCCGCACATCCACTCGCGAGGAGGGCTCATCAGGCCCTTTTACGTCAAACGGAGCGCCCGGCATACGGCGTTTTCGTGTTATGGGCCGCGTTTGCCTGGTCGGCAGTGCAGCCCCTTTCGCTCGTCAGGCTCCCCACGCGGCGGCGAGCCCAATCGTCCTCACATGGACCTCGACATTCTCCAGAAAGCTCCGGCGCAGCTCGGGCTCCGCGATTCGATCCGCGCTCCGCAGAATCTCGGCCCGGGCCTTTGCAATCGCCGCCCGCGCCTCCTCGTTCGCCCCCGCCGCCCACAAGACCTCCGCGTGAACCAATCGCACGAGCTTGTCGAGCGTCTCGCGCTTGCCGCTCTCCACAATCGCATTCGCGCGCCGCGACTCCACAAGCGCCTCCTCCACGCGCCCGAGCGCCACGAGCGCGCGCGCCCGCGACGCCATCGCCCCCGCGCAGAGCGGCGGCACGTTCAAGAGTGTCGCCTCCGCCTTGCGCCCGAGCACCTCGGCTTCCACGAAATCGCCCCTTCGATACGCAATCCCCGAACGATGCACTTCCGCCGCGCCCGCAATGCGATACCCACCGTGCGCGCGTCCCTGCTCCTCCGCGCGCGCCGCCGCAAGCCAAGCCTCCGCCAGCCGCCCCCGCTCCGAAAGCACGCGCGCCAGATTCAAATGGCACGCCGCCTCCACCGTCCCGAGCCGCATCCGCTGCGCCGCCGAAAGGCACGTCGAAAGCACCTCCTCGGCCCGATCGAGATCGCCGAGCTCGGCGCAGACGTGCCCCAGGTTGATCCGCTCGACACACGCTTGCCGCACGTGCCCCGCGCTCTCGAACAGCGCCATCGAGCGCACGTAGCCGCGCCGCGCCCCCGCCAGATCGCCCTCGTGCAGCGCGCGAAACGCGCGGAGCTGCCCGATGCGCCCCACCGCATAAGGCTCGAGGTCCCGGACCCCGCTCGCGAGCGCCTGCGACCGCTCGGCCACCCGCGCCGCCCGCTCGGGCCGGCCCGCCTGCAAAAGCAATGTAGCTCCGGGACAAACACACGCGATCTGCGCGCTCCGCGCCTCGCGTGAGGCTTCGAGCGCAAGCGCCTCGTCGAGCCAGCGCTCCACCTCCTCCCACGCCCCGCGCCGGCCCGCCGACGACACGATCTCTCCAATCGCGCGAAAATACGCGGACGAACCACGTGGCAAGAGCGCGACCGCCTCCCGCGCCCACGACGAACCCCGCGTCGCGTCCCCGCTCCACCGGCTCGCCTCGGCCTGCACGAGCCGCAGGCTCCCGAGCACCTCGCCCTCCGCACGCCGCGCGCCGTGCTCCGCCCGCTCGATCGCCGCGTCGAAATCGTTGCCCACGAGCGCCTGCTCCGCCGCCCGTACCCACCAGCGGATCGCGAGCTCCGGCTCGCCGCCTCGCTCGAAATGCGTCGCCACGAGCGCCGCGTCCGTCTCCCCGGACGCGCCCAGATACTCGGCCGCGAGCTTGTGCCCGCGCGTGAGGTCCTCCGGCGACAGCATTGCATATGCCGCCTCGCGCACGAGCGCGTGCCGGAACGCGAGATCGCCCTGCGACGCCTGCGCCGGATCCGGGCAGCGGATGAGCACCTCCCGCTCGACGAGCTCGTCGAGCGCGTCCGAGACGAGCGCCGCATCCCCCCCGCAAAGCGCGCACACGCCCGCCGGGGAAAACCGCTCGCCGAAGATACTTGCAGCACGAAGGACCCGCTTCGAGGCCCGCCCGAGCGCGTCGAGGCGCGCCTGCACGAGCCCCAGCACCGAATCGGGCAGACCCTCTTTGCCCTCGGCCGCGGCCCGGATCATCTCCTCCAGGTAAAACGCGTTGCCGCCCGCGCGCTCGGCCACGAGGCGCACCACCGCCGGATCCGCGCCCGCGCCGAGCACCGCGCGCGCGAGCCTTTCGCAGGCCTCCGGCCGCAGCGCTTCGAGCCGCATCACCGTGGCGCGCTCCTCCTTCGCGAGCGACGGGAAAAGTACGTGCACCTCGGGCCGCGCGAGCGCGAGCGCGCAAAGCGGCATGTCGCGTGCGACCGCGACGACCGAGGCCACGAGCTTGACCGTCGGCAGATCCCCCCAGTGCAGGTCTTCGAGCAGGATGAGCACCGGCGCGCGCGCGCATTCGGCCACGATCCAGTCCTCGAAGGCCATCCGCGTCGCGTCGCCCATCAGCGCCGGATCCGAACGCGCGGCCCGCAGCGCGGCGCTCGCGGAGCCCGGCGCGGCCGGCACCTGCGCGAGCTCGCCCAGGAAATCGACCAGCCGGCCCACGTCGACCGGGCTCACGAGCGGTTCGATTCGCGCCTCGATCTTGCGACGCTGCGCCTCGGGCGGCTCGCCCTCGACGATCCCCGCGGCGCGGCGCACGAGGTCGGCCATCATCGCGTACGGCGAACCCGCGCGCAGCGACTCGCCCCGGCCGAGCAAAATCGTCGGCGCCTCGGCGCGCCCCGAAAGCCGCGTCGACATCTCCCATCGCAATCGCGATTTCCCCACGCCCGCGGGCCCCGTCACGACGGCGAGCCGCGCGGCCCGCTCGGCGACGCACGACGCGAACATCGTTTCGAGCATCGCGAGCTCCCGATCACGCCCCACCGTCGGCGTCGCACGGCCGAGCAAACGCGGAGATGCGGGCACGTCCGCGCCGATCTCGCCGCGCAGAAGGAATCCGGTGTCGATCTCCTCGACCGCGAGCTGCGCGCCCACGAGCCGCGCCGTCGGCGCATCGAGCACGATCGCCTCCCCCGCTCCGGGCGGCCGGAGCCCCGATCCGCGCTCGATCGCGTCCGCCGCGAGCCCCGTCTCGCCCACGCGCGCGCGTGACGTCGCCACGGCAAGCCGCACGCCCGGCACGCGCGCCCGCACCGAAAGCGCGAGCCGCGCGCCCCGCAGCGCCTCATCCCCGGCCGACGCGGCGCTGCCGAACAGGGCGATCACCTGATGGCCGAGCGTGCCATAACAAACGCCCCCGAGCTCCGACGCGGAGAGCTCCAAAGCGAGCCGCCCCGCGGTCCTGTCCGCGGCGGCCGAGAGATCGGCGAAGACCGCGGTGATCACGCGTTGCTCGCCGCGCCCCGAGAGCAGCTCGCTCGCGGGCCTCGAGGGAAAACTCGCGCGCGGCACGGGCTCGATTCCCGAGGCGGGGCGTGATGGATCGGCCTGCACCGCGGCCCACGAGGGCGGCGACACCGATCCACGCGCGCACCGGGCGAGCTCGATCGACACGCGTTCGAGCGCGCGGGCCATTTCGAGCGCCGAGCCGAACCGCTCGGCGGGGTTTTTCGCCAGCACGCGAGCCACCAGGGCCGAGAGTTCGGCGGGCACGTCCGGACGCGCCACGTCGAGCGGCGGTGGATCGTGCAGCACGATCTTCGCCAGCACGATGAGCGTCCGGTCCCCGGTGAACGGCCGTTTTCCCGCGGCGAGCTCATACAGCACGATCCCCAGCGAAAAGAGGTCCGAGGCTGCGGTCACCTGCTCCTCGCCGCGCGCCTGCTCGGGCGACATGTACACAGGCGTCCCGAGCCGGCTCCCTCGCTCCGTCAAGGCCCGTTCGCCCGAGGCGCGCGCGATGCCGAGATCGATGAGCTTTACCGGCGGCGACCCGATCTCCGCGAGCCGCTCGGCGTCACACGCGACGAAAAAATTCGCGGGCTTCACGTCCCGGTGCACGATGCCCTGCTCGTGCAGCGCGGAAAGGCCGAGCGCCGCGCGCCGCGCGACCTCGACGACGACTTCGACCGGGAGCGGCCCGCGCCTGATCACGTCCGCGAGGTCCGTGCCCTCCAGCCATTCCAGGGCAATGCACGGTTTGCCCAGTCTGTCCATCCCCTCGGCCACGAAACGGACGACGTGGGGACTCTGGATGCACGTGAGATAACGCGCCTCGCGATGAAAACGCTCGCGCAGATCGGCGCTCGCGTCCTTGTCGAAAAGCCGTTTGATGGCCACGAGGCCGCCGCTCGCATGATCGCGGGCGCGAAGCACCTCCCCAAACGAGCCTTTGCCGACGCGCTCGAGGATCTCGAACCGTCCGCCGATCACGCGCTCGGGCGCCCCCATGAAAATCGCGTCTCCCCCTGGTATGTCCGCCGCCCGCCAGCGTGTTGGTTTCCCGACGAAAAATACCGGAGGTTCGATCCGCGGTAAAGCGCGGCCTTGCTACGATGGCGCGATAGGTCTGTCGCCCCATGAACAAACTTCCCCGTTTCCGCGCGGATCCCGCACTCCTCGGCGCGCCGTCGCTCGGCCTTTGGTTCGCGTACCGCGGCGACGATCTCCTCGTTCGCCTCGTCGACGGCGACCCGCCCGCGCCGTTCCCTCACGACGTACCGCTGCTCGAAACCCTCGGCGCGCTCGGCCTCGAACCCGTCCGCATCCAGCCTCTCGGCTGGCTCGACGCCGTCCCGTGTCGATCCGCCGAGCTCCCGCCCGATGCGCCCGTCCCGCCCGGCTTCGCGTACGTCTCGCTTCGCCGCTTGCACGGCCGCATCGATCCGGACCTCGAAGTCGCCGCGGGCACGGCGTTTCAGGTGCAGTATTGGGATCGGACACACCAGTTCTGCGGGAGTTGCGGCGCGCCGCTCGACCTCGAAATCGGGCATCGATCGAAGCGATGCACGCGGTGTGCGCATCAGCATTTCCCGCACGTGACCCCGGCGATCATCGTGCTTATCGAGGACGGATCGCGCATCCTGATGACGCGGCAACCGCGTTTTCCCCCGGGCATGTACGGCCTCGTCGCGGGGTTCGTCGAGCCGGGCGAGTCGCTCGAGGACTGCGTGAAGCGCGAGACGCGCGAGGAGACGGGCATCGAGATCGACGACATCCGTTATTTCGGCAGCCAGCCCTGGCCTTTCCCGCACCAGATCATGATCGGCTTTTTCGCGCGCCGTTCGGGCGGCGAGCTCGTCGTCGATCACGACGAGCTCGAGGAGGCCGCCTGGTTCGACCGGGGCTCCTTGCCCAAGCTCCCCTCGCCGATGAGCATTGCGCGCAAGCTCATCGACGAATGGCTCGCGCGTCGGGCATGACGCGCGGGCCTGCTCGCCCGGTTCCCATACCGCACTGCATTCGTACGATTGCTTTCTGGTCGATCTCCTGACCACCAGAACTCGCCACCTTCTTGGAGATTTTCCAAGCGATATGAGGGTTGATGGGCTGGTGCGCGTGGTTGTAACAATGGTGATGTGGGCGCGTGCCGATCGTCCGGCCCGCGCAATCCAAGGTTCGCGATTCGCGGGAGGCACCATGCGATCCAGTCATCTCTTCGGACTCTTGCTTTCGACCCTGTCGCTCGTGGCCGTCGGCTCCACGGGAACGGGGTGCAGCGACGACCCCGGGGGCACGGCGGGCAGCGGCGCGGGCGGGAGCGGCGCGCAAGGGGGCGCCGGCGGCACGGGCGCGCAGGGCGGCGGCGGTCCGGATACGGACGGAAACAACGGCTGCGACACCGCGGAGGTCCTCGACCTGTCGGGGATGGATGTCCCGTCGAAGCTCGACCCGGTCACGTCCGACAGGGATTACTACAAGGTCGATCTCAAGAAAGGCCAGGCAATCTTTCTCGGCGCGACGAGCAAGCCGGACGACGATCCGTACGGCGATTCGTATCCGGATACGGTCATCACGCTCTGGTCCGCCGACGGCAAGACGCAGATCGCGCAAAACGACGACATGTCGGGCAGCAACAACAGCGAGTTACTCTACCTCGTGCCCGAGGACGGCACGTATTGCCTCGAGGTCTCCGAGTGCGGCGTCGTCTTCGGCCCCGATTTCTGCGCGCCGCCCGAGGGCATCACGAACCTCGATTACGACGTGAGCTCGTTCGAGCTCGATCCGACGGGCTCGCTCATCACGGTCGACAAGGAGCCGAACGAGACGCCCGCGAACGCCACGCTCGTCAAGAAGGTCTCGTTCCCCGAGGGCGGCCCCGTCGAGGGGTATCAATCGATTGGCTGGGGCGCATTCTCCGCGGTCACGGACAAGGACGTCTACACATTCAAGGTGGAGAACGACGTCGCGGTCGACATGAACAGCCGCGCGCTTTGCATCTTCGATTTCTGGGCCCCCGCCGGCCCCGAGGGCAGCGGCTCGACCGCGACAAACGGCGTCCTCGTGCGCGTGGCCGCGGCGAGCGCGCCCGACGTCACGCTCGCCCAGACCGACATGAGCAACCTCGACCTGACGTTCGGTTATCCCGAGCTCCCGAGCCTCACGATGCCCTGCGACAAGGGGAAGGATTACCTCGTCACCCTGTCGCGGCCCGACGGCATCACCGCCGGCTCGAACGACTTCTATTTCTTCTCGCACGTCCAGGCGGGCTCGAACACCGTGGAGAAGGAGCCGAACGATAACAGTGCCCAGGGCCTCGAGCTCACGCCGACGGACGACGGAACGGGCCACGTCACGGCCATCACGGGCAACATCACGGCCGGCGACAACGACGTCTTCACGGTCCCCGTCCCGGCGGGCATGGGCCTCGCGAGCGCCTACTGCACGGCGGAGCGCAGCGGCTCGGGCCTGCGCGGCCTGCAGGTCTCGCTGCTCGACGGCAATGATCAGTTCCTCAAGAACGGCTCCGGCGCCGAGGGCTCGGACCACGTCCTCTGGATCGACGGCGCGCTGATCACGGCGGGCGCGACGAATGTCAAGATGCGGGTCTTGGCCGATTCTCAGGACCCGGCCGTCACGGGCACGTATTACTACTGCTCGCTGATCCTGAGCCCACAGTGACGGGCAGGTGATAAAAATCACCTCGACGTAGCCTGTATCCATCATCCCCAATGATGCCCACCGCAGGGCATCACGTCGGCCCTCGACGAAACATTTCACGAGTTCGAGGGCCATTTCGCCTGCCATCGCCCCATTTCGTCCACGTCCGTGCAGGGCATCGGTGTACCCTCGCCGCCCAGGGAGGAACACGATGCCTCGTTCGATAGCTTCTCATCGGCCGCGCCCGAAGAGGCGCGGAAGGACCATTGCCCCGCTCGTGCTCGCCGCCGTGCTCGCGCCGGCCGCGATCGGGTGCTCCGGGGACGCGGGAACGCCCGCGACGGATCCCGGGCGCGTCACCATGCATCGGCTCAATCGGGTCGAGTACAACAATACGGTCCGCGATCTGCTCGGCACGGCGCGGACCCCCGCGGACGATTTCCCCGCCGACGATCGTGGTTATGGCTTCGACAACATCGCCGACGTGTTATCGATCTCGCCGCTCCAGGCCGAGCTTTATGCCCGCGCGGCCGAGGATCTCGCCCGCGAGGCGATGAATCTCCCGTCGTCGTCCACGACGCTGCGCGTCGAGGCGGAGACGCTCACGGGCCAGGTCGGCGCGGCCGGGGGCGAGGACTGGAACCTATGGAGCGGCGGCGAGCTGCCGGTCACGCACGAATTCCCCTCGACCGGAAAATATCGTATCGCCGCGCGGGTCTGGGGTGATCAGGCGGGCGCGGATCCCGTGCAGATGAACCTGCTCGTCGGCGGTACGATTGCGGGCAGCTTCGAGGTCAGCCAGACGAGCGCGGATCCCGTGGTCGTCGAGGCCGAGGCCGACGCGAACGCGGGCACGCAGGTCGTCTCCGTCGAATTCACGAACGACTATTACGACGAGGCCGCGAGCGCTGACCGGAACCTGCACGTCGACCGAAATCGAGGGCCCGCTCGGGGTCGTCGGGGAAAACCCAATCCGCGAGCGCATCGTGGTCTGCGATCCGACGGGCGGCGCCGCATGCGTCCGGGAGATCCTGCAAAAATTCGCCGAGCGCGCGTTCCGCAGGCCGGTCACGCAGGCAGAGCTCGACCGGCTCGCGGGCGTGGTCACGCTCGCCGAGCAGCAGGGACAAACCGTCGACGTCGGTCTAGAAATCGCGCTCCGCGCCATCCTCACGTCGCCGCATTTCCTGTTCCGTCCGGAGCTCGATCCGAACCCGAATGCCAATACACCGGCGCACCCGCTCGATGACTTCGAGCTCGCCTCGCGCCTCTCGTATTTCCTCTGGAGCAGCATGCCGGACGAGGAGCTCTTCGCGGCCGCGCGCGAGGGCAAATTGCAGGATCCGGCTGAGATCGAGGCGCAGGTCGAGCGCATGCTCGCCGATCCGAGGGCCGAGGCGCTCGTCGACAACTTCGCCGGGCAATGGCTCTTCACCCGGGCCCTCGACGATCACCAGCCCGACTATTACGCGTTCCCGACCTGGGACGAGACGCTGCGCGAGTCCATGCGGCAAGAGACGCGCCTCTTCTTCCGCGAGTTCTTGAAGAACGATCTGTCGATTCCCGAGATGCTCACGGCCGATTTCACGTACATCGACGAGCGGCTCGCGACGCATTACAACATGCCCTCGCCCGGAGCGGAAGGGTTCGTCAAGGTCACGATCGAGGATCCCAATCGACAAGGCCTGCTCGCGCAGGGCTCGATCCTCACGGTCACGTCCTATCCGACGCGTACCTCGCCGGTGAAGCGCGGCAAATGGGTGATGACGCAGATGCTCTGCACCGAGCCCGACGCGCCGCCGCCGGGCGTCGAGGGGCTCGTCACCGAGGAGGTGCCCACGGGCTCGATCCGGCAGCGCCTCGAAATGCACCGCGCGAACCCGATCTGCGCCGGCTGCCACGAGGAAATGGACAACCTCGGCTTCGGCTTCGAGAACTTCGACGGCATCGGCTTGTTCCGCACGGAGGACCTCGGCTTCCCCGTCGATTCGAGCGGCGTCCTGCCGGGCGGCAAGACATTCAATGGCCTCACGGAGCTCAGCGCCATCCTCGCCGAGGATCCGCGCTTTTTGCATTGCGTCTCCGAGAAGATGCTCACCTACGCGCTCGGGCGCGGCCACGAGTCGGCCGACGCGGACGACCTCGAGCACCTGACGAAAGAGCTCAACGAACGCGGACAGAGGTTCGTCGATCTGATCAAGCTCGTCGCGACGAGCGAGCCGTTCCGGATGCGGCGCGGAGAGGCGCCGGGAGGTGCAAAGTGAAACGTTTCAAGCTGTCGCGACGCGCGTTCCTCGGCGGAGCGGGCGCGCTGCTCGCCCTGCCGGCCCTCGAGATGTTCTCCCCGAAAAACGCGAAGGCCGAGCCGAACGACCTCAAGCGCATCCTTGCGTTTTACGTGCCGAACGGCATCCACATGCCGGCCTGGACGCCGACGACCGAGGGGGATCAATACCAGCTTCCCACGATCCTCGAGCCGCTCGGTGCGCTCCGGGAGAAAGTCCTCGTCCTCTCGGGCCTCGCGAACACGCCCGCGCGGCCCGACGGACCCGGCGATCACGCCGCGGGCACGGCGGGCTTCTTGACGTGCCGCCACGTCGTGAAGACCGAGGGCGCGAACATCAAGAACGGCATTTCGATGGACCAGGTCGCGGCGGCGCACCTCGGCCAGTTCACGCGGATCCCGTCGCTGCAGCTCGGCATCGACGGCGGCTCGAGCGCGGGTGATTGCGACTCGGGGTATAGCTGCGCCTACGCGCGGAACATCTCGTGGGCCTCGGAGACGCAGCCGCTCCCGAAGGCGGTGAATCCGCAGGTCGTCTGGGACATCCTGTTCGGCGGCTTCGACCCCAAGGCCACGGCCGAGGAGCAGGCGCGGCAGAAGATCTACCGCACGAGCGTCCTCGATTACGTGCTCGAAGAGGCGAACTCGCTGAACGGCAAGCTCGGCACCACGGATCGGCGCAAGCTCGACGAGTACATGACGGGCATCAGCGAGCTCGAAAAGAAGATCCAGAAGACGGGCGAAGGCCCGCAATGCACGCCGATGAACCGCCCGCCCGGCGACCTGCCCTACCCCGAGCACGTGATGATGATGCTCGACCTCATCGCGCTCGCGGTGCAATGCGACGCGACGCGGGTCGTGAGCTTCATGCTCGGCAACGCGGGCAGCGGCCGGAGCTATCCGTTCCTGCTCGTGAACGAGGGGCATCACGAGATCTCGCACCACCAGAACCTCGACACGAACTACGAGAAGCTCACGACCATCGACCGGTGGGAGGTGGAGCAATTCGCCTACCTGCTCGGCAAGCTCCAGGCGATCGACGAGGGCAATGGCGTGAGCGCGCTCGATACCTCGGCCGTGTTCTTCTCCAGCGAGATCGAGGATGGCAACGCCCACAGGCACACGAACCTGCCGGTCCTCGTCGGCGGCAGCCTCGGCGGGATCTTCAAGCCCGGCAGGCACGTGGTGTATCCGGACGAGACGCCGCTCGCGAACCTGTTCCTTTCGATGCTGCAGGGCGTGGGCGTAGAGGCGACCACGTTCGGCGACAACGGCACGGGTCCCCTGCCGAACCTCTGATTCGTGCTGCGCGGGCGGCGATCCCCCCGTCGCCCGCGCTTTCCCCTGTCAGGGCACTTCCGCCAAAACCCGCATCGCATTTCCCCGAAGGATCTTTCCGATCGCCTCGGGCCGCATCCCCGCTTCGAGGAGCGCGTCCGTGAGTAGCGGCAATCGCGCGGCGTCGCAAAGATCACGGGTCGGCACGATGAAGCCGTCCCAGTCCGATCCGAGCGCGGGCGTATCCTCGCCGCAAACGTCGATGATGTGTTTCAGGTGCTTCACCACGGGCGCGAGCCCATCCCCGCCGAGAAACTGCGGACAAAAGATGACGCCCACGACGCCGCCCTTGTCCGCAATGGCGCGGAGCTGATCGTCGTCCACGTTGCGCCAGTGCTGGAACGCGCCAATGACCCCGGTGTGACTGACGATCGGCGGGCGCTTGGCCATCGCGCACGCTTCGAGGAACCCCGTGCGATTGATGTGCGCGAGGTCCACGACGACGCCGAGCGCCTCGCAAGCCGCCACGACCTCGCGGCCGAACGGCGTGAGCCCCGCGTCGTCCTTGCGCCCGCGGCCATACGCCGGATAACAAAGCTCATTTCGGCTGAAATGGCAGAGACCGAGATAACGCACGCCGCGCCGCGCGAAATGCGCGAGTTTGTCGAGTGAACCTTCGAGCGCGTGCCCGCCCTCGATGCCGAGGAGCGCGCCGACCTGCCCGCGCGCCCGCGCCGCCTCGATCTCGGCCGCCGTGCGCACCTTGGCGATGCGGTGCGGCGCGCGCGAGATCTGCCCTTCGAGCGCGTCGATCTGCTCGTCGATGACCCGCGCGAGCCCGTGCCGCTGGCCGATGGGCAGCGAGACGAGCCCAAAAAACTGCGCCCCCATTCCGCCCTCTTTCATGCGAGGCACGTCGACGTGCCCGCCGAGCGCGGCGAGCGGGAGCGGCGGATCATGGCGGGCGTGCAGGTCGTATCCCACCCAGCGCGACCACATCAAGCTGTCGGCATGCAAGTCAATCGCGGGGTAGAGGTCGTGGAGCGCGCGCGCTTCGGGGGAGCCGTGCATGGCGCGCCGAGGATAGCAGAAAACCTTACCCCCGGGACCAACCCCTGAGGGTGAAGCCGGGGTGCGACTGCAAGAACTTCACCACGGCGACGGGCGGGGTCGACCAGGGCGCGAATCGCTCGGGCATCGATTCGCTCGGCAGGATGACGCTGCGCGTGTACCCACTCCAGAGGCCGTCGCTGCATGCATAACAATCGTCGCGCGCGAACTGCGCGTCGATACGGAGCCCGCCGCGCTCGCCATACACGGGGAAGATTTGCACGAGATCGGGTATGGCCTCGTGTTTGCGCGCCTCCTCCGGATCCATGTCGCCCTCGTCGAGCATGGGCTCGGCGCGCCGCGCGAGCGCCTCCTTGTTCGGCAGATGGCGCATGAGATCGATCTCTTTGCCCGCCTCCGCGTCCCACAACTTGAAGTTCGCCACGGTGTTGCCGTGCGCGCCGCAGGAGAAAACGGACACATCCTCGTGCACGAACAGATACGGCCCGACGCTGCCGAGGAGCTCGACGTGATGCGAAAGTTCGCCCACGCCAGCGCCGTCGTCGCCGGGATCCACGATCACCTGCCGCGCCTGATCGTCGCGGGGCGCGAGCCACGCATGCGTCACGGTCCCCGGCTCGAGGTTTTCCGGGGGCGTGCCCCCCTCGCAGCCGCCGAGCTTGACCTCCGCCTCGCGCTCGCGCCAGACGAGCTCGCCGCGGCTCGTCGCAATCACGATCCCCGGCTCCTCGCCGAGGACACGCCCGTCGTCCGCCACGCGATAGGTCGCCGGGAGCCCGTCGTCCTGCTTGCCCCAGATCAGGACCTCGCCATCGGACTCCGCCTCGGGAGGCGCGGCGCGAGCCCCCGCGGCGAGATCGACGGCTGGCGCCACGGCCGGGCGATTTCCGCCGCAACCTGAAGCCAGCGCGACGAGCGCCGCGAGGAAGACGAACGGGCGCGCCGACACGGACATCAAGCGCCTTCGACGACGACGCGGTTCATGCGGACGGGCGTGGTGGGCCGGTCGTTGCGATCGCGGGGGGTCTTCTCGATCTTGTGCACGACGTCCATGCCCTCGATGACCTTGCCGAAGACGGGGTGCTTCGACTCTCCGGGCGTGAACCAGTCGAGGAAATCGTTGTGCACGGTGTTGATGAAGAACTGGCACGAGCCGCTGTTGGGATCGCCGGTGTTCGCCATCGAGAGCGTGCCGGGCTCGTTCGAGATCTTGGCGTTCGCCGGATGCTCGTCCTTGATCGTCCCGTCCGGCCCGTCGCCCGTGCCCGCGCGCGGGCTCTTCGGGTCGCGGCTGTGCGGACAGCCGAACTGGATCATGAACTTGTCGATGACCCGATGGAAATGCAGGCCGTCGTAAAAACCGCTCTTCGCGAGCTTGATGAAGTTATTCGCCGTGATCGGCATCTTGTCGACGAAGAGCTCGACCTTGATGTTGCCGAGAGAGGTCTCGAGGAGCGCAGTCGGATTTGCCATGGGCGCGGAGCGTAGGCCCTCCGGGGCGAGTTCGGCAAGGGGCACGGGAACGAACAACCTCTTGCGCGAAGGGCTGCACAAGCGTACGCCCCGGACCGACGACATGCGAACCGAGCGAAAGAACCGGGGCGAGGTGATGCGCTTCTTCGCGACGGCCGCGAAGGGCACGGAGGGCGCGCTGCGCGACGAGCTGCGCGAGGCGCGCTTCCGCGAGGTGCGCGCGGATCGAGGCGGCGTGCACTTCGAGGGCCCGATCGACGAGGGCATGCGCGCATGCCTCGAGCTGCGCATCGCCGTGCGCGTGCTCGCGCTGCTCGCCGAGTTCGAGGCGGAGTCGGGCGAGGCGCTCTACGAGGGCGTTTCCCGCGTAGATTTCAGTCCGTACGTAGATCCGCAGCGCACGCTCGCGGTGCGCGCGGCGTGCAAGGACAGCCGCCTCACGCACACGCAGTTCATCGCGCAGAAGACGAAGGACGCGATCGTCGATCAGGAGCGCAAGCAGCTCGGTGCGCGATCGAGCGTGGACCTCGACGACCCGGATCTGGGCGTGTTCGTGCACGTGGTGCGGGATCGAGCGAGCCTGTACGTGGATCTCTCGGGCGAGTCGCTGCACCGGCGGGGCTACCGCAAGCGTATCGAGGAGGCGCCGCTCAAGGAGACGCTGGCGGCGGCGATCCTGCGTCTTTCCGGATGGGACCGGCAAAGCCCGCTCGTGGATCCGATGTGCGGATCGGGGACGATCCCGATCGAGGCGGCGCTCTGGGCGCGCGACGTGGCGCCAGGGCTCTTGCGGGAGCGGCACGGCTTCGAGCGGTGGCCGAGCCACGACGAGACACGGAAGAGGCGCATCGCGGAGATGCGCGAGGCCGCGCGGGCGCGGGTGAAGAGCGAGGGGCCGTTCGTCGCGGGGAGCGACGTCTCGCCGCAGGCGATCGAGACGGCAAAACAAAACGCGAAAGCCGCGGGCGTGCGGCTGCATTTCTCGCGCGCGGACGTGCGGGACGTGGAGCCTCTGGAGCCGCCGGGGTTCATCGTGACGAACCCGCCGTACGGGGAGCGTTTGTCCGGAGGAGAGGAGCTCTACCGGGGGATGGCGGAGGCGCTCCGGCGGTTGTCGGGGCACACGGTGGTGCTGCTCGCCGGGACGCCGGAGATCTCGCGAGCGATGCGGATCCGGCCGTCGAAGGAGATCACGGTCTGGAATGGTCCGATCGAGTGCCGGTTGTTTTCGTATTCAATACGGTGATAAAGAGGCGCCATGCGAACCGCCGAGGACATCTCCCGACTCGAAGAAGCCCGCCAGGTGCAGGGCTTCGCCTCCATCGCGCCCGAGTCCATCCGCGTCGCCGGCGGGATCGCCTGCTTCGCCGGGCCGGGCTCGTGGTGCAACGTCGTCATTGGAATCGGCCTCGCCGGGCCGGTCACGGCCGAGGATCTCGATCGAATCGAGGCATTTTACGAGGGCCGCGGCGTGCCGATCCGGATGGAGCTCTCGCCCTACGTGGATCCGGGGCTCTTGCCTATACTTGCCGCGCGGAAGTTCGTGCTCACCCGATTCGAAAATCTCCTCGCGCGGGAGCTCCCCGCGGACGAGGATCCCATCGCCGGCACGGCGCTGCCCGCAGGGATCGTGGTGCGAAAGGTTTCGCCGGACGAGGAGGAGCGGTTCGTCGAGGTGTCCAGCAGCGGATTCCGGCCCGAGGGCACGCCCATGTCGGAGGCCGATCGGGACGTGAGCCTGCGCATGGTGAGAAACCCACGCTCGATCAGCGTGATGGCCTGGGCCGGGGACGAGGCCGTGGGCGCGGGGAGCGCGGAGGTGCGCGGCGAGGTCGTGGCGCTGTACGGGACGAGCGTGCTGCCGGCGTGGCGGAGGCGTGGCATCCAGCAGGCGCTCATCCGCGCGCGACTTGCAGAGGCGCGGGCGCGCGGCGCGACGGTGGCGACGATCGGATCGATGCCCGGCGAGCCCACCGAGCGAAATGTACAGCGGGTGGGCTTCCGGGTCGTCTGCACACGCGTGCACCTCGAACGACCGTGACGCGCGCGCTCCGAAGCCGCTTCAGAATCGCAGCACGATCTTTCCGAAATGCCCGCCGCTCTCCATGTAGGTGAGCGCTTCGCGCGCCTCACCGAAGGAGAACGTCTTCTCGTCGATCACCGGCCGGAGCCCGCTTGCCTCGATCGCGCGGTTCATCGCCTCGAACATCACGCGCGAGCCGACCATGATCCCGTGGAGCTCGAGGTGCTTCATCAGGATGGGAAGCACGCTCATCTCCTGCGCCGCGCCCCCGAGCACGCCGATCACGCTCACCGTGCCCGCGATCCGCGTGGCGCGCAGCGAGCGCGTGAACGTGCCCGCGCCGCCGACCTCGATCACGTGGTCGACGCCCACGCCGCCCGTGAGCTCGAGGGCCTTTTTGTCCCAATCGGGCGTGGTCTTGTAGTTGATCGTGGCCCACGCGCCGAGTGCCTTCGCGCGCTCGAGCTTCGCGTCGCTGCTCGATGTCACGATCACGCGCGCGCCGGCGAGGCGGGCGAATTGCAGTGCGAAGATCGACACGCCGCCCGTGCCTTGCACGAGCACCGTATCGCCCGGTGAAACCTTGCCGGAGAAAAAAAGCGCATTGTACGTGGTCACGCCCGCGCAGGGGAGGGTCGCCGCTTCCTCGTCCGTGAGGTGGGCGGGCACCTTCACGACGCCGGACTCGCCCGCCACGAAGAGCTCGGAGAGGACGCCGGGCAGGGGGCCGCCGAGCGTCGTCTTGAGCTTCTCGGCGTCGAGCTCGCCGTCCTGCCAGGCTTGCGTGAAGATGGGGCAGACGCGGTCGCCTTTTTTGAGGCGCGTCACGGAGGGGCCCACCTCGACGACCTCGCCGACGCCGTCCGAGAAGGGCACGAGCGGGAGCGGCTGGCGGGGGTTGTATTGGCCCCTGACCATCATGAGGTCGCGATAGTTGAGCGACGCGGCGCGCATGCGAATCACGACCTGGTCGGGCCCGGGGGTGGGATCGGGCAGCGTGACCTCGGCGAGGGAGCCGAGCCCGAACGAGCCCTGAATGACGATTGCCTTCACGAAAACCTCCTCCGTCCGCCCCGTTCCACGGTCTAGGGGCGGCGTCAACCCCTCGGAACGAAAACGACCGATCGCAGGACCTCCGAGGGACCAATCGGACATTCTGCGACACATCATTACCGCAACGCTTCCGGCGCATGGGACATATTGCGTCCGCGCGTGATTCACAGAAGCCGTCTTGGATGCGGAAGCCGAACACCTGATCGCGGACTTCTCAGGTTCAGGTGGGACATTCTTCGTCGCATCGACCTCCATCGAGGGGCAGCATTCGAATCACGTTCGTGATAAATACCAAATCGTGATGTCGGCCTCGGGGGGGTCGACATTCCGGAGCGGAGCCCACGGGAGGATCCCCATGGAGAAGGTCTCGCTGACGTACTTCGTCGACTTCGTGCTGAGATCCGGGACACCCAAGCTGACTGGCGTCCGCGAATACAAGGAACGCAAGGACGAGCTGAGCACGGATTTTTATCGTCCGATCCGGGAAGGCATCGTGGCCATGCACCGGCGAGGCGAGTGCGAATCCGTCCTCGACACGGTCATCGCGATGCAGACCGACGACAAAAGGCGCCGTATCTATCCCCACGTCGCCGCCGGATACCGGAAGTTCTTGGCCTCGGGCGACAAGCGCTGGTTCGAGCCACCGCACGGCGCAATGAAGCTCGGTGACCTCGAGATCAACCTGAACCCCGAGGTCGGCTTCGTGATCGACAAGAAGCCCCACCTCGTCAAGCTGTATTTCCGCCAGGAGCCGCTCGCCGCGAAGCGCAGCGCCGTGGCCCTCGCGCTCCTCACGAGCGGCCTCACGCGCCTCTATCCGAATCACGTGATCACGATGCTCGACGTGCCACGCGCGAAGCTCCACACCGCGAAGGACCTGCCGAATCCGCGCCTCGAAGTGCTGCTGCGCGGCGAGGCCGCCGCGTTCTCCACGATGTACGAAGCGCTTTGACGCGAACTTGCTTTCACAGGGGTGGTCGCTCGACTTTCCGGCGACCTGGACGAATCGGCCCCGCTGTAGGGGTCCGAACGGACATTTTTCGTCAGGGGAAACCTACCATGGCGCAACGGCGCGGGGGGATCCGTGGTATGGAAGCGTGTGCCGGTACGCTGGACAGCAGCTTGGCGTAAGAATGTGGCGGAGGGATCATGAATAGAATCTCGTTGACGGGATTCGTCGACTTCGTGCTCGAAGCTGGCGCGGGCGGCGTCGCGGATCCGCTGAAGGAGCGCAAGGGAGATTCGGCCCCCGATTATTATCATCCGCTTCGCGACGCGATCGTGGAGATGCATCGCCAGGATCTCTTGCCCGTGACGCTCGACGCCGTGGTCGCCCGCGAGACGAGCGAGAAGAAGCGCCGCGTGTTCGCGCGCGGGATCGAGGGCTACCGGCGCTTCCTCGAGACGGGGACGATGAAATGGTTCGATCCGCCGCGGACCCGCTATCGCATGGGCGCGCACGAGGTCGACGTGAACCCGGAGCTCGGGCTCGCGATCGACGAGACGCCGCACGTGATCAAGATGTACTTCCGCGGCGAGCCACTCACGCCGCGCCGCACGAGCGTGATGCTGAGCCTGCTCGCAGGCCGCCTCGGTCGCATTTGCCCGGGGCACGTATTCGGGGTGCTCGACGTCCGCCACGGCAAACTGCACGCCGTGAGCACGCCAGAAGAGCGCTTCGACATGCTGCGCGCCTCGAACGAAGGGCGCTGACGCCGGCGCCGCGCCCGAGCGAGGTCCCCCGATGAAGGTCCAAAGCGTCGCCCTCCTGAGCGCCCTCGGCATGCTGGTGTCCGGTTCGTCCGTGTACCTCCTCGCCCCCGCGTCCTCGGGCGCCACGACGCTCGGCACAGCCCCGGAAGCGCGTAGCGGCGACGTCGCGCCGGCGGCGACGACGCCGGAGGTCGCCTCGACGTTCAGCACGGGCACGACACTCCACATGGAGGGCCGGATCGGGCACACGCGGCTCGAACAGGGCGTGTTTCGAGGGACCTACGTGATGGTCGAGGTGCACGCCGACGGCGCCGAGGACGGCAAACGCGTCGCCGAGAACCACCTGGCGATCGTGATCGATCGCTCGGGTTCGATGAAGGGCGACAGGCTTCCCCGGGCGCTCGCCGCGGCGAACGCGGCCGTCGATCACCTCGAAGACGGCGACCGGGTCAGCGTGATCTCGTTCGACACGCGGCCCACGACCGACGTCGCGATGACCACGGTCAACCCCTCGACCCGCCAGGCGATCCGGTCCGCGATCCAGAACATTTCCCTCGGCGGCGACACATGCATCTCGTGCGGGATCCAGGCCGGCGTGGAGGAGCTTCGGAAGAGCGAAGGCGCGGCCGATCGGATGATCGTGCTCAGCGACGGCGACGCGACGGCCGGCGTGCGGGACGTGCCGGGCTTCGAATCGATCGCGCGATCGGCGCGGGACACCGGCATCGGCGTGAGCACGATCGGCGTGGGCACGTCGTACAACCAGAAGATCATGGGCGCGATCGCGCTGCACTCGGGCGGGCGCCACCACTTCATCGAGGACGCGGCCTCGCTCGAGCGTGTCTTCCTCGCCGAAGCCGACAAACTCCGCAAGACCGTCGCCGTCTCGGCCTCCGTGACCGTCAACCTCGCCTCAGGGATCACGCTGCGGCGAGTCTTCGATCGCTCGTTCACCCAGAATGGCTCGAGCATCACGGTGCCGCTCGGAAACTTCTCCGCAGGCGACACGAAGACGCTTCTGCTCGAGGTCGGCGTGCCTGCCGAAGCCGAAGGCATCACGCCCGTGGCCGACGTGCGCTTGCGCTTCGACGATCGGAAGGCAGGCGGGGAAGGTTCGTGCAGCGGCAAGCTCGACGTGCGCATCGGCGCAGACGGGGAAGCGGCATCAGAGCTCGATCCGATCATCGCGACGCGGATCGAGCGTACCCGGACGGCCGACACGCTCGACGCGGTGAACGATCTCCTGGAGCAAGGTCGCACCGAGGAGGCGGAGGCCAAGCTCGCGGAGCAGGAAAAGGCGCTGCGCGAGGTAACCGAGCGGGCAAGGCGCGCGGCGGGAGGGACCAAAGGCGAGGCGCTAGCCCAGGATCTGGCGGCGCAGGAAAGCACGATCTCCGGCGCGAAGAAGGACGTCGCGGCGAAGCCCAAGGGGATCGACAAGGCCCGCGCGCAGCGGAAGTACGTGGAGGCGGCGAATCCGTACCGAGAGTAGCCTCACCGCGCGGCGGCTGAGCATGGGTCTCATGTCGACGCCGCTGCGCTGGGGCGTTGCCCCAGGCCCCAGCAGGGGCTGTCCGCCCCTGCACCCGGACCAGCCAGGGGCTGGACCCAGGACGAAGAACTGCGCACCGCGCAGTTCTTCCCCAAATGGTCCAGGGCTTGCCCTGGTTCGGGTCGAGGGGCGAATAGCCCCCGCGGGGCCCGGGGCAGCGCCCCGGCGCGACGCCTCGCCATGAATCTCACGACCGCATCGCGGCTTCGACCTCGGACGCGTCCTTCGGGACGAGCGAGGTGAGCACTTCGGGCTCGCCGTCCGTGCAGAGCACGTCGTCCTCGATGCGGATGCCACGCACGTCGGCGTAACGCGCGAGCACGTCGCGGCGCAGATCGTCGCCGACGGCGCCGACGTACCGCGCGTCGCGAAGGATCGCGGGGACCTGGTAAAACCCGGGCTCGATGGTCACGGCCATGCCGGGCTCGAGGTCGCGATCGAGCCTTAGGTAGCAGTCGCCGAAGGCCTTCGAGCGCGTGCGGCCGGGCGCGTAGCCGGCGCGATCGCCGAGGTCTTCCATGTCGTGCACGTCGAGCCCGATGAGGTGGCCGATGCCGTGCGGGAAGAAGATCGCGGCCGCGCCGCGCTCGAGCAGACCGCTCGGTTCGCCGCGGAAGATCCCGAGGTGGCAGAGGCCTTCCACGATGATGCGCTTCGCGGTCTCGTGGACCTCGCGGTAGCGGACGCCTGGACGAACCTTGGCCACGGCGGCGCGCTGGGCTGCGAGCACGACGTCGTAGATCGCGCGTTGCGTGGGGGAAAACGTGCCCGAGACGGGCCAGGTGCGGGTGATGTCGCCGGCGAAGCCCTCGGGCGTCTCGCCGCCCACGTCGGCGAGCAGCAGATCGCCCGCGGCGAGCGTGCCGTGGTGGTGCTCGTTGTGCAGGACCTCGCCGTGGATTGTCACGATCGGGCCGTAGGCATCCTCGAAGCCCTCGCGGCGCAGCGAGCCGATCATCACGCCCGCCACCTCGGCCTCGGTGCCGCCCGGACGCGTCGCGCGCATGCCCGCGAGGTGCGCGCGTGCGCTCGCCTGACCTGCGGCGCGCAGCTGCTCGATCGCGGCCTCGTCGTGGCGCAGGCGCAGGCCGATCATCGCCTCGGCGAGCGCTTCGTCGGGGCTGCCCGCTTCGAGTTTGTCCCCGCTCGAGGCCGGGATCACGCGGACGAGCCGGGCCGAGAGCCACGCAGCGCTCCGCGCGTCTTCGGTCGGGAGCGTGGCCACGGGCGCGCCAAGATCACGCAGGACCGCGTCGACGTCCGCGAGCGCGCGGACCTCGTCGACGGCGTGCGCCGCGCGGAGCTCCTCGAACGACGGGCGGGGCCCGTGCCAGAGCGCGTCGCCGTCGGCTTCGGGCTCGACGAACAGGATCTGCCGGTCCCGCGTGACGAGCAGGGCCGCGCCGGGGATGTGCTCGCCGACGAGGTACAGGAAGTGGCTCTTGGCGCGGAACGGGTAGGTGTTCGCGCGGTACTGGCGCGCTGGCGGCAGACCGGCCGCGAGCAGCGCCGGGGTCGGCGAGCGCTCGGCGAGGGCGCGACGGCGGGCGACGAAGACCGAGGATGGGGTGCGCGGGGAGAGCATGGATCCGAGTATAGCCTCGCCTTGAAGCGGCCAGGGAAAACGGCTAGACACGCGCCGCCATCATGAAATTCCTGGCTTCCCTCGCTCTTTTCGCTTCGGCCCTCGCCCTCGGCTGCGCCTCGACGCAGCCGCCGACCGACGGCTCGGCCCCCACGGCCACGGTCCCCGTCGAGCCGGCGCCCACGGCCGCCACGACCGAGGTTCCTCCGCCTCCCGCGGACAAGCCCACCGAAACGGAGGCGCCCCCGCCCGTGGAAAAACCCGCGGGCAGGCTCGCGTTCCAGGCGTGCTCGGAGGAGTCGCGCAAGGCGGCGGGGTGTACCCGGGATCTGCGGCCCGTCTGCGGCGAGATGGATAACGGCATCCGCTGCATCAAGGCGCCCTGCCCCTCGACCACGCCGCGCACGTTCCCGAACGCGTGCACCGCCTGCGTCGAGCCGAAGGTGACCGGATACTGGCCCATGTCCTGCGAGGACATGAACAAGCCCACGGCGCCGTGAAAAAGGGCGACGAAGGAGGGGACATCGTGCGAAAAACAAGGGGACTCGGGCCCTTTCGGGGGTTCGTCACGGCGGCGCTCGCGGGGCTTTGCGTCGTGCTCGCCCCGCTCGGCGGGGGCTGCCAGAGCGACACGGCGTCGTATTGCGCGTCGCGCTGCGATTGCCAGGGTTGCAGCGAACGCGAGACCGAGGACTGCACGGACGACGTGGAGGACGCCGAGCGCCTCGCGGAGCACGACGGCTGCGCGGCCGAGTATTCGAATTTCATCACCTGTTACGTGGATGAAGGAACGTGCACCAATGGCGCCTTCATCACGTCGAGCTGCGCGGCCGCGGCGGATGCGCTCCGGGGTTGCTCGAACCGATCGGCGGCGTTCATCAAGACGGCCTGCCAGGAGGAGCGCGCGAAGCGTGAGTCCTGCGGGCTCAACGGGGGCGGCGCTTCCCCGTGCACGGGCGGAGACGAGTGCGCGGCGTACTGCGCGCTTTCGGCGAGCTGCGACGATCTCTCGAATCCGCAGCCGGATACACCCTACGTCAATTGCGTGGTCGCCTGCTCGAACTCGGGATCGAGCTCCGGCGGTGGTCCGTGAGGGGGAGGAGGATACCGATGGAAACGAAGAATCGGCCGCTCGCGAGGCTCGGCGCGTGGCTCGCCCTCGGCATGGGGTTCGTGTCGTTCGCCGGATCGGCGGGCGGCTGCAGCCCCGGGGCCTCGGACATCTGCGACATCAAGTGCGCGTGCGAGGGTTGCACCGAGGCCGAGCGCGACGATTGCATCGGCGACATCGAGAGCACGGTGACGCTGGCCGAGAGCAAGGGCTGCACGGATCAGTACGACGCGTGGCTCGTGTGCGTCGAAAAAGAGGCCGAGTGCCAGGACGGCGAGAAGTTCGCGTTCGACGGCTGCGACATCGAAGAGGACGCGCTCGCGGAGTGCGGCGGCGGCAATCAGTGCAGCGCCGCGGCGAAAAAGCTCTGCGACGAATGCAACTTCGTCTGCTCGGACCCGGACCCGAACAAATGCACGGGCAAATACGCGTGTGAATCGGCGTGCATCGTGAACGCGTCATGCGCGGAGATTGCGAGTCCGACGCCGGGCGGCGCGTTCGACATGTGCATGCAGGGGTGCTGAGGCGCCCAGGAAATCCGCCATGGGCTCTCTCTCCTTCGCCGCGCGGCTCGCCGGCCTCGCCGCCTCGATTGCGTCTTTGTGCCTCGGCTGCGGCGGCAAGGTCGTCATCGACCGCGAGGCTCCGCCCGACGATCCGCCCGATCTCACGCCGCCCCCGTGCGGCCGCGACCCGCTCGCCGCGCCCGCGCCCGGCGACGCCGTCGGGCTCCTCCGGTATGGGTTCGCCGCCCAGTGGCGGGGGATGGCGAAGACCCCGGCGGGGTGGGTTCCCTACGAAGAGTATCCCGTCGAAATCACGTTCGACACGCTCGGGCGGTACGAGGCGATGTGCCTGTTCGAGGCATGTACGGCCTTCTATTACGGGACGTCCCAGCCCGTCCCCGAGCAGACGTACGAGCTCGTCGGCCTCGTCGAAGACGGCACGGGCCTCGGCAAGATCCGCATTTCATTCGCAGGCACGTCGGGCAGCGTCGAGACGGGCGACCTCGCGGAGATTCGTCTGAGCGAGGACCTCGGGCAACTCGACTTTGCTTTTTTCCCGTCGTGGATTGGGAAGGACGTCGAGGCCGTCAGGTACGATCTGCGCTGTGTGACGGAGTGAGAGGGTGCGGGCGCGGGGCGGCGCGTTCGAGACGTATATGCAGGAGTGCTAGAAGCTGGACGGCGAGGTCGGGGCTCGCCGGACAGCCCGAAACAGTCCCCGCTCGTCGCAGCAAGCCATCTGGCGGACGGGCGTGATGAGGTGGCCCCTCAGGTCCTCACGACTCGCTATCGCTCACCTCGAGATTCAACGTCTTGATAAATTCCTTCTCCTGCTCTACGAGCCATCTTCTTCGCGCGTCCAGAAAAGCACGCTGCTCCGGCAGGGCATGAAGAGCCTCGTGCGGCATGCCGAATTCATCGGCAATCTTCGGATCCATTACGCCGAACTTGATGGCTCCACGAAGAATACGGCGCTGTTCCGCGCACGGAAGTACCTACGCTTGCGGCTGGGCAACGACCCCTTCGTTATCGTTCCGCCCGTGCCGCTCGTGGCGCTCGAACGCCGGGCGCTCCTCCAAAGGCTATTCAATTACGTGTATCCATTCGGGCACGTGTGGGCCGCGCTCATGGCCGGCGAAACACGCGCTGCGTTGACATGAGTTCGGTATTTCTGCTCCCATCCAGAAATGAGACGTCCGCGCTGGCGACCCCTCCTCTCCCTGGGCGTTCTCGGTTGCCTTTCGCTCTCGCTCATCCCGATTGGCTGCTCGTCAGCGAGGATCTACCGTTCTTCATTGCCCGATGACCGGCCGCGCGTCCCTGAAGCCACCGCAGAGCGCCTCAGGGAGTGTGTGGATGAGCTCAGCGGCACCATCGAGCCCGGATACTACACGCTCGACGCCTCGGTGAAGGTCGACCAGGAAGGGCGTGTCGTGGAGGTGCAGACGACGGGCCAGCCCAATCCGGAGGTCGGCGCTTGCATGCGGATCGCTCTGCGGGGGATGAGGCTGCCCGAAGATGTCCTCGCGAGGAGCAGCTTGCGAACGTCCGTCGCGGCGAACGGGCAGGCGATGCCGGATCGGGGGCCGATCGGGGAGGTCGTGACCATCGTGGTCGTCACGATCGTCTTCACCGAGGTCATCATCGAAGCCTTCGCGATCGCCGTCGGCGTGACGGTCACGGCGACGGTCGCGGCGGGGGCGGCGGAGGCGTTTGCGAAGAGGAAGAAGCCGAAGAAGAAGGACGAGCCGACGTGTGTGGACCATTATGAGGGGTGTATGGATGACGCCAGCATCGCCGACAGACTTGGGGACCATTGGAAGTCATCCCTCTGCAATGCGTGTCGAGTAACGTGCGAGGTCACGAAAGATTGGCCAGAAACCGTCCCCATGAGCTGGGGAATCGAATCCTGCAAATATGAAGGGCATGACAAATGGAACAACTAAAGCCCAAGAGAACCATGACCCCGGAGGAGCGTGTGTTCGTGCAGGCGCACAGCAAGCTCTTGATCAAGTCGCTACAGCGAACCCGCACCTTCGCCGAGGCCGCCCTTGACTTCCGTAAGCTCGAGGCCGAGTTCGTGGCGCGCGCAGGCGATGACGAATTTGATGTGCGCGAAACGAGACGGCGCATCGCTGAAACCATTTTGGACCTCGCCCATGACAAGCGTCCCCCCTTCGAGGTCTGCCGCGATGCCTGGAACGATCTGGTTCGCCTCGGCTTCTCGGGCATCGACCTCGAGTGCTCGATGTCCTGGTTTTACGCCGATTGCTGCGCATACGACGAGCGGCCCGACGAGGGGCTCGCGGTGCTCGAGCCGCTCCTCGCCAAGCTCGACAGTCTGCTCGAGGAAACGAAGGGGAGCGGGGTGGAGTATCCCGCGCGCCTTTACGAAAACGAGCTGGAGCGTCTGGGGAACCTCCGGGCCGCGCTCGAAGCCCAAAAACGGGGCGAGGTTGTCCCGTGGCTCGAGACCCGCCGCGAGGACGAGGCAGCCCCCCCGATGACGCCTGAAGAAGAGCAGGCCGACGAGCTTTACGACGAGTTCTGGAAAGCGCACCGCGCCGCTTACAAGACCTTCAGAGACTCGAAAAATCGGAGCTTCGCCGACATCTCGGCCGGTTACCGACGGGTCGAGGCGGAATTCGTGGCGCGCGCGGGCGAAGGCGAGGCGTTCGAGGATTGCGTTGGCGCTATCAAGGCAAGGACCGCCGAGGAGATCCTCAGGGCAGCTTGTGAGCTTCGCGCGCCCTTCCAGGCCTGCCGGGACGCCTGGGACGAGTTCGTCCGGGTAGGCCGAGACAAGAGCTGGATGTATCCAATGATGTACGTGGAGACTTGCCTCGAGAGCAACGAGCCCGAGGCGGCGCTCGCCGTGGTCGAGCCGTGGATCGCCGAGATCGAGCGCAAGCTCCAAGCGTGCAACGAACCCTTGCGGCCCCCGGGGGAAACCAGCGTGGAGCTCAATCGAAAGCTCAAAGAGCTCCACGAGCTCCGGGACAAGCTCATGGCCAAGCGAAGCGGCGGCGAGCCGTCGACTTGAGGATCGCGCAGCCCCCCCGATCGCGTCGTAGCCCTCGGCAACCCGTCCGAGGGGTTCGCTCCCCGTGCCTGAGCCCTCGGCAACCGTGCCCGAGCCTCCTCCCATCGCCTCCTCGCCCTCGGCAACCGCGTCCACGGGAGTCCCCATGACGACTTCGCCCGCGGCAACCGCGTCCACACGCTTCCCCATCGCCTGCGCACCCTTTGCTACCGCCTCCACGCGGATTCCCATCGCCTCCGCACCCTTGGCAACGCTGTCCGATCGGTTCCCCATCGCCTCCGCACCCTCGGCAACCGCCTCCACACCCTCGGCAACCGCCTCCACACCCTCGGCAACCGCCTCCACACCCTCGGCAACCGCCTCCACACCCTCGGCAACCGCGTCTTCGCCCTTTGCAACGGTGTCCGAGCGATCCCCATCGGGTGGTCGCCCTCGGCAACCGCGTCCTCACCCTCGGCAACCGCGTCCTCACCCTTGGCAACCGCGCCCGCGCGATTCCCCCCGGACCCCTGGACCTCCGTAACCGCGTCCGCGCGATTCCCCCTGGCCTCCTGGACCTCGCCAACCGCGTCCGCGCATTCCCCCCACCGCGTCCACGCCCCTGACGCGACACCGACACAGCAAATTTCCGTCGAATCGCAGCGCGCCCTCGGGCGTCTCAAGTCCGCCCTCACCCCAGTACGTCTCGCTCCTTCCATCGAGGTGCGGGCATGGAGGTTTTCATGAACGACACGATCGCTCCCTATATGGGCCCCAGCATCATCGACGTTTCGACGATTCGCCCGAAGCTCGTGGACCTTGCCAATGGCAAGCTCGCGGGCGCGCAGCGCGAGAAGGTTGGTTTTCCGGAGGTCTTCGACGAACTTTCGAAGGCCATCCCGCAGTACGGAGAGACCCTCGGCATTCACACCAGCATGTGGCAGAGGATCGTCGACAAGACAGCCACGCTCGACGAAATCCGGGCGCTCAAGAAGGATGTCCTCAAGCTCGCCGAAGTCCTCCAGGAGAGCGAGGTCTACTACGAGGACGCGCGCGAGGCCGACATCAGCCGCATCGGCGGATTCGTCGACGCCACCGCCCTGCACGGCGACCCGTCCGTACAGGCAGCCTTCAACAAGACCCTGGAGTACCGCTCCCGGTACGCGAAGAAGGCCGCCGATCAGCGCCGCAAGAACAAGCAAGCGCGCACCGAAACCGATCCCGCGCCCGCCACGGAAGCCAAGGCCCCGAGCCACGCCTGAGCGCTCCCCCGCCTCCTCGCCCGTTCGCAAGATCCAAACCGTCCCGTTTGTCAAGCGCTCCCGGGTGACGATTCCGTGACGTCCCCTCTTCGTCACGACGCACAGCGGCGCGGCTCGCGCCTGGCACCTCGAACCCCGCCGTTTTTCGCGGGCGTCCGGGCGAACCCTGGCTCGTGCCCTTCTATGGTGTGTTCACCTACCACGTTTTTCCCTTGAGCCACGCGGGGCATCCTGCCTAGGTTACGCCCGCTCGATGCGCTTCCGACGCTTCTTGGCTCCCCTCCTGGCCGCCCCCCTCGTCGCGACCTTGGCCCTGGGCTCGGGCTGTGAAGAGTCCGCGCCCACCCCACGCCTCAAGGGTCAGACCCACCTGACCCTGATCCACACCTCCGACATCCACTCGCGCCTCTATCCGTACAACCTCCAGCTCGGGCAGGTCGACTCCGGGCTCGGGCTCGGCGAGGCGCTCAGCATCGCCAACGTCGGCGGCGCTGCGCGGATCTCGCATATCGTCGGCAGGGAACGGGCGCGCGCCTCGCGTGTCCTCCACGTCGACGGCGGCGACTGCTTCCAGGGCGCGCCCGTCTTCAACTTCTTCTCCGGCGAAGCCGAGATACGCGCCCTCAGCGCCATGGGCGCCGACGCGATGCTCGTCGCGAACCACGAGTTCGATCGTGGCGCCCTGAACCTCGGCATCCAGCTCCAGAACTGGGCGAGCTTCCCCGTCCTCGCCGCCAATTACCTGCTCGAAGACCCCGCGCAGCCTGGTGCCTCGCCCCTCGGCGCCGTCCTCCAGCCCTACACCGTCTACCACCTCGACGGACTGCGCGTCGGCCTCATCGGCATGGGCAACCTGTCGAGCATGACCTCGATCTTCGACGCGCCGAACCGGCTCGGGATCACCCCGCTCAACACCGTCGAGGTCGCCCAGTTCTACACTGACCTGCTCCGCCCCATCGTCGACGTCGTCGTCTTCGTCACGCACCTCGGCCTCGAGGTCGACGAGCGCATGATCCAGAATACGACGGGCATCGATGTCGTGCTCGGCGGGCACAACCACATCGTGCTCCAGCCGCCGAAGCGCGTGCGGGATTGCTCGGCCAATTACGACGCCGAGGTGAACAGCTACTACATCGAGCTGAACGACCCGAACGCGGGCGGCGGCAAGATCCGCAGGTATTGCCGGCCGCGCGACGTCGTCCTCTCCCACTCCGGCGCGTTCGCGAAGTACGTGGGCCGGCTCGACCTCATCCTCTCCAACGACCCGGTCGATTTCCCCGGCGAGAACGGCGGCGAGTCCGAATACGACCCGGCGAACGGGTTCGAGGTCATCTCCAACGATTATAGGCTCTTCCCCGTCACCGAGGACGTGCCCGAGGATCCGCTCGTGCTCGCCACGCTCGAGCCGTATTCGCAGAGCCTCGACGCGCTGGCGAACCTCGACCTGCTCGTGGGGTATGCGCGGGACGGGTCGCGGCGGTTCTCCACGAGCGGCGGCGATTCTCCGCTCGGCAACATGATCTCCACCGCGATGTGGCTGCGCCTCGGCGTGCAGACCGATTTCTCGCTGACGAACACCACGGGCATCCGCGCCGATCTCGTGCCCGGGCCGGTGACCGTCGAGCAGATGTACAACATCTTCCCGTTCGACAACTCGATCTCGAAGATGCAGCTCTCGGGCGTCGAGGTGCAGGACCTCTTCGATTTCGTGGCGCGCAGGTCCGCGGGCCGCGGCTGCGTCTCGCAGGTGCAGATCGCGGGCGCCCGCATCGTGGTCGATTGCACGCAGCAGAAGACGCCCGACAGCCCGCCCGGCGTCGCGACGAACATCTACATCGGCGCGCGCAACCCCAAGGTCCCCTGCACGAGCGACGCGCAATGCCCCGACAAGGGCCTCGGGAGCTGCGACGTCGAGGGCGGCGTCTGCTGGCAGCCGTTCGACTCGCTCGCGAGCTACGAGCTCGCCACGTCGAACTACCTCGCGGCCGGCGGCAGCGGCTTCCGCGTCCTGCAGCGCAACACGACGCAATTCGACACGCAGATCCAGCAGCGCGACGCGCTCATCGATTACATCCGCGCCGGCGACCCCTGCACGATCCGGCCCCCCTGCCCCGCCGATCTGAACGGCAACGGCCAATCGGACGAGTGCTCCTCGCTCCTCGGGCTCGCCGCCACGTGTACGAACGACGGCGTGTGTGACCACGACGAGCCCATCGGCTGCGAGGTCGACGCCGATTGCGAGAAGCTCGACAAGGACTTCGTCTGCGCCTGCCCCGAGTCCGTCATCGAGGGCGACGTCTGCAGCTCCGACCCGGCGCGCCCCTGCTCGAGCGGGACGTGTGTGCTCCGCGCCTGCCGCAACGACATCGCGGCGTTCCAGCGGTCGGTCTGCGAGAATGCGCCGTCCGCCGCGATCGAGCGGGAATGCGAGCGGGAGCTCGCGCCCTGCCGAACGGCGGGCGAGACCTGCAAGTACCTCGCTTGCGTGGATCGTTACATCGGAAACTTCTCCGATGGTCGCATCCGGATGGTCGGGCAATGAAGTTTTTCACCGCTCCGCAGAGGGCATCTCTCGGCCTCGCTTCGCTCCTCGCGCTCGCCGCCTGCTCTGATCAGGTCCCGCTGCCGAGCGGCGCGTCGACGTTCCGCGTGGTGATCACGCAGGTGAACGGCGCGGACGCGCCCTCGGACGACACGCCGCTGCCTGCGAACCGCGGGGATCGCGAGGATACGTGGGCGTTCGAGATCGAAGCGCGCTCGCCTTATGGTGAGCCCGTCGATTTCAATGGCACCGTGCGGGTCAGCGTCGAGCCGGGCACCGTCCTCGGCGTCACGGGCGAGGGCGCGGCGGGCCGGAACATCAAGATGGTGGGCGGCAAAGCGAAGGGCGTCGCCACGGTGACGGCCGTGTATGGCCCGGCGCGGCTCTGGATCGACGATCTCGGGTATACGCCCGTGCCGCTCGGGGAGAAGCCCGCGTGTTCGAACGGCAAGGACGACGATGGCGACGTGCTCATCGATTTCCCCGCCGATCCCGGTTGCGCGTTCGCGGACGACGACAATGAGGACGTGGGCACGTTCGCGGCCGGCATCTCGCCGCCCGTGCATTACGAGCTCCCGCGCATCAGCGACATCCAGGGCCTCGGCGCGGCGACGCCGTTCCCGTACGAGGCCATCGAGATCAACACGCACCGGCCGAAGCCGCTCGTCGTGACGCGCGTGGCGAGCGACGGGTTTTACGTGACGGACCTGTCGGAAGCGGCGACGGGGTACAACCACATCTTCGCGTTCAATTTCTCCACGCCGCCGGGCATGCGCGTTTGCGACCGCGTGACGTTCCTGACGGGCACCGTGGTCGAGTTCTTCGGCTTCACGGAGCTCTCGTTCCCCTCGTACGTCGTGAGTTACCCGCTCGAGGGCGAGGAGACGTGTGAAGTGCCCGAGCCGACCGTGCTCGACGACGCCACGATCGGGAACGCGGACGCGATGGAAAAACTCGAATCCGGCCTCGTGCGGATCGAAGGGTTCCGTGTGGCCACGAAGTTCGGCCCGAAGCCCGTGGTCGACAACATTCCGGACGCGGATCACTCGAATTGTGACCTCAACGGCGACGGCCAGGTCGATTTCGAGAGCCAGGCCGAGGGCGCGTGTTCGGACGCCTGCGCCGCGGATGCCGAGTGTACCGAGTGGACCTCGTACTCGGCGCGCGGCAATTACAAGGTCTTCAAAGGGAACACGCAGATCCAGATCCAGACCGGCACCGCGGCGGGCTTCGATCCGACGGGGCACAAGGGCGAGACGCTCGACGCCGTCACGGGCACGCTCCGCAATTTCTCGGGAGGCTCGCTCAACTGGACCGTCGAGACGCGCTGCTCGGACGATCTCGTGTGCCAGACGCAGGGGTGCGTGAAAGCGACCGTGCCGTCCACGAAAGCCTGCGTACGCCTCCGGACCATCGACGACAACGATCAAGGCTCGAACTGAAGGACCCTCGATAGCTCATGCATTCCCGCATGCGACTCCGCAAGGCCGCCGGCGCTCCCCTGGCCCTGATCCCTGCCCTCCTCCTCGCGGCCGCCGGCGCGTCTGCCCAGCCGGTTCCGCCGACGGATCCGGCGGCACAGCCTGGCGGGACAACCCCCCAGCCCGCGGAGACGAACCCCGGCGGGACCACGCCTCCGCCGACGACCGAGGCGCCGCCGCCGCCCCCGCCCGCGCCTCCCGCCGCCGTCGAGACGCCGAAGCCTACGCCGCCCGCCGCGGTGCCCGTGCTCCTGGCCGAGCCGGGGCCGGTGAAGACGGTCGATAACAATCCGCCGTCCGTGCGTATCGGCGATTTCATGGATACGCGCCTGACGTGGGTCATGGGCGACGACGACGTGCTGCACCAGACGGGGCAGGCGCAGCCGCTCTCGCCGAACCTGTCGATCGGGGATCGGCGGACGTACCGGCTCTTCTTCGACAACCTGAATTCGCGTTTCGCCGGCCGCGAGAACCTGACGCACCTCGCGCTCTACAAGAAGATGCCTGGGTTCATCAAGGGCCTCGATACCGAGGCGTCGATGGTCCTGCGCTTCGACCTCGCCTCGCTCGCGCGCGCGACGAACAACCTCAATCAATCGCTCTACGACGCCGGCTCGTTCATCCGCGCCTTCTATCAC
Organism: Polyangium jinanense; assembly: GCF_028435365.1. The sequence goes on along the minus strand of NZ_JAGTJJ010000007.1, from coordinate 308,965 downwards.
ACGGACGGCGACAAGAACGGCAAGCGTGGTATCTCGGTGACGCTCTGGCCGCTCGACACCGACCGCTTCCGCCTCGGCTACCTCTACGACATCTCCTGGGGCGGCACGAACCCGTTCATCAATCAATCGATCTTCCCGCGCGTGCAGGGCGGCGCCCCCGGCGGAAAGATCGAATACACGGGCGACAAGTGGAGCGTGTATTTCGGCCTGAAGACCGCCACGATCGTGCAGGTCGAGCAGACGCTGACGCCGGGCACGAGCGAGGTCGAGGAGATCCGCATCGGCCAGACGAACTACGGTGTGCTCGGCGGCGGCAGCGTCGACGTGAACGATTACCTCCACATCGACGTCGGCGGCGGCTTCTTCCAGCAGGGCAAGTTCGATCTGCCCGACGTCGCGGGGCAGAGCATTCACACGGCCGGCGCCTCGATGCGCATCCTGCTCCACGACAAGACCACGCCGGTGCCGCAGTCGATCGATTTCGCGCTGTACCGGAACGATCCGAACAAGCCGATGATCATCTTCAAGCCGGAGGTCTATAACCCCGGCAAGACGACGTGGTCGCTCGCGCTCGAAGGGACGAACCTCTGGCAACGCGTGAAGGACTTCGACGTCGCCGGCGGGACCACGTACCAGCAGGCACGGGCCGCGGCGGTGCAGGCGAACGTGAAGTCCGGCTTCTTGCGCGGCAGCTTCACGGCGATCTATCGCGACCTGCCGTACGTCCTGCGCAACCAGCCAAGCTACATTCCGTTCCAGTCGCTGCCGAACGACGCGGCGACCGCGAACGAGTTCTTCCTGGCCGTCGCCTCCGATTATCACATCCCGGCCCCGCGGCTCACGTTCGGGCTCGGCGCGGGCCTCCAGTTCCCGTCGACGTTCTCCACCTCCACGGTGGACCAGTCCGACGCCCCCATCTCGCGCACCGTCGTCGTGCGCGAGCAGGGCAACATCGCCATTCTGCCCGTCAACCAGGGCTCGGTGCCGATCTTCCAGGCGCGCGCGAGCCTGAGATGGGACCTCTCGTCCATCATGTCGGCGCTCCTGTGGCTCCAGTACGTGCGCGACAACAACGGCACGTACGTCGAGCGTGACCCGAGCGAGGGCACGCTGGCGCTCCGCACCTTCATCAGCCCGAACTTCCTCGGCTTCGGCGCCAGCGTCTCGGCGCGCTTCTGAGGCAACGAGGGCCATGCCGTGTCGCCCCGGCTGACCCTCCACCTCGACCGTCGCGATGCCGTCCACAGGCCCGGTGAGCTCATCACCGGGCGCGTGGAAATCGTTTGTCCCGAAAGCAAACGCTGCGACGAGCTCGTGGCCTCGCTCGATTGGGACGTCGAGAGCCGCGGCGAACCTTATGCCGTGCGCGGCGCGCCCCTCGTGCTCGCCGCGGGCCTCGCGCTCCCGGCCGACGAGCCGATGTTCGTGCCGTTCGAGATTCCCGCGCCGGCCGGCCCGCTCACGTACCACGGGCACATTCTCACGGTGAGCTGGACGTTGCGCGTCGAGGCGAAGCTCGGCTGGACGTCGCGCGAGCGCGTCGAGGCGCGCATTCTGCTCCTGCCGTGGACCGAGGAGGCGCGCGCGCTCACGGCGACGAGTTATCGAACGGCGCCGTCGCGCCATGCGCTCGTGTACAACCCCGGACCCTTGCCGGACGCTTCGCTCGGCAAGCGTGACGAACCGAAGACGCTCGAGCATCCCATCGTCGGCGTGGCGCTCGCGGCGGCGAGCGCGGCGCTGCTCGTCCTGCGCGCGGGGGCGTTCGCGCGGGTCTTCGCGTTGGTCCTGCTCGTCGGTGGGCTCTCGGCGCTCTTCGCGCATCTCCGGCGGCGCACGCTGCGCGAACGGCTCGGCCCGCCCGAGCTCGCGGTGCATCCGGAGATCGTGCGGGCGGGCGAGGTGATCACGGTGTCGGTCTCGTTCAAGCCGGGCCGGCCCGAGGTGCTGAAGGAGATCATCGTTTCGCTCGCGGCGCAGGAGGTCGTGGTGCGCCCGTCGAGCGAGCCGGACGAGCCGCGGCATTATCGTCATTCGCTGCACGGCGAGCGGCGCTCGGTCGATCGGGCGCGGCTGCGCTTGCCGCCGGGACACGTGACCGTGGTGCAGGAGATGTTTCGTATTCCGCTGCGCGCGCCGCCCTCGTTTGGCGCGCCGAACAACGAGCTGCGCTGGGAGGTCTCGGCGACCGTGCGCACGGCCGACCTCGTGTCGTGGAAGCAGACCCAGCGGATCCTCGTGCATCCGCCTGCGCCCTGAGCGGGCCTGAACGGCTCGGCCGTCGCCTGGCTGCTTTCCCCGCGACAACGGGAAAGACGAGTCTTATGTTCGGCCGCCAGGAGTCGGAGCCAGAACGATGAGATGCCAGAACTGCCGTCAGGATGCGCCCACCATCGTGCGAGGAGCTCGCGCGTATTGCACGGCCTGCGGCGCGCCTCGCTCGCTTCTGGAGGACACGCCCGTCAACGTCGCGGGCCAGCCGTCCAAGATCGGCGGCGGCGTGGCGAGCGTGGCCGGCTGGGTCATTCTGATCACGGGTCTCCTCCTGGCGGGTACGCTCGGGGGGCTGATCGGGCTCCTGAATGTGACGGTCGCGTGGATCGTCGGCGGGTTCCTGGGCGGCATGAGCGTGCTGTTCGGCCTCCTGTTCATCCTGGGCGGCCGCTTGCTCTGGAAGACGGGCAAGGAGCGCGAGCGCGGGGCGCACGAGCAGGCGGTCCTGGCGGTGGCGCGGCGGAATGCCGGATCGGTCACGCCGGCCGAGCTCGCGCGCGCCGTGAACATCACCGAGGCGGAGGCGGACGCCCGGCTCACGGAAATGGCGAAACGGCCGGATGGACGGGTCACGCTGGAGGTCGACGACGATGGGACGCTCCGGTATTACGTGAAGGACATGATGGGCGCGCGTATCGGCGCGCCGCGGGTTCGTGTGGGGACGGGGGCGCGGGTGCCTCCGCATTCGGCCGAGCAGGAGGCGCTCGCCGAGGCGGAGATGGGCGAGGAAGAGGCCCGCGCACGGGCCGAGCGGCGGCGTTAATCGAGCACAACGCCCCAGGAATCGACCTTTACGGCCTCGGGGATTGATCCTCGAAAGAACTGGTTTGGCCGGGCGTCGGGGCGGCGGTCTTTCACGTAGCGGGACCTCCGAAAGGCGACCGCAATGGGCAGGCCGCTCCGCCCACGCCTGGTGCCACGCCATTTTCGCAGTCCGGCCCGGAAGGGGCCGATACGGATTGCGTAGCTTTGCAAAAACGTGCGTGGGCTGGCCACCGACATGATTTTGACGCGGGGCGACGCGTAGCAAGAATCACGATCTCGGGAGGGGCTTGGCGCGCGGTAAAGGGTCTGATATTCGTGGATCGCCCGGGAAACGGAAGGGGGCGACGATGGGGAGGTTGGGGAGGCTTTGGGGGAGGTGCGGGGCGCTGGCCGTGACCGCGTTGCTCGCCGCGGGGTGCGGGGAGGAGGCGCCGCCTTATGATGCGCTTCCGCTGCGAGACGCGCTCCGCGCAGCGCCCGAAGTGATGGCGTCGCTGCCCAAGGAGACGCGACGCGAAGTGGCGCAGCGGCTGGAAGAGGCCGGGATCGGTCCCGTGGAGGAGCGGCTCGTGATCCCGCCGCGGGACATCACGACGATCGACGCGCTCGCGAGCGCCGCCGACGAGGAGCGCGAGGAGCAAGGAAAAGATGCGCTCGTGCTCGGCGCGATCGAGCGAGAGGGCGCGGAGCTCCACCTCGAAGCGCGTGAAGCCAAGGAGACCGGCGTCGCGAGCGAGGGGCCGCCGAAGATGCGGGGGCGCCCGGGGAACGTGACCGCGGCGCTCGAAGAGGCGGCGCTCGAAGGGCGCGCGGGGCGCTGGGTGCAAGACCTCGCGAAACGTTCGGAGGCGAAGGAGATCGTGCGGACCACGGGTCTGCCGATGGGCGCCTGGGCCTTCGAGGACAAGGTCTACGTGAATGCGTCGTGGCTCGTCGCGCTCGCGGCACTGGAGGAGGAGGGCGCGCAGGTCGTGCCCGTCCCCGCGGTCGTGCCGATGCCGGAGTGGCCGGGATCGAAGCCTTTGTCGGTCGATTTCAATCCGTACAAGCTGCCCGACAGCCTGGAGGAGTGCTCGCTGCAGGTGCAGACGACGTGCGGCTGCGCGGCGAGCGGGACGTGTGATCACGACGTGACGGATCCGACGTTCTCCGACGCGAATGCGGAGTGCACGTGGGTGAACCAGGCGGAGGCGAACGCGGCGGCGCTCTGCGTGCTCGCGCTGATGAACATCGATGGGGTGCGGGCGTGCGTGGAGTCGGGCGGATCGATCTGCGCGGCGCTGCCGGTGACGACGCGGGACGACGCGCTCGCGTTCCTGGCGAGCGAGAGCTGCATGAGCTTGCTCCAGCAATGCCTCTCGGACGGGAGCCTCTCGGGCGAGCCGTCGGGCGGCAGTAGCTCGTCGAGCTGCGGGGGTTGCTCGGGCGACTCGTGCGGCGGTTGCAACGACGATTGTTCGAAGTGCAACGACAATTGCTCGAAGTGCAATGACAATTGCTCGGATTGCAACCAGAACTGCAAGGACTGCAACAACAACTGCAAGGGCAGCCAGTGCGCCGTCGCGCGGCGGCCCGGGCGGTCGCCCCTGCCCGCGCCGGTCGGGACAGCGTTCTGGCTCGCGCTCCCCGTCGCGTATCTGTATCTCCTTTCGCGTCGGAGGCGGCCATGAGAACCCTCATCGTGGCTTGGCTCGAGCGCAACGGGCTGCCCGGGTGGCTCGCGCCCGATTACATGGTGATGGTCGGGCTCGCAGCGCTGCTCGGCGCGGTTGCAACGCAAAAACTGTCGCGGCGCGACGGGGCCGACGCGGGACTCGAAGGGCGGGCGCTCGTCGCGGCCTATGCCGGGGCGCTCGCGGGGGGTTACGTCTTCGAATGGCTGCGGGCCGTGCCGGAGGCGATCGCCGCGGGATCCCTGAATCCGCTGCTCCACGCGGGACGCGCGGCGTATGGCGGGCTCTTGATGGGGGCGCTCGCGGCGGCCTGGGTGCTGCGCCGCGGGGGCGCGAAGGCGCTGCCTTTTTTGGATCGAGCGGTTCCGCTTTGCGGGATCTCGTACGGGTTCGTACGAACGGGCTGTTTCCTCGCCGGGTGTGATTACGGCAAACCGACGGCGGGGCTGTTCGGGGTGCGTTTCCCGGCGGAAAGCCCGGCGGCGCTCGATCACGCGTCGCTCGGCTGGGTGCCGCACGGCGCGCCGAGCCTGCCCGTGCACCCGACGCAGCTCTACGAGGCCGCGGTGGGGCTCGTGGCGGGCGCGATCGCCTCGCTATGGCTGCTCGGGCCGCGGCGCGACGGGCGGGCGTTCGGGACGTGGATCGCGCTTTATGCGACGGGGCGGTTTTTCGTGGAAATGCTGCGCGGCGACGCGTCGCGCGGGACGTACGGGCCCTTGAGCTCGGCGCAGGTCGTGTCGATCGTGTTGCTCTTCGCGGTGGGCGCGGCGGTTCTGCTCGCCCGAAAGGGCCCGCGGTTGTCCCTGGCGTCGGCGATGCTGGCAGCGGCGGCGCTCGTCGTGCCGGAGGAGGCCGCGGCGCAACCGGCGAAGGCGGGACAAACCACGCAGGCGCCGGCGGGGCAGACGCCCAAGCAGCCGGCGGGACAAACCAGCGCCCCGCCGCCGCCCGCGCAGCAGGCGCAGCCGTCTCCGCCGCCGCAGGGCTCGGCGTATCCCTATCCGTATCCGCCGCCGCCGCAGGGCGCTGCGCCGTATCCGTACCCCTACCCGTATCCGCCGCCGCCGCAGGGCGCCGCGCCTTATCCGTACCCGTATCCGTACCCCTACCCGTATCCGCCGCCTCCGCAGGGCGCCACGCCGCCGAAGGCGGGCGTGAAGTCGGTGCCGGCCGAGGAGCTTCCGCCGGAGGAGAAGCCCGCGGATCCGCAGAAGGATTACAACAAGCTCCGTTTCGGGATCGGCCTCGCGGGCGGAGGGTATTTCGCGCCGGGCAGGTTCGCCGTGAAGGACGGCGCGCTCGTGGATCTCGAAGCGACGTACCGCATCTCGACAGGGCCCCGGCAGCGCTTCGAGGTCGGCCTCGAAGGGCGCTTCGTGGGGACGAGCGATGCGGCGCAATGGGGCATCGGCGTGCCGATCCGGTTCGTGACGGGGCTCGGCAGGTACTCGGAGATCGAGTTCACGGCCCTGCCGTTTTATTCGCGCGTGGTGTTCGACTCGGCCTATTTCGAGCCCGCGAACGGGTTCGGCGCGCGATTCCAGCTCGGCTTCGGCTTCCCGCTCACCTCGCATTTCGCCATCGGATTCACCCCGCTCGGCTTCGGGATCATGGGGTCGGGCAGTGTCAACACGCTCTTCACGTACGAGCCGCGGTTCTGGGTGAAGGTCGCGCCGCTCTGAGGGAACGATGATGTCTCGAAGGATGCGGGGCGCGCTTTGCCTCGTCGCCCCGCTCGCCCTTGGCTTTCTGCCCGCCTGCTCGGACGAACCCACGCGTCCGCCGCCGGAGGTCGATATTTTCGACCGGCTCGCGGCCATCCCCGGAATGGTGGTGACGGAGGAGAACTCGGGGGCCGAAGGATATCGTTACTTCGTGATGGAGTACGAGCAGCCGGCGGATCACGGCGCGGCAGGCGGGTCGGTCTTCCGGCAGCGCTTGCTCCTGCACCACAGGGACGCGGCCGCGCCGTTCGTGCTCGGCACGTCGGGGTACAACGTCAGTCCGACGCGACAAAGGATCCGGGAGCCGGCCATGTTGCTCGGCGCGAATCAGCTCTACGTGGAGCAACGGTTCTTCGCGCCCTCGCGGCCGGAGCCGGCCGACTGGTCGCTGCTCACGATCGAACAAGCCGCGGCGGATCACCACCGCATCGCCCTTGCGTTGAAGCCGATCTACACGGGCAAATGGATCTCGTCCGGCGGGAGCAAGGGCGGGATGACGTCCGTGTATCATCGGCGGTTTTTCCCCGACGACGTGGACGGGACGGTCGCGTACGTGGCGCCGCACAGCTTCGGCACGGCGGATGCGCGGTACCTCGATTTCGTGGGGTCGCTCGGGAGCTCGACCTGCAAGGACGCGCTGCGGTATTTCCAGCGGGAGGTGCTCGTGCGGCGCGAGGCGATGCTCGCGCGGATCGACGCGCAGGCCGCGGAGAACGGGCTCGGTTACGAGCTGCTCGGGCGGGAGAAGGCGCTCGAGGTGGCCACACTGCAGCTCATCTTCACGTTCTGGCAGTATTACGACGAGAGCGTTTGTCCCGACATGAGCATCGTGCCGACGGACGACGATGTGTGGACGTTCCTCGACGAGATCGCCTCGCCGAGCCTCTGGTCGGACGAGGAGTTCCTCACGTACGAGCCTTATTACTGGCAAGCCGCCACGGAGCTCGGGTATCCGGCGGTCACGGAATCGAACGTCGCGGATCTGCTACAGTTCCCCGGGATCGACGTGCCGGAGACGTATCTCACGCCGGGCAAGACGCCGGTGTTCGATGCGTCGGCGATGCAGGACATTTCCACCTGGATCTCGGCGGAGGGGGAACGGCTCCTTTTCGTGTACGGGGAGACCGATCCTTACACGGCGGCGGCCTTCGAGCTCGGGAGTGCGAAGGATAGCTACTGGTTCCTCGCGCCTGGGAAAAACCATTCCGCGTCGATCGTCGATCTGATGGAGCCGGACCGCGCGAAAGCGCTCGATGCGCTGGAAGCGTGGACGGGCGTCACGCCGGTCCTGCCGCCGGAGACGGCGTTCCGGGTGCGGAGGACGCGGCGCGATCCCGATTGATTCACCAGACGTTCGTGGCGTCGGTCATGTTGATGTAGATGACCGGGCCCTCGTGCTTCGAGGCGAGGAACTGGTCGACGTACGTGAAGAACGCGTCGAGGCGCTCGAACTCGTTCGGGGAGTAATACTGCGTGGTCGCGGGGTGGAAGCCCGTCGAGACCTGCGTGGGCGCGGTGAGCGCGCCTCCGCTCCAGTTCGCGTCGAAGATGTTTTCCATTTCCTCCACGGCCCAGTAATCGACCATGCAGCCATTGTCCGGGACCTCGAGCAGGCCGAGCTCGGGGCCCTTGCCGCCGGCGACGATGCTGTCCTCGGTCGGACGATACGGCTGGCTCGTGTCGCCGATCGGCGCCCATTGCGTTTTGTTGAACTCGTAGATGTCGTAGCCGATCCACTCCTCCATGAGCTTCCAGTTGTTCGCGGAGGAGTCGACCAAAAAGCCCGTATCGACGAGGGCCTGCGCGACGTGCGTCTCCAGCGTCCACGCGCCGGCGCGGAAGGAGGTGGGCTTGCCGAAGCCGACCTGCTCCCAGATCTCGTTGGCCTTGCCGAAGAGCGTTTTCCATTCCTCGCGGCTGTAGGCCCCGAGGCGCACGGTGTAACCGGTGGGGTCCCCGGCCGGATCGGCGACGGATGGCGAAGTTTTACAAGCCACACCCGCCGCCTCGACGAAGTTGCAATATGGATGGATGTGGAGGCCGATCTCGTCGCCGTACGTGCTGCGCATGCCCTGGGCCCAGCTCACGAGGTCGTCGCGGCGCTGCTGGGGAATGGCCGGATCCGTGAAGGTGTACGGGCCGATGAGGTGCGTGATCTTGAGCTCGGGGTGCGCCGTGTGAAGCTCGGTGTGGTGGTCGAGGACGCGGTCGTCGACGTCCGAAAAATCCCAGTCGGTCGAGATGACCATGTAGAGGGCGTGGCCCTTGACGAATTCCGCGCGAAAAAAGGCGTCCTTCGAGCCACGCACGGAGAGCATGAAGGAATGGTTGCCAATCGGGAGGTCGAGCGTCCCGATCTCGCCCTCCGACTGGTTGCCGTTGAAGACGAGCGGAACCGGCTCCGCGGCGCCGTCGATCCAGGCGTCGATGTCGACGATGTCCTTGGGGGCCGTGACGTTGATCTGAAAGGCCTTCGTGGGCACCGTGAGGCCGTCACCGGCGAGGACGTAGCGCGGGACGCCGGTCACGGTGAACGCAGGGTCGTTCTCGGCCGGCGGCTCCGGCCGGACCGGGGCAATGGTCGGGGGCGTTTCCGCGTCCGGGCCGCAAGCCGGCGCCACGAGGAGGGAGAGGGCCGTGAGGAGAAGGAAAGAGGGAGATCGAAGGCGCATGATCCCTTGTATCATGCGCCGGTCGCGCCCCGAAGGGCGTCCTGAGACGCGCGCTCAGTCCGCCGTGGGCAATTTGAGCGCGCCCGCGCCGAGCTCGACGAAGCGGGTCTTGGGGAAGGCCTTCGCGCAGGTCTCGAGCTGCCAGTCGCCCTTGAAAAGGACGACGGGCTGGCCATGCACGTCGAGCGCGCCATAGCCGTAGAGCTGCGATTCGAGCTCCGCGAGGGGCACGGGCTCGCCCTCGACCCAGCGCGCGATGTTCCACGAGAGGCGCTCGATACGGACGTCCGCGCCGTATTCGTTGAGGAGGCGGTGCTTGACGACGTCGAACTGGAGCTCGCCGACGGCGCCGAGAATGGACTCGCCCTCGCGGCCCTCCGGTGGCCGGAAGAGCTGCACGCTGCCCTCCTGCGCGAGCTGCTCGAGGCCCTTCTTGAGCTGCTTGCGTTTCATCGGATCGACCATCACCACGCGGCCGAAATGCTCGGGCGGGAACTGCGGGAGCGGCGCATATTTGACGTTCGCGCCGTCCGTGAGGGTGTCGCCGATGAGGAAGATGCCCGGATCGAAGACGCCGATGATGTCGCCCGCGAAACCGTCGTCGACGACGGTGCGCTCCTGCGCGAGGAATTGCACGGGGTTCGTGAGGCGAATGTCGCGATCGAGCCGGACGTGGCGGACCTTCATGCCGCGCTCGTACTGGCCCGAGCAGACGCGGACGAACGCAATGCGGTCGCGATGGGCGCGATCCATGTTCGCCTGGATCTTGAAGACGAACGCGGTGAATCGCTCGTCGTCGGGGGTGATCGCGCCCTTGTCGCTCGCGCGAGGGGCCGGCTGGGGCATCATCTCCACGAAGGAATCGAGGAGCTGCGGGAGGCCGAAATTCGTCAATGCGCTGCCGAAGAACATCGGCGTGACCTCGCCGCGCGCGAGTTTGCCCGTGTCGAGGGCATCGCCGGCCGCGTCGAGGAGCTCGACGTCCTCGCGGAGCTGCTTGACGCCCTCCTCTTCCACGGCCTGCTCGAGCTCGGGCGCATAGAGGTCGTGGGCCTGCATGGGCGCCATCTCGGCGCCGTGGGCGACCTGCTGAAAGAGGAACACCTGCCGGAGGAGGCGGTGGTAGACGCCCTTGAACTGGCCACGGACGGTGATGGGCCAGGTGATCGGGTAGACGCCGATGCCGAGGACCTCCTCGACTTCGCCGATGAGCTCGAACGGATCGCGGCCGGGCCGGTCCATCTTGTTGACGAAGCTGAAGATGGGCATCGAGCGGAGCTTGCAGACGCGGAAAAGCTTCTTCGTCTGCGCCTCGACGCCCTTGGCCGAGTCGAGGAGCATGATGGCCGCGTCGGTGGCCATGAGCGCGCGGTAGGTGTCCTCGCTGAAGTCGGCGTGGCCCGGGGTGTCGACGAGCGAGAGCAGGCGGCCCTTGTAAGGGAACTGCAGGACGCTCGACTGGATGGAGATGCCGCGCTCGCGCTCCATCTCCAGGTAGTCGCTGACGGCGTGCGCGCGCGCGCGCTTGGCCTTGACGGCGCCCGCGAGCTGGATGGCCCCGCCGTAGAGCAGGAGCTTCTCGGTGAGCGTGGTCTTGCCCGCGTCGGGGTGGGAGATGATGGCGAAGGTCTTGCGGCGAGCGATCTCGCGCTGGAGGAGTTGAGGGTCGGACACGGCGGCGCGCGCACCTTAGCACCGGTTCCGCCCCGGGCTACGCTCGCGAAGAGCCACGGCCGAGGCCGAGGGGTCGCTTGGGCGCGCCTGGCGGGCGCCTGGCGAAAAACGGCGGCACCACCCCCGGAGGGCCGAAGTTCGCAGGGATTGCAGGGGCTTTGTCCTGGCACGAGGATCGCTCTCGGCCCCGCGCGTGCAAGCGACCGAGCGAGGAGCGGGGCGAGTCTTGGCGGGGGACGACATCGATCTGATCCTCCGGCACGTGTCGCGGAAGCTGCCCCACGCGGTCGCGCGGGCGCTGCTCGATTGCGAGGGGCCCATCGAGCCTTTGGAATGGGTCGATACGCAGGTGACGTCACGACAGCGGCGGCTCGATCGCGCGCTGCTCGTGAAGGCAGCCGAGGGAAAACGGCTGCTGCACGTGGAATGGGCGCGGACCATGACACGGGACGTGTCGTGGCGGATGTTCGAATACAACACCCTGACGGCGCTCGCGCTGGGGGACGAGGCGCGCGCGCGGCGCGGGACGAACCCGGACGAGAGGCCGCCGCGCATCGAGAGCGTACTCGTGCTCCTGGCCGGCCGCGACGAACCCTGGCCCGAGCAAGGCGTGTACCGAACCTCGCCGGACGATCGGCCGTTTTCCGGGGTCTCGTTCCGCGTGGAGCCGGTCTACCAGCGGACCGTGGCCGAGCTCGTACGACGAGCAACCGAACAAGGAAGTCCGTTCTGGTTGATCTTCGCGCCCCTGACGCGGGATGTGGACGCGGACAAACTCGCGCAGGTCATGGAGATTTTGCGCGCGCAGTGCTCCGCCTCGGAGCTCGAGGAACTCTGCGCAGCCATGAGCGTCCTCGCGGAGACAAACGATCGTGTGAAAGGGCTTGGGGATGTGGTAGCTTCTGTGGGGTCCGGGAGGTTGGTCATGCAAAACTGGATCTTCAGAGAAGGGCGTAAGGAAGGGCGCAAAGAGGGACGCAAGGAAGGGCGTCTCCAGGGACGTCTCGAAACACTCGCCCACCAGTTCGAACGGCGCCTCGGGCGCCCGTTGACCACGCCGGAACGACAAACCCTGGCCGACCGGCTCGCCAAACTCGGCGCGATTCGCGTCGGGGACGTCGTGCTCGATCGATCGCCGGACGAGCTCGCACGCTGGCTCGCGCCGCGGAACGAGGGGTAACCCGCGACGAAGCGCGCGCGGGGTTACGCCCTCGCCGCGCCCGCGAGCTTCGGGCGCATGTCCGTGAGCCACGCGCGCGCCTCGGCCTCGTCGTGGCCGTGGAAGAAGTATCGATCGCGGGCGCCGAGCACGGCGGTCGCGCGCATGAGCATTTCGACGGACATGCGTAAAGCAAAACCTCCCCCATAAAGGGCGAGGGCGCGCGGCGGGAGGCGAATCTGGTGCGACGACAATGCGACCTTCCGCGCCCCCGCGGTCCAGGTCGTGACGCGCGAGACGGAGGCGAGCGTGAGTATGTAGGGGCGGCCGACGGACCAGGCCTCGAGGGCCTCGACCAACGACTGGAGCTCGTCGCCGAGCTCGCCGCAAAGCTCGATATGGACCGTGTCCGGCTCCTCGAACGCGAGCCTGTGCGCGCCGAAACGTAGCTCCGTGCCCACCGATGGATCCCCCGCCGTCGTCACGCGGACCGGAGCTTACGCTCGATCCGACGTCTCCGCAGGAGAAAAAGCGCGGCAAGCGAGAGGAGAGCCGGCGATGTCCCCGAAGCGTCGTCGGTCATCCGGCACCCACAACCGTCATCCACGAGGATCGGACCCGAAGGCCGATCACCGCCCCCCGACGAAGCCCCACCGCCCATTCCACCAAGGCCCCCCTCCCCGCCCGCGCCGGCGCTGCCGCCAGCGCCGCCGTTTCCAGCGATGCCGCCAGTCCCGCCTGCGCCGCCACTTCCGCCACCGGCTCCGCCAGCGCCTGCGCCACCGCTTCCGCCTGCGCCTGCGCCTGCGCTTCCGCCTGCGCCTGCGCCTCCGTTTCCGCCTGCGCCACCGCTTCCGCCTGCGCCTGCGCCCCCGCTTCCGCCCCCGCTTCCGCCTCCGCCTCCGCCTCCGCTTCCGCCTCCTGCGCCGCCGGCTCCGCCGCCTCCATCGTCGGTCACGACCCTCGCCCGGACGCGAATTCGATCCGTCACGTCGTCCTGCGCCCCGTATGCGACGAGCACACTTCCAGGCGGCCCCGCGCAAGCGATCGACGGATTCTCCTCCGCCGGCTCGGCGCTGATCACGAAAGGCATCGCATCCACGGGCGTGCCATCCGTGTGCAGCCGAAGCCCCGCAATGTCGTTCGCGCTGTCCGAGGCAATCGAATACGTGACGACGTGGCGCGCGCCGTCGAAGGCCACGGAAGGCGCACGCTCGGCGCTGGGGGTCGCCGCGAGCACGAGGCTGTCCGGATCGAGGACGACCCCCGCGGCCGTGACCCGCGCGGCGTGAATATCGGGGGCCGTGGCCGCTCGGTCGTCCGACCACACGACGAGGAAATCCTTGCCATCGAGGCCGACCGAGGGGCTCGTCTGCGCATTCGGCGCGACCGATACGGGAATGCCCGCGGCGTCGAGGACTACGCCGCTCGGGTCGATCCGGAAGGCATACACGTCGCCTGTCGTGTCATTGCGGTGATCGGTGGCCACGGCGAGGTAGAGCGAGCCATTCGAGGCCATGTCCGAGATGTACTGGGAGCCCGGCGCGGTCGTGATCGGAAAGCCCTGGGGGTCCTGCACCGCGCCAAAAGGCGAGACACGCGCGCCATAGATGTCCCACGCCGTGGCACCCGTGCGATCGTCGAGCCATGCGACGAGCCAGGCGCTCCCCGTGGAGGCGACGGACGGCGACTGCTGCGACGAAGTGCCCGTGGCGACGGGAAATCCACCGGGATCGAGGACGGCGCCGGCAGGGGTCACGCGCGCCGCGTAGACGTCGGATTGGTTTTGCATCGTGCGTCGGTCGGTCCAGACGACGAGATGGTTTTTCCCGTCGAACGCGACGCGCGGGTCCGCGACGGGGCCCTGGCCGGTGGCGATGAGGATCGCCGAGGCATCGAGGACCGCCCCCGCAGGGCTCACGCGGACGCCGGCAATGACGCTCTCTCCATTTCGCGAGTCCGCCCAGACGACGAACCAGTTCGTCCCGTCGAACGCCGCGTCGCCGATGCGCTCCTCGTTCGGCGCCGTGGAGAGCAGCGCCGGAGGCGTGTCAACGGCCGTGCCGCCCTGGCTGATACGCGCGCCGACGATATCGCGGTTGTCCCGGTCGACATCCCAGACGGCGAGGGTGTGGGTCGCGCCGGGGGCAAGCGCGACGGAGAGGTCGTCCGTGCCGCCTTTGATCACGGCGAACCCGGCCGGATCGAGGACCGTGCCCTGGGAATCGACGCGGGTGGCATACAGATCGTACACGCCGCCGCCATTGCGCAGGTCTTCCCAGACGGCGACGAAGTTCACGCCATCCCAGGCGATCTGGGGATATCGCTGGGAGCCCGACGCGGCCGAGACGAGCACGCCCGCGGCGTCGAGCACCGTGCCGTTCGGATCGATACGCGCGCCGTAAATGTCGTACGAGCTGCCGCTGCGGTAATCACGCCAGACGACGAGCGAGCTCATGCCATTGCTGGCGACAGACGGATACATCTGGCTGCCCGCGACCGTGGAGACGACAATGCCCGCAGGATCGAGGACGACGCCCGCGGGCGTCACGCGCGCCGCGTACACATCCTGGTTCGTGCCGCTGCGATAGTCCTGCCAGGCGACGACGAAGCTCGTGCCATCCCAGGCGACCGCGGGGCGGCTCTGCTCGTTCGTGGCGGCGCCGATGGAAAGGCCGAGCGGGTCGAGCAGGACGCCGTTCGAGAGGAGACGCGCGCCGAAGATGTCGTTCGAGGTGCCATTACGGAAATCCTCCCAGACGACGAGGACGCGGCTATTTGCCGCGGCGATGGCCGGGGCGCGTTGCGCATTGGTGGCGCCGCCGAGGACGAACGAGTCGCCGAGCGGAGTACCGGTCGGCCCGAAGCGCCGCGCGCGAATGTCCCAGTTCGTACCGTCGCCCGGAACGCCGCTTTCCCAGGCGACGACCCAGTTCGCGCCGTCCCACGCGGCGGCGGGCGCGAAGTTGTACCCGACGGACGGCTCGATCTCGAAGCCCTGCGGGTCGAGCGGCGCGCCGGACGGGCCCACGAGGACGCCGCGCAGGCCCGAGGAAAAACCGTCCGCCGCGTGGTGTTCCCACACGACGAGCCAGTTCGTTCCGTCGTAGGCGACCGCGGGGGTCGCCTGTTTTCCCTTGGAAGGACCATAAGCCGGCGCGTCGAGCGGGATCCCGGGCGAGACGACGCGGGCCGCGCTCGGGCCGGCGTCGGGCAGGCGCGCGCCCGCGCCGACGAAGGCGAGGATCAGGGCGCCGAGGCCCGAGGACAAGGAGAGGAAGCGCTGCCGTGCCATGCCGGCAGGATACGATCGTCAGCGGGGTCGTTCGAGCGAGAAGGTGACCGTGACGCCGACGGGATCCGAGCTCGGGGCGCCCACGGCGCGGTTCTTGAGGAGCAAGCGGATGCAGGACGCCGCCTCCTCGGTGATGCCCTTCTTGCTCTCGATCTCGACGCCCTCGGCGCGGCCGCGCGCGCGGACGAGGAAGCTCACCTTGATCGAGCCCTTCGCCGCCTCGAGCCCGCCATTGTCGGCGATGCACTTGGCAATGCCTTCGAGGTTCGACGTGATGAACTTCTCGGCGCGGGGCACGTCGCCGCCCTCGAATTTGGGCGTGGAGATCGTGACGAGGGGCGGAGGCCCCGGCTTCGGTTTTTCCGGCGGAGGCGGCGGCGGAGGCGGCGGCGGCGGAGGCGGCGGCGGGGCCGTTTCAGGCGGCGGGGCCGCGTCCGTGCCGGCGTCCGGGGAAGACGGCTCGGGTTGCGGGGGCGGCGGGAGCCAGCCGGCGTCACGCTCGTCGGGGCGCAAGCAACGGACGAACCCGCGGTGCGGATCTTCGAGGGCGCCGTGGGGGCATTTCGACGGAGAATCGGCGCCTTCGCCGTCCGCGCGCTTGCGGGCGAGCTCGTCCGCTTCGGACGTGGAGGCGGTTTGCTTCGTGGAATCGGCCTCGGGCATGGCCGCGCCGCACGCGCCCGCCGAGGCGAGGCCGAGGAGGGCCGCGGTGGCTGCGCGAAACCAGTTCGAGTGCGGGGTCATCGGGGGGAACCTAGCGGCCGCGGGGCGGGAGGCAAAGAAATCGGCGGCGGATTCTTGGCCCGGCGCGCGCGTCGACGCGGGGGGCGGGCCTCACGTACCATGCAGTGGTCATGCGCACATTCAAGGCGACAGCTTGGCCACGAACACGTCGGACTCGCCCAGGTCCCCCGACGGGATCGTCCCGGTACCGAAATCGATGTTGGCCTCGAAATGGCCGGTGAGCACGACGTGGCCCATGGGATCCGTCGCCAGCGCGGCGCAGCCGTCGCTCTCGGGCGCCGGGGCGCCATAGTGCCTGCTCCAGATGGGGACGCCCGAGGGGCTCAGCTTGAGCACATAGACGTCGGTCTGCTTGCCCCCGCTCTCCATCGCGCCGCCGCCGAGGTCCATGGTGCCCGAGAAGCCACCGGCCACGAGGACGTTGCCAGCCGGATCCACCGCGAGTCTTGGCGTGCCAACCGTCTGGCCGGGGGTCGTGCCGTAGGTCCTGGTCCAGACGCACGCGCCGCTCGGATCGAGCTTCGCCACGTAGAACCCGGCGTAGTTCGGCGGCGACGCGGGCCCGCACCCGAAATCGATGGGATCCACGTGGGGGCCGGTGATCAGCATGTTGCCTTGCGCATCAAAGGCCACCTGGCTGACGGTCTGCTGCTCCGCGGTGCCGTACACCTTGCTCCACAGGTGGGTCCCGTCCGCGGAGAACTTCGCGATCGCGATGTCGCTGCCGCCCGCCGACGTGAGCACGCCACCGCC
Organism: Polyangium jinanense; assembly: GCF_028435365.1. The sequence goes on along the minus strand of NZ_JAGTJJ010000007.1, from coordinate 292,229 downwards.
GAAATCAGCCGCGCCGTTGAGGTCGACGCCGAGCACGATCTCGCCTGCCGCGTTGACGGCGACGGTCCGGCCGTTCTGGCCCAGGTCGTCGTTCCCGAATCGTTTGCTGAAGACGTGGGCGCCCGCGGCGTCGTAGACGGCGAGGTAGGCATCGGCGAACGAACCTTTCAAGGCGCCGCCGCCGAGATTCACGGTGTCTCCCAAAGACGTCCCGGTGATCACGAGGCCGCCCGCCGGGGTCGGGGCGATGTCGAACAGGTTCTCCGGCTCGGTGGATGCGCCAATGACTTTCCTCCAGAGCACCGCGCCCGTGGAAGCGTTGTGCTTGAGGATGAAAATGTCCTTGCCGCCGCCGTTGGGGACGAGGGACGTGCCCCCCACGGTCATCTCGCTGGAGAAGGTTCCGGCCGCGAACACGTTGCCGGCCGGATCAAAAGCGACGGAATTGATACGGTCGTACTCGCCGGCGTAGTCGAATTGCTGCTGCCACAAAAAGCCGCCGCTCGGGTCGAGCTTGACGAGGAACGAATCGTCCGTGCCCGTCACCTTCATCTTGCCGCCGCCGAAATCGATGTCGCCGCCGCTGAGCTGGCCGATGACGGCGATGTTCCCTGCCGAATCCGTGGCGATGCCTTGTGCGTACTGCGAGGCCGCGTCGCTCCCGTATCCCTTGGCCCAGAGCCCGTTGCCGAGGGAGAGGCCGTCGTCGACCTGACCATTGCAGTCGTTGTCGAGCCCATCCGGCGCCTCGGGGCTCGGCTTTACGTTCGGCTCGCAGGTCACCGCGGCATTCTTGCAGGTCGAGGTGCCGGCCGCGCAGACGCCAGGGAGCGCGGTGTCGCACGAAAGGCCGGCGCCGGGGACGTCCTCGTCGACGCTGCCGTCGCAATCGTCGTCGAGGTCGTTGCAGATCTCGGGGACGCACGTCTGCCCGCCGGCCCCGCCCATGCCGCCGGCCTGCCCGCCGGTTGACGTGGACGCCGTGCTCCCGCCGTCGCCACAGCCGCCGATCGCGATCGCAGCCGAGCCGCACAGGCCGAAGAATACGTGGTGGAGAGAAAAGGAAGGACGCTTGGGTCGGTGATCGTTCAAGGTCATAAGCCTCACGGTACCTGGCTTTCGGGCGACCTGCCAAGGCGGTTACCTGCCCAGCGCCTCCCCCGCGGTCGACCCATCGGATCAGGACGCGATCCCCCTCTTGCAACGCGTGCAAACCGCGCTTTGCGCGTACCGGATGCCGCCTGCACGCGTTGCAAACGGCTCCGTGACCATACAAAGAGCCGTTTGCAAGCGTTGCAACCGGCTCCCTGTACACACAAAGAGGCGCTTGCAAGCGTTGCAAGCGGCTCCGTGACCATACAAAGAGCCGCTTGCAAGCGTTGCAACCGGCTCCCTGTACACGCAAAGAGGCGCTTGCAAGCGTTGCAAGCGCCCCCCGGTACGCGCAGACGCTACTTTTCGCGCGATTCCGCCCGGTTCAGGGCGAGAGCTTCGCCACGTACGCGTCTTGGTGGTTCAGGTCGACGGCCGAGATCGTCCCCGAGCCGAAGTCGATGTTACCGCCGAAATCCCCGCCGAGCAGGATGTTCCCCATCGGATCGGTCGCCACGTCGTTGCCCGAGTCCATCTCGTACACGACCGGGTCGCCATAGTGCTTGCTCCACACGTAGGCGCCCGTGGAGCTCAGCTTGAGCACGAAGATATCCTGAGACGATTCCACGGCGGTCATCATGCCGCCGCCGAGGTCCATGCTGCCCAGGAACGTGCCCGTCACGACGACGTTGCCCGTCGGATCCACGGCCATCTTGGATGCGTACACCCCTTTGACAGGGGTCGTGCCGTAGGTTTTCGTCCAGAGGCACGCGCCGTTCGGATCGAGCTTCGCCACGTAGAATCCGTAGTTGTTCACCGCCGATACGGGCCCGCATCCGAAATCGATGGGATCGTAATGGGTACCCGTGATCAGGATGTTGCCCTGCGCATCGAAGGCGACCCTGTTGACTGCCTGCTGCATCGCGGAGCCGTAGTTCTTGCTCCAGAGGTGGGTCCCATCCGCGGCGAATTTCGCGATCGCGACGTCGGTGGAGCCCGCCGACGTGAGCACGCCGCCGCCGAAATCGACCGTGCCCTCGAGGTCGACGGCGAGGGCGATCTCGCCCGCCGCATTGACGGCGACGCTCTTGCCGGACTGAATCAAGCCGTCCCCGAATCGCTTGCTGAAGAGATGGACGCCCGTGGCGTCGTACATGGCGAGGATGGCGTCGCTGGAAGATCCGGCCAAGGGGGCGCCGCCAAGGCTCACGGCGCCACCATGCACGGTCCCCGTGGCCACGAGGTTGCCGGCCGGCGTGGTCGCGAGGTCCGACACGCCTTGCGAGTTGGTGGACTCGCCAAACACCTTGCTCCAGAGCACCGCGCCCGTGGCGGCGTCGTGCTTGAGGATGAAAATGTCCCCGCTGCCGATCGGGTTGAGGGTCTTGCCCCCCACGGTCATGTTGCTGATGAAATATCCGGCCGTGTACGCGTTCCCCGTCGAATCGAAGGCGAGGGCCGAGACCCAGCCGAGATTGTTCGAGGCGCTGAACTGCTGTTGCCACAAGAAGCCGCCGTTCGGGTCGAGCTTGACGAGGAAGGCGTCTTCCAAGCCCAAGACGGTCATGGTGCTGCCGCCGAAATTGACGAACCCGCCCGTCATCCAGCCGACGACGCCGATGTTTCCCACGGAATCGGTGGCGATGCGGAGGACGCTCTGCGTCGACGTGTCATTGCCGTACCCCTTGGCCCAGAGCCCCTTGCCGAGCATGAGGCCGTCGTCGACCTGGCCATTGCAATCGTTGTCGAGCGCATCCGCCACCTCGGGGCTCGGAAGGACGTTCTGCACGCAGGTGAGCGCGGAATCCTTGCAGGCCGTGGTGCCGGCCGCGCAGACGCCCGAGAGGGCGGTGTCGCAGGACATGCCGACGCCGGGGATGTCCTCGTCGACGGTATCGTCGCAATCGTCGTCGACGCCGTTGCAGGTCTCGGGGATGCAGTTCTGCCCGCCGGAACCACCCATTCCACCGACGCCGCCAACGCCGCCAACGCCGCCGGCGCCGCCGGCGCCGCCCATTCCACCGACGCCGCCCATTCCGCCGGCTTGCATCGAGCCGCCCGCGCCGCCGCTGCCGCCCGTGGAGGGCGCGCCCGCGGAGCCAGACGTGCCGGCGCCGTCGTCACAACCGGCGATCGCGACGATCGCAGCCGTGCCCCAGATGCCGAGGAAGACGCGAGAAAGGGAAAAAGACGAGCGCTTGGTCCGGTGGTCGTTCGAGGTCATTCAGGTCGCCAGTTACCTGGCTTTCCAGCGACCTGTCAACGACCTCACTTCCCCAGCGACTCGGCCCGGTTGACGATGCGCGGCGTGATGAAAATCACGAGCTCGCTGCGGCTGTCGCTCGACCTGCGGCGCTGGAAGAGCACGCCGAGGATCGGGATGTCGCCGAGCACGGGGACCTGATCGAGGTTTCTGCCCGTGTTGCGCGTGAAGATGCCGCCGATGACCGCGGTGTGGCCGTCCATGATGAGCAGATCGGTCTCGGCCTCGCGCTTCAAGATGGTGGGATCGCCGCGCGCCGAGGTCTGGTTGAAGTCGGGCTCGTCGCGGTTGATTTTGACGTGCATCGAGACGCTGCCGTCACTCGTGACGTGCGGCTTGACGAGGAGCTGGAGCTTCGCCTCCTGGAACGTCGTCTGCACGCCCTGCGCGCTGATCTGCGAGAACGGGATGAGCGTGCCCTGGCTGATGCGCGCCTCGCGGTTGTCGAGCGTGAGGATGCGCGGGCTCGAGACGATCCGCAAAAGGCCGCTCGCCTCGGCCGCCGAGAGGCGCACGGAGAGGTTGACCGTGTTGTCGATCGAGCCGAGCGTCATGCCGATCGCGCCGCCGAGGCCCGTGCCCGTGGTGGCCGGCAAGTTGACCGCAAAGTTCGGGTTCGGGACGGTGTTCTGGAACGGCGAGAGGCCGCCCGTGGGCGTCGTCTGATCACTCGCGCCGCCCGTGAGGCCAATCTGCGAGGGGAAGACGAGGCCCGTCGGGTTGCCGGTCGCAGGGCTGAAGGTGCCGTCGCCGCCCCACTGGATGCCGACGTCGCGCAGGTAGCGGCTCGTGGCCTCGACGATACGCGCCTCGATGAGGACCTGCGGCGTCTGCGTGTCGAGCGCGCGCACGAGCTCTTCGAGCTGGTCGAGGTTGCCCGCAACGTCACGCGCCACGAGGACGTTCGTGCGCTCGTCGACGGCGAGTGAGCCGCGCGGTGAGAGCAGATCCTTGCCGCGCGCCTGGAGTTCCTTGGCGACGGCGTAGTTCACCGGGATGAGGCGCGTCTCCAGCGGCGCGAGCGCGAGCTCGCTCCTTCGCCGCGCGAGGTCGAGCTCGCGCTCCTTGTTGAGCTCGGCCTGGGGCGCGACGCGGATCATGTTGCCCTGGCGGACCATGCCGAGGCCCTTGGCCTGGAGGACCGTCTCGAGGGCCTGATCCCACGGGACGTTGCGCATCCGGATCGTGACGTTGCCCTTCACGTCGTCGGACGTGACGATGTTGACGCGGCCGACGTCGGAGATGAGGCGCAGGACGTTGTGGACGTCGGCGTCCTTGAGGTCGAGGTCGATGCGCCGGCCCGTGAAGCGGCGTTGCTGCGCGAGCGTGGTCGGCAAGAAGCCCGCGGCCTCTTCGCCGTCGATCGTCGTCTCGGTAGCGCGCGAGGTGCTCGGCGTCGCCAGGACGTCCTCTTCCCGCGCCACCGTGCGCACGCGGCGCGCGGCTCCGCCGTCGGCACCGACGCCGCTGAGCATCGGGTGCGCGGCCGTGTCCGCGAACGTGAGGACGAGCGTGCTTCCTTCCCGCGAGACGACGCCGATCGCATCGCCCTTGGGCTCGACCTCGACGACGACGCGCGAGGAGTCGCTCTTGCGCCGGTACGTGGAGATCGCCGTGATGGTGCCGCCGAAGGCGCTCACGTCGAGCTTGCGTTCGAGCGCGTCGGGCAAGCGCGCGCCTTCGAGCTCGAGGATCGAGCGGCCGCTCGGCGAGGTCACGTGCGAGAACTTCACGCTCTCGTTGAGCTCGACCGTGACGCGATCCTTGCCAGCCTGGTGGTCGTAACGGACGTTCGTGACGGCCGCGCCGGAGGCTTGCTCGACCTTGCGCGCCTCGGCCTTCGGCGTCGTCGCGGAGGGCGACGAGGACGTCACCACGGGCGCGGGCGCGCGCATCGGCGCGGTCGCATCCGCGGCCGCGAGGTCGACGACGAGGCCCGTGGGCGTCGCGCTGATGCGGTACTCGGCCGTGCGCGCGAGCTGCACGAGGACACGCGTGATCTTCTTGCCGTCCTGATCGAAGGTCTGCGTGAGGACGCCGCCGACGAGGGCGTTGCCTTGCGTGATGGCCGCGGGCGCGCCCTTGATCTCCGCGCCCGAGACGTCGATCACGAGGCGCTTTCCACCGCTGTCGACACGCGCGAAGAAGCGAGGCTCGGCGCTCGTCGTGATCGAGACACGCGCCTCGCCTTGACCCAACGATGCAAGCTTGACGTCCCGTACTTCGAGCCGCGTGTTCCCGTCGGCGGATGCCTTCGCGGGGACGAAGGAGAGGAGCGCCGCGAGAAGCATCGCGGAGCGCGGTTTCGTCAGCATGCCCCCGATCCTACCCAAACCGCGCGAAGGGGGCCCAATTCGTCGCTACCGCCGGGCTTCGTTCCCGGCGTTTTCCTCGGGGAAGAGCGCGATCACGCGCGTAACGGGGGCAATTTCCGGGTGTGCCGGGTCCTCGCGAACAAAGACGACATCCCCCTCGCGAATACGATCGACGCGCCAGTTGATGGCGACGTCGATCCCCGCGGGCCCGCCGGTGCGCACGATCTCGGGCTTGCCCACGTAATCGCCGACCTTGACGACCCACCCGACGTTGGCGGGGTCGATGAAGAGCGCGCGGGGCTGCGAGCGCGTGACGAGGCCGGAGAGCTTGAGCTCGTCGAGCGCGTACCGCTCGATCACCACCGTCCGCTGCACGACGGCGCGGCCCTTGGCTTGCTGCGCGAACACGCTCGCGAAGCCGCGGAACGGGTCGCGGTTCTTCTCGGTCTCGGTGAAGTCGGCCTCGACGAACTCCCGTTGCGGCAGCTCCGGCTGATCTTTCTTCGCGGCCGTCTGCGGCCCGCCGTCCGTGCCCACGCCGCCGTCGGGCGCAGCGCCGGGCGATGGAGTCGCGCTCGGCGGCGGCACCCAGAGCTCGTCTTCCTCGCAGCCGGAGGCGAACACGATGAGCACGAGCGCGGCGAAGAGGAGCCAGAAGAGCGAACGCGCGCGCTTCATTTGCCGGTCCCCCTGCGCTTCGCGCCGTCCTTGCCGTCGAGCCGGAGGGCGCGGAACGCGGTCGCGAGGCACTCGACGTTGACCTCCGGCTCGCCGGGGTTCTCGGGCTTCACCGTGCCGTTCTTCGTCGACAGCTTCATCTGGATGTCTTCCATGTTGATGATGCGGTCGATCTGCCCCACGCCGTGGAAGAACTTTGCGATCTGGTGGTAGCGGCCGGTGAGCGTGAGCTTCATCGGCACCTTCGCGAAGAACTCTTGCGGGATCTCGTCGACGGGCGTCCAGCTCGTGAGGTTCACGCCGGCGATGGTAGCCGTCTGCTGGAGCGAGGCGAGGAACGCGGGCGTCTCGGGCTCGTCGGGCAGGATCTTCTTCGTCTGCTCGGCGCGCGCTTCGCTGCGGATCTTCTCGTCGCGGTCCTTCTGGTAGGCATCCCTCACGGCCTCGGCCGCGCGCAGCTCGCCGCGGAGCGTGCCTTCGCGTTGCTTGGCGGCGGCGAGCTCGTTCGAGAGGTCCTCGTAGACGAAGACGAAGAAGAGCGCGCCGACGAGCGTCAGGAAGAGGAGGCCGACACCAATCTTTCCGGCAAGGGGCAGGCGATCGAGCGACGAGCTGCCCGCCGCGGGTGCTTTGGCGGCCATCAGTACCTCACCTTGAGCTGGAGCGCGAAGCTCACGAGATCGATCTTCGAGACGCGGTCCTCGTCCTTCTTTCCCGGCAAAAGTGTGACCTCGTAGAAGTAGGGCGAGAGCTTGAGCCGCTGCGCGAGCTCGTAGACGTCGTTGCCGTCGCGCGCGAGGCCCTCGACGCGCACCGTGCGCTGTCCTTCGAGGTAGCCCGTGAGCCAGAGCCTGCGCGAGTCCCAGGCCGGGTTGAAGACGGCGAGGGGGTTGTCCTTGCGCAGCTTCGCGAGTTTGTCCGGATCGGCCGAGGGCCCCTTGCCGGTCGTCATGATCTGCGCGAGCTCGAGCAAGACCGCGGTCGGCCCGGTGCGGCCCGCCTGGAGCTTCGCGATCGCCTCTTCGCGCGCGCGTAGGACGGCGAGGGCCTTCTTGAGCTCGTCGTGATCGGCGACGAGGCGCTTGATGTCGTCGATCTGGCTCTTGAGCTGCGCGTTCGTGCGGTTCTGCGCGTCGAGCTCCTCGCGCTTCGACTGGTAGAAGAGGAAGAGCCCCACGATCTCGAGCAGCACCACGGCGAGCACGACGACGAGCCAGCGCTGGCTCGGGGCCCCCATCGCCGCGCCGCGCTTGTGCGGAAGGAGGTTGATCCGGATCACGCGCGCTTCTCCTTGTCTTTGCGCATGGCGAGACCCAGGGCCACGCAGAGCTGCGAGCCGCGGGTGCGGAGCATGTCGGCGCTGACGTCCTTGCCCTCGACGGACACACGCTCGAGCGGCTGGAGCAGCTCCACCTGCACGCGCGAGCGCCGCGAGATCGCCGCCGGTAGCGCCGGCAGGTTCGAGGTGCCGCCCGTGAGGTAGATCCGGTGCATCTCGGGCTCGCCGCTCGTGGCGAGGAAGAAGTCGAGCGAGCGCTGGATCTCGCCGGCGATCGTGTCGCAAACGGCGTCGACGATCGGCGGCACCTGGGCCGTCGGGCCGAAGGGCTGCGCCACGCTCTGGCACTTGAGCTCCTCGGCCTGTTCGAACGTGACGCCGAGCTGTTTCTGGATCTGCTCGGTGACGTAGTTGCCCGCGTTCGGGATGTCGCGCGTGAACGAGCTCGCGCCACGCGAGACGATGTTGATCGAGGTGAGCGAGGCGCCGACGTTGATGATCGCGAACGTCTGATCGGCGGGGATGCCGCGGCCGTACTCGAAGAGGTTCTGGACAGTGAAGGCGTCGATGTCGAGGACGAGAGGCTTCAACTTTGCTTGTCGCGCGATCTCCAGGTAGTCGCTGACCTCTTCGCGCTTTGCGGCGACGAGCAGAAGATCCATCTGCCCCGCTTCGGGCCGGCGACGGAGCACCTCGTAGTCGACGTGCACGTCCTTGATGTCGAAGGGGATGTGCTGCTCCGCCTCCCACTGGATCTGTTCGTCGAGCTCGCTCTGGGTCATGAGCGGCACCGTGATCTTGCGGATGATCACGGCCTGGCCGCTGATGCTCAGCGCCACCTCGCGCTGCTTGATCTTCGCGTCCGCGAGCGCCCGGCCCACGGCCGCGACGATCGCCGAGGCGTTCATCACGTGGCCGTCGACGATGCTCTGCGGCGGCAGCGGGCAGTAGCCGGCCCGGACCAACGACAGCCCTTTGCGCCCTTCCTTGAGCTGGCACACCTTGATGGCGCTCGAACCGATGTCGACGCCCACCAGGTTGTTTCCGTCCGCCATCGATCAGTCCTGGTCCTCGCAGCTGCGGCGCGGGAGGGCTCCGCCGGCCAGACCCCGGGAGGGGGTCGGAGCCAGCATCGCACCGCCGCCAATCCGCGGCCAAAATAGTGCTTTACGCATCGCACGGTTCCGCGTACCGAAGGTAAGACAGCCTTGGGTGCGCGTTCGTAGGGAGCCCCCGGGCAACGTTGAACACATCACACATGGACGCTTTCGCCTCGAAACCGGCTCGATCTTCGTTCCGGCTCCGCTGCGTGGCCTTGCTGGCCGGCGCCGCGGTCGCGCTCACCTCAGTATACGCCGAGGCGGGGGACGTCGTTCACGTCGTTGCCAAGGGGCAGGTGCTCGTCCAGATCGCCAAGCGGTATCGCACGACGGTGGACGCGATCCGAGCGGCAAACGGGCTGCGACCTGGGCAGCTTCTCAAGCCGGGTCAGGAGCTCGTGATCCCCGAAAAGGGGAAAGAAGCGGAGGCCGCGAAGAAGGCGGCGGCGGAACGAGCGAAGAAGGACAGCAAGAAGGCGGACACGAAGGAGAACGCCGCCGCTGGCAAGGGAAAAAAGAAGGGCGACGCGAAACCCGCGAAGCCCGAGCCGCTCGTGATGAAGCCGAAGCGGCCGGGGTTCGTGAAGCTCGTGCGCGGTACCGATCGGCTCGAGACGCAGCTGCTCACGAAGCACGGGCGGCTCGTGCCGTCGGCGCTCACGGGGCTCGGCAAGATGATGCGGCACGGGCCTTCAGGCGCGAAGACCGCGATCGATCCGCGCCTCGCAACGCTGATCGGCATGGTGAGTGATCACTTCGGCGGGCGCACGATCCACATCACGAGTGGGTTCCGCCCCTATTCCCCCACCCAGTACACCAAGCACTCCAACCACAACCTGGGCAGGGCGATCGATTTCAGCATCGAGGGCGTGCCGAACACGATGCTGCGCGATTTCTGTCGGACCTTCCGCAATGCTGGGGTAGGTTACTACCCGAACAGCACATTCGTTCACCTCGACGTTCGAACCACGAAGGCCTTCTGGATCGACTACTCCAGGCCAGGTGAGGCCCCCCGCTACGATTCCCCCGTGGCCCAAGCTTCGGCGGACGAGTCGACCGCGGACGTGGATCAAGCGCCTTCGGGCGCAACCCCTGCCCCCGGTGGGGCAGGAAAAGAAACGCCGCCTACACCCCCCACGCAGGGAGGTGGGTCCGGGGATACCCATCCCCCCCCTTCGCAAGTCGTTGATCCTTCAACTGGAAACTCCAGCACGCAGGATCCGACGCCTCGAAACGCGCCGAAGGCGGGTCAGAACTGACCCAGCCCCGGCGGGGCAACCGTAGGGATTTTCCTGATAGTCTGAGGGAATTTCCTGGTGCAGAATGCGTGGTGTAGATTCGTTTGCGGTCCTTCTCTGGAGGACGGGACCAGTGTACGTTTGGGACGAGCCGTTCCTTGCCACCTCACAAGGATGTGCCACGAACGTTGCTTACATCACGAGGTCCCTGAACAGATGCAGCAGTCCTACTTCCACCGACAGGATGTTCAGGAACGAGACGCGACCGTCATCACCCAGGCGGATCTGAGCGGGTGCACGGCCATGGTGTCGCCCTGCGCCCCGCAAGAGCCCGCCAGCATGGTCAGTCGCCGCTCGATCCCCGAAGGCCCGGTGTCCGACGTGAGACCTCGACGAGCGCGCGCGCTCCAAGAGGGGAGCCTGGCACCGGTGTGCGCGCAAACCCTCAAGAGCTACCTGCCGCTCGTGAACCAGATCGTCGCGCAGATCGCGCGGCGACTGCCGGCCAACGTGCTGCGGGACGACCTGCTCGCCGCAGGCGTGTTCGGGCTGCTCGACTCGCTCCGCAGAAACGGTGGCAACGGGGGCGAGACGTTCGAGTGGTACGCGCGCATGCGCATCCGCGGCGCCGTGGTGGACGAGCTGCGCGCCCAGGACTGGCTGAGCCGGCGAAGGCGCGCCGCCGTGACGGCCGCGCGAGAGGGCGACTCGAGTACCGCGCGGCCGACGTGCCTCGTGAGCCTGCACGAGCTCACGCCGATGGAGGAGCAGGTGCACCTCATCGCCGAGGACGAGGATCCGGCAGCGGCATACGAGGCCCGCGAGTCGTACCGCGCGCTCTTCCGGGCGATGGAGCAGCTCCCCGAGCGCGAGCGGCAGATCGTCGGGATGCACTACTTCGACGGCGTGAAGCTGAAGGACATCGGCGCGCACCTCGGCGTGAGCGAGCCGCGCGTGTCGCAGCTCCACGCGCGCGCCCTCGGGCGGCTGAAGATCCTCATCCAGCGCGCCGCGGCCGCGGCCTAGCCGCACTCCCCTCTCCCGCTCGGAAGAGGGGCGCACGCAACTAGTTTGCTTTCGTAGAATCGATCAACGTGGACGCGCGGCCCCGCATGGGGCTCTCGAGGGCGTAGAGCGTCGTCTGCTCGTAACGCGCCTCGGGCGGCGTGTCGCCGCCAGCGCGGTGGACGAAAGCGTTGAGGTGCGCGCCGCGATCGAGCGCCACGACACGCGTGCAGCCAGCGTCCACGAGCGCCTCGGTCGTGGCCTCGTCCGTGTCGAAGGTGGTCGACGCGAGGAGGACCGCGCCGTCGCCGAACGCGCAGAGGGCCGTGCGCGGGCGCATCGAGCCGACGACACGCGCCTCGGGGAGAGGTCGGCCTTCGTCCGCGGTGAGAGGAAGCTCGGTCGCGTCGGCGTCGGGCGTGGGCGTGAAGGCTTCGCTTTTGTCGATGCGCACGGGGCCGTCGCCGACGACGAGCACGCCGGCGCCGGGGCCGAACTTGAGGCCGATGGAGCCGTCGATGGCGAGGCCACGCGGGCCCTTGCGGCGGCCCGTGCCGAGGCCTGTGGCGGCGAGGACGTGGGGTCGCTCGGCGTCGGAGAGCGCGGCCGGGAAGGTGCCGCCGAAGCGGTGCGAGAGCTCCTTCTCGCCGGCGCGGATGTGGAAGGTGAAGCGCTCGGGGGCAAACCACGCGAGGCGCACCTGCGCGCCGAGCTTGGAGACGGTCGCCGTGTAGATGCCCGGTTGCCAGAGCGGCGCAGGCTGCGTGCCGAGATCCGGCTCCCACGCGACGCCCTCGGGCAGCGGCGCATCCGGGTTCGCCTTGCGCACGACGACGTAGACGAGCTCGGTGGGCGAGCCGCTGAGCGCGCGCTCCGGGGCGAGGGACATGCCGGCCACGTGCGCGCGCGCGCCGATCTCGTCGCCCGTTCGCTGGAAGAAGCCGATGCCCGTGGGATCCGGGCTCGTGGCGAGCGGGAGCGCGTCGCGGCAGCCGGCGAGCACGAGCGCGCGCGCGAGGAGCTCCGCAGGCAGGGCCTCGCCCCAGCCGTAGATCAGGTGGCCCGCCTCGGTCACGCAGAGCGCCGAGCGATCGGCGAGGACGGCATCGGCCTCGGAGAGTTTTCCGATGTGGCCCGACGTGACGAGCGGCGCGCCAGTTTGCCGGAGGGAGCGAATCCCCACGGGCACGTCCGCGCCGAAGGGCCAGGCGCCGATCGAGGGACGGCCGAAGCGATCGACGGCGAGCGTGGAGGCATCCGGGCGCGGCGAGAGGAAGGTGCGGCGCTCGACGACGAGGCCGAGCGGAGGCGTGTTTGCCGGCGGGCCGCCCGCGAACACGGCGACGGCGGCGGGCACGTCGGCGGCCGGGATGCGGCCCTCGCCGCGCAGGCCCGTGGGCGTGCGTGGCGCGAGCGTGCCGGGCATCGGGCGCAGCTCGAGGCGACGGCCATCCATCGCGACGAGGTGCACGACGGCGTGCGGGCGATCGGGATCGGGGCGGACGAGCGTCGTGAAGATTGCGGGCGGCGCTTCGGGCTTGCTCATCGGCAAGGGATGCGCCGCGGGCGCCGGGATCCACAGGCCCTCGCCGGGCAAGGTCCGGTCGCGCTTCGTGGCCACGCGCGGCGGCGGGAAACCTTCGTCCGAGGGCGTCTCGGGCGGCGGCGCGGCCGGGAGCTCGGGCGGCGGCGATGCGGTCGCCTCGCGCAGGCGAATGGCGATCGTCCGGGCGCTCGTGGAGATCCGCTTCACGCGACCGGCCGCGCCCTCGCCGACGAGCTCGCGCGTGGTCTGTTCGAGGAACCGCGACCACGGGGTCACGTCGTGCGGGAGTCGCTGCGCCGCGAGCACGTGCTCATCGCGCAGGCCGGGGTTCACCGAGGCGTCGGCGAGCGTCACCGCGGCGGGCAGCGCGGCCTCGCCGAGGGCCATGACGAGCATGTCCTCCGTGAGCTCGAAGCGCGCTTCCTTGGGCGGCACGCCGAAGAGCACCGCGGTCTCCCCGATGCCACGCAGCGCGCCCTCGGAGAGCCAGTTCTCCACGGAGGCGCGCAGGCGCTCGCTTCGGGTGCGCGCGGCCTGCGAGGCCGCGTCGCCCGCGAGATCGAGGATCGTGATCCCCTGGACGAGGCCGTCGGCGCTCGTGGCATACGCGGCCCATCGGCCGTGCGCGACGAGGTCGTGCTCGTGCCCGAGCGGCGTGTTCGTCAGGTTGACGACCCTGCGCACGGAGATCGGACGACCGCCGCGCGAGATACGTACCTCCGCACGGTAGAGATCGTTCGTGGGCGTAGCATTCGGGCCACTCGGCCGCGCCGCGATGAACAGCACGCGACGACCGATCATGGCGTCGTGCACCAACCCGCCGCGCTCTTCCCACACGAAATCTTCGGGCTGGACGGAGCCGCCGACGGAGGCGCCGAGCATGGCCGCGATCGCCTCGACGCTGCGCGCGGGAGGCGCGGGGCTCGTGGCGACGCGGATCAGGAGCGCGACGAGCGCGATCCCGAGGACGAACGGTCCACGCGAGCGCGCGTGCGCCGCGAGGGTGTCGAAAAAAGGGCCTCGCGGCGACGTCATGGCTTCCGGGCGGGGATGTTCTGGGCTCGCACGATCACGCGGCGGCCGTGGTGATACCGAGGAGCACGCGGGCGCGATCGGGGTCGACGACCTCGCGACCGAGGCTCTTCGCGTACGCAGCGGCGCGCGCGACGAGCGGCGCGCTGCCCTCCGCGAGGACGCCCTTCTCCAGGTAGATGTTGTCTTCGAGGCCGACGCGCGCGTGGCCCCCGAGCTTGATCGCGAGCTCGGTCATGGGCCGCTGGTGACGACCAACCGCGGCGACGGCCCAGGTCGCGCCCGCGGGGATCTGCGAGCGCATGAACTGGATGACCGCCTCGCTCGGCATGATCGCGCCGGGCACGCCGAGGACGAACTGGAAGTGCAAAGGCTCGCCGATGAGGCCTTCCTTGAGCAGCGCGATCGCCTCGTGGATGTGGCCGACCTCGTAACACTCGAGCTCCGCGATGCTGCCGGCCTCGCGGATGCGGCGTGCGATCGCGCGGATGTCGGGACGCGTGTTCACGAAGATGTCGTCGCCGAAGTTGATCGTGCCGCAGTTCAGCGTGGCCATCTCGGGCTTGCACGCGAGCGGGCCGAGCCGCTCCTCGACGCTCATGCCGACGGCGCCGCCGGTCGAGGTCTGGATGATGACGTCCGTCTTCTCGCGGATGCGGGCGATCGCCTCGCCGAAGAGCTCGCTCGATTGTGACGCCGAGCCGTCGGCGTTGCGCACGTGCAGGTGGATCACGGCGGCGCCGGCGTCGCGGCAACGAGCGGCCTCGTCGGCGAGCTCCTGCGCCGTGATCGGCAGGTAGGGCGTGTGCGCGCGCGTCACCTCGGCGCCCACGATCGCGGCCGTGAGCACGAGCGGCGACTCGGGCGGCGTGACGATCACGTTCGGAGGCGGCGTGATGATCGGGCGCGGCTCGGGCAACTTGGCCACGAGCTCGGGGCCGGGCGAAGAGAGCGCGGGGAGCACGAGGCGCGGCCGGCGCTGCAGATCCTTCGGCACCACGCACGTGCCGATCGCGCGGCAGACCACGACGGGCTCGGCGAACGCGTCCGCCGCGGAGGGCGAGAGCGCGGGATCACGCACGTTCGCCACGACCTTGCGGGCCTCGAAGGCCATCGTGCGCGAGGTGTTGCCGACCTTCGTGATGACGCCGGTCGCCTCGATGTAGTCGCCGGCACGGACGGGCGCGAGGAACTCCACGGCCTCATAGGCACGGAAGAGGCCCTCGTCGCCGTCGAGGCGGATGAGCAGCTCCGTGGCGACGTCGCCGAAGAGCCCGAGGATTCGCGCCCCATCGACGAGCTCGCCCGCGTAGTGGGCGTCGTGGGCTCCGATACGGACGCGAAGCGTGACGGTCAAACCTAGGCCGATGCTCATGGCGGGAGACTCAACAGTCGACAGTCGGTAGTCAACAGGGGAAACTGCGCCGCGCCTTTCGGGCGTTCGAGACTGTGATGACGTACGTAGACGCGAGCAACCTCCCACACCACGTCGGGATCATCATGGACGGCAACGGCCGTTGGGCCGAATTGCGCGGCGAACCTCGTGAGGCTGGCCACAAGGCCGGCAGTGCAGCGGTCCGAAGGGTGGTCCGAGCGGCGCGGCGGCTCGGGCTGACGGCGCTGACGCTATACGCGTTCAGCGAGCAGAACTGGGCGCGACCGACCGGTGAGGTCGACGCCCTGATGGGGCTCTTGCACGAGTTTCTGGTCGCCGAGCGGAACGAGATCCTCGACAACGAGATCCGGCTCGTGGCGATCGGCGACCTCGAGCGACTGCCGCCGTTCGTGCGTGACGCGCTCGATCCGCTGCGCGCGGCCTCGGGGGACAACCGCAAGATGACGCTGGCGCTGGCGCTCTCGTACGGCGGCCAGGAGGAGATCGCGCGGGCGGCGCGGGACCTCGCGATCGAGGCGCGTGAGGGCAGGCTCGACCCGCAGACGATCGACACCCGGGCGATCGCCTCGCGCCTGCCGAGCCTCGGCGTCGGCGAGCCCGACCTCATCATTCGCACGGGCGGCGAGCATCGGATCTCGAACTTCCTGCTCTTTGGCGCGGCCTACGCCGAGCTCGCCTTCACCGACGTCCTCTGGCCCGACTTCACGGAACAGGACCTCTTCGAGGCGCTCGCGAGCTACCAGCGTCGCGAGAGGCGCTTCGGTCGCGTCCTGTCGCATGCTACGTCTCCGCGCACGGCTTCGCCCCTTGGCGGCGGGGCGATTGGGGTTTGACCTTGGCCCGTAGCAACCTCGCGATGCGCCTGCTCTCGGCGCTGATCGGCGTCCCAGCCATCCTGGCGCTGCTTTATCTCGGCCCCGCGTGGGGCTGGGCGATCTTCCTCGCGGTCGCGCTCATCGTCGGCGCGATCGAGTTCTTCGGCATGACGCATCCGCAGGACGGCCCGTCGCGGATCCTCGGCGTCGGCGTCACGCTCGCCGTGATGGCCGTGCTCTGGTTCTTCGGCACGGATGCGCGTGCCCTCGTGGCGCTCGTCTTCCTGCTGCCGACGGTCGCGCTTTTCCTCACGCTCTTCCGGCTCGGCTCGATCGAGACGGCGGCGTTGCGGGCGGCGGCGATGGGGTTTGGCCCGCTGTGGCTCGGGGGCGGGCTCGGCTCGCTCGCGCTGCTCCGGCGCGACGCAGGCGATAGCGGGCCGGGCTTCGTGGTGCTCGCGCTCGTGCTCTCTTGGTTCAGCGACACCGGCGCATACTTCGCGGGCCGGTTCCTGGGCAAACACAAGCTTTACGAAGCGGTCAGCCCCAAGAAGACGATCGAGGGCGCGATCGGTGGACTCGCGGCGGCCGTCATCGGCGCTGTCGTGGGGCACTATGTGTACGTGAAGAGTTTGCCCTTGAACCACGCGATCGTGCTCGGCCTCGTGGCGGGCGCGCTCGGCCAGGCGGGTGATCTCGCGGAGTCGATGATCAAGCGATCGGCCGGGGTCAAGGACTCGGGCGGCATCGTGCCTGGGCACGGCGGCATCCTCGATCGTGTTGATGCGCTCATGGTGACGGGGACGTTCACATACATCTACGTCCTCTTCTTCTGGGTTCGACCTTGATCGATCGAGTGACCACCCATTGACGCGCATCGTCGCCCGGGCGCGATGTTGCAGCGCACAATGGCAATTTTTTCGCAAAAGGGTCGATGCCGCGCGTCATCGGCGAATGACGCGCGGCGCGTGCGCAGAACCTCGAAACAAAAAATGGATTTGGGCTTTGGCACGGACTAGAACGGCCACCCATGGATAACCAACAGACGGTGAGCACTGCCGGGTCCGTGAGCGTGCCGCCCGCCTCTGTCGAGAAGCACCACAAGTACGAGTTCTTCAAGGTCGTACAGGGCTATCTGGACGAGGCCGCCCGCGTCATCGATTTGCCCGAGTACATCAAGACGATCCTCAGCCAGCCGAAGAACGAGATCATCATCAACTTCCCCGTGAAGATGGATGATGGCTCGATCCGGCTCTTCAAGGGCTACCGGGTCCAGCACAATAACCTGCTCGGCCCGTACAAGGGCGGCATTCGTTATCACGAGGGTGTCTCGCTCGACGACGTCAAGGCGCTCGCGGCGATGATGACCTGGAAGTGCGCGCTGATGAACCTGCCGCTCGGTGGCGGCAAGGGCGGCGTCAAGTTCGACCCGAACAAGGTCTCGCGCGACGAGCTGCAGCGGATCACGCGTCGGTTCTTCCATGCGCTCGGCTCGAACATCGGCCCGGATACGGACATCCCGGCGCCGGACGTCGGCACGGACGCGAAGGCCATGGCGTGGGCCATGGATACGTACATGAACACCGTCGGCAGCCTCTTCCGCCAGTCGGTCAAGGGCGTCGTGACGGGCAAGCCGGTCGCCTGCGGCGGCACGCTCGGGCGCGAGAAGGCCACGGGCCAGGGCCTCGTGTACTGCATCCAGGAGTGGGCCGAGGAGCGCGACTTCCAGCTCGGCGGCGCGACGCTCATCGTGCAGGGCTTCGGCAACGTCGGTTCGTTCACCTCGCTCATCCTGTCGCGGCTCGGCGCCTCGACGATCGCGGTCGGTGATCACACGGGTTACCTCTACAACCCCGAGGGCTTCAACCCGCACAAGCTCCAGGATTACGTCAAGAAGAACCGCTCGATCGCGGGCTACCCGGGCGGCAAGCACATCAGCCGCGAGGAGTTCTTCAAGATCAAGGCGGACATCTTCATCCCCGCCGCGCTGGAGAACCAGGTCGGCATCGACGAGGCGAAGGCGCTGAACGTGAAGCTCGTGGCCGAGGGCGCGAACGGCCCCTGCTCGCCCGAGGGCGAGCGGATCCTGATCGATCGTGGCATCGACATCCTGCCCGACGTGCTCGCGAACGCCGGCGGCGTGACCGTCAGCTACTACGAGTGGGTGCAGAACAAGCGCTCGGAGCACTGGACGCTCGAAGAGGTCGACGAGCGCCTGGAGAAGGCAATGCAGCGCGCCTACCGCGAGGTCGTCGAGGTCGCGCGGCAGAAGAAGTGCTCGATGCGCGTCGCCGCCTACGCCGTCGCGCTCCAGCGCATCGCCGCCGCCTACGGCGAGCGCGACATCTTCCCCTGATCCAAGCCCGATAAAGGCCGTCTTTGCGGCGCGCGAGATCTCGGATCCGCGCGCCGCTTTTTTTTCGGCCGATCCTTCAGGAAACGACGGCCGGCCGCCCTGCCACCGAGATCGCCGTGCCTTTCGCCGCGTGCTTGTACTTCACGTACCCGAGCGCGAGCACGCGACCCGCCTCGGGGCCCTTCGCCGCGCTCGTCACGGCGCCGATCACTTTGCCCGTGGGGTCGGTGATCTCCGCGGAAGCAGGCACCTCTGCGTCGCCCTCGATCGAGATCGGCACGAGCTTCTTCTTCACGTGCCCGCGGTTCTGCAGCATGAAGACCGCTTCCTGCCCGAGGTAGCAGCCCTTCTGGAACGAGACCGCGAAAGCCTCGAGCGAGGCCTCCTGCGGATAGTTCTCCCCGGAGAAATCCTTGCCCCAGCGGCCGAGGCCGATCTCCACGCGCAACGCGTCCCACGCGGCCTCGTCCGCGAGGAGCAGCGGCGCTGATCCTTTGCGCTCCAAGCGTCCGAGCGCGGTGTCGACGTCTTTGGGCTCGAACGCGAGCAGCGCCCCGCCCTTGCCCGACATATCCACCGACGCTGCGGCGAGGGCGCCGTGTGCACGCGCGAGCGAGCCGAGATCTTTCGCCCCGGGGCCGTGCGCGACGATCCAGGCGACCTCCTCGCTCACGTCCTCGAGCTCGACGTCCTCCATGATCACGTAGTGATCGAAGTGCTCGACGAGCGTGGCGATCCGATCCCGCGGCGCGCCCACGAGGATCCGGTCGTCCTCGATCAGGATCCGCAGCTCCGCGAGCATCTTGCCGGTCTTGGCGACGGCGAATCCATACGCGCCCTGCCCTGCTTTCAGCGGCCCAAGGTCGCAGGTGATCATCCCGTTCAGCCAGGTTTGTCGGTCCTTGCCGCGCACCGACAGCGTCCCAAGCTCGGGCGCGCGGAGGAGGAGGGCGCCTTCGGTGAGGGCGCGGCGCAGGGTGGCGATGTCGTTTTCGCTCATGGGGCTCGGCGTTTCATGGGGGTTCGGAGGGGAACGGGGCAAGGCCTCGGGGCTCTTCGGGCTAGAGCGAGCAAGCGGACCCGTCAAGCCCTTGCCATCCGCGAGCTTGCTCGCCCGTTCGCGCTATCTTCCATGATTGTGCCCAAAGCACACCCGAGGCCCCAGCAAAGGAGCTTGCCCATGCGACACAAACACGCCTTGCTTTTCTTCCCCCTCGCGGCCGTTTCCCTCGCCTCCGCGATCGCCGCCGGCTGCGGAGGCGGGTCCAACCCCGGCACGCCGGGCGGGACCGGGACTGGCGGCGCGCCCGACGGCGGCGATTCCGGCGGCGGGGGCGAGGGCGGGGACATTTTCGTCGGGTCCGGTGGCTCTGGCGGCGCGGGGGGCGAGGGCGGCGCGGGGGGCGGCGGCGGCGGCGATTGCGACGGCGGGCCCTGCGGGCCGGTGTGCGGCAATGGGATCATCGAGCCGGGGGAGACGTGCGACGACGGCAACGTGAACGCAGGGGACGGCTGCTCCAACGATTGCTCCGTGATCGAGAAGGATTACGCGTGCCCCATGCCGGGCATGGCTTGCGTGAGCACGGTCGTCTGCGGCGATGGCAAGGTGACGGGCGCCGAGACGTGCGACGACACGAACGCGGCGCCGGGGGACGGCTGCGACGCGCTTTGCCAGGTCGAGCTCGGCTGGCAATGCTCCGTGATCGGTGCCGCCTGCCAGGCGGCCGCGTGCGGCGACAGCATCCTCGCGGGACAGGAAGAGTGCGAGGACGGCAATGTGGCGCCCGGCGACGGCTGCGACACGAATTGCCAGCTCGAAATCGGGTGGGTTTGTCCGCCTGGAATGCCTTGCAAGCCCACCGTCTGCGGCGACGCCGTGGTCGAGGGCAAAGAGCCCTGCGACGACGGCAACAACGACATGGGCGACGGCTGCACGCCGTTCTGCCAGCGCGAGCCCGACTGCGCCATGGGCGCGTGCAAATCGACCTGCGGCGACGGCCTCAAGCTTCCGGGCGACGACGAGCAATGCGAGGACGGCAATAGCGCGAACGGCGACGGCTGCTCCTCGACCTGCCAGATCGAGCCGGGTTTTTCCTGCCAGGACGTCGCGCAGAATGCGGGGGACACGCTGGAGATCCCGATCGTCCTGCGCGACTTCAAGATCGCGCACCCCGATTTCGAGGGACCGAACGGCAGCGACCTCGGGATCGTGCAGAACATGCTCGGCCCGGACGGCAAACCCGTCTACGCGGGCAACCCGACCACGCCGACCACCTCGGGCAAGGCGAACTTCGATCAATGGTACCGCGACGTCGCCGGGGTAAACTTCACGGTCCTGCAGAATCTCACGCTGAACAAGTTGCCCTCGGGCGCGTACCGGTTCGACGACACGACGTTCTTCCCGCTGAACGGGCTCGGCTTCGGCAACGAGGGGAACGCGAACAACTTCCATTTCACGAGCGAGGTCAGGTACTGGTTCGAGTACAAGGGCAACGAGCAGCTCGATTTCACGGGCGACGACGACGTGTGGGTCTTCGTGAACAAGCGGCTCGCCGTGAACCTCGGCGGCGTGCACGGGGCGCTCTCCGGGAGCGTCTTGCTGAACGCGGCGAAGGCGCTGGAGCTCGGGCTCGAGGTCGGCAAGATCTACGAGACCGTCGTGCTCCAAGCGGAACGGCACACGACGCAATCGAACTACCGGCTGACGCTCTCCAATTTCGTGAACACGAAATCGACCTGCCAGAGCGTCTGCGGCGACGGCATCGTCACCCCGAACGAGGCCTGCGACGACGGGACGAACGACGGCAGCTACGGCTCGTGCACCCCCGATTGCAAGAAGGGCCCGTACTGCGGGGACGGCATCGTGCAGGCGGAAGGCAACGAGGAGTGCGATGACGGCGTGAATTTGACCCCGTACGGCAATGGCTGCGCGCCGGGCTGCAAGACGGCCGCGTCCTGCGGCGACGGACAGATCGACAGCCTCTTCGGCGAGCTCTGCGACGACGGGACGAACGACGGCGGCTACGGCGAATGCGCCGCGGGCTGCGCGCTCGGGCCCCGCTGCGGCGACGGCATCGTGCAGGCGGGCTTCGAGTCGTGCGACGACGGAAACAAGACGCCGGGCGACGGCTGCGATCAGAAATGCGTGATGGAATCGCCCAAGTGAAACGCGTCACGCGGGCGACGGCAATCGCCGTCACGAGCACTCCCCCGGCGTCTCCTCCTTCTTGAACCGCCGCGCGAGGCCGGGGTACGATGGCGTTCACGTGAACGCCCCCTCGCGAACGGAGCTCTCCGAAGGCTCGATCTTTCACGGGCACTACCAGATCGTGCGTTCCGTCAACGCCGGGGCGATGGGCGTGGTCTACGAGGTCGTCGACCTCAAGACGCGGCGGCGACGCGCGCTCAAGGTGATGCTGCCGAGCATCATCCAGAACGCCGAGATGCGCGAGCGGTTCAAGCTCGAAGCCACGATCACCGCGGACATCGTGAGCGAGCACCTCGTCGAGACGTTCGACGCCGGGGTGGATCCCGAGACGGGCGCGCCGTTCCTCACGATGGAGCTCCTCCAGGGCGACGACCTCGCGACGCTCCTCTACGACCGCGGCCGGTTCGCGCCGGCCGAGGTCGTGACGCTGCTCTGGCAGGTCGCGCGCGCCCTCGACAAGACCCACGCCGCGGGCATCGTGCACCGCGATCTCAAGCCCGAGAACCTCTTCGTCACGCACCGCGACGACGGCTCGCCGCGCGTGAAGGTGCTCGATTTCGGGATCGCGAAAATGGTCGCGCAAAGCGAGGCCGCGGACCGGCAAACCCGCAATCTCGGCACGCCCCCGTACATGTCGCCCGAGCAGATCACGGGCGACGGGACGATCGGGCCGCGCTCCGATCTGTATGCGCTCGGGCACATCGCGTATGCGCTGCTCGTGGGGCATCCGTATTGGATGGACGAGTCGAAGACGAGCGACTCGGTGTATGCGTTCCTGATGACCATGATGCAGGGCGCGAAGGAGGCGCCGACGCAGCGGGCGAAGCGATATGGCGTGACGCTGCCCGAGGCGTTCGACGCGTGGTTTGCCCGGGCAACCGACATCGTGCCTTCCGTGAGGTTCGAGCGCGCCTCCGAGGAGATCACCGCGCTCGCGACGGCGCTCGGCGTGGCGCTTCCGGGACCCGCGGAGGCCGAGGTACTCCGGCCTCTGGCCCCGGCGCCCGCGGTCGCCTCGGACAAACCCCAATCGAAGACCGGCGTGGCGGCCGTCCTCGTCGCCCTCATGGCCTTGCTCCTGGGCGCGTCGCTCGTCGTCGTTTTTGCGCGGTGGCCTGCACAGGAGGAAACCAGGACCACGCATGCGGCACCGCCCGAGAGCACGAACGCGGCACCGCCCGAGCCTCGGCCGTCCGCGCAGACGCCGCCCACGACAGCCGAGCTGGTCCCGGTCGCGGCAACGGCCTCGGCGCTCCCGACCGCGCCGACCGCCAGCGCTTCTGCTTCGCCCCGCGGGAGACCTCCGTCGCAGAATGCACCGTCCAAGCCAGCCCGCAAGACCTCCGTTTATGATCAGCTCAAGACTCTCTAGGCATTCCCGGCGCGCCGCCTGGGTCGGCCTCCTTGCGGCGACCGCGTGGGCCCGTCCCGCGGCCGCCGCGGAGCCCGCCGTGCCGGATCCCGCGGCGCTGGCGCTCTTCGAGAGCGCGCGGGAGCTCGTGGAGAAGGGCGACTGGGCCGCCGGCTGCGCGAAATTCGAGGCGAGCTTGATGGTGTATTCAGCACCGAGCACGATGCTCAACCTCGCGAAGTGCTACGAGCACGAGGGCAAGCTCGCCAAAGCCTGGTCCGCGTACAAGCGGGCGCTCGTCCTCAATCAGGAGACGCCCGGCGCGGAGCGGAAAAGCGCGCTCGACACGATCGCGAAAGAAGGCATCACGCAGATCGAGCCGAAGCTACCGCGCGTGAAGCTCACGGTCGTGAACCCGCCCGCCGGCCTTTACATCACGCGCAATGGCCAGGAGGTGCCCGCGGCCATGCTCGGGAGCGTCATTCCCGTGGACCCGGGCCCGCAGACGCTCGCCGTGCAAGCGCCGGGCTTCCGCGCGATCCGGAAATCGTTCACCGCGGCCGAGGGCAAGACGGAGGAGATTGCAATCAAGCTCGAACCAGAGAGCGGCGACGCGGCCACGCCGGGCGGCGGGCGCATTCCGGCATGGGCGTGGGTCGCCGCGGGCGGGGGCGTCGCGCTCGGCGTCGCGGCCGCGACCTTCCGCGTCGATCAGGCCCACATCGAGGGGCGGCAGGAGGCGCGTTGCAACGGCGAGCTCGAGCGCGGGTGCCCGCCGCTCTCGGAATACGATCCCACGGAAGACAATGCCCGCAAGAAGCGGGATTTCGCGCTCTTCGTGGGCCTCGGCGCCGGGGGTGTCCTCGCGCTCGGCGCGGCGGTGACGGGGTTTGTCCTCGGGTCCCGGTCGCCCTCTCGGGGGACGTCGGCGGGCCCCGTGGTCGTCCCTTGGATCGGACCGAATGTCGCAGGTGCTGCCGTCGGGGGTCGATTTTAATGAAAGCTATCGTCGCTCTGAGCTCGTCGGTCATTTTCCTCGCGGCTTGCCTCACGCCCGACGCCGTCCCGTCGCCCGAGCGCGACGCGGGCGCGGGCGGCATGGGCGGGCCGGGCGGCTCGAGCGCGGGCGGCGGCGGGGCCGGCGGATCGGGCGGCGCGGCGACGGGTGATGTCCTCTGGGGAAAGGCGTTCGGCGGCCAGTTCAACCACCAGCGCGCGTCGGGCGTCGCCGTGGATCCGATGGACGACTCCATCTACCTCGTGGGGAACTACGACGGGGGGTTCTCGTTCGATGGGGCGAACAATTCAACGAATGGGCAAGGCTGGGACATCTACCTGGCCAAATTCAATCCGCTGGGCGCATTTCAATGGGTCGTGTGGTCGGGCGACTGGCAAGCCCAGTACGTCAACGCCGTCACCGTTGGCCCCGACCAAAACATCTTCATCGCCGGCTCTTATCAGGGGGAGCTCCAGCTGCCGAACGGCATCAAGCTCACGGACCTGGGCGGCCAATCCGACGTGTTCGTCGCGCGGCTCGACCCGGAGGGCGCGACCGTCTGGGCGAAGGGATTCGGGGACGGCTCGTCGCAGCCGAAGATTGCGACGACGATCGCCGTCGATTCGAAGGGTGAAACGATCATCGCCGGGTATTTCGAGGGCTCGCTGCAGTTCGCCTCGGGCCAGCTGATCAACGCGATAGGCGGTCGAGACGTCTTCCTCGCGAAGCTCGACAAGGACGGCAATCCGGTCTGGAGCAAGCGCCTCGGCAATGGGGCCCCGGGCGACCCGCCGAACCATATCCTCTGCCGCGTCGCGCTCGATCACCAGGACAACATCGTCCTGGAGACGGCCTTCGCGGGCACCATGAGCCTCGGCGATCCGCTCCCCGATCAGGCGAGCCCCGGCAGCCGCACCATGTTGCTCGCCAAGTTCGACACGAACGGCGTGCCGCTCTGGCAGAAGGTCTTCGGCGCCGCCAATACCGAGCAACGCAGCCGCGCCCTCGCGATCGACTCGAAGAACAACATCCTGCTGACCGGCGAGCTCGCCGGCACCATCAACTTCGGCGGAGACCCGCTCTCGAGCCCTTCGAACAGCGATCCGGACCTGTTCGTCGCGAAGTTCGATCCCGACGGGGCGCACCTCTGGAGCTTCCGCGCCGGCAGCGTCGGCCCGCAGGAAGGCAAGGCCATCGGCGTCGACGCCGACGACAACGTGATTGTCACGGGAAGTTATAAGGGCGTCCTCCAGTTCACGGGCGACGACGCGCTCATCAATAGCGGGCTCGACGTGGGCCGCTACGACCTCTTCGCGCTCAAGCTCGATCCGAACGGAAAATATCTGTGGGCGAAGCCGTTCGGGGACAAGGACGACGACCAGGTGACCGAGGGAATGGCCATCGATCGCGCGGGCAACACGATCTTCGCCGGCTCGTTCGACGGCAACATCAACCTCGGCGTCACGGAGCTTTCGAGCACCGGGTACGACGATATCTTCGTGATGAAGCTCTCGCCCTGAGCCCATCTCGTGGCAGGATACGGGTTCGATGCGACAACCCGTGCCCTTCCGCCGAGCCCTCCTCGGCTTGCTCCCGCTGCTCGCGGCGTGCCAGGCGACTGCGCCGCCGCCTGCCGCGTCGTCGCCCTCCACCACCCCACCGGCCGTGCCGGCGATCCCCGTGGACCTTCCACAGGCCGCGGAATGGTCGAACGTCGTGACGGTCTTCGTCGTCGTGGTCAACGCGAACGGCGCGACGATGATCGACGGGAACGTGGTCCACTCCGACGAGGAGATCCGCGCGGCGGCGGCGCGCGCGCACGAAAAAGCCCCGGACGTGAGGGCCGTCATCCAGGCGGATTCCGCGGCGCCGTGGAAAGACGTCGTGCACACGATGGATCTCTTGAGACAAGGCGGGATCGCGAAAATCGCATTCGGCGTCGCCCCGCAAAGGCCGGCTCCGAGCGACGCCGCGCCACCGCCGGGCGGGGTGAACACGTGGGATTGCCAATTCCCGAAGGCGGCCGACGCGGCGGAGATCGACGACGCCACCGTCATGCTGAGGGTCTGGGTCACCACCAATGGATCCCCGGAGTGGGTGCAGATCCTGAACGACCCGGGCCACGGGTTCGGCATGGTCGCAGCGCAATGCGCGATGGTGAGGAAGTATTCGCCAGCGCTCGACAAAGACGGCCGGCCCATGGCGGCGAAGACGCCGCCGATCCGGGTCCGATTCATCCGATAGCGGCCGCGTCCTTCTTTTCTTTCGCCGCCTTCGCCGCGCGATTTGCGACCTCGCGTCGTTGCTCCAGCTCGTCGAGGTAGCCGAAGATCTGCGCGTCGAGATCCCGCGGCAATTCGGGCATCGTCGCGACGTCGTCCGCGATCGCATTCCGCACCCGGTTCAGCAATGCCACCGTCTCCGACCGGAGCTTCGACGCGTGCTTGCGACCGTCCGTCTCCACGTCGGCCCGCTTGCTGAGCAGTGTCGACAGTTTTTCGCCTGCGGCCAGGTATGCGATGGCCCAGTCGTGGAGTGTGCCGCCCTTGGCGGTAGGGAAGAGCTTGAGATCGGCTTCGAGCGCGGGCAGGTCGTCCTTGCGCCGGACGGCGGCGGCGGCCTCGTCGGCATAGCTGTCGCGAAGGTCTTCGAGCTCGGGAATGAAAGCGGCGCGAATACGCTTGGCCGCGGCCACGAGGGCCGGATCCGCGCCTGGAAGGCGCAGGTATACCTCGGTCGTGTAGTAAAGCGCGGCGCCGAAGCCGTCATGCGCGCGGTCGGTCTCGTCGAGCTCCTCGGCGAGCGGACGCCCTCCGGTAAGGGCAGGTGGGAGATCATCGACGAGCTCTTTCTTGAGCTTGAGCGAGGGGACGTAACCCTTGCCGAGGGAAGACAGGGTCAGCGCTGGAAGACGCTGGGTGAAAAGGTCGTCGAGACCCAGCTTCAGGTCCGAAAGGTTGAGAAGGCGGAGACGTCGCATATGTAGCGGACGGTACGACGAACACAGCGAGCTTGGCAAGCGGGAACACGTCGCCTTGATGACTCGCCCTGAACCTCGTGGGGTGGGACGCCGCCCTCCACGTCCGCCGGGTGCGGCTGCGAATCGTGGCCCCTCTTTCACGCGCACGCTCGCGATTCGCCGTCGCCTCGCTTCGGTGACTCCCTGGAGATAGCAGGCGTCCCGTCGAGGCTTCGAGCTGACCCGAGGGAGCCCCAAGGCTCGCCAGCGAGGCTTCCGGGATGACCCGGGTCAGGGCGAAGGCTCGCCGACGGGGCTTCGAGATGACCTGGGTGAGGGCGAAGGCTCGTCGACGAGGCTTCGAGGTGACCCGGGTGAGGGCGGCGGCTTCTCGACGAGGCTCGCGGGATGACCCGGGTCAGGCGAAAGGCTCACGGGCGGGGCTCGGGGCTCCCCTGGGTCAGCCTGAAGCCTCCTCCGTCAGCCCCGAGGCCGCGTCCCCCTCCCCCACCTTCATCCAGACCGCGCTCTGCTCCCCCTCGTAACACACGTCGCCTTCGTGCCGGAATTCGAACGCGTATCGCACGAATTGTTTCGTCTCGCCCCGCCGCGCCCGCACTTCACGGCAGGTCGCGATGATCGGCTCCCCCGGCGGCACGAGCTTGCGGAACACCACCTGATAAAGGTGCGTCCCATATCCGATCCAGCCCGCCGCATGCCGCATTCCGTGCAGGTAATACGAATGGATGAACCCGAGCATCCCCGAGGCATGCACCATCGCCGCGCCCGCCACGTGCCGCGGGTGACGCACCGGGTGCGCGCGTTGCGAGATCGTGAACGGTAGCGGTTTGTCCGTGGGCATCCGGCAGACGACGCGTTTTCCGGCGGGGTCGAGCTCGACGATCGCGTCGAAGAGCAAGACCTCCGGGTCGTAGGGTAGATCGGCGAGGAACGCTTCGTCGAACGGCTGAAGGGACATGGCCCCGCGTGGTAGCAAGGCCCCTCCCCGCGCGTCAACGCGGCTCTCGCCCCCTGCCCTCCGGCCGCATCCGCTCCCGCATCCGCCGCTCGAGCTCCGGGCTCGTCCCCTGCGGCTGCCCTGCCGCCGCCGGCACGAGCGAGACCCAGCTTCCGAGCAGCGCCGTCGCGGCCTGCGCCTCCTCCGGCGAGAGCTCGCCGTCCTCGTTCTCGTCCGCCGCCGCGAACGCCGCGCGCGCCGGCACCAGCATGGCCGCCTCGAACTCGCTCGCGTCGAGCGTCCCGCTCCCGTTCGCGTCGGCCTTCTCGAATGCGCTCGTCGCCATCCGCTCGGCGAACGCGGCGGCGCCCTCGTGCAGCTCGCGCGGCGAGATCGTCCCGTCGCCGTCCTCGTCCACTGCGCCGAAGAGTGCGTCGACCGCGCGCTCGGTCGCCTCGCGCGCCTGCGCGGCCGAGATCGACTCGCCCCAGGTCACGCCGATCCGGGCCTCCAGCGCGTCGAGCGACTCGCCGCTCATCTGCCCCGTCAGCGCGCCGAGCACCCGCGACAGCGCCGGCATCGACGCCGACGCTTCTCGCGCCTCGTCGGCCGACACCACGCCGTCGCCGTCTGCGTCGGCCCGGAAAAACACGGCGCCGACGAGCATGTTGAGCTGCGTCATCGCCTCTGACCGCTCGATCCTCCCGTCCTGGTCCGCGTCGAGCCCGATGAAGGCGCGGTCGAGGAGGAGGCTCCCCTCCTCGGCGCGATCCTGGGCTCCTGCCACGCTTGCCGCCGCGATCGTCGCGAGCGCGACGAGCCCTTGCGTGAACCTCCGTGCTGCCATGGCTCCCTCTCTCTGGTCGGTTCGTCGCGGCACACGCTCCCCGTGAGAGCGCGCCCCGCGCGACGTGCCGGGGCAATTGTGGTGCCCGGAAAGGATTTTACGCGGACGGGCACGTGCGCGCGGGCAGCTCGGGATCGCGGCCCCGACCTTGCAGTGCGGCCCGGGAGGAGGTTGTCATGGCCGAGCAGAAGAAGGACCAGGAAAAGGGCTCAATGACGGTGCAAGAGGCCGGACGGCTCGGGGGCGAGAAGGGTGGGCAACGCGAGCGCGAGCTCGTGCAAAAAGGGCACGAGGCCGAGGAAGGCAGCGGCGGCGGCGAACAGGAGCAGAGCAGCGGCAAGAAGAGCAGTCGCTGAACGAGACCCGTCGGAGGATACGAGGGACCGGCGCGAGATCGCCGGTCTCTCGCGTTTTTTCTTGAATGGCTTTCCAGGACAAACGAAACGGGGAGCCAACGCGAGCACGCGCCGCTCCCCCGCGTTCGCATGAACGACCGCAAACTTACCGCTGGCCGCCCTGCTGCTGGCCGCCCTGCTGCTGGCCGCCTTGTTGGCGTTGCTGCTGCTGCTGCTGCTGCTGGGCCGGGCGGATCAGGACCTCGAGCCGCACCTGATCGCCCTCGTTGTAATTCTGGAGGGACGCGGGCGGGAAGTTGAACTCCAGTTGGCCGCGCTCGGTCTCCACCTTGAGGTCGCCCTTCTCCTTGTCGATGTCGACGATGCGGCCGGTCACCTGATGGCGCCCGATTCCAGCCTGCGCCATCTTCTGACCGCGCTGCTGCTTGTGCTGCTGCATGCCCTGCTGCTGCTGGGCGCCCTGCTGCGGCTGCTGGGCCCCTTGCTGCGGCTGCGGCTGCTGCTGCGCGCCTTCCTCGGCCATCGCGAGCCCCGCCGTGGTGGCGAGCGCGGCCGCGGCCATCAGACCAAAGAGTTTCTTCATGGCTTTCCGTCTCCTCCGACCCATTCGACGCTCGGGAAGCCGGGCCATGACGAGCCTGGTTCCCCCCCCGAGGTCCCGGTGGGCCTCCGCCCTCACCGCCTCGCAACGGTGGTGCCGTCCAGAACCGAGACGGATCGCGGACGCCCGCTTCTTCTCCGGAATGCCCGTCTGCGCAGACCCGAGACGCTCAACCGCAAGCCGCGCCGGCCCCTGCGCACTCCAGAGACCGTTTGACGGGCCGGTGTGTCCGGCGTAAGCCCTTTCCATGTCCGGCGCACCTCGTCGCTGGCCCTCGGCTCTCGCGCTCGTCGCATCGCTGATCGGGCTCGTCTTCGGCGGTCTTTCGACGCTCGATTATTCGAAGCACCTCGACCGCCAGGTCCACGACATCCACTGCTCGTTCATCCCGGGGCTCGCCTCCGGCGGGGCGGGTGAGAGCGCTTGCCGCACGGCCATGTACAGCCCGTACTCCGCGCTCTTCCGCGATCGGTACTGGGGCGGCATCCCGATCTCGCTCTTCGCGGTCGGCGCCTTCGCGTTCTTCGCGGCCTACGCGCTCTACCTTCTGCTCGCCGGGTCCACGGCCCCGCGCCGCGCCGCCCAGTTCTACGGCGCCGTGAGCGTCACGCCCCTCGTCGTCTCGGCGCTGATGTTCGCGATCTCGGCGCTCAAGCTCGGGCAGTACTGCAAGACCTGCGTCGGGATCTACATCTCGTCGGTCCTGCTCGCGATCGCCGGCATCGTCATCCTCCTCGACGCCCGCAAGGGCGCCTCGGCCCCCGCGCCCGCGGCGGACAAGCCGGAAGGCGCCGCGGAAGGCGGGGGCTCTGGCGGGCGGCCCGTGGGATCGATTTGGCTCGTGCCCGCCTGGCTCGTCGCGCTCGGGATCTTCACGATCACGCCGACGTTGATCTACCTGAGCGCGCTGCCGAGCTACGCCTCGTACATCACGGGTTGCGGCAAGCTCGCGAAGCCCACCGAGCCGAACAACGCGCTCCTCCGGCACACGCCGGCCGGGGCCAAGCAGCCGGCGACGCTCTTCGTCGACCCGCTCTGCCCGACGTGCAAGGCCTTCCACAAGCGCCTCGAAGCCGACGGGATCTTCGAGCGCCTCGACACGACGCTCGTGCTTTTCCCACTCGACAACGAGTGCAACTGGATGCTCGACCGCCCGCTGCACCCGGGCGCCTGCCTGGTCTCGAAGGCCGTGCTCTGCGGGGAGAACCGCGCGGTCGACGTGCTCGAATGGGCCTACGACAACCAGGATCGGCTGCTCGAAGGCGCGAAGTCTCCGGCGGGCCTGCCGACCGTGCGCGCGGCGATCCGGGAGAAATGGGCGAGCCTCGACGCGTGCATCGATTCGAAAGAAACGAAGCTCCGCCTCGATCGAATGCTCCGCCACATCGTGAACAACCAGCTGCAGGTCTCTACGCCGCAGCTCTTCCTCGGCGACACGCGGCTCTGTGACGAGGACAGCGACATCGGCCTCGCGTACAGCATCCGCAAGCTCGCGCCGGACTTGAGGTTGCCATGAAATACGCTGGAATCATCGGAATCGTGGCCGGGTGCACGCTGCTCGCCGGATCGGCCTTCGCGGTGCACGCGGAGGTAAAATCCTCGGCGGAGCGGCTGAAGACGGGGATCGCGGAGTCGGTGAAGCCGGCGGTGGCGATCGCGAACGACGCGGAAGCCCCCTATTGCACGCCGAAATTCAAGGAAGTGCTGGCCCGCGTGATTCATGCCTGCGGCCTCGAAGGCGGGGCGGCGCGGCGCGGCTGTCAGCCGGCCGACGTGAAGACGCTGGCCTCGATCAGCGACGACGATTTCAACGCGCTCTTCACGCCGCTGAAGGAGCGCGGGGGCGTCGTGATGTTCGACGACGGCTCGGAGAAGCTCGACGACGACGGCAAGAAGATGCTGGAGGAGCTCTGGGTCGAGCGAAAGGGCGCCCGGTATTTCTTCATCGTGGCCCGCGCCTCGAAGACGGGCACGCCGGACTTCAACCGGTCGCTCTCGCACAAGCGCGCGAATAGCGCGTTTTTCCACGTCGGCGACAAATTCAAGGAGCCCGATCTCGACAAGCAGGTGGGCCTGCTCTGGCTCGGCAACGAGTTTGCCCAGCTCGGCAAGGAATACTGCGAATGGAATGTCTCGCGGAAAGGCAAGCCCTGCGCCGCGGAGGCGATCAACCGGAGCGCGTTCGTGTCATGGGTCGATTGTCAGCTCTGATTCTCCCGGTCCTCTTGCTCACGGCGTGCCAAAACGGCGAAACGGCAAAGCCGGAGCCGCCGGTGACGGGCCGCAGCAATGCGGTCACGGCCCCGAATGGCGCGGCCGGGACGAACCCGGCTTCGGCCACGGCTTCCGCCAAACCGAGCGCCGCGCCCGCCGCGCCCCGCAAGCTCTGCGCCGATACGACGGCGCGCCCGGCGCCGAAGGGCGCGCTGAAGACCGCCGCGGCCCCGGGCGCGACGGCGCTGCCCGGGAGCCTTTCGTTCGGCGTCGGAAAATGGGTCTGGGTGAATCTCTGGGCGGCCTGGTGTGGGCCGTGCAAAGAAGAAATGCCCCGGCTCCAGAACTTCCAGAGCCGCCTGCGCAACGCCGGGGTGATGATCGACCTCGCGTTCGTCTCGCTCGACGACGACGAGCGGCAACTTTCGCGGTTCCTCGAAGCCCAACCCGAGGCCGGCGTACGCGCGTCCTACTGGCTGCCCGAGGGCGGCGGGCGCGACACGTGGATCTCGGCCCTCGGGGTCAAGGACGCGGGCAACCTCCCCGTCCACGCCCTCATCGCCCCGAGCGGGCAGCTCGCCTGCCTCATCCAGGGGGCCGTCGAGGAGACGGACTACCAAGCGATCGCCGACATCGTCGGCGCCAAGCGATGACGCGCGGCGCCGGAAGCGGTAGAAGCTAGCCGCCCATGTCGGAGCCCGAAAAGAACCGCGATCCCTTCCAGCTCTGCGGCACCACGATCGAGGGCAAGTACCGCGTCACCCAGGTGATCGGCGACGGCGGCTTCGGCGTCGTCTACCGCGGCGAGCACATCGGTTTCGGCGAGAGCATCGCGATCAAGTGCTTGAAGCTGCCCGCGGAGCTCGGCGAGAAGCAACGCGCCCAGTTCCTCGAGCAGCTCCGCGAGGAGGGGCGGCTGCTCCATCGGCTCTCGCGCGTGACCTCGGGGATCGTGCAGGCGCTCGATGTCGGCGCGTTCGTCACGCAAAACGGCACGTGGGTGCCGTACCTCGTGCTCGAGTGGCTCGAAGGCGAGACGCTCGGCGAGCTCATCAAGAGCCAGAGCAGCCGCGGCGGCATGAGCACGGCCGAGGCGATCGCCCTGCTCGAACCGGCAGCGCGCGCGCTCGCCGTGGCGCACGCGCAGAAGATCGCGCACCGCGACGTCAAGCCCGCGAACCTCTTCGTCACCGACGTCGGCGGCAAGCGCACCGTGAAGGTGCTCGACTTCGGCATCGCGAAGGTGCTCACCGAGCACGCGAGCTTCACCGAGGCGCTCGCCGCGACGAGGCAAGGCCCGACCGCGTTCACGCCGCGTTACGGCGCGCCCGAGCAGTTCAACAAGCAACGCGGCGCCACGGGCCCGTGGACCGACGTGTTCGCGCTCGCGCTGATCTTCGTGGAGCTCGTGAGCGCGCGCAAAGCGCTCGAAGGCGACGATCCGACGGAGCTCTACATCATCGCGGCGGATCCGAGCATGCGGCCCACGCCACGCGCACGAGGCGCGAACGTGAGCGAGGCCGTCGAGCGCGTGATCGAGCGGGCGCTCAGCGTGGAGCCGAAGCACCGCTTCCCCGACGCGGGCGCGTTCTGGGACGCGCTCGTCACGGCCGCGGCCGAGGGCAACGCAGGCGCGGCCAGGGCCTCGTCCCCGGACAAACACGCCGCGTCCATCCCGCCGACGATCCAGGAGTCTGCCGCCGACAGCCTGCTCTCGACGGCCGAGTTCGCCGAAAAGAAGCAGCTCGGCGTGGTGACGGAGCAGAACCGCGCGACGGGCAACATCCGGAACAGCGACGCGTTCGGCGCCACCGAGGCCGCGCCCACGGTGGGGAAGCCGGGCGCAAGGCCCGCCGGCCCCATGACCACGCGGGATCGGGATCCGATGGCGGAGACGCCGCTCGGCGAGCGGCTGCCGCAGCCTTCGCAGACGGGCCCGAAGCAGCCGCCCGCGAGCGCGACGCCGCTGCCGCCGGCGAAGGACAACACCGAGAAGACCGGGCTCGAAGCGACGTCGACGGCCGAGGGGAAAGGCAAGCCGGTGTGGCCGTGGCTCCTCGGCGCGCTGCTCGTGGGCGGCGGGGCGCTCGGCTACACGCTGCTCACGATGGGCTCGCCCAAGGGCAAACCCACGCAGAAGCCCGTGGCGAGCGCGACGGCGACCGTGAAGGGCTCGCCCTCCGGCGGCCCGAACACCACGCTGCCGTCAGCCCTCGCGAGCGCGAGCGCGAGTGCGAGCGCGTCGGCGATGCCCTCGGCGTCCGCGGCCGCGCCGTTCGTGCCGCCGCGGGACATGGTCCTCGTCGCGCCGGGCTCGGCCAAGCTCGGCGAGGGCCCGGATCAGCGGCAAGTGACGCTCACGAAGGGGTTTTACCTCGACGCGATGGAGGTCACGACGGGGCAGTACCGCGGCTGCGTCGCAGCCGGAAAATGCCCGGCGGCGAAGCAAGTCGTCCTGCCGGCCGAGAGCGCGGCGCAGCTCATGGCGTCGGCCGACGCGGAGGAAGATCCCGAGGCGAAGGCCTCGCCCGAGGAGTTCGCCCAGGCGTGGACGTCGAAGTGCAACGACACGCGTGACGCCACGGATCACCCGATCAACTGCGTCACGCACGCGGCTGCCGAGGCCTACTGCGCCTTCCGCGGCCGCCGTTTGCCCACGGAGGCCGAGTGGGAGATCGCCGCGCGTGGCACTGCGGGCCGCGCCTTCCCCTGGGGCGATAACGCGCCCACGTGCAACCGCGCCTGCTTCGATCGCAACGGCAAGTGCGTCGAGGGCAGCGAGGGCGTGGCCACGTGCCCGGCGGGCGGAAGGCCCCTCGATCGCACGCCCGATGCGCTCTACGATCTCGGCGGCAACGTGGCCGAGTGGGTCGCGGACGGCTACGCCGCGCCGCCGCCTGCGGGCAACGATCCCAAGGGCCCGACCAGCGTGCCTCTGCGTGTCATTCGCGGCGGCAGCTTCCTCGACCCGGCGAGCCGCATCCGCGCGAGCTTCCGCCTCGGCGTCATCCCGAGCGCGGCGCACGTCACCATCGGCTTCCGCTGCGCGCTCGACGCGCCCGTCGAGCCCACGCCCACGCCCTGATCCCCCCGCTGTCGAGTCCCCTTCGCGCGGGTACGTCCGAGTCCCCCGTGTCAGCACACGCACGTGGGAAAACGTTGACATAGACGTAAAAGTTGGCGAGCGTCTATGCGCGGCGGGGGGCCACACGCAGGCTCCGCGCGAGATCACAGGAGCTTGGTGCAGATGAGCAAATGGCTACTCAGCGCGGGCGCCTTCGTGGTGCTGTCGGGCGCCTTCGGATGTACGCCTCCGAAGGTCGTCACACAGATCACGAGCGCTCGTGACCAGATGAAATTCCTGGTCGTCCAGGGCAACTCCCAGCAGATCGTCAAGTGCCAGGTGGCCGCCGACGGCGCGCTCTCCGGATGCAAAACGATGCAGCTCGTCCTGCAGGATGAGGATTGAGAGGAATGACCATGTCCCGCATCCCGATGGCGCTCTTTGCCTTCGCCCTCGCGGCCCTCTCGACGGGTTGCGTCACGCGCGCGGTCGTCAACTTCGAGGACAACCTGAAGAGCCCAGTGACCGCGCTCGAGGTCCTGAAGACCGAGAACTACCTCTTCTTCGCGAAGAGGACGCACCAGTTCTACATGTGTCAGGACACGGGCGACAAGCTCGTGTGCAAGCTGTCCTGCGACGGCAAGAATGATGTCGTTTGCCCGCAGGGGCAGGCCGGTTACGGCGGCGCGGGTAGCAACGTCCGCTGAGGAGGAAGCACGATGAAATCGATTCAAATCGCGCTTGTCGCATTGATCGCCCTCTTCGGCGTCGCGTGTGGGCCGCCCCCGAAGGTCTTGACGCGTCAAACCTTCCTGGGCGGGGAGAAGGTGTACCAGGAGCGCATCCAGACCCGCGGCGAGATCGACCCGGCCACGAAGCAAATGCTCTTCGACTTCTCCGTCCAGGTCTGTGACGCGACCGAAACCGGCGCGACCAACTGCAAGGAGACGAAGGTCCTCACGAACGTCATCCCCCAAAGCATCTATTGAGCGGAGAAGCGACGACCATGAAAAAGACGTTGTTCCTGATCGGCGCGGCGCTCTGCCTGCTCTCGGGGTGCAGCAACAAGGTCCGTTACCGGACCGCCGGCGGCTGGCTCATGTCGGAAGAGCGCAAGCCCGTCGCCCTGTACCAGACCTACCTCGAGGGCACGTGCTCGAGCGGCTTCCTCGGCATGGGCCGGGGTTGCTCGGACGCGAACTCGAAGCTCATCCGCTGCAACCTGAACGCGGACAACACGCTCACCTGCGTGGAGGACGCGGCCGCGAACCAGTTCCTCAACAAGGACATCCCCGAGTAGTGATTCAGGGCCCTCGCGTGCGAGGGCCCCGATCGAACGCCTCGAGGATCTCGTCCCACGCGGCTCCGTCCCGGAGCCCGAGCGTCTCCCGCCTCGCCGAAAGGCACGCCTCGCTTCCCGCCACGAATGCCCTGCAGTCCCCGGGGCGAATCTCGTAAATCGTGCACCGTTTGTCCGGGCCGAGCAATTGGCAGCGGCCATCGTCGGCCAGACGAAGCGTGACCCGCCCGTCCCGCGACCGTTTCACGTAGGCCCGGCCCGCGAGGTCCCGTCGGCCCGCAGCGCGGAACCGCGCGAGGTCGTGCGCGTCGAGGCGCACGTCCGCGCCGTGGCAACAGGCCGCGCAGGTCGTGCAATCGAGCGGCATCGTCCGCGTCGGCCCCTCGTAGAGCGTGTCGCGCGCGCACCAGTCGAGCACGGCGGGCCGGAAGCGCGGCCGGACCCGCACGAGGGCGAGCCCCGCCGCCGGGCCGGTCTTCACGCGCTGAAATCGCCGCTGCTCCAGGGTGAGCAGGGCGCAGAGGCCGAGCTCGGTGAGTTTTCCCGCTTCGGTCAGCCCGAGCAGGATCTGCACCGAATCCCGGTCGTCCACGATCGCCGCGAACCCGCCCGCGCGCACGTGGGCCGCCGCGCGCGAGAGCCTGCGTGGTCGAAACCTGCGCCAGACGGGGCGCTCCACGGGCGGCGCGGACATGGGAAGCCCCTATAACGTGCGGAGCGCCGGGAGGGGGACCTTTTCCCGCAACATGATTATGATCGGCGTGATGGCAGCCGAGCGTGCGGACGTTACGAACCGGAAAATCTACATCATGAAGACGGGCGAACCCGTGCCCAAGGTGCGCGAGCGCCGCGGCGAGTTCGCCGATCTCATCACGGGCGTCATCGGCGACGCCTGGAGCGGCGACTACGAGACCTTCGACGCCCGCGAGGGCGGGCCGCCGGACATGCGCGACGCCGCCGCGCTCGTGATCACCGGCTCGGCGGCGAACGTGCCCAACCGCGAGCCCTGGATGCTCGCCACGGAGGGCTTTTTGCGCGAGGTCGTGGGCCTCGGCGTGCCCACGTTCGGGATTTGTTTTGGCCACCAAATTCTAGCCCAGGCGCTCGGGGGCGAGGTGCAGAGAAACCCGCGCGGACGCGAGATCGGCACGCGGCCGATCCACAGGCTCGCGGACGACCCGATCTTCGACGGCCTGCCCGAGGTCTTCCGGGCGAACGTGACGCACGTGGACACGGTCGTGCGGCTGCCGCGCGGGGCGACGGCGCTCGCGAAAAACGACCTCGAAGACCACCACGCGATCCGCTTCACCGAGACCTGCTACGGCGTGCAATTCCACCCCGAGCTCGATGCCGACGTGATGCGCGGCTACATCGAGCACCGCTGGGAAATCCTCGCCGGCGAGGGATTTGCGGTGGAGACGCTGCATGCCGACATCGAGGAAGGCGAGTTCGGGCGGCGCACGCTCTTGAACTTCATCCGCTACATCCTCCCGCGCCGCGCACGCTGACGCTCCGCGACTCCGCTCACGTTACGTCATCACCGTAAAAAACTGACTCGCGGGTCAGGTCATGACGAACCCCGCTCGCGGTTCCGAATGACCGGCCGGTCTGCGCTGCGCTAAGCGGTCTTTTTGCGGGTTTTGCGCGGCTTCGGGGGCACGGAGACGGGGGCCTCGGGGGCGCGATCGATGCGCAGGTAGCCGCGCTGCAGGAGGCGGAAGAGCTGCTCGACGAGCTGCTCGCGGGGCCAGGCCTGGCCTCGATCGGTGCTCTCGGCGAAGATCTCCTTGAGGGCGCCGACGGTGAACGTCGCGTACATCGAGGTATCGCCTTCAGCCACGATTCCGAGGCGCTGGCCCTCGTCGAGGCTCACGCGGAGCAGCGTTTTCACGCCGTCATAGAAGGAGCGGATCTTCGCGGCGAAGGCCGGATCGAGGCCCGGCGCGAAGGAGAGCAAGAGCTGCGTGAGCGCCGGGTCGTCGAGCAGGACGGCCACGATGCCGCGGATGTTGTGCTTGATCTGCGCCTCGATGTCGCCCTGCGTGTCGACGGTGAGGATCGCGCCGCCGAGGCGCGAGAAGAGCCCGTCGACGAGCTCCACGAAGACCGAACGCTTGTCGGGGAAGTAGAGATAAAACGTGCCCTTGGCGACGCTCGCCCGGGCCACGATGTCGTCGACCTTCGCCGCGTGATAGCCCTTCGTCGCGAAGACGTCGCGAGCCGCGCGGAGGAGCTCGAGACGACGCTCGGCCTTGTCCATGAAGGGCCTTGTACCACCTCGCCCGCGTGATGCGCACAACGGAAGCACGCCGAGCGAGCGGGCTCTGCCTTGCCTCGCTCGGGGCACCATGATACCCCAATCTGACTGACTGGACAGTCAGTCGGCGGCAAACGGCACGGGAGAGGGACCGCATGGAGAGACGTGACCCGGTGGTGGTCGGGATCGACGTGGGCTCGACGACGGTGAAGGCCGTCGTGCTCGATCCAGGGACGCTCGAAATCCTCTGGAGCGACTACCAGCGCCACCAGACCAAGCAGCCCGAGAAGGTGCTGGAGATGCTCCAGCAGATCGAGGAGGCGTTCCCGGACTCGCCGCGCGCCGAATGGCGCGTGTTCATGACGGGCTCGGGCGCGGCGCCGCTCTGCCCCTCGCTCGGCGCGAAGTTCGTCCAGGAAGTCAACGCCGTGACGCTCGCCGTGGAAAAACTCCACCCGGACGTGGGGAGCGTGATCGAGCTCGGCGGTCAGGACGCGAAGATCATCATCTTCAAGAAGGACGAGAAGACTGGCGACAAGACCGCGGCGCCGTCGATGAACGACAAGTGCGCCTCGGGCACGGGCGCGACGATCGACAAGTGCATGATCAAGGTGGGTTTGCCTCCCGAGGTCGTGCGCGAGATCCACTTCGACGACTCGAAGCTGCACCACGTCGCGGCGAAATGCGGCGTGTTCGCCGAGACGGACATCGTGAACCTCGTGAAGAGCGGGATCCCGTCGACGGAGATCCTGTGCTCGCTCGCGGACGCGATCGTCTTGCAGAACCTGTCCGTACTGACGCGCGGGTCAACCTTGAAACACAGGGTGATCCTGCTCGGCGGGCCGAATACGTACCTGCCGTTTTTGCAGGAGTGCTGGCGCAAGCGCATCCCCGAGACGTGGGAGGAGCGCGGCTACGCGTGGCCGAAGGATCGGCCGATCGAGGAGACGATCTTCGTCCCGGAGAACGCGCAGTACTACGCGGCGTACGGCTCGTGCGTGTACGGCCTGCGCGAGGCGCCCGAGGTGGGCCTGTACGCGGGGACGGACGGGCTCGTCGACTACATGAAGAACGGGCGCAAGGCGCGGCTCGGCGAGAGCGCGGGGCCGCCGCTCGTCCGCACGAGCGACGAGATCGACGACTTCCGCAAGCTCTACGCGATCCCGCGGTTCAAGCCGATGCAGCTCGAAGCCGGGCAGGTCGTGCGCGGCGTGATCGGCGTGGACGGCGGGTCGACGTCGTCGAAGGCGGTGCTCGTCGACGAGGACGGCGAGATCGTCTGCAAGGCCTACCAGCTCTCGAAGGGCAATCCGATCCAGGACACGAAGGAGCTGCTCGCGCAGCTGCGTGACTACGTGCAGGGGCACGGCGCGACGTTCGAGGTGCTCGGCTTCGGGGCCACGGGGTACGCGGCGGACGTCTTGCAGGAGACGATGCGCGCGGACGTGAACATCGTCGAGACCGTGGCGCACATGATGAGCGCGGTGCGGTACTTCGGCGACGTCGACGTCATCTGCGACATCGGCGGGCAGGACATCAAGGTCCTGTTCATGAAGAACGGCGACATCGCGAACTTCCGCCTCTCGAACTCGTGCTCGGCCGGCAACGGGATGCTGTTGCAGGCCATGGCCGATCAGTTTGGCCTCAAAGTGACGGAGTACGCGGACACGGCGTTCCAGGCCGAGCTCGCGCCGAAGTTCAGCTACGGCTGCGCGGTCTTCCTCGACACGGATCGCGTGAACTTCCAGAAGGAAGGTTTTTCGAAGGAAGAGCTCCTGGCCGGCTTGGCCCAGGTCCTTCCGAAGAACGTGTGGCAGTACGTCGTGCAGATCCCGCGGCTCGCGTCGCTCGGGCGCAGGTTCGTCCTGCAGGGCGGCACGCAGTACAACCTCGCCGCGGTCAAGGCGCAGGTCGACTACATCAAGGAGCGCGTGCCGGACGCGGAGGTGTTCGTCCACCCGCACACGGGCGAGGCGGGCGCGATCGGCGCGGCGTTCGAGACGCTGCGCGTGATCAAGCGGCGCGGGACGAGCACGTTCATCGGGCTCGAAGCCGCGATCGACCTCAAGTACCGCACGAAAAACGACGAGGAGACCGTCTGCCACTTCTGCCCGAACGAGTGCAAGCGGACGTTCATCGACGCCGAGCGGCCCGACGGATCGACGGCGCGGTACATCTCGGGGTTCTCCTGCGAGAAGGGCACCGTCGAGAGCGAGGACGCGATGCTCGCGCTCGTGGCCGACCGGAAGAAGATCGCGAAGCAGTTCCCGAACTGCGTCGACTACGAGTCGAAGCTCGCGTTCCGGAGTTTTTACAAGGGCAACGCGATGCCCGCCGACGGGACGCCGATCAAGGACACCGTCATCAAGAAGGGTCTCTTCAGCGTGCGGCGCGTGGAGACGACGCGGCCCTTCCGGCGAAGCGGGTACGAGGTGCAGGAGCGATTGCGCAGGACGCGCATCGGCATCCCGCGTGTCTTGAACCTCTACTCGACGGGCCCGTATTTCCGGGCCTACTTCGAGGCGCTCGGGATCCCGAAGCAAAACGTGATCTTCAGCGACGAGACGACCGAGGAGATGTGGGTCGAGGGCGGCAAGTACGGGTCCGTGGATCCGTGCTTCCCGTCGAAGGTGACGCAGGCGCACATCCACAATCTCTTGTTCCACCATCACTCCGCGGACAAACCGCTGAAGTACATCTTCTTCCCGATCCTCACGCACGTGCCGAGCTTCGGGAAGAACGTGATGGACAACGCGAGCTGCCCGATCGTCGCGGGCGTGCCCGACGTGATGAAGGCGGCGTTCACGAAGGAGGTCGACTTCTTCGCGACGCGCGGGATCGAGTACCTGGATCCGCCGCTCACGTTCGCCGAGCCGCTGCTCACGGCGCGTCGCATGTACGAGTGCTGGGGGCCGCGGCTCGGGATCACCGAGGACGAGAGTGATCACGCGCATCGCGAGGCGATGGCGGCGCTCAGCGCGTTCGAGCGGGATCTGCAGGAGAAGGGGCGCGCGATCCTGGAGACGGTCGAGGCGGAGAACCGCGTGGCGATCCTGATGGTCGGCCGGCCGTACCACTCGGATCCGGGGCTGAACCACGGCATCCCGGAGGAGTTCCAGGTGCTCGGCTACCCGATTCTGAGCGTGCGCTCGATCCCGCGCGACGACGAGTACCTGCGCCGTTACTTCAAAGAGGAGTACGCGCGCGGACAACACCCGCTCGACATCAACGACGTGTGGCCGGAGAACTACTCGGCGAACAGCGCCCAGAAGGTGTGGGCCGTGAAGTTCGCCGCGCGGCACCCGAACGTCGTCCTGCTCGATCTGTCGAGCTTCAAGTGCGGCCACGACGCGCCGACGTACGGCATCGTGGACGGGATCGTGTCGTCGAGCGCGACGCCTTACGCGGCGCTGCACGACATCGACGCGAACAAGCCCGGCGGCTCGATCAAGATCCGCGTGAAGACGTACGCGCACAGCCTGAAGCTCTACCAGGAGTCCTTGGAAGACCTCGCGAAGAAGAAGGCGGAGCTCGCGCACAACATCGACAAGAAGCGGCTCGAGCTCTTGCAGCTCAAACAAAAGCAGCAGGCGGAGCGGCGAACGTCGGATCCGGAGCTGGAGAAGCAGATCATGGAGCTCTCGGCGAAGGTGCGGGCCTACGAGGCGCCCCCGCCGGCCCCGCCCGAGCCGCCGAAGGGCCTCGTACAACTCAAGAAGAAGCGCGCCGACGGCAGCGTCGTTTCGGTTTGACGTCGAAAGAGTCAGGGAGGAATCGATGGAAACTGCAGTGCAAAGGACGCGGCTGCCGATCATGAACGGCGGCGCGAAGCAGTCCGTGGTCGACGAGGCTCTGGAAGCCGAGCTCCGCGCCTTCGAGGAGGCGGAGCGCGAGCGCCTCGGCATCAAGGCCGACCGCAAGCAGTGGGTCGACTCGATGTTGAACCCCCAGGTGAAGCGGGCCGAGCGCGAGAACGTGACGCTCCTGATCTCGGGCCTGACGGCGGCGCAGGACTTCCTCGTGGAAGGCGCGCTCGGCGGACTCGGCTACAAGATCAAGAACATCGGCTGTCCGGACCAGGAAGGCCTGCAGGTCGGCAAGGAGTTCGGCAACCGCGGGCAGTGCAACCCGACGTATTTCACCGTCGGCAACCTGGTGAACTACCTGATCAAACTCCGCGACGAGCAGGGTTTGACCAGCGAGGAGGTCGTCAAGAACTACGTGTTCCTGACGGCCGGCGCGTGCGGGCCCTGCCGCTTCGGGATGTACGTGACGGAGTACCGCAAGGCGCTGCGCGACGCGGGCTTCGACGGCTTCCGGGTGATGCTGTTCCAGCAGACCGGAGGCCTGTCGCAAGCGACGGGCGACGACGTGGGCATCGACATGAACCCCGCGTTTTTCGTGGGGATCGTGAAGGGCATCGTGTGCGGCGACGTGCTGAACGCGCTCGGCTACCGCATCCGGCCCTACGAGGTCGTGCCCGGCGCGACGAACAAGGCGCTCGAGGAGGCCAAGCGCATCATCTACAAGTCGCTGCACGATCAGACGAACGTGTTCGTCGCGCTCTACAAGTGCCGCAAGCTCTTCGAGGCCATCGAGGTCGACCGGCTGCGTGTGCGCGCGAAGGCGTCGATCATCGGCGAGTTCTGGGCGATGACGACGGAGGGCGACGGCAACTACCAGCTCCAGAAGTTCCTCGAGAGCGAGGGCGCCGAGAACGACATTCAGCTCACGACGGCGTGGCTGCTCTACAACGTGTGGGAGGTCCGTCACGACACGCAGGATCGCGAGGTGCTGCGCGGCGTGGACGAGGGGACGATGGGCCTCAAGGACCACCAGGGCGAGTTCGACGTGGCGAAGCGGATCGCCACGATGCGGCTCGCGGAGGCGGCGCTGAAGGTCGGCTTCCAGGCGTTCGCGCAACCGATCGGCCTGCACGACTATCACCTGCCGGACATGGACCTCGTCGCGCAGGTGGCCGAGGACTACTACTCGAACGATCTCCGCGGCGGCGAAGGGCACATGGAGGTCGGCAAGCTGATCGTGAACACAGTGCGCGCGAAGGCGCACATCACGGTGAGCGTGAAGCCGTTTGGATGCATGCCGTCGTCCGGCGTCTCGGACGGCGTGCAGTCGCTGATCACCGGGAAGTACCCGGGCACGATCTTCTGCGCGGTCGAGACGAGCGGCGACGGCGCGGCGAACTTCTACTCGCGCATCCAGATGTACATGTTCAAGGCGCGGATCGCGGCCGAGCAGGAGCTCGAGCGCGTGCTCGCCGAGGAGGGCGTGACGATCGAAGAGGTGCGCGCGTTCCTCGACGCGAACCCGAAGTACAAGAGCGCGCTCTACTACCCGCCCCACCGCGTCGCGGGGACGGCGGCAAACCTGGTCTACGTGGTGGCGCCGCTCATCAAGAAGTCGGCCGCGGAGCGCGCGATCGACAAGGCCAAACACGCGGCCGAGGTGCTGCGCGAGGCGGCCGTGAACGCGCCCGGGACGATCGCCGAGGTCTACCGAAAGGCGACGAATCCCGAGACGATCGCGAAGGCCCGCGAGGACGCGCTCGTCCTCCGGGACATCGTGCGCGGCAAGGCCATGGTGCGCTTCCGACCGCTCTTGGAGCAGCTCATGGGCAAGGCCGTGTTCGAGAACAACCCCGAGATTCGCACGACGACGTACGAGCCGATCGCCGCGGAGTGACAGGCCCGTCCTTCCTCCCGTCTTGACCACCGCGTGACCCCCTGCGACCGTGGGGCATGGCTCCGGAAGAAGAGAAGACGGCCCTCACCGTGGGCGTCGTGCTCA
The DNA here is from genome assembly GCF_028435365.1 of Polyangium jinanense. Next base: position 248,194 of record NZ_JAGTJJ010000007.1, on the reverse strand, counting down.
CGTCGGATCCAGAGGGGTCACGCACGTCGCTCAACGCGTTCTGCAAGGCGCTGTCGGAGGCGACGGGCTTCGAGGTGAACGGCCTCGGAGGCTGGAACTACAACACACTGCTCGAAGCCCTGGAGACAGGCGAGGTCGATCTCGGCTGGCTGCCGCCACTCGTGGCGATGCGCGCGACGAGCCGCGCGCGCGTCATGCCGATCGTGCTGCCCGTGCGGAACGGGGCGTCGTCCTACATGACGGCGTTGTATGCGCCGAAGGCCTCGCCGCTGCGGGAGATCAGCGATCTCCAGGGGCTACGCGCGGCGTGGGTGGATCGGCAGAGCGCGGCCGGGTACATCGTGCTGCGGGCGCATCTGCGCTCGATCGGCGTGGACCTCGATCGCGCCTTCCGCGAGAACCTCTTCTTCGGTTCGCACGGCGAGGTGGCGCGCGCGGTGCTCCGGGGCGACGCGGACGTGGGCGCGACGTTCGTGCACGTGGAGCCGGATCCGAGCCATCCGCGCGGCGAGCGCGTGGTGCGGGCCGGATGGGGCGCGGCGGAGGTGCACGTGATCACGTGTGCGGGGCCGATCCCGTCCGATGTGATGGCCGCGAGCGTGCGCGTGCCGGTGTCGACGATGCGCAAGGTGCAACGGGCGCTCGTGGGCAGTGGAGACAGCGAGCTCGGTCGGGCCGCGCGAACGCTCTTCGGCGCGGAAGGGTTCGTCGTGGCGCTGAGCGAGCACCTGGATCCGCTGGCGAAGCTCATCGCCAAGCAGGATCCCGAGGCCTAACGCGCGTTCGTCTGCGGGGTCTTTCCCTGTTCCAGCGCGCGCAGGGCCGCGTCGAGAGCGTCGGCCGTCGCGAGGCCGAGGTTGCGGAAGACCTCGCGGCCCTGGGGATCGAGGATGACGACGCTCGGGACGTGGTGGAGGCCCTGGAACGGCCCCGCGCCCGCGATCGTGGCCTCGTCGGCCATGGCGACCGGATACGGCGGATCGACGACCTTCGCGAAGGACTCGACGAGCAGCTTGTGGTGCGGCGGTTCGAGGACGACGAGGCCGGCGTTGATGCGCGGGACATGGCGCCGCACCAGGGTCGAGAGGAAGCGGGCCTGCGCGTGGGACGAGTCGTCGTACGTCGCGACGAACCCGATCACGGTGTAGCGGCCGGCGACCGTGTCCGTCGACAACGCGCCGCCGTCGAGCGTCTCGTAGGAGAAGACGATGCGCGGGCCACGCACGAGCGGCTGCGTGGGCGCGTCGGGCGGAGGCGTGGACGAGCACGCGACCGGGGCCGCGAGGAAGGCGAGGAGCAGGGCGCGTCTAGCGCGGATCATCGATCGCCTCGAAGTCGGCGTCGAAGAGGTCGGCGAACTCGCGCAAGGACGCGGGTAGCTCGCCGCCGCGACGGCGATGGGCGAGGATCGCATGCGCGAGCTCCTCGACGACCGGGGTGAGCGGCGTGGTTTCGAGCAAGACGCCATCGACGACGGCGCCATTGCGAGGAGCGTCGCCCTCGCTGAGGAGGCAGTCGTGCCGGGCCCAGAAGAAGCCTTCGTCGGGCAAGTAGCGGCACCAGAGGACGCGGACGAAGCGAAGGTAGACGGGCTGGACGAGCGCGACGACACGCGCGCCGCCGCGCGCCATGCCCGAGAGGGCACGGATGGGCCGGCCACGCCACGCCGAGGTGTCGCCGAGGACGATGGCCGCCTCCATGCGCGCGCGGCGCTCGGGATCGGCCTCGACGGCGAGGAGCGGGGCGTAAAGGGCGACGAGGGGAACGGACAAACCAGGCGCATCCTCGGCGAGCGCGTCGAGCCAGGCGTCGCGGGCTTCGGGCGCGAGGCCGGCGTAGACGTCGGCCGCGGCGAGGGCCGCGTCGGCGTCGTTGGCGAGCGCGCCGAGCCACTCGCGCCAGGCCGCGAGGATACGAGGCTCGGGGTTTCCGGGCTCCTGCGGCTCGTTCATCGATCGCTCCCGGCTTGGGCCTCGGGATGGACGCGGACGTCGATCTCGCGCACGAGGTCGTCGAGCAGCTCGACGAGATCTTTTTCGCGATCGGGCGGCGCGGCGACGAAGAGCTCGCCACCTCGCTCGGCGAAGATCGTGCCGAGGCCCTCGCTCGCTTCGAGGATGCCCTTGAGAAAAACGACATCCGCGGGGCGGACGTCGACGCGACGCACGAGCATGCCCGCCGAGACCTCGGGGATCGGCAGCGCGCGTCGCCTCCGTGCCGGGCCTCCGTGGCCAGGGCTTCGCGCGGAGGAAGGCGCTTGGTCGGCGTGAGGCGTGCAGGCGCCATCGGCGTGATGCGCCGTGTCGGACGGGGGCATGGGACGGAACAGGTAAGCACTGCCCAGCGCCGGGATCCAGCACGGGTACGACCCTCCACGCGTGCCATGTGGGGACGGCCTTTCCAGCCGAGGAAGCAACGCTCGCGCCGTGCTCGTCGGGGCAAAGGCGCTAGATTCGTGCCGCCATGTCGTACGGGAAAGACGATCCGGTTGCCGAAGTTGCTTGCGCTCCGCAGAGCCGGGAGGGGGAGCCCGGGAGGGAGGACGAACCCGGGCGCGCGCTCGCGTTCGGGGCCCCGGCCCGCGCACCCCGGAAAACCGAGGAAGAGGACGACGACATGGAGCTGCCGCCGCTCGACACGGACCCGAACGCCGGGGACGACGACGCGGACGACGGTAGCTTCGACGATGCGCTTCCAGAGCTGCGCGACGACGGCGGAGATCCGCTCGACGACGCAAACGCCCAGGATCTCGACGTGGGGCTCGACGTGGACGAGGACGCGGACGCAGGCTCCGGGGACGACGCCGAGGAGGGGGTCGACGTCGGGTCACTCGACGAGGATCTGGCGACACTCGACAGCGAGGAGAGCGCGCTCGACGAGGATCGGGACGAGAGCGCGTTCGGCGACGACGATGCGGCAGATCTGGAGCTCGACGCGACGCAGGACGACGGCGGCGCGGAAGGGACAGGCGAGAACGCGGAGAACGACGTCGACGAGTCGGCGCTGCCGGAGCTCGACGAGAGCGCGAACGACGAGGCGGACGACGAGGCGCTCGCGGACGAGCTGCTCGAAGAGGCGGCGCGCGGAAAACTGCCGCCGTGGGCGCCGAGCCGGTTCGTGGTGCTCGAGGGCGCCGGCGCGCCCGTGCCGTGCACCGCGGTGACGGTGTGCGGAGGGCGCGTGCTCGCCGCGGGGGACGTGGTGCTGGTGGTGGACGAGGGCGCGCACGCGGCGCGGCAAACGGGGCTCGATACGCCGAGCACGGCGGTCGTCGCGACGGACGAGGTGACGGTGGTGGCGTCGGCGCGCGGGGGGCTGCTCGTGAGCCGTGATGGATGCGCGTCGGCGACGCCGGTCGCGGGGTTCCGATCGGGGAAGAGCTCCGTGGAGCTCGCGGCGACGCCGGGGCGAATCTGGATCCTGCACGAGGGCTCGCTCTGGTCGATGACGGGCCGCGAAGGGACGCCAGTGCTCGCGCGGGAAGGCGGGGTGCGGGCGATCAAGGCGGCGGGCGGGACGCTCGTGGTGCTGGCGACGCGGCCCGAAGGCGCGGCCATCGAGAGGCTGCGCGGCGATGACGAGGCCTGGCAAAGGGCGCCGCTCGAAGGCGCGGCGGCCGAGCTCGCCGTGGGGGATCCGAGGTCGAGCCTCGCCGTCGCGGCGGCGGGGAGGCGCGTGGCGATCGTGTCGCCGCGCGGGCTGCTCCTGTCGAACGACGGCGCGCATTCGTTCGAGTCGGTCGATCTGCACGACGTGATCGGGGCGTGCTTCGCGGGCGATGAGGAGGATGCGCCGCTCTATGCGTTGATGGTGCCCCCAGGCAACGCGACGTCGTACGTGGTGCGCGTGGGCGAGGATGGCGACGTATCGCGCGTCGCAGAGTTACGCGGGCCGGATGGGACGGGCCTCGGCGAGGCATCGATCGCATGGGACGGCTCGCGCGAGGTCGTCTGGATCGCGAGCCGCCTCGGCCTCGTCGCGCTCGGTCCGGCGCGGCCGCACTGACAGCGGTGGATCAGCTCTCGACGAAGGCGCGGTGCAGGACGCGCTGCGCCTCGGCGAGGGCGCTCGCGGGGAGGACGGCGCTGAGCCGGAGCGGCGTCGCGGTGAGGGCGCTCGGGGTCGCGGAGACGCCGCGGAGCGCGGCGAGGAACCGCGCGAGGGGCTCGGTCGTCGCGGCCAGGCCATCACCGACGACGCTGACGACGGCGACGTCCTCCACGAGCGCGAGCGACGGAAGCGCGCCGGTGAGCCGCTGCTTGGCGCCGCGCCAGTCGGGCACGTTGAGCAGGGAAACCACGAAGCTCGCGCCGCGCTCGTTCACGGCGAGATCCTTCAAGGGCACCTTCGCCTCGCCCGCGACGCGGAGCAGATCGTCGAGCTTCGCCACGTCGGGCAAGCTCCCGAGCGCGACATTGCCTTCGCCGACGACCGCGCGGGCGCGGAGATCCTCGCGGGGGCCGAACTTGCGCACCACGGTTTGCCGCGCGCCAAAGTCCTCCACATCGAACGTCGATCGCGCGTAGATCGCGATGTTCGCGCGGCGCGCCCATTCGACGGCCTGCGCGCAGACGACCTTCGCGCCGCACTCGGCCATCTCCTGTAGCATCGCGTGATCGAGCTCGGGCAGGTGCTGCGCGTCCGGCACGACGCGCGGATCGGCCGAGTAGACCCCGTCGACGTCGCTGTAGATCTCGCAGCGCTCGGCCTCGAGCGCGGCGGCGAGGGCGACGGCCGTGGTGTCGGAGCCGCCGCGGCCGAGGGTCGTGATCTCGCGCCGGTAGCTCATGCCCTGGTAGCCGGCGATGATCACGATCTGCCCGCGCGCGAGCTCGTCCTCGATGCGGTGCGGCCGGACTTCGATGATCCGCGCGTCGAAGTGGCGGTCGTTCGTGAGGATGCCGGACTGCGAGCCGGTGAAGGAGATCGCGGCCTCGCCACGCGCCTGGATCGCGATCGAGAGCAGCGCCATGGAGACGCGCTCGCCGGTGGAGAGGAGCATGTCGAGCTCGCGGCGCGGCGGATCGGCGGCACCTCCGGCCTGGCTCGCGACCTGCCGCGCGAGCGAGAGCAGGCCGTCGGTCGTCTTGCCCATCGCGCTCACGACGACGACGACGTCGTTGCCCGCGCGCTTCGCGGCGACGACACGATCGGCCACCCGCCCGAGCTTCTCGACGTCGGCCACCGAGGAGCCGCCGTACTTCTGGACGATGATCGGGCGCCGCCTTCCGTTCGACTCACTGCCTTGCACGAGGTACCTCGGAGAGAAGAGGGCGCGCGAGCGCGCCTTCGTCGACCGCTAGCACGACCGCCGCGCAAGGGGCAAACACGCGGCGAGGCTAGTCCTCCTCGCTCGCCGCCATCATTTCGTAGAGCTCCGCCTCCGAGGGCCGGCCCTCGGCCCGCGCCGTCTCCGCGAGCCGCTCGAGCACGGCGCGTCTGCGCGGCCAGAGCTCGCGCCGGACCTCCTCGCCGCCCTCTTCGATGCGCGCCGAGAGCAGCGCGAAGAGCTCGAGATCGCGACCAAGACGCGCGAGCGCGTCGGCGAGGCGGAGCGCGACCTCGTGATCGTGCGGGTTCGCGCGGAGCTTGTCGGTGAGGCGCTCGACGAGGATCTCGTCGCTCTCGTCGTCCTCGTCGTTCGTGGGTGCTTCGTCGAGCGAGCGAGCGGACTCCACCGACGGCGCGGGAGGCGTGAACGAAGGCGCGCGATCGGACGGCACGATCTCTTCCGCGGGAACCGGCGGAGGCGCGGCCTGGGGCGGAGGCGCGGGCGCAGCGCGGCCGAGCTCGGTCGAGATTCGACGGAAAGCCGCACCGATCTGGCGATCACGCGGGCGCAGCCGGATCGCGATGCCGAGGTGGCGCTGCGCGGCGCGCAGATCCCCACGCGCGTTCTCCTCGATGTCGGCGGCCTCGACGAGCATCGCGGCCACGGCCGCGGCCCGATCGGGATCGTCCGGAGAAACCGCCTCCGCCGCTTCGCGCAGCCGCGCGAGCGCGAGCGAGGCGCCCGCGAGATCCCCGAGCTCGGCGCGCCATCGACCTTCGAGCGCACGCGCCTCCGCGGTCTGCACGAGCCCCGGCGGGATCGCACGGACCCGCGCGATCGCGGCGGGACGATCAGACGCATGCTCGACGAGCGCACGCGCGAGCTCGATCTCGACCGAAGGCAACGTGCGCCCCGCGCGCGCGGCGAGCGATGCGGCACGCGCGAGCAGATCCAGCGCGCGCCGTCCCTCCCCCGCGGCGCGGAGCGACAGCGCGAGCCCGAGCGCGGCTTCGGGGCTGTCAGGCGCATACCGGAGCGCCCGCTCGAACAGCACACGCGCCTCGGCCACGTATCCTCGCGACAGGAACGCATCGGCCGCGCGGCTCCAGATGCGATGCCGCGCCTCGGGCCCGCGGGCCGCGGCTTCGAGGTGCTCGGCATCGACCCGCGCGCCTTGCGCGTCTCCCACGTCGAGCCGCGCCTCGATCCGCGCCCAGCGCGCGTCCTCCAAGCTCGGCGACCGCACGACGGCCTGATCCAGCGCGTCGAGCCGCGTCGCGAGCTCCGGCGAGATCCGCGCGACCTCGAGCCACACGAGCGCCGCGAGCGGCCCGAACGCCTCGGCGTGCGCGGCGCGCGCGTACGCCGCGACCGCCCCGCCTTCATCGCCGATCGCCGCGAGCAGCGCACCGCCGAGCAGACCCGCGTCGATCGCCGGGATCGCGTCGACCAGCGTCGAGAGCGCGGCCTCGGCTCGCTCGCCCTCCGCGACGTCGATCCACGCGATCCGCGAGGAAATCTCGGGATGCCGCGGCGCGCGCTCCAGCGCGAGCAAGTACCGCCTGCGCGCTTCTTCCAGGTCGCCGGACGCCGCGATCGCGTCCGCATCCGCCGTGAGCTCGGCTTGCTCGATCGCCCGGATCGCCGCGGCCGGCAGCGCTGGCGGCGACGCGGTCGCATCGGCGCGCAGGGACAAACTCATCTCCTCCACGGCCGGCGCTTCCCACCGCGCACCATGCACCGACGGCGCGCGCGCTCCAGCCGCCGGCATCACGTGCCTGACGAGCGAAGCCACGGCATCGGGCAGGATCACCGCGCTGCCTGCAAGACGCCCGAACGGCCGACAAACCTCGGCGAGCACACGCAGCGCGAGCACATGCGGCGGCGCCCCGAGGCCCATGCCACGCGCGCGCTCGGGCACGAGCCGCACGTCTCGCTCGTTCGGCGCGATCACCACATCGAACGCGAGCGCCGCGCGTCCGAGCCGCATCCCCACGCGAAGCCCCACCTCCGTCGCGACGATCCCGATCTCGGGCGTCCCTTCCCCGAGCACACCCCGCGCGCGCGGCGCCGCGAACGCCGCGAGATCCTCGGTCCTCGCCGACACGGCGAGCCGCCCGAGCACACCACGTCGATGCCGGAACCGCGTCACGCCTCCCGTGAGATCCACCGGAAAACGCACGCTTGGCAGCGCGATCGCGAGCTCGGTCGCGACGAGCGGCCCTACGGCGAACGGCGCGTCGAGCTCGATCGAAAGCGTCCCTCGTTGCACCGAGAGCAGCAGGATCGGCCGATCCGTCGGGCGAGGCTTCGCCTCCGCGCCGCTGCTCCCCGTCGTCGTCGGGACGCGGAGCGGCTCAGCGCGTCCGAAGGGGCGCGCTCGCCCTCCTGGCCCGACACCAAAAGCCACGCGCCCTAGCCTACCAAAGAGGCGTGCCGTACCGCGAATTTCCCGAGCCGGGGGGTTTGGGGGCGTAGCCCGGCTCGTCCGGGCGGAGCCCCCGAGCGTCGATTGAGGATGTTCGAAAGGCAAACGGCCCCCGGGCTCGTTCGCCCGAGGGCCGCGTGTTCATGTCGGAAGCTGCTTCAGACGTCGCCCTTCGCGAGCTTGTCCTTCATCTTCTTGATGAGCGCCGGGAAGCCGTCCTTCTTGACGATCTTGGTGAACTGGGAGCGGTAGCTCCCCACCAGGCTCACGTCGTCCGTGATGATGTCCTTCACGCGCCACGTGCCGTTTTTCTCGGCCATCACGTAGGCGATCTCGACCGGCTCGCTGCGCGCGTCCTTCTTCGACACGGCGCGCGTCTTCACCACGATCGCGTCGCCCTTCTTCTCTTCGGACGTGTACTCGATGTTGAAATCGAGCGTCTTCTTGAGGTTTCGCTCGTACGACTTGCGGACGAGCTGCTTCAAGAGCTCGCTGAACTCGGCCTTTTCAGCGTCCGTCCGGGCCGCCCACTCCGATCCGAGCGAGGCCTCCGCGAGCGCCTGATAATCGAGCAGCTCGTCGAACATCGCGCTGACCTTCGCGTCGTTCGAGGGCTTCTTGAGGAGATCGAACAAGGCCGTCTGCTTGGCCTTCACCACGTCCGTCGCCGCTCCGGCATGCGCGAGGCCCGCGGCGCCCGCGAGCGACACGGCGAACGACAAGACCAACGCGCCGACAAAGTTCGTTCGTTTCACGTTCCAGCTCCTCCTGCCTCCACCGCTCTTCGCCGCCCGGGCGCCGCGGAACTGCAGGCAGACGTCCATAAGCCCGCTTTTATTCACCTTCCGTGCCACGCGCCGGATCTAGCCGATTCCGAACCCCGACGCAGGTCCTGTGAACGGGCGGCCACGACACGCGTGGCGCCACTGTCGCTCGCGGGCCACCATCGGGCCATGAAGCGCCGCCCGATCCTCCTCGCAGCGGGGCTCGCCGGCGCGCTCGGTTTCTTCGGCCTCGGCTGGCTCGCGTCGCGCGGGTTCTCGCCCCCGGAGGCGCCGCCCGTGCCCCGCGGCCAGGGTGCCTCCGAAACGCCCGACGCCGGCCCGCACGAGCCCATCCTGCTCCTCGACGCGTCCTCGATCGTGCTGCTCCCGGACGCCTCGCTCCGGATCGATCCGCCGGTCGCGCCTTTCGAGTCGCCCTGATCGTTCACCCGGACGCGAGCTCGAGCTCCTTCGAGGCCGGGATCCGCACGCGGAACGTCGTGCCCTTCCCGGGCTCGCTCTCGACCTCGATCGCGAAACCGTGATCGTCGAGGATCCGCTTCACCACCGCGAGGCCGATGCCCATGCCCTGCGATCGCGTCGTGAAGAACGCGTCGAAGAGCCGCTCGCGCGCCTCCGGCGGGATCCCCACGCCCCGGTCCTCCACCGCGAGCACGACCGCGCCGCCCGCGTCCGCCTCGACACGCACGACGACCTCCGCGCCGGCGGAGCTCGCCTGGATCGCGTTGCGCAGGAGGTTCCACACGACCTGCCGCACCTGCGCCATGTCACCCACGATCGGGAGCGAGTTCGGCCCCACGAAACGCAACGGGACGTCGCGACCACGGCCCGATTTCCCGGCCAGCACCACCACGTCGCGCGCCGTCGCGGCGAGATCCATCGGCGCCTTCGAGGGCGCGCGCGGGCGCGAGACGTCGAGCATGTCGGTCACCAGCTCGTTCAGGCGCGTCGTCTCCCGCTCGATGATCGCGCAGAGCGCTTCATCCTCGGCGCCGAGCGATCCACCCGTTCGCAAGAGCTCGATGGAGGCCACGATCGATCCGAGCGGATTGCGGATCTCGTGCGCGAGCCCTGCTGCGAGCCGGCCGAGCGCCGCGAGCCGCTCGGCTTGCTCGGCACGCGCCGTCGCCACGACGAGCCGGCCGCCCGTTTCGCGCAAACGCTCGGCCAGGTAACTCCCGAGCAGCGCGACCACGCACATGGCGAGCAGGTTCAAGACGAGCGGGAACGCGGCCTCCGACCAGTCCGTCGCGTACGCTTCGAGCGGCTGATCCGGCGGCGGCTTCAGGTAGCCCTGCACGAGCAGCATGCAGATCAGCGCGTACGACGAGGCCCCTGCGATCAGGCCGATGAGCGCACCGCGGAGGCCGAGCAGGATCGCTCCGCAAAGGCACGTGAAGCCGTAGAGCGAGGTCGCGCCGCTCGTCGCCCCGCCGGAGACGTAGACGATCATCGACCACGCAACCTGATCGACGAGCATCTGCCCATACGCGAGCAGCGGCAAACCTTTGCCGATCCGCAGCACCGCGGCGTAGACGCCCGTGAGCGCGAACGCGACGGCGAACGTGAGCATCGCGATCCGGCTCGAATCCGCGCGTGTGCCGATGCCGCCGAGATAGATCGTGGTCATCACGATCAGCACGATCGTGAGGACGATCAGGCGCAGGCCCGTGAGCCACGCAAAGCGAACCGCGAACGAGCTCTCGGCGCCGTCGCGGATGCCGAGCTTCATCACTCGCCCTTGATGTTGCCTGCCAGGCTGAAGATCGGGAGGTACATCGAGATGAGCACCACCCCGACGACCACGCCGACGATGACCATGAGCAGAGGCTCGAGCAGCGAGGTCAATGCCGAGACCGCGACGTCGACCTCTTCCTCGTAGAAGTCGGCGATCTTGTTCAGCATCGTATCGAGCGCGCCGGTCTGCTCGCCGACGGCCACCATCTGCACGACCATGCCGGGGAAGACTTTGATCTCCTCGAGCGGCTCGGCCATGTTCCTGCCCTCGGAGATCTTGGCCCGCGCGTAGACGAGGCCCTCCTCGATGATCACGTTGCCCGCGGTCTTCGCCACGATGTCGAGCGCGTCGAGGATCGGCACGCCCGAGCCGAGCAAGGTGCCGAGCGTCCGCGTGAACCGCGCGACCGCGATCTTCTGCATCACCGGCCCGAAAATAGGCAACTTCAGCAGGAGCCTGTGCACCATGCGTTTGCCCTTCGGGTTTTTGTAAAACTGGATCGAGCCGAACACGAGGCCGATCGAGCCGACGATCGTGAAGGGCAAGGCGCTGACGAACGCGCGCGAGGTCGCGATGACCGCCTTCGTGAGGCCCGGCAGCGCGTCCTTCGCGCCGAACTCGGCGAACATGCCTTCGAACGCCGGGATCACGAACGTCATCAGCACGACGATGACCACGATCATGATGATGATGACGGCCACCGGGTACGCCATCGCGCCGCGCACTTGTCGTGCGAGCTTCGCGCGCTTCTCGATGTAGCCCGCGAGGCGGTTCATGATCGTGTCGAGGATGCCGCCCACCTCGCCGGCTTGAACGAGGTTCACGAAGAGCTCGTCGAAGATCTTCGGGTGCCGGCGCAGCGAGTCGCTGAACGTCGCGCCCTGCTCGACGCTGTTCTTGATGTCGCGCAGCGCGATCTGAAACCTGGGGTTCGGCTCCTGGTTCGCGAGGATGTCGAGGCACTGCACGAGCGGCAGGCCCGCGTCGATCATCGTCGCGAACTGGCGCGTGAACTTGACGAGGTCCTGCGAGCTGACGCCAGAGCCGAGCGTGACGTTCTTGAGATCGAGGCTTTTCCGCTTCTGCGTGATCTTCGTCGGGTTGAGCTGCAAGCCGCGCAGGCGGGTCTGCACGGCGGCCTCGTTCTCCGCATCCATCACGCCCTTGCGGACCTCTCCGGTCCTGGCACGGGCCTCCCATGCAAACTCGGCCATGGTTTCTTGCTCGACTCCCCGGTCTACCAGGATAAGGGGCGAGCGCGCTCGGGGTCAAAGACGCGGCACGATTGATCGATCCGCGAGTTCGTTGACACCCCTTCCCGTTCTCGACGCTCGGGGGCTACGCTCGGCGATCCTCACCGCCGTGAAGAACCCCGCCCCCGCCATCGATCTCACGGGCGCCGCGCGCCTCGTCGTCGAAGATCACCGCGCCGCGCCGTGCGCCGTGGTCGCCGCCGCGAAGCGAACGAGCTCGGGCTGGATCCACGGCGCGGGCGCGGCAGGCACGCTCTCGTTCGAGGAAGGCGCGCCACGCGCGGATCTCGATACGCCCTTCGATCTGGCCTCGGTCACGAAGCCGATCACCGCGCTCGTGATGGCTCGGCTCGCTCGTCATGGTTCGCTCACTCGCTCGGAACCACTCGTCGATCTCGTGCCGACGCTTGCAAACACACGCTCTGCGCGTGTCTCGCTCGACCTCCTCTCGGCGCATCGCGCGGGCCTCGACGCGCACGGATCGCTCTACGGTCCGCTCGTGCGCGGCGGGCGCGTCGACGTCGAGGCCGCGCTCGTCATGGCCGCCGACGCGAGGCGCGAAGACTGTACGGGCGAACCGCCGCCCGAAGGATTTCCGCCGGTTTACAGTGACCTCGGATACGTGCTGCTCGGCGTGGCGCTCGCGCAGCGGAGCGGGCTCGATCTCGACGCGCTCGTGACGCGTGAGGTCACGGGACCGCTCGATCTCGACATCGGATCCGCGCGCATTCTCCGTGCGAAAAACTCTTCGTTTGATGCGCGTGTCGCGCCGACGGAGATCGTCCCGTTCCGCGACGGCCTCGTGCGGGGCGTGGTGCACGACGAGAACGCCTGGGCGCTCGTGGGGCATGCGTCCGCGGGGCACGCGGGGCTCTTCGGGGATGCGCGCTCGGTCGTGCGGCTCGGGATCGCCCTGCTCGAAGCGCTCTCCGGCGACCGCCGCGACTTCCTCGACCCCGACGATCTCGCGCCGCTCGTCCGGCCTCGCCCGGGCGGCTCGCTCCTCGCGGGCTTCGATCAGCGCAGCGGCGACGATCCGAGCTCCGGCGCGCGGCTCGGGCCGCGGACCTTCGGCCACCTCGGCTTCACGGGCACGAGCCTGTGGATCGATCCGGACGCGGGTTTCGTCGGCGTTTTGCTCACGAATCGGGTCCACCCGACACGCACCGCACTCGCGATCCGGCGCGCCCGGCCGGCCGCCTACGACGCCATGTTCGACGCGATGGTGGAGGCCCAACGAGCCGCGGGATAAGCTCGCCCCGTGTCGCAAGGCGCCCCGTCTCTCCAGGAACAGCCGCGCGCGAGCATCATCGCGCCCGCGGCGAAGGCGCCTTCGAAGCCCGTGAAGCGTGGCGCAGGGCCGCGCGGCGTAAGGCCGAAAGGGCGGCAGAGCTACCGCTTCATCCGCGCCTACTACACGACCTTCGTCGTCCTCGGCAGCTACCTCTGGTTCTTCTTCCTCGGGCGCTGGTTTGGCCAGACGTGGCTCGACGCGCGCATGGCCGACGTGCACGGCCGCAACGCGCGCCGCGTGCTCTCGACGATCGTCGAGCTCCAGGGCCTGTTCATCAAGGTCGGGCAGCTCCTCAGCATCATGGCGAACTTCCTGCCCGCGCAGTTCCGCTCGGGCCTGGAGGCGCTGCAGGATCAGGTCCCGCCGCGGCCGTACCGCGAGATCGCCGAGCGCATCGAGCGCGAGCTCGGCAGGCCCGTCGAAGACCTCTTCGAACGCTTCTGCGAGGAGCCGCTCGCGAGCGCCTCGCTCGGTCAGGTGCACGAGGCATGGCTCAAGAACGGCACGCACGTCGCGGTGAAGGTGCAGCACCGCGACATCGACGAGATCGTGCGGCTCGATCTCACCACGATCCGCCGCATCATGCAGATCGTCAGCATCTTCGTCCCCGTGCAGGGCCTGGACGCCTACTACCACCAGGTCCGCTCGATGATCCTGGAGGAGCTCGATTTCCAGAGCGAGGCGCGGAACATCACGCGCATCGCCGACAACTTCCTCCGTGATCCCACGGTGCGCTTCCCGCGCCCGATCGAGGGCTACTGCACGAGCCGCGTGATGACCACGGACTTCGTGCCCGGCGTGAAAATCGGCGACATCGCCGCGCTCGACGCGCGCGGCATCGACCGCAAGGCCCTCGCCCGCAAGGTCGTCCAGGTCTTCTGCCAGCAGATCTTCATCGACGGCGTCTACCACGCCGATCCGCACCCCGGGAACATGCTCGTCGGCGACGACGGCGCGCTCATCCTGCTCGATTTCGGCGCCGTCGCGGAGCTCTCGCCGCAGATGCGCGAGGGCATCCCCGAGTTCCTGGAGGGCGTGATCCGCCGCGACACCGATCAGCTCATCAAGGCCATGCGCAAGATGGGCTTCCTCTCGCGCACGGACTCGCCCGACGTGAGCGAGAAGGTCATCGAGTTCTTCCACCAGCGCTTCCAGGACGAGGTGAAGATCGACACCTTCAACCTCAAGGACATCAAGCTCGATCCGCAAAAGGGCATCGAGAGCCTGGTCGATCTGCGCAAGATGAACATCGGGCTGAAGGAGCTCTCGGGCGCCTTCCACATCCCGCGCGACTGGGTCCTGCTCGAGCGCACGATCCTCCTGCTCACGGGGCTCTGCACGCAGCTCGATCCCGAGCTCTCGCCGATGGAGGTCATCCGGCCGTACCTGCAGGACTTCGTGCTCGGCAACCGCGACTGGGCGCAGATCGCGGTCGAGGCGGCGAAGGACATGGCCCTCAAGGCCATCACGATCCCGGAGGACCTTCGCAAGTACCTGAACCGTGCGAACCGCGGCGAGTTCGAGCTTCGCGTAAAAGGCCTGCCAAGCGCGGCCCGGCTCGTCTACACCGGGATCCGCCAGCTCATCTACACGGCGCTCGCCATCGCCTCGGGCTTCGCCGCGTTACAGCTCCACCTCGCCGGCCAGGCGCACCTCGCCCGCTACTGCCTCTACGGCGCCGCGGGCGCGGGCGTGCTCCTCCTCGGCAGCATCCTGTTCGCGCGGGCCAAGTAAAAACTTCGCACTTTCCCCCGTTGACGGTGGCCCAGGACGAACGTCAACGTTCGCGCATGAGCAGCGAAGTGCGGGACAGGCTCGAGGCCGCCCAGAAGGCAGCGGAGGCCGAGGTCGAGCGTTTGAAGGCGGAACACGACAAGCTCGCCGAGAAAATCGCGAAGCTCGGCGACGACTCGCCGGATCGCAAAACCGAGCTCCGTCGCCGCAAGGCCATGGTCGTCGACGCGCGCGAGGTGTTGAAGGACGCGGAAGCCGCGCTCCGCCTGTTCGAAAAAACCGGCAAGGAGCACGCGATCGTCGCGGAGGGGACGCGTGTCTTCGGCTCGGTCGCCGTCCGCGTCCCGCCGGGCAGCTCGCACGAGGCGCGCGGCCGCGCCATCGACGACGAGCTCGCGGGGCCGCTCCACGACGTCGCCACCGAGCTCGGCGTGATCCTCGCGGCTGCGCCTTCGCGGTACACCCGCGAGCGCCCGGGCCGCGACGCCGAGGGCCGCACCGTGCTCGACGTCTTCGCCCGCATCGAGGGCGACACGCTCGTGCCCGCGGTCAGCAGCGCCTCGCGCAACATCCGGAGCTGACGGTCACTTTCCGGCGCGCATCCGCTCGCGGATCGCCTTCGCGCGCTCCGCGCTGTCCGGGTGCGTCGAGAGCAGCTCCGGCACGGGTGCGGATTCGAGGCTCTCGAGGAACCGCGCGAGCCCCTCGGGGCTCTTGTTCGCCCGCGCGAGCAGTTCCACCCCGAATGCGTCGGCTTCTTCCTCCATCGAGCGGCTGTAGCTCAGCGTGTCGAGCTGCGAGGCGCCTGCGATCACCGTGGCCGTGATGTCGTTCAGGTCGCCCACGACGAACGCGATCGTCAGCCCGAACAGCGCATTTCGCACGAGGGATCGCACGCCGTGTCGCTTCACGGCGTGCCCGATCTCGTGCGCGAGCACGCCGCGCAGCTCTTCGTCGTCGTCCTTCGACCGATCGAGTAGCCCCGTCAGCACGAAGACCTCGCCGCCGGGCAGCGCGAATGCGTTCACCTGATCGTCCTTCAAGACCGTGATTCGCGGCGCCACGAGGATCCGCTTTTCCTCGTCCGTGAGGCTCGATCGCAGCTCCTCGAAGATCCGATCGACGCGCGCCTTCTGCTCCTCGGTCGGCGCACCGGAGAGCCCGTGCTGCGCGCGCATCGCTTCGCCGGCGGTCTTTCCGATCGCCGCGTCGGCGTCGGGCGGGATCGCGGCGACGATGCCCGTCGACGCGCATCCTGCACATCCACGCGCGGCGAAGATCAGCCCGACGATGGCGAGGAGCAGGATCCCGAGCTCGGCCGCGAGGCGCTTGGGGCTGTGCCCGAATCCCGTACCGGACGCATCTTGCCCACTTCTCGCTTCCGCTCCCGACATGTCTCCGTTATACCCTGCCCGCTTCTCGGCCGCCCGTGGGGGGAGCGCGTCGAAACGCATGCCGTCCCGGCCGAAAGAACTCCTCCCGAACGAAGGGGAAGGATTCGGATGCAACACATCGTCAAGTACGAGCCGACGTTCTCGATGCTCCAGGTGAGCCTCGCTCCGGGCGAGACGATCATCGCGGAGGCTGGGTCCATGGTGGCCCGCTCGAGCAGCCTCACGATGGAGGTCAAGCTCAATGCGGGTAAAAACGCCGGTTTCTTCGGCAAAATGAAGGCGTTCTTCATCGCGATCATCCGCAAGATCGTTGGTGGTGAAACCTTCTTCGTGAACCACTTCTCCAGTCCGCAAGGCGGCTGGGTATGGCTCGCGCCCTCTCTCTCGGGCGGGATCAAGCCGATCCAGCTCGCCGGCAACTCCATGATCTTCAGCGCCGGCGCGTTCCTCGCGAGCGCGGGCGACATCGATCTGAAGATGCGCTGGGGCGGCCTGCGCGCGCTGCTCGCGAAGGAGGGCGCGTTTTTCGTCGAGGCCTCCGGCAACGGGCAGGTCTTCGTGACGAGCTACGGCGCGATCGACGAGATCGACTGCAACGGCAGCTACATCGTCGACAACGGCCACATCGTGGGATTCGACTCGTCGCTGAACTTCAAGATCAAGAGCGGCGGCGGCGGCCTCCTCGGCTTCATGGCCTCGGGCGAGGGCATCGTTTGCGAGTTCCAAGGCCAGGGAAAGATCCTCATCCAGTCGCGCAACACGAGCGCGCTCGTCGACTGGCTCACGCCGATGCTGCCGCCGTGAGGCGAGGGGCAAACGGAGATAAGGACGAACAGCGATGCAAGTGAACCTTCTTTACCGCCCGTCCCAGTCGCTCGCGCAGTGCTGGCTGCAGAACGGCGAGTCCGTGGTCGCCGAGAGCGGGGCGATGGTCGGCATGTCGACCAACGTCCAGATGCAGACGCAGTCCGGCGGCCTCATGAAGGGCCTGAAGCGGCTCTTCGGCGGCGAGTCGTTCTTCCGCAACACGTTCACCGCGCAAGGCGGCCAGGGCGAGGTCCTCTTCGCCACGCCGCTCTGCGGGGACATGGCGGTGCTCGAAGCCGGCCACAAGCAGTGGTGCATCCAGAACAGCGCCTACGTCGCTTCGAGTCCCTCGGTCGACGTGAAGACGAAGAGCGGCGGCTTCAAGGGCATGTTCTCGGGCGCGGGTCTTTTCACGCTCGAAACGTCGGGCATGGGCCAGGTCATCATCGGCACGTTCGGCGCGCTCGAGCAGGTGCAGGTCGACGGCAGCATGGTGATCGACACGGGCCACCTCGCCGCGTGGGAGTCGACGCTCCAGTACAAGGTCGGCAAGAGCGGAGCCGGCTGGATCGCCTCGTTCCTCTCGGGCGAGGGGCTCGTTTGCCACTTCGAGGGGCAGGGCACCGTGTACCTGCAGTCCCGCAACGCCGCCGAGTACGGCTCGGCGATCGGCGCTCTCTTGCCACCGCGCGAGCAGTGAAGAGGTCCTAACCGTGCGACACGAGATCCGTCACAACCCCGACTTCGGCCTGGTCCAGGTCTACTTCGACCAACCCGGCGAGCAGATCATCACCGAGAGCGGCGCGATGGTCGCGCGCGACACGGGCATCGAGATGAAGACGAGCTTGCAGGGCGGCATCGGCGGTGCCCTCAAGCGCAAGCTCCTCGGCGGCGAGAGCCTCTTCCAGAACACGTTCACGGCGACGGCGCCGGGGCAGAGCATGTGGTTCGCGCCCGCGCCCGAGGGCGCGATCGTGTGCATCACGATGCAGCCGGGCATGGAGCTCTTCCTGCAATCCGGCGCCTACCTCGCCTCCACGCCGGGCGTCACGCTCGACACGAAGTGGCAAGGCGCGAAGGGCTTCTTCTCGGGCGGCCTCTTCCTCATCCGCGCGTACGGCCAGGGTTATCTCTGGTTCAACTGCTACGGCGGCGCGCACGTGCTCGACATCGGCCAGCAGTACTACGGCTACATCTGCGACAACACGCACATGGTCGCGTTCACGCAGGGCCTCCAGTACAACATCAGCAAGGTCGGCGGCTTGAAGAGCCTCTTCCTCGGTGGTGAAGGCCTCGTGTGCAACTTCCAGGGTCAGGGCCGCCTCTGGCTCCAGACGCGCAACCCGAGCTCGCTCGCATCCTTCCTGCACCCGTATCGCCCGGTCAAAGCCAAATCGGGTTGAACGTGCGCGCGACGAGGCCCGAGAACACGATGGTCTCGTCGCGCACCTCGCCCGAGAACCCCTTTCCCCCGTCCACAAACGAGCATTGCGTTCGGCGGGGATCCATCGGTAAAGTACCTCTATCCGTCGAGCCACGCCTCGCGGCAACCCGTCTATGTGGAAGCTAACGATCGAGGACGACGAGGGGAAACAGACCGTACTCCCTCTCGCCCACGACGAGTACGGGCTCGGACGCGGCGAAGGTAACTCGATTCGCCTGACCGACCGCAACGTCTCGCGTAAACACGCGCAGCTCAAGCGGAACGGCCAGGGATGGTCGATCTCCGATCCGTCGAGCTACAACGGGACCTTCGTCAACGGCGTCCGTGTCGTCGGGGAACAGGCGATCAACGGCGGCGACGTCATCCAGCTCGGGGACTACCGGATCGAGCTGGTCGACGAGTCGAAGGTCGTTCCGACCCCGGACCCGACCGCGCAGCAAGGCGCGCTCGCGCAGGTGCCGGTCCATCAGAGGCCGAACCGCCTGGTCGTGGTCGTCGGGCCAAACCCGGGCGCCGAGTACCCGCTCGATCGCGAGCACTTCACGATCGGCCGCGCCGAAGAGGCGACGATCTCGATCAACCACAGCTCCGTCAGCCGCCTGCACGCCGAGCTCATCGCGCTCGGCAACGGCCGCTACGAGATCATCGACAAGGGCAGCGCGAACGGCATCCGCATCAACGGCGTGGAGCTGAAGCGCGGCATCCTCGAGGCGGGCGACGCGCTCGAGCTCGGCGACGTGCGCCTGCGCTTCGTTGGCGCGGGCAAGATCTTCCGCGCCGGCATGGGCCTCGGCGTCGACGGCCAGGCCATGCGGCCGATGGGCTCGTTCGACAACGTCGCGACGAGCGTGGGCACGCCCGCGCCGCCGCCGCGTGGCCCGAGCCTCGGCAAGCTCATCGGCATCGGCGCGGTCGTGGGCCTCGGGGTGATCGGCGTGATCGTCGGGATGACGCGGACCACGACCACGACCACGACGAACACCGTCGAGACGCCGGAGATGAGCGCCTTCGAGGCGCAAGTCCTGAAGGAAGCCAAGGAGCTCGTCGACGCGAAGGATTTCGATCGCGCGCACACGAAGCTCCAGGCCATCAACGACAACTCCCCCGTCCGCGAGAGCCAGCCGTTCAAGGACATCGAGTCGAAGTGGGCCGACTGGATGTTCAGCAAGGCCGATCAGCTCGAGGACGTCACCGAGAAGAAGCGCATCCTGCAGCAGATCGCCTCGACGCCGAGCGTGAGCGCGGATCAGCGCAAGAAGGCCGCCGATCAGCTCCACGCCCTCGCCGGCCCCGAGCCGACGGCACCCACGCCGAACAACGGCGGCGGCGTGTACGTCCCGCCAAACAACGGCGGCGGGAGCTTCAACGGCGGCGGCACCACGGGCAGCACGGGCACTGCGCCGGTGAAGTCGTCGGAGCCGGCGGCGCCGACGCAGACCGCGCCGCCTCCGCCCGGACAGTTCGACGAGGCCGCGATCCGCAAGGGCCTCGAGCCGAAGGTCTGGTCCGGCAAGGCGAGCGAAGCGGACATCAAGATGCTCATCGCGATCTGCAGGCACCAGCGCGACACGGCCTGCAAGGACCGCGCAATCGCGATGCTCAAGCAAAAGCAGGGCGGCTGAGCACGCGCCGATGACCGGTCGTCGTCGGCGCCGCGCGGCACAAGCCTCGCCGCGCGCACAAGCCAAGAAGTCCCCCCCGAACGCACGAGCGCCCGAGGCGACGCCGAAGGCGGCCCCTGCGCCGCAGGAAGCGCCGCCAAAGGCGCCGCAGGCCAAGGACGCCCCGCAGGCCAAGGACGCGCCCCGCGTCGCGCCTTCGCCCCCGGAGGCGGCAGCGCGGCCCGCCACGACGACCGACGAACCCGAGGCGCCGCGCATCAACGGACTGCACTCGCAGGCCGCGATCGCGCTCATGACGCTCGCCACGCTCGTGGCCATCCCCTACTTCTCCCCGTCGCTCGCGCGCCTGCGCCTGCTCACGCCGTTGCCCGAGGGCGCAGGCCTCGTCGCGGTGTCGCCCGCGCCCGAGCCCACGGCCTCCGTCGGCGAGACGGCGCTCGCGATGGAAACGACGGAGCAGGCCGAGCTGCGCCAGCCCGAGGAGGTCGCGCTCCCGCCCGCCGCAGCCGAGATCGTGCCCGCGGCGAGCACCACCGAGACTGGAAAACCCCCGCGATCAATCGAGGATCCCTCGGGCCACGCGCTCGCCGCGTTTTACGGCCGTCTCGCCGCCGTCGAGCGCAAGGAGCCAAAGGCGATCGCGCGCGTCACCTACTTCGGCGACTCGATCGTCGCGAGCGACTTCGTCACGGCGACGCTGCGCCGCAAGCTCCAGCGCCGCTTCGGCGACGCGGGCCATGGCTTCATGCTCATGGCGAACGCCTGGCCCGGCTACTTCCACAACGACGTCGTGCGCTTCGCGGCGCCTGGCTGGCAAGTCAGTCGCGTCGTCGGCCCCTACGCGAAGGACGGCTTTTACGGCCTCGGCGGCGTGTCGTTCCGCGCGCAGGGCAAGGGCGCGTTCTCGCGCTTCTCGACCACGAAGACCGGCACCTTCGGCCGCGCCGTCTCGCGCTTCGCCGTGAGTTACCTCGAGCATGAAGGCGGCGCGCCGATGACCGTGAGCATCGACGGCGCGCCGCGCGAGACCATCGACACGCGCGCGGAGGCGTCGGCGTCGCGGCATCGCGTCTACGAGGTCCCCGACGGCCCGCACGAGCTCGAAGTGCGCGCCGAGGGGCCCGGCGTGCGCGCGTTCGGCGTGACCATGGAGCGCGACGTTCCCGGCGCCGTGCTCGACGCGATCGGCATCCAGGGCTGCCGCATCCGCTTCCTCGACAAGAGCGACGACGCGCATTTCGCCGAGCAATTGAAGACACGTGATCCTGCGCTGACCGTCTTCCAGTACGGCATGAACGAGAGCGAGGACGGCGAGCTCTTCCCGCTCGATCAGTACGAGTCCACGATGAAGGCCGTGCTCGTGCAGGTACGCGCGGCGCTGCCGCAGGGCTCGTGCTTGCTCATCGGGCCGATGGATCGCGCCGACAAGAAGGGCTCGGGCTACTCGAGCCGCCCCGTCGTGCCGAAGCTCGCGGCGATCCAGCGCAAGGTCGCGGCCGAGGTCGGCTGCGGATACTGGGACACGCTGAGCGCGATGGGTGGGCTCGGCTCGATGGGCGTGTGGGTGCAGCGTGGCCTCGGCGGGGCCGATCTCGCGCACCCGTCGAGCGCCGGCGCCGAGGTGCTCGGCGGCTGGATCTACCTCGCGTTGATGGAAGGCTACGAGGCCTTCCTCGCGCGGGGCGGCGGACGCGCGGCGCCTCGCTGAGCGAGCTACCGCGCGCTGCTCGGCCCCGAGGCCGGGTACGGGCCGGATCCGCCGCGCGGCGGATCGAGCCACTTGAGGCAGACGACCCGCAAGCCGCGGCTCGGCACGTTCTCCATCTCGACGTGGCTCATCATGCGCGCCACGGCGCCGAGCCCGACGCCGAGCCCCTGCCCGCTGCGCCTTTGCGTGCCCGGTTCGAGCCTGCGCCCCTCGGAAAAACCGTCCTCGAACACGCTCGCGGGGTTGTCGATGCCGGGGCCCGCGTCCTCGACGACGATACGGATGCCGAGACGCGGCTCGGTCACCGTCGAGAGCGCGAGCGTGCCTTGCCCCGCGAACTTGGCGACGTTCGAGACGAGCTCGGCGATGCAGATCGCAACCTCGCCCTGGGCCTTGGCGTCGAAGCCGATCACGGCGGCGTACCTTCGCCCCTCGGCGGCGCACCAGAAGCGGTCGTGCTCGTTGCCGATGTCGAACGAGAGCGGCTCGGGCACGATCGCGGGCACCTTCGACATCAGCGATCCAGGTAGCGCACGACCACGCACGTCGCGTCGTCGTGGGATTTGCGATAGCCCTCGAGGACCGAGCGAGCGATTGCCGTGGCGCTCTGGTGTTTGACCTGATCGATGTCGAAGCTGCCGGAGATGCCGTCCGTGTAGAGCGCGAACATGTCGCCGTGCACGAGGCCGTAACGGAAGATCCGCACGTGGCGAATGCCACGGCCGAGCACGCCGCGCGCGGGCAGCGGCTGGATCTTCTCCTTGCTCCACGAGCGGAGCGCGACGTTGCCGACGCCTGCGACGTCGAGCGTCGCCGTCTGCATGTCGACGCGAGCGAGCATCACCGCGGCGCCGCGCGTGCTGGCCACGGCCCTGTCGGCGCCGCGCAGGAGCATCTCGAGCGGCTCTTCGGCGTGCTCTTCGATGTACTTGCAAAGCGTCGAGGCGGCGAGCGCCGCGTGGGGGCCGTGGCCGAGGCCGTCGGCGACGAGGATAAGCGTGCGGGGCTTTCGCTCCAGGATGAGGTGTGCGTCGCCGCAGACGGTTTCCCCATCTGCGGGGCGCTCTGCCGTGCCTATATCCACGGGCTACTCGGCGTACTTTCGGATGCGGACCGTGGTGCCGAGGCCGGGATGCGTGTCGAGCTCGAACTCGTCGACGAGCCGCTTGGTGCCGCGGAGGCCCGCGCCCATACCCCATTTCGAGCGATAGGCGCCGCTGAGGATCAGCGCCGGATCGGAGATCCCAGGCCCTTGATCGCGGGCCACGACCTCGATGCCGCGCTTCTTACCTTCGATCCGCCGGATCCGGATTTCGCCGGTCCCTGCGTACTGGAAGATGTTGCGCGCGAGTTCGGAGACGGCCGTCGCGACCTTCGTCTGGACGACCTCGGAGAACCCGAGCTGCTTGGCCATGTCCTTGCCGAGCGTGCGGGCACGAACGACGTCGTGCTCGGCGCGGATCGGGACGCTGATGCCATCGGGGCGCGACTCGGCCTGCTGCGGCTGGGACTCCATGGGGATCGATGGAGCGTTCTCCACGGCCACGAGCGCGAGCAGACTCTTGCAGTTCTGGAGCTTCTCCGGCTCCTGCAAGAAGATGTTCAAGCCCGGACCGAGCTGCTGGACGAGCTGCGGGATCTCGGAGCGCACCAGCACCTCGAGCCTCACGTTCGCTCGTCTGGCGGCGGACGTGAGGAGCGACCGGCTCGTCGGCTCCGAGAGGTACCGCCGCAAGATGGCGAGGATTTCCCCCGCGACCTCGTTCATCGATCGCGCCTCCTCCTCCACCGCGTCGTCCGAGAGACGATGGTCACGCCTCGCCCTCCCACTCGTCCCCTTCGCCGGCGAGGTCGTGCGGCAGCCCCTCGGGCTGGAGTGAATCGAGCAGCGCGAGCGCGCGATCGAGGTTCAGCGCCGTGCGCACGCCGGGCAGCTCCATGCCCATCTCGACGAGCGTCATCGCGACGGCGGGCCGGAGGCCGCAGACCACGGTCTCCACGCCCATCAGCCTCGCCATGACCGCGAGGTCACGCAGGCTGCGCGTGATGTAGCTGTCGAGCACGTCGACGCCGGAGACGTCCACGACGAGCCCGCGCGCGTCACCCTTCTCGCAAGCGGCCGCGACGTCTTGCTGCAGCCGATCCACCACGGTGTCCGAAAGCGCGGTCTGGATCGATACGATCAACTTTCCAGACAGGCGTACGATCGGGATCCGCTGCGTTTCCATCATCATGACCATCGGGCCCTCCTGGCCTCGCCCTCGCTCACCGCGTTCTGCCCGGTATCCTCGGCATCGAGCCACCGCAGACAGTAGCGAAGCCCGTGCTTCAAATTTCGCAACGTCTCGAGCTGGCCGAAGTTGACGTCGAGATCGACCAACGTTTGCGCGACCGCGGGCCGGATACCGGTCAGCACGCAACGCGCGCCGATCAGCCCGACGGCCTTGACCAGCTTCATGAAGTGATCGGCGGTCGAGGTGTCGATCACCTCGACGCCCGTGAGATCGATGATGACGAATCGCGACTGACTGCGCACGATCTCGTCGAGCAGCCGCTCCATCATCTCGGCGCTGCGCCGTGAATCGACCACGCCGATCACGGGGAGCGCGAGCACGTCCTCCCAGAGCGTCAGGATCGGGGTCGAGAGCTCCTGCACGGCCATCCTGAGCCGCGCGATGAGCTCCGACTTCTCCGACTCGCTGGCGACGAGCTCCTTGTTGCGCAGCGCGACCTCTTCCTCGAAGTTCTTGCGCGCCTCGCTGTCGATGAACACCGAAACCGCGCCCGTCTGCTTGCCGGAAGCGTCGCGCAGCGGCGCCGCGTGGACCTCGAGCCACACGCCGTCGGGCACGTTGCCGTTGCGGAAGAAGAGCTCGGCCGTCCGGACGGACTCGCCGCGGAGCGCGCGCGTGTGCGGCAGCTCCTCCAGCGAATAAGGCGTGTTCTTGTCGGCGTGCAGGTAGATGGCGCCTTCGCCCCACTCTTCCACGGGCGGAGCCGTGGGCGCCGTCTCGGGGACCCCGAGGAGCCGATCGGCCTCGGGGTTGCCCATGGTCACGTTGCCTTCGTGGTCCGTCGCCCACACCGCGACCGGGAGCTGCCGGAAGAGCGTGCGCAGGGCCTCGTTCTCCGTGCGCAGGGCGGCTTCGGAGCGCTCACGCTCCTCGAGCTTCTGCTGAAGGGCCGCCAATTCGGCCTTCAGCCGCTCGATCTCCGAACCTTGGTTACCCTCTTCCAAACTCGCCTCCGACGGAGCCGACGACGCACGCGCAGACGCTCAGGATATACACGAACCGCAATCGGAAGACGACTGCTGCCGGCACGTGCACGCGAAAAGGATCTTCGCCGTCACGGCGAGCTGTGGGAAACCGCACCCGAACACAAGTTCGCCCCAAACAAGGGAACGAGTACGGGAAACGATCCGCGGAAGAAGACGAAGAAGCGTCAACTGATCGCCGCTTTCGTCCACGTCGTCCTCTTCGATAGCGCGCGCCGACGCGCTGGGGCCGCCGGAAAACTGCTACGCTGTTCCGATCGTGCTCTGCGCGTTGCGGCTAAAATCCGCGCTTGCGCAGCTCGGCCACCACGTCGGCGTAGAAGACTTTGTGCTTCCAGCCGTTGCCGATGCCGGCCGAGTCGCCGAAGAGCTGGCCGACCTCGTCGAGGTGATCGACGGGCAAGCAGCCCCAAAACTCGCCGCGCTTCGAATCGACGACGCGCACGAGCCCGTCGTTCGGATACGGATCGCCGAAGCCTCCGTCGAGGATCGTCTCGAAGACCGAGAGCAGCGGATCCACCGTGTCGAGCTTTCCTTGCCACTCGGCGATGAACGGCAGCGAGACGTCGGCGTCGCAGATGTCGCCGCCGAGGTGCAGGTCCGTGCGGCCCGCGATCGAGGCGTAAAACACGCCGGGCTCGTCCAGGTGCGCCTTGTTGAAGGCGGTGATCCCGGGCTGGCTGAAGAGCTCGAGGGGCTTCCATACGTTCGTCTGCTCGCCGAACTCGTCGTAGAGCGGCGCGCCGATGATCTCGAGCAGATCACTCACGACGTCCTGCGCGGCCGGATCACTCACGAGATCGAGCGCGATGTCCGCGACGCGCGATCCGCCGTGGGGCGTCGCCACCGTGACCACGCTGGCCACGAGGTCGGGTCGGAGATTCGCCGCGACGCGGGCGTCGAGCCCGCCCTGCGAGTGGCCGATGATGTTGACCTTCTCGTGGCCGGTGATCGCGAGGATCTGCTCGATGTGCTCGACGAGCTGCGCGCCGCGAAAGTCCGAGGTGTTGAACGGATCGACCGCCGGCGTGAACACGAGGACCTCGCCCTGCGACGCGAGGTGATCTTTGACCTCGTAGAAATAGGTCGCGAAACCGGCCCCAGCGAAATCTTCGAACCCAAAGAATCCGTGCGAGAGCACGATCGGATAGGGCGGCCCGAGCTTCACCTCGCCCCCGCCCGAGCCGCCTTCGCCGCTGGAACTCGATGACGACACGGACGACGCCCCGCCCGAGCCGCCCACGCCCACGCCCGTGAGCACGCCGCCGCTCCCCCCGTGGCCACCGGACAGAAGCCCGCTCGACGTGGTTTCTCCGCTCGAACCACACGCGGCGGCGAGGCCCATCAAAACGAGCGCGCACGTTGGCCACGCGTGCGCGGCGAGCATCCGGTCGAGCAAGCGCATATCCATCCCTCCGAAGGCGTGAGAAGGCGGCACGAACAGCGTCGAACGACGATCTCGTCGCGTCAAGGATGCGCGCCCCTGGGAAGACGCGCTTCCACCCCGGCGACGCACCGACTTTGCGCCCCGACGCACCGGACGTTCGGATAGCTTGGAGCGTATGCACGTGTCCTTCCCCGCCCCCACGCGCCGCCGCGCTTGGTGTTCCGTCCTCGGCGCCGCCTCGCTCACGATCGCCCTCTCCGGCTGCGGCGGATCGGCCGAGCCCGCGAAAGACGCGTCCCAAGAGAAGCCCGCGCCCAAGGCCGACGTCGGCGACGGCCTCGATGCGCCGAAGGAGGCGCCCGTCGCGTTCCCCACGGCGTGCGCGAACGAGGGCTCGGACCTCTGCGTGCCTCCGAGCGCGTTCGTGCAACGCCTCTGCGCCGCGGGGATGCCGGAGATGGCGCTCGCCCTGTTCGGCAAGGGGACGCCATGGGTGCGCGGATATCTGGCCCGCGCGACCGAGGCGTGGGACGCCTCCGGAGGGCCGTCTGCGAGCAGCAAGCTCGAGTTCGAGGAGGAGGTGATCATCCTCGTGAAGCGAACGCCGAACACCGGCGGCATGGTCGTGAGCGGCGCGAGCGGCGGCAGCTACGACGTGCTGCGCTGGAACGGGAGCTGCGCCTCGCTCCAGGCCGAGGAGATCCGGATGCGCGTGCCGCCCGAGCCGCTCCACGCCGAGATCCCGTGGCGCAAGCTCGACGACGACGTGCAGCAAGCGCTGCTCGAGGACGAGAAGATCGCGACCCGCGCCGCCGAGCACAAGAAGGAGTGCAAAGGTATGTCGGCGGGTCAGGCGAACCCGAAGTGCGAGAAGGCGCAAAAGGCGCTGGGGAAGGCGATCGTGGCGTTCGTGCGCCGCGGGGGCGCGCTTCCGCCGCCGCCGAAGTTGCCGTGAATGACGACGGGGAGGCTTTCATGTCGAGGCTCGTGAACGTGCTTGGGATCGCGGCGATGACGCTCCTCGCTGCACTGTCGATCGGCTGCCGGCAGGACGACGATCCGGACGGCGCCGACGAGCTCTGGACGCGGATAAAGGACGCGAAGTACCGCACGTGGGAGCGCGCGCCGGGCTACGAGACGCGGAAAAGTTCGAGCGCGCGGCACGGGACGTCGGTGGAGATTTTCATGAACGACGTGGTCGCGGGCGCACTCCTTGGCCCGAAGATCACGGCATGGCCCGACGGCGCGCTCCTCGTGAAGGACGGCTTCGACGACGACGGCAGCCCGCACATCGTGGCCGCGATGGAGAAGCGCGGGGGCGCGTGGTTCTTCGTGGAATGGAGCCCCGAGGGGGAGTCGCTTTACTCGGGCGCGCCGTCGATCTGCACCGATTGCCACGCCGTCGGCGCGGACATGGTGCGCGCGTTCGACTTCCCGCCGTGAGCCGCGGCGCACCGCACGAATTTGTTCTGAACACGTAGCGGTTTGTCCGATAGTGGGACGCCGGACGGACCGGCCACAGGTTCTGGGGTTTGTCCCATGAAACGAACACGCTGGATGTCGATGGTGACGCTCGCGACGGCGGCCTTGCTCGTCGCGTGCGGAGACGAGGGGCCCGAAGGATCGGGCACGACGAGCTCGAGCAACAGCGGCCCAGGATCGGGCGGAGCCGGCGGCATCGGCGGCACGGGCGGTTCGGGCGGGACCGGTGGCGTCGGCGGGACCGGAGGTTCGGGCGGGATCGGTGGTTCGGGCGGCCAAGGCGGCGCGGGTGGCGCAGGGGGAAGCGGCGGCGCGGGCGGCATCGGCGGCGCAGGGGGAGCCGGCGGCGCGGGCGGAATCGGGGGCGCAGGGGGAGCCGGCGGCGCGGGCGGTTCGGGCGGCGCGAGCGCGGTCTGCGGAGATGGCGCCGTCGAGAGCGCGGAGGGCTGCGACGACGGCAACACCACGGCATCCGACGGGTGCGACGATCAGTGCGTCGTCGAGCCCGGATTCGTCTGCGCCGGCGCGCCAAGCACGTGCAGCACGCTCTGCGGCGACGGCATTCCCGCGGGCGCCGAGGCCTGCGACGACGGCAACATGGCCCCGAACGACGGCTGCGACAGCACGTGCGCCGTCGATCTTGGTTGGACCTGCAACGGTATGCCAAGCGCCTGCGCGACGAGCTGCGGCGACGGCATTCCTGCAGGCGCCGAGGCCTGCGACGACGCGAACCCCGTGCCGAACGACGGCTGCGACGCGTGCGCCCTGGTCCCCGGCTGGACCTGCACGGGCGCGCCGAGCGCGTGCGCGACCACCTGCGGCGACGGCATCTCCGCGGGGAGCGAGGCCTGCGACGACGGCAATACCGCGGCGAGCGACGGCTGCAGCGAAGCCTGCGTGATCGAGGCTGGATGGACCTGCACGGGCAGCGCGCCGAGCGCATGCGCCGGCATCTGCGGTGACGGGCAAAAGGTCGGCGCGGAGAGCTGCGACGACGGCAACGCCGCGGCGAACGACGGCTGCAGCGACACCTGCGCCGCCGAGCCCGGCTGGACCTGCACGGGCACGCCGAGCGCGTGCGCGACGAGCTGCGGCGACGGCATCGCCGCGGGGAGCGAGGCCTGCGACGACGGCAACACCGCGACCGACGACGGCTGCCTGCCCTCCTGCCAGGCGCCCTCGGGCGACTCCTGCGCCCAGCCCCTCACGCAAGCCAACGCGCTCGTCATCGGCAACCTGCACCGATGGTCCCTCGCTGAGGCCAGCGTCACGACGACCGACGGCGCGTTCGCCTGCGACCCGAACGGCATCGGCCCGGACGCGGTCATCAAGTACGTGAAGACGTCCCCGGACCTCGCGAACGGCGGCAAACTCCTGCACGTCGAGGCGCGCACCCCGCAGACCACCGCGAGCGCGCTGCTCGACATCGAGATCATGAGCGGCACGTGCGACCCCACGCTCGCCGTGTCGGAGAAATGCCTCTGGTATAAGCAGATGTGGGGCGCCAACGTCGACGGCCCACCCGGCACCTATTTCGTTTGGATCGCAAAGAATGCCACCGGCACCCCCTTCCCGCCCGTCACGGTGACGATCGAGGAGATCGATCCCGCGGCCGCAGAAGGCGAGGGCTGCTTCGCGCCGTACACGACGGCGAGCGCGAACTACACGCCCCCCGCGCAGCCCGAAGACCCGCACGTCTGGGCGCTCCCCGACACCGTGAACGCCTTCGACATGGCCGCGACCTGGGGCGAGCCGGGCTCGATCTCGTGCGACAACCACACCACCTACGGCGACATCCACGGCGTCGACGCGGTCATCGAGTACGACAAATCCTCGCCCACGAGCATCCTGCAGGTCGAGGTCGAGAACCTCGATCCGGTCCTCACGCAGAGCGCGCTCAACGTCGAGGTCCTGAACGAGTGTGATCCCGAGTCACCGACGAAGGTCTCGTACAACTGCCGCGCGAACGCCGACACGCACAACATCACGATGCCCGCGCCCCAGGGCCCGCTCTACGTCTGGGTGAGCACCGAGGCGACGAGCCAGGACTTCAACGGCGCGACCGTGAAGATCCGCGAGATCAACCCCGGCCCCGGCGAGAGCTGGGGGACGGCGGAGCCCCTCCTCACGGCAGGCACGGTCCCCATCAACCCGACCTCGACGATGCGGCTCGATCCGCCGAGCTGCTTCTCCGCCGGCGTGAACGTGCACTGGTACGTCTACACCGTGCAGAACGGCGCCCTGGCCCTGCAAGGGGATCCCGTGGGCACGATCGCGCTCTTCGACGCAAGCAACCAGCAGATCTTCTGCGGTCCGTCGAGCCCGCTCGCGAGCCTCGGCGGCGTCTACCCGCCGGGCACGAAGTTCTACGTCGCGGTCCCCGTGGGCGGCACCATCACGTCGCTCGCGATCACGGACATCGTCTACAGCGGCGTGAAGACGCCGGTTCCGCTGGGCGTCACGTTCCCCTCGACGGCGTCGTCGACCTACGGCATGGCGGTGAGCGGCACGGAGATCTTCGTCGGCGGCACGAGCAAGGTCTTCCAGTTCCCGATCGCAGGCGGCGCGCAAGCCGTCCAGCGAGGCACGGCCGACGGCCTCACGACGACGCATCTCGGCTACGATCTCACGTTCGCGAACGGCCAGCTCTTCAGCGTCGACAGCACGACGACGACCAGCGCGAGCCGCCTCTTCCGCATCCTGAACGGCACGACGTGGGGTCCCACGACCTGGGATCTCACGCCCTCGTACCCCGCGAGCTCGGGCTCCTACGCGGTCACGTTCGACGGGACGAACCTGCTGCTCGCGACGCAAAACACGTCGGGGAAGACAGACTTCTACTCGTTCTCGCCGACGGCGCCGAGCGCGCCCGTGCACCTCGGGACGAACACGAGCGTCGACTACGTGGTGGGCCTCGCGGCCGACACGCAGTTCGTCTACGTGGCAGGAAGAACCGTGGGCACGTCGAGCGAAGGCGTCTACCGCATCCCACGCGCGTCCTTCACGAGCGCGGCGACGAAGCTCGCGACGATCGACACGAGCACGCTCTGCACGAACGTGGAGATCGACGACCTCGTCACGCCGCAGCACCTCTACGTGCGATCGAACGGCGGGTTCATCCACGCGGTCGTGGATCCGGCAGGCCCTTCGTTCACGCACATCCCGAGCATCTCGACGCTCGGCGACACGACGGACTTCGCGATGACGTTCGACCGAGCGACGAAGACGCTCTACTTCGTGGAGACAGCGACGGTCGCGAACGGCGCGGTCTGGAAGCTCCAGTGATCCGCGCCTCGCTCCCGTGCGGCTACTTGCTCTCTTCGGGCTTGAAGTCGGGCGGGAGCGCGGCGCCCTCGCCGAAGAAGTACTTCTCGCACTCGGTCATCCAGATGCGCTGACCGTGCTCACTCATGAGGTCGAGGCGAAACTCGTTGATGAGCATCTTCGAGTGCTCGAGCCACATCCTCCACGCCTGCTTGGAGACGTTATCGAACACGCGCTGGCCAAGGGCCCCCTTGAAGGGCGGCTTCTCCAGCCCTTCCGCCTCCTGACCGAGCTTCACGCACTGCACCATCCTCGACATGTCGACCTCGCTGGGAAGAGCCCTGACCCGGCCAAGTGCGCCCGTCCGGCGCCACCCTGGGGGCCCCTCTCCGTCTAGTCGAGCCCCGAAAGGTCGTCGAGGGGCGCGCCGAACCGACGAAGACGTTGACGGCCCCGGTCGCGAGCCCCAAACACGACGGAAGCCTCGCAAAAGGAGGCCGGGGTCGGGGCGCGAGCCGAGCTCGCCCGAGCGAAACCCCTAGGGCGCCCAACGGAGGGGTTGACGTCAAAGGGTGGTGTCCTATGCTTTCGTGGCTCGGACCTCTCGAAGGTCCGAGGTCACCACGAGGGGGCGATCGGCTTCGACGTGGGGACCGAAGGTTCATCTGCGTGCTGGCGGCTCCTGCACCGCCTATCAAGCGGGACGTTATACGTGCGAACGACAACGCATACGCTCTCGCGGCCTAAGAACCGACGATAGCCGCCCGACGGAGAGATCGTCCTGGTATCCGAAGGGTGTCAACCACGAGGGCTGGACCGCGCGAGGGTGCCCTCGATAGCGTGGTCGAGAACAGCGAGGGATAGGTCGCGGCCGAATCCGCGGACCCAGTCGCAGGGGATACGGCGACTACGCACGTGAACGAAGGTGAACTGTAGGCCTTGCGGACCCGGGTTCGATTCCCGGCGCCTCCACTCAATTTCTTCGGGAAACCTCGCTATTTTTGCTTCAGCCTCCGCTCATGTGCCGTGTATGTGCCGTGAGCTTGCACGGCGCCCTCGTCGGGCGTCGGGGGACCGTCGAGGAGCTTGACGGCACCACGGCGGACGTCCGGGGACAGGTGCGCGTAGCGCATCGTCATCTCGATCGTCGCGTGGCCGAGGAGCTCCTGGATCGCCTTGAGGGCGACCCCCTTCATGGCGAGGTGGCTCGCGAAGGTGTGACGGAGCACGTGCCAGCCGATCCGACGTAGGTCGGCGCGACGGCACGCTCGCCAGAGCGGGTGCTTGCACTCGCCCTTCTTCAGCATGCGGCCATCCTCTGCGCAGAAGACGAGCGGTCCGCGGAGGTGGCGGAATGCCTTGAGGATGCGGAGCACCTCCTCCCCGAGCGGCACTTCCCTGCCCTTTCCGTTCTTCGGAGTTCCGACGATGCCATCGACGACGGAGCGGCGAACGAGCAGCCGCCCGGCCGCAAGGTCGACGTCCTCCCACCGAAGCGCGAGGAGCTCGCCCTGCTGCAGGCCCACGACGATCATCGTGTGCCATAACGACAAGTCCGCTGCGCTGACGAGCCTGGCGGCCTCCTCGAACCTCAGGAAATCGAAAGGCTGTTCCGGAACGCGAAGCCAACGAATGACTGGCACCGTCCGGAGCTTCCCCCATTCCACGGCCAGCGCGAGCAGCCGACGCAGAACTGTGAGGTGGTTGTTCACCGATTTCGGTGACAATCCCTCCCTGAGCTTTCGGGCCTT
Organism: Polyangium jinanense; assembly: GCF_028435365.1. The sequence goes on along the minus strand of NZ_JAGTJJ010000007.1, from coordinate 215,554 downwards.
GTAGGTCTCGACCTCCTTCGGTCCGATTGCATCGAGGCGCAGCTTGCCGAATGCAGGCACGAGATGCACCCGGAGGATTGCATCCTTCGACCGCACCTCGCTCGGCTTATTGTTGTTTTCGCGTACGTCGCGAGGAACTCCCCGGCGAATGCCTCGAACCGCGGGGCCTCCTCCACCCCCTCCTTCTCGACCTTGGAGGAGCCCATGAGCAGCTCGGCGCGCAGGTCGCGCTCGTACTGCTCGGCGGCCTGCTTGTTCTGGACCGGGGCGACCCTCCGCCCCCGCTCCCGCCGGCCGTCCTTGTGCTCCACCATCACGTCGATCATCCAGCATTCCTTGGTCACGCCCGTCTCCGGATCGCGCCACTTTCTACGTCTCACGCTCATCGTGAACCTCTCGAGCGCGAGACGTGACCTTGACCCTCACGTCGGTGTGCGCGCCGAGCCCGGACCCGTTCCCCGGCAACCGCTGCTACACGCCGTGCACCTCGGTGAACGATTGTTTCCATCCGGGCGCCCCTGCGACCAAGGACGCCGACAACTTCGCCTGCATCGATGGGATGTGCCGGGACGTGGGTTGTGGCTCCGACCAAGAATGCATCAATGCCCTCGGCGAGCCCGACCTGGTGTGCGCGAAGTTCGCCGACCACCTCTTGAAGATTTGCGTACGCAAGTGCAGCGTCGCAGCCGATTGCGTGACCCTGGGCGCGCCGCCGACGCGCGACGAAGACAACTTCGTCTGCACGAACGGCCTGTGCAAGCCCACGGGGTGCAACGCGGATCTGGAGTGCAACGCGACCGGGGATCCGATTCCGTTCGTGTGCCGGTGACGCCTCGGTCGTTCGTCGCGGGAGGCGCGCCGGGCCGCGCCCGCTGTGACCTACCGGAACTCCGCCGGCACGGAGCGGCCGAGCTTGCGATATTCGCCCGCGAGGCCGCAAACGACATCCGCCATCTCGATGGGCCTTTTCTCCTCGCGCGCCAGCACGGCCGCCGTCAGCACCACGTTGCGGATGTGCCCGCCCGATAGATCCACCGCGGCCGCCAGGCGATTCAGGTCCCGCGGCGCGATCCGGTGCGCCCCGCCGAGGTGCGCGAGCCAGAGCGCGCGCCGCTCCTCCGGCCCCGGCAGCGGGAACTCGATGATCGCGTCGAGCCGGCGCGCGAACGCCGCGTCGAGCCGGCTCTTCGCATTGCTCGTGAGGATGGCGATCCCGTCGAACGACTCGATGCGCTGCAGGAGGTAATTCGTCTGCGCATTGGCGAACCTGTCGTTCGCGTCGCGGACGTCGGTGCGCTTGCCGAAGAGCGCGTCGGCCTCGTCGAACAGCAACACCACCTCCGTCTCCTCCGCGCGCGCGAAGAGCTGCGCGAGGTTTTTCTCGGTCTCGCCGATGTATTTGCTCGTGACGGACGCGAGATCGACGCGGAACAGCGGCAACGCGAGTTGCGTGGCGATCCAGGCCGCCGCCAGCGTCTTTCCCGTGCCGGACGGCCCGATGAAGAGCGCCCGCAGGCCCGCCTGATAACGCGCGCGCGCCGAAGGACCGAGCCCCTCGGCGAGCTCGTCGCGGCTGCGGCATCGAAGCAAGAGGACGCGCAGCTCCGTGCGTAATGCCTCCCCGAGCACGAGCGCGTCGTCGCCGATGGAGTCCGCGATCGGCTGCGCCAGCGCGCCGAGCCCGCCGCCTTCGCTCGTCCGGCTTGCCGCGAGCACGTCCTCTTCGAGTGGTTTTTCCCGACCGCACAGCGTCGCGTGGTGACGGGCGATGCGGCCTATCTCGGCGATGCGCCCGGCCCGGTGGCGGTGCGTGATCGCGAGCTTCTGCGCGAGCTCGTCCCCGCCGATCGCATCCCTCCAGAGCGGCTCGCGCTCGGCCCGCGAGGGCCGCGCCGGCGTGAATTCGAGCGGCGAGAGCTCGCGCCCGTCGATATGGCCGTCGGACCCGCAGAGGACGAGGACTGGGCCTCCGTAATGGGCGATCACCGGTATCTGCTTGCGCTCGCCGGGCGCGAGATCGAAGCAGAACACGGGCAAGAGCCGCCTCGAAAAGAGCCACGGCCCGAGCCCCGCGGTCCGGTCCGTCTCGACGAACGCCGCGCGGCCCCCGAGCTCCGCGGCGATCACGGTCGCGATCGTGCGCCCCTCCGCGCCCGGCGACGCGCGAAGGACGAGCGCGCGCCGCGCCGGCCCTGCCGCCGCGAGCGCCCGCGCGTGTGACCGCGCCTCCTCATGCAGCGACGGGTGCAGCGGGACGGCGGACAACCGGCCGAGGCCGATCATCGTTCCGGGAAAAACCTGATCTCGCCCCGCGAACGCGAGGACGAGCGGCAAAGGCACCACGAGCGCCCGCTCCGGCAGCGGCGCGGCCTCGTCGCGCAGCTCGAGCAGCCCACTCGAGAGCGCCGCGCCCGTGAGGATGATGTCCAGCGCGCGCGCACCCTCGCTCGTCGCCTCGGCGAACGCCTCTGCGACGAGCCCGAGCGTCGGCCTCGCCGTGTCCGCGCGCCCGAGCGCGTGCGCGACGAGCCGCCCCACCAGTGGATCCTCGTCGACCGCGGCAGCGAGCGCGATCGTGAGCGCCTCGACCAGCGACGAACCGAGCGCTCGCGAGAGATCGAGCAGCGGTCGATCGGCCGGCGCCGGTGCTTCGAGGTACGCGGCGAGCGAAGTCCTCCACGAGCCCGTCGGCGCGACGGCCGCCGTGAGATGATTCCGCAAGACCGTGGCCTCGACTCCCGCGTTCACGTTGCCCGAGAGCGTCGTCCGCGCCACGGCCGCGAGCGCGAAGGTTCGGAGCGACAACCCCGAGGTCGTCGTCGCCGTCGGCTGGGAAACGAGGAGCTGGTCCGAGGTGGTGGATTTGCTCATCGCAGATCTCGTGGAGTTCGTCAGGGCGTGATGCTTGCGAGGCTCGAGGGCTCGGCGCCGATGTCGAACGTGACCGAGAGGCCGGGCGGCTCCGTCGAACGAAAATGAACCTCGAAAGCGGCCGCGCGCTCGACGTTCAGCGCTCCGGCGATCGCGCCGAGGCGCGTGCCGAGCGCGGGCAGAGGGTCGAACGTCGTCCACACCTTGACCACGTCCTCGATCGGGACCGCACGGTACTCGACGCCGACCTCGCGCGAGAGCCCCTCCGGGCTCGCCACGAGCCGCGCGGAAATGGCCCTTCCGGGCGCCGCGAGCGCGCCGTACGTCTTGACGAACCACCTCCGCTGCGGCTCGGTGACGCCGAGGGCGCGCATCACGCCCTCGACGCGCCTCGCGCCGTCGTCGAGCGGCCGATCGGCGCGCAGGACGAACGCCATCCGGCCATGGCGACCCCGGGGATCCATTTCATCGGACACGGCGTCGGCGCTCGTCTTCCAATGGGCGCCGAGATCGAGCAGCGAAGAGGCGGCCCCCGTGGACAAACCCGCGCAACCACCGCCGAGCAGCATGCCAAGCGCGGTCGCGAGGCTGAATCCCCCCGGCGTGCTCCTCTTTTCGATCGCGAGCGAAACCCCCTCGTCGTCGAGCCCGATCGTGACCGCGACGGGTCCGCCGTGCTCTTCGAGCCCGCTCGTCGCGGGCGGCGAAACATCACCGCCGGCCCCGATCGCCGCGAAGAGATCGCCGAGCCGCTCGCCGAACCCGCTCCCGTCCGCCGGATCGCCGCGCGTGACGAGGGCGATCGACGCGAGCCCGGACGCGACGCGTACGGCAAAGCAGCGCTCGAGCTCGGGCGCGAGCGCGACGAGCGCGGGCACGATCGGCCGCACATCGAGGCCGATGCTCGTGGCGGCGAGGGAGAAGCGGGCCGCGCGCTCGCCGGCTCGCTCGATGGAGGTCACGTTCGACGGGGACATGTGGAGATCTCCGAGGCCCATTCATTCCACGTCTGGGCGCCTGCCCGCGGTGGTGATAGAGGAGCGTACATGCTCTCTCCGAACGATCGCGACGCGTGGCTCGAGCTCTTGTTGCGTGATGTGGCCGAATTCAACGCGCAGAGGGAAAAGCTCGCGCCCGGAGTACGCATCAATCTTCGGGGCGCGGATCTCGCGGGGCGCGATCTCGCGGCCGCTCGCCTTTCCGGGGTGGATCTGACGGGAGCGCGGCTCGCCGGCGCGCGCGTGCGCGCCATGTTGCTCACGATGTCGAGGCTCGAGGGCGCCGATCTCACGGGCCTCCGGGCGGCCGACGACGATCCGGGCCAGCTCGAGCGCGTCGAGCTCCTCCGCCTCCTCTGGGACGACATCGATGCATTCAATCGCCGCCGCCCCGAGATTCTGCACTTCGTCCTCGTCGATCTCTCGGGCGCGAACCTCGCCGGGGCCGACCTGCACGAGATGGAGCTCGGCAAGGCCAGGCTCTCGGACGCCGATCTCTCGGGGGCGAACCTCGATGATGTGGGGCTCTCGGGCGCGAACCTCGAAAGGGTACGCTGCACGGGCACCGTCATCCGCTACGCCAATTTCACGAAGGCTCGCCTCACGGGCGCCGATTTCACGGGCTCCGAGCTCCTCCGCATCGACATGGACGACGCGCTCGTCGACGCCGCGACGTTCGAGCGGACGAAGATCGTGGGCTCGGGGCTCCAGCGCATCGCCGGTCGAGGCGCCTCGTTCCGCGGCTCTTCGTGGAGCCAGATCGCCCCCATTCTCGCCGCGCTTCCGGAAGCCGATTTCACGGGCGCCACGCTCGAGAGCGTCGAGTTCCTCGAGACCAACCTCCGCGGCGCTCGATTCACGAACGCCACGATGCGCGCCGTCACGTTCCGGCGCGCGAAGCTCGAAGGCGCCCACCTCGACGCCCTCGGCGGCGAGCCGCCCGTCTTCGAGGACGTCACCGGGAGGTGACGACGAGGATCGGCGGCGCGCCGGCGCGGTCAAGATCGCACCACCACGGAAGCGCGGAGGACGGCAGGCCTACGGACGTCCCTGCGCCATTCGATATGGTATCTCTCGCTCCCGATCGTCGTGTAGACCTCCCCCTCGTCCTCGCTCGGATCGGGTTCGGCCTCCCGCAACGTGCGCTCGCAGAAGCCGAGCCAATTCACGGGTTTCATCGAGGGCGGCGTCGGTATGCCCAGGCGAAACCAATCGATCGACACCCACGCGTCGAGCACCCCCTCGCCTTCGGGCGCGTCCGGAATGTACCTCTTGCGCGCCGGATCCCGCAGGTAGCGAAGGAGCGCCACACCGGCGTCGTAATACCCGAGGAGCGCCGTCAATCGAGCCTCGACGAGCCATTGACGTTTTTCCTCTTCGCCGCCCTCCTCGAACAGGCCCGCGGCATCCATTTCGATGAGCAAGCACGTCCGCCCGCCCAGCTCCGTCCCCTCGTCCCGGGGCGTCTTCGGGGTCTTGCGCGCCACCATGTCGAGCTCCGCGGCCCGCTCGTCGAGCTCGATCGCCGTGCTGCCCGTGAGCAGGGAAAACGGCGGCTCCGTGGGGGTGGGGGGCGCCTCGGGCTCGGCTTCTCCCGACGGCGGCCGCTGTCCTCGGAGCTCACCGAGCTTGCGCAGGATCCGGAGAAGGGTCTTGCCCGGCATGATCATGTCGGCGCTGGTGAACGTCGTCCCGATGATGAATGCATCCGTATCGTCGAGCGTCCTCCCGCCGAGGTTGCGCCAGTTCAACCGGTCCGCGTACGCGACGTCCTCGGGGCGCACGGGCGTGGCGCCCATCGCCTGGGGGACGTTCGTGCCCCGGCGCTGCATGATCGATTCTTCGAGGTCGGACCAGCCTCCCGTGAGTGCAGTGTTCACGACGTACGCCAGCGTCGAGCGCGGGTCGTCGCGTGGATGGTCCGTGGCGAGCAGCGGCCCTGCCTCGGTCTGCTTCAAGCGGAGCCGCAAGCCGTCCACGTCCAGCGTCAGGTCGTCTTTAAGAACCATCGTGCGTCCAAGTATACGGTGTTCAGGATGAACTGGTAGGCCGTCGCCGGCGCATTCGGGGGCACCGCCTCGTAGTACCCGCCGAGCTCGACGCCGTCTTTCGTCGCAGCCGTGCCTTTGCCGTCCTTGTCGCGCCCGAATCGATCGTTGTCGTCTCTGGGCTTCACGCTCGCATGCCATGCCACCAGCGCATCCTCGCCGAGGCGCAGGACGGCGGCCAGATCGTCTGCGGTCGTCTTGGGTTGGTCGGCCTTCATCCATTTGGACATGTCGCACATCGAACCGCCCGGCCGCTCGTCCGGTTTCGTCGGCACCTCGCCCGGGCCCTTCCAGCGATATTGCTCGTACAGATGCACGCCGGTGCCGTCCGGGAGTGTTTTGCTCTTGATATGGACCAGTTCGATCTCGGGCCGGTGCGCGAGCCATTCTTTGACCCGTTTGTCGTCGTGTCCTCCCGAGAGCCCGCGCTCCGTCCACAATTCCTCGGTCTTGTGGAGGTCCCTGGGGTACATCAGGTGCTGCATGACGTGCGCATCCAAGAAGACCGTCCCTGCCTGCGGCCGCGGCCCCGCCTCGTAACGCCGGTATGCGGCATCCGCCTCCCTCTGCTGGACGGGCAGCGCCAGGTCGTCGTGAATTCGCTCCACGAGTTCGTCGGGCACCCCCGCCTTTCGCAAGAGCTCGAGCTTCTTCGGCAGGTCGGCCGGGTCGCGTAGCCCCATGGCCTCGAGCATCCGGCCACGCCGAGCGACCAGGGGACGAAGCTCGTCCTCTTTTTCTTTGAGAGTATTTTTCTGCGAGACGATGCCCTTCTCTCTCTTATTTATCTCATTTTCGAGCTCCTGGATCTTGGCGGTGTCGGCTCCTGCCGTCTTTTTCAACTTGTCGAGCTCGACGCGGTCGGCGGCGAGGAGCTGCTCGTTCGCATCCAGGCTGCCGCGGATCGTCTCGATGTTCCGCTCCTTCTTCGGTATCCCATCGTGCAGCGACACGAGCTCCTCGACGGCCGCGCGATCGTGCGCGGTCATGTCGGTCTCCGTGCTGCCTCTCTTCCACACCTTCGCTTGCTGTTCCTTCCGAATGGTCTCCTCGGACGCCTCCGGGTGCTTGTACACGATGTCGGCGACCTCGGACAGCTCGTGCACGAGCACGTGCGGGACTTCCTGGTTGGGGTGGAGGCGGCGTCGCACGAGGACGTGCGCGGTCCACTTTCCGCCTTCGTATTTCACGATGACGCGTCCGGGGCCCGATTCGTCGACGCCATTCTCTTCGTGAGGCCCGGGCGGCAGCACGGCGACCGCCTCGAGCGTCACCTCGACGAGAATGGTCTTCGAGGGATCGTCTGGGTGGGGCACGGCGAGCTTCAGGCCGTCCGGCGCATCGACGATCTGGCTCTTGTGCACGAGCTCGCGCCCCGATTGCGCGGTCTTCTTGGCCCAATCCGTGAGCTTGTCGTTGTTGACGCTCCCCTTGCCCTCGTAGACGTCCTTCCCGTACGTGCCGCCCACGCCCTCGTTTTCCGTGCCTGGCGGCGGAGCCTTCTCTGCGGCTTTTCCTCGCGCCAATGCCGTCGCCGCCTGCGTGAGGTCGATCAAAACGCGACGCAGCGCCGCGACGTCGAGCTTCCCGTCGGAACCGACGAGCTCTTTCATGGGCTGCTTGCGGAGCGCCGCCTCGATCGCGGCCTCGTCGAACGTCGTGGGATCGGAGCGCATCGACTTGAGTCCGTGGATGGCCTCCAATGCAGCGATGATCGCCTTGAACTCCGCGACGCGCTCCGGCCCGAGCGTGCCCGCCGCGCCGTCGAGCAGCTTGGGGATCTCGAGGTGGCGGAGGCTTTCGAGGTAGCGGCCGAGGTATTTCGATGTCTGCACCGCTGCGCGGTCGGGCTCCGATCCGTAATGGTCGGGCGAGAGGTCCTTCAGCGCGTCGCCGAACTGCTCGCGCATCGATTGGATCATGTGGGCATCGCTGAGCGTCTTGCCCTCTCCGGCCTGCCCCCCGACGACGTGCAAAACCGCGCCTTCGCTGTTGTAGACCTCGTTGGCGTAGAGCGCCGCCACGGCCATTTGCGTGCGGATTCGAAGGGTCAACTCGTCGACGGAACTGCGCAGCTCGTCGTTGTTCGGGTCCTTCGCCAGCGCTTCGAGCGCGGCGTCGCGCTCCCTTCGCCACGCGTCGACTTTGCCCAGCGCCTCGGCGTAGAGCTCGTTCGCCGCGCGCAGCCGGACGTCCGCCGTCCCCGCGTGTTCCGACCCGTCCGCCTTCGCATCCGCCTCGATCTTCGCCGCGCGCGCGTCGATTTTGGCTTCGGCGTCCAGGAACCGCTTCTGTGCCTCCTGCATCCGGGCTGCGATCTCGCTCCGCATCTCCGGCGGCGCGAGCTCGAGCTCTTTTTTGGTGTATTCGTTCCACGCCTCCTCGGCTCGTTTTTGCGCCTCCTGCCGAGAGAGCCCTTTCTCTTGCACGTCCGACCCGATGTACCGGCGGACCTTCGCGAGGGACATGATGTCCTGCAGCCGGTCGTTCTCGTGGCGGACCTGCGTGTCGTTCCCGAGAAAATCGGGCGCGTACCCGGACGCCAGGTGCATCGCCTCGCCGTAATCGTAGACGTTCGTGTCGAGCGTCGTGCCCGACTCGGCGCCAAAAACCTCGCGCGCCTTCTTGTTGAACTCCGCCACCATCTCGGCGACGTTGTGGTGTTTCTCCGCGCCCGCCTTTCCCTCGGCGACGAGGTGCTTGGCGAAGAGCTGCAAATCGTAATCGGAGACGAGCGTCGTGCTCCCCACGGCGCGCAGCTCGACGCCGTATTTTTTGCCGAGGGCCTTCAGGGTCGCGTCGACCCACATCTCTCGCGCGTCGACGATGGCCTGCGCGCTCGCCGGATCGTTCTTGAAGGCCGCCTTGAGGTCCGCCCAGTTCTTGACCTCCTTCATGGCCTTCAAGGCCTGCTCGGGCGTGCGCAAAGGCCCGTGTTTGTCATAAATCTCGCGCGGCGTGAGCTCTCCATGGCCCTTCGCGCTCGCGGGCGGGGGCCGATATTGCGGCGATACGCCATCGATCCGGAAGGGGGCCCGCGGCGCGCCCTTTTCGCCCAGCGCGAGCGGCTCGTTCGGCGCGCCTTTCTTCGTCGTCTCCGCGTAAAACTCGGGTTCCGCGACGGCCCGTGCCTTCACGGCGATCTTCGTGAACCTGTCGCCGGGTCGAATGTCACTGGGTTTCTCGACGTGCTTGCGCCCCTGGACCTCGACCGCGCTCATCGCCTGCGCGACGAACGCCATTTGCTCGGGCGTGGGTTTGGGCGCCGAGGGGTCCGGCTTGACCACGATCACGACCTCGAGCGTGTCTCCGTGCTCGAACGTGAGCTCCTGGATCGGCGGTGGTTTGCCCGGCTTCACGGCCCCGGCGCCCGTCACGTAAATCTCGACGGTTCCTTTGATCCCTGCGGCCACGAGGGCGTCCGCGCCCATTTTCACGAGCGCCCCGACGGAGCCCGGCGCGAGCCCGTGCGCGAGCCTCCGCTCGTGCTCGTTGCGCCCCGCGTGCCGCGCCCCACGCGCCTTCATGTAGGCCAGAAGCGAAGCTGGATCGACCCCGGCCACGCCGTGATTTGCGCGGGCCAGCGCTCTGTAAACTTCGAGCGCCATTTGCTCGAGCGACGTCTGCTCGATTTGGCCCTCGTCGCGGGCCTTCTTCGCGCGCGCGTCCGCCTCGGCGATCGCCTTGTCGACGCGATCGATGACCTCCTTCTGGTGCTTGCCCAGCCAGGCCTCCGGCTTGGGCACCGCGGCGTTCCCGCTCCAATGCGCGAAGTCGAGGTCTTCATCGCGCCGGACGTGCTCGAGATAGGCCGCTCGCTCGGCGTCCGTCATCAGGTCTGGATGATTTTCGAGCCTCTTCTCCGCGTCGCGCACCCGCTCTTCCCCGCGGTCCTGCTTCTGCCGCCGGTAGGAGTCGTGAATCGCGTCGGCGAAATCCTCGAACGAGACGCCGGGCTCGCCGTGCCTCGCCTGGACGAGCGCCTGGTATTCTTGAACGGCGAGCGCGTCGAGGTGCTCCTCGACCGTCTCCTTCCGGCCCTCCTTGCGTGCTTCATCGTACGAGTCCCTCGCCCTCGCGATCACGCTCTCGTGACGCTCGGCGACGTCGGCCCGGTGCTGCCGCAGCCAGATCTCCGGATCTGCGACCGCGAGGTCCTCGGCGCGACCTGGCAATGCCTCCGCGTTGCGCTGGCCGCGCAGCGCGTGCATCATGTACGATTCGTGCTCGGCCGGGGTCATCCTCGGGCCGCCCGCGTCGTCTTTCGGGTTCGTGCGATATGGACTGCCCGTATCGCCCTTGCCCTCTTCGGGCTTCAGGCCGCGCTTCGTGAGCAATTCGTCCGCGCGCTTCACCCTCCGCGTCGCGAGGAGCCGCTCGCGGTGGTGGAACATCCACGTATCTTTGATCCCTTGCGACAAACCACCGCCGAGGTGCTCGAGGTACCTGTCGCCGATGTTCCCGCTGCTCCTGTAGGTCTCCTCGCTCGTCATCAGCTCGACGAGCGCCTGGAGCGGCGCCTGCTCCACGTTGCCGCGCATCATCGCGATCGCCTGCGCGCGCGCGGCCTTTCCTTTCGGCGACGCTGCGGCGACGAACCGATTCACGTCGCCAGGTTTGCCCGCGGGCACGGGCGCCGGCGGCGGGTGAGCCTTCTCCGGCAGCTTGAGCTTCTTCCGCGCCTTCTCCCCGAGCTTACCTGCGCCCTGCGAGAGCGAATGCTGGAGCGCGCCCGTGACGAACGCGTGCCAGGCCTCGCCGGGCACCGAGGCCAAACGCTCCTTCGCCGCCTTCAGGTTTCGCTGCCATCCCTCGTTGAGCCCGTGTTTGACCAGATCAAACGGGTTCAAGAGCGCCGCCGCGCTCCCTGTGAGTCCATTGAGCGCTGTATCGGCGGCCCCGTAAACGCCCTGCTCCGCAGCTTCGATCAAGAACCGCGTCGCTGGCGGCATCTCCTTGATGGATTTCTGGATTGACGAGAGGGCCCCTGCCATCTTGCGCGTCTCGGCGATCCTCGCGATCGCGCTCCGCGCCCAGTATCCGCCGAGCGCCGTCACCGCGCCCATCACCGCGTCCGTCGCGATCGATTTGAGCCCCTCGTTTCCGAGCTCGTAATCGCTGCCCTCGATCGCCTCGTGCACGAGCGCGCCCGCCGCCGCCGAGCTCGCGCCGACGAGCGCGCCCGCGAGCGCCACCATGAGCGGGCCAGCCGCGCCCGCGGTCAATACCGTCACGACCGCGGCCACGAGCGTGCTCACCACGGTCGCGGCGATGTTTGCGACCTTCGCCTTCGCTTGCCGGAACTCCTGCAGCGCCTCTTTGGCGCGCTCCGCGGCCGGCGCGATCTCCTCCTCGGCCTCCGTCTCGGTGACGTCGCCGTAGAGCTCGCCTTTTTCTTTTTGCGTGACGCGCGCCTTGCGCAGCGCGGCCCGGTATTCCTCGTTCGCGATGTCGAGGGAGCCGCCGCTCACGCCGAAAGACGCCTGGAGATCGAAGCCCGCATCGCTCGTGCCGTCGCGGGTCCGCTGAAGCTTGTAATCGTCCTGGAAAAACTCGAACTGCGTCGTCGCGGCGCGCGTCGGCCCCTGGATGAGCGCGAGCTCCGCCTTTTGCTCTGCGGGGTTCGCGCCCTCGTGCGGCGCGCCGATCGCCGACGCGATGATCGCGGACGGCAGCCCCGGGATGCGGTCCCGCACGAGCTTGCGTAGGTCGGTGTATTCTTTGTTGTCTCGAGCGCGCCGCTTTTTCCTGTCCTCGTCCGTGTATTCGGCGTCGTCCGCGAAGGCGCCGCCGGTATGTTTCAGGACGAGATCGTCGAAGCTCTTCGAGACGTCGATGACGTGACCCGCGAAGACCGCGCGCGCCACGAGGGTGCGCGTGTGGTAGGGCTCCGGTGGCTTTTCCGGCTCCGGCTCGGGCGCGGCCTTTTCGTTGACCCCGGGCACGCTTTGGGCCGGGGCGGGCGGCGGCGCGGCATTCCCGTCGGGGCCTTTGGGCCCTTCGGCCGCCTTGGCGGCTGCGCTCGTATCGTTCGGCTTTGGAAGCTCGTCGCTCGTCGGCGGCGTGCTCGCCTCGGGCCCTTTGGGTTTGTTTTTCTCGGCCTCCTCTTTCTCGGCCGTCTCCTCCCCCTTGCGCGCCGCGACCCACGCGTCGTATTTCGCCTGGAGCGTATCTTCCGCGCTCCCGCCGGGCGGCGGCTTCGCGCGGGTGACCGAGGTCCATTCGTGGATCAAGTGCTCGTTCGAGGCCCCGCGCACCGCGGCCAGCATTCCCTCCTCGTCGTCGTCGATCCCCAGCTGCTCCTTGAAGTACGCGTCGGTGGGATCCTCTTCTCCGAGCACCGCCCTGCCAATCACGTCGCCCGCGTTCACGTCGGACGGCGTACCGCTGCCCGATTTCGCGAGGTTCTCCGTCACCTCGTTTTTGACTTCTTTCCATACCCGACCGCGCGCCGCGGTATTCTCCGCCTTGGACGTCGTGCCTACCTTCGCGAAGAGATCGTCGTCCCCGTACGTCTTCTCCTTTTTGTTGCCGTCCGTCTTCGTCGAGGGCGCGGCGGGCTTTGCTTCTTCCTTCTTCGGCTCGCCCGCCGGCTTCTTTTCATCCTTTTGCTCGATCTTGCATTCCGTCCGGTAAACGGCCTGCGCTTGCCGGAGCGTCGCATTCCAGGACATCATCGACGCCGCGGCGAGCCCCGTTTTCGCTTGGTGCTCGATCACGCGCAGCCGCGCCTTGGCCTTCGCCATCGCGTCGTTCGCGCCCGCGATTGGGTCCGGCGCGCCGGTCGATTCGATGTCGAAATCGAGGATCCGCTCGATCATCTCGAGCCGAGCAGCGTCGTGGCCGCAAGCCTTGCGCACCTGCTCGACGAGCGACGCGTCGGCGAGCAAGGCCCGGAGTTGCTCCGGAGACAGCTGCACCAGGTGATCGAGGATCTCCTGCGCGTCCGCGCGGCGGGGTGCTCCTCGTGCGCCCGGCGAGGTCCCCCCAGCGGGTTTGCCCCCCTGGCCGGCGTAATACGTCGGATAGGGGCGCGACTTTGCCTCGAGCGCCGACAGGTGATCCTCTCCGCCCTCCGCCGGGTTTTCGGCAGTCGTGCCATAGAGGATGTTCATCGCCTGCCGCATCTCGCTCGGATCGTCGAGCATGTCCCCGAGCTTCGTCAAAAACTCGGGATCCTTGCGCAATCGCGCCCGATCCGCGTCGGACAGCGTGCGGAGCTTCGGCAAAATGGCCCCGTCTGCGTCGCTCCAATCGCTCCCCGTGAGCACGAGATCGCCGGGCGCCGCCTCGCCGCCGTGCAGGACCATCGATTGGATCTCGGACATCTCGGCGCCCGAGAGCTCCCCGTCGATGATCGCTCGCAGGTTCGGATCCGCGAACGTGCGCACGCACTCCTCGCGCATGCGCCGCATGATCTCCGCCCCTTTTTCTTCCTTCGACCTCTTCTGGAACGCCTCGTCCGCGTCGACCTCCTTCACGAGCGCGGCTTTTCGCCGGCGCATGTACGCGCGGATGTCGTTGCGCATCCCCTCTTCGTGCGTGAAGCTGAAGAGCCCCGAGATGCCGCCCTTGCCGTGGGCGCGCGACTCCATGATGTCGACGATGTCGGCCTGATTCGTCAAACCCTTGTAGATTCGATTCCACTCGACGTCACGGCCGGCGCCTCGCAGCGCCGCCATCGTCCGCCCGTCGGCGAGCGCCGCGCTCCTGTCCTCCGGCTTGGCGCTCTCGATCGCGCGGAAAATCGCGTCCACGTCGCCTGCCTCGGCGAAGATACGTAGCTTGACCACGAACGAGCTCTTGCCCTTCTCGGTCAGCTCGAGCAATCGCTCCACCTCGGCGCGGCTGCCTTGCAGCCCTCCCTGGCCCTGCGGCATCCGCTTCGCCTGGTGGGATTGCACGAAGAACCGTATGTCCAGCCCTCCGCTCACCTTGCGGAAATGGGCCTGGATGAGGCGCTGCTCCTCGGGCAGGTACCCTGCGAGTTTGTCGCCGATGATCTGAGCTCGCGGGAAGGGTTGCTTGAGCTCGGCCTGGATTTCCGAGGCGATCTGCTCCGCCGTCTCCTCGCTGAACTCCGGGGAGACCGAGAACCTGTCCTTGATCGCGAGTTCGTCGGCGGCGACCGCGATCGGCGCGCCCTCGACGGGTCCGCCCATTTCAGTGAGGAGCTGCTCCTTTTTCTTTCCTTGCGACAGGTAAGGGTTGTTCGCGACGCGCTCGGCGGTCATCACGAAATGATGCGCGACCGTGATGCCATACTCCGCGCGGTAAAACTTCTCGAGCTCCGCCGCTGCGTCGGGGTCCGCGTCCCCCTCCTTGTTCGGGGGCAGGTTCTCGGGCTTCGGCGCCCTCGCCTCCGCGTATTTCTGCCCGATGGCCTGCAAGTTGTGCGGGGCGGCCCGCTCGAGCAATGAAAAGAGCTCGCCCGCGGCCTTTTTCCGTGCTGCCTCGAGCATGCCGCGGCGCTGCGCGGTCGTGTCGTCGCCGTATGTGCGCTGGTCGATGGCCTCCTGGTTCATGCCGACGGCGGCGAGCGCGCTTGCCCTCTCCTCTGGCGTGGTCCTCTTCGTGATATCGACGCTCAGCGACCCGCCGAGCTCTTGATAGGCCGCCTCGTGCAGCACGTACAAATTGGGCGGCCCCTTGCCCGTCAGGTCACCAACCTCTTTGAGCTTCGCGTCCGTGACGTGCGATTTCAGCTCGTTGAATGCGGTTTCGATATCGCTGCTATCGGCGTACGAGAATTCGTTGACCTCGTCGTATATTTTCTGCGCGCACTCGTGGATCCAGAGCGTGACCGGCTTGTCGTCCGCGAGCACCTCGCGCAGCGCCTGCTCGAGGCCGGCGGCTTTTCGGGGGCCGGCGAGATCCTTTCCTTGCGCGGCGTCCGTCGCCGCCGAGTCGCGCCGGATCCCGAGCACGCGCTCGCATTCGGCGAGGTTCGCCCCCGCGTCGATCCCCGCGTTGATCTTCGCGCGCAGCCCTGCGCCGTGCTTTTGCTCGTAGAGCTCCAGGAACTTCGGCCCCGGCGCGATCTTTCCGCGCCGTACGATCGTGACGTGAGGCTCCTTCGCGACGTCGGCCTGAAACCCGTGCAGGATGCCGAGCACGTTGCTGTCGGATACGTACGTCCACGTATCGAGCTGGGCGTATAGCTCGTCGATCTTCGGGTAAAACACCGTCTCGTAGAGCTCGTCGAGCTCCTTCTGCGAAGGCGGGTCCGCGTTGTCGCTGACGTTCTCCTGCACCTGCGCGTCGGGGGAACCGGGCAACTTGAATACCCCGGACAAACCCCAGGCCTGCAGGCAGAGGTCGTACGGGCGAGCCGTGAGGCCATCCACCGTGACCGTGCCCTGGAACGAGAGCATTGCATGGTGAAATTTGAGATCGAACCGGAGCTCGAGGAGCGTTTCGCGATCCGAAAGGAGCTTCGCGAGCGCCGCGCCGAGATCGACGGAGTTGCTCGCGGCGACCGCCGCATGGACGCCGTCGAGCGGCGTGGGCTCGTCGATTCCGCTCTCGACGAGGCGCAGCGCCCTCCGGCGGGCGGGCGTCGAAATCGGCGGGCGCAAGGCCGCGTGAAAGCGCTGATCGCGCATCAGCCGATCGCGCGCGGCCCGGCCCGTCTCCCCCGAATGCTCGGTGCAATACGACGCGAGCGCGTCGATCACGGCCTTGTCGGGCGATCCCGCCGCGGCCATCCGGGCCTGCATCATCCGATTGATGACGGCGCTCGTCTGATCGAGCTCCGCGACGAGGCCGTCCATCTGCGTGGCGCTCGTGTATTGCCTGAGCTTCGCCATCAGGGACGCGTCGGCATAGAGGCGATCACGCACCTTCGGCTTCGCGGCCTGGACGAGCTCTTTGATCGTGGCGAGCTGCTTCTCCTCGAGCTTCCGCTCCGCGCGCTTCTTCGACGGCGGCGCTTTCCCGAGCGCGACGTCGATCTTCTTGTGCAGCTCCTTGTACGCCGCCTCGATCTCCTCGCGCTCCTTTTTCTCGCTCTCCGGCGCGCCGATCGCCGAGGTGACTGGCGCCTCGAGCTTTTGCAGCATCGCGACGCGCGCCGCCTCGCGGATCTCCGCCGTCTCGCTCCGCGTCGCTTTGGGCGTGAAGCTGCGGAGCGCGGTGAGCCGCGAGGGGTCGGCCTGCATGTTCCGCCTGCCGTCGGGGCTGATCGGCAGATAGGCGCCGAGGAACGCGGACGACACATTCGCCGCGGAGCCGCCGGATGTGAACTGCGCGATGGCTTGATCGAGCGTCGTCACGTATTTGATGTCGGCCGCGTGATCCTTCGTCGCCGCGGCGAGCGCCTCCTTGTGGGGCGCACGCTCCGGCGGCAATGCCTCGAGGAAGGCGGCGAGCGGGGCGTCGCCGGCCGCGCCCTTCCATTTCAGATCATACGCGGCGCTCCGAAAATCCTTCGGGCTCGGCCCGGGCGGCAGCGGATCCGCGTCCCAGACCATGAGATCACCCGCGCACGCCCTCCACTCCGCCGAGGTGACGGCGGCGTCGAGCTCCTCGAGCCGCTCGCGCTCCTTTTGCTTCGCGGGGTCCTCGACGTGCTTGGCCAAATACGCCGGCAGGCCGGCCTTGCCGGAAGGCTCGGCGGACTTGCTGCGCGGAGAAGGCGCGGCGCTCTTTTCGGTCTTCGTCGGGCTCTGTGCGAATTGGGGTGGCATGTCTTCCCGGGCTCCCCTTCACGCGTCTGCGCCGTGCAGATAATGATACCTCACCACCCGGCCGAGCCAAGGCACCCATCCCGGATCCAGATCGAGCCCCGCTCGCCTCACGCGGATGTCGACCGCTTCCAGATCGAAGACGACGTCGATGTGCGTGCGCGTCGACCCGATGCGGCCCGGGCGGCAGACCAAGTCGCGTAGCCCGAGCCGGAGGTTTCTCCGGCAAAACCTCCGCGCCTCGAGCAGGAGCTCGCGCACGAGCCTCTCGACCTCCTCCCCGAGCGCCGGATCTTCGAAGCTTGCGTCCACGCGATCGCCGCCGAGCGCGAGGAACGCGGCATCTTCGGCAGGCGCGCCGAAACGACGAGCGACACTGACGAAGAAGCGCGCCGCGAGCCCGACGTCGAAGAGGCGCGGATCGGCCTCGAGCCGCGCCGAAATTCCGATTTGCTCGAGCACCGGAATCAAGAAAGACAAGCCGCCGACCACCGTAGGCCGCAGAATTCCGTCGCCCCAGCCCCCCGTCGCCCAGGGCTCTTCGTCCGCCGTGTCGGGTGAAACTTTCCCGACAAGTGCTCCCTTCGCGAATCCCGAAAGGCCCGCGATCCGCGCGGCCGCGGCGGGTTCGTCGGAAACGCCCCTCGGCGAAGCTTCGGACAACCCACCCCCTTCACGAGGTCCGCCCGGGCGGGGTTTTTCCGGGCGGGGTTCGCCCGCGACGCCCACGCTCGCTCCGTCCGTCTCCTCGGCGGCGTCTCGCGCGGGTTTCCCTTTGAATTCGACACGCCCTCCCGCCGAGTTCGTTTCGACAACCTCGCCCGCGGGCGCCGGCGCTGCGAGTGGCGACTCTGCCACGGCCTCGTCCTTCGTCGTGGTTTGCCCTCGCTCCTGCGGGTCTCCGTTCGTCGCGACGATCGCCGTCGCGACCGCCGCCGCGCGCTCTGCAAGGCGCGGATCCGCGATTCGACCGGGCTCCTCGATCAACAAAAACATCGCCGTGAGCCATACCGATCGCGCGTCGCTCGGCCCCCAGCTCGCGGCGAACCGAGCGATGGTCTCGCGAAACGATTTCGTGCGTATCGAAGGCGCGGCCGCATTCATCGAGTCTGTCTGGACGAACGGACGCGCCTCGGCCGTCATCCCTCCGAGCGACCGTACGAGCGCCGATCCCTCCTGCCATCGCAAAACGAAGAGCAGCGGCTCGAGCGCCCCGCGCGTCGAAAAAAGTGCCTCGACGAGCGCCGCCGCCGCGAGTGGCCCCGCGCCGGTCTCCATCACGCCCCGCAGCGCAAATCGCAGCGCTTCTTCGCGACCCATCCCCGGGACGAACCCCGGTGCCGCGTGCGGCCAAAACCACGCGTCCGCGCGCCCGCCTCGGCCCAAGCGCCGCGCGAGCGCCACGAAGGGCTCGATTTCGTCGCGAAAAAACACCACCTCCGCGCGCTCGGCACCGGGCTCTTCGCCGTGTACCGCCGACGACACGAGTGCGCGCACCCGCTGCTCGAGCGCGAGCGCCACGCTCGCGGGCGGCATGTCGGCTCGTATCACGCCGATATCGAGCCAACGCAAGAGGAGCACCCGCCCCGGCCCTGCCCCCGGTAATGAAGCCGTCCGGAGCGCGTCCTCGAACAAAAGCGCGCCGCGGCGCACGAGCTCCTCGCGCCTCGCCTGGAGGCGCAAGGTCCCCACACGCCGCAGCGCCTCCACCGTCACGTGTTCGCCCCCGAGGACGGCTCGGAGAACGTGACCGTCGCGCCCTTCGGGATCTGCACGGCCGAAGCGGTCGCGCGAATGACGCGCACGAATGCCGCATTCGGGCCGAGATCCTCCACGACCCCTTGCACCGTATTCGACTCGACCGCGACGATGGCGTGCATCCCCGCGCGCAGCCGCTCCGCGTCCACGGTCACCTCGAAGAGCCCGCCGACTTTCGCGAGCACGTCTTTCGCCACCGGGCCCGACACGAGCCGATCCACGGGCACGTGGCTCGCGAGCAGGAGCGCCGCGCGCACGATGTCGTTCATCAGGCCCATCGCCTCGGGCTCGGCCGCATTCACGCGCGAGAAGAGCCAATCGACGAGCGCCTGCAAGTGGAGCCGCAGGACGACGTCGACCTCGTCCCATCGCGGCAATGCAGCGAGGCTCCGCAGGCCCACGGCCGGATCGTAGGGCCCCATGACCTCCGACCACGCGAGCCGCAAGGTCGCCGGCACCTTGCCAAAGCGCAGATAAACGCTCGTCGCGACGCGTGCGATGTGCTCGAGCTCCTCGGCCGCGCGCCGGGCCACGCGAGGCCCGCCGTGCTCTCCCGAGGCCAGATCGCCGAGCGAAACGATCTCCTCCGCGGCGCGCCGCAGATCCCTCAGGCTCTGCTCCTCTTTCGGGCGAATGACGTAACCCGCCGACGCGACGCGTTTGTTTTTGATCGCCCCTGACCACGCGTTCCACATCCCCGTGAGCTTCACGGCGGCGGGGCTCACCGCGACGAATACCCGCTCGGGCGCCACGCCCGCGCGCGCCCGCGCCATGAGCAGCGCGCGCCGGAGGATGTCGAGTTTGTCCAAATCCCGCAGGATCACCGGACCCTGCGTGAACCAGCCGATCGGCGCGTCGCGCAAGAGATCGAGAAGCTCGCGCAGATCGTCCGGCGGCTCGACCGTCGTCGCGAAGGCCGCGGGCAGGATGGCCCCGAGTGATCCGGGGATGAGATCGACCGCGGGCATCTCTGCCGCGGGGTCGATGCCGCGGGGCCGGTGGTACACGAAATACGGCACTCGATTCTGCAAGACGTCCAGGCGCCGCGCATTGACCCCGTCGACGCGAATCGTTTCCTCGGCGAGCAGCGCGCGCGCGGCGGTGATGTCGACCCGCGCCTCGGCCACCTCGCCTTCGATTTCCTGGAGGCGCACGCCGGCCTCCTTCACGAACTCCTCGATCTTCGCTTTGACCTTCTCGTAATACTCGGCCACGTCGACGAGCCCCCCCGCCACCCGCTCGAGATCGCGCAGGAGCGCGAGCGAATGCTCGTGGAGCTCCACCGCAGCCCGGAAGTAATCGCCTTCGGCCCACGAAAGCATGTTGTGGACGAGCGTGGTCGGGATGCGCTCCACCTCGGCCTTGATCCGGGTCATCACCGACTGGACTACGCTGTTCGACCAATACACGAGCTCGAGGGGTATGTCCTCGCGCAGGACGACCTTCGTCGGTTCGCCGTTTTTCTGGGCCAACACCACTTGCTCCCCCTCGAGGTACGCGAGGCCTCGGATGACGAGCTTCGTCGTGTCGAGATCGTATTCGCGGACGAGCCACGCGACGCTGCCGAGGATGTCGGCCTTGGTGTTGGCCGCGTCCGAGAGCGCCTCCACCGCGTCGGGCAGGCTGAGCTTTCGGCGCTCGCTGCGCGATCGCGTGCGGCGGAAGAGACCTTCAAGATCGTATCGCGTGGCGGCCGGGCTCTGCCCCATGGCGACGCCGAGGACCGGCGACACCGCGAGCCGGCTCGCCTCGGTCGTCCCCGTGATCATGAGCTGCCTCGCGCGCTGGACCTCGCTCTGGACGCGGAGGAACCCGCTCTCGATGAAATCCTCGACCTTTTGCCTCTTCTGATCGATCTCCGCGACGAGCCCCTGGAGGCCCTTCTGCGCGATCATCTGGCGCGCGTCATCCGCTTTCTTCACGTAATGATGGAGGGAGTACGGACCGCCGGTCGGCGGCTGGAGGGCGTCGATCACCTCGAACCCGCCTTCGGGCGTGCGCACGGCGTCGAGGACGAGCGCGTCATTGTGGTCCCACGCGGCGATCACGCGCGAATTCGCCCCGCCGAGCAACCGATGAACGATCCTACTGTTCGACCTGTCGTGATAAATGAGATCGAGGAACCCCTCGCGCCGCTGCGTGACCGCGAACGAGCCGATGATGTTGTCCTCGGTCACCTGCTCGAAACCCTGAAAAATGTTGTTCTCGAGCCATCCGCGCATCATGGGCCTGTCGTCCTGGTTCACGACGACGTCGATCCTCGACGAATTCGTGGCGACGAGGCCGATGCTCTTCGTCGACATCGGCTCGACGGCGGCGTTCACGGCCTGCGCCGACCACGCGACGGATGGAGGGGCGGTGCTGATGGTTGCCGAATACCAGGTGAGCTTCGTGGTGCCATCGTAGACGCTCGCGAAGACATAGGCTTTCCCCTCGTGGAAGATCGCCGAGACGGAGCCGGTGAACACCTGCGAGCTGGGCAGCTGCCGCGACGCGACGAGCACGTTCAGGTTGCTGGACAGGCTCTGAACGATACAATGGAGATCGTTGCCGCTCACGACGAAGACGGCAGCGTACCCATTGCCGAGGGATACGGCCGCGAGCGAGGCCGTGGGATTGAACCCGGTGTAGACCGTGCTCATCTCGTATCGCCCGAGCGTGCTCGACCAGCGCCAGCGGCGGAGCTGGCCTTGCTGCCCATTGAAAGCAACAATGCCAAACAGATCCACGTGCGGGCCCCCCGTATTCACGGCGGCCGCGCGGGACATCGTTTCGTTCGATCCGAAGGGCAAGGCCGCCACTCGATAGCCTATGGAGTCACGGCGGATCCAATACGCGCCGATACCGCTGGCGACGAGCCCCTCGAGCGCCCCGTCTGCGGCGCGCGCGAGCGAGATGTCGGCGACGTCGTGGATCTTGTCCTTGAGGGTCCGAGGATCTTCCCACGTGCCGTCGAGCCATCGCGCTGCGAGCGCCTCTTCGAGGGCGGGGATCAGGTCGCCGTCGGTGCCGTATGCCTTCTCGGGATACGCTTCGGGATACGAGGGCTCCGGCTCGTCCGCAATGGCGCCCGCGTCGACCGATGGGAACCGATCGGTCTTTTTACCCTCGAGCGAGTCGAGCAGGACCGTCTGCCGCTCGCGCACGTAATCCCTGCGCCACAGCCACTCCGAGAGGCGGGTGAGCCCATTTCCGATGGCCTCTCCGAACGCTGGCGACACGAACTCGGGCTGGAGCAGCCCTGGCTCGTAATCACGCTCGGTCACGGGTACGAGCAAGCGGACGCGAGCAGCCTCCTTCGTATCGAGAGGCGCCAGCGACGCGCACGCGGCGAGGATCCCGTCGAGCTGCTCGATGGGCACCGGAGCGACCTCGACGTAGAAGTTGCCGGAAAAGAACTGCTTTTGCCATTGCAGAAACCACGGGGCGCCCTCGCTATTCAACTGAATGAAGTCTATCGCGGCCCTGGGCAACACACCGAAGGGGGGCAGCCACCGGAAATCGTGAATGGCCGTTTTGTCATCGAATCTCGAGGGATCGAGCGACGCGATCTCGTCGCCGAACTGCTCGACGCGCGCCTGCCAGAGCCGCGCGCTTCCTCCGCCGAAGAGCCGGGTGCGCGCCCGCGGGACGCCGCCGCGACGAACCACCGAGTGCCGATCGAAAAAGAGAGGGTGGCCGGTCTCCGATCCGGGGAGCAAGGAGACGAGCCCGATTGGCACGCCTTCGATCTCCCACGGCAAAACCTCGCCCGGCATGAGCGCGCGCTCCTTCTCGAAGACCTGCCAGGCGATCCTGTTGCGCGTCGACGCGGCGGGCACCCACGGCCACGGGTGCAGGAGCAGCTCGCAGCCCTCGACGATGCGTAGATCCTCGAATGCGTAATCCTCCGGGTCCAGATCGAAGGGGACCGGATCCTTGCGCTCCCAGACGACCGGCCGCAATACGAGCACCCCTGCATGAAAGCTCCCGGCGGGCCATCCATCGGACGTGGGCGGCTGGAAGAACGCCTGACTGCGCTGGATCACGTCGATCGACTTCACGCGCATCTTGCGGGGCACGACGACGTCCTCGCCCCTCGCGGTGAGGCCTCGGCCCGGGCTCACCTCGACGTACGAGACCATGACGGTGGTCTCGGTGCCGTTGACCATTTTATTCTCGGCGACGAGCGAAAAACGCACGTCGAGCCCCGCGACGACGCCGGGCGTGACCCATTGACCGGCGATGGCGAGCCGCCCCTCGCGCGCGACTTGATCGCTCGCGAGCGTGGTGTGGGTCAGGGTTCGTCCGGTATATAGATTCGAACGCGCGCGCCACCCCGCTTCCACGGCGGGCGCCATTTGGGGTTCCACTGCGACGGCGTGCTCGCCGTCGAACGGCATTGCGATGGGTCGGACGCGCATGGTGCAGGTTTACCCTTCAGGTCTCAGCGCCGGGTGGTCCCCGACGGCCCGGTGATCCGGATCGTGTTCGGATGGAAGTAGTTTTTCAGGAGGACCGCGATCTGGTCCCCGCTCGAGTTGCCGTCGAGGAACTCCCCGATCCTCGTGAGACCGTCCCCCTGGGTATCCCCCTTCACGTGGCGCACGATTTCGGGGACGCACAGGCACGTGGCAAAGCCCTTGGCCGATGCGCCCGTGACCCCGAGCGTCGACCCCTCGACGGCGCTTTCGATATCGGACAGCGCCCCCGCGTCGAGCGTGGCGAACCTCGGCCCGACCACCGCCGGGTCTGCGAGTGAATCTGCAGGGGCGAACAGCTCGCCCACGAGCCCCCAGCGCAAGACGCGCGTGGCGTTCGCGTGGAGCTCGAGCAAGGCGGCGACGGCGAGCACGAGGTCCTCGTCGAACTCGCCGTTCTGGAGGGTCACGATTTTTATCTCGTAATTCTCCAGGAGCTGCAGATCGGAGAGGTAGGTCGAGATGAAAGCCCACGCGGGCCCGACCAGGTCCGGCGGTGGTGGCGGGATGGCATCGGGGTTGTACCCCGGCATTTCGAGCTCACCGAGCGCCGAGGCCGAGAGGAAATTCTTCCGCCGCACGTACCAAACCGTCTCGGAGGGGGCAGACTGGATCACCGAGAGCCAGATCGCCGCGTTGGCGCTCGCAGACGCCAGGTCCCTGAGCGAATACGCGCCGGTGAAGATCATCGCCTCGCGGGGCACCGGCACGAGGATGATCACGCTCGTCCCTTCGAGCGACTCGCTCCCTTGCGTCAGATCGATCGGCGGCATCAGCATGCATTCGTCGAGCACCGCCGGGAGCTCGTCCTCCGGTACGCCGCCGATCGACACCTCGATCTCCGGCGGAAAGAAGTGTTGCTTGCCTCCCGTGATGTCGATCGACGCCTTCGGGATGCGCCCGACCGGCGGCAATGCCAGGAAACGCTCGGTCGCGGCTATCGGCCCGCTCTGGGCCTGATCGACGCTGGCGCCGAAGACTTCGGAGATGTGCGCGTCGTATTGCAGCAGGTGCGCCTCGCGCTGCGCCCGCGAAGGCCTCCCGGCCCCGAGCACGTGCGTCCGTTCGACGACCACCTCGCGGCGCACGAGGTAGGGATCGATCCATTGCAAGACGCCGTGATCGAGCGCCACCATCGCGATGGGCAGGACGTCCTCACGGGCCCCGGGCGAGGCTCCCCTCACGAAGATCGCGTGCACGGCGCGGTGCCTGCGGTCCTCGAGCGATCCGCTCGCGGCGCGCTCCGGGAACGGGATGAGCGTGATCGCGACCGCCTCGACGACATCGGCGTCGTGCGCGACGCGCCCCTCCTCGAGCGACGCGGGGTATTGCGCCACGGGGTTCGCCGTGTATTCGACCGGGCGGAGCGCGAGGACATAAAGCCCGGTGCGGTGGCGGGCCGGCGCGCTCGGGATGCGCGAGATCCCGAACGCTGCGTCGAGCCTCTCGATATCGGGCACGGCGTCGAGCCGGAGCGTGAGGTCCTCGCCGAGGACCACGATTTCGCCGCCCGGCGTGATGCCGTGCCCGCGGTCAATCTTGATCGTCCCATCGGGCACGTGCGAGGTGATCCCTGGGTAGACGCGCAGCCCCCGGACGACGCCGCCTCCGACGCCCCGCGCGAGATCGGCCTGCCGGGTCGCAAAATGCGCCTGATCGCGGGTGAGATCTTTCGCAGTGAGGAAGCGGCCGTCGAAATAGGACGAGCGCACGCGCCGATCGTCCGCGACGAGCGCGCCGTCTTTCGCGAGGGTGCGCGCGAGCGTGCTCGGGATGTTGTATCGCGCCGGGACCGTCGTCGGATTGGAGGACATCGCCATTTCCTGGGCTCCTGAAGCTCGAAACGGGGCTCGCGCGTTCGGTTCAACTGTAGGGGAAATGCAGCACTCCCTTGGGCGTGAAATTCTTTCGACGGACGAACCACAACGATCCGCCCGACGTCTGCGCGATCGCGGCCGCCCACGCGGCCTGGTTCTGCGGCGTCGTGGCGAGATCCGCGGGCCCGAGCGTCGCGATCATTTCGTCCATCTGCGCGCGCGGCACCGGGATGAGCACGATCACGCTCGCGCCCTCGAGCGCCACGCCCTGCAGCCTCAAATCGATGGGCGGCAAGTGCGCGGCCTCGTCGAGCACCGCGCCGAGCTCGTCGTCCGGCACGACCGAGAGCGACACCTCGACCTCGGGCGGGAAAAACCACTGCTTACCGGCAGTGACGTCGACCGCCGCGAGCGGCAAGCGCCCCGCCGGGGGCAACGCGAGGAAATGGTCGATCGCCGGGAAAGACTGCCCGCGACCCATGAGCGCGCGCGCCTCGAGGACGTCGGAGAGGTGCGCGTCGTATTGGAGCAGGTGCGCCTCTCGCAGCGGTCGCGACGGGCCGCTGACGCCGAGGATGTTGCCTTGCTCCTGGGCGACCTCGCGGCGGACGAGGAACGAATCGATCCATTGCAGGGCCCCGTGATCGAGCGCGACGAGCGCGAGCGCGAGCGCATCCTCGCGCGTGCCCGGGCGCGCGCGCTCCACGAAGATCGCGTGGGCCGCGCGGCTCCGGCGCTCGTCGAGCGTGCCCGTCGCGATGCGCTCGGGATAAGGCAAGAGCGTGATCGCGACGGCCTCGACGATGTCCGCGTCGTGCGTCGACCGCCCGCCGTCGAGCGACGTCGGATAGGACGCGACGGGGTTCGTCGTGTATTCGACCGGCCGGAGCGCGAGGACGTAGAGGCCCGTGCGCGTGCGCGTCGGCGCATTCGGGATGCGCGCGAGCCCGAGCGCCGCGTCGATCTGCTGCATTTCGGGGATTCCGTCGACGCGCAGGGTCACGTCCTTGCCGAGCACGACGATCTCGCCTCCCAGCGTGAGCCCGTGCCCGCGCGAAATCTTGATCGTTCCATCCGAGCGGCCGCGGACCGTGCCCATGTCGACGACGAGGCCGCTCACGACGCCGCCGCCGATGGCGCGCCCGAGATCGGCCTGGCGCGTGAGGAAATGGACCTGGTCGCGCGTGAGATCCTTGGCGGTCAGGAACCGGCCGTCGAAATAGGTCGAGCGCACGCGCCTGTCGTCGGCAACGAGCGCGCCCTTCGCGAGCAGCGCTCCCGCATCCTCGCTCGAAAGGGTGCCCCGCGCGGGGACATTCGTCGGATCGAAGGACATCGCCATCTCCTCGGTCGCTCCTCAGAATCCCAACCACCAAGAGAGTGCCGCCGCGGACAACGAGAAAGGCCTGTGCTCTTTGTCCACGAAGACCGTGCCATTCCGGAGCGGCCGCGACGTACCGTCGTCGGCCGTCTCGGTTTGCCCTGCCGTGATACCGATGACGACCCGAGCGAGCAGGATCCACGCCGGGTCGGGATCTCCGTCCACCGTATCCGGATCCTTGCGCATCGATTCGGGCAAGAACGTGTCCTTCCGAATCGCCTCGAGCTGCGCCTCGCGGTTGTCATGCCAGGACGAGAGGATCGTGTCTCGCACGTTCCTGCGGCGCTGCACGAGATCGCTCGGATCTGCGGGATTGGTGAATGGCACGCCGCCCTCGGGCAGAGGCCACGGCGCCACGGGGACGGGCGGCACGGTGTTTTCGGTGCGCAGCACCCATCGGAGCTCGTATCCGTCCCTCATTCGCGCCGGCTGGACGGCGTCTGTCGCGTCGAACGGGCCCGCCGCGAGCGCCGGGGTTTTTCCGCGCGGCTGGCTCGAGAAGCGGAGGAAGACGTCGGCCACGACGCCGCGCGCGAGGTACGGATCTCCCGTCGCCGGCCCGATCCCGTAATTGCCGTCCGTACGCACGACCGATCCATTGAAGACATCCTCGTCGTGCCCCTCGTACCAGCGCTTCACGCGCACGCACGCGGCTCGGGGCACCTCGACGAGCCGCCCGAGGGGATCGAGTGCGATCCCGGGCTTCACCTCGAGCTCCTCCGCGCTGCCGTTCACGGGCGGCTTGTGGTGCACCAAGAGGCCCGCCACCGTCCCGAATCCGTGCAGATACGCGAGCGCCCGCGCGAGCCGGCCGCGATGGTACGACTGCTCGGCCACGAAATCCGCGGCATCGAGCAACACGCCCGTCGCGTAATGGACGCGATCAGGCGCCTCCGCCTCGAGCAGGGGATCCTTCGGCGTGCTCATTGCGAATCTCCTCCTTCCAATCTAGGATCCAGGCTGGGCAAACGGGCGAGGACGTCACGCACCCCGAGCGCGCTCCGACCGACACGCACCGAGCCCGGTAAAACCGGCGCGCCGAGGAAGCTGTCGACGCCCACGAGCGAGGCAATGCCGACCATGAACGGGTGGCTCGCCCTCGCGACGGAGACACGCACGTGCGCAGGCGCTTCGAGCTCGGCCAAGCGCCGCACGAGCGCGATGTCGGCCGGGGGGAGCGCCTCGTGGACGAGGATCGTCACGCGATGCGCGAGCCTCTCGAAAAAGGCCTCCACGGCCTCGTGCTCCGCGGCCGTCCGCTCGATTCCCTCGCCGAAGAGCGCGAGGAACTCCTTTTGCCCCTCGGCGCCCAGAAACAGCGTATCCCCCACATAGGAATTACCGCTCTCGACGAGCCCCGGCAGGAGCGGGTCGTCCTCCGTGTCGAGGTTCGCCCCGAGGATCGTCGAGAACGTACGCCGGAGCCTGAAATCCTCGACGATGACGAGCGCTCCCCGGGCGACGGCGCCGTCCGTGACCGCATCGAGCGCGAGCGACAAACCCCGGAGCGTCCCGCGCCAGGGCCGAATGCGAGGCGCTGCCGTGAGCAGGCGCCGGCGCCGCGCCTCCGGGACCAGCGGATCGAAGCTCAGGCCGATGAAGCTCGCGAGCCATTCGAGCGATTCCCCCGGCGCTTTGCGTGGATCGGTGAGCATGAAAGCGCTCGCCACGCGATCCTCGATCGGGGTGAGCACGCCCTCGACGATCCCGAGGAAACGCTCCAAAAAATCCGCGGGCGTCGCGCGCGCCAGAGACGCGTCGGCCTCCTCGCCGAAGATCTCCTCCCGATAGAGCTCGGGCAGGTATTGGTTCAAGTAGGAAAAACGGGGGCCATACATCCTCAACGCGGCGACCTCGGGCGTCGCGCGGCCGTCGCCGACGAGCTCGATGCGCACCCAGAGATAACGGCCCCGGAGCGAGCGCACGCGCCTGTTGCTGCGCTGGACGAGCGCGGTGAAGAGCCCCCTCCGCTCCGGCTCGATGTCGCCCGACAAGAGGCCCTCGTGGAAGGGCAACTCGGAGGCCGCGGGCACCCACGCGCCCCGCGGCACGTCGGGCGCATTCGATCGAGGCTCGACGTCGCCGAAAAGGTGCTCGTACCACGCGCCCGCGTCCTCCCGAGACGGGCGCTCGAGCGTATTCGTCGCGGCTAGAAAGACGCGGACGCCCGTGCGCACGGGCAAGCAGGCCTCGAGGTAGATGCGGTGCCACGTCGCGCCCGGCTCCCCCGCGTCGATCGGCGGGACGCCGTCGCCCATCGCGTTCTCCATCTCGCCGCTCGTCGCATAGGAGGGAAACGAGACCTGGTGGAAGGGCGCCGGAGGCTCGCCTGCACCGGGATCGTAATGAGGCGGAGAGGACACCGAGTGCAAAAAATGAGCCGTCTTCGGCGGCAGTGGATAATAATCGCCGAGCGGCACCGCGGGCTCGCCATCTTTTCCGATCGAATAGGCGAGCGCGACGGCCTTGCCGCCGAGCATCGTGCCCTCGGAGACGCGGAAGATCACGGCGATTGTACCCTCCGCGAGCCACGTGAAGCTCGTCGGGCGGGAGAGCCCCTGGAGCGGGATCGCGTCGCCGAGACCGTTTTCCCCGACGAACCGCAGCTCCGCGGGAGCGATCGTCCCATCCTGCGCCGGCTGTCGCCAGCAGACGACGGCGACTCGCCCGCCCGGGCTCACGGCGACCGCGGCCGGGTGTATGCCCTGGAAGAGTCCCAGCGATTGCATCGAAATCTCGGGCGGATTCGGGTTTCTCTCGCTCGGCTCGAAGACCCCCGGCGGAGCCTCCGGGGGCACGAAAGGCAGGGGGCGCCCCACGACCCGCGCGAAGCGGGCGCTCATCGACGAGGGAATCGGCGTCGGTTGAAGCTGCCCCGGCGCGATCGGCCCCGAGAGGGCGACGCAGCCGCCCGCCGGGTGCGCCGCGAGCCGCCACGCCGAAAAACCCGGGGTCGAGAGCTGCACCGGGGCGAACCGGCGGCGTAGGTCCAGCAATACGACGTTTCCGCCGGCCGCGACATAAAGGATGTCGTCGTAGCCGATCGCCACGTCGGTGACGTTGCCGTACGGAAGGAGCGCCGCCGAATCCAGGATCACGTGCGGCTCGGGCCCCGCACCGGCCGCGACGACGTTGACGCCGTCGAAATACGCCCACGTGCCGAATCGATCGATCGATGCCGGCACGTTCGTCAGGTACGGAAGGATGATGCCCGGAGCAACGATTTGATTGGCATCCCGCCACGGCGGATCCGCGAGCACGCTCTGCAGGCGCAAGGCGCGACGCTCGTCCTCGAAACGGATCCGATGCTCGTCTTGCTGGGTCGCGGGCGAAAAGCGAGCGCGCTCCGCGAGCATCCAGAAGCGCTGCTTGTTCGCATCCATGTCAGCACACCTCCGGCACGACCGGCACCGCGATCCCACGCTCGCCCGCGAAAGGATCGGGGCTCGCATGCAGATCCGTCGGCACCGCGCCGTCCGCGTCGACGACGACGCCGAGCAATTCGGGCAGCTGCCAGGGCCGGAGGACGAGCTCGACCGGCGCGCCCCCGCCCTCGAGCGCGACGAAGCGCTGCGCCTCGGCGGACGCGGAGCTCTGCGCGGCGCTGCCTCTCGGCGTCAATACGCGCTCGTAACGGGCAGCGCCCATCGATCCGTCGCCGCGCGGCGGGAGCTTCACGAGCGCCCCGGCGCTGAAGAGGCGCACGCCGAGGATCGTCTCGACGCCCGGGACCTGCGCGACGACGACCTCGATTTCACGGTCCCGCACCGACCGCGCAATGGGCCAGCCCGCGCCATTGGGCCCTCCCGGCGGGAGCGGCCACAAGAAACGACCGAGGATCTCGCGCACCGCATTGATGACCGCCTCGCGACCGAACCCCTCGCGTATCGTGATGCCGACGCCGACCCCCACGGGGACGTATTCGCATCCGATCACGTAGAGCTCGCCCGCAAGCGGGCGGCGCGCGTCGAGGTGCGCGTGCACGGCCTCGAGCATGGGCCGATCGGCCCGCGGGTTCGGCGCGCGTAACGAGCCCGAGAAGGGCAACGCCATCACGGAGACGACGCCCGGCACGTCCTCGCGGCGCTGGTGAGGCTTGAATCGCGGCAGCACCTCGACGCGGCCGAGCGTCACGCCCGGGGTCTCCGCCGCGAGCCTGCGATAATCGTCGGCCGTCACCGCGCGCTCGCCGTGGCGCAACGTCGCGGGGATGCGCCGCTCGGCCTCGGCCAGGGTCTCGGCATTTTTCCCGCCCGTCGTCGCCAGCCGCTGCAATACCTCGAGTTTGCCTGGACGCACGCCCGTCACCGTGAATGCGTCGATCTCCTTCAACGTGCCGGGCGGCAGGTTGCCCGCGCTCCCGCCGCCGGCCCTCGCCCGCGCGACGCGCACGCGCATCCCGGAGCCCGGGATACGGCCACGCGCGCCGTCGCCGAATCGAATGGTGCCCGCCTCGGCGTCGAGCTCGAAAACGACGTCGTCGCGGCCCGCGAAAACGAGATCGTCGATCCTCTGCCAACCCCGGTATCCGAGCCCGGGCTCCTCGACCTCGATTTCGAGCGAGTCTTCCTCGACGGAGCGCGAAGGTAAACGCATTTCTTGGTCGGCCGTGCCGTTGCTCTCTCCGATCACGACGCCCGTTGCGGTCGTGCGGTGCTCGATCTCGACGGCGTGCACCGAGGCCCACGCGAGCGCGAGCGATTCGACGCGCGCGGTCGGCCGGAGCCGGATCCACGCGACGAGCCGCGAGGCCCTGTCCGGATCGTCGAGCCGCGGCGGCCTGTCGCCGACGCCCGCATGTAGATCTTTTCGCACGTCGTCGGCAGGCACGTCGATCCCGCCCCCGGGCATGACGAGCTCTACGACGCCCGTGCGGGTCAAACCCATCGTCGTGTCGCGCGCGACGGCGAGCCTCTGATACGTCGGCTCGGCTCCAGCCGGCGATTGCACGATGATTTCCCACGTGTGCGGGACGCGGGCGCGGGGGCCGATGTCTTCGAAGAGCTCCGGGACCACGATCGCCGGAGCAATGCCCACGGAGAGGACGCGCGGCGCTCCGGTCGTCTTGCCCTCGAAATCCTCGCGCAGCGCTGTCACCGCGGCCGCCGCGGCTGCGGCCGACGTCTGGGGCGGCACCGGATCCACCTTCGGCGCGAGGAGCGCGATCCAGAGGCATCGATCCACCGCGCGCGTGGCGAGATCGAACCCCGCCGGCTCGGCGGCGCCGCCCGGAAAAACCGGGGTCGTCTTGTAAAACGACGCCGTCTCGTTCGCGTCGAGGCCATACACGCGCCTGAGCCCCGGCAGGAGCTTCGCCATTCCGGTGCGCTCGTCGTCGGTGAGCGGGCGTTTGCAATACACCTCGCCGAAGACGTGGGGCACGGTGAGCTCGGCGCGCGTCTCGAACGTGGCCGGCCCCTTCACCGTCGCGAGCGGGCGCAGGACCACGGTCGGCTGGAGCTTTCGCTCGCTCTCCGGGTATCGCACGGCGACGAGCCCCGTCGCGGCGGCGGCGGGCCGCATCCGGATGCCGAGCAGGCGCAAGAAGGCGAGCCGCTGCCGCTCCGGGATCAGGTTCGCGCGATAAAGAATCGTATCCGCGAGCCAGGCGAAGAGCTCGAGCAGCGTCCGCCCTGGATCTCCGACCCGCGGGTGCGTCCATTCCGGGGTATGCCCCGGGATGCGCGCGACGAGCTCGTCGACGAGATCCTCAAAACTGCGGTCATCGAGGCGGGGAGGGACGATCGGCATCCTATCCTCCGAGATCCATGGTCAGCCCGAGCGATTGCACGAGACCCGTGCGGCGCAGGCGGTAGACGATCTCCACGCGGACCTCCGCGGGCGCGCTGTCCACGTCAACGACGTCGATGCGCTCGACGTCGATGCGGTCTTCCCAGCGGGCGAGCGCATCGGCGATGGTGTCGCGGATGCGGCGCCGCGTGGCGAGCGTGCTCGGCTCGCCCACGAAGCTCTCGAGCCCCGCGCCGAACGCCGGGCGCATGAGCTGCTCGCCCGGGCGCGTGCGCAGGATGATCTGAATCGCCTGGCGCACGCTCTCCTCGAGCGTGGGGAAATGCAGTTCGCCCGCGTCGTCGGGCACGGCGAGCAAGGGAAAACCCACCGGCGGGCGCGGGGGCGAGGCGCGGCTGGTCATGACGTCATCCCTTTCGGCAGGCCCTGGGTGAGGCTCTTCGGCACCGGGATGCATATCTTGATGAATGCAATCCAGAAGAAGACGATGTTGAAGAGCCCGATGAAGATGTTCAGCACGAGGAACGCGCAGAGCGTGATGATCGGGATGTTGAACCCGCAGATCCAGTCGATCCCGCCGCCGCCCTCCTTCGCCTTCCCGTCGAGGAAATCCTCGGGCTTGTTCTTCGCGAGCATGTCGAAGATGTTCTTCGGGACGCGGAAGGCCACGTTCGGCAAAAACTTCTTGATGTTGTCCTTGTCGATGGGCGGCAGCGCGACCTGGATCGGCGGCAGGTTGCCATTCTCGTACCAGGGCGCCACGCGGAAGCCGCGGCTCGGCGCTGCGCAAAACGAAAGCTTCGGCGGGCACCCGTCGTCGCGCTTCACCCGGACGAACGCCTGGATCTCGTACGTCGCGTCGATGTCGTCGAAGCGCCCCCGCCGCGGCGCGATCGCGGCGACGCGCTTCTGCGACGCGAGCGACGCAGCGGCCGCGATCGTCGCCGCCTGCGCCTGCGTGATCGCCGGCCACGACGCGGGCATCACGAACGATTGGTTGCGCTTGTCATGAACGAACACTTCCGCGGCGTCCGCGAGCGTCTTGCCCGCGGGGCGCCCTTTGGCCTCGCCCTTGTAGGGCAGGAGCACGCCATCGAGCGCTTTCTTCATGCTCGGATTCTCGAATGCATCGAACACGGCGGAGAGGCCGCGCAGCATGATCACGAATCGCTCGAGCGTCGCGACGGCGGTGTTCCTGAGCGTCTCGGCGAGCGCCTTGTCGCCCCCCGCCTCGGCGAGGAACGTCTTGTCCTCCGCGAGCTCCTCGCGCCATTTGCGCGTGAATGTTTTACCCGCGAGCCCGCGCAAGCTCGGCGCGGAGGGCGAGACGACGAAATAAGGCGAGAGCATGTCGCGGATCTCGCCCTCGTCGTATTTCGGCGGGGCCAGGTTCGTCCTCGCGAACTCGCTGCTGGCGAGGGGCACGAGCCCATAAAGAATGGTTTTTCCCACCGCGGCGCAGACGTTCGGCGGCGCGACGAAGAGCAGGGTCGTCGCCTCCTCGAGCGGATCGGGCGCGCCGAGGGTCGAGGCGAGCCGAGCCTCGATCTCGGCATTGCCGGCCGCGTGGGGCGATTTCCGGCGCGCGGGATCCGGGTCCCGATCGAGCTCCTCCGGGCCGAGCTCGACCCAGCCGACCGCCTGCCCATTCTTGCGCATCCACCCCTCGCGCGCGCCCGATTTGTTCACGCGCCGCAGCACGAGGCCCGCGGAGTCGATCTGCTTCGGATCGAGGCGAGGTTCGCCGAACACCTCGCAGACGACCTCGAACACCGCGAGGTAAAACGAGCGGTGAACGGGCTGAAGCAGCGAGAGGGACGTGACGGGCTCGCCCGCGCTCCGCGTCGCCTTCGCGATCGCCTTGCGCCCCTCGGCGGTCGCGAGCTCCGCGAGGAGAGCCACGACGAAATCGTCGTCCGTTCGCTCGACGAGCACCGGACGGCCCCCTTCGGCGGGGAGCGGATCCCCCGTCCGCCCGTCGAACCCGAGCCCTCGCAATGAAACCGGATGCGCTACCATACGTTCCCAGCTCCCGGCGTGTAGGTATTGGCGACGACGGTCACCGCCTGGAGGACGTCGCATTTTACGATGCCCGAGAACGTCGACATCACGGCGTTGACCTTGACGTCGGCCGCATTGACCTCGACCTGGGCGCCGTTGACCGTCACCTTCTGGGCCGCGTCGACCGTCACGCCCTTTGTGTCGAGGGTGATCTTGTTGTTCGCCGCCTCGACGACGATACGGCCGCCGCTCGTCTGCTCGACGGTGATCGATTCGCCGCCGGGCGTGCTGATCGTCACCGTCGCCTGCCCGTCCGCCGCCTCGACGATCGCGACGCGGCTGCCCCGCTTTCCGGTGATCGTCCACCGATCGACGCGATTGCCGCCGAGCTCGTCCGGCGCCTTCGCCGAGCCGCTCCAGAGCCCACCCACGACGAGCGGCTGGCGCGGATCCCCATTGACGAACACGACCGCGACCTCGTCGTCGACGTCTGGCAGGAAAAACGCGCCCCGACCGCCCCCGGCGAACGGGACCGCGACGCGGGCCCACACCGCGGCGTCGGTATCACCGACGCCCGGCGACGTCGTCGTGAGCCGAACCTTTACCCGCGCGAGGTTTTCCGGGTCGGCGACGTCGACGACGCGGCCGAGATAGGTCCCGTGGAGCGCGCCGAGGCTCGGGGTTCGAGGGGCTTCGGGGGCTTGCATCACGGTCCTCCCAGGAAGGCGCATTCGGCCTCGAAATCGATCTCGTACCCGCGCTCGACGTCGAAGCGGTGCTGGGCCCGCACGACGACGTACGTATTGTCGAACCGCGGGCCGAGGCCGATGAGGCGGACGTGCGTGCCCACGCGCAGCGCAGGGTTGCCCTCAGCCGTCGCGTCGACGCAGACGAACCGGCGCGCCCGGCGATCGAAGCTCGCCTCCGCAATCGCGCGCGCCTCGTCGTCCGTCGTCGCAGGCACGTCGCGCAGGTGCTCGATTCGCGCGCCCACGGCGGCCTCGAGCAGCGCCGATCCGCGCCGCCCCGCGCCGGGCCCGAGGTTCGTCCCTGTGCCGCTGCCCTCGACCCTCCGGCCCGCGACCGCGTCCCAGCCGCCCACGGTCACCTCGGTGACCTGATGCGCCAGATCGGCCGTGACGCGCGCGCGGCGCAGCGTGCGGCCGAGCATGAGCTCGAGCACGCCGCGGCGGACGTCCTTGCGCGGCGAGACGTGCAGCTCTTTGCCCACCACCTGCACGTCGCCGTCACGCGCGGCGAGCATGCGCCGCAGGAATGCGAGGTCCGTCTCGTCGAGCTGCACCTGCGTGCCGAGCGACTCCGTGAAACCTTTCACGGCGGGATCGAGGCCGATGCGCGAGGCGAGTTCCTTCGCGATCGAATCGATGCGCGCGTCCTCGATCACGCGGGTTCGCCTCGACAAGCGCGCCCGCTGGAGCGCATCCTCCGCGAGCACGAAGAGCTCCGGCGCCACACCGACCTCGAACGTCCCCTCGAGCCCCGTGACGAGGCCGCGGAAGATCTCCTGCGGGCTCAGCTCGTCACCCGCATAAACCGCGATCTCGACGCCGTGCCGGATCGTGGCCTCGTCCTCGAAGGCGAGCTCGACCTCGCCGTCCTCGAAGCGCGCGGCATTGAGCAGGCGCAACTCGAGCGACGACATCCCGCCCTCGGATTCCTCCATGCGCATGCTCGACAAGAGCCTCGTCACCCCGTCGGAGGCCTTGCCGGAGACCCGCACGGTCGGCCGCACGCGGTTGATGTCTTCTTCGGTGAGGTTCGTCTCGGCCATGGTCGTTCGTGCTCGCCCGGGGACCTTTCAATCGGCACAGCGACGCGCTCGCCGCGCGGCGCGA
Source organism: Polyangium jinanense (assembly GCF_028435365.1). The sequence continues at coordinate 179,928 of NZ_JAGTJJ010000007.1, read as the reverse complement.
ATGCGGAGCTCGCGCTCGATCTCGTCGATGCGCTCCTCGACCAGCGCGCCCTCCTCGGGCGCGGCGTCGCGCGGGCTCGATAGCTCGCCGCCGGAGCCATCGCCGGGGCCCTGGACGACGCTGCCCACCACCTTGTCGATCGATATGCGCATGCTCATTCCTCGTCGAATCGAACGCGCCTCTTCGCGCCGCCGAGCCGCGGCGCGCCGGCCACGAGCTTGCCCCCGATCTCGAACACCGCGTCCTCGTCGACGCGCTCCGTTCCCGGCTCGGACGACGGGAGCAGCCGCGAAGGATCGAGCCGCGGCCTCCGCGCGGCCCCCTGCCCGGGGGAAGGCGTGTGAATGCCATCAAAAGCGCCCTGGGTCGCCGGGACGCCCGCCGACGCGCGGCTCCCGCGGGCCGGACCGCCTGCGGCGGCGGAGGTTTGGCCGGGCAGTCCACTTCGCGTCCCCCGCGTCGCGCCGGCGGCAGCGCCGCCGGAGAGCCTCGCGCGCGGCCCCGCGGCCCCGACGGCGCCGAGCGTCCTGCCCCCGGACGAACGCGAGGGTCCCGCCGACGCACCTCTGGGGCGGCTCGTGCCCCCCGCCGACGAACCAAGACCTCCGGGCACGCCGCCACCCGAGGAGCCCCCGATCCCGGACGAACCTCCTCCTCCGCCGAAATCGGCAGAGATCCCAAAATCGGCCGAGACGCCGAGGCCGAACTCGGCCGACACGCCGAAATCGGCCGAGACACCAATACCAAACTCGGCCGATATCCCGAACTCGGCCGATATCCCGAATCCGAGCTCCGCCGACGCACCGAACCCCGCGCCGGATCCCCCCTCGGCGAACGGGACGGGCGGCGCGAGCGGGGCCGCGTCGTCCACGGTGAGCGTGTCCGACTCGGGAAAACGCATGTTTTCCTCGCTATTTTGCTCCGCGATCGCCCGGCCGGCGTTCGGATCGCCGCCCTCCGTGCCCGCGTCCGTCGTCGATTGCCCCGGCGCGCGCGGCGTCTCCGTCGCGCCCTTCTCCATCGACGAGGATCCGGCCCATTTGCCCGCCTTGAGGCCGTCCGGGCCGCGATTGAAGACGTCCTTCTTGCTCGTCATCCCGAGCGCGACCGTCGAGCGGAGCGGGACGCCGTCGGCCGAGAAAAACTCGATCGTCTCCTTGTACGAATCCACGAGGCCCGTGAACGCGAATGCGCCCCAGGAAAACAGGACCTCGGGCGGGGGGCTGCCCTTCGTGTCGCCGAGCATGCGCGCGACCTGCTCGGTCTTGTCGCAGACGTTCGCCCCCGTGGCCGTCGTATCGAACACGAGCTCCATCGAGAGCTTCGAGGTGCTCTCGTTGACGACCTGCTGCTTGCCGAGCTTCTTGTCCTTGCTCTGGGCGAGCTTGGTCTCCATCGTGAGCTGGAGCGACGCCGGATTGAAATCGACGTCGATCGTCTGCTTCTTGCCGCCAGCTCGCTTGACCACGAACTGGGCTCGCTTCGGATCGCTCACTTGCCGCCTCCCTTGCCGAGCTCGAGCGTGAGCCCCTCGTGGACGAGGTGCAGCTCCTCGATGCCCACCTCGGTGGCCCTCGCATTCAGATCGGCGGCCTTGAATTTCACCGGCATGGCGCGCGAGAGCTTCCAGAGGAGCGGCTCGCTGTCCCCGTCGGGCGGGAAGACGGTGATCGTCACGCCACACCGATGACCGTAATCGCCGCTCGCCACGCGGTGAAACCATTTGAAGAGCTGCCCGCCGCGCGAGATGCCGCGCCGGAGCACCACCGTGGCGAACGTGACGGGGCCGGCGAGCTGCTTTCCGCCATAATTGTTCCCGCCCGCCTTGATCACCTTCGGCTCCATCGTGGCCTCGAGCCCGGTGCACTCGGCGAACGAGCCGACGGTCTCGCCTTTCGGCCGCTTGAACGGCTCCGGATCGAACGCGAGCTCGAACCGGAACGCGTACATCGGCGGTCGCAAGAACGGCGCTTTCGTCGTCACGGCGCCTCCCTCCTCCCGAGCGACGCGGCGCCGTCCTCGCGCAGCGTCAATGTCACGCGAATGCGCTCGATCGCGTGCGCCGGGGAAAACTCGATCTCGGCCACGAGGCGCCCCGCGTCGACGTCGGCCTGCGTCGTCGTGGTATCGTCGCAGCGCACGGAAAACGCCTCCTCCGGCGCCGCGCCGCGGAGCGCGCCGAGCTCCCAGAGCCGCGTGACGATCCCCTCGATACGCCGCACGATGCGCGCGCGTGTCTGCATATTGGCCGGCTCGAACACGATGGCGGCGCCGACGTCGCGCAACGCGCGCGTGAGCACCGAGACGAGCCTCTGCAGCCCGCCCTGACGATATGCCTCGTCCGGCGAGGTCGTGACGTCCGAGAGCAGCCGCAGGCCCGAAGGCGTCGTGCCGAGGAGCGAAATGCGGTCGACGAGCGGCACGTCGAGCGCGCGCTTCGTGTGCCCGCCCTTCGTCACCGGCCCGAGCATCGAAGCCCGCGGCCGCGACGCGATCGCGCTGCGCTCGAGCAATGGGAAAATTTGGAATACGTCGGCGAGCTCCGCGCCCATCGCGCTGCGGAACGTGCCGCGCGCGAGGGCATTCCGCGCGAGCACGCCCGCGAGCACGGCGTCGGGGCTCTCGACGCCGCCGGGCAAGAGCGCCGACGCCGGCGTCTTCACCCACGGATACACGATTTGAACGAATGAGCTCTCGATCCGAGGAAGGAGCGCCCACGCGCCGCCCTCGCCGCCGGACGTGAGCAAAAACGCGTGCAGGTCCTCCTCGGCGAGCGCGGTATCCTCGTCGCGGAGCGGAATGGGCAGCGCCGCGACGAGCTCGACCTCGCGCGCGTGGCGCGCCAGCATCGCCCCCGCGCGCGCGACGAACGTGGCCCACGCGTCGTACCCCAATGCATTGCAGCGAGGCACGCCCGCGGCGGGCGGCGACATGGTGAAGGTCGAAGACGCCTCTGGCGTCGAGCATTCCACGAAGACCTCGGGCGCGCCCGAAGGCACCACCGGCGGCGCCGGGGGAACGACGTCGGCCGCGCAGAGCGCCGCGAGGTCGGGCAAGCAGAGCAGCGAGACGTCGGGCAAACCGAGCACGTGCGCCGCGCCCCTCCAGAGCGCCCGATCGACGGGAGACGCGTCGAATGACACGCCCACGCCGGGGAGCAGCTCCGCGAGGTGCGTCAAACGGTCACTCTGGCTCCCCTCGGACCATTTCGGTGGGGCGAGCGCGACGACGTAACACGCCCGCCCCCCTTGCGCGAAGAACGAGCGGACGGCGGCGCCGAGGTACGTCCCGGCACGCGGCGCCGAGAGTCCGTCGCGACGATCCCACGCGAAATGCCGATCGAAGGTTTCCCATCGATCGATCGGCACCGGCACGTCGACGAGCGTGGGATTCTCCTCGTCGTCTCGCTTGTAAGGCCCGCGCGTCCAACCGGCCTCCTCGAGCCAGCGCTTGATCGAGGCCGCGACGGGCACATCGGCGCGGCGCTCGGCGAACCCCACGAAGAGGGCCACATCCATTCGCGCACTGCCCCTCGCGGGAGCCCGAGGGGCGCTATCGAAGACGAGCCGGTTCATCACGCGCGTAGCCCCGTCGATCAGGTGACGTCAGGGAAGCCCATTTGAATGTCCTCGGCCGAGAGGACGATCTCCTCCATGGCCACGTCGCCGCCGCCCTTCGCTGCGAGCGTCGGCCCCGTGTATTTCATGGGGGTCACGTTGAGGAGCTTCCACGCCTGGACGGGCTTGCGTGCCTCGTCGAGCAGCGTGATGAGCACCTCCTTGCGGCCGAGCGGCCCGCGCTTGCGGATGTCGGCGATCCAGTCCCAGAACGCCCTGGAATCGACGATGCCGCGCTTGAGCGTGACGTCGCCCGTCTTGTAGATGCCGGGCACCTTGCGGACGTGGTTGTCCGGGTCGCTGCCCTCGCGGTACTCGGCCATCGTGAACTCGGTGTTGAGCCCGGAGACGTCCGAGAACCCGCCGAACGCGTCGCTCCCGTCGATTGAGACCGTGAAATTGAATGCCCCGTAGGGCGGTCGCTTGCTCGTGCTCATGGCGATCTACGTTCTCCTCGTCAGTTGCCCGCGTCGGCGGTCTTCTGGCCGATCCGGAAGATGACGAACTCGGCGGGCTTGACGACGGCCACGCCGACGAGGCAGATGAGCCTGCCATTGTCGAGGTCGTTCTGCGTCATCGTGCTGCGATCGCAGCGGACGAAATAGGCCTGCTTCGCGTCCGCGCCGAGCAGCGCGCCCGAGCGCCACTCGTTGTAGAGGAAGCTGCCGATCGTCTCGCGTACGTTCGCCCAGAGCCGCTCGCCGTTCGGCTCGAAGACGGCCCATTGCGTCCCGACGTCGATCGAGCGCTCGATGTAGTTGAAGTAGCGGCGCACGTTGACGTATTTCCACTCGGGATCCGAGCTCATCGTGCGCGCGCCCCAGACGCGGTATCCGCGGCCGGAGAGGTAACGCAGGCAATTGATCCCGATCGGGTTCAAGACCTCCTGCTCCGCAAAATTCACGTCGGTGTCGAAGCGGAGCGCGCTCCGGACGACCTCGTTCGCGGGCGCCTTCCACACGCCTCGCTCGACGTCGCTGCGGGCATAGATGCCGCAAACGAAGCCGGACGGGGGGAGCACGAGTTCGCGCGGGTCCGTGCTGCCGGGCCTCGCGAGCGGGTTCGGTACGACGACCCAGGGGTAATAAAGCGCCGCGCGCGTCGAGTCGTGCTTCGCGCGGAGCGTCTGGACCTCCGAAATCGTGAGGCCCTTCGGCGGATCGACGACCGCGATCCGGTAGGTGCGCCTCGTCTCCGCCGCGGCGATGAGCTCGGTCCGAATGCCGTGCGCGTCCGTGTACGCCGACGAGCCAGGGGCCGCGATGATCGAGATGTCCTCGACGCCGCCGAGCGCCGCGAAGCCCTTCGCGTAGCTCGCCGTGACGGGCTCGCCGCCGTCGTCTCCGCCCGCGAGCTGCCGCACGCCGCTGTTCGCGAACAGCGCCGTCAAGAGATCGAACGTATCGACGTTCGTCGAGACCGTCACCGAGAAGAGGCGCCCGAGGTGATCCGCGCGGCTCTTCGCGTCCGGTGGGAGGACGTTGCCGATGAAGCGCGGGTGCGCCTTGTCGACCGCGAGGTTTTCGTACGTCGTCTCGTCGCCGTCGGCGTCGATCGTCGTGAGCGAGAGCGACAAGAGGGACACATCCCCCTGCGCGAGCAGCTGCGCGGCCGTGCTCGTATTGCCGTCCGCGTCCGCCCAGTTTCCATTCGCGAGCTTCTTGAAGAACAGATCGGTCGCGCTGCCGTCGCCCTCGCCCACCGTGTTGGCCTGGGTGTCGAAGCCGAGCGCGGCGTTCGCGGTCCCCGTCCCCTCCACCGTGATCTTTGCCTTCGAGCCGGTCGCCGTCGTGGCGAACGTGAGTTTGCCGTCCTTGTCGATGAACACCTTGACGGCGAGGTTCTCCGCATTGATGCGGGCCTGGATGTCGCTCACCCCGACCGCGTGGATGTCGGGGATGTTGTTGTTCGCCGTGTCGTTCGCATTGTCCTTGAGCGGCGTGGTGAACGCGATCGTCGCGGGAGACGATTTCACCTCGATCCGAGCGCCCGTGCCCGCCGCGTCCGTGCCGAGGACGAGCGTCGCGCCGGACACGAACGCATACCCGCCGCGCAGGCTCTTGTTGATCTCGATGGCGATCGCCTCGAGCGAGGTGCCGGTCGTGAGGGGGATCGTCTGCTCGAGATCGCCGATCTCGATGACGAGCGCCTCACCATTGGCGATCGTCACGTTCCCGGGCGTGCCCACCGTATCCGACGTGACCTCGGCCGATTTGCCCTTGAACGTGATGGTCTTCGGTGTGGCGACGTTGTTCGCCTCGGCGATGAGCTCGAGGGTGGTGAGGTTCTTCAAGTCGAACGTCGGTCCGAGCGCCGTGTCGGCCTTCGCGGCCGCGGGCGACGCGTTCGCGGTGACGACCGCGATCGTCCCCTCGGAGGCGCCGGCGAGCGCCGCATCGGCGGCCGGCGTCCTCACGCCGCGGAAGACGAACTTGCCATTGCCCGTGCTGCCGGGGAAGCGTGCCGCGAGCGTCACGTTGTGACCCCCCACCGCGAAGGTGAGGCTCGCGATCCCGTCCGTCTCCGGATCACCGCCGAAGACGCGGGCGACGTAGAGCCTGCCGCCTCCCTCGTTGAAATAGGCGCGCACGGCGTGCGCGAGGTAATTCAGGGGATCGACGCCCTGGCCGAGATCGAGATCGGCGAGCCCGCCGAAGAGCCGCGCGAAATCGGCGAAGCTCGTGACGAGCTCGGGCTCGCCGACCGGGCCCTTGCGCGCGGGCCCAGCGAAGCCAGTGGTGCTGGTGCTCACCCCTTCGATGGATTTGGAGCGGAAGCTCGTCTCTTCCACGTATACTGCAGGCGCGAGGTATTCAGGCACGAGGGCCCCTCCTTCGAGGATGGATCAAGGTGTAGGTGGGTTCGTCGAAATGGTAATGGGATCGAGCCGGTGCTCTCGACCCGAGACGAGCTCGATGGCCCCCTGCCAAGCGAGCGTCGCGTTGTTCTCGTCGCGCTCGTCGGGATAAAGCGGCGCGTAGCCCGCCTTCGCGAGGTAGACGCGCGCCTCTCCCTCGAAAGGAGCCGTCGCGACGGCCCCGCTCGTGTCCTCTCCCCATCGGACGACGGGGATACGCGGCACGAAGACGATCGCCTCGCCGCGCGCGTCGGACAAGCCGCGGCCGACACGCGTGACGTTTTCGTCGACGGGCACGGAGACCTCCACGATCGCGCCCGCGACCTTCTCCCCGTCGTCGTACGAGATCGACAGCCGCACGCTCGTCGTCACCGCGACGGGGCGCGCGATGGGGGATGGATAGAGGAGGTACTCGACGGGCGAAAACGCGGCATTCGATTGGCTGCGCGGCAGGTGCACGGTGCCGACACGCGAGAGGTACCGCCCGCCGGGATCGGCGACCGTGAACTCGAGCGCGACGGATCCATGCGCCGGCGCGCCGGGCGGCGCTTGAAAGGAGCCCGTGAACGCCGCGAGCTCGGCATCGATGCTCGCGGCGCCCGTGCGCGCGCGGGTGATCACGAACATGCCCGAGCGATTCGCGACGAAGCGTATTCCCTCCCCGGCGACGGAGAGAGGACTCAGGATCGGCAATCCCGTCTCCGCATCGAGGAAGCGGATCGCGCCGAGCACGCGGTCGTCGACGAGCTCGACGATCACGAGCCACCTCCCTTGCCCTGGACCTCGAAGCGCCGCGCGAGGACGGGTTTGGCCGGATCGTACGTTCCGAGATCCTCGAGGCGCACGACGCGCGCGATGTACGAGGCGCTGAGGCAGTAGGGGCGCCGGATCGCGTCCCAGATGCGCATCAGATCTTCGTTCGAGAGCTCGGCGGGGATCACGTGGATGACCTCGTCCGGCCCGAATTTGCCTTCCTCCGTGAGATCGGAGGCGCCGAGGATCTGGTGGGTGTGCAGCTTCAGCATCGTCCACCCCATGATCCTGAGCTCGTCCTCGACCTTGTCGGACCACACCGTGAGTAGGAAATGCAGATCGAGCGCGAGCGGGGGCGGCGCGTCGGAGGGCCTCGCTCCGAGCGGCTGATTTCTGAGGTGCTCGTTGACCGTCGCTCGGTACATGTAGAGCGACACCCGCGGCTTGACGGGCGCGTCTTCGCCTTCGCCCACATCGCCCATTTCACCGCTCGACAGGACGGCGAAATCGCAGCTCGGCAGGAGCGACGAGTGCTCGGGCTTCGCCTGATCCGCCTGATACGCGTACCTCAGGTACGACGCCAGCGAATCGGCGACGGAATGAATGGCATAAAAGCTCGCCACGAACCGCATTCCTCCGGCACGGGTACCTTCGGTTGCACCAGCAGGCAGTCGATGAACGTGCTGCGCGCCCTGGATCGTCGGTCGTCGTCCGCGGAATACCGGAGTATTCCTGCGTCCGCCTCCCTGGATCCAGGGCGCTCGCGGCGCTTCTCGACTGCCTGCTATGCTCGACGTCGCGCTCACGGGGCGCGCAGACGTCTCCCGGCGTCAACGCCGGGGATCGGCCGTTCTAAGAATACTCAAGGAGTCCCCGGACGCCCGTGCACCTTATCATGGATTTGGGATTCGATGTCAACACTTATCTTTCGGACGTCGAAAGTGCGAACACGAGTACGCCAGCACTTCTCCTTATATGGGCGCGCGCCATGGGTAGCTGCTTCGCATGTCTTCCAATGCGAACCGAAAAGGACGCACTGCTGGATGACGCGTCTCCCGAACGGCGCGGCGCGGCGCGGGCGGGCGGCACCCTTTTTGCCATTGACGTGGCTGCCCTTCGCCCGAACCTCTGTCTCCTCTTGTAAGCCTCGGCGGGCACTCCATGTTCCTGGAATTCGTCTTGCGCGCCGCGCGCTCCTCTACGCACCTCATCATCCTCATGTCCGCTGCGGGGCATTCCTTCCGGTTATGAACCGGCGGACGGGTGTCGCTGCGCCGGCGCCCCGCGAAGCACGCTCCCCGTCGACGCCACGCCTGCCCCTCGCCTCGGGGCGCAAGGGACCCGAAAGGGCCTCGCGTCCCCCGATCCCCGAGGCGCGAGGGACCCGTCCGCGTCCCGTGCGCCCTGCGCCTCCGGAATCAGTCCACCCGTCACGATTTCGCGCCCTCTCGACCTCCCGCCGGACGACCCGAGCGTAACTTTCCTGCTCCTCGTGAATCCGCGCCGCCATTCCTGCATTCAACGCGCACCCGACGGCGCTGCCAGCGCTGCGGGCACGGAATCGGACCATCACCGGGCCTTCGGCCCAGGGAGCTCGAAGGCGCGTGTCAAAGACCGCCCAATCGGATCCCAAGCGGGTCGGCCAAGCGGATCTGAACTTCGGGGGTCGGGTCGTCATTCATCGAGACGCCACTGACGCACCTACACTTCATCTACGCCAACACCCCCGCTCAGGGTCCCCCGACCGTGCCCCAAATCGTGCCCAGACATCACGAACGCCGGCGAAATTTAGCGGACTTCAGAGGGACGACGGGGCCACCCAGCAGGAACAACCCCCAATGATTCCGGTCAGTTCCAGCAGACTCGCCCGAACGTCACACAACGTCTCCCCCGCGTGAGTCCGTATCTCGACGTGATCTCGGGGGCCTGTGCGGGCGCAGCCTCGAACTCCACGCAAAGCGACACGTATTGCTCGAACGTCAGCGGTGAAGGCGCCTGCCCCGCATTCGTCGACGGTTGCGGCGCCGACGGAGATTCGGCTGGCGAAGACGCCGGAGCGCTCGGTGATGGCCGCTCGAAGGGCGTAAGACGGTTTCTCCGAGGGCGGATGTGGCCGAGAGAGCCCGCGCCGCGCGTTACGCGCCACTCGCGCGGAGGGCCGGTCCACTCATGCGCTGCTGCCTGAAACAGCAGCGGAGGGCCGGGCATGACGAACTGCACAGGCATTTGTCTGGTCGAGTTGCACCGCCGGCGGCGGCGCAGCAGCCACGATGGGAGCTTGCCTCTCAACGGGTGCCGGGCGAATCTCTTCGCCGCCCTCGGTACGCTCGTGCCACCCTTCGGCGCGATCGCCGGCGGCGCCCTCTCCTCCTCGACCCCCCAGTGCTCCATCGGCACGAAGAGTTCACGTCGTCGGCCGCGGGGTTGCCGGGGCTCACCTGCGCATGAGCCAATCCCGATACGTCACACACGCCCTCTCCCACGCAGCCCGCACGTCCGGCTCGCTCGCCATGCGCCCTTGCCAGTAGGCATTGACTTTCTTCCACTGCTCATGCGTGAGCCCGTACCGCCACGCAACCGCCTGCGCGTGCCCCGGCGCTGCAGTGAGCTCGACGCAGAGGGATGCATATCGTTCGAGCGTCAATGTCGGCGTATTGGGTGGGGTGCTCGAACCGGGCTGCGCGGCGGGCACCGGCATCGGCTTGCCGGCCCCAGGCCGCTCGAAGGGCGTGGCTGGCTTTTCCCCTCTCATCGGGTCCAAGACGGTCGACAGATCCACCGTGCTCTCCAAGGGGTCGCGGTGAGCGGGCGCCGGGTTCTGCGCGCCCGCCGGAGGCGGCTTGTTCGGCAACGCATGGGCCTCGGCCGAGAACACGATCCGTGGGGCTGCCTGCGGGCCCTGTGCCGGGCGACGGAAAGGCACCGGTTCCCGCAGCGCCTCGTTCAATCGATCCACTTCCGTGAATTCGGTCGTCTTGTTCGCACCCGAACGCATGTCGCCCGGCTCCTGCTTTTTCTCCTCCACGCGCGAAATTGCGGACGGAGCGGCTGGGTCGAAGGGCAAGGGATTCCTTCGGTGCACGTCCGCAGCGACGAACGACCCCGTGAGGGTCAGGGTCGTTTCCAGGCTCGGAGGCGCCGGAGCCACCACAGGGATTGCCTTTACGAGCGGCGGTGGGGCCGAGACTTCGTGCGCTGCTCGTGCGCTATTCGGATCGAATACCGGCGGGACGGGCGTCCGACGTTGATCCGCCGGAGGCCTCGCCTGGGAGGGAGTCACCGCCCCCTGGCGCACATCGTCACCAATGACCCGCGGCTCCACGCGCAGCGCCGGGACGGGCTCGAGCGGCGCGTGCGCAGCCTGGAGAGCCTGGGTTGCGAGAGAGGGATCGGCGCCCCGTTTCCCGGCCCATGCACGTTGCAGCCGCATGACATCGGCCATTTGGATGCCGCACGCCGCGAGGAACACGTCGGGATCCACCGCGGCAGCGAGGTGACGGGAAAACTGCGTCCATGCCACGATGTCGCTCTCGAGCGGCTCGATCCGTGGGGCAAGCAAATCCGCCACGCGAAGCACGTGCGTGTCGTAGGCGACGAGTAGGGAGCAATCGCCCGCTGCGCTCTCCACGAGGCGTTCATTCCAGGCAGCCTCTGCCGCGGACCACTGCTCGGGCGCGACCTCCGCCCACGAGAGCGCGCGTGCGAGCGAGTGCCCGGCAGAGCGCGCGGCGTGAACCTTGGCGAATGCGGAGAGCGGGATCGTCGCGGTCTCTTTCGGCATGATCGTCTCCACGATGTCAGTCGCGGCGCAGGCCCCTCGGGAGGTTGCGCCACACATCCTGCCCGAGCGCACCCCAGCGCGCGGGATCGCCCGCCAATCGGCTGCCCGTACGCGCCGCAATCTCGTCGAGCCGCACGCGCCTCGCTCGCACCGAGTGCTCCGGTCGTCGAGCCTCGGCGACCGCAGCTTCCGGCGACCATGGCAGGCCGCCGCGATGACGGCCGCCTCTCTCGGCGAACCGCGCGAGCACCTTCTTCCACGCCCCGTGCGGATCGGGCTCCGTTTCAGGGACCTGCGCGCCGAATGCCGTGACGAGCGCTTCCCACGCGGTCGCCGCCAGCTCCGGCTCCTCGAGAGCGCGCAATGCGCCGTGGAGCAGCTCCGGCACGCCGAACCGTCCGAGCGCTTCGATGAGCGCCTCCGAGGTCGGGAGCCGCGCAATCAACGCCTGCGCGGCCCCCACGAGCGACTCGTCGCCGGCGAGCGCAAGGTTCTCCACCGCGAGAGAAGCGGCGCTCTCCGGCATATCGTCGACCCGAGCATGGAGGTTCGTCACCGGCCGGAGGTCGCCGAGGATGAGGCGCGTGCGCGCCTCTTCCCGCAGGATGTCCGGGTCCGTCGCAACGAGGAATGGGGCGTCGAGCAACGGCTGGGGAGCGATGTCAGGGGAGCGGGTGGCCGCACGAAGCGCCGCCAGCATGAGGTACGGGTCGGTCCCAGGTATGGGTATGCCCGCGCCTTTCGGTGAGATCTGGCGTTGCGAGAGCACGTCGATCGCCGTCGCACGCAGGATGCTGGAGGAGCTCGTTCGCGATTCGGCGAGCATATCGAAGAGCTCTGGGTGCGACGATGCCGAGAGCGCATCGGTCGCCGCGAGCCACGCGGAGAAAGGCGCCTCGCGCAGCGATTGCAGCCACGTCGAGAGCGCCGGTCGCGCGCCGGGCTCGTCCCACGAGGCGAGCAAGAATGCCGTGCACCACGCCACCTCGGGGTCGGGATCGTTCCCTTCCCAGAACGCCAGAATATCGGGGACGCGCATACCGAGAACCGCTGCCGCATCGATTTGCGCAAGCAAGCGGCGCTCGACCTCGTCGCGCTGATCCATCGGGCCTTCATAGCGATCACGGGCGAGGACTTCGGCGCGCTCGAGGCAACCGGCGATTTGAAACTGGCGCACTTCGCGGAGCCGCACGGACGCCGCCCGATCGGCCACGATTTTCACGCGAAGCCCCTCGGACGGAGGCGCCGGCGCGAGCGCAGGCTCGGCGACTTCAATGCTCGAAAGCAACGGAGCGGGCGTCCACAGCCGTGGCTCGCGAGAGGCCATGCGAGGCGCCGCTTTCACGAGCCCCCCCGAACGACGGCGACACCCCGCAAACCATCGGGAGACGTCGCCCACGCGAGCGCGTGCTCACCGCGAGGCGGCGAGGCCCGATCGACCCGGTATGCCGCATGCTTTCGCATCGCGGCGCCGAGGGCGAGGTGCAGCGCGCCGGAAGCCGCCCCCACGCGCCCGAGGACGCTCTCTGCGCTCACGACCTCTGCATCGATCTCGAAACGAGCGTTCTGCCGCGCGAATGCGAGCTCCCACTCGCGCCGCCGGAGCGGATCGACGTCGGCCGGACCAAGCGCCAGACCAAAACGCCCCCCATTCATGGGCAGATTTGCGAGAAGCGACGAAAGCGCCGCGCCGTCTTCGTCGACGTCGTTGTCGTCACGCGCGCTCCCGCTCGTGGTCGCCGCGTGCACGAAGGTGCCCTCCGTGGACAATCCGAGCCTGTGGGCGCGCTCTCGCGTCACCAGCACGAACGCCACTGCGGCCTCGCCGATCGGACCGAGATTCGCTCCCCATGGATCGAAGCGAGACGCGGACCATGCATCGATCGCGCGAAGCGCCACGTACGAATCCACCGCGAGTACCAGCACGGAGCCTTCGGACCGAAGCTCGGCTCTCGCGGCTTCGAGCGCGGACATGGTCCCCGCGTCGCCGCGGAATGTGACGATGTCGGGATTGCGCACCGCGGCCTTCAATGTGGATCGCAGCGGAGCGACGTCGCTCTCTCGAAAACCAGGACGGTCCGCCGCGTGGACGAGCAGGACACGGGAGGGCCGCACTTCGTCCGGCACGCCGCGGAGCGCCGTGCTCGCGGCCTGGAGGCCCAGGATGCGGAGCCGCGAGCTCAGGGGGCGATCCGCGCCGATCCATGGGCACGAGAAGACCGGGAGGAATGTCTCGTCGTCGTCGACGAAGGCTCCCGTTGCCAGCGGCGCCGCTTCAGCACGCAGAAGGAATGCGTGCTCCTCCGCCGTTCGACCGAGTGGGCTGACGAGCGCGGACGCGACGATGGCGAGATCGGTCATCCCACGCTCTCCTTGCCGCTCTTCACGGTCTTGCCGTTGATCGTGATGCTCGCTGCCGCGAGCGTGACCCCGCTGCCGTGCACGATCACGCTCGCGCCCGGAACCTCGAATACGACCTTGCTCCCCTCGAGCGTCGCCGGGCCCCCGACTTGAATGGACATCGACCCCTTGGCCTGTAATAGAAAGCCCGCGCCCGCATTGGCGGTGTAGGCGCCCGCGACGCGCCGCGTGTGCGCTCCGGTCACGTTGCGCCCGATGGCCTGCGCGGCGGTGACGGCAATGGTCGCCGACGTGTCGCGCGACGCGCCTGCCGTGAGCCTGCTGATGCGCACCGCGCTCGTCGTGTGGCTGCCACCAATGGCAAACGTCGACGCTCCGAGGGTGGTCCAGTTGATCGTGCTGGGCGTCTGCATCCCGAGCAGCGCTCCGATGGACTCCGTCATCACGCCGTCCACGAGGGTATTGCGGTGGCCTGCGGCCGCAGCTGCCCCGTCCGCGCCGCTTCCGCTCGAACCGCCCGAACCGCCGCCTGCCGCCTGCGCCCCGCAGCGATCCTGCGCGCGCTGCGACCATGGGGTCAATCCCATCGGGTCAGCTGCGGCGACGATTGCATCCCCGCCGGGGATCGCGCTAGCGATTTCGTTGATCGCCGTCTGCCCGGCGGCTTGCAGCAGCCCCTCCATTCCGCCGCGCGCATAGCCTTGCCCGAGCGCCTTCCCGATGTTGTAGCCACGGGTCAGCGCCGCGCCCACCACCGGGATGCTCCCGACGCCCGCGAGCGCGGCCGACTCGGCGAAGCTGGCGAGCCCATCCTTGGGATTGCCCACGAGCTCGATGAGCGCACCGCCGATGGCGACCGACTCCGACGCGACCGTCGTCGAGCCCGTCGCCTTGATCGTGATGGTCTGGTTGCCGCCGACGGTGAGCGATTGCGACGCCGCACCGACGAGGGCTGCATTCTGCACGGAAATCGTCTGATGGCCGCCGATGGTAAAGCTCTGGTTCCCCTTCACGTGGACCGATTCGAAGCCCACCGTCTGATTGAGCATGTCGTTCGCGACGGTCGTCGTCATCCCGAAGCCGGCCGTCCATACGAGGTGCTGGCGCCCGGCGCCGTCGTCGAACCGCACCATGTTCGTCTGGCCTCCCCCAGGGGAGCTGGCCGTGCCAATGGTCGTGATGGTCTTGTTCGCGGGGAGCGGAAACGGCGGTAAATTCCGGCCATTGTAGACCCGCCCGAGCACGTAGGGTCGCTCGGGATCCCCGTCCTCGAAGGCGACCTGCACCTCCCAGCCGACGCGCGGAACGAGCATGGAGCCCGGCATGTTCGGCTGCATCACGCGGATCGGCAGGCTGGCCGTGTGATCGTTCGGGGCCTCGCGGTCCCACGAGAATCGCACGTGCACGCGTCCGAGCTCGTCGGTGTGAATCTCCTCGCCCGGAGCACACGTCACGAACGCCGGCTGAACGCCGTGGATGCGCGGACGCGGCGTGACGTGCGGGAGCCGATAGACACGATCACGCGGAATGGCCCACACGCGCGCGGTGAAGCGCCCCTCCCCTGCCGTCCATTCGAGGTGTGTCCGTGTGGCGAAGTATTTTCCCTCGGGAATCGCCGTGCCCGTCGCGAGATCGCTCTGGATCTCGAAGAACTTGCCCGCCGCGATGTCGAGCGCCGATGTCTCCAGGACGATGGTCGAGGCATCCGCGCGCAAGCTTTCCGCAAGCAGGCGCGCCCGCAGCTCACCTCCCGCCTCGTCCAGAAACCCCGCAGGCGCCGCGTAGACCTCGATCGCCCTCTCCGTGTCGAGCCCATCCTCGCACTTTCCTTCGAGCTGCACGCGGGGATTGGCCACGTTGTAATCGCGCACGACGACCTTGCCCGGCCGGCGCTTGCGCCGCGCGCTCGCGCTCCACGCAATGCGGTCTTCCGCGCCGAGGGCGTGGGTATCGACGAGCCGCACAGCGCCGCCGGGCGCTTCGTCCGTCGTCGTGGAGGAGTCGCACAGGACGAACCTATCGAATCCATCCTGCTCGTCATGGCGAAACCAGAGCCCCTCGCGCTCGCAGAGGCGCCGCACGAAAGCCGCATCCGTCTCGTCGTACTGCACGGTGTGCTCGCGCTCGGCGTGCTCCTCCAGCAGCTCCTTGCCGAACTGCTCTCCGGTGACCCCGACGTCGGCGAGCACCTGCTCGATGATCTGCGGCACCGTCTTGCGGCGAAAAACGCGGGAGCGATGGCGCAGCTCGAGCCTCTGGCAATGCGAAGTGAGGAGCACCTCGCATTCTCGAGCGGCCCCCGGATCGGCGCTCGCGACCGCGGAGATCTGCGCGATGAAACCGTGCATCGTGCGCTCGCCGTGTGGCCCCCGGATACGCACCGCGGCGGGGCTATCGAGCCAGGCGCGAGGATCCTGCGGCGTTTGCAGGAAAAGGCGAATGCGCGCGCGATGCGCCTCGCCCACGGCGGTGTCGAGGACGAGCCTCGCGGCGGGGTAGGTCACACCCTCGACGCGCATCTCCACGGTCCTCATGGTGAGTTGTCCTCATCGTTCGTGGAGGGTCCAGACTGACCGGCGAGTAGCCCGACGGCTGTGACGATGTCGTCTTCGAAGTGGATCGATCGCCGCATCCTTCCGAGCGGGCTCGGCAACCAGCGAGAGAGGATGATGGATTCCTTGCCGCCGTGTTCCAGCACGCTCCGCTCCCATCCTTGCCCGATCAGCTTCTCGGCGTCCTCGACCGACATGCATTGCCATAATTCGAGATCGTCGTAGGGCACGGCCTCCTCGACGTCGCCCGGCTCGATATGGAATCCCGCGAGATGCGCGTGATCCGACGAGGCGAAGACCTCGAGCGCGGGATACTTGAGAATGGGGGGATCGATGCCCGGGGAGGAACGGGACCAGGGCTCTCCAAAGAATTTGATCACGTCATCGAGCCGGCTCCCGACCGGCAGCGGGCCGAGCCGCCCCTCCAAGAGCCAGTCGAGCAGACGCTCTCCCGTCGGACTCTGCGGTGGTTCGTAGACCCTGGGCAGATACGTGTTCATTCGTTCGGGAGGCGAAGAAATGGGTGGGGCAGCCATTCCAGGCGGGACGCGCCGCTCCTTCACGGAGACGTGGATGCTCTCCAGGCGAGAACGCCGTCGATACCACGAGAAAAAGAGCACGAGCCGAACGAAGCCGACCTCGCTCGGCGTTTCGAGCTCCAGCGTGGAGATGCCGTGCGGCGTCGGCCAATCCTTCCGGATGAGCCCGAAGGAGCGCTGGGCGTCCTCGATGGACATCGAGCGCCATTTCTCGAGATCCGCGAACAGGACGAGTTGCCGATCCTCTCGCAGAGCGACGGAGAATCCCCGCACACGCGCTCGATCCGCCGTGAGCTTCACCAGCAATCCGGGATAATGCAAGGACGGACGCCCCTGCTCGGCGCTGCCGAAGAGGGTCGAGGCCTCGAGGGAGGGTGCGCCGAGCGCGATCGGCCCGAGCTTCCGTTCGCGAACCCATTCCTCGAGCAAGGCTGCCTTCAAGAACTCGGGCAGCCGCTTGCGAGCGTGCTCGTGAAAGGCATCGTCGCTGAGGTCGAGAAAGTCCGGAGCAACCACCTCGACCTCTGCCGCGTGTCCGTTCTCGTCGAAGAGGATCTGTTGCTTGACGACGCCGACGGACGTCGCCTCCGAGCGTCCCCAGGTGGTCGAATTGTCGTAGGAGGAGACATCGGTGAGCTCGAGGCCGAAAGAGCGCTCCGCTTCCTCCTTGGAAATGGCTCTCCACCTCTCCAGGTCGACGAAGGGGATCAGGGGCTCTTCCTCGCGCAGCGCCAGGCGAAACCCGGCGAGGGTGTCGCGATCCGCAGCGACGAGCAATGTCAACCCGGGATAGAAGAGGTCCGAGCATCGAGCGCGGGGTTGCCCGATCACCTCGAGGGCCTCGGAGACCGCACTGCCAATCCCGACCGGACCGAGGCGGCATTCGCGGAACCAATCCTCCAGACGGGCGTTCAACAGACAATCGTGCAGTGCGCGCGGCGCCTTCGGATCATCGATGCGCCGCCGGAGCCTCCAGAGGGGCGCCGAATGGAAGGCTGCTCGCCGTGCGTCTCGCTCGTCCATCACGCCCTCTTGCACTTGGTGATGTTCCGGATCGCGCGCTCGACCTTCTTTGCCTCCTGCGCGCGGTCCTTGCGATTGAAGTTCTTGAACAGGCTCTCCTTCGCCTCACGCGCGGCTTTCTGCAGGCGCAACCGCCACGTCGCGTCCGATTTGAACTTCTCTTCCGAGAGCTGCACAGCCCTGTCGCGCTGCCGCTCCTCGTGCGCGCCGTCGGGATTGAATGCGCCCTGAAAGACGATGTTCCCCTGCGCGTCGGTCGTCACTTTGACCTCCGGCAGGGGGTTGCCCCTCCGATCGGCCGTGTTGAAGTGAACGCCTTTCGAGATGACGTCGTCCTCCGTCGCGGTGTGGGGATGCCACGGATCGTCCGCGAGGCCCAGCGGATCCACCACGGCGAAGGGCGACCCCGGGTAGGCGAAGAGATTGTCACCGCCGATCAGATCGATCGGATCCGAGCTCAAGAATCGAGCCGTATCCGGATCGAAATAGCGAAATTGCATGTATGCGAGGCCGGTCTCGGGATCCGCGTACTGGCCGAGCAACCGGAACGGGCTCTCCACGTCGGTGTCGAAGTCGCGCTGCACCTTTTCGATTCTTCCCCACGCGGAAGCGAAGGCGCGCCAGGCCACGCGTCCGCGTTGATCCACGAGCTCGGCCGGCACGCCCATGGGCGTGGTCACGCAAAGGAATACCTCCCCGCGCTCGGCGTGCAAGAGAGGCGTGAGCGTGCCCGGTTCGTGCACGAAGACACGCCGGCCGGCGCCGTCTTCGCGGCCGCTGTCCCGCTCCTCGCAGAGGGCATGATCGTCCCAAAGAAATCGTACCACCCGCACCGACGGCAATGCAGAATCACCGCGCTCCTTCATGCGCGCGAGGGCATCCGCGAACGTGCCGGCGACGGGCGCAATGACGTGCTTGCGCACGCGACGCCCGAAAGCGTCGTAATAAAAGCGCACCTTCGCGCCGTACGGCGCGACGACCTCGCGCAGGCGGCCGCGCGCATCCCAGCCGTAATACGTCGAGGCGCCGCCGGCATCCCGTTTCTCCATCCGCGCGCCGCGATCGTCGTCCTCGTAGCTCGTGCCGCCAGCGCGCAGGAGTCGATTGCCCATGCCCATGCGCCAGGCGGTCGGAGCTTCCTCGCTCGTCGACGATGCGCCGCGCACGGATCCCGTCGTCTCGTACACGAAGGTCTCGGTGAGTACGGGCGAGCGCATCCGAACGAGTCGCTTCATCGCGTCGTGCACGATCGTCGTTCGCCCCCATGCGGCGTCTTCGATCGATGTCGGCAAACCCGCGGAATCACGGGTGTAGACGCGGCTCACGGAGGCGCGGGGCGACGGCTCGCCTGCGCGTAGATGCGCGCGGACGTCCACCTGCATGACGTTCCCGCCCGCATCGTAACCCGTCTTCGCAACGACATCGCTGCCGAATCTGCGCTCGCGCTCTCGACCGTGCGCATCGCGAAAGATGCGCACGTCCACGCCCCCGTGCGCCGCCGACAGCAGATCCCCGTGTTCGTCGTAGCGGTATTCCGTGCGCGCGCCGTCCGGCAAGGTGCGCGCCGTGCGCTGCCCCATCGCGTCGTATTCGAACAAGATCGGGCGGCCATCCTGGATCTCTTTCACGATGCGCCCGAACGCGTCCCGCTCCACCTCCACCACCACGTCGCCCGAGTACTCCGACAACGTGGCTTTCATGATCCTCCCGAGCGCGTCGCGCTCGAAGACGATCTTGCTGTCCGCGGTGCGATCTTCGACGACGTTGCCGAGCGCGTCGTACGAGAATTCGCGAAAATCGCCGTTCGCGTAATCAATCCGTGAAATACGGCCCGCCGCGTTTCGACGGTACGTGGTGGTCCTCCCGTCGAACGCCGTCTCGCGCACGACGCGACCCACGCGGTCGTACTCGAACTCGTACCGCTCGGCGCGTGGATTCTCGATGCTCGTCCGGCGCTCGTCCAGATCGTAACGAAAACGCGAGAACTGCCCGTCCGCGCTGGTGGTGCGTGCCAGCACGCCGGTCCCTTGATACTCGAAGCGCGTCACGGCGCCGAGCTGATCCATGAAGCGCGTCACCTGCCCCTCGCAATCGCGCTCGTACATGACCTGCGAGCCGTCCGGATACGTCACGCGGAGCACGCGACCGCACGCGTCATTCTCGATGATCGTCTGTCCGCCCGCTGGATCGATTCCACCGACGAGGCGACCCAGCGCGTCGTAGGTCGTGCGGAAGATGCCGCGGCCGTGCAATGCACGGCTCACGAGGTTGTGGTGAGCGTCGTACGCGAGCCGCTCCAGGGCGCCTTCCGGGCCGATGATCGCCACCGCGCGCCCTTCACGGTCGCGTTCGATACGGAACGTGACTCCGGTCGTGGACGTGAGGCCGATCAGCGCGCCGTGCGCGTCATACTGAAAGCGGGTCTCGTTCCCCTCGGGATCGACTGAGCGGATCAGGAGATCGTCCGAATGCTCGTAGGTCGTCACGTTGCCCGCAGGGTCGACCTCCTTGACGAGGTTGCCGCGCTCATCGTACGCGCGCTCGATCTTGTGGCCCGCTCCATTGGCGCGCGCCAGCAAGTATTGATCGGCGTCGTACTCGTTCGCCTCGATCAGCGCGCCATCCAGCGTCTCCTCGCGGATCACGAGCCCCTGATCGTTCCAGGTATAGCGCCGCGGCTCTTCCGTCGTGTGGGTGACCGTCTGCCGGGCATCTACGTCCTGCTCGAGCCGCACCTCCTGCAGCCCTCCGTCACCCCAGGCCCGAATGCACGTGCCGCGCTCTTCGTCGTATTCGTAGCGGAACGTGATGCCGCTCCGCCACGTGTGCTCGATCATGCGGTGCTGCCCGTCATAGACGTATCCCTCCGCGTGACCGAGCGCGTCCATGGCCGACGCGAGCTCACCCTCCGGATGATAGGTGTAGCTGAAATGGGTCCGCAAGCGCGCTGGCCCTTCCCCCGAGGGATTCGCCGCCCAGACCTCGACGCGAACGATGCGCGCCTCGCCGTCGGTCGTGATGCGGAGCTCGCGACCCACGCTGTCGTCCACGCGAACGAGACGCTCGCCTTCATACGTGAACCGGACGCTCTGCCCGCGCGACGTCTCGATTGCCATCAAGAGCCACGCGCTGCCAGGGCCCGGCGCGAAAACATGCAAAAGGCGTGTGACGTGGTCGCGCACGACGATCTCGCGCTTGCTGCGACGCTCGAGCGTGAGCCGCTCGCCGTGATGGAAGGTCGCCTGGTCCGCGCCGAGCGCCCCGAACTCGACCCAGCGCCCATCTCGGTTGCGCAGCCGAAACGAACCTCCCACCGGCTCGAGCCGCTGATCGAGCGAGAGCGTCCAGCCGCCCCGCCCGAGCGCCGTGCGCTCCTTCGCGAATCCCGATGAATAGCGCCGCTCCCATACGAGAGGGATCGGACCGGGGAGCTCGAGATCGACGGCGCGATCGCCGACGTAGCAGGTGGCGACGTCGACCGGATCGCTCTTCCATTTCGGCTGCTTTGCGGGCTGCGCCGGGAGCGCCTTCTTCTTTTTCTCCTCCCGGCGAACGTTTCTCAGGATGGACTTGACCGTGGTATCGATGTCCGCGCCTTCCAGCAGCGGCACCGTCGCCTGGCTGGCTCTCGCCTCGTCCATCATCACGTTGGTGGCCACGGTATCGCCCGTGCAGCAGATGGGTTTGCCCGAGACCTTGAAGCCGCTCGAGCCGCTCGTCATCACGCCGATGTTGAACGTCGCGTGCGTCAGCAAATCGCCGCCGCCGGTCTGCGCAGGCTGATTCGCCGGCGGATCGAGCTTCATCGTCGAGCCCACCACGAGCACTGGCTTGCTAGCGACCTTGAGCTTGCTCTTGGTCTTCTTCGCATTGGCGGAGCGACCCACGTAGGGGAACGGCGTCGGCGCCGGCGGCGCCGGCGGACTCACCAGGCTCGGCACGGGGGGCGTGACGCAACCGTGATTGCTACCCCGGTGGGCGACGTTTTTCTTGCCAGCGTTCGTGCTCATGATCACGGGATCTCGGTCAGGGCCGAGAGCAGCCGGATCGCTCGCGGCATGTCGAGCGTCGCGGCCTGCCCCGAAATGCGCACCGTGCCGTCTGCCAGAAGCTCCACGCGCGCTCGCCCGACGCGAAGCACGAGGCGCTTTTCGGCTTCGAGCACGAGCTCCGGCTGCGGCGCACGCGCGGCCCGCGTCTGGAGCGCACCGAAGATGCATGCCCCCTCAACGCCATCCGCCACGATGACGGGCCGGCGTTCGCGCATTGCTTCTTCCACGAGCGCCTCTTCCACACCCGGCCCCACAGTGACGGTCACCTCGCGACCGCATGCGAGGCGCACGCGATACCCGCCCCCCTCGCGCGCTTCGACCTCGCCAATGTGCGCGCCCGGCCCCAGCAATCCGGCTCGTTTCTGCGAGGACCGCGCTCCTCGCCGCTCGCGCTGGATGGGGATCACCTTCGACTCCCCCTTGCGGCTCGTCGCCGGCACTCTCGCCTTCATCCGATCTCCTGTTCTCCGGTGACCACGCTCGCCGCGCCCCCGTCGACCTTGCCTTTCACCTTGATGGCCCCCGACGTGAGCGTGATCGTCACCCCACCGGCCTTGATCGTGATCTTCGACGTCGCCTTGAACAGCACGCCGGCGCCTTTCATCGTGAGTGCTCCGCCCACCTTCACGCGCCCCGACGCCCACGCATACGTGATTGCACCTCCCGCCGTTCCTGCATAGCTCGCATAGCTCTCGGTGAGCACACTCGCGTTCACGACCGCATTCTTCGCTTGGACCGTGAGCGCTCCGCCCGCCACGAGCGAGCTCCGACCGAGGACGCTCTGCGCGCTCGAGAGCCCGCCGACCTCGGCCCAGGTCCCCCCCACGCTCACGCTCGAAGCCCCCGTCACGTGGCGGTTGATTCCCTGGATTGCAACCACTTCCTCCGCCGCTCCGACGACGCGCGCCAGCGTCGCGCATTTCGTCTGGTAATCGCCGCCTACCATGAACTTGCGCAGGCCGCCGATGACCACGGACTCCGCTGCTGCCGCGACGTTGTGCGAGCCCACCGAGGTCACCTCGCGATTGCCTCCGATCGACGTCGTTTGCGCCCCGAGCACCACGACCTTGTCCTCGATGCCCACCGTCACCATGTGGTTGGCTCCCACCTCGTTCGTGTCATCCGCCGTGACCTCTAGCACCCGGTCGTTCTCGGTCCGATCATTGAAATCACGCGAGGCATTGCGTAAAAATCCCTCGTTTCCCGCGGTATCATCCGTTCGCAGCACGTTCGCGCTGCCGCCGCCCGGCGTGGTCGCGCTCCCGAAGCACGATCGTACCTTTTGATCGGGCATCGCCTCGGGCGGCACGGCCGATCCGTTCGCAAGGCGGCCGAGCTCGACCGGCGTGTCGCCCGTCGTCGTGGGCGCGGACATGAAACCCGCGAGCACCTCCCAGCCCGCGCGCGGCAGAAGAAAGCCTCCCGAGAGCAGCGGCTGCATCGGCCGGATCCAGGCGCTCGCGCGATCGTCAGCCGCGCTCCTGCGGTCCCACCGGAACTTCGCTTTGATGCGGCTCTGCTCATCGGTGTGGATCTCCGCGCCGCTCGCGCCCGTGATGTCCATCGTCTGCACGCCGCCGAGCCCCGGACACCCGAGCCGCGCAGGCCGATATGCCAGGTCCGCAGGCACAGCGCGGAAGGCGGCTTCATACGTTCGCTCTGCCAAACCGCCGTTTCTCGGAGAGCGGCCCCGGTGCTCGAGCTCCACCACGAGCCAGCGCCCGTTCATCGAGGTGCGCGGCGCATCGGTCAGCTCGAGGACGTGACCCACGCACAGGCGCCGCGAGCTCGTCCGGCCCGTCAGCACGCGCGCACGGCTCCGAAGCTCGCTCCGGCGAATACCCGCGAGCTCTCGCCCCACCGAGGGATCGCGGTAGCCGCCGGGATACTCGAAATGCTCGTAGGAGCTGCCGCTGCCCGCCTGCACCGTCTGATCGAGCTCCGGTTTTGCCTCGTCATAGTCCACGAGGCTCACCACCTCGGGGCTGCGCGCCGACGAGATGCGCGCCGCCAGAACGCATTCTTCGCCCACGAGCGCGGCATCTCCGTCCGCCATGAACCGGATCGAGGCGCCGCCCGGAAGTGGCGAGGGGGCATTTTCGTGATCCCCCAGCACAACATTCTCCGCGTCGGGATCGCCGGACATCCAGAGGGCGATGCCCTCGTCGGCCAGGATGCGCAGGATGAAATCGAGCGAGGTCTCGAACGACTGCACGCATTGGCGCCGCTTCGGCAAGGCCCGGAGGACCCGCACGTCGACTTCGAGACCCGCTTCCTCGAGGAGCTTCGTCGCGATCGCCACGGCGTCTTCCTCCACGAAGACCCGGAAATCACGCGACAGCGCGAGCGTGTGCGTCGCCGCGGCAATGACCAGCTCGTAGCCGAACCCGCGCGCTCCCACCTCCTCGACAATCCCGGCGATCGAGCGCTCCAGATCCGAGCTCCCCGTGCCTCCGAGGTGGAGCGTCGCGGGTTTGCCGATCCACTCTTCGGGATCGATCTGCACGACCTGGCTCTCTGCCGTCGTCGCGTCGACAAGTACCGAGAAACGGCGCTGCCAGTGGATGATCTCGCGCCCCTCGAAGGACAGGACCGGCAGATCGTCGCGCCCGCCTTTCACGGAGAGCCGGAACGGAGCCGCCATCACTCCACCTCCGTCGTTCGCTTCACCTTGGTCTTCGCGCCGTCCATCACGAGCTTCCCCGACGCCTTCAGCGCGCCCTGGAGCTTCATGATCGATCCGCCGTTGGCCGTGAGGCTGGCGGCACGGAAATCGATCGACGCCGCGTCCACCACCAGGGTCCCTCCAGCGTTGAATGCAGCCACGCCGCCGACGTTGATGCTTCCGCTCGCCGTCGCCACGCACGCGATGTGGGTGCCGGCATTGTCCGTCGCGGCGCCCGCCGTGACGCTCTTCGCCCCGCGCGTCGTATCGGCATAGACCGAAGCCGCCGTATACGCGCGCAGCCCGCCCACCCGCTCGCCGCGCGCCGCCGCGACGGACTGGTTGGTCCCGAGGCCCGACGTGGTGCTCAGCGCGCCGCCGATCATCTGCGAGAACGCTCCTTGCACCTTGGTATTGGAGGCATTGCAACGGAGGCCATAAAAACCACCAATCAGCTCCGTGTACGTGCCCTCCACCTGCGTGGTCTGCGAGCCGACGAGCCCTATCTCCTCGTTTCCAGCGACGACTTGCGATCGGCTGCCGGTGACGGCCACGTTGCAGTTGGCGCCCACCGTGACCGATTGATTGCCCCCCACCGATGTGCTCTGCGCTGACTCGACGGTCGTCTCCCGGCTCTTTTTCACGTCGTCGCTGCGGTTGGAGGCCACCGTCGTCTCGTTGCTCCCGCCGACGGTCGTCGTCTGATCGCGCGTCGCATGCACGAACATCTCCATCGCGCCCGCGTCGTCGCCCATCCGCAGCTCGTGGGTCGTTCCATCGGAAGGCGACGTGGCGGTCTGAAAGGTCGTCGTGGCCTTGTGCGCCGGCTGCGGATAAGGGCTCTTCGCGCCACCGTTGTAGACACGCCCAAGCAAGAGCGGTCGATCCGGATCCCCATTCTCGTAGGCGATCGGTACCTCCCAGCCCACGCGCGGCAAGGCCATCGAATTGGACATCGGGGCCTGGATGGAGCGGACCCAGCAGGAGGAGCGATCATCGGTGATGCCCGAGCGGTCCCAGCGGAAACGCACCTTCGCTTGCCCGAGGCCATCGACGTGGATTTCCTGGCCGGAGGGACCCGTCACCACGGCCGTGTCGAGGCCGTCGACGGCAGGGCGGGCGGACGGGATTGCGGGGCGGAAATAGCGCTCCTCTCGGAAGGGCACCAGGAGGGCCCGGTTCGCGTACGCGCGGGCAGCCGCCTCGTCGCGGCTCGGCGGGCGCGCCTCGTGCTCCACGGACACGACGAGGAACTTGCCGTCGAACCACGCATCCGCCGCGCCTGCGATCTGCACGACGCGGCCGGGCCGCAGCCTCAGATTGCTGCTCTTCGCCTCCAGGCGGTGCGCGAATCGCGCGAGCTGCTCGAGCCGCACCGCGGCGCGTGGAGCAGCGGAATCGGTGATCGACAGGCGCGCTGGATACTCGTAATATTCCGCCGCGCCCTCCCCCGCCGTTCCCTCCACGAGGACATCCGGGTGCTCGGGCGAATAGTCGCGCACCTGGGCTCTCGTCGGTGTCGTGGACCATATCGCCGTGAGATGGGTGATCGCCGCCGGGCTCGTGACGAGCCCCCCCGGATCTTCGAAGGGCAAGAAAGCGCCCCCCTCGATCCCGTCGTGCGACGTGTTGCCGTCCCCGAAGAGGATCGTCGGGCGCTCGTCCAGCTCGTCGAACCAGACGTGAATGCCCTCTTCGCCGAGCAGCCGCGCGAGGAAATCCCACTCGGATTCGCCGTACTGGACGGTGTACGCTCGCTTCGCGTATTGCCCGCCGATGCGCCATTTCACGTCGGTGGCGCCGGCCGCGCGCAGCAGCTCGTCCACGATCTCTTGCGTCGTTTTGTCCTGAAAGACGCGGTATCCGCGACGTATCACGAGCGACGAGAGGCGCGATTTCAGAATGATCTCGTAGCGGTGCCCTATCCGCTCCATGCCGATGTAGGCCGCCTCGTCCACGATCAACGGGATCTGGCGGACGTTCCCGACCGAATCGGTAAGGCCTACCGCGGCCTCCTGGTCGAGGAGCGCTTCGACGTCGATCTCGCCGTCGTCGCTGACGACCTCCACGCGCCATACGGATAACTCGTCCATGGCCTCCCGACCCGACACGGACAGGACGCGGTTTTCACCGAATGCGTCGCAGAAAAGCGCAACGACTTCGCTCATGGCGTCTCTCGATCCAGCGGCAGGGCCCGTCGCAGGCGCGCCTGTCCGCGCACGACACGCGCGACGGGGGGTGAGGTCTCCAGGGCAGCCTCGGCGGCCCGCGCGCGCAGCACCTCGTCCTCGGCGAAACGCCTTCGCCATAGGTGTGCGAGCCGGACGAGATCGGTCGGGAGCAGGCCAATGGCTGCGAGCCACGCGGCGGGATCCGCGAGGGTCGCGAGGTGACGCTCGAGGGCCATGTACGCGCTCACCTCTTCGTCGAGCGGCGGGAGGCGGCGCTCCCAGCGCAGAAGCCCGTCGCCGAGCGCGGCGTCGTGGATCTCCGCAATCGTCGTGCCCTCGTCGCTCTCGAGCGCGTCGAGGAGGCGGCGCTCCCACACGGGCTGAGCCCGCGCCCACACGTCGGGAGCCACGTTCGCGACCTCGAAGGCCTCGGTCATATCGATGGCATCCATGTGCGCCGCGACGAGCAACACGAATTTGCGGAAATCGACCCCCTCGACGCCGCCGCCGAGCGCACTCGGGAGGGTCTGAGGACCCGAGCCATCAATCCACATCGACGCGCACCTCCCGTAATCGACCCGGACCGCGACCGACGCGCAGGACTTCTCGAAATGTTAGCTCGAACGTCGAGCGTTCAGGCTCCACGAGGAGCAGGTCTGCGCGGGGGCGGTGCTCGATGGTCTTGCCGTCCTCGCGTTTCTCGAAGACCTTCACGACGAGCCGCGGGACCGTGAAGTTGAACAATCCCGCCTCGCTCATCCCGAGCACGGCGACGGGATCGCCCGGCGAAAAAGGCTCCTCGAAGCGGAGCGCCGGCGGTGCGACGTGAAAGAATGCGTCCAAAAAGTCCTCGGGCGGGAGCGGCATGCGCGTGCGTTGCCAGCCGGCATCGAAGGTCCCGGCGTGACGCTTGCGCTCTGTCCAGTGGGTCGCGAGGGCGCCGAATCCGTACGGCAGATAGTCCTGGCCGGCGCGATAAGAGACGCCGGGGTCCTCGATGCACGGGGCGAGCTTGCCGTCGAGCTCGCGCTCGTTCCGGTGTACACCCCGCCCCACCGGATTGCGCCAGTCCACCAGCGTGCCGTCCGCTGAACGACCGCCGTACGCCCGCTCGTACGTCACCGGAGCCCTCTCGAACATCGCGGCCACGCTCATGCCCAGGCCCATGGGGCTCCACACGAAGGCCCGGTCGCCATGGACGCGCAGCGTCACCGTGCGCCCTTTCGCACGGACTGCGACGTCCGCGGCCCTGGCCTTCGTCCGAGGCACCGCGTCCCCCACGATGAGGAGATCGGCTCCGGGCTTCTTCAGACCGATATCGCTCGGATAGCGGATGCTGCTCTCCTCGCCGCGCGAGGGGGCGTCGGGGTCCACGAGCACCTCGTTGATGCGCACGGCGGGCTGCGCGTCTTGGAGCACAGCTGGCGCGCCGGGCTGGGGCACGACGAAGGTCGCCTTGACCAGGGCGATGACGGCGGTCCCGCCCGAGGATGAACGATAAGGCACAGCATCGGCTGCCAGGCGGGAGGCATTCGAAAAGCCGTGATTGCGTGCCATGGTGATCAAGATAAGGGTAGATGCTACCTCACAACTCCACCTATGTGCGAACCGCAAGAGAGTGTCAACCAGATCTTGCGGTGGGCAGCAGGTTGGCGACGTGAAAGACGGACGTAATCGGCCGCCTCGAGCCCTACGCCTCGGCCGCATGTGTGACCAAAGAATGTTGAATGATCGACGTGGTCGTGGAGCACAAGAACGGCCCGGCGGGAGCAGGGGCGGAAGGTCGCTCCGGTCCAGAGCAAGCGGGTTGCGTGTATACATGCGCAAAGACCAATGATGCTCGCGCTTCGGTGAAACGACGTCGACCTCGTGGCAGGGCGGCTTCTGATTCGCAGCTCTGTCGTCGATGGTACCGTCGGAATCCCGAAGAGCTGGCCGTTCGCGCAAAGAAGGAACGTCATGCGAGAGTGGCAGAACCTTTCGCACGTCCGATGGTGTGGATGCATTCGCACGCGAGGGACATCGCACCACGGTGGAGAGGGGGTCGTCACGGGGGCGGATACACGCGTAGCCCTGGCCTGCCCATTGGCACGGATTGCCGCAGCGCCTGGAGATGTCGTCGATGACAGCTTCTCGTACGGCCATTACCTCAAGGCACACTGCGCCGATGCGCCAAGAAAAGGCCCCGGCCGGGCGCTCTGACGCGGACGTTGTCTACGGTGTCGTGCTCAAGCTCCTCGAAAAGAACGCCAAGGACCGTGGGCTTGCGATGAACGAGCCGAACGACCGCGTCCTCGCGCTCGAAGCCCTCGAGCGGGCGCTGCGCGCACGCAGACCGGCACACCACTCCGACCGCGGCAGCCCCTACGCCAGCGACGACGACCGGCAGGTGCTGCGTGAGCGCGGCATCGCCGCTAGCATGAGCCGCGCCGGCGACTTATGACAACGCCGTCGCAGGAGCTTCTGGCGCCCCTCAAGACCGAGCTGGTCGACGCAACGCACGACCCGACGAGGGATGCCGCGATGGCGTCGAGCGGTGACTACCTCGAGCGGTTCTACAACCACGCCCGGCGGTACTCGTACCTGGGGTACTCGAGACCGGTCGAGTTCGAATCGAGAACACGCACGTGGCCGCGTTTGATGCACAGTCGGCTTGTTTACCAAAGTGAGAAAGAACACCATTCGCTATTTCGAGCGACTTCCTCGCCCCATGTGCAAACCACGCATACGGCGCGCAGATGTTGCTCCATTCCTCCTGGATCGGCCGCGTGAAATCCGCACACTCTACCAATGCAATCGCCAAGCGTGGAGAGGAACGCCTCTTGCCCCTGGGCACTCTCCATGCTCGACAAGACCATGACACTCGCGGACGGACGCAAGCAAGCGTTCGACATCTATGGCGATCCTGCCGGCACCCCATTGTTTCTTTTTCACGGGTTGCCCAGCTGCCGGAGGATCGGCGTCACATTTCACGACGTCGCGGTCGAAAGACATGTGGCTGTCGTCTGTCCGGATCGCCCCGGCGTTGGGCTCTCGGATTACCAGCCGAGGAGGCGCATCGTTGATTACCCCAAGGACATCGCGGCGCTCGCCGACCATCTCGGCTGGGAGCGCTTCACGGTCCTCGGGATCTCCGGCGGGGGGCCCTATGCAGCCGCAGTGGCGCACGACCTTCCAGGCCGCGTCATCCGGGCCGGAATCGCGAGTGGTATCGGTGAACTATCCAATGCATCGGTGTTCGCCGAGATGATACCTGCCAATCGATTGCCATACCGGCTCTTGCGCAGCTTGCACGTCGCCAGCTATGCGCTTGCCGCGATCTCGGCGCTCATTTACACCACGCGACTGGCAGACTCATTTTTCCATCGCATGGCTGCGATGATGCCGCCCAGCGACGCAAAGATCCTTGCGGATGGCCCTTTCATGCAATTTTTGAAGGACGAGGTCCGCGAATCCTTCCGTCAAGGCCTTCGCGGATTCGCCACGGAGCAACTTCTCGTCGTCCTTCCATGGCAGTTTCTTCTGGAGAATGTTCGTGTTCCCATCATCTTCTGGCACGGAGACCAGGATCACAACGCACCCTACTCGCTCGCGCAGAACATGGCGTGCGCCGTGCCTGGGAGTCGCCTCATCGTCTGGGGTGGCGGTGGTCACCTCGCCAGCGTCGAGCATGTCCCGGAAATCCTGGACGAGCTCTTCCCTGCTCCGGTACGGGCCTGAAAGAATGGCCCGGCCCGTTGATTCACCTTCTCACGTGCCCTCCCCGACCTGCGGCGGATCCACTGCGTTCAGACATCCTCGCAAGCGCTCGGCAAGGACCGTCACATGGGGCTCGCGCACCAGCGTGTAGTGCGTCCCGGGCACGTCGTGGCACTCTACCGGGCGAGACGAATACGCCCGCCACGCATCACCGAAATGCGACGTGTGCTGACCGCTGTTTCCCGCACTTTCCGTCGCGCGAAACAAGTCCATACGGCAGGGAAGCCGCGGCCGGTACCGCAATCCCGCGGAGAGATGCGCGTCGATGTGGGTGAGGAGCCTCTCGACTCCAAGCTCCGCCGGAAAGATCTCCAGGGCGCGAATGCGCTCGAATACATGGGCGACACGTTGCTCAGCGTCGAGCCCGTCGAGCTCGGCGCTCGCGATCGGACCGCCGAGCCCCTCGGCCATCCTCAGCAGCGTATCGAGAGAATTCATCGGCGCCTCGTCCTGCAAGGTATCCGGCGAGGCGGTATCCAGCACCGCGAGGAAAGACACCTCCTGCCCTTGCTCCACGAGCTGCGCCGCCATCTCGATGGCGACCAGCCCGCCGAACGACCATCCACCGAGCAGATAGGGGCCCTCCGGCTGGATCGCCCGGATCGCCTCGACATAACGCTCGGCCAGCGCCTCGACGCTGTTCAATGGCGCGAGATCGTCGAGGAGGCCTGACGCCTGGAGACCATAAAAGGGTCTGTCCGTCCCGAGAAGGCGCGCGAGCGGCACGTACACCATGACCGTGCCCACGATGGGGTGGACGAAGAAGAACGGGCGCCCACGACCTCTGGGTTGAATGGTCACGGCCGGCGACCAGGGCCCGGGCGCGGAACGATCGCGGATGCGCTGCGCCAGCGCCGCGGGCGTCGGCGCCTGGAGGAGCGCCGCGATGGGCAATTTGAGACCGAATTGGCGCTCCACCGCCGTCATGAGCGAAACCGCCAGGAGGGAATGTCCGCCGAGCGTGAAGAAGTCGTCGTGAATGCCGACACGCGGGACCGACAAGACGTCCTCCCATACCCGGATCAGGTCGAGCTCGACGCCGTCCCGAGGCTCGACGTGCGTGCCGTGCGGATCGGCGCCGCCAGGATCCACGTCGGGCAGCGCGCCGCGATCGATCTTGTCGCTCGCCGTCCGCGGCATGGCATCGAGCGAGACGAAGATCGATGGCACCATGTAATCGGGCAGCGTCCTCGTGAGGTACGTCCGGAGATCGCTCGCCGGGATCGGCTGCGCACCCTCCCGCAGAACGGTGTACGCGACGATTCGCTTTTCTCCGGCCTGATCCGCCCGCACGATGACGGCGACTTCGTCGAGCAACGGGTGCCGGGCGAGAGCGCTCTCGATCTCCCCGAGCTCGATCCTGTAGCCGCGCACCTTCACCTGATGGTCCGATCGACCGAGGAACTCGAGATTGCCATCGGCGCGCCACCGCGCGATGTCTCCGGTCCGGTACATTCGATCCGTGCCGTGGGGCGAGAACGGATCGGTGAGGAAGCGCTCGACCGACAGTTCCGGTCGATTCACGTATCCGCGCGCCACGCCGATACCAGCGACATGGAGCTCTCCAGGAACGCCGATGGGGGCGGGCTGCATTCGTCGGTCGAGGACGTAGGCGCGCATGTTCTGAATGGGTCGCCCGATCGGCGCCGGCCGATCCGAGCCGACAGAAGCGTCGATATCGTACGTGCAAGCAATGACCGCCGCCTCCGTGGGGCCATACGAGTTCACGATGCGTAACCCCGGCGTCTTCTCCGCGATGCGCGCGAGTGTCCGCTCGGGGATGGGCTCCACCCCGACCATCAGGCGGCGAAGGGACGTAGGCCCGCGACCGGACTCCAAGGCCGCGAGCGTCTCGTCGATCATGAACGGCGGGATGTACGCGCCGCGGACGTCCCGCGCGCGAAGCCAGTCCATGAATGCCGCCGGGACGAGGCGAACTTCCTCGGGCGGGATGTGAATCGTCCCCGCGCACAGGAACGCCGAGAAGATCTCGAATACCGACGCGTCGAAGCTTAGGCTGCTCCAGAAGGAATGGGCGTCGCCGGGCGCGAGCGTCGCTTTGCGCTGGAAGTGAGCGATGAGGTTCGTGATACCGATGTGATGGCAAAGGACGCCCTTCGGCTTGCCCGTCGACCCGGAGGTATAGATCACGTAGGCTGCGCGATCCGGATCGGTGAGGTTCTCCGGATCGGCGTCGCTTTCAGCTTCGAGCGCCCCGGCATCGGTGTCGAGCAGCACCGCGGGCACGGGGCTGCCGGAGAGCGCCTGCACGTGCGTGGACGCGGTCACCAGAGCCCGTACCGATGCGTCCTCGATCATGAACGCGAGTCGCTCGCGTGGAAGCGACGGATCCAGGGGCAGATACGCACCGCCAGCCTTGAGCACGGCGATGATGGAGACGAGCAAAGCGCTCGATCGAGGCAGGCAAAGCCCGACCGTCGAATCGCGCCCGACGCCCATCCTGCGCAGCCGATGTGCGAGGCGATTCGCCCTCCTGTTCACCTCGTGATAAGAAAGCCGCTCTTCACCGGAGACAATCGCGAGGACCTCGGGATGGGCCTTCGCATGCTCCTCGAATACCTCGTGCAGACAGGCTCCCCTCGCGAAGCTCGCGTCGGTGTCGTTCCAGTCCACGAGGAGCTTTCTCTGCTCGTCCGGCGATAGAAGCGGGTATTCGGACACCCTGCGCCCCGGCCCCTCGACGATGGCGGCGAACAACGTCGAGATGCCCATTGCGAACCGGGCAATCGTACCCCGATCGAAGATGTCCGTGTTGTACCGAAGTGACGCCGACAGGCCATGGCCCGTGTCTGCCACAAGCAGCGCGAGGTCGACGGGCGCCCCGCGATCTTCGAGCGCAATCGATTCCCCCTCGAGCGGTCCGAGCGCGACACGCGCGCCACCTTCCCCGAGCACCAGCGCGGCCTCGTCGCTTCCGCGGTGCGACTGCTCGAGTGCGAACATCGCCTGAAACACGGGCGAGTACGCAGGATCCCGCGACACAGCGAGTCGTTCGACGAGGTGCGAGAACGGATAGTCCTGATGCTCGAGCGCGGAGAGGACCGTTCGATGGATTTCGCCGAGCGCCGCGCGGAAGCTCGGATCGTCGCGGAAGCTCGCGCGCAGCACGATCGGATTGACGAAGTATCCAACCACCGAGCTCCACTGCGCGAGGCTTCGACCTGCCGCGGGGGAGCCGACGAGGATGTCATTTTGCCCGGACCAGCGGTGAAGGAATACCTGAAACGCCGCCAGGAGAACGGCGAACAACGTTGTTCCTTCGGCGCGCGCCAGCGCACGGAGCCGCTCCTCGACCTCCTTCGGGAACGTGAACGCATGGGACGAGCCACGATAGGACAGCACGGGAGGACGAGGCCGATCCGCAGGCAGCCGGAGAGGCTCGATATCCCCGCGGAGCTCGTCTCTCCAGTAGGCGAAGTGCTTCTCCCCTTCCGCGCTCTCGAGCATCCTCGACTGCCAGCGGACGAAATCGTCGTAATCATGGGTGACGATTGGAAGATTCGCCTTCTTTCCGGTGAGGCCCGCCGTGTAGAGCGACCAGAGCTCCTCGTGAACGATGGCGAACGACCAGAGATCGAGCCCGATGTGGTGTGAATCAATGAACAGCACGCATTCATCGACGGCGCGGCGGAAGATGGTCACGGTGAGCGCCGGGCCAAGCTCGAGATCGATGGGCTTCTGCGCCGCTGCTCGAAGCCGAGCGGAGAGCTCTTCCTCGGTCCACGACGCGGCATCGATGTCCTCGAACCGAACAGCGCCCCGCGGATCGACGTGACGAACCACGTCGCCGTCATGCATCGTGTAGGTCGAACGCAGCACCGGATGTCGCATGACGACCTGGTGGAATGCATTCTTCAGCGCGTTCACGTCGAGAGAGCCCCGGACGCGCAGCGCTGAGCCGACGTTGTAGACCGTGCTCCCGGGCGCCGCGCGATGAAGGAACCACAAGGCGCGCTGGTTGTGGGAAAGGGGCGACCACGCCTCCGTCGTGGGTTCGGTCCTCGACGGCGCTGCGGCGAGCGCCGTGCTCGCATCTCCGGCGGCATCGGCGCCGAGCTTGCCGAGAATCGTCTCGCAGACGGCAGCGATGTCGGGATGCGTGAGCAGGATCGTGGCCCCGAGATCGAGCCCGAGACCTGCGTTTACTCGATTGCGCAGCTCGAGGCTCATCAGCGAGTCGACGCCGAGTTCCTTCAAAGGCGCGTGCTCGTCGAAGCGCGAAGGATCGAGGCGGAGCACGCGGGAGAGCTGCTCGACGACGTATTCCTCGACGAGGCGCCTGCGCTCGTCTCCCCGCGCCGCCCGGACGCGCTCACGCAAACCCCCGCCGGCGCCGGGCGCGCCTGTCTCGCTCCGCGCGCCGCCCAGGAATTCAGCGAAATAGCCCGATGCGAGCGCCGGATGGTTCGCCTGGGAAATGCGCTCGACATCCATCCGCACCACGCCCACGACCGGCCTCGGATGCGCGAAGAGCTTCTCCATCAACGAGAGGCCTTCGGCGGGCGACAGCGTCATCGCGCCGAGGGCGCCGAGGTGGTCCTTGCGCCGCTCCGTCGCCGCCGCCATACCGACCTCGGAGAACGCTCCCCATTGAATGCTCATCGCAGGCAGCCCCATGCGGGACCGCTCGTGAGCGAGCGCGTCCAGGAATGCATTGGCCGCCGCATAGTTCGCCTGTCCCGCGGAGCCGAAAAGCGACGCCGCGGAGGAGTACATGACGAAGAAGTCGAGGTCGCGCTCCAGCGTCGCCGTGTGCAGATGATGCGCCCCGCAAGCCTTGGGGCCAAAGACGCCGCGGAACTCGGCCTCGCCGAGCTCGAGCAAGGAATGATCGTCGAGCACTGCAGCCGCATGCACGACGCCGCGCAGCGACGGGAATCGGGCGTCGATGGACGCGAACACGCGATCGACATCCTCCCGGCGCGACACGTCCGCTCGAGCACACTCGACCCGGGCTCCCGCCTGCTCCATGGCGCGGATGGCTTCGAACGCATCCCCCGAAGGCCCTTTGCGCCCGACGAGCACGAGGTGCCTCGCACCCTTTTCGACGAGCCACCGCGCGAGCGACAACCCGAGTCCACCGAGTCCGCCGGTGATCAAGTACGTGCCGTCCGCTCCAACCGAAATGGGCCGCGACGACCCGGGGAGGAAGACGCGCGCCTGCGCATCCTTCATCGAAAGCACGATCTTTCCCATGTGCTTCGCCTGCGCCATGAGGCGGAACGCGCTCTCCGCATCGGATGCGACAAACGACGTGACCGGCAGCGGCTCGAACCGTCCTTCCACGAAGTGCCGCGTCACGTCTTCCAGGAGGGACGCGAACAGATCGGGCCGCTCTGCCGACATGCCCGCGAGATCCACGGCGCTGTACGAGATTGCCTTTCGGAACGGAAGAAGTCCGATCTTGCGATTCTCGTAGATGTCGCGCTTCCCAATCTCCAGGAAACGGCCATAAGATGCCAGAACTTCGAGGCTCTTGACGAGCGCATCGCCCGTGAGCGAGTTGAGCACCAGATCGACGCCTCGTCCCTCGGTGACGCGGAGAATCTCCTCCGCGAACGAGAGCGAACGGGAATCCATGACGTGCTCGATACCCATGGACCGCAGGTGGCTTCGTTTCGATTCGCTCCCCGCCGTCGCGAAGATCCGCAGCCCGAGCATCCGCGACACCTGAATGGCCGCGAGCCCCGTGCCGCCGGTCGCGGAGTGAATCAAAATGCTCTCACCCTTGCGCGCCCTGCCAAGGTCGTGGATCGCATACCACGCGGTCATGAACACCAGAGGCACGGCCGCCGCCTCGGCGAAGCTCATGGAGGGCGGTTTTGGTGCCACGTAACGCGCGTAGGTCGTGACGTGCGACGCGCAGGCCGCAGGCGCCAGCGCAATCACCTCCTGTCCGATTTCCAAGCCCGAGACCCCCTCGCCCACGGACACCACACGCCCCGAGCATTCGCCTCCGAGCGCGACCCTGCCTGGACCGAGCCCCGGATACGTGCCCATGGCCTTGAGGATATCGATGAAGTTGAGCGCCGCCGCCTCCACCTCGATCTCCACCTCGCCATGACCGGGCGGCATGCGCCGCGAGGCATGAAGCGCAAGGTTCTCCAGGTAGCCAGGCTTCTCCGATTCCAGCCGGAATGGGCGCCCCTTCGCAAGCACATGGGCTCGACCGGACGGCGGGTCGCCGGGTGCATCGAATCGACCGTGAACGATCCTGGCGACGTGACGCCGAGCGCCGCGCATCGCCACCTGGTGCTCCTGGCCGCATTGCGCGAGCGCGCGCGAGAGGCTGGTCGCGTCGTCGTCTCGACCCGCAATGTCCAGATCGATGCAGGTGCAGCGGAGGTCCGGATGCTCGAGGACAATGGTGCGCCCGACGCCCCACAAGGGCGCTTGTGACAGGGAAACGTGCTCTCCTTCGAGGACCGCCTGCGCGCCGCGCGTGACCAGGAAGAGTCGCGGCGCGTGCTCCGCGTTTCGATGCGCGAGCGCCTTCACGACGTTCGTCGCGCTCACGCTCGCGCGCGACAGGGCAAGCGTGAGGTCCACCGCCGGGTCGAGCGGCCGATCCTCGTCGAGGGAGAACAGGTGGACGACGCCATGGCACTGCCCGCGATCGCCCAGCGCGTCATGAATGACGCGGCGGTAGTCATCCTCGTTTTCCGGGTTGATCCGGTACGAGTCCGCGCCCGTCGATTCGTATGCAAGGGCTTTCCCGATACGAATGCAGCGCTCCGCCGTCGTCGAAAGGGCACCAAGAAGCGCATCCGCCGTGCCGCCGTCGTCCGCGAACACCATCCAGGTGCCCGTCGGCGAACGCGGCTGGTCATCCATTTCGGAGGGGCGCCATGCGACGTCCATCAAGCACTGCTCGAGCTCGTCACGCCGCTCCGCGCCCGGCATTCTCCGCACACGAAAGCCCACGATGTCTGCGATCTTCCGCCCGTCGGAGCTCTCGATCGACAGATCCACCACGCGCTCTTCGTCGCCCGCGCGGGCCGCGCCACGCAACCTGCCGGATACCCAAACCTCCCGGCCCGGGCGGCCTTCGAGCTCGATTCGCTCGATGCCGACAGGCAAATAGAGCTGCTCGCCCGACGCCTCGCCGAATAGACCCCCGAGAATCTGAAAACAGGCGTCGAGGAGCGCGGGGTGGACGCGGTACCGCGCGTCGAGCATACCCTCGGGCAACTTCACGCGTCCGAGAACCTCCCCCTCGACCGTGACGATTTCCTTCAAGCCCTGGAAGGCCGGGCCATATTGAATGCCGGCCGCCGCGACGCGGCTGTAATGATCCTCGGGCGAGACACCCCCCGAGGAATTGAGCCTCCGGGCGATCGCTTCTCCCGATGTCCTTTCGTGCTGGCGCTTCGTCACACGGAGGAGCTTGCCCCTGGCGTGCACGACCCACGCGGCTCCTTCGCGAGCGCGGCTCGCGATCAGGAAGGACCGTTCGGAGGGTCCTTCGCTGGTCAGAACGAGCTGCAATGTGCAACCTTCCCCTTCGGTCAGCACGAGCGGCGCCTCGATCTCGAGACGCTCGATGGCGCAGGCGTCCTTCTCGCCGCGCGCGGACCCTCCGGCAAGCGCCATCTCCACATAGGCCGCCGCTGGAAATACGATGTCGCCCATGACGCGGTGATCGGCGAGCCACGGCGTGGACCCGACATCGACGCGCGTCTCGAACACGAGCTCCTCGGGGCGGGCGGCCGATGCAATGGGCTCACCGACGAGCGGATGCCCGCTGCGTTTCGTGGGCGCACCACCATCCACGGTCGGTAGCCAATGGCGAGCACGTGTGAAGGGATGATTCGGCAGGGACACGACGCTCCCCCCCGCGGAATACACCTGCGCCCAGGAGACCCTGCAACCCTGCGTGTACAACGATGCCAGCGCGGAGAGTATGCGCTCGTGATCGTCCTCGCCACGCCGCAACGTAGAAACGGAGGCCCCGCTGATCTTCGAGGACTCGAGGATCTGCGTGATGTCCAGGGACAAGGTCGGATGGGGACCTACCTCCACGAACAGGCGGGCGTGAGCTGCGAGCGCCGCGGTCACGGCTGGCGCAAACTGGACCGTATTGCGCAGATTGTCACCCCAGTAGGCGGCATCCATGCGCTCTCCCGGCGTGACTTCACCCTTCACGGTGCTGATCATCGGAATCGCGCCGCGCCGCGCCGCGACCTGCCCCAGCTCACGAAGCAGCTCGGCACGCAGGGGCTCCATCTGCGGGCTGTGAAATGCCACGTTGGTCCTCAGAGGCCGGCAATGGATCCCGCGCGCCTCGAGCCGCGCCGTCACCTCGCCCATGGCCGCGACGTCCCCTGAAAGCACCACGGATTTCGAGTGGTTGATCGCAGCAATACCAACCCGATCCGAGAGCCCCGCAATGGCCTCCTCCGCCTCGGCCACCGTCGTCGCGCAGAGCACCATTTTTCCGTGCCCCGTCGCGCTTTGCATCACACGCGCGCGCCGCGCGCAGAGCCGCACCGCCTCGTTCAGCTCCAGGATCCCGGCGACACGGGCCGCGACAAGCTCGCCCACGCTGTGCCCGATCACGATGTCGGGTGTAATCCCCCACGATTCCAGCAGGGAAGCGAGCGCCGATTCGATCGCGAAGAGGGCCGGCTGCGTCACCAGCGTATCGCCAATACGCGAGACCTCAGCAGGACGCGAGATCTCCTCGATCACGGAGAGCCCCATCTCCTGCCGAAAGAGCGCGTCGCATTCCTCCATCGCCCGTCGAAAGACTGGCTCCTCCTGCATGAGCCTGCGTCCCATGCCGGCCCATTGCGAACCTTGGCCTGGAAAGACGAACGCCACCTTGGGCGGAACGCTCGGCGCCTTTCCACGCCAAGCTTTTTCGGGCATGTCGCCGCGAGAGAAGGAAGCAAGCGCAGTCGCCATCTCCTCCTTGTTGCGGCCCACCACGGCGAGCCGCTCCTCGTGGTGGCCCCGCCGTGCGCTCGCGCTGTACACGATGTCGGCGATGTCAGCGCTCGTCTTCGCGAGGTGCTCGGCATGAGCTCCCGCAAGCGTCGTCAGAGCTTCCGGGCTCTTGCCCGAGATGGGAAGGACGAAGCAGGATCGAGCCTGTGGCGCGGTCCCGGCACCTTCCTTGCGCGGCGCCTCCTCGAGAATGACGTGCGCGTTCGTCCCGCTCATTCCGAACGAGCTCACCGCTGCGACGCGCAAGTCGTTCTCTGCCTTCCACGGGAGGGCCGTGCGTGGCAGGACAAACGGTGTCCCCTGGGTCGATATCCGAGGGTTCAGCGTCTCGAAATGAAGGTTTTTCGGGATGGTCCCCCGCCCGAGGCAGAGGATGGCCTTGACGAGCCCAGCCACACCGGCGCCAGCCTCGAGATGTCCGATATTGGTCTTCACGGCGCCGAGGACGAGCGGAGAGCCGTCCTCGCGAGGTTTGCCGTAAACCGCGCGCAAGGCCTCGAATTCGATGGGATCACCGAGAGGCGTCCCCGTGCCGTGCGTCTCGACGTACCCTATCCGCTCCGGGCCGATACGAGCGTCCTCGAGCGCTTGCCTTATCAGAGCCTCTTGCGAGAGCACGTTCGGCGTGGTCAATCCGGTCGACCGACCGTCCTGGTTCACGGCCGAACCGCGAATCACGGCGAGGATCGGGTCGCGATCTCGCTCGGCATCCGAGAGCCGCTTCAATACGACGACGGCACCCCCTTCGCCTCGTACGAAGCCGTTCGCGCTCGCGTCGAAGCTGCGGCATTTCCCGTCCGGGGAGAGCGCGCCGAGCTTGGCGGACGCACGCGAGGCGAACGGCGTGAGCATGAGGTTCACTCCGCCCGCGAGCGCGAGTGAGCACTCACCGCTGCGCAAGCTCCGGACGGCGAGGTGCAGCGCGACGAGCGAAGACGAGCACGCCGTATCCACGACGAAGCTCGGCCCGACGAGTCCCAGCGCGAACGAGAGCCGGCCAGCGGGGAAGCAATGCCCATTGCCCGTCGCCACGTACATGTCCTGCGCGTCCGGAGGGAGCTGCATGCAGAGCGAGGCATAATCGGTGTTCATGATGCCGAGAAACACCCCGGTCCTGCTCCCGCCGAGGTGTTCCGGCACCTGTGCCGCATTCTCGAGCGCCTCCCACGCGAGCTCCAGGAGCAGGCGCTGCTGCGGATCCAGGGCCTGCGCTTCGCGTGGAGAGATGTTGAAGAACGATGTATCGAAGAGGCTGACGTCGTCCTTCAGGAATGCGCCCCACCGCATCGCCCGCGCGGCGGCATCCTCTGCACCATCCTCGCTCGAATCGACGCGGAAGCGCCCGGCGGGGACTTCGCCGACGGCATCGATTCCCGCGTCGAGCAGGTCGAAAAACGCCTCGGGGGTGTTTGCTCCGCCGGGGAAGCGGCACGCCATGCCAATGACGGCGATCGGCTCCGATCTTGATCGCTCGAGCGCATCGATCTTCGCCCGCGCTTTCCTCAAGCCGAGGAGCGCGCGCTGCAAGGGGGACAACTCCTCGCCGTCGCTAGCCTTATCGTCCACTTTGCGATCGGTGCTCATAGATCGTCGTCCTCGAGCGCAGCGAGTTCCGCCTCGATCGCCGCTTCCGTTTCCTGCTCAGTCAACCGTCCTATGCTCGCTCGCTCCACGTGCGCCGGTTCGTCGGACGGCGCCGACGCTCCTGCGCCCGCCGGCGCCACCTCGGCCGGGCCGAGAGCTGCGCCGAGCAGGTGCTCCGCGAGCGCGAGCGCGGTCGGGTACGTGAAGAAGATCGTCGCGGAGAGCCGCACCTCGAGGCCCGCCTCGATGCGGTTCCGGAGCTCGAGGCTCGTGAGCGAATCGACGCCCATCGATTGCATCGGCGCCGCAGGATCGACGGCGGACGCGTCGACACGAAGCACGCTCGACAGCTCGCTCCGTAGATACTCGACGAGGAGTGAAGCCCTCTCGGCCGCGGCAGCCTCCTGCAGGCGCTTGCGCAGCGCCCCCGCGGCGATCCGCGGCCCCGGCTCCTTACCCTGCTCGTCGCGCAAGGCGTCGAAGAAAGGCATCCCCGCGGCCCGCGGGTAGAACTCGAGCCATTGCCGGATATCGAATTTCACCACGCCGATGACACCCGACGGGCGCTCGAAG
This sequence comes from Polyangium jinanense, assembly GCF_028435365.1. The sequence continues at coordinate 138,671 of NZ_JAGTJJ010000007.1, read as the reverse complement.
AGCCTCTCGAGCGCCGTGAAACCCTCTGCGATCGTGAGGCTCTGCGAGCCGCGCGCCGAGAGGCGAGCCCCTCGGATGCCTTCTGCCGCGGCCAGCCCGACTTCCGCGAAAGCGCCCCACTGGATGTCGAGCGCCGTGAGGCCATTTCGCATCCTGTGGTGGGCGAGCGCGTCGAGGAACGCATTGGCCGCGGTATAGTTCCCCTGCCCCGGCGAGCCGAAGAGCGACGCCGCAGACGAGTACAGGATGAAGAAATCCAGCGGCGTGTGCTTCGTCGCGTGGTGCAAGTGGAATGCACCGAGCGCCTTGGGGCCGAAAACGCGGCGGAAGTTTTCGCTCGAGAGCTCGAGGATCGTGTGATCGTCGAGCACCGCCGCGGCATGGACGATTCCCTTCAGCGGTCGCCCCTCGCGCGCGACCGTCTCGAGCAATCGATCGACATCTTCCCGCCGCGATACGTCGGCGGCGACGGTGCGGATGTTCGCTCCCGTCTTGTTCATCGCTTCGATGGCCGCCGCAGCACGCTCATCCGGGCCGCGCCGCCCCACGAGGACGATGTGCCGCGCGCCCTTGTCCACCATCCACTGCGCGAGCGAGAGACCGAGCCCACCGAGGCCGCCCGTGATCACATAATCGCCCTCGCTCGTAAGGACGAGGGGTGAAGCCCCCGCGGTATCTCGCTGGGCTCGCGCGACCCGGGCCACGTATCGCCCCTCGCGTCGCAGGGCGACCTGATTCTCTTGATCGTGCGTCGCCGCCTCACGAAGGAGGAGGGCGACCTCGTCCTCGCTTCCTTCGACCGGGAGATCGATCATCTTGCACTTCAGCTCGCCGTGCTCGAGCGCGAGGGTCCGCCCGAGGCCCCAGATCGGCGCCTGGGACACGGAGATGGCTGCCGGGTCGTCGCCCACGCCTTGCGCGCCGCGTGTGACGAGGCAGAGACGCGGCATGTCGCGATACCCCATTGCCAGCAACGCCCGAGCAAGATGGACGACGCTCGTGGGCCCATGGTCGAGGTCGGTGACGAGGCTCTCCGGCGTGGCGAGCTCGAACGGCGCCGCGTCGAGGCCGAAGAGGTGCAGGACGCCGCGACAATCCTTTCCGTCGCCGAGGACGTCCACGACAATACTCTCGTGATCGTTTCGACTCGAAACATCGATGCTGTAAATGTCCTCGCCGATCTTGGCGAAGCGATCACCCGACACGACCCGCACGCAGCGCTGTCCCTTCGCAGCAAGCGCCTCGGCGAGCCGCGCGGCCATTCCCCCGCGATCCCCGAAGACGAGCCACGTGCCACTCGAAGAGAACGCCGGGTCCGCGGGTGGTTCCGCTCGACGCCATGCGATGTCGAGCATCCATTCGTCACTCTCGTGTCGCACGCGGTGGCGCACATGGAGCGGTCGAAGCCGGAGCGCGCGGATGTCCAGCAAGACGCGGCCCTCGTCGTCGACGATTCGCAGATCGACGACGCGTTCGCGCGTCTCCGGATCTTGCTCCCCGGACGGTTGCGCCAGCACCCACACCTCCCGCGTCGGCCGCGCGTGAAGCCGGATCGACGAGGCCCCCACGGGCACATGAAGCGATCGCGATGCGGTAGACGCGGTGGACCGAGAATCGAAGAGCCCCGCGGATACCTGGAGGCAGGCGTCGAGCAGGGCCGGGTGGACCCGATATGCGCCGGTCGACAGGTCACCCGGCAGCCGCACGCGGCCGAGCGCGAGGCCTTCGCCCCTCGCGATATCGACGACTCCCTGGAAGGCCGGCCCATAGGGAAGGCCAACACCGGCAAGCCACTCGTAATGCTCTTCCGACGAGCAAGTCCCGTCGAGCCGGGCCCGAAGCGAAGCAGGCCGCTCCTCGAGGCGCGGCGCCTCGTCCGGCGCCGCGGTCACGACCAATCGCCCCGTCGCGTGGGTTCGCCAATCGGTGTCGGCATCCACGCGGCTCGCGACAAGGACGGAGGCTCCGCCGCTCTCCTGATCGAGCGTGACCTGCAGGGACGTCTCCGTATCCGGCGGCAACGCGAGCATTTGATCGATCGAGAGTCCCTCGATGGAGACGGGCGATTCCCCATACGACGCATGCGCCGCCGCGAAGACCATTTCCACGTATCCAGCCGCCGGGAAGACGACATCGTCGCCGACACGGTGATCTTCGAGATAGCTGGGAGCCGTCTCGAGTCGCATCGAGCTCTCGAAGATGCGCAGTCGGGGCAATCCAGCGATGCTCTTGCCTTTGCCCAAGAGCTCGTGCTCGTGCCCCGGCTTCTGCCGACCCCGCCGCGGTGTCGCGTCCGGCGCCTTCATCCAGTATCGCGCGTGCTGCCACGGATAGGTGGGAAGCGCTGCGACGCGTCCTTCTCCCGGATGGAATTGCCGCCATGCGATCGGCAACCCTTGCGTATGGAGCGCGCCGAGCGACGCGAGCAGGCTCTTCCGTTCGTCTTGACCACGGCGCAGCGACGCGAGGGTCTGCCCGCTCGTGTTGGATGCGCGCAGATTCTCCTCGACGGAGGTGAGCAAGATCGGATGCGGGCTCATTTCGAGGAACGTCGTGTGTCCCTCCGCGATCCAATGCGAGACCACCTGCGAGAAGAGCACCGGCTTGCGCAGATTGTCCGCCCAATACGCAGCCACGAGCTCCTCGCCCTGCAAGTGTGCGCGGCTGACCGTCGACAACATCGGTACACGACCCGCCCTCGGACGGACCCCCGCGAGCTGGGCCAGGAGATCGTCCCGCAGTTGATCCATCTGCGGGCTGTGGGACGCAACGTCGACCTTGACCTTGCGGTGGAATACGCCTCGCTGATCGAGCTTGGCCAAAAGCTCTGCGAGAGCCCCCTGCTCTCCGGAGATCACCGTCGAGCGCGGCCCGTTGCTCGCTGCGACGCTCAATGCGTCCTCGAAGCCCTCGAGCGCGTTCTCCACGTCGTCGAGCGCGAGCTCCACGAGAGCCATCGCGCCGGTTCCGCTCAGCTTCCGCATGAGTCGGCTCCGACGGCAAATCACCGCAGCCGCGTCTTCGAGGGAAAGCATCCCCGCGACGAACGCCGCCGCGACCTCGCCCATGCTATGACCCACGACCGCGGCGGGCTCGATGCCCCACGATCTCCACAGAGACGCGAGCGCGACCTCGACGGCGACGAGCACCGGCTGCAGCACGTCGATTTCACCCAATCGCGAGGTCGCCTCGTCCCGCAGGAGCTCGTCGATGACGGAGAATCCCGCTTCATGCCGGATCGCCGCGTCCCAGGTCGACAGGGCCTCGCGGAATGCGGGCTCCTTTTCGAGGAGCTCTCGCCCCATCCCCAGCCATTGCGACCCCTGGCCCGGAAAAACGAAGACCACCTTGGGCGGCGTGGCGCTCGCGCGCCCCTGGCAGAGCCCCGCAGGGCTCTCGCCGCGAACGAAGCCGCCGAGGATCGCAGCGATCTCCTGCTTCGTCTCGCCCACCACGGCGAGCCGATGCTCGTGCTGGGAGCGCCGCGTGCTCGCGGTGTACGCGATGGCTTCCAGGTCCTCCTCGGCCCTTGCGAGGTAATCGCTGTACATGCGCGCAGTCGCCGTGAGCGCCGCGCTGCTCTTCGCCGACAGCGGCAGGAGATAGGTCCGCGGTGCGCTGCTCGACGGCGGCGGAGCCACGCGGGGCGGCGCTTCCTCCAGGACGACGTGGGCGTTGGTGCCGCTGAAGCCGAACGAGCTCACGCCGGCAATCCGCTTCTTCCGGCCGGGCTTCCAGGGGATTGCCTCCGATGCCACCTTCAATGGCAGCTCCGACCAGGCGATGTGCGGGCTCGGCGCCGAGAAGTGCAGGCTCCTCGGGATCTCGCCGTGGCGCATGGCGAGCAGCGTCTTGATGACGCCGCCCACGCCAGCCGCCGACTGCGTGTGCCCGATGTTGGACTTGAGTGAGCCAATGATCACCGGATCATCGTGCGTCCTGACATCACGGAGCACGGCGCCGAGCGCGCTCGCCTCGATCGGATCTCCGAGGGTCGTGCCGGTCCCGTGCGTCTCGACGTAATCCACGGCGCCGGGGTCGATGCCTGCGTCGGCGAAGGCGCGCCGGATGACTTGCTCCTGCGAGGGGCCATTCGGCGCCGTCAGCCCTTGGCTCTTTCCGTCCTGGTTCACCGCCGACCCGCGAATGATCGCGAGGATCGGATCGCCGTCGCGCTCCGCGTCGGACAATCGTTTGAGCGCCAGCATTCCGCAGCCCTCGCTCCACGCGACGCCGTCGGCGGAGGCGGAGAAGGTCTTGCAGCGCCCGTCCCGCGCGAGGCCTCCGAGGCGGCTGAATTCGATGAAGGTCGAAGGCGTCAACATCACGGCGACGCCGCCCGCGAGCGCCATGCTGGATTCCCCGGAGCGGAGGCTGCGGCACGCGAGGTGAATGGCCACGAGCGAGGAGGAGCACGCCGTATCGAGCGTCAGGCTCGGTCCGCGGAGGCCGAGCAAATACGAGAGACGTCCGGACGCGATGCTGCCGGCGTTTCCGGTCCCCATGTAGCCGTCGAGCTCCTCGGGCGCGCCGCCGGTCATCCCTGCATAGTCATGGTACATGAGCCCCACGAATACGCCTGCGTCCCGCCCCATCAACGTCTCCGGGGCGATTCCTGCATTCTCGAGCGCCTCGAAGCTCGTCTCGAGCAGCAATCGCTGCTGGGGATCCATCCGCTCCGCTTCTCGCGGCGAGATGCCGAAGAATTGCGGGTCGAACTGGTCGATTTCCCGCAAGAAACCACCCATGCGTGTCACGATCTTCCCGGGCACGGACGGATCGGGGTCGAAATATTCGTCGATGTCCCAGCGCTCCTTCGGCACCTCGCCGATCGCATCGACGCCATCGGACAGCAATCGCCAGAACGTTTCGCCGTCGTGGACACCGCCAGGGTACCTGCAACCGAACCCGATGATGGCAATGGGTTCCTCAGGTCGTGCGGTGGCTTTCGGCGGCGCCGCCACGACCCGAGCAGCCGGGGCACGCGTCATTTCTAGCAAATAACGCGCGAGCGCGCCCACAGTCGGGTAATCGAAGACGAGCGTCGCAGGCAATGGCTTGCCGATCCGCTTCGACAGCGCGTTTCGCAGCTCCACGGCCATGAGCGAGTTGAGCCCGAACTCCTGGAGGGGTCGATCGACGGCAATGGATGCCTGTTCCAGCGACATGACTCTCGCGACGGCTGCGCGCACCATCGCCTCGATATCCTCCTGGGCGGGGACCGTCGAATCGAGCGCCGAAGTCCGCTCGACCGGCAGAGGCCCGTTGCGCCGCGGCGCCTGCCCCACGGCCGTCGCGAGCAAGTCGCTCCAGGGCTTCTCCGGCTCGGCGCCCCAGTACGCCCCCAGCGCCGTGACATCGATCGGCATCAACAGGAGCTCCGCCTCGGGGTGTGCGAGCGCGCGCCCGAACAGCGCGAGCCCCCGTTTCGATTCCAGCATTCGTATGCCCATGCGCGCGAGCCGTGTTTTTTGCGCTTCGGGCAGGTTCGCCGCCATGCCGCGATCGGCAAACGGACCCCAGTGATACGCTTGGGTGGAGAGCCCCTCGGCACGACGGTGGTGCGCGAGCGCGTCGACGAACGCGTTGGCTGCCGCATAGTTTCCCTGCCCCGGCGTGCCAAAGAGCGACGTCGCGGACGAGAACGACACGAAGAAATCGAGCTTGTGGCCCCGGGTTGCCTCGTGCAGGTTCCAGGCGCCGAGGACCTTCGGCGCCATGACCTTCTCTAGACGCGCAGCGGTCTGGTCGAGGATCGGCGCGTCGTCGAGCACGCCCGCAGCATGCACGATGCCTCGCAGCGGCCACGCCGCGGGGATGGAATCGACGAGCGCCTGAACGGAGGGCCCCTCTGAGACATCCGCGCGCATGACCGTGACATGCGCGCCCTCGGCACGAAGACGCTCGATTTCCTCCAGCTGTGCGGCCGTCGGTTCACTCCGACCCACGAGCAGGAGGTGCGCGGCTCCGTGCGCCTCCCACGCCCAGCGAGCGACCCAGAGCCCCAGCGCTCCGAGACCGCCGGTGATGAGAATGGTCCCCTCCTTCCAGCCGATCTCGGCGCTGCCTTGCCCGTGCGTTGCCTGCGCACGGACGATCCGCGCGGCGAAACGCTGACCTCCTCGATATGCGACCTCCGATTCGCGATCGGTGCTGTGAATCTCTCCCAGCATCGCGTCGACCTCGCCGACGGTCGCCTCCTCCAGGTCGACGAGCGTGCAATGAACGTCCGGATACTCCTTTGCGAATACGCGGACGAGGCCCCAGAGCGGCGCCTGCACGATCGAAATGGGGTCACCGGCTGCGGTCGACTGCGCCCTCTCCGTCACCCAGATCAGGCGTCGCGGCATCTGCTCGCGTCGCAGGAGCGTCTGCAAAACATGCAGCGCGTCGATCGTATTGCTCTGCGCCCGCTCCGCCGCGGACCTCCCGTCATCTCGCGCCGAAGCCCCTCCCCAGGAGCACACGACGCCGTCGATCGGCACGTTGATCGAGGCATCACGTGCGTCGCCATTGCCGCGGGTGAACTCGTCCACGGTCCTGGCGAGGCAGTTCGCCCCCGACGCACGAATGCGTGAAGCAATCTCGTCGACGACCGATGCGTTTTGCCCGATCGCGAGCCACGTCCCCGCGATCTCTTTTGCGGATGGCTGGATGGGCCGAGGGGACCAGCGCACGACGAACATGCTGTCTTCGGGCGATTGCTCCCCGATGGCTGCCTGCAGCGCAGCGTGCGTCACCCGCCGCAGCCTCAGGCGCGAGAGGACAGCGAATACGCGACCTTCGCGGCCCATCAGCGTCACCGTGGCTTCCAGGCTCGCGCCGCTCGTCTCGGGACCACGTGTCGCCTGGACGTGTACGTAGGCCTCCGTCGCCCCGGTCCCGAACACGTCGATTTCTCCGAACGCGAACGGCACGTGCGTGTCGACGGCGGAGATCTCGAGTAAGCCGAACAGAGTATGGAGAGCCGCGTCGAGCAAGACGGGATGCAAACCATACGCGTCTCCGGGGGGCACCATCGCCGCGTCGAGAACGACGTGCGACAATGCCTCCCGAGGACCTCGGTGAAGCTCCCTCATGGCACGGAACGCCGGGCCATACGCGAGGCCTACCTGCGCGAGGGCCTCATAAGCTTCCTCCGGCGCAATGACCTCGCGGCAACGAGCACGCACGGCGTCCAGATCCACGAAAGGCACTTCTGCAGCCTCGTCGAGCGGGCGTGCGACTCCCTTCGCGTGCGTCGTCCATGCGCCGGACTGCGCGGAGGCGCTCGCTCGGCTATGGATGGTCGCCTCGAGGAGCCCCGCACGTTCCGCCAATGTGACCTGCATCGGTCGAGCCTTGCTCGACGCGAGGAGCATCGGTGCCTCCAGGACGAGATCCGTGATCCGGACGCGCTGCGTTCGGAAATGCTGCGCAGCCGCCGCGCGCGCGAGCTCGACGAGCGCGGTACCGGGAAGCAGAACCTCGCCGAGGACCCTGTGATCTCCGAGATACGGTGCGGCGGAGAGGCTCACCTCGCCCTGAAACACGGTTTGCTCGCCCGCGAGGGACAGCTGCGCGCCGAGCCATGGATGGCCGGTTCGAGCCGCATCGATTCGCGTGAGCGCATGAGCATCGGCTGCGGTGTCGATCCAGTACCTCTCCCGCTGCCAGGGGTACTTGGGCAATGCGACGAGCCGTCCGCCCTGCGCATACATCCGCTTCCAGTCGACATGGGCTCCCGCTGCATGGAGCGCGCCCACCGCCGAGAGCACGTGCCGCAAATGCTCATCATCCTTGCGCACGGCCGCGATCGGTTGGGCCTTCGTATTCTCCGCCAGGCAGCGCGCCACGTTCGACGACAGGACGGGGTGAGCGCCCACCTCCAGGAAGAGGTCGTGCCCTCCCGCCGACGCAGCCGATATGGCTTCGGCAAACCGGACCGTCTGTCGCATGTTCCTGCGCCAGTAGGCGGCAGTGAGCTCCTCCCAGTCCACCGCGGCGCCCGTCACGGTGCTGATCATCCCGATCGCTGCTTTGCGGCAGGACAGGGCGCCGAGCGCCTCTTCCAGCTCGACCTCGAGGTCGGCCATGAGCGGGCTATGGAACGCGTATTTCACCCGCAAATCACGGCATTTCACCGCGCGCGCCGAGAGCGACGCGACGATCTGCTCGAGGAGCGCCGCATCTCCGGAGAGGACCACCTGCTCCGGATCGTTGACGGCCGCGATCCCGACCCGATCTTCATGACCGGCGAGCGCCGCGCGAGCGTCTGCCTCAGAGAGCGAGACCGCGACCATTCGACCTCGATCGGTGGCCCGCTGCATGATCGAACCTCGAATGGCAACCAGACGTGCGGCCGCCCCGAGATCCAGGATTCCCGCGACGTGCGCGGCAACGATCTCGCCGACGCTGTGGCCAATGACCAGATCTGGCGTGACGCCCAGGCTCGAATAGAGCGCAGCGAGGGCGACCTCGTACGCGAAGAGCACAGGTTGCGCCACGAACGTCTGATCGAGGCGTGAACGCTCGGGAGGCGAGGAGAGTTCGTCGATCACCGAGAAGCCCGTATGCGGACGGAGAGCCGCGTCGCACTCCTCGAGCGCCCGGCGGAATGCAGCCGATTGCTGCAGCAAGCCCATGGCCATGCCGGACCACTGCGAACCCTGCCCGGAGAACACGAAGACGACCTTCGACGCGGTGCTCGGGGCACGCCCCAGCGAGACGCTGGAGGGAGCCTCCCCACGCACGAATGCATGCAGGAGCTCGGAGAGCTCGGCCTTCGTCCTGCCGGCGGCCGAGAGCCTGTGCTCGTGATGAGCGCGCCGCGCGGACGCAGTGTAAACGATATCCGCGAGCGGCGCGTCCGTTTGCGACAAGTACTCGGCGTGGTCGCGCGCCGCCATGGCGAGGGACGCAGGGCTCTTGGCCGATAGCGTGAGAAGATACGCCGGCGCGTCGTCGCGCGACGCAGGGAGAGCCTCGCGTCGGGGGGCCTCCTCGATCACGACGTGTGCGTTCGTTCCACTGAACCCGAACGAGCTCACGCCGGCGATCCGTGGCCTTCCATTGGGCTTCCACGGCGTCGCTTCCGACGCGACCTTGAGCGGCAGCTCGGACCAGGGAATGTGCGGGTTCGGCGCCGTGAAATGCAACGACCGCGGGATACTCTGGTGCTGGAGCGACAGCACGACCTTGATCATGCTGGCGACGCCGGCAGCCCCCTCCGTGTGCCCGATATTCGATTTGACCGACCCGACGATCACCGGATCGGAAGACGTCCGCCCCTCGGCCAGCACAGCGCCGAGCGCCTGCACCTCGATGGGATCACCGAGCGGCGTGCCCGTGCCATGGGCCTCGACATATTGCACGGAGGACGGGCTGACGTTCGCCTGCGCGAGGGCCTGCGTGATCACCGCCTCCTGCGACGGACCATTGGGCGCCGTCAGCCCCTGGCTCCGACCATCCTGGTTGATCGACGAGCCACGTATCACCGCGAGGATGGAATCGCCGTCCCGCAGCGCGTCGCCGAGCCGCTTCAGCACGACCACGCCACAACCCTCGGAGCGGACATACCCATCGGCGTCCGCCGAGAACGCGTGGCATCGACCCGTCGGCGACATGGCTCGCAAGCGACTGAAGTAGACCGTGACATCGGGGTTCAGCATCAGATTGACGCCACCCGCTACGGCGAGCGTGCATTCGCCGACGCGGAGCGCCTGGCAAGCGAGGTGCACGGCCACGAGCGCGGACGAGCACGCCGTATCCACGGCGAGGTTCGGCCCCTTGAGCCCGAGCCAATACGACAAGCGACCCACGCTGGCGCTGTGCGCCGATCCGAGCAGCGAATACGCGTCGAGCCGCTCCGCGCCTTGGGCCAGGGTCATCGCCTGGTAGTCGTTACCGCAGATCCCGACATAAACACCTGTCGAGCTTCCCCACAGATCGTCGGGAACGATCCCAGCGCTTTCCAAGGCCTCCCACGTCGTTTCCAGAAGGAGCCGCTGCTGGGGATCGATGCTCGCGGCCTCGCGGGGCGAGATCCCGAAGAACAGGGGATCGAATCGATCGATATCGTCGAGAAATCCGCCCCAACGCGTCGTCATCTTCCCTGCGGCGTCGGGGTCCGGATCATAAAGAGCATCGACGTCCCAGCGCGAGCCGGGCACGGTCCGAATCGCATCGACCTCGTCCACGAGCAATTGCCAGAATGCCTCGGGATCAGGCGCGCCCGGGAACCGGCAGCTCATTCCTACAATCGCGATGGAATCGGCGGCATCACGGGGGCGCGGCGCGGCCACGACCGCCGAGGCGGGCGCTGCGATGGCGAGCTTCTTGTCGAGCAAGTACCGACCGAGCTCGCGAACGGTGGGATGATCGAACAGGAGCGTCGCCGGGAGGGCCTGACCAACGCGCTTCGCGAGCGCATTTCGCAGCTCGACTGCCATCAGAGAATCGAGCCCGAGCTCCTGGAGCGGCCGGTTGTCGACAATCTCGTCCTCGGACGCGAGCGAGAGCACGCGAGCCGCCTCGCGACGCACCATTGCCTCCACTTCCGACGTGCGCGCCTCCGCGGAAAGGAGCGAAAGCTTCTGCGCCCATCCCTCGAGTGCTCGAGGCGAAGGCTGGCTCGACCTCGCCTTCACGAGCAATCGCCAGAGAGCGGGAATCTCACGCCCCAGCGATTCTCCGAGCGCGCGCAGGTCGAGAGGCAGGATACCGAGCTGCGGAGCCGCCATCGAGAGCGCCTCGCCGAGGAGCGCAACGCCCTCGGACGGGGAGATCGCCCCGACGCCGAGCCGCCGGTAGCGCGCCCGCTGGATGTCCCCCAGCGCGTCGGCCATCCCTCCTCCGCTCCAGGGGCCCCAGTTCAAGCTCTGGGCCGCGAGCCCCTCGGCGCGCCGCGCATGCGCGAGCCCGTCCAGGAACGCATTCGCAGCGGCATAGTTGCCTTGCCCCGCAGAGCCGATGAGCGAAGCGCCCGAGGAGAACAGCACGAAGAAATCGAGGCCCATGCCTCGTGTCACCTCGTGGAGGTTCCACGCACCGCGCACCTTGGCCCGGAACACCTGCCCGAACGACGCGGGGGTTTGTCGGGCGATCACGGCGTCGTGGACCTCGCCCGCCGCGTGAATCACGCCCCGCAGGGGGAGCTCCGGGGGCATTTCATCGAGGACACGCCGTAGCGCCTCGATGTCCGCCACGTCGGCCTGCGCCACCGTCACACGTGCACCTGCGGCACGCAGCGCCTCCACGGCTTGCAATCGCTCGCCAGAAGGAGCGCTCCGGCCGAGCAGCACGAGGTGCGAGACGTGATGCTCCTCCCACAACCATCGTGCCACAGCGAGGCCAAGAGCTCCCAGGCCGCCGCTGATGAGCACGGCTCCGCCCGGAGCGATGGCATCGCGCCTCGGCGCGGGCAATACGACGATCTTGCCAATGTGACGCGCCTGCGCCATGAACCGGAACGCCGATTCCGCCTGTTCAATCGGAAAAACGCGCACCGGCAGGGGGCGGAGGTGCCCTCGGACAAACCCGTCGACCACGAGCCGGAACATCTCCTGGATCCGATCCGGGCCTGCCTCGAAGAGGTCGAAGGCGCGGTACTCGACGCCAGGGTGACGTCGAGCCACGTCCTCCGCCGATCGGATGTCCGTCTTGCCCATTTCGAGGAATCGCCCGCCGGACCGCGTCAGCGAGAGCCCCGCATCCACGAACGCGCCGGCGAGGGAATCGAGCACGACGTCGAACCCGTCACTCACCGCCCGGAACGCGTCCGCGAAAGCGAGGGAGCGCGAGCTCTCCACGTGCTCGACGCCCATCGCGCGCACGACATCCCATTTCGACGGGCTCGCGGTCGCGAAGACCCGCGCGCCGATCCATTGCGCGATCTGCACCGCCGCCATGCCGACGCCGCCCGCCGCCGCATGGATGAGAACGCTCTGGCCGGCCTCGAGGCGACCGAGCTCGCGCAGGCCATACCACGCCGTCAAGAACACGATCGGAATCGCCGCGGACTGCTCGAGGGACAACCCCGCCGGCGGCGCATGCGCGAAGCGCGCGTCCACGGTCGTATATCGCCGGAACGCGCCCCGCACGATGGCCATCACGGGGTCGCCCACCGAGAAACCCGTCACGCCCTCGCCGACGGCCGAGACGATCCCGGCGCACTCGCCGCCCATCTCGACGCCCTCGGCCGGATCCATTCCGAGCGCCCGGATCACGTCGCGGAAATTCAGCCCGGTGGCCTTCACCTCGATCTCGATTTCACCCGGCGCGGGCGCGCTCCGCTCGGCAGGCACGAGGTGCAGTCGATCGAGCATGCCCTTTTGGGCGATCTCCAGGCGATACGACGGCGCATCCGGGATCTCGAATCGCTTCCGATCCGCAACGCGCGAGAGACGCGCCACATGACGTGTCGCGCCGCGCCACAGCACCTGCGTCTCGCCGTCGCTCGCCGCGAGCTCCGCCCACAACGCGGAGAGCGAATCGCGGCCATGGGGATCGAGGTCGACGAGCCGGCAGCCGAGCTCCGGACGCTCCTCCATGATGGTGCGACCGAGGCCCCAGAGCGATGTCGCGACCATATCCACGGACTCGAATGGCGCCGCCGCATGCGCGCCCACCGTGACCAGCGTCAAGCGCGGCGTCGCGCCGTCAGCTCCGAGAAGCGACTGCACGAGGCTCAACAGGGCAATGCTTGCGTCTTCGGACCGCTCCGACGGCGAGAGCGATCCGGGGGCACCTTCCTGCGAATCCCACAGGAACACGACGTTGGACGGTCTCGATTCGAGCGCACCCTCGATCGCAGCCCCGAACGCGTCTCTCGCACCGATGTCCACGAATCGCGATGACGCGCCCGCGGCCTGCAAGCGCTCCGCGAGCCCGCGCGCGAGCGTGCTATCGGCCCCGACCAGCAGCCACTCGCCAGCCTGCGCCTCGCTCGCCGGGCGCTCCGAGCTCGACGGCAGTGGTTTTTCCGGCCAGGTCAGTTCGTAGAGCCATTCCTCTCGCGTGTGACGCTTCGGGGCTGGCATGGCCGCGGCGTCAGCGCGCTTGAAGCTGATGCTCTCGATCGAAAGAACGTGCTCCCCTCCCGCGTCGAGCAGCACGACATCCCCGGTCAGCACCTCGCCGCGGGATGTTTCGGGCGTTCTCGCCGTGGCGTGCACGAAGACCGACGCCGGGACGCGCTTCCACAAAGAAAACGTACCCAGCTCGAAGGGCAGGTACGCGCTGTCGTCCGACAAGGAGAACGCCGCTCCGATCGTCTGGAGTGCGGCGTCCAGCAATGCCGGGTGACAAGCATGGCTCTCCCCCACGTCACCTGCGCTCTCCGGCAGCTCCAGGAGCGCGAGCGATTCTCCCTCGCCGCGATGGATCTCTCGAATCCCCCGGAAGGCGGGGCCGTAGTCGACCCCTCGCGCGCTGAAGCTTTCGTAGAGCCGAACCGTGTCGACGGGAATCATGCAGCGCGAGCGAATGGCCGACAACGCCGAATGCCTCGGCGCCTCGGGAGGGGCTATCCTGGTGAAGCGCCCGCTCGCGTGCTCGGTCCACGCTTCGCCGGGCTGCGCCGACAGGGACTGACCATGGATGGCGACCGCCCCCGCTTCGCCCTCTGCGTCCGAGATCGACACCTGCACCCGCACCGCGCCTTGCTCGGGCAATACGAGAGGCGACTGGATCGTCAGGCCCTCGACACGCAGATACGCGCCTTCCCCCAGCACCACCTCCGCCGCGGCGCGAGCCAGCTCGAGCAGCGCCGTCCCGGGAACGACGGGACGGCCGAAGACCCTGTGGTCCGACAAGTAGGGCGTCGTCTCGATCGCGAGCACGGCCTCGAAAACGGCGTTTGCTTGTGCCGCGTGAACCTGAGCGCCGAGGAGCGGATGCCCGGTCGAACGCGCGCCGCGCCTGCCCAGTTGCGTTTGCCCTCGGTCGATCCAGTATCGCTTCCGATTCCATCGATAGCTCGGCAGCTCCGAAAGCGATCCACCATGGGGATACAATCGTCCGAGATCGTTCACGTCGCCGCCAACATACAGAGACGCGACCGTCGAGAGCAGGCACTCGTTCGCGTCCTTTCCGCGCCGCAACGTCGGAACGACCCGACCTTCGATGTTGCGAGCGGAGAGGAACTGCTCGATATTCTGCGTCAGCACCGGATGGGGCCCGACTTCCACGAAACTGCAATGGCCCGCGGCCGCCGCAGACTCCAGGGCCCGCACGAAGCTCACCGTCGATCGGACGTTTGCCGCCCAGTAGGCGGCGTCGAGCGTGCCCCCCTCCACGCGCTCGCCCGAGACCGTGCTGTACATGGCGATCATGTGCGGGCCGTGCACCGTCTTCACGGCCCCGAGCGTCGCGAGAAGATCGTCGGCGAGCGGCCCCATCTGCGGTGAATGAAACGCGTAATTGACGCGCAGCCACCGTGAGGATACGGACCGCGCCGTGAGCTCGTGCATGAGCTCCGTGAGCGTCGCCTCGTCCCCCGCGAGCACGATCGAGCCCGGGTCGTTGATCGCCGCGATCCCCACGCGATCCTCATGACCTCGCAAGAGCACGAGCCCGTCCGCCGCGCCGATCGAGACGGCGAGCATCTTCCCGAGCCCCGTGGCGCGTTGCATGATTCGGGCGCGCAGGCAAACGATCCGCACGGCCTCCTCGAGGTCGAGCGCGCCGGAGACGTGGGCCGCCGCGAGCTCGCCGACGCTGTGACCGATCACGGCGCTCGGAACGACGCCCCACGAGCGAAGCAGCGCGGTGAGCGCGACCTCGACCGCGAAGATCGCCGGCTGTGCCACCTCGGTCTCGTGGATACGCGAGGTATCCTCCGGCGCGAAAAGCGCATCGACGAGAGAAAAACCCCCGTGGCGCTGGACGAGCGCATCACAAGCCAGGATCGACTCGCGGAACACGGGCTGCTCGTCGAACATCCCGCGCGCCATGCCGGCCCATTGTGAGCCCTGCCCGGAGAAGACGAAGACCGGACCGCCGATCGAATCGCCACGAATGCGCCCTGTGTGGACGTTCGGGCTGGTTTCCCCTCGGGCAGCCGCACGCAAGCCCTCCGCGATGTCCTCCCGCGTGCCCCCAATGACCGCGATACGATGCTCACGGTGTACCCGCCGCGTGCTCGCGGAGAATGCGACGTCGTGAAGCGAAGCAGCCGCGCCCTCGCCGTCCTCGGTGAGGTGATCGGCGTATGCACTTGCGAGGGACGAGAGCGCCACGGGGTCGTGCGACGAAATGGGAAGGAGTACCTTCGCCGGCGCTGCGGTGATGACATTCTTCGGCGACGGGGGCGCCTCCTCGAGCACGGCATGCGCGTTCGTCCCGCTCAAACCAAACGCACTGACGCCTGCGATCCGTCGCGCGCCACGCGCGGGCCACGAAGTGACTTCCGTGGCGACCTTCACGGGCAGGTTTTCCCAGGGAATGTGGGGGTTCAACGTGTCGCAGTGAATGCTGCGCGGGATCGTTCCGTGCTGGAGCGAAAGCACGGCCTTGATGAGCCCGGCGACGCCGGAGGCCGCCTCCGTGTGCCCGATGTTCGACTTGACCGATCCGAGAATGACTGGCTCGGCTTCCGCGCGTCCCTCGCTGAGCACCCGGCCGAGCGCCTGCACCTCGATCGGATCCCCGAGCAGGGTCCCCGTGCCGTGCGCCTCGACATAATCGACGGCAGCGGGCGCGAGCCCAGCCTGCGCGAGCGCGCGACGGATCACGTCCTCCTGCGCCGGTCCGTTCGGCGCCGTCGGACCATTGCTCCGGCCATCCTGGTTGATCGCCGTTCCGCGAATCACGGCGAGCACGCGATCGCCACGACGAATCGCATCCGAGAGACGCTCGAGCACGAGGACGCCGCAGCCATCGCTCCGGACAAACCCGTCCGCGTCGGCCGAGAAACTCCTGCATCGACCCGTCGGCGACATCGCCCGCGTCCTGCTGAGGGCGATCGAATGGTCGGGCGTCAGCATCAGGTTGACACCGCCGGCCAGCGCGAGCGAGCATTCACCTGCACGAAGCGCCTGGCACGCGAGGTGAATCGCGACGAGCGAGGACGAGCACGCCGTGTCCACGGGCATGTTCGGCCCTCGGAGGCCCAGCCAGTACGACAGCCGGGCGACGGCCATGCTATGCGCCGTGCCGAGCGTGACATACGTCTCGGGGTGCTCGTTGGCCTGCCGTGCCATCCATTCGTAATCGTGCAGCGATACGCCCACGAAGACGCCCGTATCGCTCCCCATGAGCTCCGGCTGCGTCCGTCCCGCGCGCTCCAGCGCCTCGAAGCTCACTTCGAGCAGGAGCCTCGCCTGCGGATCCATCCCTTCCGCTTCGCGAGGCGAAATCTCGAAGAAAAGCGGGTCGAAGGTATCGACACCCTCGATGAATCCGCCCCAGCGACTCATCATCTTGCCGCGGGCGTCGGGATCGGGATCGTAGTAATCGTCGATGTTCCATCGATCCCTCGGAACCTCACGGATGACGTCGTCACCTCGCTGGAGCAGCTCCCAGAAGCTCTCGGGCCCTGATACGCCGCCCGGGAAGCGACAACCGATCCCGACGATGGCAATCGGATCGTCCTCCGCGACGATAGGGGTCGCCGCGCGAGCCGGGGCGACCTCCTCCCCGAGCTTCATCACCTCGGTCAGCAGGAAACGAGACAATGCCTGCACCGTGGGATGATCGAATACGATCGTGGCCGATAGCCTCGCCTCGACGCGCGCCGCGAGCCTGTTGCGCAGCTCGAGCGCCATCAACGAATCGAGCCCGAGCTCGCGGAGGGGACGATCGAGCGGCACCTTCTCGGCGGAACCGAGCGAGAGGACACGCGCCACGTCGGCCCGCACCGCGGCCTCCACCTCTGCGCGGCGCGCCTCCGGGGAAAGCCCCGCGAGCCGCGCTCGAAAGCCCTCGTCGGATTGCTTCTCGCTCCGCGCGGGGCTGGGCGCGGCGAAGGCACGGAAGAGCGGCGGCAGCGCTCGTCCAGCCAAACCTTGGGTGAGCCCGTCCAGATCGATCGAGAGCGCGCCGAGCTGCGCCTCGCTTCGGCCGAGCGCCTGTCCGAGCAGCGCGAGCCCGTCGCGGGGCGTCAGCATCCCCAGGCCTTCGCGCTGGAAGCGCGTCTTCTGCTGGGCGCCGAGGGCGGCAGCGAGCCCGATCTCCTCGAAGGGACCCCAGTTCAAGGATATCGCCGGGCGCCCCGCGGCCTTGCGCGCGTGCGCGAGGCCATCCAAAAATGCATTGGCGGCGCAATAATTCGTCTGTCCGCTGCCGCCGAGGATCGATCCTGCCGAAGAGAAAAGGACGAAGAAATCCAGCGCGAGATCACGCGTCGCTTCGTGCAAATTCCACGCGCCCCGCATCTTCGGCGCGAGCACCCGTCGGAATCGCCCATCGTCCTGGTTCTCGATGAGGCCATCCTCCAACACGGCCGCGGAATGAATGACGCCCCGTAGCGGGAGCTCGGGCGGAACGAGGCGCAGGAGCGCATCGACGTGCGTCGCGTCCGCGACGTCCGCGCGCGCCACCGTCACCCGCGCGCCGGACGCACGCAAGGCCTCGATGGCTTCGAGTTTGTCCCCGGTGGGCTCACTCCGACCCACGAGCACGAGATGAGAAACCCGATGCTCGTCCCAGAGCCATTGCGCTACCCGCAGCCCGAGCGCTCCCAGGCCGCCCGTGACCAGCACCGTGCTCTCCGGCGCAATGCGCGCGGCAGCCGCGTGCGTATCCGCAGGCCGCGCCGGCGCAAGCCGAGCCGCACGCCGAACCCCTTTTCGCCAGGCGACCTGATCCTCGTCGTCGTTCCTTTCGAGCTCGAGGTAGATTCGCTCGCCGATATCATCGGCCAAAGGCTCCACGTCGACGAGAATGCACCCGAGCTCGGGGCGCTCCTTCATGATCGCGCGACCGAGTCCGAAGAGGGCGGCTTGATGGGGCGAGACGTGATCGCCCACGGACACGGCGTTCGCGCCCTCCGTCACCCAGAGGAGACGCGAGGGGATCTCGCCCATCCGCTGGCAAAGCCGCCGGACGAAATGCAGCGCCTCGATGCAGGCGCTCTCGGCCTGCGCAGCCGGAGAGGCGCCGTCCGCCAATGGCAGCGCATTCCACAGACAAACCACCCCCGTGAGGCCGCGAGCTTGTTCGAGCGTCGATGCCACCGCGTCGCTCCCCCGCGAGAGGTCGACGGTCTGGCACGTGATGCCCGCTTGCCGAAGGCGCGCCTCGACCTTATGGACCGCGCCTCCGCCCCCATGCACGAGGAGCCATGAGCCCACGCCGGCGCGCGCGCTCCGCAAGGGTGCGTCTTGCCACACCATCTCGTGCAATCGAGGCATGGGGCGGATCGCGGCCTTCGGGCTCGGAGCCGAGGCGACGGTCGTCGACGCGGAGGATTCTCGAGACTGCTCCGGCTCCCGCCAGAAGCGCTCCCGCTGCCAGGGATACGCGGGCAACGTGACGACGCGTCCACCGCCGGAAGACGTGCGCTTCCAGTCGATAGAATACCCCTGCACGTAGAGCTTCCCGAGCGACTCGAGGAGGCTCGCGCGTTCGTCTGCGTGACGTCGCAGCGACGCAATCGCGGCGCCGCGCGCACCGCGCTCGCTCAGGTTCTCCTCGACCGCGGGTAGCAGGATCGGGTGCGGGCTCATTTCGAGGAACACCGTGTGTCCCTCGGCAATCAGAGATTGCGTGACGTCGGAAAACCTCACGGGCTTGCGTAGGTTGTCGACCCAGTAGGCCGCGTTGAGCTCGTTGCCCGAGAGAGACGCGCCGGTCACGGTCGAGCGCATCGGGATCGCCGCGTCTTTCGGCCGCAGCCCTCCGAGCGCGCGCAGCAATTCGGGGCGCAAGGGATCCATCTGCGGGCTGTGCGACGCCACGTCCACCTTGACCCGCCGGCAGAAAACCTGCCTGGCCGACAGCTCCGCGAGGACTTCCTCGAGCGCCGCAGGGTCACCCGCGATGACGGTGGAGCGTGGACCATTGCTCACCGCCACGCTGAGCCGTCCCGCGTGCGCCGCCAAAGCCTGCTCCGCCTCGGCCATCGGCAGCTCCACGAGAGCCATGGCTCCCTGGCCGCTCACCTTCCGCAGGAGCTTGCTGCGCCGGCAAATGATCCTGGCAGCATCCGGGAGCGACAGCGCCCCCGCGACGTACGCCGCCGCGACCTCGCCCATGCTGTGCCCCACGACGGCCGAAGGCTCCACGCCAAACGAGCGCCAGAGCGCCGCGAGAGCGACCTCGATCGCGAACAGGACGGGCTGGACGACGTCGATCTCCCCGAGCCGCGATGCGCTTTCGTCCGCCGCAAGCTCCGCGAGGACCGAGAATCCGGCCTCACGCCGGATGGCCGCATCGCATGCCGAAAGCGCCTCGCGGAAGGCGGGTTCGTCCTTCAATAACGCCCGCCCCATCCCCACCCATTGCGACCCTTGCCCCGGGAAAACGAACACCACCTTGGGCGCCGACGCGGCGGCCGCGCCCGTGACGACGGACGGTGGCACATCGCCCCGTGCATACGCCGCGAGTGCCTCTGCGAGCGACGCCTTCGAATCGCCCGTAACGGCGAGGCGTACCGGGTGGTGCCGACGCCTCGCGCCCGCCGTGAACGCGATATCGTGGAGATCCGCATCGGAATCGCCGAGAAACGTGGCGTACGAACGAGCCATGGCCTCGAGTGCGGCCGGGCTCTTCGCCGAAAGCGGCAAGAGCACGACCTTGGCCTCGGGCGCCTCTGCCATTTCCGGGGTCGCAGGTGCCTCTTCCAGGACGACATGGGCATTCGTGCCGCCAATGCCGAACGAGCTCACCCCCGCGCGACGCGGCCCATCGTCCGCGATCCATTCGTGCGCTTCTCGACGGACATAAAATGGGCTATCCTCGAGCCCGAGCTCGGGGTTTGGCACCTCGAAATCCGGGTGTGCCGGGATCCGACCGTGCTCCATCGCGAGGACGGTCTTGATCAGCCCACCGACGCCCGCCGCCGATTCGGTATGGCCCACGCTCGCCTTGAGCGCGCCGAGCGCGATCGTATGCTTGGCCGCATCGCTGAATGCCTGCTTCAGCGCCGCCACTTCGATCGCGTCGCCGAGGGACGTCGCGGTACCGTGGGCCTCGATGTACTGGATCGTGCTCGGATCCACGTCCGCGACGGCGAGCGCCTCGGCGATCACTTGCACCTGACCGACCACGCTGGGCGCCGTGAAACCGACCTTCGAGGAGCCGTCATTGTTGATCGCGCTGCCGCGGATGACGGCGCGGATGTGATCCCCGTCCGCGATCGCGTCCTCGAGACGCTTCAGCACGACGACGCCTGCCCCGTTGCCGGTGAGCGTCCCCTTGCCATTCGCGTCGAAGGTCCTGCAATGGCCGTCGGGCGACAGGATGAAGCCCTCTTCGTAGTTATAACCCAGGCCTTGAGGGAGCCGCACGGTCACGCCACCGGCCAGCGCGACGTCGCATTCACGCGCGAGCAGGCTGGCGCAGGCCACGTGCACCGCCACGAGCGACGTCGAGCACGCCGTCTGGATGGCGACGCAGGGACCACGCAGGTTCAGCTTGTAGCCGACGTAGGATGGAACGTAATCCTTGTCGTTCGAGATGAGGAGCTCGAAATCCCTCGCGAAATGATTCGGATCGATCTGGAGCGAGAGATACGAGCTGGGGCTCGCGCCTGCATAGACGCCGATGGCCCCCTCGTGGACGAACGGATCGATGCCGGCATTCTCGAGCGCCTCCCAGGCGCATTCGAGGAAGATACGGCGCTGGGGATCCAAGAGCTCCGCCTCGCGGCGGCTGATCTCGAAGAAGGACGCGTCGAAGAGGTCCACGTCCTCGAGGTACCCCCCGGCCGGCACGTAGTTCGGGGAGCTCGCGAAGGACGGACGCATGTCCTCCGCCACGAACGATATGCCCCGTACGCCGTCGCGCAGGTTCTGCCAGAACCGGTCGAGGTCCGGCGCGCCGGGAAAGCGGCCCGCCATGCCAATGATCGCGATCGCCCCCTCCGGGACGTCCATCTCGTTCTCTTTCATTGCTCGACTCTCTGCTCAGCGGCGCGCGCGGGCCCTGCGGCGCGCCTCGGCGCGCTCGAGGGCCTTGTTCTGAGATACGGCCTGGGCCTCGGGCACGGCCAGGGTCGCGGCGAGCGCCCCGACGTTCGGCGATTGAAACAGAAGGGTGACCGGGATCTCGCGGCCAAGGACCTTCCGGACGCGTTTGGCCAGGATGATGATCTGAAGGGAGGTCGCCCCCGCCTCGAAAAAGTTCTGATCCACGCGGATCTCGGGAATGCCGAAGACCTCCTGCGCGATGCTCACGAGGCTCTCTTCGAGCGCGTTTTGCGGTGCCGCGCCTTCGCCGGTACGCGGCTTCGGCGCCTCCGGTTGCAGCGCGAGGAGCGCCTTGCGATCGACCTTCCCATTGGACGTCAACGGCATCGCGTCGAGCTCGACGAACGCGCCGGGGATCATGTACTCGGGCAACCGGTGCGAAAGGAAGGCTCGCATGACCTCGGAAAGCGCTCCTTCCGATCGCTCCCCTGCCCGCTGCACGACATACGCGCAGAGACGTTTGTCCACGGCCTTCTCTCCGAGCGCCAGCACGACCGCGTCCGCCACGTCCGGATGCGCTTCGATGGCGGCCTCGACCTCGCCGAGCTCGACGCGATAGCCGCGAATCTTGACCTGGAAGTCCGCACGCCCGAGGATCTCGATATTGCCATCGGGGAGCCAACGGCCGAGATCGCCCGACCTGTAGAGGCGCTCTCCCGTCACGGGGTGAACGATGAAGCGCTCGCGCGTCTTAGCCTCGTCTCGCCAGTAGCCGCGCGCGAGCCCCACGCCGCCGATGTACATTTCGCCCGGCACCCAGTCCGGACGCTCGCGGAGCCCCTCGTCCAGGATATGATACGTGGCGGCGCGCATGGGACGCCCGTATGGAATGCTCTTCCACGCCGGGTCGATATCGCCCATCGGGTAACAGATGTCCCAGACCGTGGTCTCCGTCGGACCGCCGGAGCCGATGATCGTGATGCCGGGGACCAGCGAGCGAAGCCGGTCGGGCAGATCGACGGGGATGAAATCGCCCGAGAAGATCACCCAGCGCAGCGAGGCGAGCATGGAGAGGGGCAAGCTCGTGTTCCCCTCGGCATACTCGACGAGCATTTGCATGAACGCGGGAACCGAGTTCCACAGCGTGACCCCGTGCTCCTGCACGAGATCGGCCCAATGCCCGGGGTCTCGCGTCTTGTCCGCGTCGGGCAGGACGATCGTCCCGCCCACCATGCCGAGCACACAGAAGATGTCGAACACCGAAAGGTCGTGATGCAGCGCCGTCAATGCGATCGCACGATCCTCCGGGACGAGGCCGAAGCGCTCCTTGACCTCGCTCATTCGGTTGGTCACGGAGCGGTGCTCGATCATGGCCCCCTTGGGCTGCCCCGTGGACCCCGACGTATAAAGGACATACGCCAGGCTGCGCGGGCTCTGCGCGGAGGGGAGCCGCCGCGCGTCCTCGTCTTCGAGCGCCCGATCGTCCACGACGAGCACTTCGAGCCCATTTCCCCACGTGCGGTTTGCGTACTTCGGCTGCGTCAGGACGATCCGCGCCTGACTATCCTCGATCATGCGCGCGAGACGCTCCTCCGAACCCGCCACGTCGAGGGGGACATACGCCCCCCCCGCCTTGAGCACGCCGAAGACCGCGACGACCTGCTCCCAACCTTTCTCCATGACGATCGGGACGAGCTGGTCGGGCGTGACGCCCCGAGCGCGCAGCTCCCGCGCGAGTCGATTGGCGCGGCGGTCGAGCTCCGCGTACGTCAGCACCCGGCTCGATGTCACGAGGGCGGGTTTGTCCGGCGCCTGATCCACCTGCCGCTCGAAAAGCTCGTGGAGCAGATCCTCCGGAGGCGGGCCGGCGCTCGTTGCATTCACCGCCTCGCGGCGCGCCTTCTGCGCTGCCGGCAAGAGATCGAAATCGTAGGCGTCCCAGGCCGCATCCTCATCGGCGAGGCGGCGCAGGAGGCCCGTGTATGCATCGAACATCTCCTGGACGAAGCCGTCCGGAAAAACGCCCGAGACGACGTCCCAGATGACCCTCGCATCCCCGTCGAGCTGCCATAGCTGCTGATCCAGGACGAGCTGCGGGGTCTGCGTGATCCCGTAGACCATCTTGCCAATCTTGTCGAGGGCGTGGAGTCCTTCGATTTTCTGGTTCTGCAGGCTCGTGAACACCACGGGGAAGAGAGCGCCTCGATGCTCGCCGCGGGCGCGCGCGACCTCCCGCTGCACGTCGATGCCGCTCACCTCGCGATGCTCCATGGCCTCCCAGAGGTTTTGCTGCACCGAGAGCGCGCGCTCCGCGAAGGTCTGTCGCGTCGACGTATCGACGGTGATGAGGAGCATCGACGTGAAATCACCGATGATGGTGTCGATCGCCGGGTGCACGGGCAAGCGATTGAAGAGCGTCACGTTGACCGTGAGCCGCCCGTTCGATCCGAAGCGGCCGAGCACCTCGGCGTATGCCGTCAAGCAGACCACGGAAACCGACACCTTCGCCGCGCTCGCGCGTCGCTGGAGCCGCGACCATGAATCGGTGTCGAAGTGCGCCGACATGTGCTCGAATCGGACCTTGTCGAGGGTCGACGGATCTCGGGCGACAGGCAATGCCGGCGCGGGCGCGATGTCCGCGGCGCGCTTCTGCCAGAACTCGAGAGATCGCTGGTACGCGGGGAGGAGCTTGCGCGACTCCAGCGCGAGCACGTAATCGCGATAGGTGAGCTCGATCGGGGGGAGCGACGCGTCGGGGTGCTCGTAGAAAAACACCATCTCCTTGAAGACGATGGCGAAGCTGCCACCATCGACGTTGATGGCGTCGATGCTGACGATGAGGCGCGTCACGCGCTCGTCGAGGCGCACGGCGACGAGGTGATGAAGGGGGGCGTGATCGGTATCGTAGATCCGGTGGGACATCGCCGCCCGTATCTCCGAGAGCCTCGCCTCGCGCTCGACAGGGCTGAACCTGCGCAGGTCTTCGACCTCGATATCACCATGGAGATCGGGCTCGACGATCTGGAGCATGTCGGGCAGGGTGTGAGCCCGCAGCATGTCATGCCGCTCGACGACCTTGCTGAACGCGTGACGAAGGCGCTCGACGTCGAGATCAGTGCAGTCGTACTCGCGGTACAGGTGAATGCCGGTGGGTACGGTGAAGGCGCCCGTTCGACCGAGCCAGTATGCCTTCTGGATGTCGGTGAGCGGAAACGGGAGGAAGCGGTCCTCCAGTGCGGGCTCGATGCCCGCCTGCTCCTCGCCTCGCGCCTCGAGGGGTCCCTCTCGAAGCAGCGCCAGGAGATCCGATTTGTTCTGAGCAATTCGCTCGCGCAGCGCGGGGGTCAAGGCCCCTTTCGGGGCCTGGACCTGCAGTTGTTCCCCGCTGACGGAGATCTTGATGCCAAGTTGCGCGAGCTCGTGGACGAGTTGATGGATGCTCATGTCGCCTCAGAACGTGATGGTCTCGAGCTCTTCTTCCGCGTCGGCATTCGAAGCCTTCGCCTGCGCGCCCTCGAGCAGGCGCGCGAGAGAGACCTGCTGGTGCAGGTATGTCGCGAGCGAGCCGATGTCGTCGTATCGGCTGAGCGCCACGATCGAGGGCTCGAAATCGAGGCCCGTTCGAATGCGATTCCGGAGCTCCAGCTTCATCAACGAGTCGAGCCCGAGGTGATGGAAGGACGCGTTCCGCTCGATTTTGGACGAATCGATGCGGAGCACGTGGCCCATCTCCCGCGCCAAGAACCCCTCGAGCAACGCGAGCCCCTCATCGTGGTTCGCTCCCGCGATCGCCGCGCGCAGATCCCGGGACCTGTCGGAGCTCGCCCTCTCGTCGCGAGACCCCGCCGCGAGCAACGCGCCGAGGTACGAGGATCGGGCTGCATCCGGGTAAAACTCGACCCATCGCTGCGCGTCGAATCGGACGACGCTCACGTTCGCGCGCGGGTGAGCGAGCAGGCGCTCGAGCGCGAGCAGCCCCTCCCGGGGCGTCAGGCTGGCCATGCCGCGAGATTCGAGCCGCTTGCCGCGGCTGTCATCCGCCGTCGCGAGGCCAACCTCGGAGAACGGGCCCCACTGAATGCTCATCCCACAGAGGCCCCGGCGCTGCCGCTCATGCGCGAGCGCATCGAGCATCGCATTGGACGCCGTATAGTTGGATTGTCCGGGCGAACCGAGGAGCGCCGCGATCGACGAGTACAGGATGAAGAAGTCGAGGTCCTGGCCCTCGGAGAGCGCGTGCAGATTCCAAGCCCCAAGCGCCTTCGGCGCGAAGACGCTCCGGAAGCTCTGCTCGGTTTGCTCGAGCAACGTGCGGTCGTCGAGAACCGCGGCGGCGTGGACGATCCCTGCGAGCTTCGGCATCTGCGCGTCCAGCAGGCCGAAGACCCGCTCCGCTTCCTCGCGGCGTGATACGTCCGCCGACACGACGAGGATCTTCGCGCCGCTCGTCTCCATAGCGGCGATCGCCTCCTGCGCCTCTCGACCTGGGTTTCTACGCCCGACCAGGGCAACGTGCCTTGCGCCTCGATCGACGAGCCCGCGCGCCAGAGAGAGCCCGAGCCCCCCGAGCCCACCGGTGATCAAGTACGTCCGGTCCCCGCGGATCGAAACGGGCTCCGCGGACGCCGGAACGATCCGGGCTTCCGGATCCTTCATCGCAATCGCGAGTTTGCCGATGTGCTTCGCTTGCGCCATGTACTGGAATGCCTCGGCGGCACGCGAGGCCGGGAACGTTCGCACGGGCAGCGGCGCGAGCGCGAGCGCCTCGAACATCTCCATGAGTTCTTGAAGGAGCGCGCCGATCTCCTCCGGCTGCTGCGCCAAGAGCGCGAGCAAGTCCACGAGGGAGAACGACAAACTCCGCAGGAACGGTCGGAGGCCGAGCGGTTTGTCTTCGTAATAGTCCCGCTTCCCGATCTCGACGAATCGCCCGTAATCACGGAGCAAGGACAGGCTCGCCGGGATGAACTCCCCCGAGAGGGAGTTCAGGACGACGTCCACACCCTCTCCGCGCGTGATCTGCTTGATCTCGTCGACGAAAGCGAGCGAGCGTGAATCGAACACGTGATCCACGCCGATCGAGCGAAGGTAAGCACGTTTCTCCTCGCTCCCCGCGGTCGCGAAGATCTCCGCGCCGACATGCTTCGCGAGCTGGATCGCCGCGAGCCCCACCCCGCCCGCGCCTGCGTGGATCAACACCCGCTCGCCTCGCCGCAGGCGGCCGATGCGAACGAGCGCATAATAGGCGGTCGCGAAGACAGCGGGCAGCGTCGCCGCCTCCGCCCACGAAAACCGCGTCGATTTCGCTACGATATGCTCGCTCCGCGCGAGCACGTGGGAGCTGAATGTACGCACGCCGAACCCGAGAACCTCCTGGCCGACGGACCACTGCGTGACGCCTTCGCCCACGGCGACCACCCGCCCCGCGCATTCGAGGCCGAGCCGCGGTCCCTGCCCATCGGCCCCCGCCGCATCGTCCGGCAGCACGCCCATGGCGAGCAGGACGTCCCGGAAATTCAGGCCGGCCGCCTCCACCTCGACGAGCACCTCCCCGGGACCAGGAACGAGCGCACGAGCCTCGTGCAGCGAGAGCCGCTCGAGCACACCTGGCGATTGAATTCGTAGCTGGAAAGGTTTGTCTTGCGCGGGAACCTTGCGTGCACCGAGAGAGGCGTGCTCGCCAGGCTCGAACGTTCCCCGAACGAGCTCCGCGACGTACCGCTCTTCGTCCCGCCACGCGACTTGATCCCCGCCGCCCTTGGCCAGGAGCTCACGCCGCAAGAGCTCGCCATCTCGTTCGCTCGCTGTCGCGGCGAGATCAATCGACGTGCAGGGCAGCTCGGGGTGCTCGAGGACGAGGGTCCTCGCGAGCCCGATGAGCGGCGCCTGCCCCACCGAGACCGGCTCGCCCGCGCGCACGGCCTGCGCCCCGCGCGTGACCAGGAAGAGCCGCGGCGGCGACCGAAAATCATTCCGGAGGAGCGCCTGCGCCAAATACAACGCGCTCACGCTCCCGCGCGCAAGGCCCGCCGAGAGCGTCTCCAGCGTTGTCGCGTCCGGCGACGCGGCGTCGAGGCTCGCGAGGTGAACGGCGCCGAGACAAACTCTTTCGGCGCCGAACGCATCTCGAAGCAATCTTCGGTAGTCGTCCGCGTTCGCCGGATCGATTGTGTAGAGATCCGGCTCGATGCGAGCATACGAAGAGCCCGGGAAGACACGCACGCAGGATCGTCCGGCAGCGCTGAGCTCCGTTTCGAGCGAGGCGCCCACGCCGCTTCGATCCATGAGCAGGAGCCACGCGCCCCCCTCCGGCAAACGCGCGGGAGGCTGAGGCTCGACGTGCCTCCAGGCGATCTCGTGTACGCATCCCTCGAGCGGATCCTTCGTCGACGACGAGGCCGCTTCGAGGGGTTGCGCTCGGAGCCCCTCGATCTCGACCAGGGCGCGGCCATTCTCGTCGACGATCCAAAGATCGCAATGCCCCGCGACCTTCGTCACCACGACCCATGCCTTTCGTGACGGCCGCGCGTGAACGGTGAGCCGCGCAATGCCCACGGGCACGTACGTCACGGCATCCGCGGTCGTCGCGAGGAAGCTCATCGCGCTCTGCAAGCAAGCATCGAGCAAGGACGGATGCAGAATGTACCCGTGATCATCCACGATGTCGGGCAGCTCGACACGACCGAGCGCCTGGTCCTCCGCCGTCCGCAGCTCGGCGAGCGCCTGGAAAGCCGGACCATAATCGAGCCGTCGCGCGGACATCTGCGCATAATGCTCGGCGGCAGAAAGACGGCTCGAGAACCGCTGCCCGAGGCTCTCCGGCTTCTCCACCTGTCGCGCGGAGTCCGGGCTCCCGCCGTCGATGCGCATCACGCCTCGCGCGTGGCGCGTGAAATGGGAATCCTCCGGCTCGCGGCTCGCGATCCGGAACGAGCATCGCCCCGCGCCCGTGTCGGTCAACACCACCTGCGCGATTCGTTCGCTGTCGTCGTCCCCGAGCACGAGCATCTGCTCGAACGTCACGTCTTCTAGAACCAGCTTGGCTGCGCCGAGTTTCTCTCGACCCGCGGCGAGCGCCATCTCCAGGTACCCTGCCCCGGGGAAAACGACGGACGCTTGCACCCGATGATCACGGAGATACGGCGTGACCCCCACGCCGAGAGTCTGTTCCCACCAATGCTCGTCGTTTTGCGCCGATGACACGAGAAGCCGCGACCCGAGGAGCGGGTGCTCGAAGCGTCCCTTCCCGCTCTCCGTGCGCCTCCGCGTGTGCGTGACGGGCGCCCGATTGGGCTCGATCCAGAATCGCTCGCGTTGCCACGGATAGGTCGGCAGCTCCACCACGCGCCCGCCCTCCGGATGGGTTCGCCTCCAATCGATGGCGCGGCCATGCACGAAGAGCCTCCCCAGGGATTGAAGCAGGCTCTGCCGCTCGTCGGCTTGCCGGTACAGCGAAGCCAGCGCCACACCTTTCGTTCCGCTCTCGCGGAGGTTCTCCTCCACCGAGGGAACCAGAATCGGGTGAGGGCTCATTTCCAGGAAGATCGTGTACCCCTCCCGAATGAGCTCTCGTGTGGCCTGGGAGAAGAGTACGGGCTTGCGCATGTTCTCGGCCCAGTAGTCGGCACCCAGCTCGTCGCCCGAAACCGGTGCACAGGTCACGGTCGAGCGCATCGGGATGCTCGCCTTTCTCGGAGAAAGGCCGGCGAGGGCCGCGACGAGCTCGCCTCGCAGCGGCTCCATCTGCGGGCTATGGGACGCGACGTCCATTTTCACGCGTCGGAAAAATACCTCTTTCTCCTCGAGCCTCGCGAGAACCTCCGCGAGCGCTTCGGTCTCACCGGCGATCACCGTCGAGCGCGGGCCATTGCTCCCGGCCACGCCGAGGCGCGTTTCGTATCCGACGAGCGCCCGCTCCGCGTCCGGCAACGCGAGCTCCACCAGCGCCACCGCGCCGTTCCCGCTCATGGTGCTCATCAGCCGACTTCGGCGACCGATGACCGCCGCAGCATCCTCGAGCGAGAGCGCGCCGGCCACGTAAGCGGCCGCGACTTCGCCCATGCTATGGCCCACCACGGCGTCCGGCACGACGCCCCAGGACCTCCAGAGCGCCGCGAGCGCCACTTCGACGGCGAACAGCACCGGTTGCACCACGCTGCCCTCGGCGAGCCGCGATCTCGCCTCTTCGGCGCGGAGCTCGTCCACGACCGAAAGGTCGCACTCGGGCCGGAGCGCGGCGTCACAGGCCTCGATCGTCTCGCGAAACACCGGCTCCTCCGCGAGGAGCTGCCTGCCCATGCCCACCCACTGCGAGCCTTGACCGGGGAACACGAAAGCCACCTTCGGCGCCGACAGCGGCGAGGTACCGTGCGCGATGGCCGTCGGTTCCTCCCCGCGCCCGAAGGCCTCGAGCGTCTCCGCGATCTCGTCCCTCGAATTGCCCACGATGGCGAGGCGATGTGCGAGGTGGCTCCGCCGGACGCTCGACGTGAATGCGATGTCCGAGAGCTCGACGTCCGGCGTCTTGCGGATATGCTCTCCCATCCTTCTCGCATGATCGCGGAGCGCCGACGCGGTGTGCGCCGACAGCGGCAAGACCTGGGACCTTCCGCGGTCACGCAGCTCCTCGGGCTCGCGCGGACCCAGCGCGGCAAGCGATTCGGAGAGCACGGCATGGCTCCGCTCGTCTCGACGCATGGTCGGCAGGGTAAGCCCGGACAGACCCAATTCCGCGGAACATTGCTCGATCGGACGCACGAGCAAGGGATGCGGGTCGAGGTCGAGGAAGGTCTCGTGTCCCTGCCGGAGGAGGAGCGACGTCGTCTCCGCGAAGAGCACGGGTTCGCGGAGGTTCCTGCACCAGTAAGCCGCGTCGAGCGCCGCGCCGTCGATGCGGTTCCCCGTCACCGTGGAGTAGAACGGAATCGCGCCGGAGCGCGGCGACAACCCCTCGAGCGCCTCGGCGAGAGAAGGCAGGAGCGAATCCATCTCGCGGCTGTGGGATGCGTAGTCGACCTTGATTCGCCGGCAAGTGACGCCGTCCCGCTCGAGCTCCGTGATCAATGCCTCGAGCGCCGCTTCGTCCCCCGAAAGCACGGTCGCGCTCGGGCTGCTGCTCACGGCAATGGACACGCTGTCGCCGCGGCCCTCGAGCGCCCGCTGCGCGGCAGCCATCGGGAGCTCGACGACGGCCATCGCCCCCTTGCCCGACGCCTGCGTGACGAGCTTGCTCCGTACACAGATGACGCGCGCGGCGTCGTCGAGGTCGAGGCAACCGGCCACGTGCGCGGCGGCGACCTCGCCCATGCTCTGTCCCACCACCGCGCAGGGCTCGACGCCGAGCGACCGCACGAGCGACGCAAGGGCGACCTGCACCGCGAAAATGGCCGGTTGCACCTTCGGGGTCTCCTCGAGCCACCCTGCGTCTTGCGAGAGTAGCACATCGAGGAGGGAGCCCTCCAGATGAGGACGCATCGCCACGTCGCAGCGCTCGATTGCGGCTCGAAACGCAGGCTCGACGAGGAGGTCCATCCCCATTCGCAGCCATTGTGAGCCCTGTCCGCCAAAGACGAACACCGGCGCGACCCTGGGACGAACGCGGCCGAGCCTCTGCGCAATCGTCATGCCGCCTTCGAGGACGACATGGCAATTCGTTCCGCCGAACCCGAAGCCACTCACGCCGGCCAGCCGGCGACCCCCGTGCTCGGGCCACGGCTCGACGGTGGTCGGCACCGCGAGGCGAAGAGATTCGAAATCGATGTGCGGGTTTGGCGATTGAAAATGGAGGTTCGGCGGGACCACGCCATTTCGCAACGAGAGCGCCGTCTTGACGAGCCCGGCGATTCCTGCGGCTGCCTCGAGGTGACCGATGTTCGTCTTCACCGCACCGAGCCGGAGCGGCCTGTCCGGGGAGCGCCCCGCCCCGAGCACGGCTCCGATCGCACCCGCCTCGATGGGATCGCCGAGCATGGTGCCCGTCCCGTGCGTCTCGACGAAGTGAACATCGCGCGCGTCGATCCCCGCGTCCGCATACGCGTCGTGGAGGACGAGCTCCTGCGCTTTCGGGCTCGGCGCCGTCAATCCATTGCTCGCGCCGTCATTGTTCATCGCGCTGCCGAGCAGGATGCAATGGATGGTGTCGCCATCGGCGAGGGCGCGTGAGAGGGGCTTCAGCACGACGACGCCGCCGCCTTCGCCCCGAACGTAACCGTTCGCCCGTGCGTCGAAGGCCTTCGATCGCCCGTCGGGCGCCATGGCGCCGAACTTCGACATCGCCACCGTGCTCTCCGGTGAGAGCAAGAGGTTCACGCCGCCCGCGAGCGCGAGATCGCATTCGCCGAGCTCCAGGCTGCGGCGTGCATGGTGAACGGCGACGAGCGACGAGGAGCAGGCTGTATTGAAGGCAATGCTGGGCCCACGGAGACCGAGCGTATACGACACGCGGGCCGGAATGATGCTGAGGTCCTGTCCCGTCGCCGAATGCTGGGTCATGGCGATGCGCCGGTCGTCCGGGATGTCGGCGTAGTCGTGCCACATCGCGCCCATGAAGACGCCCGTCCGGCTATCTTCGAGCGAGCGCGGTGGGATGCCGGCGCTCTCGAGCGCCTCCCACGCGAGCTCCAGCACGAGCCTCTGCTGCGGGTCCATCTCCATCGCTTCTCGCGGGGAGATACCGAAGAACTGGGGATCGAACTGGTCGACCTGGTCCAGAAATCCGGCCCATTTCGTCGACATTTTCCCGGGCGCGCTGACGTCTCTGTCGTACAGCGCGTCGATGTCCCATCGATCCCTGGGCACTTCGGAGATCGCGTCCACGCCCGAGCAAAGCATCCGGAAGAACGAGGCGGGATCCGAAGCTCGGGGGAACCGGCAGGCCATCCCGACGATCGCCATCGGCTCCTTCGCCGCCACCCCGCTACGCGCGGCGAGCCGCGGCGCGACGGGCTCTTTTCCCCGATCGCCGGCCAGGTAACCGAGAAGGGCCGCGAGCGTCGGATACTCCCAGGCGAGCGTTGGAGCGAGAGGACGCCCGAGCTTGCGCCCGAGGTCCGCCACGATCCGGGTCATATCCATCGAGTCCAGGCCATGGCGGCTGAACGGCTCGTGCACGTCGATCGAGTCGGGCGATGCCCCCCGTTTGGCAGCCACCCGTTGCATCAACCAGCTGCGGAGGTCCTCCATGTCCATCGTGTCTCCTTACCTATGTTTCCTGGAGCTCGAGCTCGCCCGCTGACGCCCATTGAGCACGTGGATGGAGCTTCGCCATACCGCGCAACCGCGGCGACGGGCGGCGAGAATCACTCCGCACGGATGAGACTGCTTCGCCGAAAGCGAAAGTATTTATGCTAACCCTGCCCCTCGGGGCTCCCGCCAAAACGCTGCTACCACGACCACCCTGACTCCGAATACAGGTTCGATGGTCAGCGGCACATTTAGAACAATGGCGCGCGAGTGGCAAGCAAAAATCTCGCCGGGACGGCGCGTGGTGCGCAACGAGCCAGAACCCGCGCAGGATCCATCGAATCTGC
Source organism: Polyangium jinanense (assembly GCF_028435365.1). The sequence continues at coordinate 106,093 of NZ_JAGTJJ010000007.1, read as the reverse complement.
CATGGGGAGGGTGAGGACTGGATCCCGCAATCGACGTCGGGGGTGAGGTCTGGGCTCCGCAATCAACCCAGGCGCCATGGATCGTATGATCCAATGGGCTCAGGTGAGCCATGGACAGAAATCGGGCGAAGACCGGGACGAGGCAGGTGCCTTAAAGCCGAATTTTCGCTTAAAATTCAACATGTTGGTACACATCGGACGCACGCACATCGGGGTGGTTCGATCGATCCACTCGTCTGGACGACCCTGCATGTTGAGGGACCTCGGGAGAGCCAGGTCCCGGGCTCGTGTGTGATACCGCTTTTCCTGTGGACATTTCTAGATGCGCTTCACTACGATGCGCGCTCGCGAGGGGGCTTCGACCTGAGCCGTCCCTCGTCACTGTCGGAGGTAAATCATGGAAATCAGGCGAATCAAAGGCATCAAGCGGATCGTCATCCCGCAACAGGCCGGCACCCCCGGCGCCGCCTCGAATTCCCTGCAGCTCGTGGCGGGCCGCAGGCGGAAGCGGAAGAAGCTCTCGAAGAGCTCCAAGTTCCTCGAGAAGGTGACGCGACGGGCCGCGAAAGCGAATCGGTCCGGTCTCGACGACTACTTGGCCCGCCACGATCGCTCGAACCGCAAGAAGAAGAACGGCTGGCTGAAGGACCTTTCGAAGAACGTCTTCCGGTCAAGCAAAAAGGGCCGCAAGAGCTTCAAGCTGAGCTCGCTCTTCTGACCAACGCATCGACCGGATAACGGAGAACATCATGGCAACCGAAACCGTGACGAATACGAAGCCGGCCGCATCGGCCGGATCCACCGCATCGGCCGCAGAGCCGATCGTCATCGACATGGGCAAGAAGAAGCGCAAGCTCGTCAAGAAGCTGCGCCGCGGCAAGCCGAACCGGCTGATGGACCGCATCCAGGAGGTCCTGCAGGAGGCGAGGGACGCCAAGGCGATCCCGGCCGGCGCGCAGCCGGTCGTCATCGTCATCCGTGAGAAGAAGAATACGAAGTACGGCAAGATGTGGGGCCTTGGCTGATAGCTGAGGGCTCATTGCCCGGGAGCCGATCGAAGCGTTGATCGGCTCCCTCTTGTTTCCGTCGCCCCATAACGTGGCTCTATTTGCGGGCGGGCGGTCTCTACAGAGTCTCTTGCGTCGCGCGATATCACGAAGGCCCATGCTGAAAAAGAAGCTCATTCCGACACCACTCGAGCTGGGCAACGTCCACCGCAGCCGCGTGGGGGCCCGAAAGGCCACCAGCCCGGTGCGCTACCGGCTCCTCTTCATCTTCTGGCTGTGCCTCCGTGTCGTATGGCACCTCGTGATGGCGCGCATCCGGAAGCCCGCGGGTCCGGGCGGCAAGTACACGCCCCTGCGACTCGCGCAGCTCGTCCGGGAATCGGCGGAGCGGCTTGGCGGCTTGTGGATCAAGGCCGCGCAGATCATGGCCATGCGCCGTGATATCTTCCCCAAGATATTCTGTGACGAACTCGCCGCGCTTCACGATCGAGCGGTCGGGTTCCCTGGGGACGTCGCCGTTCAGATCATCGAACAGGAGCTCAACTGCTCGATCAAGGACGTCTTCCGCGAGTTCGACGTCGTCCCGCTCGCCGCGGCATCGATCGGCCAGGTCCACGTGGCGCGCCTCCGGGAGACCGGAAAGAAGGTGGCCATCAAGGTCCAGCGCCCCGGCATCATCGACTCTTTCCGCAACGACCTCGACATCTTCGCCGGGTATCTAAACTTCCTCAAGCTTATCCGCTTTATGCCCTGGGGGAGATGGGACGAGATGTTCCAGAAGCTCCAGGGGACCCTCGCCGACGAGGTCGACTATCGCATCGAGGCCGCCGCGATGCGCCGCATGCGACGCACCTTGAAGCAGGACAAGATCTATGTTCCCCGGGTCTACTCGCGTTATTGCTCCAAGCGAGTGCTCGTCATGGAGTTCATCGATGGCGTGCTCATGTCGGATTACATCCACTCGCTCATCGACGAACCCAAGAGGGCCAAGCAATGGCGCAAGGAGAACAACGTCAGGACCAAGAAGCTCGGCGAGCGCCTGTTCCTCAGCTTCCTGATGCAGGCCCTCGAGGACAACCTGGCCCACGGCGATCTTCATCCCGGCAACATCATGTTGCTCAAGAACAGCCGGATCGCGTTCATCGACTTCGGCTCGGTCAGCGTCCTCGACAAGGGGTTTCTCGAGAAATACAGGATCGCGATCCGGTACGTGGCCCTGCGTGACTTCTCGAAGTTCTTCGACGTGAACCTGACCATGGTCCCAGGAGTGCCCAACGTCGATATCGAGAAGATGCGCTCGGAGGTCGTGCGCGAGCTCGAGGGCTGGGAGGCGCTCACCGACGTCAAAGGCATTCCCTACGAGCAGCGGGCGCTGACGGGCGCGAACGTTCGGCTCGCCGCGATATTCGGCACGTACAAGGTCCCGCCGAACTGGGGGCTCCTGCGATTGATGCGGAGCAGCGCGGCGCTCGACGCGTCGCTCAAGTTCTTGATCCCCGAGGTCAACTTCTTCAAGCTGACGCGCCGCCATTTCCAGCGGCTCAACCAGCGAAGGGCGAAGTTCGTCCGGTCGAAGCACAGCCGCGAGGCCCTCGCCAACACCATCGGCGACTTGATGCGATTGCCCGCCGGCGTCGGCGAAAACCTCATCTTTCAGGGCGAGCTCATCCGCAAGCGCGCCATGAACTTCCAGGCGCAGATCTCGAAGGCCGCCGAGGTGGGCAAGGCCCTGCTTACCACCGCCCTGAACATCGGCCTCATCGCGACGGTGCTCGTCGTCGCGCGTTACCTGTCGAAGCAGCACGATGTGGGGACGAAGGCGCTCGCGCAGCTCCCGGTGCGGGACGTCTTCAGCTCGATGCCACACCTCTCCCCCGGCATGTGGCTCGTCGTCATCGTGCTCTCGTTCTACCTGCTCCAGAACTTGCGAAAGCTCGTGAAGGTCCTCGGTGTCACCGGCGTGGGCACGAACCCGTTCGTGTGACACGCGTCGCCGATCCGTGGCATGGGTGAGGAGATGAGGCATACCGTGCGTAATTTTTCGAAGCCTCTGCCGTTGACGCGAAGGGAGCTCCTTCGTGGCACGGCTCTCGCCGCGGGCAGCATGCTCGTGGGTTGCGGACAACGCGGGTGCTCCCGGTCCGCACCCCTCGAGAAGCGGACCGCGGACGTCGTGGTCATCGGCGCTGGTTTGTCCGGGCTCGTCACGGCGCGGGAGCTCCTCAAGGCGGGCGCCGGCTCGGTCATGGTGCTCGAGGCACGCAACCGGGTCGGAGGCTTGACCATCAGCCAGGAGGCCGCGCCGGGCGTCTTCGTCGACGGGGGCGGAAGCTGGGTCAGACCCAATCACACACGAATCCTCGCGCTCGCAGAGGAGCTCGGCGTGAGCGCGGTGGACGTGTCCGAGGGCAGAGGAAGCCCCATTTTCCTCTTCGACGGGGTCCGCATCGCAGGCGCTGGGCGGCTCTTCTCGCGCGCCGAGATGCGAGAATTGAGAGGCCTACGGGACAAGCTCGAAGCAATGGGGGCCGAGCTGCCGGACGGGGCTCCGTGGAATGCGCCACGCGCGGCGGAGTACGATTCCATCTCGATGTTCAACTGGCTCTCGGAAAATTCGACGACCGTGTGGGGAAGACGCGACGTCGAGATGGCCATCGACTGGACGTTCGGATGCGGCCCCGAGGAGATCTCGCTCCTGCGGTTCGTCGCGGCGGTCAAGGCCCAGGGCGGACTCGAAAACCTGATGGCCATTTCTCGCGAGATTCCCAAGGTGTTCGTCGGAGGATCGCAGCAGCTCTCCCTGAAGATGGCCGAGCTCCTCGGGGATCGTGTGCTCCTCGGTTCGCCGGTGACCCGGATCGTCGACGAGCCCTCGGGGCCGCTGCGCGTCGAGACGGAGCGCCTCTCCATCGAGTGCCATCGTGTCGTGGTCGCGATGATGCCCGCGGATGCTCGTCGAATCGACTTCGAGCCGTCCTTGCCCAAGCCGAAGAAGGAGCTCATTCGCCAATGGAGCGGCTCCCCGGACTACAAGGTGCATATCGTGTACGAGAAGCCTTTCTGGCGCGCGAACGGGCTCAACGGGATCGGGGTCGGGGATGGCAGCGTCGTCGATTTCATCTTCGACAACACGCCCTCGTCGGGCGCGCCGGGCATTCTCGTGGCGTTCGGCGCAGGGGAAGAGCTGCCGGCGAGCCTGCGAGCGCGAAGAGAAGCGGTCGTCGACGCGCTGCTCGACTTCTTCGGCGACGAGGCACGAGAGGCGATCAATGTCGTCGACATGGACTGGTTGAGCGAACCGTGGTCGAGCGGATGTGCTTCGCCGCTCAGGCCGGGCGTGCTCAGCAAATACGGCGCGGCGTTGCGTGACCCCGTGGGCCGGATTCACTGGGCCGGCTCGGATACGTCGCTCGAACACGATGGGAGCATGGAAGGCGCGGTTCGCTCCGGAGAGCGGGCCGCCGCCGAGGTGGCGACGGCCTTGCGTGAACGCGGGGTCATCCCCGCGCCGGCAACGTCGAGCGGATGAAGCATCGAGCATGCACGCGATCGATCTCCTTGTCCGAAGCGCGCTCGCCGACAAGCGGCTGAACGTCATCGACGGTCTTCACGTCGTCACGGATCGGCTCGATTACCGCGCCATCGATCAGGTCTTCCCGCTCTTCGCCGAGCAGCAGTTCTTCCTGGACGAGCTCCTGCGCGACAAGATCCAGGGCGCCGAGGTGCTCGAGATCGGCCTCGGCTCGGGCGTCCTTTCGATCGGGGCCCTGCGCGCAGGGGCGAAGCGGGTGACCGGTCTCGAAATCAATCCACGCGCCAAGATCTTCGCCGGCTTCAATGCGATGATGAACGGCGTCGCGGACAACCTCGCGATCCTCGACGGAAATGAGCAGATCTTCCGCCCCGTGGAGGGGCGGACGTTCGATTACATCCTGTCGAACCCGCCGTTCGAGCCCACGCCGCCGGGCATGGCGTATTTCTATCACTCCGCCGCCGGGCCTTACGGGCTCGATTTCCTCGCCAAGCTCTTCCGCGGCCTCGACGCGCACCTCGCCGACGGCGGGCACGCGCAGATCGTGACCGCGGCGCCGGGAGACGCCGAGGAGCCGACGTTGCTCGTCGAGCTCGCGCGGACGCACCTCGCGGGGCAGACGCGGATCGTGCGAAATGCCGTCACGATGACGTTCGACGCGATCATGGATCGGCTCGCCGCGAAGGACATGGGCCCGGTCGACGCGGTCGACGCGCTGCGAGAGATGGCGCGACGAGATGGAGTGACCCACCTCCACCTCTGCGTCATCCATTACGAAAAGGGGCCGCGCGATCTCCGCGTCGAGACCGCGAAGAAGATCTACGACGACATCTGGGATCTTCCCGCCACGGAGATCGTGCTGTAGACTTTCCGAAGTGGCAAGTCGAAGCGACAAACCCAGCCTCGCGCCGAGCGCGATGGGGCCCTTTGGGTGGCGCGACACGCTCGGGCTCCTCGTGGTCGTCGGGATCCTCGGGGCGCTCGGATCCGGGTTCGTGCGTGATCAGCTCCGCATGCAGCACGTCGAGACGCCTCTCATCGTCGACGTGAAGACCACCACCGGCACGCAGACCGACCTCTGTGGTCCCGTGACGCGGGACGGGCGCCCGGAGGTGATCAGCATGCTCTACAGCAACGACAAGACGGCGTGGATCGAGGAGGCCGCCAATCGCTTCGCGAAGCTCTGCCCGAACATCCAGGTGAAGATCACGGCCATGGGCGACATCGATTCGGCCAACGCGATCCTCGCCGGAGAGCAGGCGCCCACGTTATGGGCGCCCGCCGACGAACTCATCCTGCGATACCTCGACGTGCGCTGGAGGAAGGAGAAGGGTCAGGGCAAACCGCTCTTCCAGACCTCCGAACAGACGTCCATCGCTCGCTCCCCCCTCGTCGTGCTGATCTGGGACGACCGGCGGCAAGTCGTCGAGGCCGTCTCGAAGGCCCGGCCCCCGAAGACCGGGCCCTGGGTCGAGCTCCTGTGTCCCGTCGTCCCGACAAACCCTACCCTCGCTGGAATGGCCATCGAGGACATGGTGCCGGGGAAATGGATCGACTGGTACAACCCGCTCGTCCCCCTCCCCACGAAGGCCCCCGCGCGAAAGAAGGACGCCGAGCCGAAGCCCGAGGAAGAGGCGCTCGTGTATCGCGCTCCCTTTCCCACGATCGCGCAAATGCGATCCTGGGGCCGCATGAAGTTCGGTCATACCTCTCCGACGCGATCGGCGTCGGGACTCGAGGCGCTCTACCTCATGGCATTCGATTACGTGCTGCCCCCGGGCGAGCGACAGCGCTCCACGGAGCAGGGCGTTCTCGATTTCGAGCGCGCATTCGCCGAGCAAAAGCAGGCGCTCGGCGCGTGGCTGCGCCGATGCGAGGCGGGCCTGGATCCGGCGCCGGACTCGGCGCATCTGCTCACCGATACGATCTTCAACGTGGGCACGTCCCGGTATGACGCCGTCGTGACCTACGAGCACCTCACGTTTGATGTCTTCGACCGGTTCGACCGGTTCGCCAGCGCCATGCCGGGCCTGCGCGTCCTCTACCCAGAGCCGACGATCATGAACCAGCACCCGGTCGTGTTCCTCGACCTCGAGCGAAACCTGACCGACGCGCGGAAGGTCGCCGCGAGGAAGTGGATCGATTACCTCCTCAGCACGGAGACGCAGAAGGCGGCGATCGAACACGGGTTTCGCCCGGCGAGCCCCTCGGTATCCATTCGTGATCACGACTCGGAGAAGAACGCCTTCCTGCGCTTCCGGCGGTATGGCGTGACGTTCGACACCGTCGTGAACGAGCCGCCGCGCGCGGACGGCGAGGTCGTGCACGAGCTCGTGCGGCTCTGGCAGGACGCGACGGGCCGGAACTGAGAGAGTGTTCCGAGGGCGTGTCGCCGGGGTTTCACCCCGGACCCGACCAGGGGCTCTTCGCCCCTGGACCCGAACCAGGGCAAGCCCTGGACTCGGGTTGGAAGAACCGCGCGATGCGCGGTTCTTCCAGAGGCCGGTGGCAAGACCAGGGACGGCGTTGCCAGCGCGGCTGTCTTGCTTGGCAGGGTCGTAGCTGGTCTTGACGTGGCCTGTTCGATGAACTGCGCATCGCGCAGTTCATCGACAAAAGGTCCAGCGCTTGCGCTGGTCCCGGGTCCCGGGGCGGATAGCCCCGGGTGGGGCCTGGGGCAACGCCCCAGCGAAGCGCCTCCCACCCGCGAAGCCGTCAAGGTTTGACGGGCTCGGGCGGCGGCGCCGGCGCCGCTGCGGGAGGCGGGGCGGGCGCGGGCGGCTCGGCTTTGGGCTTCTCGTCATGCGCGGCCGCGGCAGCGCCTGCGGGGGCTCCGCCCATCGCCGCGTCGACATTGAGAAGCATCTGCGCGCCCTGGCCTCCGCCGAGAACGACGACCTTGCTGTTCTCCGATTTCGCGAGCTCGAGCGTGGCGTCGATGCTCCGCCAGCGCAAGAGATCGGGGTTCACCTTGGCGACGATGAGGTTGTAATCGCGAATGCCCGCCGCTTCCGTGCGCTTTCGTTCCGCCTCGTTCTCCTCGCGCTCGAGCTTGTAGCGGTACTCGAGCATGAGCTGCTCCTGCTTGTACTTGTCTGCGATCGCCTGCTCGACGATGACCGGCAGATCGATATCGACGAGCTTGAGCTCCTGGATGACCACGTAAGGGCGGGAGCTCAAGGCCGCGCCGTCCTCCTCGAGCCTGCCGAGGACCGGGATCTGCCCGAGCTCCTGGAGCACGTCGCGCTTACTCGAGTAGATCTCGTGCGCGGGCCTCGAGCCAAAGGTGCGTCGCACGTGCGACTCGACCTCGGGCTTGATGAGCCGGTTGAAGTACTCCGTCCCGATGTCCTGGTGCAAAAACCCGAGCATCTCCTTGTTGGGGCGATACCGGATCGAGACCTTGACGCCGAGGTCGAGCCCCTCCTCGCTGAGGACGTCGAACTCGAGCGTCTTTTCCTGGAGGCGCGTCTCGTAAATGGTCAGGGTGTCCCAGGGCGGGATGACGTTGAGCCCCTCGGGCCATACGCGGTTCGTCACCGTGCCGCCCTTGAAGAAACGGTACATGACGGCGTGGCTGCCGGCCGGGACGCTGATGAAAATGCGCGGCCACAAGAAGCCGAGCGCGAGCAGCACGAGGACGAGCGTCGTGTAGGCGTAGAACTGGACCTTCTGCAGCCATGTCAGGAAGCGGATTCGCACGCTGCGTTCACGCTGCTCGTCGCTCTCGGGGCGCGCTTCCTGGATCATGTCTTCTTCACCTTGATGCGCCTCGGGCCGGATATCAGCGTCACGAGAAAACCTCCGAGCGGTGTTAGCAGGATCGAGGCGACGACGCCGCCCCAGAACCCGATACGCCGCGTCCTCCCGAGCAGCCCTACGGCAAACGCCGTGAGGAAGGGCAAACCATACTTGAAGAGCGGCTCGAGCTCCATGCTTCGCTCAGCTCGCCTTGCCCGACTTCGCGCGTTCCTCCTCCTGCACCTTCGCAACGGTCTCTTTCGCCTTCTCGAACTCTTGCTTGAAGTAGGCGCGCATCGCTTGCGGGTCGAAATCGAGGAGCGTGCCGCCCGACTCGAAATGCATCATGAAGACCTTGCCCGTCGCGTGCGTGAACGCGCCCGCGATGAGCGGCACGGTGACGATCCCGAGCGCCGTCCCCACGCCAGGAATGAGCTTCGCGAAGCTCGCGCCGATCGCCGCGCCGAGCGCCGTGCCGCCGAGGCTCGAGAGCAGCGCGCCGACGACCTTTTTGGCGGCGTCCTCCTTGAAGCCGACCTCGTAGAGCTCCGAGAGCTCGGCGAGCATCTTGATCTGCACGCCCGACACGGCGAGCGTGTCGACGAACGGAATGGGTACGACACCCGCGCCGAGCGACCAGAGCACGTTACGCCGGATGATGGCCTCGGCGCGACCGATACGCGAGACCGTCTCGGCGGCCGGCTTGGGCGCCTCCTTGGCGGCCGGCTTGGGCTCCTCCTTCGTCTCGACCTTCGGCTCGTCCTTGTCGTCTTTGGCTTGCGGCTTCTCGGTTGTCATGGTCATGACCTCGCTTCGCTTGTCGATTCGTTCGAGGAGGGAATGCTGCTGCGGGAGGGCGCCGGGGCCGCGTGTTCGATGGTGCGAATCTTCCCGTAGTCCATCGTAACGACGCGATCGGCGCAATGAAAATATCGATCGTCGTGGCTGACGGCGATCACCGTCTTGCCGCGCCGTTTGAGGGACGGGAGGAGCTCGTCGTAGAAGTGCTTGCGAAACTCCGGGTCCTGATCGGCGGCCCACTCGTCGAAAACGCAGATGGGCCGGTCCTCGAGGAGCGCGACGATCATGGCCAGGCGCTTTCTCTGGCCGGTGGACAGCTCGCGCTTGGTGAACCGGTCCTTCTGGAAATCCGTCTTGCCTTCGAGCTGCATCTCGACGAGGAGGCGACGCACGTGTGCTTCGTCGACGCCGAGCAGACCGTACACCCTCGAGAACAGATGAAAGTCCGAGAAGATCGCGGAGATCGTCTCGCGGTACGAGGCCACGTTCTCGGGGCGCACGCGCTCGTCGCCCGCGCGGAGCACGCCCGCGGTCGCCGGATACAGCCCCGTCAGGACCTTGAGCAGGGTGGATTTTCCGCTGCCATTGCCTCCGACGATGAAGACGATCTCCCCGGGCTCGATGGAGAGATCGATCGGGCCGATGCGGAAGGATGCGTCGCCGTTCGTCCCGGCGTACGCGTACTCGACGTCCCTCATCGCGATCACGCCCGGCTTGCCCTTCCACGGGTCCTCGGCTTGCTCGACGCGCGCGGCGTCCGCGGCAGCGTCGAGTTTCTCCTCGAGCGCGAGGATGTCCTTGACGGCATGGTTTGACCGGACATACGCAGGATAACCGCTGACCGCAGCCTGGAGCGGGCCCCAGAGGAACATCGCGGCGGTGACGAGCTTCGAGAGGGTGGCCCCCTCGATCGTGACGTGTCGGGGCAAAACGAACACCAGCGCGCCGAGGAGCGCGAACTGCGTGCAGCCCACGAGGATGAAATTCTCGTCGAAGAGGTGATTGGCCTTGCGCGAGACGTCGCGGAGCGACGCCGATGTCGCGTCGATGTCGGCGCGAATCTCGACGCTGCGCGCGCGTCCCAGCTTGGTCTCCTTGAAGCCCCGCAAGAGATCGGTGAGGCTGTCGAGGAATGCGATACGCGTCCGCGCGAGCTCGCGGAGGAGCGGGGTCATCCCTTCCGAGCGCGTGAAATAGAGCGTGAGGCCCACCGCGACGAGGAACGCGACGAGCACGAACGCCGGCAGCGAGAGCCACGCGACGTAGAGCACCGCGAACACGAAGATCAGGATCTGCTGCATCACGTTCGTGACGACGCCCGCGGCGTTCGAGATGAGCGTGGCGTTCTCCGTGATGCGATCGTAGATCTCGGCCGTGCCGAGGCGCTCGAGGCCGGCGAGCTCGGCGCGCTCGATCTTCTCGACGATGCGGCTCTTCAGCCGGAACAGGATCTCCTCGACGATATCCGTCATCCGGTGGAAGACGTAGCGAGCGCCGAATACGTACACGACGACGGCCAGGGCAAAGAGCAAGAAGATCTCGATGCCCACGTCGTCCGGTGATTGCGCGACGAAACCGACGAGCGTAACCACCAGCGTGTTCGAGATGCCGGCGCCCGTCGCGGCGATGAGCAGCTTCGGGCGTTCATCGGCGGCTTCCCGGAAGATGAAGCCGATGACGTTCGTGCCCGCGGGGCTCCCCCCGATGCCCGTGACCCTGGTTCTCAATGTGCCCTGCCGTTCGGCCCGCTCGGCCGATTCGATGGTTGCTTTCGCGCGTCGACCAGAAAGTCGCCGATGGCGAGCGCGTCGATGCGCGTCCCCTTGAACGTCTCGATCGCATGCTCGGGCGTGCAGACAATCGGCTCGCTGTCGTTGAACGACGTGTTGAGCAGCATGGGCACGCCCGTGATGGCCTGGAAGGCGGAGATGAGCTTGTGATACCGAGGATTCGTCTCGCGGCGGACGGTCTGCACGCGGCTCGTGCCGTCGACGTGCACGACGGCGGGGATGCGCTCCCGCTGCTCGGGTCGGGCAGGATAGGCGATCAGCATGAAATCGGAGGCGTCAGCGCTTTTCCCGATGCAGAACCATCGCCCGGCCTCCTCGACGAGCACGCTCGGCGCGAAGGGGCGGAACGGCTCGCGGTGCTTCACGCGGTCGTTCAGCACCTCCTTCATCGTGGGGGAGCGCGGATCCGCGAGCAGGCTGCGATTGCCGAGGGCGCGCGGGCCGTACTCCATGGCGCCCTGGAACCAGCCGACGATGTCGCCGCCGGCGATGAGCTCGGCGACCTTCCGCTCGATGTCGGCAACGCGCTCGTAGACGAGCCCGGAGCTCGCGAGGGCGCGCTCGATGGCGTCGTCGTCGAAGCTCGGCCCCGTGTAGGCGTGGCGAAGGGGAGATCGCTCGGGGTGGGAAAGCATGCCGTGCCAGATGTAGAGCGCCGCGCCGAGCGCCGTGCCCGCGTCGTGCGCGGCCGGCTGGACGTAGAGCCTTTCGAAAGGGCTCGCCTCGAAGGCGATGCGATTCGCGACGCAGTTGAGCGCGACGCCCCCGGCCATGCAAAGGTTTTTTGATCTCGTGCGCCTCGCGAGGTGGAGCATCATGTGCGTGATCGCGCGGTTCGTGATCTCCTGGAGCGCCGCGGCGATGTGCTCGTGCGCGGCGAGGACGGGCTCGCCCTTCTTGCGCGCGTGGATCTGGAACATCGCCTCGAGCAGCTGATACTCCTCGACCCGGAAGCAGAGCGTGTCCCCGTCGAGCGCGAAGCGCCCCTCTGGCGCGAGCGAGAGGAGGCGCTCGAAGTGCGGCAGGTAGCGCGCGGGATCGCCGTAGGACGCGAGGCCCATGACCTTGCACGCGTCGTACTCGGAGAACCCCAGGAACTTGGAGAGTTTTTCCCAAAGGAAGCCAAGGGAGGAGGGGTATCCGATCTCGTCGAGCGCCTCCATGCGGGTCCCGCTGCCGTATGCGAAGAGCGTCGATCCGAGCTCGCCGATCCCGTCCACGCAGAGAATGGCCGCCTCGCCAAACCCGGAGGGATAAAACGCCGACGCAGCGTGCGCGAGGTGGTGGCCCACCCATTTGAGTTCCCCGGTCATTCCCATGGCGCGGAGCTCCGCGGGCACCCGCTGCAGGAGGTCGAAGAAGAGCTGCTCGCCCTCCGTGCTCCCCCATCCGCCCGGGAGGACCCGATCCGCGATGTCCTTGTTCGCAAGGCGCGCGCGAGGATCGAGCGAGTAGCCGACCCACGAGACGTCCCGGAGCGTGATGCCCGCCGCGTCGAGGCAATGCTGGATCGCGAACCGCGGCAGCTCGTGGCCATTCGAAGGTTCGGCGGTCTTGCCGTGCTTCCGGCGCGAGAGGCGTTCTTCCTCGATCGCCGCGACGACCTTGCCATCCTGGAGCAGGCAAGCCGCCGATTCGTGATATGCCGCATTGATTCCCAGCACGTACATGATGAGCTCCAACCGAGGAATTCGACCTACCCGGCGTCCGTGAAGTACTCCGAAAGCACGCTGGCCAGTGTTCGCACGTGAGGCTCCCGCAGCATCGTCACGTGACCTCCGGGGACGACCCTCGCCGTCACCGGGACGAGCTTCGAGAACCCCGCCACTTTGCGCTCGGCGATCTCGGCGCCGCTCTCCTCGGCGGCGAGATAGAGGAGCGGGATCGGCGCCGGATGGTTCGGCTCGTAGACCAAACGCTTCGATGCCTGGTAGACGTTCACCTGCCCGCGCGCCTCGGCAATGTCCGAGCCCGGCGGGAGCAGGCTGATCCTCTCCAGGTGGCGCTGGAAGAATGCGAGCCGCTCGTCCGAGGTCATCGCTGCGAGCTCGGCGTGAGAGACGTCCACGCTCCCCTCGCCAAGCTCCTCGAAACCCGTGATGATCTCGTGGATGACATCGACCTCGTCCCACGCGCGCTCCGGCATGTGCCGCGCGCCGGGCGGAATCGAGTCGAGCACGACCACACGCGACCGCTCGCCCATGGCATGAAGGTGCTGCGCCATGGCGAAGACGACCTTTCCGCCGAAGGAATGACCCAAAAGAGAGTACGGACCACGAGGCTGAATGGCGCGGATCTCGTCGACGTAACGCTCGACCATCGGATCCATCGTCGTGTGAGGTGAGGTTTTTCCAGACAGTCCAACCGACTGGAGCGCGAAAAACGGCTGGTCCTTGCCGAGATGGTGGGAGAGCAGGGACAGGTAATGCACGTTGCCGTGGCCCCCGGGGACGCAGAAGATGGGCCGCCTCTCGCCGCGCGGTTGAATCGCGACGAGCGGCGCCCAGACGTCGACCTCCGGCGGGCTCCCGAGCAGGCGGGCCATCTCCTCGATGGTCGGATGCTGGAAGAACACCGACACGGGGATTGTCTGGCCAAACAGATCCTTCTGCTTCGAGAGGAGCCGAACAGCGAGGAGGGAGTGTCCGCCGAGATCGAAGAAGTTGTCCCGGACGCCGATGGGGCCCTTGCCGAGCACCTCTTCCCAGAGGCGCACGAGCATTCGTTCTTCGGCCTTGCGCGGATCGACGCCCCCCTGCCCTCTCGTTGTCTCCGCGCCCGATCGCGGCAGCGCCCTCCGGTCGACCTTGCCGTTTGGCAGCAGGGGAAGCTCATCGAGCCAAACGAAGGCACTTGGGACGATGGAATCGGCCAGTGTCTCGAGGAGATGCTTCCGAAGGGCGGAGCCATCCGGGCGAATTCGTCGGCCGCGCGCCTCGTCGCCCCGGGGGACGACATACGCGACGAGCCGCCTCTCGATCCCCTCGCCCTCGGCCACGACGACGGCCTGCGCCACGTCAGGGTGCCGGCAAAGCGTCGCCTCGATGCCCCGGAGCTCGACACGCACGCCCCGGATCTTCACCTGATCATCGGTCCGGCCGAGGATGTCGAGCGAGCCGTCGAGGCGATACCTGCCAATATCGCCGGTGCGATAGAGGCAATCGTTCGGATCGTCCGTGCGCGGATTGCGCTGGAATCGTCGCGCCTGCTCGTCGGGGTCGTGGAGATAGCCCCGCGTGCGGAAGGGCGTGCGAATCACGATCTCCCCGGGCTCGAAGGCGCCGCAGAGCTCGTCGCCGCGGAGCACGAGCGCCTGGGTGTCCGGCAGTGGAAATCCGACCGGCTGCACGCCCGGACGCGGGACGGGAGGCACGACGTGGGCGCATTTGGCCAGCGTGGTCTCGGTGGGGCCGTAGAGGTTGATGATCTGGCAGCCCGGGGCGCGCTCGCGAAAGCGGAGGACGAGCGCGTCGGTGAGCGGCTCGCCTGCGAAAAACGCATACCGAAGCCCGGAGATGGCGCGGCCCTCCGGCGCGTCCGCGAGCCAGGCCTGGGCGAGGGAGGGTACCGAATGCAGCAGCGTGATCGACTCCCGCTCGAGCCATTCGAAGAGGCGGCGCCCGTCCATGGGATCGTCGTCCGGAGGCAGGACGAGCGTGCCTCCACTCACCAGCGCGACGAAGACGTCGCGCAGGACGACGTCGAACGAGAGGGCCGTGAGCTGCGCCGCGCGGTCGTCCGGGCCGATCCCGAAGGTTTGTCCTTGCCATTGCAAGAAATGCGCGAGGCCCTTGTGGAGGCCGACGACACCCTTGGGGGTGCCCGTCGTGCCGGACGTGAAGAAGATGTACGCCGGCGCGTCGGGCGCGAGCGCGGGGAAGGCCGTCGGCCGCGCCGCGAGCGATGCCGGGGACAAACCCCGGTCCGGGTCCAGGTTCACGACGAAGATCCCCTCGGGGGGCTGCCAGGCCGGCGCTTGTCCTTCTGGTACAACGACGATGGCGTGGCGCGCGCCGGCCTGCGTGAGCATCCCCTCGCGGCGCCCTGGCGAGAGGCGAGGATCGAGCAGGAGGAGCGCGCCGCCGGCGGCGAGGACGCCGAGCATGGCGGCGATCAGACCGAAGGAGCGTGGCCCCGAAACCGCCACGGCCCGGCCCGGCTCGATTCCGGCCTGCTCCAATGCGCCGACGACACCGGCCGCCTGATCCACGAGCTCTCGGTAGGACCACGCCGCGCCTCCTCGCGCAAGGGCGCGCCGATCCGGCGCCTCCGCAGCGATGCGTGCAACCCGCGCCGGGACGGGCTCGATGGGCCGCTCGGGCAGGGGGAGCGACATGTCCGGGAGCACGGCCTGCATCGAGGGCGTGACGAGCGAGAACGCATCGATGGGGCGCGTCGGATCGTCGCAGACCTGCGCCAGCAGGTGCCGGAACTGTTCGAGCACGTGCGCGATCGTATCGGCGGCGAAGAGGTCGGCCTTGTACACCGCCCGCATTTCGAGCTCGTCCCGGGCATCGGAGACGTAGAGCGAGAGGTCGAACTTCGCCGGCTCGTCTCCGAGCCCGGTCACGCCCGAGACCTCGACGCCCGTGAGCCTCGGCGTCTTCGCCTCCGCCGGCACCATGTTGAACAGGACCTGGAAGAACGGGCTCTGGCGGAGGTCGCGCGACGGCGAGAGCTCAGCGACGAGTTTCTCGAAGGGAAGGTCCTGATGCGCGAACGCCTCGACCGTCGTGCGCCGGACGCGCTGCACGAGCGTGGCGAACGTGGGGCTCCCGGAGAGATCCGTGCGGAGCACGAGCGAGTTCAGGAAGAGGCCGAACACCCCTTCCAGCTCGACCCGGTTTCGATGGGCAACCGGCGTCCCCACGACGACATCGTATTGCCTAGACAAACGAGCGAGCAAGAGCTCGAAGGCGGCGAGCAGGGTGACGAAGAGCGTCACGTCCTGCTTTTGGCTGAAGGCGCGGAGCCTCCGGTGGAGGGACGCGGGCAGCGTGAGCGACGCGGCGGCTCCGCGCGACGACGGCCGCTCGGGCCGCGGACCGCTTCGCGGCAAGCTCGGCGAAGGGGGCGCGCCTTCGAGCTTTCGCTTCCAGTAGGCAAGCTCCTCGGCCATTCGCCCCGACGAGATACACGCCCGCTGCCATACGGCGAAGTCGGCATATTGAATCGACGGTTCGAGGAGCGGTGAGGGCAAACCCGCGCGAAACGCGTCGTAGAGCGCCTCGAGCTCGCGGACGAGGATCCCCATGGACCCGCCGTCCGAGACGACGTGGTGCACAACGACGAGCAAGATATGCTCGGTTTCGCCGTGCAAACGGAGGAGCGTCGCGCGGAACAGCGGATCGTTCGCCAGGTCGAACGGGCGCGCGGCCTCTTCGGCCGTGAGGCGGAGCGCGGTCGCTTCGCGCGCTCGCTCGAAGGCCGAGCGAAGGTCCAGCACGGAAAGGCGAAAATCGGCATGACGGATGATCTGCGTGGGCTGATCCGCCACGGTGACGATGTTCGTTCGCAGGCTCTCATGGCGCCGCACGATCTCGGCGAGGCTCCGCTCGAGGGCCGCAACGTCGAGCGGCCCCGAGACGCGGAACGCCATGGGCATGTTGTAGGCGGCGTCGCTGCCTTGCAGCTCGTTCAAGAACCAAAGTCGTTCCTGGGCGGCCGAAAGCGGCAATGCGCCATTACGCGGCGCGGGGCGGAGGACGGGCGTTTCGCTCGCCACGAGAGGAGCGCCGGGCGGCGCCGCGCCCGCGTCCATCCACGCGGCAAGGGCCGCGATCGTCGTGTGCTCGAAGAGGATCGAAAGGGGCAACTCGCGCTCGAATGCTTTGCGCGCCCGTGCCGCGACCTGGGTGAGCAGCAGCGAATGGCCGCCGAGATCGAAGAAGCGGTCGTGAATGCCCACCGCCGAGAGGCCGAGCACCTCGCGCCAGATCCCGGCAAGGATCTCCTGCGTGGGCGTGCGTGGGAGCGCCCCGGCGGCTTCCTGCGAAAACGATAACGAAACGGGTGGCGGCAGGGCCCTGCGGTTCACCTTGCCGTTCGGCGTGAGCGGCAGCGCGTCGAGCGTCACCCATGCCGCGGGGATCATGACCTCGGGCAACGTGGCGCGGAGGTGCTCGGCGAGCCGGGGCCAGAGGCGCCGGTGAATCTTCCCGCGCAGAGGGTTATTCGTGTACGTATGCCACGGCCGCGCCGCAGCCCTCGTGGAGAGAGCCGGATCCGACGTGGGTTTGTCCGCATCGCGCTGCCAGAACACCACGTCCATTGCGCCCGGCGTGCCCGACGCGGAAGGGCCGATCTGCGCGGTATAACCGAGTTCGTCCGCGAGCGACCACAAGGCCTCGGGATCGACGCCGTCGCGCGCCTGGGAGAGCGTTTGTCGCAGGTGGGAGACGCGATCCTCGTGCGCGCCGACGAGCCACGCGACTGTCCGCACGTCGTCCTCGACGCGCGCGTCGGGGACATCGCGAACGACGATGGAGGCCGGAAGCGCCTCGGCGAGGTGCCGGTGGAGCGACGCAACGGAGAAACCCGCCCAGCGAACGTCATGTTCGGCAGGCGCGAAAGGAGGGGCCGCGCCGCTGCCGATGCGCAGGACGACCTGATAACGGAAGCGGGTCAGCTCGTTGGAATGACGCCCGCGCTTGACGCGAACCTCCGCCGCGCCGATCTGCGGCAGGCGCGCCGAGAGCGCCAGGAAAAACGCAGGGTCGATCAAGAGCTCTTCCTCGTCGAGCATGCGCTGCTCGACGAGCGCCGCGAGCCCGGCGCGATCGAGGTCGTCCGGCGCGCGATGACGCTGCACGGATGCGTGATACGCCGAAAAGAGCGCGTGATTGCGCACGTCGCCGAGGTAGATCGCGCCGCCCGGCCTCACCGCCCGCGTCGCGCCCTCGAGCACGCGGATCAGGTACTCGACGCTCGGGAAGTACTGCACGACCGAGTTGATGAGCACGACATCGAACGCGCCTTCCGGGATGCCCTGGAAGTCGTCGGCCGCGCGCTGCTCGACCGTGACGCCTTCGAGCCCCTTCATGGTCCGCCGCACGCGCTCGAGCCGAGCCACGGCCTCGCCAGAGAGGTCCGTCCCGAGGTAGCACGCGCACGTCGGCGCGAGCCGGAACAGCAAGAGCCCCGAGCCGCAGCCGATCTCGAGCACGCGACGGGGCGCGAGCGCGCGCACGTCGGCGACGGTCGCCTCGACCCACTCGTGCATTGCCTCGGCGGGGATCGGCGCGCCGGTGTAGCTGTCGCTCCAGCCGCGGATGTCGAAGGTCGGATCCACCACATCGGCGGTTTGTCCGTACGTCTCCTCGTACAGGCTTCGCCATTGCTCGACGTGGCTCGCTTGCGCCTCGACGTCGCTCGACGCGGGGACCACGTACGCGACGAGGCGCTTGTCGCCGGGCCGGTCCTCTCGCGCGACGACCACGGCCTCCCGCACTGCGGGGTGCGATCCGACGGCCGCCTCGATCTCGCCGAGCTCGATGCGATGGCCGCGGATCTTCACCTGATCGTCGACGCGCCCCAGAAACTCGAGGTGGCCCTCGGCGCGGCGTCGAACGAGGTCCCCGGTCCGGTAGAGCTTCCCTTCGCCGAAGGGGTTCGGGACGAAGCGCTCGTTCGTGAGCTCGGGCCGATGCAGGTAGCCGCGCGCGACGCCCACGCCGCCGATGTAGAGCTCGCCCGGCGTGCCGAAGGGTACGAGCTTCTGTCGGCGGTCGAGCACGTAGACCTGCGTGTTCGGGATCGGGCGCCCGATGCGCGTCGCGTCGGCGGGCTCGGCACAAGGATTCGCGGTGGACCAGATCGTCGCTTCGGTGGGGCCGTACAGGTTGAAGAAGCGACGCCCGCGGGCCCACGCCTCGACGAGCGCGGGCGTGCACGCCTCGCCCGCGACCGCGATCGTGCGGAGTGCCGGCAAATCTGCGACGGGCAGGGCCGCGAGCGCCGAGGGTGTGAGCGTCGCCATCGAGATGCGATGACGCGACAGGAATCGCCCCAAGGGTTCGCCAGGTAAAACGTCCTCCCGCGGGCCGAGGCAGAGGGTCGCGCCCGACGCGAGCGCGAGCCAGATCTCGAACGTGGCGGCGTCGAAGCCGAGCGGCGCGAGCTGAGGCACCCGGTCGCCCGCCCCGAGCTCGAAGATGCGACGCTGGGCCTCGGCGACGTTGACGAGCCCCCGGTGCGAAAGGAGCACGCCCTTCGGCTTGCCCGTCGTGCCCGACGTGTAGATGACGTACGCGAGATCGTCCGGACGAACACCGCTCTCGGGACGACCGCGTGGCGCCGCCTCGAGCGCGGACGCGTCTCGATCCAGACAGACGAACCGTATGCCGCTCGCCGGTATCTTCTCGACGAGCGAGGTGTGTGTCACGACAACCTCGGGCCGCGCGTCCTCGAGCATGAAGCCCAGTCGCTCGCGCGGGTACGCCGGATCGAGCGGTAGGTACGCGCCGCCCGCCGCGAGGATGCCGAGGAGGCCCACCACCCGATCGAGGGACGGATCGAGGCAGATCCCCACGATCTGTCCCCTCCTGATCCCGCGCGCTCGCAGGTGATGCGCGAGCGCGTGCGCGCGCTCGACGAGGGCGCGGTACGTGAGCGTCTGCGGCGCGTCCCCACCGTCGAAGAGCACGGCGATCGCGTCGGGCGTGCGCCGCGCCTGCGCCTCGATGAGCTCGTGCGCCGAGAGCGCGTCCGGGTACGCCGCCGCCGTCTCGTTGCCCTCCACGAGCACGCGGCGCCGCTCGGCCTCGCCGAGGAGCGGAAGGTCCCCCACCCGCCTCCGCGGATCGGCCACGATCCCCTCGAGCAGCACGCGAAATCGGTCGATCATCGGCTCGACGGTGGCCGCGTCGAAGAGGCCGGTGTCGTAGAACAGGAGCCCGTCGAGCCCGCCGTCCCGTTCGTCCAGGTGAATCTCCAGATCGAGGCGCGCCTGCTGCGATTGCACGTGAAGCGGCGTCGTCCGGAGACCCGGCAGCGAGAACGCGCCCCGCGGCGTGTTGTGCAGGGCGAACGCGACCTGATACACGGGATGATGGCTCGCGCTCCTCTCGGACGAGAGCGCCTCGACGAGTTTGTCGAAGGGCAGATCCTGGTGCGCGTAGGCATCTTGCGTGATTTGTTTCACGCGGCCGAGGTGATCGAGGAAGGTCGGATCGTCGGAGATGTCCGCCCGCATGGGGAGGCTGTTCACGAAGAGTCCGATGAGCGGCTCGAGCTCCTGCCGATTGCGGCCGGCGATGGGCGTGCCGACGACGACGTCGTCCAGGCCAGAGCACCGTGCAAGGAGCACCTGGAAGGCGGCGAGCAGCGTCATGAAAAGCGTCGCGCCCGCGTCCTGCCCGAGCGCGCGCAGGGCGGAGGTCAGCTCCGGCTCGATCCGAAAGCGGAAGAGCCCGCATGGCGATGCGCTCGCCGCCTGCCGGGGGCGATCGGCGGGCAGCTCGAGGACGGCCGGCGCGCCGTCGAGCATGTTCTTCCAGTACGCGATGTGCGGCGCGAGGACCGCGGGCGTGAGCACGCGGCGCTGCCAGACCGCGACGTCGGCGACCTGGAGGTGGAGGTCCGGGAGCGGCGACGCCCGTCCCTCGACAAACGACCGATAGAGGATCTCGAGCTCGCGAAAGAAGACGCCCATGGACCAGCCGTCCGAGGCGATGTGGTGCATGGTCGAGAGCAGGACGTGGACGGGCTCGGGCCCCTCGGCGAGCCGGAGCAAAGAGGCGCGGAGCAGTATGTCGGACGCGAGGTCGAAGAGCCTCTGCCCCTCGGCCTGCACACGCCGCGCGACCTCGGCATCCTGCTCGGCGGCGGAGAGGTGGCACAGGTCGACGAGGGGCGGAGCCATCGCCTGCGGCGGCCGTATCACCTGCGCGGGCTCGCCGCCCCGGGCGACGAACGTCGTGCGCAGGCTCTCGTGGCGGCGCACGATCTCGGACAAACTGCGCGAGAGCGCGTCGATGTCGAGCGGGCCCTCGAAGCGCATGGAGAGCGGCATGTTGTAGGCCGTGCCGCTGCCCATCTGGTCGAGGAACCAGAGTCGCTGCTGGCCAAAGGTGAGCGGCAGCGGGCCTTGCCGCGAGGCCGGCTCGAGCGGGAGGCTCTGGTCCTTGCGGCTCCATCCCCGCAGGAGGAACGAACGGATCTCGCCCTTGTGCGCGGCCATCGCCTCGCGCAAGGCCGGCGTCAGCGCCCCCTCGGGGGCCCGGAAACGCAGGCGGTCCTCCTCGATCCAGAACCGCACGCCGAGCCCGTGAAGCTCGCCGAGGAGCGCTTCGACAGCGCTCACAACTCGCCCTCTTCCCCTCGTCCCGCGCCCTCGGCGCCCACGCCTCCCGAAGCGAGCAGGTCCTGCGCGAGCCTCGTGCGATCGATCGACGCGGAGAGCTCGACGACCGTGCTGTTCTCGAAGACGGCCTGGAGCGGCAAGTGCAGCGAGAACGCGCGGTTGACGCGCAGGACGAGCTGGGTCGCGAGCAGCGAGTGTCCGCCGATGTCGAAGAAGCTGTCGTGAATGTTCACGTGCGAAAGCTTCAGGACCTCGCAGAAGATGGCGGCGACCTGCTCTTCCGTCGGGGTGCGCGGCAAGGTCTGATCACGCGCGACGCCGACCTTCGCCGGGTCGGGCAGCGCCGCCCGGTCGACCTTGCCGCTCGTCGTGACGCGCGGGATCTCCGCGAGCGCAAGGAATCGAGAAGGCACCATGTGCTCGGGCAACGTTCGTCGCAAGGCGCCGCCGAGCTCCCGATCGAGATCGTCCTCCGCGATGCCCTCCGGGACGACGTAGGCCACGAGGGAACGATGCCCCTTCGTCTCGTGGACGACGACCACGGCGTCGCGGAGGGACGGGTGCCGCCGGAGCTCGGCTTCGATCTCGCCGAGCTCGACACGATAGCCGCGGATCTTGACCTGGTTGTCCGTTCGGCCCAGGAAATCGAGCGTGCCGTCCGGTCGCCACCGGCATCGATCCCCCGTCCGGTAGACCCGACCTCGTCGTGCCGCCGGAGAGAGCTCCGCGACGAACGGCAGCGACGCGACGGCGACAAACCTCTCCGCGGTCAGCGACGGCTGATTCAGGTAGCCGCGGGCAGGTCCGATCCCGCCGAGGAAAAGCTCCCCCGGCACGCCGATCGGTACGGGCTGAAGGTTCGGGTCGAGCACGTACGCTGTGCGGTTCGCGAGCGGCATGCCGATGGGGATGCGCGGCAGCCGAGCATCGAAATCGCGGGGCACCTCGTACACGGTGGCCGCGACCGTGGCCTCGGTCGGGCCGTAGACGTTGAAGAGCCGCGTCCGCGTCGAAAGCGCCGTTCGTCGCCACCGCGGTACGACCTCCACCGGCATGACATCGCCGCCGACGATCAAGCTACGTAGACGCAGACGTTCGGCGAGCGCCGGCGTCTCCAGCCATGCATCCACCAGCCCTCGCCAATGCGCGCCCGAGGTGTCGAGGAGCGTCACCTCGAGCTCGGCGAGCTTCTGCGAGAAGGCACGCGGCTCGAGCTCCCAGTCCGGCAGGATCACGCAGGCGCCCGCGACGAGCGCCGGGAAGATTTGCTCCACCGAAGCATCGAAGTGAAACGCGGCGAGCGCGAGCACCCGATCCGAGGGCGTGAGGCCGTGAAAACGGACGTACTGGGTCGTGTGCGCCACGAGCGCGTGGTGCTCGATCAAGACGCCCTTGGGCTCCCCGGTCGAGCCCGAGGTGTACATGACGTACGCCAAATGGCCGGGGGCCACGTCGTTCCCGAGGTCGTGCGTGGGCTCGGCCGCGAAGGCAGTCGCGTCGTCCAGAACGACGACACGCGCCTCACCCATGGGCAAGCGAGATGCGAGGTGCGCCTGGGTGAGCACGACGGGCGCGCGGGTGTCCGCGAGGAGGAACGCCAGGCGGTCCGGCGGGAGCGCAGGGTCGAGCGGCACGTACGCGCCACCGGCCTTGTGCACGGCGAGCATCCCGACCACCATCGAGACCGACCGATCCGTGAAGAGGCCGACCAGCGTCTCGGGCCCGACGCCCAGGGCCACGAGGTGGCGTGCGAGCGCGTTCGCCTGGTCGTTCAGCGCGCGGTAGGTGAGCCCCTGCCGGAAGGTCCGCGCGTCGTGGACCACGGCCATCGCTTCCGGCGTCCGCGCCGCCTGCGCCTCGAAGAGCCGGATCACCGCGCCTTCCTGGGGCAGGTCGGCGGCCGTGTCGTTCCACTCGACCAGGATCCGATGTCGCTCCTCCGGCGGCAGGAGAGGCAGCGCTCCGATCCGCTTGCCTGGGTCCGCCGCGATCCCCTCGAGCAAGGTCCGGAACTGCGCCACCATCCGCTCCATCGCCGCGCGATCGAAGCGGTCACGATCGTAGACCCAATACCCCTCCAGGTGATCGCCGACCGGCAGGACGTCGACCTCGAGATCCATGCGCGCCGCCCGCGTCGGCACCTCGATCGGCGTGGCCTCGATTCCTGGGAGGGAGAGGTCGATCCGGACGGCATTCTGGAGCGCGAAGAGCACCTGCACGAGCGGGTTGCGCCGCGGGATCCGCGGGGCCCCGAGCGCTTCGACCAGGCGCTCGAAGGGCGTGTCCTGATGTTCGTACGCTGCGACCATGTGCGGTTTCGCACGCGAGAGAAAGTCCGCGAACGTCGGGTCGTCGCCGAGCTCGGCGCGCAGCACGAGCGTGTTGACGAAGTAGCCGATCATCGGCTCGAGCGCCTGGTGCGTGCGACCCGCGGCGGGTGTGCCGACGAGCACGTCGTCCTGCCCGCTGACACGCGCGAGCAAGACCTGGAAGGCCGCCATCAGCGTCATGAACAGGGTCGCGCCCCTCTCCTCGGCGAGCCGAGAAAGGCCCCGCGTCGTCTCCGCGTCGATGCGGAAGTCGAGCCGGGCACCACGCGGCTCGATGGGAAGCGCCTCCTCGGGGCTCTGCTCCCTCGCGATGGGTAGATCGAGCAGCGTCGGCGCGCCTTCGAGCCGCTCTCGCCAGAACCGCAGCGAGCGCTCGAGCGCCTCGCCTCGCAGTCGCTCCCTCTGCCAGACCGCGATGTCGGCCATCTGGACGGAGAGCTCCGGCAAGGGCGTCGGCGCTCCGGAGGCGAACGCGGCGTAGAGGGCCGAGAGCTCGCGCGTGAGCACCCCGATGGACCAGCCATCGGAGGCGATGTGGTGCAGCGTCAGCATCAGGACGAAGCGGTCCTCGCCAGTCCTGATCGAGAGGGCACGCAGCAGCGGCCCCTCGGCCAGATCGAAGGGCCGGTCCCGCTCGGCGGCGATCGCGTCGTCGAGGGCCGCCTTTCGCGCGGCCGGCTCGAGCGCCCGCAGGTCGAGCTTCGCCACGGGGACACTCGCCGGGTCGCGGATGACTTGGCGGAGCTCGCCTTCTACCTGGACAAACGTGGTTCGCAGGCCCTCGTGGCGCCGGGCGATCTCGTCGAGCGCGCGCCCGAGCACGCCTTCGTCGAGCTTGCCGACGAGCTCGACGGCGAGGGGCACGGAGTACACGGAGCGATACCCGAGCTGATCGAGGACCCAGAGTTGTTGCTGCCCGAACGTGGCCGGCAGCGGCCCGCCGCGAGGCACGGGGACCGGCCCGCCAGCCGAGGGCGACGCCGCGGACGCGCGCAGGAGCTCGATGAGCTCCGGCTTCTTCGCCTTGAGGACACCGATGAGCTCCGGCGTGAGGGCGCCGGGCGGTGCGGAGACGCGCAGGTCCGCGCCGTCCACCCAGAGCTTGATGTTCTTTTTCCGGACGTCCGCGAGGAGCGCGATCAAGGTATCCATGGTCTCCATTGCTCGCGGGTCAGAGCGTGATCACCGTCCGGAGCTCCGATTGCTGGGAAACGGATCCCCACCCGCGGCGGAGATCCTCCTCCGGGCGGAGCGGCGCGCGCCCCGGCAGGACAAGGCTCAAGTATCGCTCGCCCTCCTGGAACAGGAGCCCCTTGTTCACGAGGAACTCCATCTCCCGGTCCATGTCGACGTCGGGCAGCGCTCGGCGCACCTCCGCTGCCGCGCGCTCGAGGGGCGCGGGTTTGTCGAACGAAAGGAGCACGGACCAGGTCGAGGGCGCGATGACGTGCTCCACCGCCCGGCCCGAGCGCGAATCGTGGATCACGAGCTCGTCGCCGCGCCTCGCCGCGTAGAGCTCGGCGCGCCCCTCCGGATCCTTCTCCGGCCAGCGATCCCTCCAGGTCGCGACGAGGTCCTTGATCATCGTGAACCATTGCGCCAGGTGCACGAAATAGGGCGCCTCGAAGTTCTCGTCGCGGAAAAAGTACGCCATGTCCCGAAGTTTGCTGGGGCCGAACGGGTAAATCATGGCATAATGTTCCATGGGCGCGAGCCGGAGCCCGTACTCCTCGGCGTTCGTGAAGTAGGGGCTGAACCGATCAAAACGCACCTGGAGTGCGTCCGACGGCGGCGGCAGGTGCGAAAAGAGCGGGATGATGGCCGCGTACCTGCGATACATCTCCTCGTCCGAGCGAGGAATGCCGAGCAGCAGGTTCCAGGCCGGGAAGATGCCGTACATCACGCAGCGCTTGAGCAGCATGATGTTCTGGAAGACCGTGCTGCCTTTCTTGATGAGCTTCAGCGTCGACGTCGCGAGCGCCTCCACGCCGGGCTGGATCGTAAGGACGCGCGCCTGGGCCATCGCCGCGACGTTCTCCTCCGTCAGATCGCTCTTCGCCTCGTAAAAGATCTCCATCGTGTCCGGCGTCTTCAGCCGGGGAAGCATGTCGTCGAGGAAGCTCTTCGGGATGATGACATCAACGGCCATCAATCGTGACGCCCGATCGGCGTACCGGAAGAGTCGCTCGAACTGCTGGACCGCCTGATCCGCCGCCATCGCCCGGTACCCCAGCGTGAGATCGTTCAGGCCGCAGAAGGTGCAATGCGACCGCTCGCCCCACCAGCAGCCGCGCGACGTCTCCACGAGCAGCGTTGCCTTCTCGGCGTGCGGCGGCCGGTTTCGCTCGAACGCATCGAGGTAGTCGTCGTAATCGAGCTCGACGTCGTAATCGAGCGGCAGCTCCTCGCCGACCTGCTGCAGGCGCGGCGCGCGGCAGGCCGGCCCGGATGCGGCACGCGCCGCGTCCGTCACGAGGTCGAGCCGCTTGACGCGTTTCGACGGGAAAAACGCGCCGGAGCGCACGAGATCGTCCGCGAGCAGGAGCTTGTCCTCCTCCGGAACGAACGCGCCGAGGTTGTCGCGCGAGATGACCCCGTGGATGCGGTGGCAGGCCTCCTGCTCGCCGTCGAGGAGGTTCCGGACGAACCCCGCGAAGCTTTTCAGGCCGGGCCCGGAAAACGCGAAATCGATTTGCGGCGCCTCCTCGACCAGCACCGCGCCCATGGGGTATTCGCAGTTCGGTCCGCCCATCACCGTGACGACATGCGGAGCGCGCGCCTTGATCTTGCGCGCCATGGCGAGGCTCGCCATGTTCTGGATGAAGATCGAGGTGAAGCCGACGAGATCGGCCTCGTGGAGCCGGTGCTGATCGAGCAGCTCTTCCAGAATGGCGTCGAGCTCCGCGCGCAGCGGCAGGATCCGCGCCCGGAGCGATTGCACCTCCGGCGTACGCCGTGGATAGCAGCGCCGGAAGTACTCGTCCACGTTGTCGTCCGCATCAGGGAACGCGCTCTTGCGGAAGAGCCAATCGCCGAGGCCCGTGTGGAGGTGCTCCATCGAGTCCTCGATTTCGTGATAAATGGCCCCGATCCGGCGCGAAACGTCGAGATTCAGATAGCAGATCTCGACCCGCACGCGCGCGCCGAACTCGCGCCGCAAGACGGACCGTATCTGGGTGAGGGCAAGCGACGGCAGGTGCTCCGCCGCAAACGGCATGTTGATGAGCTTGATCTCGTACGGCTCGGCTGTCGTCGCCAGGCTCTTCACAGCGAAATCTCCTCTTGACCTGAATGAGGCGTGGTCCGCGAGGGCTCGAGGGCGCGCGCGAGCTCGAGCGCCTCGATGCGGGCAGCCATCCCAGCGACGGTCGGCTCGTCGAAGAGCGATCGGAGCGAGAGATTCACGCCGAGTGTCACGCGGATACGGGCGATGACCTGCGTCGCGAGGAGCGAATGGCCCCCGAGCGCGAAGAAGTCGTCGTGCACGCCGACCGCGGAGAGGCAGAGGACGCCTCGCCAGATGTCCGCAATCGCGGCCTCTGTGGGGCTCCGCGGCGCGACGAGCGCGTTCGACGGACCGCGGTCCTCGCGAGAAGGCGCCGGGAGCGCCTCGACGTCGAGCTTGCCATTGGGGCCGAGCGGGAGCGCGGAGAGCAGGACGATGGCGGACGGCACCATGAAATCGGGAAGGCGCGCCTCGAGGTGCCGCCGGAGCTCCTTGCCGGCTTCGAGTGCCTCGTCGCTCCACGCTCGTTCCGGCGCGCTCGGGACGACGTAGGCCACGAGTCGGGCGTCGCCGGGCTTATCCTCGCGGACGAGAACCGCTGCCTCCCGCAGGCCGGTGTGGGTCAAGAGGGCCGCCTCGATCTCGCCGAGCTCGACGCGGAACCCGCGGATCTTGACCTGACGATCGAAACGGCCGAGGAACTCGAGTGTGCCGTCCTCGCGATGACGCGCGCGATCACCCGTCCGGTAGAGCTTGCCTTCCCCGAACGGATTCGGCACGAACCGCTCCTCGGTGAGCGCGGGCCGGTTCAGATACCCGCGCGCGACGCCCGCGCCGCCCACGCATAACTCGCCCGGTGTGCCCATCGGCGAGAGTTGAGCGTGTTTGTCCAGGATATACACCTGCGTGTTCGGGATGGGACGGCCGATCAGGGTCGGCTCGTGGGGATCGCGGATCGACATCGCGGTCGACCAGATGGTCGCCTCCGTGGGGCCGTAGGAATTGACGATGCGGCGCCCCTGCCTTCGCCACGCGCGCGCGAGCTCCGGGGCGCACGTTTCACCTCCCAGGTTGAGGAGCCGCAATGCGGGGAGATGGGCGACGGGAAGGGCCCCGAGCGCGGACGGCGTGAGGGAGAGGATCGTGATTCGCCTGCGAGCGAGGAACCGTTGCAAGGGCTCGCCAGGCGCGAGATCCTCGCCAGCGCCGAGGCAAAGCGTCGCGCCCGCCGCGAGCGCCATCCAAATTTCGAGGTTCGAGACATCAAAGCTCAGCGAGGCGAGCTGCAGCACGCGATCGGCCGGCGTCACCTCGAACATGCGGATGGCAGCCTCGATGGCGTTGGTGAGCCCTCGATGCTCCACGAGCACGCCCTTGGGTTTGCCCGTCGAGCCCGAGGTGTAAATGACGTATGCGAGATCCCTCGGCCGGGCCTGCGTCGAAAGTTTTTCCGCGCGCGCGGTGGCGATTTCGCATGACTCCACGGGAAGGCAGACGGTTTGTCCGCGATAGCCGGCGAGCCGCGCGCGGCTCCGGTCGTCTGTCAGGACAATCGGAGGCCCTGCGTCGTTCAGCATGAAGGCGAGCCGCTCCGGCGGATAGGACGGATCGAGCGGCAGGTAAGCGCCGCCCGCCGCAAGGATCCCGAGGACCGACACGATACGCTCGATCGAGGGCGGGAGGCAGAGCCCGACCAGGGTCTCTCGGTCGACGCCGAGCGATTGCAGGTGGTGAGCCAGGCGGAGTGCCCGCGTATGGAGCTCGGCATAGGAGACGGCCTCGTCCTCGTGCTCCACGGCGACGGCGTCGGGCGTCTTCGCCACCCACGTTTCGAAGAGCTCGTGCACGCTCGCGGCGTGAGGCGCCCTCGCCGCCGCGTCATTCCACTCGACGAGGAGCGTCCGGCGCTCGTCCGGCGTGAGGAGGTCGAGATCGGAGACGCGCGACGCGGGCGCGTCGACGATCGAGGCGAGACATCGCTGCAAATGGCTCGCGAGGCGCCGGACGGTGCTGCATTCGAAGAGATCGACGGAGTACTCGATGCCGCCTCGGTACCCGTCCGGCGCCCGCTCCAGGGAAAGCGTCAGATCGAACCTCGCGCTCCTCCGCTCGACGGGCCAAGGCTCGACGGAGAGCTCGCCCATGCTCGGCGCGTCCACGGTCGCTCCCTGCAGAACGAACATGACCTGGAAGAGCGGCGTACGGCTCGCGTCGCGTGGCACGTGGAGCGCGTCGACGACCGTCTCGAAGGGCACGTCCTGGTGCGTGTATCCGTCGAGCGTCGCGCGACGGACCCGCCGCAGGAGATCCTCGATGGTCGGATTGCCGGAGAGGTCGACGCGGAGCGCGAGCGTATTGACGAAGAACCCGATGAGATCTTCGAGGTCTTCGCGATTGCGGTTTGCGATGGGGCTGCCGATGACCACGTCATCCTGGCCGGCATGGCGCGAGAGCACGGCGGCAAACGCCGCGAGCAGCAGCATGAACGGCGTCACGGCCGTGGTACGGGCGAGCGCGTCGATCCCTGCGCTCAGCGCTCCGTCGAATTGAACGGGCAGCCACGCGCCGCGCCCGGAGGACACGGCCGGCCTCGGGTGATCCGTCGGTAGCTCGAGCGTCGGCGCGCCCGCGAGGTTTTCCCTCCAGTAGGACAGGCGGCGCTCGAGGGCGTCGCCCGTGAGCCATCGCCGTTGCCATACCGCGAAATCCACATAATCGATCTTCGGGGCCGGGAGCGTTGGCGCTCGTCCGGTGGAGAATGCCGTGTAGGCGTGCGCGAGCTCGCGCATCACGATGTTCGTCGACCAGCCGTCGAAGGCGACGTGATGCACCTCGAGGAGGAGGACATGATCGTCGTCGCCGAGCGAATACGACGTGGCCCGCAGCATCGGGCCGCTCGACAGGTCGAAGGGCCTCTGCGCATGCTCCGCAATGCGCGCGTGGAGCGCCTGCTCGTCGGGGGCGCTCTCGACGGAGAGGGCCACTTCGCCCACCGCGGCGATGCATGCAAAGGGCCCGGCCTCGTCCTCGCGCAGCGTCGTGCGCAGGATCTCGTGCCGCGCGACGAGCCAGTCGAGGGCCGCCTGCAACGCCTTCACGTCGAGCGTCCGGCCGAGGCGCAGAGCCATCGGGATATTGTAGCGCGCCGAGCCGGGGCTCAGGCGATCGAGGAACCAGAGCCGCTGCTGGGCAAACGAGAGTGGCAATCGCGTCGAACGATCGGCCCGCGCAATCGGATCGCTCCCCGTCGCGTCTCCCGCGGCGTCGACGAGGCGCGCCTGCGCTTCGAGCGTGCGCGCCTCGAAGAGAGCGCGGAGCGGGATCTCGATGCCCAGGATCGACGCGATGCGGCTCGCGACGCGGGTCGCGCTGAGCGAATGGGCGCCGAGATCGAAGACGTCATCGTGCAGGCCCACGCGGTCGATCCCGAGGACTTCGGCCCAAAGCCGGGCAAGCCTCTGCTCCGTCTTCGTCACAGGCGCGACATAGGCCCGGGGCCGCAAGACGTCCTCGTCTGCGGGCGGCGGCAGCGCCTTGCGGTCCACCTTGCCATGGGGCGTCATCGGGAGCGCGGAGAGCAGGACGATGGCGGAAGGGACCATGTACTCGGGCAGCTTCGCGCGGAGATGCTCGCGCAAGGAATGCGTCGCAGGAGGGCCCTCGACGGGCACCACATACGCCACGACGCGCGGGTCACCCGGGACATCCTCTCGCGCCGCGGCCACGCACGCACGGACGGACGGGTGCAGCCCGAGCACCGATTCGATCTCGGTCAGCTCGACGCGAAATCCGCGAATCTTGACCTGATGATCGATTCGGCCGAGGTATTCGAGGTCGCCGTCGGGAAGAATGCGGCCGAGGTCGCCGGTGCGGTAGAGACGCGCCTCGGGCTCCTCGCGGAATGGGTCTGGCAAGAATCGCCCTCGTGTGAGCTCCGGGCGATTCAGGTATCCCCGCGCGACACCCGGACCGCCGACGTACACCTCCCCCTCGACGCCGACGGGCAAAGGTTGGAGGTCGGCATCGAGCACGTGCACCGTCGCGCCCGGCAGCGGTTTGCCGAGCGGCACGCCCCGCGCGTGCATGTCTTCGTCCGTGATGCGATGGGTCGCCACGATGCCGGTCGTCTCGGTATGGCCGAACATGTTCACGAGCTCGACCCGAGGCCCGGCGAGCGCGCGGAAAGCGCGAGCAACATCGGAGGAGAGCGCTTCACTCGCGGACAGGACCAGGCGAAGGTGGGGCGCGACGAGGCGCGTTCGCGTGGCCGGGTCGACCTCCGACAGCACGAAGTTCAAGCTCCTCCAGTGCGATGGAACTAGGTCCATCACGGTGACCCCGTGCCGCTCCACCGCCGCCCATAACTCCCTCGGCGAACGCCGCTGGTCGGACGTCGCGATCACGAGCGTCGCGCCGCACACGAGAGGGAGCAGGAATTGGCGTACCGAGGACGAGAACGCGATCGATGCGGTGTGGAGATACCGATCCTCGGTCGTGATCCCGAGCGTGGACGCGAGCGTCCTCGCATAATACGACAAACTGCCACGGGTGACCATGACGCCTTTTGGCTCGCCCGTCGTGCCCGAGGTGTAAATGAGGTATGCGAGATCCGAAGGCGCGCCCCGAGAGGTTTTTGGGCTCTCGGACGCGGTCGCGCGTGCCGGTTCGAGAAAAACGACGCGCGCCGATCGCAATGGCAGGCGTGAGGCCAGGTTCGGCTGCGTGAGCAACACGTCGACCTGCGCGTCCGCGAGCATGAACGAGAGCCGCTCCGCTGGATACGCGGGGTCGAGCGGCATGTACACGCCACCCGCTTTCAGGATCGAAAGGAGCCCGACGACCATCTCGAGGGACCGCTCGACGTAAAGCCCGACCAGGTCCCCCGGCCCGACACCCAGGGATCGCAGGTGATGTGCGAGCGCATTCGCCCGACCATCGAGCTCGCTGTAGCTCAGCCTCTCGCTCCCGAACACGACCGCAATGGAGTCGGGTGATCGGGCGACACATGCTTCGAATAGCTCGTGCACACCAGCTGCGTGGTTCGTCTCCGCCGCCGTGTCGTTCCGACCCACGATCAGCCCTGGACGGTTCAATTCGAAAGCAATGGCCCACGACTGAATATGCATGCCTCGTGCCACGAAGCGTAGCGCGCCTCGCGAGCCGCTGGAAGGGCCGGAGTTCCATGCGCCCCACGCGGAACATCGGGCCGGCTCGATCGAGCCATCTGGCTCGGATGATCGAGTCCGGAGCGGCTCGTTCGATCCTTTCCTGTCAAGCGAGCCGACTCGGGGGGCCAGAACCCTCGACATGCCCACAACGGCTCTGGCATCGTGACTCTCGTGCCTCAGCTTGTCACCTTCGAGCCCGGACAAGGCCCCGTCGCGATCGAGCTTCGAGCGTCGCTCGTCGCGGGGCGGGACGCCGAGAGCGAGTTGCCCCTCCGGTATCAGCAGGTCTCGCGCCGACACGCGCGCTTCGAGCCCGATGCCGAGGGCTGGTGGGTCCGGGATCTCGGCTCCGCCAACGGCACCTTCGTCAACGGTGTGCGCGTCAAAGAGGCCCGGCTCACCCAAGGCGACGTGATCGACATCGGGACGGTGCGGCTCGTCTTTCAAGAGCAGGAAGGCGCCGAAATCGTGCTCGTCCGGACGGCGCAGAACGACGAGACCCTGGAGATCGGTCGACCGAGCAAGCGGCTCGCGTTGCTCTACGAGGTGACGCGGGCGATCCGCACCCTGGAAGATCCGGAGGCCCTCCTCGGCCACATGCTCGAAGCCGTGCTCGAGCTCGTCGGAGGGGAGCGTGTGATGGCGGCGCTCGTCGAGGGGCCAGGGCGCGACGTGCTTCGACGCGTCACACGGACGCCGACCCACGGACCCGCGACGGAACAAATTGTCGTGAGTCGCACGATGCTACAGGCGATGCTCGTGCGTCGTGAGGCGGTCATCGTGCGAGATGGTCGAGAGCGGAAGGCGCCGCGTACGCTGACACGGCAGGGCATCCTGTCGGCGATGGGCGCCCCGCTCGAGATCGCGGGTCGCGTGATGGGCTTCGTGTATGTCGACGATCGGGGCCATGAAGCACGTTTTGGGGAGGAAGATCTCGATTTTTTGACCGCCTTCGCACGGATGCTCGCCGCTGCGCTCGACGGCGCGGAGCGGCTCCAGCGTGCGAACGCGCTCGCCGAGGCGGCCTCGGGGAAAGGGCCGCTCCAGGAGCTCCTCGGTCAGAGCCCGCCGATCCAGAAGCTTCGAGCCCAGATCGCCAAGAGCGCCGCGGCAAAGGCGGCGAACGTGCTGATTCGAGGCGAAAGCGGCACAGGCAAGGAGCTCGTGGCACGGGCCCTCTGCGCGGCGTCTCCGCGGGCGCGTCGGCCGTTCGTCGTCGTCAACTGCGCGGCCATCCCCGAGACGATGATCGAGGGCACGCTTTTCGGCTACGAGAAGGGGGCCTTTACGGGCGCGGCCCAGCAGCGGCGGGGTCAGTTCACGCTCGCGGATGGAGGGACGCTTTTCCTCGACGAGATTGGCGATCTCGGCCTCTCGGCGCAGGCCAAGGTGCTGCGCGCGCTGCAGGAGGGGGAGGTCCTGCCGCTCGGCGCCGAGGCACCGATCCGCGTCGACGTGCGCGTCTTCGCGGCCACCCACAAGGACCTGCGCCAGGAGATCGCCGCGGGGCGCTTCCGCGAGGACCTTTATTATCGCCTGAACGTCCTCGACATCGAGGTGCCGCCGCTCCGGGAGCGCGGGGCCGACATCGAGCTGCTCGCGCAGACGTTCCTCGAGGCCGCGGCGCTCAACGTGGGCAAGCGGATCACGGGCTTCTCGGCGGCGACGCGCGCGGCGCTCTTGGCATACCCGTGGCCAGGAAACGTGCGGGAACTGCGCAATGAGGTCGAGCGCGCGGTCGTCCAGGCAGAAGGGGCCGTCGTGGAGCTCGACGACCTGAGCGCGAACCTCGGCCGGATGCTCTCGCCGCCAGAGCCCGCGTCAGCGCCGCCGAGTGGATCGCTGGCGGCGCGCTTCGCAGCCCTCGAGCCGACGGAGCGCGCGCTCGTGGAGGAGGCGCTCGCCATGGCGCGGGGTAACCTGTCGGAGGCAGCGCGGCTGCTCGGAATCACGCGCATCATGATGCGCAGGCGCGTGGAGCGCTTCGGGTTGCGGTGCAGGGACGCGTAGGGAGGGCAACATTACATGTCCGTCCAGAACGAAAAATACCGCCGTGCCATCCGGCCCATGGTAACGTAACGTTCTGTCATGGTGAGCTCGCAGCGCTTGGAGGAAATACGGGCGGACGACGCCTCCACGTGCAGGCTGGATCTCGTGTTCGACGCCACGCTGCCCGTGCCCACCACGATGTCGGCAGCGGTCGTTCCCAGCACGCCACGCCGGGACACCGTCCCGCTCGCGCTCCATGCTCGCTACCAGGACATCCGCCGCATCGGCGCCGGGGGCATGGGCGTGGTGTTCCGCGCGCGGGATCCACGCCTCGGGCGCGACGTGGCCTTGAAGCTCCTCAAGGAAAGCGATTCCGCATCCTGGGTTCGCTTCCTCGCAGAGGCACAGGCGCAGGCCCGTGTCGAGCATGATCACATCTGTCGCGTGTACGAGGTCGGCGAAGCCGAGGGCGAGCCGTTCATCGTGATGCAGCTCGTCAATGGCGAGCCGCTCGCCAGCGTTCGGCGCCACATGAGCCTCCGCCAGCTCATCGAGCTCGTGCAGAAGGTCGCGAACGCGGTGCAAGCCGCGCACGCGCGTGGGCTCGTGCACCGCGATCTCAAGCCCGGCAACATCCTCGTCGAGGCGCGCGAGGACGGCTCGTTCCGGCCCTACGTCGTGGACTTCGGCCTCGCGCGCGAGGTCGAACGAGGCTCGGAGCACACGTTGTCTCCGAGCCTCGGTACACCTGCATATATGGCTCCCGAGGTGGCCGCTTGCGGATCGTCGCGCGTCGTCGATCCGCGCGTGGACGTCTATGGTCTCGGGGCGACGCTGTACGACGCGATCGCGGGCAGGCCGCCTTACGTCGATGATCATCCGTTCCGGATTCTCGCGCGTCTGTCCCACGAGGACCCCCCTACCCTGAGAGACGTGGCGAAGGGCGTGTCACGTGAGCTCGAGGCGATCGTCATGAAATGCCTCGAGCGCAATCCGGCGCGGAGGTATGCCTCGGCCGGAGCGCTCGCCAAGGATCTCGCGCGGTTCCTCAATGGCGAGGTGCCGGAGGCGAGGCGCGCGGGGCTCGGGGCCGCGCTGCGCCGCAAGGCCCGGAAGCACGCGCGCGCGAGTGCCCTGGCGCTCGGCTTTTTGGTGCTCGGATCGGGCGGCGTGCACGTGCGTGAGCAGGGCGAGGCCGCGGCGCAGGCGGAGCTCGCGCAGGACATTGGGCGGCTCCTCACGGACATGGAGCTTTTCATGCGCACGGCCTACCAGATGCCGCCGCACGACATCGAGCGGGAGCGGGCCGTGGTGCGCGAGCGAATCAGGTCCCTCGAGCACCACGTCGCCAAGGTTGGCGCCGCTTCCGAAGGGACGGTGCAATACGCGCTCGGCAAGGCATACCTCGCGCTCGGCGAGGAGGAGCAGGCGTGCATGCACCTCGAGCAGGCCGAGGCGGCTGGATATGCATCGCCCGAGCTCGGGTATGCCCTCGCGCTTGCGCAGCTCGGGACATACTTTCGGCTTCGCTCCGAATCGTTCGTCGCGGAGGAGCAAAAGAATGCCGAGGCCGAGGGGCTCAAAGCACGCTACTACACGCCCGCGCTCGCGCGTCTGCGCGCGGCCGAGCCGGCGCGCATCCAGCATCCCGCGTATGCCGCGGCACTCGTGGCGTATCACGAGGGGCGCCACGAAGAGGCTGTCGAGAAGGCCCGCGAGGCCTTCTTGCGCGCCCCCTTGCTCTACGAGGCCAAGCAGCTCGAGGCGGACGCGCTCGTCGAAATCGCTTCGCGGCACTGGTCGAGCGGGGAGCACGATTGGTGGGAGAAGATGCACGCGGGAATGAACGCCGCGCTCGAGGCCTACGCCGCGGCGGAGAACATCGCCCGCAGCGACCCGCGCGTCCTCCAGGCCGTGTGCGGGGCGCGGACACGTCTCATGTACGCGGCGTTCGGCAAGGAAGCCTCGACACGCCCCTTTTTCGAGGCGGGCCGCGCGGCGTGCGATCGGCTCGTTCTCGTGGACCCATCGAGCAGCCGAGCCCATGCCGCGCGTGCCGCATTGTATTCGCTTTACGCGTTTGGCGCGGCGCGTTCCGACGCTCCGCCCGGCGATTTGCCATCCATTGCCGACGAGGCGATTCGCATC
Organism: Polyangium jinanense; assembly: GCF_028435365.1. The sequence continues at coordinate 70,058 of NZ_JAGTJJ010000007.1, read as the reverse complement.
GCCGAGGATGCAATGCACCTGTCCGCCAAGGGCCTCATCGCGTACGGCGCGCTCGGCACCGCATTGCGGGCGCGAGCCATCGTGCTGCTCGACCGGGGAGAGGACGCCACCTCGGCGCTCGATCGCGCCGACCGCCTTTACGACGAGGCGCGGGGCATCTTCGAGCACGATCCGACGCTGCACGACTCGGCGGCGTACGTGTACCACCTGCGCGCCATGGATGAGCGCAGACGCGGGATCGACGTCGCACCGAGGATCGAGAGCGCCGAGCGTGCCCTCGACGCGGTGCTCGCGGTGCGCCCGCGCGACGTCATGGCGCACGACAAGCGCGCGCAGATTTACCTGGAGCGCGCAGAGCAAGAGCTCGATCGAGGCCAGTCGCCGATGAAATGGCTCGAAGCGTCGCTCGGCGCCCTTTCCACGGCCAAGGCGCGAAACCCGGCGTACGGCGGGCTCACGGAGCTGCGGGCGCGCGCTTTCCTCGCCATGACCCGCCATGCCCTCGCGACCGGTGGTCCTCTGCGTGAGACGCTCGAAAGAGCGGACGAGGAGCTTCGCATCTTGCGCGAGGAGGCACCGGATAGCGTGACGCTGGCCGCAATGACCGGGCTCGTCGCGACGCTGAGGGCCGAGGAGCAACTCGGTGAGGGCGCTGATCCGAAGGAGCCCGTCGCCAGGGCGAGGGCTGCATTGCGCGAGGCGACCGTGCGCTCTCCCCACAAGCTCGAGATCGCCGTGGGGGCCGCGCACGTGGAGCTCGTGGCGGCGCGGCATGCGGTATCCCAAGGGAAGGCGACGAACGCCACGTTCGAGGCGGTCCGGGCCCCGCTGAAAACGTGGATGACCGACAAGCTCGTGGATCCGGCGCCTCTCGCGGTGGTAGCGGAATCGTATGCACTCGCGGCCGAGTGGCATGTCTCGCAAAAGAAGGATCCGGGGGAGGATGTCCGCGCAGGCCTCGTGATGGTCGATCGGGCGCTCGCCAAAAACCCCCGAGATGCGCGCGCCCTGGCCTCCCGCGGGCGCCTCTTGCTCGCGCGGGCGAGGGCGACGAAGGAGGCGTCCGGCAGGAGGGAAGCGGCGAGGTCGGCGGTCGAGGCCTTCGAGGCAGCCGTTCGGGCGAATCCGCTGATCGAACGTGCACATGGGAAAGCGCTCGGGGAGGCGCAGACGTTGCGGTGAGGGGCGACTGCTTCGAGAGATAGCCACCCAGCAGCCGTGGGGAGTTCTCACGTGCAGCGCGCCTTGTTACGCTCGCGCCGCCCCCATGAAAACCATCGCTCTTCGCACCCCACTCTTCCTCGCATCGCTCGCGCTGCTTGTCGCCGGTTGCAGCAACGATCCACCGCAGAACACGAACCCCAACCCGACCTGCCAGGGCGCCGAATGCGACGCGGGTCCGACCTGTACGCCAGCGACGGGCCTCGCGGGGCTCGAGGAGGGGCTCGAGGGGGCGACCCGCAAAGAGTACGCGGGCGGCGGCGACGGAGGCCTCGCGCACATCACCTACTGGACGCTCAAGGCCGGGACGCCCGAGTTCGACGCGTTGTCCCCCGAGGAGCAGGCGAAGGTCAAGAAGGTCCAATCGACCGTCCTCCACTCGCAAAAGCTACTGCCGAAGGACGACATCGCCGGGCTCGAGATCACGGGCACGCTCGTCGTGGCCGGGAGCGACGGCGAGCGGCGCCAGGAGATCGTGCTCAAGGTTCCCACGAACTGGAACGGCGAGCTCGTCGTGGCGGGCACGCCCGGGACGCGCAATGAATTCGCGAGCGACGGGACGATCGCGCCGTGGATCCTCCGGCGCGGCTACGCGTACGTGTCGGGCAACAAGGGCCAGACGAACGGCGGGGCCGATGGCAATGCGACGCTCCTCTCGAAGACGCACCCGACGCGGCATTGGGGCGCGATGATGCTCGACATGGCGTCGTGGGCCTCGGGCCGACTCGAAAAGGTCGCTTGCAAGAAGCCAGCGCGGATCTTCGCGGCCGGGCTCTCGAACGGCGGCTACCAGGTGCGGCGCGCGCTCGAGATCGATGCGGCGCGCGTGAAGGCGGGCGAGGCGCGCCTTTTCGATGGCGGGGTCGACTGGTCAGGCGCCTACTGGCCCGACGCGCGGGTGCTCGACACCGACGGGAATGGCAAAGTGACGCCCGCGGAGTACGCCAAGGCAAACCACCTCGTCAGTACGAACGAACGCGCGGCGCTCGTGATGCGCTGGGCCTACGATCCGGCGACGCTGACGACTCCGCAGGCGTACCTGGAGAGCCCGCCGTTCTCGGCCGCGCACGCAGAGATGACGGCCGCGGGCTTCACGCCGGCCTCGGCTCCGATCTGGGGCGCGTACAACACGCTCTTCGACGCGCTCAAGGCCCAGGTGCCCTCGTTCAAGGGGATCGGGTACTTCAATTTCACCGCATACTATTACCGGGCGGAGCTCTTCGGCCACGACCTCGCCGCGAGCAGCGCCTACAGCACCTTCCAGCCGAACGCCGTGGATCCGCCGCCGTTCTACACGTGGATCCCGCAGGCCCCGGACGGCGGCTGGACGGAGGAGAGCGTCGGGTATGCGCTCGCGAACGCGAACACGGGCGAGTTCTCCGTGCCGCTCATCAGCCTGCACGGCGACGCGGATGCGCTCCTTGGGCTCGACGCGCACGGCGTGGCCTACAAGGCCGCGGTCGAAAAATATGGCTCGCCCGAGATGCACCGCCTCTACGTGATCGCATACGGGGGGCACGTGGACCTTCACTCGGACGGGGCGATCGATTTCGACTTCGACGGGACCCCCGGCGAGGAGGGCGCCGCCGACCTGTTCACGCCCATGCAGCCCTACGTGGAGCGGGCCTTCGACGCACTCGTGGCCTGGGTGAAGGACGGAACCGCGCCGAAGCCCTCGGGCACAGTGGCGACCGACCCCAAAAACGACGTGCTCGACGCGGCGATGATCGATTTCTGAACGCTGGCTCCGCGCGAGGTACCCGGCGAAGCGGCAGAGACGCACCGCGGCAATGCGCGTCAAACAGGTAGGAAAATGGCGGCTGCGCCTGCGCGGGCTCGGGAATGGCCTTGACGAACGGCACACTCTTCTGGTTCACAATTCATGAGACATGCGCACGGCGGAGACGTCGCGTTATGACGCACTTCCCTTCCCACGCGCGGTGACCGATTTCGTGGGGCGGGAGGCGGAGCTGTCGCGCGTGCGCGCCCTGCTCCCGCGCGAGCCGTTGTTCCTCGTCTACGGCGTCGCCGGCATCGGCAAGAGCGAGTTCGTTTACAAGATCGTCGAGGAGGCGCGCTCCCTGCCCGCCCTGCGCCGCGCCTCGACGATCGCGCTCGCCGCACGCGCAGGTCTGCGCTGGGAGCACCTGCTCTCCGTGCTGCGGCTACGCCTCTCCGTGGCCGCCTCCGAGCCCCACGAGAGCCTCGCCGACGACCTCTCCGCCGTGGCGCGGGCCCTGTCCGCCCGCCCCGCGCTGGTCTTCATCGACGACGTCCACCACCTCGACGCCGAGGCCACGGCCGAGGTGCTCGGCTACCTGGCCCGGCACGTCTCCCGCAGCCGGCTCTTCGTCGCTTCCCGTCTGGAGCTCCTGCTGCCCGAAGGCACCCCGCCGCCGGTGATATGCCGACTGCCGCCGCTCAGCCGCGAGGCCACCGAGACCCTGGTGGCGAACCTCAGCCACGTCCTCGGTCTCAGCTCGCCCGATCCGGCCGAGGTGCTCGCGCGTTCCGGGGGCAGCCCCTTTTATGTGCGGCGCGAGCTGTCGGACCTGCGCTACGCCCCGCGCCGCGACGGCGACTCGCTGGCCGCCGCCCTGCGGGAGCTGTCCCCGGCGCTACGACGCACGCTGCTTTTGGCGCGCCACGTGCGCGGGCGGCTCTCGCCCGCGGATCTGCCGGGCGAGGAGGCGCTGTGGGAGCTGTCGCGGCGCTTCCTCATCGACGTCGATCGCGGCGTCATCATGGTGCACGACCTCATCCGCGAGGCGCTGCGACGCGCAGCGGCGCCGGAGGAGATCGCGGAGGCGAGGCGCGACGCGGCGCAGCTCCTCTTGAGGCGGGCCGATGCAGCCCCAGCGGATCGGGCCGCGGACGTCTCGCTGGACGTGGTGGAGGCGGCGCAGCTCCTTCTCGACGCGGGCGAGCCCACCCGGGCCTGGGAGGCGCTCGATCGCCATGCCCGCCCGATGGCCCGCGCCGCGCTCGATCATCTCGCGCTGCCGATGCTGTCGGTGCTGCAGAAGGCCCTGCCGGAGCAGCGGCAGGCCGTGGTGTTGCACACGGCGACGATCCTGCTGCGCCACGCCCGCGTGGCCGAGGCGCGCGCTCTGCTCGATGAGCTCGGCGCCGAGGGGCGGCGGCCCCCGCATGCGGCCCGCTACCTTCGGCTCTCGGCGGCGATCGCGCGGCGTACCGGGGCGCTCGACCGCGCTGCGGCGCTGCTCGACGAGGCGCTCGGGGCGGCAAAGGACCCGCGCGAAAAACTCGGCGTCGCGCTGCAGCGGGCGTGCGTGCAGGCCCTGCGCGGCGAGGGGGCGGCGGCGCGGGGCAGGCTCGGCGCGGCGCTCGCGGAACACGGCGCGCTGGCGCCGGAAGACCAGGCGCGCATCGGATGGGTGTGGGCGCTTTCTTTCTTGACCGAAGGGCGGTTCGAAGAGGGCGCGAGCACGGCGGCCGAGGCCGCGGGGGGCACGGCGAGCGGGAAGGGGGCAGAGCACGAGCGCGCCCAGCTCACCATGCTGGAGCTGTTCGCCCGCTGTGCCTGTGACGAGGTGGATGCCGCGGCGGCGCTGCTCAAGCGCTTGCAATTGCACGAGTCGGCGACGTCGGCGCTGCCGGCCCCGGCGTCGGCGCTCTTCCGCGGCCTCGTGCACCACGCGCGTGGCGAGCTGCTCGAGGCGCGCGCCGCGCTGGACGAGGCGCACCGCTACTTGCTCTCGCACGGCGACCTCCTGCCGGCGGCCGTGGCCAGCCATTGCCTGGGGCTCACGCTGCTCGGGCTGGGTGACCTGGAGGGGGCGCATGCGGCAGCGTGTCGCGCGGCGCAGATGGTGGCGGACGGGGGGCTCGCGAGCCTCGCGCCGCACTGCGCGGTGCTCAAGGCGCGGGTGCACCTCGGGGCGCTTCGATGGAAGGAGGCGGAGGCCCTGCTGGTCATGCCGCCGGAGGCACCGGCCTTGGTGCAGGCGCAGGCGGAAGCGCTGCGGGCCCAGCTCCACGCCCTGCGCGGAGAGTCGGAGGCGGCGCTCTCGGCCCTCGACCGGGCGGCGAGCCTTTCGCGGCAACAGGGTGCCGAGGCGGGGCGCGAGGTCGATCTGACAGCCGCGGAGGTGCTGCTGCTCTGCGGCAACGCAGCCGGCGCCGACGAGCGGGCCGAGCGGGCGCAGGTCTACTACGAGGCGCGCGGGCGCAGGCAGCCGCAGGCCCAGGCGGCGCTCGTGAGGGCGGCGGCGCTTCTGGCGCTCGGGGTTCGGGCCGAGGGCGAAGCGGCCGCGGCGCTGCTTGGCGAGGCGGAGGAGCACCTCGGGCTCGCCCAGGCGCTCAGCGAGCGGCACGGGCATGCGCTCCCGTGGGCGCCGCTCGTGGCGGTGGCGCTGTATCGGCGGCGCGGCGACGAGCGGCGGGCGCGGGCGGAGCTCTCGGCGGCGCTGCGGCGCATGGACGCGACGAGGACGGGGCATCGCCCTGCAGAGAGCCTGGAGGGGCGCCTCCTCTCGTGGACGGCCGCGGCGCGGTCGCTCCCGGCGGACGCGGAGCCGTGTCCCCCGGGGATCGCCGCGCTCTTGCGGGCGCTCGGGCTGCTGCCGCCGGCCGAGGTCGTGGCGGCTCCCCACAGCCCCGCGGCCCCCGAGGGCGCAAACCGGGCCCTCGGCCACCATGATCTGGTCGTCGACCTACGGCGCACCGTGATCCGCGCACCAGGACGCGAGGATCAGGTGACTGGCCGGCCGATCCTCTGCGCGCTCCTGGCGCATCTCGCACCCAACGACGGCGTCTACAGCGCCGAGCGCCTCTTCTACGAGGTCTGGGGGGGCCGCGAGTACCATCCCCTGCGCCATCGCAACACCATTTACGTGGCCATCACACGCCTGCGACGCGCCCTGCAGGAGCTCTTGCCCGGGCGCGAGGTCGTGGAGACCACGCCCCAGGGCTGGCGGCTCTCCGCGGGCGTCTCGCTTTGCGTCCTCGGCGGGGACGCGAGCCGGCCGCGCCCCGCCAAACCGGCCGCCTGAGCGGGTGTTCCACAGGCATCCGCTCGACTTCCGGACCTCACCCACCCCAACCCTCCCTCTCCACACCGTCTGAGCATTGGTCTCATCGGGCAGCCGTAGCGCCGGGGCGCTGCCCCGGACCCGGCGGGGGCTACGCGCCCAAAGGCCCGCGCCAGCGCAAGCGCTGGACCCGTGATGCAAAGGCCGCGATGCGTCCTTTGCAAAGCCGCAGGACGCACGCACGGCACCAGCGCGGCCCGCGCGGCGGCCACCCGAAAACTCGCCGACCGGACCATCCATGTCATCGCTGGCCCCATGTTGGCCTTGACGGGATGACCAGCCACATGTGGACTGGCTGTCATGCGCTGGGTCTTCGTGCACCTGTCCTGGCTGCTCGTCCTTTTCGTCATCGCGCAAGGCTGCACCTGCGGGAATGGCAGCATCCCTCCTTCTGCGCCGGGTCCCATTGCATGCCGACCCCAGCATCCGGTCCTCTCGATTCCGTCCACGGCCGCGTCCGAGCCCGAGATCCTCGCGGCCGGCACAATTCCAAGCACATTCTCCGTCACGAGCACGGGCGACGCGGCGCTCGTGATCCCCCTGGAGACCGTACCGGGCCGCGCGGGCGTCGAGCCTGAAATGGCGCTCGTGTACGACAGCGGGGGTGAGAACGGCGTCCTTGGTATGGGCTTTTCGTTGCGAGGGCCCTCCGCTATCACGCGATGCCCGCGGAACTTCGCGATCGATGGTGAGATCCGCGGCGTCCGTTACGACACGCGCGACGCGCTCTGTCTCGACGGAAATCGCCTCATCCCCGTGGACGAGGGAGCGGCGACCGTCGAGTATCGGACGCTCCCGGACACGCGTGTCAAGGTCGTGGGGCATTTCCCGAAAGGAGGCGCCTCCGAGAGCGCGCTCTTCTTCGAGGCGTTTCTGCCCACCGGGCTCGTGATCGAATACGGGAAGGGCGACGGCGGCAAGCCACTCGCACAGGGCGGCGTCCCCCGCGCGTGGCTCGCGACGAAGGTCAAGGACGGCCGCGGCAACGCGATGACGTATGGTTATTGCTTCGCCGAGGCGGACGGGTACACCGCCGAATACGCACTGGACGAGGTTCGGTATACCAGCTTCGAAGGGGCACCGGCGTCCCGCGCAGTCGTGCTCACGTATGGGACGAAGGACCCGGTCGACGTGCGCACGCATTTCTCGGGCGGCATGGCCCTGCAAAGCTCGCTCCGGCTCGACGAAATCCGAATGATCGGCGGCGACACGCTGGTTCGCCGTTATGGCCTCCGCTACACCCTCTCGGAGACGACCGGGCGGACGCTCTTGACGGAGGTCGAGGAGTGCGGTGGCGATGGGGTTTGCAAGCCACCCACGCATTTTCAATACAGGAGTGACGCGCCCGGATTCGAGAGGATCGAGACGAACATCGCGGCGCCCACGTCCAGGCGGGCGAGCCCGATGCTCTTCGACATGAATGGCGACGGGCTCGACGAGCTCGTGATTCCAGACACGAACGCGGCGCTGAGCACGCCGCAGAATCCGATCACGGAATGGCTCGTCGCCAAGAACGGCGGGGCCGCGACGTCTCCGCAATACTTCGCCGAGCCGACGCTCGCGTTCTCTCAAGAATGGGACATCGTCGCGGATCCCGAAGGACCGTCGGATCCCTCGCTCATCCAGCCGGAGCTCGGGACGACCATCGACTACAATCAGGATGGCCTGGCCGACGTCCTGCTCCACGACGTTCATGGTCGCTTGGTCCATGAAACGGTGCTCCTTTCCCGGCCCGATCAAACGTTCGATCTCCACGATACCGGCATAACCCGACCTTTTCCGCTCGGGGCAGCGCCTCCGCCTCCGATGCTCACGAGCCCGGGAGGCTCCGTTCATCTCGCCGATCTCGACGGCGACGGCGTCCTGGATCGAATCCAATGCGAGGATCACAGCACCGACGCGACGGACGTCCCCGGCGTGACCGTGTGGACAGCGCAACTCTGGAGGCCGGCGGAGGGCTCCACGCCCGCCGGATTCGAGCCCGAGGGCAAGCGGATCGAGCCGCTCGCCGGGGCTCCGTGCGACATGCATCTCTACACGGTGGACCTCGACGCCGACCGCAAGGTCGAGCTCGTGGCGCCGAGGGTGGCCAAATTCGGCGGGACGTCCGAGATCCCCTTGTCGACCTACAAAGCGCTGACCCGCCTTCGTGATGGAAGCTTCGAGGTCTTCGACACGAAGCTGCCCATCCAGCGGGCCGGCGGCCGCGTCGTGTTTCTCGACGTCAATGGCGATCGGCTGCCCGACGCGGTGCAATCAGGATGGCCGGACCACCTCCTCCGCACGTACCTCAATACGGGACCGACGTTCCAGAAAACGCCCGAGGAGAGCCTCGAATGGGACGGCATCGGCGAGCAAGATTCATTCTTCCACTTGGCCGTGCCGCTCGATCACGACGGCGACGGCCGGACCGATCTCTTGATGCCCATCCCTGCCGGCGTGATGCCGAACGTATCGAGCACGCTTCCGGCCTGGTTCGTCCTCCGGGCGACCGGCGCTCGAAATGCGCCGACGTTCACGCCCATCGATGCGGAAATTCCGTTCGAGGCCCTGCTCGGGGATGCCGTCACGCTCGCCGATCCTCGCGGCCCGCGCGTCGGCGACGTCAATGGGGACGGTGCCGCGGACGTGGTGCTCCTGCTCGGCGGCGTGTTCAATATCTTCCAGAGCCGCGCGGCCGATCAGGATGTCCTCGTGGGCGTCTCCGATGGAATGAATGACCACGATCCCGGCGAGCCGGCCTTCGTGCCGAGCATCGGCCTCTCGTACGGACATTTGACCGACGAATGGATCACGAACGGCGCCACGGCGAACGATCCCGCCCTGGAGACATATCTGTATCGATCGCATGCCGACCCAACGAACGATTGCGGCTATCCGCGGCGTTGTGCCGTGGGTCCTCGCCGTGTGGTGAGCGCTTATGCCGTGAGCGATGGCCAGGGCGGCCAGAGGCATTTTCGCGTCCGGTACGAAGACGGCCGGTATCATCGGCTCGGGCTCGGGGGGCTCGGGTTCGCGAAGCGGATCCTCACCGACGTCGAGACCGGCGCCGGGGAGGCGGTGTTTTATGACAACATGACGTACTTCGAGACGGCCAGCGGGACGGTCTTTCCCTTCGCGGGGCGACCGAAGCAGCAATGGCGCTGGTATCCGGCCCTCGCAGGCGCCTCCGATCCCTCCCGGGTCGAGAGGTTCCTCGTCGAGATGACGCCCACCTTCGTCCCGACGAACGACGGCAAGACGTACTTTACCCTGATCACCGAGCGCCGCGCGCGTCGCGTCGAGGAGGTCGAGAACGGCGGCGCCACGCTCCTCACCGACACGACAGAGGCCGTCACTTCTTTCGACGCGTTCGGCAACGTGCTCGAATTCGAGCGCAAGACAGCCGGCGTCGATCTCACCCTGCGCGTGAAACGCACGTTCGAGAACGACACCGAGCGCTGGGTGCTCGGGCAGCTCGAGACCCAGGAGGAATGCAGCGCGGCGTTGAACCTGTCGCAATGTCTGAAGGTCACGCGCACGAACACGCCCTACGGCGAGGTCCGCGCCGAATCGACGGAGACAGGCGATGGCAGCCCCGAGACGCGGCTCTTGGTCGTCCTCGAACGGGACGAATTCGGCAACGTGACGGATGTCGCCGCCGACGACGCGTATGGGCACCATCGTTCGGTGCATATCGAGCTCGATCCGGAGGGCATCTTCCCCGAGAGCTACACGAACGCGGCAGGCCATACGACGCGCGTCGAATTCGATCCCGGGCTCGGCGTGCTCGCGAAGCTCACGGATCCGAATGGGCTCGTCACGAAGTGGACGCACGACGGCTTCGGCCGGCGAACGCTGGAGGAGCGGCCGGACGGCACGACGACGCGGATCACGCTCTCGCGGGAGCGAGAGGGGGACGCGTGGCGCGTGACGGAGCGAACCACGACGAGCGGCGGCGCAGACGATACCGCCTCCTTGGATCGTCTCGCCCGCCCCGTCCGAGTTGTCACACACGCGCCGGATACGCCCGAGCAGGCGGGCAGCTCGCCCCGCGTGACGCAGGTGATCGAATACGATCGACTCAGCGGGAAGGTCGCGAGGCGTTCAGTGCCGACGAGCGAGGACACGCCCGACGCCGAGCTCCTCTTCGACGAATACGAATTCGACATGCTGGGGCGCGAGGTGCTGCACAGGGCGCCCTGGGGCGCGACAACGAGGACCAGCTACAAGGGCCTGGCGATCGAGACCCTCGATCCTCACCTCCAGTCGACGGTCGTCACGAACGATCCGCTCGGCCGACCGAAGACGGTGAAGGACGCAAAGAACGGGACCACGACGTATACCTACGGTCCCTTCGGGGCGCTTCATACCGTGACGGATCCGGGCGGCGCGCTGATGCGCATGACGCGCGACGCGCTCGGGCGCGTCCGGAAGCGCGAGGATCCGGACCGGGGCACGACGATCGAGGTGCACGACGGCTTCGGCGATCTGCTCTCGATAACTGATGCGCTCGGTCGGGTCTCGACCTTCGATTACGACGAGCTCGGCCGCGAGACATCCCGCACGGACCAGAAGGGCGTGGAGATCCTCGAAACGACCTTTACATGGGACACGGCGCCGAACGGAATCGGCAAGCTCCACAAGGTCGAGAGCCCCGACGGGGAGAAGGCGTATGAATACGACACTCGCGGTCGCACCCGAAGCGTCGCGCTCACCGTCCAGGGGGAGAGCGAGCTCCTTTCGGCCACCTTCGGGTATGACGAATTCAGCCGAATCGATGCCGTCACGTACCCGGCCCCGAACGGCGCGGCTCCGTTCATCGTGCGCCACGAATTCGATGCGCACGGGCACGTCGTCGGCGTGCGCGACGGCCTGACGGGCGCGGAGTACTGGCGGCTGACGCACGTCGACGACGCGGGCCGGTATCGACGCGAGGTCTTCGGCAATGGCGCCGTAACCGATCGAAGCTATTTCGCCGACAAGGGGAGGCTCCGGAGCATCACCACGCAGCTCGGGGCGACCGAGGTCCAGGACCTCGGTTACGACTACGACGCGCTCCTCAACCTCACGAGCCGCACCGACGCGCTCCAGCCGCAGCACAAGACGGAGCGGTTTCGATACGACGCGCTCTCGCGCCTCACGTGCGCCTACTTCAGCGCCGCGGAGAACCCGCTCGCGCCCTGCGTGGAGAGTTACGATTACGCGCCGAATGGGAACCTGACGTTCAAGTCCGACCTCGGCGCGCTCACGTACGGCGACGCGAAGCATCCGCATGCGGTCACGGCCGCGGGTGGCGGGGGGTATGGCTACGACGCCGTGGGCAACCAGGTGACCCGACCCGGCGGGATGACCGTCAGCTATACGCATTTCGATCTGCCGAGGGCCATCACGCAGGGCGCGGACACGACGACGTTCGGCTACGACGGCGATCAAAAACGCATCCGCAAGACGACGCCAACCGAGGAGACGCTTTATTTCGGCGATCTCTACGAGCGCGTCACCGCGATGGGCTCCGCGGCGACGGAGCACCGGTATTACGTGCACTCCCCGGAGCGGGTCGTCGCGGTCGTCACGCGTGGCGGAGCGGAGCCGGGCACGCGGTATCTCCACGTCGACCATCTGGGTTCGATCGATGCCATCACGAGCGCCGCGGGGGTGGAGGAGCGGCGCAGCTATGACCCGTTCGGGCAGCGGAGAAACCAGGTATGGGGGCTGCCGCCGCCGGCCTCGTTCACGAGCAAGACGACGAAGGGTTTCACGGGGCACGAGGGCGACGACGAGCTCGGGCTCGTGAACATGAAGGGCCGGATGTTCGATCCGCGGCTCGGGAGGTTCTTGACGACCGATCCCGTGATCGCGGACGTATTCGACGGGCAGAGTCACAACCGATACAGCTACGTCGTCAACAACCCGCTTTCGTTCGTCGATCCGACGGGGTTCGCGCCGGCGACGGGGGTCGTGCAGCAGCCGGGGTATCCGGACGTGCCGTTGCCGGAGGATCACATTCGGCCGAGCGCGTGGTTTCTGGCGGGGCAGGAGGTGCGTCGGCTGCTCGCGCACGAAATCGATCCGCCCGGGGTCGGCGCGGGGGCGCCCGCGACGGACGTGGATACGACGGGGAGCAAGGGCGCGGCGAGCGTCGGTCTGCCGACGGTGGAGATCCCGCACCCGTCCGGGCCGGGGACGGATGATCCGTTTGGCGTGTATCCGCCGGACGTGATGCTGGATTCGAGTCCGATTCCGCTCTTCGAGCAGCTCCTCGCGGGCGGCCCGGGCGGCGGGCGGACGGCGTTCGTCGTGGAGGAGGAGGGCGGGATCGGGCGGGATTTGTCGCTCCTGCTCGGGCCGGAGCGGGAGGTGATTCTGCTGCGGCCGCAGATCGGGGATCCAGTCCTGCGCGACCCGAGGGAGCAGGCCGCGGGGCGGCTCTTCTTCGAGGGGACGCTGATGCTGGGCGCGGTGTTGACCCCCGGGCCGGAGGATGATATCGCGCTGCTTGGTAGCAGGGCCCTGCGACGGGGGCCGAATGTCGCAGGGGGCGTAGGTGGTCTGGACAGCCTTGCACGGTTCCGCGGCGAGTTGGGACTTGCACAAGGTGAAGGCTCCCTTGCTCGTCTCGACGTAGGTGGCCGCAGTTTCTACGGCATCAATGCGCATGGACAACATGTCAGTTTGCGGGTCAACGCGATTACGCGGACACACGCGGAGGCAGATGCGTTTCAGCAGGCTGCGAATGCCGGAGCGAGCGGCGGGCGTGGGACGCTGTACGTCGACCGCGCGCTATGCCCGGCGTGCGGACCCAATGGAGGAGTCCGCGGGCTCGCACGTCAGCTTGGTCTTGAGGAACTGGAAGTCATCACCCCGCAGGGAACGCAGGTGATCCGCCCATGAGCGCGCTCTCGATTCACGGCGACAAATGGCATGGAGTACTGAATGACGAGTGGCACGTTGACCGACCGTCTTGGGACGACGTAGACAAGGCTATTCGACGACTTGACGCGAAAACGTACACGATCGTGACCGTCCAAGGCCCAGGCGAGCAGCACCTAGCGATCGGGGGCGGTTCGGGGCGTTACATCGTCTATGCGACCTTCGACAACTGCGAGTTTTGGAACTTGTTGAGTACAGATTCCACGAATGGCATGGTGCTGCTAAATGCGGGCGGTCAAGAAGGCGACTACCCTGCGGCGCAGATTGTCGACCAGGAACAGGCACGTACGGCGGCGCGAACGTTCCTTCTTGATTTGCGGCTTGAGCCAAGCCTTCGTTGGGAGAGGCAGTGATCCAACAGCTCCGGCGTATGCCGGGGATACTCTCACAGTTCGTCAGTGGTTGAGTACCCAATCGTTCGAAGCCCAGAGGGCGTTCGGGTTGCAGGCGATCGAGAACATTAGGGCGGGGCTATGGTGAAGCGGCCGGATATGCGGGTGCTGGTGGAACAGTTCGCCGAGGATGTCGCGAAGCAGACCGATGCGATCTGGCAGGGCGACCACCGCACGGGGAACAAGCATGCAAAGCGGTACATGGCGACATTCCGGAAGCTCCGCGCGATAGGGGATGCTGGCCGGGACGCCTTGGCTGCGCTGTTGGCGCACGAACGGCCTGACGTCCGCGTGATGGCCGCCGCGTACCTGCTGCGCCATCGGACGACCGAATCGATGGAAGTGCTGCGGGAAGCAGCGAAGGGCTCCGGCCTGATCGCCTTCGAGGCTTCGCAGGCCATCAAGAGGTGGGAGGAGGGAACGTGGGCGCTGGATCCCGCATGAGAGATGGCCGCCTAAGGCACTGAGACGCGGTGGCTTGTCTCCAGCTGAAGCCCGATCGGCGATCGAACGTGCCGATGAATACTTCAGGTCAATCGGCGTGACGCCCACCACGCCCACTCGAGTTCCGGGCAGTCGATAGGAGCGAGCATGGACCGAGACCTTCTTGCTGCGATTCGTGATCTTGTGGCGGACCTCGCCCGTGGACGATTCGGTGAGTCGAAACGGACGGTCGTGCGGGGCGTCTATCAGCTTCAGAGCTACTGTCGGCGATTCGTGACTACGGACGAACGCTGGTGCCGTTGCCTGATGAAGCAGTGCCCTTGATAGATATCTATCCAAACGACCTGGATTCGACGAAGTCTTCTCTGGACGTGCCGCTTTGGACTGCCGAGGAGGGACGAAGCGACCTCACTCTTTCGTTAGTCGCAACGAAGGAAGGCGACAAGTATCGCTTGGAGATCAGCGACCTACACGTGTTGTAGTGATTCGGTTTCAGGTCGGTCGGGCCCGACTCGCATTCCGTGGGGACGATGAGATGCCTACTCCTGAGATCGAGGAATTTGCCAGGAAGCTCGTGCAGCAAGTTAGGGATGTCGCCATACGCAATTGCGATGCACTCCTTCAACCCCAGGCGGGATCTCCGGCGGCGCACAGATGGAGGGCGCTCGATGCGACATCATCAGACATTCGCGTCGTGGTCCCCGATGCGGTGGACGAGGCCGTTTTTGGCGTCCTTCAGGCGATTGATCAGGGCTTGTTGCGACTGAAGTACGTAAGCAGCAGCGGGCGCGAGGTCGATTTGACCGAGGAGGGCCTAGGCGAACTGGCGGGCTGGTACATGGGGAGTGGCGGATGGCGGGCCATGTACTCTGCCGAGCGGTTCGTCGACGATTTCTCTGATGTTGGCGGCTGACCGCGGTTGACGCGTGTGCCCCGTCGGCGTTCGCCGCTCGGGGCAGAGCGCCGTGCAACATGAGGCGCCGGCGACGGATGTGGACACGACGGGGAGCAGGGGCGCGGCGAGCGTCGGTCTGCCGACGGTGGAGATCCCGCACCCGTCCGGGCCGGGGACGGACGACCCGTTTGGCGTGTTTCCGCCGGACGTGATGCTGGATTCGAGCCCGATTCCGTTGTTCGACGCGCTCCTCGCGGGCGAGCCTGGTGAACTGGTGCGCCTCATCGAACGCGCCCTCGGGTAGCCTCGACGCCTCCACGCTCGCCCGAGCGTACCCCTCCACGAAGCCGCCGCCGGCTGACGCGGCCCCGACCCGATCCCGCCCTTCCCTGCGCCATCGAAGAACCCTTTTCCCCGCAGCCCCCTCACCTTTCCCCTTGACGCCCCCCGCGCGCCCGGCCGACACTCCGCCCCCCAATCGCGCGCCCTCTCGCGCCCCCCTCGGAGGTCCCTCGCATGCTCGAATTGCCTCGCCTGGATGTCGATCGTCAGCTCAACGTCGGCAATGCCATCGCGGCCGGGCTCGCCGCGCCGAGGCCCACACCGCTCACGCCGACGACGCTCGCGCGCGGGCAGGCCGTCGTCGCCGTGACCCTCGACCTCCGCGCTTTCTCGGGGCCCACCCCCGGCGTCGTCGATCGCGCGACCGATACCGTCATCACCGCGTTCGATCGCGCCCGCGCCGACGACGAACGCGCGCTCCTCGATAGCGTCGTCCCCCTCGGCCCCGCGCAGCGCGAGGCGCTCTCGCGTCTTCGTCTCATTCGTACCCGCGTCTTCCCCAATGGCACGGATTTCATTCGCCGCCGCATGGACCTCGAATGGCGCGCCCTGTGCGACGTGCGCAACGCGCTGAACGAGCCCGAGGTCGCCGCCGCGGTCGACGCGCAGGGGCTACGGCCGGCCGTCGATCACCTGCTCGCTCATATCGATCTTTATGGCCGCGTCATCGGGCAGGAGGCGGGCCCCGCCGGCAAAGCGGAGGAGCGCCTCAGCGCCGCGTGGCACGAGGCATTCAAGCTGTTCGCCGCGCAGGTCATGCTCGATTACGATAAAAATCCGGTAATCCAGAAGGAGCTCCTCGGCGCCTACGAGGTCCAGCTCGACGAGCAGCGGGCCGCCGCCCGCCACGCCGCGCGCGCTCGCCAGGCGAAGAGCGGCGAGGCGGCCGGCTCACCCCCCGATGGAGCTTCATCCGCGGAGGCGTAGGCCCTCCGAGAGGTCGCGGCGCGTCGCGGCCAGGACTCGTGAAGGTTCGGTTCGGGCCAGCCGGGCCTCCGTGAGGTCCAGCCTCGTCGCGGCCAGGCCTCGTGAAGGTTCAATTCGGGCCAGCCGGGCCTCCGTGAGGTCCAGCCTCGTCGCGGCCAGGCCTCGCCGAGCTTCGGGTCGCAACAGCCGGGCCTCCGTGAAGGTCCCGTTCGGAACAGCCGGGCCTCCGGGAGGTCCAGGCTCGTCGCGACCAGGCCTCGCCGAGGTCCGGCTCGGCCAAGCCAGGCCTCCGTGAGGTCCAGGCGCGTCGCGACGGAGCCTCGGCGAGGTCCGGCTCACGACAGCCAGGCCTCCGCGAGGTCCAGGCGCGTCGCGACGGAGCCTCGGCGAGGCCCGGCTCGGCCAAAACGGACCTCGCCGAGGGCGCGATGGGATGCGCCCGAGGCTCTGCGAGGTTCGACCGCCTCCCAGCCGTCCCTGACAGAGGCGCCAGATGAGGCCAATGGTCAGCCGCCGCGCGGAGAGGGGGTCGGGGGGGTGAGGTTCTGGGGCCGGCGACGTCTGTGGAACACCCTCTGAGAGAAGGGGCTCCGCGGCGTCGGGGCGAGCACCCATGGAGCGGCAAGACCGACCGAACGTCATGCCGGCGTCGACTCGAGCACCTGCAAGCGCTCTCGGCGATGATGCGGAAGCCACCTCAAACGCCTGCAAAGCTTCTCCGCCGTCATGCGGAGGGGGCGAAGCCCCTTCTCTGATGATGAACGCCCTTTGGCGCGCGGTCGGATCTTACCTGCACATGTAAGTTGTTTTTTCGGCGCGCCCTCTCGCCGCGGTCCGCCAAATAAGTCGGTGTCACTTGGTCACCGGGGCCCCATCGCCGAACATGCAGCCCGCGACGCCCCCCTTGCCCGTGGGGACGCGGCCCTCGCGGAGGTCACTCGATGGACGTCCTCACGACCCTTGCTGCCCTGTGTTTCCTCATGTTCGTGGCCTACCGCGGCTTCAGCGTGATCCTGTTCGCGCCCGTCGCCGCCTTGCTGGCCGTCGTCTGCGTGAGCCCGTCCCTCGTCCCGGCCTTCTTCTCGGGCATCTACATGGAGAAGCTGGCGGGGTTTCTCAAGCCCTACTTCCCTGTTTTTCTCCTGGGGGCTCTGTTCGGCAAGCTCATCGAAATCTCAGGTTTCGCGCGGGCCATCACCCAGCGCGTCACCCGCCTCATTGGCAAGAACAACGCCATCCTCGCCGTGGTCGTCGTCTGCGCCCTCTTGACGTACGGCGGCGTCTCTCTCTTCGTGGCCGCATTCGCGGTGTATCCCTTCGCTTTGGAGCTGTTCAAGGCCGCCAACATTCCCAAGCGCCTCATTCCGGGCACCATCGCGCTGGGCTCCTTCACCTTCACCATGGATGCCCTGCCCGGCTCGCCGCAGATCCAGAACATCATCCCCACCAGCTTCTTCAAGACCACGACCTGGGCCGCCCCCTGGCTCGGCCTGGTCGGCGCGATCTTCGTCTTCACCGCGGGCATGGCTTACCTGACCTACCAGCGCAAGAAGGCCCAGGACCGCGGGGAGGGCTTCGGCGCGGAGGAGGGCGAGCCCGCGAAGGCCGACGAGAAATCGATCCATCCGCTGGTCGCGTTCCTGCCGCTCGTGCTGGTGGGTGTGCTCAATCTCGTCTTCACGCGCCTCTTGCCGAACGTCTACGGGCCGAGCTTCGATTTCGCGGCCGTCGGCGTGAAGGACGTCGCGGCGCTCGATACCTCCAAGCTCATCGCGCTGTGGGCCGTCGAGGGCGCGTTGCTCGTCGGCATCGGCGCCATCGTCATCACCGCGTTCGCCCGCGTGCGCGAGCCCTTTGCCAAGGCGGCCACCGTGGCCGTGGGCGGCGCGCTTTTGGCGGCCTTCAACACCGCCTCCGAGTATGGCTTCGGCGGGGTCATCGCCGCATTGCCGGGCTTCCGCGCCATCAGCGGGGCCATGGCGCAGGCCATCCACAATCCCCTGCTCAACGAGGCCATCACCACCACCACCCTCGCCGGCATCACCGGCTCGGCGTCCGGCGGCATGGGTATCGCCCTGGCGGCCATGGGCAAGCAATACCTGGAGCAGGCCACGCAAATGGGGATCCCTCCCGAGGTCCTGCACCGCGTCGCCTCCATGGCCAGCGGCGGGATGGATACGCTTCCGCACAACGGCGCGGTCATCACGCTGCTCGCCGTCACCGGACTGAGCCACCGCCAATCCTACGGCGACATCTTCGCCATGACCCTCATCAAGACCGCGGCCGTCTTCGTGGTCATCGCCTTCTATTACACGTTTCACATCTACTGATGGACCGCCGGGCGCGCGCTGCGCCCCCCTCGGACCCCTCGAAGGAGCGTCTTGCCATGCGCATCGCGACCGGTCTGCATTTCCTCACCCTTTGCGTCCTCGCCACGCTCGGCCGGGACGCCCTGGCCGCGGCTTCCGCGCCCGCGCCCGCGCCGCCCGCGCCCCCGGGCGGCGTGGTGGATACGAATCCGGCGAGTGTCCCGACGAAGCTCGTCCCCGCGCCGCCGTCACAGGCGCCCGCGCCGAGGCCCGCGCCCAAGCCGGTCTTCGGCCTCACCACCCTGCGCATCCTGGCCGACAAAGGCCTCATCTCGCCCCAGGAATACGAGGCTGCGAAGAAGGATCTCAATGACCTCGCGGCCGCGCGCGCCGAAAGCAGCCCCACCATTACGTTCGCCGGCTGGAAGACGACCCTCTACGGGTACGTCCAGGCCGACATGATGTACCACTCGACCCAGAGCTTCCCCGACTTCAGCAGCAACTTCCCGGTGGCCCGCCCCGATACCTACGCCGGCCAGCACGGACGCTTTCAGGCCACCATTCGCGACACCCGCATTGGCCTGCGCATCCAGGCGCCGCCGCTGCCGAACCTGCGCGTGAGCGGCGTGATCGAGACCGATTTCCTGGGTCCCACGGGCACGGTGGGCTCGACGATCTCGGAAAACGGCTTCTACGTCAATGCGAACCTGCGCATCCGCCACGCCTTCCTGAAGATGGAGACGCCGATCGTCGACGTCATGTTCGGGCACTACTGGGATCTCTTCGGCTGGCAGCCGCACTATTTCCCCGCCATCGTGCAATGGCCCGGCCTCGTGGGCGAGCTCTTCTCCCGCACGATACAGCTCCGCCTCTCGCACACGTTCAAGACCGAGCCCGTCAACGTCGAGATCGCCGCCGCAGCCGTGCGGCCACCGGCGCGCGACAGCGCCGTCCCAGAGGGCCAGGCTGGCGTGCGGCTGGTATTCAACAAATGGACCGGCTGGCACACGGGTTATCTGACGTCCACCGCCCTGACCGCCGCCTCCATTGGGCTCTCGGGAGATCTCCGCTATTTCCGCGTGCCGGAATTTGCAGAAAAACCCCTCGGCTCGCGCACCGCGACGGGGATGGGCTTCGCCGCCAGCGCTTATCTACCCATCGTCCCGGCAAAAAAGGACAAGAAGGACAACTCCCTCTCTCTGGTCGGCGAGTTCGTCACCGGTCGCTCGATCAACGACATGTACACCGGCCTGAACGGGGGCGTGAGCCACGCCGCGCTGCCGAACCCCACCGGGGCGACGCCGGCGCCGGTGTATACCTCGACGGTGGACGCGGGATTGGCCGTCTATGACGCGAACGGGGAGCTACGCCTGCCGCGCTGGACCACGTTTCTCGTGGGCGTGGAGTATTACCCGCCCTTCATGGGCGGCCGCGTGGCGCTCTTCGCCAACGTCTCGCGCTCGCAGCTGCACGACGCCGGCTCCTATCCGAACCCCGCCAAGGTGCGCGATCACGAGAGCTTCTACGAGGTCGGCTTCTTCGTCGACCCCTCGCCGGCGGTGCGCTTTGGCCTGGACTACGCGCATATCGATGACGTATACGCCGACGGGGTGAAGGCCAGCAACGAAGCGGCACAGCTCACGGGCTTTCTCTTCTTTTAGCCGCTGGATACGCGGGGATGCGCCATGACAAAGAACAAGATCGTATCCGCTGATGAAGCTGCGACCCTGCTCCGTGACGGGGACACCCTGGCCAACGCGGGTTTCGTGGGAAACGGCACGCCCGACGAGCTACTCGCGGCCCTGGAGCGGCGTTTCCTCGCCACCTCCGCGCCGCGTGATCTGACCCTCGTCTTCGCCGCCGGCCAGGGTGACGGCAAGGAGCGCGGGCTGAACCGCCTGGGGCACGAGGGGCTCTTGCGCCGCGTGATCGGTGGCCACTGGGGCCTCGTGCCGAAGCTCAGCCGCCTGGCCTTGCACGACAAGATCGAGGCCTACAACCTTCCCCAGGGCTGTATCTCGCAGCTTTATCGCGAGATCGCCGGCAAGCGGCCGGGCGTATTCAGCAAGGTCGGGCTGTCGACGTTCGTGGATCCCCGGCAATCGGGCGGCAAGATCAACCCGCGAACCGTCGAGGACCTCGTCGAGCTCATCACGCTGAACGGCGAGGAGTGGCTTCACTACAAGTCATTCCCCATCCACGTCGCCTTCCTGCGCGGCACCACGGCCGATCCCGAGGGCAATATCACGATGGAGCGCGAGTCGCTCGTGCTCGACGGCCTCTCCATGGCCATGGCGGCGAAGAACAGTGGCGGCATCGTCATCGTGCAGGTCGAGCGGGTGGCCGCCTCGGGCACGCTGCACCCGCGGCAGGTGCAAATCCCAGGCATCCTGGTCGATTGCGTCGTGGTGGCCGCGCCGCAGAACCACATGCAGACCTACGCCACCGCCTATAGCCCGGCCTTCGCGTCCGAGCTGCGCGTCCCGCCGGACGCCGTGGTGAGCATGCCGCTCGATGCGCGCAAGGTCATCGCGCGCCGCGCTGCGTTCGAGCTCTCGGTGGGCTCGGTGGTGAACCTGGGAATCGGCATGCCGGAGGGCGTGGCATCGGTGGCGCACGAGGAGCGGGTGCTCGAGCTGGTCACGCTGACGACGGAGCCGGGGGTGATCGGCGGGATCCCGGCGAGCGGGCTGGATTTCGGCGCGGCCGTGAACACGCAGGCGTTGATCCAGCAGCACCAGCAATTCGACTTTTATGATGGCGGGGGCCTGGACGTCGCATTTCTCGGCATGGCGCAATGCGATCGGCAAGGCAACGTGAACGTGAGCCGCTTCAATGGGCGGCTGGCCGGGGCGGGTGGGTTCATCAACATCAGCCAGAATGCGCGCAAGGTTGTCTTCCTGGGGACGTTCACGAGCGACGGGCTGGAGGTGGCCGTCGGCAATGGCGTGCTGCGTATCCTGCGCGAGGGTCGGCACAAGAAGCTCCTGGAGCACGTGGAGCAGGTGACCTTCAGCGGACCCTATGGGGCCAAGCGAGGGCAGCAGGTGCTTTACGTGACGGAGCGCTGCGTGCTGCGCTTGACCGACGATGGCCTTTTGCTCACAGAGATCGCGCCGGGCGTGGACCTGGAGGACGATATCCTGGCGCACATGGCCTTCCGACCGCTCCTGCCGCCGGAGGGGCCAGCGCTCATGGACGAGCGCATCTTCCAGGCGGAGCCCCTCGCCCTCCGCGCCGAGTTCCTGCACCTCAGCATGGAGGAGCGGATCCATTACGACGACAAACGCGGGACGTTGTTCTTGAACTTCGCCGGCATGCAGGTACGCAGCCGGAGGGACGTCGAGGTGGTGCGGCAGAGCGTGGAGCGGCGCTGCAGGACCATCGGCCGGCGGGTGGATGTCATCGTCAACTACGATACGTTCGAGATGCCGGAGGACGTCGCGGACGACTACGCGCGGATGGTCCGCTATCTGATGGACCGCTATTACAACACCGTCTCGCGCTACACGACGAGCGTGTTTCTGCGCATGAAGCTCGGGGATGCGCTGACCCGGCGTGGCGTCGCGCCGCACATCTTCGAGACCCGCGATGAAGCCAGCCAGTTCCTGGAGGCGGAGCAGAAGGCGCCGCGCTGAGCGCGCTCAGTTCCCCGGGGAGAAGTTGATGGGATACATCACGGTCACGATCCCCCCTTCCGGCGCAGGAAAAACAAGCTTCTCGAACGCTCCGACAATGCAAGCGACGACCTTCTCGTCAGGCATCCGCGAGGGCGGCGCCTGGCCTTCCGGGGTCGCGGGAGACGCTGGGGAGGAAGCCGCTTGCGTGACGCGACCGTCCTTTCCGATCACGAAACGCACGTTCACAAGCCCCTCCAGATTGGGATTGCGCTTCAACCCCTCCTCGTAGCAGGCCCGGAATCCGCCGAAGCTGCCGCGAACGACGCGCTGGATCTCTTCCGGCGCGAGACGGCCGGATACCTCGGTGGCTCCAAGCCGGATGGCAGGCGGGCGCTGATCGAGGGGCCCAGCGCCATGGGGGCGAAAGCTCACCAAGACCTCCGCGGCCCCGCCATCGCCGGCGGGTGCTCCTTTTTGCGCATTGACGATCGCCCCGAGTGCGCCCGCAGCGCCGCGAAAGAGCACGTCCGCGTCTGCGGTCAACCACAGGCCTGCTGGACATGGACGCGGGCCCTCCTGGCAGGCCCCGACGAGCGCGCTGCCGAGCTCACGGGCTTCCGACGTCCCTCGTGATACCTTCCGGCTCAGCACTTGCTCGAGCTGCTCTCGGCCTGTGCCCGAGGCGGGCGGCACGACAGCGAAGATGGTGAGCTCGAGCTGCGCGGAGCCGAGGTGCAGCGCGATCTGCCGGCGCGAGGGAACCCTGCTCTCGGGGGTCGAGGGCGCACCGGGAGGCTGTGGAATGGGCGTCCGCAGCTTCAGCCACCCCGCGTCGGTCGATACCCAAGCCACGGAACAGCCAGCAAATGCGCTCGTCAAAATGGCACTGGCCACCGCCATGAAAGGGACATCGGGTTCTGCCTCGAAAACGCATTCACCTGGCGTTTGCCGGTCGAGCTCGGTCTTGCGAAGCTCTCGCAGGGTCTCGAAGAGCGGGTCGATCTTGTGCAGCCGGTCGCGGAAGAGCGCGGGGTCCCAAGGAATGGTCGCGTCGTCCAGGCGGATCTCCTTCAGGGCGACGCGGATACGCGGACCATCGACGTGAACCTCGGGAACGGTGGGTGGTGGTGCCACAACGTTCGCGGGTGCGGGTGAAGGAGACACCGCCTCCTGCCGCGTCTGCGGCGGTGCCTGCGTGCAACTGGCGACCGATGCGGCACATGCGAGCGCTGCGAACCACGGTAGGCTCGAGGCCCGCCCCCTCGAGCGGCAAACGATGTTCGTGGACTTCATGATCTCGATCCGCAAGGCTCGCGCAGGGTTCCTTATGTGCGGCTTGCTGGCAAGACGGAAAACGGGCCGATCCCGAGACCTTTCGCGAAAAATTCTTTTACACTCGCCGCCTTGCGCATGACCCCTCCCCCGCCCGCGACATCGCCTGCGCCCTCGCTCCGCCCCTACCAGCGCGAAGCGGTGAGCGCCGTCCTCTCCGCCCGGCGCGCGGGCCTGCGCCGCATGGTCGTCTGCCTCCCGACCGGCGCCGGTAAAACCGTCATCTTCGCCGAACTTTCTCGCCTCGCGCGCCGCGGCGTCCTCGTGCTCGCGCATCGGGAAGAGCTCGTCGAGCAGGCCCGCGACAAGATCCACCGCGCCCTCGCCGGCGAGGCCATCGTCGCCGTGGAGCAAGCCACGCGCCGCGCGCCGCGTGATGCCAAGGTCATCGTCGCCTCGATCCGCTCGCTTCACGACGCGCGCCTTTCCAACCTCCTCGCCGGCCGCGACCTCGGGCTCGTCATCTACGACGAATGCCACCACGCCGCCGCCGACGACAACCTCCGCGTCCTCCGCCGCCTCGGAGCATTCGATTCCGACTGGAATGGCACCTTGCTCGGCTTCACGGCCACCACCACCCGCGGCGACGGCCAGGGCCTCGACACGGTCTTCGAGCGCATCGTTTATGCGAAGACATTGCCGGAGCTCATCGAGCAAGGTTATCTCGTGCGGCTCTCCGGCTATCGCATCGCCACCACCGCCGACCTCTCGCGCCTCTCGGGCGAGGGTCTCGACTTCGCCGAGGACGAGCTCGCGCTCGCCGTGGACATCGAGGAACGCAACGCTCTCGTGGCCCGCGCGATCCAGGAGCTCGCGCGCGACCGGCGCACCATCGCCTTCTGCGTGACCGTGAGCCACGCGCGAAACCTCTGCTACGCGCTCAACGCCCTCGGTGTCCCCGCCGGCATCGTCCACGGCACCATGAAGCCCGAAGACCGCGCGAGAGCGCTCGAGGACTTCCGAAAAGGCCGGACGATCGTGCTCACCAACGTCGGGGTCTTGACCGAGGGCTTCGACGATCCTGGCGTGAGCTGCGTCGCAATGGCCCGCCCCACGCGGAACGAGGGGCTCTACGCGCAATGCGTGGGGCGCGGGACGCGTCTATTTCCTGGAAAAACCGATTGCTTGATCCTCGATTTTGTGGATCTTTCCGCCCTGGATCTCTGCACGCTTCCATCTCTCTTCGGCATGCCGCGGGACCTGGACCTCGAGGGCCGCGACGCCTCCGCGGCGAGGCGCACCTGGGAGCGCATCGCCTTCGATCATCCAGGATTCGACCTGGAGGCGGGCGCGATCACGCTCAGCGAGATCCAGGACCGCGCCGCGCGCTTCGATCCGCTGGGGCTCGGGCTCTCTGACGAGGTCCGCGCGATCTCCGACAACGCATGGGCGTCTCTCGGCAAATACGGGCTCGTTCTGCATTTCGAGCGTCGATCGGGAACACTCGCAGAGGCGCTCGTCGTGTGCCGCGGCGCGCGCGGCAAGCGCTGGGAGGTGCTCGTCGACGGTGAGAGCATGGCCCGCTTCAGCCGTCTCGAGGAGGCGGTGGAGGCGGTCGATTACGAGGTGCAGCGGATGGGTCGCGCGTCGCAGGCCTCGGCGCTCGCGGGCGCGGCCTGGCGGAGCGCGCCGGCACCGGCGGGATCCCGGGCAAGGACGCGGGCGGACGCGCTACGGCTCGAGGTATTTTTACGAGTCGTGCGAAGTTAGCGAGGCTCTTTCGGTGAGGACGCAGCCAACTGGGGGCGAAGATGTGGCCGAGGACGCTGCCGACGTGGTCGATACGATAACGTCCTCGACACATGGAAACCTTAAAATTGTGATATCCAGCTATGTCATCGCCCTCTTGCCCGCTGCGGCACCTTCGCGCCGCGTGCTCGATCCTCTTCAACTTGCCGGGGAGGTCATGCCATCATCGGCGATATGACAGTCTCCTCACCGGCAGTGCGCCAAGAACTCCTCACAACCATTGCCACCCTGAGACTCCGCGTCCTTATGCGCGACTCCTCCGGCACCGTTGAACTCGGCGCGCTGGTGACCAAGGGCCTCCGGCCTCCCGAGCAGAAGTTCATGATCTCGAACGCGGAGTGGACGCTGGGCATCGTCCCGCCGGGCACGACGTCGTACCTCATCGCGCACGAAACCTTCGATGTGCTTCGTCAGGCGACAGCGGCAGACGACGGCTCGTTCACCTCCGGTGGCAAGCGCTACCGGCTCATGCCGAACGATACGTCGACCCCTCCCGTCGCCGAAATCGTCCCGGCCTGATCGGCCTCCGGCACCTCGCCGGGCCTCCGTCGTACGAGAAAGCCCCTCAGAGGGTGTTCCACAGGCGTCGCGAGCGGCTCGAGGTCGACCGACGCATCGAGCCGCGCAGCAGCCTGGGGAACACCCTCTCAGGGGCCTTCCTGAAGCCCCCCACAATACGGGTGGTACTTCACGCGTCATAGGCACGAGCTTGCGCGACGACGCAACTCCTTGCTCGAAGGAGCCCGCACGCCAGAGCGTGCCCGGCGCAGCCCATCCGACTACCGCGGGCCCCGTTTTCCGCTGGGACGGCGCGCCGGGTTCGACGAAAGCCACGGTGATCCACGGGGCCGCCGTCGGTGGCGCTCGCGGACCTTCGTGAACGTGCGGGCCCAGCGCGCGGTGTCTCCCCCCGCGTGGCACCAGCGTTGCGTGGGCGTGAAGCGCGACGCCGACAGCAAAGCTCGACCTTCGAGGTGCGCCTACGGAGCCGCTGCGAGCGGACGAGAGGCCGCCAGAAGGCGAGCCATGAGCGACGAGCCGCGAGCTCGGTCTGCTCGCCGATGCGCCGCTCCACGTCGCGCCTCATTCCATGCCCCTCACGAAATGTCGCGATTTCGCGAGGAGCACGGAATGCCACACGCACCAACCGAGAAAGGAATGGAGGATAGAATCATGAACGAAACGTTTGGCAAGGTGATCGTTGCGAAGAGCCCCCGCTGGGATGTCGAAGCGCAATGGGACGACAAGGCAGGGCCGTCCCTGCAAGCGCAGATCGACGCGGAGTTCGAGCAATCGGCGAAGCCCTACGCGGGCAGCAGCGGGTGGGTCTGTACGCTCACGATCGAGTGCGGCACCCTTGTTTGCGCCTGCCGCTGACGAAGCAGTGACGTGGGGTGTCCGACGCCGACCCGGGTCGGGCACCCCACCCTTTTAGGGATTCATCGGGACAGAGGAGCAGATACGTGAACCCGGGGGCACATCTAGACCACGTTGCCATGGCACAGGCGCTTACCGTCGTCGAGCGCCGACCGGTCGATGCCGGAGCATCTCGCACCGGACGTCCGGACTTGCTCGAGAAGTGGCGAGGAAATCACCTCTTGGACGATTCCACGTTCCACTCCTACCTGGCCAGGATCGGTATGCACGAGCAGGAACTGGCCTCGATCCTCGACGGGGGGCCATTCAAACCTCATCACGCATCCCTGGCATGGCTCCCCGATGCCATGGCCCTGCTCTTTGATACCCCCTCGACCCACGAATCGCCGCCACCCCTCGACGAGCTCGTCATTGAGAACACGCAGCTTGGCGAGCTGCCATTTGCCGGCCTGCTGGCCGACGTCGTGGCCCATCACTCCGCGCACCTGCGGGACCTGGCGGGAGCCGAGCTGTTCACCGACGCGGCGCGCGCGCAGATGTTGAGCGCGCTGGCCCAAAGGCTCGGGTCTGTGGCCATTCGATGCCTGCTCGCCGAGCTCTCCAGATGGGAAGGGTACGAGCGCTTCGACTCCGCCCTGAGATCCCGCACGATCCGAAAAGAAATCCTGGAGCGTTACCCTTTGCTGGCTCGCGATTTCGTCCGGATCGGACGCATGTGGTCGAATTCGATCACTCTGCTCACCAAGAGACTTCGAGACGATCTCCCGCAGCTCACCAGGGTCGGCCTGCTGGATCCCGCCCCAGGCCGCATCACGCGGGTCACGCTGGGCGCCGGCGACCACCACGACGGCGGGAAGACGGTGGTCCTGCTCGAGTTCGAGAACACGCAGCGTGTGGTCTACAAGCCCCGAGACACCCGGATCTACCGGTTCTACCAGCAATTCGTCGAGTGCCTCGCGCCAGCCGTCGCCGACACCATCACCCTGCGAGCCCCGAATGTCCTCGCCAGGGATTCCTACGGATGGGTGGAATTCATTCCGCATGCCGAGGCCGGCGAAACAGACCTCGAAACCTATCTTCGGAACCTCGGTGCGAGCGCCGGCGTCGCTTACCTCCTCGGCAGCTCCGACCTCCATCTCGAGAACGTCATTGCCACCTCGACATGCCCGGTCCCGGTGGACCTCGAAACCGCCATTCAGAATCATGCTCGAACATCTTCGAGCACAGCAAACGATCATGCCATCGCCAGGCTGAACGGCAGCGTCCTCGGGTCGGGGTATCTTCCCGTGCGCATTTGCATCGAGAATCAGGGGCCGATCGACGTCAGTGTCCTGACCGGCGGCCTCGCTCCGGCGGTGTACCGGGACGTCCTGCGGATCGTCGGCGCCTTCACGGCCCACATGCGCATCGAATACCAGCGGCAACAGGTGGGAAAGTCCCGGAACCAGCCTCCTGGCATGACGCTGGAGTTTGCCCGCAAGAATGCCAAGATCGTGTCCGAGGGCTTTCGCACGGTTTATGCGGCCGCCCTCGAGCGCCGCGACGACCTCCTCCGCGTCATCGCCCGAGCGGAGAACTTCTCCTTCCGCCATCTCCTGCGACCGACACGCAGCTATTCCCTCCTGCTCCAGGAGATGACCCAGCCCGCGTACGCGCGATCTGGTGTTTCCCGGGACAACCTCCTCAATCGCCTGTGGCGCCTGGCCAGAGAACGTCCCGAGGACGCAGACGCCATTGCCGTCGAGCTGTCTGCACTGCACGACCACGACATCCCACTGTTCTACGCAGAGCTGGACGGCACATCGCTGCTTTCCGCCGGCCGTGAGGTCCGGAGGGGCTACTTTGCGACCAGCGGCCGCGACGCCCTGTCGAGCCGGATCACAAACCTGTCTCGGCAAGACCTCGAATTCCAGGAGCGAATGGTCCTCGAATCGATAGCCGCTGCGACAGCCGGGCCCACCTCCGCCGAGGAGCGGCCGACGACACGGACGAGCGTCCCTGCTCCGCTCGGCCCGATGAATCCCCGAAGGATGCTCGAGCGCCTGCTTCAGCGGGCACGCCGAGACGCGATCGTCGGTGAAAAAGACGTCACCTGGATCGGCGTGACGACCGACGTGACGAATGAGGGCCTCGAATACCGCCCCCTGGGCACCACACTCTACGACGGCCTTGCGGGCGTTGGACTCGCACTCACCTACGCCAGCACCCTGGTCCCCGACGCCTGGGTGGCGGAGTACGCACGGAGGGCCCTCACCCCCGTGCACCATCACCTCAATGACTGGCTGGTCGGGACCGCGCCCCTGCCCGTGGGCGGGTTCAGCGGGGTGGCCGGCTTCCTTTATGCGCTGACCCATTATGCGGCCGTCACCGGTGACCGTGCGTGGGAAGCCACGTGCAGAGCGGCCATACGCAAGCTCAAAAGGAGCATCTGCGACGACCGGTACCTGGATGTCACCACCGGTTCCGCTGGCGTCTGCGCCGTCCTGGCCAGTCATCCCGCGCTCGAGAACGATGCGGACATCTCCGCGTGCGTACGCGCGGCGGCGGAGCACCTGCTCGCGAACAGCCTGCATCTCTCGGACGGCTCCCGGGCCTGGGCCTTCGGCGACGAACGAGTCCTCCTCGGCGGGTTCTCCCACGGAGCGACCGGAATCGGGTGGGCCCTTGCCAGGGCGGGCGCCTTCCTCGACGACGTGGAGGTCCTTCAGGCGGCACGGGAGGCCCTCGCGTTCGACGACCGGCTCTTCGACCCACGGCTCGACCGGTGGGCTGACGCCCGGCCGGAGATGCGTGGACGAGACGGGTACCAGTATCCCATTCACTGGTGCCATGGCGTGAGCGGGATCGGGCTCGCCCGCCTGGCCGCCTCGAAACTCCTGAAGGATGACGAGCTGCGCAGATCTGGCTTGAGGGCCGCTCGGACCGTTCACGACGCCGGTTTGCCCCCGAATGATTCCCTCTGTCACGGCTCCCTGGGCAACTGGGTGACGCTGCACCAGGCCTCCCTCATCGAAGACGACCTGCGACCATTGGCTCACAGCTTCGGGGAATCCGCGCTGCAGCGCATCCACACGGTCGGCGACGCTCCGGGTTTGCCGGAGGGAATTCAAACGGTGCCCGGCCTCATGCTCGGATGGTCCGGAACGCTTCTCACGCTGTGTCAGATGATTGCGCCGGAGGAAATTCCTCACGTGCTCCTCCTGGAACCTCCCCGTCGCTAATCCTTCAAAAGGACCTGTCCCATGAGGCATGTCATGCGCGTCGAACGAGCCGCAATGGAGTGTTTCAACCTGTCGAAGGTCTATGGCAACGGCGAGACGGCGGTTCACGCCGTGAACGCCGTGTCTGCCCGGTTCGAGCGGGCGCAGTTCACCGCCATCATGGGCCCCTCGGGATCGGGAAAAACCACCCTCCTGCATCTGCTCGCCGGCCTGGACACCCCGACCCGCGGCAAGGTGGAAATCGATGGCCGGGACATCACAGCCCTCGGCGACCGAGAGCTCACGGATCTTCGGCGAGATCGGATAGGTTTCATCTTCCAGGCATTCAACCTGCTGCCGACCCTGACCGCCGAGCAGAACATCCTGCTCCCGCTCAAGCTCTCCGGGCGCAGACCAGACCGACCGTTCCTGGATCAGATCGTGAGCTCCCTGGGGCTGTCGGACAGACTGTCCCACCGTCCAGGTGAGCTCTCCGGCGGACAGCAACAGCGGGTCGCCGTGGCCAGGGCGCTGCTCACGCGACCCGCCGTCATCTTCGCGGACGAACCCACAGGCGCGCTCGATCTGGCCACCGGCCGAGCCCTGCTAACAGGGTTGCGAGACGCCTGTCGCACCCTTGGACAAACCATTGTCATGGTGACCCACGACCCGGTGGCCGCAACCTACGCGGACCGTGTCCTGTTCATGGCGGACGGTCACTTACGCTACGAGATCATAAAACCCGCGCAGGACAGCGTGCTGACCGCCATGAAGAGCTTGAGCGAGGAGGTCACGCCTTGATCGCTGACGCATGGGCCCAGCTCCGATCGTATCCGTCCCGCGTCATGGCGGTGGTCGTCGCCATTGCGCTCGGGGTCGGGTTTCTCGTCGCGACCTCGGTCTTTGCCTCGACAACGACCATCGGGCTCCAGTTGACCGCGGCTGCACCGCTGACCAAGGCGGACATTTACCTCGAAAACAAGGCCCCAACCAAGGACCCGTCCTGGTTTCGGGAGGTCAGCCGCGAGCCCAACATTGCGACCGTCGATCCGGTTTATGCGCGAACGGTGGAAGCGTTTGGCCAAAGGCAACGTGGAACAGCCAACGTGCTGAGCTTGCCGGAGAACCCACAGGCTCGCTGGTTCCGCCTCCGAGAAGGAGGTCGATGGCCCTCCGGGCCCGCTGAGGTCGTCGCGGACGACAAAACCCTGGCAGAGCTCGGGGTCCACGTGGGTGACACCGTCCGGCTGCGTTCGAAGGCATCCCCCATGCAGAACGTGAAGATCACCGGGGTTGCGGAGCTCGGATTCCAGCCACTCGTCGGCGTCTCCTATCGCTTCTACGCGGCCGAAGCCTTTTTTGCCGGCGATACACCCACGGTTGCCCTGGCCCTCGTGCGAGACCCATCAAAGCTCCAGGCCACGATCCAACGTCTCGAGAACGCCTTGCCCGGACCGGTTGAGGTGTCGAGCGCCCGGGAGCAATCAGCGGCCGCAGCGGGACGGTTCGTGGGAGGGTCCAACGCCCTGACGTTCATCATGCTGGCTTTCGCTCTGCTCTCTCTGCTGGCCGCCGTCCTGGTCATTGCCAACACGTTCTCCATCCTTCTGACCCAACGCAGGAGGCAAACCGCTCTGCTGCGTCTTTTGGGTGCGCATCGCAATCAGGTCCGAAACCTGATCCTCGCCGAGGCCACCATCGTCGGCACGATTGGCTCCGTGGTCGGCACGGCATTGGGGGTCCTGCTCGGATTCGCCGGAGCCTCGTACCAAAAACTCGCCGCCGGCGGGCTGCAGATCAACACGCTCGCCCTCCTCGCGTGCAATGCGATCGGGGTGGCCTCCACGGTCATCGCCGCGTGGTTCCCGGCCCGGCATGCCATCCGCGTCCCCCCTGCGCAGGCATTACGCACCGCGCCCGATGCCATGCCGTCCCGGCAGTCCCGTCGGGTCGTGTTCGTGCTCGCGTCGACCCTGGTCATCATCGGAGCGGCGGTCGCAGCAGCGGGAATCCGCACCGTCGCCGTCGCGCCTGTGGTGGTCGGCGGGTTTGTCTCGGCGGTAGGGATCCTGACGGCTCTTCGACGGGTGGTGATGCTGCTCCTGCCCGTGGTGGAACGCGGATTCGACCGACTGGGTGTCGCCGCCGAGATCGCCGGCTCGAATCTTCGTTGCAATCCCGAACGCACCGGGTCCGCCGTCACGGCCCTGGTTCTCGGCACGGCGCTCATCGTCGCCTTGGGGGTGGCTGCCAAGAGCGGCCAGGCCACCGTCGATGCGGACCTGCAAACCCGCTATCCCGTGGACCTCAGCGTACGTACCGACGCCCCGGTCATCTCTGCCGAGACCGTGCGAGCGATCGCGTCGCTTCCTGGCCTTTCGATCACCGCAGCCCTGCCGGAGACAGCCGTCGAGCTACCTCCCGCCGCCGGACAGGAGATCACCACATTGCTCGGGGCGCCGAGCGAGGTAATCCGCGAGGCAGGCATGACGCAACTCTCGACCGTCACGCCCGACCGTCCACCTGCCATGCTCCTCCCCGGACGATACCTCGCGGCAGCCGGCCTCTCCGAGGGAGCCACCGTAACGGCTGTGGTGGACGGGGCGCGCCATGAGTTCGTCGCATACGCCTCGAAATGGGCCGATACCACCGGCCCGACCATCGGGATTGTGCGAGCGGACATCCTGTCCTCGATCTCGCGCACGTCCACGCAGCGGACCGTCTGGGCCATCGCGGCTCCGTCTGCCGATCGTGATGCCCTGCAGTCCGGCGCCAACACGATCGCGGCCATGGACCCGTCGATCACGGTCTCGGGCGCGCTCAGCGAGCGAGGCGACATCGCGAATATCCTCTCCATCCTGGTCAACATGTCGGTCGCAATGCTGCTGGTCACGGTCCTGATCGCGGTCATCGGCCTGGCCAACATGCTCCGGCTCTCGGTCCTGGAGCGAACCAGGGAGATCTCCCTGCTGAGAGCGCTCGGCATGCGACGCGCCGGTGTACGCACGATGCTCCTTCTGGAAGCCGCAGGGATCTCCCTCCTTGGTGCCGCGCTGGGCGCCGTGATCGGCCTGCCCTACGGACTGCTCGGAATCGCCGCCGTGGTGGGTCGACGAGCTGCCCTCGTCACCGACATCCCATGGTGGAACCTGCTCGCCGTCACCGCGCTCGTGGTACTGGCCGGAATGCTGGCGAGCGTGTTCCCCTCCCGCCGTGCCGCACGCATTGCCCCGGCCGAGGGTCTGGTCGACGAATAGCGGGGCTTCGAGACGAAATAGGCTCGACGAACGCTTGCTCGGCGGAAGGTCTTCGCGGTAAAACGGCATCATGCAGCGCCCCGTTTGCCAAGCCCACCCCGGGAGCTCCGCGGTGGCCTCGTGCAGCCAGTGCTTCGTGGCCCTCTGCGCGGTCTGCCGGCAGTTCGACGGCATGCAGGCCCTTTGCCCCAATTGCAAGCGCAAGCAGCGCCGTGCGCCGCTCGTACGCGCCCTCGTGGCCCTCGTCGTGCTGGGCGGGCTCGGGGGCGGTGGCTACTGGGCCTACCGCACCTACCAGCCGCGCTACGACTACGGGGCCGCCTCGAACACGGTACACAAGCTCGAAAGCGAGCTTCAGAAGGAGCCTTGCGACCGCCCGAAGACGCTCGAGCTCCTCGAAACGATGCTCGCGGCCGGCGACAGCCGCGGGGTGGTGGCGCGGGCCGCCACGTTTACCGCCGCATGCGGCGAATACGTCCAGACGAGGCGCATCACCTACCGCGCGCACCAGCGCCTGGGCGAGGCGGATGCGGCGGCGGCCGATCTGACGGAGCTCGTGAATTCCGACCCTTATCAAGTCCATTATCGTGCGTGGCGCGGCGTGGTGTACCAGGAAAAGGGCGACCTCGACCGCGCGGCGGAGGATTTCCGCCAGGCGCTCCTGCTCCACCCGAAGCTTTCCGACATCCCGCTCAACCTGGCGACGGTCTACGAGAAACAAGGCAAGCCCTGCGAGGCGGCTTTTCCGTTGCAGCAACTCGTCTTTCACCACTCGCGTGCGCCCTGGACGCCAGGCATCCGGACGCGCATCGCCGATCTCCTGCAAAAAGGGGGCTGCTCGGTCGTGGGCGAGGGCCGCGCGGCGCTGCGTATGGAGCCGGGCCAGCTCCAGATTCGCGCCAAGGTTCGCCTCGACGACAAGGAGACCGCGTCCTTCGTGGTGGATACCGGGGCGAGCTACGTGACGCTGCCGCGAGCGCTCGCGGAAAAGCTGGGCCTCCACCTCGCCGGGGCACCGAAGGTCGTGCTGCAGACGGCGAACGGGCAAAAGGATGGGCTCTTCATCCTGGTTGGCTCCATCGCGGTGGACAAACTCGCGGCGAAGCGCGTGCCGGCGGTGGTGGTCGACGATCTCGGCGCGGGCGTCGAGGGGCTTCTGGGGTTGAGCTTCCTGTCGCGTTTCGAGCTCAAGCAGGCGGATGGGGTGATCGAAATCGCGGTGCCGACGCCCTGAGGCGCCCGCAGGGTCCGCGTGTTTTCGCTTGAGGCATGAGCCCTGAGCCCTGCTAGAGCGCCGAACTGTTCGGCGCTCTGCGAGATCGCGAAGCGGTTTTCGCCTCGGGGGGTGAATCGGCCGGGCTTTGCCCGGA
The DNA here is from genome assembly GCF_028435365.1 of Polyangium jinanense. The sequence continues at coordinate 35,657 of NZ_JAGTJJ010000007.1, read as the reverse complement.
CGAGAGGGGGACGCGAGGCGTCCCCCTCGGGACGAAAAGGCTAGAACATCGAGCGGTTGTCAAACCGATCGATGTTCTAGCAGGGCGACCAGCTTGGGATCGAGTCGTCGTTCACAACGAGAGATACGTGAACGTGACCAGCTGATGAAAATCTCTTCGGGCCTGGCCGAACCGTAGCCCCTGGCTGAAGGAAATCTCGTATTGACGCCGGTCGCCGGCGCACATGGACAGGAGCGACCATTCCGGGCCCACGGAGGCGCCGTAAAGCACCGGGTCCGTCTGCAGATCCGCCACGAATCCAGCCGAGAGCCCCGCAGCCGACGAGAACCACGGGCTCCAGTTGACACGGAGCATGGCCGGGACGACCACGGAGATCTGGGTCGCCTGATACTCCGGATTCTCGTTGAATCGGTGCACGACCGTCAGCGTCCCGCCCGTCCGGAAATCGAACATCGGGGTGATGCCGATGTTCATCACGAAACCCGCAGCCGCGCCGAACATGATCGCGCCGCCTTCGGTATACACCGCCATCGCGGGACTGAACGACCCGCCGAAATGGAGGCCCTTCCGGTACCGCGCCACTTCATCCATCGGGGAAGGTCGAAACTCCACGCGCTCGGTCTGGCCGGCGTCGACGGTCGCCTGCTTTTTTTCGTTCGTGCCGCCCGGGTATTGGATCTCGACCTCGTGCACGCCCGCCGTGACCGGCACCTCCAGCGGCGTCGCGCCCACGGCTTTCCCGTCGATGAAGACGTTCCCCTCGTGTGCGGAGCTCTCGATCCGGAGCTTCCCTCCGCCCTGGATCGCCGGAGCAGGCGAGCTCGGCGCCGGCGGCGGCTTGCTGCCATCGGCCGGGACGAGCTTGAGCGTGACCTTCTCGTTTGCCCCTTCCTTCACGTTGATGGTCGCGCTCGCCGCGTGAAATCCGCTCGCGGAGGCGGTGACCGTATGCGAGCCCGGATTGACCTTGCGTGGCGCGGAGAGCGCCGCGGAGGGAATCGACGCCCCGTCCACGGCCACGGCGGCAACGTCGCTCGAAGCGCCCTCCACGACGATCACCAGCGACGGGATACGGGTCGCGAGCTTTTGCGCGAGATCCGCGGCCTCTTCACGAGCCTTCACGAATGCCGCCGGCTCGTTCGCGTCCTTCGGGTGACGCGAAACTTGCAACAAGGTATCGCGCGCCTCGACGAGCAGCCCGCGCTCGATCTGGGCTCTGGCGAGCGGCAGGCCCGTGCTCGGAACCTGCATGATCGCATGCGCCGCCTGATAAGCCTTGAGGGCGCCTGCGTAGTCCTTCGAGGCAAACTTCGCGTCACCCTCTTTCATGAGGTTGCGCGCCGTCTCCTTGTCCGCCGAGGAAGGCTCAGCCGCGAGCGCGAGGGAAGGCGCGAGGAGCGTCGCGGTGACCAGCAATGCCGCGACACGAGACAACCACGCGACCCCCCTCGAAACACGAACCTTTGTGATACGTCGCGAAATCACCGACCGTTCAGAAACCATAATCCTTCTCGGGTAGCGGATTGCTTCGCTCAGGGCCGCCTGGCCTCGCCGACGGCTTCGGACGTGCCGCCGGCGCGGACGCACTCGGAGCGGAGGCACTGGACATGGACTCGCTTGGCGCAGGCGGATTCGGGGCGATGTCCATGCGGCTCGAGGCCGGCTCGACGACAGGCGGCGCCTTGTTGTCCTCTGGGGTCGGGCTCGCGGACGGGGCCGCGGTCACGGAAGGTTCATTCTCGATGACCGGCGTCGACGGCCCGCCGAGCGGCTTCGTGGGGGGCTTCAGATAGGCAAACCCGAGCGCGCCTGCCCCGAGGAGGCTCACCACCGCCGCGGCGATCATGGGCCAACGTCGACCCGGTCCGGGCGCCCCCGATCCGCGGGTCCCCGCCTCACCGACGTACGTCATCGCGGACGCGGGCCCACCGAGGGAGCTCGGCTCCTTTGCCGCGTCACGGGAGCTCGCATCCTTGTCGATATGCGCGGAGGAAGCCACGGAGTGGACGGAGGAATCTTGTGACGCTTCGCCGTCCGACGAAAACGGCCTGTAGCTGTGTTCGACGACCGTTACCTTCTCGTCCCGCCGTCCGATGCCTCCGACGACGGATGGAGCCCCGGTCGATTCTCCACGGGAGACGTGGCGCGAAGACGAGCTGGCCCCGTTGTGGGGAGCACGCGTGAGGGACGGAGACGATATCCTGCCGAGGGCGGTGTAGAGCGCGTCCGCCATCTCCCTGGCCGAGGCGAACCGCGCCGCGGGGTCATGTGCGAGGGCGCGCTTGCACCATTCGTCGACCTCGGGCGGGATGGTGCTCACGATCTGGCTCGGCGGAACGAACTTCCCCGCTTGCATGGCCAGGAACAGCGCGCCGATCCCATTCTCGTCGGAAAATGGCAGCTTGCCTGTCATCGCGCGGTAGGCGACGACCCCCAGGGACCAGAGATCCGCGCGGAAATCAACGCTCTTGGCGTTGAGAAGCTGCTCGGGGCTCGCGTAGAGGATGGTCCCGACGATCATCCCGGTGCTCGTCACGTCGCTCGATTCGCCGCCGCCCGGCTTTGCAATGCCGAAGTCGAGCACTTTGACGAAGATGTCGCCCTCCGTGTCGAGGAGGAAGATGTTGCTCGGCTTGATGTCGCGATGCACGATCCCGAGCCGGTGGGCCTTGCCGAGCGCCTTGCTGGTCTGCGAGACGATCCTGGCGACGTCCTCGAGAGGCAGCGGGCCTGTTCGTTTGATGCACGACGACAGGTCCTCCCCATCGAGCAGCTCCATGACCATGTACGGGATCCCGTCGCCGGTGACACCGTGATCATGGATATTTACAATGTGCGGGCTCCCGATCTGGGCCGCGCTCGTGGCCTCGCGCTGGAAGCGCATTCGGGTCGCCGGGTCGCTGGCGTGCACGTCCGCCACGAACTTGACCGCGACCTGCGTCTTCAACCCGAGGTGGTCCGCGATCCACACGCTTCCCATGCCGCCCCGTCCGAGCAGGCGCACGAGTCTCACGTGCTTCGAAACCGCGTATCCGGGACCAAGCCCCATGTACCAACGAGTACCACATGTCCAGGTCGTCCGGCTATTTTCGTTGCGCAGGGAGCGCCCGATGCCACGGCCACGACTGAACGCATGGTTGTTTGCCAAACAACCAAATCCTGAACGTGGTTGATACCCCGGCCATGGCGGCCGCGCGCTGACTTTGGTGGGACGCAAGCGTCCGGCCATTGCCGTCGATACTCCGGATTCGAATGGCCGGAGGGAGGTCGTGAAAGGCCCCCACCACGGTTTTTCCGATGTCTCATTCACGGAAGCTTCGGCGCGCTTCGCCGGTTTGCCTCTTGCACCGGGACGGACGCGTCACAGGTTTACCGTGCCCGTCCTTTCGGATTGTGGAGATCACGAATGAAAGGCAAATTCATCAGCCGGATCGCCCTGTTCGTATTGACCAACCTGGCGGTCGTGGCCATGCTCGCCATCCTCGCCCAGGTTTTCGGCCTCGAGCGCTTCCTCGTGCAGCAAGGGGTGCGGATCAACCTGCCAGGGCTGCTCGTCACGGCCGCGCTGATCGGCTTCGGCGGCTCGCTGATCTCGCTCCTCCTGTCGAAGACCATGGCCAAATGGAGCACCGGCGCGCAGGTCCTCGGCGTCCCCCGTAACGCCGAGGAAACCTGGCTTTTGCAGACCGTCGCGAGGCTCGCGCGCGAGGCAGGCATCGGGATGCCCGAGGTCGCCGTCTACGACAGCCCGGAGATGAATGCTTTCGCCACGGGCGCGCGGCGCGACAAGGCCCTCGTCGCCGTCTCCACGGGCCTCTTGCGGAACATGCCGCAAAAGGAAGTCGAGGCCGTGCTCGGTCACGAGATCGCGCACGTCGCCAACGGAGACATGGTGACGCTCACGCTCTTGCAGGGCGTGCTGAACACGTTCGTCATCTTCCTGAGTCGCGTCGTGGGCTTCCTCATCGACCGATTCTTGAGCCGCTCCGAGGACGGCGAGGAGCGAGGTCCAGGCATCGCCTACTTCGTGAGCAGCATCATCTTGCAGATCGTGTTCGGCATCCTCGCGAGCTTGATCGTCGCCTGGTTCAGCCGGCGTCGCGAGTTCCGCGCGGATGATGGCGGTGCCGAGCTCGTCGGCAAGCAGCCCATGGCCGGCGCCTTGAACACGCTCCGCATGCAACAAGGCGAGCCGAGCCTCTTGCCCACCAGCATGCAGGCGTTCGGTATCCGCGGCGGCCGCATGGTTGCCCTCTTCTCGAGCCACCCGCCCCTCGAGGACCGCATCGAGAGGCTCCTCTCCGCGGAAGGAAGCGCCCGCGGCGAGCACCAGAAGCCCTACGCCCGGCGATCCCGCGTCGTGTGAACGGGCAAAGCAGCTCCGCGCGGGCCGCGCCGACCTGAGAGGGGGGAGTTTCCGGCTCGATCCAGCGCCTTTCCCCCTCTCCGCCGCGCGGACAGATCCCTCGACCTCCGTCATCGGTCTTCGACCCCGAAGAAGCAGGTCCCGGGACCTCCGGCTCGATGTTGCGCTCCGTTCAAGCAGGTCCCGGGACCTCCCGGGTCGAGCTTGAAACCGTTCGCGCAGGTCCCTCGACCTCCCAAGGTCACCTCGCGAGCAGATCGTTCAGCGCCGGGAAGGAGAGGTCGGCGTCGAAGAGCTTCTCGTACGAGCCGTGCTCGAAGAGGTCGACGCAGGCCCGGCGTGCCGCGCTGAGCGCCGCGAGGCCCAGCCAGGGTCCGGCGCTGAGACGCCGGACCCCGTACGCCTTGAGCTCGCGCACGCTCGGCAGTCCCGGCAAGGCCATGACGTTGAGGGGCAGCGGCGTGCTGCGCGCCAGGGCTTCGATCGCCGAAGGCGCCGTGACCTTCGGAACGAACAGGCCGTCCGCTCCCGCGTCCGCGTAGGTACGCCCGCGCGCAAGCGCCTCGCCCTGCGCGTTCTCGGGCGGCGCCCCGCGGCCCATGAACACGTCGATGCGCGCGTTGATGAACACGTCCGCGATCCTTGCCTCGCGCTTGCACGCACGGATCTTGTTCGCGAGGACGTCGGGCGGCCCAAACCGATCTTCGAGGTTCACGCCGACGGCACCCGCATCCGCGATCCGCGCCACCGCCTCGACGACAGCGGCGGGATCGTCGGAGTAGCCACGCTCGAGATCGACCGTCATCGGCACCGACACGACCGCGGCAATCTCGCGCACGGCCGCGACGAGCGCGTCGAGCGGCAGGCGTTCGCCGTCCGGGTAGCCATGCGCCCAGGCAAGCGAGGCGCTGCTCGTCGCGATCGCCTCGGCGCCCGCGGCCTCCACGACGCGCGCCGAGGCCGCGTCCCAGACGTTCGCCAGAACGAGGAGATGGCCTTCCGCGTGCAGGGCGCGGAATCGTTCGGCACTCTCGCGGGGCCTCATCGGGCACTCGGCGTGTAGGTGCCCGCGGGCATCCGGAAGGGAACGTTCATGCGATTCCACGCATTGATGTGGATCACGGCCACCGTCAGCTCGACGAGCTCCGCCTCCCCGAAATGTCGTCGCGCCTCCTCGTAGACCGCATCCGACACGCCGTCTTTGCCGAGCTCGGTCACGGCCTCGGCCCACGCGAGCGCGGCGCGCTCTCGGTCGGAATAGAAGGGTGCTTCCCGGTATGCCGAGAGGAGATAAAGCCGCTGCTCCGTCTCCCCGGCAGCGCGAAGCTCCTTCGTATGCATGTCGATGCAGAACGCGCATCCGTTCATCTGGGAGACCCGCAGATTGACGAGCTCGACGAGCTTGTGGTCGAGGCCGGAAGTACGCACGTGCTGCGCGAGGGCGAGGAGCGCACGAAAGGCTTTCGGGGCGACGTCTTGGTAGGCGATGCGTTGCTTCATGATTTCTCCTTGGCGAGGGTGTAGCGTTGGAGTGGTCCACGTGGAAGCTCCACTTTGCCCACCACGGGCTGGACCACTTCGCCCCCCATGAGCCGCCGCACGCGTGTCCCCGAACTGCCGATCCCCCTTCGCGAGCACGGTGTCCCCATGCACCGCGCAGCCTACGACGCGCTTCGTGGTGCGATCCTCGAAGGACGCCTCCGGCCCGGCGCCCGCTTGCCCTCGACGCGTGATCTCGCAGAGCAGCTCGGGGTCGCGCGCGGCACGGTCGTCGCGGCGTTCGGGCAGCTCGCGGCGGAGGGCTACATCGTGGGCCGGCATGGCTCCGGCACCTTCGTCAGCAGCGATCTACCGGACGCATGGCTCCAGGTAAAACCCCCGGGCGCGAAGCGACGCGCTCGGCCGCGCGCGCCGCACCTGTCGCGCTGGGGTGCAGGGCTCGACGCATCGAAAAACCCGTTCGGCCGTTCCGGCACGCTCCGTCCCTTCCGCGCGCACCTCCCGGCCCTCGACGTCTTCCCCCACGAGGCTTGGAGCCGGATGGTGACCCGCGCCGCGCGGCGCGCGGTGGGCACACGCCTCGCCGACATCGACATCCGTGGCGTGCGCGTGCTGCGCGAGGCCATCGCAGAGCACCTGCGCGTCGCGCGGGGCGTCTCGTGCTCGGCCGAGCAGGTGATCGTCATGCCCAGCGTGCAGCAGGCGCTCGACATCACCGCGCGGCTCGTCCTCGATCCAGGCGATCGCGTCTGGATGGAAGATCCCGGCTACGTGGGCGTGCGCCCCCTGCTCGAATGCCTGGGTGCGGAGATCGTCCCGCTGCCCATCGACGAAGACGGGCTCGACGTCGCCGCCGGCATCGAGCGTGCGCCGGACGCGCGCCTCGCGTACGTCACGCCGGCGCACCAGGCGCCGCTCGGCGTCACGCTTTCCATCGAGCGCCGCCTCGCGCTGCTCGATTGGGCTGCGGCGCACGGCGCGTGGATCTTCGAGGACGATTACGACAGCGAGTACCGTTACGAGGGCCGTCCGCTCGCGGCGCTCCAGGGGCTCGATGACGCGGGGGTCGTCATTCACGCGGGGAGCTTCAGCAAAACGATGTCCCCCGCGCTGCGGCTCGCTTATGTCATCGTGCCGGACGCGCTGCTCGACCGCTTCGTCACGGCGAAGAGCGTACTCGATCGCTTCACGCCGCCGCTCGCGCAAACGGCGCTCGCCGAGTTCATCAGCGAGGGACACTTCGTATCGCACCTCCGACGAATGCGCGAGCTTTATGCCGAACGACGCGCCGCGCTGCTCGAGGCGATCACGTCCGAGCTCGGGGGCGCCATCGAGGTGATTGGCTCGAATGCCGGCCTCGCTCTCTGCGTGTGGCTACCTCCCGGCGTGGACGACCGCGCCGCTGCCTCTGCGATCGCTGCCCATTCGGTGGTCGCCACGCCGCTCTCGGCGCTCGCGATACGCCCGCTCCAGCGCGGCGGGCTCCTGCTCGGTTTCGCCGCGTTCAAGCCTGCGAGACTTCGCGCGGCTGTCGTGGCCATGAGCGCGGCTCTCGCGCCGCTCTTGCGCGATCGAGGGCGCGCCTGACGCTGCTCGCTCACGCTTCATCCGTTGACACGAACGACGATCTTTCCGAAGTGGGTCGCCGCTTTCATCTTGGCGAGGGCAACGGAAGCGCGGTCGAGCGTGAAAACGTCGTCGATGACGGGCCTCAGCTTCTTCGCCTCGAACGCGCGGTTCATCGTTTCGAACGTGTGCACCGAGCCGACGAGCACACCTTCGAGGCGCGAGGCGCGGAAGAGCACGGGCATCGGATCGATCGGGCCGGCAAAACCGGTGAGGACGCCGATGAGGCTCACCGTGCCTCCGCGACGGCTTGAAGCGATTGGGAGAGCGTCCCGGGACCGCCGACCTCGACGATGTGATCGGCACCTTCGCCGCCGGTGAGACGAAGCACGTCTTCGTGCCACGCCGGGTTCTGTCGATAGTCGATGATGTCCGTGACACCGAGTTTCTTCAGGCGCTCGGCTTTTTCGGGGCTCGACGTCGTCGCGATGACGCGTAGGCCCTCGGCGAGCGCGAGTTGCGCGGCGAAGAGCGAAACCCCGCCGGTGCCCTGGACGAGCACGGTCGCGCCGAGCTTCGGCCGCACGCCGCCTTCTCTCGACGTCCTCGTGCGCATCGGGCGGCTCGGCGAATCGAACCTCATCGCGAAGAAGCTCGGCGCGAGCCGGATCGTCCACGTCGCCGCGCCGTCGTACGTGAAGAGGCGCGGCGCCCCCAAGAGCCCGCGTGATCTCGCCCGGCACGACTGCGTCGGATACCTCCGCGACGGGCGGCCCGCCCCCTTCCAGTTCACCTCCGACGAAGGTACGGTCAACGCGGACATCCGAGGCCCGTTCCACGCGAACGACGCGGAAGCGCTCCGCGAGCTTGCGATCGCGGGAAAGGGTATCGTCGCGCTCTTCGATTTCCTCGCGCACGACGCCGTCGCGCGTGGGGACCTCGTGTTCGTCCTCGAAAAGCACCCCGGCACGACATGGCCGATTCACGCCCTCTACCCGAAAAGCCGTCACCTTCTGCCGAAGGTCGCCGTCCTCCTCGAGTTCGTCACCAAGCTCTTCGCGCCTGCCGGGCGGTCGGGGGGGCATACCGTCGCGTCGTCCTTTCGTAAATGAAGCGTCCGATAAAAAGAACTCGCGAAGCTCGATGAGGGCGTTTCTCGGCATTCGTCGAGGACGAGCACCTGGGTCGACGCGATGAGCGAAAGTCTCCTTGCGAGCGGTGACCGGCTCGATTACCGCTCTGCACATGACCGCGTTTGGTCCCGCCTTGTTCGTTCGACGTACCGATGGCAAGGAGCTCGACGAGCACGAGCAACAGGAAGAGCTCGGAACGAAGACCGCGCGCGAGGTCGAAGCCCAAGCGCCGAACACGTATCGGTTCGACAGCTATACCATCGAGGTCTGAGCATGAGCCGCGGCGAGGCGGAGCGAGCGCGGAGATGCTCGCCCTGTCTGCCGACGCGACGCTCACAGCCTGAGACACGCGCGATGTCCCCTTGCAATCCCATCGGCTCTTGGGATGCTTCCCTGTGATCATGGTGCTCCGAAGGTGCGTCTGGCTCGTCTCCGTCGCGCTCGCCGGCTGCGCGAGCGCGGCGCCACCCGTCACCTGCCCCGAGCCGGAGGTGCAGGCTGCGTCGCCGCCCACGCCACGTGTCGCGGCTGCGGATCCCGACGGGGCGCCTGTGAACGCCGAAACGGGTGCGAAGACCCCCGAGGAGGCGCTGTTGAGGCTCCTCCGCGCGGAGAGGACGGACAAGGCCTGGCTCGCGAAGTCGTTCGCCGACGCCGTGCCGGCCTCGAAGCTCGACGCGATCGTCGCGCAAATGCGAGCGTCGCTCGGCGCGCTCACGGGCCTCGAAAAGACCGAAGGCGGCTTCGTCGCCATCTTCGAGAAGGGCCGGGTGCCTACGAAGATCACGATCGACGCGTCCGGGCGGATCACCTCGCTCTGGTTCAGTGCGCCCGAGCTCACCGTCGCGCCTCCGCTCGACGCCACGCTCGCGCAAATACGCCGGCTTCCCGGGAAAACGTCCGTCCTCGTCCTGACGGACGGCAAGACCGCGGCCGAGCACGCAGCGGACGCGCCGCTCGCGGTGGGCTCCGCGTTCAAGCTCGCGGTGCTCGCCGCTTTGCGTGAGCAAATCGACGGAAAGAAGCTCGCTTGGGACCGCGTCGTCACGCTCCGCCCGGAGGACAAGAGCCTCCCCACGGGAATCTTGCAGAGCTTTCCCGACGGCGCGCCTCTCACGGTGCACACGCTCGCCGCGCTGATGATCGCGCAGAGCGACAACACCGCGACCGACGCGCTCATCCACCTGCTCGGCCGCGCCGCGGTCGAAAGACACGCGCCGGGCAACACGCCGCTCCTGACGACGCGCGAGCTATTCGTGCTCAAGACACAGCAAAACGCCGCGCTGCTCGAGCGCTTCCGCGCGGCCGATCCGGCCGGTCGGCGCGCCATGCGGGACGAGCTCCGGAAGACCCCCCTGCCGTCGCTCGAGGCCTACGCGCACGATGGGCCGCGCGCCCTCGACGTCGAATGGATGTTCACGGCGCGCGACCTGTGCACGCTGCTCGAAAAGACGAAGGACCTGCCCGTCGCGCGGCTCAATCCCGGTCTCGCTTCGCCGAAGGAATGGGACGTGATCGCCTACAAGGGCGGCTCGGAGCCGGGCATCCTGAACCTCTCGACGTGGGCAGAACGAGGCGGACGCCGCCATTGCATCGTCGCGACGTGGAACCACACCGAGCCGCTCGACGAGGCACGCTTTTACGAGCTCTACCGAGCGCTGCTCGCAGGCGCGCGGGCCGAGCGCCAGGGGCGATGAAGAAGCTCGAGGAGCCGCCGACCGGCGCGTTGCATGACCTCGCCGGGTCGGCGAAGTGGATGGACCAGCGTGGAAAAGAAGGTGGGCTGTCCTCGCTCGCCGACGTGATTGCGGTGAGGAGGTGCTCCCGCGGGAGGGGCGGCATCCCGCTTGGATGCTGGTGCTCGAGCGCTTCGAAGAACCGGGATGGAGCAACGGGCGAACCAGGCCACACGACGAGATCGAAGGACACGAAGTCCTTCTCGTTTCAGGACCGTCCAGAAACCAGACGGTTGTCTCTCCGACGTGGGCGGCCGGCGTCTCCGGGGCCGAGCGCCGATTTCAGAGCTGGCCGATCAGGGTGAGGCCGACGCGATCCGCGGCGACCATGGGCACGACGGCCATCACGCGGGGGAGGAGGGGGGACGAGGCCCTTTTGGCAGGCACCTCGACCTCCTCCGTGGAGAGCACGGCCATATCGATCGTAGGAGCGGCCAGAATGCCAATGAAGCCGCCGGAGATCCACGAGACGCCCGGACTATAATCGGCCCACTTAAGCCCCAGCGCAAAGCCAATCCCGGCCGTGGCCGCGGGGAGGCAGAGGTTCAGCGCGAGGCTGCCGAAGCCCTTGCCGATGTGACCGTGTGACCAGTGCACGATCGGCGGCACGAAGGCCCGCAAGCCCAAGGTGATGGGCCCGAAGAGCGCGAGCTTGACCCACGACAAGGGGAAGGCAACGGTGTCGGCCGCGCCGATGCCGATCAGGGTTTGCCACCCATACCAGCGCCGGATCCGTGTCGGGGTCGGCGCGGCGCGCACGGCGGGCGACGCCGCTGGAGCCGGAGGTGGCTCCGCGGCTTGCACAGAGGAGATGCCCGCCCCGAAGGCGAGCGCGAAGAAAGCAAGCATGGTCAGGCGAGTCATCCACTCGCTTATACCATTACCGGCAGCCTGCGACGTCCGGGTTTCGACCCTACTTCACGAACTCGTCCGGCAGAGGTGGCGCAATCGCTCGATTTTCCCCACCCGCGGGATCACGTTGACAGGGCGGAGGGACGCTCGTAGGCATGTTATATGGGGGAACTTCGGAGATCCGAAGTCGCGGCCGATCTGCCCCGACTGTCGCACCTACGGCCGAGAGCGCTCGCGCCGCAGATTGCCGGTTCGGTCCTGCCCCAGGCCCTCGCCGCGACGGTCTCGAGCGCCGTGCGGCTCGGGTTGTTCGCAAGCCTCGCCGTTCCCCTCCCCTGTCGACGTGCAGCTTCTGCTCGGATGGTTGCCTCCGAACATCGTGGCGAAGCTCTCCAGAGCCTGCCCGATCCGCCGCGCGCGTGCGGTGGCGCCTGCTCGATGTCAGGCATGCGGAGGGCATACCCATGACACGCCTTCCGACGGAACCAGGGGCGGTTCATCTCAAAGGGTATCGCGTCACCGCGAAGACCGGCGAGAGCGCAGGCTCCGCCACGTATCGAGCCTACCGCGAGGCCGACGGGGTCGAGGTGGCGATGAAGATGCTGCACACCGATTACACACGGCTCGCCGACATCACGCGCTTCAAGCACACCTACGGCATCATCAAGCGCATCGATTCGGAGAGGGTCGTCAAGGTACACGATGTCGAGGAGCACGGTGACGGGCTGATGCTCATCACCGAGTATTTCCCGGGCACGGCGCTGTCCGCAAAGACGCCCGGCAAGCTCGACATCCGCGCGTTCCTCGACGCCGCCGTCTCGATGGCCGAAGCCCTGGCCGACATCCACCGGCGCGGTCTCACCCACGGCGACGTGAGGCCTCCGAACATCCTGCTCGGCGAGGGAGGACAGGTGAAGCTTACGGGATTCGGTGTCGATTCCATCGTGACGCGTGAGAAAGAGGAGATCTACAGCCCCCGCGTCCTCTCGGAGGTGCTCCCCTACACCTCGCCCGAGCAGACCGGTCGCATGAACCGCAGCGTTGATTACCGCACCGACATGTACTCGCTCGGGGTCGTATTCTACGAGATGCTCGCCGGGCGAAAGCCGTTCGAGGCGATGGACCCGCTCGAGTTGATGCACGCTCACATCGCCGTGAAGCCGATTCCCCCCTCGGAAATCAACCCGGAGGTGCCCGACGCGCTCTCGGCCATCACGATGAAGCTCCTCAGCAAGAACGCTGAAGACCGCTACCACAGCGCCGAGGGTCTGAAGGCCGATCTGGAAGAGTGCCGGTGGCAATGGGAGCAGAGCGGCAGGATCGGGTCGTTCGGCCCTGGCCAGCGCGACAGGAGAGATATCTTCCAGATCCACCAGAAGCTCTATGGCCGTGAAGGGGACATCCGGAAGCTCATCGAGTCGTTTGACGCCGTGCTCCAAGGGAAGCGCGCGATCGTCCTCGTTTCGGGCTATTCGGGCATCGGCAAATCGTCGCTCGTCCAGGAGATCCTGAAGCCGCTAGCGCGCGAGAAGGGCTACTACATCAGCGGGAAATACGACCAGCACAACCGCGACACGCCCTACAGCGCCATCGTGCAGGCATTCGACTCGCTCATCAAGCAGCTCCTCTCCGAGAGCGAGGATAGAATCACGAAATGGCGGGACGCCATCCGGAACGCCCTCGGGAGCAACGGGCAGGTCATCTGCGACGTGCTCCCGTTCTTGAAGCACATCATCGGCGAGCAACCGCCCGTCCCCGCGCTTGGTCCGCTCGAGGCACAAAATCGATTCAATCGTTATTTCCAAAATTTCGTGTCGGTCTTTGCCAGACACGCCCACCCGCTGGCCATGTTCATCGACGACCTGCAATGGGTGGATTCGGCCAGCCTCAGCCTGATCACGACCATTCTCGCGAACGACGAGATGGAATCGCTCTTCTTTTGTGGTGCTTATCGCGACAACGAAGTGAGCCCGACGCATCCCTTCATCGTCGCGCTGGACGAGCTTCAAAAGAGCGGCCTCGAGGTGGTGAACATCGTTCTCGAACCCCTCCGGCTGGTCCACCTGATCGAGCTCATCAAGGACAGCCTGCAGACCACCGATGGAGCCGCGCTCGCGAACGCGGTTCTGAAGAAGACCGGAGGCAACCCGTTCTTCGTGAAGCAGTTCATGAGGCACCTTTACGAGACGAAGGTGCTCGTCTTCGATCCCCATGCGGGCTGGGGCTGGGACCTGCCACAAATCGCGAGGCTGGAGTACACCGACAACGTCCTCAGCCTCATGGCGGAGACCATTCGGCGCCTGTCGCAGGCGACGCAGGAGGTGCTGCGGCTGGCCTCGGCGATCGGCAACATGTTCGAGCTCGACGTCCTGAACACCGTCAGCGAGCGCCCTCCCGAAGAGACGTACGGGAGCCTCGACAGAGCCCTCGGAGAAGGATTGATCGTGAGCGCAGACGAACGATACCGCTTCGCGCACGACAAGATCCAGGAGGCAGCGTACTCGCTGATTCCGGTGGGAGACCGACCGGCGTTCCACTACCGGATCGCGAAGCTCCTGCTCGGCAAGCTGGATTCCGACGCGGGTCGCAATCTGTTCGACATCGTCAATCACATGAACAGTGCAGGCGACCTGATCCAAGCCCCGCAAGAGCGCATGCAATCGGCCAAGCTCAACCTCGAGGCTGCCGGGCGAGCCGAGGAGTCGGCGGCCTTCACCGCGGCTTTGAAGTACCTGGAGCACGGCATGGCCATGCTGCCCGAGGATGCGTGGACCTCCGATTACGAGCTGACATTCCTCTATCACACGAAAAAAGGAATGATGGAGTCGCTCTGCGAGCGGCACGACGACGCTCTCGCGACCCTCGCGGGCTGCTTCGATCATGCGAAGGGACGCCGTCACAGGACAGAGGTGCGGCGCCTGAAAATGAACGTGCAGATCCTCAAGAATGATCTGCCCGCTGCCCTGGAAGAGGGGCTCGCGGCCCTGCAGGCCTTCGACATCCATTTGCCGCCCTACCCCGATGACAGCATGCTCGCCGCCGAGTTCGATCGGACGATCGCCATGATCGGCGACCGCCCCATTGCATCTCTCGTCGACCTGCCCGCGCTGAACGATCCCGAGATCGCCGTCCTGCAAGATGTCCTGCAGGAGATGTTCTCGCCCACCTATCAGCTCGGCACGAACAATTTCGGGATCACGGTGATGCGGATCCTGCAGAATACGCTCGAGCATGGCGTCTCGAAGAATTCGATCTACGCGTACGTGAATTTCGGGACGTTCCTGTGCGCCAGGCTCGATATCGACAAGGGGTACGAGTTCGGACGGGCGGCGGTCCGCCTCAACGAGATCCATCCGGACAAGAAGTCCGAGTCCATGTTGTGCAACATGTGGGGCGCGTGGGTCCAGCACTGGAAGGACACCTACGAGAACTCGAAGGCTTCTCTGCGCAAGGGCATCCACTCCGGCATCGAGACGGGGCAATACATCTGGGCGTTCTACAACACGTGCAACGCGATCCAGAACAGCCTGCTCCGCGGGGCGCACCTGCGCGATATCGTCGAGGAGGCGAAGCTGTACCTGCCGCTCTGCAAGCTCGACAAATTCAATACGATCACGTGGTTGGTCGGGGCCGCCGCGCAGGTCGCCGAGGAGCTCGGCACGCCGGCCGAGGGCGAGCGGACGCACGCGGGGGGCTGGGTGGACATCGACGCCGTCACCGAGGAGGCCCGCAGGATCAACAACCAGGCGTCCCTCTACTTCGTGAAGGTCTTCGACGTCCTCGCCGGCATCTTCCAGGGCGCGTACGAGGAGGTGGCGGAGATCTGGAACTCGACCGACCCGAAGAGCCTGGGAATGCTGACGGCATGGCACGTGTTCCCGTGCTATTATTTTTATGGCGGGCTTTCTTTCTCGCGTGCCGCCGAGACGGCCGCCCCAGCGCTCAGGGAAGTTTACCTCGCGAGGCTCGGGGAATGCGCGCGCAAGGTGGAGCTCTGGGCGCAATTCGGCCCAGCGAGCTTCCGCCACCGCAACTTGATCCTGCAGGCAGAGCTCGCCCGGGTCGAGGGGCGCGAAGGCACGGGCACCCTGTACGATAGCGGGATCGCCGCCGCGCGGGAGGGGCGTTTCCTGCATGATGCGGCGCTTGCCAGCGAGCTCTGCGCCCGCCATTACCTCGACCGCGGCAGGGAATTCCTGGCGTGCGCTTACATGACCGAGGCGCATCGCCTGTACGCCCGCTGGGGCGCCTTTCGGGTCACGGAGCGCCTGGAGAGAGACTTCCCGCAGCTCCTCCAGCGCGAGGCGACGCGCCGGCAGCCCGCCCGCCCATCCCCTGAGCGCTGGGGTGCGGCTCTGCAGGCCGAGCCGCCAGACCGGCGCAATCCATGCCAGCCGTGCCAGCAGGACCGGGGCGCGCCGGAGCCTCCCGCCTGGTTCGACGCCTCGTGCTCGGAGATCGACTTCGCCACCGTGCTCAAGGCCTCGCAGGCCGTCTCCGGCGAGCTCGTTCTCGACCGGCTCCTCGAGACGTTGCTGTCGATCGCGGTCGAACACGCGGGCGCCGAGCGGGGCCTTTTGATCCACCCCCGTGGCGCCGAATGCGACATCGAGGCCGAAGTCGTCACCGTGCGCGACCGGGTCGAGGTCACGCTGCGCCAGGCGCCCATCACCCCGGCCGATCTCCCCACGTCCATTCTGCATTACGTGATCCGCACGCGGGAGACCGTGATCCTCGACGACGCTGCCGCGCCCAACCTCTTCTCGGACGACGCCTATGTGCGCGAGCGGCGCCCCCGCTCCGTGCTTTGCCTCGCCCTCGTGAAGCAAGGAACCCTGGTGGGCGTGCTCTATCTGGAGAACAACCTGACCCCGCGTGTCTTCACCGCCGATCGGATCACGATGCTGGAGCTTTTGGCCTCCCAGTCGGCCATTTCCCTGGAGAATGCCCGCCTCTATACCCAGCTGCAGCAAGAAAACAGCGAACGCAAGCGGGCGGAGCAGGCGCTGCGGGAAAGAGAAGCGCGGATCCGGCGCCTGGTGGACTCCAACATCATCGGGATCGCGTTCTGGGATCTGAATGGCGGGATCACGTACGCGAACGACGCATTTCTGCGCTTCGTTGGCTATAGCCGGGAGGATCTGGTCTCCGGAAGCCTCGACTGGGCGAAGATGACACCTCCGGAATCTCATGCGGCCACCGAACGGGCGCTCGAGGAAATACGCTTGACGGGCCAGTTCAAGCCTTTCGAGAAAGAGTTTTTCCGAAAAGACGGTAGCCGCGTCCCGGTGCTGCTCGGCGGTGCACGATTCGAGGGGTCGGAGAGCGAGGGAGTCGCGTTTTTCCTCGATTTGACCGAGCGCAAGCAGGCGGAAGAGCGCCAGAAGATCTTGCTGAACGAGCTGAACCATCGGGTGAAGAACACGCTGGTGATCGTGCAGGCGATCGCCGGGCAGACGCTGCGCATGGCAGAGTCGCCCAAAGCCTTCACGGAAGCCTTCGTGGCCCGGCTCCTGGCCCTGTCCCAGACGCACAACCTCTTGAACGAGACCTCCTGGCAGGGCGCCAGCCTCCGCGACATCGTATGCGCCGAGCTGGCGCCGCACGCCAATGGCGACGCCGGCCGCTTCAGCCTGACCGGTGAGGAGGTGCACCTCCGCCCGGAGGCGGCGGTGACGCTCGGCATGGTCTTCCACGAACTGTCGACCAATGCGGCCAAGTACGGAGCATTATCGCTGCCGTCCGGCCACGTGAAGGTCACGTGGAACCTGACCACCTGCGCGGACGAGCGGCGGATCCACCTGGAATGGCAGGAGATGCACGGGCCGCCGGTGCGGGAGCCGCGCCGCAAGGGATTCGGGTCGCGCCTGATCGAACGCGACCTCGGGCGCCAGCTTGCCAGCGCGGTGCACCTCGAATTCCTGCCCGAGGGCGTGCGTTGCGTGATGGACCTGCCCCTGGAGCGCGTGGCCGTATGACGAACCTGGATCCCAAGAACGCGGGTGTGCTGCAGGGACTCCGCATCCTCATCGTCGAGGATGAAGCCATGATCGCCTCGTACCTCGAAGACGCCCTGACCGACCTCGGCTGCGAGGTGATCGGCCCGGCATTGAACCTGAAGGACGCGCTTCGGTTGGCCCGCGAGGAGGCGATCGATGGGGCGGGGCTGGACGTCAACATCGCCGGCGAGAAGGTCTATGCCGTGGCCGACATCCTCGCCGAGCGGGGTCTCCCGTTCGTCTTCATGACCGGATACGGGAAAGCAGGGCTGCGCGAGTCCGATCGCGACCGGCCCGTGCTGCAGAAGCCGTACAATCTCGAGCGTCTGGTGGAAATCATGACGCAATGGCGATAGCCGCGGGACGCGAGCAAAGCGTTCCACGGCCACAGGCAGCGCCTTGGCCCAGCGCGACCCTCGTGAGGCACCGCGTGGCGCAAACCCTGCCGCACACGCGCAAACCGTGCGCCACGCGCCCGGGCGCCGCGCCCCTTCGATGGGATGGGGTCCCGACGCTCCCGCGGACGGACGCATGGTTTGCCGGGATCCGACGCGTGAGCATGGTCCTTGCTCGGCAAGCGGCACGATTCCATCCGGGTCGGGAGGGGGAGAGGGCAGCAAGCGAGCATGGGAACAGGAAGAAGCACGAAGGGCACCCTCCGAGGGTTGTGGATCTCGCTCACGATCGTCATCGTGGCGTCGTTCGCGGTCCTAGGATTCTTCGGTTGGCAGATTCATCAAAAGGCGCCCCCATTGCCACAACGCGTCATCACCGAGGATGGCGTCGTGCTCTTCACGCTGGACGACATCCAGGACGGCAAGAGCGTCTGGCAGTCGATGGGGGGCCAGGAAGTGGGCTCGATCTGGGGGCACGGGGGTTACGTGGCCCCCGATTGGTCCGCGGATTGGCTTCATCGCGAAGGCACGTCCCTGGCCGAGTCCATCGCTCGCGCGGAGTATGGCCAAAGCTTCGAAGCGCTCGACGCCCCGAAGCGGGCCGCCACCGAGGCGCTCGTGCAGGCCGAGATACGAAAGAACACGTACGACCCTGCGACCGGCGACCTACGCGTCTCGTCCCGCCGCGCCGCCGCCATTCGGGCCACGGCCAGCCATTACGATGGCCTGTTCGGCGACGACCCGACGCTCGGCTCCCTGCGCGAGGCCTATGCGATCCCGCCTCGCAGCGTGCCCGATCCCGAGCGCCGGCGCATGATGAACGCCTTCTTCTTCTGGGCCTCCTGGTCCTGCGTGACCGAGCGCGCCGGCGAGCCCGTCTCCTACACGAACAACTGGCCGCCGGACGAGCTCGTAGGCAACCGCGTGACCGCGCCGATCGTGGTCTGGTCGATCGTGAGCTTCGTCCTGCTCCTCGCGGGCATCGGCGGTTTGTCCTGGTACTTTGCCGCGAAGGGGCACGAGGAGGAAGCGCCGCCGTCGCTCCTCCCCCGCAAGGATCCCCTCCTCCAGCTCGAACCGACGCCTTCCATGCGGGCCACGGTCAAGTTCTTCTGGGTCGCCGCCGCGCTGTGCATGGCGCAGGTCGGGCTCGGCGCGGTGAGCGCGCATTACGGCGTGGAGGGCTCCGGCTTTTATGGCATCCCGCTCGCCGAGATCCTGCCTTATTCCGTCACGCGGACGTGGCACGTCCAGCTCGCCATCTTCTGGATCGCCACGACCTGGCTCGCGACCGGGCTCTTCGTGGCGCCGGCCGTGGGCGGTGTGGAGCCACGTTTTCAGCGCGCAGGCGTGAATTTTCTCTTCACCTGCCTCCTCGTCATCGTCGTCGGCTCGCTCTTCGGGACGTGGTATTCGACCCGGCAGCGCATGGGGCTCGACGCGAGCTTCTGGTTCGGGCACCAGGGCCTCGAATACACGGATATCGGCCGATTCTGGCAGATCTTCCTCTTCGTGGGGCTCGTCCTTTGGCTCGTGCTCATGGTCCGCGCCCTGCGTCCGGCGCTCGCGCGGCGTGACGAACAGCGGACCCTGGTCGGGTTGTTCCTGCTCTCGTCCCTCGGCATTGCGATGTTTTATGCCGCTGGGCTCATGTGGGGGCGCCACTCCCACCTCTCGATGGTCGAATACTGGCGCTGGTGGGTGGTGCACCTCTGGGTCGAGGGCTTCTTCGAGGTCTTCGCGACCGTCATCATCGCCTTCCTCCTCGTCCGCCTCGGCCTGCTCCGGCCGGGCTCCGCGAGCCGCGCGGTGCTGTTCTCGACCATCGTCTTCCTCAGCGGCGGCGTGATCGGGACCTTCCACCACCTCTATTTCACGGGCACGCCCATGCCCGTCCTCGCGCTCGGCGCCGTGTTCAGCGCGCTCGAGGTCGTGCCGCTCTCGCTCATTGGATTCGAGGCGTACGGCAATCTCCGCCTGATCGGGCTCCGTCCCTGGGTCACGAGCTACAAATGGCCCATCTACTTCTTCGTGGCCGTGGCGTTCTGGAACCTCGTCGGCGCGGGCCTCTTCGGCTTCCTGATCAACCCGCCGATCGCGCTGTATTACATGCAGGGCCTGAACACGACGCCCGTGCACGGGCATACCGCGATGTTCGGGGTGTACGGCATGCTCGGGTTCGGGCTCATGCTCTTCTGCCTGCGCGGCGTTTCGGCGCGGTTCGTGTGGAGGACAGGCGCGCTCTCCTTCGCTTTCTGGGCCATCAACATCGGGCTCGCCGCAATGGCCTTCGTGAGCCTCTTGCCCGTAGGCATCATGCAATCGATCGCCAGCGTGGAGAAGGGCATGTGGTACGCGCGCTCGGCCGAGTTTCTCCAGACGCCCCTCATGGACGGCTTCCGCTGGTCGCGCGTCCTCGGGGATACGATCTTCGCCGCGGGGATCGTCGCCCTCGGATACTTCTTGCTCGGTCTCCGGACCGGTTGGTCGCTGTCGCCACAAGAGACCACGGCCACCCCGAGCTTGCCGCCCCCTCCGGAAAACCCCGAAGAGCTGTCCGGCACGCCCGCTACCCTGCCGCCGCTCGCGGGAGGGAATTGACGATGCAGCCACGAGCAAGGCGATTCGAGGGCAAACCCGTGCAAGAGCTGATGACGCGCACGCTGCTGACGGTCCAGGATACCGAAAGCGTGGCCGTGGCGGCACAGCTCATGTACCAGGGGAGCGTTCGGCACCTGCCCGTCATGCGCGGCGCAACGCTCGTCGGCATCCTGAGCGATCGTGACATCCTCGGATTGAAGGACGGGCCCCTGCTCGACATGGTCGTGCGCGACGTGATGACCTCCCCGGTCGAGACGACGCGCCCGGAGGCGAGCGTGGAAGAGGCGAGCGCCCGCATGGTGGCTCGCCGCATCGATTGCCTGCCCGTCCTCGACGAGCGCGAACATCTCGTCGGCATCCTGACGAGCATGGATATCCTCGCCGAACGCGGGCGCCTGGCGCACAAGGGCACGGCAGGCCCGAGCGGCATTCCGCTCGCGCGCGACATCATGCATCGCCGCGTGATGACGATAAGCACGGACCTGGCGCTCCGGGAGGCCATCCAGATCCTCGTACGATCGGAGCTACGATATCTGCCCGTCGTCAATGCGGTCGGGCGTGCCGTCGGGATGTTCAGCAGTCGAGAGCTACGCGCCTCGGTGGGCGACGCGGCGACGATGCTGAACCAAGACGGCGCGGCCGATCTGGAAGGAAAAACCGTCGGCTCCGTCATGCGGACCGGCGTCGTGACCGTCCCTCAAGACGCCTCGGTGCTCGAGATCGCCGACAAGATCCTCGACGAGCGACAGACGGCGATCTGCGTCCTGGATACGTCCGAACGAATCGTCGGAATCGTCACCTACGTCGACGTCCTCGCGGTGCTCGTCGGCCGGAAGGCCTAGCATCGACCGGTCATTGCCGGGACCGGA
Source organism: Polyangium jinanense (assembly GCF_028435365.1). The sequence goes on along the minus strand of NZ_JAGTJJ010000007.1, from coordinate 14,640 downwards.
TGTTCTCGTCGGGGCGGTCGGGGGGTCGAGAGAACGAAGGGGGGCGTATCGCCCTGCTTCAAGGAGGGGCAGCTTTCGTATAGTCTGTCCCTCCGATGCACAACCTCCTCCGCACCGGGTTCGTCGCGGCCGCGCTGGCACTTCTTCCGGCCTGCGTGGAGCAGCGGCCCTCCGTCGTCCCGGAACACGCGAACCTCCACATCCCGCCCGTTCCGATGGAGGGCGTGGAGATCATGCTGCCCTCGGGCCTACGGGTCCTCGTCGAGCGGGACACGCGCGCGCCGTTCGTTGGAGTATTCACCTTCATCGGCGCAGGCGCGAGCAGCGATCCGAAGGGAAAGGAGGGCCTCGCCCATTTCGTCGAGCACCTCGCCTACCGCGCCAGACCCTACGGCAAAGCGACGTTCGAAGGGCTGCTCGAGCAGGCCGGCGCGGCGCGCTGGAACGGGATGACCAGTTTGGATGCCACCGCCTATTACGAGATGGGGCCCGCAGATGCGTTGCCCGATCTCCTCCGGCTCGCCGGGGCGAGGATGATCGCGCCGACAGAGGGGCTCTTGCCCGACGATATCCAGGTCGAGCTCGAGATCGTGCGCGCGGAGCTGCGTGACCGCAGCGAGCTAGGCCCCGCCGGCCGCGTCTTCGGCGCCATGCAGGTCGCCCTCTTCCCCGCGGATCACCCCTACGCACGCCCCCCGATCGGCACCCTGGAGAGCCTCGCCTCCCTGACCCTCGACGACGCCAAAGGCTTCGTGCGCCAGCATTACCGCCCCCATGACACCACGATGGTCATCGTCGGCGACGTTGCTTTGAAGGAGGTCGAGCAGGCCGTGCACACGATCTTGCCCCGCGAGCTCACGGCCGCGCCGGCTTCGGGGGCGCCTTCGCGCGCGCAGGCCGCGAAGCCCGCCGTGCCGCCCGCGCCGCCGCCGCGCTCCGCCGCGCTCCCGCAGATCGAGGCCCCGGTCTCCATGCCCGAGCTCTGGATCGGCTGGTCGCTGCCGAGTGCCCTCTTCGCCGGGCGGCAGCAGCTCCGGCTGCTCAAACGCGCGCTCGACGAGTACCTGGACCGCACCTTCAGGGAAGTGCACGAATTCGGGAGCATCGGCACGCTCCTCATCGAGGGCCGCGACGCGTCGATGTTGCTGGTCTCGGTCCCGCTCCGCAACGCGTCGGACCCGGCCGCGAGCCTCGGGCGCATCCTCGGCGAGGTGGATCAGATGGTGGCCCCCCTACCCCAGACGGTGCAGGCCGCGTACTGGGAGCGCGCCTTCGTCAATCAGCAGAGAAAGGCGATCCTCGGCGCGCTGCTCGAAATGGAGCACCCTGCCGGGCACGCCCTCGAGATGGCGCGGAGCACGCATTTCGCGGGCACTTCCTCGTGGTATCTGCGCTCCATCAATGACCTCGCGGGCGCCGAGCAGGGGCAGATCGCCGGGCTCGGCGCGGAATACCTGGGGCGCAAGCGTGCGCGCGCCGTCTACGTGGTGCCCGCCAAAGGCGGCGCGCCGGGGCCCGCGCCCGCCTCGCGTAGCGACGCAGTGGGGCGCGACGACGAGCGGACGCCCGTGCAAGTGGACGCGGAGCGAATCCGCCGGATCGCGCGTGCGCCGGGGTTCGCAGGCTACCGGCAGTATGTCTTGCCAAACGGTTTGGAAGTGATCATTGGGGTTCGTTCTTCCAAACCCGTGGTCACCGCGGGGCTGCTCCTGCGCGGCAGTCCGCGGACGTCCGCCTCGCCTGCGGAGGCGCATGTCGCCATGCAAACAGGCCAAGCCGCCTCGGAGCCGTGGACCGCGTTTGGCGGGTCGCTGCGCCGCCGCATCGGCTCGGAGAGAGTCGAATACGTGCTCGACGCGGCCACGGGCAACACGGCCAGCATGCTGCAGGCCCTCGCGTGGTCCGTGCGATCCATGCAGATCCCGCCCTCGAGTTTCCTTTTGAAGGCACGCGCGGCAGCCACGGACCTCGAGCATAACCGCGCCAATCCTGCCAAGCGCGGCGAGATCGACTTCTGGAAGGGCCTGTACGGGCCTCATCCGTTCGCGCATAGCGTCCTCCCGGCCGATCTTCTGCGCGTGGAGCGCGAAGGGGCCGAGGCGTGGCTGACGCAGCACCACGCGCCGCGCAACGCGGTGCTGGCCGTGGTGGGCGACGTCGTTCCCTCGGAGGTGGAGAAGGCCATCGAGGAGGTCTTCGGGGACTGGGCGGACGATGCCCCGGCGCAAAAGCTGCCCGCATTGCCAAAGATCGGCGAAACACGCGCAAAGCAGCCACAGATCTTCGTGACGAACCGGCCCGGCGCCACCCGTGCCACGCTCCATTTCGGTTGCCTCTTGCCGCCGTTGCAAGGCCACTCGCCGGCGCGTTACGAGCTCATGGCCCAGCTCGCCGAGGCGCGGCTGCACGCGGTCTTGCGGCGCCGCCTGGGCATGACATACGTGGCGAATGGCTTCGCGGCCACGCTCTGGGGCGGCGCCGCGCACTTGTCGATTCGCGCGGACGCGGATCAAGGGCGGCTCGGCGAGGCGCTCGTGGTGCTACGCGACGTCCTGCGCGAGCTCGAAGAGGGCAAGCTCGCCCCGGGAGAGCTCGACGCGGCGCGCCTCAAGCTGGCCCGGCAGCGCGTGCTTTCGCATGTGACGAACGACGCGATTGTGGAGGCCGTGCTCGACGCGCGGCACACGGGGGTCTCGCTCGGCGTGGTCGACCAATATGGAAGCGCGCTCGCGTCGGTCACGCCTGACGACGTCAAGGAAGGCTTCCGGCGCTGCGCCGCGGGGAGCCCGACCCTCTCGCTCGTGGGCGACGAAGCCCCGACGCGCGCCGCCGCAGCGGGGGCTTTTCCGTAAGCGTGCGCTTTCGCGCCCGTCACGCAGGGTCCGTGAGGCCGAAGTAATGCGCCAGGAAGTCGCCGAAGCTTTCGTATTTGAACCAGAACTCGAAACGCTTGTGGCAGCCGAGGATCGGATATTCGCCGTCGCGATGGGCGCGGTGGAAAAGCAGGATGTGGTCCTGGTCCCCCCCGGGAAGCTCGATGGCGAGCGCGTCCGCCATCGCCGGGTCGGGCAGGAGCTCGATCCAGGACTCGACCACCTGCTCGTTGGTCATGGGATAAGGGTCTTCGTAGCCCTCGGGCATCGCGCGCGCGCTCGCGATCGCCCAGTCCATGAGAATGTCGCGCAAGGGCTTCGCGGCGAGCCGCGGCGGCGAGCCTGGCAAAAGGCCGAACCAGGTCGCGTCGTAGGCGAGCCAGGTCGAGAGGCTCGGCGGCAGCGGACGGCCGTCGGGCAGCGTGAGCGACGAGAGAGCCGAGGCGTCGAGCGGCTTCGGATCCCGGAACTCGCCAAACCAAAGCTTGGCGCGCCCACCATTGCGGCGGAGATGCTCGACGACTTCGTCCGTTTTGTCACGACTCATATCCCGTGCTCCTCTGGGCGGCCTTCCTACCCTGGCGCACCGGCCAACGCCATCTGGATTCGTCCAGCATCACGGCTGGCAGGCGTACACTCGACATCTCCGCTCGCAGGCTGCCATCGGCAAGGCAGTTGATCACGCTCCGGAGCAGTGATAGCCGAGACGAGATCCGTCAAGGAACCGACGACGGCTGCGACACACGTCATGCGCACGCTGCCACCTAGCTAGACCGACCGATGCGCCCCGTGGTCCCTGACGAGGTAGAACGCGGCCCCCGTCCCCTGACGGCAGCGAGCGTCACCGCGGACTTCGCTCGTGTCGAGAGGACCTTGCCCCCGCGGCAGATGGCCGCGTCATCCGCCACGCTCACCGAGCGAGACGCGCCCACCGAGGCCTCCTCTCTGCCCGACGGCTTCCTCAAGCACTACGAGATCATCCGCAAGCTCGGCGAAGGCGGCATGGGGGTCGTGCTGCTCGCGCGGGACACCAAGCTCGGACGCCTCGTCGCCATCAAGCTCCTCCAGGACCGCGGACAGGCGACTTCGCGCTTGCTCGCCGAGGCCCGAGCCACGGCGCTCTGCAAGCACGAAAACATCGTGGTCATCTACGATGTCGACGAGACCGACGGGCATCCGTACATGGTCCTCGAATACCTCGAGGGCCGCACGCTGCGGGACGTCCTGTCCTCGGGCGCCCGAGGATCGAGCCGTGTGCTCCCCAAGGGGCTCGCCCTCGACATCGTGATGTCGGTCCTCCGCGCGCTCGTCGCCGCGCACGAGCGCGACGTCGTCCACCGCGATCTCAAGCCCGAGAACATCATGATCCTCGACGCCGGGGGGGTCAAAGTGCTGGATTTCGGGCTGGCGAGGCGCGGGGACGGCCTGGAACCGAGCGACGGCGGCACGCTCGCGTACATGGCGCCCGAGCAATGGCGCGGCGAGAAGGTCGACGCGCGCGCCGATCTCTGGGCGGTCGGCGTCCTCTTGTACGAGCTGCTCTCTGGCGCGCATCCGCTCGCGCCGCTCACGCGGGAGCGGCTCGAAAGCGTCGCCGACGTGAATGCGCCCATGCCCAGGCTCCGCGACGTCCTGCCCGAGCTTTCGGCGCTCTCGGACGTCGTCGACCGCTGCTTGCGCAAGCAAAAGGAGGAGCGATTCGCGTCGGCCGACGAGCTGCTCGCCGCGCTCATGCCCTTGCGTGAAGGGGGAAAACCCCTCGCGCTCGCCGAGGGGGAGCTGCCGTTCGCGGGGCTCTCGGCGTTCCAGGAGGCGGACGCGGGCCGTTTTTTCGGCCGCGAGCGGGCCATCGCGGCCGTCGTGGGGCGGCTCCGTCGTCAGCGGCTCGTCACGGTGGTGGGCCCCTCCGGCGCTGGGAAATCGTCGTTTCTGCGCGCCGGCGTGATTCCGGCCTTGAAGCATTCCGGCGAGGATTGGGACGTCCTCGTCCTGCGCCCGGGCCGCGCCCCCGTGTCGGCGCTCGGCGAGGCCCTCGCCGAGGTGCTCGCCGAAGGCGGAACGGACGGCCCCGCGGCCTCCAGCCATCTCCGCGCCGAGCCGGGCCTGCTCGGCGCCCGCCTGCGCGCCCATTGCCGCGCGCGGGGGCCAGGGAGCCGCGCGCTCGTTTTCGTCGACCAATTCGAAGAGCTTTATACGCTCGTCTCCGATCCGGGCGAGCGATCCGCGTTCCTTCAATGCCTTCTCGGCGTGGCGGACGACGCCTCGTCGCCGCTGCGGGTCATCGTGACGATTCGCTCGGATTTCCTCGACCGCGTCGCCGAGGATCCCCATTTCCTGGCCGAGGTGACCCAGGCCCTCTTCCTCCTGCCGCCCATGGGGCGCGAGGGCTTGCGGGAGGCCCTGATGCGCCCGGTGGAGGCGGCCGCGCATCGCTTCGAGGACGAGGCGATGATCGCCGAGATCCTGGGCGAACTGTCGCGCGCCAAGACGCCACTCCCGCTCCTGCAGTTCGCGGCCGCGGAGCTCTGGGAGGCGCGTGATCGGGAGGCGAAGACCTTGACGCGAGCGAGCTACGAGCGGCTCGGCGGGGTAATCGGGTCGCTTTCGACCCACGCCGACGCCGTCTTCGCCGCGCTCTCGCTGCCGAGCCAGCGCCTCTGTCAGGCGGTCTTTTTGCGCCTCGTCACGCCCGAGCGGACGCGCGCGATCGTGAGTTTGTCCGAGCTCGCCTCCCTCGCCGACGATCCCACCGCGGTGGAGGCGCTCGTCCAGCACCTCTGCGGCGCGAGGCTCTTGCTCCTCGAGGTCGGCGGCCGTCCGGGCGCCGTGACGGTGGAGATCGTCCACGAGTCGCTGATCGAGCGCTGGCCGAGGCTCGCTGGATGGCTCGACGAGAGCACAGCCGACGCCCAGTTCATGGCCCGGTTGCGTGCCGCCACCTCGCAATGGCAGGCGGGCGGAGAGGCGTCCGGCTTGCTGTGGCGGGACCGCGCCGCCGAGGAGGCGCGGACATGGTATGAACGAAGGCGCGCGAATCCCGAGGCGGAGCGCGGCTTGCCGCTCGGCCGCGCGGAAGAGCGGTACCTCCTCGCCGTGATCGACCTCCAGGAGCGCGCGCGTCGGAGGCGTCAGCGCTCGATTGCCGGGGCGTTCGTGATTCTCGGCACCGTATCGGTGCTCGTGTTTTTCCTGGCCATGCGCGCCCAGGCCCAGGCCCGGCGCGCGGACGCCGAGGCCGCACGTGTCAAGGAGCAGAACGCCGAGCTCGCGCTCCAGGCGCTGCGTGGCCGCAATGCCACGCGGATGCTCGCGGCGCGCAAGCGGATGGACGATCCCACGCTGGTGCTCGCGCTCGCACGCGAGGTCGAGCCCGAGGACATCCCCAAGGAGTGGGCCGAGATCGTGAGCGATGCGCTCTCCTCCGGCGTCGCGCGGGACGAGGTCTCGGGCCTCCACGGGGGCGAGCCGATCTACACGGCGGCCATCAGCCCGGATGGCGCACGCATCGTCACGGCGTCCGGGGACAAGACGGCGCAGATTTTGGCTGTCGGCGATTCCCAAGGGCTCGCCACGCTGCGCGGCCACGACGCGTTCGTCATGTTCGCCGCTTGGAGCCCGGATGGCACGCGCATCGTCACGGCGTCCGGGGACAAGACGGCCCGGATCTGGAACGCGGACGGCTCCCGGGAGCCGCTCGTGTTGCGGGGACACGGCGACGCGCTCACTTCCGTGCAGATGAGCCCGGATGGGCAGCGCGTCGTGACGGCTTCGGAGGACGGGACCGCGAGGGTGTTCCGCGCTGCGGACGGGAGGCAAATCGCCCTGCTCGAGCACGAGGCAACCGTCACGAGCGCCCGGTTCAGCCCGAATGGCAAGCGCATCGTGACGACCTCGGTGGATGGGCTCGTGCGCGTGTGGAGCGCGGACGGCTGGGGCGCGCCGCTGCTGCTCCGCGGGCACACGGACGAGGTTGTCGCGGCGTCCTGGAGCCCGGACGGCGCGCGCATCGCCACCGCGGGCAAGGACGCCACGGTGCGCGTCTGGGATGCCGCAGGCGGCGCCGAGCGCCTCACGCTGCACGGCCACGAGGACAAGGTCATGAGCGTCGCGTGGAGCCGCGACGGCAAGCACATTGCCTCGGCGTCGAAGGACAAGACCGCGCGCATCTGGAATGCCGACGGCGCGGGGCAACCCATCGTATTGCGTGGCCACAAGCACTGGGTTTACACGGCGGATTTCAGCCCAGATGGCCGCTACCTCCTCACGGCGTCGCTCGACAGGACGCTTCGGTACTGGGATCTCGACGAGGTCGTCGCGCCGAGGGTGCTCGAGGGCCACACGGAGGTCGTCAATGCGATGGCGTGGAGCCCCGACGGCGCGCGGATCGTCACGGTTTCGCGGGACGAGACCGCGCGGGTGTGGCGCGCGGATGGCGAGGGGAGCCCGGTCGTCCTGCGCGGTCATGCCAAGGAGGTCCAGAGTGCGAAGTGGAGTCCCGACGGCACGCGAATCGTCACGGTGTCGCGGGACGGGACCGCGCGGGTATGGCGCCTCGACGATCCTTCTTCGCCCGTCGTCCTCGACTGCCACCCGGAAAAGGTCTGGACCGTCGATTGGAGCGCGCCGGGCGACCGTATCGTCACCGCTTCCCTCGATGGAACGCTGCGCTTGTGGGCGAGCGACGGCTCTGCGCTCCTGGCGGAGACGAGGACCCCGCTCGAACCCAAGAGCGTCGTCCAGGCGTCGTTCGATCCCGGGGGCACGCGGATCGTCGTGACGGACGGGACCGGGAACGTCTACCTCTGGAACGTCGACGATGAGGGGGAGCTCGTCCTGCTGGGCCAGCAGGGCGCGAGGTTCGACCCCACGCATTGGAGCCCGGACGTGCAATGGAGCCCGGACGGCTCGCGCATCATCACCTCATTCGTGGACAGCGCCGCGCGAATATGGAACGTGCGTGACGCCGCGGCGCCCCCGCTCGCGCTTCGGGGACACGAATCGAACGTCACCTCCGCTTCATGGTCGTCTGACGGCGCGCGGGTCGTCACGACCTCCAGCGACGGGACCGCGCGTGTATGGAGCGCCGATGGCTCCGGGCAACCATGGGTCCTCCACGGGCATGGGGATACAGTTTCGTGGGCGAGCATGAGCCCCGACGGGACACACATCGCCACCGCGTCGGCGGACACCACCGTGCGCGTCTTTCATGCCGACGGGTCCGGGCAGCCCTTCGTGCTCGGGGGCTCTCCCCTCGCCGTCGTGCGCGCCGACTGGAGCCCCGACGGCAAGTACATCGCGCAACTCTCCGAGGAGAAGGTCATCCGGGTATGGCGCGCCGTGGAGCCCTTCACCGGCCCTGATGACGCCCGACTCTGGAGAGCGACCTCGTATTGTATTCCCGTGCCGATTCGGAGAGAACTGCTCCAGGTCACCGAATCCGAGGCCCGGAGGGATCAGCAAGCGTGCGAGCGCCGCGTCGCGGAGGCGCGCGCCGCCGAGTGAAAACCAGGCCGCCCGCCGTCTCGTGATAGGCTGTCACACCCATGACGCGGAAGCCGATCTCGCTCGGTACCACCCAGGACCCCGTGCGCGAAGAGCGGAGGGCGCAGCCCCTCGCGCGTCCCTTCCTGTTCGTCGTGCTCCATTGTGACCAGCCGGCGCTCGGCGGCGCGCGGTATTGCCTCTCGGAGATCGACGTCGTCGACATCGGCCGCGGCCCCGAGCGCGTCGCCTCGCGCGTCCGCGAGGCGAACACGCGGCGGCTCGACCTGCGGTTGCCCGACGGGACCATCTCGAAGACCCAGGCGCGCCTCGTCAGGAGTGGTCACGGGTGGACCTTCGAGGACGCGGGCTCGAGGAACGGCTCGTTCGTCAATGACAAACGCGTCCGGACGGTCGCGCTCGAGGACGGTGATTTCATCGAGCTCGGCAACGTCATCCTGCGCTACCGCGCGGGCTTGCCGTCGTCGCCTGCCTCCGCTGGGGATCTCGACCTCGAGAGCCCGGCGGTCGGGGGGTTCTCCACGCTCGTCCCGCCGCTCGCGGACGAGCTCGACACGCTGATGCGCATCGCGCGCGCGCCCATCCCGGTGCTCCTCCTCGGCGAGTCGGGCACGGGCAAAGAGGTGCTCGCGGGAGGCGTCCACGCGCTCTCGGGGCGGACAGGGCCGCTCGTCGCCGTGAATTGCGGGGCGCTCACGGCGTCGCTGCTCGAGAGCCAGCTCTTTGGTCATGTCAAGGGCGCGTTCACGGGGGCCATCCGAGACGAGCCGGGGTACGTGCGCAGGGCGAACGGCGGCACGCTCTTCCTCGACGAGGTGGGCGATCTCCCGATGCCTGCACAAGCCGCGCTCTTGCGCGTGCTCGAGGAGAGCGAGGTCGTGCCCGTCGGCGGAACGAGCCCCATCAAGGTCGATCTGCGCGTCGTCGCGGCGACACACAAGCCGCTCGACAAGATGGCCATCCGGGGCGAGCTCCGGGTCGACTTGCTGGCGCGGCTCTCCGGGCACCGGCACATGCTCACGCCGCTCCGGGACCGGATCGAGGACATGGGCATCCTGGTCCGCGATCTGCTACGGCGCTCCAAGGTGCCGGGCGCGCCTGAGCTCGGCTTCACCGTGGAGGCCGGCAAGTTGCTCGTGCAGCAGCGGTGGCCGCTCAACATCCGCGAGCTGTCGCAGACCCTCGGGGTCGCGGCCGCGCTCGCGGACGGGCCGCTCATCGAGAGCGCGCACCTCGAGAGCGTGCACCTCGAAAGCGCGCACCTCGAGAGCGCGCACCTCCTCGCGCCGAGCCACGAGACCATCGCGCCGCCCGAGCCCGAGGAGGAGAGGGGCACGGCGCCGGACGAGCTGCGCGGGCGCATCCTGGCGCTCCTCGAGAAGCACAGGGGCAACGTGAGCGGGGTGGCGCGCGACATGGGCAAGTCGCGCGTCCAAGTTCACCGCTGGATCCAGAGGTTCTCGATCGACATCGACGCGTATCGCGCGTGATCGTGGCCCATTCACGGCATCGGGCACGTATCGACCATCGACGGCTCGCATGCCGCGTCCTTCTTCACCTCTAGGAGCTGCATCATGCCTTCATCCTCGTGCTCCAGGATGTGACAGTGCAGCACGTACTTGCCCTCGTAATGCAGGAAGCGCGACTGGAACTTGAGGGAACCGTCGACGCCCTGCATGCCACTCGTGGGGATGAGAACCGTATCGCGCCAGATGGGCTGTGCCGGTTTCTTCCCGTTGATGGACGTCACGAGGAACGAGTTGACGTGGATGTGGAAGGGATGGACCGTCTCTCCTGCCATCATGTCCCACTTGTTTTTGATCGTCCATTCCTCCACGGCGCCCAAAGCCATGCACTGGTCGATACGGGTCTCGCAGAACGTCCTGCCGTCGATGGTGAAGTGTGCTCCTCCCTGCCCATCGAGGGCCACGGCGAACTCGAGCGTCCGTGTATTCTCGACCTGGTTGCCAGGCTTCGCCATGTCGTCGAATGACGGGTAAAGCGCGGGCGGCGTGAGCGCCTGCGGGATCTCGAGGCTCTTGTCCGGCTCCCCCGAGACGATCACGGTGGCGAGGACCTGCGGCGCCCAGCAGACGAAGTCGAGGTAGCCGAGCGCCACCATCTGGTAGGTGCCCGCTTCGAATTGGGTGAGCAGATCCACGCGGCCCCCCGGCGGGACGACGTATTCGATCTCCGAAACGGCGTCGGCCATCGGCATCTTCAGGGGCGCAGCGTAGGTGATCCCGTCCGTCGCGACCTGGTAATAGGGGGCCGACTTCGCCCGCAACGCGTCCCGGTTGAGCATGGGCGGCCCATTGTTGCTCGCGCAAGAATAGCCGAAAGGATCATAGCCGGGCTTCGGCAACGACGTCGCGGCGTCCACCTGATCGTCCGGTACGCGGAGGAAGGCGATGTCCAGCGGAGCACGGAAGCCCGTGTGAAGGACCCGGAGACGCTGCACCTCACTCGGGCGCATGCGAAGGATCGGGTTGATCTGGCCGTTGACGTAGAAGAAATCCTCGACGGTGTCAGGCAATGGGCCGCCCGCGCCCATTTCCTTGTACGTCGCGAGGCGGGTTTTCCCAGTGCATGCATCCTTGGTCTGGAGCATGAGCTCGCCGACGACCAGGAGCTGCTCCTTGCCCTGCCCCGGCTTGGGCTCGGGAGAAAACATCTTGTCGAGATCGTCTTGCCATTCGTCGCGGATGATGAGGGCCCCCACCATGCCGCCTGCCACCTGGATGGCCGTCGCTCCGTGGAAGTGCGGGTGGTACCAGTAGGTCCCGGCCGGATGATCGGCCATCGTCCCATCCGGCATGACGAGTTCCTTGGGGATGTCGAAGACGAAGTCGTAGCTTTGGCCAGGACCAATCTCCAAGAAGACGTCATCGCCGGGCGGCCCGGGGTCGACGTGCAGACCGTGCGTGTGGAAGTTGGTCGTGTTGTTCTGCATGCCCGGGCCGTGCCCGCCATGCCCGCCGGTGGTGGTCATGCCACACTCGCCGGGGTCCACGGCGCTGTCGTCGTCCGGAAGGCCGTTGATGAGCTTGAGCTTGAACTTATCACCCGGGCTCAGCTCGATGCTCGGGCCTGGGATCGTGCCCGTATACGTTCCTTCGAAATTCGCCTCTCCTGCATTGACTTTGAGGCCCGTGTACGCGCGGGTCATGAACGTATATTGGCCCACCGTCACCTGGATCTCGGTGATGGTCATCTCGATATCGAGAAGGCCGTCCTTGGCTCGGACCGTGGCAGGATTGAAGAGCTCTCGGCTCGGCGTCGGCTGCGGCGTCTGTGGCTTGTCGTCGGAGCTGCACCCGATGGTATCGGGCAGCAAGAGGCCAGCGCCGAACATGGCGCCCAAGCTCAAAAAGCCGCGCCGATCCAACGTGAGCGTGGCACGGGCCCGATTTTCATAAGATGAAGGTTTGTTCTGGGACGTCACGAATTCACCCTGTGGGTTCGTCGTTTGCGCTCCGGAGGGTCGACGATGCCCCGAGGAAACTCCGGGGGACCATGAATCACGAGCGGCATCTATCGGAGATGGCGAGCCGCGGGACACCTCGAGGATCCGTCGTGGCTGCTCCGAGCGTACGCCTTGCAACGCTCAGGCCACCTGTCCCAACGAGAACACAATCCCGCCGGTGAGCGTGCGCGCACGAAGGAGGCGGCTACCGGCCGAGCGTCGCCGACGGAAGCGTACTGTACCTGTACCTGTACCTGTAACAGGGTCCTGTTACAGGTACAGGTACAGCGGTCGCGCCAGCGTGCGTCCGGACAGAATACCTCGCGCGGCCAGGCCGATCTCCGACGCAAGCAAGACGTATCATGGCTGGCACCTCGCTTGCTACGTCGCGGGCGTAACGTCTATCCCAAGAGAGCTTAGATAGAAATACGCGCCCCCCGGATCCTGCTCGCCGACGGTACCGCAGAACCGAGCGTGCGGCAAGACAAACGTTCGCCGTCAGCGGCAATGTGAACCGCCCTGTTCGGCGACGCCGGGGTAGCAAGAGGACCCACGATGAGTGTCTTCGACGACGCAGATGCCTACTTCGAGGTGGTCGTGAACCACGAGGAGCAATACTCCATCTGGCCCGCTGGCCGGGAGATTCCTGCGGGCTGGCGCCTGGCAGGGAAGCGTGGGAAACGCGCGGAGTGCCTCCAGTATATCGAGGAGGTCTGGACCGACATGCGGCCGCTCGGCCTGCGCAAGCAGATGGACGCGGCTCTTGCCGCAGCCAAGCCGCAAGCCTGAATCACCGACAATGGATCCGATCCCGGGCGCGTGGTTCTGGAGGCCCAGGCCCGTGGCGTTGCCGCGGGCGCGGCTATTTTGCTTCCCCTACGCAGGGGCGAATGCAATGGTCTTCCGGACCTGGGTCGCGGAGCTGCCGCCCGACGTGGAGCTCGTCGCCGCGCAGCTCCCAGGTCGAGGGCCGCGAATCCGAGAGGCGCCCCTAACGAGGCTCGAGCCCCTGGTGGAGGCGCTCGGGCAGGCGCTCGCCCCTGGTCGCATACCTTTTGTGATGTTCGGGCACAGCATGGGCGGGCTCGTCGCATTTGCGCTTTGCCACTGGCTGCGCGCACGCGGCTATCGGGCGCCGATGCACCTCTTCATCTCCGGCCGCCGCGCGGCGCAGTGCCCGGATTCCGACCCACCCACCGGCGAGCTGACCGACGATTACATCCTCTCCTGCATCCGACGTCATGGCGGAACGCCCGCGAGCGTCCTCGGCGAGCCGGAGCTCATGGAGCTCGTCCTGCCCGTTTTCCGGGCGGACCTCGAGCTCCTCCGGTCCTACCGCCACGTCCCCACAGAGCCTCTCGATGCTCCGCTGACCGCGCTCGGGGGCATGAAGGACGACACGGTGCAGCCTGCGCAGCTCGAAGGATGGCGCGAACACACGAAAGGTCCGTTTGCGCTCCGCATCTTCGAGGGAGACCACTTCTTCCTTCATTCCTCCGAGGCCGCTGTGCTGCGCGTGGTCGTGCAGGCATTCGAGGGGAGTGGAGCACATAGAGCGTGACAATGGCAGGCGAGGCAACGAAGGACGAACGAACCGAGACGTCCACCAAGCACGAGCCCATGGCGGACGGCGTCGAAGCGAAATCGGAGGTCCCGTCGAACGACGTGCGTGCGCGCGAACGCCGCGCGGAGGCGATCCTCCGGCGGAACGTCCTCTGGGCGCTCGTGGCGGGCGTCCTCCCCGTGCCCGCCGTCGACCTCGTTGCAATCAAAGGTATTCAGCTCAAGATGCTGAAGGAGCTCGCCGACCTCTATGAGGTGAAGTTCACCCGTGACGTCGCGAAGGCGCTGCTTGGCTCCCTCGTCTCGAGCACCTGGAGCGTGGGTGTGGGAGCCACACTCGGATACGGGTTCGCGAAATTCGTGCCCGTGGTCGGCTCGGCTCTCGGGCTCCTCTCCACGCCGCTCATCGCGGGCGCGACCACCCATGCGCTCGGCAAGGTATTCGTGATGCATTTCGAAACCGGCGGTACGTTTCTCAATTTCGATCCGAACGCCATGCGGTCGCATTTCAGGTCGGAGCTGGAGAAGGCCAAGGAGACGGTCGCTGCGATGCAGCAGGAGCCGTAGGCCTGCCTGCCGACCCTCGGGCTCGGATGGATACCAAGAGAATCAATCTACGATGAGCATGCACGACGAGAGCAGAGACCTTCGGGAGCACGACGCAGGCAGCCACGGCGGGCTCGTGGCGCGGTGGAACGAGACGCACGCCGACCCGGTGCACCCGCATCTGCGCCTGCCCTCGCCCATCCCGGACGAGCTGCGCCAGCAGGCGGCGTGGAACGACACCGCGGTGGCGTACCCCGATTGCAAGTGCATTCACGAGCTCTTCGAGGAGCAGGCCGCGCGGACGCCCGACGCCGTGGCATTGGTGTTCGCCGAGCAAGAGCTCACCTACCGGGAACTCGACCAGCGCTCCAATCAGCTGGCCCACCACCTGCGCGCGCTCGGCGTGGGTCCGGAGGTACGCGTCGGGTTATGCGTCGAGCGGTCGCTCGAGATGGTGGTCGGCCTGCTCGCCATTCTCAAGGCGGGCGGCGCGTACGTACCGCTCGACCCAGGCTATCCCCGCGAGCGGCTCGCCTTCATGCTCACGGACGCGCGGCCCGCCGTGCTCCTCACCCAGCAGCGCCTCGACGGCAGACTTCCCCCGCACGAGTTTGTCACGGTTTACCTCGATGCCGGCGCGCCTCCTTGGCACGAGCAACCGCTCACGCCCCCCGACGTGCAGGTTGCGCC
>NZ_JAGTJJ010000069.1 GCF_028435365.1 Polyangium jinanense | reverse complement strand
AACCTCACTCACCTTCCCCGAGGGAAACAGCGCCGCCTGCGCGGCCATGCGCGTCAGTCGCCGGGTCCGGCGCTTGTCTCCAAGGTCCGCATGCCCGAACTCCTCCTCCGCCCACGCTTCCGCCGACGAGGCCGCCCCTGCATCCAACATCTCACTCGGTAAATGTCGTCAGAGGGGGGGAATGTACCGATCGGAGATGGGACCAATGCTCAGGCCAGGGGCTGGACCCGGGACGATGAACTGCGCGGTGCGCAGTTCATCGCACAGGCCGAGTCAAGACCGCGAGCGACGTTGCCAACCAAGACAGCAGCGCTGGCGTTTCAACCGGCGACGCCTGTTGGAAGAACTGCGCACCGCGCAGTTCTTCCACAAAAGGTCCAGCGCTGGCGCTGGTCCGGGTCGAGGGGCGGACAGCCCCCGCGGGGCCTGGGGCAGAGCCCCAGCGAGGCGCCTTCGACCTGAGCCCCTGCTCAACCGAAGTGATACGCGGACAAACGTTTCCCCCAGACCGCGCCATTGTACGCCGTCGTTCCCCGATCGGCGCCCGCCGCTCCGGCGACGACCATGAGCGGCAAGAGGTGCTCCTCCCGCGGGTGCGCGAGCCGCGCGGCCGGCGCGCTTGCCCATGCTGCGAGACGCGCGTCCCGCTCGTTCGACGGCAGCGCCATCGTCTCGCGTAACCAGGCGTCGAACGCCTCCGACACTGCGCCTGCGCTCGGATCTCGGAAGCCACGCATGTTGTGATACGTCATGCCGCTCCCGAGGATGAAAACCCCCTCGTCCCGCAGCGGCGCGAGCGCGCGACCCATCGCGAGGTGCTCCTCTGGATCGAGGCCGAGCTTCAGCGAGAGCTGGATCGTCGGCACCTCCGCGTCCGGGTACGTGAGCTTGAGGGGCACGAACGTCCCGTGATCGAAGCCTCGCTTCGCGTTCGTCGCCGTCTGGAACCCCGCCCCGCCGAGCAGCTCCTGCACGCGCGCCGCAAGCTCCGGGGCGCCGGATGCTGGCCATTGCAGCGTGTACGACTCGGGCGGGAAGCCGTAATAATCGTAGAACATGGGCGGACGCTCGGCCGTCATCACCGTCGGCACCGGCTCCTCCCAGTGCGCCGAGATCACGAGCAGGGCCCACGGCGGCGACTTCGGCAGCGCGCGGATCGAGCGCAGGTAGCTTGCGAGCTCGTCGAACTCTGCTTTGCCCATCCCGACGTCCACGAACGGCCACGGACCGCCGCCGTGCGGCAGGAACACCACGGGCAAACGCCCCGGGACCGAAGGCTTCTGGTGCTCGTCCGCCGAAGGTTCGGCGGCGCTGCCCAGAGCGCCCGGCAGCGCCGCGATCGTCGCCGCTCCGGCGATACCCGCGACGATCGCCTGGCGGCGCGTCAGGCCCTCTTCACGTTCCTGGCTCATGCATTCTTCTCCTCGCGTGGGACCGAGGAAGGATGCACCCGCCCCTTCGTCCGCACCAGAGCACGCTGGAGAGACACACTGTTCTCCTCGGGGCAACAATCGGAGCCGGCGTGTTACGTCGCCGCCTCGATGATTTCGGCCCCCAGCCACTCGAGCGCGGTGGCGAGGGACGTCGTGCGGTGGCGCTCCGGATGCCAGGAAAACAAGAGGACGAGGACTTTTGCGGGGACCTTGCCGGTCCCGCTGGCCGCGCGGATGAGCGAGCGTACCCGCTCCACCTCGTCTTCCGGGCAACGGACGGTCAAACCATCGATCTGGACGAGCTGTTGCAATGTCCCACTCCGAGCCAATGCCAGCGGAGCACGACGACGCCATGGGCCCCGGCTCGCGGCGCTGGGCCGAGGGGGGCTCACGCGGTGTTCGTCGCGCGCCTTTCAACGGTGGAAATGGCGGCCTGGGGGCTCAGACAGAGCCCCGCGACGGGCGCGGCGGGGCTCGGGCTTCCTGCGGGGTGCGGCGCTCGGAAACACAGACCGCTTTTTCGAGGCGCTGGGTGAGCTCTTGGGTGCGCTCGTCCGCGTGGAGGCGATTCGACTCGGTGCCGGCTTCTTGCCAGGGCAGCGCTCCGGTCGGAGGGTCGATCGCGGGGGCGTTCGCTTCCGAGGTGCGGAAGCGTGTCGACGACACGGACGACGATTGCGAAGAGAGATCCCCGCGCTCGTGCTCCGCTTCTGGCGGTGGATGCCGGTGCGGCCCGCTCGAAGCCAGCGGCGCAATTTCGAAACGCCGACCGCCCGGCGATGCCGATCGCGCGACCCGCGGCACGGCCTTGCCCCCGCCATTCACCACACGCGTAAGATCCGCGGCGAAACAGCCTCCTTCGACGCCGAAGAAGGCGGAGACGAGCGCGAGCACGGAAAGCACCGTGACCACGACGCCCCGACGTGCTCCCCCTCGCCGCCTCGCGCGGCCAGCATCGACGATGCCGGGGGAAGGAGAAGGGGCGCCGATCATTTGAGGTCACACTAACGGCGGGGGCTCGTCGAACTCAAGGACAAAGCGCGCGACCCTGAGGTTTTCCGCAGGATCGATCCGGAGCCAGGGCGACGAACGCTCTCCCACCCACGGCGTCCCCGCCCGCTCTCGTTTCGTGTATGGGTTCGCCATGAGCGAGACGATCGGGCGCGACGGCTACCCTCACTTCCTGGTCATTCCGACGCGGTGGATGGATAACGACATCTACGGCCACGTCAACAACGTCGTCTATTACTCGTATTTCGACACCGTCATCAATCGCTGGCTCATCGGCGAAGGCGGGCTCGACATCGAGCGCGGCGACGTGATCGGCGTGGCCGCGGAGTCGCATTGCCGGTACCTGCGCGGCGTGTCGTTCCCGACGGACATCGACGCGGGGCTGCGCGTGGGCAAGCTCGGCCGCTCCAGCGTGCGTTACGAGATCGGGCTCTTCCCGCGCGGCGAGGCGCTCGTGGCCGCGGAGGGATATTTCGTCCACGTCTTCGTGGATCGGGTGAACCGAAAGCCCACGCCGATCCCCGATCGGATCCGCGCCGCGCTCGAGCGGCTCGTCGTGCCTCCGAGCGCTGTTTGAAGGCCGCTCTTCGTTCAACGCTCGGGGCTACGCTCGGACAAGCCGAGCTTCGCCCCGAACCCCCTTGCGTTCGTCCCGCCGGTCCCGCATCCTTCGCGCTCGTTCGGGATCCTTCCCGGTAGGAGGTGCTCGAAGAAAACGATGATCAAGCGTCGCCTCGCGGTCACGCTTCTTCTCCTGCTCCCGCTCCTCGCGCTCGTAGCCCCCGCTAGGGTGCTCGCCGAGGAAACCGAGACAGCGCCCGTGACGGCGAGGAACGCCGTCGCCGAGGCCCGTGCCCGCGGAGAGCTGCGCTGGGGGAACGATTCACAAGGCGGCGCGCCGTACGTCTTCCAGGATCCGATGGATCCGAACCACCTCATCGGCTTCGAGGTGGACTTCGCCGCCGCGCTCGCGAAAAAGCTCGGCGTGCGCCCGAGGCCCGTGCAAGGGCAGTGGGACGGGCTGCTCGAGCTGCTCGCCCGCGGCGATTTCGACGTGGTCGTGAACGGCATCGAGGTCGCCGAGGAGAAGAAGCGCGTCGCCGATCTGTCGCGTCCCTATTACGTCGCCGCCATGCGGCTCACGGTGCGCAAGGGCGACGCGGGCGCGCCGCGCACGCTCGAAGCGCTGCGCGGGCGCAAGCTCGGCACCTTGCCCGGATCGCTCGCCGCGCGGCTCGCAACGCGCGAGGGCGCCGAGGTGAAGACGTACGACGGCGGGCAAAACGACATCTACGACGATCTCCGGATCGGCCGCACCGACGCGGTGCTGCTCGACGATCCGATCACGCTTTATTACGGGGCGATCGATCCCGCGCTGGAGGTCGTCGACGGCTCGTTTGGCGAGGTCTCGTATGCGGTGGGCGTTCCGAAGGGCGATGCGGAAACGCTCGCCGCGGTGAACGGGGCGATCGACGAGCTCGCGAAGGACGGAACACTCGCCGCGCTCTACGCGCGCTGGGGCCTCTGGAACGAGCCCACCGAAAAATTGCTCGGCGGGCCTGCGCCCCCATCCACAGTCGTCGCCGAGGCGCACGACGCGTGGCGCGCGGCCGTCGGAAAACCGCTTCCGTTCTGGTCACGCGTGACGGAGCGATATCCGGCGACGCTCCGCTTGTTCGCGCGGGGCGCGCTGCTCTCGCTCGTGGTCTCGGTGCTCGCGATGGCCGTGGCCGTGACGCTCGGCATGGCGCTCGCGCTCGCGCGGGTCTACGGGCCGAAGCCGCTCCAGTGGCTCGCGGTGGGCTACATCGAGCTCTTCCGCGGCACGCCGCTGCTCGTGCAGCTCACGATGGTCTACTTCGGCCTGCCCGAGCTCGGCCTGACGCTCTCGCCGTTCGTCGCGGGCGTGATCGCGCTCGGGCTGAACTACGCCGCGGCCGAGGCGGAGAACTACCGCGCCGGGCTCGGGAGCGTGCCGGCGGGGCAGATGGACGCGGCGCGGACGCTCGGGCTCTCGAAGCTCGCGTCGCTCCGCCACGTGGCGCTGCCGCAGGCGATCCGTGTGGCCCTGCCGCCGACGACGAACGATTTCATCGCGCTGCTCAAGGACAGCTCGCTCATCTCGGTCGTCACGTTGACCGAGCTCACGAAGACGTATACGAGCCTCGCCAGCGCCATGCGGGACCACCTCGGCCTCGGCCTCGTGGTGGCGCTGTTTTACCTTGGCTTGAGCCTCCCGTTCGCGCGCCTGTCGCGCAGCGTGGAGGAACGGCTCGGATCGAAGGTCCGGCGGCCAGCTTCTGCTTGAAGGAGGGAACGATGTCGATCTGCGTCACCGATCTGGTCAAGCGACACCCGGGCGCCGCCGCGCCCGCGCTCGCGGGGCTCTGCATGAAGGTGCCGACGGGCAAGATCGCCAGCGTCCTCGGGCGCAGCGGCGCCGGAAAGACCACGCTCCTGCGTTGTTTGTCCGGGCTCGATCCCTTCGACGGCGGAACGATCGACGTCTCCGGCGTGACGTTCGGCGCGGGCGCGAAGCACGGCTCGTTTGGCGGGAAGATCGGGCTCGTCTTCCAGAGTTTCGAGCTCTTCCCGCACCTCTCGGTGCTCGACAACTGCACGCTCGCGCCGCGCATCGTGCGGGGCGAGGCGCGCGCGCGCGCGGAGGCACGGGCCAAGGAGCTGCTCGCGGAGCTCGGCATCGAGGACAAGGCGAAGGCGTACCCGGAGGCGCTCTCCGGCGGGCAGAAGCAACGCGTGGCGATCGCGCGCGCCCTCGCCATGGAGCCTTCGGTGCTGCTCTACGACGAGCCCACGAGCGCGCTCGATCCGGCGCTGAAACACGAAGTCGGCCGGACGCTGCGGCGCGTGGCCGGGACGGGTGTCACGCAGATCGTCGTGACGCACGATCTGCCCGTGGCGCGCGAGGCGTCGGATCTCGTCTTCGTGCTCGACCGAGGGCGCGTGGCGGCCTTCGGCCCGCCGGAAGAAGTGATCGCCGAGGCGGCGTAAAGCGAGAAGCCCCTTGACAAGGGGCGAGATTCGATCGCGGGCGTCCCAGGTGCGGCTGGAACGCGGAAACGCGTGTCCTGAAATACACTGTTTCCTCTTGCAAACAGGACGGAAACTCCGCATCCTGCGCCCGCAATGTACGCTCCCCAACGCCCCGTCCGGGTGGCGATCATTGGAGGCGGATGCGCGTCGATGGCGACCGCCTTCGAACTGACCCGCCCCGAGCACCGCGGCCTTTACGACGTCACCGTCTATCAGATGGGCTTCCGGCTCGGCGGCAAAGGCGCCTCGGGCCGCGGGCCGTCGGGCCGCATCGAGGAGCATGGCCTGCACCTCTGGATGGGGTTTTACGAGAATGCGTTCCGCTTGATGCGCTCGTGTTATGGCGAGCTCCGGCGGAATCCCCGCACCTGCCCCATCGCGACGTTCGAGGACGCGTTCGCCCCCGCGCCCGTCGTCGGCGTGACGGACCGATTGCCGAGCGGCGCGTGGGAGCCGTGGGTCGCCCAGTTCCCGCCCGGCAAAGGAATGCCCGGCGATCCGCTGGAGGAGCGTAACCCCTTCAGCGTCGCGGGATACCTGGAGAAAGCCCTCGCGCTCGTCCCCGAGCTCTTGCGTTCGGCGAACGCGGGGCGCGCCGCGCCCACGATGCCCGGGTCCGAGGGGGCGCGCCGCGTCGGGGCGTCGCCGGGCGACGTGCTCGGGATGATCGAGCGAATCCTGCGGTACGGGCAGCTCGCCACGACGGCGGCCGTGTTCGAGGCGGTGGACCTCTTGCGCACGGCGCTGCAATCGCTCTTCGCGCTGTCGCCGCGGGACAGCGTCGAGGGCACGTTGCTCCGGCTGCTCGACGCGATCGGCGCGGTCGTGCGGCGGGAGCTCGACGCGCTCGTCGGCGGTGACATGGGGCTTCGGCGGGTGTGGGAGGTCGTCGAGCTCATCCTCTGCATCGTGCGGGGCTCGCTCCGGTACGGGCTCGTGTTCCATCCGGACGGGTTCGACGCGATCAACGAATACGAATGGTCGGACTGGCTCCGCCGCAATGGCGCGTCCGAGCGCTCGCTCGACTCCGGGTTCGTCCGCGCGCTCTATGATCTCGCGTTCGCGTACGAGGACGGCGATGTGCGGCGCCCGGCCCTCGCGGCGGGGGTCGCGCTTCGCGGCGCGCTGCGGATGTTCTTCACGTACCGCGGATCCTTGTTTTTCCGCATGCAGGCCGGCATGGGCGACATCGTCTTCGCCCCGATGTACGAGGTCCTGAAGCAGCGCGGCGCCCACTTCGAGTTTTTCCACCGCCTGCGCAACGTAAAACTCTCGCCGCCCGAGGCGGGGCCGGCGCACGTCAGGGCGCTCGAATTCGACGTGCAGGCCGAGATCGTGGGCGGCGGCGAGTACACGCCGCTCGTCGACTTCAAGGGGCTGCCCTGCTGGCCCGCGAAGGCCGACCACCGGCAGCTCGTGGACGGCGAACGCCTGGAGCGCGAGGGCTGGGCCTTCGAATCCCACTGGGAGACACGCCGCGCGGGGGAGAAGACGCTGCGGGTGGGCGCGGATTTCGATTTCGTCGTCCTCGGCGTGAGCGTCGGTGCCATTCCGCACGTGGCGCCGGAGCTCGTCGAGCGGGCGCCGTCGTGGCGGGCGATGGTGCAGAACGTGAAGAGCGTCGCGACGCAGGCGTTTCAGGTGTGGCTCCGGGCGGACGCGCAAGAGCTCGGCTGGAATCGGCCCGGGCCGGTCAACGTGTCGGGGTTCGTCGAGCCGTTCGATACGTGGGCGGACATGACGCACCTCGAGCGCGTGGAATGCTTCGAGGAGCCGGTCCGATCGATCGCGTATTTCTGCAGCGTCTTGCCGGACGTCGCGCCCGAGAGCCCGGACTTGCCGGCCATCGCGCGCGCCTACGTGCGCGACAACGTGGTGCGCTTCCTCGACTGGGACGTGGGCTGGCTCTGGCCCGCGGCCGTCCGCAGGCCGGGCGAGTTCCGCTGGGATCTGCTCGTCGACCCCGAGGAGGCCCGTGCCGGCGCACCACAACGCACGGGCGCGGCGCGGTTCGATTCGCAGTTCTGGACGGCGAACGTGAACCCGTCGGATCGGTACGTCCTGTCTTTGCCCGGGACCATCAAATATCGCATTTCGCCGCTCGACATGACCTTCGACAACCTGACCATCGCCGGCGACTGGACGCGCTCCGGGCTCGATACGGGCTGCGTCGAGTCGGCCGTCATGTCGGGGCTGCTCGCCGCGCACGCCATCAGCCATTTTCCTCCCCTCGAAGAAATCATCGGATACGATCACCCATGAACCCGTGGAATCCGCACGATCGCCCTCTCCCCCACGACGCGCCCGTGCAGGACCGGCTGCGGCGTGATCCCCCCGCCCGCACCCAGCCCATTCGGGACGTGCCCTTGATCTTCCGCTCCCCGCCGGAGCGCCGCCCGGATCCCATGCCGGGGCCCAATGGCCCGGGCGCGCCGAACGGCCGTCCCTCCCTCGAAGCGGGCGTGTCCACGGCGTATCGCGTGTATGACGAATACATGCGCCGCGGCCGCGAGGCGGCGCGCGGGTTCGGCGGATCCTGGCCCGAAGCCGGGCCGCCGCCGTCGTACGGCGACATGGCGCGAAGGGCCATGCGGTACTGGTCGGACGCCATCGGCATGATGTTCGATTTCGCCGGGCCGATGGGCTTCATGCCGCAGGGCCGCGCGCCGCAGTCGCCGTATGCGCATTCGCCCTATGGCGGATACGACCCGCGCGCGGCGTACGCGCCGCAAGGCCGCTACGAGCCGCCGCCGCCGTACGGGCGGCCCGAGCCCCCTGCCCCGTTTGGCCGATACGAACCGCCGCCGCGCGAGCGTTACGAACCGCCGCGCGAGCGCTACGAGCCGCCGCGCCCGCCGCAGGACGCTCCGGAGCGGGAAGCGGGCATTGCATTGCGGTTCGACGTTCACCTCGGCCGCGCCGCGGAGGTGCGCCTGCACCTCGGGCCCGGCGCCACCGGAAAACACCTCGTCGCCCCGGCGCTCGCCGCGCTCGACGTGCAGGGCGCGCTCCCGCTCGAAGGCGTGCGCTTCTCGAACGACGGCGCCCTCGGGCTCACCCTGCAAATACCGCCCGAGCAGCCCGCCGGCACCTACAGCGGCGTGGTGATCGACGAAACGAGCCGCTCGCCCGTCGGTCGCGTGACCGTCACCTTGAAGGCCTGACGGGGGGCCGAGGACACCATGCTCGCCGAGATCGTCCCCGCCGTCTTGCAAGAATACGGTGCGGCCGCGCGCGCGCGGCTCTTTCAATACCTCCCGGCGCGCGAGCCGCGGCGCTTTCTCTACGACCTCGTGGCCGAGTATCCGCAGCGTGGCGGCCGCGGCTTCCGGCCGAGCCTCTGCATCGCCACGGCCCGCGCCTTCGGCTGCCCGCCCGAGGACGCCCTCGACACGGCCGCGTCCATCGAGCTCTTGCACAATGCCATGCTCGTCCACGACGACATCGAGGACGAAAGCGAGCGCCGCCGGGGCAAACCCACGCTGCACACGACGCATGGCATTCCGATCGCCATCAACGTCGGCGACATGCTCGGGCTCCTCGGCCTCCGCCCGCTGCTCGCGAATTTCCGCAACCTCGGCCCGCGCCTCGCGCTGCGTATCCTCGAAGAGACCGAGCGGATGGCCTCGGAGACGGCCGAAGGGCAGGCCATGGAGCTCGGCTGGCGTCACGAGAACGCGACCGGCGTGCGCGAGTCCGATTACCTCGAAATGGTCCTCAAGAAAACGTGCTGGCTCGGGATGATTCACCCGGTCCGCGTCGGCGCGATGATCGCCACGTTCGACTCGATCGATCCCGACGCGTTCATCCGCTTCGGCTTCTTCCTCGGCGCGGCGTTTCAGATCCAGGACGATCTCCTGAACCTGACCGGCGACGAGAACGATTACGGCAAGGAGCTCGGGGGCGACATCCACGAGGGCAAACGGACGATGATGCTGATTCGCCTCTTCGAGGAGGGGACGGCGGAGGAGCGCGAGCGCCTCGGCCGCCTGCTCGCGCTGCCGCGCGTCGAGCGCACCCGCGAGGAGATCACCTGGGTGCGCGAGCGAATGGATCATTACGGGTGCATCGAATACGCGCGTCAGGTCGCGCAGGGGCTTGCGGGCGCGGCCTCGCACGAGTGTTCCCTCCTGTTCGGCGCGCTGCCGGACTCCCGCGACAAACGGTTCCTCGAAGCGCTCCCCCGCTGGGTCATCGAGCGGGCTTGACGCGCGGGCCATGGCCAAACCCCTCTTCAACCTGGCGCCGGGCATGTATCCGACGATGCAGCTCGTCCCGCCCTTCCGTTTCGAGGGGGTGACGATGCGGGTCTTCCCGCTCCTCGCCGACATGGAGCGGGTGCAGCGCTTCGTCGACGCGTACGTGAACGACATCGCGCCGCCCGAGGTCGGGCAATTCCGGGTGTTCTTGCCGTACGTGTATCTGCAAATCCTCCATTACGGCAAGATGGCGGTCGAATCGGCGAATTTGGGGTGGATCGCGCAGCACGAGATCAATCTGACGATCCCTCTCGCGTGGTACACAAAGGAGGGCCATCAGCTCGTCTTCAAGGATTGGGTGTACCTCACGCCTCACATTTTCGTGGACAACCCGCTCTCGATGACGACGGGCCGCGGGGTGTACGGGTGGCCCAAATCGCCCGGGCACCTCGTGCCCACCGCGAGCGGGTGGGTCGACGATCCCACGGCCGGAAGGATCCTCGCGAGGGTGAACGCGCCGAGGGGCACACTCCTCGAAATCGAGGAAGTCGCATCCCTCTCGCCCTTCGAGACGCCCAGCCGATGGCTCTCGCAGGGCATCGACATGCTCCAGGGCATGGGGCTCTGGCGCGAGCGACCCGGCGGGGCCCCCGCGAACGCCGTACGGATGGCGCGGGATCTCGGGCGTTTCGTCGTCGGTCTCCACACGTCGACCCCGTACTGGATCGCGCTCACGTTGAAGCAATTCCGGGACGCCGCGCAGCCCGAAATCGCCGATTACCAGGGGTTCGTCACGACGAAGATGCTCATCGACAGCATCAAGCAGGTCGGCTTCTTCGGCGATCGCCACCTCCTTTCCGGCGACGTCACGGGTGGATATCGGATTCGCCTGCACGAACATGCCGGTGTCTCCCTCGGCGACGTTCTCGGGCTCGAAATCACGGGCCCTCGCGAGCGGGGCGCGCACGGCGAGCCGGTGAGCGTGCTCGAACCCGTGTTCCCTTTCTGGCTCCATTTCGACATGAAGTACCCCCGCGGCGACGTGCTCGCGTGGCGCACGCCGTTCTCGGACGGCTGGCGCAGCGACGGCGGGCTGCCCCTGTCGACACCCGCGACCCATCCCGAGCCCCTTCCGCGCTTCAACACCGCGCGGGGCGTCGCCTTCGAGCCCGCCCCCGGGCCCTTCCATCGTCCGGACGCGACCTTGCGCGTGCTCCCGATGCTCGCGGACCGGGCGAAGCTCCAGGCGTTCTGCGACGCCTCCTTCGGCGCGATGCTGAAGGACACACCGTATCGCGTCGAGGCCTGGGGCACGTACGTGTACATGGTGGCATCGAGCTTCGACGAGGATCGCGACCTCGAAATGCTCCTGCCGATCCTGTGGCATTTCAATGGCGAGCTACAGGGCCGAGCGCTCGTGCCGGTGTTTTGCTACGCGAACCGCGATGCCGCCGCGATCGCGCGCTCCGAGGTGTGCGGCATCCCGACCTTACCCGCCGAATTCGCGAGCCCGGCCGATGGATGGATGGATCCCGCCGGGCCCTCGCCGCGAATGCCGCGCCCCTTGCTCACCGTGCTCGCGGACGTGCTCCCCACGCTCGGGTACGGCCAGAAGGCGGAGCGTCGGCGGCTCATCGAGATTGTCCAGGGATCCACGACGCCGCCCGTCTCGACGACCTCGTTCCTCCTGAACGAGACCTTCCCCCAGCACGTGGAGCAGGAGGACCACGCGCTCGGCCCTCTTTCGATGACGGGCTCCCTCGACATCCTCACCGTAAAACAATTCCGCGACGCGCAGGATCCAATCGCCGCCTGCTACCAGAGCGTGGTCCTCCTCGAACGGGTGTTCGAGCAAGTCCTCGAGGTCGACGAAATCAAAAACCGCCTCGAAATCCGACTCCACGCCTATCCAAGTCAGCCCATCGTCGAGACGCTCGGGCTCCACTGGAAAGCGGTGGACGTGAGCGGCACGGCCGAGGTGTACGTCCTCGAGCCCATACGCCCCTTCTGGGCCCGCGTCGCGATGCGGCAGCATCTCGGCCGCAACCTGGCCATGCGCGCGGGCAGCAAGCAATGGGTGATCCCCCCGCGCGACGAGACCTGAAGCATGGGTCTCATCGCGAGGCGTCGCGCCGGGGCGCTGCCCCGGGCCCCGCGGGGGCTGTTCGCCCCTCGACCCGAACCAGGGCAAGCCCTGGACCATTTGGGGAAGAACTGCGCGATGCGCAGTTCTTCCCACAGGCCGGTGGCAGGCGGGCAGGATCGTCGTTGGTCTTGACCTGGCCTGTTCGATGAACTGCGCATCGCGCAGTTCATCGACCCCGAGTCCAGCGCTTGCGCTGGTCCGGGTCCCGGGGCGGATAGCCCCGGGTGGGGCCTGGGGCAAAGCCCCAGCGCAGCGCCTCCCAGATGAGACCAATGCTCAGGCGCGCCGCTGCGCGCGATACCACGCAATCGCATCCCGCAACGTTTCGTCGAGCGGGCGTACGCCTGCTGCGAAGCGCGTCGTGCCCATCGGCGGGCCCATCGCATACGCGTCGAGCACGAGCAGGAGCGCGAGCGACGGGAGCGGCGAAGGCCGACCGCCAAGCGAAAGCGCCGCCTCCATCCAGAACGCGCCCGTCGCGGAGAGCCGGGCCGAAGCGCGCAAAAGCGGAGGCCGCACGCCCGCGAGCTCGCAGATACGCGCGGCGAGCACGTCGGTGGAAACGTCGTGCCCCGTGATCGGAATCGGCGTGCCGAACGCCTCGGCTTCCAGCGCGCCGCGGATTGCCGAGGCCGCGTCGCGGATGTCGACCACATTGACGACGCGGCGCACCGTGGCCGGGACCTGGCCCGAGAGGAGCTGCGGGACGAGCGCGAGCTCCTGGGGCTTGTCGTCCCAGGGGCCGAGGAACGCCGTGGGATTGGCGAGGACGGCGGGCAGGCCGTGGCGCGCGGCATCGAGGACCATACCCTCCATGTGCGCCTTGACCGTGAAGTACGGATGGCTCTGCCGGCGGAAGTTCGTTTCGAGCGTGGCAAGGCCTGCTTCGTGGCGAGGCAACGTGGTGAAGGAGCCGATGTACACGAGGCGCGCCCCGCTCCGGAATGCAGCGTCGAGGACCGCGCGCGTGCGCGTCACGGCATACCGAAGAGGATCCCGCTCGGCCGAGGATTGCGGGGCGAAGCGGTGGACCGGATAAGGCGCTGCGGCGTCGACGAGCACGTCGTGCCCGCGGGCCCACGCGTCGATCTGGCCCGGCGCGTCCGCGTCGCCGACGGCGAGGTCGACCTCGAGGCCGGCGAGGTTCGGGGGGCTTTTCCTTCGCGTCGCGGCGGTCACCTGGTAGCCGTGCGCGAGCAGTTCGCGGACCATCGCCTGTCCGATATGCCCCGTGGCGCCGAGGACGAGGGCACGGGCGCGGGCGCCGCTCGGTTGCATCGAGCGCGGAAACCATGCCGGCTCGGCGGCGTCAAGCACCCACGCGTCCTATGCGGAGACCCTTCGCGATGAGACTACCCAGGCGGCGGCGCCCTGCGTTACGATGGTCGGCCTCATGCGCGCGGTCAGCCTCAACATCCCCGTGGGCCTTCGACTGGACGAGCCACGGGAGCTCTACAAGTTCGCCACGATGGCGAGCATCGCTTGCGGAGGCCCCGGCGTCGACGAGCGGTCGATCAAGCGCGCGATCCAGCAGGCGAAGGAGTCGTGGGCGAAGATCGTCGCGCTCGTCTCGTTCCCCGCGCACGGCGGGCCGATCGGACCTTCCGTCGAGCCGGAAGAGGTGCGGAGCGTGGTGCGTGATCAGTGTACCGCGATGCTGCGCGTGGCCGAGTGGCAAGGCGCGCGGATCTTCGCGGTGAAGGCGACGGATCCGCTGCTCTTCGCGGCGACGGCGAACCAGCGCGTGGCCGACGCGATCCTCGACGGCGCGTTCGAAGGGTTGTCGATGGACGTGCCCGTGATCGGCCCGTTCGAGGGTCCGATGCTCGACTACGTGCGCACCGGCGGGCTCGATTATCTGCGGGAGGCGTACGCGGATCGGGGCTACCGCGCGGATGGAAGCCTGATCCCGGAAGGCGAGCCGGGCGCGATGGTCGAGAGCGCCGCAGCCGCCGCGGAGAACGCGCTCAGGCTCGCGAGGACGAGTCGGTTCGACGCGATCGGGGTGCACGGAGAAGGTCCGCTCGCGGTGGAGATCGCGGGGGCGGTACGGACGGCGCTGGAGAGTCAGGGGCTCTTGTCGCGGTAGGCGGCGCGCTTCGCGAGATACAGCGGTCGCTCTGCGAGTTACAGCGGTCGCTTCGCGAGTTACAGCGGTCGCTCTGCGAGCTACAGCGGTCGCTTCGCGAGTTACAGCGGTCGTGTCACGAGCCGCAGCGGTCGCTCTGCGAGTTACAGCGGTCGCTTCGCGAGCTACAGCGGTCGTGTCACGAGCCGCAGCGGTCGCTCTGCGACGTACAGCGGTGGCTCCGCGACGTACAGCGGTGATGCCGCGACGCGCAGCGGTGGCTCCGGGGCAGGACGAGGTGACGACCGGACGGACGCAGGTGGTTTCGTGATGCCCCGAAGTTCGTTAGGCTACGCCGCATGCCCATCAATACCGACACAATCCCGAAGACGCGCCGGCTCACGCTCATTCGATTGGGCGAGCAGTTCGGCTCGCAGGACACGCTGGATCAAGCAAACCAGACGCTCGGCGCCTACGAAAAACACGCGCCGCTGCTCAGGATGTCGGGCTTCGGCGCGAAACACGCGGCGGAGCTCGCAGGAGCGCGCGACGGGCTGGTCGAAGCGGGCGTGGGGCGCGAGGCGGCCAAAGGCAAAAAGAAGGTGACGGGCGAGGCCTACGTCAAGGCGTACAACCAGGCGGCGACGGCGCGGATCAACGCGCGCACGGTGCTCGCGGGGGTCAAGGAGGACCTGGAGGCGAGCGGGGAGGCCGAAGAGGCCGCGGCGACCGTTGCGGCGGCGTTGCGGCAGACGCGGTCGGCCGCGAAGAAGGCGGAGCCGCTGGCGCAACAACTCGCGCTGCTCGGCGATACGCTGAAGCACCCGGTGGTGGCGCCGGTGGCGGCGGATCAGGGCGGGCCCGAGGCGCTGGCGGACGTTCAAGCGTCGATCCCGGCGCTGCGAAAAGCCGACCAGGAAGACGTGGGCGGGCGCGGGACGCCCGTGGAGACAGAGACGCTCGACCTGCTCGACGGGATCATCGTGCAGCTCGTGCGAAGGGCGCGGCGGGCGGCGTTGGCAGCGTCGAAGCGGCTCGGGAACCCGGCGATGGCGGAGGCGTTCAAGCTCGACAGGTTGTACCGGTCGAAGGGCGGGAGCGGCGCGGAGGAGGAGGCCGGCGAGGACGAGGACGCGGAGGAAGTCAAGGGGTAAGTGGGGGACGTGGGATGATTCGCCTGCGCCTCGGGCGCGTGGTTCGAGCGACGAGGAGGGTGGGCGCCGCGGCGTTGGCGGCGCTCGCCCACGCCCGCGTCGTCCCTGACGGTACTCAGGTCGATGGCTCGGCGCCCTTGCGCGCTGCTTCGAGCTTGTCCCGGAGCTCGCCCAGGGACTTGATCCATTGTCGGTAGAACCTCGGGGACGGCCCATGGCGGGGGGGTTCGAGCTTCGCGCGGGCTTCGCTCCGTCGCGCGAGCCCTGCTTCGAGCCCACGCTGGAGCTCAGCAAGGAAAGGTTCGAGCACGGCGAGGCCCTCCTCGGGCTTCTGGTTCTCCCCGCAGGACTCCGCGTAGTACGTCGTTTTCCAGCATCGTTCCGAGATGCTCGTGAAGCCCACGCGAACGAGATCGTTCCAGGCCTCCCGGCAGACCTCGAAGGGCTGTTTGAGCCAACAGGCTGCCTGGAGAATATCTTCGGCGATGCGCTGCCTCACGTTGAGCACGAAGGCCTGGAACGCTTGGCCTTCGCCTGCGCGCGCCACAGTGTCCGCCTCGATCCGTTTGTAATCGGCGGCGACCTCGGCGAAGCTTCGATCCTGCGATCGTGCAAAGCTTTTGAAGACGGCCCTGCACGCTTTCCTGAGCTCGTCGTCGATCTCGTCGATTTTCTCTTTTTCCGGGGCCGGCTGGGACGCCTCGTCCATACGCCGCGTCCTTCGGCTCGGGCTGAGCTGGCCCCTTTGCTGGGCCAGGAGCTCGTCACGGAGGTCCCCGTACCGCTCAAGCTCCTCTTCGTAGAAATCCGTGGGGCGCTGCGCCGCCCTGGCTTCTTCGAGCCCGCGCTCGAGTTCGGCGAGGAGGGGTTCGACCACGGCGAGCCCCTCCTCGGGCTGCTCATCATACGCGCAGCAATCTAAATAAGACCAGGTCGTCAGGCACCTTATCCAGATATTCGTAAAGCCGAGGCGAATCAGCTCGTTCCAGGCCCCCCGGCAGACCTCGAAGCGGGGCGCCTTATCCCGTGCTGCGGAGAGAACGTGTTCGGCGATGCGTCTCCTCACCTCGAGCGCGCTGCGTTCGTCGTCGCCTGCACGCGCCACAAACTCGGCTTCGAGCCCGCGGTAGTCGTCGACGACCTCAGCGAACGTTCGGGTCCGCTCCGTCGCTTTCAAGTAAATGGCAACGCTCGCCTCCGCAAACGCCGATAAGAGCTCGTTGTCTTCTTCTACTATTTCTTCGTCCGTGCTCATCACGTCCCACTGTTGCTAATTGGATTTGTAAACACAACTTGCCCATCTGCCGTTCGTAAACCGAACTCCTTTGGGCCATTCTTGCTCAGCCTTACACTTCTCGTGGCACATGAGGCATCTCTTTGAGCCATAGACGGACCCCGGGTCGCTCTGTCTAGACGAATCCAGGCAAGCGTTCAGGTGCTTACCGCATTCTTTCTCCCACTCTTCCTTCTCTCGAACCGTCACCGCAATATCCTTGCTGAGCTCCAGCTCGGCGGCCATCACGATGATGACGGGGCCTACTTCGATGATGAGGTCGGCGAGGGCGATCGCCACGGCCACGAGCACCCCGGGGTTGCCGACGAGGCCACGCTCGGCCGGCGTTTGCCCGTTCGCAGGCGCGGTCGACTCGGACAGGCGCAGCTTGCGCAGCCCGAGTAGCTCCTCGGGGATGGTCATGCCTCGCAGCGCGATCCGCGTACACGCCGCGAGATCCGCGTGGGGCACGCCCTTCGACGCCACATCGACCACGCGGCCCTCTTCATCGACCGTCACCGTGTAGTCGAACGTGTAGTACCCCCGGTGAAGGTCGCCACCGAACTCATCCACGCATTCGCGTAGGCGCTCCGCGGTGGCGTCCGGCACACGCGGGCGGTCGTCCTGCTGCGCCAGTTGTCTGACCGTGGCCCCGCAGCCGAGCGGCACGACCGCCATCGTCGCGCAACCGAGGAACCCGAAGGAGAGGAGGGTGCGCAGGCGCGAAAACTTCATTCTCGGGATGCAATCAGGAAACCTCAAATCCTGGCAAGGATGATCCTCACCCCTTCCCCGCCGCCCGCCGCGCTCGCTCCGCCTCGGCCATGAGCCGCCCATAATCGAGTCGTTCGAGCGCCGCGCGCGCCTCGGCCAGGCTCTCCCCCGCGACGGATGCGCCGAGCCCGAGGACGAGCCTACGCGCGAGCTCCTCGCGGCGCAGCGGGCTGCCGCGCAAAAGATCGAGCGTCACGAGGCTCGATCCCCGCGCGACATCAAAAAGCCCTTCCCGCGCCGCAGTGCGCGCGCGACCTTCGAAGATGCGCTTCAGCAGAGCCTCGGGAATCCCGCGCCGTTCGAGCACGAGCACGAGCAGCGCGAGCCGCTCGATCGCGCCGCGATCAAGCTCTGCGGCGATTGGATCGAGCTCCAGCGGATCGACGGGCTCGATCGCGAGATCCCGGCAGAGGTCCGCGAGTTTGGCCCGCGCGACGTCGACATCCAGCGCGGCGGGCTCGATCTCCGCGAGGACCTGGCCGAGCGCGGCCAGGATCGGCGCGAGGTCGAGAGGCACACTTTCCGGCAGGAGCCGGGCGTCTTGCGTGGCCGGCGCGGTCGTAGGCTTCGCGGTCCAGTTTTTCAGGAAAGACATGGCTCTATCCGCTGGGGTGGGTCGTGCCCGGGTCGTCGAACAAGGAGAAGGCGAGCTCGGCCGCGACACGCGGGAAATCGCCGAGCGCGCGCACGGCGACGACACGCGCCCCGGCCTGCTCGTAGCGACGCACCTTTTCGCGATTCGGCGCGTGCAGGAGGAGCACGAACGCCGGTGAGCGTTCGGCCGCACGCGCAAAGATGGTCGCGTTTTGCCGGTGCGCGTCGTAGTTCGCGTCGAAGTCGCTGTCGGTGATGACAACGCGGATCGGCTGCTCGGAGCGGGTCTCTTCGACGGACGCCGCGAGGACGTCGAATGGGAACTGCGTGCCGCCGCCGATATAGCGCATGAGAAACCTCGAAAGCACACGCTCGGAGCGGCAGAAGTCCCACGCTTTTTCGTGGCCCACCGAATAGACGAGTGCGCGCGCCGCGCCGCCCGCGCGGATCGTGCCGGTCGCGAGGATCTGCGCGGCGAGGGTCATCGCGTTGAGGGCGCGCTTCGGGTCGGGCATGGATCCGCTCACATCGAGGTAAATCTCGGTGCGACCGAGAAACGACGGCGTGCTCTGGCCCTCCTCGTCGGCAATGCGCTCGCGGAGCAGCGGCATCGCGGCGCCGAGGGTCTCGCCGCGGCGGAGGAGCGTGGCGACCCAGTCGATATCGGCGACCGGATCGCCGGGCTCCCATTCGAGGTGCGTGGTGGGCACGAGCGCGTCGGCAAAGACGCGGGCAGGCGGCGGACGAAAAAGGTATTTTTCGGCCTCGCGGCGGTAATGGGCCGCCATGGCCGTCGTGAGCAGCTCGGATTTGCCCGCGCCGTCGCCCGGCATCGCCCCCGCGCGGCGTTCGAGGCTCTGATCGGCGAGTTTTTCCGCGAGGTCCTTCGAAAAAAAACCTTCGCGGATCGCCCGCTCGATTGCCGCTTTTTCGCTCTTCTTCGGCACGAGCGCCGCGGCGAGATCCTCGGCCGAGAGCTCACCTTCGGCGCAGTCGCCTTCGCCCGCGTGTTTTTGCGCGGGGCTCGCCATCGCGTATCGCCAGGCGATGGAGGCGAAATAAAGGTACTGGAGCGTGACGTCGGGCGCGAACGCGAAGAGGTGTTCCGCGACGAGCTTCGCGTCGAGGCGGTGGTCCGGAAAAGCGCGCGCGAAGGCGGCGGCATTTTTCCCGAGCAACTCCCCTTCCCTTCGTTGCCAGAGCTCTTCAATCACGGCGCGCTGGAACGTGAAGAGCACGTCGTCAGGCGCACGCGCGCCGCGCGCCACGAGGATGCGGCAGAGGTCGTCCTCGATCGAGGGCAAACCCTGGCCGAGCCGCTCGTCGACGAGCAGGTCGTAAAACGGGCCCGTGAGCGAGCGCGGCAGGCGCGGCAAAAACGTGCGTTCGAGCAGGAGGAGGCGCGCGTGCTCGACGGGATGGCCCGGGAACGCGACGTGGTGGCCGAGCTCGTGGGCGATCAGCGCTTCGAGCGCGTCTTCGAGTGAAGCCTCGGCAATGGGGCGCGCGCCGAGGCGGATCGTGCGCGAGGCGAGGTCGATGCGGGCGAACGTTTCGCCATCCGGGTCCACGACGGGTTCGCCGATCAGGAGATACGGCGAGTAACGCGCGAGCGCGCGAGGGAAGGCGCGCGCCGCAAGGGATGCAATGCGCTCCTCGGCGCTCAAGGGCTCTCCACGAGCCAGAGGCGTTGCGAGTCGAGCGCGGTCGCGACCACGAGGCCCGCGCGCGAGGCAGCCACGCTGTGCCCGCGTTTCCAGTGCGGAAGTGGGACGCGCGCGTCGCTCACGTACAGGACGGCCTGCCCGAGCGTGACCGTGGGCAAGCTCGGATCGGGCTCGACCTTGTCGGCGAGGCACGGCGAGCGGAACGCGAGGTTCGGGGCGCCACGCGCGCCGAGGAGCACGCCCGCGGAGAGATCGGGCCGCTTGCGATCGTGGACGCAGACGAGCGTGGGCGCGCCGAAATGCACGCGGCCCGGCAAGAACGCGGATTCGACCTCGCGCAGATCGATGGTCCGCACCACGAACGGTCCTTTCCACGTGGAGCGGGCGCGCGGCGCGAGCGCGGCGTCGAGGATACGGAGGAGTCGGCCTTCGAGGTCGAACCGCGCGCCGGCGCTCGCGGAGGCGCTCGGCGCGGCCATCGCGGAAGCGACGCAGAGGTTCAGCCACGGCGGCTCGCCGAACAGGCCTTCGCCGAGGTTCCATGCCTTCGCGAGCAGGCCCATGCGCGCCTCGATCGGGACGGTGGGAAGGGTGTCCGGGAGCATGTCCACGAACAGCCATTCCACGAGGTTTTCCGGCCTGCGCACGCGTGGCGCGTCGCCTTCGCCCACGACGCCGGGCCGGATGTATCCGAGCCCGATCGCCTCGACCACGAGGCCGAGCCAAGCCTCGAACGCGCGAAGCGAGCTCTCGGACCCGTCGAGGCCCGCCGCGAGCCGCTTGCCTGGCCCAGCGAGGAGCGCTTCGAACAGCGCGGCGTCCCAGCGGGAGAACCGGCGTTCTCCCTCCCGTACATGGTGCGTCGCCAGCGCTTCGAGATCACTCACGGGCCCCTCCTTCCAGTCGCTCGGCAGCGGCGAGCCTGCGCTGGTAGGACTCGTGGAGGCTCTTCAGGAGCACGAGATCCTCGTAGATCGGCCCCGACAAATCGGCGCGCTTGAGCAGCTCCTCCATCGCGCGCTGCACCTTGCCGACGCGGCGCTTGAGCTCGGCCGTGGTGGCGCCGAGCGCGGTCGCCTCGGCCTCGGCCTGAAGCTCGCGCACGCTCGCGCGGAGCGGCGCGTAGGCCGCGTGCTGCACGGCCGCTTGATCGAAGAGGCGCGTGATCCACGTGGCCCGATCGAGCAAAAGAACGCGGCTCTCGGCCTTCTGGAAGAACGCGCTCTGCAGGTTCGGCCGGAGTTTTTCGAAGAGCGTGAACGGCAGGACGAGGCGCACGTCGGTCACGGAGACTTCGCTCTTGCCGCGGAAATACGCGAGGGCCTTGGCGAAGAGCAGGATGGCCTGGAGCGCGCGCGCCGAGACGCCATTTTCAGTCTGCGTGCAGACGTGGACGTTCTTGTCGAGCGGGCAATCCTCGTTGCAGACGTGCGCGACCTTCTTGCCCGCGAGGTGGAGCGTGTCCTTGTTGCGGTATTCGAGGACGTCCGAGGCCCTGCGGCAAAAATCGAGCTGGCCCGCGAAAAACCCGAGCACGTCGAGCACACTCTCGGGGACCGGGACGGCGCGGATCTCGGCCTCGGCTTGATCGAGCTCCTCCGCGGAGAAGACGACGTCGGCCGGGATGCGCGTCTCGGGCGGTCGCGCGGTGGCGACACGCTCGGCGAGGGCATCGAGCGAGCGGGCGTGGAACGGCGGCGCGCGGACGACGACGTCGATGCGATCCTTGAGGGCCTCGATGACCTGGAACGTGCCGCCGCCGGAGTCCTCGTTCGCCGTGAGATACCAGGCGGATTTGCCGGCGAGCGCGACCTGCTCGAAACTCTCGGCGTAGCCCTCGGCGAGGAGCGAGAGGAGCGCGGACTGGGTCTTCGTGGGGATGCGGTTGTACTCGTCGATGATCTTGACGCGCTTGCCGATCCAGCGGCGCCACTCGACACGGATCTCACGGGATTCCTCGGCCTTGACGAGGCTACCGGGCAAGGGGCTGCCGAGCAGATCGGCCGTGGTGAGCTGGGGATGGCCGTGCTGGACGATGCGGCGGATCTCGCCCTCCGGGATGCCCGCGAGCGCGGCCATGATCGTGGCCATGGTGGTCTTGCCGCGGCCCGGAGCGCCAACGAAGAGCAGGCGCTGCGAGGTGACGAGGCAAAGGAGCGGCAAGAGGACGTACGAGGCGTGCGCCGCGCGGCCGAGATCGACGCGCGCTTCGCCCTTGCCGAGCGTCGTCGATTCGCCGAGCTCCATGTCGAGGTACGGGCACACGAGAGCTTGCGTGGCGATCCACGTGTAGGCGCGGCGGAGCTTGCCCGAGAGGCCCGCGCTCCTACGCGGCCCGAGGACGAGCGCGCCGTCCTTTTCGACGCGGGCGCGGCCGTCGAGCCACGAAGCGACGAGGCGATGGGGATCCATTCGTGCTCGCGACTATGCCAGAGCTTGTGGCGGGAGCGGGAGGCCAATCGAGCCTCCCGTCGTCGTCGCGCTGAGGATTGGTCTCTTCTTGGGGGCGCCGCGCCGGGGCGCTGCCCCGGGCCCCGCGGGGGCTGTTCGCCCCTCGACCCGAACCAGGGCAAGCCCTGGACTCGTGGTGGAAGAACTGCGCTCCGCGCAGTTCTTCCAACGGGCCGGTGTGGCAAGACCAGGGACAACGTTGCCGGTTGAAATGGCAGCGCGGCTCTCTTGATTGGCAGGGTCGCTCTTGGTCTTGACTCGGCCTGTTCGATGAACTGCGCATCGCGCAGTTCATCGACCCCGGGTCCAGCGCTTGCGCTGGTCCAGGTCCAGGGGCGGATAGCCCCTGGTGGGGCCTGGGGCAACGCCCCAGCGAAGCGCCTCCCAGAGGAGACCCATGGTTTCCCTCCTCGATGGCCGGATCCTGGCCATCCACTGACCACCTGCGGCCATCCGAGAGGATGCCGTTCGTCTAGAGTCGACCTCGGAAGGCCCGGAAGCAACGAATCACCGGCGCTCGAAGCCGGGCGTGGAGGGAAACCATGAAGCAAGGGAGCCTTGGCTTACCCATTTCGCGCGCAGGTCGATGCGCGTTCCTTTTGCTGAGCGCGGTGCTCGGCGGTTGCTCGGACGAAGCGGCGCCGGCTGGCCCGCCCGAGATCTTCGAGAACCCGCCGGAGCTCGCGCCGAACGCGGCGGGGGTCCACGAGCTGCGCCTCGCGCCGAGCGAGGTGACGATCGGCGGAAAGAGGTATTGCCTGCGGACGTACAATGGATCGATCCCGGGGCCGACGATCCGCGTTCCTTCGGGGACCGACCGCAAGGTGCGGGTCAATCTGCACAACGACTTCAAGCGCTCCGATTATCGGCTCGTGGCCGGGGCCGCGAACACGTCCGCCGTCACGTGCCACGATTTCAACCTGACGAACCTGCACGCGCACGGCGCGCACGTCCAGCCGAACTACGCGACGCCCGCGGCGGGGGATCCATGCGAGGGCTCGGGCTGCGGGCCAGACGCGCGGTACCACGCCGACGACGTGCTGCACGAGGTGCCGCCCGGCGAGATGGCGCAATACCGCTGGGATCTCGACGAGGACGGGACGCACCACGCGGGCTTCAACTGGTATCACCCGCACATCCACGGTTCGACGGCCATTCAGGTGACGAACGGCGCCGCAGGCGCGCTCATCTTCGAGGGGGATCTCGACGAGGTTCCCGGGATCGCCAAGGCGAACGAGCGGATCATGGTGCTCGGCGGCGTGCCCATCAACGTCGAATCGACGCGACCGCTCGCGGATGGAGAAGCTTGCTCCGAGGACACGCTGTCGGCGAACGATTTCGAGGCTGCGGAGAACGATACGAAGCCGACGCTCGTGAGCGGCAAGCTCTTGCCGCACATCAAGACGTCGCCGAATCAGGTCGAGCGTCTCCGGATCGTGCACGCCGGCACCCCGAACGAGCTCGGAATGAAGCTCCACCCCTCGGAGGATCCGACTTGCGAATCGTTCGACGTCCTCCATCCGATCGAGATCACGCAGATCGCCCGCGACGGCATCACGCTGCCGAAGTTTTACGTGAGCGATACGATATGGGTATCACCCGGATATCGTATCGAGGCGGTGGTGAAGATGCCCGCCGAGAAGACGACGCTTTGCCTCGTGGGGCGGCGCCCGGCCGATCCGCTCGGGAGTCTCGTGGCGATCTTCGACGTGGATCCGGCGAACGGCGAGCCGACCGAGACGAACATGCCGGAGGAGTCGGCCCTCGCGGCCATCGCGCCGCCGACGACGTTCATGGGCAAAGTCGACGGCCAGACGATGGAAGCGAGCTGCGAATCGGTCGAAAAGGTCCACCAGAAGATCGCGCTGCTCGTCCCCACGCCGGGCGAGGAGCCCGACCCGGAAAAACCCTCCGAGCTCGGCTCGTGCAGTCCGAACGACCACATGCACGGCATCGATCCGGACGCGCCGACGTGCCTCTGCCCCGCCCCGAACATCAGTTGCCGGCGCTTCGACGATCGGCGCGCCTGGGGATATCGCAGCGACCGGGTAATGGAGGTCGGCACGACGGAGAAATGGGAGATCCGCGCGTTCGACGGGCACCCGTTCCACATTCACATCAATCCGTACCTCGTCTGCGCGAACGATTCGAACAAGGAGCCGAATTTCCCGCACTGGCGTGACACGTTCTGGGTGCAGGCGGAGGACGGGCCGCGGCAGATCCTGACGAACTTTCGCAAGTTCACGGGTCAATTCGTGCTGCATTGCCACAAGCTGAACCACGAGGACATGGGCATGATGGAGCTCGTCGAGATCTGCCCTGAGGGCGATACGGCCTGCCTTTGCCAAGGCACGGACGCCGCCGGCAATTGCATCAGCCAGGCCGGGTGCAAGACCGAGGATCTCCAGTGCCAGTTCGCCAAGGAAGCGACGGACGCGTTCCCACTCCCGCCCGCGCCGAATCCCGCACTCTGCGGTCCGTGATCCTCAGCACCCGCGACGTCAGCCCCGGCGCGCCGTATCCCCCACGCGCCGGGCCAGCGCGTCGACCTGGGCGTCCATCTCCTGCCGCTTCTGCATGCCGCGCTTGGTGCTTCGCACCATGAAGACGATCGACAGGACGAACGTCCCGAGGAACGAGAGCCACATCTCGGTGCGCGTGACCTCGGGCCCCTCGGGACGCCCGATGGCGATGACCGTGACCATAGCGGCGAGGATGCCGAAGAACACGAGGAACACCGAAACGCCGACGAGGCGATCCCCGGCGTTCGCAGCCCGATCGTAGCTCTGCGCTTGCTCTCTGTCCGCGCGGTCTTTCGAGGCGCGCGCCTCGCCGAGCAGGCTCGCGGCGAGCGCAAAGGGGACGAGGAGGCGGCTCCGGCAATGCTTGCAATCGGAGACGGCCTCGCCCGCGCGGAACGAATGCATGGCGCCGCACCCGTCGCAGCGGACGATCCCCGTCGCGGCGAGGGTCTCGATGTCCGGAATGTCGTACATGACGCCCCAGCCGCGCGTGAAGGCGGCGAGGGACAAGACCCAGCCGCCGAACAAGATCCCGAAATAGAGAAGCGGCAGGCCCATGTTGACCTCCCCCGTGATGAGCCCCGCGACGAAGGCGAACGTGAGGAACGTGGCGAAGCCAATCACCCCGAAGATGACCGGTTTGGCGGCCTTCGCGTTTTGCTCGTAAAACGCCGCGACGAACCGCGCCTGGAGCTCTTTCTTGGCCACGGCGACGACGTCGCCGACGTAGGCGAGCATGGCCCTGCGGAGCCCTTCGTCGAGGGGCGTGACGGCGCCGCAATGGCGGCAGCGCACGCGGGCGTCGCCGAGCTCGATGGGCAAGGGCGCGCCGCACGCCGGGCAAGTGGGCGCGCGTCCGTGGATGGGCTCCTTGGCTTGCGACGTCATTATGCTGGTTTGGCGTATCACGCAGGTCGCGAGGAGAGCAAGCCGCCTCGTCCCCTACCCTTCCCGCTCGTTCTGGCGTACGCTGGGGCATGCGCCGGATCGGATTCGTTTCGCTCGTGCTCCTCGCCGCGGCCTGCGCCGAGCCGATGGGAGAGCCGGGGACCCCGAGTGTTTTCCAGGAGCCGCCCTGGCTCGTCGTCCGCGTCGACACGGTGGAGGTGACCCCGCTCCGGCCAGGCACGCAGGTGCCCTGGGACGACATCGAGCCCCAGCCGACCGACGGCACGGCGTGCGGCATGCTCGGCCGCATGATGGCCACGACCGATCCGATCACGGGAAAAGGCGCCGAGGCCCTCTGCCCCATCGATCCGCGCCCGCGGCCCGCAAACGCCGACGCGCGGCTGCCCGATCTCGTGGTGCTGCTCGGCGTGGGCAGCGCGGCCCATTACCAGACGCCGACCGCGCACGATACGATGCAAACCACGTTCAACGGCGAATTCGTGATTCCAACGAATTCGATCCCGGCCGAGGGCATCACGCTTGCCGTGGTGGATCGGGACGGCGCCGGGGCGGAGGTGATCGGCGGGGTGAAGCTCGGGCGGCAGGAGCTGCTCGCCGCGCAGGCGACGCGGCCCGTGTTCTCGATGCGCGGCGGAGGCGTGATGCGAATGGATCTCGCCGTGATGGCCGTTGCGAACCCCATGGAGTCGGCCGAGGCGGCGGTGACGGCGCAGGCGGGCGGCACGCTGGTGTCGATGCGGCCGATTCGCGCGGGCGAGGTGGTCGAAATCGCGGCGCGGGGGCAATACCGGATCGGGACGGGGCGCGGCGCGTGGATCGATCCGCGCGGGTATTTCGAGAAGGAACCGCACGACCCGAACTTCGACAACGAGCCCTTCCGGTCCGCGCCCCACGGCGCCGGCATCGCCGCGGTGGGAGGCGGCGACGCGCGAATGGGGGCGATCGTCGCGCCTTGCGCGCGGTTCGTGGCGCGCACGCCCGGGCTCGTCTGGGTGGGGCTGAACGATGCGGATCCGCGCAACAACGAGGGAAACGCGACGTTCACCGTGAAGGTGGCCGGACCGCTTCCGGCCGAGTGGTCCGAGGGGAAGACGTCGACGCCGTGCGGGACGTTTCCGTGAAGGGTCAGCGCAGGGCTTCGTCGACGGTCTTCGCGACGAGCGTCTGATCGAGCCAACGGTCGAGGGTCTCGAGGTCGGTCGTCCCGTCGATGCGCGCTTCCTGGGCTGCGTCGAGCGAGATCCCGCGCTTGCCGAGCTGCCGGCGGAGAACGGCGCGCGCGTGGGCGAGCTCCCCGGCCTCACGCCCTGCATCCCGCACGGCCTCCAGGCTCTCGTAGCCGCGGCGCTGCAAGAGGTTGCGCAGCGTGGCCTCGTGCGCGGCCTCGCGGTCGTACAGAGCCTCGACGGGGACCGGGTTCTTCAGGATCCCCGGCGCCTCGAGGGATTCGCCCGGCCGCACGGTGCGAAGCTTCTGCCCCGGCGCGTACACCTCGACCCTTCGCGGACCCGTGAGCCACACGACCCACACGTACTGCGTGCCCGCCGCGAGGAGCTCGGCGATCTTCGACTGCAGCTCCTCCTCGTCCTGCCCGCGATCCGCGTATTCCACCGCGAGCGGCGGCGCACCCTGCACCCAGCCGGGCACGTCCGGCACGTGGCCCACGGCCACGTCAGGCGCACGCATCGTCCCCGGCTCCGGCGAAAATCCCGCGTCCACGCCCGCCTGCTCGACGGCCGGATCCGTCTCCAGCACCGTGCCGCCGAGCAAGTTCGCCCGCGCGCCGCGACCGCCTGTCGGCAGACACAGGATCGGATGCCCGTTCGAGAGCTCGTACGGGTCCCCCGAGCGGAGCTGCTGGGCCTGAAACGGGCCGGGCGCGAAGAGCTTCGTCGGGTGCATCGTCACGTTGGAGACGATACCACGAAAAATGGCGGGGAACAGGCTGTTTTTGTGACGTCGAGGGTCAAAAAAGCCGAGACAAACGGGCCCGTCGACACACCCCCCTGCTACTTCGGCGGCGCGGGCGTGATCGACTCGACGAAGAGCCGCCCGTCCCGATCCGAGAACGTGAACGACACGTCGTCGCCGACCTTCACGTCGCGCAAAAGCTCGGGCTTGGCGACCTCGAACATCATCGTCATCGCCTTCATGTACCCGGGGATGTCCTCGTGGGCGATCGTGATGTTGTCCTTCTTCTCGCCGATCGCGCGCACCTTGCCGCGCGTCGTGTACGTCGCGCTCGGGGCGGCGGTCGGGACGGCGCCGCTGCCGGAGGGCTCCTGCGAGCGCGAACAGGCAGGCGCGGCCGCGAGCAGCACCGCCGCGACGGTCGCGAGGACCGCCGGGCTCGTTCGATGACTGGAAATCACGCGCATGCGGTTGCTCTACCACCGAGAAGGCAAAAACGGGAGGAGAAGCGAAGGCGACGGCCGACGCGGCCAGCGGGGGCGGACGAGGCTAGGCCCGCGCCGCGGACGCATGCAGGGCAAACGCGGCCCCCTGCGGGTCGTCGCAGACGGCGACACGATCGCCATTCGGGAGCTCACGCGGGGCGAGCACCTTGCCCCCGCGCGCGCTCACCTTGGCGAGCGCTTCGTCGAGATCTTCCACGTGGAAATAAAAGAGCCAGTGCGGGTGGACATGCGGCAGCCGAGCGCTGCTGACCATGCCACCCACGCTCGGCCCGCCTTCGTCCCACGAGAACTTCAAATACGCGCCGAACTCCGGCCCGAAATCCACCGTCTCGGTCGCCTTCCAGCCGAACAGATCCGAATAAAAAGCAAAGGCCCGCGCATGATCTCGCGTGTTGAGGTCGTGCCAAACGACCACGTCGCCGCTCGTGGTGTCGCTCGACGAGACGAGCGAAAGGACCGAGCCGAATGGGTCGCGCAGGATCACGCGCGTCGCGCCACTTTCGAGCGTGCGCGTCGGTCCGAGTTGCTCCCCCCCTTGCGCGAGGATGCGATGCGAAAGGCTCTCGACGTCACGCACGGCAATATGCCCGAGCCAATGCGCCGGCGCGCCCCGGGCCGCGGCGCGCTCGGGCAACGGCGAACATCCGGCGACAGGCCGATCGCCTCGGAAAAACAGGTTGTCCCGCATTCGAAAGCCGAGCACGTCGACATAAAACGCCTGCGCCGCGCCCGTGTCGGTCGTCCTGAGCTCGTACCAGCAAAACCCGTTCATCATCGTCGTTTACCTCGCTCGATCCGCTCGCCGGCCTTGCCTCGACCTGTTCGATGAACTGCGCATCGCGCAGTTCATCGACCCCGGGTCCAGCGCTTGCGCTGGTCCGGGTCCAGGGGTGGACAACCCCTGGTGGGGCCTGGGGCAACGCCCCAGCGTCGCGGTTCGGGATGAGACGATAGCACCGCTTCCTCGCCTGCTTCCGCTCGCGCGCCGGCCATCCCGTGGTATGGGACGGCTTCGTGAGCGCCACCTGGTTCGTCTACAGCCCCCTCTCGCCCCGCGCGATCTCCGCGCTCGCCGACGAGTACGAACGTCATCTCGAGGCCTACATCGACGAACACGTCGATCGGATCGACGAGGACGAGAGCGTGCCCGAGGTCGCCGCTGGCGGCGAAGTCCCGCCCGTCTCGGAGCTCCAGGCCGCTTACGCGCTCGCCAAGCGCCCACTCCCCAAGCCCATCCTCGCGCGCTACCGCGCCTGCAAGTCCGTCCTCACCCTCGACCGGGCCTCGGACCTCGAGGTCGGCCCATGCCGCGGCCTCGTCTCAACCTTGCGGTACCTCCTGCCGCGCGCCGGCGAAGGCGCACTGGTCTTTCCGAACGACGTACCGCTCGTCCCCGTCGAGGAGATGCTCGCCCGGATCGAGGACAAACGTGGCCTGCCCGGGTTCGACGGCGACGAGGACGACGACGAGGACGACGATGTCCCGGCGATGGGGAAACCGATGGGCAAGCCAAAGGACGCGCCGGGCCAGGTGCGCGCGCTCCGCGTGCTCGCCTCCCTCGAAGGGCTCATGAACGATCCGGAGCTCTCCCTCGATCTGCGCGGCACGCTGCAGCGTTCGTCGAAGCTCGCGCAAAGGTACGCGGCCCTGCTCGTGGAGGACGGCGCCGTCTCCGACATCAAGGCGAGCAAGGAGCTCGGCGTGAGCGTGGAGGAGCTCACCAAGATGGCCGATGAGCTCGATCGGACCCTGCTGGCGCTGAAGGACTAGCCGGCGCGCGCGGGACGGCACGAGGACACCTTTCCAGAGACAGTCGCGAAAACGTGGGGTAGGGTCGCGCACCCGCTCTCGAAGTCATGGCCAAGCGTCGCATGCAACAGCTCGACCTCTTCGGAGGTTTCGAGCCCCCCGCCCCGCCTCCTTCCGCGCCGATCAAGAAGGGCCGCGACGAGCCGCTCGTCTGGGTCGCCGAGGTCTGGCTGCTCCGCGACTACGACGCGTCCGAGGCGTCCATCATCCGGCACCTCACGCTGCGCAAAGGCCTGAACGTGCTCTGGGCGCCACCCACGCCCGAGGACATCGAGAACCGGCTCGGCGACGGTCAGATCACGGGGCACACGGCCGGCAAGACCACGTTCTGCCGCATGCTGCGCTACCTGCTCGGCGAGCATCGGTTCGGGACGACGC
The DNA here is from genome assembly GCF_028435365.1 of Polyangium jinanense. The sequence goes on along the minus strand of NZ_JAGTJJ010000069.1, from coordinate 22,319 downwards.
GCGGGCAGGACAAGATCCGCGAGGCGCTGCCCGACGGCTGGGTCGTGGCGGCGATCGTCGTGGGCGACGCGCGCTGGATCGTGGGGCGGCCGTTCGGGCTCGGCCTGCATCCGTTCGCCGTGCGCGGGATGTCGTTCGCCGAGGCGCTCGCGGAGCGCGGGCGCGGCGGGTACCAGGATTTTCTCGCGGACATCCGGCACGTGGTGATGGAGCCCGTGCCGGTGAAGGAGCTGCCGCATCAGCGGGAGCCGATCGCGTGGGAGCACGTGCTGCCGTGGCTTTCGCGGGACCAGGAGTCACGGTTCGCGGGTCTCGTGGAGTGGCGCGATCCGTCGAGCGAATCGGAGAGTCCGCGGCTCGTGACGGACGATCGGCACGTGGTGCTGCGAGCGCTCTGCGCGCTCATGTCGGACGAGGAGAGCGAGGCGCAACGTCGCTACGAGGATCTCGCGCTGGAGAAGCAGAGCCTCGAGGAGAGGGCGCCAAGGCTCGCGGATCGCGCCGCGGAAGATCGGCGCAGGCTCGCGCGGCTGCTCGGCGTCGAAGACGACACGAGCGACGCAGGGCCGCTGTTCGCCGCGCGCTTCCGCGAGACGGTATCGCGGCGGAAGGAGAGCGTCGCGGCCGCGGAGGAGGCACTCGCGGCGCAGGCGCTCGCGGTGGAGCAAGCCGAGGATGCGGCGCGGCAAGCGGCCGAGGCGTGCGGCGTGCGGGTCGAGGCGCTGCGCGAGGCAGAAGCGCGTCGCGAGGAGGCGAAGCGGCCGAGCGAGAAGAAGCGCGAAGCAGAGGAAGGGGCGAAGGCGTCGCTGCCGGTGCACGCGGGCATTTGCAGCGTGCCGCTCGATGTGGCGATCGCGAAGGGATGTGCACTCGCAGCATCGCATCCGTCCGCGACGCCGATCACGCGCGAAGGGAAGAAGGCGCTCGCCGAGGCGGTGATGGAGGCGAAGCGCACGCTCGCAGAGGCGCGGGCCGCGCAGAAAGAGGCGGCAGCCGAGCATGCGCGGCAGCGGAGCGCGCTCTCCGCGGAGGAGAAGCGCATCGCGCGGGAGCGAGCAGCGATCGAGGAGGTCGAGCGGCTCTACGGCTACATGACGGCAGCCGAGCGCGAGGCGGACGCGAACACGGAGCGGCTCGTGATCGTGACGGACGAGGTGAAAGCCTCGTCGGAGCGTCAAGCCGCACTGCGGCGCGAGCAAGAGGAGGCCGAGGCGCGGATCTCGGAGCGATTCCGCGACGTCGTGCGCGCGCTGCTCGGCGATCACGTGGAGGCACGTGTCGAGGTGAAGGGCCGGCGGCTCGAGCTGCGCGTCGAGGACCGCGGCGAGCGCGACGGCGCAGCGATGCAGACGATCAAGCTGCTCGCATTCGACCTCGCAGCGATGAAGCTCTCGATGGACGGACACGGCCAGCTCCCGGGGCTGCTCGTGCACGACGGGCCCCGCGAGGCAGACATGGACGGGCGCATCTACGAGCGGCTGTTCCTCTACGCGCGGCACCTGGAGGAGAGCTCGAACGGGTCGCCAGCGTTCCAGTACGTCGTGACCACGACAGCGCCGCCGCCAAAGGAGATGCAGAAGGCGCCGTACCTCCTGGAGCCGCTGCTCGACGCCTCGAAGCCAGAGGGCCGGCTGCTCAAGATGGATCTCTAGAGGGGGCGCTGGGAAGCGCAGCGCCGGGGTTTCACCCCGGGCCCGACCAGGGGTTGTCCACCCCTGGACCCGGACCAGGGCAAGCCCTGGACTCGGGATGGAAGAACTGCGCGTTGCGCAGTTCTTCCACGGGCCGGTGGCAAGACCAGGGACGGCGTTGCCCATAAAAACTGTCAGCGCGGCTGTCTTGATGGCAGGGCCTTCGCTGGTCTTGGCTCCGCCTGTTCGATGAACTGCGCATCGCGCAGTTCATCGACCAAAGGTCCAGCGCTTGCGCTGGTCCGGGTCCCGGGGCGGATAGCCCCGGGTGGGGCCTGGGGCAACGCCCCAGCGCAGTGGCGCATCAATGGCTTGCGGCGAAGAGGCCGGCGCAGCAGCCCACCAGGTTGTCGCAGACTGCGGTCGTCGTCGGGGTGCAGGTCCCGACGACCTCACCGTTGAATCGGCAGGTGCACACCCCTCCCGTGTCCGTATTGCAGTCCGATTCCAGAAGCGCACCGCCGCATTCGTTCGTGCAGTTGCAGTCCCCGGCGGAGACGTGGCATTCGCCCAGGCTCGTGCAGGGGGCCGACGCCACGCAGGTCTGGAAGGCCTCAATCTCGTCGGTACATGGCGGCGGCGGCTTGTTGCAATTCGACGACGGCGAGATGTTCTGCCCCAAGCATGTGTATGCCGCGCCGAGGAGCGCGGCGCAGGAGCCCACGGCTCCGAGGCTGTTTTCGCAAGAGCTGACGCACCCGGCCTCCTCCTTGAAGCACCCGAGCGCGACCTCCGCGCTGCAATAGGACGGGCAAACATCGGACGGTTCCTGGTCGATCGGGTCGCTACCGCCTTGTCCGTCGCGATCGATGACGACTTTGCCGCCGCAGGCTGCTTGAAGGACGACGAGAATGCCCAGAAAGAGGATGCGGTGCAGGCTACGCATGGGCGCGCGTTATGACACGCGGCGGACGTACTTCTCCATCGTTTTTTGGCTGGCCTCGAGATATCAGCGCGGCTGCCTTGATTTGGCAGACGCACTCCTGGTCTTGCCTCGGCCCGTTCGATGAACTGCGCATCGCGCAGTTCATCGACCCTGGGTCCAGCGCTTGCGCTGGTCCGGGTCCCGGGGCGGATAGCCCCGGGTGGGGCCTGGGGCAACGCCCCAGCTCAGCGCCTCCCGATCTAAGGATTGTCGAGGATGATTCGTTCGGGCGGCAGATCCGCAGGCTGCTCGGGCGTCGTCCCTTCGGGCTCGGGCAATGCGGGCGGCAGCATGGGCACGTCGGGCTGCACGGGCACCGGGAGAATCGGCCCGGGCGCGGCTGGCGGGGCTTTCGCGTCGACGTATTCCGGCTGGGGCATTTCGGCGCCCCGCGGGCCACAACGGCCGCCGCGGCTGCCCACGGCGTCGTTGTAATAATTGACCGCGTCGACCGCGTGGCCGTGCGCGTCGATCTTCGTGGCGCGACCGGATGCCGTCATCACGAGGCCGATGATCTCGACGCCAATGCCGCTGAGCAAGAGCCCCCACATGAGATCGGGGTTGTTCTGGTAGGCGAGACCGGCGAGACCCGCCATGCCGCCCACGCCGAGCGTGATGCCTGCGACCGTGAGCCCCACGGCCGTGTCGCCCGCGGTCTCGGCTGCGAGCGCGTGCCGCTCGGCGTCGGGCACGCACGCCACGTATTCGGCGAGGCCACGATAACGCACGCCGGTTGCGACGATACCTTGGGGCGAATGAACCTGGAATTCGTTCTCGTAGCGGAGCGAAAGCTCGTGCGGGGCGAGCACGCGCGGCTCGACGGCCGTGAAGCCGGATCCGCATCCCGTGAGCGCGAATGCCGAGAGCCCGAGGACGACGAGAGAATTCCGCGCGCTCATTGGGCCACCTCGGCAGGCTCGACCGCGCACGGCGATCCTGGCAGGCGCGCGAGGTCGTTGTACGCATTGACCTCGTCGATCGCGTTTGCGACGTCGCCTTCGGGCTCCGGACGGGTCAGGCCGAGGCTCAACGTGATGATCGGGAGCGTCAGGAGCGCGACGACCGCGACCACGACCGCCGCTTTGCCCCAGTCGCCGCCGCCTCCCCCGCCCCCGCCCCCGCCCCCACTGCTGCCGCCGCTCTTGCCGCCGCCGCCTCCCCCGCCTGGCCCGCTGATGCTGCCCGATCCGCCGCCCGAGGGGCTGCGGACCGTGGCGTCCGCCGGCGTCCGGTGGATGGTCCGCGGCGCGTTCGAGACGCCGCCGCCGGAGCCCACGATCACCACGGGCGCGGGGCGCACGATGATCCAGGGGCGATAATAGACGACGCCGGTCGATCCGCCGTAATACGTCGAATATTGCGCCGGGTCTGCCGGCAGGTTCCGGATGGCCTCGCTGCAGCCGCGGCCCGAGACCTCGCTTGGCAGGGAGGCGACGACGCGGTCGTCGTCCCAGAGGACGCGGGCGCGTCCGTCCTTCGGCGGCACGTAGTCGGACGTGTAGCTGCCGCAACCGGAAAGGATCCCGAGGGACCCGGCCACGAAGATTGCCTTGCTCGCGCCCCACGGGCTTGCCATCGCCATACCCGGCACCTCTGCAATTGCATGTTTTCGCACCGCCACAGCGCCCCGTAAAGGACAATTTGCCAGATCCGCGCCTCGTCACGTAGACTCGCCCCTCCCATGAAGCTCGGCGCCCGCGCCCTCCTCGCAGCAGGCCTCTTCGTGAGCGCCACGCTCGCGCCCCCGCGCGTCCGCGCCGAGGAGCCCACCGCGACCGCCGAGGCGAAAGCCGGCGCCCGCGCCGCCGCCGAGAAGGGCACGAACGCGTTCAAGGAGTCGCGCTACGACGAAGCCGTCGACATGTTCCTGCGCGCCGAGTCGCTCTTCCACGCGCCCACCCACGTGCTCATGCTCGCGCGCTCGTACGTGGCCCTCGGAAAGCTCGTCCTCGCGAAGGAGGCCTACCACTCCATCGTGCGCGAGGAGCTCGCCCCGAAGGCGCCCGCCGCGTTCAAGCTCGCCAAGGTCGACGCGGAAAAAGAGCTCGCCGAGCTCTCCCCGCGGATCCCTTCCCTCCAGGTGAGCACCACGCCCGAGGCGAAAAACGTCGTCGTCACGCTCGACGACAAGCCGCTCCCCGCGGCGCTGATCGGCATCCCGAGCCCGATCGATCCGGGCACGCACGTCCTCCGCGCGACGGCCGAGGGCATGGCGGCGCCCGAGAAGAGCGTGACCGTCAAGGAAGGCGAAAAAGCGGCCGTGGTGCTGGAACTCGCGCCCGTCGCGAGCGCCGGTCCGATCACGCCGGTGCCGCGGCCCTTGGGGCCGACGGGGCCCAGCGAGGGGCGCGAGCAGCCGTCGGGGAAGACGAGCCCGGGGCGGATCGCGGGCGTCGTGCTGATGGGGCTCGGCGTGGCGGGGCTCGGGGCCGGAGGCGTTTTTGGGGGGCTGTCGCTGGCGAAGCGCGCCGAGGCGGACGAGACGTTCGACGCGTGCGGCGTCGGATGCTGGGGTCCGCCGGCGGACGAGGTGCGCGCGCTCGACGACGATGCGAACAAGAAAGGAAACATCGGGATCATCGGCCTCGCCGCGGGCGGGGCATTGACGGTCACGGGCATCGTGCTGTTCGTCGTCTCGAAACGATCGCCCGGGAAGGCGCAGGCGAAGGCCTTCGTGACCCCGTGGATCGCGCCGCAAGGCGGCGGCGTGGTCGGTCGCTTTTAGGTTTTACGGGGCGAACCCGGCTCAGTACCCGTAGTCCGTGACGATCTTCTTCGTCACGCTCTTCTTCGTGGACGACCCTTGCATCGGCGCGCCAGGCGCGGCGCTCGACGTCGCGGGTTTGCCCCCGACGTCGGCCGAGGACGCGGCGGAGGCGCTCGGCGGAGGCGCGGGCGTGGCCATCGAGGCCGAGGGAGCCGGCGCGGTCTTTTCGGGCTCGGGCGTGGGTGCAGGCGCGGCGGCGACGCTCGGCGGGAGCTCGGGCGCCACGGCTTTGCTGCGCAGCAGCATGTACGCGGCCACGGCCGACACGACGACCACGGCCGCCAGACCCACCGCGACGATCCCTCCCTTGCGTTTGCCCGCGGGCACCGAGGCGCGCTCGCTCTGCGCCCAGGTTTGCCGCGTCTGCGAGGCGCTGTTCGGCGACGAACCCGGGTCGGAGGGGCTGCTCGGCGGACTTACGACGGCCGAGGCGCCGAGCGGCGTCGAGACCGGCGGAGGCTCGGGCGTGAACACGAAGGAGAGAGGCGACGGCGGCAAGGACAGCTCGGAGATCGAGGCGAGCGGCGAACGCTTGAGCTGCCCGGCCGCGCGTTTCTCCTCCCAGGCGACGAGCGCGGCGCGGAACTCACCGGCGTTCTGGAAACGCGCGGCCGGGTCGCGGTTCATGCCTTTGACCACGATGCCGCAGATCTCGTCGTCGAGCATCGGGCTCACGGACTTCGGGTGCGGCTGCGGCTCGAAGACGATCTTGAACATCAGCTCGGCGAACGTCTCGCCGCGGAAGGGCACCTGGCCCGTGAGCATCTCGTAGAGCATCACGGTGATGGAGTAGAGATCGCTGCGCGCATCGACCGAGCTCGCGGCGCGGGCCTGCTCGGGGCTCATGTAGAAGGGCGTGCCCATCACGACGCCCGTGCGCGTGTGCTGCTCGGCTTCGCCGGACATGCCCGAGAACTTCGAGATGCCGAAGTCGAGGATCTTCACCCAGTCGTCGTATCCAGCCCGTTTCTTCTGGAGGAAGACGTTGTCGGGCTTGAGGTCGCGATGGATGATGCCCGCGGCGTGCGCGGCCTCGAGGCCGTCGAGGATCTGCCGGAAGAGCTCGACGATCTTGTCGATCGAGATCCGCCCGCGCTTGGCGCGCTCCTTCAGCGTCTCGCCCTCGAGCAGCTCCATCACCATGAAGCGATCGCCCGCCTCGGTGGTGCCCATGTCGAGGACCTCGACGATGTGATCGGAGCCGATCTGCCCGGCCGCCTGGGCCTCGCGTTCGAAGCGCATGAGCGCGTCGCCGTGTAGCTCCGTCGCGGCGCGTGAGAGCACCTTGATGGCGACCTGGCGCTTCACCCGGAGGTTCTCGGCGACGTACACGACGCCCATCCCGCCGCGCCCGAGCATGCGGACGATGCGGTATTTCTCGTCGAGGATCGCGCCTTCTTCGAGCTTCATCGCGCTCCGCCGGAGGGGGCTATCCCGACCACGCACGTGCCCGCCGAGCAGACGTAGCCGGTCACGCAATCCGCGGGCACCGCGCAGGTCGTCTTGCAGGACGTCGTGCCGCAGACGTAGGGACTACAGGACTTCGTGCCGCTGTCGACACACATGCCGGACCCGCTACACATGTCGACCGTGCTCTCGACGCCGTTCGTGCAGCTCGCCGCGACGCACACCGTGCTCGACGTGTAGAGCTGGCAAGCACCGGCGGCGCAGAAACCGGTCGTGCCGCAGGTCGAAGCCGCCGCGGCGGCGCACTCGTTGTCCGGATCGGTGCCGGTCGTGATGCTGCCGCAGACGCCGTTGGTGCCGCCTTTTTTCGCCGTCGAGCACGCCTGGCAGAGGCCCGTGCACGCGGTGGAGCAGCAGACGCCGTCGACGCAGTAGCCGCTCGCGCACTCGTTCGCGGCGGCGCACGTCGAGCCCGTGTTCTTCTTCGCGATACAGCCTTGCGCTCCCGCGCAGTAGAACGTCGAGACGCAGTCCGCGTCGGCGGCGCACGTGACCTTGCAAGAGGCCATGCTGCAGGCGTAGGGAGAGCAGTTCGTCGTGCCGCCGTCGATGCACGCGCCCATGCCGTTGCACGTGTCGGCCTTCACGAACGTCGAGCCCATGCACGACGCCGCGACGCACGCGGTGCCCGCGGGGTAGAGCTGGCAGCTCCCCGTGCCGCTGCAGAAGCCGTTCGTCCCGCACGTCACCACGCTCTGCTCGCTGCACTCGCTATCCGGATCGGTGCCGACCAGGATCACGCCGCACGTGCCGTCGGTCGTGCCGCCGCCCTTCTTCGTTTTCGAGCAAGCCTGGCAGAGGCCGGAGCAGGTCGTGTCGCAGCAGACGCCGTCGACGCAGAAGCCACTCTGGCACTCGTTCGCCTGCGTGCAGACCGCGCCGAGGGGCTTTTTCGTGCCGCAGACGCCGTTCACGCAGGCGCTGCCCGCCGTGCAGTCGCTGTCGCCCACGCACGCCTGCTTGCAGCTCCCTCCGCCGCAGACGTAGGGCGCGCAGGCCTTCGTGCCGCCGTCGACGCACGCGCCCATGCCGTTGCAGGTGTCGGCGTTCGTCTGCGTCCCGCCCGTGCAGCTCGATCCGACGCAGACCGTGCCCGCGGCGTAGAGCTGGCAGGCGCCCGCGCCGTTGCAGACGCCGTTCGTCCCGCACGAGGGCGCGCCTTCATCGAGGCACTCGCTGTCCGGATCGGTCCCGGCCGCGATGGATCCGCAGACACCGTTCGCGCCCGAGCCCTTCTTCAACGTCGAGCACGCCTGGCAAGCACTGCCGCAGGCCGAGTTGCAGCAGACGCCGTCGACGCAGAAGCCGCTCGCGCACTCGTTCGCGCCCCCGCAGCTCGCGCCCTGCATCTTCTTCGGCAGGCACGCGCCCAGAGCGCAGTACTGGCCCGTCGCGCACTGGAGATCGAACGCGCACATCGAGGCGCAGACGTCGCCGCTGCACGCGTACGGCGCGCAGCTCGCGGTGCCCATGTCGACGCAGCTCCCCACGCCGTCGCAGGTATCGGGGTTCGTCTGCACGCCGGCCGCGCAGCCGCCCGGCGCGCAGATCGTGCCCGCCGGGTAGTGACGGCAGGCGCTCTCCCCGTCACACGTGCCGTCGGTCCCGCACGAGCCCGCGCCCTGATCGGGGCAATCGCCATGCGGATCGGTGCCTCCGAGCGACGCCGCGCATGTGCCGTTCGCGCCGCCCGTGAGCGCCGCGCTGCACGCCTCGCACACGCCGTCGCAGGCCTTGTCGCAGCAGATGCCGTCCGCGCAAAAGCCGCTCTGGCACTGGTTCGACTTGGTCGTCTGGCACGCCTCGCCGACGGCCTTCTTGTCGAGGCATTCGCCGGTGGCGTTGTCGCAGTATTTTCCAGCAGCGCAGTCGCCGTCGTTGCCACAGTCGCTCGCGCAGACGTTGCCCTTGCAGGCGTGCGGCGCGCAATCGACCGTGCCCGTGTCCACGCACGCCCCTTGGCCGTCGCAGGTCTTCGCGAGCGTTTTGGTTTGTCCGTCGCAGGTCTGCGCCGCGCACTCGGTCCCGAGCACGTAGAGCGCGCACGCGCGGCTCCCGTCGCACGAGCCATTGCGCCCGCAGGACTCCGCGCCGTCGTCGGGGCACTCGCTCTCGGGATCGATGTCCGCGAGCACGGGCGCGCACATGCCGTTCGGCTGGCCCGTGTGCGCCGCGCTGCACGCCTCGCACGTCCCGGTGCACGCGGCGTCGCAGCAGACGTTGTCCACGCAGAAGCCGGATCCACACGCGAGGTCGTCGCTGCAAGGCTCGCCGATCGCGCCGCCGCCTTCGCCGCCTACGCCGCCGGCGCCGCCCTGCCCTGCCGCGCCGCCCTCGCCCGCGTCGGGAGGCCCCTTGCCGTACGGCCGGTCAGGCGAGACGCACCCGTACGTGAGCAGCAGGACGGACAGCCAAACGCTCACGATCGTCCACGCCTGCGCCCGTCGCGCGATGAGCGAGCGGCGCTTTGGGCGAGGCCCGAGGGCCGAGCCGGAGACGTGGACGGACATCCTGGGCATCCTACGAGCAGATGCCTTTCGCTCGCAAGACACGAAGGCGCGCCGCGACTTGCATTCGTGAGGGGCTCGGCGGATGCTCGCCCCTGATGTCGACGCTCCCCCTCGCTACGCCCCGGAAAACGCCTCTCCTCCGTCGCCGAGCGACGATCGTGCTCCTCGGGCTCCTCGGCCTCGCCGGGTGCGGCGGCCCGGAGGCCGGCGCGCAGCCGGAGGGCTGGGATTCCGCGGTCGCGATGCGCCCGGCGGTGGACAAGAACGCCGACCCGCGGACCTTCGAGATGGACCTCGAAGCACGCATCGAGGAGCTCGAGCTGCGCGCCGGCACGAAGACGCCCGCGTGGACGTACGACGGCAGCATCCCGGGGCCGTTCATCCGGGCGACCGTCGGCGATCGGCTGATCGTGCATTTCCGTAACGCGCTGCCCGAGCCGACGACGATCCACTGGCACGGATTACGCATCCCGGCGGCGATGGACGGGGCGGCGGGGCACAGCCAGCCGGAGATCCAGCCGGGCGAGACGTTCACCTACGATTTCGTCCTGCCCGACGCGGGATTGTACTGGTACCACCCGCACGTGCATTCGGCCGCGCAGCTCGGCTTCGGCCTCTACGGCGCGCTGCTCGTCGACGCTCCCGACGAACCCGCGGACATCGGCGACGAGCTCGTGCTCGTGCTCTCGGACATCGCGATCAAAGACGACGGCTCGCTCCAGGATCCGCAGACGGGCCTCGATTTCGGCACGCTCTTCGGGCGCGAGGGGGATCTCTTGCTCGTGAATGGGAAGAAGAACCCGGTAATCCAGGCGCGCGCCGGCCGGAGGCAACGCTGGCGGATCGTGAACGCCGCAAAGAGCCGGTATTTCCAGCTCGCGATGAAGGAGCACACCTTCACGCGTTTCGGCGGCGACGGCGGCTTCATGGAAAAACCCGTGGAGTCCGCGGCGATCGTGCTCACGCCTGGCGAGCGCGCCGACGTGATGGTCGTGCCCCGCGGCGCGCCCGGATCGACGCTCTCGGTGCGCTGGGTGCCCTACGATCGCGGCTACGGAACGACGTTCAATCGGCCCGAGGAAGAGGTCTTTCGTGTGCGCCTCTCGGACGAGGCCGAGGTCACGGAAACGCCGCGGCCGAAGACGGATCGCGTGATCACACCGCTGGATCTCGCGGGCGCCACGCCCATCGCGCTGGAGCTCACGCAAGGCGAGATCGACGGCAAGATGGTGATGGGCATCAACGGCGTGCCCTCGTGGGAGGCCGCGCCCATCCCGGCGACGGTCGGCGAGACGCAGGTGTGGACCGTGAAAAACACGATGGATTTCGCCCACCCGTTCCATTTGCACGGCTTCTTCTTCCAGCCGCTCGACGAGTCGCTCGCCCCGCTCCACCCGATGGAGTGGAAAGACACGGTCAACGTGCCCGTCGACGGAACGGGCCGTTTCGCCGTGCGATACGATGATCGGCCGGGGATGTGGATGTTCCATTGCCACATACTCGATCACGCCGACGCCGGCATGATGGGCGTGCTCGATCTGCAAGGCGGATCCGGGCATTCCGCGCACTGACGGATCGGCCTCCAGGGGACTTCGCGGCCTTGCGGGCGCGGCCGGCGGGAAGGCCGCCGAGGGACGGCGCGAGATGCTCGCGCGCGCCAACGAGGTACGCGTCCGCGTTTTCAATCTGGTTCTCCGCGCCCAGCGCTTCGAGTTCGATCTCGCTCGGCTCTCCGTCGGAAGTCCCCAGGCAGGGCGAGCCGATGAACGGCGGCGAGGAGGGAGAAGACGTCCCCGCGCAGCCCGCACGCGTCGAAGCAGCGGGCCCGGACCGTGCCGCCCTGTCATGACGCGCACCGTCACCCTTGACTTCGCCGGGCGAAGGAGCGAGGTGTGCAGGATGCACGCTCCCATTGCCCAGGACAAACGCTCCCTCGCGTGCCGGCTTTCCGGCGCTCTCCTCGCGATCGCCGTGCTCGTCGGCCCCGCCTCCGCGGCCGCGGACTTGATCGGACCGGCGGAAGAGGCCTGTCAAAACAAGGCCGCCGGTGATGCGTGCGCCGAGCCCGCAGGCGCGGCCGGCACGTGCGTCGCCTCCGAGGCCCTCGGGGGGCGGCAGCGGCTCCGCTGCGTGGCGGGCGCGAATGCCCCGACGGGGGCGAAGACCGCGACCCCGCAGCCCGCCGACGCAAAAACGCCGGCGCCTACGCCGTCCGCCGCGACCGCGTCCGTGGCCGAGAAAAAGGGCTGCTCCGTGTCCGCCGCGGGAAGCTCGAACGAAGGCGCGCCGCTCGGGATCACCGTCGCCCTGGCCGCGCTCGCCCTTTGCCGAGCGAAGCGCCGCGCGCGGCCCGCGGGGTGAGGGAGCCTCCACGACCTCGTCGACGTCCTCCACGACATCGTCGACCCCCTCCACGACTTCGTCGCCGACCTCCACGACTTCGTCGCCGACCTCCGCGACATCATCGACGCCCTCCAGGACATCGTCGACGCCCTCTAGGACATCGTCGACGCCCTCCAGGACATCATCGACGCCCTCCAGGACATCATCGACGCCCTCCAGGACATCGTCGACGGCCTCGGCGACCTCGTCGACGCCCTCGGCGACCTCGTCGACGGCCTACGCGACATCGTCGACACCCGACGACGACATCGTCGACACCCGACGACGACATCGTCGACACCCGACGACGACTTCGTCGACACCCGACGACGACTTCGTCAACGAAAACGGGGACCTCTACCTAAGAGGGTGTTCCACAGGCATCCGGACCTCACCCACCCCAACCCTCCCTCTCCACACAGTGGAGAGGGAGGGAATTTCCGGCTCGATCCAGAGTCATTCCCCCTCTCCGCCGCGCGGAGAGGGGGTTGGGGGGTGAGGTTCTCTGGGGCCGACGACGCCTGTGGAACCCCTCTGAGCCGCTGGCACGTCCAAGCGTGGTAAGCTCCACGCCGATGCGCGGACCTCGCTCCCCTCGGATGATGGGCGTGCTCGATCTGCAAGGCGGATCCGGCGCGGGTCCCTGAGATGCGCCGCGCGGGCATGTCGCTCCCGGAGCTCGCCGCGTTCGAGGCCGCGCGGGCGCAGGGTTTTTCCGAGGCCGCCATCGTCACGGCCCAGGGACTCGACCGGAACAAACTCCGGGCCGCGCTCGCCCAATGGAAAATCACGCTCGCCGGGGATACGGCCCTCCGCGCCACATACGAGGTCGAGCTCGCGCAGGCCGAGGATCGCCTCACGCGGCGCGTCCCCCCGCTCGACGAGAACCTCGAGGCCTGGGTGGCCTTCCTCGCCGTGTACGCCGCCCATCCTGCGCCCTTCGTGCTCCTCCGCGACCTCGGCCTCGCCCTGCCCGATCTCTCGCGCCTCGGCCGCCTCTGGGCGCGCCGCCTCGACGCCGCGCCCGCGCTCCGTGACCGCGCCGCGCGCCTCACCGCCGAGACCCCTCCGCGCGCCCTGCCCGCCATCCGACCGGCCGAGCCCGTGCTCGTCCCCCCGAAGCTCGCGCGTTCCGAGCCCCCCGCCCGAGCCTCCGCCACGCCTCCCCGCGCCGAGCCCGAGCCACGCCTGCCGCCGCCTCTGCTCACGCTCGAACAACACGCGTCCTTGACCGTCGAGCTCGCGATGGCTCCGGACAAACGGCCCGAGATCCTCGCGCGGTATCGCCTCACGCCGGAGCAGACATTCGAGCTCGATCGGCACTACGAGCGCCTCGTCCAGACGGACGCGTCGAAGCACGCCGCCTGGCACGCGGCCTATCGCGCCTACCACGCCTGGCTCGTTTCCACAGGCCCGCGGCCTTGAGCTTGTGCCCCTGGCGTCTCCTCGTGGATGATGGCTCGCACCGATGCGCAGCCGCCCCGACGTCACCGTCTACCTCGACCCGGCCGAGCCGAGCGCCGGCGAGAGACTCCGCGTCCACGTTCACCTGAAAGCCAAGACCGAGACGCCCTTCGACGCGATCGACGTCGAGCTCGTGGGCCGCGAGTCGCGTTATCGGCGCACGTCCTCCAACGGAAAAACCTCCACCCGCAAATACCATCGCCGCGAGATCGTGCGGCTCGGGAAGCGTTTCCCCGCGGGCGTCCTCCAGCCGGGGACCTGGGAGCAGGCGATCGATTTCCCCCTCCCGCCGGACCTCCCGCCCACCTATCGCAGCGGATACACCACGATCGAGTACGAGCTCTCGGTCCACGTCCACATCCCGTGGTGGCCCGATCGCCACGAGGCCTACGTCATCCCGATACGCGTGCCGACCACGAGCGCCGCGCCCCCAGAGCCGCGCGTGTTCACGAGCCAGGCAGGCGAGCACCGCGGTGAGGACCCGGTGATCGAGCTCTCCGTCGAGGATCAACGCTTGCCCCTCCTGGGCACCCTCGCGGGCGCCGTCGCGTTCACGGGCCTCGGGGATCGGAGGCTTCGGCGTGTCGAGCTGGCGACGAGCGTCGTCGAAACCGCGCTCGTCACCAGCAGCGCCGGCCCCGCCGAGATCGATCGACGCACCTGGACGCTCTTCGAAGGCACGCCCGAGGAGGGCGCCTCGATCCCGTTCCGGATCGGCATCCCGCCCGATCTCGTGCCCACGTTCCATTCGCCCTTCATCCGCGTCGATCATGCGCTCGAGGTCACGGCTGTCGTGGCCTTCGGCCGCGATCTCTCCCTGCGCGTGCCCGTCGTCGTCGAGCGCCAGAGAGGCCCGCGCAAGTCCGCGAAGGGCCTGCCGCTCGTCGGCAAACAGCGCCATCTGTCCGTGTGGCGCGCGGTCGCCGATTCGGCCCGGGCCGCGGGCTCCACGGTCGTCGACTTCGACCCCGAGCAGGCCGTGCTCGTCCTCGACGTGCGTGGCATCCGCGTCGAGGTGACCGAGGAGCACCGCGAGGGGCTCGGGCCATGCGTCGTGGCCGAGCTCGCGTTCCCCGCGCTGGGCCTCGATCTGCGCCTCGCCGAGCGGCGATGGACCGATTTCGGCGCGAAGCTGCCCGGCCTCGACAAGCGCCTCGCGAAGCGCTTCACGGTGCAGGCGCGCGAGCCCATGCAGGCGACGAGCTTGCTCGACGCCGAGGTGCGCGAGGCGCTCGACGTCTTCGACGAGGCGGCGCTCGACGACGAGCACGCGGTGGTCGTGCAGAAAGGCGGCGTCTACCAGGTCTCGGGCCTCGAGCGGTTCCTCGCGCGGGCGCAGATGCTCGCGCATCGCCTGGCGAAGGCGATCGCCGCATTGCCCCCGCCCACCGCGCTCGCGCCGTATCTGCCCGCCTTCCAGCAGTTCGCCGAGGAGCGCGGCGCGCGCCTGCGGGTCGGCGATCTCGCGCTCGAGAACTTCTCCCGCGCCGGGATCGTGATGTCGCTCGATCACCGCTGGGAGGAAGATCGTCCAGCCGAGAGCCGGCTCTGGTCGCCGCGGCCCGAGCGTGATCTGCCGGCCTCCTTTCGCGAGACGCTCACGAAGGCCACGGGACGCGAGCCCTTGCTCGAAGAGACCCGCCTCGGCATTCGCTTGCCGCTCGTACAGGACCCCGAGGAGGTGCTCGGCACGGCCGACGCGTTCGCCGCCGCGGTCGCCTCGCTCGCGGGCGCAACAAACCTCGGGCCCTACCGCTGAGCCCGACCGCGCGTCAGGGCGCGGGTGTGGGTGCGGGCGCCGGCGGCCGCGCGGACCGTTCGACGGCCGCGAGCTCGATGCGCCGCAAAAGCTCCACGCTCTGCGCATTTCCGGGCGTGGCGTCGACGAGCTTGCGCGCGTGGTGCTTCGCCTCTTCGAGGATGCCGAAGCGCAGCGTCAGGAGCGCGAGGTTCCGACGCGCGGCCGTGAGGCCTGGATCGGCGCGCAGCGCGGCGAGGTACCGCTCGCGGGCGCGGTTGTAATCGTTCTTCTTGTCCGCGACGATCCCCAGATCGAAGAGCGCCTCCGCGTCGTTCGGCGCTTCCTTGGGGATCGGCGCGAGGACCTTCTCCGCGCCGTCGAGATCGTTCTCGCGGATGAGCAGCGCGCCGAGCAGCACCGCCGCGTCGCGACCGACGCCGCCCTCGTACGCCCGCCGGGCGGGCGCGACGGCCTCCGCCGAAAGGCCTTGCTGATCGAGCGCGAGCGCGAGCGCGTACTCGAGCAGCGGCTCGCTCCCGTCCACGAGCGCCGCGCGCGCGACCTCCTCGGCCCGCTTCCCCTCGCCGTTCGCCGCGAGCGTTGCTGCAAGTGCAGCATGCACGAGCGGATCGGCCGGGCACTGCGTCGCGGCGGCCTGCGCGGCCTCGAGCGCGCGGGGGAGGTCTCGCAGGTGCAGCACGACGAACGCGCGACGCGAGGCGCACGCGCAGCTCGCGGGCTTCAGCGTGAGGCATCGATCGACCACCGCGAGCGCGGCGGCGTGATCACGCGCGCGCGCGTGCGGCTCGATGATCACGTCGAGGGCGCGCCGCGCGTCGCCGTCGCGGAGCACGGTCTGCCACCACATTTGCCGCGTCGAGAAGAGCCACTCGGCCGAAGCGCCGAAGAGCACGAGGCCGAGAGCCACGACGGCGAACGCGACGAGGCGCGCGTTCCTGCGCGGAGCCACGATCGCGGCGCACGCGGCGAGGCCGGTCCAGAGCGGCACGGCCACGAAGAGCACGCCGCGACCGAGCGGCGCGCGGGGGCCGCGGAGGTACGCGCCGACGACGAGGGAAGCGACGACCGAGAGGACGAGCGCGGCGGCGGCGATCCTCGCTTCGGTCGAGCGGACGCGGGCGGCGAGGCGGAGCGCGCCAAAGACCACGGCCGCGAGCACGATGGTCGCTAGAAGCGCGCCCGTGATCGAGCCGGGCGCGGGCTCGGGCGCGAAGAGCGGCGGCGCGATCGCCAAAGCGAAGACGTGCGCCGCGCGCGTGACCGTTTCGACGAGGAGCGAAAGGATGGACACGACGAACGAGGACGCCCGTCGTTCAGTTGGTCACCATGACCCAGCCGTTGATCGCGTCGTTCGAGTTCAGCGCGGTGGACGACACGTTTCGCACGCAGAACCCGACGTTGTACGTTCCTGCCGCGAGGCCCGACACCGTGCCCGCCGCGGCGAACGGCGCGCGCGCCGAGATGCTCGCGGTGATGGTGTACGAGGCCGGGTAGAACGTGATGATCGAGCCTCCTGCGGCCTGGTAACACAGGCCGAAGCCCACCGACGTGGCCGAGCCCGAGCTCGTCCCGAGGATGGCCACGGCCGAGCCCGTGATCCGCTGCCCGGCCCCGACGGTCACGCTGACCGGCGTCGCCGCCCAGGCGAACGCGAGCGAGCTGCCGTTCACGGTGATGCCCGGCGCGTCGAGGCTCGTCGTCGACACGACACCCGTGGCCCCCGTCGCGCCCTTGGGGCCCGTCGCGCCCGTCGGGCCCGTCGGACCTGTCGGGCCCGTATCGCCCGTCGCGCCCTTGGCGCCCGTCGCGCCCGTCGCGCCCTTCGGCCCCTCTGGACCCGTCGCACCGGTCTCGCCCTTCGGCCCCTGTGAACCCGTCGCGCCCGTCGCGCCCGTCGTGCCTTTCGCGCCGGTCGCGCCCGTATCGCCCTTCGGACCCTGCGGACCCGTCGCGCCGACCGGACCTTGCGGACCCTCGGGACCCACGAGCCCCGTCGGATCGCCGACCCACTTGCCCGTCCCGTCGATCACGATCGTCCCGTCGACCCAGACCGACGTCGGGTGGATATCGCCGATCGCGTCCCCGGCGACCATCGCGTACGGCACGCTCTGCACCGGAGCGCGCGGCGTCATCTCGGGATCGTCGCCGACCGTCACGCCGAGATAACGTACCGAGCCGTCGAAGACGTTCTTCTCGAACGGCGTGAGCGTCCCGAGGTTTGCCGAGAAATACCCCTCTTCGAACGTGATGTCGTGCGCCTCGGACCAGATCGGGTCGACCGCCGCGGGATCGGCGTAGAGGGCGAACTTCACCTTGAGCGTGCCATTTACCGGGGCATTGTCGGCGTCGTAGAGCCGCCCCTGGTGGGTGATGGTCTGCGGCACCGCGGCCTCTGCGGCGACGGCGCCGGCAGAGAGCGCGAGAGCGCAGGCCGAAGCCGAGATCAGACGCGTGATCATCCCGTTGCTCATGGCAAGCTCCCGTTCGCTCCAATGAGTCCGCCCTGCATCCGATAGCTGGGCGATGTCGTCTTCGACTGGTTCTGCGTGGGCTGCCCGAGCGTGAAGACCATCTTGTACCTCGGGCTCTTCAGCACGTCGCCGGCGCTCACGGTCTCGTTCCCGGGAGGCCCTGGCGGGACGAGAGGCCTTCCGCCGGCGCCGCCTTCGCCTCCGGTGCCGCCACCGCCACCTGTGCCGGCCGTGGATCCCGGCGTCGTCCCGGGCGCGTCTTCGCCGCACGCCGCGACCATCCCCAAAAGGAGCAGCGCCGAAAGATACAGAGCCCCTTGTTTCATCCGGTTCATGGACGGCCTCGCGGTGGTACGCCTCGGGTCGAGCATTAAACAGCCGTTCAGGCTGGAAATACAAGCGTGATTTTCAGCTAAGCTCCGCCTTCGTGACAGCGTTCATCGCGCCCACGAGGCGGCCATCGATACCCGGACCGGCCCTCGCTGCCGCGGCCTTCCTCCTGCTTGCCACGCGCCCCGCCGCCGCCGACGACGACGCCCCCCGAAAAACCGACGCGCCGGCCGCCGCGAAAAACGACGCGCCTCCCGCTCCGAAGACCTCACCGAATCCCGCCCCCACGAGCGCCCGCAAGGCCCTCGCCGTCGCGGGATCCTTCGTCCCCGGCGCGCTCGTGCATGGCACCGGACACCTCGTCCTCGGCCATACCCGCACCGGCCTCGTGCTCCTCGGCGCCGAGGGCCTCGGGCTCGGGCTCATCGTCGCCGGGCTCGGCGGCGCGGCCGCGACAGGCGCCACCCGCAGGTTCATCGGCCCGATCATCCTCGGCACCGTCACCGGCGCTGCGTTCTTTTTCCTCTCGGCCCTCGCCGACGTCTACGGCGTCCTCGCGCCCGAGGGCGGCACCGGCAGCCCCCCGGTTTATCTTCCCTCGGTCGAAACCCAGCTCGGCGTCACGTTCGTCCACGACCCGAACTTCGCCTACAACGCCTTCCTCACGCCCGGCGCCGATCTCCGCGCGGGCTCGTTTCGCCTCTCGGCGCTCGGCTTCTTCGCGCTCGACGACACGAACGCTCGCACCCGCATCTCCGCCGCGTATCGCTTCTTCGGCCCGCGCCCGAGCGGAAGCGAGCGCGCGCGCGACGGCTCGTACCTCGACGTCGAGTTCGCCTTGACGAACCACAGCTACGGCACCGAGGGGTTTTCCGTCACCACGGGCGAGGTGAACCTCCTCGGCCGGCTCGATCTCGCCCGCGTCGGCCCCACGCTGCGCGGCTCCTTCGCCGAGCTCGGCCTCGGCCTCGCGTATGCCGCGCATCGTTATCCGGGCATCGGGGTCGAGGCGAACGACCTCCTCACCCCGCGCATGGCGTTCGGCATGTACCTCGGCCACAGTGGATATCCGCGCGGCGAGGCCATGGCTTATTACGAGCACCGCCACGACGGCTTCGCCGGCGGGTTCAAGAGCCCCGGCCTCGGCAGCGGCATCGCAGGGCACTTCGGCGCCCAGACCCGGCTCTTCTTCACGCCCCGCTGGGGCGCGTTCTTCGACGTGCAGGGCGGATCGGCGCTCGTCGGCCGCGCCTCGCTCCTCTTTCGGTACGGAGGGAACCCGTGAAGCCCATGCAATCGTTGTTCGCCGCGCTCCTCCTCGCCTCCGCGGCGCCGCTCTTCGCCTCTTGCCTCGACGTCGCCGAGGGCCGGGCCCGCCGAGATCTCGAAGTCGGCCGCGCCTCGCAGGGCGACGTCGGCGTCGAGATCGCCGAAGGCCTCGCGGCCGTTCGCCGCCTCGGCGCCCGCGAGCTTCACCTCTGGGCCTCCGCGCCCACGCTCTCGATCCGCCTGACCACGGGCGCCTCCGGCGGGGGCACGTGGAACGTTCGTATCGAAAACCTCCTCCCCGACGCGGAGCTCGTCGCGGAAACGAAGGCCGGCGCGCCCCTCGCCGTCGAAATCGAAGGCACGCCTTTCCCCACGGAGCGTACGTTCCGCCTCGAGCTCCCGGCGAACGAGGAGATCACGCTCTCCCTCCGCGCGCCCGATCGGGCCTTGCTCACGCCGTGGCGCTTCGCCGTCTTTGCGGACGTCCAGGAGGCCATCGACGGCGTCCAGGACATCTACACGAAGATGAACGCGACGCCCGGGATCCGCTTTGCGCTCATCAGCGGCGATCTCACCTCGCAGGGCACGGTGGAGCAGCTCGAGACCTTCCAGCGCGAGATGAAAGCCCTCGCCTTCCCTTGTTACTCGACGCTTGGCAACCACGAGCTCGGCACGCGGGACGACCTCTACCACGAGTATTTCGGCCGCGGAAACTACACCTTCGATTTCCGCGGGGTGCGCTTCACGCTCCTCGACTCGGCGAGCGCCACGCTCGATCCGCTGGTCTACATGTGGCTCGACGGCTGGCTCGAGGGCAGTCGCGACCGCTTGCACGTCGTCACGATGCACATCGTGCCGATCGATCCGGTCGGCTCACGCAACGGCTCGTTTGCGAGCCGTGCCGAGGCCGACAAACTCCTCTCGCAGCTCGCCCGGGGCGGGGTCGATCTCACGTTTTACGGGCACATCCATTCGTATTACGCCTTCGAGAACGCGGGCATCCCGGCGCACATCACGGGCGGCGGCGGCGCGATCCCGGAGCGGATGGATGGCATCGGCCGGCATTTCCTCACGGTCGACGTCATCCCGCCCGGCGTGATCGAGCAGGTGGCCATCGTTCGCGTCGATTGATCACGCGAACAAAAAGAAAAAGCGCCTACTCGACGGCGGGGGGGGGAACCGGAGCAGGCGCTCGCGGGGGATGAGAGCAACCCGTATACCAACCTCGGGAGCCCCCTGATTCGCGAAGATCCGCGTCGGATCGACCTTCCCACATCGCAATGTTGCAAGGATGCGTTGCATCCGTGCGAGGCGTCCTCGCCCCGGCCAAACATTGGCGATACCGATTACAATTGCGAGCGATGGATAAAAAAAGAGCGCCTACTCGACGGTGGGGGGGGACCGGAGCAGGCGCTCGCCCATCCTTAGGAGCAACCCGCGGGCCAATGGGATCACTTCGCCCTTTCCAATACTTACGTACCCCCTGCCCCCCACACATCTCAATTCTGCAATCACCGGCGATCAATTCTGCAGCCGCAGAACGTGCACGTTATCACAAACCGCAAGATTTCAACGTGATTTTGACGTCCCGCGTTGCGCCGCGTGTGCCCGTTCAGAGCGGATACGGCAAGGTCGCGCCGAGCACCGTCACGAGGATCAGCACAATGGGGAGCAGGACGAGGAATACGATGAACGTGTAGCCCATCACGTCGCGCGCCCGCAGCCCAAACAGGCCGAGGATCGGCAGCATCCAGAACGGCTGCACCAGGTTCGCCAGCGCCTCGCCGAGATCGTAGACGGCCACCATCCACCCGAGGTGCACCTTCAGATCATGCGCCGCCTGCATCACGTACGGCGCCTCGATCACCCATTTCGACCCCCCACTCGGCACGAAGACCCCGAGCACCGCCGAGTACACCGCCACGATCGCGGGATACGTCCGGGGCGTCGAAAGCCCCACGAAAAACCCCGCGATTGCCTCATTGAGGTGCGTCTTGACGATCAGCGCCGCGATCCCCGCGTAAAACGGGAACTGCAGGATCACGCCCCACACGCCCGGCGTCGCCTCCTTCACCGCGCGCATCAGCCGCGCCGGCGTCCCATGCAGGAGCACCCCGAGCGTCAGGAAGATCAGGTTCACCGTGTTGAGGTTCAGCGCATTGAGCCCCTGCCCGCTCGACGCGAAGTACCCCACGAGGTACGCGCCCGAAAGAAGCACGAAAAGCACGCTCGGGATGGGCGAATGTTCGAGCCACTCCCCCGGCGTCGCCTTCCGCGGCGGCTCGTCAGCTTCGAGCGGCGAACGCCCGAGATCGATCCCGAGGTCCGAAGCACTCCGCGCCCGCGCAGCCGAAGGCGCGTAGAGGTACACGAGCGCCGTCACGATCACGATCTCGACCACGACGGACACGAGGCTCTGCCACAGGAAAATCGTGCTCGACAGCGGAATCACGCCGCCCGGCACTTTCCCGCCCGCCTCGACGATCGCGCGTGTCGCCGGCTGCATCGCGCTCGGCGTCGCCATCTGCAGGGCCGCGCTCCCGCTGAGCCCCTGCGCCCAGATGCTCCCGAGCCCGAGGAACGCGCTCGCAGCAACGGCGCGATAATCGACGCCGCGCACGCGTCGCGCCGTCTCCTTCGCGAGCATCGCGCTGAAGATCAGCGAAAACCCCCAGTTGAGCCACGACGACAGCATCGCGAAGAGCGCAACCCACGCGATCGCGACCTGCGGCGAGCGCGGGACGGAGGCGAGCGCGCGGATCAGCCGGTAGACCGGCCGCGTCGTCGCGACGACGTACCCCGTGATGATGACGAGCGCCATCTGCAGCGTGAACGGGATGAGCTCCCAGAACCCGCCGCCCCAGATCGCCGCGACCTCGGCAGCCGCACTCGCCGCGCCCCGCTTCTGCGACAAGCTCACCCACGCAACGATCACGACGAGGAACGTGGCCACGAGCGCGAACACGAACGCATCGGGGATCCACCGCTCGGCCCACGCCGTGAACCGCGCCGCAACCCGCTCGAGCGCGCCCGCGGGCGGATCGTCGTCGGACGGCAGGGGAGCTTTGGGCTTGTCGAGAGAGCTCGGCAGCTCGGCACCGGACATGCGGCGGAGGGTACTCGCCTCGCGCGTGGCTGTCGCGTCTGGACCTCCTTCACCGCCCCATCTGAGCATGGGTCTCATCGGGGAGGCGCTGAGCTGGGGCGTTGCCCCAGGCCCCACCAGGGGCTGTCCGCCCCTGGACCCGGACCAGCGCAAGCGCTGGACCCGGGGTCGATGA
>NZ_JAGTJJ010000068.1 GCF_028435365.1 Polyangium jinanense | reverse complement strand
GGCAAGTCCTCCGGAGGACCCCCCGGATCCGTCACCATCAGCCGCGGGCTCGAACGACTGGCACCCGCAGCAGAGATGCTACGGGTGCTCAGGGAGAATGGGCTCGCGAGATGAGACCAATGCTCAGCCCCTGGTCGGGTCCGGGGTGAAACCCCGGCGCGGCGCGGCGATTCAGGACAGCCCGCGCAGCATCAGATTCCAGTACATCCAGGGCAGCCCGTACCGCTTGAGCAGGTACATGTCGTGCCGCTCCTTCATCGTGTCGATGATCGGGATCGACGGCGTGGGTTTGCCGCTGTAATCGAATTCGGCGAGGAGCATCGTATCGTACGAGGTCACGAGCGGGCATGAGGCGTAACCGTCGTATTTTGCCACGGGCTCCTTGCCATTCATCACGGCGATCAGGTTTTCCACGAGGACTGGCGCCTCCTTGCGGATGGCTGCGCCTGTGCGCGAGGTCGGCAGCTCTGATGCGTCGCCGAGTGCGAACACGTTCGGGTAATCGGGGTTCTGCATCGTGTGCTTGTCGGCCTTGGCCCAGCCCTTGTTCGGGCCCTCTTTGTGCGCGATTGGGCTCCGCTTGATGAAATCGGGCGCGCTCTGCGGCGGCACCACGTGCATCATGTCGTAACGAATCGTCTCCCGCGTGCCCGCCGGATCCCCCATGACGGCGAAGATTGCCTCCTTCCGGTCCGGATGCACCTCCACCAGGTTGCGCTCGAATTTGGTCTGGATGCCGTAGCGCTCGACGACCTTCTCGAGCAGCGCGCGGTATTCCGCGACCCCGAAGATCGCCTTCTGCCCCGAGCCGAGGATCACGCTCGACCGATCGAGCACGCCCGTCTTGCGCCAGTGATCACAGGCGAGATACGTGATCTTCTGCGGCGCGCCTGCGCATTTGATCGGCCCTGCGGGGTGCGTGAACAGCGCCGTACCGCCGTGGAAGGCCTCGATGAGACGCCAGGTCTTCGGCGCGAGGCGGAAATCGTAATTGCTCGATACGCTGTCGGTCTTCAGCGCTTCCCGCAGACCGGGGACGGCGTCCCAATCGAGCTGGATGCCGGGGGCGACGACCAGGAAATCGTAGCCGATTCGCCCGCCGCCGCGGACGCGTACGGTTTGTGCGACCGGATCGATCTCCTCGGCGAAGTCCTTGATCCAGCGCGCGCGCTCGGGGATGTAGGCGGCCTCGTCGCGCTCTGTTTGCTCTGCGCTCACGATGCCCGCGCCGACCAGCGTCCAGAGCGGCTGGTAGTAGTGTTTTTCGGAGGGCTCGACGATCGCGATGTCTTCCACGCCGGCGCGTGAGAGCCGTGCGGCCACGGAGATGCCGGCGGTGCCGCCGCCGATGATGACGACGCGCGCGCGCCCGAGCTCCGGGATCGCCGCGGCTTCGGATCGCGGGTGGCTTGCTTTCGGGGAGGTCGGTGCGGGCGTGGTCGTGGCCATCTCGTTTTCTCTTCCAGGGGGTTCGGTTCGTCGCGGCGCGAAGCAAGCAAGATGCCACCACGTGCTCCACGCGCCAGCGCCTTGGAACATGCGGCCCGCGCGAACACGAGGCCCGGCACGTTCCAGACCCGTTTCACGGGTGTTTCACGGTGTTTCACCGGAAGCGCCCTCAGCGGACGCGCAAAACCCGGGAGAACACGCGGAGCGCGGCGGCTTGGGGGGTTACCTTGCGGCGGGACGACCGGGCAATGCCCCGGCAAACGGGCGCGTGATCATGCCGAGGGCGAGCGCGGCCACGAGGAGCAGCAGCGGCAGCGGGAGCTGCTTGCCGAGCATGAAGAGGCCCATCGCCACGACGAGCCACGCGAACACGCGGCGCAGGACGTCCGGGGATACGCGCTTGCAAAGGAGCGCACCTGTCACGCTGCCAAAGGCGGCGAACGAGGTGACGGTCGCGACGAGGACCGGATCGAGGTGGGCGTGCGCCACGTGCCCCGCGAATCCAGCGAACGACTGGAGCGTGATGACGAACAGCGAGGTCGCGACGGCCTCGCGCATGGCGAGCCCGCCGAACAGCACGAGCGCGGGCACGATGAGAAAGCCGCCGCCCGCGCCGACGAGGCCCGAAAAACACCCCACGGCGCCGCCCAGCAAGAGCGCGCGCTCGACGCGGAGCTCGCGCCGCTCCGCCGAGCCTTCGCCGCGCCCGCGCAGCATGACGACGGCCGATCCCACCATCGTCGCGCCGAATGCGACGAGGAGGATCGATTCGGGGACGAAATGCGCGAGCCGCCCGCCCACGAAAGCGCCGGCCATCGCCGCGGCGCCGAACAGCGCGCCGACCCGATAACGAACGTGGCCGCGCCGCGCGTGGAAGAAGAGACTCACGAGCGCGGTCACGCCCACCACGAAGAGCGACGTGGCAATGGCGGCCCGCGGCTCGACGTGGAGCAAATACACGAGCATGGGCAGCGTGAGAATGGCGCCGCCGCCGCCGAGCATGCCGAGGACGACACCAATTACGAGCGCGAGCGCAGCGCCGAGGGCGAGCATGGCTTTTCCCTCAGCGCTGGACCGGCAGGCCCGCCTCGTTCCAGGCGATCATGCCTCCGGTCATGTTCATGATACAGCGGAAGCCCGCCGCCGAGAGGGCCGCCGCGGCCTGCGCCGAGCGGCGGCCGGATCGACATACGAGCACGAGCGGTTCGTCTTTGGAGAACGCGGCATCGTCCAATCGAGCGAGCGGGACGTTTTCGATACCGGCCACGTGACCGAGCTCGCCGCGAAGCTCGGCCGGGTCGCGGACGTCGACGAGCCGCGCGCCGGAGATCGCCGCGGCGACATCCTTCGGCGCGACGTCACGATAACCAGCAGGGTTCGGGGTGGACCTCTCGAACAGCGTGGGCATGGGCTCTCTCCTCACGCGCCGCGCTGCAAGGCGGATGCCACCCACCGTTTCAGGCGGGCACCACGCAAGAGCCTCGATTCATCAGGGAACGAGCCTGCTTCCTGAAACGTCGTGAAACACGCTGTGACGCATGTTGCAACGTCGTTCAGGTCGGTCCGGCGATGCCGAGCTCGCGCATCCTTCGCCACAAGGTCACGCGGCTCATGCCGAGAATCTGCGCGGCGCGCTGGCGATTGCCTCCGGTGCGGCCGAGCACCTCCAGGATCCTTCGCGCCTCGGGGTTCGGGTGCTCGGCGCCCGCCGCGGGCGCCTCGGACGGCGCGACCTGCTCGGCGCCGAAGATGTTCGGGTCGACAAGCTCGGGCGGCAAATCCGCGGGCACGAGCGTCGAGCCGTCGCCCATCGCATAGGCATACGCGAGCACGTTTTTCAGCTCGCGCACGTTTCCGGGCCACGCGTACCGCCGGAGAATGGTCATGGCCGCGGGGGCGACCCGATCGATCCGCCGCCGGCAGGTCTCATTGCGGAGCGCCATGAATTTCTCGACGAGGAGCGGGATGTCGTCGGGCCTCTCGCGGAGCGACGGAATGAACACCGGAATGACCCGCAACCGGTACATGAGATCGGCGCGGAAACGGCCCGCCTCGACCTCTTTGCGCAACGCGCGGTGCGTGGCCGAGACGAAGCGCACGTCGACGGGGATCGGCTCGCGCGCGCCCACGGGAATGACCGTGCGCGTCTCGACCACGCGGAGGAGCTTCGCCTGGAGCTCGAGCGGCATCTCCGCGATCTCGTCGAGGAACAACGTGCCGCCATGCGCGAGCTGCACGTGCCCGGGCGTCTCGCGGACCGCGCCGGTGAACGCGCCGCGCGCGTGCCCGAAGAGCTCGCTCTCGAGCAAATGGGAAGGCAATGCCGCGCAATTGATGGCCCGGAACGGACCCTTGCGCCGCCCCGAGAGCTGGTGAATGGCGCTCGCCACGAGCTCCTTGCCCGCGCCCGTCTCGCCGCGCACGAGCACCGTCACGTCGTCGCCCGCGACGCGCTCGATCACGCGAAACATCGCCTTCATGGCCGGATCCTGCGTCCACATGCCGTGAAACAGGACCTCGCCCTCGTCGAAGGACTCACCGGCGTCTTCGAGCAAAAGCAGCGTGCCCACCCGCGCGCGCCCCTGCGTCACGGGGAGCGAGCGCAAGCGCACGAGGCGCTTGCCTGGCCCGCGCGGCGGGAGAATGGCCTGCACGGGCCGCCCCTCCGCGAGCGCCTCGGCCACGGGGCGTTTCTCGCACTCGCCGCACAGGAGCTTGGGCGCCGAGACGAAGGGCGGGATGTCGACCCCGAGCAGCTCCGAGGCCGCGGGCGTGGCAAGGACGATCCGAAGCTCCTCGTCGAGCACGAGGGCCGCGCCCGAGGCAGCCTCGAGGGCGCGGGCGATCACGTCCTCGGTCGATGTGGCGGGAGGTTTGCGGGGCACGCCCGCAACGTAACATGTTGCAACGCGTGTTTCAGCTTGCTCGCGCGTCCCTCCGCGTGCCGTCGTCGTCCACGGGTTTGCGCAGGTTCACAGGGATGCGGAGGTACCGGACGCCGTTCTCGTGCTCGGCGGGCAGGCGCCCGGCGTCGATGTTCACCTGCACGCTCTGCCAGAGCAAACGCGGCGCCGTGAGCGTCGCGTCCCGCGCATTGCGGAGCTCCACGAAATCGTGACGCGTGGTCTCGGCGCGCAGGTGCACGTTTTCCCGCTTGGACTTCCCGATCGTGGTCTCGGCACGCATCGGGCGGCCGCCGGGCTGGTAATCGTGGCCCACGAAGACACGCGTCTCGTCGGGCAGGGCGTAGAGTTTGTCGTGAATCGACGTATACAACACGTCGGCCGATCCCTTCGGGAAATCGCAGCGTCCCGTGCCGTAATCCTCGATGAACAGAGCATCCCCGGTGAAGACCGCGTCGCCGATGCGATACGACACGCAGCCGGGCGTGTGTCCGGGCGTCGAGATCGTCTCGATGCGCAGGGTGCCGGCTTCGAGGATCTGGCCGTCTTCGAGGAGCAGGTCGAACTGGCTGCCGTCGGTGCGGAACGTCGGGGGCATGTCGAATACGGCCTTGAAGACCTTCTGCACCTCGCGAATCCCCACGCCGGTGGCGCTGCGGCCGCCGAAGCGCTTCTTGAGCCACGGCATGGCCGTCAGGTGATCGGCGTGGGCGTGCGTCTCGAGCGTCCAGTGCAGCGTCAAGCCTGCCTTTTCGAGGAACGCCGCGATCGTTTCGACCGAGGCCGTGCTCACCGTGGAGGACATGGGCTCGTAATCGAGCACCGAGTCGATGACCACCGCGTCCTTCGAGTTCGGATCGTACACCACGTAGGTCAACGTGAAGGTGGCAGGATCGAAGAAGGACTCGACGTGAAACATGACCCCACGCTGCAAAGCAAAGAGCGGGCCAACACATGCAGCGCGGGAGTCCGGCCTGGAAGCCGCGGGCCACCGGGGCATGTTTCACGCCGTGAAACACGCCCCCCACGGCTGCGCGCGCGGAGCGCAAAAATCATGTTTTCCGCGTGACTCGCAAGTATCATCCGGCGCTTCGACCGGGACACCTTGGCGCCCGGACGAGCCCCTGGAGGAATGTTTGATGGCCCCCACTCGACCCGTCCCTCTCGAAGAGGTCCCCATCACGAACGAATCCGACCTGCAAAAGCTGGCCATGGACGTGTCCATGGAGGGGCTGTCCATCCTCGCAGGCGACACCTATTGGTACATGAACCGCGCCCACGGCATGGTGCTCGGCTACGAGCCCGAGGAGCTGATCGGCAAAACATGGCGTTTGCTCTACGACGACGCCGAAAGGACACGTATCGAACGAGATCTCTTCCCCATCCTGGGAGAACACGGCAAATGGTCGGGCGAGGTCCGGGGGCGACATCGCGACGGCCATGCCGTGGACCTGGAGATCTCGCTCACGAGATTGCCTGCGAACCCGCTCATGCCGAGCGGGGGCCTGATTTGCACATGCCGTGACATCGTCGCGCGCAAGCAGGCCGAGCAGGTCCTTCGCCGCACCCTGGAAGATCAGATACGCACGAACGAGGAGCGCGAAGGCGCCATTCGAGCGCTGGAGGCCACGCAACGCGAGCTCATGGAGAAGATCGCGACCATCGAGCGGCAGCGCAGCGCCCTGCGCGAGATGAGCGTGCCCATCCTCGAGTTGTGGAACGACGTCCTCACGCTGCCCGTCGTGGGGATCATCGACAGCCAGCGGGCGGCGGACATGACGGAGCGGCTGCTCGATCGTATCGGTGAGCGCCGCACGCGCGGGGTCATCCTCGATTTGACGGGCGTCGACGTCGTCGACACGATGACCGCCGCGCACCTCGTCAAGCTCAGCCAGGCGGCCTCGCTCCTCGGCTCGTTTTGCGTGCTCACGGGCATCGGGCCCCAGGTCGCGCAGACGCTGACGCTCATGGGGGTCGATCTGGGCGGCTTGACCACCGCGCGGAGCCTGCGGGACGGCCTGCGCATCTGCCTCACGCGGCTCGGACGCGCCTGATCACGCTCCCGCCGCGACGCGACACCGATAATAAAACTGCCGCTCGACGTGGTCCCCCACCGGGAAGGTCACCACCTCCGATCCGAGGATCTCGAGCCCCGCGTCGCGGAGGACGACCTCGAGCTCCGCCTGCGGATACGCGCTCACGCGGATGGGGTGTCCGAGGAAAGGCAGCTCCAAATAATCGTAATCCCCCTCCACCATCGCGAGCGCAAGATACCCGCCCGGCCGCAGGGCATGCACGATCTTCCGGAGCGCGGCGGGGATCTCCGATTTCCGGAGCATCAGGAGCGAAAAAAAGGCCGTGGCCCCGCCGAACGAGCCGGGCTCGGGCGAGAAGCTCATCACGTCCACCTGCTCGAAGTGCGCGCCGGGGGCATTACGTTGCGCGAGCCTGAGCATCTCCGTCGAGATGTCGATGCCGTGCACCGAGAAGCCCGCCTCCGTGAGCAGCTTCGCCGTGGGGACGCCGCTGCCGCAGCCCACGTCGAGCACCCGATCGCCCGCCGTGAGGCGCTCGGCCAGCCACCGCGTCGCCTCCACCTGCGCGCGCTTGTCCGCGAAAACCTCGTCGTATTTCTCGCCGATGGCATCAAAGGCCGCGGCCTGCTCGCTCATTTCGTCGTTGCTCATGGTCTCCTCGGGAGGGTCGCTACCACGAAGGCGCGCGCGTCGGAAGCGTGATGCCCCGCCGGACGTCATGAAACACGATTTCGACGCGATCCCGCGCATCTAGCGCGTTTACGTGGGCCCTGCCGGCTGTTATGTTCGATTGTTGGCGGAGGTGGGGATCATGGCGACAGAGCAGGCGGAGCATGTCTTCGAAGCATTCTTTCGTACATACCCAGGCGCATTCGTCATCCTGAGCCCGGGAGGCCAGGTGATGGCGACGAACGCAGCCGCCCGCGCCCTCGCCGGCGCAGAGCTCGCGCCGGGGACACGCGTCGAGGAGCACGCGCACCCGGACGACGCGTTCGCCCTCACGCAGGCCCTCGGCCGTGTCACGGACGACGGCGCGCCATCACGCTTCACGTGCCGCGCGCGTCAACCGAACGGAGGCATGTTGACGCTCACGTGGCAGGCCTGGCGCGCGCCTGGGCGATCGGAGATCTTCGCCATGTTGTCGCTCGCCGAGGCCCCGCCCGCGCACACGCGCGAGCCGGAGAAGGCCACGGAAAACCCCGTCTCCGAGCTCGTGCTGCGCGCGATCCTCGACCACCTCGACATCATCGCGTGGGCCACGGACGCGCAAGGCATTTACACGTTCTACGACGGCAAGGCGCTCGCGGCGTTCGGGGCCTCGCCGGGGCAGCTCCTCGGGAAAAGCGTGTTCGACGTATTCGGCGACCACATCAGCCCGGCCATGAAGGCGGCGCTCGGCGGCACGCCGGGGCGCGAATCCATCCACATCGTCGGCTCCCACTGGGACAATGTCTACTTGCCCATCCCCGACGCCGCTCATGGACACGCGGGGGTGATCGGCATCTCGCAGAACACGAACGAGGGCCAGCGCATCCGGGAGGAACTCGAAGCGCGGCTCGCCCTCATCGAGCGGCAGCAGGCGGTGATTCGCGACCTGGAGACGCCGATCATCCAGGTCTGGGAGCACGTGCTCACGTTGCCCATGATCGGCGTCGTCGACAGCCGGCGCGCGGCGCGGGTCATGGACGACCTCCTCGGCGCGGTCACCCGCACCTCCGCCCGCTTCGCCATTCTCGATTTGACCGGCGTGGAGGTCGTGGACACGGCCACGGCGTCCCACCTCGTGCAGATGATCCGCGCCATTCGGCTGCTCGGCGCCGAGGGCATTCTGACGGGCATCCGGCCGACCGTGGCCCAGACCCTCGTCTCGCTCGGCGTCGACCTCTCCGGCATCCCCACGCACGGGACCTTGCGGCACGGCCTCGCATTCTGCATGCGGCGCCTGGAGAGGAAGACACGAAGCGCCACGATTTGAAGCTCCCCCGGCTGGCGAGATCGTGGTAGGGTCGCCGCATGGTCGTGGGGGTGCGGCGAACGAGGGCGCGGTGGCGAATCGCTGGAGCCCTCGTTTGCCTCCTCGGTTTCCCTTCCCTCGCGCGCGCCGCCGACGAGCCCCCGCCCGCGCCCACACAGGAGGCAGCCCCGCGTGGAGAACTCTTCGTCGCGGTCTCCTCGGCCCTCGGCACGACCGACTGGCGCACCGACGTCACGGGGTATGGCGGCTTCGCGGTCGGCCTGCGGCTCTTCGGCATCGTGACCCCGTTCGCCGAGGGTCGCCTCGGGTATGGCACGGTCGATCAGCGCCTGCTCACGTTTTTATCGCTGGGCGTCCGGGCGGGGTGGCAAGCGACGCCGCGCGTGTATCCGCGGGCCCACGTGGGGTTCGTCCACCAGCACGAGGAGTCGATGGCCTCGGTCGCCGAGGAGCCGTTCGGCGCGGTGCTCGGCATCGGCCCCGGCATTCGCCACCGGGCCGGCGTGCAATTCGGCCTCGGCTGTGATTTCACCTTGCTCCGCCGATCGAAATTCACGCTGGCCCTCGGCCCCGAGCTCGTGGGCGCTTATCTCGGGTATTCGAGCGGCCCGAACTTGTATGGGTTCGTCGGAGCGAACCTCGGCGCCCATTTCGCCTTGTTCTGAGGATTCGATGCGCCCCCTGCCCCGCCTCGCGCTCGCCACGGCTCCCCTCCTCGTCGCCGCGTGTGGCCTCTTCTACACGGACATGGAGGACTGGGCTTGCCCTTCCGAGGGGACACAGCTCACCTACGAGAACTTCGGCGCCGCATTCATGAATGCGCATTGCCAGAGCTGCCACGGCTCCAATGCGACGGACCGCGCGGGCGCGCCGGGGGAGTTCATCTTCGACACGAAATCGCAAGTTCAAAGGCACAGGGCGCGCATCTTCGCGCGGAGCGCCGCGGAGAACGACTCGATGCCGCCCGGCCCCGACGATCCATCACTCGACGACCGCATGAAGCTCGCCGACTGGCTCGCCTGCGGCGCGCCCTGATCCGCTTCACCGCGCCGGCTTGGCAGGCTCGCCGCTCTCGAGCTCGTGCAATCGCTCCTCGAGGGACTTCTTCAGCTCGGGCTCGGTGGCGGCCGCGATTCGCTTCTGCAATGCGCGCACCTGCGCCACCCGCAGCGCGTCTTCCGGGGGCACGGCGATATCGGGCAGAACACCGACCCCTTCCCAGTTCGTCTTCGTGATCGGATTGATGGCGCGGCCCGAGGGGACGAACGCGGCGAGGTGGTCCCCGAGGCGCAACACCTCCCCGGGGTTTGCCCCACCCCACGTCTTTTCGCCGATGATGACGGCGCGCTTCTGGGTCTGGAGGTCGTAGGCGAACTCCTCGGCGCCGGACCCGGTCCGTTTGCTCGTGAGCACGTAGACGTCCTTGCCCAGATAACGCTTGCCCGGCACGGTCGGGCTCGTCCAGAACTGCCGCGTCTCGTTTTTCGGGCGGTCGTAGATGTCGTTGAGGTGCACGGCGCCGTCGAAGAAATAGCTGCACAGTGCGGCCACGAGCTCCGGATCGCCGCCGCCGTTGCGGCGGAGGTCGATGATGAGCGCGTCCGTCTCGGCGACGAAATTCATCGCGGCCGCCGCGGCCTCGACCCCACGCCCGAGGAAGCTGAAGGAGCGCACCTCGACATAACCGATGTTCCCGGGCAAACGCTCGACCCGCTCGAATCCGCCGTTCAGCCGGTCCCCCTCCGCGACGAATCGCTCACGCTCCGCTGCCGTCGGCTCCGTTTGCAGCTCGGCCTCGGGGATCTTCTGGTCGTGGTATCGCACCCGGAAATGCGCGTCCTTCAGGACCTCGTTCACGTGCGTCGTGAGCGTGGTCGCAAGCGCGTGCCCCGTGGTCAGCTTGTCGTACTCGCCGCGCTTGCGCCGAGCCTCCACCGCGGCGCGCACCAGTTTGGCTTTCTCCGGGAACACGTACCGCGCATCCAGATTCTTGAGGAGCGCGTCGATCGCCGCGTTGCGCTCCTCCGGCGTCACCGGTCCATCTGGGCCGCGGCCGGCGTTGGGCCCCTCCTCCACGGCCATCTGCGGCGACGGGCTCGAAAGGATCGGCCCGCGGGCCGCCGGCGCGGCCGCGCCCCCGCAGGCGGCGACGAACAGAAGTGGAAAGATCCCGAGCCCCGTCATCCTTCGCATGCGCCAAACTCCTTCGTTGTTCGCTTCTACGATCGTCCGCCGTTCGGGTGACGCCGCCACGAGCGCTCCGTGACGAAGTAGCAGGATTTCGACGCCCTCGAGGTCCGGCGGCGGGGGTCCGCGGCCCCGGCCCGCGTCCGCGCGGCGCCAGGAAAACGCGGCATTTCCGGGTTTCTCCGTTTTCCTTCTGCCCTCACACGACCGCTCTCCGCCTGCACAGTCCACCCGCCGACGCGAGCCTAAACGGTACGCTCTCAGCCGAGCACGCTGGCCCGGGCTCTGCAGTGGTGTTCGGACGGCCGCCGCTATCGACAGGACCATGAAAACCATGAACAAATCCCGAACCGTCATTCTGGCTGCGTCCGTACTCGCGCTCCTCGGCGCGCAACGCGTGACTTCGGCGCAAGAGCCGCGGCTCCGGCCGGATTTTACGTCGAATGGGTTTTACCGAACCCACGAAATCCTGATCCCCCGGGCGCCCGGACGGGAGCCCATGAACGACACGAACCGGCCGGCGCGTCTGCACCCGGAGCTCCGCGGCGCGCTCCTGCGCCTGCAATCCGGCCCGGATGCCGGCGAGAGCTCGCGGGCCATCTTCCCGTCGAGCTGGTGGCCGATGAGCGACAACGGGATCGCCGACCGCTGGAATACGGCAAACAAGGACTACAGCGATTTCCGCTCCGATCCCGACAACCTCTCGCCCGTCGAAAAGTACGATCTGCTCATGAATCCGGGCGAGGCGCAGCGCCTCCCGCAGGTCCGCGCGTTCACGAACGAAGAGATGCGCCGGCCGGAGCGCGAGCGCGGCGCGGGCAGGGTCCGCCCCTCGATCGTCGTCGCGGGCCCCGCCACCGCGTGGGAGCTCTTGAATCACGGCACCTACCAGTCCACGGTCCCCGAGGACTGGTGGGGGCATTGCAATGGCTGGTCGTCCTACGCCACGGCCGAGCGTGACGGCGCGCCCATGCGCGACGTGCGCGTCCGGCGCGAGAATGGCCGCATCGTGGCATGCAACGGCGAGCGCGACCGAGGCTGCGTGCTCTTCCGCATGGCCGACATCGAGGCGCTCTTCTCCGAGGTCTATTTCCACGACTCCTCGACGATGGCCGGCAACCGCTGCAACGTGCCCGAGGACGACATCACGACGGACAACGCCGGGCGGCCGACGAACCCCGCGTGCCGCGACCTGAACCCCGGCACGCTGCACATCGCCTTGACGGGCCTCATGGGCCGCGGCGCGCCCGCGCTCGCGAACCTCGGCGGCCCGCGCGAAAAACTCCCGTTCGTCATGGATTACGCGTACGGCGACGAGGTCTGGACGTTCCCGATCGTGCGCTATCGCGTCCAGGAGAACGAGGAGATCGACGAGCGCCGCGCCTCGCAGCTCGTCTGCAACGGCAACGGGCCTGCGGGCAACTGCCGCACGTACCGGTGGAACGAGAACGCCGTCCGGTTCGCGCGGATCCGCACGAGCGCCTACCTCGTCAATTACGCGGCGAGCATCGAGCAGCTCCTCGTGCCGCCGCTCCAGCGTCGTCGTCCCCTGGCCGAGGTCACGTTCCATTACGTGCTCGAGCTCGACGGACGCGGCACGATCCTCGGCGGCGAGTGGATCGACTCGCCGACGGGCGTCGGTCCGAACAGCAAGGAGCTGCACCCCGACTTCATTTACATGTCCGCGTTCCCGGACGCGAGCGACGAGGCGGGGGACGACACCGGCGGGCGCGGCGACAATCCCCACATCTCGTACGTGGCGATCCAGCAGATCCTGCGCATCTCGCGCAATGGCCGGTAGGACATACGCGGACGTGAATAGAACGCACGTGATCGCCCTCGGGGCGCTCGCCACGGGTCTCGCGGCGTGCGCCCCCGAGGGCCCTTCGGCGGGCGCCATGGAGGCGGCGCCGGCGGTCGAGCAGAGCAGCGCGGAGCTCCGTCGGGGGCCGCCCTCGCTCTGGACCGCGGAATGGACGTGGCTCGTGTTCGCGGCGAACGACGACCACGACCAGAACCTCGTCGCCGCGTTCGATCAGGACGCGCTCGAATGGCAACACGGCCTCGGCGGCAGCGCCCTCTTCCGCATCCTGGTGCAGCGCGACTATGCGCCATTCCAGGTGGGTGAGGACGGCAAACCCCGCCCCTCCGAGCGGTATTCGATTTACCGCGAGGAAATCAGGCCTCCGGGCCGGGAGAACGAAACGCCGGGCGTCATGGTCCTCGGCGAGACCGACACGAGCGACATGGCGACCTTGCGTGATTTCCTGGTGGAGGGCGTGCGGATGTACCCGGCGCGCCATTACTGGGTCACGTTCACGGGCCACGGCGACGGGTTCACGGGCATCGCCGACGACGCGACGTCGGGCAAACGTTTGTCCCTGGAGGGACTCTCGGCCGCGCTCGGTGAGGCGTCGAAGGTGATCGAAACGGAGATTCGCACGAAACCCGGCCTCGGCGGGCTCGGCACCTCGAACCGCATCGACGTCGTCGCATTCGACACGTGCCGCATGGGCGCCGTCGAGGTGGCCTCGTCGCTCTCGGGAACGGCCGATTACCTGATCGCCTCGCGTGAGACGGTTCCGGACGCCGGTCACCCGTACAGCGCGCTCCGCTACATTGCGCAGGATCGCCCCGCGGCGAGCCCGCGTGTGCTCGTGGAGGCGGTCGTCACCGATTACGTGCGCGCCTACATCGAGGGCGTCTCGACCGCGGGGCGCGCGTACGTCGGCACTTCGGTCACGAGCGTCGGGCTCGATTTGCGGCGTATCGGCAAGCTCGAAGAAGCGCTCGCCGAGCTCGTCACGGCCGTGCGTCGCGAGCGACCTCGCGGGTTTACCTGCGCGGACGTCACGTCGATCTTCGCCGAGGCCTGCGGCGGGGCGGGCATCGTCGCCTCGGCGGCGTCGGCGTCGCACGGGGGACGGTCGCGGCGGGCGACGCGGTCACGCACGACGGCGTCGGATGCGTCGGTCGACCTCGTGGCCTTGCTCGAACGGCTCGCGGATCCCGCGTTTTGTGGCCCCGGCGGCTCGGGCTCGGTGGTCGTCGGCCCGGACGTGGCGGCGGCGGCGCGCGACGTGCTTTCGGTCATCGGCCGGCCGCACCTCTGGACGCGAGAAAACCCCTGGGGCGAGCAATTGCAATACGGCGGCCAGTACCGGCGCCTCTCGGGCTTCCACGCGTTGAGCCCGTTCGTGGTCGAGGCCCAGCGCGTCGAGCCGAGCACGGGCACGCGGCTCGGTGGGCTCAGCGTGCTCTGGGGCAATCCATTCGAGCTTTTGCTCCGGGAGAACGGGCGCTCGCTGATGGATACGTACCGCGCGACGGCATTCGAACAACGCACGGGCTGGACGAAGATCCTGCAAGCGTGCATCGATCAGGCCGAGGCGTGCCGGACGGGCGTGCCGGATCCGCATGCGCCGGCGGGAGAGGATCCTTGCGAGGGGCTTTGATCCCCCCGCCCCGCCTACCTCTTGATCCTGTCCGGATCCCCGAGAAACTCGAAATGCATCGTATCCTCGAGCGCGTCGTGCCCGAGCCAGTCGAATCCGAACCGTTCGAATGCCTTGATCCAGCATTTCGGCATCGCCGCGCGATCGTACGGTGAGCGCGACTTCTGCTTGCATTTCGGATGGCTCGGCCAGGGGTCGACGCAGCCGCAGCAAGGGTTTCGGTCGGGGTCGATGTCGAGCGCGATGCCGAAGAGGTGGTTCGAGATCTCGATGCCGCGGTAGGTATTCGCCCCGCGGAACCCGCCGAGGGCGCGCGGGGTGTACTTGGAAGCGCCGGTGCAGGACTTCTTGATCTTCTTCTCGACGCAGGCGAGCGCGGGCGCGACCTTCGTGTGCACCGAGACGGGAAGGCCCATGAACTGCACGGTCACGGCCTGGGCGAGCGCGCCTTTTGGGTTCAGCTTGCGCGTGAGGTCGTCGCCGACGTTGCCGTAATGGGTGGCGAGGTACTGCACCGCCTTCGTGTGTTTCCCCCCGTCGAGCACGCCCTTCGAGACGAACGTGCGGCGTTCGAGGAATTTTTGCGGGCTCTGCACGCGGCATCCGTGCTCGAACACACCCTTGCCGGCGGGGGCCTTCTTCTCGGCCTTGGGCTTGGCCTTACCCTTCGCCTCCTTGGCCTCCGCGACGGGGAGCTCGCCCGTGACGAAGGGCGCGGCGCAGACGAGGCCGAGGGCGGCCACGAAGAGCAGGCGCGCGGCGCGCTGGAGCCTTCGGTCGTCGGGGCGCGGAGAGCGGGCGGACACGCGGGAGTTCTACACGCAGATCGGGCCGGAGGGAAGGGACGGCGGTTTCAAGGGTCGTACGAGAGCGTCAGCACGGACTGCTTCGACGAGCCGTAGCGGATGTTGATCTGCTCCACGCCCAGCGTCGCCGGCTGATAGAGCGGGTCGACGGTGTCGAGCACGAGCGCCAGGCGGTGCCCAGCCGGCACGTCGTAGCCCGCCGTGACGAACTCGATGGACAGCTTCACGTCCTGCCCGGGCTTCGCGTTGTGCAGCGTCCTCACGCCGTGCGAGATCAGCTTCCCGTTGCCCAGGGCATCTTCGTCGTAGAGGTAAGCGACGAGCTGGGTCTTCGAATGCGAGGGAGACACCCAGACGTCGAGGGTCGAGACGCCGCGGAGCTTGATCGGGGAGCTCAGGGACGAGGTCTCATAGACGATCGAGTTGACGTCGGAGGCCGCGGGCAGCCAGGCCGAAACCTCGAGATCAATGTGCGCGTCGAGCGCGGCCGAGAGGATGGGGATGCCCGTCGTGGCGATCGAGTCGGCGCCCGACCAGATCGAATTCGTGTACGTCGACGTGTTGGGAGAGTTCCGCAAGGCGCCGTCCCCGATCAAGCCGCGGGGGCCCAGGTAGAGGGTCTTCGTGCTGACGCTGGCGCTCGGCCAGTCTTCGAATTCGACGCGCTGGTTCGAGGACTGGAGCTCCATCGCGACCGGCGGCTTCTCGGTGATGCCGTTGTCGACGCCCTTGAGCCAGAAATCGAACCAGTCGTGGACGTTGTTCCACACGTAGTTCGGCAGCCCGAGCAAGCCCGTGGCCTCGGCGCTGGCGTGGATGCCCTGGTTGATGTCGATCCGCTTGGGGCCGGTGAGGAGCGAATAGAACTTCAGCGAGGAGTTCGGCTTGAACAGCTCGTCGCCGAAGTTGTTGCTGATGTAGACGGGGGCATTGCGGGCGTTGATCTTGTCCACGTGCGTGAGGGGGGAGCGCTCGTTGGCCCAGGCGATCGCCTCGGAGACGTCGGAACCCGCGATCAGATCGGCGAAGTAGGCTGGGATGTCGCTCGAGATCTCTCCGAGCAGGTAGCCCGAGCCGATGAGGATCGTGCCCCACGCGAGGCTCGTCGTATCTGCGCCGTAAAGGGCGTCCGACAGACTGCCCCAGCCGCTCAGCGCGGCCGCGGTCTTGATGCGCGGCTCGTTCGCGATCCCGAGCAGCGACAGGCCCGCGCCATACGAGATCCCGGAAAGGCCGATGTTCGAGATGTCGGCCTGCGTGTTCACGTCGAGCCAGTCGATGATCGCCGACAGGTCCTCGATGTCCTCGGGCCCGCCTACGGTCGCGAACGCGGTCGACTGCCCCCAGCCGCGCGCGCTGTAGCTCAGGACGATGTAGCCGTCCTGCGCGAACTTGAAGGCCTGGGCGAGGTACTCGTGCTCCTCGAGCGCCCAGCTATTGATGAAGATGATCACCGGAAGCGACGCATTCGAGCTCGTCGCGGCAGGGGTGAAGAGATTGGCGGCGATTTCGGTTCCGTCCGCCGACGTGATGACGATCTGGTCGTCGAATGTGACGCTCTCGGCGGCCAGCGCGCTTTGCGAACAAACGAGCCCAGAGATGGCGCCGAGCGCCAACGCAGTGAACTTTTTCATGTCCGGCTCCCCTCGCACGGGCCCGTGAAACGGCAGAAAAATCCGCCTTGCGCGAAAACCACGCGCGTCGCCCGGCATCTCGAAATACCTTACGCGAAGCGGCATCGAAATAGCCAGCGAATTCTTACGCACGCGAAGGACTTTGTAGGACGTACCAGGTCCGTGACCCGCCGCCGAATGCTGCCATTCAAAATTTGCGATATCGTTATCCGCGTGGCACCTCGTCGGTCGATTCGAACGGCAGCGGCAGGGGCTGCCGCTGCCTCACCCGCGCGGGAAGGACATCACGCGCGCCGCACGCGCCTCCGCCATGCGAGAAGGAGCCCGAGCGCCAGCGTGGGAAGCACAGGCGAGCTCCCCGCCTGCGACGCCGTCCGGCACCCGCAGCCGCTGTCGTCGGCGGGCGCTTCGCCGCCCGCGCCGCCCGCGCCGCCTGCGCCGCCCGCGCCACCTGCGCCGCCTGCGCCGCCTGCGCCGCCTGCGCCGTCGATGCAAGCGCCGCCTTCGCAGACGCCCGCCGAGCAGGGTGTTCCATCGGCTGCCAATCCATCCGCAGGGCAATCCAGGGTTTGCCCGTCGCAAGTCTCGGCCACGTCGCACGCGCCTGCCGAGGCGCGGCACGTCGTGCCGGCGGAGATCGGCGCGCACGTGCCGTCCACCAGCGCGCCCGCCGCCACGCTGCACGCCTGGCAGTCTCCCGTGGTGCCTCCGCCGCAAGCCGTATCGCAGCAGACGCCGTCCACGCAGAACCCGCTCGCGCATTCTGCGTCGGCCATGCAGGAATTCCCCTGGCTTGCCGAAAGGACGAAGACGTAGGCCGCGCCGGCGTACGAGGCCTTCTCGCCGTTCAGATCCGCCCCCACGAGCGCCGTGTCCCCGGAGAGCGCGACCGAAACGCCAAACTCGTCGTCCGCCGCCCCGTCGTTTGCCAGGAGCTTCGCCTGCTGGGCCCAGACGCCATTGCTCCGCACGAAGACGTAGGCCGAGCCGGCGTTACTGCCCTTGTCGTCGTCCCTGTACGCCCCCACGAGCGCCGTGTCCCCGGAGAGCGCGACCGAAACGCCGAGGAGGTCTCCCACCTGCCCGTCGTTCGCAACGAGCTTCGCCTGCTGGGTCCAGGCTCCGCCGCTCCGCACGAAGACGTAGGCCGAGCCGGATTCCGTGCCCTTGTCGTCGTCCCGAAACGCACCCACGAGCGCCGTGTCCCCCGAGAGCGCGACCGACCCGCCGAAATAGTCGTCTCCCGCTGCGTCGTTCGCGAACAGCTTGGCCTCTTGGTTCCAGGCTCCGCCGCTCCGCACGAAGACGTAGGCCGAGCCGGATTGCAAGCCCTTATCGTCGTCCCAGTACGCCCCTACGAGCGCCGTGTCGCCCGAAAGCGCGACCGAATCGCCGAAAGCGTCGTTCGCCGCCCCGTCATCTGCCAGGAGCTTGGCCTGCTGGGTCCAGGCGCCATTGCTCCGCACGAAGACGTAGGCCGAGCCCTTGCCGTCGTCCCCGTAAGCCCCCACGAGCGCCATTTCCTCCGAAAGCGCGACCGACCAGGCGAAATTGTCGCCCACCGCCCCGTCGTTTGCGACGAGCTTCGCCTGCTGGGTCCAGACGCCATTGCTCCGCACGAAGACGTAGGCTGAGCCGGAGATCATGCCGTTGTCGTCGTCGTCAGGCGCCCCCACGAGCGCCGTGTCTCCCGAGAGCGCGGCCGAATAGCCCAAATAGTCGCTCGCCGCCCCATCGTTTGCGAGCAGCTTCGCCTGCTGCACCGCAAGGAGCGGATCGATCTCCACCGGATAGGCCGCCCCCGCGTCGTCCACGTGGATCACGACCCGCCCCGGCGCGAGCGACAGCCACGCCGGCAGCTCTTTGCCCGCCGCGTCCTTCACATACAGGTCGGTATACTCGAGCGCCGCGCGGCCCTCCCCGTCCCGAAGCGAAAGCGCCTCCCCGCGCCCGTCTCCGTCCTCGTCCACGAGCTCCGCCCGCAGATCCCCGCCAAGCTCGATGGCCATGACCTTCGTCCCGGCGCACGACGGAGCCGCCGCGAGGACGAACCCCTGTTCGAGCCCGAGCGGGCCGTTCACGTACCATTCTTCCAGGGCCTCGCGCCCATAACGAATTCGGTTGCCCTCGGCCACGGGCTCCGCCGCGCCGAGTTCCGTCACCTGGCCCTCGCAGCCAAGCCCGGCTGCGCGCATGCCGAACGTCCACGCGCCGTCCGCTGGCGAAAGCGAAACGCCCGCGCCATCGAGCGTCGCCGCGAACCGCTGTGCGTGGTTCTCTGCGCGTAAAAGCCCCGGCGAGAGCGCCACGGCGGCATATCGCTCCGAGGCTTGCTGCTGCACGGACGCGATGTAGGCCGCGCGCAAGTCTTTCGGCATCGACGCCGAACCTCCCCGCACCGCCTGCGCAGGGGCGCTCGCGGGAGCAGACACGCCCTCGCCGGGGGTGGTGTCGGCGCTGCAAGCTGCAAGCATTGCGATCATGACCGGACCGAGCATACGTCCCTGCCTCGGCCGGAAGCTCTGTCGTTCAACGTTCATTGTCGTAGCCCTTTCTCAAGTGCTTTGGGCCGCACACGGCGAGCAGCAGCAACTGCTCGCCGTGTGCGGGAAGGACATCACACGCGCCGCACGCGCCGCCGCCATGCGAGAAGGAGCCCGAGCACCAGCGTCGGAAGCACAGGCGAGCTCCCCGTCTGCGACGCCGTCCGGCACCCGCAACCGCTGTCATCGGCAGGTTCTCCGCCGCCCGCTCCGGCCATGCCACCTGCGCCGCCCGCTCCGGCCATGCCACCTGCGCCACCGGCGCCTCCCATGCCCCCTGCGCCGCCTGCGCCCCCTGCGCCGCCTGCGCCCCCTGCGCCGCCTGTGCCGTCGATGCAAGCGCCGCCTTCGCAGACCCCCGCCGCGCAGGGTGTTCCATCCGCTGCGAATCCATCCGCAGGGCAATCCAAGGTTTGCCCGTCGCAGGTCTCGGCCACGTCGCACACGCCTGCCGAAGCACGGCAAGCCGTGCCCGCCGAGAGCGGCGCGCACGTCCCGTCCACCGCCGCGCCCGCCGCCGCGCTGCACGCCTGGCAGTCTCCCATGGCGCCGCCGCCGCATGCCGTGTCGCAGCAGACCCCGTCCACGCAGAACCCGCTCGCGCACTCTGCGCCAGTCAAGCAGGCACTCCCCAGGCTCGCGACCGGGACGAAGACGTAGGCCGCCCCATTGTTGTTGTTGCTGTACGGCGCACCCACGAGCGCCGTGTCCCCCGAAAGCGCGACCGAATGGCCGAACCAGTGGCCCGCCGCTCCGTCGTTCGCCACGAGCTTCGCCTGCTCGGTCCAGACTCCTCCGCTCTGCACGAACACGTAGGCCGAGCCGAGGCCCGAGAAAGTGGCGGCGCTCGCCCCCAGGAGCGCCGTGTCCCCCGAGAGCGCGACAGAGGTGCCGAATAGGTCAAACGGCTTTCCGTCACTCGCCTGGAGCTTGGCCTGCTCGGTCCAGACGCCAGCGCTCCGCCCGAACACATAGGCCGTGCCAGATTTGCCGTTGTGGTAAGGCGCCCCCACGAGCGCCGTGTCCCCCGAGAGCGACACCGAATAACCGAACTGATCCCCCGCCGCCCCGTCGTTCGCCAAGAGCTTCGCCTGCTCGGTCCAAGCTCCAGAGCTCCGCACGAAGACATAGGCCGAGCCGGCATACATGCCATTGTCGTCGTCCACCATCGCCCCCACGAGCGCCATGTC
Organism: Polyangium jinanense; assembly: GCF_028435365.1. The sequence continues at coordinate 32,316 of NZ_JAGTJJ010000068.1, read as the reverse complement.
CCCCGAGAGCGCAACCGCCCAGCCGAACCCGGTCTCCACCGCGCCGTCATTCGCCGAGAGCTTCGCCTGCTGCGTCCACGTCGCGCCGCTCCGTACGAAGACGTAGGCCGAGCTGTCGCCGGGCGTCCCCACGAGCGCCGTGTCCCCCGACAGCGACACCGAGCTGCCGAACCCATCGCTCATCGTGCCGTCGTTCGCTGAAAGCTTCGCCTGCTGGGTCCACGTCGCGCCGCTCCGCACGAAGACGTAGACCGAGCCGGAGTTGAAGCCGTTGTCGTCGTCGAGGTGCGCCCCAACGAGCGCCGTGTCCCCCGAGACCGCGACCGAATAGCTGAAAAAATCATACGCCACCCCGTCGGCTGCCACGAGCTTCGCCTGCTGCACCGCGATCAGCGGATCGATCTCCACCGGATACGCCGCCCCCGCGTCATCCACGTGAATCACGACCTGCCCCCGATCGAGCGATAACCAAGCAGGCAGCACTTTGCCCGTCGCGTCCTTCACATACAGATCGGTATACCCGAGCGCCGCGCGCCCCTCCGCATCCCGGAGCGAAAGCGCCTCTCCGCGACCGTCTCCATCCTCGTCCACGAGCTCCGCCTGCAAATCCCCACCGAGCTCGATAGCCACGACCTTCGTCCCGGTGCACGCGGGAGCCGCCCGAAGCACGAACCCCTGCTCGAGCCCGAGCGGTCCGTTCACGTACCATTCTTCCAGGCCGTCGCGCTCATAACGAACCCGATTGCCCTCCGCCGTGGGCTCCACCGCGCCAAGCTCCGTCACCTGGCTCTCGCACCCGAGCCCCGACGCACGCATTCCGAGCGTCCACGCCCCGTCATCCGGTGAAAGCGAAATGCCCGCGCCGTCGAGCGTCGCCGCGAACCTCTGTGCGTGGTTCTCTGCGCGTAAAAGCCCTGGCGAGAGCGCCACCGCGGCCTACCGCTCCGAGGCTTCCTGCTGCACGGACGCGATGTAGGCCGCGCGCAGGTCTTTGGGCATCGACGCCGAATTTCCCCGCGCCGCCTGCGCAGGGACGCTCGCAGGCGTGGACACGCCCTCGCTAGGCGTCGTGTCGGCGCTGCAAGCGGCAAGCATTGCGATCATGACCGGACCGAGAATGCGTCCGTGCATCGGCCAGAAGCGCTGTCGTTCATCGTTCATTGTCATAAACCTTTCTTGAGTGCTTTGGGCCGCACGGGTGAGGCAGCAGCAGCGGTAACGGCCTCACCCGTGCCGGAAGGACATCAGGCGCGCCGCACGCGCCGCCGCCATGCGAGAAGGAACCCGAGCGCCAGCGTGGGAAGCACTGGCGAGCTCCCCGTCTGCGACGCCGTCCGGCACCCGCAGCCGCTGTCGTCGGCGGGCTCTCCGCCGCCCGCGCCGCCCGCGCCGGCCATACCACCACCTGCGCCGCCTGCGCCGCCCGCGCCTGCCATACCGCCTGCGCCGCCCGCGCCGGCCATGCCGCCCGCGCCACCTGCGCCACCGGCGCCGCCTACGCCGCCTGCGCCACCCGCGCCGGCCATGCACACGCCGCCTTCGCAGACGCCCGCCGCGCAGGGTGTTCCATCCGCTGCGAATCCATCCGCAGGGCAATCCAGGGTTTGCCCGTCGCAGCTCTCCGCCACGTCGCACACACCCGCCGAGGCGCGGCATTCGGTGCCCGCTGCGGCCTTCGCGTCCGCCGGGCATTCGTTCCCGGCACCGTCGCAGCTCTCGGCGACATCACACGCGCCCGCCGAGGCGCGGCAAGCCGTGCCTGCCGAGAGGACCGCGCACGTCCCGTCTACCGCCGCGCCTGCCGCCACGCTGCACGCCTGGCAATCTCCCATCGCGCCGCCGCCGCAGGCCGTGTCGCAGCAGACCCCGTCCACGCAGAAGCCGCTCGCGCATTCTGCTCCGGTCGCGCAGGCACTCCCCAGGCTCGCCACCGGGACGAAGATGTAGGCCGATCCCTTGTTGTCGTCACTCGACGCCCCCACGAGCGCCGTGTCCCCCGAGAGCGACACCGACGCGCCGAAATGGTCGTTCGCCGCCCCATCGTTCGCGAGCAGCTTGGCCTGCTGATTCCAGACGCCACCGCTCTGCACGAACACGTAGACCGAGCCGGAATCCGTGCCCTTGTCGTCGTCCCAGACCGCCCCGACGAGCGCCGTGTCCCCCGCGAGCGCCACCGAAACGCCGAAATTGTCGTCCTTCGCCCCGTCGTTCGCGAGCAGCTTGGCCTGCTGGGTCCAGGCGCCAGCGCTCCGCGCGAACACGTAGGCCGCGCCGGAATCCGTGCCGTTGTCGTTGTTCCAGACCGCCCCCACGAGGGCCGTGTCCCCTGCGAGCGCCACCGACCAGCCAAAACGATTGAACGATGACCCGTCGTTCGCGATCAGCTTGGCCTGCTGGGTCCAGGCGCCGCCGCTCTGCACGAACACATAGGCCGAACCCCCAGAAGCCCCCCACGCCCCCACGAGCGCTGTGTCCCCCGAGAGCGACACCGAGCAGCCGAAATTATCGAACGATGACCCGTCGTTCGCCAGGAGCTTGGCCTGCTGCGTCCAGACTCCAGCGTTCCGTACGAAGACGTAGGCTGAGCCGGATTGCGTGCCCTTGTCGCCGTCGTAATCCGCCCCCACGAGCGCCGTGTCCCCCGAGAGCGACACCGAATGCCCGAAAAGGTCACCCGCTGCCCCATCCATCGCGAGCAGCTTGGCCTGCTGGGTCCAAACCCCAGAGCTGCGCACGAACACGTAGGCCGAGCCGGAATTTTCGCCCTTGTCGTCGTCGCTATCCGCCCCCACGAGGGCCGTGTCCCCCGAGAGCGACACCGAATGGCCGAAATAGTCGCCCGCCGCCCCGTCGCTCGGGACGAGCTTTGCCTGCTGGGTCCAAACCCCCGAGCTCCGTACGAACACGTACGCCGCGCCGGAATTCATGCCCTTGTCGTCGTCGGAAAACGCCCCCACGAGCGCCGTATCCCCCGAGAGCGACACCGAATAGCCAAATGAATCGCCCGTCGCCCCGTCGTTTGCGAGCAGCTTCGCCTGCTGCACCGCGATGAGCGGATCGATCTCCACCGGATACACGGCCCCCGCGTCATCCACGTGGATCACGACCCGCCCCTGATCGAGCGACAACCACGCAGGTAGCGCTTTCCCTGACGCGTCCTTCACATACAGGTCGGTATACCCGAGCGCCGCGCGCCCCTCTGCATCCCGCAGCGAAAGCGCCTCCCCAAGGCCGTCGCCATCCTCGTCCACGAGCTCCGCCTGCAAATCCCCACCAAGCTCGATGGCCACGACCTTCGTTCCGGCGCACGCGGGAGCCGCCCGAAGCACGAATCCCTGCTCGAGCCCGAGCGGTCCGTTCACGTACCATTCTTCCAACCCGTCGTGCTCATAACGAACCCGATTGCCCTCCGCCGCGGGCTCCGCCGCGCCGAGCTCCGTCACCTGGCTCTCGCACCCGAGCCCTGCTGCGCGCATTCCGAATGTCCACGCGCTGTCGTCCGGCGAAAGCGAAATGCCCGCGTCGTCGAGCGTCGTCACCCATCGTTGCGCCTCGTTTTCTGCTCGCAAGAGCCCCGGTGAGAGCGCCACGGCAGCATACCTCTCCGAGGCTTCCTGCTGCACAGATGCGATGTACGCCGCGCGCAGGTCTTTCGGCATCGGCGCCGAATCTCCCCGCGCCGCCTGCGCAGGGGCGCTCGCAGGCGCGGACACGCCCTCGCTAGGCGTCGTGTCGGCGCTGCAAGCGGCAAGCATTGCGATCATGACCGGACCGAGAATGCGTCCATGCATCGGCCCAAAGCTGTGTCGTCCAACGTTCATGTTAGCAAACCTTCACTTTATTATGCGCCATCTGCCAGGCACGGCAGGCGCTGGTCCGTAGACGAAGCGCAGCGTGATTGCATCATGGCAATCCGTCCAGGCGCTTCACTTTCGTTAACTGGATTGGGGACCACGTTCGGCAAGCAGCAGCAGCGGCAAGCAGCGGAAGCACGAGCGGGAGCGGATGACGGACGCCCACGAGGCGCCGGAGCGACATGCTCGATCATGAAATCGATCAGGGCACGTAGTCGGTCCGGGAGATGCCGCAGCTCGGCGGCGCTCAGGCTTCGACGATTCAAGCCGGATTGTCTACGGACTGCACGCAATGACGCTCGTGAACAAGGCGCCGTTGCTGTCGCCGTGAGCCAGGAAAGTACCGGCCTCACCAATCGCCAGCCCGACCGCGCTGTCCGCGGTGTCCCCGATTCCTTGGGCGGAAGAGGCAACCTTGAGCTTGCGATTCACGGCGAGCGTGGGCGAAAGCTCGAAGTACTGGACGGCTCCCGCCTCGGGGTCGTCGCTCGCGAGCGCGAGCGAAAAGCCCGCCTCCGTGCCGACGAGCTCGGGACCTCGTTCGTTGTTGATATCGATGGTGAGCTTGCCCAGCTCCGCGCCGTCGTCGAGCCCCGCCACGCGCAGCTCGACGTTCGTGGTCACCGGGCTGAACGACTTGAGGTCCGTCCAGCCAAACGCCAGGTGGCCTTGAGAGACCGCGACGGTGTTGGTCAATTTCCCTTCACCGCTCTGTGCGACCACGCTCGGTCCGAGGTTCCCGGTGGAGTCGAGCTTCGACCAGGCGAGGCTCGTTCCTGCGATGGCGAGGTAGACGTCCGTGCCCACCGTGGCGAGATGAACATGGATATCCTTCGAGTCGACCGTGACCTGGGTCGGTCCAAACACCATTTGGCTGTCGTCGTAGCCGGCAATCCAGAGTGCGTCGCTCTCCGCGCCGACGGAGAAGGCGTCGATGACCCAGGCGAGATACGTGATGCCGTTGGCCACGGCGACGGCGGGACGCCTTCTATTAGAGCTATCCGGGATCGACTCGGTGCGCGTCGTCGCGCCGTTTTCGTCGATCCAGTGAAGCGTGGTGTCGCCATATATCGATGTCGTGGCGAGCACGACCCCGCCGCCCGGAGCCGCCGCGACATCCAGCTCTCGGGCGAAACCGTCGATGTGCACCGAAGCACCGGAGGGAGCCGCCTTTGGACCGAGCTTGGTCCAGTGCGTCCCGTTCTTCCCTCCTCCGCTCGAGGTGGCCACGTAAACGAGCGCGCCGGAGCCATCGGCACCAAGGACCATCTCGGGCAAACGAAGGAAGCCTGACGCGCCCGGGACCGCCGTCGTCGAGACAGAGCACGCAACGCCGCCGCTGCCTCCAGTGCCGCCGCCGCCTCCGGCGCCACCGCTGCCTCCCCCGCTTCCGCCATCCCCAGCACTCCCACCGGCGCTGATGCTGCTGCTACCGGAGCCGCCTTCGCCGCCGGAGCCTTCACTCGGGTTCGGCTGCGAGGAGCAGGCCGTCGCCAAGATAAGGAAATAGGGAATCCATGCGTAACCAACCGTTCGCATCAAGCCGCTCCATCTCTCTCTATGTGCCGAAATTCTTGGAAATGCTCCAGACGAGGGACGGCCGCCTTGCGAGGCGCGTGCCAGTACCACAGGCGGGTCGGCAATCCAGGAGCGTTCCTCATGTCGAGCCGGGACCCAAGGTGCCAGCCACTTTGGGGAGGGGTAGCGTGAACGGGAGCGGACACGGACGCGTGAACGGGAGCGGACACGGACGCGGAAGCGGGAGCGGGCTCTGCTCGTGTACCGTTGTTGAGGAGCCTTGTGGGCCTTGCCGGTGTGGCGGCTGCCAGGGATACGTGGCGGGTTATTTACCCTGAGCGCCCGCGGAAGGAGCAAACCGGCTCATTCGCTCCAGTACGTCTCCGTCAGCACGCTGAAGCCGGAAACGGTATCGACGAAGAACGCGACGTTGTTCCCGCTCCAGGGATCATTCGAGTAGCTGAAATAGCAGCCCTTGAAGGAGCGCCCTGCGATCCGCTCGTCGAGGTTCGCGAGCCCTTGCGAGACGACGCTCGCAGGGAGCTGATTCGATCGATTCGCATAATCGACAGTGCTCTCGACCTCCGCGCGCACCTCTGCAGCGTCGGCTAGGTTGGCTCGAATGCTCGCGCCATTGGGGAGGGAGTCAGGATCGATCCCGAAACACTCCAACCCATGGAGAGAATAGTAATGCGACCCCGTCGTGAGGTCGTACCTGTCGAAGTGGCGGGCCATGTTCGCGCCGAAATCAGGCTGCGGCAGCGCGTTCACCGCCGCGATCAGGTCCTCGAGGGGATCGCTCAACGTTGCGGCGTTCCGGATATTCCGCAGGCTCACCGAGCTGATCCCCGACGTGGCGGCAATGCTCTCGACCGTGGCGAAGGGTCGCTGGTTGAGAAGGTTTGTCGCGCCGTTCCACGCGTAGGGTAGGATATCGTGCAACTCCGTGGAGCTGACGGTATTCACCAGCGAAACCATCCTGGCCGCGTCGTCAGCGGAGACAGCCAGCTCGTCGATGATTCCGACGCAGCTCGAGCCGATATACCCCTCGCTCCGCGCCCCGCCTTCAATCTGCTCGAGGCGAGCCGCCCCGACGAGCGGAACGGAGGAGACGTCCGCCAGCGTCGCGAAGGGCGAAACCGCGCGATACTCCACGAGGTTCGATGCAACGTCGCTCGGCAAATAAGCGTCCAGCGTCTGGAACGATGCCGCGTTGACGAAATCAATGATCCCCTGACATTCCGGCGCCACATCGACGTCGGTCTCGGTGAGCGACGCTCGCTGGGTCCCGAGCAGCTCCGATGGCTCCTGGGAATCGGCACCGCCACAACCAACAGTGACCAAGCTCATGGCAAGAAAGGGCAGAGCTAGACAGCGCATTGGAGACACCTCGTGGTAAGCAGGTTGAGGCGCCGAAGATAGCAGCAAATACGCCGTCAGCAAATCACTATAATTTTCTTCGTATACGTTCAGGTAACAGAGCGAGCAGCGCTGCGCGCGTGTTGCGCGTGGCCACCGGACGACCGCTGGACCGCGCCGGCCCATTGCAAAGGCCTGCGGGACAGTCAGGGACGGCGAGGCCACGATGGCGCTCTACAAGCTGCGCTGACATGGTCGTCATGACGTGGTGCGGCGCGGGGGGAGTCTGCAAGTGCCTGGAGCCGTGAGGCAAGCGGGGTTCCCGCGGAGAAGAATCGTTTCGCGCCCTGCCTCGTCCAACCGGATCATGCGCCGCCCACTGCGTGCCCTGCCCTTTTTGGCTCTCTCCCTCCTCGCCCTTGCTCCCCTGGGCACCGCCGGCGCCGACCCCACGCCCGAGGCCCCCTACGCCCTCGACACCATCCCGCGCGAGGTGCCGAAAGCGGGGCCCCTCCAGTGTCCCAAGGTGGAGCTCGTCGATTACGCAGGCGACAACCTGCGCTTCTCGTCCACGACCAAAGTCTATATCGGCCTGCGCGACCGGCTGAAAGCGTTCGAGAAGATCGCCGCCGACGTGGCTACCGAGATCTACGGTCGCCCCCCGAGCCGCGTCGTGCACCTCGGCACGTACAGCTGCCGCCGCATTGCCGCGTACCCCGAGTTCCTCAGCGAGCACGCGCTGGGTAACGCCATCGACATTGCGGGCTTCGATTTCGGCCCGCTGCCGAAAGGGCAAAGCCTGCCGGAGGGCATCCCGGCCGGCTTCAAGAACGGCTTCGAGGTTCGCGTGCTCTCGCACTGGAAGGCGCAGACAGGCCACGCGGCGATCCACGCGCGGTTCCTGAAGACGCTGGCGCGGCGGCTCATCGCACGGAAAGACGTCTTCCGGGTGTTGCTCGGGCCGGGCTACGCGGGGCATGACAACCATTTCCATTTCGACATGGCGCCGTTCCGGATGGTGGAGATCTATGACGGCGGGCAGCCGCTGGTGCCGCCGCCTGCGTCGAACAGCGCCTCGACGGTGAACGAAAGCACGGAGAACCCGTGAGCGGAGCGCGCGCTTTTTCAAAGCCGCATCCGGAGCTCCTCCCCCGGCGGCGTGCGCAGCCGGGATTTCGAGGCCGAGTTCGACGCGCTGGGTGGACGGAAAAGGACGCGATCATCGAGCGAGCCTTCGGAAGGGACGTGTGAAGGCGGGCCGACAAACTCGCCGCGCTACCTTCACGGGTGTGGATGCTGTACCCTAGGGAGTACGAGCGATGAGCACCACACTTGAAATCGCTGCTGTCGACGTGGACGCCGTTCTGGCCGATCCAGGACGGGAGCCCGCGTCGGGCCCCGCGCGGATTCGGATCGAGGGCGGACGGATCGCGGCATTCGACGCGTTCGGCGGCGGGCCTTGTGGCACGATAGCGATCGCAGCGCCCTCGAACGCGCACGATCACGGCCGGGGCCTCCGGCCGTTTGCCTTCGGCGCGCTGGACGATGCGCTCGAGACGTGGCTCCCGACGCTTGGGCGCGAGCCCAGGGTCTCGGCCTATCTTCGCGCCGCCGTCGCCTTCGCCCGGATGGCCGAGGGCGGCATCGCTGCGACCAACCACACCCACAATCCGCAGGACGAGAGCGCGCTCCTCGAGGAAGCCGAAGCGGTCGCTCGAGCCGCGCACGATGTCGGCATTCACGTCGCCTTCGCCGTACCTTTCAAGGACCGGAACCCGCTCGTCTATGGCGATCAAGCCCGATTCCTGGACCTGGCCGACGCGTCCCTCCGCAGCCGGCTCGAAGCCCGTCTCCGCACCGGGCGATCGATCGGCGACTACCTGCACCTCGTCGACGAGATCGCCGCTCTGGCGCACGAGAGTTTTTCCGTCCAGTACTGCCCGGTGGGCCCGCAGTGGGTCTCGGACGCCTCACTCGCCGCCATTGCCGAGGCCTCGGCGCTCTCGGGCCGCCGCGTACACATGCATCTGCTCGAGACCCGCTTTCAGCGAGAATGGGCAGATGCCGCCTACCCGGGCGGTATCGTCCGCCGGCTGGACGAGCTCGGCCTCCTATCACCGCGGCTCTCCGTCGCGCACGGCATCTACTTGACGGAGGACGAATGCGCGCTGCTTGCCGAGCGCGGTGTCATCGTCTCCGTCAACACGTCGTCGAATCTTCGCCTGCGGTCGGGGATCGCTCCGGTCGACCGCTTCATCCGCCGGGGCCTCGCCTTTGGCATCGGCCTCGACGCGAACGCGATGGAGGACGACGACGACATCCTCCGTGAAATGCGCCTCGTGTGGCTGCATCACCGCGGCATCGGCCTTACCGACGTGCTCTCGGCCGAGCGGCTATTCCGGGCGGCTGCGGTGGATGGCCGGCGCGCGGTCCGTGGCGATGACGGTGGCGGCAAGCTGACCGTTGGCGCGCCAGCCGATCTGCTGGTGCTCGACCATGCGGCCATGTCCACGGACGTGCTCTCTGCCACGCAGGACCCGGTCGCGACGCTCCTGACCCGGGCGACCCGCAAGCACATCAAGCAGCTCATCGTCGGCGGCCGGGTGCTCGTCGAGGATGGCCGGTGCGTCACGGTCGATCGGGCGAGGCTCGAGGCCGAACTCGTCGCGGAGGCGCGGGCGTCCTGGGCCGCATCGCCACCGGACGAGCGAGCGGCGGCGCAGCTCGATCGCGCCATCCGCCACTTCTACGGCTGCGCCGGTCACACGGACGCGGTGTGAATCGCGTGCGGAGCTCGCGGAGGGGCCCCTACAGGCGCAGTGAGGCGGTGTCGAGGCGAGAGTCCACGCCAGCGAGGGCAGCCCAACGGGCTTCTTGACCTTGACCTTGGGTCAGAGTTCATGCTCATCGGATGAACACCACGAACTCGACGAACTCAGCAAACCCGCCATCGTCGATGCGGTCCGCAAGACCGCCGCCATTTACCAGCACCGGGTCGGCTAGCCGATGAGCAAAGGCGTCACGATCAGCCAGGCGGCGGCGTTCGCCGGGGTCACGGTGAAGACCGTGCGGCATTACCACAAGCACGGACTCGTCGACGAACCACGGCGTGACAGTTCCGGCTACCGACGCTACGGATCGGCCGAGCTGCTCCGGCTGGTCCAGGTCCGGACGCTGGCCGCCGCCGGCGTGCCGCTGGCCGAGATCGGGCCGATGCTGGACGCCGACGCCGAGCCGTTCGCCGCCGCCCTCGCCGACGTCCAGCGGCGCCTCACCGAACGGATCGAGGACCTGATCGCCCGACGCGACATGCTGCACCGGCTCGCCGACGGCGACGGCGTCCTGCTGCCCGACCGAGCACGTGCGTTCCTCGACCGGCTGCCCGACTTCGGGCTGAGCGCCGAGAACATTGCGGACATCCGAGACGGCCTGGTGCTGGCCAGGGCGCTGGTCCCGGAAGGCTTCGACAATTACCTCACCGAGGTCGAGCGCGCACTCGGCGACACCAAGTTCGTCGAGTTGTCCAAGCGCTCTTGGGAGGCCGCGGCCTGGGCGCCGGACGACCCGCGCATCGAGGAGCTCGCGAACGCCACAGTCGCTCACTTCCTCGAAAACCCCGGGCTGCTGGCGATCCTGACCAGCCTCCAAGGCCGCGGCGAGGACGCCGACGCCCGGTACGGGATGATCAGCCGCTACGGGAAGGACCGGGCACTGGCCTGGGCGAGGCTGACGAAGCTCGTCGAGAAGAAACTCCGCTCCGCGGGCGTGCCCATTCCGAATCAATGACGAAGCGGAAGCGGGGGAGCGGTCGCTCCGCTCCGGGCCCCGGTCAGAGCGACTTCAAGTACTCGATCAGGTCGGCCCTGTCGCCTGGCGACAGGTTCAGGTTGAAAACGGACTCGTAGTGGTCGACCACTTCGCCGAGGTTGGCGAAGCGACCGTCGTGATAGAAGCCGCCTTTTTTTCGCGTGAAGAGCCCACCGAGCGGCGTGGTCCGGTAGCGCTCGTCGGGCGACCGGTTCGACTGAAAAGCGTCGATTCCGATCTCCGCCGGCGTGTGCATGTTCCACCCGGGCTCGGTGAAGATCGGTGGCACGTGGCAGCGCGCGCAATCCCCCCTCTGCGGGTCGTTGAAGACGTCCTTGCCACGCTTGGCTGCCGCAGGCTGGAAGGTGTTGGCAGGTGGCTTCGGCGCTTCGAGCGCGAGCTGGTAGAAGTGCAAATCCGCGAGCTTCGGCGTGATGCGGTCCACGGGATCGCGGACATCGTCGAAATCATTTGCCGCGGCGATCGGGAACTTGTCCGCGTCGTCGAGACGTGGGTCGAAGAAAATGCCTTGCCCTCCCATCTCGAGATTCGCGACGAACGCGTTCCAGTGCGTGACCGAGCCCCAGCCCGTATACGTGTGGAGGTTGACGCCGGCGAGGCCGAACGCCGCGGGGATGAGCGTGGCCGCCGATCCTCCGGTCGCGTTCTCGGTCTTGCCATCCAGAATCAGCTCGGCGTCGAATTTTCCGACGCCCCAGTTCACGAGCACCGTACGCAGCTCGGCCTCGGTGAGCCCAATCAGGTCGGCGAGCGGCGCCACCGTAGGCGCCGAAGCGATGATGGCGCCCACGTTCAGATCGCGGTTTGGCCAGCCGTCCTGGCGCTTGCCGATGCCAGCAGAGAAAGAGTCGTCCACGGTCGAATGGCAGAGCGCGCATTGAATGCCCACCGAGACGAGCGTGTCCTTCCCGTCGAAGAACCCGGTCACGCCTACCACCGCGTTCAACCTGAGCAGCGCGAGCGTGGTCGCCGCAGAGTTGAGGTCGACCTGGCCTTTTTTGATCTTGAGCTGGAGCGGCTTGGGCAATGCTTCGACGTCCACCTTGAGGCCGAGGCCGAGCGCCTGGACGGGGGTCAGGTTCCTGATGGTTTCGTGCAATCGAAGCTGGCCGCCCCAGAATGCCTCGTCACCGAAGGTATCGAACCGGAAGGTTTGTCGCCCATTGTTGATGGCCACGCGCGCGTCCTCGACGACGGGGTCCTCCTTGCTGCAGACCGGCTGCTGTGCCTCGTCGACGGGCTCGGGCTCACTGCGCTCGCAGCTCGAAGCAGCGGCGAGCGTCGCCGTGAACAGCACGGCAGCAAGTGTATTCCAACGCATTGCAGTCACCTCTTTCGCCGGCCTCTTCCATGAGGACGGGATCCGACGTGCACGCCTGCGCCCGGCCGTGTGCGATGTCCACGGCGGCTCCTTGGCAGTCCCGCAACGTCGCCAGGGGTTTTGCACGCGAGGTCACATTGCTACCAGGCACCTATCCCGCAAAATGGTACGGGCAGCGCCCTATGCGCGCATGAAGGTCACGCGCTCGGCCGGCGGTTTTACCGGGCCGTTTCCGTCCAGGTGACCGGCAGTTCGTGGACGCCGTAGATCTGCATGTTGGTCTTGAGTTTCACTTCGCCGGCGGGGACGGCGAGCTCGAGGGTCGGGAAGCGACGTAGCAATGCCTCGAAACCGGCCCGCATCTCGAGGCGGGCCAGTTGGTTGCCGAGGCAGTGGTGGAAGCCGTGGCCGAAGGACAGGTGACCGCGGGCCTCGCGGTGGATGTCCAGGGTGTCGGGGTTGTCGAAGCGCTGAGGGTCGCGGTTGGCGGCCAGCAAGGAGACAACGACGGTCGATCCCTTGCGGATTGTTTCGCCGCCGAGTTCGATGTCCTCCGTGGCGTAGCGATAGAGGATATCGACAACGGACAGGTAGCGCATGAGTTCCTCGACGGCATCGGGAAGCAGATCCGGGTTTTCGCGCAGTTCGGCGAGCTGCTCGGGGTGCTCCAGGAGCGCGAAGGTGCCCAGTGCCAGCATGTTGGCCGTGGTCTCGTGGCCCGCGAGCAGCAGCAGGAAGGCCATGCCGGTCAGCTCCTCGACAGTGAGGTCGTCATGGCGGGCCAGGTCGGACAGGATGTCTTCGCCGGGGGCGGCGCGTTTGCGCGTGACCAGTTCGGAAAGGTACGTGGTCATTGCGCCGTACGCGGCCATCTTCTCGTCGAGCGGAATGTCCTTCTCCAGGAACTTGGCGGAGTTGACCTGGAAGTTCCCCCGGTCCGCGTAGGGGACACCGAGCAGTTCGCAGATCACCAGCGAGGGCACCGGCAGCGCGAACGCCTTGACCAGGTCGACCGGCGGGGGAAGGCGCGAAAGGTCGTCCAGTTGCCGCTCGGCGATGTCGGTGATCTGCTCTTCGAGCCTTTTCATGCGTTTGACGGTGAAGGCGCCGGTGAGCCTGCTCCGCAGCCGGGTGTGGTCCGGCGGGTCCATGGCGATGAACAAGCCCGGCACCTGCGGAGGCGGTTCGGTGATGGCGGGCATGCCGGGGACCTCGTACGGCACGTGAAGAATGCCGAGGTCCTGGCGGGAGCTGAACCGGGTGTCGGCCATGACCTTTCGGACCGCGTCGTAGCCGGTGACGAGAAAGCCCTCGTGACCGTCGGGGAAGACCATGGGACTGACAGGGCGAGCCTCGCGCAGCCGGGTGATCTGGCGGGGCGGGTCGAAGGGGCCTGCATCGCGCGCCATGGGAAGGCCGTGCGGGATGGGAACCGTCAACGTGGTGTCGTTCATGAGGCGAGTGTGCACCTTGACCTTGGGTCAAGGTCAAACCGCAATTTTTCGCGCGGTTCGTGCTCTGGATCGCCCATCCGCGAAAAAGGCAGGGTGAAGTTACGGACAGAGCGTCGCTGCGTAGAGGCCGTCGGCATTGAAGCTGCCCCAGTCGAGCGGCGTGGCGCTTCCGTAGACCTTGCAAAGGACCTCGCCTGCATCGATGCTCAGGATCTCGATCGTGCCTCCCGCGAAAGGCCCGGTGTCCGTCGCATCATTGCAGCCCGGCGCCGAGCCACGCCAGTAGGACGCGGCGATGGCCGGGTCGGTGAGGTCGATGATCCCAGGCGTCTGGAGCGACGGCGGGAGGCGCAGCATCACGCGCGAGGTGTGCGTGCAATCGATGGGTGACCAAGGATCCTGGCAGCTCCCGGGCTCGGTCCCGAGGAAGAGGTAAAGCGCGTCGGGATCCGGGGATGCGCCGCCCGGCGGCGTGGCGAGGTTTTCGCCCTGGACCGCCAGCGCGGGGGAAGGCGGGCTCGGCGGGGGCGCCGTGCTGCAAAAGGTGGCGGTATAATCGCCGTCGACGTCCGGGTACGGGGGCGGCAGCGTCCCCGTGTTCAGCTTCACGGAGACGGAGGTCGCATCACTTTCGACGATCTCGAGCGTGCCCACGAATCCGTGGCCATACGACTCGGTGGCGCCGCCGCAGGAGGGCAGCGAAACGCCGAGGTAGCTGAAGATGCGACGGTCCTGGAGGTCGATGACGCCAGGACGATTGAGCTCGGGTGGGATGACGAGAAAGAGCTGCCAGAAGGGATCGATACAAGCCGGAACGGGGGTTCCGGATTCGATCACCGGCTGGCTGCACTCCTGGAGCGAATCGCTGAAGAAGAGCACGAGCGCGTCGGGATCCGGTATCTCCTGGTATTGCGGTTCGAAGACCCCATGCGGGGTATCGGGCAGGAGGGTCAATTCGGCGACGCGCATTGCGATCGCGTTGGGGTGCGGGTCCGGCGGGTTCGGGCCCACCACGGTTTCCGAGTGTCGAGCTTCCACGGGGCCGAGTACGATCGCCTCGCAGCCACTGCTCATCATGGCCAATGTCCCGAGCGCTGCCATGCAATGCTTCATTTTGATGACCTCCTTTGAAGGTTCCAGGATGAAGTCCTCCCGGGAGGCCGCCACGGCTCATCAAAACCAACCGAAATCGACGCCCACGGCGGGGAGCACGATCGGCTTGCCCCAGGTCGCGACCTCGTGTTTGGCAAGCTGAACCGAGACCCCTTGGCCGATGAAACTGGCGAGAATATCCGCGCGCACGCGGAGCATGGGCGTCGCGACCCACGAAAGGCCGACACGCACGAAAGGGGCCACCGTCACCGCGGAGGCCGACCCCGGAAGAAACCCTGCATTGGCTGTCCCGTGGCTCTCCAGCGAGACGGCCATGATCCCGAGCTCCGCCAACGGCGCCCATCGGGTCGCGCGTGGATGGAAGACAAACCGCATGCCTCCCCCGGCCAGCAGAACCGAGAGATCCGCGCTGCCCTCGGCGCCCTCGACGCGGGGCCTCGTCAGCGGAATCGCCGCAAAGCCGCTTACGCCGACGTGCGCGCTGGGCATCCAGGCGAGGCCGATACCGAGGTTTACCGCGGCGCCGAAGCCGCCGGGGCTGAGGAGCAGGCCAGGAGCGAGCGAGAGGCGCAGCGAGGGGGGCTCGCGCTTTCCGGCGAGCGCGCCTGGCGCGGGGAGGGTCATCTTCTCGCGGAGCTCGGGCGTCGCGGGGACCTCGCCGGGAGGGACCCCCGGCACGGCGACCTCGAGCAGGCTGGCGCGCAAGAGCTCGACCGTTCGTAGCGCCAGCGCAGCGTCACGGTCGAGGGATCCACCGGCGTCGGTGATCTCGCGCAGGACGGTCTTGCCCGTGACGCGATCGGCGACCCACACCTCGACGCCGCGCTCGGAAGGGACGACCCGGATGGCCGCGATGGCGTCCGCCTTGCGCGCCGTGGCCTCGAGCGAGGCGCGCGAGGCCGGCTCGACCCCGGGATCGAGGAGCGCTGTCCGAAAGCCCAGCGCTTCGAGCTCGGCCTGGACACGAAGGCCAAAACGATCGCCGGGGGCGCAGACGACGGCAATGCTGGAGACGGCATCCCCGGCGCGCGCGGCAGGCGCGAGCGCAGCCACGAGGGTGTGCACGGCGGCGGCCAGGAAACACACGAACGAGCGCCGGCGCGTCATGGCGCCGAGCTCGCTCCGCGGGCGAGCACGCCCCGCGCATACGCTGCGTGGACGCCGCTCGGATACGCGGCGAGGTATCGCTCGGCCGCGCGCCGCGCGCCGGCCAGGTCTCCCCGCTTGTCCTCCGCTTCGACGAGCCGTCCGGCCGCCTCCGCGGCAAACGCGCCGCCCGGCTGCTCTTGTAGGTAGAGCACGAACCAGCCGGCGGCCCCCGCGTGGTCCTTTCGCTGATCCTGCGCGATCCGGCCGAGAATGAACGCCGCCGCCGCTGCCTCCGGGGAGCCGGGGAAGCGACTGCGGAGCGACGTGAAGGCCTGGCTGGCGCGCGCCGCGCTGCCGCCGAGCCGGGCCGCGTCGCCGAGGGCGCGCAAATCGCTCGCGCTCGCGCCTTCGCAGATCACGTCGAACCCTTCGAGCTCGGCCGCTGCGAGGGCGTCTTTGTACTTTGCTTCGAGCGAAAGGGCGCGCCATCCGGGCCCCGCCGGCGCCACCACCGGCGGAGGAACGGACGAGCCGCTGGCATTCGCTCGAGCGTGCGGCCGAGGCGATTCGGCCACGGTGACGCGGGCGGTGGGGCTCGTCGAGGGTGCGTCCGGGATAGGCGGGACCGCGTCTTTCGGGGGCTCGGTCGGTACCACCGCGGTGGGTACGGGGGCCGCGCTTTCGTCGACGGTGCCGACCTCGAGGGTATTCTGCGCGGGCGAAATGGTGAGCCGCTCGCCGGCGCGGACAGCACGCTCGTCCCCCACGACCGGCCCGGAGATGGTGATCGCGCCCTCGCGTAGCCCGACGGAGACCTGCTCGGTCGCGGGGTCCCAGCGGATCTCGAAGCGCGTGCCGATGACGTGGACCTGGAACGGTCCGGCCCATACCGTCCAGCGGGCGCGGTCGAGGTGGACGATGGAGAGATCGAGCGTGCCCCGCTCGACCGCAATCTCGGCGCCGTGCGCGTCGATCGCGGTGACCCGGGCGCGCCCTCCCGGCGCGAGGTGGAGTTCGGAGCCATCCGAGAATCGGATCGGGAGCTCGGCGGCCTTCGGTGCGGCGATCCACGCGCCGACGGCCCCGGGTTCGGTCATGCCGACCGAAAAGCGCAGGGACGCACGGGGCCGCGTCGCGACGCTCGCCATGAGCACGATGACGAGCAGCGCCGCCGCCGGCAACAAAGCGAGGCCGACGGCGAGCGACCTCGGTCGGCGCGATGTGCGGGGGATGGTCGCCTCGAGCAGCCGCGCGCGCCCCTGCGTGCGCTCGAGCCTCGCCGCCGGATGTCGATCTTGCAGCGTGGCGACCTGTTGGCCCAGGTTCGTCAGCGATCGCTCGGATTGCCCCATCGGGTACCTCTCTCGAGCCATGGCTCGAGCACCGGATGTCTACGCGCCTCGGCCTCGAAGCGAGCCCCCGCGCGTGCGAGGCGTCGTTTGATGGTCGCGAGCGAGGTCCCGCACGCGGCGGCGACCTCGGTGAGCTCCATGCCGTCGATGAAACGAAGCGCGAAGGCGATGCGCTCTTCGGCGGGAAGGGTGTCGAGGACGGCGTAGGTGGCCCGCAGCGCATCGAGCACCTCCTCGGAGGGAGCGCTCGACGGAACCTCGGGCAGCTCGTCGCTGGGCAGGAACCAGAGCCATTTGCGGCGCCGGCGGCGTGTGATCGACGACCGGGCGACGTGGACTGTGATCATGGTGAGCCAGCCCTTGAGGGCGCTGGGATCCTCGAGCTTGGGGAGCGAGCCGAGGGCGCGGACGAAGACGTCGTGGTGGAGGTCGGCGAGCTCGTGGTCGAAGCCGAGGATGCGGTAGAGCACGCGGTGGACGTGATCGGCGTGGCGATCGTAGAGCGTGGCGAGCGCGCCGGGGTCGCCGCGGCGAAAGGCGAGGACGAGGGCGGCATCATCCCCGGCAAACGCGTCCCGGGGGACGGCGGGACGGGGGACGAGCTTGAGGAGGGCAGACACTACGCGTGGAGTCTCCGCAGGGAGAGCGCACGGCTCACGAGTCAAAAGGAACCTACGGGGAAAGCCTCCATGAGGTTCAAGAGCGAGTGGAGTTACCCACGCGGAAGCCCCCTCCAGGCCGAAAGCTCGTACTTGACCCCTTCTCGGAGACCTCCCGAAGGTCATCGGCGCGATGTCGATGCCGACACGCGGACCTTCCCGAGCCTTCCGGCTGCGGGTCGATGTCGGCTTGCCGACCTCGAAGTGGTCTCCGGCTGCGGGTCGATGTCGGCTTGCCGACCTCGAAGTGGTCTCCGGCTGCGGGTCGATGTCGGCTTGCCGACCTCGAAGTGGTCTCCGGCTGCGGGTCGATGTCAGCGTAGCCCGCGGTGCTCCGACGGATGCCTGCCGGCGATCATCGCAAGTGCTCGGCCATCGGCGCGGGTTTCGTCATGGCCGCTCGAACACGGCGACCGCGCTCGGGTACGCGACGGTCACCCGGAAGTAGCGAAGCGCTGACCCGCCCAGCGCGCCGTCCACCCGTTTATCCATCCACTGCGACATCCACTCGTGGAAATTCTCATCCTGTCGCCGCACGAACCAGACCGGCCCAACCTCGTGGCCCGCGACCATGATCCGCGGCACTTCGATCATCGGCTCCCTGCGGACGCAAAGGTCGGCGCCCTCGATCACGCGCCACTCCGGGTGATCCTGGCGCCACCGGTCGAAGGTGGACTGCACGATGAAGCTCGTGGCGCGCACCGGAGGCCCGCTGTCCGCGAGCGCCGCTGCCGCCTGATCCGTGAGATTCACGGTCGCGCCCGTGTCGAAGAGGAAATCCACGGTCTGGCCGTCGATCTGCGCCTGGATGCGCGGAAAGTTGGTCGCCCGCGTGCCAGCTTGGTTCATGGGAAAACCAAGCGAGACCCGGTGAGACGCGTCGTGCGCCGGCAGATCGCCCGCGGCGCGGAGGAGGAGCCGGCGGCCCGGGTAATCGAAGGTCCACGTGCGGCCCTGGAACCAGGCCTGGCCAAGCATGCCGTCGCTGCTCTCACGTTCACAAGCATTCTTGGCCTTCGAGGCCACGCCGAGGTGCCCCCCAAGCACAGTCACCGGGGGAATCGAAGCCTCAGGCTTGAAGGGCGGGAGCAGTACGCCCTCGGCCAGCCCCTCGTCGCCCGCGATCTGCTCTGTCGGGAGCCCAAGCCGCTCGACAGCGCTGCGGGTGAGGAAGAGTCCGCCGCCCGTATCGGTGTAGAGGAGCAGCCGGGCGCCGCTGGTGGTGATGGGCTCCACGAAGAACCGGTCAGCCACGAAGCGCGTGGGAAGCGGTAACGGTCTGCCAGGCAAGGGGAGCGCAGCTGGAGAAGGGGGGGCGCTAGGCGGGGGAGGCGCGGGGGCAGCCGGGGCGCAGGCAGTCGCGCAGGAGAGGAGCAGCACCAAAGCAAGGCGAAGATGCACACGAGAGCTCATAGCATTCTTCGGCCGCGGGCGATGGAGGCGGGAGCGGGAGCGGTCATCGCAAGGCGTCGCGCCGGGGCGCTGCCCCGGGCCCCGCGGGGGCTGTTCGCCCCTCGACCCGAACCAGGGCAAGCCCTGGACCGTTCGTGGAAGAACTGCGCGTTGCGCAGTTCTTCCAACAGGCCGGTGGCAAGACCAGGAAGGTGCGTTGCACGCTGGCGACAGGCACGTTGCCCGTTGAACGGTCTTGGTGGGCGGGGGCGCTCGCCGGTCTTGCCTCGGCCTGTTCGATGAACTGCGCATCGCGCAGTTCATCGACCCCGGGTCCAGCGCTTGAGCTGGTCCGGGTCCAGGGGCGGATAGCCCCTGGTGGGGCCTGGGGCAAAGCCCCAGCTCCGCGCCTTGACGCTCACTCGGTAGGTTGAATGGACGGCGCAGGCTCCGGGCGGCGGCCAGCGGCTTCGGGCGAGAGCCGCTTCACCACGCTTCTCACGACGACGTAGAACGCGGGGACGAGCAGAAGTGCAAGCACCGTCGCGCTGATCATCCCGCCGAGGACACCGGTACCGAGTGCGCGCTGCGTTTCCGCGCTGGCGCCACTTGCGATCGCGAGAGGGACGACGCCGAGTGTGAATGCAAGGGACGTCATCAGGATGGGACGCAAGCGCAATCGTGCTGCCTCGATGGCCGCACTCGCCGTCCCGCGCCCTTCCTCTTCGAGCTGCTTGGCGAACTCCACGATGAGGATGGCGTTCTTCGCGGAAAGCCCGATCAGCGTGATCAGGCCGACCTTGAAGAACACATCGTTCGGCATGCCGCGCAGCTTCACCGCCAAGAGCGCGCCCAGCAAACCGAGGGGAACCACGAGCAGGACGGACACGGGGATCGACCAGCTCTCGTAGAGCGCGGCGAGCACGAGGAACACCACGAGCAGGGAGAGCGCGAGGAGCGCGGGCGCTTCATTGCCCGAGAGACGCTCCTGATACGAGAGCCCCGTCCATTCGACGCCGTAGCCCGGGGGAAGCTGCGAAACGAGACGCTCCATCTCGGCCATCGCTTCTCCGCTGCTGAAGCCGCTCGCTGCGGTGCCGGAGAGACGCACGGCGGGATACCCATTGTAGCGAACGAGCTGGAGCGGGCTCCGCTCCCATCGAGGTGTGGCCACGGCGGAGAGCGGCACCATGCGACCTTCTTGGTTGCGCACCGGCAACGCGAACACGTCGTCGAGCTGCATGCGCACCTCGGGCTCCGCTTGCAGGATCACCTGCTGCAAACGCCCCGCGTTTGGAAAGTCATTGACGTACATCGAGCCGAGCGCCGCCGAGAGCGTCGCGTTGATCGACGCGAACGACACACCGAAGGCCTCTGCACTCTGACGATCGATCTCCACGCGCACCGACGCGCCGTCGGGCAACCCCTCTGGATACACCCCCGCCACCACGCGGCTGTTTGCGGCAGCGGCGAGGAGCTGGTTCTGTGCGGCGAGCAGGCGCGTTTGCCCCTGGTTGCGCCGATCGACGAGACGCATGGCGAACCCGGAGCTCGTGCCAAGGGAATCGATCGAAGGGGGCAGGACGTGGAACATGCTTCCGTCGCGGAGGCCCGCGAAACGCTCGTTCGCGGCTTGCACCTCTCCCTGGGCCGTTGCGCCTTGGCGCGCGTCCCAGTCTTTGAGGATCGTGAACATGAGCGCCGCGTTCGGGCCCGAGCCGGAGAAGCCGAAGCCCTGAATGGCCACCACCGCACGCACGCCCGGTCGCTCGCGAACATAGGCTTCGTACGAGCGGATCACCTGATCGGTACGCTCGGCGGTCGCATCCGAAGGTAGCGCGACGCTCGAGATCCAGTAGCCCTGATCCTCTTGGGGCAGGAACGAGCCCGGCAACGCGCGGAAGAGCCATGCCGCCCCGACGCCGATGGCGACGAGCGAGACGAGCGCGGTCCAGCTCCGCTTCACCACGCGACCGACGCCCTGGCCGTACCGCTCGGTGAGCCACGCGAAGCCACGATTGAAAGGCCCGAACACACCGCGGTTTGCATCGTGGTGCGCGGACACCGGCTTCAAGAGGGTCGCGCAGAGGGCGGGCGTCAGCGAGAGCGCGAGGAACGCCGAGAGCAGGATCGACACCGCCATCGAGAGGCTGAACTGTCGGTAGATCGTCCCGACCGAGCCCGACGCGAACGCCATCGGAATGAACACGGCCGACAGCACCAGCGTGATTCCGATGACCGCGCCGGTGATCTCCTTCATCGCCTTCTTCGTCGCCTCCTTTGGCGAGAGGCGCTCGGTCGCCATGATGCGCTCGACGTTCTCGACCACGACGATCGCATCGTCGACGATGATGCCGATCGCGAGCACCATCCCGAACATCGTCAGGACGTTGATCGAATACCCCGTCGCATACATGACGGCGAACGTGCCGAGCAGAGCGATCGGCGCGACGATGGCGGGCACCAGCGTGTAGCGGAGGTTCTGAAGAAAGACGAACATCACCACGAACACGAGCGCCATCGCCTCGAAGAAGGTCTTGAAGACCTTCTCGATCGAAATGCGAACGAAAGGCGCCGTGTCGTACGGAATGCCGACCTCGATCCCGTCCGGAAAACCCTCGGCGAGCTCCGCGACGCGCGCGCGAAGGAGCGCGGCTGTCTCCACCGCGTTCGCCCCCGGCGAGAGCATCACGCCCGCGCCGGCCGAGGGCGAGCCGTCCGTTCGCGTCGAGGTGCGGTAGCTCTGCGCGCCGAGCTCGATGCGGGCCACGTCCGACAAAAGGACACGCGAACCGTCCGCTCGTGCGCGCAGCACGATGGCGCCGAACTCCTCGGGCGTCTCGAGCTCGCCCCGCACGACGAGGGGAATCGTCACGCGTTGTCCCGGAACCGTCGGCGCGTCGCCCACCCGGCCCGGCGAAACCTGCGCGTTTTGCGCGCGGATGGCGTTCGCCACGTCCTCGATCGACACCTCGAGCGCCGTGAGCTGCGCGGGGTCGAGCCACACGCGCAAGGCGCGCGGGGCGGCGAAGACCTGCACGCTGCCCACGCCGCGGACGCGCTTCAGCTCTTCGACGATACCCCGCGAGAGGAAGTCGCCGAGCGTCTGTTCGTCGTACCGGCCATCGGGCGAGCGCAGATCGACGATGCAGAGAAAGTTCGAGGTCGACGCCTCGACGGCGAGGCCGATCTGCCGGACCGTCTGCGGCAGTCGAGGCTCCACGGTGCGCAGACGATTCTGGACCGCGACCTGGGCCAGCTCGGGATCGGTCCCCGGCTCGAACGTGACCGTGATCTGCGCGACGCCCGACGTGTCCGACGAGGACTCGAAGTAGAGCAGATGCGGCACGCCTGAAATCTCGCGCTCGATGGGCGCGAGGACGCTCTCGCTCATCGTGGAGGGCGTCGCGCCGGGGTACACGGCCGTCACGTTCACGCTCGGTGGCGCGACGGTCGGGTAGCGCTCGACCGGCAGGCGCTGGAGCGCGAGCACGCCGAGCAAGACGATGAAGAGAGAGACGACCCACGCGAAGACCGGGCGCTCGATGAAGAAACGCGGCATGATCTCGTTATTCGCTTGCGGGCATGCGCGCCGCGTCAGGGGTTAGGGGGGCGATGCGCTCGGCGCGGCCGTCGCCGCAGGAGCTTCGGAGGGCGCGCTCGGCCGGTTCGGCGGCGGCTTCCAGGTCGAGGGACGTACCGACATGCCGGGCTTGAGCTGATCCTGTCCTTCGACGACGACGCGGTCGCCCGACGTGAGCCCGTCGCGAACGATCTGCTGCCCCTCGACGATGCGCCCCGTCGTGACGGAACGCACCACGACGTGGTCGCTGGGGTCGACCACGAGCACGCTCTCGCCGAGCGCGGGATCGTGGAGCACGGCCTGCTGCGGCACCGTGATCGCCTGGGGCTCTCGGCCGACGGGGATACGCGCGCGGACGAACATCCCCGGCAGAAGGTGGAGATCTTTGTTCTCGACGAGCACGCGCAACGTCAGCTCGCTCGTCGACGGGTCGACGTTCACGTCGGTCGAGAGCAGTCGTCCTTGCTCTGCGTAGGGCTCGCCGCGCATCGAGAGCAACGTGACCGGGAGGCCCTGGCTCGTTTCGAGCTCGCCCCGCGCGAGGCGCTTGCGCAGCTCCTCGTAGCGCATCACCGGCTGGCGGATGTCCACGTACACGTGGTCGAGCTGCTGGATCGTGACCATCGGGATCGGATCGGTGGTCCCCACGAGCGCCCCCTCGGTGACGCGGGAGAGACCGATTCGTCCGCTGATGGGGGCCGTGACGGTGGCGTAACGCAGGCTGACCCTGCTCCGCGCGAGCGAGGCCTCGGCGATGGCGAGGTCGGCCCGCGCGATGTCGACCGTGCTGCGCGCGTTATCGGCCGCCTGGCCCGCGATGGCGCCGCTCGTTTCGAGGCGCTGCGCGCGCTCGGCCTCCCGTGTCGCGATCGCGAGGGCAGCGCGTTGCCGCTCGGTCGTCGCGGCGGCGCTCGCGACCTCGGCCCGGAAGACCGTGGGGTCGATGCGATAGAGAGCCTGCCCCGCCTTGACGGTGTCGCCCTCGTTGAAGAGCCGCTCGCGCACGATGCCGGACACGAGTGGCCGGACGTCCGCGACCCGCACCGGCACGACGCGGCCTGGAAGCACGTCCTCGAGCACCACGGCGTGCGGCGCCACGGACACGACCGAGACTTCGGGGGGCGGCGGCGGAGGCGGCGGCGTGCTCGTCTCGGCGGACGCGCAGGCCGTGAGGAGCGTCGCGCAAACGAAGAGGAGACGAAGGTGTTGCATGTCGTTGTTCTATCGGTCTCTCGCGGAGTTTGTCCGAAATGGCCGCCGATGGATGCCCCGGAACGAACGCAGCGGGCTCCTGCCTGGTCCGATCGCGGAACATCTCCGTGGGGTTCGCGCGCGGAGGAGGTAATGGCGAGGCGTATGGTGGTCACGTCAGGACGGGAATTCGCCCTTCTTCACGCCCAAGCACAACGGGGGCGCAGCGATACCGTTCCTGTCATGCCGCCGTGGTGAAAGGGAGGGGAACCTCGGAGCCAGAACGAGAGACATGCACGGCTCCTGGGTCGTGGCGCCCCACACGGCCTTCCTTGGTTTACGGATCCATCTCGTTCAAAACGGACCAGGTTTACCACGAACAATATGAGGTGCAAGGGTTCAGGGCGAAGAGCAAGCTATGGAGTCGATCTTCGCAAGCTCGGATTCGAACCCAAAGAGCTGTTTGGACATCTCACCTTGACATACCACCTGGCACGTGGGCCGCGCCGGTCAGGGCGAAAGAGGTTCGCCTGCCGGCCATGTTGTACACTCGCCCAAGCCGAGAGGAGGCTCCCGTTGGAGTGAACCCGACGATGAAGCACGATTCCCACGGCAACGGCCCCGCGCAGCGAGGAGGAGTCCATAGGTAAGGAGCGAGAGAGAGAAGCCGAAATGCTTCGAGGTTTGTCGAGGAGCTGCACGATGCGCAGTTCCTCGAACAGGCCGAGTCAAGACCAGGAGCGACCCTGCCCACCAGGGCAGCGACGCTGACCTTTCCCCTGGCAACGTTGTCCCTGGTCTTGCCACCGGCCCGTGGAAGAACTGCGCATTGCGCAGTTCTACCATCCCGCAGGCTTCGAAGCGTCGGTCCTCGACTGGGCGCGGCTCGATCTCGCCGCTGCGGTGGAATCGATGCCTGACGCCCGCGCTCTCGCAGAACCCTTCGGGTGCTCGCGACAGGGCACCGGGCAAGGGGGTTCGCCGTGGCGCGCCGAGCGACGGACAACACACAGCCTATCTGGCAGGTGGAGGAGAGCGCGGATGCAGAAGGACGAGATGGCGAAAGCCGGCGTCATCGCCGGTGCGGGCCTGGCAACCGCAACGATCGCGGGCGCGGCAGCCACGCGGCGTGGCTTCAATCTGCGCGGCTGGGCACTCTACACGCTCACCAAGCTGCTCGCGCCGAACCTCTCCGATCCGGAGGTGCTGCGCAAGACGATCGAGAAGGACCGAGCGGAGGGACCGAAGCGCCCGCCCAAACGCCTGTTGACCAAGATCGACTTCCGCGAGGAGGTGCGGGACGGGATGCTCGTGTTCCACGCGTCCCGGAAGGGTGCGCCATCAACGCCGCTGCGCCTTATGTACCTTCACGGCGGCGCCTTTGTCCTAGATTTGCAGGAAATCCAGTGGAACCTGGTTATTGGCCTGCTCGATCGCGTCGATGCGGAGGTCGTGGCGCCGATCTACCCGCTTGGCCCCGAGGCAAGCTGGAGGGAGACCACGGCGGCCGTCAAGAAGCACGATCTGGACATGGTCGCCGAACATGGCGCGGGCAACATCGTCGTCTTCGGCGATTCCGCAGGGGGCGGGCTTGCGCTGCTGCTTGCGCAGGCCCTGCGCGACGAGGGACTTCCGCAGCCTGAAGCGCTTGTCCTCTTTTCGCCTTGTCTCGACATCAGCGGCAGCGGCGAGGATCAGCCCGCTCTCGAACGCCGCGATCCGGCCTTGTCTCTCAAGTTGATTCACCAGATCGCGCCGATGTGGGCGAAGGACGTCCCCGTAGCCGGCCAGGCTCTGGACGAGGCAGCGGATTTCATTCTTCGGCGGACATCACGCATACCGCGTCAGGCGCTGAGCATTGGTCTCATCGCGAGGGGTCGCGCCGGGGCGCTGCCCCGGGCCCCGCGGGGGCTGTTCGCCCCTCGACCCGAACCAGGGCAAGCCCTGGACCGTTCGTGGAAGAACTGCGCATCGCGCAGTTCTTCCAACAGGCCGTTGGCAAGACCAGGAAGGTGCGTTGCCCGCTGGCGACGGGCACGTTGCCTGTTGAATCGTCGGCGCCGCGGTTTTGATAGGCAGGGTCGTCGTTGGTCTTGACCTGGCCTGTTCGATGAACTGCGCGGAGCGCAGTTCATCGACCCCGGGTCCAGCGCTTGCGCTGGCCCCGGGTCCAGGGGCGGATAGCCCCGGTGGGGCCTGGGGCAAAGCCCCAGCGCAGCGCCTCCCAAGATGAGACCAATGCTCAGCGTCAGGCGGGCGCGGGGGCCGTGGCCGCCTCGGGCGCCGTCGAGCGCTTGTAACGGCGGATCGCCGATTCCCCGATCGCTCGGGTGGCGGCCGTTGCGGCGAGCGCTCCCGCAGGCACGGCGAAGGCCGGGTTCAACGTCATCGCGATAGCCACCGGCGCGGCGGCGCTGGCGGCGCAAGCCGCCACCACGGCCACGAGCTCCGTCACACGCTCGGATTGGTCGATGTCCTTCCCGAAAAGCAGCGCTATCTCGAGGATGAGGTAAAGGTGCATCCTGGTGAGGATGGATGCGCCTGCGACGAACCCCAGGCCTTCGTACACGATGCCGAACCCAGGGACGGCGGCGGGCGCATGAACGAGGCCGCCCGCGGCGAAGGAAATCGCCGAGGTCGATGCAATGAGACGACGCGCCTGCTGCTCTGGCGACTCGTCCGGATACATGCGCCGCACGCGCTCCGCAACCGACCGGATACGGGACTTTCGGAGTCTCAGGACGAAGTAGAGCAGATCATCGGTGAACAGGCTTTGCTGATCGGCTACCTGCTGCGCGATTGCCATGGTTTGCCCCCTCTGCCGGAACGCCGCGAACGGATTGTGTCCTGACCAGGAGATCGTCGGCGGAACGCCACTTCCACACGCGGCGAGGTTGCCCCTCTCCTCGAGCGTGATGGACAGCCGAGCTCCTCCTGGTTGCTTCTGTCCCACGCTCGGCCGCCTTGCGAGAGCCGTACCGGTTCTGATCCGCCGCTCTCTCCTCTTCTCCTTGGCAAACGCGAGATCCTGGAGGCCCAACCGCTGGAGGCGACTTCACGACGCCCGTCTTCGCCATCCCGTCGCCCTCCTGAGCGAATCCCGTCACGGTCTCCTCGCCAGCGTTTTACCCGGGATTCGCAGGTTCGTCGCCGAACGCGTGCATCATGCCCGGGCATGACGTCACGTAGGTTGGCTCATCTCTCCGATTTGCACCTGGGTTCGTCGACGGCCGGCGCCGTGCGCGCCGCGGCGCTCGTTCGCCGCATCGAGTCCGACGGCATCGATCACGTCGTCGTCACGGGGGATCTCACGCACCAGGGGGAGCACGCCGAGGCGCGCCGCTTCCAGGAGGTTTTCGCGCCGCTCCTCCGAAAGGGCCGCGTCACGTTCATTCCGGGCAACCATGATCGCACGGGGCAGGATGCAGGCGGTGAATGGATGCAAGGCCAGCGCGTTCGCGTCGAGGATCGGCCCGGTCTCTATCTCGTATGTGTGGATTCGACCGCTCCCCACAACCGCTCGTACTTTCAAACGCATGGCGAGCTGTCACGAGGCGTCCTCATGGAAGTGGACGCGGCGCTCGACGAGGCCCCCTCGGGCTGTCTGGTCGCGGTGCTGCTCCACCACCACGTCCTGCCGCTGCCCGAGGATAGCCCCATCGAATGGCTCATCGCTCGCCTCGGATCTCCCGTCATGGCGGAGCTCTCGCTCGGCGCCGAGCTCATCGAGCGCGTCCGCGGCCGCTCGGACCTCGTGCTCCACGGCCATAGGCACACGCCTCGCGCCTTCGACCTGAGCCGCGCGGGCGAGCGCGGGCTCTCCGTCTTCAATGCGGGCAGTTCCACGGAGCTCGGAGGCTACCGCGTCTTCGAGCACGAAAACGGGCGGCTCTCTGGACGACCGTCCTTTTGCAGGGTCATCCCCCGGGCCGGGACGCGCTTCGTGGCGGACAACATGCTTCCCGCACTCCAGCACGTCGCGCGTAACCTCTACACGAGCGATGACCGCGGCAAGGTCGCCCGCGTAGGTATTTGACATCAAAAGGCGTCCACCTCGAGCGGGATGGACGGCGCGCTCGACCTCGACGCGCTCCAGGCCTACTTCGCAGCCCATTCCCCCGTGAGCCCACCCGCGCTCGATCGAATCACTGCATTGCCATAATCTTCCAGTCCGCAAGCGGTAGCCGCCCGCCGGCAGCGAGGTCTCAGGGCACATAACCGGCGTACGACAAGCCGAGCCCAAGGAGGAGAAGGACAATCCCCGCTCCCGTCAGGAGCCCAGGCCTCTTGTCGAGCATCGCCGTCCCGACCTGCACGAGGCGCTCCGGGAAAAGCATGCGGAGCGCCCCGCCGATCACGAAAAGCCACCCGATGATGGTCAGCCCGATCGGCCAACCCGATCTCCAGGCGTTGACGATGCCGAGCCCGATGAGCAGCGTCATGAATCCCGACAGGTAAATGAGTGCACGGCTGCCCAGAAATTCCTTGACCATGGCGCGATAGCTCTTGCCACCGAACAACGCACTGGCACCGCTCATCAGGAGCAGCGGCCCGATCAGCCTGGCAATATAAATCGACGAATCCATGCGGCTTCCCCCTCCTCGCGTCTCACCCCGTCCACACGAATCGTGTGCCCCGAACGGTCAAGTGCAAGGGCCCCAAATCACGCCCGCGCATTCACCTTCTACTTCCATCTCTGCGCGTTTGCGCGTCCTTCCGTGATGGCCCTCGACGGGACGCGGCTCGGTCGAGCCCAGTGTACGCCCTCGGTGGCCTCCAGGGCCTCGAGCATGCGCGTGCGCTCGATCTCTCAGTTCGGGCAGGTCCCACTGCCAAGTCCTACGTCTACGTCGGGCGTTCGCGCGTCGTGCGCGCTTCGAGTCCTTTCTGGAGCTTTCGGCATTCGCCCTTCGGCAGCTTGCGAGCGAGCTCCGCAAGATGATTCAGCTCGTCGTCTGCCGGAAAGGTGATGATGCACAACGAAGGCACACCGAGCGCGCGTGCAATGCGTTCGATGGTCTCGATGGTGATCGCACCGAGACCTTGCTCGATGCTCGACAAGTGTTCTTTCGACATCGCGCCGGCGAAGGCGAGATCCTGCAAGGACATGCCGCGCTCTTGGCGCAGCTCGCAGACACGAGCGCCAACTTTCAGGCAGAGTGGATTGACTTCGGTTCGTCGGGGCACGGTTCCTCCCTACTCGGGCATGAGGTGGCCCGAGGTCCCTACCACAGACTCCACGCCGAGACAAACCCCGCGGACAAACATTCGTACGACCCCCCTCGGAGAGACGAGGGGCCCGCGTTGGGTCACCGCTGTTTCATGGTCCGGAGAAGCGAAACACGCCTTCAGTTGGGTGGGATGTGCCAGAACTTCTCGAGTCGGCACGAAAGGTCGGCGGTGAAGGTCCCCGTGGCGTCGTTGGACGGGTTACCGAGCTCCGCGGGGCGTGGCGCCATGGATGCGCCATGGACTTTGATGTGGATGGGTTGCTGCTCCACGCTCACGCCAGGCTCGTACGCGACCACGTCGAGCGTGCCCGAAGCGCTGGTCCAATCGGCAGTCGACGTCGCCCACCTCAGCAGGACGTGGTTTTGCCCCGCCTCGTTCATGGTGGGAACGAGGGGCAACGGCTTCCCACAGGCCAGGGCATCGAGGTCGTGACTCCAGAGCTGAAACCAGCGGCCATCGCCGGCCTTGCCGACGATGGCGAGGGCCCAGCCCACCGTCCAGTATCCCTCGATTGGGCTGGTTCCTGGGAGTGACTCCGGGATGGTCAGGGTCGTGGGGCCGAGGTCCGCACCGCTGACGTTGGAGGCATGGAGAACGCAGCCCGGAACCTCGGGAACCTCGGCCTCTCCTCCTGCGCCGCCGTCGTCATGGCAGCTCGAGGTCGTGCCGGCAGGAACCGGACCCGTCGTCTCGAACTCCGACCGCGCGCCGCACGCGCACACGAACGCGATCGATGCCGCGATGACCACCCGACCCTCGCCCCGTTTCTTGGTGCCCATGCTCATTCGCCTGAGTGAGACGGAACACGCTACCACGGAGCTGAGGCAACTCGATACTTTCTCATGGCGCCAAGCGGAGGCGGCGGCGGCAAGCGGGATCTGTTTGAGATGATCGATGAGAAGCTCGGCAATCGGCGCACCTTCGTAGCGATTGGGAGTTTGCCGCGATTCGTCGTGCGCGAGGTCGAGGAGTATCTGCGCTGCGGGATCCTCGGCGAGGGCCATGAGTTCCCACGGGCTCGGGTCCGACATGGCACGGCTCCTGCAAGTTCACGCCCTTGCCGACCCTGCCCTTCTCCTCGGGCGTGGGCCGACCCGAAGGACGCCTCGTGGTGCCTACACCCAATCACAACGTAAGTTCACCCGGATCCCCTCGTCGACGAGACCCCGGAGGAGGTCGGACCTCGTCGGGTGCCTGGCCGACGAGGCCCCGGCGAAGTCCGATCAGGGCGGGGGCTCGCCGACGAGGCAACCGACGGAGTCCGATCAGGGCGAGGGTCTCGCGGACGAGGCAACCGACGGAGTCCGATCACGGCGGGGGGCTCGCCGACGAGGCAGGCGGCGGAGTCCGATCACGGCGGGGGGCTCGCCGACGAGGCAGGCGGCGGAGTCCGGAGCGGAAGCGGCAGCGGGTTCGTTGATCGCCTGGCAGATGTAGGTGGTGCCCGCCGAGTTCGGCGCGCAATACAGCCCCGGGCAGCAGGCGCCGGACGAGCAATCCTCGCTGAGGTTCTTGCAGGCGACGTCCTCGCCGCCCCCCCGCAATGAGCAATGGCGAACGAGGGGGGCCAACTGCCCCCTGCCCTTTGACCGGGCTCGGCGTTTGCCCCGGAACGGGGTGGCCTGTTCAGTAAACCTTCGGCATGGCGCGGAGCAGCTTGCCGACGGCATGGTGCGCGGCCACCTGCTCGATCGGTCCCGTTGACAACCACCGAGGAGCTTCTGTAGCCTCACCACGCTTCGATACCTGAAAAGGAGCGCCGATGATGGCACGCGGGAAGATCATGCCGCTCGACGAGGCGATGGCGCGCGTCGTGAATGGCACCCGCCTGATGATGGGGGAGTTCGTCGGTGTCGCAGAACCTGCGAAATGCATCGAGTGGATGCTGGAGAAGCGCGTCCGTGACCTGACGCTCATCACGGTCACGCCGGGCCTCAAGGGCGGGTTTCTCATGGGCCGCCTGTTCGAGCAAGGCCAGATCAGCGAGCTCATCTCGACCCACGTCGCCACGTCCGACGAATCCTCGGAAGCCTACCTTCAGGGCAACCTCAAGGTCCGCCAGTTCTTCCCCATGGGGACGTGGGCGGAGAAGGTGCGCGCCGGGGCGGTGGGGCTGGGTGGGATCCTGGTGCCGGTGGGGATCAGCATCCTCGATCAGCCCGGCATCTTCCCCGATCTCGAGGAGCCCAAGCAGAAGCTCACGCTGAACGGACGCGAATACTTCGTGGAGGAGGCGCTGCGCGCCCAGGTGTCGATCATCAAGGGCTGGCGAGCCGATCCGCTCGGCAATGTGGAGTTCCGCCACACCAGCCTCCAGAACCAGCGGGACATCGCCATGGCCGGTGATTTCACCATCGCCGAGGTCAACGAG
Source organism: Polyangium jinanense (assembly GCF_028435365.1). The sequence continues at coordinate 1,000 of NZ_JAGTJJ010000068.1, read as the reverse complement.
ATCGTACCCGTCGGTACCATCCCGCCCGACCGTGTGGGCTGCCCCGGGCCGTTCGTGCAGGCCGTGGTCCAGGGCCATAGCCTGGAGGAGCAGCACGAGCTCTATCGCAACCACTGGATCAAGATCGGCCGGCTTGCCCCGGTCGCTCGATGAGGGTCCCTGATGACCAGCCGTGAAAAGGCCGCCCTCGACCCCCGCGTGATCATCGCCCGCCGCTGCGCCCTGGAGCTGCGAGACGGCGACGTCGTCAACCTCGGCCTCGGCATCCCGACGCTGACGGCCAATTACCTGCCGCCCGGGGTCGACGTCATTTTTCACACCGAAAATGGCTGTTTCGGTTTCGGCCCAAAGCCGCAAACGCTAGACGCCGACAGCGACGTGACCAATGCTGGCGGCGAGCCCATCACCCTGCTCCCCGGCGCCTCGATCATGGACCTGACCACGTCCTTGGGCGCCATGCGCAACGGGTATATCGGCACGAGCATCCTGGGCGCGCTCGAGGTCGACCAGGAGGGCAACCTGGCCAATTGGGCAACGGAGCGGAAGGGGCGCTGGTGGCCCGGCATCGGCGGCGCCATGGACCTGTGCTACGGCGTTCCGCGGATCATCGCCGCACTGCAGCACGTCGACAAGTACGGCGGGAGCAAGGTTCGCCGCCGGACGACCCTGCCTCTGACCGGAAAGCGCTGCACCAAGGTGATCGTCACCGAGAAGGCGGTGTTCGACGTCGTTCCCGGCGGGCTCGTGCTACGAGAAGCCTTTCCCGGGCTCTCCGTCGACGATATCCGCGCCATCACCGAGGCCGAATTCGAGGTATCACCCGCGTTCCGCCCCATGCAGCTCGAGTCGACCGCCACGCAAGGAGGGTAGCGGAACGGCTGGGAGGCGCTTCGCCGGGGCGCTGCCCCGGACCCCGCGGGGGCTGTTCGCCCCTCGACCCGAACCAGGGCAAGCCCTGGACTCGGGGTGGAAGAACTGCGCGATGCGCAGTTCTTCCAAC
>NZ_JAGTJJ010000067.1 GCF_028435365.1 Polyangium jinanense | reverse complement strand
GGAAGAACTGCGCATCGCGCAGTTCTTCCAACTCGAGTCCAGGGCTTGCCCTGGTTCGGGTCGAGGGGCGAATAGCCCCCGCGGGGCCCGGGGCAGCGCCCCGGCGCGGCGTCGCCAAGAGAGCTTCCGCGTTGCTGCGCGTCCCAAACCGTGCGACTTGCCGGCTCATGCAGGCAGTGCAGCCCGGTCGTGTCGTCTCGCAGGTTCGGTCGCTCGACGAGCTCGTTGGCGGGCATCCTGAGTCGCTCCGCCGCATCTATGCGGCTGGGAGCTCCCTCGATCCCTCTTCGATCGGTGAAGGCCGGGGGCGCGTCCTTGCGCTCGTTGCTGCGCCTGGCGCGTTCCTCGCGGTTCGGAGCCTCGTTCGCCTCCTTGCGACGGACCTCTTGCCCTGGGAGGGCAAGGCCATCGAGGGCGAGATCGGGTGGAACCTCCTCAAGGGGGGCCGCCGCGTCGCGCCGTTCCGTATCGAGCGCGCGGACTCGTCGCTCGATGGCGGGCCCACGCTCGTGTTCCGGTACGACGATCCTGCGCAGGGACATGGCTGGCCCGTGCGAGCGCTCCGCGACGAGCTCCGCTCTGTCGCGCCTGGCATCGGCATCGGCCCTGTGATCTTTGATCAGGGCGGCTCGCCGCGCGTCATTGCCTGGTGGGGCCTCGCGTTCTCCCGTTCGTTTGGCGGGGGTTAAAAGTCCCAGTCGAAGCCCACGCGCGCGCCGCCCTTCAGCACCATCACGGATCCGCGCACTCCGTTCTCTGGGAAAAACTCGGTCGAGAGCTGCACGCCGGCCCACGGCATGATGCCGCGGATTCGCAGCGTCGATACGCCCACCGCCACGCCCACGCGGCCGCCTGCGCTCGGCCTTAGATCTGACTGCGTCAGGAACACGACGGGCGCGAGCTCGAGATCGAACTGCCACGTCGTTCGCACGTGACGCACCACGAACGGCGTGGCGCCGATGAACTCCAGCGGGAAGTTCGTCTCGCCCTCGTTCTGCTCGATCAGCGCCCAGCCGCCGAACTCCAGGCCGAACAGCATCGTCCACCGCTCCGACAGCCCGCGCCCGAGGAGCAGCCGACCGAGCCCGCCCGCGCCTGGAAGGAACGTCCCCTCCCTTCGTCGCAGCAGAAAGAGCCCGTCGGTCTCCAGGTTCAGCGTGAAGCGATGCGCGTCCGTCTGCAGACCACGGAACGCGGGGCTCGGCGTGATCCAGAACGGACACTCGGCGGGCGCGCGCTTCAAGGCTTCGGTGAGCAGATCGTGCACCCGCGTCGCGGCGAGCAGATCCGACAGCCCGCTGAGCTTCCCGCCGTTCTTGCGATAGGCCTCGGCGACAGGCCCGCCGAGCGACTCCACCTCGCGCGCTTGCCTCGTGAGCGCGTCGAGCCGCGCCGTCTCCGGCGTGTTGCAGAGGCTCTGCAGCGCGTCCGGCATCATCGTTTCGAGCTCGTACCGATCGATCTTCCAGCCTGAGTTCGCCTTCGATTCGACGATCTTATCGAGGTCGTGGAGGAGCGCGGACTCGGCGGGTGTGGGCGGCTCGGCCGCGGCGTTTTCCGGGATGAGGAGCGAGACGAGCAGGGAAAACGCCGTGGCGATCCGGAGGGGCGAGACGGGCACGACTAGAAGCAGACGCCCTGGCCGCAGTTCGACCCGAGGCAGACGAGGAGCTGCACGGCCTGCGGGCTGTTCACGCACTGGAAGAAGCACGGGCCCGGGCTCGAGCCGCCGGCCACGCACGTGAGGAAGCACTGCACGTTGTTCTGGCAGGTCGGGCTGTTCAGGCAGTTCTGGAACTGGTTGCAGCAGCTCTGGGCCACGCAGTCGCCGCACACGCTGCCGTCCGAGGGGCACGCCGAGGCGCCGCAGATCCCGTTCGTGCACTGCCCGTTGCAGCAGTCGGCGGCGCTCGCGCACATCTCGCCGTCGGGCTGGCACTGCGGCGGACCGCAGACGTTGCCCGAGCAGACCCCGGAGCAGCACTCGCTCGACACGTTGCAGAGAACGCCGTCGGGCTGGCAGACGGGTTTGCCGCAGACGCCGTTCGTGCACGCGCCCATGCAGCAATCGCCGGCCGTCATGCACGCCTTGCCGTCGGGCTGGCACTGCGGCGGGCCGCAGACGCCGTTCGAGCACTGCCCCGTGCAGCACTCGCCGCCGCTCGCGCACATCGCGCCGTCGGCCTTGCACTTGGGCGGACCGCAAACGCCGTCCGAGCACTGTCCCGTGCAGCACTCGCCGGCGCTCGCGCACATCGCGCCGTCGGCCTTGCACTGCGGCGGACCGCAGACGCCGTTCGAGCACTGCTTCGAGCAGCAATCGGAGGCGGTCTGGCAGAGCTTGCCGTCGGGCGCGCAGACGAGCGGGCCGCACGTCCCGTTCGCGTTGCAGAGCTGCGAGCAGCACTGATCCCCCGACATGCACGGCAGACCATCCTCCGTGCACTCGCCGCAATTCAGCCCGCAGACCGAGTCCACGGCGTTCACGCAGAGCCCGTCCCAGTTCGTGGTGCAGCAGAACGCGTCGAGCTTGCAGATCGACTCGATGCACGGTCCGCAGCCAGGATCGAGCGCGGGGCCGACCACGCAGACGTCGTGCGTGCACGGCTTGCCGAGGCAAACGCCGTTCGAGCAGAGGCCCGAGCAGCACTCGTCGGGCGAGCTGCACATGAGGCCGTTCGCGGTGCACTGCCCGATGGCGCATTTCCCGTTGAGGCAGGAGCCCGAGCAGCAGTCGGCGCCCACCATGCACGCGGCGCCGTCGGGCTGGCACTGGCTGAACCCGCAGATGTTGTTCTGGCAGGGGCCGTTACAGCACTTGAGGAGCTCGCCGCAGGAAAAGCCGTCGGGGACGCACTCGCCACCCCCGCAGGTGTTGTCGATGCAGTTCGAGCTACAGCAATCGGCGTTCGTCTCGCAGCCGAACCCGTCGGGGGTACACTGGTTGAAGCCGCAGCGGTCGTTCTGGCAGATCTTCGCGCAGCACTCGCTTGCGTCCGTGCACGGCGCCTGGTCGGGAAGACACGCGGTTGGGCCACACGCCCCGTTTTCGCAGGTGCCACTGCAACAGGCGCTCCCGTCCTGGCAGGGGGTGCCGTCCTCTTGGCAGGGATTGCCTCCGCCCTGGCCGCCTTGGCCGCCTTGGCCGCCCTGGCCGCCCTGGCCGCCTTCGCCTTGTCCTGGCCCGAGCAGCTCCGCCCGACCCCCGCATCCGAGGGCCACGAAGGACAGCAAGAACCAAAGCATCCTTATGGAATAAGTGCCCCGCGACATCACCTGGGAGCGTATCACAGGCCCTGTCCTGGACGCCCAATTCACCGTGCGATCGCGTGGATCACGGAACGCCTGCTCCGCGCGCTGAACGGCCGCGCCCGCGTGAGCGACCCGACGATCGAGAGCGCGGGCGACGGGGCACGCGACGCGTGCGTGGACCAGGCTGGACGTGCGGGGAACGTGCTTGGCGGCCGCGCAGTTCGTCGGGCAGAAAGAGCCTCCCTTGGATCGGATCTGCTACACTTCCGAGGTGTCGCTGAAGATCGACCAGGACCACGGCCGTTTTCGCCAGATCGTCCGCGGGAGGATCCGGCAGAACCTGCGCAAGTACATTTCGCAAGGCGAGCTCGTCGGGCGGAAGGGAAAGGATCTCGTATCGATCCCCATCCCGCATATCGACATCCCGCGGTTCCGATACGGGGACAAGCAGCGTGGGGGCGTGGGGCAGGGGGATGGCAACCCTGGCGACCCGATCCACGGCGGGGACGAGAAGCAGCCCGGGCAAGGGCAGGCCGGCAGCGACGCGGGTGATCACATCCTCGAGGTCGACGTCACGCTCGACGAACTGGCGGCCATCCTGGGCGAAGAGCTCGAGCTGCCGGACATCCAGGACAAGGGCAAGAACAAGATCTCGAATGCGCACGATCGGTATTCGGGGATCCGGCGCGTCGGCCCCGAGTCCTTGCGCCATTTCAAGCGCACGTACCGCGAGGCGCTGAAGCGCATGATCGCGAGCGGCACGTTCCAGCACGACAAGCCCGTCGTGGTGCCCGTCCCGGACGACAAGCGATATCGATCGTGGAAGACGGTCACCGAGCCCGTCGCGAACGCCGTGATCATTTATATGATGGACGTCTCGGGCTCGATGGGCGACGAGCAGAAGGAGATCGTCCGAATCGAGTCTTTCTGGATCGACGCCTGGCTGACGAAGCAATACAAGGGCCTCGAATCGCGGTTCATCATTCACGACGCGGTGGCGCGCGAGGTCGATCGGGAGACGTTCTTCCACACGCGCGAGTCGGGCGGCACGATGATCTCGAGTGCGTACAAGCTCTGCGCGCAGATCATGGACGCCGATTATCCGGCGGACGAGTGGAACATCTACCCGTTCCATTTCTCGGACGGGGACAACTGGTCGATGGACGACACGCTCTCGTGCGTGGACGTCCTGAAACACCGGGTCTTGCCGCGGGCGAACATGTTCGCGTACGGCCAGGTCGAGAGCCCGTACGGCTCGGGCCAGTTCATCAAGGACCTGCGCGAGCATTTTGGCCGCGACGAGCGCGTCGTGACGAGCGAGATCCGCGACAAGGACGGGATCGTGGGGAGCATCAAGGATTTCCTGGGCAAGGGGAAGTGAGAGAGGGGGCGTAGAGGCGAGATGAGCAAGTTTGCCCTGAACACCGCGCTCCCCCGCTACTTGCGGGCGACGCAGGAGCGCGTCGAGGCCGTGGCGCGCGACTATGGCCTCGACTTCTTCCCCGTGATCTTCGAGATCCTGACGTACGACCAGATGAACGAAATCGCCGCGTACGGCGGTTTCCCGAGCCGATATCCGCACTGGCGGTACGGCATGGAGTACGAGCAGCTCTCGAAGAGCTACGAATATGGCCTCTCGAAGATCTACGAGATGGTCATCAACAACAACCCTTCGTACGCCTATTTGCTCGAAGGGAACTCGCTCACGGATCAGAAGCTCGTGATGGCCCACGTGTATGCGCACGTGGACTTCTTCAAGAACAACTTCTGCTTCCGCTCGACCGACCTCGATCAGAAGGGGAACATCATCGATCCGGTCCGCAAGACGACGCCGTACGACCCCGATCGGCGCTGGATCGACAAGATGGCGAACCACGGCTCGCGCGTCGCGCGGCACATCGAGCGGCACGGCATCAACAAGGTCGAGGATTTCATCGATCGATGCCTGTCCCTCGAAAACCTCATCGATCCCTGGCAGCCGTTCTCGGGCCGCGGCGCCGCGAAGAAGAGCGACGAGGAGGAGGACGAGACGCCGATCGAGGTGCCGCGGCTCCGGGCGAAGGAGTACATGGAATCCTTCATCAACCCGGAGGAGTACATCGAGGCCAAGAAGAAGCAGCTCGCGAAGGACAAACCCGAGCGCAAGGTCCCCGAGCGGCCCGAGCGCGACGTGCTCGGCTTCTTGCTCGCGCATGCGCCGCTCGAGCGCTGGGAGCGCGACATTCTGGAGGTCATCCGCGACGAGGCCCTCTATTTCGTGCCGCAGCGCCAGACCAAGATCATGAACGAGGGCTGGGCGGCGTACTGGCATTCGAAGATTCTCACGGAGAAGATCCTCGATGCCTCGGAGATCATCGATTACGCCGACAACAACGCGGGCGTCATGGCCACGGCGCCGGGTCGGCTGAACCCGTACAAGCTCGGCGTCGAGCTCTTCCGGTACATCGAAGAGCGCTGGAACAAGGGGCGCTTCGGCCGCGAATGGGAGGAGTGCAACGACCTCGACGCGAAGCGGAGCTGGGACATGCGCCTCGGGCTCGGCCGGCAGAAGATCTTCCAGGTCCGCGCGCTCTACAACGACGTCACGTTCATCGACGAGTTCTTGACCCCCGAATTCGTGCTGGAGCAGAAGCTCTACACGTTCGGTTTTTCGGGGCGAAACGATCGTTTCGAGATCGAGAGCCGTCAGTTCCGCGACGTGAAGGAGAAGCTGCTCTTCTCGCTCACGAACTTCGGCGATCCGTACATCCGCGTGGTCGACGCGAATCATCAGAATCGCGGCGAGCTCTTGCTCGAGCACCAGCACGGCGGCGTGGACCTTCGGGCCGATTACGCGCGCGAGACGCTCGTCTCGCTCGTCCGCTGCTGGAAACGGCCCGTGGCCGTGGCGACGCGGCTCGACAACAAGCCCGTGCTCCTGCGTTACGACGGCAAAGAGCATTCGATGACCCCGTACAAGCTGTGATGAAGAACCGACGAAGCCGCGGCGGCGTGATCACGCTCGTGATCCTCGCCGCCTGCGGCCCCGCCACGCAGCCCCCGCCTTCGCCTCCCCAACCGCTGCCGCCTACCACTTACGGAAGTGGTTCCGTAACCGCTTCCGCAACGACTTCCGCACCTGCGCCCGCGCCGGCCTCCGCTTCCGCGCCCGCGCCCGCGGCGCCGCCCCCGGGCTCCGGGGTCCCGCTCGACGCGCCCGTGTCCACCGAGGAGGCCGCGCAGCCGCCGCCGTCGAAGCTCGCCCGCGGCACGGGGACGCCCGCGGACAAGGCGCTCGCCGACGGGGACGAGGCGCTCGCGAAGGGGGATTTTCCGGCGGCAGAGAAGGCGTACAAGAAGGCGAAGACGCTCGCGCCGAAGGATCCCGCGCCGGTCGTGGGCCTCGTGCGGACGCGCCTGTCCGCCGAGGATGCGCCCGTCGATTACGGCGCCGCGCCCACGCACCCCGGGCTGCTCCAGGCGGTGAAGGATCTCGAAGCGATCCTGCAAAAAGAGCCTGCCTATGCGCCGGCGCACCTCGAGCTCGGCCGCGCGCTCCTCGTCCTCGGCCGCGCCGACGCCGCGCTCGCCGCCTTGCGCAAGGCCACCGAGCTTTCGCCGAACGACGCCGAGGCGCACTCCGCGCTCGGGGTCGGGCTCGTCGCCACGGGGCAACTCGAACCGGCGGTCCGCGAGCTCGAACGCGCCGCCGAGATCGAGCCCGGCGTGGCCGAGCGGCAGACGAACCTCGGCACGGCGCTGCTCGCGCTCGGCCGGCGGGAGCAGGCCGTCCGCGCCTACGAGCGTGCCGCGCGCCTCGCCCCGAACGACGCCCGCGTCCAGAACGACCTCGGCACCGCGCTGCTCACGCTGAACGACACGGATCGCGCGATTCGATGCCTGGAGACCGCCGTCGCGCGGGATCCACGCCGCGCCACGTACCGCTCGAACCTCGGTTATGCGATCGCGCAGAAGGGCGACCTCGAACGCGCGAAGGTCGTCTACCGCGAGGCGCTCGCGCTCGATCCGGCGCTCGTGAGCGCGTGGGTGAACCTCGGCAACGCCCTCGCCAAGCAGCGCAAGTTGCAGGAAGCGCGCGAGGCGTACGAGAAAGCGCAGGCCCTCGATCCCGAGGATCCGCGCGTCAAGGCCGTGCTCCTCGAGCTCTCGGCGATCGAGAAAGGCAGCGGGACAGGTTCGCCGGACAAACGCTGACGGGGGGTTTGGGGGCACAGCTCCGCTTGCGGAGCGGAGCCCCCAACGTCAACAGCCTTAGCCCTCGCACGCTTTTTTCGTCACCGTGTGCCGGAACGCGAACATTTTTTCGAGCTTCCGCCGCGCGAACGCTCCCCCGAACAGCGCGCCGAGCGGGCCGAGCGGCAGCGCGTAATCGATGTGGTCGACGAGGAAGGTCCCGCCTTCGCCGTCCGGCTCCATCGTGTGCGTGTGGACCCATCGGGCGAACGGCCCTTCGATCACCGTATCCTGGAACATCCGCCCTTTTTCGTATGCCGTGTGCACGGCCACGAGGCGTTGTTTCACCGGACCGATGTACGTCTCGATCACGGTCCGCGCGCCCTTCTCCAGGCCACCGCTGCGTTCGAGGACGCGGGCATGTTCCCACGGCGGCAGCAGCAGGTTCAGCGCGTCCGGACGCTCGTGGAAGGCGAAGACCACCTCGGGCGGGGCTTGGATCCGGGTACGTTTCTCGAAGACGGGCACGCTCCTGGCCTATAAGCCGGATTCGGCCGTGCTCCAAGGCTTGACCTGGGGGGGGTTTGGCGCTTGTATGGCCGGCGTTCCGGAAGACCCAGCATGAGCATCGACGCCGACGACATCGTGGCCGTGGGCGGCAGCCTGGAGCCGCGTGTCCTCGTCGAGGCGTACCGGCGCGGGGTTTTTCCCTGGCCGATCGACGGGCTCGATGTCCTGCCCTGGTTTTGCCCGAAAGAACGGGCGATCCTCGATTTCTCGCGGATCCATCTCTCGCGCAGCCTCCGCCGCGAGCTCCGGAAGACCCCGCTCCGCTGCACGGTGGACCAAGGCTTTGACGCGGTCATCGAGCGCTGCGCCGAGGTCCCGCGGCCCGGGCAGGACGGCACGTGGATCACGCCGGAGCTGATGGACGCCTACAAGGAGATGCACCGGCTCGGCTTCGCGCACAGCGTCGAGGTATGGGACGAGGCGGGCGCGCTCGTGGGCGGCATTTATGGCGTCTGCGTCGAGGGCTATTTCTCGGCGGAGAGCATGTTCCACCTCGAGCCGAATGCGTCGAAGATCGCGCTTTTGTATCTCGTGGATCACCTCGGCAAGGCGGGCTGCGATTGGATCGACATCCAGGTGATGACGCCGCACATGAAGGCGCTCGGCGCCATCGTCCTCACCCGCAAGCAGTTCCTCGAACGGCTCGCCCGGACGCGGGCGATGGGGTTCCGGCCGTTCAGGCCGTGAGCTTGCTTGCTTAAACTCCCTCCTTGACATTTGGTTCCGGCCCGGATATTTCGTACACGAAACATCCGTGGCAGCCTCTCTCCCTCCCGATACCAAGCCCGAGGTGGATGCGATCGTCGAGACGATGATCTACCTCTATACCGAGTCGCGTCGCCTGACGAAGGGCCTGGCGGCGCAGTTCGGGCTCACGGGCCCGCAGCTCACCGTCATCAAGCTCTTGCAGGAGCTCGGGGACCTGTCGCTCTCGTCGCTGTCCGAGCGCATCCGCGCCCAGAACAGCACGGTGACCGGGATCATCGACCGCATGGAGCGCGAGGGGCTCGTCAAGCGTGAGCGCTCGACCACGGATCGGCGTGTCGTTTACATCCGGCTCAGCGAAAAGGGCCAGAAGCTCGCGCGGGAGATCCAGGTCGAGCCCATGGAGATCTTCCGGAGCGCGCTCACGGATTTGTCGCAGAGTGATCTCGAACATTTGCTCCGGGTCTTGACCAAGCTGCAAAAGCGCGTCGTCTCGCACGTCGAGGGCCGCGTATCCGAGGTCGAGGGCGCACCCCGCGCAGGGGAAGAAGAGGAGAAGCCATGAAGGAGAAGCCGTCGTTCACGGGCGAAGCCAAGAAGCCCGGCGTGCGTGATCCCGATATCTGCGTCGTCACCTGCGCCGTCACGGGCGTCCTCGCCAATCGCAGGCAAAACCCGGGCATTCCGTACACGCCGGCGGAGATCGCCGACGAATGCAAGCGCGCCTATGACGCCGGCGCCTCGGTCGTGCACATCCACGCCCGAAACGACGACGGCGGCCCGACCTTCTCGCCGGCCGTCTTCGCCCGCATCAAGGAGGAGGTCCGCGCCCGCTGTCCGATCATCCTCAATTTCTCGACGGGCACGATCCTCGAAGACGTGTCCGATCAATGCACGTACGTGCGCGAGAGCAAACCGGAAATCGCTGCCCTCAACATGGGCACGATGAACTACGCAAAGTATTCGCCCAAGCGCAAGCAATTCGATTTCGATATGGTGTTTCCGAACACCTATTCGAAGATCATCAAGCTGCTCGAGGTGATGAACGAGGCGGGCGTGAAGCCCGAGCTCGAGTGCTTCGACACGGGGCACACGCACGGGGTGGCGCCGCTGCTCGACATGGGCGTGCTCCGGCCGCCGCTCCAGTTCTCGTTCATCGTGAACGTGCTCGGCGGCATTCCGGCGCATGTCGAGTCGCTCCAGCTCCAGACGAAGATCATGCCCGCCGGATCGGAGTGGGAGGTCATCGGGATCAGCCACGGCGCCTGGCGCATGATCGCCACGGCGCTCGTGCTCGGCGGCAACGTCCGCTGTGGACTCGAAGACCACTTCTATCTGCCGAACGGCGAGATGGCGAAATCGAACGGCGAGCTCGTGGAGACCGCGGTGCGGCTCGTGCGCGACGTGGGCCGGCGGCCGGCGACGGTCGAGGAGGCGCGGGAGATCCTCTCGCTCGGAGCGCCGCGATGACGACGGCGCGCGCTTATGGGTTTTTGGAGGTCGCCGCGAAGGAGAACGGCGCCCTCTGGATCACCCTGAAAAACCCGCCCAAGAAAAACGCCATCGGCCCCGCGATGGTGAACGAGCTGCTTTGGGCGCTCGAAGATGCGGCGAACGACGATTCCGTGCGTTCGATCGTCCTGACGGGCGCGGGCGACGCGTTTTGCGCCGGTGGTGATTTCACGCAGATGAGCTCGTCCGGTCCCTCGGCGGAATTGCCACCGAAGGGGGATTACGCCGATCTCCTGCTCGCGCTCACGCGTTCGCCGAAGCCGCTCGTCGCGCGGGTGAACGGGGTCGCGATGGGCGGCGGGGTCGGGCTCGTGGCGGCTTGCCATTTCGCGGTCGCCGCGCGCGGGATCAAGCTCGGCACGCCCGAGATCAACCGGGGCCTCTTCCCGATGATGATCATGGCCGTGCTCGCGCGCGTCGTACCGCAGCGGCGCTTGCTGGAGATGATGCTCTTCGGCGACAAACTCGAGGCCGACGAGGCGGCGGCGATCGGGCTCGTCGGAAAGGCCGTCGACGCGGATGGGCTCGACGTCGAAGTCGCGCGGATCACGGCCCAGATCGCGAGCAAGAGCCCGATCACGGTCAAACTCGGCCTCGAGGCCTTCGCCGCGCAGGCCGATCTTGCACTCGAAAACGCATTGCCTCTCTTGCGCGAGCGCCTCGGGGCCGTGCTCTCGACGGACGACGCGCGGGAAGGCCTGATGGCGTTCCTGGAAAAACGCACCCCCAAATGGACGGGTAAATGACCCATGGACATGCGTGAGCTCTTGAAGGACCTCGAGGCCCGGCGCGCCGAGGTGCGCAAGATGGGCGGCGAGGACAAGGTCGCGAAGCAACATTCGCGCGGCAAGATGACCGCCCGCGAGAGGCTCGCCGCGTTCTTCGACGACGGCGTCCATTTCGAGGTCGGCATGCATGGCACGCAGATGGGCCTCGCCGCGGGCGACGGCAAGGATCGCACGCCGGCCGACGCCGTCGTCTGCGCCTTCGGCAAGGTCGACGGCCGTATGGTCTGCGCCGCCGCCTATGATTTCACGGTCAAGGGCGGCAGCATCGGCCATACCGGCGAGGAAAAGGTCACGCGCCTGCGCCAGATGGCCCTGCGCGGCCGCTGGCCCATGGTGTGGTTCATCGATTCGGCCGGCGCGCGTATCGACCCGGGATCGAGCCACCCCGACACGATCTCGCTCTTCGCGGGCAGCGGCCACCTCTTCCGCGAGCAGGTCGTGATGAGCGGCGTCGTCCCGCAGGTCGCGGCGATGGTCGGCCCCGGCGCCGCGGGCACGGCCTACATTCCGGGCCTCGCCGATTTCGTTCCGATGGTGAAGGACATCGGCTCGATGGCCCTCGGCGGCCCGCCGCTCGTCAAGGCCATGACCGGCGAGGACATCTCCGAGCAGGACCTCGGCGGCTCGAAGGTCCATTCCACGAAGAGCGGCGTCGGCGACGGCGAATTCAAGAACGACGCCGAATGCATCGCGGCGATCAAGAAATACCTCTCGTTTTTCCCGTCGCATTGCGAGGAGGAGCCGCCGCGCCTCGCCGCGACCGACCCCACGGATCGCCGCGAGGAGTCGCTGCTCGACCTGCTCCCCGAGAACCCGCGCAAAGCGTACGACATGTACAAGCTCATCGCGGCGATCGTGGATCACGGCGAGTATTTCGACATCAAGCCCCGCTTCGCGCGCCAGATCATCACGTGTCTCGCGCGCATCGGCGGCCAGAGTGTCGGCATCGTGGCGAACCAGCCGAACCACATGGGCGGCGTGCTCGACGTCGACTCGTCCGACAAGGCCGCGCGGTTCATGCAGATCTGCGACGCCTTCAACATCCCGCTCGTGTTCCTCCAGGACGTACCTGGGTTCATGATCGGCTCGAAGGTCGAGCACGAGGGCATCATCCGGCACGGGGCCAAGATGCTGCACGTCATGAGCGCCGCGACCGTCCCCAAGGTCACGGTCGTCGTGCGCAAGGCTTATGGCGCCGGCTATTACGTGATGTGCGGCCGTGCCTACGAGCCGGACCTCATCGTCGGGTGGCCGACCGGCGAGATCAGCGTCATGGGCCCCGAGGGCATGCTTGGCATCGCCGCGCGCAAGCTCTTCGGCGACGCCCCGCCGCCGCCGGAGGTCAAGCAGCAGATGGTCGACATGCTCCAGAAGAACATCGACATCATGAAGGTCGCCGGCTGGGGCCTCATCGACGACGTCATCGATCCGCGTGACACGCGGCGCGCCGTGGCCTGGGGCCTCGAGCTCGCGCGGCACAAGCGCATCGAGCGGCCCTTCAAGAAGCGCGGCATCATTCCCGTCTGACCTTCGTGCCCCGCGAGCCCGCACGTTTTGCCGTTCGGCGCGACATCCATGTCGTTGGGACGCAAAGGTTGCGGGCTTCCCGTCGGGGCGCGGAGGATGCGCGGTGGACACGATGTGCTTGGCGTCCTCGCAACAAATACTGTCGGTGCCTGCCCGACCCATGCTAGGGTGAAACGTCGGCGCAGATCTTGGATAGAGGTCTTTGCGCTGGTGGTCGCCGAAGCATCTCTCCGCCCGGACAACAGGGCTGACCGCGAGGAAACGATGAACAACGAGCAGAAGCTTCTGGTCCAGAAGACCTTCGAGATGGTCGCGCCGATTGCGGACGTGGCCGCCGGACTATTTTACGGCCGGCTCTTCGAGGTCGATCCGTCTCTCAAGCCCCTCTTCCGGGGCGACATGAAGGACCAGGGCAAGAAGCTCATGTCCACGCTGAAGGTGGCGGTCCAGGCGCTCGATCGCCTCGATGCGCTGATCCCGACCGTCCAGGCGCTCGGTCGCCGCCACCTGGCCTACGGTGTGCGCGACGATCACTACGATACGGTCGGCGCGGCGCTCCTCTGGACGCTGGAAAAGGGCCTCGGCGAGGCGTTCACGCCCGAGGTCCACGAAGCGTGGGCCACGGTGTACGGCGTGCTCGCGAAGGTCATGAAGGACGCGGCGAACGAGGTCGCGCCGCTCTCGCTCCGCACGCCGCTCTCGCGCCGCGGCAGCGCGCATCGCATGCCCGCGGTCAAGCGTCCCTCGTACCGCCCGCCGATGGGCCGCCCGTCGATGCCGCCCGGCTCGCGCATGCCGGCCTCGATCCAGGCCCTCTACGGCGGCGCGAACTCGCAGGCGGCGCCGTCTTCGAAGAGCGGCGCGTCGCCGAGCACGCGCCTGCCCCGCATCTCGAACCCGCCGACGATCACCTGATCTCGCGCGCCTCTCGTCTTCGCTCCCACGCCGCCTTCGCCTTGCGCGGCGTGGGCCTCGCGGTCGGCCTGCTCGCCCTCGTGAACCTCGCGGGCGAGGTCGTGCGGCCTCCCTTCGATTCGACACACACCTGGCTCGGCGACGCGGATCTGCCGCGGCCGATCTTCCGCGCCCTCGAGCTCGCCTCCGCCGTTGTCCTTCTGTGGCACGCAGTGCGGCCGCTCCGCCCGGCGTGGGCGCGCCTTGGCGGGGCGATCGTGGTCGGGATCGGGGCCGCGCTCGCCGTGCGCGACGTCGCCACGTTTTACGGCGTCCTCGCGAGCGGGGCGATCCACGGCCCGGCGTTTGTACCGGCTTCCCTGGTCGTCCTGGTTTGTCTCTCCGCGCTCGCGGCGAGCATCGCGACGGATCGCGCGGATCGCCCTCGATGGACGCTCGCGCGAGCGGCCGCGTGCGGGGCCGTGACGGCGGCGAGCTTCGTGGCCATGCCGCTTCTCCTCATGGTCACGCTCGGCCCGACGCGGTACGAGCGCCGTGCGGACTGCGCGATTGTGTTCGGGGCGCGTGTCTGGGACGACGGCACGCCCTCGCTCGCGCTCTCGGATCGCGTGGACGAGGCGATTCGCCTCTACCAGCAGGGGCTCGTCGGGGCGCTCGTGATGAGCGGCGCCGTCGACGACCACAATGGTTTTTCGGAGCCCGAGGTGATGCGGGCGCGCGCGGTCGCGGCGGGTGTGCCCAAGGACGCGGTGATCCTCGACGAGGCGGGCATCACGTCCTCGTGGACGGCGCGCAACGGCGCGCTCTTGATGCGTCGCCACGGGTTTTCGCGAGCGATCGCGGTGACGCATTATTATCACGAGCCGCGGGTGAAGATGCTCTTCGAGCGCGCCGGCGTGGCCGTGTACACGGTGCCCGCGCGCATGAGCCGGCGGCTCTTGAAGGAGCCGTGGTTCATCGTCCGCGAGGTCCTCGCGTACTGGCATTCGTTCCTGTTTCAGTAGCCCCGCGCGACCCTCGTGACGCGGTGCTCGCCGGTATGGTACGACGGGCGAACACGGCCCACGGGGATCGGGGGAGGTCTTTCGGGGCCCACGAGGGGCGTCATCGACACGGCAAAACTCACCCCCGGAACGGTCCTCGGGCAGAAGTACCAGATCATCAAGCGCCTCGGCGCCGGTGGGATGGGCGAGGTGCTGCTCGCGAGTGATCTCGCCCTCGATCGATTCGTCGCGATCAAGATCCTGCGCCCCGAGCTGTCCACGCTCCTCGAGACCGACGCGCGTTTCCGCCGCGAAGCGCGCCTGCTCGCCCGCCTAAGCCACCCGAACGTGGTCGTCGTCCACGCCTTCGGCAGCGCCTCGACCGAGCTGCACTACATCGTGATGGAGTACGTGCGCGGCGAGTCGCTCGACGAACGCCTGCGCCGCGTGGGCCGGCTCGAGCCCGCGCTCGTCGGCCACGTGATGGCCCAGGTCGGCAGCGCCGTCGCAGAGGCCCACCGGAGCGGGATCGTCCATCGCGACCTGAAGCCCGGCAACGTGCTGCTCACGACCCTCGCGGGCGACGCGTGTTTCGTGAAGGTCGTCGACTTCGGCGTGGCCAAGGCGTTTGGCCTCGATGGCGGCGGCCCCGAGCTCGCCGTCGACGGCCAGGTGAGCGGCACACCCGCGTACATGGCGCCCGAGCAGATCGAGGCGAACGACGTCGACGGGCGTGCGGACATCTACGCGCTCGGGATTATGGCCTGCGAACTCCTCACGGGGGCGCGGCCTTTCGACGAGTCCGGCGGCCTCGCGCGCCTCTTCGCCGTGCGCCTCGAAGGCACCCTGACCTTGCCCTCGCGCCTCCGCCCGGACCTCGGCATCTCCGCGGGCATCGACGCCGTCATCGGCCGAGCGCTCCGGACAAACCCCGGTGACCGCTACCAGACCGTCGAGCACTTCACGCACGAGCTTTTGCGCGAGCTCCGATCCCTCGACGCGGCCGCGGGCGCCGTCGCCGATCGCCCCCCGAGCCCGTCTTCTCCCGCGCCGATCGAGCTCTCCGAGACCATCGTCGTGGGCGCCGACGGCACCCTCGGGCCTTTGCCCGGCGTGACCTCGCTCCTCGAAGGCGCGTCGCGACCTTTCCCCACGGCCGTCGGCTCGGGCGCGTGGGCGCCCCGGGAGGCCAAGGACGCGCGCTCGGTCCGCAGCGCCACGGTCCTCTACGTCGACCTCACGCTCGCCGCGCTCGACGCTTCGGTCGATCTGGAAGAGCACCTCGACTGCCTCGCCGTCGTCGGCGCGCGCCTCGAGCAGGTCCTCGCGCGTCATGGCGGCGAGACCATCGGGCCCTTCACCGATCGTGCGCTTTGCCTCTTCGGGCCCGAGGGCGCTGCCGAGAACGACGCCGAGCGCGCCCTCGACGCCGCCCTCTCGCTCCGCGCCGCGCTCGGCGCGCTCTCCTCCGACCCCACGTTCCCGCCCTCGTTCAAGCTTGGCGTGCGCCTCGGCATCGATGCCGGCCGCGTCGTCTCCACCCAGCCGCGTGGCGGCGGCGTCCCCTTCGTCTCGGGCGCGCCCGTCTTCGAGGCCCGCGGTCTTGCGCGCGCGGCTTCCTCCGGCGAGATTGTCGCGACGCACGCCGTCCTCCGCCGCGTCCGCGGCCTCTACGAGACCACGAGCGCGGGCGCCGACGTCCCCGGCCGCCGCGTCGTGTCGAAAAAATCCACCGCGTACCTCGGGACGAACGAGATCCACGGCGTCCGCATCTCGCTCATCGGGCGCGACGAAGAGCTCTCCGTCCTGCGCGCCGTCCTCGCGCGGGCCCGCATGGAGCAGAAGCCCGAGGTCGTCGTCGTCACCGGGCCCGCGGGCGTCGGCAAGAGCCGGCTCGGCATGGCGCTCGTCGAGGAGCTCGAAGAGCGCGAGGGCGAGAGTTACTACTTCGAGATGGGCCGCTCGACCCCGGCGGGGCAAGGCGTCCCGTACGAGCCGTTTCTCCAGGCCATCCGCCACCGCGCGCGGGTCGTCGACGACGACGGCCCCGAGCAGGTCCGCGCCAAGCTCGATCACTACATTCGCCGCTACTGCGCCGTCGATCCCACGACGCTCGGCGAGGCCGAGGTCGAGCTCGGCCGGAGGATCGGCGCGCTGCTCGGCGTGGGCACGAGCGGCGACGCGACCGCCGATCGCGATGTCGTGGCCGGCGACGAGGCGCAGAAAAAGGTCCTCTTCGACGCCGTGGCCGAGGCCTACCGCAGGCTCGCGACCCGCACGCCGCTGCTCTTTTTGCTCGAAGACTTCGCGTGGGCCACGGCGACCACGAAGGCGCTGCTCGGCCACGTGATCGAGCGCCTCGCGGGTTGCCCCGCGCTGTTTGTCCTGGTGAGCCGCGCCGAGGGCGCCGCCGCGCCGGATCTCTCGTTCCTCCGCGATGCCGCGGGCACCGTCACGATCCCGGTCGAGCCGCTCGAAGACGACGCGTGCGAGGCGCTCATCCGGCACGTCCTCCGCGCGCTCATCGACGTCCCCGCGGGGCTCGTGCGGCAGATCGCGGCGCTCGCGGGCGGCGTGCCGCTGATCGTCGAGGAGACCGTGCACCAGCTCGTCGACGAGGGCGTGCTCGTCGTCGGCGAGGGCACGTGGCGGCTCTCCTCGTCGCGGGCGGCGAGCGTGCGCCTGCCCGAGACGCTGGAGCAGCTCCTCCTTGGCCGTCTCGATCGGCTCGAACCGCGCCTCAGCGAGGCCGTGGAGGCCGCGGCCGTGGCGGGCCGGAGGTTCTGGCCGTCGCTGCTCGGCGAGCTCCTGGAAGGGCGCTTCGAGCCGCGCTCGCTCGCCGAGCTCGTGCGCCGCGGCATCTTCGCACAGCGACGCGACGCGATGCTGGCCGGCGAGCTCGATTATGCGTTCACGCAGGCGGCCTTGCAGGAGGTCGCGCAGCGGCGCGTGCCCAAGGCGCGAAGGCGCGCGCTCCACCGGGCCGCGGCGCTCTGGCTCGAGCGCGCCACGGGCGGCTCTCCCGGCCCGCACGACGACCTCATCGGCCACCATTTCCGCGAGGCCGGCGAGCTCGCCCTCGCCTTGCCGTACAAGCGCCGCGCCGCGGAGCGCGCCATTCGCACCCACGCCATCGAGGAGGCCGTCAGGATGCTCGAAGCGGCGCGCGAGATCCTCCTCGAAATGCCCGCCTCGGCCATGGACGAGGCCACGCGGCTCGGCGAGCTCCTCTCGCTCGCGGGCAGCCTCGCGCACGAGCTCGTGCTCGCGGGCAGCCTCGCGCGCGCCATCGAGGTCGCCGACGACGCGCTCGCCCGCGCCGGTGACCGCGACGATTTCGCCGACGAAAAGGCTCGCGTGGCCATCGAAAAAGGCTGGGCGCTCGAACACCGCGGGCGTTATGCGGATGCACGAGAATCGTTTGTCCGAGCAGAACAATGGCTCGGCGAGGACGAGAGCCTGCTCGCGCTCAGAGCGCTCACGGGCGCGATGGGGGCGAGCGTGCACCTCGGGGATCACCGCGATTGCGCCGAGCGCCTTCGCCGCGTCCTCGAATCGCACGAAAAAGGCGACGCCGCCGCGCGCACACAGGAGTGGGAGCGGGCGCTCTCGTCGGCCTACCGCGTCCTCGGGAACGGCTATCTGCACACCGGCCGGTACGACGAGGGCGAGCCGACCTACCAGCGGGCCATCGATCGCGCCATCGCGGCGAACGCGCCCGTCGAGGCCGTCGACGCTTACAACGGGCTCGCCGCGCTCCATTACTTCCGCGGCCGCCTCGATCTGGCCGAATCCACCTGGCGGGCGGCGCTCGAACAGACCGAGCGCTGGGACCTCGTCCAGCACCGCTCGGTCATCCTGAGCAACGTCGGCGAGCTCGAGCTCGCCCGCGGCGACGCCCGCGCGGCCATTCGCACGCTCTCGCGGGCCGAGGTCCTGCACCAGCGGCTCGGCTCTTTGCGTGGCCTCGCCGAGGCGCAACGCGCGCTCGCCGAATGCCACCTCGTCACGGGTGAGCTCGACGCGGCGAAGGGGCATGCCGAGCGCTGTATCGAGCTCGCGGACCGCGTGAGCTCACCTTACATGCGGGGCACGGCGCGCCGCACCATGGCGCGCGTGCTCCACGCGCGCGCGAAGGGCGACGGATCGGCGCTCGCCGAGGCGAGCCGTTTCCTCGACGAGAGCATTTCGATCTTCGAATCGGCGAACATGGGCAAGCTCGCCGAGGAGACGAGGGCGCTCGCGGCGTCGTTATCGGGCTGAGAGAAGGGGAGGCGGGCGCGCGCCGAGGGCGGCGCCCGCCGGGGTGGGATCACAGATCGGACGTGTCGACGCCGACCGGGAAGGCGGGCGCGACCGGCGGGACGTCGGTCTCGTTCGTATCGAGGGCGAGACCGTCCGTGTTCTGGACGATGATCGACCCCTCGTTGTTCTTCTCGAACGTGTTGTTCGTCATGACGCACATATTCGCCGCCCCGAAGAACAATGCGCCCACGCGCGCGTTCGAGCTGATCGTGTTCTTGTCGACGTGCGCGCTTGCGCCCGCGTACACGCCGAGCCCGTCGCCGATCTTCGTGGGAATCCCGTTCGCCATGATTTCCCCTGCGATCGTCCCGCTGATGCTGGGATTCTGCACGATGATCGCCCGGGCATTGTTGGTCACGCCGATCCCGACGTAATGGTTCCCCTCGACGCGGTTCTGCGCGATTCGAATGCCCACGCTCTGGTCCTCGTTCGGGGCGGTGCCGGCGCTCGATTGCACCCAGATCCCGGCGCCGCGCTTGGTGTCGTCGGCGTTGGCGACCACCTCGTTTTGCACGATGATCCCGCGCGCCTTCTCGCCCGAGAAGAGAATCCCGACGCGGTCGTTGCCCTCGATCACGTTCTTGCTCTCGGGCTTCTCGCCGCCGATCTCCACGTAGGCCTCGCCGACCAAGCTGTCGCCGATCACCCGGATGCCGTCCGCCAGCTCTCCGGACATGCGGCTCTTCGTGTTCTTCACCTGGTTCTGCACGATGATCGCGCGCGTGCCGAGGATCGTGATGCCGCCCTCGGCATTCTCGGTAATCTCGTTCCCCACGAGCGAAACCTCGCCGAGCGTGCTCTGCACCCAGATCCCCGCGAAGCCGCCGTTTTGCACGATGATGCTGCGCTCGACCTTCGCCGCCGCGGCAGCGTTGGCGTACACGCCCGCGCCCTCGGATTGCACGATGATCGACCGCTCTACGATGATGCTGCCGCTGTCCGTGGCCATCACGCCGTGGCCGTCCTCGTTCACCGCGACCGTGCCCTCGATTCGTGAGTCCTGGAGCACTGCGTTGCCGTTCTTCTGCACCCAGATCCCGGCGCCCTGGGGCTTTTGCACGATGATCCCGCGCAGGACCACGGTCGAGCCCTCCACCGTGATCGCGTACGGCGAGGGCGCTTGCACGATGATGCTCGCATTCTCCGGCTCGCCGCGCGTGTTCGCGCCGAGCACCTCCACGGTCTTCGTGATGCTCAGGTTCTCGGCATACGTCCCGGCGTCGACGAGCACCGCGCCGCCTTGGGCCGACGCGTCAATCCCCTGCTGAATGCTCGCGAATGGCCGCTCCTCCGAGCCGTCTCCGTCCCGCGCGCCGCAGGTCGCGGACACGTACACCACGCTGCTCGCGTTCTTGGGCGCGTCGGCGTACGTGCCGCAGGCGGGCGTCGCCAGCGAATTGTCAGCCCCGCAGCCCCCGATCGGCAGCGCGGCGAGCAGTGCAGCCAGACGTACGAAATGCAATCGGTTCGTCATGGTCGTCCTTCCTTTCACGGCGTATCGAAGGTTTCGTGGGGCACGGGGTGACCGGCCTGTCCGGCCGCGACGATGTCGATCTTCCCGTTGTCGAGGAGGGTATTCATTTCGAGGAAGGGCATCTCGGGCGTGTTTTGCACGATGATCGCGTATTCACTGCCCGAAATGGTGTTCCCCTGGACCGTCGTGCCGCTCGCCGAGCCCTCTAGCAAAACGGCCGAACGCCCGTTCGCCGCGAGCACGTTGTTCTTGATCGACGCGTGACCGCCGCCGAACACCACGATGCCCTCGCCCGCGTTCGCCGTCACGCCGTTCGCCGTCCACGGTTTTGCGATGGCGCTCCCGATCGACGGGTTCTGCACGATGATCGCCCGAGAATTGCCGCCCACGCCGATGTTCGCGAAGCCATTGCCCGAGGCGACGTTCTGCTCGATCGTGATCGGCGCGAGCGCGCCGGCGCCCGATTGCACCCAGATGCCCGCGCCGCGCTTCGCCGTGTCCGCGGCGCCGTTGCCCTTCACGGTGTTCTGCACGATGATGCCCCGCGCGTCGCCCGAGAACAGGACGCCGAGCCGCGCATTGCCACTGATCTCGTTGCCTTGCAGCGAAGCCTCGGCGAAGCCCTCCGACACGCCATTCACGAAATGCTCGGCCACGACGATCCCGTCGGCGCGGTCGTCGCCGTTTCCGCCGACGGCGGTCTCTCCGATCGTGTTCTGCACGATGATCGCCCGCGAGCTCAGCACCGAGACGCCGGTCCCCGCGTTCGCCGCGATCATGTTGCCCGAGAGCGTCACGAACCCGCTCGAACGCTGCACCCAGATCCCGGCGACGCCCTTGTTCTCCGAGATCGTGCTGCCCGTGATCGTGCCGCGCGAGCCCTGCATGAGCACGCCCGTGTTGTCCGATTGCACGATGATCGTGCGCTGCACGATGATGCTCGCGTCGTCGGTCGCGAGGATCCCGTTCCCCCGCTCGAGCTCGGTTCCGCCGCTCTTCTCGGCCTTCGTCACCTTCGACGCGTCGATCGTCGCGGCGCCGCCTTGCACCCAGATCCCGGCGCCCTGGGGGTTCTGCACGATGAGCCCGCGCAGCGTGACGTCTTTCGATTGCACGATGATCGCGTTCGGGGCGGGCGCCTGCACGATGATCGAGGCCTCCTCGGCGGGCGTCTCGGGATCGGTGCCGAGGATGGTCAGCGGCTTGTCG
The DNA here is from genome assembly GCF_028435365.1 of Polyangium jinanense. The sequence continues at coordinate 32,013 of NZ_JAGTJJ010000067.1, read as the reverse complement.
ATCACCACGTTTTCGGGGAAGATCGACTTGTTCATCAGCACGAGGTAGTCACCCGGCGCGCTGCCCTTCACCGCCTCCTGCAGGCTCGCGAAGGGTTTGTCCCGCGTGCCGTCACCCTCTCCGGGCTTCGCGGTGCAGATCGACGACACGTACCGCACCGTGGCGCCCGCGGGGATCTCGCCGACCGTGGGGTATTGCCCGATCGCGCAGTCGTCGTCGCCGCCGCCGCTCATCGAGCCGCCTGCGCCGCCGGAGCTGAAGGTTCCATCGCCGCCCCCGCCGCCGCTGCCGCCCGTGCCCCCGGTGCCGCTGGACTCGTTCCTGTCGGGCGCGCTCGCGTCCGCCGGGACCTGGAAACAGCCCGCAGTCATCCCCACGACGCCACACAAAAGCAAACCCGCACGCATCCACGCGTCACGCATGAGACGGACCTCCGCTAAGGAAAAAAAGTAGGCACCTGACTATAAATGCCGGCGCCCCGCGCCACAAGGCGGCTCGCGGATCCAACGCACGTTTTCGAGCAAATCTTACGCTTTCGCGGCGCGGTCGGGCTCCGGGGATTCCGCCTCACCGCGCGCCTCGCCCAGGATCGCCGCGCCGACCTTCGCCGCTTCTTTCGCCGGACACCCGAGCCATCCCGCGAGCTTTCCCGCCGGAGGCAGGCCCCCGTCCGCCTCGATCGCCGCGAATACTTTCTCGACCACGTCCGCGCGCACCGCGCGAGGCCCGAAGACCGGATATCCCACGGCCGTGTGGAGCGACATCTCCGCGAGCCGCGTGATCGGCATCGACACCACGCTCGGCCCCGGCGCCCGCGGCGCCTTCGCCCCCGCGAACGCGCAGACGAGCGCGCTCCGCCGCGACAGGGCTGGCCCCTTGAGCATCGCCGGCACGTAGAGCACCCGCGCGCCCACCACGATGCCCGCCGCGGCGAGTTTGTCCCGGTCTTCCAGCGCGAGTTCGGCGATCTGCGCGGCCGCATCCTCGGCCCTCGCCGTCCCGAGCCCCTGTTCGAGCTGATAAAGGATCCCGCGCGCCGCGGCCCCGAGCCCGCGCGGCGCGTGCGCTCGCAAGGGCGCGCAGAGCTCCTCCACGAGGTCGCGCGCGAACGCCACGAGCCGCCGCGTGATCCGCGCCCGCGCCCCCGCGCCGAGCTCCGGCAACGCCGCGAGCTTCACGTCCGGCAGGAGCAAGCTCGATCCCCGCACGAGCCGCCCGAGCTCGCGCCCATCCTCGAACGTGACCCGCCCCGATTCATCCACCGCGATCGCCGCATGCCGCGCCGCGACGACGGACTCCACCCAGCGCGCCTCATCGGTCGAAGCCCCGCCCGCCTCGCGCGCCTGCGGCGCTTTGAGCGCCGCGAGCTTGCCGAACGGATTCGCCTTGTCCATCGCCCGCAGCTCTGCCCGCGTGGGCGCCGCTTTTCGCGTGGGGCTCTGTACCGCTCGCGCCTTGTTCCCGCCGCCGCTTTTCTCGACGAACCGCTGCACCAGCCGCTCGTGCAGCGCGTCGCTCAGCCGATCCTCGATCGCCGCGGTTCGCTCCTGCCACGCCGCCGGATCCTTCACCCAGCGGCCTTGATGCGACACGTACGTCCACGTCCGGATCGCCGAGATCCGCGCGATGAGCGTATCGATGTCCCCGGCCGGATCATCGATCTCCCGCACGCGCTCATCCATCCACGTCTCGTCGATCCACGCCCGTGGCCCCGCGAGGTGGGCGAAAATCTCGGCGAGCAGCGCGACGTGGGATTCGAAGAGCAGCTTGCGATAATCGGGGATCCGACAAACCTCCCAGAGCAGCTCCACTGCCTCAGGGCCCTGCGCCCGCGCCCGGATCGCTGGATCCTGGGCCAGCCGCGCGAGCGCCGCCGCGTCCTCGGCGCTCTCCTGCAGCACGAGCGAGCGTCGCCCCGGCGAGCGCTTGAGCGAGGCGAGCAGGCCATCGATCGAGCCCGTGTCGAGATCCGCGTTTCGCCAGACGAGCCGCCGCACCGCAGGGAACCTGTGCGCCTCCACGGCGTTCGCGAGGCCCTGCGGCAGCGTCAGCGGCGCGAGCGTGCCGAACGATCCATCACTCGTGTAGCGCCCGGCGCGCCCGGCGATCTGCCCGATCTCCGCGGCTTCGAGGTCGCGCACGTCGCGGCCGTCGAACTTGCGCAGCGCCGCGAACGCCACGTGTTTCACGTCGAGGTTCAGCCCCATCCCGATGGCGTCGGTCGCGACGATGTACTCGACCTCGCCCGACTGGAACATCGCGACCTGCGCATTGCGCGTGCGCGGCGAGAGCGCCCCGAGCACCACGGCCGCGCCCCCGCGCGTGGCCCGCAGCCGCTCGGCGACCTCGTAGACCTCCTGCATGGAAAACGCGACGATCGCGCTCCTTTGCGGCAGCCGCGCGAGCTTCTCGGCCCCGGCGAAGGCGAGCCGGCTGAGGCGCGGGAACGATTGGATCCGCGCCGCGGGCAGGAGCTCGGCGATGATCGGCTGCATCGACGCGGCCCCCATGAACCAGGTCTCCTTCGTGCCGCGGGCATCGAGCAGGCGTTCGGTGAACACGTGCCCGCGCTGCGGATGCGAGGCGAGCTGGATCTCGTCGACCGCGACGAACTCGACCTCGAGGTTCCGCGGCATCGCCTCGACCGTGCAGACCCAGTATTGCGGCCGGCGCGGGATGCGTTTTTCCTCGCCCGTCACGAGCGCGACGCGCTCCTCCCCGAGGCGCGCCGTGATGCGGTCGTAGACCTCGCGCGCGAGCAGCCGGAGCGGCAGCCCGATCATCCCGGACTCGTGCTCCAGCATGCGCTCGACGGCCCGGTGCGTCTTGCCGGTGTTCGTCGGGCCGAGCACGGCCGTGACCGCAGAGCCAATCATCGCGGGGCGAGCGTAGCGCGGACGGCGGGAGGCGCACGCGAGGGGACGGGAGCGGCAAGGGGGCGCGGCTTCGCGCGGTCAGCCGAACTTCACATCCGGATCGATCCCATCCGCCTTCAACTGCGCATCCTCCGCGCGATCGGCCACGGTGCCCTTGGGGTGCTGGTACCAGCCTTTCGGATCGGCCGTCTCGGGGTTGTCGCGGACCTTCAGGATCGTGAACATGCCGCCCATGTCGATCGAGCTGAACGGACCGGGCCCGCCGCCCATGGGGATCGAGTTTTTCGGCACGGGCATGCCCATCTCGGCCATTTCGCCCATGCCGGTTTGTCCCATCGTCATGTAACCGGGCAAAAGGCTCTGCACCTTGGGGTCGATCTTCCGCGCGTCGGCCCCGACCATGACGGGCATCCCGTGGCCCATCTGGTTCATCACGTGGTGGGTCATGTGGCAATGGAAGGCCCAGTCGCCGAGCTCGTTGGGAACGAACTCGATGACGCGCGTGCTGCCGACGGGCACGAGCACGGTCGTCTCTGGATGACGCGCGGCGGCCGGGATTTCGCCGCCGTCGGTCCAGGTGGTCTCGAAGGTCAGGCCGTGGAAATGGATCGGGTGGTGATCCATCGCCGAGAGATTGCCGAACCGGATGCGCACGCGCTCGCCGCGGCCCACGAGCAGCGGCTCGGTCCCGGGGAAGGCTTTCGAATTGAACGTGAGCACGTTGAAATCATTCATCTCGTTGGGATCCGGCCGGCGCGAGCCCGGCGTGATCTTCCACTCGTGCGTCATGAGCACGAAATCCCGATCGACCGGCGGGCCTTTCGGCCGCTTCGGGTGCACCACGATCATCCCCATCATCCCGAGCGCCATCTGGGTCATCTCGTCGTAATGGGGGTGATACATGTACGTCCCGGCGTGCCGGAACGTGAACTCGTAGACGAACGTCTCCCCGGGCTTGATGGGGCGCTGGTTCAAGCCCGACACGCCGTCCATCCCGTTCGGCAGGATCACGCCGTGCCAGTGCACCGTGGTCGGCTCGGGCAGCTTGTTCGTCACGTAAAACCGCACCCGATCGCCCTCGACGACCTCGATCGTGGGACCGATCGTCCGGCCGTTGTAGCCCCAGCAATCGCCCTCGAGCCCCGGCGCGAACGTGTGCTTCACGGGCATGGCGACGAGGTGGCCGATCTTCACGCCGTCCTTTTCCTTGAGGGGCAACGTCACGCCGTTCGGCGTGGTGACGGCGACCTGTCCGCCGGGGAAGACGGCGCGTTTCGGCGCGGGACGCGGAGGCGCGGCGCCGGGTTTGTCCTGCCCAAACGCTTGGGAGGCGAGCAAGGCGCTGCCGGCGGCGACCCCGAACTGGACGAATTTGCGGCGATCCATGGTGTTTCTTCCTTGCAATCAGTGTCCGGCGGCAGCGCTGTCGCTTCCGGAGGGGAGGTTCGTTCGCGACGCGCCGGCGGGGCCAAGCGCGAGGCCGCGGTGGCGGCCGGCGAGGATTTGATCGAGGGCCGCGCGCGCATTCCAGTAATCGAGCAGCGTCTCGACGTAGGTGAGGCCCGACTGCGTGACCTGGCGCTGGCTCTCGAGGACCTGAAAGACGCTGACCTGCATGGCGTTGTACTGGAGCAGCGTCTCCGCGAGGGCCTTTTCGCGCGCCGGCAGGACGGCCTCGCGGTAATGGCGCGCGCGTCGGCCCGCGGATTCGACGCGATTCAGCGCGGAGCGTGTTGTCGCGCGGAGCGACGTGGCGGTCGCCAGATACCGCTCGCGCTGCGCGCCGAATTCGGAACGAGCGCTCAAAACCGTGCCCTGGTTGCGATCGAAGATGGGCAAACCTACCGTGACGTGGCCGCCGATCTCCCACGCAAGCTCATCCCGCTCGCCGTGGAACCCGCCGGAGATGTGGGGGAGGGTGCCCTCGGTTTGCGCGAGCCCGGCGCGTTTCGAGGCGACACGCATGCGCGCCTCGAGCTCCTGGAGCTCGAAGCTCGCCGCGACGGCGCGTTGCTCGATTCGCTCGGTGGGGAGTGCTTCGGCCGGCGGATCCGGGAGCTTTGCCTCGACGGTCCAGTCCGTCTGTCCGCCGGACAAACCCAGCGCGACGTTCAGGTTTTCGCGTGCGTCGAGCAGGCGGTTTTCCGCCTCCGCGACATCCACGCGCGCCGACTCCACCGCGGCCCTTTGGGTGGCGAGATCCATCTCGGGGAGATTGCCGACCCGGTGGAGCTCCTCGGCCGCGGAAAAGCCGGCCTGGAACGCTTTCAGCGCGCGGACGCGGAGGTCGAGCTCCTGCTGCCGCGCCTGGACCGCGTAAAACGCCGTCCGCGTGGCGTAGGCCATGTCGAGCACCTGCCCCGCGACGCGCAGCCGCTCCGCCGCGAGCTCGGCCTCGGCGACGCCCTTGCGCAGCGGGAGCATCAGGAGCCCGGTGAGGTTGTATTCGATCCCGATGTCGAGCTGGAGCGGCTGCGCCGGATCGTTCGGGCGCCGGACGCCGAGATCGATCTCGGGGTTCGGCGGCAGGCCCGCCTGGACGAACCGACCGCGGGCGATGCCGATCTCGTAAAAGGCCGCGCGCAATTCGCGGTTCTGCGCGAGCGCGATGCGTACGGCCCCGTCGGCGTCGAGTGGCTTCGAGAGGAGCTTCGGCACCTCCGCCGCGGTTTTCTCCCAATCTTCGTCCTCTCCGGGCACGGACACGGCGAGATCGGGCCGGTTTCGCGCCGCGAAAATGTCGTTCACCTCGCCCACGTGCTGGGGAAGCGTCCCGCTCGCGCAGCCGGCGGACAGGCCCAGGGCGAGCAAAAGCGCACCGAATGAAAAGAGAGACCTCGTCGTCATGGCAAATTCCATCCGGTCAATGTTTGTGGCCGCGATGGCCTTCGTGGCCCGTGGCGGGCGGCGCGGGGGTTTTTCCGCCGTGGCTTCCGTGATCGTGGCCGCCGTGGTTCATGCCGCCGTGATCTCCGTGGTTCATTCCGTGGCCGCCGTGGTTTCCGTGATCGTGGCCGCCGTGTGGATGCCCGGAGCCGCCCTCGTCCTCGGAGGCGGGAAGGACGCACGGCTTTTCGGGCACGCAGACGCTGGCATCCCGCGGATCCGACGCCGCGAGCACCGCCGCGACGGGGGGACGGGGCGCCGGGGACGCCGCGGGAGATGCGGGAGAATCCGGCTGGAAGGCCGAAGGGACCTCCGGCCCGCTGCAGGCGGATGCGAAGAGCAGGGCGAGCAGGCCCAGCGTGGTCTTCATGCGTCGACTCCAAGTTCCTTCTGAATTCGGCATCACGATCGGGGAGGGGGGTGGATTCGGGCAGGCGGCTCCGGTTCATCGCGCGGCATCCGCGTCTGCGCAACCCTCGCCCTTGCCGACGCAGGACGGAGCCGTTGATTACAGTCGTTCGCCGAGGCTCTCGTCGCCACGCCGCCGCGCGGCGCAGCACGCTTCGTGCCAGGGCAGAGCCCTCGGTTTTCCCGGAGCATCACGCGCGGGTAGGGCACGGGGAGTGACCGAGCCGGTTACAACACGTGACCCGCGCGGACACGAGCGGCCTCGCGTCGCGCTGGCTTCGGGTCATGCCCATTGCTAAAGGCGGGGCATGGCGGTGTCGTCGTCGCCGCAGGCGTATCGCCTCCGCGGCCGTCTGCTCCTGACCGTGAGTCTTCTCGTTGCCCTCGTGCTCGCGAGCGGCGCGAGCGCCGTGGTTTCGGCGCTCGCGTCGCGTCGAGCCATCCTGAAGGCGCACGACCTGGAGGTGGCCTCGCGCCGCGCGGCGCTGCTCAGCGTGGTGGCGCGCGAGCAATACATCCACGAGGCGCACACGATCATCCTGCGCGACCCCTCCCACATCGCGCATCACGACAAGTGGGTCGACAAGCTGAACGACGAGCTCCGCGCGCTCCGGCCGATGGTCGACGACGCGGGCGAAGGCCGCCTCGACGCGATCGCCGACGCGAGCTGCGACTTGAGCTGCGTCTTCACGGAGGAGATCCTGCCGGCGATCGATCGCAAAGACTGGGCGGAGGTGCATCGCTCGCACGAGCGGGCGAACGCTCTGGTCGACAGGATGACGGAGCACGCCGACGCGGTCGCCGGCTACTTCGACGGCGAGGCCCTGAAAGCCGAAGGCGAGGCTGCGAGCGCCGTGCGGCTCGCGCTCGTGATCGCCGTGGGCACGGGCCTGCTCGCGGCCGCGGTGGCCCTCGTCGCCGGGCGCAATTTGTGGAGGTCGTTCGCGACGCCGCTCGGCTCGCTCGAGCGTGTCGCGCGGCGCGTCGCCGAGGGGGATCGGACGGCGCGTGTCGAGCCCGTCCCCGCGGTCGAGCTCGCGGTCGTGGCGGACGCGATCAATCGTATGCTCGACACGCTGAAGCGCGCGGAGGCGGATCTCGTGGCCGCCGAGCGATTGGCGGCGATCGGGCGGGTCGCGGCGGGCGTGGCGCACGAGATCAACAATCCCGTCACCGTCATCCGCGGTTACCTGAGCACGATGCGCGAGGAGGTCGAAAACGATTCGATGCGCGACGAGCTCCGGATCCTCGACGAGGAGGCGGCGCTTTGCCAGCGCATCGCGGAGGAGCTGCTCGTGTACGCACGTACGCCCGCGCTCGTGCCGCGCCCCGTGGACGCGGCCGATCTGCTGCGCGATGCGGCGGATCGCGCCGAAAGCGTGCCCTCGCGAAGGCCCATTTCATCGGGCTCGCCGACCGTCGTGGTGGACGCGGAGCCTGCGATGATCCGGGTCGATTCCTTGCGGATCCGGCAGGTGATCGTGAACCTCGTCTCGAATGCGCGCGAGGCGATGTCGAGCGACGAGCCGGTCCTCGTCGAGGGGCATCGCGAGGGTGACGGGTATCGTTTCGAGGTGCTCGACCGCGGCGAGGGTTTGTCATCCGACGTGATCGACCACGTCTTCGAGCCTTTTTTCACGACACGGCGGGATGGAACGGGCCTCGGCCTCGCGGTCTGTTATGGCCTCGTCACCGCGCATGGCGGGCGCATCCGGGCGGAAGCGCGGGCCGGCGGGGGCGCGCGGTTCGTCGTGGATTTGCCGGGCGTGATCGTGGACGCCGGAAAGGAAGAAGCCGCGTGAAGCCGACGATCCTGGTGGTCGACGACAAGCCGAACATGACCGCCATGCTCGCCAAGGTGCTCGGCAAGCTCGGGCGTGTCGTTACCGCGCGTGGCGTGCGATCGGCGCTGGAGGCGCTGGAGAGAGAGCCGATCACCGTGGTGCTCTGCGATCTGCGCATGAGCGACGGCGACGGGCTCGAGGTGCTCCGCGCGGTGCGCGCTCGCTGGCCGGGGGTGCCGTTCATTTTGATGACGGCGTATGCGACGGTCCCGACGGCGGTGCAGGCCATGCGCGAAGGTGCGTACGATTACGTCACGAAACCCTTCGAGACCGACGCGCTCAAGGCCCTCGTCGAGCGCGCGCTCGCGCAGGCGGCGGTGCTCCACGAGAGCCACGAGCCGCGTGACGTGGACGGGTTTGGCGCGATGATCGGGCGTTCGCCCGCGATGCGCCGGGTCTATCAGCTCATCGAGCGCGTCGCGCCCACCGACGCGACGGTCTTGATCCTCGGCGAGACGGGGACCGGCAAGGAGCTCGTGGCCCGCGCGATTCACGAGCGCTCGTCGCGGGCGCCCTCGCGCCTGGTTGCCGTCAACTGCGCCGCCATTCCGCGGTCCTTGATCGAGAGCGAGCTTTTCGGCCACGCGCGCGGCTCCTTCACGGGCGCGACGTCCGACCGCGCCGGCCTCTTCGAGGAGGCCCACGAGAGCACGTTGTTCCTCGACGAAATCGGCGAGCTCCGCCCGACGATCCAGGCGAAGCTCACGCGCGTGCTCGAGGAGCGCTCCGTTCGACGTATCGGCGAGCCGCGCGAGCGGAAGGTGGATGTCCGGGTGATCGCTGCGACACACCGGGACGTCCGCGGAATGGTGAAGGCTGGATCGTTCCGCGAGGATCTTTGGTTCCGCCTCAACGTATGCGTGCTCGAGCTTCCGCCGCTGCGCGAGCGTGCGGAGGACATTCCCCTGCTCGCGCAACGTTTCCTCGCGGAACGAGCGCCGCACGCGGGATCGAGCGCGACGCGGTTTTCCGATGCAGCGCTTTCTGCGCTCAACGCTTATCGCTGGCCGGGGAACGTGCGGGAGCTCCGGAGCGCGGTCGAGCGGGCGGCGATCATCGAGACGACGCGGGAGATCACGCTGGGCTCATTGCCGCCGGAGATCCAGGGCGGGAGCGCGGCAGGGGCCACGGGCGCGCGTGATACCGAGCTCGCGAAGCTCACGTATCGCGAGGCCGTCGATGCATCACGCGCCGAGGCGAGCCGCCGATACCTGGAGGCGGTCTTGAAGAGGTTTTTCGGGGACGTGACGGCCGCGGCGGAGCACGCGGGGATCGAGCGGGAGAGTTTTTACAGGCTGCTCCGGCGCGCGGGGCTTTCGGCGGACGAGTTTCGCAAATGACCCTGCGTGATCAGGGGCAGGCTCCCGCCGTCGCGACGGCCGTGCCGGCCGCGTTGGCGGTGCACGCGTTCGCGTGCGTCTGGCCGTCGCATCCACAGACCGGGTCGTAGTTCTGGTCGCACGCTTCGGGCTTGGGCTTGCAGGTCCCGGCCTGATCGATGATCGCCCCGCACATCGTGTCGATCGGAACATCGCAGAAGTAGCCCTCTTCGCAGAACATGCCGGATTCCTCGCTGCACAGCTCGCCGGCATCGTTCTCGATGCAGGCGCAGCCGCAATCCGGGCTCGAAAAGAGCACCTGCCCCTCGGGGCACATGATGAAGGATGCCAAGCACGTGCTGAAGTCCGTCGAGACGTAGTGGACCGCAGAATCGTCGGGGCTCGGGCAGGATACGGAGCAATCGCCGTCGCTCGCCGGACAGAAGTCGTCGCACGTGCCGTCGTCGTACCAGCCTTCGAGGGCGCACACGTCGGCGCCTTCCTTGGTGACACCGTTCATCGCCCGGGCCTCGTCCTTGGTGAAGCCCGTTTGCTCGCCGCCGCCCGAGTCGACGGTGCTGCCGCAAGCAGGCAAAACGAGGAGCGCGAGCGCGAGGAGCGTGAGCGTGTTCGATCGAAGCATGATGTTCTCCTTTTTCCTGGTGAATCGATTGGGTTTCAGGGAATCACGAAGAGCGTCAGGGGGCGGCGATCACGAATGGCGCCGGTCGTCTCGACGAAGAGCACGTCGACTTGCTCGTCCGCCTGGGCGCCGACGTCGACCGTGATCGTCGCGGCGCCGCCCGGCGCGAGGAGGAAAGGCGCCGCATTCGAGAAGCCGAATGCGGCGTTTCCGCGGCGCAGGCGAGGCGCGAGGAACGAGAGCTCGTCCGGGCATTCGTTTCGAACGACGAGGTTTTTCGTATCGCCCGCCCCGTCGAACGAGACGGAGAGCGAAGGCTCGAGCAGGAGGCACTCGGCGAGGGGCCGCGGACCCGGCTCGAACGTGGCGCTGCCGGCGGAAAGGACGAGATCGACGGGCTTCGAGCGACCCCCGCCCGGACCCACGATCTCGACGCGGAACTCGTCCGTCGAGATGCCGGGAACGATGATTTCGAAGCTCCCATCCGCGGCGACCTTCGCCGCGAGAGGCGCGTCCGCCGTGTCCAGGTTCGTGACCACGACGTTGCCTTCGGGCGGCGTGACCGCGCCGGGCTCGCCCAGGAAACGCACGTGGGTGGACACGTCCATGGGCCCGCCCGGCGAGATGAGCTCCGCGTCGAGCGTGGGTTCTTCGGGGGGCGTCGGCTGGGGGCTCACGATGCACGCCCCAAGCGCGAGCGACGCGGCGACCAAACGAAGAAGCACGCGACCAGAAATCATGCGCGGGCCGTTAGCAGGGGGCGTACCAAGGCGACGCCCACGGGCGGAACGCGCGAATTCTCGCGGCGGAACGCGTGGTTCAGCCGCAGGAAGTGTCTCGTTGCGACATGTGAGACACATGTGAGACATTTGGCGAGCTTGGTCGCCCCGGGAGAGACCCTCGCCCACCGGTATCGGATCGTCGCGACGCTCGGCGAGGGCGGCCTCGCGCGGACGTTCCTCGCGCGGGACCTCGTCCTCGAGGCCGACGTCGCGCTGAAGGTGCTACGGCGCGCGGAGGACGAATGGGCCCTCCGCGCGGAGCTCGGTTACCTGGCGGGCCTCGTCCACCCGCACCTCGTCCGCGTGCTCGATTTCGGCTCCCTTCCGCGGGACGGCGAACACGCGGCGCTGCACTACCTCGCGACCGAAGTCGTCGCCGGGCGTGAGCTCGATCGGGCGGCGCCTTCGTTCGAGGCGCTCCGCGGGCCGCTCGTCGATGCGCTGTCCGCGCTCGCGTTCCTGCATCGCCTCGGGCTCCGGCACGGGGATTTCAAGCCCGCCAACGTGATGGTCGACGAGCGTGGTCGTGGTGTGCTGCTCGATCTGTCGTGCGCGGGCCTCCTCGGGAGCGTGGCGGTGCCGAGCGGGACGCCGCGGTTCATCGCGCCCGAGGTTTTACGGGGAGAACGCGCGGATGCGCGCAGTGATCTCTTCGCTGTCGGCGTGACGCTGCTCGATCTCGCGCGCGAGCATGGGCTGCCTCCTCTGGTGGAGCGCCTCGCGCGCCGGCTCGCCGATCCGGATCCCGCCGCGCGTCCCGCGTCCGCGGAGGAGGTCATCGAGGCGCTCGGCGGGCATGCGTCGTGGATTCACGTCCCGCCTCGGGAGGCGCCGCGGCTCGTGGGTCGGGAGGCGGAGCTCGGCCTTCTCGTGGCGCTGCTCGACGGCCTCGAAGCGGGGCGGGCCGGGCCGCGGGTAGCGATCGTCCGCGGTCCGGAAGGGGCAGGGAGGAGCCGCCTGCTTCGCGAGCTCAAGTGGATCGCGCAGACGCGGGTCGCGACCGTCGAAGCCCTCGCCACGACACGAAGGCCATTTGGATCGCTCGTGGAGCGCGCCGCCGCCGAGCCGCTGGCCGAAGGGAACTTGCGCGCCGCGCTCGAAGCGCGGGATCGGCTGGTTCGTCGAGGCACACCGGTGGCGTTGCTCGTGGACGACGTCCACCTCCTGCCCGACGATGATCGCGAAGCGCTCTCGGCCCTCGCGCGGTCGCTCGATCCAGCCGATCCCGTGCTCCTCGTCGTCACCGAGATCGACCACGCGAAGGGCGTGTTCCTCGGCGAATCCGCGGGGGCCACGGGGATCGGGCTCAGGCCGCTCACGGCGCACGCGGTGAAGCGGTGGATGCTGGACGTCGGCCTCTCCGGCGTCGAGGCCGAGCTCTTCGCCGCCACGGGCGGGCACCCCGCGGCAATCGCCGAGGTCGTCGCGGAGCTACAAGCCGGCAGCGCGGCGGAGGGCGAGCTCGATCGTGCAGTCACGATGGGGAGGCTCGTCCCGAAGAGTGCACGAGCCGCCGTCACGAGCGCCTTTCCGCCGGCCGAGGAGCGCGCGCTGGCTCTGCTCGTTGCGCTCTCCGGCCGCGCGCGTCTCAGCCTGCTGTCGAGCCTCGGGGTCGATGAGGTGAACGTCTCCACGCTGGTCGGCCGCGGCCTCGCGCGGCGGGATGCCGATGCCCTGCGGATCACGCGTCGGGAGGCGGCCACGCTCGCCGTGAGCGACGAGGCGATCCGTGCGGCACACGCGGCGATCGCGGCGTCGTTCGACGCGCGCTCCGTGGATCCCGCGACGTCGCCGGAAGAACGTTTGGAGGCGGCAGGGCAGGCCGTACGGCACTGGGCGCTCGCGGGACGGGCGAACGAGGCAACACGTCGGCTCGCCGAACACGGGGCCGACGCGGTAAGGCAACCACGCGCATTCCGGGGCGCAGCCGAAGCGGTGGTCGACGCCGAGCACGCCGACGACGAGGTGTGGCTGCTCGCCGTGCGTGTCATCGAGCTCGGCGGCCATCCAGCGCGCGCGCGCGAGGCGATCGAACGAAGGCTCCCACGCCTCACGAGCGGGGCTCCGCGTGGCGGCGCGCTCCTCACGCTCGCGAGTTGCCTCGCCCAGCAGGGAGAGGCGCAGCGGGCGCTCACGGTCCTCGCGGAGGCCGCGCGCGAGCCTCTCGACGAGGTGGGCCGGGCGCGACGCGCGGATCTCGAAGCACGCGCACTCACGCGGCTCGGGCGTCACGCGGAGGCGCGCGTGGTCGCCGAGGCCGCGCTCGAGGCCGCGCCCGCGTTGCCGGACGACGACGTGCGCGCCGACCTCATCGAGGATCTCGTCGTCGCCGCGACCCACCTCGGCGATCTCCGCACGGCGCGGAAGTTCCTTTCGCTTTCGGCCGCCGCGACCGCGCGCTCGCCGCGGCGCCTGCTCCGCGCGCGGAGCTACCGCGCCATTCACGATTACCGCGCGGGCGACGTCCGCGCGGCGCTCGCGGGCCATCGCGAGGCGCTCTGGGTCGCGGAGGAGCACGGCTTGAGCGACGCCATCGCGCGGACGTGCTTGAACCTCGGCACCGCATGCCACCAGCTCGGCAAGTTTGCCGAGGCACTCGAGGCGTACGAGCGCGGCGCGCGGGTCAGCCGCGCGCTCGGGCAACAAGACGTCGGCCTCCTGTTCGCCTCGAACCTCGCGAAGTTATGGGCCGATGTCGGCGCCTTCGAGCGAGGCCTGCGCACCGCGACACGCACCGAGGCGGATGCCACGGCCGCTGGGCTCGTGGCCATTGCCGCGGCGGCGGCGTCGGCGGTCGGTGAAAATGCGTTTGGCCTCGGCGACCTCGCCGTTGCCCGCGACGCCGCCGAGCGGGCCCGCGGGGCCTTCGATCGGCTCGGAATGGCGCGCGAGGCGGCCGAAGTCGCGCTCGAACGGGCCGACATCGACCTCGCGGCCGGGGACCTCTCGGCCGCCGCGCGAGCACTCGATGCAGTGGCCGGCGAGGCGCGCGAGGCGCCCGACGTCGCGGCGCGGGAAGCGCTCGGGCGGGCGGAGCTCGACCGATTGCGGGGTGCGCCCGCCAGCGGGCTTTCGCGACTCGAAGAAGCGCTCTCCTTTGCCGAACGCGCAGGGCAGCCCGACCTCATTGCAGTTTGCGCGAGCCGGCTCGCCGCGGCGCTCGACCCATCAGGCGAACGGGCGCGCGCCATTCCGCTGCGCGCCCGCGCGGACGCGCTCTGGGAGGAAGCCGTTTCGGGCCTCGCGCCCGAGCTCCGGAGCGCGTTTTTCGCCCATCCACGACGGCGCCTGCGGACGCCTGTCCCTCTCCACCTCGGAGGCGCGCCCCAGGGACGCATGGAAAAACTCTCGCGCTTGCTCGACCTCTACCGGAAGCTCAATGGCACCGACGAGGCGAATGGCATCCTCGTCATGGCGCTCGACGCCGCGATCGAGCTCACGGGCGCCGAACGAGGCTTCCTTGTGCTCGAGGACCCGCGCTCGGGGGCGCTGCACGTGCCGGCCGCACGGAACGTCGATCGCGAGCAGATCGGCAAAAGTCACCTCAAATTCAGCCGCTCGATCGCCGAGCAAGCGATGCGCACGGCCCAGCCCGTCTGCACCGCCGACGCGCGCGAGGACGAACGTTTCCGTGAAAATGCCTCCGTGCACGCCATGCGCCTCCGGTCCGTCATTGCCGTCCCGATCCGGTCCCCCGACGGCGTGATCGGCGCGCTTTACCTCGACAATCGATTCACCGAGGCGCGATTTCGTGAGGCCGACATCGACCTGGTCCTCGGGTTCGCCGATCACGTCGCGCTGGTCCTCCGGCGCGCGCGCCTCATCGAGGACCTCCGGCGCCGCACCGAGGAGCTCGAAGCCGAGCGCAGCAAAGTGGAGGAGCTCGCGCGGCTCCAGGCCGCCGAAATCGTACGCCTCGGCGACGAGGTGCGCGCGAAGCAAGAGGCGCTCGACCATCGCCACGACGATCGGGGCATCATCGGCCGGAGCCCCGCCCTCCGCCGCGTGTTCGCGACGCTCGACCGCGTCGTCACGTCGCCGCTGCCGGTGCTCGTCCTCGGCGAGAGCGGCACGGGCAAGGAGCTCGTCGCGCGCGCCGTGCACGACGGGAGCCCGCGCCGGGCGGGCCCCTTCGTCGGGATCAATTGCGCCGCATTGCCCGCGAGCCTCCTCGAAGCGGAACTTTTCGGCCACAAGCGAGGCGCCTTCACCGGCGCGGATCGTGATCGCGGGGGCCTCATGGTGGCGGCGTCGGGCGGCACGCTGTTCCTCGACGAGCTCGGCGAAATGCCGCTCGAAGTTCAGGCCAAATTGCTCCGCGTCCTGCAGGAGCGCGTGGTGCGCCCGCTCGGGAGCGACACCACGGTCCCCGTCGATTTTCGGCTCGTCTGCGCGACGAACCGGACCCTCCGGACCGAGGTCCGTTTCGGCCGTTTTCGCGAGGATCTCTATTACCGCGTCGGCGTCGTGGAGGTCACGCTTCCCCCGCTCCGCGACCGGCTCGAAGACTTGCCAGAGCTCGCGGCGCACCTCGTCTCGCGCGCGGCCCGTGAGCTTTCCAGGCCAGCGCCGCGGATCACGCCCTCGGCCATGCGCGTGCTGCTCTCCCATTCCTGGCCCGGCAACGTGCGCGAGCTCGAAAACGTGCTCATGAAGGCGATCGTGCTCGCCGAGGGCGACGTGATCCGACCCGGCGACCTCGGCCTCCGGGACGCGCGGCCTTTGCCGTCGCGGCATGTCGAGCGGCCTCGCGGGGATGCCGAGCGCGAGGCCATCCTCCGTGCGCTCGCCGAGAATGGCTGGAATGCGGCGCAGGCGGCGCGATCGCTCGCCATTCCACGCGCGACCTTTTATCGCCGGCTTGAACGGTATGGGATTGCGCGACCGAGGTGACCCTCCCGAGCCTGGAGGCGGGACATTTCATTCCCATGCCGAGAGCCACGCGGCGATCCGTTGCATGGCCGCCGGGGCGAACGTCTCCTCGATCTGCTCGTATTCCTCGAGGGCCCCGGTGACCGCGGTCTGAAACAGATGATTGAGCCCCGGCAGCTCGATCACCTCCGCGCGTGGATTGCCGCCGGCCTCGAGCGCGGCCGTGATGCCCGCGAGGTGCTCACGTGCTGGCGCCTGGAGATCCAAAGAGCCCCCGAGGGCGAGCACGGGGCAGCGAACGGCACGCAGGAAGGGCGCCGGACCTCCGCGCAGGAAACTCGTGAACGAGGGAGCGCTCACGATGGTGACCATGGTTTCGGCGGTTCGCTCGATTTCGTCGTCCGCCGGACGCTCGTCCTCGGGCAGCGCCGCGAGCTCTTCGAGGAGGACACGTTTTCCCATCTCGAAAGCCGCGCCCGTGTTCGGCGCGGCGAGCACGGCCGCGAAGACTCGCTCGTTCATGCGGCGTTCGCGCAGGATGGCGGCCTCGTCGGCGCCGCGGCTCCGGGCGAGGAGAGCGCTTTGCATGTGGATTGCATCGATCCCGGGCAAACCGGGGCCGGCCAGCATGACGAGGAACGCGAGCTCCGGGTCCTGCGCCGCCGCCATCGCCGCCACGAGGGCGCCCTCGCTGTGTCCGATGAGCCCGATCCGGCTCGGATCGACCGCTTCGTATTGCCGCAGGAATGCAAGGCCCCGGGCCACGTCCCGCGCGAGATCCTCCTGGGTCGCCTGGGTATCGTCTCCCGTGGAGCCGCCCACGCCCCGATCGTCCGCGCGCAGCGTGGCGAATCCGCGCCGGGTCAGGTGATCCGCGAGGACGAGGAAAGGGCGATGGCCCGCGACTTCTTCATTCCGATCTTGCGGTCCCGAACCCGTTACGAAGAGCGCGGCTGGCGCCTTTGGCACAGCCCGCGGCAGCGTCAGGGTGCCGGCGAGTGTGATTTCGGGAGACGCTCCCTCGTAGGAGACGTCGCGCTCGTCGTAGGGAAACGGGGGAACCGGGTCTTGTGGTCTCCGGGGCATGACGCGCGTCAGGATGACCGAAAAGCGAGCACGCCGCACCGGCGGCACGCGTTGAAGTGTCTCAAGAGCGTCACAATGGGTTCCGCACGCTCGGCCGAACGGCTCGTTCCTCGCGTCTCCGAGTGCTAGACCTCTCGATATGACCCCGGCCGACGCACCGACCCAGGAAGCTCCTCGTTCGAGCGACCGTCGGTCCTTTCGCGACCGGCTCCTCGACGGCCTCGTCTGGTCCTACGGCCTGGTCCTCGTCGCCGTCCTGGTCACGCGTTATGGGCTCGGGGATCGGACATGGTGGTCCTTCGCGGCGAACGCATTGCTTCTTTACGCGTTCTTGCCGGCGCCCTTGATTCTGGCCGTGGTAGCGCTTCGTCGCCGGCGTGAGGGGGTTGTCATCGTCGTCCTTTCGGCGCTCCTCTTCGTGTGGCTCTGGGGCGGTCTTTTCGTGCCGTGCGGTAAAACCCCGCAGGCAACCGAGAACCAGCTCCGCATCATGAGTTACAACACGCTCGGTTTCAATCCGAACACGGCCGCGACGATACGCGTGATCCGCGAAGTGAATGCCGACATCGTGGCGCTGCAGGAGATGACGCCCGAGCATGCAGATGCACTGGAGCAAGCGCTCTCCGAAAGGTATCCCTACCGCCTGCTCGATGCGAGACCCGGCGTGACGGGCAGCGGCATTCTCAGCCGCCATCCGCTCCGCAAAGTCGATGCGAGCCCCCTCGATCGTATCGCGTGGATAGGTACACCGATGGTCGTGGAGCTCGATATCGGGACAGAACGCGTGACCTTCGTCAATTTCCACACCGTCGCCGGGCCTGCGAATGCGCGCGTACGCGACGAGCAAGCGCGGGCCCTCGCCGACTTCGCGGACGCGCACGCGGGCCCCTTGATCTTCGCGGGTGATCTGAACGCGACCGATCAGAACGCGGCACATGCGATCGTCACCCGCGCGATGCGTGATGCCTGGCGCGAGGCGGGGTGGGGCTTCGGGCACACGTTCCCGGGCGAACCCACGCCCGCGCGCGGCGGCTCACGCCCGGTCCTCCTCGGCGTGCCCGTGCCGACCTGGCTCGTGCGAATCGATTACATCTTTCACTCGAACGCACTCGAAACGATCGACGCGCGGATCGGCCCAGGCGACGGCGGCAGCGATCACCGTCCGGTTGTCGCCACGCTTTCGTTCGTGACGAAATGAATGGTTGGTGCGCAGCCCGCCCCCTCCCTCTCCGACCTCCGCTTGACACCCTTCTGTCATTTCTGTTAGTGTCGTTTGGCACGAACACACACGATTCGGACGTCTCGACTCACACAGAGCGGGGGTTTCCGTGAACGATATGCACTCCTCGCAGTCATCAAAATACCTTGGCCGCCTCAAGCGCGCGGCCTCCACGTTGCTCATCGCCGCGATGCCCGTGCTCGGGCTCGGCGTCGTTGCAGGCTGCGCCTGGACGCCCACGAACCTCCGCGTGGATCCCGCATTCACCTCCAAGGAGCTCGTCACCGGCAGGATCGCGATCATGCCCGTGAAGTTCGACACCACCCACGTGGGCCCCAGGGAGCGCTCGCTGGTGGTCGCGCAATTCATTCGTGCGACCCGGCAGAATCGGCAGGACATCCCGATCGTCAGCAACGCCGAGCATGATCAGGCCCTTCAGGGGGCGCTCCAAGAAGAAGCCAAGTACCTGCGTGTCTACGAGGAGGGAGGCACCGACCCGAGCCGGCTCGCCGAGCTCAAGACCTCCCTCAACGCGCGATACTTCGTCCTGGCACGCCTGCATTACGAGCAGGTCGTCCATGGCGCCGGGAGCATGGGCGGCAACGCCGTCGAATCCACGCTTTCAGGGAAGGTGTCGATCGTCGATACGACCTCAGGCGCCATCGTGTGGGAAGGAGAATTCTCCAGCACGCGGAGCGGCGTCGACACCCAGGTCGACCCCCACCCCTCCGCGCATGGCTTGCCATTCTTCTCGACCTTCGTCCGCGCCTGGCCCAAGCAGCCCTGAAGCCCATCGGGCAGCCGTTGCGCCGGGGTTTCACCCCGGACCCGACCAGGGGTTGTCCACCCCTGGACCCGGACCAGCGCAAGCGCTGGACCCGGGTTCGATGAACTGCGCATCGCGCAGTTCATCGAACAGATCGAGGCAAGACCCTGCCAACCAAGACCGCTGTGACCGGCAACACCGTCCCTGGTCTTGCCACCGGCCTGTGGAAGAACCGCGCATCGCGCGGTTCTTCCAACCCGAGTCCAGGGCTTGCCCTGGTCCGGGTCGAGGGGCGGATAGCCCCCGCGGGGCCCGGGGCAGCGCCCCGGCGCGGCGCAACCAGCTAAAAACAAGCGTTTCGACCCGTCTTCGCGCGATATCGGTTTCCCGATCCGGCGTTCGACCCTTCCTCGACGAAAAAACGGTTCCCTGAATCGCCTCGCGACGCGTCTTTTGTGCGGAAGGCCTCTCCCAAATTTGCCGCGGAAGGGTCGCCTGCGAAACGATGGTCTTCCAAATCTCCTTCTGACCCGTCCGCGGCGCGTCGAGGAGAGGCGCGGTCCGGAAAGGAAGGGTCGCGGCGCCGCTGAGCCTTCCGTTTTTTGTAAAGGAAGGGTCGGGCGACAAAAAACGGAACCGTTGTTTCGGCGAGGAAGGGTCGGCGGGCGGTTCGACCTTCCGAGATCGGCGCGAAACGGGTCGGGGTGTGGTTTTGGTGGAAAGTTGCCCCGCGCACACGTTTTCGGTGTCCTGACTCGCATGCGTCGCCATGCGGCCCTCTTCCTGCTCACGGTCCTTCTCGTCCTGTGCGTGCCGTCACTCGCCCGCGCGGAGATCCGCGTCTGCGTCAGGCCGCCGGACGTCGCGCCGAACGTGAACGAATGGGCCTATTCGCCGGGGGCGAAGGCTATGTGGACCACGAGACGCGCGAAGTTCACGCTGAAGAGCCAGGGGCTCACAACCTACGTATTCGACCCCTACGCGCCGCCCGCGAGCGCGAAACTCCTACCGATCCCGCACAACAAGCTGACCTGCCCCACGCCGCCGCCGCGCCCGATGCCGGCCCCGGCAAAGGACGCGCCGAAGGCCTCGGCCGAGGAGGACAAGGCGGGGGCTTCCACGTCTGCCGAGGCCTCGGAGACGCCGAAGCCGCCGCCGGCGAAGGACGAACAAGTCGACGTCGTGCCGCCCGGCGTGAAGATGATGCCGGAGCGCCCGCCGGAGGAGCCTCGGCCCTCGCCGCCTCCGCCCGAGGGCGTGCTGTCGAACGAGCCGCTCTTGCCGTCAGAGTCGACCTTGCCGAAGAAGGACGAGGTGCACCCGCCCAAGTGCGTGGACGAGCATTGCACGCTGGTGGATCGGGGCGGCGCGCTGCCGGAGCTTCAGCATCGGCAAGGGCGTCCCCTCGTGAGCGCGGTCCCGTGTGAGCAGACGAAGGAGGGGTGCAACGGGAACGGGAAGGGCAAGGCGAAGCCCCTGACGCCGCTCGAACGGATGGTCCGCGAGCTGACGATCGCTTCCGCGATGCTGAACGGCGAGTTCAATCACGACCTCGCCCGCAAGGATGGCAAGCGGTTCGGCATCATCGGCGGCGATAACGAGGACGGCGTCGACAACGCCATCGTCCAGGCCGCGGCGGCGATCACGCAGGTCGCGTCGGCAGTGCTCGTCGGGCAGGCTGAGAAGTTCGCGAAGAAGCTGGAGGAGGCTTGCGCGAAGAAGGCGCCGATCATCCTGGAGGGGGCCGAGAAGGTGTCCAAGGAGACGGCTGAGCTCTTGGCGACGCAGTACGGGAGGACGATCGCGGATGCCCTGGAGCAGAACGGCGCGCTCGGGCCATACAAGGTGATGCGCGAGTTCACGCGGGGCCTGGAGGGGGACTACCAGGCGCATCACATCCTGGAGAAGGCGATGGCCAGCAGGTGGGGACTCACGAAGGAGCTTGACGAGATACCATCGGTGATCTTGACGAGCGCAGAACACAAGAGGATCACAAAGTTGCTCGACGAGGCCAGGGAGAGGTTCCCGAAGACCAAGAAAGGCCTCTGGCAGGCATACGAGGACGTGTATAAGGATGTTCCGCACTGGCTCGCGGCCATCAAGCCCTATTTCAGGAAATGAGATATCGCGAGACGAGGATATGAAAACCGAGGTCAAGGTTCTTTTCGCAGCGCAACACATCCCTGGTGGACTGGAGGCCGTGTTCGGACCGGCGGGAATACCGATGGATGTCGCGGAAGTGCAAGACTTCACGCTGCAACGCAAACGGCAGATCCGGGTAAACCTGACGCTCGACGAGACCGACAAACGCCTGTCGGTGCTCTTGGACCTCCTCAAGACACACGGGATCAGCTGGCTCGAACGGCGCTACGACTGCTTCACCGACGAGGAGCTCGAATCCACGCGGCTGCTCGTCATGTGGTACGACGTCAATGCCGAGGTCTTCGCAGGGCCGCGGGTGGGCACGACCTACGACGTGTCCGAGGCGTGCAATCGTTGCGGCGCCGGGGCCCGGCAGACGTCCGCCATGATCATCGACGGGGAGTATCTTCATAGACTCGAAGGCCGGCGCGCCGCAGCAACTTGCTACGACGACATGCTCGTCGACGAGAAGCTGGCCGGCACGCTCGCGGAAAGCGGCCTGATCGGGATCTCGTTCCGAGGTGTCTTCGCAGCCTTCGAAAAGAGAGGCCACATTCAGCTCCCATGGCGGCAGATCTGCGCTACGCACACGATGCCGCCGCTATCACCACGTTCGACAGGAATCGAGCGTGACGAACTCTGCTCCTGCGGACGGAGCGGTTTCCTCGGACAGGCGGAAGTTCCTCTCCGCCTCGTCTACCGCGCCTCGGACCTGGTGGACATTCGCGACGTCAACGTGACCTGGGAATGGTTCGGCGATTTCCACTTTGAAGGCGACGTGAGCGACGCCCTCTTCCCGTCCCCCTTGTTCCTCGTCACCCCCAAGGTCTGGCGCATCTTCCGCGACGCAGGCGTCACCGGATTCGACTGGATCCCTATCCAGGTCGTCGACGAATAGGTCCGCCGCGCTCGCTACCCCTCGTCCTCGTCCTTCACCAGCCCCCAGGCACGCAAGAACGGGTTGTGCCTCGGATCCCGCGCGCGCTGGGCCCTCGCCTCTTCTTCCGCTAGCATTTTCAGGAGCCCGTCCAGCGTCTTCCACTCGGTCTGCACGGACGCCTCGATGTCCGTAGGACCCTGCGTGTGCAGCCACGCGGTCACCGCGGGGAGGGGAGGGATCGACGGGGCGCGAGGAGGTCCTACGTCCGCTGGTCTGTCCAGGGACGTGCGGGCGTCAATCGGAAGTGTGTGCTGTAGCGGCGGCGTGCCGCTTGCCGCGTTTGGGCTTCTTGCCGGTGGGATCGGTGGCCTCGGCGCGGAGGCGGTCGAGGAGGAGGGAGGCGGGTTCGTCGGTGGGGTCTTGGGGGACGAGCTCGCCGCGGAAGGCTTTGGAGAGGACGGAGCGGTCAAGGTCTCCGAGCTGACTCTCAACCTTGGACCGCGCCTCTGATAGAAACCTTATTCGCTCGCTGAACCGTTGAAGCTGCGCGACGATCTCCGCCTGCTCGCGAAGCGGCGCAACCGCCACCTTGACACTGGTTATATCCTGGAGACCAAGCCCGGCTTTCGTCACTCCCCGATTGGCGCCGACGAGCTGGTGCTTGCCCCCGGTCGGCGTGCTCAAAAACAGCGCCAGATACTCGGAGAGCTCCCTCGACACGGGGCGAGCCAAAGCGATGTGCTGGTTGACATAGGCTTCGCCAATGCCATCCCTGACGATCCCCACCATGCCAACGTCCGCCGTAATTGATATGAGCACATCGCCTGGTTCAACGCGGGTACGGCTGCCTTCAGCTCCAGGCGGCGGAGTAACGCACTGCCTGTCGCTGAGGTCGAGTTCGATGGTATGATGTTCAAGGTTCCCAATCCGAATAAACAGCGGCCCGGCGTCGCTGTAGAACTCCGCCCAACCACGCGACCCACTGGTTACGAAGCTGAGCAACTCCGCGCTCGTTGCCCACGCCCACCCCTCCGGCAACTCCGGCAGCTCACTCACGTCGACCGGCTCCGGCTCCTCGTACTTCGCCTTCCACCGATCCCCCGGCACCTTCCCCTTCGCCCGCATCTTCGCGAGCTCCGCTTCCTCCCACCGCCGCCGCCGCTCGGCGCGGATGCGCTGGAGGAGCACCTCGGCCGGCTCCACGTCGGGGGTTTTCTCACGCCAGGCGACGGTGAGATCCCCGCGGAACGCGGCGGCGAGCACGGATTGGCGGAACTGTTCGAGGAGATCGGGGACGGCGTCGAGGGCTTCCTTGGCGCGGCGGCTCCTGGTGGTGAGGGATTCGAGTTTCGCTGTGATTCGGTGTTGTTCCCGCAGCGGTGGGACAGGTACCGGTAACTGAACAAGCGCGTCTTGGTTCACCTTTGGGAGCAGCGTGCGACCCTGGTTCTCCGACACGAGCTCCGTAAACTCGGGGCTGATGAGCCACCGGTGAAGGTATGACGCATCAATTCGACTCGATACGGGGTACATGTCGGCGCTGCATAGCCCGGCGAAATCCACGAGTACTGCCTTCGCAAGGTAGGGGCGGATCTTGGAGTATACAATTTGACCAGGTCTGAATGTATGCTTGGGGCTTGTGACTTTGTCGCTTCGTATCGTGGTATAGGGTAGCAGTACACCCGTTCCCGACTCGATATGGTTCGGCGCGACATGAGGCGCGTCCTGGTGATCGCTAGGGTCGACCAGATTCGATTCGATCTTGGCGACATCGCCGAAGCGTGCCCAGGCCCAAGACGGAGGTAGGTCCCGCTCCTGCATCATTGAACCTCCAACTCCGCCCTGAGCCCCTCAATCTCCATCACCGCGATCCGCAACTTCTCCAAAATCTCGTCCGCAATCTCCTCGGGCTCCGGCAAATCATCCGCCCCGCGGACACTCTCATCCTTGAGCCACGCAATATCGAGATTATCCCCCCGCCCCCGAATCTCCTCCCGGGTGAACTTCCGGAACCGCCCCGTCTCCCCCTGATCCTTCCGTTTGCTCTTCCCGAGCGGATCCTTCCCGAACGCCGCCTCGAACTCCGCAAAATGATCCCGCCCGAGCGGCGTCCGCTTCCCGAACGAAGGCATGTTCGCCCGCATGTCGAACACCCACACCGCCTTCGTGTGGCCCTTGTCCGTCGTCCCGCGCGTGAAAAACAAGACGTTCGTCTTCACCCCCTGCGCATAAAAGATCCCCGTCGGCAGCCGCAGGATCGTGTGCAGGTCGCACTTCTCCATCAGGTCCCGCCGGATCTCCGTCCCCGTGTTCTCCTCGAACAGCACGTTGTCCGGCAGCACCACCGCCGCCCGACCGCCCGGCCGGAGGCCCCGGTAAATGTGCTGCAAGAACGCGAGCTGCTTGTTCGACGTCGGGAAGGTAAAATCGTCCCGCGTCGGCAGCCCGCCGCCCTTCTTCGTGCCGAACGGCGGGTTCGTCAGGATCACGTCCGCCTTGTCGAGCTCAGTCCCCTGCGACGAGAGCGTATCCCCGAGCAAAAGCTCGCCCTCGATGTCGTGGAGCATCAGGTTCATCAGCGCGAGCCGATGCGCGTCCGGCACGAGCTCGACGCCGTAAAACGCCTTCTTCTTCTGGAACGCCTGCGCCTTCGCGTCGAGCGTGAAGAGCTGGTCCGTCTTGCCCTTGATGTACCGGTCGGCCGCGATCAAAAAGCCAGCCGTCCCCGCCGCCGGGTCCTGCACCTTCTCCCCCGGCTGCGGCTGCACGAGGCTCACCATCGAATCGATCAGCGGCCGCGGCGTGAAGTATTGCCCCGCTCCCGACTTCTTCTCCGACGCGTTCTTTTCGAGCAGCCCCTCGTACAGATCCCCGAGACCCTCGGTCCGCGCCGAATACCAGTCGAGCTCGTCGATCGCATCCACGAGCTTCTTCAGGTTCCGCGGCACCTTGAGCGACGTCGTCGCATTCGCGAAGATCGCCTGCACACGCCCCGAGCCCTCGGTGCCGAGGTGCAAAAGCAGCGCGCGATAAAAGTTGAGCTGCTCGACCCCGTCCTTCGTTTCGAGATCGCCCCACCGATACCCCTTCGGCAGGTGCTTCTCCTGGTCCGTCTCTTTCATCATCTTGAGAAAGAGAAGGTAGGTCAGCTCGGTGACGTACTGGTGGTAGGTGATGCCGTCGTCCCGGAGAACGTGGCAGAGGTTCCAGAGCTTCTGGACGATGTCGGTCGTGGACATGGGCGGGAGGTTCCGGCGGAAGAACTACGCGAGTCCGGCGCCGAGGTAAAGGCTCACCCCGCGTCCTTCCAGACCTCCTCGCGCAGATCCCCGAGGATCTCGTCGAGCTTGCCGGAAAACACCTTGTCGAGGTGCTTGAACCCGCCGTTCGACTTGAAGGCCTCGCTCTCGTCGATGGTGGCGCGATCCACGACCCGCTCGCGTTCGAGCTGCTTGCCGATGCGCTGGAGCCATTGCCGCTGGATCGACGTCCAGCCCGGCCGCGCGAGGATCTTCGCCGTCGCCCGCGCGACGCGCTCCTCGTACGGGACGAGCGGATCCCCGAGCGCGGCCTTGCGGATGTAGCCGATGATCGACGCCGCGAAATCGGCGTTCGAGGCCTGGCGCCACGCCGTCTGCAAAGCCGCCTCCGTGTACCCCTTCGCGTCGAGCGCGAGGAGCAGCTCGCGCAGCGCCGCGCGCGTGAGGTCCCGCGGGCGCTGCGTGACGACCACGAGCGCCGGGATCTTGTTCATGTTCTCCCGCAGGAACGCGGAAAAACTGTCGAGGTAGTCCTCGGGGCGCGTCCCCTTGCCATAACCGACCTCGACGGCCACGACCCGATCGACGTGGTCGGAGACGAGCAGTGGCCGCGATTCGCCGAACCGCCCGTCGAGCAGCGGCACGAGATATTCGTGCTGCCCGAACCACGCGACAGCCTCCTCGGGGCTCTGCCGGCGAAGCATCGCCGCGAGGGACGGCGGGGGCATCGAGGCGATGCCCTCGAAGCGCACGAGGTCGTCGCCCTTCAAAGACGGCGCCTTGCGCCGGAGCTTGGCGACGAGCTGATCGAGCGCGAGCTTGCGCGCCTCGGGATCCCCGTGCCCGAGCTCCGCGACGAGCTGCGCGAACGTGATCGTCGGCGAGGGCGCGACGGGCTTCATGTCCGTGTATTGCTCGAGCGCGTCGTAAAGCTCCACGGCGTCGAAGATCCGGAAGACCGTCTTGCCAATCTCGGGGCAGAGCCGCGTCGCGCGGCCGAGCATCTGCTCGTAGAGAATGCGGCTCTTGACGCGGCGGAGAAAGACGAGGTTCGCGATGCGCGGTACGTCGATCCCCGTCGTGAGCAGATCGACCGTGATCGCCACGTTCGGCAGGCGCTCGTTCTTGAACTCGCGGATCCGCTGGAGAGGCTTGTCGCTGCTGCCCGTGATCTTCTTGACCGCGTCGTTGTCGATCGCGCCGTACTTCGCGGTGAAGACCTCCCGAAGCAGACGCTCGACGAGCTGGGCGTGGTCGTCGTTCACCGCGAAGATCAGCGTCTTCGCGTCGCCCATCGGGTCGATGTGGTTCGCGAGCGCCTCGCAAACGGCGCGGTTGAAGTTCTCCGTGATGACGGCGCGGTTGAAGCCGTCGATCTCGATCGTGACCTCGTCTTCGAGGTGGATCAGATCGATCTGCGCCTTGCCCGGATCGTAGACCTTGACGTCCTCGCCCTTGGCCCATTGGATCCCCTTCTGCGCGAGCTCCGTCACGATACGAATGGGCGGCTCGTGATCGATGAGCATGCCGTCGATCACGGCATCGCGGTACGAGTAGCGGAACGCGGGAGCGCCGAAGATCTGGGTCGTATGCAGCGCGGGCGTAGCCGTGAGGCCGATCTTCACCGCGTCGAAGTGGTCGAGGACGCGACGATACTTGGAAATGTAGTCGTCGAAATCGCGGAAGCCGAGTTCCGTCTCGGAGAGCTCCCGATCGAGCGTGTAGCCGCGGTGGCATTCGTCGACGACGAGGCAATCGTATTGATCGACCGGCGGGACGTCCGCGGGATCCGCGGCGTTGAGGACCCGCTTCACGAGGCTTTGCACCGTGGCGATGTGGAGCTTCGTATCGCCCTCGGGCTTGATGTCCCCGAGCTCCTTCATGTCGAAGATCTGCGCGAACGTCTGCAGGTTCTCGAGCCGCGTCTCCTTGAACGCGTTGCCGGCCTGCTCGCCGAGCGCGCTGCGATCGACGAGGAAAAGCACGCGGCGGAAGCGCTTCGCCTTGAGGAGCCGGTACACGAGCCCGATCGCCGTCCGCGTCTTGCCCGTCCCCGTCGCCATGGCGACGAGGCAGCTCGGTTTTCCTGTCTCGATCGCGGCCTCGACGGCCTGGATGGCGCGGATCTGATACTCGCGCAGGCCGAGGTAGCCCGTCGGCTCGCTGCGGAGCTTGTCGTGCGCCGCGTCGATGTCCTGCTTCATCAGGGCTTCGAGGCCCTCCGGCGAATACCAGCCCTGGAGCGGCTTGCCCGCGTTTTCGTCCCGGCGCGCATCGCGGAACCAGATGCCGCTCTTTTCCCGGAGCTGTTCGAGGTAGGGCCGGCCGTTCGTGGCGAAGAGGAACGGCACCCGGTGCTTCACCTTCCCCCACGGCCCCCCGGCGAGCTCCACGCCGTCCTTCGCGAGGAGGCCGGCGCTGTACCGCGCCGATTGATCCAGCTTGCCGGCGACGTCCTTGTGGAACCGCTTGGCCTCGACGACGCCGAGGGCCACGGTGCCGACGAACAGCACGTAATCGGCCCGGCCATTCTTCGTGGGCCACTCGGCGATGGCGCGATTCTTCCCCTTCTCGGGGCGCGCGCCGCGCTTGTAGGAGAGACGCTCGGAATCGACCTCCCACCCCGCCGCGCGGAGCTGCTCGTCGATGAGCCGGCGCGTCGCGGCCTCGTCGAGGTAGACGTCGCGTGACGCCTCGGCGGCACGAGCAACGAACTGCTGGGTCTCGGCGGGAGCGGCGGCGGCCTTGGCCTGGAGCACGGCGAGCTCGGCCTCGATCGCGGCCTTCTGCTTCGCGACGGCCTCGATGTCCTTCGCGCGCCGCTCGGCCTCCTCGGTGGCGAGCGCCTCCCAGAGGGCCCGCTCGTCGGCCTCCTTCTGCGCGAGCTGCTCCGCCGTGAGCCGCTTCTTGGCTTCCTCCTCGGCCGCGGCGCGCATGGCCTCGACGTCGACCTTGCTCTTCGCGAGCTCCGCGCGCAGCGCCGCGAGCTCCTTCGCGAGCTCCTCGTCGTCCTTCGGCCCGGGTGGGGGGACGAACGGGCCAGGATCGAACTTGCGATGGTTGCCGAACGAGCGCTGGAACCAGATGCCGAGCTCGCGTGCCATCTTGAGCTGGTGCAGGGCCTCGTGATGCGTGCCATGCGCGTCGTGCGCGGCCTTGTTCCCCGTGAGGCGGAGGTCGTGGAAGATCTGCTTCGTGCGGACGTCGAGCGCGCCGCGATCGTGGAGCCGGTTGATGAGGACGGCCTGGTTGTCCTCGAGCGGCGACGTGTAGAGCCCGAGGCGCGCGGCCGCGTGCTTCGCGAGGCGCTCGCCGAACTGCCGGAGCTTGAGAAGGCAGGTGTTGGGATCGTCGGCGAAGTACCGCTCGGCCTGGGTGCCGAGGATGGCCAGAAGCGGATCGTGATGCGCGAGGAAGGCGAAGTTCGGCGACGAGGTAGGAGGCACGGGCAAGCCTGGGCGGAGAGGAGTGGTTCCGTTTATGGACAACACACCTCGGCGACGAGGGGAAGGCGCTTTCCGCCTTCAGTACGAGAACCCGAGCGCTGCGTTTCTCAGGGTCACCTCACCACGAACGGATCCCGGTCCGCCCCGCTCACGAACACCGAGAGACCTGGCAGCGCCCCGGCGATTCGCTCCCGGATGCGCGGCAGCACCGCCCGCTCGCTGTTCGAATGCAGCGCGCACACCACCGTCATGCCGAGCTTCGCCGCACGCAGCGCGTCGTGGTGCCTCATCTCGCCGGTCAGGTAGAGCTCTGCCCCCTGACCGAGCGCATCCTCCACCATCGCCCCCGCGGCCCCCGCGCTTGCCGCCACCGTTCGCACCATTCCCGTCGTCGGACCTGCCACGAGCAGCGCCTCGATCCCGAGACCTCGCTTGATTCGCTCGAGCAGCTCCTCTCGCGGCGCCTCCGCTTCCAGTGCGCCGATACGCCCGAGCCCGAGTGATTCTCCCTCTGGCGCCGGACCGAATTTTGCGCCTGGCGCGCGCATCGGACGGCGCGCGGGCAGGCCGCGGCCGAGGCCGAGGATGTCGGCCAGGAAATCGTTCGTCCCGCCCTCGGCCACGTCGAGCGCCGTGTGCGGTGAATAAATGGCGATCCCGTCCCGGATTGCCTCGAAGATCGACCCCGGCGAAACGACCCGCTTCATCGCCTCGAAGATCGGCGGGTGGTACGAATACACGAGGTCCACGCCCTTCTCGCGCGCCTCGGCGGCCACGCCGGGCGTGTAATCGATGCAGAGCAGCGCCGCGCGAATCTCGGCTGCCGGATCGCCCACGAGCAGGCCCACGTTGTCCCAGCCCTCGGCGAGCCGGAGGGGGGCGATCGATTCCAGCACGGGGAGCACGTCGAAGAGGCGCATGAGCTCTGCTCTTATCACAAAGCCCGCCCACGCCCGACCCTTTTGCGCTACCAGAGGGGCCATGCCCGCGGCGCACCCTGCGCGTATCGTCGTCTACGCCTCCGATCACGGCTTCGGCCACGCCGCCCGCATGCTCGCGCTCGCGGCGCGCCTCGCTGACGACGGCGTCCCCGTCACGCTCTGCGCCGGCGCTGCCGCGCCCATGATCCGCGCCGCCTTGCCCTTCCTCGCGGCGCACGTCGACGTCGCCGCGGCCTCGCTGGACCCCGGCCTTGCCCCGCGCGCGGGTGCCCTCGACTTCGACCTCGACCGCTCCCGCGAGGCCCTCGCCGCGTGGCGCGCCGATCTCCCTCGCCTCGTCGCGACCGAGGCCGAACGCCTCGTGTCCCTCGGCGCCGCGCTCGTCGTCGCCGACGCCCCCGCCGCTGCGATCCTCGCCGCCGACCGCGCGGGCATTCCCGCCGTCGTTTGCTCGAACTTCACGTGGCTCGACATGTACGCCGGCCGATTCGGCAGCGAGGTCGACGAAACCCTCGCCGATGCGTATGCCCGTGCGCGCCTTGGGTATCGCCTCCGCCTCGGAGCCATGCCTCTCGCGGGCCTCTCCGCCATTGAAGACACGGGCGGTGTCCTTGCCCGTCGCCCGCGCCGCGATCGTGCGGACATCCGCCGTGAGCTCGGCGTTTCCGAGGGCGACCTTCTCCTCGGCCTTGGCCTCGGCGGCAGCCTCGACGCCGTCCTGTACGACGTCCTCTCCGCCTCCGCGCCTGCCTCCGGCGTTCGGCTCCTCGCGCCCTCCCACGCCCCGGATTCGCAGCGCAGCGGCCCGCTCGTCCATTTCCCTGCCATCACGCCCGACCCGCAGAGTTATTTCGGCGCCTGCGACCTCGTCCTCGCCAAGGCTGGTTATTCGACGCTCGCCGAGGCCGCCATTGCCGGCGTGCCGCTCGCCGTCTTCCCGCTGCTCGGGAGCCCCGAGTCGGTGCGCCTTGCCCACGACGTCGAGACGCTTGGCCTCGGTGTCCGGCTCACCGACGAGACGGAAGCGCGCGCCGCGTTATCGCGACCCGAAGCCCTGTTCGACGCTGCGCGTCGTGATTGTTGCGGCCCTTTGCCCGACGCGGCGCCGGCGCTTGCCGCAGCGCTCCGCGCCCGTTTGCCCTGAGGACGTACCAAAAGGGGGTTTTCATCGGCGCCATGTGCGTGTAAACTCTCGTCATTCTTCGCAAAGCGGGAGGCCTCTTCCATGGGATACGAAATCGCACAGGTGGCCCGGAACTACGAGCGGATGCAAGGCCGGGAGATTTCCTACGCCGAGATGAAGTGCAACCAGTTCGTCGTCGCCGTGCTGCGGGCCGCGGTGAACCCGAAGTTCCCGAACATGCTGGCAAATGACTTCTCGAGCTCACCCTACTTCCAAAAGGTGAGCGAGCCCCAGGCCGGCGACCTCGTCCACTGGCCCGGGCACATCGGAATCGTCCTCGATCCGGATCAGGGCACGTTCATCGGCTCGCAGACCTCGACGGGTGTGGCCGAGGCGAACTACAAGAAGGGCTACTGGAACGGCTCGTACGGCGGCAAGAAGCCGGACACGTTCCTGCGTTACACCGGCTACTGATCCCCGCATGACGCGCCCCCAACTCGACGCCGATCTCCGCAAGGCGATAGGCGACCTCCGCGCGGGGCGACCCGTCTCCGATCGCACGTTCGATAAGCTCTTCCCCGAGCCCATCCGGCGCGTCTCGTCGCGCTTCTGGACCCCCCTCGTCGTCGCCCGCAAGGTGAGCCACCTCCTCGCCGAGGAAGGCGGCCCCGTGCTCGACGTCGGCGCCGGCGTGGGCAAGCTCTGTATCACGGGCGCCCTCACGACCGACGCGGTGTTCCATGGCATCGAGCACCGCGCGGCCCTCGTCGAGACCGCGAACGAGGTCATCGACGCGCTCGGGCTCGTGGGCCGGGCCGAGGTGCGTCAAGGCACGCTCGACGACATCGATTGGGATGCGTATCGGGCCTATTACTTCTGCAATCCTTTCGAGGAAAACATCTTCCCCGAGGCCAGGCGGCTCGACGACGCCATTCCGCTGACCGAGGATCGCTTTCGCGAGGACACGGCGCGGGTGGAGGCGGCGCTCGACGCGGCCCCCGTGGGCACGCGGATCGTGACGTTCCACGGGCTCGGGGCGCGGGTGCCGGCGACGTACCGGAAATACCCCGAGCGGACGGCCGGGACGGCATTCCTCAATTTGTGGATCAAGGTCGAGGCCGGGAGCGCGGGCGGGGAGGGGATGTTCGACGGGTGGATCGCGGGGCGGTGAGAGGGTGTTCCGCAGCGTTGCGCCGGGGTTTCACCCCGGACCCCGACCAGGGGTTGTCCACCCCTGGACCCGGACCAGCGCAAGCGCTGGACCCGGGGCGACAGCGCGCGATGCGCGCTGTCGACAGGGAAAACGCTCCTGGCAAGCAGGGCAGCGCTGCTGTCTCCGCTGGCAACGCCGCTCGTGGTCTTGCCACGGGCCCGTCCGAGAAACCGCGCGATGCGCGGTTTCTCGGCCCTCGGTCCAGGCCGTGCCCTGAGCATTGGTCTCATCTCGCGAGCCCATTCTCCCTGAGCACCCGTAGCATCTCTGCTGCGGGTGCCAGTCGTTCGAGCCCGCGGCTGATGGT
>NZ_JAGTJJ010000066.1 GCF_028435365.1 Polyangium jinanense | reverse complement strand
AACTGCGCATCGCGCAGTTCATCGACCCCGGGTCCAGCGCTTGCGCTGGTCCGGGTCCAGGGGCGGATAGCCCCTGGTGGGGCCTGGGGCAACGCCCCAGCGAAGCGCCTCCCAGATGGAGCGCGACGCGCCTTGCGCGCGCGCAAATCGCCCGATGGCGGCTGCTCGGTGCGTGTTGCACGCGCGCAAGGCGCTCCAAACGATCTGCGCGGCGTGCCTTGCACGTGCTCGAGGGACGTCGAGCACGCGGCGCGGGAGCGCTTGCGCGTGTCCCAGCGTCGCCGTGACGTGTTCCTGCGGCCCTTGCATCGACGCAAGCGCACGGATCACCGCGTCACAGCCGCGCCTGCTCCGGTGCATCCCGCGCTGTGCACGTGTCCCGGGCGCCTTCGCGCCGGTGCAAGGACGACCGCGCAACCGCTCGCGCTCGCTTTGCGTTCGTGCTGCCGCGGGCGCCGCTCCTGCCCCACCTCGCGAGAGCAAGAATCAGTCGGACAGAGCTACCGCCGGCCCCAGAATGCCACGAGGTCCGGCAGCGCGGTCGTCGAGAATTGAATGAGGTGCAGCATGTGCGTATAGGGCCCGGTGCCGCCGTACCCGCGCACGTGCAGCTCCCCGCGGTGCGCCTCGGTGAGCGGCTCGAGCGGCTTCATGTACGCGTTCGGGACGACGTGTTTCATCGCCGGCACGTTCGGCAAGGGCTGAAAGACGTTCGTCGGCGTGCGCGTGACGCCCACCGATTCGAGCACGAAATCGGTCGTGCGATGCGCGTTGTGATAGCCGTACGTCTCGATCTCCGAGTGCACGATCGAGAGCAGGACCTTGCTCTCCACGGCCTTTTTCGCGAATCGGCGGGTGGGCTCGATTTGATCTTGCTTGAGCGCCTTCGAGTGCGGGTCGTATCCGCAATGAATGGAGTCGACGAGGACGATCGCGTTGATCCGATCGAAAAACTCTTCGTGCTGGAGGATCTTGATGATGCCGCCGTAGCCCGAGCTCCAGGCCGAGAGGCCGATGCGGCGCAGGCGGGCATTCTTCAATCCACGCGCGACCATGACGTCCTGCGCGCGGGAGAGGATGAGCCGGAGGCCCGCGGGATTGGCGAACCTGTCCTCGTAGACGCCCGAGCCGACGCCGAGGTTCAGGATGGCCACGACGGCGTTGACGCCCGCGAATCCGTAGTTTTCCTCGACGAGGTCGGTGTTGCCGTTGAGGTGCAGGACGAGGTCGTACTGGCCGTCCTCCGACGACCACGACGGCGGGAACATCAAGAGCCCACCAGCGAGCGGCGCGCGCCAGGAACGATCGAAATGGGCGTCCGCTCGTTCGCCCGGCCTCGCGGGCGCGACAGGCGGAGGCGCGGGCGGCGTTTCCTGGGCGAGCACCGCGGGCACCGTCGCGGCTGATGCGCTCGCAGGCGGGGGCGCAGGCGCGGGCGGGGAAAGCGGCGCCTCGACCTGCACGGCCGCCGAGGCCATGGGCGCCGATCGCGAGCCCAGCGACAAGGCCGCGAGCCCCATCGCGAGGAGCGCGAGGCCGCCGAGGGCCATAGGGGCGCGGGCACGGCGAAGCATGCGGTCAGAGACCAGCAGACCGGATTTTTCGCGCTTGTGTCAAGGGAGAAACGCGCGGCTATGGGCTTTGAACCACAGAGCCGCGCGGCGTCAGGAGCGCGCGCGGAGCGGCTCAGGCATTGAGGTCGGCCGAGACGATCGACGCGGCGACGGGCGCGAGGAGCGCGTCGGTGCAGGGACGCACGACGTCACGCAAAGCCTGCCGGCGGAGGGCGCCAAGTTGCTTGGAGGACAAAAGGCCGACGTCCTCGGCCACGACGGCGCGTCGGATCGACGGGTCTGCGGACGCGGCCTCGATCGCCCGATCGAACGTGGCGCGGGCGAAGCGGCGCGTGTCCTCGTCGGCGCCGGCGAGCAGGAATCGCAAGGTGCGCCAGGCGAGCTCGGCGTGACGCTGCTCGTCCTCGGCGATCCGGGCGTGGACCTCGCGCAGGACGGGATCACGCACCATCCCCGCGAGCGCGAGCGCCTCGGCCGCGCCGATCGTCTCGCCCACGCAGGCCTCCTCGATGAGGGAGCCGAGCACCACGCGGAGATCCGTGTCGAGCGGGACCCCCGTGAGATCGAGCTTCGAGGGGCCGATCGGGCGATCCGCATACCGGCTCGCGAGGGCATACCCGACGCGGGCGTGCTCGACCTCGTCGGCGGCGGCCTGTTGCGCGGCGAAGAGCAGGTCGGGCGGCGCGCCGAGGGCCATGAGCTGGAGGGTGAAACGCGCGAAGCTCGCGACGGACGCGTGTTCGAGCGCGGCGATCTCGGTCCACGCCTCGGCGAGCGCGGTCCGCACGGCTGGATCGAGCGTCTCGGTGTCGGGCGTGATCGAAGCGAGGATCCAGTCGACGCGGGCCGAGGCGGGCGCGGTGCGGGCCGCGCCGGCGACGAGCAAGGGCCTGCCGATCGCGCAGTTTTGCGTCTCGCAGTTGAACGTGCCGGCCTCGCCGACCGTGCTGTACGGGAGCGTCGCGCAAGAAGAGCCGGCCATGCAATCGGCATCGACGCGACACGTGTCCGTGTCCGCGCGGCATGCGAGGCCGATCTGCTGGAAGCAGCCGTCGTTGAACGAGGTGATGCCACACTCGCCGCTCGCGCAATCGGCGTCGGTCGCGCATTTCGCGATGGCCGAACAGCGCGACCAGGCGACGTCATTCTCGACGACGCCCTGACAGACGCAGACCGAATCGGCGCCGCACTCGGCGTCGTTCGCGCACGAGTACACGCAGCCGCAGGAGGGCCCGGGGACTTCGAAGTTCCCGTCGTGGTGGATGCACTTGCCATGGGGCTTGGCCGTGCAATCGGCGTCCGACGTGCAGTCCTTGTACATCTCGGTGCCTTCGCAGGCGGCCGCGTTGATCGTGGGATCACACGCGACGGCCGCGGCGCGATGGATCGTGCCGTCGTCGCAGCGCACGTAGCCGCTGTCGGAACCGTCCGCGAGCAGAATGGGCGTCCCGCCGACGCAACCGGATGAACCGCCGCTGCTCGTGCTCGAGCTCGTGCTCGAGCTCGTGCTCGAGCCCCCGGAACCACCCTCGCCGCCGCCCTCCACGGTCGATCCGCATGCGATGGCGGAGAGGCCGAGGGCGGCGAAAATCGAGAGGCGCAACGAAAGAAAAGCAAGCCGATCGTGCATGAGAAGTTCCTCCTCTGAAGTGGAGAGCCCGATGGTACGGCGGCCGGCGCCGCAAAGGAAGGATGGATGATGTCGAGATCCGGCGCACGCTCGCGCCCGCATCGAAAGCTCGCGCGCCGGCGCGGCGGGCGCTACCCTCGCGCGCCGTATGCTGAAAGCTTCCGACGTGGTGGCGGGTCGCTTCGAGATCGAAGCCGTGCTCGGCGAGGGCGGCATGGGCATCGTGTATCGCGCCCACGATCTGAAGCTCGCTCGGAAGGTCGCCCTGAAGACGCTCGCAGCCGGCGACGAGGAGGCCGCGGCGAGGGCGCTGCGCGAGGCACGGGCCGTCGCGGCGCTCGATCACCCGAACGCGATCGCCATCTACGACGCAGGCGAATGGGAAGGGCAGCCGTTCATCGCGATGGAGCTCGTCGAAGGCGAGACGCTGCGCGCGTACGTCGGCGATCCGAGCGTGCCCGTCCGCCGCAAGATCCGCTGGCTCGTCGACGTGGCCCGCACGCTCGCGGCCGCGCATCGGGCGGGGATCGTGCACCGGGACATCAAGCCGGAGAACGTGATGGTCCGGCGCGACGGGCGGGTGAAGGTGCTCGACTTCGGCATTGCGCGGCGCAGCCAGGCGCCCGTGGATCCCGCGGGCCCGACGGCGAAGCCAAACGCGCCGTCGCTCGCCACGAAGGGCGGCGTGAGCGGGACGCCGATGTACATGGCGCCCGAGCAGGTGCGCGGGAAGGCGGCGGACGGGCGGACGGATCAGTTCTCGTGGGCCGTGCTCGGCTACGAGCTCTGCGAGGGGACGAGGCCGTGGGACGCGCACGACGCGCTCTCGATCGTGGCGGCGATGATGTCGGAGCCGCCGCGGCCGATGCAAGCCGAGGGCGTGCCCGCGGCGCTGCGCGAGGTCCTCGGCCGCGCGCTCGGGCGTTTGCCGGCGGAGCGATACGGATCGATGGACGACATCGTCGAGTTGCTCGAGCCGCTCGCGGAGGAGGCGGATTCGAAGGGGCCGAAGGGCGAGCTGCGCGTGGCCCCACGGCCTTCGCCCGGTTCGATCACGGCGGGGCGTTACTCCACGCAGGAGCTCGGGCAGGCGATCGCGCTGGCGCTCGAGCGCAAGGCGAAGATGGAGGCGGAGGGGCGCAAGTACGCGTATGCGGATCTCGCGGCGGCGGCGCGGGAAGTCGGAGTCGAGGAGGGGGAGCTGCGCGCGGCGCTTCTGGCGCTGCGGCCGGCGCTCGATCCGGTCTCGCCGGCGACGCCTCCGGCCCCGGCGGAGGGGCAGACCGCGCGGCGGGCCCGTCAAAAGCAGAAGCTCGTCCGGCACGCGGCGATGTGGGGCGTCTTCAGCGTGTTTTTTTTCCTGCTCGACATGCTGACGGCAGGAGGCGTGTGGTGGTTTTTCCCGGTACTCGGCTGGGGCGTGGGGCTCGCCGCGCACGCGGTGAAGTATCTGACCCCGGTGGATCCCACCCCCGAGGAGGAAGCCGAGCTGCGCCTGCGACAGGAGATCCGGCGGGAGAAGCTCGCGCGAAAGCGCGGGGGAGAGCGCATGCGGATCGCGGCCGGGGGCAAACGTGTCGAGGAGCTCCCGCGGCCCGAGAAGGACGCGCGGGAGGCAGAGGAGGTCGCGGAGCTCGCGGCGCTCGCCGAGGAAGAAGCAGGCCAGCGGGCGGCGCGCGGCGAAGGGCGGCGCCGGGCACGTTGAAATACGAGAACGATAATGGGGAGACAAACCGGCACCGAAATATTCTTCTGTCATGAAACACGCCGCCGATTGACTGGAAGGTCGAGCGACCGGGGACCGACGACGCGGACGGAAGTGTACGGCACGGAAAGGGCGTACCTTTTTTCTTGTGAACGGCGCGGGGGTGCGTTCCAATGCTGGCGCATGGAACGACGATGGGCTCGGCCGGACGGTGAGGTCCGGCGTACAACGAACCAAGGGCGCGCGGCGTGGGCCGCGCTCGGGCTCGCGGCAGCACTGGCGAGCGTTACATCTCCCGCCGCAGCGGACGCACCGAAGTCGAGTGGGGCATTACCCGCGAAGCCGACGGCGCCGGCCGCGCCGCCCGCGGCGCCCCCGGCCGCAAAGGCGCAGGCCGCCCCGGCGGCTCCGCCGGCGGCGCCTCCCGCCGCTGCGCCCGCTGCGCCTCCGGCAGGTGCAAAAGCACAGGCCGCGCCCCCCGCGGCGCCTCCGGCCGCGCCGCCGGCAGGCGCAAAGGCACAGGCTACGCCCCCCGCCGCGCCGCCCGCAGGCGCAAAGGCACCGGCCGCGCCTCCCGCCGCGCCGCCTGCTGCGCCGCCGGCAGGCGCAAAGGCACAGGCTACGCCCCCCGCTGCTGCGCCTCCGGCGTCGCCGCCGGGGACAAAGGCCCCCGCCGCGCCGGCGGATGCAAAGGCGCAAGCTGGGACGCCGGACCAGAAAAAGGATGCCGCGCCCGCC
The DNA here is from genome assembly GCF_028435365.1 of Polyangium jinanense. The sequence goes on along the minus strand of NZ_JAGTJJ010000066.1, from coordinate 51,565 downwards.
GACGCAAAGGCGCAGGCCGGGGCCGATGCAAAGGCGCCGGCTGAGCCGCCTGCGGATCCGCAGAAGGAAGCGGCGAAGAAATTGGAGGAGGGTCTGCGGGCGCAGAAAGCCGGCCAGCACGGCAAGGCCCGCGAGGCGCTCGACGCTGCGTTCCGGCTCAAGCCAAACGCGGAGATTGCACTCGCCCTGGCGCGCTCCGAGATGCAGCTCGGAACGCCGCGCGACGCGGCCGAGCACCTCGCGTATTTCCTGCGCGAGGGCCAGGCGGCGAAGCCCGAGGACCGTCAGGCGGCCGAGAAGATGTTCGCCGAGGCGAAGTCCAAGGTCGGCACGCTGATCGTGAGCGTCGACCAGGACGGGGCCGAGGTGAAGGTCGATGGCAAGCCGGTCGGGACGTCGCCGCTGAGCGGCGCGGTCTTCGTGGAGCCCGGCCCGCGGATCCTCACGGCGCGCAAGGAAGGGATGCCGGAGGCCAAAAAAGAGCTCACGGTCGCGGCCGGCGCCGAGAGCACGGTGCCGCTCGTGGTCACGCCCCCGCCGCCGCCCCCCCTGGCGAAACCCACGCCCCCGCCGCCGCCCCCGCCGCCGGCGCGGAACAAGACGCTGATCCTCGCAGGCGCGGGCATTGCGGGCGGGCTCGCGCTCGTGAGCCTCGGGACGTTCATTGGGTACTCGGTCGTCGAATCGGGGAGCTTTGACACCTGGGAGGCGAATCAGTGCACGCGAGCGAATCAGCAATGCGTGAATGACTTCAAGGACGCGCAAGGGACCAGCACGGCGCTCGGGACCACGTCCCTCATCACGTTGATCGGCGCGGGGGTCGTTGGCGCCGGTACGGCGGTGTACGCATTGACGGGCAAGCAATCGCAGCCTTCTGCGTCCTTCCACGTGACGCCCGGCGGTGTCGTGGTGAAGGGGAGCTTTTGATCGAGGGCTGATGCCCCGACGAACGAGAGGTTGGAATCCCCAATGAAGCGGTATGGATCATCGATGACCTTGGCTTTGGCTCTCGGCGCGTTCATGGCGGCGCTGGGAGGCTGTCCCTCCGAGGACCCGCTGCCGCCGGACACGACGGGCGGCGCGGGCAACGGCGGCTCGGGCGGGATGGCGTCGAGCTGCGGCGACGGCGTCCTCGACATGGGCGAGACGTGCGACGACGGGAACAACGCCGACGGCGACGGCTGCTCGGCCTGCGCGGTGGACGCGTGCTACACGTGTGATGCGAATGCGCCGAGCGCTTGCACGCCGAAGGCCGCGGGCGACGCGTGTGAAGACACCAAGATCTGCAACGCGACGGGCCAGTGCGTCGAGTGCATCGACAATGCCCAGTGCGGCGGCGGGTATTGCTTCCAGGATGCGTGCGCGTCCTGCGATGATAACGAGAAGAACGGCGACGAGTCCGACGTCGATTGCGGCGGTACGCATTGCGGACTGTGTGACCAGGGCAAGACGTGCGTCGCGGGTGCGGATTGCACGTCGACGTTCTGCGCGGATGGCGTTTGCTGTAGCGCCGCATGCGACGGCGCATGTTCCGCGTGCAACAACGCCGGGCTCGTCGGCGAGTGCAGCTTCATCGACAAGGGAGTCGATGATCCGAGTTACGGCATGGGTGAGTCGTGCCTCGCCACGGACGGCAAGACGTGCTCGGGGCTGGGGAGTTGCCTCTTGGTCGAGGGCGCGCCCTGTGCAAATGGCAACGAGTGCATCACCGCGCGGTGCGGCGATCCCGACATGGACGGGACGAAGACGTGCGTGAAGCAAAACGGCGAGCCGTGCACCGAGAACGCCGAATGCTTCAGCAACAACTGCATGGACGGCGTCTGCGCCATGTGACGTAGCCGCGGGGGCTCGACGAGCCCCCGCGCACCGTTCCTCAACCAGCCCCCCTTCGCGTCCTTCGTCTCTCTTCACGTCCGCCTGAAGCTCGGCTAGCGTCCGTCCGGAGGCCTCGAGGTACCGGTGAACGGAGCTTACGCACGGATCTGCGGGTGGTTTTCAGCCATGGCGCTGCTCGGGGTCGGCTGTGGCCAGATCCTCGGTCTGGATGAGTACGTGCTCGTCGACGGAACCGGCGGGTCGGGCGGAGTCACGCCGGGCTGCGGGGACGGCGCCCTCGACCCGGGGGAAAAGTGCGACGACGGGAACGATACGGTCGGCGACGGCTGCACATCCTGCGTGGTGGACGCGTGTTACGAGTGCACGACCAAGGAAGGCACGCCGAGTAGCTGCGTGGCGAAGGGGGCGGGCGACTTGTGCGCGGCGGGGCTCTGCGACGGCACGGGCCAGTGTGTCGAGTGCCTGGTCAACCAGCATTGCGGCGTCGATGGTTATTGCTTCGAGAATGCCTGCAAGAGCTGCGACGATGGGCTCAAAAACGGTGACGAGACGGATGTGGATTGCGGCGGTACGCATTGCTCGCCATGTGCGCAGGGAAAAACCTGCGCGACGATGACCGACTGCGTAACGGCATTTTGCGTAGACGGCGTTTGTTGTGCCGAAAATTGCGACGCTCCGTGCCTTGCGTGTAACGTAACGGGGGTTGTTGGAGAATGTGCTGCCATCGAGAAGTACGGCGAGGATCCCAGCTACGGCATGGGGCAGGCATGCCTGGCAGCCGAGGATAAGGCATGCACGGGTAGCGGCGGGTACTGCCTCAAGGCATTAGATCAACCATGCGCGACCAACACCGAATGCGCGTCCCTCCATTGTGCTGATCCCGACATGAACGGCACTAAGATCTGCGTGAAGGATGTTGGCGACCCCTGCACCATGAACGCCGACTGCTACACCAACAAGTGCACGAACGGCCTCTGCGCAATGTGAGGCGCCTCCGTCCCGCATCGCCACCGCCTCACACCCCCGTTGCGCCCCCTCCCCCACCCGTGGTAGTGCCCGCGCCATGACCGGCACTCTCCACGATGAAATCCCCATTCTCGATCTCCAGGACGTCGGCTCCGGCGACGTGGAGCGCGAACGACGGGCCGCCGCCGCGATCGAGCGTGGGCTCGGCCGGTACGGGCTCGTGTACGTGAAAAACCACGGCATCGACCCCGCCGCGCTCGATGCGTTCTACACCGAGTTCCTCGCCCTCACCGCCCTCCCCGAGGCCGAGAAGCGCCGCTGGGCCCGCGCAGACCTCTGGTTCCAGCGCGGATACACGCCGCCGAACACCGAAAAGGCCGTCGTCGCCGGGGGTCAGCCGGATTTCAAAGAGTGCTGGTTCGCCGCGCCCATCGAGGTCGATCCCGTCGCGGCCGAGCTCTACCCCGAGATCCACCCGCCGAACGTGTGGCCCGAAGACCGGCCCCGCTTCCGCACGTTTTACGAGGCGATCGGGCAGGCCCTGCATGGCGCCGGGCTCGCGCTCCTCCGGGCCTGCGCGGACGCGCTCTCCTTGCCGCGCGAGACGTTCGCCTCTGTGACCCGCGGCGCCCCGCACGTCACGCGCGCCTTGTTGTACTTGCCGCTCGACGAGCAACAATGCGAACATGGCGTCCTCTGGGGCGAGGAGCATACCGATTTCAATCTGCTCACGCTCCTGCCGGGCGGATGGTTCCTCGACCGGGATCGCAATCGCTGCGCGCGGCCCGACGACCGGAGCGGGCTCTTTTTGCGCACGCGGGGCACGGACGGTCGCCCCGGCGGCGATCTCGTGCCGGGCACCGCGCCGCCGGGCTGCATCGTGGCCCAGGTCGGCCAGCAACTCGAGATCTTGACCGGGGGGCGCCTGCTCGCCACGCCCCACGTGATCACCGCGCCGAAGACCCCGGGGTATGCGCGCACCTCGATGGCCCATTTCGTCCACGTGCACACCGATACGCGCCTCTTCCCGCTGCCCCCGTTCCAGACCCGCGAGACGATGATGGCGTATCGGCCGCCGGTCCTCGCGGGTACGTACGACATCAAGACGCTGGTCGACATCGGTCTCGCGCCCCCCGACGTTCTCTCGAAACTCGGCTATCGCCATTACGACAGACTCGCGAGCGTACGCGCGGGCGAGAGTCGCTGAGAAAGCCCGCGCGCGCCGGTCCGTGCGTTGAGGCCCCGGGGCCTTCGTGGTAAGAAGGCCGGCCATGCGCCTCCTCTCCCCGCGCTCGTCGTTCGTCGCGCTCGCCCTCGTCGCCGCGCCCGCGCCCGCGCTCGCGGCTCCTCCCAAGGCGGATCCGCCCCCGGCGCTGCGCCTCGCGATCCAGCGCGCGACGCTCGTCAACGGCCTCAGGGTCGTGATGAACGTGGATCACGCCTCGAACGCAGTGGCCCTCGCCGTCACCTACGATGTGGGCTCGCGCGACGAGGCACCCGGCCAGGGCGGATTCGCGCGGCTCTTCGAGCACCTCCTGTTCGGCGCCACGAAAAACCTCGCGGCGGGCGAATTCGAATCACTCGTGGCGAGCCGCGGCGGGTTCGTCACGGCGAGGAGCGCGGTCGATCGGACGGCGTATTCGATGGTCGTCCCCGAAAACGAGCTCGCGCTCGGCCTCTGGCTCGAAGCCGAACGCATGCACCGCGTCGATCTGAGCCAGGCGGCGATCGACGCCGACGAAAAGGCGCTCGCCGTCCTCGATCGGGTGCCGTACGGAAAAGCCGAGGCCCGACTCGGCGCGCTCGCGTTCGAGGGTGCGCTCGCGTATGCCCACGGGGACCACGATCGCGCGGACGTCGCCGCGATCCGCGCGTTCCACGTGGCGCATTTCGGGCCGAACACCGCGATCCTCGGGATCTCGGGGGATTTTGACCCGGACATGGCCATGAACCTCGTGCACCGGTATTTCGACGGCATCCCCCGTATCCAGGCAACACCGTTCGTCGAGCCGAACGTGCCCGAGCAGGCGGCGGAGCGGCGTGAGGTCGTCGAGGACGCGCTCGCCCGCGCGCCGGCGCTTTCGTATGGGTTCGTGATGCCCAAGCTCGGGACACGCGAGTACGACGCGCTCCGTCTGGCGCAGGTGATTCTCGGCGACGGCGAGGGCTCGCGGTTCGTCGCGCGCCTCGTGCGCGGGGACGCGCTCGCGACGGAGGCGCGGGCCGAGGTCGATGCGCGTTTCGGCCGCGGGCCAGGGCTCTTCCGCATCGAGGTGCGGCTCGCCAAGGACGCGGCCGTGTCCGAGGTGGAAAAGCGGGTCGACGCGGCGCTGAAGGAGCTCGCCGACGCGCCGCCCACGGAGGCGGAGACGATCCGGGCGCGAAAGAGGCTCGAAGCGGGGTTCGTCCTCGGCCTCGCGGGCAATCGCCAACGCGCCCTGGAGCTCGGCAAATACGAGCTCTGGAATGGGGACGCGCGTGCGGTCGGGCGTGAGCTCGAGCGGCTCGCGAGCGTGACGCCGGCGGACGTGCAAAGAGCGGCGGCGCAGTATTTCGTGACGAAACGTCGAACCGTGATCGAGACGCGGCCGAAGCCTACTGTCGCGGGCAACCTCGCGAGCACGGCGGAGGGGTCGCGATGAGGAAGCGCGCGTCTGTCCTCGGGCTTTTGGCCCTGCTCGTCGCGGGTTGTCCCGGCCAAACCGTCGCGCCCCCGCCGCTGCATACGCCGCCCGCGAAGACGGCCGAAGCGAAGCCCTCGGTGCCGCAGGCGGCCCCGGAGCCGAAGGAGCCGCCGCCCGAATCCGCGCCGCCGAGGCCGTTTTCCACGCCGAAGACGACATGGATCGAGCTGAAGAACGGCCTGCGTGTCGTGAGCCTGCTCGATCGCGCGGTACCTGTCGCGCACCTGCGACTCGTGGTGCTCGCGGGTACGGCGGTGGATGGAGAAAAGACGGGGCTTTCGGCGGTCTGCGCGCGGGCCGTGGCTTCGTCGGGAGCGGGTTCGCTCGACGCCATCGAGCTGCGAAAACGGCTGGAAGGGCTCGGCGCGAGTTTGTCGGTGGACCTGAATGCGGATCGGGTGGTGTATGGCATTTCGGTGCCCGCGCCCCGCCTCGCCGAGGCGGCCGAGGTACTCGCCTCCATCGTCGGCCGCCCGCGCCTCGATCCAAAGGAGATCGAGCGCGTGCAAGGCGCGCTCGCCGAACGCGCCGCCGAAAAGGCCCGCAGCGACGGCACGTGGGGCGCGTTGATGATGCTCCACCGCGACCTCTTCGCGCTCCCGAGCGAGCACCACCCTTATGCCTCGTTCGACGCGACGGCCGAGGAGATCGGGCAGATCAAGCCGGCCGATTGCAAGGAGTATCATCGCCGGTATTTCGTCCCGAAGAACATGATCGCGGCGATCACCGGCGATGTGCCCGCGGACGAGGTCCGCAAGGTCGCGGAAAAACACCTCGGCGGGCTCGCCGGAAAGGCCGCCCCCGCCCCCTCCTTCACGGACCCGATGCCCCCGGAGTCGACGAAGATCACGCTCGTCGACAGGCCCGGCAGCACGCAAAGCGAGATCGTCGTGGGGTCGCTCGGCCCGAAGGAGTCGGAGCCGACCTTCGCGGGTTTCGTCGCCGCGGCCGAGGTCCTCGGCGGCGCGATCACGGGGAGGCTCGCCGTCGATCTACGGAACCAACGGGGGCTTGTTTCGCGCGCCTTTGCGGAGACCGTGCCGTTCGCGAATGGGCCGTCGGCGTTTTACGTGTACACGAAGACGAACAACGAGAGCACCGGGGATGCCCTCACGGCGGTCCTCGATCATCTGCGCGCCCTCACCCAGGAGGTGCCGAGCCCACGCGAAATGGAAACCGCCGCGCGTTTCCTTGGCGGCTCCCGCGCCGTGATCACGAGCCGGCCCGGCGGGCGAGCGGACGAGCTCTGCGACCTCGGCTCCCGCGGCCTGCCCGACGAGGCCCTCGACGAGCGCATCTCCACGCTCCGCGCCATGGCGCCCGAGGCCGCGGCCAAGGCCTTCTTCGAGCACGTGCGCCCCGGCCACGCCGTCCTCGTGGTCTCGGGCGACGCCACCCGCGTGGGCCCACTTTTGCAAAGGTTCGGCGAGGTGAAGGTCGTGGACCCGACACGCAACTTCGCCCGGACCCGCACCCTGCCCGCCGCCGCGGCCCCGAGCCGACCCTGAGATACCGCGCTCCGGATCGCGAAGACGAAAACCGGAAGCGGCCCCCGGATTTCACGGGTGAAACGCGACCGCCCCGAGAGCGCCCCGGTCACTCCTGTGACCCCCCACGAAATGCCCAGGATCCGCGGGTCCCCGGGACGGAACGAGGGTTGGCCTGGCCCTTGCTAGTACGTCCCTCGTTCCTTTTTCGTGCCCGACGGGAGGGAGGTGAGACATGCCCAGCGTGCTCATCGTGGACAGCGAAAGTACTCAGCGTCGATCTCTGTCGCTGGCTCTGCGCCTCGAAGGCTACCAGGTCGCCCTCGCCACGTCCGCCGAGGAGGTCAAACACCACCTCGACGACAGGCAAGGGTATGACGTGGTGATGGTCGATCTCATGATCCCCGAGCTCAATGGCCTGGATCTGGCCCGGGAGATCCGCCACGGGTTCCCGCGGGCTCGCATCATTCTCACGAGCGCGTATCCACTCTCGCAACGCCAGCTCGAACGGACCGAGTGCGGCGCGATCGGGTTCGTCCCGAAGCCCTACGAGCTCGACGAGGTGTCCCGCTACCTGCGCTCGAAGCTGACAGTCGCGGCCTGAAGAAAGCACGGAACAAGGGACACCTCGGAGGAGCGCCCCCATTCGCTCCCCCGAGGTGTCCCTTGCTCCTTTTTGTCGGTCAGGGATTTCCGAGCCCGATGGGGTCGGCGCAGCAGCGAATGCCGAGGTTCTTGTTGAACGCATCGCGCCTGCGCTCGACCGTGTCGGACGTGCAGGACAGGTATTCCTCCAGATCCCAGAACGAACCGCCGCGATCCCGGCACTGATCGTCCTTGGGATCGTTGGGATGTCCGTCGGGCTTGCAGGAGTCCTCCCACTCCCAGACGTTGCCGGACATGTCGAAGAGGCCCGAGAAGTCGCCGCCGCCCTTGCAGTTCGTGGCGGCCTTGACCGCCTCGGGATTGCCGTTGCCGGCGTTCAGGGTGCCGTCGAAGTGGTCGTCGACGCACCTCTCCTGCTGGTATTCGTCGCCGTACGGATAGTTCCTCTCCCCTTTGTTGGAGCAGGCGTACGTCCACTCGCTCTTCGTGGAATCGTTGTACTCGTCATAGTCGAGCTGCTGGTCCCCGAACCCGCCGCAAAGGCGCTTGCCCACAGCCGCGCAGAAGGCGCGCGCGTCACACCAGTCGACGCAGGCCACAGGATGGTTGGGCTTACCCATCGGATCGTAATGGCTCGAATTGCACTGGTTGCCGCTCGCGCGCGGGACGTACGTGGTTTTCCAGCTGCAAACGGGGTCCTGGTTGTTCGGCGTCGGGTTCGTCTCGAGCCACTTCGAATACTGCAGGCTCGTGACCTCGGTCGCGTCGATGCAATAGGGACCCGTAGGGCCCTCGACGAGCACCATCGGCGTGCTGGTGATCGGGCACGTCGGGCCGCCGCCACCCCCGCCCCCCTGGCCGCCCGCGCCGCCCATTCCACCGGCGCCGCCCGCGGCGCCCATTCCACCGGCGCCGCCGACGCCGCCCGTCCCGCCGACGCCGCCCGTGCCTGCGCTTCCGCTGCTCGAGCTCGCGCCCCCCGTGCCCCCGCTCGCGCCGCTGCCCGCTTGTCCGCCGCCGCCGGGGACGGGGTTCGCGCCATTTGTATCGAGCGCACAACCGAGGACGGGAATGAAGAACACGCCGACGAGAAAAAGAGAGGTGCGTCCCATGGAACATACGTTTACCACGGAGCGACGACATACTGAAATGGGCGAAAGGGGAGGAGCGGTCGTTCGAATGACGGCGTAAAATTGAAGATGGGCGGCGGAATGTGAGGCGGGATCCGCGCGGGTTCAGGGGGCCGGGAGGGGATCGGCGCAGCAGCGGAAACCGGTGTTCTTGTTGTAGTGATCTCGCCTGCGATCCACCGACGGAGACACGCAGGAGAGGTAATTCTCCGTGTCCCAGAACGAGCCGCCTCGATCCCGGCACTGATCATCCTTGGGATCGGCGGCGTTGTCGGCGGGCCGGCAAGAGTCCTCCCACTCCCAGACGTTTCCGGACATGTCGAAGAGGCCCGAGAAGCTGCCGCTGCCCTTGCAGTTCGTGGCGGCCTTGACCGGCTCGGGATTGCCGTTGCCGGCGTTCAGGATGCCGTCGAAGTGATCGTCGACGCACCTGGCCTGTTGGTAGTCATCGCCGTACGGATAGTTCGTCTCCCCTTTGTTGGAGCAGGCGTACGTCCACTCGCTCTTCGTGGGATCGTTGAACTCGTCATAGCCGAGCGGCGAGTCGCCGAACCCGCCGCACAGGCGCTTGCCCACGCCCTCGCAGAACGCGCGTGCATCGCACCAGTCGACGCAGGCCACGGGGTAGGTTGGCTTTCCAATGGGATCGTAATGGCTCGCGTTGCACTGATTGCCGCTCGACCGCGGTACATACGTGGTTTTCCAGCCGCACGCGGGATCTTGGCTGTTCGGTATCGGGTTCGTCAGGAGCCACTCCGAATACTGCAGGCTCGTCACCTCGGTCGCGTCGATGCAATAAGCCCCCGTGGGCCCCTGCACGAGCACCATCGGCCCGCCGGTCGTGGGACATGCCTCCCCTGCCCCGCCCGATCCGCCCATCCCGCCCGACCCGCCGGCACCGGCGCTGCCTCCGCTTCCGCTACTGCTTCCGCTACTGCTTCCGCTGCTGCTTCCGCCTCCGCTTCCGCTGCTGCTCCCGCCCATGCCGGCGCCGCCGCCTTCTCCTGCGTGCCCGGCGCTGTAATCGTTGTCGCCCCCCAGGATCTGCACGCACCCCGTGAAGGCGAGCAGCGGGCCCAACGAAAGCCGTCCCCATTTCATGGAAATCCCTTTCCTTCCTGCCGATGACGCCCGCGGCCTCACGCCCGAGCGCCGCATCGCCGAGGAGGCGCGGGCGCTCGGGCGCGAGGCATTACGTCACTTGATGCAGTTCGACTTGTAAACCGGTCCACGGCCCGTGGCGAGGTTCACCGGGATGATGCCGATGGCCAGGGGAATCGCGCTCGAGCAGGCCTCCGGGAACGCGCCCATGTGGATGTCCTGATCGGCGAGCAAGCCCGGCTCGATGACCTCCATCGAGTTCGTCGGGAGGCTGTTCTGCGCGGCCTCCGTGACGTCTTTGATGCATTGCTCGACCGTGTCCACCATCTCCGGGAGCGTGTTCGCCTCGCCCACGCCGCAGGCCGTGAAGACGCTCTCGGCGATCGTCTGCCAGCCCTCGCCGATGATGATGAAGATGTTGAAGTTCGGGTCCGAGTTGAAGCCGTGGCCGTGGACCCAGGTATCGTATCCGACCTTCGAGAAGCCCATGCTGGAGCTCGCGTACATCATCTCGATGACCGGCCCCTCGGGGTTCGGCGGGAGGAGGTAATCGATCGCCTGAATGAGGATCAGGTTGTTGAGGCTCTTGTCGATGGCCTCGATCCATTTGCCATACATCTTGTCGATCATCTGCATCTGGATCATGTTCTGATTGAACATGCCGAGCGTGAGGCTCAAGAAGCCGAAATGGCTCGCGCCGCCGCCGAGCTTCTCGTCGTTGCCCGGAGCCTTGGCCATGAAAACGGGCGCGGCCTCGGCCTTCGCAAGGGCGCTGACGAGCTGCCCCACAGAGCGGCCCGTGGGCGCAATCTGATCGCGGACGAGCGCGGCAAACTTCGTCCTGGTGGCGATCACGCCGTGCGCCGTGGGTTCGAGCGCGACAAACTTCTGCACGGCGGACTCGACGGCGGCGCTCTTCGCCGCGAGCGCGGCCTCGTCCCCGGCCTTCGGCGCACTCGGGTCGATCGAGGCAATCGTGGTCCGGAGGTCGGCGAGCGCGGACCCGAGCGCATCCATGTCGGCGGCGACGGAATCGTCGTCCGGGCTCTTCGCGACGCCCGCCGCCGTGAGCTCGGCGGTCGTGGGATAATCGCCGGGGATCTTGCGCAGGACGTCGGCGAGCTCGGCGTAATGGAGCGGGTCGAGGTCCACAAGGCTCGCGTCGAGCGCGAGGACCGCGTCCTTCAGCACTTGATCGGAGCCGCCGTTCGCCGCGATGACCGCATGCACGCCATTCTGGACGCCCGAAAGGCCCGCGCCCGCCTTCGCGAGCAGCGGCGCAATGGCCTCGTTCAGCACGGAGACGCGTGTCTCGGCCGTGACGGTTTGTCCTTCGACCACGACCTCGCAGCCCACCGTGAAGATGCCCGCCTCGGCGAACGTGTACTTGCCGCCGTTTTCGACGACGCCCGCCTGCGGGGAGATGGTCACCGTCGAGGTGAACGGACCGCCATACGCGATTCCGTCTTTTTGTACGCCGCAGCCGGCCGAAAACGAGCCGCCATTGTCGGCCTCGAGCACGGCGCGGCTCGACGGCATCACCACCGCCGCAAAACCGTTCATGCCGCCGCCGCCCGCGCCTCCGGCGCCGCCCCCGCCGCCCGTGCCTCCTGCACCGCCCGCGCCGCCTTCGCCTCCCATCCCGCCGGAGCCGCCCTCGCCGCCCTCGCCGCCCTGCCCGCCCGCGCCCGCCTGGCCCCCGGATCCGCCGTTCGCGCCCGATCCCCCGGACCCGTCGCCATCGCCTCCACAAGCCACGAGACCGGTCAGCGCCAGAAAAGAAAATGCGGCGAGCTTCGGTCCCCACAAGCGATTCGATTTCATGCGAAGTCCTCCAGTGTGCAAGAGCCCCAAAAAAGAGCGCTCGCGAAAAGGGAGGGGCGAGGATATCACGGAATGCCCTCCCCCCGCGTCACGCAACATGGGATGGGGGCTCAGGTTTGGTGATGAGGGCCACCGTGAAGACCTGAACAAAAAATCACGTCCACAAACTGTGCACACGTTCAGCACAGGAGGTAGGGTGCGATCATCATGATGACGCCCAAGGACATCGCGCCCTACATCCTCCGTGCCCTCGCCGAGGCCCAGACCGAGGGCCGCACCATGGATCTCGAGACGCTCGCGCTCGCCATCAAGGTGCGCCGCGGCGACGTGCGCAAGACCGTGAGCGCCCTCCACCAGGAAGGGCTCGTGGACGCGCTCCGGCTGCGTCTGTCGCTCGCAGGGTTCGCGATCGGATCGGCGCTCCTGACGAAGGAACTGCCCCCGATCCGCCGGCCGAAGCAGGTCGCGCAGAAGGTAGCCGCGGCCTGACGCGCGTTTGCCCCCGCTCCACCGAAAATGCGGTAAGGAGGGGGCATGAAACTGGTTCGAACGCGCGCGATGGCCGCGATCGCGCTCCTCGCAGGGCTCGGGCTCGGGTGCAGCAAGGGCTCGTCGGGGCCGGATCCGGCCGGATCGGCGGCGCCCGCGGAGGCGAAGCCGAGCGCCAAGGGAATCGAGGCCGCCGGGAACGACGCCGCCGTGGTCGAGCTCGCGAAGAAGGTGCTCGGCTGCAAGTGGGGCTCCTACGGGTTCGACTCGATGTGCCCCGAGATGAAGTCGCTCATCGAGAGCGAGCTCATCCGCGAGGGGAAGGCCGACGCGACGTTCGTGAGCTTCCTGGAGGATCCGAACGAGCAGGTGCGCTGGCTCGGCAGCCGCGCGCTCTCGCAGCGCGGAAAGGTGTTCCGCAACGACAAAGCCCTCGCGGAACGCATCGTCGTGGTGGCCGAGGGCGAGACGAGCAAGACCGTGGCGCAGGAGCTCGGCGGGGTCGTCGGCGGGATCAAGCACGCGGACACCGGACTCGGCGAGCGGATCAAGGTCATGGCGAAGGGCCACGCGGTGCAGCAGATGCGCACGAGCCTGCTCGCGCGAATGCTGTTCTCGAACGGCGAGACGCTCTACGAGTTCGTGAAGGACATCGCGACGAACGACAAGGACGCGGTCGTGCGCAAGGCCGCGATGTCGGCCTTCTGGACGGGGACGCCGCCGAGCCGCGCCGCGGATTCATGCAAGATGTGGCTCGGGTTCGTCGACGACGCGGCCGACGACGTGTCGGGCGAGGCGGCGTATCTCACCGCGTTCTACCCGCAAGGCGGCGGGTGCAAGGCGGAGTGGGATCCGCTGCTCGACAAGATCGAGAAGCGCGCGAAGGAAGGGACGATCAAGTCGACGCAGATGGCGTCGGCGCTGTTTTACCTGCACCGACAAACGGGGGCGTCGGACGCGCAAAAGAAGCGGGCGCTCGCCGTGGCGCGCGCGATCCTCAAGAACGAAGCGAACACCGGAATGGCACGCGGCAGGGCGCTCGAGCTCCTCGCGGAGAAGGACCCCGACGGGAAGGCGCTGCTCGAGGATAGGCTGAACAACGACAAGGACGTGTTCGTGAAGCGGCGCGCGAAGGACCTCGTCGACAAGGCGAGCAAGCCGGCGGATGACAAGGCGAAGGCGGCCGAAGCCGACAAGGCCAAGGCAAGCGCGACGAAAAAACCCTGAATCAGCGGCCCGAGGGCGCGTTCGTCGCCGCGCCGGGGGGCGTGGCGGCGGGCGCGGCGGCGGGCGTGGCGGCGGGCGCGGTCTCCTGGCTGCGCTGGAGCAAAAAGAGCACGCCGCCGATGAAGAGGCCCACGGCGAGCGCCGCGGCGCCGACGATCAAAATGGGGTTCGCCCTTGGCTGTGGCGGAGGCTCGGGCGCGGGCGCGAGCGCCTCCGGGGCCTGCGCGTAGACGAGCCGGATCCCCGAGGACAACATCTTCTTGCGCACCGGCGGCGCCGGCGGGAGCACCGAGGCCACGACGCCCGCGACGGCCTCGACGAGATCCTCCATCGACGGGAATCGCTCATCCGGCGATTTCGCGAGCGTGCGCTGAACGATCGCGGCGAGCTCCTCCGGCGCGTCCTCCAGCGGGCGCGGCTCGTCGTTCAGGATCGACGTCACGAGCCCGAGGCCCCCGCCGTCTGTGCGGAAAGGCAGCCGGCCCGCGAGCAATTCGAACGCCATGACGCCCCACGAGAACTGATCGGCGCGCGCGTCGATTTCGTGGCCGAGGAGCTGCTCGGGGGCCATGTACGCGGGCGTGCCGACGATGCTGCCGTCGCCGGTGAGCCGCGACAGACGCGAGACGCCGCTGTCCTGCGTGTTCGTGAGCGCGCCGGGGAGCCTGCGGGCGATGCCGAAATCGAGGACCTTGGCCACGCCGTCCTCGCGAACCATGACGTTCTCGGGCTTGACGTCACGGTGCACGACGCCCACGGCGTGCGCGGCGGCGAGCGCGAGCGCGACCTGGAGGAGGAGCTCGATGCGCTCGCTTTGCGGGATGTCGCGGCCGATCGAGGAGCGCAGCGTCTTGCCGGCGACGAGCTCCATCGCGATGAACGGGACGCCCTCGTGCTCGCCGACGTCGTAGATGGCGACGATGTTCGGGTGCGTGAGAGAGGCCGCGGAGCGCGCCTCGCGGAGCATCCGCGCAACGTTGCGGTCCCAAGCTTCGGACTCCATCTCGGGATCCCGACGCAACACCTTGAGCGCAACTTTGCGCCGGAGGCGCGTGTCCAGCGCGCGGTAGACCTCGCCGGCAGCGCCCTCCCCGAGGCGCTCCTCGATGACGTATCGGTCGAAGGTCTCGGCCGGGGACAGGGACATCGACCGGGGATGGTAGCGCGAAGGACCGCCGCGTGGGAGGCCCAATGCGCCTCCGGTTCGCCACTCGTTTTACTTGGGGATGGGCGCCGTCCCGACGGTCGTGCCGGGCTTCGCGATCCACTGCCAGTTGTCGACGAGGGTCGTCGTGTCGAGGGAGCCGTCGCCCGAGTCGTAGACGGCGAACCGGATCGTGATCTGGTCACCGGGCTTGACGGGGGCCTGGGTCTTCAGCCAGCCGGTCGAGCCGTGGTCCTCTCCTTCGTCGTTGGTGTCGAAGCCGAAGCCGGTGCCGATGAGATCGATGTTGCCGAGGCTGCAGTTGAAGATCTTCCCGCCCGCGGAGCACGGATTCGGCGGGTTTTCCGGACAACCGCAGACCTCGAGCAGCGAGTTGTTGACGCTGACGGGGTTGCCCTGGCTATCGAAGGAGACGTTGCCGTCGTTCTGCCCGGGCGGAATGGGCGTGAGGAGCGCGACGAAGAAGTCGTTGTACGTGCTGCAGATGTACTGCGGCCACTCGTAGGTGTAGAAGTTGAAGTCGAACGAGAAACCATAGGCATTCGAGGGCACGCGGACCACGACCTCGAGCCCGACGACGTCGTACGGCACGCCGCTGCTCGTGCCGGGGCACGCGGGCGACTCTTTGGGGAAGCCCTGCGGGTGGCCGCCCATGTAGTCCTTGATGAAGCCGCTGACCGGTTGGTATCCGGGATCCGTGGGCTGGCGGGCGGTGCCGCTGGAGAGCGCGAGCGCGCGGCTGCCCTTGCGGGTCGTGATGTTGGGGCCGAACCCGCTGAGCAGGCCGTGGCCGAGGTGGAAGTTCAACTCGCTCCCGAACGGGGGCGGCGAGCCGTCCGCCATGGTCCATTGCGCCGAGACCACGCCCCAATCGGCGAAGCCCGACGAGACCTTGCAGAGCTCGACGGCGCGGGCCCCGTCGAGGGGCTCCATGCTGTCGATGGCGAGCCCGTCGTCGCAGAGGGAAACGACCACCTCGTCGATGCTCCCGTCGCAGTTCTCGTCGAACGCCTCCTTGCCAGGCTCGGTCGGCACCTCGACGGCGTTCGGGTTGCGGTTCTTGTCGCAATCGTTGCAATCGCCCTCGGTCTCGGTGAACCCGTCGCCGTCGACGTCGTCCTCGCTGCCACCGGGATCGCAGTTGATGATGCCGCCCTCGCCGCCCGAGCCGCCCTGGTTTCCGGCGTCGAACCCGAGATCGTCGCCGCCCATGCCCGTGCCGCCCTGGCCGGCGCCGCCCTGGCCCGTATTGCCGCCGCTGCCGCCATCGCCGCCATTCCCGTCGAACACCGTGCTGCCGCCGATCGCCGAGCACGCGGAGGGCGCGAGGGGCGCGAGGAGGGCGACGGAGAGCGCCGCGAGGGTGACGCGCCGAGGGGCCGTATCGAAGAGACGCATTCGTTCGCGCATGTCGGACTCCTGAGTCAAAAAGCTATGCAGATCTTGTCGCTGAGGCCGAGATCGATGCAGGTGTACCCCGGGCGGCACTGGTCGTCGGTCTGGCAGGTGCGCATGCAGGTGCCGGCGCCGCTCGGGAAGAAGAGCCAGTTCGAGCAGATCGATCCGGGGCTGCAATCGTCCGCGAAGTAGCAGAACTCGGTGCAGTAGCCGCCCGGATACCCGAACCAGTCCTGCGAGAGGCAGACCGGATCATTCTGCCCGGCGTAACACTCGTTCGATTTCGTGCAGGGCAGGCCGGGGGACTTCGAGCCGGGCTTGCAGGCCGGCGTGGCCTGGCAGCCCGGGTCCTCGCAATCGATGAGGTTGTTGTTGTCGTCGTCCTGGTGGTTCGTGCAGTTCGCCTCGGGCCCCTGACGGCACACCTTCGTCGGGTGACCTTCGTCGGCGCAGGCATACCCGACGCGGCAATCGGCGTCGGTCACGCAGCCGTCGAGGCAGAGGCCGTGCACGCTGCCGAAGCCGAGATCGACGCAATAGCCATCGCCAGGGCAGTCCTGCGCGGCGAGGTCGCACCACTCGGTGCAATACCCGTCGGGAAAACCCTGCCAGCTCTCGAGGCAGGCCGGGTCATTCGCGTTCGCGGCGCAATCGGAGGGGAGGAAACAAGCCTCGCCGAGCAAGCCGACGCCCGGCTGGCATTCGGGCGTCGCCTGGCATTGCGTGGTGTCGTCGCAATCAACGTAGCCGTCGATGTCGTCGTCCCAGAAATCGCTGCAGAAATTCTCGGGCTTGGGCATCTCCACGTTGAGATCGAAGAAGCCCGAGCCGCCCGCGGAGCCGTCGACGACGACGTAGATCTTCTGGCCCTGGACGACCTCGACCGCGACCGTGTCGCCCTTGCCGCCATCAAAGTTGCCGTCGTTGTTGCAGGCGATCTCGCTCGCGGGATCGCCGCAGGTCGTGCGGAGCGAGACGCTGAAATCGCTGGACGAGCCATGCACGGTGGCCACGAACCTGCCGGTCTCCGGCATCACGACCTCGAAGATGGCCTCGGGGCCGCTCACGGGCGAGCAGGAGGCGGACTGGAGGTTCGGCCGGCCCGAGGAGTCACCGTTGAAGTAGCCCGGGATGACGAGCGATTTCGGCGCGAAACACGAGTCGAGGCACCCGGCATCCATGAAGCACGTGTCGTCCGCGCAATCCATGAGGCCGTCCTCATCGTTGTCCTTGTAATCGCCGCAGAGCTCCTTGGGGACGCAGTTGCTCGCGACGATGCCGCAGAACGGATTGCATATCAGGTCGCCCGAACCGAGGCCGATGCTCGCGCAGGTCTTGCCGCCGAAATCCGAGCCGTCGCATTGCTCGCCCGGATCCATCATGCCATTGCCGCAGTTCGGGTTGCCGCCCGTACCGGAGCTCGCGCTGGAGCTCGACGCCTCGCCCGCGGCGCCGTCGCCGCCCGCGCCACCCATGCCCCCGGCGCCGCCTTGTCCCCCCACGCCGCCCGTGCCGCCCGCGCCGCCCGCGCTGAGGGTCCCGCCCGCGCCACCACCTCCGCCGGGGCCGCTGCCCCCGCTGCCCCCGCTGCCGCCCGAGGCCTCGTTGACCGCGCCCGTCGCGCAAGCCGACGTACACACCACCGCCACGAGGGCGACCCCCAACCTTTGCCAGCGTCCACGCATCGTTTTCGCCCCGGCGTCTTGTCGTGTCGTAAAAAGCAAGTAAGCAGCGCCTAGGGCCGAGCGAACGATCCCAGCGCTGGTCGCCAGCTTGACCATGACGGCCCCCGGACGTCAACAGCTGGCATGTGCTCGGTCCTGCTCGACCAGGGCGTGCAAGGAACCGTACGGGCGGTTTGGCAAGGGGCGCGCAACAATGGGGCGGCGATGGCCGAGCCGAATCCGAAGCCGAACCTCCTCGTCCGCCTGCGCGGGAGCTTCGAGCATACGCCGCGCACGCTCCTCTTGCTGTTCCGGTCGGCCAAGCTCGCGACGATCACGCTCTTCGTGCTGACCCTTGCCGCCGCGGTGCTGCCGCTCGGCGTCGCGTACGCGGGCAAGGCGATCGTGGACGCGGTGGCCGCGCATTCCCGCGAGGCGACGCTGCGCTGGGTGCTCGTCGAGCTCGCGCTCGTGGCGGCGCTCGCGCTCGTGCAGCGCGGGATGGGGCTGCTCCGCTCGCTCATCGGGGCACGGCTCGGGCTCGACATCAACGGCGCGATCCTGGAGAAGGCGCTCACGCTGGAGCTCCGGCACTTCGAGGAGCCGCAGGTCTACGATCAGCTCACGCGGGCGCGGCGCGAGGCCTCGTCGAGGCCGCTCGCGATGGTGACCGAGACGTTCGGGATCGTGCAGAGCCTGGTGACGCTCGCGGGCTACGGGGCGCTCCTGTTCCGGTGGAGCGGGTTCGCGGTGCTCGCGCTCGCGCTCGCGTCGCTGCCCGGGGCGATCGCGGAGGTGAAGCTCGGCAACCTCGCGTTCCGGCTGCGCAACTGGCGCTCGCCCGAGGCGCGGAAGCTCAACTACCTGGAGTACGTCCTCGCGAACGACGCGCACGCGAAAGAGGTCAAACTCTTCGGGATCGGGCAGGTCCTGCTCGAGCGGTACCGCGCGCTCGGGGAAAAGTTTTACCGCGAGGATCGGGCGCTCGCGGTGCAGCGCGCGGGCCTCGGCTGGGGTTTGTCGCTGCTCGGCACGGGCGCGTTTTACGCCTGCTACGCGTCGATGGCGCTCGGCGCGGCGAGGGGCGATCTCACGCTCGGCGACCTCGTGCTCTACGGCATCTCGTTCCGCCAGGGCCAGCAGGCGTTCCAGTCGATCCTGTCGTCGCTCGGCGGCATGTACGAGCACAACCTGTACATGTCGAACCTGTTCTCCTACCTCGCGATCCCCACGAACGACGGGGCGAGTGCGCCGAAGATCGCGCTCCCCGACGCGGCGAAACGCGAGGTCGAAGGAGATGAGGCGGGACGCGAGCAAGGCATCCGCTTCGAGGGCGTGAGCTTCCGGTACCCGGGGCAGGAGAAGCTCGCGCTCGCGAAGCTCGATCTGTTCGTGCCGCGCGGGCAGAGCGTGGCGCTCGTGGGGCACAACGGCGCGGGCAAGACGACGCTGATCAAGCTGCTCACGCGGCTCTACGCGCCGACCGAAGGGCGCATCCTGCTCGATGGGAAAGATCTCGCCGCGTGGGATCTCGACGCGCTCCGGCGGCGCATCGGCGTCGTGTTCCAGGACTACAACCGGTATCAGCTCACGGCGCGGGAGAACGTCGGCTTCGGAAGCACGCCGCACATGGAGGACGCGGATCGGCTCTCGCGGGCGATCACGCGTGGCGGGGCCGAAGAGGTGCTCGCGACGCTGCCGAGTGGGCTCGATACGCAGCTCGGACGGTGGTTCAAGGACGGGACGGAGCTCAGCGGCGGGCAGTGGCAGAAGGTGGCGCTCGCGCGGGCGTTCATGCGCGAAGAGGCCGATGTGCTCGTGCTCGACGAGCCCACGGCGGCGCTCGATGCGGAGGCGGAGCACGCGGTCTTCGAGCGGTTCCGCAAGCTCGCCGAGGGACGGACGACGTTCGTCGTGTCGCACCGGTTCCCGACGGTGCGCATGGCGGATCGGATCCTCGTGATCGACGGCGGCCGCGTGATCGAGGAGGGAACGCACGCCGAGCTCGTCGCGAAGGACGGGCGGTACGCGCGGATGTTCGCGCTTCAGGCCGAAGGGTACCGTTAGGGAACGTCGTCAAAACCGGCCCGCGCGCGACGAACCGCTATCGCCGCCTCTCCGCGTTCGTTACGATGCTCGGGCACGAGGGGGGAGCGCGCGGCACGCGTGCGAGGAGGTTTCCATGCGAGCGCGAACAGGGATTTGGTTGTGCGTGGTGATGGCGGCGGCGGCCCTGGGCGGCTGCGAGGACGAGAGCGAGGAGCTCGTCGACGGGCATTTCACGCCGGAGGACTGGACGGAGATCCAGAAGCTTTCGCCGCTCCCGCCGCTCGAGGCGGATACGACGAACGCCTTTGCGGACAACCCCAAGGCGGCGGAGCTCGGGCAACGGCTCTTCTACGAGAAGGGCTACTCCGGGCCAATCAAGGTGGCGAACGATCTCGGGAACGTGGGCGAAACGGGCAAGGTCTCGTGCGAGAGTTGCCACATCAAGACGGACTGGTTCGTCGACACGCGTTCGAAGCCGGCGAACACGTCGATCGCGATCGAGCCGTTCATCCGCAACGCGCCGACGCTGGTGAACGTCGCGACGTACACGGACTGGTTCGGCTGGGTCGGCTACAACGACAACCTCTGGGGCAAGTGCCTCGTCCCGGCCGAGTTCGTCATGGGCACGGATCGCTCGGGCATCGTGCACTTCCTCTACCAGCAGCCGGACTACCGCGCGGCGTACAACGATCTCTTCGAGCCGGACCTCGATCCGGCGCTCGATCCGATGCATCCGGACGCTTCACGCTTCCCGATGATCGCGTCGCCGACGGTCGCGCCCGACGTGTGGCAGAGCATGCCGGCGGAGGATCGCGCCGTGATCAACCGCGCCTACGCGAACTTCGGCAAGGCGCTCGCGGCGTACCTCAGGCTGCTCCAGAGCGGCAATGCGCCGTTCGATCGGTACGTGGCCGGGGACGTGTCGGCGATCAGCGAGAGCGCCAAGCGCGGGCTCGGGCTCTTCGTGGGGAAGGCGGCGTGCGTCGCATGCCACGCGGGCCCGACGTTCAGCGACAACGACTTCCACGTGACGGGCGTGCCGCAGATCGGCGAGCACGTGCTTCCGCCGGACATGGGCGGTGATCCGGGGCGGTTCCAGGCGCTCGACGTCTACTTCGGCTGGGACTTCAGCACGAAGGGCATCTACAACGACGACCCGAGCATCGACCGCAGCAAGGGCGTGACGAAGGACGAGAAGCTGCTCGGCGCGTTCCGCACGAAGGGCCTGCGCACGGTGGCGAAGACGGGGCCGTTCATGCACACGGGGCATCTCGCGACGCTGCGCGAGGTGGTCGAGTTCTACAACGTGGGCGGCGCCGACAAGGACTTCGCGGGCACGAAGGATCCGCTCATGGTGCCGCTGAACCTCACGCCGCAGGAGATCGACGACATCGTCGCGTTCCTGGAGACGCTGACGGGCGATCCGATCCCCGAAGCGCTGCTCGTCGACACGTCGTTCGGTTCCACGAAGTAAAACCTCATCCCTAGCGTCCTTCGAGGAGGGCCTTCGCTTCGGGATCCCCGGGGCGGTAGCGGAGCCACGCGCGCGTGGCGGCGAGGGCTGCGTCCGGCCTTCCCGCGGCGCGCTCCGCGGCGGCGAGGGCTTTCCACACGATCGGATGCGGCAAGAGGCGCGCGGCTTCGCGCAGTTTGTCCGCGGCCTCGCGCGGATCGCCGGATTCGAGGAGGAGGCGGCCTTCGAGGTGAAGGAGGCGGGCTCGATCGAAGGGAAACGCGAGCGCCGCGCGCGTGTGGCGGAGCGCGGTGCGTGTGTCGCCCGAGGTCGTCGCCGTGCGGATGGCCTCGCGGTGGTGGTAGGCCGAGAGGAACTGCGCGAAGGCCACGAGGGCCCAGGCGAGCGCACACGCGAGGCCCACGTGCGCGAGGTTCCACGATGCGCGCGAGGCAACCCGCGGACGGAAGGTGCAAGCGAGCACGAGGATCGCCGCGATCCACGTCGCCGGCGAGGCCGCGAGCCCGGCGCCGAGCGCGAGCAGGGCGAAGGCGATCCACGCGGCGCGAAGCTCGGCGCGGGGCAAGGCGGGCGCGAGGCGGAGGCGCTTTCGCGCGAGGAAGAGCGCGAGCGCTGTGGGGAGGAGGCCGAAGGCGAGGACGAGCGCGGCGACGTCGTCGTGCGGGTGCTCGGGGAAGGTCCAGAACCGCGCGGCGTCGGGGTGCGCGGCGAGGTGATCGGCTTGCCAGTCGAGGAAGCGCGGGGCGATCGCGTCGGGGCCGACGCCGAGCAGCAAGGCTTTCCCCCACAGACCTCGCGCGTGGACGGCGACGAGGTAAAGGCGGCCCTCGACGGCGCGGACGAACCCCTCGGATGTGAGCGCGATCGGGACGAGCGCGAGGCCCGCGAGGGGCGCGGCGAGCGCGGCACGCGGGACGAGCAGGAGCACCTCGGCGGCGAGCGCGAGGGCGGCGAGGTGCGAGCGGCAGAGGAGGATGGTTGCGGCACCAAGGATCAGCGCGAGCGTGGCTTCGATCCGATCGGCGCGCCGCGTGGCCGATGCGCGATCGGCGGCGCAGAGCGGGAGCACGAGCAGCAGGAACGCGGCGAGATGGTTCGGATTGCCGAACGTGCCGACGAGCACGGGGTACGGCAGGCGGAAGGCGCCGGTATCGAAGGGAACGAGGCCGAGCGCGCCCGCGAGGGCGAGCGAGCTCGCGGCAAGGACGGCGCGACGCGCGAGGCGGAAGGCGAAAGCGCGATCCTCGGCGAAGAGCTCCGAGAGCGCGCCGAACACGCTTGGAGCTGAAACGACGGCGAGGATCTCCCAAGGTGCAGCGGGCCAGACGAGCAGCGCGAGCAGGCCGAGCGCGAGCGCGAGCGTCGCGACGAGCGAAGGCGCGCCCCACGCGCAGAGCGGGAGCGCGAGCGCGAGCACGAGCGTCTTCTGCGGCCGGAGGTCGACGGTCAGCGGCGAGGTCGCGAGCGGCAGGAGGACGAGCAGGACGACCGCGGCCGCGCGTTTTGCGGCGGACCGGGTCAAGGAGTGTCGAGCTGGCGCACGCCGACGAGGCCCGCGCCGCCGCGCTGGGAGAAGTACACGACGAACTTGCCGTCCGGGGACAAACACGGCTGGACGGCGCCACGATCCCCGGGCCACGCGAGGTTCCAGGGCTCCGCCGTGACGATGGCGTGGCGGCCGCCGGTCGCAGCGTCGACCACGAAGATCTGATCGCCGCGCTGCTCGACGCGTCGATCGCCCACCTTCGAGGGGCACTGATCGGCGAGCGGCGCGGCCGGCGCTTTCCACGAGTCTTCCGGGCCCGAGATGCGCTTCGGCTTCGGGCTGCGCAGATCCCAGCTCATCCATCCCTCGTACTCGGGGAAGCCGGAGAAGAAGATCACGCCGCCGTCCTTGGCGGCCCGCGTGTGGTAGGCGCCGTGCGCGAGCGCGCGGCGCGCGCGTTTGCCGAGGTCGAGCAGGTAGATGCCCTGGCCCGCGTCGTCGCACTCGTAGGTCGAACAGCCGAAGGCCATCTGATCGTCGGAGAGCCACACCGGGTGATAGCCGGGTCCCTCGTGGACACGCGTGCGCTTGCCGGTCTCCACGTGCACGACGTCGATGCCGGCCTGGCCAGCCGGCGCAGGCGTGTGGAGGTAGTTCACCTGGTTGGCGATGGCGAGGCGGACGCCGTCGGGCGCCCACGCGACGGTGGGCGTGTCGCCGAAGATGGCCCACTCGAGATCGCCACGCGCGACGAACTTCGGTGCCGGGGGTTCGGCCGAGGCCGTGGCCGCGGGCGGCGTGTCGACGACGACGAGCACGGAGCCGGGATCAGCGACCGTCGTGGTGCCGGAAGGCGGAGGCGCGGCGCTGCACGCGGCGGCAAGGAGGGGCGCGAGGAGCAGGGCGTGGCGCATCGGGAGGGAGCTTGCGTGATGCGCGCGCCGGGATCAATCGAAGGGCTCGATCCGCGGGTGGTGGGGACGGCGATGCGGGAAGTGGCGCGGGATGGGAACGGGCTGCATCCGCGACTCGGAGAGGAGCGCGAGCGAGGGTCGCGCCTCGCCGGGAAGCCTGCTCGCCTCGGCACGAACGACGTGCCCACGCGCGTTGGCCGAGTAGCCGAGGACCGTAGCGTCGACGCCGTCCGCGCCGGGATCGAGCTCCATGCGGAAGAACGTCTGCTCGCCAACGGCGACGTTCTGGATGCGATCGAGCGGGGCATCGCCGAAGGTGCGCGCAGCGGCGACGGTGAGGGACTCGACGCGACAAACCACGGAGAAGCCTGCGCTCGTGCCCTCGAACGCCTTGCAAACGTGGCGGCCCTCGGCCTCCTCCGCGACGGCCGCAAGGAGCGCCTTGGGATGGAGCGTGGCGGACATGGGACGGCCATCACCTTGCAGGGAGATCACGGCCTCGCCGCGGAGCGTCTCCAGCGTGCTGCGGTCGGTCGTCTCCCAGGTGATCGGCTGCGCAGGATCGACGGCGAGGGACGCCTCGTTCGAGCCGAGGACACGTTTGTCCCCCTGGACGATCGTGACGAGGTGGCGCGGACGAACCACGGAGACCGTGACGAGCTGTCGCGGACGAACCACGGAGACCGTGACGATCTGGCCCGCGCGTTTGCCGAGAAGGACGCGCATGCCCTCGGGCAGCGCGGGAGGCTCGGAAGCGGCAGCGGGCGCGGCAGCGGGCGCGGCAGCGGGCGCGGCAGCGGGCGCGGCAGCGGGCGCGGGCGCAGCAGCGGCCTCGGACGCGGGCTCCGCGGAGCTGGACGAGAACAGGAACGCGGCGGCGAGCAGGGGCAGGGCGTACGTCTTCACAGGGTCCTCAGGAAGGCGAGCAGGGCGGCGCGGTCTTCGGTGGTGAGCTGGCTCGTCTGGCCCATGCGATCGAGGTTGTCGTCGAGCAGGGCCTCGAGCGTCGGGTAACGGCCGTCGTGGAAGTACGGCGCGGAGCCTTCGAGCATGGCGAGCGGCGGCGTGCGGAACGCAGCGTGGGACTCGTCCTTCGCGCGCGAGCCGACGTCGTGCACGACGCGATCACTCGTCCCCTGCTCGAGCCCGTGGCAGCCGTTGCAGCCGAGCTTTTCCGAGGTGTAGAGGTCACGCCCGCGCCGGGCGAGCGCCTCCTCGCCCGGGTCCTTCGTCTCGCGGTGCGGCACGAAGAGCCCTTCGCGGAGGTACTTCGCGAGCGCTGCGAGATCCTCGGCCGGCAAGCCCGAGCCGCCGAGGCGGGTGAGTGTCTCGGCGATGTTGTCTTCGAGCTTCGCGTGCATGCCGTGCCAGCCGTAGGGCCCACGCTCGACGCGGCCCGCGAGCGCCATCGTTTGTCGCGGGCCGTCGCCGAGCCGCCACACGATGCCGTCCTCGCGCCCCTCGGGGTGACAGCTCGCGCAGGCGCGGCCGTCGCGCGAGATGCGGCGGTCGCCCTCGGCGTGGAACAGGCGCCGGCCGCGCGCGAGGTCTTCGCGGAGCGGATCGGTCGCGACGGGAAGCGTGTCCACGGCGCCCGACGCGAGGCTCACGACGGAGAGGTCGTGCGAGCGCTGGTTCCAGACGACCGCGATCGCCGTGCGGGGATCGACTTCGACGCCGGAAGGACCTTCGCCCACGTGGAAAGCGCGCCGCGGGGCGAGCGCCGGATCGAGCGAGCGCGCGTCGAGCTCGACGAGCTCGCCCGTGCCGTGCGAGACGACGAACAGCGCGTTACCGAGCACCGCCGCAGCGCGCGCTTGCCGCGCGGGAGAGCCCGCCGGCGCGACGGCGCTCGCCGAGAAGGCGTTGGCCGCGATGTTGACGAAGTTCTTCTGCGCGGCACCGCCGTCAGCGCCGAGCGTGCGTTCGCGCGCCACGTCGACCACCGCGACGGTCGGGACCGAGGTGTCCTCCTCGATCGAGACGCCGCCATAACCGCCCGCGACGACCCGCGTCGTGCTCTCGCCGTTCTGCACGACGAGGTGCGGGACGAAGAGGCGCGTGCCGCTCTCGTTCAGCACGGCGACGTACGCGAGCGACGAGGTCGGGTGCTGGGTGTTCGCTCCGACCATCGCGTCGACGCGGTTCCGGTAGCTGCCGCCGAGCGCGCGCACGGAGCGAACGACCGGCGCTTCGCCCGCGTCGCCGCCGTCGAGGTCCACGACGGAGAGGGCGTCGCCCGCGGCATGCGTGACGAACGCGCGGCGGCCATCAGGCGTGACGGTGATGCCACGAGGCTCGCGCGGCAGGCGCAAGGAGAAGCGGGTCGCGAGGGACTCGGCGTCGAGCGCGGTGAGGGCGCGGCCGTACGCAGAGGTGACGAGCAACGCGCCGCGCGGGCCAACGGCGAGGCTCCAGGGTTCGGCCGGGACGACCGCCCGCGCAGCGACGGTCCCCTCGCCCGCCGCGTCGACATCGAGGACACGCACCTCGTTGCAGGCGCGCAGGCTCACGGCGACCCGATCCTCGGCGAGCACGAGGACCTCGGCAGGCGCGCAGCCGAGCGGGGTCGTCGCGACCGAGCCGCTCACGAGATCGACGCGGTGGAGCGCTTCGTTGTCAGCGTCGGCGACGTACGCGACGAGGGCGTCGCGATCGAGTGCGACCGCGCCGCTCCGCGCGGGAGCAGCGGCGGCAGCGGCGGGCGCGGCGAGCAAGGCGGCGAAGAGGCCGAACGAGGCCAAGGAGCAGCGGTGCGGGCGCATGGGGTGGGGCTCGTAGACGCACAAGCCGTCCGAAAGATTTGTGGACGCGCGGCGCGCCGCCTTGACACGTCCAGGATGCGCGCCTCGAATGCGCCGCACACGGAGGAGCCGAGGGATGCTGGGCCAGAACGTCGAACCGCTGATGCAGGCTATCGGGGAGGCCGCGGCCGGCCTCCTGTTCCCGAGCGAGTCGGACTTCCCGATCGAGGCCTACCGCTTCGGCGAGGCGGAGCCCGCACCAGCGGCGGTGCTGCGGGCGCGGGGCCTCCCCCCCGACACACCGGTCGAGGAGGTGTCCGTGGCCTCGTTCTTCGAGGGTCTCGTCGAGGGCGACGACGACGGGGCGGCCCGCTTCCGGGCCCTCGTCGACCTGCTCCAGCGCGAGCTCTCCGACCTGCGCGTCTACCGCGTGGGAAAGGTCGACATCGACGCCTTCGTCCTCGGCCGGCACCCGTCGGGTGTGTGGCTCGGCATCACAACCAAGCTCGTCGAGACCTAGTCCCCCCGCTTCGCCTCGATCTCCGCCTGGACGTCCTCGTCCACGGCCGTGAGGAAGTCGTACCCCGTCCGCTGCTCGATCTCGTCCACGGTCGTCCGGTACTTCTCCCAGCCCTCGTCCTGGATGCCCTCCTTGTTCGGCATCAGGACCGCGATCACCGGCGTCGACTCCGTCACGTCCGCCGGCCCCTCGCGCGGATCGAGCACCACGACAATCTTGAAGAACGTGTCGGGCACCGCGACGCCCTTCCCGATCGTCTTCGTGGCCTTCTTGCCCCGCTTGAGCACGCCGCCCGCCATCACGAAGAGCTGCTTGCCCTGCTTCCTGCCGAGGGCCTCGCAGTGCTCCTCGAGCCGCAGCCACGGCCCCGCGTTGAGGTCGTGGTACTGCGGCAGGATGTTCGTCATCAGGAAGGTGATCTTGTTGTCCTCGGGCGACCGCGTCCGCTCCTCCGAGCGCACCATGTGCCCCCGGTCGTAGCCCGACCCCGTGTAGTCATCGTGCGTGACCCGGTAGAAGCCCGACGGCAGCTCCGGATCCGTCATGAACTTCCCCTTGTGCCGCGGCGCATCGCCAAACCAGCTCGCGTCAATCTGCCAACTCACCCAGTTCGCGACATTCTGGTCGGCGTTGTACGACAGCGCGTACTGAGCCTTGCGCATCAGGTGATCGTCCGAGGGAGCGTCATCCGTCGGCACCCCAAGCGCGAGGTGGACACTCGCGTCCGCAGGCTTACCGCCGCCCCGCGCCGGGCTCCCCTTCGGGCCAGGCGCAGAAGGCGCGCCCGGCACCGTGGCCGTAGGACGCGGGCGGCTCTTGCCCTCGTCCGTCCCCGGGGTGAGGTCATCGAGCCATCGGTCAGCCCTGCACGCATGCAAGAGCGCCCCAGCCCCACCGACGAGCGCCACGACGAACAAGCCCAACGCCCCACCCGCCTTGCGTCGCTTTCTGGATGCAGTCCGGCTCACGTGATCGCGCCTCGT
Organism: Polyangium jinanense; assembly: GCF_028435365.1. The sequence continues at coordinate 23,818 of NZ_JAGTJJ010000066.1, read as the reverse complement.
TTCGTTAAGAACGCTATATCATGCTCCCAGGGAGCGTCCCGGCCGTCGAGAGAGGAGCCCCACGCACAGCCCCCCAAGAGCGCCATGGGGGTAGCAGAGGTGCGACGGAGCGCGCTAAGGTCGCGCTTGGGTATGAAGCGAGGGACTGCGTCTTGAGACGGATCCCCGGGTATGCCGTCGGCTCGTACTACAAGCTGGGATCTCCCCTGGCCGGGCTGAACGCGAACCCGATGCGCGGGCTCGTCTACCTCGTGACGAACCAGCGCAAAGAGCCCATCCCAAGCTCCATCCAGCACCCACTGCACCCAGGCCGGCACATGATGCGCCTGGAGACGCCGAGCGCCGCCTACGCCTACGTGGCCGACATCATGGCCGTGCACGAGCGCGATGTGCGCTCCGCCCTCAGCATCACGAAGCCAAACATCGCCCTCGTGCCGGTCCCCGCCGCCAACGTGGTGCGCGGCAACCGCACGACAGACCGATGGCCAAGCCGCGACCTCGCCCTCGAGCTCGAGCGTCTCGGCTTCGGCAAGGTGCGCCCCTGCGTGGTGCACAAGGACGCGATGCGCCCGCGCTTCAGCTACGAGGAGGACCCCGCCCACGAGCTCGCGGCAAACCTCATCACCATCGGCAAGCCGATGCCAAACGAAGCCGTGGTGTACGTGGACGACATCGTGACCTCCGGCGACCGCGTAGCCGCAATCGATCAAGCCCTCGGCCAGCCCCCCGCCGCAGGCATCGTGACGACCGCCGTCTCCGAGGAGAAGTCACGCTACGACGCCTACAAGCTGCGCACGTTCGCACTCGCGTACGACCCGGCGACGTCGCCGTGGAAGCTCGCGATCCTCTAGGGGAGTGACGTAGCGCCGGGGTTTCACCCCGGACCCGACGAGGGGTTGTCCACCCCTCGACCCGGACCAGGGCAAGCCCTGGACCGCTGGTGCATCGACCGCGATGCGGTCGATGCAACGGAGCATCGGTGTGCGCTCAGGGCAGCGCCCTCTCAGGGCAGGAACATGCGCAGAATTTTGCAGAGTCCCGGGTCGAACGTGCCGCGAGCGAGGACGCTCTCCAAGGATTCCGCGTTCGCGAGCTCCTCAGCGTACTGACCGAGCAGCGGAAACCCCTGCGCGGCGAGCGGCGCGAGGATCTCCTTCTGGGCGAGCACGCGCTCCATGAGCTCAATCTTGCTGCGCAAGACGTCGCCCCAGAGGTCACGCGCGCGCGGCACCACGCCAAGGCGGCTCGACTCGATGAACAAGAAGAAGCCCCGCTCGCTGCGGAACCACTCCTCGACATGCTTGACGATGCGCGAGTCCTCGAGCAGCAGCGCCTCACGCTCGGCAAGGATCGTCTGCCGCGTCGGATCGTCGTCCGGGAGGACCGCAAGCCGCGCCTCGATCGCCCCAAGCTCGCCCGGAATCTGCACGAGCCGCCGCCGCCAGATCGGAAGCTTCTCGACGAGCACAGGCGCACCCACGTGCGTGAGCCAGAGGTCCGGCGGCAGCACGCACCCCATCACGTCGGCAAGCGTCAGCCTCCGCTCGAACTCGGTCATCGCCTGAATGCGCGGACGACCCGGACGCACAAAAAACGTCGTCGCGCGAATGCCCGCCATGCTCTCCAGCACGAGCGCCGTCGGCATGCCGAACTCGAGCCCGATCGGCGCAACATGCTTCTCCGCCGTATCCTCGTGCGTGAGCAGCGCAGGCGCGCCGTCCGGGCGCATGCGATCCGTGCCGCCCGAGTGGCCGTAGTCGTGCCCGAGGGCCGCGAGGAGATCCCGCGCGAGCACCGACGCAGGCGTGCCGGCCTCGAGCATGCGGCCGAGCGCGTCGCGCAGCACCGCCGCGACAGCGTCGATGTTCGGATAGACGCGCATCGGCGCCTCCTTCACATCGTCGGGCAGCGGCGTTTCCTCGGGCCACTCGAGCAGGAGGAGGCGCAGGAGCACCTCGTCGTTGTGCAGCGTCCGGTGGAAGGCGTTGTTGATCCCGAGCAGGCGCTCGACGCGGCAGGAGCGGGCCTCGAACACGCGGATCAGGCGCTCCATGGTGTCGAGGTCCATGGTGAAGCGCCGGGCGGCTTCGAGGTCGATGCCCTCTTCGAGGATGCGGCGGCGGAGCGCGGGCGAGTAGATGGGCCACGCGTTCGGACTGATCCGCGTCTCGATGAAGGAGCGGAGCGTGGCCTCGTCGCGGCACGCGCTCGCGCTCAGGGCTTCACCACGGCCTCCGCTCATGGCCGAGCACTGTACCTGGATTTGCGCTCCGTGGGCGAATCCTCGGCAACGGGGCTCTGGGCGAAGGGCGCCGAAGGCGGTCCGAAGCCCCAAGCGGCGCGGCATTTGGGGCGAAGCGGTCAGTCGTCGACGGCGTCGCGGATGTTGGCCCCCATCAGCTTCGTGCCGCTCCGCGAGGCGCCACTCAAGGTGCAACGTCGGAGGTCCGCATCACGCAGGTCGGCGCCGTCGAGCTTGGCCTTCGCGAGGCTCGACCCGGAAAGCAGCGCCGCGCGAAAATTCGCGTTCGTAAGATCGGCGGAGACGAGGTGCGAGCGCGAGAGGTCGGCGCGGCCCGCGATCACGTTCTGCAGGTTCGCCCCCTCGAAGCGCGCCTCGTGCATGCGGGCCTGGCGCAGGTCGGCGCCGTCGAGGTTCGCGCCGTCGAGGTTCGCGCGGTCGGCCTGGACGCGGCCAAGGTTCGCGCCCTTGAGGTTCGCCCGCAAAAACTTCGTGCCCTCGCAGGTGGCGCGCGTGAGGACCGCGCCGTCGAGGCGCGCGCCCTCGAACGACGAGCCGGCAAGCGCGGCGTTCTCCCAGGTGGAACCCTTGGCGTCGACCTCGTGGAAGTTCGTGTCGGTGAGGGCCGCGCCCTCGACGTGGGCCTGATCGAGGCGGGCGCCCTGGAAGCTCGCGCCCTTGCCGCGGGCGTCGACGAGCTTGATCTCGGGCAGGACGGCGCGTTCGAAGACGGCGGCTTCGAGCGAGGCGCCGGAGAAGTCGGCGGAGAGCGCGTCGAGGGCGCGGAAGGTCGCGCCGTCCCAGGTGCCGCGGGCGAAGACGGGCGCGCGGCCGCGGCACCCGTCGAAGGTCGCGCCGCTGCCGCGGGCGGAGGCGAAGATGGCCTGCTCGATGGAGGCGCCGTCGAGGCGGGTCTTGGCGAGGCTCGCGCGGGAGAGGTCGGCGGCCTTGAGGTCGGCGCTGCGCAGGTCGGCGCCGTCGAGGTCGGCGTCGACGAGGCGGGTGCCGGAGAGGCGAGCGCCTTCGAGGTTCGCGCCGGAGAGCTTGGCGCCGCCGAGGTCGTGGCCGGAGAGGTTCGCGCCCTTGAGGTCGAGGTTCGAGAGGTCGGCGCCGGCGACGGAGAGGCCATGGAGCGGGTTGCGCTCGCCGGCGCGGAGGCGCGCGAGCACGGTGGCGCGGATACCGGTCTCCTCGGGCGCGGGAGCAGGAGCGGCAGCGGGAGCGGCAGCGGCAGCGGATGCGGAAGCGGCAGCGGATGCGGCTTCCGGAGCGGCCGCGGGAGCGGTCCCGAGCACCTGGAGAGGGGCCGGAGGCACCTGCACCGTTGCAGGAGGCGCAGGGACGACGGGAGGCGGCGCCTGCACCGTTGCAGGAGGCGCAGGGGCGACGGGCGGCGGCGCTTGCACCATCGGCGGAGGCGCAAGGACGACGGGTGGCGGCGCCTGCACCGTTGCAGGAGGCGCAGGGACGACGGGAGGAGGCGCTTGCACCATCGGCGGAGGCGCAGGGACGACGGGAGGAGGCGCCTGCACCGTTACAGGAGGCGCAGGGACGACGGGAGGAGGCGCTTGCACCATCGCGGGAGGCGCTGGCACGACCGGCGGCGGCAGACGCGCGCTCCCCGGCGCGCGATCCCCGGCTTTTTCGAAAGGCGTCGCCGCCGCCGCCCGCTTCGCTTCGAGCTCCGCGAGGTCGATCGCGCGCGTCGCATCTTCGTCGTCATCCCGACGGACCGGCCGCGGCAGCGGCGGGGGCGGCGCCGGCGGCATGCCCAGCGCGGCGCGGGCCTGCGCGGCGGGGCCCGGCGACGCGCTCAGGAACGGCATCGCCGGGCGCGACGGCGGCTCGGCCGGATCGATCGCCTGCGTGTGCATCAGCGGATCGTCGTCCGGATCGACACGCGGCCGCGGCGGCAGCGGCGGCGAGTTCGGCGGGAGCACCGTCGGCGCGCCGGGAGGACGCGGCTGGAACGGGAGCACCGCCCTCGAGGTGGATTTCTCGTCACGGACCGGCAACGTCGTGAAGATGTCGGCCGCCGGAGCCGGCGCGGCCGCGGGCACGACCGGCCCGGGCGCCTTCGCGCGCATCACCTCGGCCGCGTCCGGCCACCGGATCGGGTTGCCCGGCAGCTCCACGTCCGCGAAGGCGCGGAGCTGCGGCACGGTCTCCAGCCGGTCGAACGCAAAGTTGCCCCGGAAGACGATCGACGCGACGAGCCGATCGGCGTCGATGACCAGGAGATCCGCGGTGAGGTCGATCACGCGCCCCTGCCCCGGCCCGCCCGGGCCGACGAGGAACGTGCACGCCTTGGCGCGGACGAGCGGCAGCCGCGACTGCACGCGCGGCAGGCTCGGGTGCATGCCGTCGAGGACGATCCACTCCTCGCCGCGGAGGAACTCGATCTGCTGGTCGGGCGGCGCGGGGTTGTACCAGCGGAAGTCGAAACCGTCGGGGATGTCGGCGACGACGCCTTCGAGCCGCTTCCGGTCGACGTTCCCGAGCAAGCGCCTTCGATGCGGCCAGTACCGCCCGTAGGGGCCGAAGCCCGCGGTGCGCGTGGGGCCCCGGGGATCGAGGAGGTTCGGCAGCGTGGGCGCGCTCGGGGACACGCCGACGGGGTTGTCGTCGGTCTGAGCGGCGCGCTCGTAGATGAGCGGCATGCGGTCGAAGGGCCGCGGCGACTGGGGCGTGTTCGCGGCGCGATCCCCGAAGACGTGGAGGGTCTTGTCGAGCAGGCCCCGCTCCCGGAAGATCGCGAGGCGCGCCGAGAGCGCGGGCACGGGCCGGCCTCCCGGGGCGTACGCGTGGCCGGAGAGGAGGACACCCGCCGAGGGCAGGTACGGCGCGGTCTCGGTGGCCTCGAGGACGCTCGAAGCCGGGCTCTTGTCACGGTTCTTCTCCTCGCGGACGAGGTCGATGGCCGTGGTCGGCCACGCCGTGCGCTCGTGCGTGAGGGAGACGGTGAGCTTGAGGAAGATCGTGGCGCGCAGGACGCCGCCGCTGCGCCAGAGCGTCGAGCCACAAGCGACGGGCTTGAGGGCAGAAACGGGGATCGGGAAAGGTGACGTGGAGGGCACTACCCGCGTTCCTGGTGAAGCGCTTTACGTTGCGCGGGAACGACGGTAGCCCTGGCCGGAGGCCCAAGGCAAGCCTTTACCGCAGCCGCCCCTTCTTCCGAGCGTCCCGGCGGAACTCGAGGCATTGCCACGATCCCGCCTGGAACTCGCGGCACGTGCTCGCGCGGCCTTCGTAAATCGAGCAGATGCTCCGGCCCTCGGGGCGCGTGAGGTAGATGCACGCGCCCTCGTGCGTCGTGGGGAACGCCATCATGCCGAAATGGCCCTCGTCCACGCGATCGGCGAGGTCCTGCCTGCCCGCCCGGCGCCAGAGGACGAGGTCGTCCTCCGTGAGGGGGATGTTCCCCGGCCCGGCCTCGCAGCAGGCTCCGCAGCGCGTGCAATCGAGCGGCTCGCCCGTCTCGGGATCGACGGGCGCCTCCCGCTCGGTGGCGAGTTCCGGATCGAGCGGGAGGTGCGTCTTTTGGTTCATGCCTTCAGGAAGGGGAGAATCTCGCTCATCACGCCGAGCTCGGCGTTCGTGTACTTATCGTACCCGCCGTACCAGCCCTCGGTCGAGAGCTGGACGAGGCCGTAGCCGCCGTACCCGTCCGTCTCGTAGTCGGAGGGCGAAAGGCCCATCGACTGTAGCACGTTCCCGAGCCACTGGTTGTAGACCAGGCCGACGTGCGAATCGACGAGGATGTTCCCGTCCGCCTTGCTCGCCGGTTTCTGCAGGTTGCGATAATCGCAATAGTTGCCCGTCGAGAAGAACCCGTCGGCGCCGCCGGCCGTGACCACGCACATCTCGATGGGATCATGCGTGACGCAGCCCGACTCCTGGGTCCATTGCACGAGGGAATGGTCGAGCACGGAGCCGCCGCTCGCGTCCTGCAAGGCGTCGAGCTTCGAGACGAGGTCGAGGTAGACGTCCTCGAAGAAGCGCCGATGCCCCTGGAAATTGAGCTCGTGCCGCTCGGCGCTCACGTTCGCCTGGTGCGCCACGTCCTGATGCCAGTCGCCGACGTAATTCGAGAAATGGTCGCCGATGTTCATCGTCACGATGCGGCAGGTGTCGCACGCGAACGCGGCCACGATGACGTCGTTCATGAGCTGCCAGAAGCGCTTCTGCGCCTCCGGGTCGACCGAAAACGACGAGCCCCACTCGTCGATCGACGAGCTCGACGGCGTCTGGATGTCGCCGCAGGACGCGCTCACGTTGAGCTTGCGATCGAGCTCGTTCACGCGGTCCATGTGATCGTCGAGCCGCTGCTTGTCCTTCGTGGAGAGGCGGCGACTGCCGTCCCGGAGGCGCTTGTAATCTTCGAGCACACGGTCGACGATCGGCGGCCGCGTCTCGCCCGGAACCTGCGGGGGCACGAAGATCTTGTTGAAGAGCGCGAGCGAGTCGTTCTCCGGGGTCAGCGTCTGAATGTCGCCCGTCTGATTGCCGGGGTTCGACCACCCGTGCGACATCCCGCCGCTGCCGATCACGATCGATCGCTCGCGGATCGAGGCGAGATCCGGATAGAACTTGCTCGACCAGGCGAGGAGCTGATCGATCGTCTGCCGCTTCTTCTCCCAGATCGCCTGACCGTCGGCGCCGTTGCCGTCATTGTCCGCGTAATTGCCGAGGTGGCCGCCGCGGTGGTGCGCCAGGTAAAACGTGACGTCGAGCCCGCGCAGGACGTTCATCTTTTGCACGAGCGTGCTCGTGAGCTTCGTGGAATCCCCCGCGAGGACCGGGGAGAGCGAGGCCACGCCATTCGCGACCTCGAGCGCGAGCGCGCCGCGCCGGACGTCGTGCCCCGCGTACGACACCGTTTGCGCGAGCGTCGCGTCGTTCGGATACATCCGCGGCTGCCAGACGCCGCCGTGTTGCGTCGCGAGCGCGACGAAACGCTTCGGTCCGCCGGCCGCGTACGCCTGGTCCTTGCCGAAGAGCGAGGGGAGGAACGGGATCGCCAGCGTGAACCCCGCCGCGCCTCGGAGCCACATGCGTCGGTTGAGCTTTTTCATGTCATTCTCCAGTTTCCGGGCCGCCATTCACGCACATCAATCCACGAACGAGCGCATGCGGAACGCCTGGCTCCGCGCGATGGATCGGAGGACGTCCGCCATGGGCTTGCCCTCGTCGAGGGCGAGCTTCACTTCTTCGAGCGCGCAGGCGTCGCGATTGAGGTCCTCCAGCCGGCCGAAGGTGAACCGGAAGTATTGCCTGGCGAAACATGCATAGGGCTTGGGGCTCGCGGCGATGAGGTTCGTGAGCTCCTGCGCGTTCTGCGCGACCGTCTCGTCGCCGCTCTCCACGCGCGGCACGACCTCCGTGTCCACGCCGGCCGTCGCGACAACCGCGCCCGTGTCGGGATCGAAGAGCGCCTGCTCGGTGCGGACGCGGCCGAGGGAATCGAAGTTTTCCGTCGCGAAGCCGAGCGGATTGATGGCGACCTTGTGGCAACCGGCGCACGCGCCTTGCCCCGTGAGCTCCTCGACGACCTCTCGCGTGGACAGGCTCTCGCTGAGCTGCGGCGGGTTCGCCGCGGCGTTCGGCGGCGGCGGTGGGATCTCGTCGCAGAGCAGCGCTTTGCGGATGAACACGCCCTTCATGATGGGTCGCGTATTCGCCGAGCCCGTGGCCAGGAAGGCCGCGCGGGTCAGGAGCCCGGCGCGCTCCGGCTCGGTGAACTCCGGCGGCTCCCCGCTCCCCGACCATACGGGCGTGTGATAGAGGCTCGCGAGGTCCTCGGTGCGGGCGAATGATTTGCGGCTCGTGAGCAAGTCGCGGAACGTGCCCGGCTCCTCGAACGTGTAATGAAGCGCCGCGTCCGTGACCTCGGCGAGCATGTGCTCGCGCAGATCGGGCCCCGGCGTATACCCCGCGGTGAATGCGTCGAAGAGCGGCGTGCCGACGCGCGCGTCGAGCTCTTCCAGCGTGGTGTTGTCGAGCCATTGCCCGAAGAGCTCGCCCATGGCCGCTTGCGTCCGCGGATCCTTGAAGATCCGCTCGACCTCGGCCTCGTAGCCGGCCTCGGTGAGCAGCGCGCCGGTCCGGGCCGCCTCGAAGAGCGGCTCGTCGGGGAGCGTCTGCCAGAAATGGTAGGAAAGGCGCGAGGCGAGCTCGTAGGCGTCGAGCGGCGCCGTGGAATCGCTGCCCTCCTGCCCGTGCTCGACGAAATACATCAGGTGCGGCGCATTCAGGAGCAACGCGACGACGTCAGCGTAATCGGCTCCGTCGAAGGGCGCTGCGCCGGCCGGGCCTCGATAAAACGCCACGTCCTCGTCCGTCACGGGCCTGCGCAGCGCGCGCTCGCCCAAGCGGCGGATCATGTCGTCGAGGCAGGCGTCATCGTTCGCCGCATCCGCGTCCGTGGCGCAGGCGCCCGCGAGCTCCGCGAGCCGCGAGGGCGACGCCGTGAGCGCCTTGCCGACCTCGCCGGCCACGCGGTACGCGCCGTCCACGTGCTGCTGCTGCAGGGCCTGATCGAGGCGCGTGAAGCCCGCGTAGTGTTTGTCCGGGCCGACGCGCTGATCGTTCGGGAGCTGCGCGAAGAGCGGCTCGGCCCCGCCGAGGATCTCCCCGGCGGCGGAGGGCACGGCGAAGCGCACCAGATCCGACACCGTATTGCGGTATTGCAGGTGGCTGAGCCGCCGCAGCGGCAGCGCTTCCGGCACCACGTCCGGATCACATACGAAGGACGTGGGCGTCGATCCGACCTCCCCGTCCAGGGGCTCCCCAATGAGCCCCGTGCAGGCGCCGGTGAGGGCGCCGAGTCCCAGAAGCCATGGCCAGCGTCTTCGCATCATCGAAAAGGACCTCCTGGCAAGAGCGTTCACGAGGCTTTTCCCCGCGCACGAGGGCACCACGGTATCCGCATCGGAAGGCGCGCGCCAGAGCGTCGAACGGCCGAAAACCGCGCCGCATCGCGCAAAAGTGGCATCGTGTTCTGCCACTGGATCGGAGGCCGCGTCACGGCGCGTCGAGAGACAGGGCCCTTGACGCGCCGCCGCCGCGCGGATGTCCTTTCGCGTGGAGGAATCTCGAATGCTCGATTCGGCGGCGTTGGTGGGCAAATACGGAAAGGCAGCGCTCGCCACGGCGGCGCTCGTGCTCGTCGCTTGTAGCGGCGATGCCGCGGGAGGCGCGGGCGGCAGCGCGGCCGAAGGCGGCGCGGGAGGTCAGGGCGGCGGCGGCGCGGGAGGTCAGGGCGGCGGCGGGCAAGGAGGACAGGGCGGCGGCGGGCAAGGAGGACAAGGCGGAGGTGTCGTCGATCCGGATCTCGTGCCCATCTTCGTCGCGCAAGGCATGGTCGGGCGGACGGTCATCTCCTGCGACGACGGAATGACCTGGGTCGGCAACCGCTCCGACGACGACACGTATCCCTGCTTCTCCAGCCCCACGTACGATTGTGATCACCACCCGGGCGCGGGCCGCGGCATCACGTACGGCAATGGCTTCTTCGTGGCGACGTTCGGCTGGGGAAAACCCGGCTCGATTCGCCGCAGCAAAAACGGCGTCGACTGGGAGAACGTGCTCGAAGGCAAGACGTTCGCGGGGATCGTTTACGGAAATGACGTCTTCCTCGCGGGCGAGCGCCCGCCGCAGGTCGCGGACACGTTCGGCGGGACGTGGACCCCGGGCGGCGACCCGACCTCGGACGTGTGGAACGTGCGCCGCACCGGCTTCGCGCCGCACGACGGCGGCCGCTTCCTGCTCGCGTTCGGCGACAACAGTGGGAACGACATCAACGTGAGCAAGGACAACGGCGCGACCTGGGCGCGCCCGACCACGCTCCCGGCCGCGTGCGCGGGCGACATTCAATGGGCCGGCGGCTTCGCGTATGGCAATGGCGTGATCGTCGTCCTCGGCGGCACCGGCGTCGCTTGTCGTTCGCTCGACGGCGGCGACACCTGGACCGAGTCGAACATCGGCGGCCAGGTCGACGCGCGTCTGCTCTGGACCGGCGACACGTTCGTCACGTGGGGCCGCGACGCGAATTACGCCTCGCAGCGGTACACGAGCCCGGACGGCGCCACGTGGACAAAGACGCCGACCGAGGTGCGCAAGAAAAACGACGACGGCACCACGCAGACGAGCCCCGGGCCCATCGTCGGCGCCGTGGCCCGCAGCGACGGCGACACCTACGTCGCCGTCAATGGCGACTGGGATCGGTGGTACGAAGAGCAGAGGTTCTTCCGCAGCACGGACGGCGTCACCTGGGACGAGCTCCCGACGAACGCGTTCACGGGCAGCCACCCGATCCAGTTCATCACCCACGGCATGGGCCTGCGCAGCGCGGTCTGTCCGTGACGCACGGCCGCCCGGTGTGAACTTCCAGGAGCGCGACATCTGCTCAATTCGAGCAACGAGCGCCCCGACGGCTCCCCTCCCCCCGGTTTTCCCGCCTGAAACACGCCTTCTGCGCGCTGGCACGCCGGTTGCCAATACGAGCTGCATTCAACCATCCCCCACCCTCGGGAGGAGAATCTCATGCGTGCTTACCCGGTCCTCGGTATCGTGTCTTCCATGGCCATCCTCTTCCTCTCGGCTTGCGGCGCCGACGAAGCACCGAACGAAACGCCCGATCCCGGGCCGTCGTGCGCGGCGATCCTCGAAACGGAGGGCACGCTGGGCGGTGCCTCGGCAGCGCAGGCCTATTGCGCGGGCGGCATGGCGCGCATGCAATCGGGCGACGGGTGGCGCATTTCGGCCGAGTACCAGGTCACGGAAGATCCCGCGGACGGCACGCTCAGCGCGCGATTCTGGGGCACGGGCGACGTGGAGGAGGACCAGCCCGTGACGCCGGTCACGGGCATCGTGGAGATAACGTCACCCGATGCGCCGAGCGACATATTGTGTGTCGGGCCAAACAGCACGGTGACACGCGGATCCACGCCGGACAAGGCGGCGTTCACGCTGCCCTCGCTCACGCGGCTCGGCGCTTGCCCCGGCGGCGAACCCACGACGGACACGGTGACGGCCTCGCTCCATGGCGACCTGACGACGGGGCTGACGACGGAGCTCGGAGGGACGCTCGGCGGCGTGGCGCTCGGCGGCGCGGACGGCCTCTCGTGCACGGGCAACGTGTGCGAGGTCGAATTCGAGGTTGCGGGGCAGCGGGGCCTGCTCGAAATGAAGCTCCACGCGCCCGTCGGGGAAGGCTCGTTCGAGACGACCATCGACGAGGCCTATCTCGTGTATCCGTTCGACCAGGCGCGCGTCGCGTTCTTCTGCGGCGGGGCGGCGTCGATCGTGAAGGGCACGATCGACGGCACGCGTATCGACATGGATTTCACGCTCGCGACCCCGTCGTCGCTCGGGAGCTGCCCGGGAGCGCCGTTCGAGGGCACGCTCTCCGCGCGTGGCGTCGCGCCCTGAAAAACCCCGTCGCAGCCAGGTTGTCCGCGGGGGCCGAGGCCTCTCTCGGCTCGGCCCCTCGCCGAGGTTTTACCCCCCGGTGCCCGTCCGCTTGACGTGGTGAATCCCGAGCAGCTTGTTCCAGAGCTCGTAATCGACTTCCTTCTTCAGCACGAACCAGTGCACGTCGTCCGCGAACATGCCGGCGCGGCCGAGGATCTCGCCGCGCTCGCGGTGCCGGATATCCATGTACGTCGCATTTTCGAGGAGCGGGGTGCCGGGCGGCAGCACGCGCAGCTCCCGCAGCTCGTCGGCGGTCAGATCGGGCAGCGCGTCGTGGGCCTCCTTGATGTCGTAAGCGCTGTGCCCCTCCTCTTTCTCCGGGTGCGGCGCGTCCTTTCCGATGTTTTGCCCGGCGAGCGCGGTCGGGTTGAGGTCGTGGAGGTATTCCTCGGGATGCTTGTCCGGCGTCGTGGCCTGGGGTGGTTTCGGCTGCTTCACGTCGTCCTCCTCCCCGCGTTCGTCTCGCGGCAATAGCGGACGTGGTGCCGTGGCCTTCCCGATACAAGCGGCGTGGCGTGGCTCGGCTCGACCGCCGCGCCCCTCACTCTCAATCCAGGCGAACATGGAACGGACGCATGACGTCGCAGACCATTCCGTGATATTTGAGCAGGCCCGCGTCGAGCGTGACCAGGGCCGCGGCGCGCTGGAACGCGACCCAGAGGTACACGAGATCCGTCGCATTCGTGAACGGCGCGCGATTCCGCATGTGACGCTCGAGGCGCTCGAAGAACGCGTCGATCTCCACGACGCTCGTGATCGGCACGAGCTCGACGTCGAGGTTCGCGAAGAGGTCGTCCATGCTCCGCCGCGAGGGCGTGACCACGAATCGCCCGAGCTTCTGGGCGGCGGCGCGCACCTCGATCCAGAGCTCCGGGGGCGCGAAGACCTCGGCCCGTCCGGACGCGTGAGCGGCGCGCAGGCGATCGAGGAAATCGACCGCGTCCTCATGGCCGGGGTCGGCTTCCTTCATCGCGGCGACGAGCACCGAGCTATCGAGGACCAGGCGGACGCTCACGCAGACGACCGCGACCCTAGCACCGCCGCGGCCGGCCCGTCGAGCCGCACCTCACCCACGGCGAGGCCTTCCCGCACCGCCTCGCCGCCCGCGCCGCCGAAGCGCGCCTCCTCCGTCGCGAGAATGAGCTGGGCGGACAACCCCTCCGGCAGCTTCTCCCGCAGCTTCCCGCGCACGTTCACCCAGACGGACACTTCCTTCCCGCCGCCCCGCCGCGTGAGCACGAGCGCGTCCTCGCCCACGGCGCGGGCCTCGAATGTGCCCCTCTCCCGCGCGCGCAGGGCCGGGTGCTCGGCACGCAAATGCAAGAGCTCGCGATACAGCTCGCGCACGCCGGCATGCTCGGCCGTATCGCGCTCCTCGTACGAGAGTTTTGACGCGAGGAATGTCGACTCCGCCTGCGGATCGGGGATCTCGGCGCCCTGGAACGAAGCGAACGCCGCAAACTCCTTCCGTCGCCCCTCCGTCACGAGGCGGCCGAGCTCCGCGTTGTGATCGGTGAAGTATTGGAACCGCGTCTTCGCGTTCCACTCCTGCCCCATGAAGAGCAGCGGCACGTACGGCGAGAGCAAGAGCAGCGCGCTCATGGCCCGGAACGCCGCGGGGCTCACGCTCTCGCCGAGGCGATCGCCGAACGCGCGATTGCCGATCTGATCGTGATTCTGGATGCAATGGACGAACCGCGTGGACTCGAGAGATCGCGGCGACGTCCCCCGCGGCTTGCCCGTCCGCGGCGAGGTTTGCCCGTGATAGGACCAGCCCTCGTTCAGGGTCCGTGCAATGTCCGCGGCGCTCCCCGAAAAGTCCTGAAAATAACCGTCCTTGTCTCCGGCGAATGCGCGGCGCATCTGATGGTGAAAATCGTCGGCCCAGACCGCGTCGAGCCCGAGTCCGCCCTTGTCCACGGGACGCACGAGGCGCTCGTCATTGCGCTCGTCCTCGGCGATCACCACGATTCGTTTTCCTCCGCCCGCGCGGCGGGCGCGTTCGGCGATCTCGCGCAGGATGTGAGGATCGCTGTCGTCGCGAATCTCGTGGGTCGCGTCGAGCCGGAGCCCGTCGGCGTGATAGTCACGAATCCACATCTCCGCGCTGCGCGCGACGAGCTCCCGGACGGGCCGCGCGTCCGCGCCGTCGACATTGAGCCCCTCGCCCCACGGCGTCTGGTGCCGGTCCGTGAAATAACGCCGCGTGTAGGCGCGGAGGTAATTGCCGTCGGGCCCGAGGTGGTTGTAGACGGCGTCGATGATCACGGCGAGCCCATGCGCGTGCGCCGCGTCGATGAGGCGCATGAGCCCGAGCGGGCCTCCGTAAGAGACCTGCGGCGCGTAGAAACAAACGCCGTCATAACCCCAGTTCCAGCGCCCGGGAAAACTCGCGAGTGGCATCAACTCGATCGCCGTGATGCCAAGTGAGCGAAGCTCGGAGAGGCGCGGGATCAGCGCCTCGAACGTGCCCTCGGCCGTCGCCGTGCCCACGTGGATCTCCTGAAGGACGAGATCTTCGGGGCTCACCCCGCCAAACGCCTGGTCGGTCCACGCAAAGGAGAATCGCCTGGCCTCCGACGGTCCGTGCACGCCAAACGGCTGCGAGCGTGAATACGGGTCGGGAAATGGACCCGTCCCCCCCACGCCGAACTTGTAGAGCACGGAGGCCTCGGGCCCGGAGGCGCCCACGCGCGCCCGGAAAAACCCGCCCGGCTCGGCCTGCATCGGGAGACGTACCCGCTCGGTCACGGCGTCCGCGTCGTACAGGACGACCTCGGCGCGATCATGATCCGGGGCCCAGATGCGGAAAACGACGTCGTTTTCCTCGAACAGGGCGCCGAGCGGGGCGACGTTCGCGAGATTCTTCATGACAATCCCTCGCTTCCGCCCGCCTTTCGAGAAAGCAGCGCCACGGGGAAGGCGCCGAGCACGCGCGAGAGAGGCAGTACGAGCCCAGCGTCCGCGGGCGCCCCTTCGATCGTCTCGCCGGTGAAAAGGTTTTCGTAGACGGATTGCGTGGACCCGCCGGTGGGTGAATCGATCTGGAGCGTGGTTTCACCCCAGATGGCGCCGATCGGCGGCTCGCTGCGCCCGTTCGAGAGCCGCGCGGTGAGCCGCGGGGTCACGACGAGGATCTCCTGGTCCTTGCATCGCCGCGCGAAAGCCACCACGTGGTCCTTCCCGGGCCCCGAGGCCCCGAGCGGCACGTACGCGCCCTCCGGGCCAAAAAGCGCCGGCCATTGCCGCCTCGCTTCGAGGGCGACGCGCGTGACGTAGAGTTTGATGCGGCCGTCGCTCGCACTCTCCACGAGTGCGCGCGAGAGCTCCGCCCGGGATTCGGGCGCGCGCCGTCGTTCCTCGATCTCCGCGAGGATTTGCTTTCGGATCCCGAAATCGACGGGCCGGCGGTTGTCCGGGTCGACCAGGCTGAAATCCCAGAGCTCGTTGCCCTGATAAATGTCCGGCACGCCGGGCGAGGTGAGCTTCAAAAGGACCTGCGCGATCGAGCCCCACATGCCGTGGTAGGCCACGGTGCGCGCGAGCGGGAGCAGCGCCTCGCGAAACGCGCGCGTCTCCGGTCCGTCGGCCAGCGTCTTGCGGACGAAATGCTCGACGGCCGCGTCGTACGTGGGATCCGCGTTGGTCCACGAGGTATTGACCTTCGCCTCCTTCGTGGCCTTGCGCATGTAGTCGACAAGCCGCTCGACGTACGCGGGCGAAGCCGATTCGGCACCGAACGGCCAGGTCCCGAGCAAGGTCTGATAATAAAGGTACTCCTCGTTGCGATCCGGCGCCGAGATCCCTTCGAGCTCCTCGCGGAACAGCGCGGTCGCCTCGGCGAGGCGATACAAGGTGCCCGCCCAATCCGAGGGCAGCTCCGAGAGCACGTTGATGCGGGCGCGGACGTCCTCGCTCCGCTTCGTGTCGTGCGTGCTGGTGGTGAGCATCGACGAGGGCCAGAGCCTCTGGCGGGCCTCATTGCCCCGGTGGAGCTCGTCCACGGTGATGCCGAACCGCTCCGGCTCGCCGCCGACCTCGTTGAGCGAGACCAGGCGGTTGTACACGTAAAACGCCGTGTCCTCCAGCCCCTTCGCGGTCACGGGCCCCGTGAGCTGCTGGAACCGCATCACGAAATCGCGGCGGCTCGGGAGCTCCTGCTCCGAGAGGTGCGGTGGGCGTTCGAGGAGGAGAATGCCGCCGAGGAACGAGTACACCGAGGCGTCCATCGTGGGATTGCGCCGCCGCGCCGCCCGCAGCGCCGCGCGAATGGCCGCGGCATCGCGCGGCGCCACGCTCGTCGTACCTTCGTGGAGGTACGTCCGGTACACCGGGAAACACGCGATGACCTCGCGCAGCGCGTCCGTGAGCGTGCCGAGCGTGAAATCGCGGGTGTGCCGATCCCGCTCGGAGATACGATTCAGAGCGCTCGCGAGGACGTTGAGCTCGCTCGCGAGCGAGCTCTCCAGGATGACCTTCTTCTTCTGGTAGGCGAGTGTCCCGAAATCGAGGTGCAGCCCCGTAAAACCCTCGTAGATGGACGTGATCGTCCGCTCGGCGCTCCGATCCACGAAAAGCGCCGAGGCGAGCGCGGCGAAATCATAGCCGCTCGTCCCCTGGACGGCCCAGTCGCGCGGGAGCTCCTCGCTGCGCGAGAGGATCTTCTCCACGGCGATGTACAGAGGCCGCGGCGGATCTTCCGGACGCCTCTCCGCGTCGCGATCGAAGCGGCTCAGCAGGAGCGATTGCAACGCTGACGCCGCGCCCTTGCCGTCCTCGGTCCCCTCGAGCTCGCGGCGCACGCGGTGAAGGAAAAACGTGCGCTGCAGCCGGCAGAAATACGTGGAAGGCGCCCAGAGGCCGTCCGGGTGATCGATCCGGAGCCCCGTGACCTTTCCCTCGTCCATGAGCTGGAACAAAAGCCGGTGCGCCTCCTCGAAGACCACGGGGTTTTCCATGCGGATCGCCCCGAGATCGTTGATGTCGAAGAAACGCCGGTAATTGACCTCCTCGGCCGCCACGCGCCAGTAGCTCAATCGGTAGGCCTGGTTCTCGAGGAGCGCGTCGAGCGCGTCGAAGCTCCGCGGATCGCCCTTTTGCCCGTTCATCACGCGGATCTGCTCCTCGATGGCCCGCGCCACGGCGGGCGACTCTGCGACGAGGGCCGCGAGCCTCCGCTTGAGAATCTCCTTCTCGCGCCGGCGCTCGATGACCTTCGACCGATGCGTCTCGCCCTGCGGCGGCAGATTCCCGAGGCCCGTGAGGATGCTCATGAGCTCGAGGACCACATCGTCCTCCTCGCCGAGCGCGCGGGCGAGCGACGGCACGATCGGCTCCAAGATGAGCGGGAACGTGCGCGGGGAGAGCGGCAAGGGATTGCCATAACAACGCACGAAGAAGGCGCCGTGATCGAAGGAGAGCTCTAGATCGCCGTTCTCCAGCACCTTGCCGTAATGCTCGCCGAGCACGGGCAGGAGCACCCGACGCTCGAGCTCGCTCTTCAGCGGGTGCCAGTCGATGTCGAAGAACGGCGCGTAGAGCGAGCTCGGCCCATTTTCGAGCACGTCCATCCACCAGGCGTTCTCGGCCGTGTGCACCCCCATATGGTTCGGCACGAAATCGAGGAGCAGCCCCATCCCGCGCGCCACGAGCCGCTCGTGCAGGGCGTCGAAATCGGCGCTCGTGCCGATCTCGGGGTTCAGGCTGTTGTGATCGACGAGGTCGTAGCCGTGCATGCTGCCCGGCCGCGCCTTGAAAAAGGGCGATGCATACAGATCCGTCACCCCGAGCTTTTCGAGGTACTCCACGATGACCGCGGCGTCCTGAAACGTGAACGCGTGGTTCAACTGGACACGATAGGTCGCCCCGGGCACGCGCGCGCCCGCGAGGATCTTTTCGTAAAGCCCCTCCGCAGGGTCGGCTCCGGCCGCCTTGGGGCTTTGCGGGGACGCCTTGTCGGTCGACTCCATCTGCATCATGGTCATCCCTCAGATCGCGCTCTTCGCGCCGGGCTCTTGCTTGGGGCAGAGGCGGAGCACCGCCATCGAGCGCGACTCGAGGACGTAGGATTCGCCGGCCCCGGTCGGCAGGCCAATCTCGGGCGCCGCCGCGGTGCGGGTATCGATCACGACCTCCCAGCGCTCGCCCCACTCGATGGCCGGCAGGACGAACGGCAATGGCTCGTGGTGCGCATTGCAGAGGACGAGGAGCGTGTCCCCCACGATGGGTTCGCCGTGCGCGTCGGTCGAAGGAATGGCGTCGCCGTTGAGGAACATCTGGAGCGCCCGCCCGTGTGGATTCTGCCAGTCCTCGGCGCTCATCTCCCGGCCGTCCGGGCGGAACCAGACGATGTCCTTCATCTCGCTGCCGCGGATGTAGCCTCCCGAGAAAAACCTCTTTCGGTGGAGCACCGGCTGCTCGTGCCGGAACGCCGAGAGCCGCCGGACGAACTCCAGCATCGATCGCTGCCGCGCGTCGACCTCCCAGTCGTGCCAGGAAAGCTCGTTGTCCTGACAATACGCATTGTTGTTCCCGCGCTGGGTCCGGACAATCTCGTCGCCGCCGCAGATCATCGGCACGCCCTGCGAGATCATCAGGGTCGTGAAGAAGTTCCGCATCTGACGATCACGCAAGGCCACGACAGCCGGTTCGTCGGTCTCGCCCTCGACGCCGTGGTTCCAGCTGTCGTTGCTATCGGCGCCGTCGCGGTTCTCCTCGCCGTTCGCCTCGTTGTGCTTGTGGTTGTACGTGACGAGATCGCGGAGCGTGAACCCGTCGTGGGCCGTGACGAAATTGATGCTGGCCGTGGGCCTGCGCCCGCCCCCCTCGTAGAGATCACTCGACCCCGTGAGCCGAAACCCGAGCTCGGCGGTGACCGCGGCGTCGCCCTTCCAGTAGCGGCGCACGGCGTCGCGATAACGACCATTCCACTCGGTCCACAGAACCGGAAAATTGCCCACCTGATAACCGCCCTCGCCGACGTCCCAGGGCTCGGCGATGAGTTTCACCCGCGAGAGGATCGGGTCCTGGTGGATGATGTCGAAGAACGCGCTCAGCCGATCGACGTCGTGGAGCTCGCGGGCGAGCGTCGAGGCGAGATCGAAGCGGAACCCGTCGACGTGCATCTCCGTCACCCAGTACCGCAAGCTGTCCATGACGAGCTTGAGCGTCTGCGGGTGCCGCATGTTGAGCGAGTTCCCCGTGCCGGTATAATCCATGTAATAACGCGGATCCCCGGGGACGAGGCGATAATACGTGGGGTTGTCGATGCCCTCGTAGCAGAGCATCGGCCCGAGGTGGTTGCCCTCGGCGGTGTGGTTGTAGACGACGTCGAGGATGACCTCGATCCCGGCCGCGTGAAGCGTCTTCACCATCCGCTTGAACTCGGCGACCTGCTCGCCCCGCCGACCCATCGAGGCATACCGGCCCGCCGGCGCGAAATAGGAGAGCGTGTTGTATCCCCAGTAATTCCTGAGCCCCCGATCGACGAGCATCTTGTCGTCGACCATCTCGTGCACGGGCAAGAGCTCGACCGCGGTGACGCCGAGCTTCTTCAGGTAGGAAATCACGGACTCGGAGGCGAGCGCCGCATACGTGCCCCGGCTCCCCTCGGGGATGTCGGGGTGCCGGACGGTAAAACCTTTGACATGAAGCTCGTAGATCACCGTGTCCCGCCACGGCGTCCGCGGGTGTTTGTCGTTCTCCCAATCGAAGACGTTGTCGACGACGACGGCCTTCGGCGCGCCCCAGGCATTGTCCTCCTCGCACATTGCGAGGTCCTGATCGGGGTGGCCGAGCTTGTAGGGGAACATCGGCGCCCGCCAGTCGACCTCGTTGGCGACGGCCTGGGCATACGGATCGCAAAGCAGCTTGTGCGGATTGAACCGGAGGCCCCGCGTCGGATCATAGGGGCCATGAACGCGATACCCGTAGAGTTGCCCCGGGCGGAGCGCCGGGACGTACCCGTGGAATACGTGCGCGGTCCGCTCCGAAAGGACGAGCCTTTCCCGCTCGGACCGGTCGCCCGGGTTGTCGAACAGGCAAAGCTCGACCCGCTCTGCGTTCTCCGAGAAGACGGCGAAGTTCACGCCGAATCCGTCGTAGAAGGATCCGAGGGGGTACTCGCGACCGGGCCAGAAGCGTGCAGGCATGGAGTCCTGTCCATAGCATCCACGCTGGAATGCGGTATCCCGGGCACCCTCGGGGAAATCCCTCATCACCGTCCGGGCGAGCCCGCACGACCGATGAACGCCGAAAGGGCTCCCGCACGGCTCGCCCCACGGCTCGACGACGCACGCGGCATCGCGCATGTTTTCACCTCAAAGGGGGCGCGTGCGCCGTGGGTGGAGGCGCCGCCAGCACGCTGTGAAGGGCATATCGGGAGACCGGCCGCGCATCTCCGGATCCGCGGACGAGACGGCCCGGCGGCAATGGTTCGCCGAGAGGACGGTCGTGCGTTCGCTCGTCGTCGGGGCGCTCGTGGTCGGGCTCTTTCTTCTGGATCTCACGACTTCCCTCGGCGTCGTGATTCCCTTCGGGTACGTCGTGCCCGTCTGCATCGCCTTATGGCTCCCCCGGCGCGGCGCCGCGATCTTCGTCGTCGGGGTTTGCACCTTGCTCACGGCGCTGGGGTTCTTGGTTTCCCCGAACCCATACCACGTTCCCCCGTGGATCGACGCCATGATGCGCACCTCGACCCTGGCCGTCCTCTGGCTCTCCGTGGCATTCGGCGTGCAATGGCGGCGCGCCGCCGAGCGCATGCTCGAAGCCGCTGCGCAGAGCACGCGGGAGGTCGCCGAACGGAGGCGCGTGCAGGAGGCTCAGGAGGCCCAGAACGCGCACCTCCGCTTGCTCGCCAAGGCGGCCGGGCGCCTCGTCCTCAGCGACGAGCCCGTGGAGCTGCTCGGGCCGCTCTTCACGGAGCTCGGCGCCGAGCTCGGCGTGGAGCTTTACTTCAATTACATGACCGGTCCGGTTCCCGAGACGCTGGAGCTCGAATCGAGCGCGGGGCTCACGGAGGAGCAACGCACGCAATACCACGAGCTCAAGTTCGGCGAGTTTCTGTGCGGGACGGTGGCCGAGACGGGCAAGCCCCTCATCCTCGCCGACCTCCAGCACTCGACGTACCCCGGATCCGGGCCGCTCAAGGGGGTCGGCGTGCAGGCATACGCAGGGTTTCCCCTCGTCGCTCATGGCCGCGTGCTCGGCACACTGGCATTCGCGACGAGCCGGCGCACCCGGTACACGGACGACGAGCTCCGGCTCATGCAGACGCTCAGCGATCAAGTGGCCGCCGTGATCGATCGCGGCGAGCTCGTCCGCAAGCTCAAGGAGAGCGAGCGGGCCGCGCAGCGCCACCTTGCCGAGCTCCAGAGCGTGTACAAGACCTCCCCCGCGGGCCTTTGCGTCCTCGACACCGAATTCCGGTACGTGAACATCAACGAGACCCTGGCCCGGTACAATGGCACCTCCGTCGCCGCCCACATCGGCCGCACGATATGGGAGATGGTGCCCGGCGTGGCGGGGCCCATCGCAGCTGTGCTCCGTCACGTCTTCGAGACCGGCGAGAACTCGATGGATCACGAGTATCGGATGGAAACCGCGGGGCAGCCCGGTGTTTTGCGGGATTGGATCGCGAGCTTCGTGCCGATCAAGGACGCGTCGGGCACCGTGCAGGGCGTCAACGTGATGGTGCAGGAGGTCACCCGGCTGAAGCAGATCGAGCGCGCGCTCCGGGAGGCGGGGCTCGCGCTCCGGGAGGCCGATCGGCGGAAAGACGAATTTCTGGCCATGCTCGGGCACGAGCTCCGAAACCCCCTCGCCCCCATTCGTACGGCCGTGAAGGTCCTCGACATGCGGGCGGGCCGCTCGCCGGAGGCGCGCCAGACGCTGGCCATGATCGAGCGGCAAGTCGCGCACATGGCCCGGATGATCGACGACCTCCTCGACGTGTCGCGCATTTCCCGCGGCAAGCTGGAGCTGCGCAAAGAGCCTTGTGATGTCGCGCAGATCGTCCGCGACGTCGCCCACGATTACGCGTCCATCGTGTCGGCCAATGGCCTCACGCTCTCGGTCGCCCTGCCAGAGGAGCCCCGCTGGGTGGAGGGGGACCCCACCCGGCTCTCGCAGGTCGTCGGCAATTTGCTGCACAATGCCATCAAATTCACTGACCCGGGCGGACGGATTCACGTGCAGATGGATGATGACGCGGCGACGAACGAGGTCTCCATCATGGTCAGCGATACCGGCATCGGCATGGATGCGCCCATGCTCGGGCGGCTCTTCGAGACGTTCAGCCAGGCCGACCGCAGCCTCGATCGCTCGCGCGGCGGGCTCGGTCTCGGGCTCGCCGTGGTCAAGGGGCTCGTCGAGCTGCACGGCGGCGCCGTCGAGGCCCATAGCGCGGGGCTAGGAAAGGGCTCGACGCTCCGGGTGCGGCTCCCGCTCTCGACGGAGGCCGCGCTCGGCGCCGCAGCGCCCTCGACCCCTCTGCTCCGACAAACGGATGGACCTTTGCGTATCCTCGTCATCGAGGACAATCGCGACACCGCGGACATCCTGCGAAACCTGCTCGTGCTCCTCGGTTATCGCGCCGAGGTGGCGTACACGGGCCCCGCCGGAATCGAGGCCGCGAAACGGCTGCGTCCCGACGTGGTGCTCTGCGACCTTGGCTTGCCAGACATGGATGGATTTGCCGTGGCTCGCGCGCTGCGCGCGATGTCCGTGACGGCGAGCAGCCATCTCATCGCGCAGACCGGATATGGCGGCGCCGAGGATCGACGCCGCACCCTCGCCGCGGGATTCGATGCCCACATGACGAAGCCGATCGATCCCGCGGAGCTCGAGCGGGTTCTCTCCTCCGTGGCGGAAATGCGCCGCGAACGCCCGCGGGCCTCCCCGCGGAGGCAGGCGCGGCGTTCGGCCTGAGCGGCCGAAATGGCAAGCGGACCGCGATTCTCGCTTGACAAACGCGACCCGTTCGCTTCCCGTCGCCCCATGGTTCGTCGGTTCACGGCAGCGATGACCTTGGCCCTCTCGTTTTCGCCGGCGGTCGCCTGGGCGGCCGGTGGTGAGCTGGCCGAGCTCGCGGAGCGTACGAAGCCCTCGGTCGTGCTTCTGACGGTGGAGGACGCGACGGGCCACAAGGTCGGGACCGGGACGGGCTTTTTCGTTTCGCCAGACGGGCGAATCGTCACGAACCACCACGTCGTGGACGGCGCCGCGAAGGTCACGGCAACGCTCTCCGACGGCTCGGAGCTCGCGATTCTCGGGCGCCTCGACGACGACGAGGACCGGGACATCGCCATTCTGAAGGCGGACGGGACGGGGCTGCCGGCGCTCTCGCTCGGGGATTCGAGCGGCGTCGCGCCGGGCGACGAGGTCGTGGTCATTGGCAGCCCCCTGGGGCTCTCGGGGACGCTCACGGTGGGGATCGTCTCGGCGAAGCGGGAGCGCGGCGTGGGCAAAGAAATCGACCGCGCCTCGGAGCTCGAATCGTGGGGCCTCCAGATCACGGCCGCCATTTCGCCGGGATCGAGCGGCTCCCCCATCATGACGAGGCGCGGGGAGGTCGTCGCCGTCGCCGTGGGAACGCTCAATCGATCGCAGAGCTTGAACTTCGGCATTCCGATCGAGGAGGTGAAGGGCATGCTCGAAAAGCTCGGTCCCACGGCACCGGTCATCCCCTTCGAAAGCAATCCCGACCAGGACGTGCTCCGCAATTTGCTGATCTCGGCGGCCGTGATCGCAGGGCTCGTCGTCGTCGTTGCTATGTGGACCTTCTTGGACGCGCGCCGCTCACGTCCCAAGGTCCGCCGGGGGAACTAACGATCCCCCGGCAAAGCCGGGGGGTTTCGGAACATGAGCCCCTAAAAGGGGCTGGGTTGGATCCGGGACCGCGTGCAGCCCGAAGCGCACTCTCTGCGCCGCCAAGCTTACCGACCTGCTCTTCGTGAACAGCGACGTCTTGGCTCCTTGCAGCTTGTGCCAACCGTCAGGATCTCGGGGGTTGCGCGGCTTCGGCCAAACCGAAGCCGCGCGGAACCGACTTCCGGAAATGTCAAACTTCGGCTGCCTCCCCGGCAAAGCCGGGGGATCTCCTAA
>NZ_JAGTJJ010000065.1 GCF_028435365.1 Polyangium jinanense | reverse complement strand
CGCGGTTCAACCGGCCCGTTGGAAGAACTGCGCGGAGCGCAGTTCTTCCACCACCGGTCCAGGGCTTGCCCTGGTTCGGGTCGAGGGGCGAACAGCCCCCGCGGGGCCCGGGGCAGCGCCCCGGCGAGGCGACCCCAAGAAGAGACCCATGCTCAGCGCCCTTAGGGCTTTCCGAGGCCCTTCAGCCAGCCATTCACGTGGACAGAGATGTCCGCGCCCGTCTCGGCCTCGATCGTATCGATCATGTCCTGCATCCGGGCCGCGCGGTTCTTGAACGTCCCGTAAAACTTCGCGAGCGCCGCGTCGAGCTTGTCCCGGCCGACCTGGGCTTCCACGGCCCGGTAGAAGAACGCGCCCTTCATGTAGGTGACGGTCGACCACAAGGGGTGCGTGATGAGGTCGATCGTATTGCACGTGTCCAGCATGAGGACCGTGTCCTGCTCCATGATCACCGCGTCGAGCTGGGTCTGGTAATCGCTCCAGATCGCTTCGCCCACGGCCGTGCCCCCGACGGCTTCGAGCCCGCGGGCCGCGAGATACGAGACTGTGCCCTCGGAGAGCACGAAATCCTCCCAGCATGCGATACGCACGCCGTTGCCGAACCAGCCGTGCGCCGCCTCGTGTGCGTGCGTGACCGGATCGTTCATCGAGTCGCTTCCCACGTGCCAGTACGGGTGATGCTCCATGCCCCCGTATGCGCCCGGCCCCCATTTCGCTGAGACCGACCCGACCTCGCCGCCGAACGAGTAGGCTCCGTAGGTCTTTTCGAGCCAATCGAACACGGCCGCCAGATCCTTCGTTCCTTCGGTCGCGGCTGCTTCCTCGCCGGGCAGATGGTAGACGCTCACCTTCGTGCCCGCCGTGGTCGTTCCGAGCGCGACGTGCGTGTATTCGCCGAGGGCGAAGGCCGGCATGTAGGTCGGCGCGTCGGCCGGGATCTCGGCGGGGAAGACGGCGTCTTTGCCCATCGGCACGCCCGAGAGCGTCATCTCGAATTTCACGCCCTCCGAGGGCACGGATTTGCACGGAAAGAGGTTTCCGCAGAAGCGCGGCCACAGGAACGTGAGCTCCTCGGCGAGATACCCATCGAAGTTCTTCTGCGTGGTGAATGCGTACTTGATCTGGAGCGTGGTGTTCTCCGCGCTCTCTTTCACGCCCACGTCGAGCCTTCCATCCTGGACCGCGTATTCGAGCTGCCCGCTCGCGTCTTCGACGCTCTGAATGACGAGCCCGGCCACCTCGAACGAGGCGCCCGGCTTTCCCGCGGGCGCGAGATCGATCGTGGCTTCGCCGGTCATCGCCGTGACGTCGAGGGCGAGTGCAGTCGAGAGGATGTCGCGATCGAGGTTTTCCGTTGGCGCGACGGGGATGGGACCGGGCTCCGGCCCCTCGCCGCCGTCCCCGCAGCCGGCGAGGAGGAAGAGGGGGATCGAGGCCCAAGCGAGCGTGAAGAGGTGTTTCATGCGGCCAGGGTACGAGCCGGGCGGCGCGGAGGTCAACGGCGCTGGATCCGGGGCATTTCGGCGGGCGGGCATGGCTTCTTCGACCTGCTCGGCGGACCGAGGCGCGGGGGATCGAGGCTCATCGGAGCTGCCCGCCCGAGCCACGCCGTCCCCCTCGGCTGCTTCTCGGACCTGCTCGAACCCCCGGAACGACCCCCTTCCGAGCAGATCGGACCTTCCCGCAACACCCGAGCCCACCCCCTCCGAGCAGGTCGGAGAAGCTCGCTCGTGCCGGCGAAGGGGTGCGCGAGCAGGTCGGAGAAGCTCGCTCGTGCCGGCGAAGGGGTGCGCGAGCAGGTCGGAGAAGCTCGGCACAGGCGCGGGGTGGCGCGGGGGACATGATCGGCTCTTGTCGCGGGTGCCGGCGGTTGGTGGTTCGGGCAGGTCGGAGAAGCTCGCCGGGACCGGCGGCGGGGGAGGGGAGCAGGTCGGAGGAGCTACGGGGTGGCGGCCGTCGCCTCGACGGGGGAGGGCGGGGGAGGAATCTCGGGCGAGGCTTTGCTCTTCGCCGCGTCGGCGGCGCTCTTTTCGAGGAGGTCGAAGTAACCGAAGATACGTGCGTCGAGGTCTTTGGGCAGGCTCGGATCCTCCTGGAGCTCCAGGGCGAGGTTTTTCCGGGTGCGATTGAGGAGGCCGATGACTTCCCCGCGGAGGCGGGTCGCGTCTTTGCGGGTCTTCGTTTCGAGGTCGGCGCGGGCGCTGAGGAGGGAATCGATGGCGACGCCGGCGTTCAGGAAACTGTCAGCCCAATCGTAAAGGGTGCCGCCGCCGGCGACGGGGAACAGGGCGAGGTCTGGTTGCAGGTCCACGAGCGCGGGCTTTCGGTCCATGGCCGCCTTGGCTTCGGCGGGATAACTGGCCCCGAGGTCTTCGAGGGTGGGAATGAATGCGGCGCGGATTTTCCGAGCGGCCGCGCGAATGTGCTCGGGGATGTCGGGGTGGCGGTCGTAGGCTTCGAGGAGGTGCCAGAGGGAATACCCGAGGGCATCATGGCGGGCGTCGGCGGCGCTGAGGTCGTCGGCGAGGGGTCGGCCCGCGGCAATGGAGGGGAGCTTGGCGAGGGCGTCGCGTCGGGCCGTGAGGAGCTTGGTGCTGGCGGCACCGGAGGCGAAGCTGACGAGAGCGGCTTTTCGAGTCGTGAGGAGATCGTTCAATCCGACGAAAAGAGCGATGAGAGAGATATGGCGCATGGGGTGGGAGGTTACAGGGGTGGGAGGGGCGGGGGCAAGGGGGATGTGAGGAGCGATGTAGGATGCTGCCTGCGCTGCCGCCCCGTCACTCGTCTTCGACGACGCGGATGGGCAGCCACTGGAACCCGGTCACGCCCGCGTCGCGGAAGATGCGCCAGACCTTGGGGGTGACGACGAAGTACGGTTGCCACAAGACGGCCGTCTTCAGGTCGCCGTTCCACCGAACGTACCCGAAATGCTCCCACATCCGGTTCACGTCCTGGGCTCCTTCGACGTCCTTTGCGCGGTAGGCGAAACGCTCGGGGCTCGTCGAGTCGATTTTGCCGCGCCTGCAGGACTTGCATGCGCTGTCGAAGTCGATCCCGGTCGAGCGCGGCGACATCGGGGGGAGCGTGTGCGACGCCCATAGCTGCCGCCAGATCAGCTCGATCGGCGCCTCGTCCGGCTGGTACGCGTACACGCTCCGGAGGGAGAGCCCCGAGAGGTTGGCTCGCGCGAGCGTCTCGGCGAGCGGCTGGTCGACGAGGATCTCGCTGTAGCTGGATACAGCGCGAAATTGGCCGAGCCTCACGGTTTGTGGGCCCGCGCCATCGATCCAGTACGTCCCGGTCTGCCGCATCCCCGCGCCGCACGCCGGGCAGGCGTTCGAGAGATCGTACTCCGTGTAGAAGCGGGGACCTCCGACGATGTGGTTCTCCGACAGCGCCTGTACGACGATCAAGCGCGCGGCCTCGTACTCCTCGTCCGTGTACTCGTCCCAACGATCCTCCGACCATTGGACCTTGTAGGCGAGCAGGAGCTTCTGCAGGGTGAGGAGGCGAGGGTCGTCGATGTCGAGCGTAACATAAACGAAAACTTGCTTCAGAACCTTGTTGTCGCTGACCTCGGCCACATCCGGACCACACCCCGCGGGGCCCAAGACGGTCTGTTCGCGTCTCGGAACGTCATTCCCGTCAAACTTTACCCGTACCTTGGTTTTCATCGTGCCACTTTCACCCGCCTGGTCCGCTTACTTCTCGAAGTAATGCGCGATCGCCTTCAACCAGTGAGGCGACTTCTTGTACGCTTCCTCGTATGCCTTCCATAGGGCCTGGCGGTTTTTCCCTGGAATGTGTAGCGTGTAATTCCTTAGCTCGTTCGTCACCACCGTGTGCGCCTCCTCCGAGAGGATCACGGACGGCCCGTCCAGGGCATCGAGGCCGATGTCTAGCATCTTCTTGGTCTCGTAGATGTGATGCGCTTGCCACGCCCCACCATGCTTCGTCGTGAAGTGCCGCATCACCCGGAACGGCCCGATGACCTCCGCCTGCGCGAGCGCCTTCGTCAGCTCCTCTCCGAACTCCTCCGCCAGGTACTTGGCCGCATCCTCCGACAGCTCACTCACGTTCTTGATGACGACCTTCTCCCCGCGTTCCAAGGCCTCCGACGTCGCCTTCATGAACTTGTTGCCCAGCGCCATCGCCACCGGCGAGAACATCACGGCCGCGGCCGCCGCCTGGAGCCTCGGGTCGTTTGGCCCGTCGGCGTTCATCCCGCCGACGATCCCGTATTCCTTTCCGTCGGGCCGATAGAGATCCTCGTTCATTTGCAGGTTGAAGATCGCCCCCGCGATCACGACCTGCTCCAGGATGGCCCCGGCCCGCGTCTTCTCCTTCCGCGCCTTGCACCCCTCCTTCGTCTGCTCGCACGACGCCACACTGGAGACCGGCGCTCCGGGTCGAAACACGCGCTCCGGCAACGCGCCGCCCCGATCCACCAGCGTGCACGCCTCGTCCACACACTTCGGCGGATGCACCTCGTCCCGTTTCGGCAAGGTGGACGTCGTCGGTAAGAGCGGCTCGTTCGAGAGGACGCCCTGTGGCGCGGGTTGCGGCTTCTCTGGCGGACGTTCCGGCATCTTCTTCACGCCGGGCGGCACGACGTCCCCCTGCATATCCTTGACCTGCTGAGGCGGAGGCTTCTGCGACTCCGCATCCTCGACGGGCGCGGACGTCCCTGCCTTGCTCTCCTCGGCCGGAGCCTTGGGCGCAGTCTTCGCCGGTGCCGGCTTCGGACGCGGCGGCGGCGCAGGACACTTCAACTTGTTGTGCGGCGGCGGCAAGAACCGCACGTTTTCTGGCGGCGCATAAGGGTCGTAGACGAAGACCGTGAGGCCATTCGTCTTGGCCGTGAAGACCGCCCAGTCTTTCGTGATGACGGTCGCGCTTCCCGACAGGGCAAACCGGTCCATCTTCGGGTGCCCCGGAAGCCTGACACAGACGGGGATCTCCGCGCGGGCGAGCGACGGCGCGCACAGGAAGAGAAGGACCAGCGGCGAGCACGCGGCAAGGATACGATCGCGCATGCGACCTCCCGCGCCGAGGATACCGGTCCTTCGAGCCCCATCAATGACCCATCGGTTCTCACAGCCCTCGGCGCGCGGCGAGGGAGGGCGGCCGAAGGGGCCGCGTCTTCAAGAGGTCAGGCGGACACTCCTCATAGGTTCACCCATGGTTTGTCTCACCCCCTTGCCCCTCATCCCCCGGACAAACTATCCTCCCGCGCATGCCCCCCCGACGCCTCCTTCTCAGCGTCCTCGCAACCGCCTCCCTTTCCGCCGCGATGTTCCTCGTGCTCCCCTCGTGCACGGTCGACTACTATATTAACGGGGACTGCCCTCCTGGCACCTCCGAGCGCTGCTGTCCCTGCCCGATCCCCGAGGCGTGCCCGGATCCGGATTTTCCGGGATACGTCAAGCCGAGGCCGATCCCGTGGGACTGCGCGAACGCGTGTGATGGCCCGCCACCGTTGCCTCCCCGTTGCACCGATGGAGGCGCAGATGGCGGCGACGCGGATGGTGGTGCCGAAGGCGGCATGTCCTCGCTCTGCCCCCCGGGCACGTGCGCGCCCAAGAGCCCGCAAAGCTGGGAGGGCCCCATCGCCCTCTACTACGGCCCGGACTTCGGGGCGCCGCCCTGCCCGGAAACAGCACCCACGCTCGTCTTTGAGGGCTGGCCCGAGCCCGATCCGATCGCGTGCGAGACATGCTCGTGTGATTGGCCCGTCGGCACGTGCTCGCCCCCCACGACGTGGACCGTGAGTGCCGGGTCATGTTCTGATCTTGGTGTCAATACAAATTTCGACGCGCCGACAAACTGGGATGGCTCCTGCACGGCGAACACCTCGATCCAGGAAGGTAAGACGTGCGGCGGTGTCCCCTGCGTGGGAGCAATCACGATCGACCCACCCGTGATCGAGGAGCAACCCTGCACCCCTCACGGCAATGGCGATCCGATCCCAGGACCGGCACACTTCACGGCGGGAGATGCGTTCGGCCCTTTTGGTCGAGCCTGCACGGGGGCCCCGTGGCCCGCGTGCGGGCAAGAGGAGAAGGTGTGCGTGCCCAAGCCCCCGAGCTTCGAGACGTGCATCATGCGAGAAGGGGATGAAGCCTGCCCCGAGGGCTGGCCGATCAAGCACCTCCTTTATGGAGAGGTGAACGATCAACGGGAGTGCACCGCGTGCACGTGCAGTGCGCCGAGCGGTGGGAGTTGCACCGCGTTCGTGGCGCTGCACGATGACTCCGCCTGTGTGACGCTGCGGGGCTCCAACATCGTGCACGCGGGAGATCCTACGCTGTGCATGGACCTGTCGCCGGGAGCTGGGCTCGCAGCCAAGTCGGCCACGCTCCTCACGTACGAGCGGGGAACGTGCACGCCCGAGGGCGGGCAGGCCGTCGGAGAGCTCGTCCTTTCGAACGCGCGAACGTTCTGCTGTCTGGACGCTTCGGCTACTTGAAGGACGTCACGAGGCGCGCCCCCGTGATCACGGTCGCCCATGGGGTCTCCCAGACGGCCGGACGATTGGATGTGTTGATCTGGGAGCGGGGGAGCGTCGCCGCGACGTCGAGATCCGCGCGGATGCTGAACGGTCCTCCAAGATGCTGCTGCATCCCCACACGCCCACCAACGCCCGCGAACCCCGTGCGGTTGAGTTGCGGATACGCGCTATCCACGTCCTCGGTCAACCTCGCGCCCCCGATGACGAGCCCGCACACGGTAAATCGGCCGGGCCGATAACAGAGAGCAGCGGTACCCGAGGCCGTGAGCACCTCGAAAGCCGTGAGGCCGAGGGGCCTCGTCTCGAACCACGGGGTGACGCGTGCGTCGCCCTCGAACCACCACGAGCCCCGCAACCGAACCGCCGCGCCGAGCTGCACGCCGGGGACGATTTCGGGAGCCATGCCGGTCGCGAGAATGGGACCCGCGCTCACCTCGAATCGCGGGGGCACGTCGGCAAGCCCGGCTGAAGCAGGCAGCGGCGGAGCTGCGGGGGTTGCGGGAGGAGGGGGCGGAGCTTGCGAAGGTGGCGGAGGCGCGGGGCACGAGGCGGGAGGGGGCGGTGGCTCGACGACGGTAGCCGCCTTTCCCTCGTGCAGGATGTGGACGGAGGCGAGGAGGGCCGCATTGTAGAGCACCTCGAAGCAGCACGTCGACGCCGGGAATTCACGGTGCACGGTGTCGACCACACGCCCGTCGAGCTCCTCGATCTGCATGTCGACGGCGTGGTCACCGGCCTTCGTGCGACCCATACGAACGCGGAGCGTGCGCGATGCGGGCGGTTCGAGGATCGGCTTGGAAAACTGGTTATTCAGGAGGGCGGCAAACTCCTGTCCCCGGTCGCACGCCGGGAGCTTCGGGTCGACGCTGAACTCGACCTGGTAATGGAGTAGCTCGTCGGCCTTGGCCCGAGGAGGCACGAGGACGAGGAAGAAGACCACGAGGGCAGTGGCGTAGCCGGGGCCACGCACAACGCCTCGGAAAGCCCCTCCCTGCGTGATCCGCTTCACCGTCCTGGGCCCGCCGGAGGAATTTTTGGGGGGCATGTCGTTTTACCACGCGCGTTTGGGTCGCTTCTGTTCCTTAGCAGATGGCAGGGTGGTCAAGACAGACCGTGGAGGCAAATTGGTAGACGCGCACAGGAGGGAGCACGAGGATCTTGCTCGGCACACCGAGAAAATGCGCGCCCGTGCGCGAAAAGCGGGGATCCCGCATATCGACATCGATGATGTCGTCGGCGAAGCGTTGCTCGTCGCCTGCAAAGAAGACGAACCTAGACCGCCGCCCGAATGCGAAGAACGTGTCGTTGCCTGGCTGCTCGAGCTCGTCGACTGGCAGGTCATGGCCTACTGGACGAGGCGCGCGCGTCGCTCCCGGGAGATCCTCTGGCCCGATCCCGACGCGGAGGAGCTCGTGGCCGACAGCCGCGACCACGGCAGTGTCATCGAGGCACGCCAGCAGATCGAGCTCGCGTTGAAGGAGGTGCCCGCGCACGTCGCCGAGGTCGTCGTCGCGCGATGTGCGTACGGGATGCGGCTCAGCGAGTTTGCTTGCGAAACCGGGATCAGCAAGAACACCGTGAGCTCGTGGTTCCAGCGCGGGGAGCAGGCGTTTCGCGAGGCGCTGGTATCCCTCGACAAGCCGAAGCGTCGTCGTGGGATGGTGCCGCTGTTCCTGCCGTTTGGCGATTGGCTGCAATCGGCGCTCCGAGGATTGGGACGCGCGCTCGAAAGCATGTTTTCCAAGCTGGTTTCCGGGCTCGTCGCTGGGGCGGCGGTGGTCGCGTTCACCCCATCGAGCCTGGATGCGACGGCGGGAGAACTTGGGCAGGCCGACATGTCGGTTGCACAGCGTGAACCACACCGAGTCGAGGCGCGGCGGTTTCACCAGAGGCCCGGGACCGCCGATGTCATCCCCAAGGCGGCCGACGTCTCGATGCGGTCGAGCCCCCCGCGGCCGACCCCGAAGCAGGGCGAGCGCGCGACGAAGGGGACGCGACCGAGCCCGGATCCTGGCCTTCTCATTCTCCTCGCGGCGAAGTCTGCGCTTCAGCAAGGGACCCCGGGAAAGGCGCAAGCCTTGCTCGAAGCGGACGCGGCGAACCACCCCGATTCTGCGAATCAGCGCGAACGCGACATGCTGCGTGCGCTCGCACAGCCGTAGCGTCGCTCGTCACGTCATTGCCCAAGGTTCACGAAACCCACGTCACGATGGAGGGACGGCCATGCCACGTCGACAAACGACCCATCCGCTTCTCACAGCCTTCGGCGCGCGTATGCGGGACCTGCGCCTCGACCGAAAGATGTCGCTGGCCAACCTGGCCGAGACGAGTGGCGTCGGGAAGGGCGCCCTATCCAGCATCGAGAATGGGCGCGTCAACGTCACGATCGCGACATGCGTGCGGATCGCCATGGGTCTTGGGATCGGGGTCGAGGACATGATCCCGAAGGGCTCGAGCTTCCCGAATCGGAGGTAAGCGCGCCGTCCCCGGAGCCGCCGCCGTTGCCTCCCTGTTGCACCGATGGAGGGCTGAGGCGCGCCTACACGAGGCGAGCGGGGACCGCGGGCGGAGCAAGGGGGCACGGCGAGGGCTCGCCCGGCGCGTCCTACGAGAGTGCTTGACTTGGGCGAGGATTCTAGCGTTTCCTACACCCAAACCTGCTGCGGGGCCCGTCGGCAATACGCAATGACGGCGAGGTTCGGAATGGCCCAATGAACAAATTACCGATCGTTTCACTGTCCAGCGTATCGCTCCCCCCCATCCCTTCCTCGTCGAGTGACCCGTTCCACTTCTTCTGGCACCCGGAAGAGAAGGCGTTCTGGCTCCTCGTCCTCGGCAAGAACTCGAGCGGCGATGTCGAACGACGCGTATGGCGCGTCTCCGAAGACGGCACCGGCGCCATCGTCCTGTCGGACGAGCAGCTCGGTCTCCCCGACGATCTCGACGCGGACTCGCTCAGGGCGTTCTACTTCGACACCGCGCGGGGCCAGCCGGTCTGGCTCGTCTCCACCTCCGACGAGGTCGTGCTCGGCGCCTTCGACGGAAAGACGTTCGTCAAGGTGAAGCAGAAGAAGACGATCCGCGCTTCCGCCAACGACAGCTTCGTCTTCGATCCCGCCCGCCGCGTGCTCGTGCACTTCGTCAGTCAAGAGAAGATGGAGCGCGAGGGTCTCTCGGTGCGCGAGCTCGGTTCCGACGGAGAGTGGCAGGACAAGGGGGCGGTGATGGCCGACGCGGGCTCCTGGAAGACCTTCGCGGCGTGGGACGAGCGCCAGAAGCTCGCGGTCGTGGTCGATAGCGCCAACAACAAGGCATTCGGCTGGGACGGCAAGAATTGGCGCGAGCTCCCGGAGGCGCCGTTCTCGAACTCCAAGGCGGCCACCACGCACCCGCGTACGAAGGGGCTCGTCCTCATCGAGGAGTCGAGCGGGTATACGGCGAGCTACAAGAGGTACAGGTCGGCCGAGCTGACCGACACGAAGTGGGTCGATGGCGAGGAATCGGCTCTGAAGCCGCTCGAGCGGCTCGTCTCCATCGCCTACATCCCCGAGCGCAACGAGAGCTACGTCTATGCCCCGAAGCTCGGGGGGACGATTCAACACACGCTCGGCCGCTACGATGGGCAGAAGGTGCATCCGGCCGGTCAGCCCGTACTTGCCATGACCGGCGGCAGCACGGCGGGCCCGGTCCTCTTCTGGAGCTACGACGGGATGTTCTCCGTCGTCGGCGAAGAGCTGCGCAAGACGGCGGACCATCCCGAAGAAGCGGTCCTCGGATTTCGCGCCGACCGAACCGGCTGCGTCGCGGTCGGTCGAACGGGAGAGGTCGAACGCCTGACCTCGAAGGGCTGGACCTCCGTCTGCAAGGCGCCTCCCGGCTTCACCGAACGATGCGACTCCAGCATGGGATCGGACGGGACCGGGCGCCTCCTCGTCGTCGGCGGAGGCGATCCATACGGCGGAAAGAAGTTCCTCACCGACACCTGGCTGTTCGACGGCAAGACGTGGACGCAGCTAACGACGCGGGGCCCGGGCCCGAAGACGCTCTTTACGCGCATTGCGTTCGAGCCGTCCCGTTCGACGTGGGTCGTGATCGGCGGGCGAAAGAAGGACGCCTACTCCGACCATTTGGACGAGACCCACGAGCTCGACGGCAACAACAAGTGGGTCGCGTTCAAGTCGAATTTCGACGAATCCCCGGGGCTCGGTGCGCGCTTCATCGCTCGAGACGACGCCTCCGGGCAACTCTTCCTCGTGACCTACGGCTGCAACGACCCCGACAGGCTGCACGTCTATCGCGGCGCGGGCGAGTGGCACTGCGTGGGGGACATCGACGCAGCGCTCGTTCCGTGGGGCTCCCGCTCCGGGATCGACGCACCGTACGCCTACGACGACGAGCGCCGCGTGCTCGTCGGGTATGGGAGGGGCTCGCTCGTCGAGGTCGCGATCGGCGCCGCTCTCGATGCGGTTCGCCCGAAGGAGAGCGCGCAGCCGAAGGCGAGCGAAAGTGAAGCGAAGCCCCGGCCCAGGGACGGCGCAAAGACAAAAGGCAAAGAACAACTCACAGAAGAAGCCATCCCGCCGGCGGTATGGTTGCGCCTGCAGGAGGACGGCAGCGAAAAGTTCTGGTTCGCCTCGTCGAGGGAGGGCGCGACGTGGACCGCGTGCTGGGGGCGGCGCGGCGCGACGCCGAGCGAGAAGGTATACACGCTCGACAGTCGCGCTGCGGCGAAGAGCGCGTACGAGAAAGCCGTCCGCGAGAAGTTGAAGAAGGGCTACGAGCACGCCCCCGAGAAAGAAGCGGCGGCGCTCGTCCCGGGTCGCATGTCGTATCGCTTCAAGCTGGGAAAGTTCGAGCGCATCGAAGACGACATGTTCGGCGGCATTCCCGCCGGCGTGACCCGGGAGTCGTGGCCCATCTGCGCCGGCTGCAATCACCCCATGCCGCACGTGATGACGCTGCACGCGCACCCCGAGCGCCTGCCGCTGACGAAGCACGCCGCGATCACGCTCTTCGTCTGCGACAACGAATCCTCGGGCGGAACCTGTCTCACGTCCGAGACCGACAAGGGCTGTAACGCCGCGCTGCTGCTCACCGCCGCGGAGCTCGAGCGCGCGCCGCTCTCGACGCCACCGTCGGGCAAGAAGGGAGCGGAGCCGTCGAAGACCATGCGCGCGCGCAAGCTCACCTATCGTGAAGTCTTCGAGGCCGACCCGGAGAAGAACGAGAACGTCGACGACATCGAGGTCGCCGACAAGGTCGGCGGCTACCCGGGCTGGTACCAGTTCGAGAACACGCCGAAGTGCGACAAGTGCAGAAAGGAGATGCGCTTCGTCGCCCAGCTTCAGGAAGAACACATGACCGGCGGCGGCTCCAGCGAGGGCTATCTCTTCTGCTGCCTCGACGAGCACCAGGCCAAGTTCTTCTGGCAGCACTGAACAGGGGAATCAGGCTCGCATTCCGTCGGTAACCGCCCGACCAACCGCATTCCCAGCACCGCCCTCTGTGTCACCCTCGTACCATGCTCGGACAGAGTACGTCGAGAGAACCCGTACGTATCGAATCCGATACGGTCGTGCGGTTTTCGCAGGGCATTGGGGGGCATGGTCGAGAGGGTTGCCGCCCGCACGGGACGCGTGGTAGGGCGTGTCCTCATGGTCCGATCTCTCCTCGTCGCCGTACTCCTCACAGCCGCCTGCCATTCCGCAAGCCCGACGAACCGGACTTCGTCATTGCCAGCCGCAGCGCCGGCAATCGCGGCCAGCTCCTCCAAGCCCCCTGAGATTGTCGTGGAGCGGGGTACCGTCAAGAGTGAGACCGGCGCCGATGTGCCTTACGAGCTCGGCACCTTGTACGTGCCCGAGAACAGGCGAAATGCCAAAAGCCGCCGGATAGGCGTCGGCTTTGCCCGCATCAAGGCGCCTCATCCCACCGGCGCGCCGCCCGTCTTCTGGTTGCCCGGTGGTCCCGGTCTGAGTGTGCTCGGCGCATTCACCGACGACGACGCGGCTGCCAAGAGCCGGCTGCGGTCCTGGCTAACCTATGGTGCCGTGGGGGACCTGGTCGTGATCGAGCAGCGCGGTTACACGCGCCGCGGCGAAATGCTCGAAGCGATGAGCGATGCCTTGCCTTTGGATCAACCCGGTTCGGCGCGCGTGGAAGCCGAGGCCATGCGTGCATTGGCCAGGGCCGCCATTGCGGCGAACCCCGACAAGGACCTTTCGGGCTACGACATCGGTGAGCTCGCCGCGGATGTGGACGACCTTCGCCGGGCGCTGGGGTACGACAAGATCAGCCTGTTCGGTGGAAGCTTCGGCTCCCAGTGGAGTTTCGCGGTGATGAGACTCCATCCCGAGATCGTCGCGCGCGCGGTGCTGTCGGGCGTGGAACCGTTGAACAACGGTTATGACATGCCCTCGCACGTGCTCGCGGCGCTGCAGCGTATCGCCCAAGACGCTGATCGGGATCCTGGGCTTGCGCCTTATCTGCCCGCGGGCGGACTGATGGAAGCCATGCGCGCCCTGCGCCTCCGTTTTGCCGAGAAGCCGGTGCGCGTGCAGGTCGACGACGATGCCGGCGGAAAGCGCACGGTGGTTCTAGGGGCGGAAGACCTTCAGCTCGCCCTGCAATCGCATACGCAGGAGGGCGAGCAATGGCCCGCGTTCATCTTGTCGCTCTATCACGGGCACTACGAGGCCTGGGCGCGCGAGGTCATCGAAGACCGAAAAGCGAGCAAGACGAAGCTGATCGGGCCCTTGATCGACAGCAGTCTGGGCGTCACGGCCGCTCGCGAGCAAAAGCTGCGGACCGATCCGGCCGTCGAGATGCTCGGCACATGGAACTTCGAGTCGAACATCGCTTCCGCGCCCGACTGGCCGACCCGCGACATGGGCGACGCGCTGAGAGAGCCGGTCACGAGCCCGATCCCGGTCTTGTTCGTGCACGGCGATTGGGATACCTCGACGCCGGTCGAAAACACCCTGGGCATCAAGGCTTACTTTCCGAACGGCCATGCGATCCTCGTCCATCGCGCCGGCCACGACGGCCCGTTCTACCAGCTTCGCGGAGAACCGGCTGTGAAGCAGGCGGTGTATGAATTCCTCAAGACCGGCAAGAAGGAAGGTCTCCCCGCCGAAGTGACGTTGCCGCTCCCCAAGTTCGAGGTGCCGCCGTTTGCGCCCCCGCGCGCGACGTGAAAAAGGAGGCGGGGCGCACGATTCCGCGGAATGCGGGGACCGTCCGATCGGGAGCGCCTACCGGGCCGTGGTGGATCTCGACCAGGCCGCGGGCCGCACCTTCCCAATCCCGAGCGGGGCGCTCGAGCGACACCGGGGCACGGTCGAGAGAGCGCTCGGCCAGGGAGGGTGTGGCTCGGGTGACGACGAGATCCAGGGGGCAGAGGCCGTGTTCCATTACGATCGAGAGGGGAGCCTGGTGGTCGACTACGATTTCTTCGTCTACACCGCGCCGGCCTGCTTCACGTATGGGTGGGCACCTACGATCTCCCGGCCGATCTCGAGCCTTACGGCCGGCTGCCCACGTGGCTCCGGGCATTCCTCGCGGAGCACCCGTCGACGGGCGTCTCGGTAATTCCGATCGGCCGGGAGGACGCTGCCCGCAAGGAGTTCGAGCGCCTGCCCAAGGTCGCCCCCAAGCTGCCCAGGGACTCCGAGCCCGAGGGCCAATGAATCCTGGTGAAGCCGGCGTCACTTCTTGCTTGCTTTGGGCACCTTGATCGGCAGGTACCCCAGCACCGCCGGCTCGAGCACGTCCCAGTGCGCCGCGTACGAGGCTCCGATCTTCGTGGCGTAGGTATAGGCTGCATCGCCGACGGCGAGGGCGCTCGGCAGGCCCAGGTTGACGCCCGCCTTGTGGTGCTCGTTGCCCACGTCGAGCGTAGCGCGCCCGCGCGTCCAGCGGAAATGGGCGTCGAGCACCGACCGGTACAGCGCCGTGGCGCGCACCTGGAAGGAGAGCCCGTCACGCGTGTATGTGAGATCGAGCTCGCCCCCGTCCGACTTCACCTTGTAGGCAGTATTCGGCTCCGAAAACCCTTTCGACCGCAGGAAGGCGCCGATGTCCCGCTCGATGGCGGCCACGAACGGCGCGAAGATTTCGGTGAGGTCCCGCAGCTTGCGCTCCGGGGAGATTGGCTCCGCGAACACATTGAAGCTCGTGACGACACACGCCACCTCGCCGGCCGCGTCGATGCCGAAGTACGTCGCATACGTCCCGTCGCCGTCTCCGGAGCGGAAGATCATCACGTTTTCGCCCGTGCTCCCGTGGGGCCGATGATCCGCCCACCAGCCTCCATTCACGCGGAGCTCGGGACTCACGACGTCGTAATAACTCCCATACGAAGGCCCCTCCGCCTTCTGTCGCACGGCGTCCGCATCGCGGAGGTGACGCAGGGCGGCCTCGTCGGCGAAGCAGCCGAGCCCCGCGTCGACGGGATAACCGAAAAACCGCCCCTCGCCCAGCGTCGCCGCATCCTGTCCGGCGATCGTCGCGAGCTCGAAATGGTCGATGGCTGCCTTCCGCACGCGGATCTCGGCGAATCCAATCACCGAACCCTCTTTTGCGACGAAGAGGTGAACGGGGTATTTCCCCGGCGCGAGAACACGCTCGAACGGGGGCCGCTCGGGCTGCATCATGGGATCGCAGGCCACGAGGCGGCCCGTGGTGATCACGATTTCGCCGGCGCGAAGGATTTCCTTCACGCCGGCAGCCTTCTTGCCGGCGAGGTGGGCAGAGCGGATCGGAAGGAACGAGCGGGGGAGCGCGTAACGGGGTTCGGTCATGGGCACGAGACCCTACCCGATCTTGGCCGCGCTTACCGATGCTTTGGTGCCCGGGCGCTCCGCTCTCCGGAACGGTCGGGCTCGGAGCCCCCGACCGCACCCCTGCGATCAGGTCGGAAAGGCTTGTGATATTTCGATGACCTCGCTCGGCACCGGCCCACTGCAGCGCAGACGCGCAGGCGGAGCCGAAAAGCCTGTTTGACGGCGGCGGTGCAGTACGTCACGGTTGCCGGGAGCACGGCGGTCGCGAAGGAGGCGTCGGCCCAATGAGGGATGCAACGCTCGCGGGCATGAGGCTCGATCGGCATTACCACGTCTGCACATTCTTTCGCTCGCGCGACGAGGAGTATCGGGTGCTCGGCCCCTTTTACAAAGAGGGACTGGAGTGGGGCGAGAAGGTCGTCAATTTGTGTGACGCGGCGTTCCGCCACGAGCACCTCGCTCGGCTCGCCCAGCTCGGTATCGACGTCGAGGGGTGCCACGACCGCGGGCAGCTCCTGGTGCAGAGCTGGGATGACTGCTATCTGGCGCACGGCCGCTTCGATCCGGACCGTATGCTCCAGTTCTTCGATGACGCGAGCAGCGCGGCGTCGGCCGAGGGGTATTCGCGCCTGCGCGGCATGGGCAACATGGACTGGGCGCTCTCCAATCCTCCGGGGGCCGACCAGCTTATCGAGTACGAGATCCGCCTCAACGAGGTCGTCGGGCGCCACAAGTGCCTGGTGATCTGCGTCTACGATCTCACCCGCCTGCCCGGCGCGACGGTGATGGATATCCTGCGGTGCCACCCGCTCGTACTGATCGACCGGACGGTCAACGAAAACCCGTTCTACACGCCGCCCGGTGCGTTCCTCGAGGAAATACGAGCTCGTAGATATCGCGACCCGGACCCGGCGCACGGCCGCTGACGGCTGACGCATGTCCGAGCCAGATTCACCCCGATCACTTCACAGCACACTACGGGACCTGCTCGGCCTCCTCGCGCTGCCGCCTCTGTGGAGCGGGCAGGACGCCGCCGGCATCCTCGCGACGACGTGCGAGGTCCTCGAGGCGCTGCTCCCGATCGACGTCGCCTACGCGATCACCCGCTGGACCGTGGGCGAATCGGCGGTCGAGGTATTACGGGTCGGGCAGCAGGATGCGACTGCACGGCTCGAGGAGCTGCGGCCGGTGCTCGCCGCCTCCTGCGGCAGGGGGATCGGCGCCGTTGGGGTCGCCATTTGTCCGCCGTTTGGCACGGTACGGACCCTCCACATGCCAGTGGGGCTCTACGCCGAGCGTGGCAACCTGCTCGTCGGCTCCTGCGACCCCATGTTCCCGGACGTGACCGCGAACGTGCTCCTGCGCGTGGCGACGAGCCTCGTGGCCACCGGCCTCGAGACCGCGCGCGCCATTCAGGAGCGCGAGCAGGCCAACCGCGCGAAGGACGAATTCCTCGCAATGCTCAGTCACGAGCTGCGCAACCCGCTGGCCCCGATCGTGACCGCGCTCCGGCTCATGCGCGTGCGCAGCGAGGGCCCGGTGAGCCGCGAGCACGCCGTCATCGAGCGGCAGGTCGAGCACGTACGCCGGCTCGTCGACGACCTCCTCGACGTCTCGCGGGTCACACGGGGGAAAGTGGAGCTGCGCCTCGAAGCGGTCGAGATCCCGCACGTGATCAGCCAGGCCGTCGAGATGGCGACCCCGATGTTCGAGCAGCGGCGCCACGACCTGCACATGGAGGTCCCGGTGGGCGGCCTCGTGGTGCAAGGGGACCGATCGCGGCTCGCCCAGGTGGTCACGAATCTCCTGACCAACGCCGCTCGGTATACACCGCCCGCCGGCCGCATCGTCGTCCGGGCCGCCCGCGTCGACCACGAGGTCGTGATCATCGTCGTCGACAACGGGGTCGGTATCTCAGAGGAGCTCTTGCCCCGGATTTTCGACCCGTTCGTCCAGGGGAAGACGTCGATCCACCGCACCGAGAATGGTCTCGGCATCGGGCTCGCGCTGGTCAAGAACCTGGTTACCCTCCACGGCGGCACGGTCGAGGTGGCCAGCGAAGGGA
Organism: Polyangium jinanense; assembly: GCF_028435365.1. Next base: position 40,012 of record NZ_JAGTJJ010000065.1, on the reverse strand, counting down.
TGGGCAAAGGGAGCGCGTTCACCGTGCGATTGCCAGCGACCACCGCCGTCGCCGAGGCGGAGGAGGCTCTCGCTCCGTCATGCCTCTCGGAGGTGCGCGAGCGTGTCCTGCTCGTCGACGACAACATCGACGCCGGTGAGCTCCTGGCGGAGCTGCTGCGCGCCTCGGGGCACGAGGTCGCGCTCGCGCACGACGGCGCCGGGGCGCTCGAGATGCTGGACAGCTTCCGCCCAACCGTAGCGTTGCTCGACCTCGGGCTGCCGGACATGGACGGCTATGAGCTGGCCGCGGAGATGGGTCGCCGGCTGGGCACCGCAGGTCCTCGGCTGATCGCGCTGACCGGCCGCGGTCAGGCGCAGGATCGCGCTCGCAGCGCGGCGGCCGGCTTCGTCGAGCACCTCGTCAAGCCGATCAGCGTCGAGCGGCTCCTCGACGCGATCGCGGGCCGCACACCTGGTCGGTAGCTTTGGAGCCTCCAAGCATCGAAACCTCAGGATTCATCCATGACGACCTATCACGACAAGACCGAGGCCACGAGCGACGACGCAATCAAGTTCGCCTATTGGGTCCCCAACGTCTCCGGCGGCCTCGTCATCAGCAACATCGAGCAGCGCACAGGCTGGGACATCGACTACAACCGCAAGCTCGCGCAGATCGCCGAGGCGAGCGGCTTCGATTATGCATTGACCCAGGTCCGCTTCACGGCCGGCTACGGCGCGGAGTTCCAGCACGAATCGGTCTCGTTCAGCCACGCACTTCTGGCCGCCACCGAGAAGCTCGAGGTGATCGCGGCGATCCTGCCCGGCCCGTGGAACCCGGCGCTCGCCGCCAAGCAGATCGCCACGATCCATCACCTCACCCATGGTCGCATCGCCGTGAACATCGTCAGCGGCTGGTTCCGCGGCGAATTCGCCGCCATCGGAGAGTCGTGGCTCGACCACGACGAGCGTTATCGCCGGTCGGAGGAATTCATCCGCGCGCTCAAGGGTATCTGGACCGAGGACCGCTTCACCTTCCGGGGCGATTTCTATCAATTCGATAACTACTCGCTGAAGCCGAAGCCGCTCGATCCGCATCCCGAGATCTTCCAGGGCGGCTCCTCGCGCGCGGCCCGCGACATGGCCTCCCGCGTCTCCGATTGGTACCTCACCAACGGCAATACGCCGGAAGAGATCGCGAAGCAGGTCGACGACATCCGCGCCAAGGCGGCCCGGAACGACCACGAGGTGAAGATCGGCGTGAACGCTTTTGCGATCGCCCGCGAGACGGAACACGAGGCCAGGGCGGTGCTCGCCGAGATCATCGCGAAGGCGAATCCCGAGGCCGTCAACGCCTTCGGCCATGAGGTGAAGAATGCAGGCAAGGCCTCACCTGAAGGCCAGGGCAACTGGGCCAAGTCCACCTTCGAGGATCTCGTCCAATACAATGACGGCTTCCGCTCGAACCTGATCGGTACGCCACACCAGATCGCCGAACGCATCCTTGATCTCAAGCGCGCGGGCGCCGACCTCATCCTCCTCGGCTTCCTGCACTTCCAGGAGGAGGTCGAATACTTCGGCAAACACGTGATACCGCTCGTCCGCGAGCTGGAAGCGGCCGAGCCCCTGCCGATCGCGGCGGAATAGCGCCGGGCGGAGGCGGAGGGCGTGGTTGACGACAATGGTGAGGTGGTTCATAGTGATGGCCGCGATGGCCGTAGGAGACGGCCACGACGGGGGGATAGCAATGAGGAATGCCACGCTGGCAGGCAGGAAGCTCGATCGGCACTATCACGTTTGCGCATTCTTTCGCTCGCGCGACGAGGAGTATCGGGTGCTCGGCTCCTTTTATAAAGAGGGGCTGGAGTGGGGCGAGAAGGTCGTCCACGTCTGCAACCCTGCGCTGCGCCACGAGCACCTTGCTCGGTACGCACGGCTCGGGGTCGACGTCGAGGGGTGCCAGGCGCGTGGGCAGTTCCAGGTACTGAGCTGGGAAGAGGCCTACCTGAAACACGGCTGCTTCGATCAGGACCGTATGCTCCAATCGTGGGCTGACTTTGAAAGCACGGCGCGCGCCGAGGGGTATCCGCGTATGCGCGGCATGGACAACATGGGCTGGATGCTGGACAATGCTCCGGATTTCGACGAGCTCATCGAGCTCGAGATACGCTTCAGCAAGCTCACCTCCCCCCAATGCATCGCGGTCTGCGTCTACGACGCCAACAGCATGCCCGGCGCGACGATGATGGATCTCCTGCGCTGCCACCCGCTCGTGCTGATCAACGGGACGATGTGCGAAAACCAGTTCTACACGCCGCCGGCCGAGTTCCTCGAGGAAATACGCGCTCGTAAGTATCGCGCCGAGGGCCGACGCGCGGCCGCGCACGGCTGACCCGTAGGATCGCGCTCGCACTCGATGGCGGTTCAGCCGGAAACACGAGGTGCAGGCGATGGGCACGACAGGGGTCGAGATCCCTCGGGAAATCACCGACAAGTGGCAAGAAATCGTCGATCTCCTCGCCGAGATCCTGCAGATCCCCGCGGCGTTGATCGTGAAGATCGAGCCGCCCGAGATGGTCGTCGTCGCCTCCAGCGAATCGAGGGGCAACCCTTACCCGGTCGACGAACGGGCGTGCACCAACGCCGGGTACTATTGCGAGGCGGTGATGAGCACCCGGCGGCCGCTGCTGATCGCCGATGCGTTGTCCGACGAAAAATGGCGATCGAGTCCGGACGCCAGTCTGGGGCTGATCTCCTATCTAGGCTTTCCGATCCTCTGGCCCGGCGGAGACGTCTTCGGGACCATCTGCGTGCTGGACTGTAAAAAGAACGCGTACAGCGACGTATCGCAGAGGTTGCTCGTGCAGTTCCGCCAGGTCATCGAAGCCGACCTGCGATCGCTTCTAGCCATCGATGCTCGCCTGAGGGAAGAGGCCCAGGCCAAGGAGCGCCTGGAAGCGCAGGTGGCAGAGCGCACGGCCGAGCTCACCAGAATCAATGCACAGCTCGCGCGCGACATCGCCGAGCGAAGGCGTGCTGAAAAGGCGTTGCGCGCGAACCAGCAGCTTTTGCAGGCCATCATCGATAACTCGACCGCGGTGATCTACGTGAAGGATCGGGAAGGGCGTTATCTGTTCGTCAATCGCCACTTCGAGGAGCTGTTCCGGGTCACTCGGGAGGGCATCATCGGCATGGTTGACTATGATGTGTTCCCTGCCGAATGCGCAGATGCCTTTCGCGCGATCGACGAGCGGGTGTTCGCCACCGGAAGTGCGGTGGAAACGGAGGCCGTGGCGCCGCACGACGACGGCCTCCACACGTACATCACCCTCAAGTTTCCCCTCCGCGACAACGCCGGCGCCCCGTACGCGGTCTGCGGCATCTCGACCGACATTACGGAGCGGAAGAGGATCGAGGAGGAGCGTATCCGGCTCCTCGCGCAAGAGCAGCAGGCCCGCGCAGCCGCCGAGGAGGCGGAGCGTCGCGCGGCCTTCCTGGCCGAGGCTGGGGCGCTCCTCGCAGAGTCGCTCGATTACAATGAGACGCTCGCGCGCCTCGGGAAACTGTGCGTGCAATCGCTCTCCGATTGGTGCGTGATTGACGTCGTGGAAGGCAGAGAGATCCGACGCATCTCCGGCGCACACAAGGACCCCGCGAAGGAGCCGTTGCTCGACGAGCTACGACGCCGGTATCCTCCTCGCTGGGATTCCCCCCACCCGGCGGCCAGGGTCTTGCGGACAGGTCAGCCAATTCTGCTCTTGCCCGCAGATCTCACCGACGAAGCCGTGCGGCAATTCGCCGTGGATGACGGGCACGTGAGGCTCAGCCGCGCGCTCGGGACAGGGAGCTCCATGATCGTGCCGCTCGTGGCGCGCGGGCAAACGCTCGGGGTGCTGAGCATCGTCTCGTCCGCGCCGGGTCGCAGCTATGATGGCGCCGACCTCGAGCTGGTCACGGATGTGACGCGCCGGGCCGCGATCGCCATCGACAATGCGCGCCTCTACCGCGAGGCGCAGGAGACGGCCCGCATCCGCGAGGACCTCGTCTCCATCGCGTCGCCTGAGGTCTGCACGCCGCTCACGCCGCTCAAGCTGCAGCTCCAGCTCGTCGACAGCGTGCTCGACGTGTCGCGTATCGCCCAGGGACAGTTCGCTCTGGAGCTCGAGGAGGTCGACCTGCCCGCGCTGGTGCGTGGCACGGTGGACCGGTTCCAGGAGCTTTTGGCCAAGGCGGGCTCGCGGAGCGAGCTCCGGGCGGAGCTGGGCGTGACCGGCCGGTGGGATCGCCTGCGCATCGAGCAGGTCGTCGTCAACCTGCTCAGCAATGCAATCAAGTTCGGCCTCGGTCGACCGATCGAAATCCGCGTCATGGCGTACGGGGGGTTGGCGATCCTCTCCGTGCAAGATCACGGGCTCGGCATCGTGCCGGAGGACCACGAGCGCATTTTCGGGCGCTTCGAGCGGTGCTCAGGGAAGTCGCTCGGGGGGCTCGGGCTGGGATTGTACGTCGCGCGGGAAATCGTTGCAGCGCACGGGGGCGCGATACGGCTGACGAGCGAGCCAGGCGTGGGCTCGTGCTTCAGCGTCGAGCTGCCGCGGGACCCGTCTCTTTCGGGGTTTCGGGCGGCCGGGTAGCCTCTTCCGCGAGCGCGGCGCGCACGCGTGCAATCGCCGCCGGCCCCATGCTGAGACGCGTGATCCCGAGCCCGACGAACGTCGCCGCGAGTTTCGGATCTGCCGCAGCCTCGCCGCATACGGACACGGCGCGCCCCGCCGCCTGGCCCGCTTTCACCACCCGACCCACGAGATCCAATACCGCCGGATGCCCCGCATCCGCGAGCGCGGCGAGCCTCGGATGGCCGCGCTCCGCCGCGAGCGTGTATTGCGTGAGATCGTTCGTCCCGATGCTGAAGAAATCGACATGCGGCGTGAGCCGTTCCGCGAGGAGCGCCGCCGCCGGCACCTCGACCATGATGCCGAGCGGGACGGGCCAAAGATGGGGTTTTCCCGCGGCGTCGAGCGCGTTCGCGGCGCGCGCGAGGATGGCCTTCGTGGCCTCGATCTCGGATGCCGTCGAGACCATCGGGATCATGATCCGCACGTCCCGGCCTCGCCCGGCGCGGAGAATCGCGCGGAGCTGCGTCTCCAGCAGATCGGGCCGATCGAGGGAGAGGCGAATGCCACGCAGGCCGAGGTAGGGGTTTTCCTCGGGAGGAACGTGCAGCCACGGTAAGCGCTTGTCGCCGCCCGCGTCGAGGGTGCGAATCACGATGGGCGCGCCGGGGAAGGCGGCGAGGACCTCGGCGTACAGGTCCGCTTGTTCGTCCTCGCCGGGCGCGTCGCTGCGGTCGAGGAAAAACATTTCCGTACGCAAAAGGCCGATCCCGAAGGCCCCCGCTTCCTTGGCGGCGCGTGCTTCGAGCGGGCTCGCCGCATTGGCCCAGAGCTCGACCGTGGGGCCGGAGGGAATGGTGACCTTGCCGTGAAACGTCGCCGCGGAAAGCCGCGCCGCCCGTTCTTCGGCGCGACGGCGTTCGAGTGCGGCCGTGATCGCCGGGGCCGGATCGATCCACACCTCGCCGGTCCCGCCGTCGAGGCCAAGACGGGCAGGGGATTCGGGCAGATCCTGCAAGAGAGCCGCGGCGCCGAAGACGGCGGGAATCCCCGCGCCTCGCAGGAGGATCGCGGCGTGGGAGGTCGGGCCGCCGCGCAGGTCGACGACGCCGAGCACGCGGGCCGGATCGAGGCGCGCGGCTTCGCTCGGCAAGAGCTCGTCAGCGAGGAGAATGGCCGGCGGGCCTTCGGGCAAGGCCACCGCGGGCGCGGCGCCGAGCGCGCGCAGGACGGCGAGCTCGATGTCGCGCAAATCGGCGACGCGGGCGCGCATGTACGGGTCGTCCGCGCTCGCGAGGGCCTCGGCCGCACGATTGACGCCGGAATGATAAGCGATGGCGGCATTGTGGCGAGATTCCGTGACGAGCTCGCGAGCGGTCCGCAGGATGACGGGATCTCGGAGCAGCGCGCCGTGCATGGTCGCCATGTCGTCGCGACCAAAGGCGGAGCGGATTTCCCGCTCGACCCGGTCGAGCGCGGCCGTGAGCTTTTCGAGCTCGGCGGCCGGATCGTCGACGGAATGGTCAGACAAACGGAGGGTGGCCCTTTGCAGGCGAACACAAGGACCCACGGCGACCCCGGCTGCAATGGGAATCCCGCGGCCCTTTGTGGCCTCCGCCGTCGCCTGCGGCGGGGGAGCATCCTTCGTCCCGGCCTCGCGCACGAGGGCCGCGAGGGCGCGGACGGCGGCCTCCGCCTCGCGCCCCGTCGCGGCGATTCGCAAGACGTGGCCGCACCGCGCACCGAGCCCCGCGAGGGCAATCACGCTGTCCGTCGTCCGCGGCCCCTTGCCGTTCGTTCGATTTTCGACCGTGATCTTCGCGTCGAACTGGGACGCACGCGAAACGATCCGCGCCGCGGGCCGCGCATGCAGGCCGTGCGGGTCCACGATTTCGGCATCCTCCCAGGTCTCGTTTTCAGCGGTCTTTTCGACCGGCACTGGTGCGGGCGCGGCTTCCCCGAGCTGCTCCTCCTTGGCCACGAGCCCCCGCCGCGCCTCGGCCGCGACCTCGTCGAGGCTCCCGCCGCCCGCCGCGCGCACCGCCGCGGCGACCGCGCCCTCGACGAACGGCCCCGACGAGAGCCGCGTCTTCGCAGCGATCGACGCATCCACGAGTTCGAGCGCGGTCTCGGCGCTCAAGAGCGCGCTGCCGAGATCCATCAAGACGACCGCGCCTTGCGCACCGGCCGCGCGTTCGAGTGCCGCGACGATGGCCATGGCATCGGTGCCGAGCTCCTCGCCCGCCTCCCCGACGCCCGCCGCGCATTCGATGATCACCGCGTCGCCCGTCATTTGCGTCGCGAGCTTGCGCGTCGCCTCCGCGAGGGCGCGGCTATGGGAGACGAGGACGAGCCCGACCGTCGTTTTGCTCATTCCGCTGCTGCCTCGGCGAGGCTCCGGACGAGAAGCCACATCGACGTGGCGCCCGGATCCTGATGGCCCGCGCTCCGCTCCCCGAGATAACTCGCCCGTCCTTTGCGCGCCACGAGCGGAATCGTGGCCTCCGCGCCCTGCCGCGCCGCCTCGGCCGCCCGCGCGAGCGCCTCGGCGAGCGTTACCCCCGCGGCGCCCTCGAATGCCTGGATCGCCGGTCCCAGCGCGTCGACCATCGTCTTGTCGAGCGGCTCGGCCTTGCCCCGCTTCTGGATGCCCGCGAGCCCGGCCGCAAGCGATTGCTGGATCGCCGTCCGATCAAGCTCGGCTTTTCCAGCCGCGATCTTCGCCGCTTCCAGGAACAAGGTCCCATAAAGCGGACCGCTCGCGCCCCCGACGGTCGAGAGCAACGTCATGCCCACGGTCTTCAGGATCGCGCCGACATCCTCCCGCGGTTGCCCCGCGAGCTTGCCGCGCACGGCCGAAAAACCGCGCGCCATGTTCGCCCCGTGATCACTGTCGCCGATGGCCGCATCGAGCTCGGTCAGGTATTTTTCATTTTCCACGATCACCGCGGCCGCACGCTCGATCCAGACGACCACGGCATCTCCGTTCAACACCTCGCGTCCCACGTCAAACCCCCCAGCGCAGCGCCGCCGTGTGCACGGGCGCATCCCAGTACCGGACCATCTCCTCGTCGACCTCGAGCAGCGTGATGGACACGCCCGCCATTTCAAGGGACGTGATGTAAGGACCGACGAGGCTCCGCACGACCCGAAGGCCCCGCGCCGCCGCGAGCTCGTGCGCCTTGCGGAACACCACGTAAAGCTCGAGCAGCGGCGTGCCGCCGAGGCCATTGACGAAAAGGAGCACGTCCTTCCCGGCCCGGAACGGGAGATCGTCGAGGATCGGATCCATCAACATTTCCGTGAGCCGATCGGCCGGTTCGAGCTTCGCGCGCCGCCGCCCGGGCTCGCCGTGAATGCCGATGCCGACCTCGATTTCGTCCGGCCCGAGCTCGAACGAGGGTTTTCCCGCGTGCGGTACGGTGCACGGCGTGAGCGCGAGCCCCATGCTGCGCCCGTGATCGTTCACGCGCCGGCCTAGCGCCGCGACGTCCGCGAGACCGCGCCCCGCCTCGGCCGCGGCGCCGCAGATCTTCTCGACGAGCACCGTGGTGCCGACGCCGCGACGTCCCGCCGTGTAAAGGCTGTTCTCCACGGCCACGTCGTCATTCACGAGCACGGTCTCCGTGGCGATTCCCATGTCGCGCGCGAGCTCGGCGGCCATCTCGAAATTCATGACGTCGCCCGTGTAGTTCTTGACGACGTGGACGACGCCCGCGCCGCCGTCGACGGCGCGCGTGGCTTCGAGGATCTGATCGGGCGTGGGGCTCGTGAACACCGCGCCGGGACACGCGGCATCGAGCATCCCGCGCCCGACGAACCCGCCATGCAACGGCTCGTGCCCGCTGCCGCCGCCGGAGAGGACGGCGACCTTGCCACGCACGGGCGCATCGGCGCGCACGAGGAACGCCGGGTCGAGCTGGACGCGGAGGAGATCCGGGTGAGCGACGGCCATGCCCGCGAGGGCCTCCTTCACGAGATCGGAAGGCGCGTTGAGGAGCTTCTTCATCGGGGCGGAGGATACCGAAAGACGGGAGCGGCCCGCGAGAGGAATCGGCAGGAGGCGGGAGCGGAGGGGGCGGAGAATGGAGAGGGAAAAGCTTCCAGGCGAGCGATCCGCCTGGGGCGACTTGCCGTTCTGCGCTGCGACTGCAGGTTGCGGAGAGGAGGGGGATTGATGGTCAAAAATCGCATTCAATGTTTGTTCGTGGTAGGCATCCTCGGTGCGGGGCTCGCCGTGGTCGCGGCGCCGCTCGCGGCGCGGGCCGATATCCCGGCACCGGCACCGGAGCTCGTCGAGGAAACCGTGGACGCGCTCGTCGACGGGTCCGTGGACGAGGACGTCGACGAGAACGTGGACGAAGGGAGCTCCGCGCTGGAGACGCAGCGGCGTCGCGGGGGCTGGGACGGCGGCCATCGTCGCGGGGGCTGGGACGGCGGCCATCGTCGCGGGGGCTGGGACGGCGGCCATCGTCGCGGGGGCTGGGACGGCGGCCATCGTCGCGGGGGCTGGGATCACGGCGGCTGGGATCACGGCGGCTGGGACCACTGAGGTATTCCGAGGAGCGTCGCCCGCAGGGAGGGCCTGCGGGCGGCGCTGGGAGGAACCACCATGCGATCGACACCGCGCCGATGGTTGCTCGTCCTGGCCGCCGCCCATTTGCTCCTCGTGACGCTCGGGGCGGCCGGCGTGGAGCTCCGCGAGGTCGGGCCCATCGGGCGGCTCCTCGACCATTACGGACTCGCCTCCGGCGCCGGATGTGAATACGACTTTTTCACGTCCAGGGATCATGGCCAGTTCGTGCTCCACGTGGACGTGATCGACGCCGAGGGCCGGCGGACCACGCACTCCCTCGGCACGGGCGCGAGCCACGAGGCCGAGCTCCGCGTCGCGCACATCGCGGGCGAGTTCGAGACCGCCGAACCCGCGCTCCGGCGCGAGCTGGCCAAGTCACTCGCCGCGAAGATGTTCGAAAGGCACCCCGAGGCGCGCGAGGTCGTCGTGCGCGTCGAGTATTTCGTGGTGGTCTTGATGGACGAGCACCGGAGCGGCCGCGAGCCACGAGTCAGCCGATTCTACGATGCGAGGTTCCGAAAGCCGCGCCCGCGGCTCGAGGCACGTCATGGAAGCGCCCATTCTGGATGATTCATCCCCGAGGGCCGGCGCGTGCCGGGCCCTCGACGTGTTCCTGTTCGCGCCGGCCACGGCAAGGCCCCTCGCGGCCTTGCGGATCGGCCTCGCCTCGGTGCTCCTCGTGCAGGCGGCCGTCGTCCACGCGGAGTTTTTCGATTGGTTCTCGCGCGACGGCCTCTTCCAGGGGGATCTGAACCGCGCTTTCGGCCCCACGTTCGGGCCGCGGACGGGTGATCTGCTCGCCTGGTTGTCCCCGCTCGGCGTCGGAGAGGCGGCGGCCCTTCGTGCGATCGGCGCCGCCTACGTCGTGGCCCTCGTCATGCTCGGCCTCGGCCTCTTCACGCGCGCGGCCGCCGCGCTCGCGTGGTTTCTCCACTGGACGCTGATGAACAGCGCAGCCCCGCTGATGTACGGGGTGGATCAGTATGCGCACATCTTTCTATTTTACGCGATCTGGGTCCCGGTCGGTCGCGCGGCTTCGCTCGACGCCTTGATCTCGGGCGCCTCGCGCGCGCCCACGGCGGGGGCGCGGGTCGGGCTACGGATCATGCAAATACACCTGTGCATCTCGTATTTCGCGAGCGGCGTGGAGAAGGCGACGCTCCTCGACTGGTGGAACGGCGAACTCATCTTCCGGGCCCTCTCGCTCCCGGATTATCGCAGGTTCGACATGTCCTGGCTCGCCCAGTACCCCGCGCTCGCACAGCTCGCTTGCCTTGCCACGCTCGTCGTCGAGATCGGCTATTGCGTCTTCATCTGGCCGCGTCGCACGCGGAGGCTCTGGCTCACGGCGGTCCTGGGTCTCCACCTCGGAATCGCCGTCTTCCTCGGCCTCCACTTCTTCGGCATCATCATGTGCGTGCTGAACTTCGCGCTCTTCGGGATCTCTCCCGAGCCGCGCCCCGATCAGGCCGCCTTTTTTGCCGGGACGGCACCCGGCGAGAGCTCGACCTTGACCCAGCCGGGCATGCGCCGATCGAAAGCTTTGTAGGCGTCGATCACGGAGACGAGCGGCTCCCGGTTCGTCAGGATCTTCGTGGGATCCACGACGCCGCTCGCGACGTGCTCGAGCAGCTTCGGGATGTACCGGCGGTGCGGGCAATTGCCCATGTTCACCGTGAGGTTGCGCATCATGGCCATCCCGATCGGGAACCATTTCATCTGCGGCGGGTAGACGCCGACGATGGACAACGTCCCAGCCTTCGCGAGCGCCTCCACGGCCCAGGTGAGGGCCTGTGACGGGGCATCTCCCGGGTGCCAGTTGTCGCCGACCTCGTGCGTCTTCGGCGCCACCTGCTCGACCATTCGCTCGGCTTCCTTTTTTTCCTCGCGGCTGACCTTCGCCGGCCCTGCGTGCGGCCGGTTCGCGTCGACGCCCACGGCGTCGATGGCACGGTCCACGCCGATCCCGTCCGTGAGGCGCAGGATCGTCTCGATGGGATCCTCCTCGTTGTAATCGATCACCTCCGCGCCGAGCGCGCGCGCCATTTCGAGGCGCGAGAGGACCGTGTCGACCGCGAGGATCCGATCCGCGCCGAGCATCTGCGCGCTCACGATGGCGAAGAGCCCGACGGGGCCGCAGCCGAACACGGCCACGGTGTCGCCCGGCGTGATCTCGGCGAGCTCGGCGCCGAAATACCCCGTGGGGAAGATGTCCGAGAGCAGGATCGCCTGATCGTCGCTCACGCCGTCGGGCAGCTTGACGAGGCCCACGTTCGCGAAGGGGACGCGGGCAAACTCGGCCTGGAGGCCGTCGAACGGGCCGCTCTGGATGGGCCCGCCGAAAAAGGCCGTCCCCGCCTGCTTGCCATTCGGATTCTTGTCGCACTGCGATTGATATCCGGCCCGGCAGTACGAGCAGGTGCCGCAGGCAATGGTCGAGGCGATGACGACGCGGTCGCCCTTTCGCAGGTTTCGCACGTCCTTGCCGAGCTCCTCGACGATCCCGACCCCCTCGTGCCCGAGGATCGTGCCCGGCTTCATCCCGGACATCGTCCCGCGGACGAAGTGCAGATCCGTCCCGCAGATGGCGCTCGCCGTCAGGCGCACGATGGCGTCTGTCGGCTCTTTGATCTTCGGCTCCCGCACGTCATCGAGCCGGATGTCCCCGACCCCGTGAAACACGACGGCTTTCATGCGACCTCCCCCTTGCCAGGGCCCTAACGCCAAGGGCCCGCCTTGCCCAGGGAGGAATATGCCTCGGAGCGCTCGGTGGGCTCTTCACGCACGCGCTCGTTTGCTCTATGACGTATGCATGAGCTTCGTTGCACGGTGCGTGGGCGTAGTGGCGCTCGTGGGGTGCTCGTTCGCGGGTGTGGCGCGGGCGGACGAGGGCGCGGCCGAGGTCAAGACCGAGGCTGCCGAGATTCAGCTCAAGAATGGCGGCACGATGCGCGGCACGATCGTGACCGTCGAGCCGGGGCAACGCGTCATCGTCATCATCGCGGGCGAGCAGAGCGTCATCCCGTGGGCCGAGATCGCGAAGATCGTCGGCGGCACGCAGGGCTCCGCCGCGCCCGCGCCGACGCCCGCGCCTGCGCCGCTCGCGCCGGCGGAGGGCGGGCCGCTTGTCCACATCGAATCGAACTGGCCCGACCTGGAGCTCGCGCGGATCGACGGCGACGTGGGGGGCGGGCACCACCAGCCAGAGTACGTTGGACCCAATACGATCACGAAATTCATGTGTCGCGCGCCGTGCGACAAGCTCGTGGACGGACGGGACGGCCATCGATTTTTCATCAGCGGCCCCGGCATGGTGCCAACCGAGTCTTTCCGTCTCGAGGGCCTGGAGGGCCACGTGACCGCGCGCGTCAAAGGCGTCAGCATGGCCCGGTTCACGGGGGGCTTCCTGGGGACCGTGCTGGGAGGCTTTTTCGTGCTCAGCGGCGTCGCGATCGCCGGTATGAGTTACACGATCGACACGACCCCGACGCCCGAAGTCCCGGATCCGGCGAGGCAGATCAACACGGTCCGCACGATCGGCCTCGTCACGCTCGGCATCGGCGCGGCGGGGTTCATCGGGGGGATCATGCTGCTGTCGGAGGGCCGCACGCGGGTCGAGCTCGTCAAGGCGCAAAAGGGGAACACGGGCGTCGTCGTGGAGAACGGGATTTTGCGATTTTGACGGAGACAGCCTCGAGAGCAGGCGCTTGCCACCCAGGCGGACCGGTTTAGGTACGCCTGGAGGGCATAACCATGAAGAAGAACCTGTTTCCGATTCTCGCGCTTGGTCTCGGTCTCGTGACGGGGTACGCGGCGGAGGCCTCGGCCCGGGAGCCGATCATCATCCAGCATCCTCCGCCCCGCGTGCCCGCGGTCAACGTGGCGCCGTTCCTCGACGCCGGCTGCGTCCGCAGTGACGACACGCTGGATTGCTCGGCATCCTCGACGATTCAGCCATTCGGGTGTTTCGGAAATACCCTCCGTATCGACGAGGCGCTCGGCGGCCTCGCGTCGCGCGTGGCCATCGCGGAGTGCAACGCGGACGCGCGCGAGGGGTCGCCGGTGGGGATCGTCAACCTCGGCTGCATGCTGCCGCAGAAGCGGCGATACCTCCTTGCGACGGGCGGCGGGAACTTCGAACTCATCGACACGGCGGCGATTTTCATCGATCGCTTTGCCCCGGTGACCTCGAAGGCGGAGGCGCTCGGTTTCGCGGTCGCGCTGACGACGGCCGATCCGGAGTACTCGATCGACATCGACGACGGGCGTGATTTCCTCGTGGATCGAATCGAGACGACGAACATCCGGCGCGTCCGCGGAGGATTCCGGGTGCGGCTGTTCGACATGGAGCTCTGCGGATGCGGGCTGCACCCGACGTCGGCGGTGGATTACTTCGTGCCGAACAGCGGGCGGGTGAGGGTCGCGGACCGGGAGCAGGTCTACCGGTTCACGGGGTTCGTCTGCATCGATTGACGGCCGGAGGCGCTGCTACTGCGTCCGCAGGATGATGTGAAATCCGAACGGCGTCTCCACGACGCCGCTCGTTTGTCCCACCGATAGTTTGTCCACGGCCTCCTCGAATTCGCGGATCATCGCGCCCCGCGGGAACGTGCCGAGGTCACCCCCGCGTTGCGCGGCGCCCGGCTCGTCGCTGTACTGCGCGACGATGTCCTCGAAGCTCGCCCCTGCGGCCAATCGCTTGCGCGCCTCCTCCGCGCGCGCGAGTGCCTCGGCCCGCGTGCGCGTGACGTGCGCGGGCGCGCGCTTCGAGCCCGCATACATGACGATGAGGTGCTTCGCTCCCATGCGCCCCGCGGTTGTCGCCGCCGAGGCCGTAGGTGCGGGCGCAGGCGGCGCCGGGGACGGCGGCGGGCTCAGGGGCGGCGGGTTTGTCGCCACGAGGGGCGCGGGCTTGCGGGCGTCGGCCTTCAAGGTGTCGGGGGTGATGGGCTCGCGCTTCAGGGCCTTGGCGACGTAGCGCTTTTGGGTGCGGAGGGGGTGCGCGCCGCTCATGAAGTAATCGTTGATCACGAAGGCCGGCGTGCCAAAGATGTTCAGGCGCTCGGCGAGCTCCCGATCGGCCTGGACCGCTTTCCAATGCGTGCGCGCGTCGAGCGCCGCCGAGAGCTTCGCTACGTCGAGCCCCGCTTCGGCGGCTTTGCGCTCGATCGAGGGGCGGCTCAAGCCCTGCTCGGATTGATCCTCCCAGAGGCGCGCCGCGAAGGCCCAGAAGCCGGCCTCGCCTTTTTGCCGGAAGGCCTCGACGGAGGCTTCGGCGGCGAGCTGCGCCTGTCTGTGGAAGGGAAGCGGCAAATGCCGCCATACGACACGGACCTTGCCCGGATAGGCGGCGAGGAGCTGCTCGACATCCGCCTGCACGCGTTTGCTGAAGGGGCACTGGAAATCGGCGAACATTTGAATGGTCACCGCTGCGCCCGCCGGCGCGCCTTTGCCCGGATTGTCCTTCGTGGGCGCGGGGGCGAGGAGCCTCTCCATGGGGGCGGGGGCCTTCGCGTCCTTCTGGAGGGCATCGTAGATCTGCGCGTCCGGCGTCCCGCCGGCGACGAGTTTTCCCGCCTTCGTGATCTCTTCGTCGATGATGGCCTCGAACTGCTCGCGGGGCTGGGCTCCGATGAGCCGCCGGCCATTGACGAAGAAATGAGGCGTGCCCGACGCCTTGAGGTCCTCGGCCAGATCTTGATCTCCCTCGATACGCGTGGCATGCGCGTGTGATGCGATCGCCTTCTTCACGCGCTTGACGTCGAGGCCGAGCGCGATCGCGAGGTTTTCGAGATCGGCATCCGCGAGGCGCTCCTGGGTATCGAAGAGCGCCTGGAACGCCTTCCAGAACGCAGCCTCTCCTTTTTGCGCGCCGGCCTCGATCGCGAACTCCGCGGCCGGCTCGGCGCGCGTATGGAAGGGTAGGGGGTTGTGCTTGAAGACCAGGCGCAGTTTGTCGCCGTATTTGGCCTCGAGCTCGGCGATCGTCGTGAGGGAGCGCTTGGTGAAGGGGCACTGAAAATCGCCGAACATCACGATCGTCACGAGCGCGGATGATTTGCCGCGCGCCGGGGAGCCGGCGAGGGGCACCTTCCAGACCGTGGTCGTGTCCGGCGGCGGGGAGGATGGCGGGGGCGACGGCGTTTTCTCACGGTTCCGCTCCGAGAGCTCGGCATATACGTGCTCGGGGTCGATGCCCGAGCGCCGGAGCGCGGCGGCCTCTTTGAGCTCGGCGTCGATGAGCTCCTGGAACCTCGTGATGGGCTGGGCGCCGGAGAGGAAAATGCCATTGACGAACGTAGCCGGGGTCCCGGTGACGCCGACCTTCTTGCCGAAGGCCATGTCGGCGTCCACGTTCGCGGCAAAACGTTGTTGATCGAAGGCGGCCTGGAAGGCCGAAGGATCCACGCCGCTCTCCGCAGCCCACGCGGTGAACGACTGCGGTTCGAGGTAGCGTTGGTTTTGGAAGGCGAGAGTGTGAAACTTCCAGAATGCGCCCGCGCCCCCGAGCCGCAGCACGGTCTCGGCCGCGAGGTGCGCGGGGCGGGCATTTTTATGGAAGGGGAGCGGGTTGTGTCGCCAGACGACGCGCAGCTTGTCCGGCCCGTATTGCTCCTGCAGGAGGGCGAGCGTGGCCATGAGCCGGGACGTGAAGGGGCATTCGAAGTCGCCCCAGATGACCATCGTGACCGGGGCGAGCGCGTTTCCCCAGATGGGATCCTTGGGCCCGACGGGGATGAAGGTCCCGGGGTCGGGGAACGCCGCCGCACCTTCGGCCGCGCCCTCGCCCTCGTCGGCCATCTCGGGGGCGGGCACGGTGACGGGTTTGTCCTGGTTCGCCGTCGTAGGCTGCACGGAAGGCGGTGGCGCGCAAGCGGCGAGCAAAACCAGGACGGTCGAGACGAGCGCCGCGCAGCGCCGTCCACGTGCGTGGCTCATCGGAAATCCTCCATCGGGGTGCGGGAGACTACCCGATGACAGTCGGGCGGGGAAGGCCATGGGATCACATCCCGCTCTGAATCAGGAAGCCGTCTCCGGCGAGGACCAGCACCATCCGGTTGTCGTCGGAGAGGGTCTTCGGCTGGGCCCCGGCGAAGCGATACGTCGCGGTATAGAAGTAATCGACGAGGATGACGTCGTTCTCGCGCACGATGCGGCGGTAGTGAATCTCGTACCGGATCTCCTGGGCATTTCCGAACGATGTTCGCAAATAACTTTCGAGCGCCTGGGCGTCGACGTCATCTGCCGGGTCGACGTTCCCGCCATCCTCGTAGTAATCGGGCGCGGCCATGGAGACGAGGAGATCGACGTTTTTCTCCTCGACGGCCGTGCGGTAGCGCTCGCAAAAGGCGATCACGGCGGCGTTCTCCGGCGTGTTGGGCACGTCGGACTTCAGGATGTAACGCGCGGAGGAGGGCGGCGCCGGCTGTCGCGGCGAATCCTCGACCTCCGGGGCGGCTTGCGCGGGCCGCGAGGCCAGGACAACCACGTCGACGGGAGCGCGCGTCGGCGGAGGCGCGGCGCAACTCGACAGCAGCAGCGCAAAAAGCGAGGGCAGGCGGAGCGTGGAGCGGCGCATGTCTATGGGCCAAGGATAGCGGACGTGGAGCGGAAACGGCAGGCGGATGTGCGCGAGCAACGTGACTTCGACCACGAGCCCCTCTATGCTGAGATTTCAGGACGGCGCGTCGCGCCCCTTCGCAAGGAGCTTCCGTGGAGTTGAGAGTTGCCCTCGTCGCCGGAGCGGTCGGCGCGCTGGCCGGTTGTGCCGGTGCCGCGGCCGGGTCGCCTCCCAGCCAGGCGGACACCGAAGCAGAGCCCGACCCGGAGGCGGCCAAAGCCGCCTTCCTGGCCTCGAATGAGAACTTCGCCCGGCTGCCTCCCAGCCAGGCGGACACCGAAGCAGAGCCCGACTTGGAGGCGGCCAAAGCCGCCTTCCTGGCCTCGAATGAGAACTTCGCCCGGCTGCGCGCGCTCGAGGTGGTCGACGTGCGTTCCCTCGCCCAGGATATGCCTGGGCATACGCCCAGTTGTTATTCGAGCTGCAAGCACGAACGGATCGCCATGATACGCCTGGGCAAACTGGTCGACGTCGCCGAAGCCGCGGTGAAGTCTCCCGTACCGAACGCCTGCGACGACGCGACCATCGACAAGAACGTCGCCGCGCTGAATGCGCTCCATATCGTGCAAGTCGGGGGGCTGATCAAGGAAGAGCCCAAGAACAACGCGAGCTGTTACAATCGGCCCTGCGAGGCCGATCTCCAGGCCGCCAAGGCCGTCACGTGCGAGCGCGCCGGGAAGCTCGCGAGCATCGTGAACGCGACCAAGGACCTGTGAGGGCCCGTTTTCCCGAGGTGAAAGGACGCCTCGGGCTGGGGGTCGGAATGGATCTCCCCTGGGGCGCCCCCGTCGGGTTCGCCCATGAGCCCGGGCGTGGGGATCACGCGACGGATCCGGTCGTGCGATTTCTATCGTCCCACGCTGGGGCCTTTCGGTACCTGTTCACGTCGTTCCAGCCCCGGAGCAGAAATCGCCTCGATCCACGCGATTACTTCGACGCCTACGACGATCTGTTCGCCCGCATTCCGGCGTTTTCCGTGCGCGCCCTCCACCAGACGACCTTCAACCTGGGCGCGCTCGAAGCCTACGATCGAAGCCGGATCCTCGATTTCACGAACGCGCTCGTCGACCGGTACCAGTTTGCGTGGGTGAACGAGGATCTCGGGCTCTGGTCGATCCATGGCAGGCCCTTGCCCTATCCACTCCCGCCGTACCTCACGCCCGCGGGTCTCGACGCCGCCATCCGGAACACGGCCGAGGTGCAAGAGAAGCTATCCGCGCCGCTTTTCGTGGAGTTTCCCGGATTCTCCGACGGAACGAGTTTTTGCATCGGCCAGATGCACGCCTATGACTTTTTCCGGGCCGTCGTGGAGGAGACGAGGTCGCCGGCCACGCTCGACGTGGGGCATCTCCTTTCGTATCAATGGCTGCTCGGCAAGCGGGGCGAAGCGCTGTTTGGCGATCTGGAACGGCTCCCGCTCGATCATTGCTTCGAGATTCACCTCTCGGGATGCGAGATCGAAGAGGATTCGTTCATGGATTGCCATCACGGCGTGCTGCTCGACGAGCAACTGGAGCTCCTCCGCCGTCTCCTTCCCCTTTGTCCGCACCTGTCCGCCATCACCTACGAAGATCCGAGGCTCGACGCGGAAGGGCAGCTCGCCCCCGAGACCGTCGCGAGCTTCGAGCGGCTCCGGGACGCCGTGCGCCCCTGGTCGTCATGATCTCGCTCGATCGCGCGCTCGACCGGCTCTTGCATCATCGCTCGTACCTCGCGGCCTTCCTCGCGGGGCGCGTGGACGAGCTCGACGTGTCGGCTGACGATTTGCAGTCGCTTCTTTCGATCGATCCGGCGCAGCTCCAAAAGGCAGCCGAGCGGGTGCGCGCGGAGCTCGTTCAGCGCACGTACCGGGGGAGCGGCGGGCTTCTGTCGACGTATGCGCGCACCGTGGACGCGTGGAGGGAAAGCCATCCCGAGGATCACGAGCTCGGGGAATTGCTGTCGTCGTTCCTGGAGTCGCCGGCGTTCGATACGTATCGCGAGCATTCCCACGCAGGTCCCGGGGTTTGCCTCGAAGAGGCCTTCTTTCGGTTCTGTGAGGCGCGCGGGATCGGCGACGGCGCGATTCTGGAGGCAGAGTTTCTGACGGCGATGATGAAGGCGCTCGTCATGAGCCCGCACCCGGATTTCACCGTGCCGGCGGAGATCCGTACCATTCCGGAAGGGTTCGTCGCGGTGAGCCGGCGGGCCGGGCCCACGCTGTACGCCGCGGCGCGCGGAAGGCTCATCCACGGGCCCATCACGCCCTTTCTCGCGGATCTGCTCGTCTCGGCCGAGAGCCCGGTCGAGATCGCGCGCAAGCATCATATCGCCGCTGTCGTGCTGCAAGCGTCGCTCGAGCACCTCGCGGGGCTCGGGCTCGGCCGCTGACGGAGCGCCTATCCCGTCCCCGCCGCCTCCTCGAGTTTCGCGCGCCCGACCTCGGAGAGCATCTTCTCCAGCGCCGTCAAGCTCGGCGGCTTCGCCATGTGCCGGTCGAAGCCCGCTTGCCTCGATCGCTCCACGTCCTCCTGCAACGCATAACCGCTGAGCGCCACCAGGTAGACCGACCGCAATTTTGGATCGGCGCGCATCGTCCGCGCCACGCCATATCCGTCCATGCCCGGCAAGCCGATGTCGCAGAGCACCACGTCCGGCTCGAAGCGCCGCGCCTTCTCGATTCCCTCGGGCCCCGCGAACGCCACCTCCACCACGTGGTCGCCCATCCCGAGCGCATCGCGGAGCGTCTCCGCCGCGTCCACGTTGTCCTCGATGACGAGCACCCGCTGCGCCGGCTCCCGCGGCGCCGCCGTCGGCACCGCCGCGAGGCTCCGCGCGATCGTCGGCACGAGCGGCAGCCGCACCGTGAACACCGCGCCTCGCCCGAGCCCCGCGCTCTCGGCCGTCACCGTCCCGCCGTGCATCTCGCAGAGCCCCTTCACCAAAGACAGCCCGAGCCCGAGCCCTCCGCGGCTCCGATCGAGCGTGCGATCTGCCTGTACGAAGGGCTCGAACACGTGCCGCAGCGTCTCCGGCGCGATGCCCGCGCCGTCGTCCCGCACGCGCACGACGGCCTGGTTGCCCTCGCGCCTCACCGACAGGAACGCGTGCCCCCCGCGCTGCGTGAACTTCACCGCGTTCGTCAGCAGGTTGCCCACGACCTGCGCAAGCCGCGTGGGATCGCCGTCGACGTAGAGGGAGGCCGGCTCCACCTCGACCGCGAGCTCCACGCCCGCTTGCTCGAACGTCGGCCCGAGATCCTCGGCGATGCGATGCACGAGTTCGCCGAGCTCGACCCGCTCGCGCTGGAGCTGGATCTTGCCGCGCGAGATCCGCGTCACGTCGAGCAGGTCGTCGATGAGCCGCGTCATGTGCGTGACCTGCCGCTCGATCGCCGCGTGCGCCCGAAGCGCCTGCGGCCCTCCCGGCGCGGCGTGCTCCAGGATGTAGAGGCCGTTGCGGATCGGCGCGAGCGGGTTCCTGAGCTCGTGCGAGAGCATCGCCAAAAACTCGTCCTTGTGCCGATCCGCGGAGCGCAGCGCGGCCTCGCTCTCGCGCAGCGCTTGCTCGGCCTCCTTTCGTTGCGTGATGTCCTCCAGGATGCCCACGCTCCGGATCGGCTTGCCCGCGGCGTCGCGGATCATCCGCGCCGCGACGTGCACCCAGATGATCCGGCCATCCTTGCGGATGTACCGCTTCTCCGCGCAGTACTCGTCGACCTCGCCGCGGACCATGCGGCTGTACCTCTCCCAGTCGTCGTGGCGATCGTCGGGGTGCGTCAAGTCGCGCACCGAGCCCGAGAGCAGCTCCTCGCGGCTGTAGCCGGTGATGTCGCAGTACCGATCGTTCACGCACAGGATCCGGCCCGTCGCGGGATCCAGCTGGCCCATGCCGACGATCGCCATCTCGAAGAACGCGCGGTACTGCGCCTCGCTCTGCCGGAGCGCCTCCTCGGCGCGCTTGAACTCGGTGACGTCACGCGTGACCACGAGCCCGAGGATCTGCTTGCCCTCCTCGTCCCGCACGGGCTCGCCGCTGAAGCTGAGGAACCACTCCCGCCCCATGTCGAGACGCCGCGCGTGGAGCTGCCAGCCTGCGAAGGACTCGCCGCGCAGCACGCGCGAGACCGGCCATGCGTCGACGGGGAGCACGCGGCCGTCGAGATCGGTGAGCTGGAAGTGCGCGGCGAAGTACTCGAGGCGCGGCTGCTCGGCGCGCGTGAGGTCGTGCAGCGCCGCCTCCGCGCTGTTCACGAGGATCACCTGGCCCTTCATGTCGAAGACGACGATGCCGTCCGGG
The DNA here is from genome assembly GCF_028435365.1 of Polyangium jinanense. The sequence goes on along the minus strand of NZ_JAGTJJ010000065.1, from coordinate 18,946 downwards.
ATCGCCTCGAAGGCGGCTTCGAGCTGCGCGCGGCTGTGGTTGGCGCGGGCCGCGGTCTCGCGCAGCGCTACGACGAGCCGCCCGCGCTCTTCCTCGGCGCGCTTGCGCGCCGTGACGTCGTGGAAGAAGACGGCGATGCCGCCCTCCTTCGTCGGGTACACGTTCACGTGCGTCCAGAGATCGAGCGGCGCGTAGTACGCGTCGAACTCGACGGGCACGCGCTCGCGCATGACCCGGTGGTACTCGCGAAAATAGCGTGAATGCGGGCCCGCGACCGAAGGAAAGGCCTCCCAGACGGTCCGCCCGAGCGTCTCGCTCCGCCTCGTCTGGCTTAGGCGCTCCTGGCTCGGGTTCACGAAGACGTAGCGGAACTCGTGATCGAGGACGAAGCAGGGCTCGCCACGATCGAGCACGTCGAAGGCGCGCGCGAGATCCGCGGCGTCGTGGCGCGCGTGCTCGTGCTGCTCGTGGACGTCGACGGCGATGCCGGACCACGCGAGGACGGCGCCGTGATCGTCGCGGCTCGGCGCGCTGCGGAGCGAAAACCAGCGGTAGACGCCGTCGTGCCGGCGGAGGCGGGCCTCGATCTCGAAGCATCCGGCCGAGGCGAGCGCCGAGGCCCACGCCCGAGCGGCGCGCGCCTGGTCGTCGGGGTGCAGCACGCGTTGCCAGCCGAGGCCGTGGTGCTCCGGCGCGGGGAGGCCCGTGTACGCGACCCACGAGGCGTTGGCGAAGTCGCACGCGCCGTCCGCCCGGCACGCCCAGACGAGCCCGGGCAGGCTGTCGAGGATGCGTCGACATCGGTCCTCCGCGGGGGCAGCACCTGCACGAGGCTCGGCCATGGATCCATCGACACGTGGGGCGCCGTGCCCATGATCGCAAGCAGGCGCGGCGACGGGCCGCGCGCCCGCGAAGACGTAAGGCTTGCCCCTTCACGTTCGCCCCGCGCCGGGGCAAACTGCGCGGCCGCTGTGGAGCCGAGGAAGGATCGGTTGGTCGTGAGCGAGGCACCCGGGATCTGGTTCGTGTATCGATCGCACTACGAAGGGCCGCTTTCGCGTCGGGTGCGGCGCCTCGACGCGCCGTCGATCCTTGCGTGGTTCTCCGGGAAGATGATCGAGGCCAAGAAGGCCGAGGAGCCGAGCAGCTTCTACGAGGACGAGCTCGGCGGCTACGTGTACGGGTTCGGCACGGTGTTCGAGGCGGTGAAGGAGCACGGGCTCACGGCGCCGAAGTCGACGGCCGAGCTCGAGAAGATCCTGCGCAAGCACCTCTACGTCGAGGGAGGTCCGGGCAATGTGCGCATCGACGAGCACTCGCTCCGCGTGCTGACGGACGACGACGAGGTCATGCTTGCGTACTTCTTCTTCGACGACGAGGTCGCGCGCAAGCAGCCGGAGCGGGTGTCATGGCTGCTGCACGAGGAGCCGAAGCTGCCGGAGGGCGACGCGGACGGCCCGTTCACGCCGCCCTTCGAACCGGAGCTGGTCCTGCCGCGCGGCGAAGGCGAGGGGACGACGTACGCCTGTCTGCTCACGTCCTACGATGGTGAATCGATCCCGGGCCAAGCCGTGGCGATCCCCGGCGTGCGGTTGCCCGATCTCGCGTCGCACCTGCGCACTGTGGTGCCGACGAAGAAGCCGGAGTCGTGGTCGAAGGAGTGGCTCGACACGTGGCCGGTGGAGCTCCGGCTCCTGCGAGCGATGATCGAGCCGGGCCAGATCTCGATCGCGCCGGCGCTCGCGAAATGCGCGGCGTATCCGCTGCGTGAGGTCGTCGTTCAGACGAACCACACCCTGCTCGGCGTGGGCGCGCATCAGCACGCGGAGGGTGAGTTTTACAAGGTGGGTACGGCGTTCAAGCTGGACGGCGATCCCACGAAGGCGATCGTGCAGGTGGGCAAGCACGCGGCGCTGTTTTGCCCGCACACGTCGAGTGCGTTCGGCCACGAGCAGTGGATCCTGTTCGACGATCGCTGGGCGGCGGCGCATCCGGCGCTCGCCGCGTCGATGTTGCGGTACGCGCACGGCTGGGATCCGCTCCGCGACCCCGCGCCGCCGAAGCCCGTGGAGAGCGAGGCCGAGCGGAACGAGCGCGCCTGGAAAGAGGCGCTCGCCGGGCGCATGGAGGAGGCGGCGACGCCGTATCGTACGACCGCGAGGTTTGCCCCGGGCGACCTCGTGGAGCACATGAAGTTCGGACGTGGCCTCGTGCGCCGTGTGGATGGCGGAAAGATCGAGGTCCTTTTCAAGGACGGCGCCAGGCTCTTGGCGCACGCAATGCCAGGGTGAGGCGTAGCGCCGAGACCACCGGCGCTCCCGCTTCTGTTACCGCTCTCGCCTCCGCTCGTTTGGCGAGGGTAGCCAGACGCTTGGGCGCTCGCTAGCATCGGCCCGCGCAGAGCAAGTTGATGAAGAAGGAACACGTCACGAAGACCGCGCCCCGGTGGTTCGATCCATCCTCGCCGGTGAGCATCGCCATGCGGGACGCGCGTGTGTCCCGCCGCGACGGGCGTGGGCTCATGTCGCTCAGCGAGGCGCGCCGCCTCGTCGAGCCGGCCGAGGTCTTCCGCAAGGGTGAAGGCCGTTCGGCCGGAGGAACGATGGTGTTCGAGAGCGACCGCGTGTGGGCGGCGCTCTTGTCGCTCGAGGACGCGGCCGAGTTCGTGAAGCACGGGCGGCGCATCCGCTGGGAGTTCCAGGTGCGCGGCCGCGACAACACCGCGCTGCACGATCGGTACGGAGACGGGATCCTGCCCTGGATCGAGAGCCGCATCGAAGGCGACGGCGCGCTCGTGAACGTGCCGTGGTGCGTGGTGCCGTGCCTGCTCGCGATCGGGACGCGCGAGGCGCTCGAGGTCGCGCTGCGCGTGCAATCGATCGTGGAGCTCGCGAGCACGGGGAGCGAGATCGAGGCGGAAGAGAGCGATCTCGTGGAGGACGCGTCCACGTCGGACGACGACGGAGACGAGAGCGACGACGAGGACGAGGACGAGGACGACGAGGAAGACGCGGACGATCCGGGCGCGGACGAGGACGAGGACGACGAGCGCGCGCGCGCCGACGCAGCCACGAAGGACGACGGTCTCGACGTGGCGCGGCGGTGGATGACGCGTCACCCGAATGCATACGGTGCGCTCGCGACGCTCGCGGACGAGGGGAACCCGCGCGCGGCGGAGCTCTTGCGAGATCGCGCCGCGGCGCTCGGCGGCGTGGTGCGCGAGGCGATCGAGGCGTCGCTCGGCGAGGAGGCGGCCAAGCGGATCGCCGAGCAGTTCAACCTGCCGCGGACGCGTTTGCCCGAGGAGGTGGAGCGGCTGCTCGCCGAGTCCGAGGCGATCGACGAACCGCGCGGTCCGCTCTGGAGCATCGCGGAGCTCGACGAGGCGGCGCGCAAGTTCGATCTGCCCAGCTGGGACAACGCGAACTACACGACGGCCGCGATGCGGATCACGGGGTACGCGTCGCAGAAGGGCGACGTGCTCGTCATCGAGCAGATCCTGCATCACCCGGGATCGGGCGTGCTCGCGTGCTGGGAGCTCGCGGCGTATGGGCCCGGCGCGGGCAAACGTTCGGGGCGCGACGACGAGCTCATCGACACCGTCCGCGACGAGCTCCAGAGCGTGGAGATCGACGCGGACGACTACGTCGACGGCATCACGAACCAGATCGTCCTGCTCGGCGAGCGCGACGAGAGGGGCCGGCCCACGGCGGGCTCCGACGGTCCGCGCATCGTGCCGCTGCCGCTCCCGTCGGACGACATGATCGTGCACGTCAAGCGCGCGGCCGTGCGGCAAAACGGCGATCCGCTGCGCGCGAGTTACCGCCTGCCGCGCGCGTTCGCGGCGCTGCCCGAGGCCTCGCGCGGAACCCTCAGGCTCGTGACGCCGGCCGAGGCACTCGTCGTGGATCTGTGCCGCCGGCATCGCGACATGATCTTCGCGGCCGATCGTGATCTGCGCGTGGCCGCGGCAATCCCGCAGGGCGCGACGCGGCTCTTCTCGTTCGACGACTTCGAGTACGTCGCCGCGGGCGAGCCGGCCTCGCGATCGATGGACCTCGTGGCGATGGTCGAGGCGCTGCGCGCGCGTCGGAAGATCACGCGTCTCCCGGGCCGGGCGAACGCGCGTCCCGAGTGCTGGATCCCTGGTGCGGCGGAGCTGCGCAGCTACGCGGGCGGCGACGCCTGGGCCGAGGGCGACGATCCGATCGAGCCGGAGACGCCGGCCGCGGGGGTCGGCGTGACGCCGTACTGGAGCCTCACGATCGCGCGCGGTTTTCCGCACGGGGTGTGGCTCCTGCATGGCGCGGCGCAGAACAAGAAGGGGCAGGCGGAGCAGGCGATCCTGCACCTCACGAACGCGTCGTCGCCCGTCGTGCGCCAGTTCTGGCCGCGCAGGACGGCATGCATGTGGGCGCGCGTCGCGGGCCTGGCCGAGCGCAAGTGGGTGACCGGGGATCGCGGCGTGCTCGCGGCCTCGAAGAACGATCGCATGCTGTACGCGGCCGAGGCGCGCAAGCTCGTGGAGAACTTCGTCCTCCGGCCGTGGACCGTGCCTGCACACGTGGGCACGGAGTTCGTGCTCTTGCTGGAGGCGCTCGTCGGCGGGCGCGAGACGATCGAGGCGTTCGTCGCGGCCCTCGGAAAACTCTCGCCGGAGGCGTGGGCGTCGGACAGGGCGGCGCTCGCGAGCGCGATTTTCGAGCTCGGCTTCGTCCTGCGTCGTGTGGAGGGGAAGCGGGGCCCGCTGCGCGAGCGGCTCGCGGCGTCGTGGCGGCCCGGACAAACGGGCGAGGCGCCGCGCATGCTCGACCTCGTGCTGCACGGCCGCGCCGGGGCCGAGCGGAGTGCGCGGTGCGAGCTCGATCTTGCGCACGCCGGGGAAGATCGGACGTGGGTCCGCGACAAACTGCTCGATCGCAGGACGCCTCCGTCCGCGCCCGACGTGCTGCTCGTGTCGCTCGCGGGCGAGGAGATGCTCGGCAAGTACGAGGCGCGGATCCCGAAGGTCGCGGACGCGGCGTGGGTGGGCAGCCAGCTCGCGCGGCTCGCCTCGGCGCGGGTGGTCGGGATGGCGCTCGCGCTCTACGCCGATCGCCCCGAGGCGCGCGCGGCGATCTCGCAGGCCCTCTTCGAGCGGCCGGAGATCCGCGCCGAGATCGAGGCGAACCAGCGTGGCCCCCAAGCCAAGATCGCGCGGGCGCTGCTCACCGCGCTCGACGAGCGGGACGAGCGCGCCTACGCGCGGCGGCAAGGCGCCCAGGACGATGAGCTCGACGACGAGGATGAAGACGAGGACGACGAGGAGGACGAGGACGAGGCGTAGGACTCCCTTACTCGGCCGCCGCGCCGGGGCGCCGCCCCGGACCCTGCGGGGGCTGTTCGCCCCTCGACCCGAACCAGGGCAAGCCCTGGACCTCAGGGGGAAGAACTGCGCGATGCGCAGTTCTTCCCACAGGCCGGTGGCAAGACCAGAGACGGCGTTGCCCATCGAAATGGCAGCGCGGCGGTCTTGATGGGCAGGGTCGCTCGCCAGTCTTGAATCGGCCTGTTCGATGAACTGCGCGATGCGCAGTTCATCGACCCCGAGTCCAGCGCTTGCGCTGGTCCGGGTCCCGGGGCGGATAGCCCCGGGTGGGGCCTGGGGCAACGCCCCAGCGAAGCGTCACTCGACGAGGAACTCCTGCTCCAGCAGGCCGTAGATGGCCGAGTCCGTGAACTTGCCGTTGTGGAACCAGTTCTCGCGCATGAGCGCGTCGCGCTTGAAGCCGAGTTTTTCCAGGACGCGCTGCGAGGCGTGGTTGTCCGGGTCGATGGTCGCCTCGACCCGGTGCAGATCCATCTGCGTGAAGCCGTAGCGGAGGATGGGCCGGAGCGCCTCGACCATGAGGCCCTTGCCCCAGAACGCGGCTGCGAGCTCGTAGCCGATCTCCGCGTGGCGGTGGTTCTTGTCCCAGCGCCAGAACCCGCACGTCCCGGCGAGCTCGCCGCTGTCCTTGAGCGACAGGCCCCAGCGGATGCCCGTGACGTCGCGTTGCGCGTCGAACACGATCCCGAACAGTTTCTCGGTCTCGGCGAGGCTCGCGTGCGCGGGACGGCCGAAGTACTTGACCACCTCGGGGTCGGACTGCATGCGGAAGATCGTCTCCACGTCGGCTGGGACGAGCTCACGCAGGACGAGGCGGGGCGTTTCGAGGGTAGGGAACGGGGTGAAGGAAACCATGAGGGTCGCGGAGCCTCTCACCGTTTCGTGACATCAGCAACGATGCCTCGACGCGTTGCACGATCGCGACGCGCAGTGTTGCACGATTGAAAGTCGGCCCGGAAGAACCCTTCGCCAAATATCCGGATCCACGCTGGAAACGTGTTGGCCCGGTGCGTGCAATATCTACGGGCAGAGCGCCTGCTCCGGCCGCCCCCCCCGCCGTAGAGTAGGCGCTCGTTTTTTTGTTGCCTCGCCACCGGGCGCGCGAGCCCTGCGAAGCGAGATCGGGTCACACTTTCGGGCGCCCCTTCGATCACGTGGAGGATCGGATCGGAAGGAGATGACCATGCGGTGGACCCTCGCGCTTCTCGGCTCGCTTTCGGCATGCACGGCGCTCGGGCCGACGGAAGCGGATCCCCGGCGCGATGCAGGCGAGACCACCGTGCACCCCGAGCCGGTTCGCCCGCTTCCCTCGACGAGCGCTCAGGCTCAGGACAGCGGGCCGGCGAGCCCGTCCCCCGCGCGCCCCCCCGCCGCGGACGCCTTTGCGCAGTACCCCTGGCTCGAAGGGGGAGCCGCGGGCACGCCGGCGCCGGTCGACACGCTCGAGCGGCGGTTCTCACCTCCACCCGGCTTCACCCGCGTGCCCCTCGCCCCGGACGGCTTCGGCGCGTTTCTGCGCACCTTGCCGCTCGCCGCGAAGGGCACGCCGGTGAAGTCCTACCGTGGCGACGAGATTCGCGCGGACGGCCACCCGAATGTCGCCGCGGTCGTGGCCATCGACATCGGCAAGGCGGACCTGCAGCAATGCGCCGACGCGATCATCCGGCTGCATGCGGAGTGGCGCTGGTCGCATGGACACCGCGACCAGGCCTACCGCACGGCGAGCGGCACGAAGCTCGAATTCCAGCGGTACGCCTCGGGCCAGCGGGTGCGCGTGGACGGCAATCGGATCGAGCTCGTCCCGTCGGCGAAGCGCGCCGAGCCGACACACGCGCTCTTCCGGACCTGGCTCGACGACGTGTTTGGCTGGACCAACACCGGCGCCCTCGCGCGGGACGGCGAGCGTGTGGCCCTCGGCGCCTTGCGACCCGGGGATTTTTTCGTGCTGACCGGCGTGCCGTTCGGCCACACGGTCCTGGTCCTCGACATGGCCAAGGACGCGGCCGGGCGCCGCGCGGTCCTGCTCGGCCAGAGCTTCGTCCCGGCGCAGAACGTCCATGTGATTCGCCCCGAGCCTGCCCGTGCGTGGTTCGTGATCGACGAGGCGTCGGGCGCGCTCACGACTCCGTTCTGGGACCCATTCCCGTTCGATTCGATCCGCCGTTTGCCCGAGTAGAACGGCGCCTCCGTCGATCGAGCAGGAGCGCCACGGCCGACGAAAAAGCGAACCATTCATAGGCCGCGCTCGGCTTGCCCATTCGGCATCCGCAAAGCGCAGCCGGCGGCGGCGTCATTGGCGGCGGAGGCGGTGGAGGCGGAGGCGGAGGCGGAGGCGGGGGATCCGGCGGCGGATCCGGCGCGACGGGCTCGGTTTTGCAGGACCGCGGTCGTGCGGCGAGCCAATCGAGCAGGCTGTCGGCTTTCCCTTTCGCGCCGAGCGCCCGCCACTCGCCCGCGTGATCCTTGCCGGGCAAGAGGTCCCACGTCACGTCGCGCGTGCAGGCGGCCACGCGCTCGTGCAGCCCCCGGGCGAGGTGGTGCAGTGGGTTCCGGTCGCCGACCAGGAAATAGGCCGGCGGCGCGCACGTCGGATTCGGCTCCGGCGCGCAAGCGCTGTCTCGCGGCGGAATGCCCCCGCCGACGAACACCACCGCCGCATACCGCGCCCCGAGCCGCGCCCAGTTCCACCCGAGGAACGACGCGCCCCCCGACCAACCCGCGATCCACACCCGATCCGCGTCGATCCCGTAGTCCCGGCCAATCGCGTCGATCTGTGCCTCGATCCATTCTGTCGGATTGCCTTGCGACCATTGCCAGAAGCTTCCGACCCGGCACCCCTCCGCTTTGGGGCACATCGGCGCGAACATCGCCACGCCCCGCGCCGCGGCGGCCGCGACGAACGGCGAGGAATCCCGCTCCACGAGCGGCGTCTTGCCGCCGGGCGCGTCTCCATGAAGCACCACGAGCAGCGGCGCCTTCGTCGCTCCCTCGGGCGGCGGATCAAAGATGCACCCGGCGCAGGGATATCCCACGCGGCGGCGCGGGTTTGCCTCGGCCGCACCCCCAGAGACGGCGACGAACGCGAGCGTGGCGGCGGCGAGGGCGCGGGCCTTCCTCATGCGGTCGGCCGAGGATACCCGATCACTCGCCGTTCAGCTTGTAGAGGTACGCCGCGATGTCCTTCGCTTCCTGTTCGCTCACGCCGAGGGTCGGCATCTTCGTACGGGGATCGAGATCGGTCGGGCGGCGGATCCACTTGATGAGGTTGTCCGGCGTGTTCGGCGCGACGTGCGCGATGTCGCCCCGGTTCGCGAATCCCCACAGCGGATGCGACTCCTTGCCGATCGCCCCCTCGACGCCCGGGATGAGGTGGCAGGCGCCGCACGCGTACTTCTTGATCGCCTCGCGTCCTCGCTCCGCGTCCCCGCCGGCCACCTCGCGCGGTGGAGCCTGCTTCGACTTGCATGCGGCGAACGCCCCAGGGGCGGCGAGCGCGAAGAGGAGCAGGAAAAGCCGATACCGTCGTGACAAAACCACCAGATCTCCCGTGCTCGCCCGGGGCATCCGCAGCGAGGCTCGCCCTCGGTAGGGGCCGCGAGGACGGCCGGCAAGCTAGCACGAAGGGGAAGGGACGGAAGGTGGGCCGTGCTGGTCGATTGAGCATCTGCCAATCCGATGTCCCCTTCGCGCGCGGATGCGGAGAAAGCTGCCATGATTGCCGCATGCTCGACCTCCTCCGCCGCCGCCCTGCGTTCCGGCGCCTCTGGGCGGCTGGTACCATCTCGCTCGTCGGCGACTGGCTCGCGTTCGTCGCCGTGAGCCGGCTGGCGCTCGACCATGGCGGGGGCGCGCTCGCGCTCGTCGGCGTCTTCGCGGCGCACTCCCTCCCGCACGCGTGCCTGTCGCCCATCGCGGGGTTCGTTGCCGACCGGTTCGACAGGCGGCGCCTGCTCGTCGGCATCCCGCTCGTCCAGGCTGCCTTCACGCTCGCCATGGCGCTCGCGGCCGCGCGGGGCGAGCTCGTGGCGCTGCAGTCGCTCGTGCTCGTGCGCTCCGCGTTCACGGCCTTCATGGTCCCGGCAGAAACAGCGGCGCTCCGCCACACGGTCGAGCCGCCGGAGCTCCTCCGGGCGAACGCCATCGTCTCCGGGACCTGGAGCGTCACGTTCGTCGCGGGCATGGCGCTCGGCGGATTGCTCGCCGCGCTGGGTCCCGTGCCCGCGATCCTCGTGGACTCCGTCTCCTTCTTCCTCGCCGCCTCGCTTGCGGCGGGGCTGCCCTCCATGAAGCCCGAGGGCGCCGGACAGCCGCAGTCCGCCGGCGTCTGGGGCCTCGTGCGGGCCGTACCGCGGGATCTCTGGGCGGCGTTCGAGCATGCGCGCGCGCAGCCGGCGCTTTTCCGGGCCGTTTTCTCGAAGGTGCCCGCGGCGCTCGCGGGCGGCATGGGCTGGGTCACGCTGAACCTCGTCGCGGATCAGGTGGCGCCGTTCGGCGCGGCGGCCATTTCGCTCGGCATCTTGCAATCCGTGCGCGGGGCGGGGACGGGGCTCGGCCCGCTCGGTATCTCGCTCTTCACGCGGGGCAACGATCCGGGGCGAGGACTCGAACACGCGGCGGCGCTCACCACGTTCGTGGGCATCGTTACCTTCTCCCTGGTGCAGCCTTGGCCTGCGCTCCTGCTCGTCACCGTGCTCGTCTGGGGGATGGGCGGCGGGAGCAACTGGGTGCTCACGAGCGCGTCCCTCCAGCGCCTTGCGCCGGATGCGATGATCGGCCGCCTGTCGAGCATCGACGACCTCACGACCACCACGACGATGGTGGTGGGCGCGCTCCTCGCGGCGTTCCTGTACCAGGCCTCCTTCTCGCTCCAGGCGATCGGGGCCATGGCGGCGGGGGCGGGGCTCGTCGCCTGGATCGCGCTCTCGCTCCGGCGGGCGGAGGCCCCGCTTTCCCTGGGAAAAACCGCCCTCGAGCGAGGCTAGTTCGGCGGACGTGCGGGCCGCTCCGTCGCCAGGAACTTGAACCGGCCATAAAGCGTCGGCCCGCGCAGGTCCGACTCGCTCATGGCGAGGATGCCCATGCCGATGTCCTCGAAAAGGAGGACGACGCCGAGCCAGCCCGAGAAGTAGAGCATTCCGTGCGACAGGCGGTGCTCGCGCAGCCGGACCAGCTTCATCTCCAGGACGCGGAGCGGCCTGCGCGCCATCTGCTCGGCCATGGGCACGAGCGCGCCGAGGAGCGGCTGCTCGTCGATGCGGACGCCCTTCGTGAGGAAGCGGAGTTTCGTGCCGAGCTGCAGGAAAAACGCGTCCATCACGTGACCGAAGTCGTCCGTGCGGACCAGTTTGTCCTTCACCTCCGACACGAGGGCGCGGAGCTCCTCGGCATCGGGGTCCGGAGGGGGGGCCGGGCGTCCGGACGAACCCCGAGGGGAGGGGATTTGCGACGGGGGACGACGGGGGGGACGGGGAGGTTTCATGGTGCTCGTCTACAGGATCGGGTTTTACTGGAACGGACCTCGTCCAGCGCCACGCGCGGCGACATCGAGGCTCGTGCCCGTCCATCGACCGGAGCTTTACCCCAGTTGCGAACTTTCGTGATTTTTTTTCGAACGGGTTCGCTCGATTTCGAAGTTCCGCGGAAAAACCTGGCGCATGTGCCACATGTTTGGCACGAAGAACAGCGCCGCTCCCCGGAGGGGAACGGGCGGCAGGCGGCGCCGGGGTTCTTCCGGACCGCTCGTGATGCGCGCCCTCGGCCGGCGACCGGGCTCGCTGCGGAGGACGTTCCCCCAAGAGCCGGACTTCTGGTACCCTGCGCGCCCACATGGACAGCGCCCCCCCGAGCCTCGCGACCCAGATCGCGCGACAGCGCGTGGGGCGCGTGCTCCGCGACAAGTGGCGCCTCGAGGGCGTGCTCGGCACGGGCGGGTTCGGCGCGGTCTACGCCGCGACCCATCGCACCGGCAAGCGCGTCGCCATCAAGATCATCCATCCCGAGCTCAACGCGATCGCCGACGCCCGCGACCGCTTCCTGCGCGAGGCCTACGCCGTCAACGCCGTGAGCCACCCGGGCATGGTCTCCATCCTCGACGACGATGTCGACGAGGACGGCTGCGTGTTCCTCGTGATGGAGCTGCTCGACGGCGAGACCCTCGAAGCGCGGAGGCTCCGCAGCGGCGGCAGCCTCGACTTCGACGACGTGCTCTCCATGGCCGACCCGATCCTCGACGTGCTCGCCGCGGCCCACGAGAAGGGCGTCGTGCACCGCGATCTCAAGCCCGAGAACGTCTTCCTCCTCCGCACGGGCCAGATCAAGCTGCTCGATTTCGGCGTGGCCAAGCTCCGCGAGGCGCCCCGCGGCAAGGCGCTCACCGTGAACGGCATCGTGATCGGCACGCCCGCGTTCATGCCGCCCGAGCAGGCCCGCGGGCAGTGGCAGAACGTCGACGAGCGCTCCGATCTCTACTCGGTCGGCGCAACTCTGTTCACCTTGCTCACGGGCCAGTTCGTTCACGGCAACCTCACGCCGCAGGAGTCGCTCGTCGCCGCCGTGACGACGCCGGCGCCCTCCCTCGCGACGATCTCACCCGGCGCACCTCGCGCCCTCGTCGAGCTCCTCGCCCGCGCGCTCGCCTTCGAACGAAAGGATCGTTTCCAGACCGCGCGCGAGATGCAGGCCGCCGTGCGCGAGGTCTACCACGAGCTCTCCGGCGGGCTCGCCACCACGGCGCCCCGCGAGGCCGCCCGCGTGCCTTCGCACGAAGACGAGGAGACGACACAGACCGGGAGCGACGACGAGCCCACAGCAGTCCTCTCGAGAATGCCGCACCTCGCACTCGCGCGGCGTCTCCCCTCGACGACGGCGCTGAGCCCGAAGCTCGTCTCGCCGGACGGCGAGCCAACGATCGTCGAAGCGTCGCCGTCCGTGACGCTGAAGCGCAGCGTGAGCGGGCTCGTCGGGCCCGAGTCGCGGGGGCAACGTCTGGCGTCGATCTTCGACTCGGCCGATTTCGGAGATCAATCCGAGCTCGCAGCAGACATCGCCAAGGCGACGGCCGAGCTCAATACCTCGGCGGAGGCCGCAGCGGCGCAGAAGGCAGTCGCGGGTCCCGATCCCGAGGAGGCCACGATCCCCAACCTGAAGGAAGAGCCGGGGAAGCCGGCCGCTCGGAAGAAAACGCCCGAAAAGGCGCTGGCCCGAGGTCCTTCCCGGACGTGGATCTACGTGGTGCTCGTGGTCCTCGTCGTGGGCGCCATCGTGGCGTTTGCCCTGCTGCGCGCGAAGCCGCGGCGGGCCACGGCACCCCCCGGGCCGGGAGCGGCGACGCGCATCGAAGCTTGCTATGCTGCGGCGTGGGTTGGCTCGTCGCCTTCGGGCTCGTCGCGTTCGTCGTGGTCGTGATCGTTTCGGTGGAGAGGACGCGCCGGCTGCTCGTCGTCGAAGCAGAAGGTGGAAGGGTCGCGCGGCTCTCGGGCCGAGCGCCGGCCGAGCTCGCCGCCGACATCGAAGACGTCCTCGGTCGATCCCGCGCAACGGGGACGATCGTGCTCCGGCTCCAGGGCGGACGTGTCGTGGTCCGCACCGAAAAAGGGATCGACGAGACCACGGCGCAAAGGCTCCGCAACGTGGTCGGACGGTTCCCCGTCGCCCGCCTGCGCACGGCCCGGCGCGTGAAGCGCAGCGGGGCTCGCTAGGGGCCGTAGCGCCGGGGTTTCACCCCGGACCCGAGCAGGGGCTATCCGCCCCTGCACCCGGACCAGGCACGGCCTGGACCGAAAACGGAGAAACCGCGCAGTGCGCGGTTTCTCCGACGGGCCCGTGGCAAGACCACGAACCACGTTGCCAGCCGAGACGGCGGCGCTGTCGTATCTGGTAGCGACGTTTTCCCTGTCGACAGCGCGCATCGCGCGCTGTCGCCCCGGGTCCAGCGCTTGCGCTGGTCCGGGTCCAGGGGTGGACAACCCCTGGTCTGGGTCCGGGGTGAAACCCCGGCGCTACGCTTTCAGGCCTTCGCGAGGAACGACTTGACCTGCTCCTCGATCACCTTGCCGGGCACCACGAAGGGCTTATCCGTGATGTCCACGGCGAACGACTGGCCCGTGATCGTGTAGACGCCTGTCACCTTGCCGGCCGGCGTCGGGACCGAGAAGTCACCCTTCTTCTCGTCGCCGCCGAACTTGCCGCCGGCCTTCTCGATCGCGCCCTTCGCCTTCGCGATGATGTCGACTGCGGCGCCGGGGAAATTGACCGAAAAACTGTGCTTTGCCATGTCGTATACCCCTCTGGTTGTGCGCCGCGTGGAGCGTTCTCTCCCTCACGGCTTTAGGCGACCCTAATCCGTTCCCGTGACGAAATCCAGCCCGAACTCCCCGGCTTATTGAAGTGCATCGATAAGATGCCTAGGCCTGCGGGCGCGGCTGGCTTCGCTTTTTCTCGGCCTCGAACGTCTCTTCGAGCTTCCCACTGCCGCTATCCACGACCTCGCGCTCGTACCAGGGCCGCGTTGCCCGCTCTCGGAACCTGTAGATGAGCCACGCTCCGATGAGCAGCGGTACCACGCTCCAGGCGAGGTCGTGGACCGTCAGGTGACCACCGATCGTCGTGGTCGAAGCGAAAGGCCCCTCGACGAGCCGCACCGGCACGATCTGTCCCTCGTGCATCCAGGCGAAATCCTCCGGCTCCACCTCGTCGTCGACCGAGACCCCGTCCCGCGGCGTGAGCCATACCCTGTAATGGTGCGTCACGGTGTCATCGCCCTTCGTGACGTAATGGTCGAGCTTGCTGATGGTGGCCGTCGTGTCCGTGCCCGCCCAGCGTCGCACGTGATAGCCGAGGAAGATGACGTGGAACGAGATCGCGGCGAGCAGGATCCACCCCGCCCAGCGCTCGTGGAAGCGTGCACGATCGTGGAAACGCTCACCGAGCGGCTGCGACGAGAGCAGCATACGTCCGCTGCGCGGCGGCCGGAGCACGAATCCCTCGCGCCCCGATCGATATCCCGCCCCCGGCTGTGACTCCGGATCCGGGGCGCGCGAGAGCACGCCCGAAGCGTACACGCGTTCGCCGGGCGTGAGCTCGGCGTAACGCATGCGTGACTTCAGGTCGACGCGGACGAGCCCGTCCATCTCGTCCACGAGGAACACGTCGTCCCGCGGCTCGACCCGCACGCGCTCGCCTGACGCGAGGCGCAGATAGAATGGCGCGACCATGACGCGCCGACTCTTTTCCGTCCACTTGTGCGACCACACGCCGGAGCTCTCGGACTCCTCGCCGTGTTGATCCACCTCGACGCGGACCGTGGTCTCCGACCCCTCGGCTCGCTCGACCTTGCCGAAGACCATCGCCTCGCCCACGACGAGCTGCTTCTCGCCGTCGAACGAGGCCTCGGCGGCCCGCGCCTCCGCGCGCTTGCGGGCCCGCGCGAGCAGCGCGGCGCCGAAAAGCGCGAGGAAGCCCAGCGTACCCACCCCGTCGACGAGAAACGACGAGAACAGGGGGCCGAGGTGGTTCTCCGACATGAGATCCGACATGGCAGCGACTCTACCACACGCGCGGGCTGTACCGGTGCGTTCAGAGCCTCGCTGCGCCCCAAACCCCTTGACACCGGCCACCTCGGGGAGTTTGCTCCTCGCTCGCCTCCGAGGCGGCCCGCGGGGGGCACGTCGGGGGGCGAGACATTCGCGGAGGAAATCGCAATGGTCTACGTGCCGCCCAACCAAGAAGGCTCCAAGGTCTCGTTCAAGTCCCGCTATGGGAATTACATCGGCGGCGAGTGGGTCGCCCCGGTGAAGGGGGAGCATTTCGAGGACATCTCCCCGGTGACCGGCCGTCCGTTCTGCGAGATTCCGCGTTCCTCCGCGGAGGACATCGACAAGGCGCTCGACGCCGCGCACGCCGCGCGCGCCGCCTGGGGTCGCACCTCGCCGACCGAGCGCGCGAACATCCTGAACAAGATCGCCGACCGCATGGAGCAGAACCTCGAGAAGCTCGCGGTCGCCGAGACGTGGGACAACGGCAAGCCCGTGCGCGAGACGCTCGCGGCCGACCTGCCGCTCGCCATCGACCATTTCCGTTATTTCGCGGGCTGTATTCGGGGCTCGGAGGGCACGATCGGCCAGATCGATGATACCACCGTCGCGTACCATTTCCCCGAGCCGCTCGGCGTCGTCGGTCAGATCATCCCCTGGAACTTCCCGCTGCTCATGGCTGCGTGGAAGCTCGCGCCCGCGCTTGCCGCCGGCAATTGCGTCGTCTTGAAGCCTGCCGAGCAAACGCCGGCCACGATCCTGCTGTGGGCCGAAATCGTTGGTGATCTCCTGCCGCCGGGCGTCGTGAACATCGTGAACGGCTTCGGCTTCGAGGCCGGCAAGCCGCTCGCGTCGAGCCCGCGCATCGCGAAGATCGCGTTCACCGGCGAGACCACGACGGGCCGGCTCATCATGCAATATGCCTCGGAGAACCTGATCCCGGTCACGCTGGAGCTCGGCGGCAAGTCGCCGAACATCTTCTTCGAGGATGTTTTCGCGCAGAACGACGATTTCGCCGACAAGGTGCTCGAGGGTTTTGCCATGTTCGCCCTGAACCAGGGCGAGGTCTGCACCTGCCCCTCGCGCGCGCTCGTGGGCGAGAAGATCTACCGCCAGTTCATCGAGCGGGCCGTCGAGCGGACGAAGAAGATCAAGCAGGGCAATCCCCTCGATCCGACGACGATGATCGGCGCGCAGGCGTCGAGTGATCAGCTCGAAAAGATCCTCTCCTACATCGACATCGGCAAGAAGGAGGGCGCGAAGCTCCTCCTCGGCGGCGAGCGCGTGCGCCTCGGCGGCGATCTCGACAATGGGTACTACGTCTCGCCGACGATCTTCGAGGGAACGAACCGTATGCGTATCTTCCAGGAGGAGATCTTCGGGCCGGTCGTGAGCGTCACGTCGTTCAAGGACGAGGCCGAGGCGCTCTCGGTCGCGAACGACACGCTTTATGGTCTCGGTGCCGGCGTGTGGACGCGCGACATCAACACGGCGTATCGCATGGGCCGCGCGATTCAGGCGGGCCGCGTGTGGACGAACTGCTACCACCTCTATCCGGCGCACGCGGCGTTCGGCGGGTACAAGCAATCGGGCATCGGGCGCGAGACGCACAAGATGATGCTCTCGCATTACCAGCAGACGAAGAACCTGCTCGTCAGCTATAGCCCGAAGGCGCTGGGGTTCTTCTGATGGAACCCACGGTCCCGCCGCGCGTCACGGCCACGGAGGCGGCGATCGCCCTCATCCGTCGGCTCGTGGCGCGCCACGGCCCGCTCATGTTCCACCAATCGGGGGGCTGCTGCGACGGCAGCGCCCCGATGTGTTACCCGCGTGGTGAGTTCAAGGTGGGCGAGCGGGACGTCTTGCTCGGCGAGATCGAGGGCTGCCCCGTGTACATCGGCGGCGCGCAGTTCGAGCTGTGGAAACACACGCAGCTCGTGATTGACGCCGTCCCGGGCCGCGGGGCCGGTTTTTCGATCGAGTCCCCCGAGGGCATGCGATTCCTCACGCGATCGAATGTCTTCGGCGGGGACGAGCTCTGCGCGCTCGACGCCGCCGGCGTCAAGCGCGGCCCGCAAGGCTGAGCGTGGCATAACGCTCGAAGAGCGCCCGCAGCCGGTCCGCCTCCGTGCGGAACGGTTTTCCCCCCTCGAAAAGCCCCTCCACAGCCCTGTCGAGCCCATCGTGGGCCCGCGCGAGCTCCTCCGGCATCCTCCGCGGATCGTAAAGCTCGCCGAGGCTCTTGCCCGGGAACGTCTCTCGTACCGCGAGCACCTCGCGCGCGGCCTCCTCCACGCGACGACGCCCCTTGGCGTCCGGTGTGGGGAAGGGGAACGTGCAATATGTCAGGTGCGGCGCGATGCTGATGTCGCTCTTCATGCGCCCGGCCACGGCCCGCACCCAGGCCATGAACATGCTCGATTGCAGCATCCCGAAGACCCAGTCGTCCGCGCCCGGAAACGTGATCAACTTGTTGCCGGCGATGACGTCCGGATCGACGAACGCCGCGGGGATCACGCGGCGGTTCTCGGACGAGACCTCGGGGAGCGCGAGGTAGCGGAAAGAGGGCTGCCGGATCTGCGTGAAGAGCCACGGTTTGTCCGCGAGATCCCGTACCGACGGCGTGCGCGAGGCGAGGCGCACGCGACGCACGGCCTCGATACGCTTTTGCAGCACGGGTGACGCCGCAATTTCCTCGGGGCGTACGCCTTCGAGCCATAGGCAATGGCGCGGCTCGTCCCAGAGAAACTCGGATGCCTGCAGATACCGGCGCACGTACCGCCGGGCCACGGGATCGGCCATCACGGCGGCGTGATCCGCGGGCTCGACGACGAGGTGCCCTCCATCGGTCGGCTGGCTGCCCTTCGTGCCCGCGGGATAGCCGGATCCGAGCGGGGTTTTTCGTTTCCGCGGCACGACGTCCGGCCCGTCGGCGAGAAAGACGTTGATGTTCTTCGCCGCCCGCTCCACGGGCTCGCCTCGCGGATCGGGATAATCGAAGATCCGGCGCGGTGACGATTTTCCGCGAGAGAACCCGATCACGACCACGTGGACGTTTGCTTTCCCTTTCGCGTCGCTCGCCCAGTGGAACGTCCGGTGCGCGAAATCGATCCGATACCCGTACCGGCGGAGCAAGGGGCCGAGGCTTCGCGCCTGTTCGCCCTGGGTGAGCGAGTTCGTGGCGACGAACGCGAACCGGACGGGGTGGCGTTCGCGGTACGTCATCGCGCGGGCGATGAACGCCGCCGCATAATCGAGCCTGCCGGCGTGGAGCCCGCGCGTGTCGAGTTGTTCGAATGCGAGGCGGCGATCCTCCTGCTGCTCGGCGCTCATCCAGGCCATGCCCACGAATGGCGGGTTTCCGAAGACGAACGACGCTCGCCCGGCTGGTAAAACATCATTCCAGTCGATCCGCAGCGCATTGCCGACCGTGATGCGCGGCGCGACGCCGCTCGGCCCCACGAATTCGAGCTCGCCGGCCTCGGCCTCACGCTCCAGCGCGATCTTCGCGGCATTCGCGGCGCGCTCGTCGATCTCGATCCCGCAGAACTGGTCGAGCCGCACGCGGCGCGGCAGGACCGTGCCCCGGGCGCGCAGGCGAACGAGGGCCTCGATCTCGAGCCTGCGTATTTCCCGGTAAGCCACCACGAGAAAATTCCCCGCGCCGCACGAGGGATCGAGGAAGCGCAGGCCGAGGAGCCGCTCGACGAAGGCGCGGAGCGCGACGGCCGTGCTCGCCGCGGCGAGCGACGCTTCGAGCACGTCGAGGAAAAGCGGCCGGATCGTGCGGAGGATGAACGCCTCGTTCGTGTAATGCACGCCGAGCTGCCGGCGCTCGGCGGCGCTGATCGTCTCCTCCACGCGCTCGGGCGCTCCGGTCACGGGCCCCATGATGTTCGTGTCCTCCCGTGCGTCAAGGCACCTGAGATACCGGGACCCCCACGCAAGAAAAATCGTCAGTCCGTAACCGACGCAGCGGCGAGCTGCGGCGTGAAGGGTCGACGGTTTTTCGCGACGCTGTAGACCGCACCGAGCAGCTTGCGCATGG
>NZ_JAGTJJ010000064.1 GCF_028435365.1 Polyangium jinanense | reverse complement strand
CGGGGTGGAAGAACGGCGCGGTGCGCAGTTCTTCCACGGGCCGGTGGCAAGACCAGGGACAGCATTGCCAATAGAAATGGCAGCGCGGCTGTCTTGGTTGGCAGGGGGCGTTCCTCGGCCTGTTCGATGAACTGCGCGGAGCGCAGTTCATCGACCCCGGGTCCAGCGCTTGCGCTGGTCCGGGTCCAGGGGCGGATAGCCCCGGTGGGGCCTGGGGCAACGCCCCAGCGAAGCGGCTCCCAGATGAGACCAATGCTCAGGCCGTCGAGGCGTGGTCACCGCCCCCGGAGCCTCGGCGCAGGGGCAGCGGCCGTCGCGCCGCGGACGCGCCGGAGAGCGTATTCCATTCCGCCCTGGAGGGTGCTCATCGTCACGAAAGACCGCAGATCGACGTCGAGCGAAATGAGCGTCTGTGCGATCCGCGGAGCGATGCCCGTGATGAGCGTCTCTGCGCCGAGGAGCCGCAGCGCGCCTGCGACGTCGATGAGCATTCGCGCTGTATGGGTATCGACATCCTTCATTCCCGTGACATCGAGAATGACCACGCGCGCGCCTTGGCGCTGGGCGCCTTCGAGCGCGACAGCGAGGACCTGGGCGGCGCGCTCGCTATCCATGGTGCCGATGAGGGGCATGACGACGATCTCGCGGGTAATGGGCAGGAGCGGCGTCGACAGCTCCGCGAGCCTGGCGCGCTGTGCCGTGATGATTTGCGCCTGGAGCGCCTCGCGCTGCTCCTCGACCATGCGGCGCTGGGAGAGCTCGGCTTCGAGGCGGCCGTTGGCATCCGTGAGATCACGATTGAGATACCGCAGCTCCTCTGTCCTGCGCGCGACCTCGAGCTCGAGCCGCTCGTTGGCGCGCTTGACCTCTTCATTGGCCGCGCGCGAGCTCTCGAGGAGCCTGGCGATTTCAATGGCGATGGCGGCCTGCGACGAGAGCAGGGTGAGGAGCTCGACGCGCGCTTCGTTGAAGACGCCGGCGATGGCGCGGTTTTCCAGGTAGAGTACGCCGCTCAGCCGGCCTTGGTGCAGGAGCGGCAGGCACAAGATCGACCGTGGGTTTTCGCGGACGATGTACGGATCGTCCGAGAAGCGCGCGGCGCTCTCCCTGTCGTCGAGGAGCACGACCTCCTGTGTTCTTGACACATAAAGGATGACGCTCCTGGCGCATTCGGCGGCGCCGTCCAGCGGCTCCCCCTCGCCGGCGTCGATGGTCCTGCTCTGCTCCCCGAGCCTCGCGACAATCGCAAACTGCCCGTCTCGCGCGAGGATCAAAGCCCCACGATCGGCGCCCGCGTTGCTGAGGACGAGGTTGGCGAGGCGATCGATGACCTTCGCGAGATCGGTCTCGCTTGCGATTTCCTGCGCGGCACGGACGACGAGTGCGGCGTCGCGGAGACTGCCGGCGCCCGTCTTGCTGAGGAGGGTCCTGCCGAGCTCCGTGAGCCCGGATTGGCTCGTCGTCCCCGTGCTCGACCTGGTACGCGTAACGTCGCGGAACGAGGGCCACACGTGTGAGGACTCCGACTCGAGCGAGGCGGCCTTGAGGGGGGCGCCCCAATGCAGGTATGCCCGGTATGCATTTCGCATGTAGGCGCCGGCGCCCGTGGTGATGCCGATGCTCACGAAAAACTTGGCGAAGAGCTCGTTGGCCATCGCCTCGAAGTGGGGGGCCTTGTTTTCCTGGCAAAGCGCGATTGCGCCTTCGTAGCGCTGCATGGCGCCGGTGATATCACCTTGCGTTCGTGCTTCTTCGGCGTCGACGAGCGCCTTCAAATGCGCGAAGCTCTTCGGGGACCACGCCGCGAGGTCTGCGATCTCCGCCCTGTATCTCGTGAAGAGCTCCTTGCGCCTCGCCGCCTCGTTGGGCTCCTCAGCCGGCGGTAGGGCGAGGAGCAGGAGCGCTCGGAAGAAGGAATGGATCTTCGGTTGGATCGTCCCTCCGCCGAACATCAAGGCACGCTCGGCGATCTCCGATGCCTCCCAGGCCTCCGCGTGTTTTCCGTGCACGAGGAGGACGAATGACTTCAATACGCCATAGTGGACATTCGTGCTGCTGGGCTGCTGGCTCTGCAGGTCACGGACGAACTTGTCCTCGTCGAAGTTGTCGTCGCTGAACGACGTCGCGTCCCGCGTCTTGCCTGCGAGGCATGCGACGGCCTGCCGAACGGCGGTCATGGCGGCGTTGTTGCGCTGGATGTTGCTGCGCCGGACGATCGCCAGGTTTTTCTCGGCGAGGTCCATGAGATCGTCGATCTGATCTCCGGCGAAGAGGTTTGCCATCGTCCCGAGGAAGCAGGCGACGCCGAGCATGTGAAGCTCGCCGGTCTCCAGGCAGCGTTGCCGCGTGACGGCGAACCGCTCTCCCACTTGGCGCATCGGATATCGCATATGCGCGCAGCTGCTCGCGGCGAAGCCGAGCCTCGCGGTCTGCAAGGCGCTTGGAAACTTCGCGTTGATCGCTTCCGCCAGTTTGCAGAAATCCATCCCCTCGTCCACGCGCCCACGGATTGCCGCGAGCATGTAGCCGACGCAGCTGTACGGCAGCGCGACGAGCTCGGTATGACCGTGCACGAGGGCGATGTTGACCGCCCTGAGATTGATGATGGAGAACGCGACCGCGCCGAGGTGGTGCGAGCCGTCGCCGATGGAGTCGAGGATCGAGAGGACCGCGCCGATGACCGGGTCTTTCACCGCCGGCGCGTCGACCACGTCCTCGATGCGGCGTCCGCGCAGGTTGGTCGTCACCTGGGCGAGCTCCGCCATCATCACCTGCGGCGACTTGATCTCCTCCATGAGCAGCGGGTGCCCGAGCAGCCCCAGCGTATCGAGGCCGATCTTGATGCCTTCCACGAATTGCCCGTGGGACATCCTGCTGAAGACGCGCTCCCTCTGGATCGCGGCCCGCTCGATATCGGTCTTCACCCGGCGCGAAAGCTCCGCGAAGACGGCCTCGGCGCGTTCGGCATCGCCGCCCAGATATGCGCATTGACCTGCGAGCATGTGCAATTCGAGGCACAAATCATAATGCTCGTGCCAATCCTCGTCGCGGAGCAGGTCGATGCCGGCGCGTGCATACTCGGTGGACGCGTGGTAGGCCGTGGAAGCCTTGGCTTTTTGGGCAGCTCGCAGGTTGAGCCTCGCGAGGTCGACCCGCTCGGCATGATCATCCATGCAAGCAGCGCCGATGTTGAGGTGGTGGACGAGCTTGAGCAGATGCTCGTCCATGGATGCTCCTTTGATGTGCTGCTGGAGGAGGCGCCCGATGCCGAGATGGATCGTTTCTCGCTGTTCGGGCGGGAGGAGAAGGTATGCAGCCTGATGGACGCGATCGTGGACGAATCGATAGCGGACGTCGAAGCGCGCCGCCGAGTCGCTCGCCTCCGAGCCTCCGAGCCCGACCTCGAGATACCTGTAGTCACCGTCCAGAGAGACGATGAGCCCGGCCTTCATCGCGTCCCAGATCGCGGCGAGGATATCATTCGGCGGTTTGTTCGCGACGATGGCCAGCAATCCATATTCGAACGAATGGCCAATACACGCCGCGAGCAAGAGCACCTCTTGCGTCGCTGCCGGGAGCTCCTGCATGCTCTCGATGAGCAGATCGACGACGTTGTCGGTCACGTTCGCCGCGCGGATGGTGTCGACCTCCCATGACCACGCGCCCGTGGACGGGTCGAAGCGGAGGAGGTTCCGTTCGTTCAGCGTGACCAGGAATTGATGCGCGAAGAACGGGTTCCCGTGCGTCTTTTCGTAAACCAGCTCGGCCAAGCTCTCGACTTCCTCGGGCCGGCTCGTGAGCGTGTCGGCGACGAGGTGATGCAACGTCTCACGATCGAGCGGCCCGAGCTGGATATCCGTGGCGCGGAAGCCGAACTTGCCGAGCTCCGCGACGAGCGAGAGGAGCGGATGGCCGGGCTCGACTTCGTTGTCCCTGTAGGCGCCGATGATCAACAAGTGCCGGCTGAACGCGTCCGTCAGGAGAATATGCAAAAGCCGCCGCGAGGCCGGGTCGAGCCATTGAAGGTCATCGAGGAAGAGGACGACGGGGTGCGCCGCGCTCGCGAAGACGTGCAAAAAGTCGAGGAGCGTCAGCTCGAAGCGGTTCTTGGCTTGATCCGGCGGCAGATCCGGCACTTTGGGCAGATCGCCGACGACGAGCGCGAGCTCCGGCACGAGCTCGGTGAGCAGCGCGCCATTGCCTTTGAGCGCAAC
Organism: Polyangium jinanense; assembly: GCF_028435365.1. Next base: position 53,258 of record NZ_JAGTJJ010000064.1, on the reverse strand, counting down.
GAGCAGGTTTTCTTTCCATCGTGCGAGCGCCGCGGGGGACTCCGTCAGGATTTCGCGCATCAACTCCCGGAACGCCGATACGACCGGCGCGAGCGGCACGTCGCGGGAGAGCTGATCGAATTTGCCCGAGATGAAAAAACCACCGTGCCGCGTGATGGTCTTGTGAATCTCGCGGACCAGTGCCGACTTGCCGATGCCGGAATAGCCCGAGACGAGGACCAGCTCCGGGCCGCGCTGGCGGGCGTGCTCGAACGCCTCGAGCAGCGCTTCGATATCACGCTCTCGGCCGTACAGGCGCTGCGCGCGCCGCAGTTCGGGCGCCCTGTCCTTCGTATACAGAGGGAATGACTCGATGGCGCCGCGCTCCCTCCACTGCCGAAGGCATTCGGCGAGGTCGAACGCGAGGCCCGCGTCACTCTGGTATCTCTCCTCGGGTGTCTTCGCGAGGAGCCTCATGACGATTTCCGAGAGCGGCGCGGGCACGGACGGAGACATCTCGCGCGGCGGCACCGGGCTTCGTGTCAGGTGGGCCTGAAGGACGTCCTCGACCTCGCGGTCCGGGAAAGGCACATGACCGACGAGCATCTCATACAGAATCACGCCGAGCGAATAAAGATCCGACCGCGCGTCGACGGCGCGGTTCATGCGCCCCGTTTGTTCGGGCGAAACATAGAGAGGCGTGCCCTCCAGCGAACGCGCATTCGTCGGCGCGTTGAGCTCGCGAGAGATGCGCGCCGATATGCCGAAATCGATGAGAAAAACCCTGGAGGAGGACCTGTCCACCAGGATGTTTCTCGGTGTGATGTCCTTGTGGATGACGCGCCTCTCGTGGATCGCCGCGAGCGCGTTGCATATCGATATGGCGAGGACGAGGACGGTGTCGATGTCGAGCTTCCCGCCCTCGAGGATCTCGCGCAGCGTGGGGTGGCCGATGTCCACCATCACGAGGCGCAGGCCGCGCCCGTGCTCCTCCAGCGCGAGCGCTTGGGGCGTGTTGTCGAGCCCAAGCTCGCGCAGGATCATGAATTCGCGCCGCAGCCTGGCGTTCTCTCGCGCGCTCGGATAGTCGTTCTTCGTCTGCTTCAGGATGACATGCGCCCCGCCATCCTGTTTCCGCGCCCGGTACACGAACGTTTCGGCGCCTTCATAGACGGGCACCACGAATGCGTAGCCGTCGAATGCATCGGATGCCGAGGCGGGAAATGCAGACTGCGCGACCATGTTGCCTCCTCCGAGGAGCTTAGCTTTAAGGGAAGACCCTACCCGAGTTGGGGCCGCCGTTGCAAGGGTTCTCGTGACACTGTAAGCGCCAAATGAATGTGGATGTGCGCCGGAAGAGCCGCGCCAGAGCGCCAGCTGTCTTCGTTTTCGCCTGGAGTTACAAGATTTTACGAGAGAGGGGCGAGTCGATGCTCGACGTGGACCCGTTGCCGGTCGGCCCGCGGGACAGGGGATGGTCCTGAGCTTGATGTTTTTAGCGTAGATCGACGACCGTCAACTCGACCGCCTCGGCATCGGATGCGCATCGGGCGGCGGCGCGCAGGGTCATTCGTCGCCGTCCCGGATACCGTCCTCGTCCCGGTCGATACCAATTCGTTCACCGGTTCCGGGGGGCACGCACGTAAATGTCAGCTCGCGCTGGAAGAATTGCGCCAGGTGGAGCAGCGCGGTCTTTGAAATCGCTCCGATCGACTGGTAACTCGAGGTGAACTCATTCGCGCCCACGTACAGGAAGCCGATCTCCTGCAGCCCGAAGCGGGTCTTTCCGACGAGATCACATTCGCCGACCTCGGCGCGTGATACGAGGAGGTCGAGGCGTCCGCGCGCGGCGGTGCTGTTCTGGTTCGTGACGGTGACCTGCTGCCCGACGATCGGCGCTAGATTGCTGTCGAAGGCCAAGAGAAATTGCTCGACCTGTCTGCGCACCGGGTCGCCTGCCCCCGGAGGGCTCTCGTCGAAGCCATTGGGGGAAACGGGAGGGCTGTTGGGAAACGATGTCTGATTATCGAACCCGCGTGAATTCATGAAGCGGAAGATCGTGTCTTCGGACCCGTCGTTCGTGAAGCCGAATCCGCGCACCTGGTCACCCATGTGGTCGTTGTCCTTGGCGAAAATATTCGGCACCTGGTCCATGCCGAACATACCGACCTTCTGGTACAGATTGCGGAGATGCGGAACTTTCAGGCTTTGCGGCTGCTCGTTGACGACGTACCCGCCCCCGGTGCCAAAGAATCCCGGTATGGGCTCGCCGAACTTGGCGTTTGCGGTCGGGTCGAGCCTGTGGCACGTCTCGCAGGTGCCGGAAAGCGCCCCCTCCACCAGGAAGAAATGATCGCGCCCCGCTTGCTGGTCCGGCGTGAGCGAGTTGTCGAGGTTCCGGATCGGGTTTGGGGGGTACATGATCTGGAGCGCGAAATCCGCAAAGGCTTCCATGTCGTCCTCGGGAAGCGGCTCGCTGCGGCCGAGCAAATCGACATACGCGGCCTGGAATTGCCTGAACGCCTCATGTTCATCGAACGTCCCATCGTCCGGCTGAGCGCTCGGCTCGGCGTTGCCCCCGGTGCGATCTCCTCGCCAATGCATCGGGCCATGGTTCGCCGTTCCGCGGAGGCTCTGCGTCGTCATCGGCCCCTTGAGCGCGGAGAAACCATCGAACGTCGTGATGAACTTCGGGAACGGACTGGCGATCGGTCCCGGCAGGTCGGCGTCCATGGTATCCGGGTTGCCGAGATTCCAGGCAAGGCTATCCAGGTCGCCGAAGACGTGGCAGCTCGCGCAGGACGCCTCCCCGTTGGCGGAGCTGAATCGGGCGTCGTACAGATGTTGTCGGCCCGCGACGACGCTCGGAGGCTCGGGATTGTAGAGCGGGACGCGGCCGATGACGGCTTTCGTCGTCGTGTTGACGATCGTGATCGAGTTGTCGAACCGTGTGAGCACGTAGAGTCGCTGTTGGGACTCGTTGAGGACGAGGCCGGTCGGACCGACAGGCTCGTCGCCGTCGTCGAGGACGATGTGGTTCGCAGCATTCGGGGTGAATGTATCGTTCTCGAGCGCAGCCGTATCGAACACGCCGATCTTGCTGGAGCCGAGCGCCGCGACGTAGAGCTTCGAACCATTGCTCGTGATGGCCATCCCTACAGGCGTCGCCAGGCTCTTGTCATTGACGGTGTTGGGCAACGGCGCGCAGCACGAGTCGTAATTGATGTGTTTGTTGAGGTGGCGCGGCGCGACCGTGCCATTCGACAGCACGGAGATACGGGCTTCGTGCAGGTGACCCCGGACCGTCGAGCCGGTGAATGTCCCCGGACCCTCGAACCGCTGGAGGTTGTTCGCATCGGTGTTCGTGACGTACACCTTCCCGTTCGCGGGGTTGACGATCATGTCGTAGAGGACCGTACCCACGCCTGTATAATAGCCCGAGGCACCTGCGAGCTGCGCGGGAGGGTTCGCCATGGCGTCGATGACGAAGACGTCCTTGTCGGGGAGGGAAAGCTTGACGGCTGCATCCCAGGATTTCCCGCTCTCGTCCACCCAGTGATGGCCGTCGTATTTCACGATCAGCGCGGTCGGAGGCTGGGGTTCGCCGGCAGCATTGGTGTGCGGCGGCGGCATCACGAAGTTATTGTATTTGAGTACGAGATTCCTATGAATGCTCGTGGTGCGATTGCCCGTGTGGAAGCCGGCCGCGTAGACACGTTGCCCGTCCGGGCTCACCGCGAGCGCCCGTGGCGTGTCCGTAAATAGGCTGATGATGTTGAGGGGGACACCCCCAAGCGAGCTCGATTCCAGGTGCGTCGCGTCAAATACCCAAACATCGGCGCGCCCGATGCCGGGCGTTGTGAGCTGAGGATCAAATGGAGCGTTCTGGCCGCGGTGGGCCGTGGTAATGAACGCCCGGCCGCGGTTGGGGCCGCCGAACACAATGTCGCGAGGCTCGTCGCCGACGAGCAGCGTACGGACGACGCGCGGCGCGAAGGGGGCCGAGACGTCCACCACGCTCACGCTGTCGGAAAGATGATTGACCACCCACACCTCGTCGCTGTTCCGAGCTGCGACAGCGACAGGCTCGAGTCCCACCGTTACAGACCCGATATGCAGCAGCCCCGAGGACGTGACATGGAACACCTCAAGCCGGTTGTCGGGGGTGTTCACGGCATACAGCCGCTGGCCGTTTTGCGAGAGCGCGAGAGGCCGGACTTGGCCGCTTTCAAAGAGTGTGTAGGAGCCAGCGCTGGCAGAGCTCACTTGCAACATCGCGCCTGAAAGGGCCGCTGCGAAGGCAAGCCAGGCTTTGCTGCGGCGACGTCGCGCCGGCGTGATGATGGCGTGATCGAGCCCGGAGCCATGGAGCTCCCGCGCGTGGAGATGGGTAGACATACCTCCCCTTTCGGCGATGAAGCAATCGCCCAAATTCGGACGAGTGGATTTCTGCGTGACCGACGGGCTGGAGGCTATCGACGGGTCAACATGAACTGACCATCGCTCTCTTCCTCGCGCCGGTCGGTCGGGGCCTTCGTGCGCCAGTATAAACTACCCGAACCGCGTCAATTTTCAAGACTTTTGTGGGCTAGGCGCAGTGCAATGGGGAGCAACGACGAAGATTCGACGTCATCCTTGGCACAAGTCTTTCACGGCGCTTGCGTGGTCGCGGAGCGCTTAGGAAGAACAAACCGCCTCTTCGACAGCCGCAGACCGCTGGATCACCGCGCGCAAGCAGGGGGCTCGCGCCCGAAGCCCCCGCAGGTCGTTTCCAGGTCAGAGCGCTTGCTGCGAGGGGGCGAAGACGCGACGGTGCCCGGCGCGAGCACGGTGGCATACCCCGACGTGACTCGGGCTTTCGTCGGACGTCGTGTACGCGGACGCACCCAACGAACGTGTCGCGCGCAAGGTTGAACGCATGACGCGGGGGTCGCTTTCAGGAACGTGGTCGGTGCTCGTTGAGCAGGTGCCACCGGTGAAGGGTGGTCACTGCGTGGTGCACGTGCTCCTTCGCACCGGGCGAGTGTGAAGGCCGCGTGTCGCGCCGCGCCGCGGGGCGCGGGGGGGTGATCATTCCGCGGCGCAGGGCATAGCGCGGAGGATACGGACGGTGTTGTTCTTCGTGCCCTTCGCAGCGAAGGCGACGCTGCCATCGGGGTAAGCGCGGAAGGCTTGGTAGCGATTGCCGAGCACGCCGGCGTCGAGCACGGCGCTCACGGCTTCGCCGGTCGTTGCGTGGAGGACTTGGACGAGCATCTTGCGATTCCCGTCGAAGGGCGTGAGATCACCCGGAGCGGTCGAGGTCTCCCAGCCGGCGAGGAGGTATTTGTCGCCGTAATTCGCGAGGTAGGGCGCGCGCGCGTTTTCCCCGGTCTTCCCGGCGATCACGATGTCCTTGTCGGCCGTCCCGCTGTTGAAATGCAGGAGGTGGACCTCGGCGAGGCCGTTCGCGAGGACGGGCTCACCATTTTGACGGTCGCTCGTCAGGGCCCAATAACCGCCCTCGTGATCGAGGGCGACGTCGCTCAAATTCGAATAGGCGAGGTCGATCGACTTGATGGTGGAGATTTCCGGGGCATGAGCGATGCGGTTGTTGTTGTCGGTTTTGCAGATGGTGACGTATTTGTTCGCGCCCGGATCCCAGGTGATGCGCTCGTAGCCGCTATGGCTACAACCCCAATCGAACCCGCCCGAGATCAGCTCTCCGGCCGGGGAGACGACCTTCATGCGATCGCCCTGGTGAATGTTGATGCAGCCGCCTTGCGAGACGCTGATCGCCGCGCCGAAATAACCGGCGAAGTTCGTGCCGTCCGAGGCGATGCGGCCGTGATGCGCGTACCACCAGATCATGAAGACATCGGGGCCGGTCTTGCCGGTCGAATAGGGGGGAAGGGCCGCGCTCGAGCTCGTGAGCTTCGTCGCCCAGGACTCGCTTTGGCCGTCGAAGCGCACCATGTACATGTCGTGACATGCCACGGGGGGGTTTGGCGGGGTGCCGCAGAGGTTCGTCGGCTCGCCGCAGTTGAGCGTCCCGCCGCCTTGGGCGTCGCGCGTGAGGAGGAGGACGCCGCCTTTGTCATCGGCGTAGAGGTCGCCGAAATCGTGGGCGTTGATATCGACGAGGTCACCGACGAGCTTGTCGCTCACGTCGAGCTCGGCGACGTGGACCTTGTTGTCGGTCCCCATGAAGGCGAGGCGGGAGCCGCCGGAGGGTTTGGGGGAAATCGCGAGAGGGCGAAGATTTACCTCGTCTTCGTTCTGGTCGACGGCGATGGGGAGCTCGACCTCGGTGATGGTCAGCGTCGGGTTGCTGCACGTGCCTTGCGTTGGGTTTCCGGTTGTGCCTCCGCCGGAGCCCGAAGAGGCCCCGGGACCTGTGCTCGAGTTGCTCGAGCTTCCCCCAGCGCCGGCGCCATTTCCGGCGCTGCCGCTGCTCGGATCCCCGGAGCCGTTTTCGCCGCCGCAGGCGATGGCGAACACGAGGGGCAGGGAGAGGAGGAGACATGTGGTTGTGAGGGGACGTGCATGGAAAAGATTGTTCGCATTCATGGAGGGGGGGTCGCTTTCGGGGCTTCGAGGGACGACGATCCAAAGGCGCGAAGGATACCCGCGCCCACGCAGAAAGACTCTAACCGAGTGCGGGGCAGTGGGCGCTTCATGATTGACATGCTGGTCGATGCCACCGACGATCGTGGGATGATCAAGCGTATCTTTTGCATGGGGCTGTTCATCGGGGGGCTCGTCCACTGCTCGGCGGGCGAAAACGGGGCGACGACCAGCCCCGGGGGACAAGGGGGCGGTGCGGGGGGCTCGAGCTCGAGCGCTGGCGAAAGCGGAGGCATGAATGCGGGCGGCGGCGGCGCAGGAGGCGAAGGAGGCGTCCTCTTCCCGAGCGGCTCGGGGGGCGGGGGCGGGTCATGCACGCCGGCGGGCGCGGTCGAGACGGTGTGCGACGGCAAGGACGACGATTGTAATGGCCGCGTCGACGACGTGGACGTGGGCAAGGACGGGATCTGCGATTGCTTGCGGCTCGGGATCGTCGGCAGCCCGGGGAGCAATCCCTCCTCGAACTTCCAGGCCTGGCTCGCGGCGCGAGGCACGAGCGTGGAGCGGACGCATCAGACGCCCGCGGAGGTCTTCGACGCGGCGCTCCTCGACAAATACGACGTCATCATCTTCGATCGGCTGGCTCGGACGTACACGGCCGAGGAGGCGAATGCGCTCGCGGCGTGGGTGGAGACGCGGGGCGGGTTCGTCTCGATGACGGGATATACCGATGCGGACCCTGATTTCTACGTGAACACGCTGCTCGCCCCGTTCGGGCTCGCATACCAGCCCGGTCTGCACTCCGAGCCAGTGACGATGTTCGCGGCGCACCCGGTGACGGCCGGGCTCTCGTCGGTGACGTTCCTCGGCGGATACCTGGTCGAGGACCTCGGCGGGAGCGGCGGCACGAGCGCGGCGATTGGGAGCATCCAGGCGGGGCCCGTGGCGTTCGCGCACGAGCGGGGCAAGGGCCGGGCCGTGGTGTGGGGTGACGAGTGGATCGAGTACGACAGCGAATGGCAATCGCTGCCCGAGATCGAGCAGCTCTGGGTCAACATGATCGCTTGGCTCGGACCTCAGGATAGCTGTCAGGTCACGGTGCCGAAATGACGGATCGAGGGGTCAGCGACCGGGCTCCTTTTCCGTCGCTTGCAGGAGCAGCTTTTTGATCCTGTCCTCGTCGAGGACCGTGAACACGGAAGCCTTCCCTTCGTGGTGCACGTAGATCCCGACCTGCGTCGCGAGGGCGAGCGCGAGCACCTTCATCGCGGGCATTCCCTCGGGTTTGGCGTCGGCGCCGTCAACGGCGCGGAGGGAGGCCTCGTCCGTATAAAAGACGAGGTTTCCCTCGTGCCTGGGCATCGTGCCTCGGGCATTGTTGAAATACAGGACGGATCGCAGGAGTTCTCGCTCGAAGTTCGCGTGCGCCTTTGCGTGGTCCATCCCGTACGCCTCCGGCGTCCAGATCGCCACCAGCGCGGGGCCGAGCTTCTCGTTGTTCGGGATCCCCGTCACGAGGGAGGGGTCGAGCGTCGTTGAAAGGTGAACGGTGGGCGCCGGAGCCTCGGCGGCCTCCGATCCTCCTTTCGGCTTTGAACTCTTCACGGCGTTCCGCACGTGCTCCTCGGTCTTGAATCGCTGGAACTTGTTCTCCATGCGTGAAGCGGCGAGCCGCTCGGCGGCCATCAGGGCCGCGGCCTGCTCCCGAGACGCCTTTGCGCGCAGATAAAACCCGCCAATCGCCAAGGCCATGAAGCCCAGGGACACGGCCCCCGTCACGGTCGTCGGAACGGGTGGCGTCTCATCGTTTCTCGTGGCGAGGAACAGCCCGCCGAACCCGGCCATTCCGGCGAGCCCGGAAATCCCCAGGCCGAGGCCGACGTTTTTCGTGGTCTGCGCGCCCTTCACCTCCGTTTCGTACATCTCGAGGGCGCGGGCGTGGTCCTTTTGGACGCGGTCGCGCTCCTCCTCGTAGGCACTCTCGAACGCGGCATACCGCGCGATGTGCAGGGCGCTGAGGGCGTCGATTTCCGTGTCTCCCTGATAGACGTGCCATTCGTGCACCGGCACCTCGGCCGGCTGCGCTTCGTAGATCACCTCCTTGCCCACGTAGCGGCCGCGCGCGCTATAGACCTCGCGCTCGCCCACGGGAACCTTCTTCATGACCGTGCGCGTGGAATCCTTGGTCTCGATCCGCAGAGGCTCCCCGGTCGACCGGTGCGGGAGCTGGTATTCGAAATCGGAAGGCGCCTGCGGCGGAGGCGGCGCCGCGCAACCACCGATGACAGCGCCGAGGACAACCCACCCCACCCATTTCTTCATGCGTTCACTCCCTCCATGATGTATTCGACAATCCCTCGTTTTCCACGAGTCGCAAGGCCCGTGCCAGCCTCGGTGCTTCCCTGGGGGGTGAGCGTTTTCTCAAAGGGAGCGAAAAACGGTGCTGTGGCGCACGACCAAGCGCGGTTCCCTGCCGAGGTGTCATGGAGTCGGTTGTACTGCGCTCGTGACACTGTCACACGCGTATGACAGTGCTCCGTCGCGTGGCGCGGGCGCATGCCTTGCACGACCCTCGGCCGGCGCGGACGTGGGCACGGGGGGGACAGGGAGCATGCGGTATGTTTTCCACTTGTTCACGTTCGTCGCGGGCTCGTGAACGGAAAGGATTCGACCATGTATACCGCCCTGTTCGCGCTCGCGTTTGCCCTCGTTCCCATCTACACGATTTCACCCCGACCCCTGTCGGTTCAGGGAATGCAGCTCGGAGACATCGATGGAGACGACGAGCTCGACGTCGTGCTCGCCCACAGTGGGGACCCGCTGCTGTACGGGGTCAGCGTGCTGCTGAACCGAGGCTCGAGCTCCGTGTCGCAGCCACGGTCGTACCGGCTCTCCGACAACGGCGGCACGGGCCTGCGGCTCGCCGATTTCAATGAGGATCAGCGCCTCGACGCCGTCGTGATGACCCTCGGCGCGGATGGAATGCGATCGCTCGACGTGCTGCTCGGTCAGGGAGACGAGGGCTTTGGGGCGCCGGAACTCGTCGCACCCAACGAAAAAGTGAACGGGATCGAAGTGGGGGATTTCAACGCGGATGGGCATCGAGACATCGTCGTGGGGAGTGGCTCTGTCGAGGGGGACGCTCCGCTCGTGCTCCTGTTCGGTCGCGGGGATGGCACGTTTGCGCCCGTCGAGTACGAGGGCGAATATTCCCTCAGAAATCTCGCCACGGGCGACATGAACGGAGACGGCGCGGTCGATATCGTGGCCGAAATGTACGAGGACACGGACGAGGGCGTCACGGCGTGGAGCGTGGCCGTTTTTCTCAATGACGGCACCGGGAAGTTCGCCGTGCCGCTCCGGCATCGAGTCCCCTGGAGATACTGGAAGGACCTCGCGCTGCTCGACGCCAATCGCGACGGGCGCCTGGACGTGGCCCTTATCGAGCCATACGAAAACGGGGTCGCCGTGTTGCGCGGCGCAGGCGACGGCAAGTTTGGCGAAGTCACCCGTCATGCGACCGGTCGTGGCCCGGTTTCTCTGGCCGTCGGCGACGTCGATCGGGACGGCTTTCCCGATCTGGTCACGGCCAACGAAGAGGACAAAACGATCACCGTCCTTCTCCTGGGTGCCCCCGGCAGCACGCCCAAGCGCTGGGAGCTCCCGCTCGGGGATCAGCCTGCGGCCGTGGCGCTCGGAAACATGGATGGGGACGCGGGGCTGGAAATCGTGAGCGCGGGCGAAACGGGGCGGATCACGGTCGTCGGATTCCGCGAACCCTGATCGAACCGGACGACGCGGCGCAGAGCGACCACGCCGCCGGCAACACGTGGGTATGTTCCGTAGGTCCTCAGGAGGCGAGGAGGCGCATGGGGAGTGTCTTCGGGCCGCGATCCGAGAGGTTGTAATCGCCGAGGAGGCAAGGGCCGGAGCCGGGCTCCCAGCGGGGGATCTCGAGCAGCGCCGCGAGCGCCTCCTCGACCTCCACGCGGACGAGCGGGGCGCCGATACAATAATGGTGGCCCATGCTGAAGGACAGGTGCCGGGGGCCTGTGCGCGTGATGTCGAAGCGGTCGGGATCGGGGAACGCGAGGGGATCACGGTTCGCGGCGGGGAGGATGGGGAAAACGAGCTCGCCCTTTTTGATTCGCTTGCCGCCGAGCTCCACGTCCTCCGCAGCGAGGCGGTTTGTCACGACCACCGAGGGCTCGTAGCGCAGTGCCTCCTCGATGGCGCCCTTCATGCGGCGGGGGTCGTCGCGCAGGCGCTCGAGCTCGGCGGGGTGCCGGAGCAGGGTCCAGATGGTGTTCGCAATCTGGTTCATGCTGGTCCGGTAGCCGGCGACGATCACCTGGTAGCTCTGCAGGACGATGTCCTCGCGGCTCGGTGCGCCCTCGTCGGCCCAGAAGCGGCTGATCACATCGTCGCCCCGGTCCGCACGGCGGCGCTCCGCGAGGGCGGCAATGTAGTTGAGCATGGCGCTCGTATGCTCCTTGATTCGATTCGTGACGTCCTCGGCCATGGCCGCGCCGCCCGCGCCCTTGAACAAGGTCGTGATCCAGCCGCGGAAGGTCGGTCGATCGTCGGGGGGGACGTCGAAGAGGGAGGTGATGGTGCGGAGGGCGATGGGATCGGCGAGATCCTCGACGATATCGATTTCCTCGCCCTTTTCGCGCGCGGCCGCGAGCGCCTCGCGCGCGATCGCCCGCACCGCGGGGCGCAGGCCCTCGATGGCCTGGGGCGTGAAGCCCTTGTTCATGAATTGCCGGAGCCGCGCGTGGTCTGGCGGATCGCGGAACCAGACGAGCTCGGACCACATCTGCGCCATAGCGGTAAGCTCCTCGCCCGCGAGCGTCGGCATCATCACGCGGATGAGCTCGCGGGCGCGGTGATTGAGGAAGCGGCGATCGTCGCGGACCATCATGTCGGCGTGGTCGTAGCGCGTGACGAGCCAAATTCCGAGCGGCTCGAACCAGTGGACCGGATCCTCCTCGCGGATGCGGTGGAGCGTGGGATAGGGATCGTCGAAGAACGCCTAGCTCTGAATGTCGTACGGGGCGCGCTGGCTCATGCTCGTCCTCCTCGGGTGGCCGTTGCTCGGGCGGCAAGACCCCGTCGCAAGCAACCTCTTCCTTTGTGCACGTGAGGAGTTTAGGATGCGGCCGCACGTCCGGGTAGCTTTGTGTGGACCCGGGGGACGCGGGAGAAAAGAGGATGTCGTTCGTCAAACGCCCGGGAGGGGATCCCACGCAGATCGCAGGCGGCCTGCGCGAGCCGGAGCTGCCGATCTTCGAGGAGAAGGCGATCACGTCACGCGTGGCCGAGAAGGCCGTGAACGCATTCCAGGCGAAGGGCGGCGCGGCGTTCGAGGAGCTCGCGAGCCGCGCGGGCGCGGCGGGCCTGGGCGAGAGCGGCGGCGCGATGGGCGGCACCGACCTCACGTTCGCCTGGGAAAACGCGGCCGGGCCGCAGGGGCCGTGGAGCCACTTGCGTGTCGTGTCCGTGCGCGGGACCGAGGCCGTCTCGAGCCTGTATCGTTACGAAATCACGGCCCTCGCCCGCGAGCCCGCGCCCGAGCTCGATCCGGACGAGCTCATAGAAGCCCGCGCGACGCTGCGGATTGCCACGACGACGCAGCCTTCGTTTCGCGTCGTGCACGGCATCGTCGTCGAGGCCGAGGAGCTCGGGCCCGTGCCGGGAGGCATGCTCTATCGCCTCGTGCTCGCGCCCCCGCTCACGCGCGCGATGCACCGCATGCGTTGCCGCATCTTCCTGGAGAAGACCACGCGGCAGATCATCGACGCGGTTCTGCAGGGCGATCCCGAGCTCTCGCTCGCGGTCGGGGCGAACGCGCCGCCCGACGGCGGGGACGAGCTGAGCTTCTCGCCTGCGATGGAGCGGTACACATGGCGTATCGCGGACGCCTCGCGGATCGACGACGTGGCCACGCGCGGGTATTGCGTCCAGTACAACGAAAGCGATTTCGCCTTCGTGTGTCGGCTCCTCGAGGAGGAGGGGATCTCGTTCCATTACGAGAACGGCGACGGGGTATGCCTGCTCGTCCTCTCGGACAACGACGCGGGCCGCACGCGCCTCGACCCGTTCGAGCCGCTGGGCCCCGGCATCGTGGGCCGCGCGGTGCAATCGATGAAGCTCGGAGCGCGCTTGCGCCCGCGCAAGGTCTCGCTGCTCGATTACAACTGGAAACAACCCACGCTCGACATGGCCGTCGCCGAGCCGGCGCGGCCGGCGAGCGCGGACCTCGTGTACCACGAATATCCAGGGCGCTACACGGAGACGCCCGCCATGGGCAAGCCGCTCGCGGCGGCGACGCTCGAAAGGCTGGAGGTGGAGGCGAGTTACGCAGTCGGTGAGAGCACGTGCCGCACGATCGCGGCGGGGAGCATCTTCGCGCTGGAACACCCGCAATCACGCTACGAGGGCGAATACCTGATCACGAAGATCGAGGTCCGCGCCGAGCAGGCGGGCGTATTGCCGCCGAGCGTGGCGACGGCGATGCCGCTCTCTGGCGTGCCGTATGCCGTGACGTTCGAATGTGCGCGGCGAGGGAAAAATGGCTCCGTGGCGGAGTCGAGGTTCCGCCCGGCGCGCGTGACGCCGAAGCCGCGGATTCACGGCTCGCAGACGGCATTCGTCACGGCGGAGCCGAGCACGAAGGGGGCGGAGATCCATGTGGGAGGGCCGCCGGGCGCCGAGATCGGCTGCGTCCGCCTGAAGTTTCACTGGGACACGGACACGGCGCGGCACGCGAAGGAGCCGACGTCGTGCTGGGTGCGCGTGAACCAGGTGTTCGCGGGGGTCGGCGAGGGCGCGGTGTTCCATCCGCGCGTCGGGGTGGAGGCGATCGTCGATTTCGAGGAGGGAGATCCGGATCGGCCGATCATCGTGGGGCGCGTATACAACGGGAAGAACCGGCCGCCGGGCGGAGCTCCCACGGTGAGCATGTTCAAGACGATGTCGAGCCCGTCCTCGGGCGCCTTCAACGAGCTCACGTTCGACGATACGGCGGGCAATGAACAGATCAAGATGCACACGCCGTTCAACTGGAACTCGGACGCCGGCAATGATCGGACCGAGAAGGTGGGGAACAACAGCGCGTCGACCGCGGGCGTGGATCGCAACGAGATGACGGGCTCGAACCGGACCACGATGGCGGGCGGGAACAACGCCGAGGTGGTGGGGGGCAACGAGTCGGTCACGGTCGGCGCGAACCAGAACATGAACGTCGGCGCGAACCAATCGGTCAGCGTCGGATCGAACCGATCGGTCGACGTCGGGGCGAACCAGACGGTCACCGTGGCGGGCAACCACACGGAGTCGGTCACGGGCAACCGCGAATCGACCATTTCGAGCAACGACAAACTCACGGTGACGGGCACGCAGGACGTCCACGTGACGGGCGCGCAAACGGAGAACTACGGCGCGACGCAGGACATCACGGTCGCCGGGAACCAAAAGGCGCAGATCGGCGGCGAGCAGACGATCGAAGTGGCGGGGCCGCAGGCGCTCAAATCGGGGGCGAGCCAGAAGATCGAGGCGCCGGCGCAGGAGATGAAGGCGGACGGCACGCAGGCGTTGAAATCGACGGTCCTCACGGTGAACGCCGCGGCGATGGCGACGGTCGAGACCACGATGCTGACCCTGAATGGGGCCGCGTTCACGCAGATCAACACGGCGAGCCTGGTCATCACGGCGGGGACGATCACGATCACCGGCGGCGCGATCAGCATCAACGGCGGTACGGTGACCGTGAAGGGATCGCCGGTCGACATCGACGGCGGCGGCGCGGTGAACGTGACGGCCGGGCTGATCAAGCTCAACTGAGCGCGCGCATGAAATTCGTCAATGAGACTCCGCTGCCGGCGGCGATGATTCCGAACGGCGAGGAGGACGATCGGATCACGGCGCTGTTCCTCTGCGCGATCACGCTCAGGATCGCGTCGGGCGGGCTCGAGCTCGTCCCCGGGCAACGGCCGCTTTTGCTCGACGCGCGGTCGAAGGTCCCGAACGACGTCATGTTCTCGAAGGAGGCCACCTCCGTGTGCGCGACGGGCTTCGTGTATCCGCGACGGGGCGACCGCGCGCGGGAGGCCACGGCGTCGCTGCGCGTGGGTTCGTCCGACATGCACATTCAGGTGTTCGGGACGCGGGTCTGGCAGCGGGGGGCGCTCGGGGGGCTCACGCCGAGCTCGCCGGTCCCGTTCGAGCGGGTGGCGATGAGCTGGGAGAATGCGTACGGCGGCGTGACGAAGGCGCCCGCGGCGGTGGTGGAGATGGACGGGGAGGAGGCGTTTGTCCCGGAGCACGAGTCGGGGTATCCGCTGAACTTCGACGGCAAGGGGTTTTATACGGACGAGGCGCGTGCCGAGAATCAGCCGCTCCCGCAGCTCGAAGATCCCGCGGCGCTCGTGCGCGCCTGGGACGATCACCCCGAGCCCGTCTGCTTCGCGCCATACCCGCTCTGGGGCGGCATGCGGGCGAAACACGTGGTGAAGGGGCAAGAGCTCGACATGACGGGCATCCGCAAGCTCGGCAGCCGCGCGGCGCCGCGGATGACGTTCGACACGATCGGCGCGGGAACCGAGATCGTGCTCGCGGGGATGCGGCCCGGAGGCGGAGCTCTTTCGTTCGTGGTGCCGCGCTCGCCGGTCGTGGTTGCGATGTCGGTCGGGGGTATGCGCGAGACGATCGTGCCGCGGCTCGACGCCGTCGACATCGACGCCGAGGCGTGCGAAGCGCGATTCGTGTTCCGGGCGAAGGCGACGTACGGCCTCGTGCAATTCGAGGAGCGGCGGGCGGTGCTCTCGCCGAGCGAGTTTTTCCCGAAGGGGTGAGCGGCCATGGCGAACAACTTCCACACCGATGCGGGATGGCTGCTCGTCGGGATCGATGGGCACAACGGGATCCATTGGCCGTTCGTGCCGACGTGGTTCTTCAAGCTGAACCTCTTGCACCCGCTCTCGATGGGCGACAAGCAGAAGCCGACGGTGATGTTCAATGGCGTGCCGTCGGTGACGCACGGGCACGAGCCCTCGAAATTGTGGCCGCACATCGGCATCTTCCCGAGCCCGCTCGACCTGATGACGCCGCTGCACATCCTGTTCGGCTCGCACAAATGCTGGCTGCCGCGGGGGGCGGTGGAGATCTGCGGGGAGACGTCGACATGTTGCGTGATCGGCGGAGCCATGTCGCTGAACGCCGATTGCTGGGAATACGGCAAATGGCCGACGTCGCTCGTGGAGGATCCGGGCACGGTGCAGACCACGCCGACCGTGATGGATTTCCTCATGGGCGCGGTCTCGCTCGCGGTCGACCTCGTGATCGATCTCGCGTTCGAGGTCGTCATGAACGTCGGCGGCGCGGCGCTCAAGAAGTTCGGCGACAAACTCATTGCCCCGTTCTTCAAGAAGGCGGACGAGGTGGTGGAGGGGGCGGCGAAGAACGCGGACGAGGTGCTCGGCGAGGGGCTCGAATCCGCGGCCAAGCAAAGCGACGAGGTGGCCGGGGAAGCGGCGGAGAGCGCGGCGAAAGGCGCGGACGGGAAAGCCTCGGATCTTTGTGACGAGGTGCGGTGCGAGGGCGGGCATCCGGTCGATCTGACGAGCGGGGACGTGGTCGATCGAAAGGTCGATCTGGTCTTGCCCGGGGCCATTCCGTTCGAGTGGAAGAGGCATTACTCGTCGAAACGCGCGCTCGCGCGGACCTCGCTCGGCCGTGGCGGGTGGGCGCACAATTTCGAGCAATGGATCGAGCGCACGGACGACGGGCTGCTCTCGCTCCGCAGCGAGGAGGGCCGCGACGTGTTTTTCCGCGCGCTCCGCGTGGGGGAGAGCGCGTTCCATCGGATGGATCGGCTGACGCTCCGGGCGCTCGAAGGCGGGGCGTTCGAGGTGACAAGCCACAAGACGCGGCTCGTGCGGCATTTCGCCCCGGAGGAACCGGGCGAGAAGGCGCTTCTCCGATCGATCCGGGACGCGTACGGAAACTCCATCGAGCTCGAATACACGAATGGCCGCCTCCGCCGGGTGATCGATACGGCCGGCCGCGAGGTGCGCGTGAAGACGACGCACGGCGGGCGTATCGCGCGGCTCGAGGTCTGGGTCGGCGATTCCTTCGAGCAGTGGGTCGATTACACGTACGCGAAGATGGGGGAGCTCGCGAGCGTGACGGATGCGCTCGGACAAACGGAGCGGTACGAGTACGACGAGGATCATCGGATGGTGAAGACCACGCTGAAGAACGGCGTGAGTTTTCATTATGCGTACGATCCGGAGACGGGGCGGTGCAAGAAGACGTGGGGGGACGAGGGGCTGCACACGCTGGTCCTCACGTACGACCTGGAAAAGCGCGTTACGAAGGTCGAGGGGAATGAGGAGCCGCGGGTCCTTCACTGGAACGAGTCGGGGCTCGTGGTCCGGGAGGAGACGACGGATGGGATCCTGATCGGCACGTGGGAATACGACGCGGACAATTATCTGGTTGGCCAAGCGAATGGGGCCGGCGAGGCGACGCGGTATCGGTACGATAAGAGGGGGAACAAGGTCGAGGAGGTCGATCCTGCGGGGAACGTGACCCGGTGGGAGTACGACGACGATCTTGCTGTGTTGCAGGTGGGCCCCGAAGCATTGACGACGCGGCTCTCGCGGGACGCGTTCGGCGCGCTGCAGAGGGTGGAGTATCCCTCGGGCGTCCGGTACTCGTTCGCGTACGACAAAAAGGGGCGCCTCACCTGCGTGAGCGGGGACGAGGGGATGCTCGTCGAGGTCGCGTACGACGCCCAGCACAACATCGTGGCCGAGCTCGACGCGCGCAGCGCCCGGACGACGTACGAACACGACCTCGTGGGCCGGCCCGTGCGACGAACCGATGCCCTCGGGCGCTTCACGGCGGTGGAGTACGATCGCCTGGGGCAACCCCTGTCCGTGCGGAGGCCGGACGGCACGAGCACGCAATCGGCGTACGATCCGCTGGGCAACCCGATCCGCGTCGTCGATGCGTCGGGGCAGGTCACGCAGATGGAGTACGGCGGGACGGGCGTGCTCACGAAGCTCATGCAGCCGGACGGGCGGGTCTGGCGGTTCAAGTATTCGGCACAGGAGAAGCTCCGCTGCATCGAGAATCCGCGGAACGAGAAATACGAATTCGTTTACGACGCCGCAGGAAGGGTGGTCGAGGAGGCCTCGTTCGATGGACGGGTGCTGAAGTACGGGTACTCGAAATCGGGTAGGCTCGGGCGAATCGATTATCCGGATCGCAGTTATCGTGCGTTCGCGCATGATCCGCTCGGCAACGTGCTGCGCGAGGATACGACGGATGGCCCGATCACGTTCGAGCGAGATCGCATGGGCAGGCTGCTCGGCGCTGTCCTCGAGCAGGACGGCCAGCGGGTCGTCACGATGTTCGAGCGGGACCGGCTGGGGCGCGTCGTGGCCGAGGTGCAGGACGGGCGGCGGCTTCGGTACGAGCTCGATTCGCGTGGGCGCAGGACGGTGCGCGTCATGCCGGACGGCGCGGCCACCCGGTATCGATACGATATGCTCGGCGATCTCGTCGGGCTCTCGCACGATGGCCACGAAATCATGTTCGATCGCGACGTGCTCGGGCGGGAGACGGCGCGCCGGGACGCCTCGGGGAGGTTTTCGATCCGGAGCGAGTACGACTCGATGGATCGGATCATCGAGCAGCGCGCCGAGGCGCGGAGTCCGGGCGGCGGCGTGCCGCAAGCGGTGGTGCAGCGGCTTTGGCAATACGATGCACTCGGACGGGTGAAGCTCGTCGAGGATCGGCGGTGGGGCTCGACGGCGTATCGATATGATCCGGTCGGGCAGCTCGTGGAGGCGCAGCGGGGCAGCCACCACGAGGTGTTTGCATACGATCCGGCGGGGTCGATCCAGAAGATGCTCGACGGGCTGGAGACGGGCCCGGCGAAGGCGGACGAGGCCGAGCCGTGGGAGATCGGCAAGGGGAACTTGCTGCTCCGCACGGATCGCGCGAAGTATTCGTACGATCGGCGGGGGCGTCGGGTATCGAAGGAGGAAGCGGGGCAGCGGACCACCTATCGCTGGGATGCGCGGGACCGGCTGCGCGAGGTCACTCTGCCGTCGGGCGAGCGAGTGTTCTTCACCTATGACGCGTTCGGCCGGCGGCTGCGGAAGGAGATTCAGGACGAATACGGGGATAGGCGATACGCTGTCGATTTCGTCTGGGATGGGGATGTCCTGGCGCAGGACATCGATAGCCGGCACGGCAAACGTTGCTTCGTCCATGCACCGGGCACGTTCTTGCCGCTGCTCCAGGCGGAGCGGGGCGAGGTGTTCTGTTACGTCGTCGATCAGGTGGGGGTGCCGAAGGAGTTGATCGACCGGGAAGGGCGGGTCGCGTGGTCGGCGGCGCATTCGGCGTGGGGGCGCGTCACGGAGACGTACGCGGCGCCGGGGCGGACCGGTCGCGCCGTGGAGTCGCCCTTCCGGCTCCTGGGGCAGTATGCGGACGAGGAGACGGGGCTTTGTTGTACGAGGTTCCGGTACTTCGACGCGTCGGCAGGAAGGTGGTGCAGCCCGGATCCGCTCGGCATCATGGGCGGGCTCGACCTCTTCGCGTTCGGCAGAGACGCCATCAACAACGTCGATCCGCTCGGCTTGGCCTGCCAGAAGCCCGAAAACGCAGTCCACGACGCGAATTATACGATAAACAGACACACGCGTGATGGTAGGATCGTTCAGAAGGACCTCGGAAAGGGCAAAGAAGCGCACATATTCAACGATGACGCAGACCTCGAGGCCCTGGAGGATCTGGTCTGGAAGCACGGCGAGGCGCAAGGAAACGTCCGCGGCTTCGATCGGTTCACGTATACATCGGACACGCCGATCGGTGTGAGGACTCAGAACGGGAGATCCGACGTCCCTCTTTATGTCATAGAGATCAAGGGCAAACTCGAAGGCGATTCGTGGGTATACCACATGGTGCCGAGGACGAGGGTTGCGCAATGAGATCGAAATACAAATGGCTCGAAGCTTGGGTCGATTTTTCGAGCGACCGCCATTACGTACTGCTGGTGCGCGAGCGACTGAGTGGAAAGATCGAAATCGTCGACCCGGCCGAGGACAACAAGGTCATCCATGAGTTCGACAATTACGAGGACGCCGTACACTGGCTCCGCGAAGACGAGTACGATCAGATCGAGGGGCGCGGTGTCCTCGACGAGGATGGCGGGGTCACCTTCGATTGAGCGCGATGCCTCAGGTCCCAGAGCTCCACTTCAATCGTAACCCCGTGTTCTCCAGGACGTCCGCCGCGATCGGGCTCATCAATCGCACCACCCCCGCCCACGTCATCACCACCCGCCTCGCCTCCGCGTCCACCCGCACCGTCTGCAGCACCGCTTCCGGCGTGAACACCTTCGGGCTCCCCGGCGGCGTCACCTCGATTCGCGGCCTCTCCCCCGGCAATTGAAACCTCGTCTCCCCGCTCCCTTCGACGAGCCCCTGCAGAATCACCACCTCGTCCCCCCGGAGCCGCTCCACCGCCATCCCCGGCGCCGCCCCCTGCAGCCCGCGCGGAAGTACGTCGTTTTTCCGGAACGGACCCGCGAGATCTTCCCCGTCCGCGAATTGCATCTCCCGGATCGGCTTCGTCGCCGGATCGTGCTCCAGAAACCCGCCCATGAGCCGCATCATCCGCGGATACCACGTATGCGGCACCCACCCGATCCCCGCAGGCATCGGCTGATCCAACCACTTCTTCCAGTGTGGCACGAAAAACCGCGACGGCGTCAGCGGATCGCCCGGATCCTCGATCTGCGGGAGCAACGCCCCGTCCGCCCGATCCCGGTCCACGTCGATGAAATAAGCCCGCCCCACCTTGTTCCGCGGATACGCGAAGACCCCCTCCTGCCGCGGCGAAGGCTCGATCCTCCGCCCGTTCCGCCGCTTCGGCGGGCAAAGCTCGTCGTGCGCGTACGCGTCGTACCCGCCATACGCGAGATCCCACGCGAGCGGCACGCTCTCGAAGAGCGCCGGATCCGAGAATCGCACCGTCCCCTCGATCGAGACCTCCGCCCGCCGCTCTCCGAGCACCCGGAGCACGCGCGCGTTTTTCCCGACCGCCACCCGCACCGTCGCCTCGCGCGCCTTCCCGCCCGGCGCATACGCCCGCCCCGTCACGATCACGTCGGTCGCGACCTTCGGCGGGAAGAGGTCCATGTCGTCCCGCAGCCCGCGCATGCGGCCGTCGTCGCCCACCTCGAGGTCCGGCTCCCGGCGCACCGGCACCTGCTCGTCCGTGAGCCGCAGCTTGCCCCCGGCGAACGAGTAAGCCCGTTTCGCCACGCACACGAGCCACAACTTGCCGTCCGTGCTCTTCGCGTTCGCGACCGCTTGTGCGCTCGTCATGCCACCCGTTCCCCGAACTCGGTTATCATGGCTTTGTGAAGGACGACGCCGAAAAAAACGCTCCCGCCGCGGCCCTCGCGTCCGCGCGAGGCGAAACGCTCGCCGCGCCAGCGCGCACGATCGGGCTCGCCTCCGGACGATCGATTCAAATCGAGGAGACGGGCCGCGAAGAACACATCCAGGTCCGCGGCGCCGACGGAAACCTCGTCCTCTCGCTCCGCCTCACCGACGAGGGGCCCGTCCTCTCGCTCTCCGCGGTTTCCCTGGAGATCGCCGCCCAGAAGCACCTCGCCCTGAAGAGCGAGACCCTCGCGATCCAGACCTCCGGCGACGCCACGCTCGACGTCGGCGGGAGCTTGCACGAACGCACGCGCGGGAGCGCGATCCGCGAGGTCGGCAAGGCCTCCATCGAGCGCGCCCGCGAGGTGAGCATCGAGGCCGCGCCCGGCGGCGTGGTCGTCAAGGCGAACGACGACGTGTCCATCACCGGCGAGCGCGTGCGGCTCAACTCGGACGAGCCGCCCATGCCCCTCACCTGGGAAGAACACCACGCGCGGCAGGCCAAAAAACTCGCCGCGGCGGCGGAGCGGGCCCACGAGATCGGCGTCCCCGGCCTCGGTCCGCTCCGCATCCCGGAGCCCTGACGCGCGCCTCACGCCCGCCGCGCGGCCCGGAGCGCGTCGTTCGCCGCGTCCCCGAGCTTCATGTCCGTCGCCACCTTCCGCGTCCACAGCCGCACGATCGGCATGAGCGCGGGGCGCTGGATCCGCAACGCGTCGAGCGCCTCGTTCGCCTTGCCACGTTCGAGCGCGACGAGCAGCCGCGTGAACGCCTCCAGCGTGATCGGGCCGCGGAAGGACTCCACCTTCGCCACGTACGCCGCGTCGTAGGCCCCGCGCAGCTTGTGTGTCCCGCGCGCCGACTCCGCCTCGATCGCCTCGGCCCAGCGTCGCTCGTTCTTTCGCCAGGAGCGCTCGCGCAGCGCGTGCGCCTCGAGCACCTTCGCGCGCTCCTGCTTCCCTTCGGCAAGCTCGGCGGCGATGGCCGCGGTCTGCTCGATCGTGAGCTCGATCGGCGCCTCGGGCTCCTCCGGCGCCGTTTTCAGCTTGCCCGCCGGCTCCGTGGTCGGCGCGGGC
The DNA here is from genome assembly GCF_028435365.1 of Polyangium jinanense. The sequence goes on along the minus strand of NZ_JAGTJJ010000064.1, from coordinate 31,186 downwards.
TCGATGCTGGTCGCCGCGGCCGCGACGGGGGCCTCTGCGGGTGGTTTGTCGAAGGCCGCGAGGGGGCCGAGCATCGCGGGTTTTTCCACGACCCGCGACGTCGTCGGCTCCGCCTCGATGTTCGCCACGATGCCCAGGAGCGCCGGCGGGCGCACGTCGAAGCGCATCGGCGGCACGTTTGTCCGCGCCTCCGTGCGTTCCTCTTTCGCCGGTGCAGGGACGTCGAACGGCTTCGTATCGGGCGGCTCCGGGGTCACCTCCACCGGCGCTGGGCGCCTCGTCTGCTCGAACGGCGTGGCCGGCTTCGAGGCCGCCAGGGAAGGGAAGTGGGTCAACGTCCTCGGGCCCGAGCCCTCGTCCTGGTCCCTCGGCGGAGGCGCAGCGCGCGTGGCCTCGTCGCGGGTCGCGATGCTCGGCAAACCCGGCCCTCCCTGGACAAACGGGAGCACGGGCGCCTCCGGGACGTTTTTCCCCCCCGACGTCACGACCGGCAGCGTCGCCTCCACGTCGCCCCCGGCGAGCGCCGCCGCGCCCCCCATCGAGACCGCGACGAGCCCGACCTCCGCGGCATGCGCGAGCAAGACCACGCCGCGCCACACCAGCATCGCGAGCTGCCGGTCCGTGTCGAAGGTCAACGTGTCACAGCGGAGCCGCACCTCCTGCGGCGCCCCCCCCATGCGTTCCACGGTCACGCGCGGGACGACACGGGCGAGCTTCGTTTCGAGCCGCGGATACGACGGGTGCAGGTTCACGAGCACGATCGGCTCGTCCCCCGCGAGGTTCGCGAGCTGCTGATCGCCGGGCGCGAGGTTGAAGTACGCGCCATCCACGTCTTCGGGCAGCGGCTTCGTGTTCCAGGTGCGTGCATCCCAGCTCGCCGCGTGTTTTCCGAGGAGCGAAAGACGCGCAGGCGATGTCGGCGCGACGGGGCCGAAGCCCTCCGCGATCCAGCCGCGATCCGCGCGGACCTCGACCGCCTTCTGCAAGGTCCCCACGCCGAGCTGCGCGACGAGCGCGGAAGCCGCGGGCGCCTTCGGCGGATGGGCGTGGCCGAGCACGAGCACGTCGGCCCTTCGTTTGAACGGGGCCATGTCGCTCGCGGGGCTCTTCGTGTCCCAGACTGCCTCGCGTCGCGCGGCGAGCGGCGACTCGCCGGGCGCGAGCTCGAAGGTCGCCTTGCAGATCACGGTGACTGCGTGCGCGCCCTGTCGCGGCTGCCAGGGGAACAAGGAGGCGCGCAGGGCGCAGAACGACACGACATTCATGGGCGCAGCCTACCGCGATGCGGCACCGGTCAGAAAGCTTCCGCGGCTGCGCGCCGTCAGCTCTTGAGGAACGCGAGGAGATCGGCGTTGAGGCGGTCCTTCTCCGTCGCCGCGAGCCCGTGCGAGCCGCCCTTGTAGATCTCGAGCCGCGCATTCTTCACGAGCTTGGCGGCGGCGAGCGCGCTCGCGCCGATGGGGACGATCTGATCGTCGTCGCCGTGGATGATGAGCGTCGGCACGTCGATCTTCTTCAGATCCTCGGTGAAATCCGTCTCGGAGAACGCCTTGATGCAGTCGAGGGCGTTCTTGAGGCCGGCCTGCATGCCCTGGAGCCAGAAGGTGTCTCGGAGCCCTTGGGAAACCTTCGCGCCTGCACGGTTTGCCCCGTAAAACGGGAGCGTCAGGTCCTTGAAGAACTGCGCGCGATCGGCGTGGACGCCCGCGCGAATGCCGTCGAACGTCTCGATCGGCAGGCCGCCCGGATTCGCGGGGGTCTTCAGCATGAGCGGCGGCACGGCGCCGACGAGGACGGCCTTGGCGACACGCGCCGTTCCGTGGCGACCGATGTAGCGCGTCACTTCGCCGCCGCCGGTCGAATGCCCGACGAGCGTCACGCCTCGGAGATCGAGGTGCTCGATGAGCTCGCTCAGGTCATCGGCATAGGTGTCCATCTCATTGCCGTTCCAGGGTTGGCTGGATCGGCCGTGACCGCGGCGATCGTGGGCGATGCACCGGAAGCCGTGCGAGGCGAGGAAGACCATCTGGTCCTCCCAGGCATCCCCGTTGAGCGGCCAGCCGTGGCTGAAAACGACGGGCTGCCCGCTGCCCCAGTCCTTGTAATAGATCTGCGTTCCGTCTTTGACGGTCAAAGTTGCCATGCGACAACCTCCTTCATTCTCTTTCGTGGTTTCCCGACCGTGATGAGAAAGGTGCGCGTATCACGCGGAACGTTGGTGTCGACTGCCACGTCAGAACGCGAAACAGTCGCAAGCGCCGTCGAACAGGTTGCCGAGCTCCGACAGCCATCGCGGAAGACCGAAGGCCGCCTGGGCGCCAGGCTGTGCGTGCATCGGCATGCAACGACGCGCCGCGGGGAGCGCGGCCTGCGAGGTCTGCCGAAAGGCTCCCGGATGACGGTGCACCGGCGACCAGTCCGGCATCACCGGCAGGTCTCCCGGATCGAGCGGCTTGAATTCTTCGGCGGCGTACACCGGTTTGCCGCCGAGGATGGTGAGCACCGATTCGAGCGCTTTGATCTCCTCGTCGGGAATCTTGAAGTAGTCGGCGGTCAGCACCGCCAGATCGGCGAGCTGCCCGGGTGCGATCGCGCCGCGCGTCCCTTGCTCCCGTGACATCCAGGTGCTGCCCTGGGTGTAGAGCCGAAGCGCTTCCTCCCTCGTCAGTCGCGCTTTCTCCGGATAAAGCGAAAGCCCGCCGAGCGTCTTTCCCGTGGTCATCCAGTACAGGGAGACGAACGGATTGTAGCTCGCGACGCGCGTCGCGTCCGTGCCTGCGCCGACCGGTACACCGAGCTCCAGCATTCGCCGGAGGGGAGGCGTGCGCTCGGCCGCCTTCGCGCCGTAACGGTCGACGAAGTATTCGCCCTGGAAGGCCATCCGGTGCTGGACCGCGATCCCTCCGCCGAGCGCTTTGACGCGCTCGATGTTCCGATCGGTGATCGTCTCGCAATGGTCGAAGAACCAGTGCAGCCCATCGAGCGGAACGTCTCGATGGACCTTCTCGAAGATGGACAGGAACCGGGAGATCGATTCGTCGTACGTCGCATGAAGCCGGAACGGCCATTGGTTCTCGGCCAGGAAACGCACGACGCGCTCGAGCTCGCTCTCGAGCTTCTCGGGGAGGTCGGGACGTGGCTCGAGGAAGTCCTCGAAATCCGCCGCGGAAAACACGAGCATCTCGCCCGCGCCGTTGCACCGGAGCATGTCGTCGCCGTCGCCCGGCTTCACGACCTTCGACCAGCGCACGAAATCTTCGAGCTCGGCGCCGGCTTTTTGCGTGAACAGGTTGTAGGCGATGCGCAAGGTCATCTCGCCGCGCGCGTGGAGCTCGCGGATGATCTCGTAGTCCTCCGGATAATTCTGGAAGCCTCCACCCGCGTCGCATACGCTCGTCACGCCGAGCCGGTTGAGCTCTCGCATGAAGTGGCGGGTCGAGTTGTACTGGTATTCGGGGGGAAGCTTCGGACCTTTCGCGAGCGTCGCGTAAAGGATGGTCGCGTTCGGCTTCGCGATGAGCATCCCGGTGGGGTTGCCCGCCTTGTCGCGGACGATCGTGCCGCCGGGCGGGTCGGGGGTATCTTTCGTGTACCCGCACGCGCGGAGCGCCGCGCGGTTGAGCAAGGCCCGGCAGTAGAGGTGCAGGACGAAGACCGGCGTGTCGGGCGCCGCCGCATTGATCTCGTCGAGCGTTGGCATCCGCCGTTCGGCGAACTGGAACTCGCTCCATCCGCCGACGACGCGTACCCATTGCGGCGCGGGCGTGCGGGCCGCCTGGTCGCGGAGCATCTCGAGGGCCAGTGCCAGGGAGGGCACGCCTTCCCAGCGCAGCTCCATGTTGTAGTTCAGTCCGCCGCGGATGACGTGGAGGTGCGAATCGTAGAGCCCCGGAATGACCCTGCGCCCGCCGAGATCGACGACCTTCGTCTCGGGGCCGCGCTCGAATTGCGAAGCGTTGTCGACTCCGGCGATCCGGCCGCCTGCGACGACCACCTCCTTCGCTTCGGGATGGCTCGGATCGAGCGTGGTGATGCGCCCGTTGTGGAGGATGAGGTCGGCTGTGGTCGTCATGAGGTCTTGTTCCCGGGGTGAAGCCATGGATGCGCGAGCTTCACGAGCAAGGGCATGGCGCCCCACGTGAGAACCGCAACGATGCCTCCGGCGATGACGCCGGAGGCGAGGACTTGCGGGAAATTCGGGCCGAGCAAGGGCAGGAGGATCGCCGGGACGGCCATACTGACCGGCCACACGGCGATCCAGGTGAGCAAGGCCATCTTCCATCGCGGCGGCATGGCCTCCGCGGGGGTGCGAAACCAGGCCTCGAGGCCTTCCAATCGTCGATACGTCGGTTCACCTTCCACCATCGGCGCGATCCGAGCGAGCCATTCTTTGTAAAGGGCCGTCTCGTAAAATGCGTCGCGGTCGGCGGCGCTGGCGAAGCTGCGCAGGATGCCATACTCGGTCGAGTCGGAGCCGGGCGGCGGATAGATGCAATGCACCCCCCTCGCTCCAGGCTCGGCCAAGGACCGGCTGGCGAATTCGGTGAGGGCGCGTTCGAAGGCCTCGATGTGCGTCTTCCGAACGCGCCGGACGATGGCGATGTGGATGGTCTCGGCCATGGCTCTGCCGTCCGTGATCAGTGACCGGACTTCTTGGGCACGATCTGGGGCTTCACCGCCGATTGCGGCGCGTGATGGACCATCGTGTAGGCATACTCGACGCCCACGCCGTAGGCGCCGCCGTGCTGCTTGATGAGGCCCATGAGCTGGTTGTAGTGCTCCCGCTTCGCCCAGTCGCGCTGCCATTCGAGGAGCGCGGGGATCGTCGTCAGCCGGACCGCGCCCGCCTGGACCATCCGGGACAGCGACGCTTCATGCGCGGCCGGGGAGGTCGCGCCGCAGCAGTCCTCGACGATGTAGACGTTGTATCCGGCGCCGAGCATTTCGATGGCGGGCCAGGTCACGCAGACCTCGGTCCAGAGGCCCGTGAGGAGAATGTTCTTCCTGCCCGTCGCCTCGATCGCGGCGCGGAAGCCCGCGTCATCCCACGAATTCATGGACGTCCGTTCGACGACCGGTTGCCCCGGGAACACGTCGAGGAGCTGCGGCCAGACGTACCCGCTGAAGGACTCCGTCTCCACCGCGGTGAGGACGGCGGGAACGCCGAACTCCTTCGCGCACTTCGCGAGCAGCGTCACGTTGTTGATGAGCGTCGCACGATCGATGTTGGCGACGCCGAACGTCATCTGCGGCTGATGGTCGATGAAAACGACCGCGCTGTCTTCCGGCGTATAGAGCTTGTGATACTTGTTCATCGTCGTTGCACCTGGAATGTGGGTTATCGTTCGAGCCGCCAAGCCAAAGCCTGTCGATCGAGCGGGCGGCGCAAGACTACCTGCTTCTGGCGGGAGACGCCATCGATTTTGCGGCCGACGTCTCCGTCCTGCAAACGAACGAACGACCTCTCCTCCTTTCGAAGGGTTGACAGTCGGTCGAAATTCGGAGGTGGCCTACATGCAATCGGCGAGGTTCAATACGTGCACGTGGTGCACGCCATTGATCTTGCGGCGGAGGGGCGCCTCCTTCGAATGGCGGATCTCGTACTCCGCCATTCGAAGGAGGGCGGCACAGCCACGGGAACCGCGTGCGCGTCTGCATTCGAGCTTCCCTCCCACGCCAGCTTGTGCCAACATGCGATGGCGTGCGGTCCAGGCACGATGATTCGAACAGACCCGAGGTCCCGACGCGGTCGGGCTCTCCGCCGATGCCGTCCGAGCACGCCCGCGCATCCGACCGGGAAGAACTCCTCGAGCTTCTGTTCGCAAACGTCGCGGAAGCCATGGCGCTCGTCGAGCCGAACGGGCGGATCGTCGAGGTGAATCCCGCGGCTTGCGCGATGCTCGGTCGCGGGAAGAGCGATATCGTCGGGACGTACCCGTGGGATTTCGTGACGAGCGCATCGCGCGACGAGATCCTCGAAGCGCTCGGTCGCGTCGAGCCGTCGGGGCCGGCCTCCGTCCAGTGCACGTATCGACGAATCTCCGGCGAGCTCGGGACCATGGACGTGCGGCTTTCGCGCCTTGGTTGCCCGAGGCGCGATTGGCTCATCGCGAGCTGTCGAGACATCACCGAGGAAAAGCGACTCCAAGCACGATGGTCCGATGCCAGCGAACGGGAAAGCGCCGCGGAAGAGCTGCAACGATTGAACGCGGAGCTTTTGCAGCAGGCATCGCATCTAAGGGAGATCAACCAGACGCTGCTCGATAGCGAGCAACGTCTGAGGCTGGCCATCGAAACGGGAAGAATTGGTTTGTGGGTCTGGAACTCCACGGACCTGGGCAACGTGGGCGACTGGTCGCAGCGGATGAAGGAGATTTTCGGGCTACCGCTGGACGCAGAGGTGACACACGACATGTTTTTGAAGTGTGTTCACCCGGACGACCGGACGCGCGTGGACAGCTCGGTCATGCAAGCGCTCGCCGGCGCGAATGGCGGCGAATATCGCACGGAGTACCGCACGATTCATCCGCGAGACGGGTCGGTGCAATGGGTGACGGCCCGCGGCCAGGCCTTCTTCGACGCGGACGGCCAAGCAATTCGTTTCATCGGCACGGTGATGGATATCACCGAGCGTAAACGTGCCGAGGAAGCCTCCGCGCGTCTGAACATGGAGCTCGAGCGGCGGATCCGCGAGCGCACGGCGGATCTGGAGCGCATCAACCAGGCGTTCCGTGTCGAAATCGAGGAACGAAGGAAAAGCGAGGCCTCGTTGACCCGGACCCAGCGTCTGACCCAAACGGGAAGCGCGACCTGGATCCTCTCGACGCGAAAGCTCCTCTGGTCGGACGAGACCTATCGACTCTTCGAACTTCCTCCCGACACGAAACTCACGCCCGAGCTGGTCGCCTCGAGGGTCCACCCCGAGGACCTCCCCCTCTACCTTCAGGCGTTCTCCGGCAAGGGCGAGGATCTTCATTTTGGCCACCGCCTGGTGATGCCCGACGGCTACATCAAATACGTGGAGGTCTACGCCACGGCCCTGCGCGACGACGCGGGCCAGATCATCGAATGGGCGGGAGCGCTTCGCGACGTGACCTCGATCAAACGATCCGCGGAAGCCTTGCAGGCCTCGGAGCACCTCGCCCGTGGTCAGTTCGCGGCGCTCACCCGCACGCTGGATGTGCTCGCCCAGGAGTCGAATCCCGAACGACTCCTGGAGCATGTCTTGCGCATGATCGCTGGACGCCTGAATGGGCAGAGTGTCAGCGTGTACGAACGAAACGGCGAAAGCAGCGAGATGGACATGGTCGCGACGTTCGAGGACGATCGGCTGCACGCTCCCTCGAAGGACCTGTCCTCGGTCAAAAGGGTCACACTCTTCACGGAAGACCATCCCGTCTGGAGCGAGGCACTCCGCACCGGCGTCGATATCGTCGTCGGGGAGATCGATTGCGACCCTCCGCGCATTCGACTCGGGAGCCGTGAGAATTCGCCCTGGTATCCATGGCACGGAGACATGCCGCACGATCCCAACATGTCGGTGATCTACAAGCGGCTGGCAGCGATGGGCGTCGTGGCCACGCTGACGGTCCCGACGCTGATCGGCGGCAAGCTGGCCGGCTTCATCGGGATCCGGTCGAGGCACAAGAACCTGTTTCAAACGAGTGAGATGGAGCTCGCTCGTGCGTTGGCCCATCAGGCCATGCTCGCCATTCAGCTCATGCGGCTGTCCCGACAAAGCCGGGAGGCGGCCATCGCCGCGGAGCGCAACCGTATGGCGCGAGATCTCCACGACACGCTGGCGCAAGGATTCACCGGCGTGATCGTGCAACTGGAGGCAACGGAGGACGCCTGGTCGAGAGGCTTGCTCCCCGAGGCCGGAAAACACCTCGTCCGCGCACAAGAGCTCGCGCGAGGGAGCCTGCAAGAGGCGCGACGGTCCGCGCACGCGCTTCGATCGCAGGCGCTCGCCGAGAAGAGTCTCAGTGAAGCGATGGGGGATCTGATCAAGAAGATGACCAGCGGGACCAGCGTGGTCGGCGTGTTCACGCTGGAGGGCAGCCCCTGGCCGCTCAGCAACGAGTGGGAGGAAAACCTGCTGCGTATCGGTCAAGAGGTGCTGACGAACACGTTGCGGCACGCGCGCGCGCGCCATTTCAACGCTCGTCTCGCGTTCGAGCCACACAGGCTCCGATTCGAGCTGCGGGACGACGGCCTGGGTTTTGATCCTTCGGCGCAAAACGAAGGCCTCGGATTGATCGGGATCAAGGAGCGGGTCGAAGTGATGGGCGGTCAGTTGACCATTCGAAGCGCGGAAGGAAGCGGGACGGCCATCGTGGCGTCCTTGCCAGCTCCGTACCCCTATGACGACTTCACCCTATGAAATACCCTGCCGAAACGCAAGCGACCCCTTCGGGCTCGGATAAAATTCGGGTGCTCATCGCCGACGATCACGTCACGGTGCTCGAGGGCCTTTCGGCCATCATCAGTCGCCAACCCGACATGGAGGTCGTGGCCGCGGCCTCCGATGGCCGGCAGGTGGTGGAGCTTTGGCAAGAGCATCGCCCGGACATCGCGCTCATCGACATCCGCATGCCCGTGCTGGATGGCGTCGCGGCGATCGAGGAGATCCGGAGGAACGACGCGTCCGCCCGCTTGATCGTCCTCACCACGTTCGACACCGATAGCGACCTCCTCAACGCCGTCAAAGCCGGCGCGAAGGGGTATCTCTTGAAGGATTCGCGCCGTGAGGAGCTCCTCGACTGCATCCGCAGAGTGCATCGTGGAGAGACGTGCCTCCCTGCATCCCTGGTGCAAAAGCTGGCAGCAAGTTTGAGCCGCGAAGCCCTCACGAGCCGCGAGGTGGAGGTGCTCGAGTATCTGGCGCGCGGTCAGAGCAACAAGGAGATCAGCGCGTTGCTCGGCATCGGTGAGACGACGGTGAAATCGCACCTCAGGAGCATTTTTCGCAAGCTCGATGTGCTCAGCCGGACGGAAGCCATTGCCACCGCGAGCCGTCTCGGATTGATCAAGCTGTAGCGCCCCCGCCAGCTCGTCAGGGGATCGTCAGCAGCATCCAATCGACGGCGTCGAGCGAGAACGTCGGCTGCTCCGCGAGCGTGAGGGTCTTGGCGCCCCAGGTGTTCTGTACGAGCACGCCGAGGCTGCCATTGGCGAGCATGGCGGCGCTCGTGTCCACCTGGACGTCGGTGGTGAGGAGCGTGGTCGTCGCGACGGCACCCTCGCTCAGCGTATGTCCCGTGGTCGGAGACGTCAGCGCCAGATGGCCGTCCGCGACAGCCTGCCTGCCAGCGCCACATCTCCGCCGGGAAATGGGACCAGCGTCACCCTGTCCAGGGTCGGCGCCGCGAGGCTCGCCAGCGGGCCGGCCGCCGGGGTCGGCGGGTCGTCCGGGGTCGGGTCGGTGGGATCGCCGGTGCTCGTCGTGCCCTGCGGCGGGGCGCAAGCGCCGAGGGCCATGGCCAGCGCGCCCAGACACAAGCAGCGGCGAGCGAGAGAACGGATGGGGGTGAAGTTCATGGTGAGGAAGCTCCGGAGCGTTCAGGCTTTGGTTACTTGTAAGACTGCTTTCTACTCCTTCATCCAGCCATTCGCGCGACGGCGGATCCGCATGGGGCGTCTCCGGGGAGCCCATGCCTTAACGAAACGCTTGCGTTTCGCTCGGGCTTGCTCTACCTTCCGGATGAGTACGGTACCGTTTCGTATCGATCGTTCCGCGGGCTGCCGTGCCCCGCGGCAGAGGCCGTGATTTGCTCGGCGCGCGGGTTATCCTGGCGCGCCATGCCGCCCTCGAACCCTGGTGGGAAGAAGATGTCGACGAGCGAGCCCCAGAGCGCGGAATCGACGCCGATGCGCAGCCGCCTCTCCCCCGCGCAGGAGCAGGCGATCCTCGACACCGCCATGAAGCTCGTCGCCGAGGTGGGCTACGACCTCACGTCCATCGACGAAATCGCCCGCCGCGCCCGCGCCAGCAAGGCGACGATCTACCGCCGCTGGAAGAGCAAGGCCGACCTCGTGTTCGCGGGCCTCTTGCGAGGCGCCCAAAGGCCGTCCGAGGTGAGCGTCGGCGCGTCGCTGCGCGAGGACTTCATCCTTGCGCTGAGCGCGTTCTGCGCGACGGTCACTTCCGGCAAAGATCTCCTCATCGGGCTCATGTCGGTGTTTCACGCGCACCCCGAGCTCTGGCGGCTCGTGCGCGAGCAGTTCGTGAAGCGCGAGCAAGCGAGCATCATCGGGGTACTCGAGCGGGCGGTGGCCCGCGGCGAGATTCCCGCAATGCCCAAGGATCCCACGAAGATCATCGAGGTCGCCATGGCCCTGACGTCCCACCGCCTCCTCCTCTTACGGGCTCCGCTCGACGCGGACTTCGTCACCTATGTGGTCGACGAGGTCCTGCTCCCGCTCCTCGACGCGCAGCTCATACGGTCGCCCCGGCGCATCGCCGCCCCGGCGTCGCCGAGCTCGCCGCCGGAGGCAAAACCCGCCGCCCGCAAGCGGCGCCCCGACTGATTTTTCCGGGGCGGAAGCAGCGCCCGGAATCCTGAACGCTGAACCGGGCGCGCCCATGCGCGTTCTCGGGAGAGCTCCATCCAGCCGTCGTGTGTAAAACCAGAGAGGTAGCTTATGCGAACCATTGCGCTCACCGCGATTGCCATCGTCTCCACCGCACTCCCCCTGCTCGGATGCTCGAGCGAGCCGAGTGACGCAGGGACCGCCGCCGGTCCGACCTTCCACAAGGACGTGGCGCCGATCCTCCAGAAGCATTGCCAGAGTTGCCATTCCCCTGGCCAGATCGCGTCCTTCAGCCTGATCGAATACGCGCAGGTGAAGAACCTCGCCGAGCTCATCGTGATGCGGACGCAGGATGGGACCATGCCGCCCTGGGGCGCGATCAACACCGACGAATGCGAGCCGAGGTTTGGCTGGCAGCACGATTCCCGGCTCTCGGACGCGGAGCTCGCGACGCTCGAGGCCTGGGCGAACGCCGGCGCGCCCGAGGGCGACCCCAAGGACGCGCCGGCAGGGGAGCCGACCAAGGGCGCCGATCTGACCCGGGTCGACCTCACGTTGCAGCCCCAAAAGCCTTTCGTCGCGAGCGGGGAGCAGGACCAGTTGATCTGCTTCGTCCTCGATCCGCAGCTATCACAAGACGTCTACGTCAGCGCCAGCAAGATTGTCCCGGGAAACCTGAAGGTCGCCCACCACGGCGTGGTCTTCGTCGACCCGGACGGGGAGAGCCTCGCCCTGGCAAACGCAGACGGGTATTACGAATGCTTCGGGTCGATCGGCCTCAAGAAATCCGCATTCCTTACGCCGTGGGTGCCGGGCGCACAGCCGACGGTCTTCCCGTCCAATGCCGGAGCCTTCGTCCGCGCAGGCTCCAAGCTGGTGCTCCAGATGCATTACCACCCGGCAGGCGCGACCGCCGACCCCGATTCGACGAAGGTGGAGCTGCAATTCCACCCGGCCGTGCCCGAATACAGGGCGGAGTTCCTGCCGGTCGCCGTCCCCGTCCCGCTCCCGAGCGGGGACGGCCTGCAGCCGGGGCCGGACGACGCGAATGGAATCGAATTCAGGATCCCCGCCGGGGCCAAGGCCCACACCGAGATGGTCCGGATGACGCTGCCCACGGAGGTCGGGGGGCAGCCGGTCCCGGAGATGAAGGTCTACAGCGTCATGAACCACATGCATTACGTCGGGGTGGACGGGAAGATCACGGTCCGCCGCGCCGCCGCGCAAGGGAGCGACCCGGCGAACGAATGCCTGCTCCAGACGAAATGGGACTTCAACTGGCAGCAGACCTATACCTACGACGCCCCGATCGAGGATCTCCCCACGTTGCGGGGAGGGGACATCATCGATGTCCGCTGCACCTACGACAACACGCTGGAAAACCCCTTCTTGAAGCGAGCGCTCATCGAGCAGCATCTCACTTCGCCCCAGGAAGTGACCTACGGCGAGACCACCCTCGACGAGATGTGCGTCGGCATTCTCAACACGTTCGTCAAGAATTGACTTGACCCGCTCCGGAGGGGCCTGAGCAGTGGTTTCATCTGGGAGCCGCTGCGCTGGGGCGTTGCCCCAGGCCCCACCGGGGCCTGCGCAAGCGCTGGACCGTTTGTCAATGGCGGGGGCTCATCGAGGGGCCAGGCGTACGCGAGGAACGCCCGGTTGTGGTGTTGCTACATTTTGTTGATACTCTTGTAATGTTTTGACCGACAGGAAGACGCCCGTATCCTCGTCGCATGCAAAGGCAACGTCTCGTCGTTTCTCGCTTGTCGCGCTCCGCCTGGCTCGTGGCAGCTCTCTGCATCGGCGCATGCACGATCGATCAGGTACAGGAGGACGACGAGTACGCGAGCTCCTCCGAGCTCTCCGTTACCATCGTAAACCCCGGCTTCGAAAGCGACAAGACCAGCTGGGGGGACCCGTCCCTCTTCGAAATATCTACGAGTGACAAACACTCGGGGACGAAGTCTGCCAAGATCTCCTCGTCGGGTGGGCGCTTCGAACAGACGGTCACGGTCACGGCGAATACCGCGTACAGCCTCACCGCGTGGGTGCTGGGGAAAGGCACCGTCGGCGTGAAGAGCGGCTCTACGGTTCTCGGCAGCCAGAGTATCAACAGCGGCTCCACGTGGACGCAGTTCACGGTCGCGTTCAACTCCGGCAGCGCCACGTCCGTGACCCTTTACGGCGCGTACAACGGCGGAACAGGACGATTCGATGATTTCGCGCTGAACACGAGCAGCAGCAGCACGACCAGTAGCAGCAGCAGTAGCAGCAGCAGTAGCAGCAGCAGCAGCAGTAGTAGCAGCAGCAGCTCCGGCGGCGGCACGGGCGGTGCTCCCGCGCAATACCCGTCCGACGTCCTGGATCTGACGAACTGGAAGCTCACCTTGCCCGTCGATACGGCGCACGCGGGCAGCCCCGACGAGATCAAGCAGCCGGAGCTGACGGGTTACGAAAGCAGCCCCTATTTCTTGCTGAATACCACGGGCGATGCGGTGGTATTCCGCGCCCACGCCGGCGGATACACCACGAGCAACTCGGGTTATCCCAGGTCGGAGCTGCGGGAGATGAAGAACCTCGGCGCCGACAATGCGATCTGGTCGTCCTCGTCCGGCACGCACACGATGTACATCGATCAGAAGATCACGCACCTGCCCACCGTGAAGCCACACATCGTCGTCGGGCAGATCCACGACGACTCGGACGACGTCATCGTCTACAGGCTGGAAGGCCAGAAGCTGTTCATCGATCTCAACGGCACCGACGGGCCCACCCTCACGTCCTCGTACGTGCTGGGGACCCGCTTCAACGTGAAGTTCGAGGTCTCGGCCAACCAGGTGAAGTGCTATTACAACGGCACGCTGAAGTACACCTACCCCAAAACCTTCTCCGGGGCGTATTTCAAGGCAGGCGCCTACGTGCAATCGTCCTGCCAGGGCGAAAAGCAGGTCCCCGGTGAATCCTGCGACGCGTATGGCGAGGTCGAGATCTACGACGTGCAGATCGTGCATCAGTGATCACGCAGTCACCCGTCACCGACCGGACCGAGGGCCGCTCGCCAGGCTACGCAACTGCGTTCCTCACGCTATCGTGCGGCAGCATGGCCGTCGGTGTGATCGACTGGAGAATGCTGCTGGTTTTTGGCTGGCCGGCGCTCTCGTGGGCGCTCGTCGGGTTCGCTTACCTTTGGCCCGGCGCCGGGATCTTCGAAAAACGCGGCGCACGTCTCACCTGGCATCGAAAACTGCTTCTGCTTCCGCACATGGTCCTGCTCTACGCGACGTGGCACGCAGTGCGGGCGTTGTCGCGCGAGCCTGCGTTCGCACGACTGGGAGAGGACATCCTGATCGGTCGGCGATTGCTGCCCGGAGAGTTCCCGGCTGTGAGGACCGTCGTTGACCTGGCCGCGGAGCTCGACGAGCACATTCCGGCCGGCACGACCTATCTCTCGTGCCCGATCCTGGATGGAGCGCCCTTGCCGCCCGATGTGCTTCGACAAGTAGCGAAGCGGATATCCGCCGCGCCAGCACCGGTGTACATTCATTGTGCCCAAGGGCATGGTCGCACCGCGATGGTTGCATCTGCTGTCCTGCTCGAGCGAGGGGTCGCCACGTCTGTGGACGCCGCGCTCACCCTGGTACGTGAAGCGCGCCCAGCGGCTCGTCCCAACCGTGCACAGGTGCAGGCTCTTCTCGACGCTTGGGCACAAGTCCGCTAACTGAGTGAGGCGGACGACGCCGTGCAGGAAGCCAGGCTGCGGCTCCACCGCGTCAAGGAGACGGCCTCGGCTCCCGACGCCGATCTCACCCGCCAGCGGGACGTCGTCGACGCCTTCGTCCGTCGTGCTCGATCCGGACATCGTCCTGCGCGCCGACTACGGCGCCGCGACCGCGCTCGCCTCGCGCAAGGTCCACGGCGCGGCGGCTGTGGCCAAGCAGGCGCTCACCTTCTCCCGTCTCGGCGGCCCGGAGCTCGTGCGCTGGCCTGCCGACCCCGAACGCCTGCGCCGGCTCGACCTGGCCGTCCTCCCCGACTGACGAGCCAACTCGCCACGCGGCGTCGTGGCCGGTCGTTGCGTTCGCTCTACGCATCGTTATTGCGCAAAGTGAAACAGTGACTTCTTGTTTGCGTCTATTCTTACGACGCTCGGCATGATCTAGATTCTCGACGTCGACGCCGCGAAACATCGAAGGCGACCCGGCTCAACGCGCTTGCGAGGGAGAATCCTCATGTCTGCCACCACTTCGACCCCGATTCCCGTCACCCATCACCGGACCGCGACCGTCGAGGGCCTCACGATCTTCTACCGCGAGGCCGGCCCTGCCGACGCCCCGGTGGTCGTGTTGCTCCACGGCTTCCCGAGCTCGTCGCACATGTATCGCAACCTCATTCCCGCGCTCGCCGACCGCTACCGCGTGATCGCCCCCGACCTGCCGGGGTTCGGCCTGTCCGCGATGCCACCGCGCGAGGAATTCGAATACAGTTTCGCCAAGTTCGCCGATATTGTCGACGGCCTGCTCCAGCAGCTCGGCGCCGAGCGTTACGCGCTCTACGTCATGGACTATGGCGCGCCAACGGGCTTTCGACTTGCACTCAAGCATCCCGAGCGCGTGGCTGCGCTCATCACGCAGAACGGCAATGCCTACGAGGATGGCCTCCAGGCCTTCTGGGATCCCATCAAAGCGCTCTGGGCCGACCATTCGAAGGCCAATCGGGACGCGCTCAGGCCTTTCATGACGCCCGAGATCACGAAGTTCCAGTATGTCGATGGCGTGAAGGACATCTCGCGGCTCGATCCCGCCGCCTGGCTCTACGACCAGATCTTCCTGGACCGCCCCGGCAATGTCGAGATCCAGCTCGACCTCTTTTACGATTACCGTAACAATGTCGCGCTTTATCCCGCGTTCCAGGCGTTCTTCCGGACGCACCGCCCGCCGACGTTGATCGCCTGGGGCGCGAACGACAGCATCTTCCCGGCCGAGGGCGCCAGGGCCTTCCTGCGCGACCTGCCCGACGCCGAGCTCCATCTTCTCGATAGCGGCCACTTCGCCTTCGAGGACAAGGCCGACGAGATCGTGCCGCTGATGCGCGACTTCCTCGCCCGCCACTTGCCGGCGTGACCAGCAAACCCATCACATATCGATTCCAAGGAGAGACATCCATGAGCAAGAAAGTCGTCATCATCACGGGCGCATCACAAGGCATCGGCGCCGGCCTCGTCGAGGGCTATCGCAAGAAGGGCTTTCGCGTCGTCGCCAACTCGCGCTCGATCAAGCCCGACGCCTTCGGGGGTGATCCCGACGTCCTGATCGTCGACGGCGACGTCGGCCATCCCGAGACGGCAAAGAAGATCGTGGACGCCGCCGTCGCCACGTTCGGCCGGGTCGACACGCTCGTCAACAATGCCGGCATCTTCATCGCCAAGCCGTTCACCGAATACACGGCCGAGGATTTTTCGAGGAAGATCCACGTCAACGTCGCCGGTTTTTTCTATGTGACCCAGGCGGCCGTCACCCAGTTCTTGAAGCAGGGTGAGGGCGGGCATATCGTCAGCATCACGACCTCGCTCGTCAATCAGCCGATCAAGGGCGTGCCCTCGGTGATCGCGTCGCTGACGAAGGGCGGGATCGACGCGGCAACCCGCAGCCTCGCGATCGAATATGCCGCGAGCGGCATCCGCGCGAATGTGGTTTCGCCGGGCATCATCAAGACGCCGATGCACGCGCCCGAGACGCATGCGACCCTCGACGGCCTGCACCCGCTCGGTCGCATGGGCACGATCGACGAGATCGTCCAGGCCGTCCTCTATCTCGAAGATGCGGGCTTCGTCACGGGCGAGACGCTCCACGTCGACGGCGGCCAGCACGCCGGCCACTGGTAATCAGCACGAACGCGGAGAATCATCATGCCGTACATCAACGTGAAGATCACGAAGGGCAGCGCCACGCCCAAGCAAAAAGCCGAGATCATCGCGGGCATGACGAATGTGCTGCGCGACGTGATCGACAAGGCGCCCGAGGCAACCTTCGTCGTCATCGACGAGGTGGAACATGAAAATTGGGGCGCTGGCGGCCTGCCGGTGCTGGAATATTGGAAGAAAACAGGCAAATCCGCGTCTGCCAGTGGCAAGGGCTGACTTCAACTGCCGGCGCAGGCGATCTGGCGCCGCGTGAATTCTTCCTTCAGTCGCGGCAACGCGAAATCGAAGAAAGCGCGCACCTTGGGCACCGAGAGCCGGCCCTCGGGCGTGATCAAATGAACGGGGAGGGGCGCAGGTTCCGCGTCGGCCAGCACGATCCGCAATTTCCCCGCCGCCACCTCGTCGGCGACCTGATACGAAAAGACGCGTGTGATGCCGTTGCCCTCGACCGCAGACGCCACCGCTGCCTCGACGGTGTTCACCACGAGCCTCGGCTCAATCGCTACGTGCCGCACGGCACCCGCGGCCTTTTCGGGCGAGAAATTCCAGCTATCCTGGCCAAAGGTGGTCATCTGGATACAGCGATGGCGGGCAAGGTCGGCCGGGCTTTCGAGCGGCGGCGCCGCTTCAAGATAGGCGGGGGCCGCGCAAAGCACCTTGCGTACCTCGCCGACCCGGGTCGCGATGAGGTTCGAATCGGGCAAGTGCGCAATTCGCAGGCCCACGTCGATGCCTTCCTCGACGAGGCTGACCGTGCGATCCAGCAGAAGCAGCCGCGCCCTGACCGCGGGTTCTCGAGCCAGGAACGCATCGACGATCGGGCGCATGATCCGCGCTCCGCTCACCAGCGGCGCGGTCACGGTGAGTAGACCTCTCGGCGCACCGCGCTCGCTCGCGGCCAGCATGTCGGCTTCCTCGAGATCGACGAGCACACGCCGGCAGGCCGCGGCGTAACGCTCGCCCGCCTCGCTCAGATGGATCGAACGCGTGGTGCGGTGGAGTAGCTGTACGCCGACATGGTTCTCGAGAAAGGCGATCGCGCGCGTGATCGCCGCAGGCGAGCGGCCGAGCTTGCGCGCCGCACCCGCGAGGCTCCCCTCGTCCAGCGTCGCGACGAAGACGCGCATCGCGTCGATCCGGTCCATGCTCGCCCGATGCACGCCTAGCACGCTCCCCGCGCGCCGAGCAACCGTGACGCGCCCCTTTCAATTGAGCACCGGCGCGCCCGTATCGATCGACGCCTCCTCCACGGCGCGCGCCTCGAATCGCTGGCCCGAGAGGGTCGCTCGCAGCGCGCCGGGCAGGACCGCGAGCGTGGTGATTGTCCCGAAAAACATGCCGAAGATGACCACCGTCGCGAGCGGTCGCTGCACCTCGGCACCGGCGCTGTCCGCGAGCGCCATCGGCAAGAAGCCGAGCGCTGCGACGGCCGCTGTCGTGAGCACCGCGCGCACGACGGCCGCCGCCCCACGCGTGATCGCCTCGTCGAGCGGCTCGCGCGCGGCGAGGCGATTGCGCACCTCGCTGGCGATCACCACCCCGTTCAGCACCGCCACGCCGCCCAGCGCGATGAACCCGACCGCCGCCGACAGGCTGAAGGGCAGGCCGCGCGCGAGCAGACCCAGCATGCCGCCCACGAGCGAGAGCGGCACCATCATGAAGACGGCCAAGGCGAGCCGCACGTTCTGGAACATCCAGAGCAGCATGCCGAAGATGATCACCACGACGGCCGGCACCAGCAGCGCGAGCCGCTTCTGCGCCCGCTCGAAGTTCTCGAATTGCCCGCCCCACGCGAGCTGGTAGCCGCTCGGGAGCGGCACGTCGCGCTCGACGACGGCCTTCGCCTCCGCGACCCAGGAGACCAGATCGCGACCACGCAGGTTCACGTCGACGCGCACCGTGCGTTCGCGATCCTGCCTCCGGATCGAGGTCGGCCCATCGCCCTCGGCGAGCGTGACCACCTCGCGAAGCGGGACGCTGCGCCCGCTCGACGTCTCCACGAAGAGCTCGCCGAGCGCCGCCGCCGAGGGCTCGGCCGGGGGGTTCACCACGCGCAGGTCGAACTTGCGTTGATCCTCGTAGATGTCGCCCACGCGTACGCCCTCGCGCGCCGCGGCGATCACGGTGAAGGCGTCCTCGACCTTCACCCCGTGACGCGCCATCTTCGCTCGATCCGCGACGGCGCTGATGACGGGCTGGCCGAGGAGCCGCTCGACACGCACGTCGCCGGCGCCCCGGATCGCCTTCACGCGCTCACCGATCCGGTCGGCGAGCGCGGCAAGCTCGTTGATGTCGGTCCCGACAACCTTGATCGAGACGTCGGCGCGCGAGCCGCTGATGAGTTCGTTCGTCTTGTCCTCGATGGGCTGCGACACGGAGACGAACGTCCCTGGCACGCGGGCCTCGATTGCATTCTTGAACGCCTCGGAGAGCCCATCGAAATCACGCGCCGTTTTCCATTCCGCGGGCGGGCGCAGCCGCACGAGGATGTCGGTGTTGTCGTTGCCGACCGGATCGACGGCGACCTCGGCGCGCCCGGTCATTCCGAGCGTGCTCACCACCTCGGGAAAACCGTGCAGCACCTTCTCGGTCTCGAAATCGAGCCGCCGCGCCTCCTCGAGGGAGATGCTCGGCGCGCGGCGGATGGTCACGACCGCGTCGCCCTCGAAGATGCGGGGGACGAACTCTGCGCCGGCGCGGGAAAACAGGAAGATTGTCACGACGAACGACACCGCCGAGGCGCCGAGGAGCGGCCACCGGAGCGCGACGGCCCGGCCGACGATCCGCTCGTACCGCTCGGTGATCCACTCCATCCAGCGCGGACCGTGGCCCGCTGCGGGCGGCACGAGCGTGACGAGCAGCGCCGGGAAAAATACGACCGAATAGATCAACGCGCCGAAGAGGGCACACGCCATGGTGAGCGCCATCGGCCGGAACATCTTGCCCTCGATGCCTTCGAGGAAAAGCAGCGGGACGTAGACGAGCATGATGATGGCCACGGCGAAGGCGACCGGGCGCGCCACGCCCTGCGCCGCCTCTGCATACGCCCGCGCCTTCGCATTCCCCGCGAGCTTCTTGCCCGCCACGGCCGCGATGACCGCTTCGAGCATCACGATCGGCCCATCCACGAGAAACCCGAAATCGATGGCGCCGAGCGACATGAGATCACCCGTCACGCCGAAGAGGTGCATCCCGAACAAGGCCACCGTCATGGCCGCGGGGATCCCGAGGACGACCACCAGCGCGCCGCGGAGCGTGCCGAGGAAGAGCGCGAGCACGATCGTCACGACAATCACGCCCTCGGCCAGATTCTTCAGCACGGTGCCGATGGTGCGGCCCACGAAATCGGCGCGATCGTAGACCACCTCGATGGTCGCGCCCGGCGGCAGGTCCGCCTCGATTTCCTTCACCCGCTCGCCGACGGCGGCCACGACCTCGCGGCTGTTGCCGCCGAGCAGCATCATCACGATGCCCGTGACCGCCTCGCGTTCGCCGCCGTGGGTGATCACGCCATAACGCAGCGCCGCGCCGATCTGCACGTTGGCGACGTGCTTGACGAGCACCGGCGCGCCCTCGGCGTCCGCCCGCAAAACCACGTTGGCGATGTCCTGCTCGTCGCGCAGCATGCCTTGCCCGCGCACGGTGAACGACTCCTCGCGCCGCTCGACGTAGCCGCCGCCCACGTTGACGTTCGCGGTGCGGAGGGCCTCGAGCACGTCTTCCACCGTCATGTGCTGGGCCTTTAGGCGCGCGCGATCCACGACGACCTGGAACTGCTTGAGCTCCCCGCCCATCGTGTTGACCTCGATCACGCCGGGCACGCTGCGGAGCTTCGGCACGATCTCCCAGTCGAGCAGCGTTCGGAGCTGCATCGGCGAGTGCTGCGAGCTCCGGACGACGAATTGAAAAATCTCGCCGAGCCCCGAGGAGACCGGGGCGAGCTCGGGCGTGCCCGCCGAGGCGGGCAGCTCGCGCTCCACGGTGCGCAGGCGCTCCAGCACGAGCTGGCGCGCGAACCACACGTCCGTGCCGTCGGCGAAGACCACCG
This sequence comes from Polyangium jinanense, assembly GCF_028435365.1. Next base: position 10,685 of record NZ_JAGTJJ010000064.1, on the reverse strand, counting down.
TCACGGCCGACAAACCACCACGCGAGACGCTGCGCAGCTCGGCGCCGCCCGGGACGCCGTTGAGCGCATTCTCGATCGGAATGGTCACGGTCCGCTCCACCTCGACGGCGGAGAGGCCCGAGGCGCTCGTGAGCACCGAGACCTGGATCGTCGAGACGTCCGGCATCGCGTCGATGGGGAGCGCGCGCACGGCCACGGCCCCCGCGCCGAGGAGGAGCGCGAAGAGGACGAGCATCAGCGCCCGAAGGCGGATCGAGGCAAGGACGATTCGTGACAGCATGGTTTTACCGGTAAAGCTCGCTCTTCAGGGCAAACACGCCGCGGCTCACCACGCGCTGGCCCTCGGTGAGGCCCGCGATGACGCCCTGGTTCGTGCCGTCGTTCGGGCCGAGCTCGATCGTCGTGGGCACGACGCGATCAGGGCTCTCGGCGAGGAACACCGTCGGCCGCCCGTCGATGTACGTGACGGCCGTCATGGACACGGTGAGCATCGTGCGCGAAGGGCCCGAGGCCTGGATGGTCGCGGTCACGGATTGTCCCGGCCGGAGCTTGCGTTCCTTGTTCGAAACCGCGATACGCACCTCCGCCGTGCGTGTCACGGGATCAACGACCTCACCGACGTGGGCGACACGACCGGGGATCGGCTCACCTCCGACGCGCGTGATCTCCACCGGATCACCCTTGTGGATCGCATCGACGTTGCTCTCGAAGACCGAGAGATCAATCCAGAGATGATCGAGGTTGGCGACGCGGAACGCGACGAGGTGGGCGTCGACGGATTGTCCCGCGAAGATGTGCCGCTCGACAACGGTCCCTTCGAGCGGCGCGCGCAACATGTACACGCCGAACGGGCTGCCGGGCGCGCCGCTCATGGCCACCACGCGTTGCCGCGCGGCTTCGAAAAGCGCGCGTTGCTCTTCGTGCGTCGCGGTCGCGACTTCGTGCTCGCGCGCCGTGGACAAACCTCGCTCGGCGAGCTCGCGCTCGCGCTTCTCGTTGATCGAGGCCGCCTTGCGGTGCGCGCCGGCGACGGCCACGCTGGCCTGCGCTTCTCCGAGCTCGGCGCTCTCGATCTCGGCGAGCACGTCGCCCCTCTTCACGCTGTCGCCCTCGACCTTCGCGAGCGAGCGGACCAGCCCGGGGATCCGCGTGCCCACGGCGGCCACGTGCGCCGGGTCGAAATCGACGGTGCCGACGACCTTGAGGCGCGGCACGAGCGGCGCGAGGCGCACGGGCTCGGTCTCGATGCCTGCGCGGTCGCGGAAGTCCTTCGAGAACACGATGGCCTTGCCCTCGACGTGCGGGACGTCGGCCTTGGTCACGGGCACGTCCGTCTCCGCGTCGCCTCCGCGTAGCAAGACGAACAGACCCGCGGCGGCGAGCGCCGACAGGCCCGTGGCGATGCCCCAGCGCGCCCATTGCGGCCGTCGCTCCTGCGCCTGCGCTTGCGGCTCGGTCTCGTCTCCGGCGAGGCCCTCGTCCGGGGTCATCGGGGCGTTCGAGCCCTCATCGCTCGCGTTTGTCTCGTCTTTCAAGGCAAATCTCCGGTCAATGCAACGATGTCGCCGACGATGGCCCATTCGCGCGCGATGAGCTCCAGGCGCCGCAAGCGCAGGAGCGCGAGGTCACGGCGCGCGGTGAGCACGAGGAGCATTTCCCCCTTGCCCGCCGTTTTCATCGCGACGGCCGCATCGGTCGAGGCAAGAGCCGCGGGCAGGGCGTTCGTGTCGATCACCTCGCGGGCGCGACGGACCTTGGCGCGCTCGAGCTCGAGGCCCGAGAGGCCCTGCGCGACGAGGCGGCGCTTCACGTCGGCCTCGGCCAGCGCGCGCGCTCGCTCGGCGTCGGCGCGCGCCACCTCGGCTTGCTTGCGCCGCGCGACCGGGAAGGTCCACGACAAACCGCCGCCGAAGCGTGGCTCGCCCAGATCGCCGCGGCCTGCGGTGACGATGAGGTTCACCGGCGGGTGGGCCTCGATCGCCGCACGATCACGAGCCCGCGCGTAAAAGCTCGCCTCGCGCGTCGAGGCGACCACGTGGGCGGACGCGCCCGCGACCCGAGCGGCGCCGGCTTCGCCGTATGTCTCGTCGGGCGTGGGGGGCATGGCGGACGTGCCGTCGGGCGGCGAGAACATGCGACCCGTCGCGCGCGCGAGATCGACGAGCGCGCGCGCGAGATCGGCGCGGCTCTCTTCGAGCATCACCGCGTATCGCGCGTGTTCCATACTCGCGAGCTTCTCCTCCTGCAGCGTCGCGTCGCCGGCGGCGAGCCTTTGCCTGTACACCTCCGCCTCCGCGCCCGCGTCACTCACGAGCCCTTCGATCGTGCGCACCCGCGCGGCTGCAACGAGCGCGGCCCCGTAGGCGCGCACGGCCTCCCCCTCCGCCGAGAGCTGCGTCGCCTCGAACAGTGTTTTTTGCCAGGCGACGAGCGCATCCGCCTCGTCGACCCTGCGGGCCCGTTGCCCGGACACCTCGAGGGGAAGCCACAAATTCGCCTGGACCGCCGCGTCCCTCGTCACGCCCTGGAGGCCGCGGTCGACGAAGACCTCCAGATAGGGATTGTCGAGCGGGGCGAGCCGCGCGCCTGCGTACGAGGCTTCCGCGACGCCCACGGCCCCCCGCGCGCTCACCACGCCCGGAGCACGCTCGCGCGCGAGCTCCATGGCGCGCTCGAGCGAAGGGAATGACTCGGCGGCAGGCTGTTGGGCCTCCGCTCGGGGCGGAGCCTCGATCTGGCGTTCCTCGGCGATTGCCGCGCTTGCGACGAGCATCACCAAAAGCGCCACGAAATGGATGGATAGACGTCGACAACACGCGTGAAGCATAGGCATCGTGGTGCCCCAAACAAGTTTGAGGGCAAACGAGTTCGTCGCATTGATGTAGTGCCGGCTCGGGCAGGGTCAAGGCATCTTTGTACCGCGGGCAAACTTGTTTGACGCCAAACGATGATGGCGCGGTCCCGGGCCTTACCTGTCCCGTTCGAGCTGTCCCGTGCGGTCGAGTCCTGGCCGCCTCGTTTTATTCCCGCTTGCCCAACACCCGTCGCGGAAGAAAACCGAGCATGGGGCCAACAAGGAAGGCGAGTCCCACCATGACCCCCGTCATCGCGAGGTTCGGCATCGTGTCGCCTCCTATACCGTTGATGTCCTGTTTCTCGTTCTTCTCGCGCAGGACGACGCGCACTCGAATCGACGCGCTTCCTCGGGGTCTATCGTTTGCAAGCGGCGGGCACACGACAGGTGGGGCGTGCAGTCACGTTACAGTCGCCTGTATCTGGGGAGGGAACCATGGGAAAGCACAGGAGACGATTGCTACTCGGCGCCGCGATCGGTGCGATTGTCGCAGGTCTCTGCCCAGCATCGGCATGGGCGACGAATTCATATCTCCTGCGAACCCAAACGGATGCGAGCGGCCTGGTCACCGTGGCGGTTTTCGAACGCATCGCCGGGAACGAGCAACAGCACTTTCAGGACTTTGCCATCGACGTTCCCCCGGATTTCGTCGCCGTGGGAGGTGGAATCGAGGGCACGAATTACCCAGCCGGCAACCTGATCACGGCTTCGTATGCCAACGACAACCTGTCGGCCTGGATGGTCTCATCCAAGGACCACAGCGTGGCGAATCCGGTTCGGATTCGTGGTTATGCCATCGGGCTCAAGATCAGCCCGCTCTCGCGTGAAGAGCTCATGCGTTACATCCAGGTCGCCGCGAACTCGAGCGGATTTGCCCAGCATCCCGACGTTTCCGTTGGCGTACCAGGTGGTTACGTCATGATCGGGGGTGGCATGAAGGTGGAGTGGATGGGCGCGGGAAATCTTGCGACGGCGTCCTATCCGGAGACTCCGTTCAACTGGCGAGCACGTTCCAAGGACCACGAGCATTATAGCCCTGCCAATCTCAGGGTCTATGCCATCGGCCTCGCGGAATACATTCCGGGCGTAGGGCGCGTCCGTGTGGAAATCGCATCGGCGACCTCCGGGACTGCGCCTCATCCTTCGAGTGCGGCCAACATTTCGCCCGGCTTTGCTCTCACCGGTGGCGGCGCACTCGTGCACTGGTCGGGAGCCGGGAACCTCCTGTGGCGGCTCAAGCCGATCACGCAGGGCAATCAGCACGGCTTCGAGGCCGCTTCCAAGGACCACAACGTCCCCTCACCGGCAACCATCACGACGTATGCGCTTGGAATTCGCATCCAATGACGGGTGCAAGCCCGTCGAGCGAGCTCTTCTCTCATAGACGTTACCGGCTGCTGCGGCTGGTTAGGCGCCATGGGTACGGCACCCGCTGCGCTCGAACGCAGCCGCCACCAGGTCGCGAACTTGCCTGTAAAGACGTCGGTCCGCCGTTGCCGGATCGAGCCCCTCCGCCAAGAATACGGCATCGGTGAACAACCGCACGTCATTCGGCGGATTTTGCTCGAGCGTCCGCCACTTGTTCGGCGGCAAGCAGAATCCGAGTCGAACGCAGAGATCGTTGAGCAGCCGGTGTACTTCGGACTCGGTCAACATCGCACCTCAACTCGCGCGAGCGCGGCACAGAGCTCGCGAAGCTGGAATGCCTCGGCCATCGCCCGCACCTCGGCCGCCCACGCGGAGAACTGCGCGTCCTCCATTTCGATTGCAGCAAGCGCATGCAAGAGATCCGTAATTCGTCCCCGCTCGGCGAGGTCGAGGAGGCGCGCCATCACCTCTTGAGGCGGCTCGATACGTGGCGCGGGCGTAGGGCGGCCGCGGAGGACGTACGAGCGGGTGTCGCAGCGAGCGCGAGGGCGAGGACAGCAACGAGGCGACGGGTCACGTGCGTGGATGCTACCTCCTGCGAGGTCGGATGTCCTCGGGCCGCTTGCGCCAGATCTATAGGACGTTGGTCCCATGGCGGGATTTTTTCGGATCGGGCAAGACTCAGGTGTCCCGGATTCGATCCACGAGACGAACGAGATCGGCCAGCGACTCCGCGCCGAGCTTCTCCATCACCCGGCCCCGATGAACCTTGATCGTCTTCTCCGCCGCGCCGAGCTCCGCCGCGATCTGCTTGTTCAACAAGCCCTGCGCGACGAGCAAAGCCACCTCACGCTCCCGCGGGGTGAGCGCCGCGAAGCGTGCTCGAACAGCCTCCTTCTCGACCCGCGCCGCCCGCGCCTCGGCGTCTCGCGCGAGCGCCCGCTCCACCGCCGCGAGCAGATCCGTGTCGTCGCAGGGTTTGGAGAGGAAATCGATCGCGCCCCCCTTCATGGCGCGCACCGAGCTCGGCACGTCGCCGTGGCCGGTCAAGAAGATCAAGGGGAGCGGGAAGCCTCGTCGCGCGAGCTCCTCCTGAAGGTCGAGGCCGCCGATTTCGGGCATACGGAGATCCACGACCACGCACCCCGGCCGATCCGCGGGCGCGCGCTCCAGGAACGCGCGGGCAGAGGCGTGCGCCTCGACCGCATACCCCGCCGAGCGCAAGAGCCGCTCCAGGCCGCGCAGCACGGAGGGGTCGTCGTCCACCACGAATACGGTGCGCTCCATTGGTGTCATCGCTGCCTGGTCGCAAGAACATGAACCAACATGCCTGGCATTCCTCCCCCAGATCCCCGACCATGTCAACGATGCGAGCGTCCCTGGTTTTGCTCGTCGACGACGACCCCCAGAGCCTCAAGCTCCTCTCCGACGCGCTCGCGGGTCAGCCCTTCGCCCTCGCCGTGGCGCTCGACGGGGACATGGCCCTGCGGCAGATCCGGCGCGAGGAGCCCGACCTCGTGCTGCTCGACGCGGTGATGCCTGGCATGGATGGCTTCGAGGTCTGCCGGCGCCTGCAAGCGGACCCGTCCACGCGTGACATTCCGATCATCTTCATGACCTCGCTCGCGGACACGGCGAGCCGGGTGCGTGGGCTCGAGCTTGGCGCTGTCGATTACGTGACCAAACCGTTCGTGCGCGCGGAGCTCGCGGCCCGGGTGCGCGCGCAGATCGCCGTGCGCGCCGGGGCGCGGGCACTCGCGGAGAAAAACGCCGAGCTCGAACGGACGGCCGCGGAGCTCGCGCGCGCCCGGGATACGCTCGAAGCCGAGGTGGTGCGCCGGACCGACGAGCTCATGGCCACGAACCAGCGCCTCACGCACATGAACCGCGTGGCCGCGATGAGCGAGCTCGCGGCGTCGATCGCGCACGAGCTGAACCAGCCGCTCGCCGCGATCCTGAGCAACGCGCAAGCGGCGCGGCGCCTACTCCAGAAGAATCCGCCGGACGTCACGGAAGCGCTCGCGGCGCTCGGCGACATCGTGGACGACGACCGGCGCGCCGCGACGATCATCCAGCGCATGCGCACGATGCTGAAGAAGGGCGCGCCGCGCACGGACGGGCAGGACCTGAACGAGCTCGCGCGCGAGGTGGCGCGGCTCGTGGGCAATGACGTGCTCCTCCGGGGCGCGACGCTGCGGCTGGATCTCGCGCCGGGCCTACCCCGGGTGCGCGGCGACGGCATTCAGCTCCAGCAGGTGGTGCTGAATCTGGTGGTCAATGCGCTCGACGCCGTCGCGGACCGGCCGCCCGACAGGCGCCTCGTCGTGGTACGGACGCGCGGCGACGGCAAGGATCGGGTGGTGCTGTCGGTGGAGGATTCGGGCAAGGGAATCGCCCCGGCGGACATGGAGCGGGTATTCGAGGCCTTTTATACGACGAAGGCAGAGGGGCTCGGCGTGGGGCTCGCGATCAGCCGTTCCATCGTGGAGGCGCACGGGGGGAGGTTGTCGGTAGAGAACAATCCAGGCGAGGGGGTGACGTTTCGGTGCCAGTTGCCGGTTTGGGAGGAGGGTGGGGCGTAAACGGGCGGATGTTCAGGACCCGAGCGGTAGGATCTCGACCTGACACGTGTTGTTTTCGCACACGGCGATGGCGTCGCCGCATCCGAGGCGGGTACACCCGCCACCGCAGCCTTGCGGGCGGTGCTCGTTGGCGTGCGCCTTGTTGAACGCCTCGGCCTTTCCGCCGTTGCAGTGGTCGCAGCACGCGGTCTCGACGACGACGCAGTCAGCGTCCGATTGGCATGCAGTCGCCGGGCCGGCGCTCGCCCCATCGCCTTGCGGCTGGCCGTTTCCCATGTCGCCCGGCGACGCGCCGGCGCACGCGAGCGCGGCGAGCGCCCACAGCAACAGTCCCAACATCCTGAGCACGCGTCTGTTCATGGGGCTTCTCCTCGACGAGCGGTGGACGATGATGAACGGAACGTAGGAGGCTCATCTTACACACGCGCCTCGCTTACCGATGTTGTGGGAGCTCGTGGAGGAAGGGAAGCCGCATTCCGCGGCTTACCTCGCCGGCGCTCCCGGCCGCCGGAGTTGCCGACGGTTGGTTTTTCCGGCTGTAACGCCACCCGTCTGCCCGTGCCCGCAGGAGGGCCGTTCCGCTTGCCGTCCGACGCCCGCCGTGCAACCGTCGGGCCGTGGCAGAAGCGCCTATCCTCCGCCGAGGCGCCGATCCGTCACGACCGGGATAGGGGCGCGTGTGAGCCAGGACCCCGAGATGTTGCGGCGCCTGCTGCGCGCGAAGGATCGGATGGACGCCGCCTCGCATGAGGACTGGCCCGTCCGGCGGCTCGCCCGCGTGAGCGGCGTCTCCGAAGCACACTTCGCCCGGTCGTTCAGGGAGGCCTTCGGCGTCCCGCCGCACCGCTACCTGCTCACGCTGCGCATCGAGCGGGCCATGGCGTTGCTCCGCGAGACCGACCTGCCGATCGCCGAGATCGCGTTCGAGACGGGCTGGAAGAGCTTGGGCACGTTCGGGCGCACCTTCCGCGACGTCGTCGGCGAGAGCCCTTCCGCGATCCGGGCGCGCGAGAAGGCCGCGTCTCACGACCTGAAGAGCGTGCCCGTCTGCTTCCTGCGCGCCGCCCACCGCCCCCACCTCACGATCGCAGTTTCGGAGAAGCGACGGCAGGAAACGGGCGGTACGAAGGGGCCCGAAGAAACGGAGGTCCCATGAGTCAGGGTGTCGAAGTGGTCGGTCTGTACGTGCGAGATCAGGACGAAGCGTTCGCGTTCTACGTCGAGAAGCTCGGGTTTCGCGTCCACACGGACGTGAGGAACGGTGACTATCGCTGGCTCACGGTGCAGCACCCGGACCAGCCGTCGTTCCAGCTCGGCCTGTTCACGCCGGGGCCGCCGGTGCACGACGCGGCGACGGCGCAGGCGCTGCGCGAGCTCGTGGCCAAGGGCGCGATGCCGTCGCTCGTGCTGGTCGTGGACGACTGCCGCGCCGCCTACGACCGGATGCGTGCCCGAGGAGTGGAGTTCACGCAGGAGCCCGTGGAGCGGTACGGCACCGTGGACGCCGGCTTCCGCGATCCGTCGGGGAACGGGTGGAAGATGATCGAGGCGCGCCGCTGAGGCAGCCGTCGCGCCGGGGGGGAGCGATGAGCGCTCGCGGATGATCTCGCGCTCGAACTCCTTCCCGGCCGTGGGCGTGGGCCTTTGGCTCGTGCTCGCGGGCGGCGCGGCCGTGATGATGCTGCTGCCCGGAATCGTGGCCCCGTCGCGGGCGGCCACGCTGGTTTATCTCGGCGCATTCTCGTTCGGCAGCATGATGGCCATGGCGGCGCTCGCGCAGCTCCTCGCGCGCGCCACGCGGCTCGCCCACAGTCAGGCGCGGGTCGCGGCCTTCGGGTCGATTCTCCTCGGAGCGATTTGGACCCTTCACGCCGCGACGGAGTGATACGATGCTGCTCGATCCCTCCTTGCTGCGTTGAAAAAGGGCTCATGCCTCGCCCCTTCAGACACCCCGTGCCGCTCGAGATCGGCGGCGCCGAGCTCCGCGACCTCGTTTCTGCCTGCATGGATCGGCTCGCGCCCTGGCTGGATGGGCTGAACGAGCAACCGGCCCATTCCCTCGACGGGAGCCATAAGGTCGCCCGCGCCTTCGACGAGCCCATGCCCGAGCGCGGCGTGCCCTTCCGGCGCGTGCTCGCGAGGCTCTTCGATCGCGCCATTCCGGTCAGCTTGAATCCGGCGTCGCCAGGCTATCTCGGGTATATCCCCGGCGGCGGACTGCCGAGCACGGCGCTCGCGGATCTCATTGCCGACATCACCAATCGTTACACGGGCCTCTGGATGCCTGCGCCCGGCCTCGTGCAGCTCGAGATCAGCGTGATTCGCTGGTTCTGCACGCTCGCGGGGTATGGGCCTTCCGCGGGGGGCTGGCTTTGCTCCGGTGGGTCGATGGCAAACCTCGCCGCCGTCGTGACGGCCCGCGAGGCGAAGCTCGGGGAGGATATCGACAGGGGTGTGCTTTATACCTCGGAAGGAGCGCATCACTCGATCTCCAAGGCAGCACGCGTGGCCGGTTTGCCGCGGCGTAACACGCGCGTCGTGCCCGTGGACGCGTCGTTCCGGTTGCGGCGCGACGAGCTTGCCAGGGCCGTCGCCGCGGATCGGGCCGCGGGACTGCGGCCCTTCATGGTCGTCGCGCAGGCCGGCTCCACGCCGGTCGGCGCGGTGGACGATCTAGCCGCATTGGCGGACGTTTGCGCCGAGGAGGGGATATGGCTCCACGTGGACGCGGCGTACGGCGGGTTTTTCCTCCTCACCGCGCGCGGGCGGGGCGCGCTCGCAGGGATCGAGCGGGCGGACTCCATCGCGCTCGACCCACACAAGGGGCTGTTTTTACCTTATGGAACCGGCTGTCTGCTCGTGAAGGAGCTCGCGACCTTGCGTGCTGCTTTTTCCGAGGCGGCCGCGTATCTGCCGCCTTCGCAGGAGGACCAAGAACACTGGGATTTTGCGGATCTCGGCCTCGAATTGAGCCGTCCGGCCCGTGGTCTGCGTATCTGGTTGCCGGTCTGGCTGCACGGCGCGTCGGCATTTCGCGAGGCGCTCGACGAGAAGCTCGATCTCGCGCGAGACGCGGCGGCGCGTGTACGGGCCCTCCCCGGCGTGCGTATCGTGGCCGAGCCGGAGCTGTCCTTGTTCGCGTTCCGGGTCGAGCCACCGGGCATGAATGCCACGGAGTTCGACGCATTCAATCGGCGCGTGCTCGCCCGCGTCAATCAGCGAAAGCGCCTGATGTTGACGGGCACGACGTTGCGTGATCCGGCGCTCGGAGAGGAAGTCTTCGTCATCCGCGTCTGCGTGCTTTGCTTTCGCACCCATGCGGACAGGATGGACATGCTGCTCGAGGATCTCGCAGACGCCATTGCGGACCCGCGGGGGTAAGGCCTGAGCATTGGTCTCATCTGGGAAGGCGCTGCGCTGGGGCTTTGCCCCAGGCCCCACCCGGGGCTGTCCGCCCCGGGACCCGGACCAGCGCAAGCGCTGGACCCGGGGTCGATGAACTGCGCGATGCGCAGTTCATCGAACAGGCCGAGGCAAGACCGGCGAGCGGCCCTGCCAACCGAGACAGCTGCGCTGCCATTTCGACTGGCAACGCGGTTCCACCGGCCCGTTGGAAGAACTGCGCGCAGCGCAGTTCTTCCACCAAAGGTCCAGGGCTTGCCCTGGTTCTGAGCATTGGTCCCATCTCCGATCGGTACATTCCCCCCCTCTGACGACATTTACCGAGTGAGATGTTGGATGCAGGGGCAGCCTTGTCGGCGGAAGCGTGGGCGGAGGAGGAGTTCGGGCATGCGGACCTTGGAGACAAGCGCCGGACCCGGCGACTGACGCGCATGGCCGCGCAGGCGGCGCTGTTTCCCTCGGGGAAGGTGAGTGAGGTT
>NZ_JAGTJJ010000063.1 GCF_028435365.1 Polyangium jinanense | reverse complement strand
GGGCCCTGCCCCGGACCCCGCGGGGGCTGTTCGCCCCTCGACCCGAACCAGGGCAAGCCCTGGACCTTTGGTGGAAGAACTGCGCTGCGCGCAGTTCTTCCAACGGCCGGTGGCAAGACCAAGGACGGCATTGCCGGTCGAAATGGCAACGCGGCTGTCTTGATGGGCAGGGTCGCTCCTGGTCTTGACTCGGCCTGTTCGATGAACTGCGCGATGCGCAGTTCATCGACCCCGGGTCCAGCGCTTGCGCTGGTCCGGGTCCAGGGGCGGATAGCCCCGGTGGGGCCTGGGGCAAAGCCCCAGCGCGGCGCCTCCCAGATGAGGTGGTGACGGGCGCCTGCGCGTCGTGCTCTCATCGGCTTCCCGGAAAACCGGAGGAGAGCACGCCATGGCCACCAAACGTACACCGAGCACCACGAAAAAGAGCGCGCGCAAAGCGTCTCCGAGCGCTGCGTCGACCCGCACCACCTCGGCCCCGCGGACGAGCGCCGCGCGCGCCCCCGCCCCCGCTGCCAAACGCAGCCGCGCCGCTTCCTCCTCCGGCCGGGCCACGACGGCCGCCGCTGCCGCGCCTGCGCCTGCTCCTGCTCCCGCTGCCGCTGCTGCGGACTCGAACCGCACGTACCTCGAGCTCTCCGAGGACGGCGGGGGTTCGCACAAGTTTTACGAAGTGGTGATCGACGGGACGAAGGTCTCGATTCGGTACGGCCGGATCGGCGATGGCGGCCAGAAGCAGGAGCAGAAGTTCCGCACGGCGGCTGAGGCGGTCGCGTTTGCGCAGAAGAAGATCAACGAGAAGAAGAAGAAGGGCTACGAGTCGGCCGTGATGGGTGTGCGGCAGAAGCGCGCCGTCACCCGCCGGACGATCCAGAGCAAGCCCTCGACGGCGAAGCGCGCGCCCGTTTTGTGGAAGTTCTCCTCTGGCGACGCGGCGCTCGGCATTTACATCGACACGAAGCTCTTCTGGGTCGGCAACCAGAGCGGCGCCGTGTTCGCTGTGACCGCGGACGGCACGATCGAGCAGCAATATAAGCTCCCCGACGGCGTGAAATGCATCATCGCCGACGACGATTGGCGTTATGCCGGCTGCGACGATGGCAACGTCTACGACCTCGGCGGCCATGTCCCGCGCCTCGCGTACGAGGTCGAGGAGAACGTCGACATCTTCTGGCTCGACATCTACCGCGGCAAGCTCTGCGTCTCCGACGCCGACGGCAACATTGCGATCTTCGATCACGAAAACGAGACGAACTGGCGCAAGAAGAGCAAGGGTTCTAGCGGCTGGATGGTGCGCGCCGACGAGAAGGGCGTCTATCACGGCCATTCCGCGGGCGTGACGAAGTACGCCTGGAAGGACGGCAAGGCGGTCTGGGAGGCGAAGACGCGCGGCTCGGTGCTCTTCGGCTGGCAGGAGGCCTCGGACGTTTATGCCGGCACGATGGACGACAAGGTGTACGTCTTCTCGAAGGACGGCAAACCCGGCGTCGTCTGCGATTGCGACGACACGGTCTACTCCTGCGCGGCCTCGCCCGGCGGCAAGTACATCTTCGGCGGCGACTCGAGCTCCACCATTTATTGCTTCGACGCGGCCGGCAAGCGCCTGTGGAAGCTCGCGACGGGGTGCGGCTCGGCGTACTCGATGCAATACCGCGACGAGCGGCTCTACATCGTCACGACCGACGGCTCGCTCGCTTGCATCGACGCGAGCGAGGAGGCGATCCAGAAGGCGCAGGCGGGCGAGGTTCCGGTCGCGCGCGACATCAAGGCTCCGGCGAAGGTCGAGGAGATCCCCTCGACGCAGCTCGAGACCACGCGCGATACGACGAAGGGCGTGATCGTCGAATGCGTCAAGCAAGGCGGCAAGCTCCGCGTGCATGTCGTCTCGCCGGGCTTCAAGTCGTCGTACAACTGCCAGTTCCCGCGCAACATCCGCGTCGAGGGCGCGCGTTACGTCGTCGACGAGGTGCGGGAGGCCGCGGGCGGCGGGTTCTACCGCGTGCTCGGCGAGATTCGTCGCCTCGCGCAGTAAACGAAAAGCCCCTTCCCCTCCCGCGCAAGAGCAGTTTTGTGGCCTGGCGAGGTCCGCTCACGGCGGCTATCCTCGGCCCATGCGACCTTCTCTTGCGTTCTCTTCAGCATTCCTTGCAGCGACCCTCGCGCTTTCCGTGTTCCCTGCCTGCAGTGACGGTGGCGGCAGCGCCGGCAATGGCGGCGCGGGTGGCTCCGGCGGCTCCGGCGGCTCGGGTGGGACCGGCGGAACCGGCGGCTCGGGCGGCGGAAATCCCGATGCCTGCTCCGCCGCGGGCAAGTGGCAGATCACCTACGAGCAAGACGCGGACGGCTGCGTCCCCGCGGGCGATCTCTTGACGGTCACGCCAAACGCGTCCGACGTCTCGATCAGCGTCACCTTCGAGGGCGATGACACGGCGCCCATGCATAGCTGCAACCCTGAGCCTCCGATGCCCGCCTCGTATACGGCGACCGGATCGGTCTCGGCGGACGGATGTACACTCACCCTGAAGAGCGACACGTCGTATTGCTTCTCGGGCGAGGATCAATGCGAGAAGCGCGAGATCACGCTCGTGCTCGCGGGCGACGACGCGACGGGCACGCTCGTGTACTCGAAGTGCGGGTGCCCCACGCCTGGCGCCGGCCCGATCACGGCGAAGGCCACGGCGAAGCGCGTGCCCTGACGGGACGAACCCCCCCGCGAGCCCCTCTTTCCTGCCTCAAGACGAGAGCAACGCCTCCAGGCGATTGCCGGCCGCCCGGCGCTCCAGCACCTCGAACACCTTCTCGGCAATGACGCCGCCCGCTTCGAGCGGCGGCAGCCCACCGGCATAGATGTTCGAGAGCACCGTATACTCGAAACGTGCCTCGGGATTGCCGCTGAACGCAGCGGCTTTCCGCCTCGTTTCGTCGTCGCGCAGGCAATACACCAGGTAGGCCGAGAGGCTACGCGACGCGAGGGCGTCGCCGCCGGGGCGCTCGCCGATCAAGCAGATCACGAGATCACATTGCACGAGCTCCGCGACATCCTCGGAGAGCTTCACCCGCCCGTTCGGGGCCAGGATGGGTTTGCCCATGGTGATGCCGCGAGCATTCAAGCCGTCGAGGAGGACGGGGAGCAGCTCGCTGGCATTGTGGTGGACGGCCTCGGCGCTGAGCCCGTCGGAGACGAGGATCTGCACCTGGCGGCGCTCGGGAAGGAGCGCGGCGCGGTGGTTTGCGGCGACCCGCGCACCCAGGGAGGGTGAATGGAGGTGCGCTTCCTTGGAATGGGCGTCCGTGGCGACCACCCGGAAATCGACGACCTCTTGCAACGCATCGACGCAGAGCACGCTCTGCGTCGCCTCGCGGCCGACGGCCTGATGAAGCCGAACGCGGCGGCTGACCTCGTCGGCGGGCCGCGGACCGGCGGATTCGAATCCATGCAGGGCCGGCGTGGTCGCGAGCAGCCCCGAAAGCTCCGCGTCCGACGAAAGGAACCGGCGCAAATCTCCCCAGTGCGGGCCGCGGGCGAGGCTACCGTCCTCCTCTTTGCGGAAAATCCCCCGCTCGATCGCCCACGCCTCGTACTCGGGCGTCACCCGCTTCCCGTACAGCTCGCGCAAGGTCTGGTCGTCGTGGCCGCTGGTATCGAAATACGCGAGCATTCGATCCGTATTCAGCGCGACATCCATGTAGTAATTCGCGCCCGCCGCGGTCAGCATCTGCGTGGCCATCTGCTGGCCTTCGAGCGTGATGTGCGAGTGGAGCGTGAAGCACGGCGCCATGCCCATGGGCAAACCGAGCAGCTTGCCCATGAAGTGGTCCTGCAGGTTCGACACGATCATCTCGAAATTGTCGAGGTGCGTCTCCGGCCCGATGAAGCCCGTGACGTTGTTCACCATGAAGGGATCGTAGCGGCGGGCGAGGCCGTAACAGAGGGCCTCCGTCGTCGTCATGTCGATGCCGTGGTGCTTGCCGTAGGTGAATTCGCTCCCCTGACCGGTCTCGAAATACATGAATTGACGCGCGTCCGGCCCGAGCGCTCCCTTTTCGCGCATGGTCCGATAGCCCTGGTCGAGCAACTCGACGGTCACGTCGAACTCGGCCGTGAGCGTCTTCTCGGTGCCGGCCAGGCTCTGAAAGAGGATCTCGACCGGCGCACCTCGTTCGAGGCAAGCGAGCTGCGTTTTGATGTGCCCGAGGACGCAGATCTGCGTGGGCACGCCCGTCTGCCGGCGGACTTTGTCGAGGTGACGGAGAAGCCCGGAAATGTTCTCGACGGTATCGATGGCAGGATTGATGCCCAGCAGCGCATCCCCCGCGCCCATCGAGAGCCCCCAATACAAGAGCAGCGTGATCCCACGCAGATCATCGGTGGGATGGTTCGGCTGCAGGCGCGAAGACAAGGTCCCGGGCAAACCGAGGGTCGTCCGCGCTTTCGTGGGTCGCGGGATGCGTCGAGCGAGAAAGATGAGCTCGTGCACGTCGCAGATCTTGGCCAGCGCGGCCGCCATCACGCCAGTCAAGGCCTTGCCCACGCGCGCGCTCTCCGCGCCCGGCGAGCGCAGGAGATGGTTTTTCAGCCCGCCCACGGTCATCGATTCGATCTCGGCAAAGACGGCGTGATCGATCGTGTAATTGACCCGCATGACGGAATCGACGTTCCCGTCGTCGTCGGTGAGCGGATGGTCGTAGAGGTGCCGCAGCGTGAGCGATGACAGAATCGTCCGAGCGGCCTCGCGGTGCCGGGCGCTCTTTGCCGCGAGCCCCGCGTTTCGATCGCCCGCCTTGTTCTCGTCGGCAGCGCCGAGGAGCGCTTTCAGGCCGAGGAACGAGATCTCCTCGTCGAGGACGGTCGTCCGATAGAACTCAGGCGGCCGCGGCCGCGGGACGACGATGTCGGACAATGGCACGAGCGCCTCTGGAACCTGCTGCATCGTTTCCTCGTTTCTCAATCCAGCCCGTAATACCAGACAGGAACGACGTGATCCTTCATGCGCCCGATCTGCGCGAAGCGGGCGTCCTTGACGACGACCTCGTCGATGACGACGAGGCGGACCGGGCTTTGGCCCCAGTCGCTGACGTACTGGCCGAGGGTTTTGCCCACGTTTTCAGCCACGAACAAGACGAGCGCCTGGTCGGGCCCGAGGGGACGCGCCTTCAATTCGTCGCCGAGCAAAGCGCCGAGCCGGCGGATGGCCACGAGCGGAGGACCGTGCCATTCGACCCGCAAACAGCCGCCGGACGGGCTCTCGCGCACGAGGCGAAGCAGCGCGTGCACGCGCGCGGCATCCGCATCGCTTCCCAGGCGGCCGAGGATGGGCAAGTCGCGCAGGGGTAGGACGCCGGGCGACGAGAGAAAAACGGTCGCGCCGGAGATGTCCATACTGTGCCGCATCATTCCGAAGACCGTCGTGCGGCCGAAATGGTCGGGGATCCATGCCGCGAGGTCACGCGCGAGGACCTCGGACGCGAGGATACGCTGGGCGAGATCAATGCCGAGATCCCCGAAACACGTCGTCTGCGGCCACGGCGCGCCCTGTAGTTTGTCGTAGACGAGCGCGCCTACGCCACCCGAGAGCGTGACGACGCGGGGCACGTGCGGCGCGGGTGGTTCGAGCCCGAGGTCCGTGTGCAAATGCAGGCGCGCGACGGGCGTCGTGAACGGCTCAGCGCGCCCGGTGACCGCGGATTCGAGGAGCGCGACGTAAAACGAGAGCACCGCGTCGACGTCGCCGGGAGACAACGTATCCCCGGGCCCGCGTGCAATTCCCAGGTGATCGAAGAGCGCCCGGGCATACCTCGACATCGCGACGATCCGATGACTCCCAGGCTCGACCTGGAGATGCCTCGCCCCCACGAACAGACAGCCCGTGCGGCGGACCTCTCCGTCGATTCCGAGCGCGAGGTTCGTCGTCCCGCCGCCGATGTCGAGGTTCACGATCTCGACCTCGGGATGGTGTCGCGAGAGCCGCGCCGCGCTCCCGAGAAACGCCATCCAGGACTCGAGGTTCGCGTCGCCGGAGGCCACGAGGATGGCGTCACCGAGGCGCGCACGGAGCAGCGACGAGAGCGCCGCCGCATTGTCCCGCTGGGCCGAAAGCCCCGTGATGAGCGCGCCGCCGCCGAAGATCTCTTTCCCCTGCAAATCCCCTTCGGCGAGCCAACGATCGAGGAGCGCCACGACCGCGCCCTCATCGATACGTCCCTCACGGAGGGGCGTGAAGACCGGGACGGACCGATATTCCTCGGTGAGCCGGCGGAGCTCCACCCGACCGGTGACGCAATTGCGTACCATCGTGGCGGACGCGACCATCGCACTGCTGGTCGTGCTGCCGAAGTCGAGACCCAACAGGCTGACCGTGCCGCTCAACGTGCCCCCCCAGGCTCCTCTCCCCCGCAAGTAGACCACGGATCTCGGCCCGGGGATAGCGTCCTTTCGCCTCGGAAGTTCGCCCCTCCGATGTTGGGGAGCCTGGGCTCGCGCGCTCCGCGACGGATGAGCCGGGCTGCAAGATATTGCGCGACCACGCAAGGGCATGCTGCGGCGCGCCCCCCCTTCGGCGCCACGTCTGCCCTGACGCACGTATTTCCTCCTCGTAAGGCAAGGGAATCATCGTGGCATGCGCCGTGCAAACAGGTGCCCGCGGAGGCTCGATCTCCATCGAGCACACGCAAGGAGCCAGCATGACCCTAATCAAACGGTTGTCCTGGGTGGGTGCGAAACGGCTATCGATCCAGGGCCTCGCGGCCGTGCGAACGCCGCGCGGCCTCCGCGAGGAGGCCATGAATCGCGTCCTCCAGGCCACGGGGATCCCCACCATCGAGAATGTCGCGACCCCGGAGGAAGAAGCCATCGAGCTCTTACGAATCGCGGCTGGCGTCGAGCACGCGCTGATGGTCCAGTACCTCTACGCCGCGTTTTCGTTCGACGATATACGAAATCCTCTCGCGAAGACGATTCGCACCATCGCCGAACAGGAGATGGCGCATTTCGCCACGGTGCAGAACCTGCTGCGTGTCCTCGGGGCCGAGCCGTTCCTTGGGCGCCGCGACGATGGGCCCCCGAGCGAGCTCGATCCCATCCCGTTCCGCCTCGAGCCCGCGAGCCGCGTCGCCCTCGCCAAATACGTCGCGCTCGAGATGCCTACGCTCGATCTGGTCCCGCCCGAGCTGCGCAGCGAGGTGCAGGCGATCCTCGCCGAGGCAAACGGCGCCGTCCCCGGAGACGTGCAACGGGTGGGCGCCATTTATATGAAGATCTACTGGCTCTTCCAGGAGGGGGATGGTCCCGAGGGCCCGCTCACGCTCACGCCGGAGACGGGCATGCCGGCTGGCTGGCACATCCGCGCGCTCAGGCCCAGGGACGAGGTCCTGCCCTTCCAGACGAACGCGGCCGAGTGGAGCGGCAGCGTGCCCCATTTCTACGTCGACCCCGTCGGCGACCGCGCGGATGCGTTCAAGGCGCTCTACCGAATCATGGCCCAAGGGGAGGGCTTGCTCGACGACGACGACTCGCATTTCCACGCCTTCCTCGAGGGGTATCGCAGCCTCGTCGGACCCCCCCCGCGGATTCTCCCGGTCCCGACGAATCCAAGCCTCTCGACGGAGCCGCACACCGACGCCGAGCGCGAGCAGAACCGTATCACCAACCCCCTCGCGCGCATGTGGGCGGAGCTATTCGATGTCCGCTATCACCTGCTTTTGCTCCTCATCGACCTTGCACTCTCCACGCCTGCGTCGGACGAGGCGCGCGCGAGGTACGTGGATGGGTCGCTGGACGAGATGAAGACGGGCATAACGCGCGTGACCCGGCGCCTCTTGCAGCTCCCGCGCAAAGAAGGCGGTGCGCTGGACGGCGACCGCGCAGCCCCCGCGTGGAGCGCGCCCGCCGCCCTGCCCTCCGGGAGAAACGAAGGCTTGCAACTTTTGAGGGAGCTCACCGCGCGCTCGGAGCGCCTGCTCGCGCGGCTCAACGAAATCGACCCAAGCCCCTCGGCCAGGGCACTGATCGCGAGCCTTCAAATGCTCGACTCCGCGCGCCGCGAAGACCGCCCCCTCCTTTCCATTTTACCCGTCGCTTGATGATCCATGGCCATTTGAACTCACGATATCGAGAAGACGAAGGAACGAACCCATGGCGAAGGTTTACAAGATTCACCCAGGAATCGGCGTCGCGCGCGTCGGCGACAGCAGCGACGCATTCTTCATCGGTCCGGAGATCCCCGGCGAGCGGGGCGTCGTGCCTACGCCGAAAGGTGAGCAGCCCGTGGAGCGATACAAGGACGCGTCGGGCCGGATTCTGCGGCAGGCCGCACGGTTCCGCGTCTACGAATACGAGAGGACCGACAAGGGAGCGCTGCGGCTCCTGCGGGAGATCACCGCGGCCGACGCGGAGATCACCTGGCACGTTCGTCTCGCCAACCGCAAGGCAGCCTCGAAGGGTTTCGCCTCGGAGATGCCTCGAAACCCGGACGTGCCCGAGGAAGAGCTCGTGATCGCGCCCGTCTTCGACCCGATCGTCGGCGCAAACCAGACGGCCGTGGCCAGCCGAGCGGCGCGCTTCATGGGGACCGAGGTCTATCTGGGCGAGCTGCGCACGGACGCAGCAGGCCGGCTGCTCGTCCTCGGCGGGCACGGCCATTCGGCCTCCGTGCCGACAGGAAAGCCCATCAACAGTTTCGCCAACAACCCGGGCTGGCACGACGACGTATCGGACGGCCCGGTGACGGCGACGATCCGGCTGCCGAACGGCGAGACACGGGAGGTCGACGCGCCGAGCTGGGTCATCGTGGCGCCGCCCGATTACGCGCCCGCCATCGGTGGGATCACCACCCTCTACGATATCGCGGTCCAGGCGTCGGTCACGCGTGGCTTCGAGGCGCCGCCGGCGACGCCCTCGTTCAAGCGGGACATCCTGCCCATCCTGAATCGCGCGAGCCGCCTGCGCTGGGTGGAGCAATGGGCCCAGTGGAACAGCATCCCGCGCGATTGGACGACGCTGTCTCGAAAAGGCGACCCCGCGGCCAGCGCCCTACGCCAGACGGCATATGCGCTCGTCAAGGATGCGCAAGATTCGGGCATCCTGAACGATTTCATGTTCACCGAGGTCCAGCTCGCGGCGCTCGACGCGTGGCTGGCGGAGAACTTCGTCGACGATGCATCCGCGCCCGAGGAGCCCATCGGCGTAACCCCGGGCGGCCTCGACCGCGCGGCGCTCGACGCCTGTGTGGGCGGCGGTTTCTACCCGGGTATCGAGGCCGGCGAGAAGATGAAAACCGCGGCGATGTACGCCGAGCGCTGCCGCCTCACGACCGCCCCGTTCGTGAACGCCGAAGGCGAACAAGAGACGCTCGTGCCCGGCGCGCTCACCGCGCGCATGGCCGTGCCGTGGCAGGCCGATTTTCTCAAGTGCGGCGTCGGGTGGTGGCCGTCGCAGCGGCCCTCGATGGTGATGCGCCGGCCGGACGACGCCACGCCGAGCGCAGGCTGGACGCGCGACATCGATGATCACACGGAGCTGGTCGAGAAGTTCGGGCGGCTCGGAATCATCGTGCCGCGCCGCAATGCGGCAGGCGAGGAGGTCCTCCTCGAGGCCGAGCGCAGCGAGATCTGAGGCGGAAAAACGCATCAGGAAAACGCCAATGGTTCCCTTCTTCGACGTGGCCGTCATCGGCGGCGGGCCGGCCGGGTGCTCCGCTGCCATCACGCTCTCGCGCGCAGGCCAGAGAGTGCTCGTGCTGGAGCGCGGGCGATACGAACGCCTGCGCGCAGGCGAAACCCTGTCCCCCGAGGCGCTCTTGCCCTTGCAGCAACTGGGGATATGGGAGAGGTTCGTCGAAGAAGGGCACCTTCCCTCGCCGGGCACCGTGTCCGCGTGGGGGAGCGAAGAGCTGCACGAGAACGAGTTCATCTGGAGCCCCTACGGGCACGGATGGCACCTCGATCGATTGCGGTTCGATCGATTCCTCGCCGCGGAAGCCATACGGTCGGGCGCGACGCTGCGCACCGGCGCCCATGTCCAGGCCTGCGAGCCGTCCCGGGGAGGCTGTCGACTCACCGTCGACGTGGACGGTCGCGTTGAGGTATTATACGCGGAGGCCGTGATCGAGGCCGCGGGCAGGGCTGGGCGCCGCCTCGCCGCGCCCAGCGCGCGCCGGATCAGGTTCGATCGCCTGGTCGCCCTGGTGGGCTACGTCGAGGGCACGAACGAAGAGGACGCGCGCACGTTGATCGAAGCGACTCCTTCCGGCTTCTGGTATTCGGCGCGATTGCCTGGACGAACCCTCGTTGCCGCCTTCATGACCGACGCCGACCTCCTGCCGCGGGGGGGACGCGGGGTCGCAGAAGCGTGGCAAGGAGCGCTCGCGGATGCGCCGCGGACGCGCCTGCGGGCGGGCAGAGGCCGTCTCACCGGCTCGCCGAAGGCGGCCCCTGCGGAGAGCGCATGCTGGGACGAGGTGACGGGCGACGGCTGGATCGCCGTGGGCGACGCTGCGTGCGCGCTCGACCCCTTGAGCGGCAGAGGTCTCCTCGAGGGGCTCTCGGCGGGCCTCTCCGCGGCGAACGCGCTCCTGTCAGGGAGAGAGGCGATGGCCGCCCATGCGCGCGCGGCGCACGTTCATTTTGCAGAATACTTGCGAACGCGGGGAAAAACCTACGATGCGGAGCGACGCTGGCCCGAGGCGCCTTTCTGGCGGCGACGACACGAAGCGTTTCGCGCGGCCGCCCACGAGCTTTCGCCGAAACTCGTGCCCGATCGGCACGTGCCGCGCGAGCGAGCGTGAAGGACGTCTAGAAGGGGCAATTCACGTACACCGGCCCCGAATACCCCGCGTCGACCCGCGCCCGGAGGACGCTGCATTTCCCCGGCGCGACCGGGACGAACACGCTGTGTCCGGGCTCCTCCGGCGCGAGGACCGTGCCATTCGCCCAGAAACGGACCTCCTCGCCCCGGGCCCGCACCTCCACCATCGTCGCATCACGAATCACGCTCCCGGGCGGCAACCACGTTCCGCCCGAAGCGCGCACCTCGAACGAGCACGCCGCCGGATCCCGCACGCAAACGCGCCCCGCGACGATGCCGTCCCGCACGCCCTTCGCCGAGCGCTCCTCCGCGAGCACGAACGTCGTCGCCCGCAGATGGCCACTATGGCTGTCCGACCCCCCGACCGGCACGAGCGGCCGCGCGCGCAGCGGGACCTCCCGATCGAGCCGCGCGAGCGTCGCCTCCAGCGTGGAAGCCGTGTCGCCGAGCAGAAAGCGATCCCGGAGCTCCGTCACCGCGAGGTTGTACACCTCGAACGCCTGCGCGATCCGATCGGCCGCGACGATCTCCTCCGGATAGGGCCCCGGCGCCGTGAACGGGCGCCACGAGAGGTTCGCCCGTGCCATGGGGATGATCGAATCGATTGGCGTGAGCAGCGGATGATTGATCACGAGCAGCCCCCCATGCTGCACGAATGCATGGAAAAACTTCGCCGGATCGGTGAGGGCCGCGCGCGCCGAGACGTCCGCGTACACGGCGCCGAGATCCGCGAACGCCGCCCCGACGTGGCCGTAATGGTAATCGGTGTACTCGAACCCCACGACGAAGATCGGCTCCCCCTCCCCTCGCGGCACGGCCCGTTCGAGCGCCGCGAGCTCGGCCTGCACCCTCTGCCGCATGGACTCGCTCTGGAAAAACTGTGACGGCACGTGCGGCGTGAGGACGACGAAGTCGAGCCCCTCCGCGCGCACGAGCTCCACGGTCTCCTCCATGCCGCGGCTCACGTGCCGGGGCGAGTCGGGCGGGCTCACGTGGCAATGCATGTCCCCGCCGAGGAGCTGATACGGGCTCGTCGCCTCCGGGAGGACCGCCGCGGGAGCGACGGGCGGCGCCGGCCGGTGCGCGCTCGACATGCTGGCGTCGAGCAGGTGATGCGAGATCGAACGGCTGCAGCCGGCGAGCAGCATCAAGGCGAGGAGGAGGGCCGTCTCGGGCGCGCGCTTCACGTGGTTCCTCTTGTCATGGCCGGGCTTGGACGGCATGGCAAGCGCGGAGCTTGGGCGCCGGATCGGCAAACGAGGATCCTGGAGCGGGGGCGAACCTTGGAGAGATGGGAAGATGCCGAAACGGCATTTCCCTGTCGAATGCCCGCCATTTGCCGAAATCCTGCCTGCTCGCCGGAGCCCGCAATGCTGCAGGCTCGGGCCCGCACCCGAGCACGTTTCCCGCGCCGAAAATCATGACGCCCGGCGGATCCGCGGAAAAAACGACGCGCCGGCGAGCCCAGCGGGACTGGCCCGCCGCGTGCTTTGAACAATCGGCATGATCGCGCTCCTCCTCAGCTTTGCATGGGACGTCCTTCCCCGTCGGCCCGTTCTCCAGGAATCCCCGCGCCTCGTCGAGGCGGGCGTCCGCATCGAGCGCCGCGTGACGGAGGACTACATCGCGCGGGTCGTGGCGATGAAGGACGCCGCTGCGCGCAACCTGCTCATCACCCAGGCCTACGGGGATCTTTCGCTCGAAGTCGCGGATCTCCTCGGCAGCGGCGCCGGCATCAATTGGTGCACGATGGCCGCCTGGGCCTCGCGCCGCGCCGGACAATCCATTCGTGGCGAGGATCTGCCGGGACAACAATACGTCGCCCGCGCCGCGGCGCGTGTCCCGGGCGCGCGGTTTTTGCTCGATACCCTGCGCGACGTCTCGCGGGAGGTCGGCGAGGGCAATCGCGAGGTCTTCATGGAAGTCGCCCCGGCCTTCGCCGGATTCGCGCGCGCCTACCGCGAAGGCGACGAGGCCCTCGCCGCGTTCTTCGCCTCGTTCACGAAAGGCTCGCCCGATCGAGGCGGACAGGACATCCTGCGCCGCGCCTTCGAATGCTACCTCGAAGCGGCCCGGACGCACGCGGGCAAACGCAAAGCGGAGCTGCTTTACGCGGCGAACCTGTACGTCGCGCTGCAGGAGCAGACGCGCCTGCAAGGCCGGATCGCGGCCGCGATGCCCGGCGGCCCGACCACGCGCGCGCTCGTCACGAAGGCGATGCTGGAGCTCGAGCTCGGCGGCGGTACGGCCATCCACAAACTCGGCGCGGATCTGCCCGATGGGCCCTTCGGCGAGTACCTCGAAGCGCTCGAAGATCCGGAGCTCGTCACGTTCGTCCTGCGCTTCGACGCCGACATCCAGTCGACCTGCGGCAGCCGCGCCGAGCGCTGGGATTCGCTCGCCGATCGCATGCGCTTCATCGTGGAGCTCTTCCGGCTGCATGGGAGCGACGCCTCGCTCTTCGAAGAGCCCATCAGCGCCGCCGAGTGGCTCGCGCTCACCGGCCGCGTGCGGCCGCGGCGCCCGTTCGCATCGCGGCCGCTCGGCTGACCCTCATTTCTCCGGCGTGGATCCGCCGCCGACGCGCGCCGCGATGCGGCCCATCGAGTGATCCAGCTGGAGCATCGCCTGGATCCGATCCACCGTCGCCCGCGCGACGCGCAGGCGCGAGGTGCGCACGGTGTCCTCGGCTTGCTGCACCTGGAGCGGCGTCGACGTGCCAAGCGCGAAACGCGCGCGCTCGGCTTCGAGCTGCTTCTCGGCAATGGCCACGGTCTGCGCCGCCGCCCTGCGCCGCGCCTCCGCGGATTCGAGCTGCGCGACGAGACGAAGCGCGACGATGCGGATCCGGCTGCGCGCGGCTTCGAGCTGGTTTTTCGAGATCTGCGCGTTGATGCGCGCATTCTCGACCTCGGCCGACTCCCGCGCCGTCGTGAGCGGCGCCTCGAAGAGAAACCCCACATATCCGTTGACGGCGCCGAACGTCCCGATCTGCGCGAACGCCGGCGCGATGCTGCCATTGCCGAGGCCGCGGAGCTCCACGTACCCTTCCACGTCGAAGCGCGGTCGATACTGATCCCCCGCCACCTGCGCGCGGGATTCGGCCGAGGCGACGCGCGCCTCGAGCTCCTTGAGCTCCGGCGAAAGCGAGGCGAGCGCCTTCTCGACCTCCGCCACGGTCGGCACGGGCGGGTCCACGGGATCCCCCGACGCGCGCAGGCGCGCGTTCGGATCGATGACGGCGAGGAGCTGGGCGAGCTCGAGACCACGCTGGATCTCGGTGAGCTCGGCCGACGTGACCGACTCGCCGAGCGTCGCGATGCGCGTCTCGTACGAAAGGACATCCACGGCCGCGGCCGCGCCCTTCTCGCGCCGTTGATCGGCCGCGTCGCGCTCGACCTTCGCGAGAGCATTCGCAGCCTGCTCGATCGCGAGCGCGCGCGACGCGTACCAGAGCTCCCAGTACGACGTGAGCGCGTCGCGCACGACCTCGCTCGCCACCCGCTCGCGCCCCTCGTGCGCGGCCGTCCGATCGAGCTCCGCGGCCCGCAGCCCCGCCTCGCCCATACGTGTCCCCGCGCCGCGGAGAATCGGCTGCGTAAGCGAGAGCCGCGTCGACACCGAATACCCCGTGCCCGCCGCGCCCGCCGTGACGAGCTCACCGACGGGGTTCGACGTCGAGCTGCGGCTGCTCTGCACGGAGAACGACACCACCGTGCCGGTCGCGAAATCCTTCCGCAGCGCAGCGTTCAGCGCGAAGACGTCGCGCTCACCGACGCTCACCGAACCATCGCGCTGGAGCGTGGGCGACGCGCTGTGCGTATATCCCCCGTTCGCCGTGAGCACGAATGGATACCGCACCTCCTGCGCCCGCACCAAGGCCGCCGCCTGCTTCTCCGAGAGAATCGCCGAAGCGACGTCGGGGTTGTGACGGAGCACGAGCGTGACCACGTCGTTCTCCGTGATCTCGTGGACCACGGGCGAGGAGCCTCGCGTGGCCCCGCTCGCCGGGACCTGCTGAGCGGACGCGTCCGCGGAGGAGAGGGCGAGCGCGAGCGAACACACGGCGACGCACCATTTCGACGTTCTATTCATGACGCAATGCCTCGATGGGGTTGAGGCGCGCCGCCTTGCGCGCCGGCAGATACCCGAAGATGACCCCGACGGCCGCGGAGAACGCGAAGGCCCCGGCCACCGTGCCCGGCGAGATGACGAATGGCAGCGACAAACTCTGCGTCGCCGCGTACGAGAGCGAGAGCCCGAACAGGATCCCGAGGATCCCGCCGAGAAGCGCGAGCACCACCGCCTCCACGAGGAACTGCAGGAGCACCTCGCTCGCGAGCGCCCCGATCGCGAGCCGCGTCCCGACCTCGCGCGTCCGCTCGGTGACGCTGACGAGCATGATGTTCATGATGCCGATGCCGCCGACGAGCAGGCTCACGGCCGCGATGCCGCCGAGCAGGCCCGTCATCGACGCGGTGACGCTGCTCATCGTGTCGGCGATCTCCTGCATGTTACGCACGTTGAAATCGTCGACCGCGCCGGGCTGGATGCGGCGCCGCTCGCGCAAGAGGTCCTCCACCTGCGCCTGCACCGACGACGTCAGCTCCGCCTGCTCGACCTGCAAATACACCGAGCTGATGTTGTTGTTGCCCGCGATGCGCCGCTGGAAGGCGCGGAGCGGCATCAAAACCACGTCGTCCTGATCGCCGCCCATCGCGGCCTGGCCCTTCGAGGCGAGCAAGCCGACGATGAGGCAGGATACCTGCTTCACGCGAATGCGCTGGCCCATCGGCATCGCCCCGGGAAACAGGTTGTCCCGCACGGTCTTGCCGATGATGCACACGGGGGTGCCGGAAGCCGCCTCGGCCTCCGAGAAACTGCGGCCCATTTCGACCTTGTAGCCGCGGACCTCGAAATATCCCTCGTCGACGCCGATCACGCTCGTCGGCCAGTTCTGGTTGCCGACGACCACCGTCGTGTTCGATTGCGCCGTCGGCGACAGGGCCTTGATCCCGGTCACCTCGCGCTCGATCGCCTCGACGTCGTCCTTCTGGAACGGATTGCCCGCCGTACGCTCCGGCCCGCGCCGCGCCGCGCCGGGCGAGACGACGAGCATGTTCTCGCCGAGCGCGCCGACGTCGCTGCGCACTTTCTGCGTCGCGCCCTCGCCGATCGTCACCATCGCGATGACCGCGCCGACGCCAATCATGATGCCGAGCATCGTCAAGAACGAACGAAGCGCGTTTTTCCGCACCTCGCGTAACGACATGATCAAGGTGGCCCAGAGCATCAGCGATTCCCCGAGATGATTTTGCCGTCGCGAAACACGATGGTCCGCGTCCCGTACTCGGCCATGTCCGGCTCGTGCGTGACCATCACGACGGTAATGCCGTGCTCGCGGTTCAGCTGCACCATGAGCTCCATGATCTCGGCCTTCCGCGCGGTATCGAGATTACCGGTCGGCTCGTCCGCGAGGAGGAGCGACGGCTCCGTCACGAGCGCCCGCGCAATGGCGACGCGCTGCTGCTGGCCGCCCGAGAGCTTGGCGCTCGTGTGCCCCGCGCGCGACGAGAGGCCCACGAGATCGAGCGCCTTGAGCGCGCGCTGACGCCGCTCCTCGGCCGGCACGCGCCGGTAGATGAGCGGCAATTCCACGTTCTCGAGCGCCGTCGTCCGCGCGAGCAGATTGAACCCCTGGAAGACGAACCCGATGAAATGGCGCCGGAGCAGCGCGCGCTGGTCCTGATCGAGATTGCAGACGTTGACGCCACGAAAGAGGTAAGCGCCGGACGTGGGAACGTCGAGACAACCGATCATGTTCATGGCGGTCGACTTGCCCGAGCCGCTCGACCCCATGATGCTGACAAACTCCCCCGGATCGATGCGCATGTCGACGCCGTCGAGCGCGCGCACCTCCGACTCGCCCTCGCCGTAGATCTTCTCGACGCGCCGGAACTCGACGATGGGGGTTTGGGGGCGTAGCTCGGCTTGTCCGAGCGCAGCCCCCAAGGGATGACCCGGGGCCACCGTGGCGCCGCCGTCCGGGCGAGGCAGCTCAGCCACGCGGCGCCTCGATCATGCTGACCACGACGTCGGTCCCCTCGGTGATCTCCTCCGAGCGAATCTCCGTGCGAATGCCGTCCGTCGCGCCGACCTCCACCTTCACGCGGCGGGGCTCGCCGCCCGTCGGCAGCCAAAGGACGGGCTCGCGCGGCGCGCCCGTGCCACCCGGACGCTTTTGCTGCTGCCCCATCCCCCCCGGCCGGCCCATGGGCAAGAACTGGTTCACCGAAATGCCCTGCTGCTGCTGCGAGCTCGACTTCCGGTTCGGGTTGAACCGCAATGCCGCATTCGACACGAGCAGCACGTTCTTCCGCTCGTCGACCACGACCGTCGCCGTCGCCGTCATGCCCGGCCGGAGCAATCCCTTCGAATTGTCGACCGAGAGCCATGCCTCGTACGTGACGACCGTCGTCCCCGTCGTCGGCATGTTCTTCACGGCCAGCACCTTCGACGCGAACGATTGCTGCGCATACGCGTCGACCGTGAAGCTCGCCTCCTGCGCCTCCTTCACCGCGCCCACGTCGGCCTCGTCGACCTGCACGTTGAGCTGGAGCTGACCGAGATCCGCGGCGAGCACGAAGAGCACCGGCGTCTGCATGCCCGAGGTCACCGTCTGGCCCGGCTCGACCGCGCGGTTCAGCACGATTCCATCGATCGGCGAACGAATGACCGCCTTCGAAAGGTTCGTCTTCGCGACCTTGAGCGACGCCTGCGCGAGCGTCACCTGCGAGGAGGCCGACGACACCTGCGCCTCGGAGCGCTTGTAGTTCGCCTGCGCGGTCTCGACGTCCTGCGCCGGCGCGAGCCCCTGCGCCAGCATGGCCTCGGCCCGCGTGAGCTTTTGCTTGTTCTCGCTCGCCGTGGTGCGCGCGTTCACGAGCGAGGCGCTCGCCGAGGCGAGCTGCGCCGTCGCCTCCTCGATCCGGGCCGTGTATTGCTCGGTGTCGATCTCGGCGAGGATCTGGCCCTTCGTGACCTTGTCGTTGAAGTTGACGTGGACCTCGAGGACCCGGCCCGTGATCTCGGCGCCGACCTCGACGGTGTTGCGCGCCTTCAAGGTGCCGGTGGCCGTGACGGTCACCCGGAGGTCGCCGCGCTCGACCTTCTGCGACTGGTACTTCGTGCTCTCCGCGGCGGCGGTGGTCTTCTTCTTCCAGGCGTAGAAGCCGCCGCCGCCGCCGGCGACGAGGACAGCGGCGAGCAGCACCCACGGCAGCCGCCGCCGTTTGCCCCGCGCGACGACCCGGAGGACCTCGGGATCCCCGGCGGTCGGCTCGATGGTTCGAGGAGATGTCATGATCGTTCCCCTTGGACGGTTGCCGAGGCGGGCTCCCTACGCGGGGACGTGGCCGATCGTCGGAGGTCGACGCGCGCCCCCCCGCGGGAGAGGCGTCAGCCCGCCGCCACCTTGACGAGCTGCTTGCCGGTGTTCGCCCCGGTGAAGAGCCGCCGGAGCGCGGCGGGCGCGTTCGAAAGGCCCTCCACGACGTCGACGCGATCCTTGATGCGCCCCTCGGCCGCCCACCGCGCGAGGTCGCCGATGGCGTCGCCGAAACGAGCCGCGTAGTCGGTCACGATGAACCCCTCCATGCGGCCGCGCTTGAGCACCAGGTTCATGAGGTTGTTCGGCCCGTACGCAGCCTCGGCGTTATTGTAATCGCCGATCGAGCCGCAAAGCACGACGCGTCCACGCAAGGCGATGTACGAGAGCGCGGCCTCGAGGATCAAGCCGCCGACGTTGTCGAAATACACGTCGATCCCGTTCGGGCAGAGCTCGCCCAGCCGCTTGTAGACGTCCTCGGCCTTGTAATCGATCGCCGCGTCGAACCCGAGCTCGTCCTTGATCCACGCGCATTTCTCTGGGCCGCCCGCGATACCCACGACCCGACAACCCTTGATCTTGGCGATCTGCCCGACCGCATTGCCCGTCGCGCCCGCGGCGCCCGAGACCACGACCGTCTCCCCGTCCTTCAAGCTCCCCACGTCGAGCAGCCCGAAATACGCGGTGAGCCCCGTGAGCCCGAGGAGCGAAACCGCCATCGTCGGCGGCACGCCGTCCGGCAGCTTCCGCGGCCCGCGGATCGAGGGCTCGATCACGGCGTGTGTTTGCCACCCCGTCATCCCGTACACGAGGTCCCCCGGCGAGAAACCCGGGAGACTCGAACGGACCACACGCCCGACGCCGCCCGCCCGCATGACCTCGCCGATCCCGACGGCCGGCAGGTACGAGTCGCGCTCCATCCAGATCCGCTGCGTCGGATCCACCGAGAGATACAGCGTCTCGACGAGGATCTGCCCCGGCCCGAGCTCCGCCGGCAAGGGCTCCTCGTGCCACGTGAAATCGCTGTCCTTGATCATGCCCTGGGGCCGCGCGGCGAGACGCCAGGAACGGTTCACTTCGGTCATCGTCTGCTCCTCTCGCGGCGCACCCTATCCGTCCGGCGCGCCCCGAGCAACGGCCCGCGCGCCCCCCCTTCCCTCCGCCGCGATCCCCCCTATGCTGCGCCCATGTCCCGCGTCCCCGGACTCCCCCTGCACCCGGCCGTCACCCTCCTGCCTTTTCTATACCGCCCGTTCCCCTTCCTCGACGCCATGGCGAAGCGGTACCCGGACGCCTTCACCATGCGCTTTCCGGCCATGCCCAAGCCGGCCGTGATCTTCCACCACCCCGACGCCGCCAAGGAGATTTTTGCCCTCGGCCCGGACGACGCCCACGCCGGCCAGGCCAACGCCGTGCTCAGGCCACTGCTCGGCAATGCCTCGCTCCTCCTGCTCGACGGAAAAGAGCACCTGCGCCAGCGAAAGCTGCTCATGCCGCCGCTGCACGGCGAGCGCATGTCCTCGTACGGCGCCCGCATGGTCGCCCTCACCGAGGCCTCGATCGCCGCCTGGCCCGAGCGCGAGCGCTTCCCGGTGCACGAGCGCCTGCAGGCGATCACGCTCGACGTCATTCTGCGGGTCGTCTTCGGCATCGGCGAGGGCGAGCTCTTCGATCGATTGCGCGAGCGGCTCGTGGGCATCCTCGATCTCGCGACGAGCCCGCTCTTCCTCTTGCCGTGGTTCCAGAAGGACCGCGGCCCGCTCACGCGCTGGAACCGCCTGGCCCGGGCGCTCCACGAGGCCGACGAGATGCTTTACGCGGAGATCCGGCGCCGAAGGGCCTCGGGCGAGCGCGGGGACGATATTCTCTCGCTCCTGCTCGACGCGCGCGACGAGCAAGGCGAGCCCATGACCGACGGCGAATTGCGCGACGAGCTCGTGACCCTGCTCGCCGCGGGCCACGAGACCACCGCGACCGCGCTCTCCTGGGGGCTCCGATGGATCCTCGCCTCGACGAGCCTGCGGGCGCGCCTCCTCCGCGAGCTCGAAACGGAGGGCGCGCTGCCGGCTCTCGCGCCGGAGCGTATCGCCCGCTGCGCGCTGCTCGACGCGACGACGCGGGAGATCTTGCGCCTGCAGCCCGTGGTCATGATGGTCGGCCGCGTCCTCCAGCGGCCGATGCGGATCGGCGGCTACGACCTCGACCAGGGCACGCCCGCCCTCGTCTCGATTTACCTCATTCACAGGAGGCCCGATCTCTACCCGGATCCGACGCGTTTCGATCCGGACCGCTTCTTGCGCCAGCGATTCGCGCCCCACGAGTGGCTCCCCTTCGGCGGCGGCATCCGGCGCTGCATCGGGCTGGCCTTCGCGCTCTACGAGATGAAGATGATCCTCGCCACGATCCTCGCGCGCGCGGAGCTACGTCTGCCGCTCTTCGGCAAGGTGCACGAGGTTCGTCGCGGGGTGACGATCGCGCCTTCCCGCGGAATGCCGGTCGTCATGGAGCGGCGCGACTCAAACCGGATCCACGATCGAGAAGATCGCTCGTAGCAAAGCATTGGGTATGGCGAGCGCGGCGTACGCGACGAAGAGCTTCAGGGCGAGGCCGTGCTTCTTCGTGGTGAGCCAGTTTGCCCCGATGCGGAGCAGGCACGTGAGCCAAAGCCCGACGAGCGCGCCATTGGCCGGGAGGTACTTGAAATCGGCCCGTCTCACGAAATCGGACAGGGATGCCAAAAACTCGCTCGTCGTCCCCGCGGGTTCTGCCAGCCACAGAAGCAGGGCGCCGAGGAGGCAGAACGGAGCCGTGAAGACGCTGAGGAGGGGGAGCGTCGCCAGGACGAGGTACACGCGCGCGTGATCGACCTTGATGGGTCCGCTCGCCCTGCGCCCCGCGCGATGGAGGAGGATGACCGCCGTGAGGGATGCGGCGAGCACGGCGCAGGCGGCGCCCCACCCGCGGAGCAGGGCGACGCACAGGATTCCCGGGGTGGACTTCTGCGCATGGAAGAAGCTCAGCGCGTAGGCGCTCCGGAGATAGTCCACACTGCCCATGACCAACCCGACCGCGGCGCCGACCGGGAAAGAGAACCTCACGATCTTGTCGTAGGGCGAGACCACGCCGGGGAGGGGCGCGGCGGGCGGCGACGCGACGGGCGGCGCGTACGCTTGGCCGAGGTCGAGTTTGTCGTCCATGTCCCTGCCCGGCATCCTACGCGAACGGTTTGTCGGGGTCAACAATCACCGCCCCCGTCCTCTGGAGCGACGACTCGCTGGGCTTGGCCTCCTCCCACTGTGCGATGATTTCCTCCAGCGCGGATTCGATGGGACCGAGCTCGTCGAGCTCGTCGAACGGAGCATCGTAGACGAACAACTTTCCCTGTTTGTGCCCGAAGTACCACACGTTGGATGCATCCATGAAGAACGAAAGCTCTGGGTCCAGCTCCAGGGCACGCTTGACCTCCACCTGCTCTCCCAATCCGTGGAGACCATAGAGGTAAAACGGCGTCTCCCACGCCGGCATGGCTACTTTCAGGGAGCTATCCACGAGCGTTCCCCCACGACACGCGCCGTAAATCTGCTGATGCATGCGAAACTCCGACGCGGGCGGTCTCGTCCAATCGGTCGAATAGTACAGTACCGAGACGAATGCCGTGCCGCTTGCCCATATCTTTGCACGCATGCCCTCCTTGTACGTCTCGTCTGGCTGTCCGTAGCGGCGGATGAGCACTCGCTCTAGAATTCCGAGGTCGTTGTTACTCATGGTTTTCTGAAATCTCCGCCATGCGCTTTGAGATGTCCCTGCGTTCCTCCTCGTACCGGTCGCACGACAGAGGGGTCGGCCGCAAGGTCAGGCCGGTTGGCGACGGTAGGGTCATGGTGCCAGCGGGCATCCAACGGAAACTCGCCAGTCTTACGGATATCTTCCAGCTCCTTGTCCGTCCATACACCACTCCCTCGGCCTCCCTTTCGAATATCTGCAAGCTCTTGGGCCTTCTTGGCATCTACACCCTTGCTGCGTGCCGTCTCAATCGCCCGCCTCTCCGGCGTGCCCTTGGGTGGAAGCCGCGCCTTTCTCCCCGCCTGCCCCGCCCCGCCGTTTGGACTTGACACGGGCTTCGTCGTCGTGGTGACCGTCGTCCCGCTGGGCGGCTTCGGCTGCGCCGCAGGCGGCGGGCTCGGAGCCGGCGCGCTCGGCAGCTTCGGCCGCCGCAAGAACCCGCCCGGTCCGCCCGCCGCGCTCGGCAGGAACACCGGCATACTTCGTAGCCTCTGCTGGGCGACCCGCAGCACCCTCGCCCCCACGGTCTCCAGGGCCGCCGCTCCCCCGGAGGCGACCATCAACAAGGTGTCCGCCAGGGCGTTCACGATCGCGAATTTCAGCTCGGCGTCCGCCCAGCCTCGCCCATACCCCTTGAGGAAGCCCTCCCAGGCGATCGTGGCGAGCCGCTCGTCGTCGTATGTCGGCAGGTCAGGGATTGCATCGAGTTGTTTGGCAAGATTGGTCCGGATGACTTCGAAGACTTCGGCATCAGGTTTGTCCCGAATGTCATAATCGAAGTTTCCTAGATACGTGACGTCGATGGAGTCCTTCACTCCAGCCGCCTTGCCGAGCGTCGCTCCCCACTCGCGCCCGATCCGCTCACCCGTGCGCCTCGCCTCCTCCTCGGCCTCCCTCCGCGCCAGGTTGACTTTCTGTTCCTCATATGTATTCCCGGGAGGAGGCGGCGGACACGGCACGCTCGTCCCAGGCGCGGGGGCCGGCGTGGGAGCCGTCTGCCCGAGGAAACGCTGATCCGGTGGCCTGTTTCGCGGCCTGTCGCAGGGCTTTATCGCCGACGTCCGCGTCTCGGTTCGGACCGTGGTGCCCTTGGCCGGCCCGGCTTCCGGCTCCTTCGCCGCCATCTTCTCCGGCGGAGGCGGCGGCGGAGGCGGCGGCGGCTTGTCGCAGGGCAAATCCTGATACGCGAGCCCCAGGAGCTTCCGGCTCTCGGACGGCGCGTGGGGGTCATGAACGAAAACGGCCTTGACCGAAGGGTTTTCCAGGAGCTTTTCGAGCGGTTCGAACGCCGGTCGATGCACTCCGTCCCCGAGCTCGTACCAGTAGCGCGCATGCGGGCCGACGCGGGGATGACGTCGGCAGACGCGAAACACGCTCTTTCCGTGCAGCTCCTGCGCCCATCCCACCGCGGGCACGCCCGCAGCGCCGCACCCGAGGAGCCATACCGAGACGCAAAAAGCGAAGAGCACCGGCATCCCAAGCCGAAGAAACCGCAGAGCAGCACCCACGAGCATCAGGGCGGCACCGGTGACCCAAAGGCGAGGGTTCCACGAGGGTGAGAGCACGCGATGAGAGGTCATGACCAGGCCCACGATGACAGGTCACAGCGGCGACCCCTGTCAACGGCCACCCCTCCGCACCAGACTGAACCCGAACGCGCCCACCCCGGGGAAGCCTCCCCGCGACCATTTCCCGCTCCTCGCTCACACCGGCGACCCCTCCCCGCCAAAAATCCGCGCTGCAATTCTCCGCGGGGACCCCTCCCCCGCCCGCCCCTCGGCGGCAAAATCTCGCGGGGAGGGCCTCTCCCCCCGACCTCCCCGCCGGGAAATTCCCGCGGAGACCCCTCCCCGCGCGGCAAGCCTCGCCAAAAACCTCCCGTCGAACCCTCCCCGCGCCCTTCCGGGCGAAGACGCGCTCCTCTCCGAAGCCTCCCGCCACGATTCTGCGCGCTCCGACGTTTCCCTTTACACCTTCCCCGCTCACCTTGTAGGGTCGCGAACCCATGACAGGCCCCCACACCATCGCCATCGACGAGCCCTTCGACGACGTCGACGAGGAGCTTCGCCACACCGAGTTGACCGCGAAGGCGTACCCGGAGACCGCTCCGCTCGCCGAGCCCTTCGCGGTCCTGCGCGCCGAGCTCCGCAAGCGCAAGGCCGAGGAAGACGCCCTCCTCGATGCAATCGCCTTCGCCAAGGCACTCATGGTCGCCGCCGACGATGTCCTCAATGTCCTCGTCGACGAGACGAAGAAGGCCGTGCTCGCGGCGTACAATCAGGACTTCAAGGCCCCGCTTTATCGGCAGCTCTTCGAGGGGCAGAGCCCGAGTGACCTCAAGCGGCCCATTCTCGGAGCCCAGCTCGAGACCATGCGCGCATGGGTGGGACCGCTCGGCGCCGCGAACGTGCCCACGCTCGGGGCCATCGCGCAAAAGCTCTCGCACGCCATCGTCAAGGCCGACGACGCCGTCACCAAGACCTCGCTCGCGGAGCAGGCCATGGACACCTTCGTCGCCGGCCCGCGGACGGAGCTGATCAACGGCGTGAACGCCCTCCGCAAGCTCACGGCCGGTCAGATCGGCGAGCTCGTGCACGCGAGCCTCGAAGGCAAGGTGCCGCGCGATTTCGTCGACCGATTCTTCCTGTCGAGCGGCGGCTCGAGGACCCCGACCCTCGCCGAGCTCTCCCAATCGATCACGCGCCTCGAAGCCAAGCTGGAGCGGCAGAAGGCGCTCCTCGCATCCATGAAGGAGAAGGAGGCCAAGCTGCGGAAGGCCAAGCAGGAGGCCGAGCTCACCGAGAAACAGGCGAAGCTCGCCGCCGCCGAGAAACGAGCCGCCGAGGCGGCGCAGGAGATCGCGCGGCTCAAGGCGGAGATGGGCTCGACCTGAACGTAGCGCCGGCCGACCGCACGGGGCACGCACCTTGCTAAGCGCAATCGCGCGCGCGGCGATTCGAGCCGCCGCGGAAGGGGAATCCAACATGCGCACACCGCTGCTTCGCTTGTGCTCCGTCCCGCTCCTCGCGGTCCTCGCCACCGCCTGTTTCACGACATTGGAAGATCAGCCCAAAAAGCCTGATGGAACGGCCCTGCCGCCCACCCCCATGGCGCCGGATCAACAGGCCGAGCTCGACTCGCTTCTCGCCGAGGCGCAAAAATCGGCGAACATGACCGCCGGCGATTTCGCGAACCAGTATCAGGTCTCCTTCGCGAACGGCCTCTCCTACGATCCCGCGCAGGCCGACGGCCTCCCGCTGATCCAGGCCTCCTCGCTCGGCCTCGACGCCGACGAGATGGACAAGCTCCAGAAAAATGGCTTCGTCATCTCGGAGAAGAAACGTTTCCCGACGTTCGTGTACGGCTACGAGAGCATTTATGCCCTCGATCTACCGCTCTACGTGTCGGCCGACTCGATCCTCTACGCCGTCCACCGCTCCTACGACTCCATCCTCAAAGCCGTCGAGATCGCGTCCCTCGCGCCCGAGCTCGAAACGTTGCTCCAATCCATGCGCGCCGAGCTCGCGGCCGGCGGCGGCTCCGCGCTCGGCGCCGAGGCACGCGCGGACGCGGATCTCTTCACGGCCGTCGCGCTCTCGCTGCTCAAAGACCAGGCGGTCTCACCCGTCGCGGGCGCGCAGGAGGCCGACATCGTCGCGCTCGTCGACGGCGCCAAGGCCCACCAGGGAACGGGTGAGACGCGCCTCTTCGGCAGCGATCGTATCGTCGACTTCTCGCAGTTCGAGCCGCGCGGCCACTACACCGACTCACCCGAGCTCGAGCGTTACTTCCGCTCGATGATGTGGCTCGGCCGCATCGATTTCCGCATCATCGAGACGCAAAGCGACGGCGGGCAGGTCTTCCAGCGCAGGCAACTCGAAGGCGCCTACGTCCTCCACGCCCTCGCGCAAGGCGAGCAGCAGAAGCGGTACACCCGCATCGACAACGCGATCCGCGGATTCGTGGGCGAAAGCGATTACATGACCCTGCCCGAGCTCGACGGCCTGCTCGGAGACCTCGGCGTCGCCGATGCCTCGGGGCTCGCGGGGCTCGCGGACGAGAAGATCGCCGAGGTCGTGCTGCAAAAGGGCTACGGCACACAGCGGATCTCGAGCCACATCATGATCAACGGCCTCGGGCGGGGCACGCTGCCGCTCTCGTCGAGCTTCGCGCTCTTCGGCCAGCGGTACGTCGTCGACTCGCACGTCTTCTCGAACGTGGTCTACGACCGCGTGAAGAAGGGCGAGGTCTATCGCATGATGCCGAATCCGCTCGATGTCGGCTTCGCCGCGCTCGGAAACGATCAGGCCGGGCAGCTCATGCTCCCCGAGCTCGAACAGTTCCAGTACGCGCCGGACCTGCACATGATGCGCGTCCTCGTCGACGCGCACCCCGAATCGTTCTGGAACGACAACCTCTACAACCGCTGGCTCGTCTCGCTGCGCGAGCTCTCGCCAAGCAAGACGCTCGCCGGCGACCTCGCGAGCCTGCCCGGCGTCGCGAAGACGGAAGCCTGGGGCCGCAGGCTCAT
Organism: Polyangium jinanense; assembly: GCF_028435365.1. Next base: position 32,291 of record NZ_JAGTJJ010000063.1, on the reverse strand, counting down.
GAACACGCAGCTCGCGTCCTGGGCCGAGCTCCGGCACGATACGCTGCTCTACGCGAAGCAATCGTACACGGGCGGCGCGTCGTGCCAGTTCCCGGACGCGTTCGTGGACCCGTACCCGGCCTTCTATACCCGCGTCGCCGAGCTCGCCGAGCACGGCTCCACCCTGGTCGGGACCCTCGATCTCTCGGGCAACGCGTCCCTCGCAGCGCAGATCCCGGCCTACTTCGCCACGCTGCGCGACGTGGCCCAGAAGCTCGGCGAGATGGCGAAGAACGAGCGCGAAGGCATCCCGCTCACGCAGGAGCACCTCGATTTCATCAACCAGGCCGTGAAGGTGCAGATGGGCTGTGGCGATCCGGAGGGCGCGACGGGCTGGTACGCGAACCTGTTCTTCGACAACTACCAGAGCGTCCAGGAGGATCCGACGATCGCCGACGTGCACACGCAGCCGACCGACGAGGTCGGCAACATGGTCGGCCGCGTCCTGCACGTGGGGACGGGCCTGCCGCGCCTCATGGTCGTGACGGCGGATCCGTGCGGCACGCCGCGGGCCTTCGTGGGCCTGGCCTCGTCCTATTTCGAGCAGATCACGTCGAACTTCGAGCGAATGACCGACGAGGAATGGGCGCAGGACCTCACGGCCGCGACGCCCGCCGACGTGCCGTGGATGACGGATCTTGTGTCCCGCTGAGAGACCCGCCGCCCCCGAGCCCTGACGTGGCCGCCCGAAGGAGGCTTCGGGCGGCTCACGTCGGCACAGCTTTCACTCGATGAACTTGCCGCGGCCCTTCGTGCAGTCCGCCTGGGCCGACTCCTTCGTGTACTTCGGCCCGCTGTAATTCACGAGCATCCCCATCGCGTCGCACACGCCCACGACGCCCTCGCTCGGGCAGGACTTGACGGCGTCGAGCTTGAGCATCTTGGCGAGGTCGGCGATCTTGGCTTCGTCGAACTTCGCCTTCTCGGCCTCGGGCGCCACGAGGGCGGCACACTGCCCCTCGTCCTTCGGGTTGCGGAGGTAGCCGATGATGACGTTCCCCGCCTCGAGGCCCTTCTGCGCGGCGGGCTTCGCCTCGGCCTTGGCTTCGGGCTTGGCTTCGGGCTTCGCCTCCGCCGTCGCGGGCACCGTGGAGCCAGCGGGGGCGGCCTTCGCGGACGAACCGCCGGCGGGGCTCGGGGCCGCCTCCTCCTTGGCACAACCAAAAAGCGCGATCGCCGCGAATACGAAAACGAGCTTCTTCATGTCCGTAGGTCTTTCCTGATCCCTCACCTCGGGGACCTCCCCTCGGGCGGATGCGGCCGACGCCTACCGGACACAGTCGGAAAAGGCAAATGGCTTGTCTTGGGCCGTTGCGCTGGGGCGTTGCCCCAGGCCCCACCAGGGGTTGTCCACCCCTGGACCCGGACCAGCGCAAGCGCTGGACCCGGGGTCGATGAACTGCGCGATGCGCAGTTCATCGAACAGGCCGAGGCAAGACCAGCGAAGGCCCTGCCAATCAAGACAGCCGCGCTGCCCTTTCGATCGGCAAAGCAGTCTCACGGGCCCGTTGGAAGAACTGCGCATCGCGCAGTTCTTCCACCTCGAGTCCAGCGCTTGCGCTGGTTCGGGTCGAGGGGCGAATAGCCCCCGCGGGGTCCGGGGCGGCGCCCCGGCGCGGCGGCGGCCCCAACCGTGCCTGCGCTGCCTCTGGGGTTGAACCTCCCTGCCGCTTCGTGCTACCGGACGCCACGCCAAGCACGGCGCGGAGAGGCACGTATGAAGCTCGCGAGCTTACGAGGACCGGGAAGGGACGGCACGCTCGTCGTCGTCCGGCGCGACGGCGCGGTGTTCACCCCGGCGCCGGCCGACATCCCCACGATGCAGGCCGCGCTCGATCGCTGGGACGAAGTCGTGGGGCGCCTCTGCGACCTCGCTGCCCGCCTCGAGCGTGGCGAGATCCCGGGCGAGCCCCTCGATCCCACGAAGCTCGCGCCGCCCTTGCCGCGCGCGTACGAGTGGGTCGACGGCTCGGCGTACATCAATCACATCGTCCTCGTCCGCAAGGCCCGCGGCGCCGAGCCGCCCGAGACGCTGCGCACCGATCCGCTCGTCTACCAGGGCGGTTCGTCCGTGCTCCTCGGCCCGCGCGAGGACATCGTCCTCCACGACGCGCGCTGGGGCCTCGATTTCGAGGCCGAAGTTTGCGTCCTCCTCGGCGACGTCCCCCTCGGCACCAAAAAGGAAGACGCGCACCGCTACGTGCGCCTCCTTTGCCTTGCGAACGACATCACCCTGCGCAATCTCGTCCCTGCCGAGCTCGCCAAGGGATTCGGCTTCTTCCAATCGAAGCCGGCGACCGCGTTTTCGCCCTTCGCGATCACGCCCGACGAGCTCGGCGGCGCGTTCCGGGACGGCCGCGTCCATCTCCGCCTCGTCTCGACCTACAATGGCGCGCTCATCGGGGATCCCGAGGCCGGGCCGGAGATGCACTTTTCGTTCTTCGATCTCCTCGAGCACATCTCGAAGACCCGCGCCTTCGGCGCCGGGACGATCCTCGGCAGCGGCACCGTCTCCAACGTCGATCGCGCGCGCGGCGTGAGTTGTCTCGCCGAGCGCCGCATGATCGAGACCATTGACGAGGGCGCGCCGAAGACGCCTTTCATGAAGCCCGGCGACACCATCGCCATCGAGATGCGGGGCGAGGACGGGCAGGATCTTTTCGGGCGCATCGAGCAAAAGGTGGTCTCTCCATGAAGCTTTACGGATACTGGCGCAGCTCGTGCAGCTATCGCGTGCGGATCGCGCTGCACCTCAAAGGCATTCCCTTCGAGAACATCCCCGTCCACCTCGTCAAGGACGGCGGCGAGCAGTTCCGGGACGATTACCGCGAAAAGAACCCGATGGCCCAGGTGCCGACGCTCGAGGTCGAGGAGGGCGGCGTCGTCCACGAGCTCGGGCAATCGGTCGCGATCATCGAATGGCTGGAGGAGCGATATCCGGAGCGGCCGCTTCTGCCGGCCGATTCGTTCCTCCGGGCGCGGACGCGGCAGCTCGCCGAGACGATCAACGCCGGCATCCAGCCCTTCCAGAACCTTTCGGTGCTCAAGCTCGTGAAGACCGAGCTCGGCGGCGACGAGCAGGCGTTCGCGCGCCGCTTCATCGAGAAGGGCCTTTCCGCGTACCAGACGCTCGCCGGACCCGTCCAGGGTCGATTCTCCGTGGGCGACGCGCCCACGGTGGCCGACGTGTTCCTCGTGCCCCAGCTTTATGCTGCACGGCGCTTCGGCGTGGACCTCGGCCCGTTCCCCTCGCTCGTGCGCATCGAAGAGCAATGCGCGTCGCTACCGGCCTTCCAGGCCGCTCATCCGGATCGGCAAATCGACGCCGTGGCCGGGGGTTCGGGGGTGTAGCTCGGCTCGTCCGAGCGTAACCCCCGAGCGTTGAAAGATTGAAGGAGTGATCGAGATCATGTCGAAGGTGGAATCCATCGGGATCAAGCGCATCGAGGCGCTTCACTACTACGTCCGCGACCTCGAGCGGAGCCGCAAGTTCTACACGGAGAAGCTCGATTTCGAGGAGATCGCCCATTCGAGCCCCGAGCTCGAGGAGGCGGCCAAGCAGCGCTCGGTCGTCTTCCGCGCCGGCGAATGCATCGTCATGTGCTCGCAGCCGCTCGGCGAGGGCGGGCGGGCATGGCGGTACCTCCGCAAGCACCCGGACGGCGTCGGCACGCTGATCTTCGAGGTCGAGGACATCGAGCGCGCGTTCCGTCTGCTCGACGGGCGTGGCGGCACCCCGATCGACGAGATCACGCGCGTGAAGGAGGACGGCGGTGAGTTCGCCTCGTTCTCGGTCACGTCGCCTTTCGGCGACACGACGTTCCGCTTCGTCGAGCGCAAGGGCTATCGCAAGCTCTTCCCGGGCGCGGTGCATTACGACATCCCGCGCGGCGGCAAGAACTCGCTCGGCTTCACGCATTTCGATCACATCACGACGAACTTCCAGACGATGGCGCCCGCGCTGCTCTGGATGGAGCACGTGCTCGGCTTCGAGCGGTTCTGGGAGATCCAGTTCCACACCGAGGACGTCAAGAAGGGCGGCGATCACGGCTCGGGGCTGCGTTCGGCCGTCATGTGGGATCCGGGCTCGGGCGTGAAGTTCGCGAACAACGAGCCGTACCGACCGTATTTCAAGAGCTCGCAGATCAACATCTTCAACGAGGAGCACCGCGGCGACGGCGTGCAGCACGCGGCGATCGCGGTGAAGGACATCCTCACCTCCGTGAAGCACATGCGCGAGCGTGGCATCCAGTTCATGCCCACGCCGGGCTCGTATTACGACGCGCTCCCGGCGCGCCTGAAGTCGCTCGGCGTCCAGCAGATCGACGAGGATCAGAACGTGCTGCGCGACCTCGAAATCCTCGTCGACGGCGAGGCCGAGGGCAAATACCTGCTCCAGATCTTCCTCAAGGAGTCGGCCGGGACGCACGGGGATCCGAACGCCGGGCCGTTCTTCTACGAGATCATCCAGCGCAAGGGCGATCGGGGCTTCGGCGGCGGCAATTTCCGCGCGCTCTTCGAGAGCATCGAGCGGCAGCAGAAGACGGAAGGCAAGGTCGCATGATCGAGCGCCTCGCCTTCGGGGAGCTCGCGCCGAAGCACCATACGGTGCTCCGCGACGCGAAGGGCAACCTCCGCTGGGAGGAGTGCCTGACGCGTCGCGGGTTCGACGGGCCTTACACCATCGCGTATCACGAGCGGCGCCCGCACGAGCACCGCGTCGCGTCCGCCGAGCACGGGTTTGCGCTCCCGACGCCCGCTCCGCAGCGCCCCCTGGCGAAGCGCCATTATCGATCGACCTCGGTCCCGACCCCGAGCGGCCCGCAGATCGATGGGCGCGTCCCCTTGCTCTACAACGGCGACGTCGTCCTCGGCATCGCCCGCCCGGACGCGCCCGATCCCGTCTATTTCTCGAACGCCGACGCCGACGAGCTCTTCTACGTGTTCGAGGGCAGCGGCCTTTTGCGCACGATGCTCGGCGATCTGCGGTACGAGAAGGACGATTACATCTACGTGCCGCGGGGTCTCTTCTATCGCTTCATCCCCGACGCGGGGCTGCAATCGTGGCTCTGCATCGAGGCGATGGGCGGGATCCACATCCCTCGCCAGTGGCGCAACGACGTCGGGCAGCTCCGCATGGACGCGCCGTACAGTCACCGCGATTTCAAGAAGCCGACGTTCGTCGGGCCCATGGACGAGGGGATCCGCAAGCTCGTCGTCAAGCGTGACGGCGGCTTCCACGGCTTCTCGATGGAGCATTCGCCGCTCGACGTGGTCGGCTGGGACGGCACGGTCTATCCGTTCGTTTTCCCGATCCTGAACTTCCAGCCGCGCGCGGGCCTCGTGCACCTCCCGCCCGACTGGCACGGCACCTTCGCGGCGCGCGGCGCGCTCGTCTGCAGCTTCGTCCCGCGCGTGGTCGATTTCCACCCGCAAGCGATTCCCTGCCCGTACCCGCATTCGTCGTACGACTGCGACGAGTTCATCTTTTATTGCCGCGGCAACTTCACGTCGCGTCGCGGCGTCGGTCCGGGCAGCATCTCCCACCACCCGGCGGGCATCCCGCACGGCCCGCACCCGGGCTCCTACGAGGCCAGCATCGGCACGAAGGAGACGAGCGAGCTCGCAGTCATGCTCGACACGTTCGATCCCCTCCTCCCGACCGAGGCCGCGCTCGGCGCCGAGGATCCGGGCTATCAGGACAGCTTTATCGGGGGCTGAGCCGCTTCGGGCTCGCTTCCCTGCCCCTCCGGCTCCGGCGCGAACCGATCGACGCCTTCATACACGTCGGCGAGCCGGATCGTGCAGCCGAGCGCGGGCAGCTCCACGCTCCCCTCGTCCCCCGTGCACTCGGTGAGCAACCATTGCCCCGTGGGCAGCTTCCTGTAGTGCTCGATCCGCCGTTCGTCCTGGTACACGAGCACGTACTCGTCGAGCGAGGGGATCATGCGGTAATGGGCGAACTTGGACGTCTGGTCGTGCCGCGCCGTCGTTGGCGAAAGGACCTCCACGATGACCCGAGGGTTCAGGAGGTTCTCGCGGTACTTCGGGTGAAACTGCGGCGCGCCGCAGACGACGACCACGTCGGGGTAGGTGTAGAGGCCCGTCGCCTCGACGTAGACGCGTTGATCACTGGTCAGGACGGCGCACGGACCTCCACGAAGGGCGACGCCGAGTGAAACGATCATGTTCGCACAGAGCGCGTTGTGCCGCGCCGATGCGCCGGCCATCGCCGTGATCACGCCGCGGCAGAATTCGTGCTTGTCCAGGCTCTTGCGCTCGAGCTCGATGTACTCGTCCTCGGTCACGAGGGGCATCTTGGCAGCCACGACGTCGCTCCTCCATCGGTAGGGGCCTCCTAGCCGCTACAGCCTCCCCCGAGGCCCGTCAAGCGCCCGACCGCCGCGCTTGTGCGCCGGGGCTCGAAAGGCGCCGCGCGGCGCGCTAGGATGCGCGGCGGAGGACCTTTCATGTCGAGTCAACCCGAACGCGAGGATCCCTACCGCGAGCGCCTCTCCCCCGAGCAATACCGCGTCAGCCGATGCGGCGGCACCGAGCGGGCCTTCACGGGCAAGTACTGGAACCACAAGGCCGACGGGCGCTACACCTGCGTCTGCTGCGGCGAGCCGCTCTTCGATTCGTCCACGAAGTACGACTCCGGCAGCGGCTGGCCGAGCTACTGGGCCCCGCTCTCGAAGGACATCGTCAAGGAGATCGAGGACACGAGCCACGGCATGCACCGCACCGAGGTCCGCTGTGGAAAATGCGACGCCCACCTCGGCCACGTCTTCCCGGACGGCCCACCCCCGACCGGCATGCGGTATTGCATCAACTCGGCCTCGCTCGATTTCGTGCCCCGGTAAAAGGTAGGTCGCTAAGGCTCCCACAAAAGCGCTCGCCGCGACCCGAGCGCCTCCTTGCAGGCCTCCCGCCACGCCGGCGTGAGCCCATGGCCGAGATTCTCCGCGATCACGAGCAGTCGCGGCAGCTCCAGGTAATGCATGATCGCGAGCAGCCGCTTCTCGCCGAAGGAAAGCGCCTCGTGCCCCACGGACGCGCTTCCCCGCCGGAACCGGAAGGCGAGCGGGCCGAACGTTCGCTCGTTCGTCGGATCGCGCCGGACCAGCATGGCCGCCTCGTCGAAGCCGGTGAGCGCGACGAACCTGCGCAGGAACAGCGGGATCGAGCCGCGCTCGATCCACAAGCCTTCGTCGTTGAAATAGGTCTCCTTGCGCGCGAGGTCCAAGAGCGCCTCGCTCACGGGGTGGCTCGTGATCGGCAGGCCGCGGAGGCGAAAGGCGCGGGAGCCGTCCGGGCGTTCGTCGAAGGCGAGGCGCGGCGGCTCCATTGCATCGCCGGTGCGCGGGGACCGAGCGGCGCCGGTCAGGACGTCGAACGCGCCGAGCCCCTCGTCGAGCCAGCCCACGCCGCCGTACAAGGGGAAGTTGAGGAGCGTGATCATCCCGCCGAGGACACGGCCGTCTTGCGCCGCGGGCGTCCCTCGCCCCCGGAGCGCGCGGACGAGCGGCTCGAGGAAGCTCCCTTCGAAAGGTGAAAAGGGCGGGGATTTGCTCGAATAGAAGACGCCCTCGGCGCCGAAGGCGCGAGCGCCGCGCGGGTCGGCGATGCATTCGAGTCGATACACGAGCGCGTCGGTGCGCAGCTCGGTCGTCACCTCGCAGCACCAATCGGCGCTCGTGCCGGGCGCATTCTGGAGCCGCACCCGCATGTCCGCGCGACCGAGTGTGAGCTCGTAACCGAGCTCGAACGCCTCGCCCTCGAGGCCGGTGAAATCGAAGGCCGTCGCCATCGCCGCGAGGCGCAGGAGCGCCCTCGTCTCCGCGGTGCGAGGTCCACGCAGCACGGTCTTCGGGTCGACGAGGCGGAGCTCGGTCCCGGGCGCGAGGCCGGGAAAACGAGCGATGTGGAGCCGCGTCAGCGACATGGCAAAGCCGAGCTTATCACAGGCTCGCCCTTGTGTGCCTTCCCCTCGCATCCGGCACACGCAGGCACACCTTGCCGGCACATCTGGCACAATTTTCAATAAACCCACGAAATCGCGGGCTCTTCCGCTTGGCACGGAACGTGTTTCAAGGATAGGCATGAACCTCAAGCGCCTTTCTTTCCTGGTCCTCCCCGTCCTCCTCGCCGCCTGCGGCAACTACGTCGTCGAGGGGGGCAGCGACGACAACGCCAAAAACCAGAACGCCAACGGCACCAGTGGCAGCGGCGGCAATGGCGGCACCGGTGGCAATGGCACCGGCGGCGACAGCGACGGCCCGGATTCCCTCGCCGTCGCGCTCACCCGCGCGCAGCTCGACGTCCTCTGGGACGAATACTGGGCCAACCACGATCCGAGCGGCAGCAGCAGCAGCGCGGGCGGCGTCCCGGAGCTGAACCCGGACGACCTCTTCCTTCGCATCTCGGACCTCGGCGCCTCCTGCAATTCGCCCACCACGGACCTCGGCTGCGGTCATTGGCAGCTCAGCATCGCGCTTCCCCCGGCACTGCAACAGGTGGGCGTCTACAACCTCGACAGCCCGGAGCTGCTCGCGTACAGCCACTTCTCCGAGACCGGTGAGCCCTATTCGCCGGCGCCCGATGATTGCTCCTTTGGCGGCGGCACGATCGGCGCGGGCACGCTGGAGATCCTCTCGATCGACGAGAACGAGGTTCATTTCCGGATCGACGCCGAATACTGGGGCGAGAAGGCCAACGGCGAATACATCGCGCCGCGTTGCCCCGTCGCTCCCTGAATCGGTCGGTCCTGGAACGAAATCCGCCAGAACGTGAATGACGCAGCGGACCTCACAACCAAGAGGTCATGCGACGAACCATCGTTCTGGCGGGACTCATGGTCTGGGTAGGATGCCACGGAGGATCCGAGGGTAGCGGCGGCGCCGGCGGCGTCGGTGGCACAGGTGGTACCGGCGCCGGAGGCATCGGTGGTGCTGGCGGCGGCTCGGGCGGCATCGGTGGCACAGGTGGTGCTGGAGGCGGCTCGGGCGGCATCGGTGGCACAGGTGGTGCCGGCGGCGGCTCGGGCGGCATCGGTGGCACAGGTGGTGCCGGCGGCGGCGCGGGTGGTGCCGGCGGCGTGGGCGGCGGGAGCAACGGTGACGGCTACGTATGTTGCCCCGCCGGAACGTTCCTCTACTTCGGCCGCTGCCTCGGCCTCGACGAGCCGCTCTACCAGTGCGGCACCTCCTCTTCGGCCACGCCGTGCAGCGCAGCCCCGAACGCCCATTCGGCGTGCGTGGGCGGCGCCTGCCAGCCGCTCGGGAGCTGCCACGAAGGCTTCGCCGATTGCACCGCGCAGGCCGGCTGCGAGACCTCGCTCCTCACCCCCGCAAACTGCGGCGCCTGCGGCAATGCCTGCGCCCCCGGCGAGGTCTGCACGAGCGCGGGCTGCGCGCCCTCCTGCGCCCCGCCGGCGACGAACTGCAACGGCGCCTGCGTGGACCTGTTCTCCTCGCCCCAGCATTGCGGCGGCTGCTCCAAACCATGCATCACCCCGCTCCACGGCAAGGCCACCTGCACGGCCGCGACCTGCGACTTCGAGTGCCTCCCCGGCTTCACGAAATGCGGCAACAAATGCGTCGACGCGAATACGGACGCGAGCGCCTGCGGCGCCTCGTGCACCACCTGCGTCGTGCCCAAGGGCGGCTTTACGCACTGCGACGGCGGCCAATGCGTCCCCTCCTGCCCGGGGGGGTTCACGCTTTGCAACGACGTCTGCGCCGATCTCCAGACCTCGACCCAGCATTGCGGCGCGTGCGGCGTGACGTGCGCCGGGACGTGTATCGCGGGCACCTGCAATCCGGGGATGAGCTCGATCCTCGCAAACGCGGACAAACCCACGGACATCCAGATCGACGCGACGAGCGTCTATTTCATCGAATCCGGCACGAACTCGATCATCAAGGCGAACAAGTGGGGCGGGCCCAAGGAGACCCTCGCCGCAGCCCAGCCGAAACCATATCGCCTCGCGGTGGACGACACCCACGTCTACTGGACCAACGAGCTCGGCGGCAGCGTCGTGCGGATTCCCAGCGGCGGCGGCGCGATCGAGCTCGTCAGCGCCGCGTCCGAGCCGCAGTCGATCGCCGTCTCCGGGAGCGAGGTCTTCTGGGTGAACAAGTCGAACAAGGCCGTCATGAAGGCGCCCAAGGACGGCTCCGGTCCTGCGGTCACGCTCTGGATCGACGACGATCGGATCATCGGCCTCCGCGTGGACGAGACCCACGTGTACGCCGCGGCGCCGTCCCTCTCTTCGGGGCCGAGTTTCCAGACCTGGGTGAAGCGCGCACCGCGCGACGGCTCCGGGCCCGTCGAAAAGCTCACCACGGGCGAAGGCGGGATCGCCCTCGACGCGAAGCGCGTCTATTTCGACGGAATGTACGACATGGGCATCAACGTCGTCGCGTTCGACAAGGCGTCGCTGTCGATGAAGGAGCTCTCGTACTACGTCGGGGATCTGAACGGCGTCTACGACGACCTCGAGGTGGACGACGCCTATTCTTATTACGGCGGCCGCAAATCCCTCAAGTGTGGGTCGAGCGAGCCCGTGGCCGCCGCCGGGGGCATGTTCTTCGTGATCGACGGAGGTTACATCTACGGAACGTACTCCGACGGCACCGTGCGCCGGGTCCCGCGTTGACCTGATATCCCGCCCCGCCTCCGCCTTGCGCGGCCCGACCCCAGCGCGGTACAGAAAGCGCATGGATCACCGCGCACTCTTCCTCGTGTTACCTCTCGCCGCGCTCCTCACCGGCTGCTCCGACGAGCTCCCGCAACCACAGGAGCTCCCCCCTCCGGACGTCGTCAGCATCGCCGAAGCGCGCGCCCTGACCACCAACGAATACACGCAGATCGAGGGCTTCGTCTCCGTCACGCCGGGCACCTTCGTCACCGCCACCGGCGATTTCGGATTCGCGGTCCAGGACGACACCGGCGGCATTTATGTCAGCCTCTACGACGAACTCAAGATCCTCATCGGCGCCAAGGTCCGCGTCATCGGACAAATCCAGCAGGTCTCCAAGCAGACCGTGCTCGTCACGAACGCCTCCGGCCCCGAGATCCTGCAAGGCGTCGAGGCGGTCACGCCGAAAGACGTCGCGACCGGCGACGTCGACGAGTCGACCGAAGGGCAGCTCGTCCGCGTCAAGGGCCTCGTTTCGAAGGCCATCGTCGAGGACAAACCTTATGGCATCAAAGCGTACGTGGACGACGGCTCCGGCGAGGTCGAGATTTACGTGTGCTTTAAAGGCGACAAGCCCCTCATCGACACGACGAAGCTCACGAAGGGCACCGCCGTGGAGATCACGGGGTTCGCGCAGCAATACCTCGATCGGTACGAGATTGCCCCGCGCGGGACGGCGGATCTCGTGCTGACTCCGCCGCCCTCCCCCTGAGCGTCAGGTCTGAGCATTGGTCTCATGTGGGAGCCGCTGCGCTGGGGCGTTGCCCCAGGCCCCACCAGGGGCTATCCGCCCCTGGACCTGGACCAGCGCAAGCGCTGGACCCGGGGTCGAAGAACTGCGCGATGCGCAGTTCATCGAACAGGCCGAGGAACGACCCCTGCCAACCAAGACAGCCGCGCTGACATTTCGACAGGCAACGTTGGCCATGGTCTTGCCACCGGCCGTTGGAAGAACTGCGCATCGCGCAGTTCTTCCACCCTCGGTCCAGGCCGTGCCTGGTTCGGGTCGAGGGGCGAACAGCCCCCGCGGGGTCCGGGGCGGCGCCCCGGCGTGGCGGCCCCAAGGTGGAGCGTCAGGCGTCGCGGTTCACCGTCGCGGGTGAGAACGCCGGCAGGCAGACCGCAATGTACTCCGCGCCCTCCTCGCCGGGCGTGCTGTAGCGGACCCATTCTCCCTTGTGCGTGATGATCGCCTGACCTGCGCGCACGTCGACCGCTCCCCCCTCGTATTCGACGTGCAGCGTCCCGCGCAGCACGACCGTGAACTCGTCGAACGCCGGCCGCTGGCCCGGCTCGACCCAGCCTCCGGGGCTCCGCATGTGCGCCACGCTCGCGCTCTCGGTGCCCGTGTTGACGCGCCCCACGTACTCGTCGATGAGCTTCGGCTTGTTCCCGGCCGCCTCGATGCGGCTCGGCTTCTCGATGAAGGTCGGCATACGAAGGGCGTAGGCCGAGACGCACGTCCGCGTCAATCTTTTCGCAACGACGTGAGAGGGAGAACCATTCTCGCGTCATTCGTTTGGCGCAGTACAATAACCTAGTAAATTTGAACACATAGGGGAGAGGAAGGATACGCGGATACCGTGCGAGCCCGATTGCCGCAGGGACGGGATTGGGGCATGGGGGGGGAGCGCTGCTCCCGGCGCGGATGAGGCGCAGCGCAAAGAGGTCCTCATGAAAAGCAAGACCAGGTTCGATCGCCGTCGCTTCCTCGAGCTCCTATCTGTCGCCGGCGTCGCCGTGTACCTGCCGGGCTGCGGGCCGGATGATGGGAACCCGCCGACGAATCCGCCTGCATCGACGAAAAAGGTGCTCGTTCTCGGCGGAGGTCTCGCCGGGCTCTCGGCGGCCTACGAGCTCATGAAGAAGGGGTGGGACGTCACCGTGCTCGAGGCGCAGACGCGCGTCGGCGGCCGGGTCCACACCCAGCACGAGGGCTTCGAGAACGGCCAGTATGCCGAGCTCGGGGCGACGCGCATCCCCGACGTGCACGACCACACGATCGGCTACGTCGAGGAGCTCGGCCTGAAGCTCGAAGAGTTCCCGGACGGGACGCCGCTCTATTACCTGGGGGGCAATCGATTCGTCCACACGGAGGGCACGCCGTGGCCGATCCCGGGCCTGTCGCCCGAGGAGGCCACGGAAGGCCTCGGCATGTGGTCGACGTACATCGCGGCCAATTTCGCGGAATTCGGCAATCCCCGGGACGGGAGCTTCCCGCTCCCGGGCATCGTCGAGAAATACGACGGAATGGTCTGGACCGATTACCTCAAGAGCAAGGGCGCGACGGATGCGTGGCTCCCGCTCTATGCGTCGGACAACGGCACGGAGATCTACAAGATCGGCGTCCTCGCGTGGATGGCGCTCGAGACCGCGGACCAGGACTGGAGCCTCACCTACCACGTCCAGGGCGGCAACGACCTCATCGCACAGAAGCTCGCGGAGAAGCTCGACGGCAAGGTGTTCTTCGAGCGGGTTGTGAAATCGATCACGCAGGACGAGACGAAGGTCACGGTCACCGTCGACGCGAAGGGCACGTCGGAGACCTACGAGGCCGATTACCTCGTCTGCACGATCCCGCTCAAGCCGCTGCGCGACGTCGCGTTCTCGCCCGCGCTGCCGGACGACAAGCAGAAGGCGATGGACGAGGTCCACATGATGACCTCGTCGCGCGCCATGTTCCAGACGAAGACGCGATTCTGGAAGAACGATCCGCTCGGCGAGCTCGGCGGGCTCAAGCTCGCGAAGACCGACACGAAGGCCGAGCGCGTCTGGGATCTGACCGCGACCCAGACCGGCGACACGGGCATCCTGCTCGCGTACCTGCAGGACAAGAATGCCGACGACTTCGCGGCCATCGCCGCGCCCGAGCGCGAGGCGTACATCCAGGCCGAGTTGGCGAAGTTCTTCCCGGACATCGAGGCCGAGAAGCTCTCGTTCCACATGAAGGTCTGGGCCGAGGATCCGTGGGCGCAGGGCGCGTGGACGGAGATCCTGCCGAATCAGTGGTGGATGCTGGCCGTCCTCCCGCGGCCCGAGGGCCGGATCCATTTCGCCGGCGAGCACACCTCGATCTGGGCTGGCTGGATGCAGGGCGCCATCGAGAGCGCCAAGCGCGCCGTGGACGAGATCGTGAAGAAGAGCTGATCGTTCGGCCAGAAAACAGAAAGCCCGCTCGCGCCAGGAGGCACGGGCGGGCTTTCGTGTCCGAGAGGGCTCGGGGATCAGCCTTCGATGACGTAGTAGGCCTTCTCGGGCTTGTGCGTCTTGTAGCGGCGCCCGGCCGGCGTACCCGACCACTGATCCACCACCTCGATCTGATTGCCGAACTGGCCGAGGTAGATCGCCGCGTGGTTGCCGCGGGCGCGGCTCATGTACCGCTCGCCCTCCCAGCCGCACGCGATCGCCGTGCCCGCCGTGATCGCCGCGTTGCCGATCACTTGGGCGCCCTTCTTCCACGCCGACGTATGCGGCGCGCCGCAGGCGTACTTGACGAGCGCGACGCACTGCTCGCTCTCGCCGTAATGCCTGCCTTCGTAAAGCTCCGGGGTGTTCGTGCGATACGCCATGAAGGGCTCCTCTCTCGAGTTTGTGGTGGCGCTACATGGCGCCACGGAACGGAACCGGAAAAGGGTACAAGCGATCTTAGCCGGCCCACAAGCCGCTCGCGTTCTTCTTCCTCTCATTTCTTCGTTGGTTGACTTACACAACGCCGTTTCGACAAGGTGCGTTATGCTTTTCGACCCGCTCATCCACCACGCTCGCGGCATGATTCCAGCCGGACCATCGTGATGTTTCCTGACATCGAGACCCATCGGAAACGCGGCGTACGATATTTTCCCGGCCGCATCGTTTGCCCGCTCGCCGGCGTCGGCCGCCGCGGCGCGAACGAGAGCAACCGGCTCGCGCTGGAGAACGACGACACCGAAGTGACGATCGATCGGCGCGCGCGGCGGATCACGGTGACGAACACGCGCTGCTACCCGGAAAAGACGCTCATCGCGGATCTCGAGTTCCTCGCCGACGGGACGACGATGACGGGCGCGCGAACGCCGATCGCGATCCACCTCGAGATCTTCAAGAAAGGCGACGCGCTCTCGCTCGATCTGCACCGGCACCTGCGCACGCAGGAGCCGCTCGCGACCGCCGATTTCGAGCCGTTCGACGTGATCGTCGAAGGAGGGCCGCGGCCCGAGACGGTCTACACGAAAGAACGCGCGCTCGCGCTCGTGCAAGAGCCGTCGTTCATGCACCGCGTGGTGAAGGCGTTCATGGCCATGCGCGACAACACGCGCGGCTCGTTTCGGGATCCCTTTCGGAAAGGCTATCGCGTGGCGGATCTCTCGCTCGGCTTCGGCGCGCTCGGGCTCGCGTGGATGCTCGTGCGCGCGGAGCTGCGATCGCTCGACGGGGCGAACGCCGAGCTCATCCGTCAAGGATCCGTCGCCGCGATGCTGCGCGAGGGTGCGTGGGAGCTCTCGCTCACGGCGCTCTCGGACAAACTCTCGTCGATCGTGCAGCGGGATCTGTTCTTGTTCGGGCTCGATCGGGAGCCGCTGCTCGAACCCGTGATGACGCGCGGGCTCGGCGCGGGCGAGACGCTCGCGTTTCGCTTCCAGAAGGGCGAGGGCGAGATCGGGCTCGGCGAGAAGAGCGCGCGGATGGATGGCGCGATCGACGTCGCGCGGGCCTACCTCGAGTTCCACCTGCTCGGAGGGCTGCTCTGCGAGCACGCCGAGCGGCCCGCGGGGACACACGGCTGATGGAGATGGAGCGCGAGGGGACGCGCATCCACGCGCTCGACGGCGCGCGGGCCTTCGCCACGGCGCTCGTCCTCCTCTTGCACGGCCTGCTTTCGTTCCTGGAGACGCCGATCGGATGGGCGATCAAGGATCGCGCGACGCATCTCGCCGCGGACTTCGTGGTGTGGGTGGGCCGCGCGTTCCTGATGCCCGTATTTTTCCTGCTCTCCGGGATCGTCTCGCATGGCATCGTCCTGCGCCGGGGCCTTCGAGGCTTTGCACGCGAGCGGGCCACGCGTGTGCTCGTGCCGCTGCTCGTGGCGCTCGTACCCGTCTCCGCAGCCATGAACGCGCTCTGGGACCACGGGCGCACGCTCGAAGGTCGCGCCGCGGTGGGCAGCCAGGTCCCCGCGCTGCGCGCATCCGAGCTCCCCGTCACGCTCGCGCATCTCTGGTTCCTTTACTACCTGCTCCTGCTCTCGACGCTCGCCGCCGTCCTGCCGCGGCGACCTTTCCGTTCGCCCCTCGCCTTGCCCGCGATCGCGATCGCCCCGGTGTCGGCGCTGCTCCTCGTCGCGGGAAAACTCCAGCTCGACACGCCGCTCTCGTTCCTCGTCGAACCCCTCATCGCAGCCTACTTCGCGGTATTTTTCGCGTGGGGGTGGCTGCTCGATCCCGCGGACCTCGCGGCGTATGCGCGGCGGCTCCCGTGGCTCGCGGGGCTCGCGCTCGTGCTGCTCGCCGCGCTCGTCCCCGCGCTCGTCGCGAGCACGGCGGCGGGCGCACCGGCGCGCGCGCCCGCGTGGGCGCTCGTCACGAGCGCGGCGTTCTCGTGCCTCGCCGTCGCGGTTTTTCTGGGCACGTGCGGGCGGCTCGTGACCCGCGAGCGGCCGCTCGTCCGCTTGCTCGCCGACGCGTCGTACTTCGTGTACGTCACACACCTGCCGATCGTGGTCTTCCTCCAGCTCACCGCGTCGCGCCTCGCGTGGCCGGGGCCCTTGAAGTACGCGGGCGTCGTCTCGATCGCGGCGGTCGTTTGTCTCGGCGTGTTCCTGCTCCTCAGAGCCGCCCGTCGTGGATCGAAACGGTCCTCCCCGCTCGCGCCGCGATCCGCGGATCGTGCGTGACCACGAGCAGCGCCGCGCCGAGCGCCGCAGCCGCGGTGAGCGCCTCCATCACGACGTCCGCCGAGGCGCTGTCGAGGCTGCCCGTCGGCTCGTCGGCGAGCACGAGGCGCGGGCGGTTCACGAGCGCGCGGGCGATGGCCACGCGTTGCGCCTCGCCCACGGAGAGCTCGGCAGCCGGCGCGTCACGGCGCGCGGTGAGGCCGAACCGGTCGAGGAGCGCATCCGCCGAGCGCTCGGCTTCCCGGCGCGAGGCCCCGAGACGCCATGCCGGCAGCGCCACGTTCTCCCGCGCGCTCAGCGTCTCGACGAGGTTGTTCTGTTGAAACACGAAGCCAATCCAGGCGAGGCGCAGCTCGGCGCGCACGGCATCGGAGAGTGACCAGGCGTCGTGACCAGCGAGCACGACGCGGCCCGCGGTGGGACGGTCGAGCAGACCGATCATCTGGAGCAGCGTGGTCTTGCCGCAGCCGCTCGGGCCCACGAGCGCGATGGACTCGGCCTCGTCGAGGTCGAGCGAGGCGCCGCGCACGACGTCACGCTCGCCGAGGCGGCGCACGAGGCTCTCGCAGCGGAGCACCGTCGGCATCAGTCGATCCTGCGCAGGACCCGCGCCGGGTCGGTTCGGGCCGCGCGCCAGGCGGGGACGCTGCCGGCGAGCAGGGTGGTGGCGAGGACGGCGAGGCACGGCCCCGCGAGGACCGCGGCCGTGATGACGGGACGAACCACGAGCGCCTCCCACGAAAAGATGGGGTGAGCCTGGAAGTAGAGCAGCATCCCGTAGCCAAGCGCCGCGCCGGCGACGAGCCCGACGAGCGCGACGACGAGGGTCTGGAGCAAGAAGAGGCCGAAGATCTCGCGGCGTGAGAAGCCGAGCGCGGCGAGGATGCCGATCTCGCGGCGGCGGCCGAGGACGTGGATGTGGAAGAGGGCCCAGACGGGGATGCTGATCGCCGCGACGACCATCGCGTAGGAGACGGCGTTCACGGTGCGGTTCGCGGCGAGATAGTTCGTCACGTACGGGTCGTCCTCGCGCCAGCCGACGGCGCGGGCCTCGGGGAGGCGGGCTTCGAGGCGCGTGGCGAGGGCCGAGGCGGCGAAGTGGTCGTCGAGGTGGACGTGGATAGCGGAGGCGGCGGCCGGGGCGCCGGTCTTCTCGGCGAGGGAAGCGCGGTCGAGGAAGACGCTGCGATAAGCGCCGGCGCTGCCCGCGACGAGGCCACGCACGGTCATGACGGACGCGCCCACGGGCTCGCCGGCGGCGCCGGGCGGCGCGCCGAGGATGACCCGCAGATCGACGACGTCGCCGACCTTCACGCCGATTCGATTCGCGAGCGAGGTGCCGATGAGCACGCCGTTCGAATCGCCGCGCGCGGGGAGCGCGCCGTCCGTGAGGTGGAACGGCCGGAGCGCGGGATCGCCGGAAAAATCGTAGCCGTAGACGAGCGCATTCTGGAATCGCCCGCCTTTGCCGACGGCGCCGGGCAGGACGAGGACGGGGACGGCGGCGCGGACGGGCGTGTCCGCGGCCTCGGAGACCTTCGCGGCTGCGGCAGCGCCGTCGTCGAAGTGCCGTTTATCCCGCGGCTCGACGCGCACGTCGCCGGCCCCGTGGCGCAGCTCCTCTTCGAGCAGGGCCTCGGAGAAGCCGGCGAGGTTCGCGGTATTGGGGATCTGGAAACCCGCGCCCGCGGCGACCGAAAGGACGAGCAACGCGAACGTGAAGCGGCTCCCGAGCAGGCTCTTTCGGGCGAGCAAGAGGAGCGGCCCGAGGCGGGGGCGCGAACGCGGGAGCGGGGCGGGCTCCATCCGCGTCAGGCCCCGTCGAGCAGACGCACGTGAATCGCCGGCGCCTTCCGCGGGACCTCGCGCTCCAGCACCTCGCCCATGCGCAAAAGGAGGTGCTCTTCCCAGGGACGCCCGAGGATCTGAATGCCGATCGGATGCCCGCTCGTGTCGTATCCGCCGGGCACGGAAAGCGCGGGGTTGCCCGTGAGGTTCGCCGGATAAACGAACCGCATGAGCCCGCTCGTGACCTCCAGGTTGCTCTCGCCACGCGGAAACACGTCGTCCGCGATGCGCGGCGCCGTGAGCGCGGTCGTCGGCGTGACGATCACGTCGACCGCTTGGAACACCCGGGCGAGATGCTCGGAAAAACGCGTGCGCACCTTCTGGGCCTGCACGTAATCGATACCGGCCAGCGCCCGCCCCATCGCCAGGTTGATCCTCACGCCGAGCCCGAACGCTCGCCGGTGCTCGGCATCGTGCCGCGCCATGCACGAGGCCATTTCGCAGAGAATCGTCACGCCCTGCGCCACACGCGCACGCTCGAGCTCGGGAATCTCGATCTCGACGATCCGCGCGCCCCGGGCGCGGAAGATGTCGAGCGCCCCCTCCGCGGCGCGGACGATCTCGGGCGTCGCGTGCTCGAACCAGGGCCGGTACACGCCGATGCGCACGCCTTCGAGATCCTCCCGGCCGAGGCCGTCGAGGTGGTGCGGCGGCTGGTGGATCGAATTCGGATCTTTCGCATCGGGGCCGGCCATGAGGGCATAGGCGAGCGCGACGTCCCGGATCGTCGCGCCGAGCGGGCCGACGTGGCCGACGCTCGCGCAGAGCGGAAAGGCGCCGTGCTCGCTGATGCGGCTCCACGTCGCCTTGAGCCCGACGATGCCGCAGAGCGCGGCGGGAATGCGGATCGAGCCGCCGCCGTCCGCGCCGATCGAGATCGGGCAGAACCCGGCCGCGACGCTGGCGGCCGATCCGCTCGACGAGCCGCCCGTGTAATGCCCCGGCGCATACGGGTTCGTCGGGGTGCCGTGGTGGGCATTGAACCCCGAGGTATCGATGCCGATCTCGTGCATGTTGACCTTGCCGAGGATCAAGGCGCCGGCAGAGCGCAAACGGCGGACCGTGGTGGCGTCCTCGGAGGGACGGAGCTTCAAGAATCGCGTCCCGACGGTGGTGTGATACCCTTCCACGTCGAGCTCGTCCTTGACCGACACGGGCACGCCGTCGAGCGGGCCTTTGGGCGCGCCTTTGCGATATCGCTCGCGGCTCTCGCGGGCCGCGGCGAGCAGGCGATCGGTGTTTCGCTCGATGAACACCCGGAGCGGGCGCTCGCCCGTGTCGAGGCGCTGCGCGGCCTCCAGGAATCGCTCGGCGACCTTCACCGGGTCCGCGCGCCCCTCGCGGTACGCGGCGACGAAGTCCGCGGCCGACTCGAAGGCAAATCCTTTGGTTTTTTGGGCCGAACGCGCGAGGCCTTCGAGGTCGACGGGCGGCGCGGCCGAGGCCGTGAAGCTCGCGGGACGCGGCAGGCTCGGGACGACGGAGGGCGCGTCGCGGAGGTCCGAGTACCGGAGATCCAGAATACCGAGGTCCTTCAGGAGCTTCTGCCCGATGAGATGCCCCGTGGCCGGATTTTCGAGGGCGAGCGCCGCGGCTTCGAGCGCGAGGCCGGTCATCCGGGGGGCATTGGCGGTCTTGAGATCGTACGTCATGGGAAACGCTCCAGGGCGAGGACGGCGAATCCTAGGCCATGGGACGCGGGTTTGCAGCAAAGAACCATTGTCCCGAGGGCGTTCACGCGCGCCTGCGCCGCCGAGATGCAAGGAGCGGCACGAGCCCGAGCAGGACGAGCCCACGCGGCGCCTCGGAGAAGGCTCCGACGTGACACGCGCATCCGCCGCCGGTGGATCGGTATGTCGTGCCGAAGGGGCCGCCCCCCACACCCCACGACGAGGAGCACGGCGAGGGACCAGTCGACGGTGCAGCAGGTGGAATCGAATGTGCGGCGCATGCGGGTCTCCGGCCCAATCGCTCAAGAAATCTGCCACCATTTCTTCGCCCCGAGCCGTCGGAACGATCGCACCACGGCCTCCGCATCGTCCGCGAGCTCGTCCACGGGCACGCACATCGCCGCGCCAAACGCGACCATCACGACCTCCCCGTCCGGCTCCGTGAACCAGCGAAAGAGCGATTGCTGCCGCGACGCGCCCTTCGCGTAGGCATGATACGTCTCCGCATGCGAGCGTCCGCGTTCGTCCGGCAGCGCGACGGCACTCACGCGCACGCCCTCGGCGCCCGCAGGCACGGACGCGCGGGTCAGATCCTCCGCAATCCGCGCGAGCTTTCGCCCATTGCGCTCCGCGAGGCGCGTCCCCGTCCGCGAGACCGTGAGGAGCTGGATCCCATCGGTCCCCGAGAAAGAAACCCGGCTCCACGACGCAAGCTTCGGCGAAGGCGGATTCTTCTCCACGAGCCGATACCGCGGCGGCGGAGTGACGGCAAACCCGGCAGCCGTAATCTCGACCTCGCCGGGCCGCGTCTCCACGTCGGGATCGAGGACCTCGAGGCCAGCATCTTCCAGCAGAAATCGAAGTCCTTTCCGGGCCACGCTGAGCGGATGCCGCGGGAACGAGGCGTCGAGCGCGGGATCGTCGGACGCGCGTTGATCGATACCCCGCAAAAAAGCCGCGGGATCCGTGCCAGCAAGGGCGGCAGTCGCGCGATCCGCCACAGCCGCCTCGCGCACGCCCGAAAGCCGCGACGTCGGCGGAAGAACCCGCACTTCGAAGAGCCCCTGCGCAAGCGGCACGAGGAGATGGCCCATCAAGGTCTCGCGGCCCGGCTCGTACCAAAGGCGATGCACGACGCGGAGCACGCGCGCCGCGCCCAGGTTCACGGGAGCGACCTCGACGACCGGCGACCAGGCCTTATCATCCGTACGCGGGCGCATCTTCGAATCCGCAGGCGAGGTCGACCGGAAGCACGTCTCGAAGAGGTCACGCGCATGCCGCTCGACATCGCGGCGGAGGAGCGCATCGTGCGCAGGCAAGAGGTCGAGCCGATGCGTGAAAGCCCCGAGCGAAAGAGAAAAGCCGCGGGCCTTGTCGACGAGCATCGCGGAGCGCTCAGTCTCCTCCGAAACCTCGAACCCCCGCGGGACGGCAAACCGAACGCCGCGCCGTCCCTGTTTCAGCTCCTCGACGAATGCCATGTGGGTCATTTTGAGTTGAAGGCGCTGCGCTGGGGCGTTGCCCCAGGCCCCACCAGGGGCTGTCCGCCCCTGGACCCGGACCAGCCAGGGGCTGGACCCAGGACGATGAACTGCGCGAAGCGCAGTTCATCGCACAGGCCGGGTCAAGACCGCAAGCGACCTAGCCAACCAGGACAGCAGCACGGACCCCTCAACGGGCAACGTGATCCTGCTGGAAGAACTGCGCATCGCGCAGTTCTTCCACCAAAGGTCCAGCGCTTGCGCTGGTCCGGGTCCAGGGGTGGACAACCCCTGGTCGGGCCCGGGGTGAAACCCCGGCGCGGCGCTTCCTCAGGGCGCGATGACCACGCAGCCCAGGCGGGCTGATTCGTTCCGCGGCAGCTCCTGCGAATCCGTGGTGGCCCAGTGATAATAGACGTCGTAGGTCCCGGGCACGATCTGCTTCGCCACGTAGGTTGCGTCCCCAGGCCTCCCCAGGAGCAAGCTGTCTCCTGTCTCCAGGTTCCGGAACCGCACCGCGCTGCTCTTGTCGCCCGCCGCCGGCACGCTGCCGTTGATCGTGATGGCCCCGCTCAGCGTGACCGCGGGGACGTCGACGTTGAACGTTTGCGAGCTCGTCAGCGCGACACCGCTCTTGAGCCGGACACCCTCGTTTCGCGGCAGCTCCTGCGAATCTGTCGTGTCCCAGTGATAATAGACGTCGTAGGTCCCGGCCACGATCAGCTTCGCCACGTAGCTTGCGTCCCCGGGCCTCCCCAGAAGCAAGCTGTCGCCGGTAGCCACGTTCCGGAGCCGCACCGCGCTGCTCTTGTTCCCCGCCGCAGGCACGCTCCCGTTGATCGTGATGGCCCCGCTCAGCGAGATCGTGGAAATGTCGACATTGAACGTTTGCGAGCTCGTCAGCGCCACACCGCTCTTCAGCCGGACACCCTCGTTTCGCGGCAGCTCCTGCGAATCCGTGAGGTCCCAGTGATAATAGACGTCGTAGGTCCCGGCCACGATCTGCTTGGCCGTATAACTTGCGTCGCCAGGCCTCCCCAGCAGCACACTGTCGCCGGTCGCCACGTTCCGGAGCCGCACCGCGCTGGTCTTGTTCCCCGCCGCCGGCACGCTGCCGTTCACCGTGATGGCTCCGCTCAGCGTGATCGTGGGGATGTCGACGTTGAACGTTTGCGAGCTCGTCAGCGAGACACCGCTCTTGAGCCGGACGCCCTCGTTTCGCGGCAGCCCCTGCGAATCCGTGATGTCCCAGTGATAATAGACGTCGTAGGTCCCGGCCACGATCTGCTTGGCCGTATAACTTGCGTCGCCAGGCCTCCCCAGCAGCACGCTGTCTCCGGTCGAAAGGTTCCGGAGCCGCACCGCGCTGGTCTTGTTCCCCGCCGCCGGCACGCTGCCGTTCACCGTGATGGCCCCGCTCAGCGTGATCGTTTTGATGTCGACGTTGAACGTTTGCGAGCTCGTGAGCTCGACACCGCTCTTGAGCCGGACGCTCTCGTTCCGCGGCAGCCCCTGCGAATCCGTGATGTCCCAGTAATAATAGACGTCGTAGGTCCCGGGCACGATCGACTTGGCCGCATAACTTGCGTCGCCAGGCCTCCCCAGCAGCATGCTGTCTCCAGTCCCGAGGTTCCGGAGCCGCACCGCGCTGGTCTTGTTCCCCGCCACAGGCACGCTCCCGTTCACCGTGATGGCGCCGTTCAGCGTGATCGTGGAGATGTCGACGTTGAACGTTTGCGAGCTCGTGAGCTCGACACCGCTCTTGAGCCGGACGCCCTCGTTCCGCGGCAGCTCCTGCGAGTCCGTGATGTCCCAGTGATAATAGAGGTCGTAGGTCCCGGGCACGATCGACTTGGCCGTATAACTTGCGTCGCCAGGCCTCCCCAGCAGCAAGCTGTCTCCGGTCTTCAGGTCGCGGAGCCGCACGGCGCTGGTCTGGTTCCCCGCCGCCGGCACGCTGCCGTTCACCGTGATGGCGCCGTTCAGCGTGATCGCGGGGACGTCGATATTCGCGTTGCCGAGATCTTCCAGCTTGGTGCAGATGGGCTCTGTCCCACCGCCGGCACCAGCCTCGCCGCCGCCGGCACCAGCGTCTCCGCCGCCGCCGCCGCCGCCGCCGCTGCCGCCGCCGCTGCCGCCGCTGCCGCTGCCGCCAGGCGTCCCACTCGATGGCGGGTCCGAGCAGGCCGTGCAGAGCACGGCGAAACATAGAAGAAAGCGCACCACCCAGACACTTCCGACGAGCTTGTTCATTCGCGGTCCTCGTGATCCGAAGGCGTAAGAAGATGGGGAGCGGGGCTTTGCCCCAGAGCTTTGCCCAAGACGGCGGATCGCCCCACAAGTTTTGTCATTTCGTGCCAGCCGCCGCCGCGTGCACTACCCCTGCACCGGTCCGCCGCCCGACGGATCCTCGCTCGTCGTCGTCTCGGCGGACGGCGTGATCTCCTCGCCAGCGAGCGCGCGGTTCGTCGGGCGCACCCGCTCGGAGAGGTCTTTACGACCGGCCAGGCGGAAAAGACCGACGAGGGTGTCGGCGGTGCCCTGGTGGTCCTCGATCCACGCGAGCACCTGGCGATCGCGACGGCCGAGCTGATCGGCGAGCTCCTGCTCCTCGCGCAGCATGGTCGCGAGGGCTTGATCGAGGACATTGGCCTTGGCGTCCAGCGTCGCGGCCATGGCGGCGCTGTCGAAGGTCACGCCCTCGACGGTGACCAGAAAGGGCTTGTTCGTCATCAGGTCCGACACGCTCCGCGCGTGGCTCGCGAGCTCGCGGGGCGCGCGCGGCGTCTCTCCCGCGAGACCATAGGTGTGGAGCCCGCCGGTGCCGAGCGCGTCCGAGACCATCGATTTGACGCGCACGGCGGCGCGCAGAAGGTCCGCGGCGGCCGTGTCGCGCCCCTCGCGCACGCCGACGTCGTCGGCGCGCTCCGCGAGGACACGCAGCTCCGCTTGATCGAGGGACCGGGCCGAGGCGCCGAGGGTATCCGTCAAGAACGCGAGGAGGATGTGAAACACCTCCTTCGTTGCTTTCGTATTCGCCCCTTGCACGGAAATCGCGCGCGCCGCGAGCTTCTCGGCGGCCTGCTCGGCGTGCGTCTTTGCCGCGTTGATGACGTGCCCGCTCGATTGAATGCGGTTATCGACCTGCCTCGACTTCTTCGCCACGAACAACCTCCCTCACGGAACGCGCCCGAGCTTCCAGAGCCGGGCTTCGAGGGGGGCAGCTTACGAGTCCAGGTCCCAAACTGTCCAGCTCGGACGCCTCGCGAAGGTGTTCCGCGGGATGGGAGGCACGATCCCGACGCTCGCGGAGGCGTTCCGTCAACGGAAAGTCGGCTTCGCGGGGGTCGATCAGGGGTTCCGTCGGCGAAAAATCGGCTTCGCGGGGGTCGATCGGGTGTTCCGTCGGCGAAACGGCGGCTGCGCGGGGGTCGATCGGGCGTTCCGTTCCGGCACGGCGGGGGCGCGGGGGTCGATCGGGCGTTCCGTTCGGGAGAGGGCGGCGGCGCGGGGGGCGGGAGGCGGATTTTTGGGCGCGGGACGGCTTCGCGGGGGTCGCGGATGGGAAATTTGGTGATGCGGCTCGCTCTCACCCGCGGATGTCTTCCGCGGACGAGCTAAGCGGCGTCTTTCTCCCAGGCGGCAGCGAGGGCGAGGATGCGCGCGTTCTCGGGGACGTTTTCGAGGAAGCTCCGGCGCAGCTCGGGGTCGTCGATCGTCGCCGCGCGTGATAGCAAGAGGTCTCGGGTGTCGAGTAGCAGGGCCCGCGCGCGGGCGTGGTTGCCTGTCGCGTGCAGCGCCTCGGCGCGGGTGAGGCACAGGGCCATTTCAAAAGGTCTTCCCCCGCCGCTCGCGTCGTACTTCTCGGCCGCATCCTCGAAGAGGCGCAACGCTTCGTCCGCGCGCTGCTGCCTGACGAGGACGGCCGCGAGCGTCGCCCTCGTCTCGAAGTACCACCGAGAAGTACCCAAGCGCGAGAGGATCTCCATGCCCGCGCGCACCTCGCGCTCCGCCGCGTCGAGCTCACCGGACCCACGGAGAACGCTGGCCAGTGTCACTCTGGTGATGCCTTCATAATAGGGATTGTTGCGCACGAGATCGAGTCCCCCGACATCGGCCAGCGTCGCGCGTGCCTCCTCCAGGGCCCCCTGCGCCGCGAGCGCCAGGGCCAGAGAACACCTCCCCTCGAAAGCAACGGCCCCCTCGTTGTCCACCAGCACGCTACGCAACTCCTCTTCAGCGCGGGCGTACGCCCCCATGCACAACAAATTTCTCGCGACGCGCAGACGGGTCCTCGCCGCGTGCCGCCGGTCGCCGGCCTCTTCGTAGCTCGCAATGGCAGCTCGTGCAGCTTCCAGGCTTCCCCAGGAATTCCCCTCGAAGAAAAGCTCCGAGCTGCGCACCTCGTAGAGCCTGCCCCGAACCACGGGATCGTGCACCGCGATGGGGCTACCGAGCTGCTCCATCCGCGCCGCGCAGAGCCTTGCGTGGTCATGCCTGCTGCTGACGATCATCAAGGCTTCATGGACATACGCGATGGCGTCCACGAGGGTGCGCACGCTCTCAGGGCTCGCCTCCACCTCGAGGAGGGCTCGGATGTCCTCGGAGAGCTCCCTGGATCTCCCGCTCACCACGGCCCAAATGACCTTTCCTGCGATTGCCAGGGCCCAGAGCGAATCGCCTGGAGCAATCTCGCACAGGTCGAGCGCGGCCATGCTCGACCCTAACGCCGCCCAATCGCCGCTCGTCCCTTGAGCTTCGCCCCGGACGAGAAAGAGCTCCGTGCGCAGCCTCCCAGATGCGCCGCAGCCGAGGCCACGCTCGGTGCAGGTAACCGCTCCATGCAGGTCATTGGCCTGGAGCATCTGCCTGGCCGCCGCGAGATACCACTCCGCCGCGCGCTCCTGACTCTTTCCCCGCTCGAAATGCTCCGCCAGGCGCAACGCGTCGCCCTCGCCCCATTGCACGAGCCACTCCCCCACGAGCCGATGTCCGAGGGTTCGATCGGGCTCCGTCAGCATACCATAGGCGCCCTCCCGCAAGAGCGAATGCCGGAACGAATACTCTTCCTCCCCCGGAAACCTGCTCGCCTCGCTCCGCTGCAACACCTCGCGCGTGGCCAGCATCTCGAGCCAATCGTGCGCGCACCGCGCCTCGTCCCCCCCGCCGAGCAGGTGCTCCACGCCGCCGCACCAGAAGACATCTCCGAATACGCTGGCCGCGCGCAGCACACGCCGCGCATCGGAGGAGAGGGCGGCAAGGCGCGCCTCGACCATCGCCAGCACGGTCTCCGGCAATTGCTCTCCGCGCCCCTCGGCCACCGCTCGGATGAGCTCCTCCAGGAAAAACGGATGGCCCGCGGCGCGCTTCACGATCCGCGCGATCGTCCGAGGCTCGGCCGTCGTCCCGAGCGCACTTCGAGCGAGCTCCTCCGCGGCACGTGGGGTCAGCTCGCCCAGGCGAATCTCGGACAACCCCCGCTCGGCCCATACCTTGGGAAACACGTCGTGCACCTCGGGCCGACCGAACGCTGCCACGACGAGCGGCTTGCCTGCGAGGTCCCGCAACGCCGCGTCGACGAGCTTCACCGAGGGAAGATCGCCCCAGTGCAGATCCTCGAGGACGAGCAACACCGGGTGCGCACGGCACTCGGCCGCCATGAACTGCCGAAAGGAGTTTTGAATCTGATCGGCCATGAGCCGCGCGTCGAGACGCGCGGCGCGGAGCTTGGCGCTGTCGTCGTCGGGGAAGGGCGTGCCCGTCATCTCACCGAGAAACGCAGCCACGTGGCGGACCTCGGGCTCGGCCACGTGGCGCGCGACCCGCTCGGCAAGCTTGCGCCTGCGCTCGTCGATGGACTCGTGGCCCGCGACCGCGAACGCATGACGCAACGCCGAGCCAGCGAGGGCAAACGCCGATCCTTTGCTCATCGCGTCGCCGCGCCCGATCCACACATTGACCTCTGGATGGTGCTGGAAGGCCGCGTAAACGAATTCCTGGCGAAGACGGGACTTTCCGATTCCAGGCGGCCCGGTCACGAGTACCGCGCGCGCGACGCTCTCGCCGACGGATTCGTCGAGGAGATCGAGCAGAATGCGCAGTTCTCGCGTGCGCCCCACGAACGGGCTCGGTTTGCCGAGCAGCGTGCGTGCCGCCGCGCTGATCTCCTCCTCGCGGTGAAGCTCGATCCCGCTCGGCCCACGCACCACCACGAAACGCGCGTCGAAGAGCCCCGCGGTCACCTCGTCGACGAGCACCCAGCGCCCCGCCGCGCGCAGGAGCACGGCGGCCCGATCGAGGACCTGTCCGATCGGCAAAGCCTCCGCGACCTCGCCGAGGCCGGTCGCGATCGCAACGGGCGCGTCCGGCACGCGCAGGCGCATCTGGAGCGCGCATCGTGCCGCCCGCGCCGCCACATCCGACGCGCTCGCAGCATTCATGAAGACCGCCAGCATCGAGCCGTCCGCCAGCCATTCGACACGCGCGCCGAACGTCTTCGCGGCCGACTCCAACGCCTCTCGGCGGGTGCGCGTGGATTCGACGTCCTCCTCGGCCAGCGCGCCGACGGCGACGATACTCAGCAATCGTTGCTCGCTCCTCGTCAGCGCCTCCGCGGGCGGCACCTCGGAGAGCCACGACCAAGCATGACGCGCATCGAGACAGGCAAGCGCCTCCGCGACCTCCCCCGCATCGGCGAGCCGATCGGCCGGATCTTTCGCGAGCATACACGCGACCAGCGCTTCGAGCCGCACCGATGCCTCGGGCCGGAGCTTTCGCAAGGGCGGTGGATCCTCGAGCAAGACCTTCGCCAGGATGGCCATGACGTGCTCGCCCTGAAATGCGGGCTGCCCGGTCAAGCACTCGAACAGCACAGCGCCGAGCGCGAACACATCGACGCGCGCGTCGAGCGACGGCGCGCCTCGCGCCTGCTCGGGCGCCATGTAGCTCGGCGTCCCCAGCACGACGCCCGTCCGCGTGAACCGTGGCGAAAGCGGGAAACGCGCGAGACCAAAATCGAGCAACTTCACCCGATCCAGCGCGCCATCCACGAGGAAGACGTTGCTCGGCTTGATATCGCGGTGTACCACGCCACGCGAATGCGCCGTCGCGAGGGCCGAGGCCGCCGCGCCGAGGACGGCGACGCTCTCCTCGATCGTGAGCCTCCCGCGCGAGAGTCGCGCGCCGAGCTCCTCTCCCGCGAGCCATTCCATGGCGAGGAAGGGCTCGCCCGCACGGGTCACACCGTGCGTGACATACCGGACGATGCCCGGATGATCGAGCCCGGCGAGCACACGCGCCTCCATATCGAAACGCGCGATATCGCGGGGCTCCCGGTCATGGAGCACCTTGACGGCCACCGGCCCGCCGGACAGGCGGTCGTGCGCCCGGAACACCGAGCCCATTCCCCCCGAGCCGGCGACCCGCTCGATGACGAATCGATCGTCGATGACGTCCCCCGCCTGCATGCGCTCTCCTGTGCGGAGCAACCTAAGGTCACGCGCGGGAGATGGCATACGAAGAGGCGCTTGCACTCCTTCGCAGCTCGCTTCTTCAGGTCCCAAAGCTAAGCGGCGTCTCGCTCCCAGGCGGCAGCCAGGGCGAGGATGCGGGCGTTCTTGGTGACATTTTCGAGGAAGCTCCGGCGTAGCTCGGGGTCCTCGATCTTTGCCGCGCGCGAGAACAAAAGGTCGCGGGTCTCGAGCAGCAGGGCCCGTGCGCGGGCGTGGTCGCCCGTCGCGTGCAGCGCCTCGGCGTGGGCGAGGCGCAATGCCACTTCAAAAGGTCCGCCGCCGCTCGCGTCATGCTGCACGGCCGCCTCGAGGAGGTGCAGTGCCTCGTCTGCGCGTCGCTGCAGGAGGAGAATGGCCGCGAGCGTCGCGTCCACCGCCGTGCGCCAGGGAGCGGTGCTCGAGAGAACCTCGGCGGCCGCGCGCGCCTCGCGCTCCGCCGCGTCGAGATCACCGGAGCGAAGAAGCACGACGGCCAGCGTCACCCGGGCGACGCATTCGTAATGGCTGCTGCCCCGCGTGACCAGGGAATCCCGGACGCTCTCTGCCAGCTGGCGCGCCTCCTCCAGGGCCCCGCGCTCCGCGAGCGCACTGGCCAAGACACACCGCCCGTTTACCGCATAGATCGTGGACGCCTCGCCCATCTGGAGCAGGTCGCGTGCTTCCTGCTCCGCGCGCGCGTACGCCCCGAGGTACAGGTAATCCAGGGCGAGGAGCGCGCGGACCCCCGCCACATGCTGCCGCTCGCCGGCCTCCTCGGAACTCGCGATGGCGGTTCTTGCAGCCTCCAAGCTTCCCCAGAAATCACCCTCCTGGAAAAGTGTCACGCTTCGCGACGCGTACAGCCTGCCCCGGACCGCGGGATCGTCCGCCGAGATGGGGCTTCCGATCTGCTCCATTCGCGCCGCGCAAAGCTGGGCCAGGTCACGCCTGCCTTGCTGCATCAAGGTTTCCCAGGCGAGCCCGAGGACGAAGACGAATTGCCGCACGCTCTCCGGACCCGGCTCGAGGTCGACGAGCGCCTGCACGTCGTCTCTGCGCACGATGGACGCTGGGAGCATCAGCGCGCTCGCGAGCTTGCCTGCCATGGCCATCATCCAGAGCGGCGTGCGTGGCGTGGCCAAGCGCAGGATCTCCGCCATACTCGTCGCGACATACGTCCAGTCCCATCTCCACGCATACGCCCCGCTGCGGACGTACAAGAGCCATGCGCGCAGCTCCCCTGAGGCTCCGCAGCCGAGGCCTCGCTCTGCGCAATCGATGGCACCACGCAGATCCGCCCCCTGAAGCATCTGCCTTGCCGCCGCGAGATACCACTCCGCCGCGCGCTCGGGCCTCTTGCCCCGCTCGAAATGCTCGGCCAGGCGCAACGCGTCGCTTTCGCCCCATTGCACGAGCCACTCCCCGGCGAGCCGATGCCCGAGGACGCGGTCGGGCTCCGTCAGCATCGCATACGCGCCCTCCCGCAGGAGCGAATGCCGGAACGAATACTGCTCCTCTCCCGGAAACCGGCTCGTCTCGCTGCGCTGCAGGACCTCGCGCGCGGCCAGCAGGTCCAGCCAATCGTGCGCACGCAGCGCCTCGTCCCTACCACCGAGCAGGTGCCCCACGCCGCCGCACCAGAAGACATCCCCGAAGACGCTGGCCGCCCGCAGCACGCGCCGCGCACCTGCGGGGAGGGCGGCGAGGCGCGCCTCGACCATCGCCAGCACCGTCTCCGGCAATTGCTCCCCGCGCCCCTCGGCCACCGCCCGGATGAGCTCCTCCAGGAAAAATGGATGCCCCGCGGCGCGCTTCACGATTTGCGCGATCGTACGAGGTTCCGTATCTCCGAGCGCGCTCCGGGCGAGCTCCGCCGCGGCCCGTGGGGTCAGCTCGCCCAGGCGAATCTCGGACAACCCACGCTCGGCCCATACCTTCGGAAAAACGTCGTGCACCTCGGGCCGACCGAACGCCGCCACGACGAGCGGCTTGCCGGCGATGTCCCGCAACGCCGCATCGACGAGCTTCACCGAGGGAAGATCGCCCCAGTGCAGGTCTTCGAGGACGAGCAAGACCGGATGCGCGCCACACGCGGCGGCCATGAATTGCCGGAAGGAGAATTGGATCTGGTCGGCCATGAGCCGCGCATCGAGGCGCGCGGCGCGGAGTTTGGCGCTCTCCTCGTCGGGGAAGGGCGTGCCCGTCATTTCGCCGAGAAACCCGGCCACGTGGCGGACCTCGGGCTCGGCCACGTGACGCGCGACCCGCTCGGTGAGCTTCCGCCTTCGCTCCTCGATCGGCTCGTGGCCCACGATCGCGAATGCATGACGCAGCGCCGAACCAGCGAGGGAAAACGCCGATCCTTTGCTGATCGCGTCGCCGCGCCCGATCCACACCTCGACCTTTGGATGGCGCTGGAAGGCCGCGTGAACGAACTCCTGGCGAAGACGGGACTTTCCAATTCCAGGCGGCCCGGTCACGAGCACGGCGCGCGCGATGCCCTCGCCGACGGATTCGTCGAGCAGGTCGAGCAGGATGCGCTTTTCTCGTCCGCGCCCCACGAACGGACTCGGTTTGCCGAGCAGCGTGCGCGCCGCCCTGCTGACCTCCTCCTCGCGGTGAAGCTCGATCCCGCTCGGCCTACGCACCACCACGAAACGCGCGTCGAAGAGCCCCGCGGTCACCTCGTCGACGCGCACCCAGCGCCCCGCCGCGCGCAGGAGCGCGGCGGCCCGCTCGAGGACCTGTCCGACCGGCAGCGCCTCCTCGACCTCGCCGAGCCCTGTCGCGACCGCGATGGCCGCTTCCGGGGCGCAGAGGCGCAGCCGGAGGGCACAACGAGCGGCGCGCGCCGCCACATCGGAGGCGCTTGCTGCATGCATGAAGACGGCCAGCATCGAGCCGTCCGCCAGCCATTCGACACGCGCGCCGAACGGATCCGCGGCCGATTCCAGGACCTCTTGGCGCGCGATCGTGTGCTCGGCGTCAATGTCTTCGACCGGCGCGCCCACGGCGACGATACTCAGCAATCGCAGCTCGCTCCTCGTCATGGCCTCCGCGGGCGGCGCGTCGGAGAGCGACGAGCAAGCATCACGCGCATCGAGACAGGCAAGCGCCTCGGCGACCTCCCCCGCATCGACGAGCCGATCGGCCGGATCCTTCGCGAGCATACACGCGACCAGCGCTTCGAGC
>NZ_JAGTJJ010000062.1 GCF_028435365.1 Polyangium jinanense | reverse complement strand
TGCCATCACGTCGTCGGCGGCCTTCTTTGCATCGGCGGGCTTCTTGCCGGCAAGCTGCATCATGCGACCGACGTGGTCGAGATAGTGCGTTCGAATCTCTTTCGACCGCGCGTCGTTGTTCAGGTAGTCGTCGCGGTCGGGCAACCCGAGGCCGCCTTGGTCGAGGCGGGCGATGACGCGCGTCGCGTCCTTCGCGTCTTGCTCGCTGCCGATGACGAAGATCGAAAAGATGCCGTGTCGGTGCAGCTCGGCGACGGCGGCGACGAGCGAAGGCAGGTCACGCACCGCGCGCACTTTCTTTACAAGGGGGTCGATGCCCTTGGTGCCGGCGGCCTCGAGCGCCGCTTCGTCGACGCACGTGCCGTAGAAGGTGCCGACGGCCTGGAGCGCCGGGTCGCCGGTCGACTGCGACGAAGCGCTCTCGAGAATGCTTCTGAGTGCGTTCTGGTTTCGTTCGACGATCTCGATATTGCGACCCACGCGGGTGCGGTCGGCGGGTATCTCGTTCTTGGCAAGCCAGCCGCCGCAGGCGTATTGATAGAAGTCTTGGCAAGGGTCGGCGGTGCGATCGAGCGCGGTCGGGTCGAGGCCGACGTCGCCGAGCGTGACGTGCTTTTCAGGGGGGGTTGGCGCCGTCACCGGGGTGGGGCTCGGGCGGGGCGACGCGGGGGTGGCCACCGCGGGGCGGCTGGCGTCACAGGCGGCCGCCGCTGCCGCGAGAACGGTCAGTACGAAATATCTCAACCCTGTCATGTTTGTAGATTGTAGGGCAAAAACCAGAGCTGTAACCAAAATTGTGTCCTCGCCGTCGATGCTGCCTCTCGGCCGAAATCTTGTATGTCTTCGCCGTAGGCCGTCGTGACGGGTCGGGGGGCGCGCGGCGCTCGGGGGGCGGAAGCGCCGGGGAGGCGCACGCGAGCCGACGGCGCACCCCGCCGAAGTTTATTGACGTCGATTGTCACGAGGACGCCGCGATGGACACCTACACCGCCCCCGTCACGCGCCCCCATCATTCTCCGGTTCGTCGGGTAGCTCGACAAGCCGCAGCGGCGCTTGCTCTCGCGGAGCGGTGGCCTTCCGATGCTCGCGCTCCGAAAGCTCGACGAGCGCATCCACATCCGGCCACCACGCCTCCTGATCACGGCTCGGCGAGGCCCCCTTCTCCTGGAACGCGCGAGCGACCTTCTCGCAGCGTTCGCCGAATACCCGCAGGAGGAAGGCCGCACGTAACGAAATGCGCCCGGCCGTCGACAGGGCGATGGCGTGTCGCTCGCGGACGTCATAGGGCTCGTCCTTGTACACCTCGGCCATGACCTCCTGCGCTTCATGCTGCGCCGCGGCCTTGATCAGAAAGAGGGCGCCCATGCCGATGTAATCGCCGCCGATTTCGAGCGGGTCCCGCTTGTCTTGATAGTCCTCGGACGAGGTGGGCGTCTCGTCCTCCGGCGCAGCCTCCTCCCGGCTCTCCTGTGGAGCTGCCATCGCGGCGACGGCGACTTCGTCCCGGGGCTCCGCGGCGGCGGGGGCGGAGCGACCGAACAGGACGACCATGAACAACGTGAAGAGTCCTGGCGACGCGCCGTGCGCCTCGATGTACCACTGGTGATCTGCGCGCATCTTGTCGCGCGCGAGGAGCAGGAAGGCAGCTCCGGTTACGAGGACCGTGACGGCAAATCCGACAATGAGCGATAACGACGCACCCATAAACACCCCACCAGCATGAAAAAGAATTGCACGAACCGGACGGCCTCCGTGTAGTTCCACGGGCCGATCCGGGCGTACACCACGACGGGCAAGGTGATCTCACCCGCCAGAAAAGCAAAACCGATCACCCGCGCCGGTGTCCGCTCGACCCCGCCGCGCTTGGCGAGGTACACGGACAGCCCCACGTAGAGCGCAATGGCGACCTGAATGACAGAATAAAGGAGCCGGAGCCGTTCTCCACGAATCAGGGGATACCCGCCGCAGACGAGGGCAACGAGCGCGAGCCATACGCCGACATGGATGCGGTGGCGAGAGACGCCGCGAAGGGCATCTGCGCAGGCGGGAACGGAGACGAACCAGGCGAGCCAAGCCGCGTGCTCGACTCGCCAGGCCCAGAGAGGCGCTCCAACGTAAGGAACCGGCGCATTGTTTTTGATGAGGGGCGCGACGTCGGCGATCGCGCTCCCTACGTTGCCGAGAACCGCAAGCCAAACCAGGGGCCAAAACTCGCGATCACCCTGCGCCCGCGACAGGGCCGCGAGTAGTGCGAGGATCGAGACGACGTAGACGGCGACGTGCGGACCCGTCACGGAACGTCGGCAAATGCGAGGCCCCGATCATCCACGCGGAGCGCGAGCCCGGACGTGGCACCCGCGCGAAGCGCCTCGACCGCCCTGGCCGAGATCGGGACCGCAAAGGCGCCCTCGGGCACGACCGCCGGGAGGGCCCAGACGCAGGCGCCGTCTTTGGTCTGCATCAATACGAGGGGCCGCGCGCCGCGCTCGTCCATGAGCATCACGAGCCGGAACTCACGGCCGTTCACTTGCGCGAGAATGGTCCGTTCGACGAGGCCGAGAAGGATCGCGGGGTTGAACTCATAACCCCAATCGGGAGGGCTGTGCATAGGGGCGAAAGAGTACACCTCCACGTTGTGGCCGGTCAAGACGAACCCTTCATCTCGGCTCGGTGTCGAGCAGCCGAAGCCCCAGCACTCCGCAGACCAGGCGCGCGCAGGTTTCACAGATGTTCACAGCGGGCCCGGCAGCGAGCTTCGCTTGTGCCTCGCTTCTCCCGCAGAACGAACATGTTCGGAGTGCGTCCGTCCGCGCGATTTCGCCTTGCCGCGCATGGCACGCGCCTTCGGGTCCGGCCAGATGCTCGACGAGGGCCATCACGACGTACATCGCTCGAACGGACTCTCGCACGCCTCCCGTGATGCCTTGCACGATGGGCGTGCGTTCATGATCGTGAATTCCGGGCATGGTCATGATTTTTTGACAATGGGCAAGCGTCGATTCTGCGGTCCGAAGGGTCGCGTTCAGAAAGTCCTCGTAGCGGGATCCGGCCGCGCTCTCGAGGTGCAGGTCCTCCTTGGCGCGCTGCAGATGCTCCACGGCGGCATCTCGTGCGGCCTGCACCACTTCCTCGGTTATCGCAATTTCCTCAGGGAGCGACATTCACTGCCTCCTCGTCAGCGGCGCCGGCGCGGGGGCATTCAATGAGCGCGAGCCTTTGCCTCGGCAGAGCCCCGAGGCAAAGGCTCGCCCCGAAACCCCCCGCCTACGCCTCCGCCAGGATGCCCTGCCGAAGCACGTCGAGCAGACATGCCGCCTCGGCAGGCCCCGGCAAACCCGCCGCGCGCGCCACCTCGGGCGCCGGGGCGCGCGTCGTCGACGCCGCGAGGCGCGAAAACGCGTCGGCCTGCGCCTGCTCGATGTGCGCCCGCTCCTCCGGCCCGAGCTGTTCCATTGCCCAGACGTGGACCTTCCACGACAGGGCCGCGTGCCGCGCCTCGTCGGCCGCGATGTCCCGCATTGCCGCCGCGAGCTCGGCGTCCGCCGCGCGCCGCGCCTGATGGGCCCCCACGAGCGCCCCGAACGTCTCGCGCACGCAGCCCTCCACCGCATTCTCCAGGGCGAGCGCAAAGAGCGCGCGGAGCGGCAGCTCCTCCACGCACGGCGGCACCGGCGTGCCGCCGCGCGCCCGCCCGAGGGCCGAGACCACCTCCGCGTGCCGGACCTCGTCGTTGGCCGCTCTCCGCGCCTCTTGCACGAGCGACACCGGCGCGCCGAGGGCGGAGAGCTCCGTCGCGAGCCGCTCGAAGGCGATCACGCTCGCCGCCTCCAGGTGCGCGGCGCGCGCGAGGAAATCCCCGAGCGGAGACCGCCCCTCGTCCGCGGGCGCGCTCGTGAGCCCGGCCGGGACCCGCCCGATGCACGCCGATTCCCGACTGATTTCCTCGGTGCGGACCGTCTGGGTCTCGCCGCTTCGCCAGATACGGAACGTGAATCGTGTGGTGATGATCGGCGCGCAGTCCCTCGTGATCTTCGTGGCCGTCACGAGGAAGCCGTCCTGCGTCGCGCGCACGGTGGTGCGCTCGGCATTGTCGCACGTGAGGTCGTATCCCATCGACTCCACGAGCAGCAGCGCCTCGTCGGGCGTGTCGATCGGGCCGAGGAGCGAAAGGATCTCCGGGACACCGACCCAGCGTCGCACCTCGTTGCCTGCCGTGGTCACGACCGACGTCTCGTTGCAGAGCTGCAAGCAGCTCGTCGGCCGGAAGGGCTCCGGGTGCATGCGGATCTTCTGGTGGCATTCGCGGGTCGTGGCCGTCGCGCAGGCGGTGCCCACCTCGCTGACGACGTCGAAGGTGGAGAGCGTCCAGCGCTCCGGGCCCTCCTCCGAGGCCTGGATGCCGTGGCTCGTGCGGATGGCGAGGTAATCGAAGCGCCGTGCGGGCGAGAGGCCGCGTGCCGAGATGGGCAGCTCTGCGCCGGGCGCGCAAGGCACCCCGCTAACCACCTGCGCGCTTTCCGTCTCATCGACGGCGTCCGTATCCCGAGGCTCCGCGAGCGCCTGCGTCGGCTCGGTCGTGCAGCCCTGGGCGAGGAGCCCGGTCAGGAGGGCGGCGCGCTGGGCGCGCTCGAAGATGCGCCCGAGCCATGACTCCACGGATTCACCGGGATCCGGGTTGCATTCACGCAGGAATCGATGGGCCATGAGGATCTCCCGAGCCCGCGCGTGCACACGGCGAACGGCTCGACCGACTCCATGGCAACACGCATGCCGCGGGCATGCTCGTTCGTGGTTTTCTTTCTGTGATTTCCAGTCTGCTTCCTGCTTCCCCCTTCACGAAGCCGCTTCCTTCGTGCGACCTTCGCGCGCCCCATGCCCGACTACGACATCGCCATCGTCGGCGGCGGATGGACCGGCGTCCACGCAGCCTACCGTATTGCGCTGACCGATCCCGGCGCGCGTATCCTCCTCCTCGAAGCCTCCGATCGCCTCGGCGGCCGCGCCCGGTCCGTCGAGATCGCCCCGGGGTGCGCCCTCGACTTCGGCGCGCATTACTTCGGCAAAAAGCAGCGCCGCATCCACGCCCTCGCGCGGCGCATAGCGCCCGGGCTCGTCTACGAGCATCCGCCGCTTTATGGCCCCGACCCCGGCTTTCGCACGTTCGTCGAGGGTTCGTGGCGCATCACCACGAAGAGCACGAGCTTCCTCGAGATCCAGGGCCTCTCCCGCAAGATCCCACCCTCCGACATGCTGGCGATGTTCGGCTCGCTCGCGCGGTATCACGCCCTGGAAGACGTCATCGACGTGCGCGCGCCGTGGAATACGCCGGGCGCCGCGGAGCTCGACGCGCAATCGGCGCAGAGCTTCATCGACGCCCAGGATGGGCCCGCCTGGATTCGCGAGATGTGGGGGCTCGGCGTCCTCGACATCCTCTCCGTGCACGCGAAGGACATTTCTCTCTTGTATTGGCTCTGGTACAACCGAGCGAACGGCGGGTTTCTGCTAACGGCCAACGATTTCACGGGCGGTCCGCAGGAGTTCTCGGTGCTCTGCGGCCTGGGAGGCCTGCTCGATCTTCATGCAAAGGAGATCCAGGCCGAGATCCGGCTCGAAACGCCCGTCGTCGCCATCGACCACAGCCATCCCGATCACGTCGAGCTTGCCCTCGCCGATGGCAACACCGTGTCGGCCGAGTGCGCGATCGTGGCCGTCACGCCGGCCATCGCAGACCGCATTCGCTACGAGCCCGAGCTTTCGCCGACACGAAAACGGCTCCACGCGCAGAAGACCGGGCACGCGTCGAAGGCCATTGCCGTCTACCGCCACGCCTTCTGGCGCGACGATCCCGCCGCGCC
Organism: Polyangium jinanense; assembly: GCF_028435365.1. The sequence goes on along the minus strand of NZ_JAGTJJ010000062.1, from coordinate 53,801 downwards.
GCTGATGGGCATGACCGCCGGCCCAGGCGCCGACGGCATCGAATGGGGGCTCGACACGACGCAGCCAGGCGGGTCGCCTTCGCTCTCGGTCTTCGTGTCGGATCGCCTGCTCGATCGCGCCGGCCCTTCCCTCGAAGCGCGCCGCGCCGCCGTCGCCGAGGCCCTCGTCGAGCTCACCGGCGATCCCCGCGCAAAAGATCCGATTCGTCTCGAGGTCTACGATTGGCGAGACCATCCGTACGTCGGCGGCGGCCCGAATACCTCGTTCGCACCGGGCGTCCTCTCGCAGGTCGGCGAGGCCTTCGGCAAGCCCGAATTCCCGCATCGACGCCTCTTTTTCGCCGCGGCCGAATACAGCACGTCGTTCCCCGGCTACGTCGAGGGCGCGCTCGCGAGCGCGGCGCACGTCGCAGCCCAGATCGCCTGGCGCAGGGCCGGCATGCCCGGCGAACTCCCCGCGCTTCCGCCCGGCCCCGAGCCCCACGAAAAACGCGCCGCCGTGCTCGACGAAGGCGGCGACCTGCTGCTGTCCGGTCACCGATTTTTACGCCGTTTTGGGCTCTGAGCCAGCGTTCGGAGTTGGTCTCATCTGGAGGCCGTTGCGCCGGGGCGCTGCCCCGGGCCCCGCGGGGGCTGTTCGCCCCTCGACCCGAACCAGGGCAAGCCCTGGACCTCAGGGGGAAGAACTGCGCGATGCGCAGTTCTTCCCACAGGCCGGTGGCAAGACCATGGAGGTCGGGTTCACGCTGTCGACGCCAGCGCCGCTCTCTTGGTTGGCAGGGTCGCTCGCCGGTCTTGACTCGGCCTGTTCGATGAACTGCGCGATGCGCAGTTCATCGACCCCGGGTCCAGCGCTTGCGCTGGTCCAGGTCCAGGGGCGGACAGCCCCGGGGTTTGGGGCGTAGCTCGGCTTGCCGAGCGTAGCCCCATCGTTAACCAGACGGGTCCGGGGTGAAACCCCGGCGCTACGCCGCGGGACCGCGCGCTCACGCCTTCGCGGCCCGCGATTCTCTGCCGGACGAGTGTCTCCTGGCTTGCGAGGGCGAGCTCTGGCCCCTCCACCTTTGCGAGCCCCTCGCGGAGACCCGCCGTGGCGAGATCCGCGAGGGCGGTTTGATAGGCTGCGAGTGTCCATGGGCCGAAGAGCGTGCTTGCGCCCTCGTAATGCTGCGCCTCGTACTCTTCCCGCGTCGTCACGTAGCCGGCGTATCCATTCGCATACGGCGCGATGACGATGCGCGAGACTCCTGCGAATGCAAGCGCTTCGGCCACGGTACGGCGGATTCGCTCGCCGGCCACCGTCGTCGGCTCGCAGGGCAGGGCCACGAGCACGAGCGAGCCGATCCGCGCGATCTGCAGGGGCAAGACCTCGGGCACCCACGGAAGTGATCCCATTTCGCCCGCGCGATCCGCGGCCTCCACGAAGGCCACCGTCGGCACGCGCGGCGCGACCAGCGGGAAACCTGCCCGCGTGGGCACGAGCCCGAGGAACTGGCCCTCCACGCCTCGGCCGACTTCCAGGAATGGGAGCTTGGGATCGACCTCCCGCCCGAGCATGCGTCCGAACTCCGCCCGCGCCCGCGTGAACGCTCGGAGAATGCTTTCGACCGGTCGCGCCGGGCCCGGACCCTCCGCGGTCCCGGCCGTCGCCCCGAGCCCGAGCACCGCTTTTCGTGTCCTCTGCCCGACGAATCCGTCCGCATGCTCCGGCGAGACCGCCGCGTCCGCGAAATCGATCCGCCGCACATGCCCGCCGATCGGCCCTTCGAGCGCCGCCTCGCCCCGCGCCGCCTCGAAGGCCTGTCGCGCATATCGCACTTGAATGACCGCATTCTGCGCCGCGCTCTCGAGGTCATCCTCGCTCGTCCCGCGAAGCACGCCGCGCTCCTCGTCGACGTGGCCGTTCGGGCTCACGTCGCCGGCCGCTTCCTGCGCGAAGATCGCCACGAATCCCGGCGCGAACGCCCGATCCCGCCGCGCCTGCGCCTCGAACCGGAGCGCCGCGAGCCCCTTGTTGTCGCCGTGCAGGATGCGCGCGTCCGCGTGCACGCTCGTCCCGTGCACGCCGAACCAGTTCAAGATGCCGAGCGTTCGCCCCTCGGTATCGTCGGCCCGCAGCGTCACCGACAATCGACGCGTCCCGAGCTCCGTTCGCGCGCCGTCGACCCGCCCCACGTCGCGGTTCCGGTTGTACGCCTCGATCGACCGATTGAACGCGACGGGCTCGTCGTACGGCACATGCGCCTCGCCGACGCGCAACGTCGCGGGCCGGCGCGCGTCGTCGGCGCCGAGAATGGCTTCGACGAACCCTCGGACGATCGTCTCGAACACGGTCGGGCAAAACCCGAGGCTCGACCCATTGTACGTGACGTGATGGGAAAAACCGCCCGGCCCGCTGTGGGTATGCGTCGCCGTGAGCACGACGTCGTGCGGACCGAGCCCCCGCGAAGGCATCGCGGCGAGCCGCTCGATCACCGCATTCCATACGGCCGTGCTGACGAAGCAGAGATCGGCGCAAGCGTAGGCCAGCGTGCCCGCGGGGCCACGCACCACCATGGCGCGCACGTAAAGGCGCGTGCCGATTCCCTCGATGAAATTCGTCTCCTGGCCCCAGCCGAGCGCACAAGTCCCGGGCTCCCAGGTCGTGATGTCCGCGCGCGCGAAACCCACCTCGAGCATGATCTCGACTCTCCTCACGTTTTCGACGCGCAGCCCCCACGCCGGGGCCTCGCGCTTCGCGCACCGCCCATTACACGGGCCGTACCAGTGCGCGGCAAGGACGTTTTCCCGCGGGATTCCCTGGCCGCGCCGCGCGCCCGCGCCCCGGGTGCAGGCCCGCGCCCGCACCGTCCTGCAGGCCCGCGCCTGCGCCTGCTTTCGCTTTCACCTCCGCTTTCGCCTGCTACCATCGCCCCCGCCCATGACCACGACCGACACCCTCCTTCAGCAAGCCAGCGAGGGCGACCTCCGCGCCCAGGGCCTCGCCGCCGCCCGTGATCTCTGCGCCTTCCTCGATCATTCCCCGAGCCCCTACCACGCCGCCGAAGAGGCCGCGCGCCGGCTCTCCGCGCATGGGTTCTCCGCGCTCTCCGAGCACGATGCCTGGCAGCTCCAGCCCGGCGATCGCCGCTATTTCCTTCGCGCCGGTACGATCGTCGCCTTCGTTGTCGGCGACGAGCACCCCGCGCTCGCGGGCTTCCGCCTCCTCGGCGCCCACACCGACTCGCCGAACCTCCGCGTCAAACCAAACGCCGACCTCGCGCGCTCCGGCTACCAGGAGCTCGGCGTCGAGGTCTACGGCGGCGTGCTCCTCTCGACCTGGCTCGATCGCGACCTCTCCATCGCGGGCCGCGTCTTCTGCCAGCGCAAAGGCGAGCGGCCCGCAGCGCGCCTCATCGACCTCGGCCGCGCCGTGGCCCGCGTGCCGAACCTCGCGATCCACCTCAATCGCTCGGTCAACAAGGAAGGGCTCGTCCTGAACGAGCAGAAGCACCTGGTCCCGGTCGTCGGCCTCGGCGCCGCGCCCGACGTGCGCACCCTCGTGGCCCGCGAGCTCGACGAGCGGCCCGACGCCATCCTGGGCTACGATCTCTGCCTCTACGACACGGCCAAGGCCACGATCGCCGGCCTCGCGCAGGAGTTCGTCCTGGCCGCGCGCCTCGACAACCTGGCGAGCTGTCACGCGTCGACGGCCGCGCTCGCCGCCGAGTCCGGTCGCGCCCCCTCGACCCGCATGATCGTGCTCTACGACCACGAGGAATGCGGCAGCCGCAGCGCCGCGGGCGCCGCAGGCACGGTCCTCAAGGACACGATCGCGCGGATCCTCGAGGCCTATCCGCACCGCGAGCCGCAAGGCTTGCAGCGGGCGCTCGCGCGCTCGTTCCTGGTCAGCGCGGACATGTCGCACGCGCTCCACCCGAATTACGCCGACCAGCACGAGCCGCAGCACCAGCCCATGCTGAACAAGGGCCTCGTCATCAAATCGAACGTCAATCAGTCCTACGCGACGGACGGCGGCACCGCGGCGGTGTTCGAGGAGATCTGCCGCGACGTCGGCTATCCGGCGCAGAAGTTCGTGATCCGCACGGACTTGCCCTGCGGCAGCACGATCGGTCCCATCACGGCCGCGGCGCTCGGCATCCCCACGGTCGACGTCGGCGCCCCGATGCTCAGCATGCATTCGTGCCGCGAGATGTGCGGGACCCTCGACGTGCACTGGGCCGTCGAGACGTACCGGCGGTTTTTGCGGGGGTGACCCTCCCGCGACGAACCCATCTCGCGCTGCTCGGACCTTCCTGCTAGAGTTCCTCCCAAGGAGCACCCGCATGCCGCCCGAACTGCAACGGCTCGCCGACGAGATCCTCTCCTTGCCGGTCCCTTCCCGGACCGTGCTGGTTCGTTGCATCCTGGAGAGCCTGAGCCAGTCGGAGAGCGAAGCGCTCGAGCAGATGTGGGCGAAGGTAGCGGAGGAGCGTTGCCGTCAGATTGACGCCGGCGAGGTGGAACTCCTCGACGGGGCCGACGTGCTTCGCGAGCTTCGCGCGCGTCCTCGGTGAAGCGGTTTTTCTTCCACCCCGCGGCCCGCAAGGAGCTGCGGGGGGCCGTGGCGTTCTACGAGGGTCGAGCCGAGGGCCTGGGCGAGGAGTTCCTCGACGAGGTCGAGGCGGCCCTCCGGCGCATCTGCGAGATGCCTACGGCCTGGCCCAAGCTCTCCGAGCGCGTGCGACGCTCTCAGACGCGACGGTTCCCCTACGGAATCCTTTACCGCGAGGTCCGGGACCGGATCGAGATCATCGCGGTGATGCACCTGCACCGTCACCCGGACACCTGGAAGAGCCGCTGAGGGGGCGCACCCACCCCCCGCAGGACCCGGACTTCCCGGAGCCTCGTGGCCCGGTGAGGGCCAGCCCGCATTTTCAACGCCCTGGACGGTCGAAAATGCGCTAGAGAGTGTCGAACTTTCGACACACGTGGGCTGAGCTTCCCGGCGGGTGACTTTCCATGCTTCGTTACCGAGCCGACATTCGGACGTTGTGCTTCGTGGCGATCTACTTCGCGCTCGTGGCCGTGCAGTGGGTGACTGCGCCGAGCGCGCTCTGGATCGCGATTCCGCTCGTCGCCGTGACGTGCGTGTTCTCGTTCCTTGGCGCCGTGGCGACGCACAACACCGTGCATTGCCCCGTGTTCAAGCAGCGCTGGGCGAACCGGGCCTTTCAGGTCGTGCTCACCTTGACCTACGGCCACCCCGTCAGCGCCTTCGTTCCTGGCCACAACCTGAGCCATCACAAGCACACGCAGACGCGGCGTGACGTGATGCGCACGACGAAGGTGCGTTATCGCTCGAACCTCCTGAACGGCCTGCTCTTCATGCCGACCGTGGGCAAGGACGTCTTCTTCGCCGACATGCGGTACTTCAAGGCGATGTACCGCCAGAACCCGCCCTGGTTCCGGCAGATGATCCTCGAGGCGACGGTCTTCCTCGGCACGATGGGGGTCCTCCTCGTGCTCGATTGGAAGAAATTCCTGCTGTACGTGCTCCTGCCCCACCAGTATGCGGCCTGGGGCATCATCACGATCAATTACCTCCAGCACGACGGCTGCGATCAGAACAGCGAATACAACCATTCGCGGAACTTCCTCGGCAAGTTCGTCAATTTCCTGGCCTACAACAACGGCTACCACACGATCCACCACATGGAGCCGGGCCTGCACTGGAGCCTCCTGCCCGCGGAGCACGCGAAGCGCGTCGCGCCGTTCATCCATCCGGAGCTCGATCAGCCTTCGATGCTCGTGTATCTCTTCCGCACCTTCGTCTGGCCCGCCAAGCGCCGCATGTACGATGGAAAGCCCGTCGAGATCCCCGCCGAGGGCCCCGACGAGGAGTGGATTCCGCCGCCCCGCGAGGTCCGGCACGACCTGGGCGCGATCGCCATGTAGCGTTCCGAGCCCGCCTGGGTAGCATGATGACATGCGCCCTCTTCGCCTCGCTTTCCTTTCGGCCCTCTCCCTCCCATTCCTGACCACCGGCTGCGGTAGCTCCCCGCTCGAGGACGCCACGCGCGGCTACGACGTCGAACGATACGCGCTCGAAGGCGCGTTCGATTGGACCACGCGCAAGCTCGCCGCGACCGTGTCCGTGACGCTCACGCTCACCGAGGATACGCCCGCGATCGCGCTCGACAGCCACGTCACCGTGAAAGCCGTGCGCATCACCGGCGTGGAGGATCCCGACTACGAGGTCGACGTCCCGCGCGGCGTGCTCGCGATCTCGCTGGAAGACGCGCCCAAGGCGACGAAGGGACAAACCATCGAGATCGAGATCGATTACGAGGCCGGCACGAGCGACAACCTCTATGCCATTGCCACGCGGCGCGGCGATCCCGTCATCTCCCGCGCCCTCTTCACGGACTCCGAGCCACTCGGCACGTCGTGGTGGATGCCTTGCACCGACGATCCGAGCGATCGCGCGACGTTCTCCGTCTCCCTGAAGATCCCGGCCCAGGAGCAACTCATCGCCAATGGGCGGCTCGTGCTCGACGCCGAGGAGGGGCCGGGCTCGCACCGCGTGCAATACGAGTCCGGCTGGACGCTGCCGACCTATCAAATGGCGTTCGCCGTGAGCCAGTTCGAGGTGGCCAAATCGCATACGGAGACCGGATTGCCCGTCGAGGTCTGGCATCGCCGCGAGCTCCCGGGCAGCCACGCTCAAATGGCGAAGGCCCTCGCCGGCATGATCGATCGTTTCGAGCCGCTGATCGGGCCTTATCCCTTCGAGCGATATGCCCTCGTTCTTTTGCCTTCGTTCCCCGGGGGCGGCATGGAAAACGCGGGTATCTCGTTCCAGCGCGAGACGAGCAGCACGGAGCCTGCGCTCTACGGCGATTTTTACCTCGCCGCGCACGAGCTCGCCCATCAATGGTTCGGCGACCTCGTCACCCTCGAGACCTGGGACGACATCTGGATCAAGGAAGGCATGGCAAACCAGCTCGAATACGAGGCCGGGCGCGCCTTCACGGACGCGAGCGGGGAGGGGACGCTGCACGGGGATCAATTCTTCGCGGAGGACGGGGTGCCCATCCGCAACAAGGCCCTCGCGCCGGCCGACAAATACACGTCCGGCCCGTACGATCGCGCGGCCTGGCTGCACACGCAGATCCGGAGCGTGGTGGGGGAGGCCGCGTATTTCGAGACGCTGCGGAAGATCCTCGACGCGCACAGGTTCGGCACGATCGGGACCGATGCATTCATCAACGCGTTCGCAGAGGCCCTCGGGCCGGAGGCGACGGCGCGGGTGCGGCGCGCGCTCGACGCGACGGCCATGCCGCGGATCGAGTTGCACGCCGAGCCAAACGCCGCGTTTGCCCTCGTGCTCGACGATCCCGACGGGGCGGTCGTCGCGCCGCTCGTGGTGCGCTGGTACGGCGCGGATGGGTCGGCCGAGGAGGTGTCGCTGCTCGGCGGCGCGCGGGCCGTGATTCCGGCCGCGGGGACCGAGGTCCTGCTCGTCGTGGATCCGGGCGACGTGCACCCGGAGTTCGAGGTCGCGGGGGACGAGGCGCACACGGCGGCATGGCTCGCGGCGCGCGTGCCGCTCACGGCGAACGGAAAAACCGTGCTCGCAGGGCTCGGCGGGGCGGCGCAGATGAATGCGCTCCGGGTGGCCGGCACGTCGAGCGCGGCGATGATCACGCCGGCCGAGATCACCGGGCTTCTCGGCGAGCTCGACGCGGACGGGGCGAAGGCGCTCGCCTTGCAGCTCGCTTGTGGGCTCGCGTCGAGCTCCGCGGACGCGGCCGAGCAAGAGGCCTGGGCGGCGGCCCTCGCGCCGCTGCTCGAACCCGGCCCGCCGTCGTTCGGGCTCGGGTGGATCGGCGCGGGCCTCGGCGCTTGTGGTGACGTCGTGCCGCCGGACGCGCTCTTCAGCGTGGAATGGCCCAAGCTCGAAGCCGGCCTCGTGGCCGAGGACGTGCCCCTCTCGCGGCTTCAGTACCTCGGCGCCTTTCAGCTCCCCGACGATCGCGAGCTCGCCACGTTCGGCGTGGTCGCCTCGAAAGCGCCCTCGCTCCGGGCGCGGCGCATCGCCCTGGATCACCTGGCGCGGCGCGCGCGCGACGTGACCTCGGAGGCGTGGGTCACGTTTTACCTCGACCTGCTCCGCGCGACGCGGACCTCGGAGACCTTGCCCTCGGCGATGAATGGCGCCTCGTGGGCGGTCTTCAACACGGGCGCGGGCCTCGGCGCGTTCGTGGACGAACTCGGCGACATTCTCCACGACGAAGTGACGCGACCGGCGCACGCGCGGGCGATCTGCATCGGGGTGCGGCTGCTCGCGGACGATCCCGCGGCGACGAAGGCCTTCCTCGGAGGCCTCGCGAACGCGCCCCTTTCGGAGCCGGCGCGGGCGATCCTGAGCAAGCCGGAAACGTGCCTCTGATCAGATCTCGAAGCGCTCGCCCTCGCGCGTGCAGGCGATGGGCGAGTGCTCCGGGTCGTGAAAATCGGGGTAATGAATGAGCCGCATGCGGCGCTTCACGTCCTCGGGCAGCCCCACGAGCGAAGCGAGCGGCGTATGGACGCCGAGGTTCGTCTCGTGGAAGAAAAGATCGGCCTCGGCGAGCCAGTCGATCAGCGTGGGATCAAACGCCGTGTCGGCGCTGTAGCCGAACCGTGCCCCGCCCGCGGAAAACCGCAGCGCCGATGTGGGGATGTGGTGAATCGTCGGCCTCCATTCGAGGTCGAGATCGCCGATGTGGTTCGTCCCGGCGCCGAGCGGCACCACGTCCGCGTAATCGTCCAGTGTGAGCGACGAGCGCGTCCCGTCAGGCGCCATGAGCGTATCCATCCCGCCCTTGAGGCGCGTTTCCCAGAGCCCCGCGAGCACCTCGGGGGCCGCGTGCAGCTGGGCGCGTTTCCCCGTCACGAACCGCCGATAAAAGAGGAGCTGCTCGAGCCCCCCCACGTGATCGCCGTGCAGGTGCGTGATGATCACGCGATCGACGTCGTCGAGCCCGATCGGCGGTCCGCCGCGCGCGCCGAGATCCCCGAGCGCCCGTCCGAGCGCGGGAGGCGCGTCGACGAGGATCCGGGTGGATCCTGCCTCGACGAGGAAACAGGCATTGAAATAACGCGTGGTGAACGCATCCCCCACGCCGACGACGCGCACGACGAGCGAGCTCACGAAGGCCTCCCGCCGTGCGGCGTCGTTCCCTGGGTGTTCCGCGGAGACATGGCCATGGCGCGCCCCGATGGTGCCCCATCACGGCGAGCCGAGCCAGCAGTCTGCCACGGCCCCGCGCGAGGGGAGCGACGGACGCCGCTCCCCCAGCGAGCGATTGCGATCAATGGGTGCCGCGCGCCTCACCACCCTTGCGCCCAATCTGAGCCATGTGGGCCCGATCGCTCGACACGGCCTCGCCGCCTTTGCGGCCGATCTGCGCCATGTGCTCGCGGTCCTGGCTCACGCGCTCGCCGCCCTTGCGGCCGATCTCGGCCATGTGTTTGCGGTTCTGGCTGACGACCTCGCCGCCTTTCTTGCCGGCCTGGCGCGCCTCGTCGGGCGTGAATTCGTGCGCCGTGCCCTTCTCGTGCGCCGCCTTGCCGCCCTTGCTCGCGATGGCGCGCTGCTTGTCGCGCTCCATGGCTGCGAAGCCGCGCTGCGAGGGAGGCTTGCGCTCGGTCGTCGGACCGAGGTCGCTCGAAGAAGGCGGCCCCTCGTGCTCGGCCGAAGCCAATTGCTCAGCGCGATCCTGCGACGTCTCCGCCTGCTTCGTGTCCTCGGCCTCGCCGCTGTTCCTCGCGGTCTCGTGCTGGTCCTTCTCGATCATTTGCCCCTCCTTGGTGACGCCCCGCTCGATGCTCCAGCCGGGCGCCGTGTTGCTTCGCGGATTGCTGTTGGGCCGCGCGAAATGACGTCAAGCTGCGCTCGGTAGCGCGTGTGCCTGCTGCAATGAGAAATGGTCGCGGAGCGAGCGATCTCGTGCACGCCGGCCCGGATCGAGCGCACGCTCGTGGTTTGCTCCGACGAACGGCGGAGCTCGAGCATGATGCAATCGGGCCGGACAGACGACTTCATCGGGTTTGGCAGAGCCTCATTCTCGATGCTGCTACACGCTCAACCGCTCGCTCGCCCGGTTGCTTCCGCCGGGCGAGCGGGCGATCTCGGCGCCTCATGGAAAGGTCTGTCCCGTCCTTACCCGAGCGAGCGCACGATGGCGTGCGGGCAAGGAGGTGCACACCCCTCCGGCGCATACGCTCGCCAATCAAAGAAGGGACCACGCGGCTTCGCCGCGATGGACGGCTCCTTCAATCGAGCGAACGCGACGGCCATCTTCGATGCACGAGCCCGCTCATCGGCTTGCGAAAGCAGGCCTTCAGCGGCCGCGCTCGGCCATGAGGTTTTTCGCGGCAGATCAAGCCCGATACGCCAAACCCGCCCCGCATTGCGCCGTGGGTGCCGGGTTTTTCGGCGATGTGGAGTAAGGCGAGGGCCTTACCCACCCGAGCGGGTGTCGACGAAGCTCTGTGGGCCAGAGCGAGGGTGTGGATATCCGCGGGGCACCGCCGGACGTCGAGGGCTGTTCCTCGCGGATGCGATCCCTCCGTCGGCGGCGCGCAGAGGCCCCCCAGGACGGCGCTTTCCTGCTCGTCGGCCCGTGGTTCGATGTGGACCCCGCTGCGCCGATGTCGGTCCCGGGAGCAGGCGCCGGCCGCGCAGCGCCCCCCGGGGCCGGAAGAGCGCGCAGGCGGCCAGCGTGGGCCGTGGGAGGCCTCGGGGCCCAGGGCGACGCAGAAGCGGCCGAGGACGCGGTCCACGGTGGAGCGGCTGAGCCCGCTGGCCCTGGCCAGGGTGCGTCGGGACCGACGCCGACGTGCGTCGCGACGTACGCGACGTCATGGCCCTCGGCGCAAGCGAGCACGATCTTCGCACGCGGCGCCCGCCTGTGTTCGTGCGTGTCCTTCCCGGTCGGGGCCCGGGCGAGCGCTTCGAGCATCAAGCGTTCGTCGGGGCTTATCTCCATCGGCGGGATCGTTCGTCCCATCGATGGTGAACATGTGCCCAGCCCCCGCTCGTTCTGACGTTTTCGTCAGCCGGCCGAGCGGGCCTCACCGCGAGCTTTCGGGCGAGGTCAGAAGGTGCCGCGCAGGCCGACGCTGCCGATGCCGACCCAGGGCTCGACGCTCGCCTTGGTGGGCGAAGCGGGCTTGGCCTTGGGGGCCGTCAAGAGGAGGACGACCCCGGCCGTGAGGCCGACGCCGCCCACGACGAACATGGCGGTCGAGAGCGTGGCCTTCGTGTCGATGCTGTCGCGGTAGTTGACGTAGGAGCGAGGGGAGACGGGGGTGTCGTTCGTCTCGCTCTTGTTCGTGCAGGGGTCGCTGCCGTTGACCCGCCGCTCGCAGAAGTCCTCCATGTCGCTGCGCGTGGAGTAGGCGCTGATCAAGGCCCCGATGCCGGCGATCGTGGCCGCGCCGCCGACGCCGAGGCTGACGTAGCCGATGATCCGCTGCGTGGCGCCGGGCGGCTTCTTGGTCGTGCCTTCGCCGCCGCCGGGGGGCGGGACGACGTCGCCGCCGCTGGGCTCGGCGCCGCTCTTCGGCTTGAGCTCGAGCACGGCGCGGGCGGCTTGTTTCTCGTCGACCTTGAGGTCGAGCACGGCCGCGGACGCCGGCGTATCGGCCTCGACGCGATGCACGCCGGGGTTCAGCGGCGTCTTCACGCCGATGAGCGCGCGCGGAAAAACCTTGCCGTCGAGCATGACGGTCGCGAGCTCCGCGCCGGCGCCTTGCACGGTGAGCTCGATCGTGGGGATGCGCGGCGTGAGCGCGGCGAGCTCCTTGGCGGCCGTCTCCTGCGCGTCGCGGAATGCTTCGGGGGCCTTGTCGTCGAGCTGCAGGATCGTGATGGAGCGGTATTTCTCCGCGGCCTCGACGAGGCGCCCGAGCTTCTCCAGCGTGCGCGCCGCGAGGAGTTTTACGGTGGGCGCGTTGACGAGCGCATCGGCCCGTTCGAACTTGTCGAGCGCGTCGGCGTACTTGCCTTGATCGTAAAGCGCGAAGCCCTCGTCCGCGAGCGCGCGGGCGGCGATACGCACTTGATCGTTGATCGGCTGCGCCCACGCGGGCGAGGCGCAAAGAACTGCGCTCACGAGCAGCAGGCCGATCCCCTTCGACAACCGCATCGTATTCCTCACGCTCCTTGGAGCCGTACGCGAGCGGGTGCGCCCGCGTCCGTCAGATCCCCCAGTCGGGCTTCTTCTTGTTCGTCGTACCCGTTTTCTTGGTCGTCGTCCCGCCCTTGTTGATCGGGACGCGCGTGGTCGACGTCGGCGCAGCGCTCGCCGTGGGTGGGGTGTCCGTGGTCCCCGCGGCAGGCTCGCTCGTGGGAGGCGTCTCGGGCGTGGGCGCGACCGAAGCCGTCGTCGGCGCGGCGACCGTCTCCTTCGGCGGCTCGGCAGCAGGAGACGCGGAGGGCGGCGACGCCGAAGGGGTCGTCGCCTCCGTCGTCGCGCGCGGGCCGCTCGTCGAGAGCAGCACGACCGCCGTCGCGGCGCCGATCACCATGGCCGCGAGCGCGGCCACGATCACGGCGGGGCGCATCTTCTTTTGCGTGGGCTGCGCCTCTGCGACGGCCGAGACGAGGCCGCGATGGGTCATCGTCGTCGGGTCGGGCGCGCGCGTCTTGGCGAACGCCGAGGGCTCGGGGCCGGGGCTCGAGATGCGCGCTTGCTGCGGCATCACGATGTTCGGCAGCGAGGGGTGCGTCTGGCCGAGCTTCCAGATGCCCGACTGGTCCGGGCAGAGGATCCAGCGCAGCGACTCGGCGAGCTCCTTCGCGGTCTGGAAACGCTCGTTCGGCTCGCGTGCGCAGGCCTTGGCGAACCACGCGTCGAAGCCATCGGGGACGGGCGCGACCGCGGAGGGCACGGGCAAGGGGCGCGCGCAGATCTGCACGATGAGATCGCCGAGCGCCTCGCTGTCGAAGGGACGCACGCCCGTCACGCACTCGTAGGCGATCACGCCGAGCGCCCAGAGATCGGCGCGCTGATCGATCGTCTTGTTCCCGAGCGCCTGTTCGGGGCTCATGTAGCAGGGCGTTCCAACAACCGAGCCGGTGCGTGTGGCGACGCCGCCCTGGCTGCCGAGCACGCCGCCGCCGATGGCCTTGGCGATGCCGAAGTCGAGGACCTTCGCGATCTCGTCCTCGTCGTTGCGCACGAGGAAGACGTTGCTCGGCTTGAGATCGCGGTGGACGATGCCGGCCTCGTGCGCCTTGCCCACGGCGCGCCCGATGTGCGTGATGATCGTGGTGGTCATCAGCGGCGGCAGCACCCGCAGACGCTCGATGCGCTGCTCGAGCGTCTCGCCCTCGAGCATCTCCATCGCGATGTACGGCAGGGGCCCGTCGTAGCCGTGGTCCTGGATCTGCACGACGTGCGGCGTGCGCAGCGCCGCGGCGGCCTTCGCCTCGCGGAAGAAGCGCTGCACGATCTCGCTGTTCTCGTTCGCGCCGCTCGATCCGAGGAGATCGACGTCGATGAGCTTGATGGCGACGGGCGCGCCGAGCGTCACGTGCTCCGCGCGCCACACTTCGCCCATCGCTCCTTTTCCGAGGAGATCGATCAGGCGATATTTCCCGGCAATCACGGTTCCGGGGCCCAAGCTACTCATGCTCGTCTCAGCTTACTCCAAGTCGCACCGAGCTTGGAAGGATCGTGCGTGCGGAAAAGTACGATGACCCCGCGTATGTGACCGTCAGGCGACCGTCACGATCGCGCATGCCCAAACGCGCGTTTCGATGGGCTGATCTTGGAATCGGGGCCATCTGCAATCCACTTCACCGTCAGCCCGATTGCTTCGCGAAGTCCTTCATGAAGCGAACGAGCACTTCGACGGAGGCGAGCTCTACGGCGTTGTAGAGCGAGACCCGGATGCCGCCGGTGACGCGATGGCCGGCGAGGCCCACCATGCCTTGTTTCGCCGCCTCGGCGACGAACCGCTTCTCGAGGTCCTCGGTGGGGAGCCGGAAGACGACGTTCATCACGCTGCGGCTCTCGCGCTCGACCGGGGCCTTGTAAAACCCCGAGAGCTCGTCGAGCGTGCCGTAGAGCAGGGCCGCCTTCGCCCGGTTTTTCCGCTCGATCTCGGGCAAACCGCCCTGCTCCTTGGCGATCGCGAGGACGTTGCGCACGAGGTAGATCGCGAAGGTCGGCGGCGTGTTGTAGAGCGAGTTGTTCTCGGCGTGCGTCCGGTACTGGAAGATCTTGGGGATGTCCTTGCGGCTGCGCTCGACGAGGTCCTTGCGTGCGACGACGACCGTGACGCCCGAGGGCCCGATGTTTTTCTGCGCGCCGGCGTAAATGAGCGCGTACCGACGGACATCGATGGGACGCCAAAGGAAATCGCTCGACATGTCCGCGACGAGCGGGACGTCGCCGGTGTCCGGGACGTCGTGCCACTGCGTGCCGAAGAGCGTGTTGTTCGTGGTGATGTGCACGTACGCCGCGTTCGGATCGAGCGAGAGCTCGCTCTGCCGCGGGATCCGGGCGAACCGCTTGCCCTCGGCCGTCGTCGCGGCCACGCGAACCGTGCCGATCCGCCCCGCCTCCTCGTACGCCTTCTCCGACCAGCCGCCCGTGAGGACGTAATCCGCGCTTTTTTCCGGGGGCAGGAGGTTCAGCGGCACCATGGCGAACTGGTGGCTCGCGCCGCCCTGGAGGAAGAGCACGTGGTAGTCGTCGGGGATCGAGAGCAGCTCGCGGAAGAGCGAGAGGGCCTCGTCGTGCACGCCCTCGAACGCCTTGCCGCGGTGGCTGTGCTCGATGATCGACATGCCCGTGCCCTCGAAATCGAGAAGCTCGCGCTGGGCGCGCTCGAGCGCGGCGAGGGGGAGCGCGGCAGGTCCGGCGTTGAAGTTGTGCACGCGAGCCATCGGTCGGGTCTCCTCTGCTCGAGCCGCGCGGAAGGCGGCGCGTCTCGTGGCGCGACCCTATAGCACGAGGGCGCCTCCTGGCGGAGCCGCGCGCGTGGTGCTCTACTCGAGCCGGCGATGAAAGACGATGCGGCAGTCGGGACGGCCCCGGGCGCGCGCACGGAAGGTCCGCGCGAGCCACGCCTCTTCGCCGAGTTCCCCGTCCTCGCCCGCGAGGTGCCGTGGCTTCCGCTCCTGCCCGGTCCCACGCCGGTCGAGCGCTGCACGGCGATCGCCGGCTACCTCGGGCGCGATGACGTCTGGATGAAGCGCGACGACCTCGCGTCGCCGCTCTACGGCGGCAACAAGGTCCGGCGCTTCGAGCACATCCTGGCCGACGCGAAGGCGCGCGGCGCGCGTGAAATCCTCACCGTCGGCGGCCTCGCCTCGACGCAGGTGACCGCGACGATCCTGTTCGGCCGCGCGCTCGGCTTCGAGGTGACGAGCGTGCTCTTCGATCAGCCCATCACCTCGTTCGCGCGCCGATCGTTGCTGCTCCAAGCTTCCGCCGGCGGGCGCTTGATCCACGGCGGCGGCTACGCCCGCACGACGATCCTCACCGCGAAGGAGCTCGCGCGGGCGCGCAAGGCGTACTTCGTGCCGCCGGGAGCGTCGGGGCCGATGGCGAACCTCGGTTACATCGGGGCCGCGTTCGAGCTCGCCGATCAGGTCGAGCGGGGCGAGATGCCGCGGCCGGATCTGATCGTCCTGCCCGCGGGGAGCGGCGGCACGGTGGCCGCGCTCTCGCTGGGGATGATGCTGCTCGGGTGGTCGACGACAGTGATCGCCGCGCGGATCACCGAGCGCTTCGCTTGCAACCGCGTGACGCTGCGGCTGCTCGTCGAGGCCACGGCGCAGAAGCTCGCGCGTCACGCGGGATCCCGTGTGCTCCGGCGGAACCTGCCGGCGCCGCGTTTCGAGGTCGATCACGGCGTCGCGGGGCGCGGGTACGGGCACCCGACGCCCGAGGCGCTCGAGGCCGCGCCCGAGGTGACGCGCCTGCTCGGCGTGCCGGGCGAGATCACGTACAGCGGCAAGGCGCTCGTGGGCCTGCGCCGCGCGTGCGTGGCCCATCCGGGCAAGACGATTTTGCTGTGGAACACGCTCTCGGCCACGTGGCCCGAGCCTTCGATCGGGCCGGAGGCGTTGCCTCCGGCCTTTCATCGGTTTTTCGAAGGGGACGTGCCGATCTAGGCGACGAACGGTCTTTCGCCCGTCACTGGAGCGGGGGCGGGTAGGCGGGGCCGAAGTTCTGCTCGGCGATGTCGTCGTAGGTGAGGAGCGGCGTCTTCGCGGCCTCGTCCGAGTAGAGCGGTTTGACCACGCAGCCGCGCGCGCCGCACTGGTTCGATTCGCGGAACGCCACGTCCGCGACGAGCCAGAAGCGGTTGCCGCCGGAGAGGCCCTCGCCATCGGTCGGGGTGAACGTGATGGGCGTCTCGGGATCGTAGTAGCCCTTCGGCCCGAGCTCCGCGCTCAGCGCGCCGTCGCAGAAGATCTTGATCGTCGGGTGGACGTCGTAGGTCTTGTCGTCGTTGCTGAAGTAGTGGACGCCGATACGGAACCACTGGTTCTTCGGCGGGAAGTCGACGTTCACGTTCTCCGGCGCGCAGAAGTCGGAGTCGTCCGGGTTCGAGACCGTCGGATCGCAGCTGATGTTGTCGAGGTCGAGGCGCGGGTTGTGACAACCCTGGCCGAGGATCTGCCAGTCCTGGCCCACGCCGCGCGGCGCGAAGTAACAGGTGTTCTTCTCGAAGGTCGGGTCGAGGTACCAGGACACGGGCTCCGGCGGCTGCACGTTCGCCGGGAACCACGACGGCGCGTCGATCGAGGGCGGCGGCGTGAAGTCGCTGAAGACGCAGTTCGACCAGGCGCAGTCTTGCGGCGAGCCCGAGACGGCCCAGGGCAGCGTGTTGTTCGGCTGGTGCAGGTGCAGATCGAGGTCGACGCCGTCGCCGCCGAGGTTGTGCTCCCACTCGAGCTCGACGCGCAGGCCCGGCGCGCCGACGAAGAGCGGATACGTGCACGTCGCGGTCCCGCCGCCGGCGAGGCCCTTCGTGTACGTCACGGTGTACTCGCCCGACTGGAGCGGCTTGAAGTCGTCCGCGGGGCTCGAGCCGCTCACGCCAGGGCAGGGGCTCACGCCGTCGGGGCAGGCGACGGCCCACGTCTCGGAGCCAGGCACCGCGTCGGCGCTGAAGTTGCCCGTGCCATCCTTGAGGTTCACGTTGACGAACGGCGACGTCGTCATCGCGTGACAGGCGTTCGTGTCGTTCAGGAAGCACAGGTCGGTGGCGTGGACGCCACCGATACACGACGACCAGTACCCGTTCTCGCTGCACTTCATGGTGCCGTCGAAGCAGCCCGGCGTGCCGCGGTACGACGGATCGCCCTTGAAGCACGGATGCGCTTGGCCCGCGGAACAGGGGCAGTCCTCGTCCGCCTCGCCGTCGCAGTCGTCGTCCGAGCCGAGGTGATCGGGGTCGCAGAGCTCCGTGGGCCCGCATTTCGTGCCGCACGGGTTTACCGGGACGTCGTTCGGCGCGTCGGTGCCGCCATCGTCGGTGGGGAAGATGAACCCGCCTTCACCGCCCATCCCGCTCGAGCTCGACGTGGGCGAGCCGCCCCCGCCGCCGCTCGCGCCAACCCCGCCGGAGCCCCCTTCGCCGGGATCGAACTTGTTGCCGGTGGACGTGGCCGAGCAGCCGGCGGCGATGGCTGCACCGGTGGCGAGGCCCGCAAGCACAAAAAGAAGCGGTTTCAAGGAGCGGCGACGGCGACGCATGAGACTCCTCCCGCCCCGGCCGGGGCGCGATGGCTGAACAAAGAAACGTGCGAGGGAAGGGGCGCCGCGGCCGGGATCCGGTGCGCGGCGCAATGTAGTGTAACGCGCCGACGTCGACGTCGAGGGCTATTTGGCGCGCAGGCTTTCGACGAACTTCTCGAACGCGGGCTTCGCGGCGGTGACGGTCTTCTCGGGGCCCGTGAGCTTGAAGAAGGTCAACGCGCCATCGGTCTCCACGATCGCGCCGAGCAGGGCCCATTTCGGCTTCGGCCCGGCCGGCGCAGCGCCCGGCATGCCCATGCCGCCCGAGAACGTGCCGTGGATCTCGACGACGGTCACGGAGAGCTCGCCGATCTTGCGATCCTGCCGCGACGTCGTGTCCTCCTTTCCGCGTTCGAACTGGCCCGACCAGCGCTGGACGTTCTGATCGACCGTGCCGCCGGCCTGCGAGACGCTCATCTCGGCGTCCTCGGCGTCGCCCTCGGCGCGCGGGATCTTGAAGGTCGCCTTGCGCATCGGGCTCGGGTTCTCGGCCTTCTGCCAGCCCTCGGGGACGTCGTAGGCGACGTCGGTCGGGCCTTTCCGCTGCGGCGCGGCCGCGCCCGGGCTCGTGCTGCCTGCGGGCGCCGCGGGGGCGGGACGCGCCTTGTCCGGCGCGCCGCTCGGGGGAGGCTCGGGCGTCTTCTCGCAGGCTGCGAGGGCGAGGATCGCGACGGGCGCGATCAGTGCAGCGAAGCGTCGATTTCGCGTTCCCATGGTGGCTAGTAGCCCTCCGTCTTGCAGATGATCTCGTTCATGATCTCGCGCGTCCCGCCGCCGATCGGGTAGAGCCGCGCGTCGCGGTAGAGTCGCTCGACGAGCGTCTCGCGCATGTAGCCGTGTCCGCCGAAGATCTGTACGGCCTCGTCGCAGACGAACGAACAAGCGTCCGTCGCGGTGTTCTTCGCCATCGCGGCGAGGCCCGTGACCATGTCGCCGCGCAGGTAACGCGCGATGACGTCGTTCATGAGGGCGCGCGCCGCCGCGATGCGCGTCGCCATGTCCGCGAGCTTGTGGCGCAGCACCTGGAAGCCCATGATCGGCTTGCCGAAGGCGCGTCGCTCGCGCGCGTAACGCACGGCCTCGTCGTACGCGAGTGAGGCGATCGCCACGCAGTTGCCGGCGAGCAGCAGTCGCTCGACGGCGAAGTTCGTCATGATCGGGATGAACCCGGCGTTCTCTTCGCCGATGAGGTTTTCCCGCGGAACACGACACCCGTCGAAGACGAGCTCGGCGGTGTCGGAGGCCCACCAGCCCATTTTCGCGAGTTTCTTGCCTACGGAAAAACCGCGCGTCCCGCGCTCGATCACGAGCAACGAGATCCCGCCGTGCCCTTCGCCGCCCGTGCGCACGGCGGTGGTCACGAGGTCGGCGCGGCATCCCGAAGTGATGAAGGTCTTCGCGCCCGTGACGACGTAGTGGTCGCCATCCTTGACCGCGCGCGTCGCGAGCGAGGCGACGTCGCTGCCGCCGCCCGGCTCGGTGATCGCGAGCGCCGCGATCTTCTCACCCGCGAGCACGGGCGGGAGAAACCGCTTCTTTTGCTCCTCGGTGCCGAAGTTCAGGATCGGCGGCAGTGCAATCGCGTGGCTGCCGAGGCCCACGGCCGTGCCCACGGACGTTCCACCGACGATCATCTCCTCGGTCGCGGCGATCATGTGCGAGAGATCCCCGCCGGATCCGCCGTACGTCTCGGGATAACCGACGCCGAGCATGCCGGCGCGAGCGGCCTTCTCGTAGAGCTCGCGGGGGAACTCGTTCGCCTCCTCCCAGGCGTGGGCGAAAGGCGCAATTTCGCGGCGCGCGAAGCGGCGGATCTCGTCCCGCAGCCGGGCGTGCTCGGGGGTCTCGTGCAGAGAGGGCAGGGATGTCACGGGATACCGTCCGTTCCAGGCGAAGAGCTCACGACGAGCGAGCGCGTGCCTTTCGCATGCGGATGCCGCAGGGGCGGAGGGTGAGGTTCGAGGTGGGGATGTTCAGGCTCCGGACCGGAGCCTCGTCAACCGCCTCAACCACCTCCACCGGGTGCGGGGGCCGCAGCAGCGCCGGGCTGCCCGGCAGGAGCTGCCGGAGCAGGCGGGGGCGCAGGAGCCGCCGCGGGTTCAGCCTTGATGGTGATCTCGTCGGGCCGCGTCAGGGACGAACAGGCTGTCGCCGAGAGCGAAAGGATCACGACCGCGAGGGGCGTGATGGATCGTCGGGAGAGCACGACGGGACGTTACCACCCGACGGGCCTTCGGATCCATCCTCCTTCGGTCCCCTGCCGCGACGCACCCCGCTCGTGCTACCAAGGAAAGCGCATGGATCCCGTCTTTCGCCGCGCCTACAACGCCGCCTTCGGACCCAACACCTATGCGGATTATCTCGAGCGCCTCGAGCGCCGGGTGGGCTCGAAAATCCCCTTCCGTGTGGCTGAGACGCCGCTCTTCCTGCCCGAGGGGCTGCGGAGCTACCTCGCGAAGTCCGCGAAGGAGATCGTGCAGCAGATCTCGCGGCCGAACGTGATCGAGACGATGAAGCGCGCGATCCCCGCGCACCTCGACGCGCCCGGAATGGACCCCTTGCCGAACTGCGTGCAGGTCGACTTTGCGATCGTGCGCGGGCCGAGCGGAGAGCTCGAAGGCCGTGTGGTCGAGCTGCAAGCGTTCCCCTCGCTCTACGCGCTCATGGTGCTGCAGAGCGAGGTCATGGCCGACATGATGCGCACGATGCCGGGGCTCGATCGGAAGTGGTCGATCTTCTTCGGCGGCCTCGATCGCGAGGGGTTCGTCGCGCGCCTGCGCAAGGCCGTGCTCGCGGACGAAGATCCGGCGAACGTCGTGCTGCTCGACATCGATCCGCCGAACCAGAAGACGTACCCGGACTTCCTCGCAACGAAGGAGCTCATCGGCGTCGACGCGGTCTGCCCGACGACGCTCGTACGCGAGGGGCGCAAGCTTTTCCGCAAGGTGGCCGGCAAGCTCGTCGAGGTGCGCCGCATCTACAACCGCGTGGTCTTCGACGAGCTCGAGGCGCGCAAGATCGAGCTCCCGTTCCGCTACACGGACGACCTCGACATCACGTGGTGCTCGCATCCGAACTGGTACTGGACGTGGTCGAAGTACACGCTGCCGTACATCGATCACCCGGCCGTGCCGCGCGCCCGCTACCTCTCGGAGCTTTCGGAGATCCCGAACGATCTCGAGCGCTACGTGCTGAAGCCCCTCTTCTCGTTCGCGGGCTCGGGCGTGAAGGTGGATCCGACGAAGGAAGACATCGCGGCGATCCCCGCGTCGGATCGGCACGGCTGGCTTTTGCAGGAGAAGATCTCCTACGAGCCCGCGCTGCCGATGCCCGACGGCTCGGGCGTGAAGGGCGAGGTGCGGATGATGTTCCTGCGCGCGCCCGACGAGCCCGCGCCCGAGCTCGTGCTGAACCTCGTGCGGCTCTCGCGCGGCAAGATGCTCGGCGTCGATCAGAACAAGGATCTCACCTGGGTCGGCGGCACGGTCGGGCTCTGGCCCGTGGACTGAGCCGGATCAGAACGGCCAGACGAGTCGGTACGGCAAGGCCAGGCGCCACGCGCCGAGAAGGATCGCGATCGTGGCTCCGAGCAGCCCCACCTGGAGCCACGGCCGCGGCGAAGGCCGCGTCTTGCGCAGGCCGAGCGCCGCGCCGAGGCCCACCACGACGCCCCCGACAAACCCGAAGAAATGCGCGCCGAGATCGGATTGCGGGCTCGCGCCGAGCGCGCCGAGCAGCGCGAGTCCGCCGACGATCGGCGCCGCGATCTCCTGCATCGTCCGCTTCCGCCCCGCCGCGTGATCCCGATCGAGCGCGAGCTGCGTGGCCGCGAGGATCCCGATCGCCCCGAACACCGCTGTCGACGCGCCGATCGAGCGATGCACGTCGTTTCCCATCGTGTGGTACGCGACGGCGTTCGCGACGTTGCCGAGCGTGCCCGCCGTGAGGATCGCGAGCGCAGAGCCGCCCGGGCCGAGCCTGCGTTGCACCGCCGACGCGAAGATCGCGCCCGAGATGACGTTGCCGATCACGTGCGACGAGTCCGCGTGCAGCGTGAGCGCCGTCAGCGCGCGCCAGGGCTCGGCGCCGAGGACGAGGTCGCTCTCGGCGCGACCGCGCTGGAACCAGAACGAGTTGTGCGCGACGGGCCCCGTGACCAGGAAAAACAGGGCGAGCGCAGCGAAGAGGAGCGGCGCGATGATCGAGGGCGCGTGCCGCGGCCGCTCGCGGACCTTCTGCGGCGGCCAGTCCCGATTTTCGGTCTCGTACCGATCGATCGAGCTCGACGCCTGATCGTAATCCTCGTCCCTCACGACGAGGACCCAGCCCCGGAACGTCCAGCGCATCATGTGCCAGACCGACATCGACTGCAGGACGAGCGACCAATCCCGCGCTTTGCGCTCGTTCACCGGGCCGATGGCCGTGAGGCCCGGCAGGGGGTCGACCGGTACGAGCACGCCCGGCGTGGGCGGGGACGCAGCCCCCGTGACCCCCGCGAACGCCGCGGGCGAGGCGAGGGAGGGGAGGGACGGTGCCTGGGCGGCGCTCGTGCCTGAATGGTCGTCGTTGTCGTTCACGGTTCGGGGAACGTGCGGACGAGCATGAGAGCTGTCAACACGGCCTGGGTTTCCGAGACCTCCGAAAGTCCCCTTGTGGACGGCTCGGGTGCGTGGCACGGCAGGGGCGTGTCCACCGCCATCACGAACGGAATCCGCGTCAACGTCACGACCCAGTACGTTCCGTCGCAATCCATGCCGAGCGCGAGGCGTTACGTGTTCGCCTACACGGTGCGTATCTCGAACGAGGGCAGCGAGCCCGCGCAGCTTCGCACCCGGCACTGGATCATCACCGACGGCAACGGGAAGATCGAAGAGGTGCGAGGCCCCGGCGTTGTCGGCAAGCAGCCGACCCTCCGGCCCGGAGAGCACTTCGAGTACACGAGCGGCTGCGTGCTGGAGACACCGCGCGGCACGATGCACGGCACCTACCAGATGTACCCCGCGAGCGGCGGGCCGGCGTTCGACGCCGAGATCGCGCCGTTCACGCTCGCGATGCCGTATTCGCTCAACTGAAATGAAAACGGGGGCTCCTCCTTTGGGAAGAGCCCCCGTTTCCTTAGCCTGCGCGTAGAAACGCGTCAGGCCTGGGCCGGCGCCTCGGTCTCCTTCGGCGTTTCGGCCTTTTTCTCCTCAGCAGGCGGCTCGTTCGGGAGGAACGAGAACGAGAGCGCGCCGTCCTTCAGATCGACCACGGTCTTGCCGCCGTGCTCGAGTTCGCCGAAGAGGATCTCGTCGCCGAGGCGAGGCTTGAGCTCGCGCTCGATGACGCGTCCGAGCGGGCGCGCGCCGAAGGCCGGATCGTAGCCCTTCTTCGCGAGGTACTCGCGCGCCGCGTCGGTGACCTGGATGCTCACGCCCTTGTCGCCCACGAGCGACTCGATCTCGCGGATGAACTTGTCGACGATGCTGCCCATGACGCTCGGATCGAGCGGCTTGAACATGATGCGCGCGTCGAGTCGGTTCCGGAACTCCGGGCTGAACACGTTCTTGAAGGCGCGATCGTCGTCGCCCACGTTGCCGCGCTCGCCGAAGCCGAGGCGCGTCTGCGTGAGCTCCCGGGCGCCGACGTTGCTCGTCATGATGAGCACGACGTGCCGGAAGGAGCTCTTCTTGCCGTTGTTGTCCGTGAGCGTGCCGTGGTCCATGACCTGCAGGAGCACCTGGAAGATGTCCGGGTGCGCCTTCTCGATCTCGTCGAGCAGGAGCACGGCGTGCGGCGTCTTCGCGATCGCCTCGGTGAGCAGGCCGCCGCGATCGAAGCCGACGTAGCCGGGCGGCGCGCCGATGAGGCGCGAGACCGTGTGCCGCTCCTGGTACTCGCTCATGTCGAAGCGGAGGAACTCGATCCCCATGACCTTCGCGAGCTGCTTGGCGAGCTCGGTCTTGCCGACGCCCGTCGGGCCCGTGAAGAGGAACGAGCCAATCGGCTTCTCCGGCGAGCGCAGGCCTGCGCGGGAGAGCTTGATGGCGCTCGCGAGCTGCGAGACCGCCTCGGCCTGGCCGAACACCACGCCCTCGAGCTCCTTCTGCAGATCCTTGAGCTGCGCGCGATCCGAGGTCGAAACCTGGCGCGGCGGGATCTGGGCCATCTTCGCGACGACGATCTCGATGTCGGGCACGTCGACCGTGTAGTCCTCGCCGTGGGCGAGGCGCGCGGCGGCGCCGGCCTCGTCGAGCAGATCGATCGCCTTGTCGGGCAGGCGCCGGTCGCGGAGGTAGCGGTCGCTGAGCTTCGCGGCCGCCTCGAGCGCGGCGTCCGTGAACTTGACCTTGTGGAACTCCTCGTAGTGCTTGCGCAGGCCTTCGAGGATCTGGCGCGTCTCGTCGACCGAGGGCTCGTTGATCTCGATGCGCTGGAAGCGGCGGGCGAGGGCGCTGTCGCGCTCGAGGTGCCCGCGGTACTCCTGGAAGGTCGTCGCGCCGATGCAACGCAGGCGGCCGGATGCGAGCGCGGGCTTCAAGAGGTTCGAGGCGTCCATCGTGCCGCCGCTCGCGGCGCCGGCGCCGATGATCGTGTGGATCTCGTCGATGAAGAGGATCGCGCCCGGCTGCTTTTCGAGGGCCTTGAGCACGCCCTTCAGCCGGTTCTCGAAGTCGCCGCGGTAGCGCGTGCCGGCGATGAGCGCGCCCATGTCGAGCGCGTAGATCGTCGCGCCCTTGATCGCGTGCGGGACGTCGCCCTTGACGATCTTCATGGCCAGGCCCTCGGCGATCGCGGTCTTGCCGACGCCGGCGTCGCCGATGAGCAAGGGGTTGTTCTTGCGGCGGCGCGCGAGGACCTGGATCGTGCGCTCGAGCTCGATCGTTCGGCCGACCAGCGGATCGATGCGCCCGCTCTCCGCTTCCTTGTTCAGGTTCACGGTGAACGACGCGAGCGGATCGCGGCGGCTCTCGCGGCCTTCGCCCTCGGCCTCGGCGGCGTCCGCGCCCTCGGT
This sequence comes from Polyangium jinanense, assembly GCF_028435365.1. The sequence continues at coordinate 29,012 of NZ_JAGTJJ010000062.1, read as the reverse complement.
CGCGTCCTCCGGGCCGACCTCGTCGTCCTGCCCGTCCTTGGCGATGCCGTGCGACAGGAAGTTCACCACGTCGAGGCGCTGCACGTCGGCCTCGCGGAGCATCTGCACGGCGGGCGAGTCGCGCTCGGAGAAGACCGCGACGAGGACGTTCGCGCCCTTGAGCTCTTTCTGGTTCGTGTTCTGGACGTGCACGGCCGCGCGGCCCACGACGTTCTGGAAGCCGATGGAGACGACGGGCTCGTTGTCGACGTGATCGGGCAGCGCCTCGATCTCTTCTTCGAGGAAGCGCTCCAAACGCTTCTTCAGCTTCGGTAGATCTCCGCCCGCCTTGCGGATCACGTTCGCCGTCTCCTCATCGAACGTGAGCGCGTAGAGAAGGTGCTCGACGGTCACGTACTCGTGCCGTCGGCGGATGGCCTCGTGCGTGGCCAGCTTGAAGGCGATCTCGACCTCGGGGCTGATCTTCATGGTTCCTACTCGGGTTCGGCCGAAAGCCGGAGGGGCATGCCGTGTTGCCTCGCGAAGCTCTGCACCTGGGTGACCTTCGTCTCGGCGACGTCCTTGGTGTAGACGCCCGCGACGCCTGAGCCCTTGTGGTGCACGCTGAGCATGATGTGCGTCGCTTCCGTGTCGGTCTTGTGAAAGAACTTCACGAGCACGAGAACGACGAATTCCATCGTCGTGTAGTTGTCGTTGTGGAGGACGACCTTGTAGCGGCGGACCTTCTCGACCTTGCGCTTCTTCTGGGTCGCGAGATCGCCTTCGTGGTCCTCTCGTTCACGCGGATCGTTCGCCATACGTCTGGGGGGGCCGAACAGAATAGCAAGCCAGGGCCCGGCGCGCCGGTGGTCGCGCGCGGAGAATCGTTATGCTCGGGGCGGGGAGCGGGCGGAGAAGCCCTACTCGGCGGCGGGCTCATCGGGGACGAGCCGGATGGGGCAGGGCTCGATCCCCCAGATTTCATTCGCGTATTCGCGCACCGTGCGGTCCGACGAGAAGCCGCCGACCCGCGCGATGTTGAGGGCGGCTTTGCGCGACCAGGTCTCCTCGTCGAGGAACGCCCGCTCGACGTCCTTCTGGGCGTCGGCATACGCGCGGAAATCGCTCATCACGAGGTAACGGTCGCGGCCGAGCAGCTCGTCGACGAGCGGGTGGAAGGCGTCGGGCTCGTCCGGCGAGAAGAAGCCGGTGCGGATGAAGTCGATCGCCTCGCGGAGCTCGGGATCGGCCTCGTACGCGGCGCGGCCAGGCACGCCCGACGCGAGGCGCGCCTCGACCTCCTCGGCCGTGAGGCCGAAGAGGAAGAAGTTTTCGGCCCCGACGGCCTCGCGGATCTCGATGTTGGCGCCGTCGTAGGTGCCAATCGTGAGCGCGCCGTTCATCGCGAGCTTCATGTTGCCGGTGCCCGAGGCCTCCATGCCGGCCGTCGAGATCTGCTCGGAGAGGTCGGCCGCAGGGATGATCTTCTCGGCGAGCGAGACGCGGTAGTTCGGCAGGAACGCGACCTTGAGCTCGGGGACGCGGCTGTCGCCGTTCACGACGGAGGCGATGGCGTGGATGAGCTTGATGATGAGCTTGGCCTGTCGATAGCCGGGCGCGGCCTTCGCGCCGAAGATGAAGAGCCGCGGGTGCACGCGCTCGCCGCGCTTGGCGCGCAGGTAGAGCGTGACGATGTGAAGGGCGTTCAAGAGCTGGCGCTTGTACTCGTGCAGGCGCTTGATCTGGACGTCGAAGATCGCGCGGACGTCGACCTCGAAGCCGAGCTCGCGCTTGACGATGCGGGCGAGCGCTTCCTTGTTCGCGCGCTTGATCGACCGGAGCTCGGCGAGGAACGACGGATCGGCGACGCACGGTTCGAGCTCGGCGAGGCGCTCGAGCTCGGTGACGAAGCGCGGGCCGATGCGGGAGGTGATGAGCCGGGAGAGCCTGGGGTTGCAGGCGAAGAGCCAGCGGCGCGGCGTGACGCCGTTCGTCTTGTTGCTGAAGCGATCGGGCCAGAGATCGTGGAAGTCGCGGAAGAGCGAGGTGCGGACGAGCTCGCTGTGGAGCTTGGCCACGCCGTTGATCGAGTGCGAGCCGACGACCGCGAGGTGCGCCATGCGGACCATGCGTTCGGAGCCCTCCTCGAAGATGCTCATGCGCCGGGCGCGGCCTTGATCGTAGGGGAAAGCGACGGTCACAGCGCGGAGCAGGCGGCGGTTGATCTCCTGGATGATCTCCAGGTGCCGCGGCAAGAGGCGCTCGAAGAGCGCGACGGGCCAGCGCTCGAGCGCCTCGGGCAGGAGCGTGTGGTTCGTGTAGCCGAAGGCCCGCACCGTCAGCGTCCAGGCCTCGTCCCAGGTGAGGGCGTGCTCGTCGACGAGCACGCGCATGAGCTCGGCGATGGCGATCGCCGGGTGCGTGTCGTTGAGCTGGATCGCGACCTTGTCGCCGAACTTCGAGAAGTCGTCGTGCGTCTTCGTGTACCGCCAGACGATGTCGTGGATCGAGCAGGCGACGAAGAAGTACTCCTGCCGGAGCCGGAGCTCCTTGCCCTTGTCGAAGTTGTCGTTCGGGTAGAGGACCTTGGAGATGACCTCGGAGGCGTTCTTCTGCTCCACGGCCTTGACGTAGTCGCCCTCGTTGAAGAGGCCGAAATCGAAGTCCTCGTGCGCGCGGGCCGCCCAGAGGCGCAGCGTGTTCACGGTGCCCGAGCCGTGGCCCGCGATGGGCGTGTCGTAGGGGACGCCGAGCACGTGATCGGCCGGGTGCCAGAGGACGCGGAAGCCGCCGCGGCCGTCCTGCACCATCTCGGTGCGACCGCCGAACCCGACGGTGACCGCGTATTCGGGCCGCTCGATTTCCCAGGGATTGCCGAATTTCAGCCACTCGTCGGCGCGCTCGACCTGGGCGCCGTCGCGGATCACCTGCTCGAAGATGCCGAACTCGTACCGGATGCCGTAGCCCTGGCCGGGTAGCTCCAGCGTGGCCATCGACTCGAGGATGCACGCGGCGAGGCGTCCAAGGCCGCCGTTGCCGAGGCCCGCGTCGTGCTCGAGCTCCATCATCTCGTCGAGGTCGATCCCGAGATCACGCAGGACCGCGCGGTAGGTGTCCTCGACGCCGAGGGCCTGCAGGTTCGACTGGAGCGCGCGGCCGAGGAGGAACTCGGCGGAGAGGTAGTAGGCGCGCTTGACGTCCTTCTCGTAGTAGGTGCGCTGCGTCTGCGACCAGCGCTCGACGAGGCGGTCGCGGACGGCGAGCGAGAGCGCGACGAAGCGGTCGAAGCTCGTCGCCGTCTCGAAGTCGCGGGCGCGCGAGAACTGCACGTGATCGGTGAACGCGCGGCGGAGGGCGGCGGGGTGCATGCCCGTCCGGTCGTCCTCGACGCGGACGCGCGAGGGCACGGGATCTCGGGTCGAGGGGGGAGTGGCGCCATCGGGCGGCGCGGGGGGGCCCTGGAAGAAGGAGGTCATCGCCCGCGCATCATAAGCGAACCTCCCAAGGTGCGCCGCAGGAGCTTGTCCCTTGGCGGCCGGGCTGTGATAGACGAGACCACGGCCCGCGCTCTCGCGCGGCGAGAGAGGAACCATGAGCAAAACCCGTGGGGCGAAGGTGGGTGGGGCGCTGCGAGGTGGGGCGATGATCGCGTTGCTCCTCGGTCTCGGGGCAGCTGGCTGCGGGCTCTTGAAGCAGGAAGAACCCGAGAAGAAGGCGTTCGGCGTGGCCTGCACGAAGGACACGGACTGCGCGTCGCTCCAGTGCGCGGCCACCGGGAGCATCTGCACGAAGAGCTGCACGTACGACAGGGACTGCGGCGACGGGCTCGTTTGCCGCGCGAAGGACACAGGCTCGGGGTTGGAGTGCAGCAAGTCCGTGGGCGCAAAAATCGGCGCGAGCTGTGCGACCGCGGGGGAGTGTGATCACGGCTTCTGCCTGAAGAAGGCCGACGCGCCGAACGAGCCCGGCTTCTGCTCGGCCACGTGCCAGGGCCCCGCCGAGTGCCCCGATGGCTACAAGATCTGCGACACGCTCACGGCCAGCGACACGACGAAGATGTGCATCCTCGGCGACGACCGGATCCCGATCGGCGAGCGGCCGAAGTTCACGGCGCCCACGACGACGACCGTGAAGACGACGCCGACGGCGACGGCCACGGCGACCGCCACGTCGACGGCGAGCGCGACGCCCACGGCGACGTCGACGGCGAGCGCGACCCCGACGGCGACGTCGACGGCGAGCGCGACCCCGACGGCGACGGCGTCCACGGGGCGGCCGCGCATCAAGCTCGATCTCGGCAAGACCAAGAAGTGACGTTTGCCCGGTGGATCCCACGCGCCCTCGCAGCGCGGGAGTTCCGGCGCGCGCGGGGGTCGGGTAGAATGGGGAGCGCTCGCAGCCTCGAAGGGATCGCGGGCGTCGGGAGCAGTGCTCGATGAACATGTCTCAGCGAAGGGCGCGTCGCGCGGCGCGTGTGGCGATGATGGCCGGTGCCGCGGCAATCGCGCTCTTCTCGCAGGGGGATGCCTCCGCGCAGACGAAGGAGGAGCTCGACAAGGCCCGCGCGCTGTTCCGCGAGGGCCTCGCGCTCAGCGCCGCGAACAACTGCTCCGGCGCGCTCGTCAAGTTCAAGGCCGTCGCCGCCGTGAAGATGACGCCGCAGGTCGCCTTCAACATCGCCGAGTGCGAGGAGAAGCTCGGCAAGCTGCTCTCGGCGCTCGGCAATTACAGGCTCGCGGCGAGCGCGGCCGCGGGCGACAAGAAGGCCGCGGACGTCGCGGCGGCGGCTACGCCGAGGATCACGGCCATCGAGGAGCGCTTGCCGAAGCTCACGATTGCGCGCGGCAAGGGCGCGGAGGCGGCCGTCATCGAGCTCGACGGCACCGAGCTCGGCGCGACGCAGGTCGGCACGGAGATGCCCGTCGATCCCGGCCCGCACTACATCGTGGCGAAGCTCGGCAACCGCGAGATCTGGAAGGACTCGATCAACGTCCCCGAGCGCGACAAGAAGACCGTGGAGGTCGTGGTCAAGGACGAGCCAGCGAAGTCGGATGGCCCGAAGGACAATGACCAGCCGCCTCCGCCGCCGCCGCCTCCGCCGCCTCCGCCGAGCGGGCCGAGCATCCCGGGGATCGTGCTCACGGGCGTCGGCATCGCGGGGATCGGCGCCGGGGTCGCGCTCTTCTTCGGACCACGGCAATCGACGATCAACGACCTCGAGGAGCTCTGCGGCGGCGACACGTCGTGCCCGCCGTCGGCGAAAGAGACCGCGGATCGAGGGCGGCTGTTCACGGGGATCGCCGAGGCGGCCGTGGGCGTCGGCGCCGCGAGCTTGATCACGGGCGTCATTCTGCTCGCGACGAGTGGTTCGAAAAAGTCTTCCACGACAGCGCCATCGGCCTCGGCGGAGACGGAACGTGGCGCGCGGTTCATCGGCGCTGCGCCCGGCGCGAACCTCGGCGGCGTGAGCCTCGTGGGGAGGTTCTGATGGCGCATCGAACACGTTCGTCCGTGCGGCTGGCCTCGTGGTTCGTCGTCGCGGGGCTCGGCGTCGTCACGATGCCGGCCGCGTGCCTTTATCCGGCGTACACGTTCGACGAGCCCGAGCCTTCGGGCAGCGGCGGCGCGGGCGGGCAGGGCGGCCAAGGCGGGCAGGGCGGCAGCGGCATGGGCGGGCAGGGCGGCGGGGGAGCACAAGGCGGGCAGGGAGGATCGTCGGGCACCGAGGATTGCCTCAACGGCATGGACGACGACGACGATTCGCTCGTCGATTGTGCGGATGACGAGTGCACGCAGGGGCACGTATGCGTCCCGTCCGTGCCTTTCGGCTGGAGCGGCTTCGCCGCGCTTTTCGAGGGGTTGCCCGCGCAGACGCCTGATTGTCCCGGCGCGTTCCCCACGGTCACGCCCTACGAGGGCGAGAACACGCTCACCACGCCGAGCCACACCTGTTCCGCGTGCACGTGCGGCGCGCCGACGGGCCAGGCGTGTGATTTGCCGGATGAGATCGTCATCCAGAACAAGGCTTGCGGCACGACGCCGACGGCTACGGGCAAGCTCACGGTCCCCGCTGCCTGGAACGGCGCGTGTTATGGGCCCGAGGGGTATCAGGGGGGACAAACCTGCGACAATGGCCCGTGCAACGTTTCCGTCACGAGCGCGAAGCCCACGGTGACGGGGGGGAGCTGCATGCCGAGCGGCGGAGAGCCGGCGCTCACGCCGATCGCGTGGGCGATTCACGGAAAGGCCTGCGGCGACGCGCCTCCTGGCGGTGGGTGCGGCATGGGCATGGTATGCCAGCCGAAGACGCAGCCGCCCTTCCTGCCGGGCCTGTGCGTCTACAAGGGCGGCGACAACACGTGCCCCGCCGGCGAGTTCACGGAGAAGCACCTCTTCTTCGAGGAGGCGGTGGACTCGCGCGCATGCAGCCCGTGCGCGTGCGGCGCGCCGAGCGGCGCCTCGTGTGATGCGACCATCACGCTCTACAGCGAACAGTTGGTGAACACGTGCACCACGCAGGTCGCGAGCTTCTCCGCGGGGAGTTGCGCCAACGTGGTGGGCAACCCTGCGCTCTTCGGTCGCATGGCCACGACCATGCCGCCCACCGGCGGCGCCTGTGCCATCTCGGGTGGTGGCCAGCCGACGGGCGCGCTCACGCCCTCGAACGCCACCACGTTTTGCTGCATCCCCCCCTGATCGTCGGCTCGAACGAACGAAGCCGGATCCCGCGCTCCTCGCGCTCGGATCCGGCTTTCGTGTCTGGAGGGGTCGCCTTTCGGCGAGCCGCTTACTTCTTTTTCGGCGCGGGCGCGGGGGCCGCCGGCGGAGGCGCCGCGGGGGCCGCGGGCTTGCCCGGCTGCGTCGTGGCGCCCGGTTTGGCCGGGGCCGCGTCGCCGCCCTGGCCGCTGTTGTACATCTGGATCGCGCGATCCGTGATCTCGAGGTCGGCGCGCATGTAGGGGACGCTGGCCTTCTCCAGGATGATCTCGTAGCCGTCCTGGGCCGCGATCCGGCGCACGATGCCGATGATGCGCTGGTAGATCGGCGTCGTCATCTCCGTCTCTTTGCGCTGCATCTCGCGCTGATACTCCATCGCGATCGATTGGAGCTCGGCCGCCTGCTTCTGCAGCGCCTCGAAGCGCCGCTGGAGCTGCTCCTGCGGCACCTTCTTGTTCTGCGCGTCCTTCTCCAGCGATTCCTTCTCGGCCTGGAGCTTCTGCTGCTTGGCGTCGAGCTCGACCTGCCGGCTGTCGAAGAGCTTCTTCAGCGTCGCCTGGACACGCAAGCCCTCCTCGGTCTCGAGCATCGCTCGACGCACGTCGATCACGGCGATCTTCGATTGCGCCGCGGCCGTTTCCTCCGCCGCGAAGAACCCGCCCACGCCCGCGACGAGGGCGGCCGCGAGTACGGGGGCCCGCAACCCCGAGAGCCAAGACGAACGCCGAGGACTCACGAAACCAGTACGATCTGCACGCATCACCCCGGGGGACTAATCCCGAAGCCGGGTCGATGCAACGTTTTCTTGCGTGCTACCGAACGAACCTTCCGCGTTCGAGCGGAGAAGCGTGTCGCGTCCGGATCAGGTGCCTGCCTGAAAATACCGGCCCAGGCGGTGGTAGGCATACTGGACGATTCGATAGACCTCTTCGTTGCGGCGCACGAACGCCTCGCGATGATGAGGCATGTGGATCGTGCGGACGCGCTCCTCGAGCGCGGTGAACGCAGCGTCGAGGACGGCGTTCGCCTCGTCGTCTTCGCCGACCGAGAGCAGGGCTTCGATGAGCGTCACGCGGATGCCCTCTTCCCACTCCTCGACGGGCGCCGAGGCGAGGCGCGCGTTCGCGTCGCGAGCGGTCTCGACCGCGGCGTCGACGGCGCGCCGGGCGAGCTGGACGCGGGAGAGCGCGAAGAGCGCGAGAACCTGGAGCGCCGGCTGCGCGCGCGTCTCCTCGATCGCCCAGCGGGCCAGGCTCAGCGCGGTCGCGAGATCGCCCGGAGCGCCGCGCCAGACGAGGAAGATCGTCTCGTAGATGCGCGTGTTCACCCGCAGGCGCGCGGCGTTCGTCTCGTCGGCGATGCGCGCGGCCTGGCGCTGGTGGTCGATGCCGAGATCGAGGTTTCCGAGGCGCGCGTAGCTCATGCCGAGGTTGTGCAGCGCGAAGGCCTCGAGGATCCGCATGCGGCGGGCGCGGGCGTCGAAGAGGGCGCGCTCCAGCATCGACTGCGCCTCCTCGAACATGCCGAGGTGGTTCAGCGCAGAGCCGACGTTCAGGCGGCCGCGCGTGGCGAAGGCGATGTCGCTGATGCTCTCGGCGACCTCGATCAGCGACGCGCCCGTGGTGACGACCTCGGAGGGGGCGTTCATGTGCGCGATCGCGAAGAGCCGGGCGTCGAGGGCACGCACGAGCGCGTCGCTCGCTCCGGACGCACGGGCCGCCTCGACCGCGTCGTTCGCCACGCGCATCGCCTCGCCGGGCTGCAGGCGATCGACGAGGCCGCGGACGCGGACCGCGAGCAGGCTCGCGCGGATCGGCGGCGAGAGCGTGTTCGCGTAGGGCGGCGTGAGGGCCTTGGCGGCGCGATCGTCGCCCTCGGCGGCGCGGCCCGACTCGATGAGCGCGGCCGCGGCGAGTCGTTGCGCCTCGCCCCACATGTCCGAGCCAGCGCGGGCGAGCTGCGCTGCTTCTTCTGCTGCGGCGATGCCGTCGAGCAGCCGGCCCATGAAGATCGAGAACTGCGCCCGCGCCACGAGGAGCTGGACGCGCACGTCGCCGGCCGCGCCGCAGGCAAGGCCGCGGTTCGCGAGATCGAGCGCCGTTTCGAGCTGCGCGCCGTTCGTGTAGGCCTGCTTCGTGGCCCGCGCGTAGAGCCTCGCCGCGCGATCGTGCGCGCCGCCCGCGTCGGCGTGCCGGGCGATGAGACCCGCGTCCACGTCGCCCACGGATTCGAGCCAGTTGCCCGCGGCGAGGTGCAGCGCCGCGCGGTCCTCGTCGAGGATGGCCTCGTAGGCCGCGTCCCGCACGAGCGCCTGACGGAAGATCCACTCGTCCTCGCCGGCGATACGCGACTCCGGCTGGCGGGCCACGATCTCCGCCGCGTAGAGCTCGGACAGCTCGAGGCCCACGCTCCTGCCGACGAGCGCGGTCACGCCGCCGGTCCAGAACGACTGGCCGAACACCGAGGCCGCGCGCAGCACCTCGCGAACCTTGGAGGACATACGATCGAGCCGGAGCTGCACCACGGCCTGCACCGTGAGCGGCAGCTCGTTGCGGCCCTCGGCGGCACAGCGGACGAGCTCCTCCAGGAACAGCGCGTTTCCGTCGGCGCGTTTGACGAGGTTCGCCCGCGTGGCCGCGTCCATGCCCGGCAGCGCCGCGGAGACCAGGCGATCGGCGGCGAGCGGCGAAAGCGGCGCGAGCCAGACGCGCGTGATGTTGCGGCGCTCCCAGAGCGTGCGGAGCCGCGTGGCGAGCTCCGTGCGGCCGAACGCGAAGACCGCGAAACGGATGTCCGCGCAGCCGAGCAGCCAGTCGACCATTTCGAGCGTCGTGTCGTCGGCCCAGTGCACGTCTTCGAGCACGAGTACCTGCGGCGCGCGATCCGCTTCGGCGCGGAAGTACGCTTCGAGCGCCATGCGCAGGCGCGCCTGCATGAGCTCGGCGCTCGCGCGTGCGGCCCGGAGCGGCTCGTCGTCCTGATCCGGGAACGTCACGCCGACGAGCTCACCCAGAAAGCCCGCGACGAAGCGTTGTCCCGGCGGCAGGCGCGTGGCCACGTGCCTGCGCACCTTCAGCACCTGCTCGGCCGGCGCCTCGCCGTCCTGCAGGCCCATCACGGCGCGGAGCGCGCGGCCGAGCGCGGACAGGCTCGACGTCTGGCTGAGCGAGTCGCCGCGGCAGATCAAGAGCTCGGGGCGCACCGGCGCCACTGCGAGCCGCTGCACGAGCTCGCTCCGCACGCGGCTCTTGCCGATGCCCACGGCGCCGAGGACGAGCGCGCCACGCGGCGTCGCGTCCTCCAGAAGCTCGCCGTAAATGCCCTGCAGGAGCGCGATCTCCTTCTCGCGGCCCACGGTCGGCGTGGGACGGCCGAGGAGCTGGCGCGCGACGAACCCGCTCGTGTCCTCGCGCAGAAGTACGCCCCCGCGCGCGTCGGGCTGCAGGATGAACCGACCTTCGAGCCCGCTCGCGGCGTGCGAATCGACGCGGACCGTGCCGGGGCTCGCGAGCTCGATCTGCCCCACGGCGCGCTCGAGTGCCTGGCCGGCGAGGTTCGCGCGGCCGCGGATCGCCAGGCCAATCGCCACGGCGGCGCGCGCCGTCGGCAGCGCCTGCGTCACCACGAGCGCGGCGCGCGCGGCACGCATCACCTCGTCCCCGCGCGAGTGCTCCACGCCGAGCACGGCCACCATCTGCTGATCGAGCAGCGGTTCGAGCCGCGTGTCGTCCCCGAGCACGTCGCGCAGCTTTTGATGCACGTCGGCACCGAGGCGCCCGCCCGCGAGCTCGAAGAGTACGGAGGCGACCACGCGGCGCTCGGCCGATCCCGGGCGCGAGGCGGGCACGGGCGGCGCGCTGGCGTCGGTGATGGTGATCGGCTTCTGGCCGGGGACCGCGCGGACCGCCGAGGCGCTGCTGCGATCGGCCGCGGGCGGATCGTTGTTCAGCTGGCCCACGCGGGCGAGGGCGCGGGCGAGCTCGCCGCTGTTCTCGAAGCGATCCTCGCGATTTCGCGCGACCGAGCGCAGGATCACCTCGGCGAGCGCCTCGGGGATGTCGAAGCGGATGCTCTGCGGGTTCGGCGGATCTTCCAGCACGAGCCGTCCGAGCAGCGCGATCACGTGCTCCGTCTCGAAAACGTTACGTCCCGTCACGAGGCGGAACAGCACCGCGCCGAGCGAGTACACGTCGGCGCGCTCGTCGATCGGCTCGCCGCGGGCTTGCTCGGGGGCCATGAAATGCGGCGTGCCGATGATCGTCCCGCGCTCGGTCTGGTACTCGTCCGGCACGGGCGGTTTCACCACGCCGAAATCGATCAGCTTGATCGCCGTGCCCTTGCCGCGGACGAGGAAGATGTTCGAGAGCTTCAGATCGCGATGAACCACGTTTCGCGCGTGGATCGCGGCCATCGCGGCCGCCGATCGCCTCACGACCTCCACCGCGTCGCGCATGCCGAGCGGGGCGCGGCGCTGCCGCTGGCCGAGGTCCTCGCCGTCGAGCCATTCCATCGCGAAGAACAGCCGCCCGTCGTTCCAGGTCCCGTGCGTGACGTACTGGACGATGTTCGGGTGACGCAGGTCCGCGAGAATCGCGATCTCGCGCATGAACCGCACGCGCTCCTGCGGCGTCGCGCTGTCGCGCAGGATCTTCAGCGCGACCTCTTGTCCCGTGAGCTGGTCGGTCGCCTTGTAAATGTCCCCCATGCCGCCGCTGCCCGCGCGACCTTCGATGAGGAACCGGTCCGACGCCTGACTGAACTCCGGGACCACTGGGCGTACAGGCTACGCGAGGTCCAGTCCGCCTGGGTAGATTTCCGCACCCAAAAGGGGTGTGCGACGCCTCGTCGGGCAGAATTTTTCGTCCCGGGCTGCCCTTCGGACTTTCCACCAGGACTTCCACGTGTCATCGCGGCGCCTCCATGGCCGAGCCTCTCAAGAACTTCTTCGACGAACGCCTCGTGCGCCGCATCGCCGCCTCGATTCAGGCCGCCTGGCCTGATTTTCCAGCGCGTTCGTTCATCGCGGAGGCAAGGGCTGGGCTCGACGACAAGGAGCTCAAGGCGCGCGGCCACCACATCGCCGCGGCGCTCGGGCGCGCCTTGCCGGACGACTTCGAACGCGCCGTGGACATCCTCCTGCGCTCGCTCGCCACGCCCGCGTCCCGCGACGAGGGCGCGATGTCGAGCTTCTTCTACCTCCCGCACCTGACCTTCGTGGCGGAGCGAGGGCTCGATCACTTCGAGGCCTCGATGCGGGCCCAGCACGCGCTCACCCAGGTGTTCACGGCCGAGTTCTCCATCCGGCCCTTCCTCCTCCGCGACCCTGTGCGCACGCTCGCGCGGCTCCGGACCTGGGCGACCGACCCGAGCACCCACGTGCGCCGCCTCGTCTCCGAGGGCACGCGCCCGCGTTTGCCCTGGGCCGAGCGCTTGCCTGCGTTCATCGAGGATCCCACGCCCGTCCTCGAGCTGCTCGAGCTCCTGAAGGACGATCCCGAGGCGTACGTTCGCAACAGCGTGGCGAACAACCTCAACGACATCGCCAAGGATCATCCGGATCGGGTTGTCGCCTTGTGCCGCCGCTGGATGGAGGGCGCGGGGCCGGGCCGCACGTGGATCGTCCAGCACGCGCTCCGCTGGCTCGTCAAGCGCGGTCATCCTGGCGCGCTCGCGCTCTTCGGCGCCTCGGCCGCGCCCGAGATCGTGCTCGAATGCGCGAGCGTCACGCCGCCGAAGGTCTCGCTCGGCGAGGAGGCGCGATTCTCCTGCGAGCTCGTCTCGCGCGCGCGGAGCGCGCAAAAGCTCGTCGTCGACGCGGTGATTCATTATCCCGGCGCGACCGGAAAATCCCGCCCCAAGGTCTTCAAGCTGCGCAAGATCGAGCTCTTGCCGTCGGGGCGGGAACGGATCGAGGGCCGGGTGAAACTCGTCGATTTGACGACGCGCCGCCATTACCCGGGCGAGCACCGGATCGAGCTCCGGATCAACGGCGTGGATTTTTCGCTCGGGCAGTTTTTGGCTATTGCATCGCGCGGTGGAGAAACGTCGCCATCTGCGCGCGCGAAACCGGAAGATCGGGGCAATAAAGCTGCTTCGCCGCGTCGCAGCCGGACGTGACCCCGGCGGCGGCGAGCGCGTTGATTGAGCTTTCGAACGGAGAGGTCTCGTCGTCCGTGAAGGCGTCCACCGACGAGGCGGGGAGCTTGAACGCCATCGTCAGGAACGCGGCCATCTGCCCGCGTGTGATCGCGTCGTTCGGGCAGAACCGCGGCCCGTCGTCGCTGCAACCCGACGTGATGCCGGCGGCGGCGACGGCGTTGATCGAGGCCTCGAAGGGCGACCCGTCGTCGTCCGTGAACGCGTCGGGCCCGGCGGGCAATTGCAGCGCCCGCGCCAGGAAATCGGCCATCTGCCCGCGGGTCACGTTCGCCTCCGGGCAAAAGAGCTTTTTCGTCGCATCACACCCGCTCGTGAGACCCGTTTCGGCGAGCCATTCGATGTCCGGCCGATGCACCGATCCGCACACGTCCACGAACACCGCGTCGCAGGCCGGCCCTGGCCCGTCGTACCCGAGCGTCTTCGCGTACCCGCCCCACACCTTCCAGAACAGATAATTCCCGAATGGCGGCGCATTGCCACCCGAGGCCTTGTCGCCGACCCACGGCGTGTACGTGTACAGCACCGCGGCGGCCTTTCCTTTCGGCGTGATCGTGTATCCGTCGAGCGTCTTCTTCCCCACGCCCACCTTCCACCCGGCGATCGTCGTGCCTCCGGCCGCGAGATCATCCAGGTAGCTCCGCGTGAGCTTCCCCGCGCAATCGAGCTGCTTGTCGAACCCCGCGTACGTCGCGCTGCACGGCGCGTTGTCGGGGCAGCCGCAGCCGAACGCCTTGTCGAGTCGGCTCTTCGGACACGTCGCCGAGGTATTGCCGATGAGGGACGACTCCTTTTGCAGGTGCGTCAGGACGAACAGTGGGTTCAGTCCGTATTTTTTGCTCGTTTCGGCGATCACGGTCCCTGCGGTTTTCCCGCCGAACGTCATGCGCGACAGGCACGATCCCGCGCTGTGCAGGTGCGGGTAGGGTTTCTTCAGGAACGCGTCCACCTCCGCGGCCGTGAACGCCTCCGCGTCGAGCATCTCCGCGTCGGGGATGATCCCGTGGCGATCGAAATCACCAATCGCGAAATCCTCCATCATCGGGTTCTCTTCGAGGGCGGTCTCCTCTTCCGTCTCGGCGACGCATCCAGCGCCGAACAAGAGCATGATGGGAGTCACGACGGAGGCAAAACCAAGAAACTTACCAGGCATGCCCGCCGCGATAGCAATGGCTGGGCCAGCGTGTCGTGTCGCGATGCGGCTCGAAATTCGATACGTCCAAGGAGCGAAGCGGTGGATCAAAATGGATCCAGATGGGGCGACGATCCACCCGCGCGGCGAGGTTGCGCGCAGCACGGACACGTCCATGTTTGCAAGCCCGCATCAGACGAGATTGTGACGGACGTCCCTGTAGCAGTTTCGCAGCGAGGGTGGTATCTTCGCCTGGATGTCGTTCATCCTCAAGTCCACGCCACCTCCGGCTCCGCCGAGCAGCGGCCGTGCTTCGGTGGCTCCTCCTCCGGGAGGCCTGGCGGCGCCGCGCGACACGGGCCGTCTCGCCTCGCTTTCGGGAGGCCTGTCGGCGCCGCGTGACACGGGCCGCCTCGCCTCGCTTTCGGGAGGTCAGGGCGTACTCGAGGGGGGGGTGCTCGACGTGTCGCGCTGGCCGCTCGTCGTCCTGGTCAATCACCCACGCGCGAACGAGGCACAAACCGAGCAGTTCGTGAAGAACCTCGGCCTCGTCCTCCGCAGCCGGGCCGGGAAGTTCGCGCTCTTGCACGATTATCGCGGGACGAAGGAGCTCTCGCCCAAGCAACGCAAGACGATGGCGGACCACCTCGCCCAGAACCTCGACGTCTATCGGCGCTGTGCCTGCTGCGCCTTCGTCGTCGACGCGGCCTTCCCCAAAGGCGCGCTCACGGCGATCTTCTGGATGACGACGCCGCCCTATCCCTACCGCATGTTCCCCGACGTCGAGTCCGCCGAGCGCTGGGCGCTGGGCAGCCTCGGCTGACGAACCCGGGGCCCTCGCAAAACGAAGGCGGACATACGGCAGGGCTGCTTTCCCGTTGTCCTCGCGCCGAGGTCATGCGAGCGTCCCGGGCATGGGTCTGCCCTCGCACTGGTGGAAGGATCAAAAACCTTTCCTCGACGCGCTCTTCGCAGAGACCGCAGGGGATTCGGGGCAGCCTGGCAAAACCGGCTGGGTGTGGCTGAGCGAGCAGCAGAGCCGCGAGGCGTCCGCGCGGATCCAGAGCACGGAGGAGAGCGAGGAGGCGCCGCTCGGCGCGTGGATTCCTGCAGAAGCGCACGAGGCGTGCTTCGAGATGCTCAAAGGCGTCGTCCCGCTGGCGACGCGCGGCGAGCTGCGCGGGGATCGCTGGATGCGAAAGATCCACAATCCCACGTTGTTCGGCGATCCCGCGCGGCCCGAGCAGCTCTGGATCGCGCTGCACGAGACCGCGCCGCCGCCGCTCTGGATTCCCGCGGGCACGACGGCCGACTCGCTTGCCGCGGCGTTCGCGCCGTACGTGTGGCCCGAGACGCAGGATCCATTGCCCTCCGTGGTCGGTTTGCCCCGGAGCGTCCGGATCTTCCTCGGCACCGAGACCGAAATGGGCGCTGATTTCGACACCATCGTGCGCTTCTTCCAGGGCCTGCCCATGACCGACAGCCTGCCCTGGGGGACACGGTTTGTCGCGGATCCGTGGCCCGATCACCCCACGGGGATCGCGCTCGTCGGAGCCGGATATCGAATGCCCGAGAACATGGAGCAAGCCGACGGCGCCGTGACGAGCATCACGATGCGGTCGCGCCGCCTCGGCGCGGCGATCTCGATCTCCACGCAGCAAAAGTTTTGCGTGCTCGAGGTCCGTTATGCCCCCATCGCGCATGACAGCATCCTGCCGCTGCTCACGCAGATCCTGCCGGGTTTGCCCAAGGGTTTGCCCTCGGATATGCCCGCCGACGCGCTCGCGGTCGTGGCACGTTTTCGTGGGTATCAGGCGGACGAGCTCCTCGGATTTGTCCGAAACCCGGAGGAGGAGCCGTCGCTCGGCTATTACGGAATGGCGTGCCTCGCGACGATGGGCGACGACGGCGCTGCCGTGCGGACGCTGCTCGCCGAGCTCGGCGGCCGCGGCGATCCGCGGCAGCGGGACCTCGGCTACCAGCTCGCTTCCATTGCGCGGTACAAGCGATTCCTCCACGAGGCGCTGCTTCGCGAGACGGACGCGGACAAACGCGAGGCCTTGAAGAACGCCCTCCGCCCTTGACCCTTCGAGGAAACCATGAGCGAACAGGTCGTGTATTTTCTGCGCGAGGACGTCTCGCTTCCCTCGATTTTCGAGGGCGTGGCCCGTGAGGGTTTTCAGGTCGTAAGGCGCGCGCCGCGCCGGGCTGACGCGTCGCCGTTCTGGACCATCGACATGGGCGAGGGGCGGTACATGCTGCTCGTCGACTCCGGGCTCCTCGGCGTCCGGTTCATCGATTGGAAGAGCGGAAAGCCGATGCCCGCGTGGCTCGAATCCTCGGTCGTACGTCGCACCGCCGACGAGCTCGCGGCGCGGGCCCGGGAGGCAAAGACGCCCGAGGAAAAGATCGCCACGCTTTGCGAGGCCGTCGCGGCGTTCGCGCCGAATCTGCCCGACGGCATTCGCGCCGCCCTCGCGGCGAGGCTACGTGATTCCGAGGAGGCCGTCCGCTGGATGGCGCACAAGTCGGTCGTGACGCTGTCGGACGCGTCGCTGGAGCAGACGCTCGGCGAGATGCTCGCGGGCGGGCCCGTGCCCGAGGACATGGAGGCATGGGCGCGGGAGCTCCACGAGCTCGCGGTGAGGGCCGTGCGCGGCGATTACACCGACGATCTCGAGACGGACAATGAAGATTACCTGCGCGACGCGCTCCGGCGGGATCTGACGGAGAAAAAGTGGCGCCGCGTGGAGGTCGCTGCGGCGCGGCTCCTGTGGAAGGAGCTGCCGCTTTACGAGCTCGAAGCCGCGGCCGCGTGGGCGAAGGCGATGGCGGCGACGGGGCGCGTCTGGAAGGCGTATTTCGCGGCGCTGCTCGTCTCGGAGATCGAGCGCTCGCGAGGGGAGGAGGGACTCGCGGCCGTCGTACGCGCCGAGATCGAGCCGACGCTGGCCACGCGCGAGGATCTGCCGACCCGGGAGGACCTGCACCCGATCCTCTGGATCGTGCGGGACCGATTGAACGACGATTACACGGCGGCCTGCGATCGCGCGCTCGACGCGATGGATGCGCACGTGAAAAACCTCGAGGTCGAGCGGCTCCTTTTCCGAGCGATCTCGCTGCGCAACGGGCCCGAAGGACGGCCCCTCGCGAAGAAGCTCCGGGACCTCTTGCCCGGCGCGATCACGCCGCTCGCGCTCCTCTCGTATCTCCATGGATTCGACGACGTCGACGACGAGGCGCTCGCGGACGCCGAGGCGCTCGCGGCGGCCATGGCCCAGCGCGAGCTCGCGGCCAAAGGAAAGGCCGATCCGCCTTCGCCGGAGAACGCCTCGTTCGACGCGTGGGCCGAGGGGATTCTCGCGTACCAGGCGCGAAAGCCGAAGGATCTCATCCGCGGGCACATCCGGATCCTGCAGAAGCGCGGCGACAACGAGGGCGCGCTTCACGCCGCCGAGCGCGCAATCGCCGCGGAGGATTCGGCCCTCGCGTGGATGGACAAGGGCTTCATCCTCACGTCGATGAAGCGCCACGCGGACGCGATCGCGGCGTACACCGAGGCGATCGCGCGCGTCGACAAGGACGGCAAGGTGCTTCTCGGCGGCAGCTACGACGTCCTCTGGTTCAACCGGGCCTGCGAGCGCGCGATCACCGGCGATCACGAGAACGCGCTCAGAGATCTCGCCACCGCCGTCGCAAAAGACAAGGAATGGATCGAGAAGGCGCGGGCCGACGATTATTTCGATTCGGTCCGTGACGATGCGCGCTTCGAGGGGATCCTCACGGGGACGTACGAGCTGCCGCCGGAGAGCTCGCCGTTCGATTGGAAGACGCTCGCCGACCGCGCCAAGGGGCTCTCGTTCGTGGGGCGGTACGAGGAGGCGATCGCGGCCGGGCGTGAGGCCTTGCGCAAGGCCGAGAAGGCGCTCCCGCCCGAGGATCCGGGCATTGCGACATGCCTCGAAAACCTCGGGTTTGCCGCGACCTGGGGCGGCGATGCAAAGGAGGGCGCGACGGCGCTCCGCCGCGCGGTCGCCATGCGCGAGCGAATCGACGCCGAATCGCGTGAGGCCGGGGAGGCCTATCACCACCTCGGAAGCGCCCTCGGGATGACGGGGGACGGCGCGGGGGCCGAGCTTTATTATGGAAAGGCGCTCGCGCTCCGCGAGAAACACGACGGCGTCGAGAGCGCGATGGCGGCGAAGAGCTGGGGCGACATGGCCGGCCTCTCGCTCGGCGCGGGCCGGAGGGACGAGGGAATCGAGCGGCTCGAGAGGGCGCGATCCATCCTCGAAAAGGTGATCGCGGGTTTCCTGGCCGAGGGACGCGCGGCGGACGACGATACGCTGGTCGAGGCCCGCGCGGATCTGCTCACGGTGTACGGGAACCTGCTCCTCACGCACGCGCGGGGTGGCGAGCACGAGCCCGCGATCGAAGCGGCACGGGGCGCGGTCGCCGAGGCCGTTCATCTGGGCACGCGTATCAACCCGAATCTCCGCAACTCCATCGCGCAAACCCTGCAATCGCTCGCGGAACAAGGGGTGGCAGGGGCGCTCGATACCCTCGCAGCCCTGGCCGACGCGGTCCTGCCCAAGGAGCCGACGGAGGTCCTCGAATCGCGGGCCCGCTGGTCGCGCATTCGTGCCGGGCTGCAAGCGCTGCGTGAGGCCGGCTTCGGCGACGACTTCATCCTGGCGCGCCTCAAGGACGCGTTGCGGGGCGAGCCGCCTCCGCCCGCGGTTGCGCGCGTCGCGGGTGCGACCGAAGCGCTCTCGGGGTTCGTCCAGGAAATCGCCACGACCCAGGGCACCAACATCGTGGTCACGCTCATGGCGCTGCAAACGGCCGAGGCCGGCGGGCGCACGCTCGACGAGACGCTGCACGACCTGCAAGAGCTCGCTCTCGCCTCCGTCGCCGCTTCCGTCGAGAACAAAGGGCCGCAGAACGAGCAGGGTAAGCCCTCGAAGGCGAAGAGCGACGAGCCACCGCCCTGGGAGCGCGATCCGTTCGGCAATCCGTACCTTGACAGCGAGATGAATCGGCGTCTCGGTTACGGCGACGAGGACGACGATTCCGAGGACGACGATTCCGGCGAGGGCGAAGAGGACGAGAGCGACGAGGACGGGTACGGCGACGAAGACGGGTACGACGACGAGGACGAGGGGGACGACGAGGACGATTGAATGAGCGAGGGCCCGGGGAACGACGTACTTGCAACACGCCGGCCGTACCTGGCCACGGCTTTCGTGTTGATCATGGGCAGCCGCATCGTCGGGGCTGCCCTGTCGCCGGTCCTGTTCGCGCATGCGCCGCTCGCGCTCCTCGCGCTCTCCCCGGTGCCCGCCCACCTCGTGCTCGTCGCGGGGGTTTCCTCGCCGATCGCGTACTGGGCCGTCGCATGGCCCATTTGCGCCGGGCAATGCTTGCTCGCGTACCTGTTCGGCCGCTCCGAGGGAACGCGCGCCCTGCGCTGGCTCGTCGCGCGGGGCGTCGCCTCCGAAGGGCGCGTCGAGCGTCTCATGAAGCCGGTGCGGATGAGCGCGCCCCTGCTCGTGCTCGCCATTCCGGGCCCCATCGCGAGCACCCTCGCGGGCGCGTTCGCCGCCCCGGCGCGCCTGCTCGTGCCCGCGATCGTCGTGTCGCAGACCCTCTGGGTCGGCTTCTGCCGCTTCTTCGGCGAGGCGCTCCTCCACTGGATCGCGGCGCTCCGGGAGCAGGTCGTCGAGCACGCCTTGCCCTTGACGATCGTCACCGTGGCCATCGCGGCGTGGGTCCATTTCCGCAAGAAATGGGCGAAGCGCGCCGAGCGATCGTGACTTTGGCTTGACGAGGGGGCCCTCTTCGCCCGACGCTGCTTCCCGAGCGAGCGAGCGATGGGACGAACCATTCGAGGACAAAAGGGTTTTTCCTACACGTACGTCAAGGACGAGCAGCCCGTGAACCTGCTCTACCTCGCGGCCGTCTCCGGCGCGGGGATGTCGCTCGTCGTGCCCGAGATGGTGGGGCTCGTCTCCGGGGACGAGACTCCCGTCGCGTGGAGCTGTCTCGCGCTCGGGCGCGCGCTCGTCGAGCGCGGGAAGGCGAGCCGGCAAGGCGAGCTCGGCGCGCTCCTGCGCAAGCTCGACGGCGACTTCCTCCGCGTCGACGATCCGCACCACGTCCCGCTCGAATTCGTGCAGGATGCGATGGCGGAGAACGTGGTCGCGATCGTGGAGCGCATCGACGCCGAGGCCGAGCGCCCGCTCGTCGAGCTCACGCTCGCGGGAAAGTCCGGCTACCGTCTGCCGCGGGCCGACTGGCCCAAGATGCTGGTGTTCGTCAACGAGTCGCTGCCGCGCACGAAGCGGCTCGACCTCGGCATGTTGCGGGAGGCGACGGGCAAGGGGCCGGGGGCGCTCGGGCCGCAATGGTCGTCGCTGCGCGGCAAGATCGAGTATCTCCCGTTCATGGGCCTCTCGGTCCTTTGCCACGCGGTGGAGCACGATCTCGAGGGCCTGCTCGTGTGCGAGGACGAGCCCGAGGTGTACGCCGAAGGGTTCTGGGATCTGGCGCTCGCCTGGCACGATTGGCTCGGGGACGCGGCCGAAACATCCGATCCGAACGCCCTCTTCGCGCGCGCGCTCGTCTCCCATTTCGCAGGCCGCAAGATCGATGCGCGCCGCCTGTTCCTTTCCTGCGCCGACGCAGGGGACAGGCGTGCGGCGAGGTATCTCGCGATGGTTCGCTGATCCGGCGCGCGGGGGAATCGCTCCGCTCGCCCGGCCGCGCATCCATACCGTCCCGCGCGGCATCGGACTCCGTGCGAGCCCGTGATCTCCCTTCACCTCCACCCATACGCCGCGCGAATGCGAGCGTTCCTGCTCGTCCTCGTCATCGTCCTCCTCGGGCCTGCCTGCTCGCGCGAGCGAAAGGGCCCTTCCGAACCGCCGAGAGCGCCTGTTCGCGTGGCCTTTTCGGAGGTGGCGACCGTGCCCATCGAGCTCTCCGCCATTGGCACGGTCGAGCCTTCGGCGAGCGTCGCGCTGCGGCCGCGGGTGACCGGGCTCGTCACGGCCGTGAAATTCCAGGAGGGCGCGGATGTGGCCGAGGGGGACGTGCTCTTCCTCCTCGATAAGCGGCCCTTCGAGGTCGCCTTGCGCGAGGCCGAGTCGAACCTGGAGCGCAGCCGCACGCAGGCGGCGAACGCGGCTGCGGAGGCCGAGCGATACGAGGAGCTCGCGAGGGCGGGCGTGGCGACCCGGCAGGACGCCGAGCAGAGGCGCGCCGAGGCGCGAGCCGCGGCCGCGGAGGTCGATGCATTTCGCGCGGCCACGGTCACGCGGCGGCTCGACCTCGAATACACGACGATTCGCGCGCCGATCACCGGGCGAACGGGCTCTATCCTCATGCGGGAGGGCAATCTCGTCCGGGCCAACGAGACGGTGCTCGTGGAGATCGTCCGGCTCGCGCCTGCGTTCGTCTCGTTCGCTATTCCCGAGGCGAGCGTGCCGACCTTGCAGCAAGCGATGGCGAGTTCGTCCGGGCCGCTCCCCGTCTCCGCGGCGGCGGCGCCGTCGGGTGACGCGGGGGCCCCGAGCAATGGCGAGCACGGGACGCTCTCGTTCATCGACAGCACCATCGATCGCGCGACCGGGACCTTGCGCCTGCGGGCGACGTTCGAGAACACGTCGCGAACCCTCTGGCCGGGGCAATTCGTGCAGGCGACCGTGCGCCTCGGTGTGCAGGAGGGCGCGGTGGTCATCCCGTCGGAGGCATTGCAAACCGGGCCTTCGGGCACGTTCGTCTTCGTGGTCGGCGCGGACGAGACCGCAGAGATGCGTCCCGTGCAGGCGCGCGAACGTGTCGCCGGCGGGCGGATCATCGTGCAATCGGGGCTCTCCGGCGGCGAGCGCGTGGTCACGGATGGGCAATTGCGCATTCGGCCGGGCGCGAAGGTCACCATCGTGGGCGAAGGCCCAGGAATCCGCGCGGGCGCGGCGACGCCGGGGCAGGAGGCGCGATGAACGTCTCCCGGCCTTTCGTCACGCGGCCCGTGATGACCACGCTCTCCATGCTGGCCATCGTGATCTTCGGCATCGCGGGCTTTCGCGCGCTCCCCGTGAGTGATCTGCCGAATGTCGATTTTCCGACCATTCAAGTGAGCGCGTCGCTCCCGGGCGCGAGCCCGGAAACGATGGCCGCAGCGGTGGCGACCCCGCTCGAGCGGCAGTTCTCGACCATCGCGGGCATCGACTCGATGACCTCGACGTCGGGCCTCGGCAACACGCAGATCGTGCTCCAGTTCGATCTCTCGCGCGACATCGACGCGGCGGCGCTCGACGTGCAATCGATGATCTCCCGGGCGGCGCGGGATCTGCCGCCGAACATGCCCGCGCCGCCGAGCTTTCAGAAGGTGAACCCGGCCGAGCAGCCCATCATGTACCTCGCGCTGCACGCCGATACGCTGCCCATGTCGGAGGTCTCCGAATATGCCGAGACCACGATCGCGCAGCGCGTCTCGATGATCCGCGGCGTCGCGCAGGTCCTCGTCTTCGGCTCGCAGAAATATGCCGTGCGCATTCGCCTCGATCCGCAGGCGCTCGCCTCGCGCGAGATCGGCATCGACGAGGTCGCCACGGCCGTCGCCCGCGAGAACGTGAATTTGCCGACGGGCGTGCTCGAAGGACCCGCGCGCACGTACGTCGTGCAGGCGAGCGGCGAGCTTTATCGGGCGAGCGCGTTCCGGCCGATCATCGTGGCGTATCGCGACGGTGCGCCCATCCGGCTGGAGGAGCTCGGCACGGTGCTCGACAGCGTGGAGAACGATCGCGTCGAGAGCCATTACGATGGCAAGCGGGCGATCGTCCTCGCGATCCAGCGGCAGCCGGGGACGAACACGGTCGCCGTGGTCGACGCCGTGCGGGCGCTCATGCCCCAGCTCCGCGCCGAGATTCCCGCTTCGGTCGAGGTCGCGACGCTCTACGATCGGTCGATCTCGATCCGCGAATCGGTGGCCGACGTGGAGCACACGCTCCTCGTCACGATCGGCCTCGTCGTGCTGGTGATCGGCGTCTTCCTGCGGGATCTACGCTCCACGATCGTCGCGAGCGTGGCGTTGCCCGTCTCGCTCATCGGCACGTTCGCGGGGATGTGGGCGCTCGACTATAGCCTCGACAACCTCTCGCTGCTCGCGCTCACGCTCTGCGTGGGGTTCGTCGTGGACGACGCGATCGTCGTCCTGGAGAACATTTTTCGACACCTCGAAATGGGAAAACCTCCGCTGAAAGCCGCGCTCGACGGCGCGGGGGAGATCGGCTTCACGGTCGTATCGATGACGACCTCGCTCGTCGCGGTATTCGTCCCGGTGCTCTTCCTCGGCGGGATCGTGGGGCGGCTGCTCCGCGAGTTCGCCGTGACCATGAGTATCGCGATCCTCGTCTCGGGCGTGGTCTCGCTCTTCCTCACGCCCATGCTGGCGAGCCGGTTCTTGCGGCCGAAAAAGGTGGACGAAAACGAGAAAAAAGACGCGGCGCACGACGCGCCGTCCGGGCGGATGGATCGCGCATATTCGCGTAGCCTCGGCTGGGTGCTCCGGCACCGCTTCGCCACGCTGATGGCCTCGTTCGTGCTTTTCGGGGGGACGATCGTGCTCGCCGTCATCGTGCCAAAGGGCCTCTTTCCGAGCGAGGACACGGGGCAGATCTTCGCCCTGACGCGCGCCGCGCAGGGCACATCGTTCGAGGCGATGAGCCGGTATCAAGCGGCCGCGGCGGACATCGTGCGCGCGCACCCGGGCGTGGCGTCGGTGATGTCGAGCCACGGCGCCGGCGGGCCGAGCGGAGCGGGCAACACGGGCCGGTTCTTCATTCGATTGAAGGATCGAGACGAGCGCGACGGCAAGAAGCCCGAGCAGATCATCGCCGAGCTCCGGCCCGAGCTCGCGAGGATCCCGGGGCTCGAAGTGTACCTGCAGAACCCGCCTCCCATTCGCCTCGGCGGTCAGCTCTCCCGCGCCCTTTATCAATTCACGCTCACGGGCGCGGACGTGGACGAGCTCTACGACGCGGCGACGGAGCTCGAGCAGGCAATTCGCGGGATCCCGGGGCTCATCGACGTGACGAGTGATCTCGAACGGAGGACACCTGAGGCCACGCTCGTCATCGATCGGGACCGCGCGGCGACGCTCGGCGTGTCGGCGCAGAGCATCGAGGAGGCGCTGTTCTCGGCGTACGCGGGGAGGCAGGTCTCGACGATTTACGCGCCAACGAACCAGTATCGGGTGATCCTGGAGCTCGATCGGCGCTTCACGCAGGATCCGAGCGCGCTCGGGCTCTTGTACGTGCGGGCGGCGAGCGGCGAGCTCGTGCCGCTCTCGGCGGTCTCGCGGACGGAGGAGGGCGCGGGGCCGCTCAGCGTCAATCACCTCAGGCAATTGCCCTCCGTGACGATCTCCTTCAACCTGGCCTCGGGCGCGCCGCTCGGGGAGGCGGTCGCTCACGTGTCGGCGCTCGCGCGGGAGCGATTGCCCGACACCATCGGGACGCAGTTTCTCGGCAGCGCCGAGGTGTTCCGGGAATCGGTCAAAAACCTCGGGTTTCTGCTCGTGCTCGCGATCCTGGTGATTTATGTGGTGCTCGGCATCCTCTACGAGAGCTTCGTCCACCCGATCACGATTCTCTCGGGTTTGCCCTCGGCGGGGTTCGGCGCGCTGCTCGCGCTGCTCGTCCTCGGGCAGGAGCTCAACGTGTATTCGTTCGTCGGGATCCTCCTGCTCGTGGGGATCGTCAAGAAAAACGCCATCATGATGATCGATTTCGCGCTGGAGGCGGAGCGGCGGGAGGGAAAGCCGGCGGCGGAGGCGATCGTGCTCGGGGCGCGGATTCGTTTCCGGCCGATCATGATGACCACGATGGCGGCGCTCGCGGGCAGCTTGCCGATCGCGCTCGGGTTCGGCGCGGGCGCCGAGTCGCGGCGGCCGCTCGGCATTGCGGTCGTCGGCGGTCTCGTGGTGTCGCAGCTCCTCACGCTCTACATCACGCCGGTGATCTACACGTATCTCGACGCGGCCGAGAAGCGGGCGCGCGAGGCGCTCGCGCGGCGACGGGCGCGGCGGTTCGCGTGATGGATCCATGGTAACGGGCGCAGATTCGCCCCGCTCGTCTGATCCTCACGGAAACGACAGCCCGAGCACGTAGGTCTCCCAGCGCTTCTTGAAGGCCGCCATGTCCTCCTCGCCGAGCACGCGGCGGAGCGTGTCGTAGCCCGTGGGGTCCTTTTCGCGGTTCGCGTGAAACGCGTGGTAATAACGGACGAGCAGTCCCTTTTCCTGGAGGTAATGAAGCAGGTAACGCGAGGCGGCGTAATGGACGCCGTAATCGCCCTCGTAAAACGCGCTGTCGTTCATCGCGGTGAGCGCGCGGATCGAGGGGACGCGGTTCTCGGCGATCGCAGATTGCAGGCCGCGCAGGCGCCAGTTCGTGTAGCCGTAGATCCGGCCGTCCACCTCGCCGCTCTGCTCGTAGAGCGAGCCGAGGCCCTCATTGAACCAGGGCGGGCAGTCGGGGAAGTTCGCCTCGATGAACGGGTGCACGATCTCGTGTACGAGCGTGCCGCCGCCCGTCGCGATGTTCATGACGAGCGCGCCGTGCTTCGAGGTGTAATACCCGTACGGCGTGGTCGGCTTCTCGCCAAAGAGCGTGATGGCATTGCGCTCGTAGCTCGGCGCGTCCTTGAAGAGCCACACGACGAGGATGCGCGACGGGTCCTTGGCGAAATAGTCTTTCTTGAGCTTCTCGGTCGCCCAGCGGACGGTGCCCTCGGCGCCCCTGCGCACCTGGGGCGCGGCGCCGTCGCCGACGACGACGAACGGGGGCTCGACGAAGACGGTGAACGTGCCGCGCAAGCGCGAGGTCTTTTGCTTGACCTCCATCACCTTTTGCGCGTAATCGGCCGGGGAAAAACCAGGTTTGCGCGGCGTCGCCTTGGCGAGCTCGAGATCACGCGGGGCGAGGCGCAGCCGGATCGCGGTCCACGCGTCCTTGTTGTATTTGAGCGGCCAGAGCGAGAGGAAACGCGACCGCGACATGCGACGATACGCGCCCGCGTCCTCGGCGGGCTCGTGGTAGATGATTTCGTCCCGCGAAGAGTCATAACCGACGACGAGTCGGAAATGCTCCGTGGTCGTGGGGGTCTCGTCGTAATGCATGCAGACAATCGAGGGGATGCCCTTCTGGAGATCGGCATGGAGCGCGGCGAGCTCGGCCCCGAGCGCTTCGTCGGCCTTCGCGGCGTCGATGCGGATCCACACAGGTCCAGGATCAAAGCCGACGGCCTCGACGGCCTGTTTGAGCTCGGCGGTATAGGCGCCGCGGCCGAGCGCCGGATCGAGGCCAGTCCGCGCGAAGATTTCATCCTGGTCGAGCGGGCGGCCGAGCCGCGCGAGCGCCATGGAGACGCAAGCCTCGCCGCAGAAATCAGGCTTTTGCCGGACGTGCGGTATGCCTTCAAGCAGGACGGTCTCGAGGTTCTGGCGAGCGAGCCCGAGCGGGGCAGGGGCGGCGACTTGTTCGGGCGGCGGGGGCGCGGAGCTGCGGCTGCAGGAGACGACGAGGAGCGAGGCGAGGACGGTGAGCAGGCGAGCAGGCGGCATCGAGGGACTCCGAGCATGCTTGGACGCGCAAAGTTCCCCAAGAGTTGGATCCTTCCTGGGGCCGCTTCGCCGGGGCGCTGCCCCGGGCCCCGCGGGGGCTGTTCGCCCCTCGACCCGAACCAGGGCAAGCCCTGGACTCGGGATGGAAGAACTGCGCGCTGCGCAGTTCTTCCACGGGCCGGTGGCAAGACCAGGGGCCGTGTTGCCGATTGAAAGGTCAGCGCTGCTGGCTTGGCTGGCAGGGGTGTCGCCAGTCTTGCCTCGGCCTGTTCGATGAACTGCGCATCGCGCAGTTCATCGACCCTGGGTCCAGCGCTTGCGCAGGCCCCGGGTGCAGGGGCGGATAGCCCCTGCTCGGGTCCGGGGTGAAACCCCGGCGTTTTTTATTGACAGGAAGTCGGTGTACTGGGTCCCCGGAGATGGTGCAAACGATGACACATCCGGCTCGCCTCTCTCCATGGCTTGGCGTTTTCCTTTTCGCAGTCACATCCTGCGCCCAGCCCATGACGCCGGCGGACCGGTCGACGGAGCCGTGCACGAAGGGCGGTCTTGTCCGGATCACGCCGATGCCCTCGCTCAGCCAGGATCCGGCGCCCTTCCGGCTGGAGGCGCGAACGCCACGCGACATGCACGCGTGTGATGCGCCGAAGCCGATCGTGTACCGCTTCGAGCGGGAATCGTCGGACACGACGGTCCCGCTGCGCGCGGTGAGCATGGGACAGAAACAGGTCTTCGCCGTTGGCGACCGCGGTGTGGCACTTCGGCGTGATTCCGGGAAGGGCTGGTTGCGCGAGGCGACGGGCACCACCAAGGACCTCTACGCAATCGTGGGCGCACCGACGCAGCCGATGGGCGAGATTGACTTGCATGTCGCGGTCGGCGCGCACGGCACCGCGATCGCACGCATGGCCGATGGAACCTGGCGCATCGAGGAGACGGGCACGGACAAGGATCTCCTGGGCCTGTATCACGACCGGGCGCTCACGCTGGCGTTCGGCGCTGGCGGGGTGATCCTGCAGCGCGTCGGGAATGGCACATGGCGGCCGGTGCCTTCGAACAGCACGGCAGATCTCCACGCGTTCAATCCCTGCCATCCTCATCGGTTGTGCGTGCTCGGCTCCGGAGGCGCGATCGTCGAATGCGACCAGCCCCAAGGGGAGGTTTCCTGCACCCCGAGGCCGTCCTACGCCGGCGGGGATCTGCCTGCGGACTTCATCGATGTCATTCACAGGGACCCCAACGTGGTGATCAGCCGCGATATATCGACGGATGGGGCGAACCCGCTGTCCGTCTGGAAGACGTGGCTCCGCGACGGCAGCTCCGCGCCGCCTGCCGATGCCATGGAAGCCGCCTGGGAAAACAACGAATCCGGCGACAACCTCTTGGTCGGTCGCGGCGGCGCGGTATGGCGCAGCTCGATGGAGAAGGGCAAACGGACCGTCGAGCGGCTCGTGGTGCCATTCCGCGTCGATTTTCACGGCGTCGTGTTCGAAGGGGCTGACGGCTTCCTGGTGGGCGATGACGGGACCATCGTGCACCTCGCCGTGGATGGGCTCGCGGCGACGCTCTACGAGAACGTGGGGCGGTGAGTCGAGTCGCCGGGTTCGAGGGCGAGCGCGGGCAGGGCGCGTTCAGCGAGGGAATGTGCTCGAAACCGCGGCTCCTGGGACCCCTTCCGTGACGCCGTTCAGCTTGGAGGACGGGTCGCTGCCGTACGGGCGGGTGAAGGCCTCCATGCCGTGACCCGAGGGATCGAAGAAGTACACGCCCCGCCCGCCGTCGTTGCGGTTGATCCGCCCCGGCTCCCGGCCGTGCGGATCTGCCCAGATGGGAATCTGGCGCTGCACGAGGCGGGCGAGGATCTGGTCGAACTCCTCCTCGGAGACGAGGAAGGCGTAGTGCTGTATCGCGATGTCGATGTCGACGGTCAGGAAATCCAGCGTGACGCCATTGGCGGTGGCGACGGGCAGGAAGGGCCCGAACGGCGGGCTCACCGAAAGGCCGAGGATCTCGGCCAGGAAATGAGCGGATTTCTCCCGGTCGCGCGAGAGAACGATGGTGTGGTTGAATTGGATGGCCACGGTTTTTGTCCCCCAGTTCCGATGCATCGTGCCTCATGAGGGGCACGTTGACAAATCGCACCATGGGGGCGCCGCGCCGGGGCGCCGCCCCGGACCCCGGCAGGGGCTATCCGCCCCTGCACCCGGACCAGGCACGGCCTGGACCGAGGGTGGAAGAACTGCGCGATGCGCAGTTCTTCCAACGGGCCGGTGGCAAGACCAGGGACAGCGTTGCCAGTCATGGCGGTCTTGGTTGGCAGCGCCGTTCGTGGTCTTGCCTCGACCTGTTCGATGAACTGCGCATCGCGCAGTTCATCGACCCCGGGTCCAGCGCTTGCGC
>NZ_JAGTJJ010000061.1 GCF_028435365.1 Polyangium jinanense | reverse complement strand
GGCAAGTCCTCCGGAGGACCCCCCGGATCCGTCACCATCAGCCGCGGGCTCGAACGACTGGCACCCGCAGCAGAGATGCTACGGGTGCTCAGGGAGAATGGGCTCGCGAGATGAGACCAATGCTCAGGCCCTGGTTCGGGTCGAGGGGCGAACAGCCCCCGCGGGGCCCGGGGCAGCGCCCCGGCGCAGCGGCTCAGGTCTACCAGGCGGAGGCAGGCAGCGCTCAAGCCGTTATTCCACGACGCGCTGTTCCTCGTAACGAGCCGGCGGCGGGGCTCAACCCTTCACGATGCAATGCCAAGAACGGTACACAAACAGATTTCGCTTGCCGCTCCCGCTCCCGCTTCCGCTTCCGCTATCGCTACCGCTCCCCGTCACCACGGAGAGGTCCTGCACCGGCCCCGGATCCTTTCCCCGGAAGCACCTTCCAGTCCTCTACCGCTCTCCAACCCGCTCCCCGGAAGCACCTTCCAGTCCTCTACCGCTCTCCAACCCGCTCCCCGGAAGCACCTTCCGATCCTCTACCGCTCTCGCACCCACTCCCCGGGAGCACCTTCCGATCCTCTACTCGGCGCGGCGCAGATGAGGGCGAGCGACGCCATCTCGCCGCGCCGGTGCGCTGCCCTGTCGCGCCAGCTCGAGGCTGACCTGCTCGTCTAGATGACGCCGGTTGTAGGCGCCCGTCTGGCTGTCAATCAGCGACGGATCGTATCCGTAGGAGATGAAACGGGGCCCATCGAGATCCTGGATCACCAGCATCGTCGAGCCGACGACGATCCGATCGCCCAGCCTGACCTGCACACTGTGCACCGGCGAGTGGTTGACGAAGGTGCCATGGGTGCTGCCCTGGTCCGAAGCCGGGGCGAGGAGGAGAGGACCAGGGCGATCGTGGGTGGCTGCGCCGGAGGAGAGGCCATGCTCGTGCGCAGGATAGGAACGTATCGCGCGGTCCCTGTCGACGCTCTCGCTCCTCTCACCATGTCCCTCGGCGAGGAGCATGAGGCGAGCGCCCTCGGTGCCCCCGACAGGCTCACCATGGACGCAGTCGATGCCTTGATGACTGTGGTATCACCGAGAAGCATGTCCGAGGGCGAAGCACGGGTGGAGAGCGAGGAAGACCTGGGACTGGAGGCCGAGCTGGCCAGCGGGATGTTCGAGACCAGCCGGGGCTCCGAGGAACTGGTGGTGCTCCCGGTGTATGGGGAGCCTCCCCAGTATTACTGCAGCCTGCGGCGGCCAAAGGGGCCTGTACTTTGTGCGGTCCAGCCGGACCGTGGTGGGTACACGGTGGGCGATGACGGTGGGGGGGATCCGGTCTGGATCGTCGCCGGCGCGGCACTCCCCACGAAGCTCGCGGTGGCGGTGGTGCGAGCCTTCGAGCGAGGCGAGCCACCGGTTCTGCCTTTCGTCCCGGGGCTTGTGTACCACGAGGGCGGCGGGACCTTCATCGACTGGTCCGGGCCAGACCCTCAGCGGCGCGCCTCCCATGAGCTGGCCGTGGAACTCGACGGCGTCTCTCGCGTCCAGCGGCGTGTGGCAGGCGCTCACGCATGTGACCGTGAGGACGCCGGAGTGGCTCGCCTTCATCGCCTCCCACCCCCTGCCCGGGCTCCGACGCCTGTGCACCTGGTTCCTCGACCTGACAGGGCAGCAAGCCGTCCTCCAGGCCGCTCTCGATGCGCACCCGCACATGACCGCCCTGAGGCTCGATGCGAACCAGGTCGCGAACCTGCCACCGCTCTCCGCCCCGCAGCTCCGGCGGCTCATCCTCGAGTATGACTTCGCCGCCGACGACGAGGGGGAGGCCCTCCAGCAGGTCGCCACCCCGAGCGTGTCTCGCTTCCGACTCGACGAGAACGTCGAGATCATGATGGGCTTCGTCGGTATGTTCGATATGAACGATCCGGACTTCTCTTCCGACGTGCCGCTCTGACGTGGACAAACGGGCAATGCACTTGACCGAGCAGGTCCTGCAGGGCTCTGATGGCACCGATGGCCGAACACGCCCCCACCGCCCTCACGATTGAGTGGGCCCTGGGTCTGTGCGCTTCGCGCGGCAGCGAGACAGTCGATGTCGCCGCCGGAGCTCGAGAGGGATTGCTCGTTGTCTCGGGCGGGACGGGCGGACACGGCACGGGGTGGCTCGGCGCACGATTGACCGTGCGCGGGCTTCTGGCGCGAGGCTCGACCTCTGCCGCGGAGGCCAGGTTCGTGGGGGCCGCTGATGGCGTTCCGGACCTCGCGCGCTGGGCCGGCGGGGTGGCACGAGCTGCCGACATCGAATACGAGAAGCACGCGGCGGACTCGGGGGATCGAGCAGCGCGTGAGCTCGCCTCCCTGTTTGCCGACATCGACAGGGAGCTTGCCGGTCCCCCGAAGCATTCCCCGGCCAGCCTCATGGCCGGGTGCACCGCCACGCGACTGGACGGCGCTCGCGTGCTTGGAGCGCACGTGGGGATCGGGCGAGCGCTCCTCTTCCGGGCAGGCGCCGACCACTTCGAGAACCTCGTGGTCGAGCACTACATGCACCTCGTCGGAGATCGCACACCGCAATTCCGCGACATCGACCCTGCGCAGATCCCGCTCAACATCATGGTCAACGGCCTCGGGGCACTCGCCACATCGGGGGTCGGTATCGACCGATTCGCCGTCGAACTCGGCGCGGGCGACCTTCTCCTCCTATGCTCGCAGCGGCTCGACATTCCCGATGAAGAAGCGGCCCGAATCGCGAGGACGGCCTTGGACGACGGGGTTCCGCTCCACGAGCTCGCGCGAGCGATCGAGCGTCGCGCGGCAATGACGCCGAGCCCTTCGGACGTGGCCTTCGCGATTGCGCTGGCGCGACCGATCGAAGCCCCGCCTTCTCGGTAAAAAACCGTCCCCCTCTCTTCTTCGGCGCAGGCTTCGCGGGACGGGAGCGCGACGCCGTCCATCAATCGGTTGTGCCCGGCGTAGCCGACCACGTGGAGCACGTGGTCACGCGCTTCCTGCGCTACCTACGGCGGCTGACACCGCGCTCGGTGCTGCGCAAGAGCGCGCGTGCTCTCCCGCCACTTCTGGCTCCGGCGCGCGTTGTCAAATCATCATCGACGACTCACTTGGCGTGAAGCCCTCCGCCAGCTGCTCGTTGGTCAGCGCAGCCACGTCGGTCGCGATGTTCTTCGACGCCGTCTGACGCTCGAGGATGTCGCCGTCTATGTCTTTCATCCGGACGCAGACGCGGTTGTTCAATCCCGCGACCGACCACACGCGCCCGTCGGGATGCACGAATGTCCGCCACGGCACGGGAGTCTGCCTCGCCGGAGGCTTCGTCCATCTCCGCATCTTCCACGCGAACGGCGCGATGCGAATGCGCGCGTCGATTTCACCGCTCCACTCGCAGGCCACCCCCTCGGCGCGCAGGGCGTCGAGGACGGCGTTCGCGACGGCGGAGGCGCTCTCGTCCGTCCCGTCCAGCGCGCCGAACGTCAGAAGGAGGCCCTCGCCTTCGACGCCGCGCTCGACATCCTGGGAGTGGTAGAAGACCGCGCCGAGCACCTTCTTCTTCTTCGACCTGAGCGAGGCGATGCGCGCGTTGACCTCGGCCCATCCCATCGCCTGGGTTCCGCCGGCGTTCTGCATCGCCACGATACCGCTGCGATCGAGCCTCGTGAATGCCTCGTCGATGGCGTCGTTGGTGGTGCGGTCGGTCCACCGCTGTTCGAGCGCAAAGTCTTCGCTCCAGAGCGCCCTGCAGTAGGCGCGAAACGTGTTCGTGGCCGACGCCGCCACGACTTCCGGCGCGGCCTCGCTCGCGCACGCGAGGATGTAGTTGGTGCTGCCGTCCAGCGTCTTGAAGCGCTCCGCGGTGCCTCTCACCAAGATGCGCGCGCGGCGGAGGGCGTCCGCGTTGAGCTGGTGAGCATATTCTGTGGCGATACTCGCTGCTGTGTCCATCAGGCCGCGGAATGTACCGAATTGATGCTGTCGGGGCAAACGGCACCTTGCTCGCGCTCGATGACGCGCGCTTCCGCGCTGCGGGCAAGGCCCCATGGGCCGCGGAGGCGTCGGGCTTCAACGTGCACGCGGGCGTCACGGTGCGCGCGGGCGACCGCTTGAGCGCCTACCCTCCGATCATCCAGAGACCCTCTGCCCGCGCCCGCCCTCGGTCTCCTCCTCGGGCAAGAGCCCCGCGAGCGAGCCCGTCTCCTCGTAGAGATCGAGCGCGAGTTTTTTCGAGGCCGCGTTGTCCGCATACCGCAGCGACAGCAAGCAACGCACGCGCGGCGCCTCGGCGAGCGTCTCGGGACAAGCCTCGCGGAGCTCCGTCGTGCGCAGGTGCGTCGCCAGGTAAAGGATACGCTCGGCCGCCTCGGCCCGCGCGGATTTCGGCGGCGGTGCGGGGGCGGGGGCGGGGGCGGAGGCGGAGGCGGGAGCGGGAGCGGGAGCGGAAGCGGTCGCGGCCGCGCGGTGCGGGGGCGGCGCCGGCGGAGGCGCGCCGCAGCCGGCCGGGGCCACGATCCACCTGACGAGCACTCCGAACCCTCGACGCACGTCGCTGTTGTCGCGTTTTACCGCGGAAAAGGGAAGGTATCCCTGCGTCCGTGCCCGATCCCTTGTCGGACCGTCTCGCCGCTGTTACGACGGAGCCGTGCCCGAAGGCGACACCCTCCACCGCATTGCCAACGCGCTCGGCCCGCGGCTCGTGGGACAGCCCGTGCGTTCGCTCCTGCTTCGGCACCAGTCCATCGACCGCCTGACGGGCCATCTCGTCACCAAGATCGAGGCGCGAGGCAAGAACCTGCTCGTCTTTTTCGACGAGGGCACCGTCCTCCACACCCACCTCCGCATGGGCGGCGCCTGGCACCTTTATGGCGAGAACGAGCGCTGGCGCCGGTCTCCGACCTTCGCCACGGTCGTGCTCGCCGTCCCCGGCCTCGTCGCCGTCTGCTTCCGCGCGCCCGTGGCGCGCCTCGTCCGCGCGAGCTTGCTCGCCGGTGATCCGGCCATCGGCAGGCCCGGCCCGGACCTCATCGCTCCCGCGTTCGACGAGGCCGCCGCGCTCACCCGGCTCCGGCGTATGGGCCACAAGGAGATCGGCGACGCGCTCATGGATCAGCAGGTCGTCGCCGGGATCGGGAACGTTTACAAAAGC
This sequence comes from Polyangium jinanense, assembly GCF_028435365.1. Next base: position 57,381 of record NZ_JAGTJJ010000061.1, on the reverse strand, counting down.
GAGATCCTCTTCCACGAGCGGCTCGATCCGTTCGCCCCCGTGGACGCCCATTCCGACGAGGAGCTCGCGCGCCTGCTCGCCTTCGCCCGCCGCATCATGGTCGCCAACGCTACCGCCAAACCCCACGCGAGCGGACCCGGCGCGCATAATGGCCACACACGAACGACCCGCGAGGGCGCGCGTCCCGGCGAGGGCCCTCTCTCCGTCTACCGCCGCGCGGGCGAGCCCTGCTACGATTGCGGCGCCCTCATCGAAATGCGCCGCCAGGGCGAGGCGCGGCGCTCCACCTATTCTTGTCCCCGATGTCAGGCACCTCGACGCGCAGCGCACCGGGAGGCACACGCGTGACGCGGACCCGAGCGAAAACCTCGAAAGGCGGCGCGCTCGCCCATTTCCACGAGGCGACGCGCGCCTGGTTCCAGAGCGCCTTTCCCGGACCCACCGAGGCCCAGGAAAAAGGCTGGCCGCCGATCCAGGCCGGCAAGTCGACCCTGCTCCTCGCGCCCACGGGCTCCGGCAAGACGCTCGCCGCGTTTCTCGTAGCCCTCGATCGATTGGTCTTTTCGGACGAACCTCCGAAAGAGGCTCGTTGCCGCGTTCTCTACGTTTCGCCGCTGAAGGCCCTCGCCGCCGACGTCGAGCGAAACCTCCGCGCCCCGCTCGCGGGCCTCACGAAGACCGCCGAGCGCCTCGAAATCCCGTTCCGCGTCCCCACCGTCGCGATTCGCTCCGGCGACACCTCGCCCGAGGAGCGCGCGCGCCTCGGAAAACGCCCGCCCGACATCCTCATCACCACCCCCGAATCGCTTTTCCTCCTGCTCACCTCGAACGCGCGGGAGATTTTGCGTTCGGTCGACACCGTCATCATCGACGAAATCCATTCCCTTGCCGCCACGAAGCGCGGCGTGCACCTCTTTTCGTCCCTGGAGCGGCTCGAAGCCCTGCGCGGCGAGGGGCCGCGGACCACGCGTATCGGCCTCAGCGCGACGCAGCGCCCGCTCGATGAAATCGCGCGCTTGCTCGGCGGCGGCGAGATCGACGACCAGGGCAAGTTCGTCCCGCGCCCCGTCACCATCGTCGATGCGAGCGCGCCAAAATCGCTGGAGCTCTCGATTGAAGTCCCAGTCGACGATTTGGGGGCTTCGCTCCGCGAGCGGAGCTACGCCCCCAAACCCCGCGACGACATGACCCGCATGGGCGAACCCGGCGAGGACGCGGGGAAGGGGCCGAATGCGGATCCGGCGGCGCGATCGATCTGGCCGAGCATTCACCCGCGCCTCGTCGAGCTCGTCCGCGCGCATCGATCCACCATGATCTTCGCCAACAGCCGCCGGCTCTCCGAGCGGCTCGCGGCGGCGATCAACGAGGCCGCAGGCGCCGAGATCGCCGCCGCGCACCACGGATCCGTCGCGCGGGACGAACGCTCGCGCATCGAGGAAGCCCTCAAAGAGGGACGCCTCCCGTGTATCGTCGCGACCTCCTCGCTGGAGCTCGGCCTCGACCTCGGCGCCGTCGACCTCGTCGTCCAGATCGAATCCCCGCCCAGCGTCTCGGCCGGCCTCCAGCGCATCGGCCGCGCCGGCCACGCCGTCGGGGCCACCTCGCGCGGCGTCGTTTTCCCGAAACACCGCGGCGATCTGCTCGCGTGCGCGGCCGCCACGAGCCGCATGATCGACGCCAAGGTCGAGGCCACGTTTTACCCGCGAAACCCCCTCGACGTCCTCGCCCAGCAGGTCATCGCGATCACGGCGATGGATTCCATCCACGAAGACGCCCTCTTTTCGCTCGTTCGTCGCGCCGCACCCTTCGCGGAGCTCCCGCGCGCGAGCTTCGAGGGCCTGCTCGACATGCTCTCCGGTCGCTACCCCTCGGACGAGTTCGCCGAATTGCGCCCGCGTATCGTCTGGGACCGGACGACCGGCGCGATCCGCGCGCGCGAAGGCGCCAAACGCCTCGCGGTCGTCAATGCCGGCACGATTCCCGATCGTGGCCTTTATGGCGTCTTCCTCGCCACGGAGGAATCCGCAGGCAAACCCGGTCGTCGCGTCGGCGAGCTCGACGAGGAGATGGTCTTCGAGGCGCGCGAAGGGGAGGTCTTCGTCCTCGGCGCGTCCTCCTGGCGCATCACCGAGATCACGCACGACCGCGTCCTCGTCGTCCCCGCGCCCGGCGAACCCGGCAAAATGCCTTTCTGGCGCGGCGATCGCGTGGGTCGCAACGTCGAGCTCGGGACCGAGATCGGCCGCGTCGCCCGCGAGATTGGAAAGGCCGACGACGTCGCGGCCGAGCGCCTCCTGCGCGAAAAACACCACCTCGACACGCGCGCCGCGAAAAACCTCATTCGTTACGTCCGTGATCAAGCCGCGGCGACGGGCGAGGTCCCGAGCGACACCACGATCGTGCTCGAACGTTTCGTCGACGAGGTCGGCGACACCCGCGTCTGCATTCTCTCGCCCTTCGGCGGGCGCGTACACGCCCCGCTCGCGAGCGCCATCGAAGAGCGCTGCCGCGCCGAGCTCGCCCTCGAAATTGAGGCCGTCTGGGCCGACGACGGCGTCGTTCTTCGTTTCCCCGAATCCGAGGGCCCGCCCGACGCGCGCCTCTTGCTCCCCGACGCCGACGAGGTCGAGGATCTCGTCGTCCGCAGCCTCGGCGCTTCCGCGCTCTTCGCCGCCCGCTTCCGCGAATGCGCCGGCCGCGCCTTGCTTTTGCCGCGCAAGCGCCCGGGCAAACGCTCGCCGCTCTGGGCCCAGCGAAAACGCGCCTCGGACCTGCTCGCCGTGGCCGCGCGGTACGGCTCGTTTCCCATTCTCCTCGAAACGTACCGCGAGGTTCTTCGCGACGTCTTTGATCTGCCGGCACTCATCGACCTGCTGAAGAAGATCGAATCTCGCAAGGTCCGCGTGCACGAGGTCGACACCCGCGCGGCCTCACCCTTCGCCGCGTCGCTGCTTTTCGGGTACGTCGGCAACTTCATGTACGACGGCGATCTGCCGCTCGCCGAGCGCAAGGCGCAGATGCTCGCGATCGACCACGCGCGCCTGCGGGAACTGCTCGGCGAGGCCGAGATGCGCGAGCTACTCGATCCGGCCTCGATCGAGCTGCTCGCGCGTTCGCTCCAGCGCCTCGACGGAAAACGCCCCCTGAAGCACGCCGATCAGGTCCACGATCTCCTGCTCTCGCTCGGTGATCTTTCGCGGGCTGAGATCCTTGCGCGCGCCGGGACCGACGAAGATGGCGGAGGCGCAACCCGCGTATCCGGTTTTCTGGACGAACTCACGCGCGCGCGGCGCATCTTCGAGGTCACGATCGCGGGCGAACGACGGTTCGTCGCGGCCGAAGACGCGGGGCGCCTGCGGGATGCGCTCGGCGTCGTGCCTCCGGGAGGTTTGCCCGCGGCCTTCCTCGAACCGTCGGCGGATCCGCTCGTCGACATTGTCTCCCGTTATGCCCGGACACACGGCCCCTTCCGTGCCGAGGACGTCGCGCGACGTTACGGCCTCGGCGTCGGCCCCGTGCGGGCGGCGCTCGCCATCCTCGCCACGCGCCGCCGCGTCACGGAGGGCGAGCTCTTGCCCGGCGGATCCGGCCGCGAGTATTGCGACACCGAGGTCCTCCGCTCGCTCAAGCAACGCTCCCTCGCGCGCCTCCGCGCCGAGGTCGAGCCCGTCCCGCCCGAGGCATACGCGCGTTTCCTCGTGGAATGGCACGGCCTCACGCGCCCGCGCCGCGGCCAGGAGGCATTGCTCTACGCCGTCGAGCTCCTGCAAGGCGCGCCGCTCGTCGCGTCCGCGCTCGAAGCCGAGATCCTCCCGGCGCGTGTAGACGGGTATCGCCCCGGCGATCTCGATGCGCTTTGCGCCGCCGGTGAGGTCATCTGGCGCGGCGTCGAGCCCGTCGGCGATTCCTCGGGTCGCATCGCCCTGTATCTCTCGCAGGCCTATCCCTATCTCGCGCCGCCGCCCGGCAAAGCCGAGGGCGCGCTCGCCGCGCGTGTTCGCGAGACCCTCGCGCGGAGAGGCGCCGTCTTTTTCAGCGATCTCCTGCGAGAAACGGGCGGCTTTGGGCACGACGTGCTCGCCGCGTTGTGGGAGCTCGTATGGGCCGGCGAGGTCACGAACGACACGCTCGCGCCTTTGCGTTCCCTCGGCCGCGAGGAAAAACGCGGCGGTCGGCGGCATTCGAGCCGCGGCGGTCTCTTCGGCGCCCGTCGCGCGGGACCGCCTGGCAGCGAGGGCCGCTGGTCGCTCCTGCCATCCGCCTCCGAGAACGGCCCCAGCGAAACCGAGCGCCGCGCCGCGCTCGCGCGTATTCTCCTCGATCGCCACGGCGTGCTCACCCGCGAAGCCGCGCATGCCGAGGGCCTCGTGGGCGGTTTTTCCGCCGTATACGATGTCCTCCGCGCGATGGAGGAAGCGGGCAGGGTTCGTCGGGGCTATTTCGTCGCGGGCCTCGGCGCCGCGCAATTCGCGCTTCCGGGCGCCGACGATCGACTCCGCTCCTTCCGCGAGCCCTCGGCCGAGGGCCGCACGCTGGTTCTCTCGGCGGCCGATCCGGCCAATCCTTTTGGCGCGTCCGTGCGCTGGCCGGGCGACGACGCCGAGCCGGAGAGCGGTAGCCGCGGCGCCTCGCGGCCAAAACGCGCGGCCGGCGCGCGCGTCCTTCTCCACGACGGCAAATTGCTCGCCTGGATGGGCAAAAGCGAGCGCGGGCTCCTCACGTTCCTGCCGCGCGACGAGCCCGAGCGCACCGCGGAGAGCCGCGCGCTCGCCCGCGCGCTCGCGGACCTCGTCGACGAAGGTCGCGCGCGGATCGTCCTCATCGCCACGGTCGACGGCGAACCCACGGCCCGCTCGCCGCTCGCGGACGCCTTGAAAGAAGTGGGGTTCGTCGCGACGAGCCAGGGATTCCTCAAGCGTCAAGCCGCCGCCGCGGCGCCCCCCTCGCGGCCTTTCGGCGCGCCCGGCGGCTGGGGAAGGCCCTGGTCGAGCAAATTCGCCTCGGCAACGCCCACGCCACAAGGTAGCGAACACGCGCCGCCGCCCGAGGACGATGGCGACCTCCTCGATCTCGAAGACGATTTCGACGGATGACCTCGGCGTACGGCCGCGAGACCTATCGCGCGGACCCTGGACATGTGAATGCGCCTGGAACCACGCCGCGCCTTGCTCAGGCCGCTAGCTGCTCGTGATCCACGTGAGCACCTCCGAAAACACACGATCCCCTTCCGCCAGGTTGCCGTGGGTACACCCGGGCATCTCGAAATACGAGGACCTGATGCCCGCCCCTTCGAGCATCCGCACCGCGCCCTTCATGCGCCGCGGAACGTCGAACGAACAGGACATCGTCGCCACCGCGCGAGCACCCTTCAGCCAATCGAGCCGCGGATCGCGCGGCGAGCCGATGAGCACCACGCGCGGATACCGATCGGGCGACGCCTTCACCAAGTTCTCGATGAGCGTCGCGCCCAGCGAATAGCCAACCAAAATGACATCGGCGGATGCCGGCGTCGCGTGACCGGCAGCGGCGAGAGCCGCCTGGATGCGCGGCTCCTCGTGTTTGGGATCCGAGGAGATGCTGCGAAAATCCTGCAAACCACCACACGGTTTATCGCCGTCGATCGCGACGGCTCCGCCGTGCGCACGCGCCGCTTCTGCAAAACCCCACAGGTAGGCGCCCGCATTCGAACAAAGGCCGGGCAAAAATACGATGCGCGGCGGGCGCCCATCCGCGCTCTTCACGATCGACGCCGGCAGGTCAAAAGGCACAGGAAGCTTCTCGACGACGGCCGGGCTCGCGGGTGCGCTGGCATCTCCCGCCGGGGGCGCGGATGGGCTCGCCGGTGGGCCGGAGGCGCTCGCGTTCGCGGAGCCCGCCGCGCTCGCCGAACCGGCGGCACCGATTGCGCCCGCCGCCGTGCTCGTCTCGGGCGCACGCGCATGATCGGGAACAAGCAAGCCGTCGCGCCCCGCTTCCGTGCAGCTCGCCGCACAGGGAAGCGCAACCAACATGAGCACGAGCAAACGCTTGGTGGACCGTGACGACGAAGGTACGAACGGGTGAGGCGGCTTCATGGCCTTCATCGTCGCGCGGGATACCCAAAGTGTGACGCCGGTCCGCAGCTCCGTCTGTATGAGGAGATAGACGATGACCCCCGGCCCCGATCCCACGCGTGAAGTTTCCGCCGACAAACGAGCTGACGTTCAACCCGACAGACGTGGGCGCATCGGCATTGGGCGCGGCATCCGGACCACCTCCGAATTCCGCACGTGCCACCGTACTACGCCGATTCCACCGACACGTCTGCCTTCCTGGACGCGCTGGATCGCGCATGATCGGCGAGGATGTCCCCCAGCTCGCCCGAGGGCATGGTGAAAGGTCCGCTCCCCACGCCAGGCTCCCAGCCCGAGGCCAGGGCCAGGCGCGCGATCCTGGCGACGAACGCGGGCGTGATCGGCCGATCGGGCCCGTAGGGCTCGGGGATGTAGATCTGCACGGCGCACCCTTTTCGTGAGGCCGCGGCGATCACGACGGCGAGCGAATCGCAGTCGGGGCAGCCGCGCGCCCCCGAGCGCCGCACCCACCAGCGCAGCTCGTGGCCGTCGATGCTCAGTCGGTGGCTCCCTCGCCGCGCGATGGTCATGCGGGTCCCAGGATAGCCCATCGAACATCGCCTCGCAGGACCGTTCCAGGAGGCGAGCGCGTACGAGGCGTTGCGGCGTCGTATACCCGCGCTCGGCGGGAAGGACAACGCAACCGGACGTGCCAGTACTACGGTCGCATGCTTGATCCCACTCGTTTGCTCGCGTTGAACGCGGGCGCCCAGATTGCGTTCTCCTCGCTCCTCGGCTGGTCGATGGTCGTTGCGCGGCAACCCTGGATGCACGATCGCGCGCGCGTCCTGCGTCATAAGGCGATGACCGCTGCTCACCTCGACTGGCTGATGCTCGCCTTCATGCAGGCCGTGGCCGCGTTCCTGCTCGACCGCTGGCCGGTGTCGAACGGCGGGACGACGGTCGCGCTCTTGCTCGTGTACGGAGGCTGGGTGAACCCGACGGCGTACGTGTTCCGCGCGCTCGGTGTCGACGCCTTTGCCTTCGCTGGAGGTCTTGGCCAGCGCGCCGCAGCCGCCTTCGCGGGGACAAGCTCCGTCGCGATCGTCGCCGGCTGGATCGCGCTGCTCGTCGCGCAGTTCACAAGGCCGTGACAGCCGTCGCCAGCCCCCGAGCTACCGCGGAGCCAAACCCCGGAGGACGCGGAAATCCTTGTTTTTTGTCCTCGATGCAAGGAGGGGCGATGTCGAAGGGAGCCATGCACCCGACGTCATCGTCCACGTTCCACAGCATCGTCGTTTCGGCCGTGCTCCTCGCTGCGGCGGGGTGCGGCGCGTCGCCCTCGGGCGGTGCGAACGACGGGGAGCTCGCTGCCGCGGCGCGGCGGCCCCCAGGGCGGCGTGAGGCGGGCGAGTCAGAGCTGTCTACCGCTCCGGCAACGCCTCCGGAATCGGCTTCCCCTCCTCTACGAGCTTCCACAACGTCGGGCAACGCGGGTCTGCATTCTCGTTGCAGTCGCTCTTCACCGCCTTCATGAGCTCCTCTTTCGACGGAGGCGGCGACTTCTCGCGGAACAGGCGGATGTAACGCAACGTCGTGGGTGTCACGCGGATTCGACTTCGGCCGAGCAGGGCGTGCTTGAATGCGAGGTTCGTGTCCTTCGGGACGCCCTTTCCTTTCTCGTAGAGCTCGGAAAGCCGTGCGTGACAGACCTTCTCCCAGTCTCGCACGACCCAGCCGCATTTCTCGTAGAACTTCGCGGCCATCGCCAGATCGGCCGGTTGCCCGAGGGCCTCCTCGGCGAGCCGACCGACGACGTAGGCGGCCAGCTCGTCCCGGTCCTCGAGCCCCGCCTCGGCGTATCGGCGGATCTCCGCGTAATCGCGCCCCAGCTCGAGCATCGCGTAGGCGGCAAAACCGCATGTCGGCTGCCCCTCGGCGCAGCGCTTCGATTGCTCGGTCGCGCTCCGCTCGTGCATGGCGCGCACCTCGGGCCATGCCGTTCGCTCGGGGTGTTCCGGGAGGAGCCGCTCGATGGCATCGTAACAGGTCTGGATGTACGCGTCGCAAGCTTTTTGCGCGAATCGCTTCTGATCTGCGTCGGCCTCGAGGTCGTAGTCGCGAGCATTGGTCACCAGCGCCAAGCATTCCGTGCCGATCCCCTGTTCGCAGGCCTTCCACGTCCACTTGATCCGATCGATAGGTGCCCCGTTGCGATACGAGAAGCACAGCGGATCGCCGCCGGTATCGCAGAGAGCCCTCACCATCTCGTGCCAGCGCTTGTCGTGGCGCACCGGGAGCTTGTCGACCTCCGCCCTCTTGATGAACGCGCAAGCGAGCTTGTTCCCAAGGTCGCAGCCGCGCTTGGCGATGGTCGGAATGCGCTCGACGTTGGGCTCTGCGAAAGGTTTGGCACCGTAGGCGTGCTCCGCCTCGAGCACGAGGACCAGCGCCGCTTCGCAGCCCGTCGCCGCGCCGTCGTCGCATTGCTTGCCCAGCTCCTCGAATCGCGCGTTCGGCGAGGTGCGCCATGGCGCGCGCCGCGGCTGGCTCCCGGCGCTCGCGGAAGTGGACGCGGACGTTATCGGCGCGGGCACGCTCGAGACCGCGGCCTCCGGCTGCGGAGTGACATTCTCCCGGTTGCAGCACACGATCCCGACGAACGCTGCGAGGAGTGCCCATTTCGCGCTCCACCTGCGCCCATCGAGCCTGTCGTCACGCATCATCGCCGACCTCATCCTTCCCTGAAATAATCGAGCAGCGGGCCTGTGAGCGTGCGCAGCCGCTCGGCCCCCTCGACGTCGTCCCGTGCATACGTAAAATCCCATGCGAGGACGGCCTCCGCAGTGTGGCCGATTTTCCCGTCCTTCTCGTGGACCGGCAGGATGACGTTGCGAGGCCCCGAAACACCAGGCAACGGCTTGGTAAAGGCGGGCGGTACGCGTGTCATTCCCTCGGCGACGAGCCGCGCGCCGCTCGGCATCACTGGCTCGCTCTTCAAGCGCCGGATGATCTTTGCGCGTCCCGGGAACGCTGGGTCCGCAATGTTGGTGAGGATCTGCGCTTCGCAGTAGTTGACGTCGATCGAGAGACCGCCATCGCGACCGAACCGGAACCAGTCGCTTTCCTTCAGCGTTTTCGGGCCGTGTTTCGACATGAAGTCCGCGAGCTTCATTTTCCGCGCCCCCACTGCCCACATGCAACGCGCCAGCGCGCCGATGGGCAAGAACAGGAACCACCACGGCTGCACCGATGAGAACCCCGGGGTGTTCCGGAGCGACCAGAGGTATCGGGTCACTGTGTAGTTCTGATGATCCTGATCCCCGTAGGTCCGGAGCAGCTTGCTCACGAAGAGCACGTCCTCGGGCGCGAGCTCGCTCGTCGGCTTGCGCTCCGTCAGCACGAGCCGCGCGAGCCCGATGGGCCGTGCCCTTTTCATGACCTCGATTTGCTTTTGCAGATCGGGCACCGCTCTGGGGATCCCCACGCCATTCGGCCCTCCCGAGGGCAAGCTGTAGATGCTCGAGAAGGCGCACGTATCCATGTTCGCCCCCATCCCGGCCTCGGGGGCGAGGCTGCGGCCGAGGGAGCGCCCCTCGCCGTCCTTCTCGGCCTCCATCGCGCCGCGCGACTGGCTCCCCCCATTGGCGTCGAAGAGCTGAACGCGCGTCTTGTCCTTATGAATGCGGAGCAAGTGGTGGATATGCGAGCCGCCAGGCTGGCCTTCCCACTTCACTTCCACGGGAGCGATGTCCTTACCCGCCTTGTCGGCAAGCTCCTCGAGCTCTTTTCGCTCCTGTTGCTCGATTGCAGCGACGACCTCCTTGAGCTTGTCTCGCCTCCCGCCAGTTTTGCTCTCGATTTCGGTCTTGAGAGGCACCTGCCGGGGGCCCGACAAGGCCTTCACGTGAACGGCAACGTTCGCGAACTGGTGATACTTGTGATACGTGTACACGGATCCAGGCACGAGCGGCGGCGACTCTGCGCACATCTTCGCCACTTCCCGCACGGACTTGTCGTCCCTCCAGAACCAGCCGGTCGTTCTGCACGTTCTCGCGTAGGTCTCGCTCGGCACGCAGAAACAGCTCCTCCGCGCCGGCCGCGTCCTCGAACGAGAGCTCGTTGTAGCCCCGCGCGTTCGGCGTGCTCGATGTGCGGATGCCCGAACGCGTCGCCGAAGGCAGCGGGAACGGGTGCGGGTGCGTCGCGTTCACCATCGAGCCGAGCACCACGGGCCGATCCGGATCACCGCCGAGGAACGATACGAGCACCTCCATGCCGATCCGCGGAATGAACTGCGATCCCCAGCCGGATCCCGCCCATGGCTGGAGGACGCGCACGAAACAGCTCGTTCGCTCTTCCGAACCGCTTCGCAGATCCCAGTGGAAGCGCACACGCACACGGCCATGTTCGTCGGTATGGATCTCCTGGCCGGCGGGCCCGGTGACGGTCGCGCTCTCCAGCGTCTGAACGACACGCCTCTCGGGAGGCGCTGGCCGGTAGGGCTTCTGCTGCGGGACCGCGTGAAAACGGGCCTGATACCGCGTGCGCTGATAGGTGTGCTCGACGCGCGTCACGACGTACGCCTCGTTGAGCGCAGCGATCGGGTGATCGTGGAGCTCGATCAGGAAGCCCGGCGCGAGCAAACGGCAGCCCGTATCGCCCGTCGCGACCTCCGCGTCGTGTCGGAGCTGTTCGAGGAGGATAGTCGCGTTGACCCCGTCCACGTTGCTCTCCTCGTACTCGCCGTGATGTTCGTACAGCGACAAACCAGGCGTGGGCTGCGCTGGAATGGACGACTGCTCGTGGAGGATCGGAGATGCGATCGGCGCGCTCTTGCCGCGGAGCTCGAGCAGAGGTCGCTCGAAGTCGTAGTCGCGCATGAGCACCGACGTGGGCGCCACGCGACGCGTGACGTGGAACCCGGCGGCTTGATCTTCGCGTAATGGGCGATCGCTGGCCATCGTTCCGACGTCGTCGCCAAGCGGCCGCGCGTTGAGCTGCGGTGCTCCGGGAACGGGCTTGAGGAGGGACACGGCATCGCAAAAGACGAGCACCGTGTCTTCGACCGCGTCGGCGAAGTGGTAGTGGATGCCCGCCTCGGCAGCGATTCGCTCGATGAACGAGAGATCGGACTCGCGGTACTGCACGCAATACTCGCGCGGCGGGTACGTATGCGCGGCGTTCCAGCGAAACGCGACGCGATGCTCGGCGAGGACACTCGATGCTGCGGCAGGCATCGCCATGTCCTGGAAGACGCGGCTTAGCGTGCGATGCCCGAGGAGCGCGAGCTGCGGCACGAGCACGAGCTCGAGGACGGCTTCGTGCCCGTCGATGTTCCCCGCGAGGTAGGTGCCGACAGATGCACGCTCGACGACGCCGTGAATGCGGCGTTCGGCCCCGTTGCTCGCGCGGAGCGTGAGCGTCGCAGGCATGCCGAGGAGGCGATCGACGAGGGCACGGGGATCGTCGACGCCGATGTGAACGACGAAGCGGAAGGGGTGGGAGACCTCCTCGACGCCGGAGAGCTGGACGACGGGGCGAGGATCGGCGCCGAAGGCGGCGGCCGAGAGGGAGATGGGGCCGTCGGAAGGGGGGGTGGTCGTTTGCATGGCGTCCGTTACTCGACCTCGACCGAATTGGCCGGATCCGTGATTTCAACCGTTCCGCCCCATTGACACATACACGTCGACCCTTCTGTGAGGACCTTCAATTCCTGTAGCGTCACCTTCGCCGCCCCCGCCGACCAGGGTGCCGGAATAACCGGTACACACGGCTGTGGGGTCAGCACGCCCTGCGCTGCCGTCGTCGCGGCCGCGACCTGCGGGTTTGTCTGCGTTTTGCACATGCCGAACGGCGCGATGTTCACCATCGGCTTGTGATCGAGCACCGTGGCCACCGGCAATTCGGTTGCATCCGCGGGACTCTGGGGCAGGACCGTCAGCGTGGAGGGCGCTGTCCCCTCGCTGCACTCGAGCTTCGCGCCGTTCACGACGAGCCTGGGCATCGAGCATGCTCCTGTCAGCGCACGCGCGTGCCGGACATCCACGCGCGATACTGCGCGACGGCTTGCTGCCACGCGGCAGCAAGCTTCGGATCCACGGCCATGCGCGCGTTCCAGGTCGCATGAAGGCGCGCATGTTGCTCGGCGCTGAGGCCGTAACGGCGCAGGATCTCGGGCCTCTGCTCGGGGTCGAGGTCGAGCTCGACGTGCAAGGACGCGTGCTGTTCGAGCGTGAGATCGGGTTCGCGTGTCGGAGGTTCGTTGCGGGAAGCTTGGGCGCCGAAGGGGAGGAGCTTCCGAGCGATCGAAGAGATCTCCTCGTTTGCCGGGAGCGTTCCGCCGATCGAGGACGCGATCGGCGGGGCCCCCTGCGTCATCTGTGCGTGTTCCACGGCGGATTGCAGGGCCGCGGTGGAGGGGATGCCCTCGACGAAGGGCAAAGGCTTGGTCGTCGCCGGAGCCGCAGTATGGACGGGGATGGCCGCGGGGGAGGCCCATGGCGACACCGCCGCAGGCGAGGGAGTTGCCGGCGCGGCGGCAGCGGCGAGCATGAAGGACGGCAGGCCCGCGGGCTTCGCCGAGACATCCGGAGGTGTGGGCTCGGGCGATGTTGCGGCGGCCTTCGCGGATGCGTCGCCGATCGATGCGATGGGTGGCTGGAGTCGGGCAAGACGCTCTCTGCGGCTGTTGAACGTGGCGGAGAATCGCAGGGCTTGCTCGCGTTGTTGTCGCTTCAGGCCCAGCGCGAGCTCGCGGGTCCACGATTGATCGACGGCACGCTAGCGCTCGAGGCTGAGGCCGAAGCGCTGCACGACCTCCTCGGTACGGTCGGTCCCGAAGTGGACGACGTGCGCGAGGATCTCGGCGTAGCGATCGAGGCGTACGGCCTTGCGGAGCGCGAGGTCTTCGGGGGTGGTGTCATCCACGCGGGTCGTTATACCAGAGGTAAAGGGGCTCGACGATGGATGGGCAAAAAGCACACGGCGGGGAGCGGAGACCACGCGGCGTTCGGTTCATTCTGGCATCGCGGATATCGCTGCGAACAAGATTTGCCGGCTGGTCTGATTGTCGACGCGTATCTGCACCACCCTGCCTTCGCGGACCGCCCGCATGATGTCGGCGCTGTTGATCTGGAATGAGCCAACCGGATCCGGGAAGAATGCGTCATTGTCCGCGACCTCGACGGACAACCGTGTAGCCCCGTTGGTCGAGACGCCGCTCCATGAGGGCGGCCCCGAAAACGTGGGCGTGAACGTGTCCCGTTGAGCTCGTAGCTGCGTCGGGGGGCCGTAGCCGGCGGCCGTCAACAACATCGCGCGGCCGATCACCTCGGGCTTGGCAAGGGCTTGATTTACCGGTGCGGCGAGGATGGCAAGCACCTCGGCATACGGGTTTGGTGCGCCCAGCGCGGTTGCAAGCCGCTCGAGCTGCCCGGGCGCGATGCGACCGAATCCGTCCCATTCACTCCCGTCCATCTTCCCCATTGCAATGGTGACGCCGTGGAGCGTTAGCCGCACCGACGTCGGCATCGGAGCAGGAAGGGCTGGAAAGGGACCCATCCTCGGGCCTCTTTGATATCCCGAGGTACTCGCATACCCCGGTGCGGGTGCTGGGGCGTAGCTCCCCGGCGGAGTGTACGCCCCCGGGGCGCCCGGCGGCGCCGCGTACGCAGGGGCGTACGATCTCGGCGTGGAGGAGCACCCAAGGAGGGCTAGCGCGACGACCAACCACGGACGCATCGGTCTTGCCGCGTCGAGCATCACTGACATTGCCCGGCCCCCCCGCAGTCGCCGTAACACTCCGAGCAAATCAGGCAGTATTGATATGCGAAGAGGTCACTGTCACCGCCTGGATACGTACTGTAGCAATCATCCACGCAGGTCTGGTCGCTGCACGGGGACAGGCAATCCGACAGACCAACGCAGTCCGGGTTTGCGAGGCATGTATCCAGGAGTTCCGAACACGCTCCCTGATCTGCGCACGCGGCGCACGTATTGCAGTCTCCGGTTCCATCACAGGAGCCCCCGCCGCCTCCGCCGCCTCCTCCACCACCGCCGCCCCCGCCCCCATCACAAGGCGGACACGAGCCTCCGCAGTCCACGTCCTCCTCGTCGCCCGAGAGTTCCCCGTCGTAGCAGTTCCAGGGCGAGTCCCCGTAGCAGGGGTCGCAGGGACCGCCGCAGTCCACGTCCGTCTCGGCGCCGTTCTGCACGTTGTCGTAGCAGTCCAGCGGCGCTTCACAGACGCCATCGACGCAATTTGCGCCGACGCAGTCCGCGGCATCCTGGCACGCGCCGCCCGAGCACTCCGGGCACGAACCGCCGCAATCCACACCGGTCTCGTCCGCATCCTGCACGCCGTTGTCGCAATTCGTCGAGGTACATTCTCCGCTCACGCACGCGCCGCTCACGCAATCGTCATCGAGGACGCACTCGTCGCCCATGCTGCACGGTCCGCACGCGCCTCCGCAATCGACGGCCGTCTCGAGCCCGTCCTCCTGTCCGTCGGAACAGTTGCCCGTGTCGATGGGCGCGGCGTCGTTCGAATCGGCCGCAGGAAGAAGGCGTCTTTCATCCTTGTAGAGGTTCAGCGTCGTGCTGGCGAGCGACGTGTGGAGCACCTTCAAGGATGGCGTGGCGTCGACCTGTACGCCGCCGTAGAGGCCCCATCCTGGCGCGGGCTCGCTGGAGGAATAGCTCAGGCGCAGCGAAGGCTTGGCGGACATCTCTAGCTGACCGCCCGTGCCGAGAGCCTTCGTCAACCCGTAAAACCCGACCTTCAGCGATCCGACAAGGTATCCTGTCGCCTGCACCTGCACGTCCGCACCCATTTGCGGGAGCTCGGGGTTCCAAGCCGGGTTGAACGAGCGCACCTTTTCCCAGCCAGAGCCCTGCTCGTAACGGACGCCCATCGAGCCGTCGAAGTCGAAGGTTTGGCCCAGTGTGACGTGCACCTGCCCGTCCGCGTCGAGCGTGAAACCCGCTTTGAGGGCGAGCGAGGCCGTACACGAGACGGGAACCCATCCGATCGGGGGCATCGGCACGCGAAAATCCTTGGATCGCCAGACCGTAACCTCCTTTGTGGTGTGGAGGGCCCACGCTCCCTCGATCTCCACCTCGAGTTTGGAGGAAAATGCTCCATTGGCGATGGCCCGAAATTCGACTGGCTTCGAACCGTCAATCGCGAGCTTGACGTCGAGCGACGGCTTGAAGGACACGAAGCCGTTCGTGATGCGCGCCGTCACGCCGTCGCCGAGGTCGAGGACCTGACCGGTCAGGCTCACGTCGAATGAGAGGAGGTCCCCGGTTGCCTGAGGCGAGAGCCCGGGGAACCCATTCGCGGACGTGGGCTCGAGCGCGGCGAAGTCGACGGTCGTCTCCGTCTCGCCCTGCTCGACGATGTCGGTGAGAGCCGCGTCCGCGGTGTACACGACGACCGCGTCCGGCTTGCTCTCGATCGATTCGACGAGACGCAGGAAGCCCGCATCGTGGTCGGAAACGAGGACGTCACCGGGGCTGACCTCGTCGAGCCAGTTTTCGCTCTCCAGGGGGAACTCGAGGCGATCCTCGAAGACGATCGCGGTTCGGACCTCCTCATCGGACAGGGGGCGGGCCTTGTCGGAGATGATGGGGTCGAGACCGCTGCGCGAACCGGTCGCGGAGCACCCGAGCGGCAAGAGGACCAGCGCTGCGAGGATGAACGGTTTGTGCCTTTGGATCGTCATCTCTACCCCACGTGTAGGTGGACCGCCGCGCCGCGTGCCAGCGTTGCGGAGCCCTAGAGAAGACGACAACGGTTGGTCGGTGTCAATGAGCTCATCAGGCGCCGCATCCACGTCAGCGTACGCGCGTCAATGCCACCAAAGTAGTATTCGTTCGTCCTTGCAGTCCACTGAGGGAGTCAAGCAACTGACGATCGCGAGCGACGCTACGACGCGCGCTAGACCCCCTCGCTTCCGAGGGGGCTCGAACGAATGTTTGTCCGCGGGGTTTGTCTCGACGTGAAGTCCGTGGGTAGGGATCTCGCACACCCCTCATGCGCTAGGGAGGAACCGTGCCGAGACAAACCGAAGCCAGGCCACTCTGCCTGAAAGTTGGCGCTCGTATCCGCGAACTCCGAAAAGAACCGTCGGTGCTCGCGACCGATCTGCACTGAGCCAGCCGTGGTCATCCACGCGGGTCGTCGGAGGGGCGGCGCCGACCGAGGCGGACCAGCGATTCAGCGCGCAACTGGCCGCACGCCGCGTCGATGTCTGCCCCGAACTGCTGTCGTCGCGTCGCCCTGACGCCCAAGCGATGTAGCCGCGCCACGAAGTCATCGACCTTCGAAGACGCCGGGGCGCGGTACGACGGGTCCGCTCCGAAGGCCACGTTGTAGCGTATGACACTTACGTGGAAGAGCTCGGGCCTGGATCGCCGCTGCACGAGTCGCGCGAGCGCAGCGAGATGTGCCTCGGAGTCGTTGAGGCCTTCGATCAGGAGGTACGCCAAGTAGGTCTTCCGGCGTGCGCGTAGAACGTGTCGATCCAGGATCTCGAGGTTCTCCTCGAGGGGAAACCGACGCTCGAGCGGAATGAGCTGGGCGCGTTGTTCAGGGAACGGAGAATGAACCGAGAGCGTCAGGGTGACCTGCGGGTGCATTTCGGTGAGCGTCGCGAGGGCCGGCGCGAGGCCAACCGTCGAGACGGTGATTCGACGCGGTGACAGCCCACCATAGCCCGGCATCGTGAGCACGCTCAGCGCAGTGAGCACGTTCGGGTTTGCGAGAGCCTCGCCCATCCCCATGAACGCGACGCTTTTCGGAGCCCCGCCAAACTCCGAGCTCCAGCGTCGGTGCACGACTTGAGCGCAAATCTCGTCGACGCTCAGGTTGCGATCGAGTCCCAAGGCGCCCGTCGCGCAGAACGAACACGCGAGACCGCAGCCCGCCTGAGTGGACACACAGACAGACGACCAGCCAGCGCGGTAGCGCGAGAGAACTGTCTCGACGCGCGCGCCAGATCGCGTGCGGAAGAGTACCTTCTCGACCTGCTCTCCCGTACGCACCCTTTCGACCTCGAGGGGAAGAACGGTCAGCCCGAAGCGCGAGACGAGCTGCTGTCGGATGTCGTTCGGTAGGTCGCGGACTTCATTGAAACTCTGCGCGCCGCGCTGAAACGCCGACACCAACTGGTGGTAGCGATACGCAGGCGCACCGAGCCCACGTAGGAACGCGTGAACTTCGGTGAGGACGCCCGGAGGCGGGTGCGGGAGTTCGTGTAGGGCGCTGCGACGCATGGCAATGGCTCCTGAAGGGACGTTGGTTGTGGTGGGAGGAAGCGCTCACAAGACGGTGCCGTGCTCCACGCGCAGCGACCGCGTCGTGACGTGAGCGGCGAAGGTGTCGTCGTGGGTAACCAGCACGACGGCGCCCGAGCTTTCTCGCTTCCCCTGGCGAGAGGTGGGCGGCCTCGGCCCGGAGCATACGTTCCGGCTCGCTGCCGACTTCTTGGCGCCGACGAGCCCATAGAAGCCGCGGTCGAGCGTGAGGGATACCGACTCAAAAATGGGAGCAGACGCCGCCCAAGCGACGCTGACTCCGTGCAGTCGCAGCACGGACATGAATCACTCTAAAACCCAAGGGCGCACGGCCTCCGTGCGCGGTTCATTCGAGAGGACGACGTGCGTCCTCGAAGCGGATGGGGATCGGGTGACTCAGGCCATCATGGCGCTGGCCGGACCAGCGCATGCCTCGTGTAGCACGCGCTCTACGGGATTGCATCCCGTTTGAGGCTCAATACCTGCCAGACGCTGCCGCCCAGAGGTTGATGATGACGCTCCCACGTGCGGCCATGCCAGGGGCGATGGGAGCCTTGACGTTCACCGCCATCACGCGGTCGAACGTGGCCTCGTCGGTGGTGGGCGTGGTCGTGGAGGCCCTACTGATGGCCTCCCCTTTCAACCCCCCGCGGCCGCCCTCACCTCGGGCCCGACGAGCTTTACGAGCGTTCGGATCACGTCCGCGACCGCCACCATGCGATCGAGCCTGGTCTTCGGGTTCGCTTCAGCAGCCGAAGCAAGGACCCCCGCTGCCCACGCGTCGAGCGCGTCGAGGATCCTCAGCACGTCACGGGTCTCCGGCAGGGCTCCCGGTCTGGGCTTCAGCTCGGGCCGCATGATAGGAATCAGCACCACAGTGAGGCAGGCGTAGGCGGCGCAGTCGGGCCGTTTTCGGGCCGACGTGTGGGCCGGTCGGGCACGGGTGTAATGAAGCGGGGGTGACTGCGTCTTCGGGTGTGTGCGGCAAAGAGGGCCGCCCGAAAAGGAAAGACGCCATGAAGGAAACCCTGCTCCAGGTCGACGGGATGAGCTGCCCGTCATGCATCCGCCACATCGACAGCGCACTGCGTGGACTCGGCGGCGTCGAGAAGGTCGACGTAAAGCTCCGCGAGGGCACAGTCCTCGTGAAGCACGATCCGTCGAGCGCGCCCACGAATGCCCTCGTCGATGCGTTGGGCGACGCCGGTTACGAGTCGCGCCCCCGCGCTGCCTGAAACGCGGTGAGCAAGCGCCGGTGTTCTCGGGGTGACGGCCCGCGCTCCGGCGCCCTCGTTGCACACTCATTTCCCGGTGAAAGGCCATGAACCAACTCGCCCCCGCAAAATCCATCGTCGCCGCTACATACTCCGCCGCTGCGGAACATTTCGACGATCCACCCCTTGCGTTCTGGTCGCGTATCGGCAACGGCACGGTCTCGCGTGTCCCTCTCCGGCCCGGCGACCGTGTCCTCGACGTCTGTTGCGGCAGTGGCGCGTCCGCCATCCCCGCAGCTCAGGCCGTCGGATCACGGGGCTCCGTGCTCGCCGTGGATCTCTCCGACGCCTTGCTCGACCGAGGCCGCGCCAAAGCCCGCGCCCTCGGGCTCCAGAACATCGACTTCCGCTGCGCTGACTTCGAGGCCATTGATGTACCGCCCGAGCACTTCGACGCCGTCGTCTGTGTCTTCGGGATTTTCTTCGCCGCCGACATACCTCCAGCCGTGCAGCGGCTCTGGCGGTGGATCAAACCGGGCGGCACCCTCGCAATCACCACCTGGGGGCCGGACGTCCTCGAACCGGGCAATACCGCATTCTGGGAGGCCATTCGCGGCCATCGCCCGGACCTCTATCGGTCGTTCAGGCCCTGGGAGCGCATCAACACGTCCGATAGCCTGCGCGAGATGCTCGCGGAGGCCGGCGTGACTGCATCTTCGGTGGACGCGGAGCATTCGCATCAGACGCTCGATCTCCCGGATGACTGGTGGACCATCGCCCTCGGCTCGGGCTACCGCGGTACGATCGACCGGCTCGATCCCGACACGCTCCACGCCGTCAAACGCGACACCCTCGGCCCGCTCCGTGCTCGGAATGCCCTCACCGCACAGACGAACGCGCTGTACGCGGTCGCGACGAAGCCTTCGCTGTCGAGGTGAGCCAATGCGTTCGGTCTGATCGGCCCACCGCTCGTTCAGGCTGCCATCGGCGACGGGGAGGTGCTTTAGCCCTCACGCCTGTTCCAACCTTGCAAGAGGCTGTGGCGCTGATGTTCGACGAGTACCGGCGGCTCGTCAAAGGCCGGCGCAGGCGCAGGCGCCGACGCTTCAACCAGCCGGGCTAGCTATCGCGGTTTTCATGGTGCGGAGCAGCTTACCGACGGCATGGTGCGCGACGCCTGCATCCGACAGCAGCGCCAGGAGCCTTTCCGCGGCATCGTGAACCACATCGGCGCGCTGCAGCACCCAGGAGGCTGACCCGGTGGCACGCAATGGGACCAAGGTCCTATGGCGAACGGTGCCTTGGCCCCGCTAGTGTCCTGAGCCAGAAGGTACCACGGTGCAAGGAGGGTGACGTGAACCGTCATGCCAGCACGCTTATGGCTGGGCCGGGGGTAGCACCCTCGGTCAGGCATTCTTCGGTCGGTGTCGTCGCCGCGGCTGCGCACTGCAATGACCCCAGCCAAGGCCGAATGCCTCGCCGATGCCCACGAGCTCCTCACCACCGTCCGACCGGCGGCCTGCGTCTTCGACTTCGACGGCACCCTGGTCGACACCTGCACCATCAACACCGACGCCGCCCGGGCGACCCTCGCCGAACTCGGCCTTGCCGTCCCCGAACCGTGGCTTCGCGAGGCCCCCCTGGCCGACCTCACCGCCCTGCGCCACTGGTTGCGGGCCGAATTGAGCCTGTCATTGCCCTGCACGGACGCGGAGTTCGTGGCCCGTGCCCGATCCCACTGGCTCGCCCGTACCAGCCTCGTCCGGCCGGTGACGCGAGTGACGGCCCTCGCGCGGCACCTGGCCGCGGCCGTGCCCACGGCCGTGGCCTCGGCCAACGACGGCCAGGTTGTACGCGCCGGCCTCGCCGCGGTCGGTCTCGCCGACCTGTTCCACGTCCTCGTCGCCCGCGAGCACGTCACCCGCCTCAAGCCCGCCCCCGACGCCTACCTGCTGGCCGCCGCGCAACTCGCCGTGGCTCCCCACAGATGCCTGGCGTTCGAGAACACCGACGAAGGGGTCAGCGCGGCCCGCGCCGCCGGCATGCCCGTCATCGACGTCCGTCACAGCGACTGGACCGTACAAGGCCCTCCCCGACGAGCGGCAACATAGCTGAATGCGAAGCGATGAATACCGGCAACTCGTCGTAAACCTGGGTGCGGGGCCTGATCCGGAGTTGGCGCGGTGGTATGTCGAGGGCAAGCGTTCACCCGAAAACCGGGGCAGAGCCGGGCGAGTATCGCTGGATTCGCCCTGAGACCACCCGGGGCAACGGTTCCTCCCTACTCGCGCATGAGGGGGTCCGAAGTCCCTACCACAGACTCCGCGCCGAGACAAACCCCGCGGACAAACATCCATGCGAGCCCCCTCGGAGATACGAGAAAGCCCGCGGTTCGTTGGGTCACCGCCGTTTCATGGTCCGGAGAAGCTTGGCGACGGCCGTGTGCGCAGCCCGCGCGGCCTCCGTGTCGTCATCTGTGTCTGCCATCATCGCCAGGAGCCGGTCGGCAGCGTCATGCGCCACCACCCACGAAGCGGTGGAGCCGGCCCCCGCGCACCGGCAGAAAAGACCTAGGCGCGGATGCTGTCACGCGGGCATGACAGGTGTCCCGGGCGCGTGACAGCGCGCTGTCACGCGGGCATACCACCTGGGGCACGGGCCCCGCGCCGCCCGCGCCGAACGTCGCGCGGTGGCCGCATTCCCGCAGGATCGCGGACGCGTTTGTGTCCCCCCTGCACGGCCGGCATACCACATGCACAGCGTGTGCTCGCTCCTTGACCAGCAACGGAAACGCGAATGCACGAGCGAGCTCGCGCGGCAGGGCGTCGACGTGGACGTCGAAGCATCGGCTCACTCGTCATGGGGCATCCACACCCACGAAGACAGCGGAGTTGCCTCTCGGAAGAGAGCGAGCTGACTGCCGCGCGCGCCGCGTTCCGCGGGTGCGACGACGCTCGAATCTCCGCCCGGCTTCAGAGCGGAGCGACATCTCATGCTTAGAAATTCTCTCTCGTTCGGCATCGCCAGCATTCTGGCCGCCTCGACGTGCCTCCTCGGTTGTCCCCAGGAGGGCGGTGTCGGGGCCTCGGCGGGGCCACTCGGCGTGGACTGCGACGTGCCCACGCCCAATCGCTCGTTCCCCTTGCTCGACGGCAAGTGCTCCATGCCGGCGCTCTGGGGCACGGCCGTGTTCAACGGGGTAGATTGCCAGATCGACAATTGCTTCGCGATCACCCAGGACTGCCTCGACGAGATGGAGGCGACGGTGGCGAGCGTCGTCGAGGGCACGCCGGACTACGGGTCCGAGGACAACAAGAGGGCATTCCTCGTCGCCATGCAGCAGCTCCTCTATGGTCCCATGGCGCGCGAGCCGGCGATTCTGCCGGGTCTCAGCACCATCCTCCCGCCGAGCCTCGATCACGTCGACACGACCGACCTCTGCTACAACGCGACGGAGGGCTCCCCCTCCTTCCACCTCGCGCTGCTCGAGGACATCCACGACTACACGGCCATGCCATACCCCGTCATCTGGGGCAGCGAGGACATGCGGAACGAACGGCATTACCAGTTCGTTTTCGAGCGGCTGAGCCACCTGAAGATCGACAGCACCAACAAGACGGAATACGTGGCCGCCAATCGCGGAAACCGGAAGTTGATCCTCGCGCCCGAGTTCGGTTCGGATCTCGGGACGTTCGGGCAGGCCGGCATCCTGCTCCACGAGCTGATTCACGGCCTGGGTGACGGTTTCTTCGCGCCACACCACCTGGGGTCGCCCCACATCGCCGCCGATTGTCCGATCCCGAACTCCGACCCGGACTACGAGTGTGATCAGGACGAGGCCAGCGCCTATGGAATGGAGGTCCTCGTGATCCACGCCCTCGCCCTCGGTTATCAGCATACGGCCGGCCACATCGTGCACGGGCTGCCGAGGATGCGGGCGGAGTGCGATAGCAACCTGGAGGATGAATTCGCGCGTGCTTGCTGGCTCGCGCGGGAGAGGGTCGTCGACGCATTGACTCCGGTCGCATTTGACTGCAACAGCGAGGCCGCCGCATATCGGAGCTTGCACGCGCCGTCCGGGGTCAACGATCCGGCCTGCCTGGCGCCGGCGGCGACGTTCCGGAACCTCGACTGCGGCAGCGTTCCGCTCGACAAGACGGGCATCGATTTCAGCGCGAGCACGAACCGCGTGACGGTCCCGCCGTCGACCCACGACGAGCTCCTCGAGGACCCCGAGTGGCTGATCGACGACGAATACGCCGCCGGCGTCCGCATCGACGTGACGCAGAACCCCGCCAGCGGCGCCGATGTGTTCACCTTCGCGGCTGTCCCGTCGGGCTCGCTGGCGCATACGCTCGGCATTCTCCCGGGCGATGTCTTGACGCAGGTCAATGGCTCGAACGCGACGGCGGTCGGCCTCGCCTCTATCGTCCTCCGGCCGCATCTGGTGGAGAATCTCACCCTGGCACGGACGACGCCGGGCAGTGGAACACAATCCAGGACGATCAGCATCCGTGAAGAGGAGGGCGGATGCGCCGACAGCGTGCAGGTGATGAATGAACAGACGTTCGCCCCCGGGATGGTCGGCTGCGCGGGAACGGTGGGGTGGGCCGACCGAGCCAATCTCTGCAAGCCAGGCTGGCACGTCTGCTCGTCCGCGGAGTACGTGGAGCGCAACTTCTCCTTCGCCACGACCACGGATGCCCCGGCGTTCCATTACTGGACCGACGACAACCTGAAGTACTCGGGGACGAGCAGCGCCTGCTCGGTCTCGACGACCTCCGGGACGTCCTGCTCGAGCCCGATGCGCGTATGCGCTCCGACCAGCACGGGATACGACCCGCTGAACAACCAATGCAACTGGCAGGGCTGCGGGTACGAAGGCGCGACCGCGAACCGTTACTTCGGTGGATGCGCCGGCAATCTCACGGCCGGCACGATGTGCTGCAAGTAGCTCTCGAGCTGAAGTAGAACCCCCTCCTCCACCCATGCTGGAACGTGTAGGCGATGGAACCGCACCGAGGTAGCTCGATGCCGGGGCATCGCGCTTCGCGTATGTCAGCCATTCGGTGGCCTTCGGCACGGCATTGCACGCCAGGGAGAACTCGACATTCTCGGGGGCATATCCGGCCACGACATCGTCGCAGCTCAGGCCGTACCCGGCGCACACGCTGTCGCACGTGACGAGCTCGGTCGTGATGATGGTCTAATTACACTGAAGATTGTAACAGGAAGGGTCTTGGCCTGGGCACTGGTGTCCGCACTGGCCGCAGTGCGAGGGATCCGACGTGAGGTCGGCACAGACGCCGTTGCAATCCGTGAACCCCACCGCGCACTTCACCTGGCCGGCGATGCAAGAGGCGTTGGGCGGCACGGTGTTTCCGCATTCGCCGCAATGCTCTTTGCTCGTCCGGAGATCCACGCACGTCTGGCCGCCGCAGGTGTCGGCGTTGCTCTTGCAAACCGCCTTGCCATCGACACATTCCCCGGCGCCGACGGCCACCCCGCAGGCCCCGCAGTGGTTCGAACTGGACGACAGATCGCGACACTCGCCGTCGCAGATGCTGCACGCGCTGGTCTTCAGCGAGGCTTCGTATCGATCGTCGCTGTCCTCCGTCGTGTACGCGATGAGCTGCGTCGTCGCCTTGGCAGGCGCGGAGAAGACCACCGAGCAACGCGTGGTTCCCCCAGGGGCGAGGGACGTGCTCGATTTGCACCCGCCGGGGTGCACCTCGGTGAGCGGGTCGCCCATGAATTCCAGTCCATCGGACGTCTGAACCGAGAACAGAGGGGGGACGAGCAGGAGCTTCTGGCTCGTGTTGTTCTGGAGGTTCAGATCGACGACGATGTACGCGTCGCCGGACCGGGCTGGGACCCCGCCGACCATCGTCCTCCGCGTGGAGCTGATGGGGTCGAGGACAAGATCGCCACCGCTGCACGCAAAGACGCTCAGCAGCGAAAGGCATGCGAGCCCCGCACAAACATGCTTCATCGTCACCATCACCGATCCTCGCTGTATCCAAAAATCTGTTTTCGCGACTAGTTTTCCAGCGTGGTGACTTTAGGCAGTGTTCCAGCCAATCGTCAAGCGGCGAAGCGTCGGCGTCCTGCTACCGCCCCCACCTTTACGAACATGCCGCCGGTTTGCCCGTACGTTTCCGACGCGTCCATCTCCTCGACGCGCATCGGCGGCGCGACGAAGCGGCCCAGGTGCACGAAGCGGTGGGGAAGCAGATGCCCGATCCGCGTCGAGCTCATGCTACCGTTCGCCACCGATGGCCACGCCCGCATGCGAGCTCGCGATCTGGAACGGCGCACCGCTCGACATCTTTCCGAAAGGAGCGCACGTCTTTCCGGCCGACCTGGATGCGGTTCGCGAGCTCGTCGACGTGTTGCGAGAGGACCTTCGAGAGACGCATCTCGTTTCCGTCGATCTCGTTGCACGAGCGCAAGGCGGAGAATTCGACCCGGCGCAGGATCCGAGTCTCGCGCAGTCCTTCTCCTTGCCGCGACTCCGCGACTTTCTCGTGCGGCGACGGCCAGCGTTCGATCGTGCTGCGCATCGACGAATCGCTGAGAACACGTTGCGCTACGGGCATGCTCGAATCGAACAACTACGTTCGCTGGGAGCGCCTGGGGTTCTGATCGATCACGCGAGCACGGAGGTCGCGCGCGTGGCCCAATCAGATTGGTCGCCAACGGTCGACATCACATCTCTTCTCCCGAGCGCAGTTGCCACTGCGAGTGCCATCGACATCGAATCGCGCGCCCCCGACGATCTGTTCGTGGATGCCGACATCACCGATCTCGTGTTGTTGGCAGCACAATGCTGCACGCCCCCTGATGCGAACGACCTCGGTGACGCGGTGTGGCTCGATGAGCTCGAATGGCTTCCACTCGCTCCACCAGAGATCGAAGACGATGCTCCGATTCCATCCAACGTCGTCCGCGTTCGCGGCGCCGTGTATGAAGAGCGTGCCCATCGCCTCGAGTTCGCCGTCGTTCCGCCGGACCGCGCCACCCTCGCAAACGCGCGGGCGTTGCTCGCCATATCACTCGCTGCGAGGTCGACGCGTTACGGACCGACCCACAGCGCCATGTAGACGTCGTCGATGTACGCGTTCGGGCCGATCTTCAACCGCCGCGTCTTGCGCCCCTCTTCGACGAACCCGAGCGATCGATACAGCGCGATCGCGCGATCGTTCGACGAGCGCACCTGGAGCTCGACTTTTTCGACGCGCGGGTTCGACCGCGCCCAGCGCAAGAGCTCGTTCATGAGGGCCCTTCCGACGCCCTGGCTTTGATACCCTTCATGAACGGCGATCGTCAGCCGGAC
The DNA here is from genome assembly GCF_028435365.1 of Polyangium jinanense. The sequence continues at coordinate 31,477 of NZ_JAGTJJ010000061.1, read as the reverse complement.
GACGTGCGACGTCACCGCGAGCGAGAGCGACTCCAAGAGCGCATGCCCGACGATCGTGCCCGCGCGCTCGGCGACAAGAAAGATGCCGCGGCCGCGCTCTTCGAGGTCGACGATCATCCTTCGAATGGTGTCATCGTCGATCTCGTCGGGCCTCGGCGCGAGCCTCCCCGGCACGCGCGCGATCGCGCGTTCGGCCGCCGCGAGCCGCGGAGCGTCCTCCGGTCGTGCGTTTCGGATCAAAGGCGCGTCCGAGTCCATGACGCCCCGTTACCACGCGACGCCCATTTCGCGCAACCCGCGGTGATAGGTCGGGCTCCTGCCCTGCCAGCGCTTGAAGGCCTTGCTGAAGGACGGGACGCTCTCGTAGCCGACGCGCTCGGCGATCTGGGCAATGGTGTCGTCGGTCTCGCGCAGGAGCTCGGCGGCGCGGGCCATCCGCCAGCGGGCGAGGTACTGGAGGGGCGGGTCGCCGACGACCTGGGTGAAACGTTGGGCGAAGCCGGAGCGGGAGAGGCCGACGAGCGCGGCGAGCTTGGCGACGGTCCAGGGCTCGTTCACGCGGGTGTGCATGAGGTTTAATGCGTGGTGCACGGGGGGGTCGGAGAGGGCCTCGGCCAGGCCGCAGCCCTTGTGGGTGGGGAGGTCGCGCAGCACCTGGACGAACAGGACGTCGGCGAGGCGCTGGAGGACGAGGGTGCTGGCGGGGCCGGGGGAGGCGATCTCGGCGAGCATGAGGTCGATGGTGGCTGCGCTCCACGGCCGCGGCGCGCCGCCGGAGGGGGACAGGACCACGGCCTGGGGGACGCGCGTGAGCAGGATGGGCTTCACGCCGCCGGTGTAGGCGAAGAAGCCCGCGAGCAAGGTGGTGAGGGCTCCGTCGCCGCCGATGCGGGCGGGGCCGCTGGCGGCGCAGCTCGGGCCGTCGTGCACTGTGAACAGGTGACGGGCCGTTTCGTCGCGGAGGGTGTGCGCCGTGCCGTGAGGGATGAAGACGACGTCGCCGGTGGCGAGGTGGCGCGGAGGCTCGCCGTCGACCTCCAGGAGGGCGTGGCCGCGCGCGATCAGGTAGAAGACGGCGCGGTCGCGGGTCGGGACGCGTAGGCCCCAGGGGGAGCGGGCTTCGATGCACTTGAAGAGGGCGTTCGGGAGCATCGACACGCTCAGCACGTCGGCGAGGACGTCGCCGCGGGGGTCCTGGAGGTCCAGCAGTTCTGGCGTCTTGGATATGACGTTTGGACGGCGAGGCATTGATCGTCCATACCGCGGGTCGTATGACTTTGCCATGACGAATGCGACGACAACCGATTCGATTCTCGCAATGGGTGTGAAGGCGTCCGATCCGGTCCTCGTGACGGGCGCGACGGGCAGGCAGGGGGGCGCGGTCGCGCGGGCGCTGCTCGCGCGTGGGGCGACGGTGCACGCGCTGGTGCGCGACGTGGAGGCGGCAGGGGCGCGGGCACTGCGCGAGCTCGGCGCGACGCTGGTGCATGGCGACTTCGACGAGCCCGCATCGCTACGGGCTGCCTGCGCCGGGGCCCGCGGGGTGTTCTCGGTGCAGATGCCGAATATGAAGAACCTCGAAGGCGACGACGAGCGGCGGCAGGGGAAGAACCTCGTGGAGGCGGCACGGGCGGCGGGCGTGCCGCAATTCGTGCATACGTCGGTCTCGGGCTCGGGGGAGTACCAGCGCCGGCAGCCGGGGTGGGGCTCGCCAGCGTCGGGCGTGCACTACTGGGAGAGCAAGGAGTACATCGAGGATCTCGCGCGCAACGCGGGGTTCCGCTCGTTCACCTTGCTGAAGCCGGCGTTTTTCATGGAGAACTTCGTGCGGCCGTCGTTTCTGTTCGCGAACTGGGTGGAGGACCGGCTCCTGACGATGCTCACGCCGAACACGGTGCTCTCGCTGGTGGCGACGCAGGACATCGGGGCGGCGGCGGCGGCGGCCTTCACGGACCCGGTGGCCTGGAATGGGGTCGAGCTGGAGCTTGCGGGAGACAGGCTATCGATGCGGGAGATCGCGGCGGTCCTCTCGGAGGTGCTCGGCACGCCCATCGAAGCGCCCTCGCTCACCGCGGAGGAGGCGCTCGCCCAGGGGCTTTTGCCGGCCTTCGTCGTCTCGCAGCAGCGGATGAACGTCGTCGACAGCCCCGCCCGACCGGAGCACGCGCGCGCGCAGGGGCTCGCGCCCACGGACTTCAGGACCTGGGCGAAGGCGCATTTGGGGCGCCCCGAGGCCGCGAAACCAGCGGGCGCGAGCGTCGCCGGCGTCAGCAGTCGGCCGGCTCGACAGGCTTGATCTCCGTGCCGGTGAAGGCCTTGTACTTGCGCGGGTAGGTCATGCTGTTGGGGGCGACCTTCCAGGTGTCGATGCGGTCCACCGTTCTCGGCACGAGCCTCGCCGCCCAGTTTTGGCCGGCCTGGCACGCCGAGACCGGGCTGCCGATGAGGACGCCGGTGAGCTTGTGTTCGAGCGAGATCGAGCCATCCCCCGAGATCTGCGTGTAATCATAGAACACGGGTGATCCGCTCTGCCCTCCCTCGCCGTCGTTGTCGACGTAGAGCACGCCGCTCAGGTTCAAGTCGGTCGGGTTCAGCCAGCGCCCGAGGAAGCTTTTGCGGCCGGTGTCCCAGAGGGTCCCGGGGATCTTGTCGGTGCCTGGATAGCCGATGGACTGCGATTCCTCGGTCTGGAGGTAGCTCCAGTCGGTGTATCCGTATGGCATCGGCTCAGCGTCCACAGGCGCGTCGTTCAGGATCACCACCGCATAATCCCAGGCCTTGTTGGCGACGGTGTTGGACGTATTGTCGTACTCGTCCGGGACCGTCACGCTGCTTATGTACTGCGTTCCATAAGGTGTCCTGCACACGTTCCCTGGCAATCCGATGCCCCCTCCCGACGGCGGGATGGACTTCCCGAGCGAGAACGACAAGGGGCCCTGCGTGAAGTTGTTGGTCCCTTCGGTGAGGAAGCAATGTGCCGCCGAGAGCACCACGTTGCTGCCGATGAGCGTCCCGGTGCAACCATTGCCGAACCAGCCCACGTACGACCAGGGCTTGACGCCCTTCGTCGGCTCCGTGTGCCAGGTGCGATTGTCGCACCCGATGATCATGTGCTTGGCGTCGCAGTAGTTCAGGCAGAGCGTGGCATCGAGGGGCGTCTCCAGCGCGGACTCGTCCTCGCTCATCGCGACGTCCTGATCATCGTCATCGAACGCGCCGGAATCTCCGCAGGCGGCGAGAAGGGCGGGCAGCAGGAGCGAGAAGAGTTGCATTTTCGAAGCCATCGTGTCCTCCAGGGCGGTGCCGGTCATCCAAGGCATCCAGTATGCCACGGCGTCCCTGCCGCGGATTTGGCCTGGTTCGCGGGTCGGCGTATCGCCCCGGCGCGCCTGCGCTGTCACGCGCGCATGACGGGTGTCATGCGCGTGTGACACGCGCGCATGCTCGGCGCGCGCGTTCCGTCATGGGAGCGTGACGATCGGCCCCTCGACGGCGATGGCGAGAAGGCGCGGAGGTCGGAAGTGACCTCGGAGAACGGTTCCGTCACCCCTGACCCGGCGTGACCCGCGCGATCCGCTTCCGGCTAATGACAGATCGCCCCCGTTGACGCGTGGTGGTGCCAGTTCGGATCCCGAGGCCGCCGTTTCCGCCGCCCCGCTGGCGCATGGTGGTGGCACTTCGGACGTTGCCGCCCTTTGGGGCTCTGGTGCAGATCCACGCGCGGGCCTTCTCGCGGTGCTCGTTCAAGGGGAGGTTGCCGCCGCCTCTTCCGGAGACCTTCTCGCCGCCACCATCGCGCATGGGGCAGCCGAGCGGCTCCTGGCTGCGATCCCCGAGCATGACGAGAGGACGGCCGCCGCGCGAACCATGCACGAAGCGGTGGGGAAGCTCCTCGCCAGCCGGCCCCCGCGAAGCGGCACGAAATAGAAGTGGCGCCCAAACCCCCCGGAGCGACCGACCGCCCGGGGGGTTTGGGCCCGGAGCCCATCGCCTCCGCCTGGCGCCTCCGCCTGCTCCGTCTCCGCCTCGGATTCCGGGGGCCATGACTCGCCGCAACCCGCTTGATCATCGTCTAGCTGACGACAGATCCGCCCTGCTGGCGCCCGTTGGTGCCACTTCGGACCCCGTGGCCGCCCTTTGGGGCATCCCCGGAGCCGACCCGCGCACGACCCTTCTAGCTGTGCTCGTGCAAGGCGAGGTCACAGCGGCGGCGGCAGGCGACATCAACGCGGCAACCGTCGCCCACGACGCGGCAACACGACTTTTCGGGATGATGCGGGACACCAATGCCACGGCAGCCGCAAGGGCTGCACATGACGCCGTGGGCAAGCGCATTCGCGCCATGAAACGGCGGTAGTTGCGCGTGCCGGGCCTCTCACACCATGAGGGGGGCCCCGCGCGGCCCCCTGGTCACCTGGCGGGCCGGGCGGTTACTACCGACCTTCGGTTTAGGAAAAGAACGAGACGGTCTTCACTTGCACCTCGCTAAGGTCTGACGATGGCACACAAAACAGGCTGATCGAAGGCACTTCTGCAATAGCGAGGGGGCAAGCAAGACTGGACGGGACGCGACGCAAAACGACACTGAGCGACCCGTTCGTGACAACAGAAGTGGAAACGAGATCAAGGGACCTGCGTTCCAAGAAACCACAGGTCACCAGCTCGTGCGGCGTGTGCTCCATCGTACGCGCCGGAGATCTGGCTCGTGCGGCGGCCGCGTTTTCACCGCCTCCAGGGAACGGCCGATGGCTTGTGCCCCGCATCTGGAGTATCGTGTCCGCGATCCGTGTTACACGATGAGTTCCTTGTCACTCTGATCTCCCGGTTGATGGCGGCAACCTCCTTCGAGGAGGCTGCAACCGCGGTTCTACAAGCCATGCTGGGCTGCGCCGAAGCGGCGCTCACGCAGAGTACTTACGCCGCACGCGGGCGGCTGCTGCGCGGCGTGGTGCATCTCCGTCCCGCGGACAGCTATCAGCGCCTCTTCGGCATCGAGCATCGTGCCGGCGTCCGCGTTGAGGAAGTTGGTTATCTTACGTCCGCAAACGTCTGGCGGTGGTTGGTGGAGCATGGTTGCTCCGTGTCCATCGATCTGCAGCTCGGCAGGCTACGCGCCTGGACGCCGGACGGGCCGGTTCACACCGGGGACGCCCTCGATGCCACCGGATTGCCTGGGCAGGTGACGCGCGAACACATGCTGGGCCGCAACACCACCCACGTGCACGTGATTCCACTGCGCGCGCCCGGCGGCGCTGTCGACGGGATGATCACCCTCGAAGCGCGCTGCCAGGCAGCCATCGGGCGGGATTTCATCTGGCAGGCGTGCCACGAGGATCTCGCCACGATGGCCCACGTCAGCGCGCCGTACCTCGGCGGCCTGCGTCCTCGGTTGCCAGACGCGGAGCGCACCGACGAGCTCCTGCCCGTGGTGGGCGCGTCGACCGCGGCCCTCGTCGATATGCTGCGTGTGTTCGCAGGTCAGGAAGAGACGATTTTGATCGGCGGCCCGACCGGCTCGGGCAAGTCTCGGCTCGCCCGCTGGTGCCACGAGCAATCACGACGCAAATCACACCCCTTCGAGACACTCGATCTGCTGAGCGTGCCGGAAGATCTCCAGATGGCCGAGCTCTTCGGATGGAAGCGGGGCGCGTTCACGGGCGCCGTCAAGGACAAACCCGGCGCGATTGCGCGGGCGGCGCAAGGCACGCTCTTCATCGACGAGATCGACAAGCTCTCGCTCAAAGCTCAGGCAGGGCTGCTCCACGTGCTCGAGGAGCGTCGCTACCGGCCGCTCGGAGACGAGGGCGCCGAGCGTCACGCGGATGTGCGCTTCATCGTCGGCACCAATGCCGATTTGCATGCCGCCGTGCGCGCCGGCCGTTTCCGCGAGGACCTGTTCTTCCGGATCAACATCCTGCCCGTGCGGTTGCCGGCGCTGTCGGAGCGGCTCGACGAGCTCCCGCGGTGGGCGCAATACATGCTCGGCCGGCGGCACAGGGAGAGCGGCGGCGAAGGTGCGGCTCGAATCGCGCCGGACGCCGTGCAGCGGTTGCTCGGCGCCGCCTGGCCCGGCAATTTGCGGCAACTCGACAACATCATTCGTCGCGCCTATGCGCTGGCGCTCGCCGAGCGCGGCGGCGCCGTGGGATCTCTCGTGCTCGAACGGCGGCACGTCGAGCAGGCGCTCGCCCACGAAGCCCCCGCGGAATCGGGCAGCACGCTCGCCCAGCTCTGGCGGGCAGCACACGCCTTCGTGCAGGAGGTGGAACGCCGGGAGCGTGGCGGCGTTACACTCCCCCTCGACCTGACCGATGCGTTTCAAGGATTGGTCCTGGCTGCGGCGATCGGCCGCCTCGGCAGTCGGGAGGAGGCCTTTGCAATGTTCGGTCTGGACCAACTCCTCAAGAACCGCAACCACCAGCGCGCCCTGCGCCGGGAGCTCGCCCGGGTACGCAGGCTCGTGGCCCTGCTCGGCGAAGCACCCGAGCCGGGCCTCGCCGCCTTGCTGAAAGCGACCGACGAGCCCACCGAGACTCGCGAGGGGTAGCTCGTGCGCCCGCCGGGGCCTGCGTCACGTCGGGACGCGCCCAGCGTCACTTCGAGACGCGCAAGAACGCAGGCACGCGTAGCAGCTGAGCGCGCGGAGCGAGGGCGGCGCTTCCGCCGGATGGCACCCGCGTTGCTTCTGACCGGCCGCTGGTCGGCATACACGTGCCGGGCACGGAGGCCTCATGAACAAGACGCGGATACGGATACGGTCGTGGCTGTTGCCTGTTGCCTCGCTCGCCACGAGCTTCGTGGCGTGCCAGTTCGAGCCTCCGGACGATTCGACCGAGCCGGCCACGGGCGTGAGTCAGCAGGCCGCGACGTCGAATTCGAACATCAACGGCACGCTTAATGGTTCGTACAATGCTACGTTCAACGGCGCCCTCAACAGCTCGCTGAACGGGTCGCTGAACGGCGTCAATGGCACCATCAACAGCTCCCTGAACGGCACGTTCAATGCGCTGAACGGCACGCTCAACGGCACCTACAACGGGATCAACGGAGCCCTCAACAGCGCGGTCAACGGCACCGTCAACGGTACCTACAACGGGAGCCTCAACGGCACCTACAACGGCGCGCCCATCAACAATCCTGCCTACAACGGCACCGTCAACGGTACCTACAACGGCGCCGTCAACGGCACCTACAACGGCAGCATCAACAGCGCGCTGAACGGGACACTCAACGGAACGTACAACGGTACTGCCAACGGCACCTACAACGGGACGCTGAATGGTACATACAATGGCACCTACAACGGCACTTACAACGGGTCGCTCAACGGTACCTACAACGGAGCGCCGATCAACGACCCGGCCTACAACGGGACACTCAACGGTACCTACAACGGGTCGCTCAACGGCACCTACAATGGTACGTACAATGGCACCTACAACGGCACCTACAATGGCACGTACAATGGCTCCTTGAACGGCACCTACAACGGGACGTACAACGGCACCATCAACGGGCTCAACGGCACCGTCAACGGTACCTACAACGGGAGCCTCAACGGCACCTACAACGGCGCGCCGATCAACGACACGGCCTACAATGGCACGATCAACGGTACCTACAACGGGACGATCAACGGCACCTACAACGGCACCATCAACGGGAGCGTCAACGGCACCTACAACGGCACCTACAATGGCACCTACAATGGCACCCTCAACAGCTCGCTCAACGGGAGCCTGAACGGTACCTATAACGGGAGCGTCAATGGCACCTACAACGGGAGCCTCAACGGCACCTACAACGGCGTGCTGATCAACGACCCAGCCTTCAACGGGACGATCAACGGCACCTACAACGGCACCATCAATGGGACCTACAACGGGAGCCTCAACGGTACGTACAACGGCACCTACAATGGCACCTACAACGGCACCCACAACGGCAGCTTCAGCGGGACCATCAGCGGCACCTACGACGGCACCTTCAACGGCAGCTACAACAGCGCCTTCGAGAGCCTGTGGACTGGCGCGGCCGGCGGGACGCTGGTGATCGAGGAGGAAAACAAGCTCATCCCGAGCACGTCGATCACGGATTTTTCGCAATATACGCTCGACCAGATGGACGTCCTCTGCCCGGCGACGCGGATCCGCGACACACTGGCAGGCGGGGTCAAAGTCGATCTGGTGCTGCCCAAGCTGATCACGATGAACGGCGTGCACGAGCCGCTCTACCAGAGCTGCGGCAACACGGATCCGACGACCTGCCCGGTGGCGACCGTCGACATCGCCGAGGACTTCGACGGCAGCGGCTCGGCCGAGACCAACGTCACCTACGAGCTCTTCACGAGCTACGCGATCGCCTGCGCGGACAAGGTGATCCGGCCGATCCTCTTGCATCCGGTCACGGGTCCGGAGGCGCGCACGGCGAACCCCGACGGGTCGGCGCCGCTATTCAGCACGTACTTCCGCTATTTTTGCGTCAACGCCTACGATACGACGGCGCCGGCAGGCTCGAAATGGCTCTGCGGCAAGGGCCGCCTCGCGGGCGGGGTAGTGGGCTATGCCATCAAGCGGATCCCGGACCCGGCGCACCCCGGCGACACCATTGCAAGCCTCTCGCCGCGCTCGTTTTTTGCCAGGCAGTTGATTTGGGGGCCCAATGCATGGTCGACCCACTTCGAGTTCATCCACAATCACGTCGGCGCCATCATCGAGCGCGCCGAGCCGGGCGCGGTGCCCACGGGCTACACGTCGAACAACGCCTGGAACCTCAATCCGCTCGACTTTCACTCCGATGGCACGCTCAAGGATCAGGACTTCGTGGCCGCGCTGGGCCTGAAGACGTCCACCGACCGCTCCGGCGTGGCCATCAGCGTCTACAACCATGCAGACAAGACGGGCGGTCTGCCCTTCGACGAAAATGAGCTGAATCAGTGCGAGCCTGGATATGATGTGCCGGACCTGGCCTCGCGTGGCACCTTCCAGAACGACGTGCTCATCGACGTGCAGGTGGCGCCTTGGTACGCGGACAATTGTGATTGGGCCTCGGATTGGGATTTGCCACAGATCACCCCGGTGTCGAGCCCTTGCAATACCTTTGCGATGGACGCCGAGACGCGGGTGGGGGTCAATCTAGGCGATAACGTCGCTCGACGCTGCCCGACCTATGTCACGTGCCAGCCGGGGCAATTCTGCTGCGTGGGACACTTCTCCGCGGGCTCTGGTTACATGTGTGCGGCCAAGACAGACGGCACGGCGTGGTGCTGGGGAAAAGGCGTCGGGATGGAGGCGCAGCAGGTGATGAAGAGCGACGGTAGCCCGCTCACCGGCATACTCGCAGTGGCTGCAGGGCTTGGCCACGCATGCGCGCGCACTTCTGCGGGAAGCGTCTATTGCTGGGGAAATAACTCCCTCGGTCAGCTCGGTGACGGCACCATGACCAATCATGTGCATGCGACCCTGGTATCTGGGCTTTCGGACGTGGCCGAGGTAGCCCTTGGAGCGTTTCACAGTTGCGCGCGCAAGAACGATGGCACCCTCTGGTGCTGGGGAGGCAACAACGACGGTCAGGTCGGCGACGGCACCAACGTGAACAAGACGACGCCGGTGCAAGCAGGAGCGAGCACGCTCAGTAACGCCGTAGCTGCGGTCGCGCTCGGCTTTCGACACACCTGCGCGCGCAAGATCAATGGCACCCTCTGGTGCTGGGGAGACAATGCGTCCGGCCAGCTCGGCGACGGCACCACCGCGGACAAGACGACGCCGGTGCAGGCCGGGGCGAGCGCGCTCGGCAGCGCCGTGACCGACGTCGCACTCGGCGTTTACCACACCTGCGCGCGCAAGACCAATGGCACCCTCTGGTGCTGGGGAAAGAATGCCTCCGGCCAGCTCGGCGACGGCACCACCGTGAACAAGACGACGCCGGTGCAGGCCGGAGCGAGCGTGCTCGGCAGCGCTGTGGCTGAAGTCGCGCTCGGCTACGAGCACAGCTGTGTGCGCAAGACCGATGGCACCCTCTGGTGCTGGGGAGACAATGCCTCCGGCCAGCTCGGCGATGGCACCACCGTGAACAAGACGACGCCGGTGCGGGCCGGGGCGAGCGCGCTTGGCAGCGCTGCGGCTGAGATCGAGCTCTCTGTGAACCACACCTGCGTGCGCAAGACGGATGGCACCCTCTGGTGCTGGGGAGACAACGACGTTGGTCAGTTTCCCACTGGTTATCCGGCCCCACCACAGGTCCTTCCGGTCCAAATGATGGGATTGCGCTGCGATGCCAATGATGCGGTCTGCGGGGTCAACGAGGCACGAACAAGCAGCCCGGCCGACTGCCGCACCTCGAGCTGCGGTGACGAGAAGTGCGATCCAGGCGAGACTTCAGGGAACTGCCCGACCGACTGCAAGCTAACGGTCCAGATCGCGCTCGGCGGCTACCACAGATGCGCGCGCAAGACCGACGGCACTCTCTGGTGCTGGGGATCTAACCACTCAAACCAGCTCGGCGACGGAAGCGCTGTGGACAAGCCAACGCCAGTGCAGGTCGGGGCGAGCACCCTCGGCAACGCCGTGGCCGAGGTCGCGCTCGGCGACGAGCATAGCTGCGCGCGCAAGACCGACGGCACTCTCTGGTGCTGGGGAGCGAATGCGTTCGGCGAGCTCGGCGATGGCACGACCGTGTTCACGCCAACGCCAGTGCAGGTCGGGGCGAGCACCCTCGGCAACGCCGTGGCCAAGGTCGCGCTCGGCGACGAGCATAGCTGCGCGCGCAAGACCGACGGCACTCTCTGGTGCTGGGGATGGAACGCCTACGGGCAGCTCGGCGATGGGACGACCGTGGACAAGGTAGCGCCCGTGCAGGCCGGGGCGAGCGCGCTCGGCAGCGCCGTGGCTGAGGTCGCGCTCGGCGACTATCACAGCTGCGCGCGCAAGTCCGACGGCACTCTTTGGTGCTGGGGAGACAACGACTCAGGCCAGCTCGGCGATGGCACGACCGTGGACAAGACAACGCCCGTGCGGGTCGGGGCGAGCACCCTCGGCAACGCCGTGACCGAGGTCGCGCTCGGCGACGAGCATAGCTGCGCGCGCAAGACCGACGGCACTCTCTGGTGCTGGGGAAGGAACTCTTCCGGCCAGCTCGGCGATGGCACGACCGTGGACAAGACAACACCAGTGCGGGTCGGGGCGAACACCCTCGGCAATGCCGTGGCCGAGGTCGCGCTCGGCGAAGGCGTCACCTGCGCGCGCAAAACCGACGGCACTCTCTGGTGCTGGGGCGGCAGTCTTGACGACAACCTCGCCAAGGGCAGTACAACGCCAGTACAGGTGGAAGCGAGCACGCTTGGCAACGCCGTGGCCGAGGTCGCGCTCAGCGACGGCGACCACATCTGCGTGCGTAAGACCGACGGCACCCTCTGGTGCTGGGGATCGTACCCTATCCAGGTCCCCTGGTGTGGTGACGGCATCTGCAGTTTAGGCGAGCGTGATTATGGGAGTTGCGCGCAGGACTGCACGCCCGCCCTCGGTGACGGGGTCTGTGACCCCTTCCTCAACTGCACCATCACACCTGGCCTTCCTGCCTGGGAGTGCGATAGGGACTGCGCCTGTACGCCAACCTGTGACGGCAAGCAGTGCGGTAGCGACGGATGCGGCGGGTGGTGCGGGACGTGCAGTCCTGGCCAAAGCTGCGACGCGCGCTTCCTGTGCGTGTGCACGCCGACCAGTTGCAGTGCGATGGCGCCGATCTGCGGCAGTGCGATCCCGGACGGTTGCGGCGGCACGCTTGATTGCAACCTTTGCGAGGCCGAGGTCGAGTGGAACAACATCATGGCAACGGCCAACTTCGCTAGCCCGTTCACGGTCTACGCCGCCTATTTGAGCTCAGCCTGGACCGACACCGACTGGTTTAAAGTCAGCCTCGGAGCTGGCAGAACGATGACGGTGGATATGCGGCCTCCTGCGAACCTGAACTACGACGTGGAGCTTTATCAAGACATCAACATTTTTCAGCCCGTCGCGAGCGGAAAGCTGGGCGCCGGGCTGACCGAGCACGTGACATACACCAATACGAGCAGCCAGACCGTGACCATCAGTATCAAGGTCTTCGGCGTCAATGGCGCATTCTCGGCGAGCAGCCCCTACTACCTCGAGACTGTCTGGTAGCCAGCCAGGACCGGGCTGAAAACCCCGCCGAGCCTCGCGGGGCGTACCTCGTGCGCCCAACCGGTGCCTGCGTCCGATCGCGACGCGCCGCGCGTCACTTCAAGACGCACTCGCGCGTCTCGCCCACCCGTTCGAACCAGGCTGCGGCCACCGCCTGTCCACGCGCGCGATCCGCCGCGGTCAAGGTCGCGTATGCCGCCTCGCGCACGAGCGGATCACAGAACGACACCTCCTCCTCGTCCAGCAACCGGCTCGTCGGGTGGCGCTCCAGTAGGCCGTGATCGACGAGCGCCGACACGACGGCGGGAGAGCCGCCGCCGAGCACGCGGAGCACGCCGCGCACCCAGAACACGTCCCCGAAAATGCTGGCGGCGCGCAGAAAGCGCCGCTCTTCCGGGGCGAGTCCTGCGAGCCGCGCTTGAAGCATCGAAAGCACCGTTTCGGGCAACGTTTCGCCGCGCCCCTCGGCCGCGGCGCGGATCAGCTCCTCCAGGTAGAACGGGTGGCCTCCGGCGCGTTCGACGAGCGCCGCGACCTTGGCCGGTTCGGCGCCCTCGCCGAGGGCGTGATGCACGAGTCGTGCAGCTGCGCGAGGCGCGAGGCCACCGAGGTGGATCTCCTGCGCGTCGCGCTCGACCCACATCCGCGGGAAACGCTCGTGCACCTCCGGTCGCGCGAGCGCGAGCACGAAGAGCGGCCGATCCTGGAGCCGATGCAGCGCTTGCTCGACGGCCAGCACCGACGGCGCATCCGCCCATTGCAGGTCGTCGACGATGAGGAGCAGCGGCCTGTTCTCGACGGCGGCCTCGGCCAGGCTCGAGAACGCAGGGGCTACCTCTCCGGGAACATGGCCTCGCGCCTGCCGAACGATCGAGCCGAGAACGCCGAACGGCGCTGCATCGCCGGCCATGGGGCCGCGGGCCGTCCAGATTTCCACCTCCGGCGCCATGGCGCCGATACGCAGGACGGCTTCGTGGCACAGCCGGGTCTTGCCGATCCCCGCCGGCCCCGTCACGAGCACGGCGCGGGCGAGCCCCTCGCCGGTGCAATCCTCGAACAGGGCCATCAGCGCGGAGAGCTCGCGCTCGCGGCCGACGAAGGGGCTCGCACAATCGATTACGACGCGCGCGCCCTTTTCGCGTTCGCCGTGGAGCTCCCAGCCGGCCGGTCCGCGGTGGACGTCGAGCCGGGTGCCGAGCAGCGCCTGGGTCGCATCGTCGACGTACGCGGCCCCCGCCACGAGCGCAGGCTCCGCCAGCAACGAGGCCGCACGATCCAGGAGCTCGCCCGCAGGCAATCGACCGGCGATCTCGGAGGTCCCCGTGACGATCGCGATCCTCGGCACCTCCGTGACCTCGCGTTCGAGCAGAGAGCGTAACAGCAGCGCGCCGCGTGCCGCCTGGAGCGCCTGGTCGGGGCTCCCAGCGTCCTTCGAGCGCACGAGCAGAAGCCCGCCCGTCATCGCGTACGCGCGCATGTCGATACGGGCGAGCGCGGTCTCGACGCGTGTAAACCACGCGGTGTCGGTGTCACCCGGTCGCTCGTCGAACGACGGAGCGGCGACGACCACGGAGATCACGCGCTGCTCGTTTTCACCGAACGCATTGCCGCCTTCCGGCTCGCTCGCATCCCGCCGGAAGCTCCGTGGGCTCAGGCTGCAGATCGCCTCCGCCACCGCGGCGCCGTCGGCCAGCCGCGCTTCCGGCTCCTTGGCGAGCATGCGCGCGATCAGCGCATCGAGCTCCGGGGGGATATCGCCGCGCACACGGCGCAGGGGCGGCGGCTCATGCACGAGGAGCCTCGCCAGCACGGCCATCATGGGGCCACCCGCGAAGGCGGGCCGGCCAGCGAGGCACTCGTAGAGCACGGCCCCGAGCCCGAAGACGTCGGCGCGCGCGTCCGTGGGGTCGCCGCGGACCTGCTCGGGCGCGATGTACCCCGGCGTTCCCACGACCACCCCGCTGCGCGTGATGGCGTGCGTCACGTTGGTGCGGCGAGCGACCCCGAAGTCGAGGAGTTTGACCCGGCTTGGGTCGCCTCCGACCAGGAAGAGGTTCGAGGGCTTGATGTCGCGATGAATGATGCCGTGTGCGTGCGCGGCCGCGAGTGCCTCCGCCGCAGCGAGGCCGACGGCGAGGCACTCCTCCACGGTGAGCGCCCCGCGGACGAGCCGCGCGGCGAGGTCCTCGCCTTCGAGCCACTCCAGGGCGAGCCAGCGCTGCCCGCCCGCATCCTCGCCGTGCGCGATCCACTGAACCACCCCCGGGTGGGCGAGGTGGGCGAGGATCCGAGCTTCTTCGGCGAAACGTGCGGCGTAACTTGCCTCGCCTGCGGCGAGGAGCTTGAGCGCGACGCGCTGCCCCTGCGCGCGATCGAAGGCACGGTAGACCGCCCCCATGCCGCCGGTGCCTGCGAGGGCTTCCACGACGAACCGATCCGCGACGATCGTTCCTGGTTGCACGGTCGCAGGATGCAGGCATGGCGGGGGGCCGAGCGCAAGGCGAATCGCTTCTGCTGGATCAAGGCAAGCTGGTAGCCGCGGACCGGCCGTCCAGAGGGCCCTCGAACCCCACCCGCGACGCGAGCGTCAACGTGCGGGCATGGTCCGGAATGACGGTGAGAAACCGTTCCCGCACGGCAGAGTCGCGGATCTTGCTGGCCTTCGCGAGCAGCAGATCCCGCGCCGAGGTGATGGCACGCGCGAATCCCTCCGCGTCGCCGTGCGCGGCCAGCGCTTCGGCATGGACCAACCGCACCATTGCCTCCCCTTCTTCAATCGTGCCCAGGGACTCCAGCAACCTGTGGGCCTCCCGTGCCGCTCCAAGCGCTTCTTCTCCTTGGCCCCGAGCAAGCAGGACACGCGCGAGCACGGCCAGCGCGCCCGCGAGGAGGGGGGGCACCCCGGAGAGCGAGTCGACGGCCGCGCGCGCCTCGGTCTCGGCCGCCGCCAGATCGCCGGCCAGGAGCTCGAGCTCGGCGAGATACGCGTGCGAGAGGCCCTCGAGGCGTGAATGCTCGTGCTTGTGTGCCGCGTCGATTGCCTGCTTCTGGACGCTTCGCCCCTCCTCGAAATTGCCTCGGTACGCGAGAACGTACCCGAGGTTCTGGAGGGCAGCGGCCGCGACATCGTGGAGGCCCATTCGCTCGGCGACCGACAACGCAGACCGCAGCGCATGTTCGGCGCCTTCGTAATCGCCGAGCGCCACGAGGGCGAAGCCCAGGTTTTGGCGCGTAAGGCAAGCGTTTCGGCGATCACCTGCCTGATCGAAGAACGTCAGGGCCTTCTCCAGGCTGTCACGGAGCGCGCACGGATCCCCCGAAGCAGAGGCGCGGATCGCGCAGAGCTGATGGTACATCCCGACGGCCTGCGCGCTCTGCGCGGCGAGCTCCGCGGTGTCGGTGAGCGCCCAAATCACCGCGTCGGCGGCCGGATAACGCCCGCCATAAATGAGGTGGTTGGCACACACGCTGAGACAGGTGGTTCTCGCGCTCGTCGCGTCGCGGGCGGGGATCGCCGAAATCGACGGGCTCACCCAGCGCTCGACCCTGTCGAAGGCGCCGAGCTTGCCCGCGGCATCGGCAGCCTGCTGAAAGGCGCGGAACCACGCCGTCGTTCCCGACGTGAGAAGCCCGATGGCTTCGATCGCACGCTGCTCCGAGAGCACGAGCTCCCCACGCCAGTTATGGGCCTCGGCCTGGATCATGCGGAGGGCGCCGAGTTCCTCGCCCGAGGCGCCGCGGGCGACGCCGCGCTCGGCCCGTTCGAGGGCGGCGTCCAGGTCGTCGGCCTCGAGGGCGTGCTCCGCGGCACGACGATAGGCGCTCGCCGCCCGTGACCAGTCGTCGCCCTGCTCGAAGTGATTCGCCAGGAGCATCGCGTCCGGCTCGCCGTGCTCCTCGAGCCATGCGCCGGCGAGCCGATGACCAAGCTTGCGATCGGTATCCGTGAGCATCGCATAGGCGCCTTCCCGGATGAGCCCGTGCCGAAACATGAACTCGACGTCGCCGGCAAAGCGGCATTGGCTGCGCCGTTGAATGAGCTCGCGCGCGACGAGGTCGCCGAGCAGGACGTCGAACATCGGTGAATCGGTGGTCGTGCCGAGGAGCGTCATGAGCCCATCACGAAAGAAGATTTCGCCGAACACGCTCGCAGCGCGCAGGTATCGCCGCGCCTCCGCTGGCAGGGCCTCGAGCCTGGCCTGGACCATGGCGAGCACCGTCTCGGGCAGCTCCGTCCCCCCAGGCGTGTCTGCGCTCCTCGCTTCGGCCACCGCGCGGACGAGCTCTTCCAGGTAAAACGCATTGCCATCGGCGAGCGCGACGATCCGCTTCTTCGTCTCTGGACTCACGGTTTCGCCCAGCACCTGCGCCACGAGCCGCTCGCTCGCCTTGGAAGAAAGCGGTCGGAGGCGAACCTTGTGCAGCGGGCGCTCGCTCCAGAGCTTGGGGAAGAGCTCGTCCACCTCGGGACGTGCGAGGGCGAGCACGAGGAACGGGCGATGCTGGAGGTTGCGCAGCGCGGCGTCGACGAAGCGGACCGTCGGCAGGTCCCCCCAGTGGAGATCTTCTAGCACGAGGAGCACTGGGTGAGCGGCGCTCTCCGCGTCGAGGAAGTCCTCGAAGGCGTGGCGGAGCTGTTCGCCCATCAGCCGCGCGTCCTGCCGGGCTGCGTGGAGAGGCGAGCCGGCCGTGGCAGGGAAAGGCGCGCCGACGAGTTCGCCGAGGAATTCGGCGACCCTACTCGCATCGTCCCCGCGCACGTGTCGCGCGACGCGCTCCCTGATTTTGCGATGTCGCTCCTCGAGCGGTCCTCCGTCTTGGAGGCCGCACGCGCCCCGCAGGGCGTCGCCCAGGAGAGCAAGCGCCGAGCCTGCAGCCAGCGAGTCGCCTCGTCCCGTCCAGACGACCATTTGAGGAGTGCTCTGTCGTGCGATGCCCAAAAATTCATGCAACAAGCGGGATTTGCCCATACCGGCACCGCCGATGACCAGGATCGCTCTGGCCACCAGATCGTCCACGCACGAACGCCAGACGTCTTCGATGATGCGGAGCTCGCCGTCGCGTCCGACGAAGGTCGTCGGCTTGCCGAGCAGCGTCCGCATCCCGCCCTCGTGCATGCCGCACAAAGTGAAGCTCCCTCGGACGCTGCCGATTTCGAAGCGGCCATCGAGCAGACGTGCCGACGTTTCATCGATCGCGATTGGATGATGCAGCTCGGTGTATTCGCACTGTGCGAGCATCCTCGCGGCGCGATCGATCACCGCGCCCACGGGGAGCTTTCCTCTCACCTCTCCACGACCCGTTGAAAGCGCAATGGATCGCTCCGAAGCGATCGACCTGAGCGCGAGCGCGCAGCGCGCTGCCTGCGCGGTCAGTTCGGTACCACTCTCTGGCCTATCCGTGAATGTCACGAGGGCGGACCCGTCGGCCAGGAGTGTCAGCACACCTCCGTGGTTCTCTGCGGTGATGCGCAGGTCCTCCTGGGCGGCGAGGACGGCTGATTGCGCGAGCGTCAGCGCGGCACCATCGGGTGGCGCTTCCTTGCCGAGCAGCACCAGCGAGAGCACCCGTTGCTCATCTCCTGTGAGCCAAGAAGAGAGGGCAAACCTCGACGATACTACGTTGTCATCATCCAGCGCCGCCTGTGTGCGAAGCGCCGCGAGCGCTACGGCTACCGCCCCGCCGTCGCTCGGGCGTGCATTCGGATCTTTCGCCATCATCCGGGCGATCAGCGCATCGAGCTCCCGCGGAAGATCGGGGCGAAACTCCAGGAGACGGGGTGGATCCTGGATGAGGATCTTCGCCAGCACCGCCATGACATGCTCGCCCATGAACACGGGCACCCCCGTCAGACACTCCATCAAAATGCAGCCGAGCGCGAACACATCGGCCCGTGCGTCCACTGTCCGCAAATTTCGGGCCTGCTCGGGTGCCATGTATGCTAGCGTACCGACCATCGCGTCCGTTCGGGTGAGCCGCGTCGCGCCGGTGAGCCAGGCAATTCCGAAGTCGAGCACCTTGACCTGGTTGATGTGCCCCTCGACCAGGAACAGGTTGCTCGGCTTGAGATCCCGATGGACAATGCCTCGCTCGTGCGCCACTGCGAGTGCGTCCGCGATTTGTGTGATGAGCGTCAGCGCATCCTGGAGGTCGAGCGCGCCGCGTTCGAGGCGGACCGAGAGGTCTTCCCCTTCCAACCATTCCATCACCAGGTAGGGTTCGCCCGCGTCGGTGACGCCGTCCGCGATGTATTGCACGATCCCCGGGTGACGGAGGTCCGAAAGCAACGCGGCTTCTCGCATGAACCTCAGCGCGTGCTGCGATTGCCCATCGAGCATCACCTTCACCGCCACGGTATCCCCCGATGCCAGGTCTCTCGCCCGGAAGATCTGCGCCATTCCACCGGCCGTCACGCGGCGTTCAATCTCGTACTGTCCTCGAACCAGATCTCCGGGCTCCACAGAGCCAGTGTCGCCGTTCGAGCGTGATCCAGTCCAGCGGAATCATGCGCTTCCCGCCTGACCCGCATCCTCGGACGGGAGCTCAAGCGAGCTTTCGTCCGTGCACCCTGCGACGAGGATTCCCCCCGCGTTGCGCGCTGCGCCGGGGCACGATGGTAGAGCGCGTTCGTCTCGGAATTGAAGAAGAGCGCCACGCGTGGCGCCGCAACGGGGCAAGCGAGGCGCCCTCTCGCCGGGTGCCTCGTCCGAGAGGTTGCAGGCTCCCGCATCGCTTGTGCGTACGGCCCTCGTCCTCAAACACGCACGCGAACCACCCGAGCGGCCTTCCATTGCCGCGGATCTCCCTTCGGCGAACCCGCGCAGTGTCCCGAGCGCCATCGCAAGGGCCCGAAGCGGTCGATGTGCAGGAGGTAGCGCGAGCGCCGGGAACCGCTCTCAGGGCGAGCGACGCTCCGCGCCGTGTGTTCGACGGCGCAGCCCTCGCGGCGCTCGGCGCGGCCCTGGGAAGCTCGCCGATCCGGCGGAAGGCAGAGCCGAACTGGCGCGTGAGATGGGCAACGACGAACGCGACGAGGATCCGGATCCGGTTTGCCGACCCGCAGGATTCTGTTTGTCCGGCGGGGTTTGTCTCTACGCGAAGTCCGTGGTAGGGCTCTTTGTACACCCCTCATGCGCGAGTAGGGAGGAACCGTGCCGAGACGAACCGAAGCCAAGCCACTCTGCGTGAAAGTTGGCGCTCGTATCCGCGAATTCCGAAAAGAGCGCGGCATGTCCTTGCAGGATCTCGCCGAAGCTGGCGCGATGTCGAAAGGACACCTGTCGAGCATCGAGCAAGGTCTCGCGGCGATCGATCGTGTGACACTGATGGCCATTCGGCGCCTATACCGGTGTGATCCGCACCGGCTTACGCCGCCGCTGCACGCTTGCTCGCGAATACCTCGACCGTAACATTGGACGCAACGCGGTGAATTTCCTCGGCCGCGCGGATTGCTTCCTCCGGAGTGGCGGCAAACCCGCGGAACACGTCACGCCCCGTGGGGTCGATCGCACCCTCTTGCACATAGATGCAGCCATCACTTCCAAGCGCGAGTTTGTGGAGCATCGCCCAACCGAGCAACCCCGCCGCGCCCAACTTCGTGGCCTCGTCGGCACGCAGGGCATAGCCCACGAACACCAGACGGTCCGGCGGTGGGACGCTTTCGAACGCGAAGTAGAGCTTCCCGTCGCTGGCGAGGGCGAACGCAGTGGACAATTCCGCAGGTTCGGACGCCTCGGGAACGACATTTTTCTGCATCTTGTTTCTGGGCATCTTGTCTCCTGAGTTTCAAAGGGGAATGCGGAGCTGCACACGCTCGGGTCGGGCAAGGTTGGACGTGAGCGAGACGATGCCCGCGCTTTGCAGCCGATGCAGCGCAGGCACGAGCGCTCCTGAATACGACAGGTCCGGGAGTCTGTCGCGCAGGCGTGCGATAGAGACGAACCCGTCTGCGTCGACGCGCATCCGAGACAGCGCGTAGTGGACGACCCCCTCGGCGTATGCTTCCTCCCCGAGCTTCCGAAGGGCACAGGCGTAATGCGCGACGCAGATGGCAGCTTCCTGATAGGCAGGTTCGGCGCGCACGAGATCGAGGAGGAGCTGTTCGCCGCGTTCGTCGTGAGCGACAGCTCTCGCGGCAACCAAGGTGGACCTCGCGGAGCGACGCGGCGGAAGAGGAGGAAGCCGATCCGCGAGCCGTCTCCCTCGGATGCGTTCACGGATGCTGCGAACCAGGGCATCGGCCAGAGCCCGGAGGCGACTCCAACGCGACGGCGGATCGAAGACCGTATCCCGAGGCGGCGGCTCCGAGTGCGCGATGCTTGGGTGCGCGATGCTTGCGTTGTGGTCGCTCTCCGTCAGGGCACTCAATCGTTCCTCCATTTTCGTCGCCGGCTGGAGACCGACGACAAGCGACCCCCAGGAGAGGGCGATGGGAAAACGCATGCCCAGAAAAAGCATCTCCCACCGCCCCCTTCTGCGAGTCGCTTGTGGTTGTCCCTCAAAGACAAACAACGCGTCGGAGAGGCAGCGGGTAACGACGCCCGTTGCTGATTTGTAGGGAGATGTCGTACCTGCGGAGCGTGCGCCCGAGGTCTATTCGTCAAAAATGTACGATTGTTGACAGCAGAACGTCACAGCGTTCTCTTCATCTTCGACCGCCTCGCCGATGGGCTCCCCGCCGCCCGCCTCGCACGTGCCCTTGACGTAGACGTGTTCCGTGACGGACTTCCCGCCGAGCGCCCGGCCCGCTGGAAGGATGGGATCGCAGGCGCTGTCCTGGGACGTGACGATCCGCTGGTGGAACTCGCCAGAGCAGACTCCGTCGTCGAAGAGGCGCACGGTTGCCACGCACATGCCCCCTTGCGGCGCGCCGCAGGAGCATTCTGTGCACTCGCGCGATTCCTTGGGCTGAAACGGGTACATGACCCGAGGTCCCTCATAATCGTAGGGCTTGGGGCACTTGGTATGCTTCCCCTTCTGCCACAGGCATTGACGGTGGGGATAAAGAACCTTGGGCACGCATAGTTGATCCCCCGCGCCGCAAAGCGACGTATCGAGGCTCGACCGACATGCAACCGCACCCGTCTCCCATTCCGTGATCAACGTCCCGCCCGCCTTGATGATGGGCGACGGCTTGACGTCGCACTTCTCGTTGACCGGAGGCGGAAGCGCCGAGAACGTGATCGACTGCGCGCACGGAACGCCGCTCCCTGGGGGACACTGCGCCCCCGCGGGTAGCGCGCTCGCATCCGTACAGCTCCCATCCCACCCCCCCGGGCCGTCAAAAGGGAGCGACGGCGCCCCCACTGCGCCGCACATGCCAGCCCCGATCGTGATCTCACCCGGAACGCCGCTGCATTGCCCCGTGGCGTCCTGGCATTCGCAGGGGTCGCACTGCGCGGGGGGAGCGGTAAGGCCGGCGTAAAGCCTGAACTGCTCGCCCCCGATGAAGGCGCACTCCTTCGGCATGTCCGCGGCAGGGCCGAACCAGACGGGCAACGGAACCTGGCTCCAGAAACCGGCCTCGGGGTCGTCGGGAATCTTGACGCATTCACCGCCTTGCGCTTTGCATGCAGCTTGTGGTTCGGTCTCCGGGTCGGCGTCGGCGTCTGTTCCGGCATCCGTGCCACCGTCGATGCACTCGGGCGCCGGGAAAAACGAATCCGGATCGCACTCGAAGTCGTAGAACGATGGCGCCGCTGTGCAAGAGGCAACGATCATACCCACGCTAAAAACGAACAATACAACCGCCGTGCGCATAGCCTAAAACTCCCAACCTCCGCCAATCTGCACGCCTAACATGACCGGCGGCTGATCGGAGAGGACCGTTGGTCCAACAACCACCTGAACGCCGCTCGACAGTCCAAGGACGTCGGCTGCCCCGTGGATCGTTAAGGACTGTGTGACTCGAACCCTGGCACCGATGCGCCCACCCGCTCCGGGTTTGACATCAGCGAAACTCGCGGGTTTGTAGCTTCGCGATGTAGATTCAACACGAATTACGCCCAGATGACCAAGGGCGCAGCCGAAGAACCACTTGTAGTGCCCGCACAAGGTCGCGATCCCACCCGCCGTCATCGCGTTGATCGGCCGATCCGCGACGCCCACTGTCAACCACGCCGCGCGCGCCTCCAGGCCGATCGATACGTAATCGTTGGGCTGCAACCCTCCGGCGAGCGTCGCCCCGACGGCAGGCATCCACGACGCCACGCCAAACACCACCACCGGCCCCGCCCCGACAAAACCCCGCAAGCCGTTTTTCTCGCCGGGCTTCGTCGGATCCTTCGCCTGGTCATCGTAAGCGAAGGGATCCTCCTGTTTCGTAAATCCCGGCCCCGAAACCACCGCGGGCAACGTCACGGTCGGGTCCTTCTCGGAGACATGGATCGCCGGCTCCGGCTCCACTGTGTGTGGCGTCAGGAGGACGCGGATCTTCGTGTCTTTCCCCTTTACCGCCGTGAATTTCACAACGGCCTCTTCGAAGCCGTCGAGGGTCGCGCGAATCTCGTGCTCTCCTCCCGCCACGAACGTCCAGAAGGCAGAACGGCCAAGAGCGTTGCGATCGACGCCGTCCACCATCACACGCGCGCCAGCGTGAGAGACGATCACCTCGACCCACGAGCCATGAGCACGCGCCACCTCGTGCGCGTCGAAAAAGCGCCTGCGCTCTGCTCGCTCTGCGGGCGTCGTGGCGGGGGCCTGATGAAGCGCGTAGAGCAGGAGCTCGGGCGCATCCTCGGGCCTGCCGCCCTCGACCAGCACGAGCCCGAGACGCCCCGCGACGAGCGGATCGGACCGAACGTTGAGCGCCTGGCGGTAGGCCCTTCCGGCTTCACGCAGCCGCCCCGCGGCGCGCTCGCGGTCCCCGAGCTGCGCGAGCGCCTGGAACCGTAGCTCCATGTCCGCCTCGGGGCTCTCGTCGGTGGCGCTAGGTAGGCTTTGCGCCCACGCCGCGGGCGGCGCGAGAAGCAGGATCGAACAGCATACGATCACGCGCATGGGACTTGGATCTTTAGCACACTCGGAGGCTCGGATCCTAGAAGGACGAGTCCGCGGACGAACCCCTCTGGTCCGCGGACAAACCGATCGTGGGGCGGCCTTGCTTATCGCTGTCGACCAGGGGACGCCGCGGCGTGTGCGTCTGCTTCTTCGGCGTGGGTGGCGTCATGACAGGCACGGATGCAGCAGCGTGATCGAACGAGGGCACCGGCTTCGCGGCGTGCGCGACGTCCGCGGCGGAGGCTGCCACGACGCGCGCCAGTCCCGTGACCACCGCGTGCAGCTCGGGAGCACGCTCGCGCGGCGAGAGCGCGAACGACGCGAACAGCATGGCCATGAGGAAGGCCCAGAGGTGCCCGAGCAAGTGAACGCAGTCGGAGAGCAGCGCGAGCACGGGAGGCGGGACCGTGAAGAGCGTGTTGCCGAATCGAGCCCGGAGGAACTCCCGCGCGCGCGAGAGCGCCATCTTCGCGGCGTCCTCGGAGATCCCGAGCGCCACGCCGGCCTCCTCGTGCGACCGCTCTTCGACGCAGACCATCCAGAGCACCGCAGCTTGCGAGGGGGGCATGTCTCGGAGAGCGAACATCACCTTCTCCAAGGCCTGCTTCAGCTCCGCCGCGCGCTCGGGCGAGACCTCCGGCGTCTCGGCCGTGTCGACATGCCCGTCGTCAGGCTCGAACACCCGCTCGTGACGTTGCGTGTCGCGGTGCGCGTCGCTCATCACGTTGCGGGTGATGGTCAGGAGCCAGGGCTTCATGCCGTCGGGGTGCGGCTCGTAGTTGGGGAGGTGGCGGTAAGCCTTGTCGTACACGCGCTGGACCTGGTCCTCCGCGGAGTCACGCGTGTACGCATCGTCATCACTCATGACGATGCGTCTGATCTCGGGGCGCAGTCCGAGGAGTTCGGCAAGACGATCGAGGAGGGGCACAGGCGATCGAGGAGGTCCCATGTCCAAATCAACGCTGCGCTCCGGGCAAGGTAACGAGAAAAGTGGCGGGCTTGGCGTTTGGCGGGCCAATTGGTGGCATGGGGAACCTATGTTCTGGACGCCGAGGCGCTGCGAGGATGCCGAGGAGCCCAGGGGCTTGGCTGTTGCTGCCCGTGCTGCACAAGCGGCCCACGGTGGGCGTCCAGGGCCGCGGGAGTGAAGGTGGCGGGTTATTTGCCCGAAGCGCCCCGGTTCGAGTCCATGCGGGTTCCCGAGGGGACTTGGCGTAGATACTTCTCTTGGCCCAGGCTGGGATCCTTGGTAATCTGGCCGCGGTCAGGTGCGGGCAAAGCTCGCACCTCCGTCAACCGAACCTCGTTCACGGTGGAGAGTCCCGACATGGCCGTCCCGGTTGCTCCGGGGGACATCCTGCTTGGCAAGTACAGGGTCGAACGTGTCCTTGGTCGAGGCGGGATGGGCGTGGTGGTTGCCGCTCGACACATCGAGTTGGGGGAGCTCTACGCGATCAAGTTCCTCCTCCCGAACTGGGCCGGGGATCCCGTATTACGCGAGCGCTTCTTGCGCGAGGCTCGCGCCGCCGCGCGGCTCCGCAGCGAGCACGTCGCCCGGGTGCACGACGTCGGCCGGATGCAGGACGACGTGCCGTACATGGTGATGGAGTATCTCGAAGGGCGCGATCTCAAGGCGGTCCTGCGGGATCAAGGCCCATTGCCGGTCGAGCAGGCCGTCACGTACATGGTGCAGGTATGCGACGCCATGGCGGAGGCGCACGCGGCCGGTATCGTCCACCGCGACCTCAAGCCGGCCAACCTCTTTCTCACGCGGCGCGCGAATGGGAACCCCTGTGTCAAGGTCCTCGATTTCGGCATCTCCAAGCAGACGGGGCCCGAGGAGGTGGATCTGACGGGGACCGGGCAGACGTTCGGGTCGCCCCTGTACATGTCGCCCGAGCAGATGGCCCGGGCGAAGTCGGTCGACGCACGGGCGGACATCTGGGCCATCGGCGGGATCCTGTATGAGCTCCTGACCGCGCGCTCGCCGTTCCTCGCGGCGAGCGTGATGGAGGTGGTCTCGCGTGTCCTGCAGGAAGAGCCGATCCCTCCGACGCAGCTTCGCCCGGACCTGCCGCCGGCCGTCGATGGGGTGGTCGGGCGTTGCTTGCGCAAGCAGCCGGCAGACCGGTATGCGAGCGTCGGGGAGCTCGCCGTTGCGCTGCGTGGCATTCTGGGTCTGGCCGGCGAAGTGGGGTTCGGCGGGGCAATGCCGCTGCCCGTGCGTCCGGTCATGGCGTCGAGCCCGGGCGGCGTGTCCACGAGCGGTAGCCCCGCGATATCGGCTCCCGCGGTGCACGGCGCGCCGAGCGATGCGACGGCCGCTGCGTGGGAGAAGACGGGGACGAAAGGCACATCCGGAGGCGGGAGGTGGCTTGCGTGGGCCGGGGCGGCGGCCCTGGTGTCTGCGTTGCTCCTCGGCCTCGCGTGGTTCGGCCTCCACGGCTCTTCCAGCATCGAAGAGACGCCCGCGGCCGCCACGTCCATCGGCGCGGCGACGGCGAGCGCCCCGGTCATCGTCGACCCGGTGCCGATGGCGCCGGCCACGACCTCCGCCGCGGCGCCGGCCGCGCCCGAGCCTACCGTCTCGCCGGAATCGCCGCCGCCGAGCCTTCCACCGGCGACCGTCCCCGCACCCACGGCCACCACGAAGGGCCCGGTGGCTCCGCGGCCTTCGGCGACGAGCACGCCGAAGCGCGGCCCATCGAAGCCGAGCCGGCATGAATCGATGTTTTGAGGCGTCCTCCCGTCGAGGGCAATCGTCGAGGCGCGAATGCGTGAACGAATCATTGGCTTCGTATCGCTCTTGATCCCGCTCTTCGTCGCGGGACCTGCCGCCGGCCAGCCCGGGTCTCAGGACAAGGTGCGTGAAGCGAAAGCGCTTTACGATACGGCGCTCGAGGAGCTCGACGGGAGGCAATACGAGAGTGCCTGCCCCAAGCTCGAAACGGTGACGCGCCTCCTGCCGGAGGCCCTCGGCGCCAAGCTGACGCTCGCGAGTTGCTACGAGGGCTGGGGGCGGCTCGCGAGCGCGTGGGCCGAATACAACCGAGCCGCCGAGCTCGCGGCGGCGACGAAGCAGGACGAGCGCGAGCGGAAGGCGCTTCGAAGCGCGGCCGCGCTGGGGCCGAGGCTCGCGCGATTGCGCGTGGTGATCCCTTCGTCCATGGTCGCCACGCCGGGCTTCGAGGTTCGCATCGATGGCGCCCTCGTGACCTCGAAGGAGGGGATCGTGAACCTTCCGCTCGACGCGGGGAGCCATGTCCTCGAATTCGCGGCCCCAGGGTTCGACAGGGAGCGGCGTGCCGTGGTGATGAAGGACGGCGAGGAGACGCGGGTGGAGGGCGTGCACCTCTCGCCTGCGTTCGCGCCCCCGCCCGTGAGTCCCCCGAAACCCTCGGGTTCGGGGCCTGCCACGGGTCCGGGGCCTGTCACGGGTCCAGGGCCTGCCGTGGTGAAAAGCGAGAAAGACAGCGGGGCCGAGGGACGGGGCGCGTGGGCCTGGGCCGTGGGAGGCGTGGGTATCGCGGCGCTCGGCGTGGGTATCGGGTTCGTCGTGGATTGGGCGGACGCGCAAGGTGAGCTCGAAGCGCGTTGCCCGGGGCGCACGTGCGAGCTGGGAGAGGATTCCCTCGCGAGCCTGACGAGCATGGGCGATCGATGGAACCGCAGCCTCGGCGTGGGCGTGGGCCTCGGGACGCTCGGGCTCGGCTGCGTCGTCGCGGCCTCCGTCGCGCTCGTGTCGAGCAAGCGGCGGAGCGACGCGTCGATGCTCGTGCCGATCGCGGGTCCCCAGATGGGAGGTGTCGTATGGCGCGGGCTTTTCTGAAGCGGAATGCGGGGCCCATGGCCTTTGTGGCGGCGTGTCTGCTCGCCGGATGTGTCACGTTCGAGGTGAACCCGCCGCCCGAGGGCGTCGGCGGCACCGGCGGCGGAGGCGGCGCGGGGGGCGTTGGGGGCGCTGGGGGCGCGGGCGGTAGTGCCCCGGCATTGCCTTTCTGTACCGGGGGCTCGACCTGGGTGATGGCGGCTCAGAAGCTCTACCTGGGGGACACGGCTCTCGACGGGACGCCGGAGCCGACCTCCGGGTGGAAGCAATACGGGTTCGATCTCGATGGCCGGAGTTCCACGAAGGAATCGACAGACCTGTGCAAGACCGTGGCGGGCGGCTCGCCTGCCGCGGTGTATCCCGATGGCAATGACGGCATCGACAATTCGTTTGGGAAAAACGTGCTGCCGGTTTTGCTCGGCATTTCCCCGGACGCATCCGCGCAGATGAACGAGTCCATCACGAATGGGGTATTCACGGTGCTCGTCGTGATCGACCATTTCTCGCCGGGGGAAAGCTGCAGGACGTCGGCGAAGCTCTACCTGGCGAGCGAGCGCGGGGCGCCGCCGAACTTCGACGGGGCCGACGCCTGGCCTCTCGACCCCGACTTCCTGGTCTCCGCCATGAATGTGTACCCGGAGGTCGAGATCGTGGGCACGAAGTTGCGGAGCGTGACGGGCGGGAGCTTCGATCTCAGGTTCCCGTGGCTGAATACGTCGACGGTGTTTCCCCTCCGTCAGGCGCGCCTCGAGCTCGATTTCGACCCGAGCTATCAGAGCGCCACCTGCATGCTCGGCGGGGTCATGGATCGCGAAGAATACATCCACGAAATGTCGAAGATGATGCCGCACTTCGACGAGTCGTTCTGCGATCCTTTCTCCCCCACGTTGCAGTCCATCGTGAACCAGATCCGTCAGAGTTCGGATATGCCGCTCAGCGGGGTCCACGACCCCGCTGTCGAGTGTGACGCGATTTCGATCGGCATGGCCTTCCGGATGACGCCTGCGATCCTCGGCGGCATCGGCACGTCGGCGCCTCCACCGCCGGATCCGTGCCTCACCTTTGGGTGCACCGAGTCCTGCGCCGAGCTGACGCAGGATCCATTGATCCCGAGCTGCGCGACGCCCAATGGCATGGATGCACAGGATCTCTACAACCTACTCTGGGCTTGTAGCTGCGAAGCAGGGGGCGCGTGCAAGTCCGTGTGCGGGGACAACCTCTGCACGGGAATCGAGCCATCGCAGAACTGCACCACCTGCGTCCTCAACACGGCCGAGCCATTGGGTTGCTCGGGCGTCTTTGGCGCCTGCGCCACCGACTGAGACGCGCGGCGGTGACCGCAGCAGGTCCACGGCGGAGCTCCGCGGGTCACGCCGGGTCAGGGGGGATGGAACCTCGGAGGTCGGATCCGAGGTCGGCGCCGGCTCAATTCAAGGGCAGTCGATCGTGTGGACCGAGCCGGCCACTTCATTGGTGAACAGCCTGATCTGAGCTTTGACAGGCCGCGGCTCGGCGCTCGTGGCCTTGCAGCAGACCGTCGCCGAGACCTCGTCCTCGCCGGTGACGCGTAGCCCCCGCGATCCTTCGGGCAACTTGACCTTTGTCACGGGCGGAGTCGTCGCCAGCCACACCGACTCGCCCCGGTCGAGCTCGGGACAGCGTAGTGTCAGCGCGACGCAGCGGTGATGACCGTCGCTCGCGGCGCTCTCGCTCGAACTCGAGCACGCGGGCTTCATGTGGACCGGACGATGCTTGATGAAATCGGGCTGCGGCTCGGCGTCGACCGCCGAGCCTCTTTCGCCGCTCACCTGCGGCGCCATCACTTGCGGCGCCCCGGAGGCAGATGGATGCGGCGCCGGCTTCGAGGCCTCCTCGTCGCGACGGGCGCAGCTCGCCGAGGCGAGAAATACGAGCGCGCTCGCCGCCGAAGCCAGGCGCTCCACCCTTCCCCGATGATGTCGATCGAGCACCGTGCTCCTCGTGTTGCAAGACGTTCGAGGCATTTGCGTCGGCACTACCACGCGCCTCTGCCGCTCGCTTGCCGTGCGACATCATGACGCACGGGCTCTCCCGCCTCGCATGTTAGTCCTTCGCCACGGCTTCGAAGGAGAACATGGAAATGAAACACACGCCGCTCAAGTTCCTGATCCTCGCGGGCGCGCTCGCGATGAGCGCCGCGGCAGAGGCGCACATCAGCGCGGTGAGCCCGACGGCCATCGCCGGCAAGACCACCCTCGTGGAGCTCAGCGTCGGCCACGGCTGCGAAGGCTCGGACACGTATGCCATCACGGTCGAAATCCCGAAGGGCATGACCTCGGTGCGCCCGATGTTCAGCGACTTCGGCAAAACCTCGCTCACGTACGACGCGGCGGATCCCGCGCTCGTGACGACCGTGACGTGGCAAAAGGACGACGTGGACGCCCTCCCCGGCGACACCAATTATTACACGCTCGCGTTCCGCGCGAGGGTGCCGAACGCGCCGTTCACCTCGATCTATTACAAGGTCCATCAGGTTTGCCGCGCCGCCGACGCGACGCTCTCGTACGCCGAATGGGTCGCGCTGCCGGGCGAGATGGGCGAGCCCGCCGCCGCGCAGGCCATCGTCCCGGATCACCTCCCGGGCTGGAACAAATACACCGTGCCCGCCGACATCGCGGACCTGAGCGTCTTCTTCAGTCACGCTCTCATCGTGTGGCGGGGCGCGGACGCCTACAGCTTCAACGACAACACCGTCGACCTCATCAAAGGCACGTCCGGCGTCACGTTGCTCCCGGCGGACGGGGTGAAGGCGAACGACGAAATCTGGGTCCGTTACTAACCACGAAGGGAGCCGTCATGAAACGTTGGCTCTTTGTGGTGATCGCGCTGGCCTGTCTTTGGGGGTGCTCCGACGAGGCCTCGCAAAACACGAGCACCAGCAGCTCCGCGTCGAGCGGCAGCGGCGGCGGCAGCTCGTCAAGCGGGAGTTCCGGAAGCGGGGGCGGCGGGGGCACGGGCGGCGAGCAGCCCACCGCGCTCGTTCCGTGCCTCGACGAACCGGACGCGTTGCCGAGGCCGCCGAGCGGAAAGTTGCCCTGCGAGTACGTCCCGCCCGGTCTCAGCCTGCCGCAGTGAAGCCGGCCGCGGCGCGGGATGCGACAGAACGTCGCATGGCCGAGTGTCGCGCGCTCGGTGATACTCCGTAGGCCCATGCGCATTCGGAATTTTTTCATTCACCTGCTGCCGCTCGTCGCCGCGCCCTTTTGGGGGTGCACCCTCGAACCTTTCCCTGCCGTCGTTCCCGATGCACCCGACGGCGGCGGGGGTTCCGGGGGAGCCGGAGGCGATGGCGGCGTCATCGACCTGGGACCCAATGAACTTCCCTGCGACGTGCGAGAGGTCGTCGAACAGGTCTGTTCGAACTGCCACTCGTCCCCGGTCGCCGCGGGCGCGCCCGCGCCCCTGCTCTCACGACACGACTTTCTCGCGCCGCATATGAGCTCCGGAAAAACCGTCGGTAAGCGGAGCCTCGAACGGATGAAGTCGGCGGTGGCGCCGATGCCTCCTTTCTCCGAACCCCCTGCCTCCGCGGGTCAGGTGGCGGTATTCGAACAGTGGGTGGCGGCGGGTATGCCGCCGGGGACGTGCGGGGCCATCCCCGCCAAACCGGCGGAGACCACCTGCGCGAGCGACAAAACCTGGGATCCGAACGCGACCCCGACCGCGCAAATGAATCCGGGTCTCGCATGCCGCGCGTGTCACAAGACCCAGGCGTCGAACTTCAATTACTTCTTCATGGGCACGGTCTTTCCTGCATTCCACGAGAAAGACCTCTGCATGAGCCCGCCGCCTCCCGGCGCGAAGGTCGAAATCCTCGATGCGATGGGCAAGGTGACGATGACGCTCACGCCGAACGCCGCCGGCAATTTCATGTCGAGCGCCGTCGCGGCGGGCGTGCCCGTCCCCTACACGGCGCGGCTTGTCGCGAATGGGCTCACGCGTTCCATGAACGGGCCCCAGACGGACGGGGATTGCAACAAATGCCATACCGAGCAGGGGACCGAGGGGGCGCCCGGACGATTGGTTTGGCCCCGCTCCTACGACGCGCCACCCCCGCCGACCCCTCCCGTGCTGGTCGGCCTCATCCCGATGGGAGACGCGCTCCACGTCACGTGGACCGCAGCGGGCTGCGACAAGATCCTCCTCTTCCGCAACGAGAACGGCGGCGCGTTCTCGCTCGTCTACACGCTCGGAGGCAGCACGATCGAGCAGCACGACGACGGCGCGTACTCGTCCGCGACCGTCTACTGCTATCGCGCACAATGCAAGGCCGGCGGCATCGCAAGCGTCGACTCGAACGAGCTCTGCGGGAGCCCCTGACGCAGACCTGAGATACCGGGACCCCCACGCAAGAAAAATCGTCAGTCCGTAACCGACGCAGCGGCGAGCTGCGGCGTGAAGGGTCGACGGTTTTTCGCGACGCTGTAGACCGCACCGAGCAGCTTGCGCATGG
>NZ_JAGTJJ010000060.1 GCF_028435365.1 Polyangium jinanense | reverse complement strand
GGGGGTGGGGCGGCTTCGCCCAACCCCACCCCCCGCGGAACCGACTTCCGGAAATGTCAAACTTCGGCTGCCTCCCCGGCAAAGCCGGGGGATCTCCTAAGGTATTAGACCCGGACGAATCTCGATCAAAACGGGAGCCCGCTCGGCTTTTTCGTGTTGTTGCTCACTGCCGGTGGTAACATCGCGCGCCGGGGGGGTCATGAAAGCCGGAGACTGCATCGGGGGAGACTATCGCCTCGTCCGTCCACTCGGCGAGGGGGCGATGGGGTCGGTGTGGGAGGCCCAGAATGAGCGCACCGGGCGTCGCGTCGCCATCAAGCTCATTCTGCGGCCGAGCGCGGACCTCCGCCTTCGCCTCAGCCGCGAGGCGCGTGCCTTCAAAAGTTTGTCCCACAAGAACATCGTCGACGTCTATGACGCCGGCGAAACGTCCGCGGGGGATCCATTTCTCGTGATGCAGCTCCTCTCGGGGGAGACGCTCGCGGATCTGTTGGAACGCGAGCGCAGGCTCCCGTCGAAGCAGGCCGCGAGGATTGGCCGGGACGTCGCGCTCGCCCTCGCGGCGGCGCACGAGGCTCGCATCATTCATCGCGATCTGAAGCCGGAGAACGTATTTCTCCACCGGGAATCGAGCCCCGACGGCTTCGTCGTGAAGGTGCTCGATTTCGGCGTGGCCAAGCAGCTCGATACCAAGGACTGCGTCCGCACCGTCACGGGCGTGATGGTCGGCACGCCGGGGTACATGAGCCCCGAGCAGGTGCTTTGCGTCGAGGATCTCGATTTCCGCACGGATGTGTGGTCGCTGGGCGTCGTCCTGTACGAAATGCTCACGGGCGTGCGGCCCTTCAAGGGCAACGTGGACGTCCTCTTCCAGCAGATCCTGACGGCCGAGATTCCGCCGGTGTCGAGTCGCGTCCGCCACGTCGAGCCGCGGCTCGCCGACCTCGTCGACCGGTGCCTGCAGCGCGACCGGTCCAAACGTATTCAGTCCGCCGAACAGCTCGCGGCGCTGCTCGCGCCGCTCGCGGGCCCGCGCGAGGTCGTGCCCCTGCCGGATTCGACGCTCGAGGTCCCCATTCCGTCGACGCTCCCGCGCCCCGACGTCTTGCCGGAGACGCAGAAGTTCACGCTGGCCATCGACGGCACGACGCCCGAGGAGGCCGAGGCGCCGACGCAGGTCGGGGAAGTCGCATTGAATGGCACGGTCATCCTTCCACCCGGGGCGAGTCCGAAAACCGACGGGGACAAGCACAGGCCCGCCCCCCCGGCATTCGATGGTCCGCGGGCGCCGTGGCGGGATGCGTCCCTGAGCGCCATTCTCACCGCGACCACGACGCAGGTCTCCGCCACGGCCGAGAATCGCACCGGGCCGAGCACCACGGTGACCGTGGGAGCCATCACGATGTCGGCCGGGACCGAGCCTTCGGACGGCGCATTGCAGAGGCAGCGGCGAAAGCGTCAGGTGACGCGCCGGGGCGTGCTCTTGCTCCTGCTCTTGGCCGCGCCGGTCTTGATTTTCATCGTGGCGTCACGGGCAACCACGACGAAGCCCACGGACGGCGCCGCTCCAGGCGAGACGCTCGCGCTCCCCTCGCCTCCTCCTCCACGCGCGCAGGACGACGTGGCGCGGGCTGCGCCGGCGCCCGTGTCCCTGCCGGAAGCCGAGCCCGCGCCGCCTTCGTCCACGGACGCCGGGGCCACGCCAAACGTCTCTGGCCCGGACAAACGTGGCGCATTGCCCGTCCGCGGCGGGAGCAAGCCGCCGGTCGATCCGATCGCGTCGCGCCCCGCCACGACGAAGGCGAAATCGCCCGCCCCGAGCACGAAGGCGCCCGCAGGCGCGAAGGCGTGCCCTCGATTCTTCCCGAATTGCAAGCGCTGACCGGACGAGGTTTCCGCATAGGCGCTCGATTCATCGTCAATTCGTGTTATCCTGCCGCATGGGTGGGAGCATCAAAAGGACCTTACGAGCGCGGTATCTCTTCCCGCTCGTTCTGGGGCTCGCCGTGCAGAGCGCCGCGTTTCCCGCGGCGGCGGAGGATCCTCCACCGCCTTCGGAGGCGTCGTCCTCGCCCGCGGACGTGGCCCGGGCGCATTACGTGCGCGGCAAGGACGCGGCGAGGGCGAAGCAATGGCAGGCCGCCCTCGACGAGCTGAGGTCCGCCTGGCGTATCATGCAGCATTTCCAGATCGCGGGGACGCTCGGATGGGTCGAGCTCGAGCTCGGCCACCACCGCGACGCTGCGGAGCACCTCTCGTATTTCTTGCGGCACGCCGAGGACGTGGCGGCCGACGAGATGAAGGCCACCTCCGAAATGCTGTCCGAGGCGCGCGCCAAGGTCACGGAGCTGTCCGTGCAGTCGAACGTGACGGGCAGCCATTTGATCGTCGACGGCGCAGAAATGCGGTGGCCCGAGGCGAACGCTGGCGTATTCGTCGAGCCGGGGCGGCGGACGATCGAGGCGCGGCTCGGCGAGCGATCGTCGGGGCCGGTCGTGATCGAGGCCAAACCCGGGGAATCGCAGCTCTTGCGGCTGGATCTTCCGAAGAAGGAAGCCCCGCGCGGCGTGCTCGCGCAAAAGGAAACCGCGGAGGCGGAGGCGCCGGGAACGACGCGCTCGATGCGCAAGCCGCTGCTCATCGCGGGCGGCGTGACCGCGGGGGTCGGGATCCTGGGCGGTGTCGTGTTCACGGCCCTTTCCAAGCAGCGGGCCGGCGAGGCGGCTGCGATGGCGCAGTCTCTTTCCGGCGAGAAAGACGATTACTGCACTTCGAATCCCGGCGCGGGCGCGTGCCCCGATCTCGTTCGCCTGAAGACCGCGCAAAACCAGTTCGGCGAGGCCGCGCTGTGGAGCTTCGTCGGAGGCGGCGTGATCGCCGTCGGGACGCTCGTATACGGCCTCTCAGGGCCGAAGCCCCGCGCGACGGGATCGGTGTACGCCCTCCCTGCGGTGTCCTCGCAGGGGGGCTCGCTCATGGTTTTTGGGACCTTTTGAGGAAAAACGAAGATGAGTCGTGTGGAGAATGGGGGAGGTTCGAGGCCCATGCGTCGTCATTCCATGACGTCCACGCTGGCGATGCTCGCCTGCGCCGCGGGCGCCTTTGCGCTTGGAGGCTGCGGGCTCGACGTGTTCGCCGATTGCAGCGTCACGAAGACGTGCGCCGGCCAGGCGAGCTCGCAGACGGTATGCCCTCTCGACGGGGATCCGAGCCGGCCTGCATCGTGCGGGCTGTACGTAGCGGCCTCGGGCGACGATACGAACCCGGGGACGGCCGAGCGCCCGCTGCGGACGCTGCGCGCGGCCGTGGACAAGGTGCAGAAGCAGGGCGCGCGGCCCATTTACGCGTGCGCCGAGACGTTCATCGAGCCGCTCGCGCTCCGCGGCGGCGAGGTGCTTCACGGCGGATACAACTGCACGGGCGGCTCGCCGTGGACCACACAGGTCGGCATGACGACGCTGTCCGCGAGCGCAAACGAGGTACCGCTGCGCGTCGGCGCGGGGGGACCGACGGTCGTGACGAATTTCAAGGTCGTCGCGGCGGACGCGGTCCTGCCTGGTGCCTCGTCGATTGCAGTGATCGCCGATCGGGCCGAGCTCGAGCTCGGCCGGTGTCATTTGGAGGCCGGCAAAGGCGCGGACGGGCTTGCCCCGACGCCCGAGGCCAAGGGCGCGACCGACGGGATGCCCGGAAAAATGGGGTTTGCCGCGTGCACGTACACCGCGGTGCAGGAGGTCTCCTCGACGTGTGGAACGGTCGAATCGATCGGCGGATCGGGGGGGTTCGGCACCTCGCCCTGGGGAAAGGCCGGTCGCAATAGCTCGCTCGGCAAGGACGTGAGCGGCGGCCAGGGCGGCGAGCCCGAAGGATTCACGGGGATCGAATGCACGCCGGGCGGGCCCGGCGCCGCTGGGACCACGGGCGCACACGGCGCACACGGCGTGGAGCCCGGGACCATCTCGGTGAATGGGTACGAGGGCGCGTCCGGGACGAGCGGCGGCGAAGGAACCGTGGGATTGGCCGGCGGTGGGGGCGGCGCCGCATTGGGCGGGTTGGGCGTGAACAAATGCCCGGCCGGGAGCGCGACGACCCACGGGGCCAGCGGCGGCAGCGGCGGGACGGGCGGATGCGGCGGGAAAGGCGGCGCGGGCGGAGGCGCAGGCGGCGGGAGCTTCGGCCTCCTCTGCATCGACGCGAGGATCTCGTCCGAGGCCGTCACGATCGTCACGGCAGGCGGCGGAAAAGGCGGCGACGGGGCCCAGGGGCAGGCGGGCGGGAATGGCGGCACGGGAGGGCTCGGCGGCCCGCCGCCCCAGTATTCTCCCTTGAAACCCGGGTGCCACGGCGGCAATGGGGGCAATGGGGGCGACGGGGGCCACGGCGGCGGCGGTCGTGGTGGGCATTCAATCGGCATTGCCTATGTGGGGAATGCGCCGGCGGCCACGGGCGTCTCGTTCGAGATTGGGCTCGAGGGTCCGGGCGGCCAGGGCGACGATCCCCAGGATCCGGCGCCCGCGGGCCTGCGCCGGGACATGGAATCGTTCGACTGATTCCCTTCAAAACGAAGTCGCCGCGCTCCTCGGGGGCGCGGCGACGTTCCCTGCCAAACGTGTACGCTCAGAACCTCGGCGGGCCCCCGACGACGGGCGGCGGCTTGCGGGACACCTTCGGCGACCGCGTCTTCGCTTGCTTGTTCGAGGAGGCGACATCCTGCTCCGCGACGCTCGCGCTGGCCTTTTCCTGCACGGGCGGCTTTTCGGATGGCGGGCTCGGCAGAGGCAACACGTCGGGTTTCGCGACGCTCGGAGGCGCGGCCTCGGCGCCGGGAGCGAGGAGCTGCGCCGGTGATCCCGGCGCGGATGGGGCGCCCGGGTTCGCCCCGCGAAGCAGGTACATGCCGAAGCAACCCATGGCCACGACCGCGCCGAGTCCGGCCCAGGGCCATCGCTTCGTGGCCGAAGGCGGCGGCATTTCGGCGGAGGGCCCGGCCGACTCCGCCCGTGTGGGCTCCTCCCCGACGAGCAGGCTCGTGGCGGGTCCACGATATTGATCCCGCCAGCCGCGCCCGCGCTCGGGGCCTTCGTGGCCACGCACGGGCGTCGCGCCGAAGAGCTCCCGCGCGAGCTCGTCCTCGTCGTGCGGCACGCGTTCGAGCGGAAACACCGGCGTGCCCGCCGGCTGCGGGCCGACCTCGCTCGCAGGCAAGAATCGGATCGTGATGCCGTTCGGCAGATCGGATTCCCGCCCGTTCGAGAGGGCCGTCCATTTGATGTTCGAACGATACAGGACGGCCGCGATCCGCGCCGCGCACGCCGCGATCCCCTCGAACGGCGTGTCGTCGTCGTGCACGATCACGATACGCCCCGGCAGCTTGACCTCCTCGGCCACCGCCCAGCGGAGCGAGCGAGTCCCCGGCCCCGCCGAAGGCAGCCCGTCGAAGCTCGCTTTGTAGGCTTGCAAGAGGGGCAGCGCCGCGGCCGGATCCTCGCCGCGCCGGGCATACGTGTGATACCAGCCATGGCCCTCGGCCGTTACCGCCGTACGCTCGAAGAGCCGCGCCCGGAATTCGAGCGCGGCGCGACACACGAAGGCCGCGTCGAGATCACGCTCGATGGCCACGATGGCGTGCGAGAACGGCGGGTCTTGCCGGCCGGCGTGATCGCGGGCGCCGCGGATGCGCAGCCCGAAGATCAGCGCCACGCCGCCGCGCCCCGGCTCGTGTTGCGTGTCGTCGCGGGAGAGGTTCCCGATGGCGAACGCGCAATCACTCGTCGTCCGCGGCTCGATGTACTTGAGAAGCCGCGAGAGGTGACCGAAATGCTGCCGGGACAAGGGGCCCTGGGGCACCTCGGGGTGATAGATGAAATCGATCTGGTGCCCCGGGACGTTCCCGTGCAGGAAATGGTACCAGGCCACGTCGGCGGGCGCCTTGTACGTCGGCGCCACGTAGCCTCCCCTTCGGCCTTCGCCGCGCGCGCTCATTTAGTTCACCCGCGAAAGCTTGGGAGGTTCGGAGGACGCGTTCACCGCGGGCAGCGGAACCGTTTTCTCCGATCTCTCCACCTTCGACGTCTCCGACAGGTCCTTCACCATGCGCTGCAAGAGCTGCGAGTCGTAGGCTTGCTTCGGGAGGATCCGCTCCACGAAATGCGAGAACAGGAGATGGGTCGAGTGCCCGTAGTTCGCGGAGCCGACGAAGACGCGGATGTCGAGCTGCATCGAGTACTTCGTGAGGTTCTCGATGAGCGGGGCATAAAGCTTCTTCGCTTGCTCCTCCACCTCGAGCGGCGTGCCGGAGAGCAGATCACTCTTGTTGATGAAAAGCACCACGGTCTTGCACGACGCCACGGTCTTCGGGCCGAAGAAGAACTTGAGCGCCTGCGGCTGGAACTCCTGGAGCTGCTCCTGAACACGCCCGGGGTCGACCTTCTTCGCGTCCTTGCCGCCGAGATCGACGACGATGAGCAGCCCGTGAATCTCGTCCCCGATGAGCTCCTGCTGCGCGTCGACGATGTGCTCGCCGCCCCAGTCGCCGACCTCGAAGACGTGCTCGATGACCACGTCCTTCTGAAGCACGTGGCTCACGGTCCGCTCGTAACGGTCGATCTTGGTGCCGGCGAGGACGCCGAGGTCGATGAGCGGGTTCGCCCATTTGAGGGTGAGCGAGGTCTTTCCCGTGGCTTTCACGCCGAGCGTGAGGATCTTGTATGTCTTGCGCGTGATCTTCGGCCGCTTCTCGAGCTCGGCCCGGAGCCAGAGGATTTCCTGCTCCTGATGATCGAGCCAGCCGACCTTTTTCTTGTCCTCTTCCACCGCGACGTGGAGCTTCGCCACGAGCGCCTTGTTTTCGTTCTCCAGGCCATCGACGCGCTTCCGAGCGTCGATTTCGGCCTGGGTCGACCGCCGATATCGCGCCGCCATGAACACGAGCCCTGCCATGGCGAACGCGAGCAAGATGCACGAGGCGATGAGCATCGACATGAGAGTCCCCCGGGAATCCCCCGAATCATCGAGGACGGGACGGCGTGCGCTCCGCGCAAGCTCGTCCGGCTCGTCCGTCGGCGAGCTCCAGTGTAGCCCAGAATTGAATCGCGGAACACAGGCTTTCGGTGGTTGTCGGGAGTCTGTCAGGATCGGAATGCGCTTCTCCGTCGAGCACATTCTCCGTCGCCGGAGGGCTTGCCTTGTCACCCATCGTATGGCAGAGTCGCGCCGTGGCATTCATCCGGCTGCGCTGAGCTCGGCATCCTCGTCCTCCTTGCATCCCCGGTACGATCGGGTCGATGCAACGAGCGCGTGGGTGCTTTTCCGTGCCCGCTTCCCCCCGGGGAAGACCGGGCGCGGTGGCTCACGCCGGCAGCCTGGCAGCCCAAAGTGAATAGGCCACATTCGTGCTGCCGGTCGTGAGGCGACGCGCTCCCGCGTCTTCCCTTCCGTATGCGCCTCCGGGCGCGCGAAGAGGAGTTTTTCATGACCGAACGTAGTGCTCTCTCGTCCGCGGCTTCTTCGTCCTTCGAGCCGCTCGATTCCGCCCCCGCGCTCCTCGCGGCCGCTCGCCGCGCGGGGCTCCAGATCACGACCGAAATGGCCGATTTCGATCGAAGTGGGCTAGATTTCCTCGTGGTACACGCCCACGACGAGGAAGGCGTGCCGTGGGTCGTGCGGACGCCGCGGCGCATGGCCGTGGTGGAGTCCGCGCGCGTCGAGGCGCGGGTGCTCGGCCTCGTGCGCGGGCACCTGCCCGTCGCGGTGCCGCATTGGCGCGTGTTCACCGAGCAGGTGATCGCCTACCCGCGCCTCGGCGGCGTCCCCGCCGTCACCGTGGATCCGGCAGTCGGCGTCGTCTGGAATCGTGTCGATCCGGCGGCCCCCTCGGAGACGTTCATCCATTCGTTCGCCGAGGCGCTCGCGGCATTACAAAAGGTGAGCGTCCGAGCGATCGAGGAGGCGGGCGTCCCGAGGAAATCGATCGACGACACCCGCGTCGAAATCGCTCGCGCCATGGACGAGACGCGCGAGATCCTCGCGACGCCGGACGTGGTCTGGGCGCGTTGGCAACGCTGGCTCGCGAATGACGCGATCTGGCCGCGTCATCTCGCCCTGGTGCACGGCGATCTCCACCCGGGTCACATGCTGCTCGACGAAGAGGGCCGTTTGACGGGGATCCTCGACTGGACCGAGGCCCACCTCGGGGATCCCTCGATCGATTTCGCGCTGTTCGTCGGCGCGTTCGGCAAGGCAGCGCTCGACGCTTGCCTCGAGCGTTTCGAGGCGGCCGGCGGCACGACGTGGAGCGGCCTCGCGGCCCACGCCGCCGAGCGCTGGGCGGCGTTCCCGGCGCTCGGGGCGAAGTGGGGGCTCACCGCGGGCAACGATGGCGCGATCGAGTTCGCCCGAACGATGCTCGCGACGATCGAAAAAGAAAGCGGGTGAGCGTGCGGCGATTCGTAGAGCCGATCAAGAATCCTTCAATCGCCACGGCGGGAAGCGCCGCGCCTCCCCGGCCCGGTAAAGACAAACTCGATTGCCCGCCGGATCCGTGACGTACGCCTCGCGCCAGAGCCAGCGCTGGTCCGTGGGGAGCACATCGAACGAGAGGCCCGCTCTCGACAGGCGCTCGACCGTCGCGTCGAGGTCGTCTTCCTCGAAATAAACAACCACGCCGTCCTTCGCGGGCGGCGTGTCCTGCAGGTGCAGCGAGAACGTGGCCGGTTCGCCGCCGGCCGCGTCGGGGCATTCGAAGCGCGCGTAGTGGTCGGAGCGCACGATGAGGCGCAAGCCGAGCGCCTGATAGAAGGCAATCGAGGCCGCAATGTCCGTGGCCGCCACGGTGACCTGGTTCATTCGCATGAACCGAGTGTAGGGCGGCCAGCGTCGCAGGGGCAAGCGTCTCATCTTGGGAGGCGCTGCGCTGGGGCGTTGCCCCAGACCCCACCAGGGGCTATCCGCCCCTGGACCCGGACCAGCGCAAGCGCTGGACCCGGGGCGATGAACTGCGCGATGCGCAGTTCATCGAACAGGCCAGGTCAAGACCAACGACGACCCTGCCCATCAAAACCGCGTCGTTGACGATTCAACAGGCAACGTGCCCGTCGCCAGCACCTCCATGGTCTTGCCACCGGCCTGTGGGAAGAACTGCGCATCGCGCAGTTCTTCCCCAATCGGTCCAGGGCTTGCCCTGGTTCGGGTCGAGGGGCGAACAGCCCCCGCGGGGCCCGGGGCAGCGCCCCGGCGCGACGGTTTGCGATGAGCGGCGGCGTGGGTCAGTTCTGAATCGCGCGGTACATCTGGATGCGCGAGGCATTGCCGCCGCTGATGGCCGGCACCTGGCATTCGAGATAGAACGAGCTGAACGTGTACGTGTCCGAGATCGACGCGACGTTCAAGGTCTGGTAGCTCGAGCTCGAACCGCTCGAGCATGACCACGTGCCGTTGATCTTTGTGCCGTCCGGGTTCTTCGAGACCGCCCGGCAGCACACGTTCGCCCCCGCGTTCTGGTCGACGACGAAGACCGTGCCGCTGAGGTTCGTGGTCGTGACGCCCGTGCCAATCGGACGCTCCGTCGGGCAGATCGCCGTGACCAGCGAGGCGGACTGATTTTCGGCCTCCCCGTCGGCGCGCGCGGTGAGGGCCTGGCCGCTCGTGGCCACGCAAGCCGAGCCGGGCGCGTTCTGGGTCGAGGCCGCGAGCGCGACGCCAGCGTAGAGGAGCCCTCCGACGAGGATGAGGAGACCCTTGAGGGGGGAGTGCTTCTTGTTCATCATGGCTTTCGTCCTTCGCTTTCGAATCGTCGTATCTATCTACGTTTGAATCTTCGGTTTCTCTTCGGTCGCTCGGCGCTCAGCGCATCGACTGGCGCGACCGGTACCCCTGAATGCCCGAGAGGCCGAGCGCGGCGCTTCCCGGCAGCGTGCAATTCAGGCTGAACTGGCTCCACGTGTACGGGTCGTACAGAGACGGGAGCTGAAGCGTCTGGTAATCCGCGCTCGCGCCGCTCGAGCAGACCGTCGTCGTCTCGATGTGCGTCCCCGTCGGGTTCTTCGACTGGAGCTTGCAGCACACGTCCTGGCTCGCGTGGCGATCCAGCACGAAGAGCCGCGGCACGTCGACCACGTTCGGATACCCGTCCTCACCCCCGGGCCGTTGCATGGGGCATACCACCTGGCCCGACCACACGCTCGAATTGAAGGCCTCGCCGTCGCTGCCGTGATCGACCAGCGCGCTGCCCACGGGCCGGCAATACGTGCCCGCCTGGTTCACCTGCTTGACCACGGTCGGGTTGACGATGCCGTTCACCCAGTCACGAAACGCCTCGACGCTCGTCTGGCGGTTGTAATTCGTCGTGTTGCCCGCCTTCATCACGCCCGTCAGGCCGGAGCCGTTCCAGCAGGACGAACCCGAGTCCCCCGGCAGCTCCATTTGACCGAGTGCGTTCGGGACCTGGAACCGATACCACATGACCGGATCGATCGGGTCCTCGATGATGCTGAACGACGCGGTCCGCAAGTTGCCGTCCGTCGGCGTCAGGCATACGCCCCAGTCGTGGCAATACTGGCCAGCGGGGCACGGCATCGACGCGGAGCAAGCGGCGCCCGAGTTGATCGCGCCATACCCGGCGCAGAACACGGTATCGCCGATCAGCGACGCCGTGGTGCCCGTATAAAGCGGCAGCGACGCGTTTCCCGGGTCGATCGGATTGGCGAGGCGGAGGAGTGCGACGTCCACGCCCGCGGCGGTCTGCGGGTGGAAGAGGAGCTCGACGCCCACGGAGGACGTCACGCTGCCGTCGTCCTCCGTCAGCCGCGCGGTGATGGTCGCGGGATCGGTGCCCGTCCCATCCGGAAAGCAATGGCCGGCGGTGAGCACCCATTCGCGGTTGAGTAGGGTCCCCGTGCAGCCCGGCAGCCGAACCACATTCCGCGTCCAGGTCTGGGTATTTTGCGTCCACGGGTCCCAGACCGTGCCGTTCTTGATGGCATGCTCGGCCTCCGCCGTGGCCTCTTCGTTCACGTCGCGCAGCTCGCCCTCGGCACATCCGCTGCCCAGGGCCGCGGTGAGCGCGAGCGCCATGAGCGTCGCTCCGCACATGCGGCGGTAGGGCGCAAACCTCTGGCTTCGTTGGTGTGTCATGACAATTGGCTCCCTCGTCCGGACGGCGACTCGATTGTCGTCCGGTAGCGCGAGGAGCCATTGCGCGAACCGTGCCAAGCCCGATCGGGCGCGGGGCGGGGCTACCGCGCGGAGCTTCGGAGCCCGTAACGGTCGACGAGCTTGTGGAGGAACTGTCGCGACACGGAAATCGCCTCGGCCGTGCGCGAGATGTTGCCCCCGTGCTCGCGGAGCTTCGTCGCGAGGTACTGCCGCTCGAAGCGCTCGAGCACCATCTCGCGCGCCGAGAGCAGCGGCAGGCCGAGGAGCCCGCCGAGATCACCTTCCTCGGCCTCCCCCGCCGGAGCCTCGTGCGCCTCCGGCGCGGCCGCAGGCGCCGCAGCGGCGGGCTCGGGCGAACGCGCAGGTTCGGGCGCGGCGGCCGCGGGCGGCTTGCGTGCCTGGGCGCCGAGCGCCGACACCGCGAAGTCCGGGAAGAGGCAGAGGCGCGCCACCACGTTGCGAAGCTCGCGGACGTTGCCGGGCCAGTCGTGCGCGAGGAGCAAGGACATCGCGTGCGGCGGCAGATCGGCGAGCGTGCGCTTCGGCGTTTGCGCCGCGAGGAATCGCTCGACGAGCGCGGGGATGTCGTCCTTGCGCTCGCGCAGCGGCGGGATGTTCACCTCGACGACCGCGAGCCGGTAGTAGAGGTCCTCGCGGAACGATTTCTCGGCGACGCGCGCGCGGAGATCACGGTGCGTCGCGGCCACGATGCGCGCGTCGAAGGGGCGCCACTCGACCGCGCCCACGCGCCGCACCTGCCGCGCTTCGAGCGCGCGGAGAAGCTTCGGCTGCAGATCCAGAGGGAGCTCGCCGAGCTCGTCGATGAACAAGGTCCCGCGATCGGCCTGTTCGAGCAGGCCCGCATGCGCGGAGACCGCGCCCGTGAAGGCCCCGCGCGCGTGGCCGAAGAGCTCGGCCTCGATCAAGCTCGGCGCGACGGCGCTGCAGTCGAAGACCACGAACGGGCCGTCCTTGCGTGGGCTCGCGGCGTGGATCGCGCGCGCCAGGACCTCCTTGCCCGTGCCCGACTCGCCGAGCAGGAGCACCGTCTCCGACGACGCCGCGGCGCGCTCGAGCGCGGCGAAAAGCGCGCGCATGGGCAGGCTCTCGCCGATCGCCTCGCCGAACCGCGTGGACGTCGACAAGGACACGATCGAAGGCGCGCCCGCGAGGTGCGTCGAGAGGCGCGAGCCGGCGAGCGTGACGACGGTGCCGAGCGGGAGGAGGACCTCCATCACCGCGAGATCGCCGATGAGCGTGCCGTTCTTGCTGCCGAGGTCACGCAGCACGACGCCTTTCCGCGTGAGACGGAGCTCGCAGTGCCGGCGCGAGACGCGCGGATCCGACACGACGAGATCACACTCGGCGCTCGTGCCGACGACGAGCGTCTCCATGCCGAGCGGGGCCTCGCGCATCGTGCCGTCGGGCGCGGTCACGCGGACCCGGAGCGCCGGCAGGAGCACAGCGTTGTCCGTGACATCGGAGAGCGTGCACCCAGGCTCCTCCGCCCGCGTCATCCCGCGCATCGTTGCAGATCTCGAAAGCTCGTCAAGACAAGCCCGGCGTGCCCGCTTCGCCGCGCTATCATCCGCGCTGCATGCCCCCGAGTTCGCGTCTCGCTGCGCGTCTTCCGCCCGGAGTGGCGCCGCAGATCGGGCCGTACCTCCTCGTGCAGCAGCTCGGGAAGGGCGGGTTCGCCCCGGTCTTCCTCGCGGAGGAGCGGTACGACGGCAAGCTGCTGCGCCACGTGGCGATCAAGCTGTTCGCGTTCGACGCGGCCGCCGCGCGGGGCCACGACGTGAGCCGGTGGCGCGACGAGATCATCGAGGAGGCGCGCGCCCTCTGCCGCGTCGAGCACCCGAACGTGGTGCGGTTCTACGCGCTGCTCTGCGACGATGCGTCCGCGCGGATCGGCCTCGTGATGGAGCACGTCGCGGGCGCGAGCCTCGACATGCTCGCCGGCGCGCACGGGCGGCTCGACGAGCGGGTCGTGCTGGAAGCCGCGCGATCCGTGGCCTGGGCGCTCGCGGCGGTGCACGCGGCGGGGCTCGTGCACCGCGACGTGAAGCCCGCGAACATCGTGCGCGGGCCCTCCGGCTACAAGCTCATCGACTTCGGGATCGCGGTGGCCCCGGAACTCGCGGCCGCGACGCCCGCGACCGTGGCGGAGCTCGCGGCCGCGGACACGACGCGCGCGGAGCCGCCTCCCGCGCCCGCGGCGGCCGCTCCGCGTGATCCGGACACGCACACGCAGACGA
The DNA here is from genome assembly GCF_028435365.1 of Polyangium jinanense. The sequence goes on along the minus strand of NZ_JAGTJJ010000060.1, from coordinate 53,178 downwards.
TGACCATGACGGCCTCGCCGATCGCGGCGGCAGCGCCGGGCCCCGGCGCCCGCCCAGGCCTCCGCGTCGCGGGCACGCTCGGCTACCTCGCGCCCGAGTGCCTCTCGCAGCTCCCGACGCCCGCGAGTGATCTGTACTCGCTCGGCGTGACCATGTTCCACCTCGTCACGGGCCGCCTCCCACACGAGACGCCCATGCCCCAGGGGCCCGCGCCATCGCTCGTGACGAGCGTCCCTGCGCGGAGCGTGATCACGGCCGAGCTCTCGCTCCTCGTCGATCGGTTGCTCGCGCTCGATCCGCTCCTCAGACCTCGCCATGCCGAATGGGTCGCGCGCGAACTCGAACGCCTCCTCGCGCGGCTCGATCCCGCGGTCCTCGCGCCCGTCACGTCGATCGCGCCGCTCTCCGTCCGCAGACCCGCGCCGGTTTCCACGCCCGCTCGCAAGGCCGCGCCCGCGCCCGAGACGTGCCCCCCGCTCGTGGGCCGCGACGAGGCGCTCGCGACGCTCCAGCGCGCCGCGGACGAGGCGAAGAAGGGACGCTGCCAGGTCGTGGTGTTCACGGGGCCGCAGGGCATCGGCCGCAGCCGCCTCCTCGATGCTGCTGCCGAGCGCTGGACCTTCGAGGACGCGCGCATCCTCAGGGTCCATTGCCCGCCCGAGCAGCAGAGCCCTCTCTACCCGTTCCGCCGCGCCGTCGAGGATCTCCCGCCCGAGATCGCGCCTTCGTTCGAGCCGCTCGCGCGCGCCCTCGCGCGGGCCTTTTCGCCGGGGCTCGTCCCGGGCCCGGACGAGCTCGCGCAGGCGGTCGAGGCGATCGAGGACGGCCTCGTGCGGGTGAGCGCCTCGGCGCCGCTCCTCGTGCTCGTGGACGACCTCCAGTGGAGCGACACGCCGACGCGCGAGGTCGTGCGCCTCCTCGTGCATCGCGCGGCGGCGGGCGCGCCGGGGCGGCTCTTCGTGGCCCTCGCCGCGCGGCCGGATCCCGTCGCGGGCGCGCCCTTGCGCAAGCTCCTCGGCGAGGCGCGGGCGCGCACGAGCCCCGGGCTCACGTACGTCTCGCTCGGCCCGCTCGAACCCGCGGCCGCGGCGCGCCTCGCGCAGGGCGTCTGTCCCATCACGAAGGAGGTCGAGCGGGCTGTGGTCGCGGGCGCGGCGGGCGTGCCGTTTTACCTCGTGCACGCGCTCGTCGCGTGGCGCGAAGGCGGTGCGATGGTCTGGCAAGACGGCGCCTACCGCGCGGCGAACGAGCAAATCCTGCGAGGCGACGTGCCGGGCGTGGCCGATCTCCTGGAGGCGCGGCTCGGCGCGTGTCTCCCGCCGGGGAGCGATTCCGAGCGTACGCTCTTGCGTGTCCTCGCGGCGGTGGCGCTCGCGGGCGGAGGGCTCGACGTGGATCTCGCGCTGCGGGTGGCCGGGGACGCGGATCGCGCGGAGGAGGCGCTGGAAGCGCTCGTCGGAGCGGGGATCCTGACGGCGCACGGCGAGCGGCAGGAGTACGGGTTCGCGCAGGAGATGGTGCGACAAGCGGCGCTCAACCTGCTCAGGCCGCGCCCGTGGTTTCACAGGCTCCACCGGGCGCTGCTCGACGGCATGGCCGAGGGCGCGCCGGCAGAGCTCGACGCGGCGTTCCTGGCGACGGGGTACGAGCGGCTCGGCGCGCTCGCGGAGGCACGCGTCTGGCTCGGCCGCGCCATGGAGAAGGCGGGCGCGGCGGGGCTCTTCGAGGAGGCGGCGGCGTTCGGCGACAGGCTCGCGGCGATCACGGACGACGCCGAGACGCAGGCGCGGCTCGCGTTCGAAGGGGTCCGGATGCTCATCCGCGGGCGCAAGTTCGAGGAGGCGAAGCAAAGGCTCGATCGGCTGCCGATCCTCGCGGGAGACGGGCCGGAAGCGCGCCGGTTCGATCTGTGGCGGCGCGTCTCGCGGCTCGAGGTGGCGCGCGGGCTCCGGGAGAGCGGCGTTGCGGATGCGACGCTCGTCGCGGATGCGGACGCGTTCGCGGATGTGCGGCTCCGCTGCGAGGCGCGCCTCGCGGTGGCGGGCGTGCTCTTGCCGGAGCGCGCGATGGCGGTCGTGACCGAGGCCGTGGATCTCGCGGCGGGCGCGGGGCCGGCGATGGAGCTTGCGGCGCGGGTGCTGCGCAGCGAGCTCTGTTATGCGCTCGATCCACGGGATCTCGGCCTTGCCGAGCAGGATCTGCGGCGGGCCGTGGCGATCGCTTCGTCGACGAGATCTGCGTGGCACGAGGTGCACATCGAGGGGGATCTGGCGGTGCTGGAGGCCGAGGCGGGGCGCATCGATGCCGCGATCGAGCGTGTCCAGCGGCTCGCCGCGCGCGCGAACGAGCGGGGCATGCGCGGGCAGGAGCGGCTCTTCCTGCAAAACCTCGCGGTGATGCTCCTGCGCGAGGGCCGCGCTCGGGAGGCGGCCGAGACGGCCTCGCGCACCGCGGATCTCGCACGGCAAGCCGGGGATCCGGTGCTGCGCTCGACGGCGCTGTCGCTCCGCGCGGCGGCCCTGACCGAGGTCGGCGCGCTCGTCGACGCGCTCGAGAGCGCGGACGAGGCGGACACGATCCAACGAGAGCGAGGCACCCGCAGCCGTGCCCTGACGCTCCTCCGCCGCGCGGAGATCCTGAGATTGATGGGACGGATGCCCGAAGCGATCGCGGACGCGCGGACGGCGCGGGTGGTGGCCGAGAAGCACCACGATCGGAGCATGGAGATCTGCGCGAAGCTCTGGGAGGTCTTGCGCCTCGTGCAGCAGGGCGAGGTCGCGCGGACGGAGCTCGCGCGCGTGGTGGAGGAAGGACGCGCGGCGGAGATGTCGCTCGGCGCCTTGCCAAGGCGGCTCCTGCGAGAGGCCGAAGCGTGGCTCACGCAGACCGACGAGGGCGCGACGCTGCTGTAGCCAGCCGGCGTCGATCGCTGTCACCACCCGTGGACAGGGTCCCTGCTCGATGTCGCCAGTTGATGACAGTGTCCCCGACCGGTGACGTCGGGCGTGATGGACGGACGCGAGCGGCCAGGGGACGGCCGCGACGGGCGCCGTGTATCGGTGGATGGGTGGTGGAGGGGATGGCGCGGACGGGGAGCGCCCGGCTGCGGGACGTGAGGTGGGTCGGGGGCGGGGAAGCGTCAGCTCTCGGGCGGCGGCGGGGGCGGCGGGGGCTTCGGCCTCGCGTCCTCCATGATGATCCCGCGCTTCGGCTGGCACTTCTTGTTCTCCGCGCTCCACTCGCACTGCTCGGGGTTCGGACACTCGGGCGGCGTGTTCGGGTCCGTGACCTCGGGCGTCGTGCACGTGACCTCCGCGGATGCCGTGCCGGCGCCGGACTCCGCGGGGGGCTGCTGCGCGCCGCCACACGCCACGAGGAGCGCGGCGGCGAGGCCTAGGAAGAGCGGACGGATGGCGGCGAATCTGGGATGATGCATGACAATCTCCAATCTCGAAGCGACCCTCGAACGGTTTCCCTCGGGAGCGAGTCGCGATCTACGCGAGGTCCTTTCAATGAACGTTCCAGGTGCGGCGCCTCCGCCTCGCGAGGCCGAGGGCGCCCGCGGCGAGCGCGACGGCCCCGATTCCCATTTCGGAGGGCGCCCCGGCGGCCTGGCAAGCGCACCCGCGAGGCCCGCGCGCGACCTCGAAGCGGGGCGGGACGGAATGACCGTCGAGCGCGGCCCCATTGCCGGAGACGATGAAGCTCGCCCAGTAATACGGATGCGGATGTTTTTCGCGCACGGCGATCTGGGCCGCGCGTAACGCCTCACTCCGCCCCCCGCCGACGGCGAGGCCTGCGTAATAGGCCGTCATGAGCTCGCTCGTGGCCTCGTCGTCGACCTGCCACAGGCTCATGACCTGCGTCTCGGCCCCTGCAAGGGCGAGCGCGCGGCGCAACCCAAAAACCCCCTCGCCACGCAGCGCCTCGCCCACGCCCGTTTCACACGCCGAGAGCACGACCAGCCGCGTGCCGCGCAGATCGAGCCCCGAAATCTCCAGCGCCGTGAGCACGCCGTCGGCGGCGTCCGTCGTGCTCCGCCGCCCATTCGCGCCAAAAAGCGCGAGCCCCGCCCGGAGGAGCGGGTTTTCCGAGACGAACGCCGACCGCTCCCCTCCCCGCTCACCCTCGTCCCGCCCGCCCGCCGCATGCTGATCCGGAAGGAAAAACCCATGCGTCGCGACATGCAGCACGAGCGGCCCCCGAGCCGCCATGAGCGCTTCTTCCGTCGCTGCCGTCCCTTCCAGAAGCCTCGCGCCGGGCAGCATCCGTTTCACCGCGGCGCCCTCTCTCCGCGTCGCTGGCAACGGCGAAAATCGGATCCGTGTCATCCTCGCAGACCGCGCGCCGCGCCCCTCCCCTGCCGACGCGCTTTCGCCGCGTGCCCCGAATGCCGGATCGACGACCACGAGCGGCGCTTCGCGGGCTTCGGCCGGAGGTTTGGCGAGGCGGACGAGCTCGCGACCACTCGTCAGATACGTGAACGACGTATGCCGGACGAGCGACGTCCCTTTTTCGTCGACGAGCGCAGAGAAGGGCACGAGGTTCAATGCGCCGTCGGGGCTGAGGAGGATCCAGCGGGTATCCCCGAGCAAACCACGGAGCGGCTCCGTGACCAGAGAATCGAGGTACCGCGCGGCGGGGCGCGGATCACGACGGGTGGTCGCGAGATCCCGCAAAAGTCCCGCCGCGACCTCTTCGATGCCCTCGGCATTGCCGAGATCGATCGACGCGACCTCGCCCTCGCGGCGGAGGACGTACGCGGCGAGACGCGGCGCGCCCCAGGTGGGACGAACGGGCGGACCCGAAGGATCGTACGGGCGATACACGACGAGCTCGACGAGCGCGGCGCCCGCGGGAATGGCTCGCTGCACGTCCTCTAGCGAAAGCAGCGCGGAAGGGCCGCCGTCGGGGACGGCGTGCGGATGGGCCGAGAGGCGCGCATCGAGCTCGCGGCGGCGCCGCTCCAGGGCTTCGATTTCGGCCAGGTGCTCCTCGGGCGGCACGTCGATGGGCCCGCGCGAGACGGCTGCAGACAGGCGCGCATCGACCTGGGCCTGCTCGTCGAAAAGCGCGCGCCCCGCCGAATCGAGTGATTGCCGCAAGGCGGAGAGGCTCCCGGCCACGGCGTCGAGGACGATTCCCTTTCGCCGGAGGATCGCGGTCAGAGCGAGGCGGCCCGCCGCGCGATGCTTTGGCGCGACCTGGATGTGCAGCGAGACCAGCGCGTCCGTATCCTCCTGGAGCAAGGCGGCATGCGCGCGTTTCTGGTCCTCGGATCCACGCCCAAGATGCACGCGCGCGGCGCGGTCCGCGAGATCGGCCGCGCGTGCCCGCACGCGCACCGCGTCCTCGATGCGGTCCTGGGCCACGTAAAGATCCCCGAGGTCGCGGAGCGTGCGAGCGATGTCGGGATGGTCCGGGTGGAAGACGGCTTCCCGCAATTCGAGCGCTCGTTTCATCCGCGCCTCGGCGGCGGCGAAGTCTCCTCGACGGGCCAGCAAAAGCCCCATCGCTTGGAGGTACTCCGCGCGCTGCACGTGGTTTTCGTCGAGGGACTCTTCCGCCCCCGCGAGTGCCGCTTTCAAGAGTGGCTCGGCCACATCGGGCTCCCCTCGATCCAGCGCGAGCTCGCCCAGACGCAGCGCGGGCAAGCTCAGGACATCACGGGAAATGCTCGATGCATTGCGGACGCGGGTTTCGAGATCGCGGAGGAGCTCCTCGGCGCGCCTTCGCTCGCCCCGGCGCCGATGCAGCGCGGCGAGCGCTTCGACGGCGCCGATGGCATACGGCGATTCCGCGCTGAAACGCTCCTCTGCAATAGCCACGGCGCGCCGGAGGAGCGGCGCCGCGCCTTCCAGGTCACCGAGAGCGAATCGAATGCGACCGAGGGATTCGTACACCGCCGGATTCGGCTCGCGGGGATCCTGGGCTGCCAAGAGGCGCACGAAGATCGGCTCGGCCCGCGCATAATCGCCGTAGAGCGTGTAGGTGCTCCCGAGCAAAAAAGGGAAATGCCCATTATCGTTCGGGGCATCTTCCAGGAGCTTCACCGCGCGATCGGCCAGGCGCACGGCCTCGGGATACCGGCCCGCCTCGACGAGCTTCAGGATCTGCGCGTAGAGCGAAGCCCCGCTCTCGCCCTCCTGGGCCACCTCGTCGGCCCACGCGACGGGGCACGCCGGCACGGCGAACGCCCCGGCGACGACAGCGAGCAGCCCCATGCGCAGGAGGGGCCGGCGGAGCCTGGATCGAGGAGCGCGCATCGGGGTCGTCCGAAAAAGCAACGCGCTGTATAGAAGAGCAAAAGGCCCTCTGTCAACGGGAGCCCGGTGCTCCTCGCGACGCCCGGGGCTCTGATCCCCGTGGATCCCGGCCCGAGCGCGTGTATCGTTCGCCCATGGCAGCCCCTCCCGAAGCACGCGCCGATGGCTCCCTCTCCGCCGATCTGCGCGCGCTCGTCGCCTCCCCGCGCGAGCTCTGGACCGTGTACGCGATGAAGCTCCTCGAGTCCGTCGCGTATTTCGCCATCTGGTCGCTTCTCGTGATTTTCTTGTCGGACGATCACGGCTTCTCCGATACCGCCGCCGGCTCCGTCGCGGGCACCTGGCTCACGGTCATCAGCCTCGTCGTGTTCCTCGCTGGCTTCATCGCCGACGGGCTCGGGGTCCGCCGCGCGCTCGTGATCGCGGCCCTCTCCACGGCCATCGGCCGGGGCATGCTCGCGTTCGCGGGCGACAAGATGACCATTTATGCGGCGCTCGCCGCGTCCGTCTGGGGCATTGCCTGCATGAAGCCCACGATGAACGCGGCCGTGCGCAACTACACGACCCCCGCGACGGTCTCCTTCGCATTCTCATTTTATTACGTGCTCATGAACGTCGGCTCGCTCGCCCAGGGGCCGCTCATCACCGAGTTCCGGAAGTGGTTCAAGAGCGGCGCGACGATCGCCGGGATCACGTTCTCGTCGAGCCAGCTGGTCTTCCTCGTCGGGTTCGTCGCCTCCTGCATCAATGTCATCCTCGCGCTCTCCATGCGCGAGGCGAAGCCGGCCACCTCGGACAAACCCACGAAAAACCCGCTCGCGATTGCCCGCGACGTTTTGCGCGAGCCGGCCTTCTGGATCTTCCTGGGGTTCGTCGCGCTCCTCACGTTCGTCCGCCTCGTCCTCCAGCACGCGCATCTGACCTGGCCGAAGTACACGCTCCGCGAGTTCGGACAGGACTTCCCGTTCGCTTATTACTGGTCGATCAACCCTGCGATGATCATCGTCCTCACGCCCGTGGCGACCGCGCTCACGCGCAAATACCCGCCTTACCCGGTGATCTCGATCGGCGCGACGATCACGGCCTTCTCGGTGCTCGCGATGGCCGTCTCGACGACCGTCACGGCGAGCATCGTGTTCATCGTCCTGCTCTCGATCGGCGAGGCGCTCTGGTCGCCGCGGCTCTACGAATACACGGCGACGATCGCGCCGCCCGGACGCGAGGCGAGCTACATGGGCCTCTCGGAGATCCCCCTGTTCCTCGCCAAACCCTTCGTGGGTTTCCTCAGCGGGTATTTGCTCTCCGTGTATTGCCCACCGACCGGCCCGCGGGACTCGCGGCAGATGTGGCTCGTCATCGGGCTCATGACAATCGCGGCGCCGGTCTGTATGCTCGTCTTCCGCCGGAAAATCGAGCGCCACGCGCCCGAAGAGGCCGCGCCGAAGCCCGAAACCGCCTGAGCCCGGACAAACTCAGCGTCTCGTGCTCCCGGCGCGGGGCGCCATCATCGCACTGCGCACGCCGGCGCGCGGGGCCTCCGCTGCGAGCGTCATCTCCCGCCCAGTCCCGTTCACGCCGAGCGCCGCGAGAACCTCCGTGGTATCGGGGAAATCCGCTCGATCGAGGTACCGCTCGAACAGCGGCTGCACGACGGATTGACCGGTCTTCTCATCAACGAACTTCGCGAACTGCTCGGCGGACCACGCCTCCTCGGATCGCGCGCAGCAACGCGCGAGCTCACGCAGCGGCCCATCGAGGCCGTCCTCCACGCCCCGCTTCCTGAGCTCCACGTCCGCGAGGAGCGAAAGCGCCGCGCCGGCCCAATACACCCGCTGGTAAGCGTGCGTCTCGTGCATGTCGATGCTCTCTTGCCGGAGCGTCCGCCCCGTCCCGCGCCGGCTCCCGCGCCGAAAGCCGTCCACGAGATCGTCCCAGGCGCGGTGTTCATCCAATGCCCCCGCCCGCGCCCGCAGGATGTCCGTGTAATACGTCGCGAGCCCCTCGGACAGCCAGGCGTCGCTCGGAAGAAACCGCGGCGCCGACAGATGGAAAAGCTCGTGCACGCCGACCCAGTCCTCGTCGAGCGCCTCGGGCGTGACGGACGACCCCACGATGATCATCACCGTCGGCCCGCCTCCACGCAGCGCCATGCCGAATCCGACCTCCGACCCCGGATGCGGGACGAGCAGCGCCATCACCCGCGGAACGGGAAACCCGTCGTGGAGCTGGGTCAGCGCGGACGCGCTCTTTTGCAGCCATTCCGTCACGAGGGGCGCCCGCTCGCCGAACCCGCCGCCGAGCGCGACGACATCGAGCTCGGCCCCGCCCACGCGCAGCGTCTCTCGCTCGAATTGACCAAACGCACCCGCGCTCCGCATCGTGAAGGCCGACGTCGGCACCCGATACCCTCGTGGATCTTCGGGCCAGGGGAGCGCGGCGCGAACGCCCGGCGGGAGCGTGAAGCTCGCGGTGAAATGCGTCCCTCTGGGCCGGGGCTCGGGCGCGAGCAGCCACACGTCGGGCGCCGCGAGCACGTGGGCATCGCCGTGCGTGATCCAAAAACCCTCCCCCGGCGGACCGAGGTCGACGTCGTAGCCGATACAAGCGCCGTCCGTCGCCGAAGCAATGGGCACGGCATCCTCCTCGAATGTGAGCGGCACGTCGCCGGCGGCCCGCAGGATGCGCGGCCGGCGCACGCGCTCGAGGAGCTCGGGCACCGTCATGCGCAGCCGCGCGAGCCTCAGATCGCGGGGACAAACGGTGGCCGAAAGCGTGCGGAGCTCGGCATCGATCACGAACGAATAATGTACCTCCGGCGCGTCCCCCATCACGGCGCTCGCCTTCGCCGCGGGCGCGCCCCCGCAGCCCCCGGGGAGAAGCAGGCCCAGACAAACCGTCAGCCGGACGAACAGGCTCTCCCTTCGCGCCATGGCCCATGTCTACACCGTCCGGACCTGCTTTCAAAGGGCCTCGCCCCGTGCCCGCCCGGCCGCGAAAATTCCGATCGACGACTGTAATGGGCGGCGCCCCCCTGCGTCGGCAGGGTCGTACCCCTTCCGTCGATCCGACGGAGAACCACGAAGGAGCTTGGTCATGAATGCAAAGCGTATCTACGAGGCGCTGGCCGCCCTCGGGGCGGGCGCCCTGATCACCGGTTGCACCACGTCCCCGGCGCCGCCGGACGGCCCGGACGTGAAACCGGTAGCCGAAACGCCCGCCGCGCCGCCTCCACCGGCAAACGAAAAACCCGCGGCCGCGACGCCCGCGGCCCCCATCCCAGCGCCCCCGAGCGCGGCCGTCGCGCCCTCCGCGGCCCCAGCGAAAGCCGCAGCCAAACCCACCGCGACGCCACGTTCGACGACAGCGCCTCCCGCCCCGTCTCCCGTGACCGCGACGCCGTCCGAGCCCACCGAAAAACCCGCGCCGGCCCCGACGGCCGCGCAGAAGCACGGCGCGCAGATGAGCTGCGGGGAAGGTTCTTGCGGGTGAAACCCGAAGCGCCGGAGCTCGCGGGAATCTCCGAGAGCTCCGGCGCTCGCCCCCATTTCAGGCGGCGCGGGGGCGTGACTCGTAGCCGGCGTCGCGCAGCGCCTCGACGAGGACGTTCGTCGGCGCGCTCGACGGATCGTGCTTCACGAGAACGGTGCCCTCGCGGAGCTTCACGTCGACCTTCTCGACGCCGGCGATCCCGCGTAGCGCGCCGTCGATGTGGCGAATGCAGGACGGGCAGCTCATCCCGTCGACATGGAGCAACGTTTCCTTCATGGCGTCCTTCCTTTCCGGGGAGCGGCCCGTTCGCCGCTCGCACCCCTGAAGACGCAGCCGCCGCGCTTCATTACACCCCGCCAGCCGGTGTAATGCGCCGGGCGGTGATGCGTCTGCGCGGTCGAAGCGAGGTTCCCATGTCGACCGCATCCACTCCCGCTCTCCTCCCCGAGAAAACCGCCGCCCCTGCGGCTCGCCGCATCGACCTGCCCGTCGAAGGCATGACCTGCGCCGCCTGCGTGCGACGCATCGAGCGCGCCTTGCTCGCGACCGAAGGCGTCCGCGAGGCCAAGGTCAACCTCGTCACGCGCACCGCGACGATCACGTACGACCCCACGGCCTCCGGAACCGAACCGCTCATCACGGCCATCGAACGCGCGGGCTACAGCGTCCCGCAACAAGCAGCCGCCCCGGAAACCTCCGCCGCCGCGCCCGCTGAACGAACCCACGCAGCCGACGCGAGCCTCGACCACGAGCGCCGCGTGCTCCGGCGCGACTTCACCTTTGCGCTCGGGCTCTCTGTCCCATTGCTCGTCCTCGGCATGTCACACGGCCGGATCCCCGGCGCGGACGGCACGCTCGGCCGCCTCGTGCAGCTCGCCCTCGCGACGGCCGTGATCCTCGGCCCCGGCCGCCGATTCTTTCGCCTCGCGTGGATCGCGCTCCGGCACCACGCCGCCGACATGAACACCCTCGTGAGCCTCGGGACCGGCGCCGCGTGGGTCTATTCCGCGATCGCCGTCCTCGCGCCCGGCCTCTTCCCGCACGCCGCGCATGGCCTGCGTCCGCACGTCTATTTCGAGGCCGTCGGGGCCATCGTGAGCTTCGTCCTGCTCGGCAAGCTCCTCGAAACCCGCGCGCGAAAGCGCCTCACGGACGCCGTGCGTGGGCTCGTCGCGCTCCAGCCGAAGACGGCGTGGCGGCTCCGCGGCGGCATCGGCGACATCGAGGAGGAGATCCCTCTCGCGCAGCTCGTGCCGGGCGACGTCGTACGGGTTCGTCCCGGCGAACGCCTCCCGAGCGATGGGGACGTGATCGCGGGCGCATCCGCGGTCGACGAATCGATGCTCACCGGCGAGAGCCTTCCGGTCGACAAAACCGCGGGCTCGGCTGTCTTCGGCGGCACGCTGAACCGGAGCGGACAGCTCACCGTGCGCATCACGAAGACCGGCGCGGAGACAGCGCTCGCGCAGATCGCCTCGGCCGTCGAGCAAGCGCAAGGCTCGAAGGCGCCCATTGCGCGCCTCGCGGACACGGTGAGCGGGGTGTTCGTCCCGGTGGTGCTCGGCATCGCGACCCTCGCGTTTGCCGCGTGGCTCATCGCCGATCCCACGACGACGGGCCTCGCCGCCGCGGTCGAGCGGTTCGTCGCGGTGCTCGTCATCGCTTGCCCTTGCGCGCTCGGCCTCGCCACGCCGGCCGCCGTTGCTGTAGGCACGGGCCGCGGCGCCGAGCTCGGCGTGCTCGTGAAGGGCGGCACCGCGCTCGAAGCCGCGAGCCGCGTGGACACGGTGATCGTCGACAAAACGGGCACGGTCACGGCCAGCCGCCCGACGCTCTCGGCGGTGAAAACCATGCCGAGCTTCCGCGAGGAAGACGTCCTCCACCTCGTGGGATCCGCGGAGCTCGGCAGCGAGCATCCGGTGGCGAAGGCGCTCGTCGAGGGAGCACGCGCGCGTGGATTCGCCCTCGTTTCGCCCGAGGAATTCCGCGCGGATGCAGGGCGCGGCGTGCTTGCGCGTGTCGCGAAGCGCGAGGTTCGAATCGGCACCGCGCGTTACCTCGCCGAGCACGGCATCGATGCGGCTCCGCTCGAAGACGCTGCGGAAGCGCTCGCAGAGGCCGGGAACACGCCTTCGTTCGTCGCCATCGAGGGACAACTCGCCGGCCTCGTCGCGGTCGCCGATCTGCCGACGCCGGAGGCCAAAGAAGCCATCGCCGCCCTGCACGCGCTCGGCGTGCGTGTCGCCATGGCGACCGGCGATCGTGAGGCCACCGCGCGCGCCGTGGCGCGATCCCTCGGAATCGACGAGGTCCACGCGGGCGTCCGCCCCGAGGACAAGGCCCGTATCGTCGCCGAGGAGCGCGCGAAAGGGCGCATCGTCGCGATGGTCGGCGACGGTATCAACGACGCTCCAGCGCTCGCCGGCGCCCACGTCGGCATCGCCGTCGCGACCGGCACCGACATCGCGGTCGCGGCGGCCGACATCGCGCTCCTCCGCGGCGGAATCGCCTCGCTCCCCACGGCGCTCGGCCTCGCGCGCGCCACGTTGCGCACGATCCGTCGCAACCTCTTCTGGGCCTTCGTCTACAACGTGATCGGCATCCCGATCGCTGCGGGCGCCCTCTTTCCGCTCACCGGCTGGCTCCTCTCGCCGGTCCTGGCGAGCGCGGCCATGAGCTTGTCGAGCGTGTCCGTCCTCCTCAGCTCCTTGCGGCTTCGTTCCTATGGAACCAAACGATGAGCACGCGCGCCGTGTTGACAGGAGCGCCCGCGGAGGCGACAAACGAGCCCATGGCAGATCCTGGCCCGACCTCGGAGACGACCGCCACCTTGCCCGTGGAGGGCGACGTCGCGCGTGTCCTCGTCGAGAACCACAGGGAGTTTCTGGCGTTCCTCGAGCGCCGCCTCGGCGACCGCGCCCTCGCCGAGGACATCCTGCAAGAGGCCTTCACGCGCGGGCTCCAGCACCTCGACACGCTCCAGAAGGACGAATCCGCGATCGCCTGGTTCTATCGCCTCCTGCGCAACGCTGTCGTCGATCACCGCCGCCGCCAGGGCTCCGCGCGGCGCGCGCTCGACGCCTTCGCCTCCGAGGTCGAAGATCACGCCGAGCCGAACCAGGAGGTCCACGGCGCCATCTGCCAATGCGTCACGCGCCTGGCGAAGACGCTCAAACCCGAATACCGCGCCGCGCTCGAGCGCATCGAGGTGGAAGGTATCGCGGTGAAAGATTTCGCCGAGGAGCAGGGGATCACGCCCTCGAACGCGGCCGTACGCGTGTTCCGCGCGCGCGAGGCGTTACGGAAGCAGGTCGCCCTCTCGTGCGGGACATGCGCCGAGCACGGCTGCATCGATTGCACGTGCGACAGCGGGGCGCACGGCGGCTGCGCCCCGAAGGTTTGAGGCCAAATCGATCACGAAGTCGAAGGCCGCGCCCGCGCCATCGACACGATCACGACGCCCGAGATCACGATGATCGCCGCGAGCCACGTCGTCGCCGAGGCCGCCTCACCGCCGAGCCAGATCCCGAGCGCGATGGCGACGAGCGGGTTCACGTACGCATAACTCGTCGCAATGGCCGGCCGCGTGTTCCGGATGAGATAACCGTACGCGGAAAAACCCACGATCGAGCCGAACACCGTCAGATACGCGAGCGCCGCGAGCGAGCGGGCCGAGGGCGCGAGCGGCAGCGGCTCGCCGAGCAGCGGCGCGAGCGAGAGCATGATGACCCCGCCCGCGATCATCTGCGCGGCCGAGGCCATGAGCCCCTTCGGCAGGTCCAAAGAGCGGCTGAGCAGCGAGCCGAGCGCCCAGGCGAATGGCGACAGCATCAGCAGCAAGATCCCGCCGCCCGATCCGCCCATCGCGCCGCCGAGATGCAAGAGCGTGGCGCCCGTGAAGCCGACGAGGAGCCCCGTCCATTCTCCGGCCGAAGGCGCGGCCGACGTCCCTTCACGGCCCATGCGGCGCTGCACGAACGCCGCGGCGCTCCCGAGCACGGCCATCCAGAGCGGCATCGTCGTCACCACGACCGCGGCCACGCCCGAGCTCACCCACCCTCGCTGCTGCCCGATCGCCAGAAACCCATTACCACACGCGAGCAGGAGCGAGCCCACGAGCGCGGCCCCGGCCCATTGCTTCCGCGACGGCGCCGCCTCGCCGCGCAGCCTGAGCACCCCGTACAGAATGCCGCCCGCGAGCACGAACCGCGTCCCGCCCATGAAAAACGGCGGCAGCGTCTCCAGCGCGATGTGCATCCCGAGGTACGTCGAGCCCCAGATGACGTACAGAGAGAACAGCGAGACCAGAACGAGCCACTGCTGCCTCAGCACGGCGAGGAGCCGCCGGAGTTTCCCTGAAAAACCTTCTCTCGACACCGTGATGTGCGCTCGCGACAGGGCCTCGACCACGACGAGCCCTTGATCGGCGCCACGGTAGCAGCCGCCCGCTGAAAGCACCACGTCGTCCGGATCACCCTCGCGGGTCAACCACACCGAACCGCTCGTACACGCGAGGGCGAACGGCCCCCGGAGACGCTGCGCCCACAGCGCTCCCTTGGCGAGATCGAGCTCGAAAGGGCGCGGCGCGAAGGACGCCACGCCCGCGCGGAACCTTGGCACGGTCGTCATCATGCCTGGAGCTTGACCTCGGACAGGTACCCAGCACAGATGCAGTTGCTCGGCATGTGCGACCGGTACAGTTGGCCCGTAGCCGCACTGTACCGGTCGCCCCCTGCCGCAACTGTACCGGTGCACGGGAGGCCTCCACGCGGTATCCTTCATCCCCGTGCAGCAAGAAACCGTCGCCGTGGAGCAGGGGCTTCTTTACGAGCGCGTCGCCGCGCACATCGAGGAGCTGATCGAGCGGGGTACGCTCCGCCCCGGCGATCGGATCCCCTCGGTGCGAAGGCTCGCGCGCCAGCAGAGCGTCAGCATCGCGACGGTGCTGCAGGCGTACCTCGAGCTCGAGAATCGCGGGATCATCGAGGCGCGGCCGCAATCGGGGCATTACGTGCGGGCCCGCCGCGCCCCGCTCCCGCCCGAGCCACGCGCGGCGCGCGCGTGCACGACGACGAGCCGCCCGAGCATCGAGAGCATGGTCGCGAAGCTCTACGGCGCCGGGCGTGATCCCAGCATCGTGCCGCTTGGCGCAGGCTTCCTCGATCCCGACCTCCTGCCGACCGAGCGCATCAACCGGTCCGCGAGCCTCATTGCCCGGAGCGCGGGCGGCGCGGGCGTCTCGTATGACCTGCCGCCGGGCCTGCTCGCACTACGCCGGCAGATCGCGCGTCGATCCATCGAATGGGGCTGTGCGCTCTCGGCCGACGACATCGTGACCACCGTGGGCGCGGCCGAGGCGCTCCACCTCTGCCTGCGCGCCGCCACGCGGCCGGGCGACACGGTGGCCGTCGAATCCCCCGCGTATTACGGGCTCTTGCGGCTCCTCGCGAGCCTCAACATGCGGGTCATCGAGATCCCCTCGCACCCCCGTACGGGCATGGACCTCGCCGCGCTCGCCGAGGCGATGGGACGCCACCGCATTCGCGCCGTCATGGCCATCCCGAACTTCAACAACCCCCTCGGCTCCCTGATGCCGGACGAGGCGAAGGAAGAGCTCGTGGAAATGCTCGGGCGCCGGGAGATCCCGCTCATCGAGGACGACA
This sequence comes from Polyangium jinanense, assembly GCF_028435365.1. The sequence continues at coordinate 37,760 of NZ_JAGTJJ010000060.1, read as the reverse complement.
TCTACGGCGACCTGCATTTCGGCGACGAGCGCCCGCGGCCGGCCAAGGCCTTCGACAAACGCGGGCTCGTGATGCTCTGCTCCTCGTTCTCGAAGACGCTGGCGCCGGGGTATCGCGTCGGCTGGGCCGCGCCCGGCATCTTCCGAGAGGAGGTCGAGCAGCTCAAGTTCGCCCAGAGCGTGGCCACGGCGACCCTGCCGCAGATGGCCGTGGCGGATTTCCTCGATAATGGCGGCTACGACCACCACCTGCGCGCGCTCAGGCGCAAGCTCGCGGCGCAGGTCGAGCGGGTGAGCGAGGCCGTGGCCGCATACTTCCCGCCCGGGACGCGCATTTCGCGTCCGGCGGGCGGGTTCCTCTTGTGGGTCGAGCTGCCACCAGGCACGAGCGCGCACCTGCTCTTCGAACGTGCGCTCGCTCGGGGCATTTCCATCGCGCCGGGTCCGCTCTTCTCGGCGAAGCAGCGCTTTTCGGGGTACATCCGCCTCTCGTGCGGGCACCCGTGGTCGGAGCTCTTCGATCACGCGATTCGCACGCTCGGCAAGCTCTGCGCGGAGTGCGCGGGGTAGAGCCCCGCCCCGCCCGTCAATTCCGCGCGCCGAGCCGTCCTGGGGAACGCAAACCCCAGGGATGGATCAGGGTCGATCCACCCCTGCCTCCTCCCCGCCATTTTCAGCCGACGTCCTTTCGCGTATTTGTCGAGGACGCGCCGTTGGCAACGACCTTGCTTGCGCCGGAGATCTCATGTCGAACGACGACACGCCTTTCGACCTCGGGCCGCCGCCTCCGATCTTCATCCCGCCTCCCGGCCCCGTTGCCGGCGCGCCGCCGCCTGCGCCCGTCGCGTTCGCCGCGCGAGCGATCGTACCGGAGACGCCGGCGCCCGCCGCGCCCGCGCAGGCGCAGAAGATGATGGCGCTGTCGGCGAAAGCGCCGGGCTCGTACACCGTGAAGTCGGGCGATACACTCGGCGCGATCGCCGAGAAACACGACACCACGGTCAGCGCGATCCTGAAGGCGAACCCGCAGATCACGAATCCAAATCAGATCTCCGTCGGGCAGCAGATCAAGCTCTCCGGCGCGTCGAGCGGCACCGGCGGCGCCTCCCCGCAGCCGAGCCAGCCCAAACCGCCGCCGAAAAAGCCGCCGTCGAAGAAACCCGCTGCCGACAAGGACGACGACAAGGATTCGAAGACCGAGCGCAAACTCATCTTCCCGCTCTGGAAAAAACCCACGGCGAGCTGGAAAGACGGTCCCCGGTACTTCGGATGCCCACGCTCTGGCGGCCGCAAGCACGGTGGCGTGGACCTGTATGCGCCGTTTGGCTCGAAGATCCGCGCGATCGCCGACGGCGTCATCATCCGCCCCCCGTATTTCTTCTATGACGGGACGAACGCGCTCGAGGTCTTCCACCCGGGCGTCGGCGTCGTCCGGTATGGCGAGATTTCGAGCAGCAAGCGCGTCCCCGTCCGGGCCGGGCAAAAGGTCAAGTGCGGCGAGCACATCGCGTACGTCGGCCTGCTCGACTCGCTCGGCATGTCGATGATCCATTTCGAGCTCTTCGGCGAGCGGGCGCGCGGCCAGGCGCTCACGCAGATGAGCGGCCCATATCGGAGGCACCCCGCCCTCAAGAACCCGACGAAGCTCGTCGACAAACTTTATCGATTGACGTTCAAGTGAGCGCTCCTCGGACACACCCTCGCGGAGAACGATGAAGCCATGAGCAACGTGAAAATCTCACTGGAATCCGGGGAACATCTCGACGTCCGCAGCTTCGCTGTGCACGAGGCGCTCGGCGCTTCGTTTCAGATCGACGTGATCGCGCTCGGCGACGACGACGTCGACCTGAAAAAGATCAGCGGCCGCCCCGCGTCGTTCGGGCTCGTGGGCCACGGCGGCCCGCGCATCTGGACGGGCGTCTGCGCGAGGATCGCGCAGACGGAGGTCGAATCCGACGGGCTCTCGACGTACGCGCTCCGCATTGTCCCCGCGTTCTGGCTGCTCACCCACCGCCGCAACCACCGGGTCTACAAGCACGCATCGGTGCCGCAGATCGTGAAAAAGGTCCTGAAGGAGTGGCATTTGCCCTTCGAATTCCGGATCGACGAGGACGATTACCCGAAGCGCGAATTCAAGGTGCAATACGGCGAGACGGACCACGATTTCGTGCGGCGCCTCCTCGTCGACGCGGGCATCTCGTTTTTCTTCACCACGCCAGAAGGCGAGAAGGAGACGAAGATGATCCTCACCGACGCGCCGACCACCTCGGAGCCACGCGAGAAGGCGCTGCCGTTCGTGCGCTCCTCGAGCCTGGCCGAGAAATCGGAACACATCACGGACGTGAGCATCGGGCACGACGTGCGGCCGGGGCGCGCGGTGGTGCGTGATTTCGATTTCCGGCGCCCGACGTTCCCGCTCGCCGGCGCGCACAGCGCGGACGACGACGGTCCGGACAGTTTGCTCGAAGAGTATTTTTTCCTCCCCGGATCGAGCCACGTCGCCGGCGACGGCGATGGTAGCACCCCGGTCGGCGACGCGGAGGGCAATTACCGGCACAACGAAAAAGAGGCCACGAAGAAAGCGCAGCGGCATGTCGAGGCCATGCGCGGCGCGGCCAGCCGCATCAGCTTCTCCACGTCGGCGACCGACGTCGGGCCTGGCACCGTCTTTTCGATGAAGGGACATCCGCACCGGGATCTCAAGAATGGCAAGAAGCTCCTCGTCCTCTCGTCGTTCATCTCGGGCGAGGTCGACGACGACTGGCACGCCGGCGGCGAGGCCATCTCGGCGGAGAAGCCCTACCGGCCCCTGCTCACCGCGACGAGCCACGGCGACGCGCATCGGAGCGGCGAGGACGGCGCGTTCAAGCCGCTCTCCAAGGCGAGCAAGCCGCGCATCCACGGCGTCCAGAGCGCGGTCGTCGTCGGGCCTCCGGGCGAGGACATCCATTGCGACGAGCATGGCCGCGTGCGCCTGCAATTCCCCTGGGATCGCGAGGCGAAGGGCGACGAGAAGGGCTCGTGCTGGGTGCGCGTCTCCCAGGCCTGGGCGGGGCCCGGGTTTGGCATGGTCACCCTGCCGCGCGTCGGGCAGGAGGTGCTCGTCGCGTTCCTCGATGGCGATCCGGACCTACCGGTCGTCGTGGGCCGCCTGTTCGGAACGATCTCGCCGGTGCCTTATTCGATCCCGGAGCACAAGACCCGCACGACGCTCAAATCGAGCTCGAAAAACGGCGGCAACGAGATCACGTTCGACGACAAGGCGGACGGGGAGCTTTTTTACGTCGAAGCCACGAAGGACCTGCACAAGGTCGTGCAGGAAGACGAGCTCGAAGAGACGAAGGGTAATAGGCACGTCACGGTCGAGGGCGATCTCATTCTCTCGGCGAAGGGAAACGTCATCATCCAGGCCGGCAAAGAGCTCGTCGTCAAGGGCGGTCCGAAGATCCAGCTCAACCCACCCGTGGAGGTGCCCGCGGGGCGCAAGCCGAAGAAGCTCGGCGGGCACGGGCCAAAGAAGCACGCGAAACACGATCCGCACGAAACGAAGCACGAGCACGCGAAACGCGAGCACGAGCCTCCCAAGCACGAGAAAGAAAAAGAGCACCCGAAGCGCGACCACGACAAGGAGCACCACGGGAAATCGAAGGCCGCGAAGCAGAACGAGCTGCTCGGCAAGATGAACCCCGGCCCCGCGGGCAAGTACCACCAGATCGCCGCGGCCCGCAAAGCGAAGGCCGAACATTACAAGGAGCTCGCGAAGAAGATCGGCGAACGGTACGACATCCCGCCGGCCCTCGCGCTCGCCTGGATGAACCGCGAATCGGCGTTCGGCGAGTTCCTCGACGCGAACGGCTACAGCAAGTTCGACGGAATGGGCTTTGGTTTGTTCCAGGTCGACAAGCGGTATCACACGCCGAAAGGCGGCCCTTCGGACTGGCACCACATCGATCAGGCGATGGACATCTACAAGGGATACATTGGCCAGATCAAGGACAAGCACCCCGGCTGGAGCGAGGAGGAGTACCTCGCCGCCGGCCTCGTCGCCTACAACTCGGGCCCGAGCAACGCGCAAACGCGCCCCTCGTCCACGGCGGCGTGGGCGCAGCTCGACAACGGCACCGCGCACGACGATTATTCGCGCGACGTCTGGGCCGAGGCGCAGTGGTATTCGAAGAACCTGAAGTGGTGACGGGAGGGGTCGATGACACTGGTAGCTCGCAAGGGCATCGACGAATGCAGCGGCCACGACGGGTGCCCGCCGCGCAAGGCCCTCGAGGGTAGCCCCGACGTCTTCCTCGACGGATACGCCGTCGTCCGTGTCGGCGACCTCTGGGAGCCGCACGACGGCCCCGACCACCCGCACCACGACAGCGTGGCGGAGGAGGGATCCGACGAGATTTACGTCAATGGCAAGGCCGTCGTCCGCGTCGGGGATTGCCTCGACTGCGGCAGCGTCGTGAAGACCGGCAGCATGGCCCTGTATGCCGGCGGGAAAAAGACGCCGAAGAAGAAGCCGGAGGAGGCCGAGGATCGCCCGAACCGGGCCGAGCGGCAAAACAAGGTCCTGCTCAAGATGAAGCCTGGCAAGATGCCCCGGGCAAGCGTGGAGGCGCCGATGGACCGGGCGCGGGCGCAAAAGCTCGTACCGCTCGCGAAGAAGCTCGGCGCGAAATACGGCATTCCCCCGGCGCTCCTGCTCGGCCTCGCGAGCCGCGAATCCGGCTTCGGCAGGCACCTCCGCGCGGACGGGTACGGCAAGTACGATCCAGACGGGTATGGGATGTTCCAGGTCGACAAGGAGTTCCACAAACCGAAAGGTGGTCCTTTCAGCATGGATCACGCCGAGCAGGCCATGAAGATCTGGAGCGATACGTACAAGTCCGTGAAGGCCGCGCACCCGAACTGGACGCGGGAGCAGCTCCTCGCGGGCTCCATCGCTGGATACAACTTCGGCCCGGGCAACGTCCGGACCCAGCCGAAGGACGCGGCGAGCTGGGCCAAGCTCGACGATGGCTCGGCCGGCGACGATTACTCGCGCGACGTATGGGCGCGGGCGCGGTATTTTTCGAAGCGCCTGAAGTGGGACTGAGCGGCGGGCAGGAATCATTTTTCATGGACATCATCACCATCCCGCCTTTCCTCACGAGCTCCGTCACGTGGCAGGAGCAACCGGGGCAATGGTCGCTCACGGTCGTCTGCAAGGTGACGTACGCGCTGAAGCCGGGCACGTCGATCGTGGCGACCGAGCCCGAGGGCGTCAACGAGCGCGACAACCACTGGGACGACGATCCGGGCAAATGCGTCTATGCCCCGAGCGACCTCGCGCCCTACAAACCCCGGCCGGAGGTCTTGCTCGTCGGCAGCGCGTTCGCGCCGCGCCGTGAGCCTTTGCGATCGCTCTTCGCGCGGCTCGTCGTCGCCGACGTCGACAAATCGATCGAGGTCCTCGGCGCGCGCACGGTCGCGCGGGACGGCGCCGTCTCGGAGGCGCAAAAATGGACGCAAATGCCTCTCCGCTACGAGCGGGCCGCCGGCGGCGATGAGTCGTGGAACCCCGTCGGGATCGACCCGTCCGTCGTCGATGCATATGGGCGACGTACCTTGCCAAACCTGCAGCCCCCCGGGATGATGGCTGCGGACGTCCCCCGCCCGATCCCCACCGTCGGATTCGGGCCCATTGCTTCGCGATGGCTCGTGCGCAGCGCCAAGCTCGGCGCGCTCGTGGGGGCGTTCGCGAATGGCACGTGGGCCGAGACGCCGCTCGGGATGGATTTCGACGGCTCGTATTTCCAGAGCGCGCCATCGGATCAGCTCGTCTCCGAGCTGCGGCCGGATGAGCCAATTTTGCTCGAAAACATGCACCCCGAGATCGAACGATTCTCCACGCGGCTGCCGGGAATCAAGCCGCACATGCGCGTGGAGATCGAGGGCCTGCCGCCCTGGGAGCCCGATCTCGTCCCCGATACCCTGTGGATCGACACGAACCGCGCGATCGCGAGCCTCACGTTCCGCGCCCAGATTCCGCTCGACGGCCGCGATCAGCCGGGCCGCATCTTCATTGGCGTCGAATACCCCGGCGAGTCCGTGCGGTTCCCCGAGCCGACACGCTCCGCGCACGAACCGACGCCTGCGATCGACGAGGACGACGACGATCTCGACCTCACGCAGACGACAGCCGACAGCCTCCGGGGCCTCGGCGTCAATCCTCTGCCCTTTGCGGCCTCGCCTGCCTTGCCGTTCGCGCCGGGCGCGGCCGCGCCGCAGCCGCCGCCCTCGCAGGCGCCGCCGCGCCCACGGCCGCCGCCCGAAGAGGATGCCAACGACACCGCCGTGTTTGTCGGGACCATCCCGCGCGATGCAATGCCCGCGTGGCTCGCGGGGAAGAAAAACCCGCCCGCGCCCGTGCCTGCGCCTGCGCCCGCCATGGCCGCGCCGCCGCCGGCCATGCCCGTCGCGCCGCCGCCCATGACGCAGCTCCGGCGCCCGGCCGAACCTGCAGCCCCGGCCCCGCCGCCCATCGTGGCGCCGCCTCCGCCCATTGCCGCGCCGCCTCCGCCCATTCCGACGCCGCTGCAGGCGCCCCTCGCGCCCGCGCCCCCACGCCCGCAGGTTCCGTCGCTCCCGGGCGTCGTCGTCCCGCATTCGGCGCCGCCCGCGCCCGCCCTCCCGATACAGCCGCCGCCCGTCACGCGGCCATCCGGGACCACGGTGGGGCAAGAGGCGGTGCTCGCCGCGCAAAAGGCTCGCCCCGAGCCGCCCGCCGCACCGCCCGCGCCATTCGAAAAGGATCGTTCCCGCCCCGGGAAAAGTGATCCACGCGTCCTCGCCACGGCTGCCTTCCTCGGCGCGGCCGAGGCCTCCCATGCCGCCGCCACGGCGCCCACGGAGGACGATCGCGAAAAGGAGCGGCGCGACAAACCAACCGTCACGACGCCCGCCGCGGCACCTGCGCCCGTGGGTTTTCTCGTCGATCTCCTGTGGTTCGCCCCCGAGCTTCCCCCGCGGCTCCCCGAAAACGAAACATGGAAGCCGCTCTTCGAGCCGACGGCGCCCGCGGTGCCCGAAGAGCCCGCGGACGAAGCCTCCGAAGACCCGTGGAACGACGAGGACCCGGAAGCTCCGCCGCCGAAACCTCGCAAGAAGCCCGAGCGCAAGAAAGAAAAGACCCCGGAAGAAAAAGCGAAGGAGGACAAATCCCGCGTCTCCAAGGTCCTCACGCGCGGAATCCCCACGCTCGACGTGGAGAATGCGCTCTTCTCGGCGGTCAACGACGACGGCGTGCTCGAACCTCCGCTCCTCGTCGTCGCGGGGGAGCTCGAATTGCCTTTCGATGAAATCGAGGTCCTCAAGGTCCTGTCGAGCGCCGCCGCGCCGCTCGCCGTGGGCGACAAGAAGCTCAAGGAGACGCTCGATCTCGCGAACGAGGCGCTCGGCACGCCGCTCGGGAGCTCCGCCGACGTGGCGGCGAATTTCTCGCTCCGCGTGCGCGAGGCGTGGGCCAAGGCGAACCGCATGCTCCCGCCCGATTACCTCGACGTGCATTCACGGCGTGTCTTGCTCGAGCAACGCAAGTACCAGAAACGCGAGCTCTCGGGCGCCGAATGGATCCGGGCGCTCCTCCACGGCCCGATGGCGGACAAGGGTATCCCGACCTACCTGCCTATCGAGCTCTCGAAAAAGCTGCCGCTCTTTTCGAGGTTCTCGGCCCGCCTCATCGTCGAGGCCTTGCCGCAGCAGGATCAGAGCGAATCGCCGATCGTCGCGCTCCGCGTGCTCGCGCTCGCGCGCACCGTGGCGGGCCGGCCGAAGCGGTGAAGGCTCGCCCGCTCACGGGCGCACACGCACGCCCTGCCCCGTGGCAATGCCAAGAAGCACCGCGGCATGGGTATCGGAGATCCCGAGCAACGTGAGGAGCTCCAGCGCCCCTGTCCAGGCCGGGGCGCCGGGCGCGTCGACGGCGAGCCCTCCTTGCGCACCCACGAAAAACGTCGTGGTGAAGGGGATGGGCTCCATATGGCTCGTCGTATGCATATCGGGCCCGAGCCCAAAGTTGATCTGCTGGTCCATGATGTTTTCTCCCTGCCGCAAAGGCACTGACAGGGCCACGACGGGCCCGCCATACGGGCTCACGAGCCAGGGCGCGCTCCCCGCTTCGCCGCCGACCTCGAACGAATGGCCAAACAGCGGGGCGCCATCGAGCGTCAGCGCGACCGTCCCCTTGTTCGTGCCCGCGATCCCCGCGCCTGCCTTCAGCGCGAGCCAATCGAGCTCGCCGGGATTGAACCGCCCCCACGTCCGCAGACCATAAAGCCAGCGCGGATGGTTATCCCGCGCTCCGCGTCTCGATCCGGGCTCGGGCTCGTCGTGATCCAGATTGAGCGCGCCCGAGAGTCCGCCGCCTACCGTCGCCCACTCGTTCACTTGCGATTCGACCCTGAGCTCGGCCCCGACCCCTCCGTCGACCCAGATCCCCGCCCCGAGCCCCACGACGAGCATGATCCGCGTGTCGCCCGGCTCGTTCGGCGCGATCCGCGCGAGGTTCGGCAAGAGCGGCGGTGGCGAGATGACGTTGCAGCTCAAACAAAATGCGGACAGCGCGGCACCGAGAAGGAGGCGATGGTGGCGGAGCATCGTCCGCACTCTATCACGGCGGGCTCACTTCTTCCGGAAATCGAGCCGCCGCGACGGACGACAGAAAGCCCCGGTCTGGGCGACCGGGCCCTCGGGGGGATCTTCGGTCATGGCCGAAGCTTCGAGCTCGCGGACGATGTGGCCGGAGCGGTCGACGATCGCGAAATACTCCGTGGGGCCGGGGCTGCGATAGCCCTCAGCGTAGAGGTGACCTCGATGGGGCCCGGAGCGAATGGCCGTCACGCAATCAGTCCCGCTCGCGACGGTTTTCACCTCCGGCGTTTTTTTCCGGAGGTCGACGCCGCAGACGCTCGTGTAGGTATACCGCGGGATCTCGTACCCCCGCGCATCGAGCAAGACGAAATCGTCGAACGCGAAGACCGGCGACCACAAGCTCAGGCACGTGCCGTTCTTCGCGATCTCGCGCGTTTGTCCCGACGCAAGATCGAACAGCAGGATGCGGTTGTCGGTGACCCGAGCCTCGTCCGCTTCCACCGACGCAATCCCCTCGGCCCGCACGAAGACCACGCGCTTGCCGTCCGGAGAAAGCGCCGGCGAATCGTCTTTCCCCGACGCGGTCAGCTTGCGCGCCGCTCCATCCTGCGCGCAGAAATAGATATTGCCCTCGTGCGCCTCCACGCCGGGGCGCGCCGGAACGCCCGCGCACGGCGGCGCTGCCGCAGCGGCGGAGGCGCTCGGCGGGGGCGCGACGGCGCTCGAAGAGACCTCGGAAGGCGCAGGCACCTCCGCGGACGCGACGGGCTCGGGCGCGGCTGCGACGTCGTCAGCTCGTGTCGCGGGGCGAGAGCAGGCGGACGTGGTCAGGGCCAACGCGGCGGCCAGCGCGATGAGCGTCTTCGTGGGATCTCCGGTCCGGCGGGGCTCGATCATCGCCGCGCCAACGCGTAGCGCCCCGCTCCCCTTCCGAACCACGTGGGCGCGCGCCCATGCCCTCGCAACGCACGTTTTCGCCGACCCAAAACACCCGGGCGCGGGTATCATGGGCCCCGCTTCTTCGGAGGACTTCATGACCGTTCGTTACAACGTGTTCTCCCCGGAGTTCAGGAACGATCCTTATCCGGTTTATGCGGACATGCGCCGCAACGCTCCCGTGTGTCAAGTGGATCCGGGCGGCATGTGGGCCGTCACGCGGCACGAGGACGTCCTCTTCGTGCTCAAGAATCCCGAGCTCTTTTCCTCACGTGGCTTTGGCCTGGCGGTGAACCCGCCGTGGCTCGGCGGAAACCCGTTCGCCGATTCGATGATCACCATGGATCCGCCCCAGCACGGGCGGCTGCGAGCCCTCATCTCGCGGGCCTTCGGCACGTTTGCCATGGCGCGGATGGAGCCGCGTGTGCGGGCGTTTGCCGAGCAAGCGGTCGCCGAGTTGCCGCTCGGAGAGCCCGTCGACGTCATGCCGCCCTATGCCTTGCGAATTCCGGCGTTCGTCATCGGCGACTTGATGGGGCTCCCGCCCTCGCTGCACGCGCGCCTCAAGCGATGGGCGGACCTCATCACCGGCGGCGTGACCACGGTGCGTCCGGACGAACACGATCGCAAAGAGCTCGCGCGGGGCGCGGTGGCGGACCTGCGGCGGTATTTCGGCGAGCTCCTGGAGGAGCGCCGGCGCGCGCCCGCCGAGGATCTCGTGAGTGACCTGCTCGCGGCCAAAGTCGACGGCGAGGCCCTCACGCAGGACGAGCTGATTGCATTCATGACCCTGCTCCTCGTGGGCGGCATCGAGACCGCCGTGAACATGCTCGGCGCCTCGCTCGTGGTCCTCCTCGAACGGCCGGAGCTCTGGGAGAAACTCCGCGCGGATCGCTCGCGGATCCCCGCGTTCATTGACGAGGTGCTCAGGTACGAGCCGCCGCTCCACGCGGTGCCACGCACGACGACCGCCGAGGTGGAGCTCGGCGGCGTGAAATTGCCCAAAGGCGCGCCGCTGCTCGTTATGACGGGCTCGGCGAACCGCGACGAATCGCAATTCCCGGACCCCGACCAATTCAATCTGGAGCGACCCGGCCCGAAAAACCTACCCTTTGGCCACGGCGTGCACTTCTGCCTCGGCGCGCAGCTCGCGCGCATGGAAGGGCGCCTCGCCCTGGAGGCGCTCTTCGATCGCGCACGCCGCATCGCGCCCGGCCCCGAGCCGATGGCCTGGCACCGCACGCTTCTGGTGCGTGGCCCCGGCTCGCTCCCGATCGTGTTTCACGCGGCCTGAGGCTTTGACGACTGCGCGAGTCCGGGCTCAAACACGGGCGTGACGCCTCTTCCCGCCCCCGTCCGCTTCGTGGTAATCGATATGGGATGATGCCCCGGACTTTCTCGCGCCTCCGTTTCCTCGCCGAGCGATCGAGCCTCCTCCTCTCCGTTGCGCTACTCGCCGGATGCTCGCGCGGCGCGAGCCCCACGCCCGCCGAGAGCCGTCCGCTCGGGCGCGAGACAGCGGGCGTGAAGATGTCGCCCTCGTTCGACCTCGACGCGAGCGTTCGCGCGTCCCGCGCGAGGTTCCGAGCCGAGAACGGACGCTTTCTCGGCGCGGGGTCGGCGCACCAGATCGCGGCGACGGTGGACGGGTTCGAGATCGTGCCGGTCGCGCCGGCGGCGTCGCCGAACACGTCGCCGCGGGCGGGCGCGCCGTTGCGGCTGAAAAAAGCGCGGATCACGCGGGGCGGGACCACGCTCGGGCGCGGAGCGGGCGCGGGGCGCGTGGAGAGGGATGGGCACCTCGTCGTTTCGCGCGGGGACGTGGAAGAGCACCTCGAGAATCGGGACGGCGGCGTCGAGCTCTCGTATTCGTTCGCGCACGCGCCCGAAGGCGCGGGCGATCTTTTGGTGACGCTCGACGTGGGGGGCGAGCCGTTCGTCGGCGAGACGTCGGGCGGTTACCATTTCATGGACGCGGCCACGGGGCTCGGCGTGCGGTTTGGCCGGGCGACATGGATCGACGCGACCGGGAAAAAGACGCGAACCCCGGTGCGCGTCGAGGAGGGGCGGCTCGTGATGCGCGTGCCCGAGCGCGTGGTCGCGTCGTCGGCGTATCCGGCGGTGCTGGATCCATGGCTCACGCCGGAGTTCGGGATCGATACGCCGATCGCGGGCCTGCCCGCGGGGAGGCGGCGGTTCCGGCCGGCGGTCGCGTGGAATGGCATCCATTACCTCGTCGCCTGGGAAGAGAATCGTTACCTCGATCCGACCGGGGACAACCGCATCTACGCGGCGCGTATCGCCGCCGACGGCACCGTGCTCGACGCGACGGGTTTTCCCGTCGTGGGGGACGCAGGCGCGATCAAGCCCGCGCTCGCGAGCGACGGGAGCGGGTTCTTCTTGACATACCAGAAGGGCGCCGCGAACATGATCTATAACACGGGCATTTACGGCCAGCGCCTCGACGGGGACGGCAAGCCCGTGGGCGCGCCGATCACGCTCTCGACGTCGACGAAGATCCAGCAAAAGACGCGGGTCGCGTACGACGGCGCGAATTACCTCGTGGCGTGGGTCGACAATGGCACGGGCCGATACGGACGCGTCTCGCCGGCCGGGCAGGCCCTCGATCCGGGCGGGATCGCGGTGAGCCCGAGCTACCGGCTCGACGTCGCATCGAACGGCGCGGGGGCGCTCCTCCTGCGCGAGTCGGGCGGGGTCGGGTATGCGCACCGCGTGGATACGCAGGGCGCGCTCGTCGATGTGGCGGGCATCGAGATCATGACGCCCGCGCCGGTCCTTTCCACGTGGGATCCGGTGCCGGTGTGGAACGGGCAAAATTACTTCATCGCGTACGGGCAATACGACGACGACACGTATGCGACGACGATCATGGGCACGCGCTTCGACGCGCAGCAGGGAACGGTGCTGGATCCCGCGGGGATCACCATCAGCGCGCCGGTGTACGATGCGACGGAGATCGACGTGACGGTGGACGGGACGAACGCCGTCGTGACGTGGTGCGATTACGTGACCGACTTCGTCGCGTATCCGCTGCGCCGCGCGCGCGTGTCCCCGCAGGGCGCGGTGCTCGATCCGGGCGGCGTGACGTACACGGACCTCGGCGCGTACGGGCAAGGCGCCTCGAACGGGTCGCAGGCGCTCGTCGTGTGGCAAAACGCGTACTTCGATGGCTTCAACCCCGGCGGTTATTCGATCCAGGCGCGGCGGTTCGCGCCGACCGGCGTGGCGCTCGACGCGTCGCCGCTCCTCGTCTCGGGCGGCGCGAACGACCAGCGGTCGCCGTCGGCGGCCTTCGACGGGCAGAACTTCGTCGTCGCGTGGTCCGACGCGCGTGATTTCGTGCTGGGACAGGGCACGAACCTCTATACAGCGCGTGTTACCCCAGAAGGCGTCTCCCTCGATCCGAACGGGATCTTCGTGGAGGATGGAGTCGGCGACGTGGAGTACACGAGCGCCGCGTTCGACGGGACGAGCACGTTCCTCGGCTTTTCGAGCTGCACCCATGGGTATGATTTCGACAACTGCGCGATCCTCGTGAACCGAATGGATACGCAGGGCGTCGTGATCGATTCCCCCTCGATCGCGCTGCCGACGTTCAACGAGATGACCCAGCGCGTGGCGCTCTCCGTCGGCGCGGGCCGGACGCTCCTCGTGGGCCCCACGTATGACAATGGCATCGGGGACCTCGTGCTCGCCTCGCAGACGATCGATACCGGGGGACAGGTCTCCCCCGGCAGTATCGTCGCGCTGGGAGCGGTATCCTCGGTCGTGAGCGCGTCGTTTGACGGGACGAACCACCTCGTCGTGTGGTATGATTCGGGCCTGCGCGCGGCGCGCGTCGATTCGATGGGCGCGCCGGTGGATCCATCGCCGCTCGCGCTCACGGGCCCCGGCGGCGTCGCCGGTATGTCGACGGTGTTCGACGGGACGAACCATGTCGTGTTCTGGATCGACAGCGACGCAAAGAAGCTCCTCGGGGTACGGGTGAGCCCGGCCGGCACGCTCGTGGACGCGGCGCCGATCGAGCTCGCGAGCCATCCCGGCTGCGCCTACCTCGGGCTGGAGGAACGCGGCGCGATCAGAGACGGCGACCGGTTCGTCGTCGCCTACCGGGCTTGCGGCCCCACACTGACCGACGAAGCGGCCGTCGTGCTGGACAGCAATCTCGCGGTCATCACGAGCTTGCCGATCACCACGGACGACATGCCAAAAGGCATCCCGTCGCTCGCGTCGACGAACGGCGGCAAGGTGCTGGTCACGTATTCGACGTTCCACCTCGAAGCTCCGTTCGGCAGCGCGCGGGTTCAGGCGCGGATCATCGATTTCACGTCGTGCACGACGGACGCACAATGTAGCGGCGGCCAGTGCGTGAGCGGGATCTGCTTGAACGAGGGGATCGGGACGGGGAGCACGGGCAGCGGTGGCGCGGGCGGAGTTGGGGGAATGGGCGGTGCCGGTGGCATGGGCGGCTCGGGTGGAATGGGCGGCAGCGGCGGCGCGGGCGGTAGCGGCGGAATGGGCGGCGCTGGAGGTGCTGGTGGCTCCGGCGGAATGGGTGGCTCCGGCGGAATGGGTGGCTCCGGCGGAATGGGTGGCTCCGGCGGCGCAGGCGGCAGTGGGGGTGCAACCGGCAGCGGCGGAATGGCTGGCGCCGGTGGTATGGCCGCAACGACGGGCGCCGGCGGGGAGGACGAGCCTCGTATCATCCCCGTGGGCGGCGGTTGCACCTGCCAAACGGCAGATCAGGGGCCGACGCCGCTCGCTCCGCTCGCCGGCGCGATCATCGTATGGCTCAGCGCGGCGGGACGTCGGGCCGGCGCGCGGCGGCGAAAGTGAGGCGCCGGACGCCGGCGCGGCGGTCGGGCGCGAACGCCCGCCCTGGTGGCTCACCCCCGAAAGACCCGCGCATGCGCCCGGGCAAACGCCTCGAACGAACGCGGCGCGCGCCCGGTGACGCGGAGGACCGTATCCGTGACGCGATCTTCCGCGCCGTCCCGGATTGCAATGTCGAGCCCGACCAGCAGCGCGGCATACGGCTCCGGCATGCCCGCGGCCGTGAGGCGGCGCCGGGCCTCGTCGTCGTCCACGTGCTCGTGCCGCATCGGCCTGCCGGTGACGCGCTCCAGGATCGCCGCCACCTCCGCATACGTAAGCGCCTCCGGCCCGGTGATCACGTGCGCCGTATCATGTGACGTCTCGTCGACGAGCGCGCGCACGGCGACCTCCGCGATATCGTCCGCGTCCACGAATCCGACCCGCCCCGCGCCCGTCGAGGTGACCACCTTTCCCTCGCCGATCAGGCTCGCGGCGTGCGGGTGCCGCGGCTCGACGAAGTTCTGCATGAACCACGAGGGCTTCAAGATCGCAAAGCCCGGCGCGCGCTCGCGCAGAAATCGATCCACGGTGCCGAGGCCCGGTGCGCCCTCGGGAATGGCAGACGAGCTCAGCAGGACAAACCGCCCGACCCCGCTCGCGAGGGCACGCTCGAGAAACGGCAGCATCAGCGTGGAAGGATCCTCGACCATCCCCGGCGCGATCAGATACACCCGATCCACGCCCGAAAGCGCGGGCGCGTGTGTCGAGGGGTCGGCCCAATCGAACACCACGTGATCGCTGCCGCTGGCCGCGCGGCTCGCCACGCGCGCGGACACACCGAGCTCGCCGAGGCGCGCGGCAATCCGACGACCGGTGTTGCCGGTCCCGCCTGTGATCAAGATATGGCCGCTCATGGCGTACCCACCGCCTTGCGCGCCTCGTCTGTCCCGCCAAACGATTCGAGCGCGAGCCCGACGTTCCAGTATTCGCGATAATGAACGATCTTCCCCGCCTTCGTCCGCAGCACCATGATGTAGTCCTGCTCGCACCGCTTGCCGGTGGTGGGGATGAACGCCGTGCCGTGCACCTCGGCCAGCGCCACGTCGGGGTCCGTCGTGACATACCGGCGCAGGTTGCTGAACGTGAGCCCGACGAACGTCTGCGGCGTGGGGCGGAAATACGCGTCGATCGCCGCCTTGCCTTCGAGGCGCGCCGGCAGCCCGGGCGGGGCGTAAGGGAACTCGACCACGGCGTCGTCCGCGAAGAGCTCGATCCAGCGCTGGATGTCCTGGGAAATGAGCGCGAGGTGCTCGTCGAGGGCCTGCGCAGCGTCACGATGTCCTGTGCTCGTCATGGGATACCTCCTCCGTTCGAGGGATGCCCAGAAGGTAACGGCAGAGGGCTTTGCCGCGCGTCCGGATCACACGCCCGCGCGTCCACACGTGACGTCAAGCGCCCGCCACGCTAGACTCCCGGGCATGTCGGCAGCCTTCGACGAGCTGGCACGGACGCTCCGCCTGCAAGGAACCGAGGTGCAGCAGGCCGATCTCGGCGATCGATGGGGAAAACAGCTCCCCTCGCAAGGCAAGGCTCGCGTCTACGCGGCGCTGCGCGGGGGTGGCTGGGTCGGCCAGAAGGACCAGCGGCTCGCGCTCCGCGAGGGCGAGATCGTCTTCCTGCCCCGCGGCGACGCGCATTCGATCCGCGACAAACCCACGACCTCGCTCTGCGGCTTCTCCGACGTTTATTGCAAGGCCCTCCGGCCCACGGGCCCGACCTCGATACGCACCGAGGCGCCGCCCGAGACGCGCCTCGTCGTCGTGGATCTGCGCTTCGACGCCGCGGGCGCGCCGTGGATCTCGCTCCTGCCCTCGCTCGTGCACCTCCAGGGCTCGAATCCGGGTTTGTCCCGGTGGCTCGGCGAGACCTTGCATTTGCTCGCCGAGGCGCCTGATCTCTCGCCGCCGCTGCGCGACGGGATCGTGGAGGCATTCGGGCACACGCTCTTTGCTTGCGCGCTCCGCACGCTGGCCTCGCCGCTTCCCGGCCGAGAGGCGCTGCAGGACGAGCCCATCGCGGCCGCGCTCGCCGAGGTGCGGGCCGCGCCCGAGGAGAACTGGGAGCTCGGGGAGCTCGCGCGGCGCGTCGGCCTCTCGCGCTCGGCATTCGCGGCACGCGCCACCGCCCTGCTCGGCGAGCCGCTCGGTAGCTACGTGCGTCGCCTGCGCCTCGACCGCGCGGCCGCGCTGCTCGCGGGAACGACGCTGCCCATCAAGGTGATCGCGGCGCGTGTCGGCTATGATAGCGAAGCGGCCTTCACGCGGGCTTTTACGCGCGCCCACGGCCAAGGCCCGCGGGAGCACAGGCTCGCGCACGCGGCACGGCGCGCAGGGGCGGATTCCTTCGGCTCCGGGCAGAGCGCCGCGCCTGCGTTCGCCGAGCCGTAAGTCGGCTTTACGTCGACCCTCGCGGGCACGAGACATAGGGCATGCACGCGCCCGTGAACCGGCTTCGTCGGAATTTCCCCGTCATCGCCGCGCTCTGCCTCACGCTCCCGACGTGTGCGCCCGAGGAGCCGCCGAGCGAATCCGCCGCATCTCCGCTTCGCCCACGGATCGACGACGCGCTGGTCTTCGCTCAAGAACGGACGCGCGCCACGATCGACGAGCTCGCGGGCGCGGATCCCGACCATTTCGCCTCGCTTTACCCGGTCGTGACCAAGCCTTCGCCGCCCAACCTCGGGAGCTGGGTGCAGAAGCCCGTCGAGGACTGGCGCAGCGGCTTTTTCCCGGGTGTGGTGTGGGAGCTCTATCGCCACGGGCGTGATCCGCGGATGCGACAAGCCGCGCTCGCATGGACCTCGCACATGGCGACGCTGGAGAATACGGCGAGCGACCACGATCTCGGTTTTCGTTTTCTCTCGACGTTTGGCAAGGCGCTCTCCGTGCTGGACGAGGGCGACGATCCGGGCGGGGTTTGGCGCGGACGCGCGCGGACCGCGATCGAGCGGAGCGCGTTCTCGCTGGATCGGCTGTTCAATGCGGGCTCCACGCCGGTGGGGGCCTACCGAGCTTTTCCGCTCTCCAACGATTACCTCGCGCCTTATCCCGTGTACATCGACAGCATGATGAACGTCGAGCTCCCCTTGCTCGCCTGGGACCTCGCCGATCGTCCCGGGTCCGGGCCCCTGCGCCTCCTCTACAAGCACGCGGTGACCCACGCGATGACGGTGATGGCCGAGAACGTTCGCTCCGACGGCAGCACCTACCACATCGTCCAGCACGAGGAGGGCGCGGGGCCGGGGGCGGGTCGGATCCACAAGAAGATAAGTGATCAAGGTTTTGCTGCGGAATCCACTTGGTCGCGCGGCCAGGCATGGGCCCTTCATGGTTTTACCACGGTCTACCGCTTCACCAGGGACGATGCCTCGGTCGAGCCGGTCCGGTTCCTCGAAACCGCCTCACGCGTCGCCGACTATTTCATCGATCACCTGCCGAACGATACGCGCGATCCCTATAACCACGTTCCCGGCGACTTCGTGCCGCCCAGCGATTTCGACGCAGCGCTCGGGGAGCCCGAGGGGCCCTGGAACGACGCGAACGGCGATGGCGTCCTCGGCGACCGGCGGCCGGGCACGCATGCGTTCACGGCCCGGGACTCGTCCGCTGCCGCGATTGCAGCGTCGGGTTTGCTCGAGCTCGGCACGCTCGTCGACGACCCCAACCTGCGGGAGCGGTATCTCGGCGCCGCCGAGAACATCCTGCATTCCCTGCTCACCTTCCGCGCCCCCGACGGCAAGCTCGCCTATCTCGCGGTGGATTCTCCCCATCGAGGCATCCTGGCACGCGGATCCACCTCCTACGGATGGCCGCAGCAATCCCTCTCCTTCGGGGATCGATACTTCCTCGAGGCGCTTCGCCGCTGCCTCGCACTGGAGACGCGGGCGGGCGAAGCGCGTCGATGTGGAAGAAGCGCTCAGAGCGATCCGGTATAAAGGTAGATCCAGACCGGCAGGAACACGTAGTTCCCGTCCGCGTCCTTCGGCGAAGGGCCGCCGGCCTGCGTGGAGACGTGACCGTCGCTCGTCTCGGCCGACGAACGAAGGCGATGGCTGTCCCCGTAGGGCGGCATGGCGCCGTCGACGGAGGTCGGCATGCCGGGGAGGCCGAGATCCTCGAACGATGTCAGGTGCCCCGGGTGCTGTGAATCGGCCGTGTGGGTGAGGGCGTAAAACCGATCGATGGGCGTGAGCGAAGGCGCCTTCAGCCAGGCCTGGTTGCTGTCGAGCGGCCCGGAGAGGCTCACCACGCGGTGGACGAGCCGGTGTTTCCCGATGACCGCGGACGTGCTCGCGCCGTGAGAAATCCCCGAAATGACGATCTTGTCCCAGCGGGGTTTGTCGCCGTCGACGAAATACGTCCAGTCGCCCTGGGGGTTTTGCTCGGCGAGATAGGCGAGCCCTTTGACGATACGCGTCTCGAGGCTGTCCGGCGGGGTGATGTCGACGAACGGGTGGTGATCCGTGCCGTCGAACGCTTCGAGGCGGCATCCCTCGATGTCGTCGCCGCAGTTCCCCACGCCGTAATCGCTGAGGTAACAGGGGCCGAACACGTGGAAGCCGAGGCCCGCGAGCACCTCGCCGTGGGCATTCGATCCACACGTGGAAGGCGCGCCCGCGCCGTGCAGATACACGACGAGCTGCCCCCGCGACGTGACCCGCGTATCGAGGTGCGCGAGCTGCGTGCCGAGGGCCTGCGTCGCGGCCGCATCCGCCTGGTCCGCTTTGAAGGAGACCTTGTAAAGCTGCGGATTCGTCGTATCGACGCTCGGCCCGGGATCACCGCCGCCCGCGCCGCCCATTCCACCAGCGCCGCCCGTTCCTCCGGTGCCGCCCATTCCTCCGGCGCCGCCCGCGCCGCCCATTCCACCAGCGCCGCCTGTTCCTCCGGCGCCGCCCGCTCCGGTTCCGCCCTCCCCGCCGCCGGAGCAGCCGGCTGTGGCCCGCGCAGCGACGAGGAGGAGCGCGCTCATGAAGATGCGCATTCCGATTCGCATCGTTCCGTCCTTCCTCCGCAGCCTCAACGAGCCCGGCGACGGCGCGCGAAAAGAAGCGCGGCGAGTCCCAGACCCACGCCGGCGAGGCCCGGCCGATCGGCGCCGGACATGCTGCACCCGGTCTCGAGCACGCGGTGCTCGACGGTGTAATCGACGATCAGCTTGAAGGCCTGCCCGTCGCCCTGGAGGTTGAGCTCGTCGTGGTGGACGCCCGGCGGTCCGCCCACGGCGTCGCCCGAGGGGCTCCCCTCGACGTCGAGGAAGGCCGTCTCGCCGGCAAGGACCAGGGTCTTGTCGCTGCCGAACGAGAAATCCTGGGCCACGATCTCGAAGGCGCAATTGTTCACGAAGGAGACGGTGCCGTGACAAACGCAGCCGTTCTCGGGCTCGATCTGATCGAGGCTGGCGCACGCGGGCGCGCCTTCGAGGCGCGCTTCGATCTTGATGATGGCATCGCATCCATCACCGGCGGCCTGGGGGCAGCCGGCGTGCGCGGCGCGCGGGGCGAGGGCGAGGGCAACGGCGAAAGGAATGGCGAACGCAAGCAATCTCATGACAAGACCTCCGTGCGGGCGACCGTAGCACGAAACCCTCGCGGACCGCTCCGCCTCGCAAGCCAGCCGCCGCCGGCCTCCTGCCGTGGCCCCAGATGACACGGATCTGGCACGCGCGAACCTGCCGACGCTTGGCGCATCGTGTCACGATCCGCATGTCCGGCACGAGGTGAGCCATGTCCGTTTCCCCGACGATCGAGGTTCGGAATCTGCGGTTCGAGACCAACGAGCGGATCCCGCGTTTTTGGCACGGAGAGCGGCGGGCCGTCACGCTCTTCTTCGACAACCTCTCCATCTTCTTCCCGGCAGGCGAGCGATTCTTCATTGCGGCCGTCAAGGCCCATCGGGACAGGGTCCAAGATCCCCGGCTCCTCGCGGAGATCAAAGCCTTCGTCGCCCAGGAGGGCATTCACGGCCGCGAGCACGACCGATACAACGAGATGCTACGCAAGGAGGGGTATCCGATCGACGCGATGGAGAAGCGAGTCGAGCGCATCCTCCGCCGCGCGACGAAGCTTTTGCCGCCGCGCTGGCGGCTCGCGGTGACGTGTAATCTCGAGCATTTCACCGCGCTGATGGGGCATTTCATCCTCGGCGATCCGCGCCTGCTCGAAGGCGCGCACCCGGAGATGGCCGCGCTCTGGCGCTGGCATGCCGCCGAGGAGAACGAGCACAAGGCCGTCGCGTTCGACGTCTACCTCGCGTCGGGCGGCAACGCGTTCGAGCGCTGTGCCCTGATGATCCCGACGACCCTGATCTTCTGGGCGAAGGTGA
Organism: Polyangium jinanense; assembly: GCF_028435365.1. The sequence continues at coordinate 16,978 of NZ_JAGTJJ010000060.1, read as the reverse complement.
TCGAGCACCAGGCGCGGCTCATGCACGAAAACGGGATTCTCTTCTCGGTCCGGGAATGGATATCGCTCGTCGATTTCCTCTTCTTCCGTCCGGGCGGCATGTTCAAGCTGTTTCTGCACTACCTCGATTACTACCGGCCCGGCTTCCATCCCTGGGACATGGATAACCGCGAGGAGCTCGATCGCTGGAAGGCCTCGTATCGAGCCGCGACCTCGCCGTAACCGTCACGGTTTGCGGAGCATGCCGGGGGTTCGTCCGGTCCAGCGCCGGAAGGCCCGCGCGAAATTCGCCGCGTCGGAATAGCCGAGCCGCTCGGCGATTTGCTCGCGCGAGAGGCTCTCGTCCCGGAGGAGGAGCATGGCGCGCTCCTGCCGGAGCTCGTCGAGGATCTCGGAATAAGAGGTATTCGCATCGGCGAGGCGTCGCTTCAGCGTGCGCGGCGAGACGCCGAGGTGCTGCGCGATCTCCTCGAGGGAGCGATATCCCTCCGGCAGCGGCAAGAGCTCACGGACCTTCGCCGCCGTCCGATCATCCCGCCCGAGGGCCTGCATTTCCCGCTCGCATTGCTCGCGCGCGAGCTGCATCGCCACCGGATCGGCCATGTCGAGGGGCAAATCGAGCACCGAGGAGGCGAAGACGATGCGGTTCGAGGGCTGACCAAAATGAATCCGCCCCGGCGCGAGGTGGGAAAACCGCTGGAAATAAGGGGGCTCGGCGAACGCGAAGTACGCGTCCCCGCCGAGCTCCTGCTTCGTGATGTCCCGGCCGATCCGGGCAATGCCCATCATGAGCGCGATGAGAATGAACTCCCGCGCCTCGCCGAGCGGCGCGCGCTCCTCGAAGACGAGGGACGCCGTTTCGCCCTCGACGTGCAGATGGAAGCCGAGCGCCGTGGTGCGCGTGGGGACGAAACGAATGGCAAGCTCGATCGCCTGGCGGATCGTCCCGGCCGTCATGGCGGCGAAGCCGAGATATCCGTGCGACGAGAGGCGCATCTGTAGGCCCATGAAAACGGCGAGCCCCGGCTCTCCGGTGAGCGCCGTCGCCCGTTTCACGAGCGTGCCCGTGGTCTCCAGGGATATCCGAGCCGCCGGGTTCGTCAGGGAATCACGCGTGAGCCCAAGCCCGGAGAGCAGCTCGTCGGGCGCGACGCCCCACCGCGCCGCGAGATCGACCAGGTGCAGCGCATACGCCGCCGGCAGATCTCCGCTCGCGTTACCCGCGCCCATGCACGCAAGAGAATCGAACAGGGCCGCCCCTGTCAAGAGGCGCGCGCGGGTTCACCGGTCCTGAAACCCATTTCTGCGGTACGTGAGGACCAACGTGTCGCGATGCCCGTGAGGCAGCGCCCCCGATTCTCCGCCGAGGAGAGGCTGGATCGGCGTGGACTCGTGGATCACGCGTTCGTCGTCGAGCAAGAGGAAGGACCAGGGCTCGGTGAGCGTGAAGCGGATCCCCTGCGGGCCGCGCGCATCGAAGACGCGGGTCTCACCGCCGCGAATCCCGTGGCGCCCGATCAGGAAGAGCGCGACGAAGTCGACGCCGTCACGATGCGCGCCCTCGGGCGTGGGCCGCCCGATTCCCTCGCTCGTGTCGATCCGGAACTGGTGTGCTTCGACGTACCAGGGCAAGGAACTCTTGATCTCGGAGCAGACCCGCGCGAGGGCCGTGAGCAAGTCGGACCAGAACGGCTGCCCGATCAGAGTTTGCCGCATCGGCTCGAACCAGCGCTCCATGCCGCCGTGGAGCGCATTGTATTGCAGCGGCTGAAAGTGCGCGCGGTGGGGGACGAGACGGCAGGACGCCTCGTCGACGATGAACGAGGCGTGCCGGCGCCGCCGGTAGTGCCCGCCGTCCTTGAGGTACGGGTCGCGCGGCATGTCGTCCCATTCCGCGGCGATCGCCGCCCAATCCGGGTGGAGCGCGCCGGGGAGGCCCTGGGCCCAGGACGAACTCGCGACGGCGAACCCCTGCCTTCGCACCGTCTCCACGAGGTCGGAGGGTGCGGTGATCGGCGGTTCGAACGCGGCAGTCGACATGATGGCGCCTACCCTAGCACGGACGCGGAGGCGCGCTCCCGCGTCGCGCGCGTCACCGCGGGCCAGCGATGCCGCCACGGGGCGGCCGCTTCGAGCTGATAAGCGAGGCCGAGCAGGGTCGCCTCCTGTCCGAGCGGCGCGGCGAAATGGCTGCCGAGCGGCAGGCCCGATTCCGAGGAGCCGAGCGGCACGGACATGGCCGGGACACCCGCCATGCTATAGATGGGCGTGTACCCCGCGAGCACCTCCGTGCGGCGAATGAGGAGCTCACGATCGAGGTGCGGCGCGAGCGTGCCGAGGTCGTACGGCGCAACGGGGAGGGTCGGGCACAGGAGGACGTCGTAGCTCTCCATGTAGGAGAGCATTCGCGCGGACGCGTGGGCAACCGTGGCCTTCGCGCGCGCCTCTGCGCCCTCGGGCAAACTGCGAGAATGGTGGATCAGCGCGAGGGTGAAGGGCTCGAGGTCGTCCTCGCCGACGGGCCTGCCGAGCATGCTCTCCATGGTGCGGACGACCTCGTGCATTGCGGCACCGGCCGAATCGAAGAACGCCTCGGAGAGCAGCACGCCGTCGACGGGCGGCGGCGGCGCTTCCACCACCTCGTGCCCAAGGTCGGCGCAGAGACGCATCGTCTGCGAGAGAGCACGCATCACCTCGGGATCGGGCGCCCGGCCGAGGAGCGTCGTCGAATACACGCCGATACGCAGCTTTCGATCGAGCGGTCGATCCACGTATCCGACCCGCGGATGCGCGCTCGGGTCCTCCGTCAGCGACAACAAGAACGCGCTGTCGCGCACGCTCCGGCTCACGCAATGATCGATGACGAGCTCGAACGTGTCGACATACCCTGTGGGCACGCAGCGCTTGTGCCCCGGCTTGAAGCCGAAGAGGCCGCAGGCGGACGCCGGGATCCGGATCGATCCTCCGCCGTCACTCGCGTGCGCCACCGGCACCATCCCGCTCGCGACCGCGGCCGCGGCGCCGCCGGACGAGCCCAGGGCCGATTTCGTGAGATCCCACGGATTGCGCGTGATCCCGGCGAGAAGCGTCTCCGTGCTGCCGAGGAGGCCGAACTCGCTCGTCGTCGTTTTTCCGAGCGTGACGAGCCCCGCGGCGTCGAGCTGTTCGGTATAAGGCGACCCCGCAGGCGCGATGTAATCGCGGAAAAGGCGCGAGCCCATCGTGAGCTTGTGCCCGGGATACGCGAGGACGTCCTTGATGAGGAATGGCACGCCGCCGAGCGGCCCCGATGGCCGAGCTCTGGCTTTTTCCCGGGCCGCGTCGAAGTCCACGCTCGCGAGCGCATGGACCACGGGTTCGAGTGTTTCGATACGCGCGATGGCCGCGTCCACGAGATCGAGCGCGCTCACCTCGCCCGATTTCACGAGGGCCGCCTGCCCGACCGCGTCGAGCTCCCAGAGATCTTGGCTCATGACTGCACCCATTTGGCAAAGCCGGACAAACCGGCGAGCTGATAACTCCAGAACCCTTGAAACGCCTTGCGGATCTGCGCCTCGTCCGCGTGGGCTTCGAGGATCGACACGATCGTGCGGACCGTGTTGCGGAAGATATTTTGGAGGACGAAACGCGCGATGGGGCTCACCCGCCTCTGCGGCGCATCGACGCGCAGCTTGGCGAGCGAGGGGCGCATGAGCTCCCGCACGAATGCCTCGGCGAATCCCTCGTGCCGTGAGCCCTGGGCCCGGTCGAGCAGCGTGATCACCTTCAATCGATGCTCGATCCAGAAACGGAGGAGCTCCTCGCCGCGCTCCTCCGCGCCCGCGTCGAGCTCGGTCGGCACGGGCGCGCGCACGAGCGCCTGCACGCGCCTGCGGGTGAGCCGGAGGAACTGCGCCGCGAACTCGTCCGGCAGCACCGCGTAAAACAGCGCGTCCTTATGCTCGAAATACCGGTAGATGTTGCCGGTCGAGACCCCGGCGCGGGCGGCGATGGCCGCCATCGTCGCGCCCTGGTACCCGGCCTCGGCAAACACCTCCGCCGCCGCGCGAAACACCCGTTCGCGCACCTGTTCGTTGAGCTGTCGTGCCACGTCGTCGCTCTCTAAAGTGAACCGTACGTTCACTTTAGGAGGACGTCAAGGGGCGAAAAGTGAACGATGCGTTCACTTTTCGCCGAGCGTGATCTCGGGGGGCTACTCGTCTTCTTCTTCCTCGTCCTCGTCGCCCTCTTCCTCGTCGCCCTCGTCCTCGTCGCCCTCGTCCTCGTCGCCCTCTTCCTCGTCGCCCTCGTCCTCCGCGGGCTCGATCTGCCAGCGCTCGACGACGGCGTCGACGAAGGCCTGCTCCTCTTCGGAGACGTCGTCATCGGAGCCGACGATCTCCTGGAGCTGGGACGCGATCGAGGCGAGCACCTCCTGGGAGAAGACCTCGCCGAGGACCTCGATGGTCTCCTCCACGAGCTGCTCGTCATCGAGGCGGCGCAGCGCATTACGCAGCACCTTCTCCGCGCTTTGCCGCGAGCCGAGCTGCTCCAGCACGGGCGTGATGTGCTCGGCCGTGGCTCGCAGCTCGTCGTCCGCGATGTCCCCGTCCGCGCCGGCAGCACGCAAGAACAGGAGCGCGAGCCGCACGTCGAGCGGAACGTCGCCCATGCTCTCGAGGAGGCCCGCATATTCGTCCTCGTCGAGCTGGGCAAGGACGCTCGATACGTCCTCCAGCACGGACTCCTCGTCGTCGGACCAGGTCTCCTCGTCGGGCGGCAAGACGTCGATACGCTTGATGATCCATGAGTCGCCGAAGTTGTATTCCTCGTTCATGAGGTACCGATAAGGGATGTAGCAATATCCCTTGTCGCCCCATTCGGGTCCCCAGGAATTACGGACGATGAAGACCTGGTCCGGGTCCGAATAACCGACGCAGAGCATCGCGTGCCCGCCGTGGCTCTCGCGCCCGGTCTCCCGCGAGGTCGGGACGGGGACGAGGCCCGCCTTCTTGTGCTTGTCGAACGAGGAGAAGAGCTTGACGCCGAAAATGATCGGGTGGCCCTCCGCGAGCGCCATCTTCCAGGCCTCGAGGTTCGTCGGGACGAGCTCGGTGTCTTCGATGCGGAACTGCGCGGCTTCCTGGTACGCCTCGTCCGAAGGCTGCTCGTTGACGGCCTCGGGATCGAAGGCCCAGGTCTCCTCCGAGCACGCGCCGTGCTCCTTGAGGCTCGCGATGACGGATTGCAGGACGCTGCCTTCGTCCTGGATGTTCTCGGGATCGTCGACGGCGCGGCCGTTGTAATAGATGAAGAGGCGGCTCACGTCGTAGGCGTCTTCGCCCAGGTGGCGCTTGACGAGGTACTCGTAGGCGCCCGCCGTCGCGTTGGCGGCGCAGCTGTTCGTGGCCTTCTGATCCTCAATCGGCGACATGAACGGCCGGAGGTCGACCTTGGGAGGCAGCCGCGAGACATTGCCGCGGCCGGCGACGTAACGCTTCGCCGCGGCCTTGGGCGGCGCATACCGATATCCGACGACGGCCCGTGACGAGCCATCGGCTTGCGTGAAATTGAACGTGTTCATTGCGGCTGTCCCTCGCTCCGCGGGAGTCACCCCCGCGACCATTGGAGCTTCTCTACAACGGCCACCGAGGAGGAGGATACCAAAAAATGCGTCCGCCCGTGGACGAGCTCAGGGCAGAGGGGCGCAACCGAGCCGCTGGAGGTGAATACGCGCCGTCGGGTCCTCCGGCGAGATCGCCGAATATGCGAGGAGCACGGCGTCGCCCGTGGGGGATCCAAGGACAGCGATCGGTTGGGAAGTGCCGAGGTTTGCTTCGATCATCGCCGTGGCCACGACCGCGCCCGCGGCGTTGACGCGCTTCACCTCGATACGGTCGGGGGACAGCGCACCGTAGGACCACGCGGCGACGAGATCGCCGGCCATGCTGCTGGCGCCGACGGAATCCGGATTGAGATCACTCGCTCCCGCCAAGTTGAACGGCGCTGCCACGGAGGTCCCTGCCGCGTCGAGCAAGTGCGCTTGAATCGTGGCCGTCGCCTCGATCCACCCCGAGTGGCCCACGGTCATCCACGCGCCTTCACTGCGGCCTGCCATGGCGAGCCCCATGATCGATGCCGGATTGTCGGGCGTCGTCGCGGCGAGCTCGGTGCCGACCGGATTCCCATCGGTGACGCGGGCGACGACGACCCGTGTGGCGTCGCCGAGCGAGCCCGTGCAGCCCTTGGCATTCGCCGGCTCGTCATTGCTCGCAAAGCCGACGAGCGTCCCTTTCTCCGTATGGACGGCGTCCATCAGCACGGAGGTTTTCGTGCAGCCGATGGGCGTGAATCCCTCCACGGTGGGCTTCGGCCCGTCGTGATGGCCGAGTCCGACGAGGAGCTCGATCGTGTCTCCGGCGTGGGGACGCCCATATCCGATGATGTGCCCCCCGGGATGCATTCGCAGGAGGGCTGCCTGGGTCGCGTCGGACGGAAGCGCGGAGGACGGGAAGAACGGGACCCCCATGCCGAATTCGGGGATGATCTGATACGGCACGGGCCCTACGCTCGTGCCGCGGAGCACGGCGACCTGGATGCCTGCCCCCTCGGATATCGCGAAGGGCCCTTGCACGTCGGCCAGGCCGACATTCGTCCCCTCTGCCGGCGGCCACGTGCTCCACGGATCCAAAAGAAAGCGAAGGTGAATGTCGTTCAAAGTGCCCGCGGGCCCCGCTACCGGCACGCCCGTGAAAGCGAGCACCACGGTCTTCGCATCGAGGCCCGATCGCACGAGCTTCGGGGAGAACATCGACGCCGTGACGTGGTTCGAATTCCGGGGCGGTGAGGCGGCTGTAAGGCACGGATTGTCTATCCAAACCGATATCGCACCATCCGTCCGACCTTCTTGAGAACCGGAACCGCCATGAAGACGCGGGAGATCAGGCGCGCCGCCCTCGACATCCTGGCGAGCTGCGCGGGATCGTGGCTCGTGACCTCCGTCAGGAACACGAGTTTCGGGACCTGCGCTTCGAGCTCGTGGGGATCATCGAGGCCCCAGTGCACGGAGGCGCCGGTTGCTTTGATCGATTGGTGCCGCCGGAGGAGCCGCACGCCGAGGCGGCTGTAGCAGTCGAATCCGAATTCGCCCGCCGGCAAATGCGCCGTGAGCCGACCGAAGAGGCGGGGCACTTCATCCTCGCGGAGATAAGGGAGGACGCCCTCGGCGACGATCATCGCCGGACGATCCGACGGCACCGCGTCGAGCCATTGCGGATCCGTGAGCGACGTGCCGAGGAGGGTATAGCCCGAACGCTCGGGATAAAGACGACGGCGCAGCGCGATGACCTCCGGATAGTCGACGTCGAACCAGCGGACGGTTGCGGGCGGGTCGACCCGGAAGACCCGGCTGTCGAGCCCGCATCCGAGGTGCAGCACGGTGGCGTCCGGGTTCTGGGCGATGAATTCGCGGGTCCAGCCATCCAGGAGGTGCGCGCGTATCGCCAGCGAAATCATGTCGTCGCGGCGGACCTTCAGCTTCGAAAAATCGTAGTCGACCCGGCGGATGGCCTCCGCGGCGAAACGATCACGCAGGAGGGAATCGGGCATGCGGCTCTCTTCCGCCTTGCCGTACACCGTGAGGAGAAGGGTCTCTTTCTCCTCGCGCAGAGTTACCTTTTCATCGGTCGTCATGCTCGTCCTGTGATCGCGGTGGGACTCAGCCACGCATGGGCCTGCGAAGCGAGCTTCGTTGCATCCTCGGGAGAATCGTCCGGTCCCACGGCGTCCCTCCTCACGAGGAGGATGCCCCATGTCGGGAAAAAGGTCGCCGGTCTCGTGAAAAGAGCACATTCCCGTCAGAGGGCCGTTGCCCTGACCCTTTGCTCGATGGAACCATTGACGCGACGGCGGGCCCGTGAGACCTCAGGGTCGCCGACGGGCGGGTCGGCGGAGGTCCGCGGTGAGACAACAACATTACCGTTTTGCGCATCAAGTCTTGATGAGTGGCGTGCTGCGTGACCCGTCGGCGTGGTGGGCTGCCGCGGCGAACCAGGGCAACGCGATGCTGCAGCAAGCGTGGGCCGCCGCCGGCGAGGGCCTCGGGCCCGAGGATCGCGCGGACGGTTCGGCGCTCGTGATCACGCCGATGTACCCCGCGCCCGGCGTCGAGGCGCTCCTCATCCCCCTACCGCCTCCGCAGGCGCCCACCGAATGCCATTACGTCGCGCTCGTGCGCGCGGGCGGCCAGCCGCCTCGTTATTTTGTGGCGGAGCGGGGAATCGAGGGCGAGGGCGGCGCGCAGCGGGCCTACTGGGCCGAGTGGCGGCAGGCGCCCGGCGGAGGGATCATGCGCATTCGGGGCGCCGATCTCCCCGCGATAAGCCCCGAGGCATTCCTCGCCGCGGCCGCCGCGGAATGCAGCGCAGCGCCCCCCGGTCCGCAAGCCACCCCGTGGCCCGGCCCGCAGGGCGCCCCGTTTCCAGGCGTCCGGCCGGCCACGTCCGGGAAAGTGAACCGGGTCGGCCTTTTCCTCGGCGCCGGCTGCTTCACCCTGTTCCTGATCGGGGCGAGCATCGGCGGGTATCTCCTGTATCAGGAGGAGGGTCGCGGGCTGCACGTCCCCGATACCGAAGTCGCGAGTGTCGCCGTCGAGCCGGACAAACCTTTCAAAGTCCAGTTCAAATGGGACGGCACGGGGTACGCATTCAACAACATCTGGCTCGTCGTCGACGAGGGGACCACGAGCGGCTCGGATTTCAAGGTCAGCGGCAGTGTTGCCTGCTCCCGCGGGAGCCGCGCGAAGACGGTCGATGTCGGTCTCAAGGGCTACGGGGCGCACGACGTCGAGCGAAAGGGCGGAGACGGGTTCTCCGCTTGGCTTTACCTCACGGACGAGTACGATCATTCGTCGAGCCGGCCCATCGAATGTTCGGGGACCATCGCGCCCACCGCGGGGACGTGGACGAAAGCGCGGATCGTCGTGACCCAGCGGCAGCGGCCGAGCGATTGGTTTGCCAACTAGGCGCGGCCGTTTCGCGCTCTGTACAAGAGCCGTGACTGGCCGATCTCGGCGGCGTTCTTCATGAGCTCGATGTTTGCCCAGGCAATCACGTGACTCAAGGGTTTGTCGAACCACGCGATATGCTGGTCCAGTTCGGCCTCCGTGAGACCGTCGAGCGCCTGCGTCCATTGATCACGCAAGCGGGTCAGCCACGCGGCGGCGCCCGCGGCGCTGCCCGGCCAGTCCACGGTTTTCGCGTGCTCGATCATGTCGAGCGCCTCGCCGCGCCGCGCGCCGAACGTATGCGCATGCGCCCCCGTCCACCACCAGCCGATGTGCCAGGTCACCCAGCCGATGGTGGTCGTGGGCGGAGGATCCGGCTCGGGCAAGACGAGATCGGCGACCCAGCGTCCGCTCGTCGGCCGGACCGTCCACGCCCCGGGCGCGGGCTCCCACAAGCACATTTCGTCGGTCAAGCCGTCGAGGTGAAGGGCCAAAAGCGACCACGACACGTCGAGCTGGTAGCGCAGCGTCGGTAGCAACATGGCGGCATGCTACCCGGTGCGGCTGGCCACGTCACACATTCGGATAGATCCTGGGCGCGTCTCGTTCGTACAGTAGGGATCTCCATGACGCCGCCCCTCCCTTCGAAGTGGATTGCCCTCTCCCTCCTGTTCTCCGCGGCCCTCGGTTGCACGAGCACGCCCTCGCCCGTGACACCACGCGCGGAAGCTCCACCGCAGAGCACGCCGCCCGTGTTCGCCCTGGCGGCGACCGTCGCAGATACGGTCGAGGACCCCGCCGACCGAGGCGTGGCGTCGCGTATCACGAAGGTGACCGTGTACTCGGATCGGGCGCTCGTGAGCCGCGAGGCGACGGTAGCGCTCACGGCCGAGCCCACGGTCTTCCGTTTCAAGAAGCTGCCCGGCTGGGTCGATGAAGGCTCCGTGCGTGCGTCGACGAGCACCGGCAAGATCGTGGACGTGGCCGTCGAGCGGCGCTTTCTGGCGCGATCCACGGATGAAGGGTTTCGCAAGGTCGAGGAAAAACACAAGGCGCTGCTCCGGAAGCTGCAAGCGCTCGACGACGAGCTCGCGATCCTGGACGCGCAGCAGGAGCACGTCGAATCGATCAAGGTGTTTTCCGTGCAGAAGCTCGAAGGGGACGCCGTCACCCGCGACATCAAGGTCGATACGTACGGGCAGGTGATCGATTTCGTCTCCGGGGCGCTGCGCAAGACGAGCGCGTCGCGGCGCGAGGTGCAGGCTGCACGCGAGCAGCTCGCCCCCGACGTGGAGGCGAGCGCCAAGAACCTCGAAGAGCTCCGCCGCCTGACCAAGCTGGAAGAGACGACCGTGCTCGTGACGGTGCAAGGCAGCGCCGCCGGCAATGCGACGTTGACGCTGACGTACGCCACGCCCGGCGCCACGTGGGAGCCGATGCACGAGGTGCGCGCGAGCGCAGCCGATCCCGACTGGGTGGAGCTCACGTCGTTCGCCGTGGTCACGCAGACGACGGGCGAAGATTGGAGCCACGCGGAGCTCTCGTTCTCCACGCAATCTTCCTCCGACAGCGAGCGCATCCCCGAGCTCGAAATGCTGGCGCTCGGCAAGACCCAGGAGGTAACCCGGAGCGTGACGCGGCAGGTGACGTCGTTCAGCGCCGCGCAAAAGAAATTCGAGGAGCAGAACCGCCACTGGAACCGGATGAACCAGGCAACGTCGCAGCGCATCTCCGAGGTCGAGCAGTTCGAGCAATCCTATTCGTCAAACCTGGCGCTGCTCGAGCGCGTGCAAAGCAAGACGGTGCAAATTTTCCAGGGCCTGCAGACGCGCGGCACGACGGCGCATTTCACCGCGAAGGATCCGGCGATCGTCCGCTCGGACGGTCGTTCGATCCGGCTGCGCATCGGCTCGAGCCGCATCAAGGCCCAGCGCCACATCATCGCCGCCCCGGAGGAATCCCTCAATGCCGCCATCACCCTGGAGATGGCCAACAAGACGAGCCAGCCGCTCCTGCCCGGCAGCGTCGCGCGGTACCAGGACGGCGCGTTCCTCGGCATGACCGACATCGAGTTCGTCGCGAAAGACGAGGACTTTTCCGTTTTCTTCAGCGTCGCCGATCAGGTCAAGCTGACGCGGGAGCTCGACAAACACCAGAGCTCGCTCCAGCGCAACGCGCGAAACCGCATGCAGCTCTCGTTCGTGAGCAAAGCGAAAAACCTCTCGGATCGCCCCGTCACGGTGGTCCTCGCCGAGCGTATCCCCGTCTCGGAGAACACCGAGATTCGCGTGAGCAACGTCAAGATCACCCCGAACGAGAAGCCGGACGCGAAGGGGATCGTCCGCTTCAAGGTGACGCTCGCGCCGCGCGAGGAGCGCGAGTTCCGCGTGTCGTACCAGGTCGAATACCCGCCGTCGCTCGTGTTCGACGTGCGGCGCAAGCAGATGCAATCACCGCCCGCGCCGAGCCCCACCGCCCCTCGTAAGAAGATGGATTTCGAGGAGCGGCTGATCGAGATCGAGCAGCAGTTCTGAGCAATCGAAAGCCACGGGCGGCCGGAGGGATCGTTCGAGGGGCGATCGCCGGCCGAGCCGATCGGTGAGCGGCTGGGTGCGCACGGCGCCGCGGGGTGGCGATGCGCGTCCACCGCTTTATGGATCCGCTGCGGCCAAGGGAGTCATTTTCCTATGGATTCCAGCGCATCTGGACGACAAGGCGGCCCGGAACGCTCGCGGCAAAATCCACGCGAGAGGCCGTCCACGACGAGGGGAGCCATGAACCCGAGTGCACGAGCAGAGCTCGAAAGCAGGGGGACCACGCACGCCGCGCCGTCGCCGGCGAACAGCCTCGATCAGGTGCGCGAGATCCTGTTCGGCGCCTACGTTCGCGATTTTGAGCGAAAGATCGCCCGCATCGAGGGCCTGGTCGCGTCGCAGGGCGAAGAGCTGCGCGCCGATACGAGGCGCATGATCGACGTGCTCGAAGCCCACGTGAAGCGCGAAACGGACGCGCAGAGCGCGCAGCGGGAAGCCGACCACACCGCCCAGATGGCCGCCCTGAACAACGTCGCGCGCGAGGCGCGGGACGCCGTCGCCGAGCTCGACCAGCGTATCAAGAAGCTCGAGGACGGGCTGATCCGGGCGCAGCGTGATTTCCGGCAGCAAATCCTCGACGAGGCCAAGGGGTTCGTCGAGCAATCACGCTCCCTCAGGGACGAGCTCATGTCCACGCTCCAGCGTGAACTCGCCCTGTACACCGGCGAGCCCTCGGAGGCCGCCGGCCCCGCAAGCGGGGTCGTCGAGGCCGCACGCACCCCGGAGCCTCGCGCCGAGCAGTCATGAGCGCCCGCCTGCGAGCGCGGGCGCGGCGGCGAGAACACGACTACACCCTCGACGACCTGCGTCCGTTCCTCGTGAAGCCCGAGCAGGAGCGGCTGAAGTCCCTCGAACACAAGCTCGAGACCCCCGAGGCCCTCGCCGAGGCCATCGGCGAGGTGCTGCCCCAGGCCGCCGTCGTGAGCCAGAAGCGCGGCGAGGAGCTCTCGTCCGCGATGCAGCCGCTCATGCTGTCGAGCATCCACGAGACGGTCCGGAAAAACCCGGAGCTCTTCGCCGACGCCATCTTCCCGTCGATCGGCCCCGCCGTCCGGAAGGCCGCCCGCGCCGCGGTCGAAGCGCTCCTCCAGCGGCTCGACGACATGGTGCAGCAGACGATGACGCTGGAGAGCCTGCGCTGGCGCATCGAGGCGGCCCGCACCGGCCGGCCGTTCGTCGAGGTCGTGATGCTCCACAACCTCGCCTACCGGGTGGAGCACGTGTTTCTGGTGCATCGCGAGAGCGGGCTCGTGTTGCAGCACGTCGCGGCGGAGAACGTGGCGGCGGAGGATCCCGATCAGGTGTCGGCGATGCTCGCGGCCATCGACGACTTCGCGCGGGACGCGTTTCACGCGGAAAAAGAGGCGGATCTGTCGCGCTTCTGCGTCGGTGGGCTCACGGGCGTCGTCGAGCACGGGCCGCGCGCCGTGCTGGTCGCCATCGTCCGCGGCGTCGCCACGAAGGACGTGGCGGCGTCGCTCGCCGAGACGCTGGAGCAGATCCACCGAACCTACGCGGCCCCGCTCGAGCAGTTCAAAGGGGACGCGGCCGCGTTCGAGCCGACCCGCGACGCGCTCGTCGGGTGCATGCGGGAGGAGCGCGTTCAGAAGCCGGAGAGCCGACGCCGCGGCACCCTCGCGCTCGCCGCGATCGCGGTCCTCGCCCTGGTCGGCGCCGGGATCGGGTGGAAGGTCGTGCACGACCGAAACGCGCGGTTCGACGCGTACGTGGAGGCGCTCGGCGAGGAGCCCGGCGTGACGGTCACGCGGACGGGGCGCGACGGGGGACGCCGCTTCGTCGAAGGGCTCGGGGATCCGCTCGCGAAAAACCCCGCCGCCCTGCTCGCGCCCCACGGCTTGCGCGCGTCCGACGTCGAGCTGCGCTTCAAGCCGATCTACTCGCTGGATCCTCCGATCACGGAGCGACGCGCGGTCCAGGTGCTGCGGCCTCCGTCCGGGGTCTCGCTGCGCCTCGCAGGCGGGACGCTCGTGGCCGCGGGCGTCGCCGAGCGCGCATGGATCGACCGGGCGCGTCTGCTCGCCACGAGCCTGCCGGGCGTCACGGCGCTCGACGACACGCGCCTCTTCGAGGCCGAGGCCCTCACGTCCGCGAGGGCCGCGGCGGCCACGCTGGAGGGCCTCCAGATCTCGTTCCCGCCCGGCTCGGCAACGCCGCCACGCGCCGAGCACGCCCGCCTCGACGCCGCGGCGCGCGCCGTGCAGGCGCTCCTCGACGCCGCCCCGCGGGGCGGCCTCACCGCGCGGATCGAGATCGTGGGGCACGCCGACGCGACGGGCACACCCGAGAAGAACCAGCGCCTCAGCGAGGAGCGCGCGTCGAGCGTGGCGGCCGAGCTCAACGAGCGCGGCGTCGCGACGGATCGGCTCTCCGTGCGAGGCGTGGGTCACGCGGATCTGGCCGGGCGCAAGGTCACCTTCCACGTGCACCTTTCGCCGATGAACGAGGGGTCATGAGCACGCTGGAGAAGCGGAAGGTGTGCCTGCTCGGCGCGACGGGCGTCGGCAAGACGAGCCTCGTCATGCGCTTCGTCCGGAGCATTTTTTCCGATCAGTACCTGACCACGATCGGCACGAAGATCGAGACGAAGCACCTCACCTACGGCGATCACGAGATTGTCCTGGTGCTCTGGGATCTCAGCGGCGAGGACGAGTTCCAGCGCGTCCGCCTCTCGTACCTGCGCGGCGCCGCGGGCTACCTGCTCGTCGCCGACGGGACCCGCCGCGCCACGGTAGAGACCGCGATGGCCCTCCACCACGCCGCCACGGAGGTCGTGGGCGACGTGCCTCGTGTCCTCGTTCTGAACAAGGCCGATCTGCGCGCCTTCTGGGAGCTCGACGACGCCTACGAGCGTGAGCTCGCCGCGCACGGGCCCGTCTTCGAGACCAGCGCGAAGACCGGCGCGGGCGTCGAAGAAGCTTTCCGCGCGCTCGGCCACGCACTGCTCCAGCGCTGAAGGGCAGGCCTGCATGAAGACCTCGATTGCCAGCTCGATCCTCGCATTCCTCGGGAAGGTCGTCCTCGAACGCCAGCCGGACGGCACGTTCTTGCAACGTGGCAACGCGCCCGATTGGTATTCGCGCATGCTGCGGGGCGTCCGCCACGCGAACACGCCCATCCGCGTGGAGAGCGTGTTCCCGTTCCTTTCCGTCTTCCTGCCCGAGGCGGAGTCCGTCTGGCAGGCGCCGAACGGAGGTCTGACGCGGCTCGACTCCGACCTCTGGTGCGAAACCGCCACCGATGGCGAGGAGCTGCCTCTCTCCGCGACCGCGCTCCTCGTGGGCCCTTGCCGTCTGCTCGTGATCACCCGCTGCGACGATCTCTTCCACGAGCGGCGCCTGGTCCTGCAGCGCGCCCGCGAGCTGCGCATCACGCATGACGCGCTCGCCCGCGAGATCGAGCAGAAGGACATCCTCATGCATTGCATCGTCCACGACCTCGCGAACCCGCTCCAGACGATCCTCGGTGTGCTCTCGTCCCTCGACGAGCGAAATCCGCCCGGCGAGGACGGCGACCTGATCGATCTCGCGCTCGACGCGGCGCTCCGGCAGCGCGGGATGATCCGCGAGATTCTGAGCGTGTTCGCATCCGAGCACGACGACCTCGACACCACGTACGAGGAGACCGCGGTCTCCGATGTGCGCGCCGGGATCTTCCGCGTCGTCGCCGAGCACGAGCTCACCGCGCGCGGCCGCAACGTGCGCATCGAGCGGGAGGTGCCGCCGCTCCCGAGCCTCGTCATCGCGGACGAACCCAGGCTCGTGCGGGTCCTCGCGAACCTGCTCGACAACGCGGTCCGCCACAGCCCGGTCGGGGGCTGCGTGCGCGTCCGCGCGCGCGAGGAGGACAGGTGCGTCGAGGTGAGCGTCGAGGACGAGGGACCCGGCGTGCCACCTTCGCTCGCGACGCGCCTGTTCCAGCGCTTCGGCCGGGGGATCGGGCCCGAAGCGGGCACGGGGCTCGGGCTTTACTTCTGCCGCATCACCGTCGAGCGCTGGGGCGGCACGATCGGGTACGCCACGCTTCCCGAGGGAGGCGCTCGGTTCTGGTTCCGCCTCCGCAAGGCCCCCACCTCGACAGGGACCCTGGCGGCCTGAAGGACAGACCGAGGGAAGGACCGGCCATGGCGAAGCTTTTGATCGTGGACGACGACGACGAAACCAGGCTCTGGATGGCCGCCGCCCTCGCCGACGTCGGGCACGAAGTGCGCACGAGCCCGAGCGGTCGCGACGCGGTCAGGGTCGTCTCGACGTGGCAACCGGACGTCGCCATCCTCGACGTCCTGATGTCGGAAATGGATGGGTTTGCCGTCAACCGCGTCCTCCGGAGCCACGGCATCCCGACGATCTTCGTCACGGTCGTGAAGCGCGAGGCCGAGGCCATCCTCCAGGGCGTCTCGGGGTACGTGGAGAAGCCGGTCACGGCGGCAGAGCTCCGGGCGGTGGTGGAACGCGTCCTCGGCGGGGCCACGGGCGGGGCCATCCTGCTCGTCGAGGACGATTCGTTTTTGCGTAGCGTGTATCGATCGGTGCTGGCGCCGAAGTTCCAGGTGCTCGAGGCCGAGAATGGCCGCGACGCGCTTTCCATGCTCGAGACGCACCCGGTCGCGCTGGTCATCACAGACATTCACATGCCGGTGATGAACGGGGTGGAGCTCGTCCGCGCGATCCGGAACGACGCCCGCACCCGCGATCTGCCCATCGTCGTGCAGAGCTGCGACACCTCCGCGGTCCGCTCCCCGGTCTGGTCGGGGCTCCACGTCTCGCGTGTCATGCGAAAAGAGGATTTCATCGGGTGGCTGATCGGGCAAATCGAGGAGCAACTCTCGACCTTGTCCGTCAAATCGGCGTGAGGGACGAGTCCGACTCGGTCTCGCATTTCGTCGACGAGATCGCGACGAAGACCGGCGCGAAAGCGTGTTTCAGGCCGCGCCGAACCTCGTAATCCGCCTGAGCATTGGTCTCATCTGGGAGGCGCTTCGCTGGGGCTTTGCCCCAGGCCCCACCGGGGCTATCCGCCCCTGGACCTGGACCAGCGCAAGCGCTGGACCCGGGGTCGATGAACTGCGCGATGCGCAGTTCATCGAACAGGCCAGGTCAAGACCAACGACGATCCTGCCCACCAAGACAGCAGCGCGGACGTCTCGACCCATGACGCCGACGGCGTGAAACGCACCTTCCTGGTCTTGCCACCGGCCTGTGGGAAGAACTGCGCATCGCGCAGTTCTTCCCCCTGAGGTCCAGGGCTTGCCCTGGTTCTGAGCATTGGTCTCATCTCGCGAGCCCATTCTCCCTGAGCACCCGTAGCATCTCTGCTGCGGGTGCCAGTCGTTCGAGCCCGCGGCTGATGGTGACGGATCCGGGGGGTCCTCCGGAGGACTTGCC
>NZ_JAGTJJ010000006.1 GCF_028435365.1 Polyangium jinanense | reverse complement strand
GCGCAGTTCTTCCAACCCGAGTCCAGGGCTTGCCCTGGTTCGGGTCGAGGGGCGAACAGCCCCCGCGGGGTCCGGGGCAGCGCCCCGGCGCGGCGGCTTGCAATCGCGGGAAACGCGGACTTGCTCAGCGGGATGGGACAGCCTTCGGACGGCTTCCGACGAATGCCGCCAGGTGCTCGCCGGTCAGCGTCGACTTTGCCGCCACCAGGTCGGCTGGGGTGCCTTCGAACACGATCCGCCCGCCGTCGTGGCCTGCGCCTGGCCCGAGGTCGATGATCCAGTCGGCGTGCGCCATCACCGCCTGGTGGTGCTCGATCACGATGACCGACTTGCCGGAGTCGACCAGCCGGTCCAGGAGGCCGAGCAGCTGCTCGAGGTCGGCCAGGTGTAGCCCGGTGGTCGGCTCGTCGAGCACGTAGACGCCGCCGTCTTCACCCATGTGCGTTGCGAGCTTGAGCCGCTGCCGCTCGCCACCTGACAGCGTGGTGAGTGGTTGGCCGAGCCGCAGGTAGCCGAGCCCCACGTCGGCCATGCGCTGCAGGATCGCGTGCGCGGCTGGCGTACGCGCCTTGCCGGCGCCGAAGAAGTCGACCGCGTCTTTGACCGGCAGGTCGAGCACCTCGGCGATGTTGCGCCCGCCGAACCGGTACTCGAGCACAGACGCCTGGAACCGCTTGCCCTCGCAGTCCTCGCAGACCGTCGTGACGCCGGCCATCATCGCGAGGTCGGTGTAGATCACCCCGGCGCCATTGCAGGTCGGACACGCGCCCTCGGAGTTGGCGCTGAACAGGGCGGGTTTCACGTTGTTCGCCTTCGCGAACGCCTTGCGGATCGGCTCCAGCAGATCGGTGTAGGTCGCTGGGTTGCTTCGCCGCGAGCCACGGATCGGGGCCTGGTCGACCGACACCACCCCGTCTCGGCCCGACACCGAGCCGTGGATCAGCGAGCTCTTGCCGGACCCCGCCACGCCGGTCACCACCACCAGCACGCCGAGCGGGATATCGACGTCGACGTTCTTCAGGTTGTGCGTGCGGGCGCCGCGCACCTTCATCACACCCGACGGTTTCCGCACCGACCGCTTCAGCGAAATCCGGTCGCTCAGGTGACGCCCGGTGAGCGTACCGCTCGCCCGCAGCCCGTCGACGGTGCCCTCGAAGACCACCTCGCCGCCCGCGGTGCCGGCGCCGGGGCCGAGATCGACGACGTGGTCGGCGATCGCGATCGTCTCCGGCTTGTGCTCGACCACGAGGACGGTGTTGCCCTTGTCGCGCAGCCGCAGCAGCAGATCGTTCATCCGCTGGATGTCGTGGGGGTGCAGCCCGATCGTCGGCTCGTCGAAGACGTAGGTCACGTCGGTGAGCGACGAGCCGAGGTGGCCGATCATCTTGGTGCGTTGCGCCTCGCCGCCCGACAGCGTGCCGGTCGGCCGGTCGAGGCTGAGGTAGCCCAGCCCGATCTCCACGAACGAGTCGAGCGTGTGGCGTAGCGCCGAAAGGAGCGGCGCGACGGACGGTTGGTCCAGACCGCGCACCCACGCGGCGAGGTCGCTGATCTGCATCGCGCAGGCGTCGGCGATGTTCTTTCCCTTGATCTTGGAGGACCTGGCGGCCTCGCTGAGCCGGGTGCCGCCGCACTCGGGGCAGGTGGCGAACGTGACCGCCCGCTCCACGAAGGCGCGGATGTGCGGCTGCAGCGCGTCGACGTCCTTGGACAGGAACGACTTCTGGATCGTGGGGATCAGGCCCGCGTACGTCAGGTTGATGCCGTCGACCTTGATCTTGGTCGGCTCCTTGTGGAGCAGGTCGTGGAGCTCCTTCTTGGTGAACTTGCGGATCGGCTTGTCCGGGTCGAAGAAGCCGCAGCCGCGGAAGATCCGGCCGTACCAGCCATCCATGCTGTAGCCGGGGATCGAGAGCGCACCCTCGTTGAGCGACTTCGTGTCGTCGTACAGCTGGGAGAGGTCGATGTCGCTGACCGATCCCATGCCCTCGCATCGCGGGCACATGCCGCCGGTGCGGGTGAAGACGACCTTCTCGGCCTTGCCGGCTCCCTTCTCGACCGTGATCGACCCGGCCGCGCGGACCGAGGGGACGTTGAAGGCGAAGGCCTGGGGCGGGCCTACGAACGGTTTGCCGAGGCGGCTCCACAGCACCCGCAGCATCGCGTTGGCGTCGGTCACCGTGCCGACCGTCGAGCGGGGGTTGCCGACCAGTCGCTCCTGGTCGACGATGATCGCGGTCGTCAGCCCTTGCAGGACGTCGACTTCGGGCCGGTCCAGCGTCGGCATGAATCCCTGCACGAACGCACTGTAGGTCTCGTTGATCAGCCGCTGCGACTCCGCCGCGATTGTGCCGAACACCAAAGACGACTTGCCCGATCCCGAGACGCCGGTAAACACGGTCAGCCGCCGCTTGGGGATCTCGACGCTGACGTCCTTCAGGTTGTTCTCCCGGGCGCCCTGGACGCGGATCAGATCGTGGTTGTCTGCGGGGTGCTGGCTTTTGGAGACCATGTTGGGCTCATGTCATCGAGCACCAACGGGTTTGTCAAGAGACGCCGCCGGGTTTGTCCAGGGACCCCGCAGGCGTCTCGGATCACCCACGAGATCGAGCAGACGCCTCGCTACGTCGTCTTCGACGACCGCTTCCTGCGCGGCTGCGGCAAAGGCCCTGTCCCGCGCGCCCTGCGCTCGCTCCCTGGCGGCGGTGAGAACCCCGCGGTTTCGAGCTCACGCACCGTCACCGCGCGTGCCTCCGGCGGCGTCACGAGCGCGGCCCGGAAGAGGATCCCTTCGAGCTCCGCGTCGTTGCCCGGGAAATCGTAGTCCACGAGCGCCGCCAGCGCGCGCGGATCGATCCCGAGCGGCGCCTGCCGCAGCCGCTTTCCGATGCGCGTGAGCGTCTCCAGCACGAGGAGCGAGAGATCCTCCCCGCGCGACGAGAGCGCCGGCAGCGCCACGGACCGATCCCCGAGCCGATCCGCCAGCGCCTCCGAGAGCTTCCCGCTCGCCGCCAGCGAGTCCACCGTGCCCGGCAGCGCCACCACGAGCCCCACGTCCGCGGGCAAACCCGACGCGATCCGCATCTGCACGAGCTCCGGCAGCACGTGCGCGTCGAGCAAGACGAGTGTCCCACCCGCGGCAAGCGCGAGCGGCGACGCGACCCGATCCTGCCACTTCGCCGTGTCGTGCTCCGCCGGGTTCGTCCCGTCCACGATCACCATGACGCCCTTCTTGCGCGCCGACGCAAGGTGCACGAGCGCCGCCCACGCGACCGCGTCGATCCCAGGCGACGTCAAGAGCGTGACCGGCACGTCCACGCCCGCGAGCTGCTCCAGCCGCTGCACCGCCGCCTGCGCCGCGGGGCTGTAAAGCGCGACCCGCGCCCGCTGCTCGAAGCTCTTCGCCACGGCCTCGAACTGGCCCTCGATGCGCCCGAGCTCCGTCGCGAGGCGCGCGCGCTCCGCTTCGCGCGTTTCGAGGTCGCCCCGCGCGACGAGCTCACGCTCGCGGGAGCGCGACAGCATCGACGACACGCCGAGCACCGCGGCCAGCCGATCCGAGAGCTGCCGCAGAGCCCGCACGTCCGAGAGCGCCTTGGGCGCGACCCGCGCCCCCGCGGGCACCGTGAGCGCCCCGATCGGGCCATCCACGTCGCGGACCACGCTCACGGCCGAGAGGTGGTTGTCCTCCATCCACGCGATGAGCGGACGCACCTCGGGCTTCCGCACCGACACCGCATGCATCACCTCGATCCGCAGGATCCGCTCGGGCTCCGCGTCCGCGAGCGAGACGAGCCGCGGCGGCATCTCGGCCTTTTTCGTGTGAAGGAAGCCAGCGCGATCGACGCTGACCTGTTCGGCCGGGAAGAACCGGTAGAGGGCCGGCGGATCGCCGTCTTGCCCGAGCGCGCCGCGCAGCTCGAAGAGCGCCGATCGGAGCGCATCTTCCGGATCAGGCGTCATCGCCGCCCGCGTCGCAGCCTGCAGCGCCGGCAAGAGCCGCCCGCTCCCGGGCCCCGCCCGATGCGCGAGCCTCTGCGCGACGAGCGCCGCAATCGCAGCCGCCCCCGCCGCCCCGAACGCGATCGGCCCCGCCACGGCCGGCCGCACGTGCGCCGCATAGACCGCGCCAAGCGCGATCGGCGCGACGAGGCCCGTCGTCGCCAGCGTGAGCCGAAGGACCGAGAGGACCGTCTCGGGCTCACGGCTCGCCGCCGCAAACGCCGCGCCGACCGACGCAAGCACCACCGCGATCGGCAAGACCCGCTCAGGCGGGAGGACCTGCGCCGCGGCCGCGAGGATCCCCACGGCGAGCGCGATCGAGCCGAGCCAGAGCGCCGCCTGCGCCCGCTCCGCCACGCCGATCTCAGCGCGCCGCGTGGCCGCAAGCCGCGCCGCCGCGAAGAGCTGGACGCCGAGCGAGCCGATCGACGCAGCCACGGTCGCATAGTCGATGAGCAGCGGATCGAGCCCCTCGGTGCGCTCGGGCAGCATCGCAGCCGCGCCGGGCAGCGCCGCCGCGACCACCCAGAAGAACGCGGCAAACGCAGCAGCGTCGAGCCTACGCGCCGAGGGACTCGGCTCCGCGAGCCCACCAAGAGGTTTGATCCGCGCAATGGCCCACAAGGAGCCCATCGCTGCCAGCGCGACGCCGAGGTTCTCGCCTGCGACGAAGCCCGGCGCGCTCGCCCCGCATCGCGACGCAGTGAAGAGCGCAGCGCCAGCGATCGTGAGCCGCGCAGCCGAGCGCGCGCCCGGATCGAGCGTATCGTCGCCGCGCACGTCCTCCGCAGTCAGCCTCCAGCCGACCACACACGCGAGCGGCAAGAGCAGCGCAAACCACGTGCTCGCATCCCCGCCCGTCGCCCAGAGCCCCGCAACCGCGGCATACGCCACGGCGAGAGCCGCGATCCAGAGCGAGCGGGTATGCCAGGGCATCGCCCGGCAGGGTAGCGGAAGGGCAGCCGCTGGGCCAAAGGGCAGGGGCGCCGCGCCGGGGCTCTGCCCCGGACCCCGCGGGGGCTGTTCGCCCCTCGACCCGAACCAGGGCAAGCCCTGGACTCGGGTTGGAAGAACTGCGCGATGCGCAGTTCTTCCACGAGCCGGTGGGACAGGGACAGCGTTGCCAGTCGAAAGGTCAGCGCTGCTGTCTTGGTCGGCAGGGTCGTGGCTGGTCTTGCCTCGGCCTGTTCGATGAACTGCGCATCGCGCAGTTCATCGACCAAGGGTCCAGCGCTTGCGCTGGTCCGGGTCCCGGGGCGGACAGCCCCGGGTGGGGCCTGGGGCAACGCCCCAGCGCAGCGGCCCCCCTCCTCAGCCGAGGGGCTTACCGCCCGTGACGCCGAGCACCTCGCCGTTCACGTAGCTCGACTCGTTCGACGCGAGGAACACGTACGCTGGCGCGAGCTCTGCTGGCTGCGCGGGCCGCTCCATGGGGCTGTTTTCCCCGAAGCGCGCGTTCTTGTTCGCCGGGAACGACTGCACGACGAGCGGCGTCCACACCGGCCCTGGCGCCACCGTGTTCACCCGGATCCCGCGCTCGATCAGCCCCTGCGCGAGGCCCTTGCTGAAGGTGACGATCGCGCCTTTCGTGGCCGCGTAATCGAGGATCTCCGGGCTCGGCTGGTAGGACTGGATCGATGCCGTGTTGATGATGACGCTGCCCGGCTTCATGTGCGGCAGCGCGTGCCGGACGATGTGGAACATCGCGAGGATGTTCACGCGGAAGGTGCGCTCCACGCGCTCGGCGTCGAGCTCCTCGAATGTCTCGACGGCCTTGCCCTGCTCGGCCGCGTTGTTCACGAGGATGTCGATGCGGCCGAAGGCCTTCACCGCGTCCTCCACGAGCTTCTTGCATGCCGTGTCGGACGAGAGATCGCCGGGGAAGAGCGCGGCTTTCTGGCCGGCTTCCTCCACGAGGCGCTTCGTCTCGTTCGCGTCCTCGTGCTCGCTCAGGTACGCGATGCCCACGTCTGCGCCCTCGCGCGCGTAGGCGATCGCGACGGCGCGCCCGATGCCGCTGTCGGCGCCGGTGATCAGGGCGATGCGGTCCTTCAGCCGTCCGAGCCCTCGGTACGACGTCTCCCCGTGGTCCGCTCGAGGCTGCATGCCCGACTCGGCGCCGGGGTGCTCCTGCTCCTGCGCTGGGAACGGAGGTTTCTGCCCGAGGTCTTTGGGATCCTTCTTCGCGGCTTGCTTCATGATTCCCCCCGGCGACGTACCTGGGGTCCGGAGGGACCAACCGAAAGGATGGACGCCGGATGGGTTCGTCCGCCGCGATCATCCCTTCACTTCAGGATGAGCCGCATCGAGAAGGGGCCCGCGGGGCTCCCCGCGTTCGTATCGACGAACAGGATCGTGGGCGTCACGCCGCCGGGGATGCGGATGACCTCGTCGCCCTTCTCCGGCGAGTCGATGCACCCGTCCTGCGCGAGCTGGGACATGTCGTTCTCGCAATCGGTGCGCGCGTAGAGCACGGCGTCGAAGGTCGCGTCGAGCTGCACCTCGATCTCCTTCGCGAGCGGCGCCTTGATCGAAAAAATCGTCTGTCGCCCTTGCCCCGCGCAATCGTTCGTGTCGCAGGCTCCGCATTTCGCGTCGTTGTCGGGGCCGACCTTGTTCACGCCGAGCACCATGGCGGTGGTGCCGATCGGCGTGCCGAGCACGACGGGCACCGGGCCCGTGCAGCTCGTGCCTGGAAAGAAGCTCACGGTCAGGTGGTAGGCGCCCCGATCCTCCGACGTCCGGCCGTCCACGAAGAGGTAAATCCGCTCGCCCGTCATGACCGGGAACGAAAGGAGCTCGCCGCCGAGGGCGCTCTGGTCATGGCAAAGCACGACGCCGTCCGGGTTCGAGCAACTCGTCCGGCGCGCGTAGAGAACGCTGTTGAAGCTCGTCGCCGTGGCCGGCAGGCTCGCCGTGAGATATCCGGTCTGCTCCGCGTCGAAGACGTAGACGTGCTCCGGGCCGCTCGACGTCGTGCACCCCGTGAACGGGCCACTCTCGATCGTGCCCTTTGCCTCGGTCGTCTCGGCGTCGATCTCCACCGTGCCCCAGTCCACGAAGACGAGCGGAATGGCGTCGTCGCAGCCGAGCCCCTGCGGAGGCGCGCCTCCGGGACCGCCGTCCGCCTCGTCGCCGCCGGTGCCGCCGGTGCCGCCGCCACCACCACCGCCCGCGCCCGAGGTGACACCGATGGGCTCGATGCCCACCACGAGCCCGCAAGCCGAGAGGCTCGTGGTCGCGACGGCAAGCGCCCCGAGGACACGAAGACCCAAAGGACGAGCAGCGCCTCCCATCAGAACGCTCCTCGCACGACGCCGCCCACGCTCGCCGGCTCTGCGACCGGCAGGATCTCGATGCGCCCGGCGGCCGGCCGTTTGCCCGACCCGCTCGTGAGCCAGACGATCGCGCCCGCCGCGAGCGCGGCGCCTCCCACGACGAACCCTGCCGTCGACGCGCCCGCGAACCGCGACGCCTCGGCCCCCTTGTCGGCCACGGCTTGCGTGCACCCGGACAAACCCGCGGGCGCGCTGCATTGCCTGGGCGCCATCTCTTTGACCTCCTCCCATTTCGCGAAGGCCAGCCCGCCGGTCACGCCGCCGACCGTGAACCCCGCGAGGGCCACGCCCCCGAGCGAAAGGACCAGCGGGGGCGGAGGGCTCATCCCTCGCCGTTCGTCGCGTCCACGTGGCACCTCGCGCACGCGCGGCGCCCACGCTGCGGGCGCGGGGATGGGCACGGTCACCGTCTCGCCATTCCTCGACACGTTCACGACGCTCTCCCAGGCCTGTTTGTCCGGCCGGATGGCGCGGATCGTGTGTTTTCCGAGGTCCACCGGCATCGGCGTGCCCCAGAGCGCCTCGCCGACCGCCACGCCGTCGCGCGTGATCGTGAGGCCCTTCCGGTCCGCGACGGACGCCGGCACCATCAGCACGAGCCTCGGCAGCTCGGCATCGAGGGCGTCGGCGCGGGCGCGCGCCTCGGCCTCGCGCGCTCGGTTTTTCCCGGTCGCCTTGTCGGCCTCGGCGACCGCGACGTAGAGCGCCCACGCGCTCGCGGGCCGCGCCGTCGCCTCGTAACACCTGGCGAGCTCGAGCTTCGTCCCGTTCGCCGGATCGAGCCGATCGCTCTCCTCGTACATCTCGCAGGCGCGCGCGTGATGCCCCTCGAGCGCGAGCACGTACGCGTCCTGGTAGAGTTTTTCCGCGGTCGCGCGGACATCGGGCGGCACCTCGGCGGACGCGCTGCCCGCGAGCGTCACCGCGAACGCGGCCCCGAGGAGGAGGGCCGCGGCGCGGGGGAGATTCCTATCGATAATCACGCGAGCCAATAGGACCATTCTAGGCAAGCCCCCGTGCGCCATGGCGCAGCCGTCCTCGCGCAGATGATGTTCGTCAATAGCGCGGAGGAGGTCGGGGTGTCGAGCGATTCTGTGGAAAAACCGTCCGCCCTGTGGTCGAAGGAGGCGCCGACCCCGACGAAATCGGAACGACCCCGACAGAAGCGGCCGCGGGCGCGACCGTTTTGGCCTCGTTCGGGGCCTGCTCCGACGCGGACAAACCCGTGCTCGGGAGGGTCGCGGGGAGGGGAGGAAACAGAAAAGACGATGCGGCGGGGACCGGCGACGCGGTCGTATGGGCCCCGGGGGACATCTTGTAAAAGAATCCGCCGAGCGGCACGCTGAGCGTGAGCACGATCGCGGCCGCCGCGAAATGCCGCACCATGGCGCGCCGCGGCTTTGCCGTATGCGTCTCGGTCGGCGCGCCGAGGTTCGACGGGAGCGTCCCGCCCTCTGCTGGAATCGTCGTTTGAATGCCTGCGCGCGTCCACGGCGGAGGGGTGCGGCCGAGGTCCATCGTTTGATCGGCTCGCAGCGCGAAGCTCGCATCGACCTCTGGCACGGCGGCGATCGACATCGCGGCTTTTTTCGTCGCCTGAGCGTGCACACGCTCGATGCGCGCGACGAGCGCCGCCGGCGGCTCCGGGTCGGGGCGCGCGAGCGGCGCGAGATCACGCGCCAGGGCGACCACGTCCGGATAACGCCGCTCGCGGTCCTTCTCCAGGCAACGCAGGATGATCGCGTCGAGGCTCGGCGGCAGGTCCTTGCGGAGCGAGGACGGCACGGGCGGCTTCTTGTTCGCGAGCTGGGAGAGGATCTGCAGCACGTTGCTGCCGCCGAAAGGACATTCCCCCGTGACGAGCTGGAAGAGGATGATCCCGAGCGCCCAGATGTCGCTTCGCCCGTCGATGTCGCGCGCGGCGTTGATCTGCTCGGGGGACATGTAGAGAGGCGAGCCCACGATCGCGCCGGTGCTCGTGCGGGTCGGGCCTTCGTCGCGGAGGAGCTTCGACACCCCGAAATCGAGCACCTTGACGCAGGGCGAGCCGTCGTGGGCCTGGGTCAGGAAGAGGTTGTCGGGCTTGAGGTCGCGATGGACGATGCCGAGCGCGTGGGCCTCGGCGAGCGCCTCGCATGCGTGCAGGACGTGGATCGCCGCCTCCTCCACGGGCAGCGGACCGACCTCGGCGAGCCGCGAAAGCAAGGTTTGTCCTTCGAGGTACTCCATGACCATGAAGGGCGCATCGTTCGGCAGGCGTCCGACGTCGTAGACGCGCGCGACGTGCGTGCTGCGCAGCTCGGACAGGGCCCGCGCCTCGCGCAGGAAGCGCTCGATGCAGAGGGCCGAGGCGACCACGTGGGGCTGCATCACCTTGATCGCGCGGCGCGTGCGCAGCTCGAGGTGCGTGGCCGCGACGACCACGCCCATCCCGCCGGAGCCGAGGAGACGATCGACGCGGTATTTCTCCGCGATCACGTCCCCGATTGCGACCGGCAAACTCATGGCGCCCCCGCCCCCCTGCGTCGACCCTCCGTCTCGGCCGATTTCGTCCCGTCCGGCCCCACCTTCGACGCAAAATTCAGACGCATTATGGCATGGCATCCCGATACTTCAAAATCGGGGCCGTCGGAAACTGCACCGTCCTTCGACCGAGACAGACCCTCGCCGCCCAGACGCGCGCTTCAGCGCCGGAAGGGCCTCTGCGCAGGACGCGACGCCGAAAGCGCATCCCGCAGCGATCGCATCACCGCCGCGCCCGCGAGCTCCGCGCCGCTCTGCACGAGCTCCCTTGCAAGCGCCGGCCGCACGCCCGTCACCATCGGCCGCGCGCCGAGCAGCCGCACGGCGCTGATGAGCCGCACGAGCTGGGCGAGCCCTGCGCCCTCCGAGGCCGTCGCGCCCGTCAGATCGAACACGACCACCTGCGCCCCGCGCTCCATCACCGCGGGCAAGAGACGCCGTTCGAGCTCTGCGCTCCGCGCCTCGGTCAAGGCCGCGACGATCGGCACCGCGACGACCCCTTCGGCGACGTCGAGCAGCGGCGCCGACAGCTCCAGGATCTCGCGCTGCTGCGCCTCGATCAGCGCCTCGCGCTCCCGCCGATTCGTCACGTCCACCTGATGCACGACGACCGCGTACTTCCCGGTCGCCGGATCACTCGTCCGCCGCGCCTCCACGGCGTGCCACCGCGGACCGTCGTTCGTGAGCGCGACGAGCTCCTCGTGCAGCACCTCCTGGGTCTTGGCGACCTTCAGGATCCGCGTCGCCGCGCTTGGGTCCTCGAACCAGGCCGACGGCGTGCTCGACCTGCCGAAGGCGCGCTCGGCGGCCGGGTTCGTCACGAGCACGGAGCCTTCCGTGGAGAGAAGCGCGACCATCGCGGAGACGTGCCGCAGCGCCTCGTCGCTACGTAGGATCCTCGGGTCTTGCTGCTCGGTCCGCACGTGGCCTTCGTAAAGCAGGGCGAAGCGGCCGTCGTCGAGCTCGATGGCGGACATGAAGACCCGCAGGTGCAAGGGCTCGCCGCGGGGATAGAACGTGAACGTGTGCTCGATGTGCGCGTCGCGGCCCGCGCACAGCTTGCGGAGCAAGCCCTCGTTGCGGCTGCGGGTCGCGGCGGAGGCATCGGAGTAGTCGCGGGTGAGGAACTCGTCGAGGTTCGGCGAGCGCCAGATCTCGAGGGCGGCGGCGTTCCCCCAGGCCATGCGGGCCCGCTCCACGTCGAAGACCCATACCGGCAGGCAGAGCCGCTCCACACCACGCAAGCGCTCCACGAGGGTGGTCTCAGGCATACGTCCCTGGCGGTATACCTCCGATCGGGGCGGAGTGTGGAGATGCTCGAGGCCTGAAATGTGCGGCGCGCGATGGCCGGTTGGCTGCGTCACGACAATACGTTGCCCGTGGTCGCGTATAGTGTCCTGGAACCAGAGTTTGTCGAAGCTCACCTCGCCCGCGCCAGCGCGAACACACTCTACGGGAGGATGATGCTGCCGCCCGTATGCTTCGACCGCCAGACCACCGCGGCCTGGTCCTGGCACTCCGTGGCGGCGGTGACGCTGGTGTCGTTTTCGGCATTGAACGTGGCCTGGATGCGATACTTGCGCGCGCGGCCCCCGGTATTGGTGGCGTTCGAGCGGAAGCGCGCGCCCACGCCGAACGCTTCGAGGTCGATCGTGTCGACACCCACGAACGTTCCAGCCTCGTCCGTGCACTGCACGGTGACGCTCACGAATACGCCATTGCCGTCGCAGCTCCCCGGCTGGCCGAACGGGACGGCCTTCGACGCGCAGATGGCCATTTCGCGCTCGTGACCCCACGAGGTCTCGACCCCCCCGCCGTTGTCCGGGAGCGACAGCAGGGTGGTGGCGCCCTTCAAGACCTGGATCGCATTCCCGGTGATCTGCGAGTCGGCGTTGAAGCTGCTCTGGAACGTCCCGATCGTGAAGGAGCTATAGCCCGTCGACGCATTGTAATCGTCGAGCGTCCCAGCCCAGCCCCAGCAGTTGAGACCCGAGTTGTGGTAGTCGAAGGGCTCGTTCGTGAGATTCTGGACCGCGGGCATCACGAACATCGGCGCGAGCTTTCGTGGCTCCGCGGGCACCGTACCGGTCCGGGCGACGACCTCCGCGTGGTGCTCCACGAGCCGCGACGGGACGGGCGTCCCTTCCGGCGCGAGCGCGAGGAAGACCTCGAGCGCGGAGGCATTCTGCTCGTGGAGCAGCGACGAGAGATCGACGTTGCCGATCTCCCAGAACCCGACGCCATCCCCCTCGTCGACGAAGATCACCTTCCCGCTGGACAGCTCCAGGGTCGCGATCTTTCCATCCACCTGTGCGCTCTCGGGCGCCGCGCCCGGCATCTTGATGCCGTCCTCGATTTCCGTCGTGGAATCGACGACGCAGGCCGGGAGCACGCAGGCGAGGAGGGCGAACGCGTGCAAAGCAACGGTCTTGTACATATGGCTTCGTCACTCTTCCTTTCTCGCGAAGGCGGATGCCGCTTGCGAAAATCCGTCTCGTCGGGTAGTTGACGAAGCCATCGCAAAGGCGATGCCAGCCGCGCACGATCGCCGAATGCGGCCTTTTTCCGCAGCGCAGCGGTGCGCGCATCCCATCCATGACACGACGCCGTGACGGGTGTCATGTCCGCGTGACGCTCGCTGTCACGGCCGCATGACACGGCCGCGTGATCCCCTACGGCCCGCCCCCGCCGTCTCCGTTTCCGTCTTCACCGCCCGTCGGCATCTGCGCCGAAATCCAATCTCGCACGCAGGCGAGCTCCTCCGGCGTCAGCGTTGGCTTTCCGATCGGCATCGGCGACCCGCAGCTTGGCAGCGGCAGCAATTTTTCGTAAAGCAAGCTCGATTCCGGGACCACCGGGTCCACGAGGATCCCCGGGCAATCGCGTCCCATCTTGTCGACGAGCCGTGAAACCACGCCCGGCGCTATCAAATCGAGCCCCGCTGCCGGCTCGGCGCCCTCGTGGCAGATCGACCCGCCGCAGCTCTTCGGAAAGAGCTCCGTCACGACGTCCGGGCAGGTGAAGCCGCCGCCGTCGAGGAAGCGGTCGGGGTCTTCCAGCCGACCGGGACAACCCGCGGCGAGCAGTGTGATCACGAGCGGCAAGAGCGCGGAGGCGAGCGCGCGCCGGAGGGAACGGTTTTCACGGGGCATAGTCGATCCCAAGCTTCACACCGCCGAATTGATCGAGCGCCCCGCCGGCCACGTACGCGTCGCCGGGCACGGGCACGAACGTCGAGAAGAACCGCGTATATCCGAACGAAAGCGAGATCTCCGTGCCCTTCGCGAGCGCGAATGCGACGCCGAGATCCGCGTCGATCCCGCCGAGCGTCGCATCACGAAACCGCTCGTAGAGCGCCCCGCCCGAGGTGGGCTCCAGATACTCGAATGCCGCCACCAGCGTGAGCGGCCCGGCGAGCCCGATCCGCCCGTCCAGGCCCACGCGCACGAGCCTGTAGCTCACCGTCGGGATCTCCGCCGCGAGGGGCCCCGTCTCCTGGAATGAAAAACCGAGCCAACCGTACCCCACGCGTGGCGCGACCACCGGCGCGCGCTCCCCGCGCCCGAGCCGGATCGGCACGCGGAGCGCCACATTCCCGCGATCCCAGCTCGTCTGGATATCGCGCCCCTCGGTCACGGCGGACGTGAGGTGCGGCGCGAACGTGTACGCCCCCGTGATCGCCACGCCTTCGAGCACCGGCACGCGTGTCCAGCGCAAGGGCTGGATCTCGCCGCCGAGGGAGATCATCGGTACCCCCACGACGTCGTACGGCCGCAGGTTCGTGGCGATCTTCAGCGGGTCCGAGTACGCGAACCAACGCGCCGCGACCTCCACGCCGAAGTGCAAGCTGCCCCCGACCGGCGAGGCGGAAGCGGGAGCGGCGGCGGATGCGGCCACGGAGGCGGTGGCGATCGCGGTCGTGATCGCGATCATCCCGGCGACGCGGCGGATTCCCCTTCTCGGCACGGCCCGCAGGGTAGCGATCTCTCCCTCGCCGTCGAGCCGAAGCACGCGTACGGCATCAGGAAATGGTCGACGGCCGGCCCACCTTCTTCTACGCTCGGAGAGCCGCGGCCAAGCCCCCGCGGATCCTTGCTCATGACCTACGCTGTGCGCTTGCCCTGGCTTCTCGGTGGCGCCCTCGCCCTTTCTGCGGCGGCGTCCCTCGCGGCTTGCTCGGGTCACATCGGCGACCCGCCGGGTGAAGATACCGGGGAGGCTCCTGCCTTCCAGTGCGTCGGCACGATCCCCGGCAAATCGCCCATCCGGCGCATGACCCGGTTCGAGTACAACAACACCGTCCGCGACCTGCTCGGCGACGACACCCAGCCCGCTTCGAGCTTCGTGCCCGAGGAAGAGGCCATGGGCTTCGACAACCAGGCCACGGCCCTCGGCGTCACCCAGATCCTCGCCGAGCAGTACATGGTCGCGGCCGAGCAGATCTCCGCCCGCGCAGTGAAGAACCTCGGCGCCCTGCTCCCCTGTGATCCCGAAACGATCGGGCAGCAGGCGTGTGCCACCACCTTCATCCAGACCTTCGGCCGCCGCGCGTATCGCCGCCCCCTCACGGACGACGAGGTCTCGCGCTTCCAGGACGTCTTCTCGTGGGGCCTCGGCGAGGACGGTTTTTCCAAGGGCATCGAGCTCGTCCTCCAGGTGATGCTCCAGTCCCCGCACTTCCTCTACCGCGTCGAGTTCGGCATGCCCGACCCCGTCGAGGCCGACGTCGTGCCCCTCTCCCCCCACGAGATCGCCTCGCGCCTCTCGTACATGCTCTGGGGCACCATGCCGGACGAGGCTCTCTTCTCCGCCGCGGACGAGGGACGCCTCGACACGAAGGAAGAGATCGCCAAGGAAGCGCGCCGCATGCTGGGCGATCCGCGGGCGCGCGAGGCCGTGGCGAACTTCAACGCCCAGTGGCTCGGCCTCTCCCACCTCGACAACATCAAGAAAGACAGCTCCACGTACCCCAAGTACTACGAGGGCATCCGCCCGCTCTGGCGGGCCGAGACCCTCGCGTTCCTCGAAGACGTCATCTTCGAGGGCCAGGGCGACATCGGCAGCGTCTTCACCGCCAACTACTCGATGCTCAACGCCGAGCTCGCCTCGTTCTACGGCGTCGAGGATGGCCCGGCCACGCAGAGCTTCGAGCGCGTCGAGCTCGATCCCACGAAGACCTCTGGCATCCTCACGCACGCGAGCGTCCTCGCCGCCACGGGCAAGCCGAACCAGACTTCGCCCGTGCATCGCGGCAAGTTCGTCCGTGAGCGCCTCCTCTGCCAGATCCTCCCGCCGCCGCCGAACAACGCCGCCTTCAACGCGCCCGACGTCCGCCCCGACGCCACCACGCGCGAGCGCTTCGCCGAGCACTCGGAGAACCCGGCTTGTGCGGGCTGCCACGTGAAGATGGATCCCGTCGGCTTTGGCTTCGAGCACTATGACGGCATCGGCCTCTACCGCGACACCGACCAGGGTTTGCCCATCGACGACTCCGGCGAGCTCGTCGACACCCGCGGCATCGACGGCCCCTTCGAGGGCGTCGTCGAGCTTGGCCGGCGCCTCGCGCAGAGCGAGGAGGCGCGCCAGTGTGTCGCCACCCAGTGGTTCCGCTTCGCCTACGGCCGTGTCGAAGGCGAGGACGATCGTTGCTCGATGAGCGAGATCCAGCAGGCCTTCGCGGCGAGTGGCTTCAACGTCCAGGAGCTGCTCGTCGCCCTCACCCAGACCGACGCGTTCCGGTATCGCCGGGCCGTCGTGACGCAGGCACCATGAAACAGAGGACCCTGAGCCGTCGCACGCTCCTTCGCGGCCTCGGCGGCGTGGCCGTTGGCCTGCCGTTCCTCGGGGCCATGGCCGATTCGGCCCGCGCCACCGCCTTCCCGAAGCGTTTTGTCGTCTTCTTCACGGGCCTCGGCACGGTCAAACCCGCGTGGATCCCCACGGGCACCGAGACCGACTTCACCTTCGGCCCCATCCTCGCCCCGCTCGAACCCTTCAAGAAGAAGGCGATCCTCCTCGAAGGCGTCGACTACGAGTCCGCCTACCACGGCCCCGGCGACCCGCACCAGCAGGGCATCGGCCATGCGCTCACGGGCACCGAGCTCCAGGAGGGCTCGCTTTTCCCGTACGCTTGCAACCCAGGCAAGATGGTCGGCTGGGGCGGCGGCATCTCGCTCGATCAGTTCCTCGCGGATCAGATCGGCCAGACCACGCGCTTCCCCTCGCTCGAGTTCGGCGTCCAGGTCCAGTACGCCAACGTCTCGGCGCGCATCTCCTACCGCGGCCCCGGACAACCTGTCCCGCCCGAGGACGACCCGTACCAGGCGTACACGCGCATCTTCTCGGACCTCGGCACCGACCCCGAGGCCCTCGCGCGCCTGCGTGCGCAGAGGAAGACCGTGCTCGACGCCGTGACCGGCGACTACAAGCACCTCTCCTCGCGCCTCGGCACGAGTGATCGCATGAAGGTCGACGCGCACCTCGAGGCCGTCCGCGAGATCGAAAAGCGCCTCGATGCGCCTGGCGTCATTGGCGGCTCCTGCAATCCGCCCGTCCTCGGCGCGCCGGTCGAGCCCCTCGAAAACGACAACTACCCGGAGATCGCCAAGACCCAGCTCGACCTCCTCGCGATGTCGCTCATTTGCGACCTCACGCGGGTCGCGAGCATCCAGTGGACCACGGTCCAGACGGGCAAGGTCTTCACCTGGCTCGGCCAGGACGAACCCCATCACACGCTCTCGCATTCGAGCGATTCCGACACGAAGCGGCAGCAGGCGCTCATCGACATTGGCAACTGGCACGCGCAGCAGCTCGCGTACCTCTGCCAGAAGCTCGACAGCGTCCCCGAAGGCGACGGCACGGTCCTCGACAACACCGTCATCCTCTGGTGCAGCGACATTGCGCAGGGCAACACCCACGCGCGCCGCGACGTCCCGCTCCTCCTCATGGGCGGCGCGGGCGGCGCGCTCGCCACCGGGCGATGGCACAAGCATTCCGGCGCCTATCACAACGATCTTCTGATCGCGATCGCCCATGCCATGGGCGTGCCCGTCACGACGTTCGGCAATCCGGCCTTTTGCAAGGGGCCGCTGCCGGGCTTGCTCGTCTAGCCCTCAAGCGGCCGCTCCACGCGCCACTTCCGCTCGAATTGCGTCCACGCGCCCCGCCGCGAGGAGCCCTCGGACGAGCGAGACCAGCAGGCCCCCCTTCGCGAAGATCTCTGCGATCCCGCTGGCGGACATGAACGCCAGGAAAAACAGGGCCGGCGCGGCCACGTACCCGAGGATCTGCGAGAGCAGCCAGATCCCGAGCGCCACCGCGAACGCCGCGTTCGGGGATCGACGCGACCAGGCCGCGCAGGTGATGAGCAGCAGGCCGAGGCCCCCGTTCGCGAGGAGGGGGAGCGTGTCCGCCCACGAATCGATCGAGGTCGACACGGTCTCGACACTCCGGGCCAGGTAAAAGACGAACAGCGCAAGCACGACGTACAACGCGCCGCCCACGAACAGCACCGTCGCCGACCGGCGCATGCTTTGTTTCGCCTCGCCGTACTCGGTGTGCGCGCGCTCCAGCCGCGCTTCGAGGTCGTCGCGCAGCGCCCGCGACACCGGCGTCTTGCACGCGGGGCAAGCGGTGTGCTGGAACGAGACGTCCGCTCCACATGGGCAAGGCACGCTCACGTCGATCATGGCTCGGGCGCGCAGCCTCGCACGGCGCGACGGCGCACGGAAGTACGTCGCATCCCACCTTGGGCCGAGCGTTCTCCGTCCTCCCCGCACCTTCCCTTTGCATCCGGCCGCATCTTTTGGCATCCATCCCCCATGATCCCGCGCGCTCGCCTCTCCGCTCCCTCGCTTTTTGTGGGCTCGGGCCGCGCGCGGCTCGGCGCCTTCACCCTCGCCGTTCTCGCGGCCCTCACCGCCCTCGGCTGCAAGCGCCCCGGCGCGGCCGCGCAGACCGACGGCGGCGTCCCCGACGACGCGGCTGCGCCGCCGCCTGCCGTCCAGGGCCAGAACGCGGTTCCCGAGCCCCCGCCGCCTCCGGACAAACCGCTCCTCGGCATCACGGCGTTCGTCACCACCGTCTACGCCGAGCCGCGCGACACCGCGAAAAAGCTCGGCTACCTGCGCGTCGGGGCCAAGGTCGCCCGCTCGGAAGAGCCTGTCGGCAAGGCCGGTTGTCCGGGCGGCTGGTACGAGATTCACCCGAAGGGCTTCGTTTGCGCCGGGGACGAGGCCACGACCGACCTCGAAAATCCCATCCTCAAGGCCGCCGCCAAGCGCCCGGACCTCAAGGCCGCGCTCCCGTATCGATATGCGTTCGTCCGGGCCGTCCTCCCCCTGTACGTCAAGGTCCCCACGGCCAAGCAGCAGTACGACTCCGAGTTCAAGCTCCAGGAGCACCTCGACTGGTACAAGCAGAACGAGGCCACGGTGAACCAGGTCGTCCTCGGCGCGCCCGACGTGCCGATCGACGATCGTGGCGTCCCCGTTCCCGGCAAGCACATCGGCGAAATGGGCCTCGGCAAAAATTCGCAGGAGCTCGCACTCGGCCAGCTCCTCGGCGGCGAGAGCGACGCGGATCCCATTCCTTTCTGGCTCGAAGGCGGAAAACGCCTCATCCCCAACATCAGCGATTTCAAGGTCCCTGATTTCGCCGTCTTCGCCGACCGCGCGCGTCGCCACACCGGCCTCTCGCTCATCGGCTCCTTCCCCACGGGCGAGGACAACCTCAATCGCCGCTTCGCGATCACCACGGATCTGCGCCTCGCGCCGAACACCAAGATCAAGCCCGACCTCGGCTCGCCCTGGCATGGGCTCGAGCTCACGGACGAGTTCTCGCTCCCGCTCGCGTTCGTCCGCACGCAGGGCGCCAAGACGTATCGCATCTCCAAGGGCAAGGCCATTCCCGAAGTCGACGTCGAATGGCGCAGCGTCCACGCGCTCGCCGGCACCATGAAGACCGTCGAGGGCGTCAAGTATTACCGCACCAAGGACAAACGCTGGCTCAGCCAGCTCGACGTCGGCCTCGCCGTCCCGCCCGCCTCGTTCCCCGAGGACGCCGAAAAGGGCAAGAAATGGATCGAGATCTCCATCACGAACCAGACCTTCGTGATGTGGGAGGGCAAGCGCCCCATTTACGCGACGCTCGTCTCCACGGGCAAAGCTGGCCTCGACGATCCCAAGAAGACCACGGCCACGGTCCGCGGCGTCTTCAAGATTCGCAACAAGCACATCACGGCCACCATGGACTCGAACGAGGGCTCGAGCGTGGGCGGCGCCAAGGTCACGACCGTCGCCGCCTCGCATTCGCCCGACGGTGGCGGCAAGGCCGCGGCGCCGAAGGCCGGCGATAAGAATGCAAAACCCGGCGGCAAGCCCGATCCCAAGGCGGCCGCGAAGGGCGGCAAACCTGCGGCGAAGCCGGCCGCCGCGAAGCCCGGCGCTGCAAAGGGCAAACCCGCCCCTGCGGCCGGGGGCGCCGAGAAGATCCCGACGAAGGGCGACGGCGAGTACGGCGTCACGCGGCGCCGCGGCGAGGGCACGTTCCAGCTCCGCGACGTCCCGTACATCCAGTATTTCGAGAGTGGATATGCGCTCCACACGGCGTACTGGCACGACGTCTTCGGCACGCCGCGCAGCCACGGCTGCGTCAATCTCTCCCCCGTGGACGCGCACCGCGTCTTCCTCTGGACCGACCCGCCCGTCCCGGAGGGCTGGCATGCGGTGAACGCAGGCGAGGATTTCGGGGAGGGGACCACGGTGATCGTTCATGAATGAGCCGGCCCAGGGCGCGGCCTCGGGCGCGCCGTACATATTTTACGGCGACCTCAATTGCCCATTCTGCCACGCGCAGAACGAGCGGCTCCTGGAGCTCTGTGCGGAGCGCAAGGTCGAATGGCGCGGCATCCGCCACATGCCGCACCTTCCCATTCCTGCGAAGAATACGACCCCCGAGCGTGAGGAGCTCCAGCGCGAGGTCCTCTCCGTGCGGCAACGCGAGCCCGCCGTCAGCATCAGCACGCCGCCGGCGCGGCCGAACACCGAGCGGGCGACGCTCCTCGTCGCGGCCGCTCGCCGGCACGACCCGGCCCGCGCGGAGTCCTTGAAGACGCTTCTGTATCGGGCCTTGTGGGTTCACGCCCGGGACATCTCCGACTCGTGCGTGCTCGACGAGCTCCGCCGTGTCGCGGGTTTGCCCGAGCTCATCGTCGGGGAAAACGACAAAAAGACCCTGGAGACCTGGCAAAAAGAATGGGAGCAGGGCCCGTTCGACCGGAGAATCCCGGTGCTCGTCTCGCCGCGCGGGGCACGCCTCGTCGGTATGGGCGAGCGTGGCCGCCTCGAAGTGTTCCTCCGATCCGGCATTCTCAATGCGGACGGAGCCGGCCACTGCGATTGACCGGGCTCGCCTTCCGGGAGGTCTCCGGCTAGGGTGCGCCCATGTTCACGGTCCACCGGTACCAGATCTTCCCGACGATCCCGCCGGAGCTCGCGCCACTCGTCACGATTGCGCAAAACCTCTGGTGGACGTGGACCCCGGCCGCGCGTGAGCTCTACGGGCGCGTGGACGCCGAGCTCTACGAGCGTGTCGCGCACAATCCGATCCTCCTGCTCAAGCTCGCCTCGCAGCGCCGCCTCGATGAGCTCGCGCGGGACGACGGATATCTCCGGGCTCTCTCCGCGGTCGAGCGCTCCCTCGGGGATTACCTCGACCGCTCCACCTGGTTCGACCGAAAATACGGCAAAAACGCAGCGTCGCGCGGCACCATGGCCTATTTCTCCATGGAATTCGGCATCCACGAGTGTTTGCCCGTGTATTCGGGGGGCCTCGGCGTCCTTGCCGGCGATCACCTGAAGAGCGCGAGTGACCTCGGCTTGCCGCTCGTCGGCGTGGGAATCGCGTTCTCGCAGGGGTATTTTCGTCAGAGCCTCGATATCGAGGGCTGGCAGAACGAGCGATATCCGCCGAACGACTGGCACGATTTGCCCGTCTCGCCCGTGAACGACGAAAAGGGCCGTCGCGTGGTCACCTCCGTCGAGCTCCCCGCACGTGCGGGGGCGGGCCGGCGCGAGGTCAAGCTCCAGGCCTGGCGCGCGCAGGTCGGCCGCGTCCCGCTTTATTTGCTCGACGCCGACATCCCCGAAAACCCGCCCGAGGATCGGGCGCTCACGAATACCCTTTACGGCGGCGACCGCGCGCACCGCATCTGCCAGGAGGTCCTGCTCGGCGTGGGCGGCGTCCGGCTCCTCTCGGCCATCGGCCAGGAGCCGCGCGTCTGCCATATGAACGAAGGCCATTCCGCGTTCCTCGCGCTCGAACGCGTCCGTCAGCTCATGGGGCGCACGGGAGCGCCTTTCGTCGCGGCGTCCGAGGCGGCCGCGGCGGGCCACGTCTTCACCACGCACACCCCCGTGCCGGCCGGAAATGACGCATTCGCGCACGACCTCGCTCTCCCGTATCTGAAGGTCCTCGGCGAGGGCCTCGGGCTCGGGGCCGAGGAGGCCATGCGCCTCGGCCGCGTCGAGCCCGATCGTCCCGGCAGCGAGTTCTCCATGCCGGTCCTCGCCATTCGAATGGCCGACCGTTACAATGGCGTCAGCATGCTCCACGGCCGCGAGGCGCGCGCCATGTGGAGCGTCCTCTGGCCTGGCCTCCCGGTAGACGAAGTCCCGATCGGCTCGGTCACGAACGGCGTCCACGTCCCCACCTGGCTCGACGGCGAGCTCGCCTTGCTGTATGCGAGTTACCTCGGCGCCGATTTCCTCGAACGTGCCGCCGAACCCGGCGTCTGGGCGAAAATCGCCGAAATCCCCGACGAGGTCCTCTGGGCCGCGCACGGCCGCCGCAAAGAGCGCCTCGTGAAGCAGATTCGCGCCCGCCTCGCCGCCATTTCCGCGCAGAAGGGGCGCGCCGAGGATCCGGCGCGGATCGAGCGCCTCCTCGACCCGAAGGCGCTCACCATCGGGTTTGCCCGCCGCTTTGCGACGTACAAGCGCGGCACGCTCCTCCTCCGCGACGCGGCGCGCCTCGCGCGGATCCTCCACGAGCCGCATCGCCCGGTGCAGCTCGTCTTTTCCGGCAAAGCGCATCCGCAGGACTGGGGCGGCAAGGAGCTCATTCGCGACATCGTGCGCGCGGGCATGGCCGAGCCT
The DNA here is from genome assembly GCF_028435365.1 of Polyangium jinanense. The sequence continues at coordinate 385,226 of NZ_JAGTJJ010000006.1, read as the reverse complement.
TTCCGCGGCCGCATCGTCTTCGTCGAAGATTACGACATGGGCGTCGCGCGCACGCTCGTCGCGGGCGTCGACGTCTGGCTCAACACCCCGCGCAGGCCCCTTGAAGCGAGCGGCACGAGCGGCATGAAGGCCGGCCTCAACGGCGTGCTCAACGCGAGCATCCTCGACGGTTGGTGGCCCGAGGGATATGCGGGCGACAATGGGTTTTCCATTGGCCGCGGCGAGGAGTACGCGGACACCGGCCACGGCGACCACGTCGAGGCCCAGGCCCTCTATCGATTGCTCGAAGAAGACATCGTCCCGCTTTATTACGAGCGTGATGCTTCCGGCCTCCCGCGGAGCTGGATCGCCCGCATGAAGCGCAGCATTACCACGATCGGCCCTGCGTTCAACACGACCCGCATGGTGCGCGAGTATGCCGAAAGGTATTACGAGCCTGCCCTCGCGCGACATCGCCGCTTGACGGAGGACGGCCTCCTCGCGGCGCGCGCCGCCTGCGAATGGAAGGCCCGCGTGCGCGCCGCCTGGGGCTCCGTACGTGTCGATTCCGTGGCGCAGCTCGGCCCCTCGCGCCTTCCGAGCGGCGAGCCTTTGCGCGTCGCGGCGGAGATCCACCTCGGCGCCCTCTCGCCGAGCGACGTCGTCGTCGAGCTTTATTATGGTCGCCCGGGCCCGAACGGCTCGCTCCGCGGCGCGGAGGCGGCTCCGATGCGTCACGCGGCGGATCTCGGCGGCGGCCGCCATCGTTTCGAGGGCGAAATTCCCACCGACGAGAGCGGTGAGCACGCTTTCGGCGTCCGCGTCATCCCGGCGCACGAGTCCTTGCCGGATCGTTACGCGGCGCGCCTCGTCCGCTGGCATTAGACATTTTCGCGTGACACGCGCCTGGCTTTCTGGCATGGGTAGGGCGCCCCCTCACGTCCCTCCCGATGCCAGATACAGCCATGTCCACCGCCGAAGCGGCCTCGCGCGAGAAGGTGCGCGACCGCGTTCTCTTCGTCGTCGTCCTGACCGTGTTCCTCGACCTCGTCGGGTTCGGGATCACGATTCCGCTCTTGCCGTTTTACGTGAAGCCGATGGTGTCCGAAGAGTGGTCGGGCACCGTCACGGGAATGCTGATCAGCAGTTATTCGCTGGCGCAGGCGCTGGCGACGCCGTACCTCGGGCGTTTGTCCGATCGGTTCGGCCGGCGTTTGGTCATCGTGCTGAGCCTGCTCGGCAATGCGGCGAGCATGGTGCTCTTCGCGGCGGCGGTGCACTACCAGGTGCTCTGGTGCCTGTTCGTGTCGCGTGTGCTCGCGGGGGCGACGGCGGGCAACCTGGCCGCGTGTCAGGCGGCCATCGCGGACGTGACGGACAAAAAGGATCGCGCGGCGGCCATGGGGCGGCTCGGGGCGGGGATCGGGCTCGGGATGATCATGGGGCCGGTGATCGGCAGCATGACGGCCAAGATCGCGACCTGGGCGCCGCCGATCGCGGCGGCCGTGATGGCCCTGGCCGACCTGATCCTCGCGGCGGCGCTCATGCCGGAGACGCGTCCCGTGCGCGAGCCCGAGCGCGGCGGGCACGACGCCTATCGTGGCCCCACGCGGGACGAGCCCCGGAAGGAGGCGACCTTCACGGAAATCGTCTCCGACAAACGCGTCGTCACGATCCTGCAGATGTATTTCTTGACGTTCATGGCCATGACGGTCCTGAACGTCGCGTTCCCGCTCCTCTCGCATGATCGTTTCGGGTGGACGGGTGAGCAGGTCGGCTACATGTTCGCGATCTTCGGCGTATCCGGGGTCGTGATCCAGGGCTTTTTGATCAAGCGCCTCTCGGCGCGTTTCAGCGAGCTCACGCTGGTCGAGTGTGCGGCCGCGCTCATGCTCGCGGGCTTGCTCTTCGCGGCGTTCTCGATGCATTCGTGGATGATGGTCCTCGCGAATGTCCTCATCGGCGTGGGCGTGGCCATCAACAACCCGTCCATTTCGTCGCTGGCGTCGAAGTTCGCGCGGGAGGACCAGCGGGGCACGGTGCTCGGCTATGCGCAATCGACGGGGAGCTGGGCGCGTACGATCTGGCCCGTCACGTGGGGCTTCATGTACAACCGCGTGGCGCCGATTTCACCGTTTCTCGGCGCCGCGGCCGGGGCGGCGATGTTGCTCGGTGTCGCGTTGATGTTGCACAAGCAGGCGGCGCTGGCTTCGGAGCAGGGGTAGGGGAGTCAGGGGGGAGACGGGGTATGGTGAGCGGCACGCCGCCGCGTACCGCTGTTAAAACCCGTTCAGCTCGTCCACCACCTGGAACAGCGCGCCGAGATCGTAAAAATCGACGGCCACGAAATTCGGGATCTGCCCGCCCTCCGTCTGGCATTTCTTCGCCCGCGCCGACAGCACCTCGTACGCGTTCGCCGTCTCGCCCCGCTCGGGCGTCGGGAGCGGCCCGATCCAGTGGTTCAAGAGAAACAGATCGTTCCCCTGCGTCCCCCGATTCGGCGCGCAGTTGAAGTCCTCCACGCTCTCGAACGAATACGGCGTGTCCCAGGCGATGTCCCAGAAGTGGTGATACCACGCGGGCGGCGGCCCCTCGTCCTCGGCGCCCACGACGAGCTGCTTTCCGTCGAGCAAAAGCTCCCGCAGCGTCGGCCAGGGGGCTCCGTCCTCATGCGCGTACGTGCGACCTGCGAGCCCGGCTTTCTCGAACACGCCCGCCGTCTCGTCGGGCGTGATGCCGTCCTGGATGATGAGCGTCACCACCTCGTGTGGGTGTGCGTCGAGGAAGACGCGCATCTCGACGAGCGCGTCCACGAGGAGCGTATGCCCGAGCTCGCAGATCGAGTGGCAGAGATAGAGATCCTCGTTCCAGCGGTGCGTATCGATCAACATCGCGCGGATGCCGTCTTCGAGCTGGCGTTTCATGCCGAAGTTCTGGTTCGGCGCGGCCCAGCCGAGCTCGAACGAGGACATGGCATTGTGCGTCGCGGGGAACGCCACCGCATCGAAGGGCCTGTCGCAGAGCTCTGCGCGGCCGTTGCATTCGGAGGGCGGTGGGGGCTTTTCGGGCCCCGGGTCCGGATTCGCCGGATCCCCGGAGCCGCAGGCGAAAAGCCCGAAGGAAGCGGTCCAAAGCAAAGCGTGAAGCGAAAAGCGTGTCCCGTGCACGCCCGCGAGCGTACACGGGATCGTCACCTGCGAGAAGTACAGCGTTCGACGCTTGGGGGCTCCGCTCGGCAGAGCCGAGCTATGCCCCCAAACCCCCTCAGCGCGCCTTCTTGATGCCGAGATCCACCTGGAGTTGCCGGCGGATCTTCTTGACGTCGGCGTTCGAGAGCTGCCGCAGGAGCTCCGCCACGTGGGCGCGCTCGTCCTCGGCCGGGAAGGTCAGGATGTAGAGCGGCGGCACGTCGAAGCCGAGCGCGAGGCGCTCGATCGTCTGGATCGTGATGGCGGCGAGCCCGTGCTCGACGCTCGAGAGGTGGCCTTTCGACAGTGCGCTCGCGTCCGCGAGGGCGGCGAGGGACATGTTTCGCTCGAGGCGCAGCTCACGGATACGGGCGCCCACCTGCATCGCAAACGGATCGGGAACGGATCGTCGGGGCATGGTCCTCGTCTTTCTCGGGCCAAAAAAGCGCGGCCCGACCGGCGAAACACGCCGGCAAGTCGTAAGTTCGTCGAAATGGAAGTCCCCGCGTGAATCGGCCGGATCTCACGGGGCCAGCCATCATGCACGTCCTCGGACGCACGGAGAATCAAAAAATGGTCCTCGATCGGACGTTTTACGTCCTACCGTGCCCGACGCGCCGTGACGCGGCGCGCGGGGCACGGTGGGACGAATTTTGTCCTAGCTGCGCTTGACGCGGATGCCGGTCTCCTCCTGGATCCGGCGGCGGATCTTGCGCACGTCGGCGTTCGACATCTCGCGGAGCAGCTCCGCCGTCTTCGCGCGCTCGTCGTCCGCGGCGAACGTGAGCAGGTAGAGCGGGGGCACGCCGAAGCCGAGCGCGAGCCGCTCGATCGTCTGGATCGTGATGGCGGCGAGCCCGTGCTCGACGCTCGAGAGATGGCCCTTCGACAGATAACAGGCGTCGGCGAGCTTGCCGAGCGACAATCCGCGCTCCTTGCGCAGCTCACGGATACGGGTGCCGACCTTCAGTGCAAACGGCTCGGGAACGGTTCGTCGCGGCATGATGATATGGTTCTCGGGCGACCCGGAAAAAAGGATCCCCGACCGGCCCTCCTGTGCCGGGATCTCTGAGGTTTCACGAGGACGTCTCTCCGTCCTCGCTGCGAAAGACTCGATCGCGAGATCGGGCGCGCCGGCGACTTCTCCGCGCCGCGCCGAACCCATCGAACGCGTCCATCTTGCATCCATTGGACGAACTCGTCACGCGCGAATTGTGAGTGGTAGGACATTGTTCGTCAGGGGACCGGCCTCCTTCCATCACCACGTGCGAGCGTGTATCTTCGTTCCGTCGTGGCGAACATGGATGCCGGCTTCGAGCGGATGGGGGCGCACGGGTCCCGACGAGAAGGAGCGATCCTCGTCGTGCGCTGGACCGGCGAGGTCACGCGGGACGACATGAAGGCCCTCTACGCGCGCATCGACGAGATGAGCCGCGACGAGCCCGCGGTCTATTGCCTCTTCGACAGGGCGCACTCGATCTCCGTGACGCGCGACGCGCGCGTCTGGGCCGTCCGCGAGGCCAAGGGCGCCAAGGCAATCCGCGGCGTCGCCGCCGTCGGCGCGTCCTTCCCCGTGCGTGTCCTCGGGACGATGCTGAACCGCGCCACGGACGCGCTCCTCAGGCACGGCGTGCCGCTCGCGTTCTTCGATACCGCCGAGGAAGGCCGCGCTTACCTCGAAGCCGAGCGGAAGAAACACGCCGCCCTTCGCTGATTTCGAATTCTCCGCATTCGCAAACGCAGCTCGGCCCGCCCTCCCGGCAGTTGACGATCGGGGGGGCTCGACCGGAGGTTTCCCGTGAGGGCGGCGTAGCGGCCCGGAGGCCTGTGGCTCTTCCGGTCTGGCCTCGCGCCCCGGGAGGCCATCGTGGGGGAGCCGAGCGGCGCGCCGCCGCGCGGATGGGATACGTCCGCGCCGAGGCCGGAAAGCACCATTCGAATCGAATCGATCCGGGTCGACTCCGATCACGGCACGCTCCGCGGCTGCGACGAGCCGAGCGGCTGGCGCTTTTCCGATCACGACTGCCCCGAGCCCGAATGGACGCCCGCGTCCCACGTCCCCGTGAGCCATACCCTCGGCGAAAAGGTCCGCCTTTCGCTCACCCTCGACGCGGCCGCGGTGCTGCCTGGCCCCGCCACCCTGAAGGGCGAGGGTCCGGGAGGGATCCAATTTCGACAAACCCTTCCGGTCTCTCCCGGGACGTCGGTGATCACGCTCGTATCCGACAATCCGCTTGCGCGCAAGCTCGACGATCTCTCGTTCGACGTGCGCTGGTCCGCGTCCGAGGCCGCGATCGTCGCGCCCGCCGTCACATCCATTCCCATGCTCGTCACGATGGGGCCGCCGCGCTCCACGCCCATCGCGCCCTACAAGGAAGACGGCGCGACCCCGCGGCGCGTGGCGAAGGCCGTGGAATGGGCGAAGCAGGCGAACAGCCTGGATCCGCACGCCATCGTCGAGAGCTTCCTGCGCCGATTCCCGTATTACGCTCTCCTCCCGAACCCCGACGTGCCCGCGGAGTACGACCACCCGCGTTATTTCAACGAAGTCGGCGGCGCCTGGCCGATGGTCGATTACGTCGCCGCCTCGGGCGAGTGCCAGGCCATCGTGCGCCTCGTGCGGGGCATGCTCGCGCAGATCGGCGCGCCGGGCGAGGCGCGCATGCTCGTCGTCTGGGCCGATCCGGATCAGGGCAACGGCGAAAAGCCCCTCGTCGCCGATTGGGAGAAGGAGCCTCGCGCGGGTTTGTCGAAGACGATACAGGTCGGCGAAAAGCGCCTCTCCGCGGCGCTCGTGGACGGCCCGGTCGTGGAAGGAAAAACCTACCCGCCCTCGCATACCCGCCTGCCCGACGGTAAGGTGAGCCCCGGCCTCAACCGATACGAGGCGTGCCTCGAATTCTCGCACGGCGGCACGACGCGTTATTATTGTGGCGGTGTCGGCGTCCTCTCCTCCAAGCACGACATCCTCAAGGTCTTCTGGGGCCTCGTCTGGGTCGAGTTTCTCCCGGACGAGGGATTTCGGGTCGAGAAGATCGTGCGGCGATACCGGAACGGCGAGGCATCGCCGCCCCGTGAAACCGCGCGCGACCGCATCCGCTCGTTTTTTCGTCGTTTTGCGAGGCGAATCTCATGAAATGGCTCGACGACATCGAAACCGCGCAATCCGAGGGCTTCGACGATCTCGACGGCCGCGCCGACGTGCCCGGCCAGGCCCTCGCCGAATCGAGGCACTGGGCCCGCACCCTGTTTGCCCAGGGAAAAAGCCCTTACGACGCCGCCCGTCCCGTCCGGCGCCTGGTCCATCGCGCCACCAAGGCCGCGCCGGATTTTCTGCGCCACGAATACGACGTGGACGACCTCCACCTCTCGATCGTCGAGGGCCGTTCGTTCGTGTTCGTCATCGTCTCGCGAGACAGCCTCGACGTGCTTGCGCTCCCCGAAGGCGAGCGCGCCGGGGCCATCGCGCGGATCGCCGCCACGCTCTTTCACCCCGTCTGCGTCTCCGGCGGCGTCTGCTTCCGCTTTCCCGAGCGCATCGAAGAAGGCTCGTTTTTCTCGACGAACCCAGATCTCGATCCGCGGCTCCTCGGTGCCTGGCAGGATCGCCTCGACGCCGGCATCCGCGGCGGCGAGCTCGTCTTCCTCGCCTACAAGCGTTTGCCCTGGATGGCCGGCTTCGCCGACCCCTTCGCGTGGCTCCGCGAGGGCGAACGGATCGATCAAAAGCCGCGTTTTCGTTTCCCGTTCCGGAGATCAGGCCCCAAGCGCAAGCGCCGCTGAGGGCCGGACTCGTCCATCGCCGAGGGGCGAGGGTGCTCGCAGGATCTCCTCCAGAATCGCGTCGGCCTCGTGCGCCACGCCGTCGAGCGCCTGCCCGAGCCGCGCGTGATCGGCCGCGTCGAGCGGCGCGAGCCCGAGCCGCGCGCGCACCCCGGAGACGCGAATCGCGACCCCCTCGCCGTATTGATACCCTTCGATCCACGGCCCCCGCTCGATTTCCGCGCGGAGCCGTTTCATCCGCGCGTCGAACGCGGCGCGCTCCTCCGCGGTCCGCTCGTGCGTACCGAAATGGTGCATCGTCGCGGCGGGCTCGAAATCGCCCTCGATCGCCAAAAACCCCTCCGTGAGGGCCGCGCGTGTCGCCTCGAAACCCGCGCGCCGGAGGAGCGCGCCGTCCAGGCACATCTCCCACGTGACGTGCGCGAGCAGCCCCATTCGTTTCGCCTCGAGCTGTGCCTCGCGAATGCGCGCCGCGACGAGCTTCTCCCCTTCGAGGAAGACGCGATCGCCGTGAAACCAATGGTCGACCGCCACGTGGTGCCGGATCCCCACGAGCACCTCCGCGAGCCGGCCTCCGAGCAAGCCGCCCATCTCGACGGGACGGCACGGCCGCACGCGCCTGTCCGCCATTCGCCAGAGGTCCGGCAGCATCGCGCCCGCGCCCGCCGCGCGTGAGCCCGTATGCGCCTCCGCGAGGTGCCTGTGCAGGAGAAAGTTCACCTTCGAAGCCTAGCACGCCTTCGTTCTTGCTCGGGCTTTCCATCGCGCCTCATGCGTGCTAGCCACGAGTCGCCCACGGGACCGGCCCCCCGGGCTCGGCCCTGGGCAGGAGACGAACATGAAACGTTTTGTGACTTCCTTGATCATGCTGGCCCTCGCCGGCGTGGGTTCCCTCATCGGCTGCAGCGACGACTCGAACAATACGACCGGCGGCCCCGGCGGCGGCGGCGGAAACGGCGGAAACGGCGGAAACGGCGGCGGCGGCGGCGGCGGCGACGTCCTCATCCCCATCGACGACATCGGCACCGCGACCGCCAAGTTGTACTGCGGGCTGGTCTACTCCTGTTGCACGATGGCCGAACAGGACAAGGCGTTCGAGGGCATTACCCCCAAGCCTCAGAACGAGGCCGAGTGCGCGCAGACCTTCAAGGGCATTTATGACATGCTCGTGCTCCCGCGCCTGAAGAAGGCCGTCGGGGAGGGCCGCATGGAGTACGACGGATATGTCGCGGCGAGCTGTCTCGACAAGCTCGAGGGATCCTGCACCGTGATCAACGGCGATCCTTTCGAGTCCGACCCCGAATGCCAGAGCGTTTTCATCGGCAAGGTGGCCGACGGCGGCGATTGCAGTGGCGACGACGAGTGCGCGGGCGCCGACTCCGTGTGCGTGGGCGATACCGATACGGAGCTCGGCAAGTGCCAGCCGCGCGGCGCGGCCGGAGCGGCGTGCGAGTTCGACGACGACTGCGCCACGAATTATTGCGACTTCCAGACGAGCATGTGTGCCGCGCAGAAAGCCGTCGGCGAGGCGTGCGCTGGCTTCAGTCAGTGCAAGGACTCGTATTGCGACTCCGTGACCAGCGTCTGCACGGCCAGGAAGGCCGACGGCGAGGCGTGCGTAACGCCCGACGAGTGCAGCGGCACGTGCGACTCGATGACGAGCACTTGCACCACGCCCGCGCCGATCTGCGACGGGATGTGACGTCCGCGCGGCGGTAGCATTCCTCGGCCCTCCCCACTGCTCCTTCCCACATACCGCCCCCCGCGGCCCGTCGCCTGTCGCCTCAAAGCGTCGTCCTCCGCCGGAGACACCTCCCGGGCAACCTGCTAGAGTAGCGCCGCCCGGGAGGGAACCCGGAATCGGAGGAGGACATGGAAGCGGCGCAAGCGAAGATCGGCCTCGTCGGCCTCGGGGTGATGGGAGAAAACCTCGCCCTCAACATCGAGCGGCATGGTTTTCCCATCGCCGTCTACAACCGCGAACCCCAGAAGGTGGACCACCTGCTCGCCACGCGCGCGAAGGGTCTCCGTTTCTTCGGGGCGCACAGCCCGGCCGAACTCGCGCGTGTCCTCGAACGTCCGCGCAAGATCATCCTGCTCGTGAAAGCGGGCCAGCCCGTCGATTGGACCGTCGACCAGATCCGTCCGTACCTCGAGCCCGGCGACATCATCATCGACGGCGGCAATTCCTGGTACGAGGACACCGAGCGCCGCCAGCGCGAGCTCGGCGCATCGGGCATTCGTTTCCTCGGCTCGGGCGTCTCCGGCGGCGAGGAGGGCGCGCTCTGGGGCCCCTCGCTCATGCCCGGCGGCGAGCGCGCGGCCTACGAGGAGATTCGCCCGATCTGGGAGGCCATTGCGGCGAAGGTCGACGACGGCCCGTGCGTCACGTACATCGGCCCCGGCGGCTCGGGCCATTTCGTCAAGATGGTCCACAACGGCATCGAATACGGCGACATGCAGCTCATCGCCGAGGCGTACGACATCCTCCATCGTGGCCTCGGCTTCTCCGCCGATCGCCTCGCCGAGGTCTTCGCGCGCTGGAACGAGGGCGTCCTCTCCTCGTTCCTGATCGAAATCACGGCCAAGATCTTCCGCGCCAAGGACTCCGAGACCAGCGCGCCGCTCGTCGACCTCATCCTGGACAAGGCGGGCCAGAAGGGCACGGGCCTCTGGACGTCCAAGGTCGCGCTCGACCTCGGCGTCGCCATTCCCACGATCGACGCCGCCATCATGGCGCGCCTCCTCTCGGGCAAGAAAAACGAGCGAATCGAGGCCGCGAAGGTCCTCGAAGGGCCTCGGCCCGGCGCATTCCAGGGCGACGAGAACGAAATCGTCACGGCCGTGCACGACGCCCTCTATGCCGCGAAGATCTGCTCCTACACGCAGGGCATGGCCCTCCTCCGTGCCGCCTCGGACACCTTCCACTGGGACCTGCCGCTCGGCGAGATCGCCCGCATCTGGAAGGGCGGTTGCATCATCCGCGCCCAGTTCCTCGACGGCATTCGCGAGGCCTACGCGAAGCGCCCCGACCTGCCGAGCCTGCTCCTCGACGACCGGTTCCGCGAGGCGATGGCGAAATCGCAGCCCGGTTTCCGCAAGGCCATCGCGTTCGCGCAGAGCCTCGGCATTCCTTGCCTCGCGTTCTCGTCGAGCCTCGCCTATTACGACAGCTATCGCTCGGCGCGCCTCCCGCAGAACCTCACCCAGGCCCAGCGCGATTACTTCGGCGCCCATACCTACGAGCGCGTCGACAAACCCGAGCTCGGCGCCGTGCACACCGACTGGCCCTCGCTCGTCGGCTGAGCGAAGTAGGGGCTTCCCCGCACCCGTCCGGTCGCCCCGCCGCTCGTTTTCGCTCCTCTCCGCTCGCCTGCCTGCCTGCTCGTTCTCTCTATCGGCCGCTCGTTCGCCCAGGAAAGCAGCAACGCCGCCCCCCTGATTCCCATCGAATGCTGCTGGATGCGCCCGCGGCGCGCTCGCCGTGCGGACGTCCGAGAAGGCACGAGGATGGCGGCACTCTTTCGTCCCTGGACCAATACGGCCTTCCGGATCGCGCTCATCGGTATCGTGGGCGGCGCCTTCACGCTCGTGGCCGCTCCCATGATCTGGGTGCGCACGCCGAACTGGCGAAAGCAGCTCGATCCGGTCGATCAACCCGTCGAGTTCGATCACCGGCATCACGTCCAGGATGACGGTATCGATTGCCTCTATTGTCACAAGGAGGCGACGGTATCCGCCACGGCCGGGATCCCCTCGACCGACCTCTGCATGGGTTGCCACAACCAGATCTGGAACAAGAGCCCCATGCTCGAGCCCGTCCGGCGGAGCTACTTCTCGGGTTTGCCCATTCCGTGGAATCGCGTCAACGACGTCCCTGATTTCGTCTACTTCAATCACGCGATCCACGTGAACAAGGGCGTCGGGTGCGTCAGTTGCCACGGGCGCGTCGACGAGATGGGCCGCGTCTACCAGTTCGCCGACCTGAGCATGAACTGGTGCCTCGATTGTCACAGGCAGCCGGAGAAGTTCGTCCGGCCGCTCGATCGGGTCACCGACATGACGTGGAAGGCCGCGGATCAAAGCACCCTCGGGCCGTACCTGGTCCGCGAATACGGCGTTCGAAGCGTCACCAACTGCACCGCCTGCCATCGATAGGAGAGCACCTTTGGGCAACGACGTACGCGCGCTCTGGGAGAGGATCCTCGCAGGCAAGACGGGCCGCGATTACTGGCGCAGCCTCGCCGAGCTCGTGTCCGAGGGGTCGCCGCCGGAGGACAGGCAAAGGGAGTTTCCCGAGGGGGCGGACGAGCGTCCGGACGAACCCTCGCGCCGCAACTTCTTGAAGCTCCTCGGCGCCAGCATGGCGCTCGCGGGCGTCACGGGCTGCGTCAAGGACCCCGTCGAGAAGATCCTGCCCTACACGATCCGTCCGCCCGAGGTCACGCCGGGTCTGTCCAAGTATTACGCGACGAGCATGACCCTCGACGGATTCGCGACGGGCCTGCTCGTCGAGAGCCGCGAAGGGCGACCCATCAAGATCGAAGGCAACCCCGAGCATCCGGCCAGCCTCGGCGCGGCGGGCGTCCTCGAGCAGGCGTCCATCCTCGGCCTTTACGATCCGTACCGCGCGCGGGCCGTCATGCAGAAGGGCGCGCTCACGTCGTGGGATGCGCTCGCGACGGAGCTCGCACGTCCGCGCACCGATCGGGGCGCCGGCCTCCGCATTCTGATCGAGCCCACGGCCTCGCCGCTCCTTGCGAGCCAGCTCGGCCGGCTTCTCGCGGCATATCCGGCCGCGCGCGTCACCGTGCATTCGTCGACCGAGACGGGCGCCGCCGCGCAAGGGGCCGCGCTCGCCTTCGGCCGCCCGCTGGTGCCGCAACTCGACCTCCGGAACGCCTCGGTCATCGTCTCGCTCGATTCGGACTTCCTCGACGGGCAGGGCATGCATTTGCGGCACTCGCGCCATTTCGCCGAGCGCCGCCGCCCGGGCTGGCCGAACCCCACGATGAACCGGCTCTACGTCGTCGAGAGCATGCCGAGCTGCACGGGCACGGTCGCGGATCACAAATTGCGCCGGCGATCGAGCGAGATCGGCACGTTCGCCGCGGCCCTCGCCGCCGAGATCCTCCTCGGCGGTAAGCCCCCTTCGGCCGTCTCGCCCGATATCATCATGGCGCTCCGCCCATTCCTCGGCCGTGAAGAGCGCGCCCTCGTCGGCGCTATTGCGAGGGACCTCGTCCGCGCGGGGAAAGGCGGCCTTGTCATCGTCGGCGACCGGCAACCCGCGCACGTCCACGCGCTCGGCGCGCTCGTGAACTCCGTCCTAGGCGCCTTCGGCTCCACGGTCTCCATGACCGATCCCATTCTCTGGAATCCTGCCGCGGCCGGGCAGGACCTCGCGGCGCTCGTCGCCGAAATGCGCGCCGGCGCCGTCGACACGCTCGTCATCCTGGGAGGAAACCCCGTCTACACCGCGCCGGGCGACCTCGATTTTGCCGGGGCGCTCGGCAGCGTCCGCCAGAGCTTTTACCTTGGCCTCTACGCGGACGAGACCGGCGCGCGGACGACGTGGTTCGTCCCGGAGACACATTACCTCGAAGCCTGGGGCGATGCCCGCGCGGGGGACGGGACAGCGTCCGTCGTGCAGCCGCTCATCCGTCCGCTCTTCGGCGGCCGCACGGACGTGGAGATCCTCGCGACTCTGCTCGGCGACATCTACCCGAGCGCGCACGCCCTCGTACGTGAGCAATGGCGGACGCTGCTCGGCGAGACCGATTTCGAGGCGCACTGGGAGGCGACCTTGCGCCGCGGCTTTTTGCCCGGCTCCGAGGCCCCCGTTGTCCGGGCCGAGCTCGCGCCGCCTGGGATCGCAGCGGCCCTCGCGACCCTCGCCGCCGCGCCCGCACCCGCGCCCGACCGGTACGAGCTCGGGTTTTACCACGATTCCAAGGTTCACGACGGCCGGTTCGCGAACAACCCGTGGCTCCAGGAGCTGCCCGATCCAACGACCAAGATCACCTGGGACAATGCGGCGCTCATGAGCGTCCGCACGGCGAGCGAGCTCGGCGTCGCGAACGACGACCTCATTGAAATCACGCTGCCCGGGTTCGATCCCACCGTGCCCGCGGTCACGACGAGCCCCCCGCCGGCCACGACCATCGTTTTGCCGGTGTTCGTCCTGGCGGGCCACGCCGATCGGGCCATTTCCTTGCGCCTCGGGTACGGCCGCGGGGCGGCATTGCCCGTCGCCGAGGGCGTCGGGAAAAACGTCCAGCCCCTCCGCCGCCAGGGCCGCTCGTTCCTCGACGGCGCGTCCGTGCGGCCCACGGGCGAGAAACACACCCTCGCGCAGACCCAGAAGCACTGGGAGCTCCACGACCGGCCGATCGCTCTGGCCACGACGCTCGAAGCATACCGCGACAAACCAGAGTTCACGCGCGGGCAGAAGGGCCCCGTGCTCTCGATCCTGCCCGCGGACGATTTCAAGGGCGACCAGTGGGCGATGAGCATCGACATGTCGATCTGCACGGGCTGCAGCGCGTGCGTCGTCGCCTGCCAGGCCGAGAACAACATCCCCGTCGTGGGCAGGGAGGGCGTCCTCCGGAGCCGCGAAATGCACTGGCTCCGCATCGACACCTATCACACGGGCGAGGTCGACACCCCGGAGGTCGTGCATCAGCCGATGCTGTGCCAGCACTGCGAAAAGGCGCCGTGCGAGTACGTCTGCCCGGTGAACGCCACCGTCCATAGCCCCGACGGGCTCAACGAGATGGTCTACAACCGCTGCATCGGCACGCGGTTCTGCTCGAACAACTGCCCCTACAAGGTGCGGCGGTTCAACTGGTTCGACTGGATGGAGGAGAAGCCCGGGTTCAACGGCGACATCCGTACGCTCCAGAAAAACCCCGACGTCACCGTCCGCGAGCGCGGCGTGATGGAGAAGTGCACGTTCTGCGTGCAGCGCATCCGGCGCGCCGAGATCGACGCTAGCATCGAGCGCCGCGCCATTCGCCCGGGCGAGGTCACGACGGCCTGCGCGGACGCGTGCCCGACGCGCGCCATTCGGTTCGGGTCGCTCGCGCACAAGGAGACCGACATGGTCCGCTGGCGCGAGGAGCCGCGCAGCTTTGGCGTCCTGCACGAGCTCGGCACGCTTCCACGCATTCGATACCTCGCCACGATCAAGAACCCGAACCCGGAGGTGGGTTGATATGGCCACGGAGCCGGTCTTCATCGGGCGCCCCACGGACGCCGAGCTCTCCGACCAGCTCCTCTCGACCGCCTGGCGGCCGTGGAGAAGGCTCGGGAAAATCGGTTTCCTCGTCGCCATCATCGGCACGTTGTTTCTGTTCACCGGGATCACGCTCACCGTGATGTACGGCATCGGGATGTGGGGAAACAACATCCCGGTCGCCTGGGGGTTCGGCATCATCAACTTCGTCTGGTGGGTCGGTATTGGCCACGCGGGCACGTTCATCTCGGCCGTGCTCCTGCTCTTCGAGCAGAAATGGCGTACGAGCATCAACCGCTTCGCCGAGGCGATGACGCTCTTCGCCATTCTCCAGGCCGCCATGTTCCCGGTCCTCCACCTCGGGCGACCGTGGTTCGCCTACTGGATCTTCCCGTACCCATCCACCATGGGCGTCTGGCCGCAATTCAAGAGCGCGCTCCCCTGGGACGCCGCGGCCATCTCGACCTATTTCACGGTCTCGCTCGTCTTCTGGTACACGGGCCTCATCCCGGACCTCGCGGCCATGCGTGATCGCGCGCCGACCCGGGCGAAGCGATTCATTTACGGCATCTTCGCGCTCGGGTTCACCGGCGCGTCGAGCTCCTACCGCCATTATCGCGTCGTCTATGGCCTGCTCGCGGGTCTCTCGACCCCGCTCGTGCTCTCCGTGCACTCGATCGTGAGCTCGGACTTCGCTATCACGCTCGTGCCCGGCTGGCACTCCACCATCTTCCCGCCGTTCTTCGTCGCCGGCGCGATCTTTTCGGGGTTCGCCATGGTGCTCACCCTGGTGATCCCGGTGCGCAGCCTGTTCCGGCTGGAGAACGTCATCACGAAGAGGCACCTCGACAACCTCGCCAAGATGGTCCTCGTGACGAGCTGGGTCGTCACGTATTCGTACATCCTCGAATTCTTCATGGCGTGGTACAGCGGCGACGAATACGAGATCTACCAGTTCTTCGAGGCGCGCCCCTTCGGGCCCTGGGCCTGGATCTTCTGGATGATGATGATCTGCAATTCGGTCATCCCGCAGGTCTTCTGGTCGAAGAAGGCGCGGAATAGCCTCGCCGTGCTCTGGACCGTCTCGCTCCTCGTCAACGTCGGCATGTGGGCCGAGCGCTTCGTGATCATCGTCATGGGCCTGCAGCGCGATTACCTGCCCTCGGCCTGGGACGTGTTCGTTCCGACATACGTCGATTGGATGATCTACCTCGGCACGATGGGATTCTTCCTGCTGCTCTTCCTGCTCTTCTTGCGGTTCGTCCCGTTCGTTTCGCTCGCCGAGGTGAAAGAGCTCAAGCACGAGCTCTCGCACGAGGAGGAACATTAAAATGCGGAGGACGCAGCAAAGCGGGATCGTCGGCGCGTTCGACACGCCCGAGCAGATCATCCGGGCGGCCCACGAGCTCCGCAAATCCGGGTACCGCAGGCTCGAAGGGTACACGCCGTACCCCCTCCTCGAGCTCGAACGGGCCATCGGCCGCGGGCGCTCTCGCATCGGATTCGTGGTGTTCCCGTTCGCCATCGCGGCGGCCGCGGTCGCCTACCTCGTGCAATGGTGGACGGACGGTGTCGATTACCCCCTGAATGCCGGCGGCAGGCCCGCCCACGCGCCGCCCGCGTTCGTCCCGGCCACGTTCGAGATGGCCGTGCTCTTCTCGGCGCTTTCGGCCTGTGTCATCCTCGCCCTCTGGTCCGGCCTGCCATCCCTGTGGCAGCCGATCTTCGAGGTGCCGGGCTTCGATCGCGCCAGCATCGACAAGTTTTTCCTGGCCGTCTCCGACCTCGATCCCGCCTTCGATCGCGAGGCGACCGCGCGCAAGCTCAGGGAGCTCGGCGCGAGCCGCGTCGAGCCGCTCGGGGCGCATCCGGCGACCGACGCCGAGCTCGACGAACGGCTCGAGCGAATGGAGGGAGAGGAGTCGTGAAGACCATCGCCGCCCTTCCGCTCGTCCTCGCCGTGTGCCCGCTCCTCGCGAGCTGCAACAGTTCGGGCACCGAGCGTGATTTCGAGCGCATGGTGAACCAGGCGCATTTCGAGTATTACGAGGAGGCACCGTTCTTCGACGATCGCCGCGTCATGCGCGAGCCTCCCGAGGGCACCGTCCCGCGCGAGCGGTTTCTCGGCCCGCCCGAGGTGATCAGCGGAATGGTAGACGGGAAGTTCGTCGAGGCCATTCCCATCCCACTCTCGCGGCCCATGCTGGATCACGGCCGGGAGCGCTACGAGGTCTTCTGCGCGGCCTGCCACGGCGTGGGCGGCGATGGCGTGAGTGTCGTCGCGGACAACATGGAGCTGCGCAAGCCTCCGAGCTTTGTCGAGGCGCCTGTCCTCGATTACCCCGTGGGGCGCGTCTACCAGGCCATTGCCCAGGGCTACGGGCTCATGCCCACCTATGGACAGGAGCTTGGCGTCGAGGAGCGCTGGTCCGTCGTCGCCTACGTGCGCGCGCTCCAGCTTCGTACGAAAGGCGTCGCCGTCGGCGTCTTGCCCGAGCCCGTCCGCGTGCGGATGCAGGAGGAGCTTCGATGAACACGGAACCCAGCATTTTCACCGGAGGAGGTCGGCTCATCCTCGGAGGCTTCCTCGCGTTCGTCGTCGGCGCGATCGCGCTCGTCGTGGGCGGCGTCGCCCACGGCCGGGACGCATTCTACGCCTACCTCTCGGCCTATGCGTGGCTCGTCTCCCTGCTCGTCGGCGGACTCATCTTCCTGATGATCGTCCACGCGATGGACGCGAAATGGCCCGTCGCTCTCCGCCGCGTCATCGAGGGCGTCACGGGCGTCCTGCCGCTCGCCGTGATCGGATTCATTCCGATCGCCGTCGGCATCACCACGATTTATCCCTGGACGTCGCCGTCCACGATCCACGAACACGAAGTCCAGCATCTCGTCGAGCACAAGCTGCCGTACCTGAACACGTCCTCGTTCTTCGTCCGCGCGTTCCTGTATTTCGGCGTTTGGCTCGGCATCTCGTATTTCCTCCGCCGCTGGTCGCTGCGCGGGGATTGGGCCCCGGCGGCCACGGACAAACCGCGGTTCCGCGCCCTCTCGGCGCTCGGGCTGCCTCCGGTCGCGCTCGCGTTCACGTTCGCGGGCGTCGATTGGCTCATGTCCCTCACTCCTGCCTGGTATTCGACCATGTTCGGGGTGTACTGGTTCGCCGGCGGTTTCCTGGGCGCGCTCGCGCTCCTCGTGCTCGCGACCTATGGCCTGCAGCGCGCGGGCATGCTCACCCGGGTGGGCAGCTCCCATTATTACGCGCTCGGCCGGCTCCTGCTCGCGTTCACGATCTTCTGGGCGTACATCGCGTACTTCCAGTTCTTCTTGATCTGGATCACGAACAAGCCCCACGAGGCGTCGTTTTATGCGCCCCGCATGAGGGAGTTCGCCCCGCTCAGCATCCTCGTCGCGGCCGGCCGTTTCGTCATTCCGTTCTTCGCGCTGCTCCCGTATCGGGTCAAGCAGCAGCCGAGCACGCTCGCGCCGATCGCGCTCTGGATCCTCTTCATGCACTGGGTCGACATGGAATGGCTCGTCATGCCCTCCGTGCGCGCCGAGGGGCCCATCGTGCACTGGCTCGACGTCGCCGCGCTCGTCTGCGTCGGCGGGGCCGCGCTCGCGTTCGGCACGTTCCGCCTGCGTGGTCGCCCGATTGTCCCGAAAAACGACACCTCGCTCGAGGCCGCATTCCGGTACGGGAGCCTTTGACCATGAGCCATCCCGAGCACGAAAAGCGTCACGGAATCGTCAGGCAGGAGGAGGACGTCCTCCCGCCGCGCCTGATCATGTACGCTGTCCTGGGTTCCATTGCGTTCGCCCTCGTGCTCACGGGGGTCTCCTACGTGCTTCAACGGTACCGCGAGGCCGAGCTCCGGCCCTCGGGGGTCTATCCCGAGGAGCACCTCGGCCCCATCAAGGAGCGCTCGAACGTCCACGAGGAGCTGTTTTCGAACCTCGGGCGAGGGCAGATCGTCCACCTCACGAAACGTCAATCGATCGAGCGATTCGAATGGGTGGGCGAGGATCGCAGCAAGGTGCAAGTCCCGATTGACGTGGCCATGGACCTCGTCGTGAGCGGCGCGGGTCGGTAGCGGCATCGAAGGAGCGCCGCGCCCTCTGGGGGCGTGGGCGTTAGGGGGAGCTCTTGGTGAGACGATTCGGCTGGGCCATGGCCCTCTCCATGATGCTCGCGGGCGCGCCGGTCGCCGCCGCGGAGGAGACGCGCGCGCTCCCCATGGCGGCAAGGCAGGCGGACGTCGACGAGCGCCTCGGCGGCTACGTTCCGCGCGATATCGTCCTGCGCGGCGAGCGCGGGGAAGAGGTGAAGACGGGCGAGCTCCTCGCGGGCGATGTCCCCGTGCTCCTCGTGCTCGCTTATTACCGCTGCCCGATGCTCTGCCCGCTTTTGCTCACGGGCGTTTCGAAGGGCCTCGCGGAGGCGGGGTATACGCCCGGCGAGGATTATCGGCTCGTCACGGTCAGCATCGATCCGGAGGATACGCCGACCGATGCCGCGAAGCGCAGGGATGCGCTCGCCGAGAAGCTCGGCGCGAAGCCGGAAAGCCTGCGGTTCCTCGTGGGGACGGCCGAGGCGTCGCGCGCCGTGGCGGACGCCGTGGGCTTCCGTTATGGCTATGATTCCTCGACCGAGCAATATGCGCACCCGGCGGTCGTCACGGTGCTCGCGCCGGGCGGGCGCATCTCGCGGTACCTCTACGGGCTCGAGCCCTCCGCGTGGGATTTGCGGCTCGCCCTCGTCGAGGCTGCGGCGGGCAAGGTCGGCACGATCGTCGATCGCGTGCTCGTCACCTGTTATCGCTACGACCCGGCGACGCGAAGGTACGGGCCGTACATCACCGGGTTTCTCCGCATTGGATCGCTCCTGATTCTGTGCACGGTCGGAACGACCCTGGGCATGTTGTGGCGCCGGGATCGGCGCCGGGGACGAGGGGGTGAACCCCGATGAACGAGCTGCTCCGTACGATCCTGTTTTTGCCGCGGCAGGCGTCCACCATTGCCGAGGAGATCGACAAGCTCCATTATTTCGTCATCATCATGACGATGGGGGGCGCCTTGCTGGTGACCCTCATCGGCGGGTGGTTCTTGTTCCGCTATCGCCGCACGGCCGTCCAGAAGCACCCGTCGCGCCGCGTGCCCGAGGCGACGCCGGCCATCTGGCTCGAAGCCGTGGTCGTGGTCGGCCTCTTCGGCATGTTCATCGTGTGGTGGGTGATCGGATTCTGGCAATTCATGACCATCCGCGTCCCGCCGGAGAACGCGCTCGAGATCTACGTCACGGGCAAACAATGGATGTGGAAATTCGCGTATCCAGAGGGCGCGAACTCCATCTCGACGCTGTACGTCCCCGCCGGGCGGCCCGTGAAGCTGATCCTCACCTCCCGTGACGTCATTCACAGCTTCTTCGTGCCGGATTTCCGGCTGAAGCAGGACGTGCTCCCGGGGCGACTCACCACGCTCTGGTTCGAGGCGAAGGAGCCGGGCCGGTACGACATCCTGTGCACGGAGTATTGCGGCGTCAGCCACTCGACCATGCGCGGCGAGGTCATCGCGCTCCCGCCCGAGGAATACGAGCGCTGGCTGCAAGGCAAATCGCCGGAGCCGGCCGTGGCGGGCCCGGTCGACCTGCGCCCGTCCTCCGTCACGGAATACGCGCCGCCGGAGCCCCTGAGCATGGTTGAACAGGGAAAACGGGCCGCGGCCGAGCTCGGCTGTTTTCGCTGCCATACCATCGACGGCACGCCGCACCTCGGTCCGACCTGGGCGGGCCTCTACGGCACCACGGTCCCGCTCGAAGGCGGCGGCAGCGCGAAGGTCGACGAGGCGTATATCACCGAGTCGATGATGGATCCGTTCGTGCACGTTCACGCGGGGTATCAGCGCATCATGCCGAGTTTCCTTGGCCAGATTCGCCCGGCCCAGGCGGGCGCCATCATCGAGCTCATGAAGAGCCTGCGTGACGTGCGCCCGAAGCCAGGCGCGACGCCCTGGGGCACGGTCACCGTTCCGGAGACGCAGGAGGGGGTGCAATGAGCCAAGCGACCATCGACGCCGATGAAAGGCCGGAATCGCTCGGCGTCGGCGCGGACCATCCGGATTATCTGCGCGCGGACAGCGGCCTGCGCTCGTGGCTCCTCACGAAGGACCACAAACGCATTGCCCTGATGTTCTACGTGGGCGTGATCCTCTTTTTGGGGCTCGGCGGCGTCTTTGCCCTCGTGCTCCGCACGGAACTGCTCACGCCCGAGCAGACCTTCATCGACGCGAATACGTACAACCAGATGTTCACGCTCCATGGCATCACCATGGTCTGGTTGTTCATGATCCCGGCCATTCCGACGGTCTTCGGCAACTTCGTCCTGCCGATCATGCTCGGGGCCAAGGATCTCGCGTTCCCGCGCATCAACCTCGCGAGCTTCTACGTCTACGTCCTCAGCGCGATCATCCTGCTCGGGGCCATGCTCGCGGGCGGCGCGGACACCGGCTGGACGTTTTACGTGCCGTACAGCACGACGTCGCCGACGGCCGTCACCTGGATGGGGATCGGCATTTTCGTGAACGGCATCTCGTCGATCATGACGTCGGTCAATTTCATCGTCACGACGCACACGTTGCGCGCGAAGGGCCTGAGCTGGCACCGGATGCCACTTTTCGTGTGGGCCTCGTATGCGACGAGCATCATCATCCTGTTCGCGACGCCCGTGCTCGGGATGTCGCTCATCCTGATCGCGCTCGATCACGCGTTCGGCCTCACGCTCTTCAATCCTCGGTACGGCGGCGACCCGGTGCTCTTCCAGCACCTCTTCTGGTTCTATTCGCACCCGGCCGTGTACATCATGATCCTCCCCGCGTTCGGGGTGATCAGCGAGGTCGTCTGCTCGTTCTCGCACAACCAGCCGGCGAGCTACCGGGCCATCGCATACTCGTCGCTCGGCATCGCGTTCATCGGCTTCTTCACCTGGGGCCACCACATGTTCGTGGCGGGCCTCAGCGAGTTCGACGCGGGCGTCTTCGGCGCGCTCTCGATGTTCGTCGGGATCTTCTCGGCGATCAAGGTGTTCACCTGGGTCGCGACGCTGCGCGGGGGTGCGATCAGCTTCGCCACGCCGATGCTGTATTTCCTGTGGTTCCTCTTCCTGTTCGTCTTCGGCGGGATGACGGGCGTGGCCGTGGCGACGCAATCGCTCGACGTGCACTGGCACGACACGTATTTCGTCGTCGCCCACTTCCACTTCATCATGGTCGGCGGGACGCTGACATCGTTCCTCGCCGGGGCGCATTACTGGTTCCCCAAGATGTTCGGCAGGCTCTACGACGAGCGCGTCGGCCTCTTGACCTCGGTCGCCGTGTTCATCGGGTTCGTGTTCACGTTCTTGCCCCAGTTCCTCCTCGGTAACGGCGGCATGCCGCGGCGGTATTTCACGTATCCCGAGCGATACCAGTGGCTCAACGTGCTCTCGACGGGCGGCGCCTGGCTGCTCGGGGCGGGGCTCATCCTCGCGCTCGGTAACCTCCTCGTCGCGCTGAAATGGGGCAAGCGCGCCGGGCCGAACCCCTGGGGATCGCGCAGCTTCGAGTGGATCACCGCGTCCCCGCCGTCGAAGCACAACTTCGAGGAGACGCCCGAGATCGAGCGTTCGGCCTACGAATACACGCTCTCCGAGGAGGTGGCCCGTGAGCGCGCAAAGGCTCGTTGAGCAATTCGAGACCCTCGAAAAGCAGGACCACGCCGCGCGGCTCGCGATGTGGATGTTCCTCGGCAGCGAGACGCTGCTCTTCGGGGCCCTCTTCGCGGCCTACGCGTATTACCGCGCGATGTACCCGGCCGGGTTCGTCCAGGCGCTCCACCACAACAGCGTGGCGCTCGGGACGACGAACACGGTCGTGCTCATCACGTCGAGCTTCACGGTGGCCCTGGGCGTCCATTTCATTCGGGAAAACAAGGCCCGCCTCGCCGCCGGGCTCCTCGCCCTGTCGACCGCGTTCGGCGCCGTCTTCCTCGTGGTCAAGGGCTTCGAATACGCCCACCACATTCACGAGAACGCGCTCCCCGCCGGGATGTACTCGTTCGTGGAGCAGCCGCCGGCCGGCGTGGTCCTCGGGTACACGCTCTACTGGTTCATGACGGCCCTGCACGGCCTGCACGTGATCGCCGGCATGATCATGCTCGCCGCGGTGGCCGTGCTCTGCTTGAAGGGGAGATACGGCACCCATCGCTACGTCGCCGTCGAGAATGTCGGCCTGTATTGGCACCTCGTCGACGTCGTCTGGATTTTCCTCTGGCCCCTCTTCTACCTCACGGATTGAGAGGCGACATGATCAGCGCGCACGTCACCACACCCAAGCTCATCGGCTCGTGGATCGCCCTGCTCGTGCTGACGTTCCTGTCGTTCGGGATCTCGCGCCTCGGCCTCGGCGAAGCGGAGCTCGTCATTGCGCTCGCGATCTCGGTCGCGAAGACGTTCGTCGTGCTGTTCATCTTCATGCACCTCGTCGAGCAGCGCTTCGCGAACAGGCTGATCGTCATTCTGACGTTCCTGTTCATCGCGCTGCTCGTCGCGCTCACGGCCGCCGATCCGTTGACCCGCAAGACGTTCCCGCCGCGGCCCGATCCTGCCGCGCACCCCTATCCGTGATTCGGAGAATTCACTCCTCGGTCCGCGTCCAACGCGGCGGCTCTCCGTCCGCGGGCAAACGCGGCAGGATCTCCTGCGGGTGGAACGCCGCCTTGTAACGTAAGGACGGGCAGCCCGCGACGCGATATCCGAGATAGACGTAAGGTTTGCCCTGCCTCTGGGCGATCTCCACGAGCGCGAGCACGTTGCCCACGCCGGGCGAGCGCCAGGCATAGGCGGGATCGTAAAAACAATACACCGCGCTCCAGGCGCGCGGCGTCTCGTCGCAGATGCCGATCGCCACGAGGCGCCCGCCGGCCTCGTCGTCGTAATACGCGACCTCGCGCGCGGACGGGTGCGGGAACGCGAATTGATAGAAATAATCGCGCGAGGTCAGCTTTCCCGGCGTCCATTCCCGCGCGCGCTCCCGGTCGGCGTGCCAGGTGTGATAGAGGGCGATCCGATCCGCGTCGACGCGCGGCGGCCCGACCACGATACGAAACTCCGCGCCGCGATTGCGCGCGCGGCGCTGGCTGCGGCTCGGCTTGAACTCGCTCGCGAGGATACGCGTCGGGACGCACGCGGCGCAGGACGGGCACACGGGGCGGAAGTAATCGGGACCGAAGCGGCGGACGCCTCGCTCGAGCAGGGTGTCGAGCTCTTCGGGATCGACGTCGAGCAGGATGTGATGTTCGAGCGATGCGCGCTCGTTCGGGATGTACGAGCAGGCGCGCGGGGGTTCGACGATGTGCTGAATCAGGCGGGCCATGGACGCGATCGGGCTCGGCAGCAGTGTCGCACGGACGGATAGCGCTTCACCAGAGCCCGGTCACGCGAGGCTGTCCGGCTGCTTTATTTGGTGCATTTTTCGTCGGGCACGTCCTTGCGCCGCGACCAGCCGCGGCCGCTCGCGGAGGGCCCGGCAGGCCGGTATTTCGCGTTGATGCGGTCGTCGCCCCGCTGCACGACGATCGTCACCGGCACGTCGCTCCGCCCCGCCGAGGTCAAGCCTTCGACGAGCTCGTCGCCCTCGCGCAAGCCCGCCTTCGCCGCAGGTCCGTCCGGACGAACCCCCACGAGTACGGGCGGGATTTTCGCGCGCGTCGCGGCCTCGTCGAAGCCGAGGTCGTACCGCTCGTAGCGCCGCGTTTCCCTGCGGAAACAAGGGCCGAGCGCGTTGTCGGGCAGATCGAGCTTGCCCCCGCGCTCGATCGCCTCGGCGAAGACCTCGACCTCGGCCGGGCTGATCTCGGCCGTGAGGGCAGAGGTCCACGCCGAGACGGGCAGCGGGCCGCGTCGCTCCTTGGCCTTCGCGTAGAGCGCGCGCAGGACCTCCTGGAGGCTCTTCTGGCCGCCGCTCTTCGCTCGGATCGCAGCGTCGACATGCAGCGCGTAAAGCGCCCCGCGCGCGACGAGCAGCGGCACGACGCCGGGCTCGCGGAAGCTCTTCGCGAGCGCCGCGTTCCCCTCTTTGCTGCGTGGCGACGTCGCGATCACGGACTCGAGCCCGTTCACCTCGTCGGCCACTTCGAGCGGCGTCACGAGGCCGAACCGAAAGAGCATGTCCCGCGCGAGGTGTCGCACGACGCCTTCGGCGAACCACGCGCCCTCGGCTTGACGCGCCGGATCTTCGGGCCCGATCCAGAGCCGCTCGCCGACCCACGCGCGGAGCATCTCCACCGAGGTCGCGATGCGCAGCGGCCCCGACCAGGGTTCGCCCACGGCGACGTGCAAGAGCACGCTGCGCGTGCGTCGCGCCGCGACGAACCTGCCGACGGGGCCGGGCTCGGGCACGATGAGGAACGTTTGCGGGATCGGGCTGCGCTCGCCGAAGAGCTCACCTGCGGCGGTGCGGAACGCGGCGGTGTCCGCGGAGACGGGGCGCGGATCGAAGGCGGTGTAGCCGAACCACGCGGCCTCGTCGTGCCCTTCGAGCGTGTCGAAGACAGCCGTGCCCATGCGGCCCGTGACCATCACCGCGCCGCGCAGCTCGTCCGCGGTCGTGTTCACCTCGCGCGACGCGCCGATGCCGAAGCTCGTCGCCGCGCCGCTCACGGAGGCGCCGCTCTCCAGCGTACCGTAGGGGCTCAAATCGATTTCGAGCTTCACGGCGAGGCGCAGATCGCGCGCGGCGTCGGGCAGGAGGAGCGCGTCGCCGGTGACCTCGAGGCGGTCGGGATCCGAGAGCAGGAAAGGCAGTTTTCCCGGCGTCACGCGCGACTCGACGGTGTACACGAGGCGAAGCTCGCCCTCGGGGGCGCGCGCGAGCTCGATCGCGACGTGATCCGGGTGCGGAGCCGGGCGCGCGTCGATCGTCCCGCGCGCGTCGCGCGCCTCCTTCATTCGAAAGGCCTTCGGATCGGGCGTGCGTATCGAGAACGTGCGGCCGGGGAACGCGCCGGCGCCGCGGAACGCGAGCGTCACGTCGATCGCGGCCGCCGCGGGGACGGGACGGATCGTGACGTCGAGGCCGGGTCCTTCGCGCGTCGGAGAAGCCGCGGGAGACGCGGGGACGGGTTTGGCGCCGGAGGTTTTCACGCGCTCGTTCGTGGGCTCGGGGCAGCGGGAAGGCGCGTTCGGGGGAGGCGTCGTGCAAGCGGCGGCGGCGAGGGCGAGCGCGAGGACGAACGAGCGAGAGCGCATACGGGAAAGCGAGAATACGGGTTATCCCCGGGGTTGACGAGGGCCAGCCGGGGCGGCGCATGGCCTGGGCTTTTGCCCGGCGTGGAGCTGTGCGATAGTCGTCTCGCGCATGGCCCAGACGAAAACGGACGTACTCCCCCTCGGCGCGGCTGTCGTGATGCTCCTCCTGCCGCAGCGGCCGCCGCTCTTGCTCGTGGATCGGATCGAGGGGTATTCACGCGCGCCCCGCCCCACGCTGCATGCGTCGCGCGCGGTGAGCGTGAACGAGCCGTTTTTCTCGGCCGAGCTCCCGACGCCGCCCATGCTGCCGCGGGCGCTCGCGCTCGAGGGCATCGTGCAGGCGGCGAACATGCTGCAGATCTTCGTGGCCGTGCAGCGCGAGCTCGAAGCAATCGGCCGGAACGCATCCGAGCTCGTGTCGGCGCTGCGCAACGCGGACGTCGGATACCGCCTCGAAACCGGCTTCACGCCGGGCCTCGGCGAGGACATCCTGGCCGCGATCACGATGGCGGGCCCCATGCGCACGGGCGCGATCGGCGCGAGCCAGCTCCGCTTCTTGCGCAACGTCTTTCCGGGCGACGTGCTGAGCTACGAGATCCGGCTCATCCGCGAGGGCGCGGACGTGCAGCATTTCGAGGCCGATGTCGAGGTGCGCGGGCAGACGGTGGCGCAGGGGATGCTTTCGTTATCGAAGGTCGAGGGGATCCTGCGGTGACGAGGGCGACGCGTCGGGCGTGATCGCCGGGGTCTCGATCGCGTACGCGCACTGATCGTTCAGCGATTGCTCCCACGCGGAGAGGTACGCGCCCTCCGTGTACGTGCGGCACTGCTGTCCCTCCGGATCGGCGTAGCTCTGCGTGACCTCGCCGAAGCGCGACTCGCAGCAGGATTCGAATGCCGCGCCGCAAAGCGACGGCGGCTTGCGGGGCAGGTAGTCGGTCACGCCCAGGCCATCCAGGGCGATGGAGAGATGGCAATAGAGCTCAGCGCCGATCTCGCCGACGATCTTCCCCTCGCTGCAACAATAGGCGCTGCACCGGCCCCAGACGCCATGCAGCGCCTCGTAAATGCCCTGGACCGTCCCGGCGTATTCGCAGATCGCGCGGGGGTTGTTCCGTAGCCCGCGCGGCGATCGGCGCGCTTTCCTCATCATGCGTTCCGCGACGCGGTCGAGGCGCTCGCAGACATGGGCGTGCTCGACCTCCTCCCGCGCGATGGCGCGCCCGGGGCCGCGGCCCGCCTCGAAGCCCGCCTTCTCCGCGGAGCCCCGGCATTTCCGAGGGACGAAGGGGGGCTCCGCCCAGGCCTCCGGCGCGTGTCCGAGGCCAACGATCGACGATGCGAGCATGGCTGCAAGGATCTTCATGGGAGGTTTTTCCGTAGTTCGAGGAGGATCGCCGGACGTGGGCGAAGCCCGGGGTGGCTATTCGCCGGTGCAGGCCAGCGAGCGGAACCTGTCCGGTGGATTCGTGCTCATCAGTTCGCCGCAGGTATTTCGCGCCGACTGGTCGAACTGGCGGCGACACTGCATCCGGGCGGCCGCGCCGCAGACGCGGCGGGGACCCGAGGAGAACTGCTCCACCGGAATCGAGAGGCCCCCGAGCGCGCAGTACGTATGGGCCGCATAATCGCCCACGGCCCAGTCCTGCTGCAGGACGCAGGTGCGGCAGGAGCTGTCGATCGCCGCGATCGCGTCGTAGTAGCCGTCGTGCATGCCGCTCATGCGGCAGGCGACCATCATGCTCGTGGTCGGGACCGCTGCCTCCGCGAAGGTGCTACGCACGATTTCGCGGAAATCCCGGAGCTTGCTGCAGCGATTGATCCGGCTCCAGGCGCGCTGCAGGAGGCTCTGGCCGTTCTGGTACCCGACCTCGTACATGCGCTGCAACGTGTCGGTGTCGCAGGCCGGGGGCGGCGCCGCAAAGGCAGGACGCGCGCCCGTCGCGACCAGAGAAAGCATTGCGACACCGAAAAACATACCGAATTGTCCGCGCTTCTTCATTTCGTCCTCCCCTCACAGACACAGAACCTCGACAAGGGGCTCGCCCTGCAATCTCGGCGCCGTCCCAGGCTGCGCGAGACCCTCGCGCAGCCTGGGCTTCCGTGCTCCGGGCGTGCCTTTCGCTTCCCGTTCCGCTACTCCGCGGGCGTGTAAAGCGCGATGTTCATCCGGCTCCAGAGCTCCGCCAGCCGGATCTCCGGGCTATCCGCGGGCGCGAGGGCCCCGATGCTGATCGGAGGCGGCGCGTAGCAGGCGTTGTTCATCTCGGTCCTGTACGAAGCCTCGAACATCCCTCGCGTGTACGGGCCGCAGCCCGGGTAGCTCTGAGCAGTGGCGAAGAACGTCGTCTCGCACGTGAGCCTCATGTTGATCCCGCAGATCCCGAGGGGCCCTTGAATGAATTGAGGCGCGGGGGCGATGCCGCCGAGAGCGATGGAAATCAAGCAATAAAGTCTCGCCATGACGTCGCCGATCTGCTCGCCGGTCTGGATACACTGGTTCGTGCACGTGTTGTCGATATCCAGGAGCTTCTGGAAGATGCCGTCGCCGGTTCCGCCGATGCGGCAGGCGGCGAGCCTCCCCGAGCCCGGGGCCACACTGAGCAGATCCAGTGCATCCTCGATCAGGTTGTAGAAGGACTCGAGCGCGAAGCAATCGTTCACCTGCGCCCAGGCCCGCGCCGTGAGGCTACGGCCATTGGCGACCCCCACGTCGTACATCGTCGCCGCAGAGCCCGAGTTGCAGCCGGGAGGCCGGGCGAAGGCCGCGGCGGAGCCCAGCGTCAGGCCGATTCCCACCATTGCACCCAGCATTCCTGAACGGCACTTCATTGCACACCCCCCCTGCTCGCCCTGCGAGCGCTTCGGTCCCCCATCACGAGGCTCTACTGTTTCGCCATCCACTCCAGGGTCTTTTCGGCAGACGACGACCCAGCGACCTCTCGCATGCACTTAAGAGAGGCATCCGTCCCGGTCAACGAGCGAGCTCTCGAATGTCTCTATCGGGCCATGTGCGCGGAGACGGATGAGGGAAGGGCGTCCTCGACGCCGCGGGAAAGCGCGCGGGATTCGTTCAGGGGATTCGAGCGCGTCCGGGGGCCATGGGACGCCTCCTCGAATCGAGGCGACATCCGACGCGGCTCAAGCCACCCGCGGCCGATTCTCTCGCTCGCCCGTCCTTCCGGCGTCCGTGCGCACGAGCGGCTTCGGCCGACTCTCCGCGCAATCGACGATCTCCCAATCGATCGCCTCGCCGAACGCGCGCCCGAGCCGCTCCTCGACGACACGCCTCGACTCGGGGCTCCGGTCGATCCCGAGGAAGCGACGCCCGAGCCGCGTGGCCACGCTGAGGGTCGTCCCCGAGCCGCAGAAGGGATCGAGCACGACGTCGCCCTCGTTGCTGGCGGAGAGGACGACACGTTCGAGCAGCGCCTCGGGCTTTTGCGTCGGATAGCCGAGCCGCTCTTTGCCCTTCGCCGCGATCACGCCGATCTCCCAGACGTCGGAGAGCGGCGGCCCTTTCGTCTCCTCGTCCGAGACGCCGGGCTTTCTGTGCCCGGCGGAGAAATCCGCGCGCTGCTTTTTCGTGCCGAACGTCTTTTTCGTGGACTCCGCGAGCTCTTCGTACCCGTAGAGCGCGTGGAACGTATGCTCGTTCGAGGCCTCGCGCGTGTAGAAGAGGAGCACGTCGTGCATGCGCTGGAAGCGCCGCGCGCGGGCGGGCCAGCGGCGGTAGCGCCAGATGATCTCGTTGCGGAAGCACTCCGGCCCGAAGACCGCGTCCATCAGGATCTTGAGGTAATGGCTCGCGGTGGGGTCGCAATGCAAAAAGACGCTGCCCGTGGCCCGGAGGACGCGGCGCATCTCGACGAGACGAGGCGCCATCATGGCGAGGTAGGCCATCATGTCGCACGGGCCGAGGAAGCCGTGGAGGCCCGCGAGCGCGCGCCCGACGGGCTCGCCCTGGGCGACGAGGGCCGCGAGCGCGCGCGCGGCGGCATCGCCCCAGGACCACGTATCGTCGAACGCGACCGCGCCAGGTTCGTCCGCCGCGACACCTGTGTAGAGGTGGTACGTCCTTCCGCTTTGAAACGGGGGATCCAGGTAGACCAGATCAACCGACGCGTCCGGGACGTGCTCCCGCAGGACGTCGAGGTTGTCGCCGATGAAATAGGCGCCGCGGCGCGCGGGCGGGAGGGGCGAGGGTTGGCTCGACATGAGGGGGCGAACGGCTCCTAGCAGGGAGCGCGGGCGCGGGCCAAGATGTCGGCAGGGACGTTCAGAAGTCGAGGCGCGCGCCCGCCTGTAGCCAGCGCGGAGCGCCGGGGCGAGCGCCATAAGGACGGCGGGAGGCGATGTAGGCGTTGTCGAGCAGGTTCCGTCCGAGCGCGTAAATCGTCAACCATTTCAGGGGACGGACGTTCACGGAGGCGTCGAGGAGGAAATAATCGTCCGTCGCCGTGCCCGGCGCGGGTTCGCCTTGCGAGGCGAGCTCCCGCATGCGGCTCGTGTACGTGCAGCCCACGTTCACGCCCCAGCGCGGCGTCTCGACGCCGATCGACGCCGCGACCTGGTGCTTCGGGACATACGGCAGCTCGTCGCCCGCCTCGACGTCGCCGAAGATGGGATCGGTGGATTGGAAGGTGTTCGTGAACTGCGCGTTCGTATAGGTCCAGCTCAATCGGCCGGGGAGCGCGAGGTTTTCCCGCAGCTTGATCTCGCTCTCGGCATACGCTTCGAAGCCGAGTACGCGCGCCTGTCCGCCGTCGGTCTGCTGGTCGAGGTTCTCCTGCACGCAGCCCGAGGAGAAGGAGCACAGGTTCGTGAGGTTCTTGTAATCGCTGTAGAAGCCGATGATCTCGGCGCGCACGCGCTTCGGCGCCCAGCGTACGCCGGCCTCGTAGTTCCAGCTCTTCTCGGGCCGGACGAGGTCGTTTTGCCCCGGCGGGATGGGGGAGAAGCCCTGATGCACGCCGAAGAGAAGTCCGAAATCGCGCGGCAATGCAAGGAAGACGCCCGCGCCGGGGAGGACGACCTGCTGGATGGTCAGGTTCTCTTCACCCGTGAGGTGATTCTCGAGCACGCTGCGGATCGATTCGAGCCGCGCGCCGGCCGTGAGGGTGAGCGGGCCCCAGGTCGCCGCGTCGGTCGCGTACATCGAGAGGGCGTGGGTGTACGCGTCGTTGTCGGCGGTCGTCTCCGTGGGGCGCCCCTCGGGGATCGGGTTGCCGCCCTCGATCAGGAAGCCGTCCTGGGTATGCTGGCGGCGGATCGAGTCGTAATGGAGGCGGACGCCATACTCGATCCGGTGGGAGATCGGGCCCGTTTTGGGGCGCCACGACACGGTGGATTGGAGGCCTTGCGAGACGAACGTCCGGTCGTTCGGCCCGATCATGAGCGTCTCGTCGTCCGTGCTCGGGGCGATGGCGCCCGTGAGGACGCCGTAGTAGAGGGCATTGCGCGGATCGGTGGGGTTCGAAAGGACGTCGGCGACCGAGGTGCCGCGGAACCCGTTCACCTTGCGCCAGGCCCGATGCAGGTCGTGGCGATAGGCGATCGTCGTGACCTCCAGGTTCGGGCGGAAGCGCGCGCGGTGCGTGAGCTGGAATTGCGTGCGGTTCCATTCCATGCGATCGAGCCGGCTCGCCCCGTAACGGCGATACGGCGTCGCCCGGAAGTCCGCATCGCTGAGGCCCAGGTACGTCTCGTTCGAGAGTTCGTTCTGGTAGCCCACCTTGAGCTCGAGCTCGTTCACCACAGAGCCCACGGGATCGAAGGTGTATCGCCCCTTCATCATGACGTCGGTCCGGGCAAACCCGGTGTCGCCGCCCCCGTCGAGCTCCTTGAACCCATTGTTCGCGACGTGCACGGCTTCGAGGAGGACGCCGTATTTGTCGTCGGCGATTCCTTGTCGCGCGTGCACCTTGCGGAACATGTACTGGCCGAACGAGACGTCGAGCATGCCGCGACGCTCGGAGGGAATGGCGGCCGTGGTCATGTCGATGGCGCCGCCGACCGTATGCGG
This sequence comes from Polyangium jinanense, assembly GCF_028435365.1. The sequence goes on along the minus strand of NZ_JAGTJJ010000006.1, from coordinate 353,735 downwards.
GCCATAACTGATTGCCGAGGGGCCCTTCACCACGCGCACCGCATCCATGCGGCCGATGAGCGGGAAGTAATACGCGGCGGGCGCCGAGTAGGGCGCCGGCCCGAGGAGGACGCCGTCCTCCATGATCGTGACCTTCTTGCTTCGATCGGAGACGGCGCCACGAATGCCGATGTTCGGGCGCAAGCCGAAGCCGTCCTCCTCGCGGACGTAGACGCCGGGGACGGCGAGCAGGATCTTGTGGGGATCGTCGTACTTGAAGCGCTGGAGCTGCTTCGTCGTCACCACGTGCGCCGAGCCGCTCGTCTGCTGGAGGCGCGTGCCGACGACCGAGATTTCAATGGGGGGAGGAGGCTCGGCGTTTTTCGCATTCGGATCCTCCGCCGCAGCGTTTGGCGGCGAGCCCTCGGGCGGCGGGGCGGCTTCGGGCGGCGGCAGAGGCGGCGGTTCGCCTTGGGTCTGGGCGAGCGCCGCGGGCGAGAACGAGAGCAAAAGGAGCGCGGGGAGCGTCGTGCGTCGAATCAGGGGCGATGCCATGCCAGGGACTCGAGGTGAATGGGAGGTGCCGTGGGGACGGGCCGGATCCAGGTGGCCTTGGCGAGCCCGTCGGAGATGGACGCGAGATCGACCGTCGGATCGATGAGCAGCTCCGCCGGACGGCCATTGAGGGATACGGGCGCGTGCGCCCGGACGATCGGGCGCACGCCCTCGCGCGCCTCGAAATCAAGAGCGATCTGTTGCGCGAGCCGCAGGATGAGGTCGGGCTGCGTGGAGAAATCGCGCTCCTGCCTGCCATTGAGGTACTTGCGCGGGGGGACCTCCTGGGTGCGGCCCGTCCGCGGGTCCGTCACGAGATACGTGACGCTCCCGTTTTTCTCGCGGAGCATGACGCGCCAGGAAAACCGGATTCCCTGCTCGTGCCAGAGGACGTTGCCCCCATAGAGGTGCGTCCGGAGGGGCCAGAGGAGCTGGAAGGCGCAATAACAGGCAGCCACCGCGACGCGCGCGCCGAAGAAGCGGGGGAGGGGCGCGGCGGCGGGCGCGGGCAGGGCAGGGGCGGGCGCGGAGGCGCGGCGGCGGAAGAAACGGGCGAGGTTCCGCGGCCAGCTTGGCGAGAAAAACACGAGCGCCGCGACGACCATGATCGCCGGGAACATGCCGATCGGAAAGAGGAGTTTTGTAACCCCGTGGAAGAAGAGGACGACGGCATACGCGGCGACGCGGGTCCTCGGCGTCAGCAAAAAAGCCACGACGGTGAGGTCGAAGAGGCAACCGGCCCAGCTCATGGCGAAGGCGACCCAGCGCTCGCCGAGCAGCGGTCCGATGATCGGCAGGTACGTGCGCGACGAGAGCCAGATGTTGAGCGGCTGCGCGTGGAGGAGCCAATCGCTGTTGACCTTCGCGAGGCCCGCGAAGAAGTAGACGGCGCCGACCTGGACGCGGAGCAGATACGTGCACCACGCTGGCAAGGTCGCGCTCCTTTGCTTGGGGAAGAGCCAAGCGTCCACCGAATACGCGCGGTGGAGGGGCATGAAGGAGAGGAGGAGCGCGAGCAGGCTGACGAGGTAGTAATGGTTGAGGTAGTTCGTGACGTCGAGGAGCTGGACGTAGGTGAAGCCGAGCAGGAAGAGGACGATCGCGGCGCGATAAAGGAAGCCGACCGCCACGCACGCGCTCACCACGGCGAGCGCTACGAAGAGCGCGTGCATGCCCCGCGCGGAGAGCGGCGCGAGCCAATCGAAACCCCAGTAGGACAGGAAAAACCGGGGTTTTACGAAGAACTCGTCCACCCAGCCATACGCGAGGAAGCGGATCGCGCTCACGCAGCCGAGGACACCGAAGCAGAATCGGAACGCGGCAAGTGCCGCGGCGTCCTCGGGGCGGAGGAGGAGGGACGCGAGCCGCGCGAGGCGGCCCGGGGGGACCGCTTCGGCTCGTTCAGTCATTGTCCCCTTCCACGATCTGCGGGAGCTCGAGATCGAGCACCGTGACGAACTCGGTCTTGAGGCTGTCGGTGATTCGCTTCACGGCGTCGTGGAGCTGCTTCACGCTCTCGGGGGTTTCCGCGATGGCCTGGGCGAGATCGTCGGCCGGGATGGCATCGGCCGCGGCGATGGCGGCATTCACGTCCGCGTTCATTTTCTCGGCGAGCGCGGTCGCGCCGATCGCGACGAGCACGTCGTCGAAGCCCACGCCCTCGCCGTCCTTGCAGCCGCTCATCAGCATGCGGAAGCCGACGAGGTTGTTTCGCACGTGCGGCCGCGATCGGCGGGCGAAGCGGGATTCGACGGCCTCCGGGCAGGTCGCGTTGCTGCAATCCAGGATGCCGAGCGGACGCGCGAGCTTCAGGTCCTTCACGTGCGTCTCGACGTGGAACATCGCATCGCTCACCGCATTGAGGGCCATCTGCTCCGTCGTGTAGACCGAGCCGTTCTTGCCCGGGTCCCTGAGTTGCGCGGCGAAATCCCCATCGCCCGGACGCCAGGCGCCGAGGAGCTTGCCAGCCATTGCGGCGATGCCCGTCGAGACGGACGACGCATACGCGGCCTTTCGCGAGGCGAGCTCGTCTGCGCTCAGGGCGGCCCACGAGCCCGTGGCGTTGATGCCCGTCGCGGGGCTGCAGGCGTTGTCCGTGCCCGTGTAGAAGAGGAGGTATTCGGCGGCGGCGAGGCCACGCATGTTGATGAGCGCGGTGGTGCCGAAATCGGGCGCCTCGTACGCCTTCGAAACGATGTTTTGCTCGACGAGGCAACGGCTCACGAGCGGCCAGGAGTAAAGGGTGTCCCGCAGGCCCTGGCCGCCGGGCGTGTTCGTGGGGCCGCCGGGGCCGAACTGGAAGGGCTCGGCGCGTTGCCAGAGGTCGATGGCTTTGACCCACGCGGCCTGCGCCTCGACGCGGCCCGCGGGGTTCATCTTGGCTTCGGCGGCCTCCGTGGCGAGCTCCTCTGCGGCTTTCTGGAATGCGTCGAGGAGCTCGAGGTTGCACGTGGCAATGGCGTCGAGCAGCGTCGCGCGGGTCACGGTGTTCATTCCGCCCGTCGGATCGCCGCTGCTGCCGCCGGTCGAGGACGAGGCGGTCGTGGAGCCCGCATTCGAATCCGGCGGGGGACGGCCCGTCGAGTAAAATGCGATTCGCTCGCAGCCTGCGACGAGGCCCACGGCGAAAATACCCCCGAGGAGCGCGCGCGCGACGCTCCCGCCTTGCAACCACCTCCTGGGAGGCGGAGCGCTCACCTGCGATTCCTTTTGCATGGACATCCTCTTCCGGTTCGAAGCTTGGTCCCGAGCAGGAAGGCGGATGTTAGCACGCTTGTCGAACTTGAAAACTACTTTCAACTTCTGCCGAAACGAAGCATGCTCCTTGGACGGAGTTCGGTAGGCTCGGTTCGTTGGAGCACCAAATTTATGTAAATTGGCTCGCTTTCCAGTTCGTTGCTGCCCCAAGGATCTGTGAAACAGCTCTCTTTCGGCGGAAAGAGCGGCGATCGGGGGGCGATTTCAGGTTGACATGCTGCAGGCGGTGAATTACCCAGCTATCGTTGTTGAAAATGTCTTTCATTTTCCTTTTCAGGTCAGGGCGTGAGGTTGCTGGGCACCACGCCGGGCACGACCGAAAGGAACATAAGGAGGATCGTCGAATGAACGCGAATACGGGAGCCATCCGCCGCGCGTGGGCGCGAAACACGTACCTCGTTCCCCTCTCGGGCTGCCTGCTGCTCGGCGCGCTCGCGATCGGCTGCGGGGACGACGGCCCGACCAATACGAGTGGCTCGGGAGGCCAAGGCGCGACGGGTGGAACGGGCGGGATGGGCGGGACGGGCGGCGTCGGCGGGACGGGCGGCGTCGGTGGCGTCGGTGGCGCAGGCGGCGCGGGCGGCGCAGGCGGCGCAGGCGGCGCCGGTGGAATGGGCGGCGCGGGCGGCGGGGGCGGCTCCGAGGAGGCGAAGCCCGTGACCGTGCCCATTTCGGAGATGGGGCACGATCGGCTGTACGGCGTGGCGTTCGACGCGCAGGGCAACATCTACGCGACCGGCAACACGGCGGCGAGCACGGCCGCGGACGCAGATTTCTCGACGATCGTCGTGAAATTCTCGCCGAGCGGGGAGGTCGATACGACGTTCGGCGACAAGGGCATCGCGACGCACAACGTGGCCGTCGGGACGAACGGCGAGGTGACGCGCGGGATCGTGGTACAATCGACGGGGAAGATCGTCGTCGCCGGCACGGTGGAGCACGTGGGCGCGGCGGACGCGCGGGATCGCGATATCGCGGTGACGCGGTTCAACGCCGACGGGACGCTCGATACGAGCTTCGGGACGAACGGTGTCGCGCTGCTCGATCTGAGCGAAGGCGAGCTCGTGGGCAATACCTACGTCGCGGATACGCAGTGGGGCCTCAACGTCTATTCGGACGATCGGCTGCTCGTCGTCGGCGCGCAGAAGGCGCCCGGCCGCACGGACACCGATTTCGCCGCGGTGCGCCTGAGCGCCGACGGGGCGATCGACAATGGCTTCGGGACGAACGGCGTCGCGCTGCTCGACATCGCCCAGCAGAACGCGACCCCGAAGTCGGGCCGCATTCTCGCTGATGGCAGCGTAATTCTCGCCGGGTACAACCGGGACGCGGACAACATCGTGTCCCCCGTGATCTACAAGCTCGACGGCGCCGGTAAGCTCGACACGACGTTCGGCGTGGGCGGCGTGTTCAACCAGATCGTGCTCGCCTCGGTCGCCGAGGCCTACGACGTGGTGCCGCAAGGGTCGAACTTCGTGACCGTGGGGTACGGCTCGAATGGCGGTAACGATAACCTCGACTGGCTGTCGCTGCGCATCACGGGCGACGGCAAGCTCGATACGACGTACGGCCAGAATGGGTTCGTCCGCGTCGACCTGGCCGGCAACAACGACAACGGCCGCGCGCTGATCAGCCTCGGCGACAAGCGCTCGCTGCTCGTAGGTGGCGGGAGGCCGGCGGCCGACAACGTCGACGCGATGGTCTCCGTGCTGACCGAGAACGGGGCGGTCGACACGACGTTCGCGCCGAACGGCTGGAAGCAATACGATCTCGGCGGGTCGGCCGATATGTTCTGGGGCGTGGCGCTGTCGCCCGACCAGAAGCACGCGGCAATCGTCGGGACGAAATCCGTGGGCATGGGCCCCGGGAACGACGACGGCGTGCTGCTCCTCCTGCCCGTCGGGAACTGACGTCGCCGTCCCGTCATTGCTTGTTCGTCGTCTGGCCGAGGCCCGAGGCGATCTCGGGCAGGATCCCGAGCCTGACGTAGATCGGCCGCGCCGCGCGGCGCAGCGCGGGCAATTTCCGTAAAAAGATCGCCACGCCGACGAGCGTCACGAAGCCGCCGAGCCGCACCGTCATCGGCGCGCCGACACGCGCGCCGAGCCAGCCCGCCGAAAGGCTCCCGAAGGGGGCCATGCCGAAGAACGCCATCGTGTAAAAGCTCATCACGCGGCCACGTTTGTCCTCGTCGACGAGCGTTTGTAGCAGCGTATTGCTCGCCGCCATCTGCACCATCATGCCGCCGCCGACCACGACCATGAGCACGATGGAGACGGGCAGCCATTTCGAGAACGAGAATGCGACGAGCCCCGCGCCGAAGAGCGCGCCCGCGATGACCAGCATGCGCCCGAGGCCGAGCACGCTGCGTCGCGACGCGAGGAGAAGCGCGCCCGCGACAGCGCCGATGCCCGAGGCGCCCATGAGGAGCCCGAGGGAATGGGGGCCGCCGCCGAGGACGCGCGCGGCGAAGATGGGCATGAGCACGGTGTACGGCACGCCCGCGAGGCTCACGAGCGCGAGCAGGAGCAGAATGGCTCGAACGGGCGCGAACGAGGCCACGTAGCGGAGGCCTTCGCCGAGATCCGCGAGGATGCGGCTCCGCGCGGCCGCCGGCGCCGCGGGCCGCAAGCGCATCATGAGGAGCGACGCGAGGACGGCGAGATAGCTGATGGCGTCGATCAAAAAACAAGTTCCCTCGCCGACGGCCGCGATGAGCACGCCGGCGACGGAAGGGCCGAGCAGGCGAGCGGCATTGACCATGGAGGAGTTGAGGGCGATCGCATTCGCGAGATCCGCTCGATCCTCCACCATTTCGACGACGAACGCCTGCCTGGCTGGTGTATCGAAGGCGTTGATGATCCCCTGGAACGCCGAGAGCACGAGCACGTGCGCGACCGTGATCGTGTGGGTGAGCGAGAAGAACGCGAGCAGGGCCGATTGCACCATCGCGAGCACTTGCGTGACGACGAGCATGCGGTGGCGGCTCGAGCGGTCGACGAGCACGCCTCCGAACGGGGCGAGGAGGAACGTCGGGATCTGGCCCACGAAGCCGACGAGCCCGAGCATCAGCGCGGAGTCCGTCAGCCGATACACGAGCCAGCTCGTGGCGACGCGGGTGAGCCACGTGCCGATGAGCGAGATACCCTGCCCGAAGAAAAAAAGCCGATAATTGCGGTGCAGAAGCGCCCGGCCCATGGCCCTCAGCGTCGATTCGCCGGGCACTTTCGGGCTCACGAGGCGGATCCCTCATGTGTACAGGCGCGCATCATGCGTGGTCGTGGATGAGCAACAAGCACGCCAGCGCCGGCGCGAGGTCGGCCTCCCGCGCTCTCGCCTCAGGCTGCGCGGCCGCGCGAGAGCCGGAATGCATGCGTGATCGCCGCCTGCAAATTCGCGCAGGTGACGAAGCCCGAGAAGTCGGCGCCGATGTCCACGAGGGTGCGCGCCACCTCGGAGCGAATGCCGCTCAAGATCATCTGCGCGCCGAGCAGGCGCACGGCGTGCGCGGTCCGGACGAGCGCGGCCGCCACCTGTTCGTCGAGGTCGACCACGCCGGTGACGTCGAGGATGGCCACGCGCACGCGCCCGCCGCTGATGCCCGTGAGGAGCACCTCGAGCACCCGGTCGGCGCGGTTCGCGTCGATCGCGCCGATGAGCGGCATGGCCACGACATCGTCGCGGATCGGGACCAGGGGCGTGGAGAGCTGGCGCAGGCGCTCCTCGCTGGTCTGCAGCGCCTCGAAGGCCCGCTTCTGCTCGGTCATGTCGAGGATCTGCGAGATGAAATGGACCGGCGCGCCGTCCTCGTCGCGCACGAGGGCGACGTGGAGCAGGACGTGGATGATCGAGCCGTCCCGGTGGATGTACCGCTTCTTGAGCTTGTAACGCGGGATCTCGCCGCGGATGGTCTTGCCGACGAGCTCGATGTCGGTCTCCAGGTCATCGGCGTGCGTGATGTCCTGGAAGCGGAGCGCGAGGAGCTCCTCGGGCGTGTATCCGAGCATCTCGGCGAGCGCGCGATTGACGCTGATGAACCGCCCTTCGAGGCTGACGGTGGTCAGCCCGATGGGCGCGCAGTCGAAGATCTGCTGGAATCGCTCCGCGTTGAGGTACCGCTCCCGGTCGGCGAGCGCGTGTTCCTCGATGAGCAGGCGCGCCTCCTCGACCTGGGCGCGGAGCGCCTGGTTCTCGGCGAGCAGCTCGGTATTGCGGCGCTCCAAATCGGCGTAACTGGGCGCACTGTGGCTGAGGATGTTGGTGCTCATGGTCCCGGTGCGGCGAGGAATGTCAGCCCAGGATACACCCCCTTGCGCGCCTCAGGAACTGTCTGAATTTGTAATGTTTAATACGACATGATCTGCGGTTGCAGAAGCCGTGTGGTGTTACTTTCTGCCAAACCATTGACGGCGATGGCGATTGCAGAAGGACTGGAATTCCTATGTCCGCAAAATCGCCCCGCCTCCGACCGCGTCCACGACGCGCACCCCGCCCGGGGGAAAGCCGATCGCCACGAGCCGCGGCGCGCCCTTGGGTTGCGTATGATAACGCTTCCACACGGGCGAGACACCGCCGCCGTGCCGTCGGAAGACCTCCCGCTCGGTGACGAGCCAAGGGACGCCCTCGTCGTCGAGGCCCATCGCCACGGGAATGCCCTCCGCCTCGGAGGCCTCGACCGCGGAGCCGGCACGATCGAAGCGCATCACGATGCCCACGCCCGCGGCCCACGCCTCGCCCTCGGCGCCCGCCACGCAAAGGAGCAAGGCGGGTTTGTCGTTCAAGCTCGCCGCGGAGGAGCGGACCTCCTGATCGTATCCAATCCACAAGGCGCGCGCCTTCTTGCCGCGCAAGCTGCCCGCGACGAAGAAGCCGAGCGGGCCCGAGGCAATCGCGGAGACCTCGCCGCCGAGCGGCAAGAGCAGCGGTTCGGCCCAGCGCACGCCGTCATTCGAGAGCCAGAGCTCCGGCCCGCCCTCGCCCGCGTCGGCCGTCACGACCCCGAAGGCGCGGCCGTCGCCGAGCGCCGCTACGATCGGACCGACGGGCCCCTCGTCCGCGCGCCGGGGCAACGTGCCCTGCACGAACGATTCGCCGCGCTGCAGAAGGACGTGGGCCGGGCCCACGAGCGCAATGCCGCCGCCCGGGCCACGCACGAGCCAACGCGACGCGGCGATCTGCGCTCGATAAGGCCGGGGGACGTCGACGGAGAAGGTGCGCGGTTCCTTTTTGGACAAACCATGCAGCTCGCTGCCCGAGCGCGCGAATCCCCAGGGGCCCGGGAGGAAGACGACGCCGTCTGGCGAAAGGAGGAGCGGCTTTTCGCTCGTGGTCCGCGGCGGCGCGAGCGCGTCCATCGCCGCGAACACCTCCTCCTCGGACGGCAGAATACGCGTCTTGCGGAACGAGGTCATCGGCTGGTGCTCGCGCGCCGCGATTTCGATCCACCGCGCCGCGGCCGCTTCGAGGGGCGGGAGCAGCGCCTCGGCGAAGGCGTCGATCGAGGGGAATCGCGGCGGCGAGCCCTCGAACATGGATGCGCCGAGCAATTTGCGGGCGTGTGGCTCGTAAAACGTGGCGCCGTCGAGTCCCCACGTCCCCTCGGGCAATACCGGCGAGGCGCCCTGCCGGAGCGCGAGATCGATCGCGCCGAGGAGCTCCTCCGCCGCCAGAAAGCCGCGGTGGAGCTTCTTCGCCGTGCGCAGGCTGCGACGCTCGCCCACGTACCACGAAGGCATCGAGCGGCACCACTCCTCGCCCGTGAGCATGAACCAGATCGTGGAGGCGAGCGCGTGCACGTCGGTCCACGGGCCGACGAGCGGATTGCGCCGCGCGGGGGCAACCGACGAGAGCGCCTGCTCGGGGCCGCCATACCCGAGCGTGATCCCCTGCACCGTGGCGAGCGTGAGGCCGTCGACACGCGCGATGCCGCAATCGGCGATCTTCGGCGTCTCGTCGTCGAGCGGGCCCGCGACGAATACGTTGTCGGGCTTGAGGTCCCGGTGGAGGATGCCGAGGCCGTGGAGGACGCGGACGCCTTCGAGCATGCCACGCGCGAGGCGAAACGCGCGCACTGGATCCACACCCGTCTCGCGGGCCTTGTACACGCGGTCGGTGAGCGTCGCGCCCTCGCTCGACGCTTCCACGTATTCGAGCGCGATCCAGGGGAGCACGAGGGGCGATTCCCCTTCCAGTGCGACGAGGGCGCTGCCGTGCCCGTAATAACCGATCACGAATTCGCTGGGCGGGACGAGGTTCTTCACCCGATCGAGCGCCTCGATCTCGCGCTGGGCGAGATCCCGGCTCGTCATGCCCATCTGCGAGAGGCCCTGCTCGGTCCCCGGCTTGACGAGCTTCACCGCGACCCGCGAGGGCGCGAGCTCCGAGAGCCCGGGCGCCGCAAAATCCGCGTCACGCTCGGCGAGGAATACGGCGGACATTCCGCCGGAGCCGAGCCACTGCACGAGGGAGAGGCCCGAGGGCTCGCCGGTCTCGGGGTCGACGAGCGCAGGTTTGTCGTCGGCGAGATCGGTGAGCTCGAGGTCGGTGCACCGCAGAACGGGAATCATGAGCCGCCCGCACGATACCTTGCCGCGCGGCGTCAGGGAAGCCGGTTCAGAAGCGCATCCGGCCTTCGATCACGAGCACCGCGCCCCCCGCGAGCAGGACGCGATCGCCGGCGAGCGTACAGTCGAGCTCGCCCCCACGCGCGCTCACCTGCCGCGCCCGGAGCCGCGCGCGGCCGAGCGTGGAGGCCCAGAGGGGCACGAGCGTGCAATGCAGCGATCCCGTCACGGGATCCTCGGGGACGCCCTTCGCCGGCGCGAAGAAGCGCGACACGAAATCGACGTCCGCGTCGATTCCCGTGCCTTTTGCAGTGACGCCCACCGCGAACGTCTCGAGCGCCGCGATCTTCGCCATGTCGGGCCGGAGCGCGCGCACGTCCTCGGCGCTCTCGTAGACGGCCACGATGTCACGCGCGGCATGGGCCGCGATCGGCCGCTTGCCAAGCGCCTCGGCGAGCGCGTCCGTCACGTGCGTGGGCGCGGGCGGGCGCGCGGGCAGGTCGATCGAGAGCAGGCCCTCGGCGCGTCGCACGACGAGCTGGCCGCTCCGCGTGTGGAACGAGACGAAAGGGAGGTCCGGCGAGAGGAGCTCGAGGACCACGTATCCCGCGGCGAGCGTGGCGTGTCCGCAGAGGTCGACCTCGACCGAGGGCGTGAACCAGCGCAGCTCGTGGCGCTCGTCCTTCCGCACGATGAATGCGGTTTCCGAGAGGTTGTTCTCCGCGGCGATCGCCTGGAGCGTCTCGTCGGGGAGCCACGCGGGCAGGGGACACACGGCCGCGGGGTTGCCGGCGAAGGGGCGGAGCGTGAAGGCGTCGATCTGGTAGAGCGGGATCTCGGTCACGGGTCTCCTCCGAAAAGACGTTTACCATGATACGTCGGAGCAGACACCGGCCGCATTCGCGCGGAGGGCGAGCGCCTCGGGCACATGCGCCCCGTGCACCGGCAAACGTACGACGAATTCGCTGCCCTTGTCCTTGCCGTCGCTATGGGCCGTGACGCTCCCGCCGTGGAGCGTGACCATGCTGCGCACGATCGCGAGCCCGAGCCCGAGCCCGAGCCCGCCTTGCGAGCGGTCGAGCGCTTGTTTTTCCTGGGTGAAGAGGTCGAAGACCTGCGCGAGCATCTCCTTCGCGATCCCGATGCCGCTGTCCTTCACACGCAAAACGACGTCCGCGTCCTCGCGCGAGGCCGTCACCACGATCCGCCCGCCGGGCTCGGTGTATTTCGCCGCATTCGTGAGGAGGTTCGAGACGACCTGCGCGAGCCGCCGGGGATCCCCATGCACGGCGAGCCCCTCGCGCGGGACCGTGAGCGTCAGGCGGTGCGCTCGTTGCTCGAGGAGCGGGCTCACCATTTCGACGGCCCGCCCCACGACCTCGCTGAGCTCGATAGGCTCGCGGGAGAGCTCCACCATGCCGCGCGTGATGCGCGAGACGTCGAGCAGGTCGTCGACGAGGCTCACGAGGTGCCGGACCTGCCGCTTGATGACCGTGACTTCTTTTTCGGCGCCGGAGGCGCCCCGCATTTGCAAGAGCTCGAGCGCGGTCACGATCGGCGACAAGGGGTTGCGCAATTCATGGCCGAGCATGGCCAGAAATTCGTCCTTGGCGCGGTCGGATTGCTCGGCCCGCCGGCGCGCCTGGTTCGCCTCTTCATAGAGGCGCGCCCGATCGAGGGCGATGCCGAGCTGACGCGTGACGTCGTCGAAGAGGGCGCGCTCGTGCGAAGCGAAGGTCCGCTCGTCGTGGTAACCAAAAGCGACCGCGCCGAGCCTGCGGCCGCCGGCACTGATCGGGAGGACGGCAAGGGCCCGAGGCGTCGAGGCGACCGCCGGAGGGAATCGCTCGGCGATGGCATGGGGCGTCGAAAGAAACGAGGCGGTCCCAGCCTGGAATGTCGCGACGAGTGGCTCCGTGTCCTCGATGCGATCCCCGAGAAAGCGAAGCTCGGCCATCTCCGCGTCGATGAGCGCGAGGGCGCAGAAATCGGCGCCGACGCTGGCCCGGATGTCGCGGTCCATCACCTGCGCAATGGCCGCAGGATCGCCCGCTTCGGAGAGCGCCGCCGTGATGGTTTGCAGGCGCGCGAGCTGCTCGGCGATCCTCCGTGCGGCGTGCTCCTTTTGCGTGAGCTCCTCGAAGGCCGGCTCCGCCGCCGCGCTCGCCCCTGCACCTTCCGCGAGGTGTGCGAGCGCGGCCGTGGCGCACTGCACGGAATCCCACGAGCCAGTGCGGCGGGCGAGCGCGATGTCGTGATTGCGGACGACGTCGAGGATTGCGTCGGGCGCGCAGCGGCTGAGCGAATACGTACAAACCGCGATGATCCGCCGGCCGTGGAATCCCTGGTGGACGCAGGCCTCGTAGGAGACGAAACTGTCCCAGTCCTTGGGCTCGACGAAACTCGTGTTTCCGGTGAGGCGGAGGCCGGAGAAGCCGCGGCGAAGGGCCTCGGCTTCGCGATCGAGCCAGCGCTGCAAGACGGCATCCTGGGAGAGGTTTCCCTCGCGGAGATACCAATCCGTGTGGTCCAGGATCTCCAGTTGGCCCTTGCGCTCGTAATCTTCGAGGTTGGGAACCACGGCGCGGAGGGCCTCGCGCGCCTCGGCCGCCCGCAGGGGCTCTGCGGCGATCCAGAGGCACTGCTGGCCATGGGCGAGCCCGAACTGGAAGTAGGGGATCAGCGTGTCGAGAAGCTCCTTTTGGCCCCGATAGAACTGGCAGACGTGCGCGCCTCACGGCAGCTCGCCGAGCGGAGGAGCCCCAGCGGAAGCCGCGCGCAGCGTCGTTTTGGGCATCGGGACAGCCATGGGAGAATGGTACGGAAATACCAAGAGCCCGGCAACGCCCATATTTGGCAAAGGGGCTCCAGGTTCTCCGGTGATGGGCGTCCTTCCTAAAGGCCCGCGCTTTTCGAAGGGGGCGCTGTACGCTTTGTCATGAATGTCGGGGTAGCGAGCGAATGTACGAGGTCAAAGGGTTGACGGCGAGGCGCGTTTGTCGAACACCATGACCACGTCGGCCCCCGGGAGAGCGACCTCCACTCCGGTTTGTCCGGCATGCACCACGTCCTCGAACGATTGCCCTGTTTCGAGGTCGATGGTCGTGCGATGGTAGGCGCCTTCGTCGAGACGAGCGCCGAGGATACGAATGCTCCTCGGGGAAGCGGCCGTGATCCGGATCGTCAGCCAATTTCGCTCCCCGAGCGCGAGTGCGGGCGAGGGCGGGATGACGACGATGGGGCGGCTCTCGGCGCGAGGATGAAGGGCCAGGCGGCTTCTGTCGAGCACTTTCGCCGCGGTCCGAAATTCGCCGTAAAGATCATGCTTTTCGACGAGATCCCAGTACCAGAACATGGGCGTGCCGGCCTGATTGCGGAGCATGCCGGCATAGATGGCGTCGCGGACGAAGGCACGAAGGTTCACCTGCGCGGGGTGCGACGGGCCGATCTCGCCAAAAAAGGCCGGCGCGCGGGTCGGGAGCCAGCCGAGGCGCGCGAAGAGCGTGACGGCGTCCGTGTAGAGGTGGGGTTGGAGGAAGTCCATGGCGCGCCACGTCGACGGCGGCGCGAGCAGCGCGCTCGTGGTCACCGGATGGCCGTAGGGATCGAGGGCGCGGATGTAGTGCGCCATTTCGTCGTGCCACGCCGTGATGTCCGAGAATCGCCCGGCGAACGAGGCATCCGTCCACTCGACCTCGTTCCAGAGCTCCCAGGCGAAGAGGGACGGCGAATGCGAGAAGCGGGCGACGGCGTGGCGGAGCCACATTTTCATGCGCCGCTTCGCCTCGGCGTCCGCGAAGACGTCGGCCGCGTCCGTCAAGAAGCCGCCGCGGGCCGCATTCCACGGATGATCGGGCCAGTTCGGGTTGACGAGGGTGCTGAAGGATCCGTGATTGAAGAGGACCATTTGCATCGAGATGCCCGCCTTTTCGCAGGCCCCGAAGAGGGCATCCCATTTCGCGAGCGCCGGCGGCCAGAGACGATCCCGCGGCGCCGCCGGATCATCCACGGGCCAGAACGGGTTTTTCCCGTCCCAGGAGCTCGCCCAGATGCGCGTCCACTGGATCCCGGCCGCGCCCATGCGCGCGAGCTGCTCGGCCATGGGCGGCATGTCCGGCATCTGCCAGCCGAGATTGAAGCCGAGCGGGTAATACGGCGTGCCGTCGTCCCACACGAAGCGGTTTGGATTGCGCGCGTCGATGCGGAGGAAGCCGCGCGGCAGGCGGTCGTCGAGACGAACGTACGCACTCCGGGCCTCGATGGGCTGGAGGACCCCATTGCGATAGAGGAGCGGGCGATACGGCCCGGGCCGCGGCGCGACGAGGACGGCCGCGTAGGCGGAGGTCCCGTCCGGGTACGCGATACGCTCGAAGCGCTCGCCGTTCGCAGAGATGAAGACGACGCGGACGTCGTTTTCTTCAGGATCGTAGGGATTGCCCGGGAACGCCGCCTCGAATCGCGCGACGGCGGGGCCGTACCAGGTCGTGGGGAGATCCACGACGGGATCGGCGAGGGCGGGCGGCGCGGGGACCATGGTCTCCGCGAACCGTAGGGCCCGCCCGTCCGGATCGAAAGTCGGCCTTCTCGTCGTTCAGCGCGTCGCGACGAAGCCGAAGCTCGTGGCCTGGCCCGGCGCGAGGGTGGCATTGTGTGCGGCGCCGACGAAGTGTGTCGTGCCGTCCGTCACCGTATAGCCCGCATTCCAGATGTTGTCGATCGTGCCGTCGACCTGCATCGGGATGGACCAGGTGAGGCTTTCTTTTCCGATGTTCGTGACCTCGACCGTGAGCTGATACCCGCTGCCCCAATCGCTGTCGACGGTGGTCGCCACGACGTACGGGAGCGTGGGGCCGGGATCACCGCCGCCCGCGCCCGCGCCGCCGGAGCCGGTGGGATCGCCACCTCCCGCGCCGCCGGCGCCGGAGCCGCCCGCGCCCGTGGGATTGCCGCCGGGCTCCGGGGGATCCGCGACGCGCTCGGTGAAATGCGAGGTGCGCGTGAGCGCGACGAGGAGGTCGAGGACACGGAGGTTTCCTTTCTGGAATTCGTCCGCGACCTGGCTGGAAAGGCAAGCGAGCCGGCCCTCGTCGAGCTGTCCGTACGCATAACGAAGCCACGAGCGCGCATAACAACCCTGCGCGTCGGCGCTGCCCGCGAGGACGGAGGCGAGCTCGGGGACACCCACGAACGAGCCCGTGGTGGACGGGGCCGAGAGGATCTCGCCAGAGGCGTCGATCGGCAGGCCATTCTCGTCGGCGCGATACCGGCCGATGCCATCGAAATGCTCGAAGGCGAAGCCGATGGGGTCGACGAGGTCGTGGCAGCTCTTGCAGAGCTCGACGGTGGTGTGCGCCGCGTAGCGCTCGCGGGTGCTCTTCGTCGGATCGACAGGCGGCGGCTCGGCGACGACGCCGGGCGGCGGCGGCGGCAAGGGCTGGCAAAACAGGCGTTCGCGGACGAGCTTGCCGCGATGGACGGGCGAGGAGCCGGCCGGTTTTCCGTGCGTGGCGAGGACGCTGCCGTGCGAGAGGATGCCGGCGCGGCCGGAGCCTTCGAGCTCGACCCTGCCGAAATCGTTTTCGCCCCCGGCGCCCGCGGGCGCGGGCAAACCGTAATAAGCCGCGAGTTTCGGGCTCACGAAGGTGTAGGGGGCATCGAGCAGCTCCGCGATCGTGCCTTCACCATTGCGGATGACGTGGCGCACGAAGATGCGCGTCTCCTCGATCATGGCGGCGCGGATCTCGGCGTTCCATTCGGGGTAGGTGGCGGAGTCCTTGGGCGCGGCTTCGATCCGATCGAGCTCGAGCCAGGCAATGGCGAACCGCTCGAGGATCTCGTCGCTCCGGGGATCCTCGAGGAGGCGCTTGGCCTGGGCCTCGATCTGCTCCGGCGTGCCGAGCGCATTCGCGTCGGCGGCGGCGAAGAGCTCGTCGTCCGGCATCGTGCCCCAGAGCATGTAGGAGAGCTCGGTGGCGATCTCGTAGGGGGTCAAACGAACGCGGCCACCCTCGCTGGTGACGGATTCGTCGCCGAGCTCGGTGCGATAGAGGAAATGCGGCGACTGGAGCATGGCCGTGATCACGGCCTCGATGCCCTCGTTGAAGCCCTCCTTGGAGGCGATCGTCTGGTAGAGCGCGAGGTAACGCTTGCTGTCGTCTTCGCTGAGCGGGCGGCGGAAGGCGCGCTTGCCGAACGTCTCGACGAACGTCTTCGCGCAGGCCTCGGGGCCGGCGGCGACGGGGTCGCACGGCAGGATGCTCGAAGGGTTCGTCAGGGCAAGCGTTGCGATCTCCTCGGCGGCGCGGCGGACCTGGTCGGCGAAGAGCGGGCTCACGCGGAGCGCGTCTTCGTTGTTGTCGAAGCCGCCGATGACGATGTCGGGGACGAAGGAGGCGCCCCATTGCGACTCGATGCCGAAGAGCTCCGCGATCGTGGCGTCGTATTCGCCGCGGGTGAGGCGCCGGAGGACACGCGGTCCTGGCTGCACGGTGGTGCAAGCGGCGGACGGCGCGGCGCAGCCTTCGCCGCGGGTTGTGCGCGTGATGAAGAGCGAGAGCGTCGCGTAATCAGGGCTGCCCGGCTCGACGATGGTGCCGCCGGGGTGGCCATTCGGGTGCTGGCCCGAGGGGCGCGAGAGGAGGACCGAGACGCCAGCGGGCTGGTCGACGGCGAGCGCGCGAGCCACTTCGAGATTCTTTTCGAGGGCGTCGGGCTCGCTCCGCGGCGTGAGGACGAGGCGGCTCTTGCCGGCCATGCCCGTCGCGCTGTGGCAGACGAAGCATTTCTTTTCGAGCAGGGGCTCGTAGATGTTGTTCTCGAAGAACGCGAGGTCGTCCGGACAACCGACTACGCCGGGCGCCCCCTCTTTTTCGTCTTCCCCGCCGAGGCAGCCGGCGAAGGCGGCCGTGAGGGCGAGGGCGCCCGTGATCCGGATCGAATTCGAGCGAAGGAAAGTGCGCAGCATGGCCATGGCTCCCACGTTTCTAAAAAAGGGTTTCACGCGAAGAGCTCCGGCAGGGGACCCGAGCCTTTTGCCGGATCGCCGAAGGTCTTGTTGTCGAGGCCGAGGGCGTGGCAGACGGAGACGAGGAGGCGGTTGTGCGGCGCGCCGCCGAAGCTCAGATACCGGCCCGTGGAGAGGCCGCCGCCGCCCGCGAGGACGAACGGCACGGACTTGCAATCGTGGAGGCGGCTGTCGCCGAGCTCCTTGCACCAAAGGACGACGGTGGAATCGAGGAGCATGCCGCCCTGCGGATCGGGCGTGGTGGCGAGGCGCTCGAGGAGGTAGGCGAACTGCTCGGCATACCAGCGCTCGGTGGCGATGAACTCGGCGACGCCCTTGGAGTTACTGTCGTCGCTGTGGGAGAGGCCGTGGTGGCCCTCGGCGACGCCGAGCCAGCTCATGACGACGGGCCCGACGGTGTGGTTCCATTGCACGGACGCGACGCGCGTCATGTCGCAGGCGAGCGCGAGGACGAGCAGATCCATCTGGGATTTGCCGATCGTGGGGAACGCGTCGTTATCGTAGGTGCCGACCGAGGGCGGGGCCGCGGGCGGGGCGCAGAGCGGGCCTTCGAGGCCGGATTCGAGTTTCTTCAGGGATTCGAGGTGCTCGTCGAGTTTCTCGCGCTCCTGCGAGCCGACGCGGCCGCGCAAGGTGCCGAGCTCGCCGCGGAGCAGGTCGAGGATGCTCTTTTTGCGGGCGAGGGCCGCGTCGAGCTCCCCCGGACCGCCGACGGCGTCGCCGAACATGCGGGTATAAACGCTCTTCGGGCTGTCGTCGGGCGGGACGAACTGGCCGGGGCCCGCGTAGGAGATGCGGGTCTGGATGCCGCCGCCCCAGGCGCTCGTCTGCACGCCGAGCTCGAGGGAGGAGAATCGATCGTTCTGGCCGATGCGGGAGGCGACGTATTGATCGAGGCTCTTGCCCGCGGTCTCCGTGCCGACGGTGCCTCCGCCGGTGAGCATGGCGCCCATGCCGGCTTCGTGGTTGTCGACGCCGTGGAAATCGATGCCGTCGCACACGATGAGGCGGCTCTTGTGCGCGGCGAGCGGCTCGAGGATGCTGCCCGCGGGGAACGAGAAGTTCGACCCGCTGCCGCTCGGGCGCCAGTGCTTGTGAATGGTGCCGTTTGGCGAGAAGAACACGACGAGGCGACGGGCCGGCGTCGCGTTTTCGGCGCGAATATCACGCTCGAGGAGGCCGAGGACGGGGGCGGCGACGAGGGCCGCGCCCATGCCCGAGAGGAAGCGTCGACGGTTCCAGTGCTTCATGCCCCGGCCCCATCGCAACGGGCATGCCGGGGCGAGAGGATCAGGAAATCGGCCGGAAACGAAGCGCCCGGGGGAGAGGGGTGATCCGCTCGTTCATGGGGGGGTGATCGGGGCCATCACCCTGGCGCGGGACGATCCGTCGAACGGGAGGGGGCCGCCGAAGAAGGCCGCGGCGCCGCCGGGCAGGGGCGTGATGGCAAAGGCGGTCGTGGGGGTTTTTCCGGGCGAATTCTGGGGGCGGGTGAACCAGAGGACCGTGGCGACGCCCAGGGAGACGACGGACACGCCGAGGGAGACGTTGGCGAGAATGAGCTTGGTACGTACGGGATCGACGAGGTCGTCCGTACAGCGCGGCGCACAGGTCCTGTCGAGGTGATCGTAATCGCTCTTCGCGCTCACGGCGAGGCCGGTGAATGCCGCGGCGCCCGCGAGGGCCACGCCGCCGAGGACGAGGGGCGCGAGGGGAAGGGGGCGCGGCGGAGGCGCGGCGGGCGCAGGGGTTTTGGGCGGAGGAGGCGCGGGGGGCGTGAATCGAACGGAGAGGCGACGGCGGTGTTCGCCTTCGCGGAGGACGATTCGCTCCTCGACGAAAGGGGCGCCCGGCCACTCGTAACGGAGGCGGTGTTCGCCGGGATCGAGGGGGATCGCTTTGCCGTCGAGGGACGCGGCGAGCTCGCGTTCACCTTCGAGGACGCGGACGTTGGTGAGGTCCTGGCCTTCGGGGCCGCGGGCCTCGAGGACGATGGAGGGGGTGCGCTCGTCGAGGTCGGCGAGCCAGTCGGCGCAGTCCTTGCGGATGATGGGCGGACAGGCTTCCGCGGCGCAAGCGAGGAAGCGCTCGCGCGCGGCGAGGAGCTTGCCCTGGTCGCGCAGCTCCTGGCCTTGCTCGGAGGCGTCGGCGCAGGCCTGTTTTTGCTCGTCGGAGGGCCCCGGAGGCGCGGCCGCCGCGGCGCGCGGGCAGGCCCCGACGAGGCCCGCGAGGGCAAAGGGAAGGAGGCAAAGGGGCGCTTGGGAGGGACGCATGGCGCGAGGTCGACGACGGCGGATCCTTCTTTCCTACCGCTCGTGTCCGCCGGCGTCGAGCCTTCCGGTCGAAGCGCCCCGCGGCAGGCCGCGAAGAAGCCGCGCACGAAAGCGCGCGCGCAAAACCTTGCCGCCGAGGAGGCGCCGCCGCATGGAGAGGGACCAACCGGAAACACCGAGGAGAGGTGTGATGGCAAGCGAAGGCGAAGGCGAAGGAACGAGGGACGTGACGGCTCCACCGGAGCCCTCGGCGTTCCACCATGCCTACGAGGAGGGCGTGCACGCGCCCTGGGACATCGGCCGGCCGCAAGCGGACATCGTGGCGCTGGCGGAGGCGGGGGCCTTCCACGGCGACGTGCTCGACGTGGGCTGCGGGCCGGGCGACAACGCGATTTTCCTCGCGGCGCGGGGGCACGCGGTGACGGGGCTCGACATGGTGGAGAACGCGCTTTCGAAGGCCCGGACGCGCGCAGAGCGGAGCTCCGTGCCCGTGCAATTCGTGCGCGGCAATGCGCTGGAGCTCGAGATGCTCGGGCGGACGTTCGATACGGTGCTGGATTCGGGGCTGCTCCACGTGTTCGGCAGCGAGATGCGTCCGCGATACGTGGAGAGCCTTTCGCACGTGGTTCGTCCGGGCGGCATGTATCACGCGCTCGTTTGGAGCGACAAGGAGCCGGGCACGGAGGGGCCGCGGCGGCTCTCGGAGGCGGATCTTCGCGCGGCATTCGCGTCCGGCTGGAAGGTGCGGCAGATCCGGCCGGCGCGGTTCGAGCACATGCTCGGCGGCAAGGGATACGCGGAGGCGTGGCTCGTGTCGATCGAGCGGACGGAGTAATCGATTCCGCCCGCGGCCCGGGCTCGCCCGACCGCGCCGCGGCACGTCCCCTGCAATGCCGGCCTCGTCGGGGGCTCGCATGGTGGCACGATTTACGCGGCGCACGTTCATCGGTTCGGTCGGCGTGGGCCTCGCGCTCACCGCATGTGCATCCACGCGAGACAATGGCGGCGGGTCGGGTTCATCGGATGCGCCGCCGCGCGGGCCGCGTCCCGGCGCGCCGCGAGAAGGGGACATCCCGCTCCCGGCCGGCGCGACGATGCCGACGCGTGTGCTCGGCCGGACGGGCGAGCGCGTGAGCGTGGTGGGGCTCGGGGGGTTCCACGTCGGGATGCAAAAAGACCCCCAGGAGAGCATCCGCATCATCCGGATGGCGCTGGATCACGGGGTCAATTTCCTGGACAACTGCTGGGATTACAACGACGGCGAGAGCGAGCGCCGCATGGGTGTGGCACTCCAGGATGGATACCGGCAGAAGGCGTTCCTGATGACGAAGCTCGACGGCCGCACGCGGCAATCGGCGGCCGAGCAGCTCGATCAATCGCTGAAGCGGCTGCGCACGGACGTGATCGATCTCGTGCAGATCCACGAGGTGATCCGCGGAAGCGATCCGGCGCGGGTCTTCGGGCCGGACGGGATGATGGAGGCGCTCTTCGCGGCGAAGCAGGCCGGAAAGCTGCGGTACATCGGTTTTACCGGGCACAAGGATCCGGCGTACATGGTGGCCATGCTGAAGGCGGGGTTCGAGCACGGGTTCACGTTCGACACGGTGCAGATGCCGCTGAACCCGATGGATGCGCATTACAAGAGCTTCGAGAAGGATGTCTTGCCGGTTCTCGTGGAGCACGACATCGGCGTGCTCGGAATGAAGCCGCTGGCGTCGGGGATCCTGCTCGAGAGCGGCCTGGTGAGCGCGCCGGAATGCCTGCGGTATGCGATGTCCTTGCCGACGTCAGTGGTGATCACGGGCTGTGACACGGCGGGCGTGCTGGAGCAGGCGCTGCATACGGCCTATACGTTCGAGCCGTTGCGCAAGGAGGAGAAGGAGACGCTGCTCGCGCGGACGGCGCCGGCGGGCCGGAGCGGGCAGTACGAGCCGTTCAAGAATACCGAGCGCTTCGACGGGACCGAGAAGAACCCGAAGTGGCTGACGACCGCGGAGCTCTGAATTGCGCGGCAGGGGCTTGTTCGGGTAGTCTCGCAGCCGCCATGATGAACCCCTTCACCCAGGTCTCGACGAATCGCTCTTTCGGCGGCCACCAGAAGGTGCTGCGGCACGAATCACGCGCGCTCGGCTGTAGCATGAACGTGGGCGTCTACCTGCCCCCGCAGGTCGAGTCCGGGCGTTGCCCGGTGCTCTACTGGCTCTCCGGGCTCACGTGCACGGAGCAGAACTTCGTGACGAAGGCAGGCGTGCAGGAGCACGCGGCGCGGCACGGGATCATCGTGGTCGCGCCGGACACGAGCCCGCGCGGCGAGGGCGTGGCGGACGATCCGGCCTACGACCTCGGGCAAGGGGCCGGGTTTTACGTGGACGCGACCGAAGAGCCGTGGGTGCGGCATTATCGGATGCACCAATACGTGGCCGAGGAGCTGCCGGCGCTCGTGGAGGCGCACCTGCCGGCGCTCCCGGACCGTCGGGGGATCTTCGGGCATTCGATGGGCGGGCACGGCGCGCTCGTGCTCGCGCTGAAGCATCCGGGCCGGTATCGATCGGTGTCGGCATTTTCGCCGATCGTGGCGCCGAGCCGGGTGCCCTGGGGCGAAAAAGCGCTCTCCGCGTATCTCGGCGCGGACCGGGAGGTGTGGAAGGCGTGGGACGCGACAGCGCTCGTGCGCGAGGCGAAGGAGCGGCTTTCGATCCTGATCGATCAGGGGGACGCGGATCAATTCCTCGCGCGGGAATTGCAGCCGGAGCTGTTCCGGGAGGCGTGCGAGGCCGCGGGGCATCCGCTGACGCTGCGGATGCAGCCGGGGTATGACCACAGCTATTACTTCATCGCGACGTTCATGCGCGACCACGTGGAGCACCACGCGGCGGCGTTGCGATGAGTCCGATCCCGCCTACCAGGCGGCTCACTTGAAGACGCAGGAAGTGCCCCCGAGCCACTTGATGAAGATGTTCGAGTATTTGTGGTAGGCGCCCGGCTCGCTGGTCCCCTTGTAACGCATATCGTCGCGGTCGTGGCTCGCCTGGCAGTCGGACGCGAACAGCTTCCACGTCGCGACGCCCCCGTCCGAGACCCAGTAGGTGAGCTTGGTCTCCCAGGGATCCGACGGCGTCTCCTTCTGGAACGCCTCGAACAGCGTTTGGCCATTACACGAGAGGACGTGCTCCTTGGCCGCGCACGCGGTGGCGTACGGCGGACCGTAGTCGTCCGCGACCGGGTTGGTGCTCGCCGTGTGCTGGTGCGCCGTCACGGTGTCGGAGCTCGTCCAGAGGTGAAGCGAGCAATCGGCATAGTCCTCGACGTACTCCTCGATGAACGGGACGAAGGAGTTGTTCCAGCCGTACGTATAGGACCACTCGGTCGGGTTGTCGCAGTAGTAGCTCCCCACCATCGTCATGGGCGACGGCGTCTTCGGGACGCCGAGCGTGAACGGCTTCAGCGGCCGGTACTCCTCCATCGTGCGGGCGCCCCGATCGACGGCTGCGACGAGGTCGTCGGGCAACGCCATGTTCTCGGGTGCCACGGCGCGCAGGACCTCGGTGGGCGTCGTGTACGTATCGAGCACGCTCACCGCGCTCCCATCGGCGGGGAGCTCTTCCAGGACGCCCGTTTTCCCATTGCCCATGGCGCAGAACACGTACGTGGCGCCGGAGCGGGCATGCACCACGGCGAGGGTCTGATCCCCACACGGGGCGCTGTTGTCGCGGGCCTCCGGCTCCGGGAGGGCGCGCGCAGACGGCCCGTAGAAATCACCGTCGCCATTGAGCCGAGCGGACTCGGTATCGGCCATCGTCGGGACGAACGCCTCGTTCTCCGAGGTGTCCACGCCGACGCAGGCCATCGTGGAGGCTGCGAGAAGCAGGGGGAAGGTGAATGCGAGGCTGCCGGCCTTGGTGAGGGTCGTCTTGCTCATTGGAATCGTGCTCCCGGTTGTGGCCATTGCATCGTGGCCCGTGTGACCGAGTGCATCGCAACGAGCGTGCCGGAGCGCGTGACCCGTCGAAGAAGCCGATTTCCGAGGCGCGCGCGCGCCGGCAGGGGAGCGTTGTCACGCCCGCGTGACGGCGGGCGTCACGGCGGCGTACCAGTGTCACGACCGCGCAACAGGGTCGTCCTCTACCGCCTCGGATCGACCTGTTTCCCACGGGCGCGACGTAAAACCTCCTCGGCCACGAAGGCGGCGACATCCGAAGGCTTCGTGCCGGGGCCGAAGCCGCCTTCGTAGCCGAGCTCGAGCGCGAGCTTGTTGTCGATGCGCGGACCGCCGAGCAGCAGCAGGAAGTTGTCGCGGACGCCTTGTTTCTTCAGGAGATCGATGAGCGCCGCCGCGTTTTCCTTGTGGCAGTTGCGCTGCGTGATGACCTGCGAGACGAGGATCGCGTCGGCCCCGAGCGCCTTCGCGCGCTCGGCGAGCTCGACGTTCTCGACCTGCGCGCCGAGGTTGTGCGCGTCGAAGCACTTGTAGCTCTCGAGGCCCTTTTCCCCGGCGAATCCCTTGTAATTGAGGATCGCGTCGATCCCGACGGTATGCGCGTCCGAGCCGGTGCAGGCGCCGACCACGACGATCTTGCGGCCGAGCTCCTTGCCCATGGCCTCGATCTGCTCGCGGGAGAGCGGCTTCGCGGCGAGCTCGGCGACGTCGATGGTGTCGACGTCGATCTGGTGCGCGGAGTGCCCGTAAGCCACGAAATACGTGTGCTGCTGCGAGCATTGCTCCATCGTGGTGATGAGCGGGTCTTTCAGGCCGTGGGCCTCGGCGAAGCGCTTCGCCGCCTCCCGCGCGCGATCCCCGGGCAGGAGCGCGAGCGTGAAGGTCATTTGCACCATCCCGTCGCCTTCACGGTCTCCGTAAGCGCGTAGCCATTTCGCCATGGTCAGCGGCCTCCTTCGAGCTCGTCGAGGATCGGGTTCAAATACTCGGGATCACGCGCCACCACGCCGGCGTGCCCCTTTCCGCCCGTGCGCTTGCGCTTCACGTCGCCGAACGCACCCCGGCCGATCGCGTCCCAGATGCCTTCGCCCTTCACCTGGGCCAGAAGCTCGTGCGCGTTGTGCAGCACCTCCTTCGCGCGCCGCTCCACGATGCCGCCGGGCTTCCACTGGATCTCGTCGCCGAGGTGCCTGGCCGTGCCGAAGATGTATTTCGCGCTCTTCAGCGCGAGGAATCGGTCCATGAGCAGGGGCGTGTGGATCGCCTCGCTGAACATGCCGAGCAGCTCGATCGACTGGTGCGTCATGATGCCCGCGAGGTTGAACATCGCGTCGTGCACGTGGCTGTGGAAGACGTCGCCCGTCTTGAATTTCGTGGGCGGCATCCACTTGATCGGGTGCTTGTCGAAGATCTGTCGGATGAGCTGCGCCTGCGCGACCTCGAAGAGGAAGCTGTCCTCGAGCCAAGGGTCGATCTCGAACGCGTGCCCGAGGCCCATCTGCTCGTCCGAGAGCCCCGCACGCCGCGCGAACGCCTCGTTGATGAACTGCGAGGCGAGCACGGTGTGGGCTTTTTCGACCGCGTCCGCCGTCGTGAGGTAGTTGTCCTCGCCCGTGTTGATGACGATGCCGCTCCTCGCCACGATCCGGCGCGAGAAGTATTGATCGACGAACGTCCGCTCCATGTTGATGTCGCGGAACAGGATCCCGTACATCGCGTCGTTGAGGAGCATGTCGAGCCGCTCGACCGCCGCCATCCACGCGATTTCGCTCATGCACAGGCCCGACGAGTAGTTCGTCTGGGCGAGGTATTTGCCGGTCTCCTCGCTCGCCTCGTCCGCGGCCTTGCGGATGATGCGGAAGTTCTCCTGCGTGGCGTACGTCCCGCCATACCCCTCGGTCGTCGGGCCCTCGGGCACGTAATCGAGGAGCGATTGCGCCGTCGCGCGGATGACCGCGACGATGTCCGCCCCGGCGAACTTCGCGGCCTTGGCCTGGACCGCGTCGTCGTAGATGTTGCCGGTCGCGACGATGACGTATTTGAGCGGGAGCTCGGGCTCGGGGAAGCGGCTCTTGAACCGCGTGCGCGCGTGCCGAGCTTCGTCGATGCGGGCGATCGCCTTCTGCGTTTCGAGCTCCAGGGCGCCGCGGCATTCGTTCGTGGTGGGGCCGCCCTCGACGTCGAGCGAGGCGCCGCCGTAGGCGATCTGCTCGGCCGCTTCCTGCGCGGAGCTCGCGCCTTCGACGAGCGCGCGTCCGAGGAAGTAGGCGACGCCGCGGCCCGTGTGCCCCGCCTTGTGGATGCGGTCGACGAGCGCGTTCGCGAGCGGCGTGCCCTCGGGATCCGCGCCCGTGACGCCGTAGGCGCGCGCGACGGTGCGCTCGAGGCCCACGGTGGTGTGGCGGTCGATGAAGCGCTGGACGTCGTCGGCGATCGCGGCCGCCGCTGCGCGGCACGCGTCGACGGTCGCGTGATCGAGGGGGACCTTGGCCATGGCGCTCCGAGATGGCGCGGATGGGGTCGATTGTCAATGACGCGCGCTCGGGCCCGGAAGCCGCGCCGCAGCGCGTGATCCGAGGCCTCATCGAGCGAGCGGCGCGATGGTAAGCTGACGCCGTGCACGTCTCCGCGAAACCCCCGCTCGCCGTGGCAAAGCTCGTCTGGCAGCCACGCCCCGACGCCTTCGTGATGACGGTCCTCTGCAAGGCCACGTACGCGCTGCGAAACGGGCCGTGCGAGCTCCTCGGTACGCCGGACGCGCCGCAGACGATCGACGTGTACTGGCAGGATGGTTCGCCGCGCAGCATCCGCCTGCCGAACGATCTCGCGCCGTTCAAGCGGCACGTGGACGTGATGGTCGTGGGGCATGCGTGGGCGCCCCATGGCCAGGCCGTGCCGTCGCTCGTCGCGCGTCTCGCGGTGGGCGGCGTGAACAAGGCGATCGTGGTGTACGGCGATCGGTACTGGCTGCCGGAAGGCAGGCTTTCGGACGCGGTGCCGTTCACGCGGATGCCTCTGCGTTGGATGCGCGCGGCGGGCGGGCCGAGATCGTGGAATCCCGTGGGGATCCCGCCGTGCGTCGATGCGACGACGCCGGGACATCCGCCGAATTTCGAGCCGGTGGGTTTCGTATTGCGGAGCCCCACGCAGGAGATTCCGTCGGTCGGGCTCGGGCCGATCGCGGCGCGGTGGCCGACGCGCGCCGAGCACCTGCGCGCGCATCGCAATGCGTGGTCGCACGAGGCGTGGCACGAGCAGCCGCTGCCCGCGGGCGTGGATGCGTCGTACTGGAACGCGGCGCCGAAGGACCAGCAGATCACCGAGCTGCCGGCCCAGGCGCATATCCTCCTCGAACACCTGCACCCGGAGCTGCCGCGGATGATCGCGGTGGTCGAGGATGTCCGGCCGCGAGCGATGGTGACGCGTAGCGGGGGCGGCCCGCAGGAAGTGTGGCTGCGCGCGGATACGCTGCTGATCGATACGGATCGAGGGGTCTGCAGCGTGACGTGGCGCGCGGCGGTGCCGCTCCGGCACGCGAAGGAAGATGGGGTCGTGGTGGTTGCGCCGACGCGGGGGACCGCGGCGGCGAGTGTCGTGCCGAGTGTCGTGCCGAGCCCGGCGCCGAGCGTCCCGCCAAGCGTTCCGCCGAGTGTCCCGCAGGCCCCGGCGATGCCCGAGAGGCCTCGCGGCCCACGCACGATCACGATGCTGACCGACACGGCCCCGAAGCCTGCGGCCGCGCTTCCCTTCACGCCCTCGAGCACGCCGGCGATGCCTCCGCCCGAGCCGCGGCGTGAACGCCCGCCCGTGTCGTTCACGCGGGACGACGACGAGCCGACGCTGACCGGAAACGTGAGCAAACCCGAGGGGTTTTCGACCCTGCCGTTCCAGCGCTCGCCGCTGCGCCCGCTCCCGGAGAGCCATCCGGCGCCCGCGCCCGCCGTGGCGAAGACCCTGCCGCTGATCGATCCGGACGACGATGGGACCGAGACGCGTGTCCCGGAGGCGAGGGCCGTGGCGGCCGCGCCGCTGCCATTCGTCGCGGCGGGCGCAATCGATCCGGACGACGATGGCACGCGGACGCTCGTCCCCACGGCGAAGCCCGCGGCGTCGCCCGCGCTGCCCTTTCGCCCAGCCACGCCGGCCCCGGCGGCGGACGAGCCCGAGCCGGAGACCGAGCGAAAGCCGAAGATTCCGCCCGATGCAGCGCTGCCGTTCGGAAAACCGAGCCCCACGGCGACGCCGCTCTTCGTCCTCTCGGCGCCGGGAGCCATGGTCACGCCGTCGGGAGCCATGGTTACGCCGTCGGGAGCCATGGTTACGCCGTCGGGAGCCATGGTTACGCCGTCGGGAGCTATGGTTACGCCGTCGGGAGCCATGGTCACGCCGTCGGGAGCCATGGTTACGCCGTCGGGAGCCATGGTTACGCCGTCGGGAGCCATGGTCACGCCGTCGGGAGCCATGGTTACGCCTTCGGGAGCCATGGTTACGCCGTCGGGAGCCATGGTCACGCCGTCCGGAGCCATGGTCACCTCCCCGAGCGCAGCCGCGCCGCGCGGGGAGCTCTCGATCGAGCGATATGCGCGGATCAAGGTCGATCTCTGGGGCGCGCGCGACGCGCTGCACGAGGTGCTTTCGCGCTACGGAATCGACGAGGTCGCGTGGCGCGTGCACGAGCGGCAGCAAGCAGAAGCACTCGCGGGCGAGGCGCGCGAGGGCCGCTGTGACCTCGCCCTCGCGCTCTGCGCCGCGTTCGAGGCCGCAAAGGCCCCAGGCGTCGCGCCGCCACCCCTCGGCGGGATCGCGTGATGCGCGAGGAAGCGATCCGCACGCGCCGCGGACTCGTATAGAATCCGAGGCCTCTGGAGGAGCCATGAAGCGTGCCACCAACGTGCGCGGGATCGAAGCAGCGTCGGCGAAACGGGGGCCGCGGCTCCAGCCCGTGCCGGGGCCGGCCCGGCGTCCGGCATTGTTCACGGCCGAGGTGCACGCACTCCGCGAGGACGGCGTCGTGCTCGGAATCGGCTCCACGACCGCACCCGCAAAGCTCGATCCGTCGGTCCACCCAACCGTGATCGAAGGCGCCCGCGCGCGATGCGAGCGCGTGCTCGTCGAGGAAGGCGCGGACGGCACGCTCGTCGTGATCGGCGCGCTACGCACGCAGCCGACGCCCGGCGTAGACGCGGCCGAGAGCTACACCATCAAGGCGAAGCGGATCGCGCTCGACGCCGGCGAGGAGCTCTCGCTCTCGGCGCAGACCGCAGCCGTCGTGCTGCGCGCGATCGGCGAGGTCGAGACGTACGCCGAGCGGATCCTGTCGCGCGCGGAAGGCGTGCACAAGATCGTCGGGCGCATGCTGCGCTTGAATTGATCAGGTTTGCCGGGGCAATGCATCGCGGGCCGCCGCGAGCGCGCGCTCCTGGACGACGATCCAGCCCGCGACGTCGAGGTGCACCGCTCTGCGGGTCACGAGCGCGAGCTCGCGTGCGAGGATCGGCCGTTCGCCTTGGCGCGTTCCGCGCGCCGTGAGCTCGGTGAGGATCGCGGACGGCGTCCACGGCTGGCCAAATCGCATGCGGGGGTTGTCGAGGGGCCGTCGCTCCTCGAACGCGCGTAGCCATGCTGCGAGCCGCTCCTCGAAGTCGCCGCCCGCGAGCGCGCCGGGGCGTGGTGCCGAGCCGCCGCCGATTCGCTCAAGGGCCTGCCCGATTCGATCTGCCTCGTCGAATGCCCCGTTCGCGGCTGCGCGGCGGATGCCTTCGATGAGAACGGGCACGTGGTCGGGGTGCCCGTGCCAGCCGAGCCAGGGCAAACCCTCGCGATCGAGGCTCGCTTCGGTGCCGAGGAGGTTCCGATCGAAGGGGCTGCCGAGGAGGCACAGGGCTTCGAGGGCGATGCGGCGTGCGCGCAAGGCCGCGACGTCGTCCGTGCGGGGACGCTGGAGCAAGGCGCGGAGGTGCTTCGGGCCGCGGGCGTCGCCGAGCGTGGTGAGGGCCGCGGCGGCGCTTGCGCCGGTGTCGGGGTCCGGGCTGTCGAGCAGGCGCGCGAGCAGCGGCGTGGCCGCCTGTGCGGGCAAACGCGCCGCGAGGTCGATCGCCTTGTCGAGCACGGCCGGCGAAGGTGAGGGCCGCATGAGGAGCAGCACCGCGCTCGCCATGTCCACGCGGCCGCGCCGCGCCATCGCGGAGAGCGCGACCTCGACGAGCGCGGGATCGTCCTCGCGACAGAGCTCGACGAGGGTGCGATCGATCGCCTCGTTCGAGCCGAGCGCGAATGCATCGACGAATGCCGGGTACGTCCGTGGGTGCGAGCGGCGCAGTGCCAGCACGACCCAGCGCATCGCCGTCTCCGAGGCGAGACAGGAGAGCGTGAAGGCGAGCGCGAAGGTCCGGCCGAAATCGGGCACGACCCACTCGATGGCGTATGCGAAGAGCGACTCCACGAGCCCGAGCGAGGGCGCGGCTGGATCGAGCGGCCGTTCGAGCGCGACGAGCGCGTCGAGGTTGTCGAGCAGGCGCTGCTCGAAGGGGCCGGCGTCGACCCAGGGCTCGTGATCGTAGAGCCTGCGCAGGCTGCCGAGGCTTGCGATGTCCTCGAAGCAGTCGCGCGCGAGGGCGCGGATCTGCGCGAGCTCCCCCGCGGCGCCCCGCGACGCTGCGAGCAGGGCCCGCCCGCGTGCCCCTTCGGCGGCCGTCGCCTCCTCGCGCGAGAGCACCCGCGGCGGCGGCACGACGACCGGATGTGCCCGCGGGACGCCCACGCTCGCGACGATCTCCTCGTTCTGCGTGGCTTCCGCGGCCGCCCCCAGGGCCCGCGCCGGCAGCCGTCCGCGCAGCCGCTCGCTCGCGTCTGCGAGCCAGCGCGCCGCGCCCTCGATGCGGTTTGCCACCACCTCGTCGAGCGAGATCCGCTCGCGCGCCGCCTTCAGCGCGGTTGAGGTGCGCGACAGGGCTTCGAGCGCGTCCAGGTCGCGCGGTTCGTCCGCGACGAGGCGGGTCAGGAGCGCGATCCCCTCGCGGAGCGCCTCGGCGAGCTCGGCCGTGTCCGATCGATCGGCGATCGCGAGCAGGCTGTCTTCGAGCGCGGACCGCACGCCTTCGAGCAGCGGGCGCGTCGATGTCGTTCCGGGCAAACCTTGCAGCATCATGGCGCCCCCAGGGCGAAGGCGCCGCGGGCGGGGCCCTCGGACGCGAGCGTGACGAGCGCCTCCGGTGCCGGGGCGAACCCCAGGCGAAACGCCATGCACGCGTACGCTGCGTGCACGGCACCGCTCGCCGCGCCCACGTCGCCGAGCTCGTCGTAGAGGCGCGTCTCGATCGTCTTGGCCTCGTCGAAGGCCGATCGGTTCCGGATGCGCACGAAGCTCCACTCTTTCACGCGGTGCCGCTCCCCGTTCACGTCCGGCAGGACCCACGGCACGGGCGCGCGCATCGCCCCGGCGACGCGGAGCGCGACCTCTGTCGCGGCCTCGCCGATCTCCGTCCCGTCCTCGCGCTCCATCCCCGTCGCGACTGCGAGCACGCGCGCGATCGGCGGGGCCGCATCCTGCCGCGCGAGCACCACGAACGCCGCGGCCTCCGACGGGATGAAGCCGTTCCACGCCCCCTCGGCGTGCAGCCGCCGCTCCTTGTCGAGCGCCGCGAGCACGGCCGGATCATGGTGGCTGTCGACGCCGCCCACGACCACGCACGGGCCCGCTCCCGGCGCCGCGAGCGCCGCGAGGCCCCGCGCGAGCGCCGCGGCGAAACCCGCGTGCCCCAGCACCACGGCCTCCGAGGCCGCGAGCGCGACGGCCACGCCCGCGCGTTTGCCGAGGACGTCGAGGAAGTCCGGCCCGAGCGGCTCCTCCTCCTCCGCGCGTCGCGGCGGCAGCGAGAGGAACAGCGGGATCGGCCCTTTCGCCGCGCCGATCCCGCGCGTCGCCTCCACGAGCGCCGGCGCCGCGAGCTCGATCAGCCGCTCGCGCCCCTTGCAGGCGTCGTCGATGCGGATCGCGCGCACGTCTCCGATGGAGTTTCCGCGCCGATCCCGGTGCCCGGTTTTCCCGGGCGAGAGCTTGCGCGCGCGCAGCATGAGCGCCGACTGCCGCGCGTCGAGCCCGAGCGGCGTTGACATCCCCACGCCCGCGACGAGGCCCATCGTGGTCATCGACCGCCCTCCTCACGCGCCCCGCCTTCACCGAGCTTCGGCCCTTCGCGCGGTGTCTCTTCCTCCGCCATGAGGCGCGCGAGCTCCGCGGCGAACGCCTTGTCCTCGGCCGCCTTCTCGCGGAAGCGCCATTCGAGCCGCCCGAAGGCCGCGATCCCGAGCCCCGCCTTCGCGAGCACCTGCGTCGGATCCTCGCGCTTCATCTTCGCCGCGATCGCCACGAATTCCTTGGGCGTGATCGCGGCCTCCCGCGGCGTCGCGAGCGCCTGCGAGGCGCGCCGGTAGGCCCGGACGTACTCCCCGCTCGGCCCGCCGTCGGCCTCCTCGCGCACGCTCGCGAGCCGCTGCGCCCACGCGCGTTCCTCGATCCCCCAGGTGTACTCGTCGATCCTGTGCTTCGCGAGCACCTCGCCGCGAGGCCATCGCTGCTCGGCGAGCTCCGCCGCGACCTGCGCGGCCTCGTGCGGCTGCATCTCCGGCTCGGCGGCGTTCGGGTGTCCCCACGTTTCGTAGCGAGCCATCAGGAGCTCCTCCTGCCGCAGGGCGGGCGGATCCTCGCCCTTCAGCACATCCTCGCGCTCCACCGCGAAGCGGAACCGCCCGCGCGGCAGCTCCCGCAAAACATCGTCCCACGCGCCCGCCGCGTCCTCGCTCCAGCGCCGGGGAGGGGCCCAGCCGATCACGATCCGGTCCACGTCGAGGTGTGGTTTGTCCGTGGTCTCGACGAGCCCGCGAAAGGTCACGTCCACCGTCGATTGATCCAGGTCGATCGCGACGCCGTCGAGGAAGAGCTGCACGTCCCCGCGGCGCACGCGGGCGGAGCTGTAGTCCACGAGCGCGCGCGGCACGTACGCCGGCAGCGCGATCTCCCACGTCGCCGCGGGATCCGGCCCGAGCCCCGCGAGGTAGATCGAGGTCACTTCTTCGACCTCGTACGAAATCTCCGGCGTCCCCGCCTGGTAGACGCTCAGGTCGAACTTCTCCGGGTGCAGGAAATCGTGCCTCGATCCGTCGTGACAGGCCTCCGGCCCGAGATCGATCTCACGGCCGTGCGGCGTCCGCGTATACGGCGGCCGGAGCGGGATCCGCCCGGGTTTGTCCGCTTGCACCAGGAAGGGAAGGCGCCGCGCCCCGAGGCCCACCTCGGCGAGGCGCGGCAGCGCGCTCGGCCCGAGCGTGCCCGAAGGCATGGGGACGATCTCCACGTGCCCCGCGAGCGTCAGATCGACCGCGAGGCGCAAGGGAACGAAATCGTCGATCCGCACGGGCTCACCGGGCGCGCTCGGACCTGCGTGCAGGCGCCGCGGCGGCGCGGGTTCGAGCGGGATCGACCGATGCGTCGCGCTCCGATCGAAGCGGAACGTGGCGACGACGAAGATCGTGAGCCAGTTCCGATCGACGGCCCAGGGCAAGACGCCGACGTGACAAGGCAGGGGTTTGGCGTGGCGCTCTCCGGCGGGACGAACCGGCGACTCCGCGACGAGGATGCGGCGAAAAGGCTCGGCCTTGGGCATCAGTTGCTGATGAGGGTTGCGAGGTCCGTCTTCTTGAACTCGGTCTTGAGGCAATCGGGCCACCACTCACCGGTCTGCTCGTAGCTGTAGAACCAGACGTCGATCTTGATGAGACCCGTGAGCCCCGCCTTGAGCTCGCCGTCGTCCGACTTGAGCGCGAGGCCGGCGTCGCTCGCCTCGAGCAGCAGCGCCCATTCCGCCTGGACCTGGATGCGGCCCTCGATCTGAAGCCAATCACGCACCTGGACGCGGATGAAGGCGTAGATCTTGACCTCGACCGGCAGCTTCACCCCCGCCGTGTCCCATTGCCAGCCGCGCGCCTTCGTCCATTTGAACGAGATGTACGCCGCGGCGGAGATGCTCACCTCGACGCCGAACCCGATGCTCGCCTCGGCGCCCATGCGCTGGATGATCCAGCCGACCGCGCTCGCCGCGACGCCGCCGACGAACGGGACGATGGCGAGGAAGTTCGTGAGCGGGCAGCTCGCCTCGAACGTGAGCTCGAAGAGGAGGCCGCTGACGCTGACCTCCGCGGTGCGCACCATCCGGTAGAGATCCGCGTCCTCGCCCGGCTCCCACTTGAACTGGATCTCGACCTTGAAGTCGTCGCCGGGGGCCTTGATGCTGCCCTCGGTCTCGACCCTGCCGAGGCGCGCGAACTGCTGGACGGTTTCGAGGCTGCGGTTGATCCAGCGGCCCACGCGAATGATGGGCTCGAGCGGGAGCTCGAACGTGAACTCCCCCTCGGGATAACAGTGCACCTCGTAGCTGACCCCGCCGCTGCACGCGCGGCCGGTGATCAGGATCCGCACCGGGTTCTGGTACGCGCGCCAGGCCCAGAGGAACTCGGCCAGCGTGCGCAGGTTGTTCAGCGCCGCTTCCTCGAGCTGTTTGTCGCGCTGGACCTGCTGGTACGCCTGCCGCCCGTCCTGGTTCTCGACCCGCGACGAGCCACGCGCCGCCGCGTTCTGCTGCGCGTAGCGGTTCTTGTCGTTGATCCGCCGGCGCTTCGTCGCGTCCGAATCGTTCTGCGAAATTTCGCCGGAGAACTCGATCGGGCCGCCATACGGCGGGTTCCAATCCTCGCCGAGCGTGATCTCGTCGCCCTCCATCTCGCCCGTCTTCTCGGGGATCGCCGCGCCGAGCGCGGTGAGGCCGCCCGATCGGGTGAGCAGCCACTTCATGTGCGGCGGCTGAACACAATCCGGCGGCGCGTCGGGCACCTTCGCGTTTTTCCGCTTCGCGACGATCTTGATCTCGTCGCCGCGCTTGATGTCGATCTGCGGCATGTTGCCGACGAACGGGGCTTCCTCGTCTCCGCCCTTGATCTCCGACGTGTCGTAGGAGCAGCGCTTGAAGAACTCCTCGGGGTTGTCCGTGAGCAACTCCGGCGGCACGTCCTGCAGGATCTTGCCCGTCGTGTTCGAGTGGTTCTGCGTCGTGGGATCATCGGTCCGCGCGGGCGGTTTGCCCTCGGCGCGGACGTCGGGCGAGCCGGCCGTGGCCCGCGCCTCCTCGCGGTACGTGCCGCTGACGACGCCGCCGCCCGAGTCCCCGTGCGCGGGATCGCTCGGCGTGATCGCCTCGCCCACGCGCACGACGTTGCCGTTCTGGAAGAGCGTTTTTCCGGACGTGTGCTCGACGGCCTTGTCCGTCGTCACGTGGTTGATGTGCGGCACGGGCTTCTGCTTCGGCGGATCGAAGCAGACGTCCGTCGGGCCGATCGTCATCGCGGTGTGCTCGCTGGTCTTCGTCGTGACGCCGCGGTCTTCGTTCGTAACGGTCGCGCCCATCGCTCGTTCCTCCGTCGCCTCGAGATCGGTCCGTCAACAGAAAATGCGCCAGCGCCCATCGAGACGCGTCATGTAGAAGTTCGAGCCCCAGCCGAGCGTGGGTTCGTCGCGGTGCTGCGCGCGCACGGCGGGCTTGCCGGAGGCGCGGCGCACGTAGGCGACGCGGCCGTCGGCGTAGCGGTCGAAGCGCAGGTCGTGCGCGTCGAAGGGCTCCA
Source organism: Polyangium jinanense (assembly GCF_028435365.1). The sequence goes on along the minus strand of NZ_JAGTJJ010000006.1, from coordinate 318,977 downwards.
TGAGCCATGGCTCGTTCATCCGCTTCAAGGCCTCGGCGCGCGAGAGGGGCTGCGGGCCGTAATAACGCTCGAACTCGCGCACCTTCAGGTCCATCGCCGTCTCGAAGCGCCCGGCGTCGCGCGTCGCGAACGCGTCGTAGAGCTCCTGCACGGCCGCGCGTTGATCGAGGGTGCCCTCGACCGGGAACTCCTCGCGCGAGCCGCGCCGATACACGGGATCGGGCAGGTCGTCGTCGATGCGGAGCACGCCGCCGCCCACGAGCGGCAGATCGATCGGCAGGCCCAGCGCAGCGACGCTTTTCGGGTAGTCCCAGGTGAAGATGGCGTGATCGATGTCCTCCGCGAGCCGCACGGAGATCTCGAAATGCGGCCCGAGATCCGGCGTGAGGGGCGAGCGCGGCGAGGGCGAGAGCTCCACCGTGATCGTGTTCTCGCCGCGGACCAGCCAGTGCGTGACGGGGCCGACCGGCGCGACGTTGTCGGGGACGATCCGGTCGTAGATCGGGATGCCGTTGATGAGGGCACGCGCGTGCGACGCCGGCCTGTGGAAGATGCGATAGAGGTAGTTCGTGTGGGCCATCGCCTTCCTCAGTTCTGCGACGACGTCGTCGATGCGAGGTTATTGGCCTGCTGCGTGTCGATCGTGATCTCGCTCGGCGCCTTCATGTCGATCCGGCCGCTCTTCAGGTGGATCTCGGTGTCGCCGACCTTCAGCGTGATCTCGGGCGCGGAGAGGGTCGTGCTCGTGGACTCGATGCGGAGCCGTTCGAGGCCCGCGAGCAAGAGCTCCTTCAGCGACACGCCGATGTAGTCGCCCGCCACGGTCGTCGTGCGCGACTCCTCGGCGCGCGACGCGTGCTTCTCGTCGGCCTTGCTGAAGACGAGGCCGCTCACGGTCTCGTTCCGGACCTTCTCCGTGTTCTCGGCCTTGTTGAGCTTGCCGATCTCGACGATCGAGCCGCCCACGACGAGCGTCGAGGTCTTGCCGGCCGTGACCGCGTTCGTGTGCCCGGACTGCTCGAAGACGTGCCCGGCGATGAGCTCCGTCATGTTCTGCTCGACCGCGACGTTGTCGTCCGCGTGCGTGTCGCGCAGGTGCGAGCCGCCGATCGAGATCGTGTGGTCCTTGTGGACCGTGTCCGTCTGCGAGGCCGAAATGGTCGCGGTACGGTTGCCGCCGATGTTCACGGTCAGGTTGCCGTCGACCTTCGACGCGCTGTCGTCCGTCACGTTGATGGTCTCGTTCGCGCCAATCCGGATCGCCTCGTTGCCCTTGACGGTCCGCTGCTCGACGTTGCCGACCTTCTCGTCTTGGTTGTTCGCGACGACGATGTTCTGATCCTTCTGCGCGTGGACGTGGATCTCCTGCGCGCCGGCCAGGTCGTCGAAGCGGATCATGTTGTAGCCCGAGGGTTTGTCCGTCGAGCGCGGCGAGGTCAGCGAGTGGAGCGAGGTGCGCATCTTGCGGATCGGCAGCTCCTCGAGGAAGGGATCCGCCGCGTTGAAGACACGTCCGAGGATGACGGGTCTGTCCGGATCCCCCTCCAGGAACTGGCAGAGCACCTCCCAGCCGATGCGCGGCATCGCCGACGATCGACCCGTGTTGTCCTGCAAAACGGGGATCCAGTGCGAGCAGGTGTCGTCCTTGGGCTGCAGCCGATCCCACGGGAAATGCACCTTCACGCGGCCCCACGCGTCCGTGTGGATGTCCGCGCCCGCGGGGCCCGTCACGAAGCCCGTGAGCGGGTTCGGCAAGGTCGGCACGTGCGTCTCGCAGAGCGGGCGATACACGACGTCCGCGGGCAGCGCCTCGAACGCGACCGAGAACGACGACGCGGTCCGATCCCACGCATGCACGACCTTCGTCAGGACGTACGCGCCGTCCGCGACCCCCGAGGGCGCGTCGAGGAGCGAGAAGATCGTGCCCGTCGCCATGCGCCCCGCCGTCGATCGACCCGCGAGGCGGCGCTTCACGCAGGCGAGCGCCGCGGCCCGGAGGTTCGCCTTGGCCTGGCCCTGCGCGGGCAGCTCGTACTCGCCCGGATAGTCGTACCACTCGGGTCCCCACGCCGTCGGGCCCTTGGCCGAGACGTCCATGTCGAGGCGCGGCCGCTCCGGGTTGAAGTCGCGCAGCGAGACCTTGCCCGCCGTCGCGCGGCCCGCCCAGCCGACCTCGAAGATCGCGTCGCGGTTCTCGTGCAGCCCCGAGTCATGGTGGAACGCGAGCGTCCCCGGGCCCTCGACATACGCGCTCGTGAAATCGCCGAGGACCATGCGGCCCTCGTCGTCGACCACGTAGAAGATCCCCTCGTCCTCGAGCAGCCGCGCCGCGAAATCGAGGTCCGACTCGCGCATCTGCACGCAGTACGGGCGCTTGACGTACGAGCCCACGAGCCGCGGTTCCACGGTCACGCCGTGCGCGCCGATCACCTCGGCCACGATCTCGGGCGCGGATTTGTCGCGGAAGATCCGGATGTCGACGCGGTGCCGCGCGGTCGCGAGGCGCGGTTCGAGCACGAGCGTCACCTTGCCCGTGCCCGCGTTGCCCTTGCGCGTCGCGGCGCGCTTGATCTGGGTCACCACGCCCTGGATCCGCCGCTCGTCGGCGGCGCGCGTCAGCGTGACCGTGGCGTCCGTGAAGATGAGCGCGTCCGGATCCAGCGCATCGGTGGGCTCGACCTGGAGCGTGATCTCGAAGCGGTACGGCCGCGAGAGCGCCTCCTCGCCCGTGATCGTCTTGACGGGGTACGTCGCGCCGCCGAGCTCGATGAAATAACGAAGCGGATCCTCGGTTGCCACGGCGTCCTCCTCAGTTGTGCTCGATGATCCCGCTGTCGGCGTCGAACGTCGCGCCCGACAGATCGAGGCTCGGGGTCGTGATCGTGATCGCTTCCGTGGTCATCGTGAGCACGCTCGATCCGCACGAAAACCGGATGCTCTCGACCGCCTCGATGTGCACGACGGGCGCGCTGCCGAGGACCGACGACGTGACCTTCCACGTCGACGTCGTGTCGGCGTTGTCGAGGTACTTCTCGTTCGAGACGCAGACGATCGAGCCGCCGACCTCCTCGTTCCACACCTTGTTCACGTCGAGGGCGCGGTCCTTCTTCGCCACCTCGATCTTCGAGCCGGCGATGACCTGCACCGAGTCCTTGCGCGCGACCTCGGAGACGTCCTCGCCCGCGATCTTCACGACGCTGCCGCCGACGACCGTCACCATGTCGCGCGAGGTCCGGTTGATGTTGTTCGGCGTGATCTCGATCAGCGACCCGCCGACGGAGAGCGTGCGATCCCCCTTCACGGACGTTCGGTGCGCGTCGCCCACGCGGATCGTCCGCGAGCCGCCCACGGTCTCCGTCTCGTTGCCCGAGACCGACTTGATGCGCAGGCCCGAGACCGTCAGCGTCTCGTTGCCGCCGATCCGGATCTGCTGATCGCGGATCACGCGCTCCTCCTGGGAGGCGTGGATCGTCAGGTCGTGGTTTGCCGCGACCGTGCGCGTGGAGTCGTTCTGGATGCTCTCCCAGCGCGAATCGAGGACGATGTAGTTCATGTCGCGCGAGGCGTTGATGAACATCTCCTCGGCGCCCATCCGGTCCTCGAAGTAGATCTCGTTCGCCGTGCCGTCCGCGGGCACCGTCGCCGTCTTCCACACGACGCGTGTCATGTTGCCGGGCAGCTTGTACTCGGGCAGGCGCTGGCCGTCGTGGATGCGCCAGATCACGCTCGGCGCGTCGACGCCGCCCTCCTCGTTGAAGGTCGCGACGTTCCAGCCCATGCGCGGAAACAGCATCGATCCAGGGGCCGCGCGCTGCGCCACGCGCATCCACGTGCCGCCCTTCTCGTTGCGCGGGCCGAGCCGATCCCAGTGCAGGATCGTCCGCACCCGCGCGAGCTCGTCCGGATGCACCTCCTGCCCGTCGGGCCCGATCACCTGCCCGAGCTGGAGCCCCGCCTGCTTCGCCTCCGGCGTCGCTCGCTCGGGCCGGAACGCGACCTCGGCCCGGATCGCCCAGAAGCGCGTGTCGCACGGCTGATGCTCGTCGCCGTCGACCTCGACGCGCGTCACGAGGTAACGCCCGTTCAGCTTGCCGACCGGGTGCCCGTCGATCTCGAGCGTGACGCCGGGGTAGGGGCGCACGCTCGTCGACAAACCCATCACGCCCGCCCGCGCGGCCACGGCCGCGTCGCGCTGATCTCGCACCCGCACCGCGAGGATCGCCTCCATCCCCGTGCCCCCGCCCGGCGCGTCGTACACCTCGTGCCGGCCCGCGCCGGCCTGCGCCTTGATCGGCACGAGCGGACGTTTGAGGTCGTACGACTTCGCCGCGAACCGACCCGTCGAAGCCGCGCTCACCGAGCCGAGCTGCGTCACGGCGTCCTGCTTCGGCTGGAGCGCGCTCTCGCGCACCCACGGCAGGAGCGCGCCGCCCGGCATCTCCGGCGCGGCCGTCGAGTTGTCCGAGAAGACGGTGATCGAGCCCGCGTCGTGATCGAACCAGTAGTAAATCCCCTCCTCCTCGAGGAGGCGGCTCACGTAGGTCCAGTCGTCCTCGCGGTACTGCGCGCGGTAGGGGTAGCGCGGGTAGCTGCGCGTGAGCGCCCAGCGGTATTTTCCGGTGTAGTCGGCGAGCACATCGTCGACCACGTCTTGCACACGGACGTCCTGCGACGCGTAGCAGTCACGCCCGAGCGACTGCCGCCACATCATCGGCCGGAGGACGAGCGTCGCCCGCCCGCGCTCGCTATCGAGCGCCCGTGCGCTCGCCTCGGCCACCACGCCCGTGACCACGCGCTCCTTGTGCGCCTGATCCCGCAGGGTCAGCGTCGCCTCCGCGCCGATCACCACGTCGACGTCGGGCAGCGGCAGCTCGACCTCGACCTCGACCTCGTACCGGAAGAGGGTCGAGAGCGCCTCCTCTCCGCGGAGCGAGAGCACGCGGCGCACCTCGATCCCCGTGACGACGACCTCGGCGAATGCAAGTTCCATCGCGCGTTCTCCTTCAGGGCGTCAGCTTCTCGGGGTTGCCACGCAGGGTGATCTTCGTCTCGCTCTCCTGCTTGAGCGGCCCGGTGATGGTCACGTTCCCGGGCGTCATCTCGATCGAGAGCGCCCCGGCGCGGAGCGCGATCGAGGCCGACGAGACGAGCTCGATCACGCGGCTCCGGAGCTCCATGCGCTCCGCCGATCGGAAGAGCGCCGAGCCGCCCACGTTCACCTTCGTCTCTTTCGCCGACACGCTCATGTCGCTCTTCGACTTGCGCAGGACGAACCCGCTCACGAACGTGCCGAGGTTCTCGGCCACCGCCTCCTTGACGCTCTCCTCCATGCCGATCGTGATCTTCGACCCGCCGGCGTACTCGAAGAGCATCTCGCCGCCCTCGTGGGCCACCGAGCCGCCCGCCATCGAGATCGACGAGCCGCCCACGATGCGCGTCAGCGTCTTCTGGATCGAGCGATCGATCGAGCCGGTCTCGTCGTTGCCCGAGCGCGTGTAGCGGGTCCCGCCCACCGTCTCGACGTCGTTCTCCATCACGGAGGTCTCGACGCCGAGCGTGACGTCGATGGTCTCCTCCCCGCCGATCGTGTGGTCCCGGTCCACGTTGACCTTGTGCACGACGTGCCGGCCCACGGTCCGCGTCTGATTGCCGCCGATGTCGATCGTCTGGTTTTTCTCGACCGTACGCGTCGAGTTGCTCTCGATGAGCACCGTCTGGTTGTTGCCGATCGTCTCGGTCCGGTCGTGCTGGACGAGGGTCTTGAAGTCCTTCTGGGCGTGCCAGTCCATGTGCATCGAGCCGGCCGAGTCCTCCAGGCGCAGCTCGTTGAACCCGGCCTTGCCCGGGTACGTCTCCGTGCGGATCGTCATCCGGTTGCGGAACGAGGGCTGGTTGTACATCGGGACCATCTGCCCGTTGATCTGCCGCGCGAGGCCCACGGGGCGCGTCGGATCGCCGTCGATGTAGCCGACGCTGATCTCCCAGCCGACACGCGCGAGCGCGATCGAGGTCGAGATCTCCTGCGTCATGCGGATCCAGCGCGAGTCCTCGTCCGTGCCCTTGGCCTCGCGATCCCAGTGGAACTGCACCTTCGCGCGGCCGTAGGCGTCCGTGTGGATCTCCTCGCCCGCGGGGCCACGCACCATCGCCGTGTGGTTGCCCTCGATCTCCGGGCGCTCCGTCCGGACCGCCGGGCGGAACGGGACGTCCGCGGGGATGGCCCGGAAGCGGTTCTCGTAGTGCGCGACGCCCGCCTCCTCGCGATACTCGTGCTCCACGTGCACGAGCAGGTAGCGGCCGCTGAAGCTCGCGCCCTCCTCGTGCGTGAACGAGAAGATGCGCGCCGGCGCGAACGAAAAGACCGTGCTCGTGCCCTCCACGAAGCGCTTTTCCGCGCAGAGCGCCTCGACGCGGAGCTTGGCCAAAACCTCGCCCGCCGCCGGATCACGATACCCGACGGGGTAATCGTACACCTCGAGGTGCGTGTCCTTCGCGCCCGTGGCCGAGGCGAGGAGTGACAGGGCCGGCGTCTTCCAGTTGTGGTCGTTGACCGTGGCCTTGCCGGATCCCACGACCGCGCCGCGCTCGAACGAGGTGACGCCGAAGTCGCCATGCGAGAGCGCGCCCGCCGAATCGATGAGCTCGAACTCCGCGCCGCCCTCGACCTCGGGCGAGGCCGAGGACGCGTCGCCGACGATCATCGTGCCGTCGGGATCGAACGTGTAATAAAAACCCTCGAACTCCAGCATCCGCGACACGAATGCGAGGTTTGTCTCGCGATACTGCACGCAGTACGGCTGCGACGCCGATTGCCGCGTGGTGCGCCACGCGTGTTTGACCGAGCCCTCGCCGAGGACCTTCGAGACGATCGGCTCGGCGGGCTGGTCGCGCCACTTGCGCGTGTTCTTGTCGAGGCCGAGGAACCAGAGCGAGGGCCGGAGCTCGAGCTCGTAGTGCAGGTGGCCGTCCTTCTCGTCGAGGAAGCGGCCCCGCGCGAGCTGCATGGAGAACCGCCGCTTCTCCTGCCCGTCCCAGAAGATCACGACCGTCGCCGGCTCTTCGAGCAGCCCCTCGACGTCGAGATCCGAGCCCACCGCGACCTCGACCCAGGCCCCGCCGAGCTCGCTCATGCCCTCGTCCACGCGCAGCCGGAGCGCCGGCCAGGAGGCGTCGCCGATGCTCAAGAAGACTTCGATCCGCAACGCTTTCTTGCTCATGGCCTACACACTCCTCGCGCGCGTCGGATCCGCGGCCCGTCCCGCCCCTACGCTCCGGCTCGGGTCGCGGATCACGTCCTCCGGGAGCGTGCCCACCCCGAGCACGTAGATCCGCTCGAGCCGCTCCCATTTTCGCGGCAGCACGATCGACGCCCGCCACGTGAGCTCCACGGCGCGGGTCTCGGTATCGATCAGAAACCCGTCGAGGTGCGTCTCGTACGCGACCTTCTTGCCGTCGATCTGGCTGCCGAACTGCACGGCGTACCGGGGCAAACGGAAGCGCCAGACGCCGTCCGGCAAGACGCCGCCCACCTCGACCGGCTCGTCGCCGAGGAGCGGCGTTCCGCTGTGCAAACCCGGGACCGACCAGGTGTGGTGCATCGGATCAAAATCGCGCGGCCGCACGGGCGCGCGGCTCTTCGACCACGCCGCGTCGTGCGTGCCGATGCGCGAGCGCCGCGGCTCCCAGTGCGCCGGGATCGGCGCGAAGGCGCCGTACGAGGCGTGACACGGGGCGCCGCCTTCCTCGATCGAAGCCGGTTCGAGCGGCGGCGCGGGCTCGCCGAGGAGGCGGGTGGGCTGGCTTGAAAAACCCATCCCGATGGGATTCGCAGGCTCGAACGCGCCCGTGATGGGGTCGAGGCCGCCGTGACACTTGTCGAAGCGGAGCGGCACGGGCTCGACGAACGGCGCGGGATCCGAGGGAGCGACGGCGCCGCGCCAGTTCTTCACGTGCACGCGCGGCCCGTGCACGACGACGACCTTGCGCAGCGTGCCGACCTGGAGCCACGCATAAACGCGCCCCTTGGTCCCGGCTGAGCGCGGCGGCGGATACGCGACGCCCACGAGGCCGACGTCGGTGCCGGGTTTCTCGTCGGCCACGAGATCCGCGGGAAAACGCACGCCCCCGCCGCCGTCCCCCTCGTCCACGCGACGCACCGGCGCGAGCGCGAGCCTCGGCGCGCCCTCGCGGCTCACCTTGTAGGCGACCTTGGCGACGACGACGGCGACGTCACGGCCGTGACGGTCCATCATCGTCTCGCCGTCTACGCTCGCCCAGCTGATGTTCTCGACGAGCGTTTCGAAATTCATTGCGGAACGGATGGTAAACGCGGAAGGCGCCGCGCCACAAGCGTTCCGGGCGTGAACGAATCAGGAATCGAACGCGAGATCGGTGCGGGTCTCGCGCTCGCGCGGCGAGATCCGCGCCGTGGCTTTGCGCGCGCGCAGGTGATCGCCGAGGTCGAGGAAGAGGTGGGCGAGGCTCGTATAGATCTGCGCGGCCTTGCGCGTGCCCGGCTCGAAGCCGCGATCGGCCTCCTCCAGCGCGCGGCACGCGTTCATGTATGCGGCGTCGCGATCACTCTTGCTCACGGCGAGTCGCGCGAGGCTGTAATGGATACGCGCCATTCGACGGTGCGGGGTCGCGCCGGTCGAGGTCATGGCCATTTCGTTGTAAAAGTTCAAAGCCCGCTCGAGCCGCTCCTGCGAACGCGGCGTCGTGCCCGAGAGGACCTCGACCCAGCCGAGATCCATGTCGATCTCGGCGCAGAGATCGGCGGGCGCCGAGCCGCGGCTCCCGAGGTCGTGGGCTTGTTCGAGCAGCTCGCGCGCCTCGGCATACGAGAGCTCGCGCGCGCGCTGGTTGCCCACGCGGGCGAGGAGCTCGGCCGCGGGGACGAACTCGATCTGGTGCTCGACCGCGGCCTTCGTGGTCTCCTGGACGTGCGGCCAGAGCTCGGTGCGCTCGCGCGCGCTCGCCTCGAGGTAGGCCATGAGCAGGAGGTCGAGCGCCTCGTGCAGGGCCGCGATGCGCTGATCGGGCGAGAGCAAGTCGCGCACGCGTGCCCGGAACGTGGGCTCGTAGGAGACGACATCGGCCTCCTCGCGCAAGAAGCCGAGCTTGAGCAGGACCGGCAGGGCCTCGCCGAGATCGCCGAGGCGCTCGCGCGGCAGGTCCGCCTCGGCGAAGAACGCGAGCACGCGGGCGAGGCGCACGGCGCGTGGATCCTTGCGGCTGGCCTTGAGGAGGGCGCGGTCGGGCGAGACCTCGACCTCGGCGTCGACGCCGGCGAGGGCGCGGAGCTTCTTCTCGATGCTCGTGAGCTCGGCGCCGTGGGCGTCGTCCGAGCCCGGCATCGGCAGCTTTTCGAGCGCCTTGCGGGCGAGCTCGGGCTTACCTTGATCGAGCACGACGCGGCCGAAGACGGCGGCGAGCTGCGCGGGCGTGGGGAGCAGGCCGGGGAACTCACGCGACCAGCGGCCCGGCAGGGCCATCGGCGAGAGGAGGCGCATGGCGCGGTCGAGATCCTCGAGGCCGCTCTCGATCTCGCCGTGGTACGCCTTGGCGACGGCGTGCGCGTGCCAGGAGAAGACGTCGCCGCCGGGCATGAGCTTGCCGAGGATGGCGCCGTGTTTCTCGGCGACCTCGCGCGAGAGGAGTCCGTCGTACGTGCCCTCGCGGCAGCGAGCGATCCAGCGGAGCGCGAGGACGAGCTGCTGGGTCGTCTCCATGCGGCTCGACTCGACCTCCTCGTCCTCCTGAGGATCGTCGAGCCAGAAGAGGGCCTGCTCGGCGTGGTTGACGAGGAGGAAGGCGGCCGCGCGGAGGATGTCGGGCTGCTCGCGCGAGGGGATGGCGATGACGCTGCGAGGCTGGCCGGCCCAGAGGAGGAGGCGACCGGCGGCTTTTTCGGGCGGGCGCGGGCGGTTCGGGTCCTCGGAGTCGGGCGGCGGGGCGTGGACGAGGTCGGCGACGGCGCGACCGAGCGCGGCCCACTCGGCGAGGGGACGGCCCTTCTTGAGGTCGGCGCGGAGGGCGGTGACGACGCCGTGCAGGTGCTTCGAGGAGCGCAGGAGGTTCGCGAGGCGCGCGTCGGCGCACTCGGGCGACCACTCGGAGGCCGGGAGGAGCCCGCAGGCGCGGCCGATGCTGCGGAAGACGTCCTCGTCGATCTCGCCGGCGACGCTCTTGGCGTGAGCGAGGCCGAGGTGCGCGGCGCCGGAGGAGGCGTCGAGGCGCAGGGCGGCGCGGTAGTGCTCGACGAGCGTGGCGGGATTCGTGCCCTCGTGCTCCTCGTGCTGGGCCGCGACGAGGTGCATGAGGACGAACGACTGCGCCATGGTCGGCGCCTTCGCGACGCGCGTGGCGGCCGGCGGGCCGAGGAGGATCTTCCACTTGCGGTTGTGCTCGTAGAAGCGGTCGATGGTGGTGACGATGCCCTCGGTGCCGCCCTCGCCCTCGTGGCGGCCCGCGATGCCGATGAGGCGCTGGCGGCTGTCGAGGAGGGGCCCGCCGGCCTCGTTTTCGTGGACGACCTGGAGGAGGCGCGGCAGGGGCGGGAGGGTGTCGGGCTGGGACTTGCGAGGCGGCGGCTCTTCGGGTTCGCCGGCGATGAGCGAGACGCTGCTCCAGTGCAGGACGACGGCGCGCTTGGCGAGGGCGTTCTCGACGCTGTCGCGGAAGCCGACGAGGGTGACTGGGGTGTCGAGGTCGAAGTCCTTGAACTCGTCGGCCGGCATGAGCCGCAGGACGTGCGGCAGCTCCTCGGCGCAACGGAGGATGGCGAGGTCGCCCTCTTCGGGCGGCAGGACCTGCACGATCTCGGCGGTGCGGACCTGCTCGCCGGCGCGGAGGAGTTTTACGTAAGGGGCGTTCTCGCAGACGCGCCCGACCGTGAGGAGGTGGTGGGGGCCGACCGCGACGGCGGTGAAGTGGCCGCCGCCGGGAGCGAAGGCGAGCCAAATCGCCGCCTCGACGGCGGGCTGCGGGGAGGGGGCCACCATGGGCGCGAGTGTACCGGAAGCGGGCCCCGGAGAGGTAGGAAGTGATGGACGGGCAGGAAGCGGGCGTGGGAGCGGGAGCGGGAGAGATCACCTTCGCGACGCTCGTCGTACGCCACGACCGCCGCCGGCAGCGCAAGCGGGTGCGTGGTCATGGAAAGAACCCACGGGGAATCCTGCAAGAGGTTCAAGAGCGGGTGGAGTTACCCGCGCGGAAGCCACCTCCAGGCCGAAAGCTCGTACTTGACCCCTCCTCGGAGACCTCCCGAAGGTCATCGGCGCGATATCGATGCCGACACGCGGACCTTCCCGAGCCTTCCGGCTGGGGGTTGATGTCGGCTTGCCGACCTCGCAGTGGTCTCCGGCTGGGGGTCGATGTCGGCTTGCCGACCTCGCAGTGGTCTCCGGCTGGGGGTCGATGTCGGCTTGCCGACCTCGCAGTGGTCTCCGGCTGGGGGTCGATGTCAACTCAACCGCGCTCCAGCGCCGGGCGGACGAGCTCGAAACATGAGCGTTACCGGTCGAGTTGATGGGTGTTGTCATACCTGCGTTGCCATGCGCCACCGATTGACGTCCTCCGGTGCCGCGCAAGAGAGCGCGCATGCGATACCTCGCGCTCACGTGCGACTATGACGGCACGCTCGCCAAGCACGGCGCGGTCACCGACGAGACCTTCGCAGCGCTGGAGCGCCTGCGCGCGACCGGCCGGAAGGTGGTGCTCGTGACCGGACGCGTCCTCGGCGACTTGTTGGCCATTCTCCCTCGCCCCGAGCTTTTTGATCGCATCGTCGCCGAGAACGGCGCCGTCCTTTATCGTCCCATCGGGCGCGAGGAACGCGTCCTCGCGGAAGCACCGCCGCCGTGGTTCGTCGATAGGCTTCGCGAAACGGGAGTGGGTCCTCTCTCTGTGGGTCGCGCCATCGTGGCGACGCATGCCTCGCAGGATCGTGCGGTGCTCGACGTGATTCGACAGAGCGGCCTGGAGTTACGGATGGTGTATAACCAGGACGCACTGATGGTGCTCCCTGCGGAGGTCGGCAAAGGCAGCGGTCTCCGCGTCGCCTTGCAAGAGCTCGGAATGTCGCCGCACGAGGTCGTAGGCATCGGCAATGCCGAGAACGATCACGCCTTCCTCGCGCTCTGCGAGTGCTCCGCGGCCACGGCCGACGCCGTTCCATCGCTCAGGGAGCGCGCGGACCTCGTAACGAAAGGCGAAAACGGGCGGGGGGTCATCGAGCTCGTCGACGGGCTCCTCGACGACGACCTGCGCCACGTCGAGCCCCGCCTGACGCGCCGGCACGCGCTGCTCGGTACGACGGACGACGGCCAGCCGCTGCTCATCCCTCCGTACGGAGGCAACGTCCTCGTGGTGGGCCCGTCCGGCAGCGGCAAGACGACATTCGCAATGGCGCTGCTCGAACGGCTGGCGGAGCAATCGTACCAGTTCATCGCCATCGATCCCGAGGGTGACTATTCTCGATTCGAAGACGCCATCGAGCTCGGGGACATGCGTCGTCCGCCGAGCATCGACGAAATTCTGCGCGTGCTCGACAACCCCGACACGGACGTGTCGGTCAATCTCCTTGCAATCGCGCTCGGCGACAGGCCTGCGTTCCTCGAGCAGCTCTTCCCCCGGCTGCAATCGATGCGCGCGCGGACGGGTCGACCCCACTGGATCCTGATAGACGAGGCGCATCATGTCTGGCCGTCCGCTTGGGGACCCGTGTCCCTCACGTTTCCGCAGGAGGTGGGCGAGCTCGTCCTCGTCACCCTCCATGCCGACGAGATTGCCGTCCCGATCCTCGAGCGTATCGACGTCGTGATCTCGGTCGGGCCGATGCCTGAACCGGAGCTCGTGGCCTTCAGCGTGGCGATCGGAGTCCCACCGCCTCCGGTGACCGAGCCTCCGCGCCCCGGGGACGTGCTCGTATGGAATCGCGGCGCGGGTCAAAAGCCGCGCTGGGTGACGCCGGCGCCAGGGCGGGGGGAGCACCTGAGGCACCTTCGGAAGTACGCCGAGGGCAACCTTCGCGAAAAGAGCTTTTATTTCCGGGGCCCGGACGAACGGCTGAACCTTCGTGCCCGTAACCTGGCCGTATTCGTCGAGATCGCAGACGGGGTCGACGACGAGACGTGGCTCTACCACCTCGCGCAGGGCGATTACACGCGTTGGTTTGCCGAAGCGGTCAAGGACCCTGCCTTGTCAGCGACGGCCGCGGAGATCGCCGCGCGCACGGATCTCACGCCCCGGCAGAGCCGCGCGTTGATCTCCGAAGCCATCACGACCCGCTACACGCTGCCTGCCAGGCCGTAGTCGTGCAAGTCTCCCATGTTTCGTTCTCATGTTTCGTCGAGGAAGGTTTTGATCATGACCGGTCCACGGGGCGGAACGCGACAGGCACGAGGCGGCGGCAATACGATCTGCGCGGTCCGGCTCAAGCGGGCATACGAGGAACCTGAAGCGGCCGACGGGTACCGGGTGCTCGTGGACCGCCTATGGCCGCGGGGCGTGCGCAAGGATGCGCTTGCGATCGATGCCTGGATGAAGGAAATCGCGCCGAGCGCCGAGCTTCGGCGCTGGTTCGGTCACGATGAGGCCCGATGGGAGGAGTTCGCGGTGCGTTATCGCGCCGAGCTCCGCCAGCAGCCGGCTGCGAGGCTCGTGGACGAGCTCGTGGAGCGGGCAAAGCGGGGGACGGTGACGCTCGTCTTCGGGGCCAAGGACGAGCACCACAACCAGGCGGTCGTCCTCCACGGCGTGATCGCTCGGATGTTCCGCGGGACCGTCAAGGCCGCGTCGCGTTCGTCGGGGCCCGGTGTGAGGTCGACGTCGTCCGGCGCCTCCACGGCTTCGCGCAAGGCGTCGACCCGTCTCTAGCCAGTCCACGAGGGTATCCAGCCCGGCGGATCGCTTGCGGGAAACGATTGATCGGACTCTCGATCCACCCGCTCCAAGATGTCTCCGGATTCTCGCGGACCGGACGAGCTGCCGACGCTCCTCGGCTTTGTCAGCCGCTGCTGTGCCGATTCCGGCGGAGCGTCGGCCTCGAGCACGCCGGGGCCATGATCGACGAGTGCGAGAATGTGCGCCATGGGCGGGAAGCCTGCTGTCTGCGGACACCATCGCAAGCCACCTGCGTGCCTCTCTTCATGGTTCGCTTTACTCGACCGTTGAGCCTTCATTCGGACGGGTCATCCTCGGCGGACGTGGAGCTACGGTTTCAAGCTCGGGGACCGCGAGCGCGCCGCGGGGCGCTTGCGTGAAGCAGCCAAAGCCTACCGCCATCGGTGCGCGACGATCCGGCTCTGCCCTCGGCGACGGCTGTGGCAAGCGCCCGTGCGCTTCGGCTACGTAAGGCGCGTTCTCGCAGACGCGCGCGACGGTGAGGAGGTGGTGGGGGCCGATCGCGACGGCGGTGAAATGGCCGCCGCCGGGAGCGAAGGCGAGCCAAATCGCCGCTTCGACGGCGGGCTACGGGGAGGGGGCCACCATGGGCGCGAGTGTACCGGAAGCGGGCGCCGGAGAGGTAGGAAGTGGTGGACGGGCAGGAAGCTTCCGTGGGAGCGGGAGCGGGCCGGATCACCTCCGCGGCGCGACGAACCTCCGCGCGGTCAGTCGGTCGGGAGCAACGCCAAGAGGTCGTCGATGCCGGCGAGGATCGTCCGGGCGCCGAGTTCTCCGGCGACCCGCTCTCCGACGCCGTCGGGGTCGCTGTCGACGCCGAGGATGTCTTGCCCCGCTCCCGGGTCACGCCCGACGCCGAGGTAGCCCTCGACGATCAGGTCGGCTCCGAGGAAGACCTGCACGGGACGAGACGCGTGAAAGGGCGAGGGCTTCGTGAGGTCGTGCTGCCAGAGGCGCCTGCGAAGCTCCCAGCGAAGGCGGAGGGGATGAACCGCCACGTTCTTTCCATGGCTGGCCTGGCCGGCCAGCGGCGTGATGAGCGCGTCGGCGCGGGCATCGCCTTCGGCCCGCTCGAGACTGCCGTCCTCGTGCACCCGTAGCCAGAGCCCCGGCCGTTTCTGCAGTCGCAAGAGGAGCGGGCTGCCCTGACGAGAGCGCGTGGCGATGTGCGACGCCGCCACGCTCGGTTCGAGCAAGGAATCGCCGAGGTCGTAGAGGAAAAGGTCGCCGTTCGAAGCACCGACCGCGAGGAGGCGGTCGTCCGGAGACAAACGCTGGCAGGAAAGGGTCGCCGCTGGCACCTCGCAGGGCAGCATCCCGAGCGCTCGCCCGCTGCGAAGCGAATGAAACATCACGGAAGCTTTGCCGACGCTCGCGACCCAGCGCTTGCTCCGGGCCATCGTCAGCAGCGGTTTGTCGCCATAGGGATATCCCAGGATTTCCGTGTCCCAGCAATGCACGTCGGAATCGAGGTCCCACTTGTAGAGGCGCGGCCGGACCGGATCGTCATCACGGTTGAGCGATGATTTCACGGCCACGGCGCATCGCTCGGGAGAGAGCACGAAGCCTTCCCCGAGGGCCACGTCTCGGTCTTCCTTGAACCGCGCGATCTCCGCGCCCGTCCGCGTGTCGAAGCCCACGAGATCCCACTCGAAGAAGCACCACAGCTCCTCGCCATCCCGGGCGAGCGACAAACTGCATTCGGGCTCGAAGGAGGGAATGTCCCGGAGGAGCGGCTTCGGGTCCTCGCCGGGGCGCCACGACCAGACGACGGTGTTGTCGTCGCCGAAGCCCGCCCAGTACACCCCGCCGCCCGGAGACACGCAAAGCGCCCGGGGATGGCGCATCATCTGGCGCGCGCGCGCGAGCTCCTCGCCGCTTTCAAGCGCGTATACACGAACGACCCGATCGTCGAACGTGGCGGCCAGCCGGTCCCCGGTCGGGAACAGGCAAGCCTGGTTGACGCCCTTCGCGATCTCGAGCTTCGATATGGTCCGCGCGGAATCGACGTCCCACACGCGAACCGTGGGGTCCTTCGACGCCGCCGAGACGAGCCGCGACGCGTCTCGGGTGAAGTCCGCGGCGAGGATGGGCGTGGAATGGCCGGTGAGCTTCGTGCCCGGTCTGTGAAGGTACTTCTTCATCGAAATCGCGTGGGATTGGGTGCGCACCCGCCTCTCGCGTCAAGCCCAAACCGCGGATCCGGCCCGCCGCGCTGCCCGCGCTGCTCAATCCCAGACGAGCGGCAGGCTCGTGACCGCCAGGTTGAAGCCACCCGTGAACCGCGGCGGCGCCTGGGGGTCGAGCCGGAACGGCGGAACGCGCTTCAACCACTCCTGGTAGAACACCTTCATCTCCAGGCGGGCCAGATTCAGACCGACGCACCGGTGCGGGCCCGTGTTGAACGTCATGTGTTGCTCGGTCCGGCCCATGATGAACTGCTCGGGGTTCGGGAACGCCGCGTCGTCGTAGTTGGCCGCCGGCAGGAGCAACAAGAGCGCGTCGCCTTGCTTGAGGTTCACGCCGTGACAAACCACGTCACGCGTCACCCGCCGGGGCGTGCACGCGACGCCATAGAGACGCAAGAGCTCCTCGATGGCTCCCGGCAGGAGGCTCGGGTCGGCCCGGAGCTTCGCCTGCAATTCCTGATCACGCGCCAGGTGCCGGACGCCGAAGCTCAGGGCATTCACCACGGTGTCGAGCCCCCCGAGGAACAGGGTGATGCTGTAGCCCAACATCTCCGGGAACGTGGGGTTGCGGCCCTGGATGTTCGCGTCGAGCAGCCGGCTGATCAGGTCATCCTCGCGTTTCTCCTGCCGGGCCTTGATGGACTCCGCCAGGATCCCCGCAATTTGTTTGAAGATCCCCTCGCGGGTCGCGTGATCCACCGCGGCGGACGTGGCCTGCGTGGCGAGCTCACGGAACTCGGCGAGGCGGTTGGTCGGCATGCCGGCCAGCTTCATGAACAGCGTGACGGGCAGCGGCTCGGCGATGTCCGAGAGGAAATCGCAGCGTCCCGCGTCGAGCACCTTGTCGATGAGCTCGTTCGTCATGGTCCGAATCGCCGTCTCGAGCCCGGCGACGGATTTGGCCGCCAGCGGCTGGTTGAGCGGTGCGCGGTACGCCGTGTGCTGCGGCGGATCCACCGCAATGGGCAGCATCATGAAGGCCGGCTTCGGCGCCTCGTGTTCGCCTCCATGTGCCTCCGAGGCACCGAAGAGGGCGTTGCTATAGACCTCCGGGTTCATCGTGATGTCCACGATGGCCTGCTTCCGGGTCACGAACCAATGCCCCCCATTGTGGGGAGAGAAAAAGATGGGCGGGGCCTCGAGGATGAGGGAGCGCATCCGGGCGTGCGGATCCTCGAGCATCCGCGGATCTTTGGTGCTGTCGTATTCGTAGACCAGCTCCGGGGGGACGTGCGCGGGAATCGTGTCCAATTTCTGTCCGCTGAACGGGGGCATGTTCGAACCTCTTTCGGGGGTTGGAGAAAAAAGGAGGCGGCCTACCAGGTTCTCAATCGCTCGTCTGCGAGACGGGCAGACGGACCACGAGACCATCGAGCGCGGGCGTCACCTTGAGCTGACAGGTCAGACGGCTATTGGGCCGGACGTGATAGGCGCACGCGATCATTCCCTCTTCCGCCGCATCGGGCGGGGGGACCTCCTTCAGCCAGGCCTCGTCGACGTAGCCGTGGCAGGTCGCGCAGCTGGCGAAACCTCCGCACTCGGCGACGATTCCGGGCACGAGGTTGTCCATCGCCGCCTGCATGACGGATTGTCCCTCCTCTGCCTCGACCTCGTACTCCTTCCCATCCGCCTCGATGAATTTGATCTTCGGCATCATGTCCTCCTGGATTTGGGTGATGGATTGTCTTCAAGCGGCGAGGCTCGCGAGCGGGACGGCCGCGTCGCCCAGGCGGGTGACTTCCACCTGCGCCCGGCTCGAAACCAGCCGTTTCGCGGCCATGAAATCCGCGGGGCGGCCGATGACGTCCGCGGCGATGACGCGTTTGTCCTTGAGATAAAACGCCGAGAATTCCTTGCCCCCGGCGGAGCCTCGCGTGATGCATTGCTCGTAGCCGGCGGAGAGCCCCACCATCTGCAGCTTCAAGCCGTACTGGTCCGACCAGAACCAGGGAATGGCGGCATAAGGCTCCCGCTTGCCCATCAGGGTGGCGGCCGCGACGCGTGCGTGCTCGATGGCATTGGGCACGGACTCGAGCCGGATACGTCCGCCCATGTAGGCGCTGGGCTGATTCGCGCAATCCCCGATGGCGAGGATGGCCGGATCGGCCGAACATGCGTATTCGTCGACGACAATGCCGTCGTCGACGGCCAGGCCTGCCCCGGAGGCGAGCTCCGTGTTCGGGACGAGGCCGATTCCCACCAGCACGAGATCCGCATCGAGCCGCTCGGGCACGCCGTGACGAGCGACGTGGACGCCGCGCACCTTTTGCCGCGCCTCGTCGAGCTCGAGGCCCCGCGCCTCGCAGGAGAGCCGGAACTCCACGCCTCGCTCGTGGTGAAGCTCTTCGATGAACGTGGACACCTCCGGACCCGTCACGCGGGAAAGCAGGCGCGGCGCCGCCTCCAGCACCGTCACCTGCAACCCGAGCTGCACGGCCACAGCCGCGACCTCGAGCCCGATGTAGCCGCCGCCGATGATGAGGAGCCGGTTGCCCGCGACGAACTTCGCGCGCATCGTCTCGATATCGGAGATCGATCGCACCGAGAACAGGTTCTCGAGCTCTGCCGTCTCCATTCCGGGAAGGCTCAAGCGACGCGCCCGGCCGCCCGTGGCCAGAACGAGTTTGTCATAGCCGAGCCGGCTCCCATCCTGCAGGGAGAGCTCCCGCGCGGAGCGATCGATGGCCTCGACGCGCGTGCCGAGCCTGAGCTCGATGTCGAAGCGTTCATAGGTCGAAAGCGGTTTCAGGTAGAGGTCGCTCAGCGCCACCTTTCCCTGCAAAAATCCTTTCGAGAGCGGGGGGCGCTGGTAGGGCGGATGCGGCTCGTCTCCCAGCAGGACGATACGCCCTTGATGGCCCTGCTTTCGTAATCCAGCCGCAAGCTCGCCACCGGCCTGGCCGGCTCCCACGATGACGATGCGCTCTTCCATGACCGCGACGCTCCTCTCTCCGTGCGCCCGGGATTCCGGGGATTCCGCTCGATGCTCCGATCACCTTCGAATGCAGCCGCTCAGAGGCTCCCCGCGAGCGTGCGCAGGTGACCACGCATGCGCTGTTTGGCTTGCTCTTCGACCTGCCGAACGCGCTCCTTGCTCACGCCGAACGCCGCCCCGAGCTCCGCCAATGTCGCGGGTTCGTCCGACATGATGCGGCGTTCGAGCACCTGCTGCTCCCGGGGCGAGAGCTCCGAAAGCGCGGACTTCACGGCGCGCGTGATCTGCGCGCGCTCGTCGGCCCGACAAACCTCCGCCTCGGGCGAGAGCGCGCTGTCCGCAGGACCGTCGCTCTGGGCCCCGGTGTCGATCGGCGCGTCGGGCCCCGCGAGGAGCGGGATCAATTCGTGGGCGCGCTGCTCGGACAAACCCGTCCTCGCGGCGAGCGTCGCCGCATCCCTCACGAATGCCCGGCGGAAGAAGCGCACCGCGCGCCGCTCCGCCTTCGACGTGCCCAGGCGCACGATCCGGTAGTTCCGCGTCACGTAATCGCGGATCTCCGCGCGGATCCAGTAATTCGCGAACGTCGCGAGCCGATATCCGCGCGTCGGATCGAAGCGCTGGGCCGCCTGGAGCAGGCCGATGTTGCCCTGCTGCACGAGGTCCTCGAACGGCGCGCCCCACTGCCGATATTCGCGGGCGATCGTCATCACGTACGACAGGCACGCCTCGATGAGCAGCCGCCCGGCCTCACGATCGCCCGCTTTCCAGCGGATCGCGAGCTCCCGCTCGACCTCCGCGGAGAGGATTCGCCGCCTCGCGATCTCCGCGCGGTACATCGACAACGCGTCGGGTTGTGCGTTCAATGCCCTGCCTCCACCTTGACCCCTTGCTGCGGTTTTCCGAGCAGCATCACCAGGGGCAAAAACAGCACGATGAGCATGCCCGCGAGCCAGAACGTGTCCGCGAACGACATGATCGAGCCCTGCTGCGCCACCGTCCCGGAGAGCAGCGAAAGTGCGCGCTGCTTGGCCTCCGCCGCCGACGCGCCTTTGGCCATCATCGCGCCCGTCAGCATGTTGACCCGCTCGATCGTCACGGGATCGTTCGACACGAGCTTTTCCGCGACCACGGCCATGTGAAACGCCTGCCGCCGGGTCAGCATCATCGAGAGCAGCGCGACGCCGACGCTGCCCCCGAGCATGCGCGTCAAATTGAAGAACCCCGTCGCCGAGGCGACGTCCTTGCGGGGAATGGGGCCGAGCGAGGCCATCGAAAGCGGCAAGAACATGAACACGGTGCCCAGGGAGCGCACGATGAGCGGCCAGAAGAGATCGTCGCCGCTCGTCATCGGGTTCATCGTGGAGAACATCACGAGCGAGCTCGCCAGGATGAGCGCCCCGATCACCAGCATGAGCCGCGGATCCATCTTGCGCGCGAGCCTCCCCGCGAATTGCATCATCACCGCCGTGGCCAGCGCGCCGGGCAGCATCATGAGGCCCGTCTGTTGCGACGTGTAACGCAGGATCGATTGCGCGAAGATCGGCACGGCGAAGAGCCCGCCGTACAGGGCCATGCCCACGACCACCGAGAGGATGCTGCCTGCCCATAACGAGCGGTACCGGAGCACGCGCAGGTCCACGACGGGCTCGTCCGAGGCGAGCGCGCGACGCACGAAGAGCACGAGCGACACGATCGACGTGACGCACAGGACGACGATCATCGGATCATCGAACCAGTCGTGGGAGTTTCCCTCCTCGAGGAACGTCTGCAGGCAACCGAGCCCGAGGGCCAGCATGGCAATGGAGGCCCAGTCGATGCTCTTCGGAGGCGTTTGATGCGGCTCGTCGGGCGGGAGCGCCGAGAGGCAGAGGATCACGGCGAGCACGCCGAGCGGCAGGTTGATGAAGAAGATCCACCGCCAGCCGATGTTCGTCACGATGTACCCGCCCAGCGTGGGGCCGATCGCGGGGCCCGCGATGACGATGGCCCCGAAGAACGATTGCGCCGTGGCCTGCTCCTCCTTGGGGAACGTCTCGAAGAGGATCGACTGCGCCTTGGCCATGAGGCCGCCGCCCGTGATCCCCTGCAAAACACGAGCGATGACCAGCATCGGCAGGCTCGTCGCGAGCCCGCACATGATCGAGGCGATCGTGAAGCCCACGAGCGAGAAGAGGAAATAATTTTTCTTGCCAAACCTGTGCCCGAGCCACGCGGCGAGGGGCAGGATGATGACGTTCGCGACGGCGTAACTCGACACGATCCAGCTCGCCTGGCTGAGCGACGCGCCGAGCGAGGTCTGCATGTCGGCGAGCCCGACGTTGACGATGCTCGTGTCGATCACCTCGAGCAGCGCGCCAATGGCCACCGCGATGGCCACGGCCCACTTGTTGTTCTTGGGCGCGGCGGCGGTGAGCGCGGGCGTTGCAACAGCGAGCTGGGCCACGACGAACCTCCTATCCGCGGGTATCGATGGACAGCTCGACGCTCATGCCCGGCCGGAGCACGAGGCCCTGCGGCACGTCACGCAATTTCACGCGTACCGGCACGCGCTGCACCACTTTCGTGTAGTTGCCGCTCGCGTTGTCCGGCGGCAGCAGCGTGAAGCGCGAGCCGGTCGCGCCGGACAAACTCTCGAGCTCGCCGTGCAATGTGACGCCGGGCAGAGCGTCGACCACCATTCGCGCCGGCTGGCCCGCGTGCATCTTCGCGACCTGGGTCTCCTTGAAGTTCGCCGTGACCCAAAGGAGCGGCGTCACGAGCTGCACGATGGCCTGCCCCGCCGCGACCTGTTGCCCCACGGCAATCGTCTTCTTCGAGGCCACGCCGTCCGCGGGGGCCACGATGCGCGTGTACGAAAGCTCGAGCTTCGCGAGATCACGCGTCGCCTTGGCGATGGCCACCTGCGCGCGCGCCGTCTTGGCCCGCGCATGCGCTTGCGCCACGAGCGCGTCGACGTTGCTCGATTGCTTCAGTTTTGCCGAGGCTTCCGTCGTGCGGCTCTGCGCCACGGCGATGTTTGCCCGCAGCGTCGCGAGCCGCGCCTTCGCCGCCTCCAGGTTCGCCTGCGCCACGGCGAAGCTCGTCTCCTCCTTTTCGAACGAGGCTTGCGGAAGCGCGCCCTGCTCGAGCAGCTTGCGGTTGCGGTTGAGATCGGCCTCGGCTTGCTTGAAGGCCGTCTCCGCGGACTTGACCGACGCCTCGGCCTCCTTGCGCTGATCGGCCGCCGACACCACGCCGCCCTGCGCCGTCTGCAGCGACGCCTCCGCGACGGACTTGTTGCCGAGGGCGTTGATCTCGGCCACGCGCGCGTCGGCTTCGGCCGCCTCGGCCGCCGCCTCGGCGGCTTCCACGTTTGCCTCGGCTTGCGCGAGCTTCGCCTTGGCGCTCTCGTCGTCGAGCACGGCCAGCGTATCGCCGGCCTTGACCGCTTGGTTCTCGGTGAAGAGCACCTGCGCGATCGTCCCGCCCGTGCGCGCCGGGACCGCGATCACCTCGCCGTCCACCTGCGCGTTGTCCGTGCTCTCCAGGGTGCGGTGCGTCCACCCGTACCCCCCTCCGCCGAGGACGGCGACGAACAGCAGGACGAACAGGAGCGCGCGCCCTTTGCTCTTCGGCTTTGCGGAGGCGCCCGCAGCAGCGCTTCCCTGCACGGCAGGGGCTTGGGGAACGACGTCGGAAGGGGATGTCGCGGTGCTCATGCGTGACCCTCAAGGCAACTTGTTGTTGCCATAGTACCCATCTGTGAGTGCATGGCAACAACAAGTTGCCTTTGTGGCGGAACAGCGCGAAAGTTCTGGAGGAACCGTTCGGTAGACTCAGCCCATGCGTCACGACAGCACCCCCCCGCCCGCTCAACGAACCCGTCGAACCGAGGGCACCCGCGTCCGTGGACGCGCGGAGCGCGTGGTGTCGGCCGTGCTGACCGCGACGCACGAGGAGCTCGGGCGTGTGGGCTACGGCGCGCTGCGCATCGAGGATGTCGCGGCGCGCTCAGGGGTGAACAAGACGACGATCTACCGGCGCTGGCCGACGAAGGCGGAGCTCGTCGCAGCATCCATGCGTGCGGCCGCCGAGGAGGAGGAGTTCCTCGATACGGGCACGCTGCGCGGGGATCTCCTGACCGTGGTGATGAGGACCGTGCGGACGTGCCAGACGCCCACGGGCCGGGGCATCGTGCGGATGATGCAGATGGAGCGCGCGGATCCGGAGGTCGAGGCCCTCTCGAGGATCCTGCGCGATCAACGCCGGCGGCGTAACACGGCCTTGCTCGAGCGCGGCATCGCGCGCGGCGAATTGCCCGCGGGCGTGAATACGGAGCTCATCATCGACCTGATCTTCGGGGGGATCTATACGCGCCTCATCCATCGCGGCGAGGACGTCAGCGAGGACTACGCCGCCGCGGCCATCGACACCGTGATCGCGGGCGCATGCGCAGGTGCGGCGCGCCTTTCGAACGAGTCACAGCAGCAGAAGTAGCCAGAGAGGACGATATGACCACGTCATCGAACGAAACGAGCGCAGAGCACGCGGGCAAACCGGACACGAAGGAAGTGCCCGTGCTGGAGTCCGTGGTGCTCGACCGATCCGATCCCGAATTTCTCGCCCGATCTCCCGAGATCTACGCGGAGGCGCGGGCCAAGGGGCCCGTCGTGCGCGCCCGTCATTATCCCTTCCCCCGAGACGAAGAAGAGCGCAAGAGCGTCGCTTCGGGCCATCGCCCGGTCGGCGACGTGCTCTTCGTGAGCCATTACCAAGAGGCGGCGGGCGCGCTGCTCGACGATCGCCTCGCGTCCGACCCCTACGCGCGGATGACGCCGGAGCAGCGGGCGCACATGCCGCCGGTGCCGGAGGAGCTCCGGCCCATCGTTTACTCGCTCCTCATGCTCGATCCGCCCGACCACACGCGGCTGCGCAAGCTGGTCCAGCCGAGCTTCAATGCCCGCGTGATGGAGGCGCTCCGGCCCCGCATCCAGCGCCTCACCGACGATCTGCTCGACAAAGCCGAGCGAGAAGCCGCCGCGCGCGGCGAGTCGGGGCCAGAGCGGCGGATGGATCTGATCAAGGCATTCGCGTTCCCGCTGCCGGTGACGGTGATCAGCGACATGCTCGGTATCCCGGAGGAGGATCGCGAGACCGTCAGTCGCCTGGGGGAGCTCCGCATCGAAAACCGGGACCCCGTGGCCATGCAGGAGACGCGCAAGCAGCTCGTGCAGTTCAGCCACTACCTCGTCGAGCTGTTCGAGCGGAAGCGGCGCGCGCCGGCGGACGACATGATAAGCCAGATGATCCAGGCCCAGGAGGACGGCGACAAGCTCAATGACAGAGAGCTGCTCTCGATGGTGTTCCTCCTCTATTTGGCCGGGCACGTGACGACGGTGAACCTCATCGGCAACGGGGTCGTCGCGCTCTTGACCCACCCTGAGCAGCATGCCCGCTTCAAGGCGGATCCGGCGGGCCTCGCCAAAGGCGTCGTCGAGGAGACGCTCCGGTACTGGGGGCCGGTCGATTACCTGGGCGCCGTGCGCACCGCCAAGGAGGACATGGAGATCGCCGGGGTGTCGATCCCGAAGGGAGGGCAGGTGATGCTCGGCCTCGGCTCGGCCAATCGGGATCCCGCGCAATTCGATCATCCCGAGACGTACGATATCTCGCGCGCCGATGCCCACCGTCACATCGCCTTCGGCAAAGGCATTCACCTCTGCCTCGGCGCGCCGCTCGCGCGCATCGAGGGGCAGATCGCCTTCGAGACGCTGTTCCGACGTTTCCCCGATCTACGCCTCGCCGTACCGGCCGAGACGCTGCGCTGGGGCGGCGCCGCGGGGCTCCGCGGGTTCCGGGAGCTGCCGGTGCTGTTCTAGTCCTACGCCGCCTGCGCGGATGGAGCCGCCGGAAACCACAGCCGGAAGGTCGAGCCCTGGCCCTGCGCGCTCTCCACGGCAATGGTGCCGCCGTGCGCCTCCATCAGCCCCTTCGTGATGTAGAGACCCAGGCCGAGCCCCGTGTTTTTCTCGCGCGCTCGCTGGGCCTGAGAGAAACGGTCGAACAGCCTGCCTAAATCCGCCGCCGAGATACCCGGGCCGCGATCCTCGACCGAGAGCCCCGCGCCTCCTGCCTCCGGTCGGATGGTCACCCGGATCGGCGCGCCGGCGCCCGAGTACTTGGCGGCGTTGTCGAGCAGGTTCGTGAGGATCTGCGCCAGCCGGGCCGGGTCCACGAAAACCTCGGGCACACAGTCCTCCACATGAAGGGTCACCGGGTGCTGTCCGAGGGTCGGCTCGATTTCTGCGAGCAGCGAACGCGTCGCCTCCTCCAGCGACACGGGCAGGCGATCGAGAGATAGCCGCCTGAGCTCGATGCGAGAGACGTCGAGCAGGTCCTGCGTCATGCGCGAGATCCGGCTGCCGATTCGACGCAAACGTTGGAGTTGCTGCACCGATACGACGACCGAATCGTTCTCGGGTTTTGCGAGCAGCGCGTCCAGAATCAGCGTCATGGCCGCGACGGGGTTGCGGAGATCATGAGCGATGACGGCGGCGAACTCGTCTCGCAGGCGGTCCATTTCGCGATGGGCCTCCTGCGTGCTCTCGAATTGCTGGGCGTAGGCGATGGCCAGCGCCGATTGCGCGGCGAAGAGCCGGACCATACGCTCGTCCTCCTCCGTGAACTCGACGCCGCCGTCCTTGTCGCAAAGGTAGAAGTTTCCGAACACCTTTTGCCCGATGAGCAGCGGGACGCCCAGGAAAGACGTCATCGCGGGGTGATGCGCGGGGAAGCCGACCGACCGCGGATCGGCGTGGATATCCGCCACCCGGCTGGGCCGCGGTTCGTTGATGAGCGCGCGCAAAAGCCCTCGGCCCTCGGGTAAACTGCCGATGTCGCGGGCGACCTTTTCGGAGACGCCCACGTAAACAAAGTCGGAAAGGCCGGTGCCCTTGGCGTCGAGCACTCCCAGGGCGCCATAACGGGCGCGGGTCAGCTCGCAGGCCTGCTCCACCAGGCGGCGCAGCAGCTCGCGCAGGGGTATGGCGGCCTCGATGGCCATGGCCACGTCGCGGAGCAAGCGCAACCGGCGGGCCTCGCGGCGTTCGGCATCGCGCTGCCGGGCTTGCCGCAGCCCGAGAGCACAGGCGCCCGCCACGCCCCGGAGCAAGCGGCGCTCGATCGGGCTGAGCTTCCCCGGCTGCCGCCGCGCGAGCCCCAGCACCCCGACCAGCTCGCCCCCTGCGTTCAGGGGGAACGCCGAGACCGCGTGGAGCCCGAGCTCGAGCAGGCGCAGGGTGCCGCGGAAGGTGCCCTCCGGCAGATCCTCGATGCGCGCGATCTCCTGGATGTCGCCGGTCTCGGCTGCCAGCCCCGCGACGGTGGTCGCCAGGTTCAGATTGTAATCTTGCGCGAATGCCGCGGGAACCCCGACCGAGGCGACCAGCCTGAGACGTTCACCGCCCTCGGTGGCGATGAGAAACACGGCATCGGAGCGAACGGCGGCGGCCACCTCGTCGAGCAGCCCATGGGCCAGGGCCGAGGGTTCGTCCGCGCTGAGAAGCGCGGCGCCGATGCTGGCCACGAGGTCGGCGAGCCGGATCGCGAAGGGCTCGTCGGCGACGTTTTCGAACGCGAGCAGCGCCTCGCCGGCCGCCGCGCGGCAGCGCACCAGGAGCAGGAGACGGCGGGCGGTCTGTTGATCGTACCAGACCTCCTCGTCGCTGAAGGACTCGCCGCGAAGGGCACGCCGCCACGGCAACTCTTTCTCGGGGAGGACCGCCCGGCTGCCGAGCCGGGATACCTCGAAGCGCTCCGACAGCCGTTCCGGGGTCGGTGACTCCATCTCCAGGAGCTCGCTCAAGGACGCGCTCGCCAGGACCTCACCCGTGCTGGTCAGCCTCATCATTGGCCAGGGGAGCAAGGACTCCACGATCATGCAGCAGCTCTTGGTACGCCCGAGGGCAACCGTCGAGGCGTGAAACTCACCGCCCGCTCGATGCGCGCGGAGGAGCCGTGGGCGCGATTCGCAAGCCGAGCTTCCCGAGGGCGCGCGCGAGCCCGGCTGCGAGGCTGCTCCGCGTCGACAAACCCGAAAGATCCACGCCGAGCGCGAGGACGGTCCGTGCGACCGCGGGCGAGAGCCCGACGAGGACGAGCTCGGCGCCGAGCAGCCTCGTGGCCTTTGCGGTATTGAGGACGTGTTCTGCCGTCGCCGCGTCGAACACCCCGACGCCCGAGATATCGACGATCACCACCCGGGCCTGCTCCGCGACGATGCTATCGAGGAGCTTTTCGGTGAGCGCCTGCGCGCGATTCTCGTCGACGATCCCGACGAGCGGCACGACGAGAATCCCCTCGTGGACGGTCGCGATGGGCGTCGAGGCTTGACGGATCTGCTCGAGCAGCTGCGTCTTGTCCGCGTAGGCCGCCTGGAGCTCGTCGAGCTGCGCTTTCATTTGCCGCACCTCGATTTCGACGGTCTGTTCCTGGAACACCCGCTCGCGCTGGACCAGGAGATACATCGGGCCGGAGAGCGCGACCTGGAAAAGCCATGATTCGACGAGGCCCCTGCTTTTCGCATCCACGTCGGGGGCCTCTGCCATCGCCGCGAGCAGGGCGCTGCGCAGCGAGGTCGTGAGCAGGCGCAGATCGTAATGTCCGAGCCCTTTCGGAGCGAGGTCCTCGATCAAGCTACCGAGGACGTCGCGTCCCTCCCCGTCGCCCTCGGCCGCGAGGTCCTTGCGGAGGGCCGTGAGGAGGCGCGACACGGCATCGCGCGTCGCGTCCGGGCCGATGGCCCGGAAGATCGTGCCAGCGCGCGAAACGAGGCGCGACGACAGATCCTGCGTGAGCGCGTCGGCCGAGCGATCGAGCCGTGCGAGCAAGGTGGCGCTCATCGTGGTCCCTCGCGTCGATCACCAGCTCACGCGGTAAATGCAGGAGGGCGCGCCGTGCTCCATGCACCCCGTCGCGCCGTGCTCGACGAGGGGACGTGCGCCGACGCGGCTGCAGCAGCCCTGGATGATGCCGATGTTGAGCGCGCAAGGACCCGCCGCCGTCCAGTCGAGCGTGGCGCTGCGGTCGTCGTCGAACGTGCACGTGATCCCGCCGATGCTCGGCCCGCGCGCATTCAGGCGGTATGCCGCGTCGAGGCCCGACAGCATGCTGCGGACGTCGTCGAGGCCCGGCGGGAACACGGCCGCCTCGATCATCTTCTTGCCGACCGCGAGGATGGCGCTCGGCCCGATCCGCGCGACGACCTCGCCGTAGACGACGTTGCAGCCCCAATGAAGATCGTACCAGCGGTCGGGCTCGATGCGGTCGACGCCGCAGCTCTTCAGGATCTTCTCGACGAGCGCTTCCGAATGGCCGAGCGCAAGCAGGAGCGACTGCAGAGCAGCGCCCCGGTATTCCCCCTCGTACTTGTTCATGTGACTCCCCCCGGGATGCCGCGTGGCGCCCCTTCATTCCCCCCGGCGCCATCCTATCCCGGTGGGCGGAGTTCTCAAAGGCCCAAACGGGCGCGCGCCTTCACGGCTTCGTCGGGAAAATCGCTGAACACCCCGTCGATGCCGAGGCGGTAGAAGACCTCGTACTCGGCCGCCGGGGTCGCGCCGTAGTCTTCGGCGAGGAACATTCCTTCGCTACGGAAAGTCCACGTATGGACGAACAGGCCTTTCGCGTGCGCGCGCGTGACGAGATCCGTCGGCGCGAGCGCCTTTCGATCCGCGTCGTCCACGGTCCCGTCGCCATTGACGTCGTCCGCTTCGCCGTCGCCGTTCGCGTCGACGCCCTCCACGGACACGATGTACCGCTTCCACGGCGACACACCGTCCGCGTATGTCGCGACGAACGTGAGCCCCTCATCGGTGAGCAGATCGGCGAACGTACGCGGATCGTTCTGCTTCGCGAAATCGTACGGTTTGTCGTGAGGCGGCGCGAGCTTGATTTTCCCGTCGAGCGCGACGCCGTCCGCGTCGAC
Organism: Polyangium jinanense; assembly: GCF_028435365.1. The sequence goes on along the minus strand of NZ_JAGTJJ010000006.1, from coordinate 289,981 downwards.
GAGCTGCACGAGCGGGAGCGACGTCTTTTGCCGCAGGTATTGCAGATTTCCGACCTCGAACGACTGGATGATCACCTTCGCGCCTTCGCCCGTGAGCCCGGCCTGCTCGAGCGCCGCGAGGAGTTTGTCCTCGAGCGGCAGGCCGAGGTCCGCGTGGTAGGTCGGGTGCTTCGTCTCCGGGTAGATGCCGATCACGCGCCCGGTTTCCTCCGACTTCTGCTTGGCGAGCGCGATGATTTCTTCGAGTGTCGGGATCTCGTACTTGCCATTGTGCTCCTGCGGCCTGTAGCTCCGCGGCTGGACGGCGCGGAGCTGCTTGATCTCCGCCAAGGTGAAATCGCTCGCGAAAAACCCTTCGACGGGGGCGCCGTCGACGGTTTTCGTCGTCTTCCGATCCGCGAACTCGGGCTTCGACCCGACGTCGGTCGTCGTCGAGATTTCGGGCTCGTGGCGGGCGATGAGGTGACCGTCCTTCGTGGCCACGAGGTCCGGCTCGATGAAATCGGCGCCTTGCTCGATGGCGAGCGTGTAGCTCGCGAGCGTGTGCTCGGGCAGGTACCCGGAGGCCCCGCGATGGCCGGTGACGAGCGGTTCCTTGCCGTTCAACGTCTTCCAGACCTCGGGCGGGGTCGCATCCGGACCCCCGCTGCTCGTCCCATTGCCGCAGCCGACCAGGAAGGCCAAAAGGAGCACGCCGAGGACGGCCGTCCTCGCTTCGACGCAATTCGTTTTCATGAGAATCCTCGCCGTGGATTGCAGGCGGCGGAGCGCCGCCGCGCCGATGGTCTCGCGATGCGGGGGCGATGGCAAGGCGCTTCACGCCGAAGTCACGGTGGCTTCGCGAGCGCGACGCGGAGAGCCTGCGCGCTTCAGGAACGCCTGAGCGGCGTCAAGCCGCCAGCGCTACATCCATCTCGGGCAAGAGCCGCCCGTGCGTCGCCCGATACAGACGCACCGTGGTCTCCCCATCCACCACGGCTTCCGCACCAAAAACACGCGGCGATGCGCCCGCCCGGATCGATCGATTCTCTGATCGATGCGCATGTCCATGCGCCACGTAGAGCCGCTCGCAGCGCGCGAGCAGCGTGTCCATCGCCTCGTGCGCCTGCAATCCGTCGACCCAGTGCCATGCCGCGATCGCGTGCCGCCCCGGAGGATGATGTTGCGCCGAGAGGACCACCTTCCAGGTGAAATGAGGATCCTCCGCGAGCTTGCCGAGCCGCTCGAGGGTGTCCTGCTCGATGAGGCCACTCGATCGCGTCACGGGCAAGGGCACGGCGGTCGATACGGGTACGATCAACGCGTCCCGGAGCTCGGTCATGGCGCCTCGCCGGCTCGTCGTTGCATAGGCGCGGAGGGGGCCTTCGAGGGCACGCGCGAAGGCCCGCCCATCGTCGTAGAGATCGTGATTGCCGGGGACGAGCGTCACACGCTCCGGCGAGAGCTTGCTTTCGGCGAGCACCTCCGAAAGCACCTCGAACTGCGCCGACACGCCATCCTCGGTGAGGTCCCCCGTCACGATCACGTGATCCGCGTCCGTCATGCGCGCGCGTACGAGCGCGTCCAGCGCGCGCTCGCGCCGCCGACGCGCGCAGGGCGATCGACCGAACGTCAAATAACGCAGCCTCCACCGCTCCATACCGCTGCGGCTGTCGTGGCGATCTTCCAGCAAATGCAGATCCGTCACATGAGCAATCCGCGTCATGGCGCGCGAGCATGCACGGCCAAGTTGACATTCCTGCGACGGCCACGAAAAACCTCGGCGAAAGCTCCGTCGCCGATTGTCACACGAGCAGACACCGGAATGTGACGAACGACCGCTAGCGTGCCCTCCCGAGGTGAAACGATGAAGAGCACACTGGTGGCGCTCCTCGCGGGGGGAGCCCTCTCGTCGATCGGGATGACCGTGGCCTCGCAATGGGCCGCGCTGCGGATTCTGGGTCGGGTCCCATCCGGGGAACGGCCGACGCCGCCGATCACGATCCTGAAACCGCTGAAGGGCGTGGACGATGGGCTACTGGACAACCTGCTCTCCTTCGCGTCCCAGGAATACCCCACATACGAAGTCCTGCTCGGCGCGGAAGACGCGGAGGACCCGGCGCTCGCCGCGGCGCGCGAGGTGATGGCGCGTGTTCCCCATGCGCCGTTCCGGATCATCCATTGCCCGCGCCGGACGGGCATGAATCCCAAGGTCAGCATCCTCGAAGCGCTCGCGGCCCGCGCGCGCCACGAGCACGTCCTCATCTCGGATTCGAACGTGCGTGTGGGGCCGGGCTATTTGACCGCGATGGCTGCCGAGCTCGCGGATCCACGCGTCGGCCTCGTGACGAGCATCATCGTGGGCACGGCGGAACGAACCCTCGGGGCCGCGCTCGAGAACTTGCACCTCAACTCGTTCATCGTGCGCTCGACGCTCGCGGCGAACGTCTTCATCGGGCACGCGTGCGTCATCGGGAAATCGATGCTCTTGCGGCTCGGTGATCTCGCCGCGGTGGGCGGGTTCGCCTCGGTGCGCGACGTACTCGCCGAGGATTATCTGCTCGGAAAAGCGTTCCAGGAGGCGGGCTTTCGCGTCGCCGTGTCGACGGAGCCGGTGCGCACCGTGAACGAGCGCTGGCGCCTCGATCGGTTCGTGAGTCGGCATGTCCGCTGGACCCAAATGCGAAGGCGCGTGCACCTCGGTTCATATCTGGTCGAGCCGCTCTTCAATCCCGTCCCGCTTCTCCTCTTGCTTTCCATCGTGGCCGGCGGCGCGCTCGCGTGGACCGCGCTGCTCGGCGTCGCGCTGAAGGTCGCCCTGGATGCGGCGCTCTGGTCACGAATGCGTGGCGAGGGTATGTCATGGCGGTGTGCCTTCCTCGTGCCCTTCAAGGATGTGCTGGCCACGTGGACGTGGGTCGTCGGGGGACTTCGGCGCACGGTGGATTGGCGGGGCAACCGGATGCGTATCGGCGAGGGCACGCGGCTCGAACCGATCCACGGAGCTGTGAACGTGAGCGAGCAAGCGGAGGTCGCCACGATCGTCGATCAACGATGGGCCGCGTGATCCGCGTCGGTGTGGGGCGCCTGCCGTGGGCCCGAACCCCGACGAGCCTCGAATGAAACGGCCCTGCAACGATGGGGTGACAATCATGTGAAAGCCGGCCCAGGGCAGGGGGCTCGGGTTGAAGTTTCCGCGGTCGTTCATCTACCCTGAACAAACCACCGCAGAAGCTTGCCTGCGTACCCTGGACCTCGATGCGATCCTCCATTCTCCTTGCCCTCTCCTGCGCCCTCTGCGTCGCGCTCGCGGCCCCGTCCGCGCTCGCCGCCGGCCCGAAAAAGCAGCCCACCAAGGAGGAAATGCAGGAAGCGCAGCGTCGCTACCAGCGTGGTCGCGAGCTTTACGAGGACAACGACTTCACGGCCGCGCTCGTCGAGATCCGCCGCGCGTACGAGCTCGCGCCGAGCTACAAGCTCCTCTTCGACATCGGGCAGATCTGTTATCAGCTCCCGGATTATCCCTGCGCGCTTCGCAGCTTCAAGCAATACCTCGAGGAGGGCGGCGGGGAGATCAACCCGCAGCGCCGCGCCGAGGTCGAGAACGACGTCCGCAAGCTCGAAGGCCGCGTCGCGACGCTCAAGATCACCACGCGTCGGCCAGGCGCCGAGATCCTCGTGGATGACGTGGTCGTCGGCAAGACCCCGCTCGACGCGCCCGTCATCGTCGGCGCAGGTAAACGCAAGGTGACGGCGCGCGTCGAGGGCGCCGAGCCGGTGACCCGGGTGATTGAAGTGGCCGGCACTGACGTCGTCGATGTCGCGCTCGACGTGGGCGGCGGGAGCACCGCGGCCGCACCTTCATCGGGCGACGGGACGTCCGCGCCGGGCTCGGGTGAGCCGGGTGGGGACAAGGGCGCGGGGCGCAAAGTGCCTGTCGTCCCCTGGATCATCACGGGCGCGCTCGCTGTCGGCACGGGTATCGTCGGAGGCCTCGCGCTCCGCGCCAGCTCCGATTACCGGAGCCAGCTCGACACGTTTGGCACGACGCGCCCCACGCTCGACGAGTCGTATGGCAACATGAGAAACCTCGCCATTGCGACCGACGTCTTGCTCGGCGCCACGGCGGTCGCGGGCGTGACTTCGTTGATCCTCACGCTCACGGCCGGGCCGAGTGGTCCCAAAAAGGCCGGGCTCGTCCCTGTCCACGTCGGCGTGGGCCCAGGCAATGTGTGGATCAAGGGCACCTTCTGATCGAAGCTCGTACGGGACGAACATGAAAGAGACCAAGGTCCAATCGCCGCATCGTCGCGGTCAGCCTCCCGCCTTTGGCTGGCTCCTCGTGGCTCTCGCGTTTCTGGCCATGGCGGGACTCGCGGGCGCCTGCAACCTCATCGTCGAGGGCGCGACGGATCAGTGCACCACGGACGCCGATTGCAGCAAATTCGGCAATGGCTCCGTCTGCCAGGAGGGCGTGTGCGTCCTGCCCGGCGGCTCGAGCTCGAGCAGCGGCTCGGGCGGCTCGGGCGGCGGGGAGGCGTGTTTCTCCGGCGAGCCGACGAACGACGAGCAGTATCTCAACAAATGCACGGACGCCACGTGCGTCGATTTCGACAATTGCGCCCGTCTCGGGCTCTGCAACGGCGCCGCGTTGCCCCCGCTCGTCGAGCCAACCCCCGTTCCTTGAGTCTTCCCGAGGCATGGTCATGAACGAGATCCGATTCCCCAGCACGAAGACGATGCGTCATCTCGGGGCCGCGCTCGCCCTCGGCCTCGCGGCGACACTCGTGGCGGAGGGCGCATCCGCCGTTCCCACGAAAAACTGCTTCGACTCCGTCGAGCGACCCAAGGTCGTCTACGTCGCCGGATCGAGCGCGGTGAGCGGCTTCCTCGGCGTCATTCAGGGTATCCTCGCGGCCGAGGGGTCGCCGTATACGATCGTGTATCAGTCGCAGGGCTCCTGCACGGGCGTCTCGGCGGTGTATTCCGAGGACCCCGCCGCGCGGCTCATCAAGGACATCCCGGCCGCCGGCGGCAAACCCGCGAACTATGCCAGATTCTACAACGCCGACGGCACGACCGAGGAGTGCTTCCTCGATCCAGCTGGCAACACCGTCGACGTCGGCGTCTCCGACGTGTACGCCAACACCTGCGATTTCCCCACGGCGCCCGCTGGTGTGCAAATCGCCGATTATCAGGGCCCGATCCAGCCGATGACCTTCGTGGTCCCGGCCCTCTCGACGCAAAAATCGATCAGCGCGGAGGCGGCGTACATGATCTTCGGCACGGGCGGCCACATGGGCGCCGCCGCGCCGTGGACGGATCCCACCTATTATTTCGTTCGAAATGCGAGCTCCGGCACGCAGCAGATGATCGCGCGTGCCATCAACGTGCCTGCCGACAAATGGTGGGGCAAGGATCGCGGCGGATCGAGCGCGGTTCGCGACGGACTCAAGATCCTCCTCGACGCCTCCCTCGCCGAGCAGGCGATTGGCATCCTCTCGACGGACGTCGCGGACGATGCCCGCTCCGATCTGCGCGTCCTCGCATTCAAAGCGTTCGGGCAGAATTGCGGATATTACCCGGATTCGACGCCGTTCCTCTTCGACAAACGGAACGTGCGCGACGGGCATTACCCGATCTGGGGCCCCCTTCATTTCTACACCCGCGTCAGCGCGGGCATTCCCACGGAGCAGGCGGGCGTGCTCGTCACCCGCTTCGCCGCGCCCAAGCTCTCGAATGCGCTCGTCGAGGCGATCACGAAGAAGCACCTCGTCCCCAAGTGCGCGATGCGCGTCGACCGGTCCGCGGAGATGGGCCCGCTGAAGACGTACACGACCGACTCGCGCTGCGATTGCTACTTCGAGGAGATCGTCAACGGAAAGACGAGCTGCCAGGCGTGCACGCAGTCCTCGGAATGCCCCGCGAGCGCCCCCGCCTGCAGCTACGGTTATTGCGAAATGCCGTGATCGCCCCCGCTCGGCTCGATCACCAGGGACTCTGGCCGTCGCCGAGCGCGCGCTTCTTCCCCGTCGTCGTGGCCGTCGGCGCAGCCGTATTGAACGGATCTCCATCCCCGAGCTTCCGCTTGGCGCGTGTGCTGGTTGTCGCGGTGGACGCGGGCGCCGGCGGCGGCGTGGGCGTCGCCGCCGGCTCTTCGGACGGCTTTTCGCCCGTCGCCGTATTGTTTGCCTGAGCTGCGCCGCTCTTCGGCTCCAGCACGAGTTCGATCTTCGCGTCCTTGTCGAAGGTGACGATCTGCGCGGCCGATCGATGATCCCGCGCCTCCGCATGGACGCGGTGGCTCGCTCCATCCGCGGGGAACTTGCCGGTGAACGGGTTCGTCGGCAGATGCGCGCCGTCGAGGAAGAGCTCCGCTTGTGCCGGGATCGCGCGCACCTTGATCTCCACCATCGCCGTCCCTTCGGGCGCGTTTGTCGTGGCAATCGATGCCGTTCCGACGGGCGCGGCCGACGGCGCCGGTTGCGGAGCCGCTTCCGCTTGCGTGCTCTCGGCCAACGGCGCCGCCGCATTCGGGGCCGGCGTCCTCGACTTCATGAACGCGAACGCGCCGATCGCCGCGGCCAGGACGATCGCGGCGCCAATGATCATGCTCCCTCGGTTCGACACGGGGGCCGCCGCCACCTGCATGGTCGTTTCTGGCGGCGCCCCGGGGGGCAAGCTGCTCGGGCCTGGAATACGCGCGTTCGATCCCGTCGCGCCCTTCGGATTCGATCCCGAGCCGTTCATGCTGTGCCGCCCGGAGCCTCCGAGGTTCGGGATACTCAGCGAATCGGGGGCCGCGTCGGGCGGGCCCGCGACGTCGGGGATCGCCAGCCTTTCCCCCGATTGTTGCGCCTTCAGCTTGCTGATCTGCTGGTCGATCACCCTCCGGATGTCGGCCCGTTTGTCCCCGAACGCGCCCGTCACGTAACGACCCACGTCCTCGCTCGAGACGCGCAGGCCGGCTCGATCCAGATACGCGAGGATGTCGGCGCGCATCTCGGACGCCGTCGCGTATCTATCGGCCGGATCTCGGGCCATCGCCTTGGCGCAGATCCGATCGATCTCCTCGGGCGCGTTTGGCTCCACGTCGTGGACGCGGGGATATTCTCCCGTCGCGAGCCTGTGGAGCACCTCGATGTCCGTGGCCTTGTCCCAGAGCTTGCGGCCCGCGGCGATTTCCCAGAGCACGATTCCGAGCACGAAGACGTCGGCGCGCCGATCGAGCGGCTTGCACCGCGCCTGCTCGGGCGCCATGTAGCCGACTTTGCCCTTGACGATGCCGGCGCGTGTCTCGCCCGAGCGCACTTCGGACTTCGCAATGCCGAAATCGAGGATCTTCGTGTGCCCGTCGTACGTCACGAGGACGTTGTGCGGGCTCGCGTCGCGATGGACGATGTGGAGGGGCGTGCCGTCGTAGTCGGTGAGCTCGTGCGCGTAATGCAGGCCCGCGAGCGCGTCCGCCACGATACGATAGAGCAGCCCGGGCGGAGGCGGGTCCTTCTTCGCACGATTGATGATGCGGTTGAACGGCTGGCCCTCGAGGTACTCCATGGCCATGAAGTATTCCCCGTCGGACTCGCTCACCTCGAAGGTCTGCACGACGTTCGGGTGGTTCAGCCGCGCCGCGAGCCGCGCCTCGTCGAGGAACATCTCGACGTGATCGGGATCCTCGACGTAATCGCGCCGGAGCCGCTTCACGACCTGCAGCTTGTTGAAGCCGGCCGGGCCGGGGACGACCGCGAGGTAAACGTCCGCCATTCCGCCGTGACCGAGGCTCGCGATGAACCTGTACTTGCCTATGCTCGAATCGCCGTCGTGATGGGGCAGGGGCGGGGCAGCAGACACGGCGTCATGATCCGCTCGTTCCGGTGACGAAGCAAGCACGATCCCGTGTTTCGCGTTTTTCTTCGCGCTTGCAAACGTGACGAGTGTCACGCCGTGAAAATCGTGGCGCGCGGCGTCGATGTGGTTGTCACACAATCGTAACGAGAACGTCGACAACGTGAAACTTGCGTATGCGTCACGCAATCGTGACAGGCTCCACGCCGCTCCGCAACGGAGACGCGTCACCCTCGCGCGCGACCGTTCCAAGAGGAACGAATCAAGCGAGGTGCTTGCGAATGAAACGAAGGATTGCTGGAGCCGGGCCGCGCCATGTCTTCATGTTCGCGAGCGCCGGTGTGCTGCTCGCCGCAGCGCTCGGGGCCTGCGGGAGCGACGGGAAAGACGGGGCGAATGGTCGGGATGGCCTCGACGGGCAGGACGGGGCGCAAGGGCCGCAGGGCGAAACGGGCCAACAAGGGGAGCAGGGGCCGCAGGGTGATCCCGGGGCGCCCGGGGAGCCGGGGACCCAAGGGCCCGAGGGCAATCCCGGGGCGCCCGGGGAACCCGGTCCGCAGGGACCCGCGGGAGAGCCGGGGATCACGTGGCCGGACCCTTCGCGGCCGCTCTCCGGAATGGTCGCGCTTGCGTTCATGGATGACCTCGGCACGGGCGCGGCGGATCTCGGCCAGTACGTGCGGACGCGCGTGGATCAAGTCGCGAAGGGCACCTTGCCGCCCGGCGTGCAGTTTCCGTTGGCCAATGCGGCGACCGACAGCGTGCGCGCCATTGCGGGCCTCTCGGGCAACGTGGTCGCGACCTGGCTCGATCCCCTCACGTTCGATCAGAGTCACACCGCGCCGCGGTTTGGCGCGAACAACGACTACGTCGCGTTCTTCGGGGACGGCTGGGACGCCGCGGCCGGCGCGGCGCCGCAATGGAACGGCAGCGGGGCCTCCGGCTGGATGTGGGTCAACCACGAATACATCTCGAACACCGCCCCGACGGCGACGACGGCTCCGGTGGGGCAACACCTCACGCTCGCGACCTATCTCCGGTCCATGGGCGTCCTCGAGAATGACGTCACCTCGAACGAATGGTCGGACGCGAGCCGCTCGACGTACGTGCAGGAGGCGAAGCGGCAGAACGGCGGCTCGTGGTTCCACGTGGTGCAGGATCCGGCTTCGGGCGAATGGGAAGTTGATCGCGGTGCGAAGGCGGTGCGGTACGACGCGACGAGCCATACCCTCTTGCGCATCACGGGCATCACGGCGGTCGCCGACGATCACGACGATCAGGGCAATGCATTGCCCTCCGGTGTCGTCAGCGGCATCATGGGAGATTGCTCCGGAGGACAAACGCCCTGGGGCACCGTGATCACCGCGGAGGAGAACGTCCAGGATTTTTATGGTGATCTCGAGGCCTTCTGGACCAGCGAGCAGAAGCTCGTCCTCGGGGCCGGAGCCGATCCGGGGGGGCCGATCACGTTCGAGACGAAGGCAAGCCCGACGAGCGAATATGGGATGTCGCCGGATCCGCTGACGCACCACGCGCGGGATCTGTATGGATACCTCGTGGAGATCGATCCCGGGCAGCCGGAAGGCGAATACGAGGGCAAGACCACGAAAGGCGTGGGGCACAAGAAGCTCGGCGCGATGGGGCGCGCGCGCTGGGAAAACGCGACGTTCGCGGTCGACGCACAGTGGAAGCTCGTGCCGAACCAGCGCATCGTCGTCTATGCCGGGGACGATCGACGGAGCGGCCGCATCTTCAAGTTTGTCTCCAAGAACCCGTACACGGCCGGCATGACGAGGGCGGAGACACGCGCGCTGCTCGACGAGGGCTCGCTTTACGTCGCGCATTTCGCCGGCCTCGACAGCACCACCGGCATCACGATGCTCGCCACGGGGCAGGCGCCGACGGAGTCGCAGCCGGGCACGGGGCAATGGATCCTCCTCAGCACCACGAGCACGGCAATCGCGCCGAACGCGGCCGCGCTGGGCGAGCCCGGCAAGACTGTGGGCGCCGCCCTGATGGACATCGACTACAATGGCCTCGGCGGCTTCCTGAGCGACGACGACGTGCGCCGCGCGCTCTTCACGGCCTGCGCGAAGGTCGGCATCATGGAGCTGAACCGGCCCGAGGACGTCGAATACAACCCGAAGGATCCGAGCGGCACGCCTCGGCTCTACGTGGCCTTCACGAACCACGGCCGCAAGACGCAGCTCGATCAGCAAGGCAAGCTCATTGCGCCCGCGGAGCACGACGCGACCTCGCCGAAGCGCCCCGACGCGCTCGGAAACGTCTTCGCATTCCAGGAGGCGAATCCGGCCGATCCGGGCGCGTCGACGTCCTTCACGTTCTTCCGTGTCTGGGCGGGCACGAAGGCCGCAGGACCGTACGACGCGGCAAACCCGGACAACCTCGTCATCGATCGGGACGGCGGCGTCTGGTTCGGCACGGATGGCAACTTCGGCACGAACAAGACCGCCGACGCCATTTATTTCCTCGACCTCGATCCGGCGCACGCAGCGGGGCAGCCCGGCGTCGTCTCGGCGACGTTTGGCAAGGCGTTCCGCGTCGTCGCCGTGCCGAGCGACGCGGAGGCCACCGGCCCGGCGCTCGGTCCGGACATGCGCACGCTTTTCGTGAGCGTGCAGCATCCCGGCGAGAGCGTATGGAGCGTCTGGCCGAACGGAGGGTAGAGCCATGAAGAGGACGCACGAAGCTCGCCCCGGATCGTGGCTCGCCGTCACGCTTTTGTTGTCCCTGGCGGCGGCGGCTTCGTGCGGCCGCCGCGAAGAGCGCGGCGCCGAGGCCGGATACGACCCGCTCGCTCGCGCCCGCGAGGCCGCGGGGCGCGTGCTGAACCCCGAGGCCTCGGTGCCGCCGCTTTGTTATACCAAGACGAACGGCACCTCGAATCCTTGCTGGGTCTGCCACACGAGCGCCCATGGTCCGAATACACGCTCGGACTGGGAGCTCCAGGCCGAGTATTCGTTTTCCGAGGCGGCCCAGAAGAACCACTACGAAAACCTCTTCGTCGATCGAACGGCCGACATGGCGACCCTTTCGGACGAGGAGATTCTCCGCTACGTCCGCGAGGACAATTATGGTCCGCTTCGGCGCGCACTCGCCGGGGCCCGAGGATTCGAGGGCTACGTGCCGGACCTCGACCTCGAACGTGGCTTCGACGAACAGGGATTCGCCAGGGACGGGAGCGGCTATCGCGCGGTGCGGTACAAGCCCTTCCCCGGCGCGTTCTGGCCGACGAACGGCAGCACCGACGATGTCTTCATCCGTTTGCCCGAGCCCTTTCGACGGGACGTGCAGGGAAACACGTCCCGCGTGATCTACGCGCTCAACCTTTCGCTGCTCGAAGCCGCGATTGCCTCGGATCCCGATGCCCCGACGGATCGAATCGATCGCGAAATCGAACCCGTCGACGAGCGCCTCCTCGGCTTCGACCTCGACGGCGACGGGGCCCTCTCGCCCGGCGTCACGCGCGTGCGGCGCTTGCCGAAGACCTACGCTGGCGGCGCGTCGAACGTCCCACTCGAACGAGGCCTTTATCCGCGCGGCGTCGAGTTCTTGCATTCGGTCCGCTACCTCGACCCCGACGCGCCCGGGTATGCCGCGCGGCGAATGAAAGAACTCCGGTATGCGAAGAAGGTCCTCGCCCCCGATCGATGGGCGCTCCTGCGCGCACAGGAGAAAGAGCAGGACGAAAAGGACGAGGGGCTCCTGCCGGTGTATGCCGGGTCGGCGATGAGCGGCCTTCGGAATGCTTTCGGCTGGCAGCTCCAGGGGTTCCTCGAGGACGAGGCAGGGCGGCTGCGCCTCTCGACGGACGAGGAGCATCGGTTTTGCATGGGCTGCCATTCGAACCTGGGCGTGACGGTCGATCAAACGTTTTCGTTCGCCCGCAAGGTGCCCGGCGAAGCGGGCTGGCGCGTACAAGACCTCCGCGGAATCCCCGACGTTCCGCAACTCGGGCACGCGGAGCCCGAGGTGCTCGTGTATCTCCAGCGCGTCTTTGGCGGCGACGAGCTCCGGGCAAATGACGAAATGACGGCGCGGTTTTTCCCGGGCGGCACGCTCGCCGAGGCCGAGGTGAGGCGTGCGGCCCCCGGCGGCGATCGAGATCTTGCTTTCCTCCTGCTCCCGTCACGCGCGCGTGCGCTCGCCCTCGACAAGGCCTATCGCGTGCTCGTACGCGGGCAGCGCTTCGATCTCGGCCGCGACGCGCTGCCCACGGCCGCGGTGAACGTGCATGCCACCATCACGAATGGCTCGACGGGGCTCGGAGAAGCGAATCGGATTTACAGGGACGGCCGCCTGCGCCTCGATTGGGGGGTGGCCAGGCCCCGGTGAGAAAGGCGCGCCGACCGGTGGCTACACGTTTTTGCGGTCCGCTGCGCGTGGCCGCGCGAGCCGCTCCTCGATTTCGGCCTTGTCGATACGGAGCCCGCCGGTGAGATACGTCTCGAGGAAACCGAGTCGGTCATTGCCCCAGAAGAGCTGATCGTCGACGAGGAACGTGGGGACGCCAAAGACGCCCTCGGCGATGGCCTGTTCGGTGTTCTTGCGGAGGCGCTCCTTCACCACTTTCTCTTCGGTGGCGGCGAGCAGCGCGGACCCGTCGAGGCCTGCGTCATCGGCGATGGCGCGGAGCTCGGCGTCGTTCATCAGGTCGCGCCCATGTTCCCACGTCGCGACAATCAACGCGCCGGCGAGGCTGCGCCGCGCCTCGGGGTCGTCGAGGGCGGCGCACATGCGCTGCGCCTTGAGCGGATTGAATGGATGTGCCGGCGGGCCCGTGTAGGGCCGCTTCAATGTCATGGCCCAGCGCGCGATGTCGTGGAGCATGTGGACGCGCTTCGATGGAATCTCCGCAGGCCCCTTGTTCTCGTTCGCCTGGAGGAGCCCCGCGAACAGCACCGGCTGGAGGTCGAAGCGCGCGCCCGTGCGCGCCTCGACCTCGGGAACCTGGGCCCACGCGAGCCAAACGTACGGGCTGATGACGTCGAAGTAGAACCGGACGGTACGCATGCGGAAAAACGATAGTACGTACCGCTCGGGCTGTCGACGATTCGATGCTCGTCCGGTCGTGAAGCGTCAGCTGCCGCAGACGAGCCAGCCATTCTGATTCGAGATGTCGCCGCGGCAGGCGCGCGCATTCGGCAGACAACTATAGTGAGCGCGACCGTTCCGCGTCCGGCACTGCGAGCACAGATCCCCGTTTCGCTTCCATTTCTAGTCCCAGCACGTGCGCTCGAACGAATGCGTCCTCGCCTCTGCGACCCGCGTCGGTGCCATTCCGACCCCCACGGCCGACAGAGACAGGAGCGCCAGCGTCGTGATCACCTTTTTCATGATTCCCCTCCCTTTTCGGTTGGTCACCCTCTGCATCTCCTTGGGCGAACGACCGGACGGGGCAAGTGGGAGGATCGGGCACCGGTCGCGGACCCAGCCCTCCCTCTTCAACCTTCGTTCTACGCTCCTGTCGTAAATTTCCTTCGTCAACAGATGGATGGTTGTTGAGTTCACGCAATTTGTGGAAGAGATGGTCTTGACTTTGAACATCATTTTCAATAAATCCTGTGGAGCTCATGGTGAAAAGTGTCCGTGCAAACATGTGCAGACGACACGCTCCAACCCGTCTTCCTCCGGGAGGACCGGGCAATGCCTGATTCCCGGAAAGAGCGCTGGCCTCTCTCGGCAGCGCAGCACGGTATCTGGCTGGGCCAGGCGCTCGACCCGGCGAGCCCGCTCTACAACGCCGGCGAATGCATCGAGATTCGTGGAGCCGTCGATCCGGCGATCTTTGAGGCCTCCGTACGCCAGGCGGCCTCCGAGGCCGAGACGCTGCACATGCGGTTTGTCCCGACCGAGGACGGCCCGACGCAGATCCTCGAACCATCCCTCGACTGGCCCATGCATCGAATCGACGTCGGTGCGGAGGCCGATCCATGGGCCTTCGTGCAAACGTGGATGCAGGCGGACCTCGAAAAGACCGTGGATCTCATGCGCGGTCCGCTCTTCACGGAGGCGCTTTTCACGGCCGGGCCCGACCGGACTTACTGGTATCAGCGGGCACACCACATCGCGCTCGACGGTTTTGGATTCTCGCTCATCGCGCGGCGCGTGGCGGAGCTCTATACCGCCCGTATCGATAGCCGCTCCCGCGTCGGCCCGCCGTCCGGCTCGTTGCTCCGGGTCATCGAGGAAGACCGAGCCTACCGCGCGTCGCCCGATTGCGATCGCGACCGTGATTTCTGGCTCCGACGTTTCGCCGATCGCCCCGCGACCGTGAGCTTCGGCGGTCGACCCACCATGGTCTCTCGCCCTGCATTACGAAGGATGACCTCGCTTTCGCCCTCCACGATGGAGCGAATGCAGGCGGCGGCACACCGCGCGGGCGCGAGCTGGCCCGACGTGTTCGTCGCCGCGACGGCGGCGTATGGGCATGGCCTCACCGGCGCGCCGGAGCTCGTCCTCGGTCTCCCCGTCATGGGCCGCCTGGGCTCCGTGGCCGTGCGTATCCCGGGCATGGTGATGAACATCGTGCCCTTGCGCGTCCCGATTCCGAAGGGTGCGAGCCTCTCTGCGCTCGCCCAGCACGTCGCGGGGGAGATGCGCGCGAGCCGGTCCCATCTGCGCTACCGCTATGAGCATCTCCGCCGGGATCTCAAGCTCGTCGGCGGGGAGCGGCGGCTGTTCGGCCCGGTCGTGAACATCATGCCGTTCGATTACGATCTGCGGTTCGGCGGTCACCGCGCGATCGCGCACAACATTTCTGCCGGGCCGGTCGAGGACATCTCGATCAACGTGTACGCGCGCTCGGACGGACGCGGGCCCCGCATCGATTTCGACGCAAATCCGGACTGCTATACCTCTGACGACCTCGCGGCGCACGAGCAGCGATTCCTCGCGTTTCTCGACGCGGCCCTGTCCGCGCCCGCGCAGCCGATCTCCGAAGTCAAAATTCCCGGCTTCGCGGAGCCTGCTCCCTCCGTGGCGATGGATTCGCCCGGCGTCATTCTCGACGGCGGCCCACTTCCTTCCCCCGCGCGTGACGTCGTCGAGCGGATCCTGGAGCACGCGCGCGAGCAGCCCACCGCCATTGCTCTGGAGCACGAATCGCGGCGAATGACGTACGCAGAGCTCGTGCTCGCGGCCCAGAGGCTCGCGGCCCGCCTCGCGGCGCTCGGCGCCAAACCGGGCACGCTCGTCGCGTTGCTCTTGCCTCGCAGCGTGGAGGCCATCACGGCCATTCTCGCCACGTTGTTCTCCGGCGCCGGATACCTGCCGCTCGATCCCCAGGGGCCGAGCAGCAGGACAGCGGCGATCCTCGCGGATGCCGGCCCTACGTTGCTCGTCACGACATCTGCGTACGCCGAGCAAGCGAGGCAAGCGACGCGAGCCCGCGTCGTGGTGCTGGACGAAGAGGTCCTCTCGGACGCACTCGAAGCGCCGATCCGCGAGGGCGACGAGCAGCCGGCGTACGTAATTTACACGTCCGGCTCGACGGGCCGGCCCAATGGCGTCGTGATCAGTCGCGCATCGCTTGCGCATTTCGTGGCCGGCTCTGCTTCACGTTACGGATTCCACCGCGAGGATCGCGTGCTCCAGTTCGCGCCGATGCATTTCGACGCGAGCGTGGAGGAAATTTTTCTCAGCCTGTGCGTGGGCGGTACGCTGGTGCTCCGTACGGACGAAATGTTGCAATCGGTCCTCAGGTTGCTCGACGCTTGCGCCGAGCACGCGATCACCGTGCTGGACCTGCCCACGGCGTTATGGCACGAGGTGGCCTACAGCCTCTCGACCGGCGCGTCGCTTCCACCCAGCGTTCGCATCGTCATCATCGGCGGGGAGGCCGCGCTCCCGGAGCGCGTCGCCCGTTTTCGTCGCGCCGTCGGGCCCGCGGTCCGATTGCTCAATACGTATGGTCCCACGGAGGCGACCGTCGTGGCCACGTGCGCCACGCTGTGCGGCGACGAATCCGTGGCCGAGAGCGCGCAGGAAGTCCCGATTGGCACGCCGCTGCCCGGCGTCTGCGCGGCCGTCCTCGGCGCGGATGGACAGCTCGTCGCGCGAGGCGCCGTGGGGGAGCTGTATCTGATGGGCGAAGGGCTGGCCACGGGGTATCTCGGGCAGCCGGAGCTCTCCGCCGCGCGTTTCCGGATGCTCGAAACGCTGCCCGGACAGCCGCGCGCGTATCGCACCGGAGACCTCGTCCGGCAAAACGAGGCGGGTGAGCTCGTTTTCGTCGGCCGCGTCGACGAGGAGCTCAAGATCAGCGGGCATCGCGTCGATCCGGGCGAAATCGAGACCGTTTTGCTTCGTTTCCCCGGCGTGCGCGAGGTCGCGGTGGTCGGATCCGCTTTGCCAGGTGGTATCAAGCGCCTCGCAGCGCACATCGTGGCCGATACGCCCCCTTCGTCACCGGCCGAGCTCCGCGGCCACGCGCAATCGGCATTGCCTCCCGCCTCCGTCCCTTCGGCCTTTCTGTTCACGGATCGATTGCCGAGGACCAGCACGGGCAAAATCGACCGGGCCGCGCTTCGCGACGCGGCCGCCACCCGCACGGCCACGTCGGCGGCAGCGACGACGGACCTCGAAAAGGTCGTCATGGCGGTCTGGGAGCAAATCCTCGGGGTCTCTGATCTCTCCCTGGAGGACGATTTCTTCGAGCGCGGCGGGCAGTCGCTGCAAACCATTCAGGTCGCCACGCGCCTCGGCCTCACGCTCGGCCGCGAGATCCCCGTGGCGATGGTGTTTCGTCATCCGACGATCGCGGAGCTCTCGCGCGCCCTGGAGCAATCCGCGGGCGTCACGAAGGTCGCCGCGGGGCTCACGGATGCAATGCTCGCCGACGCCGTGCTCCCGGAGGACATCGTCCCGCCCTCGCTTGCGCCCGCGACGTTGCGCCCGTCGCCCCGACAGGTCCTGCTCACCGGCGCGACCGGGTTCGTCGGGGTGCATCTCTTGCATGCGCTCCTTTTGGGGACGGTCGCGCGTGTGGTTTGTCCGGTACGCGCGGCGGACGAGAAGCAAGCGGCCGATCGGCTCCGCGCGGCCCTAGAAAAACAGCGTCTGCCGCTCGAGCATTTCGAGGACAGGGTGGTGGCCATTCCGGCCGACCTCTCGTTGCCCCGCCTCGGGCTGCGGGCCGAGACGTGGGACCGCCTGGCCACGGAATGCGACGTGATCTATCACGACGCCGCGATCGTCAGCCTCGTGCGTGATTACCGCAGCATGCGCGCGGTGAACGTGCTTGGGACACGCGAGGTGCTGAGGCTCGCGGCCGCGGCGCGCCCGAAGCCCGTGCATCACGTGTCGACGCTGGCCGTGGCGCCTTCGATCGCCAGGAGCCCCGAGGTCCCCGAGGCGTTCGTCCCGCCGCACCCGGAGCTTCTGGACGGCTACAAGCAGAGCAAATGGATCGCCGAGCGGCTCGCGGAGCAGGCAAGCGAGCGAGGAGTGCCGGTCGCCGTGTATCGCCTCGGTCGTGTCGTCGGCGCTCCCGATTCCGGGATCGT
The DNA here is from genome assembly GCF_028435365.1 of Polyangium jinanense. The sequence continues at coordinate 272,630 of NZ_JAGTJJ010000006.1, read as the reverse complement.
CAATGAACAGGACCTCGTCTTTCGTCTCCTCCTCGCCGGCATTCCGGCAGGGGTCTTGCCCGACCTCGACGTCGCGGAGACATGGACGCCCGTCGATTACGTGGCGCGCGCGATCGTTGCGCTCTCCCTCACCCGTCCGCAACGTGGCACCGTGTATAACCTCGCTCCCGCGCCCGACGTCCGACTGAGGGACGTGTTCCGCTGGGTACAGGAGTATGGGTATACCGTCGAAACCTGCTCGGTCCCGGCCTTCCGCGCGCGCCTGGGGAGCGGCGCCAGCGCCGCCGAGAGCGCCACGCTCGCCTTCTTCGATCTCCAGGCCGACGCCGGAGATCAACCGCAAAACTTCGGCCTCGGGCGCGTGCGCTGCGACAACGTGATTCGTGGCCTGTCCGACAGCGGAATCGATTGCCCCGCCGTCGATCGTTCGCTCGTGTTTCGTTATCTGGATCATTGCGTCGAGACCGGCAAGCTGCCGCGCCCTTCGAATGGGCGAGCGGGCCGAGCCTGAAGCGACGCCTCCACCCGAACCAAAGGAAATCACCCATGACCTCACGGACCCTTGGTGTAGACGTCGACAGCCGGGAGCGTGGTCTCCCGCGACCCATCGCAGGGGAATGGAAGCTCGATCGATCGAATGCGCTGCTCGCGGAGGCGCGCAGGCTGATCCCCGGCGTCACCCAGTCGCTCATGAAGCGGCCGGAGATGTATGCCCTCGGCTCGTTCCCGGTGTATCTCGAGGGCGGCGAGGGCGCGCTCGTGCGCGACGTCGACGGTAACGAGTACATCGATTACATCTGCGGCCTCGGGGCGAACACGCTCGGGCACAACCACCTCGCCGTCGTCCGCGCCATTCGCGAGAGCCTCGCGAATGGCGTGCTGCATTCGTTGCCGACGGAGATCGAGGTCACGGCCACGCGCACACTCGTCGATCTCATCCCCGGCGCGGAGATGGCCCGCTTCTTCAAGACCGGCGCGGACGCGACCTCGGCGGCGATTCGGCTCGCTCGACACGTGACGGGGCGAGAGAAGGTCGTCACCATCGGCTACAACGGCTGGCACGACCATTTCATGTTCGACACGCCCGGCGTGCCGGCGGTGCTGCGCGACTACACCTATCGCATGCCGCTCATGGCCGAGGCGGAAGAGAAGCCGTTGCTCGACTTGATCGCCGAAAAGGGCTCCGAAATCGCACTGGTGCTGCTCTCGTTGCCCTACAAGCGTGTCGTCTCGGCGGAGTTCTTGCGTACCTTGCGCGAGACCTGCCACGCCCACGGCGTGCTCTTCGTGCTGGACGAGGTCGTGACGGGCTTCCGGCTCGCGCTCGGCGGCGCCCAGGAGTATTACGGAATCGTGGCCGATTTCGTGTGTCTCTCGAAGGGCATCGCGGCGGGCATGCCGCTCTCGGCCATCGCGGGCCCGCGGGAGGTGATGAGCCGCCTCGCGGAGCTGCAGGTATCGACGACGTTCGGCGGCGAGATGCTCTCCCTGGAGGTCTGCAAGGCGGTCCTCGGCGAATACCGGGATACCGATTACATCCAGCGGATCGCCTCGCTCGGCAAGCGGCTTCGCGAAGGCGTCAACGAGAAGGCCACGAAGGTCGGGGCGCCGCTGCGCGTGGTGGGCTACGACGCGATTCCGTTCTTCCTTTTCGCGGACGATCTCGCGACGCACACGAAGTTCGCCGCGCAGTTCGTCGGCGCCATGGCGAGGCGCGGCGTTCTCCTGCGCCGTGACGTGAGCTTCATCTCGGGCGTGCACACGCAGGCGCAGATCGATTTCACGATCGAGGCGGCGCACGACGCGCTCGTCGAGATGGCGAAGCACGGCGCATTCGAGGGAAGCCTGGCCGGCGCGAGGTCCTGAATCTCTGATGGTTCGTACGCGCCGTTTTTCGTGCACCGGATGGGCCGGGGGCCTGGCCCTCGTCCTCTCGGTTTGTCCGACCGCCCTCGCGCAGGACGCGGAGCCGAGTGGCCCTTCGCCTGCGCAGACGAGCGCGACGACCGAGCGCACGGTGCACCCGCCCGAGCTCATCGAGGCGGTCGAGGCGGCGTATCCGGCGGAAGCACGCGCTGCCCGGCGGGAAGGCCGCGTGGTGCTGAAGCTCCGCATCGACGTCGCGGGGCGTGTCACGAAGGCCGAGGTCGTGGAGCCGGGCGGAAACGGGTTTGACGAGGCCGCACAGGAGGCGGCGCTGCAATTCCGTTTCACGCCAGCTCGTCGGGGAGACAAGGCCGTCGCGGCGATCATCCTCTACGCTTACGAATTCAGGTTGCCGCCAGAGTCAGCCCCGCCCCCGGAGGCGCAGTCCGCCATAACCCCGGCCGCGAGCGAGCCCGGGCCCGAGCCGGCGGCGCCTGCAGCGCAGGCCATGGTCGGTCCTGCCAAACCATCGATCGACGTCACGGTCCGCGGCGCGTCCGAAGGCGATCGACTCCGCCGGTCCGCGCAGGCGGTCCAGGTCATCGAGACCGAGGAAGCGCAGCGACGAACCGCGGACCTCGGCGAGGTGCTGGCGCGCTCCGAGGGCGTGGGGGTGCGCCGGGAAGGTGGGCTCGGATCGAACGCGCGCCTCTCGCTCAATGGTCTCACGGGCGATCAGATCCGCTTCTTTTTGGACGGTGTGCCCCTCGATCTCGCCGGGTATGCGCACGGGATCACCAATGTCCCGGTGAACCTCGTGGAGCGCATCGAGGTCTACCGCGGCGTCGTCCCCGTGCGTTTCGGCGCCGATGCACTCGGCGGCGCGGTGAACCTCGTGACCGATGCGGACGTCCGCGGCACCCACGCCTCGGCGTCCTATCAGGTCGGGTCCTTCAAGACGTACCGATTGACGCTGAGCGCTCGGCATCTGCACGAGCCCACCGGGTTTTTCGCTCGCGTGAATGGGTTCTATGATTACACCCGAAACGATTACCCGATCGACGTCGAGGTCTTCGACGAGCAAGGCCGCCTCTCGCCGGCCCGCGTTCATCGGTTCCACGACGGCTACCGCGCCGGCGGCGGGAGCGTCGAGGTGGGGTTCGTCGGGCGTCCGCGGGCGGAGAAGCTCCTGCTGCGCGCTTTCTACACCGAACACCGGAGGGATGTTCAACACAACGCCCTCATGTCCGTTCCTTATGGCGCGGTGACCTACGGCAAGCAATCGGCGGGCGCACACCTGCGATATGCGAATCCTTTCTCCCGGAGGACGCGGTTCGACGCGGTGGCCGGGTACACGTACACGCACAGGGAATTCCAGGATCTCTCCACGTGTCGTTACGACTGGTTCGGCCGTTGCGTTTTCGAGCTCCCGCAACGCGGTGAGATCGAGGCCCGCGCGATCGATCAGGCCATCGAGCAACACAATGTCTTCGCCCGCCTCAACCTGGTGTGGAACCCAGCGCCCTGGCATTCGCTCCGGTTCGGGCTCTCGCCCACCTATGCCATCCGGACGGGGAAGGACCATGCCATTCCCGCGGACGAATACGACCCGCTCACCGCGCAGCGGGCGCTCCTGAGCAGCGTGGTCGGCGCCGAATACGAGGCGCGCCCGTTTGCGGGAAAACTCGCGAACATCGCGTTCGCCAAGGCATATGTGCAGATGGCCCGGACGAAGGAGCAATTGCCGAACGGGAATCTCCGCGATCTCGACCGAACGACCCAGCGCGGGGGGATCGGCGACAGCCTGCGATTCCGCTTCACCGAAGCGTTTTACGCCAAGGCATCGTACGAGTACGCGACCCGTCTGCCCAACCCCGAGGAGATGTTCGGCAATGGCGCGCTCATCATCGAGAACCTGCACCTCGAGCCGGAGGCGAGCCACAACGTGAACCTCGGCCTGACCCTGGAGCGCGCCGAGACCGCCGCCGGCCTCTTTCGGTTCAACGTGAACGGCTTCGGGCGCTTCGCGGAGAACCTCATCGTCCTGCTCAGCAACGGCAATTATTTTCAGCACGAAAACGTCCTCTCGGCTCGGTCGGTCGGCGTCGAGGCGTCCCTCGGATGGACGTCCCCGGGAGATTGGGTCGCGCTCGACGGATACGCCACCTGGCATGATTTCCGCAACACCGCGAGCGAAGGCGCATTCGGCAAATTCGAGGGGGATCGTATCCCGAACCGCCCTTACCTGTTCGCCGGCGCGAGCGCTCGCGTGCAAGGTTCCGATTTGCTCCGTCCGCGCGACGTCCTTTCGCTCACGTGGCAGGCGCGCTACGTCGAGGCCTACTTCCGCGGCTGGGAGAGCATCGGGGCCATCGATTCCAAGCTCGTCATTCCCTCGCAGCTCGTCCACGCGCTCGCGCTCACGTACTCCATGAAGCACGGCGACGGGTCCGTCAGCGGGACCCTCGAGGTGCAGAACCTGACGGATGAAAAAGTCTTCGATTCGTTCGGGGTCCAGCAACCGGGGCGAGCGGCGAACGCCAAGCTCGTTCTCGAGCTCTGACCCACCCATTCCTTCCCGAGGAGATACATCCATGAAAAAAGTCACAGCGCTCCTGATCACCCTTGTGTTCCCCGCTCTCGCCGCCTGCAGCGGCGGTGACGGCGACGGCGCCGGCGGCACCGGCGGCACCGGTGGCCAGGGCGGCCAGGGTGCCGGGGGCGGTTCCGCGACGGGACCCCTGTATGCCCTCACGACTCAGGTCTTTGGCGCCAATGGCGGGGACAACACGAGTTATATCCTCGTGACCGACAAGCTCGGGGGCGACGCCGCGCTCACGCTCGACAACGGCGTCGAAATCGCGGGCCGCGCCCTCGGCGTCGGGCCCGAGGACGGGGGCGCCGTATTCATCGCGGGCGAAGCCGGGCCGACCGTGACGCGTTACGACCTGCAAGCGGACGGCACCTTGCGCTTGGGCACCACGGTGAGCTTCCAGGGCAAGGGAATCGCCGCGCTCGGCGAGTATCACGGTCAATTTCAGTTCGTCTCCGAGACGAAGGCATATTTCTTCGACGGCCCCACGGCCCAGGTCGTCGTCTGGAATCCGAAGGACATGACGGTCACCGGGGACATTTCCCTGAATGAGCTCGTCATCGCGGATACTACGTTGACGTTCACGGCTGCGCCGCTGCGCCTGGGCGACGACGTGATCACCTTCGCCGGGTATCGAAAGGGTCCGGAGGTCCCGAGCAAGGCGGTGGTCGTCGTCGTGAATGGCAAGACGGATCAGGCGACCATCGTCACGGATGATCGCTGCGGCTACGTGCGGGATGGCATCGAAGGGCCCGATGGAAAGATTTATCTCGCCACGGAAGCCTACGGCGCGGCCGTGCACCGGCTGAACGAAGCCAATGCCGCGCCGCCTTGCATGCTGCGGTTCGACCCGGCGACGAAGACGTTCGACGCCGCGTTCCATGTCGAGCTGAACACGCTCTTTGGCGGACAAACCGCCGGCTCCCTGCTCCGCGGGCCGGGCAACGAGGCCTTCCTGCGGGTGCTCGACGAGAGCGCCTTCCCGATCATGCCGGACACGCACCCGCGCGTCCTCGCGAGCGCGGCGGCCTGGAAGTGGGCGACCGTGACGCTCGGGGATACCCCGACGGCCGAGGTGCTCGACGCCGCGCCCAGCAATGGAAGCGTCATTCCGCTGCAGTTCGGCGACCGGAGCTTCGTGTCGCTCTTCCAGGGCCAGGACTCGACGAAGCTCCTCGAGCTCGAGGCGAAGGGCCCGGGTGAAGTGGCGCTGAGCACGCCGGGCCTCGTTTTCTCGGCCCTGAAGATCCGATGACGAATCCGGCTTCCGCGAAAGAGGCCCCGCCGCCCCGGGCCGAGCCCCCTCGCCGCCGAGGGTATGGCGCCGTCATGAAATTCGTCCGGCGCCTGCACATGTATCTCGGCCTGCTGGTGTTCCCGTGGGTGCTTCTCTTCGGGCTGAGCGGCGCGCTCTTTAATCATCCCCAGATCGGGCGAGATATCGAGGAGCGGGACCTCTCCGCGGCGGAGCTCTCCACACTCACCGGAATGAAACCCTGGGATCCGAACGAGATCGCGCAAAAGGTCGTCGGGCAGATCAACGCCGGATCCCCGGGGGGGTACGCGCTTGATCCGGGGGCCCCGAGCTCCTTCTCGGGCTGGCCCCTGCTCGCGACGCCGAGCCGCGCGGGAGGGCGTCACGTGCTCATCCTCAGCCTCGACGGCGGCGGCGCGACGGTCTCCACGCATGCCCCGGAGCCGAAATCCGATCCTCCTCCCTTTGCCGGCGCGACCATCGAATTGCCCGAATACAAGATGGCGGCGGTGCAGGAGCAGGTGAAGGAGCTCCTGCCCAAGCTGGGGATCGACGCGGAGGGACCCTTGCGGGCGCATCCGAAGGTCCACCCCGAGCTGCGCTTCCGTGTGCGTGATCAAAGTGGCCGCGCTTGGAACGTCGTCTACGATCTCGGCTCGGGTCAAATCGACGGGCGACCCGCCGGTCCGGGCCAGCTCCGCTTCGTGGAGCTTCTGGAGAAGCTGCACACGACGCACCATTTCCCCGTTCACGGCGACATGGCCTGGTTCTTTGCGCTCTTCGCGGACATCACCGGCATCACGCTGGTCGTGTGGGCGCTCAGCGGCCTCGCGATGTGGTGGCAGATGAAGCCCACGCGGGTCCTCGGCGCGCTCGCCATCATGATCGCCGTGGCCGCCGCCGCCTTCGTCATGCGCGGGACGGCCTCGGAGGTTCAATTCGGCCGCGTGCAGGGCGACGGCCCCTGAGCGCCGCACGGCGGCGGCGTCACACGCCGAGCGTGGCGCCGCCGTCGACGCAGATATCGTGCATGGTGATGTGCCGTGCCCGATCCGAGAGAAGAAACAACACCGCGTCCGCGACGTCCGTCGGGTCCGCGATTCGTTGCAGGGGGATTCCCACTTTATAAGCGCCGGGCGCGCCGTCGATGGCGGCTTGCGCTCCGTTCTCGTCCTTCCACAACGATCGTTGCATCGGCGTATCCGTCGATCCCGGAGAAACGACGTTGCACCGGATGCCGTGCTGCGCGAGCTCGAGGCCGATGCACTTCGTGAACATCGCGGCGGCCGCCTTCGAGGCCGCATACAACGACATGTGCATGCGTGGCGTCCGCCCGGCATTGGATCCGACGGTCACGATGGCGCCGGATTTGCGCGGCACCATGCGCTGGGCCACGGCACGGCAAAGGTAAAACACTCCCCGGGCATTGACCGCGAAAGTCTGCTCCCAGTCCTCGTCACGCAGCGCTTCGACGAGACCGACGCGCAGCACACCCGCGACATTGACCAGGAAATCGATGGGGCCGAGCTCGCTCTCGATCTGGTCCACCGCGGCGTCGACCGCCTCCCGGTCCGTGACGTCCGCAGAGAATGATGCCGCGCGGCCGCCGCTTGCCCGTATTTCGGCGGCCACCACGTCGAGGCGGTCGCGGTTCGAATCCACCGCGGCCACGCTCGCTCCACGCGCCGCGAGCGCTCGCGCGACGGCCGCCCCGATTCCCTGGGCGGCGCCCGTCACGAGCGCGATTTTACCCTCGAACTCCATGGGCTTGCTCCTCGGCTCCGGTCCATCGCCCGTGCGGCATTCGCGCGGAGAGGATCTCCCACCAATCGTCGAGCGTCGTGCGCTCCGCGAGCTCCACGAACGAAATGTCGAAGTTTGCGGCGCGCAGCCGTTCGACGAGCGTCATGAGGCGGATGGAATCGAGGCCCAGATCGAGGAGCGAATCGCCGCTCTGGATGTCGGAGGCGGGGCGCTCGAGGAGCCCGGCGACCTCGCTGCGCAGGTGCTCGAGGTCGAACGTCGCGGCGCCGGACGATTTCTCTGCGAGCGCGTCGAGCACGTCGCGGGTCGACACGACCACGCCGCACCGCTGCGCCACGTACGTCATGGCCATCTCGTGCCAGTTCCGCGTGAAATCGGAGGTCGCGTCGGCCACGAAGAACGGCTGCACGTCGTTCATGAAGGCCTCGCCGGCCGTCAACATGCATCCGATGTGCGCATAGACGCCGCAGATGATGAGCTGATCGCGCCGCCACCGGCGCATGAGTTCGAGCAACTCGGTCCGTTGAAACGCGCTGTAGCGCCATTTCGTGAGGACGGTGTCCGACTCCGCCGGCGAGAGCTCGTGCACAATCCCATGTTTGTGCGGCTGCGCCGTCAGCCCGGGACCCCAGAAGTCGAGGAGCAGGCCACGTTCCTCGGCCGTCTGCTCGGAGGGCTGCATCGTATACACGACGGGGATCCCGAGCGCACGGCACCGCTCTCGCACCTGCCGGATGTTCTCCAGGAGCTCGACGACCGGTGAGGCCCGGATATCGTAATAATCGAGGAAGTACTGCTGCATGTCGTGGATCAGAAGGACGGCGCGGCCCGGATCCGGCGTCCACGACATCCGGTTCTTGGGCAGCTCCTCTTTCCGAGGCATGAAATAAGGCTGGATGCTGGGGATTCCCATGGTCGATGTCCTCCGGTCGTCATTGGCCCTTCTGGGCGATCTTGTCGGCGATCCAGCGACGGAGCGCCTGTTTGTCCACCTTCCCCACGTTCGTCTTGGGGAGGTCGCCCGTGAGCTCGATGCGGTCCGGGATCTTGTAGGCAGCGAGTCCGCGCTCTCGCAGGAATGTGGTGAGCTCACGCGGGGCCGGCGGCGTCTCGCGGGGGACGACGACTGCGCACGAGCGCTCCCCGAGGAAAGCATCCGGCATGGCGACGAGCGCCACGTCCCGCACCGCTGGATGGGCGAGGAGGTGATTCTCGATCTCCTCGGCCGCAATCTTTTCGCCGCCGCGGTTGATCTGATCCTTCGCGCGTCCCTCCACGACGAGATACCCCGCCGGCGTACGCCGCACGACGTCGCCGGTCCGGTAAAACCCGTCGCGCGTGAATGCCTTCGCGTTGTGGGCTTCGGCCTTGTAATATCCGCGAATGGTGTAGGGACCCCGCGTGAGCAGGTGGCCCACCTGGCCGACCTCGACGTCGCGGTCGTCCTCGTCGACGACCCGGACCTCGTCGTCCGCAGAAATGGGCCGCCCCTGCGTTTCGATGATGACGTCCTCGGGATCGTCGAGGCGGGTGTAATTGACGAGCCCCTCGGCCATGCCGAACACCTGTTGCAAGGTGCATCCGAGCGTGCCTCGCACGCGGCGCGCGACCTCCGCGCTCAGCTTGGAGCCGCCCACCTGCAGCAAGCGAAGGCTCGAAAGATTCTGCCGGGCATTCCGCGCGGCTTCGAGCCAGACCGCGCAGAGCGGCGGCACGACGGCGGTCACGGTGACGCGCTCTTTTTCGATCCAGCGGAATGCCTCGTCCGGGCTCGGGCGCCGGCTCAGCACGACGCGGCCGCCGGCATGGAGCACGCCCAGGCTGCCGGGAGAGCTCAGCGTGAAGTTATGCGCGACGGGCAACGCGACGAGAAAGACGCTGTCTCCATCGAGCGCGCAGATGTCGGCGCTGGCACGGACACTGTAAAGGTAATCGTCGTGCGTGCGGGGAATCAGCTTGGGGATTCCCGTGCTACCACCCGAGAGCTGAAAGAAGGCGACGTCTTCGGGCGCGAGCGTCGGGAGCGGCGCAGGCTCGTCATAGAGGCTCTCCAGCGCGGTGAACGGCCCTGGCTCGCCGGCGACGAGGACGTGCTTCACGGTGCTCGCTTCGGCCTGGATCTCCTCGGCGAGCTTGCGATAATCGAATCCACCGTCCTTGTCGGCGATGATGTACGCAACGGCCTCCGTGAACTGACAGAAGTACGAGATCTCGGCCCGCCGATGCGGGGGCAGGGCGAGCACGGGGAGCGCGCCGAGGCGGAACAGGGCAAAGCAGACCTCGAAGAACTCCACGATGTTCGGGAGCTGCACGACAACGCGATCCCGCGGCTTGATGCCCAGTCGCGCGAGGCCGGCCGCGAGGCGCGAGGCGCGGGCATCGAGCTCGCGATAACTCAGGCGGCGCCGGTCGTCGACGAGCGCGGTGCGATCACCGAATCGTTCCGCTCGGTCGCGCAAGAAATCGCCGAATGTCTCGCCGATCCAGTAACCCGCTCGCCGGTACCGCTCGGCGAAATCGGCAGGCCAGGGCGTGAACCCCGCGAGCGTCCCCGTTTCCCGCAATTCGTCCGTGCGCATCAGAGATCCTCCGGCAAGGGATCGAGGCCGAGCGCGGTGAGCATGGTGCGCATCTTGGCCGCAATCTCGGCGCGCTCGCGTTCGGGCGACGAACCGGCGACGACGCCGGCCCCGGCATACACGCGAAGTGCGTCGCCGCCGATCTCGGCGCAGCGGATGGTCACGGCCCATTCACCGTCGCCGGCCGCGTCGCAATAACCCACGAGGCCCGTGAAGAAGCCACGATCGAAGGGCTCGATCGCTTCGATGGCCGCGCGCGCGCTCGTGGTAGGGTATCCGCACACGGCCGGCGTCGGGTGCAAGGCCATTGCGAGCGCGAGCGACGAGGTCGAGAGATCCGCGAGCTCTCCCGTGATCGGCGTCGACAGGTGCCACATGGCCGGCGTGTGCAAGAGCGAGGCGCGCGGCGGGACGACGAGGCGCTTGCAGAAGGGGCGAAGCGCTTCGACGACGGCGTCGATGACGACCGCGTGCTCGCGCCGGTCTTTCTCGGAGGTGAGGAGCGCGCTCGCCCGCCGCTCGTCTTCCTCGGGGTCGGTGCTCCGGGGCGCGGAACCCGCGAGTGGATTGGCGAATACCGTGTTCCCAGAGCGCGACACGAGGAGCTCGGGGCTCGCGCCGATCAATGTACGCGGCTCGGGCGCGAGGGCTCCGCGCGCCTCGGGGAGCTTGAGCGCGAACGTGTACCCGGAGGTGTTCCGTTTCGACAACCGCTCGAGGAGGAGAGCGAGATCGACCGGCTCCGAGGAACGCAGCTCCAGCATTCTGGAGAGGACCACCTTCGAGAGCGCCTCCGTGCGTATCAAGGCGAGGGCGCGCTCGACGCCGCCCAGAAACCCGTCGCGGTCGGGCGACAAACGCATCCATTCTGCAGAGACCCGCGGCGGTGCGGGGAGCGATATCGACGCCGCATCCAGGGGGCCGGCGATGCGGGTGGTTCGCGGCACGAGGAGGTGGGCCGGGGATCGGGTATCGAAGGGCACGGCGCCGACCGCCAGGGGGCGCTCGTGCCCGGACTTTTCGAGCGACGCGAGCACCGCCGCGACGCGCTCGGGAATGCCTTCGCCGTGCGCCGTTCCGCCGACGATCTCGCGTACACCCTGCGCGAGAACGGTGCGGGTCGGGGACGAGAAGAAGAAAGACGATTCCTGGTTGTACGCCTGGAGGAGCTCCGTGCCGCTGCGCACGGTGGCGGCGAAGGCTTCCGGCGTCGAAATCGAGGTCATCGAGCGACTCTCCTTGCTGGCCCGGACGGGGCCATGAACGAATTCTTCCTGGGCTCTCGCGGAAAGGGCGCGCCGCGGCGCCACGGTCATGGGCGCATCGCCCGCATGCGCCGCGCGATGCAATACGAGAGCTCGAGTGCCTGCGATTGATTCAATCGGGGATCGCAGACCGTCTCGTATGCGTGGGAGAGGTCCTCCTCACGCACGCTCCCGCCGATGCATTCGGTGACGTGGTCGCCCGTGAGCTCGAAGTGGACGCCGCCGAGGTAGGTGCCGCAGGCGTCGTGCGCGTCGAACGTCCGATCGATCTCGCGCACGATCGCCGCGAATTCACGCGTCTTCACGCCCGAGCTCGTGGTGATCGTGTTGCCGTGCATGGGATCGCACACCCAGAGCACGCGCCGGCCCGCGCGTTTCACGACCTCGAGCAAGGGCGGGAGTGTGGCGTCGACGCGCTCGGCACCCATGCGCGTGATGAGCACGATGCGTCCGGGGATCTCGGTGGGGTTCAGCGTATCGAGCAAGCGCAGGACCTCGACCGGCGTGACCGACGGGCCGAGCTTGATGCCGATCGGATTGCTGATGCCCCGGAGAAACTCGACGTGCGCGCCGTCGAGCGACCGCGTCCGCTCGCCGAGCCACGGCATGTGCGCGGTGAGATCGTAATACTCGTCCCGGTGCGGCGCCGCGCGGGTCTGCGCGGACTCGTAATGCAGGTTGAGCGCCTCGTGGGACGTGAAGAACTCGACACGCGAGAGCTCGCTCCCCGCGCCGCCGAGCGCGTCCATGCATCGAAGCGCGTCTTCGAGCTGCCGCGTCGTCGCCTGGAAGCACTCGCGCACGGGGGCGGGCAGATCTGTGCGCTCGGAGAACGAGAGATCCCAGCGATCCGGGCGTTCGAGACCGGACAATCCGCCGGCCGAGAGGGACCGGACGAAATTGAGCGTCATCGCGGCGTGGTGATAACAGGCGAGCATCCGTTCGGGATCCGGGCGCCGCGCCTCGGGCGTGAACTCCGATCCATTCACGAGATCACCAAAATAACTCGGCAGCTCGATCCCGCCGCGCACCTCCGTGGGGCGCGAGCGCGGCTTCGCGTATTGCCCGGCGAAACGCCCCACGCGCACCACCGGCTTGCCGCCGCCGACGATGAGCACGAGCGACATCTTGAGCAAGATGTCGAGCTTGTTGACGATCGTCTCCGAGCGGCATTCGCGCATGGTTTCGGCACAGTCGCCGCCCTGGAGCAGGAAGCGCCGGCCGAGCTGCGCCTCCGCGACGAGGGAGCGGAATCGCTCCACCTCCCACGAGCTCACGAGCGGTGGCAGCTCTTCGATGCGCGAAGCGATGCGCTCGACCGCGGCGGGATCGTCGTATCGCACGGCCTGCGAATCGGGCCTCGATCTCCAGGACGTAGGGCTCCATTCGCTCGTGCGCGAACGCGAAGGCGCGCGCGGGCGCGAGGGCGGGATGTCTCCGGGCGGATGCTGCACGGCGGCCTCGTGGTTCGAGGAATTCCTCACCGGCGTGCCCATGGCGATTTCGTGAATCATCGAAAGTTGCTCACGGTTTTCAGGTCTGCGCTGCGCGCTGCGGGGCGGCGCTGCGCCCGAGCACCCACAGAATACAAAGTGCGAGGAGCGACACGCTCGACGCGAGGAATCCCATAGGGCCGAAGCCGACCAGCGCGCCCTCGGGGGTCGTCGTGATGAAGAGACCGCTCGTCCACGCGGCGAGGCCGGAGGCGCCGTCGCTCGCTGCCATGTTGACCGCGAGGTAACGCCCGCGCAGCGCAGGCGGCACCCGGGACGTGATCAATGCGATCGTGGGAATGGCGCGGCCGGAGGTCAGGGTCATGAAGAGGACGAAGAGCGCGGCCACGCCCGCCTTCGGAAGGATGGGCAGGTGCGTGAAAAGGAGAAACGGCGCCAGGGTGGCGACGAGCAGAATGCCGAGCACCCGGGGCGGACCGTGACGGTCCACGAGGGCGCCAATCCAGCGCGACGTGAAGAGCGTCGCCGCGCCGCCGCATAGATAGATCCAGGGCAGGTCCGAGAGGCGGAGCCCGAGATTGCCCACCATGAACGTGCTCAGGTAGGGAATCAGCAAGAAGCCCGCGAAAACCACGCTGAACGTGAGCGCCCAGCCGAGCGGAAGCCCTGGCATCGAGAGGAGCGGGGCGGGAGCGTTCGGGCCCTTTCCGCGCGCTCCCGTGAGGTGATGATCGACAGCGGGCAGGATGCGCCACGAAAGGAGCCACAGGATGCCGGCGAGCGCGCTGATGGCCCAGAAGGGGGTACGAAAGCCCCATTGATTGGCGAGCGCGAGGCTCAGCGGCACGCCGCCGACGGCCGAGATTCCGTAGGATGACATCACCGTGCCAATGGCGCGGCCGCGGCGCTCGGCCGGCACGCGATCGGCGAGAATGGCCATGACGACGGCGCTCATCAGGCCCGCGCAGGCGCCGGCCACGGTCCTCGAGAGGAGCAACCACGTCGGGCCGTTCGCGACGCCGCACGAAAACGTGGCCGCGATGAAACCCATATAAAGCAGCAATAGCGCGCGCTTGCGGTCCCATCGATCCAGCCAGAGCACGCCGAGCAGGCCCATGGCGGCCGAGGCGAGCGTGTAGGCCGACACCATGGCCCCGAACTCCGCCGCCGAAATATTGAACTTGCCGATGAGCTCCGGCCCGAGCGGCATTAAGATCATGAAATCGAGCGTATGCGTGAGTTGAACGGCACCGAGAAGCCAAACGAGGTGGCGCTCTTGCCGTGTCATGGGGGAATCGGCCACGAAAAGACTCCAGGGACGCCCGGGGGTGTGCGAACTGTTGCGTTGCCTACCCTCACCTACAGAGAACCGCGATCTTGATGAAAGTGATAATGAAACCCATTATCAACTGTCAAGGTGATCGTGTGGAGGCGTGCCAGAATTTCGTCCGAAGGGGTGTAATTTTACGTCTTTGTTGGAAGTTTTTCGTACAAAATGAGTGTTGGGACACGTTTTCGGGGGACGAGCACGCGTCGAACGACGCTGTCGCGTCTTCCCCGATCGCCTTCGAGGGATGCCCGTCGAGGTGGTCCAGGGCGAGCCGGCGCTTCACGTCGGCTTCGGTCGTTGCTTCACTCGTGTGGGCGAATCGTGGTATCTGCACTGCCCATGCGTCCGGACCTCCCGACGAATGATTTCGGCTCCGAGGGTTGGTACCGCACCGGTGGCCACACGTATCGGTGCGAGGACGCGGGCATCTTGTTCATCCGCACCGGGGGGGATCTCGCCGAGGACCACGTGGCCGCCCTTTTCGACGCATTCGCGTGGCTCTGCGACGAGCGCGGGCATTCGCACGTGTTCTGGCTCATCGACATCGGGCGGCTCGGCGCCGTCTTACCCGGAGCGCGCACGCGCGCCGCGACCACGCCGGTGCGACCTGAAAACAAGGGCATGGTGCTCTTCAATGGGAGCTTCCGGCAACGGGTGGTCGTGAAGCTCGTCGACAAGGCCACGTCGCTGCTTCAACCGAATACCCCGCCGCTCGTCTTTTCCAGCACCGAGGCGGAGGCGCGCGCCTGGATCGACGAGCGCCGGCGCGTGCTCACGATGCGCGAGAGCCAGTGACGCCGCTTCAGGCGACCCGCTTCATCTTCGCCGCCACCCCGTCCACGATCCGCTGCACCTCCTGGAGGTCCACCGGCTTCGTCAGGTGGTAATCGAATCCCGCCTCGCGTGCTTGCCGCCGGTCTTCCTCCGTCCCCCAGCCCGTCAGCGCCACCAGCACCACCCGACCGAGCCCTTCCTCGGCCCGCAGCCGCTGCGCCACCTCGTAGCCCGTCATTCCCGGCAAACCGATATCCAGGAAGACCACGTCCGGCTCGAACGCGCGCGCCGCGACCAGCGCCGAGGGGCCCGTGTGCGCCACTTCGGTCGTGTGTCCCGTCAATTGGAGCAGCTCTGCCAGGCTCTCCGCGCCGTCGACATTGTCGTCGACCACCAGCACCTTCAGACCGCCAGTCGCTCCTTTGGCCGGCGCATCCCCGCTCGGACCCACCGCTTTGGCTTCCTCGGCAGCTCCGAGGGGTAGGCGCACCGTGAAAATCGAACCTCGGGACGGACCATCACTTGCGGCTTCCACGGTGCCCCCATGGAGCTCCACGAGTCGCCGCACCAGGGTCAAACCGATGCCCAGGCCCCCCTGCGCTCGCTCGATCGAGCGGCCGACCTGCGTGAACATGTCGAACACTTTGGGCAGCATTTCCGGCGGAATGCCTACGCCGGTGTCCTCCACGCGCACGACCACGTGCGCGCCTTCCCGCTCCGCCGCGACGCGGATCCGGCCCCCTGCCGGCGTGTATTTCGCCGCGTTGTTGAGCAGGTTCGCCAGGATCTGCGAAAGCCGCGTCGGGTCGGCCATGAGCCACAGCGGCTCGGTCGGCAGCGACACCGATAACACGTGCCCGGCCGCCTCGATCAGCGGGCGGCTCGTCTCGAGCGCGCTCTCCAGCACCGTCCCGAGCTCCACCCGCGCCTTGCGCAGCTCCACCTTCCCCCGCGTGATGCGCGAGACGTCGAGCAGATCGTCCACCATCCGCACCATGTGCCCGACCTGCCGCTCCATCATCTCGCGAATGCGCCGCGCCTGCGCCTCGTCGCGGGCCATTTGCAGGAGCGTCAGGCCCGTCCGGATCGGGGCAAGCGGGTTTCGGAGCTCGTGGGCGAGCGTCGCCAGAAACTCATCTTTGCGCCGGTCCTGATCGCGCAATTCATCGTAGAGCCGCGCGTTCTCGATCGCCACGGACGCGATGTGCGCGAGCTGGATCAAAATGGCCTCGTCCTGCTCCGTGAACTCGCCTTCGTACTTGTCGGAGAGCTGGATGAGGCCGAGGTTTTTCCCGCTCCGCCCGATGAACGGCGCCGCCAGCCAGCCTCGCATCGGCGGGTGCCGGTCCGCTTCGCCGCTGAAGTTTCGCCACGCCGGATGGGACACGAGCTCGGCCTGCGTGAGCCGCATCGGGCGGTTCGTCTGGCAGACGAGCGCGTAGATGCCCTTGCCCGTGGGCGCCCCCTGGTAATTGCGAAATGCCTCGTACTTCGGCGACAGGGACGGGGCGCTGACCGCCTGGGACCAGTCGTTGCCGAGCGTCAGGCTCGTGACCGACTGGTGCGCGCCGATGATGCGCCGCGCCTCCTCCGTGATCACCCGGAGCACGCTGTCCAGCGACGCGGTCGCGTGAATCGTGAGCGCCGCGTCGGCCACCTGCTCGAGCAGCCGGGCCTGCTCGCGCTCTCGTTCGAGCAACCGCGCGAGCCGCTCCTCGTGGAGCTTGCGGACCGTGGCGTCGACCGTCACCCCGTCGAAGCGCCTGGCCAGCCCGTCCGGCCCGTACGCCGTCCCGCCGAGCGCGCGGATCCATTTGATGGCCCCGGTCTCCGGATCGACCGTCCGGTAATCGATGTCGTACGGCGTTGCATTGTGGATCGAGGTCTCGATGGCCTGCCGCGTCCGCGCCCGGTCGTCCGGGTGAATGCGCTCGTAGAACGTGTCGATCGTCACGCGGGCGTCGGGCGGGAGCCAGAAATGCTCTTTGACGCGTTCGTCCCAGTTGAGCTCGTCGAACGGCAGATCACAATGCCAGAAGCCGATCCCGGCGAGCTCGACCGCGAAATCGAGCCGCTCGTCTCGCTCGCGCAGGCTACGCGCCGTCCGGGCTCGCTCGAGGGCCTCCCAGCAGCGGCCCACGACGGTCCGGACGAGCTCGACCTCCTCGGACGTCCAGCGCCGCGGCCTCGCTTGATCGACGGCCATCAATGCGATGAGCTTGCCGGCCTTGTGTAGCGGGACGCAGATGCCGGCCTGGATCCTTGCCGCCCGATAGGCCGAGAGGTCGTTCGCGGCCCGCGGATCCTGGTCCACGTCGTCCATCACGTACGGCTGGTTCGCCTGCATGGCCTGCTCGAACGCGGGCCCGAAGCCGTCCAACGGCCACCGCCCGGCTATGCTCGGGACGCCCTGCGTGTAGTCACCTGTGACGATGAAGACACGCTCGTCCTCGATTTCGGCATAAACGCAGCGGTCGACGCCGAGGTGCTGGGCGAGCAGGCGTGCCGTCGTGGCCATGATCTCGTCGGGATCGGTGAGCGGCTGCGTGGCGGCGGCGAGCTCCGCGAGGAACCGAAGGCGGCCTTCGCTCGCGCGGAGCGCCTCGTTCGCCTGCTTTCGCTCCTCGGCCAGGGTGAGGACCTTCGTGGCGCTCCCGGCGAACCGCGACAGGCTCGTGAGGATCCGGGCGTCTTCCCGGTCGAACTTCCGCGTCTCGTTGCGTGTGAAGACCCAGACCGTGCCGACGGGTTTGTCGCCGTCGTGAAAGGGGACGGTGAGCGCTTCGACGATGCCCATGTCGGGCACCCCTTCGCGCGGGAACATCTGCGCGGGGTCGCGGAAGAGCAGGGGGGCATTGCGGGCGACGACGACGCCGCAGGGGCTGTTCCACCGATGCATCACCGCGCCGAGGCTGCCCGCGTCCGCTCCTGCGAGGGCGCGCCACCGGAACACCTCCTCGTTGCCGTCGCGCTCGATGACGCTGACGCCGGCCGTGTCTGCCTGGCAGAGGGAAAGGGCGAGCTCGACGAGCTTCGGGAGAATGGCCTCCGGGGCCCCGGTCAGCGTCTCGGCGAGCGCGACGAGGGCGCGGTTTTCGGCTGCATGATCAGGCTGCCTGGACGTGCGACGTGCGAGCTCCACCTCGCAATCTTGCAGAGAGTCCCCTGCGCTCGGGGGGCCCGGCTGTACACGCATGACCCTGGTCCGTGGAAACCTGAATAGGAAGCCAGAGTAACTGACCTAATGGTTCGGGGCAATGAGTAGGGGGGAAAGGATGAGGTAGGGATTTCTCTGAGGGGACCGCTCGCGCGTCTGCCGGCAACCAGCCGGGGCCGGTTCCCACCGGCGCTGGGAACCGGTTCCCACCTGCCGGCGCGTGATGGCCCGAAAACCCGAGGATTTCCGGATGGCACGTGCCCTGCTCGGGTGGGGCGCGGAGGCTTACCATGACCCTTCGTTCCTTCGGTTCCCGTCTCGCCCTGCTCCCCCTCGTTCTCGCGCTCGTACCGGCCTGCGCTGTCGAAATCGTCTCCGGCGGAGGCGCAGAACCCGGCGAGGGAAACCCGCCCAGCGTGCCCGAACCCTCGAACGAGCCCGCGGCCTATGCGGGCAAGGGGTTCGTCGTGCACGAATGGGGCACCGATACCGTGGTCGTCGGCTCGGACGGCTCGCTGCAACGCGGATTGCACCACGAGGAGGAAGATCTCCCGGGCTTCGTCTACGACCGCGTCCGCGCCGGCACGTTGCCGGGCTCGACCTCGGTGCATCTGAAAATGGAGACGCCCGTCACGTACTTTTACGCGGACAAACCGATGAAGGCGCGCGTGCAGGTGGCGTTCCCGAGCGGCGTGCTCACGCAATGGTACCCCGCGGTGGCGAGTTTTTACCCGTGGGTGGCCGAGGCGTACGCGGTGCCGGGCCTCGTCGCCGCCGGTGATCCGGTGCTCGATCCGGCGTTTCCCTGGAATGGGCCGACCTGCCAGGAGAAATACGGCGCCGTCGGGCAGGGGCTGCTCGACTGGGGCGAGGTGGAGATCCTGCCGCGTGGCGAGGACGTTCCGCTGCCCGAGGCCTCGCTCGACGCATTCACGTGGAGCCACGCGCGCGCCGTCGACGCGAATGCGGTGCGCGTGACGGCCGCGCCGACGGCGAGCGGCTCGCCCGAGGCCGAGCGTTTCCTTTTTTATCGAGGCCTCGGCAACCTCACGCCGCCCGCGCGCGTGACCGCGGCCGCGGGCGCGGTCCGCGTCGAGAACACCCTACCCGATGCGCTCGGGGCGCTCTTCGTGGTGAACGTCGGCCCCGCGGGCGGCGCGTTTTCCGTGGTCCCCGCGGGCGTTTCGCCCGGCCAAACCGTGGACCTCGACGCCCCGACGCTCGCCTCCGCCGCGCCGCTCGATGCGTTCGCCGAGGCGCTCGGCGAGGCCGTGACGAGCGCGCTCGACGGCGCGGGGCTCTACCACGACGAATCCCTCGCCATGGTGGCGACCTGGAAGCGGCAATGGTTCCGCACCCCGGGCCTGCGCGTGTTTTACCTCGCGCCCCAAACGTGGACCGACGCGACCTTGCCGCTCTCCGTCGACCCCGCGCCGGACAGCGTGACCCGCGTCATGATGATTCGCGTCGAGGTGATCACGCCCGACCTCGAGGAGGGCGACGTCGCCGCAGCGAAGGGCCTCGCGGATCCGGCGACCGAGGTCGCGTCGAAGGCTCATTTCCAGGGCCTCGGCCGGTTCGCCGAGCCACGCCTGCGCCGCGCCCTCGGTCTGCTCGGCCAGCCTTCCTGGGGCGAGCCGTTCCTCGCGGCGGTGACCTCCGCCGAGACGCGCGCCACGGTGGGCGAATGAGCGGATAGACTCGGACGCCATGGGACGCCGCGACCGAGATGCGCTTCTCGTGCATGCCCGATATGCGGCCGGCGAGCCGCTCGGGCGCGGCGCGCAAGGGATCGTACTGCGCGTGGTGGATCGGGAGGATCCGGGCCGCTCGCTCACGGCGAAGGTGTTCCGGCCGGGCGCGTTCGAGCCTTCGGCCTTGCTGGGCGAGTTCGCGTTGCTCTCGCGGCTGCGACTGCCCGGCGTGGTGCGGGCGCACGACCTCGGCCACGACGAGCGGACGGGAGCGCCCTTTCTGGTGGAGGATTTCGTGCCGGGGCTCGATGCGGCGACATGGGTGCGAGGCGCGACGGGCGACGCGGATCGCAATCGGCGGCTCGCGGACCTCTGCGCGGGTGTCGCGGCCTCGCTCGCGGCGCTGCACGACGCGGGCTTTTTGCACGGGGATCTCAAGCCGGCGCACGTGCGGATGCGGCCCGACACGGACCGCGAGCGGCCCGTCCTGCTCGACCTTGGCGCGGCGGTGTTTTTCCGGGCGCGTGCGCTGGGACAATCGATCGCGGCCTCGCCCGGGTATGCGGCGCCGGAGGTGCTGGCGGGCGCGGCGCCGACGATTCGTTCGGACCTGTATGGCCTCGGTGCGCTCGCCTGGGCCGCGGCGACGGGCGCGCCTCCGCCGCTGGGAAATACGAAAAAGAGGTTGTCTGCGTCGTGCCCGTGGCTCCGGCCCACGCTCGCCGAGATCGTCGAGGCGCTCGTCGAGGTGCACCCGCTCGATCGGCCCGAGGATACGCGTCGGGTTCTGTCGTTCCTCGGGGCCTCGGCGACAAGGGCGGGCGAGCGGCTCGGGGCGCCGCCAACGCCTGTCGGACGGGAGGCGGAGATCGCCGCGCTCTCCGCGCCGTCCGTATCGCCCGTTCGTTATGTCGTGGGGCCGAGCGGCGCGGGAAAAAGCCACCTCGCGCGGGAGCTCTTGACGCGTACGTTATGCGCGGGCCGGGCCGCGCGGCTTGTCTCGTTGCCCGCGGAGGCGGGCTCGATCGTGCCGCGTCTGATCGGGTTTTTCCGCGGAATGGAGCCGGCGCCGCCGCTCGCGCCCGCGGCGGAGGGCGGGACGGCGCTGCTCTTGATCGACGGGCTCGAAGCGGGTCCGCCGGAGCTCGCGGCGGCCCTCGATGCGTATCGTTGCCGCAACGCACGGGCGCCGGGGCTCGACGTGGTGGTGACGGCGCGCGCCGCGCCTGCGGGCGCGGATGTGCTCGGGATCGAGCCGCTCGCGGGGGAGGCGTTTGTCGCGCTTTGCCATTCGCTCGGTTTGTCCGACGCGGCGGCGATCGAACGCGCGCGGGCGGCCTCGGAGGGTTTGCCCGGGTGGCTCCTCGCGTCGCTCGGGCGGGTGCCGCTCGAACGGGATACGGCGCTTGGGCGGGCCTCTGGTTTGCCTCTGGGGGCGCGGGGCGTGCTCGCGGCGATCGCGCTGTCGGGCGGGGCCATGCCCGAGGGGGTTTGTCATGTGATCACGCGGCGTCTCGGGGGCGAGGGGGCGTCGCTGCTCGCGGAGCTTCTGTCGGCGTCCTTGATCGGACGTCGGGTATCCGGGGACGTGCGGTACGTGCTTTCCTCGCCCGAGCTCGGGCCCGATCTCGCGGCGGCGCTCGCTACACCGGAGCTCGTGGACCTCGTGGCCGAGGTTTGGCTGAGCGAGCCAAATGCCGATGCCGCGGCGCTGCTCTCCGTGGCGAAGGCGGCGGCGCTGTCCACGCGGCGGGACGAACTCCTCGCGCGGGCGGCGCGGGCGGCGCGAGAGAGCGGGCTTCTTTCGCTCGAAATCGAGGCGCTTTTGTTGCTTTTGCAAAACCCGGCGCAGCGCACACGGGACTTGCTTTGCCGCCTCGAGCGGCTGGTCCGCGACGCGGGTTTGCCCGGGGCGCATCCCGAGGTGCTCCGCTGGCTCGACGAGGCGGCCTCGCAGGACGCGAGCTTGCGCCCGCTCTCGTTGCGACGGCGCGCCGAGCAAAAGGCCCGCGCCGGCGCGACGCCGGAGGCGCGCGCGCTCGCCGAGGAGGCGCTCGCGGCGGCGCGGCGCACGCACGATCGGCAGGCCGAGGCGTTTGCCCACGGCACGCTCGGCCTCGTGGCATTGTTCTCCGCCGATTACACCGACGCGGCCGAGCATCTCGCCCGCGTGCAGGCGATCCTCGGCGAGCGGGGCTCGGACGATCCCGAGGAGCTCGCGCGGATCCACCACAATGCGGGCGTCGTGGCCCTGTATCGGAATCGCGCGGAGCAGGCAATCGAAACGTTCTCGCGGGCGCTCGGGGAGAAGCGGGGCCTCGGGGATCGCGCGGGGATGCGCTCGTGTTTGATGAACCTCGGCATGGCGCTCGGGCGCGCGGGACGGCATGCCGAGGCGGAGGCGGCGCTCGCCGAGGCGACGTTGCTCTCGCGATCCCTCGGGCAAGAGGCGGGGCTCGGCTGGTGCCTTTTTACGCGCGCGGAGCTCGAGGTTCGTCGCGGCCATTTCGCGGCGGCGGCGCCGTTCGTCGTGGAGGCGTGGGCGCTCGGGGAATCGCTGCCCGCGGTGGTGCGGGCCGACCTTTTGATCCTGCGCGCGCGGATCCGGGCGCGCGCGGGCGACGGCGCGGGCGCGCTCGCGGCGCTCGGTGAGCTCTCGGCCGAGGCGCGGGCGCGGGATGCGCTCGTCGATGTGCGGGCGCGACTCGCGGAGGTGGAGGCGAGGCTCGCGACGTTGCCGACAGAGCCACGGCGCGCGGGGCGGATCGCGATCGGGGCGCTCCGGCGCGCGCGGGAGGCGCGGCTCGTGGAGGGCGAGGCCGAAGCGCGGGAAGCCCTTTCGCGTGCGCTCGCGGCGCGGCGACCGGTTCGATATGCTCCGCGCATGGCGGCGGAGGACGCGGGGGAGGAAGCGCTCTGGGAATTTCTCGCCGGCGCGGCGCGCGCGTCTCCCGAGGAGCTTGGCCTCGACCTCGCGCGGCGCATCGCTTCGCGCGCGGGCGCGGAGCGGGCGTTCGTGGTGCTCGCCTGCGGGGCGGTGCGGATCGGCTCGGTGTACGGCGCGGATCTGGACGGGCTCGCCCTCACGGAGGCCGGGAAGCGGCTCGACGCGGGCCTCCTGCGAGAGGCGCTCGGCAGCGCGGAGCCATTGTATCAGCGGGACATACCCACCGCGGGCGGTCGAGGCGCGCGGCTCGTCGTCGCGGGACCCGAGGGGCCGCAGGGCAGCGCGATCGTCGTGGTCGAACATCGATTCCGGCCCGGCGCATTCGATCGCGTGACGGCCGCGGAGGCGCGTCGATGGGGCATTCTCGCGGCGCTTGTCTTTCGACTCTCGGCCGCTGCCGAGCCGGAGGAGGAGACGCTCGCCCCGCGCCCGGTGACCCGGAAGGATCCGGGTTTGGCAGGGAAACCTGCGCCGGATCCGCCGGGCGCGACGACGTTGATTCCGGTCTCCGGGCCGCGCCGCAGTTTTCCCGGGATCGTGGGCGATTCCCCGGCGCTCACGCGCGCGCTCGGGCGGCTCGAAGCGGCGCTCCCGAGTGATCTGCCGGTCCTCGTCGTCGGCGAGACCGGCGTGGGGAAGGAGATTTTCGCGCGGGCGCTGCATGACCTTGGTCCGCGGGCGCGGGGTCCGTTCGTCGCGATGAACTGCGGCGGGATCCCGGACACGCTTTTCGAGGCGGAGCTCTTCGGGCACGCGCGTGGCGCCTTCACGGGCGCGGAGCGCGCGCGGACGGGGCTCCTCGTGCAGGCGAACGGCGGGACGCTTTTGCTCGACGAGATCGGCGAGCTCTCGCTCCTCCGTCAGGCCTCGCTCTTGCGGGCGCTCGAAGCGCGGCGATTCCGGCCGATCGGCAGCGACGAGGAGCGCGCCTTCGACGTACGGATCGTGGCCGCGACGAACCGCGACCTCGAAAAGGCGGTGGCCGACGGAACGTTCCGGCAGGACCTCTTTTATCGATTGAATGCGATCACGATCCGCGTCCCGCCCTTGCGCGAGCGGGCCGAGGACGTGCCGCTCCTCTGCCGCGCCTTCCTTCCGGGCGCGACGTTCGCCGAGGACGCGCTCGCCGCGCTCTCGGCGCATCCCTGGCCCGGCAACGTGCGCGAGCTACGCAACGTGATGGAGCGGCTCGGCGTGCTCGGCGCGTCGCGGATCGAACGGGCGCACCTGCCGCGGGCGATCCGGGGGCGGGGCGCGGCGATCCCCGAAGCGGACGAGCGTGCGCCGATCCGGCGGGCCCTCGCGGAGACGGGAGGGAACATCAGCCAGGCGGCTTCGCTCTTGGGTTTGTCGAGGCAGGGGCTGAAGAAACGAATGGTGCGGCTCGGGATGCGCGAGCCGACCACTTCGCGGAAAAAGCTCGGGTAGGTGGTGGACGTGATGGGCAGGGATGCAATGCGGACATGGGTGGCGTTTTTCGGGGCGATTTGTCTCGCGGGTTGCGGCGCGGAGGCGGAGGGTTCGTCCGATGGAACGGCGCCGCTCGTTTGCGCGGCGACGGCGGCGGAGGGGATCGAGGTCGCGGCGACGGACGGCTCGGGGGAAAACGGGTATTCGCTGGGATATGCGCCGCACGCCGTGGCGAGTTGCCTTCTCGTGTACGTGCATCCGGATGGATCGCTGCGGGCGCGGGATCTCGCGCGGGGCGGCGAGGAGACGCTCGCGGAGGCGGTCGAGGCGCCGCGGCGGCCCACGGCGTTCGGCGGGGTCGTGGCCTGGGAAGCCCTGGAGGCGGGGCAGCGCGTGGTGCGGGTGCGCGCGGAGGGAGCGACGCGGACGGTGACGGGCCCGTTTGATCACGCGGGGGAGCCTCGCGCCGCGGGGGATGCGGTGGTGTTCACGGCCTGGCTCTCGGCGGAGGAGGCGGGGGATACGGATATTTTTCTTTACGAGCCGGGAAAGGCCTCTGTCATCGTCGTGGCGAGCGGACCCGGACAGCAGCGATTTCCCGATATTTCGGATACGTACGTGGCGTTTGCCGATTTCGCGGAGGACGCCGACGGCCGGTTCGACGAGAATGCGACCGACGCTTCGGATGTGGTCGTGATGGAGCGCGGGACGGGACGAACGACACGCCGCGCGCGGCCGGGAAAACAAGCCTTTCCGCTTCTCGGCGCCGACGAGCGTGTGGTCTACCTCGAATGGGGGCCGCTGCACCCGGAGCCGAAGTTCAGCGCGTATACGCTGATCGTGGGGGACGTGGGTGCGTCCGGGGAGACGGACGTGGCGGTCGTGGACATCGAGACGGCGCGGCCGTATGTGCGGCCGACGGCGCGGGGGGGCTTCATCGAATGGGTGCAATGGCGGAATGGAGCGCCCGCCACGCTGTTCCGGCAGCCGGCGGATCTGGGCGCGGAAGCGACGGTGGTGACGGGCATGGAGAGCGATGAGCTTCATGCGCCGGTCGCGGGGGAGGGGATGACCGTGGTCGCGGCGCGCGCGGCGGCCGGGGCGATGGTGATCCGCGCGGCGGAGCGGTGAGCTTCAGCGCCTGGTTTTTCGAACGAGACCACGTGCGGAGGCGAATCCACGTCGACGCTCGGGCCGCAGCCTGCCGCGGCAAACAGCGTTATGAGAGCAGCCTTTCGTGCATCATTTGTCTTTCAAGAAAGCACGACATGGCCCTATGCTCGCGCCGTCTCCCCGGAGAAGCCATGCCCTTCCGACCCGATCCCACGTTTTATCCGTCGCCGCGTATGGCCATGGACGCGCCGCGCGAGCGGCTCGCCTACGTCGCCGCCCCGGACGCGAACGCCGTGCTCGGACGCCCGAACCCGCTCCGCGACGGCCTCGCCACGGTCGACCTCGACCCGCGGTCGCCCACGTACAGCCAGATCATCGCCCTCGCCGAGGTGCCGAACTTCGGCGACGAGCTGCATCATTCCGGCTGGAACGCGTGCAGCGCCGCGCTCTGCCCGTACGCGCCGCACCCCCACGTGGAGCGCCGCTACCTGATGCTGCCGGCCCTGCGTTCGTCGCGCATCTACGTCTTCGACACGAAGCTCGATCCGCGCAGGCCCAAGCTCGTCCGCACGATCGAGGCCGAGGAGATCGCCTCGCGCACCGGCTACTCGCGCCCGCACACGCTGCACTGCGGGCCCGACGGGATCTACGTCTCGGCGCTCGGCAACCCCGCGGGCGAGGGCCCCGGCGGCATCTTCGTCCTCGACTGCGAGAGCTTCGACGTGCTCGGCCGCTGGGAGATCGACCGCGGGCCGCAGCACCTGCACTACGATTTCTGGTGGCACCTCGGCCACGACACGCTGATTTCGAGCGAGTGGGGCACACCGAACATGATCGAGAACGGCGTGGTGCCGGAGCTGCTCCTCGGCAAGAAGTACGGCCATCGGCTGCACGTCTGGGATCTCAGGCGCCGCAAGCACGTCCAGGCGCTCGACATCGGCGACGAGCACCAGATGGCCCTCGAACTGCGCCCGGCCCACGATCCCACGAAGGCCTGGGGCTTCATGGGCGTGGTCATCAGCGTCGCGGACCTCTCGGCCTCGGTCTGGCTCTGGTACCGCGAAGGCGAGCGCTGGGCGATCAAGAAGGTGATCACGATCCCGGCCGAGCCCGCCTCGGCGGACCTCTTGCCGCCGCTGCTCAAGGGCTTCGGCGCCGTGCCGCCGCTCGTGACGGACATCAACCTGTCGCTCGACGACAAGTACCTCTACGTGTCCTGCTGGGGCACGGGCGAGCTCCGGCAGTACGACGTGTCGAACCCGCACGAGCCGAAACACGTGGGCTCGGTGCACATCGGCGGCATCGCGCGGCGCACGCCGCACCCGCGCTCGGGCGGTCCGCTCACGGGCGCGCCGCAGATGGTCGAGGTGAGCCGCGACGGCAAGCGCATCTATTTCACGAGCGGCCTCTACACGACCTGGGATGAGCAGTTCTACCCGGACGGGCTCAAGGGCTGGATGGTCAAGGTCGACGTCAAGGAAGGCGGCGGGATCGAGCTGGATCCGGACTTCTTCGTGGACTTCGGGCCGCGCCGGGCCCACCAGGTCCGGCTCGAAGGCGGCGACGCTTCCTCGGATTCGTTCTGCTACCCGTGACCAGCATCTGGCCCTGGATCACGCTCGCGGCCCTCGGCGCCTACCACGGCTTGAGCCCCGGCATGGGCTGGCTCTTCGCGGTGGCGCTCGGGCTGCAAGAGAAGAGCGGAAAAGCCGTGCTACGCGCGCTCGTCCCCATCGCGATCGGCCACGCCGCGAGCGTGGGCCTCGCGGTGGGGCTGCTCGCGGCGGGCAAGGCGAGCATTCCGACGGGCATCTTGCCGTGGATCACCGGCGGGGTGCTCGTGGCGTTCGGCATCTTCAAGCTCGTGCGCCCGCGGCACCCGCGCTGGGTGGGCATGCGCGTGAGCGCGCGTGACCTCGTGGTGTGGTCGTTCCTGATGGCCACGGCGCACGGCGCGGGGCTCATGCTGCTGCCGGTCTTCGTGCTCGGCGAGGACAACCCCGCGCCTTGCCACGGCCCGTCGTGCCACGACGCCGCGGGGATCTCGCTGTCGAGTCCCGGCGGATACCTGGCCGCGATCTCGCTGCACACGCTGGCGATGCTGGCGGTCTCGGCGATCGTGGCGCTGATCGTCTACTACAAGGTCGGGCTCGCGATGCTCCGGCGCGCGTGGTTCGACCTCGATCGCGTCTGGGCGGGGGCCTTGATCCTCGCAGGGGTGATCGGGCTCGTGCTCTGAACGGCGCCGCGCCGGGGCTCTGCCCCGGACCCCGCGGGGGCTGTTCGCCAGGGCAAGCCCTGGACCATTTGGGGAAGAACTGCGCGATGCGCAGTTCTTCCCACAGGCCGGTGGCAAGACCATGGAGGTGCGTTGCACGCTGGCGACGGGCGCGTGGCCCGTTGAACCGTCAACGCTTCTGTCTTGGTTGGCAGGATCGTCGTTGGTCTTGACCTGGCCTGTTCGATGAACTGCGCATCGCGCAGTTCATCGACCCCGGGTCCAGCGCTTGCGCTGGTCCGGGTCCAGGGGCGGACAGCCCCTGGTGGGGCCCGGGGTGAAACCCCGGCGCGACGCCGTGGAGCACCCTCTGGGCGCAGGCAAGAACTGGAACAAAGTTCTAGAACCTTGTTCCAGTTCCGGGCTACGCTCGGCGTATGAAGACCGTCGTCGTCACGGGGGGAAACCGGGGCATCGGGCATGCCGTGGCGCGGGAGCTCGTCACGCGCGGGTGCCGCGTGGTGCTGCATGCGCGGGACCGGGAGCGCGGGGAGCGAGCGCGTGACGAGCTCGGCGGCGCGGGGCCTGGGGAGGTCACGCTCGTCTGGGGGGATCTCTCCACGAAACGTGGCATTCGAGAAACGGCGGAGGCGATCCTCGCGACCTGTCCGCGTATCGACGTGTTGATCCACAATGCGGGGCTCTGGCCGAGCGAGCGGACCCTGAACGAGGACGGGCTCGAGATGGCCTTCGTGGTGAACCACCTCGCGCCCTTCATGCTCAATCACCTGCTCGAAGCGCGCCTCGTCGAGAGCCGGAGCCGCGTCGTGCAGGTGAGCGCGGGCATTTACGTGAAGGGTCGTCCCGATCTCGAAAAAACGCCCACCGGGGACGACTTTCATCCGCTCGGGACCTATCCCACGACGAAGCTCTGCAACTTGCTCTTGGTCCCGCGATTCGCGGCGCGGTGGAAAGAGCGCGGACCGACGATCCTCGCGCTGCATCCGGGCGTCATTCGCACGGGGCTCGGGGATCGGAAGGGGCTGCTCGGCGGACTCTTGCGCGTGGTGAAGCGGCTTTGGAAATCACCCGAGGAGGGCGCGCGGCCCGTCGTGAAGCTCGCGCTCGATCCGGCGCTCGAAGGTGTGACGGGAAGGTACTATCACCTCGACATGGAGACGGAGCTTCACCCCGTCGCGCGGAAGGAAACGCTCGCGGCCGGGCTCTGGGCGCAGGCGCAAAAGCTGTCCGGGCTTGGTGAGGCGGGTTGATGGCGCCGAAGCAGAAGCGCGGCGAGGATACGACGAAGCGCTTGCTGGATGCGGCGCTCGACGTATTCGCGAAAGGCGGGCACGAGGCATTCACCGTGCACGCCGTCGTGGCCGCGAGCGGGGTGAGCCTCGGCAGCCTGTATCACCATTTCGGCAATGCCGACGGCCTCGCCGCCGCGTTGTATGCCCGCTGCATGGGCGCGCTGCTCGATGATCTCGTGGCCTCGCTCGAAGGCGTACGCGGGGCCCGCGCCGGCGTCGCGGCCCTGGTGCAGGCCTACTTGCGACACACCGCCGCGCAGCCCGCGTCCGCGCGCTTCGTGCATGCCTCGGCGTATGCGAGCTTCCTGCCCGCCCACGCAGCCACGATCGCCGCCTCCAAGCAGGACCGCATCGCCGCCATCTCCGCGTGGCTCCGGCCCCACGTGAAGGCCGGCCGCATCGTGGCCCTGCCCGAGCCCTTGATCGAGATGCTCGTCATCGGCCCGGTCGCGGAGACGGCCCGGCGCTGGCTCGCCGGCGCCCCCGAGATCGACCTCGACGAGGCGGCCCGGGAGCTGCCCGAGCGCATCTGGCAAGCGCTCCGCCGTGCGCCCCGGCGGCGGCCCCCGGGCCTCCGGCAAAGGGCTCGGCGGAAGGATCGTTGACGGGGACCCACGAAGAAGCCCTCGCCGACGCCGCTCGCTCTTCGTACACTGCGCGCCGCGTGGAGGTCCTTTCGCTCTGCCCCTTTCGCGCCGGGGCCTTGATCTGGCAGGCTGCGCCGGGCGCTTATTCGCTCACGGTGATCGTCAAGGCGACGTTCACCATCGTGCCCGGCGGCGAGGCGACCGTCACGGAGACGCAGGTACCCGTGACGACCCTCGCCGAGGGCGGCGCCGAGGATCTCTCGCCGCTCAAGCCCCGCGTGGACGTCCTCGTCCTCGGCGCGACCGACCCCGAGGCGCGTGTCGCCGTCGAAGGTGCCATCCTCCCGGCCGGCGGCCCGATGCCGCCGCAAGCGCCTTCGCGCAGGCTGCTCCTCGGCGACGAGGCGTACGCCTGGGCGCAGGGAGTGCTCGCCGGAGAGGCGCTCGCCGCGGGCCCGCCGCCCGAGGGCTTCGAGTTCGCCTTCTTCCAGTGCGCGCCGCGTGAGCAGCGGATCGACCTGCTTCGCATCGCCGCTTCGATCGGCATGGACCGCATCCTCCCCATGCCCGGCCGGATCGAGACGCGCCTGCCGCAGCGCCGCCCCCACGCCTTCCGCGTCGATCCAAAGGGCGGGCGCGTCACCGAGATCGCGCTCCGCTGCGACACGCTCTGCATCGACGCCGAGCAAAAGACGATGGTCCTCACGTTCCGCGGGCTTGCCGATCTGAAGAGCGGCGCTGAGGCCGACGTGGGCAAGATCGTGGTCGCCGCGCATCCGGAAGGGAAGCGCATCCGGCCCGAGCGGATCGATCGGTTCCTGCGCCTCGGCGAGTCGCTGGAGGAAGACGTCGAGGCGGGTTTGAACCTCCTGGAGATGCGGCACGACGCGGTGCTCATCGCCCCGAAGAGCGGCGATACGATGGTGCTGCCGGAGCAGGCGGAGGCGCCGCCGATCCGGTTCGTGGATCCCGCGCCGCCCGATGCTTCGCAGCGGCAGCGCACGCGCACGATACCGATGCCCACGGATCGGAACGAGGTCGGCCTGCCGAGCCTGACGGCCGCCTTGCCCTTCCGTCCTCCTCCCCCGGATCCCATCGCGGCGCCGCCGCTGCCGCCGCCGCCCGTGTCGCCGCCGTCGCCGTCGCCGTCGCCGAAGCTCATCGCGGAGCCGCTCACCGAGGACACGACGCTCGACATGCCGAAGGCCGCGGCGCCGCCGTCGTCGAAGGGGCGTGAGATCGGACGCCGGGTCGAGCCGCTTCCGGACGCGCCCGCCCCGCCGCCTTCGACCGGCAAGCCGGCCACGCCGGCGAGCAAGCTGCCGATCAAGCCGCCCGCGCCGCTCGCGCCGCGCCTCGCGAAACCCGCGGGTCCGAGTGCAGGCCCCCCGCGCCCCTCGCCGCCGCGTCCGGGGCCGGTGCAGGGAGGAAAGGTCGCCGCGCCCCCGCGCGTGTCCGCGCCTGCGCCCGCAGCCGCACCCGCGCCCGCTCCCGCCGATCCTCCGCCGTCGAGCTCCCCCGTTCCCTTCGATCCCGCCTCGATCCCCATCGACCGCTGCGCTGCGGTCGCCGCCGAGCTGCGCCATCGTCCCGACGGTCGCGACGCGCTCCTCGCGCTGAACGCTCTCTCCAGCGCGTCGTGGGCCTCCGTGGAGCGGCACTGGGCCGACGCGATGGCCCAGGAAGCCACGCAGGGAGAGCGTCGGTTGTTGCTCGCTTACGACACCGCCTATCACGCGACGCAGGAGCGGCTCGGCTTGCCTGTTGGGCTCGCCGAGCATGCACGCCTCCAGGTCGCCGCCGAGCGCGGGACGACGGCGGAGGTCCTCGCCGAGCTCGGGCTCGAGCCTTCGGATCAGGCGCGATTGGGACGCGTGTGGGCAGAGCGGCTGGTCGACGACCCCCGCCTCATGTCGAAGCTCGCCGCGGCGCTCGGCGCGGCGCGCGCTTCGTGATCAGATGCCCTCGGCGGAGACGCTCTGCTTCTCGGCGCGCGCGACCGAGGACGCCGCGTGGTTCTTCTCGGCCTGATCACGCACCCCCGTGACGGCCTTGTCCGCGGCCGTGCAGAGCTCCGGCGTCACCACCGACGAGGGCACGGGCATCTTCGGGTCGACGAGGATCTCGAGCTTTACGATCGTCCGCTCCCCGTCCACCGCGCGCAGCCTCCACGTGGCGCGGAAATCGTCCACGTTCCCGCGCTCCATCTTCGCGGTGATGCGCTCCTCGTTCCCGTCTTTGACAGGCTGTCCGATCTTCGTCACGACCCAGACCGTCGCGGCGCCGTGCAGGATCGGCACCTCCAGGTACACCTCGCTCACGCCCTTCGTCCGCGAGAGCAGCTTGCTCTGCTTGAAGGGCTTGATGACCTTCTCGTAGTGCCGGTAATCCGTGACGATCCGCCGCACCTCGTCGATCGGCGCGTGCACCAGGATCGCCGCGCCGCCCGTGTCGATCGAGCTCTCCGGATCCGTCGTCTTTTGCGTGTATCGCTGCGCCTTGCCGCGGGCCTCGAGCCGCGCGGCTTCTTCATCGCCCGCGCGCGCGAGGTTCGGCACGGCGCCGAGGGTGGTCAGGGTCGTGAGCAACGCGAAGGCGATGTGGCGCAGGCGAAGCATCATGGGTGTCTCCGGAAAACGACAACGTGGATTCGTCGTCGTCGTCGCCCTCCCGAAGTGCACGAGGCATGCCGGCCACGTCGGAAGATGGGAGTGACCCACGAAAACCGCAGGATTTCAGAGGATCGCGGCGTTCTCCGGCGCGCGGATCCTGCGGGGGCGTGACAGTTCGTTCACTCCCGCCCTGCCGGCGGTGCCGGGGAGGCGGGGGTCGGCGGCGCCGGCGTCGAGGGAGGCGGCGCCGCTTCCTTGCTCGTGCGCGTATCGGCCTCGTCGAGGGGGGCCATCTTGCAAGTACCGTCGAATTGGACGCCGCGATCGATGAAGATGGCCGGCGCGTGCAGCGCGCCCGTGACCTTGGAGGGGGCGTAGAGCTCGATGGCGGTGCGGGCGCGGATGCTCGCGTTGACCTCGCCCCCCGTGACGATGCACGCGCCGACAAGGATGTCGCCGGAGACGCGGGCGCCGTCGCCGATGACGAGCACGTCGTCGCCACGGATCTCGCCCTGGAAGTCGCCGTCGAGGCGGACGCGGCCCTCGAAGTAGAGCTTGCCCTCGAAGCGGGTACCTCGCCCGAGCAGGGCGTTGATCTCCGTGGGCCGATGCCCAGCCTGTGCGGCCGAGGCCTCCACGCGCGGCGGCAGATCATCCTGTCCGGAGAGCGGCTCCATGCCTCCGTGCCTTACTCCACCCCCACCCCCAAGAGCAACCGTCCCGAGGGGGACGCCTCGCGTCCCCCTCTCGTCCGGGCAAAGCCCGGCCGATTCACCCCCGAGGCGAGTTCGCTTCGCGATCTCGCAGAGCGCCGAACGTTTCGGCGCTCTAGGACTTGATGAGCGAGCGAACCTCGATCTCCAGGTTTTGCTCCTCGGCGACCACGTCCATCGCCTTGCGCAGCTTGCTCACGCCGACCGACTGGGGCACGTCGATGCGCGCTTCCATGCGGAAAAGCTGCGATCCCGTGACCGGCGCGGCGTACGCGGTGGCTTCGAGCGACACGATGTTCACGCCTGCGTGCGCGAGCGCCCGCGTCACGGCGCGCACGATGCCCTCGTGATCGAGCGCCTCGGCCGTCACGGCACACGGGATCGTGGGGGCGCGCCGGTGCTCCTCGGGCGCCTTCGTGCGGCGCGCGAGCACGGTGAGGCCCGTGCTCTTCTGCAGCTCGCCGAGGTCCTTCTCGATGGCGCCCACGGTTTCCGGGGGACCCGAGGCGAGCAGGAGGATGCCGAACTCGGCGCCGAGGATGGCCATGCGGCTGTCCTCCACGTTGCCCCCGTGCTTGGTGAGGTACTCCGTCACCTCCGCGACGAGGCCCGGCCGATCGGGTCCCAGGCAGGACAGGACCACGTACACGTCTTGTTGCGTCATGCGGCGCATCCTAGTCAATCGCGCCGGGGACCGCGAGCGTACTGGCGACGAGGTGCGCGACCCGGACGGGCTCGGGGAGGCGACCGTGGACGGCGAGCCGTCGGATCACCGCCGTGGCCTCGTCCATGCCGAGGCCCGCGCGCTGGATGAAGAGGTCGGCGCACGGCTCCATCGGCCCCGCCTTCTCGACGAGCTTCCATTTCCGGGCGCCGCCGCGGACCTTTTCGAGCAGCGCGTGCCGCACGGCCGGGACGTTCGGCTCGCGCTTCGACACGACCAGCACGGCCATGCCGAGCCGCGCGGCGAGGGCGTGGATGTCGACCACGTTGAAGCCCGCGAGCGCGATGCCTTCCATCATCACGAGCCGTGTATGCGCGGCGAAGCGCGAGCGGCTGATCATCGAGGCGAGGACATCCGTGGCGTTCGCGCCGTCGCGCCGCACCTTCGAGGAGAGCACACCTTCGAGCCTCGTTCCGGCGAACGCGACGCCCACGATCGGCACGTCGCCGCGGTGCGCGCGCGGGAAGGGCGCGTCGTCGACGCCGATGACGTGGGAGAAAGGGCTCATGGGCTTCGGGGCGCGGAGGATGACTCGCGCGCCCCCTGCCATCCTTGATACAGGAGAAGGCCAGCCCATGCCCATCGAGGATCCCGACCTGCGCGAGCTCATGGCTCGAGGGCAATCCCTCTTCCGAGCCAAGGAGCTCGTGCGCGCGAGGGAAGTCTTTCGCCAGGCCGTCCTCCTCGCAGAGCAACGCTACGGCCCGGATGCCCCCGAGCTGCGGCCTTGTCTTCTCTGGGTCTTTCAAACGTTCTCCGCGTGGCAAGAAGACGAACCGGGTGACTGGGCCGAGGCCGTGGCTCTGGGCGAACGGGCCCTTCGGCTGGCAGGCACGTCTCCTCCGGCCGAGGGTCGCTACATCGTCGCCGTGGCCGCGGACCTGGCCATCTACAAGCAGGCCATGGGTCACCGTGACGAGGCCCTTGCCCTCGTGCGTCGAGCCGTGCAGGCGTGGAGCCAAGGCGATTCCACCACGAGCCGTGTCGACGACAGGCACCTCGGGCTCTGTGAGTTCTTGCTGGACTTCGGAGAGCCCCTGGAAGCGCTCGACTTCGCCGAGCGGTTATGCCGAGCCGTCGAGCAGATGCCGCAAGGCCGCACCGAAAGCCGGCTTCTGCGGATCGCAGGTTATTTCATCGGACGGAGCCTCCTGGATCTCGGACGATGCGAGGAAGCTCGCGCGCATGTGACAGCTTGTCTCGAGGCTCTTCCAGCGCCGCCGCCGGGCAGGGAGAGCGGGTTCCGTCAGCGGCTCGAGCGCCTGCTGGGGGAGATCCTGCTGCGCCAGATGTCGATCATCAAGGCGTGACGGTGAGGACCGGAAGCTTGGCCGGGTCGAACCTGAGGCCCGGGTTCGAGCCCGCGCCGTCCGTGTCGCAGTAGGTCCAGCGCCCGCCGTCGAGGCTCACGCGGTAGGTGTAGCGGTAGGTGCCGGCGGCCGGGGCGGTGAACGAGCGCTGGTACTCGTCGTCGTTGCCGTATTGCTGGTTGAACGTGGCCGGGAACCATTGCCAGCCGCTCTGGCTCGTCGGATTGACGTTGGCCGGGCCGTACCCGACCTCGGCCTTCACCGTGGCATTCACGCCGTTCAGATTCGTGATGTCGGCCTCGTAGACGCGGCCGTAGACGAGCGGCGTCGCCTGACCGGCGGCCACCGTGAGCGACGTCGGGAATTGCAGATTGCAATCATCGATCTCGGCGGGCAGATCCGACTCGTTCATGGTCGCGTCGTCGGCGCCGCAATCGCAGATGTGGGCCGGGGTGCCGTAGGTGCTCCGCGGGGCGGCGGTGCCGACCACGAAATCGGCCCCGTTGTCGTTCGTGTCCTTGCAACCGTCGTCGACGCGGAAAACCGCTTTCTTCGGATCGCCCGTATAGGGCCCGGGCAAAGCGTCTTCCTTGTCCACATCCTCGTAGCAATCCGCGAACTGCCCATAGCCGATGAAATCGACGAGCGACGTGTTGCCAAGGGGGCAACCGCCGGTCACCTGCGTGTAGCTGCTCACGAGCGCTACCTTGCCATTGCCGCTGTAGACCGAGGCGGTGTGCGTGACGTCCGGCGGCACCGGGAGCCAGGTGCCATAACTCCCGATCCCGGAACCCTCCTGGATCAAGAAATAACCGCCGGGCGGAATCGTCTTGTTGGTCAGGTACGACGAGGTGTAGAAGAGCCCGTTTCCGGACGCGAATTGCAGCGACCACTCTTTCAGGGTCACCGGCGTCTTACCGCGGTTGTGCAGCTCGATGTAATCGTTCAAGTACGTCGCACCGGACTCGCCCCCATAACCGTAGACCTGGCTTATCACCACGGAGCCGATGCACGATGGCGGCGGCGCGCCGGTCGAAAAGCCCGTCATCTGCGTGTACGCCGCGCCGAGGGCATTCCCATACGGATCCTCTGCCACCGTGGTCACGCGCAGCTTGTACGTCGTGCCGTACGAAAGCGCCGGCGCCGGGACGAGCGTCGCGACGGTGCCGCCGTTCGACATCGTGGGCGCCTGGGCGGCGAAGCCGAGGCACGAGGCGAAATCGTCGGTCGAGAGCTGGATCGTGCCCGTGCACGGGCCGATGTCCGTCTGCGCGCCGAGCGTCGCCGGATTCATGGGCATGCTGAACGTCACGGCCACCGTCGCGCCCGCGGCCACGCCCGTCGCCGCGTCGGTCGGCGTGGTGCTCACGACCGCGGGGGCATCGCAGATGCCTCCGATGCACGCGCCGGTCTGGCAATCGGCCGCCGTGGTGCAGGCCTGCCCCGAGGCGCAGGGCAAACAGGTTCCGCCGCCGCAATCGACGTCCGTCTCCGAGCCGTTCTTCACGCCGTCGTCGCAGCTCGCCGGCTGGCAAACGTGGCCCATGCACACGCCGCTCGGGCATTGCGGGCCGGTGTTGCACTCGACGCAGGCACCGCTTCCATCACAGAGCTTGCCGTCATTCGCGTTGCAGACCGTATCGGCGGGGAGGGGCGGATGCACGGGGACGCCCGCGTCGCAAAGATCGCTCGT
Source organism: Polyangium jinanense (assembly GCF_028435365.1). The sequence continues at coordinate 236,259 of NZ_JAGTJJ010000006.1, read as the reverse complement.
GCAGACGTTCCCGTCGTTCGGAATGTCGTTCGCATCGACGACGCTCGTCGTGCTCCCGGCACCATCGCATTGCTCGACGCGGCAATCGCCGGCGTGCTGATTTGCCGTGGGCGTCCCCGCGGCCACGAACGAAGTGCCGCAGGCGCCGGCCTCGCACGTGGCGACGATGCACGGGGTGCCGGGCGAGGGGCAATCGGCGGGAGTCACGCACATCGGGGCGCCGCCGCCCGAGCCGCCGGAGCCACCCGCGCCGCCCATGCCACCCGCGCCGCCTGCGCCCATGCCGCCCATGCCGCCGGCCCCGCCCATTCCACCGGAGCCGCCCTCGCCGCCCATGCCACCGGAGCCGGCCATCCCGCCCGCCCCCATGCCGCCTGCGCCGCCCGCGCCTCCGCTTCCGCCAGCGCCACCGCTTCCGCCAGCGCCTCCGCTCCCGCCGCCGCTTCCGCCAGCGCCTCCGCTCCCGCCTGCGCCGCCCTCGCCGCCCATTCCACCGGCGCCGCCGGGACCCATCCCGCCGATGCCGCCCGTGCCACCGGCGCCGCCGGGACCCATGCCGCCTTGTCCGCCCGGTCCGCCCGTCCCACTGCTGGAACTCCCGCTCGTCGTCTGCGACTCGGCGTCGCATCCGACGCCGCCCGCGAGGCTCGCGACGGTGAAAAGGAAGATGGCAACGCGGCTCTGCATGAAGGCTCCTCGTGAATGGGGTGACGGGGCGATCTTCCCATTGCCCCTCCGATTCACGCGAGATCCGCGGGCGCCAGAAATGAGATCAGGGCGCGCCAGAGCGAGCCCGCGCGCCGCGCATCTGGCTCGCCGCGACGCCGTACCAGCGCTTGAATGCGCGCAAGAACGCGCCCGTCTCGCGGTACCCCAAGACTACCGCGATCTCCGCGAGCGGCATCTCCGTATCGCGCACGTAGGCGCCGCTGAGCTCTCGGCGCAGCCCGTCGACGAGCTCCTGGAACGTCGTGCCCTCCTCTGTCAAGCGTCGCTGAAGCGTGCGCGGGCTCATGGAGAGCTCGCGCGCGACGACCTCGAGATCAGGCGCGCCATCACGCAGCTTCTCGAACACGCGCTGCCGCACCTCCCCGCAAAAGTCGTGCGGCCGCTCGCGCGCCACGCGGGAGCGCTCGGCGTGACGATCGAGGACCGACAAAAGCCGTGGATCCGAGGTCGCGAGCGGGAGATCGAGCGCGTCGCCGGGGAGCGCGAGCCCTGTCGCGCCTGCGTCGAACTCCAACCGATGCGTCCCCAGCGCGTCGGCGAGCGCCGAGGTATCGCGCGGCGCGGGGTGGCCGAACCAGGCGCGCTCCGGCACGACGGAAACACCCGAAAGCGCGCGGGTGCGAAGGAGCACGAGGACCACGAAGCACTCGTTCGCGTGCCTCCCGAGGCACAGCGGCGCGCCTGGAATCCGCTGCTGGAGGAGCCCCACGCCGCCGCGCTCCTCGAAGGTCGCCACGACGAGATCGTTCAGCAGCGCCGTGTAACGAGCGACGCGGACCAGGGCTTCGCGCACGGTCGGCGCGCTCAGGCAGCTGAACTCGAGCAGGTCGTAGGTGCCGCGTTCGAGCTGCGCGGCGAGGTGCACGCCGAGGAACGGATCGTTCGCGAGGCGCCCGGCCTCGTCGAGGAACGCGTAGAGCTTCGCGAGCGGCAGGACGACGTCGGGCTCGGTTTCTGCGCTGGGAGGGAGACCGAAGGCCTCGACGAGCGGGGAAGGATCGACGCCGAGGCTCCGGAGACGCGACAGGATCGGGCCGACGATCTGGGAGCGCATCGGTCGTACGAGGGCACGCGCAGGCATCGCGGCGAAGACTATAGCCGGAACGAAAGGCACCTTTGTCCTTGGCGCGAGCGGTTGTGTCCTTGGCGCGAGCGGTTGTGTCCTTGGCGCGAGCGGTTGTGTCCTTGGCGCGAGCGGTTGTGTCCATGGCGCGAGCGGCTGTGTCCATGGCGCGAGCGGCTGTGTCCATGGCGCGAGCGGCTGTGTCCATGGCGCGAGCGGTTGTGTCCTTGGCGCGAGCGGCTGTGTCCTTGGCGCGAGCGGTTGTGTCCTTGGCGCGAGGCATCGTGTCCTTGCGGAACACGACCCCGCCCTTGGCGCGAGCGATCCCGCCGTCGCGGAACACGACCCCGCCCAAGTGGAACAGGACCCCGCCCAAGTGGAACGAAACCCCGCCGTCGCGGAACACGACCCCGCCCAAGTGGAACAGGACCCCGCCCAAGTGGAACAGGACCCCGCCCAAGTGGAACGAAACCCCGCCGTTGCGGAACACGACCCCGCCGTTGCGGAACACGACCCCGCCGTCGCGGAACACGCCCCCGCCGTCGCGGAACACGACCCCGCCCTTGCGGAACGAACCTCCGCCCTTGCCGCCGGAGAGAAAAACATCGCTCCCGCGTAGGGATCGGCCGGCTCGCCCCGTCAGTTGGATCGAGACCTCGCTGATGCATCACGAGCGAGGCCGAGGAGAGACCATCATGTTCACCCGTACCCAGAAGTTCTTCGCGCCCCTTACCTTCGCTCTTGCCCTCGCCCTGGGCGGTTGTGCGTCGGCGAGCCCGGACGAAGAGGTCGCCTCGGCCTCGGAAGCCTCGCAGGAAGCCCAGGCGGCCCCGCACGAGCGCGGCGGCAAGTTCGGTCGTCACCACGGCGGCGGCGAGCTGCTCGTGACGGCGCTCCACGAGCTCGACCTGACGGACGCCCAGCGCAAGACCATCGAGGGCGCGCTCTCGACGCTCGGCGACGCGCACGAGGCCGATCGGAAGGCATTCCACAAGGCGCTCGCCGACGGCGTGCGCGCCGGCAAGATCGACGAGGCCGCCGTGAAGGCGAAGCTCGGCGACGGGGAGAAGATCGCGAACGAGCGGCGCGCGGCCGTCGCGAAGGCGCTCAACACGCTGCACGCGACGCTCACCCCGGCCCAGCGCGCGGAGCTCGTGGCGCACGTCGAGGAGCGGATGGCGAAGCACGGGCCGGAAGGCATGAAGCACGCGCGCGGCCCGCGTGGTCCCGAGGACGGCGAGCGTGGTCCGCGCGGCCCCGAGGGCGCGATGCGTGGTCCTCGCGGCGAGCACGGGCCGATGGGCTTCTTCCTGCACGGGCTCGACCTCCGCGACGAGCAACGCGCGCAGATCAAGTCGGCACTCGAGGCGTCGCGGCCCGAGAAGCCCGAGGGGATGGATCGGGAGGCGTGGGCGAAGAAGCACGAGGAGATGCGCACCCGGATGAAGGCAGGGCTCGACGCGTTCCGAAGCGAAAAATTCGACGCCGAGGCGCTCCTGCCCTCGAAGGAGATGCGGCCGGAGATGGGTGATCACCTCGTGAAGGCGCTCTCCGCCATCGTGCCGGTGCTCGACGCCGAGCAGCGGAGCACGCTCGCTCAGCGGATCGAGGAAGGCCCCCAGATGCCGCCGCATTTCCGCGGCAAGCACGGCGGACGCGAACACGGCGAGACGCAGGCGCCGCCCTCGCGGTAGAGTCCGGCGCGCATGTCCGTCGATCTGAGGCTCGTCGCAGCGCGCGTGGCCGGTGGAGACGTAGCGGCCTTCCGGCCGATCGTCGACCACACGCGCGTGCCGCTCTATCGGCTCGCGGCGCGCCTCGTCGGCAACCTCGCCGACGCCGAAGACGCGCTCCAGGACGCCTACGCCAGCGCCTTCCGCGCCCTCTCGGATGGTCGCTACGATGGCCGCGCCAAGATAGAGACCTGGCTCTACCGAATCGTGACGAACGCGTGCGTCGACCTCCTTCGCAAGCGCCGCGAGCGTCCCGCCGAGGAGACGGGCGAGCCCCGCTTCGACGGGCTCGTGCGCGCCGAGGCGCGCGTCGCCCTGAACGAGCTCGACGCGATGCTCAAGGCCCTCCAGCCACAAGATCGCGCGGCCCTCGTGCTCGTGACCGTGGAGGGACTCTCGGCGAAGGAGGCCGCCGAGGCGCTCGGATGCAGCGAGGGGGCGCTCGAGCAGCGCCTCGTGCGAGCGAGGGCCGCGCTACGCACGAAGACCGAGGCGGGGGAGGTGTCCGATGGTCACGCGTGAACAAGATCCGTTTTCGCATCTCGCAGCCCTCGCCCACGCCACCGAGGATCTGCGCCCGACCGACGAGCTCACCGAGGCCGTGCTCCTCGCCATCGAGCCTCCGAACGAAAGGCTCGCGCGCATCGCCCGCGAGACCTCGGATCTCGCCCCGAGCGAGGATTTCGCGTCGTCCGTGATGGCCAAGGTAGGCGCGGGCCGCGGCGCGCGTCCGGCCGAACCTCCGTGGTCGTCCGGCGTCGTCCGGTTCGGCCGGTTCGCCCTGATCGGCGCCGCGGCGGCCGCGGTCCTCGGCCTCTGGCTGTCGCGAACGGCGGAGACAGGCTACGACTCGGCCGTCCTCGAGTCGGTGGCCTCCGTCGAGGTGTACGAATGAAATCCCGCCTGCTCCCCGCCTTCGTGCTCGCGGGCGTGTTCGTGCTCGGCGGCGTCGCCGGCGCGGGCGCGATGCGCGCGTACATGCTCCAGGACCTCCGCTCCCGCTTCGGCGGCCCGCCGGGCGAGGTGCGCACGCACCTCCGGGTCGAGTCCATGCGCCGGCACCTCGACCTCACGGCCGATCAGGTGGTCCGGGTCGAATCCATCTTCCGCGACTCCGACGGCGAGCTCGAGCGCACGATGAAGCCTTGTCGCGACGGACTCGAAGCGCTGCACAAGAGCACCGACGATCGTATCGTCGAGGTCCTCGACGCCTCCCAGCGCGTGCGCTTCCAGGAGTTCGTCGAGAAGCGCAAGCGAAGGCCACACGGCCCGTTCCCGCCGCCGCCGCCGCCAGGCCCGCCGCCTGAATGAGTTCGGTCTCATGTCGACGCCGCTGTGCTGGGGCGTTGCCCCAGGCCCCAGCAGGGGCTGTCCGCCCCTGCACCCGGACCAGCCAGGGGCTGGACCCAGGACGATGAACTGCGCGATGCGCAGTTCATCGCACAGGCCCGGTCGAGACGGGCGACAGCAGCGCTGACGTCTCGACGGGCGGGGCGGTCCCACCGGCCTGCGGAAGAACTGCGCGGAGCGCAGTTCTTCCACAAAAGGTCCAGCGCTTGCGCTGGTTCGGGTCGAGGGGCGAACAGCCCCCGCGGGGTCCGGGGCGGCGCCCCGGCGCGGCGGCCTGCGATGAGACCAATGCTCAGCACGGCGCCCGTCGACGGCTGCCTCCGCCCGCCCCAGGATCCCGACTGGGCCATCGTCCAGGAGGAATTCGTGAAAACAACGACCCGTCGGCCGCGCGCGTCCCGCGCGTTATGCGCCCTTTTGCTCCTTTCGCCCGCTGCCGGTCGCGCGGACGTCTCCGAGGACGCGCTGCCGTTGCTCCGGATCGCGGAATTTCGGGCGACGATCCACGGCGACTGGCACGAGGATCGCGCGAATTCGACGGAGGACCGGATGGTCTTCGTGCCCCAGCGCGTCGACCTCGGGCCCTCGCGCTACCGAAACACGCTACATTTTGGCCGCGACGGCTCTTTCTCGACGCTCCGCCTCCACCCCGCGGATGCGCACTACTTGTGCCGTGGCACGTTCGCCACGCTGACCGAGCGCACACTGCGAGCCCAGTGCTATGATCCGCTGACGCGCAAGACGCTCGTGTTCGATATCCAGATCCTGGAGACGACCGAGGACCGGCTGGTCGTGCGCATATCGACGCGAGAATGACGGCGCAGCACGTCGGGCCCTCGACGGTGCCGTCGTGACGGATGCGGAGAGCGACCTCGCAACCGCGTGGAGAGGGGATGGAGGTGAGGCCGGCTTTACGCGCCCCGCGTCGTGGAGGTAGGCTGCCGCCCGTGACCCCGGCCGAGCTCTTCGGCGGCCGTTTCGCCATCGAGCGGCTCGCCAGCGCGGGCGGCATGGCCGAGGTGTATCGCGCGCTCGATCGGGCGACCGGCGCGCGTGTCGCGCTCAAGGTCCTGCACGCCGCGGGCGCTCCGTTTGCCGGCCACTTCGCGCGCGAGAGTTACGTGCTCGCCGAGCTCGATCACCCCGGCATCGTCCGGTACGTCGCGCATGGCGCCGCGCCCTCTGGCGAGCTCTTCCTTGCGATGGAGTGGCTCGAAGGCGAGGACCTCGCGCAGCGCTTGAAGCGCGGACCGCTCTCCATCGCCGAGACGCTCACCCTTGGCGTGCGTGTCGCCGAGGCCCTCGGCGCGGCGCATGCGCGTGGCGTCGTGCATCGCGACATCAAGCCGAGCAACCTCTTCCTCCCGGATCGCGACATCGGCCGCGTGAAGATCCTCGACTTCGGCATCGCGCGGCCCCAGGCGACGCGGCCTGCGACACGCACGGGCATCCTCCTCGGGACACCGGGCTACATGGCCCCCGAGCAGGCCCTCGGCGCGCGCACCGTCGATCCTCGCGCTGACGTCTTCGCGCTCGGGTGCGTCCTCTACGAGTGCCTCGTGGGGCGACCCGCCTTCGAGGCCGAGCACCTCATGGTGCTGCTCTCCAAGATGCTCGCGCCCGAGCCGCCGCGCCCCGCCGACGTTCGTCCCGACACGCCCGCCGCGCTCGACGAAATCATCGCGCGCATGCTCTCGCACGAGCCCGCGCACAGGCCTGCTGACGGCGCGGCCGTCGCGGTCGAGATCGCCATGCTCGACGACGCGGAGACGGCGTGGGTCCAGGGCGGCGTGCCCTTCCATCGCCTCGGCGCGGCCACGCCGATCGAGGATCTCTTCGAGGTCACCGGCGTCGGGCTCCCCGATGACGTGCCCACCTTGAACACGTCCCCGCGTCCCGATGGCGGCGCGTCGACCTTGCCCCTCGACGCCTGGTATCGCCAGAGCGTTTCCGCCTCCGCCCCGCAGACGCAGGTGCTCCCCGGCGCCGCGCTCGCGCTCGCAGGCTCCGAGGACGACACCACGCTCGTCCCCCACACGCTCCTCGGCCGGCCCTCGCCGTGTGTCGGTCGGGAGCGCGAGATCGACGAGGTCTTGCGGGCGTTCGGCGCGGTCGTCTCCACGGGCAAACCTTCGGCGCTCGTCGTCACCGGCGAGCCCGGGGTGGGAAAGTCCCGCCTCGTCGCCGAGGTCGTCCGCGCCCTCGATCAGCGCGGCGGCCTGCTCGATGCCGAGGGCATCGTCCGCCCCGTCTCCGTCTTCACCGCCGAGGCAGCGCCGCTCGCCCAGGGCGCCGCCTTTGCCCTCGCGGCCGACCTCGTTCGTAACGCCGCCGGCCTCTCCCGCGCGGATTCACTCTCCGCGAGGCGCGACAAACTGCTCGAACGCCTGGCGCGGCACCTCTCGCCCGCGTCGGCGGGCCGCGTGGTCGAGTTCCTCGGCGAGCTCACGGACGTGCCTTTCCCGGACGACACGAGCGTCCCGCTCCGCGCGGCGCGGCAGGACGCACGGCTCATGGGCGACCACGTCCGCCGCGCGTTCGAGGACTGGCTCGCCGCCGAATGCGATGCGCGGCCCGTGCTCGTCGTGCTCGAAGACCTCGCCCGCGCCGACGCGGCGAGCATCGGCCTCTTTGAAGGCGCGCTGTCGAGCCTCGCCTCGCGCCCGTTCTTCCTGCTCGTCACGGACGCGCCCCCGTCCTTCGCGGCTGGCCGCGCGCGCGCCTTGCCCCTTCCGGCCCTGCTCTCCGATGCGGCACAAGCGATCGTCCGGCATGGCCTCGGCGAGGCCGCGGAGCCCGCGCTCGTCACGCGGATCGTGCAGCGCGGCCTCGGCAGTCCGCTTCGCCTGGAGATTCTCACGCGCGCGGTACGCGCGGGAGAAGACGTGCCGTCGGGGCCAACCCCCGAGCTCGTCGGCCGCGCCATCGCCTCGCTCTCGCCCCTCGCACAGCGCCTCCTCCGCGCTGCAAGCGTCTTTGGCGCGCGCTTCTGGCCCGGCGCCTTGTTCTCCGTCCTGCCCGGCGGCGCCTCCGCGCGCACGGGCACGGAGCCGTGGCAAGCCGAGCGCAAGGCCCTCGCCGAGCTCCTCGCGGCCGAGCTCGTCGTGCGTCGCGCCGGTCGCACCCCGTGGGGCGAGGAGCACGCCTTCCGGCACGTGATCGTCCGCGAGGTCGCGTATGCCTCGCTCGACGCCGTGGAGCGCGCGCGGCTCCACCTCGCGGTCGGTGCGTGGTTCGAACGCGCGGGCGACACCGAGCCTGCTGTCCTCGCCGAGCATTTCAGCCTCGCCGGCGCGTCCGATCGCGCCGTCCCGTGGGCGGGCCTCGCGGCCGAGGCCGCCTTCGAGGCCAGCGATTTCGACGCTGTGCTCGCGTGGGTCGCGCGGGGCATCGCGGCTGCTTCGGCGGGCGAGGTCCGCGGCGCGCTTCGGCTCTTCGAATCGCAGGCCCGCAAGTGGAAGGGCGAGCATCGGGCCGCGCTCGAAGCCGGGCACGACGCGCTCGGCCTCTTCCCGATCGGCAGCCCCCTCTGGTACAGCGCCGCGGGCGAGGTCGTGCTCGCGGCGGGCAACCTCGGCGACGACGCCGCGCTCGTGGCCATCTTCGAGGCGCTCTCCGCGCTCGGCGCCGAGGGCGAGTCCGGCGGTCCGCACGTCATCGCCGTCGCGCGCGCGGCGCTCCAGCTCCTCATGGCCGGCCATCACGACCATGCCGAGGCCATGTTCCGAGCCCTCGACATGCTCGACCGGCGCGTCGTCGCCGTCGACCCCGAGGTCGCCGCGTCCGTGCACCGCGCCCGCGCCTTCCGCGCGCTTTTCGCGGGCGACGCGGGCACGAGCGTGCGCGAGTTCGAGGCTGCGGCCGTCCGCTTCGAGGCGGTCGGCGATCTCCGCAATGCTTGCGTCCAGCGCGCGAACGTCGGCTCTGCGACGAACGAGCTCGGCGATTATGCGCGGGCCGAGGCCTCGTTGCGGGATGCGCTCGCGCAGGCCGAGCGCCTCGGCCTCGGCGCGCTCGTCGCGCACGCGAAGCTCAACCTCGCCCTCGCCCTCGCGCGCCAGGGCCAGCTCCCCGAGGCCCACGCCTTCGCGCGTGAGGCGCTCACGACCTCCACACGCCAGGGCGATCGCCGCGTCGAGGGGTATGCGCGCCTCTACCTCGGCATGATCCGCCTCGCCGGCCGCGACCTCGCGGCGGCCGAGGCCGAGGTCCGCGCCGCGATCGACCTCCTCGCCGCGCACCCGCCCGTCCGCGCGCACGCGCTCGCGGTCCTCGGGCAAATCGCGATCTTTCGCGGCGACGCGCGCGCGGCGCTCGGGCCTGCGGACGAAGCCATGCGCCTGCTCGAATCCCTCGGCGGCATCGAAGAGGGCGAGTCCCTCGTGCGCCTCGTGCGGGCGGAGGCGCTCGCTTCGCTCGGGCTCGAGGCCGAGGCGCGCGAGGCGATCGTCTCGGCGTACGAGCGCCTCGAAGGCCGTGCCGCGAAAATCCGTGATCCACTTTGGCGTGCGTGGTTTCTCGAAGCGGTACCGGAGAACGCGCGCACCGTGGAGCTCGCGCGTGCGTGGGGCGTGGCCGAAAGTGCTTCGCAAGACGACGACACGAGCGCGTGAGAAGGGTTCTTCGCGACGATTTTTCGTGTGACGGCGAAACGCCTCGTCGCTACGATGCGCGCGCGGGCGCCGGGAAAGCCCGCGTTGTTCGAGGCCGGAGGACGAGACCATGAAGATCAAAGCCGCGGTTGCGCATCGACCCAACGCGCCGCTGAGCATCGAGGAAGTTGATCTGGAGGGCCCCAAGGAAGGGGAGGTCCTCGTCGAGATCAAGGCGACCGGTGTTTGCCACACCGACGATTACACGCTCTCGGGCAAGGACTCCGAGGGCATCTTCCCCTCGATCCTGGGGCACGAGGGCGCGGGCGTCGTCGTCGACGTCGGCCCCGGCGTGAAGAGCGTGAAGAAGGGCGATCACGTGATCCCGCTCTACACGCCCGAATGCCGCCAGTGCAAATTCTGCCTCTCGCGCAAGACGAACCTCTGCCAGGCCATCCGCGCGACGCAGGGCAAAGGCGTCATGCCGGACGGCACGAGCCGCTTCAAGATCGGCAATGAGACCGTGTACCATTACATGGGCACGTCCACGTTCGCGAATTACACCGTATTGCCCGAGATTGCGGTCGCGAAGATCCGCGAGGACGCGCCGTTCGACAAGGTCTGCTACATCGGCTGCGGCGTCACGACGGGCCTCGGCGCGGTCATTTACACGGCGAAGGTCCAGCCCGGCGACAACGTCGTGGTCTTTGGCCTCGGCGGCATCGGCCTGAACGTCATCCAGGGCGCGAAGATGGCCGGCGCGAACATGATCGTCGGCGTCGACCTGAACCCGGCGCGCAAGGAGATGGGCGAGAAGTTCGGAATGACGCATTTCGTCAACCCGAACGAGGTGCAGGGCGACCTCGTGCCGTATCTCGTGAACCTCACGGACGGCGGCGCCGATTACTCCTTCGAATGCGTCGGCGACGTGAGGGTCATGCGCCAGGCGCTCGAGTGTTGCCACAAGGGTTGGGGCGAGAGCATCATCATCGGCGTCGCCGCGGCGGGCCAGGAGATCGCGACGCGCCCGTTCCAGCTCGTCACGGGCCGCGTGTGGAAGGGCAGCGCCTTCGGCGGCGCCCGCGGGCGCACGGACGTGCCGAAGATCGTCGACTGGTACATGGACAAGAAGATCAACATCGACGACCTCATCACGTACGTCTTGCCGATCGACAAGATCAACGAGTCGTTCGATCTCATGCACTCGGGCAAGTCGATCCGTACGGTCGTGACTTTCTGATCTTTGCGTCCGCGACCGGGGCGGGGTAGACCCTCGCGCATGAGGGGATCCATCCTCGCCCTGGCCTCGTTCCTCGCCCTCGCCGGTTGCGAGAAATCCGCGCCGCCCTCGCCCTCGCCCTCGCAGCGCGTGGCGCTCGTCCAGAAAGGCCCGGCCCAGATCGAGCTCGTGCCGGCCGCGGGACAGCCCCCTTATTGCCTCGTCTTCACCATCGCCGACGGGGGTCCCATCCGCCACCTCACGATGCTCGAGGACAAGCTCTCGCCCGATTGCCCGGCCGGCGAGCCCATCGCCGGCAACGTCTTTCGCATCCCGCCGCGCGAGGGCAAGGTGAAGATCTTCGTCGTCTTCTCGGATCGGGCCCTCGAAGTCGACCCCATCGCGCGCCAGATCACGGACCTCGTCTCCCAGAAACAGCCCGTCACCGCGATGGACCTGCGCGCGCCCGGCCGCGTCGTCGTCGAGACGCTCGAATTCACGCCCTCCCCGGGCTGAAGGCGCGTTTTAGGCGCGTCGCGCGGCGGATCTGATCGATGCGGGCGCGGGCTTCCTGCTCGTCGGTAGCGAATTCCATCGGAAATGGGAATCTTGACGCGAACGTTCACGCGGGTGCGCAGGAGTGCCTCGCCTGGCGACCAAGTACGGCGAGACGGTTGCGCGCTTCCTGCTCCGTGGGGACAAACTCGATGTGAAAATCGAAAATTGAAGGTGCGAGCAGCCGCCCGGCCCGGTAGACCGTCATGATCACGGTACGCGTCGGGAAGTTCGCGCCGAAGCAGACGACATGACGTAACGGATAAACCTTGCCTCCGCGCGTCCAGGCTGCACGCGCGCCGGCTTCCAGGAATACGAGATCACTCGCGTCGAACAGGACGTCGAACCGACCGACTTGCTCGCCGATTGCGATGTAGACGTCCCGGATCTTTTCGGCCTCCGCGGCGCTCGTCGCGCCGCGGAAGGCAACGGAAACGAGGTCCGGCCGCTCCAACCGGACCACATGACGACCGACCACCCAGCTCGGCATGGAGGAATCGATTAGGTCCATTCGAACGATGCTACCAGCCGCGCCAGTCGGAGACAACAGCACGAACGGTCACGATAGTGCTGCGTTGCGCCTCGGAAATCGTCTCGGTCGAAAACGAGTTTGCATAGAGCCGGGTACAGCGTGAACCGTACAATGGTGGTATCATCACTGTATGCCTGGGTCGCGGAATCATGTCGGAGCTGTATCTCTCCTCGGCGCGTTGCTCGCGGGCTGCGGCGAAGCGCCGGCCATCGAGGCGACCGCCACCGCCTGGCCCGAGGCCGACGCCCTTTTCCACGCCGATCCCCGCTGGCTCGGCGCCGACGACGCCTACTCCGTCGACCTCGGCGGCGGCCGCGTCCTCTGGCTCTTCGGCGATAGCTTCATCGCCACGAGCGAGGCGAACGTCCGGAGCGAATCTCGCCTCGTGCGAAACAGCATCGCCATCCAGAACGGCTACGACCCGAGCGAGGCCTCGATCGCGTTTTTCTGGAACGGGCCGAAGGACGAGCCCACCTCCTTTTTCCCCGAGAAGGACGGCATCTGGTACTGGCCCGGCGACGGCGAGCGGGTGGGGGACAAACTTTTCCTCTTCATGATGGCCGTCCGCTCCGCGAGCGGCGGCCTCGGCTTCGAGGTGTTCGATGCCGACGTCTTCGTCGTCGAGAACCCCGACGACGCGCCGCCCACGTGGATCATGAAGGAGCTCGAAATGCCCTCGAACGACGACGGCGTCATTGTCGGCTCGGCGAGCGTGCTCGCGCATGACGGGCACCTCTACGCATTCGGCGCAGACGAGTCCGGCGGGCACGACATCCACCTGACGCGCTTCCCCCTGCCAGCGTCGGGCGATATCGATTTCACGAAGCCCGAGCCGCTCGGGCTCGCCTTCGAGGACGGGCAAACCGAGCTCACGGTGCACCACGATCGCGCCCGCGATCTCTGGATCGGCGTGCAGACCGAGGGCTTCGGCGCCTCCGATCTCGCGCTCCGCACCGCAAACGATCTCCGCGGCCCCTATTCCGACCTCGAGACCTTCTACCATCCCCCTGAATCCGACCGCGAAGACACCATCGTCTACGCCGGCAAGGGCCACCCCGAGCTCGAAGGCGCCGATCTCGTGGTCACGTATGCCTCGAACAGCCTCGATTTCGCCACGCTCGTCGCCGATACCTCGCTCTATTTCCCGCGCTTCGTGCGCGTGACGCTTCGCGCGCCATGAAATTGACTCTGCGCGCTGCCACTATCGTTGCAGGTGCGGATCGAGTAATCTCGATCCATGCTGCATCGATCTTCCTCTTCGACTTGGGCTGCCCTCGCGGGCGTGATGGGCGTCGTGATGGCGTCGGCGTGTGGTGACGCCGGATCCAGCGCTTCCTCTGGGAGCGGCGCGTGGGGCGCCACGTCGGGCGCCGGCGGTATGACCGGCGGAGGATCGGCGGGCGCGGGCGCGGGCTCGTTCGGCTGCAATCTGGCCTGCGTCGAGCCGCAGAAATGTAGCTCCGTGGGCACGTGTATCGATCCCGGCAGGTGCGCCGCCGACGGCGACTGTTCGCCGGGCATGACATGTGACACCGCCACGAAGACGTGCGTGCCGGGCGGCGGATGTGGCGCGCAGGAGGCGAAGGTCGAGTCCATTCCGCCGAACATGCTGCTCGTCCTCGATCGCTCCTGCTCGATGACGGCGCTCGTCGGCGACGTGACGAAGTGGGACATCGCCGTCGCGGCCATCAACAAGATGACGACCGATTACACCGGCAAGATCCGCTTCGGCCTCACGCTTTTCCCCGACCTCGTGACCCCGAACTGCCAGCAGGACGCAATCCCCATCCCCGTCGGCCCCGAAAACGAGGCGGCCATTCAAGAGCTGCTCACGGCGGCGCTCGTGAAGGCCGATAAGTATTTCCCGGACGGCCCCTGCGTCACGAACATCCAGACCGCCGTCACGCAATCGACGACCGAGCCTGCGTTCGACGATCCGAATCGCGACAGTTATGCCGTGCTCATCACGGACGGCAAGGAGACGTGCGGCTCGGATGCGACGACCGAAATGGAGATCAAGAACCTCTTCGAGCAGCGCGGCATCCCGACGTTCGTGATCGGCTTCGGGGCGGGCATCGATCCGGCGCAGATGAACAAGTTCGCGATCGCCGGCGGCGTCCCGTCCGCGGGGGCGAACCAGTATTACGACGCTTCCGACCAGGCGAGCCTCGACGTGGCGCTCGTGACGATCGCCAAGAAGACGCTCTCCTGCGCGTACACGCTCGACGCGGTCCCGCCGAACCCGAGCGAGATCTACGTCTTCTTCGACAACACGACCGAGGTCATGCGCGACGACACGAAGACGGACGGCTGGCACTACGACCCGGGCAAGAACCAGGTCGTCTTTTACGGCCCGGCGTGCGATAGCTTGAAGGACGGCGTGGTCATGGACCTCGACATCGTCCTTGGCTGCCAGGAGCCCACGCCGAACTGATCTGGAAGGTTTGCCCTCGTTCATGAAGCAGAAGCCCGACCCGCGTGCCCTCGGCGCCCAGGCCCCCGAGGTCGTCCACGGCCTGCGCGCCGGCCTCGCCGTCTTCGCCCGCCGCCCGGACGACATCCTCGCCGTCTCCTATGGCCGCGAGGCGCGCCGCGACCTCGAAACCCTCATCCGCTGGGCCGCGGCGCGCCGCGTCCCCTGCCACGAGCTCCGCGACGACGAGCTCGAGCGGATCGCGCACACGAAGAACCACGAGGGGCTCTGCCTCCACACGCGGCCGCGGGCGTGGCTCGGGCCGAACGAGCTCGCGGACATGCTGGTCCGGACGCGCGGCGCGGCCATCGCGCTCGAGCGCGTGCGGAACCCTTACAACATCGGCGCGATCGTGCGGAGCGCGGCGTTCTTCGGCCTCGACGCCGCGCTGCTCGGCGCCCCGGCCCCGCACCCGGGCCTGCCGCCCGACGCCGTGCGCGTGGCCGAGGGCGGCGCCGAAGAGCTCGCGTTTGCCCGCACGACGGACCTGCCCGACACCCTCGCGCGGCTGCGCGCCCGGGGGATCTCGATCGTGGGCGGCGAGAGTGACGCCGCGGCGAACGCGTTCGGGTATTCATTCAAGCGGCCGGTGGTCCTGGTGCTCGGCCACGAGCGCGAGGGGCTGTCCGAGCGGGCCAAGGCGCAATGCGACGCGCTCGTGGCGATCCCGGGGGCCGGGACGGTCGGGTCGCTGAACGTGTCGATCGCGGCGAGCGTGCTGCTGGCGGAGGTTGTCCGGGAGAACTTGCTGGGGAAAAACCCGTCACCCGCGTCGCCGGCGGCCCCGGCCGCGTCGCCGCCTGCGCGTGCGCCTGCGGGCCCGCAGCGGGGGCGTCCGCCGCGGCGGCGTTAAGGGGGGCCCAGGGGCCTCACAACCTCATCTTGGATAGGTGAAGGTCGAGGGTTTCGAGGGTCTCCCTCGTGAGGCCAAGCTCGTCGCGAAGAGTACGGAATCGATCACGGATCGTGGCGGCGGACGACTCCACGAGCGTACGTGCGTTCTCGGGATCCATGCCGCTTTTGGCGGCGAGGCGCTCGAAGTGGTTCGTCGTCACGTCGGTGTAGTGTTTCGTACGGCTCAGGTTGAGCGCAAACCTAGGGTCGGTGCCAGGATACGCGACGGTACAAACGAGGTCGTACGCTGGCGAGAGTCGGGCGCGTCGCCCGTCGGGGTAGACGAGCGACCAGTTCTTCAGGTGTGCATCCGAGTTACCACTCAGCAGGGTGAACACGAGTCGTCGGATGAACTCGGCGGCGTCCTGTTCCCCACAGACGGATCGAATGACACGCGCGAGGTTGTTGTAGCTCCAGCGCTCGTACTTTTCGGCGGGTGTGACGTCGAGCACCTGCGCGAAATCCTCCTGGTGGATCCGGCCGGTCGGGGTGCGGTCGTAGCGACGAATGGCCAGAGCATAAGGTTCCCGGAACGAAAGCTCGGGGGGGAGACCTTCGAGATCGGCCACGGAGGTGAGTTCGAACTCTGGCACGTCGATGCCGCAGGCCTTGGCCCACGTCAGCATTGCATGCTCGTTCAGGGGCACGAACGGGAAACGGTTGTCGGGCAGTTTTACGATCCAATGTCCGCCCTTCCCGGATGCTGGCAGGGTGAATCGATCGTCGTTCCGCATGACCGAAAACTTGAGCTGGATGCCTGCCAGGGAAAAGCGCAGCGGCGCGCTGTCGTCGAGCGCGGCGTCGGCCGGGCGGTCGTCTCCTGATTCGGCGCCGCTCGCCACATCGTCACTGCGCACGACGATGGCCCCGGGTAAATCCTCTCCCAGCACCGACAGTAACTCGAGTTCGCGATGCGGCTTCACTCCCGCGCGACGCGCGATGAGAGTTCGCAGGGCGCTCCCCTCTTCGGGCAAATAGTTCTGAAAGAACGGCGGAAGCCTGCTCTGCGGATAGAAGTACTCCCAGTGCTCATCGAGGTGGTCCTCGAACCATCGGCCCAGCACCGGTCGGTCTGCCATGGCAAGGTACGAGGGCTCGAATCGGAACGTCGTCTTGTTGCCGTGGTGCAGCGTCAGCGTTCCTACGACGGTATCGTGGAGGAGCACGTCGAGACGCATGATCAATCATCCTCCAGCATCGATACAACCGATGGCGTATCGTCGGCGCCGGGGTCGGCCTTCTGCCGGAAAAATTGCTCGATGAGCTCACGGAGGCTTTGGTGCCTTCGTGACAAAAACTCGTCGTGCTTGCCTACCACGAGCGCAATGCGCGTCTGCGTCGTGATGGCGTGCGTCGCGAGCAGCGCCTCGTCCTCGATGTCGCGCAGGAGGTCGCGAAGCTCGCCAGGGGAGAGATGCGGGTGGAGAAGACGGTTGGCGAGGCCCGAGACGTCGGGGGGCGCACCTTTTCGGCGTGCGACGAGCATGGGAAATGCTTTTTCTGGTGTCGAAAGGAGCGTCGACAGATCGATGGTCCCGCCCGTTCTTAGGTCTCTGGGCCGGAGGGACGCGAGCGCACAGCATTGAAGCCGACTCTTGGCCACCTGCCGGTTGAAATCCGCGATGTTCAGAACGTCGGGATTCGGTTGCGGCGATACCAGACCGAGTAGCCGCTGTACCGAGCCCTCCTCGTCCCCATCGCGAATGCACTCGAGGTGCTGTCGGATGCCTACCGTCGCGCCCGTCAGTTGCATGGCGAGGGAGCCTCGCCAGACCCAACGTCGGAGGAGCGTGCGGCTTCGGATGCGCGGCTCGGGGAACGAGTGAAAGAACCTCGAAAGAATCGTCAGAGGGAGCGAATACGGCAACAACTCGCGGTGCGGTATCGAGGCGTCGTGCTGAAGGAAAGCCACGGTTCTCCGCATCGCACGTTCGGTCGCACGCAGCGCATCGGGCACGCGCTCGGGATCGATGCGGCGAGTAAAGTCTTCGTGGAAGGGCAGGCCCTCGATGGCGCGTAGCGCATCGAGCACGTCATCCCGGCCGAGTCGGCCGAACCCGGTGCTGTCCAGGATCCGGGCGATATCCTCGAGTCCCGCCGGGGGCCCCTCGATCATCGAACCGAAGAGAGCCTCGAACACCTCCGGATCGGTGAGTCTCCGCCCGGTCCGGTTGGTTCGATCGAAGATCGTGATGGGGACGCGGTCGTCTTCCGTTTCGACGATGTAGGCGGGGACGTGATATTCGCGGATGCGTTTCCCGATCTCGATCGCTCGGTTGCGGCGATCCCGGTTCACCCCGTGCTCGATCAGCCAGTCGAGCAAGTGGGCCGAGTCGAGCGCGGTCGAGATGGGCATGTAGCGCGGGTCCCTGGGGGCTTCGCGGTTCCGTAGCTTCGAGGGGCGAAGGTAGGAAAAAGGCTCGTCCTCGTTGTCCAGATCGACGTGGATCGAGCGTTCGTCGGGTTCAGGAGTTCGCAGGAGGGCCTCGGCGAGCGTGGTAACCCGTTGCTGCCCGTCCACGATCCAGAGGACGTCGCTGCGCTTGGGCGCGTGGACCGTCAAGGCGCCCAGGGGAACCGTGGCCTCTGGGCCTGGTCGCTTCCAGAGTAGCAGGGTGCCGATCGGGTAGCCCCGATAGATGCTGTCGAACAGTTGAAGGCGGTCTTCGTCCTCCCATCGCAAACCACGCTGGAAGCGAGGCACGCGGACCTGCCCCTCCAGCACCTTTGCCAGGAGCATGTCGAGCTGGAAGGTCGTCGCCTCCGGTCGTTTTTCCAGCCTCTTGGGCTGCTGGCCGCCGTGCCGCTCGTTCATCCAATGACAAGTCTACAGCGGTTCCTCCCTCTTGGGGCCTCGGAAGAGGGGGAAGCAGTCCTCATCAAGAGACCTCCGATCAACCCACACCCTCGCGTCTCACCCCACCTTCCGCGCCCGCGTCGTTCCCAGCGTCTTCCGCACCAGAATCCGGTCTCCGGCTTCGCCCATCCGGACGAACCCTGCCTGCAGGAACGTACCGAGCGGCCCGATCTCCTTCCCGGGCCGTGTCTTCGGCGGGTACGCATCCACGAACGTCACCCCTTCGGCGGCCAGCGCGCTCTCGGCCTCGGCGAGCAGCACCCGCCCGAGCCCGAGCGTTCGGTAGCGCGGGGCCACGAGCAGGCAGGCCACCGTCGGCACCCGCCCCGTCGTCGCGGCGGCGCTGGGCGCGAACGCCGCGAGCGCGCCGACGAGGCAGAGCCCCGCGGGAAAACCTCCCACGTACCCGGCAAAACCTTTGAGCCGCCCGGAGCGCATCTCGTCTCCCAGAATGTCGACCACCTCCCATGGGTCGAGCTCCGGTGGCTGTCCTGACAGACCGGGAAAAACGGCATCCGGCACTTCGTCGAGTTCGTGCTCCAGCAGCGCCAGGCCCTCGGCGACCGTGGTGGGTTCGTCGGGGGAGACAGGAAGGACGTACGTGTCGAGCATGGGGTTTTACGGGACCGGACATAGAGTCCCCTCAATGAGCTCCATGTGTCGAACGACCCGATCGTCCGGAAAAAAAGTGAGGCGATGAAAAATATATTCCTGTCCGCGGGAAAACCGTAGGGAGGCACACGCTGTCTGGCGGGTGCACGAGGGGATCGCGGCGGGGGGCGGGGCGCGTTATGTTTGGGTTCGATGGTCCGGAAGTTCGGGCTCCCCGTCCTCACGCCTCGGCCGCCGCTGCCGACAGTCGATGCCATGCGCAAGCGCCTCGGCGGGCGCGCCTCGACCGAACCCGGGGCCGGGGACGCGGTCACGTTCACCACGCCGGGCGGCGTTCGCCTGATGGGCGTGGTCCTGTTCGTCCGGGGAGACGAGCTCGACGTGTGGGTCGACGAGAACGTGGTGCGCCGGACCCGTCGCGCGGCGGCCGCCCCGCTCGACGCCGCCCTCCCGCGGGATCTCGTGACGATCGCCGCCGACGCGCGGGTCTTCGCCACGCTGAGCGAGGGCCAGCGGATCCGCTACCTCGACGAGGGTCGCGTGGACGAGGGCACGCTCATCGAAAAGTGCCGGTTCGGCGCGCTCGTCGAGCGCAGCGACGGCACGATCGTCGGCCTCGGGTTCCGCAGGCTCTGGCCCGCGGACGCCGCGCCTGCGCGCGAACCTTCGTAGCTAGAGGCAGCTACAGACCGGATCGCCGATCGCGCAGGCGCAGCCCGTCGTGACCCGCGTGTTCGGTTTTCCCGGGACCGAGGTCGCGTTGTGCTTGCGCTGTTGCGGGTTCAGGCCGGTCGGCTGGTCCGGTGACGTCTTCGGCTGCGCCTCGGCTTCGGGCGGCGTTTGCGCCTCGGCCGGGGCTCTCGGCGCCTGGGCTTCGGCGGCCTCGGGCTGCGCGATCTCGTTCGTCGCGGTCGGCGCGGGCTCGTGCTTGCCGCAGGCCGCGACGAGCAGCGACGCACCCACGGCGAGGCGCAGCCGCGGCAAACTCCGAGCGGGCGGGGGACGTGGCTCGCGCTCGCGGAAGAGGACGTTCCCCTCCTCGTCGTGCTCCACCCGCACGCAGAGCGAGTGCGGCCGGGCCGAGGCGATCAGCCGATCGGCCTCCTCGGGCGAGAGCTCGGCGAGCGCGACGACCTGCTTGTCGCACGAACTGCAATGCCGTCGCGCCTCCGAACCCGTCATCGACTCCCAGCGCTCGCTGCAAGGCTCGGCGATGTGGAAGCGTCGAAGCATGGGGAAGAGTGTACGCTGGCGAGCCGGAAAAGGGGAGCCCTCGGGCGCTACGCCCCGCCGAGACGGGCCTGCGCGAACGTCCCCAGGCCGTTCACGACGACCGGGGGGATCTCGTGCGCGCCGCCGTGCGGCACCCACGTCACGCCGGCTTTCGCCGCGGTCATCATGTCCCGCAGGATCTCGGCGCGTCCGAAAGGCAGGAGCGGATCACGCCGCCCGTGCGAGATGAACGCCGAGAGCCGCTCGCCGAGCGCATCGAGCCCCGTCTGCCATCGGTCGCCGCCGAGCCGGGTCCCCGAGAGCACGGCGAGGCCGGCGAAAGGCTCGCGGAGGTGGGTCACGAGTTCGGTCGTGACCATGGCGCCCTGGGAAAACCCGCCCACGAGGAGCTGATCGCGCCGCACGCCGAGATCCTTCACGAGGACCTCGATGGTCTCCGCGAGGGCATCACGCGCGGGCGCGAGTCCCTCGGGCACCTCGTCGAGGCGCTTCATGGCGCCGTCGATGTCGCCGCGCATGAGCAGGGTCATCAGCCGATCCATGCCGATGTCCCACCAGGCACGGCCGTGCATGCCGGGGCCGACTTCGACTTCGAGGGGGGCTTCGGGGAAGAACCAGCGGACGCCGCGGCCGGCGTCGATGACGCGGCAGAGGCTGACGAGGTCTTCCCCGGGCGCGCCGAAGCCGTGGCAGAGCAGAATCGCGGGGCCGTCGCCGCCGCCGCGGTGATCGTCGCCGCCGCGGGCGTGGACGCGGAGGGGGCCGAAGGTGCGGGGTTCCATGGGGCGGGACGGTAGCAGGATTTCGAGGGGGGTGGGGGAGGAGGGGCGGCGACCGGGCTTGACAGGGCTCCGGCCCCAACCATTACGCTCGCTGCCCCATGCCCGGATCGTTGCACCACGCCCGACAGTTGGGCAGGCTTCCGTATCGCGGGAACGACCAGCAGGAGCACTGGGAGGTCGATATCATCGACGGCGACATGGACGTCGTCTCGTATTCGTCCTGGCACGAGCTCGTGGAATACTGCGCGCGGCTCGGCGTACCGGTGGAGGTATGGCCCGGCTTCACCCGCGAGGGCATCGATGTCTCGCTCGATCGGGTCGATCGGATGCAGGGGGACCTCCGGGAGGCTTTGCGCAGATTGACACTCGCCGAGGTCTCCGGGCACGTACTGCTTGCGCGTATCGTCGGGTATCTTGCGCGCGGGGAGAAGGTGTTTTTCTGTTGATGGGAGGCGCCTCGAGCCTGCGTCATGCCTCCCCGCCCGCCCATTCGCGACCGACCTTGTGCCGACGGCGGAGGGGTGGCATGCTACCGGGAGACATCGGCGACGGAGAAACGCATGGAAAGGCGAACCTTGGAGCAGCTCGAAGCGGCGCTCGAAGCGGTCAGCAAAGAACTGGCTCCACGCGTCGAGGAGCTCGCGCGGAAGAGCACCGCCGGCGTCCTCACGCCGGAAGAGCACCAGGAGTACGCCGAGGTCGTCCGCCTGAATGACACGCTGAGCCTCCTCAAACTGCAGGCCGAGGAGTTCTGGAGCGTGCGCGCCGCGTCGTGAAGCTCTCGACCGACACGCGGGAGTTCGTCCAGCGGCGCGCCCAGGGCGCGTGCGAGTACTGTCGGTTGCCTCAAAGCGCGTCGATTCTGCCCCATCAGGTCGACCACATCATCGGAAGGCAACACCGTGGATCGGATGATGTCGATAACCTGTGCCTCTGCTGCATTCGCTGCAACCTGAAGAAGGGGCCGAATATCGCGTCGATCGACCCCGAGACGAGTGCCATCGTGCCGCTTTATCACCCGAGGCGGCAGTCTTGGGGAGAGCACTTTTCCGTAGAGTCGGAAGGGACCGTGGAGGGGGTGACGGCCGAGGGGCGTGCCACCGTGCAGCTCCTCGACATGAACGACGAGGGGCGCGTTCGGCTGCGCGTATTGCTCTTGCGCCGTGGATGGCGTCCTTGAGCCAGGAGGCCGAAGCCCGCCGAGGAACCATGCTGGACGACGTGCGGAATGTCCCCTGGGCGTCCTTTGCCCAGCCGGAATGGAACGACCCGAACGAGGTTCCATCCGCGCTTCGCGCCCTTTCGTCGTGCACTTCCGAGGAGGAGGCCCTCCGCGCCTACCACAAATTTCTTTATGCCGTCGGAAACAATCACTCGGGCAGCTACTACCCAGTGGTACTGCCGGCGCTACCCTTCCTCGCCCGGATCCTCGAAAGCGACAATGAGATTGCGCGTCGAACGACGCTCGACGTGCTCATCGACCTCCTGGGCTCCTTCGGGCCCGAGCCCGGGTTCGAATTCGAAGGCATCGATCCCGAGACCGGCCTTCGTGGCGACCTCCGAGCCTTGTTGCATTCGCACGCTCGTATCATGGTCCCGGTGACGCTTGCGATTGCCAGCGACCGCTCACCCGCGCGTCTTCGTTCTGCAGCCTTGGCCGCGGAGCTCGCCGAGGCTCTGCTGGAGGACGCGGATTCGTAGGGAATCACTGCGTCGGCTTGTGCAGATGGCCGCCTGGTGGCATGCTGCGGCGGGCAAAATGACCATCGAGAATCAGACCGTCGCGCAGCGAAAATTCCTCGCGTCGATGATCGAGGACGACTACTACCCGAAGCACCTCGTCGAAAAGGGGCAGTGGCTGCTCGCGGCGCTGGCGGAGCGCATCGAGAAAGAGGCGCCCAAAGGAAGCGCGGTCTACGCGCTCACGCACGCGACGACCGAGGCGTTCAACGAGCTCCAGGAGGAGTTTTACGAAGCGGAAAGCGAGATCGAGACCGTCGCGCGCGAGGCCATCGCGGAGGATATCGGCTTCATCCTCGACGCCTACGGCTACGAATTCGACATCGAAGAGGCGATCGCGCCGCGTGATTGGTGAAGGATGATCGGCGTCCGCGTCCAGAACGCACAGGTCGAGGCTGCGTGGTAAACGTCGAGAGGTGAGAACGTGCCGAAAGTGAGCCCCTCCGTCCGTGGCGCGGTTCGCCTGTTTTCGTACTGGCTGGCGAACGGCACCGCGGGTCTGCCTTTGCTCGACGGCGTGGATTACTCGGCCATCTTCGAGGAGCCGAGCGCGCTCGAACAGACGTACGCGATCTTCATGAACGTGCTCGAATTCGATGATGCGGGGATCGTCCTGAATGCGAAGCAGGCCGAGCGCCGGGCCGCTCAGTTCATCCGGAGTTACGTGGAGCCGGATTACGTCGTCGAGCCCCCGTTCGAGGACTGGGAGGTCGAGCTTTACTGATGCGCGGGGGCGTCCGGCTCGTCGCGGAATTCGACCTTCGGCAATTTCCCGTCGTCCGCCAGAAAAGAGCGACCGCAGGAGAGGCAACGCGGGAAATTTTGGTCCACCATCCGGAATCGCGCATGCGCCGCGCTGCAACGCGCGCACTTCACCGGCGTCTCGAACGCGGCGACGATTTTTTGGGGATCACGGTGCATCGCGGCGATCGTACGCTTTGCATCATCCATTCCGTCCGAGCTCCCCTCACGTAGACTCCTTGCACGTAGCTCTCCGGATTCAACCGAGGCGCCGTGCCTGCCCGATCAGCCTCTTCCACGAGGTCGGCGAGCGGATCGCTCTCGTCCCGCTCCCCGGCAGTTCCGTCGCCATCGAGATCCGTCATGCGCGCGATCCTATCTCAAGCCACGCTCCAGAGGCCATGCGGTTTTCCGTTGATCGCTCCCGCCGAATCGGAGGACGCTTCTCTCCGGAGCGAATCCCATGCCCGACCCCATTTTCCTCCGTTTTCGTGCGACATCGGGTGAAAACGTCGACGTGCCGGTCCTCCTCGCCGGCGCGGGAGAGGCCGCCGCCGAGCGCTGGAAGGACGCGCGCCGCACGCCCGGCGTGCACGTGTTGCTGGAAGGGGATCGTGATTATGCCGTGAGCCTCACGCCCCCCGCCTCGGAGGCGACGATCCAGATGCTCCAAGCGAACCGGAAGAAGAGCGTGCGCGTCATCTTCCCCGGACGAACCCCCGTGCGGCGCAGGATCGCCGACGTCGCCGTCGTGCCGCCGAAGCAGGTCGGGCGGGCCGCCGCCCCCGGGGCCGCCGCGGCCCTCGATTTGACGGCCGGGCGCGAGGGCGCGCCGTCGTTATGGCTCCTGCCCGATGGATCGTTTGCCACCGAGCCAGGGCCGCCGCCACGTGGCCTCGACGCGGGCCCCGCGCTCGTCCGCGCCGCGCGCTGGGTCTCGTCGCGCCGCACCACGACCTTCGAACGCCTCTTCCCGCCGAGCGCGTTTCACCCTGACGAACCCTTGCGCCCCGAGCGGCTCACCGCCCCGCAGGCCGCGGAACTCCTCGCGCAGGCTCGGAGCGCGCTCGCCGCTGCCGCGACGAATACCGAATATGCGCGAAACGAGCCGCTCGCGGCCGCGCAAATTCGCTCGGCCGCGCTCACCGTGCTCTCGCACCTCGTGGCCACGGCGCTCCGGGATCCCGAGTTCCGCGCGGCGGCCGACCAGGCCGCGGCCCTGATGTTCGCGATCGTCGCGGGGGAGACCGGGCCTTCGGCCATGCCGGCGCTCCGGGCGCACGCGATTCAGCTCCTCTCGATGCGCGCGCCGGCGCTCTCGGCCGCGGACCGGGAGCTCGCGCGGAGCCTCGTCCGGAGCCTCGTGCGCGAGGCGCCGCCTTACGACAAACTCGCCGGACCCTTTCGCTTCGCCATGTGCTCGGCCCGCGATTTCCACGAGGGCGAGGTCGACATCTTCATCGAACGCTACGGCTTCCGCGAAATCCCCGCGCCCGAGGGCTCGCCGAAGCCGCCGAAATACACGACGTATCGCGTCCTCGAAGCCCCGTTCCGCACGCCGAGCGGCGATCCCGTCTGGCTCTACGCCCGCGTCGCGCGGCCCGACGACGAGAACATCGAAATGGCCGACCCGACGTTCGTCGGCGTCTTCATCAACCGCCACGCCCAGCTCGGCGCCTACGACATGCGCGCTGCCACGGCCACGGCGCGCCAGGCCGGTTACAAGATCATGATGAACGCGCAATGTGCTGGATTGACAACCCGCTTCGCGATCGCGCGCGCCTTCCCCGACGCCGACATCTACTCGTCCTGGGACAGCACTTATTTCCGGAACGGCGGGCCCGACGGCAAGATGAACGCCTCCGAGGGCGTCGATTGCTTCGTCGAGCTCTTGCGCGGCATGTGCGAGAAGGAGACGCACGCCGAGATCGAGGCCCGCATGCGGCGCGTGCAATGGCACCACGCGCAGGCCCACTTCCCGGGCTTCTCGCAGTTCGTCGGGCCCGGCAATCCCCTCGTCGTCGCGCGCTTCCAGGACGTCAACCGCGACGGCCGCGCCGACCTCTACGACGGCTTCCTCGACCTCACGATCGCCGAGCTCGCCGAGGACCTGCGCGCCTCGCTCACGCCGCGGGATCCCGGCGTCGCGCCCTCGCAGATCGGCGGCGAGGCGGCCACCGGGCTCGGCTGGGCCGCGGGAAGCATGAACCGCGTCACGCAATACTCGGATCTCTGGGCGGGTTTGCCTGGACAAAGCGAGCTCTTCTACATCTTTCACGCGGGCGGGTTCTACGACCGAGGCGAGCCGCCGGCCGATGTGCCCGGGGGTTTGCCCGGCGAGCGGCTCGGGGCCTTGCCGGCTGTTTGTCGGTATGTACGTGGCGGGGGTTCGGGGGCGGAGCTCGGCTCGTCCGAGCGGAGCCCCCGAGCGTTGGAAGAAGGCCCGGCGGGCATGCAGGCGGACGTGATGATGCACGCCCACCTGAGCCACGCGGGCAAGGAGCTGAAGCGCCTGCTTTGCGCGGCCGACGCGATGTGGCGCGCCTTCGACACGGGCCTGCTCGATGGTCCGCCCATGCACACGCCCGCGGGCAAGCGCGGCGCCATCCTGCTCACACTCGCGGGCCTGCTCGAGTTCCCCGCCGACCAGAACTTCGTCGACGGCCTCTGGTCCATGGCGCTCGAAGCCCTGCGATTCCCGCCGATCTCGAGGTCGGTCGTCCGCGGGTGCATCACCGAGGCCGACCACGAAGCGTCGAACTACTACGGTTCACGCCGGGGGCTCGTGCAGCTTTTGGAGGAGCTCGGGAAATCGGATCCGCTCGCGCTTTCGGTGCTCGAATCGGAGGATCCGAAGGTGGGACGGGCGAAGGAGATCTGACGTCGACTACAGCTTCGTTCCGGGTTTCTTCCCCGGCGGCGGGGCCTTGTCGTCGGGGCCGCCGAGCACGCTGTCGGGCGCCTCGGGGGCCATCTGCTGCAGATCGTCGGGATCGAGCGGGCCGTACGCCTTGCTGCCGAGCTTGAAGAAGACGCGGCGCATCTTGTCGCTGAGCTGGTCGAACGCGCGCGCGGCCATGACGTCGTAGACGCGGCCCTCGCTCGGGCCGCCGCCGATGCCGTACATCGGGTTCGTGTAGTCGACCGTGAAGTGGTCCGGCGGCTGCACGGGCAGGTCGAACTCGAGTTTGTCCGCCTGGCCCGGGATCTTCATGACCACGTGAAAGTCGACCACGATGCCGACGAACTTGCGGTCGCCCTTGTCCTCGGTGAAGAAATCGCCGGCCCAGCCGACCTCGTAACGCACCTCGATCGTCGGCGCCTCGACGTTGCCCGCATCGGGGTCCTTCCCGATCTTGCCGTCGCGCGCGTCGAGCACGGCGAGCGCCGCGCGCATCTGGGCGGGGTCCTTGCTGCTGGCTGCATCGCGCAGCCGATCGTACGGGTCGCGATCGTCCTTCGGCTGCACCGCGAGGGGCTTGCCGTCGGGGCCGATGCGCGGGCCTTGCTTCAGCGCCATCACGTCCGCCGGGAAGACCTTCTCGAAGCCTTGCTGCAGGCTGCGCACGATCTCCGCCTCGCGCTGCACGCCCACCTTCTCGCCGAAATGCGGGGCCACGGGGACGATGTTGCCGCCGCCCGCGATCTCGCCGCCGAGCTTGCTTTTGAGCAGCTCGTCGACCTTGTCGAGCTTCTCCGTCGACGGCGCCTCGAAGCGCGCCTCCAAGCGCGCCGTGTCGTTCTTTTCGAGGTAGCCGAGAAGCTTCTCCATGAACGGCAAGAGCTTCGGATCGTCGGTCGAGGCCTGCTCGCGGAACTCGCCGAGCGTCTTCGTGAAGAGCGTGTGGATCTCGTCCCGCGCCTCCGTCTCGACCACCGACTTGGGGTATTTCTTGAGGAAGTCGCGCAGCGCCGTGACCGAGCCCTTTTCCTTGGCCTCGCGGAGCGCAGCGCGTGGCAGGTGCTCATCGCGCGCCTCGTCGAGGTGGCGCTTGCCCTCGCGGACGTAGTGCTCCCACTCGTACTCGCGATCGACCTGCTTCGCGTTCGTGAACATCGCCTCGTCGCTCGCGACGTTGCGCATGTGCCACATCGGCAGCGCGAGCAAGGCCGCCGCGGCCCCGGAGACGCCGAGGATCGTGCCCTTCGCGAAGAGCGCGCCGATCGATTGCGCGGCCGGCTGCTGCATGTCCTCGTCGCGCGGCGCCTGCACGGCCCAGGTGTCCTTGACGCGCACCTCGAAGAGCGGATCGAGCTTCATCAGCGTCTCGATGTCACGCGCCTCTGCCGCCTCGCGGATCTGACGTTGCGAGTCGCCGAGCTGCCGGAGGACCTCCTCCGCGCGATCCTTGCCGTGGATCGTGAACGTCTCGGTGATGCCGCCCTCGAACGTGAAGGTGAGCGTCGTGCCGTTGTAAATGCCGTTCGTGTGCTGATGGACGCCGCGGAAATCCACGAGCGTGCTCATCGGCACGACGCGCAGGAGGCGATCCTCCGCGTTGATGAAATCCATCGGAAAAAGGAAGCGCCCGGGCTTGTACGGCAGCGAGGAGCCGAGGCGGACGCGACGAACCAGGAACAGGATCGACAGGAAGACGATCGCCGTGCCGAGGAAGTAAAGGAACATCACGGGCATGGGCTGGAGCTCCCGCCCGTACTGGTAGAAAAGCGTGCCGACCACGACGATGAAGCCGAGGAGCGCGAGGACGAACCACCCCGCGATGGCCGCGCCTTGCGAGGGCACGCTCGACAAAAGGGGGTACGGGTACGACTGGTGCTGCATGCAGCTGATGAGCCGCTCCCGCACCTCCCTCGGCAATGCATTGAAATCGACGCGCTTGGCCTCTGCCATGGCGACCTCCGAACGGAAGCCGCAAGTCGAGCGACCTCCCGAGCCGAGCACGATACGCGAGGCCCTCTCCGTGTGTCTACGGGAGGCGCGTTTTCCGCGGGAGCTCGTGGGAAATCACGCGTCGACGGATTTCGCTGTCGCTTGTCAGCGCACCACGCCGCGCGACGACAGCATCTCGTTCTCGAGCTTGACGATCTTGTTGTAGACGCCGATCAGGAGCAGCGACGGCACCCACTGTCCGACGAAGTTCGCGAGCTCGAGGCGCTTGGAGTAACCGAAGCGGCGCTGCGGGCGGGCCGAGGCCGCGAGGCTGGCCGAGAGCACCATCGAGCCGAACGCGAGGCCGAGATACGCGATCGACGGCAAGCGCGAGGTCTGGCGCTCGATGAGCTGCGTCGTCCTGCCCTCGTTCTTGTTCAACGTGGAGGTCATGCCCTGCGTGGAGACGTCGAACGACTGATCCATGGATTCCTCCCGGGGCCCCGACGAAGAGACGATAGGCCCGTGCCGGCCGACGCTTGCGACGATCACGCCAACAGGGGAAGCGTGCAGGGGAGTAGCGAGGAGGCTAGTTCAGCACCTTCGGCGGCGTGCGTTTCAGCGCCTCACGGCGGGCGATCGGGCCCGCCTGGTGCAGGACGAGGCGAAAAGCGCCGTCCTCGCGGACGAACAGGTTCGTCGCGACGAGCTCATTTCCGTCGATGGACTCCGTGCACACGACGAACGCCGCGTCGCCGAGGACGGTCGCCGCCGGCCGCTTGGCGACGATGGCCGGAGCGGACGGGCTCGAGAGGATGGCGCGGAAGCTCGCCATGACCTCGGCGCGCCCGCGCACCACGTCCCAGCCCGGATGCACGCACGCGACGCCCGCGTGCCGGGCCCAGAGGTCGTCCATCGCCACGAGATCGCGCCGCGCAAACGCCGCGTAAAACGCCGCGTTCGCAGCAAGGACCTCCGCTTCGTCCGACGCCATGGCTCGACAGCTCCTCTCCGCCGGGGACGATACCAAAGCACGAGAGCGAGGTCGACTCTTGCGGGCCGTCACATCGGCGTGTGTGGTTCCATGACGGGCGGGCGCAGCCGCAGGAAGATCACCGTCACGAGCGGGCTCGCCGGTCGCAAGAGCGAGGGCGATCCCTCCGCCGCGAGGCCGAGCGGCTCGAGGCTCCACGTGTGGGCGCGACGGCGACCGTCCACCGCGGGCCTTGCCGGCCCCGGCGAACTCGGGTGATGATGACCGGACGTCATGAGCCATCAGGGCCCGTACTTCATCCCCTCCGGTGCTCCCCCTGGGACGCCCCTCTTGATGGAGGAGGATCGTCCGCCGGAAGGGGTCTATTATTTCCGCATCTATGCGGTGCTGATGATCCTCATGCTCCTCGGCTGGTTCGCGTTTGGGCTTTACCTGATGCTCGGGCCGCTCATGCGGGGTGCGTCCGGACCATCCGCGACGGGGGAATGGGTGATGGGGCTCTTCGTCGCGGGCCTGTCGTTTCTCATCATCATCCCGCACGCGATCGTGCTCTTCGCCGGCAAGGCGCGCTGGGCCTACACGGTCGGGATCATCCTCATCGGGCTGAACATGCTGTGGAATACGTGCTGTCTGCCCATCACGATCCCGCTGCTCATCATGTGGATGAAGCCCGAGACGAAACGCTGGTACGGCGCGACCTGAGCCGGCGCCCGTCCCGTCCCCCGTTCACCCTGTAAAACGCGTTTTTGCCGCGAACGTATTCGCGCGAAACGTGCGCCCGGCGCGGGAGGTGCACGCATGCGCCCGCACGGGGGGGATCGATATGAAGGCGATCATGCTGGCGATCGTGCTCGGGCTCTTGGTGCTCGGGTGCAGCGTGAATGTCCGAAAGCCGGCCCGGGATGCGACGCTGGGCGCGATTTCGGCGCTCGAGACGCCTCCCGAAGACGACGAGCTCGCCCGCAAGATGGGGCTCTTGCTCGATCGTTTCTTGACGAATGCGCTCGCGGCCGGCCCGCCGCCAGGCGTCGAGCAGATCTCCGAGAACATGATGCGAGGCGCGATGCGCGGGCTCACGGCGACCGTGCCCGAGCAAAGGTGGATCGTGCGGCACCTCGTCACGGAGTCCCTGCGCACGGCCGTCGATACCGTGATGGATGAGCGCGGTCCGATCAGCCAAGCCGCCGCGAGAGCCGGCGAGCAGGCGGCCATGGGGCTCGTGCGCGGGATGAACAACGGGGAAAAACAGGCGACGTCGCTCGTCGGGGAGGTCTCGGGCGAGATGGGTCGGTCGCTCACGCGCGCGATGGGCAGCGAGATCGCAGGCTGGTTCGGCCCGGACGCCGAAGGGCCGCTCGCGGACGCGATGGCGGCCGCCGCCGAGCGCGCGGCCGGGGCGGCGGTGCACGGGGCCATCGCCGCGGCGAAGGACGAGCTCGCGCAGTGCAACACGGGCACGGGCGAGCCGTGCGTGAGCGACATCGTGGCCGCGCTGAGCCGCTCGGCCGCGCGCGGGGCGAGCGAGGGCGTGAGGCGGGAGATCCAGCCGCTGCCGGTCGGAATCGCGTTCGTCGTGGGGCTCGCGATGGCGCTGCTCGGGATCCGCCTCGTGCGCGAGTGGCGCTCGCGCCGGCGTCCGACGACCTGAAGGGCCGAAGGCGCACGCCCGCTTCCTTCTTGCCACGTGAGGCGGGATGAGGAAAAAGGGCCTCGTTGGAGGAGCGGGAGACATTGCTGCGGAACGAGGAGGGCACGATCGTGGCCGAGAGCCCGCTCGTGCTCGTCTGCGACTGCCCCGGGGGCTTCGCCGATACGCTGGTGAAGCTTTATGCGCCGTTCGCGCTCGTGGCGTCGATCCTCGTCTCCATCATCGTCGGGCTGCGCGCGGCGCCTTTCCCGATCCTGTTCGTCGCGATCGTCTGGACGACCGCCGCCGCGATCGGCAATCGCATCGCGCGGCGGAGCGCGCGCAAGCACGGCCGCTTCCGGATCGACCTCGAGCGCGGCGAGATCGTGCAGCAGGGACGGGGTTTTTCCCGGACGCTCGACGCGCGGGCGCTCCTCCACGCGGCGACGCCCGTGGTGGCCGGGGTGGAAGGGGAATCGACCGAGCCCGGGTTCGAGCCGCGCTGGCTTCTGCTCGTCATGCAAAGCGGCGAAGAGCTCCGGCTCGGCAAGGGTCCGGCGCACGCGCTCCGGCCCGTCGTCGTTTTTTTGCGGGAGGCGGGGGTGCCGGTGTTGGGCAATCGGAAGAGTCTCTTATAGGCCTTCCGAAGGCGCGCCGCGCCGCGTACGATCGGCCGCGGGATGGGGAGGGGCGGACGTCAACCGCACGGGGCAGGCAGCCCCGAGCGGGCTGGGCTCGTGATCTTCTCGAGCACGCTCGTGTTCAGCGGGAGCGCCCGCGCCGAGCCGGGCGTCGAATTCTCGGGGGGAGCTGGTTTCGGCGTGCTCGCCGCCGGCATCACGCCGGGCCGGTTCGCGATCAGCCCGAGCGCGAGCCTCGGCCTTCGCGGCGAACGCGGGTTTTTCGTCGCACGCGATACCATCTCGTTCCTCGGCGCGAACGGCGGACGGTTTGGGTTCAACAACGAGACCACCGTCGGCGGTGGTCTCTCCTGAGCGCGTGAATGTCAGCGCCGGGCTCTCGCTCGCGGCGTTCTCGCTCCCGATCTGCGGCCCGCGGCTCTGCGGCCAGGTGCAGGGCCTTGTCCCAGGGGTCAGCGCGCGGCTCGACGTCTTTGGCCCGTACCTCTCCGGAGGCCTCGGCGTTTCGGTCGACTGTGCCGGCATCTGGATCACGGGCCGCGCTTCTCCCGTGTGGAGCGGCGTCTCGGTGCGCTGCTCCGCGGGGCCCATCTTTCGGTTCGGATCTCACCATTGACTCATGAGAAAGGCTCTCTTCCCATGCGTACGCTGTTTGGCTCGATAGCTTCTCTCCTCCTGATGCTCGTGGCCGGGTGCAACACCGTCGACCCGGACGAATGCTGGGTCAACACATCGGGCGGCTTCGACGATGAGCAGCCGATCCCGATCGGCGCCGGGGTCGGCGCGACGAGCTCGGGCGATTTCGGGACTCCGCCCGCGGCGGAGCCGCTCGACTACGGCGGAGAGCCGAACCCATGCATGGCGCCGGAGGTAGACTTCACCATCCCCATAGCCAAGCCATCGGACTTCCCGTTCGTCACCATCATTCCCGATGACGGTACGGACACGGGCGGCGGGGAGCAAATGGCCGAGGCGAGTCTGCCGTTTACCAGAATTCACAACCTGAGTGTCAGGAGGTGGTACTGCTCTCTCACCATCCGAATGCCACTCCGGACTGAGTTGATGGGGAAAATTTCGGCAAGCCAAGCAGCCATCCTCAGCGCAGAGGTCACGAACATCGCATCGAAACGTATGGACTTCACACTCCCGGAGGGGATCTTCTGCGACGAGTTCCCCATGGCTGTGCTGGCAGCGTTCAAGGAGAAATATAAGTATCTCGGCGCCAGGGTGACGAAATGATGAAGATAACTCGTTCCGAGCTGCTCGACGTGGTCTACCGATTCTACCCGCGAAAGATGCTGGACATCGCGCGCGAGCATGTGCCTCCCGGTGAGCTCGTCTACGACGACACCGAGGAGCACCGCCGCCTGGTGGAAGCCGCGAGCCGCGGGCGAGCGGAGTACCCGACCTGGAAGGCGATGATCCGCCGCCTGGGGGATCGATACCGCCTTCAAAACGAATCGCTCCATCTGCTCTCGGGCGGCACCGACCCGGCCTACTCGGCCCGCATCTGGCTCACCAACGAAACGGCCATGACCTTCCACGTGTCCTTGCTCGGGCCTTACTACGGGATCCACCTCCCCGGTATTTCCGAGGAGGAGCCGGTGGCGCGCGATGTCGCTCGGGAGATCGAGGCCACATACCCCGGCTATCAGCCGATCCCGCCGGAGCTCGGTGATGTAATCGTGCCGGATCTGTTCGAGCCCAGGGCTTATTTTGGAGTGGCGACGATCTACCTCTGCCTCTTTTCGGAAGTCTGGACCTGGGCCGATCTATGAAACACACCTTCGACGAACTCCTGGACATCGTCTACCGATACTATCCCCGCGGGGTCGGGATGGTCGACGGCGATCTCGACGTCAAGCTCATCCACGATTCCGAAGAGCACGCCCGGCTCGCGGCCGCGCGCAAAAAGGCGGCGACGGACGAGCGCTGGCACGCCTTGCGGCGTCGCATCGAGGAGCGCTTTCCCGAGGCGCCGCTCATGAACCACTCGCTCCACCTCCCGACGGACAGCTACGACGACGCCTGTTACTCCTTCACCATCCACCTGCCCGGTGCCGCCCAGGATCGCATGTTATGGGGCCAGGTGAGCTTTTTGGTTCCTTATTACCTCATCCACGCATCGTGCAACATCGAGACCGTCCAGGAGGCACGAAAAGACTGCTTCACGGTCAAGTTTCAGGGCCTCCATTTTCAGGTCGAAGGCAGTCCGTTCGATCCAAGGCTCGTCTCGAACCCGGACGATGAACGGTTGAAGCGCGTCACCACCAAGCGGCACGTGGTCACCTTCGATCTATTGCCCGAGGAGCGGCCGTATGCGGAGTGGATCGCCCGCGAAATCGAGGCGACCTTCGGCTACGAGCCCATGCCGCCGGAGATCGGGGCCGTGCTCGTGCCCGAGCTCGCGACCCCGCATCTCCCCGGGGAAAACAGGCTGTATGACTGCCTGTTCTCGGACCATCATACGTGGGTGAATCCCTCGCCGTCCGACGTGCCGGCGCCCGGCGCGAAGGTCGACGCGAGTCAATTGACGGAGCCGTTCAAGGCGGTCCTCACGGTCCAGGCGGCGCTCGTCCGGATCATGTGGATTCTGAGCAGCAAAGGAAGTGGCGCGCTCCATGTGGAGATGGAGATGGACGGGACCCTGCGCAAAGACGAGCTGCTCGGCACACTTGCGTGGATTCGCCAGCTCAACGAGTCGTCGCCGACGCCCCGCGACCCTGCGAAAGGCGACCTCGAAGCTGCTGTGCGCGCGTTCGAAGAGCTGCTCGCCGCGTGGGAGGGTGACGGCGCACCGTCGGACGCCATGGTCGCTTGGGCCTCGAACTTCCTGGCCCGGTGGGACGTGGGGGAGAACGAAGCGTCGCGAGAGGACTAATTCATGCCTTGCGCGCTCTCGACCGCGCGGCTTCGCGCAAGAGCTCGGCCACCTGCGCATCGGCCTCCCCCACCATGGCCAGGATCCGATAGGCCGCTCCCCACCACTTGGCCTGGCGCTGCACGGCGTCCGACTTCGCCGCGGTCGCGGTCTTCGTCGCACCCTTTTTCGTCGCCCGGTCCGAGAGCTTCTCGGAGAGCGCGTCCGCGTCCGCCTCGAGCTTCTTCAATCGCTCGACCGGCACCTTCCGCGCTGCGAGCGCCTCGTGGACGGCAGGGAGCCCGACGAGCGCGCGGGCATCCTTCAAGATCTCGGCCCGGAGAGCCTCGGTGCTGGTCGAGCGCGACGCGACGCGCTCCGTTTTGCCTTCCTCGCTCTGCACGGTTCGAACGGTCACCCGCGCTTCATTCTTGATGATCTGCTGCAAGGCCGCGACAATGTCGGTTTTCCCGGCGTCCTCGTGATCCTGTCGGACGAGCCGCACCACACCCATGACGGCGACGTATTCCTTTTGCACCTCGGCGAAATGGAGCATCACGTCCGCGGTCGCGGCGACGCCCCCTCCGGCGGCCGTGCTCTTGGCCAGCTCCTGGGCTTCGACCTCGAGGCCCGCGTCCCGGATCCGCTCGAGATCCGAGGCGAGCCCGCCAAAGGATTGGAAGAGCGCGAGGAGCTCCGGCCTGGTCAAAATGCACTGGGCCGCGCGCGTACGCGCGGCGACGATTTGGGGAGAGATAGCAGATGCCACACGCGGACTTTACAGAAAGGACGGCACAAGAAGCAAGCACGAACACAAGGCCGGAAGACGCGGCTCCCTCCCCCGCAGAAGGCACGGGACCCCCCCGCAGAAGGAGACGCGGTTCCCGGTAGATGTATGTCAACTTGCCGGAAGAAGGCGTCCGTGACCCTGGCAGAAGGCGCGGGCGACACCGGCAGAAGGAGCGGGCGACACCGGCAGAAGGAGCGGGCGACACCGGCAGAAGTCGCGAGCGACACCGGTAAAGTCCGCAGGCGACACCGGTAGAAGGCGCAAGCGATACCGGCAGAAGGCGAAATCCCGATTGTCGTGGGATCGCACGTCCTGTAGCATGGGTGCTTCCCCACATGCTTACCCTCTTGCGCTGGACCGCCCCCCTGCTGCTCTTCGCGACGACCGCGGCGTGCGCCGAGCCGGCCACGCCGTGCATCATCTCCTCCGAGCCCTACTTCGCTCGTTACGACGTGGTCTCGCAGACCGGCATCCCATGCAGCGCGCGCCTCGGCGAGGACGTGGGGCTCGAGGTGTATCCCGGGGCGAGCGGGGGCGCGCCGACCATCGCCGTGCAATCGCAGGCGCTGAAGAACTTGTGGTTCGAGGCCAAGTTCAATGGCAAAGACCTCGGCGACCAGCGGGCCTACGCGCTGGGGGATTTCGCCGAGAGCGCGGGGCCGGACGGGATCTGCCGCGCGGGCGACCTCGCGCCGGCGGAGATCGATCTCCCGCCGACGCAGATCTTCGACGACCTCGGCAACCCGTTCTTCGTCGGGGGCGGGCACGTCCGGGAGACGTGGCGGAACCTCGCCATGTACGTCGCGCCCGAGGTGCCCGGCGTGCGGTTTGCCGCCGAGCTCGAGGTCGAGGATCTCACGCAGGGGTGCACGGTGAAGTACACGGTGGCGGCGCTCTCGCCGTCGGCGTATTGCGGTGAATTCGGCGACTTCACCGATCTGCCGAAGGACGTGTTCTGCTCGCCCGTGCCGACCCAGACGTTCGCGGGGCTCCACCCCGGCTCCGGGATCGACCCGCGGATCGCCACGCGGTGTGATGAGGCGACGCTCCGCTGCGTGCTCGTGGGCGATCCGCTCGATCCGCTCTGACCTCGAGGGCCCGACGAACGTTTGGAGAACAAAACGTGGTGTTCCCGCTCCGGATCCCGCTCGCCGCCTCCCTCGTGGGGGTTTTTCTGGCCACACCATCCGCCCACGCAGACGAGCCCCTGCCGAGTGGTCTCGGGGAGGGGAGCACGACGCGATGGGGAGAATCGCTCGACCCGGCCGGGCTTCGGCTCCTGCCGCTTTCCGCCCCGGAACAACGCGGCGGGCCCGCGCGATCGTTCGAGAACCTCGCTTTGCTCCTGCCGGGGACGCAGGCCGATCTGTATGGCGTGTCGTTCGTCGGGACGAGTTCGCCCGAGAATACGTTTTTCGTGGATGGGATTCGCGTCGGCAATCCGACGTATGGCATCCTCCAGATGCCGCTCTCGATGGAGTTCGTGGAGCGCGCCGATATCACCGTGATCGGGGCCGATCCGGCGTTCGGCCGGGGGGGCGGGCTGTACGACGTCACGACGAAGAGCGGCGGGAATCAGTGGCACGCTTCGACGTGGGGCGGCCTCGCGCCGGGCGCGCTCGAAGGGGAGCGGGTGCCGAAGATCTTCGAGGGCACGGTCATCCATACCGATCCGCGCCTCGACGGCGTGCGGGATCTCGGCGGGTCGGTGGGCGGTCCCATCGTGAAGGACAAGCTCTTCTTTTTCGCGGGCGGCAGCCTCGCCCGGCGGCGGTATCGCCTGGAGCGCAGCTTGCGGGCGCTCTCGTGGACCTCGGAGATCGACGAATTCGGGGGTGTCTCGCTCGTCCCCGAGATCGACCCGGAGACCGGCACCCAGAAAAAGACGCTGCTGCCAAACTCGCAAAGCACGCAGTTTGCCCAGGGCGACATCGGGCAATGGATCGGCAAGCTCACGTACAGGCCCTCGAAGACGCGGGAGGTCTCGCTCTCCGTGTTCGGGACCTTCGCGGGATCCGGAGGCGGCGCGGTGCACCCGTTCAATACGGCGACCGAAGGGATCGGCGTGGACAACTTGAATGGGGAGCAGACCGCTCTCGGCCGCAGGGAGACGGCCCTCACGAATGCGGTGGTGCTCCGCGGGACGTCCCTGTTCGCGCGTGGCAATGCCCGGCTCGACGCGGCGCTCGGATGGGTGCGCAGCCAGAACGAAACGCTGGCGGCGGATGGTTCGGGGGTCTTTGATATCGGGCGCGAGGGGACGCTCGCGCACGTGCCGCGCATGCTCTGGCGGCGCGGCG
The DNA here is from genome assembly GCF_028435365.1 of Polyangium jinanense. Next base: position 199,111 of record NZ_JAGTJJ010000006.1, on the reverse strand, counting down.
GCGCCATCGGAGCGCACCCGATCGTCGATTTCGAGGATCTCACCACGCCGGCGATCACCGCCTGCGTCCCGACGGGGCAACCCTCGGACCTCATCCTGAATTGCCCGGTCAGCTCGTATGCGATGGGCGGCCCCGGGCTCCTGTCGCGGTCCACCGCGGATCGGATCGAGGGGCGCGCCGTCGTATCGCTGCGGGCGCGTGGCCTCGGCGAGCACCGGATCCGCGTCGGCATCGATTTCGAGATCGCGACGCTCTCGTACGTGCGTGGGTATTCGGGCGCGGTCCTCCTCCAGGAGGCCGTCAATGGCGGTTTCGTGCACAACGACCGGTTCGGCTACCTTCGCGGCCCCGATAGTCCCGTCGTGTTCGATACGGTCTCGACGAGGGTGACGTCCTATGCGGCGGGCGGGTTCGTCGCGGATACATGGCGCATCCTGGATGGACTCGTGGCCGAGGCGAGCCTGCGGTACGACGCGCAGGTGCTCGGCGGGGGGAAGCTCGCCTTGCCTTTCATGCTCGCGCCGCGCGCTGCCATTTCGTGGGACCCCACGAAGAAGGGGCGGGCGCGGGTGTTCGCGACGTACGGGATGCGCTACCAGGCCGTGCCGCTCGACGTGGCGGCGCGCGGGCTCTCGAAGGAGAGCAAGATCTCGAGCCTTCACACGATGGGGGGCCGCTGCGACGTCAACGAGCCCGAGGACGCGTATGGCGGCTGCCCCGCGGATACGGCCATTCCGTTTCAAACGTCGGCCGAGCCGAGCACCATGTCCGACCCGCGGACGAGCCAGGCCTCGATCGATCCCGAGATCGAAGGGCCCGCCTATCATCAGTGGGTCGTCGGCGGGGAGGTCGTGGTGCCGCTCGGCGTGCGGCTCGGGGTCGTGTACGTGCACGACCAGCTCCTCCGCACGATCGAGGATACGACCTTTTTCACGGGCGGGGGCTTGGTCGGCAATCCAGGCGGGGGGGCCTCGGCGTTCATGACGCCGGCGGAGCGGGTGTACGACGCGCTCTCGATCTCGGTGATGCGGCCGTTCGCGAGCGGGTTCGTCGGCGTCGCGAGTTACACGCTCTCATCGCTACGCGGCAATTACGAGGGGTTTTTCCTAAGCCGTACGGGGCAGCTCGATCCGAACATGACACGCGCGTTCGACGCGCCCAAGCTCGACGCGAACGGGACCGGTCCCTTGCCCGGGGATCACACGCATTCGATCAAACTTTATGCGGGGAAAGAGGTCGTCTTGCCGGCCGGGGTGATCCTCGAAGCGGGGGCGGGGTATACCGGGCTCTCGGGATCGCCGTACAGCGCGCTCGGCGCGCACCCGTCATTCGGGGCGAGCGAGGTGTACTACTTGCCGCGCGGCTCGGTCGGGCTGACGCCGTGGGTGCATCGCATCGACGCGCGGCTCGGTGTGTCGGCGCTCTTGGGCAAGGGCCTCCGGCTCGGCGCGAACGTCGAGGTCTACAACCTCGCGGACAGCCGGACGCCCACGGCGTACGACGAGAACTACACGTACGATACGGTTCTTCCCATCGAGGGCGGCACGCGGGTGGAGATCCCGGAGGGGATCAAGAAAAACCCTCGGTACGAAAAACCCGTGGCCTTTCAGGCGCCGCGGCAGGTGCGGTTCGGGCTGCGCGTCGATTATTGAGGCCGCGACGCCGGCACGATTTCACCGGGCACGGGCAGGGTCTCCTTCGAAGGGACGTCGACGAGCTCGGCGTAGTCGCATTCGGAGATCATCTCGTTCGCCCTCGCCGCCTCGACCCAGCCGACCGAAAGCGTCAGGATCGCCGAGACGTCGTGGTGCAGGAAATAATGCCCTCCGGGCGCGGCGGTCAGGGTCGTGTCGACCAGCGTGTCGGAGCCGAGCTCCGCGTCCACGTCGTCGCCGTACCGGGAGACGATCTTGTGAACCCCGGGTTCGGCGAGATAGCAGAAATACGACGGACCCTTGGTCATGCCGACGAGCCGGCCATTGTCACGCACGACAGCGGGGACGAGCGAGGCGACCGCGTACGGGCGGACGACGCAGATCCGCGCGGCGTTCGGGGGCAGGGGGCCGAACGCGCCTGGGGGAGCATTTTCATGCAGGGCGAGCTCGTATTTCGTGCAGGATAGCGCGAGGAGGCCGGCGAGGGACGCGAGGGCGAGGAGGAGGGCGCGTCGGGCGAGCATGCCCGGCGTGATAGAATGGCGCGCGCGGGGCGTCAACGAGCAGGCGTACCCGTCCGCAATCCTTCGAGCCAAGGCGTGAGGTCGTCGGGCCACGGGCTCTCCCAGGCGAGGGATTCGCCCGTCCGCGGGTGCACGAAGCCGAGCCGGGTTGCGTGGAGCGCGAGGCGCGGCGGATCCAGCGGGCTCGTCTTGCCGTACTTGCGATCCCCGAGCACGGGGTGGCCTTCGTGCAGCGCGTGCAGGCGAATCTGGTGGGTGCGGCCGGTCGTGAGGCGGAATCGCGTGAGCGTCGCGCCGGGGTTGTCCGGCAAGGAGAAGCGTTCGAGCACCGTGGCGTGGGAGACGGCGCGTTTGCCGGCCACGGGCTCCTCGATGGTCCGCTCGTCCCAGGGGACGAGGCCAAGGAGCGTCGCGAGGTAGACGCGATCGAAATCATGGGCGCGAATTCGATCGGAGAGGGCGCGGTTCGCCGCTTCGGTCCGCGCGAAGACGACGAGCCCGCTCGTGTCGAGATCGAGGCGGTGGACGACGTAGATCGTGCCGCCGAGGGTACGGCCGAGCAGATCCGCAAGGTTTCCGCGGTCGCTCTCGGGCGTCGGCGCTGTCACGAGGCCGGAGGGTTTGTCCACGACCACGAGGTCGTCATCTTTGTAGACCACGCGGAAGGGCGGGAGGCTCGCCTCGTCTTTGGCGCGCGCGGCGGCGCCGACTTCCTTGGTCGCTCGGTCGAGCGCGCCGCCGAGGTGGGCGAGGATGGTTTGTCCGGGCCGGATCGCGCGTCCGGCGACCTTGACGCGGGCGCCGTCGACGAAGACGCCGCCGAGGTCGATGGCGACGCGGGCCTTGCGGCGCGAGAGGCCGGGGACGTTCGCGGCGAGGACCTGATCGAGCCTTTGCCCGGCGTCCTCGGGGCGAGCGACGAAACGGTAGCGCTGGTGGGAGAGGCCTGTCATTGCGGTGGTCGTGGGTCAGGGGGCCGGATCGGGAAAGTGGCTGAGGCCGATCAAGTTTCCGTCGGGGTCGCGGGTGTAGAGGGTATACGGGCTCTCGCGTTCGACGGGAAAACCTGCCTCGGCGAGGGTCGTGCGCCAGCGCTCGCGCGCGTCCGGGCGGATGCCGAGCGCGAGGCAATGCAGGCCGGGGGCCGTGTCCTCGCGGTGCGGGGCATTCGGTGCGCCTGCGCGCTCGACCGCGAGGAACGCGCCGCCCCCGAGCGCGAGCCATACCGAGCGCGGCTGCCCTGCGGCGTCGTCCCAGCGGCGCAGGACGGGCAGGCCGAGCACGCCCGAATAGAAGCGCTCGGCCCGATCGAGATCGGCGACGACGACGGCGAGGTGGTGGACGGCGAGGGGGGGCTCCATCGGGCGGGCAAGGTATCGCATCGTCGGGGTCGGGAGGAGCGCATTGCGCCCGTCCGGCTGACGAGGGGCTTGACGCCCTCCGCTCATGACGGCAAAAGCTTCGGTCATGCGCGAAGAGGACATGGGGATCGTCAAGTCGCTTGTCAGCGTTGCCTGGGCCGACGGCCACTACGACGCGAAGGAACGCGAGATGGTCGAGGGGCTGATCTCCGCGTTCGAGGCGACCGAGGAGCAGGCCGCCGAGATCCGCTCGTACGCGGCCGAGAAGAAGTCCCTCGACGACATCCCCGTCTGGGACATGCCGTTTGGCGATCGCCGCGTGCTCCTGCAGCACGCCGTGCTTCTCACCTACGTCGACGGCGAGCAGCACGAGAGCGAGAAGAAGTTCGTGCAGGAGCTCTGCGGGAAGCTCGAGATCGAGCCGGAAGAGGCCGCGAAGCTCGTCGAGGCCGCCGAGCATCGCGCCAAGAAGTTCTTGAACCTGCTCTGATTGATCCGCCCCGAGTGAACCTGCGGGCTGCCTTGGGTGGCCCTTCCGACGCCTCGACGTCGCCGCTACGCTGCGACGTCGGAGGCGACATGCAGGATCATCGCAGGGAAGGGCCGGACGGGCAGGGCGAGCGGCACGAGGGCCACGGCGAGGGGCGGCGGGCCGAGGGGCCCGAGGGCACGGATTTTCTCGATCTCGAGGTCTCGAAGGTCCTCTACAGCGAGGCCGCGGCGCTGACACGCGCGGCGGCGCGCGAGATCTTGAAGGAAGCCATCAAGGAGCGGCTCCGGGCGCGGCTCGGGCCGCGGCTCGAAGCGATCGCGCGGATCGCGGCGGACGAGCTCGCCGACGACATCGAGGCGAACCTCGCCGTCGAGTCGGTCGTGGAGGGCCGTAGGCACGCGCGCGAGGCGCGCGAGGAGGCGATCCGGAAGGCCCTCGCCCCGACGCCCGGGCACACGAAAGAGTAGCGTTGGACGAACCTTGTACGTGCGGGTCAGCATCGGACGGGCTCGGACGGACCTATTTGGCTCTTCCACACGGGAGAAGTTGAAAAACCTGCTGGACGCCCTTCTCCTAACGTTGTACGAACCATGTACAACGGAAGGAAGGGAGTGCGCATGTTCGACAACGCCGCCCTCGGGGATGGGGGAGCCGCGTGGTTCGGTGGGGCCATGACGGACACCGGTTGGGGCGATCGGGCGGGCGTCTCCTCGGATCGCGCGCGGGGTCGGCTCCTCCTTCGAGGTCAACTCGACGAGGTAGGGCTCGACGACCTGCTCGGCTCCCTGGGCGCCCGGGGCCGGACGTGCGTCGTTTCGGTCCGATCCCCGAAGCGGCAAGGCGAGATTGTCCTCGAGCGAGGGCGCGTGCTCCGCGCCCGCGCCGACGGGGTGCCGGCGGACGCCGACGTCGAGGTCACGCTCGCCGCCCTTCGCGGAGTTTCCCACGCGGTGTTCGACGTGCTCGCGCTCGACGAGCGAGGTTCGTCGCCGCCGCCGCGCCCGCCGTTCTCCGAGGCGCCGCCCGCGTCCCTGCGCCCGGCGATGCTGGAAGGCAATGCGACGGAGGTGGCGCTGGCCGCGGCCGTGATGAATGCGTGCTCGGTGTATACGCGCAAATGGCTCGGGCCGAAGGTCGCGTCGTCGATCATGCAGACGGCGTGGGCGCGCACGGCCGCGGCGCATGCGGCGATGGATGCCTTTCGGATCTCGGCGGACGGTCTGGTGACGGTGGTGGGCGTGGAGCGGGCGCGGTCCGCGATTCCGAAGGCGGTGGCCACGTGGGTGTTTTCCGTCTTCGAGGCCGCCTCGATGTTTCATGCGGCGCGTTTTCAGCGTTACAACGTCCCCGAGATGCTCGGGGGCCTGATGCGACTGCTCGACAAGGGGGGATGGGGTGAGGCGTTTCGAATGCGAGATGGGGGTGTTCGTTGAGCCGGGGGTTTTTCAAGGCCGTGCAGGTCGCGATGGTATCGGAGGACGGCACGCTCGACGCCGTTGAGCATCTCGCTTCCATGTCGAAAGAGGAAGTGGACGATCTCCCGTACGGGTTCGTGGTCCTCGACGAGGTCGGCACGATTCTGCTGTACAACCGCTACGAATCGTCTCTTTCGCGCCTGCCCTCCGAGCGGGTCGTCGGGAAAAACTGGTTCAAGGAGGTCGCGCCTTGCACGCGGGTGGAGGCGTTTTACGGGCGGTTTCGGGCGCTCGTGCAGGACGAGGCGCGCCTCTCGGAGAGCTTTCGGTTTCGATTTCATTTCATGCACGGGACGCAGGACGTGGCCGTGCAGCTCGTGAAGGCGCCGCCCGTGGTGACGCTGCCACTCGTGCAGGAAGGCACGGCGGCGCGGATCTTCATGACCGTGGTGCGACGGCCGGTGGTCGAGGTGGGCGCAAATCAGGCCGGTCACGATTGGCAGAAGAGCCTGGGGACGATCGGCGGGCTCTTGCCGGTGCTACTCGACGCGCTGCCTGCGCTGCTCGAGCGGCTCGGGCCGCGCGGCGCGATCGAGCTCGGTGAGCACGTGGGGCGCGCCATGGCGCTGGTGATCGAATCGGAGGCCGATACGCACGCGCGTGAGGGCGGGCGCGCGCCGGTGCTTGCGCCGGGCGCACTCGACGGCGTGCTCGCGCGGGCCGGGCTCGGTCGCGTGGCGATCGAGGGGGCGGCGTGGTCCGAGCAGAAGCGCATCCATTGCGAGTTGCGCCCGCCGTTCGAGGTGGAGGCGGCGGAGACGGCGCTCTTTTATGGAGCCTTGCTCTCGGCCGCGATCGGCTCGGGCCTCGGCGAGCCGTGCCAGGCGAGCTTCGCGGAGAACCGGAAGCCGCACGAGATGCCGTGGCTCGTCGACGTTTGTCCGGCCACGTCAGGGGAGCGTCGGAGCGAGCTTACGTCGAGCCCTTTTTGACGCGGAAGCCGCGAGCGACACGCTGGACGCGACGCCGCGCGTACGCGATCGTGGGGTCTCGACCTTCCTCAGGAGATTTCCATGAATCATCTTCACAGCTTCGGCGTCCTCCTCGGTCTCGGCCTCACGCTCGCCGCCGTGGGATGCGGCGAGGACCAGGGCGGCAGCGGCGGCGCGAGCAGCTCCAGCAGCTCCAGCAGCACCGGTAGCACCGGCGGCGCTGGCGGCACCGGCGGCGCTGGTGGCACCGGCGGTGTGGGCGGCGCTGGTGGCACGGGCGGCGTGGGCGGCGCTGGCGGCGGCGGCGGCGCTGGCGGGAGCGAAGCGAAGGGGCTCAGCTTCTTCGTCTCCAGCACCGGGAGCACGACGGCCAACCTGGGCGGGCTCGCCGGGGCCGACAAGAGGTGCCAGGACCTGGCCGCCGCGGTCGGCGCCGGGGCGAAGACCTGGCGCGCCTACCTCAGCGTCGAGAAGGGCCCGAACGACCAGCCCGTGCACGCCAAGGACAGGATCGGCACCGGCCCCTGGTACAACGCGAAGGGCGAGATGGTGGCGGCGAACCTGACCGAGCTGCACGCGCGGTACGGCGATCACAAGGTATTCCTCGACGAAAAGGGCGAGATGGTGCCGGGTCAGTGGGAAGGCTCCCCCACGCCGAACCAGCACGATGTCCTCACCGGCACGGCGCGCGACGGCACCCTCGTCCCCGGGCAAACCTGCGCGGACTGGACGTCCGAAGACGCCACCATGACCGCCCAGGTGGGCCATAGCGATGGGCTCGGTCCCAATATGAGCGACGCCGAGATGTACCGGCCGTGGAATTCGGTGCACGTCAACGGCAACTGCAGCGATACCGCCCCGAAGGGCGGCAACGGGCGCGTTTACTGCTTCGCCGCGGATTGATCGAATCGAACCACGCTCATCGGCTGCGTATCCTCCCAAGCGAGGTCCATCGCCTCGTCGGCCGGCGGCGGGACGGATTCCAGTGTGGGATCCGCCCGCGCAGGCCGCGGGGCCGGGAGGTCGGCCGCGGGGGCCGAAGGAAGCGTTTGTCCTGAACCGGGGAAGGGGAAAAACGAGGGCACGAGGGGACCTCCTGGGAGAGCGAGAGGTGATTCTCTCCCTCGCTCCATCGACCGGAGACCCCCGGCAGTTGCTTACTTTTTCTGCCCGGCGTCCTTCGCCCGCTTGTCCACGTCGGCGAGCAGCGCCGTCATCGCGTCCGCGTGCCGCTTCTGCGCGGCCGCGACGCGCTCCTCCATCTTCGGCTCCATCTCGCGGGCCTGCGTGAGCGAGCCGTCGATCTGCGCCTTGCTCTCGTTGGCGCGCGCGATGCGGGCCTCGCTGGCCTTCTGGTCCACGTCCTTGCCCTTGCCCTGCGAGGCGCGCTCCCGGGCGATGTAATCGTCGAGCGTCTTCTTCACCTGCTCGGCTTCTTCGATGAGCGCGCGCAGGCGCACCTTTTCCTCGACCATCGCAATGTGCACGAGGTAACTCGCGCGGCTGATCTGGTCGGCTTGCTCCTCGAGCGTGGCCGCGTCTTCCTTGCTGAGCTCGTTCCGGTGACGGTCGATGATCGCGTGGGCCTCGTTCCGCTCGCGGAGCCGCTTTTCGAGCTGCTTGCCGACGGAATCGGTGAGCGCTTTGCCGACGGTGCCCGAGAGGTCGACCTCGCAGCCCTTTTGCTTGGCCACATACGTGGCCGAGCCGGCGACCTTCTTGACGATCTCGTCCTCTTCGGCGACGAAAAACGCCGCCGCGCCCTGGACCTCGCGGTTGCGCTCGACGTACGCGTGGCTCCGGCCCGCGTCGTTCGCGGTGCGGTGAATGTCACCGACCACGCTCCAGTCGGGCGCCTTGAGGCCCTTCGGGTACTCGGAAAAACCGGAGGTGAGCGTCCGCGCGTCGTCGTCGTCGCGGCCGAAATCCTTGACGATCTGCTGGATGACGACCGGATAGTCCTGGGCGTATCCGGGCTGCGAAGCCGAGGAGGCGATTTCGGGCTCGGGCTTCGGGGCAGAGCAAGCGACGGCGCTCGTGGCGAGCAAGAAGGCGAGGGAAAACGCTCGAAGTCCGTTCATGGGGCGAAGTAAAGACCTCGGCCCCGAGAAAGGTCAAGTCAAGAGCAACGTTGTCCCACGTTTCAGGTGGTGTGCGCCGCGACCAGATCGAGCATATAGAAACGATTGCAGCCGTGGTGTCCGGTGCAGCCGAGCTGACGATCGAGGCGGCGAAAGCCGAGGCGCTCGTAGAGGCGCATCGCCGAATCCATGCCCGTGAGCGTCTCCAGGTAGACGTGGGCGTACCCGCGCTCCCGCGCGACCCCGAGGACGTGCCGGAGGAGGCGCTCGCCCATTCCTTTGCCGCGCGCCTCGCGCAAAAAGTACATCTTGCGCAGCTCCGCCGTGTCCGCGTCGCCCCCTTCGAGCGGCCCGATCCCCGCGCCGCCCACGACGCGGCCATCCATTTCGACGACGAAATACGCGGAGCGAGGCCCGGAATACGCCGCGCTCATGGCCGAGACCTCGGGATCGTGAATGGCAAACCCTGGGCCGTCCGCGCCAAACTCGGGCATCACGGTGCGGATGACCGCGGCGATCGCAGGATCGTCCTCGGGGCGAATGGGGCGGAAGGAGATGGCGTCGGACATGGAGAGGTTTGGCGGGCCAATCGGTTTTTTTCAGACCGGCGCGCCGAGGTCGCGGAGGAAGCCGCGCACGACGGCCTTCGCGGCGTGCTTGCGGTACTCGCGCGTGGAGCGGACGTCGTCGATGGGCGCGATGTCCGAGAGGACGGCGGCATCCAGCGCATCGGCCGTGATGGCGGAGAGGGGGCGCGAGAGGACGAGGGCGCGGGTCTGCAAAAGGGTCGCGGTGACCGGCGCGACGGAGGCCATGCCGAGGCCGAAGCGCACGACCCGATCCTCGGAGCGCACGGCGATGCCCGCGAGCGCGACCTTGGAGATGGCCTGCGCCCGCCGCGTGCCGACCTTGCGCCAGATCCAGGGCGAACCCTCGGGCGGGAGCGCGATCTCGACGGCGACGATGACCTCGTCCGGCGCGCGCGAGCTCTGCTTGTAGCCAGTTTGCAGCGCGGAGAAGGGGATCCGGCGTTCGCCGCGGACGCTCTTCACGACGATCGACGCGTCGTAGGCCGCGAGCGCCGCGACGCCGTCCGCCGCGGGCGAGGCCGTCGCGAGGTTGCCGCCGAGCGTGCCGCGGGCCTGGATCTGGATCGCGCCGAGCTCCCGGGCCATCGCCGCGAGCAGCGGGGTGCGCTCGATGACCGCGGGGTGGCGGCGGATCTCGAGGTACGTCGCGGCCGCGCCGATGCGCAAAAGGCCACGCGTCGCCGTGATGCCGCGGAGCTCGTCCATGCGGGAGACGTCGACGACGAGGGGCAGGGGATCGGCGTCGGGGCGCGGGGGCTTGAGCTCTTGCTCGACGACCCAGTCGGTGCCGCCCGCGAGCAGGACCGTGGCCTCGCCGCGCGCGTGCCGCTCCGCCACGATCCCGCAGAGCGCGTCGAGCGAGGCGGCCCGTCGCATGTCGTGGAGGGGAAGATCCGCGAGGCTCACGCCGCCCCTCCCGCGCGCTCGCGCGCCGCCTCGCGGATGCTGTCGACGATGCGCTGATACCCGGTACAGCGGCAGAGGTTGCCCGCGATGGCCTCGCGGATCTCCTCGTCGCTCGGATCGGGCCGGCGCGCGAGGAGCGCCTCGGCCGAGATGAGCATGCCGGGGGTGCAGATGCCGCACTGCGCGCCGCCGTGATCGACGAAGCAACGCGCGAGCGGGCCGAGGTGCGTGGCGTCCGAGAGGCCCTCGACGGTGGTGACGGCGCGGCCTTCGCACTGGCCGATCGAGACGAGGCAGGCGTTCACGGGTTCGCCGTCGAGCAGCACCGTGCACGAGCCACACTCGCCCTCGCCGCAGCCCTCCTTGGTCCCCGGTAGGCCGAGCGGACCGCGGAGCGCGTCGAGCAGCCGCACGAGGGGCGGCAGGTCGACCTCGCGCGAAAGGCCGTTGAGGGTGAGCGTGATCTTCAAGGGTTACTCCTCCACCTTGCGCTGGATGAACTCGACTTTGTAGCCGTCCGGATCTTCGACGAACGCGATCACGGTGGTGCCGTGCTTCATCGGCCCCGCCTCGCGCGTGACCTTGCCGCCGCGCTTCTTGACCTCTTCGCAAGCCTTGTACGCGTCGTCGACCTGGATCGCGATGTGGCCGTAGCCCGTGCCGATCTCGTAGCTCTTCGTGTCCCAGTTGTGCGTGAGCTCGAGGACCGCCGTCTCCGACTCGTCGCCGTAGCCGATGAACGCGAGCGTGAACCGGCCCTCGGGATAGTCGCGCCGGCGGATGAGCTTCATGCCGAGGACGTCCGTGTAAAACGCGAGCGATCGGTCGAGATCGCCGACGCGGAGCATGGTGTGGAGGATTCGCATGGTCGTGAGTTCTCCGTCGGTTCGCGGGCCTCTGTGTCAGCCCTTGCGGATGGTCTGGAGCTCGAGCAGCCGCTCCGGCAAGAGGGGAAGATCCCGGGCGAAAAGGCCCGTGGCGTGCTCGACGGCCGCGGCGATCGCAGGCGCGCCGCCGTCCATGGGCAGCTCGCCGACGCCCTTGGCGCCGCCGCCGGGGCCGTACGCGTACGGAGCTTCGACGAGGTCGACGTGCATCGGAGGCGCGTCGAGCGCGGTCGGGATGATGTAGTTCGTCATGCGCGGGTTCTGGATGAGGCCGTTTTTCCAGACGACGTCCTCCCAGAGCGCCCAGCCGATCGCCTGGAGGCTGCCGCCCTCGATCTGGCCCTTGCACATGACGGGGTGGATCGCCTTGCCCACGTCCGTCGCGGACCAGAAGCCAGTGACCGTGACCTCCAGCGTGTCGAGATCGACCTCGACCTCGGCCACGTCGCACGCGTAGCCGTACACGGGGTACGCGTCGCCTTTGTACGTGCTGTCGTCCCAGGTGACCCAGCCGGGATGCTCGTACTGCACGAGCGCGGTGACCTCGCGTTCCTTGGAGAGCAAACGATCGGCGGCCGCGGCGAAGTCGCCGCCGGAAGCCTCCTGCTCGGCGCGGACGCGCGCGGCGACTTCACGCGCGGCGCGCTCGACGATGCCGCCGACGACCATGACCGTGCGCGAGGCGACCGTGGGGCCGGAGTCGGGAACGTACGAGGTCGAAGGAACGGCGAAGTCGACGTCTTCGAGGCGGACGCCCGCCGCGTCGGCCACGATCTGGCGGAAGACGGTCTCGGTGCCCTGGCCGATGTCGGTCGAGGCGGTGCGGATGCGCAGGCGGCCGCCGGGCAGGAGATCCACGGCGACGCGGCCCTTGAGGTACTTCTCGCCCGAGCCGGTGAAGCCCGCGCCGTGCATGAAGACGCTCGCGCCGATGCCCCGCGCGACGCGGCCGCGGACGACCGGAGGCGCTTTGCGTTTGTCGTGGTACCCGCTCGCCGTGAGGGCTTTCTCCAGGCACTCGGCGACGCCGACGGAGCCGCGCAGGGTCTGGCCCGTGGCCGTGGTGTCGCCCTCGCGCAGCATGTTCTGCGCCTTGAGGTCCATCGGATCGCGGCCGAGCTCCTCTGCGACGCGGTCGAGGTGGCGCTCGATGGCCCAGATGGTCTGGGGCGCGCCGAAGCCGCGGAAAGCGCCGTTCGGCGGGGTGTTCGTGGCGACGGCGATGGCGTCGATGCGCACGTCATCCCAGCGGTAGACGCCGGCGGCGTGGAGGGCGCCGCGCGAGAGGACGACGGGCGTGAGCGTCATGTACGCGCCGCCGTCCATGAGGATGCGGATGGAGAGCGCGCGGAGCGTGCCGTCGCGATCGCAGCCGGAAGCGATCTCGCAGATGGCCGGGTGACGCTTGGTGGTCGCCTCGATGTCCTCCTTGCGGTCGTAGATCATGCGCACGGGCTTGCCGCTCTTCTGCGCGAGGAGCGCGGCGTGGAGGGCGATCACCGAGGGATACTCCTCCTTGCCGCCGAACCCGCCGCCCGTGACGGCCTGCGTGACGTGCACGTGATCGGCCGCGAGCTTGAAGCCGTGGACGAGCGCTTTGTGCACGTAATAAGGGCACTGGAGGGAGCCCGTGATGTGGACGCCCTTCTCGTCCCAGTGGGCGATCACGCCCTGCGGCTCGATGTAGAGCTGCTCCTGGTGGTGCGTCGTGTAGCGGCCGCGGACGACGACCTCGCAGTTCGCGATCGCGGCTTCGATCGCGGCGGCGCTTCCGGCCGGGTCAGGGAGATCGGCGCGACCCTTCGTGATGGAGAAGCGCTTGTGGACGTTGTCCTCGCCCCAGATGACGTCGACCTTGGCGAGTGATTGCTCGGGGTCGAGGATGGGCGTGAGCGGCTCGAGGTCGAGCTTCACGGCACGCACGGCCTGCGCGAGCTTGCGTTTGTCCGCGCACGCGAGGAGGACGACGGGCTCGTACGCGTGGCGGATCTGATCGGCTGCGAGGATCGGCTGCTCGGCCGAGATGCACTGGACCTCGTTCACCGCGAGATCCGAGGCGCGCACGACGGTGACGTCGCTCCAGTCGAACGCGGGATCGAGGGTGATGCCGCGGAGGCGGGCGCGCGGGACGAGGCTGCGCACGGTGGCGCCGAAGAGCTCACCGGGCTCGCGAGGGAGGTCGTCGACGTACGCGGCGCGCCCCGTCACCTTGGACGCACCATCGGTGCGCGGCACGTTGGTCCCGATGAAGGGAGGGCGGGCAGACGAAGCGTTTTGCGCGGCGGTCGTCATCGCAGGCGACACGATACCGCGGAATGCGCCGATGGAGAACGGCCTCAAACGCCTTCAGCGAGCTCGAGCAGGCGGCGCGGATGGTAGTGGTCACGCAGCGCGCTGGGAGGGCCCTCCTCGAGCGCACCGAGGACACGCGCGCGCCACGCGGCCGGGATCGCGTCCTCGCCGAAGCGCGCGCCGAGGAGCGCGCCCGTGATCGCGCCGTTCGTGTCGGCATCGCCGCCTCGGTTGACGACGTCGATCAGCGCGGCCTCGTAGGACGGAGCGTGCAGGAGCTCCCAGAGCGCGAGCCGGAACGCCACGCGGACGAACCCTTGCTGGCGATGCACGTGAATCTCGGGGCCGTAAAGCTCGGGATCATCCCGAACGGCGAGCTCGAGATCCCAGCGCAGCTCGGCACGCGCGGCCTCGACGTCACGGCCGTCGCTGGGGACGATGTCGATGAGCGTCGCCGCGGCCGCCTCGACCTCGGCGCGCACGGTCTCGAACATGTCCGTCGCGGAGGTTCGTCCCGCGCCGGCCGCGGCGATCGCGGCGCAGAGCGCGGCGCAGGTGATGCGGCAACGCGGGTCGTAGTGGGTGATCGCGCTGTCGGCGAGCGCGGCCATGCGGCGCGCTTCGGGGGCGTGCGCGAGCGCGACGCCGATGGGCGCGATCCGCATGAGCGAGCCGTTGCCCGCGGTCCTGCGCTCGGAGTGGATCCAGGCGCGGCGCGCGGCTTCGCCGAGAGAAACGCCGCGGGCGATCATGGAGAGCGAGGCGTGCGTGAGGTTGCCGATGTCGAAGGCGTGCGGGACCCACGCGACGTAACGCGCAGCCACGTCGGCCGCGTGAAACCGGCCGTGCTCCTTCAAGCTGAGCGCGAGGCACGTGGCCATCTGCGTGTCGTCGGTGACCTGACCAGGCGTGACGCGGAACGGTCCGCCGCCCGTGACGTCGGTGTGCGGGCCCTTGGCGAGCTCGGGGAAGGGCGGCGCCTCGCGCGCCTGGAACTCGAGCGTGGTGCCGAGCGCGTCGCCCACCGCGAGCCCGAGCAAGGTGCCGCGCGCCCACGCGCGCCGGGAGCCAGAAACAAGCGGTGTCTCGTCCACGAGGCGTCCTTTCCGAGCTAGTGGCCGTCGCCGAGGAACGTGGGCGGCGCGCGCAGGTACCGCATTGCCTCGGCCGGCGTGTTGATGTCCACGAGCACGTCGGCATCGTCGACGTCGACGTCACGAAGATCGGCGTCGAGCGCGTGGAGATGATCCCGCAGCGGAGGCGGGTTCGGCTGGCGATACCGATCGAGCGCACGGCCCTGGAGCGCGACGGGGTGCCCCGCGCGACCGCCGTGCCGCGGGCGCGTGGCGAGCGGAGGCGCACCGTCCGCACCGAGGGCTCCGAGCAAGGCCGCCGTCGTCGCCGCGCGGGCAGGCAACGTGTCGACGGGGCAAACGAGCACACGATCGTTCGCCGCGATGCGCTGGACGGCCGTCGCGATCGAGCCCGCCGGGCCGAGCTCGTCGGCCGCGTCGGAGACGACGAGGTCGAGGCCCGGACGGACGAACGGGATGAGGGCCTGCACGATAGGTTTGCGCGCGACGACGACGACCCGCGAGGACTCGGATGAGAGCCGGGCCTCGGCGTGCGCAATCGCGAGCGGCCGCGGCTTTTGCCCGGGGGGACCGGGCCAGAGGAGCAGCGCTTTCGGACCGCCGAGGCGCATGCCTCTCCCGGCCGCGAGCACGATCGACACGATGTCCGTCATGCGTCCTCTTCCTTCTCGGCCTCGCCGTGCCCATGGCCCCGCGCGCCGCGTCGCGTGCCGGAGAGACCCGCGCGCCACGAAACGAGCTCGGCCGCGATCGCGACGCCGATCTCCGCCGGGAGGCGAGCACCCACGTCCACGCCGAGCGGCATGCGAACGCGCGCGATGTCCGCCGCCGAAGTGCCCTTCGCTTCGAGCCGCGCGCGTGTCCTCGCCGCCTTCGCGCGGCTGCCGACGCCCCCGACGAACCCGAATCCAGCGCCGAGGGCCCACTCGATGGCAGCCTGATCGAGCTGGTGATCGTGCGTCATGACGAGCGCCGCGGCGCGGCCGAGATCCGCGGGGAGCGAAGCGCGGACCTCGGGGTCGTCGTGATCGGCCTGGAGGAGGCGCAAGCGAGGCACGTCCGCGCCTTCGGGGCTGGCGGACGATCGCGGCAAACGCGCGGGATCGGCCGCGACCTCACGCGCATCGCAGAGCGTCACGCCGAACCCGAGCGAGGCGAGCAGCGGCGCGAGGTAGACGCCGACGTGACCGGCGCCGACGACGAGCACCGAGAGGTCGGGGGAGAGGGGCTCGATCAGGATTTCGGCGGAGCCGCCGCAGCACATGCCGAGCGAGGGCCCGAGGCGGAAGGTGTCGATGCGCGGAGCAGGCGCGTCCGCGGTGAGGGACGCGGCCATCGCAGCGAGGACCGCGCGCTCGACCGCACCGCCCCCGACGGTCCCGATCGCGGCGCCGGAGGGGAAAAGGGCGAGCTTCTGCCCGGGCGTGCAAGGCGCGGAGCCCTGCCGGGCGATCACCGTGGCGACGACCACTCGTTCGCCTCGCTCGAGCGCATCGAGCGAGGCCCGCAGCACCTCGGGCGGAGGCGCGGTGCGAGGGATGACCGTGGATACGTCGAGCACCGGATGCGCGGAGTGTAGCGGCGGAATCGAGGTCGGGAAAGGCATCCCGCGCCCGAAGCAGTGGCGAAAGAGCCCGCGCGCCGTATCCTCGCGCCGTGGACGAACGGCGAGTCGAGGCGGCGCGTGGCGCAAGCAAGGCGAGCGAGGCCAGGACATGACGGCGCGCAGAGCCCCGGATTTCCGTCTGGAAGAGGCGATTCGCGACCCCGGCTTCTCGCCGCGCCGGAGCGACGCGGCCGCGCTGGTCGAGCTCGTCGCAGAGGAAGGGGAGCGCACGGACGACGCGGAACGATCGCTGCTTCGTCTCGGTGTGGAGGCTGCTCGTGTCGCGATCGAGCGCACGCGCACGGCCGAGACGAAACCACGCGCGCGGCTCGTCGCGTTCGTCGGGAAGGTCGCGATCGAGCATGCCGAGCCCGAGCTGTCGGCGTTTCTGATCGGCGCGCTCGGCGACGCGGATCCGCGGGCGCGCCGCTTCGCTGCGAACGCGCTCGGCAAGCTTCGTGGTCCCGAGGTGGCCGCGGCACTCGCGGCTGCGCTCGCCAAGGAGAACGATGCTCCCGCGCGGCGCGCGATGGCTGCCGCGCTCGGCAAGACGGGCGGTGACGAAGCTGCTCGCGCGCTCCGCGAGCTCGACACGGGCGACGACGAGCTCCTCGCGCGCGCCACGGCGAAGGCCTCGCTCATGGCGCAGAGGACCGCCGGCCGCGAGGTCCCCTCGACCTTCGAGGTCCACAAGCCCGCGCCCTCGCCCGTGCCCGTCGCGCTTCACTGTCGCGCGGGTCTCGCGCCGATCCTGCGAGACGAGATCGACGTCCGGCTCGCGCCACGCCTCGCGCCGGACGGCCGCGAAGATCGGGTCCTCGCCACGCTCGTCGGTCCGCCCGAGCGCCTGTTCGAGGCGAGGACCATGCTCTTCTTCGGCTTCCCGCTCCCGCCCGTGCCGCTCGATCCCGCGGGCGACATCGCCGAGGCCCTCGCGCGCTCGCTCACCTCGCCCGAGGCTCTCCGTTTGCTCGAACATTTCACGACCGGCCCCATCCGCTTCCGGATCGCCTGGGCCGGCGGCGGCAAGCGCCGCGCGAGCACGTGGCGCGCGGCCGAGGCGATCGCCGCGGCGAACCCGAAGCTCGTCAACGATCCGACCGAGAGCACCTGGGAGGCGCTCGTGCACGAGCTTCCCGATCGCCACGCGATCGAGGTCGAGCTCTGCCCGCGCGTCGAGGATCCACGCTTCACCTACCGCGAGCGCGACGTGCCCGCGGCCTCGCACCCGACGATCGCCGCCGCGCTCGTGCGGGTCGCGGGTGTCCGCGCCGACGACGTCGTCTGGGATCCCTTCGTCGGTTCGGGCACCGAGCTTTGCGAGCGTGTGCTCGCCGGCCCGTATGCCCGCTTGCTCGGCACGGACATGGCTGCCGCCGCGCTCGAAGCGGCCCGCCAGAACCTCGCGGCCGTCGGCATCGAGGACGCCGTGCTCGCGCGGGGGGACGCGCTCTCGTTCGTGCCACGCGGCGCGCCCCCGACGGTCGTCCTGACAAACCCGCCGATGGGACGGCGGGTGCTGCGCGGGATCGATCTGCACGAGTTCTTCGATCGGTTCCTCGCGCACGTCGCGGAGGTCCTGGAGCCGGGCGGCCGGATCGCGTGGATCTCGCCGCTGCCCGCGCAGAGCGCCCGCGCCGCGCGGGAGCTCGGGCTCGAACGAGCGTTCGTGCAGCGCCTCGACATGGGCGGCTTCGACGCGGAGCTCCAGCTCCTGATCAACCGGAGACGGAGTCGCGAGCGCGATTTCGGCCGCGGCCCGGACTCCTCGCGCGAGCCCACGCGCGCGCCGGAGCGACGGGGCAGGCCCCGCGCGCCGGGCCGGCGATGATCACTTCTTCAGCAGCGTGAAGTAAACGCTGGCGCCCACGGCGAGCAGCACGAGCGCGATGAGCGCGCCGAGCAGCAAGCCCTTCGCGGTGCTCGGCGGCGCCGGCTGCGCCGGCTGCATCACGACCGGCGGAGGCGGCGTGACGCGCGGCGAAGGCGCGCTCTCCCGCGCGAGCGGCGGAGGCGGCGTGACGCGCGGCGAAGGCGCGCTCTCCCGCGCGGCGGCGAACGGCGAAGGTGCGCTCTCCCGTGCGGCGGCGAAGGGCGAAGGCGCGCTCTCCCGCGCGGCGGCGAACGGCGAAGGTGCGCTCTCCCGCGCGACAGCGAACGGCGAAGGCTGAGGCATCGCAGCGGCGCGCATCGCTTGCTCCGGCGAGAGCGGCGGTCGCTCGTCGGAGACGCTCGCGAAGAGATCCGGCAGCGCGTTCATCGGCGGCTGCGGCTGCGGCGCGAGGTCCGCGAGGTTCGCGGGGAGCGACGTCGACGAGCTCTCCTCGGGCAGCACCATCGTCGGCTCGGGCGCGCGCATGTCGGGCGCCGGCACGGGCACGGGCGCGGGGCCCTGCGCAGGCGGCGGCTCCGGCATCTCGCGCATCACCGTCGCCTCGTCGTCGATGGCGTGTGGCCCCGGCGGCGTGGGTTCGTCGCGGATCACCGGACCCGTGGCGGCCGCGGCGACCTCGGCCGAGATCGGGTTCACGGGCGTCGCGCGATCGGCCTCTGGGCCATCCTCTTGCTTCGTCTGCCTCAGCAGCTCGAGCGGTGCCTCGCGCATCACCGTGGCGTCTTCATCGTCGCCGTCGTCGATGACCGCCTCGCGGGAGATGCCGCCCACCGGCGGCGCGAGCGGCGCCTTCGCGGCTGCGGCCGGCGCAGCGGGCTGCGCGGGACGCGCGCCGGCGGCAGGTCGCGCCGCCGCACGCGCCGCAGGGCCACCGGGCGCGCGGCCGCCCATCATGCCGAATCCTGTGCCCGGCTGTGGCCCGACCGGACGTACGCCGGCCGACGCAGGCCCGTTCCCGGATGCCGGCGCGGCTGCGCCGGGCGCGAGGTTGGGCCCGGACGGCGCCGGCTTTCGCACCGGCACCATCGGGACCTTCATGAGCGACGTCTTCGCGTTCTCGTCGTCGTCTTCCAGCAGATCGTGCGCCCTTGGCAGCGGCGCGCCGGGCACCGTCGCGGCCGCGAGCGCGCTGACCGCCGGCATGTTGGGCACCGTCTGCGCTGTCGTCCGCGAGGACGGCGCCGGGCCGGGCTCGCGCTTCGCCATGGCCGCGCGCACCGCTTGCACGTTGGGCACCGCGCGCATGACCGTGCGCGCTTCGTCGTCGTCCTCTTCGAGCTCCGCATCGACGAGCGCCGGCAGATCCTTCACCGTCGGATCCGGGTGCCACGACTCGAGCGCCTGCCGGAGCGCGGTGATCGTCGAGGCGCGGCGCGTCGCATCGCGCTCGAGTGCGGCATCGAGGATGTGCTGCAGGTCGTCGTCGCCGACGTCGAACGTCGAGAGCGGCGCGGGGGACGCCGACACGACCTTCTGCCGGATGCTGTCCTCGTCGCTCGCGTGGAAGGGGCTCGTGCCCGTCAGGAGCGTGTAGAGCGTCGCGGCCGCGGCCCACGTGTCGTCGGCGAGCGCCTTGGTTCCTTTGAGGATCCGCTCTGGCGAGTGGCAGTCGATGCGGCTCGGCGCGGAGGCGCTGGCGACGAGCATCCCGACCGAGGTGCGCGGCACGGCTGCCGTCTTGACGGCCGCGGGCGACACGCCGCCGTGCGACTGCCCCCGTGAATGCAGCGCCTCGAGCTTCTTCGTGAGCCGGATGATCCAGCCGACGGCGTCGAGCTCGTTCAACGGGCCGTCACGTGCAATCCGATCCGCAAGCGTTTCCACCGATATCCTCAGCCTAGTTGCCGGAGCGACCCGTCGTCTACGACGACGCTCGTTCGCTCGTGGGAAAATCTGCTAGGGTCGCCGCGTCATGGGTCGGAGTGGTCGCTTTCCTCGATCGACATGGCCCACGTGGCTTCTTTCGCTTGCCCTGCTCGGGTGCCAGCGCGAGCTCGACATGGCCAAGCATTACGACGATCGCAACGCGGCCACAACGATCCGCTACATCGGCGTTCGCGAAGCGACCCGGCAGTACCCGGATTACGGCGTCATCCAAAGCACGATCCTCACGGGCGACGTCGGAAGCGGCGCAAAGAAGGAAGGGCGCGCTCCGTGAGCCGCGTGCTCGCGTTCGCCGCCCTCGCGAGCGGGCTCTTCGGTTGCACCCCGCCGCAAAAGCTCGCGGCGGAGCTCGTCGCCGCGGCGACTCCGGGGCACCTCAGGCCCGTCGTCGCGTGCTGGGAACAGGAGTACGAGGCCTCCGGCTTCGAGGGCGAGTACATGGCCACGCTCGACCTCGAAATCTCGGGCTCCGAGGTCATCGAGAGCGCCCGCGTCACCGCGCTCGAACCGACGGGCGAGAGCCGGAGCGAGCGCGACACCGGCCCGTTCCGCGCGTGCCTGGAGAAGGCCTTCGTCGGGATCGAACTGCCGAGCAAGGAAGACGCCGACGGGCCTGGGTACAGCTCGATCGTCGGGGCCTCGGTGCGAAACTACAAGATCGCGTTCCTCGGCGATCAAGACGAGCGCCGCAAGCGCGCCGGAGGCCGGCAGGCGCACGTGCTCATCGGTCCGCGCGCCGATCGATGCCAGGGCCTCTACGTCTACCATCCGCCGCGCGACACCTCCGCGCTCTTCACCGAGATCGCGCTCGGCAAGGCGCGGGCCGAGAGCGCGCGGGGCAAGGATCGGGACCAGCACGCGCGCGAGCTGCAGAAGACGTACGATCTCCAGCTCGAGCTCGCCGCGCGGCTCCGCGCCGATCTCGCCGATGCCTCGCTCCCGCCTGCGAACCGCAAGCGGCTCACCGAGGCGCTTGATACGGCCCGAACGGAGGCGCGAGCGACCGGGGCGGTCATCGGCTGCAAGCCCTTCGAAGACCGTCGCTAACCTTCGGAAAAAACTAGCGGCCGCCCGCTTCCGGCCCCATCACAAGGGTGTGAGGGGGAACCCATGACGGTGACGAGGGCAGATCTCGAGCGTTGCCTCGACCTCGCGAAGAGCTCGGTCGTCGAGCCGCGCATGGGCCTCTTCGGCCCCGCGAGTCGGACATGGCATATCGCGCGCGAGGGCGTCGTCTTTCTCGCCGGCGGCGCGGCTGCGCTCCAGCAGCTCGCGCATCCGTTCGTCGCGTACGGCGTCGCCGAGCACTCGGTCACGCGCGAGGACACCTTCGGCCGCTTCCTGCGCACGTTCGAGAACGTCTACGCGATGATCTTCGGCCCGCTCGAGCGCGCCCTCCGCTCGGCGCGGGGGGTGCACACGATCCACGAGCGCGTGACCGGCGTGATCACGGAAGCCGCCGGCTCCTGGTCCGCCGGCACGCGTTACAAGGCGAACGACGAGCACGCGCTGCGCTGGGTCTTCACGACCTTGATCATCAACGCGGTGCGCGCCTACGAGCTCGTCATCGATCCGCTCGAGGAGCACGAGAAGGACGAGTATTACGCGGAGTCGCGGCGCTTCGGGCTCCTCTTCGGGCTCGAAGAGGAGGACCTGCCGGACTCGTACGCCGCGTTCGAGCGCTCCTTCGACGACACGATTCGCTCGGGATCGATCGTCGTCACCGCGCCCGCGCGCGAGCTTGCGGAGTACCTCCTCGCGCCGCCGCACCCCGCGCTCGGCCTCGCGTGGCGCTGGTACACGATGATGACCGCGTCGCTCTTGCCCGAGGCGCTACGCGAAGGATTCGGCCTGCCGTACGGACCTCGGGAGCACGCGCGCGTCGACGCCTCGATCCACGCGATCCGCCGCGCCTATCCTCGCATCCCCGCCCGACTCCGCCACGTCCCGGCCTACATCGCGGCCGAGCGTCGCCTCGCGTCCGGCGAAAACTACGTCCGCGAGCCAGACACCGGCCGCCCCTTCTTGCTCAAGCTTTTGTTGCGGATGAGCCGAGCCGCTGTCCTTTGACCGCTAACCGCGCGCCGGCCGCCTTCGCTCCTTGAACCAGGCGCGCACCTTTCGCATCCGCGAGAGCTGCTTCCACGGCGCCCGCATCTTGCACGTCGCCGCCTCGTCCGTGCCTTCCTTCGCGCCCCAGCGCACCTCGGGACAGTCGTTCGGGTTGTATCCGACCTCCAGCAGTTCGGCCCGTGAAACCACGTCCGCGAGCGAGAGCGAGAACGACGACCCATCACTCCGCACGTACGTAAAACGCCGTGTTTCGAGCTCCTGCGCGAGCGTCGCGTCGAGCTCCGTGCGCACCTCGGCGGCCGTCTTCCCTGGCGGCATCGCGTACCGCTCCGGCCTCCGCTCCACGCGCGCCGGCAGCGCGCGGGCCACGTCGATCGCCACGAGCAGCCGGAGATCGCGCGACGGCGTGGAAAAATCCTCCCACGGCCCCACCGTCTCGAAGATGCTCGCGCCGTCGGGCATCTCCACCGACTTGCCACCGCTTTGCCGGTATTTCCGCCCGTTCTCCACGGACACGACGCGCCCCTTCACCTGCTCTTCCAGCGCGTCGATCGTCTCGACCAGCGCGCGCTTCGGATCGAGCGGCAGCGGCGAGAGCACGTCGTCCACGCGATCGTAAAACCCCTCCACGCCGTGCTCGTACTGCTCCATCGCGTGGTCCCCGTGCTCCGCGTGCGCGGCGATCTCCTGGTTCGATAGCGGGCGCAGCACCCCGCGCTCGATCACGAGCGGCCGGAACCGCTTGAAGCCCGGGCTCCCGAGCGAAGGATCAAGCGCGAAGAGAAAGTTTCCGCGCCAGTACCGCCGCCGCGCCACCGTCCCATCCGGCTGCCCGTCCACCGCTAGCAGCATCCCCGCACGCTCGCTCGTCTGCGGCACTCGCTTCACCACGACGAGCACGTGCCCGTATGGATCCGCGTAGATCGTCCCCGGCCGGAGCGCTCGTTCGTCGAGACGAACCGGATAAAAATCCGTCTCGTCGTCGTCGCCCGCGGTCCTTCCCGTCCCCGAGTGCACCGTGTCCGCCAGCGTCGTCCGCACGAACTCCGCGAAGCCCGCCATCGCATCGGTGCGCACGTGCCGCGGCCATTCGAGGTTCGATCGCGGACGCTTGCAGAACGGCGCCCGCCCGCCGCCGCCCCGCGTGCATGACGAGTACGCGAACGGGAGCTGCATTTTGAACGCAAAGTAAGCCCGCAGCGCGTACGGCAGATCCGCGCAGTCCGGATCGAGCACCGGCGCGTCGGGCCCTGCGTCGTCCTCGCCGCGGCCGAGGTGATCGTGCAGCAAATTCCGCTTCGGATCGCGGAGCGCCTCGTGCAGCGCCGGGAACGTGAGCGGCTCGCCGAGCGGCGCATCGAAGAGCGCCTCGATCCACGCCGCATACAGGTTCTCCGTCGCCTTCCCCCACGCCGTGGAGATCGGCCACATCCCGCGCGCGGCGCGCGGCGGCTCGTCCGCGTCGTCGATCGTCACGTCCTTGCATGCGCGCGCCGCCTGCGCCTCCGCGAGCACCACGCGCAGCGTCCCTGCCGCGGGCGCGGGCACGGTCACGTTCCAGAAGTACGGCCCTGCGCCGCGCCGCTCGTCCGCGCGAACGACCGTTTTTCCGCTCCCGTCCTGCACGACGAGCGCCCCCGCGCTCGCTTCGTCTGCGACCGCGATGATCCGCAGCGGCGTCCCAGGGCGCGGCTTGCGCGGCGAGACGAAGAGCGCGAACGCGGGCGAATCCGCGCACGTTTCGATCACCGGCGGCGGATCGTTCGTCGGGACAACCGCTGCGGCGGAGGCTTTCGGCAGCGCCGTCACGGCGAGCCCGCGGGCTGCCGTGAGCGGCGAGGCGCGCCCATCGGGCTCACCACAACCGGTGAGCGCCGTGAGCACGACGAAGGCCCCAAGCCGCAGCATGGCCGACACTTACCGCGGCGGAAAGTCGGGAAGCAATAACCTAGAAGCTATATTTGGCCCGGGTGAACACGGTCGACCCGCCCGTCTCCGGGGAGCCGAACTTCGTGTAGGGCTTGCCGAGCTGGAGCAGGGCGCCGGCCGCGAGCTCCAGGCCATTGCCGAAGTTGTAATCGAGCTCCGGGAAGATGACCATCGAGAACCCTTCCGCGCTGAGCGGCGAGATCGTCCGACGCACGCGTTTCCCCTGCTCGTCGTCCCACGTCTCCTCGACGAGCGGCGTCGCGTCGAGGATCGTGAACAGCCGGAACATGCCCGCCTGGTTCGCGAACTTGAAATCGGCCCCGAGCACCACGTAATCGCCGAGCCGCGGCCGCAGGATCTCCCGCGAGCACGTCTCGCCGTTTTTCGAGAGCGCGCAGGCGAGCACGTTCGACCCGTCGAGCGTGCCGCTTTGCCGGACCACGTACCCTTCCTTGATCCAGTCGCCCGCGCCGTACTCGTCGACGAGCCCGTGCACCCACATCGCGTTCACGTACACGTGCTCACCGAACGTATAATCGAGGCCGAGCACCCATTTCAAGAACGGTGTGTCGTCCACCACGAGCGGCTCTCGCCCGCCGGGCCCGCCGGGCTGCCCGTCGCCGTCGTAATCGTATTCGCCGGCGGCCTGCGGGATCCCGAGCGCGAGCTCGTCGTTCGTCAGCCGGATCGACTGGCTCTGCGGCACCACGAGCGCGCCCTCGAAGCGATACCCGATGCCGTTGATCTCCTCCGAGATCCACGAGAACGGGTTCACCTCGCCCGTGGCGTTCAGCCCGTAGACGTGCATCCGCGGATACTCGAGCGTCACGTCGGTGAGCAAAAGCCCCTCGACGCAATCGTTCGCATCGGTCGGGTTACAGCGCCGCCCGAGCGCCTGCCGCGTGTGGTTGCTCCGCGGCTGCGGGAAATCGGTGCGGCCGTTGTAATACGAGAGCGCGATGTCGTGCTCCTTGATCGTGCCCGCGATCCGGTAGGCGACCTGCATGTTGTCGAACGTCGGATCGGGCATCACGGGCGTCACGTTGCCGATGATCGTCGGATGCCCGAACAACGTCTGCGCCGCGGCCTGCTCGGCGACCACGCGCTGCCGGAGCGAATCCGAGACGAACGGCAATCGATCGAGCTGCGCCACCGCGAGCGAGCCGGAGAGCGGCAGCATCGCGGGCTTGAAGATCGGCACGACCACGCCGGAGATCGACCAGTCCTCCGAGATCCAGTAATCGGCCTTCACCATGAAATTGGCGATCTGCCGGCCGAAGAGCAGCGGATCACGCAGATCGTCGGAGTTCAGATTGTTCGTCGGGTTGAACTGGTCGCCGACGCCCCAGGACACGACCTGCTGGCCGATGCGCAGATCGAGCCCCTTCACGAAGAGGCCCTCGGCCTCCATGTAGACCGCGCGCGCTTCGAGGCGGTACGGGTCGGCCTTCTCGATCCGCGAGAGATCGCCGACGGCCGTCATTCGCTCGGGATAACCGCTCCACACGAAATCGACTGCCGCGACGCCGTGGAACCGCCCGTAATCCGCCTCGAGCTTCAGGCCGAGCGTATTCCAGTTGCGCTCGACGCCTGCCGGCAGCTCCTGCCGTGAATACCAGTCGCCCACGCCCACGGGCTGCATGCGGAAGCGCAGATCGCTCTGGATGCGGCCGCTCCAATCGAGCTCGAGCTCGTCGGCCTGGGCGCTCGGCGCTATGCCGAGCAGGAGGGCGAGAGCGCAGGCGATCGCGCTGCCCCGACGAACGTGGCGGTACATGCTTCGTTTGACCTCGGGTCCTTGAAATGCGTCGCGCCGCCCATCCCGTGAAGGGAGGAGGCGGCGCGGGTATCTACTCTATCTCGGGCGGGGCGAAATCTACTTTTCGAGGCTGCGCTTCGAGAAGAGGTCGTCGCCCATCTCCTCGTTCACCTTCCACGCCTTGCGGATCATCTTCGTCCAGTGGCCGCCCTTCGTGTGGTCGACCATCTTCAGCTCCTGCGGGCTGCAAACATTACCCTGGCAGTCGTAGGTCGTGCGCGTCTCGGTCTTCACGTGGTTGCCGGCCGCGTTGAAGTACTTGATCTCCGTCGGCAGGTTCTTGTCCTTCGCGACCTTGAACTCGATCTTGCCGTGGGGGACCGTTTGCCCCGCCTTCGCGGTAGCCACGAGCTTCATCTCGGCGGCCGCGTCGGACGCGAGCTGGGCGTCGTAGAGCGGCGCGTAACTCTGATTCGCGAGGTCGTCCTGGCTGAAGGCGAGGCCCATGAAGCCCTGGTCGGTCACGTGGCTCGCGATGCGTCGGATCTTCCCGAACGCCGGCAGGTACACGTACATCTGCGTGGGCGAGAGGATGAGGACCTTGGTCCCCTTCATGTCGGCCGGAGCGGTGAACTCCGTGAGGCGCTTTTCGCCCTTGATCCAGACCTTGAGCGCGAGCTTCTTCTCGGGCTTGCCGGGCTCCTGGTTCACGACCTCGTACTCGTAGTACTGGGTCTTGGCGCGGTTCATCGCCTCGTCCATCCCCTTCAAGGCCTTGTCGCCCGGGGGATCGGCGCTCGCGTGGCCCGCCCAGAGCAGGGCGGCGGCGAGGAGGGGGGCAGAGGCAGGAAGCCAGCTACGGAAGATTCTGCTCATCTCGAACCTCATTACGTTCAGGGGCTCGTGCTCGTGTCGAGAACTGCGTCCGACGCCTCGGACGAGGGAACGGCGGAAGGTATTCTAGATCCATCGCCGTAGTAGCGCGTTTTGCGCGCGAAAAGGGGGATCACCAGCATGGTCGCGAGGGCCGCCGTGACCATCGCCGCCGCGGTCAGGCCCCCGACGTTCTGCAGCGGACGCGCGTCGCCGAGGGTCAGCACGAAGAAGCCCGCCGCGACCATCAAGGCGTTCACCCAGATCGCCGGGCCCGTCTGCCGCGCGGCCGCCGTGGCCGACTCCGTCAGTGGGGACTTTTCGGGGGCGCTCCACGCGACCATCAGGTGCACCGCATAGTCCACTCCGGCCCCGATGATCAAGCTCGCCAGCATCGACGTGCCGATGTCGAGCCGCACGCCGACGAGGCCCATCCCGCCGTAGATCACCGCCATCGTCAGCACGATCGGCAGGATGCCGAGCAGGCCGCTCCAGAACGACCGGAACAGCGCCGCCATGATGACGAGCACGCAGCCGAGCGCGAAAAACAGGCTCTTCCACTGGTTCGACTCGACGCTTCGCGACAGGCCCGCATGCATCACGGGCAGGCCCGTCACCGAGACCACGAGCTTCTGCGCCGCGTCTCCCGCGGCCGGCGGGAGCGCGACCGACGGGGCGTCGAGGTCCATCAGCGCCATCGCGATCGCCGTATGAAAACGCTCGCCCTTCGGCCCCTCGGGCGCCGTGATCTTCGCCGCGGCGACGAACTCCTTCGCCCGCGCCATCGCCTCGCTCCGGCGCCAGATTTCCTCGAGCGGACGATCGACCGTGTCGGCGAGGTCGGTCACGAGCGTATCGCTCGTGGGTTTGCCCATGGCCTGCGCGATCGCTTCCGTGAGCTTTTCCGCCTCCGGGTGCGGGCCGAGCGCGGTGAGCGCGCTCGCGACCTTGTCGATCGCCTCAGGGCCTTCGAGCTCCACGCTGCACTCCTCCGAGCCGAGGAACCGCGTGAGCGCCGCCTTCGTGGCCGGAGGCGCGTCGGGTGCCTTCCCCGATCCGAGGTGCTCGCCGAGCTTCGGCTCCTCGGGCACGGAAACCTCGAATTGCCGGCCGATGGCCGTGATGCGGCTCGTCACGAGCGCCCGCGCCCGCGCCGCGACCTCGTCCTTCCGCGGCCCCTTCGCCTCGGCCACCGCGTACGTGGCCGCGATCGCCGTGCTCGTGACCGCGCGGATCTGCTCGATCAGCGGCTCGGTCTCCGCGGCGAGGTTCGTGTCGAGCTTGACCTGCAAGAGCGCCCTTTGCCGATCGTCCGTGACGAGCTGCGTGACGGCCTTTTTCCCTTCGAGGAAGCCGTAGAGCAGCTTCACCTTGGCGGCCGTGTCCGGGACGCGCCGGTCGCCTTCCATCGCCTCGTTGAGCTGCGCGATCACGGCGCCCACGTGGTTCACCGAGCTCACGTGGGGCAAGAGCGCGATGCGATCGGCGAGGATCCGGAGCTCGCGCAGCACGACCGGGTCGGTCATGTCGCCCTCGACCTGGATCTGCACGAACGAAGAGCCGCCGAAATGGTCGCGCAGAAACGTCTCGGCCTGATCGGGCGGGCTGTTCTTCGAGAAGAACGCCGCGTTGTCCATGCGGCTGTCGACCTTGCTCACGAAGATGCCGCTCGCGATCGCCACGGCCGCGAGCGCCGCGCCGACGACCATGCGCTGCCGCTGCGGCAGCGTCGTGAGCCACACGTGGAACCGCGCGGGGCCCTGCGCTTCGGCCGGCTTTCCCTTGAGCCGCACGAGGTAAATCACCGCGGGCACGAAGGTGAGCGAGAGGATGAGCGTGATCAGGATGCCGAGCGCCGTGAAAATGCCGAACGTGCGCAGCGGTGCGATGTCCATCACGAGGAAGGACAGAAGGCCCACCACGGTCGTCAGGCCGCTGGCGATGACCGGCGGTCCCACCTCGCAGAGCGTCCGGACGATGGCCGTCGCCGGATCTTTTTGCTCGTGGGCGACGGGATAATAGCGGGCGAGAATGTGCACGGCATACGCGCTACCGAGGGCGAACAGAATGACCGGCAAAGAGCCGAGCACGACGTTCACCGACACGCCGAGCGCGCCCATGAGCCCGAGGGACATCACGATGCCGAGCCCTGTCGAGAGCAGCGCGAGGCCGGCGCCGATGAAGTCGCGGAACGAGAGCACCGTGATGAGCACGATGACGAGCACCGCCCACGGCGCGAGCTTCCGCATGTCCTCCTGCGTGACGTCGTAGATGTACGTCGAAATGAACGGCGCCCCGCCCCAGTATTTCGCCTCGCGCGGAAAAGCCTCCTCCACCGCGGTGCGGACCTTCTGCGCCACGACCTTCGGCTCCGCCCCGTAGCCCGCGAAGCAATAGAGGAGCGTGGCCTTTCCGTCCGCCGAGATCAGGTTGCCCACCACGTGATCCCGCGAAAGCACCTTCTCGCGCAGCGCCGCTTGCTCCTCGGGCGTCTCCGGGATCTTGGCGATCAGGTAATCGGTCGTGATGCCGCCCTTCTGCGGATCCGCCACGAAATCGTCCACGTTCGTGAGGGTCATCGCGTAGCCGATGCCGTCCGTCTCGTTCAGCCGCTTCGTCAGGTCGCGCAGGCGCGTCAGGAAGGCGGGAGAGAGCGCATCGTCCGTGCTGATTCCGACGAGCGCAACGTCGAGGCTGCCAAAGCGCTTGCTCACGTCGTAGAAGACGCCGACCTCCGGGTTTTCCCGAGGCAGGAACGAAAGCACGTCGTCGTCGCGATCGACCCGAGACGCAAAAAACAGGCTCGCGAGCGAGAGCAATACGACCGCGAGGACGATGGTCCACGCCGTCGCTCGACGAACGAGAAGATGTGCGAAGGCTTGCATTGAGAGGGACTTCCTGGCTTCGGGGCGGTCGCGGAGCAAACCCAAGCCAAAAGGGGATGTCAAGCGCGCAAAGCGCCCAGGACGTGCGCATCGCGTGCTCACACGTGGTTGATGCAATGCAGCGTTATCGCGCTGCTATCGCAATGCAAGTGTCAGCGAGATGCCGGTGCGGCCGAAGGGGAAGGCGGCGCAGGGGTCGCCGTGCGTTTCGCGGACCAAGCGATGCCCCCGAGCACGCCCACGAGCGCAAGGACGCCGATCGCGAGGATCACGAAGCCGATCCATCGTCGCTCGGGCGGCGCCGGCTGCGCGGGCGGATAGGGCATGGCGACCTGATTCGGCCCCGTCATGGCTTGCCAGCTCGGCGGCGGCGCCTGCGGATTCGGCGCGCCCCACGCCCCCATGTGCGCCTCGGGCAAACGCTGCAAGGGCGCCGTTCCCTGCGGGCTCGGCATGCCGAGCGGCGCTGTCTGGTGCGGTCCGCCAGGCCAGCCGCTCTTCGGAGGCTCGGGCTGCGAAGGCGGCCCGCCCTGCGGATACGAGGGCGGCGGCCCCGGCATCTCCTTCATCGGCGCCGGCGCGCCCGGCATGGGGTTTCCCGTGAACGCCGCGAGCGGGATCGTCTTCGTCACCTTGTGGCTCGCCGGCGGCGACGCCGACGGCGGCCCCGACATCCCCGGCCGATACACCATCGTCACCGCGAGCCCGCCCTCGTCCCCGTCGTCCAAGGACGCATGAGACGGCGCGTTTCGCATTCGCTCGGTGAGCGTCTCCAGACGCGCGACGATCTCCGCGGCCGAGGCGATCCGCGCCCGTTTGTCGCGGACGATGCACCCGGCGACGAGCTCGTCGAGGGCCGGATCGATCCCGGGCATGATGTCGCGGAGCCGCGGGATCGGGGCCGTGAGCACGGCGTGGATCAGATCCGGGCCGCGGCCCGCGAACGGCCGCTGACCCGCGAAGAGCTCGAAGATGAGCACGCCGTACGACCAGATGTCCGTGCGTGGATCGAGGTCGGGCGCGCCGGCGATCTGCTCGGGGCTCATGTACGCGGGCGATCCGAGCAGGCCTCCGGGCGCGGTGAGCATCTCGTCGGCGCCCATCGGCTTGCAGAGGCCGAAATCGAGCACCTTCACGAGGTCCTCCGACGCGCCCGCCTCGCGGTGCAGGAAGACGTTCGCGGGCTTGAGATCGCGATGGATGATCCCCTGCGCATGCGCGGCGGCGAGCGCGCGGCCGACGTCCCGCGCGATGGGCAAAGCGCGCGCGAGATCCATGCGGCCGTCGCGCTTCACGTAGCCATACAGCGTGTCGCCCGAGAGCAGTTGCATGACGAGGAAGGGATCTTCCTCCGCGGTTTGCCCGACGTCGTAGACCTCGACCACGTTCCGGTGCGCGATCTGCCCGGCCGCGCGGGCCTCGCGCAAGAGGCGGGCCCGGAGGTTGTCCGTCGCGTTCACGATGAGCTTCACCGCGACGTGGCGGGAGGTCATCTCGTGCACGGCCTCCCAGACGACGCCCATCGCGCCCTGGCCGAGCCTACGAGCGAGGCGGTACTTGCCGCCGACCAGGTCACCGGCCTTCATGCGAGGCAGGCATCGTACCACCGCGACGACGTCCTCCGTGAGGAATCCGTCTTCGCCACTTCGGGATCCACTCGTCGTACAGTAGGCGACCATGCCGTCCCTGATCCGCCGTGTGGGCCCTTCAGCCCTCCTCGTATCGTTCGTCCTTGCCGCCGGCTGCCGCGACGAGCCGTCTCCCACCCCGGAGGGCCGTGCGTCCCAGGTGCCCGCGAACGAAAAGCCCGCGCCTACGTCCGTGTCTTCGGCGCGTCCGAAGGCCACGGCGCCTCCGCGTCCCACGCTCGTCGCCCCGCCCCCCGCGAGCGCGAGCGCCGCGCCCGCGCCGAGCGCCTCCGCGGCCGTCGTCGAGCCCCCGGCCTTGCCGCCCGATCCGCCCCTCGACTGTGACGTGATTCTCACGCCCGAGGAGATCAAGGACGCGTGCGGGATTGTGGTCGAGGCCGATTCGAAGCAACCCACCGAGGACATCGGTCCCGAGCGCACCTGCAGCCGTCGTTGGAACAGCAAGGATGCGGGTACGCTGAGCCTGCTCGTCGTGCGCCACGGGAGCGACGCCGAGGCGAAGGAGCGCTACAAGGACATCGAGGGCGAGGTGAGCGGGATCGAGGCGATCTCGGGCCTCGGCGACATCGCGCGTCGCTACGTGAAGAAGGGCGCGGGCGGGCACCCGATCTTCAACGTCGAGGTCGTGAAGGGTCGCTTCGATGTGCAGGTCTTCAACCCGAAGATCACGCTCGGCGACACGACCGTCGGCCCGGTGTGTGATCACGCGGGGCTCGAGAAGCTGCTCGCCAAGGCGGTCACACGCCTGCCTTGAGCGAGATCAGCCGCCGGTGCTCCGGATCGGCTGAACGAGCCCGTCCGCGCCGATGCGGATCGCCTTGATGCCGCTCACCGCGTGGAGGAGCAGGAGGGCCGCATCTCCCCGCGGAAAGAGCCGCATCGCGTGCAGCCTTCCCGCGCCGTTCACGTCCTGGCTCGCCTCGTCGTAGATCACGATGTCGGGCGCGGTCATGATCGACGCGGGCGTGGCGATCCGCGCGCGCACGCCCGCGTCCGGTGTCCGCCACACGACGAGGAGACGCTCGCCGAAGGACGCCGCGAGCACGGGGCTCTCGTCGTTCGCGGGCGGCGCAGGGCGCGACATCGGATCTCGACCCCGGAAGAGCTCGTCGAGAGCGAGGACGATCGGCTTGCACATGTCCTTCGTGCACGACGCGCGCCGCACCTCGTGGGTCGCGGTATCGCCGACGCCGTTCCGCAAGACGAGCGTCGTCTGCGCCGCGCGGTCGTCGCACGTGACGAGCTCGGAGACCACGACCGCGCCCGCGGGACGCGGCAGCTCGTCGGCGCGCACGACCGGAGATCCGCCGCGGGCATCTCGCCGCGTCATCCACACGGTTCCGCCGTCCCGCGCGACGATCACGAGGCCGTTCGGCGCGCGGCACGCCGCGAGGTGCACGGTGTCGTGTGGGAGCGCGCCGGCATCCTCGATCGCGCCCGGCGCGCCCTTGGCGGCGCCGAGCCTGCGCAAAAGAAGGTGCGGTTTGCCCGCGCGCGGCTCGATCCACACGAGCGCGTCGCCGAGGACGAACACGCTGGAGAACCGCACGCGCGGCGGCGGATCGATCCGCACGCGATCGAGCCGCCGCGTGCCCTCGCTCCGATCGATCCAGAGCGCGCGCTCCTCGCCCCGCTTGCCGAGCTCCATCTCGACGACGCCCACGACCTCCTTCGCGGCCGAAAATCCGCCGATCACGTGGTACGGCTCGCCGAACACTTGCCCCGTGTCCGCCCGGTAAAACGTCGATCGGGCCGAGCTCCGATCCGCGACCAGCGCCGGCCCCTCATCGTCGGCCGCGGGCCAGAGGTGTGGCCGCGGCAAACGGGCGCGCGGCGCGAGCGGCGTGCACGAGGCCGCGCCGAGGCCTTCCGGAAACGCGCACGCCATGGGCGGCCCGCCTCGATCGCCGCGGAACACGAGACGCAAGGTTCGTCCGGGAACGGCATCCGCCGAGTGGTCCCCGAACGCGATGCGCTCGGCGAGGTTCGGCGCGTCGAGATCCGCCGGGGACGCGGGCGCGGGCGGCAGCGGCACCTCCATCGGCCCGCCGTCCGAATCGCAGAGGCTCCAGAGCGACGGGAGCGGGAGGTCCGAGCGGGTATACATGTCCCGCGCTTTTTCGATCACGCGCGTCGCGAGATCGGGCGGCGGCGCGAACGCGGGGCGTCCCCTGCGTCGCTCGGCATCCGCGAGCGCTTCGGCGTGCGCGGCGCATCGTCCCGGCCATCCCGGGCCTGTCGTCGAGAGTCGCTCCGGATCCGACAACGAAACGGCCGTGAGCAGGATCCTCCGCAGCCGCTCGTCCGGCGTCTCGCTTGCGGTGGGCGGCTCGCCGAAGAGGCAACGGAAGAGCGCGGCGCCCGAGCGTTTCGCGTCCCGGGCTGCCGTGAAGCGCGGCACGCCGTATCGGATTCCCGCGACGGCCGCGGCGAGGCCGAGCATGCCGAGCGTGGCGAGCACGAGCTTCCGCCGCCGGCTCGTCCCGCCCTCGGGTTTGGCTTTGGCTGGGGTGGCTTCGCCCTCGGGTTTGTCTTCGCTCACGGCACGCGGCCCGCCCGCGGCAGGGGGCCTTCCAGGGACGGAGAATAGCCGGGAAACTGGACGAGATGGGAGGTCTCGTGCGCCAACCGTGGTGGGGGCCGGCCCAAGGCCCGCCGTTTGCGCGGGGCCCGATGATTACAATGCCATCATTGTTGCTCACGCGTCGGCCATCATTGTTATGAGCAAGAGGGGCGGCTCGCTGACCACCATGACGTGAGCCGTCGAGAGCGCACCGCCGAGCCGTTTCGGGGTCCGGCTTGACGCCCGACGTTTTTTGGCACTAATGCTGGGGGGGCAGCTCCCCCAGAAATCTCCGCACCGAGAGGTCGCTCATGACCGACCCCCGCATGGATCCGTACGAGGCCGTTGCTTATGGCCGCTTCA
The DNA here is from genome assembly GCF_028435365.1 of Polyangium jinanense. Next base: position 165,343 of record NZ_JAGTJJ010000006.1, on the reverse strand, counting down.
CCGCGGCGCAGATCAACACGCTCTTGCTCGGGCTCGATCTCGAGCTCGACGGGACGCTCCGGCTCGTGGCCAGCCGCGTGGCCACGACCACCGAAACGCTCGAAGCCGCGCTCCTCCGCGCGGGTGTCCCCGAGCTCTTCCTCCACCGCGCCCCCGAAGGCAGCCCCGATCCGGTGCAGGCCGCGCGCGAGACGCTGCGGAGCCTGGTCCACTATGCCGAGCCCCTCCGCGAGGGCTACATGATCACTTCGCGCCTTTTGCAAGGAGAATCGCTCAGCACGGCGGTGCGTCGGACGCCGATGAAGCTGCTCGCGCGGCTGGAGCACGTGCGCGAGGCGATCGACAAGATGAACGACATGCTGCCCGAGTACGCGTCCTGGTCAGCCCGCGTGGAGCAAGCACGCGCAGCGCTCGAAGCGTTCGACGGCGAGGTGCACGCGGGGAGGGCGGAGCGACGGTCGATGACAGCAGACGTCGCCGCGGCGTGGAACGGGTGGCAGCGGGCGTACGCGTCCGCGAAGCACGTGGTGCTCGGGGTGCTGGCAGGCGTCGACAAGGTGGGGCTGATCCGGGAGGTATTCGACGACCTCGCGGAGGAGAGTCCGTCGCGGCTTAGTCAGCTTCCGCCCGTGCCCGTGATGTATTGACGGGAGCGGAGGCGGAGGCGGAGGCGGAAGCGGAGGCGGAGGCGCACGCGGAGGCGCACGCGCACGCGCAAACGCACGCGCGGACGGGGAACGGGACGCAGAGGCCATGCATAGCGTCGCGCTGAACCTGGCGGAGGGAATGGGCAATCACGCCGGGACGAAGCGCCAGCGCTACGCCTCCGCCCTCGGCTCGGCCCGGGAGGTGCTGGCCTGCGTCCAGGTCGCCCAGGCCATGCGGTACATCGGCGCAGCCGATGCGCGGGCGCTCGATCGAATGGACCACGTCATCGCCACCCTGAGCCGCCTCGTCTACCGGCGCGCCTCGTAAGGCAAAGCCGCCCTCGCCCCTCTCCCGGGACGGGAGAGGGGTTGGGGGTGAGGGACTTTCAGCCGCGCAGGATCACGGCTCCCATTCCAACGCCCCTCGCTCCATTCCCGGCGGATCGTGGGTTCTCCCGCGACGAACCAACCGGCAAACTTTACGGCGGCGCCCGCCCTCCTCGGGCGCCTTTACCTCGAACACCGCGATTTCTTGCGCCGCCTTCTTCTCGGCCAGGCCATCCCTCCCCGCGACGTCGAGGACGTGGTGCAAGATCTTCATCACGGCTGGAAGATCGGCCCACGCATCCGGGCGGTGGTGGTGCCGTACCTGGAGGGCCGTTCGATTCGGGAGATGGCAATCGCTCGGGCTGAACACGAAGACCGTCCACGGCCGCCTGCACCTCGCCCGGGAGCACCTGAAGACGCACGCGCTCGCGTAACTCCGCGTGCGCGTGCGCGTGCGCCTCCGCGTGCGCCTCCGCGTGCGCGTGCGCCTCCGCTTCCGCTCCCGCTCCCGCTTCCGCTTCCGCTTCCGCTTCCGCTCCCGCTCATGACCCCGCCCCCTCGCCGCCTGTCAATGTTGGCGGTCGCGGCTCAGCACACCCCTAGAAGCAACAAATCTCACCAATTCTCCCCTCCGCGCCCCCCGCGACGCCTCCACATCCCAAAAAATCCGCCTCTCGACGCCCGCGAAGCCGTCCTCTTCGAAGCGATCTCCCCGATCGACCCCCGCGCCTCCGCCGTGCCGGTACGAAAGCTCCGATCGACCCTCGCGATGCCGCCGATGCGTGAACGAACGTCCCGATCGAGCCCCGCGAAGCCGCCGTTTTGTGTACGGAACCACGGATCGGACCCCGCGACGCCGCCGTTTCAGTTGCGGAACGCCATCGCGACCGTCGCGATCGTGCCTCCCTTTTTGCGGGACGCGTCCGCGGCACGTCCAGGCTGGACAAGTGTAGGCTGCGTCGCGTAAGGTCTCTCGCTTCTGTGCCCGGTCGGGGGGCTCGGGGGCATTTCGTGAGGGAGGTCGTTCGTGGCGAAGAAGTCCAAGGTGATCGACAATCGGGTTCAATCGAGCGCGCACGTCATCGGCGCGGCGAAGACACACGCGGAGCAGGTCGCCGAGAGGCTCGCGGCGCGCGCGGTCTCCGTGCAAGGGGCGAATACGAAGGCAACGAAGGAGGTTTTTCTCGTCCTCCTCGCATACTTGACGGATACCCTCGCCGCCTCGGCCGCTTCCCTCGACGAGGCAGAGCATCGTGTCCTCGCGGAGCGCGCCGACGATGTGGGCCTGCGCGAGCAGCGCGACGCGGCCGCGAGCGACCTCGTCCGCTCCGCCGTGCGTATCAAATCAATGGTGTCGGATGCGCTCGGCCCGGAGGGCCTCGGCTCCTATGGCCTCGAGGGAGATACGCCGCGCGCGCCCCGCGAGCTCGTGAGCCACGTGCAGAGCGTCTCCAAGCTGATGAAGAAGAAGCCATTCCTCGTCACCGTCGAGGGCGTCACCTTCGACAGCGCCGCCATTGCGCAGACGCTCGACAAGAAGGCCGAGACCCTCGACAAGGCGCTCGTCACCATGCAACGCGAGGAGCAGGAGCTCGCCGATGAGATCGGCCGCCGCGAGCAGCAAGTGCTCGCGTGGATCGAGGACCACCAGGGCATCGCCGATACCCTCGTCGGCCTCTTCCGCCTGGCCGGTCGAAAAGACCTCTCCGAGCGTGTACGCCCGACGAGCCGCGCGCTCACGGGCGAAGAGGTCACGCCACCCGTCGGCACGACGAGTGAAGACCCGGGCGGGCCGGTCCTCGGCTGATACGCCTCCGAGAGCTCTCGACCTTCACGACAGCGTTCGTTTTCGATTCATCACCTGGGCGACGGTCGCGACGAACCCGAGCGGATCGATCGGCTTCGTCACGTGCGCGTCGTAGCCGGCCTCGAGCGATCGGGCCTTGTCCTCGGGGCGCGCGAATGCCGTCACCGCGACGGCGGGCAGATCGCCGAGCCCTGCGGCGCGGCGCGCGCGCACCTCTCGGATGAGGGCGAATCCATCCATCCCAGGCATCCCGAGGTCGCTCACCATCACATCCGGCTCGTTCTCGGGGTTCGCCAGCATTTCGAGCGCCTCGAATGCCGAGGCCGCCGTGATGACCTTCGCCTGGCTATCCTCCAGCAATCGCTCGACGAGCTCCCGCGCGTCTGGCTCGTCGTCCACGACGAGGACACGAATCCCCTCCAGGTTCGTCGTATCGGCGACTTGCGGGCGGGAGAGGCTCGGCCAGGGGTGCGAGAGCTCCTCGTGCTCGGGCCCCGGGGCATAGGCGCGCATCGTCGGCAGGTCGACCACGAATGTCGCCCCTTTCCCGAGCCCGGCGCTCTCCGCGTGCACGCACCCGCCGTGAAGCTCGACCAGGTGTTTGACGATCGAGAGCCCGAGGCCGAGCCCGCCATACCGGCGCGACGTGGACGAGTCGGCTTGACGGAAGCGGTCGAAGAGCAGCGGGAGAAACTCGGGCGTGATGCCTTGTCCCGTATCCGCGACCATGAGCCGCAAATGGCCATTCGACCGCGATAGCATGATGTCCACGCGGCCTTTCTGGGGCGTGAATTTGATCGCGTTCGCGACCAGATTCCACACGACCTGCTGCAGGCGATCCGGGTCCCCCATCACCGTCGTATCCGCTGGCTCGTACGTCGCGCGAAGCGCGATTCCTTTCACCTCGGCGGCGTGACGAACGGACTCGATCGCGGAATCGATCACCTTCGGCAGATCGACCCGCTGCACGTTGAGGCGCAGCTTCCCGGAGACGATCCGGCTCACGTCCAGGAGATCCGAGATGAGCTGTAGCTGCAGGCGCGCGTTCCGCTCGATCACGGACAAACCTTTTTCGACGTTCCCGGGGGCCTGCTGGGAGGTGCGGAGCAGCTCGATCCAGCCGAGGATGGGGGTGAGCGGCGTCCGGAGCTCGTGCGACATCGTGGCCAGGAATTCGTCTTTCATCCGGTTTGCTCGCTCGGCCTCGCTCCGCGCGGCCCGCTCGCTCACGAGGAGTGATTCGCGTTCCGCCTCCGCCGCCTCTCGCTCCGTGATGTCGCGGATGACGCCTGCAAAAAGCCTCCGCTCGCCCACGAAAAACTCGCTGACGGCGAGCTCGAGGGGAAACTCCGTCCCCTCCTTTCGCCGCCCGCGCACCTTGCGTCCGATTCCGATGATCTTTCGCACCCCCGTGCGCAGATAGTTCGCGAGGTACATGTCGTGCCCGCTTCGGTAGGGGTCGGGCATGACCATCTTGATGTTGTGGCCGATGAGCTCGTCCGCGCCGTAGCCGAACATCCGCTCGGCTGCGGGGTTCATCGTCTCGATCGTGCCGCGTTCGTCGATGGTGATGATGCCATCGACGGCGGTGTCCACGATGGCCCGGAGGCGCGCCGCGGCGGCCCGCGCCGCCTCGACGGCCTGTTTTCGTTCGGTCACGTCGCGCGTCAGATTCGCGAATCCGCGGAGCGCGCCGGTCTCGTCCCGCAGAGCCGTCAAGACGACGTTCGCCCAGAAGCGCGTGCCGTCCTTGCGAAGGTGCATCCCCTCGTCCTCGAAGCGCCCGTGCTTCGCCGCCAGGATGAGCAATCGATCCGGTTTGCCCTGCGCGACATCCTCGGCGGGGTAAAACTGCGAGAAATGCTGGCCGATGACCTCCGCGGCCGTATACCCTTTGAACCGCTCGGCGCCGGCGTTCCAGCTCTCCACGCGGCCCTCGGCGTCGAGCATGTAGATCGCGTAATCGCGCACGCTCTCGACCAGCAGGCGATACCGCTCCTCGCCCTCGCGCAGGGCCCGCTCGACCTGCCGTTGCCGCAGCGAGGCCGCCAGGATGTTCGCGATCGATTCGAGAAAGATGATGTCGTCGCGGGTGAAGATCCGCTTTCGCCGCGTGTGCGCGCCGAGCACGCCGAAAGGCCGGTCTTCTTCGCCGGCGATCGTCACGCTCATCCCGCTGACGACGCCGTGATCGAAGAGGAGCGGCGGCCCGCGGAATCGCTTCTCGGTCCGGAGGTCCTCCACGAGGATGGGCCCCTTCGATTGCAGCGTGTATCCGGCTTGCGAGTCCAGATCGGTCCCCACCGTCCCGTGCCCGACGAGGCCCGTCGCCCATCCCACGCCGGCGCGCAGCAGGAATCGTTTCTCGCCGGGCAACAATTCCAGGACCTTGCAGAGCTCGATGTCCAGCGTCTCGGTGACGAGCTCGACCGCGCGATCCATGAGGCGCTGGATGTTTCTTTCCACGAGCGCCATGTGCCCGAGCGCGGCCACGGCCGCCTGCTGGCGCGCCCGCGCGCGCGCTTGCTCTTCGGCCCGCTTCATCCCGGTGACCTCCAGGACGACGCAACCGACCGAGGCGACCGTTCCATCGGGCGCCTGGACCGGAAAACTCGCGGTCAGCCAATGCCGGCGTTCTCCGGGCTGGGCCGCGGTCTCTCCGCTGACCTCCACGCCCGCGACCGGCTCACCGGTCCGGAAGACGTCTTCCAGCGTCGTCATGACGGTGATGTTGGGCAGGATCTCGGCAATGGGACGGCCGAGGTGAGCCTCGACGGGCAGGCCATTGTTCGCGGCGAGCCACTCGTTGATGCGGAGGAATCGAGTTTCCCGATCGAAAAAGGCGAAGCCCACAGGCGCATGCAAAAACAGGGATTCGAGCTCGGCCGTGCGTCCGCTGAGACGCTGCTCGAGGGCGTCATTCTCCCGGCGGCTCGCCGCGAGGGCCCGGCGCATACGTTCGCCGAGGGTCGAAAGGACGAGGCCGACCGCGACGAACAGGGCGACGACGAGGCCTTCGAGCGGCTTGAAGAAATACGCTCCGGCGAGCGCTGCCATGGCCGTCGCGGCGAGCCCGGGGCCAAAACCGCCGTGCGCCGCGACGGTCACCCCGAGGACGAGCAGGAGCAGGAGCGCAGGAGCGCCCAGGACGGCCTGCAAGCTCAGGCAGAGCGACACGGCGGCCGCGGTCGCGGCGATTGCGACGCCGTAGCGGTACAGAAAACCCCGATTGTACATTTCCGATTTCAACGATGACGGCTCGTATTTCCGATCCGCCGTGATGGCGCGCCCCACCCGACGCGCTGGCCCTCTCCGCGATCCTCGTACGACAGATTGATTGAACGTACGATCTCGTACGACGACGAGCACGAAATTCGCGGGCGCGCGGGCGAGCTCCGGCGCGACGCGGCCGAGGACGTTCGGACGGGTATCAATGCAGCGGCGCCGGCACCCCGCCGAGCGGCAATCGCGCCACGGCCTCGTAACGCGCGCCCGCCGCCGAGAGTACGCTCTCGTAAAGCACGAGCTCTCGCACGTTCACCTCGCCGAACGATTCTCCGGCGAGCGCTCGGGCCGCGGCCCAGAGCCCCGCGTCCGTGCCGCCGAACCCGGCGCGGGCCAGGGTGAGGTGCGGCGAAAAGAGCCGCTCCTCCGGCACGTACCCGACTTCCGTGAGCGCCTCGGAGAGCTCTTTATGCACGAGCCCGAGCGCCGGCACGTCGCCCTCGACCCCGATCCACAAGACGCGCGGCTTTCGCCCGCCGAAGCACCCGGCGCCCTCGAATCGCAGCGTGAGCGGCGCGTGCCGGACCGCGACGCCTTCCACCTTCGCCACGACCGCGGGCACGAGCGATTCCTCCACCGCGCCGAGGAACACGAGCGTCACGTGAATGCCCTCGGTGCGTACCCATCGCGCCCGCGGGGCGTGCACGCGCGCCCGGCTCACGGCCTCGGCAATACGCGTGTGGCATTCGTCGCCGGGATCGACGGCGAGAAAGAGGCGCCTCGTCCCGAGGGCCACGTCATTCCCCCATGGCCTTGACCACCAGGCGCTTTCTGCGCTGGCCGTCGAATTCGGCGTAAAAGATCTGCTGCCAGGGGCCGAGGTCGAGCTTGCCTTTCGTGATGGGGACGATCACCTGGTGGTGGACGAGGATCGACTTGAGGTGCGCGTCGCCGTTGTCCTCGCCGGTACGGTGGTGCTTGTAATCGGGGCCGGCCGGGGCGAGCGTTTGCAGCCACGACCAGATGTCCTCCCAGAGCCCGGGCTCGTGGTCGTTCACGAAGACGCCCGCCGTGATGTGCATCGCGCTGACGAGGACCATGCCCTCGGCGATGTTGCTACCGGAGACGATGGTCTCGACGCGGTCCGTGATGTTGACGAGCTCGCGCCGCTGCTTGGTCTCGAACCAGAGGTATTCGGTGACGGATCGCATGTGCGGCGATCGTCGTCGCGCGGAGGGCGGGGAGCGTCAAGGGGCGTTTTTCGAACTTACTTCACGAACTTCGACAGCAGCCGGATGTACGCCACCTGGTAGCCGTTCGAGTTCTCGGTGACGGACCACGAGTTCAGCGGCCAGCTCGTGTTGAAGTCCTTGTACGACTTCTGCGCCGGCTGTCCCTTCGGCGGCGTGATCGTCTCCGACGAGCATGCGGCGTTGTTCTCGGCGCTGCCGCAGTTGTTCGGGCAGCAGCCGTCCCAGTCGTAGCTCGGGTTCGCGCCGCCCGTCAAAAAGCCCGGGGCCGGCCCGTACGTCGAGACGCCCACGCGATCCCATTGCGCGCTGCCGTTGTCGAACCACGTGTGATAGAACTCGTTCACGCTGTTCTCCGCGCCGACGTCGCCCATGTTCGAGAGGTAGACGAGCCCGAGCGGGTTCGTCCCGTGGATGTAATGGATGTACCGCGCCGCCGCCCGCTCCGCGGCCGTGTTTTTCGCCGGGTCGATGCCGTAGACGATGATGTCCTGGAACATGTTGCCCTGGTGCGACTTCGTCCCGTTGCTCCCCCAGACGTAGTCCTTCAGGGAAGCGCGATAGGGATCCGACTCGCCATTGATCGCCCCGAAGTTGTCGGTCCCGTTCATCGCGTCGTTGTAGGTGCTCCGGATGGCGGTCACGACGGCCTGCGTGGCGCCCGGCACCTTCGTGTAATAAAGGAGCGCGTCCTGCTGCTCGGCCTCGAACGGGTAGGCGTAGTTCCACTGGAACAGGTGGATCTGCGTGTAGTTCTGGTCGAAGAACTGGCGGTAGGTCGCCTTGTTGGTCGCGTGGAAGAGATACGCGGCGGCCTCGATCTTCTTGGAGAGACGGCCATAATCGTCCGTCTCCTGCTGGCCCGCGCCGAGGCCCTGCGAGCCGTTCGAGCTGTCGTTGTTGTTGAACGTGACGTTCGGGTTCGCGTTTGCCCAGGACCAGGCATTCTCGGCGCGCGCAACGAGATCGTCCGCATAGGCCGTGAACGCTCCGCCGAGCGAGCGGAAGACGATCGAGCCATACGCGAACGCCGCGGCGGCGCTCAGCGTGGACGAGGTGCTCGCCGTGCCGTACCGGCTCGGGCCCGTCGCCGCGGACGGCGGGCTCGCGTGCCCGACGCCCACGATGCTCAGCACCGAGCCGTTCGAGCTTTGCATCTTGATGAGCCAGTCCATGCCGAATTTCGCCTCGTCCACGACGTCGGGGACGCCGTTGCCGGATTCGGGGATCCCGTAATCGTCGGTGAACGCGGCCTTCGACTCGTCGTAGGCCATGAGCAGGCTGGTCACGTAGCGCGCGTGCCAGTTCGTGTACTTGTTGTAATCGCCCGCGTCGTACCAGCCGCCGGAGAGATCCCGCTCCGTCGACGCATCGTTCGGCGCATTGTAACGCCGGGCGTTCTTGTCCTGCCCCGAGCCCACGTGGCTCGCGCCGTCCGCCCAGCCCGCGCCCGCGTGCTCTGCGCTCTTCGCGACCCCGGCGCGTTGATAGAAGAACGTGCGCACCGCCGCCTTGAGCACGTCGCGGTACACGCTCGTCGCGATGCGGAACTCGTGCGAGCGCAGGTCCTTGCCCGTGTCGTGCACGTAATAGGTGCCAGGCGTCTGCACGGACGAAAAATCGAAATGCCAGGCCCGATCGCCCGACGAGGCGTCGACCATGCCGTTCTTCCACGCCGCCGGGGTCGCCGTGAGGACCTGCGCGCCCGTCTGCGCATTCACGAGCGCATACGTGCCCCCGGGCGAGAACGACTCCGCGGCGTCGAATCCAGTCTCCGGATCCCGGATCACCGCAACTTTCTGTCCATTCGGCAGATAGCCGAATTGATCAACGACGATGTACGGGGTCACGGGGGGCTTCACCTGGTTCATTCCACCACCGGCACCGCCGGCGCCGCCCGAACCGCCCGCCCCACCCGCGCCGCCCATTCCACCGGCGCCGCCCGAGCCCCCCGCGCCGCCGGAACCACCGACGCCGCCCATTCCACCGGTGCCACCGACGCCGCCCATTCCACCGGTGCCGCCAGAACCACCGATGCCGCCCGTGCCGCCGGTGCCACCCGTGCCGCCGGTCGCGCCCGCGCCGCCCGTTCCACCGGTCGCGCCTGCGCCTCCGCCGCCGGTGTTTCCCGAGGGATTCGAGCTCCCGTCGCTGCTGCAGGCGGCGAGCACGGCGAGGGAGAGCGCGGGAATCGAAGCCAAGAGCAAACGTCTCATGGTAAGACCTCCGCGCGCGATGGTACCTCAGAAGGGCGGCTCGGGAAGCTCGAACTCGGCGAGCGCGCTCCGGTCCTCGACCTCTCGTTTCTTGTTGCGCAAATATACCGCCTCGCGCCAGCCGTGATCGAGCACGGTCCAGGCCGCGAGCGTCGCCTTCGTGATCACGTCGATCCGCTTGCCGAAGCGCGCGACGACCTCCCAGTCGATCTCCACGCCGAGCCCCGGCTCGTCCGGAATCCGGATCCGGCCCTCGTCGTCCCGCGCGAAGCCATTGCGAAGGAACCGCGCCCATTGCGGCATTTGCCAATGGCGGTCGTGCGGCAGCTCGAAGAGGCCCCGCTCCTCCTGCGGGAGCAGGCCGAAGAGATGGAGGTTCACCGCAAAGCCGAGTCCGTTCGTCCAGGTGTGCGGCGTGTATCGAAGCGGCCGCGTTTCCGGCCCGCGGGCGGCGTTGCGCCGCCGGATCTCACGCACGAGCCAGCGGACGACGCTCACGCCGCCCGCATACGTGCCGCCCGCGAGCACCGCGTCGGGCTGGTAGATATCGAGGCTTCCGGCGTCGAGCATCGATCGGAATTCGCGCCACGAGGGCGTGATCTCGCCGCCCGCGATCGGGATCTTCGAGCGCGCGCGGAGCCGCGCGAGCCCCTCGTGATCGGCCCGGTGGAGCGGCTCTTCGAGCCAAGAGACTTGATACGGCTCGATCCTTTCGCTGAAGCGGGCCACAAAGTCCTCGTCCCAGCGCAGGCTCGGTTCGAGGAGCTCGACGGGCCAGCCGAGATTGGCGTCGACCATGAGCTCCATCGAATCGCCCGCCGCCTCGCGCGCGGCCGCGACGACGTCGACCATCTTCGCGAGCTCGTCGCTCTTCACGCGGATCTTGACGCCCGCGAAACCCTCGTTCCGGCGCTCGGTGACGAGCTCTGCCACGACGCGTGGATCGTGATCGTGGTTCGAGCCGAGCGAAGCATACGGCACGGCGAAGCCGCCCGTGCCGCCGAGGACTTTCCACAAGGGCTCGCGCCGATACTTGCCGACGAGATCCCAGAACGCGGCGTCGATCCATCCATTTCGCATGCCGAGGATCGAGAACTCCTCGATGCGCTGGTTCACGAGGCGCATGTCGAGCGGGTTCAATCCGAGCAGGTAGGCGCCGAGCAAGGCGCCGAGCGACTCGCGCTCGCGGCCCATCGCCGGGATCGCCGCGACGCCGTCGAGCCCCGCGTCGGTCACGAGGCGCAGGAGGTAAAAGCGCAGGTCGATCTGGTGGTAGCCGGGGATCCAGTTCGGTTCGAAGACGACCCGATCATCGAAGAACCCCGGCCGGTCTCCGGAGAGCGGGATCTTGACGTAGTAGAGCTCGATCCGCTCGATCTTCATGGTGGGCTCCTGCCTTTCCGGACAACGGCGGCTGCCCCTGGTTTCTGACACTTCTTCTTGGCGGCGCGCGGGCCCTTGGGCAAGATCCACGCGCTCGATCTCGTGCCTCGGAAGGTCTTCTTGCGCGTGTCCCTCGCCGCCCGCCTCGGGCTCCCTTTCGTGCTCCTTGCCTGCGGCAACGCCCCGCCGCCCGAGCCCATGCCCGTGCCGCGGCCGGTGCCCCCGGCTCTGCCCGGGGCGGCGAAGACGATGGCCGCGCCGCGGGTCGATCCTTCACGCCCGCTCGAAGGCCGCGCGCTCGAGAACGTGGTCGCATTCACGCAGCTCTACAATGACGTGCGTTTCTTCCATCCGAGCGACGAGGCCTTGCGGGCCGATTGGAACGCGATCGCCGTGGACGGCGCGAAACGCGTCGAAGGGGCCACGTCGGCCGAGGAGCTCGCGCAGATCCTCGGGGAGATCTTCACCCCCGTGGCGCCGACGCTCCGCGTCTTCCCGACGGGCCTGCGTCAAGACCTGCCCGAGGCGATCCTGCCGCCGAAGGACGGTTCGAAGCCAAAGATCGTCGCGTGGCGGCACGACGGGGTCGATCTGCGGATGGGAGTTCCGGTCTATCGGAGCGAGCGCGTGAACGACGCGGATCGGCTTCCGAGCGAGGTCTACGAGGCCGAGCTCGGCGGTGGTGTGTCGTGCCGGATGCCGATCACGCTGTATGCCGACGACCGCGGGACGTTGCCGCATGGAAATGCCGCGCCCTCCGAGCCGCCGCCGGGCGGCATTCCCCCGACGCTCGTGTATTCGCTGCGGGACCGGGAGACGCGCCTCGCCGACATCACGATCGCGTGGGGCGTCCTGCAGCATTTTTATCCCTACTTCGACATCGTCGGGACGGACTGGCCCGCGGTCCTGCGAAAGAGTTTGTCCGAGGCGGCCACGGCCCTCGACGAGCAGGGTATGGTCGCGGCCATGGAGCGCATGATCGCGAAGCTCCACGACGGCCACGGCCATGTGGTGCGGATGCTGAAGCAGCCCGAGGGACCGCCCATTCCCGAGGCGTCGACCCGCGGGTTCTTGCCGCTCGAGTTCGCCTGGGTCGAGGGGCAGCTCGTCGTGACGAACGTGCACCCGAGCGCGGGCGCCGAGGTTCGTCCGGGCGATATCGTGCTCGCGATCGACAACAAGCCGGTCGACGCGTGGATGGCCGTGTTCGAGCCGCGGACGTCGGCCGCGACGCCGGGCTGGAGGAGGCGCGTTGCGACGACGCAATTGCGCGCGGGGAAAAAGGGCGAGGTCGCCACCGTGACGCTGAAGCACCCGATCGGCGAGCCCGTGACGGTGCGCCTCGAGCGCTCGCTCGGATGGACGGATCGATTGCCGCAGGAGAAGAAGCCAGAGCCGGTCGCGGAAGTCGCGCCGGGGGTTTCGTACGTCGATCTCGAGCGGGTGAAGCCGGAGCAGTTCGACGCGGCTTTGCCGACGCTGGCGAAGGCGAGGGGCGTGATCTTCGATCTGCGCGGGGATCCGAAGATCGAGCCCGAGAAGCTCGGTCACCTTTCGTCGACGAAGCTCGTGGGCCCGGAATGGAAGGTCCCGCGGGTCGTCCGGCCAAACCGCGAGGGGATGACGTTCGAGGTGGAGCGGTGGTTCGTCGAGCCAAAGGCGCCGCGTATCCGCGGCCGGGTCGTGTTCCTGACGGACGAGCGGGCGATGAGCCAGGCCGAGACGTGGCTGAGCATGGTCGACCATGACAAGCTCGGCAAGATCGTGGGTGCGTCGACGGCGGGCACGAATGGGAACGTCAATTCGTTTGCCGTGCCCGGCGGGCTCGTGATCCACTGGACCGGGATGCGCGTCGATCGTTACGACGGCTCGCGTTTTTACGGCGTGGGCGTGCGACCGAACATCCCCGCGACGCGGACGGTGAAGGGCATCCGCGAGGGGCGCGACGAGGTTTTGGAGGTGGGGATCGAGGTCGTGACCGGAACGTCGAAATGACGGCTCAGGGATGGAGCCGCTCGCAGCGCCACCCGGCGCCTTCGCGGACGTAGACGAAGCGGTCGTGCAGGCGGCTGTCCTTGCCAAACCAGAATTCGATCCGGTCGGGGATCACGCGATACCCGCTCCAGTGCGGCGGCCTCGGGACGGGGCCGCCCTCGAAGCGCGTGGTCAACTCGGCGACGCGCGCTTCGAGCTCCTCGCGCGAGTGGAGCGGGCGGCTCTGCTCGGAGGCCCAGGCGCCGATCTGGCTGCCGCGCACGCGTGAGGCGAAGTAGGCGTCCGCTTCCTCGGCGGAGACGAGCTCGACGCGGCCCTCGACGCGGATCTGCTCGGCGGCCTTCGGCCAGTGAATGCAGAGCGCGGCGTAAGGGTTTTTCGCGAGCGCCTGGCCTTTGCGGCTCTCCAGGTTCGTGTAGAAAGAAAAGCCGCGCTCGTCCACGCCCTTCAAGAGCACCATACGCGCCGAGGGACGGCCGTTCTCGTCGACGGTGGCGAGGGTCATGGCCGTGGGATCGTGGTCCTCGTGGTCCTGGGCGCGGGCGAACGCCTCGCGGAACGCGGCAATGGGGTCCGATGCGGGATGACTCATCGCGGCGCAGCATAGGGGCCGGGTGCCCGTTGGAAAAGGGCGAAACGTCGCCCTCCCCCTGACAGGTGTGTCTCCCCGGAACGATGTGTTCGGAGGCGGGGAGGGCGTCATGATGTGGAAGGACCGAGAAGAGGCAGGCGAGCTGCTCGGGCAGCACCTGCGGGGCATCGGGGGGCTCGAGGGCGCGGTGGTGCTCGGCATTCCGCGCGGCGGCGTGGTCGTCGCAGCGGACGTGGCCGACGCGCTCGGGGGCGAGCTCGGCGTGATCGTGGCGCGCAAGCTGCGCGCGCCGCACCAGCCCGAGCTCGCGATTGGCGCGGTCACCTCCGACGGCTCGGTCTGGGTCGAGCCGCGCGCGCTCCGGGTGCTCGGCGTGGACCCGGAGTACCTCGAAGCCGAGCAAATGTATCAATCGGAAGAGGCGCGGCGGCGGGAGGCGCTCTTCGGCGGGCACCGGCCCTCGCTCGCCGGGCGGTCGGTGATCGTGGTGGACGACGGCATCGCGACAGGCGCGACGGCGATGGCGGCGCTGCGGGCCGCGCGGGCGGCGGGGGCGACGACGGTCGTGCTGGCGGCGCCGGTGGCCTCGCCCGAGCGGGCGGACATGCTCCGTGGGGAGGCGGATCTCGTGGTTTGCCTGATCGAGGATCCGAACCTCTATGCGGTGGGCCAGTATTACGAGGATTTCCGGGCCATCGAGGACGACGAGGTCATGAGCCTGCTTGAGAGCCACGGCAGGACGCCCTCGACGGAAAGGCGGACGTCGACGCGGGGCATGGCGCGTCGGCCGAGCGGCGCGTGAGGGCTCGCCTCGCCGCTCTGGTGGGGGTGCGGAAAGGAAATGTTCAGGAAAATGACGATTCGAAACGTGGGGGCCGACATCGCCCTTACCGTCATATCATTGCCGCGTCCGTTTTCCTTGTCGGGAGGGTCCGCAACCGGGTGCTCCGTTACACCCGAACGCTGTCCGGCGGCCCTGCATCCGTGGCGCACGAAACGCCCTTGACGCGGCGCTTCCCTGAACGGCGGGGCTGGGGTAGGGTGCGGGCCTTCGTGGAGGTCCGTCGATGAGGTTCGTTGCGCTCGCCGTGGTCACGCTCGCTGTGGCGTGGCCCGTCGTGAGCTACGCCGAAGCCTGAGGCGCTTGAAGCAATCCGAACCTGCCGGTCGGCGGGTCCGAAGTGCGAGCGTTCGAGCCCGGGAGGCTCGAAGTGCGCCTGGGTGCGTCCGGGCTCGCCGGTTCGGCGGGGCATCTCGCGGAGTGCCCCGACCTCGGGCCGGCGTGCGCCGAGACGCCGCCGCCCGTGCCGTACCACCACCACGTGGCGCTCTGGATGACGGACGTGACGGCGGACGTGTCGTACCAAATCACGCCGTGGCTCGCGGCCGAGGCGCGTTTGCTGCTGCGCGTCGTGGATACGTATCCCACGTACACGGAGCTCGATGGCACGCCGAAGCTCGTCCCCGACGACATTCACCATCACGATCGGACGATCGTGGGGCCCGGGGATCCGTGGCTCATCGCGCGCTTTTCGGGCAGCACGGGCAAGCTCTCGTCGGCGGCGCGGCTCGGACTATCGTTTCCGCTGGGGCGAACGGAGCCGGATCCGTATCGGCTCGGCGCGGCGGGGGAATGGCACGAGCATACACAGCTCGGGACGGGGACGTTTGTCCCCATCGTGGGCGTCGGGCTCACGTATGCGCTGGATCCCGTGGAGATTTCAGCCTCGGCGCTGGGGCTCTTCAGCGTGTACGAGAATGACCAGGGGTTTCGCGCCCCGACCCGCATTTTTGGCGGCGCGCGCGTGGGCGTGCCGCTGCTCGAAGGGAAGGTCACGCCGTATGCGACGGTGGATCTCGCCCACGAGAGCGCGGAGATCTGGAATGGCGCGTACGCGCTCGAAGGATTCAATGCGCGCACCGACCTGCTCGTCGGCGTGGGCGCGACGTGGGCGATCACGCCTGCGTGGAGGCTCGAAGGCAGCGTGCGGGCGCGGGTCTTGCGGCTGACGGACGCAGCGGCGTTCAATTATCCGGGAATGGCGCAAATCTCGATTTCACGTGCCTGGGATCTCGGCGGCGAAGACGAGGACGAACACGGGCACGGACACGAGGGCGAGGACGAACACGGGCACGGACACGGGCACTGAGCGGGCATTTCCACGGAGCGGGTACGCAGCCGCACGCCTAGCGCTTTTCGCCCTTCGCACCGCGTGCTCGCCGTGCTTCGCTCCGTCCGAGGAGGCCGAAAGACCCATGAAAGCCATGTCGCTCGTGCTCGTCGCCCTTGCAGCGCTTGCCCTCGCCGGTTGCGGAGACCAAGCCAAACCCTCGGCGGATACTGCCGCGGCGAAGCCCGCGCAGAGCGCCGCGCCGGCGGCGAGCGCCGCGCCCGCGGCCAAGCCCGCCTCGACGGGGGAGAGCGGCGGCTGGTAGGAATCGAAGCGCGGGTGATGCGCCGGCGTCTCGCGCTGCTCCTCCTTGGCCTCGCGCTCGGCGCGGGGTGCAAGCGGGAGGATCCGCCCGCCGAGGCGACGAGCGCAGCCGATCCGGATCCGCTGCCGGCGCTGCGCGCCTACGAGGCGGAGCGAAGGGCCGCGACCGATTTCGCGGCCCTGCCGCCGAGCGACGCCACGTTCGGCGCCGATCCGTACGCGCTCGCCGCGCTGCCGGGCGGCGAGCGGTTCGTGGCGCTGCTCCGCGGGCGGGACGCGATCGTGGTGCTCGACGCGTCGATGCGGGAGCTCGCGCGTTTGCCCGCGCCCGCTTCGCCGAGCGGGCTCGCGGTGACGCCCGATGGCCGCAGCGTGTTCGTCGTGGGCGAGCGCGACGCTGGCGTCCGGTGGTTCGAGATCCAGGAGACCGCGCCGTACCTCGCGCGGAGGTACGACGACCTGGTCACGAGTACGCGGGGGCTGCGGGACGTCGCCGCGGGGCCCGAGGGAGCGGTGTACGCGATCGAGGAGGACAAGGGGCGGCTCTTCACGCTCTGGCCCAACGTCCCAAACACGCAGGGAGAGGTCGCGACGATCGGCGGCGGGCCGATCCACGTCGAGCGCGTGGGCTCGTTCGTCGTGATCGACGCGCTCCACGCGCATGCGCTCGTGATCCGGCCCGTGGACGAGACAGGTCGCGTCCTGGAAGCGGGCGAAGCGCGCATCGTCCACGACGGCCCGATCTGGGGTTTTTCCGCGGTGCCCGACGGCGAGGGGCTGTTCGTGCTCGCGGGCGGCGTCGAGGATCGGCCGCTCGATCGGAAGGGCGGGTTCTTCGGCTACATCGACTCGTTCGTCTTCCTGTACCGCGTCGAGCGCGGCGCTGCGCGGCTGCTCTCCGCGGTGAACGTGGGCGAGCTCGGCGTGGTCACGCCGAAGGCGCTCGACCTCGCGAAGGAGAAGGACGGCACGCTCGCGGCGCTCGTCACGGGGTACGGCGGCGAGGCATCGGCGCGACTCGTGTTCGACGCGAGCGGGAAAACGCTCGCCATCCCGGCGAAAACGAGCCCCACGGTGCCGGGCATCCGAGACCTCGTGACGCTGCCCGGAGGCGGGTTCGTCGGGGCGAACCCTCTGCTCGATGCGTTCGTGCTCGTGCGTCCGGACGAACCACGCGAGACGATCGTGCCCGTCGTGGATCGGGGTGGCCCTGCGCCGCCGAGCCCGGAGGCGCGGCTCGGCGAGGCGCTCTTCTTCACGACGCTGATGGCCCCGGAGAACGGCACGGAGGACGCGCACAGCCGCTTCACCTGCGAAACGTGCCACTTCGAGGGCTACGTCGACGGGCGCATCCATCACACGGGCCGGGGCGAGGTGCGTGTCGTGACGAAGCCGCTCGTCGGCCTCTTCAACAATCGCCCGCATTTCTCGCGCGCGCTCGATCCGGATCTGTCCTCGGTCGCGCACGCCGAGTTCCGCGTGGCAGGCGCGGGGAGCGGGCATTCGCCTTGGTTTTCGCTCGACGCCCGGACGCATCCGGTGCTCGCCGCGCTTGGTCGATCGGAGGCCGAAGTCATCGAGCCGCTCGCGCTTCGCCGCGCACTCATGACGTTCCTCATGGGCTTCTCGCACCGGCAGAACCCGACGACCGTGAGGCGAACCTCGTTCTCGGAGCTCGAGCACGAGGGCGCGAAGCTCTTCGAGGCGCGCTGCGAGGGCTGCCACGAGGCGCGTCTCTCGGCCGACGAGAAGGGCAGTCGTGTGCCCTTCGACCGCTGGGAAAGCCTGATTTTCACGCCCGCGGGGCCGATCGTTTGGGGCTCGAACGAATACCGGAAGACGGGCGTCGTCCCGTACGTGCACGAGCGCGGCGCGCGTGTGCCGTCCTTGCGCAGGCTCGGCAAGAAACGCCCGTACCTGACGAGCGGCGCGGCGAAGGATCTCGCGGATCTGCTGACGCGGGCGCGCTGGGCCGCGGATGGCGTGTTCTTCCACGACGGCGCGTCCGAGGGCGCGTCGGGGCTCGAAGCGCGCGAGCGCGAGGCACTGCGGGCGTTCCTGGAGCTGCTCTAGGCCGCGTCTTCGAGCGGCAACGTGAACCAGAAACGCGTGCCCACGCCGGGCTCGCTCTCGACGTGGATCGTGCCGCCGTGCGCGCGCACGAGGCCGTCGGCGATGAAGAGGCCGAGCCCGGTGCCGGAGGCCTTGTTCGTCTCGGCGTGGAAGTACCGATCGAAGACGTGCGGCAGGTGATCACTCCGGATGCCCGGCCCGCTGTCGGCGACGTCGATGCGCACGCGCGCTCCTTCCCGCGCGAGGCGCAGGGTCACGAGGCCTCCCTCGGGCGTGAACTTGATCGCGTTGCCCACGAGGTTCCACAGAACCTGCAGCACGCGCTCGCGATCGATCTGCGCAAAGAGCGCCTCGTCCGGCAGCGACTCCTCGATCTGGATCCCCTTCGGCGTCGCGAGCGGCTTGAAGTGCTCGATCGCCTCACGCACGACCGCGCGCACGTCCTCGCGCCCGACCGAGAGCGCGAGCCCGCCCGTCTCGATCCGCGAGGCGTCGAGCAGGTCGCGGATCATGCGATCCATGCGGTCCGCCGAGCGCAGGATGAGCGCGGTCTTGTTCAGGATCCGCGCGTTATCCCCCGCATCCCGCCCGATCTGCGTGGCGCCGAGCTTGATGGCGACGAGCGGGTTTCGGAGATCGTGCGACACGATCGCGAGCAGGTCCTCGCGCGCCCGCACGGCCGCCTGCGACGCACGGTAGAGCCTATCGTTGTCCTCCCGCGCGCGTCGCTCGACGTCGTAGAGGCGCGCGCGTTCGAGCGCCTGCGCGCAGTGCTCCGCCACCGACTCCAAGAAGCGCTGCTCCGCCTCGTCGAGCCGCCGTGTCCCCGCGAGCGAGAGCCCGATCGCCCCGAGCACGCGATCGTGCGCGATGAGCGGGAGCGCCGCGAAGGCGAGGCTCTTCTGCTCGCGCTCCACCTGGCCGAGGATCGGGTAACGCGTGAGGAGCTCCTCGACCGTCGCGAGAAAGATCGGCTGGCGGGCCCGTACGACGTCCGTGAGCGGAACGCGCATCTCGAGCGGGATCACCTGGAAGGGCTCGACGATGTTGCCCGCATACCCCGCGGCACGCGCGACCACGAGCGCCCCGCGATCCTCGTCGAGCAGGCACACCGAGCCTGCATGCGCGCCCATCTCGGTGCGCGCCTGCTCCACGACCACCTCGGCCACCTGCGCGGTCGTGAGTGCGAGCGAGAGCCGCCGCGTGATCGAGTGCAGCCGCTTCGTCCGATCCATCGCCGCGCGCGCTGCCTGCGCCGCCTCGCGCTCGTCCCGCGTCGCTCGATCCGTCACCACGGCAAGCGCGATCCTTCGCGCGAGTTCCTCGGCGACCTTCACATCCGTGCTCACGACCCGCCGCTCCTTGCGGCTCGCCGCGAGCGTGAGGGCCCCGAGCGCTCGCCCCTGCCATACGATCGGCACGAGCATCCCCGCCGTGATGGTGACCGCGCGCAGAACCGCGAGCGCCTCGTCGTCGTCGATGGTCGCGGCGAGCATCGCGTCGGACGCCTCGGGCATGACCTGCGCCACGCCGCTGCGCATCACGTGCGCGAGCGGGCTTTTCGTCGAGTCGAGCGCCGGGCTCTTTTGCATGCACGGCTGCCGGAGGAGCGCCGACTTCACCGGGTCCTCGTGATCCACCGCGGCGAGCCGCGCGCCGCCTGCTTCGAGCAGGTGAACCAGGCAAAACCCTCGGATCCAGCGCGCTGCGCGCGAGGCCACCGCCGTGAGCCGCGACCCGAGCTCCGTCACGCTCCCGAGCGCTTGCCCCGCGTCGAGCAGGAGATCGAGCGATTCATCCACGCGGCCTCGCTCCTCGGCGCCGGAGATGCGCGCGAGACCGAGCGCGAGCGGCGCTTCGAGGGCGGCCATCACCCCGAGCTCCGGCGCATCCGGGACGCGCGTCTTTCGATCGTAGAGCTCGAGCACCCCGATGACCTCGCCGCCGAGGTGGATCGGGACCGCCACCGCCGTCCGGAGTCCTGCGGGCTCCGCGGCCGCGCGGCGCAGGAACAGCGGCTCGGCGGCGAGCTCGGGCACGAACGCCGTCGCGCCGCGCGCCCAGGTGAACCCGGGCAAACCCTCGCCGTATCCGAACGTGCGCCGCGACGAATCCGCCTCGAACGCGGGCGCGACGGGCCGATCCGGATCCTGCCACGCCCCGGCCCAGCGCAGCACGAAGGCCTCGCGATCGAGGCGCCACGCGATGGCCACCTCGAAGCCCGAGGTGATCACGGCCTCACGCAGGATCGATCGGATCGCGACATCGGGCGCCTCTTCGGAGAGGGCGCGCAGGGCTGCGATGGGCAGCTCGCG
This sequence comes from Polyangium jinanense, assembly GCF_028435365.1. Next base: position 145,078 of record NZ_JAGTJJ010000006.1, on the reverse strand, counting down.
TGGCTCGACGTCGGCATTCAGCATGCGGAGGGAGGGATGGCATCGACGAAGCTGCGGGCCTTGCGAAGACGCAGCGCCCCTCGGCTACCGGGATCTCTTCCTAAGCTGGCCTTCTCCGCGTCGCAACCCGTTTCACCCGCCAACCGGTCGACGCGTGCCCGAATGCTTTGATCTGCAACAACTTAGCTCTGCCCGGCTGCTCGTCGTCAAGGCACCTTGGGGTGCAGGACGGCGATCGCGTCGAGATCGAATCCCGCATTCGGCGCCGCGCCGATGCCCTGGAGATCCCGGATGCGGACGAACCGAGCCTCGCCCACCCCGAGCTCCCCGAGGTCGAACGTATCACCTCCCGAAACGCTGGGATCGAGGGAGGAGACGCCCAGATCGCCGTTCGCGAAGACCGGCGAATACCCGGCGCATCCCGTGGGTGGCTTCGCGTCTTCCGCGCAAGGGAACGCGTGCCAGGTCTCCCCCTCGGCGCTCACGGAGACCTCGGCGAGCTCGGCGTACACGTTGTTCGGGTCGTCCGACACGTAGAACGGATTCTCGAACACCACGAAGTCCGGGCCTTCGCCATCGATGATCGCGTTTCCCCCGAAGCCGAGCACGATCGAGCCGCCTCGGCCGAGCGAGAGCACGTCGAGCCCGCCCGACGTCGTGCCGTTCCCGAGCGGCTCGCCGTAGACGACCTCGGGGAACCGATCCTCACCGAACCCTGCGTCATCGCCGGGCTCGAACGCGACCACGCACGACGCCGCTCGGGTCGGCGCGGCGTCCGCGGAGCAGCCGTACGGCTCGTTCGTGGTGCCCGCCTCGCTCGCGGGCCCCTCGTCCCCACACCCCACGCCGGCGAGGCCCAGCGCGCCCAGGAAGACAACCATGACGCGATGCACGGCCCCTCGATACCAGGCCGCACAGGGCGTGCAAAGGGGAGCGTCGCCGCGGCCCGAGATCCGTACTAGAAATCGATCGTGCTTCGTCGCGCGCCTTTCCCCCGACCCTCCGCAGCCGCCGTCGACAAGGCGCGGCGCTTGCTCGAGCGTGCCCTCGGGCCCTCGAAGGTGATCACCTCGCCCGACGGCTGTGAGGCGTACGCGGGCGACGAGTCCGATCAGGAGCCCGTGATCCCCGACGCGGTCGTCGTCGCCGAGACACCTGACGACATTCTCCGCGCGCTCGCGGCCGCAAGCGAAGCCGAGGTCCCGATCGTCCCGCGTGGCGCCGGCAGCGGCAAATCGGGCGGGGCGGTGCCCGTCGGCGGCGGCATCGTCGTCACCACGCTCGGCATGCGCAGCATCAAAGAGATCGATCGCGAGGAGCTCGTCGCGGTCGTCGAGCCGGGCGTGATCCTCGGCGACTTCCACGCCGCGGTCGAGGCCGAGGGCCTCTTCTATCCGCCCGATCCGAACTCGCTCAAGATGTGCGCCCTCGGCGGCAACCTCGCCGAGAACGCGGGCGGGCCGCGCGCCTTCAAGTACGGCGTCACGCGCGAATACGTGCTCGGCCTCGAAGCGCTGCTCGTCGATGGCACGCGCCTTCGCACCGGCCGCCGCACGGTCAAGGGCGTCACGGGCTACGACGTCACGAGCCTCCTCGTCGGCAGCGAGGGCACGCTCGCCGTCTTCACGGAGGCCACGCTCCAGCTCATCCCAAAGCCGCCGAGCGTCGCCACGCTCCTCGGCCTCTTCGACACCGCGCTCGCCTCCGGCCGCGCCGTCTCCGCCATCATCGCGGCAGGCCTCGTCCCGCGTTGCCTCGAACTCCTCGACGCGGGCGCCCTCTCTGCCGTCCGCGCCCGCGGCGTCCCTGTCGATGAACGCGCCGGCGCGCTCCTCCTCATCGAGGTCGACGGCGATCCCGCCTCGTGCGAGGCCGCGATGGAGCGCATCGGCGAGGCGTGTGTCGTCGAGGGCGCGCTCGACGTCCTCGTCGCACAGGACGCCGCGCAACGCGAACGCCTTTGGGAAGCGCGCCGTGCCCTCTCCCCGGCGACCCGTGCGATGGCCCGCTACAAGATCTCCGAGGACGTCGTCGTCCCTCGCACGCGCCTGCCCGACCTCCTTCGCGAGATCGATCGCATCAGCGAGGAGACCTCGATCCGCATGCTCTCCTACGGCCACGCGGGCGACGGCAACCTCCACGTGAACTTCCTCTGGGACGACCCCGACGCTGGCCCGCGTGTCGAGCGTGGCCTCGATCGTCTCTTCCGCGCCGTCGTTGGCATGCGCGGCACGCTCACGGGCGAGCATGGCGTCGGCACCTCCAAGGCCGAGTACCTCCCGCTCGAACAGGGCCCGGAGCTCATCGAGCTGCAGCGCCGCTTGAAGGCCGTCTTCGATCCGAAGCACCTCCTGAACCCCCACAAGATCTTCCCCCGCCGCGGCCACGGGGTCTGCTAGAACGCCCCGCGTGCGTGTCCTCGGCATCGATCCTGGCAGCCGTCACCTCGGGTGGGGCGTGCTCGAACGCGTCGGCACGCGGGTCGAGCATGTCGCCCACGGCGTCATCGACGTCGACCTCGACGGCACCTTCGCCGACCGCCTCGTCGACATCGACGACCGCCTCGGCGAGGTCATCGCAGCGCACGCGCCCTCGCACGCCGCGGTCGAAAGCATCTTTTTCTCCAAGGACGCGCAGAGCGCGGCCAAGCTCGGCCATGCGCGCGGCGTCGTCCTGCTCCGGCTCGCCCGCGCGTCACTCCAGACGTTCGAGTACCCGCCTGCGCTCGTGAAGCGCACCGTTGCGGGCAAGGGCGCGGCGGACAAGCGCCAGGTGGCCATGGTCGTGACGGCCATCCTCCGGCTCGGCACGCCGCCTCGGTCGGACGCCGCCGACGCCCTCGCCATCGCGCTCACGCACTGCAACGTCGTCGGTTTCCAGGCAGCCCTTGCCGCGTCCGCGCCCGCCCGCCCGCGTCGACGTCGTGCGAACGTCCCTTGATCTTGCATCGCCTGGGGGCGCCCTGCGTCCAACCCCGCGGCACCCTCGGTCCGGCCAACTACGCGGAACAGGAAGAAAATGATGCGTAAGGTAAGGTTCCTCTCGATCCCCTCCCTCCTCGCGGCGTGCGCGGTGGTCCCTGCTCTCCTGCTCTGCTCGACCGACGGCCACACCCAGGCCGCCGCGCCTGCCGCGCCTGCTGCGGCGCCTGCGAAGGGGCCTTCGGCCGAGGAGATCGGCCGCCGCGTCCAGGCGTTCTACGACTCCACGAAGACCTTCAAGGCCACGTTCGCGCAGACCTATACGATCAAGGTCCAGAACGTGAAGAAGGAGTCGAAGGGCACGGTCACCTTCGAGAAGCCCGGCAAGATGAGCTGGGCGTACGACGCGCCGAACGGCAACCGCGTCGTGTCCGACGGCAAGGTGATCCGCGTCTACGAGAAAGAAAACGAGCAGATGTTCGAGACGCCGGTCAAAAACTCGCAATACCCGGCGGCGCTCGCTTTCTTGATGGGCACGGGCCAGCTCGTGAAGGATTTCAACCTCAAGCTGCTCGACGCCGCGCAGATGAAGTTCGAGGGCGGATACGTGCTCGAGGGCACGCCCAAGGACGCGACGCCCGCTTACCAGAAGGTCCTCCTTTACGTCGACGCGCAGACGAACCAGGTTCGCCGCGTGCTCATCCTCGACGCGCAGGGCAACAAGAACCGGTTCGACTTCAGCGCGCCCGTCGTCAACCAGCCCGTCCCCAAGGGCGAGTTCGACTTCACGCCGCCGCCGGGCACGCGCGTCGTCAAGCCCTGAGCTCGCGACGTCGGAAAGAATGCAAGGGGGCGGAAAGTCTGGTAGATCGACAGGTGCTTGGAGGTGCGATGAACGCGCATAGCTGGATGGGTCGCGGGATGCTTTCGGTCGCCTTTGCGCTGCTCTTCGCGGCGTGTGGCGGCCCGCTCGAATACATGGCCAAGGGCACGCCGCGCGCGCCCGACGCCGACGCGAAGATCGTGGCCGAGGTCAACAGCAGCACGGTTCTGACCACCGTGAGCATCGAGGCGGAGCACCTCGCTCCCCCGGATCGGCTCATGCCGGGCGCCACGGCGTATGTCGTGTGGGCCCGCAAGGACTCGAGCAGCCAGTGGCAGCGCATCGGGTCGCTCGCGTACAACACGGACAAGCGGACGGGCTCGCTGCCCACGGCGACCGTGCCGCTCACGAGCTTCGAGCTCATCGTGAGCGCCGAGCAACAGAACGCGCCGACCTCGCCTTCGCCGCACGTGGTGATCCAGCAGAAGGTCGCCGACTGACCTCGCGCTCGCGGCGGCACAGACGGTAGGATGAGCGAACGCCCGGCCCTCGTGTCGGGCGTTCCGCCATGAACAACCCCTACGGACCGCCGCCCGGGCCCTACGGCCACGCTCCCTACCCGCAGCAGCAACCTCCGTATCCCGGCCAGGCGCCGTATCCACCGCAAGGCTACCGCGCGCCCCAGCCTCCCGTGACCACGGAGCCCGACCCGGACAAGCGCCGGCGCGCGGCGGGGCTCGCGATTTGGATCCTCGGCATGATCGCCGGCGTCGTGCTGAACATCCTGTTCACGCTGGCCGAGATCTTCCTGTCGAAGGCGCCGGGGCAGATGATGTCGGCGGTCCTGAAGGGCGCGCTCTTCGCGTTCCTGCCGCTCGGCTTCTACCTCTTCGTGCCCATGGTGCTCGATCGGTACGATCCCGAGCCGTGGTGGTGCCTCGCGATGGCGTTCCTCTGGGGCGCGGTCGTGGCGACGGGCTTCGCCGGCATGATCAACACGGGCGTGCACATCGTGTTCGCGGGCCTGTTCGGGCCTGCCGTCGGCAATTTCGTGACGACCGTCATGAGCGCGCCGCTCTCGGAAGAGTTCTTCAAAGGGCTCGCCATCCTGGGCTTTTTCTACTTCCTAAGGCGCGAGTTCGACGGCGTCGTCGACGGCATCATCTACGCGACATTCTGCGCGCTCGGGTTCGCGGCGGTCGAGAACGTCAGTTATTACGCCCGCGCGGACATGGCCGACCAGCTCGGCACGACCTTCTTCCTCCGCGGCGTCCTCGCGCCGTGGGGACACCCGCTCTACACGTCGATGACCGGCATCGGGTTCGGCATCGCGCGCGAGTCGAGCAAGACGTGGGTGCGGTGGCTCGCGCCGATCGGCGGGTTTTTCGCGGGTGTCTTCCTGCACGCGCTCTGGAACTTCGTGCCCACGGTCATCCCCGACGCGTTCGTCATCATGCTGCTCTTCTGGCTGCTCTTCGTGGCGATGTTCTTCTGCATCATCATCGCCCTCGTCATCCGCAAGGGCCGCACGATCCGCCAATTCCTCCGCGACGAGGTGCTGATCGGCAACCTGACGAACGAGGAGCTCGAGCTCGTCTGCTCGCCCGTCGGCCGCATCCAGTGCACGTTCTCGTGGCGCGGCGCCGAGGGGCGCGCGTTCATCCGCGCCGCGTCGCGGCTCGCGCTCAGCAAGTGGCACACCGCGCGCGCGATGAAGGGGCAGAAGCGCACCATCAGCGCCGATTTCATCGCCCCGCTCCGCCGCGAGCTCGCCACCTTGCGCGTCGCGCTCCTCGCCAAAGCTCCTCGCTGAAAAGCCCCCGACACATCGCATCCACGAATTCGTCACGCGCGGGACGCGCCTCGCCGTTTCGACACGTCGCATTCACGAATTCGTCACGCACGCCGCATTTCCCCGCCAACCTGCAACACAGGCTTCATCGGGTCGTAACAGGAAGAGGATAAACACGGGTGCGATGGCACGCATCCTGGTCGTCGAGGACGAGCCCGCGCTCCTCAAGGTGCTCGATTACAACTTCCGGCAGGCGGGGCACGAGGTGGTGCTCGCGGCGCGCGGCGAGGAGGGGATCCGGCTCGCGCGCGAGCGGCGCCCGGACGTCATCCTGCTCGATATGATGCTCCCCGACATCCAGGGCACCGAGGTTTGCCGGAGCCTGCAGCAAAGCGAGGAGACCCGCGAGACCCCCGTCGTCATCGTGTCGGCGCGGGGCGACGAGGTCGACCGCGTCGTCGGTTTCGAGCTCGGCGCCGTCGATTACGTGGTCAAGCCCTTCAGCGTGCGCGAGCTCCTCCTCCGGGTGCAGGCGATCCTGCGGCGGGTGAAGGCGCGGACGACCGAGCGGCGCGTCCTCCAGTTCGGCCGGCTGCGCATCGACGACGAGGCGCACCGGGTATGGGTCGACGGCGTCGAGATCGAGCTCACGTTGCTCGAGTTCAAGCTCCTGCTCGCCCTTTACGAGAATCGCGAGCGCGTTCAGACGCGCGGCGCGCTGCTCGAGGGCGTGTGGGGCATGGATGTCGATATCACGACCCGCACGGTGGACACGCACGTGAAGCGGCTGCGCGACAAGCTCGGGCCTGCCGGCGACTACGTGCAGACGGTGCGGGGGATCGGGTATCGATTCGGCGGTTCTCCCGATCTGTCCGGCTCGCATCCCGATTGAAAAATGCGCCATGCGGCGCGCACGTGAACGTTTCCCGACGTTCACGAGGTTGTCACGAACGATCGTCAAGGTGGGGGCCGAGGAAAGACGGCAATGGGCTTCGAGGCGTGGAGCGTCGGGGAGACCGATCCCGGGCGTGGCAAGAGGCTTCTCATCGGATACGCGACGGCGATTGCCATTTGCACGGCCGTCGGCGTCGTCGGGGCGACGATCAAATCGAGCGCGCCCGCCGTGGAAGAAGAGGAGGAGGTCGTCGCCGTCGAGCTCACGCCCACCGTGGAGCCGCCGAAACCGCCGCCTCCGCCGCCGCCCGTGGACGCGGCTCCCAAAGCGCCGGAGCCGCCCGGGCCGAAACACAAGCCGATCGCGGTGCCCGTGGAAGTGCCGACGGAAATGCCCAAGGAGGCGGATCCGAGCAAGGCAAAGGCGAGCGACGACGATTATGGCGAGGGCTCGGGTGAGGGCTCGGGCGGTACGCCCGGCGGAACGGGCACTGCAATGGCCGCAGCGCCTCCGCCTCCGCCCCCGCCGCCTCCACCGCCGCCGCCTCCGCCGCCCAAAGCGGCGGGACCCATCGTCCTCGGCGAGGACGGCACGCCGCCTTCGCCGATATCGAAGCCGCAGCCTCCTTATCCCGAGGACCTGAAGAGCCAGGGGGTCGAGGGCACGATCATCGTACGGTTTGTCGTGACCGAATCGGGAGACGTCTCGAACGTGACCGTGGTGCGAGGGGATCCGCGGCTCGCCGCGCACGTGGTCGCGACCGTGAAGACCTGGCGCTTCAAGCCGGCCATGGTCGAGGGCCGCCCCGTGGCCACGTATCAGAACGCAAGGTTCAATTTCAAGATCAAGACCTAGTTCGTCGGGCATTACCGTTCGACAAGGAGCAAAACCATGCAATTCGATCTCGCGCACATCTGGGCGAGCATGGGCCTCGTCTCGAAGCTCATCGCCTTCGTGCTCGTGCTCATGTCGATCGCGACCATCGCGGTCGTCGTCGAGCGGGTGATCGCGCTCGCGCGCATGAACGCCGAGACGCGCGCCTTCGTGAAGGAAGCGCAGCCGCTGCTCGACGCCTGGGATACGGAGGCGCTCCTCCGGGTCTCGGACCGATATCGACTCTCGGCGCTTGCGCGGCTCGTCTCCTCGGCGATGCGGCGGTTTCTCCGCGCGGAGAGCGAGGGTGAAGGGAATCTGACGCCGGTCGAGCTCGCGCGGCGCGAGGTCGAGCGCAGGCGCGAGGCTCTTTCGGCGGATTTGCGCCGTGGGCTTTCGGTGCTCGCTTCGGTCGGATCGGTGGCGCCGTTCGTGGGGCTGCTCGGCACGGTCGTCGGTATCATCACGGCGTTCCAGAGCATCGCGACGACGGGCTCCGGCGGGCTCGGCGCGGTGAGCGCGGGCATTTCGGAGGCGCTCATCGAGACGGCGCTCGGCCTCTCGGTGGCCATTCCGTCGGTGCTCTTCTTCAATTACCTGACCGGCAAGATCACGGCGGTCGAGGCGGCGCTCGAGCGGAGCGCTGGCGAATTGCTCGACGACATGGAGAACCAGCATGGGCGCGCAAGTGAAGAGCGGCTCCTCGAAGAAGCAGCCTGAGCCGGACATCAATATCACGCCGCTCGTCGACGTGGTCCTGGTGCTGCTCATCATCTTCATGGTCATCGCGCCGGAGCTTGAGCACGGCGAGCGCGTGGAGCTGCCGACCGTGATTCAGCCGGACGAGAACAAATCGAAGCTCGACCCGATCACGGTGACGCTCACGGCGCGCGGCAACCTCTTCATTGAAAAAGAGGTCCTCGCGGACGTGCCGGCGCTCGAAGCGCGATTGAAAGCGATGCACGGGACGGAGCCGGATCGGCGTGTCGTCCTGAAGGGTGACGCGACGGTGCAATACGCGAAGATGCGTGACGCGTTCGCCGCGTGTCAGCGCGCCGGCTACACGGGCGTCGCGCTCAGCGTGAGCCAAAAAGGCAAGGGCGCGGGGGAGGAGAGCTAGCCATGGCGATGAACGTCTCCTCGAGCGGAAAAAACGGCGCCATCGCGCCGGCGATGAACGTCACGCCGCTCGTCGACGTGGTCCTCGTGCTGCTCATCATCTTCATGGTGGTGACGCCGCTGCTGAACAAGCAGCTATGGCTGAACCTGCCGAAGAAGGACGAAGACGCGAAGAACGAGCCGCCGCCGGACGCGGACAAACCCGTGGTGCTCACGGTGGACGCGAAGGGCGCGATCCGCATCAACCAGACCGAGGTCTCGCGCGCCGAGCTGCGAGATCGGCTCACACGGATCTTCGCAGCCCGTGGCGACAAGCTCCTCTACTTCGACGCGGCCGACGACGCGCCGTACGGGATCACCGTCGAGGTGATGGATATCGCGAAGAGGGGCGGGGCCAAGGGCATTGCAATCTTGACCGAGAAGCTCGGCGGCTGACTTTTCCCATGCGAAAAACCATTGCGACACTCGCCTCTGCGCTCGCGCTCTTCTTGCCGGCGCTTTCGCTGGCCCAGGAGGGGGCGGACGAAGCGCTCCTCGGCGAGGAGGAGCCGTCCCGCCCCGCGCCCGCCGGAAAAGGCGTCATCTGGGGCGTCGTGACGGACGCGAAGACGAAAGAGCCCGTGATCGACGCGCAAGTCTCGGTCGTCGGGACGAACAAGAAGGCGATCGCGGATTTCGACGGTCGATACCGGCTGGAGCTCGCGCCGGGTACCTACGAACTTCGCGTCTTTTATCAGCTCTACAAGGCGCAACGCGTGCAGAACGTGCGCGTCACGGCCGGCACGGTCGAGAAGGTCGACGTCACGCTATCGACGGAGGAGAGCAAGCAGGAGATCGTGGTCGAGATCGAGGCGGACCCGGACCGCGCCTCGGCCGCGGCGCAGACGCTCCTCCGAAAGAACGCGGCGCACACGGGCGACGCGGTGAGCGCGCAGGAGATCGCGCGGACGCCGGATCGCAATGCGGCGGACGCGGCGCGGCGCGTGGTCGGTGCCTCCGTCGTCGGGCAGAGGTACGTGTACGTGCGTGGCCTCGGCGATCGGTACACGAATGCGCTCTTGAATGGCGTGCCGCTGCCGAGCCCCGAGCCGGATCGGCAGGCGGTGCCGTTCGATCTCTTCCCGACGACGGTCCTCAGCGATCTGACGATCGTCAAGACGTTCACGCCCGACATGCCGGGCGATTTCACGGGCGGCTCGGTGCGCGTGTCGACGCGCGAGCTGCCCGAGAAGTTCACGATCAGCGGTACGTTTTACCTCGGGGCCAACTCGGAGACGACGTTCCGGAGCCGGCTCACGTATGCGGGTGGCGGGACCGATTTCCTCGGCATCGATGACGGGACGCGGGCGCTGCCGCCGGGCATCCCCACCGATTACAAGGTCGGGAAGGGCGATGTGAAGCCGGATGGATCACTCGTCACCCAGCGCGAGGCCGACGAGTTCGGACGCATGCTCAATCGCCCGATGACGACCTCGCGCACGACCGCGTTGCCGAACATGAGCGGTAACTTCACGATCGGCAATACGCACCGGTTCGGCGACGAGCATGAGTTCGGGTACATGGCGGCGCTGACGTACGGGCGGCGATTCCAGGTCCGGAGCGGCGAGATCCTTCGGACGTTCACGATCGATACCAACATATCGAACGAGCTGGACCTGCAGAACGATTACCGCGTGGAGACGGGCCTCGACGTCGTGTCCTGGGGCGGCTTTGCGGGGCTCACCTACCGATATGCGAAGGACCACAAGGTCTCGCTCATCGGCTTGCACAGCCGTTCGTCGGAGAACGAGGCGCGCGAGATCGCTGGGCGCGCCGAGGAGGGCGGCCCGGGGCGCACTGCCTACGATACGCGCCTCCGCTTCGTGAGCCGCTCGCTCACGTTCGGTCAGCTCGCGGGCGAGCACAAGATTCGCAAGGCGAATGACGCGACGCTCGAATGGAACCTGACAGCGTCCGCCGCGACGAGCGACGAGCCGGATACGCGGGAGAACGTGTACCTGGCGGACGACGGGCGGAAGGCGTGGCAAAGCACGACGCTCTCCGGAATGCATTTCTACGCGAGCCAGGCCGAGACGGCCCTCGGCGGAGCCGTGCATTACACGCAGCCCATCCGGAAGGGAGATTCGCCGACGCGCGTGAAGGTGGGCGGCCTCGTGCAGGTTCGCAGCCGCGCCTTCGACGCGCGGCGCTTCCGGTACATCCCGACGCCGGAGACGACGGAAGAGGCCGCGGCGCTTTCGCTGCCGCCGGATCAGCTCTTCACGAACGAATACATCGGGAGCTCCCTCTCCCTGACGGAGTACACGCGGACGACCGACTCGTACGACGCGACGCAGCGCATGTTTTCGGGGTACTTCATGGCGGACACCTCGATCCGTCCGTGGATGCGCGTCGTGCTCGGCGCGCGGGTCGAGGCGTCGTCCCAGCGGCTCGATACGATCGATCCGTCGAAGCTCGTGCCCCAGCACGTCGAGCTCTCCACGGCGGACCTGCTTCCCTCGCTCGGGCTCGTTTTCAAGACGAACGAGCGGTCGAACCTGCGCGCCTCCGTGACGCGCACGGTCGCGCGTCCGCAGCTACGCGAGCTCGCGCCGTTCTCGTTCACCGATTACTTCGGCGCCCGCGAGAACCAGGGCAACCCCGATCTCGACCGCACCACGATCGTGAACGCTGACCTGCGCTTCGAGTTTTTCCCGACGCTCGCCGAGGTCGCGGCGATCAGCGTGTTCTACAAGGATTTCACGAAGCCAATCGAGCAGATCATCATGCCGTCGAGCCGCGGCATCGTGTCGTACCGGAACGCGAAGGGGGCGCAGAACGCCGGCATCGAGCTCGAATTGCGGAAAAACCTCGCGTTCGTGAGCCCGATCCTCGCCGATCTCGGCGTGCTTGCGAATTTGACGCTCGTGCATTCGCGTGTCTCCCTCGAAGAAGGCGAGGGGGTGCAGACGAGCAACGTCCGCCCGCTCGCCGGGCAATCGCCGTACGTGGTGAACGCGGGGCTCGATTACGCGAGCGACAAGCGCGGGACGCGCGTCCGCGTGCTCTATAACGTCTACGGTCGGCGCATCGCGCAAGTGGGCATGGACGGACTCCCGGACGTCTACGAGCAGCCGCGCCACCTGCTCGACGTGACCGTGGCCCAGCGCGTCGGTAAATACGTGGACCTGAAGCTCTCGGCGGAGAATCTCCTGCTCGCGCCCGTCGTGTTCACGCAGGGGCCAAGCCAAGAAAACGTCGCCCACGAGGACATTCCCAACTTGACGAACGTCGTGCAGCAATTCCAGCCCGGTGCGACGTTCACCTTGAGCGCTACCTTCCAGAATTGACGGGTTGTCGCGAGATCGTTACGCGCGCCCTGCAATGGCGTCACGCAGTACCACCAGAATGCGCGGCCGGAGGAATCACCGACCATGCGATCGAAGGTATTGCTTGCGACGAGCGCGCTTTTGGCGGCCAGTCTGATCGGCTGCGGCGGGGACGAGAACGGACAAACCCCGGCGCCTCCCGCGAAGGGCAATGAGATCCCGGCGAACATCACGTCGGATCTGACGCTCACGGCCGACCAGGATTGGCTCCTGCGGGGAATCGTGCACGTGCGCGCGGGCGCGACGCTCACGATCGAGCCGGGCACCACGATCAAGGGCGACAAGTCCACGCTCGGCACGCTCGTCATCGACCCGGGCGCTCGTATCCACGCCGAGGGCACGAAGGACGAGCCCATCGTCTTCACGAGCCGCAGCGAGCCCGGCGACCGCTCTGCCGGCGATTGGGGCGGCGTCATCCTGCTCGGCAAAGCGCCGATCAACGTGACCGGCGGAAAAGCGAACGTCGAGGGAATCGAGGCGAGCGCGGAGACCGAATACGGCGGGACCGACCCGGCAGACAACAGCGGCGTGCTGAAATATGTGCGGATCGAATTCGGCGGAATTCTCCTTTCGACGGACAATGAGATCAACGGGCTCACGCTCGCCGGCGTCGGCAGCGGAACGACGATCGATTACGTCCAGGTCCGCTACACGCTCGACGATTGTTTCGAGTTCTTCGGCGGCACGGTGAACGCGAAGCACCTGGTTTGCACGTACAATCAGGACGACGGGATCGACTGGGATCTCGGGTATACCGGAAAACTCCAGTTCGTCGTGGTCCAGCAGGATCCGGCCGCGGTGGACGACACGAACGCCTTCGAGGGTGACAACGACGCGATGGGCACGACGAACGCGCCGATCTCGGAGCCCACGATCTACAACGCCACGCTCGTCGGCAAGAACGTGGACGTCGACAAGCAGCAGTACGCGATGCTTCTGCGCCGCGCGACGAAGGCGAGTCTGTACAACATCGTCGCCACGGGCTTCGAGGCCGGCATCGATGTCCGCGACGCGTCGACCGTGTCGCTCGAAGGGGCCATCTTCCACGGAAATCTCGCGCAAAACGTCGCGTACGTGGAGACGCCCGAAGGCGAAGGTTCCGAGAAGGACGACGATATGGGCTTCGACGAGGTCAAGTGGTTCACCGACAGCGGCAACGTCGAGGTCGACCCGATGCTTGTCGCTCCCTACGATCGCGAGGCGCCTGATTTCCGGCCGAAGGCGACGCTCACGACGGGCGCCGTGACGCCGCCGAGCGACGGCTTCTTCGACACGAAGGCGAGCTACGCGGGCGCGTTCTCGCAGGACGACACGTGGCTCGACGGCGCCTGGATCTCGTTCACGCCGAACTAGCCGAAAAAGCTCCGTAGAGTCCGCCCGCCAAACCGCCGCGCCCGCACGACCGCGCGTGATCGCGCCGTGGATCGCTCTTTGCGTGCGCGCCCCCGAGTGCGTTCGGCGATCATGAAGTGGCGCGCCCTCACCCGAGGGCGCGCGCCAATGGGACATGCTGGCAAGCCCTCTGGGCGCGCGGTGCACAGCGAGCAGCGCCTCAGGGTCGAGGTGGCTGGGCTCTTCGGAGAGCCCGTGCGCGCGAGGCGGATCGAGCGCGCCCTGGGCGAGTTGCCGGGCGTGACCGAGGCGCGAGCAAACGAGCATGCGGGCACCGTGCTCTGCGTGCTCGCGCCGAACGCGGAGACGTCACGCGCGGAGGTGCTCGCGCTCCTCGCGCAGCACGAGGACTCGCAGGGGCCGCCGCCGCCCTCGCTGTCACGGCTCGCCGAGAGCGCGGCCGCTTCGGTGCGCGACGTGATGCGCACGTACGGGGCGAACGGCAGCGCCGAGGACGAGGAGGAAGCGACCCCGACGACGCCATGGCACGCGCGCTCGATCGACGAGCTCACGCAGGCGTTTTCGGTGGATCTGGAGCGCGGCCTTTCGGCGATCGAGGCGCACCGGATCCTGCGCGAGGTCGGTCCGAACGTGCTCGCGGGCGTCGCACCGCGCACGTCGCTCGAGATCCTCGCGGGCCAGGTCTTCACGGTGCCGACGGCGCTGCTCGCAGGCGCCGCGGGCCTGTCCGTGCTGCTCGGCGATCTGCTCGAAGCAGGCGCGATCCTGCTCGTCGTGGGCTCGAACGTGGTCGTCGGATATTTTACGGAGTCGCGTGCGGAGGAGCTGCTCGACGCGTGGAGCAAGTTCCGCGTGGAGTGGGCGCGCGTGCTGCGCGACGGCGTGGAGACGACCGTCGCGGCGAGCGAGGTCGTTCCAGGCGACGTGCTCTGCGTGCGCGCCGGCGATGCGATCGCGGCGGACGCGCGGATCGTGGAAGCCTCGGATCTGTCGATCGACGAGAGCACGCTGACGGGCGAGAGCGAGCCCGCGGAGAAGGATACGGCCGCGGTGGCCGAGAGCGCTCCGCTCGCCGATCGGGACGACATGCTCTATGCGGGCACGGTCGTGGCGACGGGGAGCGCGCGCGCGATCGTCGTGGCGACGGGCAGGGCGACGGAGCTCGGCGCGATCCAGCGCGCGCTGTCGCACACGGCCGATCGTGCAGCGCCGCTCGAGCAGCAGCTCGATCAGCTCGGGCGCAGGGTCGCGACGCTCGCGTTCGGGAGCTCGATCGCGGTGACGGCGCTCGGCCTTCTGCGTGGTCAGCCTCTCGCGGCGCTCGCGCGCTCGGCCGTGGCGCTCGGCGTGGCGGCGATCCCCGAAGGTTTTCCCGCGGTGGGGACGACGGCGCTCGCGCTCGCGAGCCAGCGGCTGAACCGCAAGGGCATCGTGATCCGCAGGCTCGCGGCGGCCGAGACGCTCGGCGCGGTGAGCGTGGTTTGCGCGGACAAGACGGGGACGCTCACCGAGAACCGCATGCGCGTCGCGGAGGTGTTCCTGCCGGGCGAGGGGCTCGTGCGGGTCGAGTACGGCGCGACGTCGGTCGAGAACGGCGCGCCTCCGTCGCTCGGGCTCATCGGAGAAGACGGCCGGCGCGTGCCGGTCTCGTCGCTGCGAGAGATCGGGCGCATCGCGGCGTTGAATGCAGATGTGGAGCTCGACGAGCGGGACGAGATCACGAGCGGCAGCGGCACGGAGCGCGCGCTCGTCGAGTTCGCGATGGCGATCGGCTACCCGGTGCGGCGCCGAAGGGGCGCGGCGAAGCGGGTGCGCGAGGAGCGACGCAGCGCGGATCGGCCGTTCATGGTGACGGTGCACGAGCACCCGGATCTCGGCCGGATCGAGCTCGTGAAGGGCGCGCCCGAGCCGGTAATCGAGCGCGCGAGCGTGGACCCTGCCGAGCGCGCGCGGCTCCTCACGATGAACGAAGAGATGGCGTCGCGCGGCCTGCGCGTGCTCGCGCTCGCGTGGCGGAAGGACGGCGATCCGAAGAGGACCCACGAAGCGCCGCTCGTGCTCGCGGGCCTCGTGGGGATGCGTGATCCGCCGCGGCGCGGGGTACGTGAGGCGCTCGCGGTGCTCGCCGGTGCGGGCGTGCGGACGATGATGCTGACGGGCGATCAGGCGCGGACCGCGCAGGCGATCGGCGCCGAGCTCGGGATCAGCCCGGCCGATGTCTACAGCCGCGTGACACCCGAGGCGAAGCTCGACGTCGTGCGCGAGCTGCAAGACGCCGGCGCGATCGTGGCGATGACGGGCGACGGCGTAAACGACGGGCCGGCGCTGAAGGCCGCGGACGTCGGCGTGGCGATGGGCGAGCGCGGGACGGACATCGCGCGCGCGGTCGCGGACGTGGTGCTCGCGCACGACGATCTCGGCAGCCTCGCGGACGCGGTGAGCGAGGGCCGGAGGCTCTACGACAACGTGCGGCGCGCGATCGAGTACCTCGTCGCGACGAACGCGAGCGAGGTGATGGTCATGCTCGCCGGCTCGGTCGTCGGCGCCGAGCCGCTCGGCCCGCTGCAGCTCCTCTGGATCAACATGCTGACGGACGTCGCGCCCGCGCTCGCGCTGGCGATCGAGCCTGCGGACGCGGACGTGATGCGCAGGCCCCCGCGTGATCCGCAAGCGCCGCTCTTCGGGCCGGCGCGTGGAAAGAAGCTCGCGCGCGAGGCCGCGAAGATGGCGACGATCTCGCTCGCCGCGTATGGCATCGGGGCCGTCGGGCCCGGCGCGAGCTTGCCGCGGGCCCGCACGATGTCGTTCGCGTCGCTCGTCGTGGCGCAGCTCCTTCACGCGCGGTCGTGTCGATCGAGCGGATCGCTGCCGAACCCGGAGCTCCAGCGCGCGCTCGTGGCGAGCCTCGGCCTGCAGGCGGCGGCGCTCGGCCTGCCCGGCTTGCGTCGCGTGCTCGGCACGACGCCGCTCGGTCCGATCGATCTCTCGATCGCGGTGCTGCTCGGGCTGCTCCCGACGCTCGCGCGGGAAGGGAAAGCACTGTTCAACCCGGAGGCTCCGATCGTCGTGGAGCGACGCGACATGCCGGCGGGATCGACCCTGATCCAAGGGGCCGATCGGTATGCGCCGGGATCGTGGGCGTCGTCGCCCGTGATGTTCGAGGAGGAGGCTCGTCGATGAAGTTTCACACGCCATCGTTCATTCTCGGATTCGGCAGCGCGGTCGTCGTGCTGGGGACCGCGCAGCGGCTCAAGCCCGCGGTCGTGGAGATCGCGGCGCTTGGCCTGCACCTCGCGCGGCTCGGTCGCGCCGTCGTGGAGCGGCAACGCGAGCACGCCGAGGACCTGTGGGCCGAGGTGGAAGAGCGCGCGCGTCACCTGCGCGAGGCGCCGCGTCGCCGTCGCGCGGGCGCGACCACGGGCAACGGCAAACACGTGCCGGGCGCGGCGAACGCGCAGCCCGGATCCGCGTCGCACTGAGTGAAGTCGAGCGAGAGGGAAGGGGAGGAGAGACGTGATACCCAGCGAGCAGTGGAGTGAGCTCGTCCATAGCCTTCCGCGCCGCGTGCGGCTGCGATCCCGGGCGATCGTGGGCCACCGCGACGCGTGCCTGCGCGTCGCGGAGAAGCTCGCGATGATGGATCCGAGCTGCGAGCGCGTGGAGATTCGTCCGTGGACGGGCTCGGTGATCGTGGAGCGCGAGGAAGGGACGCTCGACGCCGAGGCGGTGCGCGCGATGCTGGCGCGGCTCGTGGCCGAGGAGCGCGACGAGCAAGGCCGCAAGCTGACGGACCTCGGCCACGACGCGCTGCCGGGCCCGACGCGCGTGGCGAAGGCCGTGGCGCACGCGTTCGCCGAGATCAACAGCGACGTGCGGAGCGCGCTCGATCACCGCGCGGACCTCGGGACGCTGATGCCGGTGCTGTTCTTCTCACTCGGCCTGGTGGAGATCGGCGTGACGCGGAAGTTGCCGGCGCCGGCCTGGTTCAACCTGGTGTGGTGGTCGATCCGGTCGTTCATGACGTTCAACGCCGGAGCGGTGGAGCAGGAGGGGAGGGCGGTCGCTACGGATGGGGGGCTGGATTAGCGGCGAGCGGGCGGGGAGGGCGATGGACAAGGATGTCGCCCTTCCGCATACTCGCGCCGTGACGAGCCGCCTGAAGACGTTCCGGGAGTACATGGCGCGGCTGGATGCCGCGGCGAACCCGGAGCGCGCGCTGGAGCGTGGGTTTTACGTGGAGCGCCCCGGGCGGTCGGTGGGCAAGGAGATCACGGACCGGGTTGGGCTGCGGCCGGCTTCGACGCATCTACTCGTAGGTGGAGTTGGGTCGGGGAAAACCACGCAACTCCTTGTTGCCTGCAACCAACTGAACGAGCTCGAAGATACGTGGGCGAAGTACATTGACGTCAGCGAAACCTACGACCTCGAGATGCTCCGGCCGGGAGCGCTGCTTGACCTTGCGGAGTGCGCCCTCGGGGGCATGCCCGACGACAGCATCAATTACGGGCTGCCGGAGCAGGTCGATGAATTGCGCAAACTCCATGCGCGGCTGGCCCAAGAAAAGCCACACCAAACCATCTTCTTTGACTCGCTCGATCGCCTCGCGGATCCGGCCATGTTCGAGCAGATCGCGGAGCATGTCATCCGGGTGATCCGTTCGATAGGAATCGGCGTCGTCGTCGCGGGGCCGCTGCGCGCCCTCTACGGCCTCGATCGTCCCATCGCGGACCGCTTCGACTACTTTTACCACCAACCACCGGTCGACGTGCAGCAGGACCCCGACGGCCGTTCATTCCTCGTGAGCATCCTGCGCGCCCGCCTCTCAGCCAAAGTTCTCCCCGACGACACGTGTTTCCGCCTCGCCGCATGGTCCGGCGGCGTGCTCCGAGACCTCGTAGCCCTCGCTCAGTCAGCCTGCGAGGAGGCTTATGTCTCGGGCTCGGATACCATCACCGCCGCCGAAGCCGACCGCGCCGCTGATGCCTTCGGCCGCAAGCACCTGCTCGGCCTCGGGCCCGACGAGATCGAGGTCCTCCAGCGCGTCCGCAAGACGGGCAACTTCATCCAAGCCTCGGAGAAAGATCTCGCGCTGCTCGTCACGCGCCGCGTGCTCGAATATTCGGGCGGGCGCACGCGCTACGCCGTGCACCCGACCCTCGAACCGCTGCTCGCGCAGCTCGCGACCACTCCATGAGCACCACGCCGAACCCCATGGGCGCGGACGAGCTCGCCATGCGTGTCGTCGCGCGCTCGGTGCCCGGCGCGTTCTTCACGCTGCTCGCGCCCGACGCCGACGTTGCCCGCGCGGCGGCGGTGGTGAGCGAGGAGATTTCGTCATTCGGTGACGAAGCGGCTCTGCGCGTCGAGCCCAAGGACGCGCTGGCCTTCACGCGGCGCATCCAGGAACACGCGAGCGGGCCGGTCGTCGTCTCGGGCGTCGATGGGTTCACCGGGACAGAGTGGGCGCACCTCGATCTGTTGCGATCCCGTCTCGCGCACGACGGCGCGATCGTCCTCGTGATGGGCGAGCAATCCTTCGCGCGCCTGATGCGGGCTGCGCCGAACTTTGCGAGTTTCCTTGGAGGCTCTCTCTGGCGCTGGGATCGGTCCTCGTCGATCCTCTCGCACGAGGAGCGAGAAGCACGGCTGCGGGCCTTGCAGGCGTGGTCCGGCAGGACCAACGACGATGTCGTCAGCCTCGCGCAGCGAGGAGAGCTCCCGCGCGACCCCGAGTACGCCGAGTGGCTGGTCCTTCTCGACCGAGGGGATCTCCTTGAGCGCTGAGCTCCGCGAACGAAGGCATGCGCTCCAGGAACGGGTGACGGGGCTCGTGCCGCCCTTGCCAGAGAGCCCGGATGCGCTCTTCAAGGAGATTCGCCAGCACCTCTGGCAAGCCGCCGACCAGGGCGCGCTGAGGACGCCGCCGCAAGGGATCATGCGGCTCCTGAAGCGCACGTCGGAGGGCCAGCCGAGAGGACAGGTGGCCATCACGGGCGGCGAAAAGAACGAGAAGCGCACGAGGGATCGCGCGCACTTCGAGCGGGACGACGGAGCCTGGTTCGATTTCGCCATCACGGTTGCGTACGAGCCCGGAGTGCCGCTCGTCCTCCTCGGCTACAACTTCGAGATCCGCTTTCCGGACCTCCAGAGCCCCCTGTTCGTGCGCTTCGACGTGAACCTTCCGGGGCACGAGAACGAGGCGCTGGGCATTCGCTCGCACTTGCACCCGGGATCAGACGATTTGCAGGTCCCTGCGCCGTTCATGAGCCCTCTCGAAGTGCTCGATGACGTCGTCTACGGTTTGCGGCTGCGCGAAGGAAGAAAG
This sequence comes from Polyangium jinanense, assembly GCF_028435365.1. The sequence continues at coordinate 125,609 of NZ_JAGTJJ010000006.1, read as the reverse complement.
CCGCGCGCGACCCGCGGCGCTTCGGCTTAGCCTCGAACCGTTTCGATCGCTGATGTGGCCCCGGCGAGGTGCCTTCAGAGCTTGGAGACGGCCCCTTCACCCGCCGTCCCCTCTTCGAGCCACTTCCCAACACCCCTTTCAAAACAAAACCGCCCTTCCAAACTCGTGAGCCCGTGTACACTCCCGCCCTGAAACGAAAGGACCCTCCATGGCTGAAGTCTCCAAGCTCGTCTCCGACCGGGTTGCGATCACGCGCACTTTGACCTCGGCGGTCTCCGTGCATGGCAATGAGACCGCCGAGCAGATCGAGCGGGCGTTGTTTCCGGAGGGCACGCCGCCCGGCTTTCAGATGTGCGTGTTCCTCCAGGCGCTCGGCGCGCTCGCGCAGCGCTCCGTGGACGAGCTCTCCGCGGCGAACCAGGCGCACGCGACCGAGCTCGCCGACGACGCCGAGCCGCGGGCCACGCGGGACTCGGCCAAGGACGAGCTCCGCGCGCGCATGATCGGCATCCGCAGCACGCTCTCGGGCGTGTACGGCGCGGCCATCCTGAGCGCGTATGGGCTCTCGGGCGAGACGCCGAGCGAAGCGGAGCACCTCATCGAGGCCGCCTGCACCACCGAGCGCCTCTTGCGCAACCGCCCTCTCACCGAGGCGCCGAAGCAGGAGGGCGTCTCGGTGGACCCGAAGGCGCTCGCCGACAGCCTGAAGGCGCGCGTCGACGCGCTTCGTACGGCGCTCGGCGACGTGCGCCGGGAGGAGCGCGAGGCCCAGGTGACGCTGCAGCGGCGGAACGCGGCGACCGCAGCTTGGAACGGGGTTTATCAGGGGGTCGCAGACACCCTGACGGGGCTCTTCGAGCTCGCGGGAAAGGGGGAGCTCGCAGACCGGGTGAGGCCCACGGCGCGCAGGCGGGCAGGTTTGACCGAGGCGGAGGACGTCGAGGGCGGAGCGGCAGGCGAGGGGTGACTTCGCGCTTGCGTCCCGCCGCCTCCCCACGCAGATCGCGTACGATGTCAAGCGGAACTTGCGCATGCGCCTCGTGATCGTCGCCGCCTGCGCTGTCACGCTCCTCCCCGCCTGCGGCTCCCACGCCGAATCCCAGCCTCTCGTCATCGACCCGCTCCCCCCGCGCCGCGGACGCTCCTCCGTCCCCGTCGTCGCTTCCGCCTCCGCCTCCGCGCCTGCCTCCGCCGCTGCCACAGCGCCCGCGCCCGTCCCCGATCCCGAGGCCACGCGCCTCTTCCTCGAGCGTTACGCCGCGCCGTCGCTTCCGCTCCTCCCTGACCTCAAGCCTTCACGCGTCCTCGCGCTTGCCTTTGATGGATCGGTGCGTGGCGAAACGGCGGGCATGTCCGCGGAGGGAGCCCGGTTCGGCGCGACGCTTGCCGAGGGAGAGCGCGCGTGGGTGCCCGTCTCGTATCCGGTTGGCGCTTGCGTCACCGTCGTCGCGCAGGGCGGCCTCGGCGTCGTCGAGGTCGACGCCTTCCTCACCACGGGCGAACCTGCGCCCGTGAAGATCGTCGCGCAGGACGTGCGCGATGGGCCCACCGCCGTCATCGGCGGCAGGGACGACTGCTTCCCCTTGCTCGAGCCCTTCATCGGCAACCTCTCGGTCACCGTGCGCAAGGGCTCCGGCATGGTCCTCGTCCAGCAGTTTCGACCGATCACGCGTGATCGTTGAGAGGGTGTTCCCCAAGCTGCTGCGCGGCTCGATGCGTCGGTCGGCCTCGCTCGACGTACGATGTACGCCTCGCTCGACCTTCCTAGCCTCGAGCCGCTCGCGACGCCTGGAGAACACCCTCTGCACGATTCCACGCAACTCGCGAGCGCCTGATGTCGATGGATGCGCGTGCCTCCCTCCATCGTCCTCGCGCCCGACGCGCCCGCGTACCCCGCTGTCCTCCGTGCCCTCGCCACCCCCGAGCGCGCTCCGCCGACCTTGTACCTGCGCGGCGCTCTTCCTACCTTGCCCGGCGTCGCCGTCGTCGGCCGCCGCGCGGCCAGCGCCGACGCTCGTGCTTTCACCCGCGTGCTCGTCCGCGACCTCGTCTCCGCTGGCTTCGCGATCTGGTCTGGCGGCGCGTTCGGCATCGACGCCGCTGCGCACGAGGCCGCGCTCGAAGCTTCCGGCCGCACCGTCGTCGTCACCGGCGCCGGGCTCGACTGCCCGTATCCCCTCGAGCACGTGCCCCTCTTCGATCGTGTCCTCGCCGCGGGCGGCGCGCTCCTCTCGCGCTTGCCTGATACGAGCCCCCCGCGTCCTCAGCATTTTCTCGCGCGAAACCACGTCCTTGCCGCGCTCACGCTCGCGACCGTCGTCGTCGAGGCGGGCCTGAAGAGCGGCGCTCGTTCGGCGGCTGCGGCGGCGCGCAAGCTCGGTCGGCCGCTCGGCGTTGTCCCGCATCCTCCGTGGTCCGAGGCTGGCGCGGGCTGCGCCGAGGAGCTAGCCATGGGGGCCCGCGCGGTCACTTGTGCGGCGGACGTCCTCGGCGCCGTGGGTCACGGCCCCTCTCCTCGCCGAAAGCGTACGGAGACGGAGCCCAGGCCCCCTGCTCGGGACCTCCCCCTTCCCTTCGAGGGGACCTTCGGCCCTCTCGAAAAAGCCGTTCTTGGTGTTTTGGGGGATACCCCTACGCACCTGGACGTGATCTGCGATACGGTCAGGGCGCCTCTTCCTGCGGTCGCTGGGGCGCTCTTGACGTTGACACTACAGGCCGTAGTAGTAGAGGGCCCCGCCGGCTCCTACCGGCGGGGCAAGCGCTAGATGGGCCCACCTGCTCGTTGTCGAGCGGAGCGGACCCACGGGTTTTCCCCTCGTCCTCACGCAATTTGCTCATCAGAAGGTGGTGATGGCCAAGACGCTCGTCATCGTGGAGTCGCCGGCCAAGGCGAAGACGATCAAGAAGTACCTCGGCTCGGGGTACGACGTCGTCGCCTCCAAGGGGCATTTGAAGGATCTGCCCAAGAACCAGAACGCCGTCGACGTCGCGAACGACTTCACCGAGAAGTACGAGGTCATCGTCGGGAAGGAGAAAGTCCTCCAGGAGCTGAAGGACGCGGCCAAGAAGGTGGACGCGGTGCTCCTGGCGACCGACCCTGATCGCGAGGGCGAGGCGATCGCTTGGCACATCCTCGAGGAGATCCAGGACGACAAGCTCCGGGTCGAGCGGGTGGAGTTCCACGAGATCACGAAGAAGGGCGTCGACCACGGCGTCCAGCACCCCCGGCCGCTCGACATCAACCTCTACGACGCCCAGCGCGCTCGCCGCGTGCTCGATCGCATCGTCGGCTACGACGTGTCCGCGCTCGTCTGGTCGAAGCTCGCCTTCGGTCTGTCCGCCGGCCGCGTGCAGTCCGTGGCGCTCCGGCTGATCGTCGATCGCGAGCGTGAGATCGAGGCGTTCGTCCCCGAGGAGTACTGGAACGTCTCGGCCGGACTCTCGGCGCCGAGCGGCGCGGCCTTCGTGGCCAAGCTCGCCGCGGCCGAGGGCGAGAAGATCGAGGTGAAGAACGGCGAGACCGCCGCCTTCGTGCGCGCCGATCTCGAGAGCGCGAGCTGCAAGGTCGCGAAGGTCACGCGCCGCGAGCAGAAGCGCAACCCGCCCGCGCCGTACACGACCTCGAAGCTCCAGCAGGACGCGACGAACATCCTGCATTTCGGCACGAAGCGCACGATGCAGGTCGCGCAGGGGCTCTACGAAGGCGTCGACCTCAAGCAGGACGGCGGCCCCGTCGGTCTCATCACCTACATCCGTACCGACTCGACGCGCGTCAGCGACGACGCCATCGCCGAGGTGCGCCAGGCGATCGAGAAGCGTTACGGCAAGTCCTTCGTCCCGGACAAACCGAACGTCTACAAGTCCAAGAAGAACGCGCAGGACGCACACGAGGCGATCCGACCGACGGACGTCAACATCCACCCGGACTCGGTCAAGAAGCACCTCAAGGACGAGCAGTACAAGCTGTACAAGCTCATCTGGAACCGCTTCGTCGCCTCGCAGATGACGCCCGCCGTCTACGATCGGACGACGGTCGAGATCCAGGCCGAGCCCACGCGCGGCGATGCCTCGCGCAAGTCGTACATGCTCCGCTCGACGGGGCGCGTGCTCAAGGACAAGGGCTGGCTCGAGGTCACCGAAGGGCAGCGTGATTTCGCGGGCGAGGAAGAGGCAGGGGCGGACGGTGAGGCCCCGGAGCCCACGGCCGCGGCGAAGGCCGCGCCGGTCGAGGAGGACAGCGACGCGCTCCTGCCCGAGATGAACGAGGGCGACGTGATCCGCCTCGCGACGCCGCCCGGCGTGGTGACGGAGCAGAAGTTCACGCAGCCGCCGGCGCGCTACAACGAAGGCTCGCTCGTGCGTGAGCTCGAGAAGCGCGGCATCGGCCGTCCTTCGACGTACGCCGAGATCATCAGCAAGGTGCAGCAGCGCGCGTACGTGGAGAAGCTGCCCGGCGGCGCGTTCCAGCCGACGCAGCTCGGCAAGTTCGTGGTCGAGGGCCTCGTGCGCTCGAACCTCGACTTCATGGATCCGAACTTCACCGCGCAGATGGAGGAGGAGCTCGACGAGGTCGGCGCCGGCAAGATCAAGCGCGAGCAGCTCCTCAAGCGGTTCTACAAGCGCTTCCGCCAGCAGCTCGAGCCGGCGAAGAAGCTCGCCTCGTGGAAGCCGCCGTCGGAGAAGACGGGCATCCCCTGCGAGGAGTGCGGCGAAGGGGAGATGATCAAGAAGTGGGGCAAAAACGGCTACTTCTTGAGCTGCAGCCGCTACCCCAAGTGCAAGGCCACGCGCGACCTTTCGAACAGCGCGCAGGCCGTGCGCGAGACGGACATCACCTGCGACAAGTGCGGCAAGCCCATGGTGATCCGCACCGGCCGCTACGGTGACTTCCTCTCCTGCACGGGCTACCCGGCCTGCAAGAACGCGCGCCCCGTGCCCCTCGGCGTCGCCTGCCCGCAGTGCGGCGGCGACATCATCGAGGTCCGGCCGCGCAAGAAGGGCGGGCGCACGTTCTACGGCTGCTCGAACTTCAACGCCGAGCAGAAGTGTGACTTCAAGCTCTGGGCGAAGCCCATCGCCACCCCGTGCCCGACCTGCGGCGCCAAGTTCCTGACCCGCACGGCCGGCAAGAAGCCGATGCTCGTCTGCGCGACGAAGGACTGCGGCTTCAAGCAAGAGGTGCCCGAGGAGGACGAGGCCGGCCTCGCCGGCGCCGCGCCCGAGGGCGCCGCGGGTGACGACGGGTCGGCCGAGGCCGACGCGCCGTCCGAGCCCAAGTCCCCGCCCAAGGCCAAGGCCGAGCCCAAGCCCGCGGCGAAGGCCGAGGAGAAGCCCAAGGCCGCGGCGAAGACCGCCGACAAGAAGGGCGCCACGAAGACGGCGTCGAAGTCGAAGAGCAACGGCCGAGCCTCGGCCTAATCAACCCCTCCCTCCCCCAAGGCGCGCCCGTTCGTCGCGGCGCGCCTCTTATTCCCCGACACCATGACCGAAGCTCGCTCCCACGACGTCACCATCGTCGGCGCCGGCCTTGCCGGCTGCGAGGCCGCCTTCCAGCTCGCCGAGCGCGGCCACCACGTGCGCCTGCTCGAAATGAAGCCCGCGCGCCGCACGCCCGCGCAGACGAGCGACTTCTTCGCCGAGCTCGTCTGTTCGAACTCCCTCCGCGGCGCGGCGCTCGCGAACGCTGTCGGCTTGCTCAAGGAGGAGCTCCGCCGCGTCGGATCGCTCGTCATGCGCGTCGCCGATCGAACGGCCGTGCCTGCGGGCGGCGCGCTCGCCGTGGATCGCGAGCGCTTCGGCGCCGAGATCACGACGACCATGCGCGAGCACCCGCGCATCACGGTCGAGACGCGCGAGGTCACGGAGATCCCGCAAGAGCGTCCCGTCATCCTCGCGACCGGCCCGCTCACCGCGGACGCGCTCGCCGCCGCGATCGCCGAGGCCGTCGGCACAAAGCACCTCGCGTACTACGACGCGATCGCGCCCATCCTGAGCGCCGAATCGATCAACTGGTCGAAGGTCTGGAAGCAGTCGCGCTGGGGCAAGGGCACGGCCGAGCGTGCGCAGGAGCCTGGCCGCAAGATGATGGCCGAGGACGCCGAGGAGAGTGGCGACGAGGCGTACGTCAACTGCCCGTTCGACGAGGAGACGTACCGCGCGTTTGTCGCGGCGCTCGTCGCGGCGGAGAAGGTCGCGCCGCGCGAGTTCGAGGACGTGCGTTACTTCGAGGGCTGCTTGCCTTGCGAGGTCATGGCCGAGCGCGGCGAGCGCACGCTCGCGTACGGGCCGATGAAGCCCGTCGGGCTCGTCGATCCGCGCACGGGAAGGCGGCCGTACGCCGTGATCCAGCTCCGGGCCGAGGACGCGGCCGCGACGGCGTACAACATGGTCGGCTTCCAGACGCGCATGAAGTACCCCGAACAGCTCCGCGTCTTCCGCATGGTCCCGGGCCTCGAAGAGGCGGAGTTCTTGCGGTTCGGCTCGGTGCATCGCAACACGTTCGTCGACGCGCCGAAGGTGCTTGGTCCGGGCATGGAGATGCGCGCGATGCCGGGCGTCTTCCTCGCGGGGCAGGTCGCGGGCGTCGAGGGCTACGTGGAGAGCGCGGCGGCGGGGTTTGTCTGCGCGGTGCTGCTCGCGCAGCGGCTCGCGGGCAAACCGCTCGTGCCGCCGCCGAAGACGACGGCGCTCGGCGGCATCCTCACGCACCTCGGCCGCGAGCAACCCTCGTATCAGCCCTCGAACATCACGTGGGCGCACGTGCCGCCGCTCGAAGGCACGAAGTCGAAGCTCACGAAGCGCGCGCGCTACGAGGCGATGGCCGAGCGCGCGCTCGCCGATCTCGATCCCTGGAAAAACACGGCGCTCTGATCGCCCCCGGATCATGCCTGGGCATACGCGCGTTTGGCGCGGGCGCATCCGTGTATCGTCCGGGCGTATCGCCGTATGAGCTGGGCATATTCGCGCCATTCAACCAGGGCGAACCATCGTTCGAACCCTTAGACGAAAAACCAAGAGATTTCCGCGGAATGGCGGGTTCATCCGGGAAATGCCGTCGGGGCTCTGGCATTCTACCTCCGGCGATCCGGAACCTCCTGAATCGATAACACTGGCGCAACCGACAGACAGGCGGCGACGACCCGCGTAGTGTCCTTTCTCGTCGCGGTCGCGGCGAATCGGAAATGCGCGAGGTGGCGCGTTTCTGCGCACTTCGGCGCGTCTCGGCGGGCGTTTGGGCGCCCCGGACGGCCATCGCGGCTTCATCTTGGAGGGGACGACCGATGTTGAACGTGGAGCAGGCAATCGCCGAGGTCGCGGGCGTGTATCAATCGATCACCGGGCGCGCCATCAAGCCGGGACGTTATGAGCTTCCGCCGGAGGTGGATCCCGCGTCCCATGCCGAGAGCAATTATCGGCAGTTCAAGGTGCTCCTCGAGCAGAAGGCGCGCGCCTCGGCGGAGCCGCGCGGCAAGAGTGAGCCTGCGTTCGCGCCTCCGGTCGACGTCGTCGAGCTCGAGCGCGAAGTGCGCGTGATGGTGGACGTGCCCGGCGTGACGCGCGAGCAGCTCGTCGTATCGATGACCGGCGACGCGCTCACGATTCGTGGCGAGCGTGGCGCATTGCGATCGGCAGCGGGCATGATGCGGCTGGAAGAGCGGCGCAAGGGGCCGATTCTCCGGACGATCGCGCTGCCGCCGCGGGCGCGGCGCGACGGGATCGAGGCGACGCTGCGGGACGGCGTCCTCACGGTCGTGATTCCCACGGACGGCCATGGGAACGACGTGACCGAGGTCCCGATCGACGTGAAATGAAGGTTTTCGGGTGCGGCGCCTGCGAGCGTTCCGCACCCGGCGAGAATTTCTGGCGCAGAGCGCTGGAAAGGTAGTGCCGCGTCGGGGCATAGGGCCTCGAGGCGGAGATTGTGCACGAGCCCTGATTCAAGGGGGGTATGACCATGGATCCCAAGACCTACGAGATCAACAACCTGCGCATCCTCAACGATTACCTCGCCCAGACGTGTGAGGTGCTGGCGCGCACGCAGCGGATCAGCCTCAATCGCGACTTCAACCGCGAGATGGCCGGCCTCTCCCATACCCCGTTCGGCGCGACCCCGTTCGGCACGACCCCGTTCGGGTTCGGCGTGCCGGTGCAGGGCATGGATCCGCGGACCGTGGATTACACGGGCGGCCTCGGGCACTCGCCGTACGGCGTGTATCCGTACAACTACGGGATGCAGTCGGTCCCGACGTGGACCGGCCCGCAGCACGTGGGCGGCCTGCCGACGAGCATCGACCCGTTCTACGCGCAGCGTAGCGGCCTGAGCCACACAACGGCCACACCGTGGACGGGGTGGAATCCCTTCACGGCCGAGATCGTGCGGCAGCGCGAGATCGCTCGTCAGCAGTACGAAGCCTGGTGTCGCTCCTGCGGCTTCTGATCGGATGCCATTGAGCGGGAGATCGGTCCTCCTCGGCCGGTCTCCCGGCGCGTCTCCACGCGCCATTGGGGTCTAGGCCGCCGTCGCCTTTCGCGTGACGGCGGCCGAGACCTTTTTTGTTTTCGCGTAGCGGCGTTCCATCGCGTGGCGATACGCCTCGGCTCGAAATGCCTCAAACCAGCTCGGGAAAAATCGCTTCGAGGACCTCGTCGAGCGTCCGCGCGAAGACGACCATGTGCTCGGCGATCTTGCGTGGCACGCGCTCGGCGTGTGTCACGTCGTCCCGGTTTTGCGCGGGCAGCACGATCCGCGAGAGGCGACGCTCGTAGGCGCCCTCGATTTTCGCGTCGACGTCGCCGATGCGGCCGAGCGACAGGACGTCGTGCGCGTCGCAGATCATGGCGCCCGAGAATGCGACGTCGGCCGGCGCGGAGAACCCGAGCATCACGCTCGCGAAAGCGACGGCTATCGGCAGGCCGGCGCTGTCGCCGGACGAGGGCTCGTCGTCTTTCGTGAAACGGAGGAGAAACCGGCGATCGTCGAGCTCGGGATCGACGCGGTGAGGATAACGGGCCCGGACGAAGGCGCGCACCGCCTGGAAAATGGAGACCGCGCGGGCGCGGAGGTCCGGCGCGACCGAGCCGAGCACGTCCTTTTCGTCGAGGCCGCCGCGGCCGCGTTTCGTGCGTCGGCTGTCGGCCCAGAGCTCGTGAATCACGCCGCGCACTTCGCCGCCGCGGCGCAATGCGGCGGCCGCGAGCACGTAGGGGCGCGGCGTGCGCGCGGCGTCCGCGAGGGCGCGGGCGTGGGCCTCGTATCGCGCCTTCGCGTCGAGCTCACCTTTCGCCTCGGCCACGCGCGCGAGCGCGAGCACGGCCGCGTGATCCTCCGGATGCGCTTTTCGCCGCGCCCGGAGCACCGATCCCGCCTCCGCGAGCCGCTCCGGCGATCCGAGCGCCTCGCGCGCATCCTCGAGACGCGCGTCCTCGTGCCCGAGCAGCCGCGTCAGCGCTGCGGCGTCCGGCCGTTCGAGCCCCGCGACCCCGCGCCGCCGCGCCAAACGCGCCCGCTCGTGCTCCCCGATCGCCTCCAGCGCATCCGCATAATAAAGCAAATCGACGGCCGTGGTTCGTCCTTCTCGATCGAGCTCCGCGTACATCGCCTCGGCGCGCGCCGGCTCGCCGGCCCAGAGCGACAGCGCGGCGGCGCGCCGGCGGTGCTCGGGGCGCTTTCGATCCCGGATTCGATCGAAGAGGTGCTGGACGGCGCGGTGTCCAAAGGGCAAGACGGACAAACCCTCGGGGGGCACGTACGCGGTCGGCAAGGCCCGCGCGGCCTCCCGGAGCGAGAGCACGTGCATGCGGCGGCGGAAGACTTCCAGATAACGCGCCTCGAACAGCTCCGCGAGGCGTGTATGCCCAAGCTTGCCCACGAGCCGCGCGACGCGCCGGAGCAGCGAGGGGCGCCGCGTGACGAGGTAGGCATATCGCACGGCCCGGAGCGCGCGGCGGATCCGCTCCGGCGTCCCTTCTCGTTCGTACAGGAGCGACAGGCAAAGCAATCGCTCCGCGTCGTTCGCGAGCCCGGGCTCGTCGGCGAGGCGCTCCAGCGTGGTGATCGCGCCCCGCACGTCCTGCGCCTGCTCCAGCAAAAAAGCGCGCTCCAGCATCGCGAGCTTGTACACGCTGCGCGCCTCGGTGCGCGCCCGCGCCGCGACCCGATCCACGATGCGCAGCGCCCCCTGCAAATTGCCTCCGAACGCCACGCGAAACGCGTGCTCGAGCTCCGACAAACCCGTCGTCGCTCCCGCCTCGGGGGCGACGTGCGGTCCGCGCGCGGATTGCGACTCTTCCCGCAAGCTCGCCTCGAAGAGCCGTCCGAGCGTTGCCAGCGCCGAAGGCTCGCCGCCCGCGCGGGCCGCCATTTCGGTGTGCAGCGTGATTGCAGCGCCGAGCTCGCCGCGCGCGTGGTGAATCGCCGCGAGCAGCCCCAGGGCCGCCTCGTCGTCGGGCGCGAGCGCGAGCGCCGCGTGCGCCTCCACCTCGGCCCGATCCGAGAGCCGCGCCTCGAACGACAGCCGCGCGATCACGATGTGCGCCGCGGCGCGCCGCCGCAGCGGCTCTTTGCGCGCGCGCCGCGGCGGATCCACGAGCTCCATGTCGAGCAGATGGCCGAGCTGGCGCAAGAGCTCGTCGTCGAGGCCTTCGGAGGCCAGGGCGGCGTCGAGCTCTCCTGCCCCGCCGGACTCCGAAGGGGGCCCGGCTGCCTGGTGTTTGTCCCGCGACATCCTGCTTTCAGCGCTCGTGGCTCGTCACGGACGCGCCGATCACGCCGTATGCATCCTGGGCCCCGAGGGCACCTTCCGGGGCTCGTTTCCGCGCTCCGCGACGCGCGGTTTCTCGATGACGCGGTCGATCGCGGCCAGCAACGTTTGCTCCGACGAACCCTTGGGCACCCATCCCACGCCGAGCTGCGCGAGCCGCTCCTCCAGCGCGCGCGAAATCGGCCCGCTCGTGACGACCGCGGGCACGCCGAGCGAGGCCGCGTCGAGGATCAGGCGAAAGCCGCCCTGAGAATGCCCCGACAAACCCAGATCGGCGACGACGAGATCGGGGTGCCGGACGAGCAGGGCTTCGAGCGCGGTGGGCACGCAGGAGGCTTCGAGGGCGACCGCGGGGGCGTATTTCTCGACGAGAAGGGCGCCGATGAGGCGCCTGCGGGTCGCGTCGTCGTCGGCCACGAGGATGCGCCGCACGTCTTTCGTCGCGCCGTCGCGATTCGTGGGAAGTCCCGGTCGGATACCAGAAGCAGAACGCATGGTCCCCCCTGCGAGCTTGCCGGATACCGAGTACGCCACGCACCGGGCCCCCTTGCCATCGGGGGCCCCGGTCAAGGGTCGTCGGGGCGAGTCCGAGGGAGAGAAGGGTTGGGACCGGGCGGATCACGCCCAAGCTGCATTCTTTGGAGACGCGCGCACACGCCTTGGAGACGCCTGCACGCGACTTCGAGACGCGCGCAGGCGACTTCGAGACGCGGCGCACGCGACTTCGAGGCGCGCGCACGCGACTTCGAGACGCCTTCAACCGACCCCACGCCGCGCGCAGGCGACTTCGAGACACGGCGCAGGCGACTTCGAGACGTGCGCAGGCGACTTCGAGACGTGCGCAGGCGACTTCGAGACGCGCACAGGCGACTTCGAGACGCGCGCAGGCGACTTCGAGACGCGCGCAGGCGACTTCGAGACGCGCGCAGGCGACTTCGAGACGCGCCTGTTTGTGGCTAGACCCACCAAAGGTGGGCGCTCACACCCCCGAAAGGTCGATCAGGCCGCCCGCCGTGCGAGCGCCTCGTCCAGAATCGCGAGGCACCCTTCCAGCGAGTCACACGCATTCAGCGCGCGCCGGAGCGCCGCCGCGCCCGGCAGACCGTGCAGATATCCCGCGAGGTGCCTTCGGGTCACGCGCACCCCGTGGGGCTCGCCGCGCTCCTCCGTGTTCATCACGAGGTGCTTCTTGCAGAGCGCGATCCGCTCCTCGGGCGTCGGCGCATCGATCCGCCGACCCTCTTCGAGCAGCGCCTTCGCCTCGCGGAAGATCCACGGGTGCTCGATCGCCCGGCGGCCGACCATCACGCCCTCGCAGCCCGTCTCCGCGAGCGCGCGCTCGGCGTCCTCCGCGCTCTTGATGTCGCCGTTCACGATCACCGGGATCCCGACCACGCTCCTCGCGCGCGCCGCCCAGGTCCAGTCCGCCGCCCCCGAGTGGCCCATCTGCGCCGTCCGGCAATGAATGGTCAATGCCGACACGCCCGCGCCTTCCAGCCGCTTCGCGAGCTCCACGATCGGCATCTCCGACTCCGGGCCCCAGCCGATCCGCGTCTTCACGGTCACCGGCATGGACACGCGGCGCACGACCATCGCGGCCATCTCGACCATCGCCGTCGGGTTCCGGAGCCAGCCCGCGCCTGCGCCGCGGCCCGCGATCTTCGGCACCCAGCAGCCGCAGTTGATGTCGACGAACGAAGGGCCCGCCGCCGCGGCGATCTCGGCGGCCTCGGCGAGGCGATCCGGATCCGAGCCGTAGATTTGGATGGCGGTCGGCTGATCGTCCGCGCCGAGCGTGATCTTGCGGCGCGCGTTGCGGCAGCCGCGCAAGAGGCCCTCGACGTTCACGAACTCCGTCACGCAGAGCTCGGCGCCGAGCTCGCGGCAGAGCTTGCGGAAGACGGCGTCGGAGACGTCCTCCATCGGCGCGAGGATCACGGGGCGGGACGAGAAGAGCTTCTGGAAAAGCGTTCGGTCGGGGGACACGGGGGGGAGAGGTTAGAGCACGCGGCAGACGGACGCGCCAGCGATCCAGCGCGTGATTGCGGGTAGACTCGCCGCCCCATGGCGAAACTCCAGCCCCTCCCGCTTCTGCTCGGTCTCCTCGCCACCGCGTGCGGCTCCGCCGGCGTCCCCGAGCCGAGCGCGCCTTCGCTCCTCTCGAGCGCGTCGTACGGGAGCGCCTCCTCGTTCTCCGCGCCGAGCGGCCCCTCGATCCCGAGCCACGGCGACGCGCGCGGCGCCCTCGTCGTGCGCCCGGACCTCGCGTGTGTTCCTTTCGTCCTGCGCGTCGAGCTCGGCGATCCGAAGGCCGGGCTCGATCTTCTGGAGAAAGCCACGCTCGCCCTCAAGGAGCGCTTCGGCGCGGCCACGGGCGGCGCGGCCACGATCGCCATGCTCGGCGCGAACACCACGGCCGCGGCCGAGTATTCGAAGGTGAAGGACGACGAGCCGCGGAAGACGCGCTTCGTCGTGACCGTGGACGGCGCCGTCGAGGTCCCGCTCGCCGCGGAGGCGGGTTACTGGGCGCGCGCGAAGATCGTCGCGGGGCTCGTCGAGGCCTCGAAGAAGCATGACGCGCTCGTGCCTTCGTCCGGGGAAGGCGCGCCCGAGATCGAGACCGCGTTCGGCTCGCCCGAGATCAAGCTCCGCGACCCCGAGTCGTTCCGACCCGAGCTCGTCAAGCGCTGGGTCGAGCGCGCGCGCGCCTTCGCCCGCGTCGCCGAGTCGCAGACCGTGCCCCTCCACCTCATCTCGTGCGAGCCGCCGAGCGCCATCACGCAGACGCCCATCTCCCTCGAGCAGGTCGGCCTCGCGCTCCCCGTCTCCTGCCGCATCGACGTGGCCCCGCCCGCACGTTGAGGAAAGCCCCGGGGCGCCCTCGCCCTGTGTGGCTCACTCTGGCGCAGCGTATTCCCTGAAAAAGGCGGCAATCGGGTCGGCATCGCTTTTGCTGAACCCGCCCGCGCCTTGGCTTGCTTTTCTTAAGGCTCCTACCCGAGAGGAGATCTTCCCCATGCGCTTCGGCTTCGTTGTCCCAGTTCTTGCCGCCACCCTTCTTGCTTCTCTTACGGCGACGAACGAAGCCGAGGCGTGTGGGGGATGCTTCGCGCCGCCGAGCCAGAGCACCGTCGTCTCGGCGCATCGCATGGCGCTCTCGATCTCGCCGAAGCAGACGGTGCTCTGGGATCAGATCCAGTACAACGGCGATCCCGAGAGCTTCGCGTGGGTCTTGCCGGTCAAGCCGGGCGCGGTGATCGAGGTCTCCACCGACGCCTGGTTCGACACGCTCGACGCCGCGACGACCACGCAGATCTTCCAGGCGCCCGTCGACTGCGGCAACGGAAGCAGCGGCGGCTTCGGCTGCAGCGAATCGCTCGCGGGCCGCGCGTTTTCGGACGCGGAGGGGGGCAGCAACGGCGGCGGCGGCCCGAGCGTCACGGTCGTCCACCGCGGCACCGTGGGCCCGTATCAGACCGTCACGCTGAGCACGGACACGCCCGGCGCGCTGAACACGTGGCTCGACGTCGCGGGCTACGACATCGATCCCTCGACGCAGCCGGTGATCGACGCCTACATCGCGGAGAAGTTCGACTTCATCGCGATCAAGCTCGTGCCGGGCAAGGACGTGAAGGCGATGACGCCCGTGCGTGTCGTGCAGCCAGGCATCAGCCCCACGCTGCCCCTGCGCATGGTGGCGATCGGCAGCGGCGCGAACGTGGCGATCACGCTCTTCATGATCACCGAGGGTCGCTGGGAGGCGAAGAACTTCAACAACGTCGTCGCGCCCGTCGACCTACTCTCGTGGGACTTCAAGACGCAGTCGTCGAACTACGGCGAGCTCCGCACGAAGGTGCTCGAGCAGAACGGCGGCGCGTCGTGGCTCACGGCGTTCGCGTTCGAGGGCGGCCTGCTCTCGCAGCTCCCCGGTCTCTTCAGCTTCCAGGGCTTCCGCACGTACACGACCGCCGGCAACGGCAACTTCGCCGACTCGATCGCGGCGGCCTACGTGCAGCAGGGCATCGCGAACGGCGAGACGGCAGACGGCTTCTGCTCGGAGTCCTTCGCGAACGTCGGCAAGAGCGGCCTCATGGTCTCGAACCCGTGCCCCGCGGGCGTGCCGCTCGACGATCCGTCCTGCGGCGAGGTCGCGTCGGGCGAGATCGACGCACGCACGCTGGCCTGCGGCCCGCTCGACGACCTCGCGGTCGCGCTGAACGGCCTGCATCCGAAGGACGTTTGGCTCACGCGGCTCGAAGCGAACCTGCCGCGCGCGGCGCTCGAGAGCGATCTCGTCCTGCAGCCCGCGGCCTCGCAGGAGACCGTCGACAACATGCACCAGGCCCGCATCGGCACGAACGTCGACGTGTTCTGCGGCGACGGCTCGGCCGCTCCGATCCCGGGCGGTGGCAAGAAGACCGGCGACGGACGCGGCCCGCTCGTCGTCGCGTTCGGCATGGCGCTCGCCGCGCTCGCCGCGGCTGCTCGCCGGCGCATGGGCATCACGAGGGCCTGAGCTCTCCTCTTTTCGATATGCTAGGCGCGAGAGCGCCATGGCAACCGTCCGCCCCTTCTCGTCCCCACCCCAGGCAAACCTCATCAAGCGCGTCGCCGTCGCGGCCATCGGGCTCGTGATCCTGGCGATCGCCCTCTCGTCGTGCGTCACGCGCGTCGACGCAGGGCACGTCGGCATCAAGGTCAAGCTCGCCGGCGACGAGCGCGGCGTCGACAAGAGCCCCACGGTGCAGGGCTGGGTGTTCTTCAACCCGCTGACCGAGCAAATCATCCTGTTCCCGACGAGCGTGCAGAACATCGTCTGGACGAAGGATCCGCACGAGGGCAACGCGCGCGACAGCTCGATCACGTTCTCGTCGCAGGAGGGCGTGAACATCAACGCGGACGTCGGGCTCTCGTTCCACATCGAGCCCACGCTCGCGCCCAAGCTCTACGGGCGGTTTCGCAAGTCGGACCTGATGGACCTCGCGAACGGCTACGTGCGCAACGCGATGCGCGAGAGCTTCAACATGCAAGCCTCGCAGATGCCGGTGCAGGAGATCTACGGCGCGGGCAAGGGCAAGCTCGTGGAGAACGTCGCGAAGCGCATGCAGGAGCAGCTCGGCCCGGACGGGTTCGTGATCGATCAGCTGACGATCAACGGCGCGCTGCGGTTGCCGGAGAACGTGGCGAACGCGATCAACCGCGCGATGGAGGCGACGCAGCAGGCGATCCAGGCGGAGAACCGGGTGCGCCAGGTGAAGGCAGAGGCGGAGCAGGCGGTCACGCAGGCCGAGGGGCAAGCGAAGGCGGCGCGGGCGCGCGCGCAAGGCGAGGCGGACGCGAAGCTCATCACGGCGAAGGCCGAGGCGCGGTCGAACCTGATCCTCAAGTACTCGATGACGCCGTCAGTGCTGCAGTACCGCGCGCTCGAGCGCTGGAACGGCAGGCTGCCCGTGATGAACGGCGGCGGCGCGATGCCGATGCTCACGTTCGACGCGTCGAAGCTCGGCAAGGGCGGCGACGACGACGAGAAGAAGCTTCTCGAGCTGCTCGGTCAGGAAGAGGAGTTGGAGCGCAAGGACGCCGAGCGCGAGAAGGCCGAGAAGGATGAGAAGGCCGACACCGGGAAAGCGCCCCCGGCGTCAACGCCGCCGGCCGAGCCATCGAAGCCGTAGTCTCATGTCGACGCCGCTGCGCTGGGGCGTTGCCCCAGGCCCCAGCGGGGGCTGTCCGCCCCTGCACCCGGACCAGCGCAAGCGCTGGACTCGTGGTCGATGAACTGCGCTCCCGCGCAGTTCATCGAACGGGCCCGGTCGAGACCGGCGACAGCAGCGCTGACGTCTCGACGGGCGGGGCGGTCCCACCGGCCTGCTGGGAGAACTGCGCACCGCGCAGTTCTCCCACAAAAGGTCCAGGGCTTGCCCTGGTTCGGGTCGAGGGGCGAATAGCCCCCGCGGGGCCCGGGGCAGCGCCCCGGCGCGGCGGGTGAGGGAGTCGAACTACAAACGCACGTCGAGGTGCGTGCGCTTCTTCAGCTCGTCGAGCCACTTGCGCTTCGCCTTCTCGAGGATCTCCGTCTGCAGGCGCTGCACCATCTCGCCCTTCGCCGCCTCGTATGTCGTGTACCGGGAGGGCTGACGCGAGACGAGCTTCATGATCACGAGGCCCTTCTCCACCTGGATCACATCGCTTACCTGACCGGGGTCGAGCGGCATCACCGCGTTCTCGAAATCGGGCGCGAGCGCCGGGCGCTGGCCCTGCTGGGCCTGCGGCGAGCCGGCCGGCGCGCGGATCCCGAGGTCGCCGCCCGCGTCGCGCGTGTTCGCCTCGTCCGAGTAGGCGCGCGCGAGCGCCGCGAAGTCCTCGCCGGCGCGGGCCCGCGTCACGAGCTCGGCCGCGAGCTTCTTTCGCTCGGCGATCGCCTCCGGGCTCGATCCCGGCATGATCTGCAGCACGATCCACGCGGCACGGTAGTCGCGGCGCTTGCGCTCCTCGCGAAGCGTGCGCTCGTACATCGCCTTCACGTCGTCCTCGGTGATGCGCACGCGCCCCTTCACGCGGAGCTGCAGCATCTTTCCTTCGAGGATCTGCCGCCGGATCTCGTCGCGGTACTCCTGCTCCGTGAGGCCCAAGCGCGCCTTCGCCTCGCGGAACATCTCGGCCGTCGTGAGACCTTGGGCGTTCGCGATGTTGCGGAAGGCGTTCTCGACCTCGTCGGGCGTCACCGTGATTCCCGCGCGCTCGGCGGCCTGCGCTTCGAGCCTCTGATCGATCATCACCTCGAGCGTGTCCTTGAAGACCTGCGACTCTGCGGCCGCTTGCTCGGCGCCGGGACGCACGCGCTGCTGGACCTGCAGGAGGGAGGGCTTGGCGCGGGCGCGGAGATCGGAGAGCAGGATCGGGTCGTCGCCTACGACCGCGACGATTCGCTCGACGACGATGGCTTCGGCCGGCTGCTGGGCGAGGGCGGCGGCGAGCACGAGACCAAGAGCGACGAGCCTTTGACGAGAGCGCATGCCGGGCACGACGTAGCACAAGTGCGGCCGTGGGTCCGCGGGCGAATCACCCGAGATCGTCCGTCCCCGTTGCGGCAGCCGTCGCCCTGGTTTATTGCGCGGCCATGCGCGAGTTCCCGAAGCCCACTGCGGGCGAAGCGATCACGATGTCCGCGTCCGGCCAGCTCCAGGTGCCGGACCAACCCATCATCCCGTTCATCGAAGGCGATGGCACCGGCCCCGACATCTGGCGGGCGAGCCAGCGCGTACTCGATGCGGCCGTGGAGAAGGCCTACGGCGGCAAGAGGAAGATCGCCTGGTACGAGGTGTACGCGGGCGAGAAGGCGTTCAACACGTTCGGCGAGTGGCTGCCCCAGGGTACGGTCGAGGCGTATCGCCAGTACCTCGTGGGCATCAAGGGCCCGCTGACGACCCCGATCGGCAAGGGCATCCGTTCGTTGAACGTGGCCCTCAGGCAGATGCTCGACCTCTACGTCTGCCTGCGCCCGGTGCGCTGGTACAAGGGCGTTCCTTCGCCGGTGAAGGATCCGGGCGCGGTCGACATGGTGATCTTCCGTGAGAACACGGAGGACATCTACGCCGGCATCGAGTGGGAGGCCGAGAGCCCCGAGGCGAAGAAGGTGATCGACTTCCTCCAGAACGAGATGGGGGTGAAGAAGATCCGCTTCCCGGCGACGAGCGGCATCGGCATCAAGCCGGTGAGCCGCGAGGGCACGGAGCGCCTGGTGCGCGCGGCGATCGAGTACGCGCTCCGGTTCAACCGGAAGAGCGTCACGTTCGTGCACAAGGGCAACATCATGAAGTTCACGGAAGGCGCGTTCAAGGCGTGGGGGTATTCGCTCGCGCAGCACGACTTCCGGAACAAGGTGGTGACCGAGCGCGAGACGTGGATCCTCGGGAACAAGGAGAAGAACCCGGAGATCACGGTCGAGCAGAACGCCAAGGAGATCGAGCCTGGCTACGACATGGCGCCGCCCGACATGCAGGCGGAGTTCCGCGCCGAGGTCGAGGAGGCGCTCAAGCTCTGGGACACGCACGGCGGCGGCAAGTGGAAGAAGATGCTCCGCGTCAAGGACTCGATCGCGGACATCACGCTGCAGCAGGTCCTCACGCGGCCGCGTGATTTCGACGTGATCGCGACCTTGAACCTGAACGGCGATTACCTCTCGGACGCGCTCGCCGCGCAGATCGGCGGCATCGGCATCGCGCCGGGCGGCAACATCAACTACGTGACGGGCCACGCGGTCTTCGAGGCCACGCACGGCACGGCGCCGAAGTACGCGAACCTCGACAAGGTGAACCCCGGCTCGGTCATCCTCTCGGGCGAGATGATGCTGCGGCACATGGGCTGGATCGAGGCCGCGGACCTCATCAACAAGGGCATGGACGGCGCGATCGGCGCGAAGACCGTGACCTACGACTTCGCGCGCCTCATGGAGGGCGCGAAGGAAGTGAAGTGCTCCGAGTTCGGTGACGCGATCATCGCGAACATGGGCTGAGCGCTTTCCCGCGTGACGTGCTGAAGCCCCCTCTTCCGGATCGGAGGAGGGGGCTTCATACTGTCGAGGGTTCTCGACGGGTGCCTACCCATGGACAAGAGCGTTCTCGTATTCCACAGCTTCGAGGAAGCCGAGCGGGCCGACGAAGCCTATTACGCGAGCCTCACGCCACAGGAGCGCGTCGACCTCTTGCTGGATCTCGTGGCCAGCTACCGGGAGTCCATGGGTGAAGCTGCAGCAGGATTTGAGAGAGTTTGTCGGGTTGTTGAACTCGAGCGGTGTTGAGTTCATCGTCGTCGGGGGACACGCCGTCGCGTTCCACGGACATCCCCGGTTCACCGGGGACATCGATTTCTTCGTTCGGCCGACGCGGGCGAACGCCGACCGAATCCTTGGGGCGCTCGCGACGTTCGGTTTTGGACAGCTCGCGTTGTCTGCCGACGACTTCATGCGGCCTAACGCGGTCGTGCAGCTCGGCCGTCCGCCCAACCGTATCGATTTGCTGACGTCGATCTCCGGCGTCGACTTCGATGAGGCCTGGGACAGCCGGGTGAGCGGCTCGCTCGACGGGCTGCCGGTGGCTTTCCTCGGGCTCGAAGCGTTGCTCAAGAACAAACGGGCCTCTGGGCGTGAGAAGGACGTCGCAGACGTGGCGAAGTTGATGGCGATCAAAGCCAAGACGCCATGACCTCGGCCGTGACCGCCGGCTGGCCGGCCATTCTTTCGAGCCTGAAGACGCTGCTCGAAACCGGGCAGCCGATGCCCATGACCACGCGCCGCTGGGGGGCGTGACGCCGATCAGCGGAGGGCCAGCTTCAGCGCATGCTCGGCCTGGTCCACCTCCGCGCGTAAAAACCCTCCGAACACATAACGATCCGGCCGCACGACCGCGAGCGTGGCGTCATACCGGACAAACCACCGTTCGAGCGCGCCGTCCTCGTCGACGAGCGCGCCTTCGCGCGCCTCGCTCCCCGCGGGAAGGATCCGGAAACACCGCGCGCCGAGCCCCGCCCAGAAAGGTTCGTCCCGGACCACCTCGCGTGGATCGAGCCCGAAGCCGAGCACGGCGAATCCCGTCCCGAGCACGTCGTCGAGCCGCACGCGCGCGCCCGCGGCGTCACGCACGAACGGCTGCGGGAAATACGTTCCTTCCGGGTAACGCGGGGTCACGCCCGGCGCTCTGTCGAAGCGCCCGCGCCGACGCCGCCCGCCGCGCATCATTCCCGCGTCGCACGTAGGCTTCGGCTTGAACTCCATGTTCCGGATGAATTTGCGCACGCGGCCCACCCGATCGAGCCCACGGAACACGGCGTCCCGCACCGCCGCCGCGCGCGCGTCGCGCACCAGAAAGACGTGCCCGAGCCGGATGCTGATTTCCGTCATCGCGAGCAGGTGCGGCCGCCGCTCCTCTTCGTACGTATCGAGCAGCCGCTCGCTCGCGCGCCCGGAGGCGCAAAGCGCGAGCTTCCACGCGAGGTTCGCCGCATCCCGGAGTCCCGACACGAGCCCTTGCCCCATGAACGGCGGCATCGTGTGCGCCGCGTCTCCCAGGAGGAAGACCCGACCTTTGCGCCATTGCGCCGCCGTCTTCGCCTCGAACGTGTACACGCTCGCTCGTTGAATTCGGATCTTCGCGGGATCCACATACGGCGCGATCAGCCGCGCGACCGACTCCGGCCTCTCGATGGCCTCCCGCGTCTCGCCCGCCTGCAGCATGAATTCCAGGCGGCACTGGTTCTCCGTCCCGCGCGCGACGAAGCCGGGCCGCGCCGGATCACATACGAAACGCGCGAGCGGCATCGTGTCCGGGATCTCGTCCATCACGCCGGAGATGGCGATCCACGGCTCCTCGTACCGGCGGCCCTCGTAAGCAATGCCCGAGAGCTTGCGAATCGTACTCTTGCGCCCGTCGCACCCGAGCACGTAACGCGCCCGCAATGCGCGCGTCTGTCCGCTCGGATCCCGCACCCGCAGCCGCACCCGCTCCGCATCCTGATCGATCGCGAGGACCTCGTGCCCGAGTCGCAACGACACGCCCTCGAATCGCTCGAGCCCTCGCCGTAGGATGGCCTCCAGCGTGGGCTGGTGAAAGAAGTTCAGCGCCGGAAAACCATTGCCGAAATCGAGCCCGCGGAAGACGAGCTTCGCGAAGGCGCGCCCGCTTCCGTCGGTGAACTCGGCCTCCGGGCAGGCGTACATCGTCTGCGCGAGCTCCCGATCGAGCCCGGCCTGCTGATAGACGCGCATCGCCTCGTCGTCGCAGGAGAATGCGCGCGGGGTGCCATGGGGCGTCGTCTCGCGCTCGAGCACGGCCACGCGGAGCCCGCGCCCGCCGAGCAGATTGGCCATCAGCGTGCCCACGGGACCCGCCCCCACGATCGCGACGTCGACGTCTTCGAGCATGCCCGAGTATCGCGATGGCGAGATGGCGCGGCAACCGGGGAGAGCTTCGCAGGGAGAACGTGATCAGGAGTAGAACGCGCGAATGCGATCCACCACGAACTGCTGCTGCTCCGGCGTCAAGGTCGGCGAAATGGGGAGCGAGAGCACCTCGCGGCAGGCGCGCTCGGCCTCGGGGAAATCGCCCGGGTGGTGGCCGAGGTGCGCGAAACAAGGCTGGAGATGCAGCGGGACCGGGTAGTAGACGGCGGTGCCGACCCCGGCGGATTCGAGGAAGGCGCGGAGAGCGTCGCGACGAACGGCGCGAATCGTGAATTGGTGGTAGACGTGGCGGCCCTCGGGATCGTCCTCGGCGGGGCGGACGAATTCGGAGAGGCCCGCCTCGGCGAAGAGGGCGCGATATCGATCGGCGATGGCGCGTCGCGCCTCGGTCCAGCCGTCGAGGTAGGGGAGCTTGGCGCGTAAAACCGCGGCCTGGATCGCGTCGAGGCGGCTGTTCATGCCGACCTCGTCGTGCCGGTACATCTTCTCGCCGCCGTGCGTGCGGAGACGGCGAATCCGGAGGGCTTTTTCGGGGTCGTTCGTCAAGACGAGCCCACCGTCGCCGAACGCCCCGAGGTTCTTGCTCGGGAAAAACGAGAGGCAGCCAAACGTGCCGATCGTGCCGGCCGCGTGCCCACCCCGCCGCGCGTCGATCGCCTGCGCCGCGTCCTCGACGACCGCGATGCCACGCGCCCGCGCTTCGTCGAGCCACGCTTCCATCCGCGCCACGCGGCCGTAGAGATGCACGGGCACGATCGCGCGCGTGCGCGGGCCGAGCGCCGCGAGCGCGCGCGTGGGATCGAGGTTCCAGGAGTCGGGCTCGATGTCGACGAACACGGGCCGCGCGCCGAGCCGCGCGATCGCGCCCGCGGTCGCGAAGAACGTGAACGGCGTGGTCACGACCTCGTCGCCCGGGCCCACGCCCGAAGCGACGAGCGAGAGCAGGAGCGCGTCGCTGCCCGAGGCCACGCCGATCGCGTGCGCGGCACCGAGGCGCGCGGCGATCGCCTCCTCGAAGAGGCGAACCTCTTCTCCGAGGACGAACGCCTGCGCCTCGACGACACGGGCGATGGCTTGATCGATCTCTTCGCGGATCGCGCGATGGAGCGCGCGCAGATCGAGGAGCGGGACCGTGATGTCCCGCATGGGGACACTCACGCGGCCGGCGTGTTCTTCACGACGTCGGTGATGCCCTGCACGCTCTTCGCGCTCTTCGCGAGCATCGCCTTCTCGTCGTCCGTCAGCTTGATCTCGAGGATCTTCTCGACGCCGCGGCCGCCGATGATGACGGGCACGCCCATGAAGAGGTCCTTGTAGCCGTACTCGCCGTCGAGGTAGACGGCGCTCGGCAGGAGGCGCTTCTGGTCGAGGAGGAACGCCTCGGCCATCGCGACCGCGGCCGAAGCCGGGGCGTAGTAGGCGCTCGTGCCCATGAGCTTGACGATCTCGCCGCCGCCCGTGCGCGTGCGGGCGATGATCGCGTCGAGCTTCTCGCGCGCGATGAGCTCGGTCGCGGCGACGCCGTTGATCGTGGTCGCGCTGAGCACGGGGACCATGTCGTCGCCGTGGCCGCCGAGCACCATGGCGCGCACGTCCTTGATGCTGACGTTGGCCTCGCGCGCGAGGAAGAGCTGGAAGCGGGCGCTGTCGAGCACGCCGGCCATGCCGACGACGCGCTCGCGGGGCAGGCCCGTGGCGCGCTTGAGCTCGTAGACCATCGCGTCGAGCGGGTTCGAGATGACGATCACGAACGCGTCCGGACAGTGCTCCTTCACGCCCGCCGCGACGCTGCGGATGATGGGCAGGTTCGTCGCGACGAGGTCGTCGCGGCTCTGGCCGGGCTTGCGCGGGATGCCCGCGGTGACGATCACGACGTCGGCGCCGGCGCAGTCCTTCCAGTCGCTCGTGCCGGTGATCTTCGCGTCGTAGCCGATGACGCTCGAGTTCTGCTCGAGATCGAGGGCCTTGCCCTTGGCGAAGTCGCTCTTCGCCGGGATGTCGAAGAGGACGATGTCGCCGAGCTCCTTGCGGGCGCAGAGCGCCGCGAGCTCGCCGCCGATGTTGCCGGCCCCGATGAGTGCGATCTTCTTCCGAGTGCTCATGCGCGGCCCTTTAGCATCCCGACGAGCTGAAAAGAACCGGCTTGCTGCGCCGCGCAAATCTTGCGCTAAGGTCCGGGCGACATGGTGGACGAAGACACCCTCAAGCGAGCGCTCCGGACGACCCTCGACCGCACGGATTTCGAGGCGCTCGGCGCGAAATACGAGGGGAAAGTCCGGGACAATTACACCACGAGCGATGGTCGGCGTTTCCTCGTGGCCACCGACCGCATCAGCGCGTTCGACCGCGTGCTCGGCACGCTGCCGCTGAAGGGGCAGGTCCTGAACCTGCTCGCGGCGCACTGGTTCGAGGCGACGAAGCACATCGCGCCGAACCACGTGATCTCCGTGCCGGATCCGAACGTGGTCGAGGCCGTCGAGTGCACGCCGCTGCCCGTGGAGATGGTCGTGCGCGCGTACGTCACGGGCGTGACCTCCACGAGCATCTGGACCCACTACGCCCGCGGCGAGCGCGTCTTCTGCGGCCACCACCTGCCGGACGGGCTGCGCAAGAACGACCGCTTGCCGGCGCCGATCCTGACGCCGAGCACGAAGGCGCCGAAGGGCGGGCACGACGTGTCGGCGTCGCGCGAGGAGATCCTCGCCGAGGGCGTGATCAGCGCGCGCGATTTCGACGAGGCGGCCGAGATGGTGATGGCGCTCTTCGCGTTCGGGCAGAAGCGCTGCGAGGAGCGCGGGCTCATCCTGGTCGACACGAAGTACGAGCTCGGCAAGACGAAGGACGGGCGGATCGTGGTGATCGACGAGATCCACACGCCGGACTCGTCCCGCTTCTGGTTTGCCCGGACGTACGACGAACGCCGCGCGCGGGGCGAGGAGCCCGAGTCGTTCGACAAGGAGTACGTGCGCCGCTGGCTCGCGGGCACGGGGTTCACGGGCGACGGGCCGATTCCTACGATCCCGGACGAAGTGCGCGTCGAGGCGGCGCGGCGGTACATCGAGGCGTTCGAGACGATCACGGGACAGGCGTTCGTGCCGAACCTCGAGGATCCGCACGCGCGGATCCGGCGGAACCTGAAGATCGCGGGCTAGGCGCTCGCGCGCTCCTCGTGCAGCGGGGGCGGGGACCAGAGGAGCCACGCGATGCAGCCTGGGAGGACCCAGGCGCCGACCGCCAGGAACGGGATCCTGTAGCCACCCGTGATGTCGATGAGCCGGCCGAGGACCGGGCTCGCGACGATGAGCGCGAGTGACTGCGCGGCTGCGCAGACGCCGCTCGCCGCGGAGGCGATCGAGGGCGGTACACGCGTGAGCATGTCTGCGGTGAGCATGGCGAAGACCCCGCCGCCGCCGGCCAAGCCGAGCCCGCCGAGCACCATCGATTCGACCGGCGTACGCCCGAACGCCGTCAGCGCGAGCATGACGTGGAGCGCGATCCCGATCGCAAAGAGCGGACGATCAGGCGCGCCGCCCACGCGCGCTCGGCCTCGCACACTGGCGAAGTGACCAAAGAGGATCGCCCCGGCGTCGAAGAGTACGAGCGGGATGATGAGGTAGGGGCCCACCTTCGCCTGTGGGATGCCGTGTCCGGCGGCGAGATACTTGGAGGCCCAATTGAGCAGGAAGCCGGTCGCCGGCGCCGACGCCATGATCGCGAGCGTCGCACGCAGCACCGCGGGGTGCGTCAGGACCGATCGTGCACGCGGGCGGTTCGCAGAAGGCGCGTGTGCGGCGTCGAGCACCTCACGCGCCGGGCTCCGCCACGCGAAGAGGAGCCAGAGCGGCACCCACAAGAGCCCCACGAGAGCCGTGCCGAGAAACGCGATCCGGAGGCCCCAGGTTTTCTCCAGGAACGGCGCGAGCTGCGGCGCGACGATGGCACCGAGGGAGCTGCCCGTGAACAGGAACCCGAAGCCGCGCGCGCGATCGGCCGGCGGGAGCACGCGCTGGATGGTCTGCGCGGCGCCCGGAAACGAAGGCGATTCGGTGAGGCCGAGCGCGACGCGCAAAATGAGCAGGCCCGTGAAGCTCGGCGCGAGCGCGTGCGCGGCGGCGACGAGCGACCACGCGACCACGGCGCCGAGCAGGCCCCGGCGCGCGCCGAGGTGATCGACGAGCCAGCCCGCGAACGGAGCCCCCGCGAGGTAAGCAACCGAGAAGGCCGAGACGAGCCAGCCGTACTGCGTGTCCGAGAGATCGAAGACCTTCGAGACGGTGGGCGCGAGCGCGGCGAGGGCCTGGCGATCGACGTAACTCACGGCCATCGTCAGCGTCGCGGTCAAGGCGAGGGCCCAAGCGTGGGGCCGCGAGAGGGCAGGGGAGGCGGAGGAGCTCGGGGCGTTCGTCACGGGCGGCAGGATGCTCGCACGGATCACGCATCCTCGGGCGGTTCATGGACGCGGCGCGTCCTCGCAGGTACATCCCCGGCATGCGCCAGCCGATCGCGATCGGGGTGGATCTGGGCGGCACGAAGATCGAGGCCGTCGTGCTTCGGGAGGCGGAGAAAGCCGCGCCGGCGGTCGACCTCCGCCGCCGCATCCCCACGCCACGCGAGCGTGGCTACGAGGGAATCCTCGAGGCGGTCGCGACGCTCGTGCGGGACGTCGCCGCGGAGGCGGGCCTCGACGCAAAGACGATCCCGCTCGGCGTGGGCATGCCGGGCGGCGTGACGGGCGCGGGCCTCGTGAAGAACTCGAACACGACTTGCCTCAACGGCGGCCCTTTCCGCCCGGATCTCGAGCGCCTGCTCGATCGATCCATCGCCTTCGACAACGACGCGAATTGCTTCGCGCTCGCCGAGGCGCGGCTCGGCGCGGCCGCGGCGTACGTGGGCGGCGTCGTCTTCGGTGTGATCCTCGGGACCGGCGTCGGCGGCGGCCTCGTCATCCGCGGGCAGGTTTGGCCGGGCGAACACGGCATCGCCGGCGAGTGGGGCCACCACGCCGTGTTCCCCGACCGCGGGCCCGTCTGTTACTGCGGGCATCGCGGCTGCCTCGAGCTCTTCGCGAGCGGCCCCGCCGTCGAGGCGGACTATGCGCGCCGCGCGGGCCGCTCGCTTTCGGCCTCCGAGATCGCCGCACGTCGCGCCGAGGATATTCACGCCGCGGCCGCGATCGAGGGTCTCCTTGAAGCGTTCGCCCGGGGCCTCGCCAACGTGATCGACATCGTCGATCCGACCGCGATCGTGCTCGGCGGCGGTCTGTCGAATTTGAACCTTCTCTACGACGAGGGTCGCGATCGCGTGGCCGCGATCGTCTTCAACGACGAGCTCCGCACGCCGATCTTGAAGAACAAACTCGGCGACAGCGCGGGCGTGATCGGTGCAGCCTTGCTGGCGATCTAGCTGAAGCGCGACGCTTCGGTGGGCTTCACGCCGAGCGATTCGAGCGCCGAGGCGAGCTTCGATCGGTGGATCGACACGACCGTCGGCATGCCGCCGGAGATCCCGAACTTCTCCAGGAAATTGATCCCGCTGTCGAACGCGGCCGCGAACGTCACGTTGTCCCCGTCGATCACGGCCGACACGCTCGCTCGCTCCTGACCAACGAGCAGGAGAAGCGTCTTGTCGTACGGACCTTTCCGCGTCGTCGCGTCGACGATCACGATGCCCGGCTCGATCCGCGCGAACGACTTCGCAAGCCTGCGCGACTCCGCCTCGAGCGGCGCGAGCTCCGCGCCGGCGGCGTCGATCGGCTGCCATAGCGACGCGTCCGTCAGACCCGTCGAAAGGTGCCGCACGATGAGCCCGAAGAGCGCATGATCCCTCGGCCGCGCGCGGAGCGCCCGATCGATGCGCTGCGCGATCGGGCCCGGCGTACCGATCCGCGTGTCGATCGCCCGAGCGTCCGCGTCGCAGCCGGGATACGGCTCCTCACCGCCGCGCAGCCACTTGGCGCCGCTCGCCAGGCCGTCGAAATCCACGTGGCAGACGAGCGTGTCGATACGGCCGGCGCGCGCGACGATCTCCGGCGTGATCATCTCCGGGCAAGCGCCGTGCTCGGCCTTCGTGGAGAGCACGAATCGCGCGTCCTCGGCATAACGCGCGTGATGCAAGCTGTCGTGGTGATCGACCCAGGCACGAAGCCGCGATCCGAGCGCCTCGATGAAGGGCAACGTTACCGTTTCGAAGCTCTTGCCCCCCGCCTCCGAGGCGAAGGCGATGTCCAGGACCACCACGTTTCCGCGGAGATCCTTGGGTTTGGGCAGCTTCCGTGGGGAAGCGAACGAAAGCTCGACGGATTGCATCATCCTTCGCTCGGTTGCGTCCTTCGTGTCATTCCCTGCATCCGACTTGGATAAACTCGCTCTGGGGAGACGGACATGAAGCGCGGATTCTTAGCATGTGGTGGGGCCCTCGTCGGTATCTGGCTCCTCGCCGTGCCCGGCGGCGCGCCCGCGGCCCACGCGGACGAGGCGCAGGCTACAGCGGAGCCCACGGTCACAGCGCCCACCTGCTCGATCAAAGGCACCTACCCTCCCTCCAAGAACACCAAACTCTTCGACGCGCCGAGCGGCGGCAACCTCATCGCCACGCTGAACGGCGCGTACATCCCCATGACGCTCAGCGAAATCCCGTTCGACCCCACGGCCGGTCGAGCGCGGCTCGCGACGTCGGCGGGCAGCGGCGCGATGCGGCTCGAAGGTTACGTCGCGCCCGCGGACATCTCGCTCTTCACGACGCGCGACATCTCGGTCTACGGCGGGCACGTCTGGATCGCGAGCGCGCAGAAGGTGAAGCTCGTCAAGGCCAGCCTGAACTCGCTCACCGTGGAGATCCCGGTTGGCGGCACGTTGAACCAGACCGTGCGGGCGACGGCGCCTTGCGACGCGTTCGCGCTCGCGAAGGGCACCGTGCAGCCGTTCGAGGTCCCCGGCAACGGCCGCGGTTACATGACGAAGAAGCAGAAGCTCGAGCTCTTCGACAAGCCGAACGGCGACGTGGTCCTCTCGCTCGACATGATGGAAGGCGCGGGGCAGCTCTTCTGGAGCACGGAGATGAAGCTCGGCTTCGTGCACGTGATGTCGCGCAGCGATCTCACCATCGACGCCTGGGCGCGCCTCCGTGACCTCGACCCGCTGAAGAAGGGCGAAATGATGGACCAGTACATCCCGCCCACCACGCAGATCGCCGGCGCGCAGCTCACGTTCGACAAGCCCCCGCCCCTCGTGCGCGTCACGAAGGAGATCCCGATCCGCGCGAAGCGCGACGACAAGGCGAAGCCGATCGGCGTGATCGAGGCGGAGAGCGAGGTCTACGTGCTCGAGACCGTCGCGGGCTGGACGAACATCCTGCCGAAGCACCTCGGGATCGTCCCGCCGGACGACGGCGGCTTCTGGATCCCGTCGAGCGAAGTCCCGAAGTAACCTCTGCCGTTGCAGCGCTGGCCCCATCGCGGCAAGGATGCGGCCATGCGGCTCCGCACAGCGCTCCCCGCCCTCGCCACCCTCGCCACCGGCACGTTCGTCCTCGCGACGTCCGAGGCCGCGCCCGATTCGAAGAGCTCGAAGGACGCGATCGTCGCCCCGGCCGTCGCCGGTCAGCAGGCGCTCGCCGTGCGCGCGTCGAAGGCGGGCATCGTCGCGCGTGTCTGCGCGAAAGAGGTCAACTGCAACGCGGAGTCGGGCACGACGATCGAGCTGCCCGCGGGGGCGCTCGAGCTCGTCGCGAAGGGCGCCGAGCTCGACACGAGGACGCTCGCGGGCGGGCGGCAGGTCGTGCGTGTCGTCGCCGGCGGGGGCCCGGGCGGCGCGAGCTTCGTGGCGCTCCTCGGCGCGCCGCTCGCGGGCAAAGGCGACGCGCCGATCACGCTCTGGACCGGCTTCACGGGCCTCGCGAAGGGCGAGCACGGCGAGGAACGCGCGAGCGTGCTGGTCGAGGAGCCGCTGGAGAAAGGCGTTCGGCTCGTGGTGGGCGAGCAACGCGACGACGTCACGGTGTGCGGCAGGCCCGCGCTCGTCTCGGCGCGCGAGGTCGATCCGCAGACGATGACGTTGAAGCGCGGCGCGAGCGTGCAGAACCTTTCCGGCAAGGAGCGCGCCGAGGCGACGAAGCTCGCGGCGACCCCGGTTTCCGGGGACAAACCGCGGCCGCTCGTGCCGCTGCTCGTGGCGCGGACGGCGTCGAGCGCGGTGGGAAAAGCGTTCGCGACGCTCACGGACGGGGATCCGGAGACGGCGTGGTCCGAGGCGAAGACGGGGGCGGGGCGCGGGGAGTTCGTGACGTTCTCGTCGGCGAGCGAGGTGCCGATCACGTCGCTCGACCTCGTTGTGCGCCCGCCCAAGGCCGAGGTGTCCGGGGGCGCCGCACCGAAGACGATCTACCTCGCCACGCCGGAAAAACTCTACGAGGTGAGCTTCCCGGAGGACGCGTTCAAGAAGGCCGGCGCGCGGTACGAGGTGAAGCTCCCCGAGCCGATCACGGCCACGTGTCTGTCGGTCGTGCTCGACACGGCGTACGCGCCGGAGAGCGCGGCGGACGCGCGCGTGACGATCGCCGAGATTACGGCGCGCACGGCGTTCGACGAGAGTTCGCCCGAGGCGCTCGTGGGCGCGCTCGCGGGCGGGAGCGATCGATCGAAGGGCGCGGCGGCGCTGCTCGCGCGGGGCGGGAGCGCCGCGGTGAAGGCGACGATCCAGGGCTACGACAAGCTCGACGACGCCGGCAAGAAGCTCGCCGAGGGCGTGATCGACGCGGCCCCGTGCGCCGACCAGGCGCCGTTCTGGACACGCGTGATGCAAGCCGAGCTCGAAAAGAAGGGGTCGAAGCGCGCCCCCGAGGAGCCGGTGCTCGTGCACGCGCGTGATCGCTTGCGCCGCTGCGGGCGCGCGTCAGCACCCTCGCTCGCCGAGCTCGTGGTGAAGGGCGAAGGCAAGGTCCGGATCGAGGCCGCGTCCGAGCTTTCGCTCCTCGCGCCGGCCGAGGCGATCCCCGTCCTCGTCGACGCGCTCGCGACCCCGGACGACGCGCTCCGGCGCGAGCTCCGCGGCTCGCTCGCGCACGCGGCCAAGAGTGATCGCGCGCTCGCGGCGCTCGGCGCGGAGCTCGAAAAGGAGCGGTTCGCGGGGCGCAGTGAGGTCGTGCGGATCGATCTGCTGCGGGCGCTCGGTGCGCGCATCGATCTCGTGCCGGGCGCGCGCGACGCGTTCGCTTCGCTCGCGACGGAAGGCGCTCCGTTCCGGACGCGTTACCTCCTGCTCGGCCCCGCGGCCGATCTCGCGCGCGCCGGCGACAAGCGCGCCGAGGCGTTCCTCGTCACGGCGCTGCGCAAGGATCCCGATCGGCACGTGCGGCTGCGCGCCGCCGAGGTCGCTCATCGCGCGCCGCTGGTGTTGCCTTCGCTCCTCGAAGCCTCCGAGGATCCGGAGGTGCGCGTGCGCGACGCCGCGGTCCTTTCGCTCGGCGCGCGCGGGCGAACGGACGAGGCGCCGTCTGCGGCGCTCGTGACCGCGCTCGGAAAGCGCCTCGCGCAGGACCCGTTCACGTTCGTACGGACGAACGCGGCCCGGAGCCTCGGGGAGATGCCGAGCACGAAGGCGGGGGACGCGGCGCTCGCGGCGGCGCTCGGCGACGCCTCGCCGGAGGTCCGTGGCCGCGCGCTCGATGGTCTCGGCATGCACCAGGCGACGGCCTACCTCGGCCCGATCCGCGAGCTCGCCGGGAACGACGAGGAGCAGGCCGAGGTGCGCGCGCGGGCCATCCTGGCGCTCGCGGCGATGTGTGACCGTTCCCAGGTGGACACGTGGACGAAGCTCGCGCGAAAAACGCCGTTTGCCATGAGCGAAGGGGAGCGCACCCTCGGCGCGGCGGGGATCGCGGCGCTTGGGGACATAAAACCGCAGGATCTCCGCGCGAGGCTCGCGCCGCTGCTCGATCCGAAGGTCCCGCGCAACGTGCGGGAGCTCGCGCGAGCGGCCCTCGAAGCAACCTCCAAGTGCAAGTGATCGCTGCTTTTTCGGGCGTCCTCGGCCCGGGACGGAGGCCCCGCCCGTCGGTACGCACCGCGCGGTAGCGGTTGCCCTGCGATCCGTGTAATTTCAGGGGAGGCAGGGATCGGAGGAACCAAGGCGCAAGTGAGTAACCCCGCCGAGAACATCAAGCCCGGCACCGTGATCGCCGATCGGTACCGCGTCGTGCGTCAGCTTGGGCGCGGCGGCATGGGCTCGGTGTTCCTCGTCGAGCACGTCCATACGGACGAACAGCTCGCCCTCAAGATCTTGCACTCGGCCGTGATCTCGGACGCCGTGGCGCTCGAGCGCTTCCGCCGCGAGGCGCGCACGCCGGCGCGGATCAACAGCGATCACGTGGTCCGCGTGACCGACGCGGACGTCGCGGCGAACCTGAACGGCGCGCCCTTCCTCGTGATGGAGTACCTGCGCGGCGAGGACCTCGATCAGCGCATCGAGCGCCTCGGGCCGCTCCCGCCGACCGACGTGGTCCTCTACCTGCGCCAGGCGGCCCGCGCGCTCGACAAGGCCCACGCCCTCGGCATCGTCCATCGCGATCTCAAGCCCGAGAACCTGTTTCTCACGACGCGCGAGGACGGCACGCCCTGCATCAAGATCCTCGACTTCGGCATCGCCAAGCTCACCGGCGAGGCCTCGCGCGAGCTCGTCCGCGCGGCCGCGACCACGACGGGGCAGATCTTCGGCACGCCGCTCTTCATGTCGCCCGAGCAGGCGAAGGGCGAGTCGTCCAAGATTTGTGGTCAAACGGATGTCTGGGCCCTCGGGCTCATCGCGCACCGTCTCCTCACGGGCCGCGACATCTGGACGGCCGAGACGATCACCCATCTGATCGCGCAGATCGCGTACGAGCCGATGCCCATCCCGAGCGAGCACGGCGCGCCCTTCGGCCACGACTACGACGACTGGTTCGCCGTGTGCTGCGCCCGCGACGTGAAGGTGCGCTACGCCTCGGCCGGCGAGGCGGTCACGGCGCTCGCGAAGTCGCTCGGTGTGATCGAGACGTTCCCCGGCCCGGGGAGCGGGCCGGATCGGATCACCGGTCGCTTCATCATCGACGCGAAGCACCTCACCCCGCCCCCGTCCACGGCGGCGGCCGCGACGCTCAGCGCCTCGCAGCTCACCTTGCTCGGCGAGCCTCCGCCCACCGATCCCGCGCCGCCGCCGACGCTCACGCCGCAAGAGACGCAGCGCAAGAGCTCCGCAGGGCCGCTCACGCTCACGGGCATGAAGCTCGGCACCGCGCCGTCCCGGAAGAACCGAGTGCTCCGCGCCGCGGCCGTCGCGCTCCTCGTGGGCGCGTCGCTCGGGGGCGCCATGCTCTGGTTCATGCGCCCTCCGCCCGTGAGCACGGACGATCCGAGCATGCGGCCTGCCTCGCCCGACGTGAAGACGACCGCATCCGCGTACCCGCCCACGGTCGTGCCGATGAACGATGCGCAGCACACCGTCATGAATCCAACACCTTCGCCTTCGCCGACGTTGGCGAACACGCAGATCGCAGACGCGGGGGTGAGCGACGCGGCGCCCACGGCGACCACGAGGCCGTTTCCCCATCCCACCACGACGACGACCTATCCGTTCAAGGGGACCGTGGGTCCGCGCAACAACAAGTCGTTCGATCCGCTGTCGGGCCGGCACTGAGACGCCCCTGCCGTTTCTTCGGCTTCCCCGGGGAGCTGGGGTATAGGGTACGCTGAAGTGCGAACGATGCTGCTCCCATGGGGGCGGTCTTCTCGGATGGAACACTCTCGCATGCAGGGCCCTCTGCCTGGTCGGACAACGCCACGCGCGTCACGCGCGCGCGGTGCAGCGCTGCGCGGGGGCTCGGCCCTAGCCCTTGGCGTCGGGCTCGTGATCTCTTCGTCCGTTGCACGGGCGAACGATCCGGCCGCCGCCGACGCTCTGTTCCAGGCCGCGAAGAAGCTCATGAGCGAGAAGCAGTACTTCGAGGCCTGCCCCAAGTTCGACGCGAGCTACAGGCTCGATCCGACGCTCGGCACGCTCCTCAACCTCGCCGACTGTTACGAGAAGCTCGGTCGCACCGCGACGGCGTGGTCGACGTGGGGCGAGGCCATGGAGAAGGCGCTGCGCGACGGGGACAAACGCGCCGACTTCGCCCGGAGCCGTCGCGACGCGCTCTTCCCGAAGCTGCCGAAGGTCGTCATCAACGTGCAGAACGAGGTCCCGGGCGTCGACATCCTGTGGGATCAGGTCAAGCTCGCGCCCGCGGTCTTCGGCGTGGAGCTGCCCGCGGACCCGGCCGAGCACGACCTCCTCGTCCTGCGCGACGACGGCATGAAGCTCAAGGAAGAGCGCGTTCGCGTCACCAAGGAAGGTGATCGCACCGAGATCACGCTCGACATCGAGGCGCTCGACAAGGCGAAGCCGCGAAAGGTCAAGGTCGTCGAGCCGCCGCCTCCTCCTCCTCCGCCGGGGTCGAGCAAGCAGCGCCTCGCGGGGTTCGTCGTCGGCGGCTTCGGCGCCGCGGGGCTCATCGCCGCGGGCGCGCTCGAAGGCGTGGCGCTCGCCAAGCGCGGCGCCGCGAGCGACAGGTCGGCCTGCGTGGAGAAGTTCTGCACGCCCGACGGTCTCGCCGCGATCTCCTCGGCGCAGGCGTTCGCCGAAGCCGGTCAGTGGATCGGCCTCGGCGGCATCGTCGCGGCCGCGGTCGGCGTGACGCTCCTCCTCACGGCGCCCCCAGCGGCACCGCCGCCTCGCCCCGCGACGGGCGTCGTCGTTCCGCGCCCTGTGTGGGTGGCCCCGTGGGCCGGGCCGAACGGCGGCGGGCTCGTCGTGGGGGGCGCGCTGTGAAGCGGCCCCTCGGCGTGAGGATCGCCGCGATCCTCGTCGCGTTTGGCCTCGTCGGCGGGTGCGCGACGGTGCTCGATCTCGAGGGCTACCAGGACGCCGCCGCCGCGCTCTGCACGTGCCCCGGCTTCGAACAAGTCACGTCGTGCGCGACGCGCGCGCAGGCGCGCATCACGGCCGCGTCGGAGGCCGAGCGCACGGCGTTCCTCGACACGTTCGAGAAGAAGCAGTGCGGCACGATCTGCGAGCACGCGGCCGAGTGTTACGCCGCGATCCCCGGCTGCAACGGCGAGAAGCCCGGGTGCGAGTGCTGTCCGTGGAACGACTCGGTGCTCATGTGCTCGACCTCGGACACCTGCCAGACGTGCCGCACGTGCTTCCAGATCGCCACCGAGCAGGGCGACGGGATGACGTACGAGTGCGCGTCCGGCCGGGGGCGGCTCAAGGAGCTCCGGGACTGCGCGTGCACCGTGTGCACCAACGACTGCACGGGGTTTTGCCAGAACATCGAGCTGCTCACGGCCGATCCGCAGGACACGTGCCACACGTGCCTCGAGCAGAACTGCAAGGCCCCGCTCGACACGTGCTTCGGCGACAAACCTTAGGGGGACTCGAACGTGCACGCCGGAGCGCCGCACCCCGAACCTTTGTCCTCTCGAAGCGCCATGCGCCGGCCTCGCCGCGTGCTCTCGGCGCTCCTCGCCGCGCTCGTCTCGATCGGCGCCGCGAGTTGCCTCGGCGTCCTCGATCTCGACGGCTACGCCTCCGCGCCCGAGGCGCTCTGCGATCTGCTCGGGCGTTGTTATGGCGACGCGGGTTTCGCCAAGTGCGAGGGGCACGTGAGCTCGCAGCTCGCGGTGGCGACTGCCGAGGGCAAGGCGAGTTTCCTCGATGGTCTCTCCGGCTGCCTCACGGATTGCAAGAGCGCGCGCCGTTGCCTCGACGTGCCCCCGATCTGCCGCAACCCCCGGCAGAGCTGCACGACGAACGAGCAGTGCTGCGGCTTCTCGGGTGGCGCCTCCGTCTGCAGCCGGCAGAGCTGCTGCGTGACGACGGGCTCGTCCTGCAAGGCCGACGTCGATTGCTGCACCGGCAAGTGTGAAGGCGATCCGCCGACCTGCGGCGGCACCCCGTGCGTCGTGCCCGGAGAGCCCTGCACCGACAGCTTCGAGTGCTGCAGCGGCGTCTGCCTCGCCTCGGGCGTGTGCAGCGCGGACACCTGTTTTCCCGACGGCTTCAACTGCATGGGCGACGTCGATTGTTGCTCGGGCCTCTGCGACGGAGGCATCTGCACGCAGCCCAAGTGCACGCCGGACGACGCGCCTTGTCTCGCGGACGGCGACTGCTGCAACGCCGCCGGCTGCGACGATACGCTCGGGATCTGTGGCAGCGCGGGCTGCCTGCCGCTCTCCGCACCCTGCTCTCCGACGGGGCCCGATCCGTGCTGCGGCGACCTCTTCTGCAAGCCCGGCATCGAGCGCTGCGTCGAGCCCTCGGCGTGCACCGAGACCGGCCAGCAATGCGACAACGACGACGAGTGCTGCACCCTTCACTGCCAGGGCACGTGCCAGTGCGCGAACGACGGCGAGGGTTGCTACGAGAGCTACACCTGCTGCAGCGGCTCGTGCATCAACGGCCAGTGCGGCCAGTGCAGGCAGGAAGGTAGCTTCTGCTCGAAGGCCACGGACTGCTGCGCAGGCATCTGCAGGGGGGGGTCCTGCTGCAAGAACGCCGGCTGCAACCACGGCATCTGCCAGCCCGGTGAAGCCCTGACCCCGACGAGCTGCGCCGAAAGCGCGGTCGAGATCCAGTGCATCCAGGCGATCTGCGACAACGACCCCTATTGCTGCTGCGATACCTGGGACAATAACTGCGTCGGGCAAGTCGCCGCCGTGTGTGGTCTTTCGTGCCCCGCGGGGCCCTGAGTTTTTCCGGCCTCGGGCCGCGCCGGTTTCGTCTTTTCGGCTCCGTGGCCTGGTGCTACGCCCTCGCCGTCATGGGCCCCTTCCGCACCCACCTCCGCCTCGCATGACGAAGACCGGCTGGACGATGCGCCTCGGGGAGGCGTGCGTGCTCGCGCTCGCGGTCGCGGCTTTTTCGGCCGTTCCCACCGCGCTCCGGACGAGCGGCGCGGGCGGGACGTTCCTCGACGGCTTGCTCGTGGGTACGGCAGCGCTCCTGCCCCTCGTCACGCTCTCCATCGTGCTCCTGCGCGCCGCAGGGCGTGGCCTCCGGGGCGTGCTCGGCGCGGGCGCCGGGCCCACGGCGGCGCTCGGGATCGCGCTCTGGATTGGACTTGCGCTCCCGGCGCTCGCGGTCCTTGCGGGCCTGCTCAAGGCCCTCACGCATCATCGTGGCCTCGGCGGCGCCACCTTCGGCGTGCTCGGCGCGTTCGTCGTGGTCGCCTGCGCGCTCGTCGCGCGCCGCATGGTCGAGATCGGCCAGGGGCTCGTCGCGCGCGGCGTTCGCCCGCTCCACGTCGCGGCGGGTGGCGCCGTCGTTTCGGTCCTGCCGCTGCTCGTCGTCGCGGCTTGGCTGTATCGCGCGTCGGGCGGCACGGGCTCCGCGTCCGTCAGCGCGGCGCTCGTCGACCTCGCGATCGCCGTCCTCGCGACCGCGCTCGTCGCCTCGATCGAGCTCAGCGACAGACTGCTCAAGCTCGCCTCCGCGTTCGGCGTTCCCTTCGCCGCGGTGCTCATGATCGCGGCCTCCGCGCGGCTCGAATCGTCGCCGCCGCTCGGGCGCGCGGTGCAGGCGGGCGGGGGACTCGCGGCGACGATGCTCTCGGCCCTCGAGCGCTGGACCGATCGCGACGGCGACGGCATGGGCGCGCATTTCGGCGGCGGCGATTGTGACGAAGGTGATCCGCGCCGCCACCCCGGCGCCGAGGACGTGCCCGGCGACGGCATCGATCAGGACTGCAGCGGCGCCGACACGCCTCGTCCCGACGCGCCTGCGAAAGCCCCCGCGGCCACACCCAGCTCCGCGCCGCCTCCGTCGTCCGCAACGCCTGCGCCCGCGCCTCTGCCGTCCGCGCCCGAGCCTGCGGGCAAGGCCCTCGATCCTTCACGCCCGGACATCCTGCTCATCACGCTCGACACCGTGCGCGCCGATCATACGAGCGCGTACGGTTACGACCAGAAGACCACGCCGCACCTCGAAGAGCTCGCCGCGCGTGGCGTCCTCTTCGAGCATGCGTATGCCACGGGCAGCGACACCCAGCGCGCGCTCGCGCCGCTCGTCTCGGGCAAACCCCTCTCGCAGACCCCGCACAACCGCCGCGAGTGGCCCACGCTGGCGGACGAGATCGACACCGTTGCCGAACGCATGAAGCGGGCCGGGTATGCGACGGCCGCCGTCGTCTCGTTCACGTGGCTCAGCGAGGATCGTGGCTTCGCGCAGGGGTTCGATCGGTTCGAGCCCGTCTATCGCGAGGAGCACCCCGAGCGCAGCGTCACGGGCGCGCTCGCCACGCGTGCGGCCCTCTCCGTCCTCGAAGACCTCGGCAAGAAGGACGCGCCGATCTTCCTCTGGATCCACCTCTTCGACGCCCACGAGCGTTACCTCGAGCACGCGGGTCTGCGCTTCGGCCGCGGCCAGGAAGGCCTCTACGACGGCGAGATCGCCTTCGTCGACAAGCAGATCGGGCAGATCGCGGCGTTCGTGTCGAAGTGGAGCCGCGCCTCGCGCGTCGCGTGGATCGTCCACGGCTCCCACGGCGAGGGTTTCGACGAGCACGGCGACAAGGGGCACGGCTCTTCGCTCTACGAGGAGATGATCCGCGTGCCTCTCGTCGTCGCGCTGCCCGGGGGACGCCCGGGTCGATACGGCGACGGCGCGGTCAGCACGCTCGACGTGGCTCCCACGGTGCTCGCCCTGGGCAATGCGCCGCTCGACGGCGTCTCGGGCGTCTCGCTTCTGCCGTACGCGCGCCTCGAACCGAGCGCGGCGCGCCGTCCTCCCGTTCTCGCGTATGCTTCGAAGCGGGTCGCCTTGATCGATTGGCCCCTCAAGCTCATGGTGATCGAGCGCAAGAAGCAGAACCGCAACTTCCTCTTCGATCTCGGGGCCGACCCGCGCGAGACGAAAGACCTCTCGGAAGGCCGTCCGGACGATGTGGCCCGGCTCGTGAAGCTCGCCGCCGAGATTGCACCATCACCCTAGCGAGGCGCGTCGAACCGTCATGCCCGCAGAAACCTCGTCCCCGCCGCCTGCCCCGGAGCCGACCCCGCGCGGATCACGCACCGTTCATGCCGTCGTCGGCGCGAGCGTGCTTGCCTGCGTCGTTGCTTCCGCCGTGGGCATCGTCAAGTTCGCCGCCAAGCAGGAGCTGCCGCTCTCGCTCGCGCTCGGCGCGATCCGCGGCATCGTCCCGCGCAAGCCCACCCATGAGTGGCGCCTCGTCGGGGGCAAGCACTGGCAGATCGTCGCGCCTTCCGTCGAGCCGACCGAGACCACGGACATGCTCGAGGCAAACCGCGGCGCCTGTCCGGGCGGCATGGTCGAGGTGAAGGGCACGATGAAGGTCGACCCCTCGGCGACGGCCGCCTACGACGGCAAATCGGTCGAGGAGCTGCAGAAGAAGACCTGCACGAAGTGGATCAACCGCGACTACCCCGAGCGCTGCGCCGAGTTCGACCGGGACCAGTGGCTCGCGCTCTCGAAGGAGCTGCCCACGAAGCCCATGCACTTCTGCATGGATCGCTTCGAGTACCCGAACCGGAAGGGTGATTATCCGGTCATCATGGTGAACTTCCACGAGGCGAACGAGCTTTGCGCCGAGCAGGGCAAGCGCCTCTGTGACGAGCTCGAATGGACGTTCGCCTGCGAGGGCGAGGAGGCGCAGCCCTATCCGTACGGCTACGTGCGCGACACCGAGGCGTGCGTCATCGACAACAAGTGGCGCCCCTACAACGAGCGCGCCATGCAGCCCCGCGACGGCCTCGCCGCCATGAACGAGCTCGACCGCCTCTGGCAGGGCGTCCCTTCGGGCTCGCGTCCGCGCTGCAAGAGTCCGTTCGGCCTCTACGACATGACGGGCAACGTCGACGAGTGGACCAAGAACGTCCGGAGCTGGGAGGCTCACGCCTCCATCCTGAAGGGCGGCTACTGGGGCCCCGTGCGCACGCGCTGCCGGCCTTCCACGCGCTCGCACGACGAGAACCACACCTTCTACCAGCAGGGCTTCCGCTGCTGCGCCGGGGTCGGGACCACGCTGGAGGCGAAGAGTTTCAGCGCGGATCCTGCGGTCGCGCCCCTGCCGCGGGAGCTCAAGTAGCCGCGGGACCTGCCGCGCCGCCCGCCCTGGCTTATCCTCGACCTCGTGACGACCTCCTCCGCGCCCCCGCCTCCTTCCCCCGAAGGCCGTGCTCCCGCGCCGCGCCCGGGGCGCTGGATCGACACGCTCACCACGCTCCTCCTCGTCGCGACCGCTTGCTTCGTCGCCGTCTCCGCGACGCCTGCGCTTTTCCGCGCCGCCGGCCTCGCGCCGTTTGGCCCTTCGGGCATGCTCCGCGCGCCTTTGGGAGGACCCGCGACCGAGCCGCACCCGATCGGGGCCGGGCTCGCCGAGGAGGACGCGGACGACGACGATCAGGGTAGCGACCCGCTCCTCGGCCCGCGCTTCGACCCTCTCCGCGACGGACCACGCGCCTCGGCCCGGTCTTCGGATTCCGCGGAGCAGCCCGACGAGGGCGCGCCGCGCGGCCGCATGCGGCCTGCCGTCGTGCGTCGCAAGGCGACCTTGCGCCTCTCGGCCGCGGAGGACGCCGATCCGACGGGGGAGGTGAACGTCGGGGATTCGGTCTTCGTCGTCCGGGAGCAGGGCGAGTGGGTTCTCGTCTTGCAAACCGGCGCCGAGGGTGTGCTCATGGGGTGGATGCAGAGGAGTCAGCTTGCGATTCGTTGACGATTCTCAGCTTTCCATGACGTGCGGCGCGAGAGGGGGGCGATCATGAAGCGTGCATTTCGCGGCAGGATCATGACCGCGTGTTCGGGCGGCGAGGGCCTCCGGTTCCTCGAAGACGGCGTCCTCGTGATCGGCGAAGACGGTCGCATCGAGGCCGTCGAGCCCTGGGCGGGCGCGCCGAATGGCACCCTCGTGCGTGACGTTCGTCCTTTCCTCCTCGTGCCCGGGTTTGTCGACGCGCACCTGCATTACCCGCAGACCCGCGTCATCGGCAGCGCCACGGGCCCACTCTTGCCTTGGCTCGAGCGCACCGTTTTCCCCGAGGAAGCGCGCTTCCTCGACGAGCGCCATGCCTCCGCCGTCGCCGCCGAGCTCACGCATCGCCTCGCGGCGGCCGGCACCACCACGGCCGTCCTTTATTCGAGCTCGAACCCTGCGGCCACGCGTGTCCTCTTCGAGGCCCTCGCGCGGAGCGGCCATCGCGCCTTCGCGGGCTTGACCCTCATGGATCAGCATTGCCCCGAACCCCTTCGCGTCGATGCGGATCGCGCGCTCGCCGCCTGCGCCGAGCTCGTCCAGGCCTACCACGGCTACGATCGAGGCCGCCTCTCCTTCGTGATCACCCCGCGCTTCGCGCCCACCTGCTCGCGCGCCTTGCTCGAAGGCGCGAGCCGGCTCGCCCGGGATCACAGCCTGTTCGTCCAGACGCACGTCTCGGAAAACCCCGACGAGTGCCGGGCGGCGCTCGCCGTGCACCCGTTCGCCACCGATTACCTCGACATTTACGACCGCACCGGCCTGCTCGGCGAGCGCACGCTCCTCGCGCACGCCATTCACCTCTCGCCGGACGAATGGGATCGGGTCCGGGCGCGTGGCGCGCGCATCGCGCATTGCCCCGATTCGAACTTCTTCCTCGGCAGCGGCCGCATGCGCCTCGACGAGGCGCGCACCCGCTCGATTCCCGTCGCCCTCGGCACGGATGTCGCTGCGGGTCGCACCTTCGACCTGCGGCGCATCATGTCCTCCACGTACGACAATGCGATGTGCATCGGCGATCCGATCACCCCGGAGGAGCTCTTCCGCTTGGGCACGCTCGGCGGCGCCGAGGCGCTCGGGATCGCGCCCGAGACCGGCAGCCTCGAGGCCGGCAAGGACGCGGATTTCTGCGTGATCGAGCTCCCGGCCTATGTGCAGGAGCGAAACGACGTGCTCTC
This sequence comes from Polyangium jinanense, assembly GCF_028435365.1. The sequence goes on along the minus strand of NZ_JAGTJJ010000006.1, from coordinate 83,940 downwards.
GCGGATCGTCTTCAGCAGCGACACGACGCCCGTCCGGGAGACGTACGTGCGGGGGCGTCGTGTCGTGGGTGGGTGAGGGGCACGGCTCAATGTGATGGTCCGAAAAACGCGCCGCTCGTTCAGGCGGAGCGCCGCCCCTCGCTCACCATCTGCCACAAGGCCGCAATCAGCTCCGGCATCCCTTCCCCCGTCGCCGCGCTCACGAGGTGCAGGTCGATCTTCGCCCGCTTGAAGCGCTTCCGGATCGCCGGGTACGCCTCTTTCACCTCGGGCAGGTCCGCCTTCGAGAGCGCCACGATCTCCGGCCGCGCCGCGAGCGCCTCGCTGTATTTCGCGATTTCCTTCCGGATCGCCCGGTAATCCTTGAGCGGATCCCGCCCCTCGCCCGGATCGATCGTCACGAGGTGCAAGAGCGCCCCCGTCCGCTCGAGGTGCTTCAGGAATCGCGTCCCGAGCCCCACGCCTTCGCTCGCGCCCGGCACGAGGCCCGGGATGTCCGCGATCACGAAATGCGTGCCGCCCGACCGCCTCCCGCCGCCGATCTCCACGACCCCGAGCGTCGGCGTCAGCGTCGTGAACGGGTAGTCCGCGACCTTCGGCCGCGCCTTCGACACCGACGCGACGAACGTGCTCTTGCCTGCGTTCGGAAAGCCTACGAGCCCCACGTCCGCCAGCACTTTGAGCTCCAAGCGAAGCTCTCGCTCCTCGCCCGGGTCTCCCTTCTCCGCGCGCCGTGGAGCTCGCTCCTCCGCGCTCTTGAAGTGGATGTTGCCCCGACCCCCCTTGCCCCCGCGCGCCACGACCACACGCTGCTCATGCGCCGTCACGTCCGAGACGAGCTCGCCCGTCTCGGCGTCGTAGATCTGCGTACCGAGCGGCACACGCTCCACGCGGTCCGCGCCCCCGCGCCCATGGCAGTCCGAACCTTGACCGTGCTCGCCCCGCTCCGCCTCGATCGTCCGCGCGTAGACGAAGTCGAGCAGCGTGCTCATCCCTTCGTCGCCGACGAGCACGACGTCGCCTCCGCGGCCGCCGTCGCCGCCCGAGGGGCCCCCGAAGGGCACGTACTTCTCCCGGCGGAAGGCAACGGACCCGTTGCCGCCGCTGCCTGCTACCACCTTGACCCTACACTCGTCGACGAACCGCATGGCGGCGCGGCTTCTACCACAATGATAGGGATACGGGCAGCGGAGGAGAGGAAATTGGCGGCACGGATCCTCATCGTCGACGACAACCAAAGCCTCGCGAAGAACCTCCGGGACGTCCTCTCGGGGGATCCGGACCTCGACGTCGAGGTCTCGCTCGCCGAAACCGGCGCCGAAGCGCTCGGACGGGCCCAGAAGGACGGGTTCGAGGTCGCCGTCGTCGACGTCAAGCTTCCCGACGGCAGCGGCGTCGACCTCATCGGCCCCCTGCGCGAGGCCTGCCCCCACGGCGAGATCGTCCTCGTCACCGGCAACGCCACGGTCAACACGGCCATCGCCGCCCTCCGCGCCGGCGCCTTCGCGTTCATCCTGAAGAACTTCCGCCCCGCCGAGCTCATCTCCACCGTCGCGCAGGCCCTCGAAAAGATCGCCCTGAAGCGCGAGCGCGAGGAGTTCGAGCGCCGCTACCGCGCCATCGTCGACGCGGCGGACGTCCTCATCGTCGGCCTCGACGCCTCGGGCGACGTCACCCTCTGGAACCCGCGCCTCGCGGCCATGACCGGCGTCTCCACCGAGGCCGCGCTCGGCGGCGCCTTGCCGGACAACATCATCGACGAGGACGCGCGAAAGAAGTTCTGCCAGGCGTTCGTCGCCGTCCGCGATGGCGGCGGTGCGAACGAGATCGAGGTCGGCGTGCGCGACGCCATGGGCGCGATCCGGCGCGTTCGCTGGCACCTGAGCCCCGTCCGCGGATCGGGCAAGCGGATCGAGCTCGTCTACGGCATCGGGATCGACGTGACCGAGCGGCGCGCGCTCGAACGACGCGCGGCCGACGCGGAGGCCTTGAACGCGATGGCGCCGCTCGCGCTCGGGCTCGCGCATGAGATCCGAAACCCGCTGAACGCCGCCGTGCTCGAGCTCCACCTGCTCGCGCGGGGCATCGAGCGGCTCGAAGCACCGGCCGCGCGGGATCCGATGCGGGCGCGTGTGCGCATCGTGGAGAGCGAGATCAAACGCCTCGAACGGTTGCTCACGGACTTCCTGGAGCTCGCGCGGCCGCGGGCGCCGCAGCGCGAGCCGCTGGATCTCGGCCGTGTCGTCGACGAGGTCCTCGACCTCGAGGCCGAGGCCATCGCCGCGCATGGGCTCGAGCTCGTGCGTGAGCTCGCGGCGGGCGTCGTCGCGCTCGGCGACGTGGAGAAACTCAAGCAGGTCGTCTTGAACCTCGTGGTCAACGCGCTCGACGTGATGCCCCAAGGCGGCGCCCTGCGGGCGCGGGTGGGCGCGGACGAGCGCGAGGCGTGGCTCTCCATCGGCGACACCGGGCCGGGCGTCGACCCCAATATCCTCGCCGAGATCTTCGACCCGTTTTTCACGACAAAGGCCGCGGGGACCGGGCTTGGGCTTGCCATTGTCCGCAAAATCGTCGATCAGCATGGTGGCCGCGTCGTCGTCGACACGAAAAAGGGCGAAGGCACCACGGTCAAAGTGATTCTGCCGAGGGGCTAAGCGCGCGCGGTCCGTCAGGACAGCGCGCGTCAGGGAAAGCCTTCTGGCCTCAACGCTGGCCCTACAGTGCCGGACCGAGCGCGCGTCGTCGGTGCGGTATGCCCGCTCCCATTCCGTTCCCACGACGTGGAGAACCGCTCATACTGGATTCGTTTCATCCTCCTGTTTCGGCGGAAAGCGTTAATGCGCCATTGACAAGAGTTGCCGGTTTTCGCTATCCTGAAACATGGTGGCGCTCTTTGCTCCCTAACGCCGGAGAAGCTTATGAAGCTGGGTCATATTGCATGGTATGCAGCGATCCTCGTGGCGGGGACTGGGTGCGGCGGTGACGAGGGCGATGACCGGGACGAAGCCGATGTCGCCGCGGCGGAGCAGGCGGTCGGCAGCACGAATGGCTTCGCGGTCGTGAATGGCCTCGGGACGAGCAACGGCCTCGGGACGAGCAATGGCCTCGGGACGAGCAACGGCCTTGGGACGAGCAACGGCCTGCAGAATGGCGTCGGGTTGATGGCGTCGGCGCAGGGCCGCAACACCGTCGAGTACATCGTCAAGTGCGCGCTCCCGGCGGGCCGCACGATCATGAAGAACGACGAGACACTCACGAGCCACACCTTCGAAGGCCTGCTCGGCGTCGCCCCGGAGTGGGAGAACGACGCTTGTGACGCGGATTGCCAGGAGCGGATGACCGCGTGCCTCGGCGCACACCTCAACACGACCGGCACGCACGTCCCCATCTTCCTCGTCGCAAACGCGGCCGAGTTCCCCACCATCGGCCCGGACACGAGCCCGACGTATCCGACGCAGGAGGGCGCGTTCTTCGGCAACATCTTCAAGGACCCGCCGGAGTTCCATTATTGCAACAGCGCAGGCGCCCTGACGTCGCCGGTCGCGGGTCGCATCGGTTCGTCCGGGCAGAAGCAATACACGAATCCATTTTCCGGAGACGGAACCTGCGCGGACAACTGCGTCGCGGTCGATGGCGCCGACCCGTCGGCCGGCTGGAAGTCGTGCGGTGGGTTCGATAACGTGATCACCGTTTATCGGCAGTGATTCCATTCTCCCGCGGCGAACGCCCGACCAGAGACGGGCGTTCGCTTACGCAATGACTCCGCCAACGTGCATGGCAGCCGTGCGAGCGGCCGTGGTAACTTTTTTCGAAGCATGAATGGCGCGCGCAGCGACGAGATGGCGGACACGCTCGACGCGCGTGCGGCGAAGAGCCACACGCGTCTCGGCGCCGGCGGTAGCGGCGAGGACCGCGTCCCACCCGCTGCGCTGCGGGAGCGATACGAGGAGCTCCGCCTCATCGGCGAAGGCGCGATGGGCACCGTGTTCCGCGGCTGGGATCCGCGCCTCGGCCGCGCGGTCGCGCTGAAGCTCCTGAAGAGTGACGACCCCGACGACACGCGGCGTTTTCTGGCGGAGGCGCGGGCGCAGGCGCGCGTGCAGCACGACAACGTTTGTCGCGTGTACGAGGTCGGCGAGGCCGACGGCGAGCCGTACATCGCGATGGAGCTCATCGACGGCGTGCCCCTCGATCGCGCGCACCCCGAGATGACGCTCGAGCAGAAGGTGAAGGTCATTCGCGAGGTCGCCGCGGCGTTGCACGAGGCGCATCGGCTCGGCCTCGCCCATCGCGACGTCAAGCCCGGCAACATCATGGTGACGACGGCCGAGGACGGTTCGTTCAAGCCCTACGTCGTCGATTTCGGCCTCGCCCGCGAGGTGTCGAGCAGCAGCGGGGAGACGCTCAACAACGCCATCGTGGGCACGCCGTCCTACATGTCCCCCGAGCAGGCCGAGGGAAACACGACGCTGCTCGATCGGCGCACGGACGTCTACAGCCTGGGCGCCACGCTTTACGAGCTCATCGCGGGTCGGACACCGTTTGTCGGAGCAAACGCGATGTCGATTCTGACGAAGGTGATCCTCGAGGACGCGCCGGGGCTCGGGAGCATCCGGCGGGGCGTGCCGACCGAGCTCGAGACGATCGTGATGACGTGCCTGCAGCGGGATCCTTCGCGCCGGTACGAATCCGCGCGGGCGCTCGGGGACGATTTGCAGCGTTTCCTCGACGGCGAGCCGATCCAGGCGAAGCGGGCCTCCGTCACGTATGTCCTCTGGGCGAAGGCCCGGAAAAACCGGGCCGTGGTCCTCGTCGCGGGCATTGGCCTCTCGGTCGCGCTCGTCCTCGGGGGCATGTGGGTGAACGCCGCGCGGCATGCGTCGGAGCGGGCGAGGCTCGCGCGGGAGCTCGGCGAAGACGTGAAGTACGTCGAGCTCTTTCTTCGGAGCGCATATGGTTTTCCCGCGCACGACATCGAGCGCGAGCACCGCGTCGTGCGGGCGCGGCTCGCCGAAATCGAGCGCAGGATGGCGGCGGCCGGGCGCGTCGGCGAGGGCCCGGGCCATTACGCGCTCGGCCGCGGGCACCTCGCGCTGCACGAGTACGAGACGGCGCGAAAGCAACTCGAACGGGCGTTCGGCGCCGGATACACGAAGCCTGAGGTGCATTATGCGCTCGGGCTTGCGCTCGGCGGGCGTTATCAGGAGGAGCTCGACGGCGCGCGTCGCATCGAGGACGGGGCGGCGCGTGAGGCTGCGATCCGGAGGGCCGAGGCGAGCTTCCGCGATCCCGCGTTGCGACATCTCCGCGAGAGCGGCGGGACCGAGGTCGAATCGAGGGCCTACATCGAGGGGCTCGTCGCGCTTTACGAGAAGCGTTATGACGACGCCGCGGCGCAGGCGCGGCTCGCGGCGGAAGAGTCGCCCTGGCTTTACGAGGCGAAGAAGCTCGAAGGGGACGCGCGATTCGAGGCCGGCATCACGGCGAGCGAGAGCGGACGCCAGGAGGACGGGCGTCGCCTGTTTGCCATGGCGATCGATGCATATCAGGCGGCGTCGGCCATGGCCCGCAGCGACGCGGTCGTCCACGAGGCGCTCGCCGAAGCGTGGAACCAATGGCTCCTCCTCGACATCTGGGAGGGGCGCTCGCACCGCGCCTCGTTCGAGGCAGCGCTGGCGGCCTGCGATGCGGCACTCGCGTCGAATCCGAGGAGCGTCAGCGCGCTCCGGAAGAAGGGGCGCGCTCATTTCCACGTCGGCAATACCGAGCTTCGCCGCGGGGAAGATCCGCGCCCCACGCTGGAGTCTGGGATCGACATCTGGCTCTCCGCGAAGCGGCTCTCGCCCGAGGACGCGATCTCCGACGACGGCGTGGGCAATGCCTATACGTACATCGCGCAGCACGAGCGCAAGATCGGGCTCGATCCCATTCCTTCCCTCGAGCGCGCCATGAAGAGCTTCGACGAGGCGACGCGTATCGAGCCGACGCTCGTGTGGGCATGGAACGACGCCGGTTTCGCGTTGCTCGTGAGGGCCGACCACGAGAGGGACCGAGGCATCGATCCGAGGCCTTCCATCGATCGTGCCGTGGAGAGATTCCTGCGCGCCGCGAAGGAGGATTCGACGTACATCGGGTCCTATTCCAACACGGCATTCGTGCTTTCCATCCGCGCGAGCTACGAGCTCTCGATCGGCCAGGATCCGCGCCCGTCCGTGGAGCGCGCCGTCGAGGCTTGCGCGCGCGGCGCGGAGATCAACCCGAAATGGCTCCCCATGCTGAACAACCGCGGCTGGGCCGAGCTCGTCGCCGCGCAATACGAGGAGGCGACAGGCGCGGATCCCATCGCGACGCTCGATCGTGTCGAGGCGAGCTTTCAGGCCTCGCTCGATCTCAACAGGGACGAGGCCGACACCCATTTCGGCATGGGCGCTGCGAAGCACGTGCGCGCGCTCTACCTCCTCCGCACGAACGCCGATCCGCAAAAAGCTCTCGACGATGCCCGCGCCGAGCTCCGCCGCGCCGCGCAGCTCGACGCGCGGGAACCCGCCATTCGCCTCGAGCTCGGCCTGCTCACGATGGCCATGGCCCGGCGCGCGGCGCTTCGCGGCGAGGACGCCTCGGTTTTGCTCGACGAGGCCGAGCGTGTCCTCCGCGAGGGATTGCGCATCAATACCCGCCACGCCCCGCTCCACGCCGCGCTCGCCGAGCTCCTCGCGCTCCGCGCCGAAAGCCGTACCGTGGACGATGCGTCGCGTGAAAAACGCCTCGCGGAGGGCCTTGCCGCCGCCGACGAGGCGCTCCGGCACAACCCGAAATGGGCCCTCGCCATGGCCGCCAAGGGGGTCCTCCTCGCCCAGCGCGCCCGCGCCGAAGACACGCGGCTCGCCGTGGAATGGCTCGACAAGGCGATCGCGACGAACCCCCTCTTGCCGCGCCGCTTCATGGATCGGCGGGCCGACCTTCGCCGCGCCCCCTGATCCCTCTTGTGGCGCAAGCCGCGGACCCCGCGTCTACAGCCCCCGCTTCCCGTCCGCCCAGTAAGCCTTCGTTCGAATGCTCCGACGCGAAAAACCTCGTTGCAGCAGCCACTCGCGTATCCGGACGAGCGAGCCTGTATGCCCCGCGAGGTAAAAGCAGACGTCCGCGCTCTGCGCGGGCTCGTTCGCCTCGAGCCATTGCAAGAGCGCGTCGCCGCGTTCCCCCGTCCTCTCCGCGGCGGAGAGATCGAGACCCAGAAGCTCGGGCCAGCCGCCTCCTCCGCGAGCCACCTCGACCGCGCCGATGCATTGCCCCGGCGCTGCGCGCGCGAAGCACGCGAAGAGCCCGAGCGCGGTCTCGTCGCCGAGCAGCACGTGCTTGGAAGCGTCCCGCAACACGAAATTCCCGCCCGGCCCGAGCACGTTCGTGGTTTGCCCGCGGCGCAGATTCGCGGCCCAGTGCGAGCCTGGGCCTTGCCCGTGCAGGAAAAACACCACCTCCATGGCGCCCGCGCGCGCGTCGAATGCGGAGGGCGTGTAATGCCGGAACGCCCGATCACTCACGCGGAACTCCACCTCATGGCCGGCTTTGAAGGTGACGCCTCGGAGCGCCTCCCCCTCGAAGCGCACCTTGCGGAGCTTCGGCGCGAGGTCCGCTACTCCCGTCACCTCGGCGCGGCGGCCGAAGCGAGGCTCCAGGACATTGGCAAGAAAAGCAGGCATCTCGGGCATGGTCGGCACCCTCTGAGGCCGAACTCTACCCGCCGTTGATGAACATGACAATGAAAATCGTTTTCAATTACGGTCGAGATCGTGCTGGGGGGCACAGCCACAGGTCCCGGACTCCATCTCCCCCTAGATCCAGAGCTGCATCTGGAAGGTCAGCTTGTGGTTCGTACCGGCCGCGTACCCGTCGGCCGTCTTCGCGTCGGTGCGTAGCCACATGTAACGCAAGCCCATCTTGAGGTGGTTGCCGACGACGTACCCATTGAGCAGCCCCTCGACGCTGCGCTCGGTGTCCGGCTTCGACGTGTCCGGATCCATCACGCCCGCGCGCGCCGCGATCTCGAAGCGCTTCGGCACCACGAAATACCCCGCCTGCGCATATCCCCCGAATCCCTGGATTCGTTTGCCCTCGTCGGGCTGCACCTGCCTTGCATACGCCTCGCCGAGGAACGTGAACCGATCCCAGGCGATGAACACGTCCGCGCCCGCGGTGAGGCGCGTCTCGGCTGGCAAGGCCACGGTCGTTTGCTGGCCCGTCGCGGGGTCCGTCTGCTGCTTCGTCGGGTGCGCGCGATCGGCAATGCCATTGACGCCGATGGAGATCCCGAAAGGAACGGCGCCACGCAAAGAAGGCGTCTCGTCGTACGGCATGGCCCGCACCGGGCTCACCGCGAGGCGGCCGATGGCCATCACGGACGTGTCGTCGTTGCCGCCCTTGTCGATGCCGTTTCCATTGAATGCGCCCGCGTAATACTCGAGACGCCCCTTGCCGGTCGAGCCGAAGAGCATCATGCCGGTGTCGCGTCCCGCTCTGAATTTCTCGTTCACGCGCGAGAAATCGGGGAACTGGAGGATCGGCACCGGCGTGAAGAACGCCCGGCTGAACGGCGTCAAGAACTGGCCCACCTTGATGCCGAGCTCCGGCATCGGCTGCCAGGCGATTTCGAGGTCGAGCAGCTTCGGCGTGGCCGTGGCGAACTCGGGTTGCACGAAGAAGCGGACCTGATCGTGGAATGCGCGGGCCCGGATGTACGGGCGTACGACGGCCACGTTGAATCCATCACTCGAGAGCCCGTCGCTGTTCGAGATGAGATCGAAGCGCGTCTGGCTGAGCACGCCCGCGTCGAGGACGAATTTGTCCTGCTCGGTGCGGAATCCGAGCCCGTCCGCGAGCGAGGCGTGGAATTCGAACTTGTCGCTCTTCGCGGGCGCGTCGGCGCGGGCGGCGGGGAGCGCGAAAAAAGAGGCCATGGCGAGCGACGCGAGGCCGCTCGCGAGCGCGCGAATGCGATGAGACACGATACCTCCAGCGGTCCGCAGCGCGGACGTACCAGGACGAACGAGCGCGCCGCCAAACCCGGGTTGGCGCGGCAGGACGAGCCGGAGGCGGCGCGCAAAAGGGCGCGGCACCCCGGGGCCCGGATGGTTATCTTTCAATCAATGCGGCGCCGGGGTGTTCCCCGCCGCCGCAGTATTTCAATCGCGGCTGGCCGTCAGCACGAACTGCTCGCGGAGCGCGGCCTTCTTCGATTCGTGCCGGACGTGAATCTCGTAGCGGCCCGGGTGCGTGACGGCGACCCGCAAAGGCACGCCTCTCCCATTGTGATGCGTGAACTTGTGCACACAGCGCGCCTCGACACAATGCCGTTCGAGTTTCGCTTCGCTCTCCGACGGGAGCTGCACGCGCACGTGCGTGGGCACTTCGAGGCTCACGAGCGCCGGCTGATCGTCGTGGTGTTGCGTCTGCAGGTGGAGCTCGGTCCAGGCATGCCCCGCCTCTGGCAAGGCGACCGCGCGCTCCTCGACGAGCACGACCTCGTTGCCCTTCGAGCGCACGTGTCCCCAGACGCCATACACGAGCGCCGCCGCGAGGGCCATCGCGGGCACGAGGCGCACGAAGGCCGAGCCACCGCTCGGGCGGGGTTTGGCCGGGGCATTCGTCGTGCGACGCTCGGAGGTCGAGCGCTCGGGCAGACCCGAGAACGTGCGCTCGACGAGCGATTGCGGAGGCTTGACCTGGCGGAGGGCGCGGATCTCCTCCTCGAGCTTCTCGGGGAGCGGGGGCAGGTCTTTCGAGTTCATGTCGATTCCTCCTCCTCCTCCCTCGCCGGCGTTTCGGGCTTCGCCGCCACGAGCTTTTCATAGGCCACGCGCAGACGCGCGCGCCCGCGGGCATGTCGGCTTTTTACGGTCCCCTTGGGGACGCCGAGGATCTCGGCCACGCGATCGTATCCGAGCTCCTCGATGTCGCAGAGGACCACCACCGTGCGGAACTCCTCGGGCAACGTCTGCAAGCACGCGAGGAGCTGCCCCGCGTGCTCGTTCTGGATCACCATCGCCTCGGGGCTTTTTCGCTCGTCCTCCGCGCCGAACCCGAACGCCGACGCGCAAGCATCGACGAATTGCTCGAAGAGCCCGCGCCGCCGCGCCTCGGTCCGCCGCGCCTCCAGGTGCTCGTGCCGGGCAATCCCGCAAATCCAGACCACGAGGTCGCTCCGGCCCTCGAACGAGGCTGCGTTCGCGTAAGCCTTGATGAGCGTGTTCTGAAAGAGATCGTCGGCGCGGTCGCTGTCGCCCGAGAGAGCGAGGCAGAATCGATAGAGCCGTGGCAGGACCGGGCGAACCGCCGCCTCGAACTGCGCGCGGCCTTCCGCGAGGGACGTGGATTGCGGAGCGGCCATGGAGAACCCGTCGAGCATGGGCGACGACGACGGGGCCACTCTAGCGTAGTCGAGACGCGGGGCCACCCCCGGAAAGCGGAAGATGGGTCCTTCCGCGGAGAACGCCGGTGATTCGGAGGTGGCGCGCATGTCCGGAGTGGGACGGAACGAGCTCGGCCCGGGTTCCCGGGCGGGCGCGACGGGGCGCGTGATCACGGGTGGGCGGCGACGGCCGAGGTCGCCGGGCGCGCGAGGGCCTCGGCGCTCGGGCCCACGATCGCGAGCAAAGGCCGCGGATACAGGCCGACCACGAGCACGAGAATGGCGAGGCACCCGACGACGCCCCATTCGAGGGGCCGGAGGTCCTTCATCGAGGCGACGCGCGGGCGCGTCACGGGGCCGAGGAAGACCTGCTCGAAGACCCGGAGGACGTAGGCCGCGCCGAGGATCGTGCCGAGGAGCGCGAACCCGAGCAGCGGAAGGCTCGTTTCGTAGGCCGAGAGCAGGACGAGGTGCTCGCCGGGGAAGCCGCTCGTGCCGGGGACGCCGATGCCTGCGAGGCTCAAGAGCAAGAACATCACGGCCGCGCGTGGCGCTTTCTGGGCGACGCCGCCGAGCGCCGAGACCTCGGACGAGCCCACGCGGCTCTGCAAAAAGCCGGTCAGGAAAAACAGACCCGTCGCGGACAAACCCAGGTTGAGCATCGCGAGCACCGCGCCGGAGAGGCCCTCCGCTTTGCCCGACGAGATGCCGACGAGGACGATACCCACGTGGCTCAGGCACGAGAACGAGAGCATGCGCCGCAGGTTTGGCTGGACGAGCGCGACGAGCGCGCCGTACACGACGCCCGTGACGCCGATGGCGCCGAGGAGCCACGCATAACGCGCCGTGGCCTCGGGGAGCAGCGGCACGAGGAAGCGGAGCACCCCATAACTGCCGAGCTTGAGCCCGGTCAAAAGGACGCCAATCCCCACGGGGCACTCGCGTAGCATCGTGGGCATCCAGGTGTGGAGCGGGACGAAGGGGCCCTTGACGGCGAAGCCGGTGAGCATCGTGAAGAACACGATCGGGCCAATCGCCGCCGGGACCGGCCGCGCGCGGAGGACGAGCCAGTCGAAGGTGTACGGATCGGCCGGGTTTTGCCGGCCCCCGACCGCGAGCAGGATGATGCCGAGGAGGAGCGGCCCCGAGGCGGCGAGCATCGTGAGCACGAACTTCATCGCCGCATACCGGCGCTCGGGGCCCACGCCCCAGAGGCTCACGAGGAAATAAATGGGGACGAGCGACGCCTCCCAGAACACGAAAAAGAGGACGAGGTCGAGCGACGCGTAGATGCCCACGACGATCGCGGAGAGCGCGAGGAGAGACGCGCAGAAGCCGCGGGCGCGCGTCTTCACGTCGTGCCAGGAGGCGACGAGCACGAGCACCGTGAGCATCGAGGCGACGGGCAAAAAGAGGACGCTCATGCCATCGACGCCGAGGTGATAACTCGCGCCGAGCGTGGGCATCCACGGGCGCCGCTCGGCGAATTGCACGTCGGGCGTGCCGGGCGAAAACCGCGCGAGCACGAAGAGCGAGAGGAAAAGCTCGATCACGGCGCCGGTGAGCGCCGTCCACCGCGCGCGTCTTTCGTCGCCGATCGCGAGGACGAGGATCGCCCAGGCGAGGGGGAGGAAGATCAGCGTGGAGAGGACGGGAAAACCGACCTGATCTGCGGCGAAGATCTCGCGAATTTGCACGACGAAACGCCTCCCGAGCGCCCTTACGGGGCGCCCTCCCCGTGCATCACGAGGGACGAATGCGGTTTGGCGTGCTCGAGCCGCGTGGACATGGCGCGGACCGAGCCGTCCACGACCTCGAGCAAGGGGTGAGAAAAGAGCCCGAGGCCCACGATGATCGCGCCGACCGCGCCGGCAATGACGAGCTCACGCGCGCTCAGGTCACGCACGCTCTTGCCGCGCGTCGATTTCGCCTCGGCCGCGGGAGAGCCAGGCGGGGACGCGGCGGGGGCGAGGAAGGCGCGCTGGAAATAACGCAGCAAATAGGCGGCCCCGAGCAAGCTGCCGAGGCCGACCGCGATGGCCATGATGCCGTGCCGCGCGCCGAGCGCGCCCACGACGACGAGGTGCTCGGCCTCGAAGCCGCTCGTCCCCGGCATTCCGATCGTCGAGAGGCCAACGAGCAGGAACGTGAACGAGAGCAGAGGCGCGCGATGCGAAAGCCGCGCGGCGCGCTCGATCTCGGTCGAGCCGAGGCGGCGGTGCAAGAAGCCCGCGACGAAATAAAGCCCGGCCGCGCTCAGGCCGACGTTCAGCGTGACGAGCAGCGCGCCCGAGAGTCCTTCCACGTTGAGCGCCGAGAGCCCCACGAGCACGGCGCCCGTGTGCGCGAGGCAGGCGAATGCGACGAGGCGCCGTAGGTTTGTCTGGACGAGCGCGAGGAGGGCGCCGTAGAGCATCCCGACGACGCCGAGGATCGCCAGAATGGAACCGTGTCGATGCGCGGCGACGGGGAGGAGCGGGACCACGAATCGCAGAAGGCCGTACACGCCGAGCTTGGCGCCGACGAGGAAGACGCTCACGCCCACGACCGGGCCCTCGGCCATGACGGGCGGAAGCCATCCGTGGAAAGGAAAGAGCGGGATCCGGATGGCGAAGCCGAGGACGAAGAGCCAGAACGCGAGGGATTGCGCACGTGCCGGCGCGGGCATGTCGAGCAGCGCGTCGAAGGAGAATCGACCACCGGTGACGCGGCCGAGGACGAGCGCGCCCGCGAGGACGAGCAGGACGCCCATCGCATTGAGCGCCGCATACCGACGCGCCGCCGCGTGCCTCCCCGGCCCCGTGCCCCAGCTCCGCACGAGCAGCGTGCCGGGCACGAGCTCGAGCGCGGCGAACGCCCAGAAGAGCAGGAGATCGAGCGCGACGAACGCGCCCATGAGCGTCGACTGGAGGCAAAAGATGGCGGCGAGGTAATGGCCGGGCCGCTCTTTGGATGCAACCTGCGCGTGGAGGATGACGAGCAGCGCGAGCAGCGCCGTCAGCGGCAGAAAGAGGACGCTGATGCCGTCGACGCCGACGTGATAGGCGAAGTTGCCGAAGAGCGGGACACGCTCGACGAGCTGGAGCGCGGAGGTGTGCCGCTCGAATCGGGCCACGACCATGACGGCGAGGACGAGCTCGAGCGCGGCGCCGCCGAGGCCAATGGCATAGATGTGGCGCGCGTGTTTCAGGGAACGGACGAACGCCGCGGCGAGGAGCGGCACGAGGATGAGCGCGCCGAGGACCGGGAAGGGCAAGGCCGAGGAGTAGGGAATCTCGTTCATGGTCAAACGGCCCAGAGGACGACGACGAACAGGGAGAGGACGACGAGCGCCCCGACGACGACCGGCCTTTCGAGCAGCGCCTCGACGTGATCGAGGGTGCGTCCGATGAGGTCGCCGGTGATCGGAATGCCGCGGCCGATCGCGCGCCGCACGATGTGTTTTTCGACGAGGTGCGCGAGTGTCGCCGCGTATTGAAGGAGCCGGCCCGCGATCCCGCGGCCCCGCGCGAAATCGTCATCGGCGCTGGGCGCCGGGGGTGGCTCTTCGCCGTGGGTGATCGCGGCGCCGCCCGTGGTTTGGCGTTCGAGGGCCGCGCGTACGGCCGCGAAAGGATCGGCGTCGTCGATTTCACCGGCGAGGACCTTTTCCTGGAACGTCGCGAGCGGCGCGGGCGCGTCCTCGGGCGAGAGCGGGCGGCCAAAGGCGCGGTCGAGGAGCGAGGCGTCGAGGCGGTCGAGCGCGCGGCCGAGGCGGAGAATGGGCGCGAGGAGGAGGCGCTCGTAAAGAGGTTCGAGCCAGAATCGCGCGAGCGCCGTGACGTAGAGGCCACGCAGGCGCGTCGGCAGAATGCCCGGCCGCTCGGGCGCGGCGCGGTGGAAATAAAGCGCCGTCGCCCAGCCCGCGACGAGCAGGCACCCGAGCAGGAGCATGAGGCCGAAGGCCCAGAACGGATGCGCGGCGCGGCCGAGACCACCACGCTTCAGCAAAGGATCGAGGACGAGGTGGAAGAGGCCATGCGGCCGTCCGCCGGGCGCGAGGCCGAGCGAGAGGCTGACGGCGCCGACGACCGCGGGGGCGATCCACGCCGGGCCGAATTCGACGAACGAGGAGACGGTCTTCCACTCGGCGCCCTTGCCGGCATTCGCGAGGCCACGCTGCGCGAACCGGAGGAGATAATGGCCGCCGCAGAAGAGCGCCATTCCAGCGCCTGCCGCGGAAAGGAATGCGCCGGGAGAGAGCGGTGCGTCCGGGCCGGCCCAGATTTCCGTGAGGAAGGGCAATGCGAGCACGCCGAGCAGGCCCGCGAGCAAGAGCCAAAAGGCCGGCTCGACCTCGCCCGCGACGGGGCGCTCTTCACGGGATGGCTCGTCGCGCGTGACGAGGAGCAGGGTGCTCGGCGCCGTGAGGAATTGCGCGCCACGGAGGAGCGCGTGCGCGAAGAGGTGAAACAGCGCAATGCCGCGGGCCCCGAGGCCGACCGCGAGGAACATGAGCCCGAGCTGGCTCACCGTGGAGAAGATGAGCCCGCTTTTCGCGTCCGTCTGCACGAGGCTCACGAGGCCGCCATACAGCGCGGTTGCGGCGCCCATCGCAGCCATCGCGCGCAGCACGTCGGGCGCGTGCACGAGCACGGGGGTCATGCGCAGGACGAGGAAGAGGCCCGCCGTGACCATGACGGAACCGTAAAAGAGCGCGCTCGAAGGCGTCGGGCCCTCCATGGCGCGCGAGATCCATGGCGAAAATGGGAGCTGCGCGGATTTCGCGGCCGCCGCGACGAGCAGGCAGAACCCGAGAGCCGAGAGCGCCCCGTGGTTCGCGGTTTCCGCGACGTGGAAGAGCGACGAATAGCGGACCGTGCCGAGCTCGTGCCAGGCGATGAAGATCGCGCAGAGGAAGGCCGCGTCGCCGATGCGGTTCGTCACGAACCCGTACGTTGCGGCCCGCGCCGGCGCCTTGCGCTGGTAATGGTATCCGATGAGCAGGTACGACGCGAGGCCCGCGCCTTCCCAGCCCACGAACGTCATCACCAAGTTGCCGCCGAGGACGAGCAGCAACATGGAGGCGAGGAAAAAACACATCACCGCGAAGAACCGAGGGAAGCCGGCCTCGCGGTGCATGTAATTCGTCGAAAACTTGAGGACGAGCGCGCCGAACCCGCTGACGAGCAGCGCGAGCGACGCCGAGAGCGGATCGAGCAGGAGCTCGAGGGGCGCGCGATACGAGCCGCTTTCGATCCAGGGCGCGACGAAGAGCGTCGCGGGCGCGGCGCCGAGCGTGGAGCGCAAAAGGAGCGCTCCGGCGCCGAGGAAGGAGAGCAAAGCCGCGCCGAGGGCGAGCCGGCTCGTCGTGCGCTCCGGGAGCGGGCGCCCGCCGAGGGCGAAGAGGCCGATGAGGGTCGCCGCGACGAGCGGCAGCAGCGGAATCAGAATGGCAAAACGCTCAAGCATGGGCCACCGGGGAACGCGCCGGGCGTTCGTCCGGACGAATGAACGCCGGGGGGAGGAAATCGAGCGTGCCCGAATACCAGGCCGCGGAGCTCTTCACCGTCTTCACCGGGAGGCCCTGCGGCTCCCAGGGGACGAAGCCCTTTCCAGGCAGGAACGACATGCATTCGCCCGTCTCCGGATCCATCGCGACGAGGTGGACCCATGCGTTGCCCACGAGCTCGCGGACGATCGGCTGCTTTTCGTAGATCCTGCCGAGGATCTCGGTCTTCGCCACGACGAGCATCAGGAGCCGCATGGGCTCGTGGATCTCGATCATCTGTCGGGGCAAACCGGTCCTGAGATCCCCCGAGGCGCCCTCCATCACGCCGATGAGGCCCGCGACGTTGTGGGGGACCTTCGTCCCGCAGCCGTACGTCGTGTTGTCGACCGTGGAGAAGTAATACTCGAGGCTGATGCCCGCGCCGACGGGGCCGGCGGCGAGCAAGATGCCTTCGAGGATGGTGCCCTCGGAGTCGATGGACGGATCGTACGAGATCAAAAAACATCGGCGGTCGAGGAAGACGCCCTGCGAGATCGTTCGAGGTCCAATGATGGCGAACGCGTTCGTCGCATGGCCGAGTTCGGGGCGCGCCTGCGAGAGGTCCGCGGTGCGGCCGACCACGTGCCGAAGCGCGCGCGCCGGCGTGGGGTTTTTCGGGGCCGATTCGAACTTGCGGCACCGCTCGTGCGCCGAGCGTTCCCGGGCCTTCTGGAGCACGCCGCGGAGTTTGTCCACGGCGGGGCGGAAGGCGTGCGGGATGTCGACGAGGTCGAAATAGAGGATCTCGTCCGTCGCGGTGTTGTGCTCGGTTCCGAGGAACCAGGTGTCGTCCGGGATGTCGATGCCCCGCTCCCGCAGGATCGTGCGGACCTCGGGGTTGTTCGCCATGCGCGCGAAGACGCGGGCATTCGGGCCGCCGTGTTTGCCGCTGCAGGCGCCGCAGTCGTACGCGGAGAGGTGAGGGTTGTTGCGGCTCTCGGAGCCGTGACCCGAGAGCATGACGAGCGGCGCGAAGTCGCGGACGAGGCCGATGATCCGGAGGAGCGACGCCACGCGATCCGCCTGTTCGGCGAGGGTGAAATGGGTCTTCTGGAGCTCGCCTTGTTTTGGCTCCGAACCTTTTTCGCGCTCGCGATCGAGCGGCACCTCGGTCTCGACGGCGGGGAGCGCGGCGTCCTTCGCGCGGCGCGACATGCGATCGAACGCGCGCGGGAAGAGCAGCCGGCCGAGGACGGGGAAGAGCGAGAAGAACCCGAGGATGTCGATGACGAAATAGGAGGAGACCGGGTTCCGGGTGACCTCGCGGATGACGTCGCGGAGCGCCGCGAGCGCGCGCATGCGGAGCGAGCGTGAGGCCCACGCGGGCATCGCCTCGGGGCGCGGGACCTCGCAGAGCTCTGCCGCGGGCGTCGCGACGATCGGGCAAAGCGGCACGGCCTCGCGCGCGCCGAGCCCCTCGTACGCGATCGCCACGCCGAAAAAGCCCGCCGCGCCGAAGGTCTGGTACGAGGGCCGGAGCTCCTCGACGTGCCGGCGAATGCATTCCTCGCGCTCGTCGAAGCAGAAGACGATCTGCGCTTCGCGCCGGCCCACGTACGGCTTCTGCGCGCGGATGTTCGTGGTGAGCGCCTCGAGGACGGCGTCGCGGTAATGGATCTCGTAGGCGTTGTGCCAGATCGGCGTGATGGTGTCGGGTTCGCACGCGTCGAGCGTCGCGAGCAGGCGCGTGACCCCTTCGAGCGAGGTCGCGCGGAGCTCGCCCGGGGAGACGCCGAGGTGCTGCGCGAGCAAGAAGAGGCGGAATGCGTGGTGCCGCGCGGAATGCCCGGCGTTCACGTGCTCGGCGCTTTGCTTCAGGTCGAAGACCATGTCGGCCAGGCGGAGGAGCACCCCCGCGTCGCCGGCCGCGGCGGAGGCGGAGCGCGCCTCGAACAGGGCGCGGGCGCGCTCGGCAAGGAAATCGGGCAACTCGCCGAGGAAAAGCGCGTGCCGGACGAGCAGCTCCGGCAGGTGGTTCGAGAAGGAATGGCGGAAGGCGTCGATGTCGCCGTCGTGCCCGAAAGCGCGGAGCGACGCGCGCCGCACGAAGAGCACCTCGTAGAAAAGGCGCACGGCGAGGAACTGGATGAGGTTGATCGGATGCGCCCTTTGCGCCGGGTAGTTGGGGTGCGTCTCGCGCCAGTGCACCATGCCCGCGAGCCCGGGCAAACCCACGCAAATGCGGCGGAGATACGGCCCCCAGTGCGGCTCGGGCACGCCGAGGCGCTCGAGGCTCTGGAGGATCGCGTCGACGGCGAGCGGCGGCAGCTCCCGCAGCGCGTCGCGCGCGCCCGGCAAATCTTCGAGCTCGAAGAATCGGTCGTGCTCGGCCATCTTGCGGAACGCGTCGTAAAAGCCGAGCGAGCGGCCTGCGACGTGCCAGGCCGCGAGGCCCTCGTCGAGGAACGCCATGGTCACGCGCATGATCTGCGGGTGAATCTTCTCGTGGATGTCCTCGCCCGTGAGCGCGAGGAGCAAATCGCGGTGGCACGTCTCGGGGCCGACCTTGCCGATGTGCTCTTCCAATCGGCGCGCCGCGTGCTCCATCATCTGCTGGCGCGGATCCCGCGCGGTGAGCTCGGCGATCAGGCTCTCGCTCGACGGCGGCCCGCCGAACGCGGATTCGAGCGCCCGGAGCGCCTCGAACCCGCGCCGACGCAGGTGATCCGGGCCGAGGTCGTGGACGACGGTGAGGCAGAGGCGCGCGATTTCGCTGGTCGCCGCGCCCGCATGCGGACCAAGCGCGCCGTCCCGCTCTTCGAGGTGCGCGCGCACGGTATCGCGGATGCGTGAGGCGAGCTTGGCGTCGAGCGGAATGGCCGGGCCGCCCCAGGCTTCGAGGTGCTCGATGCGCTCGAAGAGCGCCTCGATCCGCGCGCCCACGGGCTCCTCGGGCGTGAGGTGCTCGGCGTGAATCGGCGAGAACGGGTCGGACAAACCAAAGCTCGCGAGGCTCGCGCGGAGCAAGGAGAGGACGGCGAGGCCCTCGGGATCACGTCGCACGCGCTCGGCGAGCGCGGGGAGCGTGCCTTCCACGCCGAAATGCGCGAGCAGCACCCGGCGCACCTTGCGCACCTCGGCTTCGAGCCAGCGCTCGGGGCGGTTTTTCGCGGCGCTCGCGGAGAGTTTGTCGCGGACGATGTCGAGGTATCCGGCCCGCGTCTCCTCCGGGATGCCCAGCGCGTCGAGGGCGCGCGTGACGGCGTCGGGATCGGCGCTCTCGTCCGTGGGGCCTTCGAGGCAAGCCTCTTCGAGCACGGCCGCGGGGACCGGCGTGGCGAGGAGATCGGCGAGGAGATCGGCCACCGTGAAATCGCGACCGACGCGGGCGAGCGCGGCCTCGAATTCGCGTTTCGCCGTGGCGAGCAGGCGCTCGCGGGATTCCTTGGAGAGCTCGGGGCGGAGCACGGAGAAGAAATCGGGCCCGAAGCGCGACTCGGCGTTCTCGCCGGGTTCGAGCGGGTCGAGGCCGTGCAGCAAAGCGAGGCGCTCGACGTCGCGCGTGGTGATCGTCCGATCGCCGATGCAGATCAGAGGCTCGGGTTCGGTCGCCCCATTTCGCTCGCGGCGCGCTCGTTCGAGGTCCTCATCGGTGATCCGCCCGATCGCGTAGAGCCGCCGGTACTCGTCGAGCGGCAGATATCCGCGCCCGCCGAGCACGCGGCGCGCCTCCAGGACGGCCTCCTCGAAATGCAGGTGCTGAAAGCCGTGCAGCGTATTGTGGTGGATGAACGTCTCGATCGGCCCCTGTCCGGGCAGAACGTGGGCGATGTGGTGGATCTCGTGTTCGAGGTGTTTTCTCGATTCGACCGAGATGCCGCGCGTGACGGCGGAAGGCAGTGCGCGCATACGAGTCTCATCCGTGGAAGAGCGTCGCCATGTGCGAGACCGTGGCGGCGAAGAGGTCGAGAGCGGCGCGCGGGGCGACGCCGAGCGCGACGATGAGCACCCCGAGCGGCGCGGCGGCGAGGAGCTCCCGCGGCTCGAGGTCCCGGAGGTGTTTCCAGCGGGGATTCAAGGGGCCGAAGAAGAGGCGGCCAATGGCGCGCATCGAATATCCGGCCGTGATGAGGACGCCGACGGTCGCGATTCCAGCAAAATATTCGTACCGCTGGAACGTGCCGACGAGCGTGGACAGCTCGCTGACGAAGCCGGCGAGCCCGGGCAAACCCATCGATCCGAGGAGCGCGAGGGACAGCGCCACGAAAAACCGCGGCGTGACGCTCGCGAGGCCGCCGTACTGGCGCAAATCGCGGGTCTTCGTGCGACGCTCGAGCGCGCCGACGAGGAGGAAGAGCGCGGCGCTGGAGACGCCGTGCGTGCACATCTGCATCGTGGCGCCCGTGAGCCCGGCGTCGTTCAGGGAGGAGACGCCGATCAAGACGAAGCCCATGTGGCTCATCGAGCCATAGGCCACCATGGTCTTGAGATCGGGCTGGCGAAACGCGAGGAGCGCGCCGTAGACGATATTGACGAGGCCGAGCAGGAAGAGGAGCGGCACGAGGGACTCCGCGCCGGCAGGCAAGAGCGCCGTGAGGCGGAGCAGGCCATACGCGCCCATCTTCGCGAGCACGGCCGAAAAGACCATGCTGACGGGCGGCTCGGATTCGACGTACGCGAGCGGGAGCCATCCATGCAGCGGGAAAACGGGGATCTTCACCGCGAGGCCCGCGAAGAGGCCGAGGAAGAGGAGGACCTGCGTCGCCCGGCCGAGCCCGGCGCTCGCGTTTTGCATCTCGACCATCCCGAAGCCGTGCTTCGGCACCGAGAGGTGCAGCGCGAGGATGGCGACGAGCATCAGGACCGAGCCGGCGAGCGTGTACAGGAAGAAGCTCATGCTCGCGGCCGACCGGTTTTTCCCGCCCCACACGCTGACCAGGAAAAACAGAGGGACGAGGGTGAGCTCCCAGAAGACGTAAAAGAGCGACCACGAGAGCGAGGTGAAGACGCCGAGGACCGCGAATTCGAGGAGCAAAAACCAGGCGAAATATCCCTTCACCCGGTGCGTGCCGTGGAGCGAGGCGACGAGCGCGACGAGCATCACGAGCGTCGTCAGGAGCACCATCGGAAAGGAGATTCCGTCGACGCCGAGCGCGGCGGAGCCGTCCGCATCCGGGGACCACGGGAATGGCGCGACGAATTGCAGCGCGGAGGTGGTCCGGTCGAACGACGGGACGAGGCTCCACGATGCGATGAATGCGAGCGCCGCGTGGAAGAGCGCGACGCCCTTGATCATCCGGGCTTTCCCGGGCGGAAGCAGAATGACGAAGATCGCGCCGAGCAAGGGCGGGAAAATCGTCAAGAGGAGACTTGGCATAAAACAATGGCTATCGCAGGGACGGGCGTCCTTGCGTGTGCTGCTTGCGTCGTGGGACGGGACGAGCTCCGAGTTGGTTCCCGGGAACCTGTCGGTCGCCTCGATCCGTCTTGTGGATCGGATCGCACGACCGAGGTCGTGGGGTACGGAATTTCGATGTCCGTGACCGATCCGCAGAGGGTTTTATGGACAAGCCGGACCAGAGCGCCGGTGTGCCCACGGGCGCGCCTTCCATCCGGAACGACCTCGTCGCCGGATTTCTCGTCTTTCTGATCGCATTACCGCTTTGCCTCGGCATCGCCATGGCGAGCGGTTTTCCGCCCGTGGCGGGCATCATCACGGCCGTCATCGGCGGCGTGATCGCCACATGGATAGGCAGCGCGACGCTCACCATCAAGGGGCCCGCCGCGGGGCTCATCGTCATCGCACTCGGCGCGGTCACGGAGCTCGGCAATGGTAACGGCTCGGTCGGTTATCGACGCGCCCTCGCCACGATCGTGGTGGCCGCCGTGCTCCAGATCGGGTTTGCCCTCGCGCGCGCCGGAGCCCTCGGCGATTTTTTCCCCTCGTCCGTGGTGCACGGGATGCTCGCGGCGATCGGCATCATCATTTGCTCGAAGCAGGTCCACGTGGCGCTCGGCGTGACGCCCGAGGCCAAGGAGCCGCTCCCCCTGCTCTTCGAGATCCCGCGGAGCCTCGGGCGCCTGAATCCGGAGATCGCGATCATCGGCGTCGCAAGCCTCGCGATCCTGTTCCTGTTCCCCGTCGTCTCGAAGCGCGTCCCAGCCCTCAAGAAGATCCCCGCCCCGCTTTTCGTCCTCGCCCTCGCGGTGCCGCTCGCGCACGTGTTCGACCTCGAGCACGAGCACACGTACACGTTCTCGATCAACCACCACGACTACAAGATCGGCCCGAACTTCCTGGTGAACCTCCCGGGAAACTTGCTCGCCGCGGTGACGACGCCGGACTTCAGCGCGGTGCTCTCGGGGACGTCGCTCAAGTACATCACGATGTTCGCGCTCGTCGGCAGCATCGAGAGCTTGCTCAGCGCCAAGGCCGTCGACGCGCTGGATCCGGAAAAGCGCCGCTCGAACCTCGACAAGGACCTGCTCGCGACGGGCGTGGGCAACCTCGTGGCGGGCCTCATCGGCGGCCTGCCCATGATCTCGGAGATCGTGCGCAGCTCGGCGAACATCGGCTACGGCGCGCGGTCGAAGCTGTCGAACTTCTTCCACGGGCTGTTCTTGCTGCTCTTCGTGGCGTTCTTGCCCGGCCTCATCCACCGCATCCCCCTCGCGGCCCTCGCGGCGATGCTGATCTACACGGGCACGCGCCTCGCCTCCCCCCACGAGTTCGTCAAGACGTTCCGCATCGGTCGCGAGCAGCTCCTCGTGTTCGTGTCGACGACCGTCGTGACGATCGCGACCGACCTGCTCGTCGGCGTGGCGGCTGGCATCGTGATCAAGATGGTCGTGCACGTCGTGAACGGGGCGCCCATCAAGAGCCTGTTCCGGCCCGACATCGAGGAGCGTTCGTTCGAGGATCGCGTCGTGCTCCGGATCCGGCACGCCGCGGTGTTCAGCAACTACCTCTCGATCAAGGGGAAGCTCGCGAAACACGAGGCGAAGCACGTGGTCGTCGACTTCGACCATGCCCGCCTCGTGGATCACACCGTGATGGAGAAGCTCCATGAGCTCCGGGGCGAGTTCGAGCGGAACGGGCGCGTGCTGGAGCTGATCGGCCTCGACCGGCACCGGAGCCTGTCGGAGCACCCGCTCGCGGCGCGGAGGAAGATCGCGCTGGAGCGCGCCGGCTCGACCCCCTGAGCCTACCCGGCCGAACGTAAAAACGAACGTCCCCCTTCCCAGCGCGCGCCGGGGAGGGGGACGTCGTGGTTTCGAAGCGAGGGCCGGGAGGGCCGGCCCGCTTCGGATCAGCCGCCGGCGGCGCGCATCGGGGGCTTGAGGGGCAGCGGGAGCGCGGCCATGGGGCCCGGCGTCGAGGGCGCGGCCTTCGGCGCGGCTTCGCCGTCGAGCGCGGCGAGGGCCAGCATGCAGCGGTCCATGCCGTGGTCGAGGGCGGCCTCGCGCTGGAAGACCTTCGACAGCTTCACGAGCTTCAGCGAGGTCTGCTTGCCGAAGTCGATCTCACGCTCGAGGAAAGCCTCGAACGAGCCGTAGCCCTTCGCCTGGAAGAGCTGTTGCTCCTGGATCTCGGCGAGGACCAGGCCGATGTCGAAGAACCCCTTCTCCATGCGCTTGCGCAGGGTGCGGATCTTCGTGGTCTGGTTGTGGAGCTCGGCGATCTTCGCCTTGATCGCGTCGGCCCCTTCCGGCACGCGGATCGTGGCGCGCGCGCTGCCCGGCGGGGCAGGCTCGGCGGCCCGGGCCCGCGCCTCGGCGGCATGCTTGGCCGCGTGGCGAGCGGCCCACGGCGCGGCTCCCCGCAGACCGAGCTTGCGCTTCGAGCCCTTGGCGTCGTCGTCCTTCTCCCGGGCCTTCGTCCCGGATTTCGGGGCGTCGCCGCTCGCGCGCGAGCTCGAATGTTTCTTCGCGGAGCGTTTCTCCGAGCTCTTCGTCTTTGTCGATTTCGCCATGTCGCTGCGTCCCGCTTCTGCGATAATCCCCGTCCCACGCGTATCGTCACGCGAACTGGGGCGCGCCGTACGGTTCGAGCCGGACGGCTGTCAAGTGCACGTGAAGGCTATACGCCCGTCGCCTTACCAAAATTTGAGCCAGTCCGTCCAGAAACTTCGGACGTATGGTCAGTTTGTGTCCGCGCGGGCGGGCGGGCAAGGCTAGGCGAAGCGGTTCCGGCGACGGGGGGGGCAGGCGGGGAAGAGGCCGTTTTCGTGCTAGATCCGCCGCCCATGGCCTCTCGCACCGACGCGCCCCTCCCCCCCGGAACGGACCTCGAGGCCACCTCGTCGAGGCCCGAAGGGCCGGCCCGGTCCGCCGGCCCGGCCCTGCCCCGCATCGCCGTGGTCGTCAACGGCAACGCCAAGAGCGTCACGGCGGAGGTCATCGAGACGCTCGATCAGATCCTCGACAGCGGCGATCTCTTCGTGTCGCGCAGCGTCGAGGAGAGCGAGGGCATCGCGCGGACCCTCGTCGATCGCGGCTACGAGACGATCCTCACCGGCGGCGGGGACGGGACGTTCACGTCGGTCGTCACGGCCGTCGTGAACGAAGCGAAGCGAAGGAACGCGCCGATGCCGCGCTTCGGTCTCTTGCGGCTCGGCACGGGCAACTCGCTCGCGTGGGTGCTCGGCGCGAGCGGCGCGGGCGAGAAAGGCTCGGGCGGGTTCCGCGGGCTCGCGGTGGATCTCTCGCGCCTGCGCGCCGACGCGGGGAGCCGGTGGCTTCGGCTCGTCGAGGCCGAGGGCGTGCTCTCGCCGTTCTGCGGCTTCGGCATCGATGCGGAGATGCTCAAGGACTACACGCGGGTGAAGGGCCTGCTCGCGCGTGGGCCCCTGAAGCGAATCGCGCCGGGCATCGTGTCGTACGCGATCGCGGCGACGACGAAGACCTTGCCGAGCTACTTCGTGCGCCGCACGCCGCACTGCCGCGTGATCAACACGGGGAGCGACGCCGTGCGCGTGGGCGAGAAGGGGGCGATCCTCGGCGCGCCGATCCGCAAGGGCGGCGTGATCTACGAGGGACCGGCGAAGCTCGCGTGTGTCGCGACGATCCCGTATTACGGCTTCGGTTTCCGCATGTTCCCGTACGCGGAGGACAGGCCGGACCGCATGCAGCTCCGCGTGACGAACCTCTCGCCCGTGGCCTTCGTGTCGAACTTCCAGACGATCTGGCGCGGCGAGTACGAGAACCTCGAGAACACGTTCGACTTCTTCGTCGACGACATCACGATCGAGATGGACCCGCCGACGGCGTTCCAGATCGGCGGCGACGTGCGAGGCGATCGTCAAAGCGTGCGGGTTCGTCTGACCGAACCGATCCGCATCGTCGACTTCTACGCGCCGCCGCGGGGCTAGCGGGCGCGAGCGCGCTTGTTCGTGGCGCCGGGCCGCGTCACGCTCGGCGGATGGACTGGAAGCTCTTCGCCTCGACGTTCGCCGCCATCTTCCTCGCGGAGATGGGCGACAAGACGCAGATCGCGACGCTCACGCTGGCCGGCAGCGGCTCGTCGCGCTGGGTGGTCTTCGCGGCTTCGGCGCTCGCACTGTGCGCGACGAGCGCGGTCGCGGTGCTCCTCGGGGAGGTCGTGAGCCGCCACGTGCCGGCGATCTGGGTGAAGCGCGCGGCGGGGCTCGTGTTCGTGCTGCTCGGCGTGATCTATCTGGTGGGCGCGAAGGAGGAGCCGGGGGCTCGTTCGGGCGAGCCCCCGGCGCGCAGCGATCAGTCGTAGTACTCGTTGCCGAGGTGGGTGATGAGGTCTTCGCCCATCATCCAGCGCATCGTGTTCTTGAGCTTCATCGACTGGATGAAGAGGTCGTGCTCCGGGTAGAGGTTCGGAGCGGTCATGGGGCTCTTGAAGTAGAAGCTCAGCCACTCCTGCGTGCCCGAGAAGCCCGCGCGCGAGGCGAGGTCCATGAGCAGCGCGAGGTCGAGCACGATCGGCGCGGCGAGGATCGAGTCGCGGCAGAGGAAGTTCACCTTGATCTGCATCGGATAGCCGAGCCATCCGAAGAGATCGATGTTGTCCCAGCCTTCCTTCGCGTCGCCGCGCGGCGGGTAATACTCGATGCGGACCTTGTGGTAGAGCTTGCTGTACAGGTCCTTGTACATGTGCGGCTGCAGGATGTACTCGAGGACGCCGAGCTTCGAGACTTCCTTGGACTTGAAACTATCGGGGTCGTCGAGCACCTCGCCGTCGCGGTTGCCGAGGATGTTCGTCGAGAACCAGCCCGAGAGGCCGAGCATGCGCGCCTTGAGGCCCGGCGCGATGATGGTCTTCATGAGCGTCTGGCCGGTCTTGAAGTCCTTGCCGGCGATGGGCACCTCGAGCTTCTTCGCGAGGTCCCACGCGGCGGGGAAGTCGACCGTGAGGTTCGGCGCGCCGTTCGCGTAGGGCACGCGCTCCTTGAGGCAGGCCCACGCGTAAATCTGCGAGTTCGAGATGCCCGGATCGTTTCGCGCGAGGCCGGCCTCGAAGGCGTCGATCGACGCGTGCACGTCGCCCGGCGGGAAGTAGACCTCCGTCGAGCCGCACCACACGGCGACGGCACGCGAGCAGCCCTTGGTCTTCAGGAACGTGCGGATGTCGTCGCGCACCTGCTCGACCATGTCGGCCTTCGTGGCGCCCGTCTTGACGTGCGGGCCGTGCAGGCGCTTGACGTACTCCGGGTAGAAGACCGCCTTCATCGGCGTGACCTGCGAGAGCTCGTCGCGCACCTGATCGAGGTGGCGCTGCTCGAGGACCTCGGCGTGCTTCGCGGACTCGTACGCCGTGTCCGGGAAGAGATCCCAGCCGCCGAACTCGAGCTGATCGAGCGACGCGAGCGGCAAGAACTCGCGGATGAGCGGCGAGCGATTGTCCGTGCGCTTGCCGAGCCGGATGGTCCCGAGCTGCGTCAGCGATCCGATCGGCAACGCCAGATTCTTGCGGGCCAGCATCACGCCGGCGATCGTCGTCGTCGCCACCGCACCGAGCCCCGGCAGGAGCACGCCGAGCTTGCCCTCTGCCTTCGTGATTTCTTTCGGCTGCTTCACTCCCGCTCCTCCGTATGTCCCGTCGATCGCCCCGAGGGGGGGCATGTCTAGGCCAACGCGACAGGACACTCAAGCGGTGCCTGCAAGCGTCGGCCCACGGAGCATGACGTGCCGCGCGGCGTGTGCACGGCATCTGCGCGATCCACGCGAAGACACGAACGACCACGGCGCGCGGGGTCTGACCCGAACGGGGCGGTCGCGGCGAGCGTCACGTTGCGGACGCGGGCTCACGCGGCTCGGATCGGCTGGCCGCGCGCTTCACGACGCTCGCTCGCGCGACGACGCGAACGTTCGACGGGGTCTGGCAACGACGTCGCACTGTCGCGCCACGCGCACGCTCGACCTCGCTCGTGTGCGTGCTCGTGAACGACGTTCCTGCGAAGTTTCAACGCGATTTTCTGGAGGCGCACGCGTGAGGTGCGAAGGCACGGTAGCGGCTCCGCTGGCCTCCGGCTTGCTTTGAATGGAGATGCGTCTCCCGCGCCTCGCACGCCGATACCCGTCGGATGTACGTGGCGATGCAGCTCGGCTTCGCGTGTCGAAGTCGGGCGGGTGTTGCGCTTTTGCAACACTGTGAGGCGCCGGAACACCGCCTTTAAAAGCGGACCGATGGGAATTGTTTCGCAGGCAGAAGGCGTGCTACGAGGGGCGTCTTCGGATTGGGCACCGCACCTTCCATGCTTGAAAAACAAACGATGGAGCGGGCGATCGTGCTCGCGGCAGGAACCGGCTCTCGCCTCGTGAGTGGCGAGATCGCACCCAAGCCCCTCAAGCCGGTCGCCGGGGTTCCGCTTCTGGTTCGCATCCTCCGGACGCTGCGCGCAGAGGGGATCCGCGAGGTCGTGGTGGTCACGGGGTACAAGGAAGAGCTCATTCGCGGCGCGCTCGCGGAGAGCTCCCTCGGCCTGTCGATCTCGTTCGTGAGCAACACGCAGTACGAGCGAAAGAACGGCGTGTCGCTGCTCGCCGCGCGTGAGCACGTCGTCCCGGGGACGCTGCTCACGATGGCCGATCACCTGTACGCGCCGGCGATCGTGCGTCGGCTCGCCGCGCTCGATCTGCCGAGTCGCGCGGCCGCGCTCGCCGTCGATTACGACATCCCGCGCTGCTTCGATCTCGACGACGCCACGAAGGTGCGCGTCGAGCGCGGGCGCATCGTGGACATCGGCAAGGAGATCCCGGCGTACGACGCGCTCGACACGGGCGTGTTCCGCATCGGCCCCTCGCTCGTCGAGGCGCTCGATCGCGTGTACGCGGCGAAGGGCGATTGCTCGCTCTCGGAGGGCGTACGCGCCCTCGCCGACGAAGGGATGTTCTTCGCGTGCGACGCGGGCGACGCGCGCTGGATCGATGTCGACACGCCGGCCGCGCTGGAGCAGGCCGAGCTGCTTTTGCGCATGTTCGGCGACGGTCTCGATCGCGACGTGTATCCGCGGCCCTCCGAGCGCGTGGCGCCGGTGAGCCGCTCGTGGGCCGCGGGGTATCAGCCGGCCGCGGACGCCGAGTAAAACCCGCCGCTCAGCGGTTCACGGGCCGGAGGCCCGCGCGCGCCAGGAACGCGGCGCACGCGGGCACGGCCATCCCCGGTCCTCCCGTGCCGCTCGCGAGATCACGCGCGAAACGATCGAGATCCGCGGGCGTGTCGATCTCGTACGTCGGCTTGAGGAGCAGCGTCTCCAGGCCGAGCTCCGCGGCGCGCTTCGTCGCGCGTTCGAGCACGCCGGGCGACGTCCAGTCCACGCCGTCGAAGAGCGCAGGCTCGTGGTGCGTCGTGCCGATGAGGTAAAGGCCCCCCGCCCCCGTCGGTCCGAGCAGAGCGCGCTTTCGCTTGGCGGCGAGCCAGAGCAGACCCTCGAAGACCTCGTCGATCGGCATGAACGGCGCGTCGGTCGTGACGATCGCCGCCGCCTCCGCGCCCGTCGTGAAGAGGTGCTCGAGCCCGTGGCCGAGCCGCTTCTCGAGCTGCATCGTGCCGGCCGAGACGACGTGTTGCCATCGCCCGGGCACGAGCTTTTGCAGCACCGCGCTCTCCTCGTCGGATACGCTGAGCACCGCGCGATACGCCATCGGCAAGATGGCCAGCATGTTCAGCGCGTCGCCGAGGAGCGCCGACGAGAGCTCCGCTGCGGCCTCGGGGGAGAGCGGTGGAGAGAGGCGAGGCTTCGCCGTGCCTGCGATCGGAGCGCGAGCAAGGACGCCGAGCGCGAGCCTCTGGGGGCGGACGGTGGGGCGGGCGCGATGGTCGGCCACGCCTCGTCGTACCACGAGTTTCGTATCCTTGGCCAAGCGAGAGGCGGTCGATTCGAAGGCGACCTTTCAAGCCGGCCTTTCTTTGTCCGGCCTCGATTGCGTGGGGGTGGATCCTCTGAGACCATGAGCGTGTCGGCTCGGCGCCCGAGGCGTGGGGGCAGGGGCGCCGGGAGGCCCGCGGCAGGGCGTCCCGCCGGCGAGGAGGTAGCCGTGTCCATATCGACCATCCTCGACGTCGCGATCGGGATCTCCTTCGTCTTCATGCTGCTCAGCGTGATCGCCTCGGCCGTCACCGAGGCGATCTCCGGCATCCTGTCGCTGCGCTCCGTCACGCTGCGGCAGGGCGTCGAGCGGCTCCTCAAGGACCGCACGCTGACGGACAAGGTCTACGCGCATCCGCTCATCGACGGTTTGACGAAGGACGACGACAGCGACCCCTCGTACATCCCGTCGGACCTTTTTGCGCGCGCGCTCGTCGACGCGGTCGCGGGCTGGAAGGACGGCACGGATCGATCGCGAAGGCCGGAGCGGATGGGGCTGCTTCGCGGCATCCTGTCCATCCCGCTCCGCGCGCTGAAAGGCTTCTTCCGCAGGCTCTGGCCGAAGGCCGAGGGCGGAGGCGAGGGCGCGACGAAGAAGGCCGCGGTGAGCCTCGACGACTTCAAGAAGCGCCTCGCCGAGGCCCAGGACTTCGAGGAGGACACGCGCGTCGCGCTCACGGCGCTCGTGTCGGACGCGAGCGTCAAGACGCTCGAGGACGCGACCCAGCAGATCGCCGCGTGGTTCGATCGCGCGATGGATAGCGTCTCCGGCTGGTACAAGCGGACGGCGCACACCCTGATTTCCGTCGTGGGGCTCTTCACGGCCGTCGTGCTGAACGTGGACACGTTCCTCGTGCTCGACAGCCTCAATCGCGACGCCGTGCTGCGCGAGTCCGTGGCGTCGGCGGTGGCCGAGAGCGTGAAGTCCGAATCGGCCGTGGTGAAGACGGCCTCGGAGGTCACGACAGAGCAGAAGGCGAACGCGAACGCGAAGCCGCCCGAGGTCTTCGTCGACGAAAAGAAGACCGAGGAGCTCGTGCGCAAGCGCGTCGTCGCGGTCAAGCGTGGCCTCGACGAGCTCACGTTGCCGATGGGCTGGCCCGAGGGGCGCGGGTTCTTTTGCACGCCAACCGCCGAGGTCACGTGTGATCGACGCGCGGTGCCGGCGACGCTCGGCGGATTCGGGCGTCGCTTCGGCGGGTGGCTCTTCACGGCGATCGCGATCGCGCTCGGCGCGCCGTTCTGGTTCGATCTCCTGAACAAGCTCATCAACCTGCGCGCGGCCGCGCCGCCGCCGGAAAAGGCCCGCCCCAAGGAGCGCACGGCGGCCGCCCAGCCGCAGCTCTCGGCCAGCTCGGTCGGCTCGAGCGCGAGTACGCCCGTGCGTGAACAGGAGAGCGTGCGTCCCGTCGCCGCGCGTAGCAGTGCTCCGCCTCCTCCGCTTTCCTGAGCCTCACGATTCGCGAGGCGCCGGCTCGATCCACAAAACATGGTACGGTGCGCGTCGTGCGTTCGGTCACGCGCTCGATCCGCATGCGTAGCCTCGTCCGAGCCGGCCTCCTCTCGCTTTCCGTCTCGCTCTCGCTCGTTTCGGGCGGAGCGGCCGAGGCGTTCGTCTGGCCCAACGTGCCCGAGCGCATCGCTCGCTCGCTCGCCTCGCCCGACGTCTCCGAGCGGCGCGCCGCGGCGCAACGGATCGGCGAGCTCCCCTCGGAGCTTGGTGTTCCGCTCGCGCAACGCGCGCTCGGCGATCCCGACGTCGAGGTGCGGCTCGCGGCGGCCGAGGCGGCCATCGCGCTGCGTTTGTCGCGCGCCGGTGATCTCGTCATCGGCTGGCTCGGCGAGGGCGACGCGCGGCTGCGGCTCGCGGCCTGTGACGTCATCCGCTCCTCGCCCACGGATCGCAGCGTCGTGGCGCTCGGCCGCGTGCTCGGCGATCCGGATTCGAAGGTCCGCGTCGCAGCGGCGTCGGCCATGGGCAGCTCGGGTTTGCCCGACGCGGTCTCGCCGCTGCTCGGGCACCTCGACGACAGCGCGCTCGAGGTGCGCGTCGAGGTGGCGCGCGCGCTCGGCAGACTCGCCGATCCACGCGCAGTCGTGCCGCTCATCGGCAAGGTCCAGGACGCGGTGCCGGAGGTGCGTCGCGCCGTCGCGCGCGCGCTCGGCGAGCTCGGGGATGCGCGGGCCACGAGCGCGCTCATGATCGCGCTCCAGGACGGCTCGCAGGACGTGCGCGTCGAGGCCGTCACCGCGCTCGGCAAGCTGCGTTCGGACGAGGCCACGGCAGCGATCGCACCGCTCCTCGAGGCGGGATCGGGGAGCGACGCTGTCCTCGCGCCCAGCATGCCCGGCGTGCGGCCGGGGCAGGGGAGCGCGGGCGCGGGCGAGGTGCGCACGGCGGCGCTGCGAGCGCTCGGCCGCATCGGCTCGGAGAGCGCGGTGCGCGCGCTCATCGGCGCGCTCGCGAAGGACGATCCCTCCGCGCCACGCTCTCCGGTCCGCGAGGCGCTCGTCATGGCGGGCAAGAGCGCGGCGCCGCAGCTCGTCGCGGTGCTGTCGGGCTCGCCCTCGCCCTCCACGGCGGCGGGCGCGGCGCTCGTGCTCGGCGCGCTCGGCGCGAAGGAGGGGCTCGATCCGACCGTGCGCGCGATGCAGCGCGGCGTCCTCCCGCTCAAGCATGGCCTCCGCGCGCTCGCGCTCCTCGGCTCGTCCGAGGCTCTCCCCGCGGTGCTCGAGCTCCTCTCCGACGCCGATCCCACCGTGCGACGCGAGGCCATTCGCGCGGCCTCGGAGCTGCTCGATCCGGCGCGGCCCGATGGGCGCGCGGTCGATCCGGCGCGCGCGATGCTGCTCGACGCGGCGACCCCGCCCGACGAGAAGATCGAGCTCGTGCGCCTCCTCGGCCGCACGGGCTCACCGCGCGCGCATGACGTGCTCTTGCCGCTCGCGACCACGAAGTCGCGAGCGTTCCGGCTCGCGGTGCTCGAAGCGCTCGGCGCGTACGCGCCCGCGCCGCCGAAGGTCGAGGCCGTGCTGCTCGACGCGATCGCCGACGACGCGGCGGACGTGCGGCTCGCGGCGGCGGCGTCTATCGCGCGCGCGGGTGGCCCTTCGGCCGCGGCGAAGCTCCTCGAGCGGCTCCAGGTCGCGGCCGAGCAAGACCGCGGGGCGATTGGCCTCGCGCTCGCGGGGGCGCTCTCGCGCGCCACCGATCCAGCTCTCGCCGAGCGTGTTGGTGCGGCTCTCCCGTCGTCGCCCGACGTCGCGCGTGATGCTTTGCTCGAAGGCCTCGGCCGCATGCGCGGCGAGGCGAGCGGCAAGGTCCTGCGCAAGTTCGTCGCGTCTGGCATCGACGATCGACGCAAGGTTGCCGAGGCGCTCGCGGGGCATCCGGAGGCCGCGACGGTGCTCGTCCCGCTGCTCGGCGACGCCGATCCCGGCGTGCGCGCGAACGCTGCCTGGTCGCTCGGCGCCGTCGGCAAGAAGGACGCCGTGGCAACGCTCACGCGTGCCGTGACGGATCCCGACGTCGCGGTCGCGGGCAATGCGGCGGGCGCGCTCGGCCGCGTCGCGGCACGCGAGGGCGCTGCAGCCGACGTGCAGGCCTCGCTCTGCCGTGCGGCCACCGATCCCCGGCCCTACGTGCGCGCCAACGCCGTCGTCGCGCTCGGGCTTGCGGGCGCCTCGTGCGAGCCGGGGCTCGTCATGGGCCTCTTGCAACGGGATCGCTCCGAGGCCGTACGCCTCGCGGCCGCTGAAGCGATCTGGCGTGACGTCTCGCGTGCGCAGACGGGCAAGGACCTCGAGCGTCGTGCGCTCGCGCGATGTGCGGGCGAGGATCGCAACGCCACCGTGGCGAACCGCTGCGCGCGTCTTCCCGTGCGTGCGCCGGGCACCGACGACGTGCTCGTCTTCGTCGCGCCCGACGGCAAGGACGAGCCGCTCGCGCGCGCGCCTTATGCGCTCGTGCGGGAGGACGGACTCCTCCGCATGGGGATCGCGGATCGGCGTGGCGCCTTCTTCGAGTTCGTGGTCCCGAAGGGCACGATTCGGCTCGCGGTCCCGGCGCAGCTCGCGCGGTAGGCAAGCGTCCTCCCAAAAAACCGGTTTACAGGACGAACCATTCCGTCCTCACAGCTCCCGCGCATCCACGCACGCGAATCGCGGCCGGCCGGGCCCTGGCTTCGCGCGTGGGCCTGTCTTTTTTCCCGGGACCTGTGTCATCTTGGGCCGGGGCGCGGCTCGTTTTTGGGGCTCGCGGCAGAGATGCCGGGGCGCGGAAGGGCACGGACCTTGCCACGCTTCCCTTCGCCTGGAGGTCTTGCATGAAGCGATCGTCTTTTCTTCCCTTCGTCTTCCCTGCGCTCTGCGCTGCCTGGATCGGTGGCATCGGCCTTGGGCTCGCCGCGTGCGCAGACGACTCGGCGCCGGGCGAGCCGACCGGCGGCGATGGGGGCAGCGGCGGCAAGCAGCAGGACGGCTCTGGCGGCGAGCCGCCGGGAGGCACCACCACCGGCCCTGGTCCCGACGAGCCGCCGCCCCACCCGGACGACACCCTCGTCAAGATCATCGAGGCTCCCAGGCCCATCGGCTGCGTGGGCGTCGATCAGTCCAAGCCGACCACCTTCTTCGTCTCGGCCGACGACTCGAACTCCATGGCGTCGCCGGTCCACGCCCGCGACCTGCTCCGGCTGGGCATGGAGCCTTACCCGAGCGAGATCCGCACGCACGAATTCTTGAATTACTACCAGATCCTGTATCCCGCGGCCCCGACGGGCCAGCTCACCCTCTTTCCCGAGCTCGAGGCCGAAAAGGATGCCCCGGAGCAGCTCTATTTCCAGGTCGCCCTCCGCTCCTTCAACGCGATCGAGCCGCGGAAGCCGATGAACATCACGTTCCTCGTCGACACCTCGGGCTCCATGCAGGGCCCGGGCCTCACGCGGGCGAAGGCCGCGGTCTCGGCCATCGCGTCGCAGCTCGCGGCCGGCGACCTCGTGGGAATCGTCACGTGGGGCGCGGCGAACAACGTCCTGCTCGCCGATCACGTGGCCACAGGCCCGAACGATCCGGCGATCCTCGCCGTCACTGACGCCCTCACGGCGAGCGGCGGCACGGATCTCAAGAGTGGCCTCCATGCGGGCTACGACCTTGCCCAGAAGCATTATGCCCCGGGGCGCTTGAACCGCGTCGTCCTCATCAGCGACGGCGGCGCGAACGTCGGCGTCACGGATGCCGACCGCATTGCGATGGCGGCCGAAGACGCCGACAAGGAGGGCATTTATCTCCTCGGCATCGCGACGGGCCCGGCGCTCACGCACAACGACGCGATCATGGACACGCTGACCGACAAGGGCCGCGGCGCGTACGTGTATCTCGATTCCACCGACGAGGCCACGAACATGTTCGTCAAGCGATTCGACGAGACCATGGACATCGCGGCCCGCAGCGTCAGCGTCGAGCTCACGCTCCCCTGGTACTTCGACATGCAGAAGTTTTACGGCGAGGAATACGCGACGGACAAGACGGAGGTGGCGCCGCAGCACCTCGCGCCGAACGACGCGATGATCTTCAGCCAGGTCCTCAAGACGTGCGACCCGATGGTCGTCAATCCGAGCGATCCGGTCACGATTCGCGCCGTCTGGACCACGCCGATCACCTACGCCAAGCAGACGACGGAGGTCACGACGACGATCGGCGAGCTCCTCGCCGCACAAAAGATGGGGCTGCCGAAGGGCAGGGTGATCGTCATGTATGCCGAGGCCCTGAAGCGTCCGGGCAAGGAGAGCCTCACCAAGGCGCGCGAAGCGGCCCTCGCGTATGACCCGGAGCTCGCCGATCCGGTGATCGCCGAGATCGTCTCACTCATCGAGAAGCACCCGCAATTCCCGGCGCCCTGAGCTTTGCGGACATCAGCCTCGCGCCACCGCGGGCTCGAGCCCCCGTCCGCTCCGGAACACCAGCCCCACGAAGACCACGGCGAGCGCGGCCAGCGCGGCGGCCAGCGTAAAATGCCCCGCATACCCCAGCGCCTTCGCGGAAAACCCGCTCGCCGCCGCCGCCAAGCCGCTCGCCGCCACCACCACCGAGGCTTGCACCGTGTAATCGGCCCCCGCGTGCTCCGGGCGGCATGAATTCATCATCGCCGTGAACAGCGAGACCGTCGCCATGCCGCCCGCAATGTGCTCGACGCCGCACACCACCGCGAGCGTCGACATCGAAGGCGAGTGCCTCGCCGCGAGCGCATACAGCAGCACCGCGAGCGCTTGCAGCGTCCCGAACCCGAGGAGCGCGCGCCGATATCCGAGCCTTCGCACGAGCCCGCCTCCGAGCATGGCGCCGACGAGCCCCGCGGTGATCCCCACGATGTTCAGCGTGCTCACCTGCGTGAGATCGAGCCCCGCGCCCTTTTCGTCCACGAAGAAAGGCTTCAGCATGGCCGTGGCGAAATGCTCGCCGGCCTTGTAGACGAAGAGCAGCCCGAACCACGCGAATGCGCCGGGACGCGTGAGCCAGTAGGACAAACTCGGCGCCTCGCGGGCCGGGGGCTGTGCGCTCTCCGGCTCGCGGAAGAGCGCGATCGGCAATGTGGCGACGAGCAGCAGCGCGCCGAGCGCCGTCAGCGTGACCCGGAAGCCCGTCGCGTGAAAGATCCGGAGCAGGAGGCCGCCGCCGAGGACCATTCCCATGCGATAGGCCGCCACCTGGAGCCCATTGCCCCAGCCGAGCTCGTGCTTCGCGAGCAGGTTCACGGCGAGGCCGTCGGTTGCGATGTCCTGCGTCGCCGCGAGCAGGTTGACGAAAAAGACGGAGGCGAGGAGCCACGTGATCGTCGGCCCGCCGTTCGCGGCGGCGACGCCGAAGACGAGCAACACCGAGAGGAGCTGGATCGGCAGGATCACGCCGCGCCGCCGCCCGAGCCGGCCCGCGCCGCGCCGATCCAGGTAGGGCGACCAGAGGAACTTCAGCGCCCAGGGCGCCGCGAGCAGGTAGGTCAGGCCAATGGCCGGCAAGGACAAACCCATCGTCTTGAGGATCGCCGGCAGCGCGTCCTGGAAGAAACCATAAGGCAAACCTTGCGAGAAATAGAGGCTCGACAGCAATCCGAGCTTCGTCAGCGTGCTCTTCGGGATCGTCACACGGCCTCCTTCGTATCTTCGGCCGCCTCGTCGAGCAGGCCCTTCGCCATGCGTTTCGCCGTGGCCGCGGCCGAGCCCTTGGGCGTGAGGCCGGGCGCCGCCGCGGCGAGCACGAAATACCCCTGAATCGTCGCAAAAAGCCCCGCCGCCACGCCCCGCGCCCGCCGCGCGCCGATCACCTCGGCGACCAAACCTTCCAGCCGCTCGAGATCCTCCCGCGCCACCTTCTCGTACGCCGCGCGCACCTCCGGCTGCTTCACGGCCTCCGCCGAGATCGTCACCCACGCGGCCACCGCGGCCGGATCCGCGTCCTTCCCCGTCGCGAGATACGCATCGAGGAACGCGTCGACCTTCGCCCGCGCGTGGTTTGCCCGCGCGACCCGCGCAGAAACCCGCGCCCGTGCCCGTGCCGCGAGCTCGTTCACGCCCACGAGCAAGATCTCCTGTTTGTCGTGGAAATGGTAGTGCACGAGCCCCGGCGAGAGCCCCGCCGCGCGCGCGACCTCCTGGATCGTGGCCCGCTCGTAGCCGCGCTCCGCCATCACGGCGAGCAGCCCCTCCACGATCTGCCTCCGGCGCTCCTCGGTGTTCGACGGTCGGGCCATCGGTCGCTCCGTTGTTTAGTTGACCAACCTATAAACGAAAAGGCGAGCGAGGTCAAGGCCGGGCCCCCCTCGCCTCGTCGATCAGAGCAAATTCAGGTGGAAATGCGGCTCCGGCCCGTCCCGCTCGTCCATGAGCGTCACGCCCGGCTCCTGCTTCACGGCCTCGCGCAACGCCTTCTCCAGCGCGCCGTCCATGTTCCACGACCGCACGTCGACCGCGCCCGATTTCAGGTGCTTCGACACGTACGTCCCGCGCCCGATCTGCGCCTCGATCACCTCGCGCATCGCGCGGATCGTCCCTTTTCGTTTCTCCCCGCGGGAGGCGGCCTCGCGATAGGCGCGCTGCACCTCGGTCGCCGCGGCCTTGTTCTCGTAGAGCGCCACCACGTCGTCGCCGCGCTTCAGCTTGTCGTACATGAGCTGCGCCTGCCTTTGCGGCGTGCGCGTCCCGCCCGTCACGACGAGCCGCTTCTTCGTCGCCTTGTGATACCGCGCCGCGATGCGCTCGAGCCGCTTCGCATTCGTGTCCGTGAGGCGCAGATCGCGGGCGAGCACCTCCATGTGGTTCGTGCCCGCCACCTTCTGCAGAGGCTCGGGCGTCGGGTCCTTGCCCTCGCCGGCGCCGTCCTGCGTCGTCACGCGGAAGCTCTTCACGTCGTCGTGGCCGCGGCACGCCTTGCACGATCCCGCCGCGTTCTCGCCATTCTTCAGCTTCACGTCGAGCTGCTCGACCGTGCCGCCTTTGGTCACGAGCTCGATGCGGACCTTGAGCGCGTCCTCGTAGCCGCTCTTGATCTCCACGGTGGACGCCGCGTCCTCGTCGTCCCCTTCGCTCTCGCCCTCGCTCTCGTCGCCCTCGGGCCGCGCGCACGTCCGGAGCTCGAGCTTCTCGTAGCCCTTGCCGGCCGCGCGCCATGTCGAGCAGCGCGGCGTGTCCCCGGCCCGCGCCTCGCCCGGCGACACGACCATGAAGGCGAGCAGCGCCGCGGACATGCCCCACGCACGCAACCACGATTCCCGGAGACCGAGCACGACGACATACCTTCCTGCCGGGCCCCTCCGGCGCCGGCACAGACGCTTTCGCGCGCTCGCCCGCTGCCACGAGTCACGCCGCGTGTCAAGCGTTATGGCGCGCACCGCGGGAAAACGCGGCTCATCGACCGACCTTCATCACGCTCCCGCCGTTCGTCGCGTCCACCCAGAAGATACACGCCTTTCCGAGCGCGAAACGCGAAAGGCCCGTCCGTCCGCTCACGTGCACGCGCGGCGCCTCGGCCCCGCACCCGGCCGCGGGACAGCTCCGGATCGCGCCGTCCGCCGTGTCGCTCCAGTAGACGCGCCCCCCGGAGACCGCAACGTCGAAAGGTTTTTCCCCGGCCTCCGCCGGCTTGATCGCCGGAGGCTCGCTGCAATAGCCGCTTTTCGGGCAACGGTGGACCGTCCCGCCCGGCCGCCACGACGGAAAATAAAAGGAGTCGTTGTCCACCGCGACGGACGAGGGGAACGCGAGCGCGCTCGCGACGGTCGTCGCGCTTCCCCCGGGCGAACCCTGATAGATCGCACCATTGGCGTTGCCATTGCCGAACTGGACCCAGAAGAGCTGGCCGCCGCTCGCGAGGATCGTGTCCGGTCGGAAGAGCCCCGTGGCATATTCCTTCGGCGTCGTACAGTCGCCCGGCGCGCAGCCGTACACGCGGCCGTCGCTCTCGGCCGTGCCGCGATCCGTCCAGTAGACCGAGGCCCCGTCGAACGCGATGCGCCCGATCGTGCCTTGCGCGACGGACGACGTGACCTTCTGCCGCGTCTGCATGCACGCGTCCGCCGAACAGGACCAGAGCCCCTCGTCGTCCCCGTAAAACACATTTCCGCCCCGCACCACGAGGCAACGCGGCGCGACCGCGGTCGTGAGCGTCTCCGGCGCATCCGCGGTCGAGACGAACCGCATGACCTCGCCGCCCTCCTGGTTCACCCAGTACACGCCGTCGCTATCGGCCACGAGATCCACGGCGCCGAGCGCGAACGCCGGCCCTTCCGCGACGGGTTCGGGACTGCACCCTCCCTCGGGACACGGATCACATTCGAGCACAGGCGCGCCCGTGCCGCCGCCGCCGGTGCCGCTCATGGTGCTACTCCCGACATTGCTACCGCCGCCGGCTGCGGCGCTCGGCAGGCCCGCGCCGAGGCGGTCGAGGTCGAGCCAACAGGCGGTCACTGGGAGCGCGATCGCCGCGAGCAAGAGGCCGGGAAGGAAGCTTGGGCGCGAAAGCATGGCCGCAGTGTAACCCGCTCGCGGCGTGGTCGTGGTAGCCTCGGCCGCGCATGATGTCGGAATCGGACGAGGAGATCGCCGCGCGGCGCATCGGCACGTCGATCGGAAGCTGGATGATCGAGCGCGTGATCGGCATCGGCGGCATGGCGAGCGTCTTTCTCGGCCGCCGCGCCGATGGATGCGTCGCGGCCATCAAGGTCCTCCACCCTTATCTGCTCGACGTGCGCGAGCTCCGAAAGCGCTTCCTCCGCGAAGGGCCCATCGGCAGCGCGCTCGCGGCCGTCGGCCCGCTCTGCGAAGGACTGCCGCAGGTCTACGAGTCGGGCGTGGCCGAGGACGGCGCGGCGTTCCTCGCGATGGAGCTGCTCGACGGCGAGACCGTCTTCGATCGCATGGCGCGCAAGGGCGTGCTCTCCGTCGACGAGGTTTTACGGATCGCGCACAAGGTCCTCGACGTGCTCGTCGTCGCGCATGCATTCGGCATCGTGCATCGCGACCTCAAGCCCGAGAACCTGCACGTCGGTAGGGACGCGCGGATCAAGGTGCTCGATTTCGGCATCGCCCGCGTCGACACGCTGCCCGAGGGCACCGCGGAGCTGCCCGAGAAGACGGCGACGCGGACGGGCGTCGCCATCGGCAGCTACGAGTACATGGCGCCCGAGCAGGCCATGGGGAGAAACCAGGAGCTCGACGGCCGGACCGACATCTTCGCACTCGGCGCGACGATGTTCCGTCTGCTCGGCGGCCGCTACGTGCACGGTGAGCTCGAAGGTGCGGTCCTCCTCGTCGCGGCGGCCACGCGACCCGCGCCGCCGCTCGCGTCCCTCGCGCCGCACATCCCCGCGCCGGTGTGCCGCGTCGTCGACATTGCGCTCGCGTTTCACAAG
Source organism: Polyangium jinanense (assembly GCF_028435365.1). Next base: position 43,828 of record NZ_JAGTJJ010000006.1, on the reverse strand, counting down.
GAGGCGCGTTATCCCGATGCGGCGACGATGCGCTTCGACGTTTACTCGCTCCGCGCCGGCAAGGCGCCGCCGTACGCGACGGCCGTCGCCGAGGGGCGTATTCGCGCCGGGGATCGCCCGCCCCGCTGACCTTGACTTTCTGCGTTTCGCACGGTCCCATCGGCGCCCGTGGAAACGTTCCAGATGTGCGGCTGGCCCGCGTGGGTGATTCTGCTCTTCGCGTTCGTGGGGTTTGGCCTCGCGGCTCTCGGCTTTTTGCTCTCGCTCATGAAGAAGCCGCTCGGTGGCGCGATCGTGGGCGGGGTCGGGATCCTCGTGTCGCTCGGCTCGGTCGGGATGGGGCCCGTCGGCGCGATGCTGGGCCGATCCAGGACGGACACGGCGCTTGCCGGGGATTACATCGACGCATCCCAGAGGGCGCGTATCCAAGAGATGGGGTATGCCGAAGCCGACGGTTGCAAGGACGTCGGCCTGGCCCTCGGGACCGCGCCGCTCCTCGCGTCCATCGGCGCGCTCGCCCTCGGAATCGTCCTCCACGGCCGCAAGAAGGGCTGATTCAGGCCGCCGCGTCGAGCCCGATTGCCACGACGAACCTTTTCGCGAGCGCCTCCGTCTCCGCCGCGCCAGGCAAACCCAGGACCCGCAGCGCCTCCTCGCGCCCGGCATCCCGCGCCCGCGGGGCCAAGAGTGCATGTGCAGCTTCCCGGCGCGCGGACTCCACGCGCGCCCGCGCCGCAGGGCCGAGCCGCCGCTGTGCCCAGGCGTCGATCGCATGGGCGAGCGCCGCGTGGCGCGCCTCGTCGTCGGCGATCTGCGCCATTGCGGTACGCACCTCCAGATCCTCCGCGAACGTCGCTTGCCACCGCGCCACGAGGGCGCCGAACGCCTCGCGCACGCAACCTTCGACTGCGTTGTGCGTCGCGAGCTCCTCCAGCGAAGCGCGTCGCGTCACGCCCGTCGTTTGTCCCGGCACACGCGCCCCGTACCGCCGCGCGAGCGCCCGCGTGCGCCGCGTGTGCCTCTGCTCCTCCTCGGCCGCCCGCGAAGCCGCCCGGAGGAGCCTTCGCGGCGCTCCGAGCGCAGCTAGATCCCGCCGTAGCTCCCGGAAGGCGATCACCGACCCGGCTTCGAGCGCGGCCGCGTGCACGAGCCATTCGCCCGCCGCTCCGAGACCCTTGGTGTCCCAACGTTTTTCCGGGCCGCCCTTCCCGAGCGGCCGCCGCCCCGCGCTGCAATCCGCCATCTGCGTGCACTCGATCGCGGGCATCGACCCGCCGTCTTCGAGCGGGAGCGACGTCGGCACGCACGAGATCCCGTTCGGGCATTTGCGCTGGCATTCGTCGGCGAGCCAGTCCCCGGCGTCCTCGACGCCGCCGTCACTGCTCGGTGGCAGGACCGGGATCTGCGCCACGTTGTCTGGACAGGGCCCGCACGAGATCCCCCGCGCCCCGAGCGCCGTCGTGGCGATGATCATGCCGAGGAGTTTTTCGAGTTGCCTCTTGTTCATGGCGTCGTCCTCAGGGTGAGGTGGGGATCAGAATCGAGCGCGTTTGCATCCCGCCGGGCGCGGGCGCCGCGCCGAGCCCGGGCGCGATCGTCCCGCTCGACGCCGACCGCGTGACCCACACGCGGAAATCGCAATCCATCGTTCCGGGCTCGATCGCGAGATCCGCGGGCTGGATCGCATACACGCCGGGATCCTCCACGAAGTACCGCGAAATCGGCCATGACAAACACGGGGCCGTCACGTCGAGCCACGTCTCGAACGTGCCGTCCGCCGCGTCCCAGTGGATCGAGATGGGCGACGCGCGTGAGGCCGTCGCGCTCGGGACCACGATCGAAAAAGGCGGCGGCGCCACGAGCTTGCTCACGAATCGCTCGCTGCCGCGCGAAAAGACGAGATCGAACTCCGTGGCGGTCGTCTCGAGCTGCGCCACGTACCCGAACCCGCCGGGGACGAGGGTTTGCGCCGGCCCGCCCGGCGCCTCGAGGCTCAAGCGATCGGGGTTTTCCAGGGTGACGCTCGTCCCGTCGCCGAGCAGCGTGACCAGGACCTGGGCCGTGCCGCCGTTCGTGCGCAGCTCGGCGAAGAGCGAAAGCTCCGCCGGCGTGAACGTGGTCGATCCGCGCGGCTCGGAAGGTTCGCTGCACGCCGGGGCGGAGGCGAGGAGCAAAACGGCGAGGAGCGGCGAGCGCATCCCCGAAGCTTACCCGAAAATCGCCTCCGCCGGGAGCGTCAGCGCCGCACGGCGCCGTGGGGTTTGCCCTCGCCGTACCCCGCGAGCGTCTGCACCCCGATCACCGCCTTTTCGTGGAGCTCCGGTAGGCTCCGCGCGCCGGCGTACGTGCAGGCCGATTGCACGCCCGTGATCATGTCGACGAGCAGCGCGCCCACGCTCTCCTTTCCTTCCTGGATGTAAATGCGTGACGTCGAAATGCCCTCCCTGAAGAAGCCTTTTTTCGCGCGCTCGAACGGATCGATGTCCGCCGTCCGGTCGTGCACGGCGCGGGCGCTCGCCATGCCGTAATTCTCCTTGTAAAGCGCGCCCTCGCGGTCTTCTTTCACGTCGCCGGGGCTCTCGTACGTGCCCGCGAGCGCGGTGCCCACCATCACGCGCGACGCGCCGGCCGCAAGGTACAGCGCCACGTCGCGCGGGTATTTCACGCCGCCGTCGGCCCACACTTGTTTTCCGTGCGCGTGCGCCTCGCGCGCGCATGCGAGCACCGAGCTGAACGTCGGCCGGCCCGCGCCCGTTTGCATACGCGTCGTGCACATCGCGCCCGGGCCCACGTTGACCTTCACGATGTCGGCGCCCGCCTCCAGCAAATCACGCGTGCCTTCGGCCGTGCACACGTTGCCGGCGACGAGCGGCACGGCGGTCCCGATGGCCTTCCGCACGGCGCGGATGGCCTCGATCATGCGCCGCTGATGGCCGTGCGCCGTGTCGAGCACGATCGCCGAGACCCCGATGTCGACGAGCCGCCGGGCAAACTCCGGCGCATTCGCCGAAATGCCCACTGCGGCCGCGACCATGAGCTCGCCGTTCGCAGACAAACTCGGCCGGAGCAGCTCCAGCCGCACGGCGTCGTCCCGCGTCAAGACGCCCACGAGCTTGCCCTCGGCGTCGAGCGCGGGCACGGCCTTCACGCGCGCCTCTTCCATGAGGAGGAATGCGTCGCGGTTCGGCGTGCCCGCGGGGATCGTCACGAGGCGCGAGGACATCAGCGCCGAGGCGGGCGTGTACTGGTCTCGATCGCGCAAATCCGCGTGTGTGACGATGCCGAGCGGGCGGCGCTCGTCGTCCACGACGACGACCATGTCGTGGGATCGTTTGCGAATGATGCCTTGCACGTCGCGCAGGCTCTCGCGTGGTGAGACCGCGAGGGGCGTGTCGTAGCGCGGATCGGCGCTCTTGATGTGCCGGACGATCCGCTCGGTCGTATCGAGGGCCATGTCCTGGGGGAGCACGCCGAGCCCGCCGAAGCGGGCCATCGTCTCGGCCATGCGTTTGCCCGTGACGGCATTCATGTTTGCGGAGACGATCGGGTGCGACCCGCCCGGAAAATCGACCGGCCGGAGATCGACGTCGAGGCGCGACACGCCCTCGAAATACCCTGGCGTCAGGAAGACGTCTTCGAGCGCGAGCTCGAGGTTTTCGTCTCGCTCGGGATGGAGGAATCGCATGCGGCAACTGTAGCCGAATGCGGGGAAAGCGACGAGTGGATGCTATTGCGGCGCGGCGGGCGCGGCAGGCGCGGGCTCGGCAGGCGCCGCGGGCGCGGGCTCCTTGGCAGGCTCGGGCGCAGGCGTGGGCGCGGCCGGCGGCTCGCTCGGCAGGGGTTTCGTGGCCTCGGGCTCGTCCTTTGGCTTCTCTGGAGCGGGCAGGAGGTCGCCCGTGAGGTTCAGGGCGAGGATGATGTAGGGGACGGCCTGCGAGACGTCCTGGCCCGTGCGATAAGGCGATTTCAGCCACCAGTTCGCGACGAGCAGGATCGTCGGCTCGAGCGCGGCGCCGTCCGGCTTCTTGAACGTCCACGCTGCGATGGGGCCGATGCGATGGATCGCGCCGGGCGCGCGGGTCTTGTCGTCGCCGGGAGCAAAATGTTCGTCGTTGTAAAACGCCCGTCCCGTCGTCCAGCGCAGGCCCACGGTCAGGCGGTTGTCGAGGCCCTGGTAGAGGAGATCGGTGTCGTTCGAGTACCAGAGGCCGCCGTCGCCCACGAGCAGATCGTAGAAAATATCGTAAAAGACGCGGTCGCCCTGGCGCAGCTTCATGTCGGGGCGGCCGAAGCGGAAGAGGTTACGCGCCGCGACGGGGCCGAACTTGAACTGGAGGTTCGCGCCGGCGATGAGCTGCGTCCCGGTCGTCGAATAGTTCTTCTCGGGATTGCCTTTTTCGAGATCTCCGCGCCGCGCGAGCTCCGTGTCGCTGTAGTTCACCTTCGTCGCGTCCGCCGTGGGATACGATTGCAGGAAGTTGAACGCGCCGAAGTATCCGATCCCCTCGTAAAGCGCCCAGAGCTGGAGGAAGCTCGCCGGCTGGATCTGGATGGTGGGGCCGCCGCGGGCGAAGGCGCCGCTCAGGGAGGGCGCGAGTCCAATGCCGATGAAATTGTCCCGTAACGCCGTGCTCTCGCTCTTGTAAAGGCGGTATCGGTAGACGAAGCGGGCGTCCGTAATGAGGCCGAGCGGATTCCACCGGAACAGCGTCAAATCGGTATAGACGATCCGGTGCTGTGGGGGCGGCCCGTCGCGGTACGCCTGGGCCTCGGCGTCCGGGGCGGCCGATAGGGTGAAAAGCGCCGCGAGGGCGGCGAGCGAAGGGGCGAGGAAGCGGCGCATGAGGAGCTCCGTGGAGAGGCGGTTACCTCTTGAAATGGGCATCCTATGGCTTTCTATCATTGGAGGTCAAGCGTTCTGGACGTCCTGACACAGGCAACGCGCACCTGCCGTTGACGGAGCATGGCGCCGCACAACGATCTCGTTTGGAACGGGAGAAGGCGGACTGGCCCGGGGCTATGCCGCATCGCGTAAAGTGTCTCGGGCGGTCACGACCTCGTTTTCGTTCCGACGGAGATGCGCTCCATGCGGACCTCGACACGCTCCGGTTTCTGGCTCCTCTGCCTACCCCTCGTCGCTTGCGGGGGCGCCGCGAACAGCGAGGTTTTCGGCGTCGACCCGCCGGCCGAGGACGACGAGGCACAGCCGCCGCAAATTCTCGCGAATCGGTTCCTCCTCGCCCTTCCTGGTCCAGAGGTGACCGAGGAGATCACGCTGGAGCTCGACAAGTCAAAGGCGCTCGAAATGTTCGGCGAGGAGGCCGCGCGGCGCATTCGTATTCTCGACGTCGACTCCACGGCGTTGCTCGGCCACGTCCTCGACAGCATCCGCGATGCCTGCGGCACGGGCTGGAGGATCGATCGGAAAAACCCCGGATACGATTGCGCGCAAACGGCGCTCGGCCGGACGTTCGGGCCCATGTGGCGGACCTCGGCCGAATTCGGCCTCGTGCGGCTCCTCGGCATGACGCCTGCGAATACGGAGCTCTCGGGGACGAGCCTCGAGACGTTCGCGGCGCTCGTCGAGCAAAACCCGGGCACGTTCCGTTTCGATTTTCCCCAGGTGCTCGCCGAGAGCCTCGGCATCGGCCGCACGGATCCCGTCGTGCCCACGGATGCGCTCGTTCGTGCGCTCCAGGAGAACCTGCTCGGCACGCATCCGGGGATCGACAATTCCGCCGGAACACTCCCGGTGACCCTCTATGACGCCCTGAAAGACCTTTCGACGTTGCCCGAGAAATTCGGCCCCGTGCCGGGGGCGCATCCCGGCGTGCTCGTGCCGGACGACGCGTTTTTCGCCACGCGGAGCGACGTGCTCGGCCCCGATTTCCGGATGCGTGTGGTCGCCGAATCGCACCTGCGCCGCGTGCGCGGCGTCGACCTCTCGTCCGGCGGCGGCGACATGTTCGTGATGGAAGGCAGCACGCCGCTCTCGTTCGATTTCGAGGATCCCGAGCGGCTCGTGATCCAGGGCGTCGCGGACGTGCCCACGGTCGACATGCGGTTCGCGACCGTCGAGGCGGACCCTTTTATCCCGTCTTGCGAGGCCGATCCCCGCTGCCGCCCGTTTTTCCTGGAGTCGATCGTGACGAGCGGCGCGCGGCGCGCGTATGGCCGGCGTTCGTACGATCGTTGCTACGTCGAGCTGAACGGCGAATGCCTGGTCGGCGTGGAGATCGGGCAGGGCGGCGCGCCGCCGGGGTGGATCACGTTCGCGAATGCGATCCGGGGCGTGACCGTGCCGGAGCCACGATTCTTGTGGGATCTGCTCGCGGAGGTTGCGCAGATTTCGCTCCACGATCCGACGGGCGACGGCACGCCGGACATCCCCGAGGGCGCCGCGCGGCCGGTGTTCGCGCTCCAAAACGTGCCGATCGGGCCGAGCGGCGCCGAGCTCGTGCGAGCCATGCGTCCGACCTTGCAATCACAAGCGGACCTGATGGCGAACGTCATCGTCGGCAGGTTCTGGGAGAACAACCACGACCTCGATTTTTATGTGCGTCGCGGCGCGGAAGGCGGGCTGCCGCTCCTGTATTTCGTGGCGCCGTCCGATCGAAAGCCCGATCCGGCAGGATTCGATCGTCCGAAGCCGTATGCCTACGAGCGCCCCGGGTTCTTCACGAGCCCGGATCTCGCCGAGGGGAGCCGCATTTCCAGGCGGCAAATTCCGGGCGTCCTCGATACGGAGCACGAGAAGGTGCCACTTTCGCCGGGCGAGCTCGTGCTTTATGCGCAGGACGACACGCGCGACGTCTACGAGATCCGGATCCTGGTGCCCGAGGAGGAGGGACGCGACATGGTGGTCGATTTCGAGAAGGTCGCCTCGCGGAGGTCGCGATGACCACGAAACGATGCGCTGCCCTGCTCGCCCTCCTCGGCGCCTCGGCCGCGGGCTGCGTCGAGCCCGTCACGCTCGCGCCGCCCCCGCCCGAAGGCGAGCTCGCCGTGGGCGAGAGCCGCGAGGTCACCTTGCGGTTCTTGCGGCTCGACGTGGAGGATTTCGCGCAGACGCTCGGCCCGGAGGAGCTGCGTCGGTTGCCGCGAAAAACGCTCGAAGAAACCTGGCTCTTCGACATGGAGCTCCGGCCGCTCGTGGAGAATGCGCTCGATCGATTCACGCGGCTTCCCCTGGAGGAGGCGAAGGCGCTGCCGCAGCCCGCGTGGAACATGTTCGCGCTGCTCAACATGACGCCGGCGAGCGCGCGGCTCGATGGCACATCGCTCGCCGGGCTCACGGCCGTAGGCGAGGCGGTCGGGATCTCGCCGTCGCGGATCCTCGCGGATCTCGCGGGCGTGGGGCCGAACGAGCCGCTCGCTGCGCCCTCGGCCGTCACCGACGTCGTGCTCGATCAGGTTGTCGCGACGCACCCGCGCGCGCGCGTCCGCAGTGGCCCGGTGACCGCCGATCACCCCGAGGGGTTTTACGATGTGGAGAAGGGCAAGATCGCCCTGACCCTTTACGACGTGGCCACGGATTTTGCTTCCCTCTCGGAGCGGTTTGGCCGGGCGCCGCTCGATCCGGCGCGTCCGGAGGGCCCTGCGCACCCGGGGTTTCTCCGGTCCGCCTCCGGCCTCTCGACCGCCGAGGGTGGCTTCCGGATGACGGTGCGACTCGACGTGAATGCGCTGCCGTACCGGGGCATTGACGCCTCGCACGCCCGCGTCGCCAGTGTGAACTCGATCGGCGGGCAGATGGGCCACGCCTTCGATTTCTCGGATCCCCATTGGCTCGACGTTCAGGGGCTCGCGGAGGACCTCTCGATCCGGGAGATGACGATGACGATCGCGGAGGACCCGACCTACCTCGCGCCCGGGACGAGCCGCGATCCGCGGCCGCTCGGCAATTCGCCGGTCTGGAATGCAGCGCCGTGGGCCGAGGAGCGGGTCCTCGCCGAGACGGGGCGGCGCCTCGCGGCGCGGATTTCGCCCCATTGCACCACGTATTCGCCCGCGGGCGAGGTCTCCGATCCCTTCGAGGCCGTACGGGTGTGCATCGACGCGGAAGGCTGGGTGAAGATCGACGTGGATCCGAGCGTGATCCTCACAGTGCCGCCGCCGCAGCCATCCTATTACTGGGACATGCTGCTCGAAGTCGCGCAAGCGCGCATGCACGACGGCGGGCTCGTGGAGGGCGAGGCGAATGTGGTGATGCCCGTGCACGACGTGCCCGTCGGCGTGCGGACGGAGGAGGTCGTCGCGCGGATCCGGGAGAACATCGAGACGAACCCCGCGGCGCTCCGGGACATGGCCGAGGCGCTGACGCAAAACACCCGCGGCGACGCCGATTTCTTTTACGTGCAGCCCGAGGGCACCGCCGAGGATTGGCTCTATTTCGTGGCGCCCGAGGACATCCGCAAGGACGCGGAGGGCAAACCCGTCCGGCCGTATGCCTACACGACCCCGGGTTTCTTTGCGGATCCCACGCTCACGCGGAAGGTCTCCTCGCGTGTCGAGCTCGACGGGGACACCACGCACGAAAAGGTGCGTATCGAGCCGGGCGATCGGCTCTACGTGAAGGACGCCGAGGGGCGCGTCTTCGAGATCGTCGCGGAGGAGAAGCCGAGCCTGCACAGGCTCGCGCTCGTCGTGACGCGCGCGTCGTGAATCGATCGAAGGGGGAGAGCATCATGTCACGTCGTCCGCTGCGTATCGCGTCCCTGCCCCTCGTCCTCGGCTCGCTCGTCGCATCTCAAAGCGCGGGCGCCTCCGGGCTCGACGCGCCGCTCGTGGGGAGCGGGCAATCCGGGCCGACGATCTCCGATGGCGCAGCCATCCACTGGAACCCCGCTGCGCTCGCCGATATCGAGCGCCCCGAGCTTTTCGGCGGCGCGGGCCTCGTCGCAGGGAGGGTCGGGTATCGTCGCGAGCGGCGTGGGGTTTACCAGACGCCCGACAGCTTGCGATTGCGCGGCCCCATGGCGACCGGCGAGACGGACCCCGGCAAGCGAGGTTTTTCCGAGGAGGTGGCGGCGACGCCCCTCGCGCCGACAGGGGATCTTTTCTTCGCGTTGCCCATGGCTCAGCGCCGGCTCGTCCTCGGGCTCGGCGCGTACGTGCCTTATGCGGCAGCCCTCGACTTTCCGGCGAACGGTCCGCAGGCGTGGCAGCTCCAGCAGGCCTTCATCGTGGCGTCCTACGTGACCGCGAGCGCGGCCCTGCGCGTCCTGCCAAACCTCTCGTTCGGCGCGGGCGTCTCGTACGTGGGCGGGCTCGCGAGCCTCCGCAAGAAGCAAGATCTGGCGGAGCTGCCTGAAATCCAGCACGCGTTCTCGAATCCACCGATTGGCCAGCCAAACGAGTTCGGGCCGAACGCGCCTAGCCACGTGCGTGAGCTCGACGTGCTGTCTCGGCCCTTTTCGCTCACGAACGCCCTGAGCCACGGGGTCTCCTTCAATGTTGGCGTTCTGTATCAGCCCTCCGCGGACGTGCGCCTCGCGCTCGCCTACCAGCACGGCGCGCAGATGCGTTATCGCGGCCGCTTCGCGCTCGACAAGAACGATCCGTTTTTCACGCAGGACCTCGCCGCGCAGGGGCTCCGATATCCGCCCCTCGTGGAAGGAGACGCCGAGCTTGCGTTCCGGCTCCCGAAGCGGATCACGGCCGGCGCGTCGTATCAGGCGACGAGCGCCTTCCGCGTCGACGGGTTCGTCCAGTACGTCACCTATTCGGACGTGGACGCGTTCGTCGTGACGTCCCGATCGCCTTCGCTCGCGCAGCCGAAACTCGGGATCGGCCCCTCGGTGCGGGCGATCCTGCCGCGGAAATGGAACGACACGGTGTGGGTGGAGGCCAATGGGCGGTTCGCGATCTCGCGGCTTTTCACGATGTCGGCGACGGTCGGGTATCAATCGCCGGCCTCACCCGACGAGACGATCGACGTGGGCTCGCCGGACGGGCACCGTTTCATCGGCGGCCTCGGGGCCGTGGTCCGGGCGACGCAATGGCTCGACCTGCACGCCGACGCGCGCGCGCAGGGGATCCTGCCGCGGACGGTGACGACCTCGCGGAGCGACGTCGCCAATGGCAGGTACACGATGGCGATCGGATACCTCGGCGGGCATGCGAAAGCGCGGTTCTAGCGCCGCCGGCGTGCGCGTCGACATTCCGAAGGGCACCCGCGTGCTCTCTGCGCAATCGTTCCCGCACCCGCGGGACCGGACCTAGCACCTCGATAGGAGGGCCGCCGCTGTGCGCACGTGCTCGTCGAAGGCCGCCTCGATGAGCCGCCCGAGGCCCTCGTGCTGGCCTTCCCGGGCCGCCCGCTCGACGTCGGCGGAGCGGCGCGAGAGGCGCGTGGCGCCCATCATGCCGGCGCTGCCTTTGAGGTTGTGCGCGAGGCGCTCGAGCGTGCGGAAGTCCCCTTCCGAAAGCGCGGCGGCCATGTCCTCCACGGTGCGCCGCGAATCCCGGACGAAATCGGCGACCAGCGTCGCGAGCGGGTTTTCCTCGTCGAACGACGCGACGAGCCGGATCCGTTCGAAGGCCTCCTCGTCGAGGACAGGCTCGTCCGGGTCCCGTGGGGCCGGGATCTGCGAGGGCGCGAGCGTCTTCGGCCGTTCGAGGGCCGAGCGCGTGAGCGCGGCGACGAGCTCCTCGATACGAATGGGCTTGGAGACGAAATCGTCCATGCCCGCCGCGAGGCATTCCTTCTGGTCCTCGTGCATCGCGTTCGCCGTCATCGCGACGATGCGGGGCCTGCCCCGGAAGGGGCCCGGAGCGCGGAGGCGGCGGGTGGCTTCGAGGCCGTCCATTTCGGGCATCTGGACGTCCATGAAGACGACGTCGTATTCCTTGCGCGTGACGGCCTCGATGACCTCCAGGCCGTTCGCCGCGATGTCCACGCGATAGCCGAGCCGCTGGAGCAGGAGGCTCGCGACTTTCTGGTTGACCACGTTGTCCTCGGCGAGGAGGATCCGCAGCGGGTGGCGCTCGCCGAGCGAAGGATCCATCGCCGAGGCCCGCGGGGCGCGCGAGGGGCGCGCGACCGATTGCGAGAGCGCGCGCATGATCGCGTCGAAGAGGCTCGATTGTTTGATGGGCTTCGAGAGGCAGGTGGCGCCGAGCCGCGCCGCCTCCCGATGCGTGGCGAGGTCGCTCGACGTGAGCAAGAGGAAGGGCAGCTCCGCGAGCCGAGGATCCTGGCGAATGGCGGCGCCGAGCTCGAAGCCATTCATGCCCGGCATGGCGACGTCGAGCAGCGCCAGGGCGACCGGCAAGGGCTCGTCCGGCGGCAGGACCTCGGCGCGGCGCCGGAGCAGGTCGAGGGCCTCGTCGCCGGACGCGGCGAGCATCGGCGTGAGGCCAAAGGCGCGCGTCTGGTCGGCGAGGATGCGCCGGTTCGTGGCGCTGTCGTCGACGATGAGGACGTGTTTGCCCGAGAGATCCTGGCCCGCGATGGCGAGGGCCTCCGAGAGATCCCGCCCGACGTCGTGCGCGGGGGTGGTCTCGATCGTGAAATGGAACGTCGTGCCGACGCCCTCCTCGCTCTCGACCCGGATCTTCCCGTGCATGAGCTCGACGAGGCGCTTGCAGATCGCGAGGCCGAGGCCGGTGCCGCCATACCTGCGGGAGATCGAGGCGTCGACCTGGGAAAACGATTGAAACAGCCGCCCGAGGCGGTCTTTCGGGATGCCGATGCCGGTGTCGCGCACGGAAACCTGAAGGGCGAGTTTTCCGGGCGACGAGGGCTCGTTCGCGGGGACGATCTCCACGAGGACCTCACCCGCGGCGGTGAATTTGACCGCGTTGCCGAGGAGGTTCACCAGGATCTGCCGGAGGCGGGTCACGTCGCCGAAGATGCCGGGCGGCATGTGTGGGTCGATGAAGGCGCCGAGTTCGAGGCCCTTCTTGCGCGCCGCGACGGCCACGAGGTCGAGGGCCTCCTCCACGCAGGGGCGGAGCGCGAAGGGCTGCTCTTCGAGGTCCATCAGGCCCGCCTCGATCTTCGAGAAATCGAGGATGTCGTTGATGATGGTGAGCAGCGCCTCGCCGCTCTGACGGATGGTCTCGACGACGTCGCGCTGGTCCTCGCCGAGCGGGGTATCGAGCAAAAGCCCCGTCATGCCGAGGACGGCGTTCATGGGCGTCCGGATCTCGTGGCTCATCGTGGCGAGGAACCGCGATTTCGCCGCATTGGCGAGGTCCGCCTCCCGGCGCGCTCCTTCGAGCGCGGCGTTTTTCGCTTCGAGTTCCTCGCTCGCGAGGTGCTGCGCGGTGACGTCGATGAAGAGCCAGAGCCTGCCGCGGTGCTCGCGCTCGCCCGTGGCCGTGCTGGAGATGCTGAGGACGCGGCGCGGCGGCCCTGCGAAGACCCACCGCGCGTCGCGGAGCTCACCGTCCCGCTGGTTCATCACGGCAAGCGCGCTCCGCCGGAGGCCGGCGCGGTCCTCGGCGCGGCTCCAGAGGCCGGCCATCGCGCGGGCCACGCGGGCCGGCTCGTGCGCGCCCTCGGGCAGGCCGAGGAGCGCGGCCGCGGCCTCGTTCACCCACGCCTCGGACCCGCGGTCGTCCACGAAGACGAGGCCATGCGGGAGGGTCTGGAAGACGGCGTCGAAGCGGGCCGAGGCCGCCGCGGCAAGCTCGGTCTTCTGCACGTGCCGCACGAGCAGGTGGAGGAGGGGCAGGACGGAGACGAGGGCGCGCTGCTCCTCCTCCGAGAAGGGCGCGATCTCGCGGCGGACGAGGGCGAGGCCGCCCGCGTCCTCGGCAGACGACCAGGGCAGGATGGCGAGGCTGCCGCGGAGGCTCCGCGGCAAGCCCATCTCGCAGGTGACGACCGTGTTGAAGACGGGGCGGGCGGATTCGAGCGCGCCGGCGAAGATGGCGGCGTGCGTCATGCCATCCGGCAGGACGCCGGCCGGGGCGCTCGCGAGCGCGACGGCCGTGACGGGATCGATCCGGCGGAGCGCGAAGACCGCGTCGGCGTGGAAGCGCTCGTGGAGGACGGCGAGCACGCGGGGAAGCGCGGCGTCGGGCTCCCCGGCGCCGAGCGCGGCGAGCAGGGCTTCGGGCGTGCTCGTGGCCATCACGCGGAGGCGGCGAACGAGAGGATCGCGCTCGTCACCTGCTCCGGGGCGCTCCAGTGCGGCGTGTGGCCGGTCGCGTCGAGGACATGGAGCTCGGCGCGGGGAATGTGGCTCGCGAGGAACGTGCCGACCGACATGGGGACGGCGACGTCCGCCTGCGACTGGAGCACGAGCGTCGGGACCTCGAGGTTCGGGAGATCCGCGCGGTGGTCGGACTCGAAGATGATGTGGGCGACGGTGAGGGCGATGTCCGGCCGCATCGCGAGCAGGGTGTGGGCGAAGTCGCGGGCGAGGTCCGGTTTGTCGGGGTTACCCGTCACGATCGGGGCGAACCCACTGGCCCAGGCGTGGTAGTTCGTCTGCATCGCCTCGTAGAGCCCGTCGAGGTCGGCCCGCTTGAAGCCTCCCTCGTAGCCCTCGTCGTCGAGGTAGCGGGGCGAGGCGCCGAGCAGGACGAGCTTGCGGAAGCGGCGCGGCTCTTCGATCGCGGCGAGCAGGCCGATCATGCCGCTCATCGAGTGGCCGACGAAGACCACGTCTTCGAGGGCGAGCTCCTCCAGCAGGTTGAGCACGTCGATCGCGTAGCTGCGCAGGCTCTGGTAGCGGCGCGGGCTGTAGGCGGAGAGGTCCGAGCGCCCCGCGCCCACGTTGTCGAAGACGAGGACGCGGTGCCGTTCGGCGAGGGCGGGCATCTGGTGCCGCCATGCCGTCTGGTCGGTCCCGAACCCGTGGGCGAGGACGATCGTCGTGTCGCCAGCGCCGAGGATGCGCGCGTTGTTTTGCTGGGAAGGAGCGAGAGGCATGGGGGGCTCGTCGAGGTTACGAGCCCTGCGCGAGGAAAGGAAGGGAATGGCCGCGTGGAAAGGGGGCGAGGATCGTGCCCTCGCTTTCCCCGGAGGCGTCAAAATACGAGCGCGATCGCCAGGGCTTCCTCGACGTTGTGGATCGGCTGCTTGTTCACGAAGACCGGCGCGTAGGTGGCGCTGACCTTGGCGACGAACAGCGGCGCGATCCACCATTCGAGCTTGGCCGTGGCCTCGGGCGCGAGGGGAAAGCCGAGCGCTTCCTCGGTGCCGGCGTCGGGGGTCGTCTGGAAGTCCGCGTCGACGAGCTTTTGGCTCGCGGAGAAGCGGCCGATGCGCACGGCGGCGCCGAACACGAGGGCGATGGGCCAATCGAGCTCGCGCAGACGGAAGTTGATGCCGGGCGCGACCGAGAGCTGCGCGAAGTCGGGCACGCCGGCGTTCGGGTCGATGGCCGTCTGGAAGCGGGCGACGACCGGGATCGAAAAATGCGGTCCGAGGTGCAGCTCGAGCGCGGCGCGGGGGTAGATGCCCGGGACGAGCCCGCCTTGCCCGACGACCTGGTAGACGCCGGCGCCGGCCTCGATGTGGAAGCCGATGCCGGCCAGGCCGTACTTCGGCTTGAGCCGCCGCGGATCTTCATCGTCGTCGGCGCGGGCCGCGCTCGAAAAGAGCAGCAGGGCGGCGCAAGAGAGCGAGAGGAGGCCGGCTTTTCCCAGGCAAACGCCGCGTCGCATGGAGATTTAGTATCGAGGAGGGCTTCTCGGCGTCAAGGAGCGTTCGCCGAGACGATCACATTTTGGGGCGATGCGTCAGGGGCCTTCGAGGGTGAAGGTATCCCAGACGGCCCCTTTGTCGTCAATCACCTGGCCGGAGAGCGTCGTGCCCGTTGCGTCGAGGACGACGGCGTGGCGGACGGTGCCCGACGCGGCGCGCATCGCGCAGATGGGGCGATCGACGTTCTCGTCCACGTTCGCGAGCGAGGCGCCGCCGCCGCCCGTCGTGATCCACGTGATGTCGGGGAAAGCGAATCGCTCGTAGCCGTGCATGTGGGCCTGGATCACGAGCTTCACCCCGTGCTGCACGAAGAGCGGTTCGAGCTCGGCGCGTGTCGCGGGATCGTCGGATTTGTCCCCGCATGTGACGATCGGCTTGTGGAGAAAGACCACCGAGAATCGATACCCGGGCTTCGACGCCGCGTCGGCGAGGGATTGGGAGAGCCATTGTCCCTGTTCGGAGGCGAGGCCGAGGGGTTGTTCCGTGTCGAGGGAGAAGAACCACACGCCGCCCGATTCGAAGCGGTAATGGTCGCCCGCGCCGTCGAACCCGGCGTTGCCGAAGAAGCGTCGATAATAGGCCTCGTATTCCTCGGGGACCTCGAGCTCGTGATTGCCGAGGGCCGGGAAAAACGCGCCCTGCGCGAGCATGGGGCGCATGGCGGGGAACCAGGACGCGTAGGTCTCGAGGCCGGATTCGTAATATTGAATGTCGCCGCCGTGCAGCGTGAAATCGGGGTTCATCGGCAGGACCTTGTCGAGCACCTTCAAGGTGAGACGATTGAGGCCCGGGTTCGTGTCGCCGATGGCGAGGAAGCGGAGATCCGCGCCGTCGGGTTTGGCGGCGCAGACGCGGCCTTTCGCCGCGGGATCGGCGGCGAGGTGGTATTCGACGCAAGCGCCGGGCGTGAGGTTCGAAAGGACGGCCTCGTGGGTCCAGTAGGTGCCGGCCTCGTCGGGCGGCGCGCTCGGATCGAGGACCGCTTTGCGTGTCGTGGGGACCTCGTACGTCGTGACGGTCGAGGTCGCTTCGCGCGCCTCGCCGCCCTCGGGCGTGAAGACGACCCCGCCCGCGACGCCTTCCCGGCACGCCTCCCAGCGGACGACGGCGGAGGTGCGATCGACGCGGAGCGACCACGGTCCCTTGCTCACGCCGGTGCCCGGACAGCGATCGTCCGTGGGCGGGGGCGGAGGAGGAGGCTCGGCGGGGGAGGGATCGCTGCAACCTGCGGCGAGCGAGGCGGCGATTCCGAGGACGGCGAGGAGGCGAGGGGAAGGGGCGGGCGTCGGCATGCGCCCGCAGTGTACTCCCGCTCAGGGCGTCGAGGTGAACTTGCCGGTGCGAACTTGTTGGAGGACGAACGAGCTTTCGCTGTCGAAGGCGGAGTCCGGGGTGCCGCGGCGCGAGCGGGTCATCTCGATGTTGACGTCGCACGTGGGAGGCGGCTGGTCCATCGTGCCCGTGACCTTCAGCGAATTGGCCGGGATCGTGTGCTTGCCGGTGTCGCCGGGGACGTCGATGGTTTCGAGGAAGATGCAGGGGCCGTTGAGCTCGATGCGCACGTCGTCGTTCGAGCCGGACGGGGTCCAGGTGACCTCGAGAGCGGCGGCGCGCGAGGCGGACGTCTGGGCAAGGGTGAGCGTGAAGGGCGCGGGCAAGGTGCCGCGGCTCGAGGGCGCATTGTCGCCGTCCGCGCGCTGGAGGTCGACGGCGAACTCGGTGCCTTCGGCGGCGGTGTCGAACTCGGCCTCGTAGACGCCGGTATCCTGGGTCTGCATCTCGACGCGCTTGTCACCCCCCGAGGCGAAGATGCGGTCGCCGCCCGAGAGGTCGACGTAGGTGTTGCTCTCGTCGCCGCCCACCTTGAGCGTGGCGATGAGGCGGGTCTCGGTATCGCTTTCGGCGGTGGCGGAGAGGATGGCCGCGATGCCGCCGGTCTTGACGTTCTGCGAGTCGACCGTCTCCTTGCAGCCCGAAAGGACGCCGAGGCCGACGAGGGCGAATGCGGTGAGGCAACGTGTATTCATGGAAAGCCACTCTTTCTTCAAGGGCGCCCGCGGGGCGGGGCGCTGCTCCGGTAAGAATACACGAATCACCGATCCCAGCGGGGGGCGACGAGCCTGCGGTTTCCCTCTGCGCTGCGCGGCGCGTCCGGATCGTCGAGATCCTGACGATCCCAGAGCTGGCAGGTGACCTGGCGGTGGCGCTGATCGAGCGCCTCGCAGTAATTCGAGTAGATGCAGCGTCGCACCTCGGCGCCGCGGCCTTCGCGGTGCTTCTGGAACCAGTCGGGATCGGCGAGGGATTGGCGCGCCGCGGCAATGAGATCGGCCTCGCCGCGGGCGAGGATCGATTCGGCCTGGACGAACGTGCCAATGCCGCCGGCGGCGACGGTGGGCGTTTCGAGGCCCTCGGCGCGGAGGGCGGCGCGAATGCGGGCCTGCTTTTCGACGTGGCGCGCGAAGGGGCCACGCGCGTCGGAGAGGGCGGTGGGCATGCACTCGTAGCCGCTCGGCCCGGTGTAGGGATAGGCGGCCTCGCCGACCTTGGGTTGCTTCGAATCCTCGAATTTGCCGCCCGTGGACAGGGAAATAAAATCCATGCCGGCGCGGGCGAAGAGGAGGGCGTAATGGATCGCGTCGTCGATGCGGCTGCCGCCTTCGATGATCTCGTCGCAGAGGAAGCGGCATCCGACGGTATACGAGCGGCCGACGGCCTCGCGCACGGCGGCATGGACCTCGAGCGGTAGGCGGGCGCGTGCGTCGCGCGAGCCGCCATAACCGTCCTTTCGATCGTTCCGGGCGGAGAGGAACGAGGCCATCGTGTAGGCGTGCGCGTAATGCAGCTCGACGCCGTCGAACCCGGCGTCCTTCGCGCGTTTTGCGGCCTCGGCGAAGAGCGAAGGCAGGGTGCGGGGAAGGTCGCGAATGTGGGGCTCGTGGACGTCGGTGACACGCTCGCGCGCCCCGAAGCGGAGCGCTTCGAGCTCGCGGGGATCGAGGATCCGATCGAGCATGTCGTCGCTTGTGGTCCGCAAAAACTCGCGGATGCTCGCGTCGGGGGCTTCGGCCCACCAGGCGTCGCCGGTCTCGCGCTCCAGGTTCTTCCGGTGCGCCGGGGTGAGGGCGAGGTGCGTCTCCAGGAATTTTTCGTGCGGCGGGCGCCTGCGGATGCGCAGGAAATCGATGATCTGGAGGAAGAGGCGGGTGCGGCCGCCGCTCGTTTCGCGGACGCGGCGCGTGAGCTCGGTGAGCCCGGGGACGAACCGATCGTGCCCGATGCGCAGGAGCGGCCCGCTCGGGACGTCCCGGATCCCGGTTGCCTCGACAACGAGCACGCCCGGCTGTCCCTCGGCGAAGCGGCCGTACCAGTCGAGCACGTCCTTCGTGACGAACCCCTCCTCCGTCGCGCGCCACGGGACCATGGCGGGCACCCAGGTGCGATCGGCGAGCGTGAGGCCGGAGGCGAGGGTGAGCGGCGAGAAGAGGCGCGAGCGAGCGGCCTCGTCGGCCATGGGAGGCCGGTCCTCGGGGAGGGGATGGCGGATGCGCTCCTTTGGCTTCCACATGGCGGGATGGGGGAGGAAAGACTCCGAACCACGTGCGGGCCGAAGCGCAAGGAAAAACCGGTAGGCGTCGCAAATTTGCCGCGCAACGCGCAGGGTTTTACCGTGGAGTTTCGCAGCGCCAAACCATGGAGTCCTTCGACCAGTCCCTGAAGTATTTGCTGCAGCACAGGCCCGAGGCCTTCCTGCAGTTCGGGCTCGGCGACCCGACGATCCAGGTGCTCGGCCCGTTACCGAGTGATCTGCCCGCGCGCGGGCGCGACATCGACGGCAGTTACCTGATCGTCCGCGATGGCACGCGCACCGTGGCGCACCTCGAGTTCCACCGCCGGCACCAGGGGAGCACCGAGCTCTCCATCGACATCGCCGAGGCGCAGATCCGCCTCTACCGCCGCGAGCGTCTCCCCGTGCTCTCGCAGGTCTGGGACCTCTATGGCGCCGCGGACGAACCCGTCGTGACCGAGTGCGGGCTTCGGTACGGCGCGTCCCTGGAGACGAGCGCATCGCAGGCGATTTACCAGCGGATCAACTTGCGCGCGCTCGGCTGGGAGGAGCTTCTCTCGCAGGCGCCGTTTCCGCTCTGGCCGCTGGTCACGTTGACGCGGAATGGCGCCGACCAGGAGGTGGTGCGCGAGGCGTGTGGTAGAATCGAGACGAAGACGGAGCTGAGTCCAGGCGAGCGCGCGGATTATCTGGCGGTGCTGTGGTTCGTGGCCGAGGCGGAAGACGTGCCGACCCGGCTGCTGAAGATGTACATCTCGGAGGAACGACTCATGGCAAGCGAGCTGTACCAGAGCATCTTCTCGAAAGGTGAGGCGAAGGGGGAGGCCACGGGCGAGATACGGATCCAAGCGGAGACGGTCATCCGGATCCTGAGCCGCCGTCTGGGCGTGCTCGAGCCGGCGGTTCGCGAGTGGATCCGACTGGCTTCCGATCGAGAGAGGCTGGGGACCTGGTACGACATGGCGCTCGTCGCCGACGACGCCGAGGCCGCGAATCGATTGGTCGAGACGATCCGGAAGGCGCAGCACCCCTGACGACGGCCGCTCCTCAGCCGAGGAGCGCCTTCGCGATGACGAGCTTCTGGATCTCCGTCGTCCCCTCGTAGATGCGCAGCGGCCGGATTTCCCGATAGAGCCGCTCCACCTCGCTCCCTTCGAGCACGCCGATCCCGCCGTGGAGCTGCACCGCCTTGTCGATGATGCGCTGCGCCGCCTCGGTCGCGTACATCTTGCCCATCGCGGCCAGGCTCGTGACGCGCTCGCCCGTGGTGTCGCGTCGATGCGCGGCGCGCGCCACGAGCAGACGCGCCGCGTCGAGCTCCGTCGCCATCTCCGCGAGGTACGCCTGCACGATCTGCCGATCCGCGAGCGGCGCGCCGAACTGGCGCCTGCGTTTCACGTGATCGAGCGTCGCCGTGAGCGCCCGCGCGGCCATCCCGTTCGCCGCCGCGCCCACCGAGATGCGGAACGCGTCGAGCGTCTCCATCGCGATGCGGAAGCCCGCGCCCACGTGCCCGAGCACGTGCTCGTTCGGCACCCGGCAGGCTTCGAGGCGCAGGCGGCCGATCGGATGCGGCACGCTCATCGGCAGCGGCTCGAGCGTCAGGCCCGGCGTGCCCTTGGGCACGTAGAACGCCGTGATCCCCTTCCGGCCGAGCGAGGGATCGGCGTTCGCGAAGACCACGTGATGGGAGGCGATGGGCACGTTCGAGATGAGCGTCTTTTCCCCGTCGAGCACCCAGCTCTCGCCGTCCTTGCGCGCGACCGTACGCAAGGAGGCGACGTCGCTGCCCGCTTCGGGCTCGGTGAGCGCGAACGCCCCGAGGCGACGGCCTCGGACGACGTCGGGCACGACCTCGGCGATGAGGTCCTGCGAGCCGCCGAGGAGGATCGGGTAGGTGCCGAGGCCCTGCACCGCGAAGATCGAGTCGGCCTGCGCGGAGATCTGGCCGAGCGCCTCGCGCACGAGGACGAGCGCGCGCACGTCGATGTACGCGAGATCGACGGGGCGGCCCGTCGTGGCGCCGCCGTAGGCCTCGGGCACGAGGTACGCGTAGAGGCCGAGGGGATCGCCGAGGAGGCGCGCGATCTCGCCCGGATCCTCGGTCGTCGCGAGCACGTCGAGGTGCTCGCCCTGGAGCCGCGTCGCGAGCTCGTGGTGGCGTTGCTCGAAGAAGGGCGCGAGGTCCGGGACCGAGAGTGTGAAGCGCGAGCTCATGTTTCGCTCCCTGCGTCGGCCTTCGGCGCGGCCGGCGGCGGATCGCAGATCTCCGCGCCGAGGAAGCGGGCCGGGCGCTTCACCTTGTTCGCCTCGTAGGCTTCGCGGAAATCGGGGTGCGCCATGCAGAGCGCCTGCGCCTGCGCTTCGGCCTCGATCGCGGCGGCGAGGGTCAGGCCGTGCTCGCTCTCGAGCATCTGCTTCGTCATGCGATGCGCGAAGGTCGGGCCCTTCGCGAGGCGCTCGGCCCAGCCGCGGGCCGTCGCGAGGACGTCGGCGTCGGGCACGACGCGGTTCGCAAGTCCGATGCGGTGGGCCTCCTCGGCGCCGATCAGATCCCCGAAGAACAGGATCTCCGCGGCCCTCCCGCGGCCGACGATGCGGGGCAGGAGGAACGAGGCGCCCATGTCCGCGCCCGAGAGCCCGACGCGCGGGAAGATGAAGCCGATACGCGCGCTCTCCGCGAAGATGCGCAGATCGCAGGCCGCGGCGATGACCGCGCCCGCGCCCACGGCGACGCCGTTCACCGCCGCGATCACGGGGCGACGCAGCTCCGCGATGCTCTGGATGAGGGCGCCCGTCACGCGCGTGAACTCGACGAGGCCTGTGATGTCGCGCGCGAAGAGCTCGGCGATGATGCCTTCGACGTCGCCGCCCGAGCAGAAGCCGCGGCCCTTGCCGGTGATCACCACGGCGCGCGCGTCGTCGGCCTTCTCCAGCGAGCGGAAGGTCTGGGCGAGCTCGCCGTACACCTCGAACGTGAGCGCGTTCAGGCGCTCGGGCCGGTTCAGGGTGATCTGGGCGATGCCGCGGGATATTTCGAGGTCAAAGGTCTTCGGCGAGAGGGTCACGTCTCTTCCTCGGATTTGGCGCGGGCGCGGCGCCTGCCCGTGCCGCGCTCGGGGGTGCGGCGTGCCTCGCCGCGCGGGCCGCGGACGGCCGAGAGCTCGGGTCCACGGATGGTTTGTCGTACCTTGTCGAGCATCCGCACGAGGCTCGACATCTCGTTGCCGCTGAGCGCGGAGAAGAGCTTGGAGACGCGCGCGGCGTGGCGGCGCTCGGCGCGCTGGAAGGCGAGCTGGCCCTTCGGGGTGAGGTGCACGCGCCAGGCGCGCCGATCGTTCGGATCGGCCCGGCGCTCGACGAGCCCGTCGCGCGCGGCGCGATCGACGAGGCCCGTGATGTTGCCCGCCGTCACCAGCATCGAGCGCGAGAGCGACGCGAGGGTCTGCCCGTCCTCGCGCACCAGGTTCGAGAGCAGATCGAAGCGCGGCAAGGTCATCTCGTGCTCGAGGTCGTCGCGGATCGCGGCGAGCGCGGCCTTTTGCACGGCGAGGATGCGCACCCACGCGCGCACGGCGGGGTTCTGCTCGCCCTTGCCCGCGGGCTGCGCGCTCACGGGCCTGCGGGTCGGCGCGCCTCGCCTCACGCGGGATCCTGAGCTCCACGAAGCACGGCCACGGCCTCGATCTCGACCTTGGCGCGTGGCTCCACGAGGCCCGCGACCCCGAGCAGCGCCATCGCGGGGAAGTGCTTGCCGAGCCGCGTGCGCCATGCCTGTCCGATCGCCTTCAGCGACCCGCGGTAGGCGTCGAGATCCGTCACGTACACGGTCATCTTGGCGAGATCCGTGGGGCTCCCGCCGGCGGCGCGCACGACGGCGATCACGTTGTCGAGCGCCTGCGCGAACTGCTCGGCGAGGTCGTCGGTCTCGAACTCGCACCGCGCGTTCCAGCCGACCTGGCCGGCCACGAAGAGCGTGGGCCCCGAGACCAGGGCGCCGTTCGAGTATCCCTTCGGAGGCAAGAAGCCCTCCGGGTTCACGAAAGTGAGCTTGTCGTTCATGGCCATCTCCGTTCGCCCTATTTCATGACCTGGCCGCCGTCGATGGGGATGGCCTGGCCGTGCACGCTGCGGGCCTCGTGCGCGCAGAGCATCGCAACGACGTGGGCGATCTCCTCCGGCTCGGCGAAGCGCTGCTGCGGCGACATGTTCGCGAGGATCTTGTGCGCGGCCTCGGCGCTGCGGCCGGTCTTCTGCGCGATCCGCGAGGTCGCCTCCTCGCCCATGCGTGTCCGCGTCCATCCCGGGCACACGGCGTTGACCGTGACGGGCGACTTCGCGATCTCCACGGCGAGCGCGCGCGTCATTCCGACCATCGCGTGCTTCGAAGCGCAGTAGGCCACGCTGTAGCCATACCCCACGAGGCCCGCGTTCGAGGCGACGTTGATCACGCGGCCGAAGCCACGCTCGATCATGCCGGGGACGAACGCACGGCAGAGCGCGAAGGCGCTCGTCACGTTCACCTCGAGCAGATTGTCCCAGAGCTCGTCCGTCGTGCGGTCGAAGGGCACGGACTCCGCGAAGCCCGCGTTGTTCACGAGCACGTCGACGGGACCCACGGCGTGGACGGCCTCGATCGCGGCCTTCACGCTCGCGCGATCGTTCGCGTCCATGCGCACGGCGACGCCGCCGATCTCGTTCGCGACCTCGTCGATCTCGGGCTGGGTGCGGCCTGTGACGAGAACGCGCGCGCCCTCGCGGGCGAGCCGCTCGGCGATGGCCCGGCCGATCCCGCGACCACCGCCCGTGACCAGGGCATTTTTTCCGGCGAGGTACATGGCGCACGTATAAAAGATTCACATCTAAAGTACAATGCGGCCGAGCGGGCGTGGGCGGGGAAGGACCGGAAAGGACGAAACGCCGGGGCCTGGATCGCTCCGCGCGGAGCGGACATTCACGCGCCGTGCGAAATCGAGAACGACCTGGGCGCTGCGGGGCGCGGAAATTGCGAGGTCGGGCGACACGAAAAGCAGGCGTCCCCGGCCTATCGCGGGCGGCTACCGTCATGCATACTTTTCCGTCATGCGCGACCTTCGGAGCTTCTCTTTTGCTCTCGTATCGTCCTCGGTCCTCCTCGGCGTCGCCGGATGTGGTCCCCAGCCGGCCGCGCCGCCCGAGGCCGCCTCGATCTGGGTGGCCCCGTCGTCGCTCACCGCGCCCGCGGACATGAGCTTTTTTGATCATCCGTGGCCGAGTGATCTGCGCCTCGAGGACGGCGTCGTGCCCCTCGAAGGGTTTCCGAACCCGCGCATCGTGCCGATCCTCTCCGAGTACATCTCGCTCATGGATCGCAAGCTCGACGGCTTCTCGCCGGCGGCCACGGGCTACCTGCGTTTCGATGGCCCGCTCGATCCAGCCTCGCTCCCGAAAAACCCGGGTCTCACACTCGACGCGCGCGCGTCAGTGCAGCTCCTCGACATCGATCCCGCATCGCCCGAGCGCGGCACGCGCAGGCTCGTCTCGCTGAAGTTCCGCGCGGAAGAGGGCGTGTATTACCCGACGAACACGCTCGCCTTCATGCCGACGCTGGGATTTCCCCTGCGGCCGCACACGCGGTACGCGCTCGTCGTGACCGACGCGGTGCGCGGGGTCGAGGGAGGCACGATCGCGAAGAGCTACGAGCTCGCGCAGGTGCTCGGCGAGCAAACCCCCGAGAGCGACGTGGCTCGGGTCGCGAAGGAGGAGCTCGCGCCCGCGGTGGCGGAGATCGAGAAGGCCGGGATCGAGCGCGCGCGCATCGTGCACCTCGCGATCTTCCGGACGAACGATCCGACCGAGGAGCTCTTCGCGGCGCGGGATCACCTGCGCGCGAACGTGCCCGCGCCCGTCGCGAACCCGACCGCGTGGATCATCGGCGGCACGTGGGACGCGCGCACCGAATACCTCGGCGTCTACGGGCCCTCGCCGAACTACCAGGAGGGCGAACTTCCCTTCGAGAAGCCGAGCGACGGAGGCGCCTTCAAGTACGAGAACGGCGCGCCCGCGGTCGTCGACACCTTCGACCTGCGCTTCTCGCTCACCGTGCCGAACTCGCCCGCGTGCCCCATGCCGCCGAACGGCTTCCCGATCGTGCTTTATGCGCACGGCACGGGCGGCGATTTTCGCAGCTACGTGTACGACGGCACCGCGCGGAGCCTGGCCGAGCAATGCATCGCCTCGATGGGGGTCGATCAGATCTTCCACGGCCGCAGGCCGGGCGCGCCCAAGGACGGCGATCCCTCGCGGATCTCGCTGCTCTTCTTCAACGTGAACAACGTCCTCGCGGCCCGGACGAACAGCCGGCAGTCGGCGCTCGACGAGGTGCAGCGCGCGCGGCTCTTCACGGAGTCGAAGATGGAGGTGCCCGCGAAGATCTCCGTGACGGGCCAGCCGATCCGCTTCGACGGCACGCGCCTCACGTACTTCGGCCACTCGCAGGGCGGGCTGAACGGGCCGCTCTTCCTTGCCTCGGACGATCAGGCGCGCGGTGGCGTGCTCTCGGGCTCATCGGCGGTCATGGCCATCACGCTGCTGGAGAAGACGAGCCCGTCGCCGAGCATCGCGCAGCTCGTGAAGACGGTGTTCTTGAGCCTGAAGGGTGAGGAGGAGGCGGAGCTCGACCTTTTCCATCCGGCGCTCTCGCTCGCGCAGATGCTCGTGGACACGACGGATCCGTTGCATTACGCGCAGCGTGTGGTCCTCTCGCCACGTGACGGGATGGCGCCGAAGAGCATCTACATGACCGAAGGCGTGAACTCCGACGGCTCGGGCGACAGCTACTCGCCGACGCGCGGGATCGAGACGCACGCGATCGCGATGGGCCTGCCGCTCGTCCTGCCGTCGCAGTGGCCGATTCCGGAGCTCGCGTGGGGCGGGCCGGGCACGGTGGAGATCCCGGCGTCGGGTCTTTCGGGCAACCTCGCCGACGGGAAGGCGACGGGCGTGCTCGCGCAATGGCCGGTGCCGGAGGACTCGGACGGTCACTTCGTGGTCTTCCGCGTGGCCGAGGCCCGATCGCAAGCTTCGATGTTCCTCCGTAGCCTGAGCGATGATCCGAAGGGGCAGGTCTCGAAGCCGTGACCGACGACGAAACGAGCGAGCGCGCGGCGCGGATTTGCGCCGCAGAAGCAGTCACGAAGCGACGCCCGCCGGCGCGAGGGGCGTGGGATCTCACGGGCGATCCACCCGAGGATCTCGCGGCGCTCTGGGCGCATGCAGGCGGGCTCGAGCTCGGCGACGGCACGCGCCTGCTCGGCCCCGAGGAAGTCGGTCCTGCAACGAAATGGCTGACGGAGGAGAAGTCGCTCGGCTGGGACGGCGATCTCTTCGTGATCGGCGAGCGCGACGATCTCGTGATCGTGCGGGATCTCGATCGCGCGGGCCTACGCGCGGGCGGCGGCGTGCTGGAGGCGCCTTCGGACGGGCTCGAGGCGTTCCGGCGGGTCGCGTGGGACGTGCTCGGGTATCTGGAGGCGCGTCTCGGGTTCGAGCCCGCGCCGCAGCCGACGCCGGAGATCGCGGTGCAGAAGGCGGCCTCGGAGAGGGACGCCGCGACGCTCACGAAGCTGCTGGCCGAGTCGTTTTACCCGGGCAGCGAGGCCGTGGCCGCGCACGCGGCGCTCGTGCTCGGCGAGATCCTGGCGGCCGCGGGGGACGACGTCGCGGCGATGCGTGCGTTCGTGCGGAGCGTGTCGTTTCGCGTGCAAGGCGCGCGTCGCGGGGCCGAGGCCCTGGAGCGCGCCGCGGGCTTCCGCGCGGCCGCGCGCGTGGCGGAGTCGGTGGGCGCCAAGGCCCTCGCCGAAGCATGCCTCACGCGCGTCGACGTTTGAGAGTGTGGTTCCCCAGGCTGCTGCGCGGCTCGCGACGCCTGTGGAACCCCCCTCTTCGTGTCACTCGAACTCGACCGACTCGTTCTCGCCCGCGATCCCCAGCATGCCGAGGATCTGCTCGACTTCGAGCCGTGCTTCGAGCTCGGGGTTCGACTTGAGGAACCCTTCGAGTTGCTTCTTCGCGGCCTTGCGGTTGCCCTTCGCGGCGTAGGCGAGGCCGGCGGCCTGCATCGCTTCGCCGTCGCCGGGGAACCTGCGCAAGGCTTCGTTCGCCTGCGACAGCGCGCCGTCGAGGTCGCCGAGCTGGCGCAAGAGGTGCGAGAGCGCGACGCGCGCGCCGAGGTAGTTCGGGGCGAGGCGGAGGGCCGCGCGGTAAGCCTCGCGCGCGGTCTCGCGCTCGCCCGTCTCGAAGAGGGCGGCGCCGAGGAAATGGAACGCGTAGGGGTTCCTCGGATCGGCCTTGATGACGTTGCGCAGGGCGACGAGCGCCTCGACGAAGCGCCCGTCGTTCATGAGCTCGGTCGCCTCTTCGACCGCGTCCCATCGGGCGGCGTCTTCTGCATCCACGGTCTGCGTTGCCATGCGCGAAGCATACGCGCGGAAAGCGCGGTGCGCCGTAGGGCGAGCGATCAGCGCTTCCGGCACCTCGTTTTTCGTGGTTAGTCCGGCTCGATGGTCAAAAGGCCCCGCGAGCCCGCGCTGTTTCCGGTCTTCGCGGCGATCCTCGTGATCGCTGTGGGCCTGGCGTTCTGGCTGCCCGGGTTCGAACGGACGGACGGGGTGTTCCCGGTCCCGCTCGACGACGTCTACATCCACTACGGATTCGCGCGGTCCGCGGCGCTCGGCCATCCGTTCGCGTGGCTGCCCGAGAACGGGTACTCCTCGGGCGGGACGAGCCTCACGTATCCGCTCGTGCTCGCGCCTGCGTGGGCGCTCGGCCTGCGAGGCGCGCGGCTCTCGTACTTCGCGGCCGCGATCACATGCGTGTGCTTGTGGGATCTGTGCCGCTCGGTGCGAGCCTTGCTCGAAGGCGCGCCGCGACGTGCAGCCTGGATCGCGGCACCCCTGCTCCTCGCGGTGCCGCTCGTCGATTGGAGCCTGTACGCGGGCATGGAGACCGCGCTCTTCGCCGGGATCCTCGGACGCCTGCTCGTTGCGGCGCGGCGCGCGACGACGGCGTCGCCGAACGAGCGTCCCTCCGCGCAGCTCCGCGCCGGGCTCTGGGGCGCGCTCCTCGTGGCCACACGGCCCGAGTCCGCGGCGCTCGTCGGGCCGCTCGGCGTGGCTGTCGTGTACGGCGCGCGTTCGCTCGGAACGGTGCCTTCGCTCCTCCGAGCGCTCGGGCCCATGGTGTTTTTCTTGGCCGCGCAGGCGTCGGCGAACCTCGTGTTCACCGGGGAAATCAGCCAGGCGGGCGCCGTCCGTAAGCTCGTCGGGACGAACCCGTATCTCACGCCGATCGAGGCGGCCGTGGAGGTGATCAAGAACCTCGCCGTGCTGCGGGCGCAGGCGTTCGACGTGGCGCTCGGGGGCCCATCGTTTTCGTTCGTCGTGCCGCTCCTCGCGCTCGTCGCGGCCTTCGCGCGGCGCACGCGTCTCCTCGCGATTCCGCTCGTCGCGGGCGCGATCGGCATGCTCCTGCTCGTGTCGCTGAACACGACGGCGCGGTACCAGAACTTCCGGTACGCGGTGCCTTCGCTCCTGTTCCTGCTCGTCGCCGCGGCGCTCGGCGCAGCGGAGTTGATGCGACGGGGGCGTGTGCTTCGTGCGCTCGGGGTCGGGCTTGCGCTCGTCACCACGCTCGCGCCTGCGCGGCTTTTTCCGCGGCAGATCGATCATTTCGCCCGCGCCTCGGGCAACATCGAGCAGCAGCAAGCCGAGGTCGCTCGTCGCCTCGCCGCGCTCTCGCCGCGTCCGCTTCGCGTCCTCGTCGGTGACGCGGGCGCGATCCCCTACCTCTCGGGTATTTCGGCGCTCGATGGCCTCGGCCTCGGCGGTTATCACGACCTGCCCTTCGCCCGCGCCTCGGTGCACGGGATCCCCGCGATCGTCGAGCTCATCGAGCGGATGCCGGCGAGCGAGCGGCCCGACGTGATGGCGATCTACCCGGGCTGGTTCCCCGACCTCGCTCGATCGTTTGGGCAGAAAATGTTTTCCGTGCAGATCGAGGACAACGTGATCTGCGCCGCGCCGGAGAAGGTCGTGTACGCGGCGGACTGGTCCACGCTAGCGGCGAGCGACGAGACGCGGGCGGGTTCGGTTTTCGAGGTCGACGTCGCGGATCTCGTGGACGAACGGGCGCACGGATACACGTTCCCGCGGCCGCAGGCCGGGTGGGTGATCGGCGCGACGTTGCGCGACGCGGCCGGGCATGCGCGGTTCGACGCAGGCCGCATCATCCCGCAGGGGCAAAGCGAGTCGTTTCGCGTCACGCCGCACGTCGCGCGAGGCCCCGCGACGCTCGTGCTCCGGACCGATGGAGGCGGACCGATCACGCTCCAGATCGAGCACGTCGTGCACGGGGAGCCCCTCGGGGGAGGCACGCAAACCGTGGAGATTCCCATGCGGGACGAGGCGACTTGGTTCGAGGCGCGTGTCCCGCTTTCCTCCATCGGCGGTCGTGATTCCGTGAAGATCACGGCGAAGCAAAACGCGTGGCGGAGCTTCCACGCGTGGCTCGTACGACCTTGAAGATCACGGGCGCCGTCCGTGGCATCCTCGCGGCATGGCGGATCGTCCCTTCTGGGCCCGCGCGCTCGTGAACGCGGGCCGCGAGGCCCTCGCGTTCGGGCGGCAGGCGTGGCTCCTGCGGCACGATCTCGAGGGAGCCGCGCCGCATGCCGAGGTACAGGACGGTGACGACGTCGTGGTGCTCCTCCACGGCCTCTTCGCGACGGCCGGCGGGCTCCGCCCCATGCGCCGCGCGATCACGCGTCACAAGGGCGTGCACGCCGCGGCGATGACGTATCCGCCAGGCCCGGGCGTCGAGGAGCTCGCCGAGCGGCTCGCGGCGCTCACCGCGGAGCTGCCCGGCGCGGCGCGCCTGCACCTCGTGGGGCACAGCCTCGGCGGCGTCGTGGCGCGGTTTTACGCGCAGGAGGCGGGGGATGCGCGGGTCGTGCAGACGATCTCGATGGCGAGCCCGTTCGCGGGCGTCGTCGGGGCGAGCGCGCTCGGGTTCGGCGCGGCGCGTGATCTCGCACCGGACAGCGCGGTCCTGCGCAGGATCCGTCTCGCCGCGTCGGCCACGGCGAACGTCCCGCACCTCTCGATCATCGCAAGGGCGGACGCCGTCCTGCGTTCGCCCGTGTCACACGCCCTGCCCGGCGGTGAGGTGATCGTGATGGAAGGCCAAGGGCACAACACGGTGCTCTTCGACGAGGAGGTCGCGCGGATCGTCGAGCGGCGGATCCTCGGCCGCCGCAGAAAAACGTGCTAGGTGCGGGTTCGTGCGTCGCAACGTGAAAGCTTCGTGGATCGGAGTCGCGCTCGCCTTCGGGGTCGCGCTCGCGCCGGACGTCGCGCGGGCCGACGCGTCGGCGTGGGCGTTCGCGGGGGCAGGGGCGCTCGCGTGGAAAGAGGGGACGGCGGCGCTCGCGCCGCGCGCGGCCTTCAACATCGATTACGGCGTGGGCACGACGCCGGACGGATCGTTCATCGTCGGCGGACTCGCGCGGCTCACGCCCGTGGTCGACGAGGGCCTCGACCTGTCCTTGCTCGCGCGCTTCGCCACGCACGGCTTTCAGGCGGGCAAGGTCGGCGTCGCGGTCGACGTGGGCGGCTACCAGAGGCTCTGGGGGACCTACTCGCGCGGCGTGGCCGGGGGCCTCACGCTCGGCTTGCCGCTCGGCTTTTCGATCGGCGTGCAAGGGCTCTACGGGACGGGCGATGCGCTCGCGTTCGGCGCGTTCGCCGGCATCGATTTCCTGCGCCTGACGATCTACCGGCAGTCGATGCTCGACGCGTGGCCGAACCCGTATCCGGCGCATCAAACGCCGGCGGCGACGGCCTCGTTCGGGCCGTCGCCGCGGTTCTTCTGAAGCTTGGGGGGCTTCCTCAGATCGACGCGAGAGCCTCGACCAGCCGGTCGAGGTCCGCACGCGTGTGGCGCTCGGTCACGGCGATGAGCAGCTCGCCCTTCCGATCGGCGCTGACGCGGCCGAGGTCGAAGCCGGGGATGATGTCCCGCGCGGCGAGCGTGTCGCAGACCTTCTTCGCGTCGCCGCCGCGCACGCGCACGACGAACTCGTTGAAGGTCGGAGCGCGGTACGGCAGCGAGTAGCCTTCGAGGCCCGCGATCGCCTGCTTCAGGTACTCGGCCTTGGCGAGGCACTGACGCGCGGCCTCCACGAAACCCTTCTTGCCGAGCATGCACATCTTGATGGTCATCGCGGTCGCGCAGAGGCCGCTGTTCGTGCAGATGTTGCTCGTGGCCCGCTCGCGGCGGATGTGCTGCTCACGCGTGGACAGCGTGAGCACGTAGCCGCGGTTGCCCGCTTTATCGACGGTCTCGCCGGCGATACGGCCGGGGATCTGCTGGAGGTACTTGCGGTCGTCGCGGCACGCGAAGAGCCCGACGCCGGGGCCGCCGAACTGCGGCGGGAGGCCGAGCGGCTGGCCCTCGCCCACGGCGATGTCGGCGCCGAGTGCGCCGGGCGACTCGAGAAGCGCGAGCGCATACGGATCCTGCGTCGCCGTGATCACGAGTGCGCCCTTGTCGTGCGCGGCCTCGGCCACCTTCCGGAGATCGCAGATCGAGCCGTAGAAGTTCGGGTACCCGACGACGACACACGCGGTCTCGTGCGTGATCGCGGCCGCGAGCGCATCGACGTCCGCGGCGCCGTCAGCGGCGAGGGGCACCGTCGTGAGCGAGGCCTTGCCCGTCCCGAGGCTATGCACGTGCGTCTCGATCGTCTCCAGATACTCGGGGTGGATGCCCGCGGAGATGACCGTGTGCTCGCGCCCGACGAGCCTGCGCGCCATGAGCACGGCCTCGGCGGCCGCGCTCGCGGCGTCGTACATCGACGCGTTCGCGAGCGGCAGGCCGAAGATTTCGCTGACGATCGTCTGGAACTCGAAGATGACCTGCAGCGTGCCCTGCGCGACCTCGGGCTGGTACGGCGTGTACGCCGTGTAGAACTCGCTGCGCAGGATGAGCTGGTCGGCGGCGGGCGGGAAATGATGCTCGTACGCGCCGGCGCCGAGGAACGAGAGCATGCCGGCCGCGCGGTTCTTGCGGGCGAGCTCTTCGAGGTGGCGCATGAGCGACGGCTCGTCGACCGGCGCGGGCAGGTCGAGCGGGCGATCGTAGCGGGCGCGTGCGGGGATCGATTCGTAGAGCGCCTCGAGCGACGGCAGGCCGACGGCCTCCAGCATCGAAGCGATCTCCTCGGGCGTATGAGGGAGGTATCGCATGGGTGTGGAGAGAGATGATGAGGAGGCCGCGGCCCGTCTCAGTGGCCGGCGGTCTTCAGCAGCTCAGTATAGGCAGTGACGTCGAGCAGGCCATTGAGCTCGTTCGGATCGGAGGGCTCCACGGCGATCATCCACCCGAGGTCGTAACAATCCTCGTTCACCTTCTCCGGCTGCTGCTCCAGGAGCTGGTTGATCTGCACGACCTTCCCGCTCACCGGGGCGAAGAGGTCGCTCAGCGACTTGACGCTCTCGATGGTCCCGAAGGCCTTGCCCTGGGTGACCGTCTCGCCGACCTTCACGTCGAGGTTCACGAGCGTGATGTCACCGAGCAGTTCCACGGCGTACGCCGTGATGCCCACGAGCACCCGGCCGTTCTCTTCCTTCGCCCACTCGTGATCCTTGCTGTACCGACGATCCGAACGAACATCATTGCTGCTCATACGAAGGCTCTCTCCTGTCCCCTGCTACGACGCTTCCGCTACGACGAACGCTTGTAAAACGGAGTCTTCACCACGACGGCGCTCACCGAGCGGCCGCGGCAGTCGACCTCGAACGATGTGCCCACCTCGGCGAGCGACGTGGGCAGGTAGCCGAGGCCGATGTTCTTGCCGACCGTGGGGCCGGGGCTGCCGCTCGTACACACGCCGACCTTGATCCCCACCTTGTCGAGGAGCGGGTAGCCGTGCCGCGCGATGCCGCGGCCGGTCATCTCGAAGCCGACGAGCTTGCGCGTCAGGCCCGCAGCCTTGAAGCGCTCGAGCGCCGTGCGACCCACGAAGTCGCCCTTGCCGAGCTTGACGACCCAGCTGAGGCCGGCTTCGAGCGGGTTCGTCGTCTCGTCGATCTCGTTTCCGTAGAGCGAGAGGCGCGCTTCGAGGCGGAGCGTGTCACGCGCGCCGAGGCCGGCCGGCTCGAGGCCGAGCGGGCCGCCGAGCTGGACGAGGGCGCGCCAGAGCTGCGCCGCGCCGTCCGTGGGACAGAAGATCTCGACGCCGTCCTCACCCGTGTAACCCGTGCGCGCCACCGTGCACGGGACGTTCGCCAGCGTGGCGTCGCGGAAGTGGAAGGCCGGCAGCTCCGCGAGCGCAGGGCCGTCGCCGCCCGCCTGCGCGAGCAGCGCGAGGGCCTTCGGGCCCTGCAGCGCGATGAGCGCCGTGCGATCGGAGGCGTCGTCGAAGTCGCAGTGGTTCACCGCGGCGGCCCGGAAATGCGCAGCCATCTTGTCGCGGTTCGAGGCGTTGCAGACGATGAGCCATTTGGTCTGCGACACGCGGTAGACGATGAGGTCGTCGAGGATCGTGCCCGCGTCGTTGCACGCGACGGTATAGAGCGCCTGTCCGTCCATGAGGCGCTTCGCGTCGTTCGTGATGAGGTAGTTGACCACGTCCGCCGCGTAGTCGCCGGAAAGGACGAGCTCGCCCATGTGGCAGACGTCGAAGATCCCCACGGCCGTGCGCACCGCGCGGTGCTCTTCCGTGACGCCCTTGTACTGCACGGGCATTTCCCAGCCCGCGAAGGGCACGAGGCGGCCGCCGAGCGCGACGTGCTCATCGTAAAGAGGGGTCCTGCGAAGCGGTACCTGGGGCTGATCCATGGTCGACACCCCGCGCGATGTAGTCCGATTCGGGGTCAAAGTCGATGGTCGTCCGGTACGGTCCAGCACGGACGCACGATCGCAGCTTGCACGATCGATGACGCGCCGCGCATCGGGCCGGAAAGCCTATTCGAGCTTGGTGGGGTCGAGGGGTTGTCCCTGCGGTGTGAGGCCGAGCTCGCGCCACCGCTCTTCCTCGGTCAGGCCATCCTTCGCGGGGGGGCGGGTCACGTCGCGCACGACGATTTCGGTGTGATCGTCCCGCTTGAGGACCTCGATGCCGAGGACACGCGCGGGCGCGGGCGCGGACTTCGCGGTCGCGCCGTGGAAGATCGTCTTCGGCGGAGCCGACTCGACACGCTCGGCGACGACGCGCTCTTTCACGTAGGTCGCGACGTCCTCGGCGCGCAGGCTGCCCCGGGCGAAGAAGGCGTCTGGGAACTGCGCGGTGACCGTCATGGCGCGCGGTAGTTTGAGCCCAAACGCATCGACCGTGCCCTCGGCGAGCTCGCCGGGCGCGAGCTGATCGGGACGCGGGGCCGGGGCCGCGGAGGGGGCGCCGGTGGGCGCGCGGCGTTCGTCACTCCCGCGGCAAGCCGAGAGCAGCACGAGCGCCGCGGCGGCGCAGAGGAGCGCGTGGTTCACTCGAGGACGAGGCCCCACGAGTCGATCCTCACCGAGGTGCGCGGAGGCGGCAGGCGTTTCGTCACGGTGTTCGTCTTCGAGTTCTCGCTCGACGTGCCGCCCTGGCCGGTCTGGAAAACGAGCTGGAACTCGCCCGCCGTCGAGTTGCTCACGGCCGTCATCGCCCCGAACGCGGGGTCGGCGAAGTTGAGCTCCCCGTAGCAGCTCGGCGTCTGCGTGACGGCCACGCCGAACACGACCGTGCCGGGCGGCTGGTTCTCGAAGTAGCTCAACGTCTGCGGCGCGTTCACCGGATCCTGCACGTACCGCGGGCAAGGCCAGTCCGTCGGCGGCGTGGGACCGTTGGCACTGCAAGCATTCTTCCGGTAGTAGTCGACACCCCACACGGCGCCGTAGCCATCGGCGCACGCGTTGCCTTGCAGGCCGGTCGGCGTGAACGTCGAGAAGTAGGCGACGCCGTTGAAGAGCGAGATCGGGCCGGTCACGCGCACGCCGTTCTCGAAGGGGATGACCCAGTTGGTCTTCGTGACGAACGTGCCCGAGCCGGTGAGCTCCTCGCGGATCGACCAGGCGCGCGTCTGCACGCCCGCGCTCGACGTGAACGTCTCCTGATCACCGGTCGAGAGGAGCACGACGGGGTTGCCGATCGGATCGATCGTGACGATCGGCGGCGTCTCGATGGGCTGGCGCGTCGCGGCCGTGTCGTTGCCGAACGAGTACGCGTCCCACGCGAGATCGACGGTCCACTTGTCGGGCTTCGGCGACGTGAGGTCGATGCGGTACAGCGTGCCGTCCGCGTCGCCGACGTAGATGCGATCGGAGACCTGGCCAGGCTGCGCGGGATACGGGACGGGGATGCCGGTGACGGGCGAGTCGAAGGAGTTTTCCTTCACCTTTGTCGAGGGCAGCACAGGGCCGTCGTCGGCCTTGCCGCGGAAGTTCATGAGCAGCTCGCCCGTGTCGAGGCGGACGACCGAGAGCGAGCGCGCCGCGCCAACCCTGCCGTTCGCGTCGTGCCAGCACCGCACCACGTCGCCGCTGACCTTGGGCTGGTACGCGTCGGACGACGAGACCTTCGTCGCCGACTTGAGGCGCGGGCAGCTCCCGCTCGCGAGCGTCGTCGTGCCGCCCGGGAGGATCGCGACGGCGACCTCCTTCACGTCGTTGTTGCCGTCGTCGACGGCGATCGTGGCGATCGCAGGCTTGATCGTGGTGGCCCCGAAGAGCGGCTCGCCGTTCGTGTTCGTCGAGAGCTGCCAGAGGAACTGCGGCTCCGCCGGCTTCGTCACGTCGAGCGCGTAGTAAAAACTGCCGCCAGGGCCGCCGGCCGCGACGAGCACGCTCCGCCACTGCGAGCCCGCCGCGCCGGCCTGCGCCTGCGCGCGCGTGCGCTGGAAGATCACGTCCTTCACGACGGGGCTTCCATCGAGCAGGAACGCCTGCCGACCGTATGTGGCCAAAAGACCGGGGAGCACGTGCGGCGGGAGGAACGACCAGAGCTCGTTGTTCTCCAGCGTGTCGACGCGCTGCGTGTCGGCCGGATCGTTCGACGCGACCTTGAAGGCGTGGAGCTGGCCGTCGGTCGTGGCCGCGAAGAGCACGAGCGGGCGCTTCTTGATCACGGGATCGGCGGCGAACGCAGCGTACGACTCGTCGCGGAGGTACTCGTTCGGCGCGCCCATCGTGACGGGCGAGGCGTGGTAGATGCTGCCGAAGCTGTTGCCGTACCGCGACTGCGGTACGCCGGGCATGCCGACCTCCCAGCGGATCACCGTGTCGGCGCAGGTGCTCGCGCTTGCGCCCGAGCCGGCGATCACCTTGCACGCGTCGGGCACGGGGCTCGACGGGATGTCGAGCGCGGGCGGCGTCGCCGCGAGCGTCGAAGCGAACGATGCGCCGTCGAGCAGACCCGTGCTCGCGCCGCCGTAAAGGCCGAGGCCGTCGTCCGTGGTGACGTCCGGCCGGAGCGAGCGGCGCGAGTGGATCTGCCCGTTCGCCTGCGGGCCGACGAGCGTGAAGAACTTGCGGCCGGGCGTGTTCGTGTTGAGGTTCGCCTCGAAGTCGTCGCCCTTGGCCGGCTCGATCGACGCGAGCACGGGCTTGAGGACGCCGGACTGGTTCTCGCAGATGTACCGCTTGCGCTCGAGGTTGCCGGTCCAGAGCGAGCCGACCGGCGCGTCGAAGGACGTGACGAACTGGTAGCCCTTGGCCTGGGCGTTGCCCTGGCTCGTGGCGCTGGCCGTGGAGAAGACGGGGAGCGTGCGGCTCGTCGAGCCGGACGAGACGACGGCGAGGACCTGATCGAGCGCGGTCTTGAGCGTAGGCAGGTCGTTCGCGAAGAACGCGCGCGTCGTGCCGCCCTCGTACGCGATGCGCGAGAGCGTGCAGCACGCCTTGAGCGTGCCCGTCGCGTTCGAGCAGAGGCCGCCGGGGCTCACGATGTCGTTCTGCGTGAGCGTGCTGCAGTCGGTGCCCCCCGCCTGCGACAAACCGAAGCCGATGGCGAAGGTCTTGATCGGGTTCGACAGCGTCGCGAGCTGATGCGCGATCTCGTGCGGCCGCGCGTAGGGGCACTTGCCGTTGCCGGTCGCGCAGGACTCGCGCAGGTCGAGGTTCGGCTCGCCGTCCGAGAGCAGGATGATGAACTGGTTGCGGCA
This sequence comes from Polyangium jinanense, assembly GCF_028435365.1. The sequence goes on along the minus strand of NZ_JAGTJJ010000006.1, from coordinate 7,416 downwards.
CTGACCCGCGAAGTACGGATCGTTCTTCGGGCCGAAGGGTTTGCCCGTGGCCGGATCGTCCGAGCCGTCGTTGATCAGGTAGTCGCGCGCGTCGGCGAGGATGCCCGCGATCGGGGTCGCGCCGTAGGGCCGCATCGCGAGGAGCGAGGCCTGGATGCGATCGTTCGTCTGCTGCACCTGCGCGATGGGCGCGTCGTGCGCGCCGAAGCCGAGGAGGCGGCCTTCCCACGGCGGCGCGGCGGGGTTTCGCGCGCCAACCTCGAACGGCTGGTTCGCGCAGTTCGGGGGGTTGCCGTCCGCGGGCGAGCCGCCGGAGCTCCAGTTCGGGTAGTAGCTCCACATGCCCTTCGTGCCGTCGTTCGGCGTGGGCACGGAGCCGCTCGCGCCGGTGCCGGGATCGGGCAGCGTGTCGAACGTCATCAGGCCGAAGCGGACGCGATCGCGGTACGTGTCGAGCAAGCCGTCGTTCGCTTGCTGGAAGCCCGGCGATGCGCAGGCCTGGTTCGTGTTGTTCCACGCGTGCGTCTTCAGCGCGTTCGCGGGCCAGTCCCACCAGGCCGGGCCCATCGATCCCGGGCCGTAGGTGCAGCCGTTCGAGAGGATGCGGTGGAAGGGCAGGTAGTACTTGGAATCGTAGGGCTCGGGGCCGCTCGGCAGGGTGAACTCGTTGAGGAACGAGGTCGACGATCGATCCTGCGCGAAGCACGAGAAGTTCTGGATCGTCCCCGTCAGCACCGTGACCAGCGTGGCCCAGCGGTTCAGCGGCGTGGCCGTGCCGGGGACACACGTCGCGCCGGCCTCCTCGGGGCGCTTGCCGCTCGCCATGTTCTCCATCGACCCCGAGGTGTCGATGACGAGCAGCACGTTCGGCAGCGGCGGGTTGATGTCGATCTGCGCCTCGGCGACCGGCGCGAAGGACGCGATCGAGAGCAACGTTGCGGCGGCGATGGGCGGGGAGAGGACGCGGGTCAGGGTTCGCATGGGTCCTCCTTCAAGGTCCGGAGATCGGTCCGACGACGAGCTCGGCGCGGAAGGTGGTGCTCGAGAGGGTGCTCGCGACTCCGTTCGGCGGCGCGAGCCGGATGCGGCCCGTTCCATGGAGCATGACGCTCATGAAGTGGACGTTCGCCGCGCCCGCGGAGGTGTAGTCGAAGCCCGCGATGGGGCGATCGATGCGGTAGAGGTCGTTCATCTCGACGAGCAGATCGGCCGTCGCGTTCTCGCTGCGGCCGAGCGTGCCGTGATGCCCGGTCTGCGCGTCGTACGGCTGGAAGAGCGCGAAGCGGAGCTCCTGCTCGAGGTACGTCCGGCCGAACCGCGTGCAGTTCTGGTAGTACGGGTCGCCCGACATCCCGAGGCACTCCGTGGAGTTTTGCCGCGCGAGAAAGTCGATCTGCGCGCCGAGGTCGCGCGAGAGCTTCGCGGTGACGGCGTGCATCGCGCTCTCGCCGAAGTAGCGGCTCTGCGTGGTGACGCGCGAAATGCCGCTCGTGCTCGTGGCGATGGTGCTCGCCTGCGCGGCGAAGAGGCCGATGCCCGTGAGCATCGCGATGACGAGCACGACCACGAAGACCGTGGCCCCGCGCTCGCCGCCGCGCGCGCGACGACGCGCGATCGCGCTCGGGGTTTTGCGGACGATCACGCTCACGACCCACCTCCCCGCGTGTTCACGAGCGCGAACTCGCGCTCGAGCGTGCGGACGCGCGCGAAACGCTCCGCGCCCTTCGCGTTCCCCACGAGAAAGCGGAACGGGCGACCCGCGGGCGAAGGGATCTGCGTGGGCCGATCGGGCGCGCGGGAACGTGTGGAGAGACGAACTTGCACCGAGCGCACGGCCTCGGGCCGGCTGCCTTGCACGTCGGGCGGGCCCGCGATCGCGTAGACCTGCGCGTCCGGCACGGGATCGGTGATCGGGAAGCGCTCGAGGACCGGCGCGTCCGGCTGCGAGGTGATGGCGAGCGCGGTGATGCCGAAGCGCAGCCCGACCGCGTACTCGGTGACGAGCTCCAGCGTGCCGGGGATCTCGGAGTCGTCGGGCGCGAGCTCGACACGCACGAGCTCGGTGCGATCGACGTCGCCGGTGACGGGGTTCAGCGGCTGCACGTAATCGGCGAAGCTCGCGTCGGCCACGACGGACCGGAGCTCGTAACGGACGCGCGAGATCACGTGCACGGGATAGCCGCTTCCGAAGCCCTTGATCCCGCACGAGGGGCCCACGCTCTGCGAGGTCTGGATCGGCACGAGGGGCGTGTTTTCGATCGTGACCTGAATCGACTCGATCGGCGTGCCCGCCGCGGCAAACCCCTGGATGCGGCCGTAGTAGTCGTGCGTCGGGCCCTCGATGTGCAGGATGCGGCCGACGCGGAAGAGCTCGGCGAGCCTCGATGCGACGTTGCCGTTCTGCGTGAGCGCCGCGAGGCGGCGGATCGCGCGGCTCTGCGGCTGGAGCACGATCGTCGTGGTGCTCGCGCCGGGCAGCGTCGTGCTCATGACGAAGTTCTCGCCGGAGTCGAGATCGCCCGCGATCGTGATGCGCTCATTGCGCAGGTCATTGCCCGCGTTTTGCGGCAGATCGGGGCGGGCCTCGATGACGACGGGCGCGAGCCTGCGCATGCCGGCCGGCCAGTCGACGAAGCTCGGCTGGGCGCAGATGCGACGATCCGTGAAGGGGTTTCGCGTGGTGTTGCGGCCGGCGTGCTCGAGGTCCGTGCCCATGCGGCCGAGGCCCATCGCCACGGCGACCTGCGCGTACGAGATGCGCGCTTCCTCCTGGAAGATGCGCACGGCGTTCTTCGAAAGGAGCACGGCCGCAGCGGCGACGAGCGCGCCCGCGGTGATCGCGACGAGCAGCTCGACGAGCGTGAAGCCGCGCCGATCGGCATCGCGGAGGATGCGGTGTTTCGCGCGCATCAGTTCGAGGCCTCCTCCTGGCCGACCACGGTGGAGAGGTAATAGAAGCCGTACCGCGCGTCGTTTTCCTCGATGTTCGCGGGCGCGGTCGTGCGGCACTCCGTGATTGGCGCGAGGTCGCGGCGCCAGATCACGCGCACGAGCGCGCGGACCGCGATCGGGTGCGTCGCGCCGACCAGCGAGAGAGGCTTCTGGACCGCGCGCGCCATCTGCAGGTGCGTGCAGAACACGCCGTTCGTCGTGGTGTCAGCGATGGGCACGTCCGCGCCGTGGATGTCGGCCACGGGCGAGCTCCAGCCGGGGACCTCGGGCGCGAGGACCCATTGCGCCGGACCGGGCGGATTCACGGGATCGTACGTACCCGAACCAGCGAGCCAGCGCGTCTCGCCGATGTCCGAGATGCCGAGCGGATCGTTCCACTGGAGCGCGTCGGTCTTGAGGCGCTCGGCCCACGTCGACGCCACCTGCCGCGCGCCGTCGCCGATCCGCGCGTTCGAGTTGCCGATCAGCGCGACCTTCTGCAGCGCGATCACGCCCGTCGCGCCGACCGCGAGGATCGCGAGGGCCATCATGACCTCGATGACCGTGTAGCCACGCGATGCCCGCTTCATTGGATCACCCTCGGCAGGCCGAACGACGGCACGAGCACGCGGCGAATCCGGCCGTTCGCGAGGTTCTTCACGGACAGCTTCGCCGCGCCGACCATCTGCACGAACGCGCCGTCGTTGTAACGGACGAACGCGGTGCGGCGCGCGAAGCAGACGTCGGCGATGTCCTGGATCGAGTTGTCGGGGCCGAGAAAGCCGACTTCGACGAGCGTCTTCTTGTCGGTCGAGGCGAACCGATAGGTTTGTCGCTCGAGGGCGGGGTCGTCCCAGTTGATCGTGTTGCAGCCGCGCGGCGAAATCAGCGTCGGCGTGGGCGTGTCGAGCGCGGCGCGCACGGTCTCGACCTGCACGGCGCCGCTCGGCTTGCGGAAGCGCACGAGGAACGTGGCGCGCTCGGACGACTCGACGTAGCCGCGGCGGTAGAGCTCCGCGAGCTGCATCGTGAGCCGACTCATGCCGATGTCGCGCATGATCCGGATGAACGCGGGCGACGCGACCGCGGCGAGCAGCGCGATCGTGAAGATGACCACGAGGATCTCGGTCAGCGTGAAGCCACGCGCCCGATCCGCCGCACCTGCGGTCCGCGTCCTGGGAAGCCGGCGAGAAAGGAAACGAGCCACCAACATGATTGGTAGCAAGCCTCGTGCCTCGAAGAAAAAGTTTTCGGGGAAGCGGAACGGGCCGAGAGCAAGGCCGGATGCGAGGTGCGGCGCGGGACGAGCCGCTACGGATTGCGACGCTCTGCAAAAGTTGCGGGATCCAGAGGGCCGGGGGCCTCGTGCCCTTGCACCGGTCTTCTGATCGTTGCATGTGCGGTCGACCATGATTCAACGGCACGCGGCAATCGGTTCCCTCCTCGCCCTCGCCCTCGTCAGCGCTTGCAAGAACGAGGAGCCTCGCGGCGCGGCGCCTCCGCCGCCTCCCGCGGCGAAACCCGCGGCCTGCGCGGGCGGCGGCGGGACCCTGTCCGACGCGCAGTCCGCGGCGTTTTTCCCGCGCACCACCGCGGGTTTTTGCCTCGACCCGAACGGCGGCGACAAGACGTACGGCGAAGGCGGCAGCCTCCCGCTCGATCAGATCTGCGACATGTTCGACGGCGAGTGCGAGATCTACAAAGGCTTCGGCGTTCGCCGCGTGGTCGAGCTCAGGTACGTCGACGGCAGCGGCAGCGCGGCGACGATCGACGTGCACCTCTCGAAGTTCGGCACGACCGAGGGCGCGTACGCGATGTTCACGAAGCGCGTCGTCGGTGATGGAGATCCCGCGGGCGAGGACACGCCGCGGCCCATCGAGGGCGGGGGCGCAGCGGCGCTCGGGCTCGGGACGGCGTACCTCTGGCGCGGCGCGCACCTCGCGGAGATCACGTACAACGACGAGGCCGCGGCAGAGCCCGCGATCAAGGCGCTCGGGGACAAACTGCTCGCGCCGCTCGTGAAGGAGATCGGGGCGAAGCTGCCGGGCGAGACGGCGCTCCCGCCGGCCGCGGCGGCGTTGCCCGAGGCGAACCGGATCCCGCTCGGCGTGCGCGTGGTGACCAAGGATCTCCTGGGGATCCCGAGCACGGGCGGCGGCGCGTTCGGCTACTACAAGGACGCGGACAAGCGGTATCGGTTCGCCGTGATGGTGCGCGTGGACGACGAGCAGGCGAAGGACGTGCTCGCGACGCTCGGCAAGGGGCCCGGGGCGCAGAAAGAGAAGGGGATCGGCGACGGCGCCGTGCGCTTCATGAGCAAGGAAGGCGAGGCGCCCGCGGTCGAGTGGATCGTCGCGCGCACGGGCAGCCGGCTCGTGGGCATCGGCGACGAGGTGCGCGTGCTGCGCAGCGGGATGACGGCCGACGAGGTGGCGAAGGTCTCGCTCGGCAAGGATGAGAAGATCGCGCGGCTGAAGGACGCGATCGCCAAGAAGTGAGGGAGGCGTGGGGACGCGGCGTTGGCTCGCGTCCCCCTTCGCCGGTGACGAACTACTTCGTCCTCAAAATGACGTGGTAGCCGAAGGGCGTCTCGACGAGGCCGCTGACCTCGTTGACCTTCAGCTTCTCGACCGCTTCCTGGAAGGGACCGACCATCGCGCCCTTCGGGAAGAGGCCGAGGTCGCCGCCGCGGGCACCCGCGTTCGGCTCGTCGCTGTACTCCCCGACGACGGTCTCGAACTTCGCGCCGTCCTTGACCTTCTTCAGGCCCTCCTCGGCGCGCGCCTTCGCCTCTTCCTTCGTGCGCGTGATGTTCGCAGGCGCGCGCATGCTGCCCTTGTACATCACGAGGAAGTGCTTCGCGCCGAACATCTCGCGCGGCGGCTGCTGCTGCGCAGGTGCCGTGGGGCGAGGCGGGGTTGCGGGCGTCGCCGGCGTGGCAGGCTGCGTCGCGGCCGTCTCCGTGTGCGCGGCGCCGCCCTGGGGCTTCGCGGCGAGGAAGCCGAGCGGCTTGTTGAACATGCCGAAGAAGCCGAGGATGCCGACGAGCACGAGCACGGCCAGGACGACGTGCGGCGTCCACCAGTAGGGATCCTCGTCGTCGCCGTGCGCGGCGGCGTCGTGGCCCTGGTGTTGCGCGTGCTCGTCTTCCTCTTCGTCCTCTTCTTCGTCTTCCTCTTCGTCCTCTTCCTCGTCGTCGGACTCGCCTTCCGCGCCCTCTTCCTCCTCGTCCTCTTCCTCTTCCTCCGCCTGCTCCTTGTCGAGCTCGGGATCCTGTTCGGCCTTGGGCTGCTTCTTGGTCTCTTTGCTCATGATGACTTCTTCAGAGAGAGGGCTTTGCCCCACCGTTCTTGCCGCGCGGGCGGCGATGACCCTGTGATCGGTCCGGTCGAGTTAGCACGCGCCTCGGCGGCTCGTCAGGCGATCTCCGCGTATCCGCCCGTCAGCACCGGGTCCGGTCTTCCCTTCACGCTCGCCTGGAGCGCCACCTTTCCACCTTCGAGCAAGTATCCCTTCGTGACGATCGTTTCCCCAGGCCAGACCGGCTTGCGGAATTGCGCGGACAAAGCCCTGAGGCGCGAGGCATCTCCCTCGAGGAGACCCTTCACCACGGCCCGCGCCGCGAACCCGTACGTCGCGAGCCCGTGCAGGATCGGGCCCTGCGGGAAGCCCACCGACGCAGCGAGCGCCGGATCGGCGTGCAGCGGGTTGATGTCGCCCGAGAGGCGATAGAGCAGGGCTTGCTCGGGGGACGTCGTCTCCTCGTAGGTGAACGTCGGCTCGCGATCCTTGGGGATCGAAGGTTCGTCCGGATCGGAGGGCGGGCGCGGGCCGCTGAAGCCACCTTCGCCGCGGTAGAGGATCGACCAGGTCGTCTCGTAGACGCGCTCGCCGCCTTCGAGCGTGGTCGTCGTGTCGATGACGACCTGCGCGAGCTTCTTCATGTCGTAGATGCCGCGGATCGTGGCGGTCGTGAGCAGCGTGCCCGAGGGCGGGATCGGCGCGAGGGCGCGGATCTTCTGGCCGCCGTGGACGACCATGGCGAAGTTGCCGCCGGTGCGCGCGAGCGACTTGAACACGGGCTCCGTCGCCGGAATCACGGCGAACGTCGGGTAAACTTTGAGCCCGCCTTCGGTGCCCTCGTAGAGGTAAGCGAGCTCTTCGCGCTTCGCGCCGATGCCGAGCGCGTAAAGCGCGAGTGTCTTCCAGTCGTAGGTGAGCGAGCTCGGCTCCGTGGTGGAGCCAAGACTCGAGAGATCGAGGGCCATTGCGCCTTCCGTAAGGATCGAGTCGGGGACACGTACCGATCTCGCGCGGACGCGTCAATTGTCTGTCGTGGGAGGCGCCTCGCTGGGGCGTTGCCCCAGGCCCCACCGGGGCTATCCGCCCCTGGACCTGGACCAGCGCAAGCGCTGGACCCGGGGTCGATGAACTGCGCGATGCGCAGTTCATCGAACAGGCCAGGTCAAGACCAACGACGATCCT
>NZ_JAGTJJ010000059.1 GCF_028435365.1 Polyangium jinanense | reverse complement strand
GTCCGAGAAACCGCGCATCGCGCGGTTTCTCGGCCCTCGGTCCAGGCCGTGCCTGGTCCGGGGTGCAGGGGGCGGACAGCCCCCTGCTGGGGTGCGGGGCAACGCCCCGCGTCTCAGTGCTTGGCGCTCGCGAGCACCTCGGCGGCGCGGAAGAACTCCTCCGCCCAGACAGGCAGCTCCCGCGGGGCGCGCTGTCGGACGAGCCGGATGGGCTGCGCGATCCGCGCGACGGTGTCTGGCAGCAGCTCCCGGTCCGCCCAGCCGAGGAACCACACGCCCTCCAGCCGATCCGATGCGACCGCCCGGAGGAGGACCCGACCCTCGATGTCCCGCTGCATCCAGCGGAAGTGGCCGGAGAACACCCCTTCGCGGAGCTTCCATCCGAAAAACTCGCCGGTGAGCCGGGTCGCGCCGCGGAATGCATAAGGCGCGCGCATCTCGCCGCCGATCATCCGTACGACGAGGGTGGTATCGTCTGCCTCGTCTCGCCAGACCCCCTCGACGAGGTCGGCCTCGATCGACTCGCCCGGCTTGTCCTCGACCTGGAGGGCTCGCTCGATGAGGCTCCGCGCGTCGAGGAGGTGCGCCTCGGCCACGGCCTTCGTCGGGCTCGCGCTTTTTTGGCGGGAGAGCCGTGCGAGACGCGCGGTGCGCCCTTCGAGCCCGCCTCGGAGGAGCGACAGGATCTCGGCCAGCGGCGATTCGAGCTTGCCGGCTCCGAACGTCGCCGTTCGCAGGTGAGCAAGGTCCGGCGGGAGGTCGAGTGGGACGTCCCGGGAATGGACGAGGAGCATGCGGCTGCGGCCGAGAAGACCCGCGAACAGCCCGATCTGGAAGAGGGTGCTATCGCGCGGACGATTGCGCCCCTCGGCTGCCTCGCTCGAAAGATCGGCGGGCCCGAGCACGAGGACGGCGTAATTGAACTGGGGTGCGGCCTGAACGAGCTTCTCCAGGGCGAAGGCGCCCTGCGTCCAGAGGGTGCAATCTGCATCCTCGGCGAGGCCGAGCTTGAGCTCGCGGGCCACGGGCAGCCCGTCGAGGGAAGCACCGATGAAGATGCGGGGGCGACGGTTCGGCATGGGATTCCTCGTTCCGGGCCTCGAAGACGAGGCGCGGACGGGTTAGGGGAAAGACCCATGATGCTCGGCCGCATCCGGCTGTCAATGTGCGGATGCGGCCCCCCGAAACCCGGCCGCCCGTGTCACCTCGGGCGCGCCGCTTTGCCGTCCACGCGCCGCGCGCCGCTGCCTCGCATGCATACCTGGATGGCCTCGCGCAGGTTCCGGAGCGTCGTCACGCCCTCGAACCCGCTCCCGAGGCACAGAATGAACGTCTGCGCCAGGGCTGGCCGGATCCCTGTGACGAGGCCCTCGGCGCCGAGGAGCCGGATGGCCCGGAGGATCCGCGAGAGCCGCTCTGCCGTCCCCTCGTCCACGGCCTCCACCCCGGTCAGGTCCAGGATCACGAACCGCGCCCCGTGCGCCACGACTGCGTCGAGCAGCCGCGCCGTCATGTCGTCCGCGCGCGCCTGATCGACCTCGCCCATCACGGGGAGCGCGAGCACGTCGTCCCATACCTGGATGATTGGCACCGAGAGTGCGTGAATCTCCGACCGCTGCTTCTCGATGATCGCGATCTTTTCCTCGAGCTCGATCTCGCGGCGCTTGTAGTCGTCGATGTCCTGAAAGGCCCCGATGACCCGCGTGACCTTGCCGTTCTCCATGATCGCCATGCCCGAGGTGCGCACCCAGAGCCGACGACCCTTCGCCGTGATGATCTGCAATTGCAGATCGTAAGGTGTGCCCTCGCGGGCGCACGCCTCGAAGGCCGCCCCGATGATCGGCTGATGTTCGGGCGTGTAAAACGACACGTCGACGTTCGGATCGAACCCGACGGGCAGCTCGTGAATCCGGTACGTCTCCTCGGTCCAGTATTGGGTCGACGTCGCGAGATCGACGTCCCAGCCCCCGACCCGGCCCGTCACCTGCATCTTTTGGAGCAGATCCCGCCGCCTCTTCCATTCGTCCACGGGCTCCTGCGTCTCGACCTCGATCCCGGTCCCGTAGACCTTCCCGCCGAGGCGGCGCAGCAAAAACAGGAGCCTCCGATGGCTCAGGTCCCGGTTCACGAACCTCGCATTGAGCTTGAGCTCTGCAGAGTCCCCGCTCGAACGCAGGAACGCGTGAAACGGCGCGACGTCCTCGGGGACCACGAGCTTGGCGAAGTCCTCGCCCCCGAGTGACGATTCGGTATACCCGAGCGTGCTCCGAAACACCTCGTTCGTGCGAATCAGGCGCCCATCGGCCCGGAGCACACAAAGGAGGTCCCGCGACGTCTGAAAGAAGAATTCATACTGCAGGCCGTGCTCATCTTGAGAAAGAGACATGAAAGGAACCCTCGTCCGTGCGCGCCGTGAACCGCGGTCTCGCAGCGACCCGCCCCCCCGGGTCCTCCTTCGTCAGGGCGACTCGAGGCGCAGGAACGTCTGGAGGTGCAGCGTGCGCTTGGCGATCTTCCAGCCGTGCGGCGTTCGAACAACGATATCGTCGTACCAGCCGTGCGCGACTTCGACGGAGCTGTTCGGCTCGAGGACGTGCGTCGCCTGGAGGTACGTCTTCATCGTCCCCGTGTTGCCTTGCACCCGGATGACGACGTTGCCGTTCAGGTGCTGCGTCGAGACGTAACCCGCCGTGACGAACTCGTGCTGCGCGACGTCGGCCCATTCCGAGGGACCGGAGGTCAGGCTGGGGGGGCCGTTCGGATCGTCGCCGGGGTAATACGCCGCGACGATGGCGTTCGGCGTGAAGCATTGCTGATAAAGGGCCCGCCCTCCCTCGAGATCGCCTCGCCCGATGGTGTCGGTCGCTTCGGCATAGCAGTAGGTCAGCTTCTCGATCTCCGCCTCGTCGGCGAGGCGCTGCAGCGCGGCGGGAACGCCGCCCTGGGGAATTCCACCCCCGGGAGGTCCACCCTCGGCGGGCTTGGCCGCACCGAGCGCGCTCGCCGCAATTGCACCCGCGCATGCCGCGGCTCCAATGCGACCCCAAGAAGCCCGTGAACCCGGTCGGTTGTTCTGCTGCATTGTGAACCTCCTCGAACTTCCTACGCTAGAGTGCGTCCGTGCGGCTGGTCAAGGCTCCTGCGGAAGACGAGGAAGGAGCGGATGCTGCAGCACAGCGCAAAGGGAAGCAGGAGCGGCAAGGCGACCACCCCGAGGTTCTGTCGACAGCACGTCAAAATGATGACGATGCCCCCGTGCTCCGATCGATGGCGCGCCGAGGTGATGGCGATGCCCCTCGTGTCCGGTCGACAGCGCGTGAGGATGATGCCGATGCCTCCGATGCCCGATCGACAGCACGTGGGGGGTGATGCCGATGCCTCCGATGCCCGATCGACAGCACGTGGGGGGTGATGCCGATGCCTCCGATGCCCGATCGATCGCACACCGGGGTGATCGGGATGCCTCCGATGCCCGATCGATCGCACACCGGGGTGATCGGGATGCCTCCGATGCCCGATCGATCGCACACCGGGGTGATCGGGATGCCTCCGATGCCCGATCGATCGCACACCGGGGTGATCGAGCTCGAGCTCTCCCCCGAAGAGCTCGCCGCCTGGCTCTCCTCAAAGAACTGACGCCCCACAAAGCACCCGCTCGTCGAGCGGCAAGCTCCGGAACGTCTCCGGCTGCGAGAACGTCCCCGGAGTCGTGATGCGCTCCGCAAGGCGCGCATCCGCAAGCCGGATGCAGGCATCCCCCTCGGTCGGCAATGGACCAGGGCAGGGGAGCAGGGCCACCATCGCCCATATCGACGGCCGTTCGTCCGGCAAGAGGCTCTCGTACAGGGCATGGCCAAAGACGAGGGCCACAGCGCTTCCTTCGGAAATCTCGTTTTGCACGGCCGATACGTCCCGCGCCTCGAGCGCCGCCGCGATCACGGGAGCGCGCTCCTCGACGGCAAGCAAGAGCAAGCTGCCCTCATCGAGCAGTGCGAGCCCGTCCTGCTCACGCGTGCGTCGATCCGGCAGCGCCCGCGGCGCATCGCCAAGCCGCGCCGAAAGCGCCCGGTGCTGCCGGGCGTGCAGCGCGCGCTTGCTCGCCGGGAACGTGGCCCAGACGAGCGCATTCAGGAAGTCGTGCCAGCTCGCAGCACGCGTCGGCACCCACCCCTCGACGTGAATGCGGGCATCGTAAAGCGAGGACAGGTCGACCGGCGCGCGGCTGCGGCCCCGGCGACGAGGACGCGGCGGCTGCAAGCGAAAGTGGACGCCCGCAGCCTCGGAGAGCGCCTCGTCCACAGCCTCGACCGGCGGCCAGGCGAGCGTCTCTTCAAAGCGCGCGGCCATGTCCCGGATGGGCCAGTAAAGGGTGCTCTTCCGGAAGAACCGCGGATCCCAGGCGATCACGCGCCCCAGCGTAGACCGCCGCGCGGCATCCGCGCTAGCCTGGTGGCGCAGCGCTGGGGCGTTGCCCCAGGCCCCACCAGGGGCTGTCCGCCCCTGGACCCGGACCAGCGCAAGCGCTGGACTCGGGGTCGATGAACTGCGCGATGCGCAGTTCATCGAACAGGCCGGGTCAAGACCGGCGAGCGACGCTGCCCATGAAGACGGCCTCAACCGGCAACGTTGTCTGCGGTCTTGCCACCGGCCTGTGGGAAGAACTGCGCATCGCGCAGTTCTTCCCCCTGAGGTCCAGGGCTTGCCCTGGTTCGGGTCGAGGGGCGAACAGCCCCCGCGGGGCCCGGGGCAGAGCCCCGGCGCGGCGGCTCAGCCGAGCTTCTTCTGGAGAAGCTCGTTCACGCGCTCGGCGTTTGCCTTGCCGCCGGACGCCTTCATCACCTTGCCGACGAAGAAGCCGAGGAGTTTGGTGTTGCCCTCCTTGTAGCGCTTCACTTCGTTCGGGCTCTCGGCGAGGACCTTGTCCACGATCGGCTCGAGTGCGGAGGCGTCTGAGACCTGGCGCATGCCCTTTCGCTCGACGATTGCGCGCGGGCTCTCGCCGCTCGTGAGCATCTCGGAGAGGACCTCCTTCGCGATCGTGGGCGTGATCGTCCGGTCGTCGATGAGCGCGGCGAGCTCGCCGAGCGCGGAGCCACCGAACGGGAGCGCGCTCGGCTTCTTGCCGTCGAGCTTGCGGGCGAGCTCGTTCACGACGAGGCTTGCCACCGTCTTCGGGCCCGGATGCGCTGCGACTGCCTGCTCGTAGAAGGCGCGCAGAGCTGCGTCCTCGGCGAGGACGATTGCGTCCTCGCGGCCGAGCCCCCGGGACTCGAGCCCCTCGGCGATTGCCCGCGCCTCCGGCGAGAGTTTTCCGAGGCGCTCCTCCGGGCTCGTCTTCACGATGGCCTTCGGCTCGTCGGCCTTTTTTGCCCGTGGCGCCTCCTGCTTCGGCTCGGCGATCTTCGCCCAGGAGTCCTTGAGCGAGACCGTGCGATTGAAGACGGGCGCGCCGGGCTTCGAGTCGATCGGGTCGACGAAGAAGAAGCCTTGGCGCTCGAACTGGAAATGCTTTCCGCCCTCGGCCGAGGCGAGGCTCGGCTCGACGACTGCGCCCGGGATCACCACGAGCGATTCGGGGTTCAGCCCCGCCTTCCAGTCCTGGCCTTCCTCCACGAGATCCGGCCGTTCGTCGCGGAAGAGCCGGTCGTAGAGGCGCACCTCGGCCCTCCGCGCGTGCGCCGCGCTCACCCAGTGCAGCGTGCCCTTCACCTTCTTGCCGGCCTGGGCCGCGCCCTCGCGCGTCTCCGGATCGTACGTGCAGCGAATCTCGGTCACCTCGCCCGTGGCGGGATCCCGCACGACGTCCTTGCACGTCACGATGTACGCATACCGCAGCCGCACCTCGCGGCCCGGCGCGAGGCGGAACCACTTGTCCGGCGGATCGAGGGTAAAATCGTCGCGCTCGATGAAGACCTCGCGCGAGAACGGGATTTTCCTCGTGCCGCCCTTGCCGGGCTCGTCCGGGAAGAGCGGCGCCTCGAACTCCTCGACCTTGCCTTCGGGGTAGTTCTCGATGACCACCTTGATCGGACGGAGCACGGCCATCACGCGGCCGGCGCGGCGATCGAGGTCGGCGCGGATGCAGGACTCGAACTTCTCGACCTCGACGGTGCTGTTCGTCTTGGCGACGCCGATCTCCTCGCAGAAGGCGCGCAGGGAGTCGGGCGTGATGCCGCGGCGGCGCATGCCCGCGAGCGTCGGCATGCGTGGATCGTCCCAGCCGCGCACGAGCCCGCCTTTCACGAGCTCGAGCAGCTTGCGCTTGCTCATCACGGTGTACGTGATGTTCAGGCGCGCGAACTCGTATTGGCGCGGCCGCGCGGGCACGTCGACGTTCTCCACGAACCAGTCGTAGAGCGCGCGGTTGTTGTCGAACTCGAGCGTGCAGATCGAGTGCGTGATGCCCTCGATCGCATCCGAGAGGCTGTGCGCGAAATCGTAGAGCGGGTAGATGCACCAGGCGTCGCCCGTCCGGTAGTGATGCGCCCGCTTGATGCGGTACATCGGCCAGTCGCGCATCTTCATGTTGGGCGAGGCGAGGTCGCCCTTCATCCGGACCACGTGTGCGCCCTCGGCGAACTCGCCCTTGCGCATGCGCTCGAAGAGGTCGAGGTTCTCCTCGATCGAGCGGTCGCGGTAGGGGCTCGGCTTGCCCGGCTCGTTCACCGTGCCGCGATACTCGCGGATCTCGGCCTCGCTCAGGCTGTCGACGTACGCCTTGCCCTTCTTGATGAGCTCCACCGCGAACTGGTAGAGGCGCTCGAAATAGTCGGACGCGTAAAACAGCTTGTCGCCCCAGTCGAAGCCGAGCCAGCGGACGTCGCGCTGGATGTTCTCGACGTACTCGACGTCCTCCGTCGTGGGGTTCGTGTCGTCCATGCGCAGGTGGCAGACACCGCCGAACTCGCGGGCGAGGCCGAAGTTCGTGCAGATGGCCTTCGCATGGCCGATGTGGAGGTAGCCGTTCGGCTCGGGCGGGAAGCGGGTCACCACCTTGGTGTGGCGCCCCTTCTCGAGGTCCTCGCTGATGATGGCCCGGATGAAGTTCTGGGCCGCGCTCTCTTCGCGCTCTTCCGGGCGCCTTGTCGTCGTCACGGTGGGCTCCTGAGGTGCGGCGCGGCGCTCGTGGCCGCTTCGCGGACGCGGGAACCTACTCCAGGAGGCGCATTCCGGCTAGCGCCGCTGGAGCCGCTCGATGACGTCCTCCACGGCCGCGGCGATCTCGTCGGGCACCTCCTCCTGGAGGAAGTGCCCCGCCTGGGTGGCCGTGACCGTCGCCCGGGGAAACGCCCGCTGGTGCCGCGCGAGGGCCTTGCCGAGGATCGGGTCGCGCTCGCCCCAAACGAGCGCGACGGGCCCGGAGAAACCGAGGATCCAGGCCTCGGCGCGCTGGAGCGCGGGGAGGCTCGGGTGATCGGGGCTGTCCGGGACCATACGCGCGAGGGCGAGGGGGCCGATGCGATCGGCGAGGCTGCGCAAGGGATAGGTGTAGGCGCGGGCGGTGGCGCCGCGGATGGAGCGGCGGTCGCCCTGGGCGATGGCGAGCAAGTTCTGGGGGAAGCCGAGGCCGCGGAAGACGACGTCGCTCAGGACGGGCACGCGGGCGAAGCGGTGGAACAAGGTGCCGCGCGGGCGCGCCGGGACGAGGACGGAGGTGTTGGCGAGGACGACGGCGGCGATGCGGTCGGGCACGAGCGAGCTGGCGAGGACGCCGATCGGCCCGCCCCAGTCCTGCCCGACGAGGACGAGGTCGCGCAGGTCGAGGGCCGTGACGAGCTCGGCGATGGCGGCGGCGTGGCGCTCGATGGAGTGGTCTTCGAGGCGGGCGAGTCTGTCGGAGAGTCCGAACCCGAGCAAGTCGGGCGCAATACAGCGTAGCTCGGGCAGGCCCGCGATGACCTTGCGCCAGAGGAATGACCAGGTGGGGTTGCCGTGGACGAAGAGCGCCGGGCGGGCCCGCTCCGGCCCGTGGTCGACGAAATGCACGAGCTTGCCGGCGTCTTCGCCGTGTTCGAGGCGGTAGGCGCGGCGGCGCAGGGGCATGTCGGCGGCGAGGAAGCCGGGCAGGGGGGGCGGAGGCGCGAAGGGCATGAGGAGGCTCGGGCGCTGGGGCTCTCTCGAGCGATAGCCCGACGGATCCGCGAAAAGCAAGGGAAAGTGCGCGCCGGGAGGGGCGGCCACCTTGGCGCGGAGGGGCCGGCTCGGCTACGAACGGGGGGCGTGATCTCGCGTCGATCCCTGCTCCTCGGCCTCGCCGGCGCGGGCGCGGCTCTGGCCACGACGGCCGTCGCCCTGCACCGCGGCGGGCGCGCCACGCGGCTGCCCGATCCGTTCGGGCCGCTCGCGGTGCTGACGCCGCGGTTTCCAGCGGGCTTCGGGATGCGGCGTGTCTTCGTGGATCCGGGACACGGAGCGGCGGGAAATCCCGGCAACCTCTCGTGTTTTTGCCGGGAGGAGCAAGACTTCTCGCTGGCCGCGGGCCGCGCGCTCGCCGCGGAGCTGCGGGCGACGGGGGCCTTCGACGTGCGCCTTGCCCGGGACGGCCCCGGTCCGGTCGAGTACCGCGCCCGCGTGGAGGATGCCGAGGCGTGGGGGGCCGACGTGTTCCTGAGCCTGCACTCGGACGTTCGAGGTCAAACGGGCGAGCGATGGAACCCCGAGCCCGGGCGGGAGTGCGTGGTGAACCTCGCGGCGCCGGGCTTCTCGGTGCTCTGGTCGGACGAGGGGGAGCCGAAGCTCGCGGAGGCGCGCCACGCGCTCGCGCGGGCCCTGGCGCGGCGAATGCGCGAGGCGGGGTTCTGGGCATACGGGGGCATCGAGTACGGCGACCTGTATGCCGTCGATCCCGAGCAGGCGGGGGTCTTCGTCGATCGGCACGCGCCGGAGCGTCGGATCTTCGTGCTGCGGCGGCCGAAGGTGCCCTCGGTGCTGGTGGAGACGCACCACGCGCTCGATCCGCGTGAGGCGAGGCTCTGGGACGAGCCGGCGACGCTCGTGTCCTTCGCCTCGGCGGTGGGGGCGGCGCTCGTGGACGTCCTGGGTTTCTAGGAACGCCCTTTACGGCGCCGATGACGCTGGATGCTCGGTACGCCGGTTGCCCGTGTCTGGGCCGGCGCCTCGGTGTGTGCACCGGAATGGCATGTGGAAAGGACGGAGGATGAATCGGCGGACGACCCTCGGGGTGGTGGCGGGGCTCGCAGGCGCGCTCGTGCTCGCGGGGGGAGACGCGCAGGCCGCGAAGAGCACCGCGACGTACGGGATGAGCGCGCCGGTCACGGGCTCGGTCGTCGACGCGTTCGGCAATGTGACAGGTCAGCTCGCAGGCACCGTGACGGTCGAGAGTTTTGCGGCGCAGAGCGGCCAGCTCGTCGCGAACGGGAAGATGACGGCGAGGCTCACCGACCTCGCGGGGAACGTGATGGGCACGGTGACGAACGTCGTGGTCGCGCAGGTCGCGACAATCACGCACGCGACCTGCACGATCCTGGAGCTCGAGCTCAATCCGCTCTCGCTCTCCGCTCTCGGCTTGCAGATCGATCTGAGCCGGGTCGTGCTCGTCCTGACCGCGAACGCTGGGGGCGGGCGCCTGGGTCAGCTCCTCTGCACGTTCGCCGATGCGCTCGGAGGGGGCGGCATGCCGCTCTCGCTCGCCGGCATGCTCAACGATGTGCTCTTGCTCTTCGCCCGGTAACGTTCACGTCCCGAGGACGAGGCCGCCGTTCACGTCGATGACGGCGCCGGTCATGTACGAGGCGTCGTCGCTCGCGAGGAAGGCGTAAACGGAGGCGATCTCGGCAGGGTCGCCGAGGCGCTTCAAGGGCGTCTGGCCCGCGATGGCGTCGAGGTTTTCCTTGGGGACCTTGCGGACCATGTCGGTGAGGATGAAGCCCGGGGCGACGGCGTTCACGCGGATGCCGGATCGGCCGAGCTCGCGGGCGAGGGTCTTGGTCAAACCGATCACGCCGGCCTTCGTGGCGACGTAGTTCGCCTGGCCGAAGTTACCGTAATGGGCGACGACGGAGGCCGCGTTCAAAATGACACCGCTCTTCTGATCTTTCATGAAGGCGGCGGCCATCTGACACAGCTTGAAGACGGCGGTGAGGTTGACGGCGATGACCTGATCCCAGTCCTCGGGCGAGAGCTTGGCGAGGCTCTTGTCGCGGGTGATGCCGGCGTTGTTGACGAGGACGTCGATGCCCTTCTTGTCGCGCACGGCCTGCTCCAGGGCGGCGAGGCCTTCAGGGCGCGAGACGTCGGCCGGGACGTAGGTCATTCGCTCGGGGAAGGCGGACGCGAGATCGGCGCGCTCGGCGGGCACGACGTCGTTCAGGATGAGCTCCGAGCCCTCCTCGTAGAACCGCGTCGCCGTGGCGCGACCAATGCCACTCGCCGCCCCCGTGATGAGCACCTTCTTGCCGGCCAATCCTCGCATCGCTATCGTCCTCCGTCATGCTGCGGCGCACAAGGGCCCGCGCAGAACAAGGCCCCGCCGCAAGCGCGAACCCGCAGCAGGGGAAAACAGGGGCTGAGCTGATCGATAGAGGATCGAGCAGCCAGTCGTGCCAGAGCTTAGGGTCGCGGAGGGAGACGCGTCAAGGGTTTTCATGTTGCGGCGCAACATGAAAACTCGAAGCGGCTTCGCTGGGGCGTTGCCCCAGACCCCACCCGGGGCTATCCGCCCCGGGACCCGGACCAGCGCAAGCGCTGGACTCGTGGTCGATGAACTGCGCGATGCGCAGTTCATCGAACAGGCCGATTCAAGACTGGCTGGTCTTGCCACGGGCCCGTGGAAGAACTGCGCACCGCGCAGTTCTTCCCAAATGGTCCAGGGCTTGCCCTGGTTCGGGTCGAGGGGCGAACAGCCCCCGCGGGGCCCGGGGCAGCGCCCCGGCGCAACGGCTGCCCGATGAGAGCCTTCCTCGCTCATTCGTCTTCGATCGGAATGCCGAATCCTGGCTCCTCGTAGAGCCGGTCGAAGACCTGGGCGAATTTCTTCTCGATGACCTTTCGTTTCACCTTGAGCGTTGGCGTCACCTCGTCCTCCTCGAGCGAAAAATCGCGATCGAGCAGGTGCACCCGCTTGATTCCCTCCACGCGCGCGAGCTTCGTATTCGCGCGGCGGACTGCCGACGCGACCCGCTTTTGCACTTCGGGATCGGTCGTGGCCTTCTCCATCACCGGCGCGAGCCCTGCCGGACGGGAGAGCGGGCTCGAAAGGAGCGCGCGGCGTAGCTCTTCCGCATGTGCGTCCCCGAGGTGGCCACGCGCCTTCGCCCATTCCACGGCTTCGAGCGGGTGAATCGTCACGAGCGCCGTGCAATACGGCCGCCGATCGCCGTGCGCGTGCACCTGACTGATGAGCGTGTCGCTCGCCTTGATCTCGTTCTCCACGTTCGCCGGGCTGATGTTTTTCCCGCCCGACGTGATGATCAGATGCTTTTTCCGGTCGACGATGTAAACGAAGCCGTCCGCGTCCTTCTTGCCGATGTCGCCCGTGTGCAGCCATCCCTCCTCGTCGATCATCTCCCGCGTGGCCTCGGGGTTCTTGTAATAACCCTTGAACACGTTCGGGCCTCGCACGAGGATCTCGCCGTCGTCGGCGATCTTGTCCTCGACGAAC
Organism: Polyangium jinanense; assembly: GCF_028435365.1. Next base: position 62,789 of record NZ_JAGTJJ010000059.1, on the reverse strand, counting down.
GGGAGCGCGCGGCCGACGGAGCCGAGGCGGACCTGGCCCGGGCGATTGCCGTGCGTGACGACCGTGGCCTCGGTCATGCCGTACATCTCGTAAATGGGCAGGCCCGCCGCCCAGAAGAAGGCCAGGATCGGGCGCGGAATCGGCGCCGCCCCCGTGACGAAACGTTTCACGCGGCCGCCGAATACCTCGCGGACCCGCGAAAAAACGAGCTTGTCGGCCACGCGGTGCGCGAGCTTCGCCCGGAGCGAGGGCTCCTCGCCACGTTGCCATGCCTCGACGACCGCGAGGCCCGCCGATTCGGCCAACCGAAACACCTTCTTTCGCGCGGGCGGGGCCTTGTCGACCTCGGTCTGGATGCGGGCGTAGGCCTTTTCGAAGATGCGCGGGACGCTGCCGAACAGCGTCGGGCGTACCTCCTTGAGCTCCTCCAGCACCGCGGGCACGCTCGTCGCGTACGCGGTGGCGATGCCGAAATCGATGCGGCCCCAGAACGCCAGAATGCGCTCGGCCGCGTGCGCCATGGGCAAAAACGAGAGCGAGATATCCGTACGGGTGAAGGCGTTGAAATGGACGCCCGCGAGCGTCACGAGGATGTTGCGGTGCGAGATCATCGCGCCCTTGGGCGGGCCCGTCGTGCCGCTCGTGTAAATGAAAAGCGCCGTGTCGTCCGGGGAAATGGCTTCGACGCGGGACGCGACGAGGGAAGCGTCGCCCGGCGCTTCGAGGGCCTCGTCCCAGCCGATGAGCCATGCATGCTGACGCAAGGTCTCTTCGAGGCCCTGCGTGTCCCACACGACGACGAGCTCGAGCTTGGGCATCTCGTGCTTGGTGGCGAGGATCTTCTCGACCTCGTCCTTGCCCTCGACGAACGCGATGCGCACGTCCGCATGATCGAGCACGTACGCGAGCTGCCCCGGGGCGAGCGTGGGGTAGGCGCCGACCGTGACCGCCGCGGCGAGCTGACCGCCGACGTCGCAAATGCACCACTCGGGGCGGGTGCTGCCGACGATGCCGATCTTGTCGCCGGGCGAAAGGCCTCGCTTCACGAGGAAGGTCGCGAGGGCCGTGGCGCGCGCCTTGAACTCGGCCCATGTCGTGGAGCGCCATTCTCCGTTTTTCTTTGCCTTCCAGGCGACCGCCGTGGGCGTGGCGGCGGCGCGGCGCAAGAAGAGGTCGGCCAAGGACCGGGCCTCGTTCGCGAGCGGGACGGCGGGATCGAGCGGCGGAATAACGCGATCGAGCATGGCTCAGCCTCCAGGAAGTGCCTTCACGAAGGAATCGAGGAGCGCAACGAGGGTATCGGGCGCTTCGAGGTTCGGCGAATGGCCCACGCCAAGGAGGATCTCGTGGCGCGCGCCGAGGAGCTCCGCGGTCCGCGCGCCGACCTTGCGCGTGGAGAGCATGTCGCTCTCGCCGCTGACGACGAGGGCCGGCACGCCCGCGAGCTCGCGGAGCCGGTCGCCCGGCGCCCATTCGCAGAGCGCGTCCAGCGTGGCGATCGTGGCCTCGGGGCGCTGGCGGTGGCTTTCCGCGAGAAGCTCCTGGAAAAACGCGTCGTCCGGAGCGGTGGGCGCGATGCCGCGGAAAGCGGCGCCGAAGATGGTGATGTTTTCCTGCGCGAGGCGCTGGCGCTCGGGGAGGTGGTAGGCGCGCGGCATGCCGTCGGGCCAGGCGGGGGCGACGAGCGTGAGGGAGCGAGCGCGGGCGCGGGCGGAGAGCGCGAGCTCGAGGACCACGGCCGTGCCGAGCGAATGCCCGACGAGGTGCGCCGAGGACAAACCCAGGGCATCCATCAAGACGGCGAGGTCCTGGGCGAGGCGCGGGATGCGGTAATCGTGATCGTCGGCGTGGGTCTGCCCGCGGCCGCGGAGGTCGGGCACGACCGCGCGGAAGCGCGCGGACAAACGGTCGAGGACGGGGCGCCAAGACAAGCTCGTGGTCCAGTTGCCGTGCACGAACACGACGGGCTCGCCGCGTTCGTCCCCGCGCGTGGACCAATGGATCGTGAGCGATCCGGACTGGAGAAAGGGCATACGGCATCATCATCGACCCGCGGTCCTTCGTCCATGGCCAGCATGCCCCTTGCGTACCGAGCACGGGCCCCCTAAGCAGGCGCCATGAAGAGCCCTTGCGTTGGATCGGTCGTCTTCGCTGTGCTCATCGCGTGCGCGGCGCTCGTCGGTTGCGAGGGTGGCTCGCAACCACCGGAGTCTCCTAAAGCTGGGACGGATTCGGCCAGGGGAGCCGCAATTCAGGAAGGGACGAAAATGAGCCTGCACGATTTCAAGATGAAGACGATCTTCGGGGAGGAGCGCTCGCTCGGCGACTTCCGGGGCAAGGTCGTGCTCGTGGTCAACGTGGCCTCGGAGTGCGGCTACACGCCGCAATACGCGGGCCTCGAGCGGCTGCACGAGCGCTTGGAGGCGAAGGGGTTTGCCGTGCTCGGCTTCCCGTCGAACGACTACGGCGCCCAGGAGCCCGGGACCGACGCCGAGATCGCCACGTTCTGCACGAGCAAGTACGGCGTGAAGTTCCCGATGTTTTCGAAGATCACCGTGAAAGGGAGCGGCAAGCACCCGCTCTACGCGTTTCTCACGCAGGCTGCGCCCGCGGGCGAGGTGAAGTGGAACTTCGAAAAGTTCCTCGTTGGCAACGATGGCGTGGTGATCGGTCGATATCCCTCGTCCGTCGAGCCCGAGGACGAGAAGCTCGTGCAGGCGATCGAAAAAGCGCTCGGAAGCTGAGCCCGCTTTCCGGTACGGCTTCCCACCCTCGTTTCGATCCCACACACTCCAGACATGACGCTCGACGAGGAGCTGCTCGAGGCGGCCAGCCGCGGCGATGAGGCGCGCGTCACGGACGCGCTCACGCGCGGGGCGAACGTGGACGCGACGCGGAGGTACAAGACGAGCGTCGATCGCGAGGTGCTCGAAGGGACGGTCTCCGCGTTGATGCTCGCGATCATGAACGGGCACGACAGGGTCGCCGAGCTCTTGATCGATCGCGGCGCGGATCCCGATGCCGCAGACGAGCTCACGCGACGCACGCCGCTCGTGGAGGCGGCCGCGCGCGGGGAGATCAGCGTCGTGGAGGCGCTGATCGACGCCGGCGCGAGCCTCGATGCGCGGGATGTGATGGCGAACATGAACGCGGTGACGGCTGCGGTCGCGTCGGGGCATGCGGGGATCGCGCGGCAGCTCGTGGAGGCGGGCGCACCGATCGAGCCGCGGGCGTTCGAGGAGGCGACGCGGCGCGGGATGCTCGATCTCGCGGAGCTCTTCACGACGCGCGGGCTCGATCCGAACACGACGCAAGCGCTCGAAGGGGCCGCGGCCGCGGGGCGCGTGGACGTGCTCCGGTGGCTGCTCACGCAGGGCGTCAACCTCGGCAAACACGGGCCCGAGGCACTGCTCGGAGCCGCGAACGCGGGCAAGGCCGAGGCCGTGGCCGCGCTCGTCGAGGCCGGCGTGCCGATCAACACGACGACGAACTACGGCTGGATGCCGCTGCACCTCGCGGCCTACAACGGCGATGCGAAGACCGTGCGCGCGCTCCTCGCGCTCGGCGCCGATCCACACGCCGACGACGGGACGGGAAAAACCGCGCTCGACTGGGCACGCGAGGCGGGCAAGGCCGAGAGCGCTCGGGTGCTGGAAGAGGCGCTCAGAAGGTGAGCACGAGCTTGCCGACCGTGGATCCGCTTTCGATCGCGCGGTGCGCATCGGCCACGCGATCCACGGGGAACGGGGTCACGGGCGGCGCCGCGATGCGACCCTCCTCGATCCAGCCGACGAGCTTCGACATGTACTCTTCGAGCAAGTCCTTCTTGTGAAACAGGTAGGAGAGGTTGAACGCGAGCACGCTCTTGTTGTCGTTCGTCAAGTCGAGCGGGTTGTAGCGGGGCGTGCGCAGCCAGTCGCGCGCGAGCTTGAGCCAGTTCGGCCGACCTCCCTGGCGCGGCATCATCGTGTGGAAGCCGTAGATCACGAGCCTTCCGGCCGAGGCGAGGTGGCGGTAGCTCTCGCCGAGCGTCTCCACGCCGTTCGCGTCGAGCACGACGTCGTAGCCCTCGGGCGCGAGGCGCTCGGCCACGGACCATAACGGCTCGACGCTCTTGTCGATGACCGCGTCGGCCCCGAGCTTGCGCGCAACGGCGACCTTGTGGCTCGCGCCGACGACGCCGACCACGCGGCAGCCCGCGATCTTGCCGAGCTGCACGAGCGCGCTGCCCACGCCGCCCGCCGCCGAGTGGACGAGCACGTTCGCGCCGCGGCGCACGTTCGCGAGCTCGAAGAGGGCGTAATACGCGGTGAGAAACACCGACGGGAAACCCGCGGCCTCGGCCACGCTAAAACCCTTCGGCAAGGGGAAGACCTGGTGTGCGGGAATCGCGACGCGGCTCGCGTAGCCGCCGAACCGCGTGACGGCGAAGACAGGCGTACCGGGTGCGGGTTCGGAGACGCCGGCGCCGAGGGCCGCGACCTTTCCTGCGACCTCGAAGCCGGGCGTGATGGGCCAGCCGACGTACTTCTTCGCCGACTCGTAGAGGCCCATGCGCACGATGCAATCGGCGTAGTTCACGCCCGCGGCCTCGACGTCGACGAGGATCTCGCCAGGGCCGGGGCTGGGATCCGGATGCTCTTCGAGCTTCAGGCGATCGTAGCTGCCGGGCCCGTGGATCACGACCTTCCGCATGGGCCCAACGCTAGCCTGCGAGCGAGCTCAGGGCGAGGTTTTGCCGACGGGGAGCGCCACGATGGTCTTCACGCTCTTGTCGTTCGGGTCGAAGAAGACGATGTCGTTCGAGTCCGCGTCGTCGAGCACGAGGCGATCACGCGTGGGCAGGATGTTCACGTGCTCGGGGGTGAACGTCGTCTCCACCTCTGCGATCTCGCCGGCCGCGAGATCGAGCCGGAAGAGCGATTGATTGTCGACGATCCACATCTCCTTGCGGCCCACGCGGCTCACGAACTCTTCGAGGCCCACGCCGGGGCCCTCCATCTGCGTGGATCTGTCCTGGTCCACGTCGTAGAGCACGAGCTGTTGCTCGCCGTTCGAGGAGGCGACGACGATGAAGTTTCCGTCGCGGCTCACGAAGTACGAGATGCCGCCCTCGATCGTCACGGGCTCCGGATCGACTTCGAGCGTCTCCGCATCGACGAGCCAGAGCTCCTGGTTGCCGTTCATGTCCTGATCGCCGTAGGACACGATGGTCGAGCCGTCGGGCGTGAAGCCCACGGGGCCACGCGCGCCGGGGACCTCGCGGAGCTCCTTCGTTCCCGGGTCGAGCACGAGCAGCTCGTGCGTGTAGACGATCTTGTCGTCCGGCTGGACCTCGGCCTTGCGAACGGGGAACACGATGTACTTGTCGTCCGGGCTCGTGCCGATCCACGTGAACGAGGACGAGAGATCCCAGGCGATGCCAGGTACCTCGATGTCGAACACGGGCGCCGCCCAGAAGCCGGTCGGGCCGAGCGGATAACCGGCGATCGCGAGCTCCTGCATCGACCAGCCGAGAAGACGCGCCCGCGGCGTGGGTTTGCCCTGATCGTAGAAGACGATCGCGACGAGGGTGTCGCTCTTGTTCAGGAACACCGCCTCGAGCCACTCGCCGTCGTGCGGGATCACGTGGCGATCGAGGGTGTCGGCTTCGATGACGTGGATCGGAAATTTTTCCGAGGTGTTGTCCGCGACGCCGATGAAACTGCGGCTCGGGCTCATGCGGGTGCCGTGGTACCGGATGTCGAGCTCCACGCTCTTCTTCAGCGCGAGCGTCTCCTGATCGAAGAGATCGAGCCGATCCTTTTCGCTCTCCTCGCTCATCACGAGCAGGCCCGAGGCCGGGAAGAGCAGACGCGGATCGTCACGGCCCGTGAGATTCGCGGCCTCGCGCACAAGGCCCGTGTCGGGGTCGATCGCGAAGAGTGTGCTCGCGGGGATCTTTTCAGGTTGGGCCGGGTCTTCCGTGTCGCTGGCGAGGACGAACGATGTCTCGGTGCGATCGTCGACGGCGATGGCGCCGTTGCCGAGCCACGTGTCCTGGCCCGGGTTGTTTTCCCCGAGCGCGAGGCCCGTGCAGCCGGTGAGAGCGAGCGTCGAGACGAAGGCAAGGTAGGGAAGTCGAAGCATGAATGGTCCTCCTTTGAGCGCGTCGCGCGATGGCCGGCGGTCGGCAAGAAGAGTGCCATCACGGCGTCGTTCGAAAAACGCGCGGGGAGGGGGAGCGCGGCGCGCGGTGCGAGCGCGGTGCGGCCCTGACAACGACGTCAGGCTCGCGAAGCGCGCTTTTTACGGCGGCGGTGGGCCTCGCCGGCCGCGCAGAGCAGGCCGGTCCGGGGACAAACGTAGAAGGATTGCCAGTGCCCGTGGCTCCTGAGCGGGAGGAAATTGTCGCGTCGCGAGCCTCTGCCCGCGGGCGCGTGCGGGATGCCGCCGATGAGGATCGGGTTTCGTTCGACGTACTGGAGGACGTGATCGAAGACGTGCTTCTGCACGGCGCTGTCGGGCGAGAGGGAGGCGCGGATCTCTGACCAGACCGCGTCCCACGGGCGTCCCACGCGGCGCTCGAGGAAGCGGCGGAGCGGGGCGAGGTTCTCGTTCAGATCCCGCGTCCGGCCACGGTACTTCATGCCCTCCTTGAGCGGCGCGGCCTCGGGATCGGCCTTCATGCGCGTCGCGTAGCGGCCCTTGCCCGCGCCACGCCCGCGACCCCAGTCGTACCGCGGGCGCTCGATGATGAGCTCGAACATGTCTTTTCGCATGGGTTCACCTCTCGAAGTTCACGTCTCCACGAGCGCGCCCCGCGACGAGAGCGCGTAGGTGCGCACGGGCGCGCCTCGTTCGAGCCGCGCATGCGAGGTCCATCGCGCAGCCTCCTTCGCGGCCGCCGCGTGTGCGGCCCGCTTCCGGAGGAGCACCGCGATCCGCGCGAGCGCGCGCCGCACGTTCGCCCGCTGGGATCGCTCGTCCGCGACCCGCACGACGATCCCCGTCGGCACATGCCGCGCGCGGACCGCCGTCTCCGTCTTGTTGACGTTCTGCCCGCCGGGGCCGCTCGCGCGCATCGTCGTGACCTCGACGTCGCGCGGGTCGATCGCGGCCCCGTCGTCCGCGCCGACGTCGTCGTCCTCGTGCAGCACGACGGACGCGTACCAGCGCTTGCGGGCGGCTTTTCCGCGGTCGGGACTGCGCGCGACGAGCGCGTGCGTGCCTGCCTCGCCTTCGATGCGCGCAGGATCCCCCGCGACGACGAGCTCCACCGAAAGAGGCGCGTCCTCGTCGCCGTGGATCACCGTCTCCTCGACGACGAGGCCCCGCGCATCACACGCATCCGCGAGCCGCGCCGCGAGGAGCGCGACGAACCGGCGCACCTCCGCGGGCCCGTAGCCGGCCGTCACCTGCACGACGAGCTTCTTCATTGCTTCACCGTGACGAGCGGCACGAGCGAGGCGATCGGAGCCGCGAGGCCCTCGTCGACCAGGCTCGCGACGACCGGCTCGATCGGCTTGTACGCGTCCGGGTGCTCCTCGTAGAGCAGGTCCGCGTCGTCGCACACGATGCGGCCGCCGTGCGCCGTACGGCCGAGCTCGGCGCGTTTGTACCGCGTGGCGAGCTTGGCGCGCGCTTCGGTGCGGGTCATGCGACGACCCGCGCCGTGCGCGACCGACGCGAGCGCGCCCTCGTGCCCATTCCCGACGAGCACCCAGGAAGGCGCGCCGCGGCTGCCGAGCACGACCGTGGCCTCGCCGCGGCTCGCGGGCGCGGCGCCCTTGCGATGGATCCACACAGGCGTGCCCGCGATGTCCTCGCGCCGGATCGTGTTGTGCACGATGTCGATCGCGGAGCGGACCTTGTCCCTTCGCAACGCCGAGAGCGCGCGGAGCAGCCGGCAAGCGACGAGGAAGCGGTTTGCCTGGGCGAACCGCACCGCGCCCGCGAGATCCGCGAGGTAGACGTCGATGGCCGCGCCCGTGAGCGTGACGTCGCCGTAGCGCCGCCCGATCTGGGCGCCGAGCCCACGCGAGCCCGTGTGCACGAGCGCGACGAGGCCGCCTTTTTCGAGGCCCATCGCGTCTGCCGCGGCCTCGTCGCGCACCTCGGTGACGCGCGTGATCTCGGCGAAGTGGTTGCCGCTGCCGATGCTGCCGAGCGCGCGGCCGTGCGAGGGATCGCGGTAGTCCGCGGGATCACCGCTCGGGCCGAGATCGAGCGTGCACTCGCGTTCGGCCATCGCGGCGATGTCGTCCGGCACGTTCGCGACCTCGGTGAGGCCCCTCGCGCCCTTGTGCCAGCAGGCATCGAAGACCTCGAGGGGGTCGCAGCCTTCGAGCGGATCCTCGTCCATCGCGGCGCGGACGCGGCGCTCGAGTTTGTCCACGGCGCGCGGGGAGGCGGTCGTGGCGAAGAGGAGCACGCCGCACCCGGCGTCGCCGCCGACGAGGTACGGGAGCACGCGCTCCTCGAAGGCGAACGCGGCGCCGATGGGGCCGCGTCCGGAGTGAAGATCGGGCATGCCCGCGGCGCGCACGCAGCCGGGGAGCTCGGCGACGCGGACGAACTGCGTGATGGCCTCGCCCTCCATCCAGACATCGGGGCGGGCGAAGATGCGGGCATGCGGGGGAAGGGACGGTTTGGGGAGAGAAGAAGTGCCCATGGCAGGTAGCTCGAACGGCTTGTTGATTGCGTTCGTGGCCCCGTAATGCGGAAAGCGTGCCAGTCAGATTTCGCGGAGAATTCGATGGGAGCCTCGCAGGGATGGTGCACGGTGCATCAGAACGGTGGTATACGGTGCACCATGGGTGGTGTACGATGCACCAGGTGAAGCAAGCGCTCATCACGTGGTCGGATGCGGGAGTGACGGGCCCGCAGCCCTCGCATCAGATGGCGCGGCCCGCGAGTGATCGGGGGCCGGTGCTCAGGCTGCTCGACCAGAACGAGAGCCGCTACGACGTCGCGTGGGTGCTTTCGATCCCGCAGGGAGAGACGCCCGCCCGCTCGCTCTGCCGCTCGATCGAGGCGCGCGTGCGCAAGGTCGAGCTCTGCGTGATCGACACCGATGATCCGACCGATTACGGACGGCTCTTTCGCCTGCTCGGCCCCCTCGTCGAGCGGGCGAAGTCGGAGCTCTTGGCCACGAACGTGGCGCTCGACGTCCTGCTCTCGGCGGGCACGCCACAAGCGCAGACGCTCTGGGTGATCCTGGTGCAAGCAGGCCTCTTGCCGGCGCGGATGCTGCAGGTGATCCCGCCCGCGTTCGTGCCCGTGCCGCATCCGAAGGCGGTGCGGGAGGTGCGGCTCGACATCGAGGGGTTTCCCGAGATCCGCGCGATGCGCGACGAGATCGCTCGCCTACGGGCAGCGGCGCAGAAGGGAACGTCGTCGCTGCTCGGCGAGAGCGCTCCGATGGTCGAGCTGCGGGCGAAGATCGAGCGCGTCGGCGCGAGCGACGCGCCGGTGCTCGTGCTCGGGGAGACGGGCACGGGCAAGGAGCTCTGCGCGCGGGAGATTCACGCGCTTTCGCCGCGGAAGGACGGGCCGTTCGTGGCGGAGAACTGCTCGGTGTTCGCGGAGGGCGTGCTGTCGAGCGAGCTCTTCGGGCACGAGGCGGGCGCGTTCACGGGCGCGGGGAAGAGGCGCCGGGGCGTGTTCGAGCAAGCGCACGGCGGGACGTTGTTCCTCGACGAGATCGGCGAGATGCAGCCGCGGGTGCAAGCGGCGCTTTTGCGCGTGCTGCAGGAGGGGACGCTCCGGCGCGTGGGCGGCGAGGGGCGGGTTTCCGTCGACGTGCGGATCGTGGCCGCGACGCACCGGGATCTCGGGGCGATGGTGAAGGCGGGCGCGTTCCGGGAGGATCTCTACTATCGGCTACGCGGCGCGACGCTGCTCGTGCCGCCGCTCCGGGCGAGGCCGGGCGACGTGGAGCGACTCGTGGAGTCGTTCCTCGCGGAGATCCGGGCGAAGAAGGGAGGGCGGCGGCTCCGGGTGACGCGCGAAGCGATGCGGGCGCTCGCGAGTCACGCCTGGCCGGGCAACGTGCGCGAGCTCCGGGCCGAGGTGATGCGGTGGGCCGTGTTCTGCGACGACGTGGTCAACGTGTCGGATCTGGCCCCGGACATCCGGAGCGGAAGCGGCAGCGGGAGCGCAAGCGCAAGCGCCGCCGGAAGCGCAAGCGGCAGCGACGTGCGGCCGCTGCGGGACGTGGTCGAGGCGGCGGAGCGCGCGGCCCTCGCGGCCGCGCTCACGGCGGAGAGCGGCAACCTGAGCCGCGCCGCGCGGGCCCTCGGGATCGACAGGAATACGCTGAAGCGAAAGATGCGGGCGTTCGGGATGGCGGGCGACGACGAAGCCGAACGCTAGGCTCTCAGAGCGTAGCGCCGGGGTTTCACCCCGGACCCCGACCAGGGGTTGTCCACCCCTGGACCCGGGGCCTGGGCAAGCCCTGGACGCGGGGCGACAGCGCGCGATGCGCGCTGTCGACAGGGAAGACGTTGCCACCAGGCAGGGCAGTGCTGCTGTCTCAACTGGCAAGGTCGTCGCGGGTCTTGCCACGGCCTGTTCGATGAACTGCGCATCGCGCAGTTCATCGACCCCGAGTCCAGCGCTTGCGCTGGTCCGGGGTGAAGGGGGCGGACAGCCCCCTTCTGGGGTGCGGGGCAAAGCCCCGCGCATCCCTGTGGAACACCCTCTCAGAACCGGACGCCGCCGTGCGCAGAGGCCGCGTCGATGCACGACTGGAGGGCGTTCCGATCGGCGTCGCACAGGTCGTTGTTGTTCTGCACCGTCGAGAATTGGGCCTCCTTTTCGTCGCACGTGCCCTTCTCCTCGACGCAGAGTGTGTAGGTCGTCCAGGCGTCGCCGCAATCGTAGGCGTCCGCCACGTCTTCCTGCGTCGCGAGTTGCTCGCACGTCTGGACTTCTCTCTCGTCGCTGCAGTGCTCGCACTCGCAGATGATGTCGCAGACGGCCTGCGCCCGGGAACACCCGGACGAAGCGGCGGCGAGGCCCAGAAGGAGGCCGGCATTCACGAGGATCGTTCGAATCATGCTCCTACCTCCTCAGTCACAGCGTGAATACGCGCTTTGCTCGGCTTCGCACGTGTCCGCGTCGGCCCCGCGGACGCCGAAGGACTTTCCCGTGCATTGGCCATTGCTGCAAACGGTGCCGCCGTTGCAGTCGGCGTTCGACATGCACATCTCCCCGGTGGACTGGCTCGAACACTCCAGCAAGGGATCCGTGCAGGCGACGATCGTGTCGAACTCCTCGCCGCAGCCGATTCCGTACGCGGTGTCGCGTTGCCCCTCGTACGTCGCGATGCAGGCGTCGATGTCGGCCTCGTTACCGCCGTAACACGCCTCCTGCCGCTCGCATATCCCCGCGATGTCGGGCGCGCACCCCGTCGCGAAGGCCACGACGAGGCCAAGACCCGCGAAAAGCAAGTTTTTTTGTACCATTCTTGGCTCCTTCGTCGAGTATAGACGTTTCGAAGCCAAAGGAACGCAATTTCCGTCGGGGAGGGCACAGTCCCAACGATGGAAACTCGAATGACCACCCCCCCTATCGAAAACTGGACACTCGAGTGACCATTTTGGCGAGCGCTCACTCAGAACGCGACGGGCCCATGAGGCGGGCGGCATTCACGAGAATCGTTTGAATCATGCTCCTACCTCCTCAGTCGCAGCGTGAATATGCGGTCTGCTCGACTGCGCACGTGTCCACCTGGCTCGCGGGGATGCCGTAGGACTCCCCCATGCATTGCCCATTGCTGCAAAGGTCGTCTCCACTGCAATCGGCGTTCGAGTTGCACGGCTCCCCCGTGGGCTGGATCGAGCACGAAAGCAGGGGCTTGGTACAATGGACCAACGTGTCGAACTCCTCGCCGCAGCCGATTCCGTACGCGGTGTCGCGTTGGCCCTCGTACGACGCGATGCAGGCGTCGATGTCGGCGTCATTGCCGCCGATACACGCCTCCTGCGCCTCGCATAGCCCCTCGACGTCGGACCCACACCCCGTCGCGAGGACCACGACGAGGCCAAGACCCGCAAAAAGCAAGCTTCGTTGTCCCATTCTTGGCTCCTTCGGCGAGTAAGACGGATCGAGGCAGAGCGTCGCAACGCCGACGCGGGCACTGCCGTACCGGGATCTCCGTCAGCGCGAACGCGGCACGCGGACGAGCTTGTCGAGCAACCGATCGAGCACCAGATCCGGCGCGTCGCACAGGCCCACGTGCACCTCCGAGGTCTGGATCATCGTGCTGCGCGTGGCGACGAGCCACGAAAAACGCTCTTTCCGCGAGAGGAGCCCGATCGGCCCGGCGTCGGGCCCGCCCTCGCAGACGCGCGGGATCGCCGCGAGGTGGCGGCGCACGGATTCGAGATCCACGTCCGGCGCAAGCGCGAGGAGCCGCGCCTCGTCGAGCTCGATCCGCGCGCCGAGGTAATCGTGCGCAGAGCAATGAAGAAGGACCCCCGCATTCATGCATTCGCCCCGCTCGACGCGAGGGACGATACGCACGATGGCGTACTCAAACGAGCTCTTCGCGCGCACGCTCGGCCTCCGAGAGGATCAAGGGGAGCGCGGCGAGCCGCGCGGAGAGCCACGCGCCATAAGCCGCGCGGTGGGCGTCGGGGGAAGCGAATCCCATGTCGTCCGTGAGGAATTCGTCCGGGATCGCCTGCGCGATCCGCGTGACGAACGCCTCGGACCACGCGGCCCGGAGGTGCGCCGCGGCCTCGGCGAGCGCGGTCGCCCACGGCAAAAGGACGTGTTTTCGTACGAACGTGAACGGATCCTGGCTCTCGGTGAGCGGATCCGCGGGGCCCCAGCCGTGGTGGAAATACAGGGACGCGCCGTGATCGATGAGCCAGATCCCGCGGTGCCAGGTGAGGAGGTTCGGGTTTTTCGGAGTGCGGTCGACGTTCGTGACGAACGAGTCGAAGAGCACGACGCGGGAGGCATACGCGGGATCCGGCGTCGGGCCCGCGACGGGGTCGAAGGTGACGCTGCCGGGCAGGTAATCGAGCGCGAGGTTCAGGCCCACGCTCGCGTCGAGCAGGTCGCTGATCTCGCGGTGCGGCTCGGCGCGGCCGAGCGCGGAGTCGAGCGTGATGAGCACGAGCTCGGGGACGGAGAGCCCCGCGGCGCGCGCGAGCTCGCCCGCGACGAGCTCGGCAATGAGCGCCAAGGGCCCCTGGGCCGCGCCGCGAAGCTTGACGACGTAAAGCCCGTCGTCGTCGGCCTCGACGAGCGCGGGCACCGACCCTCCCTCGCGCAGCGGGGTGACGTACCGGACAGCGTTGACGGTGCGTAGCATGCGCGGCGCAGTCTAGAAGCCCCCCGCTGCAAGGCGAAGAAACTTTCAGTCCGCGGGCGGCACCCAGGTGTCGCCGCTCTCGCACTCTGCCTTCGCTGCGGCCTCGTCCGGGTACTTGTCGTCGCTCTTGTAGAACCAGTTCGTCTGCAGGTGGCCGTCGATGTTGCTCGACTGGCAGCCGCCCCAGGCGTCGGTCATGTCGCAGACCGCGCCCTCCTCGTAGGAGCCACTCTTCGTCGCGGCCTTGAGCGTCTCACAGACGCCCTCGAACGTGAGGAGCGAGGGGCCCTTGAAGTTGCGGATGTCGGTACACTGCGGCCGGTCGGGCCGGAGGTCACAGCGGGCCTGCCTCGTGCCGAGCGGCGCCTGATCGAGGAGGTCCCCACACGCGAGGGTACCGAGGATCGGGAGGAGAAATAGAAACGTGCGCATGGACTCCGATATCGCACATCGGCAAGCCCGCGGTCTAGCTCCGGTGCGCGGCGTCCTCCTCAAAGATTCGCTCGAGCTCCGCGCCATACTGCTTCGCCGACTCGACGAGCGCCTTCTCGTCGTGGCGATGGACGAACACCTTGCGGATCTGCGCCTCGTCGTATTCGGCGAACATGCGCACCGTCTCGCGCGCGTCGTCCGAGGGCAGGCCGAGCTCCTCGAGCGTGATCATGGCCGCCTCGAGGCTCCCGGCGAAGGTTTCCCGAATGATGTTCGTGACGCCCGCGCCGAGCAGCGCGTACGCATGTTGCCGATTGCGGGCGCGCGCGACGATCCTGAGGTGCGGGAAATGCGACTGCACGACGTGAAGGGTACGCATCGAGGCGTCCATGTCGTCGATCGCGAGCACGATGAGCCGCGCGCGCTCCGCGCCCGCCGCGCGGAGGAGATCCACGCGGGAAGCGTCGCCGTAATAGATTTCGTTTCCGTACCGGCGGACGAAATCGACGTGCGTGGGGCTCGCGTCGAGCGCGGTGAACGGGATGCGCTTGAGCCGCAGGATGCGGCCGACGATCTGCCCGAACCGGCCGAACCCCGCGATGATGACGCTGCTGCCCTCGTCGTAAATCTTGTCGAAGGAGCGGCGATCCGCGGCAGCGAGGCGCTTCGTGATGCCGTCGCGGGCGAGGAAGAGGAGCGGCGTCACGGCCATGGAGAGGGTGACGACGACGATGAGTAGCTCCACGGTCTCGGGCTTCATGACCTTGGCGCCGCGGGCCACGCCGAAGATGACGAACGCAAATTCGCCGCCCTGCGAGATCGACACGCCGAGGCTCGCCGCCGAGCGCCGGCTGAGCTTCGCCGCGACGCCGAGCCCGTAGAGGACGGCCATCTTCACGAGCACGAGCCCGACGACGAGGCCAATCACGAGAAGCGGGCGGTCTTTGATCAGGCGCAGGTTCGCGGACATGCCGACGGCCATGAAAAACAGGCCGAGGAGCAGGCCCTTGAAGGGCTCGATGTCGGCTTCGAGCTCGTGCCGGTACTCCGAGTCGGCGAGCAGCACGCCGGCGATGAACGCGCCGAGCGCCATCGAGAGCCCGACGCTCGCCATGATGAGCGCGGTGCCGAGGACGACGAGGAGCGCGGTGGCGGTGGAGAGCTCGTGGCTCTGGGCCTCGGCGATGAAACGGAACGCCGGGCGCAGGAGGTAGCGGCCGGAGATGACGAGGCCCGCGATCACGGCCACGATGACGAGGCCGTGCGTGAGCGGACTGCCGGTCGAGGCCGAGGGCCCCGCGCCGAGCAGAGGGACGAGCGCGAGGACGGGAATGGCCGCGACGTCCTGGAAGAGCAGGATGCCGAACCCGGTGCGGCCGTGCGGCGCGCCGAGCTCGTTTTTCTCGCCGAGGATCTGCGTGGCGATGGCCGTCGAGGACATGGAGACGCCGACGCCAGCGACGACGGCCGCGGGGAAGGGCGCGCCGAGGGCGAGGCCGAGCAGCGTGATCGCCGCGGTCGTGACCCCGACCTGGGCGCCGCCGAGGCCAAACACGGTGCCCCGCATGCTCCAGAGGCGGCTCGGCTGGAGCTCGAGCCCGATGAGGAACAGGAGGAAGACGACGCCGAGCTCGGCGGTGTGGAGGATCTGGTCGACATCCTGGATCAGGCGCAGGCCCGAGGGGCCGATCAACGCGCCGGCGGCGAGGTAACCGAGCACGGTACCGAGGCCGATGCGCCGGAAGACGGAGACGGCCACGACGGCCGCGACGAGGAAGATGGCGGATTGTGTCAGCATTGCGCGGGAATCGAAGAGAGGAGATGAGCGTGACGGAAAAACTCTGTCGCGACCATCAGGGAAGCGCCCCGATCCCGACGATCGCCTGGGAGACCTCGGCCCATTTCGTCGACGACGGCTCGATCATGTCGAAATGATCGCCGCCCTCGATGACCTTCAGCGTGATGTCCTTCTCGCCGGCCGCCTTCGCGGCGTCGAGGTAATGGGTGCTCATCACGAGGGGGACGATGGCGTCGTCAGTCCCGTGGACGAGGATCTGTCGTACGCCGATCGGCAAAAGAGCGCGCGGAGAAGCCTCGGCGTACCGCGCGGGGACCTCGGTCGGGCTGCCCCCGAGGAGGTTTGCCGCCGCGGTGCCGCAGACGCCGAGGTCGAGAGCTTCGGCGAGATCGAGGACGCCGGCGAGGGAGACGGCGCCAGCGACGGGGAGGGGATTCACGCCGCGGAGGGGATTTCCAGCGGGCAGGCGTGCGCGAGCGGCGACCCAGACGGCGAGCTGCCCGCCGGCGGAATGGCCAACCGTGAAGACCTTCGTCGTGTCGAGATGGTGCGTCGAGGCGAGATCACGGAGCGTGTCCACGGCGAGGCCGACATCGGTGAGCGTGACCGGATACCCACCGCTGCCGAGGCGGCGGTATTCGACGTTCCAGGTGGCGAACCCTGCTTTGGTGAGGGATTCGCTCATGCCGTCCATGAGGTCCTTGCGATACCCATCGGCCCAGCAGCCGCCGTGAAGGATCACCATCACGGGGTGCGGGCCTTCGCCTTGCGGGACACGCAGCTCCCCGAATTGAGAGGGATCAGGGCCGTACGCGTGGCGCAAGGGCCCGGTCGGCGCGCCGCCGCCAGACGAGGACGCAGGCTCCGGGGATTTGCCGGTCTCGGGGCCGGCGCAGGCGGCGAGCAGCGCAAGGGAAACCACGAGGCCGAGGCGGCGGAGGGGAACGTGGCGATCGGCGCGCGGGCGCATCGTGCCCCTTGTATCAGAACAGCTGAGCATTGGTCTCATGTTGACGCCGCTGCGCTGGGGCGTTGCCCCAGGCCCCAGCAGGGGCTGTCCGCCCCTGCACCCGGACCAGCCAGGGGCTGGACCCAGGACGATGAACTGCGCGGTGCGCAGTTCATCGCAGCTTTCACCCCCTCTCCGCCGCGCGGGCAGGTCCCTCGGCCTCCGTCATCGGTCTTCGACCCCGTTCCCGCAGGTCCCGGGGCTTCCCGGATCGGTGTGGGAACCCGTTCACGCAGGTCCCGGGGCTTCCCGGATCGATGGTGCGCTCCGTTCGCGAAGGTCCCGGGACCTCCCGGATCGATGTTGCGCTCCATGCGCGAAGGTCCCGGGACCTCCCGGTCGATGTTGCGCTCCGTTCGCGAAGGTCCCGAGCTGTGTCGGGTCGACGCCGCTGCGCTGGGGCGTTGCCCCAGGCCCCAGCAGGGGCTGTCCGCCCCCTGCACCCGGACCAGCCAGGGGCTGGACCCAGGACGATGAACTGCGCGATGCGCAGTTCATCGCACAGGCCCGGTCGAGACTGGCGACGATCTCGCCAATCAAGACAGCAGTGCTGACGTCTCGACGGGCGACACGGTTCAACGGGCCCGTTGGAAGAACTGCGCGGAGCGCAGTTCTTCCACCCTCGGTCCAGGCCGTGCCTGGTCCGGGTCGAGGGGCGGACAGCCCCCGCGGGGTCCGGGGCGGCGCCCCGGCGAAGCGCTCCTCGATGGGCGTGCAGCTCAGGGCAGGGGACAGAGCGTCGTTTCTTCGTCGGGACGCGCGTCCCGGACCACATTTCCCGCGGCGTCGAGGATCCGCAGCGGCCCCTCGGGGCCCCGCTCCGCGATTCGACGATTTTCAGCGTCGAAGACGATCGTGCGTTGCCCGCGGCGCTCTTTCAGGTTCCCGTTCGTGCAATAGAAAAATTCTTTTGCGTCGAGGCCCTGCTCGTCGAAGACCAGCGCCGAGCGGACCGCGCCTTTGCCGTCGATGCGGCGCACCCATCGCCCGACGCCCCGGCCGCGCTCGTACCGGCCGGAGAGCTCGATCCATCGGTCGCCGTCGCGCTCCCACGTGACCGACGGGCCGTCGAGGTGCAGGTCCTTGATGCGGAAGCTGTCGCAATGCGTGGGATCCTTGCAGACGCGGAAGTCACCGTTCGCCCAGCCCCCCTCGTATTGCCCCGACCAACGCAGGGCCCCGGTCGCCGCGTCCTTCACCGTCCAGTCCCCGATCATACCGCCGTTCTTGCAAGCGCCCGAGACCCGGTCCCCAAAGGCGACGCGCTCGCAATGGCCGTCGGATACGCGGTTGCAGAGGTTTTCCTGGCCGACCACGTGCGCGGGCAAGAGCGTGGTGTCCACTTGCGGCGGCGAAGGCGTCACGGCCGCGCATTCGCGGGGGAAAACCCGGGTGATCGGGCCGATGAGCATGTTCCCCTCGAACAAGAAGAGGGCGACGATCAAGACGGCCGTGACGAGGCGCAACACGAGGCGGATGCGGGGGTCGTCTTTTTTCATCGCATCAATGCATCCCGGCAGAGCCTGTCGACACGGGCGAGCAGGGTGGGGAGCCGGTGCGGGCCGTGCATCGATCGGATCCACGCCGCCGCCTCGTCCGGCGTCGCGCCCGCGGCCGTGACGTGGAGCGGTTTTTCACTCTTGCCACGCTTTACCTGGGCGGCCGGCGCGTCGCCGTGGAACGCGGTCTTCGCCACGCCGACGACCACGACCCGCCCACCGAACGCCTCGAAGAGCCGCGCCCCGAGCCCCGGCCGCCCGTCGGCCGAGAGCCACACGTAGCCGTCCACGACGACGACCTCGGGCAGCGGGTCGACCTTTCCCAGCAAGCCGAGGAGCGGGGGGAGCTCGCGCCGGTAGAAGGCGCCGGGTTCGTAGGGCGCGACTTCGTCGATGCGGGCGGTGAGCTCCTTCGCGGCGGCCGCGTCGTCCCAGCGGTGAAAGAGCAGGCCGGCGGCGACGGCGAAGGTGTCGTCGGGAGCGTAGGCGACGTCGACGCAGGCGAGCATGGTGCCGAAGGGTAGCTCGGTTTTCAGGGCCGCGGGGCGGATCCTCGGCCCTTCAATGCCGGATCCACCATCGCCGGCCGGCGCGCTCGGCGTCCTTGCGGTACGTCACCTTCGCGGCCGGCCGCGCGTTCTGGATACGCGCCTCCGCCTCGTCCCCGGAGATGCCTTGCGCGACGAGGATCGCGAACATCATCGACGGGGCGCGCGACATGCCGAACTTGCAATGGACGAGCGCCTTCGCTCTCGGCCACCGCAGCGCCCCGAGGACGAAATCGATTCCCTGGAAGAACCACTCGTCGGGCTTGGGTTTTCCGTCGTCGAGCGCTGGGGCGTGCTTGTAGACGATGCCGGTCCCCACGTAGAGCGCCTTCGCCGACTCTCCCCCCCTGCAATCGAGCACGTGGCTGACCCCGTCGGCGACGAGCGCCGAGACCTGGTCTTGCTTGGCGACGGCGCTGCCGACCGCAAGGGAGCTCGTGACCCACTGGTAATCGCGGAGAACCATGCCGGCCGGCAGTTTACCAGCCTCGTGCCCCGCAGGTAAGTTTGCGTTGTGGTGCCGCTGCGAACTTGGCATCATGACGCGATGGGGAACCTACCGCCTGGGCCGCGCACCAGCATCACGAGCCTCGTTCGATACATGCGGGATCCCATCGGCTGCATGAAGCCGATCACGCAGAAATACGGCGGAACGTTCACCTTCCCGGGCGATCCCCCGCTCGTCATGACCGGCGATCCCGCGGGCATCAAGGCCGTCTACACGGCCGATCCGGACACGTTCGAGCCCCTCAACCAGGACCTCGGCGTCTTCGTCGGCCCCCGCTCGCTCATCCTCGCAAGCGGGACCAACCACAGGCGAGCGCGCAAGCTCATGATGCCCCCGTTCCACGGAGCCCGCATGCGCGCCTATGGCGAGCAGATGGTGCGGCTCACCGAGGAGCGCGCCGCGGGCTTCCAGATCGGACAAACCGTCACGATGTCCGACGTCCTGCAGGAGCTCTCGCTCGACGTCATCCTGCAGGTCGTCTTCGGCGTCACCGAGCGCGCCGGCATGCAGGCGCTGGCCAAGCTCCTGCTCGAAATTACCAATGGCATCTCGCCGCTCCTCGCCCTCTTCCCCGCGCTGCGCCGCGAATTCGGGGGCATCGGCCCCTACGCACGCTTCATCGAGCGCCGCCGCCGCCTTCACGCCGCGCTCGACGAGCTCATCGCGAAAGGCCGCGCCACGGGGCCACGCGAGGACATCCTGAGCCTCTTGCTCGCTGCGCGCACCGAGGACGGGCAGCCGATGGACGACGACGAAATCCGCGATCAGCTCATTCTCCTGGTGTTCGCCGGGCACGAGACGACGGCGATCGCCATCGCCTGGGCCCTCTACGCGCTCCACCGGCCCGAAAACGCCGCCGTGCTCGGGCGCCTCCGCGACGAGCTTTCGTCCCTCGGGCCCGCTCCCGAACCGGAAAACCTCGGAAAACTCCCGTATCTCGAGGCCGTGTGCAACGAGACGCTCCGCCGCTACCCGCTCGCGCCCGCGCCCGCGCCCCGCAAGCTCCTCCGGCCCCTGGATGTCGGCGGCTACAACCTGCCGGCCGGCACGGGCGTGGTCGCGGCGATCTCGGTCGCCCATTTCCGCGAAGACGTTTATCCCGATCCGCAGCGGTTTTCGCCCGAGCGATTCCTCGACCGCCAATACTCGCCGTTCGAATTCCTGCCGTACGGCGGCGGCGCGCGGCGCTGCCTGGGCGCGGCCATGGCGGGTTACGAGATGAAGCTCGTGCTCGGGACGCTGCTCCGGCGTCACAAATTGCGGCTCGCGTCGCTCAAACCCGATAACGGCGCCGTGCGCGCCGCCAATGCGGGACCGAGGCACGGCGTGCGGATGATTGTCGAGGAGCGCCTTTCCTGAACATGCTCCGAGCTTGACGCCCGAAGACGCTTGGTGCTCCCATGTGTCCATGCGTACTTCTCTTCGATGGATTGGCTTGCTCGGGATGGGTGTTCTGTGGGCCTCCGGCTGCGGCGGCGGCGGCGGGAGCGGGGGGAGCGGCGGAACCGCTGGGGAGGGCGGGAGCGGCGGCGTCGGCGGAACCGGCGGCGGGGGCGGTGCCTTCGATGGCGTGGTCCTCGAGCTGACGGATACCTACCGGACCGAAAATGGGGAGGTCACGAAGATCCGGGATCTCGGGATCTACACGTCGGTCGAGGCGCGGATCCTCCTGGACGGCGCATCCCAAACGTTCCCCGGCGCGCTCTCGGCGGATGGAAAACGATTCGAGATCCCCGGGGTGCCCGAGGGCCCGTACTGGCTCGCATTCACGGTCCCGCCTCCCGCGGGCTCGATGAACGGCTGGCCCCGGCTCGAGCTCTTCCGGCTCGAGGCCCGGACCGTCGACATCGGCCGCATCTTCGCGGGGCGCCCCGATGTCGTGGGCGGCCAGCAGGAGTTCGACGCCGCGATCACGGCGGACGGGCTCGCGAACTGGCAGCAGGACACCCACGTGGATGGGCTCGAGTTTTATTCGTACAACGCCGACGCCGACGCGCTCATCAGCCCCGACGCGTCCGTGCCTGGAATGCCGGGCGAGGGCGGGACGGCCTTTTCGAATTACGCGTTCCCGTGGCTCATCTCCGCGTACCCGGCGAGCCGCGATGGCGACGTGCGGCCGCTCGTCGACGCCACGAAGGGCGACATCCTCCAGGTCACGCACCTCGTGGACAGCCTCGTGCCCAATGCCGCGAATTACGACATTCCCTGGTCCACCGCGCATGTCCTCTCGGCCCGCGCCTCCTTCTCGACGAGCTCCGTCACCATGAAGGACGGACAGCCCGCGTCGATCACGGGCACCTTCCAGCCGCTCGCGCAATCCACGTTCGACATCGATTACAAGGGAAACGCGTTCCTCGCGGAGCTCGAGCAAAACGGCCCGGCGACGCCGCAGTCCGCCTCCGTCTCGCTGGGGATCCACCAGGAGCCGGGCGGGGACATCGCCATCTATGGCAACATCCCGGAGCTCGTCTCGATGCTCGTGACGAGCCAGGAGGTCCCCGTGGATCCGGCCTGCTTCCCCAGCGGCGGCGGCGGCACGTGCGACCCCGTCGCCTGCCCGAATGGCTGCAACCTCACGACGAAGCTCGCCATGCCGGGCGATTATGCGGGGACGTTCTCGTACGGCAATCCCTACACGCACGGCACACCGCATGCGAGAATGACGTTCAACTTCAACTCGCGGGTGCAGCACCCGATCGAGGGCACGACGGAGCGGCTGAACGGCTACTTCGTCCTCAGCAGGCCGCTCTCCGATGCGGTCGACAAACCGTTCACACCGCTCTTCGGCCTGCCCCGCAACGTGAAGCTCGACGGGAAGACCCTGCCCGTCGCTCAGCCGACGACCGCGATCGGCATGACGCCCACCGTCACGTGGGATCCGCCGGCGACCGGGACCCCGCACCATTACAGGGTCGTGGTCGTCTTGCTCGACGACGTCACGAACCCCATGGGGTACCTCTCCCCGCGGACGAGCGTTCTCGTGGCCAAGACGACGGAGACGTCCTTCGTGATCCCGGCGGGCGTGCTCCAGGCCGGCCGGTACTATCACGTCCAAGTCTCCGCGCTCGTCGGCGATCCCTTCGAAAAACCCTTCCAGCCCTCGGCCGGGACGCTCGCGGTCGCGCAGACGTACACGGGCATCTTCACGCCCTGAGCGGGTTCGCCCTTCAGAACGGATCGAACGCGTCGTAATGGCGGACGCGTGCGATCTTTCCATCCCGCGTATCAAAGAAAAACGCGCACGCCGCGCGCATCGTCGCGCCCTGCGCGAGTGAGCCGAGCTGCATCGCGAGGACGCCCGTCCACTCGAGCTCCAGCACGGCCTGCGTCGCGTCGCCGAACGCGCGCAGCACCCGGTACCGCTGCTCCGCGAAGATCGTCTTGCCCCGCTCGACCCCCGCCCGCATCGCCGGAAGATCGCGCCGCGCGCCCGCGGCGAAGATCCGGTTCGGCAGCTCCTCCTCCTCGACGTCGTCGGTCACGAGCCCCTGGATGTCCCCGCCGGCCTGGACCGTCTTCACGAAGGCGAGGGCGAGATCCACGGCGGGCGAAACGTGCTGCGCTTCGTTCATGCGCACGACGTAGGGTCGAAGGGCAGGGCCATCCAGACCCGTGCCGCCGCGCCCTTCACTCCTTCGGCGCCTTCGGCCCCGCCGGCGCCTCCGGCCTTCGCGGGGGACGTGTCCGCCGCGGCAGTTTTCGTTCTTCCGACGGGATGTTCGCGTCACGGACGCGCTGCACCAGCGTGCGAAAGACACGCTCGAGGCCCACGGCGATCTCCGGCTTCTCCCCGCAGAGCGTGAGCGCGGTCGCCACGGATTCGAGCGTCGAGACGTACTCGCGCCGCGGCTCGGCGCGCAGCCGGCCGTAGATCGAGGGCTTCGTCGGCCGCAGGTTCATGCGGTTCAGCTTGTTCAACCAGGGATTGCGCCACCACAGGGTCTTCGCCTTCGACCACGTCCCGTCGAGCACGATGATCCCCTCGAGCTCCTTCGGATCGAGGGGCGCGCCGCGCCTCGTGGTGACGTCGCTCTGCGCTTCGCTGTCGGGGAAGAGGACCGCCCACTTGCGCGGGTCGACGTCCTCCTCGCCGAGCGCGTGCCCCAGGTTGCGCCAGCTCAGGCCTACGACGAGCTCGGCCTTCGGCAAGCTCGCGATCAGGATCTGCGCCGAGCCGAGCAGCGCGTCCTGCTCCTGCGGGTGCTGCAAGATGAGCACGCGGCGGTCCGTCGGGTACGAGACGATCCGATCACACACGCAGGCAACGGTCGGGCGGCGGCAGGTGTCACAGGCGGGGAGCACGGCGTCACGTTACCACGTCGAAGGGGCAGGGGATCGCCGTCAGCGCGTCTGGGCTTCGCACGCTGTGACCTCGGGGACGAACACCGAGAGCACCTCCCCGCAACGACAGGGCAGATAGACGCTCCCGACGAACGCGCTCAGGTTGCGCCGGGATTCGAGCTCCTCGCCGTCGGCCAGGTGCACGACGAGCGCGCGTTTCCGAAAGGTGACCGCGAGCCCGTCGGCCTCGTGCTTGCCGGCGAAGGAGCCGTGGTCGAAGGCGCCGAGCACCGTGAAGAGCCCGTCCTCGCGGAGCTTCGCGCGGGAGGGCGAGCGAAAGCCGCGCGAGACCTGGAGGACCGGATCGAGCTGCGGGACGTCGCCTTCGAGCGGAAGCCTTTCGAGCCGGGAAAGCTCCTGATTGCCGAACCAGTGAATGCCGCGCCGCCCGTAGAGCTGGAAGAAGTAGGGAATGTCGCCGCGGGCGAGCTGCTCCGTCTCCGCGTCGAGCAGCGGCGGCCATAACGACGACGCGTCCGAGCGGGCGCGGACGTATTCGTCGGTCCCGCGCAGGCAAACCCGAATGGGCATCTCCCCGAGCTCGGGCAGGCTCGCGAACACGTCGGCGATCTTGCGAGCGTGGCGCTCGAGGAAGATGAGCGTGCCGCGGTAGGCGCTCGCCATGGCAACCAGATCGGCCGGGTCGACGGGCTTACCGAGATACGGCAGCACGCGCCGAACGCCGGCGGCGTGACGGCAGATCGCGGCGTATTCGGGATCGGCGTCCGGCAAGAGCTTCGTCTCGGTCGGGAGCGACAGATCGGCGAGGATCATCTCGATGTCGAGCGGCGCGAACACCACCTTTCCCCGCGAATCGACGCCGAGCACGAGGTTTTCCCAGTGCAGGTCGGCGACCCCGAGAAAGCTCCAGAGCGCGAGCGAGCGGCCCACGATCCGCGCGAGCTCGCGCCTCTGCTCGGGCGAGGGTAGGGGCAGCGGCTCCAGCGTGACGGCCTCCACCTCGCCGCCGTCGCGGGCGCGTGGGGAGGAGAACTTCAGGTCGGGGAGAAAGCCGAACGCCTCGGCGCCGAGCCCGTCTCGCTCGGCGGTCTCGGAGAGGAAGCGCCGGAGCGGACTGTCCGCCGCGAGCAGGAGCCACTCCCAGAAGACCGTGCGGGGCTTCCAGATGCGGCCGCCCTTGCGGGTGACGCGGCGACCGAAGTTGTGGGCGTCGCCGAGGTGGGGGCGTGCGTCGGGCATCGGGGGGCGATTTTACACGGAAGTTGTTTGGCGGCACGACACCGGACGCGAGCGGCCGCCGTCAAGTGTTCCCTGAGGAAGGCGCGAATCCCGGGGGGAAAGGCCTTGCCGAGGCGCCTTACGGAGACCCTGTACCGCACGAGCGCTCTGTAGTAGAGCCCCGCCGCGATGAACCTCTCCAAGACGGTCTACTCCTCGTTCCTCCTCGCCACCATCGTCCTCGGCGCCGCTTGCGGCGGAGGCACGACCCCTGCTCCCGAGACGCCTGCGGATGCGCCGGCGGCCGCGCCCGCCCCGGCGCCCGCCCCGGAGCCCGCCCCCGCGGCCGCGCCCGCCCCGGCGGCCGACGCGGAGCCGAGCGCCAAGCCGGCCGCCGCCGAAGCCCCGAAGCCCGCGGCCGACGTCGTCGCGCCGCTCACCAAGCCGGCCTCGACGTATCAGATCGCTGGCAAGAGCCTGAGCGAGATCGAGCAACCGGATCTGCGCGAGGCCTTCAAGGCGAGCCCGTGGAAGACGGTCGACGGCACGAACAGCTACTTCGTCGAGGGCGTGTACGAGGCGCACACGTTCGAAGTCGCGAACGGCGCCAAGAAGGCGCGCGTGCGTCTGGTACGTCCCACGAAAAAGCCCGAAAAGTCGAACATCGCGAACCTCACGCCGCGCTCGCTCATCGACGGCGACGCGGCGAAGGAGCACGGGCTCGACGAGTTCAAGGGAGCCGCGATCGGCGTCATCGCGGACGAGCCGGCCGACGTGATCCTCGCGATCGCGCTGGAGAAGGGCACCGAGGCCGACGCCAAGAAGGCGCTCGCGACGGTGATCCCGCCCGCGGGCAAGGCGAAGAAGTAGCTCGCATCGCAGCAACGCCAGGAACCGTGCCCGCAGGGATACGGTCCGTGCTCCTCGTGTCGCGCTCGGTTCTCACCGTGTATTCGTCTGGCGGCACGCACTCGGAATGCGTCGTCGCAGAAGCGTGCCTCAGCCACCACAGCACGCCCTTCCGAGGGTATCGCGCACGACATCACGCGCGGTAGCTCGCTTCGCACCCTCTTCCTCGCTCGCCACCCACGCTTCGCAGACGCCGTGGGCACGTGGATTGCCTGGGCCAAGGCGCGAACGAGGAGCTTACCGTGAAAACGAGATTGTCGAAAAGGTGCTTTGGTCTCAGCGCTGCTCTCCTTCTTTGCGCCGCGCCCGCCGCCGCGCAGGATTCGGTGAGCGCGGACGCGGCCCAGGCGGGCAAGGTGCCGCCGAGCGACGTCAGGGTGGGCGGCTATGCGGGCGTGTTCTCGGCCTACGAGCGTGGCGCCACGGTGGGGATCCACGCGCAGTATCGGCTGGGGTTGTTCGAGGTCGGCGGGTTTGGCGAGGGAGGCACCGAGTTCATGAGCCAGTACGCCGGTTTCGGGGCGACGGCAGGGCTCGCGTGGCGCGCGCCCTTCGGCTTGCGCCTCACCGCGTGTGGCGCATTGGGGCTCCACGCCTATCAGAACGTGGGGGCGCGCATCTTGAGCCCCGATCCGGGGGCCGACGGGACCACGGCTTTCGCGGGTGCGCGCGTGGGCGCGAGTTATGTCTTCGGCCGCGGTCCGAATCACGTCGAGGTCGGGATGATGGGGCTCTATGAAGGGGATCTCGTTCGCACGACGGTGACCACGCATTACCAGGAAGTGGACTGGCTCGACGGCAATAGCCGTGAAGCGACGTCCACCCATACCGTCGGGACCGATCGATTCGGGGCGCTCGTCACCGTCGGCTGGACGCGCGACTTGCTTTGAACGTTTTCCGAGGTCAAGCGGCGTCTTGCTCCCAGGCGGCAGCGAGGGCGAGGATGCGCGCGTTTACGGAGACATTCTCGAGGAAGCTCCGACGCAGCTCGGGGTCCTCGATCTCCGTCGCGCGCGAAAGCAAGAGGTCGCGGGCCTCGAGCAGCACGGTCCGCGCGCGGGCGTGATTCCCCGTTGCGTGCAGCGCCTCGGCGTGGGTGAGGCGCAGGGCCATTTTCTGAGGTCCCCCCCCGCCGCACGCGTCGTGCTGCGCGGCCGCGTCCTCGATGAGGCGCAATGCCTCGTCCGTGCGCTGCTGCCCGAGGAGGACGGCCGCGAGCGTCGCCATCGCCGCGGAGTGCCAAAGTGGGGCGCCCGAGAGGATCTCGATGGCCACGCGCGCCTCTCGCTCCGCCGCGTCCAGCTCACCGGAGCGCAGGAGGATGGGGGCCAGCATCGCTCGGAGGAGGCCTAGCAGATAGAGGTTGCTGCGCGCGTACTCGGAGTCCCGGACGTTCTCTGCCAGCCGGCGTGCCTCGTCCAGAGCCCCGCGTTCCGCGAGCGTACAGGCGAGCAGGCACCTTCCCCAGACTGCATATACGGCGGGATCATCGTCGCCCCGAGGCAAGGCGCGCAGGTCCTCCTCCACGCGCGCGTACGCCCCGAGGTGCATGTACGACGCATCGATGCTCAAGCGGCCCCACGCCAGATGCCGCCGATCGCCGGCTTGCTCGTAGCTCTCCAGGCAGGCCTTGGCGGCCGTGAGGCTCGCCCAGAAATGACCCTCGTGGAGGAACTTCACGCTCCGCATTTCCTGCAGCTTGCCCCGGATCAAGGGATCGTTCTCCGCGATCCGGCTGCCCGTCTGCTCCATCCGCGCCATGCAGCGCTCGGCCAGGTCGCGCTTACCGAGCTGCATCAGGGCCTGATAGAGAAGCCCGAGAGCGTATACGAAATGCCTCGCGCTCTCCGGGCTCGGATCCACATCGAATTCGGCCAGCACGTCGTCGGAGACCGCGCTGGCCCCGTCGCGCAGCGTGGCGTTCATGACCTTGGATGCCTTTGCGGTGTACCAGAACGGCTCGCCTTTCGTCAGCCCGCGCAGGGCCTCGTCCATGTCCGGCAGGACGAGCGCCCAGTCCCCGATCCACCCGCGGACTTCGCCCCGGGCGAGCAAGAGTTCCGTACGCAGCTTCCCGGACGCGCCGCAGCCGACGCCACGCTCGGCGCAGGCAATCGCTCCGTGCAGGTCATTGGCCTGGAGCATCTGCCTCGCCGCCGCGAGATACCACGCCGCCGCGCGCTCTGGACTCTTTCCCCGCTCGAAATGCTCGGCCAGGCGCATCGCGTCTCCCTCGCCCCATTGCAGGAACCACTCCCCGGCGAGCCGATGCCCAAGCGTGCGGTCGGGCTCCGTCAGCATCGCATACGCGCCCTCCCGCAAAAGCGAATGCCGAAACGAATACTGCTCCTCACCAGGAAACCTGCTCGTCTCGCTGCGCTGCAACACCTCGCGTGTGGCCAGCATGTCGAGCCAATCGTGCGCGCCGAGCGCCTCGTCTCCACCGCCGAGGAGGTGCTCCACGCCGCCGCACCAGAACACCTCCCCGAATACGCTGGCCGCGCGCAGCACGCGCCTTGCGCCTGCTGGGAGGGCGGCGAGGCGCGCCTCGACCATCGCCAGCACGGTCTCCGGCAATTGCTCTCCATGCCCCTCGGCCACCGCCCGGATCAGCTCTTCCAGGAAAAACGGATGCCCCCCGGCGCGCTTGACGATCTGCGCAATCGTCCGAGGATCGACGGCGTCCCCGAGCGCGCTCCGAGCGAGCTCCTCGGCGGCCCGCGGGGTCAGCTCTCCCAGACGAATCTCGGACAACCCCCGCTCGGCCCATACCTTCGGGAAAACGTCGTGCACGTCGGGCCGACCGAACGCTGCCACGACGAGCGGCTTGCCTGCGAGATCCCGCAGCGCCGCGTCGACGAGTTTCACCGAGGGGAGATCGCCCCAGTGCAGATCCTCGAGGACGAGCAAGACCGGATGCGCGCCACACGCGGCGGCCATGAATTGCCGGAAGGAGGATTGAATCTGATCGGCCATGAGCCGCGCATCGAGGCGCGCGGCGCGAAGCCTTGCGCTGTCGGCATCGGGAAAGGACGTGCCCGTCATTTCGCCGAGAAACCCCGCCACGTGGCGCACCTCGGCCTCGGCCACATGGCGCGCGACCCGCTCGGTAAGCTTGCGCCTTCGCTCCTCGATGGGTTCGTGGCCGGCGACCGCGAACGCATAACGCAGGGCCGAGCCAACGAGGGAAAATGCCGACCCTTTGCTCATCGCATCTCCGCGCCCTATCCACACGTCGACCGCGGGATGATGCTGTAAGGCCGCGCGGACGAACTCCTGGCGAAGGCGTGATTTTCCGATTCCGGGCGGCCCAGTCACGAGCACCGCGCGCGCGACGCCCTCGCCGACGGATTCGTCGAGCAAGTCGAGGAGGGCGCGCAGCTCTCGTCCGCGCCCCACGAACGGGCTCGGTTTGCCGAGCAGCGTACGCGCCGCCGCGCTGACCTCCTCCTCGCGGTGGAGCTCGATCCCGCCCGGCCCACGCACCACCACGAGCCGCGCGTCGAAGAGCCCCGCGGTCACCTCGTCGACGAGCACCCAGCGCCCGGCCGCGCGCAGGAGCGCGGCGGCCCGATCGAGGACCTGTCCGACGGGCAAAGCCTCCGCGACCTCGCCGAGGCCGGTGGCCATCGCGATGGGCGCGTCCGGGACGCGCGGGCGCAGCCAGAGGGCGCACTGAGCGGCGCGCGCGGCAGCATCCGAGGCGCTCGTTGCATTCATGAAGACCACCAGCGTCGAGCCGTCCGCCAGCCATTCGATCCGTGCGCCAAACCGCTCGGCAGCCGATTCCAGAACCTCTTGGTACGCGCTCGTGTGCTCGGCGTCGACGTCTCCGGCCGGCGGGCCCACGGCGACGATACACAGCAATCGCTGCTCGCTCCTCGTCAGGGCCTCGGCGGGCGGCACCTCGGAGAGCCACGACCAAGCATCACGCGCATCGAGACAGGCGAGCGCCTCCGCGACCTCCCCCGCATCCGCGAGCCGATCGGCCGGATCCTTCGCGAGTATGCACGCGACCAGCGCTTCGAGTCGCACCGACACCTCGGGCCGGAGTTTTCGCAATGGCGGAGGATCTTCCAGCAAAACCTTCGCCAGGATGGCCATGACGTGTTCACCCTGGAATGCGGGCTGCCCGGTCAAGCACTCGAACAGCACAGCGCCGAGCGCGAATACATCGACACGCGCGTCGAGCGACGCCGAGCCACGCGCCTGCTCGGGCGCCATGTAGCTCGGCGTCCCGAGCACCACGCCCGTCCGCGTGAACCGTGGCGAAAGCGGCATGCGCGCGAGGCCAAAATCGAGCAATTTCACCCGACCCAACGCGCCATCCACGAGAAAGACATTGCTCGGCTTGATATCGCGGTGCACCACGCCACGCGCATGCGCCGTCGCGAGCGCCGAGGCCGCTGCGCTGATGACGGCGACGCTTTCCTCGACCGTGAGCCGCCCGCGCGCGAGCCTCTCTCCGAGGTCCTCGCCTGCAAGCCATTCCATCGCGAGGAAGGGCTCGCCCGCGCTGGTGACGCCGTGCGTGACGTACCGGACGATGCCCGGATGATCGAGCCCTGCGAGCACACGCGCCTCCATATCGAACCGCGCGATATCGTGGGGCTCCCGGTCATGGAGCACCTTGACGGCCACCGGCCCACCGGACAGGCGGTCGTGCGCCCGGAAGACCGAGCCCATTCCCCCCGAGCCGGTGACCCGCTCGATCACGAATCGATCGTCGATGACGTCCCCCGCCTGCATGCGCCCCTCGTGCGGAGGAACCTAAGGCGACGCGCGGGAGATGGCATACGAAGAGGCGCTTGCATTCCTTCGCAGTCCCAAAGCTAAGCGGCGTCCCGCTCCCAGGCCGCAGCCATGGCGAGGATGCGCGCGTTCTCGGGGATATTCTCGAGGTAGCTCCGGCAGAGCTCGGCGTCCTCGATCTTGGCCGCGCGCGACAGCAAAAGATCACGTGCTTCGAGCAGCACGGTCCGCGCGCGGGCGTGATGGCCCGTCGCATCGAGCGCCTCGGCGTGGGTGAGGCGCAGGGACATCTCATAGGGTCCGCTGCCGCCGCCGCCCGCGTCGCGCCGCGCGGCCACGTCCTCCGTGAGGCGTAGTGCCTCGTCCGCGCGCTGCTGCCGAAGGAGGATCGCCGCGAGCCTCGCCTCCGCCGCCGC
Organism: Polyangium jinanense; assembly: GCF_028435365.1. The sequence continues at coordinate 32,089 of NZ_JAGTJJ010000059.1, read as the reverse complement.
GCGCCAGGGCGTGGTGCCCGAGAAAACCTCGGCAGCCGCGCGCGCCTCGCGCTCCGCCGCGTCGAGATCCCCGGAGCCCAGAAGGAGGGAGGCCAGCGTCGCTCGGGCGACGCCCAGCAAATAGGGATGGCTGCGCGCGTACTCGAAGTCGAAGAGGCCCAGGAGCTCTGTGCGCGCTTCCTCCAGGTTTCCCAGACCCACGAGCGCACAGGCCCAGATCCACTTCGCCCATACCCCATACGTGGTTGTCTCCTCGCCCCTCTGGAGCACGTTGCGCGCTTCCTGGTCCGCGCGCGCATACGCCCCGAGGCACAAGTAGCCCACGGCGACAAACAGGCGAGCCCAGAGCAGGTGCTGCCGTTCACCGGCCTCCTCGTAGCTCGCCAGGGCGGCTCTTGCTGCCCCCAGGGTTCCCCAGACATCCCCCTCGAAGTAAAGCGTCACGCTTCGAGCCTCGTACAGCCTGCCCCGAACCACGGGATCGTGCGCCGCAAGCGTGCTGCCGAGCTGCTCCATACGCGCCGCGCAGAGCTCGGCGAGGTCACGCCTGCCTTGCTGAATCAAAGTCTCCCACGCGAGACCGAGGGCATGCATGATCGGCCGCGCGCTCTCCGGGTCCGGCTCCAGGTCGACGAGCGAAAGCACGTCTTCCCGGTGCACGCCGCCCCCTGCGAGCGCAGGCGCGCTCGCGAGCTTCCACGCCATGGCCGTGCTCCAGAGCGGCGTGCGCGGCGTGACCAAGCGCAGGCTCTCCTCCATGCCCAACGCAAACGAGACCCAGTCCCCTCGCCACCCGTACGCCTCGCTGCGGACGAACAAAAGCGATGCACGAAGCTCGCCCGAGGCGCCGCAGCCGAGGCCGCGCTCTGCGCAGGCAATGGCCGCACGCAGATCCATCCCCTGGAGCATCTGCCTCGCCGCCGCGAGATACCACTCCGCCGCGCGCTCCAGGCTCTTTCCGCGCTCGAAATGCTCGGCCAGGCGCAACGGGTCTCCCTCGCCACGTTGCACGAGCCACTCCGCCGCGAGCCGATGCCCAAGAGCGCGGTCGGGCTCCGTCAGCATCGCATGAGCGCCCTCCCGCAAGAGCGAATGCCTGAACGAATACTGCGTTTCGCCTGGAAACCTGCTCGTTTCGCTACGCTGCACGACTTCGCGCGCGGCCAGCGTGTCGAGCCAATCGTGCGCACCGAGCGCCTCGTCCCCGCCGCCGAGCAGGTGCTCCACGCCGCCGCACCAGAAGACATCTCCGAATACGCTGGCAGCTCGCAGCACGCGCCGCGCGCCTGCGGGGAGGGCGGCGAGGCGTGCCTCGACCATGGCCAGCACCGTCTCCGGCAATTGCTCTCCGCGGCCCTCGGCCACCGCTCGGATCAGCTCCTCCAGGAAAAATGGATGACCCGCGGCGCGCTTGACGATCTGCGCGATCGTCCGAGGTTCCGTCGTATTTCCGAGCGCACTTCGGGCAAGCTCCTCGGCGGCACGTGAGGTCAGCTCCCCGAGACGAATCTCGGACAACCCACGCTCGGCCCATACCTTCGGGAAAATGTCGTGCACCTCGGGACGGCTGAAGGCTGCAACGACCAGCGGCCCGAAAGCGAGATCCCGCAGCGCCGCGTCGACGAGCTTCACCGAGGGAAGATCGCCCCAGTGCAGATCCTCGAGGACGAGCAAGACCGGATGCGCGCCACACGCGGCGGCCATGAACTGCCGGAAGGCGTTTTGAATTTGATCGGCCATGAGCCGTGCATCGAGGCGCGCGGCGCGGAGCTTCGCGCTGCCTTCGTCGGGGAAGGGCGTGCCCGTCATTTCGCCGAGAAACCCCGCCACGTGGCGGACCTCGGCCTCGGCCACGTAGCGCGCGACCCGCTCGGTGAGCTTGCGCCTTCTTTCCTCGATCGGCTCGTGACCCCCCACCACGAACGCATGACGCAGCGCCGAGCCAACGAGGGAAAACGCTGCCCCTTTGCTCATCGCATCGCCGCGCCCGACCCACACCTCGACTGCTGGATGACGCTGTCCGACTTCGCGAACGAACTCCTGGCGAAGACGAGACTTTCCGATTCCGGGCGGCCCGGTCACGAGCACGGCGCGCGCAATGCTCTCGCCGATGGCTTCGTCGAGCAGGTCGAGCAGAATGCGCAGTTCGCGTCCGCGCCCCACGAACGGGCTCGGTTTGCCGAGCAGCGTGCGTGCCGCCCTGCTGATTTCCTCCTCGCGGTGGAGCTCGATCCCGCCCGGCCCACGCACCGCCACGAGGCGCGCGTCGAGCAGGCCCTCAGTCACCTCGTCCACGAGCACCCAGCGCCCCGCCGCGCGCAGGAGCGCGGCGGACCGATCGAGGACCTGTCCGACCGGGAGTCGCTCGTCGAGTTCGCCGAGGCCGGTGGCAATCGCGATGGGCGCGTCCGGGGCGCGCGGGCGCAGCCCGAGGGCACAACGCGCGGCGCGCGCCGCAGCATCGGAGGCACTCGCTGCATTCATGAAAACCGCCAGCATCGAGCCATCCGCCAGCCATTCGACACGTGCGCCAAATGGCTCCGCGGCCGATTCCAGCGCCTCTCGGCGCGCGCTCGTGTGCTCGGCGTCGATGTCTTCGGCCGGCGCGCCCACGGCGACGATACTCAGCAATCGCTGCTCGCTCCTCGTCAGGGCCTCGGCGGGCGGCACCTCGGAGAGCCACGACCCAGCATCACGCGCTTCGAGACAGGCAAGCCCCTCCGCGACCTCGCCCGCATCGACGAGCCGATCGGCCGGATCCTTTGCGAGCATACACGCGACCAGCGCTTCGAGCCGCACCGACACCTCGGGCCGAAGCTTTCGCACCGGCGGTGGATCCTCGAGCAGGACCTTCGCCAGGACGGCCATGACGTGCTCGCCTTGGAATGCGGGCTGCCCGGTCAAGCACTCGAACAGCACGGCGCCGAGCGCGAACACATCGACGCGTGCGTCGAGCGACGGCGCCCCACGCGCCTGCTCGGGCGCCATGTAGCTCGGCGTCCCCAGCACCACGCCCGTCCGCGTGAATCGTGGCGAAAGCGGCAAACGCGCGAGACCAAAATCGAGCAATTTCACCCGATCCAACGCGCCATCCACGAGAAAGACATTGCTCGGCTTGATATCGCGGTGCACCACGCCACGCGCATGCGCCGTCGCGAGGGCCGAGGCCGCCGCGCTGATGACGGCGACGCTTTCCTCGATCGTGAGCCTCCCGCGCGCGAGCCGTGCGCCGAGATCCTCGCCCGCGAGCCATTCCATAACGAGGAAGGGCTCGCCCGCGCTGGTGACGCCGTGCGTGACGTACCGGACGATGCCCGGATGATCGAGCCCTGCGAGCACATGCGCCTCCATATCGAAACGCGCGATATCGCGCGGCTCGCGGTCATGGAGTACCTTGACGGCCACGGGCCCGCCGGACCGGCGGTCGTGCGCTCGAAAAACCGAGCCCATTCCCCCCGAGCCGGCGACCCGCTCGATGACGAATCGATCGTCGATGACGTCCCCCGCCTGCATGCGTTCCCTGTGCGGAGAAACCTAAGGCGATACGCGGGGGACGGCATACGAGGAGGCGGTGGCAGGGAACTGCAGGAACGTGGCGACGACCTGGCTCGGATCACCAGCGCGGGCGCGGGGCGTTGCCCCGCACCCCAGCAGGGGGCTGTCCGCCCCCTGCACCCCGGACCAGGCACGGCCTGGACCGAGGGCCGAGAAACCGCGCGATGCGCGGTTTCTCGGACGGACCCGGGGCAAGACCACGAGCGCTGCGGTTTTGACTGGCAAGGTCGCCCGCTGGTCTTGCCACGACCTGTTCGATGAACTGCGCATCGCGCAGTTCATCGACCCCGGGTCCAGCGCTTGCGCAGGCCCCGGGTCCAGGGGTGGACAACCCCTGGTCGGGGTCCGGGGTGAAACCCCGGCGCTACGTTGCGACTCAGAATGCGCCTGCCACCCCGAACACCGTGTGACCGGGGCGCACGTCGATCACCGGCACGAGCGATTCCACCATGCTCGTGGCCCGTCGGGCCGTGTGCGGCTCCGGGGGCTCGTATGTCGAGAGGAAGGCTGCGTCGATGCCCACGCCGATCGCGGCGCCCACGTAGCTCATGGCCAGCATGTACTGAAAGTAAAAGCCGTCGCATTTCTCGAAGATGCACCCGACGGGCAGGGAGAGGCCGAGGGCCGTCCCCGTGATTCCGAGGTTCATCCCGAGCACCGCGAAGCCCCGGCCGACCCGCCCGTGTTTCCAGTGCACGATGGGCCCGCTCAGCACCATGCCGGTGAGCGCAGGCGGCCAGGCATACACGTGCACGCCGAAGAACACCGCCGGAACGGTCCCCACGCCGAGGGATGCGCCGGCGATCGTCAGCGTTTGCCAGCCGTACCAGACCTTGCGGGGCTGCTCGGCGGGCAAGACGACGTAGGAGGGCGGGGCCGCCTCCGCGGCGGAGGCAGATGTGGCGACGGCGAGAGCCGTCAGGATGGATGCCAGAAAGGGTCCCCGGATTCGCATGTCGCCTCACGAAAGAGCGTCTCCGGAGCAGGCGCGGATGTCAACGAGGAGCTGCTTCGCGCATCCGCTTGTGCTCTCGCTTCCGCCTCCATCCTTGACGCCCGAACGTGACCGACCGTACTCTGCCCAGAAACACGCTTCGCGCCATCGCGCCTGCGGAAGAGGGACCACGAAATGCAATTGCCCGACGTGAACGCATCGAGCGAGGGATACGAGAAGATCACCGACCATTTTCAAGGTGCGGTCGAGGGATGGTCCGACGCCGAGACCCTGACGGAGTCCCAGCGCGCGGCCATCGTCGAGGCGGGCGCAATCGTGGCGCAGGCTGCGGACGTGCTCGGCAGCGCCGTCGTCACGTGGCGGGCCGCGCAACGCGCCGCGACGAAGCTCCGGGCTCGTTATGGCATTCGTGACGCCATCCTCGACATGCGCATCATGGGCGTGAGCGACGCGATCCTGAATGGCCCCGCAATGCGGAGCCACGGGAACCCTCTTTACAAGCAGGTCTTTCAAGAGGGCACGGCCAGCGAGATCACCGAATCGAAGATCCGCGAGGAGCCGGATCTCGCGCAGCGAATCCTGGATCGACTCGACGGCCTCGACGACTTCCAGGGCAAGGCCGCAGCGCGTGCTTCCCTCCACCAGGCGATCAAAAAGAGCATGGCCGCCCGCGACGCGCTCGACCTCGCCGAGGCAGCGGAGAACCGGGCCGGCGACGCCGAGATCCAGGGGCGACTCGGCGTCCGGGCAGCGCTGGAGAAGGCCTACGGCACCCTGCGCGCAGCATTCCCAGGGCAACGCAGGCTCGTCGAGTCGTTCTTCCTCCGGCGCGAGCGCACCAAAAAGGGCCCCAAGGGGAGCGGCAGCGCAGGCGAAGAGGGCTAAGACAGCAAAAACTCGCCGCCAGAAGGCTCGACGTCGCCTTCGGCCCCCCCCAAACGGCGCCTCGAAGCCCCAGCCCGCTCCTCCGACCCCTCCAAACCTCCCCCCAACCCCCCGCCGCAGCATTCCTCCACCTCCAAACACGCGCAAGGGCATCCCCGCAAGCGTTCGGGCAGCTCCGAGCAGCGCGACGGCCCTCCTGGGCGTCGCTCGGGCATCCCCGACCCCCCGCACGACGGCTCCCGCGGGTGTTCGGACGTCTCCAAACGTCGCATCGAAGCCCCGGAGCGTGATTCGCGCACGCCCAAACGCGGCATCAGCCGGTCGAGGCGCGATTTGCCAGCATCACACGCCGCGCCGGGGCGCTGCCCCGGGCCCCGCGGGGGCTATTCGCCCCTCGACCCGAACCAGGGCAAGCCCTGGACCTTTGGGGAAGAACTGCGCGATGCGCAGTTCTTCCCACAGGCCGGTGGCAAGACCAGGGACCGCGTTGCCGGTCGAAGCCGTCTCGCTTGGCAAGGTCGCCCTTGGTCTTGCCTCGACCTGTTCGATGAACTGCGCATCGCGCAGTTCATCGACCCCGGGTCCAGCGCTTGCGCTGGTCCGGGTGCAGGGGCGGATAGCCCCTGCTGGGGTCTGGGGCAACGCCCCAGCGCGACGGCCTCGGCCTCGTTGACTGCCGTGCGAGGAGCGTGGTACGCGAACGCGGAAAATTCTGTTTTTCGTGGAGGGATCCGTGCTCGCCATCCGTAACCTCGGTAAGACCTACCCAAATGGCGTCCATGCGCTGAATGACGTCACCCTTGACATCCCGCGCGGCATGTTCGGCCTGCTCGGGCCGAATGGTGCTGGCAAATCGTCACTGATGCGCACGCTGGCGACGTTGCAGGAGGCCGACAGCGGCACGGCTACCCTGGAGGGTGTCGACGGCAAGAGCATCGATGTGCTGCGTGACAAGGACGCGGTGCGACGCCAGCTCGGCTACCTGCCGCAGGATTTTGGTGTTTATCCCAAGGTGAGCGCGGAGGACATGCTGGAGCATTTCGCCGTGCTCAAGGGGCTGACCCAGCGCAAGCAGCGCCGTGAGGTCGTGGATGGCCTGCTCCAGCAAGTGAACCTGTGGGACGTGCGTAAGCGCAAGCTCGGCACGTACTCGGGTGGCATGCGACAGCGCTTCGGCGTTGCGCAGGCGCTCCTGGGAAGTCCGCGCCTCGTCATCGTCGACGAGCCCACGGCCGGCCTCGATCCCGAGGAGCGCAACCGCTTCCTCAACCTGCTTGCCGAGATCGGCGAGAACGTTGCGGTCATTCTGTCCACGCACATCGTCGAGGACGTCACCGACCTTTGCCCGACCATGGCCATCCTGAACAAGGGCCGGGTGCTGCTGACGGGAAAGCCGAGTGATGCGATTGCGGCGCTCGAAAACCAGGTCTGGCGCAAGCAGGTCACGAAGGCGGCGTTGCCCGAATACGAGGCGCGCCATACCGTGCTCTCGACGCGGCTGGTGGCCGGCCGTCCGGTGATCCATGTGTTCAGCAGCGTGGACCCGGGGGACGGGTTCGAAGAGGTCGCGCCGAACCTCGAGGACGTGTACTTCCAGCTCCTGCGCGTGCAGGCCACCTGACGTAGGGCCGCCATGATCCGTGAACTCTTTCGCTTCGAGCTGCGCGAGCAGCTCCGTTCTCCGCTGCTCTGGCTCATTGCCGGCTTGTTTGGATTGCTGGCCTTTGGGGCGGCCGGCAGCGAGGCCGTCCAGATGGGCGGGAGCATCGGCAACGTCTTCCGCAATGCGCCGACGGTGCTCGCCACCTGGCTTGCGATGTTCACCTTGCTCGGGATGCTGGTCATCACGATCTTCATCAACAGCGCTCTCTTGCGCGACTTCGACCAGGGCACCGCGGAGCTATTTTTCTCGAGCCCGATCCGCAAACGCGATTACTTGCTGGGCCGGCTCGGCGCGGCGCTCACGGCGAGCCTGATCGTGTACCTCGTGGTCGGCCTGGGCATGTTCATTGCGCAATTCATGCCGTGGATCGATCCTGCGCGCCTCGGGCCGGTATCGCTCAGGCCCTACCTGTGGGCGTTCGTGGTGTTCGTGATCCCGAACCTGCTCTTCACCGGCGGGCTCCTTTCGCTGATGGCGGTGGTGACACGCAGCATCCTGTGGGTCTACATCGGCGTGATTGCGTTCTTCGTGCTGTACGGCGTGAGCTCCGCGCTGCTGCGCAACCTCGACAACGTCTGGGCAGCGACGTTGATGGATCCGCTCGGCACGCGCGCCCTCGAGCGCACCATCCGCTACTGGTCGGCGGAGGAGCGCAATACCGGCCTGCCGGCGATGGGGGGCTACCTCGCCGCCAACCGCGCGTTATGGACCACCATTGCCGCGGCGCTGTTTGCGGCGACGTTTGCGCTGTTCAAGACCGAGCGCAGCGGCACCGGTCGCCGGCGCTGGGGCCGGAATGCGAAGGTCGAGCCGCTCGCCGCGGCGGATCTCGCGGCCCGGCCCGTCGCCGTGGCGGCAGTGCAAAGGCCCGAGCCCGTGTTCACGACCCGCACGGTGTGGCGGCAGCTCCTGCAAAAGCTCCGCTTCGACACCACCGGCGTCCTCCGCAGCGTGCCGTTCCTCGTGATGCTCGCGTTCGGCATGGCCAACTTCATCCCGACCGCGCTGCTGCGCCGCACCATGTATGCCACACCGATTTACCCGGTGACCTCGCAGATGCTGTCTGCGCTGCAGGGCAGTTACAGCTTCCTGCTGGTGATCATCGTGCTGTTCTACGCGGGCGAGCTCGTGTGGAAGGAGCGCGGCGCGAAGATCCACGAGGTCACCGACGCGATGCCCGTGCCGAGCTGGGTGCCACTCCTCGCCAAGTTCGGGGCCCTGCTCTCGGTGATCGCCGCATTCCAGGTCATCGGCGCGGTCACCGCGATGCTCATCCAGCTTGCGAAGGGGTATACCGAGCTCGAGCCGCTCTTGTACCTGAAGACGCTGACGCTCGACTCCAGCGTGTATGTGCTGATGGGCGGCATGGCGTTGGCCCTGCAGGTGTTCAGCAACAACAAGTTCGTCGGGTATGCGCTGCTGATCCTCTTGCTCATCCTGCAGACTGCGCTCGGCCTGATCGACTTCACCCATCATCTCTACAACTTCGGTAGCTGGCCGATCGCGCCGTATTCGGACATGAACGGGTATGGCCACTTCTTGTCGCCGCAGCTTTGGTTCCAGGGGTACTGGGGCCTGCTCTTGCTTGCGCTCTTGCTCTTGTCGGTGGCGTTCTGGGTGCGCGGCAGCGTCGGCAGCCGGCGCGAGCGCTTCGTGGTGGCGCGGGAGCGGCTGCGCGGCCGGCTGGGTGCGGCGTTCGGGTTGAGCCTGCTTTCGTTCGCGGCCGTGGGCGGCTTCCTGTTCTGGAACACGAACATCCGCAACGACTACCGCTCGCCGGAGCAGAAGCTCGACCTTTCGGCGCGCTACGAAAAAGAATACGGCGCCTACAAGAATCTGCCGCAGCCGAAGATCAAGGCCGCGTCCATCCAGGTCGATCTGCGTCCCGAGACGCAGGTTCTGCGCGTCGATGGGGTCTACCGCGTGGAGAACCCACACGCCTCGCCGATCCAAGAGGTGCACGTCAGCCTCGCCGACGACAAGGCGCTCGTCGCAATCGACCTCGGCGACGCCGAACTCGTGAAACACGATGCCCCCCTGGGCTACCGCATCTATCGTCTCAAGCACCCGATACAGCCGGGCGGGGAGCGCGAGGTGCGCTTCCGCCTCGACTCTCACGCGAACGGCATCACCAACGAGGTACAGCAGACGCAGATCGTCGAGAACGGGAGCTTCTTCAACAATCGCATGTTCCCGCAGTTCGGCTACGACGAGGGCGCGCAGCTCGACGATCGGAACGACCGCCGCAAGCGCGGGCTGGGTGAGCCCACCCGCATGCCCAAGCTGGAAGACCAGGCGGCGCGCGCGAACACCTATATCGGCGACGATGCCGATTGGATCCTCTTCCATACCACCATCTGCACCGCGCCGGATCAGATCGCGCTCGCGCCGGGCTACCTGAAGGAGGAGTTCGAGCGCGACGGCCGTCGCTGCTTCAGCTACGCCATGGACCGACCGATGCTGAACTTCTATGCCTTCCTGTCGGCGCGCTGGAAGGTGAAGAAGGGGTTCTACAAGGAAGGCACGCCCGAGCAGATCCCGATCGAGATCTATTACGACCCCAAGCATCCGTACAACGTCGATCGCATGATCGAAGCGGTGCGCAAGTCGCTCTCGTATTACGAAGCCAACTTCACACCGTACCAGCACCGCCAGGTGCGGATCATCGAGTTTCCGGGGTACGCGAGCTTCGCCCAGAGCTTCGCCAACACCATTCCTTATTCGGAGTCGATCGGCTTCATCGCCGACCTGCGCGACGAGAGCGCCGTCGATTACGTGTTTTACGTGACCGCGCACGAGATCGCGCACCAGTGGTGGGCGCACCAGGTGATCGGCGCCAACGTGCAGGGGGCGACCGTGCTGTCGGAGTCGCTCTCGCAGTACTCGGCGTTGATGGTGATGGAGCAGGAATACGGCCGCGCCAAGATGCGACGCTTCCTCAAGGAGGAGCTCGACAAGTACCTCGCCGGCCGCGGCGGCGAGCGGGTCGAGGAGCTACCGCTGTACCGGGTGGAGAACCAGCAGTACATCCACTACCAGAAAGGATCGCTGGTGTTCTACCGCCTGCGCGAGGAGATCGGCGAGGCCACGCTCAATCGCGCGCTGAAGAAGTTCTTGCAGGACAAAGGGTACCAGAACCCGCCGTTCACGACGTCGGCCGAGCTTCTGGCGTACATCCGCGCCGAGGCCGGTCCGGCGCACGAGGCGCTGATCACCGACCTGTTCGAGAAGATCTGCTTCTACGACAACCGGGTGCAGGCGGCGACCGCACGCAAGCGCAGCGATGGCAAGTACGAGGTGACCCTCGAGCTCTACGCGGACAAGCGCTACGCCGACGGCAAGGGCAAGGAGACGGCGGGCGAGCTCGACGACTGGATCGAGGTCGGCGTCTTCGCGCGCGGCGAGTCAGGCAAGGAGGCGGACGAAGGGGTGCTGTACCTGGAGCGCCACCACGTGACCACGCAGCAAAAGGAGGTGACCGTCGTGGTCGACGCGGAGCCCTATGAAGCCGGCTTTGATCCAAACAACAAGCTGATCGACCGCGTGTCATCGGACAACCGCAAGCGCGTGGATCTCTAGGCCACCGCCGTCCCCGCGCGGGAGCCCCGCCTCCGCCCCCGCTTCCGCCCCCGCTCCCGCTTCCGCCCCCGCTCCCGCTTCCGCCCCCGCTCGCTTGGGTGTAGCGTCGCCCCCGCGATGAACGACGACCCGACCCCGGCCCCGAAAGCGGCCCCGAAGGCCGCTTCCGAGCCGCCCCCTGCCATGGCCGACGAACCCAGCATCGTGGGCGCCTTCCAAGTCCACGAGGCCGCCGCCGCGGCGGCTGCCGCCGACGCCGCCGCCGACGCCGCTGCGGCCGCCCACGGCACAGCCGCGAGCGCCGGTCATGCCGACGGCCACGCCCATGGCGGTCACGGCCACGGCCACGCCCCCGGCGCGCTCCCGGGCCTCGTCCTCGCCGCCCTCGGCGTCGTCTTCGGCGACATCGGCACGAGCCCGCTCTACGCCGTCAAGGAGTGCGTCACCCCGCCCCACGGCGTCGGGGCCAGCCCCGAGAACGTCCTCGGCCTCCTGTCCCTGATGTTCTGGTCGCTCAGCATGGTCGTCGCCGTGAAATACCTCACCTTCGTTCTCCGAGCGGACAACGAAGGCGAAGGCGGCACCATGGCGCTGCTTGCGCTCGTGCCCGAGAACCTCCGGCCGAAGAACAAGATGCACATCGGCTGGATCGCCGCCCTCGTCCTCTTCGGCGCGTCGCTCCTGTACGGCGACGGCGTCATCACCCCGGCCATCAGCGTCCTCAGCGCCGTCGAGGGCCTCGCGGTCGGCGCGAGCTCGCTCAAGCCCGCGGTCCTGCCGATCACCGTCCTCATCTTGCTCGGGCTCTTCTGGGTCCAGAAGCGGGGCACCGCCGGGATCGGCAAGGTCTTCGGGCCGATCATGATCCTGTGGTTCCTCACGCTCGCCGGCCTCGGCGCTTATTACGTCGCCAAGAACCCCGCCGTCCTCGCGGCGATCAATCCCGCGTACGCCGTCACGTTTTTCCTCGCCAACAAGTGGCATGCGTTCGTCATCCTCGGCTCCGTCGTCCTCTGCGTGACCGGCGGCGAGGCGCTCTACGCGGACATGGGTCATTTCGGCCGCAAGCCGATCACCTATGCCTGGTACGGCATGGTCATGCCGTCGCTCGTCCTCAACTACTTCGGCCAGGGCGCGCTCCTCCTCCAGCACCCCGAGGCGGCGGCAAACCCCTTCTTCTCCCTCGTTCCCAAGGGCCCGGCCACGTACGCGCTCGTCGCGCTCGCCACGGCGGCCGCCGTCATCGCCTCACAGGCCATGATCTCCGGCGCCTACTCCCTCACGCGGCAGGGCGTGCAGCTCGGCTTCTTGCCGCGCGTCCAGGTCAAGCACACCTCCTCGGAGACCGAGGGGCAGATCTACATCCCCGAGGTGAACTGGGCCCTGTTCGCCGCGTGCATGGTGCTCGTGCTCTCCTTCCGGGAGTCGTCGAAGCTCGCCTCGGCGTACGGCCTCGCCGTGACCGGCTCCATGACCATCACGTCGATCGTCTTTTTCGTCGTCGTGCGCGAGCGCTGGCACTGGCCGCTCGCGAAGGCGCTGCCGCTCCTCCTGCTCTTCCTCACGTTCGATCTCGCGTTCCTCGGCGCGAACCTGCTCAAGTTCTTCGATGGCGGTTACGTGCCGTTCCTCATCGCCTCGTTGATCTTCGTGTGCATGGCGATCTGGCGGAAGGGCCGCGCGCTGCTCGGGCAGGAGTTCAAGAAGCGCACGCGTCCGCTCTCCGAGGTGCTGGAAGAGCTGCGCTCCGAAAAGACGGCCGCCCGCGTGGACGGCGCCGCGGTCTTCCTCACGTCGAGCGCCGAAGAGGCGCCGCCCGTCCTGCTCCACCACGTCAGCCGCAGCAAGGCCCTGCAGAAGGTGGTGCTGCTCGTGACCGTGATTCCCGAGCGGATCCCGCGCGTGCCGCCCGAGAAACGGGTCGAGGCCTCGCTCATCGCCGACGATTTCTACCGGATCATCTTCCGCTCCGGTTTCATGGAAGACACGAACGTGCCGGTGCTGCTCGCGGTCGCGAAGGCCAAGCTCGGCCTCCGGATCGGGCCGGACGAGACGACGTACTACCTCGGCCGGGAGACCCTGCTCGCCACGGGCAAGGGAAAGATGGACAAGGTATCCGAGACGATCTTCGGTTTCCTGTCGCGCAACGCGACCGGGGCGACCAACTTCTTCAACCTGCCGCCGGAGCGCGTCGTCGAGCTCGGCATGCAGCTCGATCTTTGATGCCCGCACGTCCCCTGGGGTAACCTCGCGGCGCATGAGCAGTCGCGAGTCCCTCGCCGATCGGATAAAGGCGCGGCCCCAGCGCTCCATCCACGACGTCCTCGCCGTGATGGAGATCATCGACGGCGCCCTGCCGAGCGCCGACGGCGTGCACGCCTTCAACGAGCTCTACTTCCTCGTGACGGACCGAATCCGCGCCGAGCTCGATCGAGGGCGGTTCACCACGCCCGTGCTGCTCGAGGAGCTCGACGTGGTCTTCGCGACCCTCTACTTCGACGCCTTCCTCGCCGAGCTCCGCGCCCCCGGATCGTCGCCGCGCGCCTGGCAGCCGCTCTTCGAATCCCGCAGCGAGCGCTCGATCTCGCGGCTCCAGCACGCCCTCTGCGGCATGAACGCCCACATCAACCACGACCTCGCGATCGCCGTGGTCGAGACGTGCGGTCGCAAAGGCATCGAGCCGCGGCGGGGGACGGGGTTTTTCGACGATTACCTCCTCATCAACGACATCCTGGAGGAGGCGGAGAAGGTCGCGACGAAAAAACTCGCGACGGGGGTTTTTCGCGACGTCGAGGAGGCGCTCGGCCGGGTGGACAACGTGATGGCCATGTGGAGCGTCCGGCGCGCGCGTGACGCCGCCTGGGCCAACGCCGAGGTGCTCTGGGCCATCCGCGACAACGATCTGCTCTACGAGACCTTCCTCAAGACCATCGACCGCATGGCCGGGTTTGCCGGTCGAGGGCTCTTGCTTCCGAGGGGTTTCGGGGGAGAACCAGAGACGTGAACACGGAAGGCATGGGGACACGCGGGGGCAGGGTTCGAGGGGGCAGGCGGGAGGCGGCCGAGACCACCTGGTCGCATCCGTTGAACCCCGAGGCCGGCATGACGCCCATGCCGAGTGATCCACGCGAGGTCGAGGCGGCGCTCCGGGCAGGGAAGATTTCCCTGCGGCTCACGCCCTATTACGGGTTCCGGTACGGCGAGCGGGGCGTCCGGTTCACGCAGAGCGACAGCGCGTTCCTCGCGACCTTGCCCGAGCACAACGAGGCCACGATCAAGCGCCAGGTCGAGTGGCTCGCCGGCGTGCTCTCGAACCGCGGGATGCCGAGCCTCCTGCTCGAACAACACCTGCGCGTGCTCGCGCGCGAGCTCACGCGGGCCGTGCCGGAGAAGCGCGATTTTTATCGGGCGCTCTTCGTGGCATCCGACGGGCTCCGCTCGCGCCGGACGAAGCACATGCCGGAGAGCGCGGGCAGGCCCATCGGCGAGGCGTTTCCCGCGGCGGCGGGGCTACCGAACACGTGGCTCGCGCGGGGGACGGGGCACCTCTTCGTCGCCGCGGTGGCCGACGAGCGGGCGGGCATGCCGAACGCGGTGCCGAGCATCGAAGCCTTTTTCCTCGACGCGGCCACGTTCCCGCCGCGCTTCCTCGAGGCGGCGCGACAAACGATCAAGCGCGCGCGGGCGGCCTGACGGGCGGCCGATCCTCGAATCGGCCCTCCGTCCCTTTCGATCGCCAGCGCGGTGCGCCACGTTCCGCGGAGAGGGGACCATGGCCCGAACGAATCTCCGCGCTTCACTCGACCTCCCGTACGACGAGGCGCTGGCGAAGATCCCCCAGCTCCTGAAGGACGTCGGATTCGGCGTCCTCACGCGGATCGACATCGACGAGACGCTGCGCGCCCGACTCGGCGTGCCTTTCCGGCGGTATACGATCTTCGGAGCATGTAACCCCGTGCTCGCGCACCGGGCGCTGTCGGCCGATCCGGAGGTCGGCATCCTCGTGCCTTGCAACCTCGCCGTGTACGAGGACGACGACGACCGGACGATCGTGGTCATCATCGACCTGCTCGAATCGCTCGCCAACGACGAGGAAGCGGCGCTGCGCGAGGTCGCGGCCGAGGCCCGGACGAGGCTCAACCACTTGCTTTATTGCCTCTCGACGGTGACCCGCCGCGCCGCTTGATGCCCGGACGGGACGCACGTGTGTTGCCCTGGCAAAAGGCCTCCGCACGTTCTCGTCCACACGAAACCATTGACGCCGCACGCGGAGTCGGATACTTCGTACGCGAAACTTTCTCGCGCGAGGGATCCAGCTCATGGCGAACGAGCTTCGTTTCGATGGAAGAGTGGCGATCGTTACCGGTGCGGGCAACGGACTCGGGCGTGCACACGCGCTCCTGCTCGCGAGCCGCGGGGCCAAGGTCGTGGTCAACGATCTCGGCGGCGGCCGGCATGGCGGGGGCACGAGCTCCGAGGCGGCGGACAAGGTCGTCGCCGAGATCAAGGCGGCCGGCGGCGAGGCCGTCGCGAACTACGATTCGGTCGAGCAGGGGGGCAAGATCGTGCAGAGCGCGCTCGACGCGTTCGGCCGCATCGACATCGTGGTCAACAACGCCGGCATCCTGCGGGACGTCACGTTCCACAAGATGACCGAGGAAGACTGGGAGCTCATCTACCGGGTGCACGTGCTCGGCAGCTTCCGCGTCACGCACGCGGCGTGGCCGCACATGCGCGATCAGGGCTACGGCCGCATCATCTTCACGTCGTCTGCGGCCGGCATTTACGGCAACTTCGGGCAGGCGAACTACTCGATGGCCAAGCTCGGCCTCGTCGGCCTCTCGAGCACGCTCTCGCTCGAGGGCAAGAAGAAGAACGTTCTCGTGAACACCATCGCGCCGCTCGCGGGCTCGCGCCTGACGGAGACGGTGCTGCCGAAGGAGCTCATCGACGCGCTCCGGCCCGAGTACGTGAGCCCGCTCGTCGCCTACCTGTGTCACGAGAGCTCGACCGAGACCGGCGGGCTTTTCGAGGTGGGCGGCGGCTTCTTCGCGAAGCTCCGCTGGGAACGCGCCGAGGGCAAGACGGTGCGGCTCGGGCGCGACATCAAGATCGAGGACGTCCAGAAGAGCTGGGGCGCGATCGCGGGCTTCGACAAGACCACGCATCCGGCCGAGATCAATCAGTCGATGGGCCCGGTCATGGCGAACGTGCAGGCCGGCCCCACCAAGGGCGGCAACGACCTCATCGACGTCGATCAGGCGCTCGGGTACGAGTATCCGCCGGTTCATTCGAGCTACGACGAGCGTGATCTTTCGATCTACGCGCTCGGCGTCGGCGCGGCGGAGAACCCGCTCGACGAGAAGGAGCTGCGCTACGTCTACGAGCTGCACGGGCAGGGCTTCGTCCCGCTGCCCACGTACGGCGTGGTGGCGGCGCTCTCGGCGCTCATGGATCTCGCCAAGCAGGGCAAGACCGCGCCGGGCATGAACTACGGGCTCGATCGGCTCCTGCACGGCGAGCAGTACCTCGAGCTCACGCGCCCGCTGCCGCCGAAGGCGAAGCTGACGCACAAGGCCAAGGTCAAGGAGATCTGGGACAAGGGCAAGAACGCGCTGGTCGTCACGGAGATCCGGACGACGGACGAGTCGGGCGAGGTGCTCCTGCGCAACGAGAGCACGGCCGTCATCCGCGGCGCGGGCGGCTGGGGCGGCGATCGCGGGCCGTCGTCGGACATCAACGTGCCGCCGGAGCGCGCAGCTGACGCCACGATCGAACAGAAGATCCCCGACAACCAGGCGCTTCTTTATCGCCTCTCCGGCGACTGGAACCCGCTCCACGCCGACCCGAGCTTCGCGAGCGCGTTCGGCTTCACGAAGCCGATCCTGCACGGGCTCTGCACGTTCGGTTACGCCGCGCGGCACGTGATCCACACGTTCGCGGGCGGGGACGCGCGCAAGTTCAAGAGCATCAAGGTGCGCTTCGCGGACAGCGTGTTCCCGGGCGAGACCGTGGTGACCGAGATGTGGAAGGAGAACGACGAGCGCATCGTGTTCCGCTGCAAGGTCAAGGAGCGCGACAAGGTCGTCATCTCGAACGCGGCGATCGAGCTCTGGAAGGAGATCCCGCAGCCGAAGGCGAAGCCCGCGGCGGCTGCTTCTGCGGCGGCGCCCGCGAAGGCGGCCGACGATCCGGCCGGCGACGTGTTCATCGGGATCCGCGATTTCGTCGAGAAAAACCCAGCGGTCGTCGAGAAGGTGAAGACCATCTTCCAGTTCGACCTCAAGGGCCCGGACGCGACCTGGACGATCGATCTGAAGAACGGCAAGGGCGCGGTCTTCGAGGGCAAGGGCGCGGACAAGGCGGACACGGTGCTCGAGATCGCGTCGTCGGATTGGCTCGCGATGGCCACGGGCCAGGCCGACCCGCAGAAGCTCTACTTCGAGGGCAAGCTCAAGATCTCGGGCAACGTCATGGCCTCGCAGAAGCTCGGGTTCATGAAGAAAATCGATCCCGAGCAGGCCAAGGCCGCCATCGCGGCGCACAAGGCCAAGGCCGGCGGCGCGGCGGCTCCGGCTGCGGCGGCGCCCGCGAAGACGGCCGAGGATCCGGCCGGCGACGTGTTCATCGGGATTCGCGACTACGTCGAGAAAAACCCGGCGGTCGTCGAGAAGGTGAAGACCATCTTCCAGTTCGAGCTCAAGGGCCCGGACGCGACCTGGACGATCGATCTGAAGAACGGCAAGGGCGCGGTCTTCCCGGGCGCGGGCGCGGACAAGGCCGATACGGTGCTCGAGATCGCGTCGTCGGATTGGCTCGCGATGGCCACGGGCCAGGCCGATCCGCAGAAGCTCTACTTCGAGGGCAAGCTCAAGATCTCGGGCAATGTGATGGCCTCGCAGAAGCTCGGGTTCATGAAGAAGATCGATCCCGAGCAGGCCAAGGCCGCCATCGCGGCGCACAAGGCGAAGGCCGCGAGCGGCGAGGTGAAGGCCGAGACGGCTCCGCAAGCGGCGGCGGCGCCGAAGGGGCCGGGTGCGGCGGCGGTGTTCGATGCGCTGAAGGAGCGGCTCGGGAAATCGTCCGGGCTTGCAAAGGAAGTCGACGCGATCATCGAGTTCCGGCTGACGGAGGGCGACTGGCACGTCGACCTCACCGGTGGCAAAACCACGGTGGCGACGGGCCGGGCGACGAACCCGTCGGCGGTGCTCACGCTCTCGACGGAGGATTTCGTCGCGCTCGTGTCGGGGAAGGAGCAGGAGGCGCGGCTGTTCCAGACGGGCCGCCTGCGGGTCGACGGCGACGTACGTATCGCCTCGAACCGCCTGCACTTCTTGAAGGGGCTTTTGGGTTAATCGCGCACGTTCGCAGAAGGAGGCTCAAATGGGCAGGCGAGTCAACGTCATCGGCGTCGGAATGGTGAAGTTCCAGAAGCCAGGCGCCAGCGAAGAGTACAACGTGATGGCCGCGAAGGCGGCGCGCACGGCCCTCGCGGACGCGGGCGTCGATTACAACGAGGTCGAGCAGGCGTACGCCGGGTACGTCTTCGGCGACAGCACGTGTGGGCAGCGGGCGGTCTACGAGGTCGGCCTGACGGGCATTCCCGTCATCAACGTGAACAACAACTGTTCGACCGGCTCGACGGCGCTCTACCTCGGCCGGCAGGCCATCGAAGGCGGCCTCGCCGAGTGCGTGATCGTGGTCGGCTTCGAGCAGATGGAGAAGGGCGCGCTGAACGCGAAGTGGGCCGATCGAACGAACCCGATGGACAAGCACCTGGACGTGATGAACCGCGTGCAGGGCTTCAACCAGGCGCCGCCGACGGCGCAGATGTTCGGCGGCGCGGGGCGCGAGTACCGCTGGAAGTACGGCGCGAAGCGCGAGACGTTCGGCAAGGTCGCGGAGAAGGCGCGCAAGCACGCGAGCAAGAACCCCTACGCGCTCTTCAACGAGGTCCTCTCGCTCGAGCAGATCATGGCCTCGCCCGAGGTCTTCGATCCGCTGACGCGCTTCCAGTGCTGCCCGCCCACGTGCGGCGCGGCGGCGGCGATCCTCTGCTCGGACGATTTCGCCCGCAAGAAGGGGATCTCGAACGCGGTCTACATCGCGGCGCAGTCGCTGACCACGGATTATGCGTCGAGCTTCGGCGACAGCATGATCAAGATGATCGGCTATGACATGACGAAAACGGCCGCCGATCAGGTTTACGCGAAATCGGGGATCGGGCCCGAGGACGTGCAGGTGGTGGAGCTCCACGACTGCTTCACGGCGAACGAGGTCGTGACGTACGAGGGGCTCGGCCTGTGCAAGGAGGGCGAGGCCGAGAAGTTCATCGAGGAAGGGAACAACACGTACGGCGGCAAGTACGTGACGAACCCCTCGGGCGGCCTGCTCTCGAAGGGCCATCCGCTCGGGGCGACCGGCCTCGCGCAATGCACCGAGCTCGTCTGGCAGCTCCGCGGCACGGCCGAGGCGCGCCAGGTCGAGGGGGCGAAGGTCGCCCTCCAGCACAACCTCGGCCTCGGCGGGGCCTGCGTCGTGACGATGTACCGCAAGGACTGACGCGAACACGCGCCGGACGAACGGAGGCCGCGCTCGAAAGGGCGCGGCCTTCGTCGTTTCGAAAGCGGTTGTGGCGCGGCGACGACACCCGGACACGAGCGCCCCTGTAGAGAAACGGCGACACCACGACAGACGCGCCGTGGCGTGACCACGACACCCAAGTAAGGCTCCACCCGCGTGCTTGGAGGAGGGGAGACACGCCTCGGGGGGTTCGTGCGGCTTTTCTCGCTCGGCATCTGTCTTGCTCGGTCATCGCGGCGGAGGCGCACATGCCCACGAAGCGTTTCGCCGCCGTCGTCCTCGCGCTCTCGATGACGACGAATGCTGCGGCGGCAGAAGAGCCCAAGGTCGACGTGTCTTCGAATGCCGAGTCCCGGACGGAAGCGCCGCGGCCGCGGCCCCATCAAATCAATGGATTCACCGAGGTTCGGGGCTCCAGATCGAAGGCCTGCTCTCCGGCTCCCTGGGCTTCGACATCCACGCGGGACCGGTCGTCGTGGGCGCCTACGGGACGGCGTATGGGTTCACTGGGGACCCATGTCCCGGTGTTCGGACCGGGCGTGCGTCTCGGCGGGCGATTCTAAGGACGAGAGGAGCTTCGCGATGATTTCGTTCGACTGGAGAAAACAAAGCGGCATCCTTGCCATCCTCCTCGCGCTCGGGACCGTGACGAATGCGGCGGCGGCGAAGGATTTGACGAATCCGTACGAGCGGTACGAACCCAAGGTGGAGGAGCCGCCTCCGCGGCCCTACCAGGTCAATGGGTTCTTCGAGATGCGCTACAGCATCGGCGGCGCGGAGAGCGGCGTCGCGGGGCTCGAGTTCTCGTACCTGGCCCATCCACACGTCAGGCTCGGCGCGGCGCTGAGCCTCCCGATCGGGGTGGGGTCGGCCGAATATTGCTGGGAACGGGGGTTCGATTGCACCTTCAACTACGTCGCCCCCATCGGCTTCGTGGAGGCGCACGCCCGCCCGAAGGCCGTCTTCGATCCGTGGGCCCGCGCGGGTATCGGCGTCCCCTTCATCTATTCGCACCATGACCCACTGAGGCCCGACCTGCGATTGCGCGTCGAGGGCATGTTCATTGCATCGCTGGGATTCGACATCCACGTAGGGCCGTTCGTCGCCGGCGTGTACGGGACGGCGAACCTGTTCACCGGGGATCATTCGCCGGTGTTCGGCCCAGGCGTGCGTATCGGCGGTCAATTTTGAAAGGGGCTTCCCAATGAATCCGAACGGAACGACGAAACCCATGGTATCGATGATGGAGACGCTCGCCCACTGGCATTTCCGCCGCATCGAGGAGTGCTCGACGCTGCTGCAATGGCTGAATCCGCAGCCCGGGGAGCGGGTCCTCGACATCGGTTGCGGCGACGGGTATTACGACGCGCGTATCGCGGCGCGAGGCGCGCACGTGGTCGGCGTGGACATCCATGAAAAACGTCTCGCCAAGGCGCAACGCAAGCACCAGAGCGAGCGGACGGACTATCATTACATGGACGCCGAGGAGCTCGGCTTCGAGCGCGCCTCGTTCGACAAGGTGATCTCGTTCTGCGTCATCGAGCATTTCCGAAACGAGGACCGCGTGCTCGAGCACGTGAGCCGCGTGCTCCGGCCCGGCGGAAAGCTGTTTCTCTCGGCCGACAGCCTGTCGAACCCCGAGGTCACGGACGCGGAGCGCGAGGCGCATCGCCGGAGGTACGCGGTAAACAATTTTTACACCATGGAGCACCTGCAGGAAAAACTCGAACGAGCCGGGCTCGTGCTCGAGCGATACCATTACATCCTCACGACGCCCATCACGCTCGCGCTGGCGCGGCTGTCGTGGAAGCTCGACGATCTGCCGCCGTTCCTGATGCCGCTGCACGGAATCGGGTACGCGGCGCTGGGGACGGTGGGCAAGTTCATCTCGGATTTCGCCGAGGATCACGCGCGGCGGCCAGACAGCGGGCTGACGCTTTTGGCCGAAGCGCGCAAGCGCTGATCCCTTCGATGAAGGCACGCATGCGACACCTCCTCGCCCTTGTTTCATGCCTCGCTCCCGGCTCGATCGCCGCGGCAGCGTCGGCCGCCGAGCCTCCGCCTCCGCACGCCCCGGCAAAGAAGCCCTTTCCCCGCTGGAGAACGAACCATTTCATAGAGGGTGCGCTCGCCCTCAACGCTCCTGGCGTCATGTTCGTGCACGGCCCCGAGGTCTCGTACGCGCTGACCCCGCACCTCCGGCTCGGCGGAGCCTTGCAGCTCCCACTCAAGGTCTCCCAAGGATATCATTGCGCTGATCCGTGGCTGGGGGAGAGCCCTTGCAACTTCTACTCGGTGGGGCTCCGCAGCTACGCGGAACTCCACGCAGCCCAGGGCACCGAGGCCGATCCCTGGATACGCGGCGGCATCATGCCGCTCGTCCACGCCCCGCGCGCCCACACCGCTTCCACTTCCTACCAACCCGATCTCGGCTTCTTCGCCTCCGCCGGCATCGATTTCAACATCGGCCCGGTGTTCGTGAGCCTCTATGGCACAGTGTCCGCGTTCGTCGGAGAGCAAGCCCATCTCGGAGGCGGCGGCCTCCGGCTCGGCGGGCAGTTCTGAGGCCGTTGCGCCGGGGCTCTGCCCCGGACCCCGCGGGGGCTATTCGCCCCTCGACCCGAACCAGGGCAAGCCCTGGACTCGGGTTGGAAGAACTGCGCGATGCGCAGTTCTTCCACGAGCCGGTGGCAAGACCAGGTACAGCGTTGCCAGTCGAAATGGCAGCGCCGCCGCTTTGCCTGGCAGGGCCTTCGCTGGTCTTGACTGCGGCCTGTTCGATGAACTGCGCATCGCGCAGTTCATCGACCCCGGGTCCAGCGCTTGCGCTGGTCCGGGTCCAGGGGCGGATAGCCCCTGGTGGGGCCTGGGGCAACGCCCCAGCTCAGCGCCTACCGGACACGAGGCCGTCGAGCACTGCTGCAAACCGATCTGCGGCCGTCTCCGAGGAAAACTCGGCTGGCGCCGGGACGGGGGTGGGCAGCGCGCGCGCCCTTCGGAATTGCTCGTAATGCGCTGAGAGGGCCGCCACGAGTGCATCGACGTCCCCGGGCCGGATGCGCCGGTTGTCCGAACGGTGCGCGAGCAATTCGTCGACCTCGACGTTTTCCGTGATCGAGACGATTGGCATCCCCGAGGCGATGTAATCGTACGTCTTCGCCGCGATCCGCAGGACCACGCGCGGATCCACCATCGAAAGCAGCACGTGGGCGCGGCGCAGCTCGCCGAGCAGGGCGCGTTGCGGGATCGTCGGCGCGAACTCGACGAAACCCGAGAGCCCCAGCCGTTCGACCTCGGCGCGCTCGTATTCTGTTGCGCGACCGATCTGCCGGAGCACGAGGTCCGCGGGGGTGAGGTTTTCTCGGTCGATGAGGAGGCGCAACGCCCGGCCGATGTCGTCGACGCGTGTCTCGGCGCGCAAGGTGCCGGTGTGCAGGATCGTGAATCGCGCGGGCGGCTCGGGCGACGCGGGGGCGGGGTCGTAGAGGGACGCGTCGAAATGGTTGCGGACGAAGGACGATTTGCCGGCGAGGAACGGGTAGCGCTCCTGGTATGCGGCGAGGGCGCGGCGCGTGTTCAGGACGACGTGGTCGGCGCGCGCGAGGATGCGTTGTTCGAGGGCGGCGACGACGTGATGGCGGGCCCGCTCGGCGGCGTCGCGTGGCGGCGCGGCCCCGGACTCGTGCAGGCCCCAGGGGTCGCGGAAATCCAGGACGAGCGGCAGGCCGAGGCTGCGGGCCACGTGTACGCCCACGGGCAGGCAGGAGAAGGGACCCGCGCTCACGACCACGGCGCGCGCGTCCTCGCGGCGGGCGAGCTCGACGGCTTCGTGGGCGGCGTGCGGGCCGTGGAGCAAGCAGCGGTCGCCGAGGTCGCGGAAGGGGTTCAGGCCCTCGATGGGGCGTGCGGGGCCACGCGGGGCCGGCTTGGGGCCGCGGAGACGTTTTTCGAGGGCGGTGAGGCCGTCGCGCGCGGCGAGGATGCGGCGGTCGACGTAGGCGTCGTGGGTCACGACCTCGGGCGGCAGGGCGCGGACGAGCTCTGGATCGCGGGCGTCCTCGGGGAAGGTCGCGCAGAGGACGGCGGGGCGGAAGCCTCGCGGGACGAGGTGACGCGCGAGCTTGACCCAGCGGTATGCGCCGACGGCGGCCTGGGGCGCGAAGTAGGGGGCGATGAGGAGGAAGGTGCGCACGGGGTCCCGACGCGGCCGACGATAGCAGACGCGACGCGGACGTGCTGGAGACAGCTTCAGGTGCCGTCTGCGGCCGGGGTCTTGGCGGCGGCGGCCGCCTCGTTCTTGCGGCGCGTCGCGGCGGCCTTGACGCCGACTTGCGCGACGTATTTGAGGAGTTTTTCGAATGCCGCTTCGACCGAGGGGTCCTTGCGGGCCACGGTGCGCTTGACGGTCTCGGCGAGCTGGGAGAACTCGGCTTCGCGCTGATCCTCGTGGTAGGCGATGCTCTCTTCGAGGACCTCGACCAGCTTGCGGGCGTCGCCGAGCAGCTCATTGAGCAGCTTGACGTTCGCGGTGGAGGTCGCGATGCGCCCGATCAAGTCGAGCGAGACGCCGAGCGTCGCGGCGTATTTTGTGAGGGCGCTGGGCACCTCGAGGAGGACGTCTTCGAGCCCCTCCTGCGCGCGCTTGAGCATACGCCCGGCCCCCGGCGCCAGGTCGAAGATGATCTCCTTGGCGGCGTTGGCATCGATGAGAAGCTTGCCGGTGAACGGTGCGATGGGAACGTGTGCCACGATTCCTCCTGGGGTGTGTCCCCGTCGGATGCGGTGTGTTTGCACCGTATGTGAACGTGCGTGTCGTGGCAACAAAATAAGGAGAAGTGGGACGGGCGAGTGAGCCGTGACCCTCCTGGCGAAGGTTGGCGATCTCCTGGCGGAGGCGGGGGACGTCCTTCCGGGCATCCATGAACTCCTGCTGGAGGTGGGCGGCGTCCTGCCGGAAGCGGGTGAGGTCCTCCCAGATGAGGAACGACGTCCTGGTGGAGAGGGGCCACCTCCCGGCGGAGAGGGGCTAGCTCCTGCCGGAGGTTTTCGCACCCACGGGCGGAGGTGGGTGACGTCGGGGCGGACGTGGGCGATTTCCGGGGTGAGGTGGACGATCGCCTGGCGGAGATGGAGGGCCTCCGATCGGAGGTCACTCGACCTCCGATCGGAGGTCACTCGACCTCCGGCAGGAGGTTCAAAGACCAACGACGACCCTGCCCACCAAAACCGCGGCGTTGACGATTCAACTGGCAACGTGCCCGTCGCCAGCGTGGAACGCACCTTCCTGGTCTTGCCTGCGGCCTGTGGGAAGAACTGCGCATCGCGCAGTTCTTCCCCAAAAGGTCCAGGGCTTGCCCTGGTTCGGGTCGAGGGGCGAACAGCCCCCGCGGGGCCCGGGGCAGCGCCCCGGCGCGGCGGCCTTTGCCCTTTCAGGAACCGTCATTCTCCGGCGAGTACCTCATTCCATTCATGAAATCAGCCCCCGAGGAATTCGCCCGTCACCCGCACAAGCTCGTCGGGATGCGTCCAGATGAGCGCGTGGCCAGCGCCATCGATCATGACGAGCCGAGACCCGGGGATTCCGTCGTGGAGCATCTTCGCGTGGTGGATCGGGACCGCGTCATCGTTCGAGGCGGCGATGACGAGCGTCGGACATCGGATCTGGGCCAGACGGCGCCTGCTGTCGAACGCCATCGCCTCCCTCCACGCGGACACCATCATCTTGTCGTCCTGGTTCGCGATGAGGTCGATAACCCAGTCGGCACGCTCCTTGGCAAGCTGCTTCAATCCTTGTGCGAGGACGAGCTTCGCAAACCGCCTCATGCCAAGGGCGTGGATGAGAAACGGCACGATGTGGCCTTCGATCCTCTCGCGCAATGTCGCCATGTTGAAGGCGTAGGTGCATGCGAGCACGAGGTGGTCGCATCGACGGGGGTGGTCGAGGACCAGTTGTTGCGCAATTGCACCGCCCTGCGAATAGCCGAGCACCGCGGTAGAGTCGATGCCCAGATGGTCGAGCAGGCGCGACAGGTCAGATGCAAGCTGTGCCGTCGTATACGGCGGCGCAAGTCCCCGGCTCCGCCCGTGGCCGCGCAGGTCTGGAACGATCACGCGATGCCGGGCTGCGAGATGTTCGATGACCGGCTCGAACATCTCCCCCGTGATCATCAACCCATGTATGAGCAGGAGGGGCGGTCCTGATCCGCGCTCGGTGAAGTAGACGAGATCCGAGGGCACCGGGACAGAGCTCCGTGACTTCACGGCTTGAGGATTTCCTTGTCGAGTTTCTTTCCGATGGCGCGCAGGCGTGCATTGAGCTTCCGTCCTCGCACGGGAATGGCGCCTGAAAGTGCGGGCCGTAGCTTGCTGTAGAGCGGCGCCGCGACAAGAACATCCTTGTCCGTATACAGATCGGTTCGGGCAGGGAGCAGATACCGCGGGGGCGCTCCGTAGCGAGCCGGCAAGAGCGAGCGTTTGACTTCCGCGGAGCTCGTGACATGAGCGATGAACGCGGTGGCATCGGGCAAGCACTTCTCGTCGCAGGTCGTCGAGATGGTCAGCATGTCTACCCACGCAAAGGGATGCGAACCCTTGTCGGAAAGCGGAAGCGGCTTCATCTCGATGTCCTCGAGGTCGAGACATTCACCTTTTCGACAGGATTCGTGTTGCTCCAACGCGATGTAGTACAGACGCTCGGAGTATCCCACGAGTGCTCGACCACGCTTTCTCGCGAATTGTCGCGCGTAAAAGCTGGTTGCCTCGTGATAATCGGAATCGCGGCACATGCCTGTGTCGCAGAGAGTTATGGCTCTCTGAAGATTTGCGGTCGCGCCGCCGAGAAGGTTTGTGTCAAGCAGATACGGTTCTGCAGCGGACAGGTCCCCGAGCTCATCGAGCGTGGCATCGAGGTACAGTTCTCCCAGGGTCGACTTGCCCTTCGCGTCGACCAGGAGTCCTTGATCCGGCGAATGCTTGACTCCTATCAGCGACTCGACATCTTTTAGCGTGCCTGCGCTTCCGAGCGGGTCACCCGATCGATAGAAGATGTAGTTCGTGCAGGCCCAATGGGGCAAGCCCCACCACTCATTCTTGACTTTCGCGGAGTCCTCCGCCACCTGAACCATGGTGTTCGCGGGGGGCACCAATTCCTTTGGGAGCGCCTGGATCCGCTTCTGGTCTATGAAGTCCGCCAAGAAGACGCCGTCGAGCTCGTAGACTTGTGCGTTGGTATTCGTGATCGCCTGGGGCTCGTCCTCGTTGTAGTAATTGGCAGAAAGGTCGATGATCTGCAGGTCGACGTCGGGGTGGTCGCGCTCGAAGCTGTGTTCGATATCGTAAAAGAGGCTCTGGTAATCAGGCAGGAAGGGGTAGAGGGCGACGGTCAACGTACGTCGAGGAGCAGGGGCACAGTCTGCCTTCGCATTCGTTGACGCGGCTGGGGTCGCCGCCGGGGCGTCGGGAGCGGGGGGAACCGTGGGCGCACATCCGAGAAGGAGCACGAAGGCGGCTGTCAGGGCAGTGCAACGGATGATGGTTGATGGCATGGCGTCTCTCCCGTCTCTCAGTTTCCGTCGGTCTCGAATAAGGGCCACTGCGCTGCGGATCGGCGCTACGGCTCGCCCCCCCGCGGCGCGAACGTGGCTCGTTGACCAGAAGCTCCCGCCATCACCCAGGCCCACGGAAGTATGGATCTCACGACACGGCCCCAATCTGCAAGACAAACCAGAACCCTTCGGGACCACACATCATGCCTGCACGACGATGTCGCGCGTCTTCAGCTTGTCCTTGATGGTCAACCTTTCGAAGATCGGGCGCGTGACGGGCGAGCTGGCGAGGCGGAGGAACGCGGAGCGCAGGATCCGCTGAGCTTCCCCGGACGGGGTGAAGAACGCCCTCATTTTCACCCCGTCGGCCTGCAGCTCCGTGATGAACGGGCGCAGCTTCTCCTCCCAGGCGACGAGCGCGCGTCCCACGTCGTCAGGGTATTTCTCCAGCATGTTGCCAAGGAGCTCACTCCCGGCCAGGCCGGTCGAAGCGCCCATTCCTGAATACAGCGTCAAGCACCACGCGGCATCGCCGACCAGCACGACCCGCCCCTTGTGCCAGCAATTCATGCGAACCTGGTTGACCGAGTCGAACAGGTACTCGTCTGCGGCCGCGAAATCGTCGAGGAGCTGCCTCAGCACGGGCCCTGCCGGTTCCGGTCCGTACGCCTTGCGCAGCGACTCGATGGGGGGCCTTCGGAACTGCGCATCGACGTCGTCCACGCGGTAGGAGAAGAGCACGCCGGGGTTGTGGTCCGCGAAGGGGAAGACCCACGCCGACCGCCCGGCCTCGGCCAGGACCAGCCCATCATGCAGGTTGTAGCCGCGGACGGGTTTGCTGAGGATGGCTGCCCCGATCATGTAGTTCAGCGGGTAGAGGTAGTCTTCGTGCAGGCCGAAGACGAGCTTCCGGACGGTCGAGCGCATTCCATCGGCGCCCACCACGAGGTCGAAACGCTCGGTCACCGTCGCGCCGGTCTTCGTGTGGGTCATCGTGACCTCGGCGCCGCGCTCTCCCTGCTCGATCCTGGTGGGGACCGTCGAGAAGCGGATCTCCGCCTGCTCCGGCAGCGCGTCGAAGAGCGCATTCTCGACATCGCCGCGCAGCAGCATGCGCGGCGCGCCGGGCACGTCGGCGAAGGCCATGCCCTTGCGACGACGATTGGCCCGGTCGACCTCGAACGTCTTGCTTTGCGGGTGATTGCGGTTGCCCATCGCCTCCAGCACGCCGAGCCGCTTGGCGGACGCCTGGCCCGTGCCGAAGAGGCCAATGAAGTAGCCGCCTTTGCGGCGCTCGGGTGCACGCTCGATGATCACAGGCTCCCAGCCAGCGCGGTGCAGCCGCAGGGCCGTGGCGATGCCGGCAATGCCAAGTCCAACGATCAAAACGCGGCGCCCATGGGTTGCTGAAGTCGTCATGATGTTTTGACTCTAGCCATCGACGGCGCCCGCCGGCAGAGCATGGGTTGGGGCGGAAATCGGCCTGGATTGGGGTCGGCTGGAGGGCCCCATTGGTCTCATCTGGGAGGCGCTGAGCTGGGGCGTTGCCCCAGGCCCCACCGGGGCTATCCGCCCCTGGACCCGGACCAGCGCAAGCGCTGGACCCGGGGTCGATGAACTGCGCAACGCGCAGTTCATCGAACAGGCCAGGTCAAGACCAACGACGACCCTGCCGGCCAAGACAGCAGCGCTGACGTCTCGACCCATGACGCCGACGGCGTGAGACATACCTCCCGCTCCTTCTCTCGACCCAGGAAGAGCGCGGGCGGGTTCGGCGCGCGCAAGGTCAGCGGAAGTGACGCGGGGGAGTATCCGCGACCTTTTCTGGCGCAACGCCAGACTTTACGAACCGGATTGCGCGACGCGGGGGGAGGGGTCGCGCTCGCGACAACGCCCTGCCGCGTTCGGTGCCGGCGTACCGATCAGGGGTAAGTGTAGGTGTAGACGATCCAGCCGTTGCTGACGGTGCAGCTCGTGACGAACGTGATCGCCGAGGCCGCAGGCGCGCCGTGGTTCACCCACGCGTGGTGCTCGGCGATGTTCCACTCCGCCTGGGTGCAGGCGCGCCCACGGTCGAGCGGGTCCGGCGCCTCTCCGGCGCCCTCGAGCGCGATCTGGTCGCCGCCCTCGAGCTCGCGCCCGTCGCTGTCATCGAGGCCTTCGAACGCGAGTTCGGCCTCCTCGATCTCGTCGCCCCCCACGGCACAGCCCGCGAGGGACGCGGAAGCGATCATCAGCCCAACCAGAGCGTGCTAGAACATTGTGTAGCCTTCCTTCCGCAGGGGCCCGCTCCGCGCTTCGGCGAGCAAGCGGCAACCACCGGTGACCAGCATCCTGCAGAACCCCGGTGCCACACGTCCCCTGATCTCGGCTGATCTCGCACCCTCCCGGGATCGGAGGGCTTCGCCCCGGCGCGGCGGCCTCAACAAGAGACCCATGCTCAGGGGGCCGGGTCGAACTTCATCCAGCAAGTGAGCGGACCGCGCGCGGTCAGCGACATGTTCCAGGTGGGTTCGCGCGTGACGTGCACGCCGCGGATGTGCGGCAGGATCTCCTCGAGCGCGAAGCGCGCCTCGGCCCGTGCCAGCGCGGCTCCGAGACAGAAGTGGATGCCGTGGCCGAAGGAGATGCTCGCGCGCTGCTTGCGGTCTATGTCGAAGCGGTCCGGGTCCTCGAAGTAGCGCTCGTCGCGACAGGCCGAGGCCACGAGCAACAGCAGAATTGCGCCTGCGGGGACGCGTACCCCGGCGATTTCCTCCTCCGCCACCGACAGGCGCACCGCCATTTGCACCGGCGACTCGAAGCGCAAAAGCTCCTCGATGAAGTTTGGGATCTCGGTGGGATTGGCGCGCAGGCGGTCGAGCAGCGAGGGGTATGTGGCGAGGATGCGCAGCGCGCAGGTGAGCATGTGGGACGAGGTCTCGTAGCCCGCGACGATGATGACGAAGAGGGAGCTCAGGATCTCGTCGTCGGTGAGGTGGTGCCCCTCGATCTGGGCGTCGAGCAGGTCGCTCACCAGATCATCGCGCCGCGCGCGCCGCCGCTCCTCGATCACCTCCAGCAGGTAGCGCTCCTGCTCCGCGATGGACGCGCGGATGCGCGGCTGGGCCTCGGGTGGCGTACCGGGATTGATGGCGATGATATCGTCGTTCCATGCGCGGATGCGCTGGCGGTGCGCGCTCTCGATGCCGAGGAGGTTAGCGATGACGCCCATGGGCATAGCCGAGGCGATGTCGTCGCACACGTCGATCTCGCCGCCCTTGCGGGCACGGACGACGAAATCACGGGCAACGGCGCGGGCCAGCGGCTCGATGCGCGGGAGGACGCGTACCTTGAAGGCGTCGGTGGCGAACGCGCGGTACTTGCCGTGCTGCGGAGGGTCCATCATGGCGATGGAGTCGGCCAGCGGGTTACGCTCGATCCATGGCTGAATGGCCGCGGCGCGCTGGCCATAGGACGAGAAGCGCGTGGGTTGCTTGAAGATCTCCACGATGTCGTCGTAGCGGCTCACGGCCCACATCCCGCCGGGATCGACCTGCGTCACCGGTGCCGACCGGCGCAGCTCGGCGAAGTACGGATACGGGTCCTTGCGGAACTCGGGGTCGAACAGGTTCAAGCGTGCCATGAGGCTCCTTGGCGAGGGGTCAGTCCTGGAGAGTGCGACGCGGCGAACGGGGCTCGTACCATGATAAGCGAGCACGGCGTACGCGCGAATCGCATATCGGCGCGCGTCCGATTCCGTCCGCACCCGCGTGCCCGAACCGACCCCCTTTCGGTGCAGGCCTTCCCGGGCAAGGGTCAGCGCAAGAGCGCATCCTGCAGGTACGTGACCCAGTTCCCGGTCTTCACGTCCATCGCCTTCATGGTGCCCCCGTCGTCCCAGTACGCCCAGGCAATACCGCGCAGCTCGGCCTCGCGCCGGACCAGGCGCACATAGGTCGCGCGCGATTGCTGATCGGCATTGTCGATGCAGCCGAATTCGCCCATGTACACCCGGCGCCCGGTGGCCTGGATGTAGCGGTCCACCTTCTCGAACTCGGCCCGCACACCAGCCGGCCCGTTTGGGTTCTGCGACAGGGGCTGCGTGTTGTAGCGGCTGAACCAATCGTTCACCCAGCCCACCCGCTGCGCGGCCTCGACGGGCGTGAGCGGCGCTGCCGGCGGGCCGGGGAAGACGATCCCGGTCGTGCCGTATTCCGGGGCCATCCACGGCGCGCCCTGGTGCGTGAAGAGAATGGGCTGGTACATGTGGAACGTGGGGATCAGGTTGGGGTCGTCCTTGGGCAGCGTGAGCTCGTCCAGCCAATCGGCCGAGGCCCAGAAGTACCCGTCGACGATGATCCGCCGCGTGGGATTTTTCGCGCGGATGATGGCGATGGCCTTGTTGGAGATCTCGTTGACGATGTTGGCGTTCAAGTTTCCGTTGGGCTCGTTGAGCAGCTCGAAAACCACGCTGGGGGGGCGACTCGCGTAGCGCTCGGCGAGCTGCGTCCAGATCCCCAGGAACCGCGATGTGTGCGCGGCCGGTTCCTTCATCAGCTCCTCGTAGTGGTGGAAATCGAGGATCACCGACAGACCCCGCGCCGCCGCCCGATCGAGCGCCCAGTCGACGCGCTCCAAGAACGCCGCGTCCACGGTAAACGGCGCGCTCGCCTGGGCGTGCGCGCTGAAGCGCACCGGCAGCCGGACGTGATCCAGGCCCGCAGCGGCCGCCATCTCGAAATGGCGCTCGTCGAGCGTCACCCCCCACGCGCCCTCGTTCGGCGCGTCGAGGGCGTTGCCCAGGTTGATGCCGCGCCGGAAGCCCTCGAACGGCGCGGACTGCGCGACGCCGGCGGGGTTCGGCGCGATGTCCCGGGCCGAGCCCCGCGGGATGCAGCCGGAAACCAGGGGAATCCACGACAGCGTGTGCCACAGCGCGCGCATCGAATCGCCTCCGACCGCCACGCTGCCCTGATCAGTGGCAGGCTGCAAGACACACCGCTGAACTGAGGCGGAGGCGGGGGCGGAGGCGCGTGCGGAGGCGGAAGCGGAAGCGGAGGCGCAAACGCAAACGCAAACGCAAACGCAAACGCAAACGCAAACGCAAACGCAAACGCAAACGCAAACGCAGGCGGATCAGGCGAGCGCGAGCGTTTGCAGGTGCCGTCGGGCGAGGGAGATGCGGGCGTAGGCGGTCTTCGTTTTGATGCCGAGCACTTCGGCGATCTCCCGGATCGAACGGCCTTCCAGGTAAGGCACCACGACCGCACGGATGCGCGGGCCGATCCTCAAGAGGAATCGCTTGAGCCGGAAGAGCCCGTACGTCGCCAGCACGAGCGCCTC
>NZ_JAGTJJ010000058.1 GCF_028435365.1 Polyangium jinanense | reverse complement strand
GGGGTGGAAGAACTGCGCGATGCGCAGTTCTTCCAACGGCCGGTGGCAAGACCAAGGACGGCGTTGCCGGTTGAAAGGTCAACGCGGCTGTCTTGGTTGGCAGGGGTCGTTCCGGTTCGATGAACTGCGCATCGCGCAGTTCATCGACAAATGGTCCAGCGCTTGCGCTGGTCCGGGTCCCGGGGCGGATAGCCCCGGGTGGGGCCTGGGGCAACGCCCCAGCGCGGCGCCCCCGGGTCAAACCCGTTCCGGGATTGGCCCTTCCATGTTCACGATCTCCATCCGCACCGACGCGCCCGCCTCGATGAGCGCGCGTTTCGTTTCGGGATCGCCCTCCACCACGACCTGCGTGAACGCGTCCTCGGGCCGCGCGTGTGGCCGGACGGCTTCGAGCAGCGGCCGAACGAGCTTCGGCCTTGCCACGCGGAACGGGAATGACCCCGGGAACGACGGATTGAAGCAGGCGAACCCCACCCGCGCCTCCTCCGGCTGCGCCGCGTCAACGAGCCGGAGCAGCACCCACCCTGCCCGCGCGCGGCAGACCGTGATCGAACCGATGGGCAGCCCAAATGCCGCCTCCAGTGCCGCGTCCTCGCGCGGATCGATCGCTCGCGCCGTGATCCCTTCTTCCCCGCCGGGTAGACGCGCGAGCACGTCCCAGCTGAGTCGCATCGGCGTCGACTCGTACATCTTCGCCATGCCGAGTGACGAATACAGCGCGATCGCCACGGTGTTCTCGACCTTCACGTTGAGGCACCAGCGCGAGCAGCCTGCCGCGCGGAATCGCTCGGCGCTCGCCCGCATCAGCGCGCGCCCTGCGCCTTTGCCGCGCGCCTCGGGCGCGACGACCACGTGGCGCACGTACCCCGTCTCCTTCAGCACCACCACGTACGCGTACCCTATGAGTTCGCTCCCCTGCTCCAGGATCAGCGTGTGGGGCATGAGCTCCACGCCCCAGACCTCGCGCGACAGCGTGGGATCATCCGTCCCGAGCTCGGGAAACAAGCGCGCGTACGTGTCGTAGTCGGCGGCCGTGGCGGGCCTCGCCGAGAAAAACGCAGACATGCGGGGAGCGTATCACCGAAGGCTTGCAACGCGCCTTCGCACGGCCTCGTCAAGCCGCCTTGCGCGTGCCTTGGGCGTCCACCGACAGCTCGCGGAGCTCGGGCTGCTCGACGTCCCAGCCCCGCAGCACGACGGCGCCGCGGATCCAGCGCATGTGCCGCCGTTCATCCTCGAAGTTCGCCGCGACGAGCGCGCGGATCTCCTCCGGCAGCCCCGCTTGCAGCGCCGATGCGTACGCGTTGTTCGAAAGCTCCTCGTTGCCGCGCATCGCGAGCACCGCTGTTCGATCCTCCTGCGAGGCGAGCGAGGTGAAGCCCTGGATGATCACGCCCTTCGTATCGAGCTCGCTCGGGGGCTCGAATCCCGCGCTGCGGACGTGCTCGCCGAGCTCGCGCACGTGCCGGAGGTGATCCTCCTGGAACTCGGAGAACTTCCCCTGGATCTCCTCGTCCTTGCAGACTCCGCGCGCCACCTCGTAGGCCGCTACGCACGCGAGATCGAGCTCGATGAGCTCGT
Source organism: Polyangium jinanense (assembly GCF_028435365.1). The sequence goes on along the minus strand of NZ_JAGTJJ010000058.1, from coordinate 72,872 downwards.
TCAGACACTGGATGATCTTCTCGTCCATGTCCCCCTCTTCCCTTTCGTCACGTGGAGGGCGCCGCGCCCTCGGAGGCTACGTGGCGAGGCCACGCATCACCCGCAAGCGTCGCGCGCCCATCGGAAGGTTTTTCCTGCCAGACGTGGCCCCCCGGGCTCGACCTTTCGAGGCGCGCGAGCCCAGGCAAAACCATGCGCCCCGGTCGCCCTCCCGTGGCTCCCTTGCATTCCCCCCGCCCCGTCTGCTACATGGCGCCCCCTACCCATCACCGTGCGAGTGATCTCGCGCAACAACGGAGGAAAGACATGGCACGCAAGGCACCGCTCTCGATCGTCAAGGAGAAGTTCGGCGAGAAGGCGAAGCTCGTCGAGGCGCTCAAGGGCTTCATGACGGAGGACCTGTGGGTCGGCCGCACGAGCGCGGATCGCGGCGGCGACAAGGGCCTCGATCACGTCTCGAACGCCAAGCTCCTGCGCCTCCACGCGACGTTCTCCGAGGTCAAGGAGAAGTTCGGCACCCGGGCCAAGCTCATCGACGCCATCCTGACGGCCGAGAACCGGTCGAAGGACGCCGGTTACCGCAAGCGCCTCGAGGCCTTCCCGGTTCCGCGCCTGTACGACCAGTACAAGGCCGCGTCGAAGCGCGCCAAGGCCGCCACGCCTGCCAAGGCCTGAGCCCGCTCCCCCCCTCCGCCTCCCCCCGTCTGTCTGTCCCGTCCTATCGGCACCACACCCTACCCTTGAAGGTTCGACCTTCCTGGCGTATTGAGCCGCAGCACGGACGTACCGGAAGACCGACGTCCGTCGCACAGCATTTCACGTTCAAAGCCGCCCCTGGCTCCCTCGCGCGCTGCGAGGGAGCTCTGCCCCGTACAGCACGTCGCGCAAGGGCCATGGCCCTCGGGTCCCAAGGGAGACGAAGACGTTGACCAGCAGCCATCACGACACCGACACCGACGCGTGGAGCACCGACGACGCGAAGGCCCTTTACATGATCGACCGCTGGGGCCGCGGCTACTTCGACGTGAACCCCACGGGGAACATCACGGCGGCGCCCCTCCAGGATCGAGGTCGCAAGATCGCCCTCATCGACGTCGTCGAAGAGGCGCGTGATCAGGGCCTGCGCACCCCGCTCCTGATCCGCTTCCAAGATCTCTTGCACCACCGCGTGCGAACGCTGAACGAGGCGTTCAATCGCGCGATCTCCGACCTCAAGTTCCGCGGCACCTACCGTGGCGTGTTCCCCATCAAGGTGAACCAGCTCAAGGAGGTTGTGGAGGAGATCCTCGAGGCAGGCCGGACCTACCACTACGGCCTCGAGGTCGGCTCGAAGCCCGAGCTCTTCGCGGGGCTCAGCGTCCACACCGACAACGAGTCGCTCATCGTCTGCAACGGCTACAAGGACGAGAACTTCATCCGCACCGCGATGATCGGCCGCAAGCTCGGCAAGAAGGTCATCCTCGTCGCGGAGAAGCTCTCCGAGGTGCGGACGATCGTTCGTGTTGCAAAGGAAATGAACGTGGAGCCGATGCTCGGCCTCCGCGTCCGTCTCATGACGCAGGGCGCCGGCAAGTGGGCCGAGAGCGGCGGCGAGCACGCGAAGTTCGGCCTGTCCACGGCGGAGATCCTCGCGGCTTGCGGGATCCTCGCGGAGGCGGGCATGAGCTCGGCGTTCAAGCTCCTGCACTTCCACATCGGCTCGCAGGTGCCCGACATCCTCGTCATCAAGCGCGCGGTGCGCGAGGCGGCGCGGCACTACGCCAAGCTCCGCAAGATGGGGCACCGCATCGAGTACATGGATGTCGGTGGCGGCCTCGCGATCGACTACGACGGCTCGCGCTCGACGTTCCACTCGTCGATGAACTACTCCGTCGAGGAGTACGCGCGCGACATCGTCTTCAACATCGCGGACATCTGCGACGACGAGAAGGTCCCGCACCCGAACATCGTGAGCGAGTCGGGGCGCGCGATCGTCGCGCACCACTCGGTGCTCGTGGTGCAGGCGTTCGGCTCGATCGAGAAGACCCCGGAAGCGCCGATCGACATCCAGACGGAGGAGCACAAGCTCATCCGCAACCTGCTCGACACGCGCGACAGCCTCTCGGTCCAGAACCTCGCCGAGTCGTGGCACGACATCCTCCAGGCGAAGGAGGAGTCGCAAAAGATGTTCGAGCTCGGGCTCTTGAACCTCGACGTGAAGGCGCGGGTCGAGGCCCTGTTCTGGGAGACCGCCGAGCGCATGCAGAAGCTCATCACGGCGCTCGATCCCGCGGAGATCCCCGAGGACGTCGTCGAGCTCCGAAACAAGCTCGCCGACCAGTACATCTGCAACTTCTCGGTGTTCCAGTCGCTGCTCGATCACTGGGCGCTCGGCGCGCTCTTCCCGGTCGTGCCGATCCACCGGCTGCACGAGCGGCCGGGGGCGGAGAGCACGCTCGTCGACATCACGTGCGACTCGGAGGGCAAGGTGTCGAAGTTCATCGACCTCTCCGACGTGAAGGAGACGCTGCCGCTGCACGCGCTGCGCGGCGACGAGCCGTACTACCTCGGCATCTTCCTCACCGGCGCCTACCAGGACATCATGGGCGACATCCACAACCTGTTCGGCCGGGTGAACGAGGTGCACGTCTTCCTCGATGACGACGAGGAGTGCGGCTACTACATCGAGGAGACGATCGCGGGGAACCAGATCCGCGAGGTGCTCGCGATGACGCAGTACGACACGCAGAGCCTCATCGCGAAGGTGAAGGCCCAGGTCGACGGCGCGATCAAGCAGGACCTCTTGAAGCCCACCGAGGGCATGCGCCTGCTCGCCGACTACGAGCGCGGCCTCAAGGATCAGACCTACCTGAGCTTCTGAGAGCGCTCGCCCCCCGAGCGCCCGCCTCCCGAGAGCTCCGAAACCACCCGCCCCCCCGGTCGCGACCGCCTCCAAAGTGGTTTCGAACCACTCAAGACCGCCGCGCGCGGCACTTCGAAGTGGTTTCGAACCACCCGCCCACCCGGTCGCGACCGCCTCCGAAGTGGTTTCGAACCACCCAAGACCGCCGCGCGCGGCACTTCGAGGTGGTTTCGAACCTTCCAAGACCGCCGCGCGCGGCACTTCGAAGTGGTTTCGTGACCCGTCCCCCCGGTCGCGACCGCCCCCCGAGGTGGTTTCGTGACGCGACGGAAGGGCGTGCTCGCGGCGCCTGTGTCAGGATGCGCGCCCAGCGCCACCCGAACGCCTCGTGGCGCGCCGTACGAACGAGGCGAGCCGTCGATGCGATCCCCGCTTTTGCCGATATTCCTCACCGTCTTCGTCGACGTCCTCGGCCTGACGCTCATCCTGCCGCTGCTGCCGTATTACGCGAAGGACTACGGTGCGTCGGATTTCCAGGCGACGCTTCTGACCTCGGTCTACGCGGCGGCGATGTTCGTCTCCGGCCCAATGCTCGGCCGGCTGTCCGATCGTATCGGACGAAAGCCCGTGCTCCTGCTCAGCCAGGCCGGCACGCTCATCGGTTGGCTCACACTCGCAGCCGCCCACAGCCTCGAAATGCTCTTCGTCGGCCGCATCATCGCGGGCCTGACGGCGGGCAACCTGAGCATCGCCCAGGCGTACATCTCCGACGTCACGAAGCCAAACGAGGAGCGCACGCAGGCCTTCGGCTTCTTCGGGATCGCCTTCGGCACGGGCTTCTTGCTCGGCCCGGGCATCACGGCGTTGCTCACGTACGTCTTCCGCGATGACCCCGATCCGCTCTTCAAGTACAAGCCGCCCACGCTCGCAGCCGCGGGGCTGAGCCTGCTCGCCATCCTGCTAACGGCGTTCTTCCTGCCCGCGCGCAAGCCCACAGCCCAGACGGGCCGGCGTCTCTCAGGAATGGCCGAGTACCTCGCGCGCCCCGGCCCTCGCAAGCACCTCGCCGAGTTCTTCTTCTTCAGTCTCTCGTTCGCCGCGCTCACGGGCGCACTCGGCGTCTACCTGAAGAAGCAGTTCAACTACGAGCTGCACGAGGCAGGCCTCATCTTCGGTCTCTCGGGGCTCATCGGCGCGATGGTGCAGGGCGGGATGCTCAAGCGGCTCGTGAAGAAGCTCGGCGAGGAGCGGCTGACCGCAATCGGCCTCGGGACCATGGTCCTCGGCTATTGTCTGCTCGGCCTGGCAACGAACGTCGGATTTCTCCTGGTACTCGTGGTGCTCGGCTCCTTCGGCGCAGCCGTGGTGCGTCCAAGCGTGACGACGCTCATCACGAAGAGCGTCGCCAAGGAGGAGCAAGGCACAGTGCTCGGCGTGAGCCAGTCCCTCGGCAGTCTCGCGCAAATCGCAGGGCCCGCAGCCGCCGGCTGGCTCATCGATCGCAACCAGGTCGTGATGTACGGCCTCTTCTGCGCAGCCTTCAGCCTGCTCGGGCTCCTGCTCGCGCTGCAACGCCGCGGCGTCGAGCGCCCCGTCGAGCAGGCGCACGCCGAAGGCTGAGACGGGGGCGCGCGGAGCGGGGCGTTGCCCCGCACCCCAGCAGGGGGCTGTCCGCCCCCTGCACCCCGGACCAGGCACGGCCTGGACCGAAGGCTGAGAAACTGCGCGATGCGCAGTTTCTCAGACGGGCCCGTGGCAAGACCACGAGCGGCGTTGCCAGCGGAGACAGCAGCGCTGCCCCCCTCAGCAGACACGTCGGCGCTGCGGTCTTGACTGGCAGGGTCGTCGCTGGTCTTGCCTCGACCTGTTCGATGAACTGCGCATCGCGCAGTTCATCGACCCCGGGTCCAGCCCCTGGCTGGTCCGGGTCCAGGGGTGGACAACCCCTGGTCGGGGTCCGGGGTGAAACCCCGGCGCGACGCCGTTACCGGCTGGCTGCCTCGCGCAGGCAGTACCGGAGGCCGTCCTTCAGGTTTCGGAGGGTCTTTACCTCGCCCATCGCGACGCCGAGGGTCACCACGGTTTGCGCGACGGCGGGGCGGAGGCCGGTGATCACGGTTTTTGCGCCGACGAGACTCGCGGCGCGGGCGATGGCGAGCAGACGATCGGCTGTGCTCGTGTCGAGCACGGGCACGCCTGTCAGGTCGATGATCAAGAACCGCGCTTGCAGATCGACCACGCTTCCGAGCGCGGCGTCCATCATCTCGGCGGCGCGCCCGCTGTCGACTACGCCCACCACGGGCAGACACAGGACGCCCTCCTGCACCTCCAGGATGGGCGTCGAAAGCTCCCGGATCGACGCGGCTTGCCGCTCGATGACTGCGAGCTTGTCGCGCAGATCGGCCTCTGTGTCCTTCCGCTCGGTGATGTCCACGATCGCGCTGGCGAGCCGCTGGAGCTCGCCGCTCTCGCTCCAGAGCGATTGAAACGTACTGGCCACCCACAGGTACGTGCCGTCGCCGCGGAGCAGCCGACCTTCGTAGTACGTCTCGGCCTTGCGCGACGCGATGTGCTCGGCGAAGAGCCTCGCCGCGCGCTCGCGGTCCTCCGGGTGCACGAACCCCTCCCATGCGCGGAGTGACTTCGGCGCCTCCTCTGCCGTGATGCCGAGCAGCCGCGTGAGCCCCTCGGACACGAAGATGGGCTGCTCGGGATCGGTCGGGTTCGTTGGATCCCGGGGCACGTAATCCCACAGCCCGTTCTTCGAGCCTCGCATGAGCAGCTCGAACCGCGCGAGACTCTCCTCGGCCCGCGCGCGCTCGCGCTCGATCTCGGTCCGGTCGAGGGCGATGCTCAGGACCCCGCGCACGCGCCCCTCCTCGTCGGCGAGCGGCGCGTTGTGCCATTCACATACGACCGTGCGCCCGTCCTTCGTGATGTTCTCGGTCGCGCCGAAACGCCCCGAGGGGATGCGGCCGTCACGGATTGCGAATGCGGCGTCGAGGACGGTCTCGTGGTGCGGCTCGGCTACGATGAGGTCGACGAGCCTTCGACCGAGTGCCTCGCTCCGCGTGTACCCGAAGATCCGCTCGGCGCCGGTGCTCCACTCGACGACCCCGCGACCGACCTCGGTCTCGATCATCGCGATGGGGGCCCGCCTGAGGTACGCCTCGAGACGCCGCGCGGCGGTGATGGTCGCGCGCCGCGGCTGCTCGATGGAACGCGCGCAGCAGAACACGAGACCCCGCTCGAAGACGACGCGCATGGTCCATTCGAGCCATTTGTACGTGTCGTCTGCGCAACGAAAGCGCGTCTCCTGCACGATCGCGCCTTGGGCCTCGACGGAGATGCGCGAGGTGCGCCGGGTCGGATCCCGGTCCTCGGGGTGCAAACGGTCTTCGAGCCGCATGCCTTCGAGGGCCTCGAGTGAGAACCCGGTCACGCGCTCCCAGGCCCCGTTCGGCTGGTACATCCGGTTGTCGGAGTCGAGGACGCAGAACAAGGCCGGGGCCTTCTCGAAGAACTCCCGTGGATCGATCCTGGGGCCTTGGGCTTGGGTTTCCATCGAAGGGTGGGCAGTCTACCAAGGGCGCGCGGAGAGGGGTGGCGGGAGAGGGGGGGCGAGGGCACAATCCGCGCCGATGCACACGGGTAGGCCGAGAGAAGCCGGGAAGCGAGCGCGACGAGGCCTCGTGTTCGCGCAGCTTCTCGTCGCCGGGACCGCCGCCGGGTGCAACGACGTCGCGCGTTTCTCCACGAAACCGCACGAGGCGTATTGCGGCGCCATCACGCTCGGGAGCCCTTTCCGCGAGGGCCTCAGCCCCCGCGTGCAGATGCGCCTGACGCTCGACGCGACCCGGCTCGACGGCGACGAATCTCCGGGCCGGCTCTGGACGTTCGAGGCTGCGACGCAAACGCGGCCCGAGCGGCGTCTCTTCGACGGCGCCGAGCTCCGCCCGATCCCGCCGCTCGCGCACGATCCGCTCTCGCAGTTCGAGATGGGCGACGGTCGGGAGCGGAACACGCTCTTCGCGGTCTCGCCGAGCGAGACCATGGCGGAGGGGATGCTCGCGTTCCTGTCCTTGCGCTCGGACGGCGGCGTCGAGGTGCGGCTCGTGCGCGCGGGCTCCGAGGATCCGGACGCGGACGAGGGACGGAGGCCGATCTTCGGCATGTTTTCGCTGGTGCGCCGGGAGGGCCAATGCGGGTTCTAGGGATCGAGACGTCGTGCGACGAGACGGCCGCCGCCGTGGTGACGGAGACCGGCGTGGTGCTCTCCGATGTCGTACGCAGCCAGGTCGAGGCGCACGCGCCCTATGGCGGCGTGGTGCCGGAGATCGCCTCGCGCGACCATGCGCGGGCCATCGTGCCGGTGATCCGCGAGGCGCTCGCGCGGGCCGGGATGAAGCCCGGCGACGTCGACGGGATCGCGGTCACGTCGCGTCCGGGCCTGCTCGGCGCGCTGCTCGTGGGTCTTTCGGCGGCGAAAGGTCTGTCCTTCACGACGGGAAAACCGATCGTCGGCGTGGATCACCTCGTCGGGCACCTGCTCGCGGTGTTCTTGCGGCGGGGCGAGGCCGAGGCCGAAGCGCCCGTGCCGTCGTACCCGTTCATCGCGCTCCTGGCCTCGGGTGGGCACACGGCGCTCTACCGCGTGGATGCGCCGCGGCTCTCGGCGATTCGCGAGCTCGGGGCGACACGCGACGATGCCGCGGGCGAGGCGTTCGACAAGACGGCGAAGCTGCTCGGCCTCGGCTATCCGGGCGGCCCCGTGGTGGATCGGCTGGCGGCGACGGGTGATGCTTCCCGGGCGAAGGACGCGGTGCCGCGCTCGATGGCGCATCGCGAGAGCCTGGAGTTCAGCTTCTCGGGGGTGAAGGCGGCGGTCATGCGCCACGTCGCGATGCAGGGAAAGCCGCCCGAGGGGCAGGCGCTCGCGGACCTCTGCGCGGCGTTCCAGGCGTCGGTCGTGGGCACGCTCGTGGACAAGGCGGTGCGCGCGGCGAAGGTGGAGGGCGTGCCGCGGATCGTGCTCGCGGGGGGCGTCGCGGCGAACCGGGGGCTCCGGGCGCGGATGGCGGAAGCGTGCGCGCGGCAGAAGATCGCGCTGTTCGTGCCGTCGTTCGCGAGCTGCACGGACAATGCGGCGATGATCGCGTACGCGGGGGCGCTCAGGTTCGCGGCGGGGGAGGCGGACGACCTCGCGCTGGAGCCTTCGACGAAGACGGCGCTGCCGCGGGTGACGCGGAAGGGGGCGGGGCTGCGGTAGGGCCCCCCCTCCCCTGCATCCCTCGCGCGTGATAACCTGGCTCCCGTGTTCGAGACGCCGCAAGACCTCGTAGGAGCGGATCAGGATCCCTACGATGCCGACGGGATCGATCGCTCGCTCATCCGCTGGATGCTGAGCCTGTCGCCGACCGAGCGCCTCGCGGTGGCGCAGGGCTCGATCGACCTCGTCGAGAGCGTCCGCCCGCTGCCCAATGGCGCTGGCTGACATTCTCCGGACGCTGCTCCACCACCGGGTGGATTTCGTCGTCGTCGGAGGCATGGCCGTAATGATCCGGAGCGCAGCGACGGCGACGACACCCATTGCTCCCCGCCAGAGCCCCATGCACATTGCTTTCCCGTGCCCACGCCTTCCCGCCTGCGCTCCGCCCTCACCCTCACCCTGACCGCGGCGCTCCTCCTCGCTGCCTGCCACAAATCCGACCCCGGACCTTCCCAGCCTGTCGCGGGGGACGACGCCGCCGCGGACATCTCTGCCGGCACCGTCTCCCTCGAGCTTCGCAACGAGCCGGTCGACGCCGTCGCCGAGAAGCTCGCGTCCGCCGCCGGCAAACCCATCGTCATCGACGCCGACGCCCAGGCCGTCGCCCATTGCGCGCGGATCACGCTCCTCACCGGCGGACCCGTGCCCCTTCCGAATGCGATCCGCCTCCTCCGCGAGGCCCTCGATCCGGCCGGGCTCTCGCTCGTCGAGAGTGAAGCCGGCGGCATCATCGTGCGACGCATTCCGGACAAACCCTTGCCCGCCACCTGCGCGCGGGCCACGGGCGAGCCGGCCGCGCCCGCGCCTTCCGAGAGTGCCCAGATACCGGCGGACGTGGCCGCGGAGAAATTCGCGGCAGGCGTACGAAAGATTTCCGAGACCGAGTACGAGCTCACGCAAGCGTCGGCCGATCTCCTGAAGGGCGATCAGGCCGAGCTGATCCGATCGGGCCGGTTCGTTCCGACGCAGAAGGACGGAAAGGTCGTGGGCCTGAAGCTCTTTGGCATTCGCCCGAGCAGCGTGCTCGCGACGCTCGGGCTCCAGAATGGCGACCTCGTGACCGAGCTCGGGGGATACGCGCTCACGGGCCCCGACCTCGCGCTCGAAGCTTATACGAAGCTCAAGGGCGCGAAGAAGGTCGAGATGACGATCGAGCGGCGCGGGGCCACGCAGAAATTCCTCTATCGCGTCGTCGAGAAATGAGCGCCCGTCAGGCGCCGTCCTCTTCCATCACCCGGAGCAGCGCCCAGAACATCGCCTCGCCGTCCCGCTCGCGTTCGAGCGTCTTTCCATGCACGCGCGCCCATTCGAGCGCGAGCGGCAGCGGGATCCCCGCCTGTGGTTTGCCCGTGAGCTCCCCCGTCACCTTCGTGAGCACGTCGCCCATCGGCGACGGCCGCGGCGCAATCTCGATTCCCGGGTCGAGCGCCTCGCACAGCGCCGGATCCGTCACCGCGTTGTATTCGCGGCACGCGATCGGGCGCTCCTCGTAAATGCTGCACAGGTCGCCTTCGAGGAACGGGCAATCGATCCGGAGCTCGTAATACCGCCGGCTCACGTCGTCCCACGCCGCCGAGGACGTCGCCTCCTTCGAGACGAGCGCGGCCCGGCCCTTCGGCGCCTTCGAATCCACGAGCCCCGCCTGTTCGAGCCGCCCGATCGCCCGGACGAACCGCTCGCGCACCTCCGCGCGGCGCGGCTCCGGCATCGCGGCCATGACCTCCCCGAGCCGCCGCGCCTCGATCGGCGAGACCGGCACGAGCTGGCGGCAACAATGGGTGCAGCCCTTCTGACACGAGATTTCCTTGCCCTGCGCCCGCGCGTGCGCCGTCGAAATGGCCAAGATGGACGCCGAGAGCGACCGCGCGAGCGGCAAGAGCTCGTGCACCTGCGTGCGCCCGACCCGCACCTTGCATTCGATCTCGTGCGCCTCGCCGAGCAACTCGAGGTGCACCTTCGCGTCCTCGTACGCCTTGCGCGGGCCCTTCACGGACACACCGCCGGGAGCTCGCCGAGCGAGGGCAAGAGCGTTCGATAATCGTCGTGCTTCACGCCGCCCCGCGCGTCGACGTCGAGCTTGTAATAAAAGGTCTTCGGGATCCCGGAGCTCGAATAGGCGTCCACGTCGCTCGGCATGTTCCCGAACGCGAGCTCCGGCAAGAGCCCCGTCGCCGTCTTGAGCAGGCCGAGCTCGCCCGATTTGAAGGACGCGGCGGCCCCGCCCATGCGCCCCGTGGCCGTCACCGAGGTGTGCACGATTCCGGGCGGAAATCCGCGCAGCGCGAGCCATGCGCGGGTCCGTGGTTCGAGCCAGTGCGGCCGCGCCGTCAGGTAGAACATGAAAAACCCGCGGCCCGAGAGCGCGCGCATCACCTCCACCGCGCCCGGGTGCGTCTCGGAATGGTTGCCCGTGAGCACGTCCCCCACGAGCGCCTCTTCCTTCTCCGTCAACGTGCCGTCGATGTCCGTCACCACGATCCGCGCGCTCGGCGGCAGCACTTCGAGGAACAGCTCCGCGCTCGTCCCGTCGCCCGCGACCACCAATTTGATCCGATGCCGCCCCACGCCGAGCGGGCCGCCGGGCAGGACCTGCGCGAGATTCACGAAGATCTGCCCGCCCTGGTCCGCGACGCCGAGCACCGCCGGGTGAGAGCCTTCGCCCTCGGTCGTGCGGTACGTCCCGACCTTCTCCCACGAACCCCCGCAGCCGCGGAGCAGATACACGTCGATTTCTTCGTCCTTCAGATCCTTGTCCGAAGGCCCGTACGCGAATTTCCCGAGCACCCATTGCGGTGCGCCGGGGAGCAAGAAGAGATCCCGGCCGCGGTGCCGCGCGCCCAGCGCATTCAGTAGCCCCGAGCGATGGTGCCGGAACTCCCGCTTCGATTGCGCGGGAAATGGCGTGTCACACGAGGGCCGGAGCGCGCAGGGGCCCGGCGGAATCGCGGGCGCCGGCGCCTGCTCCGCGGTGGCCACGGGGCGGCTCTGTGCGGGGGCGCCCGAGCAAGCCGAAAGGGTGGTGACGAGGCCCAGGGCGGCGAGGGATCGAACGAAGAAATCCACGGGGAGCGGGATGATGCCAGAACCCGCGAGGGTCGAAAAGCGCGTCGTTCGCGCGATCGTTCAGCCGGCGCCGTCGATCGCCGCCGCCTCGTCGGGCTCCAGGAAGGGCCGCACGGCCTCGATCGATTCCCGCGAGACGATGGCTTTGCCCGCCGGCGACAGGTGGACGAGGAGCTGAACGAGCGGAGGCGCCGCCTCCGTGATCGCGTTTTTCAGGGCGTCGAGATCGGGCGCGCGCAGCGCGAGCAGGACGTACGCCGCCGCCGCGCGGATCTCCGAGGTTTGTCCGAGGTCGGCCACGATCGACGGCAGCTCGGCGAGGTCGCTCGGCGCCTGTTCGCGGTAGCCCGCCCGTTTGTTGCTCGCGGCCCCGAGCGCCGCGAGCGCTTCGAGCCACGCCGAAAGCGGCCGCCCCTGCCGCGCGAGCGACCGCGCCACGGGCGGCGCCGGCAGGATCCGCCCTGCGCGGCGCTGCTCGTACGATCGCAGGAGCGTCACAGCGCTCGCATGGGCGCTCTTGCCGAGCAGCGGCACCCGCGCGAACGCGCGCCCGCTCTCGTTCGTCAGAGTCAACGTCGGAATGCCGCGCCAATCGGGCTCGAGCTGCGCGGGGCCGAGCAGCACCCACGGATAATACGAGACGTATTCGTCGACCGCGCAACGCAGGCCGCCCTCGTCAAGCGCGATCTCCACACGCAGAGCCCGAAAGAACGGGCCCACGAGGGTGATCGCCGCGACGAGGAGCGTGGCCGCGACGAACACGAGCGGAATGAGGTAGAGGTCCAGAAACTCGAAGCTTCGCTGGACGACGCTGCCCCAGACGACGTACGCCGCGCCCGCCGCCGAGACCCCGCCGATCGTGAAGGCCCGCCGGACGGGCTCCGCGGGGAGCCCCGTCGGGCGGAGCGAGGGCGCACAGAGCCCCTTTCGATGGTGGAAGCTCGTGTCCGGCTCGCGAGGCTGAAACGCGTCGAACAGCAAGGGAAGGGCTCGACTACCGCCCGAGATTGACCCTCGGCCGCCCGGTCGGCCCGACCGGCGCGCCCTTCGCGGCATCCTTCTTCGGCTCCGCCTTGGCGTCCTTCTTCGCCGGCGCCTTTCGCACCTCGACGCCGCCGAGATCCAGCGCCGCGAGCTCCTTCTCCACGACGGCCGCGTCCCCGACCACGATCACGCGCATCTGATCGGGCCGGAGATACTTCTCGGCCACCCGCTTCACGTCCTCGGCCGAGATCTTCGAGATGCGCGACGGACGCGTGGCGAGCTCGTCCAGCGCGAGCCCCTGGACCGCCAGCGACGCGAGCGTCCCCGCCGTCTCCCCGGCCGTCTCGAAGCGCGCCGGCAGCTGCCGCACGAGGTTCGCCTTCGCGTCGGCGAGATCCTCCGCGGACACGAGCTCCTTCCGCAGCCGCTCGATCTCCGCGAAGATCTCCTTCACGGCGGGCGCGGTGGCGGGCGTCATGATCGCCCCGCCCGCGGTGAAGGGCCCGGGGCCGTGGCGCATGTCGAAGCCGCTCCGCGCGCCGTACGTGTAGGCGTGTTTCTCGCGCAGGTTCAGGTTGAGCCGGCTCGTGAACTGCCCGCCGAGCAGGGTATTCATGACCATCAGGGCGTCGAAATCCGGGTTTTTCCGGGGCACGCCCGCGAGGGTCACGGCGACGTACGATTGCGTGGCGCCCGGACGATCCACGAGGAAGACCCGCTTCTCGCCCTTGCCGACGGCCGGGGGATCCTTCGGCGTTTTCGCCGGGGTCCCTTGGCCCTTCCACGCGGCAAAACTCTTCTCGACGAGCGCGAGGGCCGCGGCCTTGTCGATGTCGCCCGCGATCGTGACCGTCGTGTGCTCCGGCCGGAAGAGCGCCGCGTGCTGGCGCGCGAGATCCGCGGGCTTGATCGCCTTGACGGACGCCTCGGTGCCGATGAGCGGATCCCGATACGCGTGCCCGGCGGGGTAGAGCCGCTCGGTGATGGCGTTCTGGAGGAGCACGCCGGGCTGATCGGCCTGCTGCAGGATCGCCGTGAGCCGCCGCGTGCGTTCGCGCTCGAGCTCCGCCGGATCGAAGGCCGGGTTCAGCACGACGTCCGCGAGGATCGTGAAGAGCTCGGGCGTCTTGTCGCGGAGCGCTTGCGCCGTCAGGCCCACGCCGTCGTGATCGGCCCAGGCTCCGTACCGCGCGCCGATCGCGCCGAGCTCCTCCGAGAGCTTGATGGCCGATCGCTGCTTCGTGCCGGAGAGCATCATGGACGCCATGGCGCTCGTGAGCCCCGGGGCGGACTCCTGCTCCGCGCCGCGGTTCACCACGATGTTCACCGCGACGACCGGCATCTCACGCCGCATCACGTAGAGCACGCGCAGGCCGTTCGGCAGGCGCGCCTCGTCGATTTTCGGCGCGATGAAGGGCGTGTCGCCCCCCGATTGCGGCGGGGTCTTCCGGAACGAGGGATCCTCGGGCGGAGGCGCGGCCGCCTCCTTCGGCGCTTCCTGCGTGGTTCCGGGCTCCGGCGGGGGATCCGGCGGCGGGGGCACCACGGGCGCGGGCGTCTGGCATGCGGCGAGCGAGAAAAGCGCGAGGCCGAGCAAGGCCCCGATCTGCGAACGGCGAGCGAGCATCTTCACGGCATCCCTCCCACGAGGCGACCGGCGCGCGGCGCGTCCGCGACGGGACGCACGAACGTGACGACACGTTTGTCCTTCGGCAGGTACGTCGCGAGCGCCTTCGTGACGTCGGCGGGCGAGACCTTCTCGTACCGGGCGAGGTCTTTCTCGAAAAACCCGGGATCCCCGGTGCGTCGATTGTAGTTGTTCAAGAGATCGGCCCGGCCCGTGACGCGTTCGGCGCTGAAGACGAGGCCCGAGAGCGCGCGCGTCTTGGCCCGATCCACCTCCGCGGCGTCGGGCGCCGTGGCGCGCAGCTTGTCGAGCTCCTCGTCGACGACCTTGAAGGCCTCGTCTGGGTTCTTGTCCTTCTGCAGGGTGACCGTGATCTCGAAGACGCTGCCGAGCTCCGCGGACTCCTGCGACGCCGTCACGCTCTGGGCGATCTGCATGTCGTAGACGAGCCGCTTGTAGAGCCGGCTCGATTTGCCGCTCGCGAGCACGTCGGAGACCACGTCGAGCTCGGCGTCGCCGGGCGCGAAATGGGGCGGCGTGGTCCAGGAGAGCACGATCCGCGGCAGCGTGACGCCCGCCTCGACGTCGAGGCGGATCTGCTTCGTGAGCGGCGAGGGCACCGGCCCGCGAATGGGCTTCGCGTCGGCCCCGCGCGAAAGGCCCCCGAAATACTTCGCGACGAGCTCCTTCGCCTTCGCCGGCTGGAAATCGCCCGCGATGACGAGCGTCGCGTTGTTCGGCACGTAGTAGCGCTTGAAGAAGGCGCGGACGTCGTCGAACGTCGCGGCGTCGAGGTCCTGCGGCGTGCCGATCGTGAGCCGGTGGTAGGGGTGCGTGGACGGGTAGAGCGCGGAGCGCACGAACTGCCGCACGAGGCCGTACGGCGCGTTCTCGTAGTTCTGCCGGCGCTCGTTCTTCACGACCTCGCGCTGGCTCTTGAACGTCTCCTCGTTGGCGTGGTCGAGGAGGAAGCCCATGCGATCACTCTCGAGCCAGAGCGCGAGGCCGAGCTCGCCGGACGGTACGGTCTCGTAGTAGTTCGTCCGGTCCGTGTTCGTCGTGCCGTTCCTGTCGCTCGCGCCGGCGCGCTCGAGGTAGCGGAAGAACTGGTCCTCGCCGACGTTGCGCGAGCCCTGGAACATCACGTGCTCGAAGAGGTGCGCGAACCCGTTCTTCCCGGGGCCCTCGTCCTTGGATCCCACGTGGTACCAGACGTTCACCGCGACCACGGGCGTGCGGTGATCCTCGTGCAGGATCACCTCGAGGCCGTTCGAAAGGACATACTTCTCGAAAGGCAGAGACACGCGCATGCCCGGCGTCCCGGGGGGGTTGGGCGCGGGCGCGGGCGCGGGAGGCGTGGGGGCGGCCACCTGGGCCAGAGAAAGGCCCGTCGGCACGGCGAGCAAGGCGAGGGATACGAGCCCGAAGGCGACCCTCCTCGGTGTTCGGCGCAGCATCGCGGCCCTTGTAGCAAATTCTCGGGCCCGCGGCCCTCGGGATCCGCGCCCTCCCGGCCTTCCGGGAACTCCGCACAGCAAGCTGTTGTCGCGCTCCGAAGACCAGCCTAAGCCAGGCACAACGAGAGCGAGATACCCATGCGCAAGCTCTTCCCCCTGTTTCTTCTCGTCGCCATGGCCGGATGCAGCGCGAGCGCCGCGTCCCCCACCCCCGGCCCCCAGACGCCCGCGGACACGGGCAAAGAACCTCCCACCCCCGACACTTCGAAGACGCCCCCGCCGGACACGACCGCAAAGGCCGAACCCAAGACGAAGCCCGACGAGGCCAAGCCCGCCGGCGGTGCCAAGGCGGCCTACCGCGAGGAGGAGCTCGCCGAGCCGAAGTTCGATCTCGTGATCACGCCCCTGCCCGCGGCCCCGAAAGGCCTGGCCGCGGCGCCCAAGGCCTGCGACGCGTTCGTGAAGAGGAAGCCCGCGGCCACGCCCGTGTGCGCCGAGCGGGCGCAGGCGCTCGAAGCCCTCGACAAGGCCCTCGCCGAAGGAAACGCGGACAAACGGGACGCGGCCCTCGCGGGCCTGGAGTCTTGCGGGGGCCTGCCGCCGGGCCTCACACGCGCGCTCCGCGCCGAGCTCGCGCCTACCGCGTGCGCCGACGTGATCCTGGAGCCCGTGATCGCCGCGCCCCCGAAGGGCATCGACGGCGGCGTCTACACCACGATGCGTGGCCTCGCGACGGCAGCCCGGCTCTCGCGCGCCGGTGACGCGCCCCCCAAGATCCAGGCGCCTTACGACAAGAAGAAGCTCGTCGCGTTCATCAACGGGCCCATGAAGGACTGGGTCGCCGAGCAGGCGACGGCCATCCAGGCGCTCTCGAACGAGGGCGCGGGCCTGCGCTACTACGCGCGTGGCGTCGCGGCGATCGAGGCCGGCATGGCCGATCTCCGGCTCGTCGAGGCCGTCCGCGCGGTGCCGCTTTCGCCCGAGCTCGCGAAGGATCCCGAGGCCCGGAACATCTACTACGCCGAGCTCGATCAGACGCTCGACCCGCGCAAGGATCGCGGCCGCGACGCCGTGCTCGTGGGCCTACGGGACCTCGCGGCCGTGGGCGTCTTGCGCGACGCGCGCATCGATCGCGCCCGCGCGCTGCTCTCGCGCCTCTACGGCGGACGGCGCATCGACGCGCTCGACGGGCTCGTCGTGCCGCCGCTGCCGAAAGCCGCGCCCGCGGACGCGACCGAGCGGCTCGCGACGAAGCTGCCCACGTTCTACGCAGGCCAGCTCCTGCCGAAGGACGCCGCGACGAAGCCCGGCGTGCTGCGCGCCCTCCTCGAGCGCGGCGTGCCGCTCCCGTACCGCGCCGCGTTGAAGAACGAGAAGCTCGCCGATGACACGCGTCGCATGTATGCGCGTGCACGCGTCGAGCTCGGCCGCGTCTACCTGCGCGCTGTCGATTTTGATCAAGCGGCGGCGCTGTACGCGGGCCTGCCCGAGGGAGCCCGGACGGACGAGGACGCATTTTTCGCGGCGCTCGTCGCCGCGTTGCGCAACGGGCCGGAGGACGCGGCCACGATGGTCCGATCGGCGCCCGTGTCCATGCTCGGCATGGGGCAGATCGCCGGCCTCGACGCGGTCGCGAAGGCCAAAGGCCCCTTCGCGGGCGCCGCGGCCTTCGACGCCGCGCTCATCAAACAGATCACGGCCCCCATCGGCGCGGACACAGCTTATTTCCGCGATGTCGCCGCGCGATTCCGCGAGGCCGCCTCCCTGCTCACCGACGCCGCCCAGCGCAAGACCGCCGAGGACCGCGCCAAGGCCGCCGAGGCCACGGCGAGCGCCATTCACTGAAGCGCTTTCCCTCCCAATTCTGTCCTACCTCCGCCAAAGCCGTCCCCACGCGAATTTGAGATGATTCGCGGGGGGCGAAAACGATTACGCACGCCAGCACCGTTGACGCGACGTTGACGCGAGCGTGACGGGCTCGATACCGTACGAGTCCTCCTCGCTTACACGCAAGCCCACAGCTCGCCTGTGATTGGGTCGAACAGCGCGTGGTGCGGCCCAGGAAACATTTCGTGGAATCGACAGCGTCCCACCGCAATGCGACGCCGCCCGCCGCGGCACACCCGAATCACGCAGCGTTCCTCCGTCTCGAAGGCGCGATGCTCCGCGTCGCGGCCGGCGGCGCGCCCGAGTTGGTCCTTGTGGGCGGCGGCACCCACGCCGCGCGCGCGGAGCTCCTGCGCTCGTTCTGCGAGAGCGCGATCGGGCAATGCACGCTCGTACTCTCCGGCGAGGGCAACCTGACCCACGCGGGCGAACCCTACGGTCCACTCGTCACCGCGCTCCGCCGCGTCGCCCCGACGCTCGGCCAGGAGCCCGGCTCCCTCGGTCCGCTGCTCCGCCAGCGCGCCGAGGAGGCCATGCTCGGCAACGGCCGGCTCTTGCTCGACCTCTGCCCGGCGCTCGCCTCCTTCGTGCCGGACGATCGTCTCGCCGAACCCCTGCCCCCCGCGTTCGCCGACGAACGCACGACCACGACCCTGCTCCGCCTGTTCGCAGCGCTCGCCGTGCCCGAGCGGCCCATCGTGCTCGCGCTCTCGCACATCGACGCGGCCGACGCCGCGACGTTACGCCTCCTCACGCGCCTCCTGCAGAGCACGGAGTGCCGGTACTTGCTGATCGCCGCCACAATCTCGGACGGCGCGCAACCGGCCTGGAAGGAGACACTCGGGCCATGGCTCCAGACGAGCAACGGGCCCCGCGTCGACACCCTTCACCTCGACCCGCAGGACGACGCAGAGACGAAGGCGAGGCGCGCCGCCGTCGCGGCCCTCCCGGAGCCAGCGCGCCTTGCGCTCGCGGCCGCCGCTTGCCTCGGCCCGACGGCCGATCTCGAGGTCGTCGCGGCCGCGCTGGGCACGACCCCAGACGAGGCCGCCGCGCGCCTCGCGCCTGCCGAAGCAGCCGGTCTCCTCGGCCGCGAGGGCGCCGCGTACGTCTTCGCCAACGCGCTCACCGCACACGACCTCCGGCGCGAAGCCACGAAAGGCGACCCCGCGCTCCTCGCGGGGATCCACCTGCGCATCGGCGCGTTTCTCACCCGCGGGATGGGCGAGGACGAGCCGAATGCGCGGCTCTACGAGGCGGCCGGGCACATCCTGCTCGGCCGAGCCGTGATCTCGAGCGCGACGCTCACGGCCCGGGAGAGGGCGCGGCTCTGCACGCTCACCTTCGCCGCCGCCCGGCGCGCGCGGGCCGCGGGAGCTTCGAGCGTCGCGGCCGACTACCTCGGCGCGGCGGGCGAGCTGCTCGAAGGCCACGACGATCCCGCGGAGATCGCGCCCGACCTCGCCTGGAAAATCCTCCTCGCGCAGGCCGAGTGCGCCGCCAAACGCGGCGATCGTGACGCGACCGAATCCCGCGTCGCCGAGCTCCGGCAGCGCGCCCGAAACGAGCTGGAAGGACAAACCGCGTCGCGGATCCTCATCGATCTGCACGCCGGCCTCGGCGAGCACGAGCAGGCGTATGCCTGCGCCGCGTCCTGCCTCGTGCCCCTCGGCGTGCGTCTGCCCGAGCGGCCGGGTCCCGATGACGTCGCGGCGGCGTTCGAGGCGACCTGGAACGCGCTCGGGGACCACGCCATCGAGGAGATCGCCGACCTCGAGCCCATGACGAACCCCGAAACGCTCGCGGCCATGGCGGCGCTCTTCGCGGTCCATCCGTCGGCGCAAGCGCTCGGGCCGGATGTCGCCGACATCGTCGCCTGCCACCTCGTCCGGCTTTCGCTCCTCCACGGCAATGCGCCCGCGTCGGTGGTGGGGCACGTCGCGTTCGGCGCGGCGCTCGTGGGTCGTCAAGGCGATCACCGGGGCGGCTACCGCTTCGGCAAGGTGGCCATGGATCTCGCCGAGCAGATGGGCTCGGCGCTGCTCCAGGGCATCGTCGGCGCGTGCTTCGCCACGAACATCTCCGTCTGGACGCACCACCTGCGCGCGAGCATCGGCTATTCGCGGCGCGCCCACGCGGCCGCCCTCTCCTCCGGCAACACCCCGTGCGCGCGGCGCAGCGGCGCCCTCGTCGCGCTCTTCATGCTCCTCAAAGGCGACCCGCTCGACGACGTCGCCCGCGAGGTGCGAAACCACGAGGAGGCGCGGCGCGATCCCCACGATCCCGAAGGCATCGGCGAGCTGCTCGACGCGATCGAGCGATTCGTGGGACAACAAAAGGGTCGCGCCGCGCCGCCGCCCACACGTCGCGAAGAGCTCACGCCCGAGCCGAACCTCGGCACCCGCCGCCCCCCGGCCCCGATGCGCTTCGGCACGCTCGCGCGGCGCGTCCTCGATCTCGGCGCCCTCGTCCTCGCCGGCGAGAACGACGACGCGCTCCACGCGAGCGCATCCCTCAGGGCCCACGCCCCCGCGTTCGCCTCGCAGGTCCTCCTCCCCGAAGAACGGTACTTCGCGGCCCTCGCCGAGGCCGGCCGCCGCGCGCCCGCGACGCTCGCGGCCCGCCTCTCCACGCTCGACGAGCTCGCCGCCGACCTCGAGCGCTGGGCCGACCGTTGCCCCGAGAACTTCCAGCACAAGCACGCCCTCGTCCTCGCCGAGCGCAGTCGCCTCGCCGGCCGCGACGTCGACGCGATGCGCCTCTACGACCAGGCCATCGCCGCCGCCCGCGACAACGGCTTCACCCACGGCGAGGCCCTCGCCGCCGACGCCGCCATGCGGTTTTACCTCGACCGCGGCTTCCCCACGATCGCCGCGGCCTACCTGCGCCTCGCGCGCGCCGCGTACGCCCGCTGGTGCGCGGGCGGCAAGGTCGAGAAGCTCGATCGACGCTACGCCAAGCTCTTCGAGGACGCGGCCACGGGCACGTCGAAGCCCCCGCTCCGCGGCGCATCGAGCCTCGACATCGACGTCCTCGCCGCAGTCCAGACCGCGCACGCCGTCTCCGAGGAGATCGTCCCGCAGCGGCTCATCGTCACGCTGATGCGCATTGTGATCGAGCACGGCGGGGCCCAGCGCTGTCACGTGCTGCTCGCAACGGAAGCCGGCGATCTCTCCCACGCGGGCCGGGCCCTCGTCACGTCGCAGGGCCTCGACATCGAGGTCCCCGGCGGCCGTGCCCGCGAGCTGTCCACGCTCCTGCCCGCGTCCGTCGTCGGCTACGTCCGCCGCACACGCGAGCCGATCCTGCTCGACGACGCGACGGCCGAGCCGATGTTCTCGGCCGATCCCTACATCGCGCGCGCCCGCCCGCGCTCGGTCCTCTGCATCCCCATCACGAGGCAAGCCGAGCTCATCGGCATCTTCTACATGGAGAACAACCTCGTCCCAGGCGCATTCACGCCGCGGCGCCTCTCACTGCTCGAGTTCCTCGCCGCGCAGGCCGCAATCTCGCTCGATCACGCCAAGCTCTACGCCGACCTCGCCCGCGAGAACACGGAGCGGCGGCGCACCGAGCAGACGCTCCGTCGCAGCGAAGAGCGCATGCGCCGTCTCGTCGAGATCGCCGGCGTGATCCCCTGGGAGGCCGACGCCGAGACCGAGCGCTTCACCTACGTCGGTCCGCAAGCCGAGGAGGGGCTCGGCTGGCCCACGAGCGCCTGGTACAAGGCAAACTTCCTCCGAGACCACGCGCACCCCGAGGATCGAGACCTCGCCCTCGCAGCCTTCACCCGCGCCTCCGCCGACGAGAACCCCGGCGGTGTCGAGTACCGTCTGCGCACCAAGGACGGCCGCGCCGTATGGCTGCACATGGTCGTGAGCGTCGCCGAGCGCGAAGGCGGGCAAAGGCTCCTGTCAGGCTTCTTCTTCGACGTGACAGCGCGCAAGCACGCCGAGGAGACACTGCGCGAGCAGCTCGAGATCATCCACCGCCAACGCGAGGACATCCGCACCCTCTCCACGCCGCTGCTCGACGTGTGGGACGGGGTCGTGGCCATGCCCGTGCTCGGCGCCCTCGACGAGTCCCGCGCAGCACGCGCCATGGACGTCCTGCTCAGCACAATCACGCAGCGCACCGTGCATTGCGCCATCCTGGACCTCACAGGCGTCGCAAGCGTCGACGCAGTGACAGCCGAGCACCTGCTCCGGATCGTGCGCGCCGTCGAGCTGCTCGGCGCACGCGCACTCATCGTAGGAATCCAGCCCGAAGTCGCACGCACGATCGTCTCCCTCGGCATCGGCCTCGGTCGCGTCGAGACGCGCGCCACGCTGAAAGACGCGCTCCAAACCCTGCGGCTCCCCTCCCCACACGGCATGCGCGCCGCGGAGAAGAATCCGCGGCGGCTCGCAGCGCTGGGGCGCATGCCCGAGTGAGCGTAGCGCCCCCCCGGGGTTTCACCCCGGACCCCGACCAGGGGTTGTCCACCCCTGGACCCGGACCAGCCAGGGGCTGGACCCAGGGTCGATGAACTGCGCGATGCGCAGTTCATCGAACAGGCCGAAGCAAGACCAGCGACGGGCTGGCCAGCCAAGACAGCGGGGCTGGCGTGTCTGCCGAGGGTGGGCAACACCGCTCGTGGTCTTGCCACGGGCCCGTCGTATAAACTGCGCATCGCGCAGTTTCTACGCCCACGGTCCAGGCCGTGCCTGGTCCGGGGTGCAGGGGGCGGACAGCCCCCTGCTGGGGTGCGGGGCCAAGCCCCGCGTCCCCCTCTCACGGCACGAGCATGTTGCCGGTGAAATGCTCGACCGTATCGGGCACGGATCGGGCGATCCATGCGCGGAGTGCTTCGGGCTCGCGGGGCAGATCGTCTGGCCAGACTCGCACGGTGCCGTCTCGGCCTACGGACACGGCCCAGCTTCCGTCGGGTGCGATGTCCACGTCTCGCACGACACCCTCGTGTGTGCCGAGCACGCGACCCTCGCCGATGGCGAGGTCCCAGAGCCGCACGGTCTTGTCGTCGCTTCCCGTCACGAGTGCCGCTCCGTTTGCCGCGAGCGCGAGCGTCCGGATTGGACCGTTGTGGCCACGGAGCACGCTGCGAATCGTGCCTGTTGCGACGTCCCAGACTCGCACCGTCGCGTCTTCGCCCGAGCTCAGCAGCGTCTTGCCGTCCGGCGTGAATGACAAACCGACGACACGGTATCCGCTTGCGTCGTAGGTCCGCGGCGTGTCGGCGCCCTCGTCCCAGAGCCGTAGCTTGTGGTCCAGACAGCCCGTCGCGAGCACCTTGCCGCTCGGTGAGAATGCGACCGACTCGACGGCTTCTTCGTGACCGCTGAGCACGCGGCTCTTGCCTGTGGCGAGGTTCCAGATGCGCGCAGTCTTGTCGTGGCTGCCCGTCGCGAGCCTCGATCCATCTGCGGAGAATGCGAGCGTGAGGACCGACGCTTCGTGCTTGCCGATGGCGCGGATCTCGCCGGAATCGACGTCCCAAAGCGCCACCTCACCCGTCGTGTGGCCGATTGCGATCGATGCGCCGTCGGGGGAGAACTCGATCACCGGCGCCCGCGCGCCCTCTGTGTGACAGGCCCGGATCTCGTGCCCTTGTGTGTCCCAGAGCCGGATCGTGCCGTCCTCGCCCGCGGTGGCGAACACGTCCCCGCTTGGGGAGATTTCTGCGTGGATCACCCGACCCACGTGCCCTGTGAGTGTCACGGGTGACCCGCTGCCATCGCCTCGCGTGGGCCAGAGCTGCGCCACGCCGTCGGCTCCGGTGGAGAGCACGTGATCGCCTTCGGGTGAGATCTCGACCTCGAATGCGGTCCCTTCGTGCTGACCGATCACCCGGCCTGGCGTCGTGTCGAGTGGGAACACGCGCGCCGTGCCGTCCACGCTTGCGACGACGAGACGCGTCCCGTCGCCCGAGAACAGCACGTCCGACACGTTGTCGCGCATCCCCACGAACCGGCGCCGCTCTCCGGTCGCGAAGTTCACGAGCCGCGCTGCGTGATCGTTGCCGCCGTACGCGAGCATCCGCCCGTCGGAGGAGAACGCCATCGCGAACACCGAACCGTCGTACGTCGGCAGCGTCGTCGCGGAGCCCGTCGCGAGATCCCAGATTCGGATCGTTCCATCCAGCGCGGCGGTCGCGAGACGTTTGCTGTCGGGCGCGAAGGCGAGCCGCAGGATGGCCGAGGCTTGCCCTTCGAGCTTTCGCGGGATGTCCCTCTTCTGGATGTCCCACAGCCACACGGTCCCGTCTGGACCGCCGACCGCGAGCATTCGTGAATCTGGCGAAAACCCCATCGGGAATCGCGGCACCTGCTGGGCCGTCGCGTCGTGCACGCGCATCTCGGGCAGCGTGAAGGACTCCCCGCTCGCCCGATCGAACAGCGTCAGGATGCCGCTGTCCCCTGCGGTCACGAAATGGCGCTCGTCCGGCGAAAACGCACCTTTTCGGTTGATGTTCGCGTTCGACGCGAGGATGCGGTGCGCGCCCGTCGCGACGTTCCAGGCTCGCACGGTCCCGTCGCCGGCATGGCTCACGATCTGTTTCCCGTCGCGCGACGGCAGGGCGACCTCGATGGGGCGCGTGTGCCCGCGCAGCGTGGAGATCGTCACGCCCGTGAGCGCGTCCCAGATACGAATCGTCCGGTCCTTGCCCGTCGTGAGCACCCGCTGTTCGTCCGGGAAAAACGCCACGACCCAGACCTCGTCCTCGTGCCCGCGGAGCTCGATCGACTGGCCCGTCGTGAGATCGTAAATGCGCGCCGTGTGATCGTCGCTCGCCACCGCGAGCCGTTTCCCGTCCTTCGAGATATCGACCCGATTGACGGCCCCTTTCTGATCCCGCAGCACCTGCGCCGGCCCGTGCACCCACGCATCCGCGGCCACGACCCGCGCCGAGCTCCACTGATCGAACGTCGTCGACAGCGTCTTCAACCACGCGAGCGCCTCGTTCGGATCACGCAGCACGGCCGCGCGCGCCTGGACCAGCGTGAGCACGTCGGCGTGCGCGTGGGCTCGTTGCTCGGCTTCCACCGCTTTTTTGCGCGCCTCCTCTGCGACCGCGTGCTCCCGCGTGACGCGATCCCGCTCCATCCAGACCTTCGTGACGAAGAGCCCCGCTGCCGTCACGAGCACGCAAGCCGCCGCCGCCGCCACGGACAGCGCCGCGCGGTGCCTCCGCGCGAACCGCCATGCCTTCTCGCGGGTCGTGTACTCGTGCACGCCCACGAGCTGCCCCGCGAGAAACCGCCGCAGATCCTCTGCCAGCGCCTTCGCCGTCGGGTACCGCGCGGCCGGCTCCCGGGCCATCGCCTTGTCCACGATCGCCAAAAGATCCAGCGGGATCCCGCGCTGCATGTTGGGCAGCGGCGTCGGCGGGCCTTCGAGCACCCGCTGCAGGATCTTCATGCCATTCACGCCGGCATACGGCGCGCGCCCCGCGAGCAGGTGATACAGGATCGCCCCGAGCGCATACACGTCCGCGCGCTCGTCCACGGGCTCGGCCGCCGCTTGCTCGGGCGGCATGTACGCGGGGGTCCCCATCACCGAGCCTACGAGCGTGATCCCGTCGCCGAACGTCTGGGAGACGGGGGCCTCGTCGTCATCGCCCTCGGCGCTCGGGGTTTGCGTCACCTCCACCACGGGTTCCGACAGGTCCTTCCCGAGACCCCAGTCGATCACGAGTGTCTCGCCGTGTGCGCCGACGAGCACGTTCGCGGGCTTCAAATCACGGTGGATGATGCGTTTTTCGTGCGCGTATGCGACCGCGTCGGCCACCGCGAGCACGTGCGTGAGCAGCGGCAGGCGCTCGTCGAGCTTGCGGGCGCCGTCGATGATCTCGGACAGGGGGCGCCCGGAGACGAGCTTCATCGAATAAAATGGTTCGCCTGTCGGCCAGCGCCCGGCCTCGTAGACCGGCACGATCGACGGGTGCTGGAGCCGCGCCGTCAAGAGCGCCTCGCGCACGAACCGATCCTCGGCGGCGGTGCCGGTGTCGATCAGCTCTTTCAGCGCCACCCGCCGATCGAGCCTCTGGTCGCGCGCCGACAGCACCCGCCCGATCCCGCCCTGCGCGACCTCGCACTCCACCGCATAACACGACCGGTCGACGAGCGGCAGCCGCGCCGCGCTCCACCGCCCCGACGACGGCACGTGTGTCGTGAGCCCCGACGGCGCCTGGCCCATCGAGAGCGTGTTCGCGGTGTCGTGCGTCCGGGGCGCGCTCGTCGCGGGTTCACCTCGCTCCGCCTCCCCCTCCCCCGATCCTCGCGATGGCTCCCCGTTCATCGCCCGATCCTCTCCACGACTCGCCGCAAAAACATGGGCGAGCATGGCACCATGCTAGCCGTCATGCATGGGGCTCACCATGACAATTGACGGCGCTCCGGACCCGCGTGAAGACAGTGGGGGCCATGGGGGAGCAAAAAAGCCGCGCTGGGGCGCAACCTAACAAACGAATTCCACTCTACGTGCGCGTGCTCTCCGGTGTCGTCCTCGGCATCGTGCTCGGGCTCGCCTTCCGGGAGCAAAAGTATCTCTTCGGCAGCATCGGCAACGCCGAGCTCGGTCGCCTGGGGCTGCTCGTGGTCAAGCTCCTCAAGGCGCTCGCCGTTCCGCTCGTGTTTTTCGCGATCCTCGACGCGTTCGTCAAGACGGACATTTCCCTCCGCAAAGGGACGCGTCTCATCGTCATTTGCGCGATCAATGCGACGGTGGCGCTCGGCATCGGCCTTGCGATCATGAACGCTTTCACGCCGGGCCGGCACCTCGCGGGCACGCTCGCCGAGCTTTATCGGCCGGGCGCCACGCCCACGGACGCGGCGGCGCAGGAGCTCCTCGCGGCCTCGAAAAAGGGAAGCCTCGGCCTCCTCGACAACATCGCGAGCTACGTCCCGCGGAGCCTCGTCGATCCATTCTCGGAAAACAGCGTCATCACGGTCGTCCTTCTCGGCCTGCTCGTGGGCGTCGCGCTGCGGCGCGCGCGGGCGCGGGGGGCCGAAGGGAGCATGTCGGTGGTCGAGCAGGGGATCGGCGGGATCTATGCGATCCTCGTCGAGGCGCTCGATATCGTGGTGGGCATCGTGCCGTTCGGGGTGCTCGGGGTCGTCGCGGACGTCGTGGGCAAGGCCGGACTGCGGGTCTTCGCATCGATCTGGATCTTCCTGGTCACGGTGCTCGCGGCGATGGCGCTGCATTCGCTCGTGTATTACCCGCTCGTCGCCTGGCTCGTCGGAAAAAAACCGCCGCGCGTCTACCTCGGAATCGGCGCGGACCCCATCTTGACGGGGCTCTCGACGAATTCGAGCCTGGCCACGGTGCCCGTCACGCTCAAGGCGCTCGATCGCATGGGTGTATCGCCCGCGTCGTCGCGCCTCGCGGCGTGTATCGGGACGAACCTCAACAACGACGGCATTCTCCTTTACGAGGCGATCACGGCCGTCTTTTTGACGCAGGCGATGGGGATGCCGCTCGGGCTCGGCAGCCAGGTCACGATCGGGCTCGCGTCGGTGATGGCGGCGGCGGGGATCGCGGGGATTCCGGAGGCGGGGCTCGTCGTGCTGCCGCTCGTGCTCGCCGCGGCGGGGCTGCCGGACGCCTTGATCGCCACGGCCATTCCGCTCGTGATGACGGTCGACTGGATCATTGCCCGCCTCCGCACGGGCGTGAACGTGATGAGCGACATGCTGGTCGCCGTGCTGCTCGACGTGGGCGACGGGGAAAAAAAAAGCTCAGGCGCCACGCCCGAGGGCGGCGGGGAAGGCGTCGCGGATCTCCTGGGGAATCCGGGTGGGTCTCTGGGTGGCGGTCGCGACGAAAGCCCATGACGTGACGGCGCGAACGACCTCGACGCCGTCTCCGGCGCGCACGAGGCGGGTCTTGCGCTCGCACGTGGCGGCGCCGAATTTCGTGACGTGGGTGCGGACCTCGATGCGATCGCCCTCGAACACGGACGCGAGGTAATCGATCTCGTGTCGCCGGACGACGAATACGGCGCCGGCGCGCAGATACGCCGCCCGGTCCCAGCCGACGGCCTCGGAGTGGGCCTTCGCCGCGTCCTGCACCCAGCGCACGTAGACGACGTTGGAGACGTGCCCGAGCTCGTCGATGTCGTCGACCGCGGCGACGACGGGGAACACGTATTCTTCGGAGGAGACGGTCGTCATGGAGAGCGAACCTTCCGCGGACGGCGACGAAAAGCAACCGCCATCGTCGTGGGCTCCGCTTTCCCCTCGATTTTCCGGCTCCCATGTTTCATCTCGCGCCCCTGACGGCATTGCATCGACGGGTCCCGGGGTCATGATCGGATCGTGGACCCACGAACGAGCCTGCCCGAGCACACCGAGAAACATCACGAAGGTTGCTGCGGAGGCCACCATCACAAAGCGCGGGCCACGAAGCCCGGCCGCTCGTCGCTCCTCGGCGTGGTCGTTCCGGTGCTCGCGTGCGCCGTGTGCCCGACCTGCCTCGGCGCATGGGCGCAGGCGCTCTCGGCGGTCGGCGTCGGATTCGTGGTGACGGAGACGCAGCACGTCGTTTTGCTGGTCGCCGCGGTCGTGATCACGCTCGTGGTGAGTGTCCGTCGTTATGCCCGCTCGCGGCGCACGGGCCCGCTCGCGCTCTCGCTCGCCGGCTCGGCCGGGCTCGTCGCGAGCCACGTGCTCGGCGAGATTCAGGTCCTCGCATGGGCATCGATTGCAGTGCTGATCGCGGCGTCGATCTGGCAAGAGCGCGCGCGGCCACGCACGTCGAACCGTGGGAAGGTTCCCGAGCCGCGGCGCGCAATCCGAGGCGTCGAGGTCCCGGCCGGCGTGGACTGAACACGCTCGCTCGCGCGCCGCTGCCTCGACGCCCCAGGCACCGGCCGTCCACCTGCCCGACGCCGCCTCGGCCGCGAGGCGCGTGCCGCTCTCCCGCCGATGCCGACCTCCGCCGCCAAGCCCGTTCTTGCCGCGGCGTCCGTCCCTCCCTTGGGTGACGAGCTCACAAATTCACGGTTGCCGAGGTCGCCCTCGCCAGCCGTGGCGACGCTGATCCAAGTTGCACGGCGCACTTTCAGCGCCGAGGGGGTCGTCGTCGAGCTTGCGGGCGCGGACACGCGCCTCCGAGGGTGGTGCTGTCCATGCGACGGGCTTTATTTGGGCGAACGAGGCGGAGCGTTCACCTTTGCGGGCGCGTCCGATACGCCCTCGGCGCGATGCACCTCGGCGAGATCATCGAAGATCTCAGGCATCATCGCGGTCTTGCCGAGCGGCTTCAGGATCCCCTCGACGATCAGTTTCGTGGCCGAATAACGCCGCAGCCATTTGAGGCGAGCCGCCTCGGTCTCCGGCGTGGCCTCCCTGCGATCCACGCGCGCCTTCCGCACGCCTTCATTGAGCGCAGCGAGCGCGTCCCTCGCGGCCGCGACGTGATATGCCCAATTCGCGTACTCCGGCAGGTTCGCCTTGTGCTTCTCGATCGCGGTGAGCGCATGGTCGAGCGCCGCGACGAGCTTGACGGGCCTGCGCCGGAGCACAGTGCTCATGTTCTCGTGGTGAAGGATGTCCGCCACGATGGCCTCGCCCTTCTCTCGCGACTCGGCATACGCCACGAGCCGCCGCAGCGCGCCCTTGGCGTTACCCACGACGTCCGGCTTCCCCTCGACCACCTTGTACGTCACCGCATCGAGCGCACCGGCCTTCTTCAGCACGACTTCCATCGTGTCCGTCTCCACCGCGAGCCGATCCGCGGTGAGCTTGACGAAGCTGTTCGCCTCGGGGTCGAGGCCGATGACGAGCGCGAGGATCTGCGCCACGGCAAACCTGCCATAGGCGAGGGTTTCATATTGATCGATATAGGGATCCGCCACGCGGGAAGCATCGGGCGAGAGGGGCTCGACGGGCAAGTGTTTGGCAAAAATGTACGGACGGCTGGTGGAGAGCGCGACCGCCCTCCGCGCGGCGGCTGAGCAGGAAGGCGCTTCGCTGGGGCTTTGCCCCAGGCCCCAGCAGGGGCTATCCGCCCCTGCACCCGGGGCCTGCGCAAGCGCTGGACCCGGGGTCGATGAACTGCGCGATGCGCAGTTCATCGAACAGGCCAGGTCAAGACCAGCGACGACCCTGCCTGCCAAGACCGCGGCGCTGCCCTTTCGACTGGCGACGCGGTCCAACGGGCCCGTTGGAAGAACTGCGCGTTGCGCAGTTCTTCCACCCCGAGTCCAGGGCTTGCCCTGATTCGGGTCGAGGGGCGAACAGCCCCCGCGGGGTCCGGGGCAGCGCCCCGGCGCGACGCCTCGCGATACGAGCGCGCCTACTTCAGCACCTGCGCCACTGTGACCCAGTCGCGCAGATCGTCGGGTACGCTGTAGACGATGAGGAGCGCGCCGGCGCTGTCCTCGGCGGAGGCGAATTGCCACGGAGGGCCTGACCCATCGAGGCGCCTGGCGTCGCCGAAGAGCCACGTGCGCGGCGCGGCGACGGAGCCGCCCATCGTCAGGCGAACGAGGCTGGCGTCGTTGTTCCCGTCCACCTCGAAGAGCCAGAGGGCGTCGGTCGAGATGCTTTGCAGGGAACGCCCTCCGAGAGATGCATGAGCCTGTGACAGCTCCACCTGGGACCACGTGCTGCCACCGCTTTCGCCGCGGTGGATCACCACGGCTCCGGTGCTCGACGACGTTTGCGTGAGTAGCAGCGTGTCCGGGGCGAGTACCTCGACTGCGCTGGGCTCGTTGCTGGTGGAGGTCATGAATGTGGCCCCCGTGTCGTGGAAGGACCATGCCCCGCCGGGCGCGGGTGCGACGGCGCAGCGCGCGGACACGGCATCGCTCGCATCGGTCCCCGTGATGCAAACTCCGAGCGGGCCACGCGGCCCGGGCGACACGAGCACCGACGATGCGACGCTCAGACCGGACGCCGCGACGAGGTCGACGGCCGGGCCAAACGAGGCGCCGCCGTCCGTGGATTCAATGGTTCCAGCGATTTGCGTCAACTTGCCGTTGACGACGCAACGCTGGCCTGCGGTGACTTGCAGGTGGCTCCCCTCATGGTGCAGGTGTACGCCCGTGGCGTATATCGCCTCGAGGCGAGGCGAACGCCACCGGAAGGTGCAGTCGCTCGCGCCCGGCTGCGACAGGTGCAGCGAGCCGGTCGTTTTCCATGTCATCGTCCCAGGTTCGCGCCGCGATACGAGCACGCCGTCCGGGATCGCCACCAGGGCAAGGAGACTGCCGTCGGGCGCATACATGAGCTCGAGAGTCCCGTTATCTTCAACCTCCACGCCGTGGGCGTTACCCTCCGGCAAGGTCTGGAACGTGGCGAGCGGGAAGGTCGCCCCGCCGTCGGTGCTCTCGGCCAACCAGAAACCTGTCGCCTCGAAGCCACCGACGAGCCCGACCGCCACGCGCGCGCCGTCGGCGGCGATGGCGCCGAGCTGCGCAAACGCCATGACATCCGGCGCGACGATGGTATCGGTCCAGGTGGCGCCGCCGTCGACGGTGCGCGCCACGTACGCTTGGTATGCCATGTTCTGGGCGAATCGATTGACCGTGCCCCCCACGAGGAAACGTCCCGTGCCATTGGAGGCGGCGGTGATGCCGAAGGCGTCGATCGGGAGGGGCATCGATAGCCCGGCGGGCGCGTCGAGGGTGCACGCCGCCGTGCATGTCAGCCATTCGCCAGGGGCCTCGGCCTCGCAGACCTCTCCTTGCTCGAGCATCCCATTGCCGCACGACTCGTCGGAGCTGCAGTCGGCGGAGCAGCCGTCGCCGTCGACTTGATTGCCGTCGTCGCACGCCTCCCCGTCATCGACGATCCCGTTGCCACACACGGCGCGCCACGGCGCGCAGTAATAACCCTCCGCCGCGCCATCCCAGCCCTCGTCCGCCCACAGGCACATGAATCCATCCGGGCAGCCGGCCTGCGGCGTGCAAGGCTCGGTGCACATGGTTTGCAAGAACGGATCGGTATCGAGGAGGCAGACGCCGCTCGCGCATTCGAACTGCGACCCGAATGCGCAACGCGTGCCACTGCAGCCGACGGGCCCGCATGAGTCGCCGAGCGGCGCGCCCGCGGGCGCCGGGCCTGTGCGCGTCGCGTGCACCCGGATGGTGGCGTCGCAGGTATGGCCCTCGGAGTCGGCGCCGTCGAGGGCGTCCTTGATTTCGGCGGTGAGGTTGTCTCCGCTGACCTCCAACGCGAGCGAGCGCGTGCGGAAGGTGTTGTTGTAATACCAAGCGTCGGGGCCCTGGAAGCTCGCCTTGCAGCCGGGTTGCCGTGCCGCCGAGTCCCAGTTCGTGTCGTCGAAATCGAGGAGATACGTCTCCCCGACGCGGCGGACGGCCATCGTGGCATCGGCGATTTCCAGGTCGCACGCCCCCTCGATCACCTCGATGGAGCTGACGGTGAACGTGCCCTCGAGCTCGCAGGTCCCCCCATCGGGCACGGGCTGATCGATATCGGGGTCGGGCGGGGGTTCGACATCGTTGCTCGAGCAGCCCGACACGAGCAAGGAAAGGGTTACGGCAAGCGTGTGCATTCGCCGGTGAAAGAAAGATCGGTGCATGGGTCTCCTCGGGACGCGGCGCCAGGCAATCGGTGTGCCATGCGGATGAGCGTCGAATCCGCGGGGGCTGGGCGGAATGTAAACACACGTTCACGTGGACCGTGGCCATTCCCTCGACCCGGATTTGGGGGTCCAAGGTGACGGGCTCCGTCGAAACGGTGGATGACGGGCTCCGCGGTTCCATCGACCCTATCGTCGCCACCTTGCACCGGCTGGCCCGGCGATGAGGCGTACAGCGGGCGCCCTTCGAGGCGGCCCGTTGCTTTCTGCCAAACTCAGGACTGGAAAAACGTTTGGCTCCGCCTACCGCACGGGTGACAAACTCCAGCAACATAGGTCGGCGCACGCATCCCGACGTCCTGAAAGACACAGCTGGTAGCCGTGGAATCCACCTCATGTGACCAACCACCAAAGATCCGCTTGCTGGCGCAAGTTTGGCCGTGGTAGGGCAACTCAGTGTCCTGGGCGTATGCGCGTGCACGCAGTGCGTCGAGGAGGCGGGGTGTGATGGGTGTTCTTTTTGCGATCGTAGGAATCGAGCTGCGCGTTCCCGAGGCGTCTTCCCCCGAGGCACTCTGGGGCGCATTCGAGGGGAACAGAGCAGCCGGCACCCTCTCCGCAGGCGAGGAAGACGACGGCGAATCGCGGCGCGCCTGGCTCGTGGATCGACCCGCCGGGCGCCTCGGGTTGTTCGTGGCCGGGGCCCAGCAGATCGCCGATGACGCGCTGCTCACGCAGATGGACGTCTCCCCCACGTTCCTGGAGCGCCTGCCCGCAGGCCACGTCGTCGAGGCGCTCGCGCTGCTGCGCGCCATGGACGCGCTGCACACGGGGCGCTGCGATCTGGCCGCCGTGGTGAGCATCGCCGAGGGCCGATCCGCCGCGCGCGCAGGGCTGCTGCTCGGCAGGTACGAGGAGATGCTCGCGCAAGGCAAGCCCGTCTACGCGTTGCTCCGCGGGGGAAGCTCGCTTCCCGGCAGCGCGCCGCGCGACTGCGTCGAGCTGCTCGAGCGCGTGTGCGCGGCCGAGGGGATCGAGCCCCAGAGCGTGGGCCTCGTGGATCTCCTGGTCGAGGACGCGCCGCTCGGGCCGATCCTCGCAGCACTCGGCGACGCGCTGCGCAGGAGCGACGAGACTGCGCCTGGCTGCACGCTCGGGCCGCTCTCGCCGGCGAGGGCGGACCTGCCGGCGCTCGGCGGCGTGGCCGTTGTGGCGCTCGCCCTGCACCAGCACCTCTTTCCGCCGCTGCGCCGCAAGGAGCTCGACGCGCTCGCCGCGCCCTTCGTCGCCGCGCCCTCGGTCCGGCCGTGGATTGCCGGCAACGCGCCGCGGCGCGCAGGCTTCTTCGCCCTGGGCGAGGAGGGCGCCGGCTTCTTGCTGCTCGAGCAGGTGCCCCGCCGCTACGACGAGGTACCGCCCCGCCTCTCCGTCCCCTGGCCCGCCGAGCTGCTCCTCATCTCGGCAGACGATCGCGCCTCGCTGCTCGCGCGGCTGCGGGCCGTGCGCAGCGCGCTCGAGCTCATGCCCGACGCGCCGCTCGGCGAGATCGTCGCCTGGAACGGCACCGGCGGCCAAGGTCGCCATCGCGTCGCCTTCGTGGCGCGCGATCGGGCAACGTTCGAGGCCCAGCTCGGGCGACTCCTCGCGCGGCTCGAGTCCTCGCGCGCAAGCTCGTTCAACGCGCCGGATGGCATTTTCTACGCGGACTCCGCCTCGCCCGACCGGCGCCTGGGGATGATGTTCCCCGGTCAAGGAGCGCCCTACCCGGGGATGCTGAGCGATCTGCTCTGCCACCTGCCGCGGATGCGGGTGTGGATCGAGGGGCTCGAGGATCTGTACGCCCGCGCCGGCCTGTATCGGCCCTCGAACTTCTTCAGCGCGCCCACGCTCGGGGTCACGGAGGCACGGCGCAAGGCGCTCGAGGAATCGCTCGTCGATCTCGAGCGCGGCGCGATGTACTGCCTCGTCGCGAGCCTGTCGCTGCACGAGATGCTCACGGCGGCCGGCGTGCGCGCCGACATGATGCTCGGCTACTCGAACGGCGAGAACGCCTCGCTCGTGGCCTCGAAGACGCTGCGCGCGCCCGGCCCGGGCGGGGTGATCTCGTTCGTCGAGTACATCCAGCGCACCTTGCAGACCTTGTTCGCCGCAGGCAACGTGCCGGGGACGAGCATCGCCGTGAACCGCGCCTCGCCCGCGCTGGTGCAGAGCGTGCTCGATGCCTCGGGCGGCGAGCTCCATCTGGCGCTCGACAACTGCCCCGAGCAGGTCGTGCTTTTCGGCTCCGCGTCCGCGATCGCGGCGGCAAGCACGCGGCTGCGGCAGGAGGGCGCGGTGTGCGTGGAGCTGCCCTTCATGCCCGGGTATCACACGCCCCTCTACGGAAAGCACGCAGACCTGGCGCGCGCGGGCTTCGAGGGCAACGAGCACCACTTCGGCCCGAGCGAGCTGCCGCTCTACAGTTGCTCGACGGCCGCCCCTTTCCCGGCCGAGTCGCGGGCCATCTGCGATCTGACCGCGTCGCAGTGGCGAAAGCCGGTGCGCTTCCGCGAGACGATCGAGCGGCTTTACGCGGAGGGCGTGCGGGACTTCGTCGAGGTCGGTCCCGGCTCGATGCTCACCGGCTTCGTGCGCAACACGCTGCGCGGCAAGGAGCACCTCGCCGCGGCGAGCAACTTGCCCGCACAACCGGGGCTCGAACAGCTCTTGAAGCTCCTCGGGCAGCTCTACGTGAAGGGACAGGACATCGACGTGTCCTCGCTGCGCCCCCGCGCCCCCGCCCCCGCCCCACGCGCCCCCGAGCCCACCCGTACCGCCCCTCGGCGCGAGCCGCGCGTGCAGAAGCAACCTCCTCCCGCGCCTTCGCCGCTTCCAGCGTCGCCTCCTGCGCCGGCCGCGCCGGCGTACGTCCCCGAGGCTTCGCTGCACATGGCGTCGCAGCTCATGCAGGCGCACGGGGCGCTCGCGCGGGATTTCCTGGACCACCAGCAGCGGACCCTGGAGATCTTCCTGGCCGCGATGCGCGCCGGCGCTGGCCCCCTCGCGCACGCCGCGGCAATGCCCGAGGTGCAGCCCGCCGAGCCCGCGCCGGTCGTGGAGGCGCCGGGGGCCTTCCCGCTGCTCGGGACGATGATCCTGCGCGACGAGCGCTCGCTCGTGTCGCGACGCACCTTGTCCATCGAGACAGATCCTTTCCTCGTGCATCACGCCTTCGGGGGACGGCTCGGCAAGCACGGGGCGGAGCCGGTCGGCTTGCCGGTGGTGCCGCTCGTGTTCAGCATGGAAATCGTCGCCGAGGCGGCGCGGGCGCTGCTCGGGCACGACGCGACGGGCCTCGTGCTCACCGAGGTGCGTGGCTCGCGCTGGCTGGCGCTCGATCGCGGGCAGCTCGAGGTGGAGATCCGCGCCGAACGGGACGAGGCCGGGGTGCGCGTGCGCATCTTCGACCGCACGATCGGCACGATCCAGGGCGGGATGCTCGCCTTCGAGGGCCGTGCCCAGAAGGGATCAGCCGAGCCGCTCACCCCCGCGCTGCCAAGCCCGCGCGAGCGGCCGCGGGTGGACATCGACGCCTTCAACAAGTGGCTCTTCCTCGGCCCCCTGATGGTCACGACCCGCCGCGCCCTCGGCATTGACGCCGAGCACGTCGAGGTCGAGCTCGAAGCGCCCTCGGGCGAGGGGCTTTTCCGTGACGTGCGGGAGCCGTCGCTCGAGCTGCCCGCCGTGCTGCTCGACGCGATCGGGCACATCACCGCCTACTTCCTCCTGCACCACCGCGAGCGCAGCACCTTCGGCATCTTCCCCTTCGGCGAAGATCGTTGCGCGTTCACGGGTCGCATGCCCGAGCCCGGCAGCCGCGTGCGCCTGCGCGCCCGGATCCGCGTCGCCGGGAACATCACCACCACCGACGCCGAGCTGATCGACGAAAGCGGCGAGGTGTTCGTGCGCGTCGACGGGTTGCGTCACCGGCTCTTCCCGTTCCCGGATCAGTACTTCGTCTGCTGCGTCAGCCGCCGCGATCGCCGCACCAACCTCTCCGACATCGAGCCGAGCTCGACGGCCGCGGCGCCCTGCCGGCGCATCGAGGCGATGGACGAGGACCTGCGCGAAGCGGGCCAGGGCATCTGGGTGCGGGCGCTCTCGCATTACGCGCTCACCGAAGCCGAGCGCGAGGCGTTTTACGCGCTGCCGCCCTCGCTCGAAGCGCGCCTCGGCTGGGTCCTCTGCCGCGTCGTCGCAAAGGAGACGCTGCTCGACTGGGCGGAGCCGCGGGTGGGTCCCCTCGAGCTATCGGCGATCGAGACCCACGAAACCGCGACCGGTTTCTCCTTCTCCGGCGCGGCGCTCCGGGGCCTGCCGGAGGTCCCCGCGGTCCAGATCCAGGGCGATGGGCGCGCGTTCGTCGCCGCGCTGGCCGCTCCAGCGCCGACACACGAAAGCCACGTTTCCACCTCGAGCCTCGCATCTAGGAGCGCATGAAGCCTTCCGAAGCAGACATCCTGAAGATCGTGCAGACCGTGGTCGGAGAGATCATCGAAGACTGGCACCTCGACGTCGAGATCACGCCCGAGACCCAGCTCGTGGCGGACATCGGCTTCACGTCGATGGACTTCATCGATCTGTTCGCCTCCATCGACACCCAGCTCCGGCGCAAGATCGCCTACGAGCCGCTGCTCCAGACTCCGGGCGGCAACTACCGGGCCGACATCACCTCGGGTGAGATCGCCTCGTTCATCTGGAAAAACTACGACGTCGAGCCCGCCGCGCTGAAGCCGGCCTGAGCAAGCCATGAAAGTCGCGATCGCCCGAGGCGCACACGAGTACGGCGGGATCTACCGGCGCTTCCGCGAGCTGTGCGCCTACTGCAACGGGCGACACGAGCTTCTGGGGCTGCTCCTTCTCGGCGAGTCCGACGCCCCCGTCGCCACGCCCGTGCGCACGCTGTCGTACGCGGCGAGCCACGTGGAGATGTCGACCTTGATGCACGCGCGCTCGATCGACGAGGTCCTCGGGGCCTGCGAGGGCATCATCAAGCGCGTGGTGGCGGATCTCGAGCGCGAGCGCCCCGACAAGGTCATGGCCACGGACACCGACCTCAAGGGCCTGTGCGTGATCGCCGCGTGCCGTCGCCTGGGCCTCAAGGCCACCGCCTTCGTCGCCGGCCTGTCCAGCCTCGAAAGCGCTTACGGCGGCCACCGCGTGCTCAGCGCGGTCATGACCCTGGTCGAGCGTTATTGCCTGGAGAAGGCCGACGCGCTCATCTTCCCCTCGCGCCGCACCGCCGAGCTCTGCGCGGGCCGCTACCCGGAGATGGCGCCTTACCACGTCATCTACAACGGGATCGCCGAGCCGTTCCTGCACCACCCGGGACCCGCGCCCGAGGGGCGGCGCATCGGCGCGGTGATGCGCCTGTACGCCATCAAGAACCCCGAAATGCTCGGCAAGATCGTAGGTCCTCTCGATGAGCGCGGGTTCTCGCTCGAACTCGTCGCCGACGTGAAGGGCAAGCAGCGCGCCTTGCACGCGCTCGGCGCCACCAAGATCCGCGAGCCCATGCTCGACACGCCTTCGCTCGCGAACTTCTACGCGGGCTGCCACGCCGTCGTCGTCCCCTCCCGCTTCGAGGTCTCCGGCAACGTGCCGATGGAGGCCATCGCGGTGGGCACGCCGGCGGTGATCACCGAAGAGGTGGGGATCGCCGAGATCTATCACACGGTAGGGCTCTCGCACCTGATCGTCCCGGTGGACGACGTCGCCGCGACGGTCGAAAGGCTCGTGCACGCCGAGCCGGTGCCCCCCGCGGCGCGCGAGCACCTGCGGAAGAACTGCTCTTGGACCGCGGCGTGCGAGCGGATCCTCGACGTGCTCTGAGCCAACGCGATGCGAGCCGTCTACTACCACAACGTCGTCGACGAGGCGCTCGACCCCTTCGATCGCAGCCTCTCGCGCGCCCACCAGAACCGCTTCCGCCGCGAGATCGAGGAACTCCGCCGCCAGTTCGAAATCGTCCCTCTCGACGAGGCGCTCCGGCGGCTCGAAGCGGGCGAGCGTTCGGACCGCACCCTGACGATCACCTTCGATGACGGCTACGCGGGCGTCTACGAGCACGCGCGGCCCGTGCTCGCGGAGCTCGGCCTCACGGCCGCGGTGTTCGTGTGCACGCAGGATGGCGCGCTCGTGCCGCCGGATCGGCTGCTGCACTTCGAGCGGCTGGAGATTGCCTTCCGGCTCTCCGAGCGCGCCGAGATCGATCTGTCGTACCTCGGGCTCGGTCGGCGCGCGCTCGGCGCGCTAGCCGCGCGCCTGCCCACGCTCAAGCAAGCCAAGGCGATCCTCAAGACGCTGCCCGAGGACGAACGCCACCGCCACACGCAGCGGCTCTTCGCCGAGCTTGGTGTGGACGAGGCCGCGATCGACGAGCAGGGCGCGCGCTCCCCGAAGTTCCGCAAGCTGTCGCTCGCGCAGGCCCAAGATCTCGTGCGCGCGGGCTGGGCCCTCGGCGGCCACGGGCGCACCCACCGCACGATGAGCCGGCTCCCGGACGACGAGCTGCGCCGCGAGATCTTCGACAACGCCGCCGAGCTCACCGCCTCGCTCGGGCTCGAGGGCGCGCCGTTCGCGTACCCCTACGGCGGATCCGAGCACGTCGACGAGCGCGCCGCGCGCTTCGCTCGCGAGGCGGGTTTTTCTTGTGCGTTCACCACCGAGCCCGGGACGAACGAGCGCGCGACGCCGCGCTATCGCCTGCGCCGCTTCGTCTCCCTCGAACTGCTTCGAGACATGGCCGTCACACCTGCGCAAAGCCCAGAAGATCAGGCAGGGAATCTCCGATGAGCAAACCGACCCGACACTTCGAGTGCATCGCTCTCTGCCCGCCGACCAGCACGCGCCCCGGCATTGCCGCCGCTGCGGCACGCGCCGGTGGCATCGGCGTCCTCGATCTGGAGTTTGCCGGCCCCGGAGAGCAGATTCCCGAGCACGCGGCCGCGCAGGTGCGCTGGCTCCGCGAGCGCACCCGCCCCGACGAGATCATCGGCGTCCGCCTCCGGCCCGCGCAGCACGAGCGCTTCGCCGCCGTGTTCGAGGCGCTCGCCGGGCGCGACTTCGTGGTGGTGTGGACGCGATCTCCCTCGGCCGAGCTCTTCGCGCGCACGCCCGCGAGCCGCGTCTTCGTCGAGGTGCGCTCGCTCGACGAGGCCCTCGCGATCGAAGCCACAGGCCTCGCGCACGACGGTCTCATCGCCTGCGGTCACGAGTGCGGCGGGTTCGTTGGAGAAGACACGACGTTCCTCCTCGTGCAGAAGCTCCTCGGCGCGACACGCGCCCCGGTGTACGCGCGCGGCGGCATCGGCATCCACGCCGCGACGGGCGTTCGCGCGGCCGGCGCGGCCGGCGTGGTGCTCGACGATCAGCTCCTGCTCACGCGCGAGTCGCCGCTCTCGGACGTGCATCGCCAGAAGCTCCGCAGCATGAGCGGGCAGGAGACGGCGATCCTCGGGGCGTTCGGCGCGAAGCCCTGCCGGGTCCTCGATCGCCCGCTCTTCGGCGGCCTCGCGCGGCTCAAGGATCTCGAGGCGCTCGTCGCGGGCGACGCCGCCGGCGCAGAAGCGTGGGCGCGCGCGGTGGACGAGATCGTGGGCTTCTCCGAGCCCGAGCGCGCCGCGTGGCCCGTGGGACAAGCGGCCGGGCTCGCCGAGCTCGTCCGCGACAAATACGTCACCACCGGCCGGTTTGTCCGAGCGATCCTCGAGCAGAGCGCGCGTCTCCTCGCGCGCGCGCAGGAGCTGAAGCCGTTCGCGCCGGGCGCGGAGCTCGCGCGCGCGCACGGCACCGAGCTCCCGATCGTGCAGGGCCCGATGACCCGCGTCAGCGATCGACCCGCCTTCGCGCAGGCGATCGCCGAGGGCGGGGCGCTGCCGCTCATCGCGCTGGCGCTCTCGACGGGGGCGCACGCGCGCCCGATCCTGGAGGCGACACGCGACGCGCTCGGGGACAAACCCTGGGGCGTGGGCATCCTCGGCTTCGTCCCGCCCGAGCTGCAGCGCGAGCAGATCGACGAGGTCCTGCGCGTCTCGCCGCGCTTCGCGCTCATCGCGGGCGGCCGCCCGGATCAGGCGGCGGACCTCGAAGCGAAGGGGATCAAGACCTACCTCCACGTGCCGGTGCCGGCGCTCCTGCGACGCTTCGTCGCGCAGGGGGCGCGGCGCTTCGTCTTCGAGGGCCGCGAGTGCGGCGGGCACGTCGGTCCGCTCGCGAGCCTGCCCCTCTGGGAGGTGATGATCGAGGCGCTGCTCGACTGCGCGCCGACCTCGGGCGAGCCGATCCACGTCCTCTTCGCGGGCGGCATCCACGATGCCCGCTCGACGGCGATCGTCTCGGCCATGAGCGCGGCCCTCGTCGATCGCGGCATCCGCTGCGGCGTCCTGATGGGCACCGCGTACCTCTTCACGCGCGAGGCGGTCGACTCGGGCGCCATCGTGAAGCGCTACCAGGACGAGGCCCTCGCGTGCCGCGAGACCGTGCTGCTCACGAGCGGCCTCGGCCACGCCAACCGCGTCGCGCACACCGCTTTTGCCGATCAGTTCGAGCGCCTGCGTCGCGAGCTCGTTGCCTCGGGCAACCCGCCGGGCGAGGTCAAGAAGGAGCTCGAGGGGCTCGGTCTCGGCCGGCTGCGGATCGCCGCCAAGGGCATCACGCGTGATCCCTCGGGCCAGATCGTCACCGTCGACGAGGCGCAGCAGTCCGAGCAGGGCATGTACCTCATCGGCCAGGTGGCCACGATGCGCTCGTCGGTCTGCACCATCGCCGAGCTGCACGCCGACGTCGCGGAGGGCGCGACGCGCGTGCTCGCGGCGGCCGATGCCTCGCCGCCCTCCGAGAAGGTGGGCGACGACGAGGGCGTAGCGATCGTCGGCATGGGCGTGCTCTTGCCCGGCGCGCAGAGCCCGGCAGAGTACTGGCGCAACCTCCTCGACCAGGCGGATCAGATCCGAGAGATCCCGCGTGATCGCTGGGACGTGCGCCTCTACTTCGACGCCGACAAGGCGGCCCGCGACAAGATGTACGGCAAGTGGGGCGCCTTCGCCGACGACATCCCCTTCGAGCCGCTCTCCTACCGCATCCCGCCGAACGTGATGAAGAGCATCTGCCCGGCGCAGCTCATCACGCTCGAGGTCACGCGCTGGGCGCTCGCCGACGCGGGTTACGCGCAGGGCGGGTTCGATCGCGAGAACACCGCCACCATCGTCGGCAACAACGACACGGGGGGCTTCTTCGGCCAGCAGATCCTCACGCGCAGCCTCTTGCCGATCCTGTCGGAGTCTCCCACGCCGGAGGTCCTCGGCCGCCTGGTGGAGTGGTCGAGCGAGCTGTTCCCGGGCGTGCTCTCCAACGTCACCGCGGGGCGCGTGGCCAACCAGCTCGATCTGGGCGGCCCCAACTACTCACTCGACGCGGCTTGCGCCACCTCGCTCATCGCCATCGACCTCGGCGTGCGCGAGCTCGCCACGGCGCAGAGCAACGTGGTGATCGCGGGCGGCACCGACGGCTCGCAGACGCCGTTCATGTACCTCGCCTTCTCCAAGACACAGGCGCTCTCGCCGCAGGGCCGCGCGCGGGTCTTCGACAAATCGGCCGACGGCATCGTGACGAGCGAGGGCTCGGGCTTGCTCATCCTCAAGCGGCTCGAGGATGCGCGCCGCGACGGTGATCGGGTCTATGCCGTGATCCGCGGCGTCGGCGGCTCGAGCGACGGCGGCGGCGTCGGCTTGACCGTGCCCAAGGTGGAAGGCCAGCGCCGGGCCCTCGACCGCGCCTTCCGCAGCGCGGGCGTGACCATCGACTCCATCGGCCTCTACGAGGCCCACGGCACCGGCACGCCGCTCGGCGATCGCACCGAGGTCGAGACCTTGACGAGCGCCATGAAGCGCGCGGGCGCGCCGCCGCAGACCTGCGCCGTCGGCTCCGTGAAGAGCCTCATCGGGCACACCAAGCTCACCGCCGGCGTGGCCGGTATGATGAAGGCCGCGCTCGCGCTCCACCACCGCACGCTGCCGCCGCATGCGGGCGTCAAAGATCCCATCGATGCCCTTGCGGACGCCGAGTCCCCCGCGTACCTGCTCGACCAGCCTCGGCCCTGGCTCCACCACCCCGACCACCCGCGCCGCGCGGCGGTCAGCGCGTTCGGGTTCGGTGGGACAAACAGCAGCGCCGTGCTCGAGGAGTACACCGACGGCCTCGATGCGCGGCCTGCGGGCGCCGACGAGTGGCCCTGCGAGATCATCCCGCTCGCGGCCGCCGACGAAGCGGGCCTGCTCGCGCGGATCGAAGGCCTGAAGCGTGATCTCGCGGGCGGCGCCAAGCCGCGCCTGCGAGACCTCGCGTACACCTGCGCGCGCGCGCTCGCCACTGCGCCCGAAGGGCCGCGCGTGGCGCTCGTCGTGCGCAGCCTGGACGAGCTCGCCGAGGCGCTCACCGTGGCCGAGAAGCGCCTGCGGGGCGAGGCCGCCACGGGGCCGCAACGGCAGGTGCTCGTCTCGCGCCGCGAGGAGCAGAACCCGGGCCGCATCGCCTTCCTCTTCTCCGGCCAGGGCGCGCAGTACGTGGGCATGGCGCGCGAGGCCACGGTCTACTTCGACGAGATGCGCGCCGCCCTCGAGCTCGTCGATGATGCGCTGCGTGATCGCTTCCCGCGCGGGCTCAGCTCGTTCATGCACCCGCCCGCGACGTTCTCGGACGCCGAGGCGGATCGGCAACTCGAGGCGCTCACCCGCACGCACCGCGCGCAGCCCGCCATCGGCGCCGTCTCGCTGGGCCTGCTCGATCTGCTCCGCAAGCTTGGGCTCTCGCCGGACATGGTTTCTGGTCATAGCTTCGGCGAGCTCACGGCGCTGCACGCTGCGGGGGCGCTCACGCGCGCGGAGTTCGTGAGGCTCTGCGAGGTGCGCGGGCGGGTGATGGCCGAGGCCTCGCAGGGCGGGAGCATGAAGGCCGTGCGTGGCCCGCGCGAGCGCGTCACCGAGCTCTTGCAGGGCATCGCGGACGTCGTCGTGGCCAACCACAACGAGCCCCAGCAAACGGTGATCTCCGGCAGCCTCGAAGGCCTCGCGCGGGCGTCGGAGGTGCTCGAACAGGCGGGGCTGCGCACGCAGTCGCTCCCGGTGGGCGGCCCGTTCCACTCGCCCCTGATGGCGAGCGCCGCCGCGCCCCTCGACGAGGCCATCCAGGCGCTCTCCCTCGCGGCTCCCGTGGTGCCGGTGTACTCCAACATCAACGGCCAGCCGCATTCCACCTCGCCGGAGGTGCTCCGCGCGCGCATGCAAGAGCACCTCTTGCGACCGGTGGAGTTCGTGGCGCAGGTCGAGGCCATGTACGAAGGCGGCGCGCGCACCTTCGTCGAGGTGGGCCCGAGTGATCTGCTGTCGCGGCTCGTCTCGCGCATCCTCGAGGGCAAGCCGCACGCGAGCATCGCCCTCGACGCGCGCGGCGGCGGCCTGCGCAAGCTCCTCACCTCGCTCGGCGAGCTCGTGATCCGCGGCGCGAAGATCGATCTCGCGCGGCTGCACGAGGGGCGCGACGTCAAGCTTCTGACGCTTGATCGGCTGCTGCAGGAGACGCGGCCCGCGGAGGTGTCGGCGTCGGTGTGGTGGGTCAACTGCACGCACGCGCGGCCTGCCTCGGAGGCTGCGCGCGAGAAGCTGCTCCCCAAGCCCCTCGTGAC
Organism: Polyangium jinanense; assembly: GCF_028435365.1. The sequence goes on along the minus strand of NZ_JAGTJJ010000058.1, from coordinate 29,474 downwards.
CCTGGAGATGCGTGACCAAAGGGCCAAGGAGGCCACGAAGGAGCCGCCGCGCGCTGCCCCGAGCGCCGCCGCTGCGCCGCCGCCGGCAGCCCCCCCTGCCCGGACGCGAAGCGCGCCCGAGGTGGAAGCGTTCGCCGCGCCAACCGCGCATCACGGTGCGAATGGGGGCCACGGCGCGAATGGAACGAACGGCGTCCATGGCGCCCATGGCGCGAATGGGATCAATGGTACGAACGGGACAAACGGGGCGAACGGCGTGAATGGAATGAATGGAACGAACGGCAGCAAGCAGAACGGCTTGCACGCGTACGCGGCTCCGCAGAACGGCACGCACGTGGCGGCGCCGCTCGCGCCGACGGAGAGCGCGAATCCCATCGTCACCGCCTACCTCGCGTACCAGGAGACGATGCGGCGCTTCCTCGCGCTCGAGGAGCAGGCGCTCGCAGGCTTCCTCGATCTCGCCCGCCAGGGCGCTCCTGCCGGCTTGCAAGCGTACGTCCCGGTTCCGAGCACGCCGGCCGGAATGACGCGCCCCGCGCCCGCGCCCGCGCCTGCCTATGCGCCCGCGCCCGCGCCTGCCTATGCGCCCGCGGCCACGCCTGCCTATGCGCCCGCGGCCACGCCTACGAACACCGCCGTGCCCGTGCCTGCGCCCGTGCCCGAGGTTGTCTCGCTCAAGAATGGCCACGCCGCAGAGCCTCCGCCTGCGCTGCCCGAGATCACCCCAATCGCGCAGAAGCCAGCCGAGGAGAGCGCTGCGCCCGCGCTCGACGCCGCCGCGCTCGAACAGATGCTCGTCCGCGCTCTGAGCGACCAGACCGGCTATCCGATCGAGGCGCTCGGCGTGGAAATGGACCTCGAAGGCGAGCTCGGCATCGATTCGATCCGGCGCGTGCAGTTCCTCGAAGAGACCCTCGCCACCCTCCCCGCCTCCACGCGCACCAACATCAAGGCCGCGCCGGACGGCCTCTTCCGCGCGCGCACCCTCCGCGAGGTGACACGGCGCATCGTCAGCGCGCTCGACGGCGCCGCCGCGCGCGCGCCCGTGCCTCCCGCGAAGGCAGCCCCCGCGCCCGTCGCCGCCCCCGCTGCCGCCGCCCCGAACGGCGTGGAGGCGGCCTCCTGCGCGCGTTGCCTGCCCCGCAGCGAGCGCGCCCCTTTGCCCTCCGGCGCGCCGCTCTCGCTGAAGGGAACGGTCATCCTCACCGAGGACGAGCTCGGCATCGCGCCGCTCGTGCAGCGGGCCCTCGAGGCGCGGGGCCTCCCGACGCTCCTCGTTCGCCGCGCCGATCTCGCGGATCCCGAGGCCCTACGCCGCCTCGGCAAGGTCGCGGACGCCGCCGCCATCCTCCACCTCGCGCCCCTCTCGCGTGGCCCGGTCCCCTCCCATTTCGAGGAGTTCCGGCGCGCCGCGCAGATCGACGCGAAATCGCTGTTCTTGCTCCTGACCCTCAATGCCGAGCGCCTGCAAGCGCTCGCCGCGGTGGGAGGCGCGCGCGTCGTCGCGGCGAGCTTCCTCGGGGGGCAATTCGGGCGCGACGGCGCCATCGGCCCCGGCCTGCCCACCGGCGGCGCATCGGTCGGGCTGCTCAAGAGCCTGGTCCTCGAATGGCCGGGCCTGCATGCCACAGCCGTCGATTTCGCGGATTCCCACGAGCCCGCGGCGATCGCGGCGGCCCTGGTCGAGGAATTCTTCCACCCCGATCGCCACGTCGAGGTCGGTTATCGCGCAGGCACGCGCAGCGCCTTCCACCTCGCGCCCGTCGCCCACGCCCCCCGCGCCGGCACGCCCCTCGAGCCCGGTGCGGACTGGGTCCTGCTCGTCACCGGCGGCGCGCGCGGCATCACGGCGGAGATCCTCGCGCGCTTCGCCAAACCGGGCGCGACGGTCCTCATCACGGGCCGCTCTGCGGAGCCCGCCCCCGAGGATCCGGCGACCGCCGGCCTGAAGGACGTCCCGGCCCTGCGGCGCCATCTCCTCGCCCAGGCCAGCCAGAACGGCGCCGCCGTGGCGCCGGCGCGCATCGAGGCCCTCCTCCAACGCATCCTCGTGGACCGCGAGATCCGCCAGAACCTCGCAGCGCTCGCCGGCGCGGGCCTCAAGGTCGTGTACCGGACCTGCGATGTGCGCGATCCGGCGGCGGTCGATGACCTCTTCACCTGGATCCGCGGCACCTTCGGGCGCCTCGACGCCGTCATCCACGGCGCCGGGGTCATCGAGGACGCCTGGCTCGCGAGCAAGGATCTGCGCTCCTTCGACCGTGTCTTCGATACCAAGGTCGACAGCGCATACCTGCTCGGCCGGCACCTGCCTGCCTTCGCGCCGAAGGCCGTGGTGTTTTTCGGCTCGATCGCCGGCCGGATCGGTAGCCCCGGACAGACCGATTACGCGGCCGCCAACGAGGTCTTGAACCGCTACGCCTGGTGGCTCGGCGCGCGGCTGCCGGGCGCGCGCATCATGTGCATCAATTGGGGGCCGTGGGCCTCGGTGGGCATGGCCAAACCTGCGGTCCAGGCGAAGCTCCGCGAGCGTGGAATCATCCCCATCGAGACCGAGGCTGGCTGCCGATTCTTCCGCGAAGAGGTCGAGCTCGGCGGCGCCGCCGAGGTCGTGGCCGGCGATGGCCCCTGGGCGACTGCGAGCGCTGGCGAGCACACGGCGCGAAGGGAGGCCGAGATCGCGCCCTGAAGCGCGCCGAGGAGCGACGTCGGCACGTGCTGCACCGTTGTTCCTCTTTTGCCAAGGTTGTGCTATAGGGGGCGTACTCCGCATCAGGGGATCACGATTGCGGAGAGCTGTCGTCCCTTTACGTTTCGCTACCATGATGGAAGACGACCATGCTGCAATTTTTGCTCGGCCTCGGCTCGGCGATGGTCCTCGCGGCCAATAGCGAAGCCGTCAAGCGTACTGCGCACACGCTGGCCGTGAAGACGGTGCAAGGCACGATCGTTGCCGGTCACGAAGCGGTGAGGTTCGTGGCCAGGGCCAAAGAGGAATTGGAAGACATCGTCTCTGAGGCCCGCGCAGCGCTCGAGGCCGAGGCCGAGGCCGAGGCGAAGGTTGCCCAGGCCAATCCCGAGACGTCCGAGACGAACGGCGTCGCGGAGACGAAGACAGCGAACTGATCAGCGTACCGAAGTTCACCGGGCCCCAGGGCGCCCCGAATACGAAAGGACAAGCTCATATGATGTGGTGGGTTACGAAGGTCGTTGGGTGGAAGTTCTTCGTCGCCGGTGCCGCGGCGGCGCTGATCGGTGAGCGCGTGGCGCGCCCCGCGGCCGTGGGCACCGTGAAGGGCGGGCTCTTGCTCAAGGAAAAGGCCGTCGGGCTCAAGAATGCGGCCGCGGGCGTGGTCGATGACGCGAAGCAGGGGCTCGCATCCATCCATCAAGAGGCCAAGAGCGGGCTCGCGGCCGACGCCACCGCGCCGGCGACCGCGGAGGCCCTCGAAGCGCTCCGCAAGGAGATCGCGCAGCTGCGCGAGCAGGTCGCCGCGAAGCCCACGCTGGGCTGATAGCCGTTCCCCCTTTTCGAGAGCGCACCCCACGATATGACTCTTCGCATTCGTTCGGCGGTGCCAGGACGCGCCCGCTGGGAAATTCCCGAAATCCTCGACCGTCCCGACTTTGCCCTAGAGCTCGCCCGCGTGCTCGTGGGGCACGCGAGCCTGGCTTCGGTCGCAGTCAATGCGCTCACCGGGCGCGTCCTTGTCCATTTCGATAAAAAGACGCCCCTCGCCGAGGTCGAGAAGATCCTCCACGAGGCCCTGCACCTGGCGCGCGAGGCGCACGCGCTACGCAAGCATGATCCCGCGAGCGCCCCTGCCGAAACCGGCACGTCGTCCTCGCCTGCGCTGCCCGCGGGCAAGGCGACGACCGCCCGGACGCAGCCGCTCTTCCGCTTGTTCGAGCGCTCGCAGCATCACCGCCGCCTCTTCACCCTCACGCTGGCCACGACGATCCTCGATCGCGCCTTCGACGCCGCGCCGAGCCTGATGATCAGCGCCGGCCTCGACATCGTCACGCGCGGCCCGCAATCGTCGATCGCCCGCCTCGGGTTCAAATCGACCGCGTCGCAGCTCAGCGTGCTCGGCGCCGCCAGCCTCGGCGCCTGGACGCTCGACTCTGCCACGGGGTACGCGCACGCGCGCCTCTCGAGCCGGCTCGCCAACGTCGTCCAGCACGACCTGCGCAAGGACGTCTACCGGCACATCCAGACGCTCGACCTCGCCGAGTTCGAGGGCCGCCAGATGGCCGAGTGGCTGAGCGTCCTCCAGGAGGACATCAATCGCCTCGAGGAGTTCCTCAAAGAGGGGATCGACCCGCTCATCACCATCCTCGTCAACATCATCATCGTCGGCGCGGCGTTCGTCACGACATACCCTCCGCTCGCGGCCGTCCAATTCCTCATCTTCCCGGCCATTTATTACGTCTCGGCGGAATTCCTCGGCCCGATTCGCAAGCGCCTGATCGCCTCGCGCCGCGCTCAGGCGCTGCTCGACAACCTCATGGTGGGTAACCTCTCCGGCCTCGCCACGGTCCTCGGCTTCAATGCCCAGGAGCGCGAGGCCAGTCGCGTGGAGCAGGCGAGCCTCGAGTTCGTGGCGAGCTCCGATGAGGCCACCGCCTTGAGCTCGGCCTACGTGCCCGCGATCCGCACCGTGGCTGGCTTCGGGTTCCTCACCACGCTCGTCTGGGGCGCCGGGCTCGTCGTGCGCGGCCGCATCGCCGCGAGCGCCTACAACTTCCTCGCCTACACCTCGCTGCGGCTGCTCGGCACGCTCGGCTGGATAGGCCTCGCGCTCAATCAGTACCAGCGCACCATGGTCTCCCTGGAGCGCGTCCTCAATGTCCTCGACAAGCGCCCCACGATCCTCAGCGGCCCTCGGCCCTTGCCCACCGAACGCGTGGTCGGCGACCTGGTCCTCGACAACGTGGTTTTCGGCTATACCCCCGAGCACCCCGTCCTACGCGGCATCAACATGCATTTCGCCGCCGGCAAGACCACGGCCATCGTGGGCTCGAACGGCGCGGGCAAGAGCACGGTCCTGAAGCTGCTCCTGCGCTTCTACGACGCGAACGCCGGGGCGGTCCGCCTCGATGGAATCGACGTGCGCGAGCTCGACCTCGCCGATCTGCGTACCTCCATGGCCCTGGTCAGCCAGCAGATCTTCCTCTTCGCGGGCTCGATCCGCGACAACATCGCCTACGCGCGGCCCGATGCCACCATGGCGGAGATCGAATGGGCCGCGAAAATGGCCGAGGCCCACGATTTCATCACCGCAATGCCCGCGAAATACGACACCGACGTCGGCGAAGGCGGCTCGCGCCTCTCGGGCGGCCAGCGGCAGCGCATTGCCATCGCGCGCGCCCTCCTCTCGCAGCGGCCGATCCTCGTCTTCGACGAGGCCACCTCCGCGATGGACAACGAGACCGAGGCCGCGCTGCAGCGCTCGCTCCGCGAAGCCACCCAGGGCCGCACCACCGTGATGGTCGTGCACCGCCTCTCCACCGCGCGAAACGCCGATTACATCTACGTGCTCGACGCCGGCGTCGTCTGCGAGCAGGGGCGCCACGAGGATCTCGTCGCCCAGAATGGCCTGTACGCCAGCTTCTGGCGGATCCAGACGGGGGAGGCGGCGCTCCCCGCACCGCCCTCCGACCCGTCCGGTTCGTCCTCGCCCGCGTCTTGAAGCGACGTCAGCCCGCGCCCGCGAGCGTGCACTCGATGACCGCGAGCTCCGTCGGGAGCTGCTGAATCGCCACCACCCCGAGCCCCGCCTCCCCGAGCAGCCCCCGCATCTCGGCCTCGGTGCGCTCGCGCGTGCCTTCTTCGCAGAGTGCCACCTGAAAGAGCGCGTCCACGAGCTTGCGCAGCGAGGTATCGGTCCCCTCGACCAGGGCTTCGATCACCAAGAGGCGCGGCGCGCGCCCGCCCGAGGCCACCTTGCGGCGCATGGCCTCCGCAATCTGGCGGAGGATCCGCAGCGAGCTGTCGTGACCCCAGTTGTGGAGGACGTTCTTCAAAATGTATACGTCCCCTCCCTCCGGGAGCGACTCGAAGAAGCTCTGCCCATGAAAGGACAGTCTGTCCGCGAGATCCTCGTCGCCCGACGCGCGCAGGGCCGCGGCGGCGCGCGCGCAGACATCCTCGCGGTCGATGCAGGTGCCGCGCAGGTGCTTGTGGGCGGACAGGAGCCCCGCGAGCATGGTTCCGCTGCCGCCGCCGACGTCGATGATCGTCGATACGCCCGAGAAATCGTGGCGCGCGGCGACGAGCGCGGCGACCGGGCGCGTGAGATCGGCCATGGCCTTGTCGTAGACCAGGGCCGCCTCCGGGTCCTTCATCATCACGTCGTAAATCGAACCGCCGAACACGTGCCGGAACGCGGGCTCTCCGGTCTTGACCGTGTGCAAGAGCGCGCCGCAGGCGTCGTAATAATGCTCGCCGGCCAGCATGCAGAAATGGCGCATCGATTGCGGGTGGTTCGTCCGCAAGCGCTCGGACTGCTTGGAGTTCGCGACCTTGCCCTCGGCGTCGAACGTAAAAACCCCCGCCGCGGCGAGCACCCGCAAGAGCCGCAGCAAGGCCTCCGGATGCGCCCCCGCAGCCCGGGCGATCTCGTCCACCGGCAAAGGCTTTTGCTCGACGAGATCCGCCACACCCAGCCGCGCCGCGACGGCGATCGACTTCGAGATCCACGACGCTCCCACGAGCTGGAGCACGTCCATCGAATTTTCCTCCCTTTCGTATCGGCTGTCAGGCGGGCCGGTCGCCCTCGATCGTCACCCGCAGGGCCGCGCGCCGCATGCCGTGATAATCGTTCATTGCGTAATGCTGTGTGCAGCGGTTGTCCCAGAAGGCGATCGTGTCCTTCTCCCAGCGCAGGCGGGTCGTGAACTCGCCCTTGACGGCGTGGCTGTAGAGGAACTCCAGGATGGCCGTGCTCTCCTCGAGACTCAGGCCCTTGATGAAGATCGTGTACGCCAGGTTCACGAACAGCGATTTGCGGCCGGACTCCGGGTGTGTCCGGACGATCGGATGCGCCGCGTGTTGCCCGGCGTTGTCGATCTTGGCGGGCGCGCCGGTCTTGCCCTTGCTATGCGCGTACTTCCCCCAGGGCCCGTACACCTTGGCCGAGGTATGGATCGCGGTGAGCCCTTCGAGGAACTTTTGCATCGCGGGCGAGAGCGCCTCATAGGCCGCGACCATGTTCGCGAAGAGCGTGTCGCCTCCACGCGCGGGGGTCTCCGTCACCCGCAGGATCGAGCCGAGCGGCGGCCGTTCCAGGCAGGTGAGGTCCGCGTGCCAGCCTCCGCCGACGTTCACGCGATCCTCGGGCTCCTTGACGAACGCGACGACCTCCGGATGGCCCTCGATCGATTCGAAGAGCGGGTGCACGTGCAGCGTCCCGAAGTGGCGCCCGAGGGCCTTCTGGTGCTCGACGTCGATCGGCTGCCCGCGGAACACGAGGAGATGGTGCTCGACGAACGCTCGCTTGAGCTCCGCAACCGCCTGATCCGCGAGCGGCTTCGTCAGATCGATCCCGCCGATCTCGGCCCCGAGGGCGCCTACCATGGGCTCGACGCGAATGAGTTCGTACTTCATGTGCTTACCTCTTTCGTGGCCTCCACGAACAGCGAGTTTGCGACGTCCTCGTAGGAGAAACCGGTGGACGCGCTGTGGTCGTCCATTCCGCGCAATGCCTCGTGCCGGCTCCCGCGGTACTCGGACCGCTCGATCGTCGAGAAGCCCGCGCGCCGGAGGATGTCCGCCAGCGTGTCGAAATCATACCCCATCTTGTGCTCGAAGAACCACCCCGATTTCACCGCGGAGCCGGCCATGCGCATCACCTTGGCGAGGTCCGTCCGGTACCCCGCGGGACCTGCGAACTCGGGGCGCGTCCGGTCGTACTCGCGGAAAAACGCCTTGTTCTCGGCGGCGTACTGGCGCACGAAGGCCCCGATGTCGGGCACCACGATCCGCGCCGTCCCTCCCGGCGCGAGCACGCGGTGGATCTCCTTCACGAGCCTCCGCGCAGCGGTGTGGAAATCGAAATGCTCGAGCGTGTGCGCCGAGTAGAGATACCGCACCGAGGCGTCCGCGAATGGCAGCTCCCAGCACAGGTTCAGCCGCACGTCGCCGCCCGTCAGGTCGACGTTCGTCCAGCCCGGCACCCGGGCTGTGCCCGACCCGAGGTGCACGAAAAGCTCGCCCTCCGCGGTCCGCACCACGCCCTGCATCTGCTCGGCGACGAACCGCGCCCGCGCATCGCCGAGGCCCTTGCGCAGGGCGTCGAGCTTGCTCCGCACGGACGAAAGCACGGCGAGCGGATCCTCGCCGTCGATGCGCACCTCGCGCTGCGCGAAGGCTCCCATGGCCCCGAGATCGCCTGCGAGCGCCTCCACGACCTGGGCAAGCGTGGACGCCTCGCTCCCGAACCGCGCGCACGCGCCGTCCATGTCCGCGGCGTCCCCCACGGGCACCAGAACTTCCTCGGCAATCAAGGTCTCGAGCGTACGCCGCGCCTCTTCTCGCGGCGTATTGCCGTCGCCGAGCGTCTGCTCGAAATCGTCGCCGATGACGCGCTCGGCGTCGCGGGGCTCCTTGAAAGCGAGCACCATTCGCAGGTCGAGGGCCGTCACGGCCCGCGACACCAGCACCTTCCGCGCCCTCTGCACGTTCAGCCGCAGCACCGCCATGCCTCGCCTCCTCTCTCAATCCCGACCGATGATCTCGGCCATCCGGCTGCCGAGTGCCCGCACGTGGGGCTCGGTCATCATCGTGATATGGGTTCCGGGCATCTCGAACACCTCCACGGAATGGCGCGTGAAGCGCTGCCATCCCAGGGTCGCGTCGCCCGCGACAGCCTCCCGCTCGAGCTCCGGATCCTCCTCGCGGGCCCGGAAGAGCCGGATGGGCACGTCGATCGGCCCGCCTGCGGATCGGTACGTGGCCGCGGCGATCGCGTTTGCCTTGTACACCTCGATGAACCGCGCGAAATGCGCCCGGTTCGTCCCGCTCGGCAAGAGCCCCACGACCAGCATTTTCTCGACCAGGCTCGCCACTTGCTCGCCGTACGAAAGCGCCGAAAATGCCTCGCTCCGCAGCGCGAGGTCCACCCCGTAGAGCTTTCCGATGCGCGTCGCGATGTGCAGGAGCCATTGCGTGTCGTCCCGCCGGGCAGCCCCGTCGTCCACCGCGCTCGGGGCGGGGTTGTCGATCACGCCCAAGAATCCCACGCCGCGCCCGGCCTCACGAAGGAGCCGCGCCATTTCGAAGGCCACGAGGCCCCCGAACGAATGCCCCACGAGCAGATACGGCTCCGCGGAGGGCAACGTTCGTCCGAGCTCCTCCACATACCGCGCGGCGATGTCCTCGATGCGGGTCGGGATCGGACCGCCGTCGTCGAGGCCAATGGCCTGCAGGCCCCACACCGGGCGCTCCGCGCCGAGAGGCCGCGTGAGGTCGTGGAAATACATGACGTTTCCGCCCGCGCCCGGCAGGCACACGAGCGGCTGCAGGCGTCCTCGGGCGCGAATGGGCAGGAGCGTCGCGCGGCCGAGGCTCGTACCTCCCGCGCGCAGCGCGCCCGCCACGCCTTCCACCGTCGGATTCGCGAGCAGCGTCCCCAGGGCCACGCGCTCGCCCAGGCGCTCGTGAATACGATCCACCAGGCGCACGGCCAGGAGCGAATGGCCGCCGAGCTGGAAGAAATCGTCCCGCGGCCCGACGCTCGGCGCACCGAGCACATCGCCGAAGATCGTGCACAATTCGAGCTCCAGCGCGTCGCGGGGCAAGGCTCGTTGCGCCTCCTCGGCGGGCCCCGTATCGAGCGCGCGCAAGGCTCGATGATCGACCTTGCCATTGGGCGTGAGTGGCATGTCGGGGACGAGCACGCAGCGGCTCGGCACCATGTAACGCGGCACCTGCTGCTCGACGAGCGCCCGCAGCTCGGCCCAGAGCTCCTCGCCGCTCGGCGCGCCCTCGCCCCGCGCCTCGCCGGCGGGCACCACGTATGCAATCAGCCGGCTCGCCCGCGGCCCGTCCACGTCGGGCAACACAGCACATTGCTGCACACGCGGATCCTTGCGCAGGATGGACTCGATCTGCCCGAGCTCGATGCGATACCCGCGCAGCTTGATCTGCCGATCCTGCCGGCCGAGAATCTCGATATCCCCCGTGGGGAGCTGCCGCGCCAGATCCCCCGTGCGATAGAGCAGCGCGCCGCTGCCCATTGGATCCCGCACGAAGCGCTCGCGCGTGCGCTCGGGGTCATTGATATAGCCCCGGGCCACGCAGGTGCCGCCCACGTAGAGCTCGCCGGCTACCCCGGGCGGCACGGCTCGCATGCGCGCGTCGAGCAGATGAATCGTCGCGTCCGCGACCGGCGTACGCAAGGGCAGGATCGCCGCCGGCAGGGGCATCTCGGCGGGCTCGAAGCGGTACGTCAAAACCCCTACCGTGGTCTCCGTGGGGCCGTAATGGTTGAAGAACCTGCATTCCGACAGCGACGCGAGCCGCTCGACCCACCGCAGCGGCGAAGGCTCGCCGCCCAGGAACACCGCTTTGCGCGGCAGCCCCGCGAGGCTCGCCTCGGTCAGGGCGGCGAGGTGCGAGGGGACGATCTTCAGGTAATCGATCTGGTTTTCCGTGACATACCGCCCGAACCCCGCGCTGTCGACGAGCGCCTCCTCGGGCACCACGTGCAGACATCCGCCCGTGCACAGCGAGGGAAACACCACCGTGTTCCCGAGATCCGCGCTGATCGTGGACACCAGCGCGAAGCGGCTCCCCGGCTCCATCGCGAGATCCTCGATCATGCTCAACACGTAATTCGTGAGCGAGCGATGCTCGATGGCCACGCCCTTGGGCCGCCCCGTCGACCCCGAGGTGAACATCACGTAAACGAGGTCCTCCGGACCGGAGAGCGGCTCCGGGTTTGTCTCGGGATACCCGCTCACCTCCTCGACGCACACAACGCGCGCCTCGCTTGCCGGCAGGGCCCCGACGAATGCCCGTTGCGTGAGGACGACCGTGACGCCGGCCTGCTTCAGCATGTACGCGAGCAGATCGCCGGGATATCCCGGGTCGAGCGGCACGTATGCGCCGCCGGCCTTGAGAATGGCGAGGATGGCGATCATCACCTCGGCCGAGCGGCCCGTGCACACGGCCACGCGGGCGTCGCGCCCCACGCCGAGCGCGCGCAGGTGATGCGCGACGACATTGGCGCGGGCATTGAGCTCGGCGTAGGTCAGCGTCACGCCCCCGGCCGAGAGGGCCGGCGCGGAGGGCGAACGCGCCACCTGCTCCTCGATGAGCGCGTGCAAGGGCAACCGCGCCCGTGGATCACGCTGCGGTCGTCCCCGCAGCACGGCCGGCAGCCCGCCTGTGCCCTCGCCGAGCAGATCGATATCGTCGAGCGCGCGCTCGGGATCCTCGACGGCGCTCGCGAGCAGGCGCACGAGGTGCTCGGTGAAACGAGCGGCCGTCTCCCTGCGGAAGAGATCCGAGTTGTAATCGAGCGAGCCCGCGATCGTCGCCTCGCCATCCATCACCGTGAGGGTGAGGTCGAACTTGCTGCCCTCGTGCGGCCCCTGCAGGATCTCCAGGGCCCCGTCGCGCCCTGCGCCCTTGGTGCTCAGGTGATTGAAGGCCACGTCGAAGAGCGGCGAGCGGCTGGGATCACGCTCGGGCCGTAGCCTTTCCACCAGCAAGGGAAATGGGAAATCGCGGTTCTCCAGGGCCCGCTGCGTCGTGCGCTTCACGTCCTGCAAAAAGGCGCGGAACGTGCGGCCCTCGGAGACGCCCACCCGGATCACCACCGGATCGACGAAATACCCCACGATGGGCAGGAGCTCATTGCGGCCGCGCCCGGAGGTGTGCGTGCCGATGACGAGATCCTTTTGCCCCGAATATCGGTACAGGAGCGCGAGGAACGCGGTCAGAAGCGTCGCGTGCAGCGTCGCGCCCTCCTCACCCGCGAGCGCGCGCAGGCGCGCGGCGAGCTCGTCCGGCACCGTGAAGGGGCAAGAATCGCCGCGGTACGTCTGCATCGCGGGGCGCGGAAAATCCGTGGGCAACGAGAGCGGCGGCAGGGGGCCCGCGAGGTCCTGCTTCCAGGCTTGCCACAGGCGCTCGCCCTCCGGCCCCGCGAGCATCTCCCGCTGCCAGCGCACGTAATCGTGGTACGAGGAAACGAGCTGCGGCAGCGGCGCGCCGCGGCCCTCGATTTCGTCGAGCAGAACGGGCAGGTCGTGCGCGAGAATGGCGAAGGACCAGCCGTCGCAAACGATATGGTGCATCGTCACGAACAGGAGGTGCTCATCCGGGGCGCGCGTATAGCAGCGGAACCGCACCACCGGACCCCGTTCGAGATCAAAGGGCGCTCGGTGCGCATCGCGCATCACCTCCCCGAGCCGCGCCTCGTCGAACGAGGAGGCGTCGATCTCGGCCCAATCGATGTCCCCGGCGGGCCCCACCTCTTGCATCGGCTCGCCCCGGTGGGTACGGAACGTGGTCCGCAGCATGGGGTGGCGCGCGACCAGCGCGCGGCAGGCCTTTCGCAGGACGGCGAGATCGACCGAGCGCCGGATCCGCAAGGGCTCGGATTGGTTGTAGGTGCTGCTCTCGGGCGAGAGCCGCCACAAGAACCAGAGCGCCCGCTGGCCGTGCGAGAGTGGGCAGACCTCGAGTTTTTCCGGGCAACGCCGGAGGACGTCCAGGATCTCGTCCTTGTGCTGCCGCAGCTCTGCGAGACGCGCCTCGGTGGCCGCCTCGCGGGGCGCGCGATAACGCAGCCGCTCGCCCTCGATCCAGAAGCGGAAGCCCTCGAGCACCCGCTCCCGCAGCATCTCGATCACGCTCATAACTCTCCCTCGACCCACCGCGCGTCCTCGGCGGCCTTCGCCTCCGCGGCCTCGGAGAGCCCGCGCAATGCAGCCTCCGTCAGCCCCACGAGCGTCGGTCGCTCCACGATCCGCGCGATCGGGATCTCGATCCCCAGGTCCCGCTGGATCCGGGCGCGGAGCTGCACGATCATCATCGAATCGAGGCCCAGCGCGAGCAGGGGCCGATCCGCATCGAGCGTTTGGTTCTGTGCGAGGCGCAGAATCTTGCGCACGAGCAGCTCGAGATAATGACGCATCACCCCGGGCTGCTCCGCGGCCGGCGCGTCGCGTAGCCTCTCGACGATCGACGCGCCCTGCGCGCCCGCCGCCTCGCCCTCACCACGCGGCTCGTCCACGAGGGCGCGCGCCGTGCCGTAATGAATGCCGTCGATGTCGAGGACCACGCGGCCCCCGTCTGCTTCGCATGCACGCAGCGACGCCTTCCCCTCGCGCGCCGCGCCGAAGACCCGCAGCCGCTCGAACGAGCCGCCGTGGAAAAACAATCGCGAGACGGATTCGAGCAGGAGATCCTCGCCTCCCTGGGCAAACAGGGCCGCGCCCATTGCCTGGAAGCACCCGTCGAGCATCGTCGTGCGCCGCGCATCCTCGCGCGTCGCCGGGTCCGTGACCTCGCGCGCCGCGAGCGTCACCACGACCTCGGAGGCGCCCACCGAGAGAGCCTCGATCACACGGAAAACCTCGCCATACACGAGGCCGAACCTCTGACTTGCCTCGTAAAACCTCTCCGGCGGAACGGCGGCCGCCCCCTCGCCCGCCGCCCGCTCGACGGGGAGATCGCTCGGCTCGCCCGACGCGAGGGCTCGCAGCGTGGCCTCCGCGTGGAGGACCCACTCTGACGCGCCCCCCTCGCTCCCTTCGCGCAGGGCGAAGATCTGCATCCGGTAGGCGCCGTCGTCCTGCGCATCGAGCGTGGTATGCACGACGGTGCTCGCCTTTTCGTGCAGCCAGAGCGGCGCGCGAACGGCGAATCCCTCGATGGCGAGGGGCGCGGATGCAAACAGCGTAGCTCCGGCGGCGAGCGCCATGGCCAGATACGCCGCGCCCGGCAACGCGCGCCGGCCGGCGAGCCGATATCCGTCGAGGAAACGCTGCACCGAGGTGCGCACGTGCGACTCGAAGCGCACGGTCCGGGAAGGTCCGGGCAAACGCATTCGATCGCCGAGCAGCGTCCGCGAAGGCGTGGCCTCCGCGCGATAAGGATGCCCCTCCTCCCGGACGGGCCGGCGCTCGATCCAGTATCGCTCGCGCTGGAAGGGATAGGTAGGCAGCGAGGCCTTGCGGCGCGTGTGTCCTTCGTGCAGGCGCGCCCAGCGGATCTCCAGGCCATGCTCGTAAAGCTTGCCGAGGCTCTCCAGGAATTGCGCGCGCTCGTCGCGCGGCGGGCGGAGCGTCGCGATGAAGCTCCGTTCGTCCGCGCCCGGCAGGCATTCCAGCCCGAGGCCGCTCAGCACCGCCTTCGGTCCGATTTCGAGGAAAACCCCCGCGCCCTCGCTCCGGGCCGCGCGCATGGCCTCGAAAAACCGCACCGGCTGCCGCAGGTGAACGGTCCAGTGCTCGGGGGAGGTCGGCTCGTTCTGTACCCGCTTGCCATTGAGGGCCGAGATCAGCGGCAAACCCGGGCGCCGATAGGTCACCCGGGACGCGATGGCGCGGAACTCGTCGAGGATGGGATCCATCAGCGACGAATGAAAGGCATGCGAGACTGAAAGCTCGTTCGTGCGCAGCCCCGCGTCGCGCAGCGCCCCGGCCGCGGTGCCGAGGGCCTCGAGCGCGCCGGAAAGCACCACGCTCCGCGGACCATTGACGGCGGCGAACGACAGGCCCATCGCCCCCTCGGGCAGGCGGGCGCGCACCTCCTCTTCCGAGGCCGCGACGGCGAGCATCCCGCCGCCCGCCGGTAGCGATTGCATGAGCCGCCCCCGCGCCGCGATGAGCCCGAGCCCCTCCTCCAGGCTGAATACCCCGGCGACACAAGCCGCCACATACTCTCCGACGCTGTGACCCAGGACCAGATCCGGCTCGATCCCAGAGGACGAGAGGAGCTCGAACAGCGCATATTCGAGCGCGAAGATGGCCGGCTGCGCGTATGCGGTGCGATCGAGCAGCGGGCGCCCCTCGGGCGCGGCGCTCTCGCCGAACATCACCGCGAGCAATGGCTCTTCGAGGTGCGGGCGGAGCATCTCTTCGCACGTGAGGAGCGCTTTCCTGAAGACGGGCTCGGCCTCGAAAAGCGCCCGCCCCATGCCCACGTATTGCGAACCCTGGCCGGTGAAGAGGAACGCCGTCTTCGCCCGCGCGGGCGCGGCGCGCTCGCCCGGAGGCTCGCGCAGGGCCGCCACGAGCTCCGCGTGGCTCGCGCCAACCACCGCGATCCGGTGCTGGAAATGCGCGCGCCCGACCTGGCTCGTATAGCAAACATCGCCGAGATCCGGCGCCGGCTCCTCCGTGAGCCTATCCGCGACCGCCGCGCAAAGCGCGCCAAGGGCGGCCGGCGACTGCGCCGACAGGGCCAGCAGATGATGAGATTTGTCCGAGCCCGCCTCGTTCGCCTCCGCAGACCGCACGGGAGCCTCGGCGAGCACGACGTGCGCATTGGTGCCGCTGATCCCGAAGGAGCTGAGCCCCGCGATGCGTGGGCGCCCTTCGCTCTCCCACGGCTCGCCGCCTGTGGGGATCCGGAAAGGCAGCCGATCCCAATCGATGCGCGGGCTCTTTTCACGCAAATGCAGGTGGGGCACGATCTGCCGGTGCCCGAGTTCGAGCACCAGCTTGAGCAGCCCCGCCGCGCCCGCCGCCGCCTCGAGGTGGCCGATGTTCGTCTTCACCGAGCCGAGGAGCAGCGGCGCGCGCGACCGGGACGCCGCAAATACGTTTCCGAGCGCGCGCACCTCGATGGGATCCCCGAGCGCCGTCCCCGTCCCGTGGGCCTCGATGTGGCTCACTTCCTCCGGCAAAACCCCCGCATCGGCGAGCGCGCGCCGCACGACCGCCTCCTGGGAGGGCCCGCTCGGCACGGTGAAGCCACTCGTGCGTCCGTCATGATTGACGGCCGAGCCCCGGATCACGGCGAGGATCTCGTCCCCGGCGGCAAGCGCATCGCGCAGGCGCCTGAGGACCACCATCACGCAGCCCTCGGAACGCACATACCCGTCCGCCGCCGAATCGAACGTCTTGCAGCGCCCGTCCTTGGCGAGCGCGCTGGCTTTGGCCAGAAAAACGTGGCTCTCCGGGGAGAGGAGCACGCTCACCCCGCCCGCGATGGCCCGATCGCTCTCGCCCCGCCGGAGGCTCTGGCAGGCGAGGTGCACGGCGACGAGCGAGGACGAGCACGCGGTATCGACGGCCATGCAGGGCCCGTTCAGCCCGAGCACGTACGCAATACGCCCCGCGGCGGTGGAGTGGGCATTGCCGGTGCCGATGTACCCGTCGATGTGCAGCCGCTCCCGCGGAGAGAGCCGCGCCGCATAATCGTTGTTGCTGATTCCTAGAAAAACCCCGGTGGGCGAACCGGCGAGGCCACGCGGATCGAGGCCCGCGCGCTCGAGGGCCTCCCAGGTGACCTCGAGCGATAGCCGCTGCTGCGGATCGAGCGTCGTGGCCTCGAGCGGGGAGATGCCAAAGAACAGGCTGTCGAATCCGTCGATCCCGTCGAGAAAGCCGCCATGACGCAGGCACGACGGGGCCGGGACGTCGTACTCGGCGCCGCGGAGCGCGTCGGGATCCCAGCGATCCCGTGGGACCTCGGTGATTGCGTCGCGGCCCTGCCGGAGCAGATCCCAGAAGGCCTCCGGCGTGCGCACGCCGCCGGGCAGCCGGCAGGCGACCCCGACGATCGCAATGGGCTCGTGCAGGTCCGCGCCCTCGCCGCCGCCCTCTCGGGGCGATTCTTTCACGGACTCCCCGCCGAGCAGACCACTCAAAAACCCGGCGAGCGCCTCGGGGGTCGGATGATCGAAGGCAGCGGTCTTGGGAATCGAAATGCCGAGGCTCGTTTCCAGCCGATCGACAAGCTTCAAGGACGAGAGCGAGCCCATCCCGAGCTCGAAAAAGCCCCGGCGGGGATCGATGAGGTCCGCTCCCCCGAGCTCCAGCACCTCCGCCGCGCGCTCGACGATGAGCTGCACGAGCGCGCGGCGCCGATTCGCCTGCGGCAGGGAGAGCAGATCCCCCGTGGCCGCGACCGGCGCGGGCAAACTCGTCTCCCGAGCGCGGCTCCCCTCCGGCATGACAACCGGAGCGCGCCCCTCCCAGAGGCGAGGGAGATCGACCCGATGGCCACGCACGAAGAGCTGCGCGAGCAGGATCTGCAACTCGACCAGCGCGCCTCGGCTCCCCTGGTACACAGGCAGCGCGAGGAACTCCTTGCCCCGCAAGGTATCTCGGACGAACCCGGTCAGACGCCCGCCAGGGCCGACCTCGATGAAGATACGGACCCCGTCGGCGTGGAGCCGCTCGATCGTCTCGCGGAGCCGGACCGGGGTATACCATTGCGCGGCGAGCAGATCGCGGATCTCGTCGGGCCGGTCAGGGAAAGGCGCGGCCGAGGAGCAGCTATAAGGGCGCACGGCCGAGGGGCCGATCTCGATTCCATCGAACACGCGGCGGAGCTCGTCGCGGGGAATGGCGAGCGCCGGGGTGTGCACGGGGTATTCGAGGCGGCTGATGCGGAAGCAGATCTCGCCGCGTTCGCGCACGGCCTGCTCGACGCGGGTGATGTCCGCGGGTTTGCCGACGAGAACGGCTTGCTGCGGGCAGTTGTCGAGCGAGAGGAACACCGTGGCCGATTCGCCCGTCCAAAGGTGCGACAGCGCCTTTCGCGAGGCGTCGGTCAAAGCGAGCATGGTATACGCGGGCTCGCCGTCGTCGGAGGCCCCCTGACCGTACTCGCGCAAGGAGCGCGTGATGCTGCGCAAAAGCCGCATCGCCTGCCGGTCGTCCTCCACCATCCCCGAGGCGAGCAGGGCGGCGATCTCGCCGAAGCTATGCCCGGCCATGGCGTCGCACCCGAGGCCCAGGTGCGCGACCAGCCGGTACATGGCGAGATCCGCGACGAGCACCGAGTTCATGATGTCCTCGATGTCGGGCTCGCGCGGGGTCTCTCCCTCCCGGCCGGCGGGCGCGGGGAAGAGGAGCGGATTGCGCATCAGCGCATCGCGGCTCTCGGGCTCCATGTGGTCGAACCACGCCCGGACAACCGGAAAATGCGCGTGCAGACCGGCGAGCATGGCGGGAAATTGAGCGCCGAAGCCCGGAAACAGGAAGGCCGTGCGCCCGAGCGCCGCGGCGTCGTCCGCGCGCCCATAAAAAGCCCCGTTGGCCAGGTTGAAGGGGCGATCGGCGCCGGCGAGTTGCTTCTTCGCGCGCTCGATCTTGGCGGCGAGATCGGCGGAATCGGCGGCGATGATCGCCACGCGGTGGGGCTCGGGGGCGAGCCCAGCGAGCTGCTGAGCGAGGCCCGGGAACGCGCCCTTAGGGTCGCATGCCGTGAGTTTGTCGAGGAGCGCTTCGCGCGAGGGGGCGGAGAAGACGAACAGCTCGGTCGCGCCCGGGGCGGACTCGTTCTTTTCAGCCGGGCTCATACCGTGGGCGCCGACTCGGGCACGATCTCGAAGGGATCCTCGGTGACGAAACCGAGGTTCTGGAAGAGCTCGCAGCGGTAATCGAGCTTCACGTGGGGATAATGGCGGCTGAAGATCTTCTTGAGGACGCCCTGATCGGCATCGGGCATCTCGGCGACTGGCTCGGTCGCGACCGCGTCGGCGTAAAAGGTGCGGCAATACGCGGTGCGCCCGATGAACCCGCCGCTGTTGAGGTAGCGGAACTCGGACTCCTTGGCCCCCGGCAGGGAGGACTCGAACTGGCGGAACTCCTTGAGCGAGGGCCAGTTGATGCGGTCGCCGCTGAAGAGCAAATCGCAGTCGAACAGTTTTTCAAAGCGCTCGAGGGCGAGGTGCGGATCGTCCACGAGGATGGCGTCGCGGGAATCGGCGAAAAAGACGTATTCAGTGTCGATTTCCTGGAGAGCCTGGTGAATCACGAGGGGCTTGTGGCGGCTGTTGACCCAGGGGAAGATGCCCTGCCCGCGCACCAAACAAGGGACGCCGAGGTGCGCGCAGCTCCGCTCGAAGAGGCCCATCGCCTCATGGCCGTTATTGCATGTGAGGATGGTGAGTCGCGGGACGGGCCCAATCTGCCGCGGCGGCTGCGCGAAGAACGCATCGCGAGCCCGGATCCAGCCGGGCTTCGCGTCCCGGATCCCGTTGGCGTGGATGAGCAGCGGGCGCGTGCCGAACGTGCGCTGGATGAAGGCAACTCTCTGTTCGGACGGGGCGTCGACGTGCGAAGGTGTGCTCAGCATCTCGGGGGAACGCCTGGGCCGCGCGGGCCAATCGAGGGTCGGGGTCTGTCGCGAACGGCGCCGATGAGAACATGGCTTTCGGGCCCTGACAACCCCCCACGTGGCAGACAAACCGCCGCGCCGGGGCGCTGCCCCGGACCCCGCGGGGGCTGTTCGCCCCTCGACCCGAACCAGGGCAAGCCCTGGACTCGGGGTGGAAGAACTGCGCGATGCGCAGTTCTTCCAAGAGGCCGGTGGCAAGACCAGGAAGGTGTGTTGCACGCTGGCGACGGGGACGTTGCCGGTTGAATGATGGGCAGGGTCGTCATTGGTCTTGACCTGGCCTGTTCGATGAACTGCGCATCGCGCAGTTCATCGACCCCGGGTCCAGCGCTTGCGCTGGTCCAGGTCCAGGGGCGGATAGCCCCGGTGGGGCCTGGGGCAAAGCCCCAGCGCAGCGCCTCCCAAGATATGAGCATTCCTTGTCGCAATAGCGGCCATGTACGTCGTGGTTTCACGCCGTTTCCGTCGCTTCCACGTCCGCTGGAGGGGTCCAAAACCGACCCCGAGCGCGCCGACCTCGCGTCGCGCCCCTTCCAAGACGACCTCCCCGCGCGCCGACCTCGCGTCGCACCCCTTCCAAGGCGACCTCCCCGCGCGCCGACCTCGCGTCGCACCCCTTCCAAGGCGACCTCCCGGCGTGCCGACCTCGCGTCGCGCCCCTTCCAAGACGACTTCCCCGCGTGCCGACCTGTCTCCGCGCCCCTTCCAAAGCGACCTCCCCGCGTGCCGACCTGTCTCCGCGCCCCTTCCAAAGCGACCTCCCCGCGCGCCGACCTCGCGTCGCGCCCCTTCCAAGACGACCTCCCCGCGCGCCGACCTCGCGTTGCACCCCTTCCAGGACGACCTCCCCGCGCGCCGACCCCTCTTCCCGCCCTTTCCGCGGGCATGCCGCTTCTTTCCCGATCGTCCCGCCCCTCCGTTTTGCCTTTTCCGCTCCCGCTTCCACCCCCTCGTGATCCCGATCTAGGATGCGCGCCCCACCCGATGACCCAACCACGCCCCTCCACGCCGAGCTCCTCGGCCCATCCGCTCAAGGTCGCGCTCTTGCTCTTCGGCTCGGGCCTCTCGGCGCTCGTCTACCAGACCGCCTGGCAGCGCGAGCTTCGCCTCGTGTTCGGGTCCTCGACGGCGGCGAGCGCCGCCGTGCTCGCGATTTTCATCGGCGGCGCGGGCGCGGGCAGCTTGCTCTTCGGCAAGCGCAGCGACGCCTCGCCGCGGCCGCTCCGCCTGTATGGGCGGCTCGAGCTCGCCATTGCCGCGCTCGCGGCCGCGAGCCCGTTCGCGATCGACCTCGCGCGCATCGTGTATCGCGCCGCCGGCGGCACCTTTCTGCTCGGAATGACGCTCGGCACGGCGCTACGCCTCGCGCTCGCCGCCCTCGTGATCGGCGCGCCCACGGTCCTCATGGGCGGCACCTTGCCCTCCGCCGCGCGGTCGGCCGAGAGCCCAACCGATACACAAAGGCGCGCCGTCGGCTGGCTTTACGCGGCGAACACGCTCGGCGCGGTCGCGGGCGCCACGCTCTGCACGCTGCTCCTCCTGGAGACGCTCGGCACGCGCGGCGCGCTCTGGGTCGCCGCGCTGCTCAATGCGATCGTCGCGGGCCTCGCGCTCCTCGTGGACAAACGTCTCGCCCCCATGACGGAGGAGCCGGCCGCCACGACGAACGAAAAGGAGGGCGCCGCGGCCACGCCGTCGAGCCTGCCACGGGGGTTCGGGGGCGCAGCTCCGCTTGCCGGAGCGAAGCCCCCGAGCATCGACCCCAGGTTCGTCCTCGCATTCGCGGCCCTCTCGGGGTTCCTCTTTTTCTGGCTCGAGCTCGTCTGGTATCGCCTCCTCGGCCCGCTGCTCGGCGGCACGGTGTACACGTTCGGCGTCATCCTCGCCGTCGTGCTCCTCGGGATCGGGCTCGGGGGCCTCTTGTATCCGATCCTCTTCCGCAAGCGCGCTCCGTCGGCGCGGGGGCTCGCGCTCACGGCGGCGCTCGAAGCGCTCTTCGTGGCCGTTCCTTTTGCGCTCGGCGACCGGCTCGCCGTGCTCGCGCTCGCGGTCCGACCCGAGGCCGGCGCGGGGCTCTTCCATTACGTGCCCGGCTGGATCGCGCTCACGGCCATCATGGCGTTCCCGGCTGCGCTCGTGGCCGGCGTGCAATACCCGCTGCTCGTCGCGCTCCTCGGCGAGGGCCGCGCGCGCGTCGGCTCGCACCTCGGCACCGTGGGCGCGCACAATACCCTCGGCGCCATGGTCGGCTCGCTCGCCGGCGGCTTTTTCCTCGTCCCCTCGCTCGGCGCCCTCGGATCCATGCGCGCCGTGGTGTTCGGGCTCCTCTCCATGGCCGCCGGCGCGGCGTTTTTCGCGATCCGTGTCCCTGCCTTGCGGCGCATGATCGCCGCCCCGCTCTCGGCCGTCCTCGCCTTCGTCGCCATTCTCTCGCCGGGTCCCTCGGCCGTCCTCCGGCACACGCCGATCGGCGCGGGCCGCGTCGATCGGGTCTTGCTCGACACCCCCGCCTTCACGCGCTCCTGGATCGAGGACGCCAAGCGCGCGATCCTCTGGCAAACCGAGGGCCGTGAGAGCAGTGTGGCCATCGACGGCACCGACGGCATCGCGATGGTCGTCAATGGCAAGATCGACGGCAATGCGCGCGGCGACGCCTCCACGCAGGTGATGGGCGGCCTGCTCGGCGCCTTGCTCCACCCCGATCCGAAGCACGCCATGGTGATCGGCTTCGGCACCGGCAGCTCGGCTGGATGGCTCGGCAAGGTGCCTGCAATCGAGCGCGTGGACGTCGCCGAGCTCGAACCCTCCATGCTCGAAATCGGCCGCCGCTGCGCGCCGGTGAACGAGGACGTCCTTTCGAACCCCAAGGTTCGTGTCCTCCTCGGCGACGCGCGCGAAATCCTCCCGACCGTGCCGGCCCAGTACGACGTCGTCTTCTCCGAGCCCTCGAACCCCTACCGCGCGGGCGTCGCGAGCCTCTTCACGCAGGAGTATTACCGCGCCGTCCGCGGCCGTCTGAAGCAGGGCGGGCTTTTCCTGCAATGGGTGCAGATCTACGAGATCGACGAAGGCACGCTCCGCACGATTTACGCGACCCTCGCCTCGGAATTTCCGGCGGTCGAGACGTGGTATCTCGGCTGGAGTGATCTCGTCCTCGTCGCGTCCGAGGCGCCGCTCGTGCACGATCCGGATCTCCTCCGGACGAAGCTCGCCGCGGAGCCCTATCGGCGCGCGATCTTGAATGCCTGGCGCACCGAGGGGATCGAGGGGCTCTTCGCGCATTACGTCGCCGGCCCTCCCTTCGCGCGGGGCCTCGCCGACGTGCCCGGCGCGGTCTTCAACACGGACGACCGGAACCGCGTGGAGTTCGGCTTCGCGCGGGCCGTCGGCAATTTCGGCTCGGTGTCCACGTTCTTCGAACCCGTCCGGAAACGCAAGGAGGATCGACCGACGCTGAAATCGGGCACGCTCGATTTCGTGCGGGTCGCCGAGGACCGCGCCGCCCAGGTCGCGGGCGACGGCTCGGACCCGTCCATGCCCGAGTACCTCACGCCCGACGCCGAGGTGCGCGTGCAAGCGCTCGTCAATTACGCGGCCGGCAACCTCGAAGGCGCGCTCGCGAAATGGGGATTCCAGGAGCAAGCCCCGATCGGCCCGGTGGAGACGACGCTCGTCGCCGAAGGGCTCGCGTGGAAAGGCGACGACGCCGTCCTCCCGCTGCTCGAACGGCACGCCCGTGATTTCCCGATCGAGGCCGACGTGATCCGCGCCCGCTACGAATACGCGAAGGGCCGGCGCGCCGAGGCCGTGAAGCTGCTCGAAGGGGCATTCACGGCCTACCGGCGTGATCCCTGGCCCTCGACGGTGGTCATGAACCGGGCCATGGAGCTCGCGCGTGAGCTCGGCCAGAGCGCGCCCGCCGATGCGCGGCGCCTCTTCGCGGCGCTCGACACGCCCTTCTCGGTGCTGGTGCTCGAATCGACCCGAAGGAACGTGCGGGTCGATCTCGCCGAGGTGCTCCCCGAGGAAAACGCGTGCGTGGCGGCGTTCTCGGTGCTCGAACCGCATCCGCCGTGGGACGAGCGGATGCTCGGCCTGCGGCGCGATTGTTACGCGCGCTTCATGCACCCGCTCGCGGCGGAGGCATCTCGCGCGACGGAGCGGCGGGCGGCGTGCGTGGGATGGCGGGGATGGCTGACCTGTCTATGACCCGTTCGCCCGCGGCCTTTCGCTCGTTCCGCGTGATGGCGCATCGGAGGATGTGATCGAGAAAGGCCCGAGGCCCGATCGGGTCGTATCGCAAGATCATGTCCGCGCTGCCTTCTTCCACGTAAAACATACCGCAGGGGAGATTGATCTCGAGGAACCAGGCCTCCCCTCGCGCGTCCACCCGGAAATCGCAGCGGGCGTAGCTCACCCCTTGCAAACCGACGAAGATCCGCCGGGTGAGCTCCGTAAGCCGCGCGGCCAGGCGCTCGTCGGTGCACGGCTTCCATTCGAGCGTGGCGTACGTCTTCCATTTCAGGTCGAAGTGCTTGAACGTCTCGCCCTGGGGAAAGGCACAACGGACCGGCGTGAACACGAGCGGCGCGTCGGGCTCTTCCGGGTTTTCCGCCACGAGCACCGTGTATTCGTCGCCCTCGATGAACTCCTCGATCAGCGCCTCGCCGGCGAGGGCGAGCATGTCACGGACCTGGTGCACGAGCGCGTCGTACGTCTGGACACACGACGCTCGGGTCATGCCGATGCTGCCGCAGCTATCGAAATGCTTGACGATGAGCGGGAAATGTAGGGTCCGGGCTGCTCGCTCGACATCCGCATGGCTCTGGGCGAAGACGAACGCCGGCGTGGGGACGCCGAGGTCGACGGCGGCTTGCTTCATCTGCGCCTTCGTGAGGTTGTAAAGCTGCGCGGTGGGGCCGGTGAACGGCAGGCCGAGCCGCTCGAGCTCCTCCACGACCTCGACGCCCGCGATCTCTTCGAGCCAGGTCCCGTCGCAGAGGTTGAGGAAGACGTCGTAGCCCCTCCCGGCGAGCGCTTGCACCTGAGCCGTCGCGTCTTGCTTGTGGACGAGGACGACGTCGACCTCGTGTCCGTCGAGCCAGCGCGCCGGGTCTGGCAGCGGGTCGAGGTCAGCGAGGGGAGAGGAGCCCGCCTGATAAGGCGAGAGCAGAACGCAGATCCGCACGATGCGGAATCTCGCATGGTCCGCGCCGATCGCCAAGGCCCCCTCTCGCCGGTTTTTCACGTCGGTGCGAGCGTGACGTCGACCGGTAGGCAAACGCGCACGAGAGGCGCAGGCGAGCCCTGAGAACGCACCGGCTTGCCATTTCGCATGGGTATGCCCTGGCTATTGCCTCGTTTCGGATTCTCTCGACAGCGCGCTTGAACCCGCGGAGGAAGCCTCGCGCACAGCAGGGACATTCCGACCCGCGTGACCCGCCGTGACATCGCTTTTTGTCTTGACGGGTCCACGTGGTTCCCGTCTACTCGTTCGGTCTACGCGCGCTGTCCGACGTTTCAGCGACTCATCCTCGGTGATGGAGAGTGTGCATGCCGGCGCGAAAGAAGATCCTGCTCATCGACGACTCCGAGATCACGCTCGGGGTCGAGGAAATCATCCTGCGGCGCAGCTACGACATCGTGATGGCCAAGGATGGTGAGGAAGGCGTCCGCAAAGCGCGCGCCGAGCGGCCGGACCTCATCCTCTGCGACGTCGTCATGCCCTCGATCGATGGTTTCGAGACCTGCAGGCGGCTCCGTGCAGATCCCCTGACCGAGGCCGTGCCGATCATCCTCGTCACGAGCCAGTGCAGCGAGGGGATGATGGTGAACGGATTCGAGAGCGGCTGCTCCGATTACGTCACCAAGCCCATCCAGCCCATCGAGCTCCTCGAGAAAGTCAAAAACTGCATCGGTGATTGAGGACCCTGGAGCCCGGCATGTCAAAGCCGCCCCCCATACCCCCCGGAACCCCGCCGGGCTCCTCTCGCGCGCAAAGGTTCCTCCCTCCCGGCGATCTCTTCGCATCTCCAGAGCCGACGATCGTGACGACCGTCGTCGGCTCCGGCGTGGCCATCTGCCTCTTTCACGCCGACCGACGCACGGCAGGGCTTTGCCATTACACGCTGCCCCTCTGCCCCCAGAGAACCGCGTCGTCCGCGCGATTCGGTGATTCGGCGTTTCGAACGCTGATGGCGCAGCTCGAGGAGCTCGGCTGCACGGCCGAAGGCATGGTCGCGCGGGTCTTCGGAGGCTCGAACATCAGCCTGCACGCCTCCCCCGTCCGGTCCCTCGGCGATGAAAACGTCGCGGTCGCGCTGAAGCTGCTCGAGGCCACCGGGATCCCCATCGTGGAGCAGGGCGTCGGCGGGAACAAGGGGCGGCACCTCGCCTATTGCACCGACGACGGCACCATCTCCGTTCGAACGCTTTGAGCCTCCATCAGCGGCCTGAGCATTGGTCTCATCTCGAAGCGCGGCGCTGGGGCGTTGCCCCAGGCCCCAGCAGGGGCTATCCGCCCCTGCACCCGGACCAGCGCAAGCGCTGGACCCGGGGTCGATGAACTGCGCGATGCGCAGTTCATCGAACAGGCCGAGGCAAGACCAGGGAAGGCCCTGCCAACCAAGACCGCCATGACTGGCAACGCTGTCTCTGGTCTTGCCACCGGCCCGTGGAAGAACTGCGCATCGCGCAGTTCTTCCAACTCGAGTCCAGGGCTTGCCCTGGTTCGGGTCGAGGGGCGAACAGCCCCCGCGGGGTCCGGGGCAGCGCCCCGGCGAAGCGCCTCCGACCAATGCTCAGATCAGCCGCCTGGCTGCGCCCGTTCGCCCAGGGCCAATGCATGGCGGCAAATGTCCGGAATGCTCAAGACCAGGGCGACCCTCCCATCCCCCAGGATCGTCGAGCCAGAGACGCAAGGGACGTGGCCGAGGAAGGGCCCGAGAGGCTTGATGACTGCCTGCCGCTCGCCGAGGACGGCGTCCACGACGAGGCCGAGCGTCGTCTCCTCGTGCTGGACCACGACGACATGCTCGCGCGCGGGCGCCGCGCCGGAAACACCAAAGAGCGACCGCAATCGCAGGTAGGGCAATACGGTGCCGCGCACGTCGAGGAGGCCCACGGCGTCCGATTTGCTTCGTTCGGCCGCTGGGAAATCGAGGCACTCGCTGACGGCCTCGATCGGAAGGACATACGTCGTCCCCTCGAGCGCGACACCAAACCCGTCGATGATCGCGACCGTGAGCGGGATTCGCAGGGTGACGGTGCAGCCGTCGCCCGCGCGGCTCTCGATCCGCAGCGTCCCCCGAACGGCCTCCACGTCCCGACGCACGACGTCCATTCCAACGCCCCGCCCCGAGGTCTGGGTGAGGGCGCGCGCGGTGGAGAACCCGGGGGTCAAGACGAGACGAAGCATCTCCTCGTCCGAGAGCTCGGGCCGCTGCGTGACGAGGCCCGAAGCAATCGCTCGTTCGAGGATCTTCGCGCGGTCGAGGCCGGCGCCGTCGTCGACGATCTGGACGACGACCGCGCCCATGTCGTGGCGCGCGCGCATCACGATGCGCCCGCACGCGTCCTTTCCCTTGGCCACGCGCACGCGCGGGTGCTCGATGCCATGATCGACGGCATTCGAGACGAGGTGAATGAGGGCGTCGCGAATATGATCGACGATCCGGGTATCGACCTCCGCTCCCTCGGCTTCGACGACGAGGTTCACGAGCTTGCCGCTCGCCCGCGCGAGGTCCCGAGCAATGCGCGCATACCGCCGAAAGACCTCGTCGAGACGCACCATCCGAGCCCGCATGATGAGACCCTGGAGCTCGCGATAAGGGCGATCGGCCTGCTCGTGCGCCTCGCGCAGCTCGTACCCCGTGGCGGGCGTCTCGCCGTCGAGCAGCTCCGTGAGCCGGTTTCGTGCGACGGCGATCTCGCCGAGGAGCGTGAGCATCGTATCGAGTTTGTCGAGATCGATCCGGAGTGTACGTGGCCCCGATTCCGCGCCGCGGGCCGGCGCGACGACACCGGAGATCGAGCTCGGCCCCGTCGAAAGCCCCTCCTCGCCGCCCGGAGGCGGCGGCGCCGCGCCCTCGACGGCGCGCCCGAGCCGCGCGCGCACGGAGAGAGATTGGGCCGCGAGCGCTTCGCTCTGCGCGGACGGCGCTTCGACCATCTTCCGCAGGACATCGACGCTCTCGAGAAGCAGCGTAATCGGTTCGTCCTTGGGCGAGAAGGAGCGCGCGCGCATGCGCTCGAGCGCGGTCTCCATGGCGTGCGCGAGCTCGGCGACGTGAACGAAGCCGAGCGTCCCGGCGTCGCCCTTCAACGAGTGCACGGCCCGGAACACCCTGTCGAGCACCGCGCCGTCGTCGGCGCTCACCTCGCGGCCGAGCAGATCCTCTTCGATTGCGTCGAGGCTCTCCTTCGACTGGCCGAGGAACCGTTCGACGAGCGCTTCGAGATCAGCGTCCACGTCCGCAGGAGCATGCCTCGGGCGCGAATGCCTGTCAACGAACCGACGCCGCCGCCTGCGCGCACGTGGAACTTGACGGACGCGGCTCTTTTCGCTTTGCTGACGGGGATACGGAGGTCTCTCATGGGAGACGTCGAGCAGGCGGGCACCTCCCAGTACATCTCGTTCCACGTGGCGGGGGGCGAGTACGCGGTGCGTATCCTGGGAGCCCGGGAAATCATCGAATATACGGACATCACGCGCGTGCCCATGATGCCTCCCGCAATCCTGGGCGTTTTGAATCTGCGCGGGCACGTCGTGCCCGTTGTCGACCTCGCGGAGCGGTTTGGAATGCCTGCTTCGACCATCACCCGCCGGACGTGTATCCTCGTGGTGGAGACGCACATCGACGGGGCCCTCACGAGGGTGGGGATCTTGATCGACGCGGTGGGAGACGTTCTCGAACTGCAGGCGAGCGAAATCGAGAAGGCCCCGCCCTTCGGGACGAAAATGCGTCTGGATCATCTCCTCGGGCTGGGGAAGGTGGACGGGAAGCTGGTTCTCTTGCTCGACATCGATCACGTCCTCTCCCCGGACGAGCTCCTCGCCGCCCGTTCCCTCGAGCCAGCCGCCGCGAGCACGTGACGTGAATTCGTCGCGCAATGCGTCGCCGGCGGGGCTGTTCCTTTCGATCCCCGACGACGAGTTCAAGCTGTTCCAGGAGCTCGTCCGCCGGCACTCCGGAATATCGCTCGGCCCCCACAAACGCCCGCTCTTGCTCTCCCGGCTCGCCCCCCGGCTGCGCGCACTCGGGCTCCATTCCTTCGCAGAATACCACCGTCGTGTGACCGGCCCCGGAGGACAGGCGGAGCTCGAGCAAATGCTCGATTGCATCTGCACGAACGAGACCCGCTTTTTCCGGGAGCCCCGGCAATTCGAGCTGATCCGCCGCACCCTCCTGCCGGAATGGACCTCACGCCTCGGGCAAGGAGGGGCCGCGAGCGCGGCGGCGACGGTCCCCGCGACGCACCGGCGGCTGCGGGTCTGGAGCGCCGCCTGCTCGACCGGCGAAGAGCCCTATTCCCTGGCCATGACGCTCCTCCATGGCCTCGCGCCGCTCCCTCCGGATCCACGACACGCAATCGAAATCCTCGCCACGGATCTCTCGACCCGGGCGCTCGATCGAGCGCAGCGGGCAATCTATCCCATCGAGCGAGCCCCCGAAATCCCGCACGACTATCTGTTCGCCTACATGCTCCGCGGCCAGCGCTCGCACGCCGGGGAGATGAAGGCAGGCCCAGAGCTCCGAGCGCTCGTGACGTTCCGCCGGGAGAACCTCATCCAAGTCACGTCCCAGAAGCTCGGGCGTTTCGACCTGGTCCTCTGCCGCAACGTGCTCATTTATTTCGACGCAGCAACCAAGGCCCTGGTCCTCGACCGCATCGTCGATTGTCTCAACCCCGGCGGGTATCTCTTTCTGGGTTATGCCGAGAGCCTGAATGGCCAGGTGCGCGGAATGGCAAACGTCGCGCCCTCGGTCTACCGGCGCGAAGCTCTCAGAGGGGGGTCCACAGCGTAGCGCCGGGGTTTCACCCCGGACCCCGACCAGGGGTTGTCCACCCCTGGACCCGGACCAGCGCAAGCGCTGGACCCGGGGTCGATGAACTGCGCAATGCGCAGTTCATCGAGCAGGTCGAGGCAAGACTGGCAACG
>NZ_JAGTJJ010000057.1 GCF_028435365.1 Polyangium jinanense | reverse complement strand
ATCCCGAACTCGGAAGTTAAGCTCCTTGGAGCCGATGGTACTGCTGGGGCGACTCAGTGGGAGAGTAGGACGCCGCCGGGTCTTTTTCTAAAGCCTGCAAGCATTCGCTTGCAGGCTTTTCTTTTTCCATTATCCCGATTTCAGTCGCCATGAACAACAGCTTTGGTCCCGTGTTCGCCCTCAGCGACGCGCTGCTCGAAGACATCGCCGCGCGTCGTCCTACCTCGGCCACGTTCTGGGCCGTACGGGGTCATGACCACGCCTGGGACGATTTCGGGCCCGAGGGCGCCGAGTCCACGGCGGCGATGCTGGCGAGTTATCGCCGGCAGCTCGACGCGCTCCCTGCACCCGAGCGAACCGAGGACCGGATCGCCGCGCGGGTCATGCGCGATTTCCTGGACGTCGAGCTCGATCGCATCGTTCAGGGCGATCACATCGCCGACCTCAACAACATTGCCTCCCCCTTCCAGCACATCCGCATGGTGCTCGATGTCATGGACACGAGCTCGCGGGCCGGCTGGGAGAGCATGATCACGCGCCTGTCGACGATCGATCGTGCGACTTCGTCGTATCGCAGAGCTCTCGAGGCGGGTCTTCGCCGTGGAAAGACCGTGGCCGTGCGCCAGGTCGACGCCGCTCTCGCGCAGGGACGCGTGCACGCGGGGGAGGCCTCTTTCTTCCGCACGCTTGCGCCCGCGTTCGCGCAGAGCAGCGCGTTCGACCCCGCCCTTGCCGGACCGCTCGAGTGCGGGATCGAGCACGCACGCCGTGCCTATGGCGAGCTGACCGAGTGGCTCGAGCAGACCTATCGCCCCGCCGCTCGAGCCGAGGATGGCGTCGGGGAGGAGGTCTACGCGCGCAAAGCACGGAGCTTCCTCGGTATTTCGATCGATCTACGCGAGACGTTTGCCTGGGGGTTCGCGCAAATCCGCGAGATCGACGCTCGCATGCGCGAGATCGCGGCCGAGATCCAGCCCGGCGCCTCCGTCGACGAAGTCATCCGCTTGCTCGAGACGGATCCGGCTCGATGTGCTCACGGCCCCGACGACCTCGTCCGTGTCGTCGCCGAGTGGCAGACGCGCGCCGTCGAGGCGCTCGCCGGCGTGCACTTCGACATCCCGACCCCCGCGCGTCGGGTCGATGTGAAGCTCGCGCCGCCCGGCAGCACGATCGGCGCCTATTACATGCCGCCTTCCGACGACTTCTCCAGGCCCGGCACCATCTGGTACTCCCCGGGTGAGCGAGAGCAGTTTCCGCTCTACATGGAGCTCAGCCGGGCTTACCACGAAGGATTTCCTGGACATCACCTGCAGCTCAGCATGCAGGTTTCCTTTCAACATCGCCTCTCGCGACAGCATCGCGTGGTCATGAGCGATTACCAGACGGGGTATGCCGAGGGATGGGCGCTCTATGCGGAGCGACTCATGGACGAGCTCGGTTTTCTGAGCAAGCCGGAGTACGTCCTCGGTCTGCTCGTCTGCCAGATGATGCGCGCTTGTCGCGTCGTCCTCGACATCGGCGCGCACCTCGGCTTGCACGCGCCTCCGGACGCGCCGTTCCGGCCCGGGGCGCGGATCGATTACGCCTATGGCGTCGAGATGCTCACCCGCGTCGGCCGTACGCCGCCGGATCACGCCGCGTCCGAGATGACGCGTTACCTCGGCTGGCCTGGACAGGCGATTGCCTACAAGGTCGGTGAGCGCGAAATCCTCGGCCTGCGCGATGAGCTACGCGCGCGCCAGGGCAGCTCGTTCGACCTCAAAACGTTCCATGCCGACCTTCTCGGCGTCGGCTCCGTCGGCCTCGGCGCGCTCCGCGAGCTCCTTCTTTCCTGAGCGTTTCCGGCGCGCGTGACTGCGCCGCGGGGCTTTCGTTAAGCTAGCCCCTCATGAGCCGGTCCCTCCTCGGCCGCCTTTCCCTTGCCGCGAGCTTCGCCGTCCTGGCCGCTTGCTCCCAGGACGAGGCCCCTCGGCCCCACGCCTCTCCCTCCGCCACGGCTGTCGCGAGCATGGCGCCCGCCGCTCCCTCCGCGGCGCCTGCGACCTCCGCGATCGCGCCTGCGACAGGCGGCCGCGACGGCAACGATCCCCTCTTCCACCCCGAGAAGGCGACCGAGAAGGCGCCCGACGTCTTCAAGGTGAAGTTCTCCACGACGAAGGGTGACTTCGTCGTGCAAGTGACCCGCGCCTGGGCGCCGAACGGGGCTGACCGTTTCTACAACCTCGTAAAACTCGGCTTCTACGACGGCGTCCGCTTTCACCGCGCGATCGACGACTTCATGGTGCAGTTCGGCATCCACCCCGAGCCTGCGGTGAACGGCGCCTGGTATCGCGCGTATTATCCCGACGATCCCGTGGTGAAGAGCAACCGCCGCGGCTTCGTCACGTTCGCGCACGCGGGCAAGGACACGCGCACCACGCAGATCTTCATCAGCTACGTCGACAAACAGGCACGGCTCGATACGCAGGGCTTCGCGCCGTTCGGCCAGGTCGTCGAGGGGATGAAGGTCGTCGACTCGTTCTACAAGGGCTACGGCGAGCTCGCGCCGAAGGGCAAGGGACCGAACGCGAGCAAGATCCAGCGCGAAGGGTACGGCTACCTCGACGCGAACTTCCCC
Source organism: Polyangium jinanense (assembly GCF_028435365.1). The sequence goes on along the minus strand of NZ_JAGTJJ010000057.1, from coordinate 72,734 downwards.
AAGCTCGACGCGATCAAGGAAGCGAAGATCGTCCCCTAACGCGGCGGCCTTCGCACGACCTTCGGACCGTAAAGTCGGCGCCAGGAGAGAGACGTGCTCATGTAGGATGATCCTCGGGCCCTCGCGATGAGCTTCGTCAACGAGACCCGATACGCAGCGCTGCCCGTGCCACTCCTCGATCTCGAGGGGCGCGACGTGGTCGTCACGATCGTGAAGGCCACCTTCGTCGTCACCGATCGCGGCGAGCTCCGACCTGCCGAGGATCCGAGCCCGGTGCGCACGAGCGACGTCGCGCGTGAGCCCGACGATCCGCGATCGAGCCTGCTCTTTCCGAGCGACATCGGCCTCGAAAAGCCGGGCACCGACGTCGTCGTCGTGGGCGACGCCGTCGCGCCGCGGCCCGTGAAGGTGATGGATGTCGTGGTGCAGGTGAAGAAGCACCTCGCGCCGCTCCGCGTGCACGGACCGCGCGTGTACTACGACGGCGTGCTCGACGTCGCTGTCGGCCCTGCGGCACCGTTCGAGCGCGTGCCCATCGTCTACGAGAACGCGTACGGCGGCGCCTCCGAGGATCTCTCGGTCGTCGAGCTCGCGAACCCCGCGGGCGTCGGCGCCGCGTGCCGCGCCTCCGATCTGATAGGCAAGCGCGCGCCACAGATCGAGCATCCCGAGCGACCTCATACGACCGCTTCGGATCGGCACCCACCCATGGGATACGGCGCGATCCCGCCGCACTGGTCGCCGCGCCGCGAGCACGTCGGCACGTGCGGATCGCACTGGCAGAAGACACGCATGCCGATGCTGCCCGCGGATCACGATCCGCGCTTCGCCTGCGTGGCGCATCCGTCACTCCGATTCGAGGAGATGCTCGCGCCCGGGGATCCGGTCCGTGTCCTCGGCATGTCGCTCGCGCCGCTCGCGCTCGAGCTCCCGCGGCTCGCCGCGCGCGTGCATGCGCGGTTCGACGGCGGCGAGCGTGAGGAGCGACCCGTCCCGATCGACACGGTGATCGTCTTGCCGGCCGAACGCCGCCTGGAGATCGCGGGCCGCGTCGCCTTTGCTGCCGGCCGAGCACGTCGCGTGCTCCGCGCGCTCGAGGTGCGGGCCAATGCGTGACGAGGCAAGTGCCCCCGCGCAGGACGTCGTGCGAGCGCTCCCGCCGCTCGACACCGACATGCGCGCGTTTTTCGCCTTCTTCGGCGCGTTCTCCGAGGCGCCCGAGCCCCTCGCGTTCCTCGCCGATCGAGGCCTTGCCGAGGGCGACCTCTTTCATTTGCTCGGCTTGTGGCAAGCACGCATGTCGGCTGATCGCGCGTTGCAAAAGGACGCGCTTGGTCTGCTCGCCCGGCCCACGGGCGAGATCCCCGACGTGCAGGTGGGCCCGGCTCTCCCTGTCCAGGCGCCGGGCGATGCGTCGGCGCCCGGGAAGGTGCTCCTCGCGGCGACCTCGCTCGGCTTCCTCGTCGATCGCCCGGCCTTGCCCTTCGTCGCGCCCCCGGCGGACGCGCCGCCGCCTGCATTCCCCCCGCGCCTGCCCCGACCGGCGCCGAAGGGCCTCGGCGAGACGAGCATGGCGCTTCACCTCGACAAACCGGTTTTGCCTTTCGCGAAAAAGCCGGCGGCCGCCGCGCCGGAAGCCGTCCCGCCGAAACCGCTGAAAGGCCCCGCGCCTCCCTCGCTCGGCGAGACGAGGACGGCCGTGCATCTCTACAAACCGGCATTGCCATTCGCGGCCAAGGCGCTCGCGCAGACGGCCCTGACGTTTCAGGTGAACCCTCGGGTCCTGCCGTTCGGGTCCGAGCCGCCCCCACCGCCGCGCCCGCTCGGCGACACCGCGCCGGCGTTCCCTTCGGCCAAACCCGTCATGCCTTTCCCGGCGGCGGACAAACCGCCTGTCGCCCCACCAGCGCCACGCCCGGCGCCGAGCCTGCTCGCCGAGACCTCGCTCGCGCTCCCGATCAACCTCTCCGCCGTGCTCCCGTTCGTCAAGCCAACCCCGAGCGCTCCCGCCACGCGCCTTTCGATCGAGGCTTATGCCACGATGTGCGCCGAGATCTGGCTCGATCCGCCGGGCGCGCTCCGGATCATCGCGCGGTATGGGCTCTCGCCAGAGGCGAAGCGGGCCGAGGATGCCGCGTGGCAGGCGCGTTTCGCGGCGGAGCCGGCAACACGCGCGACGTGGGAGCGCCTCTCGATCGAGGCGGGGGCGCGCATTCGCGCGGGCCGGTAAGCGGCTCGTTCAGGGCGGCGGCGAGCGGGGCGGAAGATCGGGGTAATGGTTGTAGGGGCTCGGATATCCTCCGGCGGCCCAGCTATTCCATTTCCCGGAACGGGACGTGTCCGGGTAATAGGCGACGTCCGGCTCTTGGACCAGCCGGCTCGAATCCTGGACCCCGATGGGCGGGGCAATGTGCAACCCGGGCCCCCAGACGATCTCGCTCGGCGCGAAGACGCTCACCCGATATCGCGAGGCGAGTTGCGCCCCGACGGCGTCGGGCCTGCGCCCGGTATTGCAAGAGAAGAGCTTGAGGGGCACGTTCCTGTCCCAGTTCCCCGCCAGGATCAAGCGTTGCCCGAGGTCGTGCGGTGACATCTGCGTCCAGGACCCGTCCGCATGTTTCACGTGGACCGCGTCCACGGTCCCGTGCACGTAGACCTGATACGAGCCGATGTCGCGTCGCCCGCCCGTCATGCATTCCGCGGTGAACCTGTCGACCGTGGGGTTCCCGATCAGAACACATGCGAGCCCGAGCGGATCCACGTGCATCACCGGGCTCCCATTCCACGCGAAGAGGTTCGCCCCACCCTCGAGCCCCAGCGGATCCGGGCTCAAAAAGCGCATCACCTCCGGATCGAACCAGCGATACCGCACATAGGACAACCCCACGTCCTCGTCGTGATGATGCCCGAGCCTGCGCAAAAGCGGAGCCATCGACCGCCCCGACGGTCCTGCCTTGGCTTCGCTCCGCACGAGCGCACCCCACGCCGAATAAGAACCCGAAAAAGCGAGCCCGCCCGCCCCGTCGACGAGCTCCGTCGCCGCCCCGACGTGGTCCGCGAGCACTCCGTACACGATGTCTCCTTCACCCTGGAGCAGCGGCACCATCGTATCCGGATGATACACGAGCGTACGTTCGCCCCGCTCGGAATCGATTTCGGCGAGCAGGAGGTCCCCGTCCCAGAGATATTCCACGGTGCGGCGCGAGGGCAGGGGAGGGAGCTCCTCGCGCGACACGGGGCGAATGGGCCCGACGACCTCTTTTTTCACGCGCCGACCGAACAGATCGTACGTCATCAGGATCCGCGTCCCGTCGCCGCGCACGACCTCACGCAGATTGCCCCGACAATCCCAGAAATATTCGATCGTCTCGCCGGTGTCGAGCCGCTTCTTGCGGATACGTCGGTTCGCCTCGTCGTACGTGTATGCGGCGTTCGAGGTCCTCCGCAGCACGTTGCCCGGGCCCACGTCCCACCCGGCGCCCGCGGGTTCGACCGAGCCGGCGGCGTCGTATTCGAAGCGCTCCTCGCCCGCCTCGACGAGCTGCCCGACCTCGTCGTGCCGATAGCGCACGTCGCCCCAGCGCGCGTCCCGCTTGCCCGTGAGTGCCGACGACGCGTCCCACGTATACACGCGCGACACGAGCGCGCGGCCGTCCTTGCCTGCCCATTCTTGCGTGATGCGCCCGCGCACGTCGAACGCGAACCTCGCCTCGACGCCGGACCGCGCGAATCGAAAGCCAATCATGGCTCCCGCTGCATCCCGCCCGAACTCCACACGCTCGCCGCCGTGCTCGATCGCCGCCACGCGCCCCGCCTCGTCGTACACGTACCGCGTGACCTTCCCGCTCGGCAGATGCACGGCCGTGCGGCGATTGAGGGTGTCGTATTCGTACCGGATCGTCCCGGCGCTCTGCGTCGCCGACACGATCCGCAAGCCCTCGTCCCAATGCATCTCGACCGAAACTCTTCCAGCCGGATCCTCGAGTTCGTGCGTCACTTTGCGCGCGCCCTCGTCCCGCACGACCCTGCCTGCACCGTGGGGCGTGTCTTCCTCCACGAGCTCGTCGAGCTCGTTGTATCGATACACGCGCCACGTGCCGTCGGGCATCGACAGGCGCGAGACGAGGCCATTTCTACCATACGCCGCGCGAAGGATACGCCCGTCGAACGTGCGCATCTCCGTGACCCGGCCCAGGCGATCGTAGCGGAAATCGTAAAGCTCCGCCTTCGGGTTCTGGATCCGTTGGGGCCTTTCGAGCAAGTCGTGGCTCACGGCCCAGGCTGTTCCGTCCTCGTTCCGGACCTCGACGACCGAGCCCATGCCCGCGTGTCGGAACGTCGCTACCCGGCCGAGCTCGTCGGTACGGCGCGTCTTGCGCCCGAGCGCGTCATACTCGAAACGCACGCGCGTCCCGTCCGGATTCTCGTGCACGAGCACGCGCCCGAGCACGTCGAGCTCGCGCCGCGTCGTATTGCCATACGAATCCACGCACACGATGGGCCTCCCGAGCCCGTCGTACGTCCATTTTCGCACGAGCCCGCCAGCGAGGTGCTCCTCGATGCATTGGTGCCGGTCGTCCCAGACGAACCGCGCTCGGATCCCAGCAGCATCCGCGATCCTCACGAGCCGCCCGTGCTCGTCGTAATCGAGCGTGAGCCACATGCCGGCCGGGTATTTCACCGACGTGAGCTGCCCGCGCGCATCGTACCCATACTCCGTCACGCGCCCGCCCGCCACGCGCCGCACCACACGATCGTCCACGTGCACGAGCTCCGTCACACGCCCGAGCGGATCCGTGATGTTCACCAGATTGCCCCGGGCATCGTATTCGAAGCGGCTCGTGTTTCCGGCGGCGTCTTTCTCCGCGACGACGAGCCCGTCGTCGTCGATCTCCCACGTCCGCGCGGCCGATCCGTCATTCGTCGTGACCCCGAGCAGCGCGCCGTCCTTCGGCCGCCACGAGAACACCCGCGGCGAGAGCGTGCCCGAAAGCCTCGTCGTCCCCTGCTGCTCGTCGTACGTGATGTCGCCCGCGTGAATGCCACCGTCGCCGAAGGCACGGATGCAGCGGCCGGTCTCGGCGTCGTAAACGTAATGGAAGGACAGACCCGTCGGCAGCGTCTTCTTCAAGAGCCGCCGGCGCTCGTCGTAGCTGTACGTGACGTCGTTCCCGAGCGGATCCGTCACGCGGACGAGCTCGCCGCCTGCGTTGTAGCCGAACGAGATGGTCTGGAGGGGGGCACGCTCGTCACCGGGCGCGAAGACCGCGATACGCGTGAGATGACCCCTCTCGTCGTGCGTGAGCCGGACGATCCTGCCGGCCGTATCCACGAGCCGCACGAGCTTTTCGCTTTCGTAATCGAGCCGGACTCGCTGCCCCGAGGGATTCGTGATCTCCACGAGCCGAGCCCGCGTGCCTCCCTGCGAATGAAACACGCGGCGAATGCCTGTCGCGAGGGAGACGACCGAGGCTCCACCGCCGCGCGCGTCGAGAAGGACCTCGATCCGTTTGCGCCGATGAACGACCGTTTTTCCGGGCGATACGTTTCGCAGGACGAGCGTGGCGCCGTCCTCGCCGCGGAACCGGAGTTCTTCGCCCTCGACCTCGATCCACTGGTCGTACGCGTGGGTCCAGCCGCCGTGGCCGAGGGGTCCGTGTTCGGATGCGCGTGTGCTGTCGTAAGCCCTCGTCCACGTGATTGCGATGGGCCCCGGGAGGAAGACGTCGACATCCGTGTCCACAACGGAGCCCGAGACGACGGAGACCGGGTCGAGGATCACCTGCGAGCACGCGGCGAGCGTGGCCACGCTTCGGGCCGAGAGCACGTTGTCCATCGTGAAGAGCCGTCCGATCGCCTGCGCGATGAATGTCCCCTGGTACGGCACGTTCATGCGCACCATGTCATTCGTGCAGGCGACAGGTTTTCCGCCCGCGAGCACCGTGTGCTGCTCGGCGAAAGCGACCTCGCTATAGGCCGACGTCATGTGCGTGACGATATCACCGCCGGTGGGCTGGCCCGGTAGATTGCCCGGCGCGTGAATCGACATCACGCTGCCCTGCGTGAGGACGGGCCGGTATGCGATGAGCAAGTGATTCGAAACCCTCTGCGCCGTCGATGAATGCGACATGTACACGAAGGGCGCTGTGACGGGGCCCGCAGGCGGGGTCGGCGGGACGAGGCTCATGGCCGGCGTCGGCCCGGGGCAGAAATGCCCGCTGCCCGTCGTCGCGATCTTCATTCCACCGATCGACGCCATGACCTACGCCTTTCCTTTCGTGTCGCGCGCGGCCCGGAGGAGCGGGACGAGGCCCGCCTCCACATCGACGGCGTATCCCCAAACGGGCACGGGGTCGAGGCGCCCGAGGCGGGCCCGGAGCTCGTCCACGCGGCGGGCGAGGTCTCCGCGCGCAAGATCCCCCGACGCGCATTCATCGGCCACCACGACCGCCGAAGAGGGGAGGCCCCGGCGAAAACGGGCGGGAGGATCGAGGCGCATCGATGCAATCACGCGTCGCCAGGCCTTCGCGTCACGCATCTCCTCGGGCGGGAGCGCCGGCCCGAGCATGACGGCGAGCGCGTCCGCCGCCGCAAACGAGAGATCCTCGTCCGCCAGGCATTGCAGCAATCGTGGCAAGACCGCGGGAGAACCCCATCGCCCCGCGGCCGAGAGCAAAGCTGGGGTCGCGGTTTGTCGTGTGAAGAATGTTTCCGCTGCCCTCGCATCCTCGGGCCGACCTGCGAGCACGTAAAGCTCGCCGAGGAGTGGGCCGAGGCGCGCGGCGACGGCAGAATCCTCGAACGCGCGCCGGGCCTCGACGTCGCCGAGGATCGCAAGCTGCCGGGCCGCACGAAATGCATTCGCTCGATCCTCGACGAGAAGCGCGCTCCGGAGCGCCGCGATGAACGCTCGTTGCGAGGCCGCCGGCCGCGTCGCACAGGCGTCGAGGGCCGCCGCGCGTACGAGCGGAGATGCATCCGATAAAGAGCGTTGCACCTCCTCGTCCGTGAGCGCCCCGCGGGCCGCGAGGAACGAGAGCCCGATCGCGCGGGCGATGGGCCGCGTGGACGCATGAAGCGCCCGCCCGAGTGCGAAGAGCTCCGCGTGCTCGGAGAGAGAAAGCGCCTCAGCCACGAGCCGCGCGTGCTCCGCGGAGCCTTCGGGAAGCGCGTCGATCATCCACGACACGATATTGCTCGCGCCTGCGCCCATGGCCACGAGCGTCGCGCCGAACGTATGCCACGGGTCATCCAGGTGCTCGCGGAAGGAGGTGACGAGATGGCCGAGCGCCATTCTGCCGGAGGCATGGATCGCGTCGATGTGGCAAAGCAAGCGGCGCTCCATTTCGGGCACGCCTCGCCGCGGTGAACGCTCGCGCACCTTGCCCAGCATGCCGAGCGCCTCCGCGCAATGAGCCACGACCTCGGCGTAAAACCCCGGGAGCGACACGGGGCGAAGCCGCTCGCGATCCAGTTGCACCATCGGCGCCTCCGTGATCGGGTCCGGCAACGGTCGTTCGAGGGGAAGGATGTCGTTCGCCGGGGCGAGCGCCGCGTCGGGATCGAATGGCACCTCGTCGGCCTCTGTGGCGAGATCGCCCAGGGACGCATGTTCGTCCGGAGAAACCGCATGGAGATCCAAGCACCGCGGGCGTATCCGCTCCTCGAGCGGCCGGAGCGTATCCATCGCATTCGATTCCGCGCCGACGCCGAGCGCGAGCCCTCGCGTGCCGTCGCGTGAGATGGCCCAGGCGAGGATGGGGGCACCCGGCGGACAAACCCCGTGGCGCACCGAGGCGAACGCATGCGCGAGGGCCATCACGCCGGCCGCTGCGCCGACCTGCCCGATCTCGGCTTCGAGGCAGCCGCCGAAGGCCTCCGGGTGAAACATCGAAGCTTGCCGGGCCGCGCTCCATTGCCATTCTCGCGAACGGAGCGCGTCGACACGCTCTTGCCCGAAGACGGCGCGAATGGGAGCGCTTTCCGAGAGGCTTTCGAGCAGCCCCGTCAGCGCTGCCCCGTCCACGGGTTCGTCATCGTCGTCCGTGCCCCGACCGAGGGCCGTCTTGCTCGTGAGGATCGTGCCCAAGGCGCCCGTCTTCATGTCCCGTGCGAGGACGAGCGCTCCCGCGCCCTCCGCGGGCCAGAGCCGCGCCGGCGCGAACGGGCCCGGAGGCCGCGCAGCGAGCGCGGCCGCCCGATCCACATGAAAAAACGAATCCACGCCGAGGAGCCCCGCGCCCTGGAAACGCGGGTACGACGCGATCCGCGTGAGCGCATCGAACGCGCCCGCCGCGCCCACGAAACGCTCGATGGCCGCCGCCGATGCGAGCGCGGCGATTCGCCTCGCCACATCGTCGAGCGCGGCCTCCGAGAGGCCCTCGCACGGAGCCGGCAAACAAAGAAAGAGAGGGAGCCCCGATCTGGGCCGCGCCTCTTCGAGCGCGAGGCGAGCGAGCGCGACGAGCCGGTCCGGGAGGCGGAGGTCTGGCGGGACGAACCGCGCATAGCCGACCTGGAAAGGCCGTCCGTCCGCGAGCACGAAGGGCGCGGGCGCGGGCGGCGGCGCGTTCGCACGCGGGAAAAACACGTGATCCTGGGCGAGCGCACCCGCCGGAGAACAAAGACCGAGGCCAACGACCGAGAGCGTCACTTGTGCGTCAATTTCCCCGCTTCGCGCGATTGTCCCTTGATTCGAATCGTGGGCGCTTTGATCGTGACCCCGCCGCCGGACGCCGAGATTTCCGCCCCGCCGCATTTGAAGGTCACGGTCCCGCCCGAGAGCGTCAAGTCACCCCCGACCGAGAGCGAGAGCGACGCTTGCGCCGTCATGCGATACTCGCCGCCTGCGCTCACCTCGCGCGCGCCGCTCACGTCGCTCTGCACGAGGCCCTTTACCTTGCGTGCGATGTTTTTGGCGCTCGTGAGCGATAGCGATCCGAGCGATTCGTTCATCGCGCCCGCCACCTGCATGCCGGCCTTCGTCGTCTCCGTCGTGTGGCTGCCATTCACGAGCATCGTCGAGGGGCCGAGCGTCACCCACGAGACGGCGCCCGGCGTCATCACGGCATACACGCCGCCGACCATTTCCGAATAAGGTCCCTCGACGAGCGTCGCCCGGTGTCCCGGCCCCGGGCCCCCCTTGCCGCTCGCCCCGCTCACGCCCGATGCGCCTCCGCCCGCCGCGACTTCGCCCTCGGGAGGACGGCCGTGATCCCAGGGCATCGGCTTCGACGAACCGGTCACGCTCGCGAGGATCGCATCGCCGCCCGGCACCATCGAGGCGGCCATCCCGGCCAAACCCATTCCGGCCGCCGCGGCCGCGCCCTTTTCGGCGCCCGCGGAAAATCCCTCGATGGCGGCCCGGCCCACGCCGAGCCCCGCCGCCACGATCGCGCCCGCCGTCCCGCGCGAGCCCACGCCCGCGAGCGCCGTGGAAAAGAGCAGATTCGCGGCGCCCTTCACGGGGCTGCCCACTTGCTCGGCGAGCATTCCGCCCACGGAGACGGCCTCCGTCCCTTTCACCTGCGTGACGAAGCTCCCGCCCGCGGTCTGCTTTTGCGTCGCGCCCACCGTCACCGTGCGCGACCCGTACGACGCGGACCACCCGAGGTGCACGCTCACCGTCTCGTCCGCGCCGACCGAAGACGTCACGCTCCCCAGGACCTCGGCATTCTCGTTTTTCCGGGTCTCCGTGCGCGAATCGCCGTACACATGGTCGTCCCGGCCAAACGGCGCGGAGAAAAGCATGTGTTGCCGGCCCGCGGCGTCGTCGAGCTGAATCGTGGTGCGCGCGGCCGCGCCAGGGGAACTGTCGGTCGCGAGCACGCTCGCCGTCTTGTTCGCGGGCAGCGGCAACGGCGGGAGCTGCTTTCCATTGTACGAGCGCCCGAGGACGATCGGGCGCTCGGGATCGCCGTCCTCGAAGGCGACGAAGACCTCCCAGCCCACGCGCGGCAGGACGAAGCCAGCCGGCGCCTCGGGCTGCGTCACGCGCACGGGAAGGCTGCTTCGGTGATCCTTCGGGCCACGCACGTCCCAGTGGAATGCGACGTGGACGCGGCCGAGCGCGTCGGTGTCGATCTCCTGGCCCGGCGCGCCCGTGACGGTTGCGGATTGCACGCCGTCGATGCGTGGCTTCGGTGTGACGCGTGGCAATCGGAACGGGATGTTCTTCGGAATGGCCTCCACCGTGGCTTCGAGCGCGGGCTCGTCGGCGCTCCACGTGATCGTGGTTGCCACGACGAACCATACGCCGGAGGCGCGCGCGTGGCCGAAGGCTCGATCCGATTCGACGAGCGTGACCGCGCGCCCGGGCGCGAGCGCGAGCGCATTCGTTCGCAGCGCGAGCGTCGAGGTATCCGCGCGCAGGGATTCGAGCCGCCGTCTCGCGGCCCGTTCCCCGGCCTCGCCCGAGCGGAATCCGCCCGGCGCCTCGTAGATCTCGTTCTTTTGCTCGACGCTCGATCCGTCCGCGGCCATGCCTTCGAGCTTCAGGTCAGGCCGCTCGGGATCATGATCGCGCAACATCACCTTTCCCGGACGACGCTGCCGCGCGGCCATGACGGGCGTGACGAACGGCCGCGATTCGCTTGCCGTCGCCCGCGTGACGATCGCAATCGGCTCGGGATACGCGTCACCCGCGCGCGTCGAGTCGTCCTCGATCACGAGCACCTCGGTGCCGTCGTTTTCCTCGAACCGAAAGGAAAGCCCGTGCTCCTCGCAGAGGCGGCGGACGAACGTCGCATCCGTCTCGTCGTATTGAATCGACCAGTCGAGTGGCGGATACGTTTCCGTCAGTCGCACCTCGATCCGCTCGTATCCCGCGGCCTGCGCGAGCTCGGTGATGATCTCGGGCGCGCTGCGGTCGCGGATCACCCGCGGAAAACGCCGCAACTCCAGCAAGGCGAGGCGCGGGCGCACGGTGGCGCGGTAGATGCGCTCATGTCCATGATCCGTCGCGACCAGGACGAACCGCATCACGATGCCCGCAAATCGCCGCTCTCCCGCCGTGGTCTCGAACCGCAGCACGCACGCCCCGCGCAGCACGTGCGAGGGCAGCACGACGGGGGAGGAGGGACCCGAAAAATCGAGATCGTAACTCCCGATTTCGCCGAGGCGCTCGCGCCCTGCGACACGCACGAGGCGGAGCGGCGGATCCCCAGGGAGCGCGGCGGAGACGCGGGTCACGGCAGCTCCACCCGCGCCGCGAAAATGCGGACGAGCGCGGCCATGTCGATGACGAGTTTGTCCCCTTCGAGGCGAAGCGCGCCGCCCGGCTCGAACGCGAGGGATCCGCCGGGGACTTCGAGCACGATCGATTGATCGGCACGGACGCGCAGGTGCTTCGCTTCGAGCGCGAGCGTGCCGCGTTCGTCCTTTTCGATCGCGCTCGCGACCTGGAGCGCGCCCGCGATCCGGGGCCCGTCCGGCCCGTCCACGAGCACGACCGTACGCCCGCCTCGCAAGCATTCCTCGGCGAAATCGGGCGCGACAGCGCCGTCGAGGCGCGCCGTGAGATGGCGGCCCGAGGCGAGGCGGACCCGATAGACGCGTTCGTCGCCGTCCGCCGAGGCCGCCATGGCCATTTCGATGCGGCCGGGATGTAGCCCCGGGCCGAGCAGGGGGCTTGCCTTGCTTCGCCCGCGCCGCGCGCTTTTTCCTTCAGCCATACCGAGACACTCCTCCCTCGACGCTCGCGACCGAGCCCTGGAAATCGCCCTGGATCTCGATCGTGCCCGGGGTCATCTGGATCGTCATTCCGCCCGCTTTGACGACGAGCCGCGCCTTGGCCTCGATCGCGACCTCGGCGCCTGCGATCGTCGCATTCCCTTTCACCGCGTGCGATAGCGTCCCGAACGATTCGGCCACGTTGCCGCCTGCCTTCACGTTGCGCGACGCATGACTCTCCGCATACACGCCGAGCACGTCGAGCCCATATCCGTTCGCCGTCACCGTCATCGGGCCGCTGACCTTCACGACGGCCGCCCCGCCCACCGCGATCACCTCGGAAATCCCTGCGGTCGTGTTCATCGATCCGCCGACGATGAGCGTCCCGGCGCCTTCCGTGTGCACGCTCTGGTGTTCGAGCGGCGCCTCGGTCTTCGCCCCGCCCACGATTCGTACGAGCCGCGGCGCCTTCGTCACGGAATCGCCGCCGATCGAAAAGAAGCGCGCACCGCCCACCGAAATGCTCTCCGCGCTCGCCCACACGGCGTGATCCGCGTCCGTCGTGACGGCGCGCTCGGCGCCCACCGAAAGCGAATGCGCCCCGTCCACGGCCGTGTTCAGGTTCTCCTTGACGAACAGCTCCCGCGACCCACCCACCACGCGCCCGAGATCCCCCTGCACCACCGAGACCTTGTCGTTCTCCGAGAGCTCCTGGTAATCGCCGGACGATTGAATCGAGAGTTGTTCCGTTCCGGCGGCGTCGCTGATGCGAAGGAAATGGCCCCGCTCGCCGGCCGGCGTGGTCTTCGTCCCGAGGTGCGTCTCGACCTTCTGCGCCGGCAAAACGAGGGGCGGCGGATCGGCGCCATTGTAAAGGCGACCGAGCACGAGGGGCACCTCGCACGCGTCGTCCGCGAAGGCAACGACCTGCTCCCAGCCCACACGCGGGTGGAAGGCCGAGCCCGCGAGGGCCGGCTCGACGACGCGCGCCGGCCCGGCGAACGCATCCCAGCGGAGCACGAGCGAGGTGCGTCCGTGCGCGTCCACCGCAATCTCCTCCCCGGACGGGCCGCGCACGCGCGCCGTGCTCACACCCCCGCGCGGAGGCGTACGCGTGCGGGCGGGCCGATAGGTCGAGGAGGCCGGTACGGCGCGGAAAACCGCGTGATGCACGAGGCCGTCTCCCTCGGGGTTCAGGCTCGCCTCGTGAATCACGGAGAGCACGAGGAATCGGCCATTTTGCGCCGCGACGGGTGATTCCTCCACGGTCACGATCGAGCCGGCCGCGACGAGGGGCGTCGTCGCTTCGCCTTCCAGCACGGTCGCCTCTCGACGACGTTCGCCGAGCCGGATTGCCGCGAGCTCGCTCGCCTCCGCGGGCGAACGTGCATCGCGGGAGAGCTCGTACCATTCGAGGGAACCCTCGCCGCTCTCGCCCGCGATGTCGAGCTCCGGTCGCTCGTAATCATAGCCCCGCACGTGGGCCACGTCGCTCGCCGCGCGCCGCACGAGCCGCGCGGCGCGGAGGGAAGGGCCTCCCTCGAGCCCCGCGTCTTCGCGGTGGCGCAGGACGAGCCCGTCGTCGTCGAACGTCCCCGGCTCGTCGGCGATACGCACGGCGTCACGCTCGCCCGTGCATGGATACCACGACAAACCTTCTTCGGCGAGGACCCGCGTGACGAACGAGAGATCACTCTCGAACGATTGCAGCCGGTGCGCCCGCGTAGGCGGTGTGCGCCGCGCACGGTTCTCGAAACGAAATCCGTGCCTCTCGAAGAAGCTGCGCGCGACCTCTACGGCGCTCGTGAATCCAGGGGCGCCCCAGTATCCACGCCCGCCTTCCGCCTCCGCAACGCGATGCACGAGGACGATCACGCTGTGCCCCTCGTGATCCTCGACCCGATCGACGATCCCCTCGAAACGCCGCGCATGCTCGCCGACGCCGAGGACGAGCCACGCGCGCTCTCCAAGAATATCGAGGCCAACCGCGGAGACGGCCTCGCCACGTTCGGAGATCTCGCAATGGATGCGCGCGACGAACGGCGCGCCCACCCGCTCGTCGACGGTGCACGCGCGGGCGACGAACGCGAGGGAAACACCGTCCACGCCAAGCTCGATCCACGAGCGCTGGTTCATCCGCCCACCTCGCCGCCCTGGTCCCGCTTGACCATTCCCTCGATCGCCGTCGTCCCGCTCTTCGCGCGGATCGCGCCGCCCGCGACTTCCAGGGCTCCGGCCGTGAGCGTGCCGGAGACGTCGATCGTGATCTGCGGCGCCGCAATGCTGAATTTCCCACCCGCCCGCAGCTCGACCTGCCCCGACGCGAGTTTGCCCGTCGGCGCCGCGATCCCGTGATCCGCCGCCGCGCTTTCCGTCACCGCGCCCGCCGCGCTCCGCTTGCCGCCCTTCACCGACTCCGAATACGCCCCGGCGCACGTGACGGTGCGCGCGCCGCGACAAACGTACGTCCGCGCGCCCGCCACGCTTTCCGTCACCGAGAGTCCCGCCGAGACGAGCTTCGAGCCACCCACGATACGCGAGAAGGTTCCCGTCGTCTTCGTGTTCGACTGGTTGCATTGCAGCACGTACGCGCCGCCGACGGACTCCTCGTATCCCCCGCCGCAGAGGACCACGCGGTTCCCCGTCACCGCGATGATCTCGGTCGCCATCGATTCCGCATTCGCGCCGTCCACGGCGATGTGAATGGGTTTGCCGACGTCCACGTGCTGGCTCCCGCCGATCGTCACGTCCTCCGCGCCGGCCACGTGCGCCGCGAGGCCGAGCCCGACCACGTGCGCCTCGTCGCCGTCCGTCGTCTGCGTGTAATCGCCGCCCACGCGCACGCTGAGGTCGCGGCTCGCGTGCACGAAAAACGCCTCCACGCCCGCGTCGTCGCCGAAGCGGATCTCCTGCGTCGTGCCGTCCCCGGGGCTCGTCCACGATTGCAAGGCCGTGACCGCGCGCGCCGAGGGAAGGACGTACGGATGCACCGCCGTCGCATTGTAGAGGCGGCCGAGCACGAAAGGCCGATCGGCGAGGCCGTCGAGGAACGAGACCGCCACCTCGAAGCCGACACGCGGGATCATCATCGCGCCGCCGAGCGGCCATTGCATCGTGCGGATCCAGGACGACGACCGATCGTCCGTGATGCCCGATCGATCCCAGAGAAACCGGACTTTTACACGTCCGAGCGGGTCCGTGTGGACCTCCTCGCCGGGCGGACCCGTGACGACCGCGTTTTCGACGTGGTGAATGCGCGGCTCCTTGAGAATCGCAGGCCGATACGGTGGGCGTTCCTCGCCACCATCGCCCTGCGTGGGCCGGAGGACGACCTCATTGCGATAGGGCGACCCTTTCCCGCCGCCCTGGAGCGGCCGGGCAAACCCGTGACGGACCTCCGAGACGAGGAACCGTTGGTCGAAGAGATCCGCGCCGCCGCCCGCGACTTCGACCAGCCGGCCGGGCCGGAGGCGCATGCAATCGCTCGTCGCCGTGACCTTCACCTCGTCGCGGCGGAGCTGTTCGAGCCTGCGCCTCGCCCGCGCCTCGGCCGCGCGCGCGTCGGGTACACAAGCCGGGTACTCGAGCCATTCGAGCGCGCCCTCGCCGGCCTCGCCGTCGAGGTAGACGTCCGGGTGATCCACGTCGAAATCGCGGACGAACACCCGATCATGGGACAACCCCGCCTCCCACGCGAGCGAGAGGAGCGCGCGCACGCCCCTCACGCGCGTGGCGCCCGGTCCAGCGAAGGGCAGGCGCGGATCGCCGTCGATCCCGTCGTGCGAGGCCGTCCCGTCGCCGAAGAGCACGCGCCACGCGCCGTCCTCGTCCGTCTCGGTCCAGAACGAGATGCCCTCGCGCGCGAGCAAGCGGCGCACGAAATCCCACTCGGCCTCGCCATGCTGCGTGCAGAGCGGATACAGCGGGTATTCGCCCGAGAGCCTCGCCACGATCACGTCCCGCGGCACGCCCGCGCCCGCGAGGACCTCGGTGACGACCTCCTCGGAAGTCTTGTCCCGAAAAACCCGATACCCCGCCCGGAGCGCGAGCGGCGCGAGCGGATCCGCGAGGCGGAGCGAGAGCACACGATCGCGGCCGCGGCCCGCCTCCTCGGCCACCTCCATCACCACGAGCTGGATCGCGCGCGCCGTGCCCTCCTCGGGATCGGAGAGCACGAGGACGCACGGGGCCCGGACGAGGGATGCCGGATCGACCTCACCCGCGGCGACCACGACGATCTCGAACGACGAGAGGTCGTCCATGATTTCGCGTCCGTCGAGCGAGAGGACCACGTTCTCGCCGAGGGGCTCGCAGACGAAGGCGACGTCCTGGGTCGTCACGAGGCACGAATCTACAGGACCGGGCGTACGACCTCAAGCGCCGCCGTCCACGGCAATTCGTAATCGATGGCGTCAGGCCGCGAGCTCTTGGGTATCCTTGCGGACGAGCCGCGAGAGCTCGCGTGACATGACGACGATCTCCGAAGCGGTCTGGAGCGTCTGGCCCGAGCTCGCCGCCGTCTCGCGCGCCGTCGCCGCGACTTCCTCGATGGCCGTGCTCATCTGCTCCATGGCGCTCGTCTGCTGTTGCGTGCTGAGCTCGATCTCGCGCGAGGCTTCGGCCGTGCTGGCCACGTAATCGGCGATCCGCTTGAAGCTCTCGGTCAGCTCGCCGAAGCGGCGTGTCCCGTTCTCCACGGCCTTGGCGCCGTCCTCGGTCGCCATGACGGTCGTGTTCGCGGCACCGCGGATCTCCTCGATGAGCCGGCGGATGTCCTTCGTCGCGCTGCCCACGCGATCGGCGAGCTTGCGGATCTCGCTCGCCACGACGCCGAACCGCCGCCCTGTGTCGCCCGCGCCGACGGCCTCGATGGTCGCGTTGATCGCGAGGATGTTCGTCTGCTCGGAGAGCTCGTTGATGATGTCGAGAATGCCGCCGATCTCGTGCGATTTGCGGCCGAGATGGATCATGTGATCGACGATGCGCTGGACCTCGTTCTGCACGCCGAGGATGGCCTCGGTCGCGGCCGCGACCGTGCGTTCGCCGGTCCTCGCGGCCTGCGTGGTCTCGCCGCCGAGCTGCGTGACCCGCTGCGCGCTGCCGGCGATCTGGCGCGCGGTGGAGACGAGCTGGCGCGACGTCGTCGACACTTCCGTGGTGGTCTGCGATTGCTCCTTCGCGCCCCGAGTTTGCTGCGTCGCGGCGGCTTCGAGCTCGGCCGCGGCGCTTTGCATGCGCTGCACGAGGCCTCCGATCTGCTTTCCGAGCCCCCCGATGATGAGGAGCGCGGCCGCGGACACCACGAGGATCGCGGCGAGTGTACCCCCGAGGAGCACGCCCGTTTGCCTGTCCGCGGCTTCCTTGGCATCCGCCCCGCGCTGCTCGAGCAGCTTGTTTTCCTCGTCCACCATCTCGGCGATCGTCTTTCGGACCGCGTCCATCTGCGCCTTGCCCGGCCCGTCGGCGATGTTTTGCACGGCCGCTTCGAACCCTTTGTCGCGACGAACCACGATGGACGCATCCGTGTTGTCGACCTTCGCGTCGATCTCCTCCGAGAGGCGCGCGATTCGCTCCTGCTGGCGCGGGTTGTCGGACATCAGTTGCTTGACTTGCTCGACGTGTTTGAACACGTCGCCACGACCGGAGTGATAGGGACCGAGGAACTCCTCCTTGCCCGTGAGCACGTACCCCCGCTGGCCGGTCTCCACGTCCTGCAAATCGGAGAGGATTTCCGCGAGATCGGTGAGCGCCTCGTGGGTATGAGCCACCGACGCGCTCGTGTCCATGAACTGCTGCGTGCTGCGGTACGAGAAAAATCCCAAAAGGCCGAGGATGATGAGCGGCAGGGCGAAGCCGAGAGCGAGCTTCTGCCCAATCGTCCAGGAAGACAACATGACGCGCCTCCGAGCTGGCGCGCGCCCCCCACGGGCACGAGCGCACGTTGGTTTCCATGAATGCATGACTCGGACGAAATTGCACGCTCTCTTTTGTGGACGAACGGTTGGCCGGTCGCAAGAACATCGAGCGGTTTACAACCGCTCGATGTTCTTGCTCTTTTGTCCCGAGGGGGACGCCTCGCGTCCCCCTCTCGTCCGGGCAAAGCCCGGACGATTCACCCCCTGAGGGAAGATCGCTTCGCGATCTTCCGAGCATCGAACCGGTCGATGCTCTAGGGTCCCGGCTGGCGCGACGCCTGCATGCGAAAGAGCCATGCCTGCGCTCGTGAAGATCGGTATTTCGGCGTGGACGGAGCCGACGCTGCTCTCCTCGGGCTTTTATCCGCCCAGCGTCCGGACGGCCGAGGCCAGGCTGCGGTATTACGCGTCGTCGTTCCCCATCGTCGAGGTCGACAGCACGCATTACGCCTTGCTCGCCGAGAGAAACGCCGAGCTCTGGAGCGAGCGCACGCCCGAGGGGTTCACGATGGACGTGAAGGTCGTGGCGCCGCTCAGCGAGCATTACATCGCGCCGCGTGGGCTGCCGCGGGACATGCGGGACGCGCTGCCGCGGGCGGTCCGCGAGAAACAACGCATCTATCCGCAGGACCTCGGCGATGACGTTCTGAATGAGCTCGCCGGGCGGTTCGTTTCGGCCCTCCGGCCGCTCCAGGCGAGCGGCAAGCTCGGGCTCGTGCTGTTTCAGTATCCGGTGTGGTTCACGTTCTCGTCCGCGTCGCTCCGGCGCATCGAGCGGACGCTTGTGCTCTTCCGCGGCCATCGCCTCGCGATCGAATTCCGGAACGCGGGCTGGCTCGGCGAGCGGCACCGGGACGAGACGCTCGCATTTCTCCGGGAACAAGGGCTCGTGTATACGTGCGTGGACGAGCCGCAAGGCTTCGCCTCGTCGGTTCCGCCGATCGCGGAGGCGACGGCCGATGTCGCGCTCGTCCGTTTCCACGGCCGCAACGTCGAGACGTGGGAGAAGAAATCGGCCAGCGCCGCCGAGCGCTTCGCCTACGAATACGAGAAGGCAGAGCTCGCGAGCTGGGTGCCGAAGATCGTGGGGCTGTCCCGACAGACGCGGGAGGTCCACGTCATCATGAACAACTGTTATCGAGACTGGTCGGTGCGGAGCGCGGTGGATCTGACGGAGATGCTCCGGAGGGCGGGCGCCCGCATCGTCGAGCCGCGGGCAAAGCTCGCCGCGTGATCGTCAGGGGGAGAGGACGATCGCCGATTTCGCGGGCACGGTGAGCGTCATCATGCCGCCTTGCGGGACCGTCACATTGGGGCCGCCCATCGCGTCCTTCAAAACGGTCCCGGACGCGAATCCGAGCGTGGCGGCGTCCACCGTCATCTGCGCCGGCGCGTCCGCCCGCGTGAGCGCGACGATCGCGCCGGTCGCGCCCGGGAGCTTTCGCCCGATGACGAGCGTGTCCTCGGTCGCGCCGAGCGAGACATACTCCCCCCGCCGGAGCGCCGGAATGGCTTGCCGCGCCGTGCCGAGCTTGCGCACGAACGAGAGCGTCGCCTTCTCCTCGGCCGAAAGCCCGTTCTCGGGCCGCCACATGAGCCGGTTGTTCGGATCCGCCCCGCCCCACTGGCCATACTCGTCACCGTAATACATGAGCGGCGCGCCCGGCAGCGCGAGCAGCCACGCCATCGCCACGCGCATCCGCTCGTAAGGCACGGCGTCGGAGGGCGCGACGGCCGTGTTGTCCCACTGGTTGCCGGGGATCCCGCGGTCGCCGTCCGCGTAATCGGCGAGCGAGACGAAGCGCGGGGTGTCGTGGCTGCCGATGTAGGGCGTCATGACCGCGCTTTTCGGCCATTTTTCGAGACCGTGCCGGGTCCAGTAATCGGCGTGGAGCATGCCCTTGTCGCCATACGCGAACGTCCGGTACGAGACGCCGTGGTAGAGCACGAAATCGAACTGGCCGTCGAGGCCAAAGGGGCCGATGTACCGGGCGATCGTGCCGTAATTCTCGTCGTTGCAGGGGTCGCCGCAGTCGTTCCACCCCATCGCGGTCTCGCCCATCAGGAAGTAATGGGTCCCCGCCTTCTCGAAGGTCTCGCGCACCTCGACGGAGAGGTTTCGCGTGGCGAGCTCCTCGACGTGCTTGACCGCGTCGACCCGCAGGCCGTCGAGATCGAACTCGTCGAGCCACCACACGGCGTCGTCGACGAACTGCGCGTTCGCCTCGGGGACCGAGTGGTTGATGTCGGGCATGTAATCGGCGAAGAGGCATTCGAGCGCCTTCGCCGTCCAGTCGCAGTTCGCCGTGCCGCAGACGCAGCCCGTGCGGAACCACTCGGGGTGCGACTTGAAGTATTCGTGCTCGATGTGCACGTGGTTGACCACGTAATCCTGCAGGATGCGGATCCCGTGCGCGTGCGCAGCCTTCACGAGCGCCCGCAGCGCGTCCGGGCCGCCGAGGCGCGGATCGACCTCGCGCGCCTTCACCGGCCAGTAGCCGTGATACCCCGTGACCTTGTGCACGCCGTCGGCCGCGAGGTACGAGGCCTCGGGGTTCGTCTGGAACGGCGTGAGCCAGATGGCGCGAATGCCGAGCTTGTCGAGCTCACCCTCCTCGATCGATTGCGTGAGGCCCACGAGATCGCCGCCCTTCCAGTCGCCGCGCACGTCCGCGCCGGGCGTCGGCGAGGCATTGTTCGAGGGGTCGCCGTCGCGATAACGATCGGTGAGGACCATGTAGACGACCGCGTCGTTCCAGGAGAAGGGCTCGGCCTCGATCCAGAAGGGCAGGTGAACGGGCTCGCCGACACGCCCGCTCTTGGTGCGCGGCCGGAGCGTAACGCGGTATTTGCCGTCGGCGAGGCCCGCGAGCGAGACCTGCACGTTTCCTTCGGGCGAGACCGTGACCAGCGGCGCGGCGAGGGGCTTTTTCGTGCCGTCTTCGAGCAGCGTGGCCTCGAAGCCCGCGGCGTCGGCCCCGCTCGCGTCCGCGCCGTCGACATAATCGAGCGCGGCCGTGAACACGCCCTGGCCCGGTGACATGCGCGTCGCTTTCGTGGATTTCACGGGCAGCGTGGGGAGGTTGCAATCGCGCACCTTGACGGCGCTGTTCTCGATGCCGCCGAGGTATTTGCGGCGGCCCTGCGCCGGGTCGAGGATCCATTGCGTGCCGCCGCCCGCGTCCTGGTAGGCGAGCTTGTAACCATGAAGCCCCGGCGGGAGCATGACCGTGGCCTTGTAGGCGCCGCTCGCGTCGGGGCCGGTCATCACGGGCGCGGTTGCGAGGTCGAAGCCTTGCCATTCGCCGGGGACACGCGGCGAGCTCGCGCCGGAGGGCGGGATGAACGTGAAGGTCGTCGGGCAAAGCGCGTTGCTGCCGCCGCCGCTGCCGCCCGCGCCGCTGCCGCCCACGCCACCGCTGCCGCCCGCACCGCCGCTGCCGGGGCCCGCGCCGCCGCTGCCAGGGCCGGGCCCCGCGCCGCCCGGGCCGCTGCTACCGGGGCCCGTGCTGCCGATGCCAAGGGTGCCCGCGGAGCCGCCGGAGCCGAGCTCGTTGCCGTCGCCGCACGCGACGAACGCGAAAGGAAGGGTCAGGAAAGCGAGAAGGAGGGGACTGCTGCGCGACATGGGCCCAGAGTAGAGCCCGGCCGCCTTGGCGTCACCCGCCGTTCGTCGCGTGCGCCTCGGGCGCATCGTTCGTGGCCCACGGCGCCTTCGTGACGCCGTCGAGCGTCCAGGGCTCTTCAAAACCCTTCCGGAGCACCTTCGCGAGCTGGCCGAGCTGCGCGCCGTCGATGAAGCGGTGATCCACGGTCGCGGTGATCGTCACGAGCGGCCGCGGGACGACCTTGCCCGCGACGACCGCAGGCTGCTCGCGCACCGCGCCCACGAGGATGAGCACCGGCACGCGCGCGAACGGGGTCGGCGGGGCATACCCCTCGTCGACGCCGAACGCGCCGACGTTCGTGATGACGCACGAGCCGAACGGGAAGGGTTCCAGCCCGAACGCCGCGAGCCCGAGCGAGCCCGTCAAAAACCCCGTCGTCCAGAGGACGGGCTTGAGCAGCCACGAGGGCAGGGCCCGCACGATGCCCTTGCTCTTCTCGAAATCGGCGTCCTTTCCGCCGCGGAGCTTGCCCGCGCCTTCGGCGAGCGCCTTCGCGATGTCGGCGACCGATTTCTCGTCGGCGCGTGGGATCTTCGTCTTCGCGAGGTCGCGCCCGTCCTCCAGCGCGACGAGGAACGTGACGTCCACGGTCTCGTGGGGAACGTACTTGCCGAGGACGATGCGGCCGTTGAGCCCCGGCGCGCTCTTCAGGGCCATCGCCGCGGCCTTGCCGACGATGTGGCCGACCGTGACCTTCTCCCCGGTGGTCTTTCGCAGGTGCTCGATGTAGGCGAGCGCCTCGCCCGCATCCATGACCAGCTTGCCGTAGATGTTGCCCTCGCGCGGCGAGGACCATGTGGCAATGGCGAGCTTGCGCCTCGTCGAGTTCATGTCTTTCCCCCGGGGGATTGGGTTCGCTACCGGAACGATTACACCACGAAATCGAGCATCTGCACACGCGTCAAATGCTCGCTGAGCTTCTTCGCGTACTCCTCGATGAGCAGGTCGAGCTCGATGAGCACCGAGCCCTCGCCCGCCTGCCGCACCTTGCCGCTCACCGGGATCTCGCCGTTCGGGATCACCAGCACGAAGCTCACCTCGTCGCCCGCCTTCGCGTCCGGCAAGGAGACGAGCTCGAGGTACCGGTCCGACATCGCGCTCACGGGGATGAGCACGCCCGTGTCGAGGCGGACCGAGGTCGAGAGCGCGTAGGCCGGCGTGACCATGTAGTGAACGCGGCGGTTGTGCTCGATGAGCGTGTCGAGCGTCTCGCAGACCGCGCGGCTGATCGGCGTCTCCTCGGCCTCGAGCACGCGGTCGCGCAGCTCCTTCATGGCCTTCTGCGTGCGGATGATGTTCGCCCGCATCTCGCCCTGCCGCATCGCATCGCGGTGGACCTTCTGCGCCACGATCTTGAGGAGGTTGTGATAGAACGGGAACGCGACGTCGCCGTGGCTCTCGAAGAACCGCATGAGCGCGACGACACCGATGCGGTAAAGCTCGGACGCCTCGGTCGCGACCGCGCGGGTGTTGCGGTAGAGCCCGGTCAGCGCCCCGAGCTCGCCGATGGGCGCGATGGGCGCGAGACGGAAGCGGACCTCGCCGGCCTGCTCGAGGGCGATCTCGCCCGAGGCGAGCAGCCACAGGTGTTTCGGCTCGGTGCCGGCCTCGAAGAGCACGTCGCCAGGCGCGAGCGTGACGCGCTCGAGGCCCTCGATGAGCTCGGCGAGGTGGGCCTCGGTGATGCCCTCGAAGAGGGGAATCGCGTGGAGATCGGCGGGTCGAATCGTCATGGCAGGTCCTTGTCGCCGCGGACCCAAGCGTTGAAAGGGTTTTCCGCGGCGCGGGGGGCGGATCCTGGCATGAATGCGCGCGCTGCGCGAGAGGGTCAGCGCTTCGGGCGCGCGCCGAGCCCGGCACACGAGCGCAGCGCGTCCTTGAGGCTGCGGAGCGTGCGCGTCTGCGTGAGGTTCACGTCGAGCCCGACCAGCGTCTCCGCGACCGAGGGCCGGATGCCGGTGATCATCCCCTCACAGCCGAGGAGACGCACGGCGTCGATCACGCGGACGAGGTGCTGCGCCGTGTCCGTATCCACCTTCTCCACGCCCGTGAGATCGAGCAACGCGAAGCGCGCCTGTCTCTCGACGACGGCTTCCAGAAGCGCCCCGAGCATCTGTTCGGCCCGCGCCGTGTCGAGCGTGCCCACGACGGGCACCGCGAGGACGTCCTGCCAGACCTCGATGATCGGCGTGCCGAGCTCGGCGATCGCCTGCTTCTGCGACGCGATGAGGTCGAGCTGCTCCTGGATCTTCGCCTCGAACAGCATCTGCTCGGTCGCGTCCTCGGCTGCCGCGCACACGCCGATCACCTTGCCGAACGGATCTCGCACCGGCACGTACCGGATGCGGACCTGGGTGTCGCGCATCGGGCGCACGACGACGTGCTCCTCGCCCGCGAGCGCGCGTCGCATGTCGGAGACGATGTCCTCGCGGTCGCCGTAGACCTCGAGCAGGTTTTTCCCAACGAGATCCGAGGCCGAGCGCCCCAGCCGTTTGCCGAGCGCCCCCGCGAAGAGCGTGCACGTCCCATCCTTGTCGAGCGCGAACAGAGTGATGGGCAGCCGCGCGACGCACTCCGCGAGGACCTTCGAGCGCTTGGCGAGCTGCACATCCTCGGCGAGGTTTATCGAGAGCGACTGGAGCCCCTTCACGGCGCCGCGCGCGTCGACGAGCGGCGTGTAGACGGCGAGCCAGTGCGCCTTCTCGGTCACGTCCTCGTGGAAGAAGGTCTCGCCGGCGAGCGTGCGCTTGACGATCGTGTGCACCGCCGCGTCCGGCGGGAAGAGCCGGAACACGTTCTTCCCCACGGATTGCCCGGGGACGAGGCCGAGGTGCGCGAGCCCCTTGCCATCCGACAAGAGGATGTTGCCCTCCGCATCGCACGACCAGACGATCGCGTCCATCTTGCGAAAGCAGTCGAGGAGGAGGCGTGCCTTGCGCTCCTCGTGCTCGTCGCGGCTCACCTCCGCCGAGGCCCAGAGCGTCTGCTCATCGGCGCGCCAGAACGAGAGCCTCGCGCGCTCGCCCTCCCGCGCGAGGCGCACGTCGAGCGAGCGCGTCGCCTCTGAAACGAAGGCTTCGCGTCGCGCCTCCGCGAGCGCGGCGCGCTCCTGTTCGTGCACGCGAGCGTCGAGCGAACCGCTGCCCACGCGTGCGTCCCACGCGGCGTTCGTCGCGAGCATCTCGCCGGAGAGCGAGAGCCGCGCGAGGGGCGTCGGGCAGCCACGAAGCAGCGTGTCCGCAGCGGGCAAGTCCATGCGCATCAAGCGTCCACCTCCAGGGGAAGCACGACGCCGCACCCCGGATTCGGTGCGATGTTCATGGCCCCCATCACAGGCCATGGTGCACCTCCAGCTCGTCCGCTCGCAACGAATTCGTCGTGTTTTCCCGCCTACTTACTTCCCTGCGAACCGCGGCGGTCGCTTCTCCATGAACGACGCCATGGCTTCGCCGAGATCCTCGGACGCGAGGAACGCCGCGTTCCACGCCGCGACGTAGGCGAGCCCGTCGGCGACCGACTTGCCCTCGCCGTGATCGAGCACCGCCTTGACGCCGCGCACCGTGAGCGGCGGATTCGCCGCGATCTCCAGCGCGAGCTTGCGCGCCCCCGCCTGGAGTGCCGCCGCGTCGTCGAAGAGCTCGTTCACGAGGCCGATCGAGAGCGCACGCTCGGCCGAGAGATCCTTGCCCGTGAACGCGAGCTCCCGCACGAGCCCCTGGCCGAGCAGGCGCGGCAGCCGCTGCAAGCTCCCGAGATCCGCCA
This sequence comes from Polyangium jinanense, assembly GCF_028435365.1. The sequence continues at coordinate 47,719 of NZ_JAGTJJ010000057.1, read as the reverse complement.
CGATCGCGATCTTGGTCTCGCGCACGGAGAAGTACGCGTCGCGCGTCGAGAGGCGGATGTCACACGCCGCCGCGAGGTCGAGCCCGCCGCCGATGCAAGGCCCCTGGATGGCCGCGATCACGGGCACAGGGCAGGCCGCGACGGCGTCAAAGCCGCGCTGGTAGCGCCGGATGAGCCCGAGCAGCTCCATCCGCTCGGCGGCGCCTGCGCCCGCGAGGTGCGGGCCGAGATCGGCCATCGCCGCGCGCAGATCGAGCCCGAAGGAGAACGCCTTCGCCGTCGACTGCACGACGACAGCGCGCAGGCCCTTCTCGGTCGCGAGACGCTCGAACAGCACCTCGAGCTCGACGAAGAGCGCGGGCGGCATCGTGGGCCGGAGAAGTGTGACGGTCGCGATCGCTTCGGAAATCTCAAGAGAGACGAACTCACTCATGCGGGCGAGGCTAGCAGAGACCGCTCGGGCGTCGGCCGGAAGCCGGCCGAGACCCCGGCCTCGCGCCTCCCCACTTCACCGCGCTACCCCGGACGTCGTATGCTCGGGTGCGATGGCCCAGGACGTCTTCGGGATCGCCGGCACGACGCAGGGCCCCTTCACCATCGAAGAGGCGGTGGCCGAAGGGGGGTTCGGCGTCGTCTACCGCGCGCTCCACGGAGCGTTCCGCGCCCCCGTCGCGCTGAAGTGCCTGAAGATCCCCACGATCCCGGAGGACCTGCGCGCCGGTTTCCTCGAACGATTTCGCGAGGAAGCCGAGATGCTCTTCCGGCTCTCGGCCACGATCCCGGAGGTCGTGAGGCCGCTGCATTACGACGTCATCACGCTCGACAGCGGTCTCATCGTGCCGTTCATCGCGCTCGAGTGGCTCGAAGGACGCACGCTCTGGTCGCTCATCGAGCAGCGCGCCACGGACGGCCTGCCGCCGCTCAGCTACGTCGAAGCCGCGCGGCTGCTCACGCCCGTCGCCCGCGCCCTCGACATCGCCCACAACTTTCCCGCGCCGCAGGGGCCGATCTGCGTCATCCACCGCGACATCAAGCCCGCGAACATCTTCCTCGCCGAGGTCCACGGCACCGAGTACGTGAAGATCCTCGACTTCGGCATCGCCCGCGCCCGCGATGCAGCCTCCGTGATGGCCGGGGAAATGACGCGGGCGGACGAAGCCACGCCGCTCGCCTTCACGCCGCGGTACGGCGCGCCAGAGCAGTGGGCGCCGAAGCGGTTCGGCACGACCGGCCCGTGGACCGACGTCTGGGGCCTCGCGCTCGCGTTCCTCGAGACCATGGCCGGCCGCGTGGTGATCGACGGCGACGCCGTGGCGATCATGGGGACCGTGCTCGACGAGAAGCGCAGGCCCACGCCGCGGAACGAGGGCGTCGTGGTGCCCGACGCGCTCGAAGCCGTCTTCCGGCGCGCGCTCGCCGTGGACCCACGCGAGCGCCCCGGGAGCGCCGGCGCATTCTGGGACGAGGTGGAGCAAGCCCTCGGCACAGGGACGCGCCTCTCCGCGCCGACGGTGCATCGATCCGGGACCCTGCGCGCGCCGCTCCTCGAGGGGCAGGAGACGCGTCGCGCATCGGGCTCGATGCGCGCCGTCTCCGTGCCGCCCGCGAGCCTCGACGTCGCCTCCACGGTGCTCGCCGACGAAGGCGCAGGCCGCATCTCACGGTTGTCCGACCCGCCCGCGGTGCTGTCCGGAAGCGCCCGGGACGCCGCCGCGATCGACGTGGACTGGGGTGCGAGCGGCCCGAACGCGCCTCCGCGCCGATCGAGCACGTCGATGCCAGCCGTACGCGTCGATGCGCCGGTGTCGCAGCCGAGCCCGCGGGTCTCCTCGGTCCCGAGGTCACGCGTGTCGTCGGCCCCGCGCGGGCCGCTCCCGAGTGTGCCCCACGAGCCCGCGCCCGACGTCCGCAGCATGCTCGGCGGCCCGGTCGCGCTGGCCAGCGCGGGTGTGCTCATCCGCGTGCTCGACCAGATCGCCGGATGGCTTTGGCTCGGAGGAGAGCGCGTCGGGTTCGGGCCACTTCGGTTGTCCTACGTCGCCGCCATCCTCATCGGCGCCGGCGCGCTCCTCGCACTCGCGCGCCTGCTGCGACATTTGACCCGGTAGGTGTCCTGGACGCGGAGGTCGTTGTCCTGGACGCGGAGGTCGTTGTCCTGTCTCATCTGGGGGGCGCTTCGCTGGGGCGTTGCCCCAGGCCCCACCGGGGCTATCCGCCCCTGGACCTGGACCAGCGCAAGCGCTGGACCCGGGGTCGATGAACTGCGCGGTGCGCAGTTCATCGAACAGGCCGAGGAACGACCCCTGCCGACCAAGACAGCCGCGCTGCCATTTCTACTGGCAACGCTGTCCCTGGTCTTGCCACCGGCCTGTGGAAGAACTGCGCATCGCGCAGTTCTTCCAACACGAGTCCAGGGCTTGCCCTGGTTCGGGTCGAGGGGCGAACAGCCCCCGCGGGGTCCGGGGCAGCGCCCCGGCGCGGCGTCCCTAAGCGCTGCGGGCGATCGGCGCGAGCTTCCCGTTCACCACCCGCACGTAATCGGCCGGCGCGAGCAGGATCTGCAACCCCCGCACGCCTGCCGAGACGGACACCACGTCGTGAAGCTCGATCGTCTCGTCGACGACCACGAAAAACTCTTTTTTGCCGCCGATCGCGGTCACGCCGCCGCGCACGTACCCCGTGAGCGGCTGCACCTCCTTCAGCGGCACCGTATCCACCTTCCGATCGCCCGTGGCCCGCGCGAGTGCCTTCAGATCGAGCTCCTCGTTGCCCGCGAGCACGGCCATCAAGACGCCCGTCCGATCCCCCCGACATACCAGCGTTTTCCAGACCTGCTCCACGGGCAAGCCGATCTTGTCGGCCACTGTCCCGGCCCGCAGATCCTCGGGATCGACCTCGTACGCCCGGAGCTCGTAGGAAATGCCGTGCGTATCGAGCAGCCTCACCGCATTCGTCTTCATCGTGTGCTTTTTGCGGCCTCGTCCCCCGACAGGTCCTGGAACATATCGGTCGAGAAATACCGCTCCATCCGGTCGCAGAGCACGGTTGCGATGTCGTGCCCCGGCCCGAGCTTGCGCGCCAGCATCCGCGCGCCGGCCAGATTGAGCCCGCTCGACGGGCCCACCGGGAACCCTTGCGACACGAGATCCCGCGCCGCGCGAATGGCCTCCGCGTCCGGTACGGGCAGCGAGACCACGCCCCCCACGGCGTCCTCGTCGAGGATGTGCGAGAGCCCATCCACGACGCCCGGAATCCCGCCACAGATCTCGGGTTGCCCCTCGAAACACACGCCTCGCTCGGGCCGGGGCCTTCCGATCACCGCCTTTTGCCCTGCCTCGACGAGGGCCCGCGCGATCCCCATGAGCGTCCCGCCGGTCCCGACCCCCGCGACGAACCCGTGGATCGTGGTGCCGACCTGGGCGATGAGCTCGGGCCCGGTGGTCCGCTGGTGGGCGAGGGCATTCTGGGGATTCTCGAATTGTCGCGGCCAGAAGACCCGCGGGTCCGCTTCGGCCATGCGCCGCGTCTCGTCGATCGAGCCGGGCACGCCGAGGTGCTTCGGCGTGAGCACGACCTCGCCGCCATAACGACGGATGATGAGCAAGCGCTCGCCGCTCACGCCTTCGGGCATGACGGCGCGGAATCGCACGCCGATCATGGCGCAGGCCATGGCGAAGGCGATCGAGGTCGAGCCGCTCGACGCCTCGACGACGACGCTGTCGCTGCCGAGCACGCCCCGCTCGACGGCGTGGCCGAGGATGAAGCTGGCGATGCGGTCCTTCGTGGATCCGCTCGGGAGCATGTACTCGAGCTTGATCCAGAGGGTACACCCCGTCTCTTCGTCCCGGAGCGGGACCGTGGGCGTGCCCGCCGCGAGTCGCGCGAGCCAACATTTCATCGAGCGTCGGAGCATGGGGGGGAGGCTAGCCGAGGTCGCCGCAGTTGTCCTTTCCGAACCGGAAGTTGGCCGCGGCGCCGCCCTTCACCGCGGCTCCGTCAACTTGCTGTGCACGAGCACGTTCCGCCCCGACGCCTCGAACAGGATCGAAAGCCGCGTCGTCTTCGCCCCGAGCGCTTCCGTAAGCTTCGCCCGCTCCTTCTCGTCCTTGCAGGCCGCGAGCCGCTCGCGCAGCGCTGCGATGTCCCGCAAGAGCTCCACCTCCTCCGGCGCGCTCCCCGCGATGCGCTGGATCCGCGCGGCCATGCGGTCTTCCTCGGGCAGGCCGGCGAGGTCGTCCGCGGGCATCGCCTTGCCCTTGCCCGGCAGGTCCTCGAACGCCCCTCGCGCCTCCGCTTCCCGGATCCGCGCCTCCACGAGCACATGAAAATCCCTGGAACGCACGCCTCGTCTCCTTGCTCGGGTTGCCCGTCGATACTCGTCGTGGGGTGCGCCCGCAGGCCGGTCAAGGCACGACGTTACGGTACATTGGGTGGACGTGAACATTCCCCGCGGCCGTTCCGGACGCGCCTGCCGGACGAACCCAAGCGGTCCCCTCCAAAGCGGCTGGTCAGCGTCTCCGATCCATGTATGCTCCGCCGCGATGCGCTACCGCGCTGGGGACGCTCCTCGTCCATTGTCGGGCAGGCGATTCGGGCCACCGGGCCTCGTCCGGCTCGTTTGCTCGTTTGTGGCCTTCGCCGCAGGCCTCACGGCGACGGCGGTGGCCTCGGCCGAGCCCCCTGCGTTTGCGCTTACGCCCGAGCCCTCGTCCCCGAGCCGCGGCAACCTGCGCCAGGCGAAGAATTTCGTCGGCCTCGGGCCACTCTTCGGCATCACGGGCCACACCGACGACACGATCTCCGGCGCCCTCGGCTTCGAGCTCTCGTACGTGCGATATCCTGTCGAAGCGTTCGGCTTCGGCCTCGGCGCCTTCGCGCAGGCCCAGTCCGTCGGGTTCACGCATGGCCGATGGGCGTTTGGCCCGCAGATCAACTTCATGATGTTCGGCGCCGAGATCGGCGCGTACCTCGAGGAAGGCTACGGCAATCGCGCCACCACCATCGGCCTCCACGCCTCGCCTTTCGTCTCCATTGGCTTCTTCTCCGCGGCCCTCCGGATCGGCGTCCCCGTCAGCGCCTTCTCCGAGGGGACCCCGTACGGCCTGGATCTCGGGCTCATCTGCGCCATCAAGGCGCCCATCCCCCTCGACGGCCAGCTCTTCGGGCTCGCATTCCATTGATGAACGACGATTTCGCGGACGAACAGGACGAACAGGAAGACCACGAGCCCAAAGCCCCCGAGCAGGCTCCTTTTTCCGAGAACGATTTCCGCGTCGCCCTCGACGTGCTCGAAGCCGTGGTCCGTGACCGGGCCGTCCTCGCGCACGTGCCACGCGAGGCGCGCGTGCGGCTGCTCGAAGCGGCAGGGCGGGTCTCGCGGCCCGATCGCGCCGAGCAACGCCGCCTCGCGAAGGCGCTTCGCAGAAAGGATCGCCTCGCCGTGAAGGCCGAGGACGCGGCGCTGCTCGACGCGACCGGCATTCGTGCCGCCCGCCGCGCCCCCGTCTTCCAGACCCCGCCGCCGAGCTTCGGTGTTTTGCCCGGTCCCACGGAGACCCCGCCGCCCGCCGAGCTCACGGGCGCGCGCAAGTGTTACGTCTGCAAAGCCGAGTTCCGCAGGGTCCACTTCTTCTACGATCAGCTCTGCCCGCCCTGCGCCGAGCTCAATTACCAGAAACGCACGCAGACGGCCGACCTCCGGGGCCGCGTCGCGCTCGTGACCGGCGCGCGCGTCAAAATCGGATACCAGGCCGCGATCCTCCTCCTCCGCGCCGGCGCGCGTGTCGTCGTGACCACGCGTTTCCCCCACGACGCCGCCCTCCGCTATGCCCGCGAGAGCGATTACGAGGCCTGGGCCGATCGGCTCGAAATTCACGGCCTCGATCTGCGCCTCACCCCGAGCGTCGAGCGGTTCGCGCGATTCCTCGAAGGCCACCTCCCGCGCCTCGATTTCATCATCCACAACGCCTGCCAGACCGTGCGCAGGCCGCCGGGCTTCTACGAGCACCTCCTCGACATCGAGCTGCAATCGCCCGATCGATTGCCCCCCGAGGCGGCCCGCCTCGTCGCGAGCCACGAGGCCGAGCGCGCCGCGCAACGAGCATTTGCCCGGGCAAACGACGCCGCCCTCGCCCCGCGTACGGGCTCGCTTGCCTTGTTCGAGGATCCTGTCGCGCTCTCGCAGATCCCGCTCACGGCCGAGGATCACGCCTTGCGCGGCCGCGTGGATCTCTTCCCCCGCGGCGCGCTCGACGCGGACCTCCAGCAGAAAGACCTCCGCGACAAGAACAGCTGGCGCCTCGCGCTCGCCGAGGTGCCCACGATCGAGCTCCTCGAGGTGCACCTCGTCAACGCCATCGCCCCGTTCGTGCTGAGCAGCAAGCTCAAGGGCCTCATGACGCGGCATCCCACGCGCGACAAGCACATCGTCAACGTCTCGGCGATGGAGGGGCAATTCTACCGCGAGCACAAGACCGACAAACACCCGCACACGAACATGGCCAAGGCGGCGCTCAACATGCTCACGCGCACCTCGGCACAGGATTACGTGAAGGACGGCATCCACATCAACAGCGTGGATACGGGCTGGGTGACGGACGAGGATCCCGCGGAGATCGCGGTCCGCAAGCAATCCATTCACGGCTTCCACCCGCCGCTCGACATCGTCGACGGCGCGGCCCGTATCGTGGATCCGATCTTCGAGGGGTTCGCCACAGGCATCCACGCCTACGGGCAGTTTTTCAAAGATTACAAGCCGACGCCGTGGTGAGCACCAGGGATCGTTGATCCGCGGCGTCCTTCACGCATATCCTTCCCACGTGAAGCTCTTCGCCCGCCCGAGCGCGCTCGACGCGGGGGCCATGGCTGTGGGCTAGAGCGGAAGGCACATCCCATGCTAGAGGGATGGGCGTTCGAGGGGCTGTCGACGGAATGTCGCGGCTGGGCCTCTTCCCGCGTGCCCCTTCCCGGGCGCCCGCTCCTGGCGGCGAGCTCTTCCCATGCCGATGAAGGACGTACCCCCGTTCGCCATCCTCGAAACGCTTCACGAGGGGAGAGAGACCCTTCTGCTCCGCGGGGTCCGGACGGCCGATCACCTCCCGGTGATCCTGAAGGTGCTGGACCCGAGGCGCAGCCACCCGCGCGGTCTCGAGCGTTTGAAGCGCGAATACGAGATCCTCGGGCGACTCGACGCGCAGGCCATCGTCAAGCCGATCGCCCTCGACACGCACGAGGGAATGCCGGCGCTCGTGATGGAGGATTTCGGTGGTCAGTCGCTCGACCACTTCCTCGGCGCGCCCTTGCCCACCGAGCGGTTCCTCGACCTCGCGGTTCGTATCACGGCGGCCGTGGCGGAGCTCCACCAGCGCGACATCATCCATAAAGATCTCAAACCCCAGAACATCCTCCTCAACGCGGCCACCGGCCAGGTGAAGCTCGCCGACTTCGGGTGCGCGTCCAGCCTCCCCCGCGAGCACAAGGCCTCCAAGAGCCCGCGCCTCGTCGAGGGCTCGCTGCCCTACCTCTCTCCGGAGCAGACGGGGCGGATGAACCGGTCGATCGACAGCCGCGCCGACCTCTATGCCCTCGGCGTGACCTTTTACGAGATGCTCACCGGGCGGCTGCCCTTCGAGGCGCACGATCCGCTCGAATGGGTGCATTGCCACGTCGCCCGTGCCCCGCCGTCGCCCTCCACGTTCGTCTCGGAGCTACCCGAGATCCTCTCCGCGATCGTCCTGAAGCTCCTGGCCAAGATGGCCGAGGATCGCTACCAGACCGCTCGCGGCCTGCTGAACGACCTCGCGCAGTGCCGGGGCCAGTGGCGAGCCGAGGGCCGGCTGGAACCGTTCCCCCTGGCCGAGCACGACATTCCGGATCGCCTCCAGATCCCCCAGAAGCTCTATGGTCGCGAGGGCGAGATCGCGGCGCTGCTCTCCGCGCCCGAGCGCGTGCTCGATACGGGATCCCCCGAGCTCGTCCTGGTCTCGGGTTATTCCGGCATCGGCAAGTCGGCGCTCGTGAACGAGCTGCAGAAGCCGATCGTGCGCGAGCGAGGCTTCTTCATCGCAGGGAAGTTCGATCAATACAAGCGCGGTATCCCCTACTCCACGATCGTCCAGGCCTTCCGGGACCTCGTGCTCGAAATCCTCACGGAGAGCGAGGAGCGGATCGCCGCCTGGAGGCAGCGGCTGCTCGGCGCGCTCGGGATCAACGGACAGCTCATCGTGGACGTGATCCCGCAGGTCGAGCTCGCCATCGGCCCGCAACCGCCGGTCGCCGAGCTGCCCCCGGCCGAGGCGCAGAACCGGTTCCGCATCGTGTTCCGGCACTTCATCGGGGTGTTCGCCCGGAAGGAGCATCCCCTCGCGCTTTTCCTCGACGATCTCCAGTGGGCCGATTCGGCGAGCCTCGGACTCCTTCAGGATCTGCTGACGCACGGAAAGACGTGCCATCTCCTCGTGATCGGTGCATGTCGAGACAACGAGGTGAGCCCCTCGCACCCGCTCATGCTGATGCTCGACAAGGTGCGGAAGGAGGGCGTGCGCGTCTCGGATATCGTGCTCGGCCCGCTTTCCCGCGAGCACCTCGCCATGTTCGTCAGCGATGCGCTTCATTGCCCTCGCGAGGGCGTAAGGCCACTCGCGGACCTCGTTCACGAGAAGACGGCTGGCAATCCCTTCTTCGCGATCCAGTTCCTCACGGCGCTTCACGAAGAGCGCCTGATCGAGTTCGATGGGCGCGCGGGGATCTGGCAATGGGACGTGGCCAAGATCCGCGAAAAGGGCTTCACCGACAACGTGGTCGACCTGATGATCGGGAAGCTCGTGCGGCTTCCGGCAAGCACCCAGGAAGCGCTGAAACACCTCGCTTGTCTGGGAAACACTGCGGAGGCCGCCATCCTGACGATGGCTCGCGGCGGATCGGTGGAGGACACGCACGCGAGCCTCTGGGAGGCCGTTCGCGCCGGGTTCGTCCTCCGCCTGGACGACGTATACAAGTTTCTCCACGACCGTGTCCAGGAAGCGGCCTATTCGCTCATCCCCGAGGAGCAGCGGGCCGAGGTGCACCTGCGGATCGGCCGGCTCCTTTTGGCGAAGTTGCCAGAAGAGGTGATCGCGGAGCGGGTCTTCGATGTCGCGAACCAGCTCAACCATGGCGTCGCGCTCATCACCGATCCACGCGAAAAGGAGACGCTCTGCCGGCTCGACTTCCAGGCGGGAAGAAGGGCGAAGGCCTCGATTGCGTACGCGTCGGCGCAGAGCTATCTGGCCCAAGCGACGGCGCTTTTGGCCGCGGACGCCTGGCGCACGCAGTACGAAGAAACGTTCGCCCTCTACATGGAGCGGTCCGAATGCGAGTACCTCGTCGGCAACTTCCAGCGGGCCGATGAGCTATTCGACCTGATATTCCAGAACGCCCGCTCCAATCCCGACCGAGCCAGGGTCTACCGGCTGCGTATCAGGCTGTACCAGGTCTCGGGGCGATATGCCGACGGGGTGACGGTCGCACAGGAAGCCCTGCGGCTCTTCTGCGTGACATTGCCCGCGTCGGACGAGGAGATAAAGGCCGCAGTCGAAGCCGAGAACCGGGGCATTTCGGCCAGCCTGCGCGGCCTCCGGATCGCCGACCTCCTCGACGCGCCGGTGGTGAGCGACCCCGATGGGAGGGCGATCATCGGCGTGCTCGTCGACTCGATCCCCTGCGCGTACAACGCGCGACCGGAGATGTTCGCGCTCGGCGTCGTCAAAGCGTTGAGCTTCTCCCTGCGGTACGGGAACGCCGAGGAAACCTGCTTCGCCTACTGCGCCTACGGCATCATGTTGGCGTCGGTCTTCGGCGACATACCGTCCGCCTACGAGTTCTCCGAGATGTCGCTGCGGCTGAACGAGAAGCTCAACGACGCCAAGCTCAAGGGCAGGCTGCTCTTCATGCATGGCGGCCACATCCACTCCTGGCGGAGGCCCATTGCGACCAGCGTTCCGATCATGGAGCAGGCATTCCTCGCCTGCTTGGAGGTCGGCGATCTCGTTTTTGCCGGCCTCGTAACCGTTCTGACGGTATGGCTGGTTCTGGAGACCGGCAGCCCGCTCGACGAAGTCCTCCGCGTGGCGCAGAAATACCTCGCGTTCGCCAGAGAGAGCCACAACGATACGGTATTTCATACGATCCAGCTCGAACGGCAGTTCGTGGCGAGCCTGCAAGGACCGACGCTGGAGCCGGCAAACCTCGACGATCGAGCTTGCGACGAAGCTGAAAGTCTGGCCGTGATCACGGGGGCGACATTCGGCTGCGGGATTGCCTTCTACCATGTCATGAAGCACGTTGCCGCGTTTAACGACGGACGGTATCGCGAGGCGCTCGATGCTGCGGCCCGAGCGGCGACGATGCTGGGGGCGGTCATGGCGCAGCCCATCGAGGCCACGCATCACTTCTACCATGCGCTCACGTTGACCGCGCTCTATCCGCAGGCGCCTGCCGCGCAGCAGCGGGAGTTCGCGCGCACCCTCGAACGGGGGCTGCAGAAGCTCAAGCTCTGGGCGGACAACTGTCCCGAGAACTATCTGAACCGCTACGCTCTCGTGTCGGCCGAGGTGGCTCGCATCGAGGGCCGAGAGCTCGACGCCGAGCGTCTCTATGAAGAGGCCACCCGCTCGGCGCGCGAGAATGGCTTCGTTCATATCGAAGCGCTCGCCTACGAGCTCGCGTCTCGGTTCTACCGGGCGCGTGGATTCGCCCTGTTCGCCGATACGTGCCTCCGCGAGGCGCGCGCCTGCTACGCCCGCTGGGGCGCTGATGGCAAGGTGAGACAGATTGACCAGCAGCATCCCCGCCTCCTCGAGTCGAGGTCGCTCGCGCCCACCACCACCTTCGGGGTCCGGTCCGAGCAGTTCGACCTGCTATCGGTGACCAAGGCCTCGCAGACCATCTCGGGCGAGATCACCTTCGACAAGCTTTTGCGCACGCTGCTCACGGTCGTGCTCGAGCAGGGCGGAGCGCAACGAGGCTGCCTGATCCTCTGCCGGGATGGTTGCTCTTCGATCGAGGCGGAGGCATCCCTCGAGGGAAGCGGCGTGGCGACGAAGCTCCTGGAATCGCAGCCGCTCTCGTCGTCGCTCGTGCCCGTCTCGATCGTCAACTACGCCATGCGGACGAAGGAGCGCGTGATCCTCGAGGACGCGGCCGAGGCGGCGAAATACGCCTCGGAGCCCTACATCGCCCGCGTGAAGCCGAGGTCCCTCCTGTGCTTGCCCATTCTCCGGCAGACCGAGGTGGTCGGTCTGCTCTATCTGGAGAACAACCTCCTCGCCGGCGCGTTCACGCCCGATCGGCTCGTCGCCCTTTCGCTCCTCGCCACGCAGGCGGCGATATCCCTGGAGAAGGCGCAGCTCCTCGGCAAGGAGCAGGCAGCACGCGCGGCGGCCGAGGCGGCGCGGGCAGCGGCCGAGGTGGCGCGCGCGGCGGCCGAGGCGGCGGAGCGCCGGGCCACGTTCATCGCCGAGGCGGGGGCGCTCCTTTCGGAGTCGCTCGATTACAAGGAGACGCTGGCGCGCCTCGCGCGGCTATCCGTGCGATCCATTTCCGACTGGTGCGTGATCGACATCGTGGAAGGTGGCGAGATCCGGCGCATCTGCGGCGCCCACAAGGACCCCGCGAAGGAGCCGTTGCTCGAGCAGCTCCAGCGGTGGTATCCTCCTCGCACGAATTCACCTCACCCGGCCTCCAAGGTCTTGCAGACGGGCGAGCCGATCCTGATTCCCGATCTCACCGAGGAGGTCATTGGGAAGTTCGTCGTCAACGAGGAGCACAGGAAGCTCAGCCGCGAGCTCGGCGCGCAGAGCTCCATTGTCGTGCCGCTCGCGGCGCACGGACAAACCCTCGGGGTGCTGAGCGTCGTCTCCGCCACGCCGGAGCGCCGCTACGGGCGCGCCGATCTCGCGCTGGTCGAAGATGTCGCGCGCCGCGCCGCGGTCGCGATCGACAACGCGCGCCTCTACCGCAAGACGCAGGAGGCCGTCCGCGTGCGGGACGAATTCCTCACCGTGGCTTCGCACGAGCTCAATACGCCGGTGACGTCGCTCCGGCTCACGCTGCAATCGATGGATCGGGCCATCCGGTCCGGTCGATCGGGCGATACGCAGGTGATGAGCAAGCTGGTCGAGCGGGCGCTGCGTCAGGGGACGCGCCTGGCCCGGCTGAACAAGGCCCTCGTGGACGTCTCGCAGCTCCACGGAGGCCGGCTCCCGCTCGAGCGCGAGGACGTCGACCTCGCGACGCTCCTCCGCAATGTGCTCGACCAGCTCAAGCCGGAGCTTTCGCAAGCGCGGTGCTCGGTCCACATCCAATACGACCACCACGTCGTCGGTCGTTGGGATCCCGACCGCATCGAGCAGATCCTGACGAACCTCCTCTCGAATGCGATCAAATTCGGAGCCGGTAAGCCCATCGAAATTTTCTACGGCGAGGAGCAAGGGATCGCGCGCATCGTGGTCAAAGACCATGGAATCGGTATCGACCCGGCGCGGCAGGAGCGTATCTTCGAGCGATTCGAGCGCGCCGCCTCCGAGAATTACGGCGGCCTCGGGCTTGGCCTGTACATCAGCCGCCGGATCGCGGAAGCGCACGGAGGCGCGCTCCGTGTTCAGAGCGAGCCGGGGGTCGGCTCGTCGTTCACTCTCGAGCTTCCGTGTGCCGGCCACCTCTCGACAGCCTGCTGAGCCCGCGACGCGCGGATCACATCCAAGCTGGTGAGCGAGGTCATATGCCGTGGCTCGCCCTCTCGTTGGGGGCGACACCACCGGCCGCGCAAGGGTCTGTCCCTCGCAAAGAGGCGCTCCGGAAGGGCGCGTTACATGCTATGGGGGTTCAGGGGGCTGTTGATGGCCCTCATGGCTGGGCATCGTCCCCGTGCGCCTCTTGCCTGGCGCCCGCTCCGGTCGGCGAGCTTTCCCATGAAGGACGCGTCCCCGTTTGCGATCACCGACACATTGCACGAGGGCGGAGGCACCGTTTTGCTCCGCGGGGTCCGGACGGCCGATCATCTCCCCGTCATCCTGAAGGTGCTCGACCCGAGGTGCAGCCGCCCGCGCGATCTCGAGCGCTTGAAGCGTGAATACGAGATTGGCAGGCAACTCGACTTACCGGCGATCGTCAAGCCGCTCTCCCTCGAGACGCACGAGGGAATGCCGGCGCTCGTGCTGGAGGATTTCGGCGGTCAGTCGCTCGACCACTTCCTCGGCGCGCCCTTGCCCATCGAGCGGTTCCTCGACCTCGCGGTTCGTATCGCGGCGGCCGTCGGGGCGCTCCACCGGCGTGGCATCATCCATAAAGATCTGAAACCCCAGAACATTCTCGTCAACGTGTCCACCGGCCAGGTCAAGCTCGCCGATTTCGGGCTCGCGGTATGCCCATCCCGCGAGCGCCAGGCAGCCCTCCGCCCGAACCTCATCGAGGGCTCCCTGCCGTACCTCGCGCCGGAGCAAACGGGACGGATGAATCGGGCGATCGACAGCCGCGCCGACCTCTATGCCCTGGGCGTGACGTTCTACGAAATGCTCACCGGGCGCCTGCCCTTCGAGGCTGAGGACCCGCTCGAATGGGTGCATTGCCATGTCGCCCGTGTCCCGCAGCCGCCGTCTGCGCTCGTGCCGGGATTGCCCGAGGTCCTCTCCGCGCTCGTCGTGAAGCTCCTCTGCAAGATGGCGGAAGATCGCTATCAGACCGCGCGGGGCCTGCAATACGACCTCGATCTAGCCTTGGCCCAATGGCGCGCCAAAGGCAGGCTCGAGCCGTTTCCTCTGGCCGAGAACGACGTCTCGGGTCGGCTGGAGATCCCCCAGAAGCTCTACGGCCGCGAGGAGGAGATCGCCGCGCTGCTCTCCGCGTTCGAGCGGGTGGTCGGTACGGCAGTCCCCGAGCTCGTCCTGGTGTCGGGCTATTCCGGCATCGGAAAGTCGGCGCTGGTCCAGGAGCTCGACAAGCCCGTCATCCGCGAGCGCGGCTTCTTCGCCTCGGGGAAGTTCGATCAATACAAACGCGACGTCCCCTATTCCACGCTCGTCCAGGCCTTCCGGGAGCTCGTGCTCGCGATCCTCGCCGAGAGCGAGGACCGGATTGCGAAGTGGAAGGAGAGGCTCTTGGGTGCCCTCGCGATCAACGCACAGATCATCGTGGACGTGATCCGAGAGGTCGAGCTCGTCATCGGCTGGCAGCCGCCGGCGCCCGAGCTGCCGCCCATGGAAGCGCAGAACCGGTTCCGCATGGTGTTCCGGCACTTCATCGGGGTGTTTGCCCAGAAGGAGCACCCGCTCGCGCTCTTCCTCGACGACCTGCAATGGGCCGATTCGGCGAGCCTTGGGCTTCTTCAGGATCTGGTGACATATCCCGAGACGCGCGATCTCCTCGTCGTCGGCGCGTACCGAGACAACGAGGTGAGCCCCACGCACCCGCTCATGCTGGCGCTCGACAAGATACGGAAGGAGGGCGCGCGCGTCTCGGACATCGTGCTCGGTCCGCTTTCCGGGGAGCACGTCGTCGCGCTCGTCAGCGATGCGCTCCATTGTCGCCGCGAGGACGCGGTGCCGCTCGCAGAGCTCGTCCACGAGAAGACGGCCGGCAACCCCTTCTTCGCGCTCCAGTTCCTCGCCGCTCTCCATGAAGAGCGTCTGATCGAGTTCGATGCGCACGCGGGGGCCTTTCGGTGGGACGTGGCGAAGGCCCGCGAAAAGGGCTTCACCGGCAATGTGGTCGACCTGGTCGTCGGGAAGCTCGCGCGGCTTCCCGAAAGCACCCAGGAAGCGGTGCAAACGCTCGCCTGTCTGGGCAACACCGCCGAGGTCACCGTCCTCGCGACGGTCAGCGGCCGCTCGGAGGAGGCGTCTCATGCGGATCTCTGGGAGGCCGTCCGTGCGGGGCTCATCCTCCGCATGGCCGACACGTACAAGTTTCCCCACGACCGCATCCAGGAGGCGGCCTATTCGCTCATCCCCGAAAGCGAGCGGGCGGCGGTGCATCTCGAGATCGGCAGGCTGCTCTCGGCGCGTACGCCGCCCGAGGAGCTCGAGGAGAACATCTTCGAGATCGTCAACCAGCTCAATCGCGGCGCCACGCTGATCACGACGCGGGGCGAGCGAGAGCGAGTCGCCGAGCTCAACCTCGTCGCGAGCAAGCGTGCCAAGGGGTCGACCGCCTACGCCTCGTCGCTGAAGTATCTCGCTGCAGGCTCCGCGCTCCTGGAAGAAGACAGGTGGGAGCGGCGGTACGAGCTCACCTTCGCGCTCGAATTTCACCGAGCCGAATGCGAATTTCTGACGGGCTACATGACGGAGGCGGAGGAGCGGCTCTCGACGCTCTCACGCCGCGCTGGAAACCTCGTCAACAGCGCCGCGGTCGCATGCGCCCGCATGGCCCTTTACCTGACCCTGGATAGGACCGACCGCACCATCGAGGTCTGCCTGGAATACCTCCGGCGCGTCGGCGTCGAGTGGTCACCGCGCCCAGCGGAGGACGAGGTACGGCAGGAATACGAGCGGCTGTGGCAAAAGCTCGGGAGCCGCGCCATCGAGGAGCTGATCGATCTGCCCCCGCTGACCGATCCGGCGTTTCGCGCGACCATGACCGTCCTCATGGAGTGCCTGCCGCCAGCCATGTTCAGCGACCAGAATTTGCTCTGCCTCATCATCGGTCGCATGGGGAATCTCAGCCTCGAGCACGGCAACAGCGACGCATCCTGTTACGCGTATGTCTGGCTGGGCATGATCCTGGGGCCACGTTTCGGCGACTATCGGGCCGCGTTCCGGTTCGGCAAGCTCGGCTTCGATCTCGTGGAGACGCGCGGGTTGGACCGGTTCAAGGCGCGCGTCTACCTGGGCTTCTGGCACTCCGTCAATCCTTGGACGAGGCATGTACGCACCGGCCGCGAGGGGGTGCGGCAAGCCTTCGACGCGGCGCAGGAAGCCGGCGATATCACCTTTGCGGCCTACTGCTACACCACCTTGATCACGGACCTCCTCGCCGTCGGAGATCCCCTGGGGGACGTGCAGCAGGAGGCCGAGAACGGGCTCGAGTTCGTGCGAAGGGCGAAGTTCGGTCTCATCGTCGATACTATCATGGGACAGCTCGGGCTCATCCGAACGCTCCGGGGGTTGACGCCGGATCTCGCCTCCTTCAACGACGCGACGTTCGACGAGGGCCGATTCGAGCGGCACCTGGAGGGTGATCCGCGCCTGTCATTCGCGTCGTGCTCGTATTGGACCCGCAAGCTGCAAGCCCGCTTCTTCGCTGGCGATCACGCTTCGGCCATCACGGCGGCATCGAAGGTCGAGCCGCTTTTGTGGACGGTGCCTTCACAGCTCGAGGTGGCCGAGTACCATTTTTATGGCGCGCTCGCGCTGGCGGCACACGACGACGCGCCCTCTGCCCAAGAGCGGGCTCTACATCGGGAGGCGCTCGTTGCCCACCATAAAAAGCTAGAGGTATGGGCGGACAACTGCCCCGAGAACTTCGAGAACCGCGCGGCGCTGGTGGCGGCCGAGATCGCGCGCATCGACGGCGAATGGGACAAAGCAGCGCAGCAATACGAGCGAGCAATCCGCTCCGCTCGCGACAACGGCTTCGTTCAGAACGAGGCAATCGCCTACGAGACGGCCGCGCGCTTCTACCGCGGGCGCGGCTACGAGCTGATCGCCGACACGTACCTGCGCGAGGCGCGCGCTCGCTATCTTCGCTGGGGCGCTGACGGTAAGGTCGCGCGGATCGACCAGCAGGCGCCCCACCTGCTCGAACCGAGAGCCCTCGCGCCGACCGCCACCTTCGTGGTCCGGCCCGAACAGCTCGACCTGCTCTCGGTGACCAAGGCCTCGCAGACCATCTCGAGCGAGATCACATTCGACAAACTGGTACGCACGTTGCTCACGGTCGTCCTCGAGCAGGGCGGCGCCCAGAGAGCTTGCCTCGTCCTTTCTCAGAGCGGCAGCCTCTCGATCGAAGCGGAGGCCGCCCTCGAAGAGCGAGGCGCGGCGACGTGCACCCTCGGGCCCTTGCCGGTCGATTCCTCGCAGCGCATCCCCGTATCGGTCGTCCATTACGTCCATCGGACGAAGGAGCGCGTCATTCTGGGCAATGCCGCTGCGGACGCGGGCAAGTTTTCCGGTGACGAACACTTCGCGCGGCGTCGACCCAAGTCGGTCCTCTGCATGCCCATCCTCCGGCAGGCCGAGGTGGTCGGCCTGCTCTATCTGGAGAACAACCTCCTCGCCGGCGCCTTCACGCCCGATCGCCTCGTCGCCCTTTCGCTCCTCGCGACGCAGGCAGCGATTTCCCTGGAGAAGGCGCAGCTCCTCGGCAAGGAGCAGGCGGCGCGGGCGGCAGCCGAGGCAGCGGAGCGCCGGGCCATGTTCATCGCCGAGGCGGGGGCGCTCCTTTCGGAATCGCTCGATTACACGGAGACACTCGGGCGCCTCGCGCGACTGTGCGTGGAATCGATCTCCGACTGGTGCGTGATCGACGTCGTCAAAGGCGGGGAGATCCGGCGCATCGCCGGTGCACACAAGGACCCCATGAAGGCGCCGCTGCTCGAAGAGCTCCAGCGGCGGTATCCTCCTCGCTGGAATTCACCCCACGCGGCCTCCAGGGTCTTGCGGACGGGCCAGCCGATCCTGATTCCCGAGCTCTCCGAGGAAGTCATTGGAAAGCTCGTCGTCGACGACGAGCACCTGAGGCTCAGCCACGCGCTCGGTGCGCAGAGCTCCATGATCGTGCCGCTCGTGTCGCATGGACAAACCCTCGGGGTGCTGAGCGTCGTTTCCGCCGCGCCGGAGCGCCGTTATGGGCGCGCCGACCTCGTGCTGGTCGAAGAGGTCGCGCGCCGCGCCGCGGTCGCGATCGACAACGCGCGCCTCTATCGCAAGACGCAAGAGGCCGTGCGCGTGCGGGACGAATTCCTCACCGTGGCCTCGCACGAGCTCAATACGCCGGTGACGTCGCTCCGGCTCACGCTGCAATCCATCGACCGGGCCATCCGGTCCGGCTGGCCGGCCGACACGCAGGCGATGTGCAAGATGGTCGAGCGGGCGCTGCGTCAAGGGACGCGCCTGGCCCGGCTGAACAAGGCCCTCGTGGACGTCTCGCAGCTCCACGCGGGCCGGCTCCCGCTCGAGCGCGAGGAGGTCGACCTCGCGACCCTCATCCGCAATGCGATCGACCAGCTCAAGCCGGAGCTCTCGCAAGCACGGTGCACGGTCGACATCCAGGACGGTGAGCACGTCGTCGGTTATTGGGATCCCGACCGCATCGAGCAGATCGTGACGAACCTCCTCTCGAATGCGGCCAAGTTCGGGGCCGGCAAGCCCATCGAGGTTTTTTACGGCGAGAACGAAGGGATCGCGCGGATCGTGGTCCATGATCACGGCATCGGCATCGACCCGGCGCGGCAGGAGCGCATCTTCGATCGCTTCGAGCGCGCCGCCTCCGAGAATTATGGCGGCCTCGGGCTTGGCCTGTACATCAGCCGCCGGATCGCGGAAGCGCACGGAGGCACGCTCCGTGTCCAGAGCGAGCCGGGGGTCGGCTCATCGTTCACGCTCGAGCTTCCTCGTGTCGGCCGCCTCTCGACAGTCTGCTAAACCCGCGACGCACGAATCGCGTGGCGGAGCGCCGCCTGCAGCGAGCCGAACGTCTTGACGGCGAGCGGCACGTCGAGCTCGACCAGCGTGCGCGCCATTCCGGGCCCAAGGCCCGACACAAGGCATTCGCTGCCGATGAGGCCGGTCGCGCGAATCATGTCGCCAAGGTGCGACGCAATCGAAGCGTCCATCGTCGACGCCCCGGTCAAATCGAGGATCGCGAATCGTGCGCTGCACCGCACGATTGCTTCGAGCAGGCTCTCCGTCATCCGCGTCGCGCGCGCGCCGTCGATGGAACCGACGACGGGCATCGCGAGCACGCCCTTCCACAGATCGAGGACCGGCGCCGAGAGCTCTTCGATGGTGGCGGCCTGCGCGCGCTCGCGCTCGCGCATCTCCTCCTCTTCCTTCACGCGCTCGGTCACGTCGGTCACGAGCGACGCGACGCCCACGATCTGGCCTTCCTCGTCGACGAGCGACGTATTCGCCCACTCGCACGTGATGCTCCGGCCGTCCTTGGTGATGTTCTGATTGCGGGCGCGCACCGGCCCCTTGGCCTGCTTGATTTGCTCCCAGACGTCGGCCACGTAGGGTCGGACCTCCGGGGGCACCATGAGATCCTGGCCGTGATGGCCCACGGCCTCCTCGCGCAGCCAGCCGAAAATCAATTCCGCCGCCGGGTTCCAGTCCACGACGCGGAAATCGGTGTCCCACTCGATCATGCCGAGCGGCGCCTGCTGGAAGTGCAGCGCGAGCCGCTGCTGCGAGCGGTAGAGCGCCTCGCGGATGCGTTTTTGTCCCGTGACGTCGACGCCGACGCCGTAGAAATACTTGAACCCGCCGTCGTCGTCGTAGACGGGCCTTCCATGCCACTCGACGAGCAGCTCCCGACCGCTCCGGGTGAGCACCCGGTTTTCATTGTACGTCGTGCCGCGCGACGACACGAGCTCCCCGAACACCCGCCGGAGCATCTCGTGATCCCGCACGGGGACGAACATCGTCGCATAATCCTGGCCGATGACCTCTTCGCGCGTATACCCGAGCGCGCCGAGCATCGTGCCATTCATGTATATTGTGCGGCCGCTGTCATCGATACCGACCACGAACGTCGGCGAGGTATCCAGGATCTCGTGCGCAAGCAGGGGTTCCACGGCGTCCGGCATGGTGGTTCGTGCGCCGCTCGCGTTTTCCGAATCCAGGCGGCCAGGGCACGTTACACCGAGGGCCTGCGGCACCGCAAGGCTCCACCTACGCCATTCGTGTCGCAGAACACGCGTAATTTAATTGACGCTCCGGGCGCGTATGCGTTTCGATTCCGAATCTCGCTCAACCGGGGCTTGTTTGAAAGCCCCGGCCGCTTGCTCGCTTTTTGCTGCGAAATGTCTTCGAGCCCCCCCGGCATCGGGTAGGGCCACGTACTCGCGGTCGCGCCGCCGTCGACCTCCAGGATCTTCCCCGTGATCCACGACGACGCCGGCGAGGCCAGGAAAAGAACGGAGGCCGCGATGTCCTCCGGCGTGGCGAGGCGGCCCATGGGCGTCTTCGCCGTCATCTTGTCCAGCATGTCGCCGGCTCCAACGAACGCTTCGAGCGCGTCCGTCATCGTCGCGCCCACGGCCAGCGCGTTGACGCGCACCCGCGGCGCCCATTCATGGGCGAGCAGGCGGGTCATGTGGTTCAGCGCGGCCTTCGCGGCCCCGTAGGCGACGAAGCCCGTGTCCACGCAGTGGCTCATCGCCGACGAGATATTGACGATGGCGCCTCGCGTCCGCGCGAGGTGTGGCGCGGCGCTCCGGGAGAGGTGCAGCGCCGAGACGACGTTGAATTGGTACGACTCCAGCATTTCCTCGTCCGACAGCGCGACCGCGATCCTCGGCGGATAGCCGCCCGCGTTGTTGACGAGCACATCGAGCCGGCCGAATTCCTCGAGCGTGCGCGCGAGCAGCCGGTCGAGCTCCGCGCCCGCGGTCACATCCGTCGGCACCACGAGCGCGCGCCGCCCGCGCGCGCGGACCTCCTTCGCGGCCTCCTCCAGCACGTCCGCGCGCCGCGCGGCGAGCACCACGTCGGCCCCTGCCTCCGCCAGCGCAATCGCCGATCCACGACCGATCCCGCGGCTCGCGCCCGTGACGATCGCGACCTTGTCGTTCATCCGGAAAACATCGAGGATCATGGACTCGTCTACCCCTTGGCCTTCCTCGGCAGGCGCGGGAAGAGCGCCGGCACGCGGTTCATGTGATCGGCATAGCCGGGCCTGCGCGCGACCGATCGTTTATCCATCAGCGGAATGCTGATGAAGACGAAGAGGCAGGTGATCCACGCGGGCCCGACGAGCGGATACCGGACGCCCGGATCCGAGGCGAGGGCGAACAGGAAAAGCCCCCACCAGAACGTGACCTCGCCAAGGTAATTCGGGTGGCGAGAGTATGCCCACACGCCGGTATCGAGGATCTTCCCCGGCACGTCATTATGGATCCGGAATGCGCGGAGCTCCGCGTCGGCGCGTGTCTCCAATGCAATCGCGCCCGCCGTCACCACGAACGCGGCCCCGTCGAGCCAAGAGAGCGGCCGCGTGCCCGTGGCGAGGGCCGGGAAGAGGGACAAACAGCCGAGGAAGACGCAGACCGTCGGCATGAAATGGAGGCCGAGGAAGCTGATCAGCCAGTAGGCGCGCCCCATCGACCGGCGCAGATCCACGTATCGAAAATCCTCGTGCCCGAGCCCATGCCAGCCGCGCGCCCAGTTCGACGTGAGCCGCGCGCCCCACGCGAGCACGAGCGCCGTGACCAGAATCCGCCGCGCCACCGGCGCATCCGCCGCCTCCGGCGACATCGCAATCGCCGGCGCGATCACCATCGGCGCAACGCTCCAGTACGGATCGTACACGCTCGAATTGTTGCAAAGCACGCTCCCGGCGAAGACCACCACTGTCGCCGCCGCGTCCGCCGCGGCGAACGCGAAGATCGATGAATGATCGTTCGCGAGTGCACGAAATACGAGCCACCCGACAACGGTGCCCGCGACATACGCGAGCGTCACGATCCCGAAATCCCGGGCACGATTCCCGGCTTTGCTCATGTCGTTTCCTCCGACAAACCCGACCAGCTCCGGTCGTCTTTGGGCCCGCGCGCCGGGACCACGTCCACGACGAACCCCGTGAGGTGTGCCATGCCCGAGACCCGTTCGAGCCGTTCCGGCCCATCGGCAGCGAGCAGGTTGACGTTCACGCCCCGCGTCTTTTGCGCGACGGAGAGGCCCACCGCGTGCTGATGACCCCAGCCGTGTGGCAATGCCACGGTCCCCGGCATGAGGTCGGCGAGCAGGCGCACGGGCACGCGCACCGTGGCCACGTCCGTTGAGACATCCGCGAAATCACCGTCCGAGAGGCCGATTCGTTTGGCGTCCTCGGGATGCACGTACAGGTGGTTCGTCCCTCCGTCCGGCTCGGCGAAATCTTCGAGGTTGTGGGTCCACGAATTGTGCGTCGTGACCCGCCGCCGCGTGACGAGCTTCAGCTTGCCCGCGCGGGCGATCTCCGCCTCGTAATCGGACTCGAGCTTTTTGGCGGCCGTGAGCAGCACCTCCGGCGCGAGATTCACCTTGCCGTCCTTCGTGATCACGCGCTTGCCGAGGAAATCGCCTCCGCGGTGCGGCGGGCGAAGGCGCCCGTGCGTTTGCTCGGCGAGGCGGCCGAAGGTCCCGTTCCCGGTCGCGAGCAGCATCGCGGAGAGCAAGAGCTCCTGCGGGATCGAGCGGGGTTCGTCCGGATGGAGCCACCCCCGCGCCGCCGTGAGCATCTCCAGGGCGCGCTGGGCGATGGCCGAGCCGAAGATTGGTTTGCCCGCGGCGCGACAAAGATCGAGGTACATCGTGGCCTCGTCGCGCTGATTGCCGTCCTGCGTCACGACGGGCCGGGTCGCCTGGAGGTAAGGCCGGCGCTGCAGGCCCAGGAGGAGCGGGAAAATGAAGGGCAAATCGGCCCGCTCGAGCGGCGACGTCGCGGGCAGGACCCAGTGCGCGAGCGAGCCAGTCTCGTTCACGAAGAGATCGATCGTGACGAGCAGATCGAGCTTTTCGAATGCGCGCCGCAGCCTCCCCGCGCCCGGCATCGTGATGAGCGGGTTTCCTCCGGTCACGAAGAGCGCGCGGATCTTGCCCGGCCCGTCCGTGAGGATCTCGTCGGCGAGCAGGCCGCCCGGGAATGCGTCGTTCACGGAGCGGAAATCGCCGATGCGGGATCGGTCTTCGCGGAGCAGCGTGCCCGTGCGCCGGCCGAACGCGGCGAAATCGAAGATTCCCCGGCCGACGAGCGTCCCGCCCTCGCGATCGAGATTCCCCGAAGCGGCATTGATGCACTCGGCGAGCCAGAACGCGAGCGAGCCATTCCGGCCCATGTTGACGCCCGTCGATACGTAGATGGCCGCGCGCCCCGCGTCCCGATACGCGCGCACCATCGCGCGGAGCACGTCCGGCGTGATCCCCGTGACGCGCGCCGTGCGCTCGGGCGTCCAGGGCTCTGCGACGGCGAGGACCTCGTCGAGCCCTTTCATGAAGCGCGCCGCGCGCTCGTGATCGATCCCGCCCACGGCCGCGAGCTCGCGCAAGAACGAGAGGAAGAACCAGACGTCCGTATCGGGCCGGATGAAGACGTGCTCGCCCGCGACCTTGGCGCTCTCGGTGCGGCGTGGATCGACGACGAAGAGCTTTCCGCCGCGCGCCTCGATGTCCTTCAGCGCCCGCGCCGGGTTCGGGACCTGGAGGAAGCTCCATTTCGATACGACCGGGTTCGCCCCCACGACGATGAGGCACTTCGTCCGATCGAGATCAGGAAACGAGAGCGTGAACGGGAATCCGTACATCTCGCGCGAAACCGCGAATTTGTTGCTGCAATCTTGCGTCGCCGAGGCATACATGCTGCGCGATCCGAGCCCCTGCATGAAGCCCTGCGCGAAGACGGGGTGCAGCACGGAGAAACCCGCGGCCGTGCCGACGTACATGGCGATCGCGTCGGGGCCGTGTTCGTCGTGGATCCTGCGCACGCGCGCGCCGATGTCTTCGAGGGCCGCGTCCCAGGACGCGGGCTCGAAGCGCTCGCCCCGGCGCGCGAGCGGGCTCCGCACGCGGTCGGGCGAGGCGTACATGCGGTGCTGCTTGAGGCCCTTGGGGCAAGCAAAGCCCTCGGTGGCGACGTGCCGCGCGTCGGGCCGGAGCGCGATGACGCGCCCGCCCTCGACGTCGGCCTCGAGGCCGCAGAGGGCCTCGCAGATGCGGCAAAAGGTGTGGTGTGTATCGACCATAAGGACGCGCCGGCGCGAGCCGGCGCGAGCCTCCTATAGTCATATCGCTGGCAAGTGACCAGGGGTCAGCAGGCTTCAGATCTCGAAATCGGCCGGATACTCGTCGTCCCCCGGCTGGCTACCCGCGGCGATGACGCGGGTCTCCGGGGGCTTCACCGCGACGCGCGAGCGCTTCGGGATTCCCCGCGTGAGGAAGACCGAGCCGCCGACGACGCTGCCTTGCCCCACCACGGTCTGGCCGCCGAGCACCGTCGCGTTCGCGTAGAGCGTGACGGAGTCCTCGACCGTCGGGTGGCGCTTCGTGTTGCGAATGACGCGGCCTCGCTCGTCCTTCGGGTGCGACATCGCGCCGAGCGTCACGCCCTGGTAGACTTTTACGTGACCGCCGATGTGGCTCGTCTCGCCGATGACGACGCCCGTCGCGTGATCGATGAAGAAGCTCTCGCCGACGGTCGCGCCTGGGTGGATGTCCGCGCCGCTCTGCGAATGGGCCCACTCGCTCATGATGCGCGGCATGAGCGGCACGCCGAGTACATAGAGCTCGTGCGCCACGCGATGCACCGTGATCGCGAGCATGCCCGGGTAGGAGAGGATCACCTCGTCGAGGCTGCCCGCCGCCGGATCCCCGTCGTACGCCGCCTGCGCGTCGAGCAGCAGCGTGTCGCGGATCTCCGGCAGGCGGCTGAGCAGCCGGCACGCGATGTGCCGGCCGTACTCGGCACAGCCGCCGACCTCTTTGTCCTCCGTGCCGTCGCGCTCCGACTCGCCAGCCCAGCAGAGGCATTTCTCGATTTGCGTCGCGAGCTTCTCGCGCAGCGTCGAGACGATCGTGACGACGTGGTACCGAACGTTGCCCTCCGTGAGGTCCTGACGCCCGTAATAGCCGGGGTAGAAGACCTGGAAGAGCAGCTCGATGATCTCGAAGATCTCCTCGCGGGAGGGCAGGAATTTCTTGCCGATGTAGTGGCCACGCCGATCGCGCTCGTAGCTCGCGATCAGCCCGTCCACGACTTTGCCGAGGCCGTTTTCCGGATCGCCCATCATTCACCATTCGGGGGCTCTGCGCGGCGAGCCGAGCTACGCCCCCGAACCCTCTTTCACGTGGCCGTCGCCTTCTCCACGGCCTCGAACATGCCCTCGAAGAGCGCGGTCGAGAGGTACCGCTCGCCCGCGTCCGGCAGCACGGTCACGATCGTCTTGCCCTCGAACGCAGGATCGTTCGCGAGCCTGAGCGCCGCGACCATCGCCGCCCCGCACGAGATGCCCGCCAGGATGCCCTCCTCGCGCGCGAGCTGCCGCGCCATCGCGATCGACTCGTCGTTGGTCACGGTCTCCACCCGATCCACGAGCGACAGATCGAGGTTTCGCGGGACGAACCCCGCGCCGAGCCCCTGGATCTTGTGCGGCGCGGGCTTCACGTCCTGGCCGGCGAGCGTCTGCGAGATGACGGGCGAGTGCACGGGCTCGACGGCGACCGTCAGGATCTTCTTGCCCTTCGTTTGCTTGATGTACCGCGACACGCCGGTGAGCGTGCCGCCCGTGCCGACGCCGCTGATGAAGACATCGACCGCGCCGTCCGTGTCCTCCCAGATCTCGGGGCCCGTGGTTTTCTCGTGGATGGCGGGGTTCGCCGGGTTCTCGAACTGCTTCATCAGCACGTACTTGTCGGGCTGGGTCGCGGCGAGCTCCTCGGCGCGGGCAATGGCGCCCTTCATACCGAGCGGCCCTGGCGTCAGGATGATCTGCGCGCCGAGCGCGACCAGCACCTTGCGCCGCTCCATGCTCATCGTCTCGGGCATCGTCAGCACGCACTGATAGCCACGCGCCGCCGCGGCGAACGCGAGCGCGATGCCGGTGTTGCCGCTCGTGGCCTCGACGATCGACATGCCCGGCCGGAGGGCGCCGCGCTCCTCGGCGTCCCACACCATCGCCGCGCCGATGCGGCATTTGACCGAGTAGGCGGGGTTTCGGCCCTCGATCTTGGCCAACACGGTCGCGCGCGCGCCCGCCGTGAGGCGGTTGATCTTGACGAGCGGCGTGCGCCCGATGCTGCGTGAGTTGTCTTCGTAGATACGCGCCATGGGGCGCGGACTCTACCACGCTCGCCGCGATTCGGGGGCTCTCTCGGCGCGAAGGGGTACGAAGGAAGCGGACGCGCGCCTCCTTCGCTTGACGCGCGAAAGCTCCCGCCGTACGGCCCATAACCCAGAGAATCCATGCACAAGATAGACTTGCTCGTCCCGGTCGCCGCGCTCCTCCTTTCCGCCTGCGGAAAATCCTCGGATCCGGCGCCCGCGCCGGCAGGCTCGGCCGCGCCGGCGGCGACCTCGGCGGCCGCGCCCGCGCCCACGGCGAGCGCCGCCGCCGCTGCGCCCGTGGAAACGAGCGCGTATTCGATCGTGCTCGAAGCGCCGGACGGGGTCGAGATCACGCCCCTCCAGGGCGGCGCGGTCTTGAGCGTCTCGAATCTCTACCTCCCGCTCGGCGAGGGGCCGCTCGTGCAGGATCCGGCGTTCATGAAGGGCCTCAAGAAGGGCGAGGTCTCCTACGTTGTCGGCGGCGAGTGGCCGAAGTCGGCCTGGATCATGGCCCTCAGCGCCGAGAACAAACCCAAGGCCTACAAATGGTTCGATTCCCTCGGCGGTCGTTGGGAGCCGCAGACGATCCTTCGCGAGGACGAGGACGTGCTCGACGTCGCGGTGATCGGCGAGAGCGTCGTCGCCGCCATCAAAATGCCCTCGAACGACATCCGGTTTGCCCTCGTCGGCGGCAAGGGCGGCGTCATTCCTGCGCCCTTCCCGTC
This sequence comes from Polyangium jinanense, assembly GCF_028435365.1. Next base: position 21,002 of record NZ_JAGTJJ010000057.1, on the reverse strand, counting down.
GCAGAAAGCCGCGGCGAAGGCCGAGAGCGGCGAGGAGGGCGCGGGCGACACGCCGCCCGAGGACGACAAGAGCTGCAAGGTGAAGATGGCCCCCGAGCCGACGTATACGCTCGCCGGCACGCCCACGGGCGAGGCCTTCGCGGCCGGCTTCGAGTGCCAGGACGCAGGCGGAAAAGGCGCGCCGATGGCCGAGCGCTGGGAGCCGAAGAAAGCGCGCGGCACCGTGGATCCGCTCCCGGCGCCGTCCGGCGAGCTCACGATCGCCGATGTCGTGGCCGTCTCCGCCACGGACGCCTGGGTGTACGGAAACGCGGGCGACGCGCCGTACCTCGCGCACTGGGACGGCAAGGCGTGGGCCCTCGAAAAGGCGCCCTCCGCGAAGAAAATCCACCGCATCGTCGCGATCGACGGCGGCACGCTCCTCGCGTCCTTCGGGGATGGTTTGTACACCAAGAAAGCCGGCGGCGCGTGGGAGCTCGTGGCCATGCCGAAGAAGCTCGAGAACTTCGAGCCCTTGTACGTGTATGCGCGCACCACGAGCGACGTGTGGGTCGCCGGCAGGGCGGGCGGCAAGGGGTACCTGCTTCGCTCGGCGAAGGTGGACAAACCCATGACGATGCCCTCCGACAAGGAGGCCGAGGACACGTTGAAGTCGAACTTCCGCTACCTCGCGACGCCGCTTTGCGTGAAACCCTATGCCCACCTCTTCTCGATCGGCCCGAGCGCGGCGCCGATCCCGAAGGAATTCCCCGCGGTGAAGAAATCCTTCGAGGGCAAGAAGTTCGACGGCGCGAAACTCGTCGTGGAGGACGACGGCCGGAGCCTCTTCGTGGGCGCGAAGGCGGCAAACATCGAGCAGGCCGAGGCGATCGTGAAGGCGTTTGCCGAGGCAAACCCCAAGATGACGCCCCGCGTGTTCTGCCACGAGCCGCAGGTGAAGAAGGACGTCGACTGGCCCTGACGGAATGGGGGGAGGGAATCGCGTCCGCTACTGGCAGAACTCCTGCGTACAGAAGCCGCCGATCGGCGCGCAGATCCCGCAGCTCTCGTTGCAACAGTACTCGCCGGGTCCGCAAATGTTTTCCCTGCAGCGCACGCGCCCGGGGCCCCCTCCCGGGCCGCCGACCCTCAGGCAGCCGCAGCCGCATTCGTCGGAGAAGGGCCTGAACCCCGGCTCGCAGCGGAACAGCATGGCCGCGCACTGGGCCGGGTCTCGCGAGATATAGGTTCGCCGCGGGTTCGCGCAGCGAGCCGCTGTGGGTCCCCCCCGAACACACACGCCAATACAATCCGCGCCGCCTCGGGCCGGATCACAATCGTCCCCTGGCAGATCGATGCACCGCAGGCCGGCGGGACAGCGGAATCCCGCGAATCCGCCGCAACGCGGGAGCCGCGCGAAGTCCTGGATGGAGAGATCGTCCTCCGCAGCCCCGAGGTCCTCTTCTTCCGCGGCCGTGAGGGGCAGGCCCGCATCGCGCTCGTCGTCCGTCGGTTCGCCGGCCACGCAGGCACTCCCCATGATCGCGGCGCCGAAGGCGAGCCCGAGCAACGCGAATCCCTTGGTCCACATATGATTGCTCCCTTTCACGCTCGGGGGGGAGCTCGTGGAGACGAGCGAATCCCCCCATTTCCTTTGTCGAGCACGGCGCGTACCGTTCCCTTTGCGTGCATTCGGCGCCCGCGTGATCAGGAACGGCACAGCGCAGGTATGGCGCGCTTGGCAAATCGGGCGAGGAGGGAGGCGATTCGAGGGCGCCTTCCATTGACACGGCATTTCCTCACCCAAGGAAACGATCGAGGTGAGCCATGAGAAGCCGCATGGGTGGGACGATGCTGGCCTGCATGATCGGAATGATGTGCAGTTTCGTGGGGGCCTCGGCGCGCGCCGAGGAGCGGGGCGCGCCGAGGAGCGAGGCGCGCGCGGGGACCTCGGAGGCCCGAGGCACCCTCGTCGCCGAGCCGACGATGTGCGCGCGGTGCATGCGCGGGTGTCTGCGCGGCGACTATCGATGGTGGCCGTTCAATTGCGAGACGCTCTGCGCGGTCCTTCTGTGCAGGCCCGAGCACAGGGTCGGCGTCGACGTGGAGGCGACGACGCGCTCGGTTCAGCCCTGATTCGGGTCTTTTTGCAGGGCGGCCGCCGAGCCTCGGAACGCGGCGTTGCCCTGGAAACACGTGACCGAAGCTGCCCCGTTCGGGCCTCGCGGATGGTAACGCGACACGTCGACGGGCGCCTCGCGCACCGTGGTCCCCGCGGGCGTCGCGACGTATGCCGTGAGCGCGTGGGTCACGTCGTCGGCAAGCAAGCGGGTCGAGAGGACCTGGAAATTGGCGCTCCACGAGCCGTCCTCGGCGAGGTGGCACCATCCCTCGGCGATCGAGAGCGGGGCAATGACGTCGCACACCGCATCCGGCGGCGCTCGCATCTCGCATGCCCGGCCTGCGGGGGTGATCTCGATGCAGGGTTTGCCGTCGAGGAAAAGCTCGATACGATCGGGGTTTTCGCCGCCGGGAATCGCGCCGGGGGCGTCGAAGCGGACGCCGAGGCTCGTGAAGCAGTGGGCGCCCGGCACCTCGGCGTCGCGGACCGGCTGGGCCTGGGAGGCGAACGAAATCAGCAAGATGGCTGCGGCGGCGCCGCGCGTTCCGTGTTCGTACATGTCCCCTCGGCATACCAATTTCCATGCCGGTTCCGTCCGAAGGACACTGCGCGCTCCTTCCATTTGACAGGCAGGCGTCCCGGCGCTTTCATCCCGCGGCTGGAACACGAAGATGCCCGATACCGCCTTGCAGCTTCTCCCGTACGACCAGATCAAGCAGCAACTCGACACGGGCGCCGTCGCGTGCCTCGCGTCCGCGAGCCCCGAGCTCGTGAACGCGCACCTGCCGGTCATTTCCTACAAAAAATCCACGATCACGGTCGAGCTCTCGTTCCAGAGCCTCCCCAAGGAGGCGTTTTTCCCGACCGTCGACGTGCTCGCGCAGTACTTCCGGTACTTCTCGGAGTTCCGCCGCAGCTATTTCGGGGTCACGGTCGTCGCCGATCACCACAGCCCCTTCGATCGCCGGATGGCCGATCGTCGGAAACCGGGCGAGGGGCCCGAGCTCCCGCCGCCGATGAAGGTGACGTTCCGGTTCGATCCGAAGGGGCACGGCGCGATTCATTTCGAAAAAGAGGCGCTCCTCCTGCAAGAGGAGGTCAATTGCATCCTCGACGTCCTGCGCAAGTATGCCTTTCATACGGGCGACGCGGCGAACGCGAGCTCGCCCAAGCAAAAGCTCGCCGAGCTCGGCGCCGTGGTCTTCGAGGCGAGCCCCGCGTTCTCGGAGGACCGCATCGCCGGCTACGAGCGCACGAAGCGCGAGGTGCGCGAGACCATCGTGCTGCCGCTCCTCCACCCCGAGATCTTCATGGCCGTCGGCGAAATGGCCCGCACGCGGCCGGGCGCGAGCGTCCCGCGCGCCGTCCTGTTCGAGGGGCCGCCGGGCACGGGCAAGACCACGATGGCGCGCGTCATTGCGAGCCAGAGCGGGATCCCGCTCGTTTACGTGCCCGTCGAGTCGATCATGAGCAAATGGTTCGGCGAGTCGGAAAAAAGGCTCGACGCGATCTTCGACCGGGCCGGCGCGCTTTCGCGGAGCATCGTCTTCCTCGACGAGATCGACGCCTTCGCCGGCTCGCGCGAGCGGGCCATGCACGAGGGGACGCGGCGCATCCTCTCGGTGTTGCTCCGCCAGATGCAGGGGCTCGTCGATACGAGCAACGTGGTGGTGATTGGCGCGACGAACCGCAAGGACGACCTGGATCCGGCGCTCCTCAGCCGGTTCAACCTCTTCGTCCATTTCCCGCTGCCCGACGCGGAGGAGCGGGCGGCCATCCTCGCCTATTATGCGAAGCACCTCGGCCCGGAGGAGCTTCGTTCGCTCGCGGAAAAGGCCGAGGGTCGGTCGGGGCGTGAGCTCGAGGATGCGTGCGGCGTGGCCGAGCGGATGTGGGCCTCGCAGATCATCGCGACGAACGCGAGCGTGACGCCGCCTCCGGTGGAGACGTACGCCACGGCGTTCCGGCTGAAATTTCGAGGGTCGGGGGGAGGCGGGGCTACTTGACCTTCGGGCAGGCCGCGAGATCGGCTTCTTTGAATTTCTTGCCGTTCTCGATGTCCTTCTTCGTCTCGTCCACGTTGCCCTGCGTGGCGTCCTTGACGGCCGCCCAGGCGGCATCCTTCGCGGCGAAATCGGTGAACATCGCGAGGGCGCTCTGCTCGAGCTCGAGCTGCTTCTGGAGCGTGGCGATGTAAGTGTCGTCGGCCTGCGTGAGCGCCCCGCAGCCGTTCTTGAGCTGCTCGAGCGTCACGCTCGCCGGGTCCTTCTTGTACTTGTTCACGAGCGCGTCGTACGCCTCAGCGGCCTGCGTGCGCGTGCCCATGGCGATGACGCCCGCGGCGAGGCGCTGGTTGCGCACGAGCTCGTACTGCGCGAACGCGATCGGGGGTGGCGCGCCCTGGAACAGGCCGTCACGCGCGGAGCTCACGAACATGAACGTGTAGGGGACCGTGAGCTCGGTCGACGTCGTCTTGAGCGGGAGCGCGGCGACCTTCGGCTGCAGGCACGTGGCGACCTGCGTGCCGTTCGGGTCCGTCGGCGGCTTGATCGTCACGGCCGGCGCGCTCGTCTGCGTGAGCTTGACCTGGGCCGTGAGGACCACCGGATCCGCGCTCTTCCACGGCGCATAACAATCGCAGAAGCTGCCCTGCACGAGCCGGATCGTGCCGGCCACGTCGGAGGCTTCGCTGACGCCCATCTTGACCGAGGGCATCACGCTGGCGATGTGCTTGTATTGCACCTCGGCCGTCACGTTGCTCGCGGCCGTGGCTTTTTTCTCCCACTCGGGGGCGGTCGCGGCGAACTTGTCGACGGCGGCCTTGATGCATTGCTCGCCGGTGGGCGTGATGTTCTGGCCCGTGATGGCGTGCGCGAGCTTGCCGCCCGAGAGGGTGGTCTTGAGGGCGAGGCTCGTCTCGTCCGCGGGGCCGCGGTTCTTCGGGTCGACGAGGCATTCCATGACGAACGGCCGGGCCGCGACGAGCAGGCCGGTGAGCACTTCGCTGTTGATCTTCTCCGGCAGGGCGGGCGCTTGCTGGAAACAAACGCCGAGATCGACGGGGTTGGTGTTCACGATGCGCTGTTGCGTGGAGACGGGGCCCGTCGGGCCGGCGCCCTGGCCGGTCTGCGATGCGCCACCACACCCGAGCCCGAGGCCGAGGGCGAGGAGCGGTAGAGCTTTGCGGAGATGGATCATGACTTCTTCCAGGTGGTTTTACCGGCGTCCTGCCGGCGGGCGCGGAGCTTAGCGGAAGGGCTTGGCGGGGCACAAGCGTGGCGGGCATGGTTTTTCCGGCTGCGGGAGAGCTCGGACGGATCTTTTTCAGGAACCCTCGCGGTTCCTCGGGCGTCAGAGGTCTTCGGCCCGGCTGCCGCTGGGTGGATCGGACGGAGGTTCGGGCATGGACGAGCGCGAGGGCAGGGGGCAGGGCGAGGGGCCGGCGGGCGAGACGCGGAAGGCCCACGGCAGGGCCGGCGTCGCGCGGATCGCGCTCGTCCTGGGCGCGGCGCTCGCGGTCGTGGCGGGGCTCGAGTGTGCGCCTTCGCGGAGCACGAGCGGGAAGAAGCTGCCGGAGGCGCCGATCATCACGGCCGAAGAGCGCCCGCGCTTTCCGCGCAGCCCCCACGCGAACCCGCGCTGGTCCTGGCCGGGGATGGCGCAATTCCAGACCATGTACGATCAGGCGGAGCGCCAGGCCAAACCCATTCGACTCGTGTACGGCCGACTCGCAAAGGACGTGGACGGGCAGCACGTGGAGGTAGAGCGATCGATCAAGGAGTCGGGGCGCGCGGCGCCGATCGCGGCGAGGCTTTCGGCGTGGGCGAAGGACGGCGCGTTCGACGAGTATAACAGGGTCACGGCGACGCAGATCCTCGCGCTGCTCGAAGATGACGCGGCGCTCGCGGACGAGGCGTCGCTTTCGGAGATCGCGCGGTTGTGGCTCGCGTGGCATCGCGCGAAGAAGTAGTCTTTCCGGTCATGATCGCGATACGTCCGGCCCTCGCCCTGCCGTTCGTCCTGCTCATCGCTGCCTGTTCCGCGGACGGACAGGGTTCGTCGCCGGCCACAACGAGCAGCAGCGGAAGCGGAGGCGGAGGCGGTAGCGGAGACGGAGGCGGCGGCGGAAGCGGCAGCGGCGGCGGCGGAAGCGTGCCCGAACCGTCCGGTGCGATCCGATATCCGCACGGCCTGCGGCATTCGCCCCTCTCGAAAGCCGTCGTCGAGCGATGGAAAGGCATTCTCGCCACGAGCCCTGGCCGTACGACCGTCTTCGCCAAGGTCGGCGATTCGAATACCGTCAATACCGGATTCTTGACGTGCTTCGGCGGCAATGACATCCAGTGGGGCCCGAGCGCCGCCCTCGAGCCCACGCGCGCGTTTTTCGGGAAAGACCTTGCTGATGCGGCGAAATCCTCGTTCGAACGGACGACCCTCGCTGCGAAGGTCGGTTGGTCCTCGGGGGCCGTCCTCGCCGGTGATCCCTCGCCGCTCGCCCAGGAGATCGCCGCCATCACGCCTGCTTTCGCCGTCGTCCTGCTCGGCACGAACGATACCTATCCGCAGGGCGTCGAGCCTTTCGCGCAAAATCTCCTCCGCGTCGTCGACGAGCTCGCCGCGGCCGGCGTCGTCCCATGGCTCACGACCTTGCCCCCGCGCGACGATACCGACGAGGCCCGCGCGCTCGTCCCCGAGATGAATGCGATCGTCCGCGCCGTGGCCCAGGCCCGACAAGCGCCGCTCATGGACCTCTTCGGCGCGCTCGCCGAGCTATCCGAGTATGGCCTCGCCGGCGACGGCATTCACCTGGAATCGTTCGCGCAGGGCGGCGTGCACGCGTGCTGGTTCGACGCCGCGGGCCTCGGCGAGGGGATGAACCGGCGAAACCTGCTCACAATCGAGGCGCTCGATCGCGCCCGGCGTTTCCTGCTCGAAGGCGAGGCGCCCGAACCGCGGCCGAAGGATCTCGCGGGGGAGGGGACGTGGGAGAGCCCCTTCGAGATCGACGCACTCCCCTTTGTTGACGATCGCGACACCGCCGCGAGCAAGACCTCGATCGCGAATGTGTATTCGTGCAGCCCCGTTGACGAGGGCGGATCCGAGGTCGTCTACCGGCTCACGCTGACCGAGCCGACGAACCTGCGCATTCGCGTGTTCGACGCCGCCGGCGTCGATATCGACGTGCACTTCATGGAGGATCCGGGCGGCTCTGGGCTTTGCGTCTCGCGCGCCGACAAGGTGCTCGACGTGAACGCAGGGCCGGGGACCTACTGGATCTCCGCGGATACCTACGTGAGCGCGTCCGGGCCTTTGCCCGGGCCCTACCTCTTGACCGTGGTCGCGGTCGACTGAACGGGCGAATCCCCGGCCCCATCGGCCAGGCTCGTGATACGCTCCGCGTCGATGGCCCTCGTTGCCCATAGGCCCGTTCCCATCACGACCGTCGGACCGTCGAAGGGGGGAACGACCGTTTTTCGTCACGCTGGAAAGCTCCACGTTACGTGCGTGCTCAAGGCCACGTTCCAGTTCGTCTCCGGCGCGCCGATGCAGCCCGTCGCCCCGGAAGAGCTGTTCCGCGCCGAGATGCACCACCGCGACAACCCAACCCGCAGCATTCGCGCCACGAGCGACATCGTACCGCACCTGCCGCGCGTCGATATCGTGCTTTCCGGGCACGCCTGCGCGCCCGCGGGGACCACCGTGACCCGGCAGGCCGTGCGCCTCGCCGTCTTCCATGGCCACGCGCTGCTCGACAAGACGCTGCACGTCTACGGCGATCGCAAAGGCGCCGAGATCACGCCCTTCGACAAGATTCCCCTCGTGTACGAGCGCGCGCTCGGTGGCATCGGTTTCCGGCCGAACCCGCACGGGACGGGGAAAGCGCCCGGATCCGCGCCGCCGAATGTGGTGTATCCGACGGACGGGAGCCTCGTCGCGGGATTCGGGCCGATCTCGCGCGCGCTTGCGCAACGAAAATCGCTCCTCGGCTCGCTCGCGCCCATGGCGCTCGATCATCCCGTGCCGGAAATTCCGGCCGATTTCGATTGGACGTATTTCCAGTCCGCGCCGCACGATCAGCAGATCGAATCGCTTGTGGGCAACGAATGGATCGTGCTCGAAGGACTGCACCCGGAGCATCCGCGGATCTCGTCGCGCCTGCCCACCGCGCGGGGGCTCGTGACGCTCTTCGGTCTATCGCCGGGCGCGCCCGAGGCGGCGCGCACCCTTGCGATGCGGCCCGACATCCTGCGCATCGACGCCGACACGCTGCGGTGCTCGCTCGTTTGTCGCGTCGTCGTGCCCCTCGACGACGAGCGGGCCCTCGGCACGTTGCGGATCGCGGGCGGCATCGAGACCGAGGGCCGCCCGCTCGCGCACCTCTTGACCCCGCCGCCAATGCCGGAAAAGAAAGGGCAACCCCTGGTCACCACGGTCGACGACCTGGCCACGACCACGGCCCGGAGCGATACGTGGTCGCGCGGCGAGAGCGAATCGACGATGGTGCTCGAGGATATCGTGCCGAGCTCCGAGCCCATTCCATTTGCGCAAAGGCGTCCTCAAAACCAGTTCGAAGGGACGTTCGCCCTCGACGGGGACGCGGCGGTCGCCGCGCAGCACAAGCCCGCGATTCCGTTTGCAGGCGGGCCCAAGACCACGTCGCCCACGGCTGCGGGGGCTCCCATTCCGGGCGCGCCCTGGTCGGGGGGGCCCGCCGAGGTCGCACCGATGCCGATCGTCGAAGAAGTGACGCGGGCGCTCTCGTTCACGGCCGATTTGGCGAATCTCCATTTTTCGGGGGCGGCCGCCGAACCGCCGCCCCCGCCGCCGAGCGCGCGCGCGCCGAGCCCCGAGCCGGACGCGCCGAAAGCAGCTCCGGCTGCGGCGGCTCCCCCGGAGCCGCCGCGCCCCGCGCGGACCGATCCGTGGGCAGAAAGCCCGAAAGAGCCGAAGGTCGAAATCCCCAAACCCCCGCCGCCGCGCATCCCGCCGAAGCCGGCGGTCAACAAGTCGCTGTACGGCGGGTTCGGGCCGCCCAAGAAAAAGAGTTAGTCAGGACAGACGGGCGCGGGCCGCGTCACACGCGGCCGCGAGCCACGCGGGGCCGAATTCGCCGTCGAGGACGAGATCGGGCTCGACGCCGACGCCGTCGATCGCAATCCCGCCCGGCCCCGTGGAATGCACGGCCGTGCGATAAGCGAACGAATCCTCCTCGCCCGGGACGAGGCGCTGCGCGCTGCCTTTTCCGTGGGTCCGCTGGCCGAGGACGAGGGCGCGGCCGTGCGCCTTCAGCGCCGCAGCGAGGATCTCCGCGGCCGAGCCCGTCCCACCGTCGACGAGCACGACGAGTGGCATCGTGTACGCCGCCGGCAATGCGGCGCGGCGAATGAGCTCGTCCCCTTCGGCGTCCTCGATCCGGACGATCTCCGCGCCCGCGTCGAGGAACGTCGCCGCCCACGCGACGAGCGCGTCGACGTCCCCGCCCGGGCAGCCCGCGAGATCGAGGACGAGCGCCCGCGCGCCTTCGGCTTCGAGGTTTCGCGCCGCCACGTGAAAGCGGCTCGTGATGTCCGTCGTGACGAGCGCGACCCGCACGTATCCGATTCCGTCGTCGAGCATCGCGGCCGCGAGCGGCGCCGTGCCTGCGCGGCCGAGGATGGCGTCACCGAGAGCCGCGGCGCGTGTGGCCGAGACGCTGTCCGGCGAGGCTGCGGCCGGGGATTGTGCGTATCCGTAAAACACGTTCACGGCGCTCGGGACCACGACGGCGCCGAGGGCGTTGTTCCCCGTGTTGCCCATCGTCGGGCAGGTCAGATTGATCGCGGGCATCTTGTCGACGAACACGATCGGATTGCCCATGATGTACTTGCCCGGGCCCTTCACGGTCCAGTGCGCCGTGCCGGCCTCGTCGCCGGAGGTCATGGCGATCATCGATCCGAGGTTCAGCGCGTGGACGCCCGAGACCTTGACGATCGGCGAGAACACCGAGGCCTGCGCGTTCATCGCGATGTTCGGATACGGAATGGGGACGGGGCCGACCGGCGTCGGCGTGAGGCAGACGTCCGGAAACCCGAAATTCATCCCGGCGCCACGGTTCGATGCAGGGAGCATGGCAGAGCGCCTCCTAGCCCAGGTGGACTTCCTTGCCGTTGATCGAGACTTTTTCCTCGGTGAGTATCGTCGCGCTCTTCGCCTGCGAATGCATCGAGCCCTCGACGACCGTGTGCGTTTGTCCCGCTTGCACACTGAGGAGCTCCGTGACGCGCTGGCGCAGCGTGGTGAACGCGTGGACGACCTCCGAGGCGATCGTGCGGATCTTCTTCGAGGTCACGGAGAGCTCGGGCGCGGCGATTTCGACCCCGCGATCCGCGGCGATCCGGAGCGTCCCCGCGGCGCGCAATTCGGCATCGGCGGGGAAATGCAGGACCGCGGGGCCTCGCGCGTGCACGACGCCGATGATCCAGTGGCCCTCGGCGTTCCCGATGACGAGCACCTCGTCGCCGGGGACGGGTTCGTATGCATACGCGAGGGCGAGGCGCGCGTGGACCTTGCCGCCTTTTGGCAGGTCGATCTCGATTTCGGCGGGGCGGACGGACGCGACCGTCGCCGGGCCGAGGTAGAGGCCCTTGTCCGCGGTTTCCTCGAAACGCAATCGCGCTACGTTCGACATGGGGTCTCCTTCAAGCTCCTTCGCGCGGCGGGGGCCTGTAGGCCTCCGCTTCGAGCCGGTCGACATCGGTGCGGCGGACGCCGAGCAGGTTCGCGCCCACGAAGAGCGCGCCCGAATCCCGGACGTTGTGCAGGTTGGCGTGGGAGAGGTTCGTCGTGGAGAAATCGGCCTCGCGCACGTCGGCGTGGGAGAAGTCGGCGTGGGAGAGCTTCGCCCCGCCGAAGATCGCGCCTTTCGCCTTCGAGCGCACCCAGAGCGTCTCGCGCAGGTCCGCGCCGCCGAAATGGGCGAAGCCCGCCTCCGCCCCGGTGAACGTCGCATGCCGGAGCCGCCCGCCGGTAAAGCGCGCCCCCGACGCCGCCGCGTCCCCGAAAAACGCGCCTTTCGCTTGCAACCCCGAGAGATCCGTCGTTTCCAGCCGCGTGCGCGCAAAGCAGGCCTGCGTGGCCGTGGCATTCGTGAGCTTCGCGCCGGACAGATCCGCGTCCGTGAAATCCGCATGCGTAAAATCGCAGCCGGCGAGGTTCATGCCGCGGAGGTTCGATTTGAAGAACGAGCAGCGGTGCATGGAGAGGCCCGCGAGGCGCAGGTTCCGGAGATCCATGCCGCCGAAATCGACAGTCTTCCACGTCGTCCGCTCGATCTTCGCGCCTTCGAGGTTCGCCTCGCGGACGCTCGCGCCCCACAAGAACGCGTGCGAGAGCACCGTCCCCGCGAGGACGGCTCGATCGAGCTGGGTCATCACGAGCCGCGCGCCTTCGAGGTTCGCGCCGGAGAGGTCGGCCTCGGTGAGCGCGGTCATTTCGAGGTCTTGCCCCGCGAGGTTGACGAGCACGAGCTTGGCGCCCTGGAGGATCGTGCGCTTCAAATTCGCGCCGGCGAGGTCCGCGCCCGTGAGATCGCAGCCCGAGAGATCCGTCATTTCGAGGTTCGCCCCCGAGAGGCGCGCGTCGCGCAGGCAGACGCCGCGCAGCGACGCGAAGAAGAGGTCTCGGCCCGCGAGATCCGCGCGCTCGGCCTCGCCTTCCTCGGCGGGGAGCGTGGTCCCATCCTCGCGGAGCCGATCCCGCGCGCTCAGGATCGCCTGGTCGAGCTGGCACTTCGAGAGCGACCTCGGCAGCCTCGCGCCGCGCAGATCGGCCTCGCGGAAGATCACCATGTCGAGTGTCGCGCCCTCGAGGTTTGCCCGGACGAGCTTCGCGCCCGCGAGGACGGCCTGCTCCAGGCGAGCGCCGCCGAGGAGCGCGCCCGTGAGGTTCGCCCCGAGGAGGGTTGTCCGGACGAGCACCGCGCCCTTCAGATCGGCGCCCGAGAGGTCGGCGTCCTCGAATACGGCCTCCGTGAGATCCGCGCCCGCGAGGCGCGAGCGCGCGAGGTTCGCCCGCGACATCGCGGCGTTTCGCAGATAGGCCGAGGTGAGGTTCGCGCCCTCGAAGCTCACGCGGAGGAGCCCCGTGTCCTTCAGGTTCGCCCCCGAAAGGTCGGCATCGGCGAACGAGGTCTCGACGATCCGCGCCTCCGAGAGGTCGGCGCCGCGCAGGATCGCACCGTCGAGCCGCATCCTCGTGAGCTTTGCTTTCGCGAGCCGCGCGGCGCCGAGGTCCTGCCCGCGCAGGTCGACGCCGTCGAGCGAGGCGCCTTCGAAGTTTTCCCCCGAGCGGAGGCGTGCGGCGAGCTCGGCCGGGTTCACGCGCCACGCTCCAGGGTGGAACGCTTCAGGTTCGCGCCGTTGAAATCGGCGTCCTTGCCCTGCGCGGCGGTGAAATTCGCCTCGTAGAGGTTTGCCTTCACGAACTTCGTCCGGCTCACGACCGCCCTCGAGAAATCAGCCTGGAAGAAATTGGCCTGTGTCGCGTCCACACCCTCGAGCTTCGCCTTGTAGAAACGTGTCCCGGGGAGGTTTGCCCGGACGAACGAGGCCGCGGTCGCGGAGACGCGGGTGAAAAACGAGCCCGGGAGATCGGCGTGGGAGAGATCGGCGTCTTCGAGGTTCGCGCCTTCGAGGAGCACTTTCTCGCCGAAGCAATCCGCGAGCGAGGCAAGGACGAGGTGCGCGTCCTTGAAGCTCGCGCCCGTGAGCCGCGCGCCCGTGAGCCGCGCTTTCCTCCCACGAAGACGCGACAGGAGCGCGGAGACGAACGAGGCACGCTCGAACGAGGCGCCCTCGACCGTGGCCTCGGTGAAATCGGCGTGATCGAAATCGGCGCGCTCGGCGCGGGCGCCCGCGAGGTTCGTCCGCGTGAAGATCGCATAAGGGCTGCTCGCATTCGCCAGCGTGGCGCCTTCGAGGTCGGCGTCCTCGAAGAAAGCGGTTTCCAGGGACGCGCCCGTGAAGTCGGCTCTCTTTCCGCGGACGCGGGCGAGGTTCGCGCGCCGGAGGTCCGCGGAGGCGAGGCGTGCGCCTTCGAGGTTCGTCTTGAAGAGCACGGCGTCACGCAGGTTCGCGCCCGAGAGATCCGCGCCGGAGAGGTCGGCGCGCGTGAGGATCGCGCCTTCGAGGTTCGCGCCGCGCAGATCGAGGCCACGCAAATCGCGCCCCGTGAGGTCCTGCTCGGAGAGATCCCGCCCCGGCCCGGGTTCGTCCGTCGAAATGGGGCCCGTCGGCGGGCGGTAGGCAGGATCGAGCGTCTGCCAGCGGGGATCGTGGGGGATGGCCTCGAGCGCGGCGAGCTTGGCCGAGAGCTCTTCGCGTTTGTCCCCGGGGATGTCCTTGTCCGCGAGGGTCTTCTTGACGTTCTCGACTTCTTCGAGCACGCCGCGCATGGTTTTGCGCAAGCCTTGCGGCGGCAGGACGCCGGGCTTCCGGACCATCATGGCGGGCGGCTCGTCGTCCATGGCGGCTGCTGCCTTCGCGAGCTCGGGCTCGATGTCGCGGTGCCCCTTTGCCTTTTCGCGCGCCTCCGCGATGCTCTTTCCGACCTCCTCGACGATGTTCGCGCCGAACGCGCCGAGCTTCTGATCGATCTTCGCCGAGATGGGGTCGAGATCCGTTCGCAAGGGGGGAGGCTCGCCGCGGCGCTCGGCCTCTGCGCGGGCGATGACGTCGGCGAAGTTCGGCGGCAGGGCCGCGGCAAACCCGACCGGATCCTTCTCGAAGGCGAGCAAGAGGTCCCGGTAATGCGCCTCGGGCAGGGGCTTCGTTCCGAGCTGCTCCTGGGCGACGAGCATCGTACGCACGTCCTCGAAATCGTGCTCGCGCACCTCGATCACGCCGCGGAACGTCAATTCGAGGACGTTGCGATCGAGGTCGGCGAGCAAGGTGTCGAGCGACATCGGCACTTCGCGGAACCGGCCGGCATCGTCCCGCACGAAGGCGCGGACACGCGTGCCGGGTAGGCGCGTGCGCAGCGTGGGCTCCGTGGGGGAGAGGTTCTGGAAGAGGAGCTCCTCGTCGCCGCGAAGATACCCGGGGAGCTGCTGATCCGGGGGCGCGGCGTGGAAATGGGTCCAGTCGAAGTCCTCGGCGTAAAACGGGGCGCGTTTGTCCTGCCAGGCCTTGCCGTACTCCTTGCCGATCTTGCCAGCGCGAGCCGGCCACTGGGCACTCACGGGGCCAAACCCCGCCGGGACCGGGCGATCGCCGCGGCTCCGGACCGGTTGGTCCGGGTACTCCACGCTCGGCAGCTCGTCGCCGAGCCCCTTGCCCGAGGGGTTGTCGGGAAAACCGATACCGCCGAAGGCGTTCGCCCAGGTGAGCGGCAATTTCGTGAAGCCGAGCGGGGCCGAGGGGACGGCGCCCGGCAGTTTGTCGGACCAGGCGCGCCGCCCGACGACCCGGAGCGTCTTCGACCAGCCGCCGACCGCGAACCGGACGAGGCACTCCGTCAAGGGGATCCCGCCGGCCGCGTGGCAATGGCCCTTGAGGAGGACCTCGGCATTCAGCTTGAAATCGGCGAAGTCATTGGGGAAGAGGCATTCCCCCGTGCGCTCCTCGTCATGGTCGGCAAACGTTTCTCCCGAGAGGAACCGCTGATCGATCGGCTGCTCGACGACGGTGAGCGCGCCGCCGGGCCCGAGGGCGTACGTCGCGCGAACGACGACGGTCATCTCCGGCTGCGGCGGACGTCGCGAGGTGAGCTTCGTCCCGACGAGGAATGGGGTGAGGTTTTTCGTGAGCATCGATGCGCGCCCGTCCGGTCACATGCCGATGGCGACCTGCATCCCCTGGAGATGAATGGCGAGCGCCGTGAGCTTCTCGTCCATGCTCATCCGCTTGTTGATGAGGGTCGTGTGGAGCCGGTCGAGCGTCGTATCGAGCTCCTTCAGCTTGACCTTCTTCTTCATCGAGTCCGTGTCCTCGTGCGTGCCGAACTTCCACTCGAAGCTGTTGCCGACCGTGACGATGCGCTTTTTCGCAACCACCTCGACCTCGCCGACGAGCGCGGCGACGCTCACGCTGCCCTTCACGGCGATGAGCTCCACGTCCCCCTGCGCCGCGGCGAGCGTGAGGCTACCGAGCGTGCCCGCGATCGTGGTCTCCATCTGCACGCCGACGTTCGTCAACGCGTTCGAAGTGACGAGGGTCGTGAGGCTGTTCGACGCCACCGCGTACGTCTCCTCGTGCATGGCCGGCACGGGACGGTCGACGCGGCCGGTCTTGGAGGTGATCGTGCCGTCGCAATACGTGGTTTCGCTGATGCTCAGCTTGACGTCCGTTGTCGAGCTCGTCGTGTCCGCGTACGTCTCCTCGTGGATCGAGGGGATCCGCACGGTCGAGCTGCCGGTGTAGCTCTCGATCTTGCTGGCCCAGGTCCTCTCCACGATCGCGGGGTTGCCGTAGGGTTTTTCGAGCTCCTCGTGCCACTCCACGGGCGACTCCGAGCCGATGACGGACTCCTTGTGGTTTCCGTACCAGTGCTCGTAAAAGTCGCCGGCGTAATCGCTGGTCTGGCAGAAGTTGTTCGTCGTGTTCTCGAGGTGCCAGGTGCCGCGTTGCCCGAACATGCCGGGCCGGAACTCCACGCGTACGCTCGCGCCAGGCATCGAGGCCGGGCCGAGGTCCTGGACGTGGCCGCCCGAGAGATCCCAGCCACCCGCGCCCTCGGGGTTGTCCTGGCGGCTCATGACGACCATCTTGTAGTTGCCGCGGATCACCTCGACCTTGTCGCCGTAGGTCGTCGAGATGCGATTGCCGTCGGTATGATCCCACCAGCCGCCGCGCGTGAGCAGCGCCGCGCTGTGCTCCATGCGCTCGGACCTGGGGCGTGATTGCCCCTCGAGGTCCGTCGAGCTCGACCGCGGATCGCCGATGCGCTGATCGTCGAGGAAAACGCCCCGATCCGGCTCCGTCAGGACCTTGCCATCCTTGTCCGTCAGGATCTTGCCGTCCTCGCCCCTCAACGGGATGCTGCCGACGCCAGTGTTGTCTGTGTTGACCTCGGCTCCAAACTCATCCTCTTCCGGAGCCGGGCCGCCCTGGACCATCGTGACCTCGAGGGCCACCTTGGCGAGCGCGAGCGCGCGTTTCGCCGCTGGATCGTTTTCGGGCGACTGGTGGAACGCGCCGAGCCGCAGGAACGAGCTCATGGTCTCGTCCTTGCGATCACCCGTGGGAATTTTCCTCGAGTTGGGATCCTCTTTATCGGCCAGCACCAGCGGGCCAGGCTTGAGTCCCACCGTATCAACAGCGAAATCGGGCACCGAAATCAGAAGATACTTGCCCTCCGCCGAGACATCGTCCGCCATGTGCTCGCGCCTCCTACGGAGGAGACGCTAACAGAGCGCTCATCCGGCTGTAAAGCTATGAAGTCGAATGATCAGCTCGACATGCGCTCGCATGCCCGCCGGAGCTCTTCGAGTTTCTCGGATGACAGATGCAGCGTGATGCGATCTTTACGATCCCCGTCGCGGTAGCCGAGCGTGAGGACCGCGATCTTCGCGGCCCCCGTGTCGCCGCGACTAGAAGCGAGGACCGCGTCGACCCGCCATTCGATCGATTCGACGACGGCGCCGTGATCCGTGAGCGTATCCCGTAAGGCGCCTGCCCCGATGGCCGAGCGTACCGCGTCGTACTTCGAGAGCAAAATGGGCGCGATCACCGCGGCTTCCGGCGAGAGCGGGCCGCCCGCGAGGCCGACGACGTCTTCCTCGAATCGCGAGCGATCGAGGCCCCGCGCGCACGCCTCGCGCACGAGGAAACGCGAGGCTTTGAGCGCGCGGGCGAGATCGTCCCGCGGGGCCTCGAAGGCGCGCGCGAAGGTATCGAGCGCAGACTCGACCGAGGCCGGCAGAGGATCGGGCAGCGCCGGGCCGAGCGCGTCCCAGAATCGCGCGCGGGCTCGCTCCGGCAGCCGCGCGAGGGTCTTGAGATCGGCCGCGATCGCCTCGGGCGCGGCTTTGCCACCGAGGCAAAACAAGGGGAGGGTCATCAGCTGCTCTTGATCAACGCGTCCTTCATCTCGATCAGAATCCCCGTCGCCGTCTTGATACGGTGCGCCGGCGCAGAATTCGCGGCCACAGGCGAGGGCGTGAGCGCATTGGGCACAGTGTGCAGGATGATGGGCCGGTCCGGATCGCCGTCGATGAAACCAATGAGGACCTCGGTCCCGGGCTTCAGGGGATGATGATGCCCGTAATTCTGGCCCGAGTGCGGCTGCGCCATACGAATACGACGCGAGACGAATTGTCGGTCGCCGGTTTGCGACGTGTCGAACATCATGCGGACGAGGTAACGGCCCTCCTCGTCAATGCGCGCGAAGAGGCTCTCCGTACCTTCCATCTCGTGCGCCACGACCCCGTTGATGATGCCGTGGATCCGGGGCTTCGGCGTGACGCGCGGGGGCCGGAAGGGAATGGAGCTCTCGATGGCGCGGAAGGTGTTCGTATAAGGAATCTCTTCCCTGCCGCCGAAGATGGCCACCGGATGACGCGCTGCGTGCTCGATTTCGGTGACGACGAAGGTCACGTCGCCGAGCTTGGGGTGCCCTTCGAGCGTGAAGCGGCCGCCCGCGCGGATCCAGCCGAGATCACTCTCCAGGCTGAAGACGCGGTGCGTCGCCTCGGTCTCCTGGGCGCGGATTTTTGCGAGCCGCGCAGCTTCCACGGGCGTCTTGCAATGGGCGCCGTACTCGACGAGACCGCCACCGAGCCCGGACGGCGCGTCGGCGCTGCCCGTGGGATCGACGAGCGGTATACGATAGTTGTAATCGTGCACCACGTGGGCCCGGGGTACGAGGCGCGTGGTCGCTTCGATGTGGTAGATGTCACGGCGCTCGCCGCGCGACCGGAACACCGCGTGGTCGTGGCCCGGCGCCACGGGAAAACCCTGGTTGTCGTCCGTGAAGACGATCTTGTCGCGGTCGCCGTCGTGCTCGAAGAAAAACGTGATGCCCTCGTGTTCGGCGAGGCGCGAGACGAACGCGAGGTCGGTCTCCCTGTACTGCACGACGAACTCGTGCTTCGGGTACGTCGCGGTGAGCCGCATCTCCACGTCGTCCCCGCCGAGCCCCACGAGCTCGAGTTTCTTCTGGATGATCTCGGGGACCGAGAGCTCCATGAAGATCTCCTGCGTTCGCACGAGCGAGAGGCGATGAGCGCGCGGGACGAGGAGCAGGTCGTACGAACAGGTGTTCGCCTCGGTGTCGAAGCGGTCGCGGATCTCGGCGATCATGCCGTGGATGCGCCGTACGTCCTGGCCCTGTACGTCGAATACGAGCGTCGCCATCGCGCCCTCGACGAGGGCGAGGTCGAGCCCCGGGGGCTTCGTACTGGCGACGCCGATCGAGAGCGCGAACGGCTTTCCGAGCGATTCGCGTCCCGAGAGCTCGAAAACCTGCAAATCGTCGCAGGGGAAATCGTCAGACTCGATCCGGAGGTGCACGAGGTCGTCGGGCATGGGGAGAGGACAACAAATGGCGGCGTGACCGTCAAGACAAGATGGGTGGGGCATTCAGAATGCCTCTCCCCGACGGCGTGGCAGTCGTGTTAGCTTCTCGTGCCGCCCCGATCCCGGGGCCTTTCGCGCGGGACGACGTCATGAGCGCCTCAAGAACCAGCAATCTCTCGGTCGAGCTCGCCTCGGGCGATGGCTTCGATGTCCGCGAGTTCTCGGTGAGCGAGAAGATCTCGCAGCTCTTCGAGGTGCGCCTCGTCGCCCTCAGCGACAACCCCAACGTCGATTTCGAGGCCATCGTCGGCCAGCCGGCGCGCTTCGTGATGCACGGCGGGCACGGCGAAGGCGGGCAGCCGCGGATCTGGACCGGCATCTGCAACGAGCTCGAGCAGCTCGGCGCGGAAGAGACGGGCCTGTCGTCGTACAACATCTCGATCGTGCCCACGCTCTGGCTCGCGACGCAGCGCCGGAACCACCGCATGTTCCAGCAGCTCTCGGAGCCCGACATCGTGGTGAAGATGCTCTCCGAGTGGGGCATCGAGCCCGTCCTCAAGATCGACAAGGGCGCCTACAAGAAGCGCAAGTACCGCGTGCAGTACGCGGAGACCGACTACCAGTTCATCAGCCGCATGCTGGAGGACGCGGGGATCAGCTTCTACTTCGAGCCGTCCGAGGAGGGGTCGAAGCTCGTGCTCTCGGACGCGCCGCAGTCGAACGCGGCCCGCAAGCCGATCGCGTTCCGAGACAACCCCACGACGGCCGATCGCGAGCACGTGACCGTGGTGCGCATGGCCCGCAAGGTGCGCCCCGGCAAGTACACGATGCGCGACGTCGATTACCGCAGGCCGCCCTCGTACAACCTCGCAGCCACGGCCTCCGGCGCGGAGATCCCGCTCGAAGACAAGCTCGAGCGGTTCCACTACACGCCGGGCGCGTTCCTGTTCGGCGCGGAGAAGGGCGACGACACGCCCTCCGCCGACGACAAAGGCAAGGCCCGCACGGACGAGGCCGAGGGCGCGAAGCTCGCCCAGAAGCGGCTCGAAGCGAAGCGCGGCAGCGGGACGGCGATCTCGTTCCAGACGAACGTGCTCGACCTCGGGCCAGGCGTGGTGACGAGCTTCCTCGATCACCCGCGCGCGGATCTCGCGTCGGACAAGCAACTGCTCATCATCGCGTCGCACATGGCGGGCACGTCGACGGGCGAATGGACGCACCATTGCGAGGCGAAGAGCACGAAGATCCCGCACCGCCCGAAGGCCGTGATGCAGCGGCCGAAGGTGAACGGCGTGGAGAGCGCGACGGTCGTCGGTCCCGCCGGCGAGGAGATCCACTGCGACGAGTTCGGCCGCGTGCGCGTGCACTTCCACTGGGATCGCGAGTCGAAGATGGACGACAACAGCTCGTGCTGGATCCCGGTGAGCCAGCCCTGGGGCGGCGCAGGCTACGGCGGCATGAACCTGCCGCGCATCGGGCAGGAAGTGCTCGTCGACTTCCTCGGCGGTGATCCGGATCGGCCGGTGATCGTGGGCCGCGTGTTCACGAACCTGCAGAAGGTGCCGTGGAAGTTGCCGGACAACAAGACGCAGAGCGGTCTGCGTTCGAACTCGACGGGCGGGAGCGGCGGCTACAACGAGATGATGTTCGAGGACGCGCTCGGCAAGGAGCTCGTCCGTTTCCAGGCCGAACGCGACTACAACAAACTCGTCAAGAACGACGAGAACACGACCGTCGGCAACGATCGGACGAAGGTCATCCAGCGCAACGAGAACGTCACGATCGGCAACGATCGGACGAAGACGGTGAAGGCCAACGAGACCATCAGCATCGGCAAGAACCTGATGAAGTCGGTTCAAGCGAGCGAGCGCGAGGTGACGGGCATGAACCGCAGCGTCGTGGTCGGCGTGAACCGCTCGACGCAAGTCGGCGGGATCGACTCGACGATGGTCGGCGGGACGCACTCGGTGCAAATCGCGCCCCCCGGCGAGGGCGGCGGCGGGGCGACGACGGCGCACGTGATGGAGCACGACAAGATCACGCTGGGCACGCCAGGCGGCGCGAGCATCACGCTCGAAGGCAACAAGGTGACGATCACGGCGACGACGATCGAGGTCGCAGGCTCGGGCGTCGTGAGCGTGACGTCGTCAGGCGGCGACGTGATCATCAAGGGCGGCCCGATGGTCAAGATCAACACCTGAAGGATGCGCGCGGGGGGGGGGTGGCGCCCCCCCCCCACCCGGCGGGCCGCCCCCCCCCCCCCCCCCCTGCTGGGGGCTGTCCGCCCCCTCCCCCCCGGACCTGGCCGGGCCGGGCCCGCGGGCCTAAAACCCGCGCGCTGGGCGGTTTATCGGACGGCCCGTGGCAAGACCCTCCACGACCTTGCCAACCAAGACAGCAGCGCTGCC
>NZ_JAGTJJ010000056.1:81092-81369 GCF_028435365.1 Polyangium jinanense | reverse complement strand
TACGCATCACCGTGACCGGGTACATGCGAGCCGTCCCGTTCGAGGCGGACCTCATGCCCGTGCGCCTGTAGAACTTTCTCGACGACATCGGCTGATACTGATTGCGCTTCCGCCAAGCGTCGAATTCGTCGAATAGCTGCGCCGCAGCCGTGCCCTTTTCGCCGTCCTTGGCCGGACGCGTACGCTCCTCGAGAAAGAGCGCGACGGGATCTGCATCGATGCGCCAGCGAGCGCGGCACTTGTCGGCGCTCGGGGGGACCTCGTAGCGCCCTCGCGC
>NZ_JAGTJJ010000056.1:0-81082 GCF_028435365.1 Polyangium jinanense | reverse complement strand
CGCGAGCAGACGGCGCGCTCCCTCGATGGCCCACGACACGATGCCAGGCAACTCAGCCTCGATGATCCCCCGGTGAAAGTCTGGAATCGCCTCGTCCGCTTGAAAACGCCGGTTGAATTCGACGAGGACCACGCGATCCCAAAACCCATCGGTCATATCGTTGACGGGCGGCAATGTGTTCGCCGCGAAGATATGCCCCGCGGCAGGGTTCAAGGTGAACGGTCGGCACGTCGGGTGACGTGCAGCGATAGGGTCACCAGCGATGATCGCCTTAAATGCCTCACTCGACACCAGCTCCCGCTCTGGCAACTCTGCGACGACGTTCAGCCGCTTGCCCGCAAGGTTGGCCCGGTAATACTCATGGCCCCAGAGGTGCGGCGCGACGGTCGAGATCGAGCGCGGCGGCATCATCGCTTCGATGATCCGAAGCAGCGTGCTTTTCCCGTTCTTTCCGTCCCCCAGCAGGAAAAGCGCGGTCCGAAACTGGGTCGCGAGGCCGAGCAGACACGCGCCCATGAATTCTTGTAGAAATCGGATCTTCGCCTCCCGATCCTCATCGTCCCGCCAAATGTCGGCCAGAAAGGCGAGCCATTTCGACGCGTGCGCCTCGGCCTGGTACGGGAAGGCGTAACCATGACGGGCGCGGTGCGCTGGATCGTGACGAACGAGGCGGCATTCGTTGACACCGACAAGCACGAACCCATCGGAAAATGCAATGCCGCGAGGGGGATCGGGCCCATACGGCCGGCCGTCCGGATCGCGATTGACGAACCAGCCCGGACGGGCAACGCGATCCTGCGCGAGCTTGATCGCCCCGGTCACGTCGGACGCCCGAAGGCGCAGCGTTTCATTCTTTCCGTATTCCGTGCCGTCGAGCCGCTGTAGCTCACGGCTCGCTCGTTCCTGCGTTACACTTTCCCATGTGCCGCGCGTGTCCACATAGCAGTGGATCGTGCCTTCATCGAAGAGCGGCTCGGGCCCCACGGGCATGAGCATTGCGAGCAGCGCTTTTGCCAGCTCCGCGTGGCTTCCGATCGTCAATTCAGGGGTCATCGTGCCTAGCTCGCCGCGCCCTTCTGCCGCTACGGCCTCGGCCTCGGCTTCGTGAGGTTCCAACGGTGGGGGGACGTCGTGCCGACGACCGCGCCCGCGCCGCCCCCGGTCGGGCTTGTGCTGCGGTCTGCGCGCTCCGCGCCCGCGCGCCTCGTTTGGCTTGGGGGGCGCCTCGTTCGGGTGGCGCGTGGTGTCCTCGGCCTTCCCGCTCGGCGCGCCCCCCTCCTCGCGCGCCCCGGCCTCGCACGGCTCGCCGCGAGCCTCGGCCGTCCCGATCGGCGCGCCCGCGTCGGCCTCGCGCGAAAGCTCCCCAGCGTCGGCCGTCCGGACCTCGAGAGCATCGAGGGAATGCTCGTCCTCGCGCTGCCCATTGCATTCGAGCTCTGATTCTGCTAGCTTCATGTTCTCTCGACCATTCGCGGCCGTCCGGTGTGCTCCCGGGGCGGCCGTTTTTCTTGGTACGCAATTCCAGCGCGCACCTTTCCCGCTCGCGTCGCCCTCCTTTCGACGCGTCCCCCCTGGCATTATGATTGCGAGGCCGCGAGCGCCGCCCGGCATCGAGGCCGAGGACGCTCGCGCCTCGCGTTCGTTCAGGCGAGCGCCGCCGCGCCGCCCGACATCGAGGCCGAGGACGCTGCGCCGGCCGTGCTCGCAGTGTCATTTGCCGCGAGCCGATCGAGCGCCGCGCCGAGCTCTTCCCGGATCGCGTCCAGGTTCGCGCGGGCCCGCTCGAGAGCGATCCGCGTCTTCCTCGAGACGGGTTTTCCGCCGAGCACGTGCCCTGCGGTGATCGGGTGAAGGTCCGCCGCGCCCGCGACGAGCAGAACGCGCTGCCTATCGTTCAATCTGTCGAGGTTTCGCATAGCTGGCCAATACTATCCACGACGCGCACGGAGCACGCAAGCCCATTTCGTGCACGCGCACCGCGATGCAATCGAGCGTTAATGCTATGCAATCGGAGGGGATACCCGTCGATGCATACCGCTCGATTGGCGAGGGGTACCGCGCGATTGCTCCGCCGAGGTCCGAACCGGCGAGCCGTCGGAATCTTGTCCCCTCTGCCGGAAGGCAAGCGGGCGCACCGAGGACGCGCCGCGCGGCGTCGCACGTCGAGACGCACCCCGCGATCCTCCTCGGCCTCGGCGCGAGCCGATCGGCGAGGCTCGCGCCGCGAGCTTGTGCACGTCGAGCCGGCGCTCGTCCTCGTCGAGCCGGCGCTCGTCCTCGGCCCGCTGCGCCCATGGTCCGCGGTCCCTTGGCCAGGCGAGCATCGAGGGCGGCGCGGAGCACGCTCGTCCTCGGCGAGCCGCGCCGCGAGCTCGTGCACGTCCACCGATCGCAGGCGCCCGGCCTCGGCCGCGAGGAGCCACGCCCGGCCGGACCTCGGCCCCCTCGCCGAAAACTTGGGGATCTCGAGGACGGGACGCACGATCCCGCACATGGCCAAGGGGAAGGCGAGCACGAGGAAGCAGGGCAAGGGCGATGCGACGCGCGAGGCCGCGAGCGCCGCGAAGAAGAGCGCCGCGAAGAAGAGCGCCGCCGCGAAGAAGAGCGCGGCGAAGAAGAGCGCCGCCGCGAAGAAGAGCGCGAGACAGGCGAGCACGCGCAACCCGCCCGATGCGCCCGCCGTGGCGAGCGTCGAGCCGAATGCGAGCGCGCCGCACGATGCGCCGGCCGATGCGCATATCGAATCGAAAGCGGGCGCAACGCACGAGCAAGCGCCGGTCACCCAGGAAGACGCCTTTACCGCTCGAATCGAGGAAACCCTGCGCATTCTGCGCGAAGTGCTGACGTTCTTCGGGCCCAACTTGATCCGGCTCTCCTACGTACCAACGGCGAGCGAGAGCGAGGCACTTGCACGCCTTGGCATGACTCCAAAGGCGACGAACGACCCACAAATCAGGCACCGACGCCATATCCACACGATACGGCGGGTCGTGCTGGCTCAGCGCATCCTTTCTCACCTCATGTTTGCCATCAAGGAGAATAACCACGCTGCATGGCTAAGACTCGAGCACGCAGCAGAATCCCTGGAATGGAAAAGCACGCCTCCCCAAAAGGATCTTTTCGTCTATGCCGTACTGGACGCCATCCGCGATGCGCGGGAGGAGCTAAGCCGTCTCCACGGCTTTGGGCATCTTGCCCCGGGGTGGCGAGACCTCGACAAGAAGGGCGGTCGAAAAAAGAAGATCGTCCCCGGCCACGGCGAGCCATTGCAGCGCGAGACGATCGAGCAGGTTCGCGCCCTCGCGCTGAATCTGAAAGAGGACCTGGAGAGCATCGACCAGCGATTCCGCCGTGTCGCGATCGAGCGCATGGTTGAGTTGCTCCAAGAAAACATTACCGTTGAGCGGGTCGCCGGATACTTTATTTCGGAGTGCGGCGCGCTCGGATACCAGCTATCAACCAAAAACGTGATCCGCACGATCGATACAATGCAGGGCAACCGCGAAAGGGAACTTGCTGAGAATGCGGAGCGCCTGCGGGCCAAGGCCCAGGCCGGTCAACCGCGGACCGATCCGGTCCCCTAGCTCGTCCCGAGAATGCCCAAACCAGGTTTGGGCATCGTGTGTACGCTGCAATTCCACAAAGCCTCTTTGGGCATTCCTGGCCGCGGGTCTCGAATGCACACGGGCGCATTGTGCATAGGCGGGGCCGCAGGAATGACTAGAACGCCTTGCATGCACCAAGCGCAACGCTCCAAGATTCCCCGGGCGCAGGGTGTCACCCCGCCGGATGACGTGCGCCAAGCCCTCGGCGCTCTCGTGTCTGCCATCGGCGAACGGGCGGCCCTCGAACGCCTCAACATCAGCCGTCAAACCCTGGCACGTGTGACGGGGGGCCTTCCCGTGCGCGTCGGGACGCTCGCCCAGGTTCGCCAGCAGCTACAGGCGAGCGCGGAGCAAGGGGGGGCCGATCATGGCGCCGGTTGACCCCCTGGTAGAAGCTTTCCGGCCCTTCGCCGCTGCACTTCTCGCGGCCTTTCGCGAGGAGACGGCGAAGCACGCCACAGGCGACGAGGGCCTGCGGTACTACGACCGAAAAACCTTCCCCTGGGGTGAAAGGGCGTTCGAGCGGCTCACGGGGCAAGGCAAGCTCCGGAGCTTCAAGGCACCCGACGGGAAGACGATCCTTGTCCTGCGGGATGAGGCTCACGCGTTCATCGAAGCGCAGGAAGGCGCGCGGCCCCGAGCTCCCCGCCCGCCTCCCCAGGCGCGCGACCTCGCGGCGGTAGACGTGAACGCGTTGTCACCTGCCGAGGCTCACGAGCGCGCGATGGGACGGGAGCCGAAGCAGGGCCCAAACACGCAACGGAGCCCGCGCCGCCGCTGATTCCGCCGAGGCGCCTCGCGCGAGGTCCGGGCCGTCGAGACATCGATCGGCCTCGTGCTCGCGCGTCCTCGGCCATCGTGCGCGCCCGTGGGGGGCGGGCGCGCTGGGATTGAAGGACTCGAAAGGGAGCGGCGAGGCGCACGCGAGCGCCGCCGCTGATATGCCATGACGAACCATACACGAGCGGCGCCTCGATGCGCGCCGCCCGAACGGACCGATCCGCCCTTCGCCAGTCGAGACATCGAGGCCGAGGACGGCCGCGAGCTCGCCGCGCTTCCGAACGGGCCACGCTGCGCGGAGCATCGCGCCGCCGCGAGCCGATCGAGCCGCACGGGCAAGCGTGCGCCCGCCGAGGCGCCCGCCGAGGACCAGCACGAGGCGGACCTCGAGAGCATGACCCCGTGCCGCCGCGCCGCCGCTGCGCCGGGCGGACATGCACGCGCCGAGGCGCGCCCGGACGAAGGGCGCGAGCGCGCCCCCCACCACGCGCGAGCCGATCGCCCGAGCGAACCGAGCTCGAGAGCACCCCGACGCGGGCGCGCAGCGGGCGCGAGAAGATCGGCGAGGGGAGCGAAGCAGGGTTCGGGCGCTACCGCGACGCGGGCGCGAGCACGAGGCGCCTACGCGCCGCCGCGAGCCGATCGCACGGGCGCGCCGAGGCCGAGGCCGAACGCGAGCACGAGGCGGACCTCGAGAGCCCCCGCGAGCTCGCCGAGGTCCCCCGCGCCGAGGCCGACCGGCGCAGCTCTGCCACGTCCCCCCACGGGCGCGAGGACGGGCGCAGCGTACGACGTGCGACGCCGGGGCCGCTTGTCCCTCGCCGATCGCTTCCCGGGCCCGCTGCGCGCCGCCGCGAGCCAACCGAGCGGCCGAGGCCGGCCCTTGACGCCCGCCGGGGGGTGTGGTCGGCTGGTAGGGCAGTACAAAAAGCGGGCCTCCATGCATGAAGCCAACATGCACGGAGACCCTCGGCCAAGACCCCGATAGCACCGAGGTTTGACCTATGGGCACCATAGCGCCCACGTGGGCGAGATCCAGCGTTTTTCCATCCAACCTAAGCGCGGAGGTCCTGTAATATGGGCCGCCGTCGCACGGGTAACATATTGCTTGAAGGCGACCATTACGTGGCGCGCGTCCTTCTGGACGGCCGCTACGTGCGGATCCACCTCCCCCCGGGCATGTCCGAAGCTCGCGCCCGCGAGACCGCGAAGTTCTACACGGACAACCCCGACAAGGCGCGCGAACGGCTCGACCAGCAGGCGCGCGAGCGGAGCAAGGGCGCGCCCATTCCAAAGGGAGAGACGTTCGCCGCGTATTTCGAGCGGTGGATAAGGGACCGCGAGGAGCGAGGATATACCAGCATCAAGAGCGACCGCTCGGCCTTTACGCTGCACGTCGTGCCGACCATCGGAGAGAAGCCAATCGCGACGATCACGCGCGAGGATTTGGAAAGACTGGTTCAGGTCCTCGACAAGAAGATCGTCCAAGGCGAGTATTCGTGGCGCAGCGCGAAAAAGCTATGGCTTGCGGTGCACAAGCTATTCAGGGACGCATCGTCGGCGAAAAACCTCGCGCTGCGCGTCCGCAAGGACAACCCAGCGCAGGGCGTCGTGGGTCCTGACCGGGGCAATCAACGATCCAAGGTGTACCTTTTTCCGAGCGAGTTCCTGCAACTCGTGTCGTGCGAAAACGTACCGCTCGAAATGCGCCGGCTGGCGACGCTTGCCATATACCTCTACTCCCGCATATCGGAGATCCTTCGTCTGCGGTGGACCGACGTTAACCTACAGGAGGGCGTCATCTATGTCCGCCGCAGCTTCGATCGCGCTCGGAAACAGGAGAAGGGGACAAAGACCAGGCGCCCGCGGGCCTTCCGAATCGAGCCGAATCTACTTCCCCTGCTTCGCGTGCTGTACGCCGAACGTGACGAGAGCGGCCGGGTAATTCCGGTCTATGGCGAGCACATGGCGCGGCGCTTCCGCGCGGCGATGCAGACGGCCGGACTCGATCGCCCGGACCTGTACATCGCCGACGAGCTCCACAAGCGCATGACGTTTCACGATCTCCGCGCTACGGGGATCACGTGGATGGCCATGCGTGGGGACACGCCGCACGTCATCATGCAGCGCGCGGGACACCAGAACTTCAACTCGACCTTGGTCTACATCCGCGAAGGTGAAGCGCTCCGGGGCAACGCCGGCGAGGTCTTCCCACCCCTGCCTGCCTGCCTGCTCGTCCCGGCCGGCGAGGGATCGGCGGGCGGCGGGAATCTGTCGGAAAACTATCGGGGAGGCACGACCCCGACGAGCCAAGTGTCGGTAAAATCAAGTGGAAGTGAACGTGAGGCGTATTGCTCTAGACAGTACACCGACCACTCCTCAAGCCCGGCACGCCGCCCGACCCGCTTGAACGCCTGGTCGAGTCCGTACTGGCCCCACGGCTTACCTCGCTTGTTCAGAGCGACGTATCCGTCTCGCGGCCCCTCCTCGACGAGAGCGAGTAGGGGCGCGAGCTGCGGGGCGATCGGGATCTCTCGCTGCCCGGTCTTCGGCGTGTGCACCTCGCCGTGGGACCGGCCCTCCCGGATGCCGAGGACGCCTCCCATCGCGGCGCCCCCTTCCCGCCGCAGCTTCATGTCCTTGCGACGTAGAGCACGAAGTTCGTTCGGGCGTAGCCCGGCGAACACCATGAGCGCGAAGGCGCGGCGATGGAGCTCGTTGGCGGTCCTGAGCAGCTTGGTGATCTGCTCGTCGGAGGGGATCTCCAGGATGCCCTCGTCAAACGGCTTGAGCTTCGGCAGGTTCGCCGGTCGATCCGCCACGTAGCCGCGGCTCTTGGCGAACCGGAGCACGGACCGGAGGACGATCTGCGTGTTGTTGCGGGTGGCTCGGGCGAGCTCCCGCTTCGACATGTCGAGATCGAGGGCGGCCGCGGCGGCGCCATCAACCCTCGAGATCGGCTGCGGGCCGAACCTCGGGAGCAGGGTGCTCTCGAGGACCGACTCGTAGCCTCGCCGGGTCGTGACCTTCAGATCGGTGATCATGAAGGTCGCGCGGTACTCGGTGATGACGTCGGTGAACGTCTTCTCGGGAGGCGAGGGAGGTTCGACGACGGCAGCGGGGGAGGCGCATCGACACATTGCATCGTGATCATGGATCCGCCGCTGTTGGTGGGGGACGAGCCTCCCCCGCAATGGCAGGTCTCCGCCACGCTCACGCTTCGCGACGTCGTGTTCGGAAAGGAACGGTTGCTCGTCAGTCTGCCCGTGGTGATCGTGGGGCCCCTCGTGCAGAAGCGGCAGGTCGTGGCGATGGCGAAGTACCCGAGTCCCGTCGAACGATGGGCTGTTCGCTTCTGGAGTGGTGCGGGGCGCGCGACGGCGCGGGTCTGGTTGCATCCGGGCACGTCACCGGTAACGGATTGCAGGATCTTCGTGGTTCGGCATGGATTGAAGAAATGAGCATTCCAATCGGGGAGGAGCATACCGAGGCGCCCGAGCGGATCCTCACGACCGCGGGGTGGCTCTCGCTCGAGCTCGAATACGTGCCGCGGATAGTCGCGGGTGAGCATTTGCACGCGCATCCGAAGGCGAAAGCCGCTCTCGCCATCGCCGCACGAACGTTCGTGCTCCGGGCGATGCGCGACCGGCCGACGCTGGGACGCACGACATCGATCCCGAGCGGGCCGCAGTTTCAAGTGTTCTCGCGGTATTCCGGCGAGGGCTACGTCAAGGCAGCGACGCGGACGCGGGGCATCGTGTTGCGTTACCAGGGGCGAATGATCCTCGCAAATCATGTCGCGGGGGCGTATTGGAATCCGGATGGGTCGCATGGTCCAGATCCGACGAGACCGAGCGATGGGTGACCTACAACGCCGGGCGGCGAGGGCGTGACGTCATTCCGACGAGTTTGTCATTGCGCTCTCACCCTGGGACCCGCGGCTGTCTGGGGCAGCATTGTGCGCACTGGTTGGCCGCCCAGGGATATGATTACGTGACGATCCTCCGGTTTTTTTACGGCGAGGACATCGAGTTTCACGAGCTCGCCAACGGTGAAAGCACGGGCCTCGGTCAGGTGGCTCTCGGAATCACCATGCGGAGGTAGCCGTGGCGCTTCGGCTCGTGCAGGCCGGCGAAGGGCATCCGAGGCCGCTCGTTTTGGCGTTTCTGATCGGGGTCAACCTCGATCCGAAGCTTCGCGCGGCGTTCGGGCCGCGGCCGTGCATCGTGGCGGATGGCGTCGCGAAGGGGCCGATGATGGGGGAGCTCTTGGAGTTCGCGCACCAGCGGGCGGGGGTGCGCGAGGTGTCGCGGCTTGCGCTCATCGGGTATTCGGCCGGGTGCCAGCGGGTGCGAGGGCTTTACCTCGGGGGGTGCGGGCGAGCGCGTATCTGCTGGCAGATGGCACGCACGCATCATGGCAAGGGGAAGGCTTTTTGCTCGACGGCGCGCGTGTTGCGTATGGCGACGGGGTGGAAGCTCGATCGGGCCGGCTCCGTCGATCGGCCCGTCGTCACGCGCGAGGGCGCGCTGTGGGTGTACTCCTACGCGAGCGCGGACATCGACGCGCTTGCCCACGCGGCGCAGCTCGTCCGCGTCGTGCCCGAGCTCAGCGCGAGGCATCTCCGGGCTTGGGTCGGGACTACGGAGCCGCCGCGGAAGGCGCAAGTGCCAGGGGTACCATTCAATCTGCTCGGGATCCTCGTGACGTTCCTGCTCGAGTCGACGTCCAGAACGTAACCGTTTTTGTCAGGTGCACGCTGACAAACGAATCTTTGCCATTATATGCGAGATCGTTGGGATCCGTCATAAGAGGCGCTTGCTGCAAGGAATACCATGAAAGATTTTCGTGTCGTAATTTCCGGGCACAAGTTGCACATCCGTGGGCGGAAAAATGCCGCTTCGACGTCGGCACACGACGTGTATGGCGAACCGCCGGACATCAAAGGGTGGGTAACCCCCCAGGAGCAAAGAAAATGAAATCGTATTGCATGCTCTTCGCCATGGCGTTCTCAGCGATGTCGATGGTTGCCGCTGTCGGTTGCGGCGATGACAACGCGGACGACATCGAGCTGGACAACAAGACGGTCTCGGACCTCGATCTCACCCCCGACACGAGCTCGATGAAGAAGGGCGAGACGCTTCAGTACACGCTGAAGGTGACGTATTCCGACGGGACGTCGGACGGGGATATGTCCAGGCACGCCCGTGTCGAGTGGATCTCGAGCGACCCAGCGACCGCTACCGTTTCCGCTGACGGCCTCGTGACCGCGATCGACGAGGGAACGGTCACAATCACCGCCCGCTTCGGCGGCGAGGAAGAGTCCGAGACCCTCGTCATCATGCCCTGAAGTCAGCGCTGCGCTGATTCTGGTTTGGTGAGAGACCCGATCTCGGGGAGATCGGGCCTCTCCGCTTTGGGACAGGTCATGGCTGGCTGGCTCGCTCGTCGCTCCGGATTCCGGTCCTGCTCAAGTCGACGTCCCGAACGTAACGGTTTGTCAGGTGGACGCTGACAAACCTTTGCGGTGCGGATCTGATACGATCGCCGCCCCGAAGATGACTCCTGCCCGGCTCACCCTTCTTTCGCTCGTCGGCGCCACGTTCACCGCAGTCAGCGTCTACGTGCTCACGCCTCCGCGGGCCGCGTCGATGGAGGCCCTGCGGATGGGGCTCGGGGTGTCCGTCATCGGGTTGCCGGCTGCGCCGTTCGAGCTCCGGCCGGAGGCGGAGGAGGTGACGCCGGAGCTGGCGCCGTCGGTGGAGCCAGTCGTGCGTCCCGTGCCGGAGCCGGTGATCGTGCCGGCTGCGACGCAGCCACCGCCGGTCGTGAAGCCCGAGGCGACGCCGGCTTCGAAGTCGCCGCCTCCACCGTCGGCTCCACCAACCTCGACGCCCCCCTCTGCGGTCGAGCCGATACGGTTCGTCATCACGGGGCCCAACGGCTTGGTGATCCAGGGGAACATCCCGGTTCCGACGGGACCTATCGTGCTGCCACCGTTGCCCACGATCGTAGCTCCGGTCCTCACGCCATCTCCCGGGCCGCGATGAAGCTTGTACGTTTCGCTATTTGCCGTTCAAGGCAGTTCGTAGGCGAGCGCCGAGCCCGTCGAGCTCCTGCTGATTCTGTTCGTAGTGCTCTTCCGCAGCCACGCATGGACCACGGACACCGGTGCTGTCGATGGTGAATCTGCCCTTCGGGCAGCGTTGGAGGTCGGCTCGAAGCAAGATGTCGTTCCCATTCGCGGTACGGGCGATGGTAACTGTGAAACGCCGGACGAGCGTGGCCGGTGTGTCCTGCACGAAGCCGTACCCCAAGCCCGTGTCTTGCCACTGGGTCTGCACGAGCCCGACCTCTTTGTCCACGTTGGCAGGCGAGTACCCCTCGCTCGCCAGGTGGCGGGCCACGACGTCCGCTGGGTCGCCGTCTGCCGATGCGGCGGTGAACCGATAGGGCTGTTGGGGGTGCGGGAGGAAACCGCCGCAAGCCCCCAGCAGGAGCACGAGGAGCATGAGGGAAGAACACTTCATGATGACCTGTTCCGTGAGAGGGCTGCCAAAGATACACGACGAGGGCAAGGCTCCAAACTTCTCGCTATCCCCCATGTTGCCCGCGCATCGGATCGGTGAAGAATTTCACGGAGGCTTTATTTCTCCCTCTCTGTGAACCCTTTCCACCCCCGCCTGCGCAGACCCTGGGTATGAGCATGCCGCTCCCGTGTCCCTCTCCCCCCACCGTTCGCCCGGACGAACTCCTCCCGCAGCTCCTCGCCCTCCGCCCGGACATTCTGCGCTGGCTCCGCCGCTGGACCCACGTCGAGGCCGACCGCGAGGACATCTGCAGGAGGTGCTCCGCGTCTGCACCCGCCGCCTCGACACCTTCGACCCCGCGCGCGGCGAGCTTCGCGCCCTCGCACACGCCTGCCCCGACGCCTCCGCCCCACGTCTCGCCGAACCTCGCGAAGCCGTTTGCCGCGGCTCCGGATGCCCGGACCCGGTAGGGGCGGCGCGCCCTGCCACCTCGCGACGCCCTTCTCGTCCCTTGGCGGATCAACTATTTCAGTGATCATGAATAGAAAGATCGAGCGACTCGGTCCTGACTCGGTTCGCGTTCTGATGTCCGTCGACGATCTGGCCATCATCAGATCGGCATTGCGGGAGACCGATCAGGCTCTGGAAGACTGGGAGTTCGAGCTCCGCGTCGGGATGCCGAGGGAACGACTTCTCGAGCTCCTGCTGTTCTTCCGAACTGAGTCATGAGACGTGTCCTCGCAGTCCCGGACGTGTGTCGAAAGACAGGGCGCGCCCCGGGATCGGGTGATGGGTTTTTCTCCGTCCCGTTTCCGGAGCAGAGCCGGAGCTCGGTGCATCGTCGAATAGCGGCTTCACGAAGTTCGGGCATGGCCACAATGTGGAACCTCGTAAAAGAGGGGGCAGCATTGAGGTTGATTCCGTGGAGCAACTCCCATCCCTCATGCTCAACGATGGCGATGTAAGCCGCATGTAAGTTCCTTCGCAGCCGCCTTCGGGTCAGGTCTGAGCCGACCGGATCGCGAGCAACATCGGCTGCGGGTATCCACCGTCGCCGACGCGCGCTCCGCCCCTTCAACCCAACGGAGACAGACATGACGGTCCGCAAGAGCTTATTCCTCGTCGCCGGCAGTTTCCTCGCTTTGATCGGCGCCTGTGGCGGCGACGACGACCCCGCGTCGGCTGTGTCGGAGGTCGTCGCGTTGCCCCTGCACGGAGAAGCCGACCTCCTCCCCGGATTCGCATACTCCACGGGTCTGCAGCCGAGCGGCTCGCCCGTGCAGGCGTCGTTCGACCTCTCCGCAAAGGGCGCGGCGACGGTGGACGCCAAGGCGGCGCCAAGCGGATCGAAGAGTGAGCCCAAGCTCACGGGCATGCCGGGCAGCGGCAAGGTCGCGCTGTCCGGTGGTTTTTCGATGGTGGGCACGCTCAAGGTCGATATCGACAATCTGCCTTCCTACGACGGCCCGATCCCCGGCCTCGAGAACGTCGAGATCACCTTTGAAGGGAGCACGGCTTTCGACCCGTTCTCGATCGGGACGGGCATCACGACGCAGGCGCTGATCCCACCGGTGCGACTGCCCAAGATCCCGCTGCCCGGAAGCATCCCGGGCTCGCTCGTCCTCGAGGTCGAGGAAGGTAGCTTCGTCGAGATCGGCTTCACCGGCACCTGCGCCGCGATCGACGGGACCGACGTGGCCTACCAAGGCGACGTCGTGCGCGGCGGGTCGCTCATCATCCAGCCGAGCATCGAGATCGAGGTGCCCTTCGTCGGCACGAAGACGTTCGAGATCCCCAAGTTCACGGCGGACCTCGCGCTCGGCACCACGAGCCTCGCGATGGCCGCCGAGGTGTCGACGTTCGGCGCGCCCACGAGCGGCGATGAGGCCAAGGTGGGGACGTGCGAAGGCAATGGGGCCGGCGGCGGCGGAGGCGGCTCGTCGTCGTCCTCCGGCACCGGTGGCGCGGGCGGCTCCGGCGCGGGAGGTGCGGGCGCGGGAGGCGCGGGAGGTTCGGGCGCGGGGGGTTCGGGGGGTTCGGGCGGGGGGCCCGTCTGCAACGACGACCTGAACCCCGAGCCGAACGATACCAAAGACACGGCGACCAAGATTGCGGCCGACATAAGCTGCAGCCCGGTCACGGAAGACACACGCGCCGGCGTGCTCGATGGCGAGACCGACATCGACATTTACTCGTACCCGAACGGGATTGACGTCTGCGCCGGCCCAGCCAAGCCGTGGCTCAAGGCCTATGCGACCAAACCCACGACGTGGTTTTGCATCATCCCGCGCTGCGCCGCCAAGGAGATCCCGGACATCCTCGAGTGCCAGGACGGGCAATACTACTCGCTGGACGGCATGGAAGCCTGCTGCAACCAGGGCGCTGACGTGCTGATGCACCTCGAATGCACCGCAGGCGGGAGCACGCTGACGAGCTATCTGGTCTACGTCGATCAGCCCGGCGTGAACGAGTGCACCGATTACGCATACTCGCTCACGTTTCTATCACCTTGAGGGGACACGATTGCATCGTGCGCGGCGTCATTCGTGGTTCGATGCGCCGCGCGCTGCACCCTCGCTCCGCAGCGCGCGGTTGTACCGCTCCACGAAGCGCCTCGCCTCGCTCTTCGTGAGGTAGTGGTCGTACTTCCATCCGTCGTAGGGCGCGCCGAGGAGCCCGATCCCCGCCGCCAGCGACGGGACCGAGATGCCCAGCATGACCCCTCCGACGGCGGGTATGCGTCGATCGGGCACCGCGGGATTGTCGGTGGCGAGGATCACCACACCCACCGCAGCAGCCAGGACGCCGAGGCTCCCGAGGACCACGCCGGTCGCGCGCATCTGCGGCGCACGATCGCGCACGTAATCGTCGAGCTCGTGGGAGCCAGTTCGCCTCGCGTAACGGCGCACGAACTCGTTCTCCGTGATGCAGCTCTTTTTCGTGCAGAGCTCGAACTGGTCTCGATTCTCGCTCGACTCGCGGACCTCGATGCGCTCCGCATCGTACGTCGCCCTTCCCGGGGACTCGGGTTCCGCCTCGGCCGCGAGAGGAGGCGCCGCGTCCTGTCCGCCGAGCGCGAACGCGACAAACCCGCGTACATGGCGCCGGTCGATGTGTGTGAGCTCGAGCGGATGGGGGCCCTCGTCGAACGCGACGTCCGCATTGCCGCCGGGCGCGGTCGGCTTCGCGAGCGCGATTTCCCCTTCGCCGAGCGTCGCCGAGCGAACATAGCCAACGCCGCACGAGGCCCTCTGACAACACTCCGTGTAGGCCTTCGTCGCGGCCTTCTCGACGCGCGCGCGCACGTCGAAGTGGTAGTGGACGTGCGACGCGCCCGGAGCTCCGGCCGCGCGCGCGGCGTCCGGGGAGAGGAGCTCCGCGTCTTCGATGACGTCACCTGGGACCGGCCGCGGCTCGACGTCGACGAGAGCGTCCGCGCACGGGTTGGGCGCGAGCTGGTCGGCGAGCGGCCGGGTCGTGACGTAAGGCGCGAGCAGGACACGGCCGAGGATGGACGCGTTCTCGGACGGGGCGAAGACGATGTGTTCGTCGTTCGCGAGGGGAGAGCGCGCGCGAAACTGGGCGAACGCGCCTCCGCGCAGGCTGGGAGGGGTGTTGATCATGCAGCCAGCGGCGGACGCCAGCGCGATGAGGGCGACGAGGCCCGAGCGTGTCTTCATGGTCCTCCTGGGTTCGGCGAGCGCGAGCTCGCTTCCACCGTGCGGTCACGGGCGCTTACATGCCGCTTACATCCGAGCCGCGTGCCTCCCGAGAATCGTGCTTCCGAGGCGGTTCAGCAGAAATCGATCGAGAGATCGGGGGAGAAGAAGTAGCCGAGGTCGTTCCCGAGAAGGACCTCGCGCAGCCCAAGATCGCGCATGCGGGTCAGCATGACGTGGAGGCGGTTGCGTGCGGCGTCCGCCAGGATCCGCTCGCCGGGCCAGCCGATCTCGATCAGCTCCTCGAACGAGAACGGGCGAGCCGGCGCGGCGAGGTGGGCCTGCGCGAGCGCGACGAGGAGGCGCCGCATCACCGGCCGGTTTGCACACGCGACGCGTGGACCGCTCGGCGGCTCGAACCAGCGGCCGGTGGCATCGAGCCGCAGCACGCGGGGCGCCGCGGGGGCCGGGGAGGCGTGTGTCGCGAGCGCGCTGCCGAGGAGGCGCGCAAGGACGCGCAACTCGGTGACCCACCGAGAGCCCGCGCCGTTCGCGGTCGCGAGCACGGCGCCGAGCCGTCGCTGGGCGCCGCCTTCGAGCTCGGCGGCGGCCCCGCCGTCGCCGTTCGTTCGAGCACGTTGGGCCTCGGCCAGATCGAGGAAGCCTTTGCAGATCTCGAGCGCTGGCAGGTGCGTATCGGCACCGGCGTCGAGATCGCGCTCGGCTGCCGCGAGCAGCTCGCGCGCCTCGTCGATGTGGCCGACCGCGGCCTCGAGCACGCTCGAGACGACCGTGACGAGCCCCGAGTAGACATGGCGGCCGAGCGTGCGCACCCGCGGGAGCGCTTCGCGCAGCTCGAGCCGCGCCTCGAGAGGGCGCCCCTGCTCGAAGAGCGTGACCGCTCCGCACGCTATCGCGGCCACCTCCAGCGTGTGCTCGCCGGCGGCGCGAGCCACGTCCCGGGCATCGCGGTATCGAAGCGATGCCTCGCTCGGATCGCCCGCCTCGAGCGCGGCGTGCCCCAAGCCGAGCAGCAAGCGCGGGGGCGGCGCAAGGCCGAGCGCTTGGGAGTGGGCGAGCGCCTGCTCGGCGTACGCACGCGCGGCTTCGAGCTCCCCGGCATCGAGGTGCACGTACATGAGCTCGAGACGCATGCTCAGCTCGAAGGGGGCTTCGCCCACGTCGCGGAAGCGTTCGAGTGCCTGCTCGACCCGTCGCCGCGCGCGCGGCTGCTCTCCGCGCAGGCGGGCGACGAATCCGAGCATCGCGTACGCGAGGCCCTCGAGGCGGCGGTCGCCGACGTCGATCGCAAGGCGTAGCGCGTGGTCGGCGGCGCCGCGGCTCTCGTCGAAGCGCCCGCGCAGGAGCAGGACGAGCGCAAGGAAGCGCCGAGCCAACGACTCGAGCGACGCATCCTTCGCGCGCACGGCGAGCGCCACCGCCTCGTCGAAATCGCGCTCGCTCACGTCGAGCCTCGCGACGCGCCAGGCCACGCGCCCGCGGGCGATCAGCGCATGGCCGCGGACGCGTGGATCCACCTCGGCCACCGAGGGGTGTGCGAGCGCTTCGTCCAGCCAGAGGAGGTGCGCAGAAGGGGAACCGTCGTGCCAGCGCGGCTCCTCCAGCGCCACGAGGATCCGGAGCGCAGCCTCCACATCCTTCGGAGAGCTCGACGAGAGGCCTCGGCGCACGACCGCGAGCAGGTTCTCGCGCTCGACGAGCAGCCGCCGCGCGGCGGCGCTCGGGTCGATGCGCGTGAGCGCGGCACAGCGCTCGGCGTACGCGAGGAAGTAGCGCGTGTGGCGTTCGAACACCGCGGTCCGTCCCTCCGATGCCGCGAGCTTCTCCTCGGCGTACTTGCGTACGCTCAGGTACATCGTGAGCCCCGTCTCGCATTTGTGGTCGTCGTACCGCGCATGACTCAGGAGCGACTTGTCGCGCAGCCCCTGAAGGGCCTCGAGCGCGTCATCCCCGCCTGGATCGAGTACCGCTTCGGCGGCGTCGACGCTGATGCGGCCGTGGAAGACCGCGCACTGCGCGAAGGCTTCCTGCTCCCAGGGCGGAAGGAGCCCCCACGACCAGTCGATCGCGTCGCGCAGGGTCGACTGGCGGCCGCCAGCCTTGCCGCGTCGCCCGAGGACGTCGATGCGCCGCTCGAGACGCTCGAGCAGCTCGGCCGGCGTGAGCGTGCCGAAGCGCGCGGCCGCGAGCTCGATGGCGAGCGGTAGTCCGTCGAGCTCACGCACGAGGCGCACCACGACGGGCGCGTCGGCCGGCGTCGGGTCGTACGAAGGGTAGACCTCGCGGACGCGTGCGATCCATAACTCGACTGCTTCGCTGCCGGCGAGGTCGTTCCGCTCGGGCAGCGACAGCGGGGCGAGGTCGTGCACGACCTCACCCGGGATGCGCAGTCGCTCGCGGCTCGTCACCAGGAGCTGGAGCTCGGGGACGCACGCGAGCCACGCGCCCACCGTCGCGTCCGCGTGCTCGACGACGTGCTCGAAATGGTCGAGCACCAGGAGCGCAGGCCCGAACGCCGCAAGCGAGCGGACCATCCGCTCCATCCATTCGTGCTCGAAAGCCCCTTCGGGGTCGGGCACGCCGATCGCGCGCGCGACGGCGGCACGGATTCCGGCGGCCCCGCGCGCACCTTCGAGGTCGCAGAAGCCGACCCGCAGCGGCTCGTCCTGCGAGGGGTCCTCGAGCATGGCAGCCAGACGCGCCGCGAGCGCGGTCTTGCCGATCCCCGCGGTGCCGGTGAGCGTGACGAGCGGCGCCCCTTCGGCGATGAGCTGCCCGACGCGGGCGAGATCGGCGCCTCGGCCGACGAACCCGCGTTCGCCCAGACGCGGCCGGCCTCGGAGAGCGCGTTCTTGCTTGGGAGCGCCCATCACGGGCGCACTGGAGGCGTCCGCGTGGGAAGGGGGATGCGAGCGGATCGACATCGCAGCAGCCGCCGCCGTCGCCTCGACGGGCGCGTGCTGCCCATCCTTCGTACGACGCCCTTTTGGGTCCAAGCCGGGCTGCGGGCGGAGCCGCAGCGATGAGCGAACGCGTCCTCTCGTCACTTTCGATGCCAAGGACCGATGCTACGACCGCTGCGTCGAGCGCGAAAGCATGGACGTTCCGGGCGAGCACGCGTGGGCCCTCTCATTCGCACGCGCGACGTGCTGAAGAACGTGCCCGTGGCGCCGTCGACCGACGACCAGGGCATCCTTCGGATCGAGATCACCGACGAGTACGTGCGCGCGGGCAAGAGCCTCTGGAAGACGCGCGACGACTTCACCACGCGCGATGATGAATGCGCGGCCGACGTCCCGTGGATGACTCCGTCCGCCGGGTGCGAGGCCTTCCTCGGGGCGAACGACAAGGCGCGAATCCAGTGGCAGCACGAGAGCGACACGGCCGCGTTCGAGCAGTCCATCGTGCAGCCGTGACACCGGGCGCGCCCCCCCCCCGTTACCAGAGCGTTACCACGAACTCGTTCCCGCCCTGTCTCATCCTGTCTCTCCTGTCCACCTCCAAGAACCCCCTCGCATGCGCGAGAGTGCCCGGAACGACGCTCATTTTGCAGTCGTTCTCGTGACTTCGCGAGGGGCCCTCGAGACCGCGGGAAAGGGTTTCGTACATCGTAGGTCTCGCGTTCGAATCTCGAAGGCGGATCCAGGCGTTTATTGTTTGATTCCGCGTGGTTACACACCGCGAGGTTGAGCGCCCGTCAGACTGCCAGGGAAGTGCACGTACTTCTGGGTGGTCGCCAGGTGCTTGTGACCTGCCATCCGCTGGACAACGTGGACAGGGCTGCAAGCGCAGAGCCACGAGGTGATCGCGTCGTGTCGGATACAGTACACCGACCACCCGCTTAGGCCCGCCCGACGGCAGACGTGCTCGAACGCTTGGTCGATCCCGAACTGGCCCCACGGCTTGCCGTGGTCGTTCAGGGCGACGTGCGCCTCCCGCGGTCCCTTCTTCACGATGGGGGCGAGGAGCCGGGCGAGCTCCCTGGCGATCGGGATCTCCGCAAGACCCGCTCCTCCGCGAGTGCTTGACCCCAGGTCTTGAGCCGCTCGTCGGCTACATCGAGGCAGCCCGCACCAACACGTTCGGAAACGCTACGAGAGAGCGCGAGTTTCGCCGCGCCGGGGTGTCCCATCGGGTGGGCAGTCAGCGGAGCCTGGTTCGGAGATCTTGCAGAGGGCTCGTAACGGATTTGAGGGGGAGGGGCGGACGAGATCACGTCCGCGACAGCCGCGTCAGCCGAGTGTCGTGATCTCGAGCGTTTTCAGCCCGTCTTCGTCGTCGATGACGTCGATGCGCGTGATGACCCCCTCGCCGAACGTCAACCGAAGCGCGCGTGACAGCCGGCCGCCGGGCGCGTAGATTGCGCCGACGGTGCCGTCGACGAGCGCGGGTTCGGCGGTGTCGAATGCATGCGCCGTCCTCGCGAACCCGATAGCCGACCTGGCCAAGTTTCGCACGCTTCGGATCTCGCGCGCCCGACCGCCCGCACCGCCCCCGTGGACGACGACGTTCGGATCGAGAACGGCGACGACGGCCTCGACGTCGCCCGCTCGAAGCGCGCCAAGAAGCGCCTTGACGATATCGTGCTGTCGCGCAAGCTCGGCCTCATCGCGTTCGGGCGCGCCACGCACGCGCCGCCGCGCCCGGCTCGCGAGCTGCCTCGCGGCGACCTCCGAACGTCCGACGATCGGCGCGATCTGCTCGAACGACACGCCGAACAAATCGTGAAGCACGAACGCGAGCCGCTCCACGGGCTCGAGCGTCTCGAGGACCACGAGCAAGGCGATGCTGACCGAATCGGCCAGCACGGCCTCATCCTCCGCATTCGAGGTCGCCTCCTCCGGCACGACGTCGCCATCTTCCGCCCGGGCCTTCCGCGAGCGCAACATGTCGAGACACACCCGCGCGACGACGGTCGTAAGCCAACCGCGAAGGTTTTCGACCTCGCTTGTCTCTGCTCGTGACAGCCGAAGCCACGTCTCCTGAACCGCGTCATCGGCCTCGCTCCGCGATCCCAGCATGCGATACGCCACCGCGCGGAGATGCGACCGGCTCTCCTCGAAAAGGCCGATGAGATTTTTTTCGTTCGTCACCGTCACGTCCTCGTTCTGCGATTCGTCACATCAGTGACGGGCGAGCGGGCCCGGATGTGACCAGAAGGAGAGATTTGTCATGCAAGCACGACTGAAGAACCCGGCGACGCTCGTTCCGGAGGCGATGCAGCCCATCATGACGCTCGTGAAAAGTCTGCAGAACGGCAAGATACCGCCGCGAACACTCGGCCTGGTCCACGCGCGCATCAGCCAGATCAACGGCTGCGCCGTGTGCCTCGACATGCATGCCCGTCAGGAGAAGAAGGGGGCCGAGCCGGACGATCGCCTACTCGTGCTCGCCGGCTGGCGGGATGCCCCCTATTTCACGGAAGCCGAGCGCGCGGCACTCGCGCTGGCCGAAGCCGAGACCCGCCTCGCCGACCGCGCCGACGCCGTCCCCGACGACGTCTGGAACGAGGCCGCCCGCCACTTCGACGAACAAGCGTTGGCCCAGCTCGTCCTCTACATCGGGCTCATCAACATGTTCAACCGCGTGAATGTCACGACACGGCAGGTCGCGGGCGCTCAGAGCTGGTGAATGTAGGGTTTCTTATGGTCGCCACCATCGGGAGCGTGCGAGCGAGGCTGCGGAACGTGCGGCACAAATAGAATTGTGTGACCCCCAGCATCGATCTTTTGGGCAAACTGCCCAGCCTCCTCATGGCCTCGCCGTGGCCTCACTGTGGATGAAGTGCACGTACCTCTGGGTGGTCGCCAGGTGCTTGTGACCTGCCATCCGCTGGACAACGTGGACAGGGATGCCTACGCGGAGCCACGAGGTGAACGCGTGGTGTCGGAGACAGTACACCGACCACCCGTTTAGGCCCGCCCGACGGCAGACGCGCTCGAACGCCTGATCGATCCCGAACTGGCCCCACGGCTTGCCGTGGTCGTTCAGAGCGACGTGCGCCTCCCGCGGTCCCTTCCTCACGATGGGACCTGATCGTCCGAGGGGATCTCGAGGATGCTCTGCCCGATGGGCTCGAGCTTCGGCAGGTTCACCGGCCGATCCTCCACGTATCCGCGGCTCTTGGCGAATCGGAGCACCGGCCGGAGGACGATCTGCGTGTTGTTGCGCGTCGAGCGGGTCAATTTCTGCCGGGACAGGTCGAG
This sequence comes from Polyangium jinanense, assembly GCF_028435365.1. The sequence continues at coordinate 60,281 of NZ_JAGTJJ010000056.1, read as the reverse complement.
GTCCAGATCCGCAGCGGCCTTCCCATCGACCTTGTCCAGGGGGAGCTCGCCGAACTCGGGAGCAAGGTGTTCCGGAGGACCGACTCGTAGCCCCTTCGACTCGTGACCTTCAGCTCGGCCACCATGAAGGTCTCGCGGCACTCGGCGACGAGCTCCGCGAAGCTCTTGACAGACGGGTTTCCCCGTATCGTTCTACTTTGCGGACTGCCATGGTCAGACTCCCTTCCGATCATCCCAGCCACTTCAATGCCTCGGTCGCGTCGCGAGCCATCGATTGAGCTCGGCAGCTTCGGGGATGTTTGCTTTCGTGGAGCGGGCGAAGGCCTCCTTCGCCGCGTTCGCGAGCGTGAGGGCGCGATCGCGATCGCCGTTGCCCTCCCACAAGGCCCGCGCAAGAAAAAAACGCGCGCTGGCGAGAACCTCGGGACGACCTTCCCAGGTCGGCGCCTCGCAGAGAGCGAGCGCGCGTTCGAGCGGCGCAAGTGCCTCTTTGGGGCGGTGCAGCGCGAGGAGGGCTTTCCCTATCGGAGTGAGCACCTCGGCAAGGGATGAGTGTCCAGGACCACCGACTTTCTCCATAATGCCGAGCGCACGCTGGAAATGCGGGAGCGCTTGCAAAGGCTTGTCGGCGCGGAGCAGCATGTCTCCCCAGTCGAGGCGAACGATGGCGTCGTTCTGAGATTCGACCGCGGATGCTTTCTTATACAGCTGGATGGAACGTTCGAAGCGAGCAGCCGCGGACGTATACAGCTTCTCCTCTGTATCGACTTTGGCCAGACAAAGTGTCGCCAAGGCCAGCCGAGCGCTCTCCTTACCCATTTTCGCTTCCATGATCGAGTGGGCCCTCTGGCAATATCCCCGCGCTTTTTCCAGTTGGCCTGTATAAACGTGCGCATGACCAAGAACCTCGGTGGCGTCCGCGATCGCTGTGCTATGGTCATCGTGCGTCTTCCGCCAGATGTCCAGGGCACGATTCACGTAAGAAATCGACTCCTCTGCCTTTCCTTGCTCGAAGAGTGCAAGTCCGATGACGTACAGGGTTTGGGCAGTATCGCGGTTGTATTGCCCGTATGACTGATCGATGAGCGGAAGCGCGTTTTGAAGTAATGTGATGGCCTCCGCGTATCGACACTTCCCAAAGAGTGCTACCGCGATCCGACGCCGCATCCCTGCGGTCCGGGGGTGCGTCGGGCCGAGGTCCTTGATATAAATATCGAGTGCCCGTTGAAGGGCAAGGTGGGCCTCATCGAACCGTATCCCCTGGTTCAGATACGTCGTGGCCAACTCTGCATGCCCCCTGGCCACGTTGATGTTGTCTGGTCCGAGCAACTCGAGCCGTAGCTCGAGGACACGCTTGTACCTGTCAACGGCCTGCATCATGTCGCCCTGCTGCCTGAAGGTATATCCTTCGTACATGAGCAGATCCGTCTCGAACGCCTTATCTCCACCGATTCGCTCCAGCGCTGCCCGCGCGGCGCGATGGATGCCCATCGCCTCATCGAAACGCGCTTGCTGGCCTCCGATGACATAGAACAGCTCCATCTGGGCACGCGCAGCCACCCGGTCATGTCGGCCTGCTTCCGCGGCCAGGGCGGCCTCGGTCAACGTTTGCGCGGATGCCTTCACCTCGACGTCCTGCTCGAGAATGCCGCGTTCGAGAAGCGCCTCGGCCTCGAGGGGTCGGTATCCCAGCAGACGCGCTTCTTCGGTGATTTGTCGGGTGAGCGCAAGGCTCTCTTTGTACTGGCCTGTGCGGGTGAGCGCCTTGGCCTCGGCGAGACGGCCGCGCAGCTCGTCCACCTTGGCGCGCGCCGTCGGGTCGCTGGGCGGCCGAACAGGCATTGTGAGCAGGTCCGTGCGTGCACACAGCTCGACGGGCGCCACGTTCCCCGCGGCCTCCACGGCCTTCTCCACCGTCTTCGCGTTCGCGCGCTGGAACTCGGTGGTGAGCGCTTTGACCTCCTGGAGCCGGTCCTTCAAGCACTGCATCCGCAGGTCGAGCAGGGACTCGGATTGCTCACCGCGCATGTGTGTCGCCTCGCAAGCGTCCGTGTGCATCGCGACCCACTTCGATGTATAGGCGTCGAACGTGCGCTCCACGCCCTGCCATGCGTCGCTGGCAAAGGACACACCCGTGGCGAGGAGGGCGTCTCGCACCGCTTGTTTTTGTGCCTGATCCCAGACACCGGCGAGGTCTTGTTCAGCGCCCTGGCACAAGCGGGGGGGCGTCGCCGCCGGCTTCTTGAGCGCGAAGAAAACGCTGGTGCCGAGCGCCAGGGCCGTAACCGCAAAAAGCGCGATGCGGCGAGAGCGCGCGCGAGAATCGTGGGTGAGCGCCGAGAGCAGCTCGTCCATCGACGGAAAACGCTCGGCTGGCTCCGCGGATAACCCACGCAAGAGGGCTTGGTGAATGCGCTTCGGAATGCGCCGGCTCTTCGGGGCCGCGCGTGGAAGGCCACGCGAAATGGACGCGAGCAGGCTCTTGTACGTATCGCCCGTGAAAGGGCGCTCGCCGTAAAGTGCCTCGTACAGCGCTACGCAGAAGCTGAACTGATCGCTGCGTGCGTCGACCGAGTCGCCCTCGACTTGTTCGGGCGCCATGTACGCCGGTGTTCCCACCAATGCTCCGCTGCGCGTCAGGTTGGCGGCGAGCAGACGCGTGGGTTGCACGCCATCCAAAGCAGGGAAAACTTCCTCGTCCCTCTCCTCTTGGTGACCTGGGGTCGTACCCAGCGTGGCGCGCGCCAGTCCAAAGTCGGTCACGCAAACGCGTCCGTCATGCCCACAAAGTACGTTGTCGGGCTTGAAATCACGGTGAATCAGTCCAGCCGCGTGGGCCGCGGCGAGACCACGCCCTGCGAGCACGAAGCGATTGAGCACCTCGCGCGTCTTGCGGGGGCGCTCGCGGATCCATTGGGTGAGCGTCTGTCCGTCGAGCAGCTCCATGGCGATGAATACGTGCTCGCCCACCGTGCCGCAGTCATGAACGGTGATGACGTTCGGGTGCGATAGGCGAGCCATGGCCTGAGCCTCCCGGAGGATGCGCACCCTGGAGCCCTCGACGCCGAGCTGCTCGATGACCTCGGGACGCAAGATCTTGAGCGCCACTTTGCGGTCGAGCTCGGGGTCGTAGGCCGCGTGGACCACGCCCATCCCGCCCATGCCGAGGCAATCGAGGAGAAGATAACGTCCGACGAGCGTACCGCGCGGTAGGAGTGCAGCCGGTATCGGTGCATGATGGCTGTCCAGCGTGCAGAGGGGAGCGGTGGTGGGAGCCGTTCCGACCTCGTCCGCGAGCAGAGACGAGCGCGCGAACTCCACCAGAGCGCGCCGGCATTCTGCACATCGATCGATGTGCCCTTCGACTCGTGTTGCTTCCTGCTCGGAGAGCACACCTCGAACGAATTTGAGGACAGTGTTTGCGTCGATACAATCCATGGGGAGCCGTCGACGAGTCTACAGCGCGGTGGGTGTCGCAACAATTGCCATCTCTCTGCCTGCGTGGCCGGAGGTGACGGAAGATGGAGATTTTCTTGCGACAGGTTGCCGAGGTCGGTGTCCATCAGCGCGAGAGGCATCGACTGTCCAGATCTGGAGTGGCGCTCCCGACGTGAAACACTGCGTGCGGGTGGTGTGGGTATGGCGCGCGCTCATGCGGGCCGGACGCTGCGTGCGTGTCCTTGCGCCTGGAGAAAGAGAACGAACGATGAACGATTCGCGTTGGTTTTACCTTGCAGCGGCCTTGGCCGTCCCGGTGATCGGCTGTGGGAGCAACGATGGTCTTTTTGCTTCGGGGGGGACCGCGGGAGCGGGAGGCGCCGGCGGCGGAGCGGCGGGAGCGGGAGGCTTCGGCGGCGGAGTGGCAGGAGCCGGTGGTGCCGGTGGCGGATGCGATATGGCGAACTGCAATGAGCCTCCGCCCCCCGGGTGCGCCGATGAGGTTTCCGTGCTCAACTACGAGAGCCAGGGCATCTGCTGGGAGGGCGCGTGCAAGTACCCCTCGACGACGACGACCTGTGATGCCCCACCTCCGCCCGCCTGCAATGCCGATGGTTCGCTCCGCACCTATTCATCGATAGGCACGTGCGCGGACGGTGCGTGCTCCTACCAGCCGATGGACGCCGATTGCGGCGCCGCGGGCTGCTGCGAGGACCATTGCTGCGAGCTCGAACCCTCCAACGCCGACACCCTCGGGCCGCTCGAGCAGAACGGTCTCGTGATCTCGACGCCCCAGGGCACCTTCGACACCTCGACCGACTGCATCACTCCCTCGCTGCTCGGCGACTGCAAGGTGGTCGCGCCGGCCGGTTCGCCGGAGGTGTGCGTCTGCCGGGCCGACGAGCTGACGATCAACTCGCTCACGATCGCGGGCAAGTGATCTTCCCCCGCTTCCGTGGACAAACCGACGATGCCGCAAAGGCGGCCAGCTCCCAAGAAGGACCTCACGTGAAGAATCATCGATTCAATGTAGCGCTATGGCTCGGGCCGCTCGTTTTGCTCGCGGGGGCCTGTGGCGCCGATTCCTCGGGAATGGGCGCAGGAGGCGACGGGGGCGGGCAGGCCGCGCGTCCGTCGTCGGAGGGAACGGCCGAGGCGCAGGCGGCATTGACGGCGGGCGCGGGCAGCCTGGGTACCTGCGACGGAAACCCGGCGCGCTGCGCGGCGGTGAACGTTGCCGTGGGCTTCGATCACACGGTGGCGCTGAAGTCGGACGGCACGGTCTGGGCCTGGGGGTGGAACGGCAACGGCCAGCTCGGGGACGGCACGACCCTCGAGCGACACACAGCCGTGCAAGTGAGCGGCCTTGGCGGCGTCATCGCGGTGGCGGCGGGCGCCTCTTACACCGTTGCGCTGAAGTCGGACGGCACGGTCTGGGCCTGGGGGTTCAACCAATTCGGCCAGCTCGGGGACGGCACGACCACCGAGCGTCACACACCCGTGCAAGTGAGCGGCCTTGGCGGCGTCGCCGCGGTGGCGACAGGCCGGCAACATACCGTTGCGCTGAAGTCGGACGGCACGGTCTGGGCCTGGGGGTGGAACAGCTACGGCCAGCTCGGCGATGGCACGAACATCGATAAACTCACGCCCGGGCAAGTGGGCGGGCTGATTGACGTGACCGCAGTGGTCGGCGGAGGGTACCATACCGTTGCGCTGAAGTCGGACGGCACGGTTTGGGCCTGGGGGGAGAACAGCCACGGTGGTCTCGGCGACGGCACGACCACCTACCGAGACAAACCCGTGCAAGTGATCGGGCTGAGCGGTGTCACCGCCGTGGCGGCCGGTGTCTTCCACAGCGTCGCGCTGAAGTCGGACGGCACGCTCTGGGCCTGGGGGTGGAACGGTCCCGGCCAGCTCGGCGACGGCACGAGCATCGAGCGTCACACGCCCGTGCAAGTGATCGGGCTGAACAACGTGACCGCCGTGGTGGGGGGCGAAGACCATACCGTGGCGGTGAGGTCGAACGGCACGGTATGGACCTGGGGGAGAAACGATTCCGGTCAACTCGGGGACGGCACGACCAACAATCGATCTACGCCACTGCAACTGGTGGCGCCGACCGGTTTCGCCGCGGTGGCAGCGGGCCCCAGGCACACGGTGGCGCTGAAGTCGGACGGCACGGTCTGGGCCTGGGGGTGGAACAACGAAGGCGAGCTCGGGGACGGCACGATCCTCGATAAACTCACGCCCGTGCAAACGAGCGGACTCAATCTCTCCCCGGAGTGCGGCGCAATGGCTGCCTGTAACGCGGGCACGGGCCTGTGCGCTGCCGTGCCCGGGCCGAACGGGACGGCGTGCGACGACGGCAATGCCTGCACGCAAACGGACACGTGCGAGGGGGGGATGTGCGTCGGAGGCAACGAGCTCGTCTGCCCGCCGGTGGGCGAGTGCGAAGTGGGGCTCTGCAATGCGGCCAATGGGGTGTGCTCGGCGGTCCCCAAGCCGGACGACACGCCTTGCGCAAGCGGGGTTTGCCTTGCCGGCGTATGCGAGATCGAGGCAACGACGTCGAGCACGAGCGCGACCGGAACCGGCGGCGGTGGCGGCGGTAGCAGCTCGACCGGAACCGGCGGCGGCGGCGGCGGCGGCGGCGGCAGCTCGACCGGAACCGGCGGCGGCGGCGGCGGTAGCAGCTCGACCGGGACCGGCGGGATGATGGAGACGAGCTCGACCACGGGCGCCGGCGGAGACACCGGGGAAAACCCCTCCAGCGAGAGTGGCTGTGGCGCCTGCGTCGTCGGTAGCGGATCGGCGAACGGGGCCCCTTGGATCGGCCTTGGGCTCTTGCTCGTGCTGCGGCGGAAGCGGAAGAGCCTAGCGTTTCGCCAGCGCTCCGCTACCGTGGCGGCGATGCGTTCCCTTTCGCGTTTCCTGCCGCGCGCTCTCCTCGCTGTCAGCCTCGGGTGCCTACCGGGTTGCCTTGACCTCATTCGTGGTGGCGCTGAGCTCATTCGAGAGGCGAATGCCCCGGAGGAGGACCCGGCGAAACCCGAGCCCGCCGCTGCCGCGAAAGAGCCGAAAAAGCCCAAAGAGTCGAGCTTTCCTGTCGTCGCGGCGCCGTATCAGCGCCGGATCCTCTTCGCGAACAAGTCGCTGAAGGCGGACGCCAGCAACGCCTCGATCGCGATCGACACGTGGACGCTTGGAGACCCGCTGTATATCCATGCCTATGGGGGGCCCTACGGGGAGGAGGCCCCGAAATACGTCGTGTTGTACGCAGAGGTCAACGGCGAGCCCGCCGCCTGTGCCGACAATGAGATCATCCAGGGTGCGGATTTCGGGGCGCTCGGCCGTGTCGAGCTTCACGGCGACTCGATCACGCCGGTTCAAGGCGGGGTTGGTCCGCAAGCGTTCGATACGCACATGGGCATGCCGGCGAGCGTCTATGCGGGGGTCTGGGCGAACAACCTGAAGAGCGATCGACCCTGGGCGCGGACCTGGGAGGAGTTCCACAAGCGCATCATCCCCATGCTGCACGTGGGCGACAACACGCTGAAGCTCACGCTCGCGGACGAGAAACGCACCGAGATCTTTGCCGAGGGGACGGTGACCATCAAGGTTCCGAGCGAGGCTGCGTTCAAGGCCGAGCTTTCGGCGAACGTCGAGACATCGGAGAGCGGAGACCCCGCGACCTTGCGCGAGATCGACAAGCTCGTGCGGGCTCATTCCTGGTTTCGTGACCTTCGGATCGTGCGGGTCTCCTACGTCCTCGACAAGTGGAGAAAAGAGTACGAGGGCCGCGAGGTCGTCAGGGCCATCATGAACGTCGACGTGATTTTTCGCAAAACCGGGGACAAGTTCCCCGCGCGATGTCGCGTGAGAGGCGTCGTCGCCGCGCGCAATGCAGAGGGCAGCCCGGAGACGAAATTCGGCAAGATTTTCCTCGACAGTTACACCTTGGAGACGCGGTGGACCCCGTGTCCATGAGCCGACTGGCCCGAAGCCCTGACGAGATCACTCCGCGGCGTCTGTCAGATACCGGTGGATGCTCAGGTTGAGCTCACTCTTGACCAAGGCGAGCAGACTGTTGAAATCCGCGTTGTCGAGCCCCAGCCGCTCGCGGAGAAGGCGTTGTGTCTCGAGGAGGATGGACTCCCGCGCCTGCGCAATCCACCGTGCGACCGTCGAACGGTGGACCCGGTGGATGGCCCCGATCTGATCGATGTTCAAGCCATCGATGAAATGGAGACGTAGCAGGTTCCGATCGCGCGCTGACAACGCTGCGACCGCCGTTTCAAAGGCATACTTGAACTCATTCCTGTAGCGTGACTTGAGATAGTCCATCTCGGGGGACGCGTGGGTCGCGAGCTCCTCGAGGTGGTCGTCTGCGTTGACGCGTGCGGTCTCTCGCTTGCGCCCCCGCCGCGCGTTGAGCGCCATGCGCATGGCGGTGACCCGGAGCCAGGCGCCCAGCGACCCGATTCCGGCATACTCGCCGATTTTCGGCAGCTCGTCGGGCTCTGCAGCAAACAGCTTCTGACGTAGGAGCTGGATGAGATCGCTACTGTCGTTGTCCCCGGCGACGCGCGCCATCGCTGCATGGAGCCACGAAAAATAGCCGCGCTCGATCGCTGCGATGGCGGCCCCGTTGCCGTGCGCGGCCGCGCAAGCGAGGTAGAGATCACTGATGTTCAGGGTTCCGAGGACCTCGAGTGGTTCGTGTGTCGAGGAGAGGCGCCCCCCCAGGTGGCGGGCGAAGGTTTCACCTGCCACATGAATGTCGGGATGCGCTGTATGCGCCGCATCGAGGATCGCGCAGAGCTTCGCTTCGAGCCCTGGTGCTGCAGCTTCGGTCCGTGTGGACGCGCCACCAAGCACCTCGAGGAAAACGGCTGCGAGCGAGGGGGATGGTGCCATGAATTACCAAACCTTACCAGGAGGTCGACCCTTCATCAAGCGACGGGATCGTCCCGGGCGCGCCCGTGCTAGGGTGGCCCTGCTGTGATCCAGATTTTCGGTACGACGAAATGCAAAGCGACGCGTGCGGCGCAGCGGTTCTTCGCAGAGCGCGGCATCAAGGTGCAGAGCGTCGACCTGCGCGAAAAAGGCCTCTCCAAGGGAGAGCTCGCCAGCGTCGCGCGGGCCGTGGGCGGCATGCGCGCGCTCTACGATGCGGAGAGTCCACGCGTGAAGGAGCGCGGGCTCCAGTACAGCGCCCCGACGGAGGCACGCCTCGCCGAGCTGCTCTTGGAGGATCCACTGCTGCTCCGCACGCCCATCGTGCGCTCCGGGGCGCGCTCGGCGGTAGGCGCGGCCGAGCCCGCATGGAAGGCGCTCGCGGACGCCGAGAAGGCGCGGTGATCGGTCGCCGCAAGGTGCTCGCTAGCGTTCGGACGTGACCGCGCGGAAGTTGCGAATCATTGAAAGTCGCTCGATTGAGGGAAGGGGCCGGATCACGCTCGGGCGAGCGTGATCCGGCGGGGGAGGGTCATTTCGCGAGACAGGCGTCGAGCTCGGTCTTGCAGACGATCGCCGGATCTTGGTCCGGGCCGGCTTTCTTGAGGAAGCAACGCAAGGCGTCGGAGAACTCCCGCGAGACCGCGGCGTCCGAGCTCGTCACGCAGGGCGTTATCTCCTGGCTCGCGCTGATGGCCTGCTGCACGCAGGCGAACGACTCGGCGCACGTCGCCTTGCCATTGCCCACCCACTCGGCACCGATGAAGTTCGGCTGGCCGGGGACGTCGGGCTCGGCGCGGCAGTGCGCCGTCGCCGAATCGGCCGGGTAATACGAGCCGAGGAGCATGCACATCTCGTCCGTCGAGCGCGGGCCCTCGAAGACGTCCCTCGTCTCCGCGTTCGAGTAGTCACACCAGTAATCGAACCACTCGCCTGCCTTGACCTGGAGGCCTTCGCCGAAATCCTTGACGGTCACGTTCTCCCATTGGGTGCTCGTATAGAACGGATCCGCCTGCCCGACGATCGACGCGGCATAACCAACGCCGCGCGCGTGCATGTGCGATTGCACGTTCGCGATCGTGATGTCCGTGTGCACCGGGCACCGCATGCGCGCGCGGCCCTCGGCCTGCGCCCCGACGTAGATGAAGGGGTTGTAGATGAAGAGGATGTCGCCCTCCGTCTTCACCTCGGCCTCGGGGATCGTGTAGAGGTTCACCCGGACCTCGGGCTCGATGACGTTCATCGAGGCGTTGATGTAATGCGCGTTCATGAGGAGCACCGCGCCCGGGCGCACCTTCATGGCCACGCCCTGGGGGAAGCGCAGCATGGAGTCGCCGTCGGCGTTCTGCGAGCCGGCGACGAGCTTCTCCACCTCCCAGCCATCGGTCGCACCGTCGGAACAGTCGAATACGCCGCTCGTGTCGACGACCGTCCCGTCCTCTTTCTGGGTCGGGATGTCGTCGTAGCTCGTCTGGAAGAGCAGGAAGTGGTGGCTCCCCTTCGAGTAGCGCACCTCGTCACGGTTGACGAAAAGCCCCTCCGCGGGTGCCTTCACGAACATGCAATGCTCGGCCTCGGTGCCGGGGTCGAGCTTCGTGACCATCTTGAACTGCACGCCCTTGCCCGCTTCCGGGGGCGCGAGCAGCTCCTGCCCAGGCTGCCCGGGTTCCGCGGGCTCCGAGCCGCCACAGCCCACGAGGGCCGGCAGGGCGAGGGTGAGGGACGGGATGGCGGTCTTGAATAAGAAGTTGCGAAGATTCATGGCTGTCCGTGTGAGTGACCGGTGGTCTCGCGGATCGCGAAGAATTGTTGCCCGAGAGGACGCTTGCCATCTGTTCCCGGTCGCGGTGAAACGTTCATCGGTCTCGCTACTTCGTACGTGGTGGGGGAGGGGCGACAGGGCGGACCCGGCGACGAGCGCGCTCCTCGGGCAGCTTCCCGGGTGGTGAACCTCAGCTGCACGTGGATTCGCGAGGTGCGCAGGACCGAGCTGCTCGAGCCCTATCCGTGGGTCAGGGCCTACTACGACCGCGCCCTGGCGCGTCCGGCTTGGGAGCGCACGCTTGGCCTCTACGCCGAGCGGCTCGGGGTGGCGGTGGCGGACATCCGCTAGGACCGGCGTCGACCAGCGACCCAGATTCCGCGGCGCGGGACCGGCAGCGGGCCATTTCCTTTTGCCAGACGCCGGTACCCCGGCCCGCCACAGCGAGCAGCAGGTCACCCTCGAGTCGATCCGGACGCGAAGTTCGGCTCAGCTCAGCGCCCGACGAGCGCGCGGTCGATGGCCGCGCGGAAGTCCTGCACGGGCAGGGCGCCCGGGATGCGGCGACCGTTGACGAAGAACGTCGGCGTGCCCTTGATCTCGAGCCGCGCAGCCTCCGCCTTGTCGGCGGCGAGCTGGGCGTCGGTCTCCGCCGATCGCATGTCGCGGCGCAGCCTCGCGACGTCCAGGCCGGCGGTCTCGGCGGCGCGCTCGATTCCCTCCTGATCGAGCGTCCCCTGGGCGCCGAGCAGCGCGTCGTGCAGGGGCCAGAATTTGCCCTGCGCCTGCGCCGCGATCGCGGCGCGGGCCGCGTCCGCGGCGTGCGCGTGGAACTTGAGCGGGTGGTGCTTGAAGGCGATGCGCAGTTTGCCCGGGTACTCCTGCTCGAGGTCGCGCAGCGTCTTCTCCGCGCGAGCGCAGAAGGGGCACTCGAAATCGGCGAACATCACGAGCGTCACGGGCGCGCTCTCCGGCCCCCGCACGGGCGCTTTGCCCAGCGAGACCTCTTCGACGACGTCGGACGGCGCCTCGGCCTCCGCATGCTTGCAGTCGCAATCGGGTTTGTCCCCGTGGCACCCCTCCGCCTCGGGCGCAGCTTCCTGCGCCGCCGGCGCGGCGGCGGGCCGTATCGGGGTTTCGTCGGTCGGACCGATGCTCTCGGGCGCCTGGCTGCATGCCGCGGCGAGCGCGACGGCGACGAGGGCCATGGAACGATTGAGAGAAACGAACGGCGAGCGGATCGCGCGTGACATGGCAAGGGCTCCTGGGCCGGGGAAATGCGGGAGGCGGCGCGTGCCACCGGATCCCTCGTCCGGCCTCATTCCTCCTGTGGCCCGTCCTCGGAGCAAGTTACACAAGATCGGCTCATGCACCCATAAGGCTCCTCGGACTCGGGCTCGGGCTCGGCGCTCGGGACGATCGCGGACGCGCACGCATAGCAGGTTTCCCCGGCGCGGGCGTCTTCGTGGGCTGGCGCGGAGGGCTCGGCCGTGAGCGGAGGCGCCTCCTCCCGGGGCCACGCGAGCAGGACGAGGAGCGCCGCAGCGGCCGCGAGGACGAACCCCGGCCCCGCCCATTTGAAAACGGGGTGCTGCCTGCCTCGCGCCTTCGCTCGTGAACGAGGCGCCTTCGCAATCGGGCGGACCTTTTCGGACGCGCGTGCCCGAGCCAGCACCGCCTCGAACGGGGGAGGCGGTGGAAAGGCCGCCCCGCGGGCCGAAAAGACGCGCTTCTCGCGCTCGAGCCAGGCCATCTCCTCCTTGCAACTCCGACAAACTTCGACATGCGCGGCCACGCGCGCGGACTCCTCCGGGTCGAGCTCGCCCCGGAAGAACGCCTCGACCGCCTCGGCATGGCAATCGCTCATCGCGCACCTCCTTCCCCGAGCTCCGCGCGCAGGATCTGCCGGGCGCGGTGGATCTCGATCTTCACCTTGGGCACGCTCCACCCCATGGTGCGCGCGATATCCTCATAACAGAGATCGTGATCGAGCCGCAGCAAGAGCACCGTGCGGCGATCCTCGGACAGCTTGCCGAGCGCGCCCTGCACGAGGCCGAGCGCCTCGCGGCCGAGGACGTCCTCCTCGGGCGAGCCGGAGGAGGCGTCCGCGGGGCGCTCCTCCCAGGCCTCGGGAGGGTGGTCGGTGAGCACCTGCCGGCGCCGCCGGCGTGCGCGTTTGACCTCCATCGATACGTGCCGGGCGATCCCGAAGAGCCAGGGCACGGGGCGCCCTTCGGCCTCGAGGGTGTGCAGCCGCTGGAAGGCCCGCACGAACGTCTCCTGTGTCGCGTCGCGCGCGGCCACGGGATCGCCGAGGAGGTCGCACAGGAAGCGATGGATTTGGTGGGCGTGGGCGGCGTAGAGCGCCTCCAGTGTCGAACGTGTCACCTCGGGGCTCCCCGCGCGCGGGCCCTCGGCGGGGGGGGCGTCCGCCGCCGCGAGCGCGCGCGCCGGTGCGATGAGGGAGGCGTCCGGGATCGAGGTCACGCTGCCACTGTGGCCGGAGGAGCCCGCAGGTTACAACCGATCTGCGCGGGGGGGGCGGGAAGGCGCTCAGGGCCGCTGGTGGACGCGGAACGTAGTCGACGCGCATGCTCAGGCCTCGGCGCGTGCGGGGGGCAGGACGATCGCAACCGTGAGGTCAACTTTGCCGACGCACCATTTCGTTGATCCAGATGGGAGCAAACGGAGAGGTGCAGCCCTTGGAAACCGGATAATCGCGATAGATTCCCAGTTTTTCGCCAATGGCAATGGCTCGCTTGCGATGCTTGGGGAAGTGAATGCCGATCCCCGCAAGGCAGAAATTCATCGTCCATTGCACTTCCGAGGCAGCGTTCCCCATTTCAGACTCGATACGGTCCAGAAGTGCTGGCAGATCGAGTCCGTCCGGACGTTTCGCGATGCGCTCCGACGTCAGGCTCCAGCCGGCGCGGGCGGCCCAGGGGTCATCATCTTGCATCCATGATTGGCGAAGAGACTCCTTGTCAGGATGGTTCTTGACGACATTGGAATTCAGCCAGTCCGCAACTTGCGCAAAGTCGACAGATCGCACCATCCGATCCATCTCGTCGCGAGACAGGTTTTCGGGCTTGAGCAGAAGGATTGCCAGGAGCCGGGCATCGATGTTCCCGGTGTCCCAGAGAGCGATGGCCAACGGGTGGTCGGTCTTGACCTTCGCGGCAAGCTTCCGTATGTCACCAAGACGGACGCCGAACTGATTGTCCCCTGCGCCATGTTTCTTGTTTTGCGCACGGACCTTCTCATGACCGAGAGATTTTAGCTGCGCGAGGGCATCCTTGAGAGTCATTGTCATGCTCGTGGCGCTCCTTGAGTCGGAGGATGCGGGACAACTGTCTGATTAGGCCATGCCAGTCCTTGCGTTCGGTCGAAACATCAAAGACTGTGCTGGGACGCACGTCAAGAGGGATGTAGAGGAGGGGCCAGGGTAACACCTGCTCAGGCGCGTCTGGACGGGCGCCCAGGGACGTGCAGGGGCCGCCCGCTCCTCGGCCCCGCGGCCTACAGGTTCCTGCTCGATGTCCGCACTGCCGCTGGCTGATGGTTCCGCATCCGGTGCTTCGAGGCATCAGCGTCGAAGGAGCACGCCATCGGTGTCATGACGGTGGTCGGTAAGGACTTCGTGCGTTTCAGGTTTGTCCACGTTACGGCGCAGGTTGGCGTCGCAACGCGCTTGCCGTCGAGGACCGCGGCCACGTAGCCACGCGGGTACCCGAAGGCCTAGGGGTTCACTCCGGGGCGGCCCCGAAGGCTGTGCGGCGATCAAGGTGCGAAGCTGCCCCAGCCGCTGGACAACGAGCAAGGTTTCGTGAAGCCACCGTTTGCTCACTCCTTCCAGACCGGCCTTGCCGGGTGACACTTGCGTTCTTTGCGAGACTCTCCTCCAGGCCCGTACCGGAGCAGGCAGGCGCAGGCGATGGACACGCGTGCGATGCTGCTCAATGAACCACTCGAGACACCGATAGCGAGGATCCCATCATGAAGAATCTGACGCGACTCATGATCATTGGCGTGCTGGCTGCGGGCCCCTGCTTCATTTCGCCCATAGTATCTGCTCAACCCATCACATGCGGCGGGGTGCACGGCGCTTCGGTTGCAGGCCTCCGCGGCATTGCCTTCGGTGACCCTCCGGTCGGTTCCACGTCCGGTGCTGTGATTGAAAGCATCAATCCCCCCAGCCCGTTCCTGCCTGCTCGGATTCCGAGCGGCGGCACGTTCACACCCGAACTCGGCGACATGATCACGGCGGTCAACGGCATCCCGATTAGCTGCGTGGGCAGCTTGATGAATGCAATGAACTCGGTGCTGGCATCGACCTCCGTGCGTCCTGTCCTCGTGAGCTTCACCATCTGGCAGGCGCGCTTCGGCGCCAGCGTGACGATCTCCGCCGTGATCTCGTGACACAACGCGAGTGCCGGACAGAGGCGTCTCGCGGCAAACGGTCAGCAAGTGGCGAGGGGAGATGCTCCTGCTCGAGCTTATGCGCGTGGACTCGGCGTACCAGGGATGGGAGAAGAGGTGTCGCTCGACGAGCTGCGCGCGCGGGCCGAGGCACGTGGCGCCGCGGTCGACGGGCCGCGGAATCAGCCGTGGTTCACGCGCGAGCTCGTGGTGACGGATCCGGAAGGGTACAAGCTCGCATTCGTGACGCCGAACGAGCGCGTGGAAACGTGACGAGAGGTGGGGGGAGGATGCGTCGAAGGCGCTAGCGCTGCCAGAGCGGGCATGTGTGTTCGACATATTCGTCGAAGCGAGGATCCGCGTTCCTCTGCTCCGGGCAGTACTCCTGCACGACGGACTCGAGCTCGGTCCGGCAGCTCTGCATGTCGACCACGGCGCAGATCGCCGGGGCGGACTTCGCGACGACCCGGGCCATCGCCATCTTCAATCCCCAATGGGTGTCCGATGAACGGCCTTCTGTTGTAGGCGCAGCTCCTTGGCCACGTCGAGCGTCGTCATGAGGCCCTTGTCGTGTAACGCCTGGATTTCGGCCCCAAAACGGGTCGGCCGGTGCTCTGGCACGTACTGTTTGTCTGGAACTGTGCCATCCGCCGGTCGATCTGCGTGGGGCCGGCCGTGGTGTTCGGCGTGGCATCGTGGCAGCCAGCACCGCGGATCGTTAGGCAAGCACGGCGGGAGATTCAGCCGATGCCTCACCAGCGATCGCCGCCGAGGAGGCGGGCATCTGCCCATTCGGTGTCGATGTACCTCGGGCGAACGGCATGCTCTCCAATGCCACAGGCTCGCCTTGCGCAACACGACAGCCTCCGCGCCGCGCACGGACATCGACGGGAAGCCGCGCGACGCCATGCCGGATATCAGGGCGGACGAGCTCTCGCAGATAGTTCGGTCACTCCACGCGGCGTTCTGATAGGCTCCCCGGACGCTTGCTTCGGAGGGAGATCGTGAGGAGAGCTTCTGCCGTTCGGATGGCGTTGGTCTGGGTGTGCGCCGGTGCGTACGCGTGCTCCGAGGTCGACGCGGAGCCTCCCACGTCGTCCTCCACCAGCTCGAACGCGTCCGCCAGTGCAAGCAGCGGCGCCGGTGGCAGCGGCGGCAGTGGAGGCGCGCCATGCATCCCCGTCGACGATCACGACGCGTGCACCGATGACCTCTGCGATAGAAGCGGCCCCGTGCACCCGCCGAAGGCCGACGGCGCCGCGTGCGTCGTCGCCGACGGCTGTATCGTCGGCAGCACCTGCCAGGCGGGTACCTGCATGGGGGGCAGCCCGATCGTCTGCGACATGGGCAAGACGTGCGTCGCCGGCGCCTGCGTCGGTCCCCCGTGCGCCGGGACGATCGGGCTCCCAGGCATGCCCTACATCCCGGTAGGCGACTTTCCATCGGCCATTGCGGCGGCAGATCTCGATGGCGACGGGCGATTGGACCTCATCGTCGCAAACACGGGCGACGGTACCGTGAGCGTGCTCGAGAACCTCGGAAACGGCAAATTCGCCCCCTCCGTCAACCTCCCGATCGGACCGAGCCCCTCCGCGGTCGTCGCGGCCGATCTGGACGGCGACGGCAAACCCGACCTCGTCGTGACAAACCGCGACGGCAACGCCGTGAGCGTGCTCGAAAACCTCGGGGGCGGCGCCTTCGCCCCGCCGTTCACGCACGCCGCGGGCCTGGGTCCGAGCGGGGTCGCCGTGGGGGACCTCGACGGCGACGGCATGCCCGATCTCGCCGTCGCAAACAGCGGCAGCAGCAGCGTGGGCGTCCTCTTCAATCTGGGCGGCGGCGCCTTCGCACCCATGATGGCGTACAGCGTGATGGGGTCCCCGAGCTCGGTCGCGATTGCAGATCTCGACAGCGACGGCAAACCCGATCTCGCCGTCGGGTCGCGCTACGTCCTCGTGGGCGGCAACGTGAGCGTGCTCCGCAACCAGGGCGATGGCTCCTTCGGCGCGGCGGTCGAGCAATACGCGGGCGTCGGGCCTGCGTCGGTCGTCGCCGCGGACCTCGACGACGACGGCCGGCCCGACCTCGCCGTCGGCACCGCCTCCGACGACTGGAGCGGCAACCTGACCGTGCTCGAGAACGAAGGCAACGGCAACTTCGCCTCGCCGACCGTGTACCTCACGCTCCATCCTGTCTTCGAGGTGGCAGCGGTGGACCTCGACGGCGACGGCAAGATCGATCTCGCCGCTGCGAGCGGAGGCACCAGCGCGGGCGTGTTCATGAACCAGGGCAACGGCACCTTCGCCGTACCCGTCCCCTACGGCACGGGCAGGGACCCGGAAGCGCTCGCGGTCGGGGACCTCGACGGCGATGGCAAGCCCGATCTCGCCGTCGCGAGCGCCCATAGCGACAGCGTGAGCGTGCTGCTGAACCAGGGAAGTGGTGTGTTCGGCCGGCAGTACCCCGTGGGCAACCTTCCATCCGCGATCGCGGTGGCGGACCTGAATGGGGATGCCCTGCCCGATCTCGCCGTCGCGCGCGCCACCGGCAGCGGCGTCGGCGTCCTGTTTCATCAGGCCGACGGGAGTTACGCCGAGCCCGTCGATTACGCCACGATCGAAGACCCTCACGCCATCGTCGCGGCGGACCTGAACGACGACGGCGCGCCCGATCTCGCTGTCGGGAGCTATGGCGCCGGCGGCGTCGACGTGCTGCTGAACGACGGGAATGGCGCCTTTGTGCCCCCGATAAACCACGCGGCGGGCGAGGGGGTGAGATCGATCGTCGCCGCGGACCTCGACGGCGACGGCAAGCGCGATCTCGTCGTCGCCAGCCAGTTCAGCGGGAAGGTGAGCGTGCTCCACAACCAGGGGAACGGTGCCTTCGCCGCTGCCGTCGACCACGACACGGGCATGGTCCCGGTCTCGGTCGCGGCGGCGGACGTGAACGGCGACGGCAAACCCGACCTCGCGGTCGCGAATGCGGTCGGCGACGTGAGCGTGTTCTTCAACCAGGGCGACGGCACGTTCCACCCTCCTGTCCACCACGCCGCGGGAGGGGACCCGGTCTCGGTGGTCCTCGCGGATCTGAATGGCGACGGCAAGCTCGATCTCGCGGTCTTGAACTACAGCTTGGCCATCGCGAGCGTGCTCTTCAACGAGGGGAACGGATCCTTTGCCCCCGCCGCCGAATACGCGGCGGACGCGATGGCGCTCTCGCTCGCCGCAGGGGATCTGAATGGCGACGGCATGCCCGAGCTGATCTATACCCAAGACGTAGGCGTCGGCGTGCTCGTCAACGATGGCAGCGGTGGCTTCGCCCCTCCCGTCACGTACGGCGCAGGCATCGCGCCCGGCGCTCTCGCGGTCGCGGACATGAACGACGATGGCAAGCCGGACGTCGTCGTTCTCAATGCCCACGGCGCCGACGTGAGCGTGCTTCTCGACACCTGCATCCCGTGAGCGGCCGAGCACGGCGCGCCGCGTGTGTACGCGGTCAGCGGTATGGCCCCCGCTGCTTGATTTCCATCGCGGCCACCACCTCGGCCATGCACGCGCGGACGTGGGCGTCACGCGCGCCGTGGGCGAGGCGGCTCAGCGCAGGCAGCGCCGCCGCCGCTCCGTGCTGCTGGAGCGCCAGCGCGGCTGCGCACTGCACGTTGGGATCAACGTCGTCGAGCGCGGCGATCAGCGCGCCGAGGGTCGCCTGGCCGAGAGGGGTGAGTTTGCCCAGCGCTTCCGCGGCCTGCCAGCGGGCGCGGCCATTTCGGCGATCGCCGAGTTCGTCGAGCAGCACCGCGACCACCTCGCGCGAGCCAATGCCGAGGCCGCCGAGCGCCAGAACGGCCATCGGGAAGACGAAATCGTACGGGGCGCGTCGCTTCTGGCGCTGCCGGATCGTCTTCATGAGCACCGGCAAGGCCGCCGGTTCGCCGATCTTGCCCAGCGCCCAAATGGCGGCCTCGGTGCGCTTTTCCGCCTCCGTGAAAGCGTCGGCTTCGGTCACGGCTTCGATCAGCGCCGGCACCGCCGCCTCGGCGCCCTGACCGATGCAGCCCAGGGCGCGAGCGACGGCGCTGAACGGGTACGCTTCGGCGGCCTTGCAACGTTGCAGCAATGCGAGTAGCACCGGCACGGCGGGCGCGGCATCGGCGCCGAACGGCTCGAGCGCGTGGAGCACGGCATAGATCATATCGCTGCGGACATCGTGCCGTGCGAGGTGCGTGGCGAGCACCGGCACGACGCGGTCCGGCCATGCGCCGAGGTTCCCGAGGGCCTTGACAGCCGCGAGCTGCGACGCCGTGTCGTGCGGAGGCCGGTCCTTGGCGCGTCGGAGGAGGAGGCGCACGTAACGCGCTGTGCGCGCGGTATCGATCGCCTGCAGCGCCAAAAGCGCGCGGGCCGCGAGCGTCCCGTCGGTCGCGACGGCCGCCCGGCGGAGCGCGGGCACGGCAGCCGACGCCGCGGGGCCGATCGTTCCCAGTACATCGGCGGCGTAGGCGCGCACCGCGGTGTGGTCCAGCAAGTCGACCAGCACGGGGACGATCCGGTCGGCGTCCGAGCCCCACTCGCGCAGCGCTTCGACCACGGTCGCCAGCCGCTCGTCGTTTGCGTGAGGCCCGCGCGCATATTGGGCTGCCGCCCCCAGCAGCACGGAGAGCCCGTCCGGGCACGCACGCAACCCGTTCACCAGCGTGACCACCGGCGAAATCAAGATGTCGTCGTCGTCGGGTCTGATACTCTCGAGGAACGCGAGCCATTTCTGTGCGCACGGAGAGGGCGGCGGTTGGAGCACAAGCACCGGGGTGATCGTACGACGATTCTCTCTTCCTGACCACGAGTACCGCCTGGCGTCGAGCACGCCGGCTCGGCGTGGAGCTCGGCGCGAACCTGTGTATACCCATGGGAAAAATTTCCGCGGTCGGGCACTTCGTGATGCTCAAATCGCCGCAAAGCGTCCTGTTCCACATCATGCAGTGGACGCATTGAGCAAGCGTGCACGCGGTCGCTCCACACGCGCCGCAATGCACAAATCGAGCACGCTTGCGCAGTTCGCGCAGCATTGCGCAATCCGCCCCCCGCAATAGACCCGCCATTCCCTCTCCTGGCCCCCGAACGAGCGCGGCATGCAATGTGCTGAGCGCATCGGCCAAGGAGATTGATGATGAAGAAGATTGCTTTCGTCGTGCCGTCCGGTGTCGCGACCCTCGCCCCCTCGCACGCGCGAACAAGGGCGAAGCGCCTCGCCATGATGCCGGTCGTGCTGGGCCTTCTGGCCGCCGCCGCCGCCGGATGCACGATGGAGACGGCCCCGGCCGACGACAGCGAGGTTTTGCAGGCCACCGCCGAGGCTTCCGCGGCCCTGTCGGCAACGCTGGTGGGCGCGGTGGAGCGCCAGCAGATCGTCGGCGACGTGTACCATTACAGCTTCCTGCTGAAGGTGGGGAACACGCCCAATGCGCGCATCCGCGTGCACCGGGTCGTGCGCGAGGATTCGCCGAACGTCCCGCATCCGACGTCGCGGGCCATTCTGCTCATGCACGGCGATTTCGCGACCTTCACCACGAACTTCGTGCCGTCGCAGATCAGCCCTGCCGCGAAGCCCGATCGCGATCTGGCCGTGTACCTGGCCAAGCGCGGGATCGACGTGTGGGGCGTCGATCGACGGTGGACGACGGCGCCCGCGGAGGGGACCGATTTCTCGGATTTCGCCGGCATGGGGGTGGCGCAGGCCGTCTCGGATACGGGCCTCGCGCTGTCCTTCGCGCGCACGATCCGCACCTTGACGGGCGGGGGCCAGGATCGCCTGTTCCTGGGCGGGTTCAGCAGCGGCGCGCAGCTCACGTACCTGTATGCGGCCGAGGAGAGCCAGAAGCCGCTTTCGCAGAGGCAGGTAAAGGGCATCGTGCCCATCGACATCTATGGCAAGCTCTCCCCGGCGGACGAGTCGCTGAGGCTCTACGCCTGCGCCAATGCGGCCGACGAGTATGATTGGGTCGCGCAGGGGTTCGTGGACAGCGACAACAGCACGTTCGCCCAGCCGCTGGGCGCGCTCGCGGCTTCCGCACCCTGGGGCGATTCGCCGATCTTCGAGGGCTACACCAACCGGGAGGCGATGCTCGGGTTCGTGTCGGCGACGTTCCTGCTTTATGAGCCCAAGCCCCTGTATCACCTGGTGGCCGGCATGTACAAGAATGGGTTTCCCACCACGTTGCGCTATTCGTCGGAGGCGCTCGTCAGCGATTGGCTCGCGCATTCGCCGCCGCACGAGTCGCTGGTGGAGACCGCCGACCGGGATGCCATGTGGTGCGGGACCGGGACCCTGCCGCTCGCGGATCACCTCGCCGACATCTCGGTGCCGCTCTTCTACCTCGGCGCCGCGGGCGGCTTTGGCGATCACGGCCTTTACACGACCACGCTGGTAGCCTCCACGGACGTGACCACGCATGTGGTGCGTCGCCTCCCGGCCTCGAGCGAGATCGAGGACTTCGGCCATGCGGATCTGCTTTACGCGGAGGATGCGCCCGCGCTCGCGTGGGCGCCGCTCGCGCAGTGGCTGCTCGCGCATTGAAGTTTTTCGTTCCCGCCAAGCCGCGATTTCGCTTGCAGGGCGTTCATCGCCGACGGTACACTCTTCCTTGCCCGACGCGCCTCGCCCAAGAGCAGGCGCTCGAGAGCGACATGCCGACGGATGCGGTTCGGTGTCGAGTCGATGTCTTGGTGGTGGACGGAAAGCTGGAAGAAGCGCTTCGTGAGCTGCGGAAGTGCAGTGGAGACACGCTCCGCGAACTCCGCAAACGGCGACGGGACGGACCGAAGCCGAGCGAGAAGCGACGAAACAAACGCTACTTCGTGAACCGGTTCTCGGGCTGGCGCTGGAGGCTTGCCCGGGCCGAGGACGAGCTTGAGCGCGCTCGACGAGATCAGGAGATGTTCACGAGGAGAGCTGCGCTCTCAGCGATGAGCGCTTCGTCCAACCGCCGCCGAACAAGGGCCTGAGCCGACGGCGCGGGTTCGCTCGCTGATCGGACCGTCCCGCGGACCGAGCATGTGGCAAGATGCGCATGTGGGCAAGAAGCCGTGGACCGCCGAACGTCGATGGGAGAGCCTCGTCAAAAAAGGCATTGTCGATCCAGATACCCAGCCGGGCGATCTGGACGCTCTGGCAGGCAAAGTCTCCGCAGCCCTATCACCAACGATATACGACGACAGCGTGCGCAGCGCGGACACCCGAACTCTCTTCGAGGCGTTCGTAGACGAGCTTCATGCGCAGGTCGAGCGTAAGGTCAATCTCAGTGCCCTCGCATGGCGCTTGGAGGCCATCGCGTCGGCCCTCGAGGGCATGGTCGAGATCAAGGACCCCCTGCGCTTCCTCGAAACAGCCGTCCTGGCGGCGCCAACGTCGGTGGCCCTGCAGGTGAGACTCGCAAACAGTCTCCTCGGAGAACGCCGATACGTGGACGCCGAGGAAACCCTTGCCCGCGCCCTCGCGCTGGATCCGACCAACCAAGACGCCTTGTCGCTCCTCGACATCTGCAAGCGAGATCCGCAACGACCTCGATGAGCACGCTGCTTCCACAGGCGTCGTCGAGGACGCTGCGCATGGGTCTCATCTGGGGGCGATGAGCTGGGGCGTTGCCCCAGGCCCCACCAGGGGTTGTCCACCCCTGGACCCGGACCAGCGCAAGCGCTGGACCCAGGGTCGATGAACTGCGCGATGCGCAGTTCATCGAACAGACGACGTTGCCAATCGAGACAGCCGCGCTGCCATTTCGATGGGCAACGTCGTCCTTGGTCTTGTCACTGGCCCGTTGGAAGAACTGCGCACCGCGCAGTTCTTCCACCACGAGTCCAGCGCTTGCGCTGGTTCGGGTCGAGGGGCGAATAGCCCCCGCGGGGTCCGGGGCGGCGCCCCGGCGCGCTTCTATTCGGTGGGGCCGGACTTCTTGGGCTTGCTCGGGCGGTCGGGGATCACGGTATGGATCTCGACCTCGCTATATCCCTCGATCTTGTAGAGCCGCTTCAGATTGGCGAGATCCGCGTGGACGACCTTGGCGAGCGCCGTGCGCACGCGGCCGAGGATCTTGACCTGCGCGGCCGGCTTTCGGGCGGCTTCGACGGCGACGCGCAGGGCCTCGCCCTCCGCCTGGATCTCCGCCGCGGCGCTCGCGGCCGTCGCTTTTGAAAGCTTCGGGTGAATCCCCGCTTGCAGGAGCTCCACCAGGATCTCCATTCGGTCCGGCTGGCCGTCCGTGTCGCCTTCCGCGTAATAGGCGGTGCCGTCGGGGAAGAGGACGGACAGGGCGGCGTCGGAGGCGGGACGGCCGACCTCGTTCCAGATGATATCGTAGTTCTTGCCGAGCGCGGCGTCGGCCGACAGGTTGCGCGCGTCGATCTGCGCGGCGAGCGGCGCGTGCACCTCCTCTGCGGCCTTGTGCTTGGCCTCGACATTGGCCACGAGCGCGAGCGAGGCGCCGAGGCGCTGTTCGGCGAGCTCCTGCCACCGCCCACCGCGCGCCCTCGCATTCGTCAGCGTGTCCTTCGCATCCCCGAGAATGTTGCCCGCGGCGGCATCCCGCCGGACGATCTCACCCATGGGTCCTCCCTTATCTGGTCTTGTGAAGTGCCCCCACCCACCGAAGCGGTGACGCTATAGCAGTTGGGCGGACAGGGGAAAGGCCGAAAACGGCGGAAGTGTGCCCGGAGCGGGGGTCACGGCGGGGTGAGATCGGAAAGGCGGGCTCGGTACGGCGATTCGGGGCGCCGTGAAGCGGCAAAGGGAGATGGGGGGAAGGGATCCACGGCGCTGTGGATCGGGGTTCCGAGGGTGGGATCGGCGATCCACGGCGGGGTGGATCGGGCAGGGGAGAGGGCCGCGGGCGAGTCACGGCGGCGTGAAGTGGAGGCGGGAGGCGAGGAAATGCGGTTCACGGGGACGGGGAAGGGGTGGAGGCGAGGGGGAAAGCGAGTTCGGGGCGGTGTGGGATGGCGGTGGCCGGGAGGGAAAGCGGTTTCGGGGCGCTGTGGGGTGGGGAAAGCGGAGGCGGAGGCGGCAAGTGAACTCTGATTGTGTATCGCTCCCGCGGTCCCGCCGGATCCCGCCGCCCCGGTCACCGTCATGGGACGCTCGGTTCCCGGGCGCATCGTGAGCCCCCTGGTTCGTGTGGCATTGCCGCCAGCCGAGCCACGTGCGATTCGGTCCTCCATGCAAGCACGGAGGAGACGCCGCTGGGCAATGGTGGGCGTGCTGGTGTTGGGATTTGGTGGGGCAGGTCTGACGGGGGCGTGCGGGTCGCCTCTCGATCCGGGGCCTGTCGATTCGTGCCCGACTCCAGCCGATACCCCGACCGACACGTCGACCGAATGTGCGGAGCCGATGCCCAAGCCGTGCATGCTTTACCGCATCCCGCTCGTGGGAAACCCGAGCACGGACGTCGCGCTGCGCAGCAAGTACATCGCTGCGTTCGGCAGCGCTTGCTACATGTCCGTGGCCGATACGTTCGACTGCTTCTACCAGGAGTGGGAGGACGCGTGTGCCGATGCCGTGAAGATCGGCGAGGTGTCGGGAAATGCGCCGTACGCCAAGGACTACAAGTGTCAGCCCGTCGGCAACGGTGACTACACGCTGCAGGTCGGCTCGGATGTCGCGAACAAGATCACGATCAACCATCAGGCCGCGCCGCTACAGACGTCGCTCATCGAGATCAAGAGCGTCCCGACGGAGGTGAGTGGTCCGTACCGGAACTTGGTCGAGGTCACGACCATCAAGCCGGAGAAAGACTTCAACTGCTCGAGCGGCCAGGTCGGCGCCGACGGCATGACCATGAGCCAGCGGAAGTGGATCCTCCAGGTCAACCGCAAGGCGCACGGCGGCAAGATTCACTCCGATCTCGCGGGCTTCACGTGGCCTTGCAAGGATGAGAACTGCAAACCGACGATGTGCACGGAGAACCTCGTCCTCCTGGATCCGGATGATGAAAAGACGCCTCGATACGACTCCGATCGCGCGGAGGTGCACCACGTGGTGCCCATGAAGGATCTGCGCGGTTGCCCGTGGGGCACGAACGCGTACAAGAACGCGGCCGTCATCTCGCGGAGGCTCAACCAACATCTCAAGAACAAGGTCCCGCCGATCAAAGAGGTGACGCTGATCAACAACGTTCCGCCCTACACGCCGTGACGTGGCCGGCGGACGCAGGCGGCGCGACCGTTGACGCCGAGACAAACCGGGTCTAGGCGAAGCCGATGATCGAACGGGTCACCCGCCACTTCGGACGCCTCGTCTTCGACCGAGACGCCATCGTCCGCGCCGCGCTGCGCGCGTACGTCGAGACCTACCTCAAGCGGATCGCGCGCTTTTGGTATCCAGCCTCCGACGGCATGGAGTGGACGGGCGACCCCAAGCGGGGCGCCATCTACAACGACGACGGAGAAGGAAACTACGAGGTCGTGGCGTGGAACGAGGCAGGCGTCGTCGGTCTCGCGTACGAGCTCGGGTGGGGTCCGATCGAGCAGCTCGGCCTCTCGGTCGACGCGGTGACCGGCGGCCCGGACGATGTGCGCGGGGCCGTGCCAGGGCTGCCCGCCGAGCTCGAGCCCGCGTTCGTGATGGCCGTCGGTTGGCTCTACGTGGGGGACGAGCATGGGGAGAGGCGGGCGGGCGTGGGCTTCTGGCTTCACGGCGATCGCGTCGGAGGCACGCTCCTCGCCGTACACGATCCGAGACGGGCCAACGGCGCCCGCCGGCTGGCCGCGTGGGGCTTGCTCCACGACGGGCGGCTCTTGCCGCTGTCTTGTGAGTCGTATTATCCACGCCCCGGGTGGATCGTGACGTACCACGACCGCCCGCAAGACGCTCCCGCCCACGCGGTCATCGACGCGGTGGTCGATCGGAGGCTGAAAGGCCCCACGGAGTTCACGCCTGCCGAGCTCGAGACGCTCCTTCTCCCCACGCCCGACCCGAAGCGCGTGCATGGCGCCCAGTACAGGCTTCAAAAGGTCGGCATCACCTGGCCCGGCTCGCCCGAGATCCCCGAGGAGCCGACATGACGAGCCAACCCCTTTTTGGGGGGACTCGTCTCCCCAAATGAAGGCGCAAGCTCCTACCGATCAATCTACGTCGTCGCAAAGCGGAGGCGGAGGCGGAGGCGGAAGCAAGCAAATTCAGGCGAGCGCGAGCGTCTTCAGGTGCTCCCGGGCGAGCTGCAGGCGGGCGTAGGCGGTCTTGGTCTTGATGCCGAGCGCTTCGGCGATCTCCCGGATCGAACGGCCTTCCAGGTACGGCACGACCACCGCCCGGATGCGCGGGCCAATCCTCAAGAGGAATCGCTTGAGCCGGAAGAGCCCGTACGTCGCCAGCACGAGCGCCTCCGTCGACTCCGCTTCGTCTTCCCGCTCGGGAAAGTCATCCGAAAGGCCCGCGAGGACCTCCCGTTCGCAACGCGCCAGCTTTCGATGATTGCGCGCACGGTTGAGGCCGATCATCAGGAGCCACGGGCGCGCCTGCTCCGGCGTGACGAGACATTCGAGGCGTCGCCAGGCCGTGAGGAAGACCTCCTGCACGACGTCGTCCACGTCGCGGGGAGGGATGGCCTGTCCAAGAAGAAGGCGGCGCAGGAAATCGCGGTGTTCGAGGTAAAGGCGCCCAAGCAGGGCGTGCGCCGCCGTAAAGTTTGCCGGCGGCGGATGGAGCGGTATCGTGACCATACTCATGACTCCGGGTGATTCGGGGTTGTGGGGAGACGCCGGTCGGTGTTGCTAGCGCCGGCTGGCGTCGCTTGCTTTGTCTCATGGATTGCGGCCGGAGGCAATTGGAAAAGAGCGGATTGGTTCGTCGGCGGAGAACCCACGATCCGCCGCGAATGGGGCGAGGGGCGTTGGAATGGGAGCTGTGATCCTGCGCGGCTGAAAGTCCCTCACCCCAACCTGTTCGATGAACTGCGCATCGCGCAGTTCATCGACCCTGGGTCCAGCGCTTGCGCTGGTTCGGGTCGAGGGGCGAATAGCCCCCGCGGGGTCCGGGGCGGCGCCCCGGCGCGGCGGCCCCGAGAAGATCGTCGACGAGCTCGACAGACCGCCCCTCACGAGCCCGTGCGCCTCATCGGGGCTTGGACATTTCGTCGGCGAACGGGCAAGTCTTGATGCCCTGAGCTTCGACTTCTTTGCGAAATGCGCCGGGTCGACTGCCAGGGTCGAGCACGCTCATTTGCTTCGCCAGATCCTTCGCCTGATCGGTCTGAAGCTGCGCCGAGATCCACTCGGCCAGGATCCGCGGTCTGTCCTCCGCCGAAGCCGTTGCGGCCCCCGGCGCGCGCGAGGGCGCATTGCACCAGGCCTCGAGGTCCGATTTGTAGGACGGCTTGGCCTCGGCAGGCGCCGAAGCCTCGGCGGGGGACGAAGCCGCCGGGGCGCCCGTCGCTCCCGCTTCCGACGGGGGAACCTCGACCGTCGATGCAGGAGGGGGGCTGCTTCCACCGCACGACGTGGCGAACAGACCGGCCATCAGGGCCGCAGAAAACAGGACACGCATGAAGATTCTCCTTGGGAAAGCTCCTACGCGCGAATCGTCGGCTCCTCAAGCACGATTGCATACTCGGGGCTTGCAGCCCGGGGGCGACGTCCGGGAAGACGTCGTATCGGAAGGCTGCTGGGGCGCTCGTGCTTGTGGTCCGTCGCACCGAACAAAAAACGCAAAAGCGCCCCTCCCTCCCCGTCTCTAGGGCGAGCGCCGGCGGCCCGATGGTCCCGGCGACACCGTGAGGAGAACAGGGATGCGCAAGATCGTGGTTGTCATGGCACTGCTGGCGGTGGCCGGCTGCAATTCGAACAAGGGCGAGGAGGCCGCCGCCAAGCCGGCCGGCTCGGGCGCGCCGGCGGCGAAGGGCGCGGCCGAGGCGCCGAAGGGTGGCGAGGCCAAGGGCGAGCTCGTGGACGTGGAGCTCACCCCGCTGCCCCTCAAGATCAAGGTTCGGCCGGGCGGCATGGGCGCCATGGACATGAGCCTCGACGATCAGCACAAGAGCGCCACCGTGGACATCGGCGACGGGGCCTCGCTCAACGTCAGCGAGGCCAAGGACGATTTCGCGGCCCTGAAGAAGGGCTTCGAGGGCGATACCGTGCTCTTTCCCTTCAAGAAGTGGGCGAAGGAGGGCCCGAACATGGCCATCGTCCAGTTCGAGAACGCGGGCAAGACGGGGTATATCGGCTTCATGCTGAAAGAGATCGGCGGCAAGAAGTACGTCTGCAAGACGACCGGCATGGACGGGGTTCCCTCGGCCGAGGTCGCGGAGAAGAACCTCAAGCCCTGCGAGACCCTTGCGGCCAAGTGAGCCGCGGAGCCGCATCTTTCAAGGGAGCATCGAATGTCATCCGAATGGTTGTGTGCTGTTCTCGGAGGTTTCCTGCTCGCCACAGCCGCGGGGTGCGCGGCCGGCCATGCGGGGCAAGATCCGTCGAGCGGTGGCTCGGATAACGCAGGCGGGGCCGGCGGGGCCGGCGGGGCCGGCGGCGGCGGTCACGGGGGCGGCGGCGGCGGCGGCGGCGGCGGATCCCCGGGCCACGCGCTGCCGCCGCTGCCGCTTCACACCGAGGGGCGCTGGATCCTCGACGCCTCCGGAGAGCGATTCAAGTTCGCCGCGGTGAACTGGTACGGCGCCGAGGAGATGGACTACGTCCCCGCCGGCCTCGAGATCGCGGATATCGGCGCCATCGCCGCGCGCATCCGCGCTCTCGGCTTCAACGCCGTTCGGCTCCCGTGGTCGAACGAAATGGTCGATCTGAACCCGGTCGTCGCCGACCAGGTCGTCAGCGCCAACCCGAAGCTCAAGGGCAAGACCGCGCTCGAGGTGTTCGACGCCGTGATCGACGCGCTCGCGTACGAAGGGCTCGTGGTCATCCTCGACAACCACGTGAGCGAGGCCGACTGGTGCTGCAGCGATACCGATCAGAATGGTCTCTGGTACACAGCGAAATACCCGGAGGCGACGTGGCTGAAGCACTGGGAGGCTCTCGCGAAGCGCTACGCGGCGCAGCCGGCGGTCGTGGCGGCGGATCTTCGTAATGAGCCGAGGCCGGTGCTCGAAGCCGGCTGCCAGGCCTGCACGCAGTGCCCCTGCGGGAGCTGCGGCTGCGTGACGCCCGTGTGGGGCGGAGGCGATCCCGCCACCGACTGGCACGGGGCGGCCACCCGCGGGGGAAACACCGTGCTGAAGGAGAACCCGAACCTGCTCATCGTCGTGGAGGGGCTCAACTATGCGTCCGACCTCGGGGGGCCTTATACGTTGCCCGTCACGCTCGACGTCCCGGGTCGGGTCGTCTATTCGGCTCACGACTATGCCTGGTTTCACGCGGGGCTCAGCGATTATCAGCAGCTCAAGACGGAGCTCGGCAACAAGTGGGGCTATATCCTCACGCAGGGGCAGCCCTTCACCGCGCCCGTGCTCGTCGGCGAGTTCGGCACCTGCCACAGCGGAGCCACGTGCGTGAGCGACGCGACGGGGCAAGGGTTCTGGTTCTCGGCGTTCCGAACGTATTTGAGCGAGGCGGACATCGACTGGGCGTATTGGGCGGTGAACGGGACGCAGGCGCGCGGCACCGGCCGGGTCTTCGGCGCGGAGGAGACATACGGTATCCTGGACACGAAATGGGAGGCTCCGGCGTCGGAGCCGCTGCTATCGTCGCTGCAAGCGCTCCAGGCGGTGACGCAGAAGCCGTAGCTGCGGAGCGAGCTCCTCTTCGAGACCTCCGGGCCGCCCAGCAGGCGAGCGGCCCTGCGACCCGAGCGGCGCACTTGGTGAACCCGGCTCATCCTCCAAAGCACCCACCCGGCCCGCGCGCGGCACTGCGCGCATGGTGCCACTGCATGTACTGCGGGGCCCTGAGAGCATGATGCTTCGGCTTCACCCGCGCCGCAGGCTCAGTGAAAGCCTTCGGCCGTGAGCGCCGCGCGGATGGCCGGGCGCGCGGAGAGCCGCTCGAGGTAGGAGCCAAGCGCGCCGGGCAGATCGACCCGCAGCAGATGTCGATACGTTCGCAGCGCGAAGTACGCGTAAGCGTCGAGGATGGTGAACGCGTCGCCATGGAGGAACGGGCGATCGGCGAGCGCCTCGGCGAGCAGGGTGACGCGGCTAGCGAGGCGCTGCGCGGCCCAGTGCTTCGACTCCTCGCTCACATTCGGCATCAGGGTGAACGGTGCGAAGCCCTTGTGCAGCTCGGTGGCGATGAACTGCAGCCATTCGTCGAAGCGAACGCGCACGAGATTGCCGCGCGGTGGGGCAAGATTGGCCTCCGGCCAGGTGTCGGCGATGTAGTTCAGCAAGACCGCTGTCTCGGTCAGCAAGGTGCCGTCCGGAAGCAGCAGCGCGGGCACGTAACCCTTGGGGTTCAAGCGCGCGAAGTCGTCGCCGTCCGCGGTCTTCTTGCTCCTCAAGTCGACGCGGGCGAGCTCGAACGTGGCGCCGGCCTCGCGAAGCGCGATGTGCGGCGCGAGCGAGCAGACCCCTGGCGTGTAGAAAAGCTTCATCGTCTCGGTCATGCCCGCAGTCTAGGCAGCCGCGGCAGCTTGAACAATGAGGGCAGATTGATCACTCTGTCCAGCGCCATGAACAGCCGTCCCGACTTCGCCGCCATCGAAGCCTTCGCTCGCGTCGCCGAGACGGGCAGCTTCCGCGCCGCCGCCCTCGCTCTGTCCGCGCCGGTGTCGACCGTCAGCGTGCAGGTCAGTCGTCTCGAGCGGCGCCTCGGCGCCCGGCTGCTCGAACGCACGACACGGCGGGTTCGCCTGACCGAGGAGGGGCGTGAGTACCTCGAGAAGGTGCGCGCCGGGCTCGACGCGCTCACCGAGGCGGAGCGCGTGGTGTCGTCACGCGGCAGCGAGGCCCGCGGGCGCCTGCGGGTCGCCGCGCCGGTCGAGTTCGGGCAGGCGGTGTTCGGGCGCGTACTCGGGCGCTACGCGAAGGAGTGCCCGGGCGTCGCTGTCGAGGTCGAGCTCGTCTCCGAGCGTGTCGATCCGGTGCGCGACGGCTTCGATGTCGTGATCGAGGTCGAGCCGTGCGACAGCGCGTCGCTCGTGGCGCGCAAGCTCGGCGCGCCCTCGCGGCGTCGCCTCGTTGCCAGCGCGGATTACCTCGCGCGTCACGGCGTCCCAGCGCACCCGCGCGAGCTTTCGCGGCACACGTGCCTGGTGATGGGCACCCGGCGCGAGGCGGCAACGTGGCGCTTCACCCGCGGCGGCACGAAGCTGTCGATCGTGCACCGCCACGCGACCGCGAACAGCTGGGCGCTGCTGCGTGACCTCACCGTCGCTGGCTGCGGGATCTGCTGCTTGCCGGACTACCTCGCCGCGCCCGCGATCTCCGAGGGCAAGGTCGAGGAGGTGCTCGCCGCGTACGTGATGCCCGCGGAGCAGATGTACGCGGTGTATCCCCGCAGCCAGCACGTGCCCACGCGCCTGAGCACGTTCGTCGCGGCGCTGCGCGACTTCCTCGAGGTGTGGCCTGGCTGCCTGCCCAAGCCGCCTCCGCGGACGTAGCTCTACACACGGGGCATAGCGGAGTTGCCCCGTGTGCAGCGCATGTTCCGAAAACGCCCTCACGCCATTGGCGCTTGTCCCCGCACGAGCCCATGCCCGAGATCGGCGTAGAAGTCGCCCTTCCCCAGAAGCTCCTCGGCCCCTCCCTGGTCCAGAATGATCCTCGAATTGACGAGCTCCTGCACCCGCAGCGCGATTCTCCCGCCCAGGTTCGCCTTGATCTCTCCAGGCACCGTCGTGCGGTCGGGCCGCTGCGTCGCCAGTACGAGGTGAATCCCGGCTGCGCGAGCCATCGACCCGAGCCGCTTCACCGCATCCAGGAATGGCTGCCGCGTTGCCCTCGACGCAATCAAGTCCTGAAATTCGTCCACCACGACCACCCGCCGCGGCAGCGGTGCAGGCGCGGTATCATTGTAGTCGTCGATGCTCTGCACCTTCCGGTGCTCGAAGAGCGTGTATCGCTCCTCCATTTCGGCCACGAGCGCGTCGAGCTCCGCGAGAAGCGCCTCCACGTCGTGCACGATCGGCCCTGCCAGGTGGGCGCCGATCCCCGCGGTGAGCCCGCCGAACGTCACGCGCTTGGGATCCACCAGCGTGAACCGTATGGCCGCCGGCGGATGAAAGTGACAAAGCCCGACGACGAGGGCACGCAAGAAAACCGATTTGCCGCTCCCCGTCTGGCCGGCCACGAGCAGGTGGCACGAGCTTCCGTCGGCGAGGTCCCCGGCGATTACCTCGCCATCGAGCCCCTCCCCGAGCACGAAACGCCCCGGCCGCTCCCGCAAGAATGCGGCTTTGCGCGCGAGCAATGTTTCGAGGTCGACCTTGCGCGGCACCCTCCGCGGCGCCGTGAAATATCGCCGCGCCTCCTCCCGCTCGAACCGCACGTTGTACCCGGCGAGGTGATGCTCCACGTCCTGCGCTGCGCGATCGAGCTGCGCCACACGCTGTCGCGGGCTCGTGACCTCGATACGCAGGAGCCGCGGTCCAACTGTCTTGCGGCCAAGGCTCGCAATGACCCCTTGTCGTTTCAGCTGCGCCACGATCTGCGCGGCGAGGGACTCGGCCTCCGCCATGCCCTCGGTGTCGTCCGGCAGAGCACCTATGGGCTCGCGCGGAGGGGACAAGGTGAGCCGTCCAGCCGGATCAGGCATGGGGCGAGCTGCGCCCGCAGGCGGTTGATCACGAGGTTCGAGCGCATCTATGTATGTCTCGACACACGCCGGTCGTACGGGGCACGTTGGGCAGAGATCCCGGCGCGAGGTCGCCGGCGCCGTTTCGGGGCGCTCCGACCAGCTCACCATCCTGCCGAGCAGGGGCAAGAGGGTCCGCTCCACGATGCCATCGGCAGCCACCGCCGAGAGCTTCGTCTCGATGAGCCCCGGTTTGAAGCGCAGGATGAGCGGCTCCGCGTCGAGATCGAGCGCGGAGCGCAAGAGGTAACGATAGAGCGCCACCTGTGCCTGGTCGAGCTCCTGGTTGGCCTCGTCCGTGAGCTTGTATTCGACGATATCGACTGCGCCTTTCGCCCTGCAATACAGAGCATCGATCCGGCCCGAGACACGCACCGGCACCCCGCCGGACGCATCGAGCACGGCGTCGACCGCGAGCTCGGCGTGCTGAAGGAACGAGCGCAATGCCTCTGCCGGCCGGTGCCCCGTCCCTTCGATTTGTTTCGCCAGGTAGCGCGCGAACTCCCGCAGCGCCTCGGCCAGATCGTCGATCTCGCCGGGCATGCTCGCTGCGCTGGGGTTCGCTTCGAGCTCGTCCACGAGGTGACTGAGGAGCCAGGCCGAGAGGCCATCTGCCACGCGCTCGCGCGGCGCATGCGGAAGGAGCGCGCGCACGGGTTCGGGAGGCGCCTCGAGCTCACGCGCGAAACGCTCGGCGATGCGGTGGAAGAGCGCGCCGAGGGACGATGCACCGATCGGGAAAGCGACGGCCTGACCGCGCGCGCGCCCGAGCGCGAAGACGCGCGGGCAACGAAGGGCGTTGCGGATCTCGGTGACGGAGAGCTCGCGGGCGCCGCGGCGGGGGTTTGGCGGCAGAGCCCGGCTCGTCCGGGCGTCGTCCCCAAGCGTCAACAGAGGGAGCGGCTGGGGGCTCAGCGCCATGGCTCCTCCAGCGCGATGATCGCGCCGCCGAAGCGCTTGATCGGCAGCTTGGCGAGCTCCTCCATGATGCTTGCCCGCGTGGCCATGGGATCACACGCGCGCACCTCTCGCACGAGGCGATCAATCGAGGCAACCCGGAGTTTGCGCAGCTCTCGAAGCACCGGACCGTCCGCAGGGGTTTTTGTTGTCGCGCGAGGGGATGCTTCTTCTTCGCGCGGGCGGGGAGGGGCGGCATTCGGGTCGGCAGGAGTCGGCGGTGGCTCGGGCGGCCGAGGCGCGGAAGGCACGGAGACGGGGGCTGTTGTTGTTCCAAACAGGGCTTCCACCGGCCCCCATGCATTGCAGCCGAGCGTGCGCCGGGCCCAATCCATGACCGTGTCGTACGGAATGATCTTGCCGGCGTCGTCGCTCAGATCCTGCGAACGGGCCGCGCCGAGCAGGCGCTCGACTGCGAGGAGCCGTGCCAGGGCCTCGCGTTCGATGGGCAAGAACGAAGCATAAGCCTTCCCCGTGAACGCGGCGAGAAGCTTGTGAACCTCTTTCCAGGTCGGCGGGATCGCGAACGCTTGCTCGCGCAACAGCAAAACCTTGCGCTCGTCCGCGAGCGCGATCGCTGCGCGCAGGACCCGGGCGAGGGAGGTATGGTGTGCTTGCTGCACGAAAAGCATTTCGCAGCCACCGTCGGCCATGCGAATGCGCAGCGCAGGAGCCCCCTCCGTCTCCCCCGTCTCGGCCTTCACCTGCGCGACCGTGAGCGCCGCGAGAAGCCCCGCGCGGATGCTCTCGGCTGCCACGCCTTGGGCCTGCGCCGCGGCCTCGTCGATGCGCTTGCGCGCTCGCCCGAGGTGCTCCTGCCAGGCCACGGCGAGGCGTTCGTCCGGCGAGGTGTCGACGGGCTCTGCCTCCTCTGCTTCGGGCAGGGTTCGACGCAGATACGCCTCACCGCAGCTTTGCATCAGCATGCGCGGCGTCATTCCCGGCGCGGCGAGCCATGCATCGACTTGTCTCGTCGAGAATGGATACGGAAACGGCTTGCTTTTCTCCTCCTCGGGCAGCGCGCTCCTCCAGCGTTCGATGAGCTCTCGCCGCTGCTCGGGGGTCGGGAGCGCGAGGTGCTCGATCTTCTCCTCGAGCCGATCCCGCATGCTGGCGTGGAGCACCGGATGGATGCGCTGCATCCAGACCGCGTCGAGCGCCATCTGCACGATCACGAGCCCGCGCACCGTGTCGCGCAGCTCGCTCACGAGGCGGGCGTGCCGGATGATCCGGCCTGTCTTGCCCTCCTCTTCCGCGAGGTTCTCGAGCTGATCGAACACGAGCACGATGGGCGCGCCGAACGCCGCCACCACGCCGAGCGTGCGCAGCGCGAGGATGAGGTCGTCCTCGCGCAGGGCAGCGCGCTCGCCGATCATGTCGAGCTGCGACTGGCTCGGTTCGTCACCCGAGAGCCACGCAAAGAGAGCCCGCTGGCGCATGCGGTCCGCGAAGGGCAGGGCGAGGAGGTGTTCGAGATACCGCGCCGACGTGTCAGGGAAACGATCCTCTGTTTGCGCGACGGCATGCGAGAGGATCTCGCGCTGCGTGTCGGGCGGCTGCCTCGAGCAGTCGTCGATGAAGGACAAGGGGAAGCGTGGACGACCCCCTTGGAGCGTCGCCAGCATGGCCCCCACGATCACGTCGATCTGCCGGTGTTGCTGCTGGATCACCGGCTGCCTGAGCGAGCGCAGCGTCGCAGAGAGCACGTGGCGGGGCGACGGATCGACGCCGACCTCGGGCCGCGTGTGCACGAAGACGGCGCGTGGACCCACCTGCTTTCGCAGCCGCGTGAACAGGTGCGTCTTGCCGATGCCGGCAGGGCCGAGCAGCAGGATCGACGTCGAGCGGGCGGCCGTTCCCTCGCGAGCCCCGGCGTCTCGGAGCTGTTCGATGTGCGCGCGAACGAGGGAGCTCGCGCGCTCGTTGATCGAGGAGACGTCGATGGGAGCGGGATCCCATGCATCCGCGTGGATGGCCTGGAACGGGTTCTCCATCACGGTGAAACACGCCTCGCGTAGGAGAGGACGGTGCCACGGGGACCAGGCGGGCAGAGTGGGACGTCCTCGGGCTTCAGGAACTCGGCACCAGCCTCCGGCCGCAGCTCCAGCGTCCCGTCCTTCGCGCCCTCGGCGAGCGCGCGGTGGATGGCGTCCAGCGAGAGACGGCTGGACAAGGCGCGCACGAGATCCGGGATGCGCACGAGCTTGAGCGCCGGATCCTCGAGGCGGCGCAGGGCCTCGTCGACGAGCGTGGATGGTGCTTGGTCGGGCGTCGTCGCGGCGAGACGAAGCGAGGGCTGGAGAGGCGCGAAGAGAGCCGCGAGATCTTCCTGCAAGATCGAGCGTGGTAGGCCCTTGGCCTGGACCTTCTTGAGCGTCTTGCTGACCTGCGCGGCCGTCTTCGAGAGGTGTGCGATCTCGGTTGGATCGAGCGCACGCTCGGCGGGCCCGACCAGCACCTCCACCTGGGTTCGTACGACGACGCGCGCGTGTCCTTCGCGGATGAACTTGGCGAGGGCGGCGTCGAGCTCGGCCTTCGTGCCTCCCTTGACGCGTTTTCCGACGTCCTTGAGCGGAACGCGCGCGCCACCCTGGAGGAGGCTCTCGATCTGCGCCGCGAGGGGAACGCGTATCGTCTTCGGACTGCGCTCGAGACCGCGGGCGACGAGCTGTCGCACGAGCTCCGCGCTGGCGTGCGGAGTGAGCTTGGTCTGCGAAAGGCGTGTGGAAGGCAGCGCCTTTGCAGCGCGTACCGCGCGCTCGACGTCGTCGACGAGCTGCGCATCCACCCGGTCGAGAAGAACAGCTTTACGGGACATGCGCCGCAAAGTAGACCACGTTTGTCCGGGGAGGGAAGGAGGAGTTTGTCGAGGGAAGGACCGCTCGGCTTGTCAGCCCGTTTGGGCGAGATGACGATGGCGCTCTTCAAGCTGCGGGCCGTGTGGTAGACCCGAGGACGATGCACGCGCAGATCCGCTCCCTTTCCCTGGTTATCCTCGCCTCCGCCCTCATCGGCTGCGACAAAAGCATCCCGGAGCCGAATCCCGCGGTCCCCCCGAGCACCATGGGACCGAAGGCTGGCCCCGGCGCGAGCGCCCCCACGGCGACCGCCACAACGCCGCAACCCGAGCCGGTCCAGCGCATTCCCGCACCGGCAAGGATCGTCGCCATTGGTGACCTCCACGGCGACCTCGCGGCGACACGCGTGGCGCTCCGGATGGCTGGGGCGATCGATGAGAAGGATCGCTGGATTGGCAAGGATCTCATGGTCGTGCAGACCGGGGACGAGATCGATCGTGGCGACGAGGATCGGGACATCGTCGATCTCTTCGAGCGCCTCGCCGACGAGGCCAAACTCACGGGCGGCGCCGTGATCGCGCTCAACGGCAATCACGAGGTGATGAACGTGCAGGTCGACCTCCGCTACGTGACCGACGACGCATTCAAGGATTTCGTGGGGATCTCGGGCGTCACGACCACGGATCCGCGCCTCGAGCGGGTGCCTGCGCCGGGCAAGGCGCGCGCCGCCGCGTTCCTTCCAGGAGGCCCGTATGCGAAGAAGCTCGCGAAGCGCAACCTCGTCGCCGTCGTCGGCGACACGGTCTTCGTTCATGGGGGCATCTCACCCAAGCACGTTCGTTACGGCATCGATCGCATGAACCGCGAGGCGAGCGCGTGGATGGACGGCTCCGCGAAGGATTTGCCCGCGATCATCACCGCGGAGGATGGCCCTGTTTGGCTGCGGCGATACTCGGCTACGACCGGTCCGGACGACTGTCGCGTGCTGAAGGAGACCCTGGCGATGATCCCAGCCAAGCGTATGGTCGTCGGACACACGGTGCAGCGCGGCGGCATCACCTCCGCGTGCGACGAGCAAGTCTTTCGTATCGACGTAGGGATGTCGAAGTTTTACGGCGGCAAACCCGAAGTGCTGGAGATCAAGGGCGCGGAGGTACGGCCGCTGCGCGCGGATGGCTAGGCGTCCATCCCAGCATCATTCCCGTCGACCGGCCAATCTCACGCGGGCCCGCACCAGTGCATGAGCGCAGCCCGGAGATCGTCGAGGCGTGTCGCGCGCCTTTCGCCGTCGCTCGCCCAGGCGACGTGCCCGTCCGGCCTCACCAGGAGCGCATCGATAGCAGATAGATCGGTCTGCGGGGCCGCGACCTTCGCCTGGATGACGTCGACGCGATCCCTCCACGCCTCGCTCGTGGTCTGGAGCTCTGCGTCGTCGGCGAAATCGAGCAGCACGTACCGACCCGCGTGCAAGAGCTCGTAGAGGCGCGTCGCGCCGCGCCCCGACTCGAGCGCGCGGTCGGGTGCCCTCTTGCCGACCCATGCGTGCGCCGCGGCGCCCGCGGCAGGAGGATAAGCGATGTCGAGCGCGCTGATCTGCCCGGCGAGGCGCCGGTTCACGGCTTCGATGCCGAGCAGGTCGTTCATGATCTCGCGGAGGGCCAGGCCGGGATCCGAGACGTCCATGAGCCTGGTCTGGGCCTCCGTGTTGCGCGAAAGCGCGCGGCCGACGGGGTGTCGCTCTTCGTGGTAGCTGTCGAGCAGGTGGGGCGGCGCCCAGCCTTTCACGGCGGCTGCGAGCTTCCAGCCGAGGTTCATCGCGTCCTGCAGACCGACGTTGAGCCCCTGGCCGCCGGCGGGGAAATGGATGTGCGCGGCGTCGCCCGCGAGAAAGACGCGCCCTCTGCGATATCGCTCCGAAAGCCGCGTCGCGTTGCCGAACCGCGACAGCCAGCGAGGGTCGCGCATTCCGAAGTCCGTGCCGAGGATCCGCTGCACGGAGCTCCGCAGCTCGTCCAGCGTGACCGGCTCGGACCTGTCCGCGTGCATCCTCTGCGGATCGAATACGACGAAGCGGTAACCTCCGTCGCCGAGAGGGACCACCATCACGCCGCCATGCGGGCCCACGCGGGAGCCCGGCCTGGCAGGGTGTTCCGCCACCTCGACGTCGCCAAGGAAAGCCGTCAGCGTCGTCTCGCTCCCCGGAAAGGCGATGCCGACCGAGCGGCGCACCACGCTCGCCGCCCCGTCGCAGCCCACGGCGTAACTCGCGCGTTCGTCGCGCAGGCCCTCGGGGCCCTCGACCCGCAGCGCGACGCTTCCTTCCCGCTCCGTGACCTCGACGACCGCGTGGCCGCGCAGGATCTCGGCGCCCAGCTCCCGCGCCCGCGCCTCCAGGAGCTCCTCGCTGCGGGCCTGGGGCAAAAACAGCGTGTAGGGGTGCCCCGTGTCGAGGCGCGAGAAGTCGAGCCGGGTGTCGAGCATCGCGAAATGCCCCGTGGGGATCGGGATTCCGCGTTCCAGGAAGCGGCCCACGATCCCGCGCTGGTCGAGAATCTCGAGGCTGCGCGGGTGCAGCGTGAGCGCGCGCGACTGCTCCATCCGCGCCGTCCGCTGCTCCAGCACGCGTACCCGGACCCTCGCGAGCGCGAGCTCGCACGCCAGCATCAGCCCGACCGGGCCTGCCCCCACGATCACCACGTCCGTGTCCGTCACCATGGAACCCTCCAGGTCTCTAACTCTAACAACGTTAGAGTAACTCGAACAGTGTTAGAGTCAAGGAGGCGGCGCGGGCTCGCCTTCCCGGCTCGGGCGGGGCAGAACGGCACGAAGGAAGGAAAGAACGAGGAGCTGCGATGCGACTACGACGCGAGCAGGTGGTTTCGACGGCGCTGCACCTCCTGGACGAGGTCGGTCTCGACGCGCTGACGATGCGCCGGCTCGGGCAGGAGCTGAACGTGCAGGCGGCCACGCTCTACTGGCATGTGAAGAACAAGCAGGAGCTGCTCGACGCCATGGCGGAAGCCATGCTGGCGGACTGCGTGGCCCGCGCCCCGGAGGGGCTCACGTGGATGGACCGGGCGGCCCACATGGCCGAGCGGCTCCGCCGGGCGCTGCTCGCGCACCGCGACGGAGCGCGGGTCTTCGCGGGAACCTACGTGACGCAGGAGAACACGCTCCGCTTCGCGGACACGTGGGTCGGCGCGCTGCGCGAGGCAGGGCTTTCGCCGCGCGCCGCCGCGTGGGGGACCTGGACGATGGTCTACTACACGATCGGCTTCACCCTCGAGGAGCAAGCCCTGGCGCCGCCTCCCGGTACGGAGGGCGGCAAGGTCGATCCGGAACACCTCCGGGCGGCGCTCGCCCGCGGCGCGTACCCGCACCTCGGAGAGGCTTCCACAGACTTGCTCGACGCCGACCTCGATGCGCGGTTCCGCTACGGGATCCAGCTCATTGTCGCGGGCCTCGAAGCCGCGCCGAGAGACGAGCCGTCAGAGCCGGCGTGCGAGGGCCCGCGTCATGGGGCTTGACTTTCCAGACCCATTTGGATTCGCTGCACGCTCGGTGTCGCATCCTCGATCGGTGGCCCAGCCGATGCTGCAGCACGGAGAGTTCTTCGGCACGCGCGAGGTGCGTCGCGACGTCGCGGGCTTCTCGCTCTCGATCGCGGCGGCGGATCCAGCGCGGCCGGTCGCGCGCCACACGCACGAGGACGCGCACTTCATCTTGCTCCTCGACGGTCATTATCTGTCGTCGGCGCGTGGTGCGGGGCACCTGCACGCGGAGCCCGCGCTGATCTACAACCCGCCGGGGACGACGCACGAGGACACGTTCCCGGAGCACTGCGGCCGATTTGCGGGCGTGTCGGTGTCGGCGGCGCGGTTCGCGGAGGCGGCGGAGGTGGCGGCGCCGAGCGAGGCGGCGATCCGCATGTGGGAGCCGGCCGCCCTCGCGATCGCGCACCGGATCGCGGCGTTCGCAGCGCAAGGGGGCGACGCGCTGGCGCTCGAGGCGCTTTGCCTGGAGCTTTTTGGCACGTTCAGCCGCGCGCACGCGGTGGAACGGCGGCCGCCGCGCTGGCTCGCCCGAGCGCGCGAGGTGCTGCACGATCGGTCGCGCGACGAGCTGACGATGGCGGAGGTCGCGGCGGCGGCGGGGGTGCACCCGGTCTACCTCGCGCGCATGTTTCGGCGGTTTTTTGGCTGCACGCCGGGCGAGTACGTGCGGCGCTGCCGGATCGAACGTGCGGCGCTTCTGGTGCGTACGACCGGGCGGCCGCTCGCGGAGATCGCGACGGCGTGCGGCTTCGTCGACCAGAGCCACCTGACGCGCACGTTCGCGCGGACGTTCGCGACGAGCCCGGGCGCGTACCGCCGGCAGTACCGTGGCTAGGGCGGGCCACGAGGTTGCGCGCGTACAAGACGTGGACGGCGCAACATGACATGGCCAGGGGCATGTGGATCGTGCTCATTGCCTTGTTTCTGTGGGGATGTGGCGCCAGCCCGGCGCGCTACGACGGCATCGCCGGGGCGCTCGCGCGCGGCGACGCGCCGAAGACGACAAGCGTGCTCGTCACGCGCGGCGGTCAGGTCGAATACGAGCAATACTTCGCCGGCGCGACGCCGGAGACGCTGCACGACACGCGCTCGGCGACGAAATCGTTGACCGCGCTCGCGGTCGGGATCGCAATCGAACGCCACGCGCTGCCGGGGCTCGACGCGCCGGCGTTCGCGTACCTTTCGGACCTCGGGCCGTTCGCGCACGACGAGCCGGGCAAGGCGGCGATTACGATCGAGGACTTGTTGACGATGTCGTCGGCGCTCGACTGCAACGACGACGACGAAGCATCGCCCGGCAACGAAGAGAAGATGTACCCGAAGCAGGAATGGGCGCGCTGGGCGGTCGACGTGCCGGTGCGCGCGGACTACCAGCGTGACGCAAGCGGGCGCGGGCCGTGGCACTACTGCACCGCGGGGGTGTTCCTGCTCGGCCAGATCGTCCAGCGCGCAGCGCACCAGCCGATCGACCGTTTCATGGCGGAGCACCTGTTCGCGCCGCTCGGGATCACGCGCTGGGAATTCTCGAAATCGCCGACCGGCGAGATCATGACGGGCGGGGGGCTGCGGCTGCGCACGCGTGACCTCGCGGCGCTCGCGCGGCTCGTGCTCGCGCACGGCCGGGCGGGCGGGGCGCAGGTCGTGCCGGCGGCCTTCGTCGACGCGGCGCTTTCGGTGCACCGCGAGGCGATGCCCGAACAGCACTATGGCTACCTGTTCTGGACGCGCGTGTACCAGACGCCGTGCGGCGCGCAGACGGGCTGGTTCATGGGCGGCAACGGCGGCAATGCGGTGGTGATGTTCCCGGCGCTCGACGCGGCGGTGGTCGTGACCCGCACGAACTACAACATGCGCGGCATGCACCAGCAGACGACGCACCTGATCGAGGACGCCATCCTCCCGATGCTGGCCTGCGGGCGCTGAGCGGCGTCAGACCCGTCC
The DNA here is from genome assembly GCF_028435365.1 of Polyangium jinanense. The sequence continues at coordinate 18,736 of NZ_JAGTJJ010000056.1, read as the reverse complement.
CTTCGCCCGCGCGGCCAGCGCCCGGTACCGCGCCGGAAACGCCATCATCCATCCGCCCAGCAGCAGCGCCACCACGCCGATCCACCGCATCGGCACGATCCCGTACGCCATCCATCCATCCCCCAGCGCGAACGCCAGCGCTCCCACCGCCAGCGCCGCGCCTCCCCACGCCCGCACCGTCCGGTCGGCCTGGGCCGCCTGCGGCGCTGCCTGGATCGCCGCCTGCAGCGACGCGTCGGCTCGGCCCCGCAGCGATTGGTAGGCGCGGCGCAGCGGGTAGAGGAAGAGGCCCAGGAGCACGAAGCAGGTGCACACGAGGACGCCGAGCCGCGCGTTGTCCTTGCCGCAGGACGTGCAGACGTCCAGCGTCCGCAGCTGCGCGCCGTCCGCGAGCGCGAGACCAGCCGCGCGCAGATCGGCCGCGCGCTCGGGCGTCATGGGCTCGATGATGCCGGTCAGCGGATGCGCGGCGACGGCGTCGCATTGGATGGGGCGATCGAAGCGCGCGACCACCGTCGAGCCGTCCTCCGCGCGCGCGGGCAAAAATGCCGCGCCGTCGCTCACGTGGCCCAGGAGATCCGCGCAACGCCACGCGGCGCCCTCGACCGACACCCAGCGCCGGCCATGCGGTAGTCGCGCCAGGCGCCCGCACCGAGCGTGCCGAAGACGGCGACGAGCGCCGCCCCCCCGACAAACGAGACGATCTTGCCGAAGCGGTCACGCATGGCGGCACGCTAACCGAAGTGGCCCTGCGCGCTCAACTTGGCTGACGAGCATGCGGCTCACGACGGATTGGCCGCTCCCGTGGACGTCATCTCCTCACGTCGCGGCGTATCAGCGAGCGACGCAAACCTTCCTGCAGGCTCGCAAATGTGCGTACATTCTCGAACCCGAGGTCATTGTCCACCAGCGTGCGCGCCGTTTCCGTGGAGATGCCTACGATCATGCACTGCGCGCCCAGCAATTCGGCGGCGCGCACCGCGTCGCGCAGATATCGTGCCGCGTCCGCATCGAGAACGGGCACGCCTGTGACGTCGAGGATGACCGTCTCCGCGCTCGTCTCCACGATCGACCGGAGCAGGACTTCGAGGATGCGCGCGCCTCTTGCCGCATCGATGCGTCCGATCAGTGGCAGCGCGAGGATGCCCTTCCAGATCCGCAGCACGGGCGTGGACAGCGCGGCGATCGCGTGCTGCTGCTCCTCGCTGAAGCGAAGCTGCTCCGAAAGCTCCGCGGTTCGCATTGCAACGGCGGCCTCGAGCTGCTCCTTCTTCTGCCGCAGCTCCTCCTCCGAGTCCTTGAGCTCGCCGACGTCGAAATGGACCTGCACCACCTCGCACACCTCACCGTTTGCATCCTTGACCGGGTGGAGCGCCGAGGCGACCCAGCGGACACGCCCGTGACAAACCGCTTCGTTCTGGAGCGGATCGTACCGGATGGTGGGCAACCGTGCGGTCTTACCCTCCAGAAACGTCTGCTCGATGAGGTGCATGAACCCCTGGGCGACGACCTGGGAGTCTTTCAGCAGCCTGTAATCGGCAAGCCGATCGAAAGGTATCTGCCAGAGTTGCTCCCAGCCAGTGTTCGCCTCCTTGGTGCGGCTCTCGGGATCGTAGACCTGAACGCTGAGGACGCCCCCGTCGAACAGGGCCTGATAGCGCCGTGCAGCGATTTCCAGCTCGGCAACGCGCTGCCGCAGCGATGCGTTCTCGTGCGCGAGGTCTTCGCTCACCTTCTCGGCGTCAAATGGTTGTCGGTGGTTCATGCTTGGGGCATTCACGACGGACGGGGCCGTGCCAGCATCACGAGGAAGTAGGTGACGATGCAAGCGCCGGCGAGTTTTATGTGCCTCGCCTGGTGCAGCGCAAGCGGAAAACCACGTGGACCATCGCTCGTTGGCACCCAGACTCTCTTGCCAACGATTGCATGGTTCGCGCGATCAGGTCAGGGCGCGTTGAGGGTGATTGTCTCTTGGTGGTCCGCGTCGGCCGAGCAGCACGGCGCCCCGCCGCATTCAGCGGGCTGTAGACACGCGCAATCGGGGATACCATTGACGCATGTGTTGTTGATCTCGTCGAGGGCCACGCAGGCATGGGTCGTGGTGGGCATGGCGCCTCCGCTCGTCGCCACGCAGACCTCGAGGTTTCGCTTGCACGTGATATCGCCGCAGGCGAAGGTGCCTGTTTGGCAGAGAGCGGCCGTCGGGCGCGGGCCAGAGGGCGAGCACATCGCGTCGGGATTCTCGAGCACCGTGCCATCGCATTGGCATGCGGGGCCTGGGGGAGGGCCGTCGCACTGGAGGATCTCGACGCACGATCCTTTCGCGTTCGACGAGCAATCGCCCGGGGGATAGACGCACGTCCCGCTCGTGCAAGGGTCCGAGGCGCTACAGCTATCATCATTGCTGCTAGAGCCATCGTCATTGCTGCTGGAGTTATCGCCAGCCTCGCTGCTGCAGCCGAGTTGCCCCAAGGCGCACAGCGCCGCCATGATGAGAAGCCGTTTCATGATTGCTCTTCCCTCGCGTTGCGCGCCTCTTATCCAGGAGACTGCGCGCGGGGGGGCCGCCTTAGCGCGTTTCGTGCCAAGCGTCGATGGGGCTGAAATCCGCGAATCATTCGCGACCGATGTCCGCCTCGCACGGCACACCGTGGCACAGTCGTGCACGAATGGCGAGCGGGCGTTGGGGGCGCCTCACGTCTGGGAGCCAGCGGAGAAAGGGGGGAGCCGGCACCCGTCGGCGGGCGCAATCACAGATAGTCGAAGCAGCCGAGGTCGCAGGACGTCGAGCCGGTCGCGGCGCAGACGTTGAATTGCTTCAGATTCGCGTCGGTGGCAGCCTCGCACGCGTCGTAGCAGATCTGGAGCCCTCCCGGGTTGAAGCACATGAAGAAGTTGTACACGTCGCAATGGTCGAGGCATTCGAGCTTCGGGTCCGGGCAATCCTGAGGGCAGGTCTGCGATGACTCGCCGGCGTCGCACACCCCATTGCCGCAGGGGTTCGGCGGGCAGTCGTTCGGGCAGGTCTGCGACGACTCGCCGGCATCGCACACCCCGTTGCCGCAGGGGTTTGGCGGCGCGCAATCCTCGGGGCAAATCTCGAACGATTCCCCAGCATCGCATACCCCGTTGCCGCAGGGGTTCGACGAGCAGTCGGCCGGGCAGGTGGAGGAGTTCTCGTCACCGGTGCACGTATCGTCCCCGCATACACTCCCGGCGACACAGGAGCCATCCGTGCACACCTCGCCGCAGCCGCAGTTCGCGTTCGATACGCAACCCTCCGAGCACGTCAAGGTCGTGGGATCCGAGCAGTAGGTCCCAGGCTGACACGTGACGGCAATCCCCTCGGGGCCGCACGAAACGAAGCCTTGTTCCATCGAATTGCAGGTCGGGCCCCCGCCTCCTGCCCCGCCCGCACCGCCTCCTCCCTCGCCAGCATTGCCTCCTCCGCCGTCCGCACCGCCTCCGCCACCGGAACAACCACTGACGCTGAGAAGCCCGACGAGAAGCGAAGGCACAAGAATACCGATCAACGACCGCATGGGTTTCACCTGGAATCGGCGGATGGACCACGAGCCCGCGCGGGCGCATACCTCGCCCACGGCCCGCACGCGGTCCCCGCTCGCCTTTCGCGCTACCTGACGCCAGCTGCTCGCGGTTCTTGCACGGAAGCTCGAAAATAAATTTCGCCCGGCCTCAGCCGGCCGATCTCCCGAGCAAACTCTCCAGGCTCACGTCCAGCGACTGGGCCAGGCCAAGCAGGCTCTCGACCTGCGAGGCGGAGAGCTTCAGGCGGGCGCTGAGCCCGCCGCGCGTACGCTCGAGCACCTCCTCACGCGCCCGCGCGATCCAGCGGGATACCGTCGAGGCGTTCACGCGGTGCATGATCGCCAGCCTGTCGAGCTTGATCCCCTCCGCGTAGTACATGCGCAAGAGGTTGCGGTCGCGGCTCGAGAGCGCCGACATGGCCTCGCGCAGGGCCTCGCGCAGCTCCTCCGTGTGGCGCTCGCGCGAGAGCCTCGACTCGGGATCCAGCCTCGGATCCATGGCCGCGAGGAGCGCACGCTCGTCCGCGCGCACCTCGCGCCGACCGCGCCTGCGCAAGCTGATCCCCGTCCGCAGGGCGGCCACGCGGATCCAGGCCGGGAGCGGCCCGAGCCCGGCGTACGTCGCGAGCTTCGGCGACCCCCCGTCGCCCACGAGCAGCCTCTGGCCGAGCACCGATCGCACCTCCTCGACGAGCTCGGATGCGGCTGCCATCCCCCGCAGCGCGGCATGGACCTCGACGTCGATGCGCCGGCCGAGCTCCCGCAGCGCAGTGGCGTCGCCCGCAAGGCACGCGAAGGCCAGCAGCAGATCGGCGGCGAGCACGCTGGAGAGCGCCTCTTCGAGGTCGTCCTCGCCCGCGATGCGCTCCGCGAGATGGCCGACGAACGCCGCCTCGTCCACCGTGACGGCGGGAAAGGCGCGCCGCGCCTCCTCGAGCAGCGATTGCAAGCGGAGCTCCAGCGCGTCGACGTCGCCGAGCCTTGCCGTAAGCGAGGGCGCGAGGCGCCCGCAGAAGGCGCGGGACAGGGGGGGCAGCGGATACGGATGCACGCGGCCATGATACACAAGCCCCGCAACGACGATGGAGCACCCTTCCGAGAACACCATCCTCGCGTTCGTCGAGGGGCGACTCGCCGCGGCCGAGGCTTGCAAGCTCGATGACCACATCGACGCATGCGAGTCCTGCCGCTTGCTGGTGATCGCGGCGGCCCGGGCGTCGCTCGGCACGGCAAGCGATGCGGATCGCGCCTCCCCTCCGCCCGCCCTCGATGACGCGGCCCCGCTTTCGCGCGGCGCACGGCTCGGCCGCTACACCATCTCCGACGTGCTCGGCAGGGGCGGCATGGGGATCGTGTACGCTGCGCACGATCCCACGCTCGATCGCAAGGTGGCGCTCAAGGTCCTGCGCGGCGAGGTGACCGCGCGCGTCGGGGCCGACATCGCGTCGGCGCGGCTCCTCCGCGAGGCGCGCATCGCCGCGCGGCTTTCGCACCCGAACGTGGTGACGATCTACGACGTCGACAGCCACGGCGGCCAGATCTTCATCGCCATGGAGTACGTCGACGGGCAGCCGCTCTCCGTCTGGCTGGAGGAGGGGCCTCACCCCGCCCGCGAGATCCTGGAGCGCTTCACGCAAGCAGGACGGGGGCTCGTGGCAGCCCACGGCGCGGGCCTCGTGCACCGAGATTTCAAGCCCGCGAACGTGCTCATCGGCAAGGACGGGCGCGTGCGCGTCAGCGATTTCGGCCTCGCCGGCTGGACGAGCGAGGAGGCCTCGGGCAAGGCCACGGCCGAGGGGGCGGCGGGCCCAGCGCTCACGCGAACGGGCGCGCTCCTCGGAACGCCGATCTACATGGCCCCGGAGCAGCACCGCGGCGAGCGGGCGGGCCCGCACGCGGACCAGTTCAGCTTCGCGGTCGCGCTGTACGAGGCGCTGTACCGGCGCTCGGCCTTCGAGGGCAAGACGCTCGAGGAGCTCTCGGCAAGCAAGGCCCGAGGACCCGCCGAGCCGCCCAGCGGCGGGGAGGAGCCTGCGCGCGTCCGGCGCGCCCTGCTGCGCGCCTTGCGCCCGCAGCAGGAAGAGCGCTTTCCCTCCATGGAAGCGCTGCTCCAGAAGCTCGAGGCCGACCCCGCACGGACCCGCCGCCGCGCCGCCGTCGGCCTCCTCGCGGGCGTCCTCGTCGCCGCCGGCCTCTTCGTCCCTGCCTGGATGGCGCGGCAGCAGCAGCGCCTCTGCCGCGGGGCGGAGGCGAAGCTCACGGGCGTGTGGGATGAGGGGCGGCGAGCTGCTGTTCGCGACGCGTTCACTGCCTCCAAGCAGCCGTTCGCCTCGGTGGCGCTCACGCAGGTGGAGCGCGCGCTCGACGCCCAGGCGGCGGCCTGGGTCGCCGGCCATGTCGATGCCTGCGAGGCGACGCGGGTGCGCGGCGAGCAGGCGGAGTCGGTGCTGGCGCTGCGCATGGCCTGCCTCGATCTGCGGGCCAAGGAGCTCAAGGCGCTGGTCGACATCTTCTCCGAGGCGGACGGCGCCACGGTGAGCCGCGCTGTGCAGGCCGTGAACGCGATGACCCCGGTGCGCGCCTGCGCCGACGTGGCGGCGCTCTCCGGGCCGCTGCCGCCGCCGGACGATCCCGCGCTACGCGCGCGCATCGACACCGCGCGCGGAGAGCTCGCGCGTGGCAAGGCGCTGTACGACGCCGCGAAATTCCCGCCCACGCGCGCGCTCGCCGACCAGGTGGTCACGGAGGCCAAGGCGATCGCCCACCAGCCGCTGCTCGCCGACGCGCTCGACCTCCTGGGAAAGGTGCAGCAGTCCCAGGGCGCGCACGCGGAGGCCGAGGCGACCTTCCTCGCTTCGATCCGGGCGGCGCAGGCGGGCCGCCACGATTGGCAAGCCGCGAATGGGCTGACCTCGCTGGTGTTTTTGGCGGGCCACCCGCTCGGCCGCCCCGCGGACGCGCACCGGTGGGCGGAGCTTGCCGCGGGAGCGATCGCCCGGCTTGGCGGAGACGCGGAGTTCGAGGCGGCGCTGGCCGGCAACGAGGCGACCGTCTATCTCGAGGAGGGCAAGCTCGACCGGGCGCTCGAGGCCGCCTCGCGCGCCGTTTCGCTCGAGCAGCGGCTGCACGGCGACGAGAACCTCCACACCGCCAAGGTGAAGACCAACCTGGGCGCCGCGCTGGTGGCGCTCGGCCGTTATGCCGAGGCGCGCGGCCACTACCAGGGCGCGCTCGCGACGTTCGAGGGGATGCTCGGCCCGGATCACCCGGCCTGCGCGACGGTCCTGAACAATAGCGTGGAGGTCCATGTCCGGCTGAACGATCTGCCGGCGGCGCGCGCTGCAGCCGAGCGGGCTTTATCCATTCGCGAGCGCGCGCTCGGTCCCGAGCACGCCGCGCTCGGCACCACGCTGCTCAACCTGGCCGAGGTGATGATGAAGGAGCGCGCCTTCGCCGACGCCCGTCCTCGCCTCACGCGGGTGGTCGCCATCTACGAGAAGGCCGTTGGGCCCACGCACGTCTATCTCGCCGAGCCGCTGGAAAAGCTGGGCGAGCTGCATCTGGAAACCGGCGCGCCGGCGGAGGCGATCCCGCTGCTCGAACGGGCGCTTTCGCTACGGGCGTCGGGGGCCGAGGGACCGTACAAGGATGCGTCGACGCGATTCTTGCTGGCGCGCGCCCTCGTTGCGGCGGGCAGCGACCGTGCCCGCGCGAAAAAGCTCGCGGAGGAGGCCCAGGCGGCCTATGCCGCCGGGGGCGAGGCCTGGGCGGTGCCGAAGGCGGAGATCGTGGCGTGGCTCTCGCAGCGGTGAGGGAGAATCGCGTCGTGCCAGGGTGGCGACGCGTTTACTGGCTGTAATACTCGAAGGCGTTGCTGAAGTCGTCTGGGTTCGGCGCGACGTTCTTGATGTCTCCCGTGGTGATGTCGATTGTGACATAACCGACGTTGGCGAAAACGTAGTATTCGTTCTTCGCCGGGTCGATGCCTCCGCGAGCGTTGTGCCCCGTGATGGTCGGGAGGCTCTTGATCGGGGTAAATACACCCGTCTGGAGATCCAGCGTTCCGAACGCGAATTCCCACGTGGTGGGATCTTTGAGGAGGCCATACACCGTGCCCGTGATCGGATGGAGCTCGTGGGCCGCCACGTCTTGCACATCAGGCGCGACGTGGGTGATGAGGCCTGTGCTCACATCGATCGTCAGCCAACCGAGGTTCGTCCTCAGGTAGAAACTCTTGCCGGTCGGATCGATCCCGGGAGCGTCCGATAGGCCCAGCACGCCGGGGAGCGTGCTGATGGTGGAAAAGACCCCGGTCTCCGGATTGATGGTGCCGAAGTGCTCCTCGGAGGCCGCGGCGTCCCACCTCACGGCATAGAGGACCCCGGTGATGGGGTGGGCACGCACCGTGTAGCTCTCCCACGCGGGGGAGACATCCACGACGTTGCCGGTTTTCACGTCAATCGCGAGCTGGCCGACGTTCGTCTGGAGGTAGAATCGACCCTTCACGGAATTGAGCACCATCGGGTCGCCGACAGACATGACACCGGGGAGGATGCTCATCGTATGAAGTTTCCCCGTGGAGGGCGTCACGTAGCCGAAACGCTCCTCCATCTGGGCATCGTCGTAATCCACGCTGTAGAGCGTCGTCGTCAGCGTCCCGCCGCCCGAGCCTCCGCCGCCGCCCGCGCCGCCTGAGCCTCCGCCGCCGCCGGCGCCACCCGAGCCTCCGCCGCCGCCGGCGCCACCCGAGCCTCCGGTGCCGCCTCCGCCCGAGCCTCCGCCTCCGCCGGCGCCGCCACCCGAGCCGCCGGTGCCGCCTCCGCCGGCGCCGCCACCCGAGCCGCCGGTGCCGCCGCCGCCGGCGCCGCCACCCGAGCCGCCGGTGCCGCCTCCGCCCTGTCCGCCGACGCCGCCCTGTCCGCCGGTCGCGTCGCCCCCGGTGCCGGCCATGCCGCCGCTGCCCCCGGCGCCGGCTCCGCCCATTCCCATGCCCCCTGTGCCGCCTTGCCCTCCGCTGCCGCTCGATGCCGTCCCTCCACCGACGGACGTGCTGGCCGCCCCACCTCCTTCACCGCCGTTGTTGCCGCTGCTGTTGCAACCCAGAAGCACAAGGAGCACACCAAGTGTAAGAGAACCCCGCATTGGACCTCCCGTCGGGGATTGAACGTAGATAGGGGCCCCTGCGCCTGTCAACCGAGAATGTCAGAACACGAACAGGAGTCCGCGGAGCACCGTTAGGAGGGGACCTCCTTGGCTCGTAATTCAGGGGGATTGAAGCTCTTATCGCGGAGCTATCAAAAAGCGATCGTCCGCCCAACTGGGGCCGGCCTGGGGCTGAGCATTGGTCTCATCTGGGAGGCGCTGCGCTGGGGCTTTGCCCCAGGCCCCACCGGGGCTATCCGCCCCTGGACCCGGGGCCTGCGCAAGCGCTGGACCCGGGGTCGATGAACTGCGCATCGCGCAGTTCATCGAACAGCCAGGTCAAGACCAACGACGCCCCTGCCCGTCGCCAGCGGGCAACGCCCCTTCCTGGTCTTGCCACCGGCCTGTTGGAAGAACTGCGCATCGCGCAGTTCTTCCACAAAAGGTCCAGGGCTTGCCCTGGTTCGGGTCGAGGGGCGAACAGCCCCCGCGGGGCCCGGGGCAGCGCCCCGGCACGGCGGCCCCAAGAAGAGACATCAGCGACGGTCTTCGCCGGCGGGCGTTTGCTTCGCGCGCCAGCGGGAAAGCAGCCTGGCGAGCCAGGCCTCGCGCGCGGCGAGACAGGCCTTGGCGATCTCCGACTCGGGTGCGATGTCGTAAAACCCGTGGAAGGCGCCGCCCCATACGTGCAGCTCGCAATCGCCGCCGGCGGCCCAGATGGCGCTGGCGTAAGCCACGTCCTCGTCACGGAACACCTCGGCGGCGCCCACGTCGATGAACGTCGGCGGCAGGCCACCCAAGTCGATGGCGCGCGCCGGTGCGGAGTAGGGGGATACGGTTTCGGTGCCCCGCCTGTCGCCGAGCACGGCCGTCCAGGCCGTCAGGTTGCTCGTGCGATCCCAGATGCCGGTGCCCTGGTACTGGTGGGACGAGACCGTCTCGTTGCGGTCGTCGATCATCGGACACTGGAGCAATTGTCCGGCCAGTTTCGGTCCCTTCCGGTCGCGCGAAAGGAGCGTCGTGCCCGCCGCGAGCCCGCCGCCGCCGCTGCCGCCGAAGATGACCAGGCATTCGGGGTCGAACCCGAGCTCCTCGGCATGTTTCGCCATCCATGCGAGGCCGGCGTAACAATCCTCGACGGGGATCGGGGCCGGGTGCTCGGGGGCCAGTCGGTATTCGACCGTGACGCCCACCGCGTCGTGCTTCATGGCCCAGTCCACGAGCGGGTTGACCGCCGCGAACCGATTGCACATGACCATGCCGCCCCCGTGGATGTTGTAGATCCCGGGGCCGGGCTTTTGGTGGTCCTTGCGGGAGATCACCGAGACGACGATCTCGGCACCTTCGTAACCGGCGATCGTGTGGTCGACGCACTGGACGGGCCGGTCGCCGATGATCTCCTCGATGGTCGGCATCTTCAATGCCCGGAAATGAGCCAGGCGGTCGGGCGTCATACCGACCGGCACATATCCCTCCAGGGCCGGGAGGATCGGCGCGATCTGGGGGTCGAACGGGGGATTCGCGAGAGGGCGCTTCATGAAGTCTCCTTATCCGTCCAGTTGTAGCGGATGGAACGCCCACGGCCAGAATCGATCCCGCTTCGAGATGCGAACGGTGGCCTCGAGCACCGCGGCGACGAGCTCCCGCGAGCGCTGCCGTCGGAGCATCTTCCCCGGGGAAATCGGGAAGCGAACGGGCATCCTCACCGGGAGGGGGAAACGCGAACACGGTGACGCGTCGACGGCGGAGGTTCGGCTCTACAATCGCGCCCCCATGAAGCGAACATTCGGCCTCGGATTGCTCTTCATCACCGCGATTGCCGTCTCCGGTTGCTCGAAAAAAGACGAGATGCCTCTCGTCGAGCTGCAGGGGGGCGATGGTTTCGAGGGGCTGTCGATCGGCCTGCCTCCTGGCGTGACTGCCCCCCCGGAAAAATTCGGCAAGGTCAGCATCAAGCTCGACGGCTACGTCATCGACGTGCACCCCACCGAGGGCACGCTGGCCGATGAGAAGGAAAATTTCGGGTCGAAGGGCTTCCACGTCGAGACGGCCGACGGATTCATCTCCAAGGACGACGGGAAGGATAGCAAGACGTTCCCGGTGCTGCGCGTGTACCAGAAGGGCGAAACGCGGCTGCTATGCTCGTCGCGTCTGCCGGAGGCGCCGCCGACGCTCGAGAAAGCGAAGGAAGCGCTCGCCATCTGCTCGACGCTCGTGAAGAAGTAGCGTTCCACACGGCGAACACTATCCTCCGCGCGCCGCCGTGACGTATCATCGCGGCCATGTTGCATGGCCGCAGCTTCATCCTCGTGCTCCTGCTCGCCGCGTGTGGCGGGTCCTCCTCTCCGCCACCTGCAACGTCCGACACGCGTACCATCGCTGATCTCGGGCCCATGTGCCATCGCTACTACGCGCGACAGGCCACGTGCACCGACGACTACCTGTCCGCGGTGCTCGACCTCCGCATCGAGCTCGACATGCCGAAGGGCATCGGCGAGCGCGTCAAGACCGAGGGGCGCGACGTGGTCCTGAAGGAATCGCGCGTCCAGTGGGAGAGCGACATGGAGCCCGCGAAGATCGACGCGATGTGCAACGCGATGGCGACCCGCACGCCGGCCGACCAGCTGGATCGGCTGCTCAAGCAGGGCGACGCCTGCGAGGCGGCGGCCGACTGCAAGGCGTTCGCGACCTGCGCCGTCGGAACCGAGCGGTCGTACATCGCGTCGGGCGCGACGCATCACTAGAACTCATCTCACAAACCGTCCAGTAGGTCTATCAGCGCCAACCTCCTACTTTGTAGGATCAATCGAACGAACCTCGCTCCAGCGGTCGGTACATTTTTGGTGCTGGCGACATATGCGGGTATGGACCTGACAGACCCTCAGTGGGCGCTCCTCGAGCCGCTTATCCCAGCTCCGCGCGTGCGCGCCGATCGCCGTGGCAGGCCGTGGAAGGATGCGCGCGAGGTGCTCAACGGCATTTTGTGGATCTTGCGCACCGGCGCCCGATGGGCCGACTTGCCCGAGAGATATCCGCCCTACCAGACGTGTCATCGGGGGTTCCAGCAGTGGTCGAAGGACGGCACGCTCGAACGGATCCTCTACGCCTTGGCCGGGGACTTACGTGACCGAGGGCAGATCGACTTGAGCGAGGCGTTCATCGACGGCACGTTCGTGAGCGCCAAAAAGGGGGGCGCTGCGTCGGGAAAACGAAGCGTGGCAAGGGGACCAAGATCATGGCCATTGCAGACGGCTCTGGTCTTCCTCTCGCCGTCTGCATCGAAAGTGCTTCGCCGCATGAAGTCACGCTCGTTGAGCGAACCCTCGATAACTGCTTCCTCGCCCAGCTCCCCAAGCGCCTCATCGGCGACAAGGCCTACGACAGCGACGCGCTCGACGCGCGGCTCGCGCAGGAGCGGGGGATCGAGCTGATCGCGCGCCCAATCGCTCGAATCGCAAGCGCCTTACCCAAGACCTCCGCCCCCTCCGCCGATACAAGCGCCGCTGGAAGGTAGAGCGCCTCTTCGCCTGGCTCCAAAGCTTCCGCCGCATGGTGGTACGGTACGAGCGCTACGCCGAGAACTTCCTCGGCTTCGTCCACCTCGGATGCATCGTCCTGTACCTCAGGGCGCTCCTCGCCTATTTTATGAGATGAGTTCGAGTGGTATCAGAGGTTGCCGCGGTGACGGACTGGAAGTCCCAGCCCACGACGCTTCGGCCGTTGATGGTGCCGTAGAACTCCCGGAGGTAGTTGCCTCGCTCGTCTTTCATGTCCTTGCCGGACTTCAGCAGCCGGCTGGAGTAGATCTTCATCTTCGCAGGTGGAAGGGAGAGGTCGATGGCAGCGGCATGGTTCGGGCCGGTCTTGTCGGCAGCCAACCGGACGGAGTAGTCACTTTTGGGGAGGTTGGAGCGCTTGTTGTGGTACCCGGGCTTGTTGGCGTAGATCCCGCCCATCCTTACGGAGGGCTCCAGGGCCTTGAACGCAAGCCAGAAGTTCCACATTGGATTGGTGATCGCGGAGGGGTTCGGGTTAGCCATCGGAGTCCTCCTTCATTCGCTTCCTAGCTGGCATCGCAGCTCTCCTTCGCCTTCTCCGTGCTAATGGACGAGTGAGCTGGTGGCGGCGCGTCGAACAGCCCGCCACCGGTTCCCGCTCGGGTCGACGTCCGCCTCGACCTCGGATCCTCTGTCAATATGGTGTCTGGGTTTCACGTGGCAACGGATCGGTGCACGAACACGATCGCCACGCGGCAGGACCTTGCGGCGTCGGGCAGGCTCTACAACGAAATGAGCGAGGAGCATTTCGCGGCGGCGACACGAACGCCCGATGTGCATCACGTGGAGGTATGACCATGGCCCGTAAAACACCCGAGGACGCGGGCGGGACCGAGGCGCGCCCCGCCCTTTCCGCCGAGGCGCCGTTCACGCTCACGTTGCTCGACGTAGGGGAACAACCCTACGGCGATGCAGTGCTCTGCCGCTTCGGCGACATCTCTATCATGATCGACGGGGCCCACCCCGCTAATTACCGGCGGAAAGACGGACACCGCTCGATTCAGGAGCAAATCAAGCCGCTCCTGCCGCAGCGAGGTCGCGCATCCGTGGTGACCCTCCTCATCGTCTCTCATGCGCATCAGGATCACATCGGGTGCCTGCCGCGGCTCGTGCGCGACGGGCACCTCGTCGCCGAATGGGCGCTCGTGGCGCATCCGGAGCTCGGCTGGGGCAAAGCGGGCAGGGAACGCGCGGCGCCGGAGGTATCGCCCTCCGCGCTCCGGATCGCGGCGGCCCTGCGCGAGGAGCCGCAGGAGTTCGACGACGCCGGCGAGGAGAGCGCGTTCCTCGAAGCGGCGCAGCGCATGGACGAGGAGTACCGCGAGATGCTGAATACGCTGGCCCGCAAAGGAACGCGGGTCATTCCGTTTTTGGGGAGCGACGACCCCGCGGTCCGGCCGCTCGTGGAAGCGCTCTCGCGCCGCAGGGTTTCCCTGAAGCTCCTCGGCCCGACCCGAAAACACGTCGCCGCCTGCGCGGAGGGCATCTCCGGGGGACTGGAGACTTTGAGCGTCGAAATCGAGAAAGTGCTCGCGGCCGAGAGCACCGGGAGCCCCGACGAGGAGGCCGACGAGGCCAAAGAGGCGCGTGAGCTCGAGGTTTACCGCAGGTTCGCCTCTCGTTTCGCCTCCGAGGACGAGGAGGCCGGGGGGGTCGAGGAGGCGGGAATTCCCCGCGTATCGAAGTTCGTGAACCTCCAGAGCTCGGTGCTGGTCTTCGCATATCAAGGCAAGAAGTTCCTGTTCACCGGGGATATGCAGCTCGCGGATCCGCAAACCACGGACCCCACGGTGCTCGCTGGGATGAAGAAGATCCTCGGGGCCATCCGGAAGGACGCTCCCTACGACTTCGTGAAGCTGTCGCATCACGGGAGCGACAACGGAATCAGCGCAGAGCTCCTCGAGCTCATGGGGAATCCCCGATTGCTCGGCATATGCGCCGGCGAAAAGAGCAGCCGGCACCCGAACGCGAGGACGATCGATCTCATGAAGAGGACACGCGCCAAGCGCGACCTGCGCTGGGCGCGGACCGACAAGAACGGGCTCACGACGATCCGCTTCGACGAGGGCGAGCCGGCCGTGGACGTGTCCTGCGGTCACATCAACGACGCGAGCCCGCCGAGAGGCTCAAGGCGATCGGAAACGGCGGACATGGACGAGGCGGATATGGACGAGGCGGATATGGACGAGGCGGACATGGACGAGGCGGATATGGACGAGGCGGACATGGACGAGGCGGACATGGACGAGGCGGACATGGACGAGGCGGACATGGAGGAGACAGAATCGCGCGCACGTGGAAAGCCGGTCGCTTCCGGGCCGTGCGTCGGGTCTGCCCCGGAGCACGGGGACGAGACCAACGTCGGGTTTGCCGGGGAGCGGGGGGAGGAGACCAACGTCGCTCCCTTGGAGGGAGTCCTGGAGTTCGTACCTGGGTATCGGCGCGCCGGCGGGGTCGCCGCCGAGCTCCAGCATGAGCTCGAAACGGGCGCTGCGCCCTCCGACCCTGTCCTGCGCCCCGCCAAGCCCACGAGGGTGGAAGCCACGCTCGCGATCGAGGCCGCGTCCGAGCCGGAGACCCTGTTCGACCCAGCCTACCTGGCCCCCATCACGGCGACCGAGACCATCGTCGGCACCGTCGACGATCGGCGGCTCATCACCCCGACGACGGCGCTGCCCTGGCGCGCGATCTGCTCGTTGCGCATGACCAGCTCCGATGGAAAGCGGTTCATCGGCACGGGCTGGCTCATCAATCCGCGCACCGTCGTCACGGCGGGGCATTGCGTCTATTCCCACGCCTTCGGAGGCTTCATGAAATCCGTGGAGGTCACCCCGGCGCTCGATTCGGACGCGAGGCCGTTCGGCTCGGTGGTGGGGAAGAAGTTCCGCGCCGCGGAGGGGTGGATCAAGGACAAGTCGTCGGAGTACGATTACGGCGTCATCCTGCTCGACGAGCCCATCAGGCTCGAAAGTGGCTTCTTCGTGCCCATGCCGGCCTCGAACGCGGAGCTCGAGGGCGTCCTCGCGAACATCGCGGGGTACCCTTCGGATCGAGAGCTCGGCCGGCGCCTCTTCTTCCACGCGCGAAAGCTCCAGAACATCGGGACGCGGCGGGTCCAGTACGACATCGATACGTTCGGCGGTCAGAGCGGCAGCCCGGTGTGGGTCACGCTCCCGAATGGGAGGCGCATCGTGATGGCGATCCACACGAACGGCACCACGCCCAGCGTGAAGTTCAACTCGGGGACGCGGATCACCGCCGAGGTGCTCCGCAACCTGACGAAATGGGCGGCGGAGGCGGGGGCGGAGGCGCCGAATCCGCGGCCGAGGCGACGCGCGCCGCGCAGAGAAGAGGCGCCCGCGACGGAGAGCGCAGGGGAACGGCCGCGGGAGCGTACGGCGACGATGCTCAGGGGCCGGGTCATCGACCGTGAACGACGCCCCATCGCCGGCGCCACCGTCGCGATCAGCGCAGGCGACGCGCCTTATCCCGAGGTCGCCGCGATCTCGGCGGCGGACGGCTCCTTCACGCTGCCGATCACGAGGTCGGGGCGTTACGGGGTGGAGGCATTTTCGGCGGGAGGCAGAGGCGCCACCACGACCACCGTCGCGGGGGACGAGCCGAGCGACGCGACCATCGTGCTCGATTCGGAGAGAGAGGACATGACGAACGAAACCGTGGTGGCGCCGCCGAGACTTCCGCTGCGTGGGATGCCACTCCCGGGGACAGGCATGAAACGCTGCGTCAAGAGCGCGGCCGTGACGCAGCTCCAGAATGCGCTGGTGAAGCTCGGCCACATGACGAAGGCCCAGGTGAATGCGGACCGGGGCACGTTCGGCGAGCAAACCGAGGCGGCGCTGAAGAAGTTCCAGGCCAAACACGGCTTGCAGGCCACGGGCACCTACGGCCCGAAGACGCGCGCGGCCTTCGCGAAGCTCGGCGCGAAGGTGGCCCAAGCGCCGAAGCCCGGCCGCCCGACGCGCGGCGGCGTATAGCTCGCGCAGCTCCAGGCCATCATGCCCCACCTTTGTCGATGCGTAGCGCCCTGAACGCGCCGCCGCGCGACGTATCCGGGCCGGCTGTGCCGAGCGCAGCCGGCCCGGATACGTCCATTGCTGCCTGAACCGAGGAATTCACCGATGGACATGGTCTGCCCTCCCTGGCGCGGAAATCGGGGGGCTGGCGCTGGAGGGCTTGACGTCTGCGAGAATGCGGTAGGTGCGACGGCGGTCGGTCAGACTTCACGATCGCCTCGCGCACACGAAGGCGCGCCCCCCGTACCCGCGGGGGGGCGCGCCTTCGTGTGCGCGAAACGGCGCATTCTCGTCGATGCGCCAGCTACAGGCTCAGCGGATCTGCCTGGCGAAGGCCCAGACGAGGCCGACAATCACGGTAGCCCACCCCACGAACGGGACGGCTTTCGAGGCGACCTTGG
The DNA here is from genome assembly GCF_028435365.1 of Polyangium jinanense. The sequence goes on along the minus strand of NZ_JAGTJJ010000056.1, from coordinate 2,054 downwards.
CCACCGTCTTCGCGGCAGCCTTGGCGCCGACCCGCTTCGCGAGTTCCTTCCGGAACTTGCTCGAGCGCATCGCGTTCAGGACCTTCTTCAAGGGCTTCTTGGCTTTCGCGAAGCGCTTCGCCTTGAGGTGACCGATCAGCTCCTGCCAGCTCTTCTTGTCCGCCACCTGCACCGCAAAGATGATTGCGGTGATCATGCTCGGTTCAATGCCGAGCGCGGAGACGAGCTTCGCGGCCACGGTTGTCACCAGGCTCTTGGGCGGGGCCCCAGCCTCGGACGTTGCGCCCTCCTGGGCAGCCTCGGTGGCGGCGGCCTCGTTCGCGAGGAAAGCCTCGAAGGTGGGGAAAGAAAAGTCAGGGGCCACCTCATCTTCGTCCTCGCCGGCCTCCGCGGCAGCCAAGTGGCTCCCGGAGCGGGCGGCGGCCTCCTTAGCCAGTTGGTTGAGCTCCGCGCAATGCGCGAAGATCGCCTTGACCAACGTCTCGCTCGGCACCGCTTTGCCAGGCATGAGCGTCTCGAGGTCGGCGACCTGCGTTTCCAGCACGAGCTCGAGGCCCTCCACCTCGCTCCGCTCGAGCACCTCGGTCACGAACTCCTGCGCCGGTTCCGCCGTGGACTCGATTTTTTTCGAATGCTTTGTTGCCATGACCTGCCCTCCTGCGTGTATCGCGCGCAGTCGTGTCCCTTCCCGCGGACCCATCATGGTTCGCAGTCTTCGGAGCCGACAGACTCGCGTCATGCATTTCATTGGGTTTCCGGTTCCGTCCGTCAATCAGGGCGTGGCCACCCCGCAGGCAACGTCTCACCGTATTGCGGGCGACCTTCAGCTCTCGCGCGATTCGCTCGGCGCCCAAGCCGCGGGCCGCCAGATCGCGGATCTGCCGGATGATCTCCGGCTCCACCCGGCGAGGACACATCTCCCTCCGCCAGGAGAGTCCCCGGAATCGCGTCTTCCTGAAGTGCCCTCCCGTCTTTGCCCAGTCTCCTCCACCCGCTCTCGTACACGCTGGCTGATGGAATACCCCGGCTGCCGCGTCGTTCGCCGAGCTGCGCCTGCGCCATGCACATTTCCCGCCCTGCGTGGCGGTGCGTATTCTCCGGGCGCGCTACGGATGGCGATGTCCTCGCTTGCGCGTCTTTTGAATGACACTAGAACTCATCTCACAAACCGTCCAGTAGGTCTATCAGCGCCAACCTCCTACTTTGTAGGATCAATCGAACGAACCTCGCTCCAGCGGTCGGTACATTTTTGGTGCTGGCGACATATGCGGGTATGGACCTGACAGACCCTCAGTGGGCGCTCCTCGAGCCGCTTATCCCAGCTCCGCGCGTGCGCGCCGATCGCCGTGGCAGGCCGTGGAAGGATGCGCGCGAGGTGCTCAACGGCATTTTGTGGATCTTGCGCACCGGCGCCCGATGGGCCGACTTGCCCGAGAGATATCCGCCCTACCAGACGTGTCATCGGGGGTTCCAGCAGTGGTCGAAGGACGGCACGCTCGAACGGATCCTCTACGCCTTGGCCGGGGACTTACGTGACCGAGGGCAGATCGACTTGAGCGAGGCGTTCATCGACGGCACGTTCGTGAGCGCCAAAAAGGGGGGCGCTGCGTCGGGAAAACGAAGCGTGGCAAGGGGACCAAGATCATGGCCATTGCAGACGGCTCTGGTCTTCCTCTCGCCGTCTGCATCGAAAGTGCTTCGCCGCATGAAGTCACGCTCGTTGAGCGAACCCTCGATAACTGCTTCCTCGCCCAGCTCCCCAAGCGCCTCATCGGCGACAAGGCCTACGACAGCGACGCGCTCGACGCGCGGCTCGCGCAGGAGCGGGGGATCGAGCTGATCGCGCGCCCAATCGCTCGAATCGCAAGCGCCTTACCCAAGACCTCCGCCCCCTCCGCCGATACAAGCGCCGCTGGAAGGTAGAGCGCCTCTTCGCCTGGCTCCAAAGCTTCCGCCGCATGGTGGTACGGTACGAGCGCTACGCCGAGAACTTCCTCGGCTTCGTCCACCTCGGATGCATCGTCCTGTACCTCAGGGCGCTCCTCGCCTATTTT
>NZ_JAGTJJ010000055.1 GCF_028435365.1 Polyangium jinanense | reverse complement strand
AACCTCACTCACCTTCCCCGAGGGAAACAGCGCCGCCTGCGCGGCCATGCGCGTCAGTCGCCGGGTCCGGCGCTTGTCTCCAAGGTCCGCATGCCCGAACTCCTCCTCCGCCCACGCTTCCGCCGACGAGGCCGCCCCTGCATCCAACATCTCACTCGGTAAATGTCGTCAGAGGGGGGGAATGTACCGATCGGAGATGGGACCAATGCTCAGAACCAGGGCAAGCCCTGGACCATTTGTGGAAGAACTGCGCGGTGCGCAGTTCTTCCAACAGGTCGGTGGCAAGACCAGGAAGGTGCGTTTCACGCTGGCAGCGGGCACGTTGCCAGTTGAATCCTCAGCGCTGCGTCTCGATGGGCAGGGTCGTCGTTGGTCTTGACCTGGCCTGTTCGATGAACTGCGCATCGCGCAGTTCATCGACCCCGGGTCCAGCGCTTGCGCTGGTCCGGGTCCAGGGGCGGACAGCCCCGGTGGGGCCTGGGGCAAAGCCCCAGCGCAGCGCATCCCAAGATGAGACCAATGCTCAGGACGCAGACGGAGAGCGCGCTCGCGGGCCCGCTCCGCGGCAGCCGTCGCAACAGACGCGCAGAACTGTCGCCCGGTCCCGGGCTCTGGTACCTTCCCAGCCATGCCGACGTCCCCCGCTGCCTCGCGGTTCGTCCTTGCCGCCCTTGCCGCGATCGCGGCGTTCGGAGGCGCGCATGCCGAGGCGGCCCCGCCCGATCCGGCGCGCAAGGCGCAGTGCGCGGCCGCGTTCGAGGAGGGGCAGGAGCTCGAAACAGCCGGCCGCCTCGTCGAGGCGCGTGGAAAGTTCGTCTCGTGCAGCGACGCGGCTTGCCCGGCTGTCGTGCGCGACGAATGCGCCACCATGCTCCCGCGCGTCGAGGCGAGCCTGCCGACGATCGTCCCCGGCCTGCGTGACGCGCAGGGCAACGACATCGTCGCGGCCGAGGTGACGCTCGACGGCGCCGTCCTCACGAAGACGCTCGACGGTCAGCCGATTGCGGTGAACCCGGGGCCCCACACGCTCAGGTTCGTCGCGCCGAACGCCGCGCCGGTCGAGCGGCAGGTCGTCATCCGTGTCGGCGAAAAAAATCGCGTGATCACGGTGGATCTGGAGGGGGCCGCGAAAACACCTCCGGATGCGCACCCTGACAAACCCGCGGCGCCGGACGCGGGCCCGTCCGGGAAACGCGTGGCCTCGTACGTGCTCGGCGGGCTCGGGGTCGTGTCGCTCGGGGCGTTCGCTTATCTCGGCATCACGGGGAAGTCCGATCTCGCGGGGCTCCACGACGGTTGTGGCCGCACGCAGAGCTGCGCCGAGACGGACGTCGACGCCGTGAAGACGAAGCTGATCCTCGCGGACGTGTCGCTCGGCGTGGGTATCGTCTCGCTGGGCGTCGCGACCGCGCTGTTTTTCACGAGCGGCGGCGAAAAGAAGCCGACGGCGACCGCTCGCGGGCCGGTCGTCCGGCCGGTCGTCGCGCCCCTCCCGGGCGGGGGCGCGGCGATGCTCGTCGGAACGTTTTGAAAAGCCTCAGAACGAGCCGCCGCCGAAATCCTCGAAGCGGACCTCGTCCGGGATGCCATAGGTGAATACGCCGATCCGGCCGCCGGAGGTCCCCATCGGCGCGTTCGAGGCGTCCCACGTCCCGAAGAGCTTACCGTTCACGTACGCCTCGATGCGGCCGTCCTCGTAGCCGCGCGCCCATATCGTGTCGCCTTCCACGAGCGCGCACGGGACCTTCTGGCCGACCATGGTCCACTCACCGCCGACGCAATACGCGACGTGGATGACGGGTTCCCCATCGAAGCGGTTCCAGCTCACCACGACCGACTCGCACTCGCTCGGGTGCCCCTGGTTCCGCAGGACGAGCTCGATCTCCGTCTCGGTTCCATCCATCGACTCGATCGTGACGTAGGCTTCCTGGCGGGCGCCGAACACCTGATCCCAGATCGCCGCGTCTGGATTGTCGCCATGCGTGAGGAGTCGCTCGCCGTAAATCGTGTACGTGCCGGAGGACATGAGTTTCCACGGCGGCCCGGGGTCCCCGTCGGCGCGGTCGAAGTCGTCGAGGATCCCCGTCGCCGGTGCGTGGACGCCGCCGCCCGTGCCCCCGACGCCGCCCGTGCCCCCGACGCCGCCCTCGCCGCTCGTGCCCCCGGCGCCGCCCATGCCGCTGCTGGCGCTCGACGTGCTCGCCGCCTCCCCGCCCGGAGCGCCGGTCAAGCCGTCGAACGACGAGGTCAGGTAACATGCGGGGGCGAGGAGAGCGCCGGACGCGGCGAGCACGAAGGCGAGCAGGTTCTTCGAGGCCATGGCCCGAGGATACCCCGGATCCCGCCGTTTCATCTACGCCTAGGGCCTGCGAGGCAGCGCGTTCTTTTCGAGCCAGGCGAACGCCTCGCCGAAGACCCGCTCGGCGTCGCCCATCTGCCCGTGTTTGGCGCCCGGCATTTCGAGGTACGTCGAAGGAATCCCGGCGGCCTGGAGCTCCGCGGCGGCCTGCTTCATGCGCGTCGTCACATCGAACTCTCCACTTACCATGACCGCGCCGCGCACGTGCCGGAGTCGCGCCGCCGAGGGCTCCGTGGGCGCGCCGATCAAGATGAGCCGCGAATACCGCTGCGGCCATTGCTCCGCGAGCCGCTCGCCGAGGAACGCGCCCTGCGAGTGGCCGACCAGCACGAGGTCGTCCGCCACGCCGCCGCTCACCGCGAAGGCGGCCCGGATGCGGGCGTCGAGTTTGTCGAGGTCGAACGAATGTTTGCGCAGGATACCCGCGCCGTTGCAGGGCGTGTCGCCGCGGACCGCGAGGATGCCGCCGTGCTCGCTCGCCGCGAACTGGAAGGCTTGCACGTCCCCGACGCCGGCCGAGCACATCCCGTGCAAGAAGAGCATCTTCGGATTTGCTCCGTTCGGGCCGGGCACGGCGAACCCGGGCAGATCGTCGGCGATGTTCAGCGTGTACACCTCGACCGGGAGCGCGAGGCGCCTCTGCGTGGCGAGGGGGTGAATCGCGGCGAGCGCCTGTTCGTCCCGGCCGCACCCCGTGGCGGCGAGGGAGAGCCATGCGAGGAGCCCGAGGCGGCGGAGCATCTTCTGCATGCTCGCTTCGTGGGGGAGACGCTCGCTCGTCGCAATCGGGGAACGACGGGTCTCACGGGCGGATCGATGTTCGAGATTTCCAGCCGCGGGGCGGAATCAGGGTCCGTCCACGCGGGTCTGGAAGAGGCCGTTCATGTATTCGACGAGCAGCCGCTCGCGCAGCGGGGGCGGCAGGTGGTTCAGGACCTCGCTCACGGCGGCCATGCGATCGGGCAGACTCGCGCCCGCGATGCCGGTGGCCGCCATCGCCTCGCGCAGGATGCCGCCGAGCATCGCCGGGTCGAGCTTCGTGAGGTCGAGCGAGGCGAGCGCGCCGCGGAGCGCCGAGAGATCGCCCCCGGGCGGCGGCAGCGTCCGGGCGATCGTCACGCATTCGCGCAGATCGCGGAGCAGCTCGTCCGCGAGCCCGAGCGCCTTCGGGTTGAGCGAGAGGTGAATGTTCTCTTTCGACGAACCAAAGCCGAGTTGCGGCTGGACGAACCAGCCGCGGGCCTTCATCTCGTCGATGACGTGAAAGACGCTGACCTCGTCGGACGTGAACGCGACGAGGTTCATCTCGGGCCGCGCGAGGAGCCGGAGGCCCAAGATCGCCTCGATCCCGTCCACGATCTTGCGTGTCGCGGCCAGCATGTTCCGCGCGATCTCGAGGTACCCCTCGTCGCCGAAGTGATGGAGCACGGCCCAGCAGGCGGCGAGTGGCCCGGCCGATTTCGTGCTCTGCACGGTCGAGTTGATCACCGTGTAGCCCGACCAGCCCGCGCAGGCATAAAACTGATGGCGCCGCAGATCCTTCGTCTTGTGGAGGATCACGGACGCGCCTTTCGCGGCGTAGGCGTATTTGTGGAAGTCCATCGAGATGCTGGTGACGCCCGGGACCTGGAAGTCGAAATCCGGGACGGGCGCGCCGAGCCGCCGGAAGTACGGCAAGAGAAACCCGCCGATGCACGCGTCGACGTGGAGGAGAAGGTTTTTTTCGAGCGCGAGCGCGCCGAGCTCGCGGATCGGATCGACCACGCCGTGCGCGTACGAGACGGCCGATCCGACGAGCAGGATCGTGCTCGGCCCGACGGCCTCGCGCATGGCCGCGACGTCGGCCTTGAACGTCGCGCGATCGACGGGCACGCTGACGAGCTTCACGTCGAGGTAATGGGCGGCCTTGTGAAACGCGGCGTGCGCCGTCTCGGGTACGATGATCTCGGGCTCGCGGATGCCGCGCGCCTCGCGGGCGTAATCGCGCGCCGTCTTCACCGCGAGGAGGATGCTCTCGGTGCCGCCGCTCGTGAACGAGCCCGCGACCTCGTCGTCGCCGCCGAGGTGCGCCACGGCCATGGAGACGACGTCGTTTTCGAGGACGAGCGTGCTCGGAAAGACCGTGGGATCGAGCGCGTTTTCCCCGAGGTACATGGTGTACGCGCGGTGAATGACGGCCTCGGCTTCGGGCCCGGCATCGTAGACGTACGCGAAGGTGCGTCCGTCGCGCCAGGGCATGTCGTGGGCGCGGAACGCGGTGAGTTTTCCGAACAGCTCGTCCCTTCCGAGACCCTTCGCGGGGATCCTCATCGTGCCTCCTCGGTCGTTTTCCGGGGCCATGAGGCACGCGGTGGCCCCCTCGTGTCAAGCGGCCCGCGCCGGGCTAGGATGCGCCTCCCATGCTGACGATCGATCCCCACCCGTTGCTCGAGGCCGCCGCCTTCACGACCACGTTTCCCGCGCCGCTCGGCGAAATCGAAGCCCCCGCGAGCGTCCGCGCGCTGCTCACGCCGGGCGCGGCGGCGCCGCTCTCGGCCGACGAGGCGGTTCGTTCGGCGGTGCGCGATCTCTTGCGGCACGGCGGATACAAGCCGACGGGCCGGGGCAAGCCTTCGTCCGAGTACCTCGTCCGCGCGGTGACCGAGGGCGCGCTCGGCTCGATCAACGCGGCCGTCGACACGTGCAACGCGGTCTCGTTGCACAGCGGCCTGCCCATCAGCGTGATCGACCTCGACCGCGCGACGCCGCCGCTGCGGATCGGAATCGCGAAGCCGGGCGAGAAATACGTCTTCAATGCCTCGGGGCAGGAGATCGATCTCGGCGGGCTGCTTTGCCTCTTCGACGCGGAAGGCGCGTCGGCGAACGGCGTGAAGGACGCGCAACGCACGAAGACCCACGCCGGGACGCGGCACACGATGAGCGTCCTCTGGGGCACGCGCGCGCTCCCGGGCCGCGCGCGAGAGGCCGCGAGGTGGTATCGAACCTTGCTGGAGGAGGCGGGGGCGACCGTGGACGTCGTGACGGAGTGATCAGCGAGGCGTCTCGCTGGCGGGGATCCAGAAGCCGCCGGCGTCGTCGGGCAGGGCAAACACCGATTTCGGGAGCACGTTCGTCCAGCCCGCGATGGTCTCGAGCACGAGGAGCTCGGCGCCGGCCTCGATCACGCCGATCGGCCGCTCTTTTTCATCGCGCCGGAACCGGATCGGGATGTCCTTGCCGGCGCGGGCGACGCGCGGCGGCGGATCCATGACGAGCTGCGCGCCCGCGACGCTCGTCTCGGGGGGAATGTATTGATCCATCATCTCGCCCTTCGGTAGGGCCGTGAGATCGGACCAGCGCATCCACCCGTCGATGGCGAGATCGGTGCGGAGCTTTCCGTGGACGAACGATCCGCTCTGCTCGGTGCTCCAGAACAGCTTCACATCGGCGACGTTCATGCGGAGCGTGTAGACGACGTTGCCCGCGGGGCCGTCGAGGATGTCGACGTCCTGGGCCTTCGCGAGGAAGCCGCGGCCATTGCCGGGCACCTCCACGGGCACGGGCGTGCCGCGCTGCAAGGCGAGGGCGTCGCAGGGCGCGCTGACAGTCGCGTTTTGGCCATTCGTGCCGAAAATGGGCATCTCGACCGTGACGAACCCAAGCTTCGCCCCGGTGATCTTGAGCTTCTGCGCGGTCGCGATCCACACGTTGCCCGAGACGATCGGAATATCGCGTCCGCTCCAGACCGGGATCGAGGTCGTCGCGACGTACCCTTCGAGCCGGAAGGAAGGCTCGCTCGCGCGTGTGGTGATCTTCGAGCGCTGAATGGCCGGATCCGGCGGGATCTCGCTCATCGACATCGGGACATAGCCGCCCTGGAAGCTCGCAATGACCCGACCGCCCACGGGGGCGTCGTAAAGCAAGGTGCCCTTCGCGAGCGGGGACGTGCCTTTGATGACGCAGTTCGGACCGGTGACGCCAATGGTCGCGGTCGGCGGAGGCGGCGGAGGCGGGGGCGGAGGTGGCGGCGGAGGCGGAGGCGGCGGCGGAGGCGGCGGAGGCGGCGGAGGCTTGTTCGCCGTCGGCTTCGTCGTGGGCTCCGACGTGGTCTTCGTCGTGTTCTCGGGCCGCGGATCGTCGAAGGTTCCTTCGGTCGGCTGCCATTGCCCCGTCCGCGGTTCGGTCGGGGTGCAGGCGAGGGGAAGGCCGAGCGTGACGCAGGCCGCGGCGAGGACGGCGGCGGCGACCGACGAGCGCGCGAGACCCGGGCGGCGAGGGCAGGGAACCATGGGGCGTACCTATACCACGTTCCTGGCGGCCCTCGCGCTGAGCATTGTGGGAGGCGCTGCGCTGGGGCTTTGCCCCAGACCCCACCGGGGCTATCCGCCCCTGGACCTGGACCAGCGCAAGCGCTGGACCCGGGGTCGATGAACTGCGCGATGCGCAGTTCATCGAACAGGCCAGGTCAAGACCAACGACGACCCTGCCCATCGAGACGCAGCGCTGAGGATTCAACTGGCAACGTGCCCGCCAGCGTGAAACGCACCTTCCTGGTCTTGCCACCGACCTGTTGGAAGAACTGCGCACCGCGCAGTTCTTCCACCCCGAGTCCAGGGCTTGCCCTGGTTCGGGTCGAGGGGCGAACAGCCCCCGCGGGGTCCGGGGCAGCGCCCCGGCGCGGCGCGGCGGCTTGCCTTGACGCCTCCGGCCAGCCGTTTTTACGCTCGGCGAATGACGTCCTCCTTGCGATCTTCGGGTCTCCTCCTCGGCCTCGCCTCGCTCACCTTCGTCACGACCGCCTCCGCGCGTCCATTTCGGGTGAACGACATCCCGAACGGCACCAAATACGGCTGCTTGAACTGCCACGGTGACACGAAGGCCAGTTACAATACGGATTTTGGCGGCGATGCGCGCTTGCAGCTCGTGGGCGACGTGCCGGTGCAAGAGCAAAACGTGAACTGGGGGCCGCTCTGCCCGCTCGATTCGGATCAGGATGGCTGGACGAACGGGCAGGAGCTCGGCGACCCCGATTGCACCTGGACGAAGGGCGACCCGGATCCGAAGGGCTTCGTGTACAACCCCGGAAACATAGACAGCCACCCGCCGCCCGTCTGCGGCAGTGGCAAGCTCGAAGCCGGCGAGGCATGCGACGGCGAGCTATTTTTGGTGAGCGATTGCGCGGAAGCAGGGGCGGGCGAAGGGCCGCTCGCCTGCACGGCGGATTGCAAGCTCGACTATACGCAATGCAGCCAGCCGCCCGGCTCGATGCCCGACCTCGGCGTCGACGGAACGACGGACGAGGCCGGAGGCTGCAGCGCGGCGCCTGGATCGGCACGGGGTCTCGGAGGAATGGGCGCGGTGATCGGGGCGCTCGTCTTTGCGGCGGCGATGCGTCGCAAGCGGCGGTAGGCGGGCGAATCAGAACCGGGCGCCGAAGGAGAGGCCGACAACGCCGGGGCCGACCGCCGGCACGACCGCGATCTCGCGCAGGCGCGAGGGATCCGGGCCTTTGGGCTTCTTATCGTCCTTCTTGCGCGGGGGCGCGAGCCGGGGTTCGTCGAAGTAATACAGCAAGAACGCGAGGGCCCCCATGCCCGCGGCCACGTTGAGCGCCACGGTCGCGCCGTTGCGAAGTGCCGTCTGCGTTTCCCGAGACTCGAGGTACTCGTCGAGCTCGGCCTCGCTGATCGTGCCTGCGAGGCGCCGGTCGTTGATCTCCTTCGCATTGTCGCCGGCTGCCCCCGCGAAGAACGCCATGACGCCGCCGCCGGCGACACACGTCGCCGCCGCGCCGATGAGGACGAACGAGGTGATTCTTTGCCGCGTGCGATCGAGCGCGGCCTTCACGTCCTCCGACTTTCCTCGGCCGAGATCGAGCTCCGTGGTGAACGTGTTGAAGCCGTTCAGGCTCACGCTGAGCGTCCGGACGCCTGCCTCGATCTGGAGCGGCGACTGGAGCGGCAAGGCGCCCTTGGGCAAACCGTCCACCGTGACCGACGCGCCTGCCGGGCCCGTGATCGACACGAACGCCGGCATTTCGCGCAAGGGCACGTCGAGCGCCGTCATCTGGCCTTGCTTGGCCGGCACCTCGCGCTCCTCGGGGAAATACCCGGGCGCCTGCACCAATACCTTGTGTTTGCCCGGCGTGACGTCGATCGCCTCGAGCGCGCGCGGCGGACCGCCGTCGATCGAAATCGTCGCGTCCTCGACCTGCGTGGTGATGGAGATCTGGGTCGAGGGCGCCTCCTCGTGCGTCGGCGTGCTCTGTATCTCGGGAGGCAAGCGCGAGAGGATCGCCTCGATGTCCTTGATGGCCGCGTCCGCCTCGCCGCGCCGCTTGCCCGTCGTGTCCGTGGCCAGGTACCGGCGATAATAATCCACGGCCTGCCGCAGGTTCTGCGGCTTGCCATCGTTGCCGTATTGTTTGCGGTAGGCCTGCGCGATCGAAAAGAGCAGGCCGGGGCGCGTCGTGAGCGCGTATGCCTGCTCGAAGGCGCGGACGGCGTTCGCGTAATTGCCCTTCTCGTACTCGCGGGCGCCGGTCTCGAAGTAGGCGCGCGCCTCGGGGGAATCGACGTCCGAAGGGCCCGCGAGCGAGAGTCCCGCGCCCGTCGAAAGGGCGAGCATCACGAGCGCCGCGAAAAAACGCCTCATCGGGCCGCCTCCTTGCCGAGGAAGAGGAGGAGCCTGGGGCCCTCGGCGACGAGCAGATCATCGACGCCGTCGCTGTTCGCGTCAATCGCGAGCAGCGCCTGGCCGCCCGGGAGTCGGGCGAACGGATTGTCGTCCTCCGGGAGCTTGAACGCGCGTTTCCCGTCCTGAGCCGTGCCCAGGTCGAGCACGTAGAGCCCTCGCTGCGTGAGAAGGACGAGCTCCCGGGCCGCGTCCCCGTCGATGTTCAAAAATGCGATATCGGCGATCCCCTGGATGAGGTCGTCGCTGGAGCTATTGTTCTCCGTGGACGTGTCGGGCTCTTCGAGGAGCTTCTGGGGGATCTCGATGACCGTCGGTGGCCGCTTTCCGTCGAGCGTCTCCGTGCCCGTGCCGTCGTTCCAGTAGATGGCGACCGCGCTCCGGGGCCGCGCCGCGTTCATCGGGCTCACCGTGTTCACCAGGAGGGCGACGTCGCTCCGCCCATTGCCGTCGACATCGACGACGACCGCCGGCGCGTCGAACGGATCGGGGTTTGGCAGGACGAGGTCCTCGAGCACGCTCGAGATGTCATCGAGCTTGGGAGAGGCCTCGAAACCCGTCTTCGGGTCGTAATCGGCGACCCAGAGGCCACGACCCCCGGTCTCAGCCTTGAGGAAGACCCCGAGCGCGTCGCGATTCTGGCTGTAATTCACCGGTGTGAGCAGCATGCTGCTCTTCCCCGTATCCAGACCTTCAAGGACCCGCAGGGACGAGCCGTCTTGACGACACCCTGCAAGCCAGACCGCGCTCTCTGTCGCGGCCGCGATGGTCGCCCGGGTCCCCTGCGCGGATCCTCCCGGGCCCCCTTGCATATTGCAGGCTTCGACGCCGAAGTGGGACACGACGATCTGCGTCGGCGCATCGGCCGTGACCGGCATCGTGCCCTCGGGCGCGCCCGCCGACGTGCCCTTGATGGTCAGCGGAGCGAGGAGCCGTCGCCCGACGTTGCCCTCGATGATCGTGAAAGGCTTCGGCATGCCTTGCGCCTCTCCCGAGTCCCCGGCGGCGGCGGAGAGGACCACGAGATCGTCGAGGAGATCGGGGGCACCGATGGCGTTCGTCCCTTTCACGCGGCCCGTGGCGATGTGCTCGAGGTTCCGATAAAAACCGAGGGAGAAGGGCGCCTCGGGCGCGGCGAGCGGGCGGCCGAAGAGCACGATGAGCTCGTTCGGAGTCGTCATCATTTCGTTGCCAGGCGAAGGCGGCGGAGCATACAGGAGCACGGCGTCGTCCACGGAGTCACCGTCGAAATCGCCGAGGGCGAGTTCGCCGACGAGCTCTTCGACCGGAACGGTGAACGTATTGAGCTCGCCCCCTGGGACGCTGCTCCACACGTCGAGGAGGGTCTGCGTCGAGCGCGACGCGAGGACGTCCGGGAGCCCGTTGCCATTGAAATCGCCGATGATGGCGTGTGCCCAGCTCACGCTGGACGGAGAGATGCAGCTCTTCTTGATCGCTTCTTCTTTATAGTACGGATTGTAGAGCACGCCGCGCGCGTCGACGATGTCGAGCGCTCGATTGCCGTCGAGGTCACCGACCGCGAGCGGCGGCCCGGCGAGGACGCGGCCTCCGCAAGTGCCCGGCTCGACGACGAGCGGCGAAGGGGGGCTCCCTACCTGCGGGTTCACGGCCTCCATGAACTTGCCCGTGCCGTCGTTCGCGAGGAAGTGGAGACGCTCCGCGGCCCCGACGAGCAGGTCGTCGTCGCCGTTGTTGTTCGCGTCCGCGAAGAATGCTCCGGCCCAGGCCGCGCCGCCGAGGGGCAGCGGCATCATGGTATGCTTCGGATCCTCCGCGAGTTTGCCGGATTCGCCGCAGGAGAGGATGACTACTTGCGAGGGCGTCGATGCGAGCTCGAAGGCGACGACCGGGCATTTCGAGTCGCTCTTCGTGTTTTCGGACACGGCGACCGCGCCGACCAGCGTCCCCGGCAAAACCAGCTCCTGCATTCCGCCCACCTTCTTGTGGACGGGCTCGGCGTTGCCGTTGACGGTGATCGTTTCGAGATGGGTTTGTCCCTCCTTCGTGATGAACGCGAGCAGCGTGTTTTCGTCGTTGAGCCAGCCGAGGGGGACGAGCCGCGTGGCGCCGCCCTCCAGTTCCCCCGAATGGTAACTCCACGGCTTTAGCGTGCGGTTGTCCTGCCCCGAAAGGACGCCGAGCGCGTCGCCGAGGTTCAGGACGAGATCTGAGGTGCCGTCCCCGTCGATGTCGCCCACCCCGGGCAAACGGCGCTCGTTCGGCACGTTGATCGAGCGATCGATGAGGCCGTTCGTCCCGAAAAACATAATATCGAGCGAATTGTCGCCGAGCGCCACGGCATCCTGCCGGCCGTCGCCGTCGAAGTCGCCGGAGAGGAAGCGCCGCACGCCGCCGCCCCCGATCGAGAGCGGCGGCGTGGAGAGCCCGCCGGGCTTGCGGCACGTGCCGTCGATCCCGCAGCCGAAATCGGCCGGACACACCACGTTCGGATCATCGGCGAGGTTGCAGACGTAGCGGCAGGTGGCGCCGCAGAGGTTCGGGGGCACGGTCGTGAGATCGTTGACCGCCTCCTCGCCGGGGACGAGGTTTCCGTCGCAATCCTCGCCCGGTTCGAGGACGCGGTTGCCGCATTCGTTCTTGTCGACGTTTTCGAGGCTCTCGCAGCTCGCCACCGCCACGGCCCCGAGGAACGCGGCGAGGCCGAGCAGCGCCGCGCGCCGCCGGAAGCTAATACTCGAGTTCCCCACGATTCTTCACCGTCTTCGCCGTCCCGCCCGGTCGCGGCTGGGAGGTCGCCTTCTCCTTCTCCAGCGTGATCGGGATCAGGATGTTGTGGTTGGGCTCGATGGAGACCGTTTTCGATTGATGTCCCTTCGCCGAGAACGTGAGCTCGACCGGCGCATCGCCGCGCGGAATCTTGAACGGGCCCGGCGCCACGCCAAGCTTGCGTTCGCCGAGGTGGACCTCGACGTTATCCGGAGTCGCCTGCACGCGGAGCTCGATGTCGAGCGGCACGTCCGGCACGACCGTGGGCTCCGGCGCGGCCGTTTTCTCCGGAGGGAGCGCGGGGAGCGTGGGCGGCGGTGGAGGAGGCGGCGGCGGGTGCGCAGCGACGGCGTCCGGCCCGCCCCGCGAGAAATGAAGCGTCGCCGCGACGGTCCCCGCGACGAGGAGGCCCGCGCCGAGGGTCACGAAAAGGACCTTGGACCTTCGGCTTGGCATGGCGTCGGGCGTGGACCGGAGCGTCGCCTTCGGCTGATCCCCCGACGAACCCGTGGTCGCCGACGTCGCTTCCGGCTGCATCATCGTCGTCGCCTGCCCGAACACGGCTTGCTGGGCGGGCGTCAAGGCCGTCGGCACGTCGAGGCGCGGGAGCTTTTCGCTGGAGCGCGTGGCGACGGAGGGCACCTCGATCCCCGCTGCACGCGCAGCCTCGACGACCGCGTCGATCGCGGCCGTCACCGAGGCCGGGCGCTCGGTCGGATCCTTCGCGAGCATCCGCAAGACGGGCGCGTCGAGCCCGATCGGAAGGTCCGGACAAACCGACGACAGGGCCGGCGGGGGGGTTTGAACCTGCTGCATGAGCACGTCCATCACGTCGTCGCCCATGAACGGCGGCGCGCCCGTGAGCACGGCGTGGGTCATCACGCCGAACGAATAGATGTCCGTCCGGTGGTCGACCTGCTTGCCGCGGCATTGCTCGGGCGACATGTAGAGCGGCGTGCCCATGGGCGTGCCTGTGCGCGTCTTGTGGCCCTGCGATTCGCCGAGCAGCTTGGCGATGCCGAAATCGAGGAGCTTGGGGAAAACCGAGCCGTCCTCGTCGAAGACCAGGTAGACGTTCTCCGGCTTGAGATCGCGGTGGGCGATGCCGGCGGCGTGCGCGGCGTCGAGGGCGCGGGCGATCTGGCGCAGGATGGGCAATGCCTCGGAGGGGCGGAGGCGGCCGCGCTGGCGGAGGTACCCTTCGAGGGTCACGCCCTCGAGCAGCTCCATGATGTAATACTGCCGCCCGTCCTCGAGCTTGCCGAACGAGAAGATGTCGATGATGCCGCGGTGGCGGATCTGGTTGACCGCGCGGGCCTCGGCGACGAACCGCGAGACCATCACCGGGTTGTGCGAGTATTGCGGGTTCAGGACCTTGATCGCCGCGGACTTGCCGATGACCGGGTGGACCGCGGCGTACACCGCGCCGAACCCGCCCTCGCCGATCTTGCGCTCGATGCGATATTCCCCGACGATCCGGCCGGGCTCGAGCTGGAGGGCCGCGGCGGGGATCGCGTCGTCCGGGACGAGAGACGTGCCGTCGACGGGGCAGGTGGCGACGTCGCCCGAGTAGGTGGCAAGGCAAGTAGGACAGGTGGCCATGCGGCGCTCGGCGGCAGCCTACACCACGCAGGGGCGCGAGTAGAAGCCCGAAGGCACGAAACGTACAGCTTGACAGAAGGCATGTGGGGCCGTTCGCTTTGCCGGCCATGGAAGCGGCAACCCGGTTCGTCTCGGAGAGCCTCGCGCGGGCGCTCGCGCTCGTCGTGCCGGCGCTCGACATCCTGCGCGGGCGGCCGGATTCGGCGGAGCCGCCCGCCTTTTGCGAGGAGCGCGGGTTCACGGCGTTCCTCGGCGCGCTCTCCGACGACGAGCTCGCCCGCTGCGAGGCCGAGGGGCTCGCGGCGCACTTGCCGATGCTCACAGGGGCGCCGGCGTCGCTCGTGGAGCTCGGGCGCTCGGCGCTCGAGGTTTCGGCGCTGCCCGCGCGACTCGCGGCGAGCCCGGGGACGCGGCTCGACCGGCCTCGATCGGTTTCGGAGCGCAAGACGCGGCAGCTCGAAGCGCTGCTCGACGCGGTCGAGCCCATGGCGCAGCGGGCGCGGCGAATCGTGGACATCGGCGCGGGGCGGGGACATTTCACGCGCCTCGCGGCGGAGATGTTCGACCGCGACGCGGTGGGGATCGAGCGCGAGCCGCGGCGCGTGGAGGCGGCGTCGATCCTCGGGCAAGGCTCGCGCGCGAGGTTCGTCGTGCTCGACGCGCTCCGCGATCCGATCCTGCTTTCGCCCGACGATCTCGCGGTCGGGCTGCACGCGTGCGGCTCGCTCGGCGATCGGTTGGTGCTCGAAGCATCGAGGGCGCCATGCGACGTGGCGCTCGTGTCGTGTTGCCTGCAGAAGATCGACGGGCCCGCGCGCGAGCCGCTTTCCGCGGCGGCGCGAGAGGCCGGGCTCGTACTCCCGCGCGAGGCGCTCGGGCTTTCGAACCTGACGACGCGGCTCGTGGGCGTGGAGGCGAGCCTCGCGGAGATGCTCGATGCGCGGAAAAACAGGCACGCGCTCGCGCGGCTGCTCAGGGCGCGCGGCGTTGCGATCGCGCCGGGCGAGGAGATGCGTGGCATCAACCGGCGGAGGGCGCGCGAGGGGCTCGCGGAGCTTTCGGCGCGGGCGCTCGCGCTCCGGGGGCTCGCGCCGGCGACGGAGGCGGAGATCCGCGAGCACGAGGCGGAAGCGGCGATCGAGTTCGGCCGGATCCGGCGCTGGACGCTGCCGCGCGCGATGCTCGCGCGTCCGCTGGAGATTGCGGTCGTGCTGGACCGCGCGGCGGCGCTCGAAGAGCGAGGGTACACGGCGCGGGTCGCGCAGGTGTTCGAGGCGGACGCGACCCCGCGAAACCTCGCGATTCTCGGCGAGGCGCCGCGCGGCTAGGAAAAACGTTCTATTTGGGGTGGAGGCAGCACGCACGTCCCGTTCGGGGTGCAGACGAGCGGCGGGCAGCAATCCTTGTCCGTGTTGCACGGGCCGCACGTTCCGCCGGGGCCGCAGGCGGGCGTCGGGTTCACGCAATCGTGGCAATCGGTGCACGCGCTGTCCGGCGGCTGGCAGCCGGCGATCATGATGATCGCTTCGTCGCCGGATACCACGATGGGGACTCGACGCGTCAAGCCCTTCCCTTGACGTCTCCCGCGCGCGCCGCTAGCCCTTGTGGGAGAAACGCCGTGTCGACCTCGTATGATCTCGCCGCCATCGCCGCCCGGCTCACCGTCCTCGATCTCGTATCCGAGGCCGCGACGACGGAGCGACAAGCGGCCGTCGCGGCGATCCTGCGCGCGCCGCGTTCCACGCTCGGGGGCTCCGCTCCGACAAGCGGAGCTTCGCCCCCGAACCCCCAAGGGCATGAGGCCGAGGTCCTTTTGATCCGCCGCTCCGAGCGGCAGGGAGATCCGTGGTCGGGGCAGATGGCCTTCCCGGGCGGGCGACGGGAGCCGGCGGATCCGAGCCTTTATCACACGGCCCTGCGCGAGACGGAGGAGGAAATCGGGCTCGATCTCGCGCAACACGGCCGCTTTCTGGCGCGGCTCGCGGACGTGCCCGCGGTGGCCCGGGCCCGGCGCGTCGGAATGACCATCACGCCGTTCGTCTTCGCCCTCGACGAGCCCGATCTGCCGCCGTTTCAGCTGAGCGCCGAGGTGGCCGAGGTGGTATGGGCGCCGATCGGCCCGATGGCGCGTGGCCAGAACGCCACGCGGTATTCGTACAATCACGAAGGAAACGTGCTCGATATGCCGGCATTCGCCGTCGAGCAACGAATCGTGTGGGGATTGACGTACCGGATGCTCGAAATGCTCTTCGAGGTCCTCGGCGGGCGCTAGGCCCGGCGGGGCTTGACAGGCGCCTGTCATTCTGATGCCGTGTTCGCCTTCCTTTTCACGCGAGGTGGATGCGTCATGAGGGCATTGCGCGGATCGTTCGTCGGGGCCATGTTCGTCGGAATCATGCACGTCGCGGCAGGCTGCGGCGGGCCGGACGAGCCTCCCGGCGCGGGCGGGGGAGGGGCCGGCGGAGGCGGCGGAGCCGGCGGCGAGCCCATCACGTGCTCGTTCGAAGTGGCCTCGCACGACGTGGGATGCCCCGCGGGGAGCTGCCCCATCACGGCGGACATCGAGGTGCGCTGCACCGAGCGCGAATTCGGCGCGGCCGGCGTGCGCGTCGCGCCGGGGCCCACGGGGACGTACCTCGGCACGTCGAGCCACGAGGCGACCTATCTCTTCGAGATCACGCCGTCGGGCGGCAGCCGGTTCGAGGAATTCCCGATGCGGCTCGACGCGACCGCGATGGTGCTCGCGCAGGGGCCGGCCGGCGAGGTGTATGCCGTCGGCGACGAGACGTCGATCGACGGGAGCACCTCGCCCGTCGGATACCCGAACGGCCTCGTGCTCGTGCGCCCGGAGGGGAGCGGGTTCGTGAAAGAGACGGTCGCCGACAGGGACGATCGTTACGTGCCGGTCTACGATTTCGAGATCGATCCGGCGGGCATCGCGTACGTGTGGTACGCGAGCGATCCGCCGAGCGGAATCTCGCTCGCGAGGCGTACGGTGGACGGGAGCTTCTCGTCTTCGCCCGTGCAGACCGTCGGCGAGGGCAGTCGATTCACGATCGACGCCTCGGGCGCGCCCGTCTCGCTCGGGTACGTTCCCAACGGCTCCTTTTACGATCTCGCGTACGGCGATCCGCCGGAGGTCCTGACCGGCGTTTCCGTGCCCTCGGTGATCACGAAATACCGCGTGACCCAGGCCCCGGCGAGCGTGAACGGCGCGAGCGTCGAGCCGTTCGTCGCCGTCATCCAGCACGACGTCGGCCTGCACGTGGTGTGGCCGGAGGGCCAGGCATCCGACGAGATCGAGATTCCGGACACGAACGTCCCGCCTTACGTTTGTCCTGCCACCACCGATTACGATCCGCAAAACGGGACATGCCCTGCCCCTTGCCACGAGACCGCGACCGGCATCGAGAACGGTGCCTTCGCGATCACGCGGACCGCGGACGGCAAGGTATGGCTCGCCTGGATCGTGAGCCACCTCGATTACATGCGCGTTTACGAGAAGCAATGCTTCGACGACGAGTCGATGTGCATCTGCGGCGGCGTGGTGGAGGACGTGAAGACGAAGAACGAGCTCGTGATCGCGCGATACGAGCCCGGAAACCTCCTCGTCGACCCCCTCTTCACGCTCCCGATCGACGCGCCGTCGACCTACAATCTCTTCTCCGACCTGTGGACGGACGTGCGGCTGCTCGACATCCGGGCGTTCGGGGCCGAGGTCGCCGTGGGCGTGCGGCTCGAAGACGAGAAAGGGATCAAGGTGCGGGTGCTCAGGATCCTGAACGCGCCCTGAATCAGGCCGTATACCCGCCGTCGACCAAGATCTCCGCGCCCGTCACGTACGAGCTCTCGTCCGATGCACACATCAAAATGGCCGCCGCGACCTCCCGCGGCGTGGCGAACCGCGCGAACGGCGAGGTCTTCGCGAGCGCCGCATAAGCCTCCCGCACGTCGCCGAGCTCCTTCACGAGCGCCTGGAAAAACGGCTGCTTCTCCCACATCGGCGTCTCCACGCCCGCGGGCAGCACGGCGTTCACCCGGACCCGGTGCGGCGCGCCTTCGAGCGCCGCCACCTTCGTCAGCATCACGACGGCGGCCTTGCTCGCGCAATACGCGCCCGCGCCCGCGCTCGCTCTTTTGCCCGACGCGCTCGCCACGTTGACGATGCTGCCCCCGCCCGCGCCGCGCATCACCCGGATCCCCCGCTGCGTGCCGAGGAAAACGCTGTCGAGGTTCACCGCGATGACGCGCCGGAAATCGGCGAGCGTGCTGTCGGCGAGCGGAGCGCTCGACGCGATGCCCGCGTTGTTCACCAGGATATCGATCCGGCCCCAGCCCGCGAGCACGCGGTCGAGCACCGACTCCCAATCCGCCTCGTCCGTCGCGTCGAGCTCCAGGGCGAGCGCCTGGCCGCCGCGCGTCGCGATGCGCGTGGCCGCTGCCTCCGCCGCGGCGACGTCGATATCGGTGACCACCACGCGCGCGCCCTCCTCCGCGAAGAGCTCCGCCGTCGCCTGCCCGATGCCCGACCCCGCGCCCGTCACGAGCGCCACCTTGCCTGCGATGCGTCCTGCCATGGTGCCCCCACCCATCATCCGCGGCCCCGTGTGCCCCGTCAACCGTCGAGCATCGCTGAAACCCGCGAGATATGCCCCGGACGTCCGTCCTCGTTCGTTTCATCTCCCGGGCGCGGCCGCGTCGTGCCACGATGCCGCGCCATGACCGCCGCTCTCTCCTACACCCACGGCACGAGCGCGACGCCGCTGCTCGGCGAAACCATCGGGGAAAATCTGCGCCGCACGGCGACGCGATACCCGGACCGTGAGGCCCTCGTCGTCCGCTCGCAAGGCGTGCGGATGACGTACGGCGAGCTCTGGGAGGCGACGACGCGCGTCGCGCGGGGGCTCGTGGCGTTCGGCGTGAAGCGGGGCGATCGCGTGGGACTCTGGTCGCCGAACCGGTTCGAATGGGTCGTCCTGCAGTACGCCGCGGCGCGCGTCGGCGCCATTCTGGTGAACGTCAATCCCGCCTACAAGACCGCGGAGCTCGAATACGCATTGCGGAAATCGGGCGTGTCGGTGCTGTTCGCGGCGCGGCGGTTCCGGGCGACGAGTTACGTGGAGATGATCGCGGAGGTTCGCCCGCGCCTTTCGGAGCTCCGGCTCGTCTTGATCCTCGACGACGACTGGAAGATGATCGTGGAGGCTGGCGGACACGTGAGCGACGACGCGCTCGCCGAGCGCGAGGCCGAGCTCTCGTTCGACGACCCGATCAACATCCAGTACACCTCGGGCACGACGGGTTTTCCCAAGGGCGCGACGCTCTCGCACCACAACGTGCTGAACAACGGGTATTTCGTGGGCGAGGCTCTCGGCTACGGTCCCGATGACCGGGTCTGCATTCCCGTGCCGTTTTACCATTGCTTCGGCATGGTCATGGGAAACCTCGCGTGTACGTCGCACGGGTCCACGATGGTGATCCCGGGCGAGGCGTTCGATCCGCTCGCGGTGCTCGAGGCGGTCGAGGCCGAGAAGTGCACGTCGCTCTACGGCGTGCCGACGATGTTCATCGCGGAGCTCGATCATCCGCGGTTCAAGGAGTTCGATCTGCGCTCGCTGCGCACGGGAATCATGGCGGGATCGCCGTGCCCGGTGGAGGTGATGCGGCGCGTGGTCTCGCAGATGCACATGCGGGAGGTCACGATCTGCTACGGGATGACCGAGACCTCGCCCGTCTCCACGCAAAGCGCGACAAACGATCCCGAGGACAAACGCGTCGGCACCGTGGGCCGCGTGCATCCGCACGTGGAGGTCAAGATCGTCGATCCGAAGACGGGCACGGTGCGGCCGCGCGGCGTCGCCGGCGAGCTCTGCACGCGCGGCTACAGCGTGATGCTCGGCTACTGGGGCGACGAGGAGGCCACGCGCACATCGATCGACGCGGGCCGATGGATGCATACCGGCGACCTCGCGACGATCGACGCGGATGGATACGTGAACATCGTCGGCCGCATCAAGGACATGATCATTCGCGGCGGCGAGAACGTGTATCCGCGCGAGATCGAGGAGTTCTTGCACCTGCATCCGCGCGTCAGCGAGGCGCAGGTGATCGGCGTGCCGAGCGCGAAATACGGCGAGGAGATCATGGCCTGGGTCCGGCCGAAGCCGGGCGAGGCGGTGGCGGAGGCCGAGCTCGTCGAATTTTGCAAAGGCAAAATCGCGACCTTCAAGATTCCGCGTTACTGGAAGATCGTGGACGAGTTCCCCATGACGGTGACGGGGAAGGTGCAAAAGTTCCGGATGCGCGAGCTCGCCGTGGGCGAGCTCGGGCTCGAGCTCGTGTCGCGCATCGAGACCGCCTGAGCCGTGGAGATCAGCCCCCGAGTTTTGCCCGGAGCTTGCTGATCGCGTCTTTCAGCTCCGCGTCCTCCCGATAACAACACGGATCCCGCTTGGCCGAGCAGGGAACGTCCTTCACGATCAAGAGCTCCTCGAGGGCGCGCCCGTCGCCCTCCTCGGCCGCGCGCGAAAAGAGCGCGCGCTTGTCGGGACAAGCAGACTTGCGGAGCTCGTACGCGACACGCAGCGCGGGTGTGGCGCGGTCCAGGATGCCGGGCTTTCCGAGGATGTCCTGGGCCCTGCGGCTCGCCTTCGAGCCGCCGCGGGTCCGCACGACGTGGAAGAGGACATCGAGGCCGCCGCTGCCGAGCTCGTTTTCGAGCGCGTCGAAGACCTGATCCGACTCGGTGAAGCTCGTCTCGAAGCCGATCCCCGCGACGACCGTGGCCACGTCGCCGCGAAGCTCGGAGCCGGTGAGCCGCGCCGGATCGAGCTTGGCGAGCGCGAGGAACGCCTTGGCCCCCGGCCGCCATTCTTTGCGAGACGCCGCCCGTCGGAGCCGCTCGGCCCATTCCGTCGCGTCCGCGCCGTCGATATCGGTCGGCGCGCTCTCGGGGGCCGTCGTCGGGCTCGGCGCGGGCGCCGCGCTCGCCGTGGGAGCCGAGGTTTCCTGGGATTCGGATCCTCCGCGGAGGAGAACCACGACGAGGAGCAGCACCGCGAGCGCCGAGAGGCCCCCGGCAACCAAGATGAGCGCGCGTTTGTCGAGGCGCTTCGGCCCGGCGGAAGCGGCCTTCGTGGGCGCGGCCTCGGGCGCCATTTCGGGGGCTTTTTCCAGCTCCTTCTCGGGCGCCGCGGCCGCCTCGTCGAGCGCCGCGAGCACCTCGTTCGCCGAGGCGAACCGCCGATCCGGCTCCCGCGCGAGGAGCCGCAGCACGACCGCCTCGATCCGCGTCGGCACCGTGATCTCCGGCGCGCGCTGCCGCATCGACGGCGGATCCTCGCTGCGGATCTTCTTCAGGTGAAGCCCCGGATCACTCTCCTCGAACGGGCGTTTGCCCGTGAGCATCTCGTACATCACGACGCCGAGCGCATACAGATCCGAGCGGGCGTCGACGCCTTCCATGCCACGCGCCGCCTCGGGCGCCATGTACGCGAACGTCCCCATGACCATGCCCACGCCCGTCAGCGCCGGGCTCGGCTTCGCATTCCGACCCTGATCCGAGAGCAGCTCGACGCGCACCTTGGCGAGGCCAAAATCGAGCAGTTTGACCGTGCCTTTTGCGTCGACGAGGATGTTCTGGGGCTTCACGTCGCGATGCACGATGCTCTTCTCGTGCACCGCCCCGAGGGCCATTGTGATCTGCCGGCTGATGGCGAGGGCCCGATCGAGGGGCATCGGGCCCTGTTCGATGAGGTCCTTCAGCGGCGTGCCCTCGACGTACTCCAGGATCAAGAACTGCGAGCCGTCGTCGAGCTTGCCGAAATCGGTGGCCGCGACGACGTTCGGATGGCTCACGTGCGCGCCCGCGATGGCCTCGCGCTCGAACCGGACCGAGAGCTCGATCATCCGCGCCATGTCCGGCCGGAGGACCTTGATGGCCACACGCTTGCGCAGGTGCACCTGCTCGCCGCGGTAGACCGCCCCCATGCCGCCGTGCCCGATGAGCTCGTGCACGACGTAGCGATCCGAGATGAGCTTTCCCACGAGCGACGCGAGCTCGTCCTGGAGGAGCGAGCCTTGCCCGCGCTCTTCAAGCGCCGAGGACGAGATCAGCATGGCGCTCGGCTCGCCGCTCGCGGCCGCCGCCCGCTCTGCGCGCGGTACCGTGACGGCGTCGTCGATGGCGGAAGGGGAAGGCCCGTCCGGCGGCGTGGACTTCGACATGCCGTCGAGACTACCCGAGGTCATGCGGTCCGGACAATGGCGGGGGGCTTACGAGCCGTACTTGACGCTGCAGCCGTACGCGCGGGTGTCGGGGGTGCGCACCGGCTTACCGGCGGCGAGGTCTTCGAGGGCCGCGTCGACGTAGTTCACGAGCTTGCCGTCCTTCGGCGACTCGCCCTCGCCGTCGGGCGAGTTGTCGATGGCGCCGCGGTAGACGAGTGTGCCCTGCGCGTCGATCACGAACATGTGCGGGGTGTTCGTCGCGCCGTACTGGTGTCCGACCTTGCCCGTCTCGTCCGCGAGCACGGGGTTTTCCATGCCAAACGATTTTCGCCCCTCGGCGACGCGCTCCGGGCCGTGCCCCTGCTTGCCCGGGGCCGACGAGTTGATGCCGAGCCAGACGACGCCCTTCTCGACGGCGCGCTTGGAGTATCCCTTGAGCGAGCCTTTCGTGTGCGACGCCTTGACGAACGGGCAGTCGGGGTTGAACCACTCGAGGACCACGATCTTGCCGCGGTAGTCGGCGAGGTGGTGGGTCTTGCCCTCGTAGTCGGTGAGCGTGAAATCGGGGGCGGGTTTGCCGACCTCGGCGCCCGCTGCCGGTTTGTCCGAGGCCGCCGCGGCCGCGGGGGTTTTCCCTTCCGGGGCCTTCGCCTCCGGCGCCGGGGCCGGGGCTTCCTTGTTGCAGGCGAGGAGGAAGAGCGGAAGGAGCAGGAGGTGACGTAGGGTCATGCGGGGCATCTTTCCACGCCCGCGCGGGGTGGCAAGGAGGTCTGCGGGGGTTGTCCCGCGGACCGTTCTTTTTCCCGGGGCCTCGTGTAGAGTGGCGTGGGGGGATGCCCCCTCCAGAGCGCCGTGCTGGCAACCACCCTTCGATCGGTAGGTATCGCGCTCCCGCGTAGCAGCACGACGTCACGAGGTACATGACATGCCGTTGCCCCGTTTTTCTCCCGACACGGTTTCGAACAACGTCGCGCTGACCGTCGTCGCCACCACGATCCTGCTCCTCGCGCCGCTCGCCTTGACCGTGTTCTTGCGGTGGGTCGTCCGCCAGGCCACGCAGTCGGTTCGCTCGAAGACCGTCGAGAGCGCCGCCGAGCAGGTGCAGAAGTCGCTGCGCCTCGTGGCGACGGTCCTGTCGCTACTCGTCGTGGTGGCGGGCTGTGCGACGCTCGCCATTGCGATCATCCGCGATATCGATCTTCACCCGTGGGCGAATCGGCTCGTCGAATACGCGAGCGTCCGCACGGGCCAGGATCTACTCCGTGGCGTCGGGATCGTCGTCGCGATCGGCATCGGCTGGCTCGCCCTCCGTGTCTTCTTCAAGTCGCTGCTCGACCGCATCGAAGCGCGGCTCCGTTCGGTCGCAGCCCTCCAGAGCCAGAAAGAGGAAATCACGCTTTTCCGAGAGCGGACCGGGGGCCTCGGGAACGTCGCGTTCCTGTATGGTCTGCACCGCCTCGGCAGTGCTTCGCTCGGCCTGCCGTCGAGCGTCCACTGGCTGCTCGACACGATCCTTTACGTGCTGCTCGTCGTATGCGTCGCGCGGGCGGTCTCGGTGCTTGGCGTCCTGAGCCTCGAAGGGCTCGACCACGTCGGCGCCACGCGCCTCGAAAAGTCGGCGTTCGGCGTCTATTACGCGAGCATCCGCAAGCTCTCGCCGCTGGCGAAGCGGATCCTCGAGGCCATCATCCACCTCGCGGCGGCGACCCTCGTCGTTCGGCAATTCCAGACGCTCGAAGCGTTCGCGCCTTATGGCCCTCGTATCATCCGGCTCCTCGGGACCTTCTTTGCGGCCCGCGTGCTGGCCGAGCTCATACGCGTGGTCCTCGTCGAGGCATTCGCGGGGAAAAAGAGCGCGGAGGACGAGACCTCGAAGCACCGCGTGACGCTGGTGTATCTTCTCCAGAGCGTCATCACCTACGTGATTTATTTCGGCGCGTGCCTGATCATGATGGATCAGGTCGGGATCGACACGAAGCCATTCCTGGCCGGCGCCGGCATCGTGGGGCTGGCGGTGGGGCTCGGGGCCCAGAAGCTCGTCAACGACATGGTGAGCGGATTCTTCATCCTGTTCGAGGGGCACTTGCTCAAGGGCGATTACGTGCGGATCGGCGACTGCGAAGGCGTCGTCGACTCGGTCCAGCTCCGGGTCACCATGATCCGGGACGGCTTCGGGCGAATGTTCACGTTTCGCAATGGCGACATCGGCACGATCATCAACTTTTCACGCGAGTACGTCCACGCCGTGGTGGACATCGTCGTTGGCCTCGACGCGAACCTGAACGAGGTGTTCGATGCGTTGAAAGAGGCGGGCAAGCGCCTCGAGGAGGCGCACCGGAGTCGCGTGCTCGATCCGCTCGTCGTTCGAGGCGTCACGCAGATCGCCCAGACCGGCATCGTGGTTCGTGTCGCCGTCAAGCTCACGCCCGGCGATCCGGACCCGATTCCGCGGATCCTGCGCAAGTTCACCAAAGAGGTCTTCGACGAGCGCGGCATCGAGCTCGCCAACGCGACCCAGCTCGCGGTCGTCGTGACGAAGGATGGCGTCGAGAATGGCCGAGGTGCTGGGAATTCGCGTGGTGCGGGGAGTGAATTCCTTGCGCTGCCGCCTGCGCCGTGACGGACGGGGCGCGGCGCGCCGTTTGCCGTTTCAGGTGCCGGTGGGCAAGAGAGCGCTGCCGCGCACCGAATTGGCGGGGCGGTGGGAGGCGAGCCACGCGCGGGCCTCTGCCTCGGTCGGCGTGAATGTCACCGGGAAGGAGAAACGGGTCGGCAGGATGTGGGCGCCGGCGGTGAGGACCATCGACATCGCGATGCGGATGGGGAACGAGGCGCCGAAAATGACGCCGGCGCGGACCGGAATGAGGTCGCCTCCGCCCCGCAAGAAGACTTGCCGCACGCGGTCGCCCGAGGTCTGATACCGCGAGACGTCGAGCATCGAGAGCAGGGGGCCGTATTTCCGGCCGAGCTCGTAGATCCGGCCGATGATCCCCTCGGCCTCGTCGACGGTGAGCGGGCCGTCGAGCACGGTGCAGATCTCGTCCGGAGCCTCGAAACGCATGCGGTGCGACCCGAACCGCTCTTCGAATGACGACGATTTGCTCATGACGCAGCTCCGCGGTACGACCGATTCCGCGATCCTCTTTGCAACGAGCGATCCAGCCGGCTTCGCTCGCCGGAACCGAATCTTTTCATGGAGTTGTGGCGTGGGAATCGGCGTGACCACCCTTGCAGCGGGGAAAAAGGCGGCCGCCGTCGTTGCGAGGCTGCAATGTCACGATGACGCATCGCATCATCGTGGGCGATGGAAAGATGACAGGTGGGGGGAGGCCGTTTTAGAGGTACGTCCCATGCGAACGGTCTCTTGGTTGGGCTTCGTGTTCCTTTGCCTCGTCGGGTCGGCCTGTGGCGCGAAGGTCGTCGTGGATGCGACCGGCGAGGGCGGCAGCGGCGGTTCGCCGCCGTGTACGCCCGGCGAGGTGGCGGAGTCTTGTTACACGGGCCCGCCGAATACGAACGGCGTGGGGGTCTGCCACGCCGGCGTCCGGGTCTGTACGGAGAGCGGCACGCCCGGCGCGTGTGAGGGCGAGGCGGTGCCCTCCGCCGAGATCTGCGACAATGGCCTCGACGAAGATTGTAATGGGACCGCGGACGATTTCATGCCCTGCGGCGGTTTCTGCAAGACCTGCTCGAACTTCCTCTCGGACATGCACCCCGAGCTTCCCTTTTGCCCCGAGTCTCAGTCGCTGCACGACACGCTCCTCGGGTGCATGTGCGCGGGGCCGTGCGCGGCCGTCTGCACCGCGACCATCTGTCTGGGCAGCGATCCCTCGCAGCCGTGCGTCAATTGCGTGCTCGACCCCGGCGAGGGTTGCAGCGCCGCCTTCAATGCCTGTCTCGACGACTGATCAGGCCTCGGGCGTGAAGACGACGCGCATGCAACCGTCCCGTTTTTCCTTGAAGGTGTCGTAGGCCTCTTGCCCGTCCGCGAGGCGGGCGCGGTGGGTGATGAGATAACTCGGGTCGAGCTCGCCTTTGCGGATGTGCTCGAGCAGCCGCGGGATGTACCGCTGGCCGTGCTGCTGGCCCATCTTCAGCGTGAGCCCCTTGTTCATCGCGGCGCCCATGGGGAATTTGTCCACGAATCCGCCGTAGACGCCCATGATCGAGACGGTGCCGCCTTTCCGGCACGCGAGGATCGCCTGGCGCAGGACCGTCGGCCGGTCAGTCTCCAGGCGAACGGCCTGCTTGACCCGGTCGTAGGCGTAATCGATGCCCGTCCCGTGCGCCTCCATGCCGACGCAATCGATGCACGCGTCGGGGCCGCGGCCGCCGGTCATCTCGCGCAGGGCCTCGCGCACGTCGACCTGCTCGTAATCGAGGATCTCCGCGCCCGCCCGGTCCCGGGCCATGGCGAGCCGCTCGGGAAAGCGGTCGATCGCGATGACCCGCTCGGCCCCGAGCAAATACGCGCTGAGAATTGCCATCTGCCCCACGCCGCCGCATCCCCAGACGGCCACGACGTCGCCGCGCTGGATGTTGCAGAGGTCGGCGCCCATGTACCCCGTGGGCAGGGCGTCCGAGGCGAAGAGGGCACGCTCGTCGGGCAGGCCGTCGGGCACCTCGAAGGCATTCGTGTCGGCGAACGGCACGCGCACGTAGGTCGCGTGGCTGCCCGCGAAGCCGCCGAAGGCGTGCGAGTAGCCATAGATGCCCGCGGTCGGGTAGCCGAAGAGTTTGTCGGTGATCTCGGGGTTCGGGTTCGTGTTGTCGCAGAGCGAGTACTGCTCGCTCTGGCAGAAGAAGCAATGGCCGCAGCCGATGATCGAGCCTACGACGACGCGCATGCCGGGGCGGAGTTTTTTCACGTCGGTCGCGACCTCGACGACCTCGCCGATGAACTCGTGGCCGATGATGTCGCCCTGCCGCATCGTGGGCACGTATCCGTCGAGCAGGTGCAGATCCGAGCCGCACACGCTCGACATGGTGACGCGCAGGATGGCGTCGTGGGGGCCGAGGATCTCGGGATCGGGGACGGTTTCGATCCCGACGCGGTTCACGCCTTGATAACAGAGCGCCTGCATGGTCGTTCTCCCTTCGTCGTTCGTTTGTCCCGGCTCATGCCGCTGCGCGCGTCACGGGGAGGAACCGGCCGGAGGGTTGTCCCTCGGTCGTCACGATTTCGCCGGCCTCGAGCAGCATCTTCAGGCGGCGCAAACCGGCGCGGGCCCACGCGTCCGGATCCGCG
The DNA here is from genome assembly GCF_028435365.1 of Polyangium jinanense. The sequence goes on along the minus strand of NZ_JAGTJJ010000055.1, from coordinate 56,377 downwards.
CCCGCCACCGCGGCGAGGGCGCGGAGCAGAAGTCCGCGTGTCTTCGAGAGCTCGAGCACGAGCCGTATTTCGGTCCCGCGACCGCCGGGGGCGTCGCCGAGCAGAATCGCAAGCCGCTCCGGCGGCCCTTCGGCGTGGCCGAGCACGATGGCCCGGGCCTCGTGATCCAGATCGATATGGGCCTCCCACGAGGACCGCTCGCCATTCAGGGCGGTCCATACACGGATGCGTCCCTCGCCGAGGTCTTCCACGCCCTCGACGTGCGGCGCGAAATGGGGGACGTGGGCCGGATCCCGCAAGAACGCGTATACCTCGTTCGCCGGGCGGGCGACGGTGACGGTGCGCTCGATGCGGGTGAGTTTTTCGGCCGGGATGAGGGGCATGGGCATGGGCTTCGGGGCATTGCGCGAGCTCAGCCCGAGGGCCTCGTAGGCCGGGCAATGGCCGCGGACGCCGCGATTGGCGAGCGCGCCGCCGAACACGCCCGCGAGGAGGCCGAGCGCGCCCCTGCGCCAGAGCGCCCAGGCGACGAGACCGCCGCCGATCGCCACGGAAACGACGCGCTCGTTCGGGCCCACGTTGAGCGGCTTCATCTTGCGCGCCCGTGCGGGAATGCCGTGGATGTCGTCGAGCCTGGGTGTCTTCGATTGCATGCGCGCTCCTGTCCCGAGGGGGACGCCTCGCGTCCCCCTCTCGTCCGGGCAAAGCCCGGCCGATTCATCCCCCGAGGCGAGAACCGCTTCGCGATCTCGCAGAGCGCCGAACTGTTCGGCGCTCTAGGGCGTCGGGTCCGAGGCGTAGAATGCAAGGAAGAGACCTCACCCCGGCCGGGCGTGTTCGGCGATCGAAGCGGCCTTCTCGGATCGGGACTTGCAGCGAAATGGGGGCGGCGTCCTCGGCGGAAATCGAGGGCGAGAGGAGCTCTGCAATGAACGACGGGAGGAGCGCGATGCGCAGATCTTTTCGTTTCGTGAGCGTGGCCGGCCTCTTCGCGGCGCTCGCCGTGGCGGGCTGCCAGGAGCGCGACCGCGGCGGTCAAGCCGGGGCTGAGGTGCGTAAGGGCGGCGAAGGGGCGGCGGTCCAGCAGCCGGGGACGCCCCCTGCCGCCGGGCAGCAGCAAGCGCAGCCCGCGCCGGAGCCCATTCGTGATTTGACGATCGTGCTCGTCACGCCCGACCGCCCGACGCTCTTCAATCGGCAGGTCGACCTCGTCGGGGCGCAGGTGCAGAAGGTCTCGAACGATCGAGTCTTCTGGGTCGGCCCGAGCGCTGAGCGGACGGTGCCGGTCTACCTGGACGACCAGGCCCGGAGCGCGCTGCTGCAGGGCCAGCACAAGCTGCAAAAGGGGGATCAGGTCGCGCTGGTGGGCGAGATCCGGCAGTCGCCGAGCACGCAGCTCGCGCAGCAGCAATGGGGACTGTCTTCCCAGGAGGCCAATGAGCTGACCGGCGCGCAGGCCTATCTGCACGTGACGCGGATCCTGATCGGCGAAAAGCCTGGTGTGCAAGGTGGCCAGCAGCAGGGCACGCAAGGCGGCCAGCAGTAGCAGGGCGGACGGACGGGTGGCCAGGGCCGCTGAAACCTCCGCCTGATCGAATTCCCATGGGGCGCGCAGCGTGGGGCCTCCCGGAACCCCACGTTGCGCGCTGTTTTTTCGTTTGTCGCGCCATTTCCGATTTCGTCGCGATGACGAGGGCAAGCCGCGCTGGCACGTCCGTGGCGAGAGCCAAGGACGAGGCCGCGCGAGCGCCTCGCCTGGTTTCGCGGGGGAAACGTGGAGCGACACGAAATGCTGGAGCGAAGGGCCTGGGGCGCGGCGCTTCGCTGGGGCGTGCGCCTCGCGTTCGCGGCCCTCGGGATCGGGGTCGTCGTCTCCCTCGTGCGGCAGGTGGGCGTGGGGACGCTTTGCCAGATTCTGCGCGACGCGGCGCCATGGCTGCCGCTCGTCGTGCTCCTCGAAGGGGCGCGCATCGGGACGGACGCGGTCGCGACATATGCAGCCTATGGCCCGACCGCTCGGAGGCTCCTGCCGGCCCGGGTCCTTACGCGCGCGGCGCTCGTGGCGCGGGCCGTCTCGTCGATCGCGCCCGCCGGGCGCACAGCGGCCGAGGCGACGAAGGCGGCATTGCTCGCGCCGTGGGCGGGCCCAACAGCGGCCACGGCGGCGGCCGCGACGGGGCAAGCCGTGACGCTCGTGAGCAGCGGGATCATTTCGGTGCCCTGCGCGGTCGCGGCGTATGCGCTCTCGGGGGCCTCGCCGATCACGATGGCGCTCGTCCTTCATTCCGCGCTGCTCTTCGCGGCGGGGACGGGGATCCGGATGGCCATGCGCGCGCCGTGGCTCGGCTCGCTCGCCGGCCGTTTGTCCGGGCTAGCAGGCGCGCATGTCCAGGCTTTTCAGGCGCGCGCCTGCGAGACGAGCCTCCTTCCGCCGGGGCCGATCGCCGCGATGCTCCTCGGTCGGGCGCTCCAGGTCGCGCAATATGCAATCCTGGCCCGCGCGGTGGGCGCGGCGACGAGCGTTTCGCGCGCGCTCGTCGCCCAGGGGGCGAGCATGGTCGCGCTCGCCGTGGGCGCGTTCGTCCCGGCGCAGGTGGGCGTGAGCGAGGGGGCGTTCGCGTGGAGCGCCGACGTGCTCGGCGCGACCCTGCCGCAGGCGCTCGCCATCGCGCTCCTCGGGCACGCGCTCGAGGCCGTTTATGTGGCGGTGGGCGCGGTCGTTCCACTTCTATGGAGAGCACCGCAGCCGCCAGACGAGCGGCCCGAGCATTAAAACGGAAACGTGCAGTTCGTTCGCAATAACGTCCAGGCCGGTCTTGCGGCGAGGGTGGGGGGCGTGCAAAGGTTGCCCGCTGCATGCCGTTCGTCCCGCTTGTTTTCTCGCCCCGGAGGGCGCGTCGTCATCCTCGGCTCGCGTCCGTATCCGTCCTTTTTCTCGCTCTCGCCGGTATCGAGCTGGGCAGTGGGCACGCGCGTGATTTGCGCGAGGCGTGGATGGATCCGGTGTACGCGGCCGTCGGCACGCCGCCCCCGCCGCTCGCGTCGGGGGACAAGGACGGCGACGGGCTTTCCGACGAGCGCGAGGCCGAGCTCGCTCGTACGTTCGCTCCGATTGTCCTCCTCGATCGCGAGGATCGCGCGCTCCCGGCGTCGGTTCCCTGGGTCATGGAAAAGTCCGATTTCGTGGAGGGAGCCGCGCGCGTGCGCCGCGCACGCAGGGCGTTCGATGACGACGTGCGCAAGGGGAGCGAGCGGCCCGAGGACTGGGTGACGTACGTCAACGTCTACCCGCGGGCGAGCGGCGGAATTCACGTCGAATACTGGTTTTATTACCCGTACAACGACGGGCCGCTTTTTTTCAAGCACGAGAGCGACTGGGAGCACATGACCGTGCGCCTCGACGAGGAGGGCCTCCCGCTCGGGGCGTACCTCGCCCGGCACGAGGACAACAATCCCGGGCCCTTTTTCACGTGGTCCCGGCTCCGCAAGGAGGGCGAGCACCCGGTCGTCCTGTCCGCGCGCGGGACCCACGCGACCTACGCCAACCGCTCGGACCTCGCATGGTTCGAATCGGCCGCCTCGTCGTGCGACGAGCTCGCGACGTGCGGCGATCGGCCCTGGCGGACCTGGGAAGGCGGCGGGCTCTCGCGGCTCGACGACGTGCCCGAGAGCGCGCTCGCGGGGCGGGCATTCCGCTTCGACGGACGATGGGGCGCGGCGGGCTTTTGGCCGGGCACGAGCGCGCCGCGCGGGCCCATGTTCCAGTCGGGGCATTGCGCGGGCGGATTCGCGTCCTGCCGCAAGCCGATTGAAATGGCGAGCCTGCCGTAAACGTCCCGGTCGCGCGGCGGGCTTCCCCGACGGGAAATGTCTGAATGGCGCGAAGGTACGCGCCCGAGCCTCGAATCGAAAGAGAAAACTTCGTTTCGTCGCCCGGCGAGCATGCTTGTGGGCTCCGGTTCTCCAGGGTATCCTGAATCCAAATGCGATCCGGTGAGGTGCTCGACGAACGGTTCGTGCTCGGAACGCGGGCCGGATCCGGAGGGATGGGGACGGTGTGGCGCGCCGTCGACCAGAGCACGGGCATGCCCGTCGCGCTCAAGGTCTTGCGTGATCCCGAGGGAGAGTCGGCGACGCGTTTCCTAAAGGAGGCGCGTATCCTCTCGACGTTCGAGCACCCGCACGTCGTGCGCTACGTGGCCCATGGCATTGCCTCCTCGGGCGAACCTTATCTCGCGATGGAATGGCTCGAAGGCGAGAGCCTGCTCGCGCGCCTCGAGCGAGGCGCGCTTTCCATCGAGGAGAGTTTGTCCCTCGCCCGCCACGTCGCCGAGGCGCTCGGCGCGGCGCACGCGCGGCGGATCGTCCACCGGGACGTGAAGCCGAGCAACCTGTTTCTCGTGGGCGGCTCGGCCGATCGTTTGAAGATCGTCGATTTCGGCATCGCGCAGAGCGGCGTGACGGGCGCGCTCACCCGGACGGGATCGATCCTGGGGACGCCCGGATACATGGCGCCGGAGCAGGCGCGCGGCGACCGCGACGCCGACGCGCGGGCGGACTTGTTCGCCCTCGGGTGTGTCCTGTACGAGTGTTTGGCCGGAAAACCCGCGTTTCAGGGCGCGCACCCGATGGCCCTGCTCGCGAAGCTCCTGCTCGAGGATCCCGCGCGGCTCCGGGATCTGCGCCCCGACGCGCCGGAGCCGCTCACGGCGCTCGTTCATCGTTTGCTCTCCAAGGACCCGGAGAGCCGCCCCGAAGACGGCGCGGCGGTGCGCGTGCTCCTCGATCGCATCGACCTGACCGCGAGGCCGCCCGTCTCCACGGGTGAGCCTCCGCGGGCGTCGCTGACGGGCACGGAGCGGCGGCTCGTCTCGATTGTGGCGGTCGCGCCGCCGCTCGATCGCGAAGTGCCGCGGGATCTCGTGGCCGCGGTGCGGCGCGTGGTCACGCCGCTCGGCGCGCGGGCCCTGGAGCTCTCCTCCGGCGCGGTCGTGGCCGTGCTGCTCGGCGAGGGCAGCGTGGTGGATCAAGCGGCGAACGCGGCGCGTTGCGCCATGTGGATCAAGCTCGCGGCGCCCGAGGCGGCCGTCGTGCTCGTGACGGGGCGCGGCGAGTCCACGAACCGCTTGCCCGTCGGCGAGGCGCTCGAACGCGCGGCGGCGCTGCTCGACGAAGCGCTTTCCGAGAAGCAGGAGGGCGCGCCCGTTCGGATCGACGACAACACGCGCGCGCTGCTCGACGCGCGCTTCGAGTTGGTCGAGCAGGAGGGACGGATCGCGCTGCGTGGCGAGCGCCGGACGGGGCAGGAGAGCCGCACGCTCCTCGGCAGGCCGAGCCCTTTCGTGGGCCGCGAGCGCGAGCTCCGGAACATCCTCGACCTCGTGGCCGAGAGCTTCGAGGAGCGGCGCCCCTCGGCCGTGCTGGTGACGGCGCCTCCGGGGATGGGCAAGTCGCGCCTGCGGCAGGAGCTCTTGCGGGTCATCAAGGAGCGCCACACGAGCGTCGCTTGCACGATCGCGCGGCCCGACGCGATCGGCGCCGGATCGGCCTTCTCGCTGCTCGCGGGCGCGCTGCGCGAGATCCTGCAGATCTCGGCGGGCGAGCCGATCGAGGCGCAGCGCCGCAAGATCGAGCTGCTCACGTCGGTCTTCTCGGACGCGGCGGAGCAACGCACGATCATGGAGTTCCTCGGCGAGCTCGCGGGCGCGCCGTTCCCCGACGAGGGCAGCCCACGCCTGCGCGCGGCGCGTCAGAACCCGCAGCTCATGGCCGATCAGATCGAGTCGGCCTACCGCGAGCTCACGGCGACGGTCGGGGCCACGCGGCCGATCCTCGTGGTACTCGAAGATCTGCACTGGGGAGACGCGCCCTCGCTCAAGGTCCTCGACGCCGTGCTGCGGGACGTCACCGACGTGCCGTTCGTCGTGCTCGCGTTCGCGCGGCCCGCGGTGCACGAGGTCTTCCCGCGCCTCTGGTCGGGCCGGAACGTGCACGAGATCCGGCTCGGTCCCTTGCCGAAGCGCGCCGCGACGGAGCTCGTGTCGGCCGTGCTCGGCGGCGACGTCGCGGCCGAACGCGGCGCGGCGCTCGTCGAGCGCGCCGAGGGAAATGCGTTTTTTCTGGAAGAGCTCATCCGCGCGGTCGCCGACGGTCGGGGCGGCGAGCTGCCGGATACGGTGCTCGGCATGGTCGAGGCGCGCCTCTCCGCGCTCGCGCCCGAATCGCGCCGGTTGCTGCGGGCCGCGAGCATCTTCGGCGAGGTGTTCTGGGAGAGCGGCATCTGCGAGCTGCTCGGCGACGGCATGCCACTCGCCGCGTCGCTCTCGGAGCTCTGCGCGCGAGAGCTCGTCACGCGGCGTCTCCATTCGCGTTTCGCCGGGCAGGAGGAGTACGCGTTCCGCCACGCGATCATCCGCGAGGGCGCGTACGCCATGCTCACCGATCAGGATCGGCACCTCGGCCATCGGCTCGCCGGGGAGTGGCTGAAGCGCGCCGGCGAGCCCGATGCGCTCGTCCTCGCCGAACATTTTCAGCGCGGCCACGACCCCGAGAACGCCGCGGTTCATTACCTCCGCGCGGGCAGCCAGTCGTTTGACCGCGACGACTTTTCCGGCGCGCTTGTCTGCGCGCAGCGCGGGATCGCGTGCGGCGCCGCGGGCGAGGTCCTCGGCAACCTGCAGACGCTCTGCGCGATGGCGCATTGCTGGCGCTCGGAGCTCGAACCCGCGCACCGGACGAGCGTCTCGGCGCTGCCGCTCGTCGCGCGCGGCAGCCGCTGGGAGTGCTTGCTCCTCTTCCACGGCACGTGGGCGTCGCTCGTCGTGGGCGCAGAGGACGATTTCCTCCGCATCGGCAGCCGCTTCATCGACTTCGAGCCCGAGCCCGACGCGCGTCGCGATTACCTGCTCTGGGCCCCGCTCGCCGCCTCCCTGCTCACGTCGTACGGACGGCGCGCGCTTTGCCGCGCCTTGCTCGACCGCGCCGAACGGCTCGCGGCGTCGATGCCTGCGCTCGACCTCGACGTCGTCGGCTCCCTGGCGATCGGGGAGAGCGACGAGCTCCGCGCCTTCGAGCGCGCCCCGTTTCGCCAGCTCGAGCTCACGCGGAGGGCCGTCTCCGCGTTCGAATCCATCGGCGATGCCAGAAACCACATCACCGCGCTGAACCGGCTCGGCCAGGCCCTCGGCGAGCTCGGCGAGCGCGCGGCCGGCGAGCGCGCGCTCCGGTCCGCCGTCGATCTCGCGCGCCGCATTCGGGGACCGTTTGCCCTCCTGCAATCGGAGCTCCACCTCGCGGCGCTGCTCGTCGGCTTCGGCGAGGACACGAAATGGGCCGAGGCGGAGGCCATCGCCGAGCGTGTGCTTTCGGCCTCGGGCGTGAGCGACGGGTATCGCGGCTGGGCGCGCGGCATCCGGGCGCAGATCCTCCTCCACCGCGGCGCCTACGAGGACGCCGCCCGCGAGGCGCGCGCGGCCCTCGCCCTTTGCGCGCGGGTCCCTTTGCGCAAGCTCTGGATCACGACGCTCCTCGTGCGTTGCCTCGTCCTTTTGCGAAAGGCGTCCGAGGCGCGCGCGCTCGCTCGGGAGATCGGCGCGGCGCTCGGCCGGGACGGCGGCGGGTACGTCGAGATCGAGGCGCGGCTCGTCATGGCCGAGGCGTGCGCCGAGCAGGGCGAGATGGAGGAGGCGTCGCGGGCCCTGCGCGACGTCATGGGCCGGATCGAGGCGCGCGCCGCGGAGATCCCGGACGCGGCGCTGCGCTCGCATTACCTCCACGAGGTGCCCGAGAACATCCGCGCACGCTCGCTCGCGGCGGCCTGGCTCTGAGAGGGAGTTCCACAGGCTGCTGCGCGGCTCGATGCGTCGGTCGGCCTCGCTCGACGTACAGTGTACGCCTCGCTCGGCCTCCCTAGCCTCGAGCCGCTCGCGACGCCTGTGGAACTCCCTCTGATCAGCGCGCCTTCGCGGGACGCTTTTTCTTCGGCGGGGCGGGCTCGTTCGTCAGGGAAAACTCTGTCGCGGCGCGGAGCGCGTCGAAGAGCAGCACCTTCGCGAGCGTGACGATCTGCTCGATCGGCACGGACCTGCGCGCCACCCAGTCGATCGACGCGGCCTCGACGAAGCCGATCCAGCCGCGCATCGCCGTGTGGACGAGCGGGCCCATGGCCTCGGGGGGCAGGGCCGCGACGATGCGGCCGAGGAAGATCGTGCGGGTCTCCTCCAGCACCGCCGCGACCTCCGGATCCGAGCCGATTCCGCCCCGCATGAGGGCGACGTACGCGGCGCCGCGTCGCTCCACGTACGCGAGGTAGGTCCGCACGCCCCGCTCGACTTCCTCTTCGGGCGAGGCGTCCTTGGCCGTGCCGAGGGTCGCGTCGAGCAGCTCCGTCGACGCCGCGCGCAGGGCCGCCACGTAAAAATCGCGCTTCGTCGGAAAATAATAATAAAGCAGGCCTTTCGAGATCCCGGCGGCGCGTGCGATGTCGTCGATCGACACCTCGTCGTAGGAGCGCTCGCTGAAGATCGACAGGCCGAGCGCGAGGAGCTGGGCGCGTCGCTCGTCGACCTCCAGTCGAGCGCGCGCGGCGGGCCCTTTTTCGGCCTCCGCCGGGGGCCCTGCCGCGGGCCTCGGCCTTGCTCGGCTCTTCATGAGGCGTGCCTATACCCCCGCCGCCCGGGATGTTCAATCGTCCGGTTTGTTGTTGACTTCGGTTCAACAGCCGGTATCTTCGACTTCACTACTGAACCGGAGTCAACAGCCATGCAGCGCACGCGCGTTTCGGGCTCGGTCACGCCCATCGTCATCGTCGGCAGCGGCTTTGCGGGCCTCGCCATGGCGATCCGGCTGAAGCAGGCCGGCATCCACGACTTCACGATCTTCGAGCAGGCGGGGCGTGTCGGCGGCACCTGGCGCGACAACCATTACCCGGGCGCGGCGTGCGACGTCGAATCGCACCTCTACTCGTTCTCGTTCGAGCCGAACCCGCGCTGGACACGCATGTTCGCGCCGCAGGCCGAGATCCTTTCCTACCTCGAATCCTGCGCCCAGAAGTACGGATTGCTCCCCCACATCCGCCTGAACACCGAGGTCCGAGGCGCCACGTTCGACGAGCGGGAAGGGATCTGGCGGGTCGAGACGAGCGACGGTCGCACGACGACGGCGCGTGTGCTCGTCTCGGCTTGTGGTGGCCTCAACCGGCCGGCGCTGCCCGACATCCCGGGCCTCGGCACGTTCGGCGGAAAAACCTTTCATTCGGCGCGCTGGGACGATTCCGCGGATCTCGAAGGCAAGACGGTGGCGGTCATCGGCACCGGGGCGAGCGCAATCCAGATCGTGCCGGCCATCGCGTCGAAGGTCGGGCGTCTCCACCTCTTCCAGCGCACGCCGCCGTGGATCCTGCCGAAGCGTGATCGCGCGATCTCGGAGGCCGAGCGCGAATGGTTCGCCCGCGTGCCGCTCCTCCAGCGGCTTGCCCGCCTGCGTCAATACTGGTGGCACGAGCTCTTCGCGCTCGGGTTCGTCGCCGAGCCGCGTATCATGAAGCTCGCCGAGCGGCTCGCGCGGGCGTACCTCGCGAACAGCGTGCCGGATCCGGTTTTGCGGGAGAAACTCACGCCTGCGTACACCATGGGCTGCAAGCGCGTCCTGCTCTCGAACGATTATTACCCGGCGCTGCTCCGGCCGAACGTCGAGCTCGTCACCGAGCCGATCGAGGCGATCGAGGCCGAGGGCGTCCGGACGAGCGACGGGGTTTTTCGTGAGGTCGATACGCTCATCCTCGCGACCGGGTTCCAGGCCGCGGAGGCCGTGGCGCCGTTCGCAATCCGCGGGCGGGGCGGGCGCGATTTGAACGACGCGTGGCGCGACGGGCCCGAGGCCTATCGCGGGACGACGATCGCGGGGTTTCCCAATTTCTTCCTGATCGTCGGGCCAAACGTCGGCCTCGGCCATAGCTCCATGGTGTTCATGATCGAATCGCAGGCGGCCTACGTCATGAGCTGCATCGAGGCCATGCAGGCGCGGCGGTGGAAGTTCGTCGACGTGCGTCCCGAGGCGCAAAGCCTGGAGAACCGCAAGCTCCAGGCGCGTTTTCCCCGCACCGTCTGGTCGACCGGATGCGTGAGCTGGTATCAGACCCGGAGCGGCAAGAACACGACGCTCTGGCCCGGCTTCACCTTCGAGTTTCGCCTGAAGACGCGGCGCTTCGATCCCGCGCCTTACGAAGTGGTCCCGATGGCGTGAGTGCCATTGACGGATCGGCGCTTGTCGGGCTTTGATGCGGGCCTGGAGACGAGGAAGAGGAGAACTTCATGGGACTTCGATCATCGGGATGCAGCGTCATCACCGGGGCAGGGGGCGGCTTCGGTCGCGCGCTCGCGTTCGAGCTCGCGGCGCGCGGCGCGCGGCTCGTGCTCTCCGACATCAACCCGGGCGCGGCGGAGGAGACGGCGCGCCTCGCCCTCGCGCGCGGCGCCGCGGGGGTGAAGGCGCTCGGCTGCGACGTGACGAAAATCGAGGAGGTGGAGGCGCTCGCGAATGCCTGCGAGGGACCCGTCGACCTCCTCGTCAACAACGCCGGCGTCAGCAGTGGCGGGCTCGTCGGAGATCTCTCGCTCACGGATTGGCGCTGGACGATCGAGGTCGACCTCTTCGGCGTGATCCACGGCTGCCACGTCTTCGTTCCCCGCATGAAAAAGCAGGGGGCCGGCCATATCCTCAATGTCGCCTCCGCCGCCGGTCTTCTCTGCGCGCCGCGCATGGCCGCCTACAACGCCGCGAAAGCGGGCGTCATCGCGATTTCGGAGACCCTGGCCGTGGAGCTCGACGATACGGGCGTGGGCGTGACCGTTCTGTGTCCGACGTTTTTCAAGACGGACATCGTGAATTCGGGGCGCTTCGCAGATCAGGAGACTCGCAAGATGGCGGACGAACTCATGGCGGGCGGCCGGCCCGTCGAGGAGGTCGTCGTCGCGGCGCTCGTGGCCGTGGAGCGCGACGAGCTTTATGCGGTGCCAATGGCCGACGCGCGCTGGCTCTGGAGGGTGAAGCGCGCTTTGCCGGACGCGTTCCGCAAGATCGTCAGCATGGGCGTGCGTCTGCGTTCGAAGGGCTGACGCTCAAGCGCGCGGCGGCGGCTCGGCGAGCCAGCGGCGCGCCTCCTCAATATTCGCGAAGAATCCGACCGTATACTCGAAAAAATGAGAAAAGAGCACGCGACCGGCGCGCTCGACCATCTCGAGGAGCGCGCGCGTGGTGAAGCTCGGGCCGGCAATGGCGACGCGCCGCAATGGATACTTGCGTTCGACCTGCCGGAAGACCGCGCGTGCATGCGGCTCGAAGCTCCCCATTCGGCTCACCTCGGCCAGGAGGTCGTAGGGGCTGCCTACCCGGTCGCCGACCTGGTGGAGCAGGTCCTTGATGGCCGACGCGTCCGTCTTCGAGACGGGACCCATCACTTCGATGATGAGGAGCGCAGGCGGCTCGAACCTCGCCTGATGAGGGCCGATCCGAAAGGTGCGCGAAAGAAAGGAAACGTCGGGCGTATGCATCGGGCTCGAAGGGAAGCGAAAGGGGAGCTTGCCACGGATCAAGCCCACCGAGAAGCCATCCGCGCGGGGGGCCGAGCGTCCATCGATGGACCTCGCCATCGATGGACGAGCTCGGCCCTCAGCGCAAGCCTTCCAGATAAGAACCGAGCCCCCGCTCCTCCGACCAGGTGCGGAGCTTCTGCAGCGCCTTCGATTCGATCTGCCGAATTCGCTCGCGGCTCAGCGAGAACGAGCGGCCGATCTGCTCCAAGGTATGGTCGTCCTCGCCCGTCAGGCCATAACGAAGCTTCAAGACCTCGCGCTCGCGGGGCGTGAGCGTCTCCAGCATCGCGCTCGCGGCCTCGCGCATGCGGCTGCGCACGAGCGCCTCGTCGGGCGCGTCCGTTTCGCTGGCGAGCGTGTCGCCGAAGCGGAAATCGCCCTCGTCGCCCATGGGCGCGTCGAGGCTGACCGGCGTGAGCGAGAGCGCGCGGACCGCCTGGACCTTGTCGAGCGGCACGCCCGAGCTCTCCGCAATCTCCTCCTGCGAGGGCAATCGCGCGTTTTTCTGCGAGAGTGCCCGCTCCGCGCCGAGCACCCGCCGCCGGCTCGCCGTGAGGTGTACCGGCATGCGAACGTCCTTGCCCTGATAAAGGAGCGCACGCTCGATCGATTGCCGGATCCACCACGCCGCATAGGTACCGAACCGATAGCCGCGCGCATAGTCGAACTTGTCGGCGGCCCGGATGAGGCCGAGGTTCCCCTCCTGCACGAGATCGAGCAGGGGGACGCCGCGGTTTCCATAATGGCGCGCCGTCGCGACCACGAGGCGCAGGTTTGCCCGGACGAGCTCGCCCTTCTCGTGCGCCGCCCGCGCCCGCGCCTTGGCCGAACGATCACGCGCCTCCTCGATGCAAGCCTGCTCGTCGGCCGAGGTGGCCTTCGCGCGTGCGGCGAGCGCCTGATCGAGCCGCTCGACGAGCGTCGGGTCGACCCGCAGCGTGTCGAACGCATCCGCGAGATCCGCGGGCAATGCAGCGTCGTTTCCCGATTCAGAGGCGAGCACGTGTGCTCGTTCGAGTGCGTCGACGAGGCGCCTCGTGGTGTCCGCCGCGTCCGGGGCCTCGCCGTTCAGGAGGAGGTCCCGCGGGTTCGTCTGGCCAGACCGAATTTCCTCCGCAATCGCGGCAAGCGCGTGGATGCTGGCCGGGGAGCGGACGAGCGCGGACAGCGCGTCGCGCTCGGCAAAGGTGATACGACGCCCGAGCTCGGCTTCGGCCTCGCGCGTGAGCGGCTGGCTTGCTTCGAGTCCACGCAGGTAGAGATCGGTCGCGTCCTGGATCGGAGCCGCGCGCGGCGCCGGGGGCGTGGGGCCCTTGGGCGTACGCGGACGACGCTTGCGTGCGGGCTCCTTCGCGGGGCCCGCGATCCTCAGTTTGTTCAATGTGGTCTCCAGGCCCGCGTCCAGCCCGGCGAAAGACGCGGCGGAGGGTGATGCTCGCCGGGGTTACGGAACGTAAGCATCCCTCGCGCGTCCGGAAGGGGGCGCACAAAAGAATTTCGGGCGAGGGGGCTACCCCAGGCGTCGAATACGAATGATGTGCAGGCGCTCAACCCGTCAGGAGCATGGCCACCATCGCGGCCGAGGCGGTTTCGCCCCAGCTCGCGAACGTCTCGGGGATTCGGACGCTCACGAGCTCCATCGAACCTCCACAACGTAGCGACCCTTCGTAAATGTGCCCGCGCCTCGCGAGATCGAACCCGCAGAGGCCGACGGTCCCCGTGATCGCCTCGGGCCCGATCCAGAGATCGGTGATGCGGCCGCGGAGCAGGCCCTCGACGTGCTGCCGCTTTTCCATGCGCGTCACGCGGAGCCGGAGCGGCTCGGCGCTCCAGAGCCCAACGACCTCGGAGCCGCGGACGGAGGCGCTCAGCGTTTTGCCGAGCACGAGGCCGCGCAGGACCTTGCCGTCGTCCTCGGCGTAGAGGCCGACGTTGACGACCGGCCCGATCGCCGTCCCCTCGCCGATCGTCGCGTTGACGACGTGCCCGCCCGAGCCCTGCAGGAAGAAGTCGTTCGGCCTCCACGGCTCGTCGTAGAGCGTGTCCTGGGAGGGCATGTCCGGCTCCTCGTAACCGCAGGAAGCAGGTGCGAGAAGGGCGAGCGCGAGGAAGGGAAGGGGGAGCCTCTGCATCACGGACCTCGGCGGAGTATAAGCCGGCGGGCGCGTTTCACAACGGCCCTTGCGTCAGACGAGCCCCGCCTCCCGCAGGAACGTCTCCTCCACGGCCGCGTAATCGATCGTCACGTCGAGGCGGGCGAGGACCGAATAAAAGCCGAACTGGAGCCGGTTCATGAAGAGCATGCCGGGCGGGAGCTGCACGAAGTTACCGTCCTTCTTGGACAGCACCTCGTTCTTCATTTCCCGGATGCCCTCGACCAGGCTCGCTGCGTAGGGCCGCGTGATCCGGAAGGGCGAGGCGAAAATCGGCTCGAAGCAGCGGCGCGAGTAGGCGACCGCCATTCGCTCGTAGACCCCGCCCTCGGTGAGGAGGATCTTCGTGGCGATGTCGCCGAACGCCGGTTCGTCCCGACGGAGTGCCGCGAGGTGGAGGTTTCGTGCGAGCGTGAGGCGCTCGCCCTCGATGGGCTGCACGCAGCCGAAATCGAGGAAGATGATCGAGCCGTCGTCCTGGAAGAGGTAATTGCCGGGGTGCGGGTCGGCGTTGAACATGCCGCCGACGAGGTTGCCCTTGAAGACGAACCGCCAGAGCGTGTCCGCATAACGCTCGCGGATGGCCTGGTCCGCCTCGCAGGCCTCTTCCAGGGTTTTTCCGGCCACGAGCTCACTCGTGAGCACGCGTTTGCTCGATCGCTCGGCGATGACCTCGGGAATGCGGATCGACCGGTCGCCCTGGTGCAGCGCCGTGAACGCCCGCTGCCTCCGGGCTTCGAGCTCGTAATCGAGCTCCTCGGTGAAGCGCGCCCGGAGCTCGGCGAGCACGGCCTTGGGCTCCAGGCGCTTCGGCCCGAGCACCGCGACCATCCCGCCGAGGACGTCGGCATTTTCGAGATCGCTCTCGACGGCCTTCTCGATGCCGGGGTGCTGCACCTTGACGGCGACCTCGCGGCCGTTGCCGAGCCGCGCCCGGTGCACCTGGCCGATCGAGGCGCTCGCGAACGGCTGCTCGTCCCATTCGGCGAAGAGTTTGTCGATCGGCGCCCCGAGCTCCTCCTCGACCCGGGTGCGGATGGCCACGGGGGACGAGGTCGGCGCCGCATTGCGGAGCTTGCGCATGGCCGTCTCGTAGGCCTCGCGTTGCGCCTCGGGGACCATGCCGTCCACGTAGCTCGCCATCTGGCCGGCTTTCGCGGCGAGCCCGCGGAGCGTGCCGAGCATCTCGGCGGCCTTGTTCGCGGCCGCGTCCGCCGCTGACGTGCCGCGGAGCATGCTCGCGCCCGTGCGGGCCCCGACGGCGGCGAGCCGCGCCAGCCTTCCCAGGCGTCCTTCCGGGATCTTTCGTTCGTCGGTCATCGGGGCGGAGGTGTGGGGATCGGACGGGCTCGGTTCAAGGTTTGTCGATCCACCGGCCGATATCGGGAATCTGGAGCTTCGAGAGGCGGTCGAGGAGCGCGTCCATCGAATCGGCCGACGCGCAGAGGGGGCGATGAATGGGGCGAATGAAGCCCTCGGCCATCGCGTGATCGAGGAATGCGACGAGGTGGTCGTAGTAGCCGCGCACGTTGAGCAGGCCGACGGGCTTCTTGTGATAGTTGAGCTGCGACCAGGTCACGACCTCGAAGACCTCTTCGAGCGTGCCCCAGCCGCCGGGGAGGGCGACGAAGGCGTCGGCCATCGAGGCCATCATGGTCTTGCGGGCGTGCATGCTGTCGACGATGAAGAGCTCGGTGAGGCCCTCGTGCGCGAGCTCGCGGGTCTTGAGCTTTTCGGGGATGACGCCGTAGACCTTGCCACCTTTCATGAGCGCGCCTTCGGCGACGGCGCCCATCATGCCGACGCGACCGCCGCCGTAGACGAGATCGATGCCGCGCTCGGCGAGGTAGGCGCCGGCCGCGCGGGCGGCGTCGAGGTAATGAGTCCCGACGCCGCCGGAGGACCCGCAGTAGACCGCGACGCGGCGGAAATGGGTGCGCGTGCTGTTCATGCGCGGAACATAGTCCAGGGGGCCGTCACTGGCACCCGGAAAATTCGGTAAGAGCGGAAAGTTGCTCCGTGTGCCGTTTCGTTACGGGCCGATGTGGGTGGCATCCGCGCCGTCGACGATGCCCTTCACCCAGCCGGTCAACGCCGTACCATCCACGTTGGTGTTGTAATAACCATTGCCGCCGAGGTAGGTGTGGGTCGTCGCGCTCACGAAATAGCTGCTCCACGCGGGCGATTGCTTGAGGAAGCTCTCGCGGATCTCCTCGAGGCCCGCCGTGTATTCGGCGCCGCTGAGCGACGACGGGAAGAGGCCGTCGATGTTCTGGCAGTCGTTTTTCCCGTAGCCATAGAATTGCGAGATCGTGCCGTCCTTGTCGGACGAGACGAGCCCGAGCGAGGCGTCGGGGTATTTCTGGCCAAGGAGCTTCCAGGCATTGGCGAGGCCGCCGCCGTTCGGGAGCGTGCATTCGACGCAGTCGGCGGGCAGCGTGTCCGCGAAGTTGTAGAGCTCGCGCCAGCGCTGCTGCAGGCAGGGCGACATGTAGGTGTCGCCCATCGGGGGGCCCGAGTCGTCGATCAGCGCGACGGGCGTGGGGCAGAATGCCTGCGCCACGCGATCGTAATTGTAGAATGCGCCGAACCCGCCCGCGCTCACGCCCGTGAGCAGGACCTCGGTCACGCCCTTGAACGTGGGGATGATGCGCTTCAGGTAATGGCCGATGTTCGCGTACCCGACGAACTGCTGGCCCTTCGGGGAGAGGCCGCCCGGCACGTCGGCGTCCGGGGCATTGCCGGCGTGCACGTCGCCCGTGCAATAGGGAACGTAGACGAAGCTCCAGTCCTTGACGGCGTTCGCGGCGTTCGACGTGCTGAAGATGCCGTTGTTGCCGCCGTTGTTTTTCCAGTTGTTGAAGTTGTTCTCCCCGAAGGAGCTCGGGTTGAGGTTGCACGTGGTGCCGTTGAAGCACGCGCCGCCGCCCTCGAGGAAGATGACGAGCTTCGTCGATTCCGGGTTGATGCGGACGCCGAAGCCGGTGGAGCTGCCGCCCCGGCATTTCGCCTCGGGGACCGGCACCCACGTCCATTGCCCGGCCTGGGCCTCCACGGGCGCGCCGTCGAACGGCCCCTCGGGCGCGCACGCCGGAGCGCCGCCGCCGGAGCCGCCCGAGCCGCCGTTTCCGCCGGCACCGGCGCCGCCCGAGCCGCCGATTCCACCGTCCCCACCCGTGCCGCCCATTCCGCCGGCGCTCGCGCCGCCGTCACCCCCGGCGCCGCCGGAGCCGCCGGAGCCGCCCACCGACGTGCCGCTGCTCGAGCCTGTCGGGTTGTTGAAGAGTGGATCGGTATCGCCCCCGCTGCCGCAGCCGGCTGCGGTGAGGAGCGAGACGAGGGGAATGGCAAGCGTCCCAGGCGAGAATCGAAGCGCTCTCATGAAGACACCGTAAAGGATCGGTCGCGCGCGCTCAACGCGGATCGTGGACGAACCGTTCGGGTGGAAGATTGGAAGCGGGGGTGGAAATGGTCGGGGGCTTTGGGGGGGGTCGTTGCGGCGCGAAGGCCGTGCCCCTTGACCGCGCGCGTCCGACTTGCCTATCGTTTCGGCCCTCGCATGGCGAACGCGCGCACGCGGACCGGATCGAACCTTCTCCTCGACGAATACTGGGAGGCGGGCGACGACCGTTACGTCGACGAGGTCCTCTCGCTCACGGCCGGCAAGAAGCTCAAATCCCTCGCCGATCGGTGGATGAAGGACAGCCGGCCGTTCGCGCGCCGCACGCTCGTCGCGTACATCGCCGACGGCTGCGACAGGCCGCACCATCGGCCGCTCGTGAAGAGCCTCTTCAAGCTCGCCGAGAAGGCGCACGACGACGAGCTCGTCGGTCACTTCATGGTCGCTTTCGACCGGCTCGTGGAGCGCAAGCTCGTGGAGAAGCAGCGCTACGACTGGTCGAGTCGGCAGTCGCTGAAGGTGCGCACGCTCGTGGGCACGGGCAAACACCCGGCCCGCTTCTGGGGCCGCAACGACAGCGCGCCGCACTTCTCGAAGGCCACGCGCGACTACCTACGCCGTCGCGTGCTTCGCTACTTCCGCGACATCGGGCGCAAGGATCCCGTCCGGTACGGCAAGGCGATCCGCAAGACGCTCGTGCTCTACCGCGACGATCACCTGGACAAACCCGAGCGTCTGCTCGACGCCTGGAGCTTGCTCCACGCGCTCTACCACGGCTCGCCCGTGCTCGATCGGCACCCCGATGGCATCCGCGTGGCGAAGGGCCATTCGCTCGCGGAGCTCGAACCCGCGCCGCTCTGGCCCGAGGCGTGGAAGGGCTCGTTCGAGGACGTGCTCGCGCTCGTGACGACCGCGAAGAGCCGCACGGTGCGCGTGTTCGCGGTGCAGATCCTCAAGGCGTGGTACCCGCGCGAGCTCGGCACGCTGACGATGTCGCGCCTGCGTCCGCTCATCGCGAGCCCGAACGAGGAAGTGCAGGTCTTCGCGGCCGATCTCCTGCGCACGGCCGAGGGCATTTCGAGCCTCTCCGTGGCCGAGTGGCTGGAGTTGCTCCAGATCGACAACCCCACGGCGCTCGGTTTCCTCTGTGAAGCCATCAAGAAGCACGTCTCGCCGGCGCGGCTCACGCTCGATCAGTGCGTGGATCTCGCGTGCTCGCCGATCGCGCCCGTCGCCGAGCTCGGGCTCGACTGGGCCATGACCAAGAAGACGGCCGGGATCAAGACCATCGAGTCGGTCCTGCGGCTCGCTTCGGCGCGCGCGCCGCGCGTGCGCGAGGCCGCGGCGAAGTGGGTCGTGTCGATCCTTTCGACCTCCAAGGATACGCGCATGACGCACGTCCGGGATCTCGTGGACGCGCGGTACGACGACGTGCGGCGCGAGGCCCTCCAGCTCTTCGAGCGCGACGTGCGCTTCAAGGACGATCCGGCGCTCTGGTCGGCGCTCGCGGAGAGCCCGTACGACGACGTGCGCGCGTTCCTGCTCGCGCACCTCGTGCAGCGCGAGAAGGCGCTCGGGCCGGCGACGCTCGAGCGGATCTGGGCGACGACGATCCTCGCGGTGCACCGCGGTTCGAAGCAGAAGCGTACGGCGCTCTCGCAGATCGCGGCGCGCATCGTTTCGCACCCCGCCGAGGCCGAGCCGCTCGTGGGGCTCTTCGGGTATGCGCTGCGCAGCGTGCGTCCGCCGGAGCGGCGTGCGGCACTCGCGGCCGTCTCGCGCGCGGCTTTCCAGGCTCCCGCGCTTCGCAGCGCGATCGGGCGCAAGTTGCCGGAGCTCTCGCTCTTCCAGGAGGAGAGGGCGTGAACGTCGATCTCCGTTATCTGGGCAAGAGCTCTGTGCTCGGGGCGGCGCAAAGCCTGCTCGTGCGTTTTTCCCCGAACCTCGCGCGGCCGAAGACCTTCTTCGACGCGGAGCTCAAGGACGCGATCCGCTTCCGCGAGGCCATGAGCGCGCTGCACGACGTGGTCGTCGGCGACCTCAAGTTCCGCAAGAAGGACAAGACCGCGTACCAGGCGTGGAAGAAGGCCGAGGAAGAGCGCGAGGCCGAGATCAAGGCGCAGCTCTTCGATCAGGCGAAGCGGGCCGAGCTCGCGCGCCTTGCGAAGGAGCCGATCCCGCCGAACCTCGATTCCGATTTCCGCAAGATGCATCGCCTCTACTGGGACGCGCGCGTCAAGTGGGCGAACGAGCTCGCGCGGAACGATCCCGAGCTCTTCCGCCACCTCGTGCCGTGTGATCCGGTCGTCACCGTCGCGCCCGACGTGGTCTTCTTCGAGTGTTTTTCCAAGGACGAGTCGAGCTACGGCTGTTTGTCCGTGGACCGCGACTCGTTCGTGGGCTCGCAGGAGGCGGGGCTCGGCACGACGAACGTCGACTACTCGATCGCGCTCTACGAGCACTTCCAGACGCTACGGAGCTACCGGAAGACGCGCCTCTCCGTGGATCCGGCCGGCTTCGACGTGAAGGTCGAGGGCATGGCGGACTACCGCGAGGAGAAGATCGATCTGCCGCCCTCGTGGCTGCGTGGATTCGGTCAGATCCAGGCCTCGACGTGCTTGCCGAGTCGCCGCGTGGATCTGCCTGTCGAGGTCGTGTACGCGATCCTCGCGCACCTGAAGCGCCATCGTGAGAAGAGCGGGCCGCGCAGCATCCGGTTCGTGCTCACGCCGGGCAAGGCGCCGAAGATCATCCTCGATCCGTGGGGGATCGAGATCCAGTCGCGCGGTCCTGTGTACGACGGCGGGCTCGAGATTGGCGGCCATGGCGCGGGCGGCAAGCTCGGCCCGTATCGCTCGGCGCCCGTGGGCCGTGAGATCTCCGAGGAGGTCAAGATCTGGGGCCGGCGGCGGCTTTTCGCGCTCGCCCGCGTCCTGCCGCTCACGGACCGCGTCGAGGTGCGGCTGCTCGGATCGGGTTTGCCGAGCATCTGGATCGCGCACATGGGCGACATGCGGCTCGTGCTCGCGCTGAGCGGTTGGACCACCAACGATTGGACGAGCGGCTCGGGGCTCGATCTGCTCGCGGGCGCGTGGGAGCCGGATGCGCGCACGATGGTGCAGGCCGATCGGTTCCTCCAGAACGAACAGCGCGCGACCTTGCCCGCGATCGCCGCGGCGACGGGCGCGTCCGAGGAGAGCCTCGTGCCCGCGCTGCACCAGCTCGCGAAGCGTGGGCAGCTCATCTACGACCATGCCGATCGCGTGTATCGCTATCGGCAGGTCATGCCCGCCGTGCTGAGCGAGGCGTTGATCGGGCCGGAGCATCCGGAGCTCGTCGAGGGCCGCGCGATGGCGCGGGGCAACGCGGTGACGATCGATCGCGACGAGCTGCTTTCGGACGGCCGGCGCGCGGTCGTCGGCAAGGCGAAGGGCACGGGCTGCGAGGCGATCTTCGACGAGGATCTCGCCATCAAGAAGGCGAAGTGCTCGTGCTCGTACTTCTACAAGAGCGGGCTTCGCGCCGGGCCTTGCCGGCATCTGCTCGCGCTCAAGATGGTGCTATCGAGTCGCGCGCTGCCGCAGGCGCCGAAGCCCGAGCCTGCGCCGGAGCCGGCGAAGGCTTCGAAGTGGTCGTCGGGCGAGAGTTTTCCGATTCCGCGCCAGATCCTCGACGACATCCGCAAGACCGCGAACCGGAAGAACACCACGGTTTCGCGGGTGCTGGAGCAGGCATGGGACGTGGCCATGCCGCGGATTCAGGCGGAGCGATCTTGGACCACGGCGCTCGCGCTCGCGGACGTCACGCTTGCGCGTTTGCTCGCCACCCGTACGCCGGCGGATGCCGTGGAGGAGCGGCTTGCGCTGCCGCCTGACGTGCTCGCCGAGGTGAAGCGCGTCGCGGATCGGTTCCGTGCCGAGCGTGCATCCGTCCTCTGTCTGGCCTGGCTTCTTGGTAGGAAGTCGTTGTAGGAATGGTCTTGTCGTCTCGTTCGACGCGCTTGCGTCCAGCCTTGCAAGGAGGTCCGTCCGCCCGAGCCCACCATGCTGCGGCGTTCCGCCGTGGCGGAGTTCGTTCCCCCATGCGTCCCCGCGCCCGATGTTCTTTTGGCCCTAAAGCCCCCTACCAGCATCCACTCAGCGGACCCTTGGGTCTGGATGCCGGTAGGGGGCCTAGGGCCTCGGTGATCGGACGTGGTCCTAGGCGAGTAGTCGGGCGGACGGGCTTCCTTGGAGGGCTGGACGGCGCGTCGAACGGTGCATCAGGGATCGCTCGCCCGAGCGCTCGGGCGACGCGCGTCGCAACCTCGATCTAGCGGGAGTTGCCGTGGGCTTCTGGGACAAAGTCAAGTCCTTCATCGGCACCGGCAAACCCGGCGAGGGCGAGCCCGGGAAAAACGAGCAGGGCGACAAACCGCAGGCGGGGGCGTCGACGTCAGCGAAGACGTCCTCGACCTCGACGACGAGCGGCGCGGGCGGGAAAAACCCGGCGGTCGCGACGTTCACGGCGAGCCCTGCGCCGGCGGCGGCGGCGGCGACGACGCCTGACAAGAAGAAGAAGGACAAACCGAAGCCGAAGGACCCGTACGAGACGTCGGGGATCCTTGGTTTGTCGGCGGACGAGATGCGCAAGCGCGCGCTCAAGATCAACCCGTACCAGACGGCGTGGATCGGGCGCGTGGATACGATTCCGCCGCAGAGTGACGAGCGCACGGCGCTGATCGATCGGGGCCTCATTCTGCGCGGCTTGCTCACGGAGCAGCAGCTCGAGGAGATCCACCGCGTCGGTGATCTCTGGCTCAAGCACCACGAGGCCGCGAGCATGGCGACCGTCGTGGCCCGCAAGAAGGCGGATGCGGCGATCGAGGAGCTTCGTCGCCAGAAGGCCGAGCGCAAGGCGGAGAAGAAGCGGCTCGCGGCCGAGCGGAAGAAGAAGCACGCGGAGGCGGTCGCCAAGCGTCGCGCCGAGGACATCATCTTCCTCGGGCGTGGCGTGTCCGGCAGCCTCGGTGATCGGCGTGCGAACGTCGAATCGCTGCGGAAGCAGGGGTTGCCCTTGCTGTCGACGCCGGCGGAGGTCGCGAAGGCGCTCTCCGTGCCGATCCCGCGGCTGCGCTGGCTCTGCTACCACAACGACGCGGTCGAGAAGCCGCATTACGTGTACTTCGAGGTCCCGAAGCGTTCGGGCGGCATGCGTCTGCTCTCGGCGCCGCACGAGGCGCTCTCGAAGGCGCAGCAGTGGATCCTTCAGAATGTGCTCGCGAAGCTCTCGGTGGAGGGCGAGGCGCATGGGTTCGTGAAGGGGCGATCCACGGTGACGAATGCGCGGGCGCATCTTGGCCGCGGGACCGTGGTGAACCTCGACCTCTCGGACTTCTTTCCGACGATCACGTTTGGCCGCGTGCGTGGGCTCTTCGAGTCGATCGGGTACTCGCCTGCGGTGGCCACGATTTTTGCGCTGATCTGCACGGAGTCGCCGCGGCGGAAGGTCGTCTATGACGGCACGACGTACTGGGTGGCGGTGGGCGAACGGGGTTTGCCGCAGGGTGCGTGTACGAGTCCGGCGATCTCGAATCTGGTTGCGCGTAAGCTCGATCGGCGGCTTTCGGGCATGACGCGCAAGATGGGCTGGACGTACACGCGGTATGCGGACGACCTCACGTTCTCGGCGGCGAACGAGTTCGTGGATGATGGCAAGGGTGGCCAGAAGAAGGGCCGGAGTGACCTTGGGATCCTGCTCGCGCGGGTGCGGCACATCGTGCAGGAGGAGGGGTTTGCCATCAACCCGAAGAAGGGCCGGGTGCAGCATGCGGGAGGGCGGCAGGAGGTCACGGGCATCGTCGTGAACGACAAGCTCGGGATGCCGCGCGAGGAGGTCCGCAAGCTCCGCGCGATCCTGCACGCCGCCAAGAAGACCGGGCTCGCCGCGCAGAACCGCGACAACATCCCGCACTTCGAGGCGTACCTGCAGGGGAAGATCGCCTACCTCAACATGGTCGACCCCGAGCGAGCGATGCAACTCGCGAAGGCGTTCCTCGAAATTCCCCGCTGAGGCCGCCGCGCCGGGGCGCTGCCCCGGGCCCCGCGGGGGCTGTTCGCCCCTCGACCCGAACCAGGGCAAGCCCTGGACCGTTCGTGGAAGAACTGCGCATCGCGCAGTTCTTCCAACAGGCCGGTGGCAAGACCATGGAGGTGCGTTTCACGCTGGCGGCGGGGACGTTGCCAGTTGAATCCTCGGCGCCGCGGTCTTGGCAGGCAGGGTCGTCGTTGGTCTTGACCTGGCCTGTTCGATGAACTGCGCGTTGCGCAGTTCATCGACCCCGGGTCCAGCGCTTGCGCTGGTCCAGGTCCAGGGGCGGATAGCCCCTGGTCGGGTCCGGGGTGAAACCCCGGCGCAACGCTGCCAGCGCTACCGCCGGATCCGCACGATCGTGCTCTGACCGAACTCCCTCACGGCGCGCATGCCGTGCCAGCCTTCGGGGACGTCGGGGTCGGTCCAGTCGAAGACCCACTTGGCGTCGATCGGCGCGAGGTTCACGCAGCCGCCGCTCTTCGGCTCGCCCCAGGCGTCGTGCCAGTAGGCGCCGTGCAGCGCGTGGGGGCCGCTGAAGTTCAGGACCCAGTTCACCTCGGAATGCACGAAGTTCTCGTCGGAGCTCGACACCATCGTGGCTGTGCGGAACTTCCCGTCCACGCGGAAGAGGCCGACCGGGGTGGAGGCTGTCTTCAGCGGCTCGATGCCTGGGTACGGGACGCCGCCGCGGCCTGGGGAGATCATCGTCGCGTAGACGGGACGCAGACCTTCGTAGGCGACGAGTGTGCCGTTCAGGACGCGCACGTCGACCCATTTGCTCTTGTTCGGGTCCTTGTCGGCCAGCCAGGGCGCTTCGGTGACGGCTTCGACGATCTGCGCGTCCTCGGCGAGCACGTAGATGCCGCTTTCCTTCGTCTCGACGAATGCTTTGCCGTCTTGCTCGACGCGCGCGCCTGTCAGGCCGACCCAGCCGAGGCGCGGGAACGTCTCGTCGGTCTTTGCGAGCTTGCCGTCTTCGCCGCGCTTCCATTTGGGGCGCGGTTTCTGGCGGAAGAAGGCGAGCGGCAGCTTCACGTCGTCGCCGAGCGAGATGCCGTGGAACGTCGAGCGCGGGTAGGGCTTGATGCGGTCCTTCGGGATGATCGCTTGGTCGGCTGTGAGGACGAAGGTTCGGCCGCCGGACTCGAAGGCGCGGACGAACGCGATCGTCGAACCGAGCTGGACGAACTTGCGGTTTTCCCGGACGAGGGGGCCGAAGGGCAGAAGCTCGGGCGGGCCCTCGCCGGAGGGGGCGAGGTCGACGCCGACGAGGGACTTGTCGATGGCGGCGATCGCGGCCGTGTCGCCCGCGGCGGCGCGTGCTTTTTCGACGTTGGCCTCGTGTTTTACGAGGTCCCATTCCGCCTCGCGTTGCTCGGCGCGCGTCGGGATGTGGTCATAACGCGGAGCGCCAATGGATTCGCCGTACTGGTAGGGCCAGGGCGAGCTCACGTCGGCTGCGTCGCGACGCAGGATGACGATGGCTGGGTCTTTTTCGTCGACCGTCGCCGTTGCGCCTGCGCAGACGTAGCCGCGTGGCTCGACGGCGTACCAGGCGTCGCAGCCGGCATAACCTGGGATCCGCGCGGCTTCGACGCTGCTGCCTTTGAGCGGCGCGGAGCTGCCGAGCGCGAGGTATCCGATCCAGGCGTGACTCGCCCCGGGCTGGGGGTGGATCCAGGCGAAACGTCCCTTCGACCAGATGCGCGGCTTCGCGGGCACGGGCGCGGACGCGGGCGCGGGCGCTTCTGCGGGTGCGGCGGCGGCGGCCGCGGACGCTGCGGGCGGCGCGGCGGCGGGCGGCGCCGGGGGCATGAGCTCTGCGGCGGGGCTCGGGCTGGGTGTGGCCTCGGTTTTTGCGCTCGTGCAGCCCGTGAGCGTGGCGAGGGCGAGGACGGCGAGGCTCGCACATGACGCACCGGGGACGAACGCGGAGGGCCTGGGAGCAGGGGCGCGAGGCATGGCGGGGAGCGGAGGGACCGCTTTCGACTCCCCAGTTACGCGTTTGACGCCCGGTGTGCAAAACATTTAACCTGACGAAGGCCTCTGCGCGGGAAGGAAGAGCCATTTTCGGCTTCCACGCGCGGGCCGGTTCGTGTCGTCGAGGAGGCGCCGTCCGATGAGCTTGGGGCACCGTTACCATGGGCGGATCGTCTTGATCGGATCGTTCGTCGCGGCGTTGTTCGCGGCGTGCGCGCAGGGCAATCACATCGATCCGAGCGGCGGCGCCGGCGCGGGCGCGGGCGGCGAGGGCGGTGGGGGCATTCCGCCGGGTCAGATCGGCGGCCCTTGCGACGACGACACGCCTTGCGAGCAGGGGGACTGCACGGTCGTCGGCGCGAACAAGTACTGCACCGTGCCGTGTCCGCCCGGCTGCCCTGCGGGGACGTACTGCGCGATCATCAACGGCGACTCGATCTGCGTGCCCGATCTCGGCAACCAGTGCTTGCCGTGCATGACGAAGCTGCAATGCCCGAACCCCTCGGATGCGTGCTTGATCGCGCCCGCGGGGGATCGCTTCTGCGCGCAGGATTGCACGACCGACGGCCAGTGTCCGAACGGCTTCACGTGCCTGGAGGGCGCGAAGTATCCGCCGAAGCCGGGCGACGGCGAGATGCCGGACGCGGGGCCTCCGGACGACGCGGGCGATGCGGGCGATGCGGGCGACGGCGGTCTGGACGCGGGGCCGCCCAAGCCTCCGCAGGGGCAGGCCTACAAGTTCTGCGTGCCAAACTTGCCGTTCTCGTGTCCGTGCAGCGAAAAACGCGACGGGGTCGAGAAGGACTGCGCGAACTCGAACGAGTACGGCACGTGCTCGGGCGTCGAGACGTGCAACGGCGAGTCGGGCGACTTCGAGGGATGCACGGCGAAGGTCCCCGCGGCCGAGACGTGCAACGCTTCCGACGACGACTGCGACGGCATGAGCGACGAAGGCGATCCGAACGCGCTCTGCAGCGCGGAGGGGCCGGTGCCGCCGCACGCGTCGTGGGCGTGCACGCCGCAAGGCTCGTGCGAGCTCGGGCCGTGCGAGCCGGGCTGGGCGAGCTATCCGCCGGGCCCGATCGCGAACGGCTGCTCGTGCCCGACCGAGATGGGCGAACCGAACGACCTCTGCGCGAACGCGACGCCCGCCGGTAGCGTGAGCGACACCAGCGGGAGCAGCATCACGATCACGGGCTCGCTCGGCGGCGCGAGCGACGTCGACGTGTGGTCGTTCGACACGATCGACACGAATGAGCTGACCACGAACTCGTACCACGTGAGCATCGATTTCGTGGCGCCGATGCCGAACGACGAGTTCGTGGTCGACGTGATCCGCGGCGACATGTGCACGGACACGCCGTCGGGTGGCGCCGTGGGGATCACGTCGTACGACTGGTGCGTCGACGGGAAATCGGCAGACGGCCTCCAGGGCGAGGTGCCTTGCGCGAACGACGGCACGCAGCCCGTGCACTGCAACAACAACGGGACGAAGTACTACGTGCGCGTCTACCGCAAGCTCGGCGCCACGGGGACGTGCACGCAGTACAGCTTGCTCGTGACCGCGCAGGGCGGCGATCCTTGCGATTTCACGCAGAAGTGCCAGTAACGCGGACCCATGGACCTCGAGCCTAACGAGACCGAGGCGCTCGTCCAGCGCACGGCGCGGGACTACGCCGAGCGCGTGATCCGGCCCGTCGCGGCCGATCTCGACCGAGACAAAGACATCCCACGCGAGATCCTGCGAGGCCTCGCCGAGCTCGGCCTGATGGGCGTGAACGTGCCCGCGGCCCTCGGCGGCGCCGAGGCGGGCGTGGTTGCGTATGCGCTGGCGATGATGGAGATCGCGCGCGCGTGCGCCTCCACGGCCGTGACGATGAGCGTGACGAACATGGTCGCGGAGGTGATCGCGCGGTTCGGCACGGAGGCGCAGCGCGAGAAGCACGTGCCGAAGATCTGCGCGGGCGAGTACGCGGCCGGATCGTTCGCGCTGAGCGAGCCGGAGGCGGGAAGTGACCCGGGCTCGATGCGGACCGTGGCCGAGCGGACCGAGGACGGCTGGGTGCTGCGCGGGCAAAAGCAGTGGATCACGAACGGCGCGTGGGCCGGTGTGTTCGTGGTCTGGGCGCGCACGGGCGGGACGGGGACGCGTGGGCTTTCGGCGTTCCTCGTGGAGGGCGGGACGCCGGGGCTCCGGTGCGGTCGGCCCGAGGACAAACTCGGGCTGCGCGCGTCGAACACGGTGCCGCTCGAGCTCGACGACTGCAAGGTGCCGGCGGACGCGCTGCTCGGCAGCGAGGGCGAGGGTTTCAAGATTGCGATGATGGCGCTCGACGGTGGGCGCATCGGGATCGCGTCGCAGGCCGTGGGCATCGCGACGGCGGCGCTCGAGGAGGCCACCGCGTACGCGCGGGAGCGCAAGCAGTTCGGCCGGTCGATCGGCGACTACGAGGCGATCCAGTGGTCGCTCGCGGATTGCCGGACGGAGCTCGAAGCGGCGCGGGCGCTCACGCTACGCGCGGCGTGGCTCAAGGAGAAGGGGCGCACGTTCTCGGCCGAGGCGGCGATGGCGAAGCTCTACGCGAGCGAAGCGGCGAACCGGATCTGCCAGCGAGCGCTGCAGATCCACGGCGGCTACGGCTACGTGCGCGACTTCGCGGTGGAGCGGCACCTGCGCGACGCGCGTGTGACGACGATTTACGAGGGGACGAGCGAGATCCAGCGCATCGTGATTGCCCGGAGCGCGACGCGCTGAGAGGCGGAGCGGCTGGAGGCGAACCCGTTGGAGCGCCAACGGGTTCGTCTGGTCAAACGAAGATGCGGGTCACGAGGAAGACGACGACCGCGATCACGGCTCCGAGGAGCAGCGTGTAGAGCAGGACGCGTTTCAGGATGGCGCGGAGCTTGTTCTTGAGGAGCGTCTTGACGAGCTTCCAGAGGAGGCCGAGGACTTCACGGATGAGCTTCCACACGCGGAGATCCTAGCGCGACCCTTCGATCCGCGCCCCTCGACCGAACACTTCTTCACTCCGCGACGAGGGACACCTTGCCGGCGTAACTTCCAGGCGACGGGAAGCTCATGCCGCGCAGCGCGTCGACGACACACGTGGCCGCGGCGTCGCCCTTGGGATCGGCGCTCGAGACGCCGACGGCGAGGGGTTTTCCATCGGTGTCGAGGTACATCGTGGCTGTGATCGGGCCCGCGCCCTGGCTCGCGCGGCACGTCGCGAGCGCTTGTTTGGCCTTCGGCAGCTCCTTGCCCAGGCGATCGGGCCCGAGCGCGACGGGCGGGCGCTCGTCGGCGCTCGGATCGAAGGCGAAGCCGCCCTCGGCGAGGCCTTCCTTGCCACCCACGGGAGAAGGCCAGCTCGCGCTGCGCAGCGCGCCCAGCATGCACGACTCGGTCTCGCGATCGCCGAGCGTCGACTCCTTGAGGTACGCGACGGTGGCCGTTCCGCCCTGCGCGATCCGCAGCGCGAACTTGATCTCGCCGCCCATGAAGGGGATGCGGCGGACGCCGTTGTGGAAGCAGGCGCTGAGCTTGTCCGAGGTGCGCTGCAGGGTCGACTGCACCTTGTCCTGATCGAGCGCGCCGATCTCGGCTTCGAAGTTGGCGCCGCCGTTTCCGCCGCTCGTCGAGGAGTCCACGCCGCCCGTGTCCGGCGGCTTGTTCGCCGCCACCTCGCCACCGCAGCCCGCGAGCGAGGCGAGCGCCGCGAGCGCGGCGACGAGGGCCCGAGGAGAACCAAACCCAAGGCTGATTTCGTTGCTCTTCATCATCCCTTCAACATGGTTTGCGCGATGATCGATCGCTGCGTTCCGCTGCTCTCCTCGACGAGCTCGGTGGTGCGCGCGTCGCGGAAGTGACGTCCAAGGCCCTCGCTCGCGCCTCCGCCGCGCGCGCCGAGGATGTCCATGGCTCGGTGCGCGACGCGGGTCGACATTTCGGAGGCGAAGAGTTTTCCGATGGATCGCTCGGCCGAGGAAGGCGCGCCGCGATCCGCGAGGTGCGCGGCGCGAAGGACGAGCAGGCGCGCGACCTCGATGTCGACGGCCATGTCGGCGAGCTGCGCCTGCATGCCGAGGAGGCCGGGCGTCTTCAAGCGGTCCTGCGTGCGCTTCACGTGCGCCGCCGCCTTCTCGAAGGCCGCGCGCGCGATGCCGATGGCCTCCGCCGCGACGGCGATGCGCGCGTCTTCGAGTGCCGCCGTGGCGATCGATGCGCCTTCACCCGCCGCGCCGATCACCTCGGCCGCATCCACACGAACGCCGCGCGCGCGCAGCAAGGCCGCGCCTGCCGCGCGCCGACCCACGAAGGCCTCCGCGGGCTCGATCGTGAGGCCCGGGGCGCTCTTCGGGACGAGCAGCGCGACGAGGCGAGGATCGTTCGGGGCGCGGTTCGTCGCGGCGAACACGAGAAACACGTCGGCTGCGGGACCGAGGATCACGGGGCCGGTCTCGCCGTCGAGGACGAAGCCGCCGGCGGCGCTGGGCTCGGCGAAGAGGGTCGTGCCCTCCGCGGGATCGGGGATCGCGGCCGCGCCGAGCGAGGCGCCGCGCGCGAGCAGGGCGAGGTACTTCTGTTTTTGATCGTCGCTTCCCGCGCGGAGGAGCGTGCGCGCCACGAGCGCCACGTGTGTCCCCACGATCGCGGCCGAGCTCGCACACGCCGCGGCGATCTCCTCGATCGCGAGCGAAAGCGAGACGAAGTCGCCGCCCGAGCCGCCGTACGCGGAGGGGATCGTGAGGCCGAGCAGGCCCGCGTCGCCGAGGCGACGCGCGTGGCCTTCGGGGAGGCGCGCGTCGTGATCGATCTCGGCGGCTCGCGGCGCGAGCTCACGCGTGGCGAACGCGCGCGTGGCTTCCTGGAAACGCTTTTGCTCTTCGGTGAGGTCGAAGTCCATGGCAGATGGGGGAAACGGGTCCTGTCGGTTCGGGCTCAGAACGTGCCCAGGATCGAGGCGCCTCCGCTGCGTGGTCCGAACGAAGGGACGAGCCACGCGCGTGGCGCCTCGGGGCCGGGCTCTTTCGCCGGGGAGCGCGAGACGAAAAACAACACGACGCCCGCGGCGAGGGCTGCGCCGCCCACGCCGATGCCGATCGTCGAGACGAGGGCCTTCGTCTGCGCGCCCTCGATGAGGGCGAATCCCTCGGGGTTGCACTTCTTTTGAGGGCAAAGCGGATCGGCCTTGCCCACGTCGCTCGACGCGAGCCCGCCGAACACCGCGCCGAGGCCGAGCGCGAGGGCGCCCACGCCCCCCGCGACGAATGCCGCCGTGCGCAGGCCGTTCGCGCTGGATGCGGGGGGAGGCGTCTCGACCTTCTCGACGCTCTTTTCCTCCGGAGCCGCCGCGAGCGCAGGCACCGAGACCGTCTTCAGGTCGGCGTCCTTGCCCACGACGATCTTCGTGGACCAGGGCAAAAACCCGGGCGCGGTCGCTTCGATCGTGTGCTCGCCGGGATCGACGGGGATGGGGTCGCCGAGGAGCGTGGCCCCGAGGGGCTCGCCGTTGCGCTTGATCACGAGGCCCGCCGTGGGTTCGGCCGCCGTCTCGATGCGCAGGCGCGAGAGCTTGGGGGCGAGTTTTCCCGCGAACTCTTCGGCGATCTTCAGGCGATCGGTGTCGCCCGTGGCGTGGGCCAAGGTCGCGGCTTCCTTGTAGCGCGCCCACGCCGTGGCGGTGCGTCCGAGCTGCTCGTTGCAGAGCGCCAGGTTGAGGAGCGCGCCGACCGAGGGATCGAGCCGCGCGCTCTCCTCGAACTTGGGGCACGCCTCCGCGGGTTTGCCCTGGTCCATGAGCTCGCGGCCGCGAAGAAAGGCCGCCTCGGCGATGGCCTTGTTGTCCCCGCTCTGCGCGGCCGCAGGGCCGGGCGCGAGCGTGAGCGCCGCCGCGAGCGTGAGCGCGGCGGCGAGGATCCGCAGGCGGGCGCGGGGCATCGGCGAGCTAGCGGCGATTGAAAGCGTTTTTTGCATCTTTCTTCGTCGTGCTCGTCGGGGCCACCGTCGCCTTGCTCGTGGGCTTCGGGCCAGGCGATGGCGCCGCGGGCGCGGTCGCTACCGCGGACGCGGCCATCGCCGGCGACGCGGAGGCCGAAGGGATCGGCGGGGCCGTGGATTCGGGGGTCACCGTGGGCGCGGTGGACGTCGGCGTAGCCGCGCTCGTGGGCGCGGGGGGCGCAGGGACTTCCTGGGGCGCGCCGGTCGCGATCGGCGTCGTGGAAGACGCTTCGACGCTCGATCGGAACAGGAAGACGAGCACGCCGCCGAGGACGCCGATGAGCGCGCCGAGGCCGAGCGCGACGAACAGGAACGAGCGACCACCATCGGACGGCGTCCGCGTCCGCGCGGCACTGGCGAACGCGGCAGCCGCGTGAGCGCTGCGCGGACCCGTGTAGAGGTCGGCCTCGATGCGGCTGAGGTCGGGCTCGATCACGTCGAGCGACGGCGTTTGTCCGAGCGTGATGATGCTCGGTCCGGTCGTCGTCGTGGCCGATGACGGGAGCTCCGGCGAGGACGCGATCTGCACCGGCAGCGGCATCGTCTTGTGCGCGGTCTGCGTGGCGACCTCGGCGGGCGACGGGGCGGAGGACAGGGTCGAGCTGACGGCCGCGTTGCGTCGCCCCGTGTTGCCGAGCGGCACCGTGCTCGGGCCCTCGGCCCATTCGGTCGACGCGCGCGCGTCGGCAGGCGCGAACGCCGGCAAGGTCGGCTGGGAAGGCTGTCGCGACGGCAGCTCGGGCGTCGGCAGGCCGGCCATGCGCGTGATCCGCTCCAGCGTGCTCTGCGAGCGCGGCGGCGCGTAGGGCGCGAGCGCGACGGCGAACTCGCCGATCGACGGGTACCTTCGGTTCTTGTCGCGCTCGTAGGCGCGCTCGATCCGCGCGGCGAGATCCGCCGGGAGCTCCGGCCGAAACTGACGCAGAGGACGCGGCGTGCCGGTGAGCACCTCGGCGCAGAGGTTGGGCAACGTCTCCGCGTAAAACGGCTGCGTGCCCGCGAGCAGTTCGAAGAGCGTGATGCCGAGCGAGTAGATGTCGGTGCGGTGATCGACGCCGCGCGTCTCCTGCATCTGCTCGGGCGACATGTAGAGCGCCGAGCCCATCGCCGTCGCCGTGCGCGTGAGCGCGTGATCGCCCGGCGCGTTCTTCATCTTCGAGATGCCGAAGTCGAGCAGCTTCACGAGCGGCGAGCCGTCGGGGCGGCTCGCGAGGAAGAGGTTCGCGGGCTTCAGATCGCGGTGCACGATGCCGTGCGCGTGCGCCTCGGCGATGGCCTCGCAGGCCTGCAGGACGTAGTCGATCGCGTCGGGCACCGAGAGGACGCCGTCCTTGAGCTGCCGCGCGAGATCCCGGCCATCGAGGAACTCCATGACCATGTACGGCGCGCCGTTCTCGAGCGTGGCCACGTCGAGGACGCGGGCGACGTGCTCGCTCTTGATCTTCACGGCGGCGCGCGCCTCGCGCTGGAAGCGCGCCGAGGCCTCGGGATGCTGCGCGTACTCGGGCAGGAGGAATTTCAGCGCGACCCGCTCGTCGAGCGCGACGTGCCGGGCCTCGACCACGTACCCCATGCCGCCTTGCCCGAGGACACGCTCGACGCGGTACTTCTGGGCGAGGAGGGTGCCCGGTGCGACGGCGGTGGCCGACGAGCCAATGGGAGACGCATGCGACGTCACGGACCTGGGTGCATGATGGCGCCCACGGCCGTCCGACGGCAAGGACGTTCTCTCACGTGCACAGCGGGAGATCGAAGCGCACGGCCGTCCCCTTGCCGAGCTCGCTCTCGATCTCGATGTCCCCGCCCACGGCCTCGATGAGACTCTTGACGACGGAGAGCCCGAGGCCCGTACCTTTGCCCGAAGGTTTCGTGGTGAAATAGGTCTCGAAGACACGCGCGAGGATCTCGGGCGCGATGCCCGTCCCCGCGTCCTCGACGAGGCAGTGCGCGCGCCCCGTCTCGCGATTCTCGCTCACCTCGATGCGGATGAGCCGGCCCTCCGGCGGCTGCTCCATCACGGCGTCCGCGGCGTTCGTCACGAGGTTGACGAAGATCTGTTCGAGCTTCGTGCGGCTCATGGCCACACGCACGGGCGAAGGCGGCGCCTGCGTCATGATGCTGACGCGCTTCGTGCGACCCGAGACGTGGAGCATCGAGAGGACGTCGGCGATCACGGTCGTCACGTCGAGGACCTCGTGCCGATCCTGGCTCGGCGTGCCGAGGTGCAGGAGGTTTCGCGCGTGTTCGGCCAGGTGCGCGACGCCACGGTCGAGGGCCACGAGATCGTCGGGCTCCGGCAGCTTCCCGGCGTCGGCGCGCATGCGGATGAAGGTCGCGGTGTGGGTCAGGACCGCGGCGACGTTGTTGAGCTCGTGCCCGACGCTCGCGGCGATGGTGCCGAGCGTGGCGAGCCTGTCGGCCTGGAGCAGGCGCGCGCGCGTGCGTTCGAGCTCCTCGACGAGCCACTTGCGGTGCGCCTCGGGATCTTGCGAGAGCGGCGGCACGTCGCTCTTGCGGCTCGCGACGACCACGCTCGAAGGGCCGACGCTGTGCGGGCCTGCGTGCGAGGCGCTCTGGAACATCGGACGTGGGGGTGAGGGAGCCGGGAGGGGGGGCCCGGCAGGATGCTCTACATGCGCTGCCTGCGCTCTCGCCCCGTCGCCACGTCCATCGCTCTTGCCGTCGCTCATGCCTGCTCGGGCGATGGTAACACGTTCTACCCTGTGATCACCGAGCGTTTGGGGCGCCGAGGATCGGCTCGAACTCGTCCCAGCCGTACCGCTTGAGGTAGTTGCGCCAGACACCCTCGCATTGCGGCCCGTATTTGCACGTTCCGCACGCCTCGCGTTTGTCCCGCTGGGCCTCGTCGAGATCTTGCCGCGTGACGAGGACGAGCCCCCGGCCGCGTCCGTCCCCGGCCCGCTCGGGCGCGCGCGCAGCATCGAGGTTCGCCTGAGCGCCGAGGTCGAAGTGCTGGTACTTCTCGACGTAGCCGCGGTTGAAATCGGCGACGCCCTCCGTCGTGCAGAGCGGGATGTCCACGAGGAACGCCATCGGCCGCCGCTCGCCGACGTCCGCGAGGAAGCGCCGGAACGCGGCGGCGATGTCCGTGTAGCGCGGGAAGATCTGCTCGAAATACGTGTCGGCGCGGCCGTTCGCCTGCATCACGTTGAAGACGACCTGGTCGACGCCCGCCTGCCGCAGGAAGCGGTAGATGTCGAGCATGTGCGGGAGGTTCCGGTCCGTGATCACCGTCGAGGTGTGCAGCTCGACGCCGAAGCGCTTGAGCTTCGTGATCGAGGCGAGGCCGGCGGCGGTCTGCTCGAAGCTGTCAGGCGTGCGCGTGAGGCCTTCGTGGAGCTTCTTCGTGTGGCCGTGGATCGAGACGTAGAACCGGTTCATCCCGGCCTTCGCGAGCAGCGCGGCGTACGGCAGGTGCGAGAGGCGCCGGCCGTTCGTCATCACGCTGATCTTGCGGTAACCGAGGCCCTTGGCCATCGACACGAGCTCGGGCAGCTCGGGGCGTGTCGTGGGTTCGCCGGAGGTGAAGCAGACCTCCTCGGCGCCCTGGTTCTGCTCGAGGATCCACCGCACGCGCTCGGTGGTCATGGCCGAGTTGTTGACGTAGCGGCCGTCGCGATCTTCCTCCATGCAGAAGACGCAGTTGTTGTTGCAGACGGCGCCGATGGAGACGTGGATGCGCGGTTCGCGTGTGGAGAGCCGCTCCGCGATGGTCGGCTCGGCAGCGTTGGCTCCGTCGGACAAGCGTCGGCCTCGGGGAAAAGCGTCTTCCACCGAGCGGCGCGCGTCAACCGCTACCGCTTCCGGATAGACGCGGGACGGGAGGTTTGGTAACCCGTCATTCAAATGGACAGGAACCTTTTCCGCGAAGAGCACGAGCTGTTCCGAACGTCGTTCCGCCGGTTCATCGACCGGGAGGTCAAGCCGCACCAGGAGCGGTGGATGGAGCAGGGGAGCGTCGACCGCGAGGCGTGGCGCAAGGCGGGCGAGGGCGGCTTCCTCTGCCCGTCGCTCGATCCGGCCTACGGCGGCGCGGGCGGCGATTTCCTCCATTCGGTGATCGTGATCGAGGAGATGGCCCGGGCCTACGACTCCGGCTTCGCCATGTCGCTGCACTCGGACGTCGTGGTGCCCTACATCGCGACCTTCGGCACGGAGGAGCAAAAGCAGCGCTGGCTGCCCGGCTGCGCGTCCGGGGAGATCGTGACGGCGATCGCCATGACGGAGCCCGGGACGGGCAGCGATCTCGCGGGGCTCGCGACGACGGCCGTGCGGGACGGCGACCATTACGTGCTGAATGGAGCGAAGACGTTCATCTCGAACGGCATTCTCTGCGACATTTGCATCGTGGCGGCGAAGACGGACACGAATGCGGAGAACGCGCACCGAGGCATCAGCCTGTTCGTGGTGGAGGCGGGGACGCCAGGCTTCGTGAAGGGCAAGAAGCTGCGCAAGATGGGGCTGCCCTCGCAGGATACGTCGGAGCTCTCGTTCGAGGATTGTCGGGTGCCCGTGAAAAACCGTCTCGGCGAGGAGGGCGGGGGCTTCTTGATGCTGATGCAGAAGCTCCAGCAGGAGCGGCTCGTCGTGGCGGTCGGGTGTCAGGCGGGAGCAGAGCGGATCCTCGAGGACACGGTCGCGTATTGCAAGGAGCGCAAGGCGTTCGGCAAGCCCATTTCAAAATTCCAGAACACGCAGTTCAAGCTGGCCGAGTGCGCGACGAAGGTGGAAGTAGGCCGCGCATTCCTCGATCGGCTGATCGCGGAGCACGTCGCAGGCAAGTACCTCGTGAAGGAGTGCTCGATGGCGAAGCTCTGGCAGACGGAGATGCTCGGCGAGGTGGTCGACGAGTGTCTGCAGTTCTTCGGCGGTTACGGGTACATGCTCGAATACCCGGTGACGCGGGCCTACATGGATGCGCGCGTGCAGCGAATCTTCGCCGGGACGAACGAGATCATGAAGGTGATCATCGCGAAGCAGATGGGGCTCTGAGGGGCGCTGGGACCGTAAAGCCGGGGCGCCGCCCCGGACCCCGCGGGGGCTGTTCGCCCCTCGACCCGAACCAGGGCAAGCCCTGGACCTTTTGTGGGAGAACTGCGCGGTGCGCAGTTCTCCCAGCAGGCGCCGGTGGGACCGCCCGCCCGTCGAGACGTCAGCGCTGCTGTCGCCGGTCTCGATCGGGCCTGTGCGATGAACTGCGCATCGCGCAGTTCATCGTCCTGGGTCCAGCCCCTGGCTGGTCCGGGTGCAGGGGCGGACAGCCCCTGCTGGGGCCTGGGGCACCGCCCCCGCGCAGCGGCGTCGACCCGACACAGCTCGGGAAGGTCGAGGGACCTTCGCGAACGGAGCGCAACATCGATCCCGGAGGTCCCCGGGACCTGCGCGAACGGAGTGCAACATCGATCCGGGAGGTCCCGGGACCTGCGTGGACGGGTTCCCACACCGATCCGGGAGGTCCCGCGACCTGCGGGAACGGGGTCGAAGACCGATGACGGAGGTCGAGGGACCTGCGCGCGGCGGAGAGGGGGCGAAAGGCGCTGGATCGAGCCGGAAACTCCCTCCCTCTCCACGGTGTGGAGAGGGAGGGTTGGGGTGGGTGAGGTCCGGAAGTCTAGACGTCCTCACGTTCCGCCACCCGCACCAGATGCCACGCGCTGAGTGGCACCATCACGAGTGCCACCAGATCCGTTGGATCTGCCAGGTTCCGGAACGATCTCCCCCCGCCGAACGGCGTATCCAGCACCCCGAGCAGCGCCCGGTGCACGCCCGTGAACGCGGGCCACGTCTTCAACAGCACGAAATACGCCACGCTCACGCCGCACGAAAGCCAGATTCCACGGGGGCCCACGCGCGGCCCCACGCGGCCGCCGCACAGCCGCGCAAGCGTGAGCAGCCACTCCGCTGCGGCCACCAGGAATACCGGCAAGAGAAAGCAGATTGCCAGATCCGAGAGCTTGCCGCTCACCACCCCCGGATGCTTGCGTCGCAGCCAGAAGACGTTGAACGCGAGCGCTGCCGCCGCGAGGTATGACCATGGGTGGAGCAGCGCCCGGCCTGGGACGTCGCCGAGCTTTTGGGGCTCAGAGCGCACGCCAGACGATCCTGTCCGTGAGCCACTCGACCGGCGCATGATCGTCGGTCAACACCGGCGTGTCCGTAGGCCAGGCCGCAGGCTGCATCGAGGCGTGGCGCGCGGCGAGATCTCGCAGCACGCCGGCCGTCCGCGCCGAGACCGAGAGCCCCGCCACCCCGACTGCCTCGGCGGGCGCGTGCTCGGTTGCCACCAGGATCGTGTTCGAGCGGCTTGGCGGATCCGCCGCCTGCACGTGCGGGAAGACCTGCGCGAGCGTGCGCGCGAGCGCGTGCACCACGCCGCGCTCCTCGCCGTGACGGCCCGCATTCACCATGAGCACGCCGCCCGGTGAAAGGCAGCGCCGCGCCGCCGCGAAGAACTCCACCGTCGCGAGCTGGAAGGGCACGTACGGGAACTGGAACGCATCGAGCACGATGACGTCCTTTGTCCCCGGCGCGCGCTGGGCCTCGGCTTCGAGGAAGGGGCGTGCGTCGTCGATGATCACCGAGGCCTCGGGTAACTCGAAACCGAGCCACTTGCGGCCCGCCTCCACCACCGCCGCATCGAGCTCTACGCCCACCACCGCCGCCGCCGGGTAGAGCCGCCGGAACACCTCCGCCGACGTGCCGCCGCCGAGCCCGAGGAGCAGCACACGCTCTGGATTGGGCCGCGTCCCGTAGCTCGGCGCCATGGCGTAGTAGGCCCACACGTCGCGCACGGGCAGCTCGCCGTCGAGGCGCGCGAACGATTGCACGGCGAATCCGTCGTTGACCCGGATCTGCCGCTCGGCGCCGCGCTCGACTACCGCGATGTGGTTGTGGCGCGACTCGCCTGCCCAGAGCAGCCGCCCATGCGCGGGCGACGGCGTGGACAGCGGCGCGAAGGAGAGAGCCACGGTCAGCGTCGAGGTCGAGAGCCCGACGATGGCCTCGCGGCGGGCGCGGGCGCGAAAGCCGAAGACCGCGGCGCTCACCGAGAGCAGCACCGCGGCCACGTCGAACGTCGCGCGTGTCCCCAGCCAAGGCAGGAGCACGAGCCCCGCGCCGAACGTGCCCACGAGGCTCCCGAGGGTCCCCAGCGCCGAGAGCCGCCCGGCGAGGCGACCGAGTTTCCCGGTCGCCTCACCGTCGCCCGCATTGCCGGCCGCGTGCATCACGAGCGGGGGCAGTGCACCCAGCGAGCCGATGGGGAGCGCGATGGCGAGGGCTGTGATGGCCGCGAGCATCCCCAGCGAGGAGGCGCCCCCCGCGCGGAAGCGCGCGAGGCTCGACGAGAGCACCCACGGCACCACGCGCGGCAGCGCCGCGAAGAGCAGCGACGACGCAAGCATCAGGCGCACGATCCACTGCGAGGCCGCGCCGCGCGCGCTGAGCCAGCCGCCGAGCAGGTTGCCGAGCGCGAGGCTCCCGAGCACCGTGCCGATGAGCATCGCCCACGTCGTGGTGCTCGTACCCAGGTGCGGCGCGAGCAGCCTGCCCGCGGCGATTTCCCCGTTCATCACGGCCGCGCCGCCCAGGAAGCTCAGCACCATCCATGCGGCGAGCCCTTGCGGGCGCGTAGCGTCGCTCATTGCGCGGCCGTGAGGCGTACCGTGCACGTGTCGCCGCCGTCGATGGTGCACGCCACGTCCTTTCCGAGCTGCGTCTTCAAGTCGACCCTGCACGTGGCCACGATGCCGGGCGCCCCCGCGCCGCCCGCCGAGCCGCTGCTCGTGCTGCCACCGGCCCCCCCGCCGCCCGCAGCGCCGCCGCCTCCCCCGGCGCCCGTCTCCTCGGCCGTGGAAATCGGGAGCTTGAGGGTGACCCCCGTGCTCACGAACGGCTCGTCCTCATCGCTGCATGCACCGACCACGCCCCCGGCGACCGGGGCGACGTCGCCCGAGGCCTTGGTGACCGACAGGCTCGCCGTTTCATCGCTCACGCCCGGCTGCATGGAGCCGTTGATGCGGATGCGGCCGCTGAGGTCACCGCCGCAGGTCGTGGTGATGTCGAAGGTGCGGTCGAAGGACGATTGCGCACACAGTTCCTCTGCGCTGTCGGCGAGGAGCAGCGAGAGGAGGCCTGCAGTGGCGAGGATGCTGACGCTATGACGAACGGTGCGAAGCAGATTCATGGTGTCTCCAAGGAAGGTAAAGCCGCCGCGCCCGTGTCCGGGCTGACGGGTGCCATCGGCGCCGCGACGCGTGTGCAAAATCCTGGCCGCGAGGTCCAGTCTGGGCGAAAGCCGTGAGATCTAGCCCGTCGGCACCCTCTGCCGGGGGCCGCGCGGGTCGCAAGACTGACATCGCGATCCGGGGGGGTCTTACCGCCCCCGCCGCAGGATCCGACCAATCTTTTTGCCGAGCCCGTCCGGGCTCGCGGGGGCGTTCGCCACGTCGGCCGCGCCCGCCGAGACGAGCCGTGTCATGCGCTCGGGCGTGAGCGATGCGGCGCACACGAGGACCCGCGCCTGCGGGAGGATGCGTGCGAGCTCGGCGAGCTTTGCGGCCGCGCCGTCGATGTCGCTCCCCGCGTCGACGAGGACGACGCCGAGCTTCGCGCGGTCGTTTTCGTCGAGGGCTTCGAGCGGCACCAGGTAAATGCCTTGCGACGCGAGGCCCGTGATGCAGGCAGGATCGACGGCCGATGCGCTGGCCATGCGGATCCAGCCGACCTCCGTGAGCCCGTGCCCCGGATCGGTCGAATCATGGGCGCGGGCGAGTTGCCCGTCCCATTGCGGGGCGCGCGACTCCCGGCCGCCGAGCGGCTCGTTCCCTTTGCGCGTGACGAGCTGCGTCGCCAGCGATTGTGGATCGAGTGCGTCTTCCAGTCGCTTTTTCACGATCGCCGCGCTCGCCGGCCTCCGCTCCGGCTGCTTGGCGAGCATTTCGAGGCGCAATTTTTCGAGCAGCGGCGGCACAGCCTCCGAACCGGTCGGGCGCGCGAGCGGCGGCGGCGGCAAGAACAGGTGCGCCGAGATGATCTCGATGGAGTTTTTCCCGAGGAAGGGCGGCCTCCCTTGCAGCATCGCCGTCAAGACGCACCCGATCGCATAGATGTCCGTCGAGGGGCCGACGGCGAGCGAATGGCATTGCTCGGGGCTCATGTATTCGGGCGTGCCGCCGACGGCCTCGGGCTTCGTGAGCGTCGAGCCCTGGTCGTCCTCCTTGGGCAATTCCACGTGCGCGAGACCAAAATCGAGGATCTTGACGAGGCGTTTGCCCCCCAGGTCCGTGAGGAAGACGTTTTCCGGTTTCAGATCGCGGTGCACGATGCCCCGCGCGTGCGCCACCTCGAATGCGTCGAGGATCTGGCCGAGGATGTCCCGCACGTCGGTGAGCGGCGGCGCCGCGTCCCGGTCGCGGAGCCACGCGTGCAGCGTGACCCCGACGAGGTATTCCATCACCAGGAAGGGTAAACCGTCGTCGTCGCCGTAATCCATGACGCGCACGACGTTCGGGTGATCCATCAGCGTCGCGGCCCGGGCCTCGCGGTAAAACCTCCGCACGTAGTCGGGCTCGATCGCGATGTTGTAATGAAGCAGCTTCACCGCGACCGGCATCCGCAAGGTGACGTGCTCGGCGCGGTACACCTCGCCCATGCCGCCCGAGCCGATCCGCGCGAGGAGGCGGTATTTGCCCCCGAGGACGAGCCCGACGTGCGCGCCGCCGCCGCGCTCCTTCGGGAGCGCGGGCATACGCGGGGCGGCCTGCGGCGAGGGAAGGGTTTGCAGCGTCGTGTGGTGCTGCGCTTCGAGCTCGTCGAGGTCGTCGGCTCCGGGCGGGCGAACGCTGACGCGCATGGGTTTGGACGGCGAACGATCGTCGTCGTCGTCGCTCATCGGGTTTCTCCCTCCAGGCGGAATCCGAGTGATCCGGTCACCGTGCCCGCCGCCTGCCAGGTGACGCTCTCCGCCCGCCCGACCCAGCCGGACAGCGCGAGGAAAACCGATCCGCCCGCCTCGACGCCGGCCGTCAGGCCATAAGGAACCACGACCGTGCCGTTTTGCCCGATCGTGGCGAGCACGTGCGCGTCGGCGACGACATACGCCCGGAGCCAGCGCAATGGATCGTACGTCGCGCCGATGAGCAGATACGGCTGCACCCAGGGGACTTGCGCGGTGGGTTCTTCCAGCATGAAGCGAGCGCCCGCATTGGCGACCCACGTCATGCGGCCTTTCGCGCCGCCGGCGGCAGCGCCCACGTCGAACATCAAGTCGCGCTGATTTTCGAGCGGCAATCCAATACGGAAGAGCGGCGCGATTTCGAGCTCGGATGCGCCGCGCTGGAGGACACGATAGCGCGCGCCGAGCCACGCCATGTCCTCCGTCGGCACGCTGCCCGGCATCTGGACGGAGTCGGCGCGTTCGAAAGGCGTCGTGACGATGAGCGCGTCGAGCCCGAGCGGGCCAAACGAGCCGCTCACGCGACCATTGGCCTGGAAGACCGGGCCATTCGCGGTGCTGCCCGCGCTCAGGCCGCGGCCGACGGCCGTGGGCGCCGTCGGGCTCGTCCAGGGCACGGCCGTGACGCCGGCGGGGCGGAAGGGCGGCAGCCACGCGCCGAGCGGGCGGAACACCGGGCGCCGCGGCGGAGGCGGCGGGGGCTTGTCCGGGGCGAGGACCGTGGTCGTGCCGAGGACCTTTCCGCGAGCATCCAGGACGTCGAGCCGCGCCTCGCCGTGCGCCTCGCCGACCGGGATCGACGCGAGGAGCGCGCCGCCCTCGGCCACGGCGAGCGGGACCGTCTCCACGCGCTCACCGAGGCGGATGCGGAGGCGCGGCGCGACGCGCTTCGGGACGTCGATCTCCCCGAGGCCCTTCGTGGCGACACGCACGCGGATCTCGCGCTTCGTCTCGTCGAACGTCGCTTCGGGCGTCGACACGACGGGCGTGGGGACGAGGGTGATCCGCTCTTCGAGGCCGCTCTTCGTGCGGAAGCGCAGCGTCTTCGGCGCTTGCTTGAGGAGGTCGATCTGCGCGGGCGGCGGGCCGAACGGTCCTTCGTCGAGGGCCACCTCGACCGGGCTCGAGGCCGTGAGCGCGAGGACGCCGTAGGGGTTCACCGTGACGGTCTTGCCCTCGAACCGCGCACCCTCGCCGCGGAGCTCGGCCGCGACGACGTCGATGGTGCGCACGTCCGAGGCGACGCCGAGGTACTCCTCGACGTCGATGGCCCGGACCCGCACGCGGTAGAGGCCCGGCGGCATCTTCTCGGCGCGGAACGAGCGGACCTCGGCGGGGATCTCTTCCCGCACGACGAGATCGTGGAAGCCCTCGTCGCGCGAGACTTCGAGGCGATAGGCCTTGGCCTTCTCGACGGGGTTCCAGCTCGTGGTGAGGACGGCCGTGCCCGGGGGCGCGAGCACGACGGACGGCGATCCACCGTCTTCCCAGCGCGGCGCGGGCGGCAGCGGTCGCGGCGCGGCCGGGGGCGCCGTTCCCTCGAAGCGCGTGCCGTAGTTCTTCGGGACGGTCACGGTCTTGCCGCCCGACTGGACTGCGGCCTTGCCGTCGAAGACCGCCACCGTGGTGCGCGCCTTCTTTCGTTCGACGACGGTGTCGCTCGACTCGGCGCGGACGACGCCGCCATCGGGCACGGCGACCTCGGCGGGCTCGCCGCGCAGCGCGGACAAACCCGCCTGCACCTCGCCCGCCTCGATCTCGACCGTCGGCGGCGTCTTCGAGACGCGCGTTTTGCCCGCGGTCCCGTAGATCACGACGAGCGTGTTCTGCGCGAGGAAGACGTGCGTGTGGTCGAGGAACTCGATGTGCGCGCGTCCCTCGTCCATCGTCTGGACGTTGTGGTTGCGGTAGAGCGCGGTGCCGGTCGCGACCGTGTCCCACCCGCCGCCCGAGGGCCTTCCGCGCACGTTGGGGTGGCTCGACTTGACGCGCGCGTCGGGCACGCTCGTGACGCCCTTCGGCAGGATCAGCGTGATGCCCTCGGGCAAGGGCTTGCGGCTCGTGCAGTCGACGCGGTTGTAGCGGTTGATGAGCGGAACGTGCACGGCCGCGCCGTACATCACCTTCGCGATGTCCTCGCACGTCTCGCCCTTCTGCACGCCCCAGTGCACGATGGGCTCGAGGAAGCCGGGCGGCGGCGGCGTGTCGGCGTGGGCGCGCGGGGCGAGGAGCACGAGGGCCAGGGCGGCCAAGGCTCCTTTCACGACTGTCCGCATGCCCATTCCTCCGAAGACGCGCCACGCCGAACCGCGGGCACGGTCGCCAGCATAGACGCGGTTCGTGGCGCATGGCGAGGGCCGCGCGTCTTCCCGCGGACGCGCCCTCCTCCCGCTTCGTTTGGAGTTGCCCCCTCGCGCCCTCTGCCATAGCGTCGCACCCCATGGTCGCCCGGGTTTTCCGCTCCCTCGCGTGTGCGGGCGCCGTGTGGCTCGCACCCGCCGTGGCGAGCGCGCAGACGGCGACCGCGCTGGAGCGCCTCGAACCCGCTCCCGCAGGCGACGGTTTTTTCGCCGTGCCACGCGCCGACGTGCCCGGCGACCTCCGCACCTCGGCCGCGCTCGTGTTCTCGTACGCCGATTCGCCGCTTTCGCTCCGCGTGGGGTCGGGCGATGCGGCGCAGGATGCCGGCGAGGTGGTCTCGTATCAGCTCACCGGGCACGTCCTCGCCGCGATCGAGATCCATCGGTTCTTGAAGTTCGATCTCGACGTGCCCGTCACGCTCGCGCAGGGCGGGGATTCGCCTTCGATCACGGGCCTCGTCTCCGCGCTGCCGCCGGGCACACAAGTCACGTACGGCTCGCCCGAGGGCGCCGCGATGAACGATCTGCGGCTGGGCTTGCGCCTCGTGCTCTTGCCCCAGCGCGGCGCGATCCCCGCGGCGAGCCTCGTCTACGCGGTCTGGGTGCCGACGGGCGACGAGACCGCGTTCACGGGCACGGGCGAGGTGCGGCACATGCCCTCGATCGTCGTGGGGGCCGACATGGGCCGGTTTTCCTACTCGATCGCGCTCGGGCGGCGCGTGCAGGACACGCGCAGCGGGCTCGGTCTGCTCGGCGGAGAGCTCGTCGCGGGAGGCGCGATCGCCGGGCGTTTCGGCCGGTTTTCGGCGTACGGGGAGCTCTACGGATCAACGGTGACCGTGGAGGCCGCGCCGTTCGGGCGCGGGACGACGAACATCGAGTTGTTGCTCGGGGGGCGCGCCACCCTGGGGCCGCTGTCGTTTGGCCTCGCGGGCGGGCCCGGGCTCACGGCCGGCGTCGGGACGCCGACGTTCCGGCTCGTGGCGAGCGTCGGTGCTTCGTTCGACGTGCCGCAGAAGGCGCAGGCGAAGGCCGAGGGCGCGACGAACGCACGCGCTTCAGCTTCGGCGGGGGATCCGAAGGCGAACCCGAAAGGGAAAAACGGGTCGGGCGTTGATGCCGCCGCGGCGCCGGACGCCGACGGCGACGGTGTTCCGGATGCGAACGATGTTTGCCCGGACCGCGCCGGCGACGCGACGCCCACGGCCGCGCGCCCCGGTTGTCCGCCCGATCGGGACGGTGACGCCATCGCGGACGCCGACGACGTCTGTCCCGATGAACCGGGCGTGGCGAGCGCGGATCCCGCGCGTTTCGGCTGCGCGCTCGACAC
Source organism: Polyangium jinanense (assembly GCF_028435365.1). The sequence goes on along the minus strand of NZ_JAGTJJ010000055.1, from coordinate 11,517 downwards.
GGATGGCGACGGGATCGCCGACGCCGTCGACGCTTGCCCCAAGGAGCGCGGCGAGGTGAACGCGGACCCCAAGATCACCGGCTGCCCCGCGTCCGTGCGTGTCGAGGGCACGCAGATCGTGATCCTGCAGGAGGTCAACTTCGCCACGGGCAGCGACGTGATCGCGCCGGAGAGTTACGCGCTGCTGGAGCAGGTCGGCTCGGTGCTCGCGCAGCACCCGGAAATCGCGCGCGTGGCGATCGACGGCCACACGGACAACGTCGGCGCCGAGCGGGCGAACGTCACGCTGTCGCAGCGGCGCGCCGTCGCCGTCGTGCGCTGGCTCGTGGATCACGGCGTCGATGCGCGACGGCTGGAGGCGCGTGGTTTCGGTCCCCGCAGGCCGGTCGCGAGCAACGACAAACCCGAAGGACGCGCGAAGAACCGCCGCGTGGAGTTCCAGATCCTCCGCCGCACGCCGCTCGGCGAGGCCGGCTGGAAGGAAGGCGCCGCGAAGTGAAGCTCGGCTCGATCGGCGCACGCGCGCTCCTGCTCTTCGCCGCGGTCGGGCTCGTGCCCGTCGGCGCGGTCGTTTTGCTTTTGCTCTCCGTGAACCGCCAGGCGGTGCAGACGAGCGAGCAGCAGCTCCAGGCCGCCGTGCTGGAGGAGCTCGAGCGCGCCACGATGCGTCACGTGGAAGGCGTGCGCGTCGACGCCGACGCCGTGGCGTTCGCGCTTTATCAGGCCGCAAACGGAAAGCCGGCTGCCGGCGCGGGCGACGGGCTCGACGCGGTGCGCGCGACCCTCGGCACGCGCCGCGAGCTCGGCGCCGTCCGCTTCGAGGTCCCCGAGCGCAGCGTGAGCACGGTGCTGCGTCAGAAAGGGGATGACGTCGCCGCGGGCGTCGACGTGCCCGCCTCGACGCCCGAGACGCGCAGGGCCGCCGACGAGCACGGCATGGGCGTCTCGCTGCTCGGGTCGGGCAAGGGCCTGCTCGTCGTGCCGATCCCCGCGGTCGAGGGCGCGGGCACGAAGGCACGCGGTTACGTCACGGCCACGCTCGACGTCGCCGATCTCCAGCGCGAGATCGACGACATCGCGGGCCGTCGTTTCGGCGGCGCCGTCGGCCTCGTCGTGGTCGACGCGACGCGGCGCAGCGTCGCATCCCACGGCATGCCCGAGATCGGGGCTTTCGCCGACACGTCGAACCACCCGCTCTGGACGGGCTTTTCCAAGGAGAACCCCGGCGTCGTGGGCGTGGTGCGCGTCGCGCCGTACCGCGCGGAGAGCGGGGCGGACATGATCGGCGTGGTCCGCTTCCTCCCGGGCCTCGGCTGGGGCGTCGCGCTCGCGCGGCGTGAAGAAGACGCGTTCGCCGTGCTCTCGGCCATGCAGCGTCGCGGCGCGCTCGTCGCGCTCGGCGCGGCCCTGCTCGCGCTTGCGGCGGCGGCCTTCTCGGCGCGCTGGATCGCGCGGCCCATCGTGCACCTCGCGGGGCAAGCGCGTCTCGTCGGCGAGCGCCGCTGGCGGGAGCTTTCGCTCACCTCGTCACGCACGGACGAGATCGGCACGCTGACGACCGAGCTCTCGCGCATGGCGACCGATCTCGAAGGCAGCGAGATCGAGATCGCCCGCCAGGCCCGTCAGCGCGCGGATCTCGGCCGCTTCCTGAGCAAGGAGCTCGTCGAGGCGATCGTGAGCGGCCGGCACGAGCTCGCCCTCGGAGGCCGCCGCGCCGCGGTCAGCGTGCTCTTCGCCGACGTCGTCGCCTTCACCCCGCTCGCGGAGACGAGGCCGGCCGAGGAGGTCGTCACGCTCCTGAACGAGCTCTTCTCGGTGCTCACGGAGGTCGTCTTCCGCCACGGCGGCACCGTCGATAAGTTCATCGGCGACTGCATCATGGCCGTCTGGGGCGCGCCCGTCGCCCAGGAGGATCACGCCGCGCGCGCCCTCGCCGCGGCCGAGGACATGATGCGTTTCCTCGAGACCGCGAACGAGTCGTTTCGCGAGCGCTACGGCACGACCATCGAGCTCGGCATCGGCATCAACTCGGGCGAGGTGCTCGTGGGCAACATCGGCTCGGACAAGCGGATGGAGTACACCGTCATCGGTGACGTGGTGAACGTCGCCGCGCGGCTCGAGGCGATCGCCCGCCCGAACCAGGTCCTCGTCGCGGAGGCCACACGCGCGCTCGTGGCGAGCGGCACGTTCGAGCTTTCGCCCCTCGGCGAGCGTGCGCTCACCGGCCGGAGCGCGGCCACGAAGGTCTACGAGCTCGTGACGGCGTGACTGAGCTGTCGGCAGACCACCTCGATGCTGCACTTTCCGCTGGATCCCTGACGGCACCCCAAGACCTCGGGCGCGTGCATGGGCTAGAGTAGGCGGGCGAAATGAACAGGCCCCCGTTCGGAAGTGATCCGTCTTTGTCGCCCGGCGCGTCCGGCCTCGGACGCAACTCGGAGACCACGCCGCAGTTCTCGGACCCCGTGATGATCCCGCGGATCGAGCTCTGCGTGGAGCGCGAGGCGGGCAAGGCGACCGAGCGCGTCGTCGTGCTCGAAGGCGAGCTCTTCCGGATCGGCTCGCACGCCAGCAACGATCTCGTGATCACCGACCCGATGGTGTCGCGCTTCCACTGCCGGATCGCGCGCGGCGTCGGGGGCTTCCGGATCATCGACACGGGCTCGCTGAACGGCTCGCGCATCGGCGGTGTGCGCATCCGCGACGCGGATCTGCCGCTGCCCGAGTGCCGGATCGAGCTCGGCGAGTCGATCGTGCGCGTGCGCGAGCTTCACGCGACGGCCTCGGCCGACGTGCCCGCCGCGCCGAGCTTCGGCTCGATCTTCGGCGCCTCGGTCGGCATGCGCCGCCTCTTCGATCTGTTGAAGCGTGTCGCGAAGACGGACGCGAACGTGCTCATCGAGGGCGAGAGCGGCACGGGCAAGGAGCTCATCGCCACGGAGATCGTGCGCCGAAGCCCCCGCGCGAACAAACCGCTCGTGATCGTCGACTGCGGCGCGATCTCGCCGAACCTGATCGAGAGCGAGCTCTTCGGTCATGTGCGTGGCGCCTTCACGGGAGCCGATCGCAACCGCATCGGCGCGTTCGAGGCGGCCGACGGAGGCACGGTCTTCCTCGACGAGATCGGCGAGCTACCGCTCGACATGCAGCCGAAGTTGCTCCGCGCGATCGCGTCGCGCGACATCCGCCGCATGGGCGAGAACCAGTCCCGCAAGGTCGACGTCCGCGTGGTCGCCGCGACGAACCGCAGGCTCGAGCGCGAGGTGAACCTCGGCCGATTCCGCGAGGATCTCTACTACCGGCTCAGCGTGGTCACGGTGCGCGTCCCGCCCCTGCGCGAGCGCATCGAGGACATCCCGCTGCTCGTGAACAGCTTCCTCTCCGCGCTGGAGGCGACGGACAAGGCGCATCTCTTCACGGCCGAGGTGCTCTCGGAGATGTCGCGGTACGACTGGCCCGGCAACGTGCGCGAGCTCCGCAACCACGTGGAGCGCCGCGTCGTGCTGGAGACCGAGGCCCCGAGCTTCCGCGACGAGGAGGAAGGCGTGAGCTCGTCGCAAGAGAAGCCCGCCCCGAGCGCCGGCGCCGTCGACATCGAGGTGCCCTTCAAAACCGCGAAGGACACGATGATCGACCAGTTCGAGCGTGCGTACCTGGCGGCGCTCCTCGCCTGGGCCGATGGCAACGTGAGCCGCGCGGCGCGCAAAGCGCAGCTCGACCGGATGTACCTGCACCGCCTGCTCCAGCGGCACGGTCTGCGGCGCGCGGGCGCCCTCGAATAGAGCGTCAACGCTTCGCCCGCGCGGCGCGGCGCGCGAGCAGGAGGTGCCGGAGCGCGGCGGCGGCGGGGGGCAGGCGATCCTCGCCGCGATGCACGATGTGCATGGGCCGAACGATGGGCGTCGCCGGGTGCGGCACCTCGACGAGCCGACCGAGGGCGAGGTCGTGCTCGACGGCGAAGCGACTCACGAGCGCCACGCCGATCCCCGCGCGCACGTTCCCCTTCACGGCCGCGATGCTCCCGAGCTCCATGACGACGTCGGCGTCCGGAAAATGCTGGTCGAGCAGGGCGCGTGTCGTCGAGCCCCGGCCGAACGTCACGAAAGGAGCGCCCTCCGCCGGCAGGCCCGGCGCGGCGACGAGGATGAGCTGATCGTCGATCCAGGGCTCTCCCTCGGGATGCGTGACCACGCCGAGATCGATCTCCCCGCGTTCGAGCGCGTCGAGCACCTCGGCCGTCGTCGCTTCACGGAGACGAAAGCGCACTCCGGGATGCGTCGCCCGGAACGCCGAGAGCGTGGGCGGCAAGAGGTACGTGCACGCCGTCGCGCCGGCGCCGAGCCGCACCTCGCCGGCTTCGAGCCCCTCGACCTCGGCCACGGCGCGCATGGCATCACCCATGGCCGCGAGGATGTGCAGCGCACGTGGCAGGAGAACACGTCCGGCGGCCGTCAGGCTCGTCCCGGCGCGGTCCCGATGGAGGAGCCGCGCGCCGAACGCCTCTTCGAGCCGCTGAATGGACGCCGTGAGCGCCGGCTGCGACAGGTGCGCATGCCGCGCGGCCCTCGTGAACGTCCCGTGTTCGGCGATGAGGACGAAATGCCGAAGGGCATCCAGCATCAGCCGAAGTTATCACAGCCTTCCGAACAATCGATTGGTCCGATGGCGGAGCAGCCCCTACGTCTGGCCGTGAGGAGGTGAAGCGATGCTGGCGCTTCTCCCGGTTTTCGGGGTTCTTGCGGGCATACTGACGACGATGGCGGGGCTCGGCGGGGGCATCCTGCTGCTGCTCGGGCTGTCGCTCGTGTGGGGCCCGGCGGCGGCGCTGGCGTCGACGGCGCCGGCGATGCTTTTCGGCAACCTGCACCGGCTGTGGCTGCTGCGGGAGGAGTTCGACCGGGAGGCGGCGAAAGCGTTCGCCTGGGGCGCAGTGCCCGGGAGCTTCCTGGGCGGTCTGATGGTGGCGTGGATGCCGGAGGGCGTGCTGCGATGGCTGATGCTGGCGATGACTGCGGCGGCGCTGGGGCGAGCGTTCGGGCTGTTCACGTGGAGGCCGCAGGCGGCGGCGATGACGCCGGCGGGGCTGGGGATCGGGGCGATCAGCGCGACGGCGGGGGGAGCGGGGCTCTTGGTGGGGCCGCTGTTCATGGCGGCGGGGCTGACCGGCAAGCGTTTCGTGGGGACGATCGCCGCGGCGGCGGTGGCGCTGCACGCGGGGCGGGTGGCGGCGTACGGGCTCGGCGGGATGATGACGCAGGAGACGGTGGTGCGAGCGACGGTGCTGACAGTGGCGGTGATGGGGGGCAACGTGGTGGGATTGTGGCTGCGGGATCGGGTGCTCGATGAGCGGAGAGCGGAGCGGCTGGAGCTTGGTGCCCTGGTGGTGTGCATGGGGCTGAGCATGCTGGGGGTGGGGAAGGGGTGAGGCTGCGGCGGAGAGGGGAGGGGATTGGGGGAGGCGTTCGGTGGGCGGTTGGGGGCGTTGGGAGGGGGGTTGAAAAAAGTCGTTGACAAGCGACGCGGAAGATGGTTTTACTGCGCGCCCGTTCGACGGGAACGCCGCCTTAGCTCAGCGGTAGAGCAACGGTTTCGTAAACCGTAGGTCTCGAGTTCAAATCTCGAAGGCGGCTCCAGGCGTTTCTTGGGTGATTCCGCGGGGTTAGACCTCGCGAGGATGATCACCCGCAGGGTTGGTCCGGAGGGTCGTTACCACGCTGTTACCAGCGCGTTACCACGACTCCTCCTTGAGCCCTTGAGCCTGTGCCATGCGCCGGGCGGCCTCTTCGAGGTCCTGCTTCATGAAGTGCACGTACCTCTGGGTGGTCGCCAGGTGCTTGTGACCTGCCATCCGCTGGACAACGTGGACAGGGATGCCTGCGCGGAGCCAGCTGGTGATCGCGTAGTGTCGGAGAGGATATGAGATCGAGCCGATCGGGCTAGAACCAGCGGGAATCGGCCTAGAGACCGTCGAGCCCATCGAGCCGATCGGCGAGCGTAACCCCGCGATTCCTGGTCCCTCGACAGAATCCCGACGAGAACCCGAGGGGACCACGGCCCCCCCGTCGAGCCCCCTCGTCCAGGCTACCGCGGCCCTCCGGGCGATGCTCGACGCGGCCCTTGCGTCGGGTGACATCGAAGGCGCGCGGCGCGCTACGGTCGCCCTACAGGCCCTCCTCGGCGAGCCCCCGCCCGCTGGCCAGGAAGCGCCGGCCTCGGCGGTGAAGAGCAGCCGCAAGCGCCGGAAGGCGTAGGCCGCTCCCATGGCCCCGGGCGGCCCGTCGAGAGCTCGCCCGGGGTTCACCCCTTCCCGATCCCCCTGCACCATGTGCGCGTCGCGCCGAGCGGCACGAGCTCGCGGCGTAACCGGCCCGCGAGGAGCGCCGCCGCAGCGCGCCCGCTATTGCGCGGCCGTGCTCCCGTGGATCACCTCATGATCGCCAGCAAGTCACGCGCTCGAGAGAGCCTGCTTTTGGCCGTGCCGAGCACCACGCCGACGTTATCGGCGGTCTCGCTTGTCGTGTACTCGAGCGCGTCGAGCTCGACCACCTTGCGCAGGTTCGGAGGCAATCGCTCGACCATCCGCAGAGCTTCGCGAGCCTCGAAACGGAGAGCGGGATCCCCCCCGCGCGAGGGTGTTTCGTCTGCCGGACCCCCACCGCTCCGCCTTGCGATCCGCCGATAGCGCCGGGCGGCCCGGACTGCAAACGCCGCTACGAGCGTCCGTGCGGCGTCCACGTCAGCCTTCCCATCGATAACGCGGATCCGGCGCTCCTCCGAATAGCGCCAGAATGCCAACAGTACATCTTGCGCCAAATCGTCACGATCCGGAGCGAGAACGCCTACCCGGCGAGCAATACCGCAGACGTAGGGCCGAAGCTTCTCTAGATCGGACGGATCCAGCGTGATCCTTTCGCTACGCTCGCCCGTCTCTTCGTTGACCACCCATTGCCGTTGCATGGCGTCCCTCCGTTCGTTTCAGCCGTTCTTGTCCAGCGTGCAATCGTTTCCAAGCGGTAGCGCGCGAGGTCTCGAGCCTGCGTGCTATCTCGTCGATCGAATAGCCTTCGAGGTGGAGCCGCAGCGCGGCGCGCTCGACGGGCGGCAGCCGTTCGGCGCGGTCACACCATTGCGCAAGCGCGGCGCGCTCCTCGGGCGACGGGTCGAGAGCGCACCTTTGCAGGTCTCTCCCTGGCATGAGCACCTCGACCCTATGACGGGCGAGGCGTCGCCAATTCATCGATAGGAACCACGCCGTTCGCATGAGCCATTCGGCAGGGTTACGCGGCGCTCTGCTTAGCTGGGAGTATTGCAAGAACACACGTTGCGCGAGGTCGTTCGCGTCGGCCTCATGCACACCGAGCCGGCGCAGCTTCGCGACAATTCGCGGCCGTTCTCTGGCAAAAAGGCGGACGAATCCCGCCCCGCTCGCGCCCGTCGGGCGCTCGGGTCCCTTGCGCTGCATAGTGCATCGCTCCCGGCCGCGTAGGGCGGCCGAGGCTCGATTTACGAGCGGCCGTGACCCGGTGGCAAGCTCATTTGCGTACGACGAGCGTTTTTCCTGGCCACATGTTGCACGAAGGCGATATGCCACGCCGCACGCATGCAGCATTGATCGTGCGTGTATTCGATGCGCCAGCGATCAGGCCGGGCCGATTGACAGATATTCGCCGCTCGACCGTCGACAAATATCCGGGCGGCCGTCCTCGCGGCGCTCGCGGCCGTGGGCGTCGAGCCGAACGATTCCGAGGACCAGGGCGCCTCGATGCAGGGCGCTCGCGGCCGTCCTCGCGCATCGAGCCGCGCCGCCCGGGGGAAGAGCACGTGCACGAGCTCGCGGCCGTCCTTGCGGCGCTCGCGGCCCGTCACGGGGGAGGCCGAGGACCAGGGCGCCTCGATGCAGGGCGCTCGCGGCCGTCCTTGCGGCGCTCGCGGCCCGTCACGGGGGAGGCCGAGGACCAGGGCGCCTCGATGCAGGGCGCTCGCGGCCGTCCTCGCGCGTCGAGCCGCGCCGCCCGGGGGAAGAGCACGTGCACGAGCTCGCGGCCGTCCTTGCGGCGCTCGCGGCCCGTCACGGGGGAGGCCGAGGACGAGGGCGCCTCGATGCAGGGCGCCCGCGGCCTTCCTGGAATGGTCTGTCAGGTTTTACGGACGATTACCGCGGAGCAAGTCGGAGTCGCCTATCCAAGACTTCCTCGATGATCTTACAATAGCCCGCGAGGGTCTTTTCGTACAATGGCCTATCCGCGTCGCGCACCATGTATTCGCCGTGCAAGATCAATGGCGGCCCCTCGTGAATGGATACCTCGTAATATTTGCCAACAGAGTGCCAGAGCAAACTCCGCGCGTCATGATGTGCACAGATTATGGGATCGTGTGCGTTTTGGGCGCTGAGAGTGCTGACGTACCGAGAGAACTCGTCGGAGAGTCGCGTAGCGGCCTCCGAGGCCGCCAACATGATCTCATTCTTTTTTTGCGGCGAATCCGCAGCATCATCGAAGGCTCGCTTGAGTTTGTCGAAAATCGTTGTTCGTGTGCTCATGTGGACAGGCTACATCAAGCGCCTGATCATGACAACTGATCACGCCTCTGGACAGCGCACCTCGGGGGGCTCGCGGTGGCGATCTGCGACGTCACACGCGAGCCGATCGAGACCCGGGACCACGGCCGCCTCGTTTTGGATCGTCCTGCGACATGGAACGAAACGGCGAGGCAGGGCGCTCAATTCGTGGCGAACATCCCGCGCCCGTCCCGACCTTGCCCGCGGGCGCGCGCCTCGGCCGCGTTTCGTTCGTCCTCGGCCCGCATTGCCGCGAGCCTCGAATCCGTCCCTCGACCCTGCTTCTCCTCGTATTCGAGCGCCGTCCGATCGCCCTGCGCCACGAGGCGCGCATGATCGGCGCGGAGCATCGCCCGGGGCTTCCCGCCCGGATCGCGTAGAAGCAAGCGCGCCCGCTCCTCGCTGGTCAAGGTCCGCCCGTGGTTTCCCTCGTGCACGCGGCACGTGCTCATGGCCCAATTCGTCGAGAGCGCTCGCATGATCGCCATATCGATCGCGTACGCGCGGCGCTCGATCTCGCCCCGCTCCTCGGCGGTCACTCCGAGGAACCGGCCGAGGATCACGGCCGCCTCGGCGAGCTTCGGATCGACCGGCTCGAATTCGCTCCCCACCTTGCGCGCATCGACGCCGGCCTCGTGCGCCTCGGCCGCGAGCTCGGCGAGCATCCCGCGCGCCTCGCGTTCCAGCTCGCCCGCGAGCGCAAGCATGGCAACCGCGGGCGCAGCGTGCGCATACCAGCGCTCGACATCGGCGAGGGATTCGAGGACGGCGCGAGCGGCGGCGCGGCGCTCCTCGGCCTCGGCCTTGATCTGCTCGGCCCGATGCGGCTCCGCCGCGAGCGCTCGCCGATCGCCCGCCTCGGCCGCCTCGAGAGCGGCGAACACCTCGGCGCGGAGGGTTCCGGCACGCGCGCGCGCCTCGCCGAACGCCTTGCGCGACATGTCGAGGATCGCCGCGAGCTTCGGCCCGGGGTGCGTCGAGACGTAGGCCGCGCTCGCCTTCTGCGCGTCCTCTCCGGCCCGCACGATGCGCGCCTCGGCCTCGGCCCGATCGGCGTCCGCGCGAGCCCCCTCGAGACGGATGCGCGCCGCCGCGAGCGCCGCGCGAGCACTCTCGAGGGACGCGCGGGCCGCGTCATGCCGCCGCGAAAAGGACGCGAGGATCCCAGCGGCGCGCGCCTCGGCTTGCTGCGCCGCCGCGAGCGTCGATGCCGCGCGGTCGTCGTCGGGAGCCGAGGCGGCAGCGTCCTCGGCCTCGTGCAACGCTCGACGGGCCGCTTGATGCGCGCGCTGCGCGTCCTCGTAGGGCAGACGGGCCGCCGCGAGCGCCGCTTGTGCGTCGGCCTCGGCGCGCTCGCATTCGAGGACGGTCGCCTCGGCGCGCCGGACCTCGAGAGGGGGCGGCGAGGGGGGAGCGGGCGGCAATGCAGGGCGAGACGGGGGCGCAGCGGGCGCGGGCGCGGAGGTCCCCCCGAGAGCGGAGAACAGACGGCCGAGAGGGTTTTTCATGGTGAATGCTTCCTTTCATCGAGCGCCGCACGCGGGCGGCGAAACACTCATTGCGGCGACTCGTTCGGGTTCCGCGATAATCGGCGATACCGTGGGCGGAGAGGGCGCAGCAACGCAGCGCCGGCACGTCTCGGCGAAGAGCCTGGCCGTGCGCGCCGCGAGCGCCGGATCCTTGCGTTTCGCTTTGACCAGCATCGGGGCAACGACATTGATCACGACGTGTTCCTTTTCGATGGTCCACCCCGGCGCGCGGTAGGCCGCGCCGAGGACGTGCATTACCTCGTGACAGACGGCCTCGGGCCATTGCCGTAGCTGGCGCAGCGTGCGAGGCGTGCGAACGGCGATCCTCGCGCTGCTCGCATTGCGATCGACCGTGCACAATCCCGCCATGCGTTCGCCCTTCGTCGGGTATCCCGCGCCCGCCTCATTGCACGGATACCGGAGATCCTCGACGTGGCGCGCCTCGATCGTCCAATCATCGAGGCCGAACGCCTTTTGCCAGAATGCCACCTCGACCGCCAGGTTCGGGAGCACGGTCAATCCTGCCTTGCGGTCGCGAGGCGGACCGCTGCGATGGTTCGTCCGGACGCATCGATCGGCGCGAGGCCGCTCGCGTCGTCGCCCGCCTCGGCCGCGAGCTCGCCGCGCGTGACGAGCACGAGCACGGCCGCGCGCGCTTCCTCGAGGGACATCCCGCCGACGTGCGCCTCGAGGACGAGCACGGGCGCGGGAATCGGCGCGGAGGGATCCAGCGCCGCGAGGGACCGCGCCGCCGCGAGGACGGCCGCCGCTGCTTCGGAGAGCTCCGGGGGATCATCGAGGCGCGCCTCGTTCGAAGCGGCCCCGGCGATCTCGTGCACGGACGCGGGCGGCGCGTCGAGAGCGTGATCCGGATCGGCCTCGGCGGGCGCATCGAGGCCGGCCTCGTGAGCCTCGCGCGTCGCGCTCGCGGCGAGCGTCGGAAGCGCCGGCCGGGCGTCGAGAGCTACCTCGGCCTCGGCGGGCGCGGCGGCGGCGCGAGGGGACGCCGGGCCGCCCGGATCATCGAGGCGCCGCTCGTCCTCGCCGATCGGCTCGCGCGGCTCGCGGCGAGGCGCCTCGGCCTCGGCGGGCGCGGACGGGGGACGATCGGCCGGACCGGCATCGCGGGGAGCAGGGGGCGGCGCGGCTCCGTTCGTCTCGACAGACGGGCGCAGCGGGCGCGCCTCGGCGAGGACGGGCGCGGCGTCGAGAGGCGGATCGGCGAGGGAAGCGGCATGGGGTGCGCTCGTCCCGATCGATCGGCGCGCAGCGGCCGAGGACGGGCGCCTCGGCGAGCGCGGAGGGGGGCGCGCATCGAGGCTCACCACGTTGCGGCACGCAGGCGCCTCGGCGAGCGCGGGCGCGGAGGATGCGCGCAGCGGGATCGGCTCGCGCGGACCGGCATCGACGGGGGAGACGCGGCGAAGAGCA
>NZ_JAGTJJ010000054.1 GCF_028435365.1 Polyangium jinanense | reverse complement strand
GCGATGCGCGGTTTTTCCGACGGGCCCGGGGCAAGACCACGGACGACCTTGCCAGCCAAGGCAGCAGCGCTGCCCCACCCTCCAGCAGAGACGTCCGCGCTGCGGTTTTGACTGGCAGGCCGTCGCCGGTCTTGCCACGACCTGTTCGATGAACTGCGCATCGCGCAGTTCATCGACCCCGGGTCCAGCGCTTGCGCTGGTCCGGGTCCAGGGGTGGACAACCCCTGGTCGGGGTCCGGGGTGAAACCCCGGCGCTACGTCACCATCACTTGGGCGCCGTCGTCACGACGACGCGGTGTCCACGCGCGAGCGTCTTGCGCAATGCGGTCCGCATCGTCTGCACGCTCATCTTGTCGAGCTCCTCGATCAGCGCCTCGGCGGCGCCTGGCGCGAGGGCCTCGCGGATCCGCGCGCTGTTTGCGAACTTTGGCGCGTTCTCCACGACGGGCCCGCGCTGGCTTGCGATCTCCTTCTTGAGCCCCGCCTTCAGGTGCGCGACCGCGTATGCGATCTCCACGGTCGTCGGACCTCCCTGGACGAAGGCGTCGATCTCCGCGTCGAGTCGCGGCTCCACTGCTGCGAGATCGTGGGGCACTGCGGGTACGACCTCGACCACGGCCACGCTTGCGCGGCTCCCCGCGTCGAGCATCGCGCGTACCTCGGAGGCATAGCCCTTCTCGACGAGTGCGCGATCGAGACGCCCGCCCTTCGAGCTTGAAAGGATCCACATCGCTACGCGCATCGCTGCGTGCTCGCGCACGTCTTGCTCGCCCGGTGCGATCCAGCCGTAGAGCGCCCGCGTCGCGGGGACCATTTGCTCCACGGTGAGCCGCTCCTCGCGCGGGTGCGGACCGATCGGCAGCGCGTCTTGCGCTGTGGGCAGCGTGGCGAAGACGCGCTTCGCGAGGTCCTCGATCCGCGCGCGCGTCACGTCGCCGATCACCGTGACCGATGCGCGCGTCGGGCTGCGCTCGGAGGCCATCGACTCTGCGAGGAGCAGATCCCGCGCCACGGCTGCGTCCTCGCGGGCGCCGAGCACGTAGCCTTCGAGCGGATGACCGGCTGGGAACAGCGCGTCACCGAGTGCGAGCCATGCCGGGCCGTATGGCTGTGATTCGAGCGCTCGCCGCCGCGGCAGCGCCGAGAAGCGCCGCAGGCTCGCGAGTTGCGCGCCCGAGCTCTCGCCGAGCAGGAGCCTCAGACGTCCCGCCGCGAGCTCGAGGCCGAGATCGAGATCCCGCTTCCCCACCGTGATCGTGTGCCGTGTCTCGCCCGCGCCTGCTTCGCCGGCTGGCTCGCTCGTGCCCGCGATCTTCCCCTCGTCCGGCGCGATGCGGATGGTGATCGCGATGCGCGGCGCCGAGGCGTCTTCGCGCACGCGCATGGCCACGCCGTTCGGCAGCACGAACCGCTGGAAGGGATCCGGCGGCGGCTCGATCCGTGTGGGCGGCGGGATGAAGCCGAGCTGCTTTTCCAGGGCCGCGCCGCCGACGCCCTTGGCGGATGCGGCCTGCGAGCGGCGCGCTTCGGAGGCGAAGACCGCGAGCGGATCGTCCGGACGATTCGGCTGCCAGCCGACGCCACCGCCGATCGAGACGAACGGCAATTTTGCACCCATCGGGCCGAGGGTCGCCATGCTCAGCGTGGCAGGGCCCTGGCCCGGAAGAACGAACTCGGGCAGGCGGTTTTTCCCGATCGGCGACGGGCGCGGCGGCAGCGGGCCGTCGTCGTCGTCGTCGCCCTCGTCCACGCCTGGGATCGTGGGCGCGCGCATCGCGCTCGCCTGCTCGGTGACGGGATCGGCGCCCGGATCGTCGACGCGTTCGTGCTCCAGGTACGCTGGGAACGCCGCGAGTGTTTGCTGCACGCGCTCGGCGGGCAGGTGGATGATGTAATCGCCGCCGAAGGGCGGCGTCCGATCGCGCAGGAGCTCGGGGTTGTACTCGCGGAGCAGGCGCGTGGGGATGCCGGCCGCGCGCGCGATCGTGCGCAGGCGCGTGCCCTCGGGCACGGCGATTTCGCCCATTTCCATCGAGGGATCGGCGTGGAAGGCGTCGAGCCCGAAGCGCGCGCGGTTGTTCGCGACGATCGCGAAGGCCACGATCTGCGGCACGTAATTCGCAGTCTCCTCCGGCAGGAGCTTCTGTTGCGCGAGCTCCGCGAAGCCGATGGGCGTCTGCGGCGCGCCGGGCGGGCGTGTCTCGGCGACGCGCGCCATGCCCCGGAGCACGGTCTCGATCCCCGCGTTGTACGCTGCGAGCGCGAGATCCCAGCGGCCAAAGCGCTCGTAGAGGTCACGCAGGTGCGCGACGGCGGCGACCGTGGAGCGCCGGAGGCTCCGGCGCTCGTCGACCCACTGCGATTGATCCAGCCCGTAAAGCGCGCCCGTCTCGGGCATGAACTGGAAGAGCCCGGCCGCGCCCGCGGGCGAGACGGCGCGCGGATCGAAGCCACTCTCGACCGCCGCGAGCCACGCGAGATCCTCGGGCAAACCGGCCTCGCGCAGGCTGTGCTCGATCATCGGGCGGTAGCGCCCGCTCCGCTGGTACCGGTCCCCGAAGAGCGCCCGGCCGCCGTCGGTCTTCGCGAAGAACCGGACGAAGCGCATGGTGCGGCGGGTGACGGGGATCTTCAGGTCCGGCATCGCCAGCGTGGCGAGCGCCGCGCCTTCGGGATCGTCGAGGTCGCCGTCGTTCGCCTTCTCGAAGTCCTTGGCGATGGCCGCGTCGAGGAGCCGGCTCTCCTCCTCGCCCGGCATGCGTCGGGGCACGGGCGCCTCGGGATCTTCGGCTGCGGGCTTGTCGAGGAGCGTGGGATCGCGGAAGGCGCGGTATCCCGCGGAGATCGAGGCGCGCATCGAGGGCGAGGCGAGCGCGCCGAGGATCCCGGCCACGCCGAGGAGGGCCCCGGAGAGCAAGAGCGCTCGCCTGACGCGCGGCTTCATCGGCGCCATTCTTCGCCAAGTCCGGGCCTGAGGGAAGACCCGTTTGGTGGAGCCGGCCTGGTCACTCGCGTGATCCGTTCGGATCACCCCCGTTCGAGCTTGGACTCCAGCTCCTTCACGCGCTTCGCCCTCTCTGCAGCCTCCTTGCGCGCAGCCTCGAGCGCGCCGCGGTTCTCCTCCCTCGACTGCTTCCTCACGGCCTCGACCAGCTCTTTGTCGAGGGCCGCCTTGGGTCCGCCTCCAGGGCTTTGCGGAGGGCATTCAAACTGGATCGCCAATGGTGTGTAAATTTTGGCTGTTGTCGCAATTAGGTGGGAAATACGCGCACCTCTTTATTGGAAAAGTCCGCTCTCGGGCTCTGAGGTCGCGTGCTCGCGCGGCGAGTTGGTGCGCGGGGCTTTACGTCGCGCATCGAGGCTTGCTACTGGGGCAAGCCATGGAACAAACAAGATTTTTTCCGGACCGTCCTCGAGCCATCACCGCTCTCGCCTTTGCGCTCGGCATAGCTGCGGTGGTGGTGGGCTGCTCCGATGACAACAATTCATCGACGCCGACCAGCAGCTCTTCCTCGAGCTCGAGTAGCAGCACCGGGACGGGCGGAGATGGCGGCGCCGGAGGCGGAGTCGGGGGTGCGGGCGGCGTGGGCGGCGTAGGCGGTACGGGCGGTACGGGCGGTACGGGCGGTACGGGTGGCGCGGGTGGCGCGGGCGGCACAGGCGGTACGGGCGGCACGGGTGGCGCGGGTGGCGCCGGTGGCGCCGGTGGCGCGGGCGGCCAGGCACCGATGAAGCCTGCGGACTGCGTGGACCTCCCGCTCGCGGGCATCGAGCTCCTGAGTCAGCAGGAGGACACGTTCAACACATCGGCCCCTGTGCCCGTCATCCGGACGCCGAGCTCGCTCGCAAACATCTCCGGAGACGCCGCGCTTTCCGACCGGCTCCGGTTCCTCTTCGACGGCGACCTCGGCGTCGGTGTCCACACGATGGACGGCGACCCGACCCAAGCGCTCCCCGACTTCAAGACGAAGTTCGTCCCGAACTGCAACGCGTGCGCCGTGTTCCAGGAGGACCTCGGGTCGGGGAACGCGTATCTCAAGACCTTCGCAGCCAAGTCGGGTCAGCTCGAGATCACCGCTCTCGTGACGCCGCACCAGACGGCCGGCGTCGCTCGGTATGTCGAGCTGCGTGAGGTCGTCAAGGACGCGACGACCGGCGCGTATAGCTGGGTCGAGGGCGGCCAATGCTACTGGATCCAGGAGGCCTCCTATGACGGTCGCCGTCCCAAGGGCTGCGTCCCCTACACGCCGAACGCCTGTCCCGCCGACCAGTTCTGCATGCCCACCAACGCGGTCGGGACCGACGGCGAGTGCGTGACCGGCGGAGCGAAGCTCGAAGGCGAGGCATGCACGCGGGTGAGCGACACGCAGTGGGACTCGGACTGCACGCTCGGCCTGCGGTGTCTCGACTCCGGCATGGGCGCCATCTGCCGGAAGGTCTGCGATCTGCATGCGGCCGCGCCCGGCTGTCCGGTCGGGACACACTGCGGCGGCGGCTACAACCTTTGCATGGACGTCGCGGGCCTTCAGCAGAGCGGCATCGACGATGCGACCCTGGGGCAGACCTGCGCTACGAACCCGAAAGCGCTCTACTGCGGCGGGGCTGGGCAGCCGGGGACGTGCTGGGACGACGACGGCGACGACGGCCCGATGGCCCCGATCTGCATCCCGTTCGCCTCCGCGCCATCGCAGTGCGTCGCCCCCAGGACGGCGGGATACATCGCCTACAAGAGCGGGATCGACCAGTCGACGCTGTTCTGCATCCCCCCTCCCTGAGCAACGGAGCATTGGTCTCATCACGAGGCGTTGCGCCGGGGCGCTGCCCCGGGCCCCGCGGGGGCTGTTCGCCCCTCGACCCGAACCAGGGCAAGCCCTGGACCATTTGGGGAAGAACTGCGCGATGCGCAGTTCTTCCCACAGGCCGGTGGCAAGACCATGGAGGTGCGTTGCACGCTGGCGACGGGCGCGTGGCCCGTTGAACCGTCAACGCCGCGGTCTTGGCAGGCAGGATCGTCGCCGGTCTTGACCTGGCCTGTTCGATGAACTGCGCATCGCGCAGTTCATCGACCCCGGGTCCAGCGCTTGCGCTGGTCCGGGTCCCGGGGCGGATAGCCCCGGGTGGGGCCTGGGGCAAAGCCCCAGCGCAGCGCCACCCAGATGAGACCAATGCTCAGCCCTGAGCAAGACCCCCACGGCGATCGTTGGGTTGTGCAGGACGCGCATGTGCGCCAAGAAGAAGGTCGGGACGGGCCTGCTCGACGGAGTGGTGACCGGCCCCTTTCGAGGTGCCCATGTTGAAGACGTTCCTCAGTCAAGCCATCGCGGCGGCGCTCGCGGTCCTGGTCGCAAGCAAGATCATGCCCGGGGTTCGGGTCCGCAAGGGCAACACGGCGATCGGCATCGCTGTCGCGTTCGCGGTGCTCAACCTGTTCTTCGGGTGGCTCTTGCGGGCCGTGCTCGCCGTCGTGCTCCTGCCCGCCGCCGTGCTCACGTTCGGCTTGCCCTACCTCGTGCTCGGCCTGCTCGTGAACGCGATATTGCTCTACATCACCGACAAGTTCATCGACGATTTCGAGATCAAGGGCTTCTGGCCGCTCGTCGGGACGGCCGGGCTGATCTCCGTCGCCGCGTGGCTTTTGCCGCGCATCTTTTGAGGACGCCCCTACGAAAGTGCGGGACGGCGCGCGCAATCGACGGATCGCGCGACGCCGCCCGCTGGCATCCTTGACGTGTTCAGGATGGCCCTCCACCACGCGGCTCAAACGGACGACGTCGCGCTGCTCGATGCGCTCCTGCATGCGTTCGACAGCAACGCGGAAATCGTCGACTTGCTCCTCGAGCGTTGCGCGGATCCGAACGCCAGGACGCTGAGCCAGCGCAGGTGGCAGGTCGGCAGGCAATACGTCATCGGCGCCGGAGCGAGCCCGCTCGACCTCGCGCTCGTCAATCGCCACGATGCCGTGGCAGCGCGTATCGTCGCCGCCGGCGGCGTTCGGACGACAGCGCAGGTCGAGCGATACTGACGCCCGCATCTCATTCCAACGCCCTCGCACCATTCAGGGCGGATCGTGGGGGCTCCCGCGACGAACCAATGAGGTCCACGTCGCCGGGGACAAACGGAAGGGCCACGCGGCCAACGTCCTCCATTATGCTGAGTATGGCATTCCCGAATACTTCATTTTCGATCGGGGACGCCTCACACTTCACGGCTACCGCGTGCCGTCGCCCAAGGCGCGCCGATGAGGAGCGCGCCCGCGCCGACCGCGCCGAGGTCGAGCTCGCGGCCGTGCGGGCCGAGCTCGAGCGTTTTCGTCGCTCCTGAACCCTGCCATCGCGCCTCTGCCGTCATCGACGGCTCGGCCCTTCATCGCAAAACGCCCCGGTCGGCCGCTCCCCTCGCCTCTTCGTCGACGCGCTTGCCCGGGTTGCGACGCGGCGCGGCGGGAGTACAGATTCCCTCGTCACGCGTCACGTCGGAGGGGGGCATGGCGTACCGGATGGAGGACCTGATCCGCGGGTCCATGCGTGGTGGGCTCATTTTCGGGTATGTCCCCGCGTCGCCGGAGCACGCATCTCCCGCGATGTACAAATCGGCCCTGAGCGCCGAGCTCGACCGCATGAAGGCCGCGGGGCTCGCGGCCGATGCGTGCATTTCGAGCGAGCTCGAGGAGCTCGACGAGGCGCGCTTCTCGCCCGGCATCACGCTCTGCGGCCTCGTCCCGGATCGCGTCGGGCCGCAGGATCTCGAGCGGATCCTGCGCTGCGTGAAGAGCGACGACCGTCCCTACTTCTCGAAGCGCTTTCGCGCCGATCCCGCAAAGCACCGAAAAAAGCCGCCCTCGCTCGCTCCGCAGCAACGGTCGAGCCTGTTCGAGCTCTTCCCCGAGGTGCACCAGGATTTCGTCCTGTTCATCTCGCACGAGCCACGCGTGGCCGAGCTCTTGCGGCTCTCCGCGCACGCAAGCTCACCGCTCTTCGATTACCGGCACCACTACCGGATCCTCGATCTGCCCTGAGCATTCAGCGGATCATGCACATCTCGTCCGCGGCGATGCAGGTGCCGAGCTGGGCACCGCTCGCGCCGCAACAGTTGCCCGTCAAACAATCGTCGTAGGTGAGGCAGCCGGAGCCCTTGGAGCACTTGAATCCGAGCATGCCGCAGGTCGGGCCGCCACAATCGACGCCGGTCTCGTCCCCGTTGGCGAGGCCGTCCATGCAATCGGGCGCCGCGCCGCCGGTGCCGCTCGTGCTTCCGCCGGTGCCGGTGCCGCCGCCGCCACCGGTTCCGCTCGCACTTCCGCCGCCGCTACCGCCGCCGCCTCCGCTTCCGATGTCGTCTCCGTCCGCCGTGCATGCGGCCGCGGTGACGAGGAGCGCTGCGAGGCCCCACCCGAACGCCTTGCCCATTTCCGAACCTCTCCAGTCCTGATCGCCGCGGACGGAAACGCGCGGCAGAGCCTATCACGGGGCTCTGTTCGCGGGCCGTTTTCATGAGAGAATCAAGCGATGGACGAAACGTTCCGCCAGCATGTCCGTGCCATCGCGGCGGAGGGCAAGGGTGAGCCTTTCGGAGGGCGCACCTTCCTCCCGCTCGTGACGCTCGACTCGGGCGCGCGTGTGGGCGTCGACGGCGATGGGACGTTCGTGCTCGCGAGCGCGGAAGGCGACACGATCACTCCGTACAGTACGGAAGACGCGCATGTTTTCCACGAGGTGCTGGAGTGGAAACGCGACGCCTTCGATGACAAGCTCGAAGAAGCCGGACGCGCGCTGGGGTTGCCGGAGCTTGCGGCCTCCCTCGCCTTCCCCGCGTTCGGCATCGTTCGCGCCGTGCTCGCGAAGAACATGCACTACACGACTCGCCTGGCGCTGTCGTGGCTCCTGCCGTCGGAGCTCCGCCAGGTGCAGGACGACATCCGCCGCGTGGCCGAGGACAGACAGTTGCCCACGGCCCTGCGGGATTTCGCGCGCAGGCTCCTGGTATCGCCCTGACGAACTTTTCGTTCCGGGACGAGCCCGACCGCGCTACACAGGTTCAGCGTTCGTGAAGGAAAGGAACCCCATGCCCGAGCCGTCTACGCCCCCGCCTCCGGGCCTGATCAGCGAGCAGGACGTGGAGCAGGAAATCCAGCGCCTCTTCCTCGCCCAGGCCGGATCGGGTCTCGTCATCCGCGTCTACGGCGAGGAGGGCGGGACGGCCGAGAACCTCGAAGCCTTCCGCGAGATGCTCACGTCGCTCCGCATGTACGACTACGGCTCCGCCGCCGGCGACGTACTCGTGGACGCGCCGAACCGTCAGATCCTGACGCGCGCACTCTCCGTCCTCGCTCGCGAGCAACACCAGAAGCGCATCCTCGATCACGTCCTCACGACGTTCGGTCGGCACCTCATCGATCCGCTCGCGCTGATCCTCGACACGAACCCCGAAGGCACGCTCATCTCACGTCTCAGCGTGCTCCGGGACATGTTCCTCGCGCAGATCGCAGAGCTCAAGCTGACGCAGGAGTCGCAGAGCATGCTCTCCGACGACCTCCGTAAGCTCCTGACGGACGAGTACCTGTCGATGGTCGCCGAGCACGAGGAGCGGGTGCAAAGGCCGCGCGTGCGGCGTCTGGCGCAGCAAAGTTTGCGCCTCGTCGGCTCGACGTTCCACAAGGCGCTCCGCGGCTGGCCCGAGCACGCCGAGCGCATCGCCTCGATGGTCGCACGTCGGATACACGGCAAAGTGCAACTCCGCGAGGTGCCCACGCTGATCCGCGATCAGATTTGCAACGCGATCGAGGAATTTTTGTGGGTCGAGACGGCGAACGAGATCGAGGGCGCGCTGACCTCGCTGTTCTCCGAGCACCGCGGCGTGATGAGCGAGCCGCTACGCGAGCTCGATCGTTCGCTCTACCAAGAGTTCGCCCAAGCCTGCTGGGAGATCATCGCGGAGTACTGCTAGGCGCCGGCACGGCCTTCGCATGGCGCGGGGCAACGAGCGTGCTGTCCATGCGCGCCCGTCCGCTCGACGTCGAGGTACCCCGTGATCCGCACTTGTCCGTCTTGCCAGACGAAGAATCGAATCCCCCCCGAGCGTCTGAGCGACACCGGTCGCTGCGGCGCCTGCAAATCCCCACTCCCGCCGCTCGCCGAGGCCCTGGAGGTCGACGCCCGGGAGTTCGGAGACATCGTCCGCACCGCGAAAGTGCCCGTCCTGGTGGATTTCTGGGCCCCCTGGTGCGGTCCGTGCCGGATGGCGACCCCCGAGGTCGCCCGCGCCGCCGCCCAGCGAGCAGGCAAGGCGATCGTGCTGAAGGTGAACACCGACGAGCACCCTGAGCTCGCCAGTCGCTACGGTGTCCGCGGCATCCCGCATTTCGTGGTGCTGCGCGGCGGCGAGCCAGTCGTGTCGCAAGCCGGGCTCGTCCGAGCCGCGCAGCTCATCGACTGGATCGACCGCGCAGCCGGGACCCCTCCCCGGCGCGCACACGTGGCCTAGCCCAGATTTCTGCCTAGACTCCGCCGCATGAGTGGAGCCCTCCTCGACGGGAAAGCCCTGGCGCAAAAGGTGCGTGACGAGGTGCGCGCAGACGTCGCGCAGTTCGTGGAAAAGCACGGTCGTCCGCCCGGTCTCGACGTGATCCTCGTGGGTGAAGACCCGGCCAGCGTCGTCTACACGCGCAACAAGGAAAAAGCCTCGAACGAGGTCGGGATGCGCGGAAGGCTCCATCGGCTGCCCGCCGAGACGAGCGAGGCCGAGCTGCTCGATCAAATCGCAGCCCTGAACGCAGACGAGTCCGTCGACGGCATCCTCGTTCAGCTCCCGCTGCCGAAGCACATCCGCGAAGATCGCGTGATCGATGCCGTGTCGCCAGCAAAGGACGTGGACGGCTTCCACCCGATCAACGCAGGGCACCTGGCCACAGGCAAAGCCGCACTCGTGCCATGCACGCCGACAGGTTGCATGCGGCTGATCGCGGAGACGGGTCGTTCGCTCGAAGGAGCACGCGCCGTCGTCGTGGGGCGGAGCAACATCGTGGGCAAACCGATGGCAATGCTGCTGCTCGGAGCAAACGCAACCGTGACGATGGCGCACTCCCGCACGAAGGATCTGCCCGCCGTATGCCGCGAAGCCGACGTGCTGGTCGTGGCCGTGGGGCGCGCGCGCATGGTGAAACGCGACTGGATCAAGGAAGGCGCCGTCGTGATCGACGTGGGCATGAACCGCGACGAAGTCGGCAAGCTCTGCGGCGACGTCGACACGGACGGCGCCCGAGAACGCGCCTCGTTCGTGACACCCGTGCCAGGCGGCGTCGGGCCCATGACCATCGCATGCCTGCTGCAAAACACAGCGCGCGCAGCGTGGGCACGGAAGGTGGCTGCCGGCTGAGGCGTGGCGCCCCGGGGTTTCACCCCGGACCCCAGCGGGGGCTGTCCGCCCCCTGCACCCCGGACCAGGCACGGCCTGGACCGAGGGCGGATAAACCGCGCGATGCGCGGTTTATCCGACGGGCCCGTGGCAAGACCACGAGCGGCGTTGCCTGCCGAGACGGCAGCGCTGCCCTACCCGCGAGCAGACACGTCGGCGCTGCGGTTTTGACCGGCAAGGTCGTCGCCGGTCTTGCCTCGGCCCTTTTCAAAAACCGCGCATCGCGCGGTTTTTGAACCCCCGGTCCAGGCCGTGCCTGGTCCGGGTCCAGGGGTGGACAACCCCTGGTCGGGCCCGGGGTGAAACCCCGGCGAACAGCCTTCCAGCTAGAGCCGCTGCGCGTACGTCATCACCAGGTACATGATCGTCTCGACCGCGTCTGGGTTTCGGTACACGTGGGGCACGTCGGCTTCGAAGACGATGGCGTCGCCTGTCCCGAGCATTCGTTTTTCGGCGCCGATCGTCATCTCGCAGCGGCCTGCGTTCACCACGAGGTTCTCGACGGTCCCTGGGGGGTGCGGGTCTGCGCGTTCTTCGGCGTGGGGGGCGAGGCGTAGCTCGTAGAACTCCACGCTGCGCGGCCGGTCCATGGGGAAGAGGGCGCGCGACTGGAAGGTGCCGTCGATGCTGCGTAGTACGCGGGCGCGCGCGGCGGGCAGGACCATCGCGCCGGGGCCGGATTCGGGGTTGATGAGTGCGGAGAAGGGCACGTCGAGGGCGCGTGCGATCTTCCAGAGCACGCTGATCGTCGGCGTGCTTTGTCCGAGCTCGATTTGCCCGAGCATCGCGCGGCTCACGCCGGAGGCGCGGGCGAGCTTCTCCAGGGAGAGCCCGCGCTCGGTGCGCAGACGCTTGAGGTTGCCGCTGACCACGGGTGCGATGTCGGCTGCGGCCTCGCCTGGCGGCGGAGCTGCGCCCTCTTCGGGCGTCTCCTCGGCTGGCTTTGCGGGTGCCTCCTCGTGGGTGACGTCTTCCGCTGGCCGCGCCTTGCTGCCCTTCGTCGCTTTCATTTGGGGCGCGTACTTTCGAGGATGGCCCTGATCCCGTCAAGGACAGGTCTACAACGTGAACGCCGCGACCGTCGCTGCGCTCGCCTGGATCGGGAGCTGGATCATGAAGCCCTGCTGGGCTGCGTCTGTCAGCGTGAATGTGCGTTGCTCGGCCGTCGCGGGCGCATCGACGTCGAAGGCGAGGATCACGCCTGCTGCGCCTGTCAGGTTCGTCTGGTTCGAGTAGAGCCCGACGCCTGTGTCGTAGGCGATTTCTGCGCCCGGCAGCGGCGTCGTCAGCGTCACTCCGGAGAGCGGCTGACCGTTGCGCGAAACCTTGATGATGAGGTGCGCGCGTGACGTCTGGATGACGATGGGCGCGGGCAAGGTTGCGGCGATCGACGAGAGCACGTTGCGATCGACCACGGGCAGGGTCACGGGGCCCGACGAGGGCACGCGCACGGCGGAGTGCGTGGACAGAATGCCTGTGGCCCCGAGGGTCTCGTCGCGCACGAAGATCCAGGGCGTCCCGCTGATCACGGAGGGCAGGCTGAAGCTCGTCACCATGTCGCCGTAGGGCGCTTCGAGCAGCATGCCTGTGCTCGACGTGGCGAAGATCGTCGCGGCGCCGGCGTAGGGGCCGATTTGCGCGAAGCTTGGCTCGTTCAGCACGCCCACGTTGCCGGTCACGTCGTTCGAGAGCGTCCCGCCCTCGCCACCCTGCCCGCCTCCGCCTCCGCTCGCGGTGGAACCGCCGCTCGGGTTCACGCAGCCTGGGCCGGTGCACGGAGACCGCGGGTCGAGATCGGTCTCCGCGGACCCACACGCCGCCGCGACGGATACGAGGCTCCCGAACATGGAGACACGAAGGAGAAGCGAAAGCGAAGAGGGCATCGTCATGTCGCAAGGATAAGCGCTTCCCGCGTACGGCAAAATGCCTCGCGGGGTGCGCGCATCGATCCTGCGCGGACGGTCAGCTTGCCGCTGCGGTTTTTGCGGTCGGGGAGGCCGGGGGCGTGGCCTGGGAGCTGCGGGTGCGGTGCTTGTGGAGGGCGAAGGCCAGGCCGCAGATCGCGAGGCCGATGAGCTGGGACGTGGAGAGGCCGAGGAGCGCGCCGCGATCGTCGGCGCGGAGGAACTCGAGCAGGAAGCGACCGATGGCGTAGAGCGCGAGGAACGAGACGAAGACCTGGCCGTCGTAGCGCTTCCGGCCGTGCACGTAGAGCAGACAGAAGGCCGCGATCCCGAACGAGACGGCCGACTCGTAGATCTGCGTCGGGTGCACGGGGTGCGAGACGTGGTTCATGCCGGGCAGCTCGGAAAGCTTCCACTGCGCCTCGCTCGCGGGGCTGTTCGCGGGGAACGCGAGCCCGAGCGGCCCGTCCGTGCGCACGCCGAAGCAGCAGCCCGCGAGCAGGCATCCCATGCGCCCGAACCCGAGCCCGAGCGGCACCGCGAACCCGGCCATGTCCGCCGCTTTCCAGAAGGGAAAACGATCCCGCTTGAGCAGGTAGACCGCCATCAGCGACGAGCCGATGAACCCGCCGTAATACGCGAGCCCGCCCTGCCAGAACTTCGCCCACGCGAAGCAGTCCTGCGCCGGCGGATGGCAAACGCCGCGCGCCGCGTCCCAGACCCCGCGCGCGACCCGTTCTTCCTGGCCGAACGGGTACCAGCCGAAGACGTTGAGCCCCGATCCGCGCGGCACGAGCTGCCCGCACTGGGCCTCGTTGTAGGGCCAGTCGACCTTCGTGGGATCGATGCAGAGGTGCACGTAGTCCCAGAAGTAGCCGTCTGCGATGACGTGGAGCAGGCGCCCGCCGACGACGCCCATGAGCAGACATGCGAGCCCGAGATCGACGATGACATCGGGGTCCTGCCCGATTCGCCGCGCCCACATGGATCCGAGGGCCGTGGCGAACAGGAAGCCCGTGAGCAGCAGCCCGAAATAGGCCGGGAACCCGATGTCGAGGTAGAAGACGCGGAAGAGCTCGGGTCGCATGGCTCCTTCAGGAAGAGGCTTCTTCGGCCTTCTTCGGTGGCGCGCTCTTCTTGCGCGACGTGAACATGTCGACGCCCATCAGGATCACGCCGGCCACGATCGCGATGTCGGCGATGTTGTAGGTCGGCCAGTGGTACTCGCGCATCGGGCCCGAGATCTTCTCGACCAGCTTGTCGAGGCCGGTGCCGTTGCCGATGTACATGTCGATGAAGTCGATGACGTGCCCGTAGCGGATACGATCGACGAGGTTGCCGAGCGCGCCGCCGAGCACGAGCGGCAGGCCCCACCGGAGCGCCGTCTGGTTCGGGGCGAGCTTGCGGTAGAGCGAGACGATGAAGGCGATCGCCACGACCGACACGAGCACGAAGAACGGCCGGCGCACGTTCTCGCTCTCGTTCTGGAGCAGGCCCCAGGCGCCGCCGCGGTTGTGCGCGAGCGCGAGCGAGAGGTAACCCTTGATCAGGTCGACGCGGGCGAACGGCTTGTCGAGATTCTGGACCGCCCACCACTTGCTGCCGAGATCGAGCGCCAGCGTGATGACCGCGACCACGGCGAGGAAGGCGTACGAGGCGCGGTACGGCGGCGCGGCCTTCGGGGCCTCACCCGCCCCGGTCTCCGGGGCCTCCGCGCTCGGCTCTTTCGACCTCTCGCCCCCTGCCCCGGCGGCCTCTAACTCCTCGGATTTCTCTTCCGTCATGGTCTTCGCGATGGTGCGCCCCGCGGGCGCGCCAAATCTTTCCGTAGCGTGTTCGGCGGTACCCCGAGGCGTGTCGGCTGTCCAGTGTCGAATTGCCTCACGCCTCTCCCGGAGGCAGTGGCGCTTCCGGCGCGGGGCTTGCGGTCAAGGGCTCGGCAGGCGGCACGGGCTCGCCTGATCCGCCGCGCGTCTTGCGCGACAGGAACGTGTCGAGGGCCATGAGCAGGACGCCGGCGACGATGGCGATGTCGGCGACGTTGAACGTGGGCCAGTGGATCTCGCGGCCGTTCCGGATGACGTAGAAGTCGATGAAGTCGATGACCGAGCCGTAGCGGATGCGGTCGACGAGGTTGCCGACGGCGCCGCCGAGCGCGAGGGGCAGGCCCCAGCGCATGGCCCACTGATCGCGGTGGATGCGGCGGTAGACCGAGACGATGAAGACGATGGCGGCCGAGGAGACGAAGAGGAAAAACGGGCGCCGGAGGTTCTCGGGCAAGCTGCGGAGAAAGCTCCAGGCCCCGCCCGGGTTCAGCGTGTAGATGAAGTCGAAGTGATCCTTGATCACCTCGATGCTCTTCGCGCGGCCCTTGTCTGCCCCGGACAACGCGGCCTTCGCCCAGCCCTTCGAGGCGAGATCGGCCGCGGCGGACACGACCGTGACCACGGCGAGGAAGAGCAGGGACGGGCGGTAGGCGTCGTTCGGGGGCGCCTCCGCGCGTGTTTCCTCGGCGTCTTGTCCGGTCATGGGTCGACCATGTGTACGCGATGGGCCATGGACCTGCAAAGCGGCCCAGCGGGCCTCCTTGTTCCCCGGGGCGTGGTGGCGCACCGCGGTACATCCGTTTAGTATGCGCGCCATGCCGCTGCCGCCGTGGAAGCAGCCCGTGGGCGTCGATGCCGTGATCGAAGGCTGGCTCGCCTCCGGGTACGTGCGCCCTTGCCTCACCGCCGACCGGGCCCTCCCCTCGTCGGAGGGGGACTACCGCGACATTCCCGAAGGCCTGCCCGACGCGCTGCGCCGCGCGCTCGCGTCACGCGGGATCACGCGGCTCTACGCGCACCAGGCCGAGGCGCTCGCGGCCGCGAAGGAGGGCAAGCACGTGGTGGTCGCGACGCCGACGGCGAGCGGCAAGAGCATGTGCTTCCACCTGCCCGTGCTCTCGTCGCTGATGGCCGATCCCGACGCGAGCGCGATCTACCTCTACCCGACGAAGGCGCTCTCGCGGGACCAGGAGGCCGGGGTGCAGAAGCTCATCCGCGACGCGGGGCTCACGATCCCGGCCATCGTCTACGACGGGGACACGCCGGGCGACGCGAGGCGCGCGGCCCGCGAGCGCAGCCCGATCGTCATGACGAACCCCGACATGCTGCACGCGGGGATCCTGCCGCATCACGCGCACTGGGCACGCACGTTCCAGCGGCTCAAGTACGTGGTGCTCGACGAGCTTCACACCTATCGCGGCGTCTTCGGCTCGCATGTGGCGCACGTGCTCGCGCGGGTGCGGCGCGTGGCGCAGTTCCACGGGTCGGATCCGATCTTCCTGTGCGCGACGGCGACGATCGGGAACCCGGGCGAGCACGCGTCGCGGCTGCTCGGGGTGCCGGAAGATCGGATCCGCGTGCTCGGCGAGTCGGGCGCGCCGCGCGGGGCGCGTCGGCTCTTCGTCTACAACCCGCCGGTCGTGAACGCCGAGCTCGGCGTGCGCGCGAGCACGCTCAAGGCCTCGGTGCACCTCGCGGTGGATCTCATCCGTGCTCGGGTGCCGACGATCGTGTTCGGGCAGTCGCGGAACTCGGTGGAGATCATGCTGAAGTATCTGCGTGATCGCGTGGGCGACGAGGTCGGGCCCGACGCGATCATGGCGTACCGCGGCGGATATCTGCCGGAGACGCGGCGGCGCGTGGAGCACGGGCTACGCGAGGGAGAGATTCTCTGCGTCGTGGCCACGAACGCGCTCGAGCTCGGGATCGACATCGGCGAGCTCGACGCGGTCGTCTGCGCGGGCTACCCGGGCAGCATCGCGGCGACGTGGCAGCGCTTCGGACGCGCGGGAAGGCGCGGCGGCACGAGCATCGCGGTCATGGTCGCGAACTCGACGGCGCTCGATCAGTACCTCGCGACGAACCCCGAGTACCTCCTGCGCGGCGAGATCGAGCAAGCGCGGATCGATCCGGAGAACACCGAGATCCTGATCCAGCACCTCAAGTGCGCCGCGTTCGAGATGCCTTTCCTGCGCGGCGAGGACTACCGCGGAATGGACCCCGAGAACACGGAGGCGGCGCTGCGTTTCCTCGCGGGGCACGGCGTGGTGCACGAGTCCGAGGATCGGTTCCACTGGTCGACGGACGCGTACCCGGCGAACCACGTGAGCCTGAGGACCGTGGGCTGGGACAACTTCGTCATCATCGATCGGGCCCAGGGCAAGGTCCTCGCCGAGCTCGACTTCCGCTCGACGCACACGATGCTGCACGAGCAGGCCATCTACCAGCACGACGGCGAGCAGTACCAGGTGGAGAAACTCGACTACGAGAACCACAAGGCGTTCGTCACGAAGGTCGAGCCGGACTACTTCACGACGGCGATGACGAAGCGCAAGGTGGCCGTCATCGAGGAGAGCGCGCGCGCCCCGCTCGGCCGGGCGATGTCCGGCTGGGGCGAGGTGAGCGTCGTCGAGAAGATCGTCGGGTACAAGAAGATCAAGTTCCACACGCACGAGAACACGGGCTACGGCGACGTGCGGCTGCCCGACATGCAGATGCACACGACGAGCTTCTGGCTGACGGTGCCGGAGGAGGTGTGCATGGAGCTCGGGCTCGGCCGCGCCGCGGCGATCGAGGGGATGCGCGGGATCGCGGTCGCGCTGGAGACGGTCTCGACGCTCGCGCTGATGTGCGATCCGCGGGACATCGGGCAGACGCTCGGCGACGGCGGTGACGACGAGAACCAGCCGCCGCAGGCGTCGGGGGGTCCGCACGCCGGGTTCGATCCGACGATCTTCCTCTTCGACAACGTGCCCGGCGGCGTGGGTTTGGCCGAGCGGATCTACGAGTCGGCGCACGAGCTCGTGGCGCGGACGCGTCAGCTCGTCTCACGCTGCACGTGTCAGGCCGGGTGCCCGATGTGCGTGGGCGCGACGAGCGGAGACGGGATCCGGAAGAAGGCGGCGCTCGGGCTGCTCGCCTCGATCTTTCACTGAGTCAGTCGTCTCGTCCCGCGGCGTCGTCGTCGTCGTCTCCGACGTCGGCGACGCGGGATCGATCCTTCGTGAGCGGCGGATAGAGGTTGTCCACGAAGGCCTCGGACACGACCCCGGCGATCCGCGTGTCCATCTCGGACAGGTGTGCGCGTAGCTCCGCGATCGCGAGCTCCAGCGCGGCTTTCAGCGTGCGCTGCCGCGGCAGCGACTCACGCTCCATCGCGGCCGTCGCCTCGCCGAGGCGGTCTCCCTTGGAGGCGCGCTGCTCGAACGTCGCCGCGCGGATCGCGCCGCGGTAGCGCACGCGCTCGCGCTCCAGAAAATCGCGGTACGCCTTCACCGCGCCGGAGAGCTCCTGGATGCAGTTGTCGAGCCGCCCGAGCTCCTTGCGCAGCGCCTTCTTCGGCTCGGCGTCGAGCCCGCTGTGCTCCACGTGCGCGGCCAAGGTCGCGTAGATCTCCCGCGCCCACCGGAGGTGACGGAGCCCCGACGCGCCTCGCGTGAGTTTGTCCACGGCTCGTTGCTCCTTCCTTCAGCAGGGCTTCTTCTTGTTCTTGCCCTTGAGCTTCTCGCGCATCTTCGGACAAACGTCCTTGATCGTGCCGCTCTTGTCCTTGTACGCGGCCTTGATCTTCTCGAACTCGTCCGCGTTCTTCTTCTTGAGATCCACCTTTTCGGCCGGATCATCCTTCAGGTTGAAGAAGCGGTAGCCCGCGTCGTCGCCCTCGGCGATGAGCTTC
This sequence comes from Polyangium jinanense, assembly GCF_028435365.1. Next base: position 65,436 of record NZ_JAGTJJ010000054.1, on the reverse strand, counting down.
CAGTCGCCACGCACGAAGGCCCTGCGGCGATCGTTGTCGCTCGTGCGCGGGAGATCCTGGATCACGTCGCGCTTCTCGGGATCCTTGCCGTAGAGCTCGGGCACGAGGCTCGTGCCCTGCATGGCCGGATCCTTCGGCTGGCCGAACATCTCGAGGATCGTCGGCGCGAGATCGACGCCGCTGCGCGGCTCGTCGATCTGGCGGGGCACGATGCCCGGGGCGCGGATGATGAGCGGCACGTGCGTGAGCACGTCCCAGAGCTCGAAGCCGTGGCGGTACATGCCGTGCTCGCCGAACGCGTCGCCGTGATCACTCGACACGATGATCGCCGTGCGCTTGCCCCACTCCTGCGAATCGACGAACTCGAAGAGCTTGCCGAGGTGCTGGTCGGTGAACGTGACCTCGGCGTCGTACTTGTCGCGCGTCGACTTGCCGTACGGGCCGATGCCGTCGTGCGGCATGTACTGATCGTGCGGGTCGAGGAAGTGGAACCAGGCGAAGAAGCGGCCGCCCGTGTTCGCCTTCTCCGAGAGGATCTTCTTCGCGAGATCGACGTGCTGCGGGCTCGTGACGTTCTTGTCCGTGGTGTTGTCGACCGAGAGGCCCGGGATGATCTCGTAGACGTCGAACCCCTGGCGGAAGCCGGCCTTTTGATCGAAGTAAAAGTGCGCGTGCGCGGTCAACGTGCGCACGCCGGCCTTCTGCAGAAGCTCCGGGAACATGAGCACGCTGTCGGGATAGTTCCCGAAGAAGTAGCCGCTTCGCTCGAGCTCGCTCGGATACCGGCCCGAGAGGAAGCCGCCGAGGCTCATCGCCGTGTACGAGGAGACGGCATAGAACCGCGAGTACGAGACCGCGGTCTTCGCGAAATTGGTGAGCACCGGCGCGATGTCGCGCGGGTAGCCGAGCCAGGGCATGTCGGCCCGCAGGCTGTCGACCGTCACCACAAGGACGTTGAGGTCCTTCGGGAGCCCCGTCCCCTTCGCGTCAGCCGGCGCGGCCTTCGGAGCCTCGGCGGCAGTCGCGGCGGCCGGAGCTGCGCTTGCGGCGGGCGCGGTCGAGGTGGCGGGCGCGGCGGCGCTCGTGGTCTCGGCGGCCGGGGTGGCGGCAGGCTTCGGCGGCTGGGATTCGCCGTTCTGGGTGCAGGCAGCGGAGGCCCCGACGAGGGCCAGGAACGCGGTACAGCGCAGAGCAGAGGGCATGGCGCCGGCTATCTACCCCCGTTCGTGCCGGACGGCCGCGAAAACAACACACTTTGGTGTAAGGCCACGTATCCTCGCGCGTTCGAGGCAACGAATGAGCCGCTTTTCTCACTTTCGACTGGGCGCTGTGGGTGGGTTTCTCCTTCTGGCCTCCGCACTCCCCCTCGCGGGATGTGCGCGAGGACCGGACGTCGCCAGCGGTCTCGCGCTCCGGCGCGTGGTCATCTACCGCAACGGCGTCGGGTACTACGAGCGCGCTGGGCACGTGGACGAGGCCGAGGTCGCGTTCAAGGTCCGGACCGAGCGCATCGGCGACTTCCTCGCCACGCTCGCCGTGATGGAGCAAGGCGGGAGCAGCGTGCGCAGCGCGTCGTTCCCGGTCGAGCTCGAGAAGGACAAGGACGAAGGCGATGGCGAAGAGGAGGACGAGGACAGCGAGGCCGAGCCGCCCGCCCCCGAGCCTCGGTACGGCATGCCGATGCCGCCGCCGCAGCCTCCGAAGCCGCCGAAGAAGAAGAAGGGCGATGGCCGCGAGACGGTGCGGCTGACGCTCGACGGCGAGGAGCACGATCTCGTGGTCGGGTACGTCGCGGAGACGCCGGTCTGGCGGCCCTCGTATCGCCTGGTGATCGGGAAGGCCGAGAGCACCGGCACGGGGAAGGCGGACCTGCAGGCCTGGGGCATCGTGCAGAACCAGTCGGGCGAGGACTGGAAGGGCGTGCGTTTGTCGCTCGTCGCGGGCGCGCCGCTCGCGTTCCAGGCGACCCTCGACAAACCCGTGGTGCCGCCGCGCCCCGTGGTGACGGATGAAGGCGAGGTGATCGCGTCGGTGCCCGTGGGCGAGACGAGCCTGCCCACGATGGCGTCCGCGCCTCCGCCGCCGCCGCCCATGCCGATGGACGCGTCGCGGACCGAAGAGGGCGGCGAGAGCCTCGACGGTCTGCTCGCCGAGGCCGAGGCCACGAAGGATGAGGCGGCGGACGGAGATTTCTCCGGCGAGGGCCGCGGCCCCGCGCCGCGCGCGTCGACGAAACGCTCGTCGGCGGCGCCCGCGAAGAGGGGCCGCGTGGCGGCGAACTACGGCGGCGGATATCCGGCCACCGGCCAGGCGGCCGCGCCCGCGCCGTATCCGACGGAGATGCCGCCCCCGGTGACGCCGTCGAACCCGCGCAACGTGAACGCGCTCGCGGCCGTCGCGATGGAAGGCGGCACGACGCGTTACGATCTCCCCTTCGCCGTCGACATCCCGAACAAGAGCGCGACGATGGTTCTCTTGCTCGCGCAAAGCGTGCCCGGCGAGGCGATCTTCCTGTTCTCGCCAGACGGCGGCGTGCGCGACTCGTTCTCGCACCCGTTCCGCGTCGCGCGCTTCACGAACAACACGAAGGGCATCCTCGAAAAAGGGCCGATCGCAGTGTTCGACGGCGGCGCATTCCTCGGGCAAGGCATGGTCGATCCACTGCCGCCCGGTGCCGTCGCGACGGTGCCGTTCGCCCTCGAACGAGGTCTCGCCGTGACCACGGACCGCACGGAGGACGAGCTCAGCGCGCGGCTCGCGAAGATCGAGGCGGGGCAGCTCTACATCGAGCGCGATTGGGTCTACCACACGAAGTACACGATCAAGAACGGCACGGACCTCGACGCAAAGACGCTCGTGAAGCACGCGCGGATGCCCGGCACGCGGCTCGAAAACCCGCCCAAAGGCACCGAAGACAACGTCGGCACGGGCAGCGCGCTCGTCCCGCAGACGACGCCGAAGCGCGGGATGAACGTGCTCGACGTGGAGGAACGTCGCAGCTTCACGCGGCAGGTCGACGCACTGTCGCAGCTCGCCGACGACGCGGTGAAGGCCTACATGAACGATCCGCGCGCCGACAAGATCGTGGTGGCAGAGCTGAAGAAGGCGTGGGACGCACGCGGCAAGCTGCGGACGGCGCTCGACGAGCGGAACAAGCTCCAGTCCGAGCAGAACACGCTCGAGCGCGAGAGCGAGCAGCTCCGGCGGAACTTGAAGGCGATCGAGAAGATCAAGGACGACCCGCGGGACACGGTGTCGCGGCAGAACACCGAAAAGATGCGGCAGGACTTCACGGATCGTCTCGGCAAGGCGTCGACGCGTCTCGGCGAGATCACGAAGCGTCTGACAATCCTCGAGATCGAGGTGAACGAGCAGTCGGTGCGGGTGCGGGATCTGCTCGCCTCGATCAAGCTGGAGAAGGCGCTGCCAACCCCGTGACGTGAGATGCGCGGAGCGGGGCTTTGCCCCGCACCCCAGCAGGGGGCTGTCCGCCCCCTGCACCCCGGACCAGTGCAAGCGCTGGACTCAGGGTCGATGAACTGCGCGATGCGCAGTTCATCGAACAGGCCGAAGCAAGACCGGCGACGATGTTGCCAGTCAAAACCGCAGCGCTGACGTGTCTGCTCGAGGCGTGCAGCGCTGCCGCCTCGGCTGGCGAGGTGGTTCGTGGTCTTGCCACGGGCCCGTCGGATAAACCGCGCATCGCGCGGTTTATCCGCCCTCGGTCCAGGCCGTGCCTGGTCCGGGTCCAGGGGTGGACAACCCCTGGTCGGGTCCGGGGTGAAACCCCGGCGCTACGCTACGCTCAGGCCTTCGAGGCCTTCGACGATCCTGGCGAGCGCGACGTGCCCGCGTGCGTCCACGTCCGCTCCGCGCCGAGTGCGAGCCAGGTCATCTCGATCGTTTGCTCTCCAACGACCGCACGAACCTTGTCTCCCCAGGCTGCGGGCTCGGGCAAGGACAGGATCTTCTGCCCCTTCAAGCCGTCGAGGGACGCGGGCGGTACCTCGAACGTCGCGATGCCTTCGCTCGCGAGCGCTCCCACCGCGGTGCTCGGGACGAACGGCGCGACGACGGCGCGGAGCGCCGGCAGATCGACCGTCTTCTCCACGACGGCGCGGACCTCGTCCAGTGAACGGAGCACGACCACGACGCCGCCCGTGGTGGGCGGACCTCCGGGGGCCGCCTGGATCTCCGCGGGTTTGCCGTTCGAGCCCGATCGGGATGCACCTTCGATCAGGTTGAGCTCGAGCAGCCCCTTCCACGACACCGGTGGCGGCAGCGCGGGCGACTTGCCCGCGGCCGCGCCCTCGCCCTTCTTGTCGCGCAGCACGAGCACGTCGTCGGTGGGCAGCGCGCGCGGCACGGTCACGCGCACGGGGCGCTTGAACGAGCGCGGATCCCCGACGGTCCCCGTGGCCACCGCGTACGCGAGTGTCTCGGCCGAGGCCACGACGAACGACGGCACGCCCGGCACGCGCGGCGCCGGTTCCGCTGTGCGCAGCGAGATCGTCCCTGATGGCGGCGGATAGAGCTCCCCCGTCACGACGCGCCGATCGGGCTCGATGATGCGCGCGCCCGTGGCCACGAGATCCACGAGCGCGCCCGATTGCGCGAGGACCTCGAGCACCTGGCGCGACGGCGGCGCGACGAGCAGGTCGAGCCGCGAAGGAACACGCTTCGACTTGAGGAGCAGCGCGGCTGCGAGCATGTCGCGCAGGGTCACGCCCGAGTCGCCGCCGAGCACGACCTGGCCCACGGGCTTGCCCGCGAGATCCCGCACGGGTCGCACGACCCCCGCCTCGTCCATGAGCAGGGGATCCACCGTGCTGAGATCGAGCGAGACGACCTCTTCGCATGGCGCGCCCGGATCGGGGACGAGGGCGCGGTGCGCCTTGGAGCGTCGTTGATCTCGAAGGAAGACCTCGGTCTTCTCGTCGCTCACGAACAGGGCTGCGGCGGCGCCGACCTGGGGCGCGATGCCGCAGAGCACCGCGCGCTCCGCGACCGAGAGCAGGCGCGCGCTCGGGCCCGCGAACTCGAGCACCACGGGGGCGTGATGCTCGGCCTCGATGCGCCGTACGATCTCGTCGATGCCCCGGCGCAGGAGCTCGAGCGCCACGTCGCGCGCGCACACGAACGGGCGCACGCGGCCCGAGAGGTGGATCTGCACGCTGCGCGGTGGGCGCACCCAGGTCGATCCCGTCGCGAGGGCCTGGCCGAGCTGACTCGGGGAGACCACGAGGGTCAGCATCCCGACCCCGCCGACGGGGGCGAGGCGCGCGTCGTCCGTGAGCGCGAGCCTCGCTGGCGCGGCGAAGCGCTCGAGGTGTACGGGCGCGGGGAAGCCGATGCCGCCGCGGGCGATGGGCACGTTGTACGCGGGCAGCTCTGGCGAGACGGCTTGCGGCGCGCCGGCGGCCACGTCGGCGAGGGCGCGCGCGTCGGTCACGCAGGTGCCGTCGTAGGCCACGGCCATCTCGACCGGGGTCTTCTTCATCCCGGCGGAGAGCGCCTCACCGAGGGCCCGGTTGGGCGATCGCGACAGGATGATCTGATCGACCTTGACCTGGACCAGATCTCCTCGGAGCTGCGGATCGGCGGCGCGTCCCGCGAGGATCTTCTGGGGCATCGTGCGGGGGGGATCCCCGGCTCGTGCGCGCATTTCTTTGGGCCGTCCTTCTCGTTCGGATACGTGGGGACAAACCAGGTGCCACCGCGATGGGTCGGTGGGCACGTAGCCGCGACGCACGTTAGCCGCTCGGCGGGACGAGGGTCAAGCGCCGGTTAGGGCGGGCCCGTAGGTGCGGGAATGGCCCGGTTGGCATCGGGATGCAAGAGGCAAAAGTGGCTCCCCCGAGACTGTCAGGACGATCGGAGGACGGAAAGCGCGCCTGACCGGACGGACGTCCTGGGGTGCCAGGCCGCAAATCCGAGGCTCTTCGAACGAACCTCCCCTTTCTTTTTCCCGTCCGCCTCGGGTTTCGCTAAGGTTTCAGCCCATGTTCCAGAGCGTCCTCAAGGAGGTCGTCGAAGGCACGGAGGGTGGCATCGCCAGCCTCCTCATGGATTTCGAGGGCATCCCGGTCGACAGCTACTCGAAGCCCGACGCCCCCTTCGACATCAACACGATCGGCGCGGAGTTCAGCGTCGTCATCAAGTCGATCCAGCGTGCGGCCCAGATGCTCGAGGCCGGCGATACCGCCGAGATCGCCATCGAGGCCGCGAAGGTGACGACGGTCATCCGCGTGCTGAACGAACGACACTTCGTCGCGGTCTCCGTACGGCCCGACGGTAACGTCGGCAAGGCGCGGTACATGCTGCGCGTCAAAGCGCCGGTCCTGTTGAAGGACATGTGAGCACCTCGCCGAAACGCGTCCTGGTCGTCTCAGGACCGAACCTCGACAGGCTCGGCAAGCGTGAACCTTCCATCTACGGCACGACCACCCTCGACGACATCCACAAGGCCGTCGAGGAGGTCGCGCGGAGCGAAGGCGTTCTCGTGTCGTTCCTGCAGTCGAACCACGAGGGCGAGCTCGTGACGGCCATCGGACGCGCCGCGGACGAAGGCTTTCACGGCATCGTCATGAACGGCGCCGGGCTCACCCACACCTCGGTCGTGCTGCACGACGCCATCCGCGCGAGCGGCCTGCCCGTGGTCGAGGTACACATCACGAACACCGCGGCGCGCGAGTCGTTCCGTCACCACTCGATCACGGCCGGCGCGTGCCTCGGCACCGTCGCCGGCTTTGGTCCCGCGTCGTACGTGCTCGGCTTGCTCGGCCTCGTCTACCACCTGCAGCAGCGCGAAAATTGACGTCCAGCGTCACATCGCCGACGCCCTCGAATCCCCTTCCTTTTTGCCATCCTTCCGCTAGAAAGCACCCCGACTCTGGCGGGTCGCTTCCAGGAGAGCGGCCGCCACCGCGCGGGAACGGATTGGCATGAACATCGACCTCAAGCAGCTCCGGACGCTGCTCCGCGTCCTCGAGAAGCGTAACGTCACCGAGTTCGAGTTCGAGGACGAGCACGGGCGCATCCGGCTCGCGCGCGGCGCGGGCGGCGCGCGCGTCGTCGCCTACGAAGAACGCCCCGAGGTCGCCCCCGGCGCCCCGGCGCCCCGCCCCGTCGAGGCGGCGAGGGCCGAGAGCGACGAGAAGTGCGACTTCGTCACCTCGCCCTTCGTCGGCACCTTCTACCGCTCCCCTTCCCCCGAAGCGCCGCCCTTCGTCGAGGTCGGGAGCGCGATTCGAAAGGGCCAGGCGCTCTGCATCATCGAGGCGATGAAGCTGATGAACGAGATCGAGGCCGACTGCGACGGCACGCTCGTCGAGATCCTCGTCGAGAACGGCAAGCCCGTCGAGTTCGGTCAGAAGCTCTTCAAGATCCGGAAGGCTTGAGCGCCGCGGCGGCAAAGAGGAGGTAGGCGTCGTGTTCGGCAAGATCCTCATCGCGAATCGCGGCGAGATCGCGATGCGCATCCTCCGGGCGTGCCGCACGCTCGGGATCCGCGCGGTCGCCATCCACTCCGACGTCGACGCGAGCGCGCCGCACGTGCGCTTCGCCGACGAGGCCGTTTGCGTGGGCCCGGCCGATCCGCGCCGGAGCTACCTGAACATCCCGCAGATCATCGCCGCCGCCGAGATTACGGGCGCAGACGCGGTCCACCCGGGCTACGGCTTCCTGTCGGAGAACGCCGAGTTCGCCGATCTGTGCCGGCGCTGCGGCCTGACCTTCATCGGCCCCACGCCCGAGGCGATGCGCCTCTGGGGCGACAAGGTCCGTGCGCGGGAAGCCGCGAAGAGGTTCGGCTTGCCGCTCTTGCCGGGCACGACGGTGCTCCGCGACGGCGACGACGCCGCGGCGCAAGCGGCGGTCGTCGGCTACCCCGTGATCCTCAAGGCTGCGGGCGGCGGCGGCGGTCGCGGCATGCGTGTCGTGCGCGACGAGAGCGAGATCCGCCGCGCCTTCGAGACGGCGACGAGCGAGGCGCTGGCGGGCTTCAAGAACCCCGACGTCTACCTCGAGAAGTTCGTCGAGGAGCCGCGGCACATCGAGCTGCAGGTGCTCGGTGACAACCACGGGCACATCTTCACGTTCGGCGAGCGCGAGTGCTCCTTGCAGCGCCGGCACCAGAAGATCATCGAAGAAGCTCCGAGCCCGGCCATGACGCCGGAGAAACGGGCCGAGCTCTCCGCGGCGTGCACGCGCGCGCTCGTCGAGACGGGGTACACCTCGCTCGGGACGCTCGAGTTCCTGATGGATGAGCGGGGAAATCTCTACTTCATGGAGATGAACACCCGCGTCCAGGTCGAGCATCCGGTCACGGAGATGGTGACGGGCATCGATCTCGTGGAGAACCAGATCCGCGCCGCCGTGGGGGAATCGCTCAACCTCCCGAGCGGGCGCGCGCTCGGCTTACGCGGCCACGCGATGGAGTGCCGGATCAACGCGGAAGATCCACGCACGTTCGTCCCCTGGCCGGGCCTCATCACCGAGTACCTCCCGCCGGGCGGCGGCGGCGTGCGCGTCGAGTCGGGCGTCTACGGGGGCTTCCGCGTGCCGAACAACTACGACCCCATGCTCGCGAAGGTGATCACGCACGGCGCGACCCGCGCGGAAGCGATCGCTCGCATGCGGTCGGCCCTCGACGAGTTCATCATCGGCGGCATCCGCACGAACATCCCGCTCCACCAGGCTCTCCTGCGGGATCCGGACGTGGTCGCCGGCAAGATGTCTACGCGCACGATCGAACGACTACGATTCTAGGAAAAGTACGAACGAGCCGGACAGGCTTGAGCGAATCTCGACGAGTCCCCTTCAATCGTCGGGGTGGCTTCCCCATATTTCATCGCTAAAGACAGCAGTCACGACAGGAACGCTGGTGATGCAAGACGGTCTGCAAGTCGACTTCTCCTCCTGGGTGAACGCCACCTCCGAACCTTCCGAGCTCGTGCTCGGCGAGCCCGGGTTCGTGTACGCCGATCTCTTCGACGCCGGTCGCCTGGCCGAGCTCACGGGGCGGTTTTATGCGTACTTCGAGGCAGCGGATCCCACGGGGTACGAGCGGTTCTCGAAGTACCGCGCGTGCCAGGGGAGCGGCATGACCGCCGAGGAGATCTCGGAGGCCTTGCTGGCCGGCGCGCCGCACCTGTCCCGCTTCGTCGTGCGCCTCTTCGGCGTGGAGCGCGAGGCGGAGGCGCTCGCCGCGGGCGCCGAGGAGCGCTCGCCGCTCTGGGCCTTCAAGAAGGATTTTGCGAAGAAGCGCCTCTTCAAGCCGGGCGCGGGCAAGGCGTGGAAAGGCACGGCCGTCGAGGCCGCGCATGCAGCACGGCGCGCGCTCGCGGCGGTCGGCGCGGACGCGAGCCGGCTGGACTGCGGATCCGAAGCGGAGGAGCTCGCGGTCGCGGCGGCGACGATCGTGCTCGTCACGATCGATGATGTCGCGCGCAAGGCCGCGAAGGCAGGCGGCGCCTCGTGGACGCCCGAGCTCCACGAGAAGGCCGCGAAGGTGCGGGCCGCGATCGCCGCGGATCCGATGCTCACGCAGGTCGCTGCGGGCGCGGTGGCCGTCGCGGGGGATACGCCCGCGGACGCGGAGGACGCTGCGGTCGTCGCGTTCGCCCTCGACGCGGTGGAGGCGTGGCTCGCGGCGCGGCGCGTCGATCACCACGATCCGGCGCGGCGCTGGTCCTCGCTCAAGGCTCCGGCGACGCTCGATCACAACCAGCTCGTCCAGCTCCGCCGCGCGGACGACAAACTGCCCGAGCTCTTCGTCGGGCCCGAGCACGAGCGGCGCCACCGCGACGGCTTCGCGCTCACCGATCGGCGCGGGACCGCGCGCGAGGTCGAGAGCGAGGTCGACTACTGCCTCTACTGCCACGATCGCGACAAGGACTCGTGCTCGAAGGGCCTGCGCGACAACAAGACCGGCGCGATCAAGCCGAACCCGATCGGCGTGACGCTGAACGGCTGCCCGCTGCACGAGAAGATCAGCGAGATGCACGTGATGCGGCGGAGCGGCGACTCCATCGCGTCGCTTGCGCTCGTGTGCATCGACAACCCGATGCTGCCCGGCACCGGTCACCGCATCTGCAACGACTGCATGAAGGCGTGCGTCTTCCAGAAGCAGGAGCCGGTCAACATCCCGCAGATCGAGACGAGCGTGCTCACGGACGTGCTCGGTTTGCCCTGGGGCTTCGAGATCTACGGCCTGCTCTCGCGCTGGAACCCGCTCAACGTGAAGCGGCCGCACCCGCGCCCGTACATCGGCAAGAACGTGCTCGTCGTGGGCCTCGGGCCCGCGGGTTACACGCTCTCGCATCACCTCGCGCTCGAAGGTTTTGCGGTGGCGGCCGTCGATGGGCTCAAGATCGAGCCGCTCCCCGTCGAGCTGACGGGTGATGCCACGCGCGCGCCGCGGCCCGTGAAGGACTACAAAAAACTCTACACCGAGCTCGACGAGCGCATCCTGCTCGGGTTCGGCGGCGTGAGCGAGTACGGCATCACGGTTCGTTGGGACAAGAACTTCCTGACGGTCCTCTACATCACGCTCGCGCGTCACCAGAACTTCCGCGCCTACGGCGGCGTGCGGTTCGGCGGGACGCTCGATCTCGACGACGCGTGGAAGCTCGGCTTCGACCATGTCGCGATCGCGGCGGGCGCGGGCCGGCCGACGATCATCCCGCTCAAGAACAACGTCGCGCGTGGCATCCGCAAGGCGAGCGACTTCCTCATGGCCCTGCAGCTCACGGGCGCTTACAAGCGCTCGTCGCTCGCGAACCTGCAGGTGCGCCTGCCCGCGATCGTGATCGGCGGTGGCCTCACGGCGATCGACACCGCGACCGAGCTCATCGCCTACTACATGATCCAGGCGGAGAAAACGGACGCGCGCGTGGCGAAGCTCATCGCCGAGCGTGGCGAGGCCGCCACGATGGCCTCCTTCGACGAAGAGGAGCGCGAGTTCGTCCTGGAGCAACGCGCGCACGCGGCGCAGATCCGCGAGGAGCGCGAGAAGGCGCAACGCGAGGGCCGCGCGCCGAACCTGCAGAAGTTGCTCGACGCGTGGGGCGGCGTCTCGCTCGTCTACCGCAAGCGCGTGATCGACTCGCCGGCCTACCGCCTGAACCACGAAGAGGTCGCGAAATCGCTCGAGGAGGGCGTGCGCTACATCGAGAACATGGCGCCGGTCGAGGCGGTCCTTGACGAGCGCGGGCACGTGCGCGCCATGATCTTCGAGCGCCAGAAGGTCGACGAGGCCGGCAAGTGGACCTCGAGCGGCGAGATGGTGGAGCTACCGGCGCGCAGCGTGTGCGTCGCGGCGGGCACGAGCCCGAACGTGATGTACGAGAAGGAAAAACCCGGCACGTTCGCGTTCGACAAGAGGAAGCAGTACTTCCAGCCGCACAAGGCGTTCGTCGACGAGGCGGGCAAGCTCCACGTCGAGGCCGTCGCGGATGCGCGCGAGGGCTTCTTCACGAGCTTCAATGACGGCGCGCACGCGGTGAGCTTCTACGGCGACAACCACCCGCACTACGCCGGCAGTGTGGTCAAGGCGATGGCGAGCGCGAAGGACGCGTACCCGCACGTGGTCTCGCTCTTCGCGAAGGACATTGAGCGCCTCGGCGAGGAGCCGCAGGCCGCGCGTGATGAGCGGCGGCGCGCGCTCTACACGAAGCTCGACGACGACTTCAAGGCCGTCGTGGTGAAGGTCGAGCGCCTGACGCCGACGATCATCGACGTCGTCGTGCGCGCGCCTGCCGCGGCGCGGAAGTTCGAGCCTGGCCAGTTCTACCGGCTGCAGAACTACGAGGTCTTCTCGAAGGTCGTCGAAGACACGCGCCTCGCCATGGAGGGCATCGCGCTCACGGGCGCGTGGGTCGACAAGGAGAAGGGCCTGCTCTCGCTGATCGCGCTGGAGATGGGCACGTCGACGCGCCTGCTCTCCTCCCTCCGCGTGGGCGAGGAGGTCGTGGTCATGGGCCCGACCGGCACGCCGACCGAGATCCCCACGGGCGAGACGGTGCTGCTCGCGGGCGGCGGCCTCGGCAACGCGGTGCTCTTTTCGATCGCGAAAGCGCTCAAGGCGAGCGGCGCGAACGTCGTGTACTTCGCGGGCTACAAAAACGGCGAGGATCTCTTCAAGCAGGAGGAGATCGAGGCCGCAACGGACCAGGTCGTGTGGTGCACGGACGCCGGCGTGGAGATCGCGCCGCGCAGGCCCGCGGATCGGCACTTCCGCGGCAACATCGTGCAGGCGATGAAGGCCTACGCGGAGGGCGCGCTCGGCGGCGAGATGTTCAAGCTCTCGCAGGTGAGCCGCATCATCGCGATCGGTTCCGATCGCATGATGAACGCGGTGCGCGAGGCGCGGCACGGCGTGCTCGCGCCGCACCTGAACCCGAAGCACGTGGGCATCGTGAGCATCAACTCGCCGATGCAGTGCATGATGAAAGAGGTCTGCGCGCAGTGCTTGCAGCGCTGGGTGGATCCGGAGACGGGCAAAGAGCAGTTCGTCTTCACCTGCTACAACCAGGACCAACCCATCGATCGCGTGGACTTCAAGAACCTGTCGGCGCGCCTCCGCGCGAACAGCGCGCAGGAGAAGCTCACGAACATGTGGCTGGATCGGCTCCTCGCGAAGAAGCCCGATCTCAAGCGGATCTAGGAGCAAACGCGCCGTGCATCCGCTCGCGGAGAAGGTGCTCGCCCGGGACATGCGTGGCACGGCCCGGGCCTGCCGTTGGGCCGACGATCGCACCGGGGACTATCTTACGGTCCTGAAGGATCTGTTCCCGCACACGGGCCGCGCCTGGACGATCGGCGTCACCGGGAACCCCGGCGCGGGCAAGAGCACGCTGACGGATCGGCTGATCGCGGTCTTCCGCAAGCAAGGCAAGCGCGTCGCCGTGGTCGCGATCGATCCGACGAGCCCGTTCTCCGGCGGCGCGATCCTCGGCGATCGCATCCGGATGCAGGCGCATTTCAGCGATCCCGACGTGTTCATCCGATCGCTCGCGACGCGCGGCGCGCTCGGCGGTTTGTCCAGGTCGGCCGCGGACGTGATCCGCGTGCTCGACGCGTGGGGCGCCGACGTGATCCTCGTGGAGACGGTCGGGGTCGGTCAGGACGAGCTCGAGATCACGCGCACCGCAGACACGACGCTCGTCGTGATGGCGCCGGGGCTCGGCGACGACGTGCAGGCGATCAAGGCAGGCCTGCTCGAATGCGCAGACGTGTTCGCCGTGAACAAGGCGGATCGCGAGGGCGCGGACGCCGCGGTGCGGGACCTCGAGCTCATGATCGCGCTCGGTGGTGAGGTCGTGAAAGCGGGCGTGCACAGCCGCGGGCACGCGGCGGGGACACTCGACATCCAGAAGCAGGTGGTGCGGCACGACGCGAACAAGTGGGTGCCGCCCGTGGCGCGGACCGTGTCGACACGGGACGAGGGCGTGGCCGCGCTGGTGACGCAGCTCGAAGCGCACTACGCATGGCTCACGGGCACGGAGTCCGGCGCGGCACGGCGGTTCGAGCGGCTCCGCGAGGCGATGCGCACGCAGCTCCGCGAGGCGCTGCTCGACGCGGCGATGGGCGAGCTCGGCAGCGCGCTCGACGACGCCGCGCAAGCCGTGGCGCATCGGCAGACCGATCCGTACACGGCCGCCGAGCAGCTCGTGACCGCGTTCCGCGGCCGTTAAGCCCGCCCGCTCCCCTTCCCTTTTGCAGCCGCTTTCTTCGGCGCGATCCGCGTCGCCACGCCCTTCTTCACGACGACCTTCTTCGCTGCGGTCTTCGTCGCCGCGACCTTCTTCGTGGCCGCCTTCTTCGCGGCCTTCCTCGGCGCCGCCTCGATGACCACGGCCGGCCGCTTCTTCGGCGGCTTGCGCCCCACGTTCTCTGCCGCGAACGCGCTCGGGCACGCGTCGTTCACCCCGCACGCGGCGCACGCGGGCTTCTTCGCGAAGCAGACCCGCCGCCCGTGGAAGATCAGGACGAGCGACAGCATGTTCCAGTCTTCGGGCGGAAACAGCGCGCAGAGCGCCTTCTCGATGGTCTCGGGCTTCTGCTCCGTGGTCCAGCCGAGCCGCTGCGATAGCCGCTGCACGTGCGTGTCCACCACGACGCCCTCGGGCCGGCCAAACGCAACGCCGAGCACCACGTTCGCCGTTTTTCGCCCGACACCGGGCAGCTCCACGAGCTCGGCGAGCGTGCGCGGCACCTCGCCGCCGTGCTTCTCCACGAGCTTTTTCGCGAGCCCGACGATGTTCTTCCCCTTCTGGTTGAACATCCCGAGCCGCTCGCGCAGGAGCGCCGCGACCTCGGCGACCGGCGCGTTCGCGAGTGAGGGCGCGTCGGGCCAGCGAGCGAACAGCTTCGGCGTGATCTGATTGACCAGCACGTCCGTCGTCTGGGCGCTCAGCACCGTGGCGACGAGGAGCTGGAATGGGTTCACATGGTCGAGCTCGCAATGCGCGTCCGGGTGGATCACGCGCAGGCGCCTGAAGGTCTCCTGCGCGAGCGCGCGCGGCTGGTTCGTCGCGGTCATGCCTCGGGTCCCGGTAGAAATGGCCATCGCCCCGCGATCTCGCTCGGCTGCGAGCGTCATCTCGGGGCGATGGTTTTACCTTCTGGAACCCCTCGTGCAAAGGGGTCGTGTTTGTCTGGGGATCAGCTCACGAACGCGCGCTTTCGCGTCTCGTACTCGTCGAGGAGCTTCTCCACGCTGGAGAGCGCGTTCTCGACGGCCTCCTGCACCATCTGGAGCACGGTCGTGGCCGAGCCCTTGAGCGCCTCGTAGTAACGCTGGCGCTCGGTCGAGTGGATGATCGACGGCGGCAGGCCCGAGCGGATGAGCAAGAGGTTCATGAACAGCCGCGCGACCTTGCCGCTGTCCGACTGGAAGGGATAGACGCGCAGGAGGTCGTAGTGGGCGCGGGCCGCGATGCGCAGGCCATTGCGGGTCTTGCGCGTCTCGGGATCGTTCAGCCAATCCACGATCTGCCGCACCTTGTAGGCGATCTTGTCCGGCGGCGCATACTCGTGGAAATACAGCCGGTGCTGCGGGATGTCCTTCCGATACTTGACGGTCTTGATGTCTCCCTCTTCCGGATGGAGGATGAGGTAGATCTTCTTGATCACGTCGATCGTAATGGGCAGCTTCTTCTTGCCGTAGTCGCGGACGAACTCGATCGCCTCCTTGTGGCGGCGGATGTCGTCGTACGTCGGCTGAAGGTTCGTGTCCGAGACCGGCGGCGCATAACCGGAGAGCGCCGTGCGTAGCTCCTCGAACGTGTACACGACGCCTTCGAGCGCGCTGTCGTGGAAGATCCACGACATGTCGAAGCGGTCCGTGTAGTTCTTCTGGAACTCCTCGCTCTGCGAGGTCAAGCGCTTTTCGATGACCTCGGAGCGCTCCTCGATGGTCGCGCGGCGCTGCGGGGGAAGGAGCGGCAGCGGGAGCGCCACGACGCGCGGCGCAGGCTCGCGCACCGCGATGAGGCGGCCCTCGCGCGGCTTGTCGGCCTTGAGGAGCTTGCCCTCCTTGCCCTTCTTCTTGTCCTTCTTGTCCTTGCCGCCCTTTTCCTTGGCGACCGGCTCTCGCTCCTCGACCGGCCTCTCCTTGGCGACCTTGCCCTTCTCCTTGAGCGGGAGGGCCTTGGCCTTTTCCTTCGGAGCCGGGGCCTTTTCGGCCTCCTTCTCCTTGCGGGCTTCCTTGTCCTTCTTCGCCGCCTTCGCCTTCCGGAGCGCTTCCTTGGCGGCGAGCCGCTCGGCCTCCTCCGCCTCACGCGCGGCGCGGGCCTTGGCGGCGGCCTCGGACTTGCGGGCCTCCTTGGCCTCCTTCGCCTCCCGCGCTTCCCTCGCCTCCCGGGCCTCGGCGGACTTCTTGCGGGCCTTCTCGGCGGGGCGGACCTTCGCGGCCGGGCGAGCCGGGCGCTTCGGGCGGGCCGGCTTGGCGACGCGCTTGGCCGGGCGGGCCTTCGCGACCGGGCGCGCGGTGCGTTTGACCTTCGGGAGCGCGGCCTTCTTCTTGCGCGAGATCGCGCGCGCCTTCTGGCGCTCGGCCGCGCGGGCGGGTTTGCGCGCGACCTTCTTCGACTTCTTCTTCGCGATGGCGCGCTTGACCCTCTTTTTCGTCGGGCTTTGCGCCTTGCGGACCGGCGCGCGTTTGGCCCGGACGACCGCTACCTTTTTCTTCGGCTTCGCCGCCTTTGCCTTCTTCGCGGCCGCGCGCTTTTTCACCACGGCCACGCGCTTCGTCGCGCGCGCGGCGGCGGCCTTGCGGACGGCCTTCTTGGCGGCTGGCTTCGCTCGCTTCGTGGCCTGCGCACGCGGCTTTTTCTTGAGCTTCGCCGCCGCGGTTTTTCGCGGCGGGGCTGCGCGCCGACTCGCCTTGGCTCGGGTAGCTGCCTTCTTCTTGGTGTTTTTGGCCAATTTACGGGTCTTTTTAGCCGCCATGGAGCGTGATTCCAGCGGTCGCTCGGAGAACCCCCCGCGGCGACACGGCACGATGAGTCTGTCGGGCCCCTCGAGGCCCGTGCGACGGGGCGTGAGGGTAGCAACCAAGGATTTTGCCCGTCAACCGCTGTTCTTGCACGAACGGCGCGGCCGCGTCGCCCCAATTCGTACCCCCTCGGCCCAGAAGCGCGCAAAAGGGCCGCTCGGATCTCCGAGATCGGCCCCTTCGCGCGGTCCAGACGATGTCGTTCAGGCGTCGATGTTGATGCCTAGCTTACGACGGATCGCGAAATAATCCTCGCCGACCGAGAACAGAACGAGCTCCTTCAGGCGCTCCTTCTGCGGCACGGCGCTCGCGGAGTCGTCGGCGGCCTTGATGATTTCCTGTGCAATCTCGAGGTCGTTCGCCACGACGAAGCCCGCGCGGTCGGCCGTGAGGTCGACGCCCGCGACCCACTTCTTGAGGTCGATCGCGCCGGCCTGGAGGAGCTTCGTGACGGCGCTCGCGAGCTCGTCGCGCCGCGCGCCCGTGATCACCGCCTCGATGACCGCGAGGTTCTCCTTCACCGGACCCTCGATGTCCTTGGAGATCGGGAAGTTCGGGGAAATGAGCTTGATCGCGGCGAAGAGCCACGCCCGGAGCCCCGTGCCCGTGGGGACGAGGTAGCGGAGGTACATGCCCGGCCGGTAGTACGTGAGGTGGCGGCTCGCGATGAACGCGCCCATCTGCGGGGGGACCTCCGTGGCGAGCGCGGCAGCGCCGAGCACGATCGCGGGGTTGTGGGCGTGGAGGAACGAGAGCCCCCCAGGATCCATGGGATTCTGGAAGCAGATGGGCAACTCGAGGCCCAGCACGCCGGCCGCGAAGACGATCGTCTGCGAGAGCGGGTACGGGTGCCGCATGAGGTCGATGGCGTAGGCCATCTGGTAGCCGAGCGCCTCCAAGGGCTGGCCGTTCTTCATGATCACGGCCGGCTGGATGACGGCGAAGACGTTCGTCAGGAGCGGGTCGGCGTCCGGGTGCGTGAGGTTCGTGAACCAGTCGTCCTCACCGAGCGGGACCTGCGCCGCGGCCGCCGTGTCCGAGCGCATGCGCTTGAAGAAGCGCTCCTCGTCAGGCTCGGCGAAGCTCATCAGCGTGAGGGCCTGGCAGAGGCAGTACGCGGAGTCAGCGCGCTTCGACTCGGTGTAGAGCTTGCGCAGGAGCTTGTACGGCTCGGGGCGGTAGGGGTTGCGACGGAGCAGGATCGCCTGCGCCGCCACGGCCTTGTCGAGGTACTGCGCAGGGTCGCTCGCGTAGAGCTTGGCGAGCAGCTCCTCGCGCTCGTGGTTCTCGGGATCGAGCGTCTGCGCGGCTTCGTACGCGTCGATCGCGTCCGCGATCGCGCCGAGCTTGTCCTTGTAGAGCGCGCCGAGCTTCTCCATCGTGGCGAGCACCTTCGACGTGTCGTTGCGCTCGGTCGCTCGCTCGAGATCGACACGCACGAGGCGCTCGACGCCCTCCCAGTCGCCCTTCTGCTCGCGGACCTCGATCGCCTCGGCGAGCGCCTTGTCGAGCGAGGGATCGAGCTCGAGGACCTGGTCGTAGTACTCGATCGCCTTGTCCGAGTCGCCGAGCTGACGCCAGCTCACGATCGCGGCAGTGTGCATGTACTTCGCCTTTTGCCGCTTGTCGTCGATCTTGCTCGCGAGCTTGAGCACGACCTCGATGAGCTTCGACCAGTCCTTCTCCTCGCTGTAGAGCTGCATCAGCTTGGTCAGGATCTTCCGATCGTCCGGGCGCTCGTCGAGCGCGGCGACGTAGCTCTTCGCGGCGCGGGTGCGATCGCCGAGCTGCGCGGCCATGATGTCGCCGACGTCGAGGAGCAACGCGACGCGCTCGTCGCCGCTGACGACGTCGATGCGGCGCATCTTGAGGCGGATGACCTCCTCCCAGTCCTTCTTCGCCTCGTAGAGCCGCACGAGCGCCGCGATCGGCTCGGGCGCCTCGGGCATGAGGTCGGCTGCGTCGAGCAGCGGCAAGACCGCCTCCTCGACCTCGCCGAGCGAGAGTCGCGCCTGGCCGAGGTAGAGCATCGCCTCGGCGCGATCGACCGGATCGAGCTTGTCGGCGAAGCGGTTCGAGAGATCGACGTAGAGCGCGGCGCTCTCCTTGTACTGCTTGGCGTCGTAGCGGACCTTCGCCGCGCGGCGGATCGCCTGCGGGACGTCGGGCGCGAGCGCGAGCAACGTCGGGAGGACGGAGACGGCCTTTTCGGTCGAGCCGATCTTGCTGAGCGCGTCGATGTAGTGGCTGACCACGTCGAGCGCGAGGTCCTTCGGCATCGCGTCGGAGCGGTTCGCCAGCGACTCGAAGTGCTTGGCCGCCTCGACGAAGCGAGAGGCGTTGAAGGCGATCTCGCCCGAGACGTAGAGCGCCTTCATGTTCGTCGGATCGAGGTCGATCGCCTTCGTCGCAGCCGCCTGGGCGCGATCGGTATCCTTGAGCTTCTCGTGCAGGAGGAAGGCCATCTCGCCGTAGTGGCGCGCCTTCGCGAGGTTGCCCTCCGCCGCTTCGATCTCGCGGCCGAGGAGCTCGACGGCGCTGGTCGCGTCGCCGCGCGCGAGGTAGGAGGCGCGGAGCGCGGTGGAGGCCGCGACGTTGCCGGGCTGCGCGTCGAGGGCCTTCTTGTATCGCTCGATCGCGCCGTCGCGATCGCCCTTGTCGTCGAGCAGCTTGGCGGCGCGGATCCAGAGATCGGCGCGCGTCTCGGGCGTCGTCGCCTTGACGGCGAGCGACTCGATCGCGGAGAGCGCGGCGAGCGCGTCGCCGCTCGCGGCGCGGACGTTCGCGAGGGATTCGAGCGCGCCGCCGTGCTGCGGATCGATCTCGATGACCTTCTCGTACGTCTTCGAGGCGCGCTCGGGCGAGCCGACCTGCTCGACGAGCACGCGGCCCATCGCGAGAAGCAGCTCGATGCGGCGCTTGTCGTCGATGACGATGCGGAGGAGGCGCTCGTAGAGCGAGACGACGTCCTCCCAGCGCTCGAGCGCGCGGTAATGCCGCATGAGCGCGGTGAGCGTTCCCTCGTGCGCCGGATCGATCTGGAGGATCGCCTCGTACGCCTCGGCGGCCTTGCCGTGATCGAGGAACTGCTCGTCGTGGATGCCGGCGAGCCGCTCGTAGAGGTTGATCTTCTGGCGCGGCGTCGCGCTGATCGCGATCTGCTTCTCCAGGTTGCCGACGAGCTCCTTGTAGCGGCCCGTGCGGTTGTAGATGCGATCGAGGCCCCGCAGCGCGGTGAGGCCGTGCGGGTCGACGTCGAGCGCGGCCTCGTAGCGGCGCGTGGCCTCGCCGAGGTCGTTCAGCTGATCCTCGTAGAGCTCGGCGACCTTGCAGATGGCCTCGACGCGGGCCTCGCCGCGGAGCGCGTCGGCGCGGCGCTCGAGGATCTTCGCGTAACCGGCCCAGTCCTCCAGGCGGTGGTAGATGCGGCCGAGCGCCTCGGCGGCTTTGTCGTTGCTCGGATCCTCCTGGAAGATGTGCTCGAAGAGATCACGAGCGCGCGAGGCGTCGTTGAGCCGCGTCTCGAGGACGTCGGCGGCCTCGGCGCGGATCTCGCGGGAGCGCTCCGGCGTCGCGGCGCGATCGGCGCGGGTCTGAAGGATCTGGCAGAGCTCCTGCCACTGCTGCGCGCGGCGGTAGAGCTGCGCCATGCCGTCGAGCGCGCCGTCGTGCCCAGGCTCGGCCGAGAGCACGGCCTGGAAGCAAGGAAGGCCCATGTCGGGCCGCGCGATCTTCTCGGAGTACCAGCGCCCGAGCAGGTTGAAGAGCGCGATCTTGGCCTCGGTCGACATCTCCGCGCTGGTCGTCGCGGTGCTCAAGATCTGGAGCGCCTCGGCCCAGACCTTCATGTCGCTGCCGGCCGAGCGCTCGAGATCCTTCGCGTAGTCCTGGTTCTGCGGGAGGATGGAGAGCGCCTGCGCGAAGGCGAAGACGCCTTGCTCGACGTCTTCGAGCTCGCGCACGTAGAGGCGGCCGATCTCGTTCAGCGCGCGCGCCCGCGCCGGCGGATCCTGCGCCTTCTCGCTGCGCTCGAGGAGCATCTCGACGACCTCCTCGTGCTTCTTGAGCTGCCTGCGCACGTCCTCGAGCGCGCTGAACGCGACGTCGTCGTCCTCGTCGAGCTCGACGATCTGCTGGAGCACGCCCTCGGCCTTCTCCAGATCCTTCGCGACGTTCTCGTAGGTGCGGGCGGCGCGGAAGAGGAGCTGCTTCTTCGTCTCCGCAGCCTTGATCTTCTCGCCCGCGCTCTCGCCCTCGTCGACCTCGGAGGCCGCGATGACGAAGGCCTCGGCGACCTTGTGCGGATCCGCGCCGTCACGCGCGGCGCTCTCCAGCGCGAGGGCCGAGTCGTGATCCATGGGATCGGCCAGGAGCAGATCAGCGAGGTCGTTGATCTCGTCGTCGGTGAAGGTCTTGCCCTTGGGCGCTTCCTCCGCGCTCTTGGCCGTGGGATCGACGAGATCGAGCGCGCCGCTCACACCCTTGGGGCGCGCACTCGGGTTCTTGTCGAGCAGGCGCGCGATGATCTCGTCGAGCTCCTTGTTGACCCAGCCCTTCGGCGCGATCGAGGAAGCAGCAGGCGCCTCGCGGACGAGGTGCGCGGCGGCGATGTCGGCGCCGGTCTCGGCGTTGAACGGAGGCTTGCCCGCGAGGAGCTCGAAGAGCATCGCGCCGAAGCCGTAGATGTCGCTCTGCGCGTCGATCGCGCCGGCGCGGATCTGCTCGGGCGAGAGCGCGCGGGCGAGCGTGGGGACGCCGAAGGGACCACCCACGCCGGCGCCGAGGCGATCGCATCCCGCGTCTACGAGGTACGCGCGGACCTTGCCGCCTTCGCCGCGGCCGACGAGCACGTTCTCGAGCTTGATGTTGCCGTGCACGACGCGCGCCTCGTGCAGCGCGGTCAGGGCCGAGAGGACGGCGCGGACGATCTCGCGCGCCTCGTTCATGTGCAGCGCGCCCGTGCGCGTCACGCGCGCGGCGAGCGGCTGGCCGTCGATGGGCGCGTACGCGACGTACGCGTGGCCCGAGACGACGCCAGCTTCGAGCGACGCAGGCAGGCCTTCATGCTGCACCTTCGCGGCGAGACGAACGGCCGTGAGGAATCGCTGGAGAGCGCGCGGCCCGGAAGCGGCGTCCTTGCGAAAGACCTTGAGGCTCCGCTCCTCGGGCTTGTCCTCGCCCTCGACCTTTCGGGTCGCGGCGTAGACGACGGCGCGCGGGCCCTCGCCGATCTTGCGCGTGATCGTGAACGCGCCGAACGCCTCGCCGGCCTTGATCTCGGTGTCTGCGCTCGTGCCCTTCTTCGCGAGCTCGCGCAGTTTCGCGTCGGCCTCGGGCCTCACGGCGAAGATCGCGTCGAGCAGCGCGCCTTCGGCGTCGTTCTCGAAGCAGCGATCCGTGAGCGCGCGTGCGAAGGATGCCTTCGAGACGGCGCCTCCAACCTGGGCCGGATCGAGCCCGAGCAGCTCGCTCGACAGCGCGGTCATTTCATCGAGCGAGAAGAGGCGCTCGAGCTCACCTCGGACGATATCGATCGACATGCAATCTCCTCGGATCCTTCGCGCGGGCGTCCTCGTCTGGTCATGGTTCGGTCCAGCCGAACCGACCAGGGCGTCCGCGGGCGGGCGTATGCTAGCCAAAGGTCCGGTCGTTCGCGAAGAACAACTGACGCAAAAGCACGGATCTTTACGAAGGACGCGAGCCCGGAAAGTTGACCGGGCGCCCGCGGCCGTGGCAGGGAGATAGACGTGCGTCGACTCACCTTGGCGATCGAGCGGGTGCTGCCGGTCGGAATCCTGATCGTGGCGGTCATCGGGGTGCCGGTGATGATCCTTTCCCCGGAGGGTCTGCCGCGGCTGCGGGGGCTCGAACGGGAGCTCGAGCAGGTGGAAGAGGAGAGTGCGGAGATGCACCGCGAGATCGACGCACTGCGCGGTCGGGTCGAGCGGCTGCGGGACGATCCGACGGCGGTCGAGCGCATCGCGCGGGACAACCTCGGGCTCGTGCGACAGACCGAGGTCGTCTTCCAGTTTCCCGCGTCGCGCTGAGGGCCCAAGGCGCCCCTCGCCAACATAAAGAGTGATATCGTTCGCGCCGTGTCGGTGGAGTTGGGGCGACGCCTGATCGCGGCGAACCTGGTGACGCGGGAGAAGGTGCAGGCGGCGCTGCTCCTGTCGGTCGTGCGGGGAATTCCCTTCACGCGCGCGCTCGTAGATCGCGGGGCGATCACGGAGGCCGAGCTCGACGAGGAGATCGCGCGGTACGCGGGTCCCGGGCTGCGCCACGTGCAAGGCGCGCCGGACCTCGTAGCGAAGTTGCCGCGCGCGATGTGCCGGAGGCTCTGCGCGCTTCCGACGCGGCTCGATCCGTTCACGGGGACGGTGGACGTGGCCGCGGCCGATCCGCTCGACACGCACATCGAGTCGGAGATGTCGTTCCACCTCGGCGCGCCGGTGCGCGTGCTGCGCGCGCCGATCGGCGCCGTGGAAGAGGCGATCCGGCGGATCGAGCTCACGGCCGCGCAACCCGAGGCTCCGAAGAAGCCACGAGGTCGCCGCATCACGCCGCCCTCGCCTTTCGGCGCGCCGCAGTCGTCGATCCCGCCGCCGCCCACGATCAGCACGCCGATCCCGCTCGTGAAACGCGTGCCGGAGGGCGGTGACGCAGATCCGACGAACGCAGCCACGCCGGCCACGCGACGCGGCGCGCCGGGGACGTTGCGTGGAGCGGCGCCGATCGAGCGGCCCGTTCGTTCCGCGTTGCCCGCGACGAAGGCCGCGGCAGCGGCTCCGGCGAGCGGGGACGATCCGCCGCGCGTGTCGTTTCCTTCGACGCCGCCGCCGGGCCCGGCCTCGGTTCCCTCGCCGCTCGCCGTGGCGCCGCCCGAGCTCACAGCGTGGCGCGGCGCGACACGTCCGACCCTCGATCCATCGGTGTTCTCGCGTTCGCCGTCGAGCGACGGAGGCACGGCGCCGCGCGTCGTGGGCGACGCGGCGAGCGCGGAGAAGGCCGAGCGAGCGGCGGCGATGTGGACGACGCATGACGCGCCCGTCTCGCATGCGCTCGCGCCGGCGCTCGGGGCCCCGATCGCGGAGCCGCCTGCAGGGCCGAACTCGTTCGCGCCTGCGCCGTCGGCGCGTCGTGGTGGTGTGTCGGTGCCGCCGCCCGCGATGTCGCTTCCGGTGCCCGTGAAAGGCCAGGTGATCGCGCCTGCGCCGACGCCCGCTCCGGATTCCGAAGAGGAGCCGCAACGCCAGACGTTCGTCGGTCCGCCTCCCCTGCCCTTCCCGGATCCGAGCGCGATCCTCGGAGCGCTCGCGCGCGCCGCGACACGCGACGAGATCGTCTCGCTCGCGCTCGGAGGCGCGGCGCTCTTCGCGCGACGCGTGGCGCTCTTCGCGGTCAAGCGCGATGGGTTCCACGGTTGGACGTGCAACGAAGACTTCGGGGACGAAGAGGCGCTGCGAGCGCTCTCGATCCCGCACGACGTGCCGAGCGTGTTCGCGACGGCGACGGCGACGTCGATCTACCTCGGGCCCGTGCCCGAGACGGAGGCGCACGCGGGGCTGCTCGCGGTGATGGAGCGCGCGAGCACGGACGTGGCCGTCGTGGCGGTGCGCGTCGCGGGGCGGCCGGCGGCGGTGCTCATGGTCGACGATCTCGGCGACACGCTCACCGGCACGCGCAGGATGGACGAGCTCGCTCGCGCTGTGGGCGAGGCGCTCGCGCGGCTCTTGTCGGCGCGAGGTTGAACGTCGAGGACGACGAACGATGAAGAGCGACGACCGAGCGGAAGGCCAGGCGAAGGAAGAGTTCGAGAAGCGGCTCGCGAAGGCGCGCAAGGCGGCGAGGCCACGCGCGCCGCTGCTCTCGGGGCCGCCCGGATCGGTCGGCGAAGGCGCGGACGATCTCTACGACGAGGAGACGCTCGAGCGCCTCGGCTTCGAGCCCGCGCGTGATCTCGGCTTCCCGGGGATGCCGCCGTTCACGCGCGGCGTGCAGCCGAACATGTACCGCGGGCGCCTCTGGACGATGCGGCAGTACGCCGGCTTCGGCACCGCGGAGGAGTCGAACGCGCGCTACCACTACCTGCTCTCGCAGGGACAAACCGGTCTTTCGGTCGCGTTCGATCTGCCGACGCAGATGGGGCGCGACTCGGATCACGCGCTCGCGGCCGGCGAGGTGGGGCGCGTGGGCGTGGCGATCGACTCGCTCGGCGACATGCGACGGCTGCTCGCGGGTCTGCCGCTCGACACGATCTCCACGTCGATGACGATCAACGCGACGGCGGCGATCCTGCTCTCGCTCTACATCGCGGTCGCGGATGAGGCCGGGGTTCCGAGGGACAAACTTCGCGGCACGATCCAGAACGACATCTTGAAGGAGTACATCGCGCGCGGGACGTACATCTACCCGCCGCGGCCTTCGATTCGGCTCATCAGCGACATCTTCGCCTTCTGCTCGAAGGACGCGCCGAACTGGAACACGATCTCGATCAGCGGCTACCACATGCGCGAGGCGGGCTGCGATGCGGCCCAGGAGATCGCGTTCACGCTGGCCGACGGGATCGCGTACGTGAAGGCCGCCGTCGAGGCCGGGCTCGACGTGGACGACTTCGGCGGGCAGCTCTCGTTCTTCTTCAACGGGCACAACAACCTGCTCGAGGAGATCGCGAAGTTCCGGGCGGCGCGCAGGCTCTGGTCGTCGATCATGCAGGAGCGGTTCGGCGCGAAGACGGACCGGGCGCGGGCGCTCAAGTTCCACTGTCAGACGGCGGGGATGACGCTGCTCGCGCAGCAGCCGATGGTGAACGTGGTGCGCGTGGCGATGCAGGCGCTCGCCGCGGTGCTCGGCGGTTGCCAAAGTTTGCACACCAACGGATTCGATGAGGCGCTCGGACTGCCGACGGCGGAGGCGGCGACGCTGGCGCTCCGGACGCAGCAGGTGATCGGCTACGAGTCGGGCGTGACGGACTTCGTGGATCCGCTCGGCGGCAGCTACGCGGTCGAGGCGCTGACGACACGGCTCGAACAGGCGGCGCGTGAGTACATCCGGCGTGTCGACGAGCTTGGCGGGATGGTCTCGGCGATCGAGCAGGGCTACGTGCAGCGCGAGATCCAGGCGGCGGCGTATCGCTATCAGCTCGAGATCGAGGAGAAAAAGCGGATCATCGTGGGCTTGAACGAGTTCGCCTCGGAGAGCCCGCCCGTGCCGGTGATGAAGATCGATCCGCGTATCGAGCGCGAGCAGGCTGAGCGGACGCGCGCGTGGCGCGCCGAGCACGACACGCCGGCGAAGGCGGAATCCCTTGCCGTGATCGATCGCGTCGCGAAGGACGGGAGGGAAAACCTCTTGCCGCCGATCCTTGCGGCGGTGAAGGCCGGCGCGACCGTGGGCGAGATCAGCGACGTGCTACGTGCCGCCTGGGGCGAGCACACGGAAATCCTCACCATCTGAGTGCATCGACCGCACCGCGGTCGATGCATCAAACGTCCAGGGCTTGCCCTGGTTCGGGTCCAGGGGCGAACTGCCCCTGGTCGGGTCCGGGGTGAAACCCCGGCGCCACGCTGTCCCCTACAATCACGTATCGCCGGGATCGTACAAACCGCGCTTCTTCAGCAACGCGCGGAGATGGTTCCGCGCGACGTCGGCCTGACGCGAAGCCTTCGAGAGGTTGCCGCCGCAGCGACGAACGAGGGCGTCGAGGTAGGCGCGCTCGAAACGATCGATCGCGCGGGCCTTGGCTTCGGCGAACGTTCCTTGGAGGTCCAACGGCTCGCGCTCGGCCTCGCTCCCGCGGAAACCGAAACCCTCGCCGGCGAGATCGTTCTCCGTGATCGTCCCGTCCTGGCAGAGCGCTGCCGCGCGCGCGATCACGTTGCGCAGCTCGCGCACGTTGCCCGGCCACTTGCGCAGCGTGAGGCTTCGCAGCGCCTCCTCCGTGATCGAAAGCGGGCGCTCCGACGTGGAGAGCTCCTCGAGGAAGTGACGCGCGAGCAGCGGGATGTCTGCTGGGCGCGCGCGGAGCGGCGGCAAGAAGACGCGCGCCTCGGCGAGGCGGAAGTAGAGGTCCTCGCGGAAGCGGTGTGCCTCGATCTCGGCGCGTAGATCGCGGTGCGTCGCGGCGATCAGGCGGAAGTCGACCGGGATGATCTCGTGGCCGCCTACGCGCGAAAATGTGCGGCTCTCGAGCACACGCAGGAGCTTCGGCTGCAGGTCCATCGGCAGCTCGCCGATCTCGTCGATGAAGAGTGTGCCGCCGTGCGCGCGCTCGAACGTGCCGATGTGCCGCGCGTCGGCGCCGGTGAATGCGCCGCGCTCGTGGCCGAAGAGCACGCTCTCCGCGAGCGTCGGCGGGATCGTGGCTGCGTCGAGCACCACGAACGGGCCCTCGCTCCGCGGCGAGTGCTTGTGGATCGCGCGTGCGAGCTCCTCCTTGCCCGTGCCGGTCTCGCCTTGCGCGAGCACGGTGAGCTGGCTCGGCGCCACGCGTTCGAGCGTCGCGAAGAGCTCGCGCATCTCGGCCGAGACGCCGATGAGCCCGCCGAATCGGCCGCCTTCGCTGCCGCGCTCGGGCTCGGCGCGATCGTCGACCTCGACGCGGACGAGCGAGTCGCCGATCTTGAGCAGCGCGCCTGGGCCGAGCTCGACCTCATTGAGGCGGTGCGGGCCGAGCCATGTGCCGTTCGTCGTGCCGAGATCCCGCACGAGCACGCGACCTTCGGGCCTGCGTTCGAGCTCGAGGTGCGTCGCGGAGATGCGCGGATCGGGGATGACGAGGTCGTTGGTTTGGTGCCGGCCCACGGTGGCGCGGGCGCGGGTCACGAGGAGCGTCTTGCCGGCACCCGGTCCCTGGGTGACGACGAGACGCGCGACGCCGCCGCCTGGTTTGGCCTGGCGGGGCGCGATTTCGGTCGCGGGAAGCTTAGGGGAAGCAGTGTCGCTCACGGTCAGCTCGGAGGGGTATCATGAACGGGCGACGCGTACTCTAGAAACCGGCTTCGTTCACTTGCGTCAGGGGCTTGGTGCCGCCCCGCGTCGTCGTCACCGCCGGCCGTGTGGGCGGAACCGAGGCCGAAGAGGCTGCTGCGCTCGTTGCTTGCACTACCGGGCGCACCTCGGCTGCGGGAGACGTGGTTACGGGGGCTTGCGTGGGGCTCGACGCGGGCTTCGTTCGAGGATCGTGCTCCTCTGGGGTCGGCGCGGCGGCGCCGCTCGTTGCCTTCGTGGGGGCGACCTGGGGGGCCGGGGCGGGATCCCGCGTCAAGAACGTGGCGATCGTCCCGCCAAGGAGGGCCGCGCCGGCCATCAGGACGACGCTGGCGAGGGCGCGGGATCGCTGCGGCTTCGGCGCTTTCGTCTCCGCGAGGATGGGCGTGGGGATCGGCGCGGGAGAAGGTTTTGCGACCGCCGTGCTCGCGGGTTTTTTCGTCTCGGGGGGCGGCGGCTCGGCGGGCGTCGGATCTGCTGCGGCCGAGCAGAGCGCGGTTTGCAGGGCTTCGGCCATCTCGCCGGCGTCCTTGAAGCGCTCGGTGCGATCGGTGAGCAGACAACGATCGACGAGCTTCGCGAGCGCGCCGGGCACGTCGCGCGCGACCTCGGCGAGCGCGGGCGCGTCCTTGCGGCGGATCGCGGTGAGCACCGCGTTCGCGTTCGGTGCTTCGAACGGACGCCTGCGCGCGAGCATCTCGTAGAGGATCACACCGAGTGCCCACACGTCGCTGCGCGCGTCCACGTCCGGATCTCCGAGCGCCTGCTCGTAGCTCATGTACTGCGGCGTGCCGAGCACCTGCCCCGTTGCCGTCAGCGTCGCGCAGAGCTCGGGATCCGCCGCCGCCGCGCGCACCTTGCTGATGCCGAGATCGATGATCTTCGGCACCGTGCTGCCGTTCGTACGATGCAGGACGATGTTGGCGGGCTTGAGATCACGATGGACGATCCCCGCGCGGTGCAGGGCCGCGACGCCGCGCGTGATCGCGAGTGAGATCGCGCCGGCTTCCTTCCAGTCGAGGGGCGGATCGCGGGCGATGCGATCGGCGAGCGTCTCGCCGTCGAGCAGATCGAGGACGAGGTAGAGGAAGCCGTCCTCGGTCTCGCCCACGTCATGCACGCCGACGAGGTGCTCGTGCTGGGCGAGCGCGAGCAGGCGCGCCTCTTTCATGAAGCGATCGCGCACCTCGGTGCGCCATCCGGCCGCGTCGAGTGAGATCGCCTTGATCGCGACCTCGCCGCTGGAGACGCGATCCTCCGCGACCCACACCGTGGCCATCGCTCCCTCCGCGAGGGGGCGAACCAGCGCGTAACGCTCGGCGAGGACGCGGCCGATCTCCACTTCCGTAAGAAGTATCATACGAGGCTCGTTTCCGGGGAGACGCGTGCTCTCCGGAATCGCGCCTCGGGTTCAGTCGGAGGGCATCGGGGCGATCACGATGCGATCGTCCTCGGTGCTGTCGAGGGCCGCCTCCACGACGACACGGATGCCGCCGCAGGCGAGCTCGAGGACCCTGGGGGCGCGGGTGCGCTTCCGGCATGCGGGATCGTCCGAGATTCGCGCGGAAAATTCTCGCCGCACGAGTTCCGTCGCGCGGGACACGCCCGCGGCTCGTCCGCTCGGATCTCCGAGATCGATCGCCCGACCGCTGACCGTCTCTTCGAGGCGCACGAAGAGATCCGGCCCGCCGATCGTGACGCTCCGCGGCTTGCCACGCGCGTCCTCGACGACCACGACTTCGACGGTGGCTTGACGCTCCTCCGTGCCCTCCCCCTTCGTGACCTCGTACGGCAGCTCGAAAAGCTTTGCGCAGCGCATCTCTCCGCCGCGCGCCTCGTCGTTCCACGCGCACCGGGGCCACGGGAGCGAGAGGCTCCACGGGACGAGGAGCTCCGCTTTCGCCTCTGCGATCGGGCGCGCGAAGGCGTCCGGGTCGAGCCACGCGCGGAGCGACGTCAGGATCTGCTCGCGCGCGGCGCCGCGCTTGCCGGCGAGCCTCGCGAGGCGATCGTTCGTGCCCATGACGGTTCGATCGAAGCCGTCTTCCGCGCTCGGTCCCTTCTCGGCGAGCCGATCGAGCCGTTGCCTTGCCTCGGCGGCGTGCGGGCCGCGCGGGAGCGCCGCGAGGTAGACGTGAAGGCCTGCGGCGGTGCCTCGGTGCTCCTCGAAGTAGAGCGGCTCGGCCATCGTGTAGAACGCGCGCACCTCCGTTGCGAACGTGCCGTCGGGGTACTGCGCGAGGTACCGCGCCGCCGCGACGATGCGGCCTTCGAGCGTCGGCGAGATGCGCGTCTTGCGGAACGCGCTGTACTCGGCCGCGGACGTCGTGACGGGGCGCAGCACAGCGCATCCCGAGGCGAGGGCGACGAGCGCTGACGCGAGGACGAGCCATCGGGCTTCGAGGCGCCGTGATCTCGTCACGGCTTCGCCTCCGGCGGACAGAAGTTGCACTCGGTCGAGATCGTCGAGCCTTGATCCGCGACGAAGCTCGCGTACGTGTCGCACGAGGCCGCTTCGAGTGCGCGGAGACAAACCTCGCCGTCGTGCACGATGGGGTAACAGCCCTCGGGGAACGATTGCGTCGGCTGCGTCGGATCACAGGCGCGCGCGCACGCCGCCGTGGAGAAAACGCACTCCTTGCAACGCGCGCAGTCGACCGAGGCCTTCTCGCGGAAGAACGCGGCGGCGTCGAGATCCGCGGGGGCTTCGCCGCAGCTCCCGATGTCGCCAACGGTCGGCGCGGCGACGACGAGGACGAGCATCGCGGCGAGGCGCACGAGCTCGGCGCGGCCGATCGCCCGACGCGTCACGGTAAAAACTCCACGTCGACGATGAGGCCGAGCGACGCCGACAGCACGGGATACGCCGGGTATTTCTTCTCCCACGTGCTCGCGCCGTAGAACAGGCTGCCTGCCACATCGAGCACGAGCCCGAGCCCGCCCGTCACGAAAAACGCGCCGCCGCCTGCGGCCGTGAGGCCCACGTTGAGATCCGGCGAGAGCAGGATCTCCGGGCCGACTCGCCCGTACGCGAGCAGTCGACCCGGTCCGCGGTACATCAGGACGTACCCGGGGGTGAGCACGGTTTGCCCGACGCCGCGGAGCGCGAAGGTGACCCCGAGCATCCCTCCATGCTGCAAGCCATCGGGCGGCCCGAACGCGAGCGCGCCCATGAGCGTCGTGAAGGGCGCGGTCGCGCTCGGCGACTCCGCCGACGCGCCGAGCTGCGTGGCGAGTCGATACGGATTGTTGAAGCGGAGCCCGCCGCCGAACGAGAGGCCAGCGAGCGTACGTACGTAACCCTTGGGCGGTGCCGACAGAGCCTCGTAAAGCGCGCGCCTCGCTTCGGCTGCGTCCTCTCCCTGCGCGTTCGGCACGCCTTCCGCGGCGATCGCGGTCCCTGCGCAGGCGAGGACGCACCCCGTGGTGAACGTCGTCACGAGGGCCGTCGAACGGCGGGGCCGCGGGCGTTTTTCGCGCATGCTGGGGCCCCTGGATCTTACCGCGTAACGTGCGTTCTTCGCACGTCAAATCACGCGCGCGACTCTTGCATTCGGGGTGGCGCGTGAACAGCAACAAACCCCTCAAGCCGGCCCGAACCGGGGCGAAACACGCGCGGGCGGCCGCCCCGTCCACCCAGGCTCCGCCCCCCGCATCGAGCGTACGCAGCAGCGAACACCGCCACGGCGTCACCCACGCGCGGCGCCCGGGGATGTCGTTCGAGGAGAGGCCCCCGCGGCCCGTGCTCGAAGATCTCGACGAGTTCGCCGCGCCGCCTCTGCCCGGAAAGGTGCACCCGCCCGACGCGATGGACGAGCCCGTGCACACGCTCGACGACAGCGATCGTGTCTTCCGCCATCACCCGAACGATCAGGTGAGCGAGGGTTTTTCCTTCGATCCCGACAACGCCGACGCGGCCGCGGATCTCGCCGGCGATCTCGGCGCTGAGTTCCTCGAAGGCGCGACGCGCGGCCGCGACATGAGCGACGTGATCCTGTCGGACGAAGGGCAGGATCTCGAAACGCCGTTCCTCGTCGAGGAGATCGGCGCCGAGGCCGAGGACGTGTACTTCTCGGAGGAAGAGCGCGGAACGATGGAGGACGCACTGCGCGAGCGGACCAAGCCCGCCTCGCGCAAGCGCGCAGGCCCCACGGAGTGAGCCGAGGGCGCTACGCGCGAGCCTTCTTCTTGCGCGCTGCGCCCTTCTTCTCAGGCTTCGCCGCCGCGAGGATCTTGCGCGCCAGCGTGGAGACGCCGACGCCCTCGGCGGTTTGCTCGAGCCACGCGAGTCGCTCGTACGGCGCCGTCGTCGGCGCTTCGAGCGGCCAGGGCCGATCCGCCCGCGCGCGCAGCACGAGCACGTCGAGCTCGCGGTGCGTGAGCACGTGCTCGACGCGTCCCACCTCCGTGAGCTTCGCCTCCGCCGCGACGCCCGCGCCATGGAGCGAGCTCTTCGCGTCCTCGGCCGTCCGCGCCTCGACCATCGGCGGCTCCCACAGCCCGCCGAACAGTCCGCCTTCTCTGCGCCGCGCGAACAGAAAGCGCCCCTCGTGCTCCACCACGACAGCGACCATCGCCACGCGCGGCGATGCCTTTTTCTCGCCCACGATCGGCAGCTCGCGCTCCCTGCCCTGCGCCCGCGCCGCGCACGCGTCGCGCACCGGGCAGATGAGGCATGCAGGGTTTTGCGGCGTGCAGATCGTCGCGCCGAGCTCCATGAGCGCCTGGTTCCACGCGCCGGGCTCCTCCTCGGGGACGAGCTTCTCCGCGACGCTCCAGATCCGCTTCAGGCCCGCGGTGCTCTTCACGTCGTCCTCGATCACCTCGAGGCGCGCGAGCACCCGCGCGACGTTGCCGTCCACGAGCGCCGCGGGACGATCGAACGCGATGCTCGACACCGCACCGGCGGTGTACGGGCCGATCCCGCGGAGCTTGCGTAGCTCCGCGGCCTCCGCGGGGAACACGCCGCCGTGCTTCTCGGCGACCTCCTGCGCGCAGCGATGAAGCTCGCGCGCGCGACGGTAGTAGCCGAGCCCGCTCCAGAGCGAGAGCACCTCGTCGAGCTCGGCGGACGCGAGCGCACGCACGTCCGGAAACCGCTGCAAGAACCGCTCGTAGTACGGGATCACCGTCTCCACGCGCGTCTGCTGCAGCATCACCTCGGACAGCCAGATCGCGTACGGATCCCGCGTCCTGCGCCACGGGAGATCCCGCGCGCTCTTCCGGAACCAGCCCTTGAGCTCGATGGCGAGCGTCGCCTCGCGCGACGCGGATTTCGCCGCGCGACCCATCGCTTTTTGCTTCAAGCGTCTCGGCAGGCGCGCTCGACCTCGTCCGGCGCCTTCGGGATGTCGGCCGTCAGGTTCTCGTAGCCCGTGGCCGTGACCAGGATGTCGTCCTCGATGCGGATGCCGATCCCGCGGTACTCCGCCGGCGCCTTCTCGTCGTCCGGCGCCACGTAGATCCCCGGCTCGATCGTGAACACCATCCCCGGCTCGAGCTGCCTCGCCTCGCCGTCGCGGTAGTAGTGCCCCACGTCGTGCACATCCATGCCGAGCCAGTGGCTCGTGCGGTGCGGGTAGAGCCGCTTGTACGTCTCTTTCTCGATGATCTCGTTCACGTCGCCCGAGAGCAGCCCCTCGCGGACAAACCCCTCGACCAGCGTCCGCACCGTGATGTCGTGCAACGCGTCCACCGTCACGCCCGGCTTCACGGCCTCGATCGCGGCCATCTGCGCGGCGAGCACGATCTCGTAAAGCCGCCGCTGCACCGGCGAAAACGTCCCGTTCACGGGGAACGTCCGCGTCACGTCGGACGCGTAGTACTCGTACTCGCAGCCAGCATCGATGAGCAGGAGCTCGCCGCCTTCGAGCTTCTTCCGGTTCGCGTGGTAATGCAGGATCGTCGCGTTCGGCCCTGCTCCCACGATGGGCGTGTACGCCGTGCGCTCGGCGCCGTTCCGCCGGAAGACCTCGCGGATGTGCGCATCGACCTCGTACTCGTAGCGACCCGGCGCCGCGAGCCGCATCGATCCGAGGTGCGCCTCGCGCGTGATCGCCGCGGCGCGCCGCATGAAGCCGAGCTCCGCCTCCGACTTCACCGCGCGCATCTCGTGCAGCACGTCGCCCGGCTCCACGATCTCCGTCGGCCACGTCTTCTTGGTCCGCGTCCCCTTCAGCCGGAGGAGCTCCCGCGCGCGGAGCACGCGTTCGTCGAGCGATCGGTTCTGGCCGAGCTTGTAGTAGAGCCTGTGGTTGCCCTGCAGGTAGTCGATGAGCTTGTCGTCGAGCTCGTCGATGGTGAACGCCGCGTCCGCGCCGAACTCCGCCTTCGCGCCCTCCACGCCCGCGCGGGCCCCGTCGTACTTCTCCCGCTCCGGGTCCCGCTTGCGGACGAACAGAACCATCTTGTGCTCCGGGTGCTTCGGGGCCAGAAGGAGCACGGCGTCGGGCTCGCCGAAGCCCGTGAGGTAGTGGAAGTCGGAGTCCTGGCGGTACTCGTGGTGGACGCTGTTGTTGCGGATGAGCTCCGGCGCCGCCGGAAGGACGAGCACACCCGGAAGTCGCTCGAGCAATTGCCTGCGGCGTTCGGCGAAGATGTTCATCGGGCCGGGACTCTAGCGCAGAACCTTGGCCGGCCAAACCCACGACGCGCCCGCGCGCGCCTCGTCCTGGCCGCGCTCGCAAGCCTCGCCCTCCTCACCGGCTGCCGCGACCGCCCGCGCCCCTGGGAGCAAGCCGGCGGCGCCGCCTCCGCCCCCGACTCCCCGCCCCCGACCCCGCCCTTGCCCAAGCTCCCCCCCTCGATGCTCGGCGAGGTCCCGGCCGACGCCGACGGAGGCGTCGCCGAAGCCGGCCCGGTCGCGCGCGACGAGGACCCCCTCGCCTCGCCCGTTCGTGTGGGTGGTCCCTGGATTCGTTGTTACGGTAACTTTCGCCTGGAAGGGGATCTGCGGAAGGACCTCACGCGCCTGACCATGTTGTGTGGTCCGGAAAACGGGATGCGACGGCTCACGAAGGAGCCGGTCGAGGCGGAGGTCGCCGAGGGAGGCGCGCCGGTCCCGTTCCCGCTCGAAGCCAAGAAAGGCGAGTGTTATCGAATCTTTGCGGTCGCCGAGCCCACGGTGACGGACCTCGACGTCGTGGTCCGATCGAGCCGAGGCGCCTCGATCGCCGCGGATCACGGCGAGGATCGGTGGCCCATCGTCCAGCCCGATCGGCCGTTCTGTCCGCTGGAAGACGATACCCTGACGGTGGAGCTTGCCGCCCGGCGCGGAAAGGGAAAGGTCGTCGCCGAGGTTTGGGCGCTGCGGGTGTCGATGTCCGATTGACGAAGGCCCCCTTCATGGCTAGTGAGCCGGCGGATGGGCGACATCGATGATCTTCCGAGCCGCGAAGAGCCGCCCGAGGGGGAGAAGCCGGAGACGGAGCGGCGGCGCACGTTCGACCGTGCCATTCCAGACCTGCTCAAGCGCGCCGTCGAGCGCGCTGTCGAGACCGGCGTCGGGAAGCTGAGCGAAGGCCCCGACACCCTTCGGCATTTTGTGGGGGACATGAAGCTGCCGAAGGAGGTGTTGAACTACCTCTACCAGCAGATCGACGACACCAAGACCGGGCTTTACCGCGTCGTCGCGAAGGAAATTCGCGACGTCCTCGAGCACACGCAGTTCGCCGACGAGCTGACGAAGGTGCTCACGAAGCTCTCGTTCGAGATCAAGACGGAGATCCGCTTCGTCCCGAACGACGCGCGTTCCGCCGAAAAAACTCCGGCCGAGGAGTCGGACGCTGAGGAGTCGGAGGAGGGAGAGTCAGCGGCAGCGGAAGGCCAGAAAGGTCTGCCGAAGCCGTCCGTCTCCGCGCAGGTGACGGTCAAGGATCGAGGAAAAGAGACGCGGCGCGAGCGCAGAAGACGCGAGGGTACGTGATCACGAAGAAGCCGAAGACCGGTGGCGAGATCGATTCTTATTGCACGAAATGCAAGCTTGACCTGACTCACCGCATCATCGCCATGGTCGGCGACGAGGTGAAGAAGGTCGAGTGCAAGACGTGCGGCTCCCATCACCTCTACCGCCGCCCGAAGAGCGAGAAGCTCGCGCCGCTGGCGCCAAAGACCAAGGCCGCGTCCGCGACGAAGCGCGAGGGCTCGGGCGAGGAGCGCAAGACCTCAGGCGCCCGCGCGAGCGCCGCCGCGCAACGCGAGCGTGACCAAACGATCCAGTGGGAGCACGCGATCGCCGGCCAGCCCATGGGCGCCTTCAAGCCCTACCGCGTCACGCTCACGCTCGGCCCAGGCGAGCTCGTCCGTCACCCGAAGTTCGGCGACGGCGTCGTCGCCCGCGTGATCGATCGCGGCAAGGTCGAGATCCTGTTCAAGGACGGACCAAAAACGATGGCCCACGGCCAGGTCGTTTGACGCTCCGCACACACGCCTCCGCTTGGGTCCCCAGGCCGTCCTGGGGTACCCTCCCGGCCCCGTGACCGGCCCCGAGACAGACAAGAAGAAGAAGCCACGGCGCTGGCGACGGCGCGCAGCCATTGGCCTCGGCGTCACGTTCGTCGCGGGAGGCGCGACGTGGTGGGCCATCCACAACGTCCCAGGCTTCGGCCCCGCGCTCGCCGACGGCCTGCGCGCAGTGCTCGGCCCCTCCGTGGTCGCATGGATCGAGGACACGGCCTACGGGCTGGCCGACCGCGTGAACGTCTGGCGTCACGGCGACGAGGCCCCCACGACGTTCTGGGAGACCCCAGCCTCGTCCTCGGCCGCCCTGTCCGCCGCCCCCGCGCCCGAAGTCGTGCCCGCGAAGGTCGACGTGGCCGACGCCTCCACGCCCGAGGCCCCAAGTTTCCCCCCGCCGCGCTTCGATGCGCCGTTCACGAACGTCGCGGCGACGGGCGACGGGACATGGCTCGTGATGCAGGAGGGCAGCCGCGAAGGCGAGCCGCCCGTGCTGGTCAAGGCCGTGGTCCACCCCGATCCGAAGCGTGGCTTCGCCGCGGTGGCCGTCGTAGCCATGGATCTCCAGCGCGTCGCAATCCGTCTCGTCGCGGGTACGACCGAGCCCGTCTCGCAAAACGTGCCGCTCTCCGAGCGTCCCGGCCTCGTCCCGGCGACGGAGCACGCGGCCCTGATCGCAGCCTTCAACGGAGGCTTCAAGGCGCTGCACGGGCAGTACGGGATGATGATCGAGGGCAAGACGTTCCTGCCCCCGCGCGACATCGCCTGCACCGTGGGTCTCTACCGCGACGGAGCAATCCGCATCGGCACCTGGCCGACGCTCGCGCCGACGGAGGCCCAGATGGCGGCATACCGGCAAACCCCCGCATGTCTCGTCGAGGGCGGCGAGCTCAACACGAAGCTGACCGAGTACAACAAGAACTGGGGCGCGACCGTCAGCGGCGAAACCGTGATCCGCCGCTCCGCGATCGGCATCGACGCCGCAGGACGCACGCTCTTCTACGCACTCGGCGAAGCCGTGACGGCGCAATCACTCGCGCGCGCAATGAAGGCTGCCGGCGCGCGCGACGCAGCGCAGCTCGACGTGAACTACGCCTACCCGCGCTTCCTGCTCTTCGAGCACCCGCCCGCCGCCGAGCGCCGCGTCGTCTCGTCACTCGTGCCGCACGTCGACTACCGCACGCACGATTACGTGAAGGAGCCGTCCCCGCGCGACTTCTTCTACATCACGCGCCGCGCGCCGTAGCGTAGCGCCGGGGTTTCACCCCGGACCCGACCAGGGGTTGTCCACCCCTGGACCCGGACCAGCGCAAGCGCTGGACCCGGGGTCGATGAACTGCGCGATGCGCAGTTCATCGAACAGGCCGAGGCAAGACTGGCGACGGGCTTGCCCGTCAAGACCGCAGCGCTGACGTGTCTGCTCGCTGCAAGCGCAGCGCTGCCGTCTTGGCTGGCAACGCGGCCTCGGGTCTTGCCACAGGCCCGTCCGAGAAACCGCGCATCGCGCGGTTTCTCGGCCCTCGGTCCAGGCCGTGCCTGGTCCGGGGTGCAGGGGGCGGACAGCCCCCTGCTGGGGTGCGGGGCAAAGCCCCGCCGCGCATCCCTACGCCTTCGGCCGCGCGAGGTTTTCCTTCAGATCGATCCACCACACCGGCGCGCCTGCCGCGGGCTCGCCGCCGGGAGGCCCGACGCTCACCTCGACGCGGATCGGACCGACCGCGCGCATGTAGATTCGCTGCCCGACGGCCGTCGCGCCGAGCTTGCAGATTGCCACCTCCACGCGCGGATCGTCTGCGGCGACCTCGCCGTCGTCCTCGGCGCGCATGTACAGCACCTCGACGTTTGGCTTCGTGCACGCGCCGACCTCACGCCACACGTCGTACTCGACCGAAGGATCGAGCACGTCGGCGAGCTGGCCGTGACGGTTGCGGCCCACGCGATACTTGAAGGCGTCGCGCTTCTCGGCGCGCACGTTCGCGCCGATGCGTTCGAACTTCATCGCGAGGGCGCCGAGCGCGCATGCCGTCTTCACGGTTGGTGCGCCGAGGTTCAGCCGATCGGGCTCGATGAAGCGGTGGATCTTCACGTTCTTCGGGAGCGTCGCCGTGAGTTTGTCGAGCAGCGCCGGGTGCATGCTCATGCGACCGCCGAGCATCACGCGCAGGCCGTCGTAGGGATCCGGATCACGCCCGATCTTCTCGAGCGCCTTCTCCAGGCCCACGCGCACCTCCTCCACTGCCTCGGAGAACCAGCCGTCGATCTCCGCGGCGACCGCTTGCCGATCCACCTCGAGTGGGAAGTCGAAGAACGGACCGTCGAGCGTGGCGAGCTTGATGGACTTTGGCAGGCGCGTGTCGCCGCCTTCGAGCAGCGGCCGGATGGCGTCCTTCAAGACCTCGGCGTTTGCGCGGCCCTCGGGGCTCGCGACGAGCAGGTGCTCGAGCGCGCCCACGGGTGTCTCCTCGCTCGGGCGATCGAAGGGCACGCGCGCTGCGCCCACGCTCGCCTCCGCAGCGACGTAGAGCCGGTACGCGAGCCGGTGCAAGAGCCGCTCCCCGCCGAACCACGGGATGCTCGTCGGCTCGAGGTACTCGATCATCCGCTCGTAGCCGCCCTCCAGTTGCTCCTCGGGTTTGGCGTTGCGGAACAGGCCGAACACCACGCCCGTCTCGCTCGCGCCCGCGTCGATGGCCACGAAGGGCACCGGATCGGGCTTCGGCTGCACTGCGAACGCGCGGAATGCGAACGCCGCGAACGGGATCGCTGCGGGGCCCGCGTCGACCACGTTCAGCATGTCCATGTCGTGGAACTCGAGCATGCCGGCGGGCAGGCTGCGGAAGAGGCCACGACGCACGGCGACGAGCGCGCTCTTGCGCCGATCGTCGTTCCAGCCCGAGGGCATCGCCACGAGGTAACGCGTGTGGATACCACGCGTCCTGTGGTTGACGTGCAGGCCGATGTAGTAGGCGTAGAGCTCGATCGGATCGAACGGATCGTGCGCGCCGATCCCGTCCTCGTCGATGATCGGCGGCGCCGGCTTCTTGAGCGTCTCCTGCGTCTCGGGATCGCCGCGGCCGCGCAGCGAGATCTTCTCCTTGCGATCCACGCGTTCGCGCAGCATCGGCAGGTGCGTCAGCGTCGCCGCGCCGAGCGCGAGCGACTCCTCGCCGCCCTTCCTGCGCAGGGCGCGTGCCGCGTGCCCGATCGACACCTCGCCCCAGCGCGTCATCGGCAGGATCACGCGATCGCGCCACGCCTTCAGCGTGCGCCCGAGCTGCTCGAACGAGATCTCGCTCGGGTTCTCGTAGTCGGCCGAGACCACGGGCGCGCTCGTCGCGCCGATACGCACGAGCTCCGGCGCGCTGCGATCGCCGCGCAGGGCGACGACCGTCGTGCTCGAACCGAGATCGATCGACACCCACTCCTTGAGTACGTCGAGCTTCGGATCACGCCGCTTGATCTCCGGCGGCACCGCGTCCTTGTCCGTGCGCCCGATCCGCCGATGGATGCCGACGACCTTGCCTTGGCGCAGGATCGCGATCGCCGTCTGCCCCACGTACCGCGCGCCGTTCCAGAGACCGGCCGAAGGATCCGTGAGCAGGTGCCCCTTCACGCAGGGCAGGTTCGCCACGGCCGTCGGGAACAGATCGGCGAGGTGATCACTCGACGCGACCCCGTCGTAGCGCTCCACCTTGATCGCGGGGCTGTAATAGTCCTGCGCGCCGGCGCCGTAGATGCGCGGCGTCGTCTGGATCAGCTTGAGGTACGGGACGGGCGAGGTGTGTTCGTCGAGCCGGTACTCCTGGTACTGCTTCGCCCACCCGATCTGGTTCTCCATCTCGGGACCGATGCGGGGCACGCTCGCATTCATCTCGGTGCCGAAGTAGAGGAACTTCGTCGGCGCACCGCCCACGAACGCCGCGATCCGCACCTCGATGAACGACTGCGAGGCTGGCAGCGGAGGCAGCGGGATCGTGTAATCGAGCACCAGCGTCGTGGACCAGGGCTGATCGAACAGGCGCGACTCCCACCGTGTCACCAGCGTCGGAAAGCCCCTCCCCTCGAGCGAAGTGAGCCTCTCGGCCTCGCGAAGGTGGGCGTCGTCGATCGACAGCTCGTAGAGCGACATACGGGGGCGACCTTAACACGAACACGCTTCCGGTCGGCAAAGGCCCTGTGGGGCATCCGTGACCCCCACGTCCTGCCGGCGCCCCCGCCTTTTCCCCCACCCGCCTCCTGGGCTCGCGCCCGGCACCCGTGGTAAGCTCGAGACGTGTTGGATTCCTTCCGCTTCTCGCGAGCGACGATCCGATGACCCTCACCCCCGGCCAAGTCATCGACGAAAAGTACCGCATCGTCCGGCTCCTCGGCACGGGAGGGATGGGCGCGGTCTTCGAGGGCGAAAACACGCGGATCAAGCGCCGCGTCGCCATCAAGGTCCTGCACGCGAGCGTCTCCGGCTCGGGCGAGACCGTCGCGCGCTTCGAACGCGAGGCCCAGGCCGCAGGAAGGATCGGCTCGGAGCACATCTGCGAGGTGCTCGATCTCGGCGTTCTCCCCGACCAGTCGCGCTACATGGTCATGGAGTACCTCGACGGCGAGACCTTGAGCGCGCGGATCAAGCGCTCGGGGCGCCTCCCGCCGGCGCAAAGCATCCCGCTCATGTCGCAGGTCCTCGACGCGCTCGGCGCCGCGCACGCCGCGGGGATCATCCATCGCGATCTGAAGCCCGACAACATCTTCATCCTGCCAAACAAGGCGGGCCGCGCCGACTTCATCAAGATCCTCGACTTCGGCGTCTCGAAGTTCTCGCAGATCGGCGGCGAGGAGATGAACGTGACGCGGGCCGGCTCGGTCGTGGGCACGCCGTACTACATGTCCCCCGAGCAAGCGCGCGGCATGAACGTCGTCGACGCGCGCAGCGACATCTACGCGCTCGGCGTCGTGCTCTACCAGGCGACGACCGGTCAAGTCCCCTTCCGCGCCGAGACGTTCAACGAGCTGCTCTTCAAGATCGCGCTCGAGCTCCCGCCTCCGCCACAGCAGTTCGTCCCAGATCTCGATCCCGAGTTCTCCCTGATCATCCAGCGCGCGATGGCCCGCGAGCAGGTGCACCGCTTCCAGTCCTGCGCCGAGTTCAAGGAGGCGCTTCTCGCCTGGCAAGCCGCGCGTGGGGGCAATCCGAGCATCGTCCCCGGCGCGCGTCTGCCGACGCAGCCGCCCGGAGTGCTCATGGCACCGGGGCCGCTGACGGCGACGCCGCTGCCCGGCGTGATCCCGGGCGTCGGAATGGCGACGCCGCCGCCCGGCGTGCCCGGCATGGGCATGACGGGACAAACCGGCACGTCACTCGACGGATCGCAGGGCACAGCGAACGCGTGGGGCCACACCTCAGGCGCCGCCGCACCGAAGCCGTCGCGCGCGAACGCGATCGTGGGCGGGCTCGTCGGGCTCGTTCTGCTCTCAGGCCTCGGCGTCGCCGGCTACCTGATGCTCGGCAAAAAAGATCCAGCGCCGGCCGGCGGCTCAATCCCAACCACGAGCGTCGCCCCGCCCGTCCCGACGACCGCCGCCACGCCGAACACGGCGCCGACGCCGAGCGCCGCAGAAGTCGTCAATCCCCCGTCGCAGGACACGAAGCCGACCGAGCCCACCACGAGCGCAGCGCCGACCCCGACAGTCTCGACCGCGCCGCTCGGCACGGCATCGACGAAGCTCGGCGGTCCACTCCCCAAGCCCTCCGCGACGTCGACAAACAAGACGAACAAGGGCGGGACGACGGGCGGCGACTTCGGCTACTAGCCGCGTAGCGATGCGCGGAGCGGGGCGTTGCCCCGCACCCCAGCAGGGGGCTGTCCGCCCCCTGCACCCCGGACCAGGCACGGCCTGGACCGAGGGCGGAAAAACTGCGCGATGCGCAGTTTTTCCGACGGGCCCGTGGCAAGACCACGAAGCACGTCGCCGGCTTTGCCTCGGCCTGTTCGATGAACTGCGCGATGCGCAGTTCATCGACCCCGGGTCCAGCGCTTGCGCTGGTCCGGGTCCAGGGGTGGACAACCCCTGGTCGGGTCCGGGGTGAAACCCCGGCGCTACGCTGCAATTAAAACCGGCCGACGAGCCCGGCGCCGTTCGGCGCGACGTACGGCATGACCATCGCGCCTGCTGGTTTGTCCTGCTTGCTTCCGATCAGGAACAACGCGACGCCCGCGCCGGCCAGTGCTGCGCCTGCCGCGAAGCCCACGACCGCGCCCGTCCCGCGTGAGGCTGCTGCCTCGTCGAGCGCGGTGATCTGCGCTTGTTTGTCCGTGGGGCACGGCTTCGGGCAGGCGGTGAACGCGTCGTCGGCTTCCTTCGACTTGTTCACGAACATCACCGTGAGGATCGTCCCGGCGATGATCCCTGCGCCGCCGAGGCCCATGCCGGCGATGCCGATGTACTTCAGTGGGCTCTTGCCCTGCGGCTTGTCCGGGGGCGTCGGCCCGTCGGCCCCGCCGGTTTGTCCGCCCCCGTCCGGGGCTGCTGCGCCTGCCGTGGGCGCCTCCACTTCGAGCGACACTTCCTTCTTCTCGCCGTCGCCGAGCGAGACTTCCTGCGTGACGGGATTGCGCCCTGCCGCGGTTGCGGTGACCACGTGTTTGCCCGGATCGATCGGGCGGTGCACACCGATGAGCGCGGACGTGACGCCCTGCTCGTCGAGTTTGACCGTCACCTTCGAGGGATCGGCTGCGCCTGGGCCTGTCAGCACGATGCGCAGCGAGCCGATGCGTGGTTCGATCGCGGAAAGCTCGGCCTTTGCGTCTTCCTGGGCTCGCTTGAATGCGGCGGGCGCGTTTGCGGGCAGCTCCTCGCGGATGATCTTGAGGAACGACTCGCGGGCGGCAACCAGCTTGCCGAGACCGACCTGCCCGCGCCCGATCAGCAAGAGATGCGTTGGCGCGTGGATGATTGCCTCGGCGCGGCCGAGGAGATCGATCGCCTCTGCGTAGTTCTTGTTTTGGAGGGCTTCGGCGCCTTGCTGCGCCAGGGAGCGCGCGGCTGCCTTCTCCTCGGCCGTCTGCGATGACGCAGGCGTGGGCGAAAGGAGCGCGAGCGCGACGGTGGCGGCGGCGGCGAGCGGAGCGAGACGATGGAGGGCCACGGGACGGTATCTCCTCGATCTCCGAACCTACCACACGAGCAGGCGCATCGAGCAAATCCGCGAGACCGCCCGCAACGGCATTGCTTTCGCATGGGCGGAACCCATGAAAACCCG
This sequence comes from Polyangium jinanense, assembly GCF_028435365.1. The sequence continues at coordinate 22,240 of NZ_JAGTJJ010000054.1, read as the reverse complement.
CTCCCCCCGCCTGGTCATCGTGAGCGCGCGCGCGCCGTTCGTGCGTACGGGAAGCGGCATCGTTCGCGCGCCGGGCGGCCTCATCTCCGCGCTTTTGCCGCTCATGCGCAGGTCGCGCGGCACCTGGATCGCGACGGGCGCGGACCGGGAGGCTTGCGACACGAGCGAGCTCCCTTTTCGCGTGCGTGCCCTCGCCCTCCCCTCGGAGATCCGCTCGGCCTGGTATGCGGGCGCCTCGAACGGCGCGCTCTGGCCGCTTTCGCACGGCTTCGGCGAGGTGTGTCGTTTCCGCGCCGAGCAAGCACGCGCTTACTTCGAGGTGTGCCGCGCGGCCGCGGACGCTGCCGCCGAGTACGCACTCCCGGGCGGCGTCGTCTGGGTTCACGACTACCAGCTCGCGCTCGTCCCTGCCCTGCTCCGGGCGCGCAGGCCCGACCTCACGATCGGCTTCTTCTGGCACATCCCCTGGCCCGCCAGCGACAGCTTGCGGGTCTTGCCTTGGGCCTCCGAGCTCATCGAGGGAGTGCTCGGCGCGGATCTCGTGGGCCTCCACGTCCCGCGGTACGTGCGCGCCTTCCGCGACGCGCTCGACGAGCTCGGCATCGCGTACGTGAACGACGGCGAGAGCATCGTCGTCCCGCGCGGCGCGCGCCACACGCGGATCGAGGCTTGGCCGATCGGCGTCGACGTCGACGGCTGGGCCTCGCTCGGACGCGACGAGACCGTGGCCGCGGAGGCCGCGCGCATCACCGCCGATCTCGGCGGCGGCCGCGTGCTCCTCTCGGTCGATCGCATGGACTACGCGAAGGGCATCGTCGAGCGGCTCGAGGCCTTCGAGCGGCTGCTCGAACAGAACGCTGAAGCTCGCGAGCGCGTGACGCTCGTCCAGATCGGCGTACCGAGCCGCGAGACGGTGCCGGCGTATCGTGAGCTCCGGCAGCGGATCGAGGCCACGGTCGGACGCATCCAGGGGCGCTTCGGTGGACCGCGCCGAAAGCCCGTGCACCTCTTCGCGCGGACCTTCGACTCGACCGAGCTCGCCGCGTATTACCTCGCGGCCGACGCCGCGATCGTCACGCCCAAGCGCGACGGCATGAACCTCGTCGCCTTCGAGTACGTCGCGACGCGGCCGAGGCCGAACGGCCGGCTCTTGCTGAGCACGACCGCGGGCGCGGCCGACGTGCTGACCGAGGCGCACCTCGTCAACCCCTACGACGAAGAGGGCCTCACGTCGGCGATCGAGGACGTGGCGCTCGCGCCGGAGACGGCGAGCGACATCGCGCGGATGGCCGCGCTGCAGGCCAGGGTCTCCCAACTCTCCGTCGAAACGTGGGCCTCGGGCTTCCTCGCGCGGCTGGAACAGGTCACCGAGGAGCGGGTGCCCGTGCGCGCACAAGAGACGCGCCTCGCTGCGTCCGCGCGTGTCACACGTGCGCGTTGACGAGGGCGCTCGCGCGCGTCGCGCGCAGACGGAGTTGCCGTGATCGGGACGCACGAGGACGGGTGGCACCGGACGTGCTGAACCTGCGGGCCTCATGTCCAGCACTACACGCCCATCGAACCCGGCGCCGGAGGGCAAAGCCCCCGGACGAACTGCGCCTCGAGCCCTCGTCGAGGCTCCGCCCAGCCCCACGGTGGGGCACGTGTTCCGTTGCCCCGCGTGCAGCCGCGTGTTTCTCGTCGTGGCTGCGGAGGGCGCGACGGCCGCGCCGCGATGCGCGTGCGGCGTCGAGCTCGTCGCCGGCACGTTGCCCGCGGGCGCGCACGAGATCCAGATGCGCGCGCATGCCAAGCGCCATCGCGCTTCGCGCCGCGCGCGCCCGCATGGTGAGGAGATCGATCAAGGCTACGGCTCCTCGCACGGCTACGGCCCTGGGCACGGCGGACCCACGAGCCCGGGCGACGCGCCTGCGTGCGGGGCCGAGGGCACGCCCTCTTGCGATCAGACGCCCTTGGACATCGCGGGTGATCCGGAAAAAACCTGAGATTCGCCTTGCTCCGGTGGCGTGCACGCTCTGCCCGGCACGCAGGGTGCATCGGATGAATGCGGGCGGACGTCCTCGCGGCGTAACCCCGCCTGCGCGGCACGACGAGTGCGCCGCGCGTGCCGCGCGAGAGGGAGGTAGGAGAGCATGTCGATTCTGCTCTGGATTCTGTTCGGTCTCGTCGTTGGCGTCATCGCGAAGCTCTTGACGCCGGGTCGTGAGCCCGGAGGGTTCCTCATCACGGTGCTGCTCGGCATCGGCGGCGCGCTTCTCGGCGGCTTCCTCGGACGCGTGCTCGGGATCTACCCGACGTACCAATCGACCGGTGGTTTCATCATGTCGATCATCGGCGCGATCCTGATCCTCGCGATCTACAACATCGTCACGAGTCGTCGCACCGCCTAGAGCCGCGTCCAGCATCGTACGTGGCTCGGAGGCGCGCCCCGCGGCGGGAGGAGTCCCGCGCGGGGCGCGTTTCGTTCATTCTTTGGAGCACGAACCTTTCGCGTCCGGATCGGTCTGCGACGTCGACCTCGATCCCGCAGCCGCATCGCGCGCCGGGCCGCTCCCCTCGTGCAGCGTGCTGCCACGCGAGGCCGCGGCGACGAGCACACCCACCACGAACGCGACCACGATCGGCACGACACGCGGCGATGTGAAGCGGTGCCGAAGCAGTGGCGGCGCCGCGATGATCGTTGCGGCCTCGTCGATGGGCAGAGGCACCTCGGGCCGCGTCACGTCGCCGCACGGCGCGCTCGCATCCGCGATGTTCTCCCCGCCTTCGCGCAAGAGCGCACGCGCGCGGAACCCTTCGGGCCGCGTGTCCTCCGCGGCGGGATCCTCCACCGGCGCCGACCTCGCGGGCGACGTCGACGGCCGCCACGACCTCGCCTCCGGCCACGTGTCCGGCGCGCATGCTTGCTCGCCCTCGTACACCTCGCGCGCGAGCTCCGCGAGCTCCGCGAGCGCCGCCGGCCCGCCCTCGACCGAGAGCTCGGCACCGACGGCGCGGAGCGCCTGCTCCATCGCCGCCGCGCTCTCGAACCGATCCCGCGGATCCTGCGCCAGCGCGCGCCGCACCACCGCTTCGAGCGCGGGCGGGCAGTCCGATCGCAGCGTCACGAGCGGCGGGATCTCCGCGTCGAGCGCCTGCCGGATCATCTCCACGTCCGCGCCGCGCCGGAAGAGCGGCCGCCCCGTCAGCATCTCGAAGAGCACCACGCCGAGCGCGTACACGTCTCCGCGCGCGTCGAGCGGCTGCCCGCGCAGATGTTCCGGCGCGATGTACCCCATTTTCCCCTTCACCAGCCCCGGCGCCGTGTCGCGCGGCACGTGCGCGCTCGTCGTCTTCGCCACGCCGAAATCGATCAATTTGATCTCGCCGTCGACGGACACGAGGATGTTCTGCGGGCTCACGTCGCGATGGACGAGACCGATCGGAACGCCGTCGTCGTCCTCGAGCGCATGGGCGTGCGCGAGCGCGCGCGCGGCCGCGGCGCCGACCTCGATCACCGCGCGGAACGGAAACGATCGCCCACTCGCCTGCAGCGCGCGTCCGAGCGTCGCGAGGTCAGGGCCACGCACGTGCTCGAGCACCAGGTGATCACGCCCGCGGTACGACACGAAGTCGTAGAACCGCACGATGTTCGGGTGACAGAGGCGCGCCGAGATCCACGCCTCCCACGCGAACATCTTCACCACCGACGTCGCGGCGCGGAACTCGTCGCGCAGCCGCTTCACGACCACCGTGTGCTCGATGGCGTAGCGCCCTCGACGTCGCGCGAGGAACACCTCCGCCATCCCGCCGCTCCCGAGCTGCTCGACGAGCTCGTAGCCCCCGGCGCCCATCGGCAGCCGCTCCGGCAAGCTCCCGCGCGAACCAGGCGAAGGCGCGGGGAAGGGCCACCTCGCCGAGGTCGACGTCGCCATGCGCGATCGCCTGTCCAGCGTGCGCGCTCGGCTCGGACCGCGATCGCGCCTCCGCCTTGGTCGCACCTTGAACTCACCCCCCTCCGCCACGAGACCATCATGGCGCAAGCTCCCTCGCTCGCCAGCGGCATTCGTTGGCTCGCTTGCGCGATCCACGTGCGATGGCGAAGCGGGACGGCGCGCGATGTTCGTGCTGATGCACGTGCCGTCCGCGGAGTGCATCGCGCATGCGAAGCACGCAGGTTCCACGCGAACGAACGAGGTCCGTCCGCGCCTCCGCGCCTCACGTCGCTGCGGCTTCGCGGCTCTTCTCCGGCTTGCGCCGCGCGAGCGCGCGGACCTCCGCGATCGTCACCACGCGCAGCGCGAGCAGCAGCGCCGCGTGCGTGATCGCGCCGGCGATCACCGCGGCCCAGAGCCCCACCGTCTTCAGCGCGAAGAACGCGACGAGCGTCATGAGCACCGTCGCGAGTGTGGCCCCGCCGAGCCGCCCGATCGGCGCCTCGCGCATGTACCGCAGCGCGAGGATCCCCGTCGCGACGAGCATGCCCACGGAGGCCACGAGCGCCGCGAACGCGGCCCCGAGCGCGCCGTGCTGCGGCACGAGCCACATGTCGAGCGCCACGTTCGCCGCGAGCGTCGGCGCGAGCACCGCGCCGAGCTGCCTCTCGCGCTTCGAAGCGACCAGCGGCAGCGCCGCCACCTGGAACGCGAACGTCGCCGGCACGTGCCACGCGAGCACCCGGAGCACGTGCGACGCACCTGCGAAGTCGCGTCCTTCGTACACGAGCGCGACCACGTCCGGCGCGACGATGGTCACGCCCGCCGCGAGCGGCAGCCCGAGCGCCGTCGCCACCACGAGCGCCGTCCGGAAGAGTTTTACGAAGCCGGGCTGATCGTGCGCGTAGAGCCGCATGCCTGCTGCGAACGCGGCGCCGAGCACGAGATCGGAGATCAGCTCGAGCTGCTCCACGAGCACCCACGCCGCGCTGAACACGCCGACCGCCGCCTCGCCGTCGAGCCAGCGCAGGATCACGCGATCGGCTTGCCGGATCACGCCGAGCAGCGCGCCGATGAGCCCGAGCGGGATGCTCTTCTTCGCGATGGCCACGAGCTCGCGCAGGCCCACTTCGAGCCGCGGCTGGTAGAGCCGCGTCCGCAGGAAGTGATACGTGAGCGCAAGCTCGATCGCGTTGCCGAGCGCGAGCGCGCCCGCCGCCGCGAGCACGCCGAGCCCCGACGCAACGAGCGCGACCGACAGCGCGATCACGAAGAGACGCGCGCCGAGCTCGACGTACAGGATGTACTGGAAGCGCTCGTGCGCCTCGAAGCTCAGCCACATCGTCGTGTAGAGGATCGTGGCGAGCTGGGACGCGGCTGCGATCACGACGAGCGTCGCGCCTTCGCCCGAGCGCGTCGCGACCGTGAACAACGCCGCGCAGAGCAGCGTCGTCGCGCCCATCGCGCCGCGCACGACGAGCGCCGATCCCAGGTGGCTCGGCCCGAGCTCCGGCGTCACCGCGATCTCGCGCGCGAGATAACCACGCACACCGAGGCCCGCGATCACGGCGGCCATCGAGGTGATCGCCAGCGACGCCTGCAGCTCCCCCCACGCGGCCACGCCCAGCCGACGCGCCAGGTAGCCGACGTAGATGACGCTCAGGACGGCCATGATGGCCTGCTTTGCGATCATCAAGGTGGCGTTCCACGCCACCCGTTGTCCCTGGTGCATCCTCCCGCGCCCCCGCTCCGCGACAGCGGACAGACGCTTGGATGCTCGAACCCTGCTCCGCGCGTCGGGCGCGCCCGAGCTCTTCAGGAGCACAAAAGCAGCGTGGCGGCCGTAGCCGCCACTTTCGCTGCTTGCGCAGCGTTTTCCCGGAACGCCGCGACTTCTGCTTTGGAGCGGGACACGAGGCTCGAACTCGCGACCCTCAGCTTGGGAAGCTGATGCTCTACCAACTGAGCTAGTCCCGCGAACTGCGAACGCATGTCTAGCCAATTCCGCGGAGCTTGGCAAGACCCTGTGCGCTCGTGACGTTTCCGCCCCGGCCGACGGCGGGACGTCCAAGCCCTCCTCGATCCGACGCGCCCGGATTCCCCTCGCCGTTCCGACCTGTATTACCTTCGCTCTCCGTGCTTCCCGCTCGTCCCCGTTTCCTCGCGGCAGCGCTGTTCGTCCCCGCCCTCGCCCTCGCAACCGCGAGCTGCGGCGGCCCTCAGACGAACGCCGGTGGCGCACCCGCGCAGAGTCCTGAGATCGAGTGCCCGGATCCGATCGGCACCATCCCTCGGGAGAGCTGCGCCGAGATCGCCGACGACTTCGGCTCCTTCGACGTCTCGAGCTCCCTCAAGCTCGCAGGCGCAAGCCGCGGCGCCGAACCACGCATCGAGGCAATCCGCGCCGCCGCCGATCTCGCCGCCAAGCTCAAAGAGCGCCGCGTCGCGCTCTGCGAATCGTACAACACGTGCAAAACGAAACCCGCCGAGCACGCCGCCGAGGATCAACGCCTCGCGGGCCTCATGAAGGAGCTCATCGATCTCTGGGACGCGCGCAAGTTCCTGAACGCGGATGACGTCGCTCGCTTCCGCGAAGGCGTCACGAAGATCGCCGTGAAGCTCGACGGGACGATCGCGATCCCGAGCCCCGACGGCGCCGCGCCTACCGTGGGCAAACCCGGCAAGAAGACCGTGCGTGGCGAGGCACTCGCGCGGATCGAGGGCGCGGGTCTCACCTTCGCGCCGTCCGGCGGCAACGTCACGATCACCTCGACGACCGCAGGCACGCACGACGCACTCCGCGCCGCGGCCGAGGAGCTTCGCGGCACAGGCGGTCGCATGCGCGTGCGCATCTTCGGCTCGTACACGCCGTCAGCGCCTCCGATCATCGCACCCGGCGAGGACCTCACCATCCGCTTCAAGTACCGCGCAGCGCAGGCGAGCGAGCTCCACGTCGCCATGCGTTCGCTCGAGGATCCCGACGCGGTGGAGAGCACGATCGTCTTCCGCGTCGCCGCAGGCACCGGGACAGAGAGCACGACGCTCACAGCCACGCCCGGGTCGAGCGGGTTTTACGTGGGCATCAGCGCGCGCGGCGCCGGCAACGTCGAGTTCGACGACGTGGAGCTCGTGCGTCAAAACGCCGTGATCGCCGCAGCCCGCGCCGAGTCCGCAAACGAGGCAAACCTCGCGTCGAACTGCACCCTCAGCAAGACGAAGCCACTCGCCGGCAAGGCATCCTTCCTCTGCGAGTCAGGCGACGGTGACAAACTCATCCTCGGCCAACCCAAGGGCCACCTCTACCTCGCACTCAAGACGCCCGCAGGCGAACGCGCGCGCATCCGCACCCTCTCCCTCGAAGGTGGACGCTCTCTCGATCTGAACGGGAAGGAAGACACCGAGCTCGTGATCGGTCTCGAAGGACCAGGCTCGGCCACGATCCAATCGATCGAGCTTCTGCCCGTCGGCGGCGACTAGTCGTCTCATCGTGAGGCGTTGAGCTGGGGCGTTGCCCCAGGCCCCACCAGGGGCTGTCCGCCCCTGGACCCGGACCAGCCAGGGGCTGGACCCGGGGTCGATGAACTGCGCGATGCGCAGTTCATCGAACAGGCCGAGGCAAGACCGGCAAGCGGCCCGCCAACCAAGACCGCCGCTCTGCCCTTTCAACCGGCAACGTTGTCCCTGGTCTTCCAACGGGCCCGTTGGAAGAACTGCGCATCGCGCAGTTCTTCCACCACGAGTCCAGGGCTTGCCCTGGTTCGGGTCGAGGGGCGAACAGCCCCCGCGGGGTCCGGGGCAGCGCCCCGGCGCGGCGGCCCCAAGAACAGACGCTAGCTCTCGTTCGCCGCGGGCCGCTCGCGCGACGTCATGGGCGGCAGCGTCTTCGCGCGTGCGCGCGGCTGCGAGGCGACTGGTGGCGCGTCCTTCTGGAGGAACGGGAGCACGCTCGTCGGATCTGCTTCGGGCACGATCCACGGCAGCGCGCGCAGCTCCAGGTCCTCCGCGGGCAGCCACCGCAGGCTCCGCGTGATCAGCACGACCCGCTGCCCCCGTGCGCAGAGCTCCTTTGCGAGCTTGGCTGCGCCGCGCGGCGCGGGCGGAAGATCTAGACAAACGAGGCAGAGATCGAAGGGTTTGCCCTTCGCCCACGACCGCGCTGCCTCCACGGAGTATGCCTCGACCAGCTCGACTCCCTCGATCAGCGGCTCGAGCCCCTGGACGAGCGCATCACACGTCGACAGGCGTGGATCTCGTGCCACCAGGATCCGACGGCTCCGCGCCTCGGCGTCCGTTCGTGTTTCGATCATCGTCGCTCGGAACCCCCCACGTGCCCGCATATTCCCGACCCTCCCGAGAAGCGATCGACTTCAGGGCCGAGCGTATCCCTCTTGAGCCTGATCACTCCACGCTTTATAAGCGCCGCGAGCGAAATCAGCGGCCGAGTCGAGGTCCCAGATGTCCGGGACGGCTCGCCCATGCGGGAGATCCATGAGCCAGTTCAGCGTGCAGAGCCGATGCGAGTGCCAGGCGATCCTGTCTGCGACGCTCGACGAGAAACGTCACGTCGTTGCCGGGACGGCGTCGCGCGGGCGAGCGCGGGAGGTCGCGCCGGCCCATAGCATCGGGGCCTCGGGCGAGCGCTTCGACATCGGGTGGGCCTGCCCCTTCTGCGGCCGCAACACCCTGCGCACCTTCCACGTCGGCGCCCTGCGCCCCATCCGCGTTGCGTCCTAACAGGACCGCAGCTCTGCCTCGAGCAGCCGCGCCGTCACCTCTGCGCGCGGCCCTTCGCCGGCCCTCTGCCTCAGCCAGCGCGCGTGTGCCAGCGCCACCGCTGCCTCGTCGTGGCGTCCTACCTCCGATAGCAGCGCTCCGAGCAGCGTGAACGTCCGCGCGCGCCACTCGTCCTGCGAGCACGCTTGCCGGAGCAGCACGATCGCGCCCCGCGTATCGCCGCGCCGACGTAGCTTCCGCGCCCGGTAGATGAGCCCCTCGATTGGATCGAGCTCTCCTTCCGGCCGATGAACCGTCCGTTCTTCACGCACGCCCAGATTGGCGCGCACACTTCGCCCACCTCTCCGGCTCATGACGGGCCTTCCAGCAGGGCCCGTTCCAGCCGGCGGCGCGACGATCAGTTCATCGTCCGGAACACGTAGTCCCAGAGCGGCGAGGACACGCCCCAGCGCGCGGGGGTGCCGGTGTGGTGGTGGATCATGTGGTGGCGCTTGATCCACTTGCCCCAGCGCGAGCTCATCCGGAAGTGGTGGATCGCGTAGTGCGTCCCGTCGTACGCGAGGTAGCCGAGCCCGAAGCCTGCGAAGAGCGGATCCACGAGCACCGGGCCGACGATCGCGCGGAACAGCAGGTAGAACACCACGCCGAGCGGGATGCTCGCCCCGAGCGGAAACACGAGGCGATCGGCGTCCTGGGGGAAGTCGTGGTGGACGCCGTGCAGGACGAAATGCACCCGGCGCTGCCAGAGCCGCGGCCCCACGTAGTGGAAGACCCAGCGGTGCAGCACGTACTCGGCGAGCGTCCACAGGAACAGACCGAGGAAGCCGAGCCCCAAACCGGTGCCGAGCCCGACGCCGTTCTCGTAAGCACGGAACGCGAGGTAGCCGTAGATCGGGACCCAGAACACGAACGGCGTCGCGGGGTGGATGCGGGAAAACCGCTCGATGAGCGGGGTTTCGAACATCCGGCAGGTGGCAGGCTTCGACGATCCGACGCGATCCGGGGCCGTGGCTACCATCGACCCGACTCCTAACGCATTCCGGAAAGAATCGCCAGAGTACGCAAGGCGCGCAAACCCTGGCGAATGGAGAGGCAGGACACCTCCACCTGGGCGCCGTGACAGCGCACGGCGAGGTTCGAGCCGCGCGGACGTCACGTCGGCGATTCAAGGAACGATTTCAGGAGCTTGTGCTGCGGAGTCGAGGTGGGACGCGAGGAACGCGGCAAGCGGAACATCCCTCGCGTCCTGCCTGAGGGGCACGGGGCAAAGGCTCAGAAACACGCCTCGTAGAGCGCGCGGAGGTCGTCCCGGGTGCAGGGCCGCGGGTTCGACTGATGGCAGGCGTCCTGGAAGGCGAGGTCGGCGAGTCGATCGAGGTTCCCGCGCGGCACGCCCGCCTGCGTGAGCGTCCCCGGAAGCCCGATCCGCTCGCGCAGCCGGCGCACGGCCTCGACGCAGCCGGCCGGGCTCGCCTCGCCGCCGAGCAGGGCCGAGACCTCCGCAAGGCGCGCCCCCGCGACCTCGGCGTTGAACGCACACACCGCCGGCAGGCAGAGCGCGTTCGCCAGGCCGTGGTGCGTCCCGTGTTCGCTCGACAGCGGATGCGCGAGCGAGTGGCACGCGCCGAGCCCCTTCTGGAACGCGACCGCGCCCATCATCGCCGCCTTCATCATCCCGCCGCGCGCCTCGAGGTCGACGCCGTGTTTCACGGCCCGCTCGAGGTAGCGCCCGACGTGCCGGATCCCTTCGAGCGCGATGCCGTCCGCCATCGGGTGATCACCCTTCGCCACGTACGCTTCGAGGCAGTGCGTGAGCGCGTCCATGCCCGTCGCCGCCGTGAGGAACGCCGGCATCGAGCGCGTGAGCTCGGGATCGAGGATCGCCGCGTTCGCGAGCAGGTGCGGCGAGAAGATGACGGTCTTCCGATGATTCACGTCGAGCGTCACCACGCCAGATCGCCCGACCTCGCTGCCCGTGCCCGCCGTGGTCGGCAGCGCGAGCATGGGCGGCACGTTCGCCGTGATGTACCGATCGCCGCCGATCGCGTCGTCGTACTCGGCGAGCGGCCGGTGGTGGTGGATGCCGAGGCGCACGAGCTTGCCCACGTCGAGTGGCGAGCCACCGCCGATCGCGATCACGAGGTCCGCGCCCGACTCCTGGAACGCGCGCACGCCGTCGTGCACGTTCGCCTCGATGGGGTTGCCGAGCACGCCATCGAAGATCGTCCACGTGATCCCCGCCTCGCGCAGCGACGCTTCGATCGGCGCGAAGAGCCCCGCCCCCATGACGCCTTTGTCCGTCACGACGAGCGCGTGCTTGCTGCCGAGCCGTGCGGCCTCGGCGCCCGTCTGCTTCGCGGCCCCTGCCCCGAACACGATGCGCGTCGGGAAGCTCCAGATCGACAGATGTCCCATGCGTGTCCCCCTCCACCGTCTCAGATCGCCTCGAAATACCGCGCGAGCTCCCAGTCCGTGACCGCGCGCTCGTACTGGCGCACCTCCCACTGCCGGGTGCGCACGTAGTGATCGACGAACCCCTCGCCGAGGATCTTCCGCATGCGCTGGCTCTCCGCGAGCAGCGCCGTCGCCTCGGTCAGCGTGCGTGGCAGACGCTCGCGCCCCTCGCCGCCTTCGCCCGCGTCGCCCGTGATCGGCGCGCCTGGATCGATCGCGTTCTCGATGCCGTAGATCCCGGCGCCGAGCGTCGCGGCCATCGCGATGTACGGGTTGATGTCGGCCGCCCCTTGCCGCACCTCGACCCGCGCGGACTTCGTCCCCGCGCCCACGATCCGTAGCGCTGCCGTGCGGTTCTCGAAGCCCCACGTCGCCGTGAGCGGCGCCCACACGCCGGGCACGTACCGCTTGTACGAGTTCACTGTCGGCGACACGAGCGCCGTCATCTCGCGCATGCACGCGAGCTGCCCGCCGATGTAGTGGCGCATCTGCCGCGAGATCCCGCCCTCCGACGGCGGCCCCTGGAACACGTTCTCCCCGTCCTTCCAGAGGCTCTGGTGCAGGTGCCCGGACGAGCCCGGCAGCTTCGCGTTCCACTTCGCCATGAACGTCACGCTGAGCCCGTGCTCGTAGGCGAGCTGCTTCATCGCGGCCTTGAAGAGCGCCGCCTTGTCCGCCGCGCGCAGGGCGTCGTCGTACCGGATCGCGGCCTCGTACACGCCCGGCCCCGTCTCCGTGTGCAGCCCTTCGAGCTCGATGTCGAAGGCGCGCATGCCGTCGAAGATCGCGGCCATCAGATCCTTGTGCTGGCCCTCGCGCACCCACGAGTAGCCGAACATCCCCGGCGAGAGCGACTCGAGCTTCTGGAACCGTTTTTCGTGAAGCGACGCCGGCGTTTCTTTGAACAGAAAGAATTCGTACTCGGCCGAGAGCTTCGGGTAATACCCGAGCGACTCCGCGTGCGCGATGACGCGCTTCAGCGCCGAGCGTGGACACGCCGGATGCGCGCCGCCCTCCGCGTCACGGAAGTCCGCGAGCATCGCGACCGTGCCGGGCTCCCACGGCACGAGCCGCCTCGTCGAGGGATCCAGCACGGCGTGCGCGTCGGGATACCCCGTGTGCCAGCCGGTCACGCGCGCGTTGTCGTAGAGGACGTCGCCGATGTCCCAGCCGAAGATGACGTCGCAAAACCCGAAGCCGCCGGAGAGCGCCGAGCGCAGCTTCTCCATCGACACGTACTTGCCTCGAAGCACGCCATCGACGTCGAACCCGCCGATCTTCGCCCGCCGAACACCTCGCCCTTCGAGCTCTCCCAAGAGCTCGTCATACGATGCCCCACCCATGCCGCAGTTCGTACCACGAGTTCGCGGCACAGGCGCGCGGCGCTACGGGCTCATTCGATGCGCTCGGGAGGTTCGTCCGCGGCGTGCTCGAGGTCGCTCTTGATGTTCGTCCCGCCGAGATCGACGAGGATCGCGCCGGGCTCTCGACGCTTGGCTGCGTCGAGGGCGGCCGCGGCGCGGCCGAGCACGTCCGCAGCGCTGTCGCTCGAAGGCGGCCTCCAGACGGCCACGCCCACGCGCAACGTGATCACGTACCCCGCGTCTTTCGCCGCGGACACCATGTGCGTCGCCGCGCGCGCGAGCACGCTCTTCACGGCGGCATGGTCGACGCACGGCAAGAGCAACACGAAGTCGTCGTTCCCCCACCGCGCGACCACGTCGTACTGACGCCGCGACGAGCGGAGCGCCTCGCCGAGCAGCCGCAGGAGCGCGTCGCCCTTCTCCCTGCCCAGCGCTTCGTTCACTGCGCCCATGCCGTCGACGTCGACGCGCGCCACGGCGTACGAGTCCCACACGCGTTGCGCGCGCCGATGCTCGCGCTCGCACTCCTCCTCGAAGCGACGCCGGTTCGAGAGCCCCGTCAGCGTGTCGACCAGCGACACCTCGTCGAGCTTGCGCGCCATCGCCGCGGACGCGCTCTGATCACGCACCACGTCGATCCGCCCCACCACCACGCCGTCCTTCACGACGGCGCGCTCGTCCACACGAACGATCGCGGCGGCGGCCCCGTGATCTCCAGCGGGTCGATCTCCACGCGCTCGGGCGAGAGCGCACAGGCTTCGAGCGCCGCGAGCGGACCGGCAAGCTCGGGCGCGGCGTGCGTGATCCGCGCGAGCAGATGCGCGCGACCTTCTCCCACGCACGATCCTGGATCGAGCCCGAGCAGCGCGGCCGCGCGGCGTCCCGCGGCGCGGCACACGAGGGCTTCATCGAAGACGAGCACGGCCTCGTCGAGGACGTCGAGCAGCGTTTCGAGCGCGAGGTCGGAAGGGTGGGTCGGTCGTGACGACATCGCGTTCGAAGGGTACCACCCGGGGCTCGCTCCGGACCACTTCGAGGCGCTGGATCAGGGCGCGACGGAGAGCGTGTGTCGCGACAGGAACCGGAGCAGGTCCTCTTCACGCCCCTTGGGCCAGCGCCCGTGCAGCGCCGTGCCGACGATCTTCGTGCACTTCTTGTCGATCGCGCACGACGGCTCCTCGCCGTTCGCCGCGCCGAGCCGCATCCCCGTGGTCTCGGCCGCGATCGCGTCGCGCGCCCGCAGCCATCGTTCGACGGACGCGCAAGGCGCGATCTGATCACACGCGCGGTACATCACGAACGCCGGCGGCGGCGGACCCGGGCACGACCACGCGGCGCGCGGTGCGTCACTGCCGTACGTGGCGAACGCGGCGATGCGATCGGCGCGCATCATCGCGTACGTCGCGGCCATGTGCCCGCCGTGCCCGGCGCCGACGGCGTAGATCCTGCGACGGTCGACGTGTCCACGTGTCGTGAGCACCGACACGAAGTGATCCGCGGTGGCGACGTCGACGTTGTCCTCGCCGGTGTAGTCGATGTCGAACATCGCGCCTTCGCGGTTGCCGTGCAGCGCGCGGCCTTGCGGGGCGACCACGATGAACCCTGCGTGCGCCGGGTCGCCGGTCAGATCGAAGCGTGCGGCGAGCTTGCGGAGCGAGGTCTCCTTGTCGACGCTGCGCGGGTTGTCGCCGGCGTCGTGGAAGAAGACGAGGAGCGGCACGGGCGCACGCGTCTCGATGCCCTTGGGCGTGATGACGCACGCGTAACGCGGCGCGCCTGCGGCGTCCTTCCACTCGAGGACCTCGGCGCCGGGACAAGGCGGCCTTCCGATCGTGCGCTTGATGTCGCGATCGGGCAGTCCGTCGACCGCGACGCAGCTCCCTTCGGTGGGCGGGCGCGTCACGGGCTTGGCCGCGGCCGACGCCGTCATCACGGGAACCGGCGCGGCCCCGCCATCCTTGCGGCCTGCGTTCTTGGCGCCCGCGTCGGTCGCGGCGGCGTCGGCGGCTGCCGCGTCGCGATCGAAGACGCCGTGCAGATCGCCGCCGTCGACATCGGAGGAAGGCAAGGAGCACCCCGCGCCGAAGAGCGTTGGGATGGCGAGCGGCGCGGCGAGAGCGAGCGCGCAGGCGAAAATCCGGAGCCGCACGGGCGACACTCTAGCCAAGAAGAGCGCTTCGCGAAGCGTCAACGCACCGCGACACGGAGCAACGGGCGTTGCGCGGAAGGGAAACGTGCCGGGATTTGGCTCCGGGGGCGTTGAGAGAAAGGGAAACGTGCCCGGAGCCGTGAGCGAGGTGCGTTGAGAGAAAGGGGAATGCTCCCCGCTTCGGATCCGGGAGCGTCGAGAGAAAGAGGAACGCTCGCGGATGCGGATCCGGAAGCGTTCAGAGAAAGGGGGAACGCTCGCGGATGCGGATCTGGGAGCGTTGAGAGAAAGGGGAACGCTCGCGGATGCGGATCCGGGGGTCGTTGAGACAAAGGGGAATGCCCGTTGCGACGAAGCGGGGTGCGTTTCTACGTCGGGGAGGCTGGTCTGGCGGGGGGCAGGGCTTCGAGCCACGTCATGGCCTCGTTCCAGGAGAGGACCTGCTTGGCTTCCCGAAGCGCGCGCCACTCTTCGCCGTCGTCATGGGTGACGATCCGCGCGGAGGGATCGCTCGCGACGAGCAGGGAGATGAGCCAGTCGGTGGTCATGGGCATGTCGCCCGGAAGAACTGCGAATCCTCCCCGGAGCACACCGCCGAGCGTCCTCTGCTTCGCCCCTTCCCACGCTTCGATCGTCCGGTACCGCTCGTAAAGCGCGTCAGCCCAGGTGGCGGCGAGGGGCTGATCGAGCACGAACGGTGGTACGCGGATCTCTTCTTGCGCGAGGAACCCATCGAAGGCGGCTGCCTTGAACTGTGCACCCTTCTCCACGCGCATCTGCCGGCGTCGTTCGAGGTAGACCTGCGGGTGGATGACGAGCGTGATGCCCTTCCCGCGGGCGAGACGGGCGATCTCCCTCAGATCAACGACGCTGCGCGCGCAGTTCGTATCGATCCAGAGCTGCATCGGCTACTTCGTCTCGTCCGTGCCGGGGAACCCGAACATTTGGTCGAGCTCTGGAGCGGTCCACGCTTCCCAACGCCCCTTCTCCTCGGAGCGCAGAAACCAGAGGTGACCACCGGCCTGGAGCCCGAGGTTGTCGAGCATGAGTTTCGGTAGCTTCGTGTAGCCCTCCGGCGTGACCCACTGATCCTCGGCGCCACGCGCACGTGCACGCTCGCGGAGGTCGGCGCCGACGAGGTCGGATGGCTGCCGCACGACGGAGGTGACGCCTTCCGGCGATCGGCTGAAGCGAACGACCTCGGGGCCATCGAAGATCGGAACGTGGCTCTCCAGGATGATCTGGTCGACGAGCCCGCTCCGTACCTGCTCGCGCAGCAAGTCGCGGAGGAGCTCTTGGTAGCTCGGATCCAGGCTGATCTCCGGCTCCTCGATGGCCACGATGGCCGCACGCGAGGTGAGCACGGCGGCACAGAGGGCCACGACCTGCTGCTCGCCCGAGCTCAGCTCGGAGACGCGGAGGATCTGCTTGCCGCGGATCTCGAAGCGGAGATCGGCGCTTCCGTCGGGGAGGCGCAGGATGTTGACCTCGCGGCCCTTCAGCGTCTCGAAGCGTGACAGGAGCTGCGTGAAGGCGCGCCAGCGCTCGGTGTCGAGCGGGTCGAGGGAGGTCGCGAGATCGAGCAAGCGCGTGGCTAGGTCGGTAGACAGAGGGCTGTCAGGGGCGTTCGTCCTCGGTGGCCTGTTTTGCTGCTCGAAACCGCTGTAGAAGCGTGCCTCGCGGCGACGCGCATCGAGACGAAAGAAGGGTTGGCTGCCGGTCCCGAGAGGGGATTCCAGTTGTGTGCGGACCGTAGAAAGGCTCTCAACCTCGAACCTGACGCCGGCCAGGATGAGTTGGAACTCGTTCCCAGCCTGGATTAGCTCGACTGTGATCGGCCGGTCCCTGTGGCTGAAGTGCACTTCGATCCGCATGGGCGCGCGGATGCCGGGGGGCCAATCCCGAGGAGAGACGAACAACAGCGATGTCGCTTCCGCGCTGTTCCAGCCGCGCGTGATCGTGCTGGACTTCTCGTTGGCGCGACTGCGCAGCCAGAAGATCGCCGCCCGAAAGAACAACTCCAGCGCCGCCAGCGCGTTCGATTTCCCGCTCCCGTTCCCCCCGTGGAACACCGCGACCTCGTCCGCCGCGCCTCCCGCGGGCGCGAGCGGGATCTCGGTCGGGCCGTGGAACGTGCGGAAGTTCTGGACGACCAGCCGGGAGATGCGGAGCGACGGCGTGGCGCGGGGATTCACGCGCGAAGCAGAGCAACGGCCGGATACCGGGTCAAGACGGTACCCCCCGCCGTTTCCACCTCCGTCCGCGCCCTCGTGCCTGAAATCGCCCACCCCCCTCCTTGAAAGACCAGGCTGACTGGCTAGGTTCCCCCGACCCTCATGGACCTCTTCGACGGCATCCTCGGCGCCCTTCTCCTTGCTCTTGCTGCTTTCCAGACCTGGCTCACGGTTCGCGTCTGGAAGAGCCGCCTCTTCGAGCGCAAGCAGAAGATCCTTCAGTCCCAGCTCATCTGGCTCCTGCCCATCCTCGGCGCCGGGCTTGTCTTCACGATCCTCATCGAGGAAGAGCGCTCCAACAAGACGCCTCCCTCTCAGCTCTCCTGAGCTGGCTGGAAAGTTCCGCGACCACCCTCCTTCGCGCGGCGTGATTCTCCGTCGGATCCGCCCAACGTCCCCACCACCTCCGGCTCATGTTGAGTGCCGCTGGCCTTCGGCGCTAAGGTGGCGCCGATGTCCATCACGCCCGGTACACTCCGAGCCGAGATGGAGGCGCGTCGAGCCTCCGGACGGACCTTCGATCTGAAAGAGTCGCTCTCCGTCCTCGTGCCGCTCTGCACCGAGATCGGGGAGCTGCATCGCGAGGGCAAAGCGCTCTTCGTCCACCCCTCCGCCATCCTCTACACGGGCTCCGCCGTCAGCCTGCTCGAGGACAAGGCCGAGGCGCTCCCCACGCTGCCGGCCGATCGCGCCTGCATCGCGCCCGAGTCTCGCAAGGGCACGCCCGGGGACGCGCGCGCGACCGTCTTCAGCATCGGAGCCATCCTCTACGAGATGCTCACCGGCGGCAGCGTTGGTCCGGGCATGAAGCGGCCCACGGACGTCGTGCCCGACCTGCCCGCCGCGTTCGAGATGATCCTCGGCAAGGCCCTCGTCGCCGACGCGAAGCATCGCCCCGCCGATCTCGGCGCGCTCGCGCAGGCCCTCCACAACGTCGCGCCCGGCGCCTCCGTCGCGCCGCCGCCCACGGACGCGGGCCTCGATGACGGCGTCGAAGTCGACGTCGCCATGTCCCTCATCCCCCCGGCCACCGCGACCGGCGGCGTCGCCATTCCCGCCGCGCCGCGGGCTCCGAACATCCCCGGCGCCGGCGCTCCCGTTGCTGCCGCCGCGCCCGTGCACGATGGCCCCTTCCCCATCGCCGTCGTCCAGGCGCCCCAGGTCCGCAACGCCAACGATCCCACCCAGCGCCTCGCCGATCTCAAGGCCGCGCTCGAGTCCGATCCTCGCCCTCGTTACGTGGTCATCAAGGACGGCATGGACCACGGCCCGTTCTCCGCGGTCGAGGTCTTGCAGCAGATCGCCACGGGCAACTTCACCGGCGACAACCCCTTGCGTGACTCCATCCTCAACGAGGAGAAGTTCATCAAGGACTGGGAGCAGTTCGCTCCGTACGCCGAGCAGGCGAAGCTGAATCGCGACATCAAGCAGGAGAAGAAGAACCTCGAGGCCGTCGTCGTCGCCGAGCGCAAGGGCACGCAGTACAAGGCGCTCGTTGGCCTCGCCGTGGTCGGCGTGCTCGGCGCGGGGTTCGCCGGCTGGCTGCTTTCGCAGCGCGGGTCGAAGAAGGACGACAAAGAGGTCCAGGGCGACACGGTCGTCGCGGTCGAGATCGACGCCGGGCTCGGCAAGGGCAAGTCGGGTCCCGCGGGCGGCGGTGCGATTGGCGGCGGTGGTGGCGGCAAGTACCCGGTGCTCGGCGGCGGCATGAGCTGCGAGGGCGCGCGCGCCAAGTACATCGAGGACTACAGCAAGGATGCGCCGCCCGATCTCAGCGCGGGCTCGTTCGGCAACGTGCTGAACCGCGGCAATTACCTCAACTCGTGCAGCGTGCCCCCCTCGACCGAGGTGAGCATCTGCGCGGCGATCCAGAATGGCCGCGCGGTCGGCGTGACCGTCTCGACGAAGCCTTCGAACCCGGGCATCAACTCCTGCGTTGCTGGCCAGGTGCGCGCGCTCTCGTTCCCGGCGCATCCTCGTCTCGACGTCACCACCACGACGTTCGCCGCGAACTAGCTCTCTGCGGCCGTCCCATGACCGAGCCGCTCATCCGCATCGAGGACATCACGAAGAGCTTCGGCGCGCGGACCGTGCTGCGCGGGGTGAACCTCTCCATCCCGCGCGGCTGCTTGTACGGCCTCATCGGTCCTGGTGCGTCGGGCAAGAGTGTCTTGCTCAAGCTCATCACGGGCCTCTATCGGCCCGACGCGGGGCGCATCCTCGTCGAGGGGCAGGACGTGCACAAGATGAGCGAGCTGGAGCTCCAGAAGTTCCGGCTGCGCTTTGGCATGTTGTTCCAGAACAACGCGCTGTTCGACTACATGACCGTGGGCGAGAACATCGCGTTTCCGCTGCGCCGGCTCTTCGATTTGCGCGAGGACGAGATCGCCGAGCGGGTGGCGGATCGGCTCCGCGTGGTGTCGTTGCCTGGGTTCGAGGATCGTTTGCCGGCGGGGCTGTCGGGCGGGCAGAAGAAGCGCGTGGGTGTGGCGCGGGCGACGATCACGAAGGCGGAGATCGTGCTCTACGACGAGCCTGCGGCGGGGCTCGATCCCGTGACGTCGCAGCGCATCTTCGAGATGCTCCGCGACGAGCAGCGCGCTGCGGGGGCGACGGTGGTGATGGTGTCGAGTGATCTCGATCGGCTGCTCACCGTGACCGATCGTGTCGGCATGCTCTACCGCGGCCGACTCGTGTTCGACGGCACGACCGAAGAAGCGAAAACGAGCAACGACCCCTACGTCCGCCAGTTCGTTCACGGACTCACGGAAGGCCCGCTGTGAAGCTGGGATGCGCGGGGCGTGGCCCCGCACCCCAGCAGGGGGCTGTCCGCCCCCTGCACCCCGGACCAGGCACGGCCTGGACCGAGGGCGGAGAAACCGCGCGATGCGCGGTTTCTCCGACGGGCCCGCGGCAAGACCAGCCACCGGCTTGCCAGCTGAGACAGCAGCGCTGCCCCGCCCGCTGGAGACGTCATCGCTGTCGACAGCGCGCATCGCGCGCTGTCGCCCCGCGTCCAGGGCTTGCCCTGGTCCGGGTCCAGGGGCGGATAGCCCCTGGTCGGGCCCGGGGTGAAACCCCGGCGCTACGCTTCACACGAAGTGAAACCACTGCGTGGGGTTGTCTCGCAGGAACGCGCCAAGGTCGTCCATCAAGCGCTGCGCGGCCTTGTCGAGGTCGCTCGCGGCTGGGCGGCGTGGGACGTGGATCGGCGGGAGCACGTGGGCTTCGTAGTGCATGAAGCCGAGCCTTCGCGTGAAGACGGGCATGATGGGCGCTCCGCTCAGCGCGGCGATCATCAGCGGGCCTTCGGGCACCTGGAAGGGCTCGCCGCAGAGCTCGACCGTGCGCGCGCGCATTCCGGGGGGCACGCGGTCGATCTGCATCGCTACGACGTCGTCTTGCTGCAGGTGCCTGAGGAGCGGCAGCGCGTCGAGCGCCGTCTCGCCGATGTGGACGACCTTGACGCCTGAGCGCTCGCGCAGCTCGTCTTGCATTGCGCGGGCTCGCTCGTCGCGCTCGCGGGCCATCACCACGACCACGTTCTTTGCGTGCACGCGGCTCAGCATGGGGCCTGCCACTTCCCAGCCGCCGAGGTGTGCGGTGGCGATGACGATCCCCTTCCCCTCGGCGGCGCATGCCTCGTAGTTGGCGGCGCCGATCGCGTTCGAGAGCAGCCCGAGCTCCCGACCACGCGGCGACCCGAGCAGCATCGCTTCGGTCATGCAGCTTGCGTAGTTCGTGAAGACGGCTGCGACGTTGGCGAGCTCTTCGAGCGGGGGGCGCGGGCCGAGCACGCGGCGCAGGTTTCGGCGCACGCAGGCGCGTTTTTCGTGCAGGCCTGCGGCGAAGGCGGGGCCGAAGAGCAGCGGGCCGTAGCGGAGCAACGCTTCGGGGCCGTGCGTCACGGCCTGGACCATCAGCCGACGGAGGAACGCGGAGTCGGAGCGGAGCCCCTCCGCGATGTGCCGGATGCCGCTCTGCATGGGGAGTTCGCCCTGCATTAGCAGTTTGCCGGGAGATGTGAGAGGGAGTTCCACAGGCGTCGTCGGCCCCAGAACCTTACCCCCCGACCCCCTCTCCGCGCGGCGGAGAGGGGGCGACTGGCGCTGGAGCGAGCCGGAAACTCCCTCCCTCTCCACGGTGTGGAGAGGGAGGGTTGGGGTGGGTGAGGTCCGGAAGTCGAACACCCTCTCAGACGGAGGCTGGCGCGGCAGCCGGAGCGGAACGCCCCGGGGGGGCGGCGCATGTGTACAGGTGAAACCGGCGCAGGTGTGCAGGTGAAACCGGCGCATGTGTACAGGAAAAGGGTTTGCCCGGTGGTTCGTCCGGGCGTTCCGTCACGCTCGGATAGGGGTTTTTCCCTCCTGACGGGGCAAACCCGACCCTAAAAGCGGGTTCATTTCGAGGGGGATCTTACGCTAATGGTGGGGCGAGGGGGAAAACCATGAAACTCTTGCTGGTCGATGATCAGAATGTCGTACGGGAATCGCTGGCCAAGGCCCTGCGGGACGAGCCCGATGTCACGCTCGTCGTGGAGGCAGAGAGCGCGCGTGACGCGCTCTCGCAGAAGAACCGGCAGCCCTTCGACGTCGTCGTGATCGAGCTGTCGCTCGCGGACCGTTGCGGGACCGAGCTGATCCGGCAGCTCAAGTCGTTCGGCGAGACGCGCGTGCTCGTGCTCTCCACCTTCCGAGACGAGTTCCGCGTAGGCGAGGCGATGCGCGCCGGCGCCGACGGTTATCTGTCGAAGCGCTGCCGCATGAAGGAGCTCATCGACGCAATACGGACCGTGGCCAAAGGCCGGACCGCCGTCTCACCCGACGTGAGCGCAGCCATGGTACGCGCCCTCCAGCGGCGCGACGCCGCCCGCGGAGACGTGCTCGCATCCCTCAGCGAGCGCGAGCGTCAGGTGTTACGCCTGCTCGCGATGGGCAGCAGCGCAAAGGAGGTCGCCGCCCACCTCGCCATCAGCGTAAAAACAGTCGAGACACACCGCGCACGCCTTTGCGCCAAGGTCGCAACCCACAGCGTCGCCGACCTGACCCGCCTCGCCGTACGAGCCGGCCTCATCGATATTTGAGACGGCGCGCGGAGCGGGGCGTTGCCCCGCACCCCAGCAGGGGGCTGTCCGCCCCCTGCACCCCGGACCAGGCACGGCCTGGACCGAAGGCGGAGAAACCGCGCGATGCGCGGTTTCTCCGACGGGCAGGTGGCAAGACCACCGACCACGTTGCCAGCCGAGGCGGCAGCACCGTCCTCCGAAGCAGACACGTCAGCGCTGCGGTTTTGACTGGCAAGCCCGTCGCCGGTCTTGACCTGGCCTGTTCGATGAACTGCGCGTTGCGCAGTTCATCGACCCCGGGTCCAGCGCTTGCGCTGGTCCGGGTC
>NZ_JAGTJJ010000053.1 GCF_028435365.1 Polyangium jinanense | reverse complement strand
CCGCCTCCTGTAGGATCGAGCGCCACCTTAAGGTGGCTCCGAAGGCCGCTCGCGAGCGGCCCGTAAATCAGCCGCTTTTAGCGGCTCACACATCGAAACCCCCCGGCTTTGCCGGGGGATTGTTAGTGTTCGAGGATCGCACAGAAAAGTTCCTGCAGGGTGGACCGTGATAGCGTCCCTCCAGGATGCTCGCCGAGTCTGTTTCTACCATCCTCCCTTCCTGGTTGGTCCGGCTCGATTCCCCACCCTCGAGCCGCGACCCTCTGGGGCTCCAGGCACACGCGATGACGCAGGCCGATCGGCTGTTACCCGGCCTCAACGTGTTCACGTCGCGGGCGCGCTACTACACCTTTCTTTGCTGGGCCCTCGACCGCGCGCAGGCGGCGGAATCGAAGCGTACACACCTCGAGCGCGTGCTCCGGCTCGAACGCCTCCTCGTCCTCTGCGAGGCCCTCCGGCACGAGGACGATCCCAAGGCGTGCAGCTATATCGGCCGGCGGCGCGGCCGGCGATTCGTGAGTGAACGTCGCGGCGCCGGGCTCTGGGAGCTGCCGACGAAGATCCTCAAGAACCAAGCATCGAGCGGCGCCTTGCGGCTTTATCGCACCTCGCTCGCAAGCCTCGGGCTCATCGAGGAGGACGATTTCGACGACGGGCTCGGGCTCCACCTGACGGTTCGAGGCAAGCAGCTCGCCGGGCGGATCAGCCGCGTCGACGAGGGGGTCGTGGCCTGGGCGCTCGAGGGAGGCGCGCGCACGCAAAAGCGCCGCAATACGATCGAGGGCTCGGCGGAGCGGCTCTGCTTGAGCCATCGCCCGGGGGTCCTCGAGCGGCGGTATCTCGTCGACGCGTTGCTCGGCAACGGGGGCGAGCAGGACGCCCTGTCGCGCCGGGACACCGTCCAGATCCTCTTCGAGCACGACCTTCTGAAGGGCGGCTCCACGGGTGACGATGCCACGGACAACGAACCCGTGACGGACGGCGACGAGGAAGCGGAGAAGGCTGGCGGCGCCCTCGAGACACACACGAACTGGAAGGTCCTCCGGCCCGCGCTCGAGCGAGCTCCTTCGAATCGATTGCACCCCATCCAGACCACGGGCGCCTATCAGCTCGTGGCCCTTGGCCTCAATGCGTTGTTCGCGTCGGCGCTCGAGCCCGTCGAGACGCGCGGGCGCATCTCCCTCTCGAAGTGGCGCAAGGAGATCGCCACGCATGCGGGCCGGGACTTCAACTCCGTTCGCGCTGTGACCTGGGCCGCCCGGCAGGATTCACCCACGGACATCGCCGCCGAGCTCCTCGCGCCCGTGGAGCGTCCGTGGGCCGAGGTCGGCGTGCTCGCTACCCAGCTCTTGTTACGGCTCGGGCTCGAGGATCGATACGTGGAGTGGCTCGGCCTGGAGGCGCCGGCCCTCGTCGAGCGTGTCCTGCTTTGGGCGCGCGACGCGAACCGCGAGCGCGCGGGGGACATGATCGAAAAGCTCCTGCCCGAGCTCGTCGAGCATCACGTCGAGGTATCGGCGAAGAAGGGAAAGGGCGAGTGGATGGTGATGGAGGGGGACGTCGTCGTGCGGCGATCGCCGCGCCCGCTCCGGCTGCTTTTGCACTCGCTCCGCTTCGCCCAGCTCGGCCAGCTCGCCGCCGATCTCGATCTCGGGCCGGAGGACGTCGCCGATGAAGCGTGAGATCAAGCTCTTCGACGAGCTCGACCGTTTTGCCCGCGGCAGCGAGATCACCCACGCGCTCGGCCTCTCGTTCGGGTATGACGGCGACCTCGCGAACGAACGGTTGTGGAAGCCGCTCGTCGAGAAGTACGGGTTGCGGCACCCGCTCGTCATCGCCGGCGAAGTTGGCCGAAACGTCGACGAGGGGACAGCCCGCTGGGTCACGGTCCTTCGCGCGGGAAGAAAGCGCGGTGTCTTTCACCCCAAGCTCGTCCTCGCGGTGCGCGAGGACGCGGTCTTCGTGGCCCTCGGGAGTGCCAACCTGACGAAGGGAGGGCTCGGGCAAAACCTCGAGCTGCTCACGCCGCTCGTATTTTCGCAGGACGCAGAACGGCCCGTGCCGAAGGGCGTCCTCGCCGGCATTCTGGAGTTTCTCGGCGACGTCGTGGAGGGGCTCCCGGTGGCGGACGACTCCGCAGCTCGGGTGCGTGACGTCGTGACGCAAGCCCGGATCGTCCTGGAGGAGCTCCCGGAAGCGCCGCGTCGTGGCCCCGATCTGCGCTTCGTGCATTCGTATCAGGCGTCGATATGGGGTCAGGTGTGCGTCATCCACGATGATGACGCCGTGGAGCACGTGCTCGTCGTGAGCCCTTTCCTGGAGACCGACGCGGACGTCGCAGACGAGGCGGATTCTCTTTTGCGCCACGCGCTCGGAGGGGGGCTCCCTTGGGCGGCGCGCGCGGTCGTACCCCGGATGACGTTGTGCACGGTCTTGGAGCCGAACAAGCTCGCGCCTTTGCCGCGTCTCGCCCTCCAGGAGCTTGGAGCCAAGGTCGCGCTCCGAACCCAGTCGTTCAGCGAGGAAGAGCGGCCATTACACGGAAAGATCGTGGTCGTCTTCGGACGAAAGAGGACCACGATGCTCTGGGGATCACCGAATTTCACGAACGCGGCGCTCCTGCGGTCCGTCGTGCAGGGGGGGAACGTCGAATGCGCGCTCGTCCTTTCGGCCCCGGCCGCCGGTGCGAGCATGGAGTCGGTGCACGAGGAGTTCGAGATCGACAGGCTCTTTTTACGACATCGGGGAGCCTTGCCCCCGGCGTACGTCGCGCCTCCTCCGCCCGAAGTGCTTTTCGAGGTCGGCGAGGCGATCTACGACACGAGGACGCGTGTGCTTTCGGTCCACGGCGTGATCTGGAGCAAAAAGGTCCACCACATCCGCGTCTCCATCGAGGCGGAGGGCGTCGTGCTTCACGAGAGCGGGAGGCTCGGGGTCGGCACTTTTTCCATCCCGATCGAAGACGCTCCCCTCGAGGAGGAGGATCCCGAGACGGGAAAGCGGAGATTGCGCGCGGTTTCCCTCCGCATCGAGGCGCGGAGCGCCGACGGCCGGGTCCTCGACACGCGAATCATGCGGTACAACGTGAGGTTCGAGGAGGCGCTCGGGATTTGGAACAATCTGATCATCGAGACGGAGGTGTTCACGGCGGATGCGCTGCTCGCACAAGCCGCCACGCCGGAGCAACGTGTCGCCGCCGTCGACGCGCAGATCGCGGCATGGAAAGCCGCGCGACGGGAAGAGAAGAGCGCGCCGCAGCAGCACCAGGCGTCCCTCGATCAGTTCTTCCGGCAAGTCCGGGCGGGGCTCGACGGGCACTGGCGTAGGCTCGAAGCGCGCAAGATGTCGCGTTTCGCGCTGCGATGGTGGTCGACCAAGCTTTGCCGTTCGCTCGACTCCGCGTCCGCCGGCTCCATCGACGGGATCCGGCGGACGTATTTCGTGGCGAGGGTCGCCGAGCACGTAGCGCGCGTCGTCTCGGCCGTCGCAGATCGGCACGACGACGCGACGGCGGCGTTCGCCGCGCTCGAACCGGCGAAGCTGGCGGTTGCGCTCGAGGGCGTTCCGCTCGCGAGCGACGCCCGGCACGACATCCTGGACGAGGTGTGGAGCCTGCGCGTACGCGTGGTCGAAATGCTTCAGGAGCGCGCGTGATGGTGGATATCGACAAGCTCCTTTCTCACATCAGCCTCGCGCGCGACAATCAGATGCTGGCGGTGCGCGCCGCGCTCGACGCGCTCCTCGTGCGGGAGCAGAGCGGCATCGTGCTGGCGGACGAGGTCGGTTGCGGGAAGACGTACGAGGCGCTCGGGATCACGGCGCTGCTCTGGCGGCATTTTCGCGGCACACGACAGCCCATCCAGCGCGTGCTCGTGGTGGCCGAGCGCGCGCTCATGAGCAAGTGGCGCCGCGAGATCACGAGCACGAGCGGCGAGGCGGGCTTCCAGCAATACGTCTCGACGGCCGACTGGAAGGCCTTCAGCGACATGCTCCGCCACGTCGAGGAGATCGGAAAACGCTCGGACGGGAAGGGGAGCGGCGTACTCGAAGGCGGGAAGCACCAGGTCCCTCGAGGCCGCATGTATCTCGTGAAGCCGCTCCTGCTCACGGAGAGCAATTCGCACGACGCTTCCCCGATCGTCCGCTGGCTCCGGCAGAC
Organism: Polyangium jinanense; assembly: GCF_028435365.1. Next base: position 80,618 of record NZ_JAGTJJ010000053.1, on the reverse strand, counting down.
GGACTGGGACGTCGTCATCGTCGACGAGGCGCACCATTTCACCAACCTGAAGACCGAGCGCAGCCGCGTCTTTTTCCCCGAGCAGACCGCCGAGAGCCGGAGGGAAGGGCTTTCGGCGAGGTTCACGCTCGCGCTCACGGCCACGCCGTTCCAGCTCGAGATCAAGGAAATGGTCAACCTCCTGCGCATCGCGGGCGCTTGCGACGAGGACCTCGACCGGATCGAGGACGGACTTTCGCGATACGAGAGAGCGCTCGGGCATTTCCACAACAAGCGAAACTTCCTGCCCGCGCACGAGGGCAGGAGGGAGGTCGTGGAGCGCCTGAACGAGCTGCGGCTGCGTGACGCGTCCTGCGGGCAGCGCCCGGGGACACCGGGCTTGCAGCCGCTCTTGCGGCGTTACCTGATCCGGAACGTCAAGGACGAGAACCTCCGTCGTTATGCCCTGACGGAGAAACGGAACGGTGGGTACGTCGCCCGTGGATTTAAGAAGCTCGACGATATGCGTCCCGTGGTGAAGGAGAGCCCGCTCATCCCCCTCGAAGGGGAGGACACCTGGGTCTACCTGCACCTCCGGGACGTGCTCGTGGACGCCCAGCAAGCCTCGAAAAAGGAGAAGGAGGACTCCTCGTTCGTCGCGGGAGATCTCCGGCAGTGCCTCTCGAGTTACGAACAGCTCGGAGGGAGCTCGATCCTCAAAAAAGAAACGCTGCCTCGCGTCGCCGAGACCCGAGCGGCTCTCGACCGACTTCAAGCGACGGGGCACGTCCACCCGAAGATCGCCGCCCTCCGCAGCGTGGTGGAGGGGATCCTCGACCGGGAAATCGAGCGGGTGCGCAGGCAGCCCGGCGCGACGTTGAACAAGATCCTCGTGTTCAACACGCTGATGCGCACGGCCGGAGCGCTGAAGGCGGCGCTGGAGGAGGTCGTCGCCGATCAAGTCAAGCCGTTCGTCGAGGAGCAAGTGAGGGCCGCGGGCTGGGCGAAGCCCTCGGCGGCGCAGGCTGCGGTCCGAAGAGCCCTCGACGAGGAGCGCCGCCTGACACACGACGAGCTACGCAAGAAGTTCGGTCGAGACACCCTGGACAGGACGCGCGTGTTGCTCGACGCCTCAGCGGACGAGGCGCAGGACGACAAGGGGGATCTCATCGACGCCATGTTCCGGAGAGCGTCCAGGCATTGCGCGCAGCCGCTCTTCTTGCTGCACCTCGCGAGGTCGATGAAGCCGAGCCGCGGTGCGCGGCCGGCGGACGCGGACGTGCGGACATTCGTGCGGACACAGGTGGGCGACAGGCTGCGAGAGAAGCTCGACGAGATCGTACGCATCCTCGCGGGCACGGAGCAGGGAGAGGCGAGCGGAGAGGACGACCCCGTCGAGCAGGCGCGCCGAGCATGGGGCGGCATCAAAGAGGTGTACTCGGCGCATGACTATGTCGCGCGTTTCGATGGCGAGCAGGCGAGCGCGGAGCGCGAGGCGCGGCGCGAGAACTTCAACCATCCCTACGCGCCGCTCGTGCTGCTCGTGAGCCGCGTCGGCGAGGAGGGGATCGATCTCCAGAGGCACACCCGTTACGTGCTGCACTACGACGTGGAGTGGAACCCCGCGAAGATGGAGCAGCGCGAGGGACGCGTCGACCGCGAGGGACGAACGACGGCGAACGAGGGCCCGGTCGAGGTGCACTTCTTTCTGCTGAAGGACACGTACGAGGAGCGGATCTTCCACACGGTGATGCAGCGAGACGCGTGGTTTCAGGTGCTCATCGGGTCGAAACGCAAGGCGCTCCTGAAAGGGCCTGCGGAGGAGGACCCGGAGCAAACGGCAGCCGACGTGGATGCGGTTGAGGAGAAGGGGCGAATGACGCCCGAGGAGAGGGAGATGGTGATGATCGATCTGCGACCTCTCGACCCATCACAGCGCCCCCGGCGGGCCGAGCCTCGTACTATCGGGCTCCGGCGCTAGAACCTCCCTGTGAGCCGCCCCGTCTTCGCCGATCCCAAGACCGGCTTCGTCTTCCAGCGGATCTTCGGGACCGAGGAGCACAAGCCCGCCCTGATCGGCTTCCTGAACGACGTGTTTGGTCTCGACCATGCGCATCGCATCACGGACGTCTCGTTCTTGCCGGCCGAGCAGCGCCCCAAGGTGAGCGAGCTCAAGTACTCGATCGTCGACGTGAAGTGCGTCGACGCGCGCGGCACCACGTACGTCGTCGAGATGCAGGTGCTCAACGTCGAGGCCTTCGAGAAGCGCGTCGTCTACAACGTCGCGAAGGCGTACACGAACCAGCTCGAGGTCGGCGACGACTACCCCGAGCTCGACGACGTCATCGGCATCAGCATCTGCGACTTCGAGCTCTGGCCGCGCCTGGATGGAACGTCGGTCCCGATGCTCAGCCGGTGGCGCATGCAAGAGCAGACGAGCGGCGTGCGGGGGTTATCCGAGCTCCAGTTCGTCTTTCTGGAACTGCCCAAGTACGACACGTCGCGCGAGCCCGAGACGCTCGTCGAGAAGTGGGCCTACTTCTTCCGCGAAGCGCGCAACCTGACGATGATCCCGCCGTCGCTCCAGCACCCGCCGCTCGTCGCGGCCCTGGAGGCTGCACGCACGGCGAGCTTCACGCGCGAGGAGTGGGACGCGTACATCGCCTCGGGCATGGCCATCCAGAACGAGCGTGGCGCGCTCTCGCTCGCGCGCAGAGAGGGGCTCGAAGAAGGGATTCGTCAGGGCATCGTCGCCACGTGCGACGTGCTCGGCATCGGGATGGATGATGAGCGTCGAGCCCGGCTCGCCGCGCTCGACGCAGCCGGGCTCGAAGCGTTGCTCGCACATCTGCGTCGCGAGCGTCGTTGGCCTTGAATCAGCGGGCGGTCTGCTTGCGGATCGCCCGATCGATCACCTTGGCGATCTCCACGGCAGGCACGACGAGCGCCGACAGGACCAGGAGCAGCATCCACTCGTTCGGGGACATCGCGTAGGTCCGGAACACCGGCCGCAGGCTCGGCACCAGGATCGCGACCAGGTGGATCGCCGCGCTCGCCGCGCACGCGAGGAAGAGCGGGAGGCTCACGAGCGGCTTCGACGAGAATGCCGAGAGGATCGGGCTCCGGCAGCTCCACGCGTGGAAGAGCGGCGAGAGCGCGAGCAGCGAGAAGGCCAAGGCCCGCGTCTGGAGCAGGCCCTGCTCGTCTTGCGGCGACATCACGTAGAGCGCCACCGCGGCGGCGCCCATGATCCCGCCGACGTAGAGGATTCCGAGGTAGTCGCGGCGGTTCAGCAGGCCCTCGGCCGTGTCGCGCGGCGGCTCGCGCATGAGGTGCGGATCCGGCGGATCGATGCCCAGCGCCAGGGCCGGCAGGCCGTTGGTGACCAGGTTGATCCACAGGATCATGAGCGGCGTCAGCGGAGGCCACTTGCCGAAGAACGACACCACGAACACGGCCACGAGCAGGCCCATGTTCGACGACAGCAAGAAGAAGATGAACTTCTGGATGTTGCGGTAGATCGCGCGGCCCTCGCGCACGGCCTCGACGATCGTGGCGAAGTTGTCGTCCGCGAGCACGAGGTCGGCGGCCTGCCGCGCGACGTCCGTGCCCCCGAGGCCCATCGCCACGCCGATGTGCGACTCGCGCAGCGCCGGCGCGTCGTTCACGCCGTCGCCCGTCATCGCCACCACGTGCCCCTTCGCCTTGAACGCCCGCACGATGCGGAGCTTCTGCTCGGCCGTGGTCCGCGCGAAGACGCGCAGATGCTCCACGCGCTTCGTGAGCTCCTCGTCCGTCATCTTCGCGAGCTCGGAGCCCGTGATCGCCTCGTCGCCCTCGTCCCAGAGGCCGATCTCCTTGGCGATCGCCGTGGCCGTGAGCTTGTGATCGCCGGTGATCATCACCGCGCGGATGCCCGCCGCCTTGCAGGTCGCGACGGCCTCCTTCACGCCCGCGCGCGGCGGATCCATCATGCCCACGAGGCCGAGGAACGTGAGCTCTCGCTCGACGTCGCCGTCCTCCGCAGAGTCCTTGCGCACGCGGCGGCAGATCGCGAGCACGCGCAGCGCTTGCCCGCTCATCTCCTCGGCGACATGGGTGATCGTGCGCCGATCCTCCTCGGTCAGGCCACGAACGCCGTCGTCGGTCGCGTACTTGACGCAGAGCGGGAGCAGCACGTCGACGCTGCCCTTCACGTGCGCGATCTCGCGGCCGTTCTTGTCGCGCGTGATCACGGTCATGCGCTTGCGGTCGCTGTCGAAGGGCAACTCGTGGACGAACTGGTGCGAGGGAGCGACGGACTCGCGGGCGAGGTTGCCCTTGGCCGCGAGCGCGAGCAGCGCGCCTTCCGTCGGATCCCCGACGATGCGCCACTTCTTCGTCTCCTTGTCCTGGTCGAGGTGCGCGTTGTTGCAGAGCGCGGCCGTCGCGAGCGTGTACGTGAGCGGCGCCGGGAGCCTTTCGAGGTCGAGGTCGATCTCGCCCTCGTGCCGGAAGCCGCCGTGCGGATCGTAGCCCTCGCCCGTGACCTGGTAGCGCTTGCCGCCCGCGTAGACGACACGCACGGTCATCTCGTTCTGCGTCAGCGTGCCGGTCTTGTCCGAGGCGATGACCGTCGCTGCGCCGAGCGTCTCGACCGCCGGCAGCTTGCGCACGATGGCCCCACGCCGCGCCATGCGCTGCATGCCGAGCGCGAGCGTGATCGTGGTGATCGCGGGCAAGCCCTCGGGGATCGCGGCGACTGCGAGGCTCACGGCTTCCAGCAAGAGCTCGTGCCACGGCCGCCCGCCGCGGAGAAAGCCCCAGCCGAGGAGCACGGCCGAGAGCACGAGGCAGACACGCAGGATCGTCGTGCCGAACGATTCGAGGCGCTCTTCGAGGGGCGTCTTCGTCTCGCCGACGGAGCTGATCATCTCGCCGATCCGGCCGAGCTCCGTGCCGCTGCCCGTCGTGGTGACGACGGCGCGCGCCTTGCCGCGCACGACCGTCGTCCCCGTGAAGACCATGTTCACGCGATCGCCGAGCGGCGCGTCGGCCCCCACCGGCGAGAGCGCGTCCTTCATCGAGGCCGTGCTCTCGCCCGTCAGCGCCGCCTCTTCGGTCGCGAGGTCGATCGTCTGCACGAGCCGCGCGTCGGCCGCGATCGCGTCGCCCGCTTCGAGCTCGAGGAGATCACCCGGGACCACCTCCTCGGCCGGGATGACCCGGACCTTGCCGCCGCGACGCACGCGCGCAGCCGGCGCGCTGAGCTTCTGCAGGGCGTCGAGCGCAGCCTCGGCGCGGCGCTCCTGGTAGTAGCCGAGGAACGCGTTGAGGATGACGATGAGCAGGATCGCGATCGCGTCGCCAAAGCGGCTCAGGAACCCGCCCTCGTGGTCCGTGAAGCCCACGACGACCGCGATTGCGGCGGCGGCGAGGAGCGTCAGGACGAGCGGGTTCGCGAACTGCTCGAGCAGCCTCCGCAGCGTGCTCTTCCGTGGCGGATCGGGGAGCCGATTCTTGCCGTACTTCTCGAGCCGCGCCGCGGCCTCGGCTTCGTCGAGCCCATCGATCGAGCTCGCGCCGAGCCGACCCAAAAGGGTGTCGATGTCCTCTGTGTAAACGAGCCCGTCCTTCCCCTCCGTCGCTGGCGGCTTTGCCTTGCTGGCAGGCGCGCGCTGCTCCGGAGGGGGGCGGACGGATCCCGTGCCCGTCGTCCCAGCTTCACTCATGGCAGGTACTATTCGACTAGCGCTTCATGCGGGCTTGCTCGCGTTGCTCTTCTGCTTCGAGCTCGGCGAGCGCGGCGGCGAGCTCATCTTGCTCGGCCTGCGTCGGCGGGGCGGGGGCCGGGCCCGCGACGCGCACTTGCGCGGGGGCGACCTCCTTCGGCGGCTCGGGCGGCACGACGCCCATCTTGCGCTTCAGCGCCATGAGGTCGTCCTCGGCGCCTTGCGTGGCCTCGAGCTGACCGAAGCGGTGCGCGAGCGTGTCGCCCGTGTACTGCTCCTGGATCTCGCCTGCGGCCTCGGCCTCGGCCTCGATCTGGTCGATCTTGGCCGACATGCGATCGAACGTCTCGAAGGCGGAGGCGTTGTTCAGGCCGGAGAGCGTCTCCTGGATGGCCTTCTGCGCCTCTGCGCGCTTCTTGCGCGCGATGAGCACGTTCTTCTTGCGCTTGGCCTCTTCGATCTTGTTGTTGAGCAGGCGGAGCGCGGTCTTGAGCTGCTCGACCGCTTGCTTCTGCTTCTGCCACTGGTCCTTGTAGGACGCGGCGAGCTGGTCGTGCTCCTTTTTCCGGGCCAGCGCTTCCTTCGCGAGGTTGTCGTCGCCGGCCTTGATCGCGAGCATCGCGCGCCGCTCCCACTCGGCGGCGTTCGCGGCCTCTTGCTCGGCTTGCTTCGCGAGCCGCTTCTCGTCGGCGATCGAGACGGCCACCTGCTTCTTCGCCTCGATGAGCTGGTTGGACATGTCGATGACGACCTGGTTCAGCATCTTCTCGGGGTCCTCCGAGCGGCTGATGAGGTCGTTCAGGTTCGACTTGATGAGGGTGGCGAGTCGCGCGAAAATTCCCATCTCGATTGGCCTCTCGTCCGAGAACTGGTCTCGCGAGCTAGGTGAGCTAGGTGGTGGCGAGATCGTGAAGCGTCGGCACGTGCTGCGCCAACGCGAGATCGAGGTCGCTCAGCGTGGCCTCGAGCTCGTTAGGGTCGAGGTTGTCGAGGGGCAACGCGGCCGAGAGCACGACGGTGTGATCGGCGATGCCGTAGGCGGCGTGCATCAGGTCCGTCGCGTTGTACTCGAGCAACCGGCGGAACAGCTTGTTCTGGTGCTCGGGATCCTTGGGCAGCGGGCCGATCGACACGCGCACGGCGAGGATCGGCGGCGCCACGCGGATCGCGATCGGCGGCTTGTTCTCGCCTGCGGAGACGAGGTAGGTCTCGCCGTCCTTCTCGAAGGGGCGGCTCAGTTGCAGGAGGAAGTTCTCTACGTCCTCGGCGGTTCGCGGCATGGCCGGCCGGAGCGTACAGGCAGTGCAAGGCAGGGTCGAGGGGATCCGAACACTTTTCCGGCGCCCGCGCGAGCAAGCGTTTCCCGAGAAACAAGCGCCGCGTTTCTCCCTTCCAATCGCCGGGCCTTCGCTGGTACGGTCTTTGGTGCAGGTCAACGCTTGGGGGCTACGCTCGGATGACCCGAGCTTCGCCCCCAAACCCCCGGTCCGTGGCGATCCACCCTGGCGACATCCTCGCGGGCTACCGAGTGACCCGCCTCCTCGGCCGCGGCGGTATGGGCGAGGTGTGGGCTGCTCGCAGCGATACGACCGGGCGTGAGGTGGCCATCAAGGTGCTCCTCGCCCGCGCCGCCGTGAAGCCCGACCTCGTGCAGCGCTTCCAGCGCGAGGCCAAGATCGCCTCGGCCATCCAGAGCCCCTACGTCTGCAGCCTGCTCGACGTGGGCCAGACGCCCGACGGGGCGCATTTGCTGGTCTTCGAGCGGCTCGACGGCGAGAGCCTGGCCGACCGGCTGAAGCGCGAGCAATACCTGCCGTTCACCGAGGTCTTCCCGATCATCGAAGACGTGCTCTGCGGGCTCGGTGCGGCCCATGCCGCCGACGTGATCCATCGGGATCTGAAGCCCGGAAACATCTTCCTGGAGCGCACGGCGTTCCCCGAGCGGCCCGAGCGCGCGAAGATCCTGGACTTCGGAATCTCGAAGCTGAAGCGCGGCGACGGCGAGCAAAACGAGCCGACGCTCACGGCCTTCGATGCGACGCTGGGCTCGTTCGCATACATGGCGCCCGAGCAGGTGCGTGGCGCGGCGCGCGCGGACGAACGGGCGGACATCTACGCGGTCGGCGCGGTCGCGTTCCGCTCGCTCTCGGGGCGGCTGCCTTTCGAGGGGACGACGGCGGCGCTGCTCGTGGCGATGAAGCTCGAACGACAAGCGCCGAGCCTGGCCGAGGCGACCGGAGACCGCTGGCCCGCGGGGATCGAGCGGTTCCTCGAGCGCGCGCTCGAGCGCAAGCGCGAGAACCGGTGGAACTCGGCGCGCGAGGCGCTCGACGCATGGCGCACGCTCGCGCCGGGAGGACGCGCGATCCAGCCGCCACCGCCGCCGCGGGCGCCCGAGCCCTCGTCGCTCAACCTCGCGCCGCCCGATCCGCCGACGGTCGCGGACGAATCGGATGTGGCGGGGAGCCAGGACGATCAGCCCACGTGGGTCGATCATCCGCCCACGGAGACGGTGGACACGCCGCTGCTCGGGCAGGCGCCCGACGTTTCCTTCGAGCTGGGGCGAGGACGCAGGACCGGCAGGTGACGAATCGGGTGACGCCGTGAACGACGCGACCGTCCTTTCACGAAACAAGGTCGAAGTCCGCGGAGGCCGCATCAAGGCCGGCAAGGCGGGCTGGGTGGAAGTGGGCACCGAGCCGGTGATCGTCGGCCGCAACGCCCAGTGCAGCATCGTGCTCGACGACGCGAAGATCAGCGCCGTGCACGCCGAGCTCGTGGCCACCGAGCAAGGCGTGCGCGTGCGGGATCTCGGCAGCCGCAACGGCACGTTCGCGGGCGGCGTGCGCGTCGGCGAGGTCTTCCTGCTCGCCGCGTGCAAGCTCCGGCTCGGCGAGACCGAGCTCTCGTTCGAGCCCGCGCGGCCCGAGCGGATCACGGTGCCCGCGATCCCGGCCTTCGGGCCGCTCGTCGCGCAGAGCGCCGGGATGCGCGGCATCTTCGAAAAACTCTCCAAGGTCGCGCCGACGGACCTCACCGTGCTGATCACGGGCGAGACGGGCACGGGCAAGGAGGTCGTGGCGCAGGCGATCCACCAGGCGAGCGCGCGCGCGAAAAAACCGTTCGTCGTCGTCGACTGCGGCTCGATCCCGTCGAGCCTCGCCGAGGCGACGCTCTTCGGCCACGAGCGCGGCGCGTTCACGGGCGCGGTCGACAAGCGCCTCTCGCCGTTCGTGGAAGCGGAGGGTGGGACGATCTTCCTCGACGAGCTCGGCGAGCTGCCGATCGAGGTGCAGCCGAAGCTGCTCCGCGCGCTGGCGGAGCGCCGCATCAAGAGCGTGGGCGGCTCCTCGTACCGTGAGGTCGACGTCCGCGTGCTCGCGGCGACGCGGCGGGATCTCGTGCGGGCCGTGAACACCGGCGCCTTCCGCAGCGACCTCTACTTCCGTGTGGCGCAGGTGCGCGTGGAGCTACCCGCGTTGCGCCAGCGGCTCGAGGACATCCCGGTGCTCGTGCGCCGCATGCTGCGGGATCTCGGCGGCGACGAGGGTGCATTCGATCGGGTCAGTAACTCCACGCTCGAACGGCTCATGCGCCACGACTGGCCTGGCAACGTGCGCGAGCTGAAGAACGCGGTCGCGGTGGCGTACGCGCTCGCGGGCGAAGGCGAGGAGCTCGACGTCGCGGCGCACCTGGGAGCGCTGACGGAGATCCACGAGCCGCATGTCGCAGGCCCGCCGCCTTCGAGCGCAGGCGGACCGGTCTCGACCGGCGCAGGCGCATCGTTCAAGGGCAAGGCGTTCCAGGAGGCCAAGCACGACGTGCTCGCGCGGTTCGAGCGCGAGTACTTCGCAGCGCTCTTCGACGAGGCGAAAGGCAACATCTCGGAGATCGCGCGCCGCGCTGGCATGGAGCGCGCCCATGTCCGCACCTACCTCAAGCGGCACGGCATCCACGGCAAGACCGAGGGCGGCGACGCCTGAGAGGGCCTCACCCGTAAATCGTTCCCCGGTGCATCGGCCGCATCGCGGCCGATGCACCAAGGGTCCAGCGCTTGCGCAGGCCCCGGGTCCAGGGGCGGACAGCCCCTGGTCGGGCCCGGGGTGAAACCCCGGCGCTACGCGGCTCCATCGAAAACGACGGAAGCGCACAGGAATCGAACCTGCCCAGGACAGCGGAACTGCCCCGCACCGATTTTGAAGACCGGGGGTGGCACCAGCCGACCGCGCGCTTCCACCTGCCCTTCTAGCGGGTTTTGTCGCGTAGGGCTACCCTCGCGCCGTGCGTCGCTTCGTCCTTGGCACTGCGGGTCACGTCGACCACGGCAAGACCACCCTCGTCCGCGCCTTGACGGGCATCGACACGGATCGCCTGCCCGAGGAGAAGCGCCGCGGCATCACGATCGAGCTCGGCTTTGCGCCGTGGAGCCTCGGGGACGGCATCGAGGTCAGCATCATCGACGTCCCGGGCCACCGCCGCCTCGTGCACACCATGATCGCCGGCGCGATCGGCATGGAGGTTGTGATGCTCGTCGTCGCCGCGGACGAGGGCGTCATGCCGCAGACCCGGGAGCACATCGCGGCGTGCGAGCTGCTCGGCATTCGCCGCGCCGTCGTGGTCGTCACGAAGATGGATCGCGTGGGCGAAGAGCTCGCGCGCCTCGCGGGCGACGAGGCCGTCGAGCTCCTCGCCGGCCGCATGCTGGCCGAGGTCGTGCTCTGCTCGGCGCGCACGGGCGAAGGCCTCGATGCGGTGCGCGACGCGGTCCGGCGCGCTTTGACCGCGCTCCCGCCGCTTGCGGCCGCGCCGCGCGCGCGCATCGGCGTCGACCGCGTCTTCTCCGTGCGCGGCGCCGGCACCGTCGTCACGGGCACGCTCGTCGAAGGCAAAATCCCGCTCGGCGCGCCGCTCTTCGTCGTCGGCACCGGCCGCGCGGGCGAGCGCGGCGCCGAGGGCGCGGTCCACAAGACGAGCGCGCGTGGCCTCCACATCCACGATCGCGCCGTCGACGTTGCCGAAGCCCCGACTCGCCTCGCCTTGAACCTCGCGGGTTTGCCGCTCGAATCCGTGCACCGCGGCGACCTCGTCACCGACGATCCCAGTGTCGTCCCCACGCGCCGCCTCGACGTCTCGCTCCGGGCCACGGCCCCTGTGCGCAGCGGCATGAGCGTCTCCGTGTACATCGGCACCGCGCGCTCCTCGGGCAAGCTCGACCTCCTCGGCGAACTGCTCGAAGACGGCCGCCGCCTCGCCCGTTTGCGCCTCGCCGACGCGCTCGCTGTCGTCGGCGGCGACAGATTTGTCCTCCGCGGTTCCGACGTCGACGGCCCCGCGGGCGCCGTGCTCGGCGGCGGCGAAGTCCTCGACGCGCGCCCGCCCCAGAGCTTGCGCAAGCGTGGCCGCGCCGCGCGCCTCGCCGTCCTCGAAGCCCTCTTCGTCACGCGCGAGCCGCAGGCTGTCATGCGCGCGCTTGCCCTCGAAGCCTCGCCGCGCACGCTCCCGCGTGACGCCTTGCCCTCGCGCTTCTCCTTGCCTGCGGCCGAGCTCGAACGCGCGGCCGACAAGCTCGGCGACAAGGGCGAGCTCGCGCGCATCAAGCGCCTCGGCTGGGTGCCTCGTACCGCGCTCGTCGAGCTCGCCGTGGAGGCGCGTGGGCTCGTCGTTGCACATCAAAAGAAAAACCCGCTCGATCGCGGCATGGTCCTCGAAACCTTGCGGGCGCGCCTCGCCGCGCGGGCTGGGGCCGAGGCGGCCGACGAGATCATCAAGCTCGCGGCTTCGAAGAGCGGCAGCGTCGCGGGCGAGCCCATCGTCGTCGAGGGGGACGTCGTGCGCGCCCCGCAGATCACGGCTGCGTCGGCTTCGGGCGCGCTCGGCGCGCTCGGCGCGGCGCTCACGGCGCTGGAGAAGGCGCAGCTCAAGGGGTTGACCGAGTTCGGCGTCAAGGAGGCCTCGGGCGCGTCGCCCAAGGAAGTGAAGGCGATCCTGGCGAAGCTCGTGCGCGAGGGGCACGCGATCCACGCCGGCGAGCTTTGGTTTTTCCGGGCGGAGATCGACGCGCTGCGGACCAAGGTGAAGGATCACCTCGACAAACACGGCCGCATGTCGATTGCCGATTTCAAAGATCTATCGGGCCTCGGCCGGAGGCAGGCGATTCCGCTGCTCGAATTGTTCGATCGGGAGGGCATCACGCGGCGCGAGGCCGATGACAGCCGCGTGAGGGGAAAATGACGTTCCAGCGCCCAAAAATGCACTCCGTCGTATTTCTGTGCGTGAAAAACTCCGCGCGAAGCCAGATGGCCGAGGGGCTCGGGCGAGCCATCTTCGGAGACGGCATCCGCGTCCAGAGCGCGGGCAGCGAGCCCTCCCACGTGAACCCGTGGGCGATCGAGGTTTGCCGTGAGATCGGCATCGACATCAGCGGAAATACCTCGAAATTCGTGGGCGCGATCGAGCCCGACTCCGTGGACACGGTGATCCGCCTCTGCGACGAGGAGGTCTGTCCGGCGACCTTGGGCGACAAGCAGCACTATTACTTGCCGATCGAGGATCCCGCGAGCGACGATCCGAGCCTCGGCCGCGAGCAGATGCTCGCGCGCTTCCGCCGCGCGCGCGACGAGATCAAAGGGCAGCTCGAGTCCCTCGCGGCGATCCTCGACCGGACCTGAAGGACCGCCCGAGCGCGGCCGCGAGGAGCGTCAGGAAAAACCAGCCGGCGCGTTCGCCCGTGCCGTGTTGCATCTGGCAAGCGCCGCCGGAGAGGCGAACGGCTTCGTCCGCGGGGGCTTCCGCGTCTGCCTCCGCGTCCGGTGCCGCATCCGCGCCCGCGTCCGCCTCCGCATCCGGACCCGCGTCCGCTTCCGTCATGCATTGGCCATCCACACACGCCGCGCCGCCACAATCTTTGGGCGCTCCGCTCGTGCATACGCCTTCCGCGCAGATATCGCTGACCGTACACGCGTCCCCATCGTCACAAGCCGTCCCCGTGAACCGCGTGCATGCCCCATCCACGCTCGCGCCCGCGGCCATCGCGCATGCATCGCACACGCCGAGATCACACGCGCTGTCACAACATACGCCATCCACGCAGAACCCACTCGCGCACGCCGCGCCCGTCGTGCAGGCCTCCCCATTCTCGCTTTTCAGGACGAACACGTACGCCGACCCCGCGTTCGTCCCGGCGTCGTCCTCCAGATACGCGCCCACGAACGCCGTCTCCCCCTCCATGGCCACCGAAAACCCGAAGGCGTCGCCCGCCGTTCCGTCACCCGCCACGAGCAGGAGATCCAGGGCCCATCCAGCCCCATTCTCCGTGAACACGTAGGCCGCGCCCGCATTCGACCCCTTCGTATCGTCGAGGAGCGCGCCCAGGATCACTCGACCTTTCGTGATCGCCACGCTCGTCCCCAGCCGATCGTCCGACCCGAGCCCCTCCGGCACGAGCTTGCCCGTCGCCGCCCACGTGAGCCCAGCGCGCGCGAATGCATACGCCGCCCCCGCGTCACTCCCGACCGCATTCGCGAGCGGCGCGCCCACAATCGCCGCATCCCCCTCGATGGCCACCGCCGAACCAAACGCATCCCCCGCCTGACCATCCGCCGCGACGAACTTCTTTTGCTGGCTCCACACCGGCCCCGCGCCCACGAAAACATACGCCGCGCCCGCATCCGACCCCGCATCGTCCTCCCCCGGTGCACCAGCGATCACTGTCTGCCCCGACAAACCAACCGACGCCCCCAATCGATCCCCCGCCTGCCCATCCGCCGCGAGGATCTTCTTTTGCTGCGTGAACGCACCACCATTCTCGCCGAATACGTACACCGCCCCCGCGTCCACGCCTTTCGTGTCCTCGGTCGGCGCCCCCGCGACGAGCGTCCCGCCCACGAGCGCCACCGCCTGCCCCATCGTATCCCCCGGCTTCCCGTCGCTCCCGAACACCTTTTGCTGCTGTGTCCACACGCCGTTCGTTCGGGCAAACACGTACACGACGCCCGACGCCGGCGCCCCGCCGTCGCCCCTCGGCGATCCCACGACGGCCACGTCCCCGTCGACGTCCACCGCATGCCCGAACCATTTCCCCGGCCCGCCATCACTCGCCACGAGCTTCTGCTCGAACGCCCACCCGCCGTTCGTCCGAACGAACACGTACGCCGCGCCCGCATCCGTGCCTTTCGTGTCCTCGTCAGGCGCGCCGACGATCGCCGTGTCCCCCGAGAGCGCCACGGAGAAGCCAAAGAAGTCACTCGGATCGCCGTCCGGCGCCAAAAGCTCGATCACCTCGGTCGCGACGAGCGCCGCGGCAGTGCGAGTGACATGCTCCAGCGCCGCGGTACCCAGATCGCAGGCAGCGAGGGGCAGGAGCAGGGCAAGCCAAGCGGGGGCGTTCGATCGGGGCGCCTTGGGCATGGGTAGGCCGGTATCGTATCGCCCCCGCGCCGGAAGGGCGTGGACAATGCCGCCGCTCACGTGCGAAGGTCCCTGCCCGAAAGAAAGGGAGGTCATCATGGCGGAAGTGAAGCGGCTGGGAAGCCTCGGGAACGTCGCAGCGGTGCAGGAGGCCCTCGCGCAGGCAGACGCGTACAAGGAAATGCTCGAGCGCGAGGCCGCCGCGAAGGCCGAGGCCGAAGCCCAGCACGCCGCCGCAGAGGCGCACGTGGGCGCCCAGATCAGCGCGCTCGTCGAGGCCGCCTATCTGGTCGCATCCGCGGACGGGCGCTACACGAGCAGCGAATCCGATCGTCTCGTCGAGCGCGTCGGTGCACTCACGGAGAACAAGTTCGCCGCAGACCATCTCGCCGCCATGGCGAACGACGCCCAAGGCCGCGCCTCCGAGGGCATCGACGCCCGCGCCCACGCCATCGCCGAGATCCTGCCCGATCCGGAGCTCCGCCGCGCGACCCTGCTCGTCGCCTCGGCCGTCGCATGGCTCGACGGCGGCGTCGGTCAGAAGGAAGGTCTCGCGCTGCAGTCACTCGCCCGCGCCTTCGGCTTCTCGATCGACGAGCTGCACAAGATCATGGGCCAGGCCCACGGCTGATTGGGGGCGCCGCGCCGGGGCGCTGCCCCGGACCCCGCGGGGGCTGTTCGCCCCTCGACCCGAACCAGGGCAAGCCCTGGACTCGGGGTGGAAGAACTGCGCGATGCGCAGTTCTTCCAACGGGCCGATGGCAAGATCAAGGACGGCGTTGCCGGTCGAAATAGCAGCGCGGCTGTCTTGATGGGCAGGGTCGCTCCTGTTCGATGAACTGCGCATCGCGCAGTTCATCGACCCTGAGTCCAGCGCTTGCGCTGGTCCGGGTCCCGGGGCGGACAGCCCCGGGTGGGGCCTGGGGCAACGCCCCAGCTCAGCGCCTCCTCAACCAAACGCCGGCTCGAATGCGGCTGCGCGCTCGCGTCCCCAGGCTTCGCGCTCGGCCCTGCGCGTCTCGTAGAGGCCAAGCGACGTGATCGGGAAATAACTTCGGTACAGCGTGTAATGCAGGAGTGCCGTGCGGAAGAAGAGGCCGGCCGGCTCTTCTGCGGGCCACGTGCCGTCGTCGCGTTGCGCGGCGGCGAGGAACCGCGCGCCTCGATCGATCGCGTCCCAGTCTGGATCCTTCGCTTCGAGCAGCGCTGCGAGTGCCCAGGCTGTCTGGATGACCTGGCTCCGATCGTTCTCGCGGTATTGCCCGCGGAGCGCGCTCTCGTGGTGCTCGCCCCAGCCGCCGTCCGGACGTTGCCGCGCCTTGATCCACGTGCATGCCTTGCGAATGGCGTGGTCGTGCGGCGGTGCGCCTGCCGCGAGCAGGCCACGCACGCCGAACAGCGTGCCGTAGATGAAGCACACGCCCCAGGCTGCGGGGAACGAGCCGTCCGCGTGCTGGAGCGCGCGCAGGCTCGCTGCGGCGCGGCGGATCGCGGTGTCGACCTCGCTCCGTAGGATCTCCGGGTAATGCTTCTGGAATGCCGCGAGCGCTGCGATGCACGAGGCCGTGCATTCGGCGTACGCCGCTTCGCTCATCGAATCCCCGAACATCTCCGCGGGGTTCAGCCATTCGAGGGGCATCATCGTCCGGCGCGCCTCGTAGCTGCCGAACGAACCGTCTGGGTTCTGGCACCGGAGCACGAACCGCACCGCCGCTGCCATGTCCTCGGCCGAGGCCCGCGCGTGTGGTGATTCGAGCCGCGCGAGCATCGCCTCGGCTGTGCAATCACTCACCGGCCAGCCGTGCCAGACCCCGGCGAAGCAATACCCGCCGCGTGGATCGAGCCGGTCGTGCGCCGCCGCGTCCCCGACCACCTCGCGGATCTGTTGGTCCTCCAAGAATCGATCGGCTCGCGTGAGCGCCTCGGCGACGTCCACGTGCTTCGAGGCGGCCACGAGCGCCTGCGCCGCGAAGGACGTGTCCCACGTCGCGCTGCGCGCCCCGGCGACCCGCACGCCGTCCGTGTCGTCCTCCCAGATCCAGCCCTCGAACCGCTCGAGCGCGAGCATCGCGTCCGGATCCTTTGGATCGTTCATCCAGAGCGCCAGGATCCCGAGCAGCCCACTCACCGGCGACAATGCGGTGTGCCCACTCGCGCGCAGATCGTAACGCACCTCCTCGCGGAGCGCCGAGAGCAGGCCCGCCCGCGATTTCGGCGTCCGAAACCGATCGACGACCTCGAACGCCTGATACGCGAATTCGACCGCCAGGCTCGGCGGCGTCTGGAGCTCCGCCGCGCGCCTTTGCCGCCGTGCCGCCGCGAAATCGACCGCGCCAAACCCGCCCGGATACAGCTCGTTCCGCAGCGCCCGCGTGATCGCCGTCTCGGGCGCGCTCCGCCGCGCGGCGACGAGCAGCGACATGCCGAGGTAGATGTACCGCGTGTGGCAATAATACTTCGACGGGTGCAGGGCCCACGATCGCGGCAAGAGCCACGCCTCGGGCAGCACCTTCGGCACGCCCTCCCAGCCATAAAGACCCGAGAGCGCCAGCCACAACTTGCCCCAGCTCGGGATCGCCGCCGCGCCGCCCTCTTTCCGGATGAACCCGAGCCCCTTCGCGAGAAGCGGATCCTCCGCCGGCACGCCGAGCAGGCGCGCCGCCACGTACACGAGCGTCGTGACGAACAGGTAGGGCTGCGAGAGCTCGTGCATGCCCCACGTTCCATCGGGCAAACGCGTCCGCGCGAACTGGAGCAAGATCCGCTCCCGGCGCACCGGATCGATCGGCAAGCCCATCACGTGGCACGCCATGACGTACTGGGCCGCGAGCATCGGGTTCCAGATGACCTCGCCCTCCCACGACCCGTCCTCGGCCTGCTCGGCCACGAGCGCGCGCACGCCCCGCGCGAGCGCCGTCCGCGGCTCGAGACGCGCCTTTCCGAGCCGCGTCGCGCGCTCCGCCGCCGGATGCTCGAGCACCTCCGCGCGCCCGGCCGCCGCCTTCAGCGCCGCGCCATATCGATCCTCGGCCGACCGCGGGAAATCCCGCGTGGGCTCGGCCGGCGTGAGGTGCAGTGTCGCCCGCATGAGCCAGCGCAGCCGCATGCCGAGCTCGCCCGCGACCTCCGCCGCGTGCCGCGGATCCCGCCGCACCACGCCGTCGCGCACGATCGCGCTCGACGCGCGGAGCAGCGCCTTCAGGAACGATCCGCCGAAATGCAGCGGATTCGTGTCCTCGCACGAGAGGAAGCCCATCGTGCGCATCCGCTCCGCGGGTTGCTCGCGCCAGAGGTCGTAGATCCCGCTGCGGATCGCCGCCGTCTCGTCCGACGTATCGGCGAAGACCTCGTAGAGCGCGACGGCGAGCATCTCCGGCGCGCGGCTCTGGATCGTGCGCCCGCGGCTATAGGCGCGGAAGTTCTTCGCCTCGGCGAGCGCGATCGCGTCCTGGAAGCCGAGCGTCATGCCGAGCGCCGTCAGCGGATGGTGGTGGCCCACCGCGTCGCCCACGAGCGCGAGCCCCTCGCGGCCGTAATCGACGCGCGGGCGGATCTGGTTCGTCGCCCACGCGATCTCGCCGCTCTCGAGCGCCTTGCGGAATGCACCCCGCATCGCCTCGGGCAGGATGCGCGAGAACGCCTCCCAGAGCGTCGCCGCCTTGCTGCGCTGCACGCGCATCGAGAGAGGCACGTCGAGGCAGAGCCGCACGTGTCGATTGTCGATCCGATATGCGAGCGCAGGCCCCGGCCCGCCGAGGAACACGTGCCCGTGCCCTTCGAGCGGCATGCGCACGCCTTCGAGCAAAAGCCCCGCCATGCGCGAGTACGTCGCCGCGCTCCGGTCGATCGAGAGCGCCGCGTGGGCCACGCCGCTGCGGCCGCTCGCGCCCACGACGAGCCCGGCGCGGACCATCCGCGTCCCGCCGCCCTTTTGCTGGTACGAGAGGGTTTGATCGACGATGTTCGTCGCGCGCGACCCGGGCTGATAGTCGATCCGCGCCTCGCTCATCACGCGCTCGCGCAGCCGCTCGACGAGCCGGACGTGCTCGATCGCGTGGCCGACATTTCCGGCGCGATAGGGGAGCGCGATCGGGTTCGTGCCGTCGTCGGGGTACAGGACGAACCCGCGGCCCGACTCGTACGTCGTGCCGGCCTTGAGATCCACGCCGAGCCCGCGGAGGATCTCCACGGCGGGCGGGTGCAGCCATTCGCCGGCGAGCCGCTCGACCGCGCGTGGATTCGACTCGAGCAAGAGTACCTGGGCGCCTCGCTCCGCGAACGCGAGCGCCGACACGCAGCCGACCGGACCTGCGCCGATCACGGCGATGTCGTAGTCGAGCCTCTCTGCCTTCCCATTCATGCTAAGGACCTCGTTCGTCATTCACAGCCGCGGCATTCACCGGCGGCACCCCTGAACTGGTCCCCCCCTATCGAAGCGAGGGCGGCCCGGACGCCCGGACAAACCGTGCGTCACGACCACCCCTGGTCTCACGCGTTCACGGACGCGCGACGTGCGCCCCGCGCGATGCGGGGCCCTCGGGCACGAGCGCCCGACGGAAGAAATCGGCGTATGCGTCGTAAATCGCGCTCCGCACGCACGTGGGCACGAAGCCGAGCTCGCGCTCCGCCTTCGAGGTATCCGCGCGCCGCGGCGAGGACGCGGGCGCCGGCGCGCCGGGCGGGCGCTCGCCCCCGAGCATACGCGCCGCCGCGAGCTTTTGCGCGAGGGACGTCCGCGCGAGCAGCGCCGGCACGGCGAACGGCGGGCGACGCCGCGCGCTCGCTTCCTCGAAGAACGAGAGCAGATCGTCGATCGACACGAGCTCGGTCGCGACCACGTACTTCTGCCCCTTGCGCCCGTTCCGCATGGCCGCGAGGTGGGCCTCCACCGCGTCACGCGTCGACGTGAGCAGGAGCGCGCCGCGCGCGAATGCGCGGAGCCTTCCGTTCGCGTGATCCACGAGCGCCCGGCCGATCGCGCTCGGCCGATCGTCGAAGGGCCCGACGAGCGTCGTCGGCGCGACCACGACCACGTCGAGCCCGTCGGCCACGGCCTTCAAGCATTCGTGCTCCGCGAGCGCCTTCGTCCGCGCGTGCGGCGAGTGCGCGGAGAACGGGTCGAGCGGCGTCGCCTCGTCGATCGGCGCGCCGCGTGTATCGTCGTACCGCACGGCGTCGAGCGAGCTCGTCACGACGACCCGCCGCACGCCCGCCTCGCGACACGCGTCGAGCAGCACGCGTGTCCCAAGCACGTTCGTCTCGAAAAACGCCCGCTCGTCGCCCTCGGCCACCATGGCCGCCGCGTGATAGACCTCCGTGACGCCGCGCGTCGCCGCGCCGAGCGCGTCCGCGTCTCGCACGTCGCAGGTCACGACCTCGACGGGCAGCCCCGCGAGCGCCGCCGCGCCGCGCGCGCCTCGCACGAGCACGCGGACCTCCTTGCCCTCGGCGACGAGCCGCCGCACGAGGTTTTGCCCGAGGTGCCCCGCGCCGCCCGTCACGAGCACGCGCCCCTCGCGGGTCCGCGCGTCATTCCGGGACGCATCGTTACCTGACGACTTTTTCGCGCCCGCGCCGCCGCGAATCACGGTCATCGACGCGCGCCGCTCGGGCGGAACCGGCGGCCTCCGCGCGCGGAGCAGCGGCATCGCCACGCGACCCGTCCCGCCCGCGGGCGCGCTTGGCCTGGCCTCGGCCGCGCGGGCAAACAGGGCGGTGAGCGCGGAATCACTCTCGGCCGCGCGCCGCGCGCCGGCGAGCACCTCGGCCACGAGGCGTTTGTCGATCTTCGGCTCGCGCCCGCGGACGAGCGTGTCCTCGCCACGCTCCACCTCGCGCAGCGTGGCGATCGCCAGCGCGAGCGGCACCGCGCAGAACGCGCGCACTTCCGCGCCCTCGCGGCCCGGCCAGCAAAGCGTGTACTCCACCGCGGCGTCGAGGTGCCCGCGCGCGATCGTGCACACCTCGGACACGGCCGCGAGACCACCCGCGCGCGCCTCGGGCGAGAGCAGTGCGTCGCGACGAACCCCGTGCCGGGCGAGCACGTCTTCCGGCAGGAAACACGCGCCGCGATCGAGATCCTCGGCGACGTCTTTCAGCACGTTCACCATCTGCAGGCCGAGCCCGAATCGCGTCGCGCGGCTCCACGCCGCTTTGCGGACCTCCTCGCTCGCCGTGGGCACCGCGCGCTCGAAGAGCGCGGTGAGCAGCTCGCCCACCGTGCCGGCCACGAAATAACAATATCGCTCGAGGTCGGCCACGTCGCGGATGCGCGTCTTGCCTTCGGCGTCCGCGCGTCCCGCGTACTCGCGCATCCCCCGGCTCATCTCGAGCACCCACGGCCGGATCGCCTCCTGATCGGCCGCGGGCAGCGCGCGGTATACGCGAAACACCGCACCCGCGCCCTTGCAGAGCGCGCGATCGGCCTCGGACATCCCGATGGCCTCGTCCGTGAATCGGGCCTCGAATTCGGACAGAGAGCCCGCCTCGCCCCGCATGAGCGCGTCGAACGCGTCGAAGAGCGAAACGCGGGTCTCGGGCGCGATCGGATTCGCGTCCTCGATGCTGTCGACGATCCTGCAGAGCAGATACGCGGCGCAGAGGGAATCGGAGAGCCCCTCGGGCAACGACAGGATCGAGAGCGCGAACGTCCGCGAGACGCGCGGCAGCGTCCGTACGCAGAAATCGCGATCGGCGACCCTCTGCGCGGCGAGCGCCTCCAGAGCGGCGGCCATGGCCCCGCTCCCGTCTTCGGACAAACCAATCCGTAGCCCCGCGTCGCGGAGCCCAGAAACGTCATGCCTCGCCATTCCGTGCCGCTCCCTTACCGCCGGCGCCTCGTGGTCTCGGCTGTCAACGAAGTAATCGAAGAATCAGTGTCCAGTGCTTGTGTACTGCATTGCCGTCCTGACCGTTCAGCCCGATCGTTCGACTTTGCAGCGAGGCCGTACATGGCGCATGGAGGGCAATCGTGTCAAGGGGCGCCCGCCTACGTTCGCGTGCTTTTTCTTGCTGAGGCGGCGGGGCGCGAAGTCGACTTCGCATCGGTCTGCCTCTCTGGTGTTGCTTTTCGGCAACGTCGTGTTCTCGCCCGACCATTGCATGCGTGGACGGACATGAGCACGAGGGGAGCCTTGATCTGGGCTGCGCTCGTCGCCTCGCTCGCCTCCTGCGAGCGCGACGCGCCCACCATTTCCCGTGAACCCGAAGGCGCGCACCCGCAAAATGCGGCGTTCCTCCCGGTGCAGGCGGACGAGGCGTTCCCTGCGCTCGGCTGTTACCAGCGCGCGCGGGAGCGAACGCTGCTCACGCAGTACGACGCTTATCTCCTGTGCGCGGGCGCGACGTCGGATGCGCCGATCGCCTGCTACGAGCGCGCCTCGGCCGCACTCCTGCTCTCCGCGCAGGCGCTCGCGCTCTGCCGCTGCGCCGAGTCGGTCGCGCCGATCGAGTGTTATGAGCGCGCTTCGCGAGAGACCACGCTCACGCAGCCCGAGATCGTCGCGCTCTGCAGCGCGGCCTCGATGCAGCGGCTTTACCCGAATTGCACGCCGGTTCGCTGAGCGTCACATGCCGCAGCGCTCCCAGTGCGCGATCGTCGTCATCGCGCCCGCGCCTCCGGCGCCCACGCGCGTGTATTGCACGACGATCGGCACGTCCGACTCGATCACGGTCGCGAAATCCGTTCCGATCGGCAGCGGCTCCGGGCCTTCGAGCTCGTGCCAGCGGATGCGCCGGCTCCGTTCGGGCAGGAGCGTGAGCCGGTAGGGCCCGGCCGGCACGCGGTGCTCGAAGTACACCATGATCTCCACGTGCGCCTCGTGCGCGGAGGCATTGAGCAGCCAGAGCACGTCGTTCGTGCCATCGCCGTCCGCTCGCTTCGCCACGTGCCCCTCCGCGACCGACCACCGTTTGCACCCCGCCGGCTTGCTCATCCAGGTCCCCCTCGTCCGGGCGCTTCCGCCCCGAAAAACACCGCTGCAGAGCCCGTGCCGACGAGGCGCCGTTCCCTTCGCCCGGGCTTGCCTGTATGCTGCTCGCGAATGTTCGTCCGCGTCGGGATGGTCGCCCTTTCGCTCGTCCTCGGGACCGGTTGTCGGGACGAAAGCGCGTCCCCGACGAAAGCCCCCGAGACCGCGCCCTCCGCCGCACCGCCCGCGAGCGCGGCCCTCACGCCCTCGCGTGTTGAAAGCGCCGCGCCGTCACCCGCCGCGCCGAGCCTCCCTGCGCTCCCGTCCCGCAAAGTGCCGAGCAAGACGCTCGCGGACGGGAGCCTCCTCGGCGAGTTTTCCTTCGAGCGCGCGGCGGGCGACGAGGGCATGGCCTGGCTCGCCGCGGAGGACGCCTGCGTCGCCGCGGGCAAACACCTCTGCACGGCCACGCAATGGCAGGCCGCCTGCGAGGCCGATCCGGCCATCTCCGCCGTCGAGACCTGGACCCTCACGCCCGAGCGCGACGCGGGGTTTTTCGTGCGCGGTGGCGGGGTGGGGTGTGGCCGAAAGACCGTCGCTCCCGGGGCGCAGGCGAGCCCGTTCCGCGCCGGCGCCTGCTGCACGCCCGCGCTCGCCGCGGCCGGCCGCGACATCCAGCCGGCGATGCTCCGGGCCATGGCGAAAAACGTCCTCGACCTCGAGCGGACCTTGAATGCGCGCCGCGCCTCCGCGCTCACGGGCTTCTTCGACGAGCGCGTGCGCGTCTTCCTCAAGGAAAAATCACGCGCCGAGGCGGTCGCCGTCTTCGAGTACGAGTTTGGCAAATATGAAGATTACGCTGCCGTGCACGAGCTCTGCGATTTCTCGGTGCCGGCGGACAACGAGACCTATACCGCCGATTGCCGCAAGATCTCGCGGTTCGGCGGCAAGGTGGGACACGTGCTCACGCGTTACGTCTTCGTGGCCGGCTCGGGCAAGCTGCGCTCGATCACGGATCCGGCGATTTACCGCGCATTCGCCGAGCCCTGACGGGCTCTCTCAACCGTCCGGCCAGCGCACGTCCGGAAACCTCTCTTCATCCAGGCCGATGACCGATACGATTTCCACCAGCGCGCCGCTCGCGTCGATCCCCCAGTACGTCGGGACCACCTGATCTCCGCCGAGCCCGAACGCGACGAGGTTCCCGAGCGTCCCTTTCCACTCGGCATGACCGAGGCTCCCGCCCGGCGCGTCGCGGGTCGCTCGGAGCGCCTGCATGAGCTCGCCGCTGTTTCGCTCGGCGCGACCATCGTTGATGTATTCCTTGTGCACGATGCCGCCGCGGATGGATTGGCGCACCTGGGGCGGCGGCGTGTATTCGGCGAACACGCTCGCATCCACGAAGCAGCCCGTCGCGGCGTCGGACGGATACCCCGTGCGTACTCCGGGGCGGGACGGCGCGGGATTCTGGCCCGCGACCGCCGCCGTCTCCCATCGCGTCGGGCGGCCGGCGCCGAAGACGACACGCGCGAGGAGCAGCTCATTGGCACGGCCTCGCTCGTCGTCATGGAGGAGCAACTCGACGGGGTAACGCCCCGGCGGGACGGTGCGCGAAAGCACGTGGTTGGCCGAGAGGTTCGCGAGCGGATCACCCGCCATGAGTTTTCCTGTCGGCACCACGAGCATTCCGATGCCCAAGCGACGCGCGGGCACGGCGACGAGTTGGTCCGCCTCCTCGTCGCGCACACGCAGCGGCGCGCCCGCGAAGAGGTCGTGGAAATCGAGCTGCGACGGCGCAGGTACGCTCGCCTTGGGGCGCTCCTGGGACGCCGAGGAATGGCCCGGAGGCGTGGGCACCGCGGCCACGGCCGGCGAAGTTTCCCGAGGCGCGGGCGTGGACGAGGTACTGCATCCGGAGAGCGGGAACAGCACCAAACTTGTGGCGAGCGATAACGTCGGCGGAAGGGCGCGTCGAGGGGGAAACACGGCGGGCGAGGGTAGCTGGAAATGGGGGGATATCAACCGGCGGCGCGCGCGGCCCGCACGAACCTGCGCACGCGTTCTACGTCGACAGGCTCCTCGATGCGCCCGTTCTCCTTGATGCTCGATCCCACGATCACGCCGTCGGCCGCGCCGAGGAAGGCCGTCACATTCTCCTCGGTCGCGCCGCTGCCGATGAGCACCGGCGAATCCCCGGCGAGCGCCTTCGCCTCCCGCACCTTCGCGAGATCCGGCGCGTCCCCCGTCATCTTCCCGGACACGATGAGCGCGTCGGCTCCGGAAAAACGCGTCCATTCGATGTGCGTCGCGAGATCGATACCCGGGAACCGCACCGAATGTTTCTTGTCGACGTCGGCGAACAGCTTGATGTGTTCGGCGCCGAGCTCCTTGCGCCGCCGCAAGAGCTCCGCCGCACACCCCTCGTCCCACGACCCCGCCTCCCACACGCCCGCGCCCGCGAGCATGCATACCCGGACGAACTTCGCGCCCGCGGCGATCGCGATTCCGAGCAGCGCGACGCCGCCGTTGTGCACGAGGTTGATGCCGAGCGGCAAGGGCACGACCTGCCCCACGGCCCGCGCCACGACCGCGTGCGCCGCGATGCTCTCGGGCGCGATGTGGGATCCTGCGCGGAAGGGGATGTCCCACATGTTCTCCACGATGATCCCGTCCACGCCGCCCTCCGCGAGCGCGCGTGCGTCGCGGATTGCGTGTTCGAGGATCACGTCCATCCCGTAACCCGAATATCCCGGCGCGCCGGGCAGCGGCCAGCAATGCACCATTCCGAGGACGGGCTTTTTCGTGCCGAAGAGGTCCCCGAGATCCTGGAGCTTGAGCGCGTCGAGGCGCGCTTTCCACGGAGGCGTCATGTCTCCCTTCCGATCGTTGGGTTTTTGTTTGCGAACAAGAATGATTCCAGCTCGATTCCATGCCCCGAGAGCAGGAGGGAAAGCTCCTCCCGCCCCGGCAGCGATGTCGCCGCGCCGAGCCGGCTCACGACGAGCGCGCCTGCGGCATTGCCCAGCCTGCCTGCGTTTGCCACGGAGGCGCCGCGGCGCCACGCGTAAAGGAATGCCGCGACGAACCCATCTCCGGCGCCCGTCGTATCACGCACGTCGGCGGGAAAAGAAGGCAGGAACGTTCGTGCGGGCCCTTCGGCCACGACGGCGCCCTGCGCGCCGAGCTTGCCCACGACGAGCGGCACGCCCGCGGCGAGGAGCTCCGCGATGGCGGCCTCGCAGGAGGTGGCGATGGGGTTCTCCGGGGCAAACCCGCCGAGCGCGCCGAGCTCGCTTTGGTTGCCGAAGAGCACCGAGAACTGCGGGGCGAGCGCGAAGAGCTCCGCGGCCCGGGCGCGGACGAGCGGCAGGCAAATGTCGAGTGAAATGGGGATTTCGCGGCGAAGCGCTTCCTCCATCAACGCGAGCGTCGTCGTCCACTGCTCGCCTTCGAGAAGCGCGTGCCCTGCCACGTGCAGGTGCACGACGTCCTGGAACACCGCCGCGAAATCGGGGCACGAGACCACGGCATTCGCGCCGCGGAAGCTCAGGAACGTCCGCTCGCCGCCGGGGGAAATGGCCACGACGCAGTGCCCGGTGGCCACCGCCTCGTGTGTCTCGACGAACGAAAGATCGACGCCCGCCTCCTTGGCGGCCCGGAGCGCGATCTCCGCCCCGGGATCACTTCCGACCGCCGTGACGAGCCGGGCGCGCGCGCCGAGCTTCGCGAGCGCCGTCGCCACGTTCGCGCCCGAGCCGCCGCTGCTGTACCCGAGCGACGTCATCGGCACGTCGTCGCCCTCGTCCGGAAAACGCACGAGCGTGCTCGAGAGGTCTGCGTTCGCGTCGCCGACGACGAGGAAAACCATGCCGACAGACTCTAGCCCGGACGGTCTCCGAAAGCCATCATGGGCACGCCATATCGCGAGCTGACCGCAAGGTGGCTGGCGAAGGTCCTCGGCTAAGCTCCGCGGATAGAGATCCGCGAGGGGATCACGTGTAGGATGAACGAGGTTCGGCAGGGGAGCGGAACATGAAGATCCTGCAGGTCATTCACGGGTACCCGATGCGGTACAACGCCGGCTCGGAAGTGTACACGCAGACCCTCTGCCACGCGCTCGCGCCGCGCCACGAGGTGCACGTCTTCACGCGCGAGGAGGACTCGTTCGCCCCCGATTTCGCGCTCCGGCGCGAGCACGACGTGTCCGATTCGCGCGTCACCCTGCACGTCGTCAACATGCCGCGGAGCCGCGACAGGTACAGGCACGTCGAGGTGGATCAGCGGTTCGCCGAGCTCTGCGACGAGCTTCGCCCCGACGTGGTCCACGTGGGCCACCTCAATCACCTCTCCACGTCGCTCCTCGTCGTCCCGGCCACGCGACAGATCCCCATCGTTTACACGC
Organism: Polyangium jinanense; assembly: GCF_028435365.1. The sequence continues at coordinate 54,210 of NZ_JAGTJJ010000053.1, read as the reverse complement.
TGCACGATTACTGGCTCATGTGTCCGCGCGGCCAGTTCATGCAGATGCACCCGGAAGATCCGAACAACCTCTGGGCCGCCTGCGACGGGCAGGAAGATCGAACATGCGCCGAGCGCTGCTACGCGCGGTATTTCTCCGGCGCGCCCGACGAGCGTGCCGAGGACGTCGCCTACTGGACGGGCTGGGTGTCGCGGCGCATGAAACACGTGCGCGAAATGGTCGAGCTCGTGGACGTCTTCGTTGCGCCTTCGCGGTATCTCCACGATCGGTACCGTGATCATTTCGGAATCCCGCCACGGAAGCTCACGTACCTCGATTACGGGTTCGAACTCGAAAGACTTCGGGGACGCCGCCGGGAGCGCGGCGAGCCGTTCACGTTCGGGTACATCGGGACGCACATCCCGGCCAAAGGAATTCACCATTTGATCGAGGCCTTCGGCGCGGTTCGTGGGGACGCGCGCCTGCGGATCTGGGGGCGACCGCGGGGGCAGGACACGGATGCGTTGCGGGAGCTCGGAAGGCGGCTGCCCGGCGACGCGCCCGGCCGCATCGAATGGCTTCCCGAATATCGCAACCAGGACATGGTGCGCGACGTCTTCGATCGGGTCGATGCGATCATCGTACCGAGCGTGTGGGTGGAGAACTCTCCGCTCGTCATTCACGAGGCCCTCGCGGCCGGCGTCCCCGTGATCACGGCGGATGTCGGCGGAATGGCAGAGTACGTCCATCACGAGGAGAATGGCCTCCTGTTCGCGCACCGCGATCCCTCGGCGCTCGCGAAGCAGATGCAGCGCCTCGTTGACGAGCCGGACCTCGCGCGGCGCCTCGGGAGCCGAGGGTACGTGCAGGATCCGGAAGGTCGCGTCCCCGACATCGATTCGCACGTGCGCGCGGTCGAGGCCATGTACGAAAAAGCCCTCGCGCGCAGGGACACGGCCCGGCTCGATCCGCGGCCGGGGCCGTGGCGCATCACGTTCGACACGAACCCGGACACCTGCAACCTGCAATGCGTGATGTGCGAGGAGCACTCCCCGCACAGCGACAAGCAGGACAAACGCCGGCTCCTCGGCAAACCTCGCCGGGTCATGCCGATCGAGCTCGTTCGCAAGGTGGTCGAAGAGGCCGCGGGCAAGGGCCTCCGCGAGATCATCCCCTCCACCATGGGCGAGCCGCTCCTCTACGAGCATTTCGAGGAGATCATCGAGCTCTGCCGCAAGTACGGCGTGAAGATGAACCTCACCACGAACGGGACGTTCCCGCGCCTCGGCGCCCGCGCCTGGGCCGAGCGTATCGTGCCCGTGACGTCGGACGTCAAAATCTCCTGGAACGGCGCCACGAAGGGGACACAGGAGCGCGTCATGATCGGCGCGCGATGGGAGAAGATGCTCGACGACGTGCGCACCTTCGTCGATGTGCGCGACACGCATGCCCGGACGAACCCCGACCGGTGCCGCGTCACGTTTCAGCTCACGTTCCTGGAGACGAACGTCCACGAACTCGCCGATATCGTGCGGCTCGCGATCGAGCTCGGCGTCGATCGCGTCAAAGGCCACCACCTCTGGGCGCATTTCCCGGAGATCGAAGAGCTCTCGATGCGGCGGAGCCCCGAAGCGATCCAGCGGTGGAACGCGGCCGTGCTCGACGCGCGTGCCGCGGCGTCGGCGAAGACGTTGTCCAATGGAAAATACCTCCTGCTGGAGAACATTTTCCTCCTCTCGGAATCCGCGTCGGAAGACCTCGCGCCGGGCGGGCCTTGTCCCTTTTTGGGGCAAGAGGCGTGGGTGAGCGCGGAGGGCCGGTTCGATCCGTGCTGCGCCCCGGACGAGCAGCGACGCACGCTCGGCGAGTTCGGGTCGCTGCGTGCCCAGGGGCTTTTGGAAATCTGGAACGGAGAACCGTATCGGCGCCTCGTCGCGACCTATCGAACGCGAGGCCTTTGCCTCGGCTGCAACATGCGCAAACCGGTGGGAACGCCATGACGATGGAATGGCAACGCGCGCGCGTGGCCGAGGAGGGCACGCACCACGTCGTCTCTGGCGAGCCCCTTTACGACGAGCGGTTCGACGAGGTCCTCGCGTTCCATGCGCCGGGCCTCGCGCCCGTGCGCCGCGCGGACGAGGCCTTTCACATCGACGTGTTTGGACGGGCCGCATATCCGCGGCGCTTCGAGCGCACGTTCGGCTTTTACGAGGGCCGAGCCGCCGTGCGCGGGCGGGATGGATGGCACCATATCCTGCCGGAGGGGACCGACCTCTATCACGACCGTCACGCCTGGTGCGGGAACTATCAGCACGATCGATGCGCCTTCCGTGACGATCGCGGGCTCTACGGCCACCTCGATCCCGGGGGTCGTCCGATTTCCGCGACGCGATGGCGTTATGCCGGCGATTTTCGCGAGGGCTCGGCCGTGGTGCAGGCCGAGGACGGGCGTTCGACCCACGTTCGCGCGGACGGCACGCTTTGGCATGGCCTCTGGTTCGTGGACCTCGACGTGTTCCACAAGGGGTTTGCCCGCGCGCGGGACGAATCCGGGTGGATGCACGTGGATCGGGGAGGGCGGGCCATGTACGCGCGCCGATTCGAGGCGGTCGAGCCGTTCTACAATGGCCAGGCGCGCGTCGAGCGATTCGACGGGGGACGCGAGGTCATCGACGAGCGAGGCGATACGATCGTGGAGATTCGGCCCGCCCGCGCGACCGATTTCGCCGCGCTCTCCGCGGACCTCGTGGGGCACTGGAGGACGGATACGCTCGCCGCGGCCGTGTCCCTCGGCGTATTCGACGGTTTGCCCGGCACGGAAAACGCTCTCGCGGAGCATTGCGGGACGCCCGTCGACAAGATGCGGCGTTTGCTCCGGGCCCTCGCGGAACTCGGCGTGGCCACGCGGCGACCCGACGGCGACTGGATCGCCACACCCAAAGGCGCGTTTCTCCGCGCGGATCATCCGCTCACGCTCACCGGCGCCGCGCTCGAATACGCGGGACCGCTCCGGGAGCGGTGGACCTCTCTCGCGAGGGCATTACGCGCCGAGGTCCATCGGCCCGACGACATCTTCCGCGAGGTCGCGCGCTTGCCGGAACGATGCCGCACGCACCACCGCATGCTGGAGAGCTACGCCCGGTACGATTACGAGCCCCTGGTTGCGTGTTTGCCCATTCAGGCCGGCGATGTCGTCGTCGACGCGGGCGGAGGCACGGGCACGCTTGCATCTCTCGTCGCCGCGACGTGGCCTTCGAGCCAGGTCCTCGTGCTCGATCTCCCGGGCGTCGTGGCGGCAGCCGAGCCGAGGGCCTCCGTTCGGTTCGTCGAAACGAACCTCTTCGAGCCCTGGCCTGTCTCGGCCGACGTCGTGCTCCTCGCGCGTGTGCTCCACGACTGGGACGACCCCGACGCGATCCGCCTTCTCGCCCGCGCGCGTGATGCATTAAAACCAGGCGGCCGCATTGCCATCGTGGAAATGGTGCTCGACGAAGTCGGACCCGGCGGTGGGCTCTGTGACCTCCACCTCCTTGCCGTGACGGGCGGCCGTGAGCGGACGCGCCACGATTTCGAGCGAATCCTCGACGCCGCGGGGCTCCAGCTCACGCGCGTGCAAGCGACGCCGTCCCTGCCGCAAATCCTCGTGGCGTCGCCCGCCTGACGGCTCTTGGTAGGCCCTTCCCACGGAGCCCCCATCCGATCCATCATCCGACGCATGAAGCTCTGCGGCTTTCGCATCAGCAATTACCACAACAAGGTCCGCCTCGCTCTCCTGGAGAAGGGCATCCCGCACGAAGAGGATCCGAGCTGTTTTCCCTCCCAGGATCCCGAGTATCTCGCGCGATCTCCCATGGGCCGGGTGCCCGTCCTGGAGACGCCGCACGGCGTCGTCTGCGAGTCGCAGGTGATCTGCGAGTACCTGGAGGAGGTGTACCCGGACAACCCTCTCTATCCGCGTGATCCGTTCGCCCGCGCCAAGGTCCGCGAACTCATCCAGATCTTCGAGCTCAACATCGAGCTCGTCGCGCGGCGTACCTACCCTTCTGCGTTCATGGGCGCTTCGCTCACCGACGAGGCCAAGGCCGCGATCAAGGCCGATCTCGCCAAGGGCGTCCGGGCCTTCTTGCAGCTCGCGAAGTTCGATCCGTTCGTCGCCGGCTCCGCGTTCACCCTCGCCGACTGCGCGGTGGCCGTGCACTACCCGCTCGTCTCGCTGGCCACCCAGCGCGTGTTCGGCGCGGACGTCTTCGCCGAGGTGCCCCAGGTCGTTGCGTACGTCGAGAGGATCGGCCAGCGGCCGCACGTCGCGCGGGTCCGCGAAGACAGCCGCGAGGCGTTTGCCCAGCTCATGGCAAAACGCCGCGGCTGAGCCCTCTTTCCAATCGACGACGGCGGGGGCGTTCGTGTTATAAGCCCCTCGCCATGCCTCTCGTCCCGCCGAAGAGCGCCCGCCCTCCGCGTGAAGCCCACCGCCTCGACGAACCCTCGCTCGCGCGCTGGCTCGCGGCGAACGTCGACGCGTGTCGCGGCGGCGGCGTGGTCACCGCGCTCCAGTTCCAGGGCGGTCAGTCGAACCCGACGTACTGGATCGGCTTTTCGGGCCCCGATGGAGACGTCGAGCTCGTTCTGCGCAAGAAGCCGCCGGGGGAGCTCCTGCCTTCGGCGCACGCGGTCGAGCGCGAATACCGCGTCATGCGCGCGCTCGCCGGCTCGGACGTACCCGTGCCCGACGCCCTCGCGCTCTGCGAGGATCCGGCCGTGATCGGCACACCGTTTTTCGTCATGCGCCACGTCCCGGGCAGGATCTTCTGGGATCCGCAGCTTCCGGGGACGAGCGGCCCGGACGAACGCCGCGCGATCTACGACGACCTCGTCCGCGCGCTCGCCGCCCTCCACCGCGTGGATTACGCGGCCGTTGGCCTTGGCGATTATGGCAAGGTCGGCGGGTTCGTCCCGCGCCAGGTGCAGCGCTGGTCGCGCCAGTACGAGGCCTCGCGCACGGGTGATGTGCCCGCGATGGAGGCGCTCATGGCCTTCCTCGGAAAGAGCGCGCCCAAGCATGACGAGACCACGCTCGTCCACGGCGATTATCGCATCGACAACGTGATCATCGCGGCGAACGAGCCTCGCGCGCTCGCGCTCATCGACTGGGAGCTCTCGACGCTGGGGCATCCGGTGAGTGATCTCGCGTATCTCTGCATGGGGTATCACCTCGCGCTGCCGGGGCGCGGCAGCCTCGTCGGTGCGGATTTCGGGGCGCTTGGCATTCCCGACGAGAAGGGGCTCGTCGAGATGTATTGCAAGCTCACGGGCCGGGGCGAGATCGAGGACTGGCCTTATTTCATGGCGTTCGGCATTTTTCGGTTGGCGGCGATCGCGCAGGGCGTCTACAAGCGCAGCTTGCAAGGCAACGCGAGCTCGGAGAGCGCGGGCGCTTTTGGGGCCGCGGTTTTTGCGCTGGCCGATCTTGGATGCAACATCGCCGGGGTTCGCGCGGGCTAGTCATCATGGGAGCACGGAGGAACATCATGCGGGGGTTTTTCGCGGCAATGCTCGGGATCGGTCTCCTCGGATGCGGGGCCTCGGAGGCCACGCTGGACGGCCCGGATGCGCCCACGCAGGCGTCGATGGAATGCGAGGGCCCGCAGCCGCCCGTCGTGCAGAACGTGCGCTGGCTTGGCCCCGCAAAGGACCCGGGCAAGGCGCCGCTCGCTGGCGTGGCCGTCGAGGTGAACAAGGCCTTTGCTTTCGAGCAAGGCGTGGAGATCACGGTGCGGGAGGTCAAATACACGCCCGTTGCCGCGGATCGGAACCTCGCCATGGCGCGGGTCACGGTGCGTCACGGGAGCGAGACGAAAGACGTCAGCCTCGGGCGTGAATTGCCGGGCGGGAAGGTGTGTTATCAGCAGGCGACGGGGGTCTGGGTCGGCCTCGTGGAGACCGTGCCGAACAAGGCCATGCTCCGCGTGGGTTTGCCCCCGGCCGAGCCCTGAATGTCTTTGCATCGGCCGCATCGCGGCCGATGCACCAACAGTCCAGCGCTTGCGCTGGTCCGGGTCCAGGGGTGGACAACCCCTGGTCGGGCCCGGGGTGAAACCCCGGCGCTACGCCATCAGAGCCGCCCGTCGACGACGCTCCAGCTCACGTTCGCGAAGAAGTCCTCGAGGTACTTCGCGCGCTCGGTGGGCTTGAGGTACGCGCTCCAGGCGTGCTCCCAGAGGTCGAGCACCACGATCGGGCGGTGGCCTGCGGGGTGGCCGACGTCGTGGCGGTCGATCCAGTAATTGTCGAATTGGCCGCGCGTGGGGTCGAAATACGTGATGGCCCAGCCGACGCCTGGCATCTTGGCGACGCCGAGGAAGTCCTTCTTCCAGTCGTCGAAGCTGCCGTACTGGCGCGCGATGGCCTCGGCGAACCGCGAGTCCTTGCCGTCCGTGGCCTTTGCCGTGAGGTTGTCGAAGTAATACTCGTGGAGCAGGACGCCGTTGATCTCCCAGCCTGCGCGGCGTTTCAGCTCGTTGTACTCGAACGTGCTCGCCTTGTTCTCGGCGACCATCGACGCGAGCGTCTCGTTCAGCTTGTTCGAGCGCGTGACGTATCCATTGTAAAGCGTGAGGTGGACGGCGACCTGATCGTCGGTGATGCCCTGCAGACCCTTGAGCGCCGAATAATCTTTCGCCGTGTACTTCGCCGGGATGATGGCCATGTTCGCCTCCTCTTTCGCGTCTTTTCGTAGGTGCGAAAGGGAAGCGGCGCAAGGAAGCCTCCAATGCGTCGGCAGCTCTCCAACACGTTGGCAGCCGTGCCGAAAGATCGGCCGCTTCAGTCTGCGGCCTTCGCGCAACGCACGCCCGTGCTGACGTGGCCCGTGGCGCGGTCGAATGCGTACCGTGTCGTCGTCTTAGCGGCGCTCGACACGAAATCCCAGGAGCCGCCGCGGATCACGCCCTTCGCGCCTGTGGGAACGAGTGGGTCCTTGCGCTCGGCTTTGGTGTAGGCGCCCGGATCGAAGGCGTCCGCGACCCATTCCCAGACGTTGCCGGCCATGTCGAGCGCGCCGAAGGGGCTTGCGTGATCGGGGAACGAGCCCACGGGCATCGTGCCTTTCGCTCGTCCTGGGCACTGGCCCGCCGCGCGCGAGAAATTGCCGAGCGTGCACGTGGCGGGCTCCTCGCCCCAGGGATAGAGACGCTCGTCCTTGCCACGCGCGGCGTATTCCCATTCGGCCTCCGTCGGCAATCGTTTGCCGAGGAATGCGCAGAGCTTTGCCGCCTGCCCTTGGTCGATGCAATTGATGGGGTGGCGCGCCTTCGCCGGATCGGGCTCCGTGCAGAAGGGCGCGAACTTCGTGGCGTCGGCCTCGTCCACGCCTGGCCCGTGCACGCCGCTCCGCGTGCATTTCCCCGCGGCCACGCAGCGCGTGTACTCCTCCGCTGCGACCTCGGTGCGGTCGATGTAAAACGGCTTCGAGATCGTCACGGTGTGCGCCGGTTTTTCGGTTTTGCCTTCCTTCGCGTGCCCCATCGTGAAGCTGCCTGCGGGCACGAGGACCATGTCCGCCGTCGGGCTCGGGAGCTCCACGTGGCCAAACTCGGGGCCCATGCGGGAGACCGTCGGAATGGGCTCGATCTCGCCTCGATTCTTGATCACGAAGGACGCCGTGAGCGCGGCCGCGACGAACATGAATGCGCCGGTCGCCGCGAAAAGAGAGCGCCGCGAGGAGACGGGTTTGCTCGTGCGGGCTTCGGTGATCTGGGGCGAGGTCGTGAGCGAATCGTGGATGTCTCCGCGGACCACGGTGGTGCCCGGCGCGTCGTCCTCGATGGGCGAGGGGAGCGCCTCGCGCAGCGCGTCCCAGAACAGCCGCGCCGAGGTGTATCGGCCGCGTGGCTCGATTGCGAGCGCCTTCTGGAAGACGGCCTCGATGGCGTGGCTCGTGCGTACGCCGTGGGTGCGGGGCGTGGGCCGGAGCGAGACGTCGGTCGTGGCGATGTAGAGCTGCGTGACGTCGTCGCCGACGAGCGCGCTTTTGCCCGAGCAGAGCTCGACGAGCACGAGCGCGAGCGCATACACGTCGGTCCACGGCCCGGTCGCGCCGAACCTCCGATTGAATTGCTCGGGCGCACCATAAAAGGGCGTGAAAATCGACGGCGCGTGCCCGGTCTGCTCCATCGCGCGGGTGATCGAGGCATTGTCGGCGATGACCTTGGCGATGCCGAAATCGAGCACCTTCATCGTGGGCGCGCCGGCGGGGGTGTGCGGGGCTGCGCCCCCCACGTCGCTCAGGAAGAGGTTCGCGGGTTTGATGTCTCGATGCGCGATGCCCTCGTCGTGCGCCGCGGCGAGCGCGAGCGCCGCGGGTTCGAGCAGCGCCGCGGCGTCGGCGAGGGGCATGCCTCCCTGTTTGTCCGCGTTCCGGCGCGCGAGGAATGCTTCGAGTGTCTCGCCGTGGAGCCATTCGAGCACGAGATACGGCGCCCAGACCCCGCTCGGGGCGACGGCCGCGCCGACGTCGAGGGCCTGGACGACCGAAGGTGTGGCGCGCGAGAGCTTGCGGAGCAGGCGCCCTTCTTCGAGGAAGCTCTGCTGGAAACGTTCGCGTTCGTCCGGGGCGAGGGTAGGGGGAATCTTCAGGCACTTGACGGCGACCGGCTCGCCGAGCCCGAGGTGCTGGGCGCGGTACACGATGCCGAACCCGCCTTCGCCGACGACCGCCTCGATGCGGAACTTGCCGTCGATGGTTTGGCCCACCCAGGCGAAGGGATCGGCGAGAGCAGCAGACGCCATGCAGGTGCCGAGGATAACGCGAAGGCGAGCACCGGGGGAAGGGGAAGCTTTCGCTTATTCGGTCTCGGACGGCGACGAACAGGCCCGGGGTCCACCGGTCCCCTCGGGGGGACGAAGGCGGAGGCTTCGGCTACCCTGAGGACCCATGCAGACGCGCTCACCGCTTCCCCCGGGACCCGAGGAGCCGCCTTTCCTCCAGGCGATGCGCTTCGGCCGCGACCCTTACGCCTATCTCGAAGACTGCGTCCGCCGCTACGGCGACGTATTCACGTTACGTTTGCCCGGCGACCCGCCGCGCGTGGTCAGCAGCGATCCCGCGATCGTGCGGCAGATCTTCGCGCTCAAGCCCGACGATTATGCCCAGGGCAAGCAATCGTTCCCGATGAACATCGGCGAGAACTCGCTGCTCTTCCTCGACGGCGATCGGCACCACCGCGAGCGCCAGCTCATGATGCCGCACCTGCACGGCGAGCGATTGCGCAGTTATGCCGCCTCGATGTGCGCGTGCACGGACCGCGTCGTCGATCGCTGGAAGCCCGGCGCCGAGCTCGCCATTCACAGCGAGCTGCAGGACATCACGCTCGACGTCATTCTTCGATGCGTCTTCGGCGCAGAAGACGACAAGCGCGCGGCGCGTATTCGTGGCCCGCTGCTCACGTGGCTCAATGGGGCCATGACGCCGGCGCTTTTTTTCGCCTCGGCGCTCCTCAATGCGAACCGCGTGCGCGCCATGCTCGACACGGTCGTGCGCCGTCGCCTCGCGGGCGGGCCCGTGCCGCGGCGGCCCTTGCTCCCGTGGGAGAAATGGGGCGCGGCCAAGGCCGAGGTGCTCGAATACCTGCGCGAGGACGTCGAGCGCTGCCGCAAAGAGGGCACCGCGGGGCGCTCCGACGTGCTCGCCTTGCTCTCGGAGGCCCGTTACGAGGACGGCGGGCTCATGGACATGGAGCACGTGCAGGACGAGCTCGTCACGTTGCTCGTCGGGGGCCACGAGACCACGGCGAATTCGCTCACCTGGGCGCTCTGGCACGTGCTCTCGCGGCCGGAGGTGCTCGCCGAGATCCGCGCCGAGAGGAAACGTGTCTTCGGGGACAACCCTTTCGATCCGGCGCGCGCGGGTGAGCTCGTTTATCTCGACGCGTGCATCAAGGAGGCGATGCGCATCACGCCGATCGCGCCGGCGGTGGGCCGCCATCTGAGGCGCCCGATGCGCATTCGCGAGTACGAGATCCCGTCGGACACGATCGTGTGGGCTTGCGTCGCCCTCGCGCACCGGCGCACGGATACGTGGGGCGACCCCGCGCGCTTCCGGCCCGAGCGGTTCCTCGAGCCCGGCGCGGCCCCGACGAACCATTTTTTCCCGTTCGGCGGCGGAAGGCGGACCTGCCTCGGGATGGCGTTCGCCGGCGTCGAAATGCGGATCGTGCTCGGGCGGATCCTCGAACGCGTGGAGCTCCGGATCACGCCCGGGTCGAATGCCCAGGCCGAGATCCGGGGGATCACGATCACGCCCTCGAAGGCGCTCGAGATCTCGGTGGAGCGGCGGCTACCCTCGCGGAGCTCGTAGCTCGGCCAATGCGCCGTGCAGGAACGCCGTGACGTTCTCGGCGCTCCACGTATTTCCCGGCAAGAGCCCTGGGGTCTTCGTCGTCAACGTCCCCTGCGCATCGATCGTCACGCGTCGCCCCGCGTCGAAGGACTCGCCCTTCACGCGGGCGACCGCGATCTCGCCCGGCCACGTGCGCTGCAGGAACGTCACGACTTGCGCGGCCATTTCGTCCAGGTTCTCGATCCGCGCGACGACGGCTCGATCCGCGGTGAGCACGATCTCGGTGATCTCACTTCCGGCCAGGTAAAACACGATCGACTTCGCCCGCGCTTCCGATCGCGCGAGCACGGCAAACTCCGGCGCCACGGCGACGGCCAGGGCTTGCATCAGGTCTTCCTTGAAGTGATACGTACCCGGCCGCTCGGCCGGCGTGAGCCAGCCGTGCTCGTTCAGCTTGGCCACGAGCCGCGGAAGGTTCTCCTCGGAGAACACGCGAAACAGCGATTCGTCGAGCCCCACGAGCTTCTTTGCATTCAGGAAGCCGACGAGGGCCGCGAGCTCCTCGATTTCGAGCGTATGAGCTTTCATCGTTTGCCCTAATCCCACAGGCCGTTCCAGGTGTCGGAGGCCCAATCCTTCGCGCCCTCCCAGGCGTCGGACACCGTCTCTTTGGTGGCCTCCCAGGCGTTCGAGACCCCGTCGATCCCGCCGACGACCCCATCCATGATGACATCGCCCGCGCCGTCGGTGAACTTCTGCCCGCCGCTGCGATCGGGCAGTTGGTCACGCCAGTACGAGATTCCGGACCGCTGACCGGAGAGCGGGCTCGACGTGTCGCGCCCCTCCTGGCCGAGATAATCGTATCCTGGGCCCTGGTTGTGATAATTGTACAGATACCCCCCGGCGTCATGTACGGCGCCGTGATACCCGATCGCGGAGTCGTTGCCGTCGACCGCCGCATTGCCCGGACCGACGAGGCCCCCGGTCGGATTGAGGAGCGCGCCGAATACGGGATCCATTCCCAGCGCATCGCCGGCGACCTGGCCATACCGGAGCTGCGAGGTGCTCCCCATGTGGTCGCCGTGGAGCCAGTTGTTGACCCCGGGGGGCGGATCCATGCCCTTTTCCGCGGCGATCCGCTCCTGCTCGGCGAGCGCGGCCTGATACCTCTGCCAATCCTGCTGGATCTGCTCGAGCGGCTTGCCGCGCGCCTCCGCGATTTGCCGGAGCGCCTCCTGGACATCGGGGTGGTTCGGGTCGTGGCGATGCTCCCAGAGCGTTTGCATCGCCTCCTTCAATTGCTCGGAGTTCGCCCCTTGCCATTCCTTGCCCACGAGCGTGGACAGATATTCGTCCGTGAAGAGCGCCGCCACCGCGTCGCCGGGTGCGAGAGGCCCGATGAGGACCGTGGGAAACCCCATGGCGACGACGCCATCGTGCCGCGTCAGATCGCCCTTGCGCGCCGCGGGTTTGCCGCCGATGAGCACGGTGGGCGCGCCCGTCTTGATCACGTCGGTCGGGCCCTCGCATTGGCAGAGGTCGTCGATCCGCGCGGCCGCCTGTCCCCCAATGACGACGGTCGGACACCCCGGCGGGAGAATCGGCCCCCCGACATGCGCCGGACAGGTGTGCGCATCACCAACACGTGCGGCAAGCTGGGTCATGGCTCGCACGCGATGGTATCAGAGGAGGGCCGGCGAGCGCAGCAAAAAGTAAATGAGTGGTTTCGAGGGGTTGGGGGCGCGGGAGATCCGCCCAGCACAAATCCCCCTTCCCCTCCCACCCCCGCTTCCCGTACTCTCCCCCACCATGTCCCTCGATCCCCCGGATCCCACTCTCTACGTCCGCGCCCCCATCATGACCGCCGAGGGGGGCATCACCCTCTGCCGCGCCCTCTTCGCGGCCTGCCCCAAGGACGCCTCCACGGCCCTCCTGAAATCCGCCGCCAAGATCAACACCGCAGCCGACAAAGCCCAAACCGCCCTCGCCATCCGCCAGAAAGCCCTCGGCAAAGTCTCCGACGACGCCGCGCGCCTCGTCGATCAAGCCGGCGACACCTCCTGGAGCGCCCTGCGCATGCGCCTCCTCGCATTCGCCGACCTCCCGATCGCCAAATACCAGGACGCCAAGCGTGCCGCCGAGCTCGTGACCATTCTCTTCGGGCCCGACGGTCTCTCCTTCCTCAAGGAGACCTATCCCGTGCAATGGTCCACCGCCGACACCATCCTCAAGCGGATCGACGAGGAGGGGCTCGAAAAGGACATCGATCGTATCGCCGGCAAAGTCTTCCTCGACAACGTCCGCGCCCAGCACGAGCAGTATGGCGCCATGGTGCAAGGCATCCTCCTCCGCGAGCAGGCCGAAGGCGTCAACCTCGCCGACCACGTCCGCGCCATGGGCCGCGCCATCGTCGAATACGCCACCAAGGTCTGCGCCTCCGTCGACGAGGACGACGAATCCAGCATCGCCTCCGCCCGCTCCGCCCTCCGCCCCCTCGACGCGTATCGCGAAGCCGCCGCCCGCCGCGGGAGCAACGAAAAACCACCCGCCGGCACTGAATCCATACAGCCAGACTGATCAAAACCACCCGCGCGAGGTCGATCGACCTCCCGAACCGCCTTCGAACCGCCCCCAAACCCCTCCCTCGACCCGCCGGATTGTAAGGCAAACAAGATTCAGGCACTTCGGCGACCCCGAGGAAGTGCTTTCATCGACGCCGCCGAGGTCGAAGGACCTCTCCCATTGTCCTTCCAAGCCGTTCGGGGAGGTCCGTCCAGGTCGGGAAGCCCGTCGCATCCGGGCTCTTTGGTTTATTCCGATGGATCGGCTCGAGTGAACCTTGGTAAGAGGGAAGCTCGGGCGGGCCATGAAGCTACGTTACGATGTGCTCCTCGGCGAGGCGCGGGACATCATCCTCTTCATCGGTGACGACGGCCGGATCCTCGAAGCGAATCCGGCAGCTTCCCACGCCTACGGATATTCGCAGGACGAGCTCCAGACGCTCACCATCCGCGATCTCCGCGACCCCGACACCCAGGCCGAGATCGGCCCGCAACTGGCGCGCGCCCTCCACGAGGGCTTGCTCTTCGAAACGTCGCATCGCCGCAAGGATGGGTCCACGTTCCCCGTCGAGGTGAGCACGAAGCACATCGACGAGGGCAAGACGCTCGTCAGCGTCATTCGCGACATCACCGAGCGAAAACACGCCGAAGCCGAGCTCGTCCGCGCCCGCGAGGAGCTCGAAGAGCGCGTGCAAGAACGGACCGCCGAGCTCGAACACGCAAACGCCAAGCTGCGCGAGCAGGTCGAGGCCCTCGAAGCCGCCCGTCGTATCATCGAGCAACAAGCCGAGGAGCTGCTCGACCGGGGCGCGCCGATTCTTTGCATCCGTGAAGGGCTGCTCCTTTCGCCCCTCGTCGGTCCTTTCGACGCACCACGCGCCTCGCGTTTTTCCGGGCGCGTGCTCGCCGCCATCGCCGAGCTCCGCGCACGGCTGCTCCTGCTCGACGTGACCGGGGTGCCCCGGCTCGATTCCGTCGCCGTGCGCGCCCTGCTCGACGTGATCGCCGCCGCGAAGCTCGTCGGCGCGAGCGTGATCGTGACGGGGATCCGCGCAGCCGCGGCAAGGGAGCTTGCGACAGGCGGGTTCGACGTGTCGGGGTTGTCCACCTATTCGACACTCGCGCGCGGGCTCACGGAGGCCTTGCGCAGGATGAGCGCAGAGGCCATCACGAGGCGCTGAATCCCGCAGGACCGCCGAGGAGACGGAAGGTGAACGACTACCTGGCCACGACGGACATCATTGATTGGCAGCATCCCGAGGTCGCTGCGCTTTCGGCCGCGCTGGCGAAGGGCGCCACCGGGCCGGTCGAGACCGCACGGCGCTGCTTCACCTGGGTGCGCGACGAGGTCCGCCATACCCTCGACATCCAGGCCGGGCCGCTCACGTGCACGGCCTCGGAGGTGCTGCGCCACCGCGTCGGCTTCTGCTACGCCAAGAGCCACCTGCTCGCTGCCCTGCTGCGTGCCAATGGCCTGCCTGCCGGGCTCTGTTATCAGCGGCTCGCCCACGAATCAGGCTTTTGCCTGCACGGCTTCAATGCCGTCCACCTGCCGGGTCTCGGCTGGTACCGGATCGACGCGCGCGGCAACAAGCCCGGCATCGATACCGTCTTCGAGCCGCCAAGCGTTCGGCTGGCCTACGCCGCGACGGCGCCCGGGGAGGCGACCGATCCGACCGTGTATGCGCATCCGCTGCCGGTCGTCGTGGCCAAGCTGCGCGCGTATGCGGACTGGCAAAGCTTCGCCGCGGATCTGCCGGATCAAACGCTTGCGACCGTATGAGGATCGAGAAGAGACATGAGGGGACGAAAAGATCGGATTGGAAACATCATCCGGATCAAGATCGACGACAACACCTTCGCATATGGTCGTGTCATCGACAGCGGCTTCCTGGAATTCTACGATCCGAAGATCGCCGCAAACGAATCAGGGGACGGCTGGCGCGAGCTTGCGGGCTCGAAGCCGATCTTCACGCTGTCCGTGCACAAGAGCTGGAAGAAGAACGAGAACTGGGTGGTCGTGGGAAACGAGCCGCGGGACGTCCCGGCAATTCCTTCGCAGTTCATGCAGAACATCGCCGATCCATCGGACATCAAAATCATCGATTCTGCCGGGCAAGCGAGACCTGCCAGCATCGAGGAGGTCCAGGGGATCGAAAGGCTCGCGGTCTGGGAAGACAATCACGTCGAAGACAGGCTGCGTGATCATCTCGTCGGCCGACCGAACGTCTGGGTCGAACAACTGAAACCCAAGCGTCCTTCCTGAGACGCCGAGGGCTTGCCCTCGGCGGAATCTTCTTCACCGCTTCCGCGCAATCGTGAGCCCGAGCTGGTCGAGCGCGTCCCTTAGCCCGCTCGCGAGATCCGCGCGGGAGCGCAATGTCCCGAGATCGACGCCGGCCTCGACCATCGCGCGCGCCATGTGCGGGCGTACGCCCACGAGGATCGCCGTGGCGCCGAGCAATTCGACGCCCCGCGCCGCGCCCATCAAATGCTCGGCCGTCTCCGCGCCGACCGAGGGCAAACCCGTCACGTCGAGCAGCACGACGCGTGATTGGTTCTCCACGACCGCCTGGAGCAGGAGGGGCGTGAGGTGCGCCGCGCGCGCGGCGTCGAGCGCTCCCACGAGCGGGAGCACGAGGATCCCCGGATAGAGCGGGAGGACCCGCGCCGAGAGCTTCACGATTTCCTCGGCCTGCGCGCGCACGAGCTTCTCGCGCGCCGCGAGGTACGCGTCCGCGAGCGCCGCCGCGCCCATGTAGCTCACGCGGGCCCGGAGCTGCTCCCAGTGGACGCGCGCTTCGAGGTCGTCGCCAAAAAAGATGGCAAAATCCTCGGTGACCACCTCGAAGCCGATGAGCATGCCTCGCAGGATGTCCGTGATGGTCACGCCGAGCCCCGAGCGTTGCTCGCCGATCGCTCGGAGCAGCGCCGGGAACGCTTGCGATTCGCTCGCTCGAAGGTCCTGACCCATCGCCTCGAACGCGCGCTTGAAGGCCCCGCGCCGCGCCTCTTTCGGTAGGTCCCGGTAAAAGGGGATGTACGCGGCTTCCACGCGCGCGCACGACGCCGTGACGTTGTCCTCGAGCCGCTCCCAGAAGGCTTCGATCACGCGCTGCATGCACCTGCTCCGCCCGCCATGTTGCACGAGGGTGGGCAGCGAAGGAAAGGTCGCGTGGAGAGTCCCGTTACGTCAGGCGGGGACGTCGACCGGCGACACCATCGTGTCGATCAGCGAGATCAGTCGATCGTGGTCGACGGGTTTCGTGAGGTGATGATCGAAGCCGGCCTTCCGTGCGCGTTTTCGATCCTCTTCCTGCCCGTACCCCGTGATCGCGACGAGGATGGCCGCGCGTGTCTCGCGCTGCGCGCGCAGGCGGCGCGCGACCTCGTATCCATCGAACCCCGGCAAGCCGATGTCGAGCAGGACGAGCTCGGGCTGGAACGATATGGCGATCTGGAGCGTGCTCGGCCCGTCGTGCGCGACGCGGGTCTCGTGCCCCAGGTACCCGAGCATCAAGGCCAGGCTCTCCGCGGCGTCGACGTTGTCGTCCACGACCAGGATGCGCCGCGGCTCGCCTCGGCACATGAGCCCCCGCTCCTCGCTCGTCGGCGCGGGCAGCTCCTCCGCGGGCGCGGCGCGGTGGATCGGCAAACGCACGGTGAACTCGGCGCCCTGACCCGCGCCGCCGCTCTGCGCCGCGACCTTGCCGCCGTGCATTTCCACGATCGTGCGTACGAGCGTGAGGCCGATGCCGAGGCCGCCCTGCGCGCGGTCGATGGCGCGGCTCGATTGTGTGAAGAGGTCGAAGACGTGGGGCAGGACGTCGGGGGCGATGCCCATTCCATTGTCCTCGACGCGGATCTGGACCTCGTCGCCCTGGACCTCGGCGGAGAGCCGGACCTGGCCCCGGCTTTCCGTGTACTTCGCCGCGTTGTTGAGCAGGTTCGAGAGGACCTGCGAGAGCCGGCCGAGGTCCCCTTCGAGCATGACGTTGCCCGGGGGCAGCTTGATCGAGAGCGTGTGCCCGGCCGCGTCGATGAGCGGGCGGCTCGTTTCCACCGCGCGGCTCACGATCGCGGCGAGGTCGATGCGCTCCTTGCGCAGGCCGAGCTTGCCCTGCGTGATACGAGCGACGTCGAGCAGGTCGTCGACCATGCGCGCAAGCTGCTCGGATTGGCGATCGATCATGTCGTGGAGCCGCTCGATGCGCGGGTTGTCCGAGCGTATGCAGTGGAGCACGCCCACCGCATTGCGGATCGTCGCCAGGGGGTTTCTGAGCTCGTGCGAGAGCATGGCCAGAAATTCGTCTTTGCGTCGGTCGGCGGCCCGGAGCGCCTCTTCCGTCCGCTGCCTTTCGTCGTGCAGCGCCGCCTCGGCCCTCTTGAACGCCGTGATGTCGACGAAGGCCCCGATCGAGCCGCGTAGCTCGCCGTTCGGGCCGAGCAGCGGGACGGCGCTGCCGAAGATGGTGATGCGGTCTCCGTCATCGAAGACGAGCTCCTCCTCCCAATCACGCGCGGGCTCTCCGCGCGCGGCTTTTTGGATGGGCAGATTTTCGGGGCGGAGCTCCTTGCCGTCGCGGAAGATGCGTATGTGCGGCACGGTGTCGCCTTCCGCCCCCGTCTTCGAGATGTTCGTCTGCGTGAGGGGCACGCGCATCATCTCGTACGCGGTGCGGCTGGCGGTGATGACGTGGCATTGCGGGTCGTGGGCGATCCAGATGGCGGCCGGCGTCGCATCCATCATCGCCTCGATCTCCTGGGCCCGCGCCCGCGCGCGCTCCTCGCTCTTCCGGAGGCCGTCTTCGAGTTGCTTGCGATCGCTGATGTCCATCACCGACCCGACATAGCCGCAAAAATCGCCCCGCGGGCCGAAGCGCGGGGTCGCCGAGTCGAGCGCCCAGCAATATTCGCCGTCCTTTCGTCGCAAGCGATATTCGAGCCGCATGGATTCGCGCAGGCGGGAGGCCGTGAGGAATTTCGTCCAGATCTCCTCGCGGTCGTCCGGGTGGACCGCGTCGAGCCAGCCGCGGCCCAGGGCGCGCTCCAGGGGTTGGCCGGTGAAATCGTACCAGCGCTGGCTCAGGAAGGTGCAGGCGCTGTCCGTGCCCGTGACCCAGATCATCACCGGGGCGGTGTCCGCCATGTTGCGGAAGCGCAATTCGCTCTCGCGGAGGGCCTCCTCGACGCGTTTTCGATCCGTGATGTCCGTCGAGACCCCGCAGACGGCGTAGGGGTTGCCGTGGCGATCCCGGAGGGGAAACTTGAGCGAGAGGAAGGTATGGACCTTGCCGTTGATGACCATTTCCTCCTCGCCCTCGAGGACGCGCTCGGTGCGGAGCACCTCGAGGTCGTTCCGGCGGAAGACGTCGGCGCTTTCGGGATCGAGGAGATCGTGATCGGTCTTTCCGAGGATCTGGCTCTGGGGCAGGCCGAAGTTCGCCTGCACGCGCGGGTTCGCGAGGAGGAAACGCCCGCTCGCGTCCTTGACGAAGATGGCGGCGGCGGAGTTGTTGATCAGCGCCTCCAGCATCTCCTTGGTCTCGCGGACCTCGTGCTCGGTTCGCACGCGATCGGTGATGTCGCGCCACGTCGCCATGAATCCGTCGCCCATCCGGACCGCGCGCACGTCGTAGGCACGCTGCAAGCGCCCGTCAGGGTCGTCGTTCTCGTTTTCGTAATGGAGGGCCTCGTTGAAGAGGGGCTCGCCCGTCTCGACGACCCGCGCATAACGCTTGATGCCCCGCGCGGCGCGCGGAGCGGGGTAGAGCTCGCGGAGCGTCTTGCCGATCTGCGCCTCGCGCGGGATCCGGTGGAACTCGCAGGCGGCGGCGTTCACATAGTCGGTGCGAAAATCGACGATGGCGCCGGACGCATCGCGGACGGCCGAATAAATGCCCACCGCGTCGAGCGAGCTCTCGACGGTCGTCCGGAAGCGCTCCTCGCTCGCACGGAGCCGGGCTTCCTGGGTTTTTTCCGCCGTCACGTCGAGCGATACGCCGACCATACGCGGCCGCCCGGCGTCGTCCACGAGCACACGGCCGCGGGAGCGAATCCACCGGATGGTGTCGTCGGATCGGCGAATGCGGTATTCGGCAATGAAGTCTTTCCTCTCCGCGAACGCGGCCGCGAAGCGCGCTTGCGTGGGCGCGAGATCTTCCGGATGGACGGCCTTGCGCCAGGTTTCGCCCGACACCGGGCCCCCGTCCGGGTCGGGGCGCTCGCCGAACATGCGGTACACCTCGTCGGACCAGGAGCCGTGCTGCGCCCCCAGATCCCAGGACCAATGTCCTGCCCCGGACGCTCGGAGCGCGAGATCGAGGAGCGCCCCGCTCTCGTCGTGCGGTCGGCAAGACGATCCCAACCCCGTGTCCATCCCGTCCTCCCGTGCTCGCCACGGCGCCAGCGACTCGACTGTGTCCGACGACATTACGTGACATATCGCCACCATGTCAACCAGCCGATGCAACAAGTCCAACCTTTGCGAGTCATAGATTTATTCAAATGGTCAGGGTTCTCCTGATTGCTCGAGTGTTCCTGAGCGCTTGCCCGGGTCCTCCACGGCTGAAACTCCCTCTTTTCGTCCACACGCCCCGCCCGGCGGCCCGCTGCATGCATCTGGCGGCCATTCGCAGGAGGCGATGCGCATGAAAAAGGTTCGCTCTTCTCTCCTCGCCGGACTCTCCCTGGCCGCCGCGCTCTCGATTCCAGCGCTATGCGCGGCGCCCATGGGCTGCAAGAAAGCCCCGACCTCGCAGCCGGAGCAAAGCGCGCCCGAGAAGCCCACCACGGAGCTCATGCAGCGCACGTGGGACGCGTGGAGCACCCTCGATCCGCAGAAGGCCGCCCCGTTCTACGCAAAGGACGAGGGCCTCGTCTTTTTCGATTTCGCGCCGCTCCAGTATCGAGGCTGGAATGCCTACGAGAACGGTGTGAAGAAACTTCTCGCGCAGTTCAGCACCATGAAAGCCAAGGTCCGCGACGACACCCGGATCGAGGCCCATGGCAACCACGCATTGGTCGCAGGTATCGTGCATTTCGACGTCACGTTCCAGGACGGGATGACGGAGTCCTTCGACGCGCGCTGGTCCGTGGTGTGGGAGTGGCGCGAGGGGCAATGGCTCATCATCCACGAGCACCTGTCGGTGCCGATCCACGACGGGCCACCGGAAGCAGAGCCCCCGCAGGGCGGGTAGTTCGATTCTGTCAGCGCCGCGCCGGGGCGCCGCCCCGGACCCCGCGGGGGCTGTTCGCCCCTCGACCCGAACCAGCGCAAGCGCTGGACCTTTCGGGGAAGAACTGCGCGATGCGCAGTTCTTCCCACAGGCCGGTGGGACGGCGTTGCCAGTCGAAACGACAGCGCGGCTGTCTTGATTGGCAGGATCGTTCCTGGTCTTGACTCGGCCTGTTCGATGAACTGCGCATCGCGCAGTTCATCGACCCCGGGTCCAGCGCTTGCGCTGGTCCGGGTCCAGGGGCGGATAGCCCCTGGTGGGGCCTGGGGCAACGCCCCAGCGCAGCGGCTTCATTCGGGATGAGCTGAATGCTCAATCGTCGCCGCGGCCGGCGCGAGACCGTTTGCGTTCCCCTGCGCGCTTTTTTTCGTCGAGGCGTCGCTCGACTGCGCCGCGGCTCGGGCGTGTGGGCTTGCGAGGCTTGGGCGCGATGAGTGCTGCTGCGACGAGTGCGCGGATCTTGTCGTGGGCGTCGGCCAGGTTTTTCAACTGGTCCCGCGTCCTCTGGCTTGTGACGCGCAGCTTGCCTTCGGCGTCGAGGCGCGTGCGCACCGACGCGAGCAGACGCGCTTGCGCTCCGTCGTCGAGGCCCACGATCGCGGCGAGATCGACCCGGACGTCTACCTTCGACTCCACCTTGTTCACGTTCTGACCGCCGGGGCCGGATGAGCGCGCTGTCGTGACGGTGAGGGCCGATGCCGGGATGTGAACACGATCGTTCACCACGATGGCGCCTTCCGGGGGCGTGCGGCTTTCTCGGGGATCCACGGCTCGTCTCCTTCTCTTGCGTGTTGCTGCGCGGAGGTAAGCACCAAGGCAGCCGTTCGTCGAGATACCGGGCTTGAAGCCGCGCATCATTGCCTGGAAGAGCGCTCACCGACGCGGGGGGTCTATTGCCAGGCGACACCTGCGTCCGGTAGAGTCCGGGCCCCGTTGAATTCCTGGGTGCGGGATGGAAGCGGGGACGAGGGCGGCGTGAGCGATCGGCAGGGGATCATCGTCGGGCTCGCTTCGGCACGCGGAGGCGTCGGGCGCGCGATGGCCGTCGCCAATGTTGGGGCGCTGCTCGCGCAGAAAGGGAAACGCGTCCTCGTCGTGGATCTGGCCGTCGACGAGCCTGCCCTGGAGCGTTATTTCCAGGGGCGGGGCGAGGGGCGGAAGGGCGCGGGCGTCGTCCATTTCTTCGAGGGCGTGCGTGCTGCGGCGCTGCCGCTCGTGTCCGGACGCGGGCGGGACGTCCCGCCCGAGGCGGCTGTGCGCGCGGGGATCACGCAGTTCCTCGACGGCGGGGCGGGGATCCGCGTGGTGCCCCTCAAGCTCGGCGGAGCGCCCGCCGAGATGTTTTACTGGCCCGCCGAAGGGGCGCGATCGGCTGTGACACGAGCGCGCGTGATCGAGGAGTGCTCGTGGCTGCTCGCGCCGCTCGCGCAGGCGCTTCGGGCCCGGTACGACGAGGTGCTCGTGAACATGCCCTCGGGGAGGACCGAAGCGACGGCGCTGCTCGCTGCGCACCTCGTGGACAAACTCGTGCTTCTCGTGGATGACGCGTCGCTGGAGGAGGCGATCGATCTCGGACGGTTCGCGCACGCGCGGCGCGCGCTCGTGGACGCGAGTCGGCCGCTCCCGCTGTTTCCGCTGCTCGTGCGCGTGGAGGAGGGCGCGAGTGGGCGCGCGTTCGTGCAGGAGGCGAAGGAGCAGCTCGAAGGGCTGATCTACGAGACGACGAACGTGATGGGCCGGGATCTCGGGCCTTACCTCGGGCTTGCGACGATCCCTTGGAACGAGCGCGCCGCGCGGGGCGCGGCGATCGCGGCGGAGATCGAGTCGGCCGCGGATCCGAAGAGCCTCGCGCACGCTTATCTGCGATTCGTGCAATGCCTCCGGCGCCAGAGCCCGCTCGACGTGGGCGAGGCGGCGCGGCCGAGCTCGCGGGATCTGTGGGCCGCGATCGAGGCGCGGCGCGGGCGATCCGGGCCGGATTCGTCGCCGCCGCCGTCGTCGCGGCTCGTCGTGGAGGACAGGGGCTCGTCGCCGCCCTCCGGGAACCTGCCGCAGAGCGTGCGGCTCATCGAGGGGGATCCGTTCGCCCGCGCGGCGGTGCTGCGGGCTGAGGGGAATTTTCGGGCGGCGAGGAAGGCGTACCTGGAGATCGCGCGCGGCGAGATCCGCGACGAGGGAGGATCACGGGACGCGGCGCGGGCGCTCCTCGCGCTCGGGGATCTCTCGATCGAGTCGGGGGATACGAGCGTCTCCGATTACGGCGAGGTGATCCGGCGCTTCTTCCCGCGGCGATTCGAGGACCCGGAGTTCCTCACGGCCGTGCTGCTCGCGTCGTATCGTCAGGGCAAATTCCACGCGGGCCGCGAGGCGTGGGCCGAGGCGTGCAAGCACCTCGGGATGGCGCTCGAGCTCGCCGAGGAGATGCGCCTCACGGGCGAGCCGCCGTGGCTCCGGGCCGTGCACGCCGATGCGGCCCATGCGGCGGGCGTCTGCTGCCAGGAGCTCGGCTGGGACGATACCGCGGCGAACCATTTTTCAATGGCCTGCGCCGCGGGCGTGGGCGTCACGGGCAGCGGCTATCGCGCCGTGGAGGCGGCGTCGCTCGCGGGGTCGGTGTTTTCGTTCGGGCGCATGGGCGCGTTGGATCGGGCGCTCGATGCGGCGAGGGAGCTCGCGCGAAAGGCGGCCGCGCCCGCCGCGGAGACGCTCTCCGCGTGGTTTGCCCTGGGGGCCGCGAATGCGGCGGCGACGCTCGCGCTCGCGGGTCATCCCGTCAAGGCCGCCACGGCGCTCGCGGGGCTGCGCGAGCGGCTCGCGGGCGCCACGGAGACGCCCTATTTCGAGATCGCCGCCGCTGTCGCCTGCAACGAGGTGACGGCGCTCGACGCCGCGGGGCGGCACGAGGAGGCGGACGCGCGGATCGCCGAGGTGCGCGCGCGTTTCGCGGGGAGCCTTCACCTGCCCATCCTGGAGGCGCTCTGCGCGGCGGAGTGCTCGCACGCGATCACGCGCGCCGCGCGCGGACAGGCGCGGGAGGCGAGCGAGACGCTTTCCGTCCTGCGGGATCGGCTGATGCGCGCGTGGCTCCGGCTCGAAGCGGGGCCGAGCCTGCTCGCGCTGGTCGCGGGGGTGTCGTATTCGCTCGCGCACGTGCTCGAGCGGGAAGGTCGCGTGGACGAGGCGCGCGCGGCGCTCGCGGAAGCGTCCTTGCGCGCGCGCTGGGACGATCCACGGAGGCCGCGGATCCTGGGGCGCGCTGGGCTTGCGCTCTTGCGGGTCGCGTCGATGCTGCAGGGGTTTGGCGTGCCGGCGAGCGAGGCTTCGTTCGAGGTCGCCCGGAAGCACCTGCGGGAGGCCGCGGAGCACGGCGGGTCGGATCCATTTCTGCTTGGTTGCGCCGGGATCCTCGCGCTTTTCCGCGCGGACGAGGAGGAGGCGCGCGGGTTTCTGGAAAAATCGTTCACGCGAGGCGGAGAAGCGGCGCTCGCGCGGGCGTGGGGCGCGGTGCGGGCGGCCATGAAGCCCCATGAGGGCTGGTTCGTCCGCGAGATCGGGGCGCGGATTTCGTCGCTCTCCGGCGAGACGCGCGACGCGCTCGGCGCGCGGGATCCCTCGGGCCTCGGCTGGATTCTCGCGCTCGCCGGCGCCCCCGTCGCCGCGCGGAAGGAGGGCGCTGCCCCAAGCGCGACGCCGCCGGAGGTCGCGTCGGGCGGGGGGCTCGGTCGGGCGAATACGCGGGCGATACGTACCCACGCGGCGGCAGTTTGTCGTCCAGACACATTGCTCTCCACGGAGCCTCCGGTCCCGTGGCTCTCGTGCCCGCTGCTCCTCCTCGAGCAGCAGGACGAGGGCGCGAGCACATCGGCGAGCGGAGCCTCGGGGCGCGCGCGGGGCGAGGTGCCCGAGGTCGCGCTGCCGGAGATCACGTTGCCTGTGCCGAGGACGGGGCCCGAGGGCAATCTCCTCGGGATGCTCGCGGCGCTGTACACGGGCACGTCGGCTTACCGTGCGGCATTGCGGCGGACGACCGTGCACGCGGGGGGCGTGGAGGAGGTGGCGGAGCTCGTGGATGCGTGGCGCGGCGAGGACGGCGAGCCGCTCGTGCGGATTTTCCCGGACGATCCAGCGGAGGAGGTCCTGCTTGCCCATGGGAGCGAGACCTCGCTCGTGCGTCGAGGGCACGTGATCGCGAAATCGACGCTGGAGGATTCGCCCTATGTCGCGCTCGCCGCGGTGCTCTCGGAGGGCCTCGGTGCGGCATTCGACGTCGTCATCTCGGGCGAGGAGGGGCGCGCGTGGATGGCGGTGATCTCGGCGGTTCCGCGCAAGCCGCGCGCGGGATGCGCGCGGGCCCGGATCGAGGTCGACCGGGTGCTCGTCGCGCGGGGGGATCTCGGGGCGATCCGGCGCGTGGTGATCTGGGACGCGCGCGGGGACGAGCATCGATTCACGATGGAGGGCACGACCCGGCTCTTGCCGTCCGCCGCGGCATTCGCGCAACGAGATGCGAGTGCTCCGGCGACGAAGCGGTAACCGTTAGGAGCGCCGAACCTGTTCGGCGCTGCGAGATCGCGAAGCGAACTCGCCTCGGGGGGTGAATCGTCCAGGCTTTGCCTGGATGCTGAGCATTGGTCTCATCGCAAACCGCCGCGCCGGGGCGCTGCCCCGGGCCCCGCGGGGGCTGTTCGCCCCTCGACCCGAACCAGGGCAAGCCCTGGACCGTTCGTGGAAGAACTGCGCATCGCGCAGTTCTTCCAACAGGCCGGTGGCAAGACCAGGAAGGTGCGTTGCCCGCTGGTGACGAGCACGTTGCCTGTTGAATCGTCAGCGCCGCGGTCTTGATGGGCGGGGTCGTCGCTGGTCTTGACCTGGCCTGTTCGATGAACTGCGCGTTGCGCAGTTCATCGACCCCGGGTCCAGCGCTTGCGCTGGTCCAGGTCCAGGGGCGGATAGCCCCGGTGGGGCCTGGGGCAACGCCCCAGCGAAGCGGCTCCCAGATGAGACCAATGATCAGGCCTGGATGAGAGGGGGACGCGAGGCGTCCCCCTCAGGAAGACGGCCAGCGATAGGCCTTGAGCCGCCATTTCGTTTTGGCGAAGCTCGATTCCTTCACGGAGTTCGACTGGTTTCCGCCGAGGAGCACGTAATGGGTGTTCGTCTCGCGAACCAGGAATCCGACGTGATTGCCGGAGGTCGACAAGGACGAATTTGCGGCGCTGGCATTGTAGATGACGGTGATCGCGCCCTGGCGCGCGGTCGTGGGCGAACCCCATTTCACCCAGCTCGCCGCGGCGGCGGAGTTCGTGCCCTTGATCCCGACCTTCTTGAGCACCCAGTTCACGAACGAGGCGCACCACGCGATCTCGTCCGACTTCGCGCGGAGCGTGGTCGTCGCGTGGTACTCGACGATGCGCGGATTGGCCGCCTTCCCCGAGGTCTCGCGGGTGCCCTCTTCCTTGCGCGCGATGGCCATCCACGAGGCGTTGCCTGCGCCGGGATTGGCCGGGGCCGGCTCGGGCTCGGAGGGTTTGGGCGTGGCGGGCGCCGGCCGCGCGGGCGTGGAGGGGGTGGGATCCGGGGCGCCGGCGGGTTGATACTGAAAGCTCGCGCCAATGGCCTTCGCGTCGGGATCGAGGACGGCGTCCCAGGTGCGCGGTCCGACGATGCCGTCGTCCTTGAGGCCACGCTTGCGCTGGAAATGGCGCACGGCGGCATCGGTCCGCGGTCCGAACTGGCCGTCGGGGCTCATGGAATACGCCCAGCGCTTGAGCTCGCGTTGCAGGACGCGGACCTCGTCGCGGAGATGCGGCGCCGCGTCGGGATATCCGGACGGCATTCGCAAGGTGGGGCGGAGCATGCGGCCGAGTGTAAGGGAAGGGCTGCGAAGAGGGAAGATGCGCCTTCAGGCCGTGCGGGCGAACCAGGCGACGATGGCTTCGAGGCGGCGCCGGTCCTCGTCGTCGAAGGCGGCGGGGCGGTCGGAGTCGATGTCGAGCACGGCGAGGAGCGCGCCCGAGGCATCGAGGACGGGGACGACGATTTCGGAGCGGGAACGGGCGTCGCACGTGATGTGGCCGGGGAAGGCGTGGACATCGGGGACGACGACCGTTCGACGCTCCTTTGCCGCGGCGCCGCAGACGCCCTTTCCGAAGGGGATTTCGAGGCAGCCGAGCGTGCCTTGATAAGGACCGACGCGGAGGAGGTCGGGGGCGACGACGCGGTAGAAACCGGTCCAGAGATGGCCGAAGCCGTGATGCAGGAGTGCGCTCATCGTGGCCATGGCCGCGATGGGATCCGAGAGGCCCGCGAGGACGGCTTCGAGCGTGCGGTCCAATTCGTCGTAGGCGCGGTCTTTGGGCAAGTCGCGGAGATCGGGGGTGGATTCGGCCATGGGACGCAGACGATACTACGAAGCGCGAGGGGCGCCACGGAGAGCGTGAAAGAGTGGATCTTCCACCCGGCGTCGTTTATACGCGAAATGGTAGCCGCCGATCCGTACCCGCACGGGCGCGGAGGGGGACGGCGGGCTCGATGGAGGCGCTTGTCATGTCGAAGAAGGTTTCCGCGATTCTTTCCGGGGCCGCGCGTATCGCGACGCTCGGTCTCCTCGCCGCGGCGTCTACGGGCTGCATCGTCGTGAAGATTCCGCCGCCGAAGAAGGGCGACGCGTTTCAGCCTCCGCCCTCCGCGGCGCTGTCGATCAAGCGCGGAGATACGCACCGCTTCCGCATGAACTGCGGCGCCAAGGCGACGTTCCGCTCGGACATCGCCAACGCCGAGCGTCTGGTCATCGAGTTCAAGGGCGAGAACCTGAGCCCCGTCGATCAGCAGACGACGGCGACGCTGCGCCTGAACTGGAACGGCGCGGGCGCGGCCCTCGACCTGCCGATCGGCATTGGCGACAAGGGCGACCGCAGCACGGGCGGCAGCCTGACGGTGACGGGCGACCCCGGCCGGCACGAGGTGACGCTGTCAATGGAGGACGCGCCCGATTGCGGCCCGGTCAACTTCCGCATCGGCTTCAAGTGAGCCTGCGCGGCACGAGCGGCCGCGCGTTTCTTCCCATCCCCCAGACAGACGGATCCTGAAGGCACGACGCGCCGAGGCGCGAACGGCCTTCGTCCGCGTCTCGTTCATTCCGAAGCACAAAAAACCGAAAGGTCCGGAGGACGTTCATCCTCCGGACCTTGTCGGGGCGAGTGGATTTGAACCACCGACCCCTTGACCCCCAGTCAAGTGCGCTAACCAGGCTGCGCTACGCCCCGAGCCGCTCTGCGTGGTGTGTGCCCCGCATCGCGAGGCGGCACCCTAGTCGAACTGTCGAGGATTGCAAGAGCCACGTTCGTCGCTTTTGTACGTCCGTCCCAAATTCGGGGGGGCGCCCTACGAACGCGCAGTCGCGGCAGCCCGGAGCGCGGCCGAAAGGGCCCGGACGTCGGGCACGGCGACGACGAGGCCAGGGTCGTGGCGAGCCCACACGGCGACGTCTCCGGCGGCGCACGCGACGACGGGCACGCCGAGCGCGCGCGCCTCACGCACGACGGTGGGCGCAGCCTCTGCCGCGGAGGCATGCAGGAGCACGTCGGCCGCGGCGATCCACGCAAGAGCTTCGTCCCGCGGCACGAGGCCGACGAACCGCGCGTCGGCATGATGCGCACGCGCGAGAGCTTCGAGCTCGCCCCGCAGAGGACCGTCTCCAACGACGACGATCGACATCGACGCGGAGGTCGCAGCCTCGATCGCGAGGTCGACGCGCTTCGAAGGGACGAGGCGGCCCGCGGCGACGACGAGTTTGTCCGCGGACGGAGGTGGAACGAGCGAGGCGCGGAGCATGCACGCGCGCGTCGTGACGTCGGGCAGATCGAGGAGGACGGGCTCGACGCGGGAGGCGCGTTCGAGGCGCGCAGCAAGCGGTGTGGGCAAGGCGCGCGAGAGGGCGTCGAGAGAGGACGCCGCGGCGAAGCGGAAGGAGGCGTCGCGATCGAGGAGCGAGCGCAGGATGAGGATGCGCGCGGCGGCGGGCATCGCGCAGAGGAGGCGCACGTCGGCGCCGTGGCCGACGACCTCGATCGGCGCGGGAAGACCGAGGAGGATCGGCACAGCCGAGGGGACGATCCAGTGCGCGATGGCGCGATCGACGGGGCCGATCGCAGAGGCACGCGCGCGCGCGGCGATGGCGAAGGGGAGCGCGTGAAGCAAGCGCGTGGGCTCGCGGCGGGCGCGATCGAGCGCGCCAGGCCATCCGAAGAGCGCGCCTCCGCCTGCCGGATGCACGTGGAGCGAGGGCGTCGTGGGATCCCGCGTGGGTTCGTCGAACGGCGAGCCGCCGGGCGCGACGACGTGCACCTCGTGGCCTTGCCGTGCGAGCGCGCGTGCCTCGGCGCGGACGAAGTGCCCCGAGGGATCGGCGTCGCTCGCGGGATAGGAGGTGGTGACGACGAGATGCTTCAAGGTCGAACAAAACGACGAAACGCCGGACTCCTCGGAGCGGCCGGCGTCATCGTCGATGGCCCGAGGCGCGCGGAGGCGCGCCGGGTTACCAGGAGGCGCGCGGACGCGCCGCCGGGCTATTGCATCACGTCCATCTTGGACCGCTTGCGGCGGCGGCGGGCAGCCTCGGACGCCTTCTTGCGGCGCTTGACCGAGGGCTTCATGTAGTGCCGGCGCCTCTTGAGCTCACGAAGGATGCCCTCCGCGGCCATCTTCCGCTTGAGGTGCTTGATCGCGCGCTCGATTCCCTTGTCGCCCACGGCGACCTCGAGCGGTTTGCACTGAATGGCGTCGGTAGGCATCTCTGAACGCGTCCTCTCGTTTCCGTCGTGCGGGCCCTGTTCCCCCGGGCCGCGCGGGGCGTTGTCGTCCTCGTTTTCCGGTTTCCCCGCAGCGCACAGGCACACGTGTACGTGAACCCGGTTCGCGAGGGGGCGACAGTATGTCAGTCGGTTTTTTGTCTGGCAAGGCCGTCCACGCGTGTTCGAGAGGCCCGTAGATCGTGCGCCAGGCAAAACTCGTGAGGTTGTCCACGATTTCTTCTGCCCCCTGCCGCCCCTAGGGGGGTCGCTGACGCCGGTAAGTGTAGGGATTTTCCTCAACTCAGGAGGCCTTGCAGCTGAGAAAGTTTCTAAGTATCCAGCGGACGTGCCGAACGCGTGCCCCGAGGCCGAAGCACGTTTCGCCGAGATGCTGGCGCGCGTCCGGGCCTCCGGCCTCAAGCTGACGCCGCAACGGCTGGCCATCGCGCGCGAGCTCGCGGGCGACCCGACGCACCCGACGGCCCAGGAGCTCTTCGAGCGGCTTCGCCCCGCGATGCCGACGATGAGCTTCGCGACCGTATACAACACGCTCGACGCGCTCGCCGCGGCAGGGCTCTGCGTGTCCTTGAGCCTGTCACCGGGCGCAGCGCGCTTCGACGCGAACATGACGCCGCACAACCACGCGGTGTGTGATCGCTGCGGGCTCGTGCGCGACGTGCCCTCGTGCGCGAACGGCGAGCCGATCACGGAGCTCGCGCCCTGCGTGAACGCGGCCGCGCCCGGGTTCTCCCTGCGCGCCGTGGAGCGCATCTACCGCGGGCTGTGCGAGGCCTGCGCCGCGGACGAACCCACGTTTGCCCGTACGCGCGCGGGCAAACCACGATAGTTTCACCACGCAGTTCCTCCCCATCGTTCCGAAGTACGAAGGAGACGAGATCCCATGGCGAACCTCGCAGGAAGCAAGACCCACCAGAACCTGAAGGACGCGTTTGCCGGCGAGTCGCAGGCGAACCGCCGCTATCTCTACTTCGCCAAGGTCGCGGACGTGGAAGGGCGCCCCGAGATCGCGGGCCTCTTCAAGGACACGGCCGACGGCGAGACGGGCCACGCGCACGGCCACCTCGACTACCTGAAGGCGGCCGGCGATCCCGCCACGGGCCTGCCGATCGGCAACACGGAGAAGAACCTCAAGGCCGCCGTCGCCGGCGAGACGCACGAGTACGAGACGATGTACCCGGGCATGGCGAAGACGGCCCGCGAGGAGGGCTTCGACGACATCGCCGAGTGGTTCGAGACGCTCGCGAGGGCCGAGAAGTCGCACGCGGGCCGCTTCGCGAAGGCCCTCGATACGCTCGACTTCTGATCGAGTGCGCCGCGGGGCGCGCGGGCGAGCGGCAACCGCTCGCTCTCCCGCGCGCCTGCCGCGCCTTTGGCGGCCCTTCCCTTTGCCCGGACGAACCGGAGACGAGAGCAAGCCGTGAGCGTCATCCCCCGCAAGCCCAAGGCCCCGCCGGCGACGAGCCCGCACGATCCGCGCTACTACGACGCGCGCGATCTCGAGGCGGAGCTGCGCCGCGCGTTCCAGATCTGCCACGAGTGCCGCATGTGCGTGAACTACTGCGGCTCGTTCCCGGAGCTGTTCAACCGGGTCGACAAGGCGATCGAGTCGGGCCGCGCCGAGGGCGCAGAGCTCATCGACGACGCGGACATCAAGGCCGTCAGCGACGCCTGCTGGCAGTGCAAGCTCTGTTATATCAAGTGCCCGTACACGCCTGACGAGAGCTCGTCGGAGATGCTCGACTTCCCGCGGCTCATGGCCCGCGAACGAGCGAACCGCGCCGCGCGCGACGGGATCACGTTCGTCGACAAGATCCTCGGCGAGCCGCAGGCGATCGGCGCCGTGGGCGGGGGCGTGATGGCGCCGATCTCGAACTTCGTCCTCGCGTCGAGCCTCGTGCGCAAGGTGCAGGAGAAGGTGACGGGGATCTCGGCGGAGTTCCCGCTGCCGCCGATGGCAAAGGTGACGTTCGGCGAGTGGTTCGCGGATCACGAGCCGGCCGAGAACGCGGGGAAGAACGGCGAGGTCGTGCTCTTCGCGACCTGCTACGGCGAGTACAACGTGCCGAACGTGGCGCACGCGACGGTGCGCGTGCTCGAGCACAACGGCGTGCGCGTGCGCTACCCCGGCGCGGGGGAAGATCGCGGCGCGATGCTGACGTGCTGCGGGATGCCGAACCTCGACGGCGGCGACGTGAAGGCCGCGACCGAGAAGATCCGGCACAACGTGGAGCTGCTGCTGCCGCACGTGCGCGCGGGCCGATCGATCGTCGTGCCGGGGCCGACGTGCGGCTACACGATGAAGAAGGAGTGGGCGGAGTACTTGCCGACGCCCGAGGCGAAGGAGGTCGCGGCGGCGACGATCGACCTCATGGAGTTCTTGGTGAAGCTCGGCCGCGAGAAGAAGCTCGTGCGCGAGTTCCCGGAGAAGCTCGGCAAGGTCGCCTATCACGCGGCCTGCCACCTGCGCGCGCAGAAGGTCGGTTTTCCCGGCGCGCGCGTGCTCGGCGTCGTGCCCGACACGGACGTGCGCGTGATCGAGCAGTGCTCGGCCGTCGACGGGACGTGGGGCATGAAGGCGGCGAACTACGAGACGGGGCGCCGCTACGCGCAGAAGCTCGTGCGCGGCGTGTCGGACACGGAGCCGGACATGGTCGTGAGTGACTGCACGCTGGCAGGGCTGCGCGTGGTGAAGGAGACGGGCAAGCACGTTCTCCACCCGATCGAGGCGCTCGCGCGTGCCTACGGGCTCTTGCCGGCCGAGGGCGCCGAACCCACGACGAAGGCCAAACGAGCCTGATCCTGGAGGAGAAGAGAGCGATGCGACCGATCGATCGGAGCGAGATCCTGCCCCTCGGCGACTACGAGCAGATCCGGGCGAGGTTCCGGGCGCGCGTCATCGAGGAGAAGCGGCCGCGGCGGGTGAAGCTCGGCGAGCAGATGTCGGGGGTGTTCGAGAACCGGGACTCGGTGCTCTTGCAGATCCAGGAGATGCTGCGCACCGAGCGCATCACGAGCGAGAGCGGGATCAAGCACGAGCTCGATACGTACAACGATCTGATCCCGGCCCCGGGCGAGCTGAGCCTGACCTTGTTCGTGGAGATCCCGGACGCCGTGGTCCGCGACCGCATGCTGATCGAGCTCCGGGGCCTCGAAGGCTGCGTGAGCGTGGAGATCGACGGCGTGCGCGCGCCCGCGAAGAGTGATCCGAAGGGCGTGATGCCGGACCGGACGACGGCGGTGCACTACTTCAAGGTGAAGCTCTCCGAGGACGCGGTCGCGGCGATCCGCGCGAAGACGGCGAAGGTCGCGGTGCGCGTGGATCATCCGCGGTACATGGTGCGGACCGAGCTCGGGCCCGCGTCGATCACGAAGCTCGCCGAGGATCTCGCTTGAAGCCATGATCGCCTTCGTGAGGCCGATCAAGTTCGAGGAGGTCGACGCCGCAGGCATCGTCTTCTTCGGGCACTACCTCGGCTTCGCCCACGAGGCGATGGAGCACTTCTTCGGGGGGCTCGACGGGGGATATCCGCACCTCATCGTGAAGCGGCGCGTAGGTTTGCCCGCGGTGAAGGTGAACATGTCGTTCAGCGCGCCGGCGCGGTACGGCGAGGTGCTGCGGATCGAGACGAGCACGGCACAC
This sequence comes from Polyangium jinanense, assembly GCF_028435365.1. The sequence continues at coordinate 21,643 of NZ_JAGTJJ010000053.1, read as the reverse complement.
CTCGGGAACCGAAGCGCGACGCTGCGGTACCGGATGCTGCGTGACGAGGGCTCCGTGCTCGTGGCGATGGTGGAGCACACGATCGTCACGACGAACCTCGACGTGATGGCGTCGTGCCCGATGCCGGACGACGTGCGGTCGATCCTCGCAACGCACCTCTCAGTCGAGGCCACGTCGCCTTGAGCCTGGGCGGCCGGCGCGTCGAGCTGCGCTTGCTCCGGGACCGCGCGCATTACGACGTGCTCGTGCAGCGCGTGCTCGCGTCGGCGCGCGTGAGCGTGTGGATCGCGACGGCGAACGTGAAGGAGCTGCGCGTGGAGGCGCCCGTGGGATCGCGGGCGCGCGCGCGGGGACGATACGTGTCGTTGCTGGATGTCTTGCGGGGCCTCGCGCAGAGCGGGGTGGAGCTCAGGCTGCTTCACGCGGGCGTGCCGTCACGCGCGTTTCGCGAGGAGCTCGCGCGGCACGAGGAGCTCTTCGCAGGTGGGCTCGCGATGCGACGCTGTCCGCGCGTGCACCTCAAGATGATCGCGGTCGACGGCGCGGCGCTGTACCTCGGATCGGCGAACCTGACGGGCGCGGGGCTCGGCGCGAAAGGCGAGGGGCGGCGCAATTTCGAGGCGGGGATCCTGACGGACGACGACGTGCTGCTCGACGAGATGCAGGAGGCGTTCGATCGGATCTGGTCTGGGAGAGAGTGCAAAGGCTGCAGGGTGCGCGACGTTTGCCCGGCGCCGCTCGATGGATCGGGGGGTTTTGCTACGCCGAGCGCAAAGGCGCCGGCGAAGAAGGCCGCGGGAAAAGGTCGTTCGCGGTTGCCGCGGGGGCCGCGATCGAGCAAGGGCGGGGCATGACGATGTCTCAGGGTCCGGATCCGGCCGCGCTCGATCGAGTGGCGCAGGCAGCGCTCACGCACGTGGCGGATGGCATGACGCTCGGCCTCGGCACGGGGCGCGCGGCGGAGGCGTTCATCGAGCGCCTCGGCGAGCGGGTGCGCCGAGGGCTCCGCGTGCGAGGCGTGCCGACCTCGAAGCGCTCGGAGGAACTCGCGAAGAGGCTTCAGATCGAGTGCGTCGGGTTCGAAGAGATCCACGGGATCGACGTGGCGTTCGACGGCGCAGACGAGGTGACGCCGGAGCTCGCGCTCACGAAGGGCCTCGGCGGCGCGCTCCTGCGTGAGCGCGTGGTCGCGTACGAGGCCGAGCGGCTCGTGATCCTGGTGACGCCGGAGAAGCTCGTGAACAAGCTCGGATCGAGGACGGCGATCCCGATCGAGGTGGTGCCGTTCGCGGTGGCCACGGCGTCGCGGCACCTGAAAAACCTCGGTGGTGAGCCTGTCGTGCGCAAGAAGGCGGACGGTTTTCCCTTCGTGACCGACAACATGAACTGGATTCTCGACACGCGCTTCGAGCCGCTCGACGACCCGGATCGGATGCACGCCGAGGTGCGGCGTATCCCGGGCGTCGTCGATACGGGCCTGTTCGTCGACTTGGCGGACGTGGTGCTGGTGGGCGGCGCGGACGCGGTTACCGAGATGCGGTGAGCGGGGGTTCGGGGGCGTAGCTCGGCTCGTCCGAGCGTAGCCCCCGAGCGTGGAACGACCCGAGGCGCGCTTCGAGGAGATCGAGGCGCAGATCGCCCGGGGCGCCTGGGGAGACACGCGCGGCGAGGCTCGCCGGCGCGTCGCCCTGGGCGAGCCCTTTGATTTCGTCGGCGACGCGGCGATAGGCCTCGCGGAAAGGGACGCCGGAGGCGGCGAGCTCGACGGCTCGGTCGGTGGCGAAGCACTCGGGCGTGATCGCCGCGAGCATTCGTTCGTGGTCAAAACGAAGGCCCTCGACGAGGCGCGGGAGGAGGCGGACCGTGGCGAGCGTCTCGTCGAGGCCACGCAGGACGGGCGATTTCGTGAGCTGTAGATCGCGGTGATATCCGGACGGGAGCGCGACGAGGGTCTGGACCTCGACGAGCGCGCCCTGAACGATCGAGCAGGCCGCGCGCATGAGCTCGACGACGTCGGGGTTGCGCTTCTGCGGCATGATCGACGAGCCCGTGGTGAACGCGTCGGGGAGGCGCACGAAGCCGAACTCGCTCGTCGTGAAGAGGGAGAGGTCCCACGCGAGCCTGCGGACGATCGCCATGACCTGCCACGCGGCAGCGAGGAGGGTGGCCTCGACGATGCCACGCGAGGTCTGCGAGCCGAGCGGATTCCAGGCAACGTCGGAAAAACCGAGCTCGCGCGCGACGCCCTCGCGATCGAGCGGGAGGTTCACGCCGTAGCCGGCGGCGGCGCCGAGCGGGGAGCGATCGGTGAGCGCGCGCGCGGCGCGGACGATGGTGACCGCGTCGAGGAGGCCTTCGGCGAAGGAGCCAGCCCAGAGGCCCACCGAGCTCGGCACGGCGCGCTGGAGGTGCGTGTAGCCGGGGAGCGGTGTTTTCTCCTCGCGACGCGCGAGCGCGACGAGGGCCGAGGCCGCGGCGACGACGAGCGCTTCGAGCTCGTCCATCGCGTCGCGCTCGTAGAGGCGCATCGCGACGAGGACCTGATCGTTGCGGCTGCGGCCCGTGTGCACCTTCTTGCCGGTGTCGCCGAGCATCGAGACGAGCGCGGCTTCGATCGCGGTGTGGCCGTCCTCGTCGGCCTCGGTGAGCACGAGCTCGCCGGCGTCGTTCTTGCGGACGAGCTCGGCGAGCGCGCGCTCCATGGCGTCGAGCTCGCCCTCCGAGAGCACGCCGATGCGACGGAGCCCGCGTACGTGCGCGCGCGTGGCCACGAGGTCGTAGGCGAGTAGGCGCTGATCGAGCTTCCAGTCGTCGCGGGAGGTGTAACGGAGCATGGCGGCGTCGGTGGCGCCGCCCTTGTCCCAGAGTCGTCCGCTCATTGTCCTTCCAGGGTCTCGTCCACGAGCGCGCGGAGCTCGGCGAGCTTCTTGGCGCGTTCGGGATCGACAGTCTTTTTCGGCGCCGAAGCGCGCATCGATCGTTCGAGCTCGGAGAGTGTCTCCTCGGCCGTGGGCGCGCGCTTGCTGCGGCCGAAGCTGAAGAGGCGCGACATCCATCCCTCGGCTTGATCGAGGACGAACGCGTCGCTCCGGATCCCGTCCGGATCCTCGCGCAGCCTGCGCACGACGGCCGCGTTCGCGCGAGCCCAGGTCTCGGACTCCGCGAAGCGCTCGCGCGGGACGGGATCGAGGTGCCGCGTGGCGACCCGGCCATCCGTGCCGAAGAGCTTGCAGAACATGGCGAGCGCGAGCGTGAGCTCGTTCGTGGTGAGGCGCGTCGCGGAGTGGACCTTCGCGCCGCCGCAGCCCTTCACCACGACGTGCGAGCCGTTCGCGAGCAGGACGCCGAAGCCGAGCAGCACACCCGCGAGATCCGTGACGGGCTCGCGCTCGGCCGTGGAGAGCCCGTCGTACGCGTCGGCCTCGGTCATGAACATGCAGGCCACGGAGCGGACGAGGGCCGTCGTGAGGACCACGGGATCACGCACCTCGCCCGTGCCCACCGCGACGACGTACGAGCCATCGGGGCGACGACCTACGCGATCGAGGCGCGCTTCGATCTTGCCGCCGGGGCCACAGGCGCCGCTGCCGCAGCCCGTGCTCATCGTCTCGCCTTCGGGCGTGATCAGCGTGAGCTCGACCGTGAGATCCGAGAGGCCCGCGAGCGCTTGCACGCGCTCGAGGAGCTTCGCCACCGCGTTCGGCGATCCATCGAAGGGATCGGGAAAATAGTCGGCGGTGGGGAGCACGAGGCCGCGCACGGGCTCGGTGCCTTGCTCGAGCAGGGCCGCGGCGCGATGGAGGATCCAGCGGACTCTCGGTTCGGCGGGTAGATCCATGCGATCAGTCTAGTGCGTGGGCGGCGTCGCGTCGAAAGTGTCGGGGATTCTTTCCCTTGATTCGTGGACCGCCAAGCCTCATGGAGGGGGCGGACGGATCGAATGACCGAACTGCATACACTCCCGGCTCAGGCCTCGCCGATCTCCACGCGCAAGGCCGACCACATCGACCTCTGCGCCACGGGCGACGTGGGGTTCCGCGCGAAGACGACGCTGTTCGAGGGCGTCGAGCTCGTGCACGACGCGCTGCCCGAGCTCGTGATCGACGACATCGACACGTCGATCGAGCTGCTCGGCAAGAAGCTCCGCGTGCCGCTCGTGATCGCGGCGATGACGGGCGGCACCGAGCGCGCGCGGGGCATCAACCGGGAGCTCGCGCGGATCGCGGAGGAGCGCGGCTACGGCTTCGGCCTCGGCAGCCAGCGCGCGATCCTGAAGGGCGAGCCGCGCGAGACGTACATGGTGCGGGACGTGGCGCCGACGACGCTCGTGCTCGGCAACATCGGCGGCGTGCAGGCCAAGAGCCTCGAGACCGCGAAGGTCATGGAGCTCGTCGAGGCCGTCGGCGCCGACGCGCTCTGCGTGCACCTGAACCCGGCGCAGGAGATCGTGCAGCCGGGCGGGGATCGTGATTTCGAGGGCGTGGTCGGGGCCCTCGAGCGGCTCGTCGCGGAGCTTGCCGTGCCGGTCGTCGCGAAGGAGACGGGCTGCGGGATTGGGCCGCGCGCCGCGAAGAAGCTCGCGAAGGCGGGCGTGCGGCACGTGGACGTGTCGGGCGCGGGCGGCACGAGCTGGGTCGCGGTGGAGACGGCGCGCGCCGCGGGACAGGAGCGATCGCTCGGCGTGATGCTGCGTGACTGGGGCGTGCCGACGGCGGCTTCGGTGCTGGTGACGCGCGAGATGCGGCCGCGGTTCAAGAGCATCATCGCGACCGGCGGCGTCACGAACGGCGTCGACGTGGCGAAGGCGATCGCCCTCGGCGCGCATGCGGCTGGGATTGCTCGTCCCGTTCTGCAAGCGCTTCTTTCGGGTGGCCGGGATGGTGCGCTCGCCTTCCTCGACCAGGTGGAGTCCGAGCTTCGCGCCGTCATGCTTTTGGTGGGCGCACGGGACGTACGGGCCCTTCGGCGAGTGCCGACCCTTCTTTCCCCGGATCTCGAGCGTTGGGCGGCCCTCGCGGCCGGCGGCCGGAAGAAATGAGCTTGGCCCGGCCATCTTAAGGGGCCTTCCTGCCGGCGAGCCGGGCGTGCTACCGTCCGGGTCGCTGGAGATCCCAGGGAGACGATGAGCGACAACGAAGGGCGATCCAAAGCGCCCAGCGAACAGCCTCCGGAAGACCTGAAAAGGGAGCGGGATTTGTTCATCCAGCAGTTCTTCCGCAAAGGCGCTCAGCTGACCGAAGAGGTCCTGAAGGAGAACGAACGTCTCCGCGAGCGCCTCTCGGAGCTCGAGAGCGAGAACGGGAGGCTCCGCTCGCACATCGCCAGCGACACGGCGATCCGGGATCTGGTGCGGAAGATCGAGGCGCTCGAGAGCGAGAAGAACGCGCTGCTCCAGCGCTCGGTGGCGATGGAGGCGGTGAGCGATCGCTACACCTCGCGCCATCAGGAAGTGGAGTCCGAGCTCGCGAGCCTCGCGAACCTCTACGTCGCGACCTCGCAGCTCCACTCCTCGACGAACGTTCGCCACGTGCTCCGCAACATCAAGGAGCTCCTGGCGCAGCTGCTCGGCGCGGCTCGGTTCGGTGTCTACATCGCCTCGGACGACAAGAAGGAGCTCGTGGCGGTGGCGACCGAGGGCCAGAGCTTCGCCGACATCGCGACCCTACCGGTGGACGACGGCCCGATCGGGCGTGCTTATTCCACCGGCAAGCTGTACTACGACGCCGAAAACGACGTCTCGAAGGGCACGGTCGAGCGCCCCGCGGCGGTGGTACCGCTGCTCATCGATGGCCAGCCCATCGGCGTCATCGCCATCTTCGGGACGCTTTCCCAAAAGACGGCCTTCGACGACCAGGACGGTGAGCTGTTCCGGCTCCTGGGCGCGCAGGCCGCCCTCGCGCTCGTCAGCGCGCGGCTGTTTACCGATGCAGGTCGCAAGGTGCCTTCCGTACAGGCGTTCCTCGACCTGGAGGACTGATCGATGGCCGAGTACTCCTGCCTGATTGTCGAAGATTCGCCCATGATGCGGCAGCTCTTGGTCTTCGCGCTCGCGCGGCTCAAGAACCTGCGCGTCACGGAGGCGGACGACGGCGTCGACGGCCTGCGCAAGCTCGCCTCGACGAAGTACGACGTCATCATCACCGACATCAACATGCCGATCATGGACGGGCTGAAGCTCGTCAAGCGTGTCCGGTCGGATCCGGTACACAAGGACACGCCGATCATCATCATCACGACCGAGGGCTCGCAAGAAGACCGGCAGCGCGCGCTGCAGCTCGGCGCGAACGCGTACATCACCAAGCCCATCCAGGCGCCCCAGGTGATCGCCAAGGTCAAAGAGCTCCTCGGCATCGAGTGAATCGGCTGCCCCCGGCCCTCCACGTCAAGATTTGCGGTTTCACGCGGATCGAGGACGTGGAGGCCGCCGTCTCCGCGGGCGCCGACATGATCGGCCTCAACTTCGTTCCTGGTTCGTCGCGTCGTATCGACGTGACGCTCGCGCGCGCGCTCGCGGATGCCGCGCGTGGGCGCGTCGAGATCGTCGGCGTTGTGGCCGATCTGGATCCGCCACGCATCGAGGAGCTTGCCCGAGAGGTCGGGCTCGATCGCGTGCAGCTCCATGGAGACGAGCTGCCCGAGGTGATCGACACGCTCGGGCCGCGCGCGTTCAAGGCGCTGCGCATCGGCAGCGCGGAGGACGTCGCGCTCGCGGCGCGATACGGCGGTGATCTCCTGCTCGTCGATGCGCGTGTCCCGGGACAAAAGGGGGGGACGGGCGTGCGCGTCGATCCGGCGCTCGTCGTCGAGCTCGCGCGCGCGCGTCGCCTCCTACTCGCGGGCGGGCTCGGGCCCGACAACGTCGCCGAGGCGGTGCGCGTCGTGCGCCCGTGGGGCGTCGACGTCGCGAGCGGCGTCGAGTCCGCGCCAGGAGTGAAGGATGAGCGCAAGATGCGCGCGTTCGTCCACGAAGCTCGGCGCGCCGCGCTGGAAGCCGCAGGAGCGGCGGACGGCGCGGACGACGCGTAAGTAGGAGGTCTTGGTGATGATGATGCGGAGAGGTTCGAGAGAGCTTTTGGCGGTTCTCGTCGCGGTGCCGTGCGTGCTCGCGACGGCGACGGCATCGGCGGCGACGCTGACGGTGGGTCCGGGCAAGACGCACGCGACGCCTTGTCAGGCGATCGCGGCAGCGAGCGACGGCGACACGATCGAGATCGACGCGGCCGGCACCTACGACGGCGATGTCTGCGGCTGGTCGAAGAACGGGCTCACGTTGCGGGGCGTCGGTGGCCTCGCGAAGATCGACGCGGCAGGGAAGAACTCAGGCGGCAAGGCGACCTGGGTCATCGCGGGGAACGACACGGTCGTCGAGAACATCGAGTTCAGCGGCGCCACGGTCCCGGATCAGAACGGCGCGGGCATCCGTCAGGAGGGCGCGAACCTCACGATCCGCGGCTGCTACTTCCACGACAACGAGAACGGCATCCTCGCGGGCGACAACGCGGCGAGCACGATCCTCATCGAGTACACGGAGTTCGCGAACAACGGTTTCGGCGACGGCCAGTCGCACAACCTCTACATCAACCACGTCAAGAAGCTCGTCTTCCAGCACAACTACTCGCACGCCGCGAAGATCGGCCACCTGCTGAAGTCGCGCGCGCTCGAGAACCACGTGCTCTACAACCGCCTCACAGGGGAGGACGGGACGGGCAGCTACGAGATCGACCTGCCGAGCGGCGGCCTGTCGTTCGTCATCGGCAACCTCATCCAGCAGGGGCCGAACACCGACAACAGCTCGATCCTGGCCTATCGCATGGAGTCGAACGGGGCGAACCAAAACACCGAGCTCTACGTCGTGAACAACACGTTCGTCAACGAGCGCCCGAACGGCGGCACGTTCCTGAACATCAACGCGGCCGCGGTGCCCGCGGTCATCCGGAACAACATCTTCGTCGGGCCCGGGACGCTGACGAACCAGGGCAACGCGATCCTCGGGAAGAACTTCGAGGGCGATCCGATGTTCGTCGACCAGGCCGCGTTCGACTACCGGCTGAAGGACGGATCGCCCTGCGTGGACGGGGGCGAGGCGCCGGGAATGGGCGGCGGGATCGATTTGACCCCCAAGTTTCACTACGTGCACCCGGCCGACGCGGCGGGGCGCACGACGGTCGGCACGATCGACATCGGCGCCTACGAGCTCGGCGGTGAGGGAGGCGCGGGCGGAAGCGGTGGAAGCGGCGGCGCCGGCGGGAGCGGAGGCGGAAGCGGAGGAAGCGGCGGAGGCGCTGGCGGAAGCGGAGGCGCTGGCGGAAGCGGAGGCGCTGGCGGAGGAGATGGTGGAGGCACGGACGGCGAGGAGGGGAGCTGCGGCTGCCGGGTCGTCGGCGGCGGTGATGCGTCCTTCGGCTGGATCACGGGCCTCGCGATCGGCGCGGCCGTCGCGGCGCGCAGGGGCCGGCGGCGCGTAGAAATCTCGCGTCGCTGATCGCGGTCTCGATCACGGCTCTCCACGTCCTCTCCGGTTCACGCGCTCTCGCGGGTTCACACGGGCTTCGGAGCGACGTCCATCGTTGCGACGTCCGCGGTTCGTCCTAGGATGCCGCTCCCCCGACCGGAGACTCGTATGCGCACGCTTTCCCTCGCCTTCGCCTCCGTGGCGATGTCCCTCCTCGCTGGGTGTGGCTCGGCCACGCCCGAGCCCATCACCAACACGGCGGGCCCCGTGCCCACCGTCGCGTTGCCCGCCGACAAGGGGCCGCCGCCCGTGGAGGTCACGCTGGAGAGCGTGGGCCTCGATGGCGCCGCGCTCGATAAATCGGTCGATCCTTGCAAGGACTTCTACTCGTTCGCCTGCGGCGGCTGGCTCAAGTCGACCGAGATCCCCTCCGACGAGGCGACCTGGGTGCGGAGCTTCAGCGAGATCGACAAGCGCAACGAGCTCGCGCTGAAGACGATCCTCGAGGACGCGGGCAAGGCGAAGAACCCCGATCCGACGACGAAGAAGATCGGCGACTACTATGCCGCGTGCATGGATGAAGCGGCCGTCGACGCCGCGGGCATCACGCCGATCAAGCCGCTCGTCGATCGCGCGCGGAAGGTCTCGTCGGCGAAGGACGTGACCGCGCTGGTCACCGACCTGCACGGAAAGGGCATCTTCCCGCTGTTCTGGATCTCGGGCGAGCAGGATCCCGGGGACGCGACGCGCGTCATCGCCACGCTCGATCAGGGCGGGCTCGGACTGCCGGATCGCGACTACTACACGAAGGACGACGACGATTCGAAGAAGTTGCGCGCGGAGTACGTCGCTCACGTCGAGCGCATGCTGAAGCTCGCGGGGCTCGCCGAGGCGGACGCGAAGAAGGCCGCGGCGGACGTGCTCGCGCTCGAGACCGACATCGCCAAGATCTCGAAGACGCGTGTGGAGCGCCGCGATCCGAAGGGCATCTACAACATGGTGAGCCGCGCGGATCTCGCCAAGAAGGCGCCGACGTTCCCCTGGGACGTGTACTTCAAGGCGCTCGGGATCTCGGACGTGAAGCAGGCGAACCTCACGTCGATCCCCTTCTTCGAGGGCCTCGACAAGCTGCTCACGTCGGTGAAGCCGAACGTCTGGCAGAGCTACCTGACGTGGCAGATCGTGCGCGCGTCGGCCGACGAGCTGTCGAAGCCGTTCGTGGACGAAGCGTTCTCCCTTCGCGCCCGCCTCTTCGGTCTGAAGGAGCAGAAGCCGCGCTGGAAGCGGTGCGTCGAGGCCACGGATCACGCGCTCGGCGAGCTCGTCGCGCAGCCGTTCGTGTCGCGCCACTTCGCGGGCGATTCGAAGCGCGCCGCCGAGCAGATGGTGCAGGAGATCAGCAAGGCCTTCGGCGTGCGCGTCAAGTCGCTCGACTGGATGGACGAGAAGACGAAGGAGCGCGCGCTCGCCAAGCTCTCCACCATGGCCTACCTCATCGGCTACCCGGCGAAGTGGCGTAGCTACGACTTCGAGGTCGACCGGAAGAGCTACGGGAAGAACGCGATGGCCGCGGGCGCGTTCGAGCAGAAGCGCAGGCTCGCCAAGATCGGCAAGCCCGTCGATCGCGAGGAGTGGCAGATGAGCCCTCCGATGGTGAACGCGTACTACGACGCGCAGAAGAACCACATGGTCTTCCCGGCCGGGATCCTGCAGCCGCCGTTCTACGACGTGAAGTCGGCGATCCAGGTGAACCTCGGCGGCATGGGCATGGTCGTGGGCCACGAGCTGACGCACGGCTTCGACGACGAGGGCTCGCAGTACGCGGGCAACGGCAACCTCGAGAACTGGTGGGAGCCCGCCGTCGGGGAGCTGTTCAAGAAGAAGACGACGTGCGTCGAGGAGCAGTACTCGACGTACGAGCCGCTGCCCGGCGTGAAGCTCAATGGCAAGCTCACGCTCGGCGAGAACATCGCGGATCTCGGCGGCATCAAGCTCGCGTTCATGGCCTACCGCGAGATGCGCAAGGGCGCGGCGAACATGACCGTCGCAGGCGGCTTCACCGAGGATCAGCAGTTCTTCCTCGCGCACGCGCAGGCCTGGTGCGCGAAGAGCCGCGACGAGTACGCGCGTCTCCACGCGAAGACGAACACGCACTCGGCGCCGCGGTTCCGTGTGAACGGTCCGCTCGTGAACACGCCCGAGTTCGCCCAGGCGTTCTCGTGCGCCGAGGGCACGCCGATGCACCCGGCGAAGATGTGTTCCGTTTGGTGACCTGCGCGCCGCGGGGCTCGCTGCACACGCCTTTCAGGAAGGACCTGCTCGCCCGGTAGGACGCGGGCGAGCAGGCTTCCCAGGTGCTCGGGGCAGGGTATTTCGGACAGTTCGGAGGGCGCTTCGTCGCAGAGACGCTGGTGCCCGCGCTCGAGGAGCTCGATCGCGCGCGGCAGGAGATCCTGCCGGCGCCGGCGTTCCAGGCGGAGCTTCACGAGCTCTTGCGGAGCTACGTCGGACGGCCGACGCCCCTGACGGAGGCGAAGCGGCTCGCGCGGCGGATCGATCCGGACGGAGGTGCGATCGCGGAGCTTCTGCTCAAGCGTGAGGACCTCTGTCACACGGGGGCGCACAAGATCAACAACGCGCTCGGACAGCTCTTGCTCGCGAAGGCGATGGGCAAGACGCGGATCATCGCGGAGACGGGCGCGGGGCAGCACGGTGTGGCGACGGCGACGGCGGCGGCGCTCTTGGGCCTGCCGTGCGAGGTCTACCAGGGCGCGCTCGACATGGAGCGGCAGGCGCCGAACGTCGCGCGCATGCGGCTGCTCGGGGCGCGCGTGGTGCCGGTGGAGTCGGGGTCGCGGACGCTGAAGGACGCGATGAACGAGGCGCTGCGCGACTGGGTGACGAACGTGCGCACGACGTACTACTGCGTCGGCAGCGCGGCGGGGCCGCACCCGTATCCCACGCTCGTCGCGTCGCTGCAGCGGATCATCGGCGACGAGGCGCGTGCGTCGTGCCTCGATCGCGGGGCGCTGCCGGACGTGGTGATCGCGTGCGTGGGCGGCGGCTCGAATGCGATCGGGATCTTCAAGGCGTTCGAGGGTGATACGAGCGTGTCGCTTTACGGCGTCGAGGCCGCGGGGCTCGGGCTCGACACGGACAAGCACGCGGCGACGCTCTCGCGTGGGCGCATCGGCGTGCTGCACGGGGCGAAGACGTACGTGCTCTGCGACGACGCGGGGCAGGTGAACGAGGCGCACTCGGTGAGCGCGGGGCTCGATTATCCGGGCGTGGGGCCGGAGCACGCGCGGCTCTGCGACACGGGGCGCGCGACGTACGTCTCGGCGACGGACACGGAGGCGCTCGACGCGGCGCGGGAGGTCGCGCGCGCGGAGGGCATCGTGGTCGCGCTGGAGACAGCGCACGCGTTCGCGGCGATCGGGCAGATCGCGCAGCGCGAGGCCGAGGCGAGGGGACGGCCTGCGCGGATCCTCGTGTGCCTCTCGGGCCGCGGCGACAAGGACCTGGACACGATCACGGCGTACGGCGGAGGGAAGTGATGCACCGGATCGATCAGCGCTTCGTCGAGCTCCGGCGCGCGGGCCGGAAGGCGCTTTGCGTGTACCTCTGCGTCGGAGATCCTTCGCTCGAGGCGTCGGGGTTTCTCGCGGTCGAGGCGATCGACGCGGGCGCGGACATCCTCGAGCTCGGCGTGCCGTTCAGCGATCCCACGGCCGACGGTCCGACGCTCGCACGCGCGGCGCAACGAGCCATCGCGGCGGGCGCGACGCTCGAACGGGTACTCGAAGTCGCGTCGCGCATTCGCGCTCGTTCGGAGGCGCCGCTCGTGCTGTTCACGTACTACAACCCCGTGCTCGTCGCGGGGGAGGCGCGGGTTGCGCGGCTCGCGCGGGAGGCGGGCGTGGATGCGCTGCTCGTCGTGGATTTGCCGCCCGAGGAGGCGGGGCCGCTCCGGGGCGCGTGCGCGGCCGAGGGGCTCGGCGTGGTGCCGCTCGTCTCGCCGACGAGCCATGCGGCGCGGGTCGAGGCGATCCGGCGCGCTTCCATGCCGCTCGACGGCGCGCCGCGCGCGTTCGTGTACTCGATCTCGATGACGGGCGTGACGGGGGCGAGCCCGTCGGATCTCGCCGCGGCCGCGCGGGATGCCGAGGCGATGCATCGATCGTTCGACCGGCCCGTGCTCGTTGGCTTCGGCATCGACAGCGGCGCGAGTGCGAGGCTCGCGGCGGGCGAGACGACCGGCGGTGCTGATGGCGTCGTCGTCGGCACCGCGCTCGCGCGGCGCATCGAGCAGGCCACGAGCGGCGACGAACAACGGCGCGTCGTTCGCTCCTTCGTCGGCGAGCTGCGACGAGCCCTCGACGAATCCGCGTAGAAGCCTGTCAGCCTGTCCCGTGCTTCAGGAGGACGCGGTTTCGGCCCGTCCGCTTCGCCTGGTAGAGCGCCTCGTCGGCGGCGGCGATGAGCTGCTCGGGCGTCTCCACTGGCAGATCCGGGTGCGCGGCGACGCCGACGCTGATCGTGATCTGCATGCGCGTCCCTTCGTGTTCGAAGGGCGTGGTCTCCACGACCGCGCGCAGCCGCTCGCCGAGGATGCCTGCGTTGCCGAGCGTCACGCCGCGGCAGATCACGCCGAACTCCTCGCCGCCGTAGCGCGCGAAGACGTCCTCGGTCCGCACCGTGTTCATCGTCAGCTTCGAGATCTTCGTGAGCACGTAGTCGCCGGCGAGGTGGCCGTACGTGTCGTTCACGCGCTTGAAGTGATCGACGTCGAACATCACGAGCGAGAGCGGCGCGCGGTGCCTCTTCGCGTAGGCGATCTCGGTCTCGAGACGGCTCAGGAAGTAGCGCTTGTTGAACGCTTTCGTCAGCCCGTCGCGCAGCGCCGCATCGATCATCTGCTGCTGGAAGCTGACGTCGAGGTGGTCGTGGTAGGTGAACTTGAGGATCGTGGTCGATCCCAGGCGGATCTTGTCGCCGTCGCGCAGGATGCGCTGGCTGATGTTCTCGCCGTTCACCGAGGTGCCGTTCGAGCTGTTGAGATCTTCCAGCACCACGTCGTTGCCGGCGCGGACGAGCCGCGCGTGGCGACGCGAGATGCCGTCGTCGTTCAGACGCACCGTGGCGTTCGCCCCACGGCCCAGGACGGTCTCCGGAAACTCGACCTCGAACATCTCGCCGACGTTCGAGCCGACGAGCACGATGAGATAGGCGCGATCACGCTGCGATCGAGCCCTGAGCTCGTCCTGGAGCTCCTTCACGTGGGCGACCCGCGTGGCTTCGATATCGTCGTCAGGCGGCCCGCTGTTCATGCTGCCAAACTGCATCATAGCGCTGCACGTCGTCGCTTGGGAACGACTACCGTGCAGGGACAGAGTGGTTTCTCGGGGTGACAAGAAGCTGAACGAAAGCCAGCCGACTGGAGGGCCGACGGGTTCGCCGCGCCCTCACTAAGCCGCCTTCCCGAGGGGGACGGCGATCTGCTCGACCTCGACGCCGGCGATGCTGGTTTCGAGGAGCGTGACGTCGGCGTGCGAAAAGCCTTGCCCTGCGCCCTCGCCGCCCGGGGCTTCGCCGACGCTGCCCACGTTCACGATCCGTACGCCCTGGACCATGCGGTCGAACGGCACGTGCGAGCCGCCGCAGACGATCACGTCGGCCGGATCGTCGCCGAGCAGGGCCGCCATCTCCTCGTCCGTCATGTCGTGGCAGAACGGCTCGAACGGATCGACCGGGGATCCGTGGACGAGCAGGAGCTCGCTGCCGTCTTCGAGGTTCATGCGGTGGGTCGTGGGGAGCCGGCCGAGCCGCGCGAGGATGAGCTGGCCGAGCTCGGTGCGCACCTCCGAGAGACGCTCGAGCCGCGAGCGCTCGTAGGGGCTCTTCGGGACGACCTTGCTGATGTCGAGCGTCGCGAGCGCGCGATCGCCGGTGCCCTGGACCAGGATGGCCTGCATCTGCGTGAGCCGGCGCCACGTCTCGAGCGGATCGGGGCCGGGAAAGCAGAGATCGCCGGCGACGAGGATCTTCGAATAGCCGCGGCGCTCGGCCACCGCGAGTACGGCGGAGAGCGCATCCGCGCGTCCATGGATGTCGGACAGGCAGAGGAGACGCACGCAGCGGAGCATAGGAGGTGGGCGGAGCCTCGCCAAGGCGCATCGGGATCGAGAAGAGGGAAGTCGGTGGCGCGTCCGCCCCGCCTGCTCGGCGCGGGCCGAGGAGAAAAACGAGACCAGGCGCCGAACGCGCGTCGCTGCTACGTTGCGGCCTTCCGATGCTCCGGCGCTCCCGGCTCCACGCCCTCGCGCAGCGGATCGACAGGCGGCGCGCCGAGATCTACGCCGCGCGTTTCGCCGAGCGACTCGAGCCCGGCTCGGTCGGCTTCGCCCTCGCCGTGCTGCTCGCGAGCGCGTACCCGGGCCTCGCCCCCGCGCTCGAAGCGTCGCCCGAGATCGTGGCGACGATCGCGGCCGAAGGGCACCAGGCGGCGCGGGATCGCGCTGGGCTCGTCGCGAGGCTTCGGGCGCGGATCGGGGACGGCGACGACGGCGAGCGGGTGGCGCGTGAGCTGCGGAAGTTCGCGCGGGAAGAGCGGATTCGCGTGGCGCTGCGCGAGCTCTTGCCACCTTCGCTCGGAGGCGCCGACGTCGATGTGACGTCGCACGAGATCGCGGTGCTCGCGGAGGTGACGATCGACGCGGCCGTGAAGGACGCGATCACGCAGCTCTCGGCGAGGTTTGGTCCTCCGCGACGCGAGAGCGGCGCGCCCGCGCGGTTCGTGGTGCTCGGCATGGGCAAGCTCGGCGGGGGCGAGCTCAACGTGGGATCCGATGTCGATCTCGTGTTCTTTTACGACACGGACGAGGGCGGATGCACGCAGGGCGGCGGCGAGACGCTCCCGCTCCACGACTTCTGGACGCGTGTCGCGCGGCGCGTGACGGCGTCGCTCGAAGACGTGACCGCGGACGGGTTCGTGTGGCGCGTGGATCTGCGTTTGCGGCCGGAGGGTCGGAGCGGGCCGCTCGTCAACTCGCTCGCCGCGGCCGAGCGGTACTACGAGTCGTTCGGGCGGACGTGGGAGCGCGCGGCGCTCGTGCGCGCGCGGCCCATCGCGGGGGATCTCGACTTCGGTGACGAGGTGCTCGCCGCGCTCGAGCCGTTCGTGTGGCGGAGGCGCGTCGATCCGACGATCGCCGTCGAGATGACGAAGCTCGTGCAGCGGGCGCGGACCGAGCTCTCGCGCGAGCCGGGGCGGGATCTGAAGCTCGGATCGGGTGGCATCCGCGAGGCGGAGTTTTTCGTGCAGACGCTGCTCCTCATCTGGGGCGGCCGCGAGGCGCGCCTCCGTGTGAAGGGCACGCTCGATGGACTCCGGCGCTTGCGCGCGGCTGGGTTCGTGACGGATCGCGAGGCGCGCGAGATCGCCGAGGCGTACCTCGCGCTTCGCCGCGCCGAGCACGCCGTGCAGCTCGGCACGGGCCTGCAGACGCACGTGTGGCCCGCGGACGCCGAATCCGCAGGCAGGCTCGCGCGGGCGCTCGGCTTCGCATCCGCGGAGGCGTTCGAGGTCGACCTGGCAAAACACCTCGGCCGCGTGGAAGCGCGCTTCCGCTCGCTCGTGCCCGACGGCGCGCCCGCGCCTTCCCCCTGGGCCGAGGCCCTCGCCGCGCTCGACGATGGCGACGCCGCGGCGTTCGAGGCGGCCTTCCGTCGCGTCGCGCAGGTCTCCTTGCCCGGCGCGACGCCCGAAGCGACCGACGCTCTCGAGACCGTCGAGCGCTGGGGCGACGTCGCGCGGGATCTCTTCGATCTCTCGCGCCGCCCGGACGCGGTGCTCGGCGCGCGCAGCCGCGAGGCGTATCCGCGCCTTGGCGAAGCGGTTCTCGACGCCGTGGCCGACGCGGCCGATCCCGAGCAGGCTGCGCGCACGCTCCGCAGGCTCTTCGCGCGGCTCCGTCATCCCGGCGTGTACCTGCGTTTCCTCGGCGACGAGCCGCGCCTCGTGCGAAGGCTCGTCGAGGCGATCGGAGGCAGCGCGTTCCTCGCCGAGGCGCTCGTGCAGCACCCCGAGCACGGCGATCGCATCCTGTTCGCGCGTGGTGTCCCGACGCCCGCGTCCGCGCGCGCGGAGCTCGACCAGGCCAAGCGCGAGGCCGCGGCGGTGGACGAGGATCCCGACGAGCAGCTCGTCGGCGCGCTCCGCCAGGCGAAGGCGCGTGTCGTGATCGACGTGGGCCTCGCGGATCTCGCGAGCGAGCTTGGCCCGCGCGAGGTCGGGTACGTGCTCTCGGAGCTCGCGGATGCCTCGCTCGAAGCGGCGACGCGGCATGCGCTCGGCACGCCGGAAGGCGAGCCCGTACGAGGCCTCTCCGTGCTCGCGGTCGGCACGCTCGGCGGACGCGAGATCGGCTACGGCTCGGACCTCGACGTCCTCTTCCTCTTCGATCCGGAGAAGGCCCCGGCCGGCACGGATCCCGACGCGTTTTTCGCGCGCTCGGCGCGCCGCGTGATCCGCTTGATCTCGATCCTGCACCCGGCCGGGCCCGGCTACGAGCTCGACACGCGCCTCCGGCCCTCGGGCAACCAGGGCTTGCTCGTCACGTCGATCGACGCCTTCGCGCGGTATCACGCGAAGGGGCCGGACACGCCGCATGTCGAGGCCGCGGCCTGGGAGCGCCTCGCGCTCTTGCGGGCGCGCGCCGTCGCGGGTGACGTCGAGCTCGGGGCGCGGGCGATCGAGATCGCGCACGCGGCGGCGTACGCGATGCCCGGTGATCCGGCGCAGGTCGCCGAGGAGCTCCGCCGCCTGCGCGGCCGCATGGAGCAGGAGCTCTCGCTGGAGCGGCGTGGGCGGTACGACCTCAAGCTCGGGCGCGGCGGGCTCTTCGAGATCGAGCTCTGCGTGCAGTTCTTGCAAATGCTGAGCGGCGCGGATCCCGGCGTACGCACCACGGAGACGGCGCTCGCGATCGAGGCACTCGCGGCGTCGGGCAAGCTCTCGCCGGAGCAGGCCGAGGCGCTGCGGGACGGGTATGCGTTTCTGCGCAAGCTCGGCGGACGCATCCGGATCGTGCACGCCGACGCGTCGCACCTGCTCGAAGAGAGCGCGCCGGGTCTCTGGCCGCTGGCGCGGCGGATGGGCATCCGGGATCGACCGGGAGCGCAGGCCGCCGTCGAGCTGCTCGCACGGTACCAGGAGGTCACGGGGCGCGTGCGCGAGGTCTACGAGACCGTGCTGCGCGGGAGCTGAGGCGCCCGGGAGGCGGTCGGATCGCTTCGGATCGCCTCCCTGGAGCCCGGGTTGCCGATCCGGATCGTTCGGATCGCCTCCCTGGAGCCCGGGTTGCCGATCCGGACCGTTCGGATCGCCGATCCGCTTGCCCGGTACCCGATCCGGATCGTCTGGATCAGCATTCGGGCGCCCCGGTACCCGATCCGGATCGTTCGGCCCACGTACCGCGATATCCTCTCGGTCGATGGGCCTCGTCTACCTCTTCTCCTTCGTCGTCGGTCTGGGCATCTTGCTCGTGCAGATCGTAGCGGGGGGCAAGGGCGACGCCGACGCCGGCGACGCGCACGATGCGAGCAGCGGCGGCGGCAAGGATCTCGCGAAGGACCTCTCCGGCAAGTCGCTCGCCACGACGCCCGCGGGCACCGGCGCGAGCGACATCCTGGCCTTTTTCCTCTCGCTCCGGTTCTGGGTCTTTACGTTGCTCGGCTTCGGCATGTCGGGCTCGCTCCTGCACCTCTTCGCGCTCGCGGGGCCCGTCGTGATCTTCGTACTCGCGGCGGCCTCCGGCCTCTCGTCGGGCCTCTTCGCGCAGCTCGCGTTTCGTTTTGTGGCGCAAGGATCTGCGTCGACGTCGGCGGACGTCACCCGCGCCGGCGGCTCGATCGGGCGCGTGCTCGTGCCTGTCGGCAAGGACAAGGTCGGCAAGATTCGCATCGTCCTGAAGGGTCAGAGCGTCGACATCCTCGCGCGCAGCGACGGCGAGGAGATCGCGCGCGGCGACCATGTCCTCGTGGAGGACGTGGAGGGCGACGTGGCGCGTGTATCGCGGCGGCCCTCCGAGCTCGCTTGAGGTCCCAGGAAATCGCGTGATCGCGTGTTCGATCACGCCCGGGCGCGGCGTCATGCCTGCTACGCTCGGCGCATGGGGTACAATCTTCTCGGCAGTGCGCTCTTCGCGTCGATCGACGCGCAGCAGCGGCGCACGCGCCCTCCGACCGACGTGGGATCGGGCGCGGGGACGCCCGACCTCGATCAAGCCGTCTTGGTGCTGCTCGCCGCGGGCGGCATCATCGTGCTCTTCGGGATCTTCGTGGCGATCCTCCGGCAGTTCTTGTTCATCTGCCGGCCCAACGAGATCCTCGTCTTCAGCGGCCGCAAGCACGTCCTGCCGGACGGCACCGTGAGCGGCTACAAGATCCTGCACGGCGGCCGCGGCTTCCGCGTGCCCTTCCTCGAGAGCGTGGCCCGCATGGACATGCGGCTCTTCCCCGTCGAGGTCCAGGTGCACAACGCCTACTCGAAGGGCGGCATCCCGCTCAGCGTGCACGCGATCGCCAACGTGAAGATCGCGAGCAACGACACGGCCGTGCGCAACGCCGTCGAGCGCTTCCTCGGCACGACGCCCACGCAGATCTCCATCGCCGCGCAGCAGACGCTCGAAGGCGTTTTGCGCGAGGTCATCTCGCAGCTCACGCCCGAGGAGGTGAACGAGGATCGGCTCAAGTTCGCCGAGACGCTCGTGGAGAACGCGCGCGACGACTTCGACAAGCTCGGGCTCGAGCTCGACGTGCTCAAGGTCCAGCACGTCTCCGATGATCAGCACTACCTCGCGAACCTCGGCCGCGGTCGGATCGCAACGATGCTGCGCGACGCGGCGAACGCCGAGAACGCGGCGAACCAGGCCGTGGCCGAGGCGCAAGCAGCAGCGCGGCAGGCGGCCGAGACGGCGGCGAAGCGCGCCGAGACGGTGATCGTGCAGAGCCGCAACAACTACCGCGCCGAGATCGCCAAGCTCGAAGCCGAGGCGAAGCAGATCGAGAACGAGGCCGAGATCGCGGCCGAGACCGAGCGTGCCGTGGCCGAGCAGGAGCTCCAGGCCCTGCGCGCCGAGCTCGAAAAGCTCCGCCTCAACTGCGACGTCATCCTGCCGGCCGAGGCAAACCGCAAGGCGCAGGAGCTCAAGGCGCGCGGCGAGGCGGCGCCGACGGTGGAGAACGGCAAGGCGACAGCCGAGGCGCTCCGGCTCGTGGCGCAGGAGTGGGCGGCCGCGGGGCAGCTGGCGAAGGACGCATACGTGCTCCAGCAGCTCCGGCAGCTCGTGACGGCCGCGGCGGCGCGCGTGGCGCAGACGCAGGTCGGTGAGGTCAACGTGGTGGCGGGCAACGACGTCGAGGCGTTCAGCGCGCTCGTCGCGGCATACCCGGCCGCGGTGACGCGGGTCCTTCAGGAGACGGGGCGCGCGATGGGCATCGACATCCAGCAGATCCTCGGATCGCACGGGAGGGCTTCATGATTCCGATCATCATGGTCCTCGGTCTCACCGCGTTCGTCGTGGTGGGTTTCGTCGTCTACACGCTGAAGAACCTCCTGCTCGTGAGCTCGCCGAACGAGGTGCTCGTTCTCTCGGGCGGGTCGCATCAGGTGGGCTCGCGCGAGGTCGGTTATCGCTCCGTGCGCGGCGGCCGCGCCGTGCGCATCCCGCTGCTCGAGCGCGTCGACCGCATGGATCTGAACAACATCCCGGTCGACATCTCCGTGAAGGGCGCCTACTCGAAGGGCGGCATCCCGCTCAACGTACAAGGCGTCGCGCACGTAAAACTGCCCGGCGAGGAGCCGCGGCTCTCGAACGCAGTCGAGCGTTTCCTCGGCAAGTCGCGCGACGAGATCGCAGCGATCGCGCGCGAGACGCTCGAAGGCAACGTGCGCGGCGTGCTCGCGCAGCTGACGCCCGAGCAGGTCAACCAGGACAAGACCGCGTTCGCGGACAAGCTGCTCGAAGAGGCCGAGCACGACATGCAGCGCATGGGCCTCGTGCTCGACACGCTGAAGATCCAGAACGTCGCCGACGACGCGAACTATCTGAACTCGATCGGCCGCATGCGTGGCGCGAGCGTGCGCATGGACGCGAGCATCGTCGAGGCCAGGACGCAAGCCGAGTCGGCCGAGCAGAAGGCCGAGAACTGGGCGAAGAGCGAGGTCGCCAAGATCGACGCAGACCTGGCGATCGCGCGGCAGGAGACGCAGAAGCGCATCAAGGACGCGATGAGCCGTCGCGAGGCCATGATCCAGGAGGCGAAGGGTCAGGTCCTCGCGCAGATCGCGCAGGTCAAGGCAGAGATCAACCGCCAGAAGGCCCGCGCGCTCCAGGTCGAGCGGCAACTGCTCGCCGACGTGATCCAGCCGCACGACGCCGAGCGGCGGAACCTCGAGGAGCAAGCGCGCGGCGACGCAGCGAAGATCATCGAGCTCGGCAAAGCCGAAGCCGAGGCGCTGCACCGCATCGTCGACGAGATCCGCAAGGCCGGGCCAGGCGCGCTGGAGATCCTCGCACTCCAGCAGATGATGCCGCTGCTGCCGCACATCGCAGGCGCCCGGACGCCGACGAAGATCGGCACGCTCTCGGTGCTCCCGTCAGGCGACGACGGCTCACTCGCGCGCAAGGCAATCGCCATGACCGAGCAGATCCGCGCAGCCACGGGTCTCGATCTGACCGACGTCGCGCGCCGTCTCGGCACGAGCGCACCAGCACCCGCACTCGCGCCCCCGTCCCCGCCGCCCCTGCCGCAGCAGGCCCCCTCGCGGAGCACGCCTCCGCCAGGCCGCACGCCGCGCGCCTGACGGAGGTTTCCTGGGGACGCCTCGCTGGGGCGTTGCCCCAGGCCCCACCGGGGCTGTCCGCCCCTGGACCCGGACCAGCGCAAGCGCTGGACCCGGGGTCGATGAACTGCGCGATGCGCAGTTCATCGAACAGGGCGAGGCAAGACTGCCAAGCACCCTGCCAACCAAGACAGCCGCGCTGACGGTTCTACCGGCAACGCTGTGCGCGAGACGAACCTCCACGGTCTTGCCACCGACCCGTGGAAGAACTGCGCATCGCGCAGTTCTTCCAACTCGAGTCCAGGGCTTGCCCTGGTTCGGGTCGAGGGGCGAATAACCCCCAC
>NZ_JAGTJJ010000052.1 GCF_028435365.1 Polyangium jinanense | reverse complement strand
TGCGCGAGCACCTGGGGGCGACGCTGCCGGAATACATGGTCCCCTCTGCTTTCGTGCGCCTCACGGCGCTGCCGCTCAATCCCAGCGGCAAAGTGGACCGCAAGGCGCTGCCGTCGCCCGACGCGACGCGCGGCGCGGAGACATCGTACGTCGCGCCGCGGACCGATACGGAGCGCGTGCTCGTGGCCATCTGGGAAGAACTGCTCCAGGTGCGGCCGATCGGGGTCCGAGACCATTTCTTCCAGCTCGGCGGCCATTCGCTCCTGGCGATACGCATGGTGTCGGCGGTGAAGGCGCAGCTCGGGCTCGAGCTGACCGTGGCCACACTGTTTCAGCAATCGACGGTGGCGGCCCTGGCGGCGTCGCTGGACGGGACGGAGAATCGACCGGCGCCCGTGGCCGCCCTCTCTCCCGCCCCGCGCGGCGCGGCCGATCCCGCGTACGCTGACCTCTCGGGGACCGAGCGGCGGCTCTGGTTGGTCGACAAACTCTCGCCCGAGGCGCGGTCGTACCAGGTCCCGCAGATGTTCGTCCTTCGAGGCGCGCTCTCGGAGCAGGCGCTGCGCCAAAGCGTGGCATTGCTCGCGGAGCGGCACGAGATCCTGCGCACGACCTATCCCGAGGTCGACGGCGTGCCGAGGCGGGTCGTGGCGCAGAGCGTATCGATCCCGCTGCGCGTGGAGGACGTCTCGGCGCTGCCCGAAGCCGCGCGGGAAGCCGCATTGCGCGCGCTCCTGGAGGCCGAAATCGGCATTCGTTTCGACCTCGGCGCCGGACCGCTGACGCGGGTCCTCGTCGTGAGCATGGCCGCCGAGCACCATGTCGTGCTCGTCCTCCAGCACCACATCATCACCGACGAATGGTCCTGCGGCGTGCTCCTCTCCGAGCTCTCGCGCCTGTACGAGGCGTGCTGCCGCGGCGAGTCTGCGAATCTGCCGGCGCTTTCGTACCAATTCGCCGATTATGCACGGGCGGAGCAGGAGGCGCTCGCGGGTGGCAGCTTCGGGATCTCGCGAGCATACTGGAAGGACAACCTCGCCGGTATACCGCGGCTCCAACTGCCGATCCTTCGCCCCGCCTCGGAGGGCGGCCCTGGCCCCGAAGCGAGCGTAATGCTCCGCATTCCTCAGCATGCGAGCAGCGCGCTCTCGGCGCTCGCGCGGGGCCACGGCTGCACGCCGTTCATGGCCTGGTATGCCGTCCTCACGGCCGTCCTGTCCCGCTACAGCGGCCAGAAGGACTTCGGGCTCGGCGCGGTAATTGCGAACCGCGAAGTGCCGGGCGCGGAAAGCCTCCTGGGCTTCTTCACGAACACGGTCGTGCTGCGGACCGACCTTTCGGGAAACCCTACGTTTGGCGAGCTGCTCTCTCGCGCGCGACGGACGTCGCTTTCCGCGTACGAGCACCAGGCGCTGTCGTTCGACATCGTCATGCAGGATCAGGGGCTCTCGCGGCAGGCTGGAGAGAACCCGCTGTATGACGTGGCCTTCTTCGAGGTGACGCCTCCGATCACCGGAGCTGCGGCCGGCTGGTCACCCGCCCTTGGTGCAGTGCGCGAGGGCGCGACGACGGCGAAGGACGCGCTCGCTGTGTCCGTACAGCACTCGGTCGAAGGGACCGTCGTGGAGGTCCTGTACGACACGAAGCGGGTCTCGCGCACGGCAGCGGAGCGCCTGTGCGGACATCTGCGGACGCTTGTGACGGACGCCGTGGCGCACCCGGACAAACGTTTGCCGGATCTGGACCTCTTGACCGAAGAGGAAACGCAGAACCTCGCCGCGTGGAACGACACGCCAAAGGCCGACCCCGCCGCCCCGTGCATCCACGAGCTCATTGCGGAGCAGGCGGCGAAGGCGCCGGATGCCGTGGCCCTCGAGCAGGACGGCCGGCAGCTCAGCTATGGTGAATTCGAGGCGCAGGCCAACCGCCTGGCGCACCACCTTCGCGCTCTCGGCGTCGGGCCCGAGGTGCGCGTGGCGCTGTGCGTGGAGCGGTCGTTCGACATGGTGGTGGCCCTGGTCGGGATCCTGAAGGCGGGCGGCGCGTTCGTGCCCCTGGATCCGGCGTATCCGGCCGACAGGCTCTCGCTCCTGCTATCCGAAGCGCAGGCGCCGGTCCTGCTGACGCACTCGGACATCGAAAACCGCTTCACGGCGTCCGGCGTGACGGTGGTGCGCCTCGACGCGGACGCGTCGCAATGGGCGTCGCTGCCGGCCACGCCCCCCGAGAGCGGCGTCAGGCCCGAGCATGCGAATTACGTGGTGTTCACCTCTGGCTCCACGGGCAAACCCAAGCCGGTCGTCAACGAGCACCGGGGGCTCGCCGCGCGTGTGGCATTCCAGCGCGAGCAGTTCGTGATCCATCCGAGCGATCGTGTGCTCCAGAGCGCAGCGGTGGCGTTCGACGGGGCGATCATCGACTGGATGATATCGCTCTGCAACGGCGCCGCGTGCGTGCTACCGAGCAATGCCTACGGCGCGGTCGAGGGCATTGCGGAGTGCCTGGACAATCGGGGGATCACCGTGTCGTTCATTCCGCCCGCGATGCTGCGCGTGCTGAACTGCCGCGCGCCCCATCTCCGCCATATCACCCTGGCGGGCGACACGACCTCCCCCGCGCTCGTCGCGCAGTGGGCGAAGGGCCGGAGGGTGCTGAACTCCTACGGCCCTACCGAGTTCAGCATTTTCGGGGCACAGGCCTATTTCGATCCGGAGCGACCGGAGAATTTTTCGATCGGTCGACCGATTCACGGCGTGCATATCTACGTGCTCGATGGCGCGAAGAGGCAGGTCCCCATCGAAATGGCCGGTGAGCTCCACCTCGCCGGGGTGGGCCTGGCGCGTGGTTATCTGAATCGTCCCGGCATGACGGCGGAGCGGTTCGTCCCGGATCCCTTCTCGAAGGAGCCTGGCGCCCGGATGTACTGCACCGGGGATCTCGCGCGCTGGAACGAGGACGGCGAACTCGAGTTTTTGGGCCGCGCCGACCACCAGGTGAAGATTCGAGGGTTCCGCGTCGAGACCGGCGAAATCGAGGCGGCGCTCTCCTCACACGCCGCGGTGGCGTCGTGCGTCGTCGTGGCGCGTGAAGATGCGCCGGGGGACAAGCGCCTCGTCGCCTACGTGGTGGCGAAGGACGGCGCGTGCACGGCAAGCGATCTGCGAGAGTGGATCCGCGCGCGATTGCCGGAGTACATGACGCCGTCGGCGTTTGTGTTCCTCGACAAACTGCCGCTCTCTGCGAACGGCAAGGTGGACCGCAAAGCGCTGCCGTCGCCCGAGGCGACGCGCGGCGCGGAGACAGCGTACGTGGCGCCGCGGACCAATACGGAGCGCGCGCTCGTGGCCATCTGGGAAGAACTGCTCGAGGTGCGGCCCATCGGCGCGCACGGCGATTTCTTCCTGCTCGGCGGCCACTCGCTTTTGGCGGTGCGCCTCGTGTCCGCGGTGAAAGCGCGGCTCGGGCTCGGGCTGACCGTGGCCACACTGTTTCAGCAATCGACGGTGGCGGCCCTGGCGGCGTCGCTGGACGGGATGGAGAAGCGCTCGGCGCCCGTGGTCGCGGTTTCCCCCTCGCCGCGCGGCGCGGCCGAGCCTGCATACGCCGGCCTCTCGGGGACCGAGCGGCGGATGTGGTTCGTCGACAAACTCTCGCCCGAAGCGCTGTCGTACCAGGTCCCGCAGATGTTCGTCATTCGAGGCGCGCTCTCGGAGCAGGCGCTGCGCCAAAGCGTGGCATTGCTCGCGGAGCGGCACGAGATCCTGCGCACGACCTATCCCGAGGTCGACGGCGTGCCGAGGCGGGTCGTGGCGAAGAGCGGATCGATTCCGGTGCGCGTGGAGGACGTCTCGGCCCTGCCAGAAGCCGCGCGGGAAGCCGCCTTGCGCGCGCTCCTGGAGGCCGAAATCGGCATTCGTTTCGACCTCGGTGCCGGACCGCTGACGCGGGTCCTCGTCGTAAGCATGGCCGCCAAGCACCATGTCGTGCTCGTCCTCCAGCACCACATCATCACCGACGAATGGTCCTGCGGCGTGCTGCTCTCCGAGCTCTCGCGCCTGTACGAGGCGTGCTGGCGCGGCGAGGCGCCGAGTCTGCCGGCGCTTTCATACCAGTTCGCCGATTATGCACGGGCGGAGCAGGAGGCGCTCACGGGTGGCGGCTTCGGGGTCTCGCGAGCGTACTGGAAAGACCAACTCACCGGCGTGCCGCGGCTCCAGTTGCCCATTCTTCGCCCCGCTTCGGAGGGCGGCCCTGGCCCCGAAGCGAGCGTAATGCTCCGCATTCCTCAGCATGCGAGCAGCGCGCTCTCGGCGCTCGCGCGGGACCACGGCTGCACGCCGTTCATGGCCTGGTATGCCGTCCTCACGGCCATCCTGTCGCGCTACAGCGGACAGAAGGACTTCGGGCTCGGCGCGGTGATCGCGAACCGCGAAGTGCCGGGCGCGGAAAGCCTCCTGGGCTTCTTCACGAACACGGTCGTGCTGCGGACCGACCTTTCGGAAAATCCGACATTCATCGACTTGCTCTCGTCTGCGAGGCGCACGTCCGTGGAGGTCTACGAGCATCAGGCATTGCCGTTCGACGTGGTGGTGCAGGACCAGGGGTTGTCCAGGCACGGCGATGAGAACCCGCTGTATGACGTGCTCCTCTTCGAGGTATCAGCGCCGCACGCCGGGATCGCGGCGGGGTGGTCGCCGCACCTCGAAGCGGTGTCTCCCGGTGTGACAACCGCGAAAAACGCACTGGTGTTCGCCGTGGCCCGTGACGCGGAAGGGACCAGCATCCACCTGGCCTATGACACGACACGGGTGGACGAAGCCGCGGCGAAGCGGCTGAGCGAGCACCTCTGCACCCTGCTCCTCGACGTGGTGGCGCACCCTGACAACCCCCTGTCCGAGCTTGCCTTCCTGACCGAGGCGGAGCACGGGCAGCTCGCGACCTGGAACGATACGGCGGCCGCGTATCCCGAGGGCAAGTGCATTCACGACCTCTTCGAGGAGCAGGCCGCACGAACCCCCGACGCGGTGGCATTGGTATTCGCTGAGCAAGAGCTCACCTACCGGGAGCTCGACCAGCGCTCGAATCAGTTGGCTCATTACCTGCGCGCGCTGGGCGTGGGCCCGGAGGTGCTGGTGGGGCTATGCGTCGAGCGTTCGCTGGAAATGGTGGTGGGGCTGCTCGGCATCCTCAAGGCGGGCGGCGCGTACGTGCCGCTCGACCCAAACTATCCGCGGGAGCGGCTGGCCTACATGCTGACGGACGCGCGGCCCGCGGTGCTGCTCACCCAGGAGCGCCTCGAGGGCAGCCTTTCCGCGCACGCGTTTGTCACGGTACACCTCGATGCGAGCGTGCCCCCTTGGCAGGAGCAGCCGCTCACGTCTCCCGGCGCCCAGGTCGTGCCGGAGAACGCGGCTTACGTCATCTACACGTCAGGCTCGACGGGGAGGCCCAAAGGCGTCCAGGTTCTGCACGGCGCGCTGACGAACCTGCTCCACGATTTCGCCGAAAAGATGGAGGTCGGGCCCCGGGACGTGATGCAGGCCGTCACGTCGCTGTCCTTTGATATCGCCGGGCTTGAGCTGTTCATGCCCTTGCTCCGGGGAGCCTCGGTCCACCTCGCGTCGCAGGAAGACGCGAGCAACGGCGAAGCGCTGGTGAGAGCCCTGGAGCGCGCGACGATGATGCAGGCAACGCCTGCGACATGGCGCATGGTACTCGACGCAGGCTGGAAGGGCGGAAGGCCCCTGCAGGTGCTGTGCGGCGGGGAAGCAATGACGCCGGATCTCGCGGCCAAGCTCGCACTCCGGGCATCCTCGGTCAGGAACGTGTATGGGCCGACGGAGACCACGATCTGGTCTGCTCATTATCGCGTCGACGCCGAGCAGAGCTACGTCCGGATCGGCCGAGGTATCGCCAATACGCAGCTCCACGTGGTCGACCGAAACCTGATGCAGGTCCCGGTGGGCATTCCTGGGGAGCTGTACATCGCGGGGGACGGGCTCGCACGCGGCTATCTCGGGCGCCCCGGACTGACAGCGGAGCGCTTCGTCCCTGACCCGTTCTCGAATGTGCCCGGGGCGCGGATGTACCGCACCGGTGACCTCGCCCGATGGGACGCGAACGGAGAGCTGGAGTTCCTCGGGCGTATCGATCACCAGGTGAAGATCCGGGGTTTCCGCATCGAGCTCGGCGAAATCGAGGCGGTGCTGTCGTCCCACCCGGCGGTGCGAGCGTGCGCCGTGGTCGCATGGGAGTCCTCGTCCGGCGACAAACGGCTGGTCGCGTACGTGGTGGCCGGGGAAGGCGAATGTACGGAGGGCACGCTGCGCGAGCACCTTCAGGCCTCGCTGCCCGCGTACATGGTCCCCTCTGTATTCGTGCGGCTGACGGCGCTGCCGCTGAATCCCAGCGGCAAGGTTGATCGCAAGGCGCTGCCGGCACCGGAGATGACGCGTAGCGCGGCGGAAACCTCGTACGTGGCACCGCAGACCGAGACGGAGCGCGCGCTCGCCGAGCTGTGGTCCGAGGTGCTGCAGATCTCGCCCGTCGGGATCCACGATAACTTCTTCACGCTCGGAGGGGACTCGATCCTCGCAATCCACGTGATAGGTCGCGCCAAACGAGCTGGCCTCCACCTGACCGTGCGCGACCTGTTCGCGCACCAGACGGTGGCGCAGCTCGCGCAGGCGGCGCGCAAAGAGAGCGCGGTCCTCGTGGAGCAGGGCGCCGTGACCGGGACGGTCCCGCTGACGCCGATCCAGCATTGGTTCCTGGATCGAGATCCCGAGGACGCCCATCATTTCAGTCCGGCGATGTCGTGGACGCCGCCGCCCGCGCTATCGCCGGAGATCGCCGCAGAGGCGCTGCGGATCCTCGCGCAGCAGCACGACGCATTGCGGCTCCGGTATCGTCGCACCGACGCCGGGTGGGTGCAGGAGCACGAGGAGGGGGCGACTCTGGTGCTCGAGCGGGTGGACCTATCGTCGCTTCCGCCCTCGGCCCGTGATGCCGCCGTAAAAAAGGCAGCGGAGGTCCTGCAACGGGGCATGAACCTGTCCAGCGGCCCGATCTTCCGCGCTGCGTGGCTGGATCTGGGCGAAGGCGGGGCGCGGCTGCTCCTCGCCATGCACCACCTCGTCACAGACATCGTGTCATGGCGCATCGTGTGCGAGGACGTGGAGCGCGCCTGCGACGCATTGATCGCGGGGCAGACGCCGAATCTCGGACCCAAGACGACATCCCTTCGCCGGTGGTCCGAGCGATTGCACGCGTTTGTCGGGGGCGGCGGCTTCTCGGAGCAGCTCCAGTATTGGCAGGCGCAATGCGCCGGCAGCGTGACGCCGGGCGCGCGGGACCACGATGGCGCGGTGGGGACCTTCGGCGATAGCTGCACCCTGGAGGTGGAGTTGTCTCCGGCAGAGACCCGTGCGCTCCTCCACGACGTGGGATCGGCTGGTGGAACGGAGATCCATGCGGTCCTTTTGTCGGCATTCGCAGAGGGAATGAGTGCGTCCTCCGGGACGGATACGGTCTGCGTGGCACTGCAGCATCATGGTCGCGAGCCCGTGGTGGAGGACGTCGACGTGTCCCGCACCGTGGGGTGGTTCTCGTCGCTATTCCCGCTCTCGCTGCGCGTGCCTTCGGAGGAAGATCCTGCTCTGCTGCTGAATGGCGTGAAGGAGCAGCTCCGGTCGGTGCCGGGGCGGGGCGTGGGATACGGCTGGCTGCGATATGCGCACCCGGACGCGGCCGTACGCGCGTCGCTCACCGTGCCAATGCCGGTGCTGTTCAACTATCTCGGGCAGCATGAGGCAGGCTCGACCTGGGAATTCGCGGGGACGGAGCACACGAGCGCGAGCCCGAACATGGCGTTGTTTCATGAGCTCACGTTGAGTGCCATCGTGATGCAAGGACGCCTGCGGCTCACGTGGGGTTACAGCCCCGCGATGTACGAGAAATCGACGGTGGAGAGGATCGCGGAAAGGGTCCTCTCGTCGCTGCGACGCCTCATCGCGCACTGCACCTCACGCACGATCGCGGGGCAGCAATGTACGTCATAGACCTTCTCCTCGAGGAGGCGAAGGGGCAGCGGGCTTCGATTTTCGCCGTCGCGACGATGGGGGGTATCGCAAACGCGCTCCTCCTCGTCGGCGCCAATGTCCTCGCCGGGTCCCCGGAGCAGGCGGACCTGCGGGCGCTTTTCCTGTTCGGGTTGACGATGGCCCTCTACGTCCTCGGTGCTCGAGCGACGTATCACCGGACGACGTCCCTCGTCGAAGCTGTGCTCCACCGCGTCAGGACGAGGATTGTCGAGAAGATCGAGCGAACGGAGCTCGAGGGGCTCGAGCGCGTCGGGACCGCAGAGATCTTCGATCGCGTCACGGAAAACATGTCCGTCGTGTCGGAGCAAGGGTGGGTGCTCGGGAGCTTCCTGCAGGCGCTCTTCGTCCTCGTGTTCGGGCTCGTTTACATTGCGTGGATCTCGCTGCCAGCCTTCGCGCTGATCGCGCTCATGCTGGTGTTCGGGTTCTTCATCGTTCAATACAGATTCGAAGAGGTCGTCGATGTGCTGCGCCAGATGGGGCAGCTACGGCTCGAGCTCTTCGACATGGTCATGGATCTGCTGAAAGGCTTCAAAGAAGCCAAATTCAGCCGTCGGCGCGGGCGTGAGATCCACGACGATATCGTGGGGATGGCCGAATCCCTCCGCATTGGCGCCGTGAGGACGGCCGAGGGGCTCAGCGGCGTCTTGGTCATGCCCAACTGCGTCCTGTACATCCTGCTGGGGGCGGTCATCTTCACCATGCCCAGGTACGTCGACGTGGATGCCGAGACCATGGCCAGCCTGGTCACGTGCACCGCGTTCGTCTGGGGCCCCTTCACCAGCGTGGCCGGAGGGCTCAATGCGGTGTTCCGCTCCAGCGTCGCATTCGAACAGATCCGGACGCTGGAGGGGAAGCTCGATGAGGCCGTCGAGCGAGCGGCCGTCCAGAAGACCGAGGATCCGTGGAACGGTCGCATCGGCACACTCTCGACACGCGATATCGTGTACGAGTATCCCACAGGCAACGGAGACAGGAGCTTCCGCGTCGGCCCCCTGAGCCTCGATATCGAGCCGGGTGAGGTCGTCTTCCTCGTCGGTGGGAATGGGAGCGGCAAATCGACGCTGCTCAAGGTGCTCACGGGGCTCTACCCGCGGAGCGGCGGAGAGCTGCGCGTCGGCGGCGTCCTCGTCCAGCCGGAGAACGTGGCCGCGTACCGTGAGATGATTTCGGCGATCTATTCGGACTTCCACCTCTTCTCCAAGCTCTATGGCATGCTGGACGCGGAGCCGGAGGCGGTGCGCGCGCTGCTCGCGCAAATGGGCCTCGAGGGGAAGACCTCTTTCGAGGCGCAGCAATTTACCCGGCGCACGCTATCGACCGGCCAGCGCAGGCGCCTCTACACGATCATGACGCTCCTCGAGGACCGCCCCGTTTACGTATTCGACGAGTGGGCCGCCGATCAGGATCCTGGATTCCGCAGGTACTTCTACGAGGAGCTCGTGCCCGCGCTGAAGGGCCGGGGCAAGACGGTCATCGCCGTCACCCACGATGATCGCTACTTTCATTGCGCGGACCGCGTCATCAAGCTGAGCTACGGGAAGGTCCAGGCGACCCCCCGGATGGATGCGCCTTGACGATCGTCGATCTCATCACCCAGGAGGCGGGGGGCGAGCGCCGTCGCATTCTCATGGCGGCGTGCGTGGCGGGCGCCACGAGCATGTTCGTGCTCATCGGGGCGAACGTCGTCGCCAGCGCGCCGAAGCTTTCGGGGCTGCCGGCGGCCGGTCTCTTCGCGCTCGTCGTCGTCGGCCATTATCTCAGCGCCAAGTACGTGTACTACCGGACGGCCACGGTCGTGGAATCGGCGCTGCACCGAATCAAGATCAGCATCGTCGACAAGCTCGAGAAGGCGGACATTCAGGGGGTCGAGCGCATTGGCACCGCGGAGATCTACGACGGGATCACGGAGAACCTGAGCGTCGTGTCCAATTACGGGCCGCTGATATCGGCGTTCTTGCAAGCGGCCCTCATCCTGGCGTTCGCGGTGCTGTACATCGCCTGGATCTCCTTGCCGACGTTCATCGCCGTCACGTTCCTGCTCACCATCGGCTACGTGACGTATCGAGGCAGGGCCAAGGAGCTCGAGCGCTATCTGCAGCGGCTCGGGGACGCCCGCGTCGCGTTCTTCGAAAAGCTCACGGACCTGCTGAAGGGCTTCAAGGAGGTCAAGCTCAGCCGCCGGCGCGGTCGCGACATCTGCACCGACATCGAGCGGTCGTCGGAGGTATTGCGGGGCTTCAACCTGAAGTCCGGCGAGATGAACAGCGACAACTTCATCTTCGCCAGCAGCAACCTCTATGCGCTGCTCGGCGTCATCGTCCTCGTCATTCCGCAGCACATCGACGTGGAGTCCTCTGCGCTGGTCAGCATCGTCGCGGCCATTCTGTTCCTTTGGGGACCCATGACCGTGCTGATCACGGGGGCGCCCGCATACATCCGCTCGAATGTGGCGCTTTCCAGGGCGCGGACGCTGGAGGAAAAGCTCGACAAGGCCATCCAGGAGACACGAATCGCGCTGGACGTCGAGGACGCGTGGAAAGGTGGATTCGGCGCGATCGCTGGGCGCGGCATCGAATTCGAATACGTTTCCGATGACGGCGACGGCGCGTTCCGCATCGGTCCCCTCGACGTCGACATCGCGGAAGGCGAGATCGTGTTCATCGTCGGCGGAAATGGGAGCGGCAAGTCGACGGCCCTCAAGGTGCTCACGGGGCTGTATCCGCCGACGGGCGGCGAGCTCCTGGTCGGCGGGATACGCGTCGATTCCAGCAACGTGGCCGCATATCGCGAGAAGATCTCGGCCATCTACTCGGACTTCCACCTGTTCGCCAAGCTCTATGGGCTGCTCGACGTCGACCCGGCGGCCGTACACCGGCTCATCGCGCAGATGGATCTCCAGCAGAAGACGTCGTTCGAGAACAAGGGTTTCACGAACCGCAATCTCTCCACCGGACAGCGCAAGCGCCTGGCCATGATCGTGGCGCTCCTCGAGGACCGGCCCATCTGTGTGTTCGACGAATGGGCCGCAGATCAGGACCCCGAGTTCCGCGCCTACTTCTACGAAGAGATTTTGCCGGCGTTGAAGCAGCGGGGGAAGACGGTCATTGCAGTCACCCACGACGACCGATTCTTCCACTGTGCGGATCGAGTGATCACCATGGAGTATGGCCGTATTCGGTCTGTGGAACGCGCATGAACCCGAGCATCGAGACATTGGCCAATGAGCCTGTATTGATCAGCGCCAATCAGCTCGTCGAGCAGAGCGCCGGTCTGCCGGCGGCTGCCCGCGCGCAGCTGCTCGAGGTGCTGGCTTGGCTCCAAACCTCCATCGCCAAGCCGAATCCGCTGATCGGTCGCAAGGGCCATGTGTGTCCCTTCGTCGGGCCTGCCCTGACCCGCTTTCGGTCCATCCGTTTTCATGTCTACCAGGGCGAGCTCCGCCCGGCTGCCGTGGAGCCGGTGCTGCGCGCGCTTGCGGCACGCTTTCCGACGCTGCCACCCGCCACCGAGGTCGGCCGCGAGTTCCGCGCCATTCTGACCTTGTTTCCGGAGCTGCCCCACGACGGGGGGCCGCTGCTGATCGACCCCGTGCACGAGGCGCTGAAGCCCGAGATCACTGCCCAGGGCTTGATGATAGGTCAATTCTACCCCGGCTGCCTCGAGCCCGGCTTGCACAACCCCGATTACCGCCCGCTCGAGGCACCGCACCCGATGCTGGTGATTCGCTCGATGCAGCTCACCGATCTGATGTTCTTGTTCTCGCGCCCGGAGTGCCTGCGCGCGTACGTCCGGAAGTTCGGCGTCTCCTCCCGCGACGAGCTCATGGCGCGCGTCGCAGCCGCCGACATCCCCAAGCTGCCGACGCTCTGGGAGGAGGTCGTGGACGCGGCGTTTCCCCCCGCGACGAACGTCGATTGATGGAGGACCTCGTGGCCCCGACGCGAAAGCAAGACGAACCTCGCTCGAAAAAACCGACACTCGGGCTCACCATTCGCGACATTGTGATCTCCTCGGGTCTGTTCGCCCTCTTCGCAACGTTCTTCGCGCGAGGTGGCAGGTTCGTGCCCGACCTTCCAAAGCCATCACGGCTCGTGGACATGAAGGTTGTGAACGAGGCCTCGACCGAGACGTGCGGATTGGCGCCGCACGACGGACACCCCGTCATCGTCGAGATGCTGTACAGCAGTGACAAGCAAGCGTGGATCGACGAGGCCGCGACTCGGTTCGCGAAGATATGTCCGAAGATCCAGATCAAGGCGATTGCGGCAGGCGGTATCGAGGGAGCCGACTCCATCCTGAAGGGTGAGGTAAAACCGACGATCTGGTCGCCCGCGGACGATCTCGTCGTTCGTTACCTCGATGGGCGCTGGAGGGAGAGCCACGGACGATCACCGATCGACATCACGAAGCAGGTTTCTCTCGCCCGCTCCCCGCTCGTGATCTTGATATGGGAAGATCGGCTCGAGGTCCTCGAAGCCATCCTCGAAAAAAGCAAGAGTGGCGAGGGGCTGTGGATGGATGCGATGTGCCCGGGGGTGCCACGGGACCCGCAGGATCTCGAGGAGATGGCCCTCGAACACATGGTGCCGGGGACGTGGAGCGATTGGTACGGCTCGGTCGTCCCGGCCGCGTTCCCGCAACAACCGGCGCCGGCGGCTCGACGGGTCGACAAGAAGTCCCAACGAGCCTATATCGCGCCGTTTCCGACGGCGGACGACATGAAGCGGTGGGGAAGAGCGAAGTTCGAGCACCCGTCGCCGACGCGCTCGGCCGAGGGGCTCGAGGCGCTTTACCTCATGGCCTACGATTACGCATTGCCTCCGAACGACCGGCCGACCGCGCTCAAGGAGCGCATCAAGCAGGCGCTCGGAGAACCCGCCAAAGAGGGTGTGGTCGTGCGTGGCGACCTCGCCGAGGCGGATTTCGCTCGCTCGTTCCAGGAGCGGCGGGAGCCTTTCCAGCGCTGGCTCAAGCGATGCGAAGCGGGCGCGCCGCCCCCCACCCCGTCAGCGCCCCTCTTGACCGACGCCATCTTCGACCTCGGCGCGAGCCGATATGACGCCGTGGTGACGCAGGAGCAGCTCGTTTTCACGGTTCTTCAGCAGTTCGAGAAGCATGCGGACGTGATGGCAGAGCTGCGCGTCGTGTACCCGCGGCCGACGCTCGTGAACGAACATCCCGTGGTCATCTTCGACGACGGAACGCTCACCGCCGAGCAGCGCACGGCTGCCGAGAAGTGGATCACCTTCCTTCGTGGCCCGGAAATGCAGAAGCTGGCCGTCAAGCAGGGTCTTCGGCCGGCGAGCCCCGAGTTGAAGCTCCGGAGCATCGAGGACTCCGAGAATCCTTTCTTCAGATTCCGACGTTATGGCGTGGAGATCGACGCGCCGTTCGTCGAAGCGCCGCGCCTCGACGGCAAATTCGTGAACGAGCTCGTTCGCGCCTGGCGGGACGCGACGGGGAGACACTGACCCGCTCATCGTTGCAGCTTGCGAACGGAGGAAAATCATGGCGACCGAAACCGCGCAATCGAATCAGTCGACGGAGAAGAAGACGGACGAGCCTCGAATCGAGGTGAAAGAGGAAGCGACGAGCGCACCCGAGGTCGAGCCGAAGGCAGAAGCCAAGGTCGAGCCGAACGCCGGACCGAAGACCGAGGGGACGTCCCGGAGCAGCGCCGCGCCGAAATCCCCTGAGCCGGTTTCGCGCGTGGGCCGTGCGGATGCCGTCATTCGGCGCAATGTGCTGTGGGTGCTCGGCGCCGGGCTCGTTCCCGTGCCTATCGTCGATATGGTCGCGATCACGGGTATCCAGGTGAAAATGCTCGCCGAGCTCTCGGAGCTTTATGATCTGAGTTTCCGGGAGGACATCGCCAGGAAGCTCATCGGCTCGCTCCTCTCGGGCGTCCTCGGCGTCGGCGCCGGCGCCGTGATCGGTGCCAGCCTGGGGAAGCTCATTCCGTTCGTGGGCCACGCGTTCGGCATCGTCACGGTCCCCGTCATCTCGGGCGCGTTCACCCGGGCGCTGGGCAAGGTCTTCGTCATGCATTTCGAGACAGGCGGTACGCTGCTCGACTTCGATCCTCACAAGGTGCGCAGCTACTTCAAGCAGGAATTCGAGAACGCCAAGGAGTACGTCGCGGACGTGCAGAAGTCCAAAGAGGATTCCAAGGCGACCAAGCCGTCCTGAAAAGTCCTTGATGAGAGCCGCCAATGAGCAAGCCGGAAGCGAATGAAGAGATGCAAAAGGGATCTTCGAGTGGCGACGCGAAGAAGCCACCCTTCCGGGAGTGGCTCGCGAAGTGGCTCCGGAAGGCCCGATTCACCCTCTATACGACGCTGGTCATCCTCCTGTTCGTGGTCGGCTTCCTCTGGCCGCGGATCTTCATCCGCGTGCCGGCGGGGAGCAGCGCCGTCATGTATCGTTTTTTCCTCGGTGGGACGGTGAGGGATCGTATCTGGGGCGAGGGACTCAACGTGATCCCACCCTGGGACGAGCTCACCGTCTACGAGACGCGGATGCAGCAGCAAAAGCTGAAATTCGACGTGCTCAGCGAGGAGGGGCTCAACCTCCCGGTGGAGATCTCCGTACGATACCAGCCGAACATGGAAATGCTCGGTTATCTGCACCAGGACATCGGCGTCGATTACTTCGAGCGGTTGATCCGGCCCGAGGTCGAGTCCCACGTCCGGCGCACCTTCGGCAGCCGGACGGCGCACGAGATCTAC
The DNA here is from genome assembly GCF_028435365.1 of Polyangium jinanense. The sequence continues at coordinate 70,395 of NZ_JAGTJJ010000052.1, read as the reverse complement.
ACGAGCGTGCGTGACCTCCTCCAGGAGGTCGGCAAGGTATCGGCGCTCGGGCGCCTCGATGAAAACGGGAATGCGCGTCCCTACGTGCAGCTCTACGAGCTCAAGCTACTTGATATCGAGCTGCCCGAAATCGTCCAGAGCGCGATCGCGGACAAGTACAAGCAAGAGCAGCTCATGCTCGAGTATCGCTTCAGGCTAGAGAAGGAAGAGAAAGAAGCCGAGCGGAGGCGCACGGAGGCGGCTGGGGTCCGCGATTACAACCTCATCGCGACCAAAGTTTCTCCGGACATCCTCAAGTGGCGCAGCATCGAGGCGTCGCTGGAGCTCGCGAAGTCGCAGATGGAGCTCGCGAAATCGCAAAACACGAAAGTGGTCGTACTCGGCGGTGGGCCGGGCACGCAGATGCTCATGAATGTCGATGGGGCCACGGCCGTTCCCCCGGCGGCGGCCGCGGGCGAAAAAACCACGGAGGGAAAGAAGGATCAGGGAGCCGGTACGTCCGCGGCCGATGCGGCTTCTGCGCAGGCTTCGAGCCAGCAGGGGGCACAGGGGAGCGGGCCGTGACGACGTGGGATGTGCTCCCGCCGCTGCTCCCCGCGTACAGTTCCGGGCGGAACGTGGCCGTTTGGTCCGCATGGACCTGATGGCCCATTCCGAAGGAGCCCGACTCTCGTGCGACGCAGCGCATGGCGTAGCCTTGCCATTCGAGGCTCACCATGCGGCCGAGGGAGGGGACGACGATGCGTGCAGGGGGCGCGGTCCGCGTGCTCGTGGCCATGTTTCCGCTGGTATTCTTGTCCGCGTGCCAGGCGGGGCGCGTCTCCCCCGCGAAGGACGCGCGAACGCCGTCGCCGGCGGAACATGTCCGTAGCGCCCGGCCGTGACCGCTCCCGTCCGGCGACCCGCTCTGCCCTCTGAACAGCGCCTTCCGCGACGCTTACGCCGAGCGCCGCGCCGCCATGCTCGCGGCCTCTGGACCGGTGCTCGTGCAATACGGCGATACGCTCGTGCTCCTGCATCGTGGCGAGCGGCTCGAGCGGCCGGCCACGAATGAGCGTTATCACGAGCTCAAGACCCTCGCGCACGTTCCCTTTGCCCTCTATTTGCTGCTTTCTGGAGCTGACGGCCCGATCGACGAGGCGCAGCTCGGCAAGCTCATTTCCTACGAAGCCCTCCTCAGGGCGGCGCTCTCCACGATCGACGCGAGGTTTTCCGACGCGGCCGAGCGCGAGCGCCAGCGGCGCATCCTCACCCGCTCGCTCTCGCTGATCGATCAAGCCACCGGCGAGAAGCGCCTGACGCCGAGCACGCTCGACGCGTTCGTTCGCTCGCAGCGCGCCGACGTCCTGGAGAACATAAAGGAGGCCGCCCACCAGAATGTAATGACCCTGCACGCGCAGGTGACGGCGTGGGCGGCGCGCTTGACGCCCGAGGAGCGCGCGCGGCTGCGGGTGGTGATCGGGACGGCGCACATGGCACGCCCCGGCAATCTGTCGATCCAATACTTCGCGGCATGGCTCGGTGAGCCCGTCGCCGGTCGCGCGGCCGACGAGCGCGTCGTCGACGGGGCGCGTATCATCGTGGCCGAGAACATTTTCGATACGGACCGCTCGATCGCGCTCGTCGGGACGCACCTCGTCGATCGATCCGCCGCCGCGGCATTCTTCGACGACCCCTTGCGCCTCGATAGGGACGTGCTATCGGACGCGGCCGAGGAGGCCATTCGCGCGCTCTTCGGCGGCTCACCTAAGCAGTAAACGCGGATGCGTGTTCCGCCGCCCACTGCGCGAACGTCCGCGCTCGCCGCCCGGTCACCTGCTCGACCGTGGGCGTGACCGTGTATCCGATTTCCGGCGTATTGCCATATATGTACACGAAAAACTCGATGGCCTCGGGCGAGAACCCCATCCCCTGCCACCGTTCGCGTGCTTGCTGCTCCGTCAACTCGACGAGGTTGATCTCGCGCTTGGCTGCAGCGGCGAGGATATCGACCTTCTGACGCAGGCTGAGCACTTCCGGCCCCGTGAGGGTGTACGTCTTGCCAGCGTGGCCATCCTGCGTCAATGCTGCCACCGCGACGGCCGCGATATCGGCCTCATGGACGACCGCGCTCAGCCGGTCGGGGAACGGCTCGCGCACGAGCCCCTCGCTGCGAATCGACGCCGCCCATTCGAGGTGGTTCGCCATGAACTCCACCGGCTGCAGAAAGGTCCAATCGATGCTTCCGGCGGCGACCGCCTCATCGAGCGGCGCGGGCGCGCCGCCGAGGAGTACCGTGATCCGTCGCACCCCGGCCCGTTCGGCGAGCGCGACGATCCGTGCCCCGGTCTCGAGCGGCGCGGAATCGTCACCGCCGAAGTTGATCAAGTGCAGGGCCTCGATGCCCTCGAAGGCTTCCGCGAATGTGTCCGGCGCGGTCAGGTCGCCGGCCACGGCGTGGACGCCTGCGGGAAAATGGGCTCGTGCGGGATTGCGGGACAACGCGCGGACGTGGTGACCGCCCTCGACGAGTTGCTTGACGATTTCGCGGCCGACGGTGCCGGTCGCGCCAGTGACCAAGATGTTCATCGATTGCTCAATAGGGGTGAAGGGCCCTCGTGGGCGCCTTGGGGTTTTCGCCCGAAGAACATGCACCACCCCTGCTGACAACCGATGGCAGGAGCAAACCACGGCTAGCCGCGCTCGCGCTCCCAGGCCTGGAACCACTCGAGGGCGAGCATTCGGCGTGGCTTGCCGTAGGGCCTTTCCGTGAGGGCGAGGCTCACGATCCGATCGGTGCGGAAATGCCGGAACGACGCGCGCAAGCAGCACCATGCCGCGACGATCTGCTTGCCCTCGTGGTACGCGATCTGCACCGGCCAGATTTCGCGCTCGGTAATGCGATTGGACTCGTCCTCATAGCGCAGCGCGAGCGCACGCTCCTTCCGCATCGCCTGCCGTACGAGGCCGAGCGCGGGCACCGGGACCGCATCGGCCCCGTTGAGCACGACCGGCCAGAGTCCCGTGTCGTCCATGTTCTCGCGTAGCTCCCGGGGCGAGACGGTCGCAATCTTGGCGAGCGCGTTCTTCGCGGCGCAGGCAAGACTCTCGTCGACCTGCGCGCCGACCCAGCGCGCGCCGAGGACGAGCGCCTCGAGCTCCTCCGCGGTGAACATCAGCGGTGGCAGGAAGAAGCCGGGCCGCAGCACGTAGCCGACGCCCGCTTCGCCTTCGATCGGCGCGCCAAGTCCGATCAGCGTCTGCACGTCCCGATAAAGGGTGCGTACAGAGACCCCCTGCTCGGCCGCGAGCTCGGCCGCGGTGACCGGGCGTCGATGGCGTCGGAGCGCGTCGATGATTGCGAAGAGGCGTTCGGTCCTACCCATCGACCACGACGATCGCAGGCCGAGCGGCCGGCGTCGAGCCCATTGTGTGCCGACGGCGCGGCCTCGCCAGACCTATCCGAGGCGCCGGCTGGCCCGCTCGGCCTTCTCTCGTGAAGAGCCGACGACGCGGTAAAGCTCCTCCGGGCTGAACCCGGGCAGCGCCGTCCCGGTGCTATGGAAATGCTCTGCCTTCACGTGGCAGGCCGCGCAAAGCGAGATCCCGTTCTCGGGCACGTAGCCGCCGTTCGGCAGCTCGTTCCGATCGGTGATGTGGTGGGCGTCGAGCTCCTCGACGGCCCGCTCCGGCGAAGACCGGAAGGAGCACCCTGGCCCCTCACATCGGTATTTCGCTCTCGCGAAAACCGCGTCGCGGAACCGGCCCCGGATCAGCTTTTTTTCGGCGCTCATGATCAAGGAAGAGGTAATTACGGGGAGATTCGCAGGTTACTGCAATTGTGGATGGGTTGCAAGGGTCACGACGCCGAGCCCCGAGGCGCTTGCTGACGCACGAGCCGCAGGGACAAGCGCGGCGCTCCGGCGCGAGCCCGAGGGCACTCGCGGGATGAAATGGTGGGCCGTAGGTTCCGCTTCGGGGTTTCGGCATGTCGCGAAAGCCCGTGCTCATCCACGATGGCCTCGTTCGAGCGCAAAGCCTTGCGCCGCTCGGGTGGCTCGCGCGCTTGCCCATCGTCCGTTCGGTCGCCGGATTCCTCTTCGGTCGTTCCGCCTCACGGCCCCGGAGCCGCGCCGTTCGATGGTTGTTTTTGCGCTCGCTCGGCGCGGTCCATTACCTCGCGTTCGCCTCGCTCGGTTCGCAGGTGCTCGGTCTTTATGGCCGCCGCGGCATTCTCCCCATTCAGGAGCGGCTCGAGCGTGCCCGGTACGTCCTGGGACCAAAGCGCTACCAGGCCATGCCGTCGATCTTCTGGGTGGATGCGTCCGATGCCACGCTCGTTCGCGCCTGCCGCGCAGGAAAGCTCCTCGCGGCGCTGCTCGTGCTCGGTGTCGCTCCTCGGCCCGTGCTTTCGCTGCTCTGGGCGCTCTACCTCTCGTTCGTCTCGGCCGGCGGCACGTTCCTTTCGTTTCAATGGGACGCGCTCCTCCTCGAGAGCAGCCTGCACGCGCTCCTGGTCGCACCGCGGGGCCTGCGTCCGGGGTTCGGCCGGGAGGACCCTCCGTGGCAAGCGGTGCTGCTCCTGCGATGGCACGTCTTCCGGCTCTACTACGAATCGGGCCTCGCGAAGCTCCAATCCGGCGACGTCACGTGGAAAAACCGCACTGCGCTCGGCTACCATTACGAGACGCAACCGCTCCCGACGCCGATCGGGTGGTACGCGCATCAGCTCCCCCGCCCCGTCCAGAGGCAGTCGACCCGGCTTGCGCTTCTTTGCGAGTGTATCGTTCCGTTTCTGGCGTTTGCTCCACGGCGCATCCGGCGGCTCTCCTTCTGGCCCCTCGCCGGACTGCAGGCGGGCATCGCCGCCACGGGGAATTATGGCTTTTTCAATTTGCTCACGGCCGTGCTCGGGTTGTGGCTCCTGGACGACGAACCGCTGCTCGGAAAAACCCTCTTTCGGGCCACGGGGCCCGCGCGGCCGATGCGGGGTGTCCGGCGCTTCGTGATCGGAGCGGCTGCGACCCTTCTCTTCACGCTCACCCTCGGCGCGCATCTCGAACGCTACGGGCCTCGCAACCCGCCGGGCCTTCTCTCGCGCATGCTGGACGCGCTCGTGCCGCTGCATTCGGTCAACACGTACGGGCTGTTCAGCGTCATGACGGTGCGTCGACCCGAGATCGTGATCGAGGGGTCCGACGACGGAGAGCGCTGGCTCGCGTACGAATTCCGCTACAAGCCCACCGATCCTCGCCGTCCGCCGCCCTGGGTCGCGCCACATCAACCGCGGCTCGATTGGCAGATGTGGTTCGCCGCGCTCGGGCCGCCGCCACGTTGGTTCGTCGCGTTCCTGGCCCGTCTGCTGGAGGGATCGCCCGAGGTGCTCGCGCTGCTCCAGCGCTGTCCGTTTCCGGATCGGCCACCGAGGTATGTGCGTGCCGTTCTTTACGAGTACAGGATGACGGACATCGAGACACGGCGCCGTACGGGGATGTGGTGGGAACGGGAGCGGCTCGGGCTCTATTTCCCGGCGATCACGATCGCGAGACCCGACGCAGCGGCGGCGTAAATGGTTCGGCGTGGCCGCGGCCCGATCAGGCGCCGAATCGCGGATCGATCACGTCGTGCAGGAAGGCCCGCCATACCCGGCGGTCGCGCTCGCCAATCCGCGCGCGCTCTTCGCCGTTCATGCCGTAGATGCCGCCGAAGCACTCGACGATGCTGGGACCCGCGAACGCGATGTGCCACTGGTATCGCCAATCGACGAGAAAGCGATCACCCACGTCGGGCAAGCCGAAGCGCAGCCATTCCGAAAGCATCAGGCTCGCAGGCTCCGCAGGCTCCGCCGCGTCGTCGGCATCCTCGTCCTCATCCTCGTCGTCCTCGCCCAAATACGTGATCTGGGCATCGAGCCCGCCGCGGACGAGCGCTTCGCGCAGCCACTCACACAGCCGCCGGAACGCGAATGCGTCGCCGTCGACGATGGCCCGACTCGACGGGTTCCAGGCATCGACCCGCAGGACCTGGCAGATCCCGTCAACCCCGGGCGCGAGCAGGCCGACGAACGCGCCGGCAAATGGGAACGCGCGCCGGAGATCGTCCGCCAGCACGATTGCATAGGGGCCGGCCTCGAACACGCCGAGCAGTCGCTCCGCGCCGACCGCCTCGCGGACGCGCGCGAGCGTCGCAGGGGCAGGCGCGCGCACGATCTCCGCGGCGCGCGTGAGCGCATCGAAATCGAAAGGCGGCACGGGCAAAGGCGGCGGCGCCCCGTGCTCCACGCGCGCGGCGAACAGGTCGACCAGCGGGAAGTAGCACGGCATTGCAGACAAAGAGTCGTCCACGAGCTCGAAGGGCTCACGCCCGAGGTACTCGACAACATGCACGTCGAGCCAAGCACGCCACGTCGCCGCCATCGCCGCGAGCTCCCGCTCAGTCGTCGCATCAGGGCCCGGTCGCGTCAGCGCCGCGCACTCGAGGCCGCCGAGCGGGAGGCCCGCGTGCGCCGTCTCGCCGGTGCCGCGATCGGTGAGCGTGAGCCCGACGCTGCTGCTGCCAAAGCCGCGCAGGCTGCGGTCCGCCGCGAAGACGGAGGTGATCGCGAGCTCGAGGTCGCGGCCCGCGAGCGTGAACGCGTGGCGGTGCTCGCCGAGCAGCCCGGGAAGGTGCTCCTCGCACCACGCCCAGAGCGAGCCTGGCCGCGGCGGCAGGATCGCTGCGGTGATGAGGCGCTCGCAGGCGGTATATTCCGACAAACTTTCGATACCTCCCGCGTCGACCTGGGCGCAAAGCGTCGCCAATTCGCGGGTGAAGCCGTCTCTCGCATCCGGTCCCGTCGGCACGTCGAGATATCGCCGCGCGAGCGAATCGTTGCCGGAGCATGGCAAGCGCCAGCGATGGGTGCCACCGTCGCGCTCGACCACGACGGTGAGCCCGGCATCGACCCACCCGCTGTGCGGGGTCAAGCGAATGAACTCGAGCCACGCGTCTTCGAACCGGAGCGTGGTGCCGCCCTCACGCGCCGCGTGTCCCACGAGCCAGCCGCCGCCCTCGCAGAGCAGCGTCCACAGCGTGCCGTCCGGAAGCGTGGGCGCCGGGAAGTGGCGCAGCCAGTAGCCATTGAGCGCCTCGCCGAGCGCATCCCACAGGCCCTCGGCCCACAGCGGTAGCGGCAGTTTGTCCGCGAGCGCGCCGAGCTTCTCCCGGCGCTCGGCGTCGCGTGGGTCTCGGGTGTAGTCGATCAGGATCTTGAGCTCGTCGGAAGCGTCCAGCTCGGGCGCGACCAGGCGCGCGTCGGCCAGCGCGATCTCCCGAGCCGCGTCGCTCACGGCGTCGACGACCGTGAGCACCTGCCATATCTGGACCTGGTCGGACGGTTCGGCGAGCTCGACCGCGAGGGGTGTCCGCGTTCCGAGGACGCGGATCGCCGCGTCGTGTGCAATGGCGACGATCTCGTCGACGATCGCCTCGCGCGTGAGCCCACGGGTGCGCCCGAGCTCGTCGATGAATGCCTGATGGGATGTAGGAAACATCGAGGGCGATGCTACCGCCGATGGCAGATGAGGTCGAGGTGGGGACGCAGCAAGATCCGGCTCGGTCCTCATGTCGATCCGACTGGCCGGAGGTTTCGAGGACATGCACATTCCCCCCGGGAGACGAGATGACCATCAACCTCGACGCGTACCTTCGACGTATCGGCTACATGGGGCCACGGGCGGCGACGCTCGACGCTCTGCGCGAGCTCATCCTCCGCCACACCGAAGCCATCCCGTTCGAGAACCTGAACCCGCTCTTGGGGTGGCCAGTGCCGCTCGACCTTCCGGCGCTCGAGCAAAAGCTCGTCGAGGGGCAACGAGGCGGCTATTGCTTCGAGCAGAACCGCCTCTTTCAGGCGGCCCTCGAGGCGCTCGGCTTTCGTGTCACCGCCCTCGCCGCGCGCGTGCTCTGGAATGCCACCGAGGACGCGATCACGCCGCGCAGCCACATGCTCCTGCGCGTCGACCTCAGCGACGAGCCGTACATCGTCGATGTCGGTTTCGGGGGACAAGTCCTCACAGGACCGCTACGTCTCGAGCTCGGCACGGAACAGCCGACCCCCCACGAGCCCTTCCGGCTGCTCCCGAGGGAGGACGACCTCTTGATGCAGTCGAAGATCGGCGATGGTTGGAAGACGACCTATCGCTTTGACCTCAAACCACAATACCCGGTCGACTTCGAGGTCTACAACTACTACCTGTCGACCCATCCGCGCTCGCATTTCCGCACCGGGCTGATGGTGGCCCGGTCCGTCCCCGGTCGCCGCTACACGCTTCGAAACCGGCAATGGGCGGTTCACCACCTCGGCGGCCCCACCGAGCGCCATACCCTGGAGCACGCAAAGGACCTGAGGCGGACCCTGGAGCGCGACTTTTTGCTCGCCGTCCCCGACACGCCCGAGCTCGAAGCCGCCTTCGAGCGCCTGACGTAATGCGCGTCGCGCGCTCTCCATCCCTGATCCCTTGAAAAACCGCATCGCTCTGCGACGCATCGAGCTATCCTCGCGCCGTGCGCTCTCTCTTTCTCGACGCCCTTCCTCTGCCGGCCACGGCCCTCGCCCTGCTCGTCGCGATCTTCTTGCCTGCGTGCGGCGGAGCGCCCGCGCTGGCGACCACCACGGCCAAGGAGGCGCCGGCCAAAGCCGCGCCGCCACCCGATCCCATGCTCGAGGGCCTGAAGCGCGCGCTCGCCGACAACCCCAACGACGGCGTGCTCCTCTCGACGCTCGCCGAGCTCAGCGCCGAGCGCGGTGAGCGCGCGGAGACGCTCGGCTACCTGGAACGCCTCGCTGCCCTCCGCTGGCCGTTTGCCCTGCTGGAGAGCTCGTTCGGCGAGCTCCGGCGGGATCCCGCATTCCGCGACGTCGCCGCGCGCATCGGCAAGAACGAGCCCGTGGTGCGCCGCAGCGCGCCCGCATTCACCCTCGACGAGCTCGATCTCGTGCCCGAGGGCATCACCCACGACCCCGCAACCGACACCTTTTACGTCGGTAGCATCCGCCACCGGAAGATCGTGGCCGTCGGCAAGGACGGCAAGGCGCGCGATTTCGTGCGTTCTGCAGAGGACGACCTGCTCTCCGTGCTCGGCATGAAAGTCGACGCCGCGCGGCGCCACCTCTGGGTCGCGACCTTCGCAAGCAAGGGCATGAAGGGTTTTTCGACGGAGATGAAGGGCATGGCCGCGCTCTTTCAATACGATCTCGACAAGGGCGCGCTCCTCCGCAAGATCGTCTGGAAGCGTCCGGGAGAAGCGCACCTCTTCAACGATATCGCTCTCACAGCGGCGGGCGACGTCTTCGTCACCGACAGCGAGGCCGGCTCGGTGCTCGCCCTTCGCGCGGGCACGGATACGCTCGAGGAGGTTTTGCCCGCGGGTTCGTTCGTGTATCCAAATGGCATCGTCCTGGCCGAAGGAGGTGCGCGCCTGTTCGTCGCGCACTGGCGTGGCGTCGCGATGATCGACTTGAAGAGCCGCGATGTACGGCCGCTCGAGGCCCCCGCAGGCGTGGTGCTCGCGGGCATCGACGGGCTCGCGCTCGACGGGCGGCGCCTCGTCGCCGTGCAGAATGGCCTCGGCCGCGCGCGAATCACGCGTTATCACCTCGACGAGGGCCTGTCGCGTGTCGTCCGCGAGGAGATCCTCGAATCGGGTCATCCTCTCTTCGACGGCATTCCAACGACGGGCGTCATCGCCCGCGGCAGCTTTTATTACCTGGCCAACGCGAACCTCCGCGGCTTCGACGAGCAAGGTCGCCCCAAGCCCGGCGAGAACCCCCGCCCATCGCAGGTGCTTGCCGTCCCGCTCGGCGATCCGTGAGCAAAGGCCTCACGGCGGCTCAGCCCATGGGATCCAGGAATCGTATCCGCATCTCGTCCTGCAGGACGTCTCGCGTCCGCCGGCCTGCGCCGCCCGTACGCAGCGCCTCGACGCGTGGCCAGGCGAAAAGCCCCGCAACGGAGTCCGCGTAGAACATCCCTCGCGGCGTGAGGTGCCGCGTCCGCGTCGAGCCTCGCGAGGCCGGCGGCCTCGATCGCCTCGATCTGCGCGCCGAAATGCTCGACGAGGTCCACGCCGAAGAGGTCGCGATACGTGGGGCGCGGAATGCGGAGCAGCGCGAGGCTGCGTGTCGTGAAGAGCAGACGGAGGTCTTCCTCGCCGTACGGAAAGTACAGATCGTGTGCTCCCCAGAAGGCCCCCTCCAAGGACTTGCCGCGAGCGAGCTTCACGGCGCGCCGCTGCCCGAGATTCGTGAACGTCGAGCTCGACAGCGGCCCGAAACCAATCGCGTCGTACCGTTCGGGGGTGAAGCTATACTCCTCGTAGACGAAACGACGATCGGTCGCGTGGACCTCGGCCCGCTCGAAATTGGTCAGCGTCGTCTGCACGTACCCGCGCTCACGCAGCGCCTCGCGCACGGCGAGCCAGTTGTCGCAGGCCTCTTCGAGGGAAGGGAGCGCGGCGCGGACGGCCGGGTCCTCGGCCCAGGGGGTGCCCTGGCCCTCGGCGAGCACCAGATGATAAATGCAGATCTGATCGAATCCGAGCGCCGCGGCCTCGTCCACATCGGCCAGCATTTGCGCGCGGGGCTCCGAAACAGGCTCGGGACGCCCTCCAGGGTCACCTCGGCCCCGCGGAGATCGAGGTTGCGCCCGAGCGCCTCGACGATGTTCGCGAGATCTGTCTTCGGCGTGAGGTTCGCCGTCGCGCCGCCGAAATAAACGGCGTCGACGCGCCGGTCCGCGAGCTCGTCGTGTTTCAGGAAAAACAAGTCGTTCCGGTCGACCACTGCCTTTGCGGTCTGGCGTAGCAGGGCCTTGTCGTAACGATCGACTCCACAGCAGGGCGCATGAGCGGCAGCATCGGATACCCCTGCAGCAGCCGGTGCCGCTGCGGCCCCGCCATCCGTCGAGCGAGCTCGTCGTGCCACGATGTCATCGTTCCATCCATTCGAGCATCGCCAGATCGTCGGGCCCACCGCGCTCCCGAAGCGCCTGAATCACCCGCGCCCTGTCTTCCGGAGACCGATTCTGGCTCAATTTGAACTTGGCCTCCAGGCGCTCGATGGGGAGTGTGAAGCCGACGATCGCGTCGAGCAGGTCCTCGCGGACGTCGCTTTCGAGGTGTTCGAAGCGCCAGGGCTCGCTCGCACCTCGCTCGTGGAAGGCGGAGAGATCGTCGAGCAAGGACGCGAGGCTCGCGCGATCCATCGGGGCTTCGAGGCGGCCGTGGGCGTGCACGACCATGTAGTTCCAGGTCGGGACCTGCTCGCGCGGGTGCTCGTACCAGCGAGCCGAGACGTAGCCGTGGGGGCCGGAGAAAACGACGGTCGCCGGGCGGCCCGCGAGTTTCCAGATGGGGTTCGCTCGGGCGACATGAGCGCGCAGGCTGCCGTGTGGACCCGCGTTGCGATCGAGGAGGAAGGGCAGATGCGCGATCTCCAGGGAGCCATCGCCTTGCGGGACGATGAGGGCGCCGAACGAGTGGGCCTCGATGAAGCCGTGGATCTCTGCCGGATCGGTCGCTTGAAACGTTTTGGGGAGGTACACGTGGACGCAGGATAGCGGACGGCGCGGCGCGTGGTCGAGGGGTCACGAGGGTTCGGGGCCGAGCCCTCGACACGAATCCGGACCATTGCGCAGCGCCATCCGCATGCCCACGCGATAGAGACGTTCTCGCAATGCGGCCGGCGCCAGCACCTCGACGCCGTCGCCCAGGCCCGTGAGCTGGTGCGTGGCCACGTCCTCGCTCTCCAGCAGGAGATCCACCGTCCGAAAGCCCTCGGCGTCCGGCGGTCCCGCGTCCTCCAGCATCCGGCGCACGGCATCGTGCGGGACCACGTGCGGGAGGCCCTTCTGCGCGCCGGGCGAGAGGCGAACACGGCACGGATAGGTCAAGAGCGATCGGTCGAACGTCGCCGACGATTCGGCCCACCACGCGGCAAGGTCGAAATCATCCGGCCGGACAAACGTCTCCGCCTTCGCCTCGGCCTTGTGAATCCGGCTGATCCGGTAGGTCTTGATCACCCGCCGATGCCGCGCGACCAGGTACCACGTGCCCGCCTTGAGCACGAGCCCGAGCGGATCCACGCGACGGCGGGCCGACCTTTCCCCGTGCCGCAAGTCGAGCCGACGACCTTCCCAGACGGCCTCGGCGACGGCCGGCAGCGCATCGAGTTTTTCGCGGCGCGAAAACCACCCCGGCGCATCGAGCAGGAATCGCTCCCGGATCCGGCCGGCACGGCCGCGCAGCTCCGCCGGCAGGGTCGCGTCGACCTTGGCCCGCGCCGTCGCGGCGACCGTGGCCAACCCGAGGTCGGCGACCGCCTGCGGCGCGCCGGACAAAAACAAGGCGCTCGCCTCCTCGGCGGTCAGGCCATCGAGGTGCGTGCGCCAGCCCGGGGCCAGGCGAATCCCGCCGCCCGGCCCCGACTCGGTCCAGAGCGGAACCCCCGCGGCCAAGAGCGCCGCGATGTCCCGGTAAAGCGTGCGGACCGAGACCGAGAGCTCGTCGGCGAGCGCGGTCGCCGTGGCGTGCTTGCGTCGCTGGAGGATGAGGAGGAGCGCGAGAAGCCGGCTGGATCGCACGTCCGCATCATGCCAGAAAAACACTGACAGAAGGTGTCAGGGATGTCCGGGTATCTTTTCAACCATGACTCGGACCCAATACTACGTGGCTGCCAGCATCGACGGGTACATCGCCGACGCCGAGGGGCGTCTCGGCTGGCTGTTTCAATTCAACGACGTCGAAGGCGTGGACGCGCATTACAAGGCCTTCCTCGCCGGGGTCGGGGCGCTCGCCATGGGCTCCGCGACCTACGAGTTCATCCTCGCAGAAGGCCTGAAAGCGTGGCCGTACGCGGGGCTACCGACCTGGGTGTTCACCCATCGCGCGCTGCCGGCCTTCGAGGGCGCGGACATCCGGTTCACCTCCGAGGACGTGAGCGTCGTCCACGAGCAGATGGTGCGCGCGGCCGAGGGGAAACACATCTGGCTCATGGGCGGCGGCAACCTCGTCGCGCAGTTCGCGCGGCGAGGGCTGCTCGACGAGATTCTGCTCGGCGTCGCGCCCGTGGTGCTCGGCAGCGGGGCGCCGCTCCTGCCGGCCTCGATTCCAGGCCCGCTCGAGCTCCAGGGCATCACCCGATTCGGCCGCGGGTTCGTCGAGCTGCGATACGAGATCCCGCGCACCTAGGGCAGAAGGGCACTCCTCGGGCGGGTGGTACGGCGCGTTTCCACTTCCGCCGTCTGTTTGCCCCCTCCCCGGGCAGGACGCTAGGTTCTCGCCGTGCTCGCCCCCGAGCTGACCGTCGCGCTGGTAGCGAAAGCCCTCGTGGGGGAGCGGCAGGCCGTGCGCGCGCTCGTGGACAGGCTCACGCCCGTCGTCCAGATGCGCGTCGCCCGGGCGCTGCGGCGGCGCCGAGGGGCGGCGCTCGGGCGGGATGTCCGGCAGGAGGTCGAGGACCTCACGCAGTCGGTGTTCCTGGCAATTTTCGCGAACGGCGGGCAGGCCCTGCGCAAGTGGGACCCCGCCCGCGGCTCCTCGCTCGAAGGCTTCGTCGGGCTGCTCGCCGACCACGAGATCGCCTCCATCCTGCGCAGCCGCCGGCGCAGCCCCTGGACCGAGGATCCAACCGCGGACGAGGATCTCGCCGAAGACGCGCCCCCGGGCGACGTCGGGCCCGAGCTCGAGACCCTCACGCGCGAGGCCTTGCGGACGATCGTCGACCGGCTGCGCGAGCGGCTGAGCGACCGGGGCCTCGAGCTCTTCTTTCTGCTCTTCGTCGAGGAGCGATCCACCGAGGAAGTCTGCGCGGACACGGGCCTCACGCCGGACGCGGTCTACGCGTGGCGCAGCCGGATCGGCAAGCTCGTCCGGCAGATCGCCGCCGAGCTCGTGTCAGAAAACGAGGATTCGGATCGTAGATCTCTCCGGAGGCCCCCCTGATGACCACGGATGATCTGCTGAAAGCCGTGGCGCAGGCTGCCCGCGAAGACGAGATCGAGGACGATCCGCGCTGGTCCGCCCTGGCCGAGGGGAAGCTGTCTGAGCCTGATCGCGCGGCGCTCGAAGAGCTCACGCGGAAGTCGCCGCGGCACGAGGAGGCCTGGCACATGCTGAGGCCGCTCGACGAGGAGGCCCGCGCGCGGTTCACGGACAGGATCCTCGCGCAGATGGACAGGGAAAAGGCCGCCGAGGAGAGCCCTTCCCCGGCTGCGCCGCCGCGCGAAGGCGCCCAGGTGATCCCGCTCCCGAAGAAACGCACCTGGGTGCCTGCGCTCGTCGCGCTGGCCGCCGCCGCGGCCGTCGCCCTGCTCGTCGGGCTGCCCGGTCGCGGGCCCTCGAACGGGGACCCGCTCCCTGCCTACGAGGTCAGCCTCCTCGGCGGCGAGCGCAGCACCCGCGCGGAGCCCGCGCCGGGCGAGCCGCGCCCGCCGCTCCGCCTCGGCCCGGGTTCGTCCCTGGAGATCGTGCTCCGCCCGGCCACGCCAGACCGGAAGCCGATCGCTGCGGGCGGCTTCTTGATCCAGGATGGCCGCGCGCGCGTGTGGCCGATCCAACCTGACATTTCTCCCGATGGAGCCATCCGCGTCGCAGGGGAGCGGGAAACCTTGTTCCCCAACTTGCCCGCGGGTTCGTACGAGATCGTGATCGCCGTCGGCCGCGTCGGAGCGCTGCCCGAGGCCGACGCGGTGGTCCGCAGCGCCGCTGCGGAGCCGGATGCGCGCGTGCGGCTGTTTCGCCAGTCGATCATGCTCGTGGACCCATGACACCGGCGCCAGCGCGAGCGTCCTCGCTCGTTCCCGCCCTGTTCTTCGCGCTCGCGCTCGGCACGCGCGGCGATTCACGCCTCGAAGCACTTCCCACTCCGCCCTCGCCGCTCCTGCCGCTCGAAGTCGAGGTCGCAGGCTGCGGCGCCGTGCTCGCCGACCCCGCCTGTGAGTTGCCCGAAGATCGAACCCTGCGGGTCTGGGTGAAGGCGCCGCCGGGAGCCCGGATCGAAGCGGCCCTCGATGCCTCCGCCGTCCCGCTCGAAGGTGCCGCAATCCAGGGCGGCACGCTCGGCCGGATCGAGGTCCCCGCCCCCACGCGCGAGCTCTCCGTCACGGCCACGCTCGGCGATCGGCGCGCGGCCTTCCGGCTGCCGCTCCGCCCGCCGAGCCCCGATCCCGCCTTGAAGGAGGCCGAAACCCTGCGGCAAACGGGCAAACTCGACGAGGCCAGAAAGCTGCTCGCGGCGATGAGCGCCGACCCCGATCCTGTGCGCAGGGCGCGGGCGCTCGGCAAGCTCGCCCGGATCGACAGGGCCCAGGGCCGGATCGAGGAGGCGATCAGTCGCTTCGAGGAGAGCATGCGGGCCCACCGCGCGCTCGGCCGGATCTCCGACGAGTTCCTCGATGGGTTCGCGCTCTATTACACGTTGACGTACCACGGGCGGAGGCTCGCGGAGGCGCGGCGCGTGCTCGAACGCCTCGAACCACTCGCGGATCGGAATCCGGAGGGGCGCGTGCTCCTGTCCTATTACGCAGGGCTGCTCTCCTCGGAGACCGGCGATCTGCGCACCACGCTGGGGCTTTTGCGCGCCTCGGCGGAGGGCGCCGAGCGGCTCGGGCTCGCCTTGCATCGCCTCGACGTGCTGCAGCTCGAGGCCGACATGCTGCAAATCCTCGGGCGAGGCGCGGAGGGCGAGGCGCTGCTCGCCGAGGTGCGCGCATCGTTCCCCGAAGACGCGAGCCCGTGCCGAAAGGCCTCGATGCACACGAGCGTCGGCTGGTTCGCCTTGCAAGCCATCGCGAGGGGAGATCGATCGGAGCTACGCATCGAGGACGCGATCGCCGCATTCTCGCGAGCGCTCTCCCTTCACCGGGGCGCGTGTCCGGACGGCGAAAAACTCGCCAATGCGCTCACGAACCTGGCGCTGGCCGAGCTGTTCGGCGGAAATGCCACGCGGGCCGCGGAATACCTCGCCCTCGCGCGCCGCGAGCGCCCCGATCCGGACGCGCGCCTCGCCGTCTGGCTGCTCGATATCGAAGGTCGCATCACCTTCGGGCGCGGCGAGCCGGCGCGCGCGCTTCAAATCTACGAGCGAATGGCGGAAATCGCGGCGGCGGGCGTGCTCCCGGCGAGCCGCTTTCGCGCGGCGCTCGGGCGAGCGGAGGCGCTCGAGGCGCTCGAGCGCGTGGCGGCCGCGAAGGAGGCGTATGCCGAGGCGGAGGCGCTCCTCGACGACCACAGCTTGCTCGTTCCGCTCGGACAAGGGCGCGAGACCTTCCTCGGCCGGTTCGACGAGGGCGCGCGTCGGCGGGTCGATTTCCTCCTGCGCCACGATCCGGCCGAGGCCGCCAGGGCCGCGCGTCGTTCGCGCGCGCGGTCGCTCGCGGCGCTTCGATGGCAGGGCCGCATCGCGGCGCTCGGCCCCGAGGAGCGGGCTCGCTGGGAGGGCGCCATTCTGGATTATCGACGCGAGCGGGATGCGCTCGATCACGAGGCTCGCGGCGACTGGAAGCTCGCGGCCGATGCGCTCGCGCGCGCCCGCGCGGCGAGGAGCGCGCGCGAGGCGAAGCTCGTGGCCGCGCTCGATCAAGCGCTCGCGGTGCTCGGGCGCGCCGAGGTCGATGGTGGCGCGGCGTTGCCTCCTGTGCAGCCGGGCGAGCTGCTCCTCGTATACCACCCGATTCGCGACGGCTGGGCGGGGTTTGCCCTCAGTCGCGAGGGCGTCACGGCGCGCAGACTGCCCGCGCCGAGCGCGACGCCGACGCCGGAGGAGCTTTCCCGATTGCTGCTCGAGCCTTTCGGGGACGTGCTCGCCACGGCAAAGCGGATCCGACTCGCGCCTTATGGCGAGCTCGATCGCATCGATTTCCACGCGCTGCCCTGGAAGGGCGCGCCGCTGCTCGCGCGAGCGCCGGTGGCTTATGTCGTCGACCTCCCCGCGCGCGGCGAGAGCGTCGAGACGCCGGCCGCGGAAGGCGCGGCATCGGCCGTGGTGGTGGCCGATCCGCGTCGCGACTTGCCAGCGGCGCGGCGCGAGGCTGAGATCGTCGCGGGGGCGCTCGAAGAACGAGGGGGCTTCCGGGTGCGGCGATTGTGGACCCGCGAGGCCACGCTCGGCGCGGTGCGCGAGGGGCTCGAAATGCCCGGGGCCATGCTCTTCCATTATGCGGGGCACGGCTTCTTCGGCGGGCGCGACGGCTGGGAGAGCGGCCTGCCGCTCGCGGAGGGCGGCTTTCTGAGCGTGCGGGACGTCCTTTCTTTGCCGCGGGTGCCGGCGCACGTCGTGCTCTCCGGGTGCGACACGGCGCGGACGGCGGCCGAGGCGCGCGCCGAGGGGCTCGGGCTCGCCCAGGCGTTCGTCGTGGCCGGAGCTCGGTCCGTGATCGCGGCGACGCGCCCAATCGACGACCACATGGCCCAGCGGATGATGGCGGCGCTGTATGGTTCGCCCTCCGCGCGTGGCCCGATCGACGCGGCCGCCGCCCTGCGCGACGCGGCGCTCTCGGTCCGGGGCGAGGACGCCGCGTCCGACTGGGCGAGCCTGCGTGTGCTCGTGCCCTGATCGCGTGCTGCCAGAAAAAAGTGGTGGGGTTGTCAGACTCCGAAACGCGGCGTCGTAAAGGACAGGCGTGGAGGACGTCATGCATTATCGAATCGCGCTTGGTTTGTGCCTTTTGGTCATGGGTTGTGCCTCGGGCAGCGCGCCCGACACCAAGGAGAGCGTGCCGGTCGTCATGGCCCGCACGTGGCCGCAGCCTACCGATCCGCAATGCGGCGCGTGCTCGTATGTGCTGGCGGAGCGTACGGTGTACGCTTCGCTGGACAGCATGGACGAGATGCCTCCGATGGATCTCGTCCTTTACTCGTCGTCGAAGCAGGTCCTCCAGAGACACGTCGGCCTGGCACCCCGGACGTACGCTCCGGGCAAGGCAACATATCCGGTCCCGGACGGCGCGACGCAGGACGTCGGTTATGGCGTGCTCGGTTGGCAGGGCCGGTCGGGTTACCAGACCAAAACGATCCCGGTCGCGTACAGGTCCCCATTGCCCACGCAATGAGCCGCGCGCTCCTGCTGCGATGGGGTTGTCAGACCGGGCGGGGCGTCGTCGTAAGGACAGGCGCGGAGGGATACGATGCGAAATCAAATTGTGTTCGGATTGTGCATTCTGGTCATGGGCTGCGCCTCGAGCAGCGCGCCCGAGGTAGCGGAGAGCAAAGCGGCCGTCATGGCGCTTCGAGCTCCGCTGCCGCGCCCTACCGATCCGCAGTGTGGCGCGTGCACGTACGTGATCAACGAAACGCTGGTGTATGCGTCGCTGGACGGCATGGACCAGATGCCCTCGATGGATCTCATCCTCTACACGTCCACGGGGGAGGTCCTCGGCAAATATGATGGGCTCGCGCCCCGGACGTACGCGCCTGGCAAGGCGACGTATTGGGTCTCGGACGGTCCGACGAGGAGCGTCGAGTATGGCGTGCTCGGTTGGCAGGGCCTGACGGGCTACCACACGCAAAAGATCAAGGCGGTTTCCTCGGAGATACTCCTCCCCGTGGAATGACCCGCGCGCTTCCCCTGCGCGCCGCCCCGCCTCCCCTCCTCCCGGCCCCCTGCTCGCCCGTATCACCTCTGCCGCCGCACCACGCATCACCCCGCGTGATGCACCCACGCGTCCGCGGCGAGAATGAGCACGGTCCGAAGCGGTAGCCGGCCGCCGAAAAAACCCGGCGAGGGTCGTCAGAAAACGGAGACCCTCGTCGTAAGAACCATCGAGGCGAGCGCGAGGATACGAAAGAGCGCGCTGCCCGAGAAAATTCACGCGGGGAGGCGAAGCACGGGCGCCGCGAAGGCCCCCCTGCCCTCGTCTGCCCCGAAAGCCATCGCCCCTGGGGGCATCAGACGAAGACCGTTCGAAACCAGAGAAAGAGAGACCCACATGAAGACGAACTCGATTTTCACGGCATTGCTCATCGGCACCGGCCTCGTCGCGACGGCTTGTATTGCGGATCCCGGCGTCGCGGACGATGTCGGCGAGGAATACGGCATCGAGGAGGGGCGCGTCGGCGAGGCCGAGGAGGCGCTGCAGATCGCATGGCCCGTCGCGGCGTGGCATTTCGACGTCAATTGCAGCGGCGCCACCGCGTTCGATTCGTCGGGCAACGATCTGCACGGCGTCCGGTCGGGCGGCGTGAATTGCGCGGCGGGCGCGAAGGGCGGCAAGAGCCTCGAATTCAACGGGACGAACGGCAAGGTCGAGATCCCGGACCAGGCGGCGCTCGATTTCACGACCGCCATGACCGTTTCGGCTTGCGTGAAGCCCCAGTCCCTCGCGTCAGGCACCATCCTGAGCAAGTGGTACGCCCTCGATTCCTACCAGCTCGGTGTGTCCTCGGGGAACGTCCTTTTCTCGGTGGCATTCCCGGGCGGCCAGTGGGGCGTCACGAAAGACGTGACGGCGCCGGCGGCGACGGGCGTGTGGCAACACGTGGCCGGCGTGTACGACGGGGCGAACCTGCTCCTTTACCGGAATGGCGCCCTCGTGGCGTCGACGCCGGCGAGCGGAACGCTACAGCAATCGAGTCGCCCCGTGGTGATCGGCAATCACCCGTCGTGGAGCGCGTTCAACGGCAACATAGACCACGTCTACCTGTACAATCGCGCGCTCACGGCCGCGGAGATCGGCACGTTGAAGGCCGAGTGCCTGAACTGAAATGGCGGGGACGTGGCAGGCGCCTCGGTGACGGGGCGCGGCCCGTCGGTTCATCGTCCGCCGATCACGTCGCCGGAGGGGTCCGCGGCTTGCGCGGCTTGCGCTCCTTGGGCGCGCCGAGCACGGCGCGCGCGTCCTCGAAGGCCTCGCTGAAGAGCGCCGGCGTCGGCGGCGCCCAGATCGGCAGCCGGATCGGCTCGATGTCCTGGAGGCCGCACTTCTTCTGGCCACGCTCCCGGACCCAGATCGCGTCGTGCCGCGCCATCATGAACCAGCCGTCCGCAAGCGGACGCCTCGAATCGGTCACGACGCCCTGCTCGACCTTCCCTCGATGGTAGCCGCGCTGCCGCAAGAGGCCCTCGAAGGCCACGAGCGGCCGCGGCTCGGTCGCGACGATCAGCGCGGAGAGCTCGGCCGCTGCGTCGCGGGTGAAGGGGCGTTCGAGCTGCGCGAAGGGCTGCACGAGCGCGAGCGCCGAAAGCTGCCTGCGCAGGGCCACGAGCGCCGCCTCGTCGATCTCGATCGGGTGCGGGATCGTCACGGGCGCCTCGAGCTCCACGGCCGCGCCCGCGGCGTCGACCACATCCTCGGCCGTGAGGATCGCGAGGCGACCGTTCACGTCCTTCCACACGAGCCCGGCCGCGAACGCGCGCACCACCGGGTGTTCGAGCACGAACGCGCGGAAGTGATCGGCGTCGAAGCGTCGGGCCACGATCATCGCCGCTTCGAGCCTTCGGCGGTCGCGCGTGTCTTCTCGAGATCGTGCGGGGCGCGCGGGGTCGTGTGGTCGAGAAGTCGATCGCGGCCTGTACCCCGCTCCTCGCACGCGCGGCGGAGCGCTTCCTCCGCGACCCGCGCGAGCGCTGGCTCGCCGTGCTCCGCGAGGTGATCGAGCCATTCGAAGGCGACGCCGCGGCCACTCCGGCAGAGCGCCTCGATCTCGAGCGGCGTCCGGGCCGCGGCGCCGAGCGCGTCGAGCTGCGCGTCGCTGCCGAGCGTGCCGATCGCGAGCACGCGCCACGGCTTGTGCCCGAGCATCTCGCGCTCCATCGCCGCGAGGAGCTCGGCCGCATCGCCGTCGTCGATTTCGCGGCGAATCGCGGCGAGGCCACCATAGGGCACGCTCGCGTCGTCTGCGGTGAGCGCGGCGAGGAGCCCACGGCGCGCGTCTTCAGAGAGCTCCACGCCGTCGCGGAAGCGAATCGCCGGCATCCCGGGGAGCCGCGGGACGTTTGCGCCCCGCGCTCTCGCACGTTCGGCGAGGTACACGTCGAGCGCCGCGTGATCGGACGCGAGCACGCTCGTGCGGCATGACTCGAGCGCGAGCGTCAGCGCCGCGAGCCGCTCGCCGGTCGCACCCGCGAGCGCTTTTTCGAGCGCGGCAGCCGCCTCCGGAGCAAGCAGCGCGCAGAGCACGCGCGCCGCCGAAACGACGCTCTCGTCGTCGTCCCGCGCGAGCAAGGGAAGCACCTCGGGCACCACGCGTTTGCCTGCACGCACGAGGCCGCGCACCGCGCTCTCGCGCACCGGCGCATCCTCGCTGCGCGCGCACGCGAGCAGCACGCGTCGTCCCTCCCACGGAGAACGCTCGGCGACGTGTGCCGCGATCTTCGCGGTGTTTCCCGGAAGGCGCCGCTCCAGCCGAAAGCCGAGCGGCTCGAGCGCGGACGGCACGCGGTCGAGAAGCGTCTCGTCGAGCCCGTGGATGCCGCGGTCCGCGACCAGGAGGTCCGCGACGATCGCAGCGATGCCAAGGTGCTTGCCGGCCTCGGCCACGGCGAACCCGAAGAAGCTGTGCACCACGTCGAGCTCGGCGAACGCCGCAAGCGCGCGCGCCGGATCGGCCTGGATCGCCGCGCGCACCTGAACGAGCGCGTGCTCCGGCCAGAACCCGGCATAGCTTCGGCCGTGGGCCACCATCTCCGCGTACCGCGCGCGCTCCTCGCGCGTGAGCGACACCTGGAGCTCGCGCAGCGCGACATCGGCCGGAGTCGGCTGCCCCGTGACCGCGCGCAGCTCGTCCCTCGCCCAGCGCGCAAGCGTCCCCTCGCCCTTCGACGCCTCGATCAGCGCCGGCCGCGTGCCCTCCCCGAGCATTCGGAGCGCATCCCGCGCGGCGTCGCGCGTGATCTCGTGGCGGTCGTCGGCATGCGCGAGGAGCACCTTGGCCACGCTCGGATCGCCCAGCGCGCCAAGCGCGCGTAGCGCCACGCCGCGCCACGCCGCCTGTTTGCCCGGTCCTTCGAGCCACGCGACGAGCGGCGCGACCGCGGCGGGGCCCGAGGCGATCAGCGCCTCCTGCATCACGCGTTCGTTCCAGTGATCGCGGCCGCGATCGTCGGGAAAACGCTTTGCAAGATCGTCGAGCGCGAGCCCGAGGATCTTGGACGTGGGCACGAAACGCGCGAACGTCCAGTTGATCGTGGGCATCGCGAGGAGGAGCGCCTCGCGCCGCTCGGGCGTCAGCGTGAGCAGCGTCTCGCCGAGGATCGTGACGATCGGTTGGCTGGATGCGATCGTCATCGCCTGGGTCAGAAGCGCGTCCCAGCGCGCATCGAGTGGAGCACCTGTGGCCTCGAGGAGGCGCGGCAGGAGGAACGCGCACGCGAGCGTCACGTCGGGCTGGTGCGGCGGGCTCTCCTCCGCGCGCATAATCACCAGCGGGAGCGCCTCCTTCGCGATCGACCGCACGTAGCGGAGCGCGCGCTTCGGCTCCGGGTCGTGGCCCCAGGCCTGCGGATCGAACGCGAGCGCGATGGCGGCCTCGGGGCTCATCGTAAAACCCTCGTCGAGCAGGCCGTCGGCGCCGTTCCACAGCACGTCGCGCGCGTTCGGCGACGGGAGCGTGCGACGGAGCGCGGCGAGCGCGGCGGGCACGTCGGTCGCGAGGAGCGCCGCGCGCATGGCATCGGGCATCGGCCGCGTTGTGTTCAGAGAGCTGCCCCAAGCGTCGCCGCGTGGACAGCGCTCCTCGTGCGTCAGCACGCCGTTCGTGAAGATCGTCCAGTAGCCCTCGAACACCTGCTCGCCCTTGGCGTTCCGCGAGCGTTTGCCTTTCCGAACGGGTTTGCCGTGCTCGAAGACCGTCACGAGCCAGACGCCGTCACCTTGTGCGACCTCCTCGAGCATCAACGAGCCGTCTTCCCGGAACGTGTGCCACGTCCCGATCGGCTCGCCGATTGAGACGCCGGCCTGCCAGAGCGCGCCGTTCGGGTGGTACCAGCGCACCGGTCCGTCGTTTGTCCCGTCGCTCTTGCGCGTGACCCACTGGCATTTGCGCTGGGTCTCGGCCGCGTCGTGAAAGGACGTGTGGAGCGTGTGGGTCTCCTCTTGCTCGGGCGCGAGGACGATCGGCTCGTAGGATGTCGGGACCACGGGCGTTACGATACGCGCGCGCGCCTCAACCTCCATCACGGACGTCACGGGTGGTGCGACGGGCCGAAGACATGGAGGCCACTGACGGCAGTCGCGACAGATCGAATACCGTTATGCAATTGCAGACATCGGCGAGAATGTGCTCCGGTGGAGCGCCGAAACGTCCCCGTTGAATCAAGCGCAGCGGGTGGAAGCGCCCTCTTTGCGCAAGTTTCCAGCATTCGTCCCGATGGACGCGCGCTCGTTTCCGTGTGACGTTGGGAAAACAAGTATGGACGCGACCTTGTCAAAGAACCGACGCATCCTGGTCGTGGACGACAGCGACTCCATTCACCGCGACTTTCAGGAGATACTCAAACATCGTATGTACACATACGATCTCGATGCCATGGAGGCGTCGATCTTCGGGGGGCACACGGCCGCGTCGCCCGTGCTGGGGTTCGAGCTCAGCTTCGCGTCGCAAGGCGCCGAGGCGCTGGAGAAGGTCCGGAAAGCCCGCGACGTCGCCGCCCCCTATGCGCTCGCGTTCGTCGATATGCGTATGCCCCCGGGATGGGACGGGCTGGAGACGCTGACGCACCTCTGGGCCGAGGATCCGACCCTGCAAGCCGTCATTTGCTCGGCTTATTCGGACCATTCCTGGGCCGACATCACCGCGAAGCTCGGGGTGACCGATCGCTTCTTGATCTTGAAAAAGCCCTTCGATCCAGTGGAGGTTCGCCAGATCGCCTGCGCGCTCACCGAGAAATGGAACCAGGCCGATCGTTCTGCCCACGCCGAGGCCGATCTCCGGCGGAGCGAGGCGAAAAACCGAGGGATCCTCACAGCACTGCCCGATGCGTTGCTCGTCGTCACGCGGGACGGAACGTGTCGCGATTTCAAGCCCGCGCGCGGAGCCGTCGCGTCCACGCTCGTGTTTCGTACGGATGAGCCCATTTCCGCGGTGCTCGGGGAGGAGCTCGGCGCGCAGATGGCCGACCACGTGGGGCTCGCCATCGACACAGGCAGCGCGCAGATCTTCGAGCTCCGGCGCGAACAGGAGGGCGGCGCACGCCATTTCGAGGCGCGCGTCGCGGGCCTCGACGCCGAGGACGCGCTCGTGCTCCTGCGCGACGTCACCGAGGAGCGGCAACGCGACGA
The DNA here is from genome assembly GCF_028435365.1 of Polyangium jinanense. The sequence goes on along the minus strand of NZ_JAGTJJ010000052.1, from coordinate 46,165 downwards.
GGCGATCAAGCAGCAGCGGGCGCGGGAGGACGCCTTGCGCGCGCAGGCCGAGACGCTGCTTTCGATCTCCACGCCGCTCATTCCCATCACCGACGATATCGTGGTGATGCCCCTCGTGGGCGAGCTCGAGCCCTTGCGGATGCGGCACGCGCAGGAGACGCTCCTGCAGGGCATCATGGCGCGCAGGGCGCGCACGGCCATTCTCGACGTGACCGGTGTGCCGCGCGTCACGCCCGTGACCGCCGACGAGATCGTGCGTATCGCGCAGAGCGCGCGCCTGCTCGGCGCGGAGGTCATGCTCACGGGGATCCGGCCCGAAGTGGCGCAGACCTTGGTGGCCCTGGGTGAGAGTTTTTCCGGGCTATCGACGCAGCGAACGCTGCAGAGCGGCATCGCATTCGCGATGGGGCGCCGTTAGCAGGCTGTCAGCGGGGGGGACGTCGTATGCGTGGGTGGCTGAAATCACTGGGAATGTGGAGCTTTTTGGGAGGCATCGTCCCGGCCACGACGCTCTCCGTCGTTTTGACGGGGCCCATGGACGAGCCCGTATCCGAACGCCCCGATATCGTGCCCGGCGCGGCGCCCGCGGTGGCCGCGCGCCCCGTGCACATGGTGATGAGCGGGGCGTTCGTGTCGGAGTCGGGCATCAATCTCTACGAGAGCATCGCGCATCACCTGGCCCGGAAAACCGGGATCACGATCGAGGTCACGACGGGCCTCGCCTACAGCACGATCAACAGCATGCTGGAGACGGGCGCCGTGGAGCTCGGCTTCATCTGCGGATTGCCCTATACCGTGCTGCGCGACCTGCCCACCCCGCGCGCCGAGCTCCTCGGCGGGCCCATCATGAAATACCCTCGTTATGGGGGCCAGCCCGTCTACTTCGCGGATCTCGTGGTGCGGAACGATAGCCCGTACCATTCGCTGGAGGATCTCCGGGGCCGCACCCTCGTGTACAATGACGAGCGGTCGCACACCGGGTACAACGCGCCCCGCCACCACCTGATGGAGCGCGGCTTCGCGCGCGGCTTCTTCGGCAAGGTCGTGCGCTCCGGCTCGCACGAGGAGTCGATCCGCATGGTGGCCGCGGGCGAGGCGGACGCGAGCTGGGTGGACAGCCTGGTGCTCGATTACGATCGCGAAAAGCGCCGCGGCCGCGCGGGCGAGGTGCGGGTCCTCGAGAGCATCGGTCCCATGACCGTGAGCCCCGTCGTCGCCTCGCCCGATTTACCGGCAGAGCTCCGCGCCGCGCTCCGGAAGACGCTCCTCGGCATGCACGAGGATCCGGACGGGAAGCGGCTGCTCGACGCGGCGTTCATCGAACGGTTCGCCCCGATCGAGGACGCCCATTACGATGCGCACCGCTCCATGATGCGCGCTGCCGAAAAGGCGGAGGTCGTCGCGATCCGATGAGCGCGCCGCCACCTCGCGCGGGCATGCGCGGCCTCGTCCAGCCCTTCGTGGTGCTGCTCGCCGCGAGCGTGGCCTTGCAGCTCGCCTCGCTCTTGGCGGTGCGCGAGATCGGCCTCCGCACCGAGCAACGTCGCCTCTTGCTCTCGGCCTCTGAAGCCACACAGGATCTCCTGGATCGATACGAGAGCACCACGTACCTCGCCGTCGTGGGGCTCTCCACGTCCGATTGGGACCTCTTGCTCCGGCAGCGCAAGCTGGCCAAAGCGCTCGAGACGCAGGTCTCGCAGAACCTCGTGGCGCTCCAGCACGGGGGAAAGGCGCATATCGGCGGCGCGGAGGTCTCGCTCTCGCTCCTCTCCGACGACGAGCTTGCGACGAAAGAGCACCTCGCCGCCGCGGAGCCCCTCTGGGCCGAGGTGCGAACGAGCGCCGTGCGCGTGCTCCGCTCGGACAACCAGTCGCTCCGGAACAACCCCGACATCGAACGATTCCAGGCCGCGTCGCAGCGGCTCGATGAGGCGCTCGTCGCCCTCGACGCGGACCTCGACCGGCGCGCCGGGCCCGATCTGATCTGGCTCGGGCGTGCGCAACGGGCGCTGCCGGTGGGGACCGTGGCCTTGATGCTCTTGCTCGGCGTCTTCGTTTTTCGGCGCATCCTCGTGCCCTTCGACGCATCCATGAAGGACCTCGCGCGGAGCGAGGGTGCATTACGCGTGGCGCGCGACGAGCTCGAGCATCGAGTGGAGGAGCGCACCGCGGAGCTCTCGACCGCGAACACCGAGCTCGTGGCGGAGCGCGAAAAGCTCGCTCGCGCGAACCAGGAGCTCGAGTCGCAACGCGAAAAACTCCTTCGGGCAAACACCGAGCTCGAGCGGCAGGAAGAGGCGCTCCGGCGTTCCAACGAGGAGCTCGAGCGGCGGGTGGAGGAGCGCACCGCGGAGCTCCGGGAGGCGCAGCAGCGCTCGCTCGCGCTCGCGCGGCAAGCGGGCATGACGGAGATCGCCTCGAACGTGCTGCACAACGTGGGCAACGTGCTGAACCACGTGAACACCGGAAGCGCGATGCTCGCGGAGCGGCTGCGGGCGCTCCGCGTCGAGCCCATCCTCAAAGCGGCCGAGATGCTGGAGGCGCAAAAGGCGGATCTGGCCAGGTTTTTCTCGACAGACGAGCGCGGACGCAGGCTGCCAGAGTATTTCGGCAAGCTGGGCCAGAGCCTCGCCGCCGAGCGGGCGGATCTGCTCGCCCTGGTGGGCGGGCTCGAGGAGCACGTGGCGCACATCCGCGCGGTCGTCGATTTCCAGCAGAGTTATGCCACCGTGACGAACCTCGATGAGCCGGTGGATCTCGCGGTGGTCCTCGACGACGCGCTCCGCATCTCGATGGCGAACGGCCGCCGGGGCGGTCGTCGAGCGCGCACTTTCGCCTCTGCCGCGGGTGCTCTGCGACAAGCACAAGGTGCTGCAGATCGTCCTGAACCTCCTCGCCAATGCGAAATGGGCGCTCGACGAGCGGGAGGGAGAGGGCAAGCGCCTCGCGGTACGGCTCGCGCGACCGGCGGAGGACCGGGTGCGCATTCAGATCATCGACAATGGCGTGGGGATTGATTCCGCGCTGCTCACGAAGATCTTCCAGCACGGATTCACGACGCGGAAAGGCGGCCACGGCTTCGGGCTGCATTCCTCGGCGCTCGTGGCCCGCGCCATGGGCGGGACCCTCGCCGCGGAGAGCGAGGGCCCGGGCCATGGGGCGACGTTCACGCTGGAGTTCCCGTTTCGACCTGCGGGATGAGTCGTCAGCCTGGCGCGGATTCCGCGGTCGCTTCCTCGGAGGTTTGTCCCGTGATACGGGTGCCGCAAAGGACGTCCCACAGGTAGAGCGCCTCGCCGAAATGCGTGTTCGCCCGGGCGTGGTGCACGTTGTGGAAGGCCGAGGTGTTGAGGAAGATCCGCGGCAACGTCCTCTCGACCCACGACAGGGTCACGCCGCAGTGGAGATAGAAGTTGAGGTTCACGAATCCCACGACCAGCCCGAAATAGAGCGGCGCCCAGTGCAGCGCCTCGGGGATGCACAGGAAAAGAATCGGCCAGAACGTGAGCAGCGCCTCGACCGGGGCCACCGCGAACCCGGCGAAGGCGGTGGGATCACGGAAGACGTGGTGGGATTTGTGGAATCCGAACAAGAGCCGCGTGTGCAAGAGCCGGTGCTTCCAGTAGAGCCACGCGTCGATCACGACGACGCCGAGGAAGGTCTGCACGAGGACCCGGGTCACGCTCACGCCGTGCGCGTCGAGGTCCCAGACGAGCCCTGTCGGATGCCCCAATCGCCACGCCGTGAGGGGCCAGGCCATGAGGCAGGCGGCGACGTACATGGCGCGCGCCGTCTCGAAGGCTTCCCGCGCCATGGGCGCCGGCTTGATGCGTGGCCCCTGAATCCGCGCCCCGAGGCGGCGCGAGAGCCATGTCACGATCGCCGCGCCCGACAGCACGGGCACCACGAGGGCGGCCACGGAAAAGGCGAGGCTCGAAAACCAGGTCCCCGGGCTCTCGGGATGAAGAAATCCAGCGGCCGTCAAGGCGACGAGGACGGCGGCGTCGATGATCTCGTGGATGGTCCAGCGCCGAGCATTCTGCGCTGGAGGCGGAGCTCGCATGGCATACCTCCGATCGGATGCCTTCGAGCCAGTATCACAGCTTGCAGCGGTTCATCAATTCCCAGCAGCGATGCGTCGAACGCGACGACAGTGCGACTGCGGCGGGATTTTCCAGGCGGAGCATCCGACCGACACGAGCACTTGATTCAGGGGCCGCCGCCGTTCTCGACCGTCAGCCCCAGATAAAGCAGCTTCGGGTCCGCGGGAGAGGCGACGATGGCCGATACATCGTCGTTCGCATTGTGCGTCTTCGTGACCTTGCCGGTGGCGTGGTCGTAACGGAAAAGGTCTGTCCCGTAGTCCTGGTACTCCATGCCGAACACGAAGTAGAGCACGTTCACGTCGGCCGCGTGCGGCGCGAGCAGGTTGCCATTGATGAGGTTGACGTCTGCCGACTCGGTGACGACCACGTCGAAGCTCTTGCCACCGTCGTTCGATCGATAGATGTGGCGGATATCCGGGCCCATCTCCAGCCCCTCGGCCCAGACGACGTCCCCGTCCACGGGCGACACGGCGAGGGAAAACACGTTTGCGCCATTCGCGCCGAGGCCCTCGCTCTTGGACCACGTCGCGCCGCCGTCGAACGAGACGGAGCCGCCGTCCACGGACTGGCCCCAGAGCACGTGGTCGATGTTCTTGGGGTCGAAGGCGAAGCGATACCCGAGGATGCTTCCCGAGGCAGGAGGCGTGCCCAGCTTCGACCACGTCTCGCCGCCGTCGTGCGATTCGTGCAGGCTGCCACTCGCGTCGCCCAGGCGCAGGTGCTTGCCGTCGCCGGGGTCGACGCCCAGGCCGACGATGTTCGGTGCGGGCGTCGAAAAGCCGTGGGGACCACTTTCATCGATTCGATAGAACCCGTCGCCATTCTCGGCCCATGCGTACGCGAGCCCTCCCGCCGCGGCCGTGAGCCTGAAATTGCTCCCGGAAAGTGTTCCCACCTCGCTCCAGGTGCAGCCGGCGTCCTCGGAGCGCAACACCTTCCCCTTGTGCTCGGCGAGCAGCGTGTTCGGTACATCGAGCGCCGCGAGCCCGTAGGTGTATCCGATTCCCTGGAGCTGCCCCGGCGTCTCTGCGAGGGTCGCTCCTTCGTCGAACGTAAAGGTCACGGCGGACGTCCCGCTCACCGATTCGCACGCAGGTAGCGCCCAGCCGGGCGTGGAGCCGCCCGTTCCCCCTGTGCCACCTGTGCCACCCGCGCCACCGGCGCCACCCGCTCCGCCAGAGCCGCCTCCGCCGTTGCCGCCGGTCCCGTCGATTCGAGGGGTGTTGTCGGAGCCGCAGCCGAGCAAGAGCGCGCCGGCCGTGGCAAAGGCGCAGACAAGAATAAGGTTCGTCTTTGCAAGCATGATGATGTCCCTCATCGGTGGAGCACACCCAATGCAACGGGCATGCCTTCACTTCCCGCTCGTCCTACCCCTCGCCTCGCCCGGTGGCGATGGGGGGCCCGGCAACAGGTAACTCGACGATGAACGTCGCTCCGGCGGAAGGCGCACTCTGGACACGGATCGAGCCGCCGTGCGCCTCGGCGAGCTTGCGGCTGAGGTAAAGACCAAGCCCGAGCCCGCCATAAGACTTGCTGGGCACGGCGCGCACGAAGCGCTCGAAGATGCGGCCCTGCTGCTCCGGGGCGATACCGATTCCGTGATCCTTGATCGCGAGCCGCGCGATCCCGTCCTCCTGGTCGATGAAGATCTCGATGGGTTTGCCGGCCCCGAATTTGGCGGCGTTCGAGAGCAGATTGACGACGATCTGCTCGATCCGGGCAGGATCCCAGTTTCCCACGACCGGAACGTGGTCCCGGATCGAGGTCGAGCACCGGGCCTGTGAGAGCTGAAGTTTGAACTGCTCGACCACGTCGCGGACGAGGGCCCTGAGGTCGACGATGGCGAGCTCGAGCGGGAGCTGACCCGTGTGGACCCGCGCGACGCTCAACAGATCATCATTGAGCCGGCGCAGGCGCGCGCCTTGCCGCAAGGCGCGCTCGGCCAGCTTGGTCATGCTCTGCGGATCGCTGGAGGAGCCCGACTGGCTGGCGCGGCCCATCGATTGTAGCGAGAGCATCAGCGACGTGAGCGGCGTGTTGAGCTCGTGCGACGCCATGGACAGGAACTCGTCGCGTGCGTGAATGGCCTCCTGGGTCGCCCGATAGAGCCGCGCATTGTCGATGGCGGTCGCGGCCCGGCGCGCGACTTCCTTCGCCAGCTCGAGGTCGGCGCTCCCATAGGTGCGGCCCGACGCACCGGAGACGAGCGAGAGCACCCCCAGCGTTTGTCCGCGCGAAAGGAGAGGCACGGCGAGCATCGATCGGATTCCGAGCGCGCGGATGATTCTCGCATGCGCTTCGTCCTCGGTGTTGTCTTGGAGGCGAGCGTCCGAGAGCTCGGAGATCAGGACCGGCTCCCCCGTGGCAAGGGCCTTGGCTGCCGGATGGGCCGACCCCTCGTGGGGCGGATATTGCCGCTGGAGCTCCTCGAGCAGCGGCGCGTTCGCGGGGTCCTTGTGCACCCCGGCGATGCGCCGGATCTCCTGACCCTCCACGGTATCGATCACGCACCAGTCGGCCATGGATCGCACGCACAGCTCCCCGAGGCGCGCGAGTGTATCTTCGTAATCGAGCGATCCCGCAAGCAGCTCCCCGGCCTCGGCCAGGAACGCCGAGCGCCGCTCCGCCTCCTCGGCCGCGGCCCGCGCCCCCTGCGCGTCGGACAGGAGCCGCGCATTTTGCAGGGAAATGGCTGCCTGGACCGCGAGGAGCGAGAGCGCGACGAGCCGATCAGGCGTGAACGCGCCGATGAGCAGGTTGTTCTCGAGATAGAGCAGCCCGACCACGTTGGCCTGCCGCAAAATGGGCATGCACAGGACCGACTTGGGCCGCTCACGGGTGACGTACGGGTCCGCGGCGAACTTGCTCGCCCTCGCGTCGTCGAGGAGCACCCGCTCTTGCGTCCGCTGCGCATATCTCACGATCATGGCCGGGACGAGGGGGGACGACGAAATCGAAAGCGACGGGAGGAGGCGCGTCACCACCCCTTTCGCTTCGAGGCGTGCCTCGGCTTCCATCGAGAGGTCGCCATTTCGCAGGAGAAGCAGGTAACTCTTCGTGGCGCCGCCCTCTTCGAGGACGACCCGGAGGAGGGTGCTGGCCAGCTCGTCGAGGAGGATTTCGCTCGAAATGGTCTGGGAGGCCTTGACGACGGAAAGCAGATCGAGCTGCTCGGTGCGTAGCGCGAAGGTGGCGGTCGGCGTGAGCGGCCTGTGCTCCTCGAGACGCGGATGTTGCTCGTCGATCTGCCTCACCTTGCCATCGGCGCCCCAGCGCACGTAGCAGGCGCGGGCGTCGCGGAGATACGTTTCGGCCACCTGCTCGAAGCCCCGCGCCCGGTAAAACCTCGACGAGAGCTCGTAGGCGAGCCCTTCGTTATGGACGAAGCCATTCTCACGCGCGGACCGGATGGCCTGCTCGTAGAGGCGCATGGCGTCGAGGTCGCGTCCCTCGACGCGAGCGACCTCGGCCGAGACAAGAGCGTATCGATTGAAATAATTCTCGGGGCAGTTCTCCGCCCAGAGCGCGAGCTTCTGCTGCACGTCCGCGATGCGCCGAGCGAGCTCGCCCTGCTCGCCGGCGGGAGCATCCGGGAGGAGCTGCACCATCGTGAGCGCGTGGAAGAAATGGTGGGTGGCCTCGATCGGCATGGCCCTCGCGGCGCCGAGGTTCGTCGCCGCGCGGGCTGCGAACGAGAGCGCTTCGGCGTGACGCCCGTAAAGGAACGCCGTGATCTGCTTCATGATGTCGTGGAAGACGATGCCGCAGCCGAACGTCGCCCGGGTGATCGCCGCGAGGCACGCGTCCTCGTGGAACGCAGCATCGTCGAAGCTCGTCGGCCCCTGCGTCGCGCCCTTCAGGCAAGCCACGAATTGCCGCTCGAGCCGGATGGTCTCGCAGACCGGAACGTTATGGCTCTGCCTGGCGAACGCGGCATATTTTCTCGATACCTGGAGCACCTCGTCGAGCGGATCGCCCTTCTCGACGGACTGCCAGACGGTCTCGAAGGCGAGGAAGCCGGCATAAACGAGATCGCCCACCTCCAGGCACGCCTGAAAGGCCCGCTCGAGGATGGGGATGCCGGTGACGAAGGGTCTCCGCCAAAAATTGATGTGGTTGCCGTGGAGGTGGAGGAGCGTCCCCTTCAATCGGGGGTCGTGAAACTTCTCGTTCAGCCGCAGCGACATCTCGGAGAATGCGTAGCCGAGAGGGATATCGCCAAAGGCCGACACCAGCATCATGCCATAGATGCTGTACGCGAAGCAGGACGGCTGGGTGTTGCCGTACTGCAGGGACAAGCTCACCGCCTTGAGGGCGAGCAGGGGAAAGAGCTTCGGCCGCGCGATGTACGCGCAGGGCGCCGCCTCGACGAGCAGGCCGATGGTCGTCCGCGCGTCGGGATCGGTGGCCACGGGCGCGTCGAGGATGTCGGCGACGCGACGACCACGCAGGTGCGTCCGGATCACCTCGACCTCCGCCTCCGTCGCGGCTTTCAGCGACTCGTCCGAATCGGGGAGCGTCACCTCGAAGAGGCGCAGCGCTTCGAGCGCGACGGTCAACCCATCGCCGTATCTCCCGGAAACCTGGTACAATCGCATTCGCAGGCCAATCGCCGCGGCGCGGTCGAGATGGGAGCGAGCATGCACGAGAATCAGATGGAAGAGCGCGTCCGCCGTTTCGAAGTTGCCGACGAGGTACTCGCATTCGGACCGCTCCAGATAGAGCGCGAGCGTCTCGTCGTAGAGCGCGCTCCAGGCGTCCTTGGGCAGGAGCGCCGTCGCATGGGCCAGGTAGTTGCGCGCCGACGCATGGGCGACCGTGGCCTTGGCCTTCGTTCCCGCCAGAAAATTGAGCCTTCGGAGTGATTCCTTCTCGCGCGCATCGGTGATGAGCTCCGCCCCGCGGTTCAGCTGGCTCACGACATCGAAGATCTGCTCCTCGATGGTCTCCTCGGGCAAGTTGGCCAGAAAGAGCCGGCCGATCCGCAGATGCACCTCCGCGCGGAGCTCCGCCGAGACGAGCGAATAGGCCGCTTCCTGAATGCGGTCGTGGACGAAACGGTAGGAATCGCCCAGGCGGAGGATGAGCCCCACGCGGACGGCCTCCCAGAGCGCCACGTGCACCTCGTCCTCGGAATCGCCGCGAATCATCGCGAGCGTGGCGGCCTCCGCGCGGTTGCCGAGGCACGAGACGTGGGTCAGCACGTCCTGGGTCTGCGCTGGGAGCCGCTTCAGCTTGTCGACCATCAGGTCGACCACGTTGTCGGTGAAGCTTTTCTCGCGGATCCTGGCCACATCCCACCGAAAGGCCACCGCGCGCTCGTCGAATTCGATGAGGCGCTCCTCGTACAGCGCGGACAGGAACTGGATGACGAAGAATGGATTGCCGGCCGTCTTCTCGTGCACGAGCTCCGATAGCGGCTCGGCCTCCTCCACGGAGCAGCGGAGGGTGTCGCTGAGGAACGCCGCGAGCTGACGTTTTTGAAGCGGGCCGAGCACGATGTCGGAGACACGCACGGCCGATTTCCGCACCTCGTTCATCGCCAGCATCATGGGATGGGTGGGAGGCACCTCGCTATGGCGGTATGCGCCGACGACGAGGAGGCTGTGCATCTCGGGATCGGTCAGAAGGTCCTGGAGGAGCGCGAGGCTGGCCGAATCGGCCCATTGCATGTCGTCGACGAAGAGCACGAGCGGGTGCTCCCTCTGCGCGAAGACCCCGATGAATTGCCGGAACACGATGTGGAATCGATTCCGCGCCTCGCCCGGCGGCAGCGCAGGGACCGAGGGTTGCGCGCCGAGGACGTGCTCGATCGGCGGGATCACGTCGACGATGAGCTTCCCATTGATCCCGAGGGCCGCCGCGAGCCGCTGCTTCCATGCCGCGATCCGCTCCTCGCTCTCGGCCAGGATCTCGAGCACGAGCTCCTGGAACGCCTGGACGATCGTCGAATACGGGATATCGCTGTTGATCAGATCGAACTTGCCCGAAACGAAGAAGGCCCGTTCCCGGACGACAGGCTCGTGGAGCTTGTGGACGAGCGCGGATTTCCCGACTCCCGGCTCCCCGGCAACGAGCACGAGCTCCGGCATTCCCGTGGTCACGACACGCTCGAACGCGTCGCAGAGGAGGGCGATCTCCGCCTCCCTCCCGTGAAGCTTCTGCGATATCTGGAGGCGGTCTGGCACGTCGAGCGCGCCCGGGGGGAACGGCTCGATACGCCCGCTCTCGCTCCATTGCGCGAGGCACGTCTCCAGGTCGTGGAGCACGCCCCGCGCGGTCTGGTAGCGGTCGCAGGCCATCTTGGCCAGGAGATGCATGACGATGCGCGCAATGGCCTCGGGCACCTCGGGGACGATCTCGGAGGGGGATGGGGCGACACGCGCCAGGTGGAAATGAATCCATTCGAGCGGATCTCGCGCCTCGAACGGGACCCTGCCCGTGAGCATTTCGTAGAACGTGACGCCGAGCGAATAGAGGTCGGTGCGGGAGTCGACGGCCCGGTTCATTCGCCCCGTCTGCTCCGGCGACATGTACGGCAGCGAGCCCTCGATTTGCTCCGGGCTCTGAGGCGACGTGTGCTCGCGGGGAAGTCGGGACGCGATCCCGAAATCGGTGAGCTTCGCCTCGCCCGTCGCGGGATGGACGATGATGTTCTGGGGCTTGATGTCCTTGTGGACGACGCCATGCCGGTGAATGTCCGCGACCGCGGTCGTGATGCGAATCGCGAGCCGCAGAAATCGCGTTGTCTCCATCGGCGCCCCGAGCAAGCGGTCGAGGGGCGTGCCCGCCGTATCCTCGAGAACGAGCGCCGGCTGCCCGTGATACGTGTCGAGGGCGAGCGGCCTGATGACGGTCGGGAGGTCGAGCGCTTCGCCCAGCGCTTGCTCGTGTTTCAATCGTTCGATGTCCTGCGGGCGGCTGCGCTTTGGATCGAGCGCCTTGAGGATCACCCGGCGGCCATCACTTTCTCGGATGGCACGGAGCACGAGGGTCCCCCGACCCTCGAAAAGGGTCTCCGTGATCGTGTACGGGGAGGGACTCTGCATCTCCATGAAATCTGCTGCGACGAGCGAGCGGTCGGCGGCGGCGCTGGGTGAGGCTGAGGGCTCCGCGTGTTTGTAAGCACAAGTCGCACCAAGCCATCCGGATACGCCCGGCGCCGCGGCTACGATGCTCCGCCCGAGCGGCCGCAACCTCAGGAGGGAATGACCTTTTGGAGGGAGCGACGGGTGAAGCGCCAGAAAAGGACGACGACGGTGATGAACACGGCGCCCAGGCCGATCCACACCCAGGCAGGCGCTTCGCGCATCGCGTCGAAGACCTTCTCGCCGAAATAGGCGGTCCCGAGGAGGGGCAGGAAGTACCCGGCCAGCGAGCCCCAGAAATGCGTCTGGAAGCGCACCTGGGAGATGCCGAAGAATACGTGGAGCATGGGCGGCATCCAGAAGATGAAGCGGAGCATGAACACGGTGAAGAACGCCCGCTTCTCGAGGGCCTCTTCGTAGGCGCGGAAGCGCGCGGGTACGAGCTTCGAGACCCAATCGCGCGCGACGAAGCGCGCGAACGAAAAGCCCACCACGCTCGCCGCCATGGTGCCGGCCATGGAGAGCGCGAATGCCACCGGCCACGGCCAGATGAGCGGCGCCGCGAGGATGAAGATCGTGCCCGGCACGCCGAACGGCTGGAGCGCGGCGTACGCAGCCACGAACGCGGCATACCCCCATGGCCCGAGCTCCACGAGCGCCTGCTTGATACGCGCAGGCTCGCTGAAGACCTCGAACAGGCCCAGGCGCTGCGCCACGACCAGCCCGACGGCCACCGCGGCCACGGCGGCGATCCTCATGTTGCGGAGCGAGCGGCTCGCCGCGGGGTCCGGCGGGGGATCGGGCGATCGCACGCGACGATGTTTACAGTTCAAGTCGTTACTGTCAAGTCCGGTTGACAAAGTTATCAACAGTTGTCAACTTTGCCAGACCGTGAACGAGACGAGCCCCAGCGACAGGTACGTGGAGGACCCGCGCCGCCGCAAGCTGATGGATGCGGCGCTCACGGTGTTCACGCGATTCGGCTTCCGCAAGGCGTCGATGGACGAGGTGGCGCGCGCCGCGGCTATCTCGCGTCAGGGGCTCTACCTGCATTTCGCCACCAAGGAAGATCTGTTTCGCGCGTCGGTGGAATACCTCCTCGTCACCGCGCTCGCCGGCGCGACGGCGGTCCTCACGGACGCGGAGATGCCTCTGGAAAAGAGGCTGGTCGCGGCGTTCGACGTGTGGGTCGGCCGGTTCGTCGGCGCGCTCGGGCCCGACGCCACGGACCTCGCAGCGGCCGCGAAGGAGCTCGTCGGGCCCATGGTCGGCGAGCATGAAGCGCAATTCGTCGAGGCCGTGGCCAAGGCCTTGCGCGCCGCCGGGCTTCTGGCCGTCTACAAGCCCGCGGGGATCACCGGGCAAAAACTCGCGGAGACGCTGTATGCCACGGCGCGCGGCCTGAAGCACGGCTCCGCGACGCGCGAGGCATTCATCGAAAGCATGCACATCGCGGTGCGCGTGATGTGCATGCCGTTGCAGGAGGCCGGCAAGAAAACACCGGCGAGCCGACCGCGCAAGCCGCGCGACAAGACACGATAGTTCGAGGGCAACAGATATGAAAGTCCTTCTCTTCGGTGCGACGGGGATGGTCGGGCTGGGTGCGCTGCGTGAGTGTCTGCTCGATCCCGGGGTGGAGAGCGTTCTCGCGGTGGTGCGCAGTGCGACGGGGCAGCGGTACGAAAAGCTGCGCGAGATCATCCATGACGATTTCACGGATTTCTCCGCCATCGAGAGCCAGCTCGCCGGATATGACGCGTGCTTCTTCTGCCTGGGGGTCTCCGCGTCGGGCATGAAGGAGGCCGACTATCACCACATCACGTACGATTTCACCATGGCGGCGGCGGAGACGCTCGTCCGGAAAAACCCCGGGTTGACGTTCATCTATGTCTCCGGCGCGGGCACCGACAGCACCGAGCGTGGTCCTTGGATGTGGGCCAGGGTGAAGGGCAAGACCGAGAATGCGCTGCTGCGATTGCCCTTCAAGGCGAGCTACATGTTCCGACCGGGGTACATCCAGCCGCGTCACGGCATCGTCTCCAAGACGAGGCTCTATCGCGTCGGTTACGTCATCATGGGGCCGTTTTTCCCCGTGTTGCGCCTCATGGCCCCGAAGTACGTGATCACCACCGAAGACGTGGGGCGGGCAATGCTCCAGGTGGCCAGGCACGGCGCGGACGGGCGCATACTGGAAAACCGCGATCTCAACGCGCTTTCGCAGGCGTATTCGCGGCCTTCTACGCCCGTTTCCGAGGCGGATACCGGATGATCACCACGTGCATGTGGGCATCCTCCTCCAGCCTGGAGGTCTGAATCGAGATCGCCCCTTCTTTCTTCAGCTTCTGAAAATCCGCTGCGGTCAGGGTCAGCGTATGCGCGTGCCCGGCGAGACCTTGAACGTCGTAGGTCTTGTCCGAGCCCGCGGCCATGTCGGCGGCGGTGATCACGACCTCGTGCTCGTCTTTCCCGCTGAACTCGGCCGCGCAGGCGGTCACCCATTCCGGCGGATCCTCCGCGGGCGCGCACCGCACGTGCACGCGGTGCGTATGCGTGAGGCCCTGGGTGCTCTTGGCGCGCAGAAGCTCCCCCCGCAAAAGGGTCTTCATATCGTCCGCCGTGAGCGTCACCTCGTGCGGATGCTTCGCCGTCCCGGCGATTTGATAGGTTTTTTCCGCGCCGGCCAGGACGTCGGCCAGCGTCACCACGAAGACGTGACCGTGGTTCTTCCCCACCCTGCAGAGCACCCTCGCATACGATGGCTCGGGCGGCTTCGCCGCGGGCTCCGGCGTTGTATTCGTGGCGGGCTCCGGGGGCGCTTCGACGGGCGCCGTGGTCGCGCTCGGCTGCGCGGTCGGCTCTGAGGCTGGCGCGGTGCTCTTGCCAGAAGCCGCTGTCGGGGAGGTCGTTTGCCCCGTCGCGGGATTCGGAGAACTGCCACCGCACCCCGTCCACGGGAGCGACGCTGCGGCTGCTGCGATCTGAAGAGCTTGTCGCCTGCGCATGAGTGCCTCGAAGGCCTTTGGGGCCCGAGCCTAGCCAAAGGACAGAAACGCAGGCTCCGCTCCGATTGTCAAGCGCAACGTAGGGGAGAGGGGCGACCCTGGGACGGCGCCACGGACGGACTATCGTGTGTACTGTGGCACCGCCATCGCGCGGCCCGTGTTCGCGGATTGCACGGCGATGATGCAGGCCGCGGCGCTATTGGCCCCATCCACGGCCTCACAGACGGTCGCAACGCCCTCCAGAATGGACGTCACGAAGTGCTCGACTTCGAGGTCATACGAGTACCCTGTCCTGGTCAGGTCCTTGAGAGATGTATGTGCCGCATCGGCTCCTCGGCCCAGCCACATGTCCGTGCTCCGGATCGTTCCGCGCGTGCCATAGACGCTGAGATGGCTCACGGGAGGTCGAGGACCGATCGGCCCATATGCGCTTGCCACCTTGCACAGGGATCCATCCGCCATCCGCGCGAGGAACACCTGGCAATCCGCATTGCGCATCTGCGGCACCGCCAGCTTGTTCTCGTAGCTCATGACCTCGACGGCATTGCTGCGGCTGAGCCAGCGGCACAGATCGAACGCGTGGACCCCCCCTCCGATGGCAGGTTGCTCGTGCTCGCGATGCCAGTTCGTGCCCAATGCAGCGTTGAATTGCTCGTGGGAGGTGTCCTGGGCGAGGTAGTGGATGTAGTCCGCTTCCAGGTAGAAGGTCCGCCCCAGCGTCCCATCGGAGCAGAGCCTGTGGACCTCGCGGAAGAAGGGGTGGAACCGGAGGATTTGCCCCACGAGCGTCCTTTGCGCAGGTCGCGCCAACGCGGCATCGACCATGGCGTCCAAATCTTCGAGACGGTCTGCCAGCGGCTTTTCCACGAACACATGGCAGCCTGCCGAGAGGGCAGCGAGAAACGGGGCTGCGTGACGCGCATCATCGGTGTTTACGGAAACGATGTCGAGAGACTCCCGTGCGAGCATGTCCTCGATCCGCGCATAACCCGCGGGCTCATGCCCCAGCCGGGCGATCGCTTCCTCGCGGCGGGCCTCGTTCGTGTCGCAGACCGCCGCGAGCACGGTTCGTCCCTCACGGCGGTAGCACTCGGCATGCGCGAGACCGTTTCGCCCGCATCCAACGATACCAACTCGCAACGGACGCATTGCAGGTCCCCTTTCATCCGCGTTTCCGGTACAAGAGCAGCTCACGCTCCCGAATGACCAGGTCGACACCGTGCACCGTGCACCGGATGGCTTCTCCATATTCGCGATGTAGCACGCGATGAAGACCGTACCGGTTGACGATGCGATCGATTTCCGCAGCCCCCAGGTAAGCGATCACGGTATCGTCGCCGCCGCGCGTCTCCAGATAACCGTGAGCGTTGAGCGTACGGATGATTTTCACGAAAGCAGGGTTCGGGTTCGCGATCAGGAGGTGCCCGCCGGGTTCCAGGCGCGCATTCAGGTTTTCGATGGCCCGCTTGGGATCGACGAGGTGGTTGACCGCGTGAACCATCGTCAGGAGATCGTAGCGCCGTTGCCAGGAAAAATCGACGCTACAGACGTCGGCTACCGAGCACCCCTCACCGTCGAAGTCGAAACGGTCGATGCCCTCGACGCGGCACGCAGGGTGGCGCTTCCTCGTCTCGCGCACCATGAAGCCGGTCCCGCACCCGACGTCCAGCATGGCCGTGAAGCTCGTCTCGCGCACGACACGGAACAACGCATCGAGGTCCATCCGATAATTGTATGAATGGTTGAACGCATCGAGCTTGCGCCGATAGGCCGCGGCGTCGAACGAGCGCTCCGACAGGTTCGAATTCGCACCATGCACACGCCCCTGGGGCGGTGCGCCATGAGGGGGAGCGACCGTATCTGCGGCGCTCGTGGGGGGAGAAAGTAGCATCGTTTCCTGCTTGCTCCCCCGAACTCACATTAGCACGGATGAGTTCCACCGCACAAGCGCGCCATGAAGCGACGGTCGCTCTTGTTTATTCCAATGGTAGCAATGAAATGCGACTGGACTGTTACAATATCCCCATGCGAAGAAGCAAGACAAAGACCCGCTCCATCAGCGTGAGGTCGACGTCCACGTAGAGCGCGCGCACCGTCAACCGGCCGTTTTTTGGCGCATGGCTCGCGAATGCGTACGGAGCGGGCAGGTCCGTCACGCGTGTCCGGAACTTCACCTCGCAAGCGTGCCACGGGCCGTTCGACTCGATCGCCTGGACAATTTCGGGCTGATCCGTGAGGAGCGTGAATCGATAGGACACCCAGAACATGTCCTCCAAGCGGGCGTCGGTCAGCTCGGCGACGCGGGTTCCTCGCCATTCTGCAAACCAGCCCTCGTCGCGCCCGTAGTCCGCCGCTACCGCACGCGCTTTCCGCCACCGGTCCAACTGGCGTTGCTCCTTGTTAGTATTCGACCGCTTGATGGTGATGTTCTTGTGGTCGCGTCAGTCGCTCTCCGTGAACACGTACTCGTGCTGCGCGTCGCGAATCTTCAAAGTTCTACGCCCCGCCTGCGCGGAGGCGACGAGCTCGGGCGACCAGCTCGGCGCCGTCACGACGAACGTGATCGTCCCGTCGGGGTTCCTGCGCGACGCAATCGGCGCTTTCCACGCGCCGAAATCGAACGTCGCGCCGTCGCCGGTCTTCGTCACGCGGATCTCGCCGAGCACATCGTTGCGATAACGCGACGCGAGCTTTTCGACCTCGCCCTGATCCGGCGGGATGCTCAGGAGCTTGCGCGAGGCCGCGATCCATTCCTGCGACGCTTTCGCGGAGACCACGACCGTGTCGTCTGCCTCGGGCCTGCCATCGAACAATACCTCGAGCAGCTTGCGCGGGAATGCATCCATCAGCACATTGCCAGAATCCGCGTTCGTGAGAATCACCGCCCCGACCCCGTGCTCCGGCAGCCATACCATGTTGCTCCGGTAGCCGCGCATCCGGCCGCCATGGAACACCATCGGCGTTCCCGACGAGGTATCGACGTCGAGCCCCATTCCGTACCACGAGTCCTTACCGGTCTTGACCTGCGGAGCCTGCCGCGCAGCCAGGATCGCCTCGGAGACGTAACGCTTGCCGCCGGGCAGCACGCCCTTGGCGAGCTCCATTTGCACGTATTTGAGGAGGTCCCGGACGGTGCTCCACGCCCCGCCGGCAGGGCGCACCGCGCGGATCGGGTAATTCTGCGCCATTGGGACCGGCGCGATCTTGCCGTCGACGTCGAACGCGTACGGCCGCGCGTAGTTGTCGCGCATCGCGCGCGCGAAGTCGAACGTCGTCCGCGTCATGCCGAGCGGCCCGAATACGCGCGTCGCCATCACCTTGTCGTAGGCGGCGCCGAGCTCGAGCTCGGGAAAGGCCACGTGGCCACCGACCAGCCCCGCCGCCGCGGCAATGGGGTTCGAATACTGGTACATCTCGCCGAACTTGCTCGTCGGCTGCATCCTGCCGAGGATCGTGAGCGCGAGCGCCGGCGTCGCGCCCGCGGGCCCGAGCAACCACTCGAGATCGTGGCGCGGCAGCCCGGTGCACGCGCACAAGAGGTGCTTGACCTGGACCTTGCTCGTCGTGTCGGGGTCACCGAGCTTGAACGCCGGCAAGAGCGTGGTGACCGGGGTGTCCCAGCTCAGTTTGCCCTCGTCGACCAGCTTCCCGAGCATCAGCGTGGTGAGCGACTTGGTGTTCGACGCGATGAGGTACGTCGTGTCCGCGTCAACCAAGGCCTGCTTCCCGAGCTCGCGGACGCCGAACCCGCCGGCGAACACGACCTGGCCGTCTTGCACCACGCCGATCGAAATGCCGGGGACGGAGAGCGTCTGCTGGGCACGGGTGATGAACGCCTCGAGCTCGGCGACCCGCGCGGCGTCGAGCTTATGCGCTTTGCGCCCCGCGAAGGTTTCGCGCACGTAGCCTTTCGGCAAGAGCTGGTCGAGCACCAGCGCGATCTGCGCCTCGCGTTTCCCGGCGACCGAATTCGCCATGTCGGAGATCCGCACGGTCCACTGATCGCCGTGCCGCATCGTCCGCGCGGTGACCGTACGAAGCTCGTTCGGCGAGGTCTGGTACGTGTACGTGCGCTGTTCCTGCCAGCCATCTTTGTTCGGCGTGGGCCAGGTCGACCTGAGCGGCCATTTCGCATCCGGCCGATACGCGGTCCACGCCTCGGCGAGCGCGGCCTCGGCGTCCTTCGCCTGGACGTCGACCAGCGCAATCCACGAGCCGCCCTCGGGGGCTTCGAGGATCCTCGCATTGCCATTTTCGCGCAGCGACCAGCCCGCCGGCGCGATGAACGTATGGCCGGCGGCCGTCTTGCTCGGCGTATCTGCGGAGAGCCTTTGCGCCGCGGCCGGTTGCGCCGCGGCCGGTTGCGCCGCAGCAGGTTGCGCCGCGGCAGGTTGCACCGCGACCGGCGCGGGTTGCTTCGCCACGGGAGCCTTCGGCGAAAGATCCGGCGAGTTACAGCCGATGGCAGCGAGGAGGACTGTGACAAAGAGGGATCGCACGGGCGCCGAGCGTAGCACCGACGTTCCCAGATTGCCGAGGGGCGGAATGCTGCTGCCCGTCATCGCCGCGCTCGGCGTCGACAAACACCCATAACGAGAGGCGCGCGTCAGCGGTCGGCGCCGTAGACGCCCGGCAGGGGCCGGTAGTCCACGTCATAGCCGAACGCCCGAGGGCCGACGAAGCGCAGGGCCTCGGGCGTGCGCAGCAGGCGGGGCGCAGGGATCCCAAGCACCAAAACGCGCAATCCATAACGCGCGATCTCGGTGGTTACAGGCTCCGCGGTGAGCCGATCCACGAGGCAGAGGAGGTCGGGCACCGAAGCGACGACCTCGCCGCCACGCCGGGCAATCAGGTACTCGTTCTGCAGTTCGATCTCGAGGCGCTCGTCCCGGCTCTCCTCGAGGCCCTCCAGGGTGAGCCGCCCGCGCGCGAAGCCGCCCTCGAATCGGCGCTCCACGTCGTGCAATTTCCCATGGAAGAGCGCCTGGCCGCCGGTGACGTGGAGCAATGCGGCGATGGGGTCGGCGTGGCGCCGGCGCGCCTCGCGCACGGCCGCCCCGACAGCGGCCGCCAAGCTCAAGGTGCCGCGCACCGCCGTCCGCTTCATGTCGGCGCCACGCATCACCGGGAAGGCAAACCCGGCAGCGCCACCCATCTGCACGGTGAGCGCGCGCGCGAGGCGCTCGAGTGAGACGGGGTCGTCGACGCGCGTGAAGAGGGCGGTGTGGTGTCGGATGTCCACGATGGCTGCGGGCGTGCAGGGCACGCCGTAGATGGTGAACGTGCAATGCTGGAGCTCGGGGAAGGCTCGGCCCATGCCGTCGGCGTCGATCACGGGCAGGCCCGCCTGGGCGGCCGTGACAAACGGCGCGACGGCATTGCTTCCGCCGATCTCGGCCGGGATCAGGTAGTCCACGGTGCGGCCGAGGTGCGCCTCGAGGGCCCGCAGGGCGACGAGCTCCTCGTCACCGCGTGGCAGCCGCTCGAGCCCGATGGTCGGCGCGCCCATGCCGCCGACCGAGGCGACCAGCGCGTCGTCCGGCACCTCCTCGGGCGCGACCACGGGCGGGCAGCGGCCCGCGCGCAGGTAGGGCAGAAGGGTGAGGCGGCCATGGTAGGGATTGCCGCCGCCGCCCGCGCCAAGCACGCCCGCGCCGAGGACGAGATCCTCGAGACGCTCCTCGTCGAGCCCACGAAGCGCGTCGGTCACCCGGCCACCTCCGCCAGATCGCCGGCAGCCTTCACCCGCACCCGCACGGCGTTGCCAGGCAGGTAGGTGAGCGGCACCTCGTCCACCTCGACGATCTCGATGGAGTCAGGGCGTGCGCCGGCCACGCGAGCGCGCTCGATCGCCTCGGCGCGGGCACGCGAAAGGGTCTCGTCCCTGCTGCGACGCTCCAGGGGAAAGATGCGGTCGACCTCGCCCGAGGCCTGCGCGATGGCGGCCCCGATGGCGTTGGCCACGCCGCCGGCTGCCGGTCGCAGCACCGACGACGTGCCCGCGAGCGCGTCGGGCACGAGGCCAGCCGCGCCGCCCACCACGATGACGGGCACCGGCTCCGGGCTGGTCTTGCACGCGTCCACGGCCTGCTCGAGGAGGGCGCGCACGCGGGCGGTGACCGCGGCGAGGAGGTCGCGCGGAAGGCCGGCGACGCGCTCGGGGCGAAGCTCGGCTGTGGAGCCGGCGAGGTGGGGCCCGCCGCGCGCGAACGCGGCAGGGCTGAAGAGCCCGGCGGCGAGGCCGATGTCGGTGAGGGTCAAGGTGTCGCCGCCGAAGGCGAGGGCGCACGCTTCGAGCGCGTGGCCGACGCTGCGGGGGCCGATGCGCAGATCGCCGGCGCGCGCCTCCACCACGCTGCCGCCGCCGAGGGCGAGCGACGCGAGGTCCGGCATCCGGAAGTTGACGCGCACGCCACCGAGCCGCGCCCCGGCCGGCGCCTCGCGGGGGAAACCGCGGACCAGCATGCCGACGTCGGTCGAGGTGCCACCCACGTCGATGACCACGGCGTCGCCCATGTTCGCCAAGAAGGCGGCGCCCCGCATGGAGTTCACCGGGCCCGAGGCGAAGGTGCGCACGGGGTGGCGCCTCGCCAGCTCGGCGCGGAGGAGCGTGCCGTCGTTCTGGGTCAGGTAGACGCGCGCAGCGAGCCCATGCGCGGCGACGGCGCGCTCGAGGCTGCCCACGACGCGTGCCGCGAGCGGGAGGAGGCAGGCGTTGAGCAGCGCGGCGTTCTCGCGATCGAGCAGGCCAACCTGGCCGATCTCGTGGGAGAGAGTGACCGCTACGTGAGGCAACGCCGCGCGCACGCGCTCCGCGACGGCCTCCTCGTGCGCGGGGTTGGCTGGGGAGAAGATGCCCGCAAGGGCGACGGCCTCGACGTCCGCGGCGGCGAGGCGCGCGATCGTCTCGTCCACCTCGTGGTCGTCGAGCGGGGCGATCTCCCGGCCGTCGTATTCGTGGCCGCCCGCGAGGAGGTGCACGCCGCCCGAGACAACGTCCCGCAGGTCGTCGGGCCAGTCTGCGAAAGGGAGGATGGATTGCCCTGCTGGCAGGCAAAGGCGCACGGCGGCGGTGCGGGCCAGGCCGCGGCGTTCGATCACCGCATTGGTGAGCTGGGTCGTGCCGAGCATGACGGCGCTGATGGCGCCTCGGTCGACGCCGGTCTCGGCGAGGAGGGCGGCGAGCGCGTCCTCGACGCCCGAGGCGACGTCCGCGCTCGTCGGCCGCTTGACCCAGCCGAGCATGTGGCGCTCGTGCATGAGCACGGCGTCGGTATGGGTGCCGCCTACGTCGATGCCGACGCGCATGCGGTCAAAATAACCACCGGGGGGCGATGCGCCGCGGTGCGCCGGGCTTACATGCAGGGGGGGTCGACGGCACAGACTGTCACCGTCGCCTCGCCCGCGTAGGGCTGGCCCGCCTGGGTGACGAATGCGTACCGAAACTTTGCTGTGGTGCCCTCGACCGATAGAACCTCGAGCGAGGCGCTCTTCGCGGGCTCATGGTTGCCGCTGATGCCGTCCGCGAACCAGTTGGCCGCCAAATTCGCGTTGGGGTTGTTCTCGCCGTAGCTCCAGGATTGACCGGCCGCGAGCGTGCTCGTCCCCGCGGAGGACGCCGCAAAATTGATCTGCGGCTCGGGTCCGGGCGCGGTGCTGCAGTCGCTGTCCGTGCCGATGATCACGGCGAGCTGAGGCGTCGTGTTCCCGGGGCACCAGTCCCCCGCAGCCCCCTGGTTGGCGAGAGACAGCGGCATCCCTCCGCTGCCCGGCCCGCTCGCCGTGCTTTCATTGCCGTCGCCGGGGAGGACATCGTCGGTGCTGCACGCGCCGACGAACGCGGCCGCGAAGAGGGCCGCGCCAAGAACAAAGCTATGTCGTGTCACAACCAACCCTTTCCCAGGTGCTTGTGGGCAGAATTCCAAGAATGCAAGGATAAGGAGCCATGATAGCCGCCAGGGACGGATGTGCAAGTTCGGGCGAATGATGCGCGGGAGTCCGAATTACAAATTTTAATGTCGGGTTCATGCATTCCTGCGCTGGCAGGCAACGGAGAAGCACGTAAGCTCGAAGGCATGAGCTTCATCCGTGCCTCATCCTTCCTCTTTTTTCTGTGCACCGCGGCCGCCTGCAGCGACGGTCCGAACGATGGAATCAGCGGCGGAGCCGGCGGCGGCGGCTCGGGCCCCGGTCCGGCTCGTTGTGGAGGGGTCGTCCGCGCGGCGAATCTCGACGCCGGCGACTGGGATCGCCGCTTCACCATTGCCGGGCTGACCGGTCACGATGGCTTTGCGCCGGCCGTCCACGATTTCGCGCGCGAGCCGGACGGCTCGCTGATCGCGGCAGGTCGATTCCAGTGGCACGAGGGCAAGGCGGTGCCGCCGCTGATGCGTTTTCGCGACGGGGCGTGGGAGCCTGCGCGGACCACCTGGGAGCTCCCTGCCCCACTCGACGGATTCTCGGCGATCGCAATCGGAGAAAGCGGCGATCTCGCGCTCGCCACGAACGACACGTTTGACGAGCGCGACGGCGAGATCTGGCTCGACGACGGCTCCGGCTTGCAATCGATCGGCGCGTTCAAGGGCCAGGTTCGTAGCCTCGCCTGGTTCGCCGGACGCCTCTGGGCGGCGGGCCTGTTCCAGCTCGACGGCGCGACCCCGATCGAGGGCCTCGCGACGTGGGACGGAACGAGCTGGAGCGCGGCGCCGGGCGGCGCGCTGCAAGGCTCCGCGTACGAACTCCTCGTCGACGGCGATACGCTCTTCGTCGGCGGCACGTTCACCGAGGTCGGAGGGATCCCGGTGGCGAACATCGCGTCGTACGACGGCGCCGCGTGGACGCCGCTCGATTTCGCCGACGCCCAGATCATCTACGCGCTCGCGCGCACGCCGAGTGGAGCCCTCTACGCCGGTGGCGTTTTCGGTGACTTCATGAAAGCGAGCGGCATGGCCCGGTGGAGCGGCACGGAATGGCAGACGCTGGGCGGGGGGCTCGCGCAGCACCAGACGCGCGGCGTCGTGACCGACCTCGTCGCGCACGGTGAGATCGTCGATGCCACCGGCTGCTTCACGACCGCGGGCGGCACCCCGGGCGAACCCGGCGCCATTCCCTCGCATGGTGTCGTTCGCTGGAACGGCAATGCCTGGCAATCGCTGGACGAGGGCACCCGGGGTGTCGTCGCGCCCTGGTACCAGCCGATGATCTGCGGCGACGAAGGTCCGACGGCGATCTGGGACGTGCCTCAGCAGAGGCTCGCTCACGACGGGCAGCGGCTGTTCGCGGGCGGCTTGTTCCCCGGCATCGACGGCGTGCTCTCGCAATCGCTCGCCGTGCACGACGGCAGCGGCTGGGTTGCCCAGGGCAAGAGCGGAATCGGGATCGGCGGCTCGCTCGAGCTCATCGCGGCCGGCGGCGAGACGTGCGAGGTCTATGGCGTCGGCTCGTTCACCCATGTCGCCGGCGCGCCCGTCACGACGCACGTCGTCCATTTCAATGGCGAAGGCTGGGACGTCCTCGACGATTCCTTACCCTCGGACGGGGATGTCTGGTGTCCGGCGCTCGACGTCGGCGCCGAAGGACAGGTCGCGGTCGGCTGTGTGGTTTTCCCGCCAAACGGAGGACCTTTCGGGCGCGTCCTTTTGCGTGAAGGCAATACGCTCGTCCAGGTCGCCGTCGAGGGACTCGATCCGGTCTGGGGGCTCGCGTGGGCGCCCGACGGCGTGCTCTGGATCGCGGGCGGAGGAACGAGCGGCTACCTCGCGCGCCTCGACGGCGACAAGCTGACCCTTGTCGAGCAGGGCTTCGACGGCCCCGTGCACCACCTCGGCGTCGCTGCTGCGAACGACATCATCGTCACCGGCAATTTCGCCAAGGTCGGCGCAGTCGAGGCGTCGCGGATTGCGCGCTGGGACGGCGAGGCCTGGTCACCTCTCGGCGACGGTTTGCCCGGACAGGTGCTCGCGTTCGAGCGCGACGGGACCACCGTCTACGTCAGCACCTACGAAGAGGGCAATGGCGCGTACCTGCTCGGCGCGTTCGACGGAACCTCGTGGCGCGAGCTCGCGACGCCCGAGGCGGGTTTGACCCCGCAGACGTACTTCTCGTTCAACGCGATCCTTGCCATCGATGGCGGCTTGATCCTCGCGGGCACGGCCGAGCTCGACGACGACTCAGGCCGGGGCGTCCTCGTCTACCGAGACGGAACTTTGCGCGCGCTCGGCGGCGGCGTGGGCGCCATCGGTGTCACTGGCGCAGCCGTGATGGCCGACGCGGTCTGGGTTTCCGGCACCATCGCCGAGGCTGGTTTCGGCGAGAAGCGTGTACCGTCCATCGGGGTCGCGCGATATCAGCTCGCACCGTAATCCGTGCCATCGTCCCGATGGTGCACGGCAAACTGCACTAGAATTCCAGTTACAGTTGCTCAGGAAGCGCGGCGAGTAGGTCTCGCGATGCTCCAGGAGCACGTGGACTCATGACTGATGCAACAAAGTTGCAACTGACTTGGAGATGAGGTAGCAGGAAGCCCATGCGCGACACGATCAGGCTCGTCTCGTCGGCGGGCACCGGGTACTGCTACTACACGACGAAAAACAAGCGGACGACGACCGAGAAGCTCCAGATCAAGAAGTACGATCCGATCGCTCGCAAGCACGTCCTCTTCACCGAGGCGAAGATCTCCAAGGGCGGCGCGAAATGAGCGATCGCAGGCTCCCCGTCACCGTGCTCTCCGGCTTCCTCGGCGCCGGAAAGACGACGCTCCTCAACCACGTGCTCGGAAACCGTGAGGGCAAGCGGGTCGCGGTGATCGTGAACGACATGAGCGAGGTGAACATCGACGCCGAGCTCGTCCGGGGCGGCGGCGCCGCGCTGAGCCGCACCGAGGAGCGGCTCGTCGAGATGACGAACGGCTGCATCTGCTGCACGCTGCGCGAGGACCTCCTGCTCGAAGTGCAAAAGCTCGCACGCGAGGGGCGCTTCGATTACTTGCTCATCGAGTCGACGGGGATCAGCGAGCCTCTTCCCGTGGCCGAGACCTTCGGCTTCGAGGACGACGCGGGCGCGCGGCTCTCGGACGTGGCGCGGCTCGACACGATGGTGACCGTGGTCGACGCATACAATTTCTCGAAGGACTTCGCCGCCGCCGAGGACCTCGCGGAGCGGGGTGTCGCGGCGTCCGCGGAGGACGATCGGAGCGTCGTTGATCTGCTCGTCGATCAGGTGGAGTTCTGCGACATCATCGTCCTGAACAAGGTGGACCTCGTTTCGCCGGAGGAGCTCGGGTTGCTCGAGGCCACGGTGCACAGGCTGAACCCGCGGGCGCGGATCGTATCGGCGACGTTCGGCAAGGTGCCGATCGATACGATCATGGGCACGGGGCTCTTCGATATGGAAAAGGCTCGAGAGGCGCCGGGCTGGATGGCCGAGATGCGCGGCGAGCACGTGCCGGAGACGGAGGCGTACGGGCTCGGAAGTTTTGTCTTCCGTGACAGGCGCCCCTTCCATCCCGCGCGTCTTTACACGCTCATCCACGAGGAGTGGCCGGGCGTGATTCGATCGAAGGGCTTCTTCTGGCTCGCGACGCGGCCCGAATGGGTGGTGGAATGGTCCCAGGCGGGCGGCGCATACCGGTTCGGCGCCGTGGGGAAATGGTTGGCCGAATCGACGGACGATGGGCCCGAGGACGAGGTTTCGGGGCGGCGGCAAGAGATCGTCATCATCGGGACCGCGGAGCGCGAGGGGCTACGGGCGCGGCTCGAGGCTTGTCTGCTCTCGGACGAGGAAATGGCGCTCGGCCCCGAGGGCTTGCAACAATTCGAGGATCCGTTTCCGCCGTGGGAATGGCCAGAGGGCGAAGAGGACGACGGCACGCCGCCCGGGGATCCCCGTTTCGCGTCGATGTGGACGAGGGAGGCGGCCGAGGACGCGCGCTGAGGCGAGTCTTGCTCGTCCTTCGCGCCTGGTCGCCGTCAGGGCACGGCTCGTCCGTCGATCATGGCCATTCGTCCGATCGGGATGTCCGCGTCGACCGGTCGTACGGTAAAACGCTCGGGTATGAGCGTCCCTATGCCCGAGCTGTCCAGAGGCGCGCCCTCCGTGGGCGCCTCACCCCTGGATGCGCATTTCTTCGGCTGGAAGCGCTTCGTGGCGACGACGGCCGTCGTCCTGGCCATCCTCTTTTTCCCGTTCACGCCCTCCGACCGACAACGAGACAACACCAACCTGCCGTTTTTGCTCGTTTGCGTGCCCGCGCTCCTGCTCACGCTCTCGGCGGTCTTCCACTGGGCCACGCGCCGGCGCCTCGGCTCGGCGCAGACCCTGCTCGTCAGCCTCGCCGTCGCCTCCATCGCCGGCATCGTGCTCGTCATGGGCACCTGGGCCGTGCGGACGTTGCTGCACGTCCCGCCGCCCCCCGGGCGCCCCGTGACGTACGCGATCGCCATCCGGTTCGGCGTCACCTTCGGCCTCTTCATGTGCGCCATCTGGGCGCTGGCGTTCATGTACCCCTACGCCACGGAGGACGCCCGGCGGCGCGCGCTCGAAGCCGAAAAGCTCAAGCTCGAAGCCGACAGGCTGCGAACGGCGGGCGAGCTCGCCCGGCTGCGCGCGCAGCTCGAGCCTCATTTCCTGCTGAACACCCTCAACGCCATCGCGGGCCTCGTCACGCAGGATCCCGGCGAGGCCCGCCGCCTGCTCGCTTGCCTGGGCGACCTCTTGCGCGACGCGCTGCACGACGCCGACGAGATGCAGACGCTGGGGGAGGAGATCGCCTGGCTCCGCCGTTATGCCGAAATCCTCGAATCACGCCACAGAGGGACGCTGCGCTTCCAGTGGGACATCGCGGATCGGGCCGCCCAGGTCCTCATGCCCCGGCTGCTCCTGCAACCGCTGGTGGAGAATGCCGTGAAGCACGGCGCCTTGCGCCGACATGGAGGCGGGCAGGTCGTGGTGCGCGCGACGCTTCGGGAGACCGGGGACGGGGCCCCGAGGCGCCTCGTCTGCACGGTCGAGGACAATGGTCCGGGTATGCCGGCGAAGCCGCTACGCTCGGGGGCGTTTGGCCTGCACGCGGTGCGCCGGCGCCTCGAGCTCAAGTACACGGACGCGGGCTTGCAAATTGATTCTTCGCCCGACGGGACACGATGCATCGTCGAGCTCCCCTGCGTCACGACGCCGCCGCGGCCCGCGACCCGAGCCATCCCGGAGATGGCATGATGAACGAGATTCCTGCGGCAGGTGATTCGTATCGGCTCCGTGCTCTCGTCGTCGAGGACGAGTGGCCCGCCCGCAATTACCTCGTCGAGCTGATCGAAGCGTCGCAGCTCGCCGAGGTCGTCGGCGCCGTCGCGAGCCTCGCCGAAGCCCGACAGGCGCTGCAGCTCGCGGCCGGCGGGCTCGAGATCGACGCCGTCTTCGTGGATATCGCGCTCGGCGGGAGCGACGACGAGACGGGGCTCGATCTGGTGCGCACCTCGGTGCATCACGCGCGGAGGCCGATGTTCGTGCTGGCGACGGCATTCAAAGAGCACGCGATCGAGGCCTTCGAGCTCGGCGTCGACGATTACCTGCTGAAGCCATTCACACAAGAGCGCGTCGATCAATGTCTGCGTCGCCTCCACGTCCGGAAGCGCCCCTCACCGCCTTCGAGCCCGCTGCGCATCGTCGCGCGTCGGGGCAAGAGCCTCGTGTTCCTCGAACCCAATGAGGCCTGGGCATTCGAAGCGGCCGATCGACTCACCTCCGTGCATACGCCGCATGGCACGTTCGACCTCGACCTGTCGTTGTCCTCGATCGAAGCGTCCTTCGGGCGAGCGCTCACGCGTGTCCACAGGAACTGGCTCGTGAATGCGGCCTACATCAAGGAGCTCGAGCGCGAGGGAGGCGAAACACGGATCTTCGTCGGCTTGGGCATTGGTCCCGAGCGGCGGGGCGTGAGCGTTCCCGTCTCGCGCGACCGCGCCCAATCCGTGCGCGAGATGCTGCTCGCGAGCGCGACCGGGCTCCGCCGCGCTTGACCGACGCCCGCCTGGCGCGCGTCCACCCCCGAGGCTAGACGAGCAGAGGGACGCCTCATGCCCTCTGCCATCGAAGCCCGCGACATCCGCGTGATCCGCGAAGGACGCACCCTCGTCGACGGCGCGAGCCTCGTGGTCTCGTTCGGCGAGAAGGTCGCGATCACAGGCGCCTCCGGCAGCGGGAAGAGCACGTTTTTGCGGGCGATGGCTACGCTGATCCCGATCGATGGTGGGCACGTGCTGCTCGACGGGGTCGATGCGATCACGCTGCCTCCGACGCTCTTCCGGACGCGTGTCGCCTATCTGCCCCAGGCGCCGCCGATGCTGCCTGGCAGCGTGGCGGACAACGTGGCTGCCGGGCCGGCGCTTCGCGGCGAGACCCTCGCGCCCGAGCGGCAGATCGAGCTCTTGCGGGCGGTGGGGCTCGACGAGGCGTTTCTCGCGCGCGGCGCGGACGAGCTCTCGGGCGGAGAACGCCAGCGCGTCGCGCTCGCGCGCGCGCTCGCCAACGAACCGAAGGTGTTGCTCCTCGACGAGCCCACCGCCGCGCTCGATCCGGAGACGGCCCTGCAAGTGATCGATCTCGTCCGCAGCCTGGCGACCGCGGGGCGCAGCGTGGTGATGGTCACGCACATCGCGGCGCACGCAGAGGCGCTTGCGGGCAGGCGCTACGTCTTTCGCGCAGGGAAGCTCCTTGCCGGCGCGGAGGGACCGTGAGTTACCTCGAGATCCCGCTTCCGCGGCTCGCGATGACGCTTGGTCTCGTCGCGCTTTCGATCCTCGCCTCGCGCTGGAAGCGGCTCGACCTCGAGCGTGATCTCGCCTGGGGCGCGCTGCGCGGCGCGGTGCAGCTCCTGGCCATCGGCCACGTGCTGCTCCTGCTCTTCGAGCACGAGCGGCCCGCGTGGGTGGCGCTGGCCCTCTCGGTGATGGTCGGGGTCGCGGCGGCGACGAGCGCGCGGCGCGTGGAGCACGGGCCCTCGGCGCGCACGTTGTTTCCTTATGCGCTCGCGGCCATCGTGCTCGGCTCCGTGGTGGCGCTGGTGCCGGTTTTCCTGTTCGTGGTGCCTTTGCACCCGAGCTACGAGGCGAGGTACCTCGTACCCATCAGCGGCATGATGATCGCGAGCGCCATGAACGTCGTGGCGCTGGTCTTCGAGCGCATCTTCGCCGCTGCGCATGCGCACGCGGACGAGATCGAGCAGCTCCTCGCGCTCGGGGCGACGCCCGAGCAGGCTCTCGCCCGACACGTGCGGGCCTCGGTGCGCGCCGCGATGATCCCCACCATCAATGGCCTGCTCACGGTCGGGCTCGTCGCGCTGCCGGGGATGATGACCGGTCAGATCGTGAGCGGCACGGCGCCCGAACAGGCGGTGCGCTACCAGATCGTGATTCTGTATCAGCTCGTCGCCGTGGCTGCGGTA
The DNA here is from genome assembly GCF_028435365.1 of Polyangium jinanense. The sequence goes on along the minus strand of NZ_JAGTJJ010000052.1, from coordinate 16,533 downwards.
TCCGGCGTGCTCGCGGGGGGATTTGCCAGGCGCCTCCTGTTCACGCCGCGCGCGCAGCTTCGCCTGCCCGAGCGCGCGCGGAAGAAGCGATGAATGCGCTGCCGCTTCCGTGGACAAACCGACGCTCTCACCATCGACCTCGTCGGACGCCGCGATTGTCCTTGACCGCACGCGAGGCCCTCTGGCATGGACGATCCATTCCCGTGCCACTCGACGCCCGCCTGCCACTCGCCGCGTTGTTCGTCGCCTGCACCGCTTGTAATGGCGCGCCGCCCGCGCCAGCCTCGCCCCCGCCGGCCGTCCCGATTGCGACGGCCATGGCTCTTGCCGAGCCTCCCGCCCCCTCCGCCGAGGCTCCGGCTTCGAGCGTACCGCCGCCTGCCGAGCCGCCGCCCTACCCGGAGGCGTGGATCCGCGAAGCCGAAACCACGAATCAATCGCTGAGCTGCCTGGAGGTCATCTACAAGCAGGGCTGCTCGAGTACACGTGTCGGCTCGGTGACGGTGGCGGTCACGCTCGCGCCCGACGGGAAGGTCATGCGATTGGATCAGGTCGACAACACGGTGGAAAACGAGCCGGAGGTCGTGTGGCGCTGCCTCGTGCGAAAGCTCCCGATGTGGAAGCTGCACGCGCCGGAGGGCACGTCGCCGACGTTCCGGCTGACGCTGCATTTCCACGACAAGTGCTGAAGGCGCTCCTCGCGCTCGGCCTGGGTACAATCTCGGCGTGCAGCGCCCGCTCTGCCGGCTCGCCGACCATCACGATATCGCCGCCCGTCTCCTCGCAAGCGGCCTCGGACGCGAGCGTGAGTCGGGCGGAGGTGAAGCCTGGGACGCAGTTATGGACACTGTCGTTCGACGCCTCCATAGGCACCCCGTCGCACGCCGCAGCGGACGCGGACGGCAATGTGCTGTGGACCTATCCGCTCTCCGGTTCGGTAAACCTCCCGACGGGTGTCATCTCCACGGATGTTTTCGACGTGCTCGTCGGAAAGGTCTCACGTCAAGGCACCTTGCTCTGGGCGCGGCCGCTCGACCTGCCATCGCACGAAGTACGCGCCCTCGCCGTCGACGCGGCAGGAGGGCTCGTGCTCGCCGGCATGTTCACCGCGGGGCGCGCGCAGGGCAAAACCGATCAAGGCGGCTTCGTCCTGCGCCTCTTCCCCGACGGCCGGATGGACTGGAAACTCGCATTCGACGGCAGCGTGGTGCCGGACAACCTCGGTATCGATGCGCGCGGCGAGGTCACCCTGACCGGCGGAATGCAGGAGACCGTCGATTTCGGCGGCGGGCCCCTCACGAGCCCCTTCTCCCGGAACAGCACGTCGTACACGTGGTTTCTCGCCCGATTCGGACGCGACGGCAGGCACGTCTGGAGCACGAAGACCGATTTCAACCGATTCCCGGCGCACGCCTTCCTGTCCGATGGCTCGATCGTGCTCGCGCCCGACGCGGCCGCCCCGATGACGCTCTTCGGCGCCCCCCTCGACGCCGGTCCGCACCTCGTCCGCGTCGACGCCGACGGGAAGGTCGCCTCCAGCCGACCGCTTTTGGTCAGTGCGACCAAGCTTGCCGCGTCGGGCAACCGCGTATGTGCGCTCGCCTGGGACCCACCGCTCACCGGACCCGGTTACGCGGGCCAGCCATCGTCACGTCTCGCGCTGCAGTGCTTCAATGCTCGAGGCGCGCTGGTCTTCGACCGCACGCTGAGCGACCCCAAAAATCCCCAGGCGCGCGACAAACACATCTCCGTGCACGATATGGTGCTCGACCCTTCGGGGTTCGTCTCCATCACCGGCTCGACGGTGGGCGATGCGCCGCTCGACGCCTTCACCCTGACGGGCGGGCAATTCATTGCAGGCTTCGCCGCCGATGGGAAAATACGCTTCGCCACACAGGCGCCTTGCCCAGGGAGCTTCGGGCTGGGCCCCGATGCGGTGCTCTTCGGGTGGTGCGACGACGAACGCGGTCGCGCGCGGCGCGACGGCAGCACCGTCATCCTCACGCGTTATGCGCGTTGAGGAACGCCCGCCGCGGGACGCATGCCATGGCTCGCTCGGCAGGTCAGCGACGCCGTCCGCTGGGCTCCGTCTGGTCGGCGTGTACGCGGCCGACGGGCTCGACGTGCTCGCCTCCCGGTGAATGCGGAGGGGGCGGGGTGGGCTCGGCTTCCAGCTCTGCCTCGCGCAAGGAGGGGCCCTCGGCTGGAGAGCCGATCGACGCCCATCCTTGCTCGCGCACCTCGGTCTCGTCGGCCGAGAGCTCGTGGTAATGCTGGTGGCTGAAGACGGTCTGGCCGGACGGTTTCTGTGGTTTCTGCGGGTCCATATCGGAGAGCCCCCTGGTGCCTCGAGGGCCTCGCGTCGAGCCCCGCCAGAGCGCTCCTGCGTGGCCGGGCGGAGGAGGCTGGTTCGCGCTATCTTTTCCGCATGTCTCGCGCCGCCCGCCTGCTCGATCTCCTGGAGCTCCTGCGCCGCCACCGCGCGCCGATCCCGGGCCCGGCGCTGGCGGAAGAGCTCGGCATTTCCATTCGCACGCTTTATCGCGACATCGCGACGCTGCAGGCGCAGGGTGCCGATATTCAGGGCGAACCCGGCCTCGGGTACGTACTGCGCCCCGGCTTCACCCTCCCGCCGCTGATGTTTTCGGCCGACGAGCTCGAGGCCCTGGTGCTCGGCTCGCGCTGGGTCGCGGTGCGGGGCGATGCGCGGCTCGCGGCTGCGGCGGGGAATGCCGTGGCGAAGCTCCGCGCCGTGCTGCCGGACGACCTCCGCGCGAACGTCGATACCGCGACACTCACCGTGCCGATGTTCCGCAGCGAGCCGGTCGCCATCGACGCCTCGGTGATTCGCGCCGCGATCCGCAAGGAGCACAGGCTCGTCATCACGTACCAGGACCAGAATGGCGAAAGCACGACCCGCACGATCTGGCCCCTCTTGATCGGCTTCTTCGACAAGGTGCAGGTGCTCGCCGCCTGGTGCGAGCTCAGGCAGGACTATCGTGCCTTCCGTGTCGACCGCATCCGATCGGTCGAACCGAAGGACGAGCGTTATCCGCGCCGCCGTACCGTGCTCGTCCAGGAATGGCGGGCCAGGCAGGTCGCGCTCGCTCCTGCCGGAAACTGACAGTCGCAAGGCGCACACCATCCGCGTCCACCTGATGGAGATGCTGATGCGTACCCTCAACTACCTGCTGCTTGCCGTCCGTGATCCGCTCCGAAGCGCCGAGCTGTATTCGAAGCTCCTCGGCTCGGAGCCGGTCGAAACATCAAAGACGTTCGTGCTCTACGTGCTGCCAACCGGCCTGAAAATCGGCCTCTGGCTCGCCGGCGAAGTCGAGCCGGCCCCGAAGCCCGCCGGCGGCATCGAGATCTCGTTCCGCGAACCGAGCAAGGACGCCGTCCTCGCGACCTATTCCGAGTGGACCAAGCTCGGGCTCACGGTGGTGCAGGAGCCGACCGACATGGATTTCGGCTTCACGTTCGTAGTCGAGGACCCGGACGGGCACCGCCTCCGCCCGTTCGTCCTCGCCGCGAATCCGCGGTAGTGTTATCCTCCACCAATGCGCGCCACGATCCTTTCGCTACTTGGCCTCGTATTCGTCCTCGGTTGTTCGTCCGGTCAGGGCACCGGTTCCCCGCCGGGTGCAACGACTGCATCTTCCGGCTCAGGCTCGGGGGGTGGAGGAAGCGGCGGCGCGGGGACTGGCGGCGCGGGTGGAGAAGGCGGCCTCAATTTCACGACCTCCAGCGGCACCGGCGGCGATCCCGGCGAAGAGTGTTTGAGCACCCTGACCATGCGGGTGCGCGACTTCTCCGAGAGCCACCCTGACTTCCAGTGGAGCGACCATCCCAATTTTGGTGACGTCGTCGGTGTTCGCCCGGGCATCCTGGCCGCCGAGCTGGCCGAGCAGCCTGACGGCAGCTTCAAGCCGGTGTACGTCGCCGGGAACGAGGTCAGCCCCGATGGCCCGAACTACGCGCCCTTCACCGGTGCCGCCCATTTCGACGCGTGGTACCGGGACACGCCCGGCGAAAACTTTGCCACGAACGTGCAGATCCCGCTCACGGGCAATGGCACCACGCTCGTCTACGACGATGCCAATTTTCATCCGATCGACGCGACGTTCGGCTTCGGAGCCGAAGGTTTCGAGCTGAATGGCATGCCGAACAACTGGCACTTCACCACCGAAGCGCTCGTCTCCTTCCGTTACAAGGGCGGGGAAGTGTTCACGTTCCGCGGCGACGACGACATCTGGGTGTTCATCAATCACCGCCTCGCCATCGACCTCGGCGGCATCCACGGTCCCGAACTGGGCACTGTCGATATCGATCAGCGCGCCTCGGATCTCGGCCTCGTCGTCGGCGGCGTGTACGATCTGCAAGTCTTCCACGCCGAGCGGAATTACTCGGGCTCGAATTACCGGTTCGAGACGAGCAACTTCTGCTTCTTGCCGGTGGATCCGCCCAAGTAGCGCTCCGCTCCATGACGATCATGAGATAGTCGCCACGGTTTCTTGCCGCATTCCGAAAGGGATCCAGCGTTCGACAACGAACGGCGCCTCCCCCTCGCGGGCGATGAGCGCGACCGCATGAACCTTGAATGCAATCGGCATCCAGGTGGACTCGACCTCCCCGAGAAAGCGCGCAAGCTCCCCGTCGCCATTTGCCTGGCCGACGCTGAGATGCGGCTTGAATCCGCCCGCCGGACGGGCGGTATCATCACAATCGGGGACCACCTGCACCAGCGCGGCATGGAGCGCGAGGATCGGCTCGTGCGGCTCGGGATCGAGCCAAACCGTGAAGCGACCGCGACCGTGCTGGAAGTGCCCGAAATGCCGGAGCGTCAAGGTGAACGGTGAAACCTCGGCGCAGGCCGCGGCGAGCGCAGGCGCGAGGGCGTCGAACTCGACACGGGGTCGAAACGGATAAAGCAGCGTGACGTGCGGCATCCACCGTCCGATCTTACGGTCGTGAACCTTCCGGATCGCCTGGATCGGCTCCCAGCTCTCCGGGGGTGGAACGAGGACGGCAGCCGTCCAGTGCGTCTTCATGGTCGGGAAACGTTCAACGCGCGTACCCGTCGTCGTGAGCCAGCCGAAAGCCCGTCTCCACCAGACCCGGCTCGTTCCCCGGGACAAAACTCCTCTCGAGGAACCGGACCTCGCCCATTTTCGAAAACGTCACCACCGAGCTCGATCGCGTCCCATAAAAGGGAGGCGTCCTCGCATCCGAGATGAACAGCGGCGCGAGCATACGCTCCATCTCGAGCCCCACGCCCGTATCCGGAAGCTCCGCGTCCGGGGCTCCCTGCTCCGAATGCAGCATCTGGAAAAACCTTTCCGCCTCCGGGAGCGGACGCTCCCCGACGAGCTTCGTGAAGGCGCCCTTGCCCTGCACGAGCTTCGGCCAGGGCGTGTCCAGAAGGTGATTGCTGAGCCCGTACACGCCGGGCGCAAGGCGGCGCGACTCGCCCGTCTGGCTCGCGAAATAGGCCGCCTCGCCCCGCGTGCCCACGATCAGGTTGAACCCGTTGTATTCACGGGCGTGCGGCCGCAGGCTCTCCGTGTATTCATGCGGCGAGCCCTCGCCCAGGAGATACGCAACCACGAGCGCCCCGCGCGATTTCGCGTCCGCGTGATGAGCCGCAGGGTCCCGGAAGTTCGTGATCGCCGCGAAGCGCCCGGACCTCGTCACGCCGAGCCAGGTCCCGCCGCTCTGCAGGTCGCGACCCGCGAGGATCTCGGGATGCTCGTCCCAGAAATGCGTTTCGCGCGTCGGACGGGCGAACACCTCGTCGCGGTTCGCCGCCAGCACCACGTCGAAATCGGGATGGACCCCGAAGCCCAGGAACAGAACGCACATACGCGCGAGTCTAGCCGGTCGCAGGCGGATCCGACATCAGCAACGTCTCGAGCACGTCGGTCAGCTCGGCCACGCGGACCGGTTTGGTCAGGTACCGGAAGAACCCGGCTTGCTCGGCCCGCTTCTTGTCCCGATCCATCGCCGCTGCGCTCAGCGCGATGACCGGGATCGCTCGCGGCCTCCGCGATGGCGCGCGCCTGCCTGAGCTCGTCCTCGCGCTGCACCTCGTCCGTCACGTCCCAGATCGTCGTGACGATGCCGCCCTCGGCCGTTCTCTGATCGCGGATGCGCAAGGAGATCCTGCGCGTCCTCCGAAGCGAGCTTCGCTGCGGCCTCGATCTCCCTGCGCTCGCGAATGTCGCGGATCGCGGCGGAGACCACGATGCCCCGCGGGGAAGAGCTCCTCGGTCTGGGCGTTCACGAACTCGATGAGCCCATGCTCGTCCACGATGACCATGGCGTCGGGCGCGGTCTCGAAGAGCTGCCGAAACCGCGCATCGATGGGTTCGTCCTGGCCACCGTCATGCGTCATGACGCACGCATATCATGGCCCCCGGCGCCTCGCATCAGCGCTCCCGCAGCTCGTCCCCAAACCGCTCCAGGAACTCGTCATACGTCCCATTGAAGAGCCGCGGACCTTTGCGGGACAGCGCGAGCACGCGCGTCCCGAGCTTGCCGATGAAATGCCGATCGTGGCTCGTCACCACGACGGTCCCCTTGAATGCGATCAGCGCCTGCAGGAGCGCGTCGATGCTCTCCACGTCGAGGTGGTTCGTCGGCTCGTCCAGCACCACCACGTTGTTCTTGAGCAGGATGAGCTTCGCCAGGACCAGCCGCGCCGCTTCCCCGCCCGACAGGCTCTCCGTCTTCTTGAGCCCCGCTTCTCCGCTGAAAAGCAGCTTCCCCAGCACCGAACGCACGTCTTCGAGCTGCGCGTCCGGATCGAAGCGGTGCAGCCATTCGTACGCGGAGAACCCGGATTCGAGCGCCTCGTGATGATCCTGCGCGAAATACCCCACGTTCGTATCGTGGCCCCACACGACGGTCCCCGCGTCCGGCGCGTGCTCCGCGACGAGCAGCTTGAGCAGCGTCGACTTGCCGATGCCGCTCGGCCCGATCACCGCGAGTTTGTCCCCGCGATTCAGGTTCAGACCGAGCCCCTCGATCACCTGCAGATCGCCGAAGCTCTTCGCCAGGCCCTCCACGCGCAGCACGTCGCGGCCGGACGGTTTTTCGATGTCGAACTTGATGTACGGCCGCACCACGCTCGATCGACGCACCTGGATGCTGTTTTCGAGCTTCTCCATCTCCTTCACGCGCGACTGCGCCTGGCTCGACCGGCTGGCGCTCGCGCCGAAGCGGGCCACGAAGTCCTTGAGCTCCGCGATCTTCTTCTTCTTCTGGGCCGCGTCGGCCTCCGATTGACGCCGCCCGGTCGTCTTCTGCTCGATGAAATCGTCGTAGTCGCCCGTGTACACGGTGACCGTCTGGTAATCGACGTCGGCGACGTGCGTGGCGATCGCGTTCATGAAATGCCGATCGTGGCTCACGACGAGCAGCGTCCCGCGGAAGTCGTGCGTCAGGTACGATTCGAGCCAGCGAATGGAGTCGAGGTCGAGGTGGTTCGTCGGCTCGTCGAGGAGCAGGACGTCGGCGCCCGCAAACAGAGTCTGCGCGATGAGCACACGCAGCTTGTACCCGCCCGCCAGCGTGCTGACGGTATCGAGGTGCCGGGACGACGGGATTCCGAGGCCTTCCAGGATCTCCGCCGCGCGGGCCTCGGCGGTGTAGCCATCTTCCTCGCCGATCGTCCCTTCGAGCTCGGCGAGGCGCATGCCGACCTCGTCGTCCATCTCGCCTGCGAGCAGCCGTTCCTTCTCTTGCGTGGCGTCCCAGAGGATGCGGTTGCCCATGAGCACGGCGTCGAGGATGCGGACGGACTCGTACGCGAAGTGGTCCTGCGAGAGCACGCCGACCTTGAGCTTGCCCGGGATCTCGACCGAGCCTTGATCCGACTCGTGCTCGCCCGAGATGACCTTGAGCAGCGTGGATTTTCCCGCGCCGTTGGCCCCGACGAGCGCGTACCGCTTGCCCGGATCGAACCGCATCGAGACATTTTCGAAGAGAATTTTCGGGCCGAAGCGCTTGGAGAGCTTGTCGAGCGTGATCATCGCGGCGCCCGACCTAGCACGTGTTCCGGACGTTTGCCGCAGCCAACGAGAGGATGGGGGAGGAACGTAGCCGGCGGACGTGGGCCGCAGTACGGGCTCAGCCGGGCGGCAGGGCGGTCAGGGTTTGGAGAAATTTCTCGCGATCATAACCGGTGATAATCCACACGCCCGAGCCCGGCGACAATCGCGAGCCCCATGCGCCTTTCTCGCGATAGAGCTCGACCTCGGCCCACGCGCCGATCGAGGGATCGATCGCGCAGCACGCCGCCAATGGATCATGAAACGCCTTGCCGCCCATGGCCTCCGGCGCCGACTCTTCAATCTCGGGCGCCGACGGAGGAACGGTCCTCTTCGCCTGCTTCTTCTCCAGATACACGTCCATGCCCTCCCAGATCAGGCGAAGGGACAGGCTCTTGTCTTTCAAGGTCCCGATCCGATCGTGCATCTCGTGGTCGTAGATCACGCCATGACAAACGTTCTTCGAGACGAACCTGCGGCTTCCGATGCCGGGGTATCGGAGCGCCTCCAGCGCCGACTTCGGATCCCCATTGAGGTTGTAGGTCGGACAGGTGACCATCCCGCGAAACTTGGGGAGCTGGCGCTCCGACGGGACGACGCCCTCGCCGGCAAAACCTCCTTGCACGACGAGGCGGCCCACCTGGAAGCCGGGGAGCTTCATGGCGCCGCCCAGGTTCTTGAGCGGGGCGCCCGTGATCAGGGTGGTCTTTGCATCACAGACCGCGCGCAAGACCTCGGGGCCCGGCGCGGCATCGCGCGAGGGCGGGATCTCGCCATAGGCCTTGTAATGCCACGAGGAGACGCACACGCCTCGCGGCCCGTGCCGCCCCTCCCCCGGGCCCGTGCCCTCCCGGACCGATTTGGGCTGATGGTCGAGATTGAACGCGCCCACCGGGATGTCCCTGCCAAACCACCCGAGAGCCTTTCGCACCACGCCGACCTGGTCGGGTGTGCCCGGGGTGATGGTCACTGCCTTGAGGTTGACCTCGGGATGGCCGAGCAGGAAGAGCAGCGTGATGAAATCATCCGGATCGCCGGTCTCCATGTCCCATACGACGTCGAGCATGTTGCCTCCGCTTCTGCGGGGTGTCTTGGTTGGTTCCAATCCGTTTGCTTCAAGCGCGGCGGCGCCGACGCGCGACGATGAGCGCGGCGAGGCCGAGCGCGGTGAGACCGAACGTGGACGGTTTTTCGGAGCCGATCATTCTGCAGCCGCAGTCACTTTCGGCGCTGGGCTCGCTGCCGCCGCTTCCGCCGACGCCTCCGCTTCCGCCCGCGCCTCCGCTTCCGCCGACGCCTCCGCTTCCGCCCGCGCCTCCGCTTCCGCCAGCTCCTCCGCTTCCGCCAGCGCCTCCGCTTCCGCCAGCGCCTCCGCTTCCGCCAGTGCCTCCATTGCCGCCTCCGCCTCCGCTTCCGTCGACGCAGACGCCAGCCTCACACGAGCCGCCGGGGCAACTCGAACCGTCGGGCGTGAACCCGTCCGCCGGGCAATCGATCGCATCTCCCGGGCAAACCTCAAGGGCATCGCAGGGGCCGTCCGTCGGACGGCAAACGACATCGGTACCCGCGAATGCATCGTCGGGACAAACAATGGTCGTCCCATTGCACGTCTCATCCAGATCACACGGGCCTGCGGCAAAGCGGCACGTTGCGCCGGCGGGCGCGATGGCATCCGCAGGGCAGTTCGCCGATTGCCCGCTGCATGCCTCGTCCAGGTCGCAACCGGCCGCCGCGGGGCGGCAAATCGAGCCGGCCGCCGCGAGCGCATCGTCGGGGCACGCCATGCTCATGCCGTCACACGCCTCCGCGACGTCGCACTCCCCGGCGGCCGCGCGGCATTCGATGCCGGCGGCGCGGGGCGCGCATACGCCGTCGGCCGTGGAGCCGGCGGCCACGCTGCAGGCGCGACAATCGCTGGGATCGTCATCACACGCCGCGTCGCAGCAGACGGAATCGGCGCAGAAGCCACTTTGGCATTGTGCGGCAGCGGAACAGGGCGTACCGTTCGGCAGGAGCACGACCGGGAAGACGTACGCGGCGCCGGACGACGTGCCGAAGATCTGGGCGCCAGACGCACCGGCCACGATCGTGTTTCCATCGATGGCCACCGCACCCCCGAGATCGTCGTTCTGGGCGCCATTCTTCGCGACGAGCTTCGTCTGCTCGGTCCACACGGACCCGGTCCGCTTGAAAACGTAGGCCGAGCCGGCTGATGACTTCGCCCCGACGTCGCTGTAACGCGCGCCAATGACGATGGTGTCGCCCTGAATGGCGACGGCCGCGCCGAAATGATCATCCGCATTCCCATCGCTCGCGACGAGCTTCGCTTCCTGCTGCCACATGCCGCCCACCTTGCGGAAGACGTAGGCGGCTCCGGAATCGAACCCCTTGTCGTCGTTCCGGAGCTCGCCGACGACGACCGTGTCGCCGGAGATGGCCACGGCATACCCGAATTCGTCGCCAGCGCCCGGAACACCCGCGAGGACCTTTGCTTCCTGCGTCCAGACGCCGCCGCTCCGCGTGAAGATGTAGGCCGAGCCGCACGGCGGATTCGTGGCAATCGCATTGTCGTAAGGCGCGCCCACCACGGCGACGTCTCCGTCGATCGCGCTTGCCAGTCCAAATTGGTCGCTTACAGCGCCGTCAGCCGCGAGGAGCTTCGCCTCCTGCGTCCACGTCCCGGCATTGCGGACGAACACGTACGCCGAGCCGGAGGTCCCGCCCTTGTCGTCGTCGAAGTATGCCCCGATGATCGCGGTATTCCCCGAGAGATCGATCGAGCGGCCGAAGTTGTCACCCGCGGCGCCGTCGTCTGGCGAGAGTTTGGCCTCCTGGGTCCACGTGTCGCCATTCCGGACGAATACGAGCGCCGAGCCCGAATCCGTCCCCTTTTCGTCATCGAGATTGGCACCCCCGACGAGAATATCGCCCGAAACGGCAACGGACGCGCCGAACCAATCACCGGCCACCGCGTCGGGCATCACGAGCTTCGCCTGCTGCGTCCAGACCCCGCCCCCGCCGGTGAACACGTACGCCGCGCCGAGCGGCGAGTTTCCCGGCCCGTCGCCGGAGGCGCCCACAACGATCGTATTGCCCGAGACGTCGACCGCCGTGCCGAAATAGTCGTACGACGCGCCCGTGGCGGGGATGAGCTTCGCGATATCGTTCGTGATCGTCGGATCGACGACGACGGGATACACCGCGCCCGACGTATCCACGTGAATCGAGAGCCGCTCCTCCCCCTCGATCTTCGAGAGCCGGATCGGCAGGTCCCGGCCGCGCGCATCGAAGGCGTACAGATCACGATACGCGAGCCGCGCCGTTCCCTCGGCGTCGTGCAACGTCGCGCCGCGGCCCGAGGGCCAGACACGCGCGTCGAGCCCGCCGCGCAGCTCGACGTCGATCACGACGTCCCGGGCGCCTGCGCAATCGGGCGCCGAATCGAGCGTGAAACCCTGCTCGATGCCGCGGGTATCGCTCACATACCATTCGACGAGCCCCGGCCCCCCGCCCTGCTGCGCTCGCCTGTACTCGACGCGGCCCGCCTCCGCGACCGGCGCGGGCTTCGAGAGCGGCCGGAGATCGTCTCCACATCCGAGCCGGCTCGCCTCGAACACAGCCTTTTGCGCAAGCCCACGCGCCTCGACCGCGGCGCCGGACGCCGTGAACGTCGCCTCGACGGAGGCATTTGGGTTTGTCGAGGCGAGCACGAGCCCCGCCCCATTCGTGGCCCCGTCCGAAGGGGACGTCGAGGGGGTACACGCCGCGATACACCCCGAGAGAGTCAGCGTCCCCAAACGCAGCGACGTAGAAATCACAGTGAAACGATTTCTCATGAACGGACGTCAACAGAGTGACGGAGCACTGTCAAGCGCGTGAGGCGCCTCATGCGCGGCGATATCTTGCGCCCGCGCGCCCGTTCAGTTCTGGCCCCAGCGACGCGGGCGGTTGAAGCGGAAGAAACCGCCCTCCTCTTCGGCGGCGATGACCTCGGCCTCGTCGCCGAAGTACCGCCGCCGGAGGTCCGCGAGCTTCTGCTCGAGCTCCTTGCCGCTGTAGGCCTCGGTCAGCGCCTTTCGCTCGGCCATGTATTTCTTTCCGTTCTCCCAGCGCGCGTCGCGGTCGTGGTCGAGCGAATCCCAGCGCGCGAGCGCCGCGTCGTCGAGACCCATTCCCTTGCGAATCTCGCGCAGGCTCTCGGACCGCGCCGCGGCGGACATCGCGTCGAGCTCGGCCTGCACCGATTCGAGCGAGAGGAAGCGGTTCATCACCTCGTGCCGATGCTTCTCGAGGTAGGTGTCGTATTGCTCCTCGTAGATCTCTTCGAGGCGCTCCGTGTACGTCGTGAGCTTGTCGCCGAGGCTCTTTCCTTGCAGGCCGTCGATTTCCTTCAGCGTGTCCGTGACGGCCTGGTTCTTCTGCTCCGAGGCCCAGATCTCGTCGGCTGCCTCCTCGCCGAACAGACGATTGCGCTCCTCCCGGATCGCCGCCCGGCGCTCCTCGGGATCGAGCCCGTCGAGGCGGGCGTGGTTTTCATTGATCCAGCGCTCGTAGTCCAGGCGCTTGTCGAGGTTTTTCGCGATCTCGTCGTACCGATCGGGGAAAGCCGCGCGCACTGCCGCGAGCAGCGCCTCCCGCCAATGCTGCGGGTCCAGCTTCTGGAAATGGCGCATGAGCGCCTCGATGAGCTTGATCTGGACGTACGGATTGCGGATGTTCGCCCCGTAACGCGAGCGCAAACGCGCGACGAGCTCGGCATCCGCCGTCGGAACGGCGGACACGCTCGGCTGCGCGGCACGCGGCGGCGCGGGGAGAACGGCGCCCGCGGCCTCCTCGGGGGTCGCCGCGGCCGTGCCCACGGGCTCCTGGATCTTCTCCGGACGCAGCGCGAAATAGAGCGAAAGGACGAGCAGCGGCGCGCCGATCGCGAGGAGGGTCTTCCGCTTTTTCATGGCCGCCGCTTCTCAGTCGTAATACGCCATGTACTCGAAGATCGCCGCGTAGAACTCCATCTCGTCGAACGTGTCGGGGCCGATGCCGACGACGTCGAGGTGATCCTGGTCGATGACGCTCGACATCGAGCTCATCTGCGTCGAGGTCGGCGCATTCAGATCCCCCACGTACCCCGGGCCCGCGTCGTTCGAGATCGAGTCGAGGGCAAGGAGCGTCTCGGAGTATTTGAGCCGGTGGCCCATCTGCTGCGAGTTGACGCCCACGAGCCCGTCGTCGTCCCGCTCGTTACACGTGCCGTCGCCCATGCCGCTCGCGCCGTCGTTGTCGCAATCGCCGGAACAATAGCCGTCGCCGTCGATGTCGTAGAAGAGCTCGCTCAGGAGGAAGAGCGCCGGGTTCACGTTGACCCCGTTCTGCGCCGTCATGAGCGATCCGTAACGAAACGCGTATTTCGAGTCGACCGGATAGAGGGCGTTGAACGCCTTCATTCCCGTGGTGACTCCGTCGCTTCCGGAGTAGTCGTTGTACACGAGCTGCTTGGCGCCCGCATACCCGTCATTCCCCGGCTCGTAGATGGTGTCGCCATAATAACTTGCCAGCGCGGAGATCACGCTCGTCACACCCGGGCGCAAATCGAGGATGTACTTGGCCACCGGCGAGCCGCGGTGGGGCGAGGAGATGCTGATGAGCACGCGCACCTTGGCGGTGCCGTATCGCTCGTAGAGAACGCGCGCCGCCTTGCGAATGTCGATGCCGCCCTGCGAGTGGCCGACGAGGTTCACCTTCGAGGCGCCCGAGGTCGCGAGGAACCCCTCGATGTCGTCGGCGAGGTCGAGCCCGCGCACCTCCGAGGTCTGAAACGCCGGCACCTGCGCCGCGTAGGCCTTCTGGCCCGCGTCGATGTCGCCATTGCAGTAGACTTCGAGAAGTTCATTGCAGGCGTCGCCGACGAAGGTGCCGTAGTCGTCGCCCCAGTAATCGTACCCGAGCAGGTCATCGAATCCGCCCATGCCGTGCGCGAACACGACGGGATAGGTCGTCTTCGGGGCGGCCGCCGAGGCCGCGCCCGCGCTGCCCGCGAGGATGGATAGCGATGCCAACAGAGCGAGCGGCAGTCTACGCATCGACAACTCCTTGACGGCGAGGGGCGGCGCCTGCCGGCCCGGGAGCCCGAGGAGAACCGATTTCCCTACCAAGTGTCAAGCACGAAAGCGTCGTTCGTGAACACCAGAAAAGTTCATCGCCCGCGCTTCGACGACGCCCTTCGCGCCCGCAAAAAGTCCACGAATACCTTGAGTTTGAGCGGCATCTGCGAGCGGCTCGGATAATACAGGTGGAATCCGGGAAACGGCACGCAGAACGCTTCCAGCACCCGTGTGAGCCTCCCCTCCCGGAGCTCGTCCCGCACGTAATCCTCCATCACGTACGCGAGGCCGAGCCCATCGAGCGCCGCACGGACCATCAGCGCAGCGTCGTTCGCCGTCACCCGGCCCTCCACCGCGATCTCGAACTCCTTGCCCTCTTCGTCGAACTCCCACTTGTAGATCACGCCGCTCGTGGGCTGCCGGTACAGAATGCAATCGTGACGATGGAGCTCCCGCGGATGCTTCGGCACCCCGTGCGCCACGAAATACGCCGGCGCGCCCACCACGGCCATGCGCAGGTCGGGGCCGATCCGCACCGCGACCATTTCCTTGTCGAGCGTCTCTCCCAGACGAATGCCCGCGTCGAAGCCGCTCTCCACGAGGTTCGCCAGCGCGTCGTCGATCCCCACCTCGACGCGTATTTCCGGATAGGCAGCGAGGAACGACGCGAGCACGGGCTCGATGACCATTTCAGCGGCGATCCGGGGCACGTTGAGGCGGAGCGTCCCGGCGGGGCGATCACGAAACTCGTTCAAGCCCTCGATCGCCGCGCCCACGTCATCGATCGCCGGTCGCACCCGCTCGAAGAAACGCTGCCCCGCCTCCGTGAGGCCGACGCTCCTCGTCGTGCGCTGCAGGAGACGCACGCCGAGACGCTCTTCGAGTTGCCGAAGCTTTTGGCTCACCGCCGACGGCGTCACACCGAGCTCCGCGCCCGCCGCGGTAAAACTCCGCTTTTCGGCCACCGTGAGGAAGGCGAGCAGCCCATCGAGATGATCATCCCGCACTTGTTAGAGTTCCTAAAGAGTGTTTGCAGACATCTCATGTTTCGCGATTGAATGCAAGGTCGTACGTTCCTCCTCGAAGGCGGCGCCGAGCGGGCCCGCGGGAGGAGAGCATCATGAGCACGACGAGCAGCACCCCGAAGGGCGAGTTCACGAGCAAGGGCCGGGTCTGGTTCATCACGGGAACGTCCTCCGGGTTCGGCCGGAGCCTCGCCGAGGAGGCGCTGCGCCGCGGCGAACGGGTGGTCGCGACCGCACGAAACCCGGAGACCCTCACGGACCTCGTTCAGAAGGCCCCGGACCGCGTGCTCGCGTTGCGCCTCGATGTCGGGCGCCCCGAGGACATCGGGCCCGCGATCGAGGCTGCCCTCGCGCGTTTCGGCGCGATCGACGTGCTCGTGAACAATGCAGGGTATGGCGTGGTCGGCGCGGTCGAGGAGACCTCGGACGCCGAGCTGCGCGCGCAATTCGAGGTGAACTTCTTCGGGGCCATCGCGCTCACGCGGGCCGCGCTTTCGGGCATGCGCGCGCGACGCTCGGGCGCCATCGTGCAGATTTCGAGCTTCGGCGGGCAACTCTCGGTCGCGGGCTTCGGCGCGTATTCGGCCACGAAATTCGCGCTGGAGGGAATGTCCGAGGCCCTCGCCGCCGAGGTCGCCCCGCTCGGCATTCGCGTGCTCATCGTGGAGCCCGGCGCATTCCGCACCCGCTTCGGCGGCAGCGCGCTCCGTCGTATGCCGACGATCGACGATTACGCCACGACCGTAGGCCCCACCCGCGCCTTCGCCGCCGGCATGGACGGCACGCAGGAAGGTGATCCGGCGAAAGCGGCCGCGGCCATCATCGATACCCTCGACCGCGCGGATGCGCCCTTGCGGCTTCCTCTCGGCGCCGACGCGGTCCAGGCCCTGCGGACGAGCCTGGCCCGCAAGACCGAGGAGCTCGAGACATGGGCTCCCGTCGCGCGCTCGATGGCATTCACGACGACGTGATGCCAATCGTGGCAGCATAGCCGACCCCGAGGCAGCGTGATACATGACCGCGACGTGAAGCTCGTTCTGCCGCGGTTCGATCGCGAGGGCGCCGTCCTCCTCGTCGTGACGACGATTCTCGCGCTCGCCTACGGCATCACGCACGACCACCTGACCGCGACGCTCTCACCGGAGTATTTCCTCTTCGGCAAAGATCTCGCGAGCGATCCACGCCCGTTCCGGTGGGCTGTGACCCTGCTCGGGGCGAAGGCGTCCTGGCCGCTAGTACATCATCCCCAAAGTTCGTAGTCGTTCCCATCCCTCCGCGCCCTCCTCTTTGGGTTCGTCCGAGAGCAACGGGGGTTCGTCATGGAAACATCCTTCCCTGTTGTTCTGTTCAGGGGCACAT
>NZ_JAGTJJ010000051.1 GCF_028435365.1 Polyangium jinanense | reverse complement strand
GTCTTGCCTCGGCCTGTTCGATGAACTGCGCATCGCGCAGTTCATCGACCCCGGGTCCAGCGCTTGCGCTGGTCCGGGTCCAGGGGTGGACAACCCCTGGTCGGGGTCCGGGGTGAAACCCCGGCGCTACGCTGCAGCGCACCGTCAGCGCGTCAAAAGCGGCCAAACCCACCCGCTCGACGGTGCCTGCCCTGTCGTCGCCTTCTTCGCGACGTCGCCGAGCATCCCCAGCAGAAACCGCGCGAATGACGTGTCGACCGGCATCGTGAAGGCGACGTCGTTCTCGCGCTGCGCCACCTGGATCTGCGGCACCGGGCCCATCAGCCCGAGTGACGACAAAAGCCCCATGAAGCCCGTGAGCTTCTGCAGATCGGCAAGATTCGTCGTCCCGGCCGCTGCAGACGCCGCGTCCGCGTACGTCAGCGACCCGGCGAGGTTCATGCCTGGCGGTTGGAAATTGCCGATCGTCCGCACCTTTTGCAGCCCCGTCAGGAACGGCATCTTCTGCGTCGCGGCCTCGACCGTCCCCTGCCCGCTGATGTCCCCCGCGAGCGCGAACGCCGCGTTGGGCGTGTTCAGGAGCTCGATCATCCACGGCGGCACGTCGCGCTTGATCTCCGTGGTCCGCAGCCGATCGAGCGCGCGGCGCATGCCCGTCTCGTTGCCCGTGAGTGCCGTGTGCGGCGTGAGCAACACGAAGCCCACGTTCCCTGCGGTGTACAGGTCCATGTCCGCGTACCGCGAGCGCACGAGGGGCAGGCCTGAGCTCACCTTCGTGCGCGCCTCGGCTGCGCGGTGGATCGAGGCGACGTCGAAGTTGCCCTGGACCACGGCGCAGAAATCGGCGCCCTGCATGGCGTAGATCCCGCCGTAGAGCCGCGTCACGTCGCGCGATGCGACGAAGTTCGACTCGGGTCCGAGCGGCAAGACCGCCGTGATGATCGAACCGACGTCCGGGCCCAGGCTCGACTGGAACATCGCCGCTGCGTCGAGGTAGCCGAGCATCACGGGGTTACTCGGCAAGAGCGCGACGGGATCCCGATCGATCACTGCCGGATCGACCTGCCGACCGCCGACGAGGACGACGTTCTCGTTTCCGCCCCCGCAGCCGGAGGGACCGAGGGCGAGGAGTGTGGCGGAGAGGGTGAAAGCAAAGAAGCGCGCCGGGCGGGCGCGACGAGCCGCAAAGGTCATGACGTTCGACGACGATCCTCCGCCTCGGGCGTTCGGTACGTGGGCCGCTCGAGCGGGAAAGAGCCCACGATCTTGAGCATCTTCGCCTCTCGCTTGATCCCCTCGAGGGCGGCGACGAGGTTCCTGTCGGTCACGTGGCCGAAGACCTCGACGTAAAACACGTACTCCCAGCCCTCGCCCGGCACGGGCCGCGACTGGATGCGGCGCAGGTTGCAGCTCCGCTCCTTGAAGTGCTGGAGGATCTCGTGCAGCGCGCCCGGCTTGTCGTGCACGCCGAACAGGAGCGCGGTCGCGTCGGAGCCCGAGCGCGGCGCCGGCAGGCGCGAGACCACGCCGTACCGCATGCGCACCTCGCCTTGATCGCCGATGTTCTCCCGCGCCACGCGCACGGGCGTGTCTGGAGCGAGCGCCCCGCGCGGGACGATCGCGGCGCTGCCGTGGTTCTCCGCGGCGAGCTCGAGCGCGACGAACGGCGAGCGCACGTCGGAGACCGCCGTCCGCGGGTGGTTCGACTCGAGGTACCGGACCGTGGCCCCGTGATCTTGCGGCGTGACGTGGATCTTCTCGACGTCGCTCGGGTTGCCCGTGGCGTTCGCGAGGACGAGGACTTGCGAGAGCTCGTGCTCGCCGACGAGCTTCAGGTCCGCGGCGGCGATGCCCTGGATGGTCGGGAAGATCGGACCGTCCTCGAGCGACTCGTAGGGCACGACCGCGAACTCGGCGCGCTCGCGGGCGACCTCGTCGAGGGCGCCGAGGACGGTCTCGCCGCGGACGAGCTCGGCGCTTGGGCCGAACTGCTCGCGCGCGGCCATCCAGCCGAAGCCCCCTTCCGAGCCGAGGAACACGACACGCGGCGCCACCTCGAAGACGCGGCAGGCGGCGTCGATGGCGGCGAAGGCCGTCCGGACAGCACTTTGCGGAAGCGGCGGCTCGGCCGCTCGTTCGAGAGCGAGCAAGTGTTGCCCGTCTGCGATGGGCGCAAAACGAGCAGTCCCGCTGCGCAGCTTGATGATGTCCTGGGCGACACGCGCGCGCCGCTCCAGCTGGCGGAGCATCTGGTGATCGATCTCCGCGAGCTGCGCACGAAGCTCATCGAGCCGCTTTCTCTCGTCCATACCCCGACAACCTAGCATTCCTCGGACCGACGCGGGGCGGCCTTACCGTACACGCTTCAGGGCTCCGCTCCCGAAAGGAGCTCTGCACCCGAGCCACGCGCGTCGGGACGAGAGGCCCGCCCGCGTGGGGATCGCGCCGGATCAGGACGTGGCTGCGGAGGACGTCGAGGACGTGCTCGACGAGCTCTCCGAGGACGAGGTCGACGAGGAGGAGCTGCTCTCGGAGCTACTGCTGCTCTCGGACTTGGACGACGACTTGTTGCTGGACGAGCTGTAGAGGTCGGCGTACCAGCCGCTTCCCTTCAGGATGAAGCCCGTGCCACGGGAAATCTGCCGTCGGGCGGTTTCCTTGTGGCAGCTTGGGCACTCCTTGAGGGGATCTTCACGAATCGACTGCTCGGTTTCCCACTCGTGAGCGCAGGACATGCAGGCGTACTCGTAGGTAGGCATAAAGAATACCTCGCGGAATTTCGCCGTGCAGGTACGGCTTCGTTGGACGCCTGTCAAGGCGCCGGGCGACTGCCAGCCATTCTGGCCACCCAGGCGCCTGGTGGCTAGCCCTTTCGTCTCCACTGCGGACGTCTGACGCCCCGAACATCTGAACACCTTGCCGCGCCCCCCCGGCGGGTGTAACCCTAGCCCTGCGCGATGCGTGGCGGTACGTGGCATTATGTGACGCCATGTGACCGTCCCATCGCCGGTGACGTCGGATGCGTATTCGGAAGCTCGAGATTGCCGGCTTCAAGTCGTTCGTCGACCGGACGGTGGTCCATTTCGACGTCGACGTCGTGGGCATCGTCGGCCCGAACGGCTGCGGCAAGTCGAACATCGTCGACGCCATCCGCTGGTGCATGGGCGAGCAGAGCGCCAAGCACCTGCGCGGCCGGAGCATGGCCGACGTCATCTTCAACGGGTCGGAGTCGCGCGGGCCGCACGGCATGGCCGAGGTCACGCTCACCTTCGACAACACCGACCCCGAGCTCGCCCAGCAGCTCCCGCTCGAATACAAGGACTACGCCGAGATCGCCGTCACCCGCAGGCTCTACCGCGACGGGACGAGCGAGTACCTGATCAACAAGACCCAGGTCCGCCTGAAGGACATCACGGACCTCTTCCTCGGCACGGGCGTCGGCACGAAGGCGTACTCGATCATCGAGCAGGGCAAGATCGGCCTCATCGTGTCGGCCCGAGCCGAGGATCGGCGCATGCTGATCGAGGAGGCCGCGGGCATCACGAAGTACAAGGCCCGGAAGAAGCAGGCCGAGCAGAAGATGGAGCAGACGCGGCAGAACCTGCTGCGCATCGGCGACATCGTCTCGGAGATCTCGCGCAGCCTCTCGTCGCTCAAGCGCCAGGCCGCGAAGGCGGAGCGCTACATCGCCTACCGCAAGGAGCTCGAGGACCTCATGCTGCACGAGGCCTCGCACAAGCTGCTCGAGATCATCGTGCTCAGGCAGCGCGAGACGATCGCGCGGGCCGAGTACGCCGAGAAGGTCCTCGCCTCCCGCACGGCGCTCGCCGCGCGCGACGCCGAGCTCGAAGTGCAGAGGCTCGCCGCGCACCAGACCGAGGAGCAGGCCGAGAAGGCGCAAAACGCGGCGTTCTCCGCCGACAACGACGTGCGCACGTTCCAGGCCGAGCTCACTCGCGCCAAGGATCGGTTCAAGCACCTCGAAGAGCGCAGGGCCGCGGCGACGGTCGAGCAGCAGGACCTGGAGAAGACGATCGCGGATCTGCGGGTCGAGCGCGCAGAGCTCGAGAAGCAGCTCGAGAACGTGGCGTCCGAGGAGCAGCGCGAGAACCGCGAGGCGCTCGAAGAGCACGAGCGGCTCGAAGAGGTGCGCGCGGGCGAAAAAGAGGCCGAGCAGGAGGCCTCGCGGCTGCGCAAGCAGGCGGCGGACGCGGCGGCGAAGGTCGCGGCGGCCGAGGCGATGCTGACGGGCTACGAGCGGCGCTTCTCGGACATGATGGTGCGCCGCGAGAAGCTCGACGACGAGCACGGGCGGCTCGTCTACGAGCTGGAAGAGCTCGAAAAGAAGCGCGAGGTGCTGGCAGCGCAGGTCGCGGAGCTGGCGGCGCAGAAGAAGACGTCGATCGAGCAGCGGGCCACGCTCGAGAACGAAGCGAAGACGCTGCGGGAGCAGGCGGTCGCGAGCGATCGCAAGGTCGAGCAGGCGAAGAACGAGCACAACCAGAAGCGCAGCCGTCTGCGCGCGCTCGAAGAGATCCACGCGCGGCTCGAAGGCGTGGGCGCCGGGCCGAAGAGCCTGCTCAAGACGAAGGATCCGTCGATCGTGGGCCTCGTGGCCGATCGGATCGAGGCGCCTTCCGAGCTGCTCCCCGCCTTCGCGGCGCTGCTCGGCGACAAGCTGCAAGCGATCGTCGTGACGAACACGGAGCGCGCGTCGGCGCTGCTCGGCGATCTCGCGGCGAAGAAGCAAGGGCGCGCGACGCTCGTGCCGGCGCGGCCGCGGTACGTGGCAGGCGGGCCGACGTCGCTCCCGTCGGGCGAAGACGTGGTGGGTCCGCTGTTCGAGCGGCTGCGGTTCTCCGCGGAGGACGAGCCGCTCGTGCGAGCGCTCGTGGGCGACGCGGTCGTCGTGCGCACGGCGGAGGCGGCGATCCGGCTGGCGACGTCGGGAGCGACGGTGACGCTCGTCTCGCTCGACGGGACGGTGGTTCGTCCGGATGGAACCGTGAGCGGCGGCGCGGGCGACGCGGTGGCGGCGGGGATGCTGGAGCAGAAGCGGGAGATCCGCGAGCTGCACGACGTCGTGGCGAAGCTCGGCGATCAGGTGACAGCGCTGCTCGAAGCGCAGACGGCCGAGCGGCAGCGGATCGCGGAGCTCACGGCGGCCGTGGACAAGGCGCGGAGCGAGGCACACACGAGCGAGATCGCGCTCGTGACGGCCGAGAAGGATCTACGTCGCGCGGAGGAGCAGCTCGCGGCGTCGCAGAAGCGGCGCAGCGCGGTCCAGCGGGATCTCGAAGAGATCATGGGCGCGCTGGAGAACGCAGGCGGCGAGCAGGAAGAGGCGCGCGAAAAACTCGAAGAAGGTCGGCGGCTGCGCGAGGAGGTCGGCGGGAGGCTCGCGACGAGCGAGGAGCTCGCGGCCGAGTGGAAGGAACGCGTGATCGCGCAGCAATCGGTGGTGACCGAGCGCAAGGTGCGCCTCGCGCGCGTGCGCGAGCGGGCGACGGCGGCGCGCGCGACGGTGGAGCGTTTGGCGCGGTCGTGCGACGAGCTCAGCGGGCGGATCGCGCGGCTCGACGGGGAGCGGACGGACTGCGCGGAGGGCGCAGGCGTCGCGGCGGCAACGATGATGCTGTCGCGGGAGAAGCTCGACGACGCGGTGCAACGGGCGCAGAAGGCGCACGCGTCGCTCGAAGATGCGCGGCGCAGGCTCGACGAGGCGCGGCAGATCCTGGCAGCGAAGGAGGCCGATCTGAAGGGCCTCCGGCAGGACCTCACGGACGCCACGGAAAAACTCCGGCAGCACGAGATGGCGCTCGCGCGGCTCGACATCGAGGAGAACCACCTCATCGATGGCGTGCGCGAAAAGTTCCGTGGCCTCTATCTGCCGACGGTCGTGGGCGACTACCACAAGCGCGCGCCGGTCGATCAGCAGCACCGGGCGCGCATCCAGGAGCTCGGCGAGCTGCTCGATCGCATGGGTCCGGTAAACCTCGACGCGATGCGCGAGTACGCCGAGGCCGAGGAGCGGCACAAGTACTACGCGCAGCAGAAGGACGATCTCGAGAGCGCACTCTCCGATCTGGAGAAGGCGATCGCGCAGATGAACCGCGAGTGCAAGAAGCTCTTCAAGACAACGTACGACGCGATCAACGCGCGCTTCAAGGCACTCTTCCCCAAGATGTTCCGCGGCGGCGCGGCGGAGCTACGGCTCACGAACCCCGAGGACATGCTGGAGACGGGCATCGAGATCCTCGCGCAGCCGCCAGGCAAGAAGCTCGGCAACATCGAGCTCATGAGCGGCGGCGAGAAAGCGCTCACCGCGGTGAGCCTCATCTTCGCCATCTTCCAGTTCAAGCCCTCGCCGTTCTGCGTACTCGACGAGGTCGACGCGCCGCTCGACGAGGCGAACGTCGCTCGTTACAACGAGGCGATCCGCTCGATGACGGCGCACTCGCAGTTCATCCTGATCACGCACATCAAGCGCACGATGCAGTCCGTGGACGTGCTCTACGGCGTGACGATGCAGGAGCCAGGCGTGTCGCGCATCGTGAGCGTCAAGGTCAACGAGAACGCGAAGTCCTCGAAGGACAACCCCGCCGAGGCGGTGGCGGTGGCGTAGCCGCTGCGCCGGGGCTCTGCCCCGGGCCCCGCGGGGGCTGTTCGCCCCTCGACCCGAACCAGGGCAAGCCCTGGACTCGGGTTGGAAGAACTGCGCGATGCGCAGTTCTTCCACAGGCCGGTGGCAAGACCAGGGACAGCGTTGCCAGTCACGGCGGTCTTGGTTGGCAGGGTCGTCGCTGGTCTTGCCTCGGCCTGTTCGATGAACTGCGCATCGCGCAGTTCATCGACCCTGGGTCCAGCGCTTGCGCTGGTCCGGGTGCAGGGGCGGATAGCCCCTGCTGGGGCCTGGGGCAACGCCCCAGCGCAACGGCCCCAAGAAGAGACTCAGGTCCCGGCGCGGAAGTGCACGACATCGCCGTCCTTGACGATGTAGTCCTTCCCTTCGAGCCGCATCTTGCCCTGGGCCTTCAGCGCGGCCTCGGTGCGAGCGATCTCCAGGTCCTCGGGCCGGTAGATCTCCGCGCGGATGAAGCCTCGTTCGAGATCTGAGTGCACCTTGCCTGCGGCGCGCTTCGCGTTCGTGCCGCGACGGATCGGCCAGGCGCGGCATTCGTCGGGGCCCGCGGTCAGGAAGCTGATGTAGTCGAGCAGGCGGTAGGCCTCGCGCACGAAGACGTTGCGCGCGGGCTCGCCGAGGCCGAGTCCTTCGAGGAAATCTTTCTGCTCCTCGGCTGGCAAGGCCGCGATTTCCGCCTCGATCGAGCCGCAGAGGGCCATCTTCACCCACTGCTTGCCGTGCTTCGTCTCGCGAAGGTGCGCGCGGGCCGGGTCGTTCCATGCCTCCTCGGAGAGGTTGTAGAGCGTGATGAGCGGCTGCATCGAGAGCAGCTGGATCCCCGGGCCGAGCGCGCGCAGCTCCTCCTCGGAGAGGTCCAGCGTGCGTAGCGGCTCGCTCTTCTCGAGGTGCTCGATCATCTTCGTGTTCACCTCGACCTCGGGGCCCTTCTTCGACTCTTTTTTGAAGCGCTCCTTGCG
Organism: Polyangium jinanense; assembly: GCF_028435365.1. The sequence continues at coordinate 78,159 of NZ_JAGTJJ010000051.1, read as the reverse complement.
CTTCTCCAGCGTGCCGAGGTCGAGCAGGAGCAGCTCCTCGTCGAACGCCTTCTCGTCGCGCGGCGGGTCGGACGGCGCTGTGAGCGAGGGGTTTTCGAAACCTCGCACCACGTGCACGATCACGTCGGCATTGCGCATGCCCTGCAAGACGGCGGGCGGGAAGGCGCCGCCCGAGCGGGTGCCGCTGCCGACGTCGACGAACGTGATCTCTGCGAAGGTCGTCTTCTTCGGGCTGAAGATCGAGGCGAGGAAGTCGACGCGCGCGTCGGGCACCTTGATGTTGCCGTAGGCGATCTCGCGATCCGCCTTGCCGCCAGGCGCGAGCGCCCGAAACACCGTCGTCTTGCCTGAACCTGGGTAACCGCAGATTCCTACGTGCATCCTCGCCCCTCTTTCCGAAGTCCCCTGCTTCGAGCCGCGCGACGATACCACGCTTGCGGTAGGCTCCCGGCCATGTCCGACCGACCCCGCCTCCCCGCCGACGAGCTCGTCCACGCCACCACCGTCCTGCATGCCGAATCGCGCCCCGTCCGCTTCCAGGACGTCGACGCCGCCGGGATCATCTACTTCGCCCGCGTCCTCGAGTACTTCCACGACGCGTTCCTGAGCCTTCTCCGACGCGCGGGCATCGACCTCGCGGCCGTCTTGCGCGAGGGCAAGTGGGGGATGCCGCTCGGGCACGCCGAGGCGGATTATCTGGGACCGATGCGGTTCGGCGACGACGTGGTCGTGGAGGTCGTGAAGCTCGTGCTCAGCGAACGGTCGCTGCACGTGGGGGCGCGGGTGCGTTCGACCGAGGGGCGCGTGCTTGCGATCGGGCAGGCCGTGCACGTGTGCATCGATCGGGAGACGTTCCGGTCGAGGGGCCTCCCCGAGCAGGCCGTGGCAGCGCTCACGGCCGTCGGGGCACAGGTGAAAGGCGCGGGCTGAGCTCGCGGATGGCCCGGGCGCGATCGAGCTTGCCCGAGGCCGTGAGCGGCAGGGATTCGACGGCGGCGACGAGGCGCGGGCGCTTGTGGGGGGCGAGGCGCGCCGAGGCTTCGGCGACGAGGGCGGCGGCGCGGGCTGGGTCGGGCGCGTCGAGGGCGAGGCCCGCGGCGACGATCTGGCCCCAGCGTTCGTCCGGGACGCCGAAGACGACGGCGCGCGTGACGCCGGGGAGCGCTTCGAGGGCCTGCTCGACCTCGGCGGGGTAGACGTTCTCGCCGCCGGTGACGACGAGGTCGGTGCGGCGGGCGTGGACGAAGAGGCGGCCTTGTTCGTCGAGGGCCCCGAGGTCGCCGGTGTCGAAAAATCCGTCCACGGTGAGCGAGGTGCGAAGGGGCTCGCCGGGGCCGGCGAGGTAGCCGCTCATGAGCATGGGGCCGCGTACTTGAATGCGACCGACGTCGCCGGGAGCCGCGAGCGTGCCGTTCTCGAGAACGGTGCGCACGTCCACACCAGGGAGCGCTTTTCCAGATCCTGGCTCGGTGGTTCCAGGGGCGCGGAGGGGCTGGCAGGTCACCTGCGAGCAAGCTTCGGTGAGGCCGTAGGTCGTGAGGGCGAGGACGCGGCGGGCGGCGGCCTCTTCGAGGAGCGCGGGGGGCGCGCCGGCGCCGCCGACGAGGACGAGCCGGAGCGTGGCGAGGGTGCCGTCGCGGTCGGCGTCGAAGAGGGCGCGGAGCATGGTCGGGACGACCGAGAGCAGGGTGACGCGCTCGCGACGGATGGCGCGAAGGACGGCGTCGGGGTCGAAGCGGGGTTCGAGGACGATGGGCCGTCGGGCCTCGATGCAACGCGTCACGATGGAGAGGCCACCGACGTGGGCGAGGGGCATGCATGCGAGCCAGCGGTCGTCGGGGGTCCAGCCGAGGTTCTTGGCGCTGGCCGTGGCGCTCGCGACGAAGGCTCCGCGGGAGAGGACGGCGCCCTTGGGGCGGCCCGTCGTGCCCGAGGTGTAGAGGATCGCGAGCGGCGTGGATGGGGTGGAGGTTGTCCGTGAAAATACGCCAGATTTCGGAAGGTTGTCGCTTCGGATGAAAGGCTGAATCTGAAGATCTGGGCGCGCATCTTCGGTGATGACGCGCACCTCCGCATCGGTCAGCCGCGGGTGAATCGGAACGAGGGCGACGCCGAGCTCGATCAGGGCGAGGATGGTGACGACCGTGCCGACGTCACACGTCGTTCGCAACGCGGCGCGGCATCCAGGACCGAGTCCCTGCGCCGCGAGGGATGACGCGACGCATTCCACCTGGGCCGCGAGCTCGCCGAACGAGGTCACGCGGCCGTCCTCGATCAGTGCTGCCTGACTCGCGACGCCGGGCTCCCGGATCGCTTCGAGCACGCTCAGTCCGTCGTGATCCATCGTGTTCGGGCCTCCTCCGAGAAGCCGAGACCCGGAAGCGCCGCCTCCCGGACCGTGCCCGGTCGTCCCCGCTGGGGAATCGCCATCGCCGGATAGGCCGACAGCCCCGGATGGGGTTCCAGACCACAAGCGAGCGGCGGCTTAGGCAGGGCACGCGCGAGCTCGGCGGCCGCGGCGAGGCCGACCGGACCGTCGGCGAAGTGCGTGACGACGAGATCGAGGCCCGCCGCGGCGCCGATCGCGGCGACGGCGAGCGCACGATCGAGGCCTCCGAGGGCGGCGGGCTTCAGGATGAAGGCGGCGCACCCCTCGGCGCGCGCGAGGCGCTCGGCCATGCCCGGGAGGAGCAGGGACTCGTCCGCGGCCCAGGGGACGGCCGCGGGGCCGAGCTCGGGCAGAAGGGCGGCCGGGACGGGTTGCTCGACGTACCGAGGCGCGACCTCGGCAAGGCGGGCGAGTTTTTCGTGGGCCTCAGCCACCGTCCAGGCTCCGTTCGGGTCGAGGCGAAGCTCGAACGGCAGCGGGAGGCTTTCCCGCAAGGCCCGGAGCGCGGCGAGCTCCTGCGCGAAGCCGGCCTCGTCCCGGGCGCGGAGTTTTACCTTCACGGCGTGGAGGCCCGCTTCGGCGACCCCGCGGGCCCGCTCGACGAGGTCGGGCGCCGAGGCATCGAGCAGGGCGTTCGTGGGCACGGCGTCGAGGCGACCCACGCCGGCGAGGCAGGCCGCCACGGAGAGGCCGCGTCTCCGGCCGACGACGTCGAAAAGGGCCGTCTCCAGGGCGAACCGCGCCGCGGGGTACGGGGCGAGCGCACGCTCGACGGGCGCCATCGCAGCGGCAACGGCCTCGCGCGGCGGGCGGTCGTCGGCCGTCGTGGCGAGCTCGGGAAACGCTTCGCCAAGGACAACGGCGAGCACCGACGCGACGTCCGCGCTGAACGGGGGCAACGGGGAGGCTTCGCCGATCCCGAGGCGCTCGTGCTCGTCGCGCATGCCGAGGCGCACGAACTGGCGGTTCGGGCCGTACGCTGGGTGCGCGGCGCCGCCCTGGATCCGCACGCTACGCTCCCCCGACCACGAGCCCGACGCTGAACAGGACGCCAAACAGCAAGAGGAGCATGGCCGTCCGCGCGAGGACCGCATTCAGCGGGCGGCCTTCCCGTGTCGCGAGGGCCCGGAGCAAGCCGAGGCCGAGGGGCAAGGACACGAGCGGCAAGAGCGCCCACGGCGAGCGGCCGAGGCTGGCCACGCAGACGACGGGCGCAGCGTAGGAGGCAGCGAGGAGCGCAGCATACTCGAGGATGCCGGCGCGGCGGCCGAAGCGAACGGCGAGCGTGCGCTTGCCAGCCTTCACGTCGGTTTCGCGGTCGCGGACGTTGTTGACGACGAGGATCGCGGTGGCGAGCGCGCCCACGGGCACGGCGGCGAGGAGCGCGAGGGGCGGGACGCCGCCGACCTGGACGAAGGCGGTGCCGCAGACGGCCACGAGGCCGAAGAACAGGAAGACGAAGACGTCGCCGAGCCCGTGGTAGCCGAGCGGGTACGGTCCGCCGGTGTAGGCGATGCCGGCGAGGATCGAGGTGATGCCGATGGCGACGATGGGCCATCCGCCCACGGACGCGAGGTAGAGGCCGGGGAGCAGGGCGAGCGCGACCGTGACGGCGAGGCCATTGCGGACCTGGCGCGGGGTGAGCAGGCCCGTGGCGGTGGCGCGGGTCGGGCCGAGGCGCTCCTCGGTGTCGGCGCCTTTTTCGTGGTCGAAGACGTCGTTCGCGAAGTTCGTGGCGATCTGGATGAGGATCGAGCCGAGCAGGGCCGCGAGCGCAGGGAGCGCGCGGAACGAGCCACTCGCATAGGCGACGGCGCTGCCGACGGCGACGGGGACGACGGCGGCCGTCAAGGTGGCGGGGCGGCAAGCGAGGACCCAGGCGCGGACCGAGCCCGGGCGGATCGAGGGCGCGGAAGCGGCGGAAGGCAAGGACCCGAGGGTCGCGGTCTTTTCGGGGCTCATGAGAGATCCTCGCGGGCGAGCGCGGCGGAAAGCTCGGTCCGGAAGCGGGTGACACGCGCGCGACCGTCGTCCGGCGGGACCACGGCCTCGATCAGCGTCGCGCCAGCCGTCCGGAGGGCGTCGGCGAACGCACGGCCAAGGGCGTGCTCCGACGCGACACGGGCGAACCGAACGCCGAACGCGGCCGCGGCGGGCGCGAGATCAACGGGCTCGTGCATCGTGAAGTACTTATCGAAGCGATCGACATCGACGGCGCGGGCGATGGGGAGGCGCTCGAAGATGCGGCCGCCCTGGTTCTGGACGACGACGACGACGAGGGGGACGGGAGCACGGCGCGCGAGCGAGAGGCTCGTGAGGTCGTGCAGGACGCTGGTGTCGCCGAGGAGGAGGACGACGGGCCGACCAGCGACGCTGGCCGCGCCGGCGGCGGAGGCGACGAGGCCGTCGATGCCGCTGGCGCCGCGCTGGTGGAGGACGCCGAGGGGGTTCGTTCGAGGCGGGGCCCAGAGGTCGACGTCGCGGACGGGCAAGCTGTTGCCGACGGAGAAGAGCGCGCCCGCGGGGGAGGCGGCGACGACGATGCGGGCGACGGCGGCCTCGGTGAGGTGGACGGCGGGAGCGTGGGCCTCGGCGAGGGACCAGACGAGGGCGTCGGCGCGGCGGAAGCTCTCGGCCCAGGCGCTCGGCGAGGAGCGGCGCGGAGGGCCGAGGCGCGCAGCGAGGGCGCGGGCCGTCTCGGCGGGATCGGCGAGGACGAGGGCCGTCGCGTCCTGCGAGGGATCGTTCCAGCCGTGGGGCGCGATGACGTAACGCGCGGCGGTCGGGTGTTTTCCGATGTAGTCGGCGTACCCCTGGGACGTGGGGGGCGCGCCCAGTTCGATGAGGAGATCGGGCGCATGGCGCTCGGCGAAAGCGCAATCGCGCAGGAGGGCGTCGAAGGAGGCGCAAGAGACGACGTCCGGCGCGGCGGCTCCGAAGCGGGCCTGGCTCGTGGTCTCGGCGAGGAGGGGGAAGCCGGTGGCACGAGCGAGCGCGACGGCGGCTTCGCGCAGCGGGGATTCGGGGCGATCGACGGGCGCGGGGCCACAGACGATGAGGCCTCGTTCCGTGTGGGAAATGCGCGCGGCGAGGTCGTCGAGGGCCTCGGGCGGCGCCGTGATCCGGGGCGTGAAGACGCGCGTCGTGCCGCGGCGAAGGACGTCGGCGAGGCGCGTGGCTCGATCGGGATCGGGCCACGGCTGTGAAGGCTCGAGCGGCTTGCGGAAGCGCGCGTTCACGTGCACGGGGCCGGGATCGGGGCCGAGGGCGCGGGTCGCGGCGTGGATCGCGACGCGGGCCGGGGCCTCGCGCGGCGCGCCGGGATCGGGAAGGCCGAGCTCCACGAAGAAGCGCACGTGCGCGCCGAAGAGCTTGGTCTGGTCGATGGTCTGCGGCGCGGCGACGTCGACGGCCTCCCAGGGCCTGTCGGCCGTGACAAGGAGGAGCGGGACGTGGCTCTGCGAGGCCTCGATCACGGCGGGCATGAAGTGCGCACCGGCCGTGCCTGACGTGCAGAGCACGACGCTCGGAAGGCGGGTCACGCGGGCTTGTCCCAGCGCGAAAAAGGCTGCGGCCCGCTCGTCGACCGCCGTGTGGATCTGCAGGCCCTCGGTGACGTCGGCGGCGAGCGCGAGCGGCGTGGAGCGGGAGCCCGGACAAACCACGACATCACGCACGCCGGCCGAGGCGAGCGCGGCCATGAAGGTCTCGGCCCAGGCGAGGTGATCGTTTCCGTTGGTGTTCATACGATCCCCAGGGCCACGAGCATGGGCGCTTGCTTCGCGCGGGTCTCGGCGTACTCGGCGGGCGGATCCGATCCCTCGACGATCCCGGCGCCCGCGTAGAGCCAGGCCTCGTCCTCCGAGACGAGTCCGGCGCGGATGGCGACTGCGAAATCACCATCCCCGGCGGCGTCGAACCATCCGACGGCGCCCGTGTACCAGCCGCGCGCGTCGGGCTCGTGCGCGGCGATCCACGCGGTCGCGCGATCACGCGGCGTGCCCGAGACGGCCGGCGTCGGGTGCAAGGCCTCGACGAGCGCGAGCACATGCGTGTCGTCATGAAGGGCGCCGCGGATCGGCGTCCACAGGTGATGGACGTTGGGCAGGCTGCGGATCGTGGGCGTCTCGGGTACGTCGAGCGAGGCGCAACGAGGGCCGAGCACGGATGCGATGGACTCGACGACGAGCGCGTGCTCGCGTCGCTCCTTGGGGCTCGCGAGGAGCGCACGCACGAGAGACGCATCGCCTTCGCCACGTCGCACCGTGCCGGCGAGCCCGTCCGTGCTGAGGACGCGGCCACGACGCGAGATGAGCCGCTCGGGCGAGGCGCCGAGGAAGACACGCTCTCCGCGCTGCACGGCGAACCGCGTGGTCTCGGCGTAGGCGTCGGCGATCCGCGCAAGGACGGCACGCGCGTCGAGCGAACGAGTCGGACAGACGCGGCTCGCGGCGACGGGGACGACCTTGTCGATCTCGCCCGCACGGATGGCGTCGAGCGCCTCGCGCACGAGCGAACAGAACGCCTCGCGGCTCGTCCCTTCGATCTTCGCGCCCTCCCCTGCCCCATGCGAAGGCGCATCCTGCGCAGGCTGCGCCGCGGCCACGAAGGCCGCCTCGATCGACGCGAGCTCGGCTTCGATGGAAGAACGCTCCGATGCAAGGTCCTCTTCGCGGACCAGAAGCCAAAGCCACGCCTCGCCTGCGCGGGCCACGTAGATCCACCGCGGAAGGGAAAAACTCGCATCCGCGAACGACGTCCACGGCGGCTCGTGATGCGCCTCGGTCCGGAAGGACAAACCCCCGACGAACCGCGGCCCCGGCGCGCTACCGGCATCCGCGTCACGCTCCTCGCGCAGCGACGCGAACAGCTTCCGCGCCGCGCTCGTGACCTGCACGAGCCGCTCGGGTCCGCTCCCCTCGACCCGCGCGATCTCGCCGAAGCCGACGATGCCGAGCGGCTCCTCGTCGTCGCGCGGAGGGGCCTGGAACAGCACGATCGGCGTGGCGGACGCGCACGCAGCGACGAGCCGGGCCGCGGGCACGACCGGCGCGGGGGCCACGACGGCCACGATCTCCCCGGCCGATCCCGCTCCTCTCCTCGTGGCCCGCGAGAGCCGCGCGAGGAGGTCTGTCCCGAGGCCCGAAGACACCTATGCCTCCTCCCGCCGCGCCCCTTCCCCGAGCGGCGTGCCCACGAAGAGATGCGCGACGCCGAACGTGAGCGGCGAAGCTTCGAGCACACGGAGCCCCGCCTCCTCCATCATCCGGCCGAAGACGTCGGGCGGCGGAAACGCCTCGATCGAGCGCTGCAAATAGCGGTACTCCTTCGCCCCCGAGAGCGCCGCGCCGATGCGCGGGACGATCTCGTGCACGTACGTGCGCGCGAGCAGGCCCATCACGCCGGCCCGAGGCTCGGAGAGCTCGAGGATCACGACACGCCCGCCCGGTCGCGTGACGCGCGCCATCTCGCGGAGCGCTTTTGCGCGATCGGGGACGTTGCGGATCCCGAACGCGATGGCCACGCCCTCGACGCTCGCGTCCTCGAACGGCAAGGCCTGCGCGTCGCCGATCCGCAGCGTGATGCGACCTTCGAGCCCAGCCGCGGCGAGCTTGTGCGCGCCCTCGGCCAGCATGCCGCTCGACGGATCGAGGCCGACCACCGTCACGTCGGGGTATGACTTCGCGATCGACATCGCGAGGTCCGCGGTCCCCGTGGCGAGATCGAGCACGCGTGCGCCTGGGCGCAGCGCGAGCGCCTCGACCGCGCGGCGCCGCCAGCCTTGATCCATCCCGAGCGAGAGGATCCGGTTCAGGAGGTCGTAACGCGCCGCAATCGCGTCGAACATCTCGCCGCTGCCCGCGCGCGGAGCCTTCGTCGACACCTCGCTCATCGTCCCACCTCGCTTCGCGACCCGTTCAGCGCGGGCGCCGGATCGGCCTGCACGTTGTGCTTGCGCTCGTGCAAGCGCATGTGACCTCGCTGGATCCCCTCCCCCGCGAGCGCGCGAAGCGCCGCGAGGTTCGACGCGAGCCCGACCGATGCGAGCGCCACGGCGAGCTCGCCCGCGTTCGATGCGCCCAGCATGTCGAGCGCCGCGCGCACGCCCGGATGCGCGCTCGACAAGCCACCTGCCGTGCCCACCGCGAGCGGCAGCTCCGCCTCGCCGACGAGCCCGCCGGGCTTGCGCTTCCACGTGCTGAGCGGCCGGTATTGCCCGCGGTGCGCGGCGAACGCGTGCGCGCCCGCCTCGATCGCCCGAAAATCCTGCCCGAGCGCGATCGCGGCCGCGTCGAGCCCGTTCATGAAGCCCTTGTTGTGGGTGACGGCGCGGAAGACATCGAGCTCGGCGAAGCGACTGGCGCGCGCGATGCCGTCCGCGAGTTCCGCTCCGCCCACGTCCTCATCGCGCACCTCCGCGCGCACGCGCACGAGCCGCCGAAGCGGCAAGTTCGTGAGGATCCGAAGCCCCATCGTGCCGCCCGCGATCTCGTGCACGGTGGGCGCCATGGCCTCGGCCACCGTGTCGACCGTGTTCGCGCCCATGCAATCGCCCACGTCGACGTGCACGTGCAGCACGATCACGCCGAGCGCCTCGTCGAGCACCCGCACGTCGAGATCACGCACGCCGCCGCCACGCGCCACCATGCGCGGGATCGACGCATCGCCGAGCGCGACGAGCCGCGATCGCGCTTCGAGGATCCGCGCACACGCCGCCGTTGGTTCGGGCACGTCGTCGAGCTGGATCTGGGCCGTCATGATCGGCGCATCCGCCTCGCCGAAGAACCCGCCCGACGCGCGCACCATCCGCGCCGCGTTCGACGCCGCGGCCACGACGCTCGGCTCCTCGACGGCCATGGGCACGAGGACATCGCGACCGTTGATTACGAAATTCAGGCCCACGCCGAGCGGGAGCGCATGCGTCGCGATCACGTTCTCGCTCATGTGATCGGCCACGGTGACGTCGAGCGATCCGCCCCGCGCGAGGTGCGCGAATGAGGCGTCGTCGACGGCGCCCATCTCCCGCAGCACGACGAGGCGCGCCTCCGGTGAGCGCTCGTAGAACTTGCTCAGGCGGCTCGTGATCGCGCGCTTCATCGGGCCCCCTCCGCCGAGACGAGGCGGCCGAGCAGCGAGCCGAGCTCGCCGAGCGGCACCGCCTGCGGGCCGTCCGAGAGCGCCGACGCGGGATCCGGGTGCGTCTCGATCATGAGCCCCGCTGCGCCCGCCGAGAGCGCCGCACGACCGAGCGGCGCGACGAGATCTCGCCGGCCGAGGCCATGCGAAGGATCCACCACGACTGGCAGCCGATGCACGTACCGGAGGAGCGCCACGGCCCCGATGTCGAGCAGGTTCCGCGTCGAATCGTCGAAGCCGCGGATGCCTCGCTCGCAGAAGATCACGCCCTTCGCGCCGTGCGAGAGCAGATACTCGCCCGCGAGCAGCCACTCCTCGATCGTCGCGGCCATCCCGCGCTTCAAGAGCACCGGCTTCTCCGTCTTGCCGATCGCCTTGAGCAACGAAAAATTCTGCATGTTGCGCGAGCCGACCTGCACGAGATCCGCGTACGCCGCGACCGTGGGGACGTGGCCCTCACCGAGCGCCTCGGTCACGACCCGCATCCCGGTCGCATCGGCCGCGCGCCGCACCCATTCGAGCGCGACGTCGCCGTGGCCCTGGAACGCGTACGGGCTCGTCCTCGGCTTGAACGCGCCGCCGCGGATGAACGAGATGCCGAGCGACGAAAGCACCGAGGCCGTCTCGTGCACCTGCGCCTCGGATTCGAGGCTGCACGGGCCGCACATGAAGACCGGTTTGTCCGTGCCGATCTTCAAGCCGCCGACATCCACGACCGGGCCCTGCGCCGAGACGAGCGGGTGCGCGGGTTTCGGCGTCGTCACCTCGGCGACGCCGTCGATCCGGGCGAGATCCTCGGGATCCGCCGGCTGCGAATGCGGCGCGATGACGTAATGCACGGCGCCGCCAGACGTACTGCGCTCCACGCGCGAGACCCAGAGCCCCCGCCCCGTCAGCTCCCTGAGCACGTTCGCCGCGTCGGCGCCGCTCTTCAAGGACACGATCATGGCGCTTACCTCCTGCGCTCGGGCGTCGCGCGCGCGACGGTCACGAGCGCACTCTTGGCGACTCCATCCGGGATCGAAGACAGCCCCGCGATGGCCTCTTCGCAAAGCTTCCGCGCGAGCGCGAGGCACTCGTCGACCACGCCCGACGAGCGGAGCTGCGACGCCACGCGACCGCCCACCTCGGGCCCGACCTCTTCCCCCGCGCACACCGCCTCGAGCAGCGGCACGAGCTCCGGGCAACGCTCGAGCGCGCAGAGCAAGGGGTACGTCATCTTCCCCTCGCCGAGATCCGCGAGCAGCGTCTTGCCGGTGGCCTCGGGATCACCCGCGACATCGAGGACGTCGTCGACGAGCTGGAACGCGACGCCGAGCTTCTTGCCGTAATCGACGAGCGCCTCGCAGCCCTCGTCGCTCACGCCGCCGGCGCGCCCGCCCGCGAACATCGCCCAGCGGAAGAGCGAGGCCGTCTTGCCATCGACGATGTGGAAGTAGTCGCTGACGCTCGTGTCGAGCTTGCCGCGACGCGCGAGCTGCATCGACTCGGCGATGACCATCTCCTTGATGACATCGAGCATGCGCGCGAGGACCTCGGCGCTGCCGGCGCGCTGGATGCGGCACAGGGCCTCGACGAGCAACCAGTCGCCGCCGAAGATGCTCGCGGCGTTGCCGTAGATGACGCGCGCCGCGTCGGCGCCACGCCTTCGCGCGCCGACGTCGACGACGTCGTCATGCAGGAGCGTCGCGTTGTGCACGAGCTCGACGGCCACGGCGTAGGCGCGCGCCGCGTCGTTGAAGCCCTTGCCCACGTGCGCCGCGAGCGCGACGACGATGGGCCGCAGGCGCTTGCCGTCCTGCGAGAGCAGGTGCCGCGCGCTCGCCTGGGCCGGCGTCTCCGCTCCGAGCCCCACGGCAGCGATGGCGCGATCGACCTCGTCGAGGTCATGCGCGAGAAAGAGGCGGAGCTCCGCGAGCTTGCCCGCGAGCGGATCGAGGCCGTGCTCCTGGCAGCCACGCTCGAGGGCCCCGACGACGTCGTGATGAGGGACGCGCTGGATGGGATACGTTGCGATCGACATGGGTTCTCCCGCCGGGGCACGGCATTTCCGCTCCGTCCCCGAACCGAAGGGTCTCGAGATGGCTAGGCCCTGCGCTTGCGTGAAGCCACGCGAAGCGGAAAACGGATGAGGTCGCCGAACGGCGAAAAGTCCACGCGGCGCGATCGAATGAAGCCGTCGAGCGCGGTCTCGGCGACGATGACGAAGGAGAGCAGCCGGCGCACGCGATCGGCGCGCTGCTCGGCCCCCGGCAGACGCGGCCGGGCCTCGAGCATCGCCACCGCGCGTTCGAGCCGCGCCCGCACCGACTCGGCGAGCAGACGCTCGCGCTCGTCGAAGACCTTCGAGATCATCTTCCAGAAGTCCGTCTCGGCCTCGAAGTACTCCTTGCGCTCGCCGGGCCGGAACACGCGCCGCACCACGCCCCAGCGCTGGAGCTCGGTGAGCGACATGCTCACCGCCCCTGCCGACAAGCTCAGCCGCTCTCCGATGACGGCCGCAGGCAAAGGCTCCGCCGCGATGAACAGGATGGTCCACACGCGCCCGAGGACGCGACGAAACCCCCAGTGCTCGATCACGTCACCGATCGCCTCGGCCGCGATGAGCTCGGCCTCGTGGCCGTCGTCCTGTCTCGGGGTTTCGCGCTCGGACATGGCAGAATGAACTTTCAAAAGATTTTGAAACTGCAAGTAGCGATAAAGGACGATGAGGTCAAGACGGGGCGCAGACATTTCGCGCGCAGCGCAATGCGTCGTCGTGACGGCGCAGTGTGACGACGCAACGCAAAAGGCTCGGGCAGAGGTCCACGCAGAGGATGGAAACGACGCGGCCCCGACGTCGTCGCCGGGGCCGCGGGTGCGGATGCGCGGAGAAGCCGCGTCAGGTCTTTAGGTGCGAACGAAGCGTGCGGTGCTCGTTCCAGATCCCCTCGGGCATCTTGCCCCCGAACGATCCGAAGAACGCCTCCTGATCGGCGAGGTCCGCGAGCCACGCCTCGCGATCGATCGAGAAGAGCTCGCTCATCGCAGACTCCGGTAGATCGAGCCCGCTCGTGTCGATCTCGCCCTCGTTCGGGAAGATGCCGAGCGCCGTCTCGTGGCCCTTCGCGCGGCCGTGGACACGATCGTTGATCCAGCGCAGCACACGCAGGTTCTCGCCGAAGCCGGGCCAGAGGATCTTGCCCGCGTCGTTCGTGCGGAACCAGTTCACGTGGAAGACCTTCGGGAAATGCGGGCGGCCGCGCCCCATTTCGAGCCAGTGCCCGAAGTAGTCGCCCATGTTGTATCCGCAGAACGGGCGCATCGCCATCGGGTCGCGGCGCACGACGCCGACCTTGCCCGTGGCCGCCGCCGTCGTCTCCGAGGCCATCGACGCGCCGAGGTACACGCCGTGCGCCCAGTCGCGCGCCTCGTACACGAGCGGCGCGAGCTTGGCTCTACGGCCGCCGAACACGAACGCGCTGATCGGCACGCCCTCGGGCGCCTCCATCAACGACGAGACGCACGGACACTGCTTCGCAGGCGCGCAGAAGCGGCTGTTCGGATGCGCAGCGGGCTCCTTGCTCGCGGGCGTCCAGGCCCTGCCCTGCCAGTCCGTGAGCTCGTCCGGCACGTGGCCGTCCATGCCCTCCCACCACGGATGCCGATCGCGCGTCATCGCCACGTTCGTGAAGATCGTGTTGCGCTGGACCGTGGCGAGCGCGTTCGGGTTCGTCTTGCGGCTCGTGCCAGGCGCGACGCCGAAGAAACCAGCCTCGGGGTTCACCGCCCAGAGCCGACCATCGGGGCCGACGCGCAGCCACGCGATGTCGTCGCCTACGGTCCACACCTTCCAGCCCTGCTGGCTCGCGGGCGGGACGAGCATCGCGAGGTTCGTTTTGCCGCAGGCGCTCGGGAACGCGGCACAGATGTACGTGACGTTCCCAGCGGGATCTTCGAGCCCCATGATGAGCATGTGCTCCGCGAGCCAGCCCTCGTCGCGCGCCATGGTGCTCGCGATGCGCAGCGCGAAGCACTTCTTGCCGAGCAGCGCGTTGCCGCCGTAGCCCGAGCCGACGCTCCAGATGAGCCGCTCCTTGGGGAAATGCGCGATGAAGCGGCGGTTCGGGTCGAGGTCGCCAAGCGAGTGCAAGCCGCGGCAGAAGTCGCTCGACGTACCGAGGTGATCGAGCGCGACCTTCCCCATGCGCGTCATGATCCGCATGCTGGCCGCGACGTAAGCGCTGTCCGTGATCTCGACGCCGACCTTCGAAGCGGGCGAGCCGACCGGGCCCATCAGGTACGGGACCACGTACATCGTCCGTCCGCGCATCGAGCGGTCGAACAGGCGGCCCACCTTCTCGCGCGCGTCCGCGGGGGACATCCAGTTGTTCGTCGGTCCGGCGTCCTCGGCCTGATCCGAGCAAATGAAGGTAAGGTGCTCGGTGCGCGCCACGTCGGACGGATGGCTCCGGTGAAGGTAACACCCGGGGTACGCCGCCTGGTCGAGCTCGTGCAGCGTGCCGTCCCGGAGCATGGCCTGCACGAGGCCGCGATACTCTTCCTCGGAGCCATCACACCACACCACGCGGTCGGGCTCCGTCTGGCGGGCCACCTCGTCGACCCACGCGGAAAGGCTCTGATTGTTCATGGCGCGGTAGAGTAGCCCCCAGGCCAGCGAGACGCTACCGGGTGACATTCCGCTCAGATCGCGGCCACCTCGCCCGATGTGACGAGGGCGTGCGCGCTTTCACGAGCAAGAAGACCGAAGTGCGGTACTCTCGCCCGCTGTGCGACGCGTCGTCGTGCTTCCAGAACGCGGCAAGCTCATCGTCGCCACGGACCTCCAGGGTCACGTGGACGACTTCGAGCGCATCACTGCCATTTTCGAACGCGCCGCCCGCGAGCCCGACGGGGCCGTCCTGGTCGTCACCGGCGACCTGGTACACGGGCCCGAGCTCGCCGAGATGGATTGGCCCGACTACCTCGGCAGCTACTACGAAGGCGATTCGCCGGCGCTGCTCGAACGAGCACGCGAGCTGCAAAACAGGTACCCGGGCCGCGTGCACTATCTGCTCGGCAACCACGAGCACGCGCACGTCGGCGGTCCGATCGTAGCGAAGTTCTTCCCGGACGAAGCGATGCGGCTCGAGGAGCTGCTCGGCGACGAAGGCACGCTGGCGATGCGCGCCTGGTTCCGTACGTGGCCGTTCGTCGCCGTGGCCCCGAAGGCTCAGCTCGTCATGCTGCACGCGGCGCCGCACGCGCGCATCCAGAGCCGCGACGATCTCGAGAACCTGTCGCTCGACGGGTGTACAGGCCTGACGCTCGAAGAGATGGCCGCCCGCGGGACGCTCGGGGCGCTCCTTTGGGCTCGGACGACATCGTCCGAGCGCGCCTGGTCCTTCCTCCGCGCCATCCATTCGAACGCGCGCGTCGCCGTGTACGGGCACGACGTCGCGCGGACGGGCTACGCGATCGATCGCGAGCCGATGCTCTGCGTGTCGACGAGCTTCGGCTGCTTCGACGGGGACAAGATGTATCTGGAGTGGGATCTCGCGGAGTCGGCGACGAGCGCCGAGGACGTCGCCCGCCGAGGCCTCCGGCTCTTGCACCCGGGGGCCCCAGCGGTTCACCGGGTTGCGTTCTAACCCTTCGCCGGCGCGGGCGTCGCGCCGCGCGGCGGGGGGCCGGCCGCGGGCGAACGCTTGTTCCACACGTACGCGCCCACCGCGAGCGCGAGCAGGACGAGCTGCGCGGTGATCGTCTCGAGCGTCGGATAGAAGCCAACGACGGGCACGCTCGGCAGGCCGACCCGGTGCGCCGGCACGACGCCCGCCATCTGCAGCGCCGAGAGGCCCTGGCCGATGAAGACGACCGCGAGGCCGTAGAGCAGGTAGCTGGAGATGCGGAAGAAGACCTGCGGCGGCGCGAAACGTCCAGCCCGCGTGTACATCGCCACGATGATCACGAGCACGACCGCGCCGACGGCCGCACCCACGACGGCTGCGAGCGACGAGGCGTCGGAGGCGAGCAGGGCCTGGTAGAAGAGGACGGTCTCGAACGCCTCGCGGTAAGCCGCGAGGAACGAGACGCCGAAGAGCGAGAGCGCGGCCTTGCGCGGCGAGATGTGCTCCTTGAGGAAGCGCATCCAGCGCTGGACCTCGCGTTTCGCGAGCAGCGAGTAGCTCACGTAGAAGAGCACGGCCGTCGCGAGCAGGGCCGTGATGCCCTCGATGAGCTCGCGCTTCGCGCCCGAGATCGTGACGAGCCGGAGCGAGAGGATGAACGTGAGCACGCCGAGGAGGATCGCCGCAGCCCACCCGGCGTGGACGTAACGCTTCTTGTCCGAGTGGCCCGCCTGCGCCGCGAGGCCGAGCAGCGCCGCGACGAGCAGCGCGGCCTCGACGCCCTCGCGCACGACGATGCCGCCGCTCGAGATCGCCGTGGACACGAAGCTCGTCCGCTTCGCGCCTTCCTTGAGCCTCGATTCAGCGGCCGTGAGCTCCGCGAGCGTCCGGCCGATCGCCGCACTGAGCTCGGCCGGCGTTTCGCCCCGATCGAGCGCGGCGCGCATGCCCATGTAGTGGTCCTCGATGCGCGCCACGACGCCGGCGTCCATCGACTTGAGCTGCGCCTCGACCGGCTCGACGCCTTCGAGGTAGCTGTCGATGATCTGCCCCTTCGCGCCCTCGCGATCGCCACGCTGGAGCGCGACACGCGCCCGATCGAGCTTGGCCCGCGCGAGCGCGAGCGGCGAGCGAGCCGCGCGATCCTCGTAAGGCGCGCGCTTCCGCAAATCCGCGAGCACCGCGGAGACACGATCCTGCGCCACGCCCGCGGCGAGCAGCTCCGCGCGCAGCGACGCATCCGAGCGGGTCGCAAGCTCCGCGAGCGCGTACGTCGGCGAGCCGTCCGCGGCCGCCTCCGTGTGCCGCAGCGAGACCACGTAGAACGCGACATCCCATCGCTCGGCCTCGCTGAGTTGCGAGAACGGCACCATCGCGGTGCCTTGCACGCCGAAGCGCACGGTGCTCGCCACGCGGAACGGCGTCATGCCGTCGGCCACGTCCGGATCCCAGAAGTTCGCGGGCCGCGGGTTCAGCGTCGCGGCCTTCGGCGTGTCGCCGCGGCCTTGCTCGCCGTGGCACTCGGTGCAGTGCTTCTGAAAGATCTCACGGCCGCGCTCGGCGTTCGGGGCCGTCGCCGGCGCCTCCGCGAGACGGAACGCGCCGAGGATCGCCGTGCGCGCATCGAGCGTCGCTGCCGTCACCTCGCTCGCGGGCGCCTTCTTGTCGACGAGCCCGCGCACCTTGCCGACGAGCGACGGCAGATCCACGCGCGGCGCATCGGCGGGCAGCGCGGGCTGGATCCGCCCGGCGATCTTCGCGCCGTCGTCGAGGAGCGAGAGCTGCTCGTCGTACTCGCCCTGGTTCGTGATCGCGCCGTGCTCCACGGCGCCGCCGTAGTCCGCGCCCACGTAGCCGAGCACGTGCACCAGGCGCTGCGCCTCGACCTCGGGGGGATCGCCGTAATCGGCCCTCGCGAGGGGCGCGGCCACGAGCACCAGCGCCGCCGCGAGCAGCGCAACGAGTGATCGGAGACGGGCGAAGATGACAATCATGTTCAACAAGGGTACCGGAACCACGAAACGTTGCAAGGGCTGGATCAGAAGTGATCCAAGGACGAGAAAAACGTTTGGCCGGGATCGATGCTGGGAAGGGGCCCGCCGAGCGCGCGGACCATGGCGATCGCCGTGGATCGGTTCCGCGCGACGAACGGTTTGCCTTCGAGGTGCGGCGGGAGCCAGCTCGCGACGTACGCGGCGCCCTCGGCGAGCGCGATCCGCCGGATGGCGCCGAGGACGTCTTCGCGCGGGATTCCAGGCGCGGCCCACTCGTCGACCCACAACGTGCGGGGCGGCGGTTCGGCCCCGTCGTCGCGTTTGCCGTCGTGGAGCGCGGCGAGCACGTAGCCGACGTCGCGGCCGTCGCGACGAAGGATCCAGCCGAGATCGCCGTGGTTGCGGAAGCGGAAGTACCGCAGGATCTCGAGCGTGCGCGCGGGTCGCACGAACGAGGGATCCCAGGACGCGTCGTACGCTTCGAGCATCCAGCGCTCGTCCTCGGGCGTGGAAGGACGCGCGTCGAGCGAGGTCTCAGTGGGGAACGCGGAGACGGTCGCCGTGTGTTCGAGCGAGGGCAAGGTGACGAAGCCGAGTCGCTCGTAGAAGCCGGGATCGATGTCCGAAAACAGAAGCGCGAGCGCGACACCGTCGTCCCGCGCCTCGTCGAGCACGGCGCGAAGAAGCTCGCTCGCCGCGCCCGTCCCGCGTGCTTCGGGCCGCGTGAAGACCGCGCCGATGCCCACGCCCGGGGCCTTGCCGCCGCCGGGCACACTCACGGAAAGGCCGTATCGCTTGATGCCCGCGACGAGCCGCCCGCTTTCGTCGAGCAGGCCCGTGTACCGCAGGATCGCGGGCCCGGCGCGGCGGAGCTGCGCGCGCTGGCCCTCGATGTGCGCTTGGAGCGTGCGGCCGCCCGACCAGATCACGTGCGTCTGCGTCGCCGCCTCGGCGACGCGCGCGTCATCGAGGTGGGGCACGTACGTGCGACTCACGACGCGACCTCGCGGCGGATCTCCTCGGCGACGGCGATCGTGCCGCGATCGATCTCGTCGTCCGTGAGGTAGGGCGCGGGGCCGATCCGCACGAGATCGCCACGCGAGTCGACGAAGACCTCGCGCGCCCGCAGCCGCTCGACGACGTGCCCGGCGCCCGGAGATCGTACGGCGACAAAAGGTCCGCGCCGCTCGTCCACCCGGGACGAGGCCACGCGATCAGCAAGCCCCGCCGCGTCGAGCTTGGCGAGGATGCGGCGCGTTTGGCGGAGCGAGATCGCGCGAAGCGCCGGAACGTCGAGCCCGAACGCATCCCAGTGCCGAAGCACCGCGTCCGCACGATAGACCGGCGTGGGATCGAACGTCGCGCCGGAGAACCGCGCGCCGCCCGGCCCGTACCCGACGGTCCCCGTGCGCTCGCCGTCGAGCGCCGAAAAATCCGCGAACCAGCCGGTATCCGCCGGCCGAAGTTTTGTGTTTGCGGGGGACCGCAAGAAGCAGATCCCCTCCCCCAGCGCCGCGTACTTGTAGCCGCCGGCCGTCACGAAGAGCGCGTCCTTCGCGGGTCCCCACTCGATCGGCACCACGTTGAACGCGTGGTACGCGTCGACGAGCGGGATGGCGCCGACCTCCACCGCGCGCGCTGCGATCTCCGCGATCCGCGGCACGACGAAGGCATCCTCGAACAGCACGGCCGAGAGCGCGACGAGGCTCGTGCCAGGCACGATCGCTTCGAGGAACCGATCCACGAGCGCCTCGCGATCCGCCGTGTCGACCCACGTCACGCGAAGACCGTCCTCCGCGAGGCGCGATAGTTGGCGGTGCAACGAATGGAACTCGGACCGCGTCGTGACCACGCGCGGCGCCGAGGCGAGCGGGAAACACGAGAGCAGGCGCGTGACGAGCTCGTGCGTGCTCTTGCCGAAGGTGATCGCATCCCCCTCGTCGAACCCGAGCCGCCCGAGGATGCGACGCCCGACGGACTCCATCTTCGGGAAGACCGCGCGGTACCACTTGTCGTCCACGAACCGCGCGGCGTCGTCGAACGCCTCGAGCATCGCCGCGCGCGCGACGTCCGGCCACGCCTGGTGCGAGTGGCCCGTGAGGAGCACCCGATCACCCTTCAAAAAGTGGCCGTACGCCGCCCGAAACGCGCCGAGATCCAGCGCGCGCCCCGCCTCGTCGCTCATGCGCCTGCCTCCCCGATCACTTGCGCGCGTATGACACGGTCACGTTCGTGTTGACCGAGGTGTTCTGCTTCTCGGTCTTGCCGCCCGCGTTCACCTGCACCTCGAGCGTCATCGAGCTCTTCACGGTCATCGACCCGCCCGACGGCGCGACGTCCTTCGTGTCGAGCACGCTCGTGCCGCTGCCCTGCGACTTGAACGCGACGAGCCGCGCCGACGCGCCCGGCGGCATGCCCGGCGGCGCCACCGTGTCCTTCGCCGCGAGCTGCTTCACCGCGACGTCCAGCGTGAGCACGTCGCCCTTGCGCTCCTTCAGCGTGAACGTCGAGACCTGCAGGAGATCCGCGCCATTCGCCGTGAGCCGGCCGATGACCTCCCACTTCGCGCCGCTGCCCACGGCCTCGTCCGGCAAGGGCGCCATCATCGACTCGATCGACTGCGTCATGCCCGTCATCATCTGCTGCGCCGCCTGCGGCACGGCCTTCGGCATGCTCATGGTCACGTCGTGGACGCGGCCCTTCTCGTCGACGAAGTAGCGCATCCCGAGCCCCTTGATCGGCTCGAGCTGCGGCCGCAGCGCCTCGGCGATCTTGGCCTGCTCCGGCGCCTTCGACTCGACCGCGACGTCCTTCAGCGTGCCCTCGATCGGCCAGTCGCTCCCCTTCTTGTCGCCGGTCGAGAAGTCGAACGTCATGACCATGCGCGGCATCTTCGTGGGCGGCAGGTTCATGCCCGCCGCGCTCATGCTCATCTCGAGCTCCATGCCCATGCGCAGCGGCTTCGACGTGCCCTTCACGAGCGCGTAGGACGCGACCGATCGCGGCTCGCCGCCCGCCGCGAGCAGCCGCACGACCGGCCGCCCGCCCGCCGGGACGAGTTTGTCCGCGGCGCCCTTCGGCAGAATCCCGTTCGGCGCGTCCGGCACCGAGGTCTTCGCGGCGACGTCTGCCGCGGGCTTCGTATCGCCCTTCGGCGCCGCCGCCTTCGCCTCGTCCTTCGGCTCGGTCTTCGCCTTCTCGTCAGCCTTGGGCTCGTCCTTCGGGGCCTCGACCTTCGCCTCCGCCTCGGGCTGCTTCGCCTCTTCGGGCTTCGCTTCGGCCTTCGCCTCGGGCTTCAGCGCGTCTGCCTTCGCCTTCGCCTCGTCGACCTTCTCCGGCGCGGGCGCCGGCGGGGTGTCCTTCGATTCACACGCGAAGAGCGAAAACGCGAGCAGGCCGGCGAGCGGCAAGCTGAGGAGCGACCTCGACATGACGAAAAACCCTCCAGAGCCGGCCCGACCGAACCTCGGCGGCGGCCGAGCCTGCTTTATCCCACTTCCACGCGCGCTTCCACTTTGCCCACGCGCGGCGAGCCCGCGCGGATCGTCACGACCCCGCGCCCCCGTACGATCCAGCGCACGCGCCCGCGCCGCGGACCGCCGCCCGTCCGCGGAAAACCGGGCGAGCTCATCGCGTCCACCGCGCCCCAGCCTTCGAGGTGCCCAACGGCCGCCTCGCGTTCGCCCGACACGAGCGTCACGCCCTCGCCGAACGAAATCTGCGCCCGCACCACGTCGTTCCAGGGAAGGCTCCGCGCCGACGAGAGCACGAACGTCGGCAAGAAGCCGAGGTTCTCGACGACGGCCGACACCTCCCAGAGATCCCCTTCCAGACGCGTCGCGCGCGCCTCCACGAGCCGCGGCCGCGGCGCGAGCGAGGCGAGGCGCAGGAAGAAGCGCGATTGCCGCTCGCAGAGCTCGCCGAGGCGATCCGGCGGCGGGTTCCAGATGCCGAACCGCGGATCGTGCCCGCCGATCTCCACCGGCCCGAGCTGCGGATGCACGAACGGACGCCATGCGCCGACGATCCGCTTCTGGTTGTGCTCGCGATCCCACGCGGCCATGCGCATCGTGTCCTCGCGCGTGCGCCGCTGGTAGTTCCAGACGAACGGCCGCAGCACGGGCAAACCCACCTGCTTCCAGAAGTCCCAGAGCTCGCACACCATCGAGACCGTGCCTCGCTGCATGTACGCGTAGGAGCTCAGTTCACCGCGCAGAGGCTTGTCGGGCTCGTAGAGGAACTCCTCGAAGCCGCTCACCATGGGGTAGCCGGTGATGTCGTCGGCCCAGCGCTCGAGCGTCCGGTAGAGCGTGAGATCCGTGGGATCCATGCGGTTGTCCGGCTGCTCGCCCGACGGGCGGATGAACACGCCGCCGAAGCAGTGCAGGTTCACCCACGCGAAGATGTTCGGGTGCTTCGAGGTGAACTCGACGACCGCGCGCGACTCGGGCTCGCTCGTGGCGTACGCGCCCGCGCCCTTCTGCTGCGGCTCGGGCGCCCAGCCATAGGGAAAGTTGCGGTTCATGTCGACCGCGTTGTCCGAGAGGTAGTCCGGCGCCGGGATCGAAAAACCGTCCCAGTGCTCGATCGTGCCCTCGGGATACACCGTGTAAAACGGCCCCGCGTCCTCGATGCGTCGCGGCAGCATGAGGTCCGGATCCTCCGGCGAACCGACGAAATCTCCCGCCGGATCGAGCCTGCGCATCGAGAGCGCGAGCCCGTCGCCATCGACGTCGCCGCTCTTCCAGAACGGCGCGCCCTTGCCGAGCCGATCGTCGCGCGGGTTCGATCGCACGTACCCGCCCGTGCGGAGCACGCTCTCCGCGCCGTCCGGGCACATGCGCGGCAGCACGTAAAACACCACGTCTTCCCGCAAGAGCGCCCCGAGGTGCGCGGGCAGATCGTGCAGAGGATCGCTCGGACAAACCAGGTTCCGGATCACGTCCTCGGCGACGGCGAGAGCCACGCTCGACCCGGCGAGCTCGACCGCGTGCATGTTGCCGTCCACCCACGCCGCCGGCCCGTCTCCCTCGGGATCCCGCCCGATCGCGAGCAACCAGATGTCGCGTCCTTCCAGCGTTTTTCCGATGCTTTGGAGCCGTACGATCTCGGGAAAACCTTCGGCCCAGGCCCGCACCTGCCGCGTGAGCTCGTCGTACGTCACGTACTTCGCGCGAAACCCCACCGACATCGCTTCGAGCCGCGCGCGCGCCTCGCTCGGATCCTTCGACATGTCTGCACCCTTGCAAACGGATCGCCGCCTCGCAAGCGCGCGAAATCCTTCCGCTCGAGACGATGGTAAAAACGTTGCCCACATCCGTCGTTCGGGGAATCATCACGATCTAGAGGCACACCCTTGCGCGCGCGCGCCGAATTCCTCGACGGACTCCTCGAGCTCCACAGGTACGAAGATCGCAGCGCGCGCCGCAGCGTCTTCCGGCAGAGCATCGCCTCACTCGCGATCGAGGCCTCGCTCGACGGCCCGCCGCCGCTCGATGGTCTCTCCGCAGAAGCGCTGCTCGCAGGCATCCGCGTCGCGCTCGCCGACGGGCTCTTCGATGACCTCGGCTGGCTCGCGCCCGCGGCCGCCGCCGTCGCGCTCTACGAGATCGCCGGCGCCTTGCCGCTCGGTCCCGAGCGACGCGAGATCGGAAGGCGCGTCCTCGCCCAGCTCTACGACGGCAGCGCCGCCACGTTCGTCGCGCTCGCCACGCGCATGGCCCTCGGCAGCGCCCGCGCCCTCGCCGGCGCGCCCGTGCGCGCGCGCATCGCCCTCGCCCTGCAGCTCCCGAGCAGCGTCGACGTGCCCGTCGATCCGCTCGCGCTCGCGCTCGTCTCCCGCCGCGACCTCGCGCGCGACTGGGTCGGCAGCGCCTCCACCGGCTCGCTCCCCGAGCGCCGCCTCGCCGCGCGCCTGCTCGAACGCGCGGCGCGCGAGGCCGTCCGCCGCGCAAGCCAGGGCGACGACGACGCCTTGCGCCTCTTCCGCGGCCTGAGCGCCGACGCACCCGCTTCCTCGAGCCGCGCCACCGCGCCCGACGTCGTCCTCGAGGCCTACCACCTGCTCCTCGCCGATCGCGAGACGCTCGTCTGGCGCCACGTCGCGGCCGCGCGTGGCTTGCTCTCCGGCGCGCTCCCCGAGCTCGAGCGCGAGATTCGAAAAAACCTCGCGCCGAACCTCACGCCCACCGAGTGGCGTCGCGCCGCGACCTCGCTCGTCGCGAGCATCGCCGTCGATCCGGAGAACAACCTCGCCACGAGCCGCGATCTCCTCGCCTCGGGCCTCTTGCGCGAAGATCCCGGCCTCGCGATCGCCATGGTCTGGGGCCTGCCGCGCGCCGCCGACGCCGAGCCCGAAGCCGCCGAAGCGCTCCTCGAAGCGATCACCGCCGTTCACCCGATCGCCGTCGCCGACAGCGTCGCCGATCTCCGCGTGGAGCTCGGCCCCGCGTTCGGCACGCGCGCTCGCGCCGCATGCGTGCAGGCCCTCGCCGTGAGCCTCGCCGCCCCGCAGACCGATGACGGCCTCACGGCCCTCGGCCAGAGCATTCTCCGCGATCTCGAAGGTCGCGAGCCCTCCGAGCTCGCCGCCACCGTGCGCAGCGCCGTCGACGCGTTCGTGGAGAGCGGCTCGCGCGAGGCCCACGCCCGCGCCCTCGGCGCGCTCGATCTCGCCGCGAGCACGCTCGACGCCCTCGACGCCCTCGACGCAGGCCCGAGTCCCACGCCCTCGGCGCGCGGCGGCCTCCCCATCAAACCGAGCGCCCTGCCGCCCGGCCTTCCGCAGACGAACCTCTCCCGTCGCGCCGCGGCCCGCCTCGTCCGCGAGCTCGATTCGAACCTGTACGAGTCCGGCGCGCTCCGCAGCCTGCTCCTGCTCGAACGACGCGGCTCCGGCACCGACGGCACCGCCCAGGGCCTCGACGCCCTCGACGATCGCATCACGCGCTGGCTCCTCCGCATCGAGGCGCAGTCCCCGCCCGAGGGCACGCCTCCACACGCCACGTTTCACCAGCGAAACCTCCGCGCCCTGCTCCACGTCGTCGACGGCGAGAGCACCGACGGCGACAGCGACGGCGACGCCGCCCGCAGTCGCGGAAAACGCCGCCTGCTCGATACGTGCGACGTGCTCTCGAAGCGCCTCACCGCCGAGCCCGGATCGCCCCTCCGCCGCGCCGTCGTCGCCACCGTCGCCCGCGCCTTCGACGCGCTCGTCCGCACGCACGCCGCCGACGCCGCCGACGTCCTGCTCTTCGCCTGCATGCGGAGCGGCGATCCCGAGACGCTCGCGATCCTCGCCGAGGCGAGCGTGCACCCCGACGTCCGCCAGCTCCTCGCCTGCCACTCGCGCTTCACCGACGCGATCAACGCGGCCGCGGCCGATCGCGGCGCCGAGGAGCGCATGGACGCGGCCCTCGCCGCGCTCGAGTCCCTGGTCACCGAGCTCCCGCAGGGCGCCTCGCAGCGCACCGAGGCCTTGCGCACCGCGCTCGCCCGCCTCGCCCGCGGCCTCGACGCCGTCCGCGCGGCGCGCGCCCTCGCTCCGCTCGCCGAGTCCGCCACGAAAGAGGGTTCTCCCCTCGTCTCCCTCGAAGACGCGCTCGTCGCGCTCGCGCGTCTCACAGCTTCCGCGCGCCGCCGCTTCGGCGACGGCGAGAGCGACGAGAACCCGCACTCGACGATCCTCGGCGCCCACGCGCTCGCCCTCGCCGCCGGCATGGCCCGCGAAGGCGGCGCCACATCCGAGCTCCAGGCCGCGATCGAAAAACTCGTCGCAGCCGCCCGCGCCTCCGTCCCTGCCCCGATCGCGCTCGTCGCCTCGCTCGTCCTGCCGCGTCTCTGCGTGCTCCCCGGCCAGCGCGCCGGCACGAGCGCGAGCGAGCCCGACGACCTACCCACGACCGATCTCCCCCTGCCCGCGTGGCTGCCGCCACGCCGCACCATCGGCGGCTACTTCGTCCACCGCCGGCTCGGCGGCGGCGCGATCGGCACGGTCTTCATCGTCACGCGCGCCGAAGAGCGGCACGACGCGAACGCCGAACGTTTTGCCCTCAAAGTACCCGACTACGACGCAACAGCCGCGCGCAGCGTCTCCGAAGCGGAGTTCTTGAAGCTCTTCCGCGACGAGGCCGGCGCGCTCTTGTCGCTCCCCGATCACGCGAACCTCCCGCGCTTCGTCACGTTCGACGCGGGCGCGCGGCCGAAGCCGATCCTCGTGATGGAGCTCATCGAGGGCGTGCGCTGCGATCAGCTCATCGACAGCCGGAGCCTGACGATCCAGACCGCGCTCGCGCTGCTCGACGGCGTCCTCGCGGGCCTCGAAGCCATGCACTCGGTCCGCATCGGCCACCTCGACGTAAAACCCTCGAACATCATCCTGCGCGGCGGCAAAGGTCCAGTGCTCGTCGACTTCGGCCTCGCAGGCCGGCACATCCGACCCGGCTGCGCCACCGCAAACTACGGCGCGCCCGAGGTCTGGGACATCGTGCCCGAGGGCGCGACCGCGACGCCACTCACGGCCGACATCTACAGCTTCGGCTGCCTCGCATACGAGGTGCTCACCGGCGACACGCTCTTCGACGGTCCGAGCGACGTGGCGCTGATCTCAGCGCACCTCACGCACGACGGTCTGCCCCCGAAGATCCGCCGTCTCTCGCAGGGTCGGCTCGCCTCGGTGGGCATGTTCCTGTTCCAGTGTCTGCGCCACAACCCAGAGCAACGCATGACAGCCACGTCCCTGCGCGCCGAGCTCCGCCGCATCGCCCCCGAGATCCTCCGCCTGCGCTGGCCGATCGCGGACTAGCTGGGGCTAGGGCTGGGGCCGCCGCGCCGGGGCGCTGCCCCGGACCCCGCGGGGGCTGTTCGCCCCTCGACCCGAACCAGGGCAAGCCCTGGACTCGGGTTGGAAGAACCGCGCATCGCGCGGTTCTTCCACAGGCCGGTGGCAAGACCAGAGACCGCGTTGCCAGTTGAAAGGGCAGCGTGGCTGTCTTGATGGGCAGGGTCGCTCGTGGTCTTGACTGCGGCCTGTTCGATGAACTGCGCATCGCGCAGTTCATCGACAAAAGGTCCAGCGCTTGCGCTGGTCCGGGTCCCGGGGCGGACAGCCCCGGGTGGGGCCTGGGGCAACGCCCCAGCGCAGCGGCCCCAGGCCTACACGAACGTCAGCACATCCTCGACTGGCTTCCGGAGCGACCGCGCCGTGGGCGGCTCCGCCTTCGAGAGCCGGAACAGGAGGATCTCTGCGTGCCCTGCGGGCACGTCGAACACCCGCAAGAACCGCTGCCGGAGCTCTCCGAGCTGCTCGCGCACCTTCGGCTCGAGCCCCTTGGCTCCGCCCCGTTCGAGCCGTGCGAACAGATATAGCATCGCCGACCATGGCTGGAGCGCGATCCCCTGCGCCGTCGCATCTAGCCACACGCGCTCGAGTGCTCGCCCGCCCTCGAAGTACGAGCGCGACGACGTCCCCGGAAACACCACGAGCGCCATCGCGGACGACGACACGACCAACTGCCGGGCGGACTTCGCGAGCGCCCCGCCGCCGCCCATCTTTGCCGCGAATTCTACGGCCTTCCACGTGGTCGCGAGCCGCACCGCCGCGAGCGCCGACGGCGGCACGTCGAGCGTGAGCACGTCGAGCCCGTCTCGCGTCCGGAGCGCCTCCTCCTCCGTCCAGCGCAGCTCCGCGCCCATCTCCTCGTTGTGCTTGCGCGACAGGAACAGCATCCGATCGGCCTGCCCGAGGATCTCCCCGATCTCGGCGATCGCTGACCGATCGGTCACGAGCAGGAGTTTTCCCCCGCGCACCTCCGCCGCCTCTGCGAGCCGCGCCGCTGCGTACTCCGAGAGCGCCGCGCCCGTGCCGGGCTTGCGGTTCGTGGATCGCGCGCCGATCACCGCGCAGAGCGGATCGACCGCGTACGACGAGTCGTCCACGCGGAACACCACGTCACATGCGGCGCGCGGATCGTTCGCGTCCGGCGCATCGACGACCTCGGCCGACAGCCCCATCGCGGGCGCGGCGAGCACCATGTTCTCCACGGCCGCGCCGAGCGCCACGAAGCTTGCGGTGTTCTGGAAATCGTTCAGCGACCGGCCCCCGTCCGGCGACACCTTGCACCGCACCCGCCCGCCCTTCGCGACGAACCGCCACGGCTGCGCGTTGCCGCCCGAGGGCGCGAGCACGCCGAATCCCACGAGCCTGCGCACGTCCTCCCGCGTCACCGTCCGCTTGTCGGCCGGCCGCGCGAGCGGCGGCGCCTCGGGCGCCGGGAGCGGCTTCCGCACGAGCGCCTCCTCCAGCGCTGCGTCGACCAGCACCTCCGCCTCGCGCCCGTCCTTCACGAGGGCGTCGAGGTCCACGAAGTACCGCCCCGATCGCGTCAACTCACCGAGCAGCACACGCCGCGCTGCGTCGGTCGACACTGCGCCGCCGAGCATCGTCCCCGAGGCGAGCTGCGGCCACGACGTCGTCGTCTCCTCGACCTCGAGCAGCGACGCCCCGAGGCGACCCTTGAGCGCGTCCGGCCCGATGATCCGGAGCACGATGGCCACCTTCTGCGCCTGCGTCAGCCCCTTGAGATCCGCCGCCGACAGCCCCCGCAGGAGCGAATGCAACACGGGCCGATCCGGCTCCTGATCGAAGCGCTCGACGTCGAGCATCCCCCGATCGTTCGTCTCCATCAGCACCGGGATCCCGTGCGCCCGCGCCCGCTCGCGCAGAAACACCTTCGTATAAAGGTCGTCGCACTCCTCGATCACGAGATCGAGCTTTCCGCCCTCGTTCAGGAACGCCTCGACGTTCTCCTCGGTGATCCCCGTCCGGATCACCTCGACCCGCACATACGGATCGATCTCCGCGATCGCGCGTGCTGCAATCACGCACTTGTGCAAGCCGATCTCGTGCACCCCGGCGCGCAGGCGGTTCATGTTCGAGAGCGCGAGCTCGTCGAAATCCGCGAGCCTTAGCATCCCGCCCACGCCTTCGAGCGCGAGCGTCACCGCGCTCGCCTGCCCGACGGACAGCCCCACGACGCCGATCCGTTTGTCCCGGAGCCGCGCTTGCTCGTCGGGCGTGATCTTGTATCGATTGCGTGAAAAACGGAGCTCGCGATATTCGGCCTCGCCGAGCACGTGCACGAGCCGCCCGCTCCACGGGTAATGGACCCAGGTCCCGCGCTCCTCCGGCGGACCGTCCCCGAGCGCCGCCCGCACCACCTCGTCGAGCGCTGCGCCGCGCAGCCTCTGCTTCGGCGACCGCGTCGCGCAAAGCTCGGTGAGCTGCTCGACGTACCGATCGTGCACCTCGCGGACTTGACCCCCGGCGACGAGCTCCTCGACTTTGCGGCGATCCCACGAATCGGCGAGCGAAAACAGCGCCGGCTGGTATGTCCCCTGATCCACGCCCGCGGCCAGCGCCGCGAGCCGCTCGGCGAGCTTCATTCCTTCCCCTGCTTCGGCTTGTACCGGCCGATGGCCGTGAGCTCGTAGACGTGCTCCAGAAACTCCGGGAGGATCTGCGCCGATATCGCCCAGCAATTGCCCGGCCCGAGATCCAGCATCTTGCAGCGCTCGATGTGCTCGCCGTCCGGGTGCTCGTGCATGTACACAAAGCTCGACTTCCCGCGATTGCGATAGAACTGCCGCGCCTCCTCGATCAGCGGCACGAACGCGGCCCGCCCGCCGCGGCCGAGCTCGTAGAGCCGAACGCAATCGAGCAGCCGGAACAGATTCGTCCCCGTCTCGCCCGTCTCCACGATCGCCGCTGCCACGGGCACGCCCGCGCGCCGCGCCGTGAAGAACGTGCGCTCGCGCCCCATCCCCGCTTCCTTCCAGAGCCGCGCCGTCTCCCCGAGATCCACCCGCTCCGGCACGAGATCGAGCGCGTCGAGCAGCGCCGCCGTATGCGTCTTGCCGAGCTCGTCGAGCAGCCACGCCGTCTCGAAAGGTGCCGCCGGCCCGACGTCGAAGCGCTCGCCCGAGACCGTCTCGCTCGTCCCGGCCGATTGCAGCTCGAGCAGCCGGAACGGCCGGATCGCCGCGAGCCCCTGCTCCACGTACGGCCGCGCGAAATCGAGGTGCGCCATCGACCACGGCACCTCGCCATCGATGAACGCGAGCGCCCAGGTGAAGGCCGGATCGAGCTGCGGATACTCGAACGCCCGCAGATAGATGTCGCGCAGGATCTGCCGCACGTGCGCGACGCCGGGCGCCTTGCCCGGCCGCTTGGCGAGCTGATGAACGAGCCAGCTCCCGCCGTAAATCTTCGCCACCGACAGCGATGCCTCGATCCCGCGCTCCGACGGCCACACGGCCTGGCAGATGATCCGCGGCGCTGCCGCCGCCCGCGCGCCGAACTCGAGGAACGTCTTCTTCAGCGGCTCGAATTGATCCGGCGTTTTACCGGACAAATTGAAATATCCCGATTGCTGCAGCAAGCTCCACATCGACTCCGGCGTCTCCGATCCGCCGAGCGTCTTTTCGTGCAGCTCCTGGCTCACGAGCCGCATCCACGGCCCCTCGTCCTTCGTCGTCCGCGGCCCCACCTTGACCCCGCACCGCGCCTTCCCGCCATTGCGCGCCGGGAGCACGTACCGGACCTCGCCGTGCAAGTGCAGCGGCGCGTCGTCTCCCACGCAGACCTCGATGTCCGGCATCTCGAGGCCCGGGAACACGAGATCCTGGTCGGCGTCGACCTCGAAGCACAATCCCGCGAACGAGACGTCGAGCACGGGGCGCCCGGACACGACCACCTCGGGCCATATCGGATGCTTGAACGACGCCGTGACCGGGCGCTGCACCTTGCACCGACGGAACCATCGGTGGCGCACCCGCTCGATCCGCGTCGGCATCGGCGTCGTCACGCGCCCGTCGGCCTCGAACTCGGCCTTGTCGAGGTGGATCCGGTGAATCGAGTTGTACCCGCCGAGATCGATGACGTACGGCGGCGCGCCCCAGCTCTGCGCCGATTTCCACACGACCCGCGTCTCCTCGCGCGTCTCGATCTTCTCGGCCTTGACCGGCACCTCCGACCCCACGACGAGCCCTTCGCTGCCCGCGTGGATCAGCGCCCGCAGGATCGCCCGCACCCGGCCCGGATCGTCGATCTGCTCGCGGACGCGCGACAGGCTCCGCGCGAGATCCGCCTGCCCGACGACGCAAAGCTCCTGCAGGAGGCCGAGGATCTTCCGGCCGAGATCCCGCGTGACCCGCTCGAACTGCACGCTGACGATCACGCTGCCCTGCGGCCCCGTCGGCTCGATCGAGACCACCACGCCCTCGACGGGACCCACCGCGCCCTTGCCCGAGAGCATGTACGCCGTGACGCGCCCGCCGAGCCGCGGGATCAGCCCGTCGCCCGGGGAAAACCACACCGCCGAGGGCGAGAGACGCACCACGGACGCCGGCAGGATCCAGCGCCCCTCGGTGAAAAGTGCGACCGCGCACGCCCCCTCGCGCAGCCGATATCCCGGCCCCGCCTCGCCGCTCACGCGCCGGAAGCGGACCGACGGCGGGCTCACCGAAGGCGGATTCTCCGTGTAGTCCGCCGAGCGCGGCGCCTCCGAGGGCCGCGGCGGACGCATGTCCGACAGGCGCCGCGACGGGAACCGCACCGACGGCGCCTCCCCGAGCAGCTCGTCCTCGCGCATCCCGAGCGCCGCGCGCCCCTCGGCCGTCAGGCGCGGCAGCCGCACCGACCCCTGCCCCTCGGAGAGCACCTCGTCGTCACGCCCTGGCACCCGCTCCGATGCCGACGGCGCGATCGACCGCGGGAACCTTACTGACGGCGGCGGCTCCGCAAGCCCCTCCTCGTCGCTGCGCATCCCGAGCGGCGGCCCCGAGAGCGGCCGCGGGAACCTTAGTGAAGGCGGCGGCTCGCTGAGCCCCTCGTCATCGCGCGGCGGCCCCCACGACGAATGCCGCGCCTCCGGCATCGGCCGTGGAAATCGCACCGACGGCGGCGGCTCCGTCAAATGGTCCTCGTCGCGCGGCGGCCCCCACGACGAGTGCCGCGCCTCTGGCATTGCTCGTGGAAATCGCACCGACGGCGGCGGCTCCGTCAAATGGTCCTCGTCGCGCGGCGGCCCCCACGACGAGTGCCGTGCCTCCGGTATGGCCCTCGCAAACCGCACCGACGGCGGCGGCTCGCTCCGGCGCTCCTCGTCCAGCATTCCGAGCGCCGCTCGCCCCTCCGCGGTAAGCCGCGGAAAACGCACCGACGACGGTCCGTCCGACAACGGATTGACGCTCGGCGGGGCGGGTGACTCCGTCGTCGAGACGGGTCGAGGCTCACCGCCTGTGCCTGGCGCCCGTTCGCTGCTCACCCCGCACCCCCTCGGGGAGCCCTCGAAGCACGGAAGCGCCGACTCTTCGCGTCAAGCAAGGTGCGATGCCTCCAGCGGTCTCACGTTCGGGCAGCGAAAAGCCTCGGGGCCCGACCTCGGGTCCGACATTCGTCAGTAGCCAGAGCGCGCTCACACGCGTTCGAGCCACGGACCAACACCCGTTTTTATCGAACGGCCCCGACAGCGTCAAGACCGTCGTCATGCGCTTCCGGTGTAATTATCAACACCAAGGCATGATCGGGTTCGTCCCCTGGTCGCTCGAATTTCCGCGGAGTCAGCCTTCGTCGGGCATCGTCTTCGACGGCCCGCCGGCCTTCGCCTTCTTGAGCTGCAACCGGAGCGTCTGGACCGCGGTCTTCATCGCAATGTGATACCGCGGTGGAACGTCGAGATACGTGAGCGCCTGATTGATGTGCTCCGGCGGAAAAGCCGCATACGCATCATGGTAAAACCATCGGAGCGCCGTGATCACACCGCGGACGAACGACGAGGCCGTGACCGTCGCCACCTTCGGCTCTTTCTTGTTCGGCACGTAGGACGGTGACGCGCGCAGCTCGTCCACCCGCATTTTCAAGCGTTTGCGTTGCGAGGCCGTCGGCGCTCCCCCGTCCGTTACGATCAGAATGGATGCATACGTGTAGTGCTGCATCCAATCCTCCCACTCCTCGTCGGTGGGCGCCATGGCGTTGTGGACGAGGACGAAGTAGTCGCCCACTTTCTGGAAGGCCAGGTTCTTCATCCAGATCGCTCCAGCCGCACCGCCGACGCAACGCTACCGACCACTCCTCGCCTCGGCCAGCGTACAGGAGGGCCGAAAGCTTGGCAAGCAAGGGCGAGGCCTCGCGGGTTTCGCCGGACAAGACGCGGTTCGGGCCTGAAGGCCGGCAAAAACGAACCCCGGCTCACTTCTTCAGGAAGTCATCGTCCCCCTTCTTCCGCTGCTTCGGGACGGGCTTGGCCTTCTCGTTCTCCGTGCCCCGATCGAGGAGCTCCGGATCGAGCTTCGGCTTCACGCTCGTGGGCACGGGTTTCGGCGGCGGAGCGACCTTTTTCGGCGCCGGCGCCTTCTCGTCGACCTCGCCCTTCGTGTCCCGCTCGGTCGACGTCGGCACCGGCGGCGGTGTCGTGAGCGCCCGCCGCGCCTGCTCGCGCGCGGCCTGCACCTCGGGCGCCTGATCCCCCGTGGGATCGAGCTGCTTCGCCGCGTCGAGCTCTTCCACGCAGATCCGGTACGACCCGCGCTCGCACCACCAGAGCGCGTCCGCCCGGAGCGCTCTCGCCCGATCGAGCGGCGTATCCGACGGCGCGGGCACCCGGTCCGGCAGCGGCAGGATCGCCTCCTCCGGATCCTCGGCGTCCTGGGCCACCCGCCAGAGCACGACCGCGAGGACCGCGAGCGCCGCCACGGCCGCGAGCTCCGCGAGCCATCGCTCCTTCATCCAGCGC
Organism: Polyangium jinanense; assembly: GCF_028435365.1. Next base: position 45,239 of record NZ_JAGTJJ010000051.1, on the reverse strand, counting down.
CGCATGCGCGACACGCGTTGCCGCACCCGCGCCGCCGGGACCTGCTCCTCCTCCGCGATGCTCTCGAGCTTCTCGCCCTCCCCTTCCCGCGCCATCCAGGTGAGCGTCTTCTTGGCCTCCTCGGTCGCCGGGGCCTGACGCTCGGCCCAGCGCATGAGCGCCTCCTCCTCGACCGGCGGCGGGCTCGCCACGAGCTCCGGCGGATCCCGCACTTCCTCGCGCGCCGTGCGCCGGTGCGCGTCCGCGACCTTGTGCCGCGCGATCCCGAGCAGGTACTTGCGCAGCTCCGCGCCGTTGTCCGGGCGGTTCTTCGCGGTAAGCGCCTCGCAGAGGACCGTCTGGACGATATCGTCGGCGTCCGCGGGCGACACCCTGCGGCGCACGAAATCGAGCAAGAATCGCCGCAGCTCCGGATCCGCCAGCGACTCGGCAAGCCTCGGTTCGTCCATGGTCATCGGAGCGCTCATCGCCCCCTCATCGGAGAACGTACCCGGAGTGTGACAGCCGAAAAAATGTTTTTTTTCGCGTGGCCCGATCGTCACGCTCGCCCGGAGATCCCCGACAGCGGGGCATGAACGCCCTCTTCGCGCTGCTCATGCTCCCGACGGTCCTCTTCTCCTCCCCGCTCCCCGGCGCGCCGGCCGCAAAGCCCAGCAAACCCGCGGCGGACGTCGTGTCGCTCGTCCGCGTCGACAAGAGCGAGCACCGGCTCGAGCTCGTCGCCCAGGGCGGCCGCGTGATCAAGACGTACCAGGTCGCGATCGGCAGCGGCGGCGCCGGTCCCAAGCGCTTCGAGGGCGACAAGGTCACGCCCGTCGGCACCTACCGCGTGAAAGGCCGCTTCAAGGGCCTGTTCCATCAGTTTTTGAACGTGACCTACCCGAACGACGAAGACCGCGCGCGGTTCGCCGAGCTCAAGCGCCGCGGCGAGGTCCCGCCCGGCCGCACGATCGGCTTTGGCATCGGCATCCACGGCGTGGGCCAGCGCGACTGGAACGGCGTGCACAAGCAATCGGACTGGACGCACGGCTGCATCGCGCTCGACGACGCCGAAATCGACGAGTTCTCCCGGCTCGTCCCCGACGACACCACGCTCGTGATCACGGACTGATTCCTGTTGTTGGATCGGGGAGTCGGGCTGTATGGTCCCGACGAACCATGACGACGGAGACGCATTACTGGCTCGTCAAGAGCGAGCCCTACAAATACTCGTTTGCCCAGCTGCTCGCCGACAAGCGGGCGGTCTGGGACGGCGTGCGCAACTACGAGGCTCGAAACAACCTGCGCGCCATGAAGAAGGGCGATCTGCTGCTCTTCTATCACTCGAACGAGGGCAAGGCCGTCGTCGGGATCGCCCGCGTCGCCCGCGAAGCGTACCCGGACCCCACCGCCGAAGGCGAGGACTGGAGCGCCGTCGACATCGAGCCGGTCGTCGCACTCAAAGCCCCCGTCGAGCTCGAGGTCATCAAGAGTGACCCAGCCTTGACCGACATCGCCCTGCTCAAGCGCTCGCGCCTCAGCGTCGTCCCCGTCTCCGCCGAGCACTTCGAGCACGTGCTCGCGCTCGGAAAAACAAAGCTCCCCGCCCGGAAAGCGCGCCGGACTTGACGAAAGGCCCCCCACGGGGCGACGCTGCGCGCGTGATCCGCCCCAGCCTGCGCTCGCGCCCCGCGTTCGCCGCCCTCGCGCTCCTCGCGACCTCCCTCGTAGCCTGCTCCAACACCCAGGTGACTTCGACCGTGACGGGCGAGCCCGTCTGCGCCGATTTCACGCTCGGCGGGGCGAACAACAAGATGCGCGGCGGCCTGCGCCAGCCAGTCCGGGTCACCGTGCTCGACGACGACGATCAGATCGCGCGCGTCATGATTCTCGGCAAGCGCGCCGAGGGCGATCCAGGCGCGCGGCTCGTCCTGCCGGACGCGAACGCCGAGTACAAGGTCGAGTGGGCGCAGTGCGGCAACGAGCGCGCCTCCGTGCCACTCCGCGCAGGCAAGACCCCCGAGCGTGACCTGACGACGTACGAGTGCGGCGAGGCCAAGGTCTACAAGACCGACCCGCTCGTCACGAAGAAGGGCGATCGCGCCTCCCACGCGTTCACCTTCCAGCCCCCGCCGAACGCCGCGTGCTGGACCGACGAACGTCCCACAGAAGAGCCCCCGAAGCCCGCCCCCGAAGCCGCCCCGCCCGCCGAACCAGCCGACGCAGGCGCCGAAGACGCCGCGACCGACGCAGCGACCGACGCCGCCCCGGCCGACGCGGGCACGGATGCCGGCAAGCCCACGGGTGCGACGGAGAAGCCAGCCGACGGCACGAAGGACAAACCGGCCGAGGCCCCGAAGACGGAAGCCCCGAAGCCCGCCCCGGCGGCGCCCAAGCCCCCCGAGGGCCCGAAGCCTGCGACGACGCGGTGACCCGCTCGAAGCCGTTGCGCTGGGGCTTTGCCCCAGGCCCCACCGGGGCTGTCCGCCCCTGGACCCGGACCAGCGCAAGCGCTGGACCCGGGGTCGATGAACTGCGCAACGCGCAGTTCATCGAACAGGCCGAGGTAAGAGCAGCGACGATCCTGCCAGCAGCGCTGACGTCTCGACCGATGACGCCGACGGCGTGAAACACACCTTCGCGGTCTTGCCACCGGCCTGTGGGAAGAACTGCGCATCGCGCAGTTCTTCCCCCTGAGGTCCAGGGCTTGCCCTGGTTCGGGTCGAGGGGCGAACAGCCCCCGCGGGGTCCGGGGCAGCGCCCCGGCGCAACGGCCTTCAGCCTGGCGGCGGCGTGATCGGCAGACTCGGCTGCAGCTTCGCGGGATTGAACATTCCTGCGCGCTTGTGGTGGTTTGCGTGCATGTAAATGCCGAACCACAGCCAATTGCCGATCTTGTAATAGCCGTGGTCGAGGTTGACCGGCTTGAAATCGTTGCTTGGCGAGAATGCGTTGTGCGTCGACCAGTTGAAGTGCACGAGGTGGAAGAAGCCTATGATCGACGCCGGCACGAACAGGAAGAAGAAGCCTACCTTCCCGAGGAACAGGAACCACGTCGCGATCAAGAGCAGGTTCGTCCCGTAACTCACGTACGCCCGCAGCCGCTCGTATCGACGGTTCTCGGGCGTGTCGCCGTACAGATCGAAATAAATCTGCTGGAGCTGATGCTCCACGTTCACGATCGTGTTTACCAGAAACTTGAAGTAGCTCGGTAATACCGGGTGTGGGTCCTTTGCGACGTCGTCCGAGTATCGGTGGTGCCGCTGGTGGATCACCTCCCAGGAGGCGAACCGCGTCAGCACCACCATCCCGCAGAGCTCCCCGACGATCCGGTTGATCGGCCGCGGGAAGTTGTTGTGCGTCGCGTTGTGGATGAACACGCTGCACAGGATCTGCAGGTGACAGGCCAGCGGCAGCACGAGCCACAGACGAGCGTCCCAGGCTGGCGCGAGCCCTTGGAAGCCCGTCGTCACCATCACGGCGACCAGCGCTCCGCAGAGGACCAGGTAAAAGCCGTCGTACCACAAGTAAAAATAGCGGTTTCGACGGAGCTGGGTGAAGGGTAAGGACGTTAAGGTCGAGACGATGGCTGTCACGGCGTTCTGAACGTATCGGTTAACGCAAATCTGTCCGTTCGTCCATGATTGTCGACTGACCGGGACGGATGGTAGAAGGCGGAGCCGTGTCCTCTTCGCTTACTGACCGAAGCCCCTGGCTGGTGAAGCACCCGGCCGAATGGCGGCAGATCGGCATCGTTCTGGCCTACCTTGGCGTCCTTGCCTCGATGGTCTTCGTGCCGGCCTGCCGGAACGTCTTGTTCCTCGCCGCGGCCTGTTATCTGAGCTTCCTCAACACGGTGGTCATCCACAACCACCTCCACCAGGGCATCTTCCAGAGCCGCCGGCTCAACATGCTCTTCCGCGTCGTCTTGAGCTTCGGCGCGCTCTACCCCGCCTCCGCGAACATCCCCTCGCACAACCTCGTCCACCACCACTTCGAGGATGACGGCAAGCCCGACTGGGCCGCGCCGACGCACGTCTCCTTCAAGTGGAACCTGCTCAACCTGATCCACTTCCCCAACGTCGCTGGCCCGAACACCTTCGCGGGCGTCTCGCGCTGGGCCCGCATCAAGGGCCGCGAGGAGTTCGTGCGGCAGTACCTCGTCGAGCAGGTCTTTGCCTTCGGCCTCACCGGCGCCCTCCTCGTCTACGACGTCTGGACGACGCTCTTCTTCGTGCTCGTCCCGCAGCTCTACGGCGCGCGCTGCATCCTGCGCATCAACCTCATCCAGCATGATCGCTGCGACACCACGAGCGAATGGAACCACTCGCGGAACTTCGTCGGTCGCGCCTTCAACTGGGTGATGTGCAACAACGGCTACCACACCATCCACCACAACCGCGCCGGCCTGCACTGGTCCGCGCTCGCCGAGGCGCACCGGCGCGAGGTCGTCCCCCGCGTGGATCCGAGCCTCGACGAGCCGAGCATGGTCCTCTACCTGCTCCGGACCTACCTCCTCCGGCCCTCCCGTCCCCTGATGCGTGACGTCGCCAAGGCGGAGACGGAAGGCCCACAGATCGACCTCGCGCCGCGGGAGATCCGCCGCGCCGAAGCCGAAGCCGCGAGCGCGTAAAAGGATGGGAAAGCCCCTGCCCTACGAGCTCATGGGCCTCTTCGTCCTCGGGGTCCTGTGGGTGAACACCCTGCTCGTCGTCGCCGCCGCGTACAAGGAGATCGCGGCCCTCTCCGCGCTCGCGCGGCGCTTCGTTCCGCTTGGCCCGAAAACCGAAGGCACGGGCCTCCTCATCGGACGCGTGACGCGCGGCGACGGAGAAGGCCGGGCCCTCGCGGCGCACGGGATCCCGCAGGTCGGAAGGCTCGCACGTGGTGACGAACCCGTCGTGCTCTTCGAGGACAGGCCCGCGGAAGGCGCGTCCTTCGGCGGCGCGATCGAGGCGGAGGGACGCGCTGTCGAGATCCCGCCGCGCACGGGCCCCGGCGTCGAGGTCTGGCACGGCCCGGACGCGCTCCGTGCCGCCGCCGCCTGCCCCTCGCCCGAGGCCTTCGACGCGGCCCTGCCCGACGCCCGAAAAGCCCGCGGCTTTTCCCGAAAGGTCACGGCGCACATCCCCGAGGGCAGCGCCCTCTACGCCTTCGGCGCCCTCCGGAGCGACGGCCCGACGCCGCGTCTCGCGCCCGCCGAGGACGGCACGCTGATCCTCTCGACGATCGATCCACGATCCTTTTGTCGTCAAAAGACCCGCCTCGGCTGGCTCTTCCTCGTCGGGGTCCTCGCGCTCGCCGCGGGCGTGACGGCGCTCGCCCTGCACGAGCCTTTCGTGTCGACGACGAGCAAGCTCGGAGGCGTGCTCGGCCTCGCGTTCTTCCTGCTCGTGCAGCCCGCCGGCACCGGCCTTCGCGACGCGCTCGCGCGCCCGAGCGTGGCGGCTCTGCGCGGTGAATGGCGACGCCCCGGACGCGCCTCCTGATCCGTGCGCCCCCTGCCCAGCGCCCTCCCGCGCACGAAATTTGCCGCTGTCGCCTGCTCGAATGGCGATCATCGAACAGACGTGGACGTTCTTTCCGGGGCGCTCGTATAGCCAGGACGAGCTCTCCGAGGCGCTCCCTCGGTGGCTCGATGGACGCGCCCTCGGGCTCGCCCGCCAGCTCTTCCGCAGGAGCGCGGTCGAGCGCAGGAACCTGGTCATCGCCCCGCACGAGCTCCTCGCCGTCGGCCGCTCGTTCTCCGCGAAGAACGAGCTCTACCGCACGACCGTCCGTGACGCCTGCGGCGCGCTCTCGCGGCGCATCGCCGAGGGGACGACCGAGGACGAGCGCGAGAGCATCGACCTCGTCGTCACGGTCTCCTGCACGGGATTCCAGATTCCTGCGATGGACGCGACGCTCGTCGCGGCCCTCTCGCTCTCGCGGAACGTCCGCCGCATCAACCTCACGCAACACGGCTGCGCGGGCGGCGCGGCGGCGCTCGCGATCGCGCACGAATGGCTCGCCGGCCACCCCACGGCCCGCGCGCTCGTCGTGTGCGTCGAGCTCTGCTCGGTGACGTTCTTGCCCGAGGATCGGAGCGAGGAAAACCTGGTATCCGCGGCGATCTTCGCCGACGGCGCCGCCGCCGTGCTGCTCGCGGGCGAGCGAGCCGAGCGGCAGAACGCGAAGGCTCCGGCGCTCCAGATCCGCGACACGTTCCGCGAGCTCTTCGCCTGCACCGAGCACTTCATGGGCTTCGAGGTGCGCGAGGAGGGGCTCAAGATCAAGCTCTCGCGCGACGTCGTCCCCTTCGCCGAGCGTGGCTTGCCGGACGTCTTTGCGCGGGCGCTCGCGCGGTTCCACGTCGAAGACCCGAGCCAGTTTTCGTTCGGCGCGGTGCATCCGGGCGGTCGGCGCGTGCTCGAGGCGCTCGAGGATCACGCGCGTTTGCCGAAGAGCGTGACGCGCACGAGCTGGGACACCCTCGCGCGCCACGGCAACATGTCCTCGGTCACCGTGCTCGTCGCGCTCGACGAGCTCCTGCACGAGCACGCGCCGCTCGGGCCAGGCGCACTCGGGCTCGTCACGGCGTTCGGCCCAGGGTTCTGCACGGAGATCGGCCTCTTGGAGACGACCTCCGGGCGATGAGCGAACGACCTCCGCTCGGCATCGTGGGAGGCGGGCTCGCCGGCCTCGCCGCAGCCATCGCGGCAGCCCAGCGCGGCCGCGAGGTGCTCGTCTGGGAGAGCGGCGTGATCGGCCGCGACAAAGTCTGCGGCGAGTTCCTCTCACCCGAAGCCGAAGAAGACCTCGACGCCCTCGGCTGCGGCGACCTCGTCTCCGCGCTGAAGCCCGCCCATCTGCGCGCCGTCGCCCTCTTCGGCGCAGGTGGCGCGCGTCTCGATCTGACGCTCCCCGGCCACCCCGCACTCGGCATCACGCGCGCAGCCCTCGAGGCCTTCCTCGCCCGTCGCGCCCGAGAAGCAGGCGCCACGGTCCTCGAACGCACGCCCGTCCGCGCCATGGCCCCCAAGCCGCCGCGCGCACTCGAAATCCAGAGCCAGGCCGGCACGCATGCCGTGCGGAGCCTGGTCCTCTCGATGGGCAAACGCTCCACGCTCGACGCCCCGCTCGATCTGCCACGCGCGAGCGCCGCGCGCCCAAGCTTCGTCGCGATCAAGGCCTACTGCGCGCCGACGCCACTCGAAGCCGACGTCGAGCTCTACCTCGTGCCCGGCGGATACATCGGCGTGAACCCCGTGGAAGACGGCCGCATCGGCGTGTGCGCGCTCCTCGAAGGCAACGCCCGCCCCGTCTGGCAAACCCTCGAAGACCACGCGACGCGCCACCCCGCCCTCGCGCGGCGCCTCGCATCCCTGGGCGCGCCCACCCAAAAACCCCGCGGCCTCGCCCGCTTCGGCTTCGGCGCCCAAGCCGTCGCACGCGCCTGCCCCACGACCGGCGTCCCCCTGCTCTTCGCCGGCGACGCAGCACGTCTCGTCCCCTCCTTCACGGGCGACGGCATGGCCATCGCACTCCGCAGCGGCCGTCTCGCCTCCCTCGCAACCTTCTCGCCAGACCCCATCCGCGCGTACACGCGGGCATTTTCGCGCGCCTTCGCAGCCCGCTTCCTCGTCGCCGGCGCGCTTCATGGCCTCTTGCTCCATCCACCCGTGTTCGAGCTGCTCGCTCCACTCGTGGGCCGCGCGCCGAGGCTCGTAGACATGCTGTACCGCGCGACGCGTGGGTAGTCTGAAGCGTGGTCGCCGGGGTTTCACCCCGGGCCCCGACCAGGGGTTGTCCACCCCTGGACCCGGACCAGGCACGGCCTGGACCGAGGGTGCATCGACCGCGATGCGGTCGATGCAAGGGGATGGGGAGTGGGAAGCGCAAGGTGAAGCGCATGGCGAGCCCCCCGGAGGGTCGTGAGGCGCATCGATCTGCGTGTGCAATGCCCCGCGAGGGTCAGGGAACGCTCGCCGATGCGATCGTGGTGCCTTCGAGGGGGTCTTTTGTAGGAGGACGTACCGGTGGGGGGTACCCTCGGAGGGTCGTCGGGCGCTCGTCGTTGCGGTGGGTGAGGCTCCGGAGGGCATCACGCCGGTTCGATTTGCGTCGTGCGAGGCTCCGCCGGGGTCACGGTCGCAATCGGAAGCGCGTCGGGGGCCTCGTGAGGCCACGAATCTCACAAGACGGAGCCATTCTCGACCCCTCCAAAGGGGTCTTCACCGCTCGATGTTGCGTCCCCCGACCCTCCGGGAGGCACGACGCACGCAACGTGAAGCGTTTCGACCCCCTCCGGGGGGCCCGTGGAACGCTTGCGCTTGCATGGAGGGATGCCCGTCGAGGGGCGTCGAGCGCGTGCAGCCATTGCCGCCACCGCCCGTTCGTCCCGGAACCGAACGTTTGTCCAGGTGCTTGACCCCCCCGTTTGTCCGCGGTACGAGTGGACCTCGGAGGCCGGCGCTGAGCGTGCGCACCTGACCTGGATCGCATGAAATGCTCGCGTCGGCCTCCACCTGTTCCCGCGTGGATGACGGTATCTTTCGTCTCCGGGTGGACGAGGAGCACGCGGTCCCCCCCAACGCACACGGGGATGGACATCCGGTGTGGACGGCTGGTAAGGTCGCCCGCCATGACAAGACTCCTCGAATCCAACTCAGTGATTGCCCTGCCGCGTCTCGATGCCAATCAGGCCATGGTGCTCGCCCAGCAGCTCACGGCCGCGGCGCTCGATGAGAAGGGCGATCCGCGCCCTCTTCCGGAAGCCGTCGAGGAGGCGCTCGGCGACGTGAAGGAGGACCGCGCGGCCCTGCAAGACGTGCTCGGTCCCCAGGCACAAGGCGACGTCCGGGCCATCGACAAGCTGGAGGACAACGCCATCGCGGCGCTCATCCTCATTCTCGCCGGCTGGTCGCGCGTGCGCGGGCAGCTCGACCTCGGCGACATCGCCGTGGAGGTGGGGACGCACGTCGGCGTCGAAGACGGCCTCGGCTTCATCAACATGCGGCCGCGCGACGAGTATGGGATCGTCGATACCAAGCTGAACACGATCACGCGGGAAAACCTCGATGGGAAGCTCGAAAAGCTCGGCCTCGGCCCGCTGCTCGCCCACCTGCGCGAGGTGCACGAGCAATATGGGAAAGCACTGGGAATGGTGCACGCCGTGCCCGGAGAGGAGCGCGCCGTCGTGCGCCCCCGCCTCGATGCGCTCACGGATTCGCTGCGCCATTACGTGACCGCCGTGCTCGGCTCGGTGCAGCGCAAGAAGCCAGCCACCAAGGAGCTCGCCGACGCGCTCCTGCGGCCCCTCACCACGTGGCAGGCCGATCCGGTGAGGAAGGCGCCCAAGGAGGAGGGCACGACGGGCGCCGCCACGGGCTCGTCCGCGGATCAGGGCTAGAGCGTCGAACAGTTCGACTGTTCGACGCTCTGCGAGATCGCGTAGCGATCTCGCCTCGGGGAGAAGTTCTGATCATCCTGACCCGGGGCCGCCAACCCCGCGGATCTTGGCTGGATCTCAACAGGTAGAGGGGTTCCGCGCCGCGAGCGTGGTGCCCTTTCCGCCGCCCTTTCCGTCGTGCGGGCCTGCTCGGGGATCGTCGCGTCGATCGGACGGGAGCCCAGCTCGGGGATCACCTCATGGAGCGGACGGCACTCCTTGAGCCCGAGCTCGGCCGCCGTGCGTGCGGCACGCCGGTAGCGGTTGATCATCTCGCTTGACTTGTGACCCGTTCGGTCCTGCACCCACGCCTCCGTTCGTCCGTTCGCGAGCGCCAGCGTGACGAACGTGGCCCGCGCGTCGTGAAGCCGGATCCGCGTCCTCGTCTCCGTCCGCGCGAACAGCTCCGGCCGGCGAATGCCCGCCAACTCCAGATGTCGACGGAACCGGCCGGCCGTGTCGCTCGTGGTGAGCCGCTGTCCCTTCTGGCTTCCTTCGTCGTACACGAAGACGTGCGCGTCCCCTGAGACGCGCACGCCTCTCGCCGCGCAGTGATCTCGCCAGGCGCGCAACGCCGCGACGACCCCGGGCGATAGTGCCCACGCGCGGGGCTCATCCGTCTTGTTCACGTCGAGCACGATCACCCCGAGGTCCAGGTTGATGTCAGACCACCTCGTGTTGAGGGCCTCCGAGCGGCGCATTCCTTCCCGATGAAGGAAGCCGTAGAACAGGCGCCATTCAAGCGGAACCTGCGTGCAGCCCAGCAACGTCGCATCCTCGTCGGGATAGAGCCACCCCTTCGCTTTTCCTGCCTGATACCGCGGCACGAATCCCCGCGGGAGCGGATGCACGGTGATATGGCGCAGAGGAAGGACCGCCAGCGAGCAGATCCGATACACGAGTTGCGCGACGGAGCGCCGCGAGTTCGGCGCGAGACTCGCGGGCAGGCTCCGCATGACGGCTTCCGCGTGGTCGAGCGTGAACTTGTCGATCGCCACGTCCCCGACCATTGGATAGACGTACCTGTCGAGCACGTACCTGTTGGTCCTGGCACTTCGTCGTCGCTTGACTCGGTCAGGATGGAGATCCGCCAGCTCGCCGCTCGTCCACCGCTTGCCAATTTGCTCGATCGTCGGCGTCAGGTTCTTCTGCACCACCTGTCCCGATGCGATCATGTCAACGGCCTTGCGCACCTCGTCCAATGCCTTCCCGTCACGCACCGCGGCGCGCTTGATGATGTCCGGCGCGATGTCGTCGCGTCCGCATTTGCGGAGCTTCGCGGCCAGCTCCGCGAGGATGGCTTGACGCGCGACGGCGCTCCGCTCGTCCTTGCATGTTTCGAGCATGAAGCTTTGCCGCTTCTTCGTTCCGATGGTGAGCCGCGCGAACCACTTGCCGCGCCGCTCGTAAACGTTCCCCGTGGCTAACCTGGGCATGTCCGACTCCTCCAATCAGTGACTATCCAGGGAACAGCCAAGCGGCCGTGCCCTGCGATTTGGGCTCCTTCCGCGGAGCCATGGGAGACACGAGGGAGACTCCCCCGTCGTGCCCCCCGGGGCCATGACGGCATCGCGGCACGTGTCAAGCAACGGACGGCGCGGGAGGGAGGGTATGGCCCGTCTACGGGCCGCAGAGGCGAGAAGGCAAAGGCGACCGTACAACCCGCGGGGGCCGGGCGGTTGTCAGAGGCGCCGAGCACGGCGGTTCGTCGCTCGCATGCGGCTCGGACTGGCCGGGCGCGGTTGTAGGCCGACGGCGCCGAGAATGTCGTCCGCGTGCTCCGCGGGCGCGGTGTTGCCGGTGGACGCGGCGTCAGTCGCGGCCGATGGGGAGGACGGGGCGGCGATCTGCTTTCGGGCGTTGTCTTCGAGCCACGCGACGAACGCAGCACGATTGACGATCCGAAGCTTCCCGAGCCGCGCGACGGGGACCGGGAAGTCCGGCGCGCGGATGGCTTCCAGGAAGACGCGCCGCGGGATGCCCGTCACCGCCTCGACGTTGCATTGCGAGAGGGTCTCGGGCGGGGGCGCGACGAGCTGGAGGACGCCCCGTGGGATCGACAAGGTCGCCGTGATGTTGCCGTCCGGGCTGCGGGACTCACCGATGGACATGTCCGCCCTCCCATGGCGCACGAAGGGGCGCCGTTGCGTGGATCCGATTCTCCCGCCCGTGGGGGACGCGAGACAAGGGAAAATCGAGGTCGCCGTCGAGTTCTATATATATAGCCGACTATACGTATAGCCGGCTATACGTATAGTCACATAGCAATATAGTCATATAGCTAACTATACAGGTAGGGGCCCCCTCCCTGGCGGAGCGTGTGTAGCTGTTTTCGCGCAACTGGCGCCGGTGGGCCAAGAGGAATCGAAGCCCGAGGCGGCGTTCTATACATAATTCACATTACATCAACACGTATTACGTAACGTATTACGGCGCGGATGCTGGGTCGGCGCGGGCCCGAGCCCCCACTCCTCGGCGCATCCTCGGCCGGTCTCTCGGGGGGCGCTCGGCCGGCTCTCGGGAGTTCCCCGGAAGCCATGGCCGGAGAGCCACTCGAACCCGATGGCTCTTGCCATGGAAAAGCCATGGCTTTCCATGGATCCGAAGGGCATGCACCGCACCTCCCCCAGGGCGCCGCGGGACCGCGAAATCAGGCTGATTTTGCAGGGTACGCGAATCCCCCACATCGTGAAACATTTCCGTGGCCCGTTGCCATGGCTCCGGCGAGCAAAAAGTGGATCGATTTCTGGACCCTCCATGGCCCCCGAGTCTGTGAAACAAGGGTGCTGAACCGGCCCCCATGGCTCAACCACGGCGATTTCGAGGTCTGTCCGCGGAGGGCATGGCTCTTGCGCATGCAGCGAACGTGAAGTCCGATACCGATCCCGGCTCCGTGAAACATTTTCTGGGCCCGAGGCATGGCTCCGACGAGCAAAAAGTGGATCGATTTGTGGACCCTTCTCGGACCCCGAGCCTGTGAAACAAGGGGGCACACCCGCCCGGTATGGCTCAAACACGGCGATTTTGCGGTTTGTCCACGGAGGGCACGGTGCTTGCGGTGTCGGGAAAGGTGAACTGAAGTACAGGACCCGGCCCTGGGGAGGTGCCGAGCCCCGGCGTTCTATCGAAAAATACGTCGAAAACCGATTACATTGAGCGGCTTTTTCACGTCTTGATGCGACGAAACAAGGGGGCTGTTCCCTGACTTCGGACACGTTGCTCGGCTTTTGTGGGTTTGCTTTGAACAACTCGTCCCGAAGCCTTGGAGCATTCCAGCGCAGACGTAGCAGGCTACGCCGGTTTCCCGCTGATTTTTGTGGATCGCGGGAAGCCAAATGTGCATAGTGGTCGGCTGGAGCTTCTGTATGGGTATGAGCGACGCCGCCGTACGCCCCGGTTTGCCAATGCAAACACCAGAGGTGCAGCCTTCCGCAGTCTGCACTGCGGTCGTGCTCATCGGTGTTTGCGAATCCTCGCCGGATCTCGTGGCACTCGGGACGGCGCTGGGGGCGTTCGCGGCTGGTCTTGCCGATGTTCCGAACGTCGGTCCCGCATCGATGATCGAGTCTATCCGGCGCAGCTTCGCGGACGCGGCATGGCGCCGAGCGGCGCAGGAGACGCTCGCGGATCAGCGTGTGGGATTGCTCGCGGGCGCGTTCCTCAAAGCCTGCGAGCAGCGCGTGCCGAGGCCAGTGTCCACCCCGGATGACCCGGCATGGCTTGCCGGAGTCCGGGGCGCGTATGAGGACGACGAGCGTCTCCAAATCCTCGCCGACACCCTGCTCGGAATGCTTCGGTTCCCACGCGAGGCGGCATCCCCGGCGCCGTCTGCGCGCCCCGCCCCCGCGACCACGCCTGTACGCCCGGTAGATCCGGCTGCGGCTCCCGCGTGCCCCGCGCCCATGCCCGCGCCGTCCGCGCGTCCTGCGGCGTGCCCCGCGCCCACGCCCGCGCCGTCCGCGCGTCCTGCGGCTGCGGCTTCTGCGCCCGCTGCGCATCCTGTGCCGCCCCTGCCGCCGCCCCCACTTGCCACCATATCGCTCCATACGGAACTCGCGTTGTACACGTTGATGGCAGTGACACACGCGGACCGAGGGCTCAAGCACGCTGAATGGCAGCACTTGAACCTCGTGCTCGGCGAGAAGTTCGCGAGGTGCCAGCGTGTGCTCATGGACTCGAGCGTGCTCGCCATTGCGGGAGCCATCGTCGCGTACTCCCGCGCGAAGGGCGCGAACGCCGCCACGTTTGCCTTGTCTCCGACATCCGACGTGCCTGCTGAACTCGTGGCGGCCGTCGTCGGCGAAGTTCTGGCCGCGTGCCAGGACGCCCCTCCGATACCGCTCCGCGCGGAAGTCGTGGTCTACACGGCCCTTGCGGTGAAGAACGCGGATCGGGGGCTCACTCCGTCGGAATGGGAGAACATCAACCGCGGGTTCGGCGGTCGGATCGAGAGGTGCCAGCGCGTGCTCTCGCATCCGAAGGTTCGGGCGGTGGCTGACGCCATCGTCGCGCGCGGCCGTGCCAGGCGCATCGACGTGAACACGTTCGCCTATTCGCCAGCAAACGAGGCGTTCGGCGAGATTTTGGCGTCAGCCGTCGGTGGCATGCTGATCGAATCTCGACCCAAGCCCGCGGTACCGTCGCCGCCCGCGGCACCATCGCCGATGGTCCCCGCGCCCGTCCCCGCGGTCCCCGCGGCAAGGGCGCCTCGGGCCCCCGAGCCGGCCCCGCCGGCACACGTTCCCGAGCCGCCCATCCCCGCGCCAGCGGCACAGGGGCGCGCCGAGATGCCCTCTCGCGACGAGCTGCCGGTCCCCACGCCCGCGGGCGCCGAGCCGCCCGCCGTCCCCGCGCCCGTGGCGACGGCCCGCGTTGAGCGCGCGTGCCCCAGGTGCGCGCGACGGATGCCGTTGGCGGCACGGCCGTGGCGGAGCACCGCGGCCAGGTCGGGCATCGGGCGGGACCCAACGCCGCCGGTTCCGCCGCCTCCCGCCGTTGCCGCGCCCTTGCCGCGTGAGCCGGTGTCGCCCGTTGCTCCGGTGGCTCCCGCGGCTCCCGCGCATCTCGTGGCCCTTCCGGTCGCCATGCCGACGTTGATCACCGGGGCGACCTCGGGCCCCGCCTCCGGCGCGCTGCCCGTGCCGGAGACGATAGCGACCCCGGCGCGGACCGCCGCGAGCAGCTCGTCGGCGCGAAGTTCTCCGTCGCGCTTGACGTTCCACGAGCCGCTGCCCCGAGGCCGATCCCCGCCGTGAGGCGGCGCCCTTTCGTGCTGACGACGAATCCGAGCACGACCTATAGGTTCCCGTCGATTGTTCGGGGGCGCTCCTCACGCGGAGGAGCAGCCGATTCCCCCGAAGAGTCGGGAGCGATTGCTGGACCTACCCCAGAAGGCGCGGGCGACGAGCCTGACGTCGCGGGTCGAGGCTTCTCCCATTGATGGGCGAACTTGCTGGGGGCGTGCAGGTGAGCGTGATGCTGGCCCCACGCTACGCGGCCGTTGCGCTTCGATCATCGCGAGCTGTTCGCGTATCTCGGGGCCGATCGGTTGAGCAATCGAACTCTCGGGCGATTGCGACGACACCGCGACCCCTACGCAAAGCGCGAAAAGGCAAACACCGCCAAGCCCCGCGCAAGCTACAAGAGGCAACGCACAACCTTTCAACATCTCTTGCGTTTGCGCCCATTGCGCAGCCTCCGCACGTCGTCGTGCGCACGTTGAGCGGTTGTGGCCTTGCTGGCCGCAGATCGAGCACGCCATAAACGAACACCGTACCGGAGCACGCGCCGAGCAGGAAGACTGCACGCGCGAACAGCCTTGGTTAGCGGGGCGGACATTGTGAATCCGATCCGATATCCCGATGATCCATGTTGCATCCGCAGAACGGATCGTCAGGAAGAACGCGGGCACGCGCACACCGCCGTGGGGGTAGCTTAGGCATGGCCTTCGACCGCCAACGGGATCGCGGCGGGAATGTCAAGCTTTTTCTGGTTCACCCGGGAGGCGTTCGCCACCGACGCGGCCCTGCCCGCCGCGGGACGCTTTCGGCGCTGTAGCGCGGGAAGGCCTTATTTAAAGTGCCCGAGGCATCCACGCCTTCCTTCGATCCGACAGACTCCAGACGGCGCCCGCTGTTTTTGTCGGCGGCACCATCCCCCTTGACCCTCACACCGATCACCGTAGCAATCGCCGGCCATGCATTCACCGCAACCATGAAACCACCATTCCCTAGTCGAAGTTCTTCGACCGCAACAATAGGCGCCGGAGAGCACCAATCTCGGACCGCCTCTTCGTATGCTCTGCGGACGCTTCGTGCTTCAGTGTCAGATACGGGCTGGTAGCTGACCCGTTTGCCGACGCGCGCATCTTCTACTGCACCCACAAGAATGGTCCCGCCTGACGCATTAGCAAAACCTGCGACGTCCTTCGCCATCGAGCCGGGGGGCGCCGAGCGTGGGGCCGGTGGCGTCGCTCACGATCGGCAGTATTTGCCGATAACCTCCCAGGGGGCATGCCTGATTGCAAGCCTTCGCATAGTGTCTGCGAGGCCGTCGTTTTCAGAGCGATGGAGTGGCGGATCATGTCCACCGAACGGCGAGGTCAAGGCGATTTCCCATCCCGCCCCCACGTCCTGAACCACCACGCCCGGAACATTGGTCCAATCAAGCGACAATGAAACGTCTGCTTTCGGAAAATAGGCCATTCCAGGGGTGAAGCGCGGTCCGGAGTGACGACACACTTCTGCAACAGACGGCCCTCGGCCGAACCCAAAGCAGAGCGCCCATATCAGTGGAAATCTCGAATACACGACTTTGAATTCGTCGATCATCTCGCGAATAGCTGGGTGTGGTCGGCGCCCCTCGAATGCGTCTGGCGGCATCTTGTAGCGGATGTCGACGGAATGAAGTCCCAGTTCGCAAGGTATCGTGCTAGCTCCGAATTCGATCACCCGAGATTCCATCGGGCCCGAGTGCCCAGCTCGGAGTCGCGATAGCTCGATCTGTATAGGCAGTAAGCCACCTCGTATTCCGGACGGATCCTGCATAGGGCGTGCGTGCCCCGATCCTTGTATGACGTCGAACGCGGCATCAAACTCATTCTCGTCGATCCCACGCGCGGCTGCTCGGCGCCATGGTGGTTTCTTGGCTTCCAACCATGTTGCAACCGCATCCACGCCGGTTGCATCGATCCAATCTGGGCACCATAGGCTTATGACTGCGTCCTCTGTCATGACTGGCGTTCCTGTGCTGTATCGTTCAGGGGCCACATTTGCTCATCCTGGGCACGATCCGTGCGATTTGGTGCTTCTTCAGGAAGAACGCGGACGCAACCTGTCCGACGTATGGGCCATCGGCGAAGAAGAAGATCGCGGCCTTCCTTCCGCGCAGGGTCGCCAAATGACCAATCACCTCTGTTGCTCCCAGCTTATGCCGGAACGTGTAATTGCTCCTCCTGAGCTGATCGAGAGTCTGGCGAAGCTCCGCGATGTCTCTTCCTTTCGATACGGGGCGCCCGAGAAGCTCATGGGCGTGGCGGTCCCAGAGGTGATCAAAAATCTCGTCGTCCGTGAGGGCGCGGGTCTGGCGCGTGAGCTTATCGATTGGGTGGAGCCCCAAGGGGTCGATCCACGCATAAGGATCCTCGACGTAGGAATACAACCCGAGACTGCCCAGCAAACCAATCGGGTCCTTACTGATATACGCCCCCGTCTGCGGGTCGTAATACCTGAGCCGATTGTAGAATAGCCCCGTCTCGGCATCCTCGTACTGCCCCGGAAACCGCCACGGAACCGCGGTCTTCTCCACATCGGCCGACGCCTTCCCATAGACATCGACCTCGCCTTGCCACGCGACCCCGCCCCACTCATCAAACACCGCGCACGGAGCGCCCACCTGATCCGTGACGATCGCCCACCGCCTGAGCCCCTGCACCTTCGCCGCCGGAGTGAACGTCCCCGGCTCGAACACCCACGCGATCGGCCCTTCCTTCGTGGAAAGCTCGTGCAGCAGGACGTCGCCATCCCAGATCCACATCCGCTCCTCCGCGCCCGAGGTCTTCTTTACCCGGCGCCCGAGTGCGTCGTATTGGAACCTCACGATCGAGCCGTCCGGCTTCGTTACCGCGACGAGCTGCCCCGCGGCGTTCCACGTGTACTTCTCGCGCCTTCCGTCCGGCCACACCTTCGCCGACCGGTTCCCGTCGCGATCGTACTCGTACGTCACGCCA
Organism: Polyangium jinanense; assembly: GCF_028435365.1. Next base: position 27,603 of record NZ_JAGTJJ010000051.1, on the reverse strand, counting down.
TCCGCCGCGACGAGGACACCGCCCTTCTTGTACGTCTGGGGCTCCCCCTCCATCGCCTGCTGAATGTTCCCCGTCACCGTCGGCCGCCGCCAGCGCACGCGTCCCCCGGGCTCGGTCGCAGCGGTGAGTCGTGCGCGCCTGTCGTGGAAGTACCGCGTGAGCCCGCGTCGCGAATCGTCGCGCTCCTTCAAGAGCGATCCCGGCTCCCACGTGTACGCGACGCGCCGCAGCTCCTCACCGCCATCGAGCATCGACGCCTCGGCGACGCGCCCGATCCGATCGCGCCGCGTCCGCACCGCGATCCCACCAGGCAGCCGCCGCTCGGCTTCGAGCCCCGCCGCGTCGCGCGTGATCGACATGCGCCACCGATCAACGCCCGTGCCGAGCGAGATCGCATCGAGCTCGCCCATGGCGTCACGCAGGAACGCCCCATCGAAGCCGAGCGAGGACGACACCTCGGCTACCAGGCCCCGCGCGTCGTAGCGCTTCTCGACGACGTGCGGCCCTTGCAGCTCGCGCACCACGCGCCCGAGCGCGTCACGCTCGAACCTGACACACGCGGCGTCATTCTCGGCCTCGATGAGCGCACCATCCGCGCGGTACGCGAAACGCTCCGCCGTGCCATCCGGGTAACGAACACACGTCACGCGCCCGAGCGCATCACGCTCGAACACGACCGCGCGCCCACTCGGCTGCATGCTCTTCACAAGCACGCCGCCCGCGTCGTACACGTACCGCAGACAGCTCCCGTCGAAGCCGATCTCTTGGATCACACGCCCGCACGCGTCGTGCGTGAGCGTGTGGATCTCGCCGGCCTCGTTCTCGATCGCCATCAGTTGCCCTTCGGTATCGTACCGCAGACGAACCGCCTCGCCCGCCTCTTCGCGCAGCGCGAGGTGATGGAACCCGGTGTAGCCAAACCGCACGTGCCGCGTGTGGTCCTTGGCCTCGATCGGGTTTCCCTCGGGATCGTACTTGAGCCGCAGGTGGTTCCCGTCGGGCTCCTCGACCTCGACCAACCGGAGCGCGTCGTACCTGTACCTCGTGACGCTGCCGCGAGCGTCGCGATGCTCGACCACACGGCCCAGGATGTCGTGGACGAGCTTCTCCTCGCCCCAGTTCGGGTAACGAATGCTCCGCATGTTCTTCGCGTCGTCATACTCGACTGCAAGCCGCCCCCCCATCGGGTCCACGACCTCGCGAAGCAGCCCTCGCTTCCAGCGGTATCGCGTCTCCTCGCCGAGCGGGTTGACCGCCGCGCGCACCCGCCCCGCGCCGTCGTATCGCCAGCGCCACTCCGCGCCGCATGGGTTCACGTACCGCGCCACGCGGTCGCGCTCGTACTCCATGCGCTCCGTCGCTCCATCGGGACGAATGACCGCCACGCAATTGCCGCGCTCGTCGAATTCGCGCCGCACCTCTCGTCCCGTCGGATCCGCCTCGGCGGACTCCTGCCCACTCTCGGGATCGTAGCGATATCGCGTGATCTTCCCTTGCTGGTTCGTCACTTCCACGACGTTCCCCAGCTCGTCGCGCTGAAACACGCGAAGGTTGGCGAGGCTGTCGTCCACGAACGTCTTTCGGTTGCGTTCGTCGTAGCGGATGACGTGGTCGTAAATGCCGCCGTCCCCCCACGTCCGCACGCACTTCGCATATTCGTTCAGCCCGTCGTACTGGAAGTAAAACGACAGCCCCGTGCGATCGGTCTCCTTCACCAGGAGGTGCCCATTGTACGTGTACGTCTCCGCGTGTCCAAGCGCATCGACCACACGCACCAGGTTGCCCTGTTCGTCGACCTCATACTTTACGTGACGCACCCATCCTTCGCGTGGATGCGGCACCTTGATCTCGCGGAGCCGATTGTTGCCGTCGTACCCCAATCGAAGCGTCCGCCCACCGCTATCGGTCACCCGCGAAAGCCTGCCCCGTTCGTCGTACTCACACTCGATCGTGATGCCATCCCTCGTCGCGATCCGTTGGAGGCGGGCACGCGTGGGGTCCGCCGCATCCTTCACCCGCGCGAAGTGCAGCACGAGCCCGTCGCGCGTCTCGATCTCGAACCGATTCCCGCGGCGAGCTTTCAACGTCAGCCGGTTGGTCGGCTCGTACACGCTCTGACCCGACCTGATCATGCGATCGGGGAGATGGCCGAGCAGAAACTCGATCTCGCGCCCGTCCTCCGCCAGGTACACGACCTTGCCCCGCTCGCACCACACCGCCTGATCGAGGCTATGCGACCACCCATACCCGAGAGGACCATCCCGCCACGACCGCGACGACGAGTAGATCCGCTCGATCACGAGCGGCAGCGGCCCCGGCAGTTCTAGATCCCGCTTCTCCGTGAACATGCGCCCCGTCGCGACATCCACGGGATGCCCCGTGGCGAAGCAAATGGCCGTGTGAATACGGTCGCGATAGCGCCGCGGCGCGATATGATCGACGGCCTGGCGCAGCCCTTGGCTGATTCGAGCCCACTTCCCGCTGCGCCGCTGCGCAGCCCGCAGCTTCCGGAACAGCTTTCCACCCGCCCGAACCACGGCCCCGAGAGCGCGCAGCGTGGCCTTGATCCCGGCAGCAAACGCAATCGCCTTTACATCCGGCACCATCGGCCGATTCACGAGCACGGGCGCGCCCTTCGGCACCGCAAGCACGACGCTCGTCGGCAAACGGACGGGATCGCTGCACGACAGCGCGAGATCCCCGAGGCGCACGGCGAGGCTCCCGCCGAACGTGACCCCCAGCGATCCGAACATCAACTCGGCATCATTCCCGGGCCCCGTGGGCGGCAAAAACGTCACGCCCGGCGCAGGCACGTGGGGCATCGTGAGCAGGTTGGTCCCGAGCGTGCCCGTATTCGCTACAGGCATACCATTGACGAGCACGAGCCCCGGCCCAGCCCCCGCAGCCATTCCGATCGCCGCCGACACCACGACCCCGACCGGATCGAACACCATGCCGACATACGCCATCGGCACGAGCGTCGGGACCGGCGCCGGAGCCGGCGGAGCAGGTACACCGACCATGTGGAAATCGAGCCCGAGGACGGGGTCAAACTGCGTCGCGACAAGCATCGGTCGTCTCCATCGACGGCATATCCGCCTCGCTCTCGCCCATTGTCTCCATTTCGACCGCCACGCGCTCGAGCCAGTCCGCTCGGTCCGCGCTGCCATGCTCACGGAAGATCCGCCCCAGCGCGCGCGCCGCTTCCGGCCCACTCGACAAGCGCCACTCCTCCGGCTCGCCGTCGCTCGCGATCTGCACCGCCCGCCAGAATGCCCCTGCGGCGTGCTCGAAATCTTGCTGTGAAACGAGGACCTGCCCGGCCATGCGATACGCCTCGATCGCGAACATCCGCTCCCCCTGCGCCGCGGCGAGCTGCCCGGCCTCCGCGAACGCGAGCGCCGCCTCGCTGGCCTTGCCCGCCGCGAGCAGGCCCGAGCCGACCGCGAGCTGCGCCTGGGCGGAGAGCGCCGGCAGCTCCGCCGCGTCGGCCTCCGCGCGCGCCTCGCGGAAGATGGCCGCCGCGGTATCCGGCGCGCGTGCCTGCATCGCAAAGCCGCCCATGACGAGCCCCATCATCACGGCGAGTTTCCCGAGCCCCGCCGTGCGACAGAGCGCCTTTGCCTCGCGCATGAAGGCCACCGCCCGCGATGCGTCACCCTTGATCATGGCCCCCGCCGCACCCATGACGAACCCTCGAAGATCGCGCATGGGCTCGGGCCGCAGAAGTGCCTCGGGAGTTCCTTTCTCGATTGCCTCGGCGCGGGCCTTCTCCCGACCCTCCGCAATCACGCGAGCTTGCTGCGGCGTAAGCGGCGGAGTCCGGACCTTGTGCGTAGGCGGAGCCTCATCCGGGCCGGCCATACCCGCGATCCGCATCCCATCGGCCCCCGGGGGAGCCGATGCCGCCGCCGAGAGCATAGCCTCGACGTCGCGTTGCACCTCCCCGGTGTCGAGCCGCGCATCCACGACGAGCGCTGCCTTGCCGAGCTTCTCGGCGACGGGCGCGCAAATGGGTTCGTCCAAGTCGACGATAACCCACCGAACGCGCGCAAGCTCCCGGCGCTCGACGAGCGCGGCGACGTCCTCCATCCACTGCTTCGCATCGCGCACCCAAACGGGCGAGAGCACGACCACGAGCCCCGTGAGCGGGGCGCCGAGACAGCCGAGGGCCGCGCGCAGCTCCAAACCGAAGCGCCCCAGCGCGGACGGCGCGCACGATTCGCCGGGCATGGCACGGACTGTAACGCCTTCGCCGGCCTTCTCGTGCAGCTCCGCGATCTCGTCCAGGTCGGCCCGCAGCTCCTCGCTGCGGATCTCCCACCCGTCATCTGTCGCCTCGGTTGGTGCTTCGAGAAAGACGAACGGGCACAGATTTTCCTGGTGATGCTCCGCCGCGGCGATGTGTTCGAGCGCCGAGATCCGGATGGGATCCGACGTCGTGACATGCAGCATCCGCAGCTCCGGCTCGGCAATGAACGTCTGGATCGCCTCGGCCACGCGGACGAGGGGATCGGTGATGCTCTTAAACATGGCGCCCCCTCAATTCACGCTGGCAATGCCCGCGGCTACGTTGAACGCGCCGCCGCTCACGTCCACCTTGCCCCCGGATGACGCGACTCCGCCGCCGTCCGCTGCGACGACGCCGCCCGGTCCCGAGAGGATCGCCGCTGCGCTACCCGAGACCGTCGCGGTGCTGCCGCACATCGTCGCCTCGGCAGGGCTGCTCATTGTCGCGTTTCCGTCGAGAAGGACGGTGCTCCCGCCGGTCGACGACATGCAGGCGTTGCCGTCAAGCAGGACCTGGCTACCCGCGGCCGACTTCGCGCAGGCGTTCGCATCGAGCAGCACTTCCGCGCCGCCCGTTGCCTTGGCGAGCGCGTTCGCGTCGAGGAAGACGCGGGAGCCCGCGGCCGATTGCAGGAGCGCATTCGGATCGAGCACGAGCGTCGCGCCACCACCCGCCGTGATTGTGATCTTCCCGGGCTCGATCAGCACAAAGCTTCCGCCACATTCCAGCCGGATCGACGTGGGAGCCTGAACGCGCACCGTATCCGACGTGTCGAGCGCGTAATTCCCGCGCACAGTGACGGCGCCCCCGCGGACGCCTCCGGGCTTCGGCTCGTCGCCGTCGATGATCGTCCGGTGATTGCCGCGAACGTGGACGTGCTGGCTGCCATCCACCGTGAGGGCGTGATTTCCACGCACGTGCTCGGCATCGTCACCATCCACGGTTTGCGTCCGCTTGCCGCGGACCACCGTGGCGCGATCGTGCTCCACGACCTCGTTGTAATCGCGCTGCGCGTGTACATACAGCTCCTCCGCTCCCGTAGCGTCGTCGAAGCGGATCTCGTTATGCCCGTCTCCGCCGAATGTCTTTGTGCGGATCCCGCTCCGCGTCTTCTGCTGCGGGAGCGCGTACGGCGGCACGTTCGCGGCGTGGTACAGGCTCCCGATGACGAAGGGCCGATCGGGGTCGCCCTCCAGGAACGCCACGACGACCTCGTGCCCGACGCGCGGCAAGAACTGCGCGCCCCAGCCCGCGCCGGCTGACGCTTGCATGACGCGAAGCCAGCACGAGCTACGCTCGTCCTTCTTTCCCTGCCGATCCCAATGGAATTGCACTTTGACGCGGCCGTAGGCGTCCGTGTGCAGCTCCTCCTTTCCGGGCCCCACGACGAACGCTGTCTGCGGCCCCGAGACGACGGGCCGGGGAGTCGTGCGAGCAGGACGAACCCTCACGTCCGCGCCCACCACCTCGAAGCCATTTTCATAGGAGGATTCCCCGCCAGCCAAGATCGAGTCAGGGATCGGCGCCGTTCCGCGATGCTCGACGCGCATCACGAGGTAGGCGCCGTTCATGCGGTCGTCAGGGTGGTCCATGAGAAGAAACGTCTTACCAGGAACCAGTCGGCACGAATCGCTGTCCCCCGTCCCGCTTCGGACTCGAGTCCGCAGCTCCTCGATCTGCATGGCCGCGATTTCCGCGCCGCGCTCCGGCGTTTCGTAGCGCCCCGGGTACTCGTAGACCTCCAGCTCCGCGTCATCGTCGGACTTCTTCACGGTTGCGAGCGAGAGAGCGGGGTTCCTGAACTCGTAATCCCGCAGCGTGACCTTGCCGGAGCACACGCGCTCCGCCCATGCGAACCTGGACACGTGCTCCCCATGCGCCATGGCGCCAAGCGGTGCACGAAAGGCGAGCGTTCCTCCGGAGATCGGCGCGTGTGCCGTGGGCCCGTCAGCCATCACGAGGACGCTGTCCTCGTCGAAGAAGTAATGGATGCCCTCCTCTTCGAGGAGCCGCGAGACGAAGGCCCAATCGGTCTCCCGGTACTGTACACAATAATCCCGGCGCGGCCGATCCTTTCCCAGCGCGAAGCGATAGCTGCCGCCACGGATGCCAGCAGAATTGAGCACCGCGGCGATGATCTCGGGCGCGGACTTCTCCTGAAAGATTCGGTTGTCTTTGCGATGGAGAAGTCGCGCGACCTCCGGGACGAGCACGGCCCTGTACGCGGTCCCCGTCTTCCCGTCGTCGAACTGCACGAACTCGGCGATCATGCCGCGAACTGTCCGCGTGCTCTCGCCCGTATCGAACGTCAGGCTCGCCGTTTGGCCGGCATGATTGGCCATGGCCGCGTGGATCGTCTGCGCGATGGACAACGGATTGACCGGGAGGGACCCGACGCCCAGCTTGTCGAGCAACCCGCCGACGATTCCCTGCATCGGAAAGCCGCGAACGACGTCGATCTCGAATCGAAAAAGCTCGGACACACCTTCGGAGCCGGAGAGGCGAACACCACGCAATAGCTCACCCGCCCCCTCAATCGAAAGGAGGATATTCATTGCCCTGACCCCTACGTACAGGTTCTCCGGAGATACGGAGAGCCTGGATAGGCGGCAGGTTGTCCGACCGACATGCTGACCGTCAAGGATAGAAGTGCGAAGCGTGCTTCGCGTAGGACATTGTGCGTCCTATGGCCTTAGATGCGCAAGAATCGGACCGTGGTATGGGTCACCGTGCGTCGGGTTTCTGACGTCGACAGTGCAGCGGAACGCATCCTACCTGACAAAGGGATCTCACGTTAGGTTCGGCGGAGCGAGCCGGGTCGATTTTCGGTTACCGTTCTCCCGCTGCGGGCAAGAGGCGAGTGTGGGGAAGAAACTGAACCAACCTGATCCTCTCGCCGAACTCCTCGCCCTTCGTCCGGACCTCGTCCAGCGCTTCGCGCGTCTCCGCTGCGGGCGCGCCGACGCCGATGATCTGGCGCAGAACACGTTGATCCGCGGCGTCCGCAGTCTGCACACCTACCGCTCCGACGGAGAGCTGCGGCGCTGGGCGATGGGCATCGCGAACAATGTGTACCGGCGCCATCGGCGGACGGTGCGTCGTCGCAGCAAGGTGATCGTGACGGAGCCCATGGCCGCGGTGGAAGCATTTGCCCCCGGCCCCTCGCCCGACGTGAACGCGCAGCTCGGCGAAGCGCGGCAACGCCTCTACGCGGCGGTCGACGCGATGCCCGACGTCTTGTTCGAGGTGTTCTTCCTCGTCTACCTCGAAGAGTACACGCTCGATGAAGCTCGCAAGGAACTCAGGATCTCGAAGAACGCGGTGAAGATGCGCGCGCTGCGCGTGCGCCGATACCTCCGCAGAGAGATGCGCGACTTCCGCGACGCGTACTACAGCGTCGTGCCCCCGATGCCGCCGAGCGGGCCGCTCGCTCTCCTCGTGCAGAGGGCCGCGCCGATGCTCGGGCACGTGGCGAGCGTGATCATGGCAGCTCTGCTCCTGCTTTTTCCGCACGACGAAGCGCCCACGGCCGCGTACGTCGGCGTCGCACGCGAGGTCAATGCGAGCGCGGCGAAGCTCTCGATCGCGAGTGACGCCGCGCTCGATGAACCAGCGATCGAGCCGCAGGAAGCCCTGCTTGGGAGCGCACCGACGCCCGAGCCCGCGCCGCGGTCAAACGCCCACACGAAACGCAAGGAGATCAAGTTCAAGCTCCCCGCGATCACGCTCGTCGACGTGCGGTAGCTCCTTCTCGCCCGACGCCGGATGCCGTATCCGTAGAGCGTGCGCGCGCGTCTCGCCCCGATCGTGCTCGTCGTCGCTCTCGCCTCGCCCGCGCGGGGCGAGGGGCCGCAGTTCGTTCACGCCGACTCACTCGCGCTAGCGGCGCGGGAGAGCGCGTTCGCGGCGCACGTCGCGAAGGGAGATCGCGAGCGCGCGCAGGGGCGTCTCTACGACGCGGCGGCTGCGTACGCGGAAGCGCTGGCGATCCGGCACGATTCGGTGGTCGCCGGGCGGCTCGGCGTGCTCATGGCGCACGACCGGCCCGCGCACGCGGCGGAGCTGCTCCTCGACGCGATCAAGCACGCGAACACGACCCCGGCCGAGCGAAAGACGTTCTCCGACGCGTACGAGGTCGTCAGGACGAAGGGCGCTTGGGTCGACGTGATCATCTCCCACGCGGGCGCGCGGACCACGCTCGACGGCAAGCCGCGGAACGAATCCGGGTTCTCGGCCTTCGCGATCTTCGTGCTCGTGGGCGAGCACGAGGTGCGCGCGAGCCTCCCGGGGCACGTGGACGACGCGAGGACGTTCCGCGTGGTGCCGAAGGAGGACATGCGGATCGAGCTGACGTTGAAGCCGATCGCGGACTTCGACAGCGAGCCGAGGCTTCTCACACGTGAGAACCGTTCATCGTCGGAGACACCGAACGAGCTTGGACACGAGTCCGCTTCCGACGAGCCGACCTACACGAAGCAGGAGGATCCCTTCGGGTACGAGGACCCCAAGCAGGCGGAGAAGCCCGCGCCGACACGCTGGTCGATCGGAGGCGGACCGGTCGTCGTGCTCGGGGTGGCGTCGTGGATGCCGGCCGTGGGGGTCGTGGCGGGAGGCCGTTGGAGGGCAAACGAGTACGTATCGCTTGGGCTCGAGGGGCGCGCGGCGTGGCTGACGACGGGGGTCGGGGGCTTGCCGATCAGCGCGATGACGGCGGGCGGGATCGCGAGCTTGTGCGGGCACTATCGATGGGCCTTCGGGTGCGCGATCGGACATCTCGGGGTGGTCAACGTCTCGTTTTCCAGCGATGCCTTCAAGCCTCGAACGGATCACTTGTTCAAACCCGGGATCGGCGGGCGCCTCGGAGCGCGGTTTGTCCCCGCACGCTCCTTTTCTGTACAGGGCGCGGTGGAGTTGTTAGGTTTGTCCAACGGCGGAGTGCTGGTTGGTGTCGGGACACGTGTCGTCTCCGAGACCCCACCGATCATGGTCGGCGCTTCGATCCTTGGAGCGTGGGAGTTCTAATCATGCGCAGCATACTTCCCGTGATCCTTGCGTTGGTCTCCGGTTGCGGTGTGCCGCCCACGTCCACATGGAGCGACTGTGATCCGAACGCGCGCTTGCCGCCGGAGGAGTGCCTCGCCCAGCTCGATGCCGGCACCGACGCAAGCGACTCCGGCACAGACACGAGTAGCGACGCGAGCGACGATGGGACGCAGGCCGCCACGTGTCCCGGCCGCTGCGTCCCCGAGCCGAGCAGCGAGTCGGCTGGCGACTGGCCACGCACGCCGATGCTCCTCTGGCTAGGCCCGCGCGAGCTTGCGCCCGCGAACTGCGACGAGGCCCGCAAGCTTGGCGGCTACGGCGATGATGTGGAGTTCTTCGAGAAATACCGACGCTTCGCGTACCTCGAAGCGCCGCCCGCGACATGTGAGTGCACGTGCCCGGCCTCCGAAGGTTCGTGCACCAAGCTTCCCGAGACGATCGAGGTCCGCGCTGGCACGTGTGCGGAGAACGGAGCGCCTGCGCTCCCTTTCGGCGGTCCCGTCGGCTGGGACGGCTCGTGCACGAGCACGAACGCCCTGCCGGCGGGGGCTGATTGTGGCGGCGAGCCTTGCGCGCAGTCCGTCTACGCCTCGCCGCTCCCTGGTCCCACGAGCGAGACGTGCCCGTCGATCACGAAGCCGGCCACGTTGACCAAGACCACCGAGTGGCTCTGGACGGGCCTTGCGTGCGAGGCGAAGGAGCGCGAGGGCACATGCGATCCGGCCACGTGGCGATGCATGTACGATCTCCCCTACCCGTGGCTCCAGTGCGTCGCGCTCCGGGGAAAACATGACAAGTGCCCCGGCAACTACGACCAGTTCAAGCCCATCCACCTCTACGGGGAGCAGCCGGTGGACACGCGTGGCTGCACGGCGTGCGAGTGCGGCGGTAACCCCGTCGGGAGCGCGTGTGTCGCCTCGCTCCGGCTCTACGACGATGCGGCGTGTTCGTCTGAGTTCTCCAACGCCCCGATCTCCTCGGTCATCGATCAGTGCACCAACGTCTCCCTGCCGGGCCGCGCGCTTGGGGGCAAGGCGATCACGGACCTCGCGTACGTTCCTGGCCTCTGCCTCGCGACGGGTGGGGAGCCCACCGGCACAGCCTCGGAAGACCTTACGGACGCCGTGACGTTCTGCTGCTACGCGCCGTTCGAGTTCCCCAAGTAAAAATTCGGTTACCGTTTGCCGCGTCCGGGCAAGAGCGTAGGTGAGGGGGCGATGTGACACGTCGCTCTCGACGGCCTCGCGTGGTTGACCCCTACGGCGAGCCCGCGGCGTGCGGCACAGAGCGTCGCCCCCTCGCTCGTCCCGAGCCGAACGCGGTTCCTCCTGGCCTCGTAAACGAAAAGGCGCCGTGTTCGGCCTCGGGCGGGTTTGTCCGACGATAAACGACCCGCAGAAGAGGGCGATGGGGATGCGTTGCGGTCTCTGGGCGGCACCTTCGCGCCTCCGTCGTCCTCTCCTGCCGGTCGTTGGGACTGAAAGAGTCACCGATCCGAGGCGACTGCGCCGCGCGGCGTTTCCCCGTACGCGCGTGACTTCCTGGAGAGAGGTAACCGATGAGCGCCGCACCCGACATGGATGACGACGACGCCGCGACAACCGTCATGGATCGCGCGGCCCTGCCCCCCGCGAGCGGAATGCGCGTCTCCGTCGCCCATTCCGAACCGCCCCGGGACACCATCACAGACCCGCCCTCCCCGTGGAGCCGCGCCCGTGCCATCGCGGGTGCCGTTTGGCGCGACTTGCGCGAGCGCGTTCGCAGAGCGCGCCTTTCGGATCGCCTGCCACCTGTGCCGCCTCCGCGCTCTGCGAGGGCGACCCGGGTATCCGTGGGCGCCGTAGGTCACGACGAGCGCGGGGAGCTGCTTCTTCTCGAAATCATGCGCGCGGATCCGGCGTACCAGCGCGCCTCCGTCTACGTCGCAAACTACGCCGCGTCGCTTCGCAAGCATGGGACCGAGGCGTATGCCGAAGGGGTTGTGCATTTCGCACTCTCGCGCATTCGGCCGGATGCCGATGGCTTCGTCTCCTTTGCGCGGCTGCGCGACATCCTGTGCGACGTGTCGGTTTCCGGTTTGCTCGTGCCGGCGCTGGACCGTCTCGAGAAGGCTGGCATCGTCAACATCGAGAGAATCCCGGAAGCACCGTCGCTTCCAAATCGCGTTCAGCTCCGGATCCCCCTCTGAGACCCCACCATGACCAACCGCCCCCGCACACCCCCCGCCGAGATAGAAACCGACCTCGTGCTCGCGAGCGATGGTGCGATTTACGCCCGATTCGACGAGGAACCACCCGCGGGCAGGCGCGTATTCACCGGCTATGCGCTGACCGCCGAGGAACGCGCGAAGCATGGAACGCGGGGCTTGCTCCGCTGGGCCTGCCTCCAGCTCCTCGCGCTCGGGAGCGATGGATGCGTGTACGTCGAAGACGGCGTGATCGAGCCCGAAGGGCGCAAAGAGTTCCGGGGTTACGCCCTGACCCCCGAGGAAGCCGAACGCCTCGCTCGGGAGGTCCACCGGACGGCCTTCAACGTGACCATAGCCGCGCAGATCAAGTGAAGGTCGATCCCGCCCGCGAGAAGGATGGCTTGATCGATGATGACTCCGAGTGAGCTGCGAGCAGCCATGGCTGCCCATTTCGAGCGGCATCTGGGCAGGGGCCAGCTCGTGCTAAGAGATGTAAGAAGACTCACGTTCCCGGCGCGCGTCTACGGCGCTCTCCCGTGCGAGGGTCGTCCCCATTGGGTTTTGCATACCTTGGGGGCGAGTCTCCTCCCGATGGCAGGGCGAAAGGGAGAGGAGCGGCGCTTTGAATTCGTGATGTCGTTGCCCGAAGACTGGATCCCGAGCGAAAGATGGCCGGCCTACATGTTCCAGCGGGCATCGACCGCGATCTTGGCTCGTAGTTTAGCGCCGGACGCGGGCGGAGTCGTTTCCAACTCGGCGGAGGCCGTTCATGGTTCGCCGCGCGCGTTCGGCCTTCTCGTCGCGCCATCGCGGCAGCTCGGAGAGCACGCCACGTTTCGGACCCCGTCGGGCGGGTTGGTCGAGGTGTATGCGATGTATCCGCTCACCCTCGACGATTGGGAGCTTCATCAAATGGGTCGCCTCCACACCGCCACGCTCCCGGAGGTCATCGAGCAGTGGCGAGACATGCTTAGGTAGAAGGGGAGTTCGATGAGGATCACCGCGGATGTGTTCCGAGCATGGCGGGCGAAACGGAAGGCAGAGGACCCCTCTTGGTTGCTCTGCGAGGTAACGCAAAACTCCAATCCCGTGTGGTTCGTTGGCCAGCACGACCTACCGGCGCGGCGGTATTCTGAGGGGGAGCGGTGACAGTTAACTACGTGCGCCGAACTACGCCGGATGCCGGAGGCTCGTGCGTCGTTCGCTCTTCGAGTACCTTCCGAAGCTTCCGATGATCGCCCTTCGACAGCTTGCGGGCGAGATCCGCGATACGATTCAGCTCGTCGTCTGTCGGGAAGGTGATGACGCAAAACGGGGACACGCCGAGCGCGGCTGCGATGTGTTCGACGGTGTCGATGGTGATCGTCGCGAGGCCATGCTCGATGTTCGACAGGTGGCCTTTCGACAGCGCGCCAGCGTCGGCGAGTTCCTGCAAGGACATGCCGCGCTCCTCTCGTAGTTCGCGGATACGAGCGCCAACTTTCACAGCGACTGGCTTTGCTTTGATTTGTCTCGGCACGTTTCCTCCCTGCTCGCGTGAGGGTTGTCCGACATCCCTACCACGGCTCCAAGGCTGAGACAAACCCCAAGGACAAACGGTTGTGCGAGGCCCCCTCGGTCGCGAGGGGGCCCCGCCGCTGGTTGGGACATCGAGCGTCGCCGCGCCCGCGGGTGGACGATGGCGCGCGGATCGGCGCGGTGCTCGACGCGCTGGCGATGGGTACGCACATGTGCGCAACACAGGCGCGGGGGCCGCGCGGGGGCCCTGGCTCCCTGGGTCCGCGCAGAGCCCCGCAGGGCCTTCTTCCTTATCCTTAATTCGCGCGGCCGTTTTGTAAGCCACCCCTCGATCGCGAGACGAGTGGATCCGATCACCGCGGCGTCAAGGTCGCCTGCCGCCGCCGCCGGTCGGGTAGGCGTGAATCGGCAATCTAGCATACTAGACCGTGTCGGTTGTGACGCTGGCTCCCATAGTTCCGGGCGCCGACTCCCTTGACAAGCGTCGGGGGGTGGCGGTGTCCTGGAAGTGTCATGCGTGGCATCTCCCTTGTGTTTGCAGAAGAGTTCCCCGACCAAACCGAGCGGGACATCTGTAAGCGCTACTGGGAGCGTTCACCGGCTGGCGCATTCACCCATCCGGTCAAGGCCCTAGCGAAGGCTGCGCGCGAGCGAGAGAACACATTCGATTACTTCGTGGTCGTGCGCTGCGCGGCAGTCTCGCATGTTCAATGCGCGTGCGGTGCTCCCTATATCTACGAGAGCCGCAGGGACTTCCAAGCACGTGAGCACTTGGAGACTTGGCAGTGGAAGTGCGAGACGTGCACCAGAGAGCAGATAGACGCAGAGAACCGGGCGCGCGCACTCGTTCGCGCGGAAGCCTCCGAAGCTGCCGCCGCGAGAATCGTGGCTCGTGAGGCAGTGCTCGCTGCCAATGAGGCAACGGAAGCTGCGCAACAGGACCGGTTGCGTCAACGGGTACGCCGGGCATGGCCGCTGGGTGAACCCGTGGACCCGTGCTCGGTGCATCTCCGGCACATCGCCCCCTGGTTTGCCCTCTTGGGAAAGGCCGACTTGAACTCGGGCAGGCTTCCGGCCCTCGACGAGCTAGGGATGCCGCTCATCGGCGAAATAAAAGCGGACGTCCAAGCAGTCCGACATCTGCGCGCACAGCGCCTCCTCTACCTGGATACGGAGGGCACTCTTTCGCCCTTCAGTGTCCGACGAGGCCGCGCGGTCGCACAGCTACGGGCGGTCGGGTGGCGCCTAGCTGCACCTCAATACGAGGCACTAGCCCGCAAGTACACCGCTGACGCCCTGCGAATAGTGCCAAATCCAGCACACTGGCCCACGTGGTGGCAGAACCAGTACGTCGACCTATTCTCTGAAATTGCTGGGGCGGAGTGTTGGCGTCAGTGGTACAAATTCTTGCGCCGTCACGATATGAAAGTCGTTGATCGAGAAGAATTGGCGGACGTACTCGACGAGGCGCTGACTGTGTTCTCGGTCGGTCAGGTTGCGTGTCTGATGTGGCGGTCCGTCATGAAAAGCCTGGACATCGCTAAGCACTATGACGCCTCTTGGATTAAACGGGAAACAAACATTGAACGCATCAAGTTTCGTCATCACTTTCAGAAGAAAAAAGGACGCTGGGCGTTGAATTGCTTCGCCGGTTTGGTTCGTTATTGGAGCCAAAGACCGGATGCAGTGAAAACGTTTAAGATCACGCCTCGGGGCATGGTGACGACGGTGGGCCTGGGCATCATGTCAGGAGTGCACAAGCCGTGGTATGCGGTTAGGCTGATCGATGTAGACACCATCGTGCACCGCGCACGCGGCGCGCGAGCGGTGCCTATGGGTTGGCGTTGAAAGCGGCCACTTACCCCGCAGACCGAGTGCCCAGCGGTCGCCCCCCCCGGCTTGCCCGGATTCCGGAGGACCTCGGGCCTCGACGCCGCGCACAGGGACCTTGGAGCACGTCTAAGGAAGAGCGAAGGGGAAAAGGGGTGTGATCCTCTTGACAGGGTGATGCCCAAGGCGATATGACCCCGCCGTGAGTGCGGTAGAGCGCAACAACAATGAGAGGTTGCTAACCGCAGCTTGCCGGATTCTTGGCTTGGTGGACGGCTGCTTGTTGCCGGCGACCCCTGCTCCGACCGAGGACAACCTCGCGTCTTGGACTGACAAAGGGGATTGGCTCGGCCTCGCTGCCGAGGTCGGCGCCGAGAAGGTATTCTTCGTCGACAATGAGCCCATATTAGTCCTAGCGGAGCTTCCCGAGGACGAGGACGCAGCGGAGTTATTCAACCGTGTTTGGAGTATGGCACGGCCGCAGATCCTTTTCCTTGCACGTGAGGGAGAGCTTGCGGTCTATCGACTGGGGGCGTCCCCCGTACGAGCAGACGAAGCGCTCGACAGCGGAGATAGGCTGCTAGCCCTCGCGAAGGGCGTGGCCGACATCGCGACGAACTTGGCCTCGTTTCGTCGGGAGAGCATTGAGACGGGGCAAGTTTATGGGGATGAGCGGTTCGGCGACGGGGCCGGGCGTGCGGATCGGACGCTCGTGCGCGACCTCAAAGCCGTTCGCGTCGAATTAACCAAGGGCCCCACGGGGCTAAAATTGCCCATCGCGCACAGCCTTATCGGTCGAGCCTTATTTGTACGCTATTTAGAGGATCGCGCGATCCTCGTTCGTGAGTACTTCGAGGCTGTCGCCAGCGCGCGCCCGGAATGGCAAGAACTCCTCGACCAGGAACCGCGAGAGACCTTTGCCGATCCCAGACTTGCGCAGGTTATGTTCTTCCGAGTCCTCAAGGACAAGGATTTTGCATACGCATTCTTTGCAAAGCTTGCGTCCGATTTTAATGGCGACACGTTTCCCGTCAGCCTCCAGGAGGAAGCCGCTGTTAATCCGGAACACCTTGAATTGCTTCGCGCGCTGCTCGTAGGAAACGCGCCATCCGCCCAGGGGAGGCTGTTCCTTTTTGCCTATCGTTTCGATATTATTCCGATCGAGCTCATCAGCAATATCTATGAAAACTTCTACGCAGCGACGCGTGGAAAAGGCAACACGCAATCGTCCTATTACACTCCGCCGGCGCTGGTCGATTTCCTCTTATCGCGCGCGCTCACAGTGGAGGTGCTCGACGGGCGCCCGCGCGTCACGGACGCGGCATGTGGATCGGGCATCTTTCTCGTCGAAACTTTTCGACGAATGGTACGTCATCGTGTGGCAAGGCAGCGGAGGCGGTTGTCCCAGAGGGAGCTACGCGTTATCCTGCGCGATCAGATCCGGGGGATTGATCTGAACCCCGAAGCAGTACCCATCGCGGCATTCAGCCTCTACCTTGCCTACCTTCATTACCAGAATCCACGCGAAGTAAACGAGCGCCGAAAACTGCCGAACCTGCGCTGGGATCCGGAGCGAGCGGAGGCGCGGGATCCGGATCAACATTTCGATATATTGTTTGCTGGCAATGCCTTCGACGCAATCACTCAGGAGGACCCAGTGGTACGTCGGCATTTCGGTCCCGGGTCCGCCGATGTCGTGGTGGGTAATCCGCCTTGGGGGGCCGTAGCGTCGGGGGACAAACTCGGGCAAGCGGCACTGAGGCAAACCATGCGCTGGTGTGCCGATAAGTCCGAGCGCATCATTGGCGACAAGGAGATGTCGCAAGCCTTCGTCCACTTGGCATTAGAACTCTTGCCGCCCGACCGCGGAAGGGCAGCTCTCCTCTTATCGTCGGGGGGGATATGAGATCGAGCCGATCGACATCGAACCCGCGGAGATCGAGCCCGAGACGGTCGAGCCGATCGGGCCGATCGGCGAGCGTAACCCCGCGATTCCTGGTCGCTCGACAGAATCCCGACGAGAACACGAGGCGACCACGGCCCCCCCGTCGAGCCCCCTCCTCCAGGCGACCGCGGCCGTCCGTGCGATGCTCGACGCGGCGCTCGCGTCGGGTGACATCGAGGGCGCGCGGCGCGCTACGGTCGCCCTACAGGCCCTCCTCGGCGAGCCCCCGCCCGCTGGCCAGGAAGCGCCGGCCTCGGCGGTGAAGAGCAGCCGCAAGCGCCGGAAGGCGTAGGCCGCTCCCATGGCCCCGGGCGAGCTCGTGAGGGTTCGCCCGGGGCTCACCCCTTCCCGATCCCCCTGCACCATGTGTGCGTCGCGCCGGGCGGCGCGCGCTCGCGGCGTAGCCGACGCGCGAGGAGCGCCACCGCAGCGCGCCCGCTATTGCGCGGCAGTGCTCCCGTGGATCATCTCATGATCGCCAGCAAGTCACGCGCTCGAGACAGCCTGCTTTTGGCCGTGCCGAGCACCACGCCGACGCTCTCAGCGGTTTCGCTTGTCGTGTACTCGAGCGCGTCGAGCTCAACCACCCTGCGCAGGTTCGGAGGCAATCGCTCAACCATCCGCAGAGCTTCGCGAGCCTCGAAACGGAGAGCGGGATCCCCCCCGCGCGAGGGTGTTTCGTCTGCCGGGCCCCCACCGCTCCGCCTTGCCCTACGCCGGTAGTACCGGGAGGTGCGTACTGCAAACGCCGCGATGAGCGTCCGTGCGGCGTCCACGTCGGCCTTCCCCTCGATGACGCGGATCCGTCGCTCCTCGGAATAGCGCCAGAATGCGAAAAGCACGTCCTGCGCCAAATCGTCACGGTCGGCAGGGATAACGCCTACCCGGCGAGCAATGCCGCAGACGTAGGGCCGAAGTTTCTCTAGATCGGATTGATCCAGCGTGATCCGTTCGCTATGCTCGCCTGTCTCTTCGTTGACCACCCATTGCCGTTGCATGGCGTCCCTCCGTTCGTTTCAGCCGCTCCTGTCCAGCGCGCAATCGTTTCCAAGCGGTAGCGCGCGAGGTTTCGAGCCTCCGCGCTATCTCATCGATCGAATAACCTTCGAGGTGGAGCCGCAGCGCGGCGCGCTCGACGGGCGGCAGCCGTTCGGCGCGGTCACACCATTGCGCAAGCGCGGCGCGCTCGTCCGTCGAGGGGGACGGATCCGGGGCTTCCTCGATGCGCCCGGGGCTCGTGGCCACCTCGATCCGCCAGCGGTGGAGCCTGCGATAATTCGCGGCGTGCCCGAAAGCGATCTGCCGCAGATAGTCGGCGGGTCTCTTGATAGACGCGCCCTCGGCTTTCCGCCGCGCGTACGTCGCGAAAACCTCGTGCAGCATGTCCGGCGCGTCGAGCTCACGCACGCCGCAACGGAGCAGGGTCACGATTAACCGCTCCCTGAATTCGGCGTAGACGTGCCCTATCCCGCTCGCGCCCGTCGGGCGCTCGGGTCCCTTGCGCTGCATTGTGCATCGCTCCCGGACCGCGTAGGACGGCCCAGGCTCGATTTACGAGCGGCCGTGGCCCGGTGGCAAGCGCATTTGCTCGTGACGAGCGTTTTTCCTGGCCACATGTTGCACGAAGACGATATGCCACGTCGCACGCATGCAGCATTGATCGCGCATGTTCGTGACACACGGACGCGTGAATCGTTGGTGATTGACAGATATTCGCGGGGCTACCGTCGACGAATATCCGGGCGGCCGTCCCCATGGCCGCGCCGAGGCCGAGGACGAGGGCGCCTCGATGCAGGGCGCTCGCGGTCGTCCTCGCGCGTCGAGCCGCGCCGCCCGGGTGAAGTGCACGAGCACGAGCTCGCGGCCGTCCTCGCGGCGCTCGCGGCGCTCGCCGGGGTCATGGTCGAGCCGCACGAGGCCGAGGACGAGGGCGCCTCGATGCAGGGCGCTCGCGGCCGTTCGGTGACGTCGAGCCCGCGCCGCCCGGGTGAAGTGCACGAGCACGAGCTCGCGGCCGTCCTCGCGGCGCTCGCGGCGCTCGCCGGGGTCATGGTCGAGCCGCACGAGGGCGCGCCACTTGCGATCGCCCGTATATCACACGGAAGCCAAAGTCGAAGACAGCGGACGCAAGATGCCGTCGTGAAGCTCGTAAAGGCCCATCACCTGCCACGCAATTGCCCGCATTCCGTCGTCCTCCAAACGAGCCGGGAACGGCACGATACTCATCATGCGTTCCGTCAGCCGTTCGCGATGCTGACGACCCAACCCCTCCCACCATTCAGGACGGAGGTAGAGATTCTCGAAGTTTTCAAACGCAAATCTAATCGCGGCGTGCGGGATCTCTTGAACCGGCAGCCTTATTAACGAGTCTAGGAGACGTCTCGCAGGTCCACCCATCTCCGAATGCCATACAAAAACAACCATCCCGCCGGTGCTCGTTGCCAAGATATTAAATCCTACGGACAGTGCGGGCCGAATCGTGTCCGACAGATCTTGCAGCAGGACTCCATCGAAGGAGAAGTCTGGTTGCGTGACTCCTGCGCATAGTACATCGGGAGTTCTGTCAAGGTCGATAATGAGGGCCCGCATCTTCTCGTATTGTTGTCTCGCGAGTTCCTCATCGAGCATGGCCTTTAGCTCGGCAAGGTGGCGGATAGCTGCGTCGGTGCCCAAGCTCCTGTGATCGCACCATTGCTGAACGATGACTTGGTCCGCATAATCACGCCCTCGGTCGATGTCACGAAAAACGGCGGTGCTTCGTTGCTGTGCAATTTTCTTGTATAATTCATGGGCGACGGGACGGTAAAGTAATCGATGGGCCTGCTCGGGTGTGCAACGAAACTCGTCTGTCTCAAGCGGGGCAAAGAGCGCGCTGTCGTGCCGCGCGCAAAAGCCAGTAAAAGTGGATGCGCGGTTTATTCCCACGAGCCTTGGCTCCGCCTTGCCGCCGGTTCGGTTCAATGTCTGAAAGTCGGGGGCCACATAGTAGACGTGACCCCGTCGTGCAATGCGTGCGAGATCGGCCGCGCGTCGAATTGTATGAGCACGGATGCTGGGACCGTTACAGGTATGGGAGCCTGCTTGCGGGTGAAGGCAAGTCTTCCAAGAAAATTCGGTTCGAATTTTCTCCGCGATCTCCCATGGGTTGGGTCGCATCTCAGATTCGCGATCAAGGTGACACCGCTTGTATTTCTTTCCAGAGCCGCACCAACATAGAACATTGCGACCAAGCTTCACGCTGCTTGGGTTCTGACAAAACAGGAACGAAGTCAAATTACTGGCGAAGCTAGGGGCCGAGGCCGGTGAGCCACGACGCCGCATCGACCTCCTCGCGCCGCGCCATCCTTGCGCGTCGAGCCGCGTCGCCCGGGTGAAGTGCACGAGCACGAGCTCGCGGCCGTCCTCGCGGCGCTCGCGGCGCTCGCCGGGGGTCACGTCGAGCCGAACGAGGCCGACGCCCCAGGCGCCTCGATGCAGGGCGCGATTGTCCAGGAGAGCGGAAGGGAGCGGCGAGGGGGAGCGGCGCTCAATTCGTGACGAACATCCCGCGCCCATCCCGACCTTGCACACGGGCGCGCGCCTCGGCCGCCGTCTGCTCGTCCTCATCTCGCATCGCTGCCAGCCTCGGAGCCGTCCCCCGTCCCTGCTTCTCCTCGTATTCCAGCGCCTTCCGATCACCCCGCTCGACCAAGCGCGCATGATCGGCGCGCAGCATCGCCCGGGGCTTCCCGGCCGGATCGCGTAGAAGCAGGCGCGCCCGCTCCTCGCTCGAAAGGGCCCGCCCGAAGTTTCCCTCGTGCAATCGATCCGACAGGCTCCATTGCGTCGAGAGTGCTCGCATGATCGCGACATCGATCGTGTACGATTGCCGCTCGGCTTCGGTCCGCTCCTCGGCGGGTCTTCCCAGGAACCGACCGAGCATCACGGCCGCCTCGGCGAGCTTCGGAGTCACCGGCTCGAATTCGCTTCCCAGCTTGCGCGCATCGACGCCGGCCTCGTGCGCCTCGGCCGCGAGCTCGGCGAGCATCCCGCGCGCCTCGCGTTCGAGCTCGCCCGCGAGCGCCAGCATGGCAACGGCCGGCGCAGCGTGCGCATACCAGCGCTCGACATCGGCGAGGGATTCCAGGACGGCACGAGCGGCGGCGCGGCGCTCCTCGGCCTCGGCCTTGATCTCCCGGGCCCGATGCGGCTCCGCCGCGAGCGCTCGCCGATCGCCCGCCTCCCCCGCGTCGAGAGCGGCGAACACCTCGGCGCGCAGCGCTCCGGCGCGGGCCCGCGCCTCGCCGAACGCCTTGCGCGACATGTCGAGGATCGCCGCGAGCTTCGGCCCGGGGTGCGTCGAGACGTAGGCCGCGCTCGCCTTTTGCGCGTCCTCTCCGGCCCGCACGATGCGCGCCTCGGCCTCGGCCCGATCGGCGTCCGCGCGAGCCCCCTCGAGACGCGTCCGCGCCGCCGCGAGCGCCGCGCGCGCCTTTTCGAGAGACGCGCCAGCCGCAGCATGCCGCCGCGAGAAGGACGCGAGGATCCCAGCGGCGCGCGCCTCGGCTTGCTGCGCCGCCGCGAGCGTCGATGCCGCGCGCTCGTCGTCGGGAGCCGAGGCCGCCGCGTCCTCGGCCTCGTGCAACGCTCGACGGGCCGCTTGGTGCGCGCGCTGCGCGTCCTCGTAGGGCAGACGGGCCGCCGTGAGCACCGCTTGCGCGTCGGCCTCGGCCCGCTCGCATTCGAGGACGGCCGCCTCGGCGCGCTGGACCTCGACAGACGGCGACGAGGGGGGAGCGGGCGGCAATGCCGGGCGAGACGGGGGCGCAGCGGGCGCGGGCGCGGAGGTCCCCCCGAGAGCGGAAAACAGACGGCCGAGAGGGTTTTTCATGGGAAACGCTTCCTTTCATCGAGCGCCGCCCGCGGGCGGCGAAACACTCATTGCGGCGGCTCGATCGGCTTCCGCGATGATCGGCGATTTCGTGGGCGGAGAAAGAGCAGCGGCGCAGCGGCGGCATGCTTCCGCGAAAACCCCGGCCGCGCGAGCGGCGAGCGCTGGATCCTTGCGCCTCGCCTTGACCAGCATAGGGGCAACGACATTGATCGTCCGATGCTCGTTTTGAATGGTCCACCCGGGCGTGCGGTACGCCGCGCCGAGGACGTGCATGACCTCGTGACAGACGGCCTCGGGCCATTGTCGTAGCTGGCGAAACGTGCGCGGCGTGCAGATCCGGATCCTTGCGGTCCGCGCAACGCGATCGGCGTCGCACAGTCCCGCCATGCGTTCCCCCTTCGTCGGGTATCCCGCGCCCGCGTCATGGCACGGATACCGGAGATCCTCGACGTGGCGCGCCTCGATCGTCCAATCATCGAGGCCGAACGCCTTTTGCCAGAATGCCACCTCGGCCGCGAGGTTCGGGAGCACGGTCAACCCTCCAATGCGGTCGCGAGGCGGACCGCGGTGATCGTTCGTCCGGACGCATCGACGGGCGCGAGGCCGCTCGCGTCGTCGCCCGCCTCGGCCGCGAGCTCGCCGCGCGTGACGAGCACGAGCACGGCCGCGCGCGCTTCCTCGAGGGGCATCCCGCCGACGTGCGCCTCGAGGACGAGCACGGGCGCGGGGATCGGCGCGGAGGGATCCAGCGCGGCGAGGGACCGCGCCGCCGCGAGGACGGCCGCCCCTGCTTCGGAGAGCTCCGGGGCATCATCGAGGCGCGCCTCGTTCGCGGAGACCTCGGCGAGCTCGTGCACGGAAGCGGGCGGCGCGTCGAGAGCGTGATCCGGATCGGCCTCGGCGGGCGCATCGACGGCGGCCTCGTGAGCCTCGCGCGTCGCGCTCGCGGCGAGCGTCGGAAGCGCCGGCCGGACCTCGAGAGCTTCCTCGGCCTCGGCGGGCGCAGCGGCGGCGCGAGGGGACGCCGGGCGGCCCGGATCATCGAGGCGCGCCTCGTGCTCGCCGATCGGCTCGCGCGGCTCGCGGCGAGGCGCCTCGGCCTCGGCGGGCGCAGACGGGGGACGATCGGCCGGACCGGCATCGAGGGGAGCGGCGAGCGGCGCGGCTCCGTTCGTCTCGACAGACGGGCGCAGCGGGCGCGCCTCGGCGAGCACGGGCGCGGCGTCGAGAGGCGGATCGGCGAGGGGAGCGGCAAGGGGTGCGCTCGTCCCGATCGATCGGCGCGCAGCGGCCGAGGACGGGCGCCTCGGCGAGCGCGGAGGGGGGCGCGCATCGAGGCTCACGACGTTGCGGCACGCAGGCGCCTCGGCGAGCGCGGGCGCGGAGGATGCGCGCAGCGGGATCGGCTCGCGCGGCTCGCGCGGCCCGGCATCGACGGGAGAGACGCGGCGAAGGGCGCGAGGCGGCGCGGGCGGCGCGTAGCCTCGGCTGGACAGATGGCCGAGCATCGTGCGCCGGGCGTATTCGTTCCTCGCGATCCCGGCCTCCTCGGCCGCTGATTGCAGCGCCTCGGCCTCGGCCCGCGTGAGCCGAAAGGACACGAATTCGGAGGCCGGCTCACTGAAACATCGTCGGGGGCGGCCCATTGTGCACGCGGAGCATAGCAACGCGGCGCCATTGCGGCCAGGGGCGAGGCGCAGCGACGCGCGTTTTTCGCGGATAGCGTGCACGAAACGAGAGCGGTAAGGGAAACCAGCTCCGACATTCACGTTCACGATACGCACGAGATCGCAGGATTCGCCGTGTTCCCAGCGTCACCAACGATTTTGACGCGTAGGGAGGCTCGCGGGAAAGTCGCCTCCCACTTGCCTGCCTATCCCCCTACACTGTTTCCAGAGGTATGCCGACAGAATGCACAGCCTCGCCAATCTGTGCAAAGCCCTCGGCCATCGCGCGAGGAGCGCGAGCGGCGGCGCGGGAATGGCCCGCCCTGACGCATCCTTGACGGATCACTGACGCATCGAGGGGAAGAACCGTCAGCATTTTTTGCAGCGGTTTCGCATGCTTGCGGCCGTGCTGACGGATCTGACGGATAACGGCCCCTATGGCGCCATAGGCGCGCGTGCGCGCACGCGTATAGGTCCCCCCCTGCAAAGATGTGTCAGTTCCGTCAGGGTGTCCGCCAAGGGCACGGAACGCTTGGCAAAAAGACTGACGGATAGGGGGGTCGATCCGTCAGCGATCCGTCAGAACCGTCAGCACGAGCGGCGCCCCATGGGAGCCGGAGAGCATCGAGGGTGAGGACGAGCACGAGCGCCGCGAGCACCTTGCCGAACGCACCCCCTCGCCGCTCTCCCCCGTCCGCGCAGCGGCGGCGCGCAGCACGAGCGGCGCCTCGGCGCGCGCATGGTCTCCCAGCGCCCCGCGGACCTCGCCGAACGCCAGCGGGCCCCCCAGCGGCCCCCAGCGGCGCGAGGACGCCCGGTAGCAGCTCCCCACGGGCGCGAGGTCCCCCCGACGAGCACGAGCACCCCGAACGCCAGCGGCGGCGCGGAGCGGTCCCCAGGACGAGCTACAGCGGCTCGACGCGGGCGCGAGGTCCCCCCGTCCCCCGTCGATGCGTCCTCGGCCCGGTAGCAGGCGACCGTGAGCCGATCGGCGAGCGCCGCCCCCCCCGCCGAGGACACCCCGCGCCGAGGAGCACGAGCACGAGGCCGGCGTCGAGCCTCGCGCCATGGCGCACCCCAGCGGCCCGCGCGACGCGCCCGCCGAGGCCGAGGAGCTTCTACCGCGCCCGTGCGTTTGCCGGTCGCTTGGCCCGCCGTGAACGGACCATGATAAGTTCAAACAATGAGCCGGACGGACGCACGCGTCAGGGAAATGCAGTTTCTTGCGCGACTGGATCGCGACGGGGAAATCAAGCATCCGGGGCATTTTGAGCGCATTGAAGATCAGCAGATGGTTGTCTCGCTCATTCACGACGGCTATCTGAATGACGGGTTCGCCCAACTGAAGAGCCTCAGCCCAGGAAGAGAGGGGGAATTGCTGGCAAGAAGGCAGCTTGTGCTCGGCGAGCACATTCACGCGACACTCAACAATAAACCTATAACCCTAAAAATTAGTCATCGTGGCCGCGTGCGCCTTTCCGAGCTTCAGCAGCAACTCCGAACCGGCCGCGACCGAGACCCCATGGGATTGTGCTTGGCGAAGCGGCACTTGGAGACCGACCTTGCCATTGCGATGCTTTCAGCCAGCAACGAGGCGCCGCTGTCGGTCGTGTACCTCGACATGAACGGGCTCAAGGCAATCAACGATAAGCACCGGCACGAAGGCGGAGACGCGGCGATCCGGGCATATCTGGAGGCCGTCGTTGCGACGTTCGGAGAGCGCGGCGAAGCCTACCGTGGTGAGGGAGGCGACGAGGTAATCGTCATCCTGCCAAACGCGGACGATGCAGCCGCCGGCAGGCTTCTCGACAGTTTCGCGCGGCAGCTCGCAAAGGATGTCCTCGTCCTCGGTGAGGAAAGTCTGGTCCTCACGGCCTCGTGCGGGAGCGCGCGCGCAACGGACCCCAACACGGACGCAAAGACGCTTCTGGATCTGGCAGACAAGGCGCAATACCGCGCTAAAGAAGAGTCGAAAAGGCACACCCCGCGCGTGAGTGCGATCGCCGTTGGCGCTGGCGATGTGACGATCTTCAACCCTCACAAACGCGAAATCTAGGCAGCGGAGGGGGCGCGAGGGGTCAAAATGCCGATCGCCCTACCTGGCCGTCCTCGGCCCGCTGCGCCCGTCACGACGCGTGACCGCCGAGGCGCCTTGATCCCGTTCGCGGTCCCCTCGATGCCACTTGACCCCGTTGCGCGCCGCCGCGGGCCAGCACGAGCACGGCCGCGAGGTGGACGAGCGCTGCGAGCAACGGTATCGCAGCGGCCCCCGAGAGCATGCCGCGCTGTTGATCCGACCGAGGATCTGTGCGAAGCCAAAGCAGCCATCCCAACGAGACCCAGGACGACCAATGAGCGAGAGCAAGAAACCACCCCATCCCATAGAATCGAAGGATATCGTTTCGGCTGTAGCTGCGACGGCACTCAGCGTCGGCGCTGAGCTTGCCAAATCGTCCAACGCAGACATTGGGCAGCTCGCGTTAGTTGGTGGCATCTCCGTCTTGCCCACTATTCTCGGTTGGGGGACTTCATTGCATGCGCAGCGCAAGGTAAAGGAGGCCCATCGGCTTTGGGATACCATCACGAGCGAATGGGCAAAGCACGAAGAAATGCAACCCGAGGAAATCGCTGCTCGTCTTGAGGAGCGTCTTCGGAGCGAGCGCAAGGAAGCGCGTTACATGCATGAAACGATTTGGCGCTCGATCCGTGGCCTCATGGAAGCCGTAGATGACGCGGCGACAGTTCCCCTTGCCGTGCTTGCACAAGAGTACTTGCGAAACGAGCAGGGCCCAGACGCGTTTTTTCGCGGCGTCGTCTCCCTCTTGCAGGAACTCAACCGGCGCGAAATGCTCGAAGTTTGCGCAATGCTGAAATGGGCATTAAATTCCGACGTAAGCAATACGGCCTGCATCGTGGCAGATCACCGAGACGGTCGCTGGATGCTGCGTCTAGAGCAAATTATGCCAAAGGATGAGTCGGGAACGTGGACAACACGCAAAGGACCATACGTGGACAGTATGATATCGGAGCCCGACAGGATTCTATTTCTGCTGGAACAAAATCGGCTCACTGTGCAAACGCATATTGAACGCGGCTTGCCGTCAATTGTCGACACAGTCTTAGTACGTACCACTGCGGAGCGGCTGTGTTCGTATCTAGATCTTATAGAGGATTAGCTCTACGCAGCAAGAATGGAATGTAATCACTGCGCGCGCCCGCTGGGCTCCGCCTCGTGCTCGCCGCGCTTCCCGCACGCCTCGGCCTCGCCGCGGTACGCTTCCCACGTCTCCCCCCACGACGCGCCCCCGGGCGGCGCGAGCTCGTGCACCTTCACCCCGCGAGCGGCGAGCCGCCGCGCGAGCTCGTAGCCTTGCGGGCGCGGGATCGAAACGTGGACACGATCGCCCGGCGCGAAGGGGAGATCATCGAGGGGGAGCCATTCGAGCCACGGCACGACGTATGCGACGGCCGCCCGCCCGCGCACCTCGGCGTACGCGAGCAACGCGAGCGCGTCCAGGGCATCGGGGACGAGCACCTTGCGCGCCTCGTTCGTCGCGCCCTCCGGGCCGATCCGAAGCAGGCCACGGGCGCGCCGCCCGGGGGGCCATATCGTGACCGGGAAGCGTTCGTCCGGGGGGAGTAGCGAGCGCCGGGCGAAGGTCCGCTCGTGCTCCGCGCCGGCCTCGGCCGTCCAGGGGATCAACAGGCGATGCGCGGGCCATTGCGGGCGCATGCCGCCCGCGTCGAGCCGCGCGAGCCCAGCGCCGACGAGCTCGGCCGTCGAGAGCGCCCGCGCGAGGACATCGAAGGCAGGAAGCGCCGTCCACCCCTCGCGGCGCGCATGGTCGAGCAATCCAGCACGGTCGAGAGCGCGCGCAACGGGCGCAGCGTGGTCGCTCTCGAGGGATCCGAGACCCGCGAGGGTGTCCAGCACGCGAGCGAAGGGCGCATCATCGAGGCGCACGCGCGGCGAGGCGGAAGCAGGCGACGAGCGCGCGGGCGGCCGTCTCCCGGACGTCGAGCCCCACGGCGAAGACGGGCGCCGCTGGGGGTAGCTGTAGCGCGTCATTCGTCGCCCCCCTCGTGGTCGTAATCGCTCGCGCCATAGGGCCCGGGGACGCTACGCATCACCGTGACCGGGTACATGCGAGCCGTCCCGTTCGAGGCGGACCTCATGCCCGTGCGCCTGTAGAACTTTCTCGACGACATCGGCTGATACTGATTGCGCTTCCGCCAAGCGTCGAATTC
>NZ_JAGTJJ010000050.1 GCF_028435365.1 Polyangium jinanense | reverse complement strand
ACTCGTCCACTGGAACCCCTTTCGTGTTGCTTTGAGCGGCTCACGAAGGGGGTTCCGCCTTTAGACCCCCGGAAATGTCAAACTTCGGCTGCCTCCCCGGCAGAGCCGGGGGATCTCCTAAGGTATTAGCGACACTCCAGGGGTCCCGCTCGACGGCTTTTTGGCGCGTCACCACGGCATGTGCCCCGCCAAGCGTTCGAGCCCCCTCGGTCCACGCTGACGCGCGCGTCTCCAACCCTTCGACCCCCCACGCGTCACGCTCTCTCCTCCCCCTTCGAAGCTTCGAACACCCTCGCGTCACGTTTGACGCGCGCGTCTCCGAGCCTTCGAAGAACCTCGGTCCACGCTGACGCGCGCGTCTTCAGCCGTTCGATCCCTCTCGCGTCACGTTCTCCCGTCCCCCATCGAACGTTCGGTCGCCCTCGCGTAACGGTGACCAACCACCGTTCAAACGTTCCACCCCCCTGGACACACGATTGACCGCCTCCCGCTCGTCACAACCCCCGGGTATCTTCGCGGGAACAACGGCCTTCGCGGGGCCTCACACCCGGTGAACAAAGGTCCCCTACCCCCGTCCATATCCTGCTCATGACGCCCCACCGCGCTCGCCTTGGCTCCGCCCTCACCGCCCTCGCCGCCCTCGCGGGGGCCTTTTTCGCCACCTCTCCCGCCGCCGCCGAAGGGTCGGCCGTGCGCGCCGCGCTCGTCGAAGCCAAGTCCATCAAGCTCGACGGCGTACCCAAGGAGTGGCCCTCGTTGATGGCGCTCTCGTACGCCACCAAGGGCAAGCCGTCGAAGACGGACCTCGAAGCCAAAGCCGCCCTCTCCTACGACGGCACGAGCCTTTTCGTCGCGGTCGACGTCAACGACGACGTCCTGCGCGGCGGCGGCGGCGACCACGTCGCCCTCACGCTCGGCTTCCCGGGCGGCGTCGTCCACGAAGTGCTGCTCTACCCCGGCGACCCGGGCAAAGCCCCCGGCGCGGCCAAGACGAAGGAAGGCAAGGCCATCACGGGCGCGAAGGTCATCGAGGCCCCGCGCAGCGGCGGCTGGACGCTCGAAGCAACGATCCCCTGGACCGCCTTCCCCCCCGCCGCCACGACCCGCGTCGGTCTGCGCGGCGCGATCCACGTGCACGACGCCGACACGGGCAGCACGATCGAGTCCGCAGTCGGTACGGCGCCCTCGACGAAGTACGAGTCGCTGCCGCCCGTGTCGATCGAGAGCGAGCAAGCGCTCGCCGAGGGGCTGCTCAAGGAGAAGAGCGTCCGCGGCGCGCCCAAGTTCAACCTGATCGCGGACGTCGCAGGTGACGCGCTGAAGGAGCGCGTGCTCGTGTGGGATCGGTACCTCGTGGTCCTCGGTCCGACGTTCCGCAAAGGCACCGAGTATTACTGGAACGACCTCGGCGTCGATGTCTCCGCAGGCATGTTGCCCTCGTTCGAGGCGCGGGATCTGACGGGCGACGGGCAGGCGGAGATCATCCTGCGCAAGCGTCTCGGGACGCCGAAGAAGTACCGCGAGTACCTGCAGGTGTTGCAGTTCGGCAAGTCCGACGTGCCGGCGACGCTGTTCCAGCACGAGATCGCGGTCGTGACGGAGAAGGGCGCAGTCGAGAACGAGGTTCGCTTCGACAGCGACGGCGCGAAGGTCGCGATCACGATCCTGTCCGGCAAAGCGAAGGAGTTCCACGCAGGCAACTACAACGAGTCACGCGAGACCTCGATGGATCCCGCGCTGCTGCCCTGGGAGACGATCGCTTCACGGACGTACAAATGGAACGGCAAGGCCTTCACAAAGGCCGGCGAGGCGACACAAGCCGCGACGCCTCCGCCCGCAGCCGCCTCCAAGCCGTCCAGCGAGACCGTGAAGCCCGAGGCGCCCAAGGGTCCGAGCGCCGGCGAGCTTCTGGAGCAGGTGTACGCGCTCTACAAGAAAGAGCGCAGCGTAGCGGGCAAGCCGCGGTTCAACGTGTCCGCAGACGTTTCAGGCGACAAACAAGCCGAGACGGTGCTGCTCCACGATCGGGACCTCGTGATCTTCGGCAAGGGCTTCAAGGGCGGCACGGGCTACTCGTTCCTGACGCTGTCGCAGTTCACGAAGGGCACGGACATCAGCGAGGTGAGCGCGATGGATCTGACCGGCGACGGCAAAGCCGAGATCATCGTGCAAGGCACGCTGCACTCGAACGCTACGCTCGAGGGGAGCAGCGGCACGGTCGATCGCGACGTGCTGCTCGTCTACAAGGTCGAAGGCGAGGGCCTGAAGCGCGTGTTCGCCGCAGAGATCGGGCGCTCGATCGGCAAGAAGAAGGTGAGCGGCACCCACCGATTCGTGAAGGCCGGCAAGCTCGTGGAGATCGAGCTCGCCCCAGGCAAAGCAACCGAATGGACCGCCGCAACCTACCCCTTCGCGCAGGAGACGAGCGCAGTCGGCGGCATCGAGCCGCTGCTGCTCCCCTGGAGCAACCTCGGCCCGGTGCGATATCGCTGGACGGGATCCGCGTTCGGGCGCTGAGCTGAGCCGCTGCGCCGGGGCGCTGCCCCGGACCCCGCGGGGGCTGTCCGCCCCTCGACCCGGACCAGGGCAAGCCCTGGACCTCTGGTGGAAGAACTGCGCTACGCGCAGTTCTTCCAACGGGCCCGTAACAAGACCACGGGGGCGTTGCCCGGCGAGACGTCAGCGCTGCAGTCTTGGTGGGCAGGGTCGTGGCGGGTCTTGCTTGCGGCTGTTCGATGAACTGCGCGGAGCGCAGTTCATCGACCCCGAGTCCAGCGCTTGCGCTGGTCCGGGTCCAGGGGTGGACAACCCCTGGTCGGGCCCGGGGTGAAACCCCGGCGACACGTTTCCCTACAGCGCGATCTTCTTCCAGTCGCCGCTGCGGAACTTGAAGACCATCACGCTTGCGAGGAGCACGGCGTAGACCACGCCGGCGGCCCAGATGCCCATCAGGCCTAGGTCGAGCGTGATGCCGAGTAGCCATGCGAGCGGGACGAGACAGAGGAAGTGGAGCACGAGCTCCACGATCATCACGAAGCGCGAGTTGCCGGCGCCGAAGAGTGCCTGCGTGAGGATCATTCCGATTGCGATGATCGGCGTGCAGATGCCCATGAGCCGCATCGGGCCGAGTGCGACGTCTCGCACGACGTCGCTGTGCGTGACGAACGAGAGGATCTGCGGCGCGAAGACGGCCTCGCAGAGACCCACGACGCCGAAGATCAGGAGACCCAGACGCACCGACGTCCAGCCGAATGTCTCGGCTTTGTCGCCGTTGCGCTCGCCGAGGGACTGCGCGACGAGCGTTGCCGTGGACGTGCCGAACGCGAGACATGCGGTGAACGTCAGCTTGAGGACGCCGACGATCACGGTCGTCGCTGCGCCGTTCACTGGCTCGGCCTTGCCGCCTGGGCACATCGCCGAGACGACGCCCATGGGGTGCACCTCGTCGAGCTTGCCTGCGATCATCGCGAAGAGTGCGAAGCCTGTCATCACTGCGATGGTCGCCACGCTGCTCGGGATCGAGAGCTTCAGGACCGACCAGGTGAGCCCTCGGTCCAGGTTCTTCCAGCGGAACGGGGCGTAGAGCTTCCGGAACTGCGGCAGGAGCGCGTAGCCGACCATGATCGCGAGGCCGACGTACGTGGAGACGAACCCTGCGATGCCCGCGCCTGCGATGCCCATCTTCTGGATGCCGAGCGCGGCGTTGCCGAAGATCAGCAAGAAGCAGAGCACGATGTTCAGCGCGTTCATCACGACGGCCGAGACGAGATGGATGTGCGTCTTGCCGATGCCGTCGAAGAAGGCCTTGAAGGCGAACGTCGTCGCCATCGAGGTGACGCCGAGCAGACGCCAGCGCAGATACTCGTCTGCGGCCGTGCGAGCGCCCTCGACCTTGATGATTGCGCCGAGGATGTGGGGCGTGGCGAGGTAGCCGATCGCGGAGAAGATGACGCCCGCGACGAGCGCGAAGAGCGCGGCGTTGAAGAGGACCGCGCCTGCGTCTTCGTGCTTCTTCTCGGCGAAGCGGCGGCCGACGAAGGCTTGCGTGCCGACGGAGATCGCGGAGAGCGAGCCGCCGAAGAGCCAGAGGACGATCAGCGACGGGAGGAGCGCGGCCTGCGCGTTCGACGACTCCGGGCAGGGCAGCCGGGCGAAGAAGACGATGTCGATCTCGTTGACGACGCTCTGCGTGAGCATCGCCCCGACCGTTGGCAGAGCGAGCTTGAGAATGGCTCGGTGCGGCGGGCCGGAGGTGACGACGTTTTCACCCACGGCGGGCGGAGCAATCTGGGCCATCGAGTGTGCGCGGTATACAACGTGACGGCGCGCGATCGAGCAAAATGAGCGCTGCCGGGGGAGCTTGACGGCTACTTGGTCTTGTTCGCCGGCTTCGCGCCTTGCCCGTCTTTCACGATCGGTGGCTCCGCTCGGCCAGGCCGAGCTGCGCCCCCGATACCCCCATCGGCCGGCTTGGAGGCCATGCGGGTCTTCTTCTTGCGCCTCAAACGAGCTTGCTCGTCCTTGTCCTTCGATGCCGGCTCGGCGTGTGAAGGTTCGGTCGGCTCGACGTGCGCGACGTCGTCGGCGTGGACGACCTTGTTCGCCCCTGCAGAAGCCTTGTCGCCCGAGGCGGGCGTGACGCTCGGCTTGTCCGCCTGCGCGACGGCCGCGACCATCTGGCTGCTCGCGGCGGCCTCCTTCTTGGACGCGCGGTTCGACGGGCGAGGACGCGCAGGCGCGGGCCGAGACGGCTCCGGATCGGCCGAGATCGGGACCTCGGCGAGCTGGAGCGGCTCGGGCGCGGCTGCAGGCTCGGGCGCGGGCGCAGGCTCAGGCGCGGAAGCGGGATCGGCCACGGGCGCGGCGGCCGCAGCGACGGCGGGCGCGGGATCGGTCGCAGGCGCGGCAGCGGGCGCGGGCTCCGCCACGACGGCCGGCGCGGGCGCGGTGACGGACTTCCACGCGACGGGGATCATCGCGCCGATGTCCCTGGCCTTGCCGGCGAGCAGGACGGTCGCGAACGCCATCGCGGCGGCGAGCGCGGCAAACCCTGCGGTCCTGCGGCGACGGCGCGCGCGCACGGGGGCGCCGAGGGCCAGCATCGCGGCCTCGCGCATCTCGGCGGCGCTCTGGAAACGCAGGCCGGGGTGGCGCGAGAGGGCGCGCATGACGAGCTCGTCGACGGCCTCGGGCAAGCGCTTGCCAGGCGCACGATCCCGCGGCCGCTCGGGGCTGCCCTTCATCTTCGCGTCGACGATCGCGGCGGCGCTCGCGCCCGTGAAGGGTAGCGAGCCGGTGAGCATCTCGTAGAGCACGCAGCCGAGCGCGTAGAGGTCGGCGCGACCGTCGACGCGGCCGCCCGCGGCCTGCTCGGGCGCCATGTACTCGGGCGTGCCGAAGAGCGTGAAGCCGGCCGCGACCGCGTTGTCACCGCTCGGCGCGCCGAGGACGGCCTCGCCGATGTCCTCGGGCGTGTGCGCGAGGCCGAAGTCGAGGACCTTCACGGTGCCGCTCTGGGTCAAGAAGACGTTCGCGGGTTTGACGTCGCGGTGGACGATGCCCGCGGTGTGCGCGACCTCGAGGGCGCCGAGCGCGCGGATCACGATGCGGAGCGCGCGTTGCCAATCGACCTCGCGCTCGCGGGAGATCAGGGCTTCGAGCGTCTCGCCTTCGAGAAGCTCCATGACGCAGAAGAGGCGGCCGTCGGCGGCGCGGCCGAAGTCGTAGAGGTCGACGAGCCCTTCGTGCGAGAGGCGCGACATGGCGCGGGCCTCGTGGCGGAAGCGCGCGGCGAACTCGGGCGAGGCGCCGTGCTCGGGGGCGAGGATCTTCACGGCGACGCGGCGGCCGAGATCCACGTGCTCGGCCTCGTGCACGACGCTCGTGGCGCCGCCGCCGATCTCGCGCACGAGCCGGAGACGCGTGCCGGGCAAGAGGCCCTCTTCCTCGGCAGGAAGAGCTTGCGGCGCTGCGGGGCGGACCTTCTCCTCGATCGTTGCCTCGAAGGTGGCGCGCGCGGCGGTGACGAGGCGCGCGAACTCGCGGCGGCTCTTCGCAGGCTCGCTCGGAAAGAGCGACTGCATGAGGTACTGCGTCCGCGCGCGCACGCCACGCTCGCCGCCGGGCAAGGGAGGCGCCGCGCCGAGGAGTTTGGCGAGGTCGCGCGCGGCGACGCGGGCGAGGCCGTAGCGCACCTCGCGATCGAAGGCCGTGAGCTTGGCGAGGATCGTGTCGAGCTCGGGCGGCGCACCGATCTGCGCGGCGATGGGCGGGAGGTTCTGCGCGTTCCGCGCGACGGCGGCCATGTGCACGGCCGCGTCGCCCTGCAAGAAGCGCCGGCCCGCGCAGAGCTCCCAGAGCATCACGCCGAGCGCGTAGACGTCGACGCGCGCGTCACCGGTGTCGCCGTTCGCGACCTCGGGCGCGACGTAGCCGGGTTTGGCGAAGACAACGCCGCTCACCGTGCGGCAGCGGCGGTTCATGCCGCGCGCGGTGCCGAAGTCGATGATCTTCACGTCGCCCGCGTAGCTGACCATCACGTTCTGCGGGGAGAGATCGCGGTGCACGATCGCGAGCGCGCGGCCCGCGGGATCCTTGCGCTCGTGCACGTGCGCGAGGGCCTCGGCGATCATCGTGGCGACCGCGACGGCCTCGGCCCAGCCGACGCGATATCCGAGCGCATGCGCGCGGCCGCGCACGTCGCCGAGGCTCTTGCCCTCGACGTGCTCGACGACCGCGTAGGGCTCGCCGGTCTCGTCGTCGAGCGAGGCCTCGAGGACCTGCGCGACGCCGGAGTGCTGGAGCTGCGCCTGCACGCGGGCCTCGTCGAGGAAGCGCGCGATGAAGCTCGGATCACTCGCGTGATCGCGGCGAATGACCTTCACGACGACGGGCCGCTCGGCGCCCTCGATGCCCATGGTCGACGCGAGGTAGACCTCGCCCATGCCCCCGCGCGCGATGCGGCGGAGCAAGAGGTACCGGCCAAGGACCCGCGGGAGCTCCTCGCCGGGCCCCGCGCCGGCGCGCTCGTCGTCGTGCGGAGCGGCGAGGTCCGAAGCTCGCGTCGCCTGCGCCGCGCCTTCCATGCCGGCGCGATCCATGTCGAGGGGGGCAGTCGCCATGCCCACACGCTAGGAATGTAAGACAAGGTGGGCCAATAATTCGGCATCTGGAAGGCGCGACGAGCGTGGAGGGCCACAGACAATTGCCGCAAGCCCTCCGGTCGGCTATGGATAGGTCGGTGTTGCGGTTCGCGGTTCTTCGTGCGCTGGCCATCGCGGCGGTATTCGCCGTGGTTTGGCTCGTGCCGCTCCGCGCATACGCAGCGATCGTACCTGCTTGCGAAGACGATGCGTCGTCGTCGCTCGGGCCTGCGCCGCGTGCAGCGCAGCCGGAGAGCGAGGACGCCGTGGACTGCACCGCGCCCCCCACGTCCATAGGGCCGAGCGACGAGGTGGATCCTCAGATCGCGGCGATGTGTGACGAGCGCGGCGCCACGGCGGTCGCGCCAGGGCGGATCCACCCGATGACCGACGCGCGCATCGACGCGGGAGTCTCGTGTGACGGGACGGACTTCGGTCCAGCCCTCGGTCCCTCCCACGGCGAACAGAACCCCATCGCGTCGTTCGTCGCGACCGTACCGGACGCCATGCTTTCGGCGTCCTTCGATCTCCGACCGGCGTTCGCCGTCGAGCTCCCGGCGTACCCGCCGGTGGAGGGCGCCCCGCTGAGGGGTGTTCGCCGAGAGATCGACAGGCCTCCTCGCGCCTGACGCTTGTCGTGGTCGCTCGCGCGCGGGATCGCACGCGAGCGACAGACGAATGCAAGCGATCCAGCGCGAAGAGGAAAAACTCGCGAATCGGTTTTGCGCCCTTTCTGGTTGAAGGCGGGGGGGCGCCGCCGATCCGCACGTGTCACGGCAGCGTCGATCGAAAGACGACGCTCGAGATCGTGGATTTTCGCCCCGAAGAACGTTCATCGGGGCGATCGGGGTGTCGGCTCTCGCAGCGCGATGAGGAGCGCCGCGCGGGCAGCACCGTCTCGTAAAGGAAGAGAAGAAACATGAACAAAGGAACCGCCATCGTCGGCTTCCTTCTCTGCTTCATGGCAGGGATGGCGCTGATGTGGGGCATCGATCGCGGCGCCGGGGGCCACACGGCCAGCGCCGAGGCGACGCAGGAGTACGTCGCCGGCGGGACGTGGGATCACAGCGACGCGTCGGTCCCCGTCTCGTCGAAGGATCCCACCTGGGGCAGCCCGAACGCGCCCGTCACGCTGGTGCTCTTCAGCGACTTCGAGTGCCCCTTCTGCAGCAAGGTCGAGGCGACGCTGACGCAGCTCCGCGAGCAGTACGGCCCGCAGAAGCTCCGCATCATCTGGAAGTCGAACCCCCTGCCCTTCCACAAGAACGCGCGTCCCGCGTCCGTCGCGGCCGAGACCGTGTTCCGCATCAAGGGCCCCGAGGCCTTCTGGAAGTTCCACGAGGTCGCGTTCCAGAACCAGCGCGCGCTCACGCCCGAGAACTTCGAGCAGTGGGCCGTGCAGGCGGGCGTGGACAAGGCCAAGTTCAAGGCCGCCTACGACAAGCAGGAGTTCGCCGCGAAGGTGGACGCCGACCTCGCCGCCGGTAAGGCCGCGGGCGTCTCCGGTACGCCGGCGTCGTTCATCAACGGCATCCTGCTCAGCGGCGCGCAGCCGATCGACAAGTTCAAGCAGGTGATCGACGAGCAGCTCAAGGCCGCCGACGCCGCGATCAAGGCGGGCACGAAGCCGGAGAAGGTCTACGCCAAGCTCTCGCAGGAGAACAAGGCGAAGGCGCCCCCGCCGGCGAACCGCGAGCAGGCGCAGCAAGAGGACAAGACCGTCTGGAAGGTGCCCGTCGGCACGTCGCCCGCGAAGGGCCCCGAGACGGCGCTCGTGACGATCGTCGAGTGGTCCGATTTCCAGTGCCCCTTCTGCAGCCGCGTGGTCCCGACGCTCGACGAGGTCGTGAAGACCTACGGCGACAAGGTCCGCATCGTCTGGAAGGACAACCCGCTGCCGATGCACCCGCGCGCCGAGCCGGCCGCGGAACTCGCGCGTGAAGCCCGCGCCCAGAAGGGCGAGGCGGGCTTCTGGGCCGCCTACGATCTGCTCTGGAAGAACCAGCAGAAGCTCACCGACGACGATCTGCTCGGCTACGCCAAGGAGCTCGGCCTGAACGTCGACAAGGTGAAGACCGCGATCCTCGACAAGAAGTACGGTGCCGAGATCACGGCCGATCAGGACCTCGCCGACGAGCTCCAGGCGAGCGGCACGCCGCACTTCTTCATCAACGGTCGCCGCCTCGTCGGCGCCCAGCCGATCGAGAAGTTCAAGACCGTCATCGACGAGGAGATCAAGAAGGCGCAGGACCTGCTCGCGAAGGGCGTGGCCGCGAAGGATCTCTACAACGAGATCATCAAGGACGGGAAGACGCCGCCCCCGCCCGAGAAGAAGACGGTCGACGTGGCCCCCGCCGAGTCCGCCTGGAAGGGCAGCGACAAGGCGAAGGTCGTGATGCAGATCTTCAGCGACTTCGAGTGCCCCTTCTGCAAGCGCGCAGAGGACACGGTCGCCCAGGTCGAGAAGGCCTACGGCGACAAGGTGAAGATCGTTTGGCGCCACAAGCCGCTGCCGTTCCACAAGAACGCGATGCCCGCAGCTCTCGCGGCCGAGGAGGCCAAGAAGCAGAAGGGCAACGAGGGCTTCTGGAAGATGCACACCGCGCTCTTCAAGGGCGCCGGTACGCCCGACGCGTTCGCCCGTACGACGCTCGAGAAGTACGCGGAGGAGCAGGGTCTCGACCTCGGGAAGTTCAAGGCCGCCCTCGACAGCGAGGCGCACAAGAAGTTCATCGAGAGCGAGAGCGGCGTGGCAGACAAGGCGGGCATCAGCGGTACGCCCGGCTTCCACATCGCAGCCGCGGGCAAGACGGAGGGCTACTTCATCAGCGGTGCCCAGCCGTTCCCGAAGTTCAAGAAGATGATCGATCTCGTCATCAAGGAGTCCGGCGCCGCGAAGAAGTGAGCGGTGACCGTTCCTGACAATCGATGAAAACACCACGAGGGGGCCTCAAGCCCCCTCGTGGCTTTTTGTCGCAAGCCGCCGCGCCGGGGCGCCGCCCCGGACCCCGCGGGGGCTGTTCGCCCCTCGACCCGAACCAGGGCAAGCCCTGGACCTCAGGGGGAAGAACTGCGCGATGCGCAGTTCTTCCCAAAGGGCAGTGGCAAGACCACGAGGGGGCGTTTCACGCTGGCGACGGGCACGTTGCCCGCTGGCAGGATCGTCGTTGGTCTTGACCTGGCCTGTTCGATGAACTGCGCGTTGCGCAGTTCATCGACCCCGGGTCCAGCGCTTGCGCTGGTCCGGGTCCAGGGGTGGACAACCCCTGGTGGGGCCTGGGGCAACGCCCCAGCGAAACGCCCCCCGATGAGACCAGCGCGGTTCAACTGCGCTTCTTGTGGCGGCCTTCTTGCTCCCACCAGAGGACGTAGCGGACCTGCGCGGCCTCGCGTTCGTCCTCGGGTAGATCGTCGTAGTAGCCGAGATCTCGGCCGACGATCGGTGCGAGCTCCTCTGCGGCGGCGCGACGGAGCGTGGGCGATTCCGAGAGAAGCGCGTCGATGAGCCACTCGACGCGACCTCGCGCGCCGTTCGTCGTCCAGAAGGCGTTCCACTTGCGTACGTCGCGGCCGAAGTCGTGCCGCGTGACGTGCACGAGCGCGCGATGTGCCGCTTCCGCGAGCTCCACGGTCGTCTCGCCGAGCGTTGCGATGAGCACCGGAACCGACTTGGGGACGGCGAGCTCGCCGAGGGTCTCGATTGCGAGCAGGCGCCGGCCGGCACGCTCAGTCGAGGTCCGCGCGAGACGTTCGAGCGTCGGGAGGATCGGCGCTTCAGTCACGGGACTCGCGGCGATGAGCATCGCAGCGGCGCGACGCGCGACACGACGAACCGGAGCGGCGTCGTCGAAGAGGCGCACGAAGATGGCATGCGCGCTCTCCGGATACATGAGCTCGCCGAGCAGGTGCGTCGCCCAGAACCGGACGTCGGGATCACCCGCGGTGCTGCGCACGGCGAGGAACGGCACGGCAGGACGGCCGATCGCGACGATGAGGCCGAGCAGAGGGCCGCTGCGCGAGGCGAGCGGGAGCTCGGCGCCACGCGAGAGGACACGCGGGTCGATGCGAAGCGGGCCGGGGAAGCGGGCCATGATGGCCTGCATCGCGGCCTCGCCGAGGCGAACGAGCTCTTTGTGGGCCTCGCCGTCCTCCGCGCCGGATTCGAGGAAGCGCTGCACGAGGGTGATGGGATCGGAGCCCGCGGCGCGCGCGCGGTTCGGGAGCGTGCTGCCCACGGGCACGGCGCTGGGTTCGTCCTTGGCCGCGCGGGGGGCCCAGGTCTCGACTGGCGGGCCGGGGAGCGTTTCCGGAGGCAAGGGCGAGTTCATCTCCCCCGGGGGCGGCACACGCACGGGCGGTGCGGGCGCGGGTGGGGTCGCGGGGACCTCGGGCGGGGGCGCGAAGGCGTCGGGCGGGGGCGCGGGTGCCGTGGGCACGACGGGGCGCACGGGAGGCACGGGAGGCGTCGGCGGCGCGGCGATGGCGTTGGGCGGCGGCTCGGGAGGCAAGGGCTGGGCGCCGAGGCCCAGGGAGGCCTTGCTGCGACCGCCGAAGCTCGGCGCGATGGCCCGGCGCGCGGCACGCGGGGGCTGGGCTGGAGCGGGGCCGGCCTCCGGCGGCCGGGAGACGGCCGTGATGGGGGGAGGCGGGGGCGTGGTGGGTCCGAGGCGCATGCGGCCCGTCGCGACGACGCCGAGGGGCGTGCGGCGGCGACGGGACATGGGGCCGCCGCGGCGGCCGCTGAGCTCCCAGGCGTTGTCGGAGTCGGGGGAGCGCAGGGCGCGGGGCTCGGCACGCGGGACGACGGAGTCCGGCGCGGGCGTGGGGCTCTGGAGCGTCTCCGTGAACGCAGGGGCCGGGGGAGCCGCGGCCGGGGGCGCGGGGGCCGGAGGGGCCACGCGCGGCGGCTCGGGGGCCGGCCGGGGCGCGGCGCTCGGCTGGCTCGAGGTGATGCCCGCGAAGGAGATCTCGTCCGCAGGGGACGCGGCCGGCTTGGGGCTCGCCTCGAGCATGGCCGGCGCCATCGCGGAGGCGGACGGCAAGGTGACGGCGATCGACGAGATGGCCGCCGGCGGCGATTTCGGTTCGGCTGCAGGCGGCGCAGGCTCGGCGCCGTCCGCGGGGCGCGCAGGCAGCTCGAAGGCACGGGCGAGCGCGACGAGGCCGACCTGGCGCGCTGCGCCCGGGGCCTGCGGCGGAGGCGCGGGCTTGGGAGGGCGTTTCGCCGGGGCACCATCGCCCGCCGCGCCGCCGCGCTTTTTGCGCAGGATGGCGCGTTCGATCGCCTCGGCCGTGAGGCCCGCGATGGCGATGACGTCGCCGAGCGCGGAGAGCTCCACGTCGACGGAGCCGTCGTCGCCGTAGAGCAGCGCGACGGTCCGGTTTCGTACGACGATCGGCAGGACGAGCACGGCAGCGGCGCGCGTCCCTGCCTCGGTGCGGCCCGATCGGCCGAGCTCGGAGGCGATCTGGACGTCGAGGTCACCCACGGCGGGCGGCATGATCACGGGCGCCCTGCGTTCGCGGGCGAGAGCGAGCACGCTCGGGCGGTCGAGGGGCACGGAGAGCGACATGAGCCGCGCCGCGCCTGCGCCGGGGCCCGAGGCGTCGCGTCCATCCGCGACGTCGCCGTGCACGACGAAGAGCGCCGTGTACTCGAAGAACTGGTGGGCAAACGCGAAGAAGATGTCGAGGACCGCGTCGGTCGTGGTCGCCTCGCCGAGCTCGTCTTCCGCCATCGCCGTGGTGAACGGGCCCTTGCGGCGAGGACGCGCGGTGCGGCGATCCGGAGCCTCGGCGACGCGTGTCTTGCGATCACCCGTGACCGCGCGGCGGAGCACGCTGGTGCTCGTGCGGGTGCGATTCGACTCGCGTCGCACGGAACGCTCGGGCCTTCGCGAGACGGGCGCTTCTTCCTCGTCGGCCGTGTCCGCGATCGACGCGGACCCCGGCGGCGCGGCGACGGTCTCGGGCAACTCGTCGCTGGTGAGCGGACGCCGCGGAGGTGCAGGGATCGCGGCGGGCGCGGAGATGGGCTTCGGCTCGACGACCGCGACCGTCGGCGCGGGCTTGGGGTGGTCCGAACGAGCCGCGCGCGCCGCGATGGGCGTGGCCGAGAGCTTCGTGCGAGTCGGAGCGATCGGCGGCGCCGCGCCCGCGACGAGCGTGTCCGGCGTCTGCGTCGGCGGCATCTGCGTGGGCGGCAGCGGCGTCGCGACGGGAAGCTCCGGAAGGCGCGGGGGCGGCGGACGCGAGGACCCGATGCTCCGCGGCGGTGGCATGACCGTCGGGCTCGGATCGGGGCGGCTCTCGAGCTTGGCGACGAGCCGGAGAAAGCGACGCTCGAGCGGGATCTGGTAGGCCTCGGCGATCGCCTGACGGATGCGCACGAGCGGCGCGACACTCTGCCGGATCTCGACGGCGAGCGCGAACGCGAGGTCACCTTCGACGGCCGGCGAGAGGGGCTCGGCGGTGGCGATCGTGAGGATGCGCCGCGTGAGCGCGAGCGGGAAGATGCCGTGCCTGATCGCGAGATCCCCGGGCACGAGGCGCAGCACCGGCGCGGGCGGCAGCGGGAGTTTGCCCGAGGGCGCCTCTTCGAGGCCGAGCACCTCGGCGAGCAGAGGCACGAGCATCTCCTCGCGGGCGCCGCCGACCTCGAGCAGGTTCGTCACGAGGTCACCGCCGTGCACGACTTGCCGCGCGATCGCCTCTTCGAGGGAACGCATCGACACGCCACGCTCGGCGAGCGCAGAGCTCAACATCGATGAAGGGGCTCGGTCAGCCAAGGCGTTTCCATCGATGGTAAACGAAGTTCGCCCGGGAGGCACAGGGGCGAAAGGGGATTCGCGCGCGAGAGCACGGCTCGTCCGAACGAAGCCCCTCCACGCTTCCCGACGCGCTACGGCAACGGCAAGAGCGACACGGGCGGAAGTCGTTCGGGCGCGAGGGTGCCGACCTCACGTCCCGTCACGCGCTCGAAGATGTGGATCGCAGGCGCGCCGTGGGCTTTGTCGCCGAGCAGGACGTGGCGGCCGACCACCGCGAGGCCCCCGTAGTCGTAGTTACCGCCCTGGCCACCTTCCCGCGTATCGGCCAGAACGATCGGCGCGGTTTTTCCGGACGGATCGAACCGAACGAGCCGCGTGGCGTTTTCGAGCCCTGTGCCCGCGACGATCGCATACGCCTCGTCCGGCGCCGCAAGCTCGACCTCCACGAGGGAGCCCTCGAACGCGCTCTCCTCGGCGATGCCTGTCACCACGAGGGTGTCGAGATCCACGATCGCGGCCGCGTGGCCCTCGTCGATCGCGTAGAAGTCGCCCGGCATCGCCAGCACGACGGTCTTGCCCGCAGGATCCCACGGCACCGGCCTCATGCGGCCGAACGGGTTTTTCCCCCCGAGGTCCACGGAGCCGACGACACTGCGCGAGGCGAGGTCGATCGCCACGAGCGCGCCGTTCTCCGCGGACTTCCACGTGCGACGATCGAGGCGCTGCACGGACGCGAAGACGCGATCCCCGACGACACGCACCGCCTCGACCTCGGGCAGGCCGTCGACGTCGGCGAACATCGAGAGATCGACCGTGCCGCCGAAGCTCCCGTCGGGCTCGATCACCGCGACGCCGGGCTGCTCGTACCGCGCGACCCAGAGCCTGCCTTCCGCGTCGAGATCCGCGTCGTGTGGGTTGTGCGGCCCGCCCGCCTTGCCGCCCGTCGCGAGCTCGAACGTCGTCTCGGATTCGCCGAACGCGACCCACGTGCGCGTGAGCGCGAGCGAATCCGGATCGACGGCGCGCACGAGCCCCTGATCACGCACGCACACGAACGGCCCGCCGAAGCCGGTGGAGAGCAGCGGATCGACGCCGAGCGCGATGTCCGGGATCTCGGTCAAACAGCCGGTCTCGTCGATGCGCCCGAGGCCGCTCGCCTGCAGGTTCGTGGCGAGCATCAAGAGCGCTCCGTCGAGCGCGACGCCGCTGCACGTGCGCGCGGCGCCGGCCGGCTCGGAGCAGCCCCCGAGGAGCGTGAGCGCAACACCCAGGAAGACGATGTTCACGCGTGCCATGGGAGGCGAGCGGAGCATGCCCGCCCGGTCGTCGCAAGACACCGGCTATCCGGACGCGGCGCGCGCCTTCTCGGGCTCGACCGGGATCTCGGAGGCCTTGCGCAAGGAGATCACGCCCCGGAGCGTGAGCCCCGTGTCGCTCGGATCCACGACGAGCGAGCCGCCGTGCGCTTCGAAGATCGCCCGCGCGATCGGCAGGCCGATCCCGAGCCTGAGCTTGCGCCGGCCATGCGTCTCGCGCGGCACGATCTCCCGCTCGACGAAGGGCTCGAACAGGCGCGCGAGCACGTCCTTGGGCACGGCCTCGCCCTCGTCCCGCACCCGCACGATCGGCGCGCCGTCTCGGGTCTCGGCCGTGACGTGCACCGTGCCCGAAGGCGCGCGCAAGGTGGCGAGATCGACGATCGAGGTGAGCGCCGTGGCGAGCAGATCCACATCGCCGACGAGCTCGGCCGCCGCGTCGGCGTCGGTCTGTTCGAGGACGAGCCGGATGCCACGCGTCTTCACCGTGGGCTCGATGCGCGTCATCACCTCGTCGACGAGATCGCCGAAGCGGAGGGACGCGAGCACGAGCGGCTTGTGGGTGTCGAGCAGCCAGACGGCGTCGTCGAGCTCCGCGAGCATGCGCGTGAGCCGCTCGCCCGCGCCGCTCACCCGTTCGAGCATCTCGCGCGTCGGAGGCGAGAGATCCCGGCCGAACCGGAGCAAGTAGTGGACGCCGGCGAGCATCGTCGAGAGCTCGCCACGCAGGTCGTGGGCCACTCGGTCGAAGAAAACCTCGTCGACACTCATGAGGCACACTCTAGAGCCCGAAAAGGGGCGCGGTAAGCGTTGAACGAGCACACGACGCACACTGCGTAGCACGCAGGAAACGCCGAGGATCGTGGAGTTCGTGAAGAGAGCCGCCGGACGGATCCGGCGTCTCGCGAGGACGAAGTTCGCAGAGACCGCGCCGCCGCATTGCGCATCGCGCGCGCTGGTCCAAGACATGGGGGAGCGAAACGTCTCGTCGCGCGTGTTCTCGCGCGGACGGCGATCTGCACGCAGTCGGAGGGGGCGGGATGGCGGAGACGATGGGCGGAGCCGGCGAGATGGAGCAGACGAGCGTGTTCCGCCCGCGCGTGCTCATCGTCGACGACGATCCCGACTTCCTCGCGATCGCCGAGGCCTCGCTCGAAGCCCACGGCTTCCAGGTCGAGCGCGCCAAAGGCGGCCTGCGCGGCGTCTTCCTCGCCACGCAGGACGTGCCGGATGCCGTCCTGTGTGATCTGCGCATGCCCGGCATCGACGGGTTCGTCGTTGCCGAAGCGCTGCGCTCCGATCCCGCGACGCAACGGATGGCGCTCTTCGCGTGCACGGGTCGGCGCGATCTCTCCGCGCGCGCCAAGCTCGCGAACAGCGCGTTCGACGCGGTCCTGGTCAAGCCCGTCGACTGGGACGAAGCTGCCCGCCTCTTGCGTGACGCCATCCGCGCGCACGCCCACCCGTGAGCCCACGGATGCTCTCATGTTCCCCCCCCTCTGTAATGAACGTCGTCGGTGCGCGTCGCTAGCGAGCGCGCGCGCCGAGGACCCGCTTGATCTCGGTCACCAGCGCGTCGGGCAGGCACGGCTTCGTCAAGAACGAGTCGCAACCTGCTTCCTTGGCGTCCTTCGAGTGACCCGCGAGCGCGTGTCCCGTCAGCGCCACGATCGGGATGCGCTTGGTCCGCTCGTCGCTCTTCAGGAACCGCGTCGCTTCGAGCCCGTCGAGCTCGGGCAGCGATAGATCCATGAGGATCAGATCGGGCAAGAGGGAGAACGCCTGTGTCAGCGCCTCTCGCCCGGTTGCAGCCTGC
Source organism: Polyangium jinanense (assembly GCF_028435365.1). The sequence continues at coordinate 68,804 of NZ_JAGTJJ010000050.1, read as the reverse complement.
GCCACGCGGAACCCGGAGAACGAAAGAAACTCCGTGAACATCTCGCGGTTGTCGTCGAAGTCGTCGACCACGAGGACGAGCGGCGAGAGGCCGCCGTGTTGTTGCCCGAGCCCAGTTTCGTCTGTCGTCTTCACGACGTAAAACCCCCGGTCATCAATGGAGCGCGCGTCGCCGCCTACCCCTCACCCGAGGCGCAGCGTGCGTCGCGGGCAAGGGTCGATGATAGCCGCAGGCAGGGAACCTCAGGCACGGATTTGTGCCCTTCTTGGGCCGTGGAGACGCGCCTGAGCGGCCTATCGGGAGAAACCCGACGCGGGCGCTTCCGGACATCGCAGCACGGATGGCGGAGTGAGGCGATCTCCGACTGCATCCGCCGCGCGATGTCGCGTTACCCTGCCAATCAAAGAGGCGATCGTGGCCGAAGCGAGGAAACGCAAACAAGCAAGCAAGCCGGCAAATGGGCCGTCGCGAAGCACGACGCGCCCCGCGACGAAGCGCGCTCGCATGCCAGCCGTGCAAACGAAAGACGCGCGTTACGTGGCCGAGCTCGAGCGGCGATGTCGAGAGCTCGAGCGGCGCGCCAAAGGCGCCGAAGCGCAGCGCGCGGAGCTGCTCACCATCGTCTCGCACGACCTGCGCAACCCGCTCGGCGTGGTGATGGTGACGACGACGCTGCTCGCGCGCGAACTCGGCGGGGATCCAGCGCACGATCGTCAGCTCCAGACGATCAAGCGTGCCGCGCTGGAGATGAACCAGATCGTCGAAGACCTCGTCGACGCAGCAAACATCGACGCGGGGAAGTTGCCGATCGGACAGGAGGTGCACGACGCGGCGTCGATCGTGGAGGCCGCCGCGCTGGCCGCGGCCCTCGCCACGGCGCAGCGCCCGATCGCGGTCGCGAAAGAGGTCTCGCCGCACCTGCCGGCGCTCTACGTCGATCGTGCCCGCGTGCTGCAGGTCCTCTCGCGGCTCGTGAGCAACGCCGCGCGCTTCATGCAGAAGGGCGGCTCGATCACGATCCGCGCCGAGCCCGCACCGTCGGGCGCGCGCTTCTCCGTGACCGACACGGGTCCGGGCATCGCCGAGCTCGATCGGCCGATGCTGTTCTCGCGCAGGCCGCCGGAGGGGCGTCGCGCGTGTCAGGGCATGGGCCTCGGCGTCTACGTCGCCAAGGGCATCGTCGAGGCGCACGGCGGGCACATCGGCGCGCAGAGCGAGGTGGGGCGTGGGAGCACGATCCACTTCACGCTGCCCGCGGCCGACGGCGCAGCGCTCTCGAATCATCACGATCGAAGGGATTGAGCGAACCGCGAGGGGCGCGCGCACGGCGCGCCTTCGCGAGGGACGCGAGACATCGAGCGGGCGCCGAGAGAGGCGCCCGCTCGATTCGTTTTGTCAGCCGGGGTTCTGCGCGAAGCAGCAGCGGAAGCCGAGGTCGAAGAGCTTGAACGTCGGATCGACCGTGTAGAACTGGAACGAGCACGTCGCGCCGCCGGGGTCGCCGGTGTTGAACGCGCCGCCCATGAGCGGATACGTGTTCGTCGCGCTCTTCGTGATCTCACGGAGGTTGCCCGTGATGTCGTAGAGCTTGCCCGTCGTGGCGTTGTTGCCCTGCAGGTTCAACCAGTCCGCCCAGCAGTTCTGCAGGCTGGTCGAGCCCGTGAAGAGCAAGCCGTCCTGATCCCCCGCGATCGACGAGCTGAAGTCGAACGAGGGTCCGATGTTGCAGAACTTCGTGGCGTCGTACGTCGACGTGCACGCCGCGCCGCGCGGGTTGTAGCCCCAGGAGCAGCCGAGCGTCGCCTGGCACGAGGTCGTCCAGTCGGCCGTCGAGCAGATGGACCCGCCCATCGCGTTGCACGTCTGCTCGACCTCGGCCGGCGTCACGTTGAACCACGGCAGCTTGCCTGGCACCGAGCACGCGAGCGTCTTGTCGAGCGTCGTGCCCGCAGGCGCGGTCACGTGGTAGCCGTTGCCGTTGCCGGGCGTGATGACGTTGTTCGCGACATCCGTGACGGCGTTCGGCCGGCTCGCCTCGTAGCTGTAGATCCAGAGGCTCGTCGCGATGCGCGTGACCGCGGGTTTGACGTAGTACGTCGCGTTCGAGCCCTTCGAGACGTACGTCTCGTCGACGAGCCCGTCGCAATCGTTGTCCACGCCGTCGCACTGCTCGGTGCAGCCGCCGGGCAAGGTCGCGCAGTCGGCCTTGACCGCGTTGCACGTCGTCGCGTTCGCGCCGCTGCACACGAACGTGCCGGTCTTGCGGCAGGCGCCGTGTCCGGGCGCCGGAAGGCCGTCGTCGCTCGCGCAGGCCTTGCCGTAGTTCGGCACGTTCTCGTTGAGGATGCCGTCGCAGTCGTTGTCGAGGTTGTCGCAGACCTCCGTGGCGCCCGAGCAGTAGTTCGGGGCCGCGCCGTTGCACACGCCCGCCGGGAACGTGCACTTCCACGCGCCCTGCGTGCATGCGACCGTCACCTGCGACGTGCACTCCGGCCGCATGGCCGTGACGCTCACGCCGCAGACCTGCACCGGCGTCGGGGCCACGACGCCCTCGTCGATCTGCCCGTCGCAATCGTCATCCTCGCCGTTGCAGATCTCCTGCGCCTGCTTGTACTGGCAGCTGTACTCGCACTTCTTGTCGTTGTTGAGATCGTAGTAGCCGTTCTCGCAACCCTGGAAGGCGCACATGCCCGACGTGCACGACCAGATCGCGTGCACCGCGTTCGCGTAGCAGTTGTTGCCGCACGCGCCGCAGTTCGCGACGTCGGTCTGCAGGTTCGGCTGACCGGTCAGCGTGCCGTCGCAGTTCGAGTCCACGCCGCAGCTGTCGACGCTGCTCGACGGTCCGACCGAATTCTGGCACGTCAGAACGCCGCCCACGCACGACTGCTGGCCCGCCTTGCACGGCGACGTCGCGCCCGCGGGGGGCGCAGGCGGCACGTTGCAAGCGCCGAGGTTCAGGTTGTTGTCGACGATGCCGTCGCAGTCGTCGTCGAGGCTGTTGCACGTCTCCGCGCTCGGCCCGATGTAACCCGTGCACGCGCCGCCGCACGTCTGCGTGCCCTTCACGCACTTGCTCAGGCCGCCGTACACGAGGTTCGGCGGCGCGCCGACGGGCACGCATTGCTGGGTCGGGATGCCCTCGTCGACCTGACCATCGCAGTCGTCGTCGATCGAGTTGCAGGTCTCGGCCTTCGGGTCGATGTTCCCGACGCACGTGAGCGTCTGCCCCATGCACTGCAGCGTGCCGAGCTTGCAAGGCGACGTGCTGCTCTGCCCGCACGCCGAGCCGGTGCCCGCGACGTCGTCGACGAGCCCGTTGCAGTCGTCGTCCTGGGCGTTGCACGTCTCGGTCTTCGGCGCGATCTCACCGACGCACGTCTTCTGGCCGCCGGGCAGGCATTGCTCCACGCCCTTCTGGCAGGGACCGACGTCGGTCAAACCGCACGTCGCGCCCACGTCGACGGGCATGTCGTCGATCGCGCCGTTGCAGTTGTCGTCCTGGCCGTTGCAGAGCTCGGCCGAGGGGTTCACCGCGCCGACGCAGACGAGCTGACCGTTCTGGCACTGCTGCTTGCCGAACTGACAGGGGAAGATGTTGCTCTGGCCGCAGGAGTTGCCGGCGTCCGTGGGGCTGTCGTCGACCTGGCCGTCGCAGTCGTCGTCGAGGCCGTTGCAGATCTCCTGGATCTGCCCCTCGACGACGACGTTCGGACCGGCGCAGACGACCTTGTTCCCGACGCACGCCGTCTTGCCGGCGGCGGCGAGCAGACCGCAGATGCCGTCCGGATCGCCGAAGCAGTTCTTGCCGATCTGCGGATCCATCGAGAGGTCGTCGGCCTCGTCGATCTTGCCGTCGCAGTCGTTGTCGACGCTGTCACCACACTTCTCGACGCCGCCGTTCGACGGGGTGCACTGGTACTCGCAGCCCGTCGCGACGGAGTTGTCGAGGTCGTAGAAGCCCACGTCGCACTGCTTGATCTTGCACTGCGTGTTCGCCGGGGAGCACGCCTCGCCGGCGCCCGCGGTCGTCGCACACTCGGACGTGCCGTTGATGACGACGCAGTTGTTCCCGCACTTGCCGCAGTCCGTCGTGCTCGTGCAGAGGTTGACGTCCTCGTCTTTCACGCCGTCGCAGTCGTCGTCCTTGTTGTTGCACGACGCGTCGTCCGGCGTGTTCTTGATGCAGTAGTACTCGCAGGCCTTGTCGCCATCGAGGTCGTAGTAGCCCGACACGCACGTGCCCGTGCACTCGCCCGGCTCCGTGCCCGGGTTCGGGCTCGGCACGCAGGTGATGGTCGTGGGATCGGTGTTGAGCAGCTTCGTGTAGCAGTTGTTGTCACACGTTCCGCACGTCGTCTTGCTCTCGAGGTTGATGTTCGGGCCGTCGTCGACCGCGCCGTTGCAGTCGTTGTCGAGGCCGTCGCACTTCTCGACGCCGCCGTTCGTCGGGACGCACGGGCCGCCGCCGCCGCCGCCGCCCCCACCCGGACCACCGTCGGTGCCGCAGAACGGGAAGCAGTTGTCGCCGCCTTCGCCGCCCTGACCGCCCGATCCGCCCGAGCCCGAGCCGGAGCCCGAGCCCGAGGGCGTGTCGCCGGCGCATTTGTCGAAGCAGAACGCGTCCGTCGTGCACCCCGCGGCCCCGAGCGCGAGCGCCGAGACCACGAGGGACGAGAGGACCAGCCCGAAGGGGTTTGGGGCGTAGCTCGGCTTGGCCGAGCGCAGCCCCAAGCGTCGGAACGCCTTGCCTAGCGAGCTCATCGCGACACCTCCGTAACGCCGCGGCGCCCGGAAGACCGCCTGCGTGCGATGCCAAGCGCGAGCGCAGCGAGCGCCAGCGCGAAGCCACTGTTCCGATCCTGCGCGCCGACGTCGCATGCGCATCCGCCGCCGCCCGTTGCGAGGCCCCAGACGCTGTCGTCCGGAGGCGCGCCGCCCGTGCCCGTGCCCGTCGACGTCGTCGGGTTCGTGCCGCCCGCGCCGCCCTCGCCGCCCGCGCCGCCCGCGCCGCCCGCGCCGCCGCTGCCGCCCTGACCCTGCAAGCAATCGCCGTTCTGGCAGACCTGGCCCATCGGGCAGATCACGCCTTCGCACGGATCGTTGCCGCAGCTGCCCGTCACCGGGTTGCAGTACGAGCCGTCGGGGCACGGCGTGGTGCACTTGCTGTCCACGCACACCGGAGGCGACTGCGACAGGTCGCAGACCTGCGCCCCGACGCACGCCGGATCGCAGCCCGCGACGCACTGGCCGTCCTTGCACACCTCACTCGCGCCGCAGCTCTTGTCCGCGCAGGAGTCGACGCAGGTGAAGCCGGTGAACGTATCGTTCGGCTTGCAGACCTGGCCCGTCGGGCAGCTGTCGGGCTTGCACGGGTTGTCCACGCAGGAGCCGCCGTTGCAGACCTTGCCGCAGCCCACGCAGGGCACGTTGAAGCAGTTGTTCTGCACGCACTTGCCAGCGTTCGGGCCGTAGTTCGTGCAGACCTCGCCCGCGCCGCAGGTCACGCCGTCGCAAGGCTCCTTGCAGCCGGCGATGCCCTTGCAGAGGCAGACCGGAGGCACCATGCAGTCCGCGTCCGCAGGCGTGCCCGCGGGCGCGCAGAGCACCTTGCCCGCCGCGTCCTTCACCGTCTTCGTCGCGCAGTCGCCGCAGTTGTTCGCGATGCAGAAGTTGCCGAGCGGCTGGCCGGTCTCGCTGGAGATGACCTCCTCGCAAGCCTGACCCGGCGGGCACGGGAACTCGCCGCCCTGGCAGGGCGTCGCGCAGGTGCACGCGCTTCCGCTCTTCACGCACGAGTTGCCAGGCGCGCAGATCGCGGGGCCGTTCGGGTCCTGCTCGTCGGTCGTGCCGTCACAGTCGTTGTCCTGGCAATCGCACGCCTCGTCCGTCTGACCCTGGCTACCGAGGCAAGCGAAGATGCCGTTGAGGCACGCCCACTGGCCCTGCTGGCAAGCGCCGGTGTCGATACCGCAAGCGCCACCGATCACCTGCGTCGAATCTACCGGGTTTGCCGTGCCGTCGATGCCGTCCGGCGCGGGACCCGTCTCGTCGATCGAACCGTCGCAGTCGTTGTCCACGCCGTCGCAGATCTCAGGCTGCGGGCCGGTACCGCCGATGCACGTCTCGCCGCCCATGCCGTCGCACTGCAGGGTGCCCGGCTGGCAGGCGCCCTTGTCGCGCGGGCCCGGGTAGAGCGTCGTGTCGTAGGCCGGCGTGCACGAGCCGCCGACGACGATGCCGTTGTCGACCGTGCCGTCGCAGTCGTCGTCGAGACCGTTGCAAGCCTCGGGGCTGGGGGACACGTCGCCCACGCAGTCGAGGATGCCGCCGGCGCAGTCGATGACGCCCGGCGAGCACTGGCCCGTGTCGGTGCCGCAGGCCGCGCCTTCACCCATGAACGTGCCGTCGTCGATCGTGCCGTCGCAGTTGTTGTCGAGGCCGTCGCACGCCTCGGCCTGCGGGCCCTTCGCGTTCACGCAGACCCAGCCGAGCGCGCCCTGGCACGAGAGCGAGCCCTTGTTGCAGGGCGGCGCGAGCATGCCGTTGTCGGAGCAGGACGCGCCGGGCGGCGGGCACCACTGCAGATTCCCGTGCTGGCAGCAGTTGCCCGGCAGAGCCCAGCAGCCGTTCTGTCCGGCGTTGGGTGCGTCGAAGAGCGGCGCGTCGTCGATCGCGCCGTCGCAGTCGTTGTCCACGCCGTCGCAGGTCTCGGCCTGCGCCTGGATGCCGCCCTGGCAAACGATCGCGCCGTTCACGCACGCCGTTTGTCCGAGCGAGCAGGGCGGCTGGTTGATGCCGCAGGGCTTGCCGAGGCCACCGACGTTGTCGTCGACGAGGCCGTCGCAGTCGTTGTCCTTGCCGTCGCAGATCTCGGTCGAGGGACCGACCTGGCCGACGCACTGCACGCCGTTCGCCCCGCACTGCTGCACGCCCGCGACGCACTCGCCCACGTCCGAGCCGCAGGGCCCGCCCGTGCCGGGCACGTCGTCGATCATGCCGTCGCAGTCGTTGTCCGCGCTGTCGCACTGCTCGGTCGAGGGACCGACGGGGCCCTGGCAGGACCAGGCGCCGTTGGTGCAGACGAGCGTGCCCTTGTTGCACGGCGACACCAGCGTGCCGTTGCCGTTGCAGGTGGCGCCGGCAGGCGGGCACCACTGCAGGTTCTTGAAGACGCAGCAGTTGCCGACGTTCTGCCAGCAGCCGTTCGCCCCGGCGGCCGGACCGTCGGAGAGCGGCGCCTCGTCCACGATGCCGTTGCAGTTGTTGTCGACGTTGTCGCAGACCTCGGGCTGCGGCCCCGTTCCGCCCTGGCAAACCAGCGCGCCGTTCACGCAGGCGAGCGTGCCGGGCGTGCACGGCGGCAGCGCCTGGCCACACGAGGTGCCCACACCCACCGCTTGCTCGTCCACCTGGCCGTCGCAGTCGTTGTCGATGCCGTCGCAAACTTCGGCCGACGGACCGACGAAGCCCGTGCACGTGCTGCTGCCGCACGGCTTCTGGCCCTGCTTGCACTGGCTCGTGCCGCCGTAGACGATGCCGCCTGGCGTCCCTGCGGGCACACACGCAGTCGGCGGCACCGAATCGTCCACGATGCCGTCGCAGTCGTTGTCGATGTTGTCGCAGGTCTCGGCGATCGGGTTGTTCTGGCAAGCCGCGAGGCCGCCGCCCGCCACGCACTGGCCCGGCTGCGGCACGGGCTGCGCGGGCTTGCACGCCTGCGTGCCCTGGCAGTTCATCGGGGTCGACTGGCCACACGGCACGGCGGCGATGTTGTCGTCCGCGATGCCGTCGCAGTCGTTGTCGCAGCCGTCGCAGACCTCGGGCGAGGGCACGCAGTTCGGGCAAACGCCCTCGTCGGTCACGCCGTCGCAGTCGTTGTCCTGGCCGTCACAGGTCTCGGTCGAGGGGCACTTCGCGGGGTTGCCGCACTTGTTGAAGCCCTCGTCGACGAGGTTCGTCTTGCCCGGCCCATTGCCGTCGCAGTTGTTGTCGGCCTCGTCGCAGATCTCCTTCGGGTCGTAGCAGAGCCACGTCGCGGGAGCGGCCTGCTGCGCGTCGGTCGTACACGGCAGGAGTTGCTCGTTGCCGTCCGGATCCGCGACCGTGATCGAGTTGGTGTAGTTGGTGAGGCACGTCGCGCGTTGCGCGGGCGTCGACCAGCTACAGCACACCTTCGCCGGTGCGCCCTTGTTGCAGTAGTGCTTGTACCCTTCGTCGGTACAGCCGTTGCAGTTGTCGTCGCCGTTGTTGCAGACCTCGGGTTTGGCCGCGGAGCCGACGATCTGCGCGAGTGCCTTGGCGAGCGAGACCTCGTCGTTCGCCGAGTACGACGCCACGGTGCCGCCGGCGGCCGCGATCGCGTCCGTATTCGACGTCGAGCCGCCCGCGAAGTTGACGACGTAGACCGGGACCTTCCAGGTCTTCTGGTTGGGGGCGGTCCCGAGCGTGACGCCGTTCTGCCAGAGATCCTGCGCGGCGCTCACCGCGGCAGCCTGCGTGTCACACGTCTCGTCGCCGTCGGTCACCAGGATGACGTTCACGCTGCGGCACAGCCGATCCATCGCGTCGATCGGCGTGCCGAGGTTCGAACCGAAGGCGAAGCCGGTCTGGCAGTAGTTCGACGCGCTCCAGCTCACGTTCCAGCCGGATCGCAGGTACTGGGTGACGGTGCGTAGCGAGCCCGCGATCGGCGTGGCGCCCTCGGCGAAGAGCTCTTTGTTGTCGTTGCACAGGCCGTCGAACCACTGGAGCAGCTCCGGCACGTTCGAGGCGGGCGCGGCCGGCCCCCACCAGGGATCTTTCGGCAAGGGCACGACGACGTTGCCGCCGTTGCGCCACGAGCCCTCCGCCAGGTTCGGCAACGCGGGCCCGGTCCCGTTTCCGGTGGTGCATGCGGGCAGGTTGCCGCAGTTGTCGAACTGGCCCATGCTATCGCCACCCGGGAGCGGGTCGATGGTGCAGCCGTAGTTGTCCGGGTTGCACGTGGTCCCGTTCGGCACGCCGCAATCGCTCACGCAAGCGCCGCCTGCGCCGAACGTGCAGTTCTTCATGACGCCGGCGTACGTCGAGAGCCCGAAGTTCACCTCGCCGCCGAATGCCTGCACGGTTTGCCGGAGCGCGCACTTGGCGTCGTTCAGCCGGCTCGGAATCATGCCGCAGGAGTTCAGTTTGTACCCAGCGAGGGACGAGTCGCACTCGACCGTCGTGGCCGAGGGCGGCGTCGTACACGTCGTCATCGAGCCCGACGTGTCGGCGATGATCATGAAGTAAGGCCGCGAGGGCGCGGGCCAGTCCGCGGGGTTTTGGGAGAGGCACGCGGCCGCCTCCTGCGCGTCGGCCGGCGCGGTGAACGCGGCGGCCGCGGCGACCCCTGTGAGCGCGGCAAACGAGGTAAGGATCCCTTTCGAGGGCTGCCGGAACAAAGCCATGGGTAGCTCCGAGAGGCGCACCGACGTGCACCCGTTCCACACGCGCCTTCCCGTCGAAGATTCGACGTAGGCGTGCATTGTCGATCAGGATCTCAGAGCGCTCGCCGCACCACAAGCCCCGGAGAAGCCCCCGGCGCGCCCGCAACCTGCCCTCTCTGCCCAGGGCTCATCGCGTCGCACGTGTTGGACGGTTGGCGGCGGCTTCGTTGCCGCGACGTGTCACACGAACGCACCCCGGAAATCAGCCCCGGGGCGGGTGTAACCCTCGTTTCAGGGCTTGACAGCGAAGAGGAAAGCGTCGTCACCGGCCGCGGACACCGGGCCAAGGCCAAAGTCGACCGTGCCGCCGAAGCTGCCCGTGAGCACCACGTTGCCGGACGCCGGATCGAAGACGAGCGACTGCGGCGACTGCACGAGCGGCCCGCCGTAGCCGCGGCCCCACTCGAGGCAGCCGTCCTTCGCGGCGAAGCGGCCGAGGAACATGTCGAACCCTTCCGCGCTCGGAATGGCCCCGCCGCCAAGATCGATCGAACCCGTGAACGCGCCCGCCAGAAGCAGGTCCCCGTTCGGCGCGAACGCCACGCCGTCGGCGCGCTGGAACGTCTCGTCGCCGAACCTGAGCGTGTACGTCTGCGCGCCGCCCGCGGTGAGCACCGAGACGAACGCGTCGTCGAGGTCGGGGTTCGTCATGGGCTTGCCGCCGAGATCGAACGTGCCCTGGAACTGCCCGGCCACGGCCACCGCGCCCGTGGGCGACACCGCGACCGCGTTCGCCGAAGCCTTGCCCGCGCCCGCGCTGATCTTCGCCCAGATCGGCGCGCCTTGCGAATCGAGCTTCGCGACGAACGCGCTCGGGTTGCCCGCGGCCGTGAGCGGCCCTGTGCCGAAATCGATCGAGCCCGACGCCTCGCCCGCGACGTACACGTTGCCCGAGCCGTCGACGGCGAGGCTCTTCGCCGACTGATCCGCCTCGTTGCCGTACGTCCGGCTCCAGAGGTGTTGCCCCGTGGCGTTGAACTTGGCGAGGAACACGTCGAAGGCCGATCCCGACGCGGTGAGGACACCGCCGCCGAAGTCGACCTGCTGCTGGAAGTAGCCCGAGATGACGACGTTGCCGATGCCGTCGACCGCGAGCGCGCGCGCGTACTGGATGTTCGAATCGCCGAACTTCTTGCTCCACTGGTGGGTGCCGTCGGGCGCGAACTTCACGAGGAAGACGTCCTGGAAGAAGTTCGTATCGCTCGTGAGGTTCTGGCCGCCGAAATTGACGGTGCCGATGAAGATGCCCGTCACGTAGACGTTGCCCTCGGCGTCGGCGCCGATGCCCGTCGCGCTCTGGTTCTGCGCGTCGCCGAAGCGCTTCGCCCAGAGCACCTGGCCGTTCGGGGAGAACTTCGCGATGAACGCGTCCTCCTTGCCGCCGCTCGTGAGCATGGTCCCGCCGAGGTTCATCGCGCCCTGGAAGGCGCCGGCGAGGAGGATGTTGCCCATCTTGTCGGTCGAGACGGACACGCCGCTCTGGGTCTGCGAATCCCCGTAGGCGGCGGCGAACACGGACGTGCCGCCCGCGGGGTTCGGCGGGTCGCACGTCGGCCCGGCGTCCTGCCCGCCGGCCCCAGAGGAGCTCGACGACGAGCTGCTCGACGCGCTCGTCACGAAGTCTTGGAGCCCGTCGCCGCCCTGGCCGCCCGTCGCGCCTGCGCCGCCCTGGCCGCCCGAGCCCCCCGAGCCGTTGCTGCTCCCGTCCCCGCACGCCGACACGAGCGCCACGAGGGCGCCTGCACAGACGAACGAGGCGAGCACGGTGCCCGTGCCGAGGAGCTTACCGGCGCCCGTGGACGCCTTGGGGGTATTGAGGTGCGCGCGACGTGTCCGCATGAAGCCATTCCTCCCGCGAAAGGAAATTTCCGAGCCTTCGTTGATATCAACGGTCGGCGCGCGCGTGTAGAGGGGGCGGGAGGAAAAGGCGGGGATGTGGGGGCTAGCCCCCGAAGAGCTGCTTCGCGATCACGATCCGTTGGATCTGGCTCGTGCCCTCGTAAATCTGCAGGACCTTCGCGTCGCGCATGAGCTTCTCGACGGGGTACTCCTTCACGTACCCATTGCCGCCGAAGACCTGCACGGCGTCGACGGCCGTCTGCATCGCGCTGTCCGCGCCGTAGGCCTTGGCGAAGCTCGAGACGATCGGATCGCGCACGCCGTGATCGAGGTTCCACGCGGCCTTCTGGTAGAGGAGCCGCGTCGCCTCCACGCGGATGGCCATCTCCGCGATCATCCACTGCACGAGCTGGTGGTTCGCGATCGGCGTCCCGAAGGTCTTGCGCTCCTTCGCGTACGCCACGCACTCGTCGAGGCAACGACGCATCAGGCCCGTCGCGCCCGCGCCGATGTCGGGACGCGTCTGGTTGAACGTCTCCATCGCGAGCTTGAAGCCCTTGCCCTCGGGCGCGAGCAGGTTCGCCTTCGGCACGACCACGTCCTCGAGGAAGATCTGCGCCGTGTCGCTCGCGCGTTGCCCGAGTTTGTCCTCCTTCTTGCCCACGCGGAGCCCCGGCGTGTCGCGATCGACGATGAACGCCGCGATGCCCTTGTGCCGGAGGTCGGGATTGCTCGTCGCGAAGATCACGTAGAACCGCGCGTAACTCGCGTTCGTGATCCAGCACTTCTGCCCGTTCAGCACGTAGTCGTCGCCGTGCTGCGCGAAGCGCGTCTTGATGCCGGCCACGTCGCTGCCTGCGTCGGGCTCGCTCGTCGCGTAGCTCGCCATCACCGGCTCGCTCGTCAGCAGGCCGAGATACTTCTTCTTCTGCTCCTCGCTCCCGCCGAGCTTGATCGGCGTCAGCGCGAGGCCGTTCGCGAGCAGGCTCGTCTGGATGCCCGTGCACCCGTACGCGAGCTCCTCCGTGATGATCGCGTTCTCGAGCTCGCCCATGCCCGACCCGCCGTACTCGGCCGGGACCGTCGGGTTGACGAGGCCGATCTCCCACGCCTCGCGGAACACCTCCATCGGGAAGCGGGACTCGTGATCACACGCGGCCGCGATCGGGATGATCCGCTCCTTCGTGAAGCGGCGGGCGGTCTCGATGAGACCCTTGTGCTCTTCGGACAGCGAGAAATCCACCACAGGCTCCTACTCCTTCATCCTGCGCTTGCGCTTCTCGAGCTCTGCGCGCACGGCGCGCGCGCCCAGGGTGTATCCGACCACGAGCCCGAGGAGAAGAACGCTCGGGATGTAGATCACGTGCTGGGGCGTGATCTGACCGAAGTCCGGCACGTCAGTCGCCCCCGCTCTTCGCACGCGCCTTCTGGAGCGCCGCCTCCAGCGTCTCGACCCGCCGGTCGAGCCGACGCTGCCGCCGGAACATCGACGCGACGAACACGAGGACCACGATCCAGATGAACGCGTACGCCTCGACGAGCAGCTTCTCGCCGCTCTGCATCTGGTTGCCGCCCTCGACCGCGCGGAACGTCGTCGAGCGATCGTCGGCCGTCCCCTGCCCTGCCGCGCCGGGCGCTTGCTGTGCTGCTTGATCCGCCGACATCGTCGTCTACTCCTCGCCCACGCCGAGCTCGAGCGCTTCTTCCTCGGCCTCACTCAGCCGCGCCGCCGCGAGCTCGATCCGCACGCGGGTCCAAATCAACACCACCGCGAGCAGCGTGAACGTCAAGAACCCGAGCATGAGCGCGAGCTTCATGTCCGGGTGCTTGAGCCCGCCGCCGCCCGACGAGATCACCTTCGGGTGGTTGCCGCCCCACTTCTGCACCGAGTAGTGGATGATCGGCAGGTTTGCCGCGCCAAGCACCCCGAGCGCCGCCGCGAACTTCCGCTCCGAGTCCCCGTCACCCGCGAACGCCCGGAGGACCACGTACGCCACGTAAATCAGCACCGAGAGCAGCGCCGTCGTGAGCCGCGGATCCCAGGTCCAGTACACGCCCCACGCCTTCGCGCCCCAGAGCGCCCCGGTCACGAGCACGAGCACGCCCATCGCCACGGAGCACTCCGCGCCTGCGCGCGCGAGTGCGTCCCAGCCGCGCGTGCCGCGCGCGAGGTAGCCCGCCGAACCCACGAAACACACCGCGGCCCCGACGTACATCGAGTACGCGATGGGCACGTGGAAGTAGAAGATCTTCTGGACGATGCCCATCGTCGACTCGACGGGCGCCTTGAAGAAGATCACGTGGATCGTGATCAGGAACGCCGCGGCGCAGAGAGCGAGCACCGTGTAGAAGACAACGTCCCCGCGGGAGCGGGAGCCTGCCGTCTCGACTTTCGTTGCGGCTGCCAGAGCCTCGCTCGTCGCCATGGTGAGCGGCCACGGTAGTGCCAAGGTCGTGGGTGTTCAAGGACCCAAGCCGCCGCGTCGCTCCTCCCCCTCCTGGAAAGTATCCCTCGGCGACGAGCTGATCTAGACTCGCGTCCGAGCCGCTATCCCCATGGCCCCCATTCGCCCCGAGCAAGCTCCGGCAGATGTACAGGCCGACGTTCCCGCCTTCCGTCCCGGTACCATCGTCGATGGTCGCTACCGCGTCCTCCGGCTCATCGGAGGCGGCGGCAACGGCCTCGTCCACGAGGTCGAGCACGTCCGCACCGGCCAGCGCCTGGCCCTGAAGTCCCTGCTCGATCCGACGACGTACCAGCGCCTCGAACAAGAGGCGCGCGCGACGAGCCTCTTGAAGAGCCCGCGCGCCGTGAAGATCGTCGACATGGGCATGAGCCAGACCGAGGGCCCGTACCTCGTGATGGAGCTGCTCGCCGGCCAGAGCCTGCGCGAGCTCTTGCACGAGGCAGGGCAGCTGCCGCTCGAGCTCACGGTGAACGTCGCGCTGCAGGTCGGCGAGTGCCTCGCCGAGGCACATACGCACGGCATCGTCCACCGCGATCTCAAGCCCGACAACATTCACCTCGGCCCGGGCCCGAGCCCCGGCGTCTACGACGTCAAGCTCCTCGACTTCGGCATCGTCAAGATCGCCAGCGACGCGCCCGTCCCCGGCGGCTCGCTCACGCGCACCGGCTCCACGGTCGGCACGCCGTACTACATGAGCCTGGAGCAGCTCCGGAACCCTTCGGGCGTCGATGGCCGCAGCGATCTCTACTCGCTCGGCGTCGTGCTCTACGAGTGCTTGACCGGCCGCAAGCCGTACGACGCCGACACCATCGGCGACCTCGTCTTCGCGCTCTGCTCAGGCCCGCCGACGGACATCGCGCGCCTTCGTCCCGACCTGCCGCAGCCCGTGTGCAAGGCGATCATGCGCGCGCTCGCGCCCGACCGCGACGATCGACAAGGCAGCGTGCTCGAGCTCTGCCGCGATCTCGCGCCCTTCGGCGATCGTTCCCTCTCCGCATGGATGAGCGAGCCCCAGCGACCCGCCGCGCCCGAGCCACCGCGGCCCTCGCACGCAGGGCCTTTCCACGGCGGCGCGCCGACGCCCTCGGAGGTTCGTCCGATCCATAACAGCGAGGCGACGCAAGCGTTCCCGCTCCCCGAAGGCCACGTGCTGCCGCCGCTCGACGAGCTCACGCCCGCGCTCCCGTCGAGCCCAGGCCACGCGCCCGACGACGACGACGCGCCCGCCGAGCGGCGCGACACCCCCACGACGTTCTACGTCAAACCCGAACTGCCCGAGCGCGTGCCCGACAGCGAGAAGACGCGCATGCTCGAGCCGAGCCGCGGGCAACACCAGTACGCGATTCCGTCGGCAAACCTCGACGATCCGCCGACGGCGCCGGTCAAGCCGGAAGACCTCGCAGCCGCGCAAGGCATGTTCGGTCCGGGCAACAAGTACGCGAAGACGACGCCGCTCGACACGAGCCAGTTCCCCGAGCTGCAGAACCTGCCGCCGCCGGGCCAGTTTGGCCCTCCAAACCCGGGCGGGTTCGGCGCGCCCCCGTCGGCGGCATCCGGCGTGTACGCGGCGCCGCCTCCCGGCATGATGGGTCAGCCCGGGATGCCGCCGGGCATGTTCCGCCCGCCGCCCATGCCGGGCCAGCTCATGACCTCGCAGAACAACCTGCCGGCCGTGAACATCCCCGGCACGACGGGCCCCTTGCCGATGGGCCCCGGCGCGCCTCCCGCATGGATGGCGCGTCCCGGTCAGCCCACGCATGCGCCCCCGCCCGCAGGCGGCGGCCTCGCAGCGCTCGCGAACTTCTGGCAAAACGCGCCGCCGCGCACGCAACTCGCCATCGCAGTCGGCAGCGCGAGCGGCCTCGTCGCGCTCCTGCTCATCCTGCTCTGGATCGTGGTCCGATAAGTTCTTGGAGTCGCCGCGCCGGGGCGCTGCCCCGGACCCCGCGGGGGCTGTTCGCCCCTCGACCCGAACCAGGGCAAGCCCTGGACTCGGGTTGGAAGAACCGCGCGATGCGCGGTTCTTCCACGAGCCGGTGGCAAGACCAGGAACAGCGTTGCCAATCGAAATGACGCTGTCTTGGTCGGCAGCGTCGTTCGTGGTCTTTACTCGGCCTGTTCGATGAACTGCGCATCGCGCAGTTCATCGACCCCGGGTCCAGCGCTTGCGCTGGTCCAGGTCCAGGGGCGGACAGCCCCTGGTGGGGCCTGGGGCAACGCCCCAGCGAAGCGCCTCAGAGCCCGTCGGGCGCGATCGCGTCCCAGCCGGTTGCTTTGGCGAGCCGGCTCATCGCGAGATCGAGCTCCATCGTTGCGTTCATCAGGCTGAAGCGGTTCGTCGCGAATGCTTTCGCCGGGTCGAGGACGTCTTTCTCCTCGCGTGTTCCCACGTCGATCCCCTGCTGCACCGTGACCAGCCACTTCCGGGCGTACGACACGGCCTTCGCGTACGCGTCCACGCGCTTCTGCCAGTCGATCACCTCGGCGTAGGCCGTCTCCACCTCGACCCCTGCGCCGCCGAGCGCGTATTTTTCCGTCGCGCGCATTTCTTCGAGTTGCGCCTCGGCGAACTGGATGCGGGACGATTGCGGCAGGAAATCGAGCTTCCACTGGAACACGACGGCTGCGCCGTACCAGAAGAAGTTCGCTGTATCCCCGCCGAACGGGTTGATCTGGTTTGCCACCTCGGGCGCCCGCGCATAGCCCGCGTTGAGACCGAGCCCGATATCGGGAAAGAGCTGCGCCCGCGCGACCTCGACCTGCGCGCGCCGCGCTTGCACCCCGGCCCGCGCCATCGCGAGCTCCGGCCGATGCAGCCGCGCTGCCGTCAGGTACCGCGACACGTGCCCGAGCTTGTGCTTCGGCGGCTTGAGCGGCGCGTCGGGGATGTCGAGATCTGCGATCCCCGTGAAGAACCGGAGACCTGCGAGCGCCACCGTCATGTATCGCGCGGACTCGGCCTCGCGCACTTCGAGCTCGGCCGTGTACGTCTGCAGCTTGAAGAGCTCGATCGGATCGCCCTCGTCCTCCTCGATCGACTTCTTCACGTTGCCGATGGCCTTGTCGATCGCGCTGCGCACGTCCTTGAGGAGCAGCGCGCCGTCGCGCGCGAGCTGCAGGCCGAAATAGGCGCGGCGCACGTCGAGGCGCACGGCGTCGCGCTCCTTCTCGACGTTTGCCTTGTTCACCTCGACGTTCGCCTCGGCTGCGTCCCACAGGTTCGTGATCTTGCCGAAGGTCCAGAGCGGCACGACCCCGTCGACGCTGGCCCTCCAGGCGAGCCCGAGACTGCTCGTCAGCGACACGTCCGTGTTCGGGCTGAACACGTTGTTGCCGAGCACGGTCGGCGCTAGACCGACGCCGCCGCTCATGCGGAATTGACTGAACGGCGCGCGGTGGGCCTCGTCGAGCTGCGCGCGCACCTGCGCGAGACGCGCCCGGGCCGCGAGCACGTTCGGATGGTTTCGCTCGGCGATCTCCAGGATCTGCCGCAGGTCGTAGACGACCTTTTCTCTGGCCTCCGCGGGCGCCGGCAAGGCGGCGACGCCCAGGGAAAGGGCCGCCCCGAGAAGCCATCGCCGGATCGACCGCTGCGCCATGTCCGCGCTCTTTTTCACAGGGGCTCGCTCGCTGCAACCGTGTTCGCGGACATCACACGTCGTCATCCTCGCCCACGCCGTCGTCCGAGGCCGTGCGGACCTTTTTCATGAGTCGCCGGAAATTCGAGCGATCCATCCCCGCTTGCCGCGCCGCCTCGCTCACGTTGTTGCCCGTTCGCTTGAGCAGCCGCTCCACGTAGGCGCGCTCGAACGCGAACGCCGCCTTCTCCTTTGCCTGCGTGAACGGCAGCTCCGACAGCGTATCGCCCCAGAACGCCCGCGTATCCCCCGCCGCCCCGTCCTCCTCCACGTGCGCCTCGTCTCGCCCGAACGGCAGATCCGTCGGCAGGATCGAGTCCCCGCGCGCCATCACCACCGCGTGCTCGATCGCGTTCTCGAGCTGCCGCACGTTCCCCGGCCAGGGCTGCTCGCGCAGGAGCCTGAGCGCCTCGACACCGATCCGCTTGATGTCGCGCCCGCTCCGCCGCGCGTACTTGTGCAAGAAGTGGTACGCGAGCAGCGGGATGTCCTCTTTTCGCTGCCGGAGCGGCGGCAAATGCACGGGGATCACGGCGAGCCGATAATAAAGGTCCTCCCGGAAACGCCCCGACGCGATCCGCTCCTTCAGGTCCACGTTCGTCGCGGCGATCACGCGCACGTCGACCGTCTTCGGCTGCGTCGCGCCCACGCGCTTGATCTCGCCCTCGGCGAGCGCGCGGAGCAGCTTCGCCTGCGCGCTCAGCGGCAGATCGCCGATCTCGTCGAGGAACACGGTCCCCTTGTCGGCGAGCTCGAAGAGCCCCGGCCGATCCTGCGCGCCGGTGAATGCGCCGCGCACGCTGCCGAAGAGCTCGGTCTCCACGAGCGTCTCGGGGATCGCGCCGCAGTTGATCGCGCGGAGCGGCCTGTCGCTCCGCAGGCTGTGCTGGTGGATCGCGCGCGCGACGAGCTCCTTGCCCGTCCCGTTCTCCCCGAGGATCAGCACCGTCGACGTGGTCGGCGCTGCGCCGAGCGCGATCCGGTAGACCTCCTGCATCCGCGACGAGCGGCCGATCAGCTCGCCGAACCGCTCGTGCTCCACGAGGCGTTGCTCGAGCACGCGCGTTCGATCGACGAGCCGCTTGTGCTCCGCGGCCTGCATGAGCGCGAGCGCCACGGTCTCCGTGGGGCCGAACGGCTTCGTCAGGAAGTTGTAGGCGCCTTGCCGCACGGCCGCGACGGCCGTGTCGATGTCGCCGAACGCCGTCATCATGACGACCTCGACCTCGGGGTGCTGCTCCTTGATCCGCGCGAGCACCTCCATGCCGCTCGGACCGGGCATCATCACGTCGAGCAGCACCACGTCGACCGCGCGCGCCGTCGAGAGCAGCGTGAGTGCGGCGGCGCCGTCCTCGGCCGTCATCACGTCGAAGCCCTCGGCGAGGAGCACGCGCGCCAGGCTGCGACGCAGCGCCGGCTCGTCGTCGACCACCATCACGTGCGCCTTCGGCGCCTTGGTCGCCCCTTGCGTCGTCTCGCTCGGCACGTCGCTGCCATGGTCGCGCTCGAATCCTCCGCGTGCAAGTCAACGCGGCACGGGCCGCGTCGGCAGCGGGGGAACGAGGTCGACCGAAACCCAGATGTCCGTGCCTTTTCGCCCCGCGCGACGGCTCCCGCCGACCTCGACTGCCACGCACCCGTCCGGATGCCGATACGCGAGCGCGCCGCCCATGCCCACGAGGGCCCTCGTCCACACGTCGGCGTCGGCGCGGATGTTCCCGGTGACGCCGCCGAAGAGCGGCCTCGCATAACCCAGGCCCAGAAGAAGCCCGCGCTCCGCCACGATCCCGATCGTGTCGCCGAGCAGGAGCCCGCCGCCGAGCGAACGCGCGAGCGCGCCCGTTCCCGCCGCGCGCCCGTACACGTCGAGCAGGACCGTGGTCTTGTCCTCCAGGCCCACGCGTAGCTCCGCGAGCGCAGAAATTCCATCCCCCGCTTCGTCCGGGAGCTCCACGCTCCCCTTGCTCGCGATCGCCTCGACCCGCGCGCTCACGGCCCCGTACGTGCCCTCCGCGCTCGCCCACCCGACCGCGCTCGTGCCCGTGTTCGTCGCGACGAACCCGCCCTTGACCTCGGCCTCGAGCGAGCTGCCGAATGCGCTCCCGATCGAGCTCGACACGGAGAGCGCCGCGAGCCCGAGCACGGGCCCGAGATCCGGCCGTATCGCCTGGAAAAACGTTCCCGCGCCCTGCGCGACCGCGCCACGCGCTTCGAGCCGCGGCGTGATGCGGTGCACGAGCGGGGCCGCGTCCTTCGCTTCGCCGAACGACCGTTCCAGGGTGACGGACGCCTCGCCCCGCGCCTCGGCCACGGCGTCCCAGGCCATCGGCGCGCCCTCGGGCCCCGCGAGCCGCGCCCGCGTCCCGAGCCGCGCCCGCGTGAAGAGCGGCCCGAGCCGCGGCGCGACCTCGATCCCCGCCTCGGCGCGCGCATACGGCGCATTCGTTTGCCCTGAAAGCATCGCCAGCGCCGTGTTCGCCTCCCAGCTCCCGCGTCGCCCCACTGCGCCCGAGGCCCCGGCGAACGCCGTTGGACCCCAAACGATCGGCCCTTCCCCACGCCGCGCCCTCGCCGTGAGCCCGGTCCCGAGGATCGCGCCCACGCCTCGACCCGGTGAGACTTGCATCGTCACGCTGGCCGCGCCCACGTCGAACGGCTGCGCCGCCGCCGTGAGCGAGGGCGTCGCCACGAGCCCCCGCGCACCCCGGATTGCATCCAGATCCCAGGCGATCCGCACGTCCGGCCGCGCGTCCGTCCGGACGAACCCGTGTGTATCCGCGACGAACCGATCCTGCCGGAGCCGATCCCACGTGAACCGCCCCGTCATCGTGGGCCCCTCGATCCGCGCGCCGAGCTCCACGCCTCCCTGCACGTATCCCGACGCGTAGAGCTCGACCGCGCGCAACTTCCCGTCCGCGCCGCGCCAGGGAAACCGTGCGCCTGCGCCGAGGAGCGCGCCGTCGTCGCCGCGCATCGCGAACCGCGGCGGCAAGAGCCCCACGCGATCCGCGGGCCGCACGAGGAGCCACGGCAGAATGAACACCGGGATGGGCCCGAAGTAGAGCCGCGGCCATCGGAGCTCGAGGTCCCCCTGCCCCGTCGCCCGCGCCCCCGAGATCTCCAGCGAAACGGGCGGATCCTTGCAAGGGCAGTGCAAGATCTTCGCCGTCCCGCGCATCTCGACCGCGCTCGGGCCGAGCGTGATCGCGAGCTTGCGGCTCGTGAGCCGGAAGCGGTCGTACGTCACGACCACGCCGCCTTCGAGCTCGACCTCGCCACGCTCGGGATCCGCGCGCGCCTCGTCGGCGCGGAACTGCACCTCGCGCTGCACGCCGGGTTTGTCCTGCCCGCGCGAAGGCGTCCCCGAAATCCATGCGGCGAACCCGAGCGCCGCGGCGACCACGCGTCGGTTCAGCGCGTCGCCCCTTCGGCGGGAGCTTGCTTCGACGTAGCGGACGCCGGGAAATCGACCTGCAGCGTCACGCCGCCTTCCGTCTCGACGAGCTTGTAACTCGGCGTGCTCGGCTGCTTCAGCTCGACCACGAGATCCACGTCGCCGTCGTCGAGCTCGACGAGCAGCACGCGACCGACGGGCGTCTGGAAAAACATCGTCTCGAGCGGCAGGCGGTTCGTCCGCGTGGGCACCACGACGCCCTTCAAGCGGTACGCGATCCGCCCTTCGGCCTTGTGCTCGGTCACGTCGACCTTCTCGCTGACCTCGATCCACACGCGGCTCACGCCGCTCGCGAGAATTTGAAAGCTCGGCGAGCTCGCGACGGGCGCCTTCGGATCACGCTTCTTCGCCTTCTTCGCCTTCCGGGCCTTCTTCACGGGCGCCCTGGGCGCGGCGGGCGCGGACGCGCCTGCGGGGGGCGGCGTCTTCGAGGTCGACTCCTCGGCCGAGGCGAACGAGCCGATCAAAAGCCCGGCAAGCGCGAGCGGGAGCGAGCGGCGCATCCCACGATTGGAACACGGTCCTGCCGAGGGAGCTAGTTTCACGTCAGACCGGCGGAAGAACGAAACCGGGCAAAAGGCTCTGCGCCGCGCGCGCAAAATCCCCGGGATCGGTATGGATGGCGACGAGTGCGTCCGTGTTCGAGCCGTGTTTCGCCATGGCCACGTTGAACCGCACGGCGCCCGAGTCGACGAGCACGAAGACGCGCCGGAGCCGCGCGCGGGCCGCGGAAAACCATGCGCTCCAGCTGTCGCGTACGATCTCGGCCGGCGCGGAGGCGCCACGCGTGTCGACGAAGAGCGTGATCGGCGCGCCGGACGCAGGCATCCGCGCGAAGATCTCGTCGAAGGGCATGCCGCCGAGCTGACCTCGATCGACGCCGCGGATCGTCGTGTAGAGGGCGCCGTCCCCGGGGCTCGAAAGGCCGAACGTGAGGCCCAGGCTCGAAAGCGCGAGGGCGCCGTCCGCGGCGCGGGTGCGCTGGATCGGCGCCGCCGGCTCCGTGAAACGCGAAGGAGCAGGGCGCTGGGCGCCGGGGGCCGCGGACGCGAGCAGGACGTCGAAACGCGCCGGGTCGTTGTGGATGCGGATCAGGTCCCCGGCGCCGGAGTAATGGCGGCTCCAGGCGACCGTGAGCTCCAGGTAGCGGGAGCTCACAAGGATGTCGACGCGCTCGAGGACCGAGCGGCGGCGTGCGAACCAGCTCGTCCAGCGGTCGGCCACGGCGTTCGCGACGCTCGTGGCCGCGCTCGGGTCCACGAAGAGCAGGAGGGGCGCGCCGAAGCGCTGGATCTCGGCGTCAACCTCGGCCGTCGGTGCGTCCCCGAGCTCGTCGACGTCGCGGCCGGTGATGGTGACGAGCGTGGCCCTCGGCCTCGGGCGCGTGAACAGATACGCGCAGGAACTGCCGCGCAAGCGCACCGTCCCGTCGGTCAACGTCTCTCGCTGCACGGGGGTCATTTTCATTGGTGCACCAACGATGTTGGCTCGCCTTCCGAGCGCCTCGACTTTTCGCGCCGGGGCGATACCGGCTTCGGCCTCCGCGCGGGGCGCGGGCCTGGCCCCCTCGGGGCGGCGCGGACCGCGTCCGGATCGAAACTTTACGCTTGAGGGAAAGGCCTCTTGTTTGGTCCAATGCGCGCCGGAAGCAAGGAGCCGAGGGGCGATGACGATGCGACGAGGGCGATGGTGGGCAGCTGGCCTGCTCGTGACGGGCGTCTGGACCAGCACGCCGGCCGCGTGGGCGCAGGGCGCTCCGGGCAAGCCGGCGACGCCAGACAAAGGCGCCGCGGCGCCCGCGACGCCGACGCCGACGCCGGCTCCGTCGCCGGCGGACGCCGACAAGGAGTCGACGCGCCTGTTCGAGGACGCGAAGAAGGCGCACAAGGCCTTCCAGTGGGACAAGGCGCGGGACGCGGCGCTCGCCGCGTTCAAGCTGAAGCCCGATCCGGCCTACGGCCTGATCCTCGGCCAGTCGGAGCTGCAGACGGGCAAGCCGCGTGACGCGGCCGAGCACCTCGAGCTCTACGTGCGCGAGGCGAAGTCGGCGACGGCGATCGAGAAGCAGGCGGCGCAGAAGCTGCTCGACGAGGCGAAGCTCAAGCTCGGGACGCTCTACATCAAGGTGAACGTCGAGGGCGCGGACGTGGTCGTCGACGGGCGCGCCGCGGGCCGCACGCCGCTCGCGGCGCCGATCTTCGTCGATCCGGGCAGCCACGAGATCGAGGTGAAGAAGTTCGGCTTCGACCCGGGCAAGGAACTGCTCGCGGTGGCGCCGGCGACCGAGAGCGAGATGGAGTTCGCGCTGGCGCCGCTGCCCACGGAGCCCGAGAAGGCGGAGCCGGAGAAGCCCAAGGAGGAGCCGAAGCCGCCGCCGTTGCCCTCGCCGAAGTGGCGCACGTACGGGATGATCGGCGGCGCAGGGCTCACGGTGCTCGGGCTCGGGCTCGGCGTGGGCCTGACGGTGATGGCGAACGGCAAGAGCGACGAGGCGGATCAGCAGCTCGATGTCCTGCGGCGAACGACGCCGACGACCTCGGGTCTGTGCGGCGCGGGCGGGTTTGCGCCGAACGCGGGGGCGTGCGCGAAGCTCAAGGACACGTTGTCGTCGCAGGACGCGGCGGCGAACGGGGCGATGGCGGGGTACATCATTGGCGGCGTGGCGGCGATCGGCACGCTGGGCTTGTTTTTGCTGCCGCGCACGCCGTTCGGCCGGAAGCTCATGGGCGTGAACGTCGTCCCGGTTTTTGGCGCGGGCCAGACGGGCGGCATGGTGGTCGGCTCGTTCTGAGGGACTGGAGAACCGGGACATGCGGCGAACGAATCGCGCGACGTGGATCTTGCTCTTGCCGATGGCGATGATCGGCCTTTTGCAGGGCCCTGGCTGCTCGAACGAGGCGGAGGACATCGAACGCAACGGCGAGAGCACGGCGCTGAAGGGCGAATGCAAGCTCGCGGCGGACGACGGCGACCCGTGCACGGTGGAGGGCTGCGAAGGCCAGCCAAACGCGCATGTGAAGGTGGCGGGTCTGCCGTGCGGCGTGAACAACGCGCTGAAATGCAACGCGAACGGCCAATGCACCGGCTGCACGAGCCCGGAGCAATGCGGGGAACCGTCGGACTGCGCGCCGTTCGCGTGCAACAGCGGCGTCTGCACCCTGACCTTCGCGCCGTCCGGCACGCCGGTACCCGCTCAGGTCCCGGGGGATTGCAAGCAGATCCAGTGCGACGGGAACGGCGAGGAGACGACGGCGAACGACGATAGCGACGTGCCGTCGACGCAGTGTCAGCTTTCGTCGTGCGTGGGCGGGACGCCGATGAGCATGCCTGCCGCGCAGGGGACGCCTTGCAGCGTGGGGGGTGGGAAGAGCTGCGACGGCGAGGGGAATTGCGTCGAGTGTAATACGGATGCGGATTGTGGGGTCGCCGGGGTCTATTGCGATACGAAGTCCAATACATGCTTCAGTTGCATGGATGGGATCAAGAACGGGGACGAGGGTGATATCGATTGCGGGGGCGATCGATGCGCCAAATGCACGCAGGGCAAAACTTGCAATATCGCAGGAGACTGCACGACTGCCAATTGTGCAGATGGGGTATGCTGCAGTTCTCCTTGCAGTGGTCCCTGTCTTGCGTGTGATCTGCCTGACTTTATTGGCGAGTGCAACCCCATCGACAAATATGGCGAGGACCCCTCCTACGGGAACGGGATGTCCTGTTTGAACGCTGATGGTCTGGCTTGCAGCGCAGCGGCGAGTTGCTTGCAGGCACTCAATACCAGCTGCACCGGTAACGGTGATTGCGCAAGTCTCCGCTGCGCCGATCCTGACGGTAACGGCCAAAAGACCTGCGTGAAGGCCCCCGGCGATTCGTGCAATCAGCCTGGTGAATGCTTCAATAATACATGCACGAACGGCGTATGCGCTCCTTGAGAGCGTGAGCCCTTGCCCTGAAGGGTGCCCCGATGCGCTCCATCCGGATCCCGCTGGCCATTCTTCTCGCCGGCATGATCGTCGGATGCGGCCTCGCCCTTGGCATCGACGAGTACGAGAAGGTATGCGAGGACGCAAACTGCCGGGCCTGCGTCGTGCCTTCCGACTGCGGTGAATCACCGCTTTGCTTCTTCTGGACCTGTGAGGCGAACGTCTGCACGCAGCGCCCCTCTGCAGGGCACGCAGTGTGTCCCCTTGGCGTCTGCGACGGCGACGGCCAGTGTGTAGGTTGCATCAGCGTCGACGACTGTGGAACCTCCACGGCATGCGAGAAGTGGACGTGTGCCGCAAGGATATGCACGCGCACCCTCGCTGCGGCAGGAACATCGGTAACCCCTCAGCCCGAAGGGGACTGTAAGCAGGCGCAATGTGATGGGAAGGGCGGGGAAGTCTCTGTCGTCGAGGCGCAGGGCACTCCTTGCACCATGAACAGCGGTAAGCTCTGCGACGCGGAAGGGGCATGCGTCCAGTGCCTGACGCATGCCGATTGCGGTCCGAGCGGCAGCTTCTGCGATCCCGATACAAAGAGCTGCTTTCGCTGCAGCGACGGCAAGAAGAATGGCGACGAAACGGATGTCGACTGCGGCGGTAACTTTTGTCCCAGGTGTGCGCAGGGCCAATACTGCGCCGGTCCAAGCGACTGCCTAACCGGCTACTGCGCGGAGGGGGTCTGCTGCTCGAATGCGTGCGACGCCCCTTGTAAAAGCTGCAATCGGCCCGGAACGCTTGGCCTTTGTGAATGGACACCTAAATACGAAGAGGATCCCTCCTTCGGCAACGGGGAATCTTGCCTGCACGCCGACAACCTTGCGTGCAACGGAGGCGGAGGCTGCGAGAGCATGCTGGGCCTTCCGTGCTCCGTCAACGGCAACTGCGCAAGCAATCAATGTGCAGATCCGGATGGCGATGGTCAGAAAACCTGCGTCAAGGGGCCGGGCGACCCGTGTACCCAGCTCATCGAGTGTTACAACAAGAAATGCGAGAGCGGCCTCTGCGCCCCCTGATCACTCCGGATTACACGCCCCCTCGCAGAACGGCTTGATCACCCCCGTCCGGAAAAACGCATCGCTCTGCGAATAAGCCGCATCGAGCGCCCTCACCTTCCCGTGCGGATCATCCTCCCCCTTCGGCGGCGTATTCGTCTTCGGCGCCTCTGGCAAACCGAAATCGTACTCCACGATCGCCGCCCCTGACAGCGGCGCCGGCGCCTCGTCCACACCCCAGATCGTTCGATTCACCGGGGCCAGGTTCTTCGCGCCCACCGTCCGCGCCAGGATGTGCGCTCCGAGCGGCGACACCTGGTAGTCCCCGATCGCCACGTGAATCAAAAGATCATGCGCCGGCGTCCCCGGCAGCATGTTCTCCCGGATGTACGGCGCGTATCCATTCGGCTCCGTTCGATCCCACAACATCTGCATCAGCCCTTCCACGAGCTGAATGTTCCGGCCCGTCCCGTAAGCGCCCTTCAGGAACAGGAAAAACGGCGCGAAATCGGTGCTCCGATCCAGCAGCATCGTGTAGGGCATGCCCGGCACGCTCACGAGCCCACGCATCACGTCCGTCGAGAGCGCCATGTACGTCGTCCCGAAGATCCCGCCCTGGCTATCGCCGCGGTAAAATCGCTGCGCCGGGTCGATCACGCTCTCGCCGTTCACCTGCAAGAGCGGCTCGTTCACGAAGCGGCCCGACATCATTCGCATCGCCAAAAGGCTGTTCAGAATGCCCTGGTGCTGCCGGTCCACGCTCTTCCGGAACGCCCCCGCGTCCGTCACCAGCGCGTCCGTGATGCTCGGGACGTCCTCGCTGGCCATGCCCACGAGATCCACCGAGAAGGCCACGTATCCGTGCCGATTCGCGAGCTCCCCGAGGTATCCGTCGCCCCCCTCGAACTTCGAGCCGAGCAGCCCGTGGCCATTCTGGATGAGCGCGAGCTTCTGCCCCTGCTTCGCCGCGTGCGGCACGTGCACCACGAACTCGTATTCGGCGAAGCCGTTCTGCTTCGGCAAACCATCGTCCCCCCGCACGAGCGACGCCCCCGGCCCCGGCGCGTCCAGGTACAGCGGCACCTTCATCATCCCGACGAGCCGCCTCCAGATCCGCGGGTTTTCCTCCTCCGTGAACTCCTCCGTGCTCGTCAGCGTGTACTCCGGCCCCTCCGCGCCCACCTTCATGAGCGCGTCGTCCCGCATCGCCACGAGCCCCGCCGTGTTGTTTTCGCGGCTCGCCGTGGTGAAATCCCACGCAATCTGAAGATCCTTCCGCGGGATCCCCGCTTTCTCCAGCCGCGCGAAGATATCGCCGTAAAGCTCGCGCCGCCTCTCGACCGAAGGCTCACACGACCCCGTCCCGTCCCGGAGCGCCTGAAACGCCGGGGACGGCGCAATGGTTTTGCCGCCCGCGTCCACCACGTTCCGGATCGCCACGATGTACCGCCGCGCGTCCGCGAGACGCACGACCGGCCGCACGAGCAGCGCACGCTCCTCGTCCGCCTCCGTCACGAGGCTTTGATCGAGCTCCGAGAAATGAGGCACCCGCTCGCCCGTCTCCGCATCCAGAATCACGGTTGGCGACGTGTCCGACAGCGAGAGCTCGATCGAATCCTGCGTCGGCAATCCCGTGATCGTCGCACCCGGCAGGTGCGTCAACGCCGGCTGCCCCGGGGAAAACCCATCACTCGGCGCCCACCATTCCGGATCCAGCGGCCCGTGGCCCGCCGCGACCGGGAGTGTCGTCGCGCCGAACGCCACGCGTTTCCCCGTCGGCCTGCTCGTATCGTCCTCGAGCCACACGTTCGAGGGGAACGGATAGCCGCATTGCGTCGGGACCAGCGGATCACAATCGGCCCCGAGCAGCTTCGGTGCGCCTGCGGGCGGCGAGATCGTCGGACAATCAAGCGGCTCCTCGGCGTTCGAGGAACATGCGACCGAACCGAGCCCGAGGCCCACGACGATCGCGGCCCGGACGAGGAGGAAGAGCGAGCGCTTCATCAGCCCTACTCTATCAGGAAATCAGGGCGTCCCGGCATTTCCTCGCCGCCCGCCCCACGGAGGACCGTGCTTTCCGTGCGCTCTTCCTGTAGAATTGTCGTCGTATGAAGGAAAAGGAGCCGCCCGTACCCAAGGAGCGCGCCGAGACCACGCGGCAGGCGCTGCTCGAAGCATTGCGGTCCGGTCGATCCACGGCGCGCGCGCTCGCCATCTCGCTCGGGCTCCGCGAGAAGGACGTACTCGCCCACCTCGAACACGTCGCCCGCTCGCTCGCCGGGCAAGGCAGCGCCCTCGGCGTGAGCCCCGCGACCTGCCTCGGCTGTGGATACGTCTTCGAGGATCGCCGCGCCTTCGGCCGCCCGAGCCGCTGCCCGCGTTGCAAAGGCGAGCGGATCGAAGCGCCGAAATTCTTCGTCGAGCCCTGAATCAGACGATGACGCCGTCGAGCTTCGCGCCCGGGAACCGCGCGCCGGCGAGCTTTGCGCCCGTGAAATCCGCGCCGCGCAGATCGCAGTGCTCGAAATCGGCGCCCGAGAGATCCGCGTCACGGAAGCTCGCGCCCGTGAAGTCCGTGCGCGAGAAATCCGAGCCGGCGAGCTTCGCGCCGTCGAAACGCGCGCCGGCCATGAACGAGTCGGTGTAATTGCCGTGCGAGAGATCAGCGCCGGAGAAATCCACCTTCTCCGCGATCATGCTGCAGCCGCTCGCCCAGGGCAGGCGCGCTTTTTTCGCGTCGAAATCGGGCGGGAGCCGATGGCGTTGCAAGCTCGCCTGATCGTCCCGCTTCCCTCCCGACCCGCCGGCATACACGGCCATGACCAGGCCACTCGCCTCCAGCGAATGGAACACTCCGCCCGCGCCGCCGGCATCCAGGAACTTCTTGTGTTTGGCGACGAGCTTCTTCCATTGCGCTGGCGTCATCGGCACGCTCGACTCCGCGAGGCTCCGCATGAGGCCACGCTCGAGGTTTCCCGCGGGCGCGCCGGGCTGATCGGAAAGCGGGAACAACCGCGCAAGATCGGCCGCTTCCTTGCGCGGCGGCGCCTTCGCGGGCTTCGCTTCTTTTGCCTCGGCCTTCGCGGCCGGCGCCGCTTTCCCTTGTTTCAAGGCGACGAGCGCATCCTCCCCGAGCACCTTCACGCCAAGCTGCTCCGCCTTCGCCAGCTTGCTCCCGGCCTTGGCCCCTGCAATGAGGTAATCGGTCTTCTTCCCGACCGAATCCGACAGCACCGCCCCGTGCGCCACGAGCAGCTTCTCCGCCTCCGCGCGCATCATCGTCCCCAGCGTGCCCGTCAGCACGACGTTCTTGCCCTGGAAATCGACGACGTCCCCACCCGACGCCTCGTCGCTCCCCGGCTGCAGCCGAACCGGTTCGATATGCGCGAAGTGCGGCAGATCCGCATTGAGCGGCGTCGTTTGTGTTGCCGCGGCGAGATCCTCGGCCCGCGCGATCGAGAGCCCCATCGCCGTCGCGACGAACACGTCCCCCTCGTGGGAAAGACACACGTAGGGGACCCATATGTTCTCCTCGCGCAGCGCCTCGCAGGTATTCTCGAAAACGAAGCAACGCGGCGCCGCGTCCTCCTCGATGCGAAGGACGTGCGCCGTTCCCGTGACGAGGACCGAAGCGCCGTTTTTCCTGACGACCCCCTCCCAAACTCCCTCGGGGGCCAGGTTTTGCGCGATCGGGCAAGGCGTCGCGCTCGGGGCGGTCGCGGCAACGCGGACGACGGCCCCGAGGGTGGGGATGACCCAGGCAGAGCCGTCCGGGAGCGGAATCACATGCCTGATGCTACCGATGCCCTGCCGGCTGCCCATCTTGTCGAGGGTTCCATCCGGACGAACCCTCCACACGTATCGGAGGCTCGTCGCCCATATCGTGCCGTCCTCGCCGGCATGCACGGTTCGAATATCCTCGCCCTCGAGGTCCGGATGGACGAGCGACCACGACCCTCCCGCCTCCGTGCGGACGAAAAGCCCGTCCTTTCCTCCGGCGAAGACCCGTCCATCCGGCCCGATCGCCACGCCCACCGCGCTCTTGATCCCGTGCTTCGCCCCGAAACGTGTCACCTCGCCCGAGCGCTCGCGCAGGACCAATCCCTTGGCCGTGCCGATCCACACGTTCCCCGCGCTATCCACGGCGATCGATTTCGCGACGGCGCCCCCGCTCACCGCTCCGACCTCGAACACGGGCGTGACCTCGCCGTTCCGCGAAACCGCGGCGAGGAGCAGCGGGGTCAGCACATACACGCCTCCCTCGGCGCGGGGCACGATGCCTATCGCGGATTCCAGCGACGTTCCCAGGACGAACGAGCGGCGAACAGGAAACACATGCGCGAACCGCGGCCGTTTCGTCCTCGGTTCGTCTTCACATTGCCTCCACGTGGGCCCGGACCAAGCACGCGACGCGAAATGTCCTAGCTTCGAGATGTTCGGCGCGAGCCGCTTCGGCAAGAAAGCGACGAACTCCGCCGTGTCCCCCATCGGATTGCGATTGCGCCCGGAGCCGCGCTGCTTCACGAGGACGTCCGCGACGAGGACGGGGAGCTTCTTCTTTTTGTCGAACTCGAACTTCATCTTCCAAAGGGTCTGGATCTCGCGGGCGAGGGGCGTGCATTCGTAGCCGAACGTCTCGCCCGCAGGCGCCTCGCATTCCAGCACGGCCTCGTCGAAGAGCCGGACCACGAAGCCGTGATCCCACGCGATCGGCGCATCAGGGTGAATGCTCTTCACGTGGAATCGCGCCTCGACGAAGGGACCTTCCTCGTCGAAGAAGCGCACCGCCGTCTCGATATTCGGCCCGAGCGCGAGGGCGCGCCGCTCGGCCTCGTCGCGCGTCCACTCCCGGTAGGATCGAATGCTCACATCGTAGAGATCGCTGCCCACGAAATTGCATTCGCCCAGCACGCACGCGGCGTCAAGCTGTATACTCGGCTCATCGTGCGACGCTCCTTCCTCCTCGCCGCACTCACGACCGCCGCCACGGCCTGCGCCACACCCACGCCCTCCGAGCCACGCGTGGCGGCGCCGGCGGCGACCACGAACACCCCCGCCGATCCCGCCCCCGAGACCACGCCTGCAGCCGAAGCTCCCGACGCCGCCTGCCCGCCCGGCAAGGCCGAGGACGAGAACGAGCCCGCGTGCGTGTACGCCGCGATCGTGAAGAGAATCCCCCGGCGGCTCGATATCGATCGGGCGATCGAGCCCTACGCGGGCAACATCATGGAGGTCAAGAAGGCGTACGACGACGATTTCGCCGTGGTCCACAGCCTCAGCAGCGAATTCGATTGGCTCGCCGTGCGCCCCGAGCCCCGCGTCGTTTCGATCCGCGCGCGCATCCAGCAAGCCGCCCTTTACGACGTCCTGCGTCAGCGCCTCGCGGGCGCCGAGCCGCCCCGCGTAAAACTCTACACCGACAAAGAAGAAGAGTTGCTCGACAAGGCCGCGACGAGCGGCGATCCGAACCTCGCTTCCATGTCGCAGGAGCTCCGCCGGAGGCGCGAGGAGATGTTCCAGTCCGCGCGGGAAAACTGGCTCCAGGCGACCGAGGCCGCCCTGGTCCGCCATTACGCCGACGCGTTGCTCCGGGCGAGGGCGTGGAGCATCCAAACACCCGAGATCGACCGCGCCCGAGCGCGGATCCGCCACTGGTCCGAGCTCCTCGGCGACGCCAAGATCAAGGCGTACACCGAGGGGCTCGTCGATCCCGCGAACGGAAAGCCGTTCGTGTATACGCCCGGGGCCCTCGAAACCCCCTGACGCGTGTTCACATCTCGAGCGTGAGGCCCACGGTCCAGGTCGAGGTGCCGACCTTCATTTGATTCGCGCCGAGGCCGAGGTTCTGGTTCGTCCACTCGCCGAAAAGGTGCACGTGGTTGATGCCCGACTCCTGATCGAGCGCGGCCATCGAGCGGCGGCCGAGCCAGTCGAGCGCGAGCATGCCGCCGAGCGCCCAGTGCACGCCATAACTGAATCCGCGGCCCTTGACGGCGTCATCGCCGGTCCCGACCTCTGCCGTTTCATCCCCGACGTCGACCCACCAGAGGCCCGCACCGAAGCCGATCTTGCCATAAGGAATGATCGGAATCCCGGTGCGGCGGAAGAGCTCGTCGAAGCGGAGCACGGCCGAGAGGTGCATCGGGAGAATGGTGAGCGACGTCTCGCCCACGCGCCGATCGTCATAATAATACGCCCCGTCGGGCGCGTCGTACGTCCCCTCGCGGAAGGCCTTGCCCGACGCCGAGGTGTATCCCAGGCCGATGCCAGGTCCGAGCGAGCCGACCCAGGGAATGCGCAGCGCTTGCCAATCGAACTCGGCGCCGAAATGGAACCGGCCCTTGTCGCCGAAGAACTTGCTGTACGGGCCATCGCCGCCGAACTCGTCGTCGACGGCCGGATAATAAGGGCCAAAGCGGAGCTCGAGCGCGAACCGCTGAGGGCTGCCCTGCTGCACGCTCCCGCGCTCGCTCTGTCGCCAGTTCGAATCGCGGATCCGCCTCGTCGTTTGCGCCTCCGCGCCCTCGGCGGCGAGCAGCGCGGCGAGGGCGACGAGCGCCGAAGCGAAAATCTTCGTCCGCATCACGACGCCCCCTCGCTGCCGGCGCCGCGTCCGCCTCTTTGCGGTCTCCTGCGCCGTCGCAAGCCGAACGCGACCGCGGACAGGGCGACCGCGCCGCCGAAGAGCCCCGCGGCCCGGGAGCTGGGCGAAGCCGAAGCGGAGCAGAGGCCACCGCCCTTGCCGCCGAGCTGATTGTAGACCTCGAAGAAATCGTCGACCGGGATGGGCGCCACGCAGTGCACCTCGGACAGCGGTCCAACATTGCCACGGGTATCCTTGGCCGCCACGGCGACCGCGTAGGTGACGCCGTTCTCCAGATCGGAGACCTTGCTGGTGGTGCCACAAGGCGTCCACGTGGGATCGGGCCGCTGCCCCGCGGCGAAGGGGCTCGTGCACGTCGCGCTCTCGCTCCCGCCCGCGCCCCCGCTCCCCCCCGCGCCGCCCGCGCCCCCGCTCCCGCCCGCGCCCCCGCTCCCCCCCGCGCCGCCATTGATGGTCTGACCGCTCGGGAAGAGGGCGTTTCCTTTGGCGCAATACACGGCGACGCCCGCGAAATCGGTGTCCGTCGGAGGATCGAAGTCGACCTCGAAGCCACCGTCCCCCTGCGTCAGGGACACGTTCTTCGGGGCAGCGGGCCCCCAGAGGTCGAGTTTCGTCTTCGACCACGTCGCGCTGGCGACCACCGAGCCGCTCCCGAAGAGCATGAAATGCACCGCGAGCGCCTTCTCCGCCCCCGTGATGCTGTTCTCCGCGCAGGCCTGGACGTCGGGGTCCTGATCGACGGCCACCATCTCCTGCGCCGTCAGCACGACCTTCCCGATGTTGTCCTTGGGGTTCGCTTGAGGGAGCTCCGATGGATTGAGCTGAAAGCATTGAGGCGCGGCGCCGGTGCGTTGCATCGGATCCTTGCAATCGATCCCTGCCGTCGTCGTGCCCCAGACCTCGAACGAATACGAGCTCGTGAACCCCGAGAACGTGAGGTTGAAGGTGAAGGTGTCCTCGGGGTCCAGGCACTCCTCGCGGTTGATGTCCCAGGGCGTGGCCGTATGGTCCGATTGGGGCGTCCGGACGACGGGCTGCTGCGACTGGAGCGCCACCGTCTGCGCCTCCGCCGCGCCGCTCGTGAGCCCCCCCGCCGCGACCAAAAGCGCTGCCCACGCCGAGCGAAACATGCGCCGCCTCCCGTCCAAAAGACCCGACGAAGCTGTATCCATCCCGCGTGTTTGAGCACAGCTCGTGCCACGGAGCAAATCCTGCTGCGCGCGGGCGATTCCATCCGGACGGAGCCCTCCGCGTGACGAGTTGGCCGGACGGATGCGCCACGCGTGACAAGTTGACAACACGCGCGAGGGCCTGTGGCGGATGCCGCGGGGGACGTGTAGGGTCGCGGCCGCGAGGAGGCTCGATTCCATGACCGTCTCAGCGATCTTCGATCCCGCGCGCTGGCGCGAGGTGCCGGGTTTTTCGTTCACGGACATCACCTACCACCGCGCCGTGGACCAGGGCACCGTGCGTATCGCTTTCCACCGGCCCGAGGTGCGCAACGCGTTTCGGCCGAAGACGGTGGACGAGCTCTACACGGCGCTCGAGCACGCGCGGATCACGTCGGACGTGGGCTGCGTGCTCATCACGGGCAACGGCCCCTCGCCGAAGGACGGCGGCTGGGCCTTCTGCTCGGGCGGCGATCAACGAATTCGCGGCAAGGATGGGTACAAATACGAGGGGAGCGAGGCCGGCGAGGTGGACGCGGCGCGCCTCGGCCGACTGCACATCCTGGAGGTGCAGCGTCTCATTCGTTTCATGCCGAAGGTCGTGATCGCCGTCGTGCCGGGCTGGGCCGTGGGCGGCGGGCACAGCCTGCACGTCGTCTGCGACATGACGCTCGCGAGCCGGGAGCACGCGCGGTTCAAGCAGACGGATCCCGACGTGGCGAGCTTTGACAGCGGCTACGGATCGGCGCTGCTCGCGCGTCAGGTCGGGCAGAAGAAGGCGCGGGAGATCTTCTTCCTCGGCCTCGATTACACGGCGGAGCAGGCTGCGGCGATGGGGATGGTGAACGCCGCCGTGCCGCACGAGGACCTGGAGAAGGTGGCGCTCGAATGGGGCGCGCTCATCAACGGCAAGAGCCCGACCGCGATGCGAATGCTGAAATACGGCTTCAACCTCCCGGACGAGGGCCTCGTGGGCCAGCAGCTCTTCGCCGGCGAGGCGACGCGGCTCGCCTACGGCACCGAGGAGGCCGAAGAGGGCCGCGACGCGTTCCTGGAAAAGCGCAAACCCGATTACAAGAAATTCCCCTGGCATTATTGACGGCGCGTCACGGCGCGTTCGTCGCGAAAAACGTATCCCCAGTTGCCACAGTCGCGCTCGCCCGGTCGTCCTGAACACGAACAGCCGGGCTCGGGCCTGCCCCGACATCGGGAGCCGGGCGCCCACCATGGCCTACCAAGGCGACCGTCTCGTTACGGTATACTACCCTTTCACGCCACGTGGCCGAACCTCCCGTCCCGACCGCATCCCCGTCCTTGCCGCACGAAGGCCCGAGCCAGGGGACCGTCGCGACGAACCGGGACAAAGCGCGCCACGCCGCCGCGTCGTCGCTCCTCGGCATCGCCCTCAGCCGGGCCGAGGTCGAGCGCGTCGTGCTCCTGTCGACGCTGCTCTTCCTGTCCGCCCTCTTGCTCGTCGTCGGCCGCACCGCGCGCGACGCGCTCTTTTTGACGCGTTTTCCCGTCACGTGGATCGCGCCGATGTGGATGGCGTACGGCGTGGTCTCGGCCGTCGTGGCCTTCGGCTACGAGCGCGGGCTCCGGAAGCTGCCGCGCGCGCGTTTCGGCGCGGTGTTCGCGCTCGGCGCGGCCGCGAGTTACGTCCTGCTCCGCGTGCTCATCGGCGAGGACATCGGGCCCGCGTACCTGATCTTCGCGATCTGGGCCGACGTCATCGCGAACCTGACCGGCATGCTCGCCTGGAGCATCGCGCAGGACCTCTACGACGCGCGCAGCGCCCGGCGGATCTTCGGGTTGATCGGCGCGGGGCACATCGCGGGCACGGTGGTCTCGGGCCTCGGCGCGGGCGCGATCGCGCCCATCATCGGCGCGGAAAACCTCATCTTCGTGCTCGTCGCGGCCCTGCTCGGCGTGGCCCTCCTCTGCCGCATCGTCGCGCGAAGGCACGGCACGACCTCGCGGAGCCGCGCCGACGATCGGCCGAACGCGCAAAAGCAAGAGCAGACGCCGCTCTTCAACTCGCGGTACGTCGGCGCCCTCGCCGTGACGATCCTGGTCGTCTACACGATCCTCACGGTCGGCGATTACCAGTTCAAGGCGATCGCCCGCACGTCGTACCCGGACCGCGATTCGCTCGCGCGGTTCATGGGCACGTTTTACGGCGTCATCGGGATCGTCGGGCTCTTCGTCCAGCTCGTGGTCACGCCGCGGATGCTCGATCGCGCGGGCGTGCTCGGCGGCGCGGCCACGATGCCCATCGCGTTCCTCGCGAGCACGACGCTGCTCCTCGCCTTCCCCTCGATGCCGCTCGCGGCGGTGCTCAAGGCGAGCGACAACGCGCTGCAGTTCTCGATCTTCGACGTGACGCTGCAGATCCTGTTCTTCCCGTTCCCCGCGGCGCTCCGGGATCGGGTGCGAACGCTCGCGTCCGCGATCATGAAGCCTCTCGGCTGCGGCGTCGGCGCGGCGCTGCTGCTCGCGTTCAGCCCCTCGGCGAACGAAGCACAGCCGGGAGCTTCGCTCATCACGGCCGCGGCGAAACTCGGCTACGTGACGCTGCCGATCGGCCTCACGATCCTGCCGCTCCTGCTCACGGTGCGGCGCGGCTACGTGGAGGCGATGCAGGGGACGCTCCTGCGCGGCAAGCTCACGCCGGAGATGCCCCAGCGCGGCGGCAGGGCCGTGGCCGCGCTCGCGGGGGCGCTGTCGAGCCTCGATGCGCCGCAGGTGCTCTTCGCCCTCGATCGGCTGCGGCAGCTCGATCCGGCGCGCGTCCGCGAGGCGCTGCCCGCGCTCACGCGGCACGTCTCGTCGCGCGTGCGGGCCGCGGCGCTCCGCACCTCCCGCGCCGTGGGGCACCCCGACGCCGCGACGCTGGCCCGCGAACGGCTCGAAGATACCGATCCCGAGGTCCGAGGCATCGCGGTCGAGCTCCTGGCGAACGCGCTCGGCGAAGACGCACACGAGGAGCTTTGCGCGCTCGCGACGCGAGGGGGTGACGAGGCCGTGCGGGCCGCGTCGATCGCGGCGCTGCTCCGTCACGGCGGGCTCGGCGGGATGCTGGAAGGCGCGCCGAGGCTGCGAGATCTGCTCGACAGCGAGGATCCCGCCGAGCGCGTGACGGCCGCGCGGGTGCTTGGTTTGGTGGGACAACCGCAGCTCGAACGCGCGGTCGCGCGGCTGCTCGCCGACGCAGATCCGGCCGTCAGAAAGGCTGCGCTCTCGGCCTCGGCGACGGTAGCCGCGCCGAAGCTCTTGCCGCTCCTCTGCGAAGCGCTCGCCGATCACACGCTCGGGAAGGCCGCGTCGAATGCCATCGTGGCGCTCGGCGATCGCGCGATCCCGCGGCTCGTGGCGACGCTCTCCGATCCGGGTGCGGATGCGACCGTGCGCCTCGCGATCCCACGACTTTTCTCGCGGATCGGCACGAGCGCCGCACTCGCCGCGCTGCTCGATCGGGTGGACGAACCGGACGACCGGGTCAGGCAGAAGGTGCTCGCCTCTGCCTCGCGGCTGCGCCTCGCGCTTGGTGCGCCGCCTGCGCCGCTCGAGCCCATCCGCGAGCGCATCGAACGCGAAGCCCAGACGCACGAGCGCGAGCGTGACGCCTACCTCCTGGTCCGCCCTCGCCTCGCGCGCCCGCTGCTCGACGCGCACGTCGAGCGCCGCCTGCGCAAGGGCCTCATCCGCATCCTGCGCCTCTGCGAGCTCGTCTACCCGCGCGAGGTCGTGGCCGGCGTGCGGACGCACGTCTTCGGCAAGGATCGCTCGCTCCGGGCGAACGCCTTCGAGGTGCTCGAATCGCTGCTCGATCGCCGGCGCGGCGCGCGGCTCGTCGCGCTCTTCGAGCGCTACCTGGAGCTCGCCGAGGGCCTGCCGCGCGGCGGCGCGGCTCCGAGCACGGACGACGTCGTGACCTTCGTGCGATCCGAGCTCCAGTCGAACGACCCGTACCGCGCCGCGCTCGTGCTCGAAGCGGTCGCGGCGCACCGGATCGAGGCGTGCGCGAAGGACGCGCTCGTCGCGCTCGACGCGCCCGATCCGCTCGTGCGCGAGGCTGCGGCGATCGCGGTGGTCGAGACGCGTGCCGAGGGCGCGGAGGAAAAACTCCGGGCCCTTTCGGCGGATCCGGATCGGGTCGTCGCGCGGTGGGCTGCGTACTTTGCGAGGACGGGGCGGAGCGGGATCGACGCGGGAGACGGCATGTACACGACGATCGAAAAAGTCCTCTTTTTGCAGCGTGTCCCGATCCTCTCGAAGATCTCGGGCGATGAGCTCGTGGGCCTTGCGCGGACCTCGGAGGTGCTCGGCCTGCCGCGCGGCGAGGTGATCTTCCGGCAAGGCGATTCGGGCGCCGCGCTCTACTTCATCATCTCGGGCTCGGTGAGCCTGCGCGTCGAGGGCAAGGAGGTCGTGCGGCTCGGTGCGAACGAAGTCTTCGGCGAGACGTCGATCATCGATCGCGAGCCCCGCGCCGCGACGGCGGTGAGCCTCGAACCCGTGGAGCTCCTGCGCGTGTCGGGCGAGGATTTCAGCGCTGCAGTGCACGACACGGCCGAGATCGCGATGGGCGTCCTGCGCGTGGTGAGCGGCCGGCTACGCGAGGCGGATCGCCGGCTCTCGATGGCGGAAGACGAGCTCGCGCGGCTGCGCAAAAGCTCGAACCCGACGGGAGAAAAACCGCCGCCCGAGGGCGACGCGGCGGCGGCGCGTCGGAGCTGGGACGACGACGAATGAAGCGTCAGGGGCGCTGCGGGGAACGCAGATCCGCCTCGATTTGACGGAGTAGCGCGGCCTCGCGGGCGCGGTTCGGGTGACGCTCGACGAAGGGCGCGAGGTTCGCCCGCACCTCTTCGAGTCGGCCTTGCCGGGCGAGGAAAACCGAGAGGTTGAAGACGGCCTTCGTCGAGTCCGGATCGAGCTCCACGGCCTTGCGGAAGTGCTCTTCCGCCTCGCGCACGCGCCCCGTGTCGAGCATCGCCACCCCGAGCTGCGCGTGCGGCTCGGACCACGTCGGGAGGATCTCGACGGCACGCTCGAACGACGCGATCGACGCGGCGGACTTGCCCTCGTTGAGCAGCGCCGAGCCGTAGTTGTGATGCGCCCGCGCCGACCTCGGCACGACCTCCATCGCCGACGCGAACAGCGTCCGATCGTTCTCCCAGTCCGCGGCGCGGCTCCACGCGAGCGCCAGATTGGCGAGCATCACGGGGCCGAGCACGAGCACGAACGAGCGCAGGTTCGCCGGCTCCACCTTCGGCCGCTTCTGCGCCGCGCGCTTCTTCCCCTTCCCCGCGGATGCTGCGGGGAAAACGAGCCCCCCCGGCGTTCGCTCCAGCATCCACTCGCCGATCCGCGCAACCATGAGCGCGAAGCCCGCGGCCGGCAGATAAAGCAGCCGCTCGGCGAAGATCGTCGGCAGCACGAAGGGGAGCTGACTCATGACGATCCACGGCACGAGCACCATCACGGCCGCGAGCGCGAAGAGCGGCTCTCGCCGGCGCAGGCGGATCGAAAGCACGACGAGTCCCACGAGCACGAGCGCCCCGACGAGGACAGGCAGCGCGAACGGGCTGTGCTCGGGCAGGATCGCGGCGTACGAGTAGTCCGCCGACAAACCCACGGGCAGGACGATCTTGCCGAGCGCCATGGCAAACAGCCGCAGCGAGGTAAAGATCCGCGGCCCCCATCCCTCGGCGAGCAGCGG
Organism: Polyangium jinanense; assembly: GCF_028435365.1. The sequence goes on along the minus strand of NZ_JAGTJJ010000050.1, from coordinate 29,462 downwards.
GTTTGCCTGGAGCTCGCGAGAAACCGCGGCGAGCGGCGACGCGAAGGCCACGGTGCGCAACGCGATCACGAGGACCGCCGCGGCGACGAGAGAACCGTACCGCGCCGAAAGGATCCGTGGCGCGCGCCCCGGCGGCGCGAGGAGCCGATCGGCCAGGAAAAGAAACAGCGGAAAGACGATCGCGGACTCCTTGGAGGCGAGCGCCCCCGCAAACGCGAGCGCCGCCCACAGGCTGCTCCGAGGCTCCTCTGGCTCGTCCGCGCGCCCCGCGACGAACCACGCGAGCCACCCTAGCCCTGCCGCCATCACGTCCGCGCGCCCCACGAGCCCCACCACGGCCTCCGTGTTGACGCCGAGCACGCCGAACACCATCGCCGCGACGACGGCGAACGTCGTCCGCCCCGTGTGCCGCGAAAGCGCGAGCGCGAGCACCACCGACGTCGCCGCGTGCAAGAGGAGGTTCGTCTCGTGAAACCCGCCCGTGATGTGCTTGTTCAGCCAGAACGAGAGCACGACGAGCGGCCGCCACGTCCCCGGCCCCTCGCCCGGCGGACGCCCCCAGAAATCCGAGCCGAAGAGCGCCCCGAGATCGAGGTCGCCCTGCACGACCGGGTTCTCCTGGATCGCGCCGCGATCATCGAAGACGAAGCCCGCGCCGATCGCGCGCGCATGCCCGAAGAAGGCAGCCGCCGCGACGAGCGCGAGCGCGCCGCGGGACAGAGCTGCCTTCGCTCGGGTCATGGTCCTACTTGATGATGCGCGCCTGAACGGTACCCGCACGCAGATCGTCGCGCAGGACGAGCTCGTAGCGGTTCGAGTCGAGGCTACCCGACCGCAGCACGAAGATGATCGCCTGCGCCCGCCGATCGCTGAGGTCCGCGCTCACGCCCTTCGTGCCGAGCGAGACGCTGACCTGCTCGATCTTCGGGTTCGCGCGCATCGTCGCCGCGATCTCCTCGAGCGCCGCTTGCCCCTCGGGCGTGAGCTGATCGCCCGTGCTGAACTTGATCGGCGGTTTGATCTCGAACGATTCTCCCTTGAGCCGCGCGTACTTCGGGCAGCCCTCGGGCGCCGGCCCCGGCTCCACGGGGCACTTGTCCACGGGCTCCGGGAGCTGATCGTTGTCGACGTCCGGACAACCGTTCGCCTCGGCGCTCGCGTGCTTGACGCCCGGGCTCTGCGGGCAAGCGTCCTCTTCGTCGATGATGTTGTCGCCGTCCTTGTCGCTCGACGGACAGCCGCGCTTCTTCGGATCCGCGTTCTCGGGCCCCGCCTCGGCAGGGCAGGCGTCTTCGGCGTCGGGGATCTTGTCGAGGTCGCCATCCGGCGGCCCCTTGGGCGCGACCGGCTTGGGCCGTCCCCCGCCGACGTACGCGAGGCTCAGGACCCCGCGGAAGCCCGGCGCGCCCGCGGCGCCGCCGAACCCGGGCCCGCCGCTCACACCGATCTGCATCCCGCCGAACGCCATGCGCACCGATGCGAGCGGCTCGATCTGCAGATCGATCGAGCTCGGAGGATCCTTGCCCGCGTCCACGGACGCGTGGGTCTGGTTGAACATCGCGAAGCTCGGCTCGAGCCCGACCCACAGAAACGACGCGGCGCGGAACTGCGCGGCGCACGCGAGCGCGATCCGCTCGCCGTCGGAGCCGGCGACATCGATGAAGAACAGGGGCGACACGAACGCCGTGCAACCCCACCGCAGCCGGTCCTTCTCGCTCGCAATGCCGAGATCCACCTCGGCGCGAAGCCTCTTGTCCGAGAGGAACGACGCCGTTGACCCGACAGGCGCCCAGAACCGTGCGCCCGCGACGAACGTGAAGGCCTTCGTGTCGACCGGACGGAAATGGAGACCTGCACGGAGATCTCCGACGCCGAACGTCTCGGACTGACGGATGAGGACGCCGTACTTGTCGAACGGCTCGTCGCCGTTGATGAAGAGCGCGACGGGGAGCGCGAGGTCGACGGTGAGCCAGGGCAGCGGCGTGATCGAGCCGCCGACGTGCGCGAGCAGCGCGTTTTTGACGGGCGTCGCCGCGACGTTCTCGCCGCCTTGCCCATCGACGGTGACGGCCTTGAGCAGCCCCATGCCGTAGTCGAACGACAGGCCGAACGCGAACTCGATGGTGTTCGGGCCCTTCTCGTGAGGTCCGAGCGCACGAAGGAAGGGGCTCTCCGGCGAGGCCGGCTGGAGCTGGTCGATGCGGATGCCCTCGTCGAGACGGGCCTTGTTTTCCTGGGCCGATGAAGCGCCCGCGAGGGAAAAGCCCATCGCGAACGCGAAAAGCCCTGCCCATCCTTGCCGTGCACGCACGGGGCCACCTTACATGCACTGCAGGGGCCGTTGGAACTGGGACCTGCATCGGAACGAAGATCCTGCGCAGGCAGGTTCGCGCCCCGACCTCTGAGCGCCCCGCGGGCCGAGATCACGAGGCGCAGCAACGATCCCGCCCCTCGCCCGTCCAAGGGATCACGGCGCGGAACGACGTTTGCAAGACCGTAGCGACGAGCGCTTCCGCTCTGGCAACTGCTTCGACGAGGTCCCATCATCATGAACGCCATGCGCTTTGCCGAGACGTCGCCCAGCAACGATCGCCCCGCGCCCCGGCCCGCCTTGCCAGGGCGTCGCTTCACTTCTGTCGCGCTGTCGCTCCTCGCGGCAGCACTTTCGTTCACACCTCTGGCAGTCCAAGCGGATACACCCGCGGGCCTGCCCCAGGGCTGGACGAGCGACGCGCCCGAGGAGAACACCGCCCCGAATGCCGCTGGCTTCCAGCCCACGCAAGCCGTGGACGCGCAGGTCAGCGTGTCGGTGTCGGCCGACGAATACGTCGACACGGATCCGGCCGCGCTCAACGATTTCCGCGAGCCGCTCGCGGCCTACGGCACGTGGGTCGACGATGGCACGTACGGCACGGTCTGGGTGCCGAGCGCGAGCGTCGTCGGATCGGACTTCGCGCCGTATCAGACCGCGGGCCACTGGGAGCTCGACGCCGACAGCAACTGGATGTGGGTCAGCGATTACGACTGGGGCTACATCCCGTTCCATTACGGTCGCTGGACCTGGATCGGCGGTCGCGGCTGGGGCTGGATCCCGGGCCGCGTGTATGCGCCCGCGTGGGTCACGTGGCGCATGACGGATTATGGCTACGTCGGCTGGGCTCCGATGGCGCCGACCTGGTACTGGTTCGGCGGCTCCGCGGTGAACGTGTGGGTGACGCCGTCGTCGGCGTTCGTGTTCTGCCCGTCGAGCTACGTCTTCCACCGCCACGTGCACACGTACGTCGTGCGGGATCGTGACGTCGTTCGCCGCATCGGCGCGCATTCGCGCCCGTATCGCCCGGCCCAACCCACGGCGGGCGGCGGTGGCGGCGGCGCAAACGCGCGTTCGTCGTATCGCCCGGCCTCGCCCACGCTCGCCGAGGCGAAGATCCCCTCCGGGGCTGCCCCGGAAAAACGCTCGGCGCCCGATGCGCGCGCGGTCGCTTATTCGCGCCGCAGCACGACGGCGCAGGCGAAGACGATGCCGGCCCCGTCGCGCGGGCTCGTCGCCGCGCCGTCCGTTTCCAGGGCCAACGGCGCGCATGCCGAGGGTCGTGGCGTGCAGGTCGATCGCAGCCCGCGCGGCGAGGTCAGCCCGCGTGACGTGCGTGGCAGCCGCCCCGAGGTGTCCACGCCGAGCGCCTCGCCCTCGCGCCCCGCGGTCGCGCCGTCGAGGCCGGCCGCCTCCTCGCCGAAGCCCTCGCGGCCAGCGACCGAGTCGCGCCCGTCGACCGAGTCGCGTCCCTCGGCCTCGCCGTCGCGGCCGTCGGTCTCGCCCTCGCGTCCCTCGGTCTCGCCGTCGCGGCCCTCGGCCTCGCCCTCGCGACCTTCGATCTCGCCCTCGCGTTCGTCGTCGCCGTCGCGTTCGTCGTCGTCGCCGTCGCGTTCGTTCTCGCCGTCGCCGCGGCGAGGGCGGTAACCCGCTGATCTTGGCCCGTCTCTTGCGAAACCGCCGAACAGGAGCACGCCCGATGCCTTCTTTTCTACGCAACGTGAAGCTTGGTTCACTGACGGTGTGGCCGGCCGTTCTCGGGCTCGTCGCCTGCGTCGGCCTGGGGAGCACCACGACGGGATGCATCATCGTCGACGACGACGATGACGATACGGTGATCATCGACGACGGCCCGCGGCCCTCGGAGGTGCCGATGGAGATGAGCATCGAGACCGATGTCCAGCTCGACGCGGTCCCGGGCGACGGCGTGGGGGTGTTCGTCGAGTACTACTCGAGCGGCGTGTACCGGGTCTGGACGACCTGCGACACGAGCTTCTCCGGCGCGGTTTGCCCGATGGACATCTTCATGTCGGTCGACACGAGCTCGACGATCGACGCCATCACGACGGACGATCTCGAAGGCGCCGACCACGTGAACATCAATGAAGCCGCGGGGACGGTCGATCTGCACGTCGATACGGGCGTGGACTACGACGCGCTCGAGATCAGCACGACGCCCGGCGCGATCCTCCGCCTCGAAGTCCTCATCGACGGCGTGCCGCAGCCGCGCTTCGTGTACTGGTTCGGCAACGGCGTCCTGCACAACGGCGCCCCGACAAGCCCGGTCGACTTCGTCCCGACCGTGCCGTGAACGAAAAAGGCCCGGCCGACACCACGTCGACCGGGCCTTTCCTCTCCCCACCCAGCGCCTTCTACTTGCCCTTCTTCGGTGCCGGCTTGTCCGCGGCCTTCGCGGCCGGTTTGTCCGCGGGCTTCGCCGCCGCATTCGCCGGCTTGCCCTCCGGATCCCAGAGCTCGGGTTCGCCGAGGCTGAGCGTCGCGAGTTGCGGGCCGACCGCATCGCGCGGGCCCACCACGATCACCGTCGCCGACGCCGGATCCACGTGCGTCTTCGCGAGCGCCGTGACCTCCGTGAGCGTCGCGCTCTGCCGCGCGCGGGTCGCCTCGCTGTCGTGCGACGGCGAGAGCCCGAGCCGCGCCAGTGTCGCGAGCCTGCGCGCCGTGCCGCTCACGGTCTCGTAGGTCTGCATGAGGTCGGCGCGATCCTGCGCCTTCGCCTTCTCCAGCTCCTCCGCCGTCGGCCCGGAAGCCGCCATCTTCGTCAGCTCGCTCAGCATCTCCTTCAACGCGACGCCCGTCGCGGGCGTCTCGACCGAGGCGATGGCCCAGAACCCGCCCTTGTTGCGGCTCTCCTGGAACGTCGAGCCCGCGCCGTACGCCCAGTGATGCTCCTCGCGCAGGTTCATGTTGAGCCGCGACGTGAACGAGCCGCCGAGCGCCGTGTTGATGAGCTCGAGCCGCGGCAGCGTGGGATCGTTCGCGGCCACGCCATCGCGCACGACCGCGATGACGGACTGCGGGGCGCCGGGCCGATCGACGAGCACGAGCTTCGGGCGCGCCGAAGCAGCGCGCGGGCCCGGGAAGTCCGCCTGCTTCGGCGCGGCTTTCGCGGGCGGCGCTTTCCAGGCGCCGAGCTGCGCGTCGACGATGTCCGTCACCTCCTTGCGGGAGATGTCGCCGGCCACGACGAGCACCGCGCGATCGGGGCGGAAGCTCTCCGTGTAGAAGCGCTTCACGGTGGGCAGATCGAGCTTCGCCGCCGCTTCGAGCGAGCCATCGGCGGGGTGGCCGTAGGGCGTGTCCGGGCCGAAGAGCACCGCGGCGTTGATCACGCGCGAGACGCTCATCGGCTCGTCGGACCGCTTCTTCAGGTTGTTCTGCCAGAGCTCCGAGACGCGCTTCCACTCCTTCGCGTCGAAGTGCGGCCGCGCGACGACATCGGAGAAGATGCCGAACGCCGCGTTGAAGTTGTTCTTCAGCACCGTGAGCGAAACGACGCTCGCGTCGGCGCTCGTGCCGAGCGCGAGCGTCGCGCCGAGGTCGTTGATGCCGCTCGACACCTCGACGGCGCTGCGCTTGCCGGCGCCCTCGTCGAGCATGTCGGTCGTGATGTGCATCAGGCCGGGCTGGTTCGCCGGATCGGCCGAGGACCCGCCGCGCACGACGAGCACCGCCGACACGAGCGGCAAGCCGTGTTTCTCCACGAGCCAGACCGAGAGGCCGTTCTTGGTCGTGAACGTCTCGACGGCGGGAGGTGTGAACGGACGGCTCGGCGGAAGCTCCGGCTTCGGGCCGAGCAGGTCCACCGCGGATGCCGCTGGCTTCGTCTCGGCGACGGGCGGGGTCGTTTCCTTCGTCGTCGGATCGGCCGGCTGAACCTGCGGCTCGGCGCCGCACGCGGCGAGCGCCGTCACCGCGGCGAGCGAGAGCAAGGCCGACTTCTTGGCAAACCTCACGGGGCACCTCCGGCGCCGTTCGTCTTCTTTTCGGGCTCCACGTGGATGATCACGCGGCCGTTCGGGTCGAGGTGGCTCTTCACGATTCGCTGGAGCGACTCCGGCGTGACGCCGCGGTAGCGCGCGAGATCCTTCTCGGCGAAGCCCGGATCCCCGACGTACGTCTCGTACTGGTTCAGCATGGAAGCGCGCGCGGTGACCGACTGCAGCCGCGAGACGAAGCTCGTCTCGAACTGGTTTTTTGCGCGCGCGATCTCCGCCGCGCTCACGGCCTCGTTCGTGATCTTCTTCATCTCCTCGTCGATCGCGGCTTCGAGCTGGGCGAGGGTCACGCCGGGGCGCGCGATGGCCTCGACGAGGAAGTACGAGCCGAGATCTCCGGACGCTTGGTAGGCCGAGACCTCCTGCGCGATCGCCTTGTCGTAGACGAGCGCCTTGTAGAGCCGGCTCGCCTTGCCGTCGGTGAGGATTACGCTGAGCAGGTCGAGCTCCGCGTCGCCGGGCGCGTACCGCGCGGGGCTGTGCCACGCCATCACGACCTTGCCGAGCTCCACCTTGTCCGTGAGCGTGTCGCGCACGACCTTGTCGAGCTTCACGGGCTTCGCCGGGGGCGCCGCGGGCACGGGCGAGGACGGGATCGAGCCGAACCACTTCTCGATGACCGGCTTGATCTCGGCCGGCGAGAAGTCCCCCGCGACCACGAGCGAGGCGTTGTTCGGAACGTACCAGCGCTTGAAGAAGCCCTTCACGTCGTCCACGGTCGCGGCCTGCAGGTCCTCGTGCGAGCCGATCACCGGGTGGTGGTAGGGATGATCCGCGGGGAAGAGCAGCTCGGGGAGGCGCAACTCGACCTTGCCGTAAGGCTCGTTCTCCGTGCGCTGGCGTCGCTCGTTGCGCACGACCTCGCGCTGGACGTCGAGTTTTTCCTTCGTCATCTCGTCGGCGAGCGAGGAGAAGCGATCGGCCTCGAGCCAGAGCAAGAGCTTCAGCGTGTGCGCAGGGCCGACGTCGAAGTAGTCCGTGCGGTCCTCGCTGGTCCACGCGTTGTTCCAGCCGCCCTCGGACTCCATCCACGTGTCGAACATCTTGGGCGGCGCGCGGCGCGTGCCCATGAACATGAGGTGCTCGAAGAGGTGCGCGAAGCCCGTGCGCTTCGGCTCCTCGAAGCGCGAGCCCACCTTCACCATCGTGTTCACCACGACGAGCGGCAGCGCGTGATCCTCGTGCAGGATCACCGTGAGGCCGTTCGGCAGCGTGTACTTCTCGAACGGGACCTTGATCTCGGCCTTCTGCTCGGCACGAGCAGTCGCGACGAACGAGGGCGAAGCGAGCGGCGCGGCGAACGCGAGCGCAGAGGCGAGGAGCACCGCGGCTCGCGCGCGGCGCTTTCGAAGGGGCGGACGGATCGATCGCATGGCCGGAGAGCGTGCCCCGTCGGCCCGCGATTGCAAGCGGCGAGCGCGGCCAGAGGTGCGGAGAGAAGAACCTAGCGACGGCTTCGCGAGGGGGCCTTCGCGGGCGAGGTCGCCGGCGTGCGCTCGTCCGACGACGAACCGCTCTTCTGGCCCTTCACGACGACGGCGATGCCCACGACGAGGGCGACCAGGAAGAGAACGAAGAAGAAGATCTTCCAGAACGAATACGGCGCCTTGCCGATCACCTCGCCGGTCTGTCCGTTCACGAGGAACTGGTAGGGCTTGTCCTGGTACCGATAGGCCGCGATCCACACGGGCAAGAGCACGTGCTTGAAGGTCACGTACGAGAAGTGGTTGTCGACGTGCAGGTTCCTGTGCTCGTCGCCCGGAACGTCGCTCCCGCAGCGGCTCCGCTGGGTGGAGGCCATGATGGTTTGCCCCGTTTGCCACGCGGGCATGAGATCGATCGCGTAGGACTCGGCGCGCCAGCCGGCGAGGAACTCGGGTCGGTAGGGCGTGAGCTCGCGCGTGTTGAAGGTGCGGAAGTCATCCCCGAGGTTCTCGGGAAGGCCCTTCGAGGCGCACACGATCACGTCGTCGAAGGCGTCGGTGCGACGGCCACGCGCCGGCTCCCAGCGCGTCTTCTGCACCTGCCGCGTCTGACGGTTGCCCTGCTCGTCCGTGTACGTTTCGGTCTCGTAATAATGGTAGCCGGCCTCGGCGGTCCACGAGGAGTCGACGCGCGCGTCGAACGTCCAGTAAGGGACGTACACGCCGGCAAACCCCTCGACCTTGGCCATCTTCTTGAGGTCGTTCGGGCGGAACCAGAGCGAGCCGAGCCACTCTTCGAAGCGATGGTTCGCGTTGTTCTTGTCGACCTTGAAAGGGACGACGGACTCGGGCCGGATCGCCGTGCCCGCGGACTCCTGCGCGAGGACCTGGTGGGAGCGGCAAAACGTGCACGTCGCGGTCTGCTCGCCCGGCGGGACGTTGACCGTCGCGCCGCACTCGCGGCAGCTCACCTGCGCGACCGGCGTGCCGTAGCCACGCGCGGCGAGGCGCATGCCCTCTTCGATCGGGATCTCGCGGACGAGGCCCCCGGTCGCCTGCGGGATGGCCTGCTGAAAGCCGCAATAAGGGCACTTCATGGCCTGCGCGCCGGCGTCGTAGCCGAGCTTCGCGCCGCACTGGCCGCACGGGAACGTGTCGCCCGAAGGCCCCGGATCGAATGCGCTCGTCACCTCTCGTCCTCCGGCGGCGATGTTACAGGGAAGCCCGGCGCAAAGGCCACGCGCGCGAGCTTCGCGTCACGTGGCCTCGACGTCGGCCTCAGGCGTGGGGGCGTGCGAGGGCAGATCGAGGAGGCTTGCTTCACGCTTCTTGCTGATCTCACCCGCGCGCGCGAGGGCGATGCGGAAGAGGACGGGGCCGAGCATCTCGTTGATGACGATCGTGCCGAGGATGAGCGTGGATGCGGCCTGGCCCCACGGCTTGAACGAGTTCGCGACGAGGTTCGCGAGGCCGATCGCGACGCCGGCCTGCGGGAACATGCCGAAGGGGATGCGGGCCGCGACCTCGGGATCGACCTTCGCGACGCGAGCGCCGAAGCGCGCGCCGGCGTAGATGCCCGCCGCGCGGGTGAGCGCCGCCATGGCCGCATAGGGCGCGACCGTGAAGAAGGCGTGCAGGTGTACCTCGGCGCCGACGACCGCGAAGAAGACAGCAAAGGTGGGCATCGCCGCGACCTCGGTCTCGTGGATGACTTCGTGGCCGCTGACGGGGCTGATGTTCTCCAGGAAGAGGCCCGCGGAGAGGCCAACGAGCAGCGGGTCGAGGTGCAGGGCGCCGCCGATCTCGGCGACGACGAAGAGGACGGCGAAAACGAAGAGGCCGATGCGCTGGCCCACACGGCGAATGTAGAGCGCCGAGATGAGGCCGACGGCAATGCCGGTCGCGATGGAGCCGAAGATGTGCACCGCGAGGGCGCCGAAAATCGAGTGCCCGCCCGCGCCGCTTGCCGCAGCCTCGGGCGGGAACACGGCGCGCGCCACGGACTCGGTGAACGAGAAGGCGATGACGACCGCGAGATCCGCGAGCACCACGATCGAGAGGCACATCTCGCTGAGCGGGCCGACCGCGCGCGTCTCCTTGAGGATGCCCATCACGACGGCCGGCGAAAGCGCGCAGAGGACGGTGGCGCAGATGAGCGCGACCGCGAGGCGCTGCGCCGAGGTCATGTCCGCGGTGAAGTCAATGCGCTTGAGGACGAACGCGAAGAGGCCGAAGAGAAGGACGAACTCGGTGAGGAGGCCGAAGATCGAAACGAGGCCGATGCTGCGGATCTTCGGGCGGAGGCGCGCGAAGTTGAGCTCGCATCCGGCGTTCAGTGCGATGAGCCCGACCGCGACCTTCTTCACCAGCGTGAGGTCGCCGAGCATCGACGGCGTGATGAGGCGGAGCACCTCGGGGCCGAAGATCGCGCCGCAAAGGATGAAGCCCGTGAGGTGCGGCAAACGGAGATCGTGGAAGATGTGCCCCGTCTGCATCGCCGCGATCAGCAAAAAGCCAAACGCGAGCGCCGCGCCCGAGCCCGTGATCGTGGCGTCGGCGGGCAAGAAGGAGCGCGCGGCGAAGGAGATGCCGGCGACGAGCGCGAGGACGAGCGCTGCGCGGATCACGCGCTGCCCTCCGGGGTCGTCGTGATGACCGGAGCTTCGTCAACCTGGGGCCTCGGCGCCTCCGGGGCCTGCACGCGGGTGGGCGGGATCGGGGTGAGATCCACGCCGGTGCGCCGGCGCCGCCACTCGAGCATCCGCACCACGACCTCGGTGAGCACGCCGCCGATGATCACGGCGTTGATGGCCCAGCGGACGCGCTCGGGGCCGTAGCCGTGGTACAGCGTCGCCGCGCTGACCATGAGGACGATGGCGCTCGGGCTCTGCGGCGCGAGCGCGAGCGCCAGCATGCGCGCGCTCGGCAGCTCCTTCGGGCCCACGCGCTTCGACCAGATCGCGCCGAGGCGTTTGCCCGCGACGCGCGCGAGGACGAACGCGGTCGCGAGGAGCCAGCCCTGCCACTCGAGCGGCCGCCACGTCGCGCCGACGACGAGAAGGAAGATCAGGTAGATCGGGCGCTCGACGTCGAGGAGCGTCTTCTTCAAACCTTCGAGATCGCGGATCGGGAGGTTCGCGAGCAAGGCGCCCGCGATCGCGCAGACGACGGGGACGCTGAGCGCGAGGTAGCCCGCGACGCCCGCGGAGAGCGCGACCGCGCCGAGCAGGAGCGTGAGCTCCTCGGCCGCGTTGCGCGCGCCGCGCAGGAGGACGTACGTGAGGATGCCGAGCACGCCGCCGAGGCCGAGCGTCAGGAGGAGCCACGCCGACGCCGGCAAGACCCAGCGTGTCGTGTCGTTCTCCGGGCGGAAGAGGATCGCAACGACGCCGAGGAGCGCGAGGCCCGTGACCTCGTCGAGGCTCGTGATCTCGTCGATCATGCGCGCGGCCTTGCGGCCGACGCGGCGCTCCCAGAGCTCCATGCTGATCGGCGCGCTCGGCGCGGCGCAGGCCGCGAGCACGAGGGCGTCACGCGCGAAGGCGTTTCGCTCCCACGGCACACCCATGCCGAGCAGCGCCATGGCGCAGAAGCCCGCGGTCGTGAGCATCGGGACGACGGACTCGAGCACGATGACGGGGCCGAGCGACGCAGGCAGCGCGTCGAGTTTGCGCACGTCGAAGTGCAAGCCCACGATGAACCCGACCCAGCCGAGGCCAAACTCGAACGCGGGCTTGAGGTCGATGAGGACCTGCGGCGTCAAGATGCCCACGCTGTCGAGCGAGAAGACTGCGCCCATCGCAAGGAACGGCACGCCCGCGGAGATGAGGACGGTGACGCCGAAGCGCTGCTCGAGCGCCTTCACCTTCGGCTGCGCGAGGAGCACGGCGAGCCCGAGCGCGCTCGCGAGGCCGATGACGATTCGCAGCCGATCGGGGGGCATGGGCGTTGGAGTATCAGCCAGATCGGCCGTCATGCCTCCCGGAAAGCACGGCTGCGCGCCGCGCCTCACGACCACGCACGCCTTTCCGGGCGTGCGTGATCCTCCGTCAGGAGCGCGTGGTGCGCGGCGCCGGCGTCCGTGATCGACCGCGGCTCGTCGAAGGCGCGCGCGACGGCGCCTCCTGACTCGAAGGCATCGGCGTGACGGAGCGCGCGCGCAGGAGGTTGCCGTCGCACTCGACCTCGACGCCGAGCGCGCGACAGCGTCGTACGAGGCGCTCGAGATCAACGTCGGGCGCGAGGAGCAAACCAGATGGCGGGGACGGATCGATGAAGAGCTCGGAAGCCGGGCGCCGCGTGCGCAAGAGCTCGCGGATCTCCGCGTCCTCGACCCACAAGAAGCCCGCGGCCGGGACGAAGCTCGCGCGGCCGATCACCACGCTCGCCTGGATGAGCATCTGCGAGATGCCCTCGGGGAGCTTCGCGACGGCCTCGATCCGCGCGCGCAGCGCGTCGCTCTCGAGCCCCGCGGAGAGGGCGCGCGCGATCGACGAGGGCGCGAGGAGGAGGTCGACCTTGTCGCCGATACGCGTGATCTCGGCGAACGGGACGAGCGCGAGCACGTGCGCGATCCGCGCCGAGGGGGCGATCTGGAGGATCTGCGTCTCGACGAAATGGCTCGGGGACGGATCGAAGCTCGGCGAGGTGCCCGCGAGCATGGCGCGGCCGCGCGGCGTGAGGCGCAAGGCGGGACCGTCGTCGAGATCGTCGCCGCCGAGGTCGATGATGCCGAGCGCCGGCAAGGACTCGAGCGCGATACGGCGGGTGATCTCGAGGACCTCGGGCGCCTCGTTCGAGGTGCGATCGCCCCAGCGGCGGAGGAGCCGCTCGACGCCGCCGATGCGATCGTCCGCGGCGAGGTAGCCGCGGAGCGAGGCCCACGGCACCCAGCGTCCTTCGCCGAGCTCTTGCAACGCGTCGATGACCATCTCGCGTAGCGCGCCGATCGGGCTCGACTCGCGGCCCTCGGAGGCCGCACGTAACACCTCGCGCTCGGGGCGCGCTTCGTCCCACGCGCCGCCGCGGCGCCACGTGTCGAAGAGGACACGGCCGAGCTCGTGCACGGCGAGTGATCCCGGCGGCGTGGCCGCGGAAGCGGCGGACGGCTCCCACAAACCGATGGCGCGCGAGACCGCAGCCGAGAGCGCGACCATCTCCACGTCGCGGCCGAAGCGCTGGGCGAGACGAACGAGGAGCGAGCGAGGCGTGCCCACGCCAGGACGAACGTCGCTCCCCGGCTCGCGCACGGCGTACGCCAGGCCGAGCGCGAGCATGCCCGGGTCGGGGGCGAAGCGGGCGCGGCGCGGCGCGTGATCTTCTTCGAGGACGAACGATCGGATCTGCGCGCGGCGCGCCTCGCGGGCCTTGCGGCGCTCGGCGCCGACGATGTTCGCGATCTCGGTCGGGATGACGTGGCGGTTCGGGTGGATCGGGATCAGGAAGGCGCGGCGCTCGAGCGCGAAGCCCGCGCCTCGCCGGCTGGCGGTGATGCCCGTGGCGCCGCGCAGGCGCATGGGCTCACGCTCGAGGTCGAGCAGCTCCTGCGTGTCGACCTCACCGCCGACGGCCTCGATCGCTTCGAGCAACCGACGCTCGACCGGCGCGAGCCGCTCGACCTCCGACTGCAAGCGCGCCGTGTCGCAGAGCGTCTCCCATGCGGCTTCGAGCGAGAGCGCGATCGGCGGCGTGGCCGGACGGCCGAGGTAGTGCGCGGCCACGGCGCTGACCGTTTCGAAGGACGCCTGCGAGAGGAGCGCGCGGAGGGCGCGCGGGTCCTCGCTCTCCCAGGACTTGAGCTGCACGAGGAACGCGGTTGGCAGGACGAGCTCGATGCCTTCGTCGATCTTGCGCGCGTACACCACGCCACGCGCGACGAGCGGCTCTAGCCCCGAGGGCAGCGTCGGCACGACGAGCGCGCCGCCGGCCTCGGCGATCCGGTGCAAGAGCTCCCGGCTCGACGCCTGCAGGCGCGACGGATCACGCACGTCGGGGATGCCGACGAGCGCGCGGGCGACCTGCGATGGAGCGTCGATGCGCTTCTGCGTATCGATGCGTATGCCGAGGCGCCGGATGAGCGCCGCGAGCTCGGAGTCGGGGAGCGCGCGGAGGATGTGATCGAGCCGGCGGGGCGATCCGCCTCCGGTCTCGTCGGACGCGGGCTCGGGGTCCAAAGCGCGCGAGGCGCGTTGTCCCTTCGAGGCACCGTGTGCAGGTTCCAGAGCGGCTTCGCCGTGTCGTCCGCCGATGGAGGTCATGACATCACCGACATGGGAGGAGGGTTTTCGGATGCGTCAACTCGCTTCACGTCCAACGAACGACACTACACGACGAAGTGAACACCGACACCCCCCAATCGGCGCATTTCTGCGTGTCTTCGCGCCGTTTTCGTGCGCATCTCGCGCGCCTCGCATGGGCTCCGCTGCTACCACGACTGGATTTCGACATGGGTTTTTCCGGGAATTTTTTGAGCGTGATCGAAGGCGTCAGGGAACTCCCGATGCGCGCAGGAGATGCCGGACAAGTGATGCGGGACTACGATGGATTCCTGGAGGACAAGCGTGATCCTGCGTGACCCGGTGCATGGGCTCGTCGCGTTCGAAAGTGAAGAAGACTCGATCGTGCCGCGACTCCTCGGCGCACGAGAGATGCAGCGGCTTCGGCGTATCCGCCAGCTCGGGCTCACCTCGCTCGCGTACCCGGGCGCGGAGCACACGCGCTTCTCGCACGCGATCGGCGCCGCGCACGTGATGAAACTTCTGCTCGTGCGGCTCAGGCAGATCGATCGAGAGCTGCCGTTCTGGCAACGCGTGACGAGCGAACGCGCGCGCGATGCCATCGCGGCGGCGCTGCTTCACGACGTGGGGCACGGGCCGCTCTCGCATCTGTTCGAGGCTGCGATGCCAGGCGCCGTTGAGCACGAGACATGGACCGCCCGAATCCTGCTCGACCCGGCATGCGAGCTGCACCAGATCCTCGCCGAGGACGACCCGAGCCTGCCGCGACGCGTGGCCGATCTCGTCGCAGGCAAGCACGAGCTGCCCTACCTTGCGCGCGCGGTCAGCGGCACCTTCGACGTCGATCGCTGCGACTACCTCCTGCGCGACGCGCACGCGACAGGCGTGCGCTACGGCGACTACGACCTGCCGTGGCTGCTCCGCAGCCTCCGCTTCAGCGAGCCGAGCGGCCCACCCGGCCACCACGCGCCCTCGCTCGCCATCGACGGGCAGAAGGGCATCGTCGCGATCGAGTCGTTCCTGCTCGCGCGCTACTTCATGTTCCAACAGGTCTACTTTCACAAAGCGACGCGCGCGGCCGAGTGGATGATCGGCGCGATCCTTCGTCGTGCCCTCGCGCTCGTCGTGGATGGCACGCGCCTGCCCGTCCTGCCACCCGCGATCGCCGCCGTCGCCGCCGGGGACGTACCCACGCTCGAGCAGTACCTCGACCTCGACGACCAGGTCCTGCTCGGCGCCATCCACGCGTGGGAGGACGCGAAGGACCCGACGCTGAGTGATCTCTGCCGGAGGCTCCGCGCGCGCTCGCTCTTCAAGACGATCGAGCTATCGCCCGAGGCGCAAGGGGAGGACGAGGGATCCACGAGCCACGCGTTCGGCGCGCTCGACGAGGAGGCGCGAACGAAGGCGCTCGCCGCCGCGCGCGCGATCGCCGCGGAGCAGGGGCTCGATCCGGACCTCTACGTGGGCCTCGACGTCGCGACGGACACGCCGTATGCCGAGGACGACTCGCTGCACGTGGTCTTCCCGAAGGGCAGGCCCCGTCCCCCGTCGGAGGTTTCGTTCTTGCTCGATCGTCTGCGCAACGAGACGCTCACCCGCTGCCGGCTGATCTTCGCCCCGGAGCTGCGCGACGCGATGCGGGAGGCGTTCGTCCGTTGAGCCGCGCGCGCGTCTCTTGGGCGCGCGGCGCGGGCCTCGCCGTGCTGCTCGCGCTCGCAAGCTCGGCCGCGGCCGCGCGCGCCGAGGACGACGGGCCCGACGGCGTGTACGGGCGCCTCGACGGCGACCTCGACATGCGCATCGGGGCCGGCGCCGCGTTCGCCCGCGGAGGCCCCGCGCTCGCCGCGCACGCGTCCCTCCTGTACCTCTCGTCCGCGGGCCTGTACGTGCACTACACGGACGCCCTCGGCACGGACGGCCCGGCGGTCACGCGATCGATCGCGGCCGGCGTGGTGCTCGAGCCGCTCTTCCTCGGCCGCTTCGCGACGAACCTGGAGCGTGGTCCTGCGCGCCTCGACCTCGTCCTCGACTCGTTCGCCCTCGGCATGGGCGCCTTCTGGGAAGCACCGCGTGGAGGCACGTTTGGCGCCGAGCCGGGGTTCGAGTTCTCCATGGGGATCGGCATCCCATTTTTCGCCACGGCCACGGGGCCGATTCTCGGTGTGCGGGGCGCGCTCCGCATCCGGCCGAGCGCGTTCACCGACGCGGGTCCTTTCCGCCTGATCGACCAGGGCGCGCTGCTCTCGGTCACGCTCGCCTGGCGCCACATCGTCCCCGTTCACCTCGTGGACGCGGCCGATCGGCTCGTGCGATGAGCGCCGCCGAGGAGGCCCTGCGGCGCGTCCTCGCCGAGGTCTTCCTCGAAAGCCTTTCCGCGCTCGACCCCGCGCGCCTCGTCGCCGAGGCCTTGCCCCCGCGACCTCCCGAGGGCGCGCGCGTCCGGCTCTTCGCCGCGGGCAAAGCGGCCGCCGCGATGGCACAAGGCGCCCTTTCCCGCTGGGGCGATTCCATCGAGGGCACGCTCGTCGTGACCGTCGACGGCGCGCCCACCGACTTTCGCGGACTCGATCTCCGAAGCGCGCCCGTCGTCCTCCGCGCGGCGCACCCTGTCCCCGACGAACGCAGCGTCGCAGCCGCCCATGCGGCCCTCGCGCAAGTCGATGGCCTCGGCCCCAAGGATTTCGTCCTCGCGTTGATCTCGGGCGGCAGCTCCGCGCTCCTCGTGTTGCCTCCGCCCGGACTCGAGCTCGAGGACGAACGCCGCGTCGTCCGCGCGCTCCTCGAAGGCGGCGCGCCCATCCACGACGTGAACCTCGTCCGCCGCCACCTCTCGCGCATCAAGGGCGGACGCCTCGCTGCCGCGGCAGCGCCCGCGCTCGTGCAGACGCTCGCCCTCTCCGACGTCGTCGGCGGCGCACTCCACGACATCGGCTCCGGCCCCACGGTCCCGGATCCCACGACCGCGGCCGAAGCTCGCGCCGCGCTCGCCCGATACGCGCCGGCAGAGCTCGCCGCGCGCCTCGCCCCTTACCTCGACGACACAACGGAACAACCCTTTCCCACGCGCACCGAGGCTCACCTGCTCGCCGGCCCCGAGGACTTCGCCCGCGTGGCCGCCGCACACCTTTCCGCTGGGGGTTTTTCCGTCCGGATCGACCCACCCGAAGGCGGCGACGCGCGTGATGTGGTGGAAAAACGCCTCGCGCAGGCCGCGGCCCTCGCCCCGGGGAGCGCGATCGTCGTCGCCTGCGAGCCGACGCTCGCCTTACCGCCCGTGCGTGGACGTGGCGGACGCGCGGGCTGGGTCGCGCTGGCTGCCCTGAAAAAACTCCCGCCGGGCGTCGCGCTCCTCTGCGGTGCCTCGGACGGCACCGACGGAAGCTCCTCCGCCGCGGGCGCGGTCGTGAGCTCCGGCGCGGCGGGTGACTTCGATGCAACACGAATCGACGCAGCCCTCGCCGGCTACGACGACGCTCCGATCCACCGTGCCCTCGGCACGGCGATCGACACGGGCCCGACGGGGCAGAACCTCACGGATCTGCACATCCTGGCGCGGGTTTTTCCGGAAAACTGAGGCGGCGCGTCTTACGGCGTGGGAGGGACGACACCCGCCTGGGCATCACCCATCGCGTCGCGAACGGTGTTCGCGAGCGCGCAGCTCAAGGCCTGACGCTTCTGGGCGTTCACGACGCGCTCATCGAGCTGCGCGCCGGCCATCTTGAGCTCCACCTCGGGCGAGCGGCGGATGCGGAGGACGAGCTTGTTGTCCGAAAGCCGCCAGATGCCGACGCGCGACGCATGGGGCACGGCGCGCAAGGCCTCGGACTTCGACATGCCCGCGGGGACCTGGAAGTTCGGCGGCGTCTCGTCGAGGACGACGGCGAAGTACTGCGCGCGGGTGAGCAGATCGACCGCGATCGGAATGTCGTCGCGGACCGCGTCCTCGAAAAAGCTCGTGAGCGCGCGCAGCTTCAGCTCACCCGATGCTTCCTGCGCCTCCCGCACCCAGTCCTCGGAGAGGATACGCATCGCTCGGTACGCGACGCGCAGGTTGTAGGGTTGCGCGGGCGGCGCGCAGCGATCGAGCTCGTTGCAGATCTCGCCGAAGGCGCAATCTCGGGTGAGCTTGCACTCCTTGTCGGAGAGCTGGTTCTTGTTTTCCGCCGTGAACAGGCAGGCGGTGAAACCATCCCGCAACGAATCGTTCGCGGCTTTGCGGATGGCATCCGCGCTCGTGGCCTGGTCGGCGTCGAGGCGGAGGTAGATGCCGGGTTTGTCGCGGAAGTTCCAGGCCTTGAGGATCTCCGTCTCGACGACGTCCGGGGCCGGGTCTTTCGCGAGGTCGACCGTCCAGCGCTCGATCCGGTCACGCAAGGGGAACCAGCGGGGACCGAGCTCGGCGACGACGGCGCGTTGTTTGGCGAGGACGCCGCTTCGTTCGCTCTCGAGGCGGCCTTGGGACCACTTCCACTGGATGATGACCGTAACGGCCATCACGAGGCCGATCCAGGCCCAGACCTTGGGGGCGGGCCAACGCATACGGCCTGCCCCGCGGTCCTGCTTGGACTGGATCAGCGAGGGCAGGCCGCGGGGTCGTTCATCCGCGCTGGGCGGCATGGGGGTAGCTTTCAGCCGCTCTTGGGGAGCTTGGCGACCATGAAGCTGACGTTCGGATAACCGGCGAACGCAGCGGTCTGGAAGACGCTCTTCACGACGATCGCGGGCACGTTCTGATCGACCTGGAGGATGCAGACGCCGGGGAACGGCTTGTTCGGCTGCACCTGCTTCCAGAGCTCGCGCTTGTTCTTCAGGAGGTTGAAGAGCTCGTCGATCTTCTGCATACGGCCGAGCTCCTCGATCGCGCGCGTCGAGCCGGCGAGCGTGCCGTCGACGAGGATCTGGTTGCCGTTCACGGCGACCATCGGCGCGTCGATGATGTCCTCGACGTTTTCGGCCTTCGGCAGCTTGACGTTCTTGTCGACCGTGATCTCACCGGACGCCGAGAAGGACATCAGGAGGAAGATGACGGTGGTGATCAAGAAGTCGATGAAGCTGACCAGGTTCAGCGCGGCGTTGCCGCTCCGCCTGCCGTGTCCCGCTACCTTGTTCCACACGAACTTCAGCGGGATGTGGTGCATCAACCGCCGGCCAGGCTGGTGGATGACGTGGGCGTGCGGGTTGTGATGTTTCGCCGGAGGTTTGGCGTGGCCACCCATCTCAGGTCTCCTTGCTCAGCGGACGGAGAACGTCATGTTGAAGGCCGGGAGATCCTTCTCCCCAGCCTCAAGCTTCACCTTGCGCTTCGTCGCGTAGAGCGCGTCGAGCACCGCGACGATCTCCTTGAAAGGAGTGCGGTTGTCGGTGTGCATGATCGCCTGATCGAGCTTCTTGTCGCTCGGATCGCGATGGCTGCCGTTGGTGTTCCACTCGGCCTCGATCTTCTTCGCGAGGTCCGAATACCGGATCACGGCGCTGTCACTCGGCGGCGGCTTGGGGACACGCACCTCGCTCACGACGGTCGCGCCCTGCTTCCACACGAGCGCGAAATCGCTCTCGCCGATGTGCAGATTCAGCACCTTCTCGGGCGTCTGCGGCGTGAGTTCCTTGTCGGGGTTCGGCGGCCCAGGCACCTGCGCGTCCGCGTTCATGCGCGAGTTCGTGACCCACACAGCCGTGATCAAGAGGAACGCGATCGTGCACATCAACAGGTCGATGAACGGGACCATGTTGATTTCCGCGTTCGTCGCCTTCTTTTTGCCGCCCTCGCTGCCTACGTCTACGCCACCCATGGGCTGCCTCCTGCGATGCTCGCTCTCGCGAGCGTACTGCGATGGGGACGCATGACGCGCCCCCTACACGCTACCGTTGCCCGCCCTCGTGGGCAGGGCATTGCCCTTTGTACGACAACGGATCTGGGTGAAAGTTTCTCCCGAGATCACGGCGGGGGCGGCGCGGGCGCAGGCGCCGCCCCGGAGGTGGATTTCAGGCAGCCGCCTGGCCCACGGCCGCGACGTTCACCTTCTGGCGGTTCGTCACGACGAGGTTCAGCACCATGACCGACGCCTCGTTGATGTCGTCCTCGAGGTGCTGCGTCTTGCCGTTGAGAATGGCGAAGCCGATGAGGGCGATGATCGCGACGGCGAGGCCGAACGCCGTGCAGTTCATGGCCTCCGAGATGCCTGCCGCGAGAACGCGCGCCTTCTGGCTCGGATCGATCGACTCACCGGAGACGGAGCCGAATGCCATGATGAGACCCGTCACGGTGCCGAGGAGGCCCGAGAGCATCGCGAGGTTCGCGAGGAGGCCGAGGTACGCGGTGTTCTTGCTGAGGCGCGGAAGCTCGCGGAGCGCGGCCTCGTCCATCGCAGCCTGAACTTCCTCGTCCGGACGGTTCACCTTCACGAGGCCAGCCTGCACGATGCGGGCGAGCGGCGCGTTGGCGGCGGAGCACATCTTGACGGCCTTGGCCACGTCACCCGCGAGGATGCACTTCTGCATCGTGGCGAGGAAGACGTCCTTGTTGATCGACGCGCCGAACAGATAGATGGAGCGCTCCACGATGATGCCGATCGTGAGGATCGACCAGAACAAGATGGGCCACATGCCCCATCCACCTTCTTTGAAGTGCTCGTACGCTGCGTGCATTTGTCAGGTCCTCCAGCTTGCCTCGCGTCCGCTCGGGCCGAGGTGTCGCACTCTACATGAAAGCCATTCCGGATCGAATGCGGCAGTTACTGCGACGGTCTTCGTGCGATCGCGCTGGCCGTCGCGGCCTCGCGCCCCGCGCCCCGCTCGTTGCTCTCCGCGTTGAATTCCGCTTCGTTGCATCGCTGGGGAGGGTGCGACTTCGGCCAAGGCATCCAAGCGAACCAGGACGCTAGCCGAGCCGCGCGCCCCAACGCAAGTAGGGTGTTTGGCTTCGTTCCGTCTCGGGTCTCTTCGTAAGCGGTGATCCCGGATGGATCTCGAGATCCCGTGTTCGCGCACGGTCTCGCGTGATCCGGGGCCAGTCTACCCGCCCGCATCCGAACGGGGCAAATGGCCGGTATCCAAGGATCGTCGTCTCCGTCGACCCAGCGCGAATCGGCCCACGTTGAAGCTTCATCGCCCAGGCGACCGGCATCTTCGCGATTCAGACCCTCTCTCGTCAAGCAACATTTGGTCGAGATCGCGCGAGCTACACGGGAAACACCGCACGTTCGCCACGAACTTGGAAGGATCCAGCCTCATCGGACAAAGCCCAAGCAGCCCACGTCTCGCTTCGGCGGGGGCTCCGCTCACACGCGCCGTCTGTCGCTTGCCTGGGAGATCGAGCGACGGCTATAGTCGCGCCCCAACGCGACTTTTGCGCATGGGGCATAACCACGGCTCGTGGCGCTCTGGTGACTAGGTAGGGAGAAAGGGACTGCGAGGATGCGTCACCTGTTCATGTTGGCGTCCGAAGGAGGAGAGGTCGGGATGTGGGGGGCCATCAAGGAGAACCCCACCTTCCTCGTGATGAACCTCGTCGTCTCGGCGATCGTGGTGACGGTCATCATCGAGCGCGCCTACTTCCAGCTCGATCGCTACCGCGTGAACTCCAAGGAGTTCTTCGCCCAGATCAAGAAGCTCGTGGTCGCAGGCAACATCGACCGCGCCATCAAGCTCTGCGACGCCGGCGATTACCCGATCCTGCAGCTCGTCAAGGCCGGCCTCACGCAGGCAAGCAAAGGCGCCGACGAGATCGACGCCGCCCTCAGCGAGAAGCTCTCCGAGCTCAAGCCCGCCGTCGAGAAGCGCGTCGCGCTCCTCTGGTCCCTCGCGAACATCGCCACGCTGATCGGCCTCATCGGCACCGTCAGCGGTCTCATCAAGACCTTCGCCTCGATCTCGGCCCCCGGCCTCTCCGCCGCCGTCAAGCAGCAGATGCTCTCGAACGGCATCGCGGAGGCCATGTACAACACGGCGTTCGGCCTCGGCATCGCCGTGCTCTGCATGATCGCGCACGTCCTGCTCCACACGCGGTCGAAGAACATCCAGCACGATCTGGAGTCGACCACCGAGCGCGTGTTCAACCTGCTGACGATCGCCAAGCCGAACTTCTAGAGCGTCGCCCATGGCCGAGACCCACGACGCTCCGCTCAGCGCCTCGCAGAAATCGCGCATCCGGCGGCTTTCCCAGCCGAAAGATCCGGAGCCGGGCGAGGAGGCGGGTGAGCTCAACATCGTGCCCTTCCTCGACATCATCACGAACGTGATGATGTTCGTGCTCGCCAGCGTCTCGGTCACCTTCATCGCCTCGATCGACACGACCCCGCCCGCGATCGGCGGCAAAGGTCGGAGCGACGTGGCGACGAAGGCGCTGAACCTCTCGGCGTTCATCACGACGCAGGGCATCTCGCTCAAGACCTCGAGCGGCAACGTCGCCCCGGGCTGCCAGGGCATCGGCGCCGGCATCACGATCCCGATGCGCGAGGGCGGCGTGCACGACTTCTCCGCCGTCACGAGCTGCGCGAAGCGGCTCAAGAACGCGGCCCCCGAGTTCAAGGAGGAGACCCAGGTGACCATCACCGCGAACCCGGGCGTCGAGTACGGGACGATCATCGACACGATGGACGCGCTCCGGAAGGACGGCGAAGAAGAGCTCTTCTCGGACGTGCACTTCGGGGTGGCGCGATGAACATCGACGAGACCTTCGAGCCCGAAGCCGGGCAAGACAGCGGCCCGAACGCGCCCCGTCCCGCCCCGCGCCCGCGTCCCGTGCAGGCCCAGAAGGGCAGCATCGTCAAGTACAAGGCAGCCCTTCGAAAGGCGAAGCGCAAGAACGCGCGCGAGCCCGAGATCGACTTCCTCAACATCACGGCGATGCTCGACCTGATGACCATCATCCTGGTCTTCTTGCTGAAGAGCCTCGCCTCGTCGGCCGGCGCGATCCCGCAGTCCGACGACCTGCGCCTGCCGCAATCCGTGATGGTCGGCGAGCCGAGCGACGAGGGCGTGCTCGTGGTCGTCTCGAAGACGCAGATCCTGGTCGGCGAAGAGTCCACCCCCGTCGTGACGCTGCCGAGCCGCGAGCAGCTCGCGCAGTCGGGCATCGAAGCCAAGCACAAGCGCAGCGGCCCGAACGACCTCTACATCGTGCCGCTGGCGAACTCGCTGCAGCACGCGCGCGAGATCGACAAGGCCGTCCGCGCGGCGAAGGGCCTCGACCCGTCCACGTCCGAGGCGCGCATCGTCGCCGACAAGACCACGCCCTACCGGCTGCTCATCGAGGTGCTCTACACCCTCGGCCAGAGCGAGTTCGGCAAGTACCACCTCATGATCCTGAGCGGGAAGAAGTAAGGCCCGCGGCCGCAAGACGCGGCGCGGGCCCCTTCCCTGCCCCCGGCCCTCCCCCCGAGGGCCGCGTTCAATCCACCGCGAACAGCTCTTCCACGTCGGCCTTCGTGAGCTTCTTCGCGCCGCCCTGATCCTCGCTGAGGACCGAGGCCACGAGCTCGCGCTTCTTCGCCTTGAGCTGCAGGATCTTCTCCTCGATCGTCCCCTCCGCGACGAGGCGGTACGCCGTCACGACGCGGGTTTGTCCGATGCGGTGCGCGCGATCCGTCGCCTGCTGCTCCACGGCCGGGTTCCACCACGGATCGAAGTGGATGACCGTGTCCGCCGCCGTCAGGTTGAGGCCCGTTCCGCCGGCCTTCAGGCTGATCAGGAAGACCGGCACCGTCGGATCGTTCTGGAAGCGCTCCACGCGCTCCGCGCGGTCCTTCGTCGCGCCGTCGAGGTACTCGTAGGCCACGCCGTCCTCCTTCATCGCCCGCTCGATGATCTTCAGCATCATCACGAACTGGCTGAAGACGAGCACCTTGTGGCCGCCCTCGACCGCGTTCGCGATGAGCTCGCGCAGCGCCACGAGCTTGCCCGAGTCCTCGTCCGAGAACTCGCGCGGCAGGCCGAGGAGCCGCGGATCGCAGGCCGCCTGGCGCAGCCGCGTGAGGCCCGCGAGGATCTGGAGCTGGCTCTTGGCGATGCCGACACGCTCCACCTCGCCGAGCACCTGGGCCCGCACCTCGCGCGCCACCTGCATGTAGATCGACCGCTGATCGCCCGTGAGATCGCAGATCTGATCGGTCTCGATCTTCTCGGGCAGGTCCTTGGCGACCTCCTGCTTCGTGCGGCGCAGGATGAAGGGGTGGATGATCGAACGCAGGCGCTGCGCGGCCTTGTAGTCGCCGGCCTCGATCGGGCGCGCCAGGCGCGCCTCGAACTTGTCGAGCGAGCCGAGCAGGCCCGGCGAGACGAAGTCGAAGATCGACCAGATCTCGGAGAGGCGGTTCTCGATCGGCGTGCCCGTGAGCGCGAGCCTGCGGCGCGCCTTGAGGCGCTTCGCGGCGGCCGCGGTCGCGGACAGCGGGTTCTTGATGTGCTGCGCCTCGTCGAGGATCGCGTAGGTGAGGTCGAGCTTCGCGAGGAACTCCTCGTCGCGGCGGAGCAGCGCGTAGCTCGTGATGATGACCTCGGCCTCCTGGACCTCCTCGATCTGGTCCTTGCGATCCGCGCCGTGCCAGAGCGCCACCTTGAGCGTCGGCGCGAACCGGACGAGCTCGCGCTCCCAGTTCGTCACGACGCTCGTCGGGGCCACGATCAGCGCTTTGACGTGCTTCTCCTCCTGCTTGACGCTGAGGAGCAGGGCGATCGTCTGCACCGTCTTGCCGAGGCCCATGTCGTCCGCGAGCACGCCGCCGGAGCCGATGTCGTGGATGAACTTGAGCCACGAGAGGCCGGCCTCCTGGTAGGGGCGCAGCGTCGCCTTGAGCGCGCGGGGCTTCTTCGTGCTCTCGATCTCCTCGATGCTGGAGAGCTTGTGGAAGAGCTCGCGCGCGCCCTGGCCCACGCTCGATCCGCTCACCTGCGAGAGCAGCTCCTGGATACGGCCCGCGTGCGCGAGCGGGAGCTTTCCGGTGCGACCGGCCGCCGTCATGAGCTCGATCTCGCGGTCGAGCATGGCGCGGATCGTGTCCGGATCGAGCGGCGCGAACGAGCCGTCCTCGAGGCGCACGTAGCGCTTGCCCTCGGTGAGACAGCGTCGGAGCTCGTCGCGATCGACGGCCACGCCCTCGCTCTCGAACGTGAGCTTGACGTTGAGCCAGTCCATGCCGCTCGTGACCTTCGCGAAGACGCCGAGCGGCTTGTGCCGCACCTGCGTGTCGACGAGATCCTCGGGGACGAAGAGGTCCCAGTCCTCGGGCAGCTCCGCGAGGCCATCGCTCCAGAAGCGGATGGCCGCGTCGCCATTCGCCACGAACTCCTGGCCCGTCTCGTCGGGCTTGAGGCCGAGGCCGAGCAAGCGCGCCGCCGCCTCCTGCTGCGCCGCGATGTCGACACGCACGCACCGCGCGCGCTTCATGCCCTCCTCGGGCGGCTGCACAAGCACGGGCGGCGAGATGCCGTCGGCGCGGACCTGCACTTCCTCCTCGCCATACGCGGCGTAGAGCTGCACGTGCGCCTCGACGAGCGAACCGCCGGCGCGCATGCGGAACGTCGGCGGCAGATCCACGACGTCGGCGATCTGCGCGAGGTCCGGCAGCTCCGCGCCGACCTCGAGCGCGACCTTCGGCAAGCCCTGCATGATCAGGCGCACGAGGTCACGCATCGGCTCGCCGATCGTGGGCGAGCGCAGGAGCCTGCGCATCGCGGCGGGCGAGACGCGTTTGTCGAGGCGCCGCGCGATGCCCTCCTGCGTGTCGACGTGCCAGCCGGGCCAACCCTCGAACCAGCCGCCCTGGAGCAGTGAGAAGCGGCGCCTGTCGGTCGGGCGCTCGAAGCTCGCCTTCACGATGATCGTGTCACCGCCGACGGTCTCGAGGTCGAAGCGCGGGCGCAAAGGCTCCTCGGCGAAACGGAGCTGCATGAGTGCGGGCTCGAGCAGCACACGCTGGCCTTCGAGCAAGGGCAGAAGCTCGGCCACGTCCTCGCCACGCACGTCGACCGCGGGGTGTCGCGGGTTGCCGCTTTCGAAGCGGGCGAGGAGGCGCAGGGCGTCGCGATCGGGCGTCGGGTAGAGCGCCTGCCAGGCGAGCGCCGTCGAGGGCAGGATCGGCACGCGCGCGTCGGCGTCGAGCACCGTGACCGTGAGCGCGCCCTGGCGGACGTGCAGGCGGAACTCCACGCGCCGCGAGCCGCCGAGCCCCTCGGGCGGCAGCCACGCGCCGATGCCGGTTTGTTTCGCCGTCGCGTCTTGCTGCGGCGCTGTGATCACGGACGAGCCGGGCGGTCCCATCGCGGCCATCGAGGTCCTCTCGCTTGCGCCCATGTGCCCCATCGGGGCGCCCGGGCCGGGGCTACCGAGCGGCGGCTGCGTGCCGCGCGGACGATCGCGCCTTCGCACGCGCTTCAAAGCATCGCCGCCGGCGTGCGCCGTCTGCGGCATCATCGGGGCGGGCGGGCCCGGCCTCGGCTGCGCGCCGCGGGCTTGATCCCGCAGCGTGATGAGAAGGGCGGCGACGTGCTTGCAGTGCTGGCCCCCCTTCGAGAACGTCGGGCACGAGCAGTACGACTTGATGCCGTCCGGCGTGAGCTCGACCTTTACCGGGTACGGCTCGGAGTCGCTCGCGCGGACGACGCCGCTCGAGCTCATCTCCTGGACGTCGATGTCCTCGACGACGCGCCTTCGGAAGTATTCGAGTCCGCGTAGGAACGTGCGAGCGCCGAGCAAACGGCGCAGCCCGCGGTCGCTCAAGGTGGAGAGTGCGTCGGTGATCGGAGGCGGCACGTTTGAATGGGGGGTTTGTCCCGCGGCGAGCGGGCGCGTCGATCGGGTGGTTTTCGCGCCTTCTGGCGCGGACTAGACGAAGAACGGCAAAAAGACGAGCGTGACCACGGGAAGCATTTTCACGAGCACGTGGATCGCGGGCCCGGCGGCGTCCTTCAGCGGATCGCCGACCGTGTCACCGCAGGCCGCCGCGAGGTACGTCGGGTTGTCGACCCGCGCGCCGGTCTCGTCGACGAGGTACCGCCCGCCGTGCGCCCCGGTCACGATGTACTTCTTCGCATTGTCCCAAGCGCCCCCCGCATTGCCGAGCAGGAGCGCGCCAAGGACGCCTGCGATCGTCGCGGCCAGGATCAAGGCAGCGACCGCGTCGGCAACGGCTAGAGGATTATCTTCCGTTCCGGCGAAGCGCAAGCCCAGTCCCACCGCGATCGGTACCGAGGCGGCGACCAGGGCCGGCGTGATCGCATGGCCGAGCGCAGCGCGGCTGCCGAGCTCCACGCAAGCGTCCAGGTCGGGCGCCACAAGCCCACCCCGCGTGGCAGGCGCCGCGGACTGGCTCGACCGCGACGCCCGCGGATGCGGCGGGGTCCATGCCGTGCTCGTCCCGAGCGACGAGGGCGCGTTGATCTGCCGGCGCGCCTCATCGAGCACACGCCTGGCCGCGCGTGACACGCCACCGATACACCGCGAGGCAAACCATACGACCAGGACGATGCCGACGGCCGCGCCGAGGTACACCTCCGGCCGGCCCACCGCGAGCGAATTCGCGGCCGCCGCAGCCGGTTTGCCCGCAGGCAGCCGTCGCTTGGCCTCCTCCAGCCAAACCGACACGAGCATGGAGGTCGCGAGGAGCGCCGCCGCGCCCGCGTGCGCCCTGGCAAACGCCTTCGCCGTGTTGCCAACGGCGTCGAGGACCACGGTCCGCCCGCGAACATCCGGGCGCTCGCGACCGATCGTCATCTCCACGATCCCGCCCGCGCTGTCGATGATCGGCGCGAACCCGGCCATGGCGAGCGCGTAAGCAGCCGTGCCGAGCAGCCCCATCGTGGCCACCGCGATCCCGAGCGCGCCGCCGCCTTCAAGGCCGGTGCGCGCGCCAAGCACGTGCGCCGACGCCACGGCCGCGCCGAGGATCACGAGCGGAGCGAGCGCGCCCTCGAGGCCCACCGAAGCCCCGCGGAGGAGCGCAAGCGGCGGGCCGACGCGCGCGGCCTCGGCGATCTCACGGACGGGACGGTAGCGGCTCTCCGTGTAGTACTGCGCCACGAAGAGGAGGAGGATCCCAGCAGCCATGCCCACGGCGGCCGCGCCGAAGAGCGGCAGCCAGTGCTTGCCGAGCAGCCACTTCGCCGCGCCCGCCGTGCCCGCCGCGCCGAGCAGCGCCGTCACGAACAAGCCCCGAGCGAGCGCATTCATCGGATCCTCGCGGTCATCCGTGCGCACGACCATCACGCCGAACATCGCGGCGAGCACGCCGAAAGCGCGCGTGACCACGGGAAACAGCATGATCGAGAGCACACTCGGGATGCCCTCGTTCCCGCGGAAGACAGCAGCCCCAATCAGCATCGCGCCGAGGTTCTCCGCCACGGTCGAAGCAAACGCGGACGCAGCCTTGCCCGCGCCCTCCCCCGCGCAGTCGCCCGCAAGATCCGCGATCGTGGCCGGGTTGCGAGCATCGTCCTCAGGCAAGCCGAGCTCTTTGCCAGCAAGGTCGGCGCCCATGTCCGCGCTCTTCGCAAAGGCGCCGCCGCCGAGCTCGGCGATGAGCGCAGCAAACGCGCCGCCGAGCGCATAACCAGCGATGACGAGCGGGATCGAGGGAGCAAGCTTCAGCGCAGCGCCAGGTTCAGCCGAGAAGCCGCCCTTCGTCGCAAAGACCGCAGCGAAGAGGCCGACAAGCCCAACAAGCCCGAGCGAGACAGAAAACAGCCCCGAGACAGCGCCGCCGCGGATGGCGATCTGCAGCGCATGATCGAGCGAGCGCCGAGCACCACTCGCCGCACGCACGTTCGCGCGCGCGGCAGTCCAAGAAGCAACCTGCGCAGCCGCAACAGCCGAGCCGACGCCGAGAGCGAACGAAAGCGTGAGCCAAGCCCCGAGCTCGAGCGGCGGGAACGCCTGGGCCTCAGGCTTCTGCCGAGCAAGGCCATAAGCGAGGAAGATGCCGCCCCCAGGCACAGCCGAGACAGCGAGGATGGTGCCGCGCAGCCGCTTCGTGAAGAACACCGCAGCCGCGCGGATACGAGCAGCCACGCGCGGCATGTCCCCCTCCCCCGTAGGGCAACCAAGCACCCAGCGCGCGAGGTAGCCCGCGAACCCGATGCCGAGCAGGCTGATGCCGAGGATGAGCGCGAGCTCAGTCATGAGGAGGTCATCGCGGCCGTTCGCCCGTGGATTCGTCAACACGAACCCCGTCCCGCTGGGAAGGCGGGCCGCGGGAGGTCCACTACCGCGATGCGCGTGTCAGGGCAAGCCCGTGGTGGGGGCGTGGCGCCGGGGTTTCACCCCGGACCCCGACCAGGGGTTGTCCACCCCTGGACCCGGACCAGCGCAAGCGCTGGACCCGGGGCGACAGCGCGCGATGCGCGCTGTCGACAGGGAAGACGTTCCCAGCACATACGGCAGCGCTGCTGTCTCAGCTGGCAAGGTCGTCGCGGGTCTTGCCACGGCCTGTTCGATGAACTGCGCATCGCGCAGTTCATCGACCCCGAGTCCAGCGCT
>NZ_JAGTJJ010000005.1 GCF_028435365.1 Polyangium jinanense | reverse complement strand
CCGCCTCCTGTAGGATCGAGCGCCACCTTAAGGTGGCTCCGAAGGCCGCTCGCGAGCGGCCCGTAAATCAGCCGCTTTTAGCGGCTCACACATCGAAACCCCCCGGCTTTGCCGGGGGATTGTTAGTCCACCGTCTTCGTGACGAGCGGCTGGGGCCACGCGCTCACGGCATTCGCGGGCGACACCCTCGAACCGCGCTACGCCGTGCCTTTGCCGCGCGAGCCCCGCGCCGTCTACGTCGAGCCTTCGGGCCGCCGCGCCTTCGTCTCCCACGCCATCGGCGACGAGATCTCCATCGTCGACCTCGAAGATCCGCTCCACGCACGTAGGTCCGTCGATCTACGTCGGCACAACGGAGAAAAATCCTCTCGCCATACCGGTCAGGGGTTCGTCCTG
Organism: Polyangium jinanense; assembly: GCF_028435365.1. The sequence continues at coordinate 408,049 of NZ_JAGTJJ010000005.1, read as the reverse complement.
ACCGCGCTCGTCGGGACGAACCCCGAGCGCGTGACACGATTGCTCGCTCCCATGGTAAGTGTCGACCAGGACGCGGGCAGCATCTCCACCGAGACGTATGGCTCTCGATTCCTCGCCGCAGCGCCGCTCGTCGCCGTCGTCGATACCACGAGCGAGGATCTGCTCGGGCTTCATCTCTCGGTCTTCGAGCATTTCCGCGAAACGGCTTGCACCTTGCCGCGCGCCGCCGCGCTCGCCGGCGATCGCCTTCTCCTCGGCTGCCTCGGCGTCGACGCCGTCCTCGAGCTCGACGCCCGCGCGCGTGACCCGATGCGTTTCGAGCGTCGAAGGTTCCGCGTCCCCGCCGGGCCGATGGGCGTCGCAGCCGAACCGGGCCGCGAGCGCGCCGTGGTCTGGTCCCAGTTCGCCGCCGCCGTGAGCGTGCTCGACCTGCACGAAGGCGCCGCCACCAAGCCCGCCGCGGAAATCGTCGTCTCGAAGGAATTGCCTCCCGGCCTCGGGGCCGTCGAGGCGCGCGGGCGTATCTTGTTTCACACGACGAACGACCCGCGCATCTCGGGCGACGGCCGCGCCTGCGCGAGCTGCCATATCGACGGGCGCGAGGACGGCATCACCTGGCAAACGCCCGAGGGTCGGCACCAGACGATCATGCTCGCGGGCCGCATGAACGAGGGCGCGCCGTTTGGCTGGCGCGGCGAGACCCTCACGCTTCGCCACCACGTCGGCCGCACGATGAAGCGCCTCGCGGGGCGCGGGGTCTTCAGCGATGCCGATTCCGCCGACCTCGATGCGCTCATTGCTTACTTGAAGGTGATGCCCGCGCCCGTGCGTGCCGAGCCCGACGAGGCACGGCGCGCGTTCGTCGCCCGTGGACGCGAGCTCTTCGACGATTCACGGCAGGGCTGCGCCACCTGCCATCCGGGCGGCGGCACCGATCGATCCGCGTACGACGTCGCGCGCTCGCCGTACCATATCCCCTTCGATACACCCTCGCTCCGGTTCGTCGGGGGAACGGCGCCTTATTTTCACGACGGTCGTTATGCCACGCTCGGCGACCTTTTGCGGGGCGTGGACGGCACCATGGGCCATACCGGCTCGCTCTCGGACGAGGAGCTCCACGCGCTCGAGGCGTACCTGGAGGATCTGTGATGAAAACGAGCATCGTGTTTCCGGCCCTTGCCCTCGCGTGTTCGCTCGGCCTGGCCGCGACTCCGGCACAGGCCGAGGAGCCTTATCGATTCCAGGTGCTTCGCCTCGCCGAGATCCCGAGCGTCGAAGCCGAGCCCGACGTCGAATGGAAAGCCGAGAACTACGACGGTCAGGGCAACGCGAATCCGCTGCCCGACGCCGAACGTTCGCGCCCTGCGATGGACTGGAGCGGTTTGCCCCGGCCGCGCATGACCAACGAAAAAGGCAATCCCGTCGTCCTGCGGAGCCGGGACCGCCAGTACCCGGGCGATCATCAGGCGAACCAGTGGCTCCGTTATCTCCAGTCGGACGACGCCTCCCCGATCGCCATGGCGTGTGGCCCCGAGAAGGGCGAGCGGGGCGTCGATACGTATTTGCTCGAAGCGTCGCGGCCGGAGGGGCCGCGATACACAGTCCTCGAGGCCTGGCTCGATGGTAAGACGTGCAAGGGGCTCGCGCTCCGTCGTTATCAGACGACCGTAAAACCTCTCGCGGGCGGCCTCGCGTATGCCTACCGCACGTCTTGCGCGCGCTGCTCGGCGGTGGAGAGCGCCACCCTGCACGTCGTCATGCCGACGGCCTTCAGCTCGAGCGCGACCGGCGGATTTCGGTACTGGACGTACCTCATGCAGCACCTCGAGCTTCCGCTCGGCCCTGGCACGTCGGGCAGCTTGCACGCGCATTTCGAGGCCGCGAGTATCCGCGCGTGGAACCATGTCGTCCCGAAGCCGCTCCCCGTCGTCAATGTCGCCGAGCTCCGCATCGAGACGAGCTTCGCCGTGGGCGAGGACGAGCCCACGATCGTCCTGGCCATACGCGGGCTGAACATTCCGCTATCGTAGGCTTCCGGACGGCGCGGCGTCCGTGATAGGGTCCGCTTCATGTCCAACGTCGTCCACTTCGATACGAACCACGGCTCCTTCGAGATCACCCTCGACCCCCAGGCCGCGCCGCAGACCGTCGCGAATTTCCTTCAGTATGTCAACGAAGGGCACTACGACGGGACCATCTTCCACCGCGTCATCCCGGGCTTCATGGCGCAGGGCGGGGGATACGACGCGACGTATGAAAAGAAGTCCACGCACAAGCCTGTCACGAACGAGGCCGACAACGGCCGCAAGAATACGCGCGGCACCGTCGCCATGGCGCGCACGAGTGATCCGCACTCGGCGACGGCGCAGTTTTTCGTGAACGTCGCCGACAACGCGTTCCTCGACCATACGGCCAAGACCGACTCTGGCTGGGGGTATACCGTGTTCGGCCAGGTCACCTCCGGCATGGACGTCGTCGACCGCATCGTCTCGCAAGAGACGGGCAAGCGAGGCCCGTTCTCGAAAGACGCGCCGCTCGAGCCCGTCGTGATCAACTCCGCCCGCGTCCGCTGAGCCCCCGCCTTCCCGCCCTGCGACTCTGTCGCACAACCGCCCACATTGTCTCTCGTCGTTTTCGCATGAAACCGAATGGTTTCGATGCGTTGCAAGAGTGTCTGAACGTGTTCAGATTTGCTCTTAACCGGCGGCGTGTCTGCATCCATCATCTGAACATGTTCAAACTCGGTTCTTGCCGGAGGGCTCCGGCGAGCCGACGTGTAGGGAGGAAAACGCCATGGAGAGCACGATGATGAATGCGGCGTCGTATCTGGTTCCGGTGTATGCGGCGTATGCGCTGGCCAGCGTGGGGCTGACGGTGGGGCTCGCGCGGACGTTGTTCCGCAGCGGCGCGGTGTTTCTCGCGGACGTCTTCAAGGACAATCCCGGAATGGCCGAGGCCGTGAATCGACTGCTCGTCGTCGGCTTCTACCTGCTCAATTTCGGATATGCTTGCCTCATCATGAAGGCGGAGCGCGCGACGGACATCATCTCGGCCATCGAGATCCTCGCCGCCAAGCTCGGGCTTTTGCTCCTGTCGCTCGGCGTGATCCACTTCTTCAACGTGTACCTCTTCCACCGCATGCGCCGCCGCGCCCAGATGGCCGTGCTGCCGCCTCCGGTCGTCCCCCAGCTCAAAATGGTCCACACGGGCGCCGAGTGAAAGGCCTCCCGCGACAAACGAGGACGAGGAGGTTTTCCCATGAAGCGGCTCACGGTCCTTTTCGACGAAACCTGCGCGCTCTGCGTGCGTTGCCGCGATTGGCTCCTCACCCAGGAGGCGTATGTCGAGCTGGAACTCCTCGCCTGCGGCAGCGACGAAGCCAAACGGCGATATGCCGGGGTGCCATGGCTCGGCCAGGAACTCGTCGTGGTGAGCGACGAGGGCGATGTCTGGGCGGGCGCGGCCGCGTTCCTGCTTTGCCTGTGGGCGCTCGTGGAATGGCGGCCCTGGTCGTACCGCCTGTCCGGGCCGACGTTCGCCCCGCTCGCGGAGCGGTTCTTCCACGCGCTCTCCAGCAAGCGCCGCACGATCGCCGCGTGGGTCGCGCCGGACGATTGCCCCGGCGGGAGCTGCCGGGTACGGTACGCCGGAGGGCATTACCGATGAACACCCGCAAGCGCCGTCCGAGCGGCGAGGCGAGCCGCGAGCACATCCTCTCGATCGCGCTCGGGCTCTTTCGCGAAAAAGGGTTCGACGGGACCACGATGCGCGACATCGCCGCCGCCGCCGGACTCTCGCTCGGCGCTGCGTATTACTGGTTTCCCTCGAAGGAGGCCCTCGTGCTCGCGTATTACGCGCGCCAGCAGGACGCGCACGCGGAGGCATCGCGCGAGGCCCTCGAACGCCTGCCCGATCTGCGATCGAGGCTCGGAGCCGTGATGCACGCGAAGATCGACATGCTGAAGGAGGACCGCAAGCTCCTCCGGGCCATTCTGCGGAGCACGCTCGGCGCCGACGAGCCGACCTCGGTCTTCAGCGCGGAAACCGAGGGTGTGCGGCGCCAGGCCATCGCCATTTTCGCCGACGCGATCGGGAAGGACGAATCGATCCCCGAGGATACGCGGCCTCTCTTCGCGCAGGCGCTCTGGACGCTGCACCTCGGCTTGCTCCTTTACTTCGTGAACGACACCTCCGAGGACCAGGCGAAGACCCGCGCGCTCGTGGACGGCTCGCTCGACCTCGTCTGCAAGCTCGGGCCGCTGCTCGCGTCGCCCATGCTCGGGCCGCTGCGCGCCGAGATCACGGCGCTCCTCGAGAATGCGGGGCTCTTCGCGGCAAAGAAATGACGGATTGACGCGCGCCGGGCGCCTTGCAACGGTCTCGGCATGTTTCAACGAAGGTCGTTTCGACGAAGATGGGCCGCGGCGACGGCGATCGCCGCGCTGGTCGTGGGGTTTGGTTTCGGGCAGGCGCGTCGGGCGTCCGGGGAGACGCCGCCCGACGACGGCGCGCCCTCGGGCATGGTCGCGTTCGTCGCGGGGGGCGCGTGTCCGCCGGGTTGGGTGACCGTGTACGACGTCGGAGGGCGCGTCGTCGTCGGCGCGATCTATCCGGAGGACGTGGGCCTCGAGGTCGGCACGCCGCTCACCGATCGCGAGGAGCGGATGCACGAGCACGCCTATGCGGGCGAGGTCACGTTGGTCGCGAAAAACATCGCCGCGGCGAACGGCGGCAATCAGAATGGCGCCGCCGCGGGGACGTATCCGCTCGCGGGCACCACCACGAAGGTCTCCTCGGGGTTACCGTTCATGCAGATCGCGGGGTGCGTGAAGCCATGAAAACACGCGTTACGCTCGTCTCCTTGCTGCTCGTCTCGTTTTGGGGTTGCTCGGGCGGCGATGGCACGACCGGGGTGCCCATCGCCACCGACCCGGGCCCGCAGCCGCTCCGTGGTGACACGCTTCCGGAAGGCGCCGTCTCCTTTTTCAAGAAGCTCGCTTGCCCCGAGGGATGGAAGCCCTACGAGCCCGCCACAGGGCGCACGATCGTCGCGGCGAGTGAAGAGTTTCCGAGCGGAGCGACCGTCGGCGAGCCGCTCGCGAGCCAGGAAGAACGGACGCATTCGCACGCGATTGCGGCGACCGTCGAGATCCCGGCTGTCTCGTACGTCGGCGCGCCCGGCGGCGGAAATGCCGGCGTGGGGCAGGCCGGGGCCGTGTCGTTTGCCACGACGTCGGAGCTCGCGTCCGACGATATCCCCTACGTCCAGCTCCTCGTTTGCAGAAAAAACGAGCCGTCCGTCAAGCGGGCCACGCCCTTGCCGTCGCGTTTGCTCATGTTTTTCGACCTTCCGGAATGCCCCGCGGGCTGGAAGCCGGCCGAAGGCACGACGGGCAGGCTCCTCGTTGGATTGCCACAGGATGCGCCCGCGGACCGGCCCTTCGGTGGCGACCCGTTCACGAGCCCCGCGCTCCGCTCCCACGGTCACGCGGTCTCGTCGACGCTCGAGACGCCCTCGCACGGCATCGCGCTCGCGGGCGGGTGCTGCGGGGACGGATATGCCAAGAATGGCACGTACGAATTTGCGGTCGAGACGGAGCCGTCCGAAGTGGACATGCCGATGCTCGCGCTCCTCCAGTGCGAGAAAGAGTGAGGACCCATAAATCAGGGAAACACCTGATAGCCAGGGACGCGCGCCTCGTGAGATGAGTCGATCCCGGGGAGGGGATCGTGCGCGCAAAACATGGCTTGACGGTTGGTTCCTCGAAACCTTCGGAGCGATCGACGCCGCGGGGCGCGACGCTCGGCTTTTGGGGTCTCGGCGTTGATGTGCTCATCGGCGCCGTGGTGATCGCGGGCGTCGCGGTCACCACCCTGAAGCTGCAACTCCTCCGGCACGGCTGACGCCGAAGCCGGCTCAGCGGAGCACGATGTCGAGCGTGTGCGCTTCGAGAAGGCTCGGGACCTCCCATCGCTCGCTCATGCGGCGAATGACGGCCTCGGGCACGCGCGCGGCGCGAGCGCGGTTGCCCGCGAGCAGCGTGCTCCGCGGCGCCTCGACGTAGACGATCCACACCCGCGCGCCGTAATCGGCGGCGAGCGAGAGCAGCGGGCCGCGCCGCTGCCGGTTCAGGTTTGTTGCATTGTAGACGAACCGCTCGCCATGCCGGAGGTGCTCGCGCACGCGCTCCTTACCTGCCTGTACGACGGCGCCCTGGTTCTCGTCGGGCTCGACTTCGAGCTCGTGGCGGAGCTCGTCGAGCGACACCACCGGCAGATCCGCGAATCGCTCGCGAATGGCGGTGTCCTTCCCCGCGCCGGGCAGGCCGCACATCATGATCATCTCGCTGCGCGTGTCGTCGTGGATCGGCACGTCGGGCGAGCGCCCCTCGGAGCGGAAGTAGACGACGCGCGTGTGATCGGACGGGAAAGCGCGCGGTTTGTCATAACAACCCTCCTCGACGCAGAATGCGCGGAAGAGCTCGATGTTGTCGACGATGCGCTGCATGTCCTGGCAGACGCGGCCGCGGATGTCGGCCTCGGCGACGAGAGCGAGCAGATCGGCGCGGCAGACGAGCGAGATCTCCGCGGCGAGCTTCTGCGCGTCATCCCGCTCGATCAGATAGAAGGGGATCTGGTGGTGGCGGATGAGTCCGCACACCATCTCGCGCAGCGAAAACGGCGCGTCGAGCTCCCAGAGCAGCCTGCGCGCAAGCATCTCACCGGCGCGTGAATGGCCCTTCGCCGTGATGCGCCCGTCCGGCTCTTCTTTCGTGGTGAACGGCTTCGCCACGTCGTGCAAGAGGCACGCGAGCCAGACGGCCGCCTGATCCTCGGCCGAGAGCGCGCGCCACGCGGGCATGGCCACGAGCGTCTCGAGCACCATGCGCGTGTGAATCCAGACGTTGCCTTCGGCGTGGTGAATGGGGTCTTGCGGGCAAGGTTCGAGCGCGCGGACCCATTCGAAGGTCTGCAGCTCGTCCCAGGGCACACGGAAAGCGGGCGGCCGGGGCGGCTCGGTGAGGAGGGAGAGCGACATGGCGGGACTCGTGACGCGAAGAAAGGAGGGGCGCCACCATAGCACGGGTGAGGACGCCTGTGCTAGCCTGCTCTTCGTCGTGTCTGCAAAGTACCCGAGGACATTCCACCTCCCGTGGTCGCCGGGCGGGACGTCCGACGACAAGCGCATGTCGGACGTGTCCGCGCTCGTCGGCGCCGAGATCGTCGCGACCGAGAAATGCGACGGCTCGAACCTGACGTACACGCGGAAGAACGTCTTTTCGCGCTCGCACGCCGGCCCGCCCGCGCACCCGAGCTTCGACCTCGCGAAGGCCACGCACGCCCGCATCGGCCACATGCTCTCCGATGGGATCTCTGTCTTCTGCGAGTACTGTTATGCCGTGCATTCGATCGCGTACGAAAAACTCCCCGATTACTCGCTCGTCTTCGGGGTGCGCGACGATGCCGCCGGCATCTGGTGGGACTGGGACATGGTGACGGCGCAGGCGACCGACCTCGGCCTTCCCACGGCGCCCGTGCTTTTCCGCGGCGTGGTCTCGTCGCTGGACGAGCTCCGTGCGCTCACCGATCGACTCTCACGCGAGCCCTCGACGTTCGGCGGCCCGCGCGAAGGCGTCGTCGTGCGCGTGGCTTCGCAGTTCCCCGACAACGCATTTGGTCGATGCGTGGCGAAGTGGGTGCGCAAGGGCCACGTGCAGACGGACGAGCACTGGCTGCACCAGGCGATCGTCCCGCAGCGCCTCGCCCGGTCCGAGTAGGGCGACTACCGCTTCCCGCCGAGCTTCGTGAGCTCGGCGCAGAGCGCCTCCCGCGCCTTGCCGAACGTCTCTTCGTACCACGCGAAATCGTCGTCGGGCCCCTCCCAGAGCTCCGCGAGAAAGTGGTTCGCGGCCGCGTAATCGGTGATCTTGCCAGTTTTCGCGACCTGCAAGGCGAAGACCGGCACGCGCAGCGCGTGAAACGCCTTCTTCCGGGACGGGCCGGGCTCGTCGACGAAGCGCTTCTTCGCTTTCTGCCAGTCTGCCGTCGATCGACCGATCGCCGAGGACGCGAGTTTTTTTCGGTCGAGCGTGAACCGGAACGGCGGGCGGGGCGCGACGAGCACGTGCGCCGGCGGCGCGAATTGGCATTCGAGCGCGAAGACGCTCTGGTCTTCGAGCGCGTCCTCGAACGTCGCGACCCCGTGCATCACGATGTTGAGGCCTGGGGCGAAGGCGAGGTCTTGCCTTTGCCCCGGCTTTCCGAGCACCACGAGGAAGTCCTCGTCGGAGGCCGGTCCGGCCGTGCCGTACACGCGCGAGCCCACGCGGTACGCCGCGCGGATCTCGGCGCGCGGGACCCGAAGAACGGCGAGCAGGCGGCCGAGGACGTCGTCGGACACGATCGCATCTTACAACGGGAGGGCCGCGCTGGAAAGTTCCCACGTGCCGGCATTACGGAGGAGCCTCGGCGCGAAGAAACGAGTAGCATTCTCGGCGGTTTCGTGATCCAATGGGCGTCGTGGTATCCTTCTCTGCCTTCCGCCAGGCCGGGCGTCTCTTCGCGCTCGGAATCGGAGCGGTATCGCTCTTGTCGGGATGCTCGCCGGAAGCCCCTCCTGCAAACCCCGACACGGGGCCGAAGATGCCGGAGGGAGGCCTGCTCGACTACCCCGTGGATGCAATCGGCCCGTTCCGGGTCGGCTATCGCTCCTTTCTGCACACGTACCAGCCGAAGGGCGTGGAGGGGCCGCGGGAGATCCGCATCAATCTCTGGTATCCCACGCTCGACGAGGAAGGTACGTCGCCGAAGTACCTGAACGTATTCCCCGACGACGACGTGTTCGAGGGCGCGAGCGTCGCGCCGCCGATGGAGGCCGCGGGATACCCCGTGCACCTGCATTCGCACGGGTATTCGGGGTTCGGTGGGACGAGCTCCGACATGATGCACTGGTTCGCCTCGCACGGCTGGGTCGCGATCGCGCCCGATCACAAGGGCAACACGCTGCCGGAGCACGAGGATACCGTGCCGCTCACCATCAGCTTTTGGCGCTCGATGGATTTGACAGCGTCGCTCGATGCCCTGGAGGCGCTGCCCGCGGAGGATCCGCTCGCCGGCAAATGCCGCACGGACGAGGTTCTGCTCTCCGGGCATAGCTTCGGCGGTCGCACGGCGTGGGCGAGCGGCGGCGCCGCGCACGATCTCGCCGCGATTCAGGCCATGTGCGACGACGGTACGAAGTTCTCCGAGCCTTGCACGCCCGAGCAGATTGCCGTCTTCGGCGAGGGGCTCGGGGATGCGCGCGTCAAGGCGGGCATTCCGATGGCGAGCGGTGTCGGAGACGAAGAGCCGGGCTGGTTCGGGTTCGATGGGTACGATTCCGTGAAGAAGCCCTACATGCAGATGAGCGGGTCGCTCGATCCTGTCGGCGCCGAGAACGTGTTTGCCCGCGTGACCTCGATCGATTTCACCTGGCTCGATTTCGAGGGCGGATGCCACCAGCTCTTCGCGCTCGGCGGCTGCCAGGAGTTCGATTCGTACGAGGGCTGGCGGCTCGTGAACACGTATGCCTTCGCGTTCGCGCGCCGGCACATCCTCGGCGATACGAGCGACAGGGTCCAGAAGATCCTCGACGGCACCGAGGTCCTCTCGCCGAAGGTCAAGTTTCAGCACAAATGAGGTGTGCGATGTCATTCCGGGACGAACCTCTCCAAACGACCTATCTCTCCCGGGCGCTCCTCCCCGCGGCGCTCGCGGCTTCGCTCGTCGCGTGTAGCGAAGAGGCGCCCCCGCCGAGCGGCGGGATCGGGCCGCGTCCGCCGATGCCGGAGATCGCCGCGCAGACGGGGGCGCAGCGCCTCACGGTCGCGCAGTATGGCAATGCCATCCGCGACCTCTTCGGCGAGGACATCAACGTGCCGACCTCGATCGAGCCCGATGCCCCGCTCGACGGCTTCGTCACGCTCGGCTCGTCGGTCAGCACCATCTCCTCGCGTGGCGTCGAAAGATACGAAAAAGCCGCGTTCGCGATTGCGGAGCAGGTCGTTTCGGACCCGGCACGGAAAGCCTCGGTCCTCCCGTGTGCGCCCGCGGGGACGAACGACCTCGATTGCGCGAAGAAATTCGCCGCCTCGCTCGGGCGCCGCGTCTACCGCCGTCCGCTTGCGGCCGCGGAGGTCGATCGGCTGGGCGGGCTCCTCGTGCAGGCGGCGACCACGCTCGGCAGCTTCGACAAGGGGATCGAGTTTGCCCTTGCGGCGATGCTCCAGTCGCCGAATTTCCTCTATCGCCCCCAGGTCGGCGAGCCGGACCCGAAGAATCCGGACAAGCGACGCTACACGAGCCTCGAAATGGCCTCGAAGCTCTCGTTTTTCCTGTGGAACAGCATTCCGGACGAGGAGCTGCTCGCGGCGGCCGAGGCCGGAAAGCTCACGGAGGACGAGGGCCTCTCGGAGCAGGTCGTGCGCATGATCGAATCGCCGCGGGCGAGGGAAGGCCTGCGGGCGTTCGTCACGGATTGGCTCCACCTCGGCGATCTCGACGCGCTCTCGAAGGACCCCACGGTCTTCACGTATTACAGCCCCGAGGTCGGCCCCGCCGCGCGCGAGGAGACACTGCGGGTCTTCGAGCACTTCGTCTTCGACCTCGACGCCGATTACCGCGACGTCTTCCTCACGCGGACGACGTTCGTGAATCCGAAGCTCGCCTCCATGTACGCCGTGCCCGCGCCGACGGACGAGGGCTTCGGCAAGGTGGACTTCCCCGCGGATTCGCCGCGGATCGGCCTGCTCGGGCACATCAGCATCCTCGCCTTGCATTCGCATCCGCGGTCCACGTCGGCCACGCTCCGCGGCAAGTTCGTCCGCGAAGATCTGCTCTGCGACGGCATTCCGCCGCCGCCCGTCAACGTGAACACGGGGTTGCCGGATGCCTCGACGGAGGCGCGGACCCTGCGCGAGCGCATCGCGCAGCACAACACCGATCCCACCTGCCGGGCTTGCCACACGCTCATGGATCCCATTGGCCTCGGCCTCGAAAACTTCGATGGGATTGGCCGGTTCCGCTTGAAGGAGACCGACGCGGTGATCGACCCGTCCGGCAACCTCGACGGCGTGGCGTTCGCGAACGCGCGCGAGCTCGCCTTGCGCGTTCACGACAGCGACAAGGTCGCGCCTTGCTTCGTGCGCAAGCTTTATTCGTATGCGACGGCGTTCGAGCCCACGAAGGAGGAGACCGCCGCGATCAACACCCTCACCTACGATTTCCGCGCGGCGGGGCATCGCGTGAAGTCGCTTCTCTCGTTCATCGCGACGAGCCCGGGTTTCCGGCTCGCGCACAAGCCTTGACCACCGGTGACGAAGGGGATCATGCCATGAAGCGAACCAAGCTCAGCCGAAGGACGATGCTCCGGGGCATGCTCGGGGGCGCGGCGGTCGCCATCGGGCTGCCGGCGCTCGAGATTTTTTTGAACGCGAACGGGACGGCTTATGCCGGGGGCGACGCCCTGCCGAAGCGATTCGGAATATTTTTCTGGGGCAATGGCACCCTGCCCGATTTCTGGGTACCCAAGGGGACGGGGCCGACCTGGGAGCCCTCTCCCACGCTCGCGCCGCTCGCCGAGGTGAAGGACAAGCTCTCGGTCATCACCGGCATGAAGGTGTATACCGGGAACACCGTGCCGCATTTCTCGGGGTCGGCGGGCATCCTCTCGGGCGCCGCGCCGCTCAACAATGGCACGGAGCTCCAGACGTTCACCCAGCCGAGCATCGATCAGGTGATCGCCGAGGCCGTCGGACAGGACACGCGCTTCCGCTCGCTCGAATTCGCGGTCCAGCCCGGCGGACGGAGCCTCTCCTATTCGGCGCCGCATAGCGTGAACCCGCCGGAGAACTCGCCCGCGGCGCTCTTCCAGCGTGTCTTCGTGGACGGGTTCGTCATGCCCGGCAGCACGCCGATGCCCGATCCACGATTGCCGCTGCGGCAGAGCATCCTCGACGGGGTGATGGAGGAGGCCGCATCGCTCCAGCAAGTCCTCGGACAAACCGACAAGGAGCGCCTGGAAAAGCACCTCGACGGCATCCGCGCGCTCGAAAAGCAAATCGAAAAACTCCAGCAGAATCCGCCGAGCCTCGCGGCGTGCATGGTGCCCGAGAAGCCGCTCGACGAGTATCCGGACGTGGACGGCAGGCCGCCGATGTCCGAGATTTCGCGGGCGATGGTGGATGTCCTCGTCATGGCGCTCGCCTGCGACCAGACGCGCGTGTTCAGCCAGTGGTTCTCGAGCCCCGTCGGCAATCCGCTTTATCCCGGGGCGACCGCCGGCCATCACCAGCTCACCCACGACGAACCCGGCGACCAGCCGCAGGTGCAGAGCATCTTGCTCTACATCATCTCGGAGTTCGCTTACCTCGTGAAGGCGCTCGCCGCTGTCCCCGAGGGCGACAGCACACTGCTCGACCATTGCGCGATCCTCGGGACGAGCGATTGCTCGTACGGCAAATCGCACCTGCTCGAAGAGTATCCGATCCTTATCGCGGGGACCTGCAACGGGGCGCTCAAGACGGGGCTCCATTATCGGTCTCCGTCGGCCGAGAACGCGAGCAAGGTGCTCCTCTCGCTCGCGCGGGCGATGGGGATGACGCTCGACAGCTTCGGCCAGGGCGATGCGCGCGCGACCACCAGCTTGACGGCGATCGAGGTATGAAGACGAAAGCTGTTTCCAGGCTCCTGCCCGTGCTCTCCCTCGGCCTCTTCCTCGTCGGCTGCGGCGAGGAAGAGGCGCTCGGCGCCGCGGCTTGCACGACCGGCGAGACGTACGGCGCCATTACGACGAAGCTCGCCTTCTCGCGCCTGGTCTCGCCGACCGTGGCGCCCGGCTTCGATCTCGACGGCCGGACGAGCGATTCGACCGACTCGCTCTCCTGCGGAAAGGCCGATTTCACCGATGCCGACGGGCGGAGCGGCGTGGACAACCAGCTCGCGCCGCTCGTCCCTGAAGTGGAAAAGTTCGTCGGCGACGCGATCGACGGGCTCTTGCAAGGGTCCATCAACGACGGGCAGCTCGTCATCTTGATGGAAATGGAGAACGTCGACGATTTCACGAACGACACCTGCGTGAACCTCGGCGTGCAAGTCGGCGTGAAGAAGCGGCCGACCCTCGGCACGGACGGCATCATCGAGGCGTATCAAACGTTCGAGCCCGACCCGGCGGCGAGCCGCAGCTACGTCATGAATGCGCGCATCGAGAACGGCGTGCTCGAAACCGGCCCGTTCGCCCTCGCGATTCCGCTCGCGATTTTCGACGTCGCGTTCACGTTGAACGTGCAAGACGCGCGTTTCCGTTTCACGATCGACGAGGAGCACAGGCTCAAGGGCATCCTCGGCGGTGGCGTCTTGCCGCAGGAGATCATCGACGGCGTGAAGGACGGCGACGGGCTCGAGGATCTGCTCCCGCAGATCAAGCTCCTGCTCGACGCAAACACGGACCTCGCATACAACGAGGACACCGGCAAATGCGAGCAGCTCTCGGCGACGCTCGATGTCGAGGGCGTGCCGGCGTTCCTCCGCCGCTGACGTGCCGCGCGCGGGGGCGAACGTGACCTCCGCGCGCGTGCCGTCGCACGGGCGGCCGCGTGTTCGTCCACCATCGCCATTGAGCCTCGGCGCCGCTGCCGATATGCTCACGTGATGCGACTTCCCCTGCGAACCCTTGGTAAGGTCGCCTGTGTCCTCGCTTTCTCGGCCCTCGTGGGCTGCGGGGACGACGAAGGCGGCCCGAGCACGACCGGCGGCGAAGTGCCGCGCAAGCCTTTGTTCCTCGTGGCGAACAGCCGCGGCGACGATGTCCTTCGATTCGAGCAGGACACGGGCGCGTTCGTCGATGCTTTCATTCCGAAAGGCACGGGCGGCCTCTTCCACCCCGACGCCATGACGCTCGGCCCCGAGGGCGACCTCTACATCGCGAGCGGCGATACGCCCGAAAACTCCGCGGTCCTGCGGTTCGACTCCTCGACGGGCGCATTTTACGGCGAGTTCGCGAAGGGCGGCGGCCTGCACCGTCCTTATGGTATCGCCTTCGGGCCGGACGGAAGGCTTTACGTTTCGAGCTTCCTCACGGACCAGATCCTTCGTTACGACGGGAAAACCGGCGATTTCATCGACGTCTTCAAGGAGGGCAATGGAATGCCCGGCGGCCTGAACGGGCCGAATGGGCTGCTCTTCGGGCCCGACGAAAAACTTTACGTCACGACCGAGGGCTCCGTCGCCGAGAACGGCATGCCCACGTTCCCGGGGCTCCCGAGCCAGGTCTTGCAGATCGACGTCACGACCGGCGAAATGAAAGTTTTCGTCGACCAGCCCGACCTTTCGCCTGCCGGGCACGGCTACATCAGCCTGCTCGGCCTCGCGTACGGGCCCGATTGTAACGCTGGGCTCTGCGAGCTCTATGTCAGCGATTACGCGAACGACATCCGGCGCTACGATTTCACGACGGGGATGTTGCTCGGCACGATCTCCACGAACTACACGGGTAGCACGCCGAGCGGCAATTACCTCGGCGGGGTGAGCTTGGGCGACGGCGGGCGTATTTTCACCGTCGGCTTCGACGAGGACGAAGCGAAGGGCAACCCGGGGACGGTGTTGCGTTTCGAGGCCGATGGGACGCCCTTGCCCGCGTCGGGGCAGTCGGGCGCGGTGCTCGTGAACGCGGATGCGAGGCTCGCGCGGCCGATCGGGATCCTCGCGCTGCCCTGAGAAATGCTAGAAGGGGCGGCGATGTCCGATGCCGCCCTCGCGCCCGCCTCCTCCGCGCTCGCCGACGCGCTGGCGATCGCCCGATATCACATCGTGCTCGTGGCCATGGCCGCGTGCGTCGTCTTCGGATGGCTCATGACGGGCCGTTACCTGCCGCTCGTCGCCCTCGTCGTTGGACTCGACTGGTTCCTCATCAACCTGATGAACCGGATCACCGACATCGACGAGGACCTCAAGAACGGAATCCGCGGCACCGAGCGCGTCGCGCGCCAGAAGCGTTTGCTCACCGTGGGCGCCGTCCTGCTCATGGGCGGGTCGTTCGTCGCGACGCACCTGGTTTGGCCGGGTCTCACGCCGTTCCGGATCGCCGTCCAGATCATCGGCCTCGCCTACAATTACAACATCGTCCCCACGCCGCGCGGTTTCTCCCGGCTGAAGGAGATCTACTTCTTCAAGAACTTCGGCTCCTCGGTCCTGTTTGTCCTCACGTGTTTCGTGTATCCGCTCGTCACGAGTCCCGGCGCGCGCGTGATGCCCTGGAGCGGGGTCGTTTGCCTTGCACTGTTTTTCGTTCCGTTCGAGCTGACGTACGAGATCCTTTACGATCTGCGTGACCTCGAAGGGGATCGGCAAGAAGGAATCCCCACGTATCCCGTGGTGCACGGGCCCCACCGCGCGCGGCAGATCATCGATGGTCTGCTCGTCGGCGCGGCTGCCATTCTCGTCGCCGGAATCGTCTCCGGCTCGATCGGCGTCCGCGAGGGCTTGATGCTGGCCGCGCCCGCGACGCAGCTCGCGTTTTATCGGCCCCGCTACTGGCGAGGCCTCACTTCGCATGATTGCATCGTGCTCACGCACCTCGGCACGGCCCAGCTCGTTTTTTATCTCGTCGGTACGGCGCTCTGGGAACACGCGGGAATGCCCGCGAACATTTTTCTTTGATCAGCGCAGCGTGAGCTCGCTCGCGGCGAAATAGGGGATCGCCACGATCGCGGTGTGGTGCCAGAGCGAAAGCTCCGCGGGCGCGGTCGAGAGGAGCAGCACGAAAAAGAGGCCCGCCGCGACCAAACGCGGCAAGGCGACGGAGAGCGGAATCGCGCCGCCCCGACGGCGCGCCAGGACGACGGATGCGAGAACGAACGCGCCAATCACCGAGAGTCCCCAGATCGACGCCACGCCGAGCGCTTCCCGCTGCGACCAACGGAAAAACCCCCACCACGTGATCTGGATGAGCGCATGCGCCACGAGCGGAGCCGCGACGATCGTGGCGAGCGCGCGCCGGATTCGCCCGTCCCCGGACGAGAGCCGGCCCGACAAGGCGAGGTCCGCGCCAATCGCAAAATATCCCCACCCGAGAATGCCAATGATCGGCACGCCGAGGTGCCCCGCCTCGGCCCACGACCAGAGCCCCGCGCGCACCGCGATCACCTCCACGAGCGACGCGTCGAACGCGACGATCGCGAACACCACGAGCGGGCGGAGCCGCTCGATCCGCGGCCAAACGCAAGCCGCGACCTCCCGGGCCGAGAGGATCACGAGCGGCCAGATGAGCGGCACCAGGATCGGCACTCGGTCGAGCCGGACGTGCCACCCCATCGCGTAATGGTAATATTCGTAAAACGCGACGCACGTCTCCTCGCCGATCCATCCCGCGACGGCGAGCGCCGCATAATCGGTCAAGAGATCCGCGGGCGGCCGCCTCCGCGCCATGGCCGCGAGCGCGAGCAGGACGACGGCGACGCAGGCAATCTCGAACACGAGCAAAGGCACGGGCCGACGCTAGCACGCCACAACGAGCGGCGACGTCACGACTTCAGCGTGAAGATCCGGATCCCCTGCTGCCGCCCGCGCACCGGCACGATACCGAGGTCCTCGAACGTCACCTCGGGCACGCGTTGCGCGGTCTCCTCGCTGACGAGCACGTCGACGCCTTTTTCCTTCGTCATCGCTTCGAGCCGCGAGGTCGTGTTCACCGCGTCGCCGATGACCGTGAACTCGAGCC
The DNA here is from genome assembly GCF_028435365.1 of Polyangium jinanense. The sequence goes on along the minus strand of NZ_JAGTJJ010000005.1, from coordinate 391,296 downwards.
GACTCCCGCCGCCGAGGCAGCCCGCCACCACGGTCCCCGAGTGCACGCCGATGCCGATTCGCAGGCCCGCCGAGCGGATGCGGTTCTGCTCGTCGAGCGCGGCGCGAATGCGGCGCACGGCCTCGATGGCGCGGCGCGCATGGTCGTGGCCGGGCTCGGTCGCGCCGAACACCGCGAGCATGCCGTCGCCCATGAACTTGTCGACGATGCCGCCGCACGCGTGCACGGCCTCGGAGAGCGCGCCCTGGAGCTGGTTCAGCATCTCGAAGACGTCGCTCGGCTCCATGCGCTCCGAGAGCGACGTGAAGCCGCGCAGGTCCGTGACGAGGAGCGTCGCCTCCACGGACCGCGGCGCATCGAGGAGCGAGAGCGGATCCTTGAGCGCCGCGCGCCCGACGGTCGGCAAGAGCCGATCGAGGAGCAATTGCCCGCGCGTGGCCTCCATCGCGCGACGCACCTGATCGGCGAGCCAGACGTTGAGCATTCCGATCGCCACGATCGCGACGCCCGAGTAAAGCAGGTGCACGCGTGAGGCATGATCGCCGAGGAGGCGGACGAGCAGGACGACGGCGAGAAACGTGGTCCACGCAGCCGCGCGGCGATCGAAGCGGATGCCGCCCGTCGCGGCGAAGAGGCCGCAGGCGAGCGCGGTGACCGCGGCCATCGCGGTCGTGACGCCCTGGGCCGCGATACGCGTGTCGAGGATGCCGTCGATGAGGAAGAAGTCGACGACGGGCACGATGAACCAGTACACGCGGCCGTACGGGAGCCGCAGGGTCGCGAGGAGGAGCACGCCCGAGAGCAGCACCCAGAGCGCGCCGCCGCGGATGTTCGTCGCGGGCCTGAGGCCCCGGGCCCAAAGCGTGACGTCGAGCATGAGCACGAGCGAGTAGGCCGACATGCGGACGACCGCGACGCGCATCTCGTTCCGGCGCGCCTCGCGGTTCAACGCCTCCTTCATCGCGGCGGCGAGCTCGCTCCGGTTCGAGGCGTGGGCCACGGTTCCCATGTCGGCCCCACCAACGCAAATCGGATCCCGTGCGTCAAGCGTTATTCGCGCGGATCCCTCGTTTGCTTTGGCCTTGACCCGTGCGAGATCCGGTGACAGACCCGCAGGGCAAACCATAACGAGAGGAGTTGCCCGTGTCCCGACCCATCAAGAACCTCGACGAGCTCCAGTATTTCCCGATGGGCAACGGCGAGCGCTTCGCGTGTCGCGTGAGCCTCGTCGGACAGCAGATCGGCGCGCAGAAGCTCGGGTACAACGTGACGATCATCCCGCCCGGCAAGCGCGCGTTTCCCTGTCACGCCCACCGCGTGAACGAGGAGATGTTTTTCGTGCTCGAAGGCGAGGGCGAGATGCGTCTCGGCGCGGAGCGACACCCGATCCGGCGCGGCGACATGATCGCGTGTCCGCCCTCCGGGCCGGAGTCGGCGCACCAGTTCATCAATACGTCCGAGACCACCGAGCTCAAAGTGCTGTCCGTGAGCACACGGATGTCGCCTGATCTCGTGGAGTACCCCGACACTGGCAACTTCGGCGTCGTCGCCGATCTTGGTCCGGGCGCGGACGGAAAACCGCGCCTGTTCCGTTATGTCGGACGTGATGGCGAGAGCCGCGATTACTGGGAGGGGAACGAGTAGGCGAGCAGGTCAGGCCGAGGCCGAGGGTTCGTCCGGATCGGGGAGCAGGAGGCCCATGCCGATATCGTCGACGAAGTTGCCGTCGTCGCGACGAATGAGCCCGCGGCGGGAGCCTTCCTCCTGGAACCCGAGGGATCGATAAAGGGCGACGGCGCGCGGGTTGTCCGCGCGGACGTGGAGCTCGACGCGACGGATGCGGCCTCCGTCCGCGTCGCGATGGTCGCGCACCCAGCCGAGGAGCGCTTCGAGCAGCGCGCGGCCGAGGCCGATTCCTTGCGCGTCAGGATGCACGCCGATGCCGAGAACGGCGACGTGGCGAACCATGCGGAGCGTGAGGCGAAGGATCGACGCCTCCGCCACGATTCCGCGTCCTTCCTCTTCGGCGACCATACAAAAGGCCGAACCGTCCGTCGCCGCCATGCCCGCGCGAATCTGTAGATCGCCGTAGGTGGTCGGGTCATCGGGCAGCTCGTCGGGGTATTTGACGATTCCTTGCCGGGCTTTTACGATCGCGCGCTCGAGGTCGAGCAGTCCGGCGGAATCGGCGGGGTAGGTGGCCATTCGGAGGAGGGCGCGGCGGCCTCCCCGGAGCGGGACGTGCGAGGGCGTGAGAGGCGTGAAGGACATGGGCGTGCGGCCCGAGCAAGCGCCCGCAGGCTTCGGATGTCAAGCATCCGTGCACGCAGACGCCGAGGTTTCACGCGGACGTCACGCGGCGCGACGGATGCCCCGGCCCTGGTGACGTTCGGGCACGAGGGCACAACGTTCGAGATTTCCTCGGGTTGGATGCTCGATCCCGGCGCCCGACGAGCCACCCGTTCCCGCGAGGTCCGCGCCCACCGGCGTGGAAAGAAGCACGATTCTCCCGCTCGCCTCCAGCCGGAGAAGACCCTGATCCACGGACGAACGCGGGAGCCCGAGGAGTTTGTCCCGGAGCAGTGCGAGGGACACGATCTCGCCCGGCGTGGGCATGAGGCGGGCGAGCACATACAGGATTCGAGCGTCCACTGCGGCTTCCGCGCCCGCGTTGCGGGCCACGCGTACGTGTTCGGCGAGGCGCACGACGGCGTCGAGCTGCTCCGGCGAGAGGCGCCATAACTCCGAAAGGATTTCCTCGAAGGCAAACACGCCGGAGGATACGAGCGTGGGCGAGCTGCTCATGCGCTCGCGCGCGGGCGGGAGAGGCGGCGGGGCGGGGGTGCGACGGAATCGGGCACGGAGGCGATCGAGGAGATCACGAAGGCGAGACCTCCATCCGTTTGGGGGGACGCACGAGGGATCGACGATGGTCGGCCGCATGTCCTCGGGCCAGGTCGGTCGTTCGTGGATCCCGAGCGGGACGTCGTCGTCGTCCGATTCCGGCAAAATCGTGGGCATGGAATCCCTCCCATTCTTTGATCACCGCTCGTAGGCGACCCGCCGAGACATGCTTCTCGGATTGGCCTTGGTTTCGTGCGCGCGAGCAGGGGTCCTCCGTTCCGTCTCTGCCACGGCGGGCCGCCTGCGAGCGGTGATCGTCTGTCGAAATCGTGGATCGTCGTCCCCAGGCGACCGCGCCACCAAGCTCGCCCAGAATGAGTGGCAACGCGGCCGGCTGCGAACGACGATCCTTCGCGTCAGGGTTTGGGTTTGTCCTCGGTTGAAGCCTGTTTCTTTGCGGCTTCTTGTGCAAGCATCCGAGCGAGTTTTTTTTCTGCTATGCTTTTGAGCTCTGCGCACTCGTCCAAATGCGTGCTTTTGGGAAAACGGCGCGCGTGCTCCTGGAGGAGTTCGAGGGCTGCTTTCGGATTTTCGTCTTTGAGGGCACGCCGTATCGTCCAAAGCATCGGAACTTCAGGATCCCCGGGGCGAGCGGGGGCTGGTTCCTGCGATGGCGGTGCAGCCCGCGGCGCCCCGGAATCGCCCTGCGGCGTATTCCTCACGAGAGCATCGGCGACCACGGCGATCGGCGTCGTTGCCGCGTGGAGCGATGGGGCCGCGGTGGTATGCGCCGAAGCGACACCTGCGCCGAGATGCCCGAGCAGCATGCCCGCGAGCGCGGACGGCAGTGCCACAGCAAACGCGGTCGTGAGTTTGAACGGAAAACCTGCCGCCCCGATGCCCGGTTCGATCGCCTGAGGCGCCTCGCGCCTCGGCGCGCCCGCAGCGATCTTTGCAGCGTCGATCGCCCGCGACAACCGTTCCCAGCCGTCGAGCTGGGCCTTGGCAAGGACCTCGCTCGACTCCCACACGCGCGGCAGGAGCCCGGCCAGCGAGAACGAGGCAAACAAGCTCTCCCGCGAGCTCTTCTCGGGATCCACCCCGAGGAGCGTCTTGATCCACCCTTCGAAGGCCGTCTCGGCGGCGGCGAGGCGGAGCTGCACGGTCGAACGCGCGATCCCGAGGCTCTTCGCGAGCGCGTGAAGCGGCTCTTCGCGAACGTAGTACCGCAGGAGGAGCATGCGCTGGTCCGTGGGCATCCGTTCGAGCGCTTCGAGGACGACCTCCGTCATCGTTTCATCGGAGGCGTGCTGGTCGACCGCGGCATCGATCACCTGCGGGGCGAGCCGCTCGAGACGCCGCGCAGCCTTGCGCCGGTAGTTCCGGACCATCTCGTAGCAGACGCGCGCGAGCCATCCCTGGGGATAAGCGGGGATCTCGTCGAAGTGGTTGTACGCGAAGACGAGGACGTCGTGCGCGATGTCCGCCACATCGGCTTCCCGGACGCGGAGGCGATGCAACGTACGCCACACGGTGGGGAAGTTCTCCTCGTAGAACGTCCGGAACTCCTCCCGTGTGGGTGTGGTGTCGACCGCGGCAAGCATGATGGGCTGCGCCTCCGCTTGCTATATGTCGTCAGACCCCCCGGATGTACCGACGGTCGGCGAAAATTTTTGAGGAGGCGGTGGGGGAGGGGGTTTGGCGGTGGGGTTGGTCACGTCGAAGGCGTAGACGAGACCAACCTGGAGGGCGGCCGAGGCGTAGGGGTAGGTCCAGATTTCGCGGTCGAGGACAATTTCTTCGGGTGGGTCGGGCACGAAGAGAATATCTAGTCGAGTCTGGAGGGTGACGGACTGTCCCAGTGGGAACGACAAGCCACCGCGGAGGCCCACACCCCAGGTAAAGGTTGGTTTCTCCTCCAGAAAGTTCCACACTTTACTATCGTGCTCAATACTGCGATCCAGATATCCAACGGAGATGAGGATACATTTATCCAGTTGAAGCCAAGAACGTACCCTCGCATGCTGGCAGGGTATGAGCATTCCAAACCGCTGTGATCCACGGATGCGGTATGGCTCTTCAATGCGCTCACTCTCTGCGTCATAGCGGATTTCTACGCCTAACGACAGTTCAGCCTGTCGGAGTCCAAGGCCGAACACCAGCGAGGGTGACCAAGTCGGTGTACTGCCGGACGCAGCGCCTCCAGCAAACGAAATCAGGATGCGTGTGGGTGGCCCTGGCCGGGGTAGCGGCACTGCACGCACGGTTTGCGCGGCGGTAGGCGGAGGTGGCGGGCTCGATGGTGGAAGGGATGGCGCCGGAAGCGCAGGTGGCGCAGGTGGCGTAGGTGGCGCGATGTGCGGCTCAGGCTCCGGCGGTTCGAGCGGCTCGATGAGCATCCCGGCGCTGAATGCCGCATGATGCAACAACCCAGCACATTGCCAGGTGGGTTTTTCGTGCTCAGGTGCGCGCTGTTCCGCACCGGAAATGCTTTTCGCGACGATCTGGACACGAACGTTCTTTTCAGAACGTCGGAAGACGACCGTGAGCAGATTCGGCGCGTCAGGCTGGAACGGATCTCGTCCAACCTCGCGGGAGACGGCAGCACGGAAGACCGCCTCGTTCGGGCAAATCTCCGTGCCGGGCTCACGTACGTAGTCGAGGCGGTAGGTCTCCTGTGCGGCGGCAGGCGCTGCAAGGAGGCAGATCGAGGCTGCCAGTACCGTCCCCCCGCGGAGAGCCATGGTGCCCGACCCTACCAGCTAGGGGTGGGATCGAGCAAGGCGGCTTTACGCGAGGCAGCAGAACGTGATGGGTTTCCCCATCTCGACCTTGCCCGTGGGCTCACCACCCTGGGGCATGCACACGCCGGGCACCCTCTCGATGACTTCAACTCTCTTGCTGCCGAGAGAAATGCCTTCCATCAGATCGTAGCAGGGAGCAGGCATGTCCGAGGACACATACGGAGACAGTTGCTCGTTCATGCAGGCGCTGTCCGTATATACGTGAATCTGAACGGTGCACATGCCTCCCGTGGGTGGAGAACAAGTGCAAGAGCTGCACTCGCGTTTGTCGGTGCCATCCTCGAAGAACACGAGGCGTTTTGTCCAGTCTTGAGGACACTCAACGTCCTCTGTGGCGTACACGCAGACATCGAAGGGGGACGGCGGCTCCGGCGAGCAGGATGCATATTTGCACGGTTTTTTCACGTCATTCGCGCAAGCCAGCGCTGCAACCGAGATCGGCGTAGGCCACTCGTTGATGCTTCCGTTGTAGGGGATCGGGAGGTCCGTTGGTTCGTCGCCCTGGGCCAGGACGAGACAATCTCCCTCCACGACCACGGGCGGAGCCACGGAAAGGGAGCGGACACAGGGCACACCACCACAGAGCTTGCCCTCCGAGAGGGCATTGGCGGTCGTGCACGATCCGTCCCAGCTTGCCGGCGCGTCGAACGACGCACTCGCTGGCATGGGATCCTGACAAACGGTGGCGTGTGTATTCCAGGAAGTCGGGAGCTCGCAGGTTACTGGGGGTTCGCCGCAAGCGCATGTTGGGCAATCACGAGGCCCGAGCACCGGGTCGGCCCAGGCCCAAACTGCCTCTTTCGTGCCTACCGGACAACCAGGCAAGCCGATGGCTGGGCCGGTGGCCACGAGAACGGGACCTTCCCAACCGGCGGGCTTTTCCGGGGCGCACACACCTGGGCAGCCGACTGTGCCAGCGTCCGCGGGGCAGGTCTCCGGATCGGGAGGCCAACCCTCGGCAAGGCATTTCGCAAATTCTTCAGGTGTGCCAACACCGCAGACACACACGGCTTCATACTTGGCGTCTTCGCTCCAGCCGACATCACCGCAGGCTAGCGCCAAGAAAGGTAGAGCGGCAGGCAAACTGAGATACGGCCACAGGCGCATAAAATACCCCCGATTAAAAGGATGCATGACCCGATGACGTTTCTTGCGTACACATTTCAAAGCATCCTATCGGGTCAGGCATCAGTTGCACCATCAGTACCAGCGTCCACAGGGCAAGTTTCAGGATCGGGCGGATAACCCTCGGCCAGACAGTCCGGAGGCGGTGGATTGCCATTTTCGCAGGGGCACCAGACTCGCGAGTCGAAGTCCTCCCCCCACCCGACGTCACTACAAGCCAATACGATAAACGGCAAGCCTAGCGGGAGAGCGAGGATTTTCCACAGACGCATCACCGGGTCCCGTTCATTGAAATCAACCACCGTTCAAGCCAAGAATACTTGCACCTTTTATTGGTGCGTCTCGGGATCGGTACCATGGGGTTTGTCGATGGGGAAAGAGACAAACACCAACCTCGTGCAAGTTTCTGAGCAAGATCCCGACGCGGCCAACGCGGTTTTTCCGCGAACTACCAACTACCTGGACAAATGAACCGTGCCCGGACCAACCTCCCCAGATCGCCCTCAAAAATCGGCCCGGCCGTGTCGTTTCCGGTGGACGATCCGCCTTCTCAACACACTTCCCCAACAGGGAGTTCTACCTCCCAAACCCGTTCGTCCGAGGACCCCCCGCCGAACCCCCCGCCCAGAAAAATCACCGACCCCGTACGATCTTTTCGGACAAAACGCCCCCTCAACACACTTAGGGGTACAGGAGGAAACCTCACCCACTAGGGTAGGTGAATGTGTGATGAGTGTTTGGATCGAAGCTTCTGGTGAGCCCCTTTGCCTGCACTGGACCATCCTGCCCGGGCTCGAGCTCGTCGTGTCGCGCCTCTTCGGCAAGATCACCGTCGGCTACATGCTCGGGACCGACGGCGACGAGGTCCTGCTCCGCGCCCGCCGGGACGACATGGAACGAAGCCGCGAGCTCTTTCACCTCGCATTCACCTGGGGCGAAGCATGAAAAAGCCCCCCGAGCCGCCGGCCGCCTCTTTATAGAGAGGGCGAGGGCGCGTCGAGGTCGAGGACGACCGGCTCGTGACCCGTCGCCCGGAGAAACCGGACAAGGTCCGCTCCCCGGATCGCCGTCGTGTGGTCGTTCGTCAACGGATGGCAGTGCACCGGATCCCGCGCGAGGACCTTCGCGTCGAGGACGACCTGCACCACGCCCTCCTTGTCCATCAACGCAGCGAGCGGCGTGACCGACCCAGGCTCGACGCCAAGGTGCTGCCGCAGGCGCTCGTGCGAGCAGAACGAGACATGGCCCGCGCCGATGCGGCGGCCAAGGTCCTTGAGGTCCACCGCGCGATCCTCGTCGAGCACGACAAGCCACATCGCGCCCTTCTTGTTGCGCAAGAAGAGGTTTTTTACGTGCGTGCCGTCGTGCCGCACGCGATGCGCCTTCGCCTCCTCCACGGTGAAGACGGGCGGATGCGTGACCGTCTCGGTCTCGATGCCGAGGGCCACGAGCCGCTCGAAGAGCGCATCCCGGGGGGAGGTCGTCATGCGCGACTCGTTACCCCGCGCAGGGCCGTCGATCAACGTTTCGTGCGGGGATCTCCCCGGCGGCACACACGTGCGCTACAGATGCGGCCTCGACCAAGGAGCGACGCGATGGCGAAGGATCTCGAAGGCAAAGTCTTTCTGGTGACGGGCGCGACCGAAGGCATCGGCAAGGCCGCCGCCCGGGATTTCGCGCAGCGAGGCGCGACGCTCGTGCTCGTCGGCCGGAGCCGCGAGAAGAGCGAGCGCGTGGTGAACGAGCTGAAGGAGGCGAGCGGGAGCGAGAAGATCGAGCTTTTGCTCGGCGACCTCTCGAAGATCGCCGAGACCCGCGCCGTGGCCGACGCCTTCCGCGCGAAATACGACCGGCTCGACGTGCTCGTGAACAACGCCGGCGCCATCTTCACCGACTACAAGCTCAGCCCCGACGGCATCGAGATGACGTTCGCGCTGAACCACATGGCCTACTTCGTCCTGACGACGAGCTTGCTCGACCTGATCAAGAAGACGCCGAAGGCCCGCGTGGTCAGCACGTCGAGCGACGCCCACAAGATAAGTAAGATGGATCTCGCGACGGTCGCCAAGCGAAGCGGCAAGGCCGGCTTTGGCGCCTACGGCGACTCGAAGCTCGCCAACATCCTCTTCACGCGCGAGCTTGCCCGGCGCCTCGCGGGTTCGAGCGCGACGGCGAACTGCATGCACCCCGGCTACGTTCGCACGGGGTTCGCGCTGAACACCGGCCCGATCGCGGCGCTCTTCGTCAAGGCGGCCGCCGCGCTCTTCGCGCGTACGCCGGAGAAGGGCGCGGAGACGATCATCTGGCTCGCGACGAGCGACGATGCCGCGTCGTACAACGGGGAGTACTTCTTCGATCGCGCGCTCACGCGCACGACGAGCCACGCGCGGAACGACGCCCTGGCGAAAGGCCTGTGGGAGCTGTCGGAGAAGCTCTCGGTCTGAACGCGGGGTACGATCCCCGCATGACGTTTTCTCCCGACACGTACGCGCGCGCGCTCGACTTCGCAGCCGAGGCCCACGGCGCGCAACGCGTGCCCGGCAAGCAGCATCCGTACATCACCCACGTCGCGACCGTCGCCGCGGAGATCCTCGCGGTCGCGACGAAGGACTCGTTCGACGTGGAGCTCGCCGTCACGTGCGCGTTGCTCCACGACACGCTGGAAGACACGAGCGCGTCCGAGGACGAGATCACGCGGCTTTTCGGCGCCGCCGTGGCGCGTGGGGTACGCGCGCTGAGCAAGGACACGCGCCTGCCGAAGGAAGACCAGATGGCCGACTCGCTCGCGCGCATCCAGCGCGAGCCCCGCGAGGTGTGGATGGTGAAGCTCGCCGACCGCATCACGAACCTCGCCGCGCCGCCTCCCTACTGGTCGCGCGAAAAACGGATCGCATACCGCGAGGAAGCACGGCGGATCCTTTCAGCGCTGGGCCCGGCGAGCGCGCCGCTCGCTTCGAGGATGGAAGCGAAGATCGAGGCGTACGGCGACTACATCGAAGGCGCGCCGTGACCTTCGCCCGCGTCCCTCATCGCTCGCCGAGCCAGATCGCCGCGAACTCCATCACCCGCGCGTTGTCGGGCACCTGCTCGAGGAAGCTCTGCCGCCAGCGCGGATCGCTGATCCGATCGGCCCGCTTGAGCAGCCTCCGCCGCGCCTCCGTGATGCGGTGGAGCGCCTCCTCCTCGACGCCGTTCACCCGGAGCGCGAGCGCGTAGGTCCACTGGATCAGGCTCTCGCCTTCCTCGATCCCTTCGAGGCGACTCAAGATCTGCATCGCCTCCGACGCCTTCAGGTACGCCTCCCGCACGTTGTTCCGCGCGATCGCGATCCCCGCGATGAGCGCGAGCGCGCAGGCCCGGGCCGCGGGGACGCCCTCGGAGACCTCCATCGCCAGTCGCGCCATCGTGAGCGCCTCGTCCGTGCGCCCCGCGAGCCGCAGGATGATCGAGAGGTACCCCCGCACGAACCCCTCGCCGCGCCGGTTGCCCTGACGCACGAGGAGCTCGAGCGCCGCCGTCTCCACGGCGATCGCCTCCGTCAGGTTCTCCATGTGCGCGAGCGCGTAGCCGAGGTTCGCGAGGAGCGAGGAGACGAAGTCGAGCTGCATCGGCTCGGCGATCGCCTGCGCCTCGCGGAAGGCCGCGACCGCGAGGGCATACGCGCCGAGCTGCAGGTACGCGTTACCGATGTTGCAGCGCTGCAGGCAAGCGTTCCGCATGTCGCCCGCCGACGTGAAATTCTCCACGGCCGACTCGACCCGCCGCACGTAACCGATGAGATCCCCCTCGTGCAGCGCGATCTCGACGCGCGCCACGTCGAGCCACGCGAGCACGAACGGGCTCACCACGCTGTGCCGCTGCGCGAGCCGCTGCGCGCCCGCGAAGACCTCGTGCGCTCGATCCGGCAGGCCCGCGCGTACGAGCGCGATGACCAGGCGTGCCGCCGTGACGATGTGCGCTTCCGTGGTCACGCCCTCACGCGCGAGCGCCGCGAGCTCGTCGACGAACGCCCCGATCCGCGCGACGTCGCCCATGCTGCCCGACGCGATGACGAGGTGCCCGAGCGCGGCGTGATAGGCCGTGCTCCCCCTCGGCAAGCGCGTGATCGCCTCCTCCGCCGCGCGTCGCGCTTCGGCCATGTGCCCGAGCCAGCGATGCGCGATCGCCTGCACGAGCCGCATGCGCGCGATCGTCTCGGGCGTGCCCGACGCCTCGATCGCGCGCGCCGCGTGCGCCTCCGCGTCGCGCAGCGCGTTCACGCTGAGGGCGTCGAACGCGGCCGTCTCGTCGGCGGTCAGGGGTGAACCGGGGAACAACGCGGCCGCGTCGCGCCACTCGATCTCCGAGCGCGGGACGGTGGCGATTCGCGTGGTCGCGAGGCTCGCGATGGCCTCGTCGAGCTCGCTCACCGTGTCCTCGTCGAGCACGAGATCCGCCGGATCGAGCTCCAGCACGTCCGCGCCGCCGGCCTCGTGTGTCTCCGCCTCGCCCGGCTGCGGCTCGGGCGCGACCTCGCCGTCGTCCTTCGGGCCTCGCGTCGGCGCGAGGACCACGCGGTGCGAGATGTTCTCGTACGCGAAGACGAATTTGTCGCGGAATGCCTGCATCGACGGATAACGCCCCTCGCGCTGCTGCACGAGCGCGCCCTGGACGACCTCCAGGAAGGCCGAGGGGATGTCGTCGACGAGCATCGACAGGATCGGCGGCGCCTCCGTGACGATCTTGATCAGCACGGCTTGATGCGTGGGTCCGTCGAAGGGGCGCCGGCCCGAGAGCAGCTCGAAGAGGACGGCGCCGACGGACCAGACATCGGCGCGCGCGTCGATGCCGGGATCACCCTTCGCCTGCTCGGGCGCCATGTACTCGGGCGTGCCCATGACCACGCCGCTCAGCGTGAGCTTGCGGTTCGGGTCGAGCGTGTTGACGCGAGCGAGGCCGAAATCGATGAGCTTCGGGACGATCTCGCCGGACGCGGACTCCGTGAGGACGATGTTCTCCGGCTTGATGTCGCGGTGCACGATGCCCCGGCGGTGCGCGGCGATGAGCGCGCCCATGATCGGGACCATGATCGTCATCGCCTCGTGCTCGGTGAGCCTTCCGCGCGGCATCAGGTATTCACGCAGGCTCTCGCCTTCGAGTAGCTCCTGCACCATGTAGAACGTGCCGTCGCGGCGTTGCCCGACCTCGTGCACGGTGACGACGTTCGGGTGCTGGATCGCGGCGGTCGTCTGCGCTTCGCGGCGGAAGCGGGCGATCATGCTGGGGTCGCGGTCGTAGTTCGGGTGCATCAGCTTGATGGCGACCCGCCGCTCCACGAACATGTCCCAGGCCTCGAAGACGGTGCCCATCGAGCCCGCGGCGATGAGGCGCTGCAGCGTGAACTTGCCGGCGATCTGCATCCCCGGCTTGAACGTCGCTTTTTCGAGCTCCGCCGCGCGCGCCGCACCGTCGTCGGCCCCCTCCAGGGACGGAGGGCCCGCGCGCGGGTCGTCTTTGCGGCGTTGCCAGAAGCGAAGCATCGGTGCTCCTCCTCAGCGAGCAGCCGTGAGGACAACGCGAGCCAAGGTAGGTGTCAAGGTGCGCGGCCTTCGAGCATCACACCGTCGCGTCCGCCGCGGCCTACGCTTCGTCCTCGCGCACGCGCGCCACGATCGCGTCGAGCGTCGGCCGCTCGCGAAGAGCCGCGAGGCGCGCGGGTTGATCTTCCGCGCGAACGGCGGCGAAGCGGTTCGACCCGAACACGGCGAGCGTGACGTCGAGGTACGTCTCGAAGGACATGAAATCGGAGCTGACGAGGTCGGCGCCATGATCGGTGGACACGAGGACCACGGGATCGGGGCCGATGATCAGGTCGGCGTGGTTGAACTTGCTGAAATTGTCGATCGTGATGGCTTTCAGCGGGCGCTCGGGATCGAGCTCTTGGCCGAAGAAGAGCTCTTCTTGTCTGTGCGAGAGCTCGTTCACGTGGAAATTCCTCTGCCAGTCGGGCGTGAATGCGACGTCGATGGGGACCAGGTTGATGCACCCCGGAGGCGTGCCGTAATCGGGGTAATCGTACGGATTGGTCCGGGTATACGTACTGCCGCGGAGGCCCCATTCCAGAAAAACGCCGTCGTGCGCCGCGTAAAACTCCAGAATGGAGTCCGGCAGCTTCATGCCGGCGGCTTGCTCCGCGCGCGCGAGCGCGGCGCCTGCGGCCGGGGAGCCGAGACGGAAATCGAGAACCTCGATGTCCGGATGCGCGCGCAGCGCTTCGACCATGGCTTCCAGCCGTTCACGAAATGAGGTGGCCATGGGGGCGGATCAGACGTCCCCGCGCGCCGCGCTGTCAAGCGCCGCGCGATGGACCTTGCGCGTGCGGCTGTCGTGCGCTACCACGCTCGGGCTCACGATCCTATCCGGCGAGCATGCGCGGGCAGAGCCCCGCGTGCTTGCGTCCGAACGAAGGCGACCGGGAAGGCGTGGCGGAGCGCACCGTGATGAGTGTCGCCCCGCGGTGGAGCGGCCAGACGGGTCGTTTCACGCCCTTCCCGAACCCTGGCGGCTCGGCGGGAGGGGGAGAGCGACAAGCACACCCTTTCACGGGTTCGGGCCGCGAGAGAGCATTTTCATCGTGACTTTTTCCGTTTCCGGGCGGCCCACGTCGGCCCCCGTCGAGGCGCCGCGTGCCGACGGCAGCGCGCCGATCGCTCCCGTTTCCATGGCCTCCGAGGCCCCCGGCGCCGCGTTTGCCACGCTCGGCCTCGCGGCGCCGCTCGTGCGCGCCCTCGTGAAAGAGGGCTACGAGCGCCCGACGCCCATTCAATTGCAGTCCATCCCCGAGGCGCTCTCCGGCCGTGATTTGCTCGGCTGCGCGCAGACCGGCACCGGCAAGACGGCGGCGTTCGTCCTGCCAATCCTCCAGCGACTCTCGAAGACCCAACGCCACGGCGGCATTCGCGCGCTCGTGCTCACGCCGACGCGCGAGCTCGCCGCGCAGATCGGCGAGCGCGTCACGGCGTACGGGCGGCACCTCGGACTCCGTCACACCGTCATTTACGGCGGCGTCGGGCAGCGGCCGCAGGAGGAGAACCTCGCGAAGGGCCCCGACTTGCTCGTCGCCACGCCGGGCCGGCTGCTCGACCTGATGCAGCAGGGGTTCGTGCGTCTTGATCGCGTGGAGGTCTTCGTCCTCGACGAGGCCGATCGGATGCTCGACATGGGCTTCATCCACGACGTGCGGCGCGTCGTCGCCGCGCTGCCCAAGCAAAAGCAGACGCTCTTCTTCTCGGCGACGATGCCGCGCGAGATTGCCGCGCTCGCCGATAACATCCTCGTCGATCCGGCGCGCGTCTCGGTCACGCCCGCGCGCGCGGCGGCCGACACGGTCGAGCAATCGATCTTCTTCGTCGAGAAGGCCGAGAAACGCGCGCTGCTCGAGCGGCTTTTGCGGACGTCGAGCGTCGAGCGCGCGCTCGTCTTCACCCGCACGAAGCACGGGGCAAACCGCATCTCCGAGCAGCTCGTGCGCGCCGGCATCGAGGCGCTCGCCATTCACGGCAACAAGTCGCAAGGCGCCCGCGAGCGCGCCCTCGATCGGTTCCGCCGCGGCGTCACGCCCGTGCTCGTCGCGACGGACATCGCCGCGCGCGGCATCGACGTCGAGGGCGTCTCGCACGTCATCAATTACGACCTGCCGAACGTGCCCGAGAGCTACGTGCACCGGATTGGCCGCACGGGGCGCGCGGGCGCGACGGGCAGCGCCATTTCGTTCTGCGATCGCGAGGAGCGCGCGTTGCTCTCGGACATTGAAAAGCTGCTCCGCCGCCGCATTCCGGTGGCCGAGGGACAGACGCCTCCCGCCGAGGAGACGCCCGCCCCGCGCCCCGAGCCGCGCCGCGCGTTCGCGCCCGAGCAGCAGCGCCCCCGGGGCCCGCGCCCGCCGCGTCCTCCGCGCGGCCGTCGGAGCTGAATTCCGACCATTGAGCACGGGCCGCTCGCACGCTATGTTTGCGTGCATGGCCCGTGCTCCGACCAGGCGCCACTTCCTCCTTGCCGCGGGGGCTGCCATTCCCGCGGCGACGTTCGCCTTGCTCTCGCGTGAATCCGACGCGCCTTCGCCGCTCGGCGCGGGGGTCGGGCTCGATCCTGACGCGCGTCCCGTGCGGCGGATCGTACAAGCGCAGCCCACGCGGGACGGCGCCGGCGTGCGCCTCTCGCGCGCACTCGGGGGCCAGGCCCTTCCCGATCTCGACCCGTTCCTCCTCCTCGACGAGTTCCACACCGACCGCGCCGACGATTACATTGCGGGATTCCCCGATCATCCGCACCGCGGGTTCGAGACCGTCACGTACATGATCCACGGCGCCATGGAGCACCGGGACAGCGTGGGTAATCGGGGGCGGCTCGGCCCGGGCGGTGCGCAATGGATGACCGCGGGGCGTGGCATCGTTCATTCCGAGATGCCGAAGCAGGAGCAGGGGCTCATGTGGGGCTTCCAGCTCTGGGTGAACCTCCCGGCCGCGCGGAAGATGGTGAAGCCGCGGTATCAGGACATCGAGCCGTCAGCGATTCCCGAGGTCGATATCGCGGACGCCCGGGTGCGGGTGGTCGCGGGGGAGGCCGGAGGGCGGCGCGGGCCCGTGGACGGCGTCGTCGTCGCGCCGAGCTTGCTCGACGTCACGCTTTCGGCGGGCGCGAGCTTCCGGCATGCGCTCCCTCCGGAGCACAATGCATTGATCTACGTCATCGACGGCGCTGCGCGGATCGGACCCGAGGGCACGCCCGTCGCGCGGGGCGAGCTCGCCGTGCTCGGCGCGGGTCGATCGGCCGTGTCGACGAGCGCCACGGGGGCGCGCCTCCTGCTTCTCGCGGGTCAGCCCATCGGGGAGCCCATTGCGCGCCGCGGGCCTTTCGTGATGAACACGGCCGAGGAAATCCGACAGGCGTTCGAGGATTATCGCTCGGGGCGCCTCGTGGGCGGCTGACCGAGCGGACGCGTTTCAACGCATCTCGACCTCGATCGACATGGGTTTGCCCCCGCGGACGATCCGCACGTCGAGCCGATCGGCGGCGCGTAGCCGCGTGAACGCCTCCATCATCTTCGTGATATCTCCCGCCTCGAATCCGTTGATGCTGTCGAGCCGATCCCCATTTTGAAGCCCGAGCATGCTGGGGAGCGAGCCGGGCCGAACTCCGCTGACCCGCATGCCTACGACCCGGTCGCCTTCGCGGGCCGGCACGAAACGCGCCGCGCCGAGGAGGTCCGGACGTTCGAGGATCGTGTCGACGACCGAGCGCTCCACGGTGTAATGGTTGTCCGCGTCCTTGCGAATACGGTCGGCGATTTCGGGCGGCACACGCGAGGCGGGTTTTGCGGGTGCATCGCCGCGCTCCTTCTGCGCCACGGGGCCCTCGCGCCTCTCGTGCAAGGGGAGCTGACACCGCGCCTCGCCCTGCCGGAGCCATACCCGATCCCACGCCATCGCGTGCACCGTGCGCCCGCCGATGTCGTCGCCGAGCCGCCGCAGTGCCGGCTTACCGTCCGACCCTGCAATGGCCGCGAACGACCAGAGCGCGTCGTCCGCCTCCGTGATGAGCAGGACTGTCGCGGCGTCGCAGATCGGATCGGCATAAGGATCGCCGAGCGGTTCGGAAGGTTCCGGGGCCCCATCGTCCGGCGGGCCCTGGCGCGCGAGGGGGCCGGTGATCGAATCGAAGGGATTTCGCCCGAGAATGGCCTCGCCATTGTTCTCGTCTTGCACCGCGGCGAGCGCGTTTCGCACCTTCCTGGGCGGCTGCGGTGAGACCGGCTCGAACGGCGGGCCCGAGAGGCTCGACGAGACGAGCCGCCCGAGCCCGGCCGCCTGGAAATAGGCGGCGAGACCCACGAGCAGAACCAGGACCGCGGGGAACCATCGTTTCAAGCGCGCGTCGAATCCCATGAAAACGGGAACAAGCGAGCGCCGTGCCAGCTTGAAAGCGCGGAAGATCCTCGCGAAAACGGCGCGGGACCCGTCCGGACGGGCGACAAAATGGCCGTCGCGCCGCGGATCAGCGCCGTGCTTCTGTCAGCTTGGCACGGGCGGCGTGGGTATCGAGGAAACGCGAGACCTCGGCGAGCACCTCGGGGGAGATGTCGCGCCCGATGTCGTCCGGCTTGATTCGCGTGGCGTCCGGCTGGGTGATGCAGTTCAGGGCGTGCGTGACACAATCGAGCACGCGCACCCGGTGCGGAGCGCGCGACGAGCCGTCGAGCCACTTCGCCCAGCTCTCGATTTCCGAGGGTGCGACGTTGTAATCGTAGCTCCCGCCGAGCACGAGCAGCGGCCTGTCGAGCTTTCGGGCGAGGTCGGGCGCACGCCGTGCGAGCTCGATCCACGATTCCCACAGGCCCGGCGGCTGCCCGAGGATCGGCGCGCCGAGGTGCGTTCCTCGCTCGATTTGCCGGAGCGCCTGTGCGGCGGCGAGCAATTCGCGGCTTTCCGCGTCGGCGCGCTCGGGCTGCCCGGCCATGGTGAAGGACCAGCGCACGCGCTCGCTTTGCTGCTCCAGCACGACGGTCATCGTGTGAAAGGGCGGCGCGAGCATGACGCCTGCGCGCACGCGCGGCCTGTCCGAGAGCAGCACGGGCACGAGCTCTCCGCCCTCGCTGTGCCCCGCGAAAAAGAGGCGATCGGGATCGATCTCGGGGCGTTCTGCCACCGCGTCGAGCGCGGCTTCGGCGTCGAGCACGTATTCGGTCGTGGCGAACTCCACTTCGAGGAGCGTATACGGCACGGACGTGAAGCCGCCGTCGGAGCAATCGTTGAATGTGCCGCACGTACGTTTGTCGTAACGATACACAGCGTACCCGCGGTCGGCGAGCGCGTCGGCGAGGCGCTGGTAGACGGGGATCTGGAAGCCGAAGCCGAGCCCGATCTGTCCACGCATCACGCCGTCGCGCGACATGGGCCCGCTGCCGTGCACGATGACCACGGCCGGCACGCGCTCCCCCTCCTCGCGCGCGGGCAGCGTCAACGTCCCTTCGAGACGCCACAGGCCTCGATCGAAGGAGACGGCCACTTCTTCTTTCGGCAGCCGCGGCCGGGCGGGCGCGGCGACGTCTTGCGCGGGCGCGGCCTTGGGGACGACGCGCGCGGGCGGGGCCGCGGGCGGCGCCGAGCCGCAGGCGCCGAGGAGGAACACTGCGAGCGGCAGCGAGGCGAGACGCATGGGATTCCTCCAGACAGCCGAGCAGCGCACGCCTTGGATGGTGACACCCTCGGGCGCGGGGTTCAATCCCGCGTCGTGGCGAGCGCGGCCGTGAGGGCCTGGATCTTCTCCTCGTCGGACTTGTCGAGCGGCAAGGCGATATCCGGGGCGATGCCCTCGACCTCGTTCGTCCCGTCGGCGAGGAAGCGCGCGCAGTTCGGCATTCGCACCTCGAAGCCGATTTCGCGGAGCTCGAATCGCCCCCCGTCATTCACGTATCCACATCCCGCGCCTGCCGTGCGGGCGCCGAGGATCGTGGCGGCCTGGTTGTCCTTGAGCCAGGCGACGAAATCCTCGGAGGCCGAGGCCGTGCCGCGATCTGCGAGGACGAACAGCGGCCCCTTCCAGGCGCCTTTGCCTTCGAGCGTCGCCGTCCCGGGCGGGTCGCCGAAGATCGAGCAGACCTTTTCGCCCTTCCAGATCGGCGTGCGATTGCAGGTCGGCGCGACGATGCGGGCCTCGCTCCGTCGCATGGTCTTTTCCGTGAACAGGGCGACGGCCTCTGAGACCCACTCGGTTCCGCCGCCATTGCCGGTGAGATCGACGAGGAGCCGTTTGGCCCCGCGATCTCGCAGCGCTCCGATCGCCGTCTGCAAGGCCTCCTGGAGCTTTGCCCGGACCGCGAGCCGCAATGCCGTGTCATCGATTCCGGCGGTGAAGACTTGCTCACACGTGGTGAGGTACCTGTTTTCCCCGAATTGAGCGATACGAATCACACCGAGCTCGCCGGCCACCCCGGCGGGGAAGGGCGCTTCGTGCACCGCCGTGAAGCCGGGCATTTTCTTGAATGGAAATCGGTAATCGACCGCGCGCGCCTCGTATCCGGCCGCCGCGCAGCTCGCGACCGGCGCGGAGGGCGCCTCGGGCGGCGAAGCGCTCTGGGAAGGAGGAGCGCTCGGGCGGTTTTCGCCTTTCGTCAGCTTGAAATGGGGATCCTGGAACGTACGAACGAAGCGGCGGAGGGCGAGGAAGGCCTGCACCCGCGAGAACGCGCCGCCGAGCGAGGCGCGCGTGTCGTGGTCGAGCTTTGCGAGATCGACCCCGCGATGCTCGACCATCCAGTCGAGGTTCGCGTACTCCTTCGCCATCGCGGCCTCGAGCGCCTCGAAATCGCGTACCCACGCACCGCGGTCGAAGGTAACCACATCCCAACCGAGGAGCCCGAGCACGATCGACAGCAATCCGATCCCGATCCAGCGGAAAACCCTGCGCACTGTCTTTCGGCTCGCCTTCGGCGGCGAGGCGCTCCCGCTTTGCGTGTCGCTCATGTGCGGGCGATGTCTACCGCATCCCGGCCGGCGATGCACCTTTCGAAAACCTCACGGCCAAGGTGCTCGGGGATCTGGCGGACGAGCTTGCGTGGCGCCTCCGGCTCCCGGCGGAAACGGATTCTGAGGTTATTTCTTCGCGGGTTTCTTGCGCGCCTTCGCGGGCGCTTCTCTCACGCCGAGGCCCCCGAGTACGAGGGACCAGACGCCCTCGAATGCAGCATCGATGCCCGGGTCGAACCATTCCGACGCATGGCTCGGTTTGTGGAATTTCGTCGTCGCGTTGAACACGGCCCAACCCGCGGCGACCGGATCCTCGATCGTGAACGCGCCCTGTTCCACGCCGTCGGCGAGGATCTGGGCGATTTGCGAGGCGAGCGTCTCGACGTGCACGCGGACCACGTCCCGCGCGTCGGCGACGAGCTCCCTGTACGTGGCGAAGAGCTCGGGATCGTCGCGCGCCTTTTTTCGCTTGAGCTCGATGAGCAGGTCGAGCCAGCGCCGCAGGCGCTCGGGAGCCGGGCCCTTTTCGGCCGCGACCTCCGCGAGCGGCTTCGACACGCGGGCGAGCCAGCGCTCCGCGACGGCGTCTCGCAATGCCGTCTTGCTCGGGAAATGCCGATACACGCTGCCATGACTGACGCCGAGCGCGCGGGCCACGTCGACGACCGTGGCCTTGGCGGGCCCAAAGCGGCGGAGGACCTCCTCGGCGGCTTCGAGAATACGTTCGGCGGTGAGCGCTTCTTCGACCACGTCAATGCGCCTTGCGTTCGCTGTCGAGATGCGCCATTTGCGCCGCGGCATACCGCTCGCCCGCGGCCGCGCCAGCCGGTACGGCGCGCTCGATCCGCGCGAGGTCCTCGGGACCGAGGTCGATCGAGAGTGCGCCGAGCGCCTCGGCGAGCCGGTCGCGTCGCCGCGCGCCGACGAGCGGGATGATGTCGCTGCCGCGCGAGAGCACCCACGCAATGGCGATCGGCGCGACGGTCGTGCCCTTCGCCTCGGCGACCGCGCGGAGCGCTTCGACGAGCGCGAGGTTTTGGTCGAGGTTCTCCGGCGCGAAGCGCGGGCTGTACTTGCGGAAATCGGTGGGCGCCATCGCGCGCTCCTTCGACCAATGCCCGCTGATGAGGCCGCGGGAGAGCACGCCGTACGCGGTGATCGCAATGCCGAGCTCGCGCGCCGTGGGGAGGATCTCGGCCTCGATGCTGCGCGAGATCAAGGAATACTCGATCTGCAGATCGCAGATGGGGTGCGTCGCGTGGGCGCGGCGCATCGTCTCTGCGCCCGCCTCGGAAAGACCGATGTGGCGGACGTAGCCGGCTTTGACCATGTCGGCGATGGCGCCGACCGTGTCCTCGATCGGCACGTTCGGATCGACGCGGGCGAGGCGGTAGACGTCGACGTAATCGGTGCCGAGGCGGCGCAGCGTGTAGGCGAGGGAGTTCTTCACCGCGGCGGGGCGGCCATCGATGCCGACCCAGTTGCGGCCCGGATCGCGCATCGCGCCGAATTTGACGCTGATCCGCACCTTGTCACGGGCCCGCCCCTCGAGCGCATCGCGGATGAGCAGCTCGTTGTGGCCCATGCCGTAGAAATCGCCCGTATCGAGCAGGTCGATTCCTGCGTCGAGCGCGGCGTGAAGGGTGGCAATGCTCTCGTCCCTGTCGGACGGGCCGTAGAGATCGGACATACCCATGCACCCGAGGCCCAAGGCCGACACCTGGGGCCCCTTCGAGCCGAGCGAACGCGTGATCATGATGGACTCCTGTCGCGAACCTGAACGAGCAGGAGTATCAGCAACGCGATGACAAAAGTCAACATCTGTCAGTCGACGTTTGTCTGCTCTTGAAGAATAGTGTGCCAGGATACTGTGTGCTGCTTCGGGGCTTCGAGCGGCGCGGCAGGTGGAGACGCCCGCGCCGACGACCTGGAAGCCGATGTTCGACTTCAGGTTCACGGTGGTCCCGTCCTTGGGGCGATAGCGATCGATGCGCGAGGCCACGCCCGGACACGTGAACAGGTAGAAATCACCTCCCCAGAACGCGAAGGCCCACGCCGTGCCGATGTCGAGGGTCGGCTGCGACGACTGGGAGATGATGTGGGACGTCTTCGGGTCGAGCTCCGCGACGATCGGCGGGGATGTCGTGAAAAACCCCCAGAGGTGCCCATCACCCGTGCCCGAGAGCTCGGCCGAGTCGAGAGCGCGTCGTAAAACCCGAGCGTCTCGAGCTCCATCGTGTCGCGATCGATCCGCCCGAGCCCGCTGCCGCCGAAATCCGCCACGTAGAGCGTCTCCTTCGTGATGTCCGACCCGTCGGTCGAAAAACCCATTCCGAATCGCCCGAACGCCCCGGTCTTCGGCACGAACGACGTGCTCTCGCACGATGCGTCCTCCGTGCTCACGCGAAACAGGTGACCATCGTCGTACAGCACGTACGCCGTCGCCGTCGCGATCGATGGCCATCGAAAACGGCGACGCGCCTTGCGTCGCCGCTCACCGTGAAACCGAACGACATGAGGCCCATGCCGTCCAGCGTGACCAGATCCAGATGGCAGTCGTCATCCACGTCGCACCCGGCAATGGCCGAGGGCATATGATTCCCCTCGGTCGTCAAATACGACGTGTCCTCCTCCGCCCGGCGACGACGAAGAAGGAAGGTCGCCCACGTGTCGCCGCGCAAACCGCCGCCGAGCGAGCACGGATTCTACAACATTCCGCCGCATGGACATCCGTTGGGCACGAACTCGGTCATGTGAACGTTCATACAAGCGTGTCCGCGTCGCGCCCGGGTCGAACGTCATTCCTTTCATAATTTCGATGTGCTCACGATTTCGACCAAGCGAACATGCCCGGCGGCTGATTCCGTGTCATGTCGAGCCCGCAATCAGGGAGGGCACGATGGCGCAGAGCAAGACCGCTTCGATCGACGAGCAAGCCAAAATTCGCGATCTGGAACCCGAACGGAAGGATTCGACCGGTACGCACCTGACAACCGATCAGGGGATCCGCGTCGACGACACCGACAATTCGCTCAAGGTCTCCGCCCGTGGGCCCACGCTCCTCGAGGACTTCCACTTCCGCGAGAAGATCACGCGATTCGATCACGAGCGAATCCCCGAGCGCGTGGTCCACGCCCGCGGCTCGGGCGCGCACGGGTATTTCCAGGTCTACGCGTCCCTGAAGGACCTCACCCGCGCGCGATTCCTGAAGGACCCTGCCGTGAAGACGCCGGTCTTCGTGCGTTTTTCCACGGTCGTCGGCTCGCGCGGCTCCGCCGATACGGTCCGCGACGTGCGCGGATTCGCGGTCAAGTTCTATACCGAGGAGGGCAATTTCGACCTGGTCGGCAACAACATCCCGGTCTTCTTCATCCAGGATGGAATCAAGTTCCCGGACGTGGTTCATGCCGTCAAACCCGAGCCGGATCGCGAGATCCCACAGGCCTCGTCCGCGCACGACACATTCTGGGATTTCGCTTCGCTCGTCCCCGAGACCACACACATGCTGATGTGGATCCTCTCGGACCGCGCCATTCCGCGCAGCTTTCGCATGATGGAGGGCTTCGGCGTCCACACGTTCCGGCTCGTCAACGAGGAAGGCAAGTCACGATTCGTCAAATTCCACTGGAAGCCGCTCCTCGGCGTGCATTCGCTCGTCTGGGACGAGGCCCAGAAGATCGCCGGCAAAGACCCCGACTTCCACCGGCGTGATCTCTGGGACGCCATCGAAAAGGGCGCCTATCCCGAATACGAGCTCGGCCTTCAGATCATCGAGGAGGACGAGGCGGACAGCTTCGATTTCGACCTGCTCGACCCGACGAAGATCGTCCCCGAGGAGCTCGTGCCCGTGCGGCGCGTGGGCAAGCTCGTCTTGAACAGGAACCCCGACAACTTTTTCGCCGAGACGGAGCAAGTCGCGTTTTGCGTGCAGAACGTCGTGCCTGGCATCGATTTCACGGACGATCCGCTCATGCACGCGCGCCTGTTCTCCTACCTCGACACGCAGCTCACGCGGCTCGGGGGGCCGAATTTCGCCCAGATCCCGATCAACCGGCCCGTTGCGCGCGTCGACAACCACCAGACGGACGGCTTCCACCAGCACCGCATCCCCACAGGGCGCGCGCATTACACGCCGAACTCGCTCGGTGGCGGCTGTCCGATGGTCGCGGGCCCCGGCGCGGGCGCGTTCACGCATTACCCGGAAAAACTCACCGGCGTGAAGCAGCGCGCGCGTAGCGAGAGCTTCGGGGACCATTTCACCCAGGCGACGTTGTTCTGGAACAGCATGTCGATGCCCGAGAAGGAGCACCTCGTGAAGGCGGCGGTCTTCGAGCTCGGCAAGTGCGAGAGCAAGGACATCCGCCAGCGGATGGTCGAGCGATTCACGCGCGTCGACGCGGGCTTCGGCCAGGCCGTCGCCGCGGGGCTCGGGCTCGCGGCGCATGCGGGCGTGGGCGCGACCGTGAAGAAGGCCGCGCAAGCGGTGGCACAGAAGCTCACGACGAAGCGCACGGTGGACGCGTCGCCCACGCTCAGCATGGAGAACACCGTGAAGAACTCGATTCGCACGCGCCGGATCGCCATCCTCGCGGAGAAGGGCGTGAGCCTCGCGGAGCTCTCGGCGGTGCGCAATGCGCTCGTCGCCGAGGGCGCCGAGGTGCACGTCATCTCGTCGCGGCTCGGCACGATCGAGGCCGCGGAGGGCGGCGACATCGAGGTGGATCAGGCGAGCATCCACGTCGGATCCATTCTCTACGACGCGGTCTTCGTGCCCGGGGGAGCCGCGAGCGTCGAGGCCATGAAGAAGCTCGGGGACCCGATCCATTTCATCAACGAGGCATTCCGGCACAACAAACCCATCGGCGCGACGAGCGAGGGCGTCGAGCTGCTCCTCGCCTCGAACATCAAGGGCGTGACCGTGGCGAGCGCGCAGGCGGCAGGACAAACCTTCCAGGCCGATGGCGTGGTGACCGTGCGCGGCGCGAGCGACCTCACGACCTTCATCCAGGACTTCGTGAAGGCCATCGCGCAGCACAGGCACTGGAACCGCGGCGAGAAGGAGGCCGTGCCGGCTTGAAGTCCGGGGCCGCCGAAACCGCGCTTTTCGCGCGAACGCGTCCGGTTTTTCGGTTCCTGGCGCGCGTCTGTGGCAGGATGCCGCCTCCCGGCGCGCGCGCCGACAAAGGACGGAGACGGAGATGAAGAGAGTCGCGGTTGCCTTCGTGATGATGGGTGGGATGCTGCTTGCCGCCGCTTGCAGCAAAGAGGAGAAGTCAGAGGCCAAGCCGACGGAGGCCGCGGGCGCGGCGGCGCCGGCTGCGGAATCGATTGGCGTCCCGGAGTGTGACGCGTACTTCAAGAAGGTCGCGGAATGCATGGGCAAGAAGCCCGAGCTCAAGCCCATGCTCGAGCCGGCGATGAAGCAGAGCGCCCAGGCCTGGAAGCCGCTCGCGGCGAACCCGGCCACGCGCGACGGGCTCATCAAGGGCTGCAACGCGGCCGTCGAGCAGCTCCAGAAGCAGTGTAACTGAAGAGCGATCGCGGGCGCCGGCGTCCACGCTGGCGCTGCGCCGAAAGGCGCGCGGTTAAGGCATGCACGTTCCGCAGGTGCAGGTCCCTGCGCCGCAATCGCCGCCCGCGCAAGCAAAGCCGGACATGCACGGGGTTTGCAGGCAGGGCTCCGGCGGCGGTGCCATGCCGCCGCTCGCGAGGTCGAGGCAGGCGCGGCCGCGATCGAGCGCCCGGAGCGCGTCCTCCGACATGCTCACGAGCTGCGACGTCATGAGGCTGAGCGCCAGGCTCGCGATCGTACCCGACACACCCGCGCCGCAGATCTCCACGGCATCCTCGAGCTGCGAGCTGTTCACGGCGAGCGTGGTGACCGCGACGGGCTCGCACCCGAAACGGATCTGACCGTCCTCGGACGCGACGGCATTGCCGTCGATCTGCACGCCGATGTCCGCCCATGCAGGGGAGCCGCAGGTCCCGCCGACCTGCACGGTATAGTTTTGCGTGAAGCCGGCGAACGTCGATTTCATCGGCAGATTCGCGACGCGTATCTTGATCGCACCGACGTGCGACACGGCCTCGCAGGCGCCCGCCGTACCCGATCCGAGCGAGAGGGAGCCGACCTCGACCTCCAGGATGCAGCGGGGCGGTGAGGCCAGGGGATCGGGACCGCCCGGACAAACGGTGGTCGTGACCCCGGAGCTGTTCACGGTCTGCGTTTGAATGGGGATCGTGAGCAGGCAGGAGCCCGGGATCTTGCACGCCGCGACGGTCCCCGCGTCCATTTCGGAGCCGCCGCTGCCGCCCGCGCCGCCATTTCCGCCGGTGCCGCCTGCACCCCCGCTGCCGCCTCCGCCATTGCCGCCAGCGCCGCCTGTCCCGCCACTCCCGCCGCCGGTGCCGCCCGCGCCGCCAGCGCCCCCGCTGCCGCCATTTCCGCCGGTGCCGCCCGCGCCGCCATTTCCACCGGTACCGCCGCTACCGCCTGCGCCGCCGGTGCCGCCTGCGCCTCCGGTCCCACCGCTCCCGGCCGTCCCACATTGACACGGCTCGAACCCGCTCCCCTGCGCATTGCATACTTGCACCCCCTGCGTGTCGCCCGGACACGCGCACGAGACCTGCGCGCCGGGAATGCAAAGCGGGCTGCCACCCGCGCCGCCACCGCTGCCGGTCGGGCCCGAGGAAGCGCCGGCCGTGCTTGTGCCTCCGTCGCCCGACGTGCAGGAAACTGCGAGCGTGAGAGCGCTGAAAAGGCCGAACAGCCATCCGTTTGCGTGGTTCGAGCGGCCGCGAGCATGAACACGTTTCATCGTCACTCCCAGGCAGGTTCGCGTGAAGAACGCGACCATGATCCCGCGCTCGGGCTCGCTTGACAAGAGTCCCCGTGCCAAAGGCACCCATGGTGCCCTCGCATGCCCGCTGTCAGCATTCGTCTGCCGCCATAGCGCGAAATCGAGAGAGATGTTTGTCGAGCACATCCATTGCGGCTCGCGTCGACAGGTGGCCGATGAGCACGTGGGTGGTCAAGCCGTCCGCGAGGGCGAGCAGGGTGCGGGCCTCGGTCCTGGGGTCGAGGCCTGGGATACCGAGCGCGCCGATGAGGCGCTCGAGCAGCCCGTGGAGATCGGCGTAGCTCTCCCGGATGACCTCGGCCAATGGTGGCGTGACCGCGGCTTGCGACACGAACACGAGCCAGACGCCCGCCTCGGCTCGGTGCTTTGCGTCGAGGAGCGCCACCTCGGTCACGAGCTGGGTCAGCCTCGCCCGAGGCGTTCGCGCGCGCGACGAGGCGAGCCTCTCCCTGGCACGAGCGGTCACACGTTCGCCCACGTACTGCAGGGCGAAGACGAGCATCTCGTCCCGCGTGGGAAAACATCGCTGGACCGCGCCCATCGAGACCCCCGCCCGCTCTGCGACGTCGCGCAAAGTGACGCCCCCGAGGCCGCGCTCGTGGGCGAGCGTGCAGACCGCATCGGCGAGCTGTCGCCGCCGGCTCTCGTGATCGACTTGCTTCGGCATGGCCGCTGGTTCTCTCCCAGGTCGTTTTTCCGATGCACATGCATCGGATCCGCGCTAAGCATACGATGCAAGCGCATCGGATCCAAGGACCTGCCGGCGAGGACATCGTGCAAGGAACATTTTTCCGTTGGAGCGCACTCGAGCTTTCGGCTGCCGTGAGGCGCGGCGAAGTCAGCGCCGCCGAGATCGTGGAGAGTCACCTCCTTCGGATCGCCGAGGTGAACCCGACGATCAACGCCATCACCCAGCTCCTCGGCGATCGGGCACGCAAGGAAGCCGCAGAGCTCGATCGGCGGCGGGCGGCAGGGGAGGCCTTGGGGCCCCTCGCCGGCGTCCCGTTCACGGTGAAGGACAACATCGCCATCGGAGGGGTGGCGACGACCCACGGCATTGCTCGTTTCCGTGAGCTCGTGGCGACCGTCGACGCGCCGCCCGTCGCGCGACTGCGAGCCGCCGGTGCCATTCCCATTGCGCACACCAACCTGCCGGACCTGACGATCGGCGGCATGCATACCCGCAGTGAGCTGTTCGGCGAAACCAGAAACCCGTGGGACCGAGCCTGCACGCCGGGTGGAACGAGCGGCGGCGACGGGGCGGCCGTGGCCTCTGGCATGGCGCCGCTCGGGCTCGGGAACGATTCGGGCGGGTCGATCCGTATTCCGGCGGCTTTCTGCGGGGTGGCCGGCTTGAAGCCGACGTACGGACGATTCCCCGCGGATCATCGCATCGGGCCCGACGACCCGACGCTGGCCTCGCAGCTCATTCCGGTCGACGGTCCGATTGCAAGAACCGTCCGTGATCTTCGCGCCGTTTACGAGATTCTGGCGGGCCCCGATGCGCGTGATCCGCGCGTGGTCCCCGTGCCCCTCGCCGGACCTCCGCTACCGTCTTTTCCGCGGGTCGCAGTGGTCGCAGACCCCGGTGGAAAGGGTGTACATAGCGACGTTCGCGCGGCGGTGGAGCGAGCGGCGGCCGCGCTCGAGGATGCGGGTTACCCCGTCGTCGAGGTGCAGGACGTGCCGCGGCTCGAGGACGCGCTCTCGGCCTACGGGCAGATGATCATGACGGAGTTCAGCCTGATCTGGCCGATGTTGAAAACGATCCTCCCGAGGAGCAGCCTCCCCTACATCGAAATGTCCATGGAGAGGTCGAAGCCCGTCGATCTCGCCGGATACCTGCGACTCACCAGCGTGCGGCTCGGTATCCAGCGAGATTGGGCGCGGTTTTTCCTGGAATACCCCCTCGTGCTCGGACCGGTGTTCACCGAGCCGCCCGTCGCGCCCGGCCTCGAATCCAGCGGGCCGGAAGGACATGCGCGTGTGACGTCCGGCATGCGGCTCTGCACGGCTACGAGTTTCGTCGGGGTGCCTGCCGTCGCGGTCTCGGCGGGGCTTTTCGGCGGCATGCCCCAGGGCGTGCAGATCATCGGCGCGATGTACCGAGAGGACCTCTGTCTGGACGCGGCGCAGGCCATCGAGGAGCGAATCGGCCAAATCACCCCCATCGACCCTCGTTGAGCCCCGAGGACATCAAAGCGCGACGGCCATGGCCATCTCCGGTTCGCGCGTGAGGATCTCGCAGCCTTTTCGGGTCACCACCACCGTGTGCTCGAATTGCGCCGAGAGCGAGCCGTCCGCGGTGACCACGGTCCATTCGTCCTCGAGCAGCCGCACTTCCGCGCTCCCGAGGTTCACCATCGGCTCGATCGTGAAGACCATTCCCGCGCGCAGCCTGATGCCCGAGCCGCGCCGGCCGACGTGGCTCACGTGCGGCGCGGCGTGCATGGAGCGGCCGATCCCGTGCCCGCCGTATTCACGCACCACGGAGCATCCTTCTTTGCGCGCGAGCTCGTCGATCGCCGCGCCGATATCGCCGAGCCGCGCGCCGTCGCGGACCTCTGCGATTCCCGCATCGCGGCAGCGGCGCGCGACGTCGACGACGTGCCTCGCCTCCGGCGACGGGCGGCCGATGAAAAACGTCGCCGAGGTATCGCCGTGATATCCGCCGAGCTCCGTGGTCACGTCGACATTGACGATGTCCCCGTCGGCGAGGACCTCACGCGCGGTGGGGATGCCGTGGCACACCACGTTGTTGCGGCTCACGCATACCGAGGCGGGAAAGCCGTGGTAGCCGAGCTGGCTCGGACGTCCGCCGCGGCGCGCGGTGTCTTCTCGCACCCACTGATCGATCTGGTCGGCGCGTACGCCGGGGGCGAGGCGCGCGGCCACGGTCGCGAGGGTCGCGGCGGCCGCGCGGCCTGCGAGGCGCAGGGCTTCGACCGAACGGGGCGTATGAATCTCGATGGACGGCATGGTGCGGGCGAGGATGCTGGCGCTCGCGGGCGAGATCCAATACCGTTTCGATATGGCTCACGCGGGGCGCTTGGATCCCGGCGCGAGTCGTGGTAGCGATCTTGGCATGAGCCTGGCGCAGCTCAAGTACTTCGTGGCGGTGGCCGAGGAAGGGAACGTGACCCGCGCGGCGACGCGCCTCCGGATTGCGCAGCCGCCCTTGACCCGGCAGATCCGCAGCCTGGAGGACGAACTCGGCGTCCCGCTCTTCGAGCGGACTGCGCGCGGGGTGCGCCTCTTGCCGTCGGGGGAGACGATGCTCGCGCACGCGCGCGCGATTCTGGCGCAGGTCGACGCGGCCGTGATGGCCGTGCAGGCGGGCGCTCCGGTCTGCACCGGAGCGCCCGTCCTGGATCGGTCGCGCTGACGTTCAGCCGGTCGAGATCCGCTTGAACGCCGGCCGCTCCCTACAGCGGTCCGTCCACGCCTGGACGTGGGGCCAGCGCGCGAGCGAGGGCACGATCACCATCTGATACCACCAGAGATCGGCTGCGAGGAGCGCGTCTGCGAGCGTGAACGCGTCTCCGGTCAGGTAGGGTTTGTCCTTGAGCTCCGCGTCGAGCAGGTCGAGCAGCCCTTCGAACTCCTTGCGCGCGCTCTCCCCCTGCGCCGCATTCTTCTGCTCGTCCGGGACCTCCGGGGACGTATTGTGCATGACCCGCGTCCCGGCATTGAGGAGCGAGGCGGCGGCCCATACCGTCCACGACATAGCGCGCCCGTGCGCGTGCGTGCCGGCCTTCGGCCAGAGGCCCTTTGCGACGCCGTATTTCTCTCCGAGGTAGATGTTGATGGCCGCGGACTCGAAATACGGCACTCCGTCGTCGACGATCGTCGGAACCTTGCCGTTCGGGTTCAGCTTGAGGAAATCGGGCTTCTTCTGCTCACCCGCCTTCAGATCCATCCGCACCCCGTCGTACGGGATGCCGAGCTCTTCGAGCGCCCAATGCGTGCGAACCGCGCTGGAGAACGGCGAAAAATAGAACGTGATGGCCATGTGATGGTTACCTCCCTGGGCATCGCTGTTTGGCATGAACGGACGGCGAGCACAAGAGGGTAGCTGTCTTGACGCGCGCTGATAGTTAGGTTCCCATCCTCTTGTCATGTTACGGCGCGCGTTCGTGCCAGGGTTCGTCGTGACCACCCTCCTCTTCGCCGCGTGCAGCAAAGGGGCGCCCGAGGTGGAGGCTGATCCGAGCGCGGGCGCCGCGCCGGATGGCGGGGCGCCGTAAAGGAGGTGCGTGTCGTGTCGTTCCACGTCCCTTTCCCTTCGAATCCGGATACGTCCGGGCAGGAACGCCTCCCTGGGCTGCACACGCGGCTCCTCGCCGATGATTTCGTGGTTCTTCACCGGTTCGCCTGGGACGCTCCGAATGATTTTTGCGTGTCCAGCCGCCTCGCGGTCCAGTATGCGCATCGGTACAAGGAATTCTGGTCACCTCTTTACTGGGTCGAGCAAGGCGCCGATCCGGCCGCTTGTTTCGCCCTCCTCGCCGAGCAGCTAGATCTCACCGGGCCGGGGGTCTCGCGCGCTCTCAAGCTACGCGCCCTCGGGGCACACCTGCGACGACAACACGAGGCCTTGCTCATCGTCGATAACGTGGACGACCCAGGCCTGCTCCGCGCCGAGCTCGACGCGCTCTTCGGATGTACGCCCTTTCCGACGCACGTGCTTGCCGTGACGCGGACGCCCGATCCCAACGAATCAGCCGTCCCGGACGAGGGGCCCGAGGCGCTTCGGCCCCGTTGGGATGCGCTCGAGAACGCCCATGCGCGGCGCCTCTTGCAGGCGGCGGCCATGCTCGAACCGAGAAGCTCGCTCCCTCGGGAGCTCTTCGAGGCGCTGCTCGGGCTCAAGCCCTCCGAGGTCGTCGCGGCGCTCGACGCGGCGAGCGCGCAAGGGCTCGTCGAGCGGTTCACGGCGCGTTTGTCCCGGCTACCTCCCGCCGTGCTCGGGTTCGTCGTGACGACCCTCGACGACCTGCCGGGCCTGGCTGCATCCATGGTGGCGGAGATCAGCGTGAAACTCCTCGATCCGTCGCAGCTCGTGGCGGAGATGCAGCGGCGCGGTCCTTACGACGTGCTCGGGGATCTGCGCACCGCCTTGCGCCTCTGCGCGCTCACCGGAGACGAGGGCCGGACCCTCGCGCTCGGCTCGCTCGTCGCTGCGCTGGAGCCTGCCGCGGGGGCCTTGCGCCACCGGGAGGCGGCGCTCGTACCGCAGAACCTCTTGCAGATGATCCGCAATGGTTGCCTGCGCCCCGAGCTCGGCGCCCTGCGCGCGTGTGCGGAGGCGAGCCTCGGCGAGGGAGAAGAAATGCCGCACCTGCGCGAGCGCTTCGATCCTTCGGCGCTCGCCGCGGAATTGCGGGGCGCCGTGGATTTGCTCGCGGCGGGGGCTCGGCTCGCGCTCACGGCGCGTCTCCGCGCGTGGGCGAAAGAGCCTGCGATCGACGTCTGGGACGTGGAGCGCGGCGAGGTGGTCTGGACGCTCCATTGGGCGGCCACGCAGATCACGGCGCTCGGGCTCACGGCCGACGATCGTTTTGCCGTGGCTGCGTCGAAGGACGCGCTCGCCCTCTGGGAGATTCCCGAGGGAGAGCCCATTGCGGAGGTTCGCCTCGCGCGTGAGCCGCGCGCGCTCGCGGTGGCGGGCGGGCGGCTGCTCGTCGGGATGCGGGGAGGCACGGCGCTCGTCATCGATATCGAGCAGGAGTGTATCCTCCACGAAATCGCGGCCCACGAGGGCGACGTGTGCGCCGTGGCCATGACGCCGGACGGCAAGATCGGCATTTCCGCGTCGGACGACGGCGCGCTCCAGGTCTGGGACCTCGAAACGGGGACCCTCACGCGTACGCTCGTGGGAAAACCGGGGTCCGTGCGTGCGCTCGCCGTGACGGCCGACGAGGAGCGGCTCGTCGTGGTGGCGGACGACGATACGTTGTGCCTCGTCGATTTGCAGGATCGCGACCCCATCTTTGCGCTTCATTCTCACCCCGGCGTTCAGAGCGTCGCTTGCCCGCCCTTTCGCAATGTCGTCGTCTCCGTGGGGCGGGATGGCACGCTGCAGGTATGGTCGCTTCCGCCTGTGCGGGGGCGCGGCAGTGTCCTCTTTCATCTCCAGCCGTGGAGCGCGCCCATGCTTTGCTGCGCGGTGGTATCGAGCCAGCGCACGTTCGTCGTGGGGGACGAGGCAGGTGGCGTGCACCTCGTCGATTGGTACACGGGCCCGCCGCTCGGCGCCGTGGAGAGCGTGGCTGCCGAGCGTCGTCGGATGCTCGCTCAGCCGCTCCCACCCCCGCCGCCGCCACCCCCGCCGCCCCCGCCGCCGCGGGAGGGCAAGCGGATGAAAGAATGGATCGAGGAAAAGGCGTCCGTCTGGATGTGCGGGGGGTGCAGGAGCGACGATTTGCTCGAGCCCTGGGACATCGTGATTGCCGCCGCGTGGAACATCAGCGAAGGCGGGCGGCACGACGTGCTGTCCGACGACGCGAAGGAGCTCATCAAAAAGAGCTTCGAGGCCAAGGAAGGCTATTACTACGGCATTCTCGAAGACCGCAGCTATTGCTCCCGATGCAGCGAACGGTACCGGGTCGAGAACCTGAGCCTGTGCACGCATTGCCCGGCCGAGTATTGTTATCGTTGTACCGAGAGCTTTCCCCGGCACGAGAACGGGAACCTCCGCTGCGGCTGCAAGTGGGGCGGGGAGATCGTGGGCTGACCCTGGACGTCCCGGAAAAAACGCCCCCGCGCGCTTGACATCTACGAAGAAATTCGTACATCATCCGGACCATGGTGAACAGGTCGCTCCCCACGGACGCGGAGCTCGCGATCCTGCGCGTCCTCTGGCGCCGCGGCCCCTCGACGGTGCGTGAGGTCCACGAGGATCTGAAGCCTGTCCAGGGCACGGGGTACACGACGGTGCTCAAGCTCATGCAGATCATGGCCCAGAAAGGGCTCGTCGAGCGCGACGAGGCGGGCAAGAGCCACGTGTATCGAGCGACGATCCCCGAGGAACAGGCTCAAAAAGGGCTCGTGCACGACCTCGTGGAAAAGGCGTTCGGCGGCTCGGCGTCGCGGCTCGTCATGCGCGCGCTCTCGACCGAGCGAGCGTCCCGCGAGGAGCTCGCCGAGATTCGCGCGCTGCTCGACGACATGGAGCGAAAGAAGTCGAAATGAGCCTCGCCAACCTCGCCACCTCGCCGTTCGTCGCGGCGCTCGGGCTCGCGCTCCTCCATTTCCTCTGGCAAGGCGTGGTGATCGCCCTCTTTCTCGCCGCGACCCTCGCAGGCCTGCCGCGCAGCCACGCCGCCGCGCGGTATACGGCCGCCTGCGCCGCGCTCGCCCTCATGGCGCTCGCGCCACCTTTGACGTTTGCCTATTTCCACGCGGCCCTCGCCGCCGAAGCGTTCGTCCCGCCGAACGCCTGGGCCACGATCGCCGCGCCCGCGGCGGGCAGCGGTCCGCCCCTGTGGCCCGCGATCGTCGTGATGGCGTGGACCCTTGGCGCGCTCTTCATGTCGGCCCGCCTCGCCGTGGGGCTCGCGCGCCTCTCGTCTTTGATTCGCCATCATACGGTGCCCGTGTCCTCGGCGCTCGAGGTTCGCTTCGACAAACTCGCCCGGCGCCTCGGCGTCCGGAAGGGCGTGCGGCTCGTCGGCTCGGATCGCGTGGACGTGCCCATGGTCATCGGCTGGCTCCGGCCCGTCGTGCTCGTGCCGCTCGCCGCGCTCACGGATCTTCCGCCGTCTTGCCTCACGGCCCTGCTCGCGCACGAGCTCGCGCACGTGCGCAGGTTCGATGTCCTGACGAACATCCTGCAATCGATCGTCGAGGCAGCGTTGTTCTATCACCCGGCCGTCCACTGGGTCTCGCGCGTCGCACGGAGGGAGCGTGAGCACCTCTGCGACGACGACGCCGTGGCGGCCGTCGGAGACCCGGTTCGTTATGCCCGCGCTCTCGCCGCGCTGGAGGGGATGCGCGCACGCACGCCCGAGCTCGCGCTCGGGTCGAATGGAGGTTCGCTCGTCATGAGGATTCGTCGTTTGATCGATGGCAAAACGCCCCATGCGCCCACGGGCCGCGCCCTCGCCGCGCCGGCGCTTGCGCTCGCGAGCACGCTTGGTCTCGCCCTCGCCACGCTCGCCGCTTGTGGCGGCGAGCCGCCGCCCGCCGTGGAAAAACCCGGCATCACCGGGACGAAGGCCCCGTCGGCCGCGCTCGGCATTCCCTGGTTGCCGCCCGCGATCTTGCGCTGGGAATCGGCCATCGCCGCGTCTGCCCGGAAGGGCAACGTCGATCCCGAGGCCGTCGCGATCCTCACGCTCGTCGAGTCGGGAGGCGATCCGAAGGCGAAGAGCCCGGCCGGCGCCCTCGGCCTGATGCAGCTCATGCCCGGCACGGCCGTCACGGTCGCCAAGGAGCTCGGCATTGCCGATCACGCCGACGAACGCCTGCTCGATCCGGCCTACAACCTCGATCTCGGCGCCTCGTACTTCGGCAAGCAGTTCGTCGAGTTTGGCAAAAAAGACCCGGCGCGCGCGTTCGAGCTCTCGGCCGCGGCGTACAACGGCGGCGAGAACCGCGTGCGCGCGTGGCTCGATGGGAAGGCCGAGCTCTCGGAGGAGACCGAGAAGTACCGCGCGCTCACCACGGGCATGTGGAACGAGCGTCACGCGGCGCGCTCCGCGACGTACGACACCTGGCGTGAGCGCGTACGTGGAAAAGTAGCCTCGCGCTCCTCGCACCCGCTCCCCGGCGCGCGCGTGACCTTGCATTTCGGCGACGCAACGCCCGGACAAACCAGCGCGCCGCACGAGGGCGTGGACCTCGCGGCCGCGGCCGGGACGACGGTGCTCGCGCCCCTCGACGGGACGGTCGACCGTATCGAGAAGAATGCGAAAGGCGAGCCCGTGCTGGTCCTCGCGCACGGCCGCGGCATCGAGACGCGGTATCGGCACCTCGCGAACGTGAAAGCAGAGGTCGGCGCGGTCGTCGCTCGCGGAGATGTCCTCGGCGAGGTCGGCGCGCCCGAGGGAGGTCCGCACGTCCACTTCGAGGTGCGCGATTATGGCGAGGCGATCGATCCGGCGCGTTATCTCGGGCAGAACGCCGCGCCCTGAGCGCAGGCTGTATCGAGCGCGCGCCCGAGCAGCCCTGGAGCTGCGATGGCGTCGGGGCAATGAGCGAGCGGGTAGGTTTTTCCGTCTTCGCGACACGTGAAGAAATCGGCCGACGTGGTGCCCAGCGTGTCCACACGCCCGTCGTCGGTCATGACGAACACTGCGCCGGGTCGATCGAGTACGCCGAAGCGCGCCAAAAGACGGATGGAATCACCACCTCGCGACGCGTCTTCCTCGGAGAGCCGGCAGACCGCGTCCCAGCAATCGAGCCGGAGCCGCGGCTTGGCCGTCCCCCAGGACTCGGTCGGCGCATTGGGATCCCCACCCAGCAGGCCGATGGTGCCTTTTTCCTCGTCGGGTTTCTGCTTTCCCGTCTCGAGGTCGACCATGAGCATCTGGTTCCATTCGCGGTCCCAGGCGACCTCGACCCACGCCGTCTTTTCGCCCATCATCTTGATGGACAACACGGGCTTGCTCCCGGTGCGCACCACTCGCCGGGTTTTTCCGGTCGAACTCTCGGCGATCACCATCTCGCCCCGCCGCGTCCCGACCAGGATCCGATCCCCCGACCCGTCGAACGTCACCACGGTCGCGGGGCTGTTCGTCCGCAAAGCGTGACGCGGCTTCAACGTCGTGCCCTGTCGATCCCACAGGATCGCCGTGCCGCCCTGGTCCACCGTGGCCACGGCGCCCTTTTCATGGATCGCAAGCGAGGACAAGCGCGGCAGCGGACCGTTTTCCAGGACGATCGGTTGTCCTGTCCGCACATTCCATATCCGCGCCGTGCCATCGTCCCACCTCGCGCCGAGGAGCACGGCTCCGTCCGCGAGCGGGCCCACGCCGAAGGCCGGGATCGCGAGGTGCGGCCCGAGTGTGATCCCGTCGGCCGTGAGGTCTCCCGGGCGCCGAAGGAACACGCGCGAGCTGCGCGCCGCGACGACACGATCCCCCTCCGGCGACAGCGCCGCCACGACGTCGGCGTGAAGAGGATAGGATCGCGGCAGGGTGAACGAGCGCGGGCCCTGCGCCACGGTCGCCACCTCCTCCTTGCGTAACACGTCGACGACCTGGCCGTCCGAGGCAACTCCGACGAACCTCGCGCCCGGACGAACCTGCCCGAGGCGCACCGGCGGCGCCCCGGAGACCGGGACGCCCCAGATCTGCCCGCCTTCCACCTCGGAAATGATGCGCTCGCCCCGGAACCGCAGGCTTTTCGGCGCACCGGACGGGCTCGCGAGCTCACCGACGACGCGCCCGTCGGGTAAACCTCGCAATCGGATCCGACCGTCCTTCGTGCCGAGTGCCAGCGTGCTCCCGTCCTCGGAGAGCGCCATGGCGGTGAAGGAAGGATCGCTGAACGTGGCGAGCGGCTCGCCCGAGGGGAGTTTTCGCAGAAAGACCTTTCCATCGGGGAAAACGCCGACGACCACGGCCGTTTTTGCGACCGAGAGCCGGAGCCCGCCGTACCCGGAAGGCGGTTCGATATCGAACGCGTGGGACGCGCCCGTGCGCGGGTCGAGCAGCGCGAGCGTCGCAGCGGGGCCACCAAAACCGCCGATGCCCCGCCGGGCCACGATCGCGAGGGTCTCGCCCGAGGGCGCGAAGGCCATTTCGTCGAGGCTGAGGTCGTGCAAACGTAGCGAGGCGATCTCGTCGCCCTCCGCGCCCGTGTGCACGGTGATCTCGACATTGGTGTACCCGAAGCACCCGGCGGCCGCGGATTCATGGTCCGCGACGGCCACGAGCACGCCCCCGGCCGACACCGCCACACCGCCGATCTCCTCGAAATCGTGCGACAACTGCACGCTACGGCGCGAGGGCCAGGCGTCCCCGCCAGGCGGCGCACTCTCCTTCGGCGCAGCCCGAGCCGCAGGTGCAGCGACCTTTTGCGCTTCCCGTCCCGCACACCCCCCGGCGAGCAAGACAGCTGCGAGCGCTGGAAACAAAAGCAAACGGGGGCGCATGGTCCTTCTTGTCCGATGCGCCCCCGTCCTTGGGTCGTGGGGAGAAATTACTTCTTCGGCTTCACGAACTTGAGCGTCATGCGATCGCTCTCGCCGATGGCCAGGTACTTATCCTTGTCCTTGTCGCCGAGCTCCAGCGTGGGAGGCAGCGTCCAGACGCCTTCGGGGTAGTCCTTCGTGTCCTTCGCGTTCGCGTTGACCTCGGACTTGCCCTCGAGCTTGAAGCCTGCGGCCTCGGCCTGCTTGATCACGAACGCCTCGGGCAGGTAGCCCTGCTCCGCGCTCTTGTCGGGGTCCGCGTCGGCCTTGGCGCGGTGCTGCTCGACGCCGAGCACGCCGCCGGGCTTCAGCGCCTTGAACACCTCGGCGAGGAAGCCGGGCAGGAGTTTGTCGCGGTGCAGGCCGTGGAGCGACCGCATCACGATCACCAGGTCGACCTTGTTTTCGAGGCCGAACTTCGGGCTCTTGCCGTCGATCACGATCCGGTCGACCTTGCTGTAGAGCTCGGGCGCGCGATCGAGGAAGCGCACCAGGCGCTGCCCGTAGAACGTGCTCCGCGCGTCGGCCGGGCCCTTCGGGTCGGTCGTCGTCACGAGCAGCTTGCCCTGCGTCGCCAGCGTGGGCGCGAGGATCTCCGTCCACCAGCCCTCACCAGGGCCGTATTCGAGCACTGTCTGCTTCGGCGTGAGGCCGAAGAACTTCAGCGTCTCCTGGGGGTGGCGGTACTTGTCGCGCTCGGCGTTTTTGGCCACGCGGTGCTTGCCCGCGAGCACGACCTTGAGCGCGGCGTCGAGCGACGCGTGCTTCGCGTCGGCGAGCTTCTTCGCCTCGGCGTGGATTTCCGGCGTGAAGCGCGTGTCCTCGGCCTTCGCCTCGGCTTCCCACTTCGTGCGGTCGGCGGCGAGCTCCTGGGCCGCCTTGGCCTTCTTGAGCTCCTCGGGCGAGGGCTCCTTCGCGGCCGCCGGCGCGGCCGTCGGCGTTGCCGTGGGCGCGGCTTCCGGCGTCGCCGTGGGCGTGGGGTTCGTCGTGGTGGTGGTCTCGGTGGCGCTCGTCTCGGGGTTTTCGGCCTCCGGCGTCGAGGAGCCACAAGCGAGCATCGGCGCGGCCAGGAGGGCCAGCGCAAGCAGTCGTCGTTTCATGGGGCGCATCCTTGCCCCAACGGAAACGAGAAGGCAACGGGGCGGCAGTTTCGTGTTGCCACACCGCGCCATCCCGGTAGAGTGGAAATTATGTCCACGCTATCGCAAAAGAACATGCTTGTGTGCTTACTCGCGTTTTCCATGGCCGCGTTTGGCGCGCTCGCGGGTTGCGGGAGCGACAGCGAGGGTCTCGGCGAGTGCCCGCCCGACTCGTCCGCGCAGCAGACGGCGGGCCTGAGCGTGATCACCAATTCCTGCACGGTTTGCCACAATCCGAATTACGCCAACGGGACGCCGGCGGGCGGATACGATTTCTCGTCGGCGGACGAGATCAAGGCAGAGGCGGCGGAGATGTACAGCGAGGCCGCGGAAGGCGCGATGCCTCCGACCGGCAAGCTGAGCGAGACCGACCTCGAAGCACTGCGGGTTTATCTGGCCTGCACGCAGTGAGCGTCGCTCAGTCGTTCGCCACGTCGAGCACGTCCGCCATGAACCGGACGAGCTCCCATTGCTGCGCGAACGACGGCTCTCCGCGGAGCTCGACATGCTCGACGGCCGGCGTCACGAGCGCGGCGCGGAGCAGCGCCGGCGGGACGTCGTGGGCGAGCCATTGGGTCTCCGAGGCCGGAATCACCGAATCCGTCGCGCCGTGAAGCAAGAACACCGGGGCGTGTAGCTCGCCGAGGTGCCCCGCGGGCGAGACCGAGAGCGCTTGCTCGGGGTGTTTCGTCATCTCGTCGATGAGCGCCGGCACGTCGGCCTTTCCTTCGAGCAGCGCCTCGACCTTGGTCCTCGCCTCGGCACTGAGCTCCGCGAGCTTCGCTTTCGAGGCCTCGCGATCGTCCCAGAGCCAGAGCCGGATCGCGCCCTGCGCCGCGGCCACGTCGGCCGGCGGGACGAGGGCCTCGACGTGCGAATAAAGCAGGACCAACGCGCCATACGGGTGCGCGGCGAGCGCCTCCTTGTGCCCGTCCGGCCACGAGGTCTCGTTCTTCTTGAAAAACTCGAGCACGCGCCGCATGTCGTGATGCGCCCCGATTGCCACGACGAACCCGATGTCCTTGGCGAACGCCCCGTCCGACGCAGCGCGGAGCGCGAGCCCGCCCGCGAAGCTCATGCCCATGAGGCCCACGGGCCGGTCGCCGAGGCGCTCGCGCAGCGAATGCGCGGCCGCGCCGAGCGTCTCGATCGAGGCCGGATCGATACGATAATCGGCGATCTCCTTCACCTCGGGCGTGAGCACGACGACGCCCGACGCCGCGATCGCGCGGGCGAACCGCATGAGGCGCGGCTCGTCGATGGCGAGGCGATGCACGCCGTGCACGATCACCACGCCCGGCGCATTCGCCACGCCCACGGGCGAATACACGCGCGCCCGTACGGGGCCACGCGTGGAGGGCACCTCGGTCAGGCTTTCCTCGAGCGCGTGTTTTCCGTACTCCGGCAAGAACCCCTGCGCTCGTTCGTCCGCGAAACGAAGGAGCAGCGAGGCCGCGCGCAGGTGCCGATCCGCGGGCCGCGCGAGGAGCACGATCGCCGCGAGGATCACGAGGAGCACGGCTCGCCCGATTTTTCGTCGCTTTCGAGGCGCCTCCGCCGCCGTCGTCTCGGTCATCGCGGAGGGAGCGTAGCAGGGCGGGGCGCTGTCCGTGGTGCGGGTTTCGTTCGAGGTCGGGAGGAACGAGGTGAAGTTCGCCATGACCTCCATCGTGGGGCGCGAAAGAGGAGGGGGCCTGTGCCGGTGGTCATGGTCCTAGGTCGATTTCCACCATGACTTTCGGCACAGGCGCGCGTGAGAGGCGCTACGATGCGCCGCGCATGGACCGGCCGCCGCCCACCCGGATGCTGCTCTTCGTCGCGGGAACGCTGGCGTGGGCCGCGATCGCGCAGCCGTTCTTGCTGCCGCTCGTGCGGGATCCGGCGCGCCTTCTGGATTCGACCGCGGCGGTGAGCTTCGCGGCGCACGCGGCGTATCTGGGCGCGTTCCTCGCAAGCGCGTCGCGGCTCGACAGGCTCGGGCCGAGGAGCCGGATCGTGCTGCTCGTGGTGCAATCGATCTCCGCGCTCGTGCTCGTGCACCTCCGGAACCTGTGGCTCGAGGCGGGGCTTTTGGCGATCGTCGCGG
This sequence comes from Polyangium jinanense, assembly GCF_028435365.1. The sequence continues at coordinate 350,795 of NZ_JAGTJJ010000005.1, read as the reverse complement.
CGCAGGCGTCGCTCCTCCTCTCGCGCGGCGCGGCGCTCGGCTGGGTCGCGGCGCAGACCGTGGCGATCTTTCCGTTTTACGTGGGACGCGCCGACGTGGCGCAGGCGGCGTTCTGGACGGCCGGCGTGCTCGGCTTTCAGCTCTTCGCGACGACGATCGGGACGGTGGCGCGACACGAGGCGGTCGCGCGCGCCGAGCTTTCGCGGGTCAACGCCGAGCTCCGCGCCGCGCAGGTGATGCTCGCCGAGAGTGCGCGCACGGCCGAGCGGCTGCACATCGCGCGCGAATTGCACGACGCCGTGGGGCATCACCTCACGGCGATGAGCATCCACCTCGAGCTCGCGCGCCGCACGTCGCCCGGCGAAGAGACCCTCGCGCGAGCGCACGAGCTCGCGAAGAGCACGCTTTCCGAGGTGCGTGGCGTCGTGCGCGCGATGCGCGAGGAGCGCACGCTCGACCTGCCACGCGCGATCGAAGCGCTCGCCGCGGGTTTGCCGCGCCCCCGGGTGCACGTCGATCTGGCCGAGGGGCTCGTGGTCGAGGACGACGCGCTGGCCCACGCGCTCTTTCGTGGCGTGCAGGAGGCGATCACGAATGCCGCGCGCCACGGCGGCGCGGAGAACCTATGGATCCGGCTCGCCGAGGAGCCAGAAGGTGTCGTGCTCGAAGCGCGTGACGACGGGCGAGGGGCGACGAGCGCCACGGAAGGCAGCGGCCTTCTGGGCTTGCGCGAGCGGATCGAGGCGCTCGGCGGGGTCTTGACCGTGACGCCTGGTCCGGGCAAAGGTTTTGAATGGCGCGCGGTCGTCCCGCCGCGCCAGAGGACGATGACTGCGCCGTGATTCACGTCTTGCTCGCGGACGATCAGACGCTCGTGCGGCAGGGCATCAAGAGCCTGCTCGCGCTCACGCCCGACATCCGCGTCGCCGCCGAGGCGAGCGACGGGGAGGAGGCGCTCGCGATCGTGGCCACGACCGCGCTCGACGTGCTCCTGCTCGACGTACGAATGCCACGAAAAACCGGGCTCGACGTGCTCACGGTGCTGCGCGGAAAGCCGAAGGTGCCGCCCACGATCCTGCTCACGACGTTCGACGACGACGCGGTCGCGGCCGCGGGGATCCGGCTCGGGGCGCGTGGGTTTTTGTTGAAGGACATCGGCCTCGAGCAGCTCGCCGAGGCGATTCGCACGGTGGCCTCCGGCGGGACGCTCTGGAACCCGGCGATCACCGAGCGCGTCCTGCGCGGGCTCGACCGCCTGAAGCCCGACGTCCCCGTGATCGAGCCGCCCACCGCGCTCACGGCGCGCGAGGTCGAGGTCCTGCGCCTCATGGCCTCGGGGGCGAGCAACCGCGAGATCGCCGAAATGCTGGGGACGGCCGAGGGCACCGTGAAAAACCACGCATCGAGCATCTTCTCGAAGCTCGGCGTGCGTGACCGGACGAAGGCCGTGCTGCGGGCGATCGAGCTCGGATATATCTAGCGAGGTGCTTCAAGGCCGCGACAGGTACGCGACCATGAAGCACATCTCCTGGTTCGTCCCTTCGCCCCAGGCGATGTCGAGCGGCGGGAAATGGGTTTGCCCTTTTCCGGTCGCCGAGTTGTCCCAGGTGCATTCGGTGACGAACCGCTGTCCCGGCTGCCACGGGATTGGCTCGTCGAACATGTAGAGCGCCTGGTGGTGGAAATCGAAATCGCCTCGCGCGACGCACGCGTTCGCGCCTGCGTCATCCTCGATCCACGCGTCATAGGAGCGGCCGAGCAGGTGCATGTGCGGTAGGAGGCCGTAAATCGTGGCTTTCGGGCCCTCGTTCGTGATCACGCTTCGCTCGACGTGCTGCGAGGCGCCCGCGGGGATCGTGAACGGCACGGGGCCGAAGACGTCCATGAAGACCTCCGCGGCGGGCGCCTCGGTCGCGAGGCGCATCCGGTATGCCGACCGATCCAGCGCGCCCGACTTCGGCGCGTAATAATGCATCTGGATCACGATCTGCTCGCCCGGATCGAGCCGGATGCCCGTGTCCTTCGGAAGCTCCATGACGCCGACGCCCGGTGCGAAGGCGTGCAGGAGCTGCCAATCGAGCTCGAGCACCGGATCCCGGCACGAAAACCCCTTCGTGCCCGGCGGAACGCCGTACCCCGCGCCCGCGTCGTGCCCCGCGTCCCGGTAGAGCCCGATGTGATGCACGACGAGCGGGTCGCCGGGCACCGCCTCGATCGCCTGGATCCATGCGGGTGTGGCGAGAGGATTGTCGAGCACCACGCACCAGTATTCATTGCCGTCGTCGTCCGGAGTGACCTCGTGGGCCTCGGGCATTTCGAGCACGAGATCCGGGTCGTCGATGTGCGCGACGGCCCCCGGCTTTGTCGTCGCCTCGCTTGGATCGCCGAGCGGCGCGCCTGCGTCGGCCCAGGCGCGAAAGCGCGCGCGATCGTCCGGGCCGAGGTACATCTTCTCCGCGCCGGCATAGGGCCGGCACGATGGATCGAGCGCGGGGGGCGGCATCTCGCCCGACTCCACGCGCGCGGCCATCGTGCCCGCGAGCGCCCGCGCCGTCGCGGCGTCGCGCAGGTTCACCCGACCCACGCCGCTTCCGTCGTGGCACGCGGCGCAGGAGCGATCGACCAGCGGCTGGATGTCCCGATACCATGTCGGCGTGCGCTCCGGCTCGCTGCCGCATGCCGGCACCACGGCGGCCACGCATCCCACGAAGACGAAACCGAACCCCCGCCTTTTCCAGGCGTTTTCTTCCCTCATGACGCACCTCTCCTGCCTGCGCGCGCCCTGCGACGCGGCAGTTCAAACGGTTGTTTCAAACAGTTGTTTGAGTCGGAGGATTCGTTCAACGAGCAGCAGGATTTCGACGCAAGGGAGGGCAGGGGGCTCGACCGCCTCGCGGGATCTGGGCTAAGACCGAGGACCGTGATGGACAGCGAGCAGGGCGGCGGCGCGCGCGAGCGGATCATCGAGGCCGCGATCGGGGTCATCGAGCGGGAAGGGCTCGAGGCCCTCACGGTGCGCGCGATCGCCCTGGAAGCGGGCGTGAACGTGGCCGCGATCAACTACTATTTCGGGAGCAAAGAGCGGCTCGTCGAGGTGGTGCTCGCGCGGACCTTGGAGAATGGGCTCGGCGGGCAGCTCGTCGAGCTCGACGCGCTCGTCGAGGCCGAGGGCGGGGACGTCCGCGCCGCGCTCGAACGCTTCGTGCCCGCGTTCTTGCCGGACGCCGTCCGATACCCACGCCTCAGCGCGGCGCACCTGCACGACGCCATCACGCGTCAGGACTACACGGGCACGGCGGTCCAGGGGTATCGCGACTTCCTCGAAGGGTTTTTCCGCCGCGTACGCCCCGCCTTGCCGGCGGGCTCGGAGGAAGAGCAACGCCTCCGCGTCGCCGCATTCTGGTCCGCCATTCACATGGTTTGCCTCGCGCCGCGCCTTTGCGAGGGGTTCGTCCCCGCAAACCTCCACGAGCCTGCGGGGGCCGCGCCGTTCGCGCGTTTGCTCGTCCGGCAACTGCTCGGCGATCGCCCCGAAGCGGAGAGCCGCCCCCGAGGCCGGAGGCGACGGCGCGAGCGCGCGTGAAGGCGAGGGGGGCGTCCGTGACCGCGTGAAGAGCTTCCCAACCGCGGTTCGAACCTGCATACTCGCGGCGATGGCCGTGAAGAGCGACACCGGGAGAGTTTCGCGCCGCGCGCTCCTGGCTGGCGGCGCGCTCGCCGCCATCAGCGCGGGTTGCAGCGTTGTACCGGCCGAGGCGCCCCGCGCGCCTTCGCCTCGCCGGAGGCTCCGGGATCTCGGCATCGCGATCGGTTCGCTCACGCCCGGCCGCTGGAATGCGATCACCGACGTGCCCGGCGTGCGCGTGGGGCACTTGACGCGTATCGAAGGCGAAGGCCCACTCGTGCCCGGCCGCGGGCCGATCCGCACGGGCGTGACCGTGATCCTGCCAGGCGAAGACGTTTGGCGGGACAATGTCCCCGCGGCGCGCTTCACGCTGAACGGCAATGGCGAGCTCACGGGCGTCTCCACGCTCGATCGGCACGGCCTGCTGGAGACGCCGATTTTCCTGACCGACACCTCGAACATCGGCCGCGTGATGGACGGGGCGCTCGCGTGGATGCTCGAAAAATACCCGGAGATCGGCGACAGCGCGCCCGTCCCCACGCCGATCGTGGGCGAGACCTGGGCGGCGTTCCTGCACGACGCCGAGGGCCGACACCTCACGGAGGAGCACGTGCGCGAGGCGATCCTCGCGGCGCGCAGCGGTCCCGTCGAGGAGGGGGCCGTGGGCGGCGGCACGGGCATGTTGTGTTACGAGTTCAAGGGTGGCATTGGGACCGCGTCCCGGCGGCTTCCCGCCGCGATGGGGAATTACACGCTCGGCGTGCTCGTGCAGGCGAACCACGGCCGGAGGGCGCAGCTCCGCATCGACGGGGTGCCGGTGGGTCGAGAGATCACCGAGGGAATGCCCTACGAGGGCCGGAAGTCGAAATCGATTTTGATCATCGGCGCCACGGACGCGCCCATGACGCCGGTGCAGCTCGGTCGGCTCGCGAAGCGAATGGCGCTCGGGCTCGGGCGGACCGGCGCGGTGTCGATGCACGGCTCGGGCGATCTGCTGCTTTTCTTTTCGACGGGCGTCCGCGTGCGGCGCGGCGCGGCGTCGACGGCGGTGCCCGTCTGGAACGACGAGCACATCAGCGTGGCGCACGAGGCGGCGGTCGAGGCCACGGAAGAGGCCGTGCTCAATGCCCTCGCGATGGCCCAGACGATGACCGGGATCCAAGGGAATACGGCCTACGCATTGCCGGTCGACCGGCTGCCGGAGATCATGCGCAAATACGGGCGCCCGATTTCGGGGCGCTAGGAGCCACGCGGAAAACCATGCCGGCCGATCGCACCCTGCGCAATTCGATCACCGACGTCCCCGGCGTCGAGGTCGCCCACGTGACCGTGGCCGAGGGCGACGTGCAAACGGGCGTGACCGTGGTCTTGCCGTGCCCGCCGTCCGTGCGCCATCGAAAGTTTTCCCTCGGCGCGTACGCGGCCGGCGGCGCGCTCGCGTGGACGGGCGTGGAGGTGGCGGAAGATTTCGGCACGTTCGCGTCCCCGATCGTGCTTTGTAATGCGACGAGCGTGGGCGCGGCCTACGACGCTTTGATCACGCGCGGGCACAAGCGGGACCCGGAATTGCCGGTCGACGATGGATGGCCGCCCGTCGTGGTGGGAATCGACGATGGGTACTTGAATGATCTCCGGCGCCGGCGGGTGAAACACGACGACGTGATCGCGGCGTGTGATGCGGCGCGTGGCGACGCGCCGGCCTGCGGGAGCGTGGGCGTGGGGCGGGGGCTCGTGGCCCTCGGGTACAAGGGCGGCGTGGGGGACGCGTCGGCCGCGGCGCGTATCGGCGCCGATGCATTCGTCGTGGGCGTGCTCCTCGTGGCAAACGGCGGGGCGCCGCGAGGGGCGAGCTCCGTGCGCGCGGTTTCACCTGGATTCGTGGCGATCGTCGCGACGGATGCGCCGCTCTTTCCCGCGGAGCTTCGATGGCTGGGCGAGGCGGCTCTGCGTGGGATCGACGCGGCCGTGACGATCGGCGGCGAGGAGGGGCGGCTCGCGCTCGCGTTTTCGGTGGCGAATGCAATCGACGGGTCCCTCACGGCGCCGCCGGGGCGGCTTTACGAGGCGCGCAGGCTCGGGGACGACGGGCTCGGCCCGCTTTTCGACGCGGCGGCCCGTGCGGCGCGGGCGGCGCTGGGGAAGGCGCTCGGGGAAGCGACGGCGGTGACGGGGCGGAAGGGGCGCACGGTCGAAAAGGCGCCCGCGGAGATCGTGGCGTCCCTTGCATTCGTCGGACGTTGACCGGAAGCCGGGTGTAAGTCCAAGAGGCGATCGACAGTTCTCACGCCATGGGCTACAAGGCGCACGTGCGCATCTTCTTCTCGACACTCCTTGTCATCGTGATTTCGACCTTCACCGCCCTCGCCGCGGCCGACGTGGCGGGGCCCCGCAACGTGTGCGACGCCGACGGGCTCGACTGTCAGAAATGCTACTGGCACTATGGTCGGGATCCCGGCAATCAGCCGGAATTCGAGAGCTGCGCCGGCCCTCTCCGTGAAAAAGGGCTCGCCGAGGCTTGTCGTCACAAGATGGGAGCCGGCGATGAGGTCTTCTTCTGCCCGGCGGGCGTGAAGCCCGAGACACGCGTGGTCGGCGGCGGCTGCGGCGGGTGTACGACGGCGGGGGCCGCGGAGGGCGCGGGGCTTTTCGTGTTCGCAGCCGGCCTGGGCATTGCGCTCGCGCGGCGTCGTCGGATGGCCCGGGTTACGGGCTCTTGAACGGATTGTCATTGCCGGCGACCTGGGCCTTGACGGGCCTCGGGAACTCGCGTCTCCTGTCCGTTCGGGCCCGAGATACGCAATCGGGCGATTCGGAGCGGAGGCGGCGATGACGACGAGGTCGAAGTTTCGAGCAGCGAGCGTGGCGGCCGTCCAGTGCACGCTCGCCCTGTGCGTCGCGTTCGCGACGTGGACGTGCGGGCAGGATTCGCAGGGCAGCGGGGCCGGGGGCGTCGGCGCGAGCGGCGGCGTGGGAGGCAATGGCGGCGCGGGCGGCGAAGGGGCCGTGTTCTTCGACGGCGGGCCCGACGCGAACGGGACGCTCGGCTGCAGCCCCGATCTGCGCTCGATCGTCGACGAGGCCGGGCAAGTTGTCTCGGTTTGTCCCGCCGATCAGGGCTGCCTCGACGGGGCGTGCGCGCCCGCGTGCGACGCCGCCGCCGATAGCAAGGGCAACGTCGGCTGCAATTTCCGCGTCACCACGCCCGGCTCCTATCCGCCCGCGCTCCCGCCCTGCTTCGCGGTTTTCCTGACGAACACCTGGTCCCGGCCCGCGAAGGTCTCGGTCACGCGCGGCGGGCAATCGTACGACGTCACGAAATTCGGCCGGATTCCCAAGAACGGGATGCCCGAGTCGTCGTGGCCCGCGGTGCCGGCGGAGGGCATTCCGGAGGGCGAGGTCGCGGTGCTCTTCCTCTCGCACGACCCGAATTCGATCATGCCGGAGACGGGCAAACCCCTGACGTGCCCGGTCCCGCCCGCGATCGCCGAGCCGACGCTCGTCCCGGGCACGGGCCGTGGCGAGGCGTTCCATATCGTCTCCGACACGCCCGTGAGCGCGTACGACATTCTTCCGTACGGAGGCGCCGAGTCGTTTTTCCCGAGCGCAGAGCTGCTCTTTCCGACCTCGGCGTGGGGCACGAACTACATCGTGATGGCGACGCCCCAGGGCACGGCCATGCCGCCGGGGCCGCTCTTCGCGCACGTCCTCGCGACCGAGGACGATACGAAGGTCGACCTGCTCCCGACCGTCGATTTGCCGGCCGGTTCCGATTTCTCCGCGGCGCCGAAGGGGATGCCGGCGAGCTTCACGCTCTCGGCCGGGGAGTACCTGCAATGGGAGCTGCCGGCGAGCTCGCAGGATCCCTCCGGGAGCGTGGTGCTGAGCGACAAACCCGTCGCCGTCATCACCGGAAACCGCTTCTTCCGGCTGCAGCCCATGCCGGGGCCCGGCGGCGAGGCCACGCACCAGCAGATCTTGCCCGTCTCCGCGCTCGCGAACGAATACGTGGCCGCACCTTACGAGACCCGCAGGAAGGACCTCCAGCCCGAGAACATTCATTACCGCATGGTCGGCGTGGCCGACGGGACGACGCTCACGTTCGACCCGCCCGTGTCCGGCGCACCCCAGACGCTCACGCAGGGTCAGATCGCCGATTTCCAGGCGACGGGACCGTTCCGCGTGTCGAGCCAGGACACCGCGCATCCTTTCTCGATCGCGCAGATCATGGATACCTCCAACATCCCGGGCGGCACCCGCGAGGGCGCGACGGCGCCGAATTTCGAGAAAAACCTCGGCGACGAGGAGTTCGTGATCATGCTGCCGCCCGAGCAGTTCCTCTCGAACTACGTCTTCTTCACGGATCCCGCCTATCCGACGACGAACCTCTCGCTCACGCGCGTGAAGACGAGCAAGGGGTTTTCCGACGTCACCGTCGATTGCCTCGGCGTCATCGCCGGGTGGAAACCGGTCGGATCGGACGGTCGATTCGAGGTGACGACGGTCGATCTGATGCGCGCCGAGGTGGGCGTGAACGGCTGCCAGAATGGAAGGCACACGGCGAAGAGCGACGGGCCGTTCGGGCTCGTGGTTTGGGGCCTCGACAGTTACTCGTCGTATGCGTATCCGGCCGGCGGATACGCCGTCACCATCACGGACGTGGTGATCCCGCCCGTGCCCAAGTAAAGAGCGCAAAGCGTTCACCCGACCCCGACAACCGCCAAGGGCGGGCCCGCCCGCGCCCCTCGCGTGCGCATGCCGCGCATGGGCTGTGGCGCGCCGCATGCGTCCGTGGGTATGCTCGTCGTATGAGCAAGGACGATCGTCGTCGAGGCGAGGGAGGCGAGCTCGCGGCCGCAGCGCTGTCCCTCGAGCAAGAGCTGCGGCGCTTCGAGGAGCTCGCCGCAGGGGTCGGGCGGGCGCCGCTGAACTCGCAGAAGGGGCTCGAGCAGGCGGCGCGGGCCACGAGCGACGCCGCCGCCTCGCAAGCGCGTTTCGCCGAGCACCTGAAGTCGCTCGTCGAGGCCGTGAACGCCGCGCGCGACCGGCAGGCCGCCGCGGCGGCGACGATCAACGCCCGCGTGGTGGAGATCGACGCGCGCGCCGCGCGGTTCCTGGACCTGCGCGAGCGGTTCGCGCAGCTCGGCGCGCGGGCAGCCGAGGTGAACGTGATCATGCAGCGCGCCGCGGCAGTCAAGCGCGAGCCCGGGGACGGCTCCGATCGCACGGAGCTCCGGGCCTCGATCGCGCAGGCGCTCGAAGGTCTCGGCGCCGTGGTCGAGGGCGCGCAGCAGCTCATGCAGGACGCGCGCGAGGCCGAAGCGCAGGACCTCTCGCGCGAGGCGGAGTCGCTCCGGCAGCAGGTTCTCTCCGCGCGGAACAAGCTCGGGCTCTTGCAGAAGCACCTCGAGGACGAAGGCCCGCCGCCGAGCTGAGTCCTCAGCGCGACGTCCGACGCGTGTTCGCCGCCCGCCACGCTTCGGGGGACATGCCGATCCACCGCTTGAATGCGCGGTGAAACACGCTCGGCTCCGCATATCCGAGGAGATAGGCGACCTCTGCAATGGAGACGCGCGCGTCGAGGTAGGCCATGGCGCGGGCGCGCCGCACGCCGTCGACGAGATCTTCGAACGACGTGCCCTCGGCGCGCAGACGCCGCTGGAGCGTGCGTGCGCTCATACCGAGCGCGGCTGCGGCCGAGGTGAGTGCGGCAGAGCCTTCGGGGAGGCGATCGGCGACGAACGTGCGCAATCGGGCGAGAAGCGAGGCTTCCGGGCCGAGCCGCGCGAGCGCCGCGTCGGCGTGGCGCTGGAAATACGCGTGCATGGCCTCGTTGGCGAGCGGCATAACCCGCTCGAAAATGTCCGCGGGGAGGACAACCTCGTCGATCGGGGAGGCGAAGGTCACGGGCGCGTCGAATACGGCCTCGTAGGCGGCGCGGTCCGGCGGTGGTTCGCCTCGAAATCGTATGGCCGTGGCGGAGACGGGCTCGGCGACGAGCCTCGGCGCATTGACGCCCACATCGAAGGCGAACATCTCGGCCATGAGGCGGTGCGCTGGTCGTGGTGCGCCGAAGGGCTCGTAACGCAGGTGCGCGTGCCCCGCCTCGATGACGAGCGAATACCGTTCGCCGTCGTTCCAGAGGCGCTGATAACGCAGGATGCGCTCCATGGCCACGCCGAACGTGGGGCTCGTGAGGACGAGGAAGCCGAGCACGTCGAAGATCTCGGCCTCGACGCCGGACGCGACCTTCACGCCGAAGAGCGGCTCGGAAGCCGCGGCCGCGGCTTGCTCCACGAGCGTGTAAATCGACGTGAGGGGCACGCGAACGTCCGGCGACCCGAGGTCCACCCCCGACAAACCCGCCGCGCGGCAGAGGGCGGCCGTGTCGACCCCGCTCGCCGCCGCGACGTCGACGATGCGGCCGGCGAGGCGCGCGTTATGCGTCGGTTGTCGCGTGAAGTCAGCGTTTCTGGCGTCCGATGTCACTGACGAAGGTCCTCGCGGTGCGCATCCTCGATCATCGAGGGTTGGATGAGCATGCCACAACGAACGCGCAACGAAAGACACTCGCTCCCGATGCTCGAAGACGCGGAGCCTCCGCTCCCGCGGAACGTTTGGTATCCCATCGCGTCCGCGCGTCACGTCCGCAAGCGCCCGCGGACCGTGCAGCGGCTCGGCCGCTCCGTCGTGCTTTGGCGCAACGGAGCTGGCGAGCTCGTCGCCCACGACGCGCTTTGCCCGCATCGCGGGGCGGACCTTGGCCTCGGCATCGTGATCGCGGGCGAGCTTTCGTGCCCCTATCACGGTTTTCGTTTCGGGACCGACGGTGAATGCACGGCGATGCCCTGCGAGCCCGAAGGCAAGCCGAGCCGGCGAGATCTCTCGATTCGTCGATACGAGGTGCGCGAGCACCGCGGCCTCGTGTGGCTGTGGCACGGGGACGTCGCCGCAGATTTGCCTCCGCTGCCGTGGTTCGAGGAGCTGCCCGAAACGGATCGACATGCGTGGGATCACGAGACCGTGTGGCCGCTGCCGCAGCTCCGCGTGATGGAGGGGATGCTCGACATGCATCACGTGCCATTCGCGCACGGCCGATATCTGCGGGGCATTGGGACGTGGCTCGATCCGTACGAGGTGAAGGTCGAGGGGGACACGGTGCGCACGTTCGGCACGCTGCGGAGACATGGGGATGGCCCCAAGCGTGGCTTCCGCGCCCGGATCGACGCGCGGCTCCCTGGACTCTTGCTCCTCCGCTTCGGAGCGCGTTTGTGGGCCTTCGTCGCGTGCACGCCTGTGAGCCGCGAGGCGACGTGGATCTTCGCGCGGTATTTCGTGGAGGTGCCCGTGGTGGGCAAGCTCCTCGCGGCGCTCTCCTTGGGGACCGAGTTCGCCCTGGTACAGCCGGACGATCGGCGCATGTTGTTATCAACGTCGCCGCGCACGCCGGACGTGCGTGATCATAAACTCGTCCGCGCGGACCTCGGCATCGCGCAATGGCACAAGCTGTTCTCCCGCGCGGTGGGCGACAAACGACGCGACAAACCAGCGACATCGCCAGCGTCGTCAGGGACGGAACCGTGAAGGTTCCCACAGGTGGGTGAAATCCATTCGTATTCAACCTCGTGCATTCCCGTACGAGATGGGGCAGTCTGTCCCCATGCACCGACTCACCTTCACCTCCGAGCACCGGATCGAGGCTCCACCCGAGCGTGTTTTCGCGGCGATGACGAGCCCCGACGGCTTTGGCAACTGGATGCAGGGGTTCGTGCGGGCCGAGCGCCTCACCCCCGGCGACTTCGACGTGGGCACGCAGTTTCGCGAGACCCGCCGCATGTTCGGGAAGGAAGCGACCGAGCATTTCGAGGTTACCTCGTTCGTCCCGGCGAAACGCCTCGGCCTCAAGGTCGACGGGACCAAGGGGACCACGGGCAAGGGCGAATACCGCTTCGACTACGAATTCGAGCCCGCCGGCGCGGGGACGCTGCTGCGGACCCACGCCGCCATCGACATGCCTGGCGGCCTGTTCACGAAGCTCATCGGCAAGCTCATGGGGGGCTTCTTCAAAAAGGCGTGTGACAAGGATCTGCTCGCGCTGAAGGCGTTCGTGGAGCGCGGGAGCTGATCGGCGGCTCGCGATGCGCCTCTTCCCATCGTGTCCGCTTTCTGCGATAAGTTCCGCTCGACGAACGAGGAGCGGCGCATGGCGGAGTCGAAGACATCATCGGACGTGGGCATTGTCGGGCTTTTGGGGATCCTCATCGGCGGAGCCTGCGTGCTCGTCGCCCTCGTCGGCGTGCTCAACACCGCGTTCGACCTCAATCTCGCGCTCTCGGTGTCCGGCACGAGCACGCCGCTGCCGAAGCACTGGGACGAGGTCTTTGGCGTCGCGGCCGCCGGCGTGCTCATCATGGCGCTCACGGTCTTCGGCGGGTTCGTGCGCCGCAAGTTCACCGAGGCCAAAGGCAAGCCGCTCCTGCGGGTCGGTATCCTCCTCGGCGCGTTCGCCTTGCTCGTCATGGCCGGCCGCGGGCTCCAGATCGTCGCGCTCACCATGACCTACGGGAGCATGCTCGCCTATTATTCGACCGACGGCGATCTCGACGACGTCAAGGCGGAGCTCGCCGGGAAGCCTGACCGCGCCGCGCTCGACCAGGCCGTCGACCGCGCCGCGCAATACAACAATGCGCCCGCCCTGGCCTTGCTGCTCGAAGCCGGCGCCGACATGCGCGGATCGACCCTGCCCGAGGCCCAGCGCCGGTGCGCGCTCGTCGGCAAGAGCTACGAATTCATCAAGACGGCGATCGATCACGGGATCAAGCCCGACGCGTGCCCCCGAGGCGAGATTGCGGTCTGGGAAGCCGTGAAATTCGCCAAGAGCGACGACGAGGCGGCCAAGAACGTCACGCTCCTCCTCGGCGGCGGCTGGTCCGCGTCCGCGACGCCGGATTACGACAAGCGGTCGCCGAAGAAGATCGCGGCCGAGAAGAAGTGGAGCAAGACGCTCCAGGCGCTCGGCGACGCTGGATGAACGTGTAGAGCGGCAGCATTCAGCCACCTTCCCGCCAGGGGATGATGGCGATCGCCCCGTTTCGTTCGACGATCGCGTAACGGATCTGATCGAGGCGGAGGAGACCGTGCTGCACGTGTGCCGCCTCCAGGATGTCCTCCTCGTCGACGCTCAGCCAGGCGAGCCGCTCGCGCAGGATACGTCCCTCCTCGATGATGACGAGCGGCGTGCCGTCGAGCCACCGCTCGAATCTCGTGCTCCGGCACTTGAGCCACGACAAACCTAGCTCCAGGCTCACGAGCGTCCCCACGAGGATGATGGCGCCCGTGACGGAGTAGTCCTGCCCGAGCAGCGCTTGTTGCGTGCATTCGCTGATGATGAGCAGGAGCAGGAAATCGAACGTCGTCACCGTCACGAGCGCGCGTTTGCCCGCGATGCGAAAGACGATCAAGAGGGCCATGTAAACGCAGACGGCGCGCAAGACGAGGTTCATGGCCATGGCCTCACGGGTACACGAGGAGCGAGAGGTCGAGCGCGGGGCCGCCCTCTTCGCCGAGGGAAAAACGCAGGAGCCCGGGGCGCGAGGGGCGCAGGAGGAGCACGACGAGGCCCCCCGCTTCGACGCGCGGGAAGGTGATGACGGCTCGATCCGCGGCGATCTCGACCGAAGAGGGTTCAGGCACGTAATGCTCCACGTGACCACGCTCGAAGAGCGACGTCGAGGTGAAGAATCGGCGCGGGGCGGCGGCGTTTTGGGGGTGGGGATGGATCTCGAATCGGGTCGTGCCGTCCACGCGGGCGAAACGCTCGTACCGGACGAAAAAACCGGATTCGTCGCCGGCGCGGGCGTGGCTCAACGGGCCATCCCCGAAAAGACCCGCCGCGGCGAGCAGCACGAACAGGATGAGGAAGGCCCTGCCCACGCAACGGACGCGCAGGCTCGTGCGCTCGAATGCGAGGTCTTCACTCGTTTCGAGATCGCCCGTCCGCTTGATTTCGACCACGGCTCCCCCTGCGGACGTACCTTGGACCCAACCGCGCGTGCGTCAATCGCGTGGTTTGTCCGGGGGGCGTCCTCGACGTACGCCGACGCGGGAATACGGCTCGGGCCTCGTGCGTTCGTCGCGGATCATGCAAGGTTTGTCACTCCTCTCCGTCTCCGCCGCCGTCCTGCTCTGCGCTTGCGCCGCCCCGCCCCGTGCGTTCGACGTCACGCGCCTCGAACGGGACGTCGCCGCGGCCGAAGCGAGGTCGGGAGGTCGGCTCGGCGTCGCCGTGGTCGAGCCGACTTCTGGGCAGCGCTGGGTGCATCATGCGGGCGAGCGTTTTCCCCTGCAAAGCGTGTTCAAGGCGCCGCTCGCCGCGGCGGTGCTCGCGCGCGTGGACGCGGGCGCGCTCGCGCTCGACACGAAGATCGAGGTGCGTCGCGACGAACTGAGCGTCTGCTGGAGCCCGCTCGCGGAGGCTCTTCAAGGCGAGGCACAATCGTTCTCGCTGCTCGACCTCCTCACGCAATCGGTCGCCGTGAGCGACAATACGGCCGCCGACGTCCTCATGCACGAGATTGGCGGCCCCGACAGCATCAATGCCCTGCTTTCCCGATCGAGCGTGACGGGCATGCACGTCGATCGATACGAGCGGGATTTGCAGCTCCAGTTCCACGGGCTCGCCGCGTACGAGCCCGCGATGTCCACCTGCAAAGGGATGGACGCCGCGGTCGATCGATTGCCCAAGGACGAACAGGTGCGCGCCTTCGAGGCCTACCTGCGAGATCCCCGCGACACGACCACGCCCGAGGCGGCGGCGGATTTCCTCCTGAAGCTCGATCGCGGGGAGATGCTCACGCCCGCGTCGACGCGGGTCCTCCTCGACATCATGCACGCCACGAAGACCGGGCCTCGCCGGCTCCGTGCCGGTCTCCCGCTAGACGCGCGTTTGGCGCATAAAACCGGGACGTCGGCGGACACCGAGGGGCGCAATGGCGCCACGAACGACATCGGAATCGCGACCCTGCCGGATGGGCGAAAGCTCGTGATCGTGGCCCTCTTGACGGATTCGAGCGCGCCGGAGGAGACGCGCGAGGGGGCCCTCGCCGATGTCGCGCGAGCCGCCGTGGGGGCTCTGACGCGTCTACAATGAGATAGATCCTGCTGGCGCAGGTTGTCACATCGTCTCTGGCGCAATGTGGCCCATTGGCGTCGAGTTTGGCTAGCCTTGCTGCGGTGGGAGCGACATTCGGCGGCCTCGCGTATCGTGGCACAGGGATTGCTGAGGTGGACTACGGAGGTTCGCTTATGGCTCAACTTCTTCGCGTCGCCCGTCTCATGCAGATCCTCGTTCCCGCCCTCGCGCTCGGCGCGACCGGATGCACGGCCGAGGTCACCTCTGGCGACGGCGAAAAGAACAGCGGTGAAGGCGGTGGCGGCGGCGAAGGTGGCGACGGCGAGGGCGGCCAGGGTGGCGAATGCACGACCTATGGAGGCGACGGCTGCAAGCCCGGAGAGGTCGCGTCCTGCAATCACCCGCCCGACTTCGTCGAGATCTGGGGCGAGATGTACATGGACTGCAAGGAAATCGCGGACTGCACGACGGCGTGGGAGTACATGGCTTGCGCTACGCCGCTCGTGCTTTCGTTCGATCAGGCGAGCGTCGAATACACGATCGATGCGACGCACACCTTCGACCTCCAGAATCGCGCGAGCCACGTGACGGATTGGCCCACCGCGCGCACGCCGTGGCTCGCCCTGGACCGCGATGGCAGCGGCGCGATTGAAGACGGCTCCGAGCTCTTCGGCTCGATGTCCCCGCTCGCGAGCGGCCGCACCGCGCCGAACGGCTTCGTCGCCCTGCGTGAGTTCGACGAGAACCACGACGGGCGCATCGACGCGCTCGATCCGCACTTCTCGCGCCTGCTCGTCTGGGCCGACCGCGACGCCGATCGGCGCGCCACGCCGGTCGAGCTCGAGAGCGTCGCCGCGGTCGAGATCGAATCGATCTCCCTCGATTACGTGTCCGTGCCCCACTGCGACGCGCGCGGCAATTGCGAGGTCGAGCGCGCGCCCTTCGTGTACCGCGACGCCGCCGGCGTGCGGCGCACCGGCACCGTGATCGACGTGCGCCTCCCCCCGCAGCGTTGACGCCGCACCCCCGCCGAGGGCGTCGTCCTCGGCCGCTCCATCCCGTACGATCTCGTACGATGTTCGTTTGAGTGCAAAGATGTCTGGCACGAAGACCGGCACGCCCCGCGGCCCTCGTGCTAGACTCGGACGCACGCCAGACGAGCCGCGAAATGAATCCATCTCCGGAAAAACCGGGCGTTTCCGTCACTCGGACGCCTCTCCCCTCGCCGCGCGCACAGGGGCTCCTCTCCGCGCTCTTCGTCGACGCCTCGCCCATCGATCTTCGCCTCGTGGGCCGCACCTTGCTCCACGCGGCGCTCGTCGGGGCCGGGGCGGGCGTCGTCGCGGTCGTGTTTTTCGCCGCGATCGAGCTCCTGGATCGCTTTTTCCTCTCGGGCCTCGCCGGCTACCGCGCGCTCCGCGCCGCAGGGGAATCCTTCTTCGGCGAGCACGCCATGGGGTCGTTCCGGCCGTGGCTCCTCGTGCTCTTGCCCGCGCTCGGCGGCCTCGCGAGTGGCCTGATCACGCGCCTCGCCCCCGAATGCCGCGGCGGCGGCGGCGACGCGATGATCGAGGCCTTCCACCGCCACGACGGCGTCATCCGGCGGCGCGTCGTGTGGGTGAAGGCGCTCGCCTCCGCGCTCACGCTCGGAACGGGCGGCGCGGGCGGGCGCGAAGGGCCCACGATGCAGATCGGCGCGGCGTTCGGCTCGTTCGTCGCCGGGACCTTGAAGGTCTCGGCGCGCGAGCGGCGCATCCTCATGATCGCCGGCGTCGCGGCCGGCATGAGCGCGATCTTCCGCACCCCGCTCGGTGCCGCCCTGCTCGCCACCGAGGTCCTTTATCGCGACGACGTCGAGAGCGACGCGCTCATCCCCGCGCTGCTCGCGAGCGTCATTTCGTATTCGGTCTTCATCTCCGTCTTCGGCGAGGCCACGCTCTTCGCGCACGCGCCGCGGTATCCGTTCGTCCCGGCGCACCTCCCGCTGTATGCGCTGCTCGCGATCTTCGTCGCGCTTTGCGCCATCGTCTTTCTCAAGGTGATGGCATTCGTGAAGCGCGCCTCCGCGCGCCTGCCGGTCGCCGATTGGGCGCGCCCCGGCGTCGGCGGCCTCGCGCTCGGGCTCGTGGCGGTGCCTCTGCTCTTGCTCCTCGGCGCGCGGCACGTCCTGCCGGAGGGGCAGGGGATCGGCGTGCTTGGCGGCGGTTATGGCGCCGCGCAGGTGGCCATCACGGGCGCGTCGTGGCTCCCCGAGGGCTTTCAGGGCATCGAGCTGCTCGTCGCGCTCGCGGCCATCAAGATCGTCGCGGCCTCGCTCACCATTGGCACGGGCGGCAGCGCGGGTGATTTCGCGCCCTCGCTGGCGATCGGCGGGCTCGTCGGGGGCGCGTTCGGCCGCATCGCGGCGCTCTCGATTGGCGACCCGCGGATCGATCCCGGCGCGTTCGCGCTCGTCGGCATGGGCACGTTTTACGGGGGCGTCGCGCACGTGCCGCTCGGCTCGCTCGTCATGGTCTGCGAGCTCGCGGGCAGCTACGACCTCCTCGTCCCGCTCATGCTCGCCGAAGGCATTGCATTCGTTGCGCTGCGCGACCGTTCGCTTTATTCGGCGCAGGTCCCCACGCAGCGTGATTCTCCCGCGCATCCGCCGGGCGTGCTCGACGTGCTCCGCTCCCTCAAGGTCGCCGACGTGATGATTGCCGGCCGGCCTTATGTTCGTTTCGGCCTCGCGACGCCCGTGCCCGAGGTCCTCCGCCTCGCGGCGGACACGGGTTGGCAGGACGTCTTTCCTGTGCTGGACGAGCAGGGCAAAATGGCCGGGGTCATCACGAGCGACGTCGTGCGTCTGCTCGCCACGGAGCGTGATCTCGAGGTATTGACCCTCGCGATCGACGCCATGCAGCCGCCGGTCGCCGTGCGGCCGGACGACGATTTGAGGACGGCGACCGAGGTGCTCCTCGCGCAAGGCGTGCGGGAAGTGCCCGTCGTCGACGATTCCGGCAGGATCGTGGGTTTCCTCGACGAATCCGAGGTCGGGCGCGCCTATCTGGATGCGACGCCGCGTGAAGAGCGGGCGGCTTGAAGCTCGTTTGACCCGGGATGCGGAGAGGTCCGAGCGCGCCCTCGCTCCGCTCCCCTTTCGCTCTTCGAGCCTTGCGGGGTCACGATTGCTGCGCGTCACGTTCACGCGGAGAGCGGAATGGGACTCGCATGTGCGGGGCGGGAGCCTTCCGCGAAGACCGCGGCAGGCATTCAACCGGAAGGAGATGATCATGACACGGATACTCCGGCCCCTCTTCGCCTCGCTCGCGCTCGGGCTGCTCGCGTCGCCCGCCATTGCGACGGCCGACGAACACGCCCAGTCGCTCCACGAGCAGTACAAGGACGCCAAGAAGGACGAGATCGCGTTCGCGAATCTGCCCACCGCGGCACAGAACGCCATCCGGACCTGGGCCGAGGGCGGCGAGATCAAGAAGATCGAGCAGGTCACGCTGAAGAACGGCCAGGTCCAATACAAAGCCGAGATCAAAAAAGGGGACCAGAAGCTCGAGGTCGCCGTGACCCCGGACGGCAAGACCGTCGCCCGCGGCGAAGACATCGATTAGCCGAGCCTCCGAGCCCCGTTGAAGCGAGCTCGCGGGACCCGCGGGCTCGCTCTCGCATGTCGGAAGTTGACTCGAACGACCAGATGAGTCATCTTGGTTGTGATGGTCGCACGACGTAGCCAGAAGCCTCGTGATCCTGCGCGGCGCCAGCGCATCCTCGAAGCGGCGCGGCGGCACTTCACCCAGCACGGCTTCAAGGGGACGAACCTCGACGCGGTCGCGGCCGAGGCGGGCTGCGCGAAGGGCGCGCTTTACCTCGAGTTTGCCGACAAGGAGTCGCTCCTGCGCGAGGTCGTCGAGCAGGCGTTCGCGGCGATCGGCGCTCGGTATGCCGAGGAGGTCATCTCGATCGCGTCGCCGCTCGAGCGGCTCGTGGCCACGCTGCGTTTCGCGTATAGACAGCTCCTCGCCGACCCGATGTTCGGCAAGCTGCTCCGCGAGGACCCGGATTTACGCGCGCTCGGGCTCACCTCCGATTCGCAGAAGGTCGAGCAAGGCAAGGCGCAGCTCGCCATGATCCGCGGCTGGGTCGACGAGGGAATCGCGCGTGGTGAGATTCGCGCCGACATCGATCGCGACGCGGTCCCGATCGTGATCGGGGTCCTGCGTTTCGCGCCGCAGCACCTCGGGATGATCGCCGAGCTCGGCCTCTTTTCGACCGAGCGCGCGCTCGACGCGATCGTCGACGTTTTCCGCGCGGGCCTTTCCGCGCCGAAGAGCCCACCGCCCGCGAAACGCGCGGCGGCCACGCCCACGAGGAGATCCAAGCGATGAGCACCACGCATGCAATCGAGGTCGAGGGCCTGACGAAGCGGTTCGACAAGGTCACGGCCGTCGACGGTGTCACGTTCGCGGTCGAGCCCGGCGAGGTCTTCGGGTTCATGGGCCACAACGGCGCGGGGAAAACCACGACGCTCCGCATGCTCCTCGGCCTCACGCCAATCACGTCCGGCACGGCGCGCGTACTCGGCCGGGACGTCGGCCGCGAGACGCTCGAAATTCGCCGCTTCGCCGGGTATTTGCCGGCAAACTACACGCTCCCGCCGGACATGACGGCCCGACAGTTCTTGCATTACGTGGGCGCCATGTTCGCGCTCCCGCGCGACGTCGTCACGCAGCGGGCCGAGGCGCTCCTCCGGCGCTTCGAGCTCGTGCGCGACGCGGATCGAGCGCTCCGCGGCTTCTCCACCGGCATGACCCAAAAAGTGGGGCTCGCCCAGGCGCTCATCAACGAGCCGCGCGTGCTCCTACTCGACGAGCCGACCTCGGGCCTCGATCCGCTCGGCCGCCACGAGCTTTTGGAGCTCCTCCGCGAGCTCGCGCGCGACAAGGGCGTCACCGTCGTCTTTTCGTCGCACATCCTCTCCGACGTCGAGGCGCTTTGCCGGCGCGTCGCGGTCCTGCATCGCGCGCGGCTCGTCGCATTCGGCGAGGTCTTTGACCTCAAAGAGCAGCACGGGGCGCGCTCGATGGATGACCTCTACCTCGCGCTCGTGCGCAAGGAGGCCGCATGATCCGGCTTCTGTGGCTCGACTATCTGGCGACGCTGCGCGAGCGCAAGACGTGGCTCTCTGGGGCCATGCTGCTCTACGCGGTGCTCTCCATTCCGTTCATCCTCGCGCGCCCGCCTGCGCACGTGGAGGAAGCGATCGCCACGTGGTTTGGTCACGGCGGACCGTTCGTGATCTTCATGTACGTGTGGATCGACCTCGCGATGAACAAGATGATCGCGTTTCTCCCGGTCGTCCTGGCGAGCGGCATCGTTCTGCGCGAGCGTGACGTCGGCGTGCTCCCGATCCTCGCGGCGAAACCCCTCTCGATGCCGCGGTATTTCGCGCTCCGCGCCGTCAGCGTGTGCGCCGTCATGGCCACGCTCCATGTGGGCGCGCAGCTCGTCGGCCTCGTTTATTTCACCGCGCGTGTGCCGGGCTTTCGGCCCTCGACCTTCCTCGCCGCGATGACCCCGCACCTCTTCGCGGCGATCTTCGCGACCGGGTTTTCGGCCGCGATCGCTGGATGGGTGAAGCATCGCGGCGCCTCCGCGTTGATCGGGCTCGCCGTGCTCGGATTGCTCCTCGGTTTGTCGCTCGTTGGGTTTTACCAGCCCGCGTGGCGGACCTTGACGCTCGTGAACCCGATGTCGCTCGGCGCGCTCGCGCTCGGAAACCTCGATCACCTCGGCCTGGCCGACCTCGCGCCGCCGATGCTCGCGCTCTCGCTTCTCTCGATCGCCGCGATCGCGATCGGCGCCGCCGGCGTGCGTCGCATGGAGGCTTGACCATGTCCGAGACCGCCTCGCTCCGCGATTATTTTCTCCTCGAAGCACGGCACACGCCGCGCCGCGCGCCGCTCGCGGCCGCGATCCTCGGCGCCCTCGGCGTGCTTGGCACGCACGCGCTCCTCGTTCGTTTTCCCCCGCGCGCGATCCACTTCCTCGAACAGGCCTTCGACCTCCAGGGGATCGCGGCGGTCCTGCTCATCAACGACCTGATGGCGGCCTATTTCGCGCCCTTTTTCGTGGGGCTCGCGGGCCTGCTCGGCGCCATCGTCACCGCGCGGGAGGAGGATCAGCTCGAAGTTCTGCTCGCGAAGCCCATCCGCGCCCGCGTCCTCGTCGCCGCGCGCGTCTGGCCCATTCTCGGCGCCGCGGCTGCGACCGGCGCGGCCGTCTCGATCGCCACGGGGCTCTCGATCGTCCCCTATCTCGCGCCGGGCGACATGGTCAGCGCGGCCGGCGCGCTCGGCGGCGGGCTCTTTCTGACCGCGTTCGCTTTGCTCCTGCTTGCGCTGCTCCTGCCGCTCCTCGTGCGCATGCGCGACGCTTTCCACGCGCTGCTCATCGGATCCCTCGTCTGGCTCGCGCCCCTCATGCCGTCGGCCGTCATGATTTATCGGCCCGATGTCTACGAGGGCCGCGCGATCCTTCGATCCGCGATCACCCTCCCGAGCCTCGTCTGGCACGACGCCGCGGCGGCCTGGATCGGACCTTTGGCGTTCATATTGGTAACCCCGCTCTGCGCGCTCTTCGTGCGGATCGCAGGGCGCGTTCTCGAACGGACCGACACCCGGTGACCTGACCCAGCGGAGTGCCTTGCCCGGCCTTGACGTGCGCCGGCCGGTGCTGTCCGATGGCGGGTCGAACGCCCCGGACGGTCCCGGCTTCGTCGAGCCGCGGCAACGTATTGCGGGGCGAGCATTCACCTGGTGGGAACCATGCAATCTCGATCCGTTCCATGCACGCGCGCCGTGCGCAAAAGGCTCCGCGGCGCGACGATCGGCTGGGTTTGTCACAGCCTGATCCTCGCCGCGCTCGCAGGGTGTAGCAGCGAAGCGCGCAACGCCGGCACGCAGGAAAACGCGGGCGCGATGGCGCCGGCACAGGCCACGACAAACCCGACCGAGGCGATCGATCTCGACACCGTCATGCGGCGGACGCATTTCGGTTATCGCGCCGAGGGCGGCGTGTTCTCGGCGGGGCACGCGACGTATGCCGTCAAGGCGAGCCCCGAGGCGCTCACGGTGTGGCCGAGTGAGAGTGACCTCGCCGCGCCCGAGGAGGGCACGACGGCGCCGTTCGTCGCGTCGCTCGAGAGCATCACCCGCGGCGGACGATCGATCGCGGAGGTTCGCTCCGGAAAGGCCGCGGTCCGGCCCGACGCGAGCCTCGGCATCCAGCGTGGCGCCGTGGTCGAGCACCTCGAGAACGACGAAGAGGGCGTCGAGCAGAGCTTCGAATTCGCCGAGCGCCCGGCGGGCGAAGGTGATCTCGAGGTCAAGATCACCGTGACGGGCGAGGCATTCCTCGGCGAAACCGAGGGAGGCTTGCACTTCGCGGATCCCGTGACCGGGCTCGGCGTGCGTTACGGCGTGGCCACGTGGATCGACGCGAAGGGCGTGCGCACGCACGTCGACGCGGACTTCGTGGACGGGCGCATCGTGCTGCGCGTGCCCGCGTCGGTGCTCGACGGGAGCGCGTATCCGGCGGTGCTCGATCCCGTGATCGGGCCCGAGATCGCAATCGACACGCCCGTGTATGCCGCGGCGAACCGAGGCCAGTACGAGACGGTCGTTTCGTACGCGGGCGGGACCTTCCTCGTCGTCTGGATGGACGAGCGTTATCAGAGCACGGCGGACGTGTACGGCGTGCGCGTGTCGCAGGCCGGCACCGTGCTCGATACGTCGGGCATCCCGATCGCGGTCGCGAAGGGCAACCAATCGCAGCCGGTCGTGGCGACCAACGGCACGGACTGGATGGTCGCCTGGGTCGACAGCCGCAACAGCGCCGACGACATCTACGCCGCCCGCGTCACCTCGGCCGGTGTCGTGCAGGATCCGAACGGGATCGCGGTCACGAGCGGCGGCGGCAAGAGCCAACCGTCGATCGCGTTCGACGGCACGAACTACTTCGTCGTGCACGCGCTCTCGAGCCAGATTCGCGGCAACTTCGTCGGGACGAACGGCACGGTGAACCCGTCGAACGTGGCCATCGCGTCGCTGACGTACGTCGCGAACGACACGGCGGTCTCCTGGAACGGCACGAACTACCTCGTCGCGTACAACAGCTACACGGGGTCGACTTATTACCGCGTCGCCGCGCGACGTGTATCTCCAGCCGGCACCGTGCTCGACGCGAGTGACATCGTCGCCTGCAGCGGCTCGTCGATTTGCCCGTACTCGCAGTTCGGGATCGCGTCGGATGGGGTGAACTGGCTGCTCGCGTGGGACAACTACAGCAACTCGAACAGCATCTACGGCCAGCGCATCTCGTCGGCCGGCGCGATCATGGACGCGGGGAACGGCTTCACCATCGGCAACGGCGTCTTCAACACCGATCCCGCGCAGGTCACCGTCACCTTCGCGGGCAACGGCTACGGCGTGTTCTGGGACGATTCGAACCAGGCCTTCGGCGCTCGCATGAGCTCGGGCGGCGCGGTGCTCATCGGGGCCACGCCGCTGACGAGCGAGATGGGCAGCCGCAGCTACGTCGGCGCGGCGCACGACGGGACGAACTTCTACGCGGCCTTCTACGACACGCGCGGGTCCACAGCGACCAACCCAGGCGACATCTATGGGCTGCGCTTGTCGAACGCGCTCGTCAAGATCGACGCCACGAGCACGCTGCTCTCCCGCGCGGCGAACGACGAGCGTTCTCCGCGCGCGGCCTTCAACGGGACGAACTGGCTCGTCGTCTGGGAGGACGCGCGCCCGGGACTCACGAACGACATCTGGGGCGCGCGCCTCTCCAGCACGGGCGCCGTGCTCGATGCCGCGGGCTTCGCGATCTCGGAAGGGACGAACTCGCAGTACGTGCCCGTGGTCGCGGCGAACGGCGTCGACTGGCTCGTCGCCTGGCAGGACCGGCGCAATGGCAGCGGCAACGACGACATCTTCGCCACGCGTGTCTCCAGCACCGGCGCCGTGCTCGACGTCGGCGGCATCCCGGTGAACACGGCGGCCGGCAACCAGACGAACCCCGCCGTCGCCGCGGACGGGACGAACTGGCTCGTCACGTGGCGCGACGCCACGAGCTCGGAGATCTTTGCCGCGCGCGTCGCGCCGTCGTCGACCGTGCTGGATCCCGCGGGCGTCAAGGTCTCGACCGGCGGCGGGTCGCTGCCCGCGGTCGCATACAACGGCACGAACTACCTCGTCGCCTGGACCAAGCCGACGAACGCGAACGACATCTTCGGCTCGCGCGTGACGCCCGCCGGCGCGGTCCTCGACGCGGGCGCGCTCGCGATCCCCGTGTCGGCCGTCGTGGGCTCGGCGGAGACGAACGCCGCGGTCGCGTCGAACGGGGTGGACTGGTTCGTCGCCTGGAACGACGACTCCAACGTGCGCGGCGCCCGCGTGAACGCCGCGGGCACGGTGCTCGACGTCGTCGGCATCAACGTGAGCAGCGCGGCGAACACCCAGAACTTCCCCGCCACGGCCTGGGACGGCACGCAGTACTGGGTCGTCTGGCAGGACGATCGTACGACCCAGAACTATCAAGACGTCTACGGCGCGCGCATCTCGAGCACCGGCACGAACAAGGATGCGAGCGGGTTCGTCGTGGCGAACGACGTGCTGCAGCTCGAACTCCGGCCGCAGCTCGCGGCGGGCAAGCCGCAGGAGGTCCTCGCCGCGTACTACCGGTTCGACCCGCAGCAGCCGTACGGCTCGGATCGGGCCCGCGCGCGTGTCCTCTCGGACGTCTCGCCGGGCGCGAACGGCGCGGCGTGTTCGATCGGCGCGCAATGCGTGAGCGGCTTCTGCGCGGACGGCGTCTGCTGCGACGCGGCCTGCACGAGCACCTGCCAGGCGTGCACCGCGGCGAAGAAGGGCGCGGGCGTCGACGGCGTCTGCGGACCGATCAAGGTCGACACCGATCCCGACAACGAGTGCACCGACCAGGGCGCGAGCTCGTGCGGCACGACCGGGAGCTGCAACGGCGCGGCCGCGTGCAAGCTCTACGCTTCGGGCACGAGCTGCGGCTCGACCTGCAATGCCGGCTCGCTCCAGCCGCAGACCTGCGACGGCGCCGGGACGTGCGCGGCGAGCGGCATGCCGACGAGCTGCGCGCCCTACGCGTGCGGGGCGAACATGTGCAAGACCTCATGCACGACGGGCGCGGATTGCGCGTCCGGCTTCTCGTGCGTGGGCGGCGCGTGCGTGGGCCTGCTCGGCAACGGCGCGCAGTGCACGGCGAACTCCGATTGCCAGTCGGCGAACTGCGTCGACGGCGTCTGCTGCAACACGAGCTGCACGGGCACGTGCCAGGCGTGCTCGGCGGGCAAGAAGGGCGCGGGCGCCGACGGCACGTGCGGGCCGATCGTGGCCGGCGCCGATCCGGATAGCGACTGCTCGGCCGAGGCGGCCGCGACCTGCGGCCGGACGGGGCAATGCAACGGCGCCGGCGCTTGCCAGCTCCACGCGGCGGGCACGTCCTGCGGCAGCCCGCTCTGCCAGGGCACGGTGCTCAAGGGCCAGGTCTGCGACGGCGTGGGCACGTGCATCCCTTCCGCGATGGGGCAGGACTGCGCGCCGTACGCGTGCTCGGGCGGCGCTTGCCAGGGCGCGTGCACGACGAACGCCGATTGCGCGGGCGGCAACGCCTGCGTCATGGGCGCGTGCGTCCCGCCGCTCGCGAATGGCGGCGCTTGCATGACGAACGCCCAGTGCGCGTCGGGCTCCTGCGTCGACGGCGTCTGTTGCAACACGGCGTGCGGCGGCCTCTGCCAGGCGTGCACCGTGGCGAAGAAGGGCAGCGGCACGGACGGCGTGTGCGGCCCGATCGCGCTCGGCGTCGATCCCGACAGCGAGTGCGTCACGCAAGCGGCGTCGAGCTGCGGACAAACCGGCGTTTGTAATGGCTCGGGCGCTTGCCAGCTCCATCCGCAGGGCACCTCCTGCGGCGTCAGCACCTGCCAGGGCAGCGTGGTCGCGGGCCAGATCTGCAATGGGTCGGGCCAGTGCGTGAACGACGCGATGGGGCAGGACTGCGCGCCGTACGTCTGCTCGGGCGGGACATGCAAGAACCCCTGCACGAACAGCAACGAGTGCTTGCCGGGCAACGTCTGCACGGCCGGCGCTTGCAAGCCCGCGGGCTCGCCGGGCGCGCCTTGCTCGAACGCGTCGGAGTGCGGCTCGGGCTTCTGTGTCGACGGCGTCTGCTGCGACGCGGCGTGCAATGGCGGGTGCGAGGCTTGCTCCACGGCGAAGAAGGGCCAGGGCGCGGACGGCGCGTGCGGCCCGATCAAGAACGGCACCGATCCGGATAGCGAGTGCGCGGCCCAGGTGCCCACGACCTGCGGCCAGAACGGCCAGTGCAACGGCAATGGCGCGTGCGCGCTCCACGCGTCCGGCACGCAATGCGCGTCGGGCACGTGCACGGGGACCACGCAGACGAACCCGTCCCAGTGCGACGGCAGCGGCACGTGCGTCGCGGGCACGGAAACCTCGTGCGTGCCCGGGTATGCGTGCGAAGGGACGAAGTGCGCGACGAGCTGCACGACGAACAGCCAGTGCGCCCCGGAGTACGAGTGTGATCCGGTCATGGAGTGGTGCGTGCCCTCGATGAGCGGCGTCGGCGGTGCTGGCGGCGCGGGTGGCGCCGGCGGCGCGGGCGGCAATGGCGGCGCGGGCGGCAATGGTGGCGCCGGCGGCGCGGGTGGCAATGGTGGCGCCGGCGGCGCGGGTGGCAATGGTGGTGCCGGCGGCGCCGGTGGAGAAGGCGGCATGGGCGGCCGCCCGCCGGGCGCCGGCGGCGGCGGACAGACGACCGATGGCGGCGGCTGCGGCTGCCGTACGGCGTCGGAATCCTCCACGGCCGGCGGCATGGGCGCTCTGCTCATCGTTGCGGCCTTCGGCCTGCGCCGTCGTCGTCGCTCGGCCTGATTCTCCCCTCTCGTTCTCCCTCCTCGCCGCGCCCTGACCGGGGCGCGGCCTCCCTCCCCCGAAAGTCGAGATCGAGGTCCCGCCGACGCGGTCGTCGCGATCTTTTGTCCTTCACGGGTAACATTAGGTAACATCCGGCTACCTTGGGTAACGACGCACTTCCCCGACGGTCCGCGGCCTTGCTCACGACGAACGAGGTCGCGGCGCTGCTTCGTGTTCATCCGAAGCACGTCTACCGGCTCCTCAAGCGCGGGCTCCCCGCGCGCCGCGTCGGCGACGAGTGGCGTTACGACGAGGCCGACGTGCTCGCGTGGAGCCGGGGCGCGCCGGAAGCAGAGCCTGCGGAGGCGCCCGAGGCTTCCCCTCCGCCCTTGCTCGCGGCGAACGGGGACCTTGCGATCGAGGCCTTGTTCGACGAAAGCCGCGAGCGCTCCGCTCCGCTCGTGGGCTTCGTCCTCGCGGATCATGCGACGGGCCTCGTCCGGCTGGGGAGCGGCGCCGTGCTCGGCGCGGGCTGCCACGGCGATCATGCTCCGGCGTCGCTCGGTGGCGAAAAGCTCGCGTGGCTCCACCTCGCCGTGCGTGAGCTCGGCATCGCGCATCGAAAGGGCCTGCGGCTGCGCAGGATCTCCGGCATCGTGGGGCGCAGGCTCGCGTCGCGGCCGAGGACCGCGGGCATTCGCCACCACGTCGACGAGGCCTTGTCTCGCGAGGGTGTCGAGCCCGAGCGTGCCTACGCGCATGCCGAGGAATATCGATCCCACAGGGACGCGGTCATGGCCGTCGCGCGTGGGGACGCCGATGTCGCGCTCGCGTCGCGCGCATGGGCCGCGCACGCGGGGCTCGGATTCACGCCCGTCGTGGCGGAGGCATATGGCCTCGTGTTTCGTGCCGGGCACCTCGGCGACGGCCGTGTCCTCGCACTCTGCGAGCTCGCCCAGAGCGGGAAATACCGGGCCAGGCTCGCGCGGCACGCGGGGTACGACACGACGGGCGCCGGGGCTTTGCAGTTCGGAAGGAGTAAGTCTTGAAATTGATCCGACAAACCATGCTGGCAGGGGCGCTCGCGGCGCTTCTTTCGCCGCGCTCGGCGCTCGCCCTGGATTGCAGTGCCCTGCCAAACCCCGTCTACATCCAGAGCGGGGACACGCAGGAGCCGCTCCTCAAGGCGCTCGGCCAGAAGCTACGCGCCTCGCAGGCGAGCCCGATGACGCTCATCTACAAGACGAGCGGCTCGTGCACGAACATCGACGCGATGTACAAGGGTACGAAGCTCACGACGAACCCGCTCTACATCCCTTCGGTCGCCGAGGATCCGACCTGGGATCCGAGCAAACCCGCGCCCCAGTGCACGATCGACCCGAATGGCGTCCCGCTCGACCTCGCCATCTCGGCGCTCTTCGTGAGCGCCTGTGATCCCTCGCCGCCGCCCTCCGGGATCGGCCTCTTCCAGGGGCCCGTGCAGCCGTATGTCTTCATCGTCCCGGAGGCGAGCTCGCAGCGCGCGATCACGGCGGAGGAGGCGTATTTCGTCTTTGGCTTCGGCTCTGCGGGGAAGGTCGAGCCCTGGACCGACGAGTCGCTTTATTTCATCCGCACGACGACGAAGAGCACGCTGCTCACGATGGCCGCGGCCATCGGCGTGCCGGGTGCGAAATGGAAAGGGGTGATGCTCGACAAGTCCTCCGAGGTCCTGAGCGGCGTCGCCACCTCGCCGAATCCCGAGAAGACGATCGGGATCCTCGGCGCCGAGATCTACGACGGCAACCGGGACAAGGTCGACGCGCTCGCGTTCCAGGCCTTCAAGCAAAAGCACGCCTACTACCCCGACTCCACGGCGACGTCC
This sequence comes from Polyangium jinanense, assembly GCF_028435365.1. The sequence goes on along the minus strand of NZ_JAGTJJ010000005.1, from coordinate 322,212 downwards.
TTCGACAAACGCAACGTGCGGGACGGCCATTATACGATCTGGTCCCCGACGGTGTATCTCGCGCCGGTCGACGCGCAGGGGACCGTGACGAACCCCCGCGTGCGGTACCTCGTCGACATGATCCTCTCGAAGACCGTCTCTCCCGCGCCGGAGTTCGATCCGCTCGACGTCGTCATCTCGAAGGGTCTCGTCCCCGACTGCGCGATGAAGGTCACGCGTTCCTTCGAGGGCGGCGACCTCTCGCTCTACACCCCTGCCGAGCCGTGCGGGTGTTTTTACGAGAGCCGCGTGGGAATGCCGAGCGCCGCGTGCAAGACGTGCGGCGGAGACGGCGAATGTGGCGGCGGCAAGTGCCGGCATGGCTTCTGCGAGGCGAAATGAGCACGAGACATTTCATGTTGGGTCTTTTCGTCCTCGCTTTGCTTGCAGGCGCGTGTGGCGAGGAGAATCCGCCGGCAAACCCCGCGGGGAGCTCGTCGAGCAGCGGCGCGGGCGGGAGCGGCGGGGCCGGGGGCGAGCCCGAATGTTTCCCCGAGCCCACGAGCCACGTGGAGATCATCAACGCCTGCACCGACGCGGAGAAGGTGGACAAGGCCGTGAACCTGCCGCTCCTGAATGCCGATGGCTCGCTTCCGCCGCTTCCCTGAACAGGCATTTCGGCGGCTCGTCGCGCTCGCGAGCCTGCTCGTCGCGAGCGCGTCCGGAGCTGCGTGGGCCGAGACCAAGCCGAAGCCGCCGGAGCCGCCCGTGCGCCTTCGCCTCTCGGGCTACGTGCAGGCCGACGCCGTGGCGTACCGGCAATCGTCCCAGGACGAGATCAACCCTGCGACTGGCGCGCCGCTCAACGAGGATCGATTCACGATCACGCGGGCGCGCCTGCGCGCCGAGGCGAGCGCGCACATCGTGAGCGGCGCACTCGAGCTCGACGCGAACACCGTCGAGGGACCCGCCGCGCGTGTCATCGAGGCCGAGGTCTCGGCGCGCTGGCAAGGCGCGAACGCCGAGGCGCCGCCTTACGTCATGGCGACGCTCGGCCTCTTCAAGATTCCTTTTGGCGTCGAAGGACCCGAGCGCGAGCGAAACCGCCTCTTTCTCGAACGAAGCACGACGAGCCGCGCGCTGTTTCCGGGCAACTACGACCTGGGCTTCCGCCTTTCGGGCGGATATCGTGTCTTTCGGTATGCCGTGGCCGTCATGAACGGCGAGCCGGTCGGGCAGGTGTTTTTCCCGGCGCGTGATCCGAACGGCGGCAAGGACGTCCTCGGCCGCATCGGCGTCGATACGAGGCCGCTCACGAGGCTTCGCGTGCAGGGCGGGTTTTCGGCCCTCTCCGGCACGGGCCTGCACCGGGGAACGCCGAGCACGAAGGATGTCCTCGTCTGGCGCGACGAGAATGAAAATGGCCTCGTGGAGGGGACCGAGATCCGCGTGATCCCCGGGACCGCGGCCACGCCCTCCGAGAACTTCGACCGCTTCGCGCTCGGCGCCGATCTGCGGCTCACGGCGAAATTCCCGGTCGTCGGCGAATCGTGCCTCTTCGGGGAAATCGTGCGCGCGCAAAACCTCGACCGCGGCGTCGAGCCCGCCGATCCGATCGGCACGGGCCGTGATCTGCGTGAGCTCGGCTTTCACGTCGGCATCACCCAGGAGCTCGGTCGGTATGCGATGATCGGTGTGCGTTACGATCGGTACAACCCCGACCAAGACGCGAGCGAGCAACGCGGCAAGGACCTCGTGCCCCGCGATAGCACGTATTCCACGTACTCGATTGCCGCCGCGCTCCGGTACACGCCCTCCACGTGGACGTTTGCGCGGGACAACCCGTTTCCCGCGCTGCGTGTCGTGCTCGAATACGATCATCGGAACAACGCGCTCGGCCGGACGGCGGGCGGGCTGCCGACCACGCTCGGGGACGACTCGTTCGCGATCCGCGGGGAGGTGTCGTTTTGAATCGGTGGCACGCGCTCGTTCTGGTTTTGCCAGGGCTCTCCGGCTGCGGCGGCGTGCCCTCCGATCCTGGACTCTTTGCGGACATGCGTGTCGCGCCCGGCTCGTACGTGGAGGGGTCGATGCCAGAGGAGAATGGCGGACCCGGCGTGGTCGCCGTGGACCTCGGTACGAATCGCGTGCGGGCCGGGCAAATCGACAAACCCTTGCGGGGATCCCTCGCGCCGGAGGCCACGTCGGTCGCGCTCGGCCTCGCCGGGGACACGGGGTACTGGATCGTCCCCGCAGGCTTACCCGACGTGCAATCGCCGGCGTTCCCCACGTTCGACATCTCCCTCTCGTTTTCGCCCGATATGCGGGCAGGATCGTACGAGCTCCTCGCGCGCGCCGTCGACGCGGACGACCACTTCGGCCCCGCGAGCCGTCACCCGCTCAAAGCTACGGCGATCGCCGCGCCCAACGGAAAACTCGTCGTCTCGCTTCGCTGGGATCGCGAGGCCGACCTCGATCTGCACGTCGTCGATCCGCACGGCGTCGAGATCTACAAGCGCAACATCAACTCGTACGAGCTGCCGCCGCCCGGGCAGCCTGTCGATCCCACGGCGTGGCAGTCCGGCGCGATCCTCGATTTCGACTCCAATGCGGGGTGCGTCATCGACGGCAGGCGCATCGAGAACGTCGTCTGGAAGGACGAGCCGCCGCCCGGCCATTACATCGTTCGTGTCGACACGTTTTCCCTCTGTGGCGAAGGCTTCGCGAACTGGTCGATCGATGTCCTCCGGAGCGGCGTCTCGCTCGCGCGGTCCGCAGGACAGAGCGGGCCCACGGACGAGGCTATGCCGCATGACAGGGGTGCCGGTGTCCTCGCGGTGGAGTTTGATCTCCCGTGAGGGGACGCGCCGCATTCGTGATGGCGGCGCTGGCCGTGTGCTCTTTTTCGACGGCGGCCCATTCCGACGAACCACGAGAGGTCACCGTTCGCGCGGCGCCACGCAAGCGGGAGCCGGGACGCGCGACGGTTCGGGCCGACGAAGCCCGGCGCGTGGCGGGGACCCGGGACGATGCGCTTCGAATCGTCGAGAGCCTGCCGGGCGTCGCGCGCGGCGGCTATTTCGGGGGAGGGCTCGTCCTCTGGGGCGCCGCGCCGGGGGATAGCCGCGTCACCGTGGACGGCGTGGAGATTCCGATCCTCTATCATGGCAATAGCCTTCGGGGCGTGCTTCCTTCGGGCCTCGTGCAGGCCATCGACCTTGCGCCCGGCGCGTATGGCGCCGAATACGGCCGCGCGCTCGGCGGCCTCGTCCGCGTGACCACGCGGGAGCTTCCGGCGGAGGGCATTCACGGATCGATTGGCGCGGACTTCCTCGATGCCGCGGGCATGGTGAGCGCCGCGGTGGGCGCTCGCGTGCGCGTCGCGGCCGCGGTGCGCGCGAGCCATTTCGATCGGCTCGTCGCCGCCGTGGCCCCGCCGAGCGTCCTCGATGTCGTGCCCATCCCTCGGTATCACGATTACCAGTTCAAAGCCTCCCTCGCGCTCCGGGAGGACGAGGAACTCTCGGCGGTGCTCCTCGGCGCGGGGGACGAGCTCACGCGCATGCAGCCATCGTCCGACCCCGCGAAGGCACGTACCGAATCGACCGAGAGCTCCTTTCAACGATTCTATCTGCGGTACACGCGCGCTCTGTCCGACGGCGCGAACGTCGTCATCGTCCCGTTTTTCGGCAGGGATCGCGAGCGTCGGGACGCCTCGTTCGGCGGCGTGCCGCAGGCGCGGGACACGCTCACGTGGCGGTATGGCCTGCGCGCCTCGTATCGCGTCCCGATCACACAGGCCATCGTCGTGACGGCCGGCGTAGACGCCCTCGCGTCCCGCGCGAGCCTGTTCCGACAGGGCTCGCTCACGTTGCCTCCGAGGGAAGGGGATCTTTACGTCTTTGGCCAGCCGCCCGGGAGTGACGTCAATGCCGATGATTGGAGCACCAACATCATCGACGTCGGCCCTTTCTTCGTCGCGGAGCTACGCCTCGGGCCCTTTCTCGTCACGCCGGGGCTGCGTGCCGACCTTTTCCTGGTGGAGGGTTCCCGCAGTACCCCGCGCGTGGGACAAACCCCTGGCATCGGCTCGTCCCGCCTCTTACCGGCGCTGGCTCCGCGGCTCTCGGTGAGTGTCTCCCCCGTGCAGCACGTGACGCTCTCCGCGAGTGGAGGCCTCTACCACCAGCCACCCGCGGCCGAGGATCTCGGCCCGGTGTTCGGCACGCCAAACCTCGTGCTCTCGCGGGCGGCGCACGCGAGCGCCGGAGCGTCCGTGCGCCTGCCCGCGAGCCTCGACGTCGAGGTGACCGGCTTTTTCGTGTCGCTTGACGACCTCATCGTCCGCAGCCGGCTCCCCACCCCGAAGCTCGCCGCCGCCCTCACGCAGGAAGGCGAGGGCGAGAGCTTCGGTGTGCAGGTCCTCACGCGAAGGCAATTCCGGAATGGGCTTTACGGATGGATCGCCTATACCGCGAGCCGCAGCGAGCGGCGCTACGTGGGGGATGCGTCCTCGCGGCTCTTCGATCACGATCAGACGCACGTGCTCACGGCGACGGCAGGCTACGAATGGCGCGGATGGACCTTCGGCATCCGGTTTCGCCACGCCATGGGCGCGCCACGCACGCCCGTCGTGGGCTCGTTCGACGACGTGACGACCGGCCGCTTCCAGCCGATCTTCGGCGCGCAGAACGGAACCCGCCTCCCGAGCTTCCAGGCCCTGGATCTCCGCGTGCAGAAGGCGATTGTATTGCGCCGCGCCTCGGTCGTCCTTTCCCTCGACGTCACGAACGCGACGAACCAGGAGAACCCCGAGGAGATCGTTTACAATTACGATTTCAGCCGCAAGAGCTTCATCTCGGGTTTGCCCGCGCTGGCCATTCTCGGTGCGAGGGTCGAGCTGTGAAGAGCCCTTTTTCGCGGGTGACGATCTTTCTCGTCCTCGCGGGGTGCTTTCCCGTCGAAACCGAGCGCGAGTCGCTCGTGACAGGCCCGCGGATCCTCGCGGTGCGCAGCGAGCCGCCCGAATCGAAGCCCGGCGAATCCGTCACGTACGAGGCGCTCGTGGTGACGCCGGATGGCGAGCCCGAGGACGCCGCAATGCGCTGGGCTTTTTGCGCGGCGCCAAAGCCACTCACCGAAAACGGCTCGGTCAGCACCGCGTGCCTTGGAGACACCGTCCGGCCGATCGTGGGTATATCCGGGAGCGTGACGGCGGCGACGCCTCCCGACGCGTGCTCGCTCTTCGGCCCCGAGACGCCGCCCGGCGATTTCCGCCCGCGGGACTCGGACGCAACGGGCGGGTTTTACCAGCCAGTCCGCGTGGAAGCCATGCAGCGGACCGCGTTCGTGCTGGAGCGGATCACGTGCAACTTACCAAATGCGCCGCTCGACGTCGCGGTGGAGCTCGCCGAGCGCCACGTCCCCAATCGAAATCCGAAGCTTCTTCCGGTGCGCGCGTTCGTGAATGGCGCGCCCGCGTCGCTTGGTGCCTTGCCCGCGAGCGCAGACGTGCGATTCGAGGTCGGCTGGAGCGCCGAGGACGCCGAGGTGTATCCCGCTTTCGACCCGAGAAAGCAGGCGCTCGTGGATCAACGCGAAGCCTTGCGTGTCTCCTGGTATGCAACCGCGGGGCCCTTCGAGAGCGACGTGACAGGGCGGGCGACGGACGACACGGAGACGACGGTGTCGAACGGATGGCGTGCGCCCGACGAGCCTACGCGGGTGTTTTTATGGCTCGTGTTGCGGGACGGGCGCGGCGGGACCGATTTCGCAGGGTATGTCCTCGACGTGGCCCCACCGTGAACGGCATCTACTCTTCCAGCGGGAGATACGTGCCCGTGAAACGACGGCCCGTTTCGGGTAAACTTCGCCGCGCATGACCGCGCCCACGCACCTCCTCGTCGCGAACCCCCTGGCCCAGAGCGGGCGCAATGCGGCGCGCATCGAGATCGCATTGCGCCTGCTTCGCGCGGCAGGCCTCCACGCCCGCCTCTTGCCAACGGAGCCCAGCGGACGGACTGTGCAGGCGGTGCGGGACGCGCTCGCAGAAGAGCCCTATCGATGCGTCATTGCCATGGGCGGAGATGGGACGTTCCGCGAGGTCGCCGAAGGGCTGCTCGAGAGCCCGCGAAGGGACGCGGTCGCGCTTGGAATGCTGCCCGCGGGGACCGCGAACAACCATGGCCGGAGCTTCGGATTGCGCGCGGGGGAGGGGGCTCTCGCGCGGAACGTCCGTGTCCTCGCGGCCGCCCGGGAGACGCGGCTCGACGCGGGGAAGCTCCATGCGATGGACGGCGCCGGCAGGACGATCGCACGCGCGACGTTCTTCGATTCGGTAGGTTTTGGCATCGGAGCCGCGGTGATTGCGGCGCGCAACGTGGATCGGGATCGTGTCCGGCGTTTCGGCCGAGCCTTCGCACTTTATCGCGACGAGCTCGTGTACGCGGGTGCCCTGGTCCGCACGCTCGTTTCCGCGCCGAGCCCCGACGTCGATTTCGTCGCCGACATCGTCTCCGATGGATTTCACGACGAGGCACGGCTCACGGAGCTCTTGATTCGAGGGACGCGCGTCTACGCAGGCGGATGGGTGGTCGATCCGACGTCACGCCACGACGACGGCCTCTTCGAGGTGTTCCCATTTCCCACCCGGCGCGATTGGCTCCGGCGCGCCACGTTCGGCCTCTCCGTCGGTCCCCTCGCTCGCGCCGGGCTCGTCGCCCCGGCCGCGCCTCCGGGGACGCGGAGGGCTTCGCGGATCGACGTCCACTTCCGCGTCGCCGAAGGCGGCGCGCCCCCGCCTTGCCAGCTCGACGGCGAAGAATTCCCTCGCGCCGAGCGCGCTTCGATCGAGGTCCTCGCCCGCGCCTTGCGGCTGATCGTTCCGGACGAATTCTGATCCGTTTGAGGACAAAACGTTTGACGACGCTGCCCGATCAGGGAACGATGTCGTCGTGTTCATGGGAGGAGGCGAGCAGACCCGACGTTCCTTCCTCGCGGCCGCGGCGGGCCTCTCGCTTTCCGCGCTGATCTCCGGCTGTCGCCGCGCCCCGTCGGCGGAGACGGACGAGGGCGAAGAGCTGCCCGAAGTCCGCATGCCGCCGCCGCCCGTGCGGGGCGCCGGGCGGCATGCGGGCGCGCGGCTCGTGTTTTACGCCGAGTCCGTCGGCATCGGCGCCGCGATCGATCGCGCGCTCGCGCAGCGGTTCGCCCGGGACACGGGCGCTGCCGTGGATGTGGTCCTGCGCCCGCGCGACGCGACCGAGACATATGCGAGTTATCAACGCCTCTTCCAGGCGCGCTCCGCCGACGTGGACGTCCTCTCGCTCGACATCGTCTGGCCCGGCATCTTCGCCCCGCATTTGCTCGACCTCGGCCAGGCGCTCGGGGGCCTCGCGGCCACACACCTCGAAGCCGCCATCCAGAACGACACCGTGCAAGGGCGGCTCGTGGCCATGCCCTATTTCACGGATTTCGGCATGCTGTACTACCGGACCGATCTGCTGCAGAAATACGGATATGGCGCGCCCCCGACGACGTGGGACGAGCTCGAAGCGATCGCGAAGACGATTCAGAGCGGGGAGCGAGCCCGGAGCCGCGCGTTTGCCGGTTTCGTCTGGCAGGGCAAGGCGTACGAAGGGCTCACCTGCAATGCGCTCGAGTGGATTCATTCACACGGTGGCGGCGCGATCCTGGAGGGCCGCGAGCCCACAGTCCAAAACCCCCGGGCCGCGCAGGCCCTCGCTCGCTTCCGGCGGTTCGTCGGGACGATTTCGCCGATCGGCGTGACGGGATACGAGGAGGAAGACGCGCGCAACGTGTTTCAAGGAGGAAACGCGGCCTTCATGCGCAACTGGCCGTACGCGTACGCGGCTGGAAATACGAAGGGCTCGCGTATCGAGGGGCTCTTCGACGTCGCGCCGCTCCCGCACGAGCCGGGGTACGAAAGCAGCGCGACCCTGGGCGGGTGGACGCTCGGCATCTCGAAGTATACGCGGTTTCCTGACGCGGCCATCGCGTTCGTGGGGTATCTCTGCTCGCCCGAGGTGCAGCGCTTCCGGGCGCTCGTCGGCGGATACATCCCCACCATTCCCGCCGTGCAAAACGATCCGGACGTCGTCCGGGTATTGCCTTTCCTCGAACGGGTGAGGGGTGCGACGCTCGTCGCGAGGCCGTCGAACCAGGCCGGGGCGAGGTACAACGAGGTCTCCATCGCTTTTTATCAAGGCGTGAGCAAGGCGCTTTACGGGACGGAGCCTGAGAAGGCGCTGGAGCAGATCGATCGGCGTATCCGGCGCTCGCTGCGGTGAGGGGAACGGAATGAGCACGACGGCGGGCGAGGCGGAAAAGCAGGGGGACATCGCTGGGATCCGCGCGAGGCGGCGCGCCCGGATTGCGTGGGCGTTTCTGTCCCCGGCGCTGATCGTGACGGCCTTCGTGGCGCTCTACCCGCTTTGCGACACTTTGTATCTGAGTCTCACGAACACCCGCCTCGGCAGCGAGGAGCCCCCGCGGTTCGTGGGGCTCTCGAATTATGCCGAGCTCGTCCACGACGGGTTTTTCCTCGACGCATTGCTCCTCACCGTGCTCTTCGCCGTGATGACCGTGCTGCTGGAGCTCGCCCTCGGCCTCTGCATCGCGCTGCTCCTCGACGCACGTTTCAAAGGTCGCTCCGCCGTGCGCGCGGCCATGCTCGTCCCCTGGGCCATCCCCACGGCCGTGTCCACGCAGATGTGGAAATGGATGTACAACGACGTGTACGGCGTCTTCAATGACGTCCTCGTGAATCGCCTGGGGCTCGTTTCCGAGCCGATCGCATTCACCGCGGACCCGAGGACCTCGCTCGCCGCGGCCGTGCTCGTCGACGTCTGGAAGACGACGCCCTTCGTCGCGCTGCTCCTGCTCGCCGGCCTGCAGCTCATTCCGCGCGAGCTTTACGAGGCCGCACGCGTGGACGGCGCGACGCGCCTGCAAGCCTTCACGCAGATCACCTTGCCGCTTCTCCGGCCGGCCCTCCTCGTCGCGCTCGTGTTCCGGACGCTCGACGCATTACGCGTCTTCGACGTCTTCTACGTGATGTTCGGGAGCCGGCCCGACATGCAGACCCTGGCCACGTATGCCCACGAGATCCTCGTCAGCATCTCCGACGTGGGATACGGCTCGGCCGTCTCCACCGCGATTTTCCTGGTCATCGCCGTTTTCATCGTGATCTACGTGGCGCTTTTCCGGCGGAGGGAGGCATGAGGGGCCGGGCCATGGCGCGGCGAGCGATCTTCGGGATGGCCGTCCTTCTCCTCGTCGTGTATCTCGTTTTTCCCTTCGGCTGGGCGCTCGTGTCCTCGTTCAAGACGAACGCCGAGCTGTTCTCGACGCCCGCGCGTTTCTGGCCCGAGCACCCCACGCTCGAACATTATCGTCATGTCCTCGCGAACGACGATTTTCTCTACGCGGCGCTGAACAGCGTCCTCGTGGCGAGTTCCGTGACGCTCGTCTCCCTCGCCATCGGCGCGCTCGCGGCCTTCGCGCTCGGCCGGTACCGATTCCGCGGCCGGAGCCTCGTGCTCTACGTGGTCCTCTCGATGACCCTGTTTCCTCAGATCGCCGTCCTTGGCGCGCTCTTCCAGCTCGTCAATGCGCTCGGCCTCTACAACCGGCTGCCGGCCCTCACCCTGACGTATCTCGTCTTCACGTTGCCGTTCACCATCTGGGTGCTCACCGGATTCATCGAAGCCGTGCCCGTCGAAATCGAAGAGGCGGCGTACATGGACGGCGCATCTCCGCTCCAGCTTTTCATGAAAATCATGCTCCCGCTCGCGGCCCCTGGGATGGTCACGACGGGATTGCTCTCCTTCATCGCCGCATGGAACGAGCTCTTGTTCGCGCTCTCGTTCACGCAAACCCCGGACAAACGGACCGTGACGTACGCGATCCTCTCGTTTTCCGCGACGACGAGCTCGGCGTTCGAGGTGCCCTGGGGGCAGATGATGGCCGCTTCCGTGCTCGTGACGACGCCGCTCGTCCTGCTCGCGCTCGTCTTCCAGAGGCGTATCATCGCGGGGCTCACCGCGGGCGCCGTGAAGGGTTGAGCGAGCCTCGCCGGAGCCAAAACAGGCATTCCGGCGGTCCGTCGTCCGCGGAATGAATACAAGATGGAAATGAGGGCTCCTCGAAGCGGGCTTTCGTGCGCCAGCTTGCTCGCATGCCGCTCGCTTGATACGCTTGATGTATGGAACCCACGCACTCGCACGTCGGGGTCATCATGGACCTCGCCTGGGGTTGCTTTTATGCCGGCGCTCTCAATGCCGTCATGCAGCTCGGAATCGCCGACCGGCTCGCGACCGGGCCAAAGACCGCGGAGGAGCTTGCGAGCGAGGCGAGTGCCCATCCCTTGTCGCTTTACCGCGTCCTCCGCGTGCTCGCGTCGAAGGGCATTTTCGCCGAGGATGCCGAGCGGCGATTCCACCTCACGCCGGCCGCCCAGCATCTTCGCACCGGCGGCCCGTTTTCCATGCAAGGCATGGTGCAGCTCGGCACGCTCCCGCCCACAATGGAGGCCGCGCTGCATCTCCCTCATACCGTGAAGACGGGTCAGTGCGCGTTCGAGTATCGCCACGGCGTCGCGTTTTTTGAATATCTGAGCCAGCATCCGCCGCTCGGCGAGGTCTTCGACAAGGCGATGGCGAGCGTCTCGGATGCGGACAACCGGGCGGTCGCCGAGGCCTATGATTTCGGCGCCGCGTCGAGGGTGGTGGACGTGGGCGGGGGCCTCGGCGGGCTGCTCGTCGAGGTGCTGCGGATATACCCCTCGGTTCGCGGCGTGCTTTACGATCGTCCCGAGGTCGTTGGGCAGCCGGGGCGTCTCGCGGCGGCGGGGCTCGACGAGCGTGTCGACCGCATCGCCGGCGACCTCTTCACGTCCGTGCCGGAGGGTGCGGATATTTACGTGCTCAAGCGGATCCTGCACGACTGGGCGGACGATACGTGCGTGGCTATCCTGAAGCATTGCAGGCGCGCGATGGCCGCGGGAGCGCGCGTGCTCGTCGTCGACGCGCTCATGCCCCCGGGAAATACGGATCACCCGACCAAAGCGCTCGATCTCTGCATGCTGACGGTCGTGCCCGGCCGCGAGCGCACCGAGGCCGAATTCGAAGCGCTCTTTCGTGCCGCCGGTTTGAAGCTCGCCCGCGTGATTCCGACCGCGGATTCCGTCGTCATCCTGGAGGGCATCGCGGCCTGACGTCATCGGGCTCGCCGTGCGTGTGTGTGTTGACGCACGGACCTTGGGACCTTGGTCTCATGGTGGGCCCGCCTCTGCCGGACTACAACCCGGTCCGGAGCATGAGCGCCCCGGATCCCATGAATGACACCAAACGACAATCACGCAGCCTCACGCCGAACGGTTTTCCGGGCGTTCGCGCGAGACGTACGCGGATCCTCGTCATCGATGACGACCCGCGGTTCGGGGAGAGCGCCGTGCAGAGGCTCGCGGATATGGGCTTCGAGGCCCGATTTCACCACGGGCCTTTGGGCGTCCTTCAGGCCATACGCGACATGCGTTGCGACCTCGTGCTGCTCGACGTGAACATGCCGAAGCTCGATGGCTCGATCGTGATTCGCATGATCCGCGACTCGAACGGCCTCGGCGAGGTGCGCGTCCTGCTTTGCAGCAACATGGAAGCGAACGTGCTTGTCCGGATGGCGCAATTCCTCGGTGCCTATGGGGCGGTGCCGAAGGACGTCGGCGACGCGGCGTTCGTCGCCGAGCTGCGCGCGGCGCTCCAGAAGCGCCCCGCCATCCAGGTAGGGTGATCAGACCGCGCCGCGCTTCGCGCGCGTGGAGCCGCGCCGCAGCACGATCGCCACCGCAGCCGCGACGGCTCCGAGCACCGCTTCGAGCCCATCCCGCGAGCTCGCCGTCGTGCAGCTCGCGCAGCCGCCCTTCGAGGGCAACGTCGGCAAAGGCGTTTCCGTGACGGGACCACTCGGGAGCTTGGCTTCCTGGGATTCGAGCACGCCGGCCGAAGAATCGAGGAACGACGCGAGCTCGACGTCGCGCGGGGCGAACGCAGTATTCGTGGCGACCTGGGTCGTGCCCGCGCCGGCAATCTGTTTGACCGGCCCGCCCCAGATTCCGCGCCGGGGCTCCTTGCATTCGATGGGCCCTTCCCACGGGTGGAGAATGACGTAACGGCCCTGGAAGCTATTGTTGCCACTCGACATCGCGCCCGGCTCCATCCTGCCCTCGGGATCGGGGACCCCGTTGCCGCCGCGGATCGGCGGTGCGGCGCGAAAAACCAGATCTTCGCCGAGCGCATTCTTGTCGTACCGGACGTGAAGGCGCGTCAACGTGAAGGCGTTCGCCAGCTCGGGCGGGGCTTCGCTCTTCCCCTCGTAGGCGGGCAGGACATCGGCGCCGAGGCTCGCGAGGTCGGTGACCCCGAGCGGCGGTTCGGGGCAGGGATCGCAGGAGCCCGCGTCCCAGGCATACTCCGTCATCACGGCCCGCGGGTGTTTTTCGAGCACCTTGTCGAAGAGCGTCGCGTAAAACGAGCCGAAGCTCTGCTTCACGGGCTCCTTGACGCGGATGTTCGTGGGAATGGCGTAGTTTTCGTAATTCGCGACCTCGTAACGCGAGCGGGCGAGGACATGGACGATGAGGTCCTGCGTGCCGGCCGAGTTGATGAGGCCGAGGCGCACGGGCAGGTTGAAGCTCTCGCCGTCGTAATGGAATCGGAGCGGCGAGAGCATGGCCTGCCCGTTCTCGAAGCGGATTTTCTTCGCGTCGACCTTGGCCACGAAAAACTTGCTCCCGGCGGTCACGTACGGGCGGAGGTAGGGCTCGGCGCCCGCGGGAATCTTGTATCGCTGGCCGCGCAGGAACGTGTCGAGCCCGAGCGAGTCCCGGGCGCTCAGGATGAGGACGTTGTATTCGCCGACGTTGAAACGCGCCTCGATCTTGACACCGTGCCGCTCCGCCTCTTCCTCGGCGGAGCCCTCGTCCTCCGTGGGCTTCGACGCGTACTGAATCACGGATTCCACCGCGCGGACCGGCTCCTTGAAGCAAGGATCCTGCTCCCAGTATTCGACGAGCCGCGGCGCGGCGAGGCGATCGACCCGGCCGAAGACCTCGGCGGGCAGGGTTTTCACGTTCTCCTTGGCGAGGACGACCGGCACCGGGACGACCATCGCGAAATCGTCGGGCGGGCCCTGGTAATTGTTCTGCATCGAGAGCACGGTCCGCGTGCCGTCGCGCATGAGGACGACCAAGGTCGCGTTATTGTACAATTTCGAATCCGCCCCGCTCACGTAGAACCCACAGAACGCATCGGCGGGCGCTGGCAGAGCGAAGGCGGCGAGTGCGAGGAAAGCGCTGGGCAGGACGGCGCGCATGGTTTTCCCTCCCGGAGGTCGTGACGTCCAGAGCTACCGGAATCGCGTCGTGATGTCCACCTTGCCGCGATCTTCCTTGCGCCGCGGAAAACGTCCGTGGGAACATCCTTTTCATGCTGTCCCGCCTGCGCGCCCTCGGCCTCGCTGCTCCCCTTGCTCTCGCCGCGATCACGACCGCGTCCTCCGCTGACGCTTTTTGCGGCTTCTATGTTGCAGGCGCGGATTCCACGAAGCTCTTCAACAACGCCACGATGGTCGTGCTGATGCGCGAGGGCACGCGGACCGTGCTCTCGATGCAGAACAACTACCAAGGGCCGCCGGAGAACTTCGCGATGGTCGTCCCGGTGCCCGTGGTCCTGCAAAAAGAGAACGTCAAGACCTTGCCCATGGCGGTGTTCGACAAGGTCGACAAACTCGCGGCGCCGCGGCTCGTCGAGTACTGGGAGCAGGACCCTTGCGCGCCGCTGCCGCCGCCAATGCCGATGGCCGCGCCGGGCGGCGCGAGGGTCATGCGGTCGGGGCCCGCGCGGGAGAGCGCGGCCGATCTCGGCGTGACGATCGAGGCCCAGTTCACCGTGGGCGAATATGAGGTCGTCATCCTGAGCGCGCGCGACTCACTCGGGCTCGATACGTGGCTCCGCCAGGAGAAATACAAGATTCCCGCGGGCGCCGAGCCCCTGCTTCGCCCGTACGTGCAGGGCGGAAGCAAATTCTTCGTGGCCAAGGTCGACACGAAGAAGGTGCGCTTCGAAAACGGACAGGCCATGCTTTCGCCGCTCCGGTTCCATTATGACAGCGAGACGTTCGCGCTGCCGGTGCGGCTCGGGCTCGTGAACTCCGCGGGCACGCAAGACCTCATCGTGCACATTCTCGCGCGCGGGCAGCGGTACGAGACGGCGAACTATCCGAACGTCGCCATTCCGACGAACCTCGACGTGAAGGACAAGGTTCGGAACGATTTCGGCGCGTTTTACGCGGCGCTCTTCGATCGCACGCTCGCGAGGCAGCCGAATGCCGCGATCACCGAATACGCGTGGGACGCGGGGTCATGTGACCCTTGCCCCGGGCCCACGCTCGACGGCTCGGACCTCGCGACGCTCGGCGCGGACGTGATCGGCGACGCACAGCAGGTCGCGGGGCCGGCCCCCGCGCCGCCAGGGATCGGGCCCGCGCCCGCGCCGCCCATGCCGAGGCCGATGCCGCGCTGGCGTGGAGGGAGCGGGTTTGTCCTGACGCGCCTTCACCTGCGGTATGGCAAGGAGGGGCTCGGGGAGGATCTCGTGTTCCGGGCCGCGCCGCCGATCGTCGGCGGACGCGAGTTTTTGACCGACGGGAAAAAGCTCGAGACGGGCGCGGTGCAGAGCGGCATCAACAACTTCCAGGGGCGGTATGCGATCCGGCACGCGTGGACCGGAGCCGTCACGTGCCCGAATCCGCGGCGCGGAATCTGGGGTGGGCCGCCCAGCGGCGTGGCGAGCAAGGGCACGGAGGCCGCGCAAAAGCTCGCGTTCGCGAAACGCGGCGGGATCGAGCTCGCCGCGCTGGTTCAGCGCGACGAGAGTGAGACGCGGATCGACAGTGGCCCGCTCGTCCCCGCGCCGGCGATGTATGCAGCGGCGCCCGCCACGGATACGACGAATACGACCCCGCCGCCTGCGGATTCGACGACGCCCGGGGCGACGGGCGCGGGTACGTCCGGGCCGCCGGCCGAGCCGCCGAAGGGGGGTTGTGCGGGGTGCCGCGTGGGCGAAACCAGCGGCGAGCCAGGGCCCATGGGCGCTGGGTTCGTCGCGGCGATCGGCGCCGTCGCGCTGCGGCTCTTGCGGCGTCGAACGGCGCGTTGAGGTTTTACCCGCGCAGGCGCTCGCTAAAGAATGCGAGCACGCGGTCGAGCGCCTGTCGCGTGGGGTGACCCGCCTCGTCGACGAGGTCGTTCGTCACGACCGAATGCGCGCGCCGCGGGATGCCCCAGCGGTTGCCCGGGCCCGAGTCGATTTCGATGGTCTCGACCGCGGGGCCGAGCTCTTTGCGCAGAGACACGAAGCGCTCGCCCGGGCAAAGAGCGTCGTGCGTGAATCGCATCGCGAGCACCTGCGCGCCGGACGCGCATCGCTCCTTCACCGCGGCGAGATCACGCTCCGAGATGTGCATGCCCGCGCGGCGCGCCGTGCCGAGGCCGAACGGGAGCGACGGCTGGCTCAGCACCGGCGCCGCAACCGTGCGGTCGACCATGAGCGAGAGCGCGAAATTGCCCGTGATGCACATTCCGATCGCGCCAACGCCCTTGCCCCCGAGCTCCGCGTGCACGTGGCGGCAGAGCGCGCGCAGCCAATCGACGAGGGGGCTTGATTCGTTCGCCGCGAGCACGGCGAACTCGCGCGAGATGCAGGCGCGCGCGAGCTCGGAGAGGGCGTAGGGCATCGAGAGCGGTTTTCCCGGCGTTCCGAAGAGCTGCGGCAGGAAGACCGTGTACCCCTCGGTCGCGACGCGCTCGGCGAAACGAATGACCGAAGGCGTGATGCCGGGCATCTCGGTCATGATGACGACGCCGGGCCCGCTGCCGCGACGGTAGACGTCCTTCTCGGCGCCGTCGTGGGTGAAGGATTGTCGCTGGAAACCGTCGAGCTCGATGGCCATGGCCGCGCATGCTAGCGCGGATCTTTCCCTCAATAAAGGGCGTCGACGGCCTTCTGGTGGACCTCTTTGCGTTTGCGAACGACGGACGGAGCTTCCGAGGGCATGGGCATGGGCGCGGACATGGCGTCGTCCGAGAATTCGAAGCTGTACTCCCCGGAAGAGGCCTTCGGGACCGGGCGATCGGCTTCCGGCATGTCCTTGGCCACCGAGGTCATGTTCGCCGCGAGCTTTTCGAGCTCGGCGCTCGGCGTGCGCTTCGATTGCGCGAGGGCCGTCGCAGCGCCTTGTTCGAGCATCCCGCGGGCGCGCACGTAAGCGCCCTGCTTGCCGAGCTCGAGTGCCTGGAGCGTCGTCGCGGATGCCTCGGCGAGCGCGGCCGAGAGCTCGACCGCGGGGTTTTTCGCCTTCGCGACCTCGCCCTCGTCGAGCGTGGTCCGCGCGCCGAGGTAGAGGCGCCTTTCGAGGCGGCCGGCCTGTTCGAGCGCGTCGTCGAACGTGAGCACCGCGTCGAGCAGCTCGATCGGCACGCCCGCTTTGCGCGGTGTCACCGTCATTCGAACCACGACGTCGCGGCTGTCCCCGCGCACGATGTCGCCGAGCGGCAAGTAGGCGGCGGCGCTGCCCGGCGAGACCATTTCACCTCCAACGATCGCGTCGATCCGCACGCCGGGGCCGGGCGTCAACGTGACCGAGGCCTTCCGGCCGTACACCGTGTCGAGGCGATCGAGCTCCTCCCGGAAGAACCCGGCGAGTTTGTCCGCGCTCTCGATGTAGCGGTACCGTCCGCCGGAGAGGCTCGCGAGCTTGCCCATGAGCGTCTCGTCGTAATCGAGCCCGAGTCCGAGCGTCGTGACCGCGACGCCGCGTTCGGCGGCCCTCTTCGCGTTGTATTCGAGGCTCGCCGCCTGGTTCGGGATGCCGTCGCCGAGGAGCACGACGCGGTTCACGCCATTCGGATTGTAATTCGCGAGCACCTCGTCGAGCGCCGTCTGGAGCCCGCCCGCCATTTCAGTCGTGCCGCGCGCCTCCATGGCCGTGATACGTTGACGCGCTTCTTGTCGGACCTCGTCGTCGAGTTCGGTCGACGGGATGAGGACCTCGGCCTTCGAATGAAACACGACGACCGCGAGCCGGTCGCCGTCCTTGAGCGAGTCGATCACCTGCAGGCTCGCGCGCCGCGCGGCCACGATTCCCTCGCCCTCCATCGAGCCCGAGGTATCGATCGCGAGCGCGACGTTCACGGGTCCACGCTCGCGCGCGGGGCGCGGCGCGGTCGAGAGCCGGAGGACGGCGTAGACCGTGCTGTCCCCGTTCGCGAGGAGCATGGGCGAGCCGAGCAGCGCCTCCACGCGGACCGCGTTCGGATCCCGCGCGCCCGAGGGCGACGCGGCCGGCCCGCAGCCGAGGACGAAGAGGACGGCGGCGACGAGGAGGAGGGGTATTGACGTACGAAACGCGAGATCTCTCATGGCGACTCCAGAACCCGCCTGAGACGCGCGAGGGCGCCCGAAGATTTGGCGGTGTGCGATCGAAAGGTCGCGCTCGCGCCTTTTTCGCTCGAGGTGCTGAATGCGGGTGGACAAACCGTGCTCGAAAGCGTGAAGGGAGACGGCTCCGGCGGCCCCGCGCGGCGTGTGCGGTGGGACGTGCTTGGCCTCGTGCCCTGAGCGCGAATCGGGTAGGCTTTCGCCATGGTCTCCACCGTTCATTGCCCGAACTGCGGGGCGCCTGCGCAAGCAGGCAGCGCCACCTGTTTTTATTGCCGCGCCGTCCTCGCTTGGCCCGGCGCGCCCGGCGGCGGGGCGCAGGCGAGCGGACCCGGCGGCATGCCGGCCGGGGTCGTCGAGGCGCTGCGCGCCGGCAACAAGATCGAGGCGATCCGGCTCTACCGGGAAGCGCGAAAATCCTCGCTCCTCGACGCGAAGAACGCCGTGGAGGCCCTGGAGAAGCAGCTCGGTCTCGGGTGAGCTCGGCTTCCGTGCGAGAGATGTTCGGGGAGGCTTGATCGAACGGACGGCATCCGTTATGTTAGACGACACCACGCTTTGTTGGAGGGTCGTCCGATGAACCAGCGCAACGCTCGTGTGATCGATCTCGACGAGATGCGAAGGAAGCGCGCAGACGAGCAGCGCCGGAAGGCGGAGGCGTCGCCGGTCGTGCTCGTCTGGGTGCCCGTCTGGTTCTGGGTGCCCGTCTGGCCTGCGATGTGAATGGGGAAGTGGCCCGCCGCGCGGGCTACTTCGCCGTGCTGGGCATACACATCATCATCGGCATCCCGCCGCACATCATCATCAACGGAATGCCGGCGGACATCATGCGGGCCATGGCCTCGCCGCGCTCCTTCATCATGTCCATGGAGATGCCCTCGCCGGGCGTCAATTTGCAGGTCATTCCGTCCTTCGTCATTTCATAGGTCATACGACACATCATCGGCATCATGCCCATGCCCATCATGCCGGGCATCATGCCCATCATGGGCATCATGTTCATCATGCCGGGCATCATGCCCATGCCCATCATGCCGGGCATCATGCCCATGCCGGGCATCATGCCCATCATGCCGGGCATCATGCCGGGCATGGGCATTCCGGACATACCGGGCATCATGTTCATCATGGGCATACCCTGCATGGGCGAGCCCATCATGGGCATCGACGAGGACATCATGGGCATCGGCATGTTCATCGCGGGCATTGCATTCGTCATGACGCGGTCTCCTTTTCCGTCGGTCTAACGCTCATACACGGCCGCGGTATAAGTCGCAATGCGGGAAATCCCGCATTTTTGCGATGCGCCCGGAACGGAGTGAAAATTCGCTTTTCGCTTCTCGCTCCGTCCCGGTTGCGCGTAGGATCTCGGCCCATGCTTCGACACGCTCCACGCCCGCTTTTCGTCTCTTCCCTCTTCTTGCTCGTCGTCGCCGGTGCCGGCTCCGCCCGCGCCGCGGACACGTCGACCCTCGGCACCCTCTCGCTCCGGCCCACGATTCACGCCGTAGGCGTCACGGCCGCGGTCTCGGGGGACGACGACGGGGACGCCACCGTGAAGCTCGCGTTCCGCAAAGCCGGCGACGCGAGCTTCACCCCCGGCCATTCGCTCCTCCGCACGTCCGGCGGGCGCCGCGGCAGCGCCCTCTTCCTGGAGCCCGCGACGGAATACGAGGTGCGCGTCACGCTCGACGATCCCGACAACGGCGCGCCGCAGGAGGTCGCAGGCACGATTCGCACGCGTGACGATGCGCCCCCGCCGCAAGGCAGCAAGCACCTTTACGTGGACGCGAAGAATGGCTCGGATGGAAACGACGGATCCCAAGGCGCGCCGTTCAAGAGCATCGGCGCCGCGGCGGCCGCGGCGGGCCCGGGGACGGTCGTGCACGTCGCGGCCGGGGTTTATCGAGAGACCGTGACGGTCGAGGGGAATCACGGCGGCGCTGCGGGAAACCCCGTGTGGTTCGTCGCGGAGCCGGGCGCGATCATCGACGGCTCCGATCCGGCGCTCGAGGACGGTTCGGTTTTCCAATCGGAAGGCAATGGGATCTACGCGGCGCCTTTCTCCGGGACCTCGCAGTACGTCGCCGTGGATGACGTGCGCCTCTACGATTACAGCTCCCTCGCGGATCTGGAGTCCGCCGCCGCGGGCCTCGCCGGCGGGTTTTACGTCGACGCCGCCGCGGGCAAGATTTACTTGAAACTCCCGGACGGCGGATCGCCTGCCGGGCATGCGATTCACGTGGCCATCCGCAACGTCGGCATTCTCCTCGACACCGTCACCGACGTCGTCGTCGAGGGCTTTGAGATCCGGCATCTCGGCGCCGACGCCGAGGGGGCGGGCATCGACGTGCGCGACACGGCGCGCGCGTGGGTCCGGAAAAACCATATTCACCACATGAATGCCGGCGTTCGCGTGCGCAGGCCGCTCGCGGCGGAGAACGTCATCGAGGACAACGTCGTCCGCGACACGAGCATCTGGTCGTGGCCCTGGAGCTCCGTCAAGGCGCATACCCCCGAGGCGAGCGCCATCAGCATCACCGGCGGCGCAGGCAACGTCGTCCGGCGAAACCAGCTCACCGGCACGTTCAATGGGGTATACATCGGCAGTTTCGACGATTCCTCGGAGACGGTCGCCCCGGATACGGACGTATACGAGAACCTGCTCGTCGAGCACGGCGACGACGGACTCGAGCCCGAAGGGGCCTGCGTGAACGTGCGGCTCTGGAACAACCACATGCGCGGGGTGCTGAACGGCGTGTCGCTCGCGCCGATCGAGGTCGGCCCGCTGTTCGTGGTGCGCAACGTGATCGACGGCTTCAAGGAGCACGCGCTCAAGGTGAACAATGGCTCGCAGGGCTTCATGCTCGTTTATCACACGACGAGCCGCCCGGCCGCGGAGCTCACGGAAGCGCAGGCGATCGCCCCGACGATTCCGTTCGCGAATCTGATCACGCGGAACAACATCTGGGCGTCGCATCGTTACGTCATCGAGAGCAGCATCACGCCGAGCGGGCCCGTGGATCTCGACTGGGACAATCTGTTCACGGACATCCTCGACGGGACGCCGCGATTCGTGAAATGGCTCGACGTGAAGTATACGAGCATCGCGGAGCTCGCGGCCTCGGGCACGATCGAGAGCCACGGGTTTGAGGTCGAGCCCAAGTACGAGGACGCGGAGGGCGGCGATTTCACGCCGGTGGCGGGGAGCGGGCTCGTCGACGTCGGCGTGGTGATCGAGGGCATCAACGATCGATTCGTGGTCGGCGCGGCGCCCGATCTCGGCGCGTTCGAGCGCGGAGGTGTGGGACCGCTGCCGGACGGCGGATTGCCCGACGGCGGCTCCGGGGCCTCGTCGAGCGGCACGGGCGGAGGCGGCGGGGATGGTAATGGCGCCGGCGGCAATGGCAGCGGCGCGGCCGGGGACGAGGGCGGTTGTGGGTGCCGTCTCGGGGATGGGGCCGCGCCGGGGCTCGGGCTCTATGCATTCGGCGCGCTCGCCTGGGGGCTTTCGCGACGGAGGCGCAGAGGCTAAAGCGAAGGGCTAACGAGCGACGATCACGACGACGGTGGTGTCGTCGGCGTCCGGTCCCTGAACAGCTCGGAGCAGGGCCTCGGCCACATCGGCGGGGGAAGGGGTTGTCTCGACGACGATGTCCCGGATTCGCTCCTCGGCGAGGGAGGACCAGAGGCCATCGGTGCACAGCACGAAGCAATCCCCGGGCTCGACCTCGACGGTCCGGGGGTCGATCTGCTCGGGCCCCTGGAGGTGTCCGAGCATTCGCGTGGATATCTGTTTGGTTTCGGGGAGCAGGTCCGTCGGGTATCCTTGCTCCTCCAGGGCGGTCCGCAAGTTGTGGTCGCGGAGCAGCTGCTCGATCGTTCGGCCTCGGATCCGGTACACCCGACAAACTCCTACCTGCGCGACGCTCATGCGGTTTTCTCCCCACGCATGCAGTGCGGTGCACGAGGTGGCGTGGTGCGAAAAGACGCGATGGGGCCAACGCTGGCGATCCCGCACTGCATCCGCGGCTTCGAGGGAGGCATGCAGCCGGTCCTCGCCGTTCCTTTGGAGAACGGCCTTTCGTACCTCTTCCTGTCGGTCCTCCATGGCCCGCATCGTGGAATTCGCCGCCCACAGCGCTGCGCGGAGCCGGTCCTCGCCGCCATCGCCATCGAGCGCCTCGGCGAGGGCCGCCAGGCCGGGATCCACGCCGAAGGGCGCGTAATAACCGCCGTACGTCGGGCCCGAGGCGTCCGCGACGAGGAAAAGGCCGCGGCGCTCGTCGATCCGCCATCGGTCGTCGTTTTCGCCGTACGCGCTCGCGAACGAGCGCGTGCTCATCCGCGTGCGCGCAGCGGCGTGGAGCGCGAGGGAGCGCGGCATTCCTCAGAAGCTCATTTTCATTCCCACGGACCTCGGCCCCACGAAAAACTCCGGGCCCGCGGCGAGGTCTTCGCGCACGAGGACCTTTTGCTTGGCGACGATCCCGGCGATGAGCATGGCCGCTCCGCCGGCCTGGACGAGGCCGTCGAAGACGAAGAGGGGCCTCACGATGTCCTCGGAGCTCCTGAAATTACCCGCCCCGGCGACGATAAACGGGCCGATCACGGGCACGAACAGCGCGGGCCAGGGAGCGGTGTTCGACTCGGCCACCGCTCCCCCGACCGCCGTGAAGAAATAAAACGTCCCGAAGACGATGCTGCCCGCAATGACGAGCCCCTTTCGCATGCGCTCCTCGAGCACGTATCCGGGGGGAACGACGCCTCCCTTGTACGGCATGACGGGCTTCCGCTCCTCGGCCTCGGCGCCGGCGGCGGGGGGATAACCATACCCGGGAGGAGGCGGCGGATACCCCGGTTGTCCGTATGGATAGGGATAGGGGTATGGATACGGGTACGGGTACGGACCCGGCTGCACACCGGGCGGTGGAGTCCCGGGCGGGAGCGGCGCCGCCGCCCCGGGAGGCGGGGGGGCCGGCGCCGGCGCTGCCGCGGCCGGGGGAGGTGG
Source organism: Polyangium jinanense (assembly GCF_028435365.1). Next base: position 299,709 of record NZ_JAGTJJ010000005.1, on the reverse strand, counting down.
CGCAGCGGGCGCCTTCTGCGACTGCGCCGCCGACGTGGCCGGCGCGCCGAGCAAGCCGACGCCGAATGCCACGGCGCCGAGGCGCGTCGCGTATTTTCGTTTTTGCTTTGTGGATGTCGTGAAATGCAAGCTCAAGGTCGTTCCCTCCCGCCTGGACGCGTGCTCCGCGAACCGAGGAGGCATCGTATCCCGAGCGCGCCACGGGCTGCAAGTCGGATACGGCGGACGCGCCGCGTCACGGCGTGGCGCCGGGCCTGAGCTCCGTGCGAATGCGGAGTGATTCCGCCTCGATCTGTTCCGGCTCGACGCCAATCTCCGTGAGGAGCATCTCCGCCAGCCGAACGGCGACCTCGGCCTCCTCGTAACAGACGGCCGTGGCGCGGTGCGTCTCGAGCGCCTCGCGCTCGCTGATGTAATGGGCGCGCACGAAGATCGGCAGGTCGGGCTGCAGGGCCCGCGCGACGTTGACCACCGCGGCCCGCGTCTCCGGGTTCGGCGTGGTCACGACGAGGTAATCGGCGGTTTCGATACCCGCCGCGTGGAGGACCTCGGCCCTGCGTGCGTCGCCGTACACGGCATTTCGGCCCGTATGCGTCAACTCGGTGACGGTGTCGATGCTCAATTCCACGATCACAGAGCAGACGTTGAATCGATCGAGGATGTCCACGGCCGTACGGCCGACAGGGCCATACCCCACGACGATCGCACGGACGTCACAAGCGCGGATCGGCTCTTTCGGGGCCTGCTCCCGGAGCGCCTCCCCGCGCGCCTCGGCGCGGCGGTTGAGCCCTCGCCAGAGGGTCGGGCGGCCGCGCAGCCATTCTTCGAGGGGATCCATGAGCCGGAAGAGCAAGGGGTTCAGGGCGATGGATGCAATCGCGCTCGCCACGAGCACGCTGCGCCCCTCCGCGGGGAAGAGGTCGACCTTGTTCGCCGCGTCGGCGAGGATGAACGAGAATTCGCCGATCTGCGCGAGGCCAATCGCGACCGTGAGCGCCGTCCGCACCGAATACCCGAGGACCACGACCACGACGAGCGCGGCAAGGGGTTTGGCGAGGAGGATGATCGCGAGCACCAAAAGGACGAGCCCGGGCTGCGCGAGGAGCGAGCGCGGATCGAACTGCATGCCGACGGTGACGAAGAAGAGCACCGCGAAGGCGTCCCGCATCGGGAGCGCATCCGCGGCGGCCTGGTGGCTGACCTTCGATTGCCCGACGACCATGCCCGCGAGGAACGCGCCGAGCGCCATCGACGCGCCGAAAATGACCGCCGAGCCCGTGGCCACGGCGAGCGCGACCGCGAGGACGGCGAGCGTGAAGAGCTCCCGGCTGCGTGAGCGCGCGACGCGCGTGAGGAACCAGGGGACGGCGCGCGGGCCAATGACGAGCACGATCGCGATGAGCGCGGTGAGCTTCACCAATCCGATGCCGATGACCCCGGCCGCCTCGAGTGGCGAGGCGTGCGCGCCCCGCAAAGACGCGAGCACCGGGACCATGAGGAGAATGACGACCGTGAAGATGTCCTCGACGATGAGCCAGCCGACGGCGACGTGCCCGTGCGGCGTTTCGAGCGCATCGTGATCGGTGAGCATGCGGATCAGCACGACCGTGCTCGCCACGGCCACGGACATCCCGAGCACGAGCCCGGCCGAGGTGGACCAGCCGAACGCGAGCGCGACCGCGGTCCCGAGCGCGGTCGCGATGAGGCTCTGCACGATCGCGCCCGGCACGGCGATGCGCCGGACCTTGAGGAGATCGGCGAGGTGGAAATGCATGCCCACGCCGAACATGAGCAGGACGATGCCCACCTCGGCGAGCTGTGAGGCGAGCTCGAGGTTCGCCACGAATCCGGGGGTTCGCGGGCCGACGACGATGCCGGCGAGGAGGTACCCCAGGATGGGCGAGGCGCCGAGCCGTTGCGTGAGCATGCCGAGCAGGAGCGCCGCGAGGAGCCCGCCCGTCAGCGTGAGGATGAGGTCGTAGGCATGCATTCGTCCGGAGGACGAAGAGCAGGAGGCGGACCCGGTGAGGGCAACCCGACGAGCGAGCATCTTGGGGGCGATTTCGCCCGCTCGCTCGACACGGAATTCACGCGATGGCGCGCACCACGCCGCCATCCACGAGGAGCGCCGCGCCCGTGGTGGCCGACGCGCGAGCGCTGCACACGTAGGCGATCATGGAGGCGACCTCGTCCGGCGTCGCGAATCGCTGGATGATCGAGGTCGGCCGCGCCGTGGCGAAGAACTCGCGCTCGACGGTGGCGACGTCCACGCCGCGCGCCGCCGCGAGCTGGGCGACGAACGCGCCCACGCCTTCGGACGACGTCGGGCCGGGCAGGACGCTGTTCACGGTCACGCCAGTCCCGCGCAGCGTCTCGGCCAGGCCCTTCGCGACCGCGAGCTGCGCCGTCTTCGTCATGCCGTAATGGATCATCTCGGTCGGGATCTGGAGCGCCGACTCGCTCGACACGAAGACGACGCGGCCCCAGTTGCGGGCCCGCATGCCGGCCACGTAATGGCGCGAGAGACGCACGCCGCTGAGCACGTTCGTCTCGAAGAACCGGAGCCAGTCCTCGTCCGGGATCTCTTCGAATGGTTTGGGCTCAAAGATTCCCATGTTGTTGACGAGCACGTCGACGTCGGGGAGCTTCGAGGTGAGCGCCTGGCATCCGGCCGCGGTCGAGAGGTCGGCCGCGATGCCTTCGATCGTCGCGCCGGGTAGCGCGCGCCGGAGCGCGTCCACGGCGCCTTGCACGCGGGCTTCGGTCCGTCCGTTCACCGTCACGAGCGCGCCCTCGCTCGCCAGCGCGTGCGCGGCGGCGAGGCCGATTCCCGCGGTCGAGCCCGTCACGAGCGCCCGCTTCCCCGTCAATCCGAGATCCATGTCTTCCTCCTTGCTCGGGCGGATGCTAGCGCGCGCGGCGGCCACGCGCAGCGAGCACGACGGTTTTGCCGGTCCGCCGCTCGGCGCGAGCGAAGGCCCCTGCCTCGGGCGCCCGGAGCGCAGGCGCGAAAATGGAGCCCGGGGCGGCGCGCACGCCGTTTGCCGGAGTGCCCGTATGGCCACACATCCGAAACACGGGACACCCGACGATCCGCTCGCCCGACAGCCGTCCGGCGGGACGCAGGGCGATGTGCGCCGCGGCGAGCACACCCCCACGGGTCAGAGCCATTACCACGAGCTCGGCTTGAAGGAGCAAAGGTCGCCGCTCGCGCCGCGAGGCGGGTCGACCGCGGACGACGCGCCGATGGTCGACAAGAGCGACGCGAGCGCGCATCAAGCCGAGGGACCCGGAGGAAAAGGGACAGGCGGCGGCGGAGGCGGCGCGTAACGGTTTGTCCAAGCGCATCAAAAAAAGAGCCCCGGAGAGCAGGGAGGGAGACTGCTCTCCGGGGCCACGTTGCTGTTCGTCGATTCGCCTGCGGTGGTTCAGGGCGCCGGCGGAGGCGGCGGCGCAGGCGGCGGGGGCGGCATCGGCGCGCCGTGCGGCATGGGATGAGGCATCGCCTTTCCATGCGGCATGGGATGAGGCATCGCCTGTCCATGCGGTGCCGGCGGCGCCGGAGGGGCGGGCGGCGCCAACGGCGCCGCATGCGGTCCCGGAGGCGCGGGCGGAGCGGGCGGCATCGGCGGCTCGGCGTGCTTGGCCTTCTTGCGCGCCTTGCGGGCCTTCTTGCGCGCCTTCATGGCCTCTTCCTCGGCCTCTTCCTCGGCCTCGCGCGCCTCTTCGAGCGCGTCCTCGCGCGCTTGCTGCAAGACCTCGAGGGCGGTCTCCATGGCCCGGCGGCGGATCTCGGGCATCTGCTCGCGCAGCTCGCGCAGCTGCTCCTGCATCTCCTCGCGCGCCTCTTCGAGCTCCTTGCGCGCGTCCTTGCGGGCCCGCTTGATCTCACGCTCGGCGCGCTTGCGCGCGTCCTTGTCGTGCACGTTGCTCCGCACGTCGGCGAGGGCGCGCTCGACCTCGGCTTCGATTTGCTCGGCCGAGGGCAGTGAGCGCTCGATCTGCTCGAAGTCGATATCGATCTCCGGCGCCGGCACGTGGATGCGGATCCGGCCCGGACCACGCGCGACCTCGTTGTCGTTGTCGTCGTCGTTGTCGTCGTCGTTGTCGTTGTCGTTGTCGTTGTCGTCGTTGTCTTCGTCCTCGTCGTCCTCGTCGTCCTGCGCGACGGGGCCGTGACGACCGTGATGCCTGCGGGCGTGTTCCTCGCCGTGGCGTTTCGCCGTCTTGGCGTGGTCCTTGTCCTTCTGCTTCGGCCCCTCGCAGACGTCGTCCTCGTCCTCGTCCTCGTCCGCGTCCTCGTCGTCCTCGTCCACGAGGGCGGCGGGCATGGGCCTCGGCGCGGGCGCGGCGCCTTTCTGGGCGGCTGGCGTCGCGGGGGGCAAACCCTTCGCTTCGGCCACGCCGCAGGCGCAAGGCGCGAGCAGCGTGAGCGCGGTCAGGACGAACGCGACGATCGGCGCGGCCCAGAGCGGCTTGCGCGGCTCCGTGGTCAAACCTTCGCCCCGCACGAGGCGCTCGACGCGCTGGCGCAGCTCGCTCGTGCCCGCCGCCATCGTCGGCACGGGCAGGCCCGTCATCGGTCGATGGACCCAGCGCGCCACCTTCGTGAGGCATTCCGCGAGGTCGAGCGGACGCGCCGTGCGCCGCGCGGCCCAATCATCGGCGAGGAGCTCCGCGCACGCCGCGAGGCGGTGCGAAGCGAGCCAGTTCAAAGGCTGGAAGAAGAACACCCGGCAAAATACGCTCGTGGCCAATCGATAGAGCGGATCGCGCCGCGCGACGTGCCCGAGCTCGTGCGCGAGCACGCTCTCCTGGGCGTCCGGACCGAGCTCTTTCGTCACGCGCTCGGGCAGACAAATTTCAGGACGACGAATGCCAAGGGCCATGGGAACGTTCACTTTCTCGGACGCGCTGAGCAAGGGCGCCCGCATGCAAATGGGCTCGCGTGCCGCGAGCGTGGCGAGGACATCACCGAGCGGCCCACCTTCGAGCCTGCGCCGGCCTTCGAGGCGCTTGCGCAGGGCCATCCAGGTGCGCCCGAGCGAACCGAGCAAGAGGAGCGCGCCAAACGCCCACCCGGCCACGAAAACGTTGGACCACGAAAGAAACGACGCGCGCGAGGCCTTCGCCGCCGGCGTCGCTTTCGTCCTGGGCACGAAGGCCGCGGGGTTCCTGGAGGTGACGATGACATGCGTCGCGGGGCCCATGTCCGTCGTCACGACGATCTCCGTCGACTGGGGCATTTCGCGTTCGATCACGCGCGCGGTGGGCGCGGGCTCCGCGAGCGAAAACGTCCCGCCCACGGGGCGGACCGACGCCGCCGTTTGCACGGTGGCCGTGACGAGCCCGCCCACGAGGGCGACGCGCCACGCGAGCTCCTGCCAATCGGGGCGATTCCGCGACAAACGGTCGAAAAGCCACGCGCCCCCGAGGAGGGCCGTGCTGTGTATCAGGTACGTGACCAACCATCCCACGAAGGTGTTCATCGCTTCCCTTCCTTCTTGGCCGCGGCGATCATTCGTTCGAGCTCGGACAGCTCGTCGGCGCGTATCTCGTGGCGCGAGATCAGGTGCGACACGAGCGCCACCGGATCTCCCCGGAAGAGGCGCTCGGTCAGGTCGGAGACCATGCCTCGCGTGACCTGATCCTCGCTCACCGTGGGCCGATAAATGAATTTCCGACCCTCGGCGCGGTGCGCCACGACGCCCTTCTCCTCCATCTTCTTCAGCATGGTGGCGATGGTCGTGGGCGCGAGGCCACGCTCCGAAAGCAAGGCCTGGTGCACGTCCGTGACCGTGGCCTCGCCGAGCTCCCAGAGCACTCGCATGATCGCGAGCTGCAAAGCACCGAGGTGCGTGGGCTTCTGCCCCCCCTCGGCTTCGTCCTCGAATGCGTCCTTGCCCTTGTCCTTGTTCGACACGTGCTCCTCGTAATTACTACTCAGGTAATACTACCTTGGTAGTAGATGGAGGGCAAGGAAGATCTTCCAAACCTGGAACGTCGGGATCCTGCTCGGGCGTCAGCCGATCCGCCGCACGACCGCGCGTGTGCCCGTCGCGATCCGGCACATCGCCCGGCTTCCGCTATCCTGCGGCCGCCCATGGCCCTGACCGCGACCATCTACCACCTGCAGGTGAACCTCTCCGACGTCGATCGCGGGGTGTACGAGGAGCTCGATCTCCGCATCGCGCGCCACCCCTCGGAGAGCATGCGTTATTTGCTGACGCGTACGATTGCGTACTGCCTGAGCTACGAGGAAGGCATTACGTTCAGCAAAGAGGGGCTCTGTTCGACGGAAGAGCCGCCGGTGGTCATTCGTGATCCCACGGGGCTGCTCCTCGCCTGGATCGATATCGGATCCCCCTCGGCCGAGCGCTTGCACAAGGCCGCCAAGGCCGCGCGACGCGTCGCGCTCTTCACGCACGCGCCGCTCGCGCTTCTTCAGCGCGAAGCGTCGTCGCGCGTCATTCACAAGGTCGACGCGATCGAGGTGTGGCGACTCGAACCGAATTTCCTCGATGCGCTCGAAGCCAAGGTCGATCGAAATACGAAGCTCGACCTCCTACGGGACGACGAGCAGCTTTACATCACCATCGGCGACAACGTCGTCTCCGGGACGATCACGCGCTCGTCGCTCGTCGAAAAATAACGAAACCGAATTTCGTCTCGCGCGTAGAATCCTGCTTCATGTGTCCCGGCCAGTGGGGGTCGTCGGCACACATCGAAAAAAGGAAGGGGAGACGATGCAAAGAGCTTCGATGGGCAGGCCGGTGCGGCGTCATTTTGGTGGCGCTTTCGCAGGCATATGCGCTTTGATCGTGGGAAGTGCCGCGACCGGCGCGGGTTGTGGCGACGATCCGGTGAATCTTCCGGGGACGACGACCTCGTCGTCGAGCTCGGGCAGCGGCGGCGCAGGCGGTGGGACCGGCGGCGGGAACACCGGCGGCGGCGGCATGGGCGGGCAAGGCGGAATGGGCGGGGGCGGAATGGGCGGGCAAGGCGGCGCCGGGGGCGGGCCCCAGCTTTGCACGACGCCGGCGCCCGGAGCGACGCGCGGCGCGGCGGTCGCGATTTCAGCGGATGACTCGACCGTCGTCGCCGTGAACCGCGACGCGGGCAGCGTGACAGTGCTGTCCGTCGAATACGACGCCGTGGACGGCCTGCCGGCGCTCACGAAAAAGGCCGAGATCGCCGTGGGTAGCGAGCCCTGGCAGGTCGCGATCGACGGCTGCGGCGACAAGGCGTACGTGGTGCTGCGCAAGGACCAGAAGGTCGTGGAGATCCGCGACCTCAAGGGAACGCCCGTCATGGGCAAGGAGGTCGCCGTCGGCTCGGAGCCCACGGCCATCGCGATCACGCCGAACAACACAGCGCTCTACGTCGCCAACTGGGTCGACGGCACGCTGTCGCACGTCGACATCGCTTCGCTCACGGTGTCGAAGACGATCGATCTGAACGGGCCACTCGCCGGCACGGGCCTGCTCGGTCCCACGGTCGCCGCGGACAAGGCGCGGCCCGCGCTCGCACACCCGCGCTCGCTCGCGATCACGAACGACGGCGACGCCGACGACGCTGACGAGAAGATCTACGCGACCGAGTTCTTCGCCCAGCGCACCGCCCCCGAGCAGATCAACGCGCAGGGCGTGTCGAACGTCGACACGAACTGGGCCGGCATCGTCTACAGCGTGAAAGCCGCGGACGGCGGGGTCTCCACGATCACCCTGCCTTCGCTCGACGACACGGGCTTCGTCGATCACAAGGGGCAAACGACAGGCTGCTTCCCGAACCAGCTCCAGTCGATCACGATCCAGAAGGATCTCGCGTACGTCACGTCGATCTGCGCGTCTCCGGCCGGCCCCGTCGGGCCGTACCAGAAGAACACCTGCACGACGAACGCGCAGTGCCAGGGCGTGAACATCCTGAGCACGTGCAATGCGACCACGGGCTCCTGCACGTACAGTTGCTCGAACGACGCCGATTGCGGCGCCGACGCGCCCGCCGGGACGTGCGAGGGCGGCGGTGGGTTCGGTACCGGCTCGTGCCGCGCGATCCCGACGAACACGAAGACCGTCGTGCACCCGGTCGTGAACGTGATCGACACGAAGGCCGACATGGCCGCGGCCGCAGCGCCGACGAACCTGAACCGGGCGCTGCGCGACGCGTACGTCGCAGCGAACGTGGCCGACGACGCGAACCGTCGTTATCCGCTGGTCGCGAACGACATCGCGTTCGTCGGGGCGACGGGCGAGGCGTACGTGCCGGCGAACGGCGCGGACGCGGTGTTCCGCGTGAGCTTCAACGATACGACCGGCGCCGTCACGAGCGTCGGCGCCGCGGACAAGAAGTTCATCGACCTCGCGCCCCAGGCGCTCGCCGAGAGCTTGAAGGGCGTGGGCCCGATCGGCGTCGCCGTGGCGAACACGCACGCGTTCGCGTTCGTGGCGAACGACATCAGCCGCAACGTGTCGGCCGTCGCGATCGATCCGGCCAAGCAGGTCGTCGCGGGCGCCGATCTCGGGTCGGCGCGCGTCGTGCAAACGGCGCCTCTGCCCGCGGACGCGGCGGGGATGTCGGTGCTGCGCGGCAAGCGGATCTTCAACACGGGGCTCGGGCGCTGGTCGCTCCGGGGCCAGGCGTGGGTCTCGTGCCAGGCCTGCCACATCGACGGCCTGAGCGACAACGTGACGTGGTACTTCGCCCGCGGCCCGCGGCAAGCGACGAGCCTCGAAGGCAGCTACGCCTCGAAGGATCCCACCGATCTGCGCATCTTCGGCTGGACGGCGTTTCAGGACGAGGCGCACGACTTCGAGAACAGCGCGCGCGGCACGCAAGGCGGCGTGGGCGCGCTCGTGACGAAGGACAGCGCGCCGCCGGTGACCACGGATCGGATCAACCTCGGGGACACGGCGAAATACGCGCCCGCAGGTGCCGCGGGCCTCAATGGTTCGACGGAGGCGATCAACGACACGGACAGCGTGCGCAAGGACTGGGACGACTTCGAGGCGTATGCGCAGAGCATCCGCTCGCCGCGCAAGCCCTCGAACCTCGATCCGGCGAAGGTCGCCGCGGGCATGACGCTGTTCATGGAGGGCGGGAGCTGCCAGGGTTGTCACGGCGGCGCGAAGTGGACGCTCTCGAAGCGCTTCTACACGCCGTCGGCCACGACGAACGAGGCGCTGCTCGCGAAGGCGTACGAGGGCGATGCGCTCATCGCCGCCGGGTTCCCCGCGGCTTTGCTCCCCGCGACCTCGGGCAACCAGTTCATGCGCTCGCCGAGCCCGAAGAACGCGGGGCTCGATCAGATCCAGTGCGTGCTCCGCCCCGTGGGCACGTTCGCGATCTCGCCGGCCGCGGTGAACGTGATCGAGGTGCGCGCCGACATGATCGCGAAGGCCCAGGGCGATGAGGCCATCGGCAAGGGCTTCAACGTGCCTTCGCTGCTCGGCATGCAGGTCGGCGCGCCGTTCTTCCACGCCGGCAACGCGCGGACGCTCGAGGAGCTGTTCTCGACCACGTTCGCCGCGCACAACAAGGCGCTCGCCGCGCCGAGTTACCTCACGGGCCCGGACGACATCGCGAACCTCGTGGCCTTCGTGCTCTCGATCGACGAGGACACGACGCTGATCGATCTGCCGGCCCAGCCGGGCGCCAAGGGCGGCGATTTCTGCGCCGCGCCCTGATCTCCGATTCTTCCCGATAGCCAGGTGACCGCCCGCCCCGCGCCATCGTCGGGGCGGGCGGCGGCCCTTCGTTCATCGATGCTGCGGCCCGCCACGGCGCGGAGCGGGCGAGACGTCGACGTGGCGCGATCGCCGGAGCGCGTACTCCATGCCGCTCTGGAGCGTGCCCATCGTGACGAACGATTTCAGATCGACGTCGAGCGCGACGAGCGTCTGGGCGATGCGCGGCGCGATGCCCGTGAGCACCGTCTCGGCGCCGAGCAGCCGGAGCGCCGAGGCCACGTTCACCAGCATGCCCGCCACCTGCGTGTCGACGTGCTTCATGCCCGTCACGTCGAGGATCACGACCCGGGCCCCGAGGCGCTGGGCGCCGTCGAGGGCCACGCTGAGCACGAGCTCGGCGCGCTCGGCGTCCATCGTGCCGATGAGCGGCATCACCACGATGTCCTTCGTGATCGGCAAGAGCGGCGTCGAGAGCTCCGCCAGGCGCTGGCGTTGCCCCGCGATGACTTGCTCGTGCAGCGACGCGCGCTCCTGCTCGATCTCGCGGCGCTGGCCGAGCTCCTGTTCGAGCGCTTGGTTCGTCTCGAACAAGCTGTCGTTGACCTGGCGCAGCTCCTCCGTCCGGTGCGCGACCTCCATCTCGAGCCGCTCGTTCGCGCGCTTGACCTGCTCGTTCGCGGCGTGCGCGCTCTCGATGAGGCGCGCGATCTCGATGGCGATGGCCGCCTGCGAGGAGAGCAGCGCGAGCAGCTCGACGCGCGCCGCGTCGAAGACGCCGGCCGTCATGCGGTTTTCGAGGTAGAGCGCGCCGCTCAGTCGACCCTGGTGGAGAAGGGGCAAGCAGAGGATCGATTTCGGCGCGAACTCCTGGATGTAGGGGTCGTCCGAGAAGCGCGAAGCCTTGCTCGAGTTGTCGAGGACCACCGGTTCGAGGGTGCGCGTGACGTAGTGAACGACGCTCTTCGCGCACGCCTGCACGGCTTCGAGCGGCTGTCCGCGCCCGACGTCGAGCGAGCAGCCGGCGGGGTGGAACGTCGCGTCGACGACGAGCGCACCGTCACGCGCGAGAATGAGCGAGCCCTGGTCGGCGCCCGCGTTCTCCAGCACGAGCTTGGCGAGCCGATCGATGACCTTGGGCAGGTCGATCTCGCTCGCGATTTCCTGGGCGGCCCGGACGACGAGAGCCGCGTCGCGGAGGCTGCCGATGCTGGTCTGTCCGATGAGGGTGCGGGTCGCGAGCGAGGCGCTCGAGCCGGTGGTCGTCGCCGTCGAATGCGTGCGCGAGACGTCGCGGAGCGAAGGCCAGATGTGCGTGGCCTCGTTCTCCAGCGCGTCGAGCTTCGGCGCCGCGCCCCAGTGCTTGTAGGCGCGGTAGGCGTTTTTCATGTAGCCGCCGCCCGCGGTCGGCGCGCCGATGCGCAGGTAGAACTTGGCGCAGAGCTCGCCGGTGAGCGCCTCGAAATGCGGGGCCTTGTTCTCCTGGCAGAGCGTGATCGCGCGCTCGTAGAGCCGGATCGCGCCCTCGAGGTCCCCTTCGGTTCGTGCCGCTTCGGCGTTCACCATGGCCTCGAAGTGCGCGAAGCTCTTCGGGGACCCGGCGGCGAGCTGCGCGATCTCCGCGCGGCATTTGCGCAGGATCTCGGCCCGTCGCTCGGCCTCCTCGGGCGCCTCCGCGCGAGGCAGTCCGAGCAGCACGAGGGCGCGGAGGCAGGGGTGGATTTTCGAGGCGAGGTTTCCGCCGGTATGCGAGATCCAGTGCTCGGCGACTTCGGATGCCTTCCAGGCATCCTCGTACCGGTTGTGAATCAGGTAAACGAGCGCCTTCAAGATGGCGTGGTGGGCCCTCGTATTGCCGAAATGTTCGCCGTCGAGCCGGTCGAGATATTCTTTCTCGTTGAAGGTATCGTCGTCGAGCGAGGTGCGCTCCCGCGTCTTTCCCGCGAGGCACGCGACCGTCTGCCGCACGATCGTCATCGTGGCCAGGTTGAGGGAGTTTTTCGTGCGCCGGACGATTGCGAGGTTCTTGTCGGCTTCCTGCAAGAGGTCCTCGATGGGGTCGCCCGCGAAGACGTTTCCCATCGTCTCGAGGAAGCACGCTGTCCCGAGCATGGCGAACTCGCCGCTCTCCAGGCCCTTCTGCCGCGCGATGGTCCAGCTCGTCACGGCATCGCGCATGGGGTGCTGCATGTGCGTGCCGCTGCCCCAGGCGACGTGGAGCCGCGAGAGTTGACTCACGTTGGGGAACCGCTTGTTGATGACCCCCGCGACCTCGCAAAACGCCAGGCCCTCGGTCACACGCCCGAACATCCCCGCGAGGACATAGCCGGCGCACGCATACGGAAATGGGCAGAGCTCCGTCGGGCCGTGCACGAGCGAGAGGTTCACGGCCCGGAAATTGATGATGGAGAACGCAATCGCGCTGACGTAGTGGCCACTGTCCGCGATGGAGTCGAGGATCGACAGGATGGCGCGCATCACGGGATCCGTGACTTCGGGCTCGTCGACGAGGCTCCGGATGGGTCGCCCTCGCAGGTTCGTGGTGATCTGCGAGAGCTCCGCCAGCATCACCTCGGGCGAATGCATCTCGTCGAGCGTCAGGGTATGCCCGAGCATCGCGAGCGTCTCGCTTCCGACCCGCAGCGCGTCCGTGAACTCCCCGTACGAGGCGTGCTTGTAGATGCGCTGCCGCTGGATCTCCGCGCGTTCGAGATCCGTGCGGGCGCGCCGCAGCGCCTCGGTGAAGAGCGCCTCTGCACGCTCGGCGTCGCCGCAAGCGAATGCGCACTGGCCGCCCTCGATGTGGAGGGAATGGCAGAGGTCGTAATGGGTCGCCCAGTCGGCCGCGTCGAGCAGCTCGATGCCTGCGCGCGTGTAAATGGCTCCCGCGTGATAGGCCGTCGCGGCTTTGGCCCTTTGCCCGGCGCGCAGGTTGAGCTCCGCGAGGTCGCGCCGCTCGGCCCGATCCGTGATGGCCGCGGCGCCGAGGTTCAAATGGTGGACGAGGTCGAGCAGGTCCTCGTCGCGGGGACGCTCGCCCGACCGCTTGCGGAGCAGGCGCCCGATGGAGCGGTGGAGCTGCTTTCGTTGCTCCGGCTCCACGAGCATGTAAGCCGCCGAGAGCACCCGGTCGTGGACGAACTGGTAGCGGACATTGAAGAGCGACGCCGAGACCTCCCGCGCCTCGCTCCCGACCCCGGATTCGAGATATCTGTAATCGCCGTCCAGGGACATGACGAGCCCCGCTCGCAGCGCCTCCCAGAGCGCCGCGGAGACCTCGTGCACCGGCTTCTCGGCGATCGTCGCGAGCGAGCCGAAATCGAAGGAATGGCCGATGCAGGCCGCGCGCTCGAGTACGTGCTGCGTCTCCGGCGAGAGGCGGCGGAGGACGCCGACCATCAGGTCGACCACGTTGTCGGTCACGTTCGCGGCGCGGATCGCCGCGTCGTCCCATTGCCACGCGCCGTTCTCCGGGTCGAAGCGGAGCAGGCCCCGCTCGTACAATGCGACCATGAACTGGTGCGCGAAGAACGGGTTGCCCTGCGTTTTCTCGTAGACGAGGTCCGCGAGCGTCCGGACCTCCTGGGGCTCGCTCGTCAGCGTATCGGCGACGAGGCTCCCCACCATCTCGCGGTCGAGCGGCGCGAGGTGGATCTTGGCCGGTTGAAAGCCCGAGCCCTCGAGCTCGGCGAGCAGGTTCGAGAGCGGATGGCCGACCGAGACTTCGTTGTCGCGATACGCGCCGATGATGAGCAGATGCCGGCTCCACGTGTCCGTGAGGAGCAGGTGCATGAGCCGCTGCGAGGCGGGATCCATCCACTGGAGATCGTCGAGGAAGATCACCAGCGGGTGCTTTTCGCTCGCGAACACGTGCAGGAAGTTCTGGAGCGTGAGCTCGAAGCGATTCTTCGCCTGATCGGGCGGAAGATCGGAGACCTTGGGCTGCGCGCCGAGGACGAGCTCGAGCTCGGGGACGAGCTCGAGGAGGATCGCGCCATTGCCGCCGAGCGCCGTGAGGAGCTCGCTCTTGTACGCCGCGAGCGCCTCCGGCGGCTCCGTCAGGATTTGCTGGACGAGTTCCCGGAGCGCGTGCACGACGGGCGCGAGCGGGACGTCGCGCGAGATCTGGTCGAACTTGCCGGAGGCGAAATAGCCGCCGCCGTGCCGCGCGATGATCTTGTGAATCTCGCGGACCAGCGCCGATTTTCCCACGCCGGAGTAGCCGGCGACGAGGCAAAGCTCCGGGCCGCGCGCGCGCGTGCGACGGAACGCCTGCAGGAGCGCCTCGATGTCGTGCTCGCGGCCGTAGAGCCGCTGCGCGCGGCGGAGCTCCGGCGCTTTGTCGCGTTGCCGCAGCGGAAAGGGCGTGATGGTCCCGTTCGCTTTCCATTGCCGCAAGCATTCGGAGAGATCCGCACGGACGCCGGCGTCGCTCTGGTATCGCTCCTCGGGCGTCTTCGCGAGCAGCATCATCACGAGGTCGGAGAGTGGCGCGGGCACCGTGGGCACGACCTCGTGTGGCGGTACCGGCGCGCGCGTGAGGTGGCTCTGGACGATTTCCGAGAGCTCGCGCTGCGGGAATGGCACCGAGCCCGTCAGCATCTCGTAGAGGATCACGCCGAGCGAGTAGAGGTCCGCGCGTGAATCGACGGCCCGGTTCATTCGCCCGGTCTGTTCGGGCGCCATGTAGAGCAGCGTCCCTTCGAGCGACCGCGGCCCCGTCGGCGCGTGGAGCTCGCGGGAGAGGCGCGCGGAAATCCCGAAATCGATGAGATGAGCCGTCCAGGCCGACTCCTCGATCAGGACGTTTCGCGGGGTCACGTCCTTGTGGATGATGCCCTTCCTGTGGACCGCGGCGAGCGCATTCGAGATGGACAGGGCAATCGTGAGCGAGGTCTCGATATCGAGCCTCCGGCTCTCCAGGATTTCGCGCAGCGTCGGATGCCCGAGGTCGGCCATGATCAGGACGACGCCGCGGCCGTGCTCCTCGAGCGCGATCGCCTCGGGCGCAGTATCCACGCCGAGCTCGCGCAGGATCGTGAACTCGCGCCGCAGGCGGCCGACTTCCCGGACGGTGGGATATTCGTTTTTCGTCTGTTTGAGGACGACCCGCGCGCCGTCGGCGATTCTCCTGCCGCGGAACACCAGCGTCTCCGCCCCTTCGTAGATGGGGGTCAGCGCGGTGAAACCCTCGAAGGATACCCCTTGGAAGTCATCGGCTGCGCGATGGTTCGGCTCCGCGGACATGACATCTCCTGGACATGTCCCCCCGCCGAGAGCACGACCCTATCCGGAGCCGCGGCCTGCAACAAGGCTTTGTGCCCCCCTTCGCGTCGATTTTCTGTCGTGAAGTCACCGTCAGCCAGCCGACGGTGGATCGTGGAGTGACCTCCGCGCGGGTGTAGGTCGTGTCACACGAAACCCGCGCGGAGGTGCTGCATTCATTCGTCGCCGTCGCGGATGCCGTCTTCGTCGCGATCGATGCCGATGCGCTCGCCGGAGCCGGGCGGCACGGCGGTGAAGGTGAGCTCGGTGTGGAGGAGGTTCGCGACGAGCACCAGCATTGCCCGCGAGAGGGGGCCGAACGACTGCTTGCTCGATACGAACTGATTCGCGCCGATGTAGAGGAAGCCGATCTCCTCGAACCCGAATCGCATCTTCACCACGACGTCGCATTCACCTTCGTCTGCCCGCGCGAGGAGGAGGTCGACGCGGGGGCTCGCCGCCGCGCCGTTGTGGCTCGTCCACGTGACCTGCTGGCCGACGATCGGCGCGAGATTCGAATCGAACGCGAGGATGAACTGCTCGACCTGGCGGCGTTTGATATCGCCGTCGCCGCCGGGCCGGTCGTCGAACCCATTCGGGCTGAAGCCGCTCAGGAGGTCGAATCCCGGCGAGTGCATGAAGCGGAAGATCGTGTCCTCTGCGCCGTCGTTGAGGAAACCGAAGCCGCGGACCTGATCCCCCGTGATCTCGTTATGGCCGGGCAGGATCGACGGCACCGCCGGCATGCCGAACATCCCGACCTTCTGATAGAGGTTGCGCAGATGCGGGATCTTCATCGGCTGCGGGACCTCGTTGAGGATGTACTGGCCGTCCGTGCCAAAGAAACCCGGGAATGGTTCGCCGTACTGGGCATTCGCGTCCGGAGCGAGGCGATGGCAGTCCTCGCACGCGATGATGGCGGCGTCGGGCGTGAAGAAATGGTCGCGCCCGGCTTGCTGGTCCGGCGTGAGCGAGTTGTCGAGGCGCCGGACCGGGTTTGGCGGGTACATGATCTGGAGGGCGAAATCCGTGAATGCCTCCATGTCGTCAGCCGGGATGGGCTGCGTGCGCCCGAGGAGGCCGACGAATCCGCCCTGGAACGTCGCGAAGGCCCCGCGCTCGTCGAACGTGCCGGCGTTTGGCTGGACGCTCGGCTCGGCGTTGCCCATGGTGCGGTCGCCGCGCCAGTGCATGGGGCCGTGGTTCGCCATGCCGCGCAGGCTCTGCGTGGTCATGGGGCCCTTCAGCGAGTCGAGGTTGTCGAACGTCTGGAAAAACTCCGGCAAAACGAGGCGAACCGGCCCCGGCATGGGGGTCGTGGTCTCGTCCGGATTGCCGAGGTCCCAGGCGAGGCTGTCGAAATCGCCGAACACGTGGCAGCTCGCGCAAGACGACTCGCCGTTGCTGGAGCTGAACCGGGCGTCGTAGAGGTATTGCCGGCCCTCGGTGACGCTCGGGGGCTCGGGGTTGTACATCGGGACGCGCGCGATCACGGATTTCGTCGTCGGGTTCACGACGGCAATCTTGTTGTCGAAGCGCGTGAGCACGTAGAGTCGATTGCGCGTTTCGTCGAGCACGAGGCCCGTCGGCCCCACGGGCTCGCCGCCCTTGTCGAGGACGATGTGGGTCGACGCGTTCGGGAGGAAGGTATCGTTTTCGAGCTGCGCCGTGTCGAAGATGGCGATCTTGCTCGATCCGAGCGCCGCGACGTAGAGTTTCTGACCGTTCTGCGTGATGGCCATCCCGACCGGGGTCGCGAGGCTTTTTGCGTTCGTGGGGTTCGGGAGCGGCGCGACGGGCGCGTTGTAATCGATGTGCTTGTTGATGTGCCGCGGGGTCGCGGTGCCATTGCCGAGGACCGTGATCCGCGACTCGTGGAGGTGGCCACGCACGGTCGAGCCGGCGAACGTCCCCGGGCCCTCGAACCGCTGGAGGTTGTTTGCCTCGGTATTCGTGACGTAAACCTTCCCGCTGACCGGGTTGACGATCATGTTGAAGAGGATCGTCCCGACGCTGGAATAAAAGCCCGACGCGCCCGGGAGCTGGGCCGGCGGGTTCGCGGTGGCGTCGATGACGAATACGTCTTTGTCGGGGAGCGAGAAATTGACGGCCGCGTCCCAGGTATCGCCTTCGTAGTCGACCCAGTGCTCTCCGTCGTATTTGACGATGAGCGCGGTGGGCGGCTGCTCCACGCCGAGGGAGTCGGTCCTCGGAGCGGGCAGACCTCCGAGCTGGGCCACGAGGTCCCTGTGAATGGACGTCGTTCGATTGCCGGTGTGAAAGCCGGCGGCGTACACGCGCGACCCGTCCGGGCTCACCGCGAGCGCGCGCGGCGTGTCGGTGAACAAAGTGATGATGTTGAGGGAAGCGCCCCCGAGCGTGTTCGGACCGAGGTTCGTCGTATCGAAGACCCAAACGTCGGCCCGGCCGATGCCGGGGGTGGTGAGCTCGGGGTCAAAAGGAACGTTCTGACCGCGGTGGGCTGTCGTGATGAAGGCGCGGTTTTTGCCGGGACCGCCAAACACGATGTCGCGCGGCTCATCGCCGACGAGCAACGTACGCACGACGCGTGGCGCAAAGCCGGGCGTCACGTCGACCACGCTCACGCTATCGGAGAGATGATTGACGACCCACACCTCGCCATTGTTTCGCGCCGCGACTGCGACGGGCTCGAGGCCCACGGTGACGGAGCCGATGTGAACGAGGCCCAGGCTCGTGACGTGGAAAACCTCCAGACGATTGTCAGGGGTGTTGACCGCATAGAGCCTGTTTCCGTCAGGAGAAAGAGCGAGCGGTCGTACCTGACCACTCTCGAAGAGTGCAAAGGAGGAGGAGGCTTCGGCCGCCGCCGGCGCCGCGAGCGTCGCGAGGGCGGCCGCAAACCCAAGCGTCGTCCCGAAGCGGCGACGCAATTTCGGGGTCCGCGCCTCGTTCTCCTGTGAGTGTGAATGCCGTTCGCCCGGAGAGAGCTTCGTGGACATGGCGCCTCTTTCTCGATGGGGCGATCGAGCCGAGATCGCCGCATCGGCACAAAAGGAGGTCATTACGTTCGCCACCGGCGACCGTACGATCCGGGCACGAGTAAATTCTGAGCCCAAGTGTATCCTACAGAAATGGGTTCGCCTTTCAAGTGCAATTTGAGTCAATTGCATGAACGTCGAACTTTCGACGCATGTACGGCATCTTCGAGGCGAACCGGGGCGCACCGAGGCAATGCGCTCGTATCGGTATATTCTACTTGGGCTGAAACCCCGTCGGTAGGGGCTGGTATCGCGCGTGCACGGCTGAGGAAGGGAGGGAGGGGAGGGCGGCCTTTCGGCACCGCGTCATTTGACGCAGTCGCAGCAAAGGCCGTCCGCCACGCCGGAGAGCGCCTTGTCGAGGCCCGTGGCGTCGCTCGCCTGCAAGTAGAGGACCTCGCCATTCGGATCCGTGGCAACGAACCCGCCCGGCCCTTCCTGGCATCCCGCCGGGAATCCCTTGGCCGTCTGCCCCGCGCAGGCCATGTCGTTGAGGAACGCGGCGCCGACGCCGCCCGGCTGAATGGCGCCCTCCGCCGAGAAGCCGACCACGAACGTGCGGATCCCCGAAGCCGCAAGCTGCTGCACGATGGGCAACGGGCTCGGATCGGGGCAAGATTGGTCCCAGTCCGCGCCGTCGGTCACGAGGACGACGTATTGGTCGCGGCCGGGCGTGATGCTCTTGAGGAGATGGTCCGTGGCCGTGAAGAGGGCCTCACCCGTGGGCGTGCTGATGCAGATGCGGGTGGTGGCCGGATCGAGGTATTGCTGGATGGCGGCGCCGCTCCCGAGGGCCGGGGGCACGACGATCTCGCCGCTCTCGCAGAATGGATTCGTCGCCTGCTTCGCGTTCGTGACCCGCTCGGCGAGCGTGATGCAAGTCTCGCCACCCGGGTCGCGGGGCCAGAGCTCGAGGCCGTAGCGTGCGTGCGTGTCGCGGGGCGGGGCCACCATCTTCTCGATCGCGGTGACGGCCTGGTACCACTTGCTGCTCGGGTAATCGGGCCCGTCGGCGGGCGTATCGCCGTTCGGGGTCTTGTGCATCGTGAGCGTGCGGTCGAGGGCGATGAGGATTTCGGGGGGGTCACACGTATCGCCACAATTGCAGCAGAGCTTGCCGCCGATCGACTTGAGCGCGAGCGCGAGCTCGGTCGCATTGCCGGCCTTGAGGTAGAGCGACGTGCCCGTGGGATCGGTGGCCGTGAAGTTGCCATTGCCGTCATCGGTGCAGGGAGCCGGGAACCCCTTCGCGGTGCCGCCGGCGCAGGCCATGTTGTTGAGGAACTCGGCGCCGACGCCGCCGGGCTGAATGTCGCCGGTCGCCGAAAAGCCGACGATGTACGTTTTGATGCCCTTCTTCATGAGGGCCTGCGCGATGGGCAACGGATTCGGGTCGGGGCAGGACTGGTCCCAGTCCGCGCCGTCGGTCACGAGCACGACGTATTGCTCGCGTCCAGCGGCGGCGATTTCCTGGAGCTGCTGCTCGGCGGTGAGCAGCGCATTGCCCGTGGGCGTCGTCGTGCAGAGCGTGGTGGTGGCCGGATCGAGGAGCGCTTGAATGGCCGTGCCTTGATCGAGTCCCGGCGAGATCAGGACCTCGCCTTCCTGGCAGGTGGGGTTCGTCGCTTGCTTCGTATCGAGCACGCGCTCGGCGAGGGTGATGCAGGCGCCGCCGCCCGGGTCTTTGGGCCAGAGCTCGACGCCGAACCGAATGCCCTTGTCGAGGGGAGGCGCGACGAGCTGCTCGATGGCCGTGATGGCCTGGAACCATTTCGAGCTCTTGTAATCGGGCCCGTCGTTTGGTGTCCCGCCCTCCGGGGTCTTGTGCATCGTGAGCGTCCTGTCGAGCACGACGAGCACGTCGGGCGGATCGCAGACGGCGGGTTCTCCGCCGCCGGAGCCGCCGGCGGCGATGAATCCACCGACGCCGGGATCGGCGCCCGTGCCGCCGGAGCCGCCGGAGGCGGTGGCGTTCGAGGAGGCGCTGCCGGAGGAGCCACCATTGCCGCCACACGAAGCGGCGAGGGAGACGGCGAGGAGAGGGAGAGCGAGGGAGCCAAGAAGGATGCGGGAGATCATGGCAAATCGTACCTCGGCCCGTGGGGAGCCGACTACCCCTCCTTTTTCTCGAAGCCCCCTTGACCCTCACGTCGCGTGAGGGCCTAGAGTCCGGTTCGTGACTGCGGGAGAGCGTAAGGACAAGGGCACGAAGAAGCGCACGTGGAAGGTGGGAGAGCTGGCGAAGGCCACGGGGACGTCCGTCCGGACGCTCCACTGGTACGACGAGATTGGGCTCCTCTCGCCGTCCGACCATTCACGCGCGGGATACCGGCTTTACGGGGAGGGAGACGTGGCCCGGTTGCAGCAGATTTTATCGCTGAGGCAGCTCGGTCTGTCGCTCGACGAGATCCGGGATCTCCTCGCGCGGCCCGATGTCTCGCCGCTTTCCATCGTCCGCATGCACATCACGCGTTTGCAAGAACAAATGGAGCTCACCCGAAAGCTCCTCGGCCGCCTGGAGGGGCTCGCCTCCTGGCTCGCCGCGAACGAGCGCGTATCGGCCGACGAACTTTTGAAAACGATCGAGGTGATGAACATGTACGAGAAATACTACACGAAGGAGCAGCTCGCGGAGCTCGAGGCGCGGCGGCAGGCGTTCGGCGAGGAGGCGATGCAGGCCGTGCAAGCGGAATGGCCGGTGCTCATCGCGAAGGTCCGCGCGGAAATGGAGAAGGGCACGCCGCCCGAGGATCCGGCCGTGCAGGCGCTCGCAGGGCGCTGGGCGGAGCTCATCGAGATGTTCACCGGAGGAAACCCGGGCATTCGAAAGTCGCTCGAAAACCTCTACAAGAACGAGCCCGGCTTCGCGGCGCAGCAGGGGTATGACCCGGCGCTCTACGATTACGTGAACCGGGCGCAGGCTGCGCGAAAGGGAGGCGCGAAGAGCTAGGCCCGACAGACCCCCTTGTCCCGGCCGCGAGACCTGCCGTATCCTGACGCGCGTCCTCTCCGGCGCCGGCATGGACGATCTTGGTTTCTTCGAGCTCTTCGTGGGGGCCTGGCTCTTCGCCGGGTTCGTCGCGGTCGGGGCCACGGTGCTCGAGCGGGCCCCGAGGCCCCAGGTCGGCCCCCGATCGTGGTCGTCTTCGAGCCGCGCGCGGGCCCGCGCGCGGTCCTCCGCGTCGAGGCTCCTGCTCGAGGCCTCGGAGCGGAGCCTGCCCGCGGCGCTCGTGCAGGCCGAGACGGCGATGCAGCTCTATTACGAGGGCAGGATGGCCGAGGCCTGCCGCGTGGTCGACGACATCGCCGTATTCGAGGACCCAACCGGCGTGCTCGCCTTGCACGTCGTGAACATGCTCGTCTGCGTGGACGTGGCGGCCGGGCGGTATGAGCGGGCGCTCGCCCGTCGCGGGCCCTGGTCGCTCGCGCAGGACGACGCGATTCTATGCGTCAACGAGGCGGAGGCGCTGGCGAACCTCGGCCGCTGGGAGGAGTCGCTCGCCCACGTGCGGCGCGCCCTCGACGCGGAGGACGCGCTCGCCCGCACGGGCGCCGCCCTGCACGGCGCCTGGGTGCTCGGGGCGCGCGGGCGCGCCGAGGAGGCGCGCGCCTGGTTCGCCCTCGCGCGCGAGGCCGATCTCCCCCTCGATTTCCGGAGCGAATACCATTTCGCCGAGGCCTTCCTTTGCCTCGCCGAGGGGGACCCCGCGTCTGCGCGGCGCGCGGTCCTCCGCGGTGACGCGATCGCCAAACGCGCGTCGTCGCGGCGCAATGCGCTCTTTTTGCTCGGCCGCATCGACGCCCGCGAAGGGCGATTCGAGGAGGCGCTCGCGCGGTTCGAGGCGGGCGCGCGGCACGTGTTCCGTGGGCAGGGAGGCGATGGGCTGCTCGCCTGGGGAGATACGCTCGCGTCGCTCGGGCGGGCCGAGCGGGCGGCCGAGGCGTGGCGGCTCGTGATCAAAAGAGATCCCGAGTCCTACGCGGCGGCGCTCGCACGGGAGCGCCTTGGTTGAGCGATCAACCTGGTTTTCCGAAGTCGAGCCCCGGCAGCCCGTCGAGGCTCGTCGCGTTCTTTTTCTCCATGTATTCGCGCATCCCCTCCGGCCCTTTGTGTTCGGCCCAATCCGCGAGCTGGGTCCGTTCCGCGACAAACTCGTACAGGGGCACGCCGTACCCGCACGACGTCGCGATCCGCGTGGCCTCGACACGCAAAATCGCGCGTTCGCCGGGCCGCGGCGGTCCGAAGTGCTCGCGCAGGGCGGCGAATTGCGGATGGCTGGGCTCGAAGGCCTCGGCGCGGCCGTGAATGCGGAGGATCCGCGGCGGCCCATCGAATGCGCAGAAGAGCACCACGATGCGCCCGTTCTCGCGGGCGTGGGCGATCGTCTCGACGCCGCTCCCCGCGAAATCCAGGTATCCGAGCGTGCGCGGGCCGAGCACGCGCAGCGTATCGTGCCCCTTCGGCGAGAGGTTCACGAATCCGTCCCCGGCAAGCGGCGCCGTGGCGACGAAAAACATGTGTTGCCGCCCGATGAACTCGATGAGGTCCTCATCGAGACTGTCGTAGAGTTTTCCCACGGCCGACGAGGGTAGCAGACCCCGCGCGCTTCATGGTACGTATCGGCCATGGATCCCTCCGAAACCTGGCTCCGGAGCTGGCACGACCTTCGTCCCGGGGCCACGTCGCGCGCGTTCCTCCGCGGAAAACCCTCGACCTACGAATGGCTCGCCGGCCATGCGCGGCCGGGCGATCGCGTGCTCGATCTCGCGTGTGGCGACGGGGCGCTGCTCTCGTTGCTTCGATCCCGCGGCATCCAGGGCGCCGTGGGGATCGATATGAGCGAAGGCGAGCTCGCGGCGGCGCGTGCGCGCCTCGGGCCGGAGGCGACCCTCGTGCAGGGGCGAGCGCAGGCACTTCCATTCGAGGCTTCTTCCTTCGACCTCGTCACGTGCCACCTCGCGCTCATGTTGATGCGCCCCGTGGAGGAGGCCCTCGCCGAGGTGCGGCGCGTCTTGCGGCCCGGCGGCGCCTTCGCGGCCGTGGTGGGCGGCCGCATCGCGGCGCCGACCGAGGATGCGTGGACCATGCTCGTGCGTCGCCTCCGCGAGGAGCCCTTCGAGGGGCCGTCAATCGGTGACCTTCGGACCTACAGCGAAGAGGGGCTCCGGGAGCTGCTCCAGCCCTTCGTGAACGTGCGGATCGAGCCCATCCTCGTCGATTTGTCGGGCACGCCCGACGAGGTTCTCGCCTTGTTCCGAGAAACGTACGACGTCACTCGAATGGTGCCCGCCCGCGTGTCGGTCCTCGAAGAGGCCCTGCGCGTGGATTGGCAGGCCCTCCTGCGGCAGGACGGAACACTGCCCTGCGCGATGGGAACGAGGTGCGTCTCGGCCACGACGGAGGCTCCTCGATAACGAGATCCTTGCGCCCGCGTGAATGCGCGGGCACGCTCCCGCAACGCACGGTCATCCCCCTTGAGCCCTCCCGCACGCAGCCGGATTCCGCTCTCGCTGCTCGCCGCGCTCATCCTGCACGCGGCGGGGCTCCTCGTCGTGCGCGTCCTCCCGCCCCGCCCCCTCGAGCTCGCCACGATCGGGCATGCCTTCGAGCGATCCCCCGAGCTCTGGATCGACCTCCGTCCGACCGAGCCCGCCGCCTCGTCGCCCCCGCGCGGCGCCCTGGAAACGCCCCCGCCGGCCCCCGAGCCCGCGCCCCGCGTGGCGGTCCTGCCCCAACGCACGACGCCCGAGGGGGAGGAGCCCGAGCCCGTGCCGCCTGCGCCGGATGCCCCGCCCCCCTCGCTCCCCGCACCGTCCACGACCGGCCCCGCCGAGTACGACGGACCGCCAGGCGAACCCTCGCGCGCCGGCACGCTCGCCGGTCCGCCCGTCTGGGCGGTCCCGGGCGCCATGCCCCGCGAGGCCGCGCCGGCGCCCGCGCCCATTCGCCCCACAGCCCAGGGCGTCCTCGCGGGGAGTGCCGAGCAGGCGAAATTCCCCGCGGCCGGGACCCTCGCGTCGGCCGTCGCGGAACAAATCCGGTCGTCGAGCACGCCCCCCGAATCCGACAGCACCTTCCTCCTCACGCTCGACGCGCGCGGACAAATTGCCTCCGTCGAGGTCGTCGTGGCCAAGGGCGGCGATCGAAAAGAATGGGAGCGGATTGCGCGCGCGGTGAAAGAAAAATTCGCCGGACGGGTGTTTCCGATGCCGACTGCATACGCGGGCGGTGGGCGCGTCTTCGTCAGCACGAGGAGCCGCCTCACCATGCCCGACGGCACGGCGCACGGCATTCCGAATCCCAAGCCGGCCCTGGTCGGTGGCAACTCGAGCATCATCACGCTCCCCGGCGTGCGTGACGATCGATTGTCGAACCCCATGGCGAGCACGGACCTGCCCCCAGACGCCGTCATGATTGGCATCCGGTTCGATTTCGATGTCGCCAATATCGGAGCGAAGCGGCGGCGCGTCGTGCACACGCAGGTCCACGCCGAGCCCATCGGCGCGGCGCTCCCACCTCCCGCCGCGCCTTGACGGCGCTCTTCAGGGGGCGGGCGTACCGAGGTTCAGGAACGTAATGAGCTTCAGCGTGCGCTTCTTGATCTTCCAGGCGCCATTGACGCGGATGACCTCGTCCTCGTAGGTGCCATTGGCCACATCGATCGTGCCGTCCGCGAGGACGTGCGTCGCGTGCAGGTACGAGGTCATCGTGGCATCGTCGTCGTCGATGACGTTGATGCTGATGCTGCCCATCAGGTGCTGCGTCGACGTGTAGCCACTCGAAGTGAAGACGCCTTCGACGAAGTCGGCCCAGTCGTCCGTGCCGGTCGCGGTGCTGCTCGGCGGGCCATTGGTGGGGGTCCCCGGGAAGTAAACCGCGAGCTCCGCGTCGCTCGTGAAGCAGGTTGCGTACGTGTTCTTGCCGCCCTGCAAATCGCCTCGCCCGATCGCGTCGGTCCCGAGCGCGTAGCAGACCGGCAGCTTGGCGATTTCCAGCTCGGCGACGGCTTTCCACCCGTTCGTGGGATACGAGATGAAGCCTGTGAGCATCATGGCCGCCGCTCCGGCCGTCACGGTGAGAGCAGCTACCTTCGCGCGCCGCGATACGGATGCGAACGAGGTCTTGGTCATATGGGCCTCCTTAGGGACGCATGCCCCGAGTTTTCCCAATAACCCTATTTCCGTGCCCGACACAAGAGCTATTAAAGGAGAGCAAGCTTTCGCTTTGTTTGGCCGTCAAATGGTTGGCGTGCTTTCGTGCGACAGGCCGCGTCAATCCAGGCCATCTTTCGATACGCCTCGATTGACAACGGTTCTCCTCTCTGCGCAATGTCCATCGGCGCATGGGAACCGTCCGAGACGTACGCGCCCTCTCTTACGAGCGATTCTTCCAGACCTCCGGTGACATTCTCGCCGTGCTGGATCGGGAGGGGCGCTTCGTCCACGCCAACGAGGCATTCCGCGACGTGCTCGGGTACCTGGTGGAGACGCTCCTCGGGCAGTCTTTCGCCACGATCGTGCATCCCGACGACGCCGCCGAGGTGCGGGCCTTTCTCGAGGGCGACGGGGAGGGGGATACGACGCTCCGGGTCACGAAGCGGCTTTTGCATCGCGACCTCAGCACCCGGACGGTCGCCTTCGCGCTCCGGCGTGTGACCGAAGACGAGGCGTTTTATGTGACCGGGCGCGCGGTGAACGAGCAGGAGAGCGCGGAGGCGAGCCGAAGGCGCGAGGAGGTGCTGCAGAAGATGCAAGTGACGGCCCGGGTCGGCGGCTGGGAAGTCGATAATCGGACAGGAGACCTTTACTGGACCGAAGAGACCTACCGCATCCACGAGGTGCCCCCGGGGTTCCGGCCGATCCTCGAGACGGCCATCAATTTCTATACGCCCGAGGCGATTCCCATCATCACCGCCGCTGTGCAGGGATGCATGCGAGGCGAGGCGTATGACTTGGAACTGCAGATCCTCACAGCGAGGGGAAGACGTCTGTGGGTGCGCGCCTCGGGGCATCCGGTGTTCGAGGACGGCAAGGTGGTCCGGCTGATCGGGGCCTTCCAGGACATCGATGATTTCAAGCGCCGCGAGCTCGAGCTGCAGGAGAAGCTCGCGATCATCGAGGAGCAGCGCACGGCCATTCACGCAATGTCCGCGCCGATCATCCAGGTATGGGACGGCGTGCTCGCGCTCCCCGTGGTGGGGATGCTCGACGAGGCACGCGCCTCGGAGATCACCGGGCGTATGCTCTCCGCCGTGGTGGCGCACGCGGCGCGTTATGCGATCCTCGACCTGACCGGCGTGGAGAGCGTCGACGAGGCGACGGCCGATCACGTGGTGCGGATCATTCGCTCGATCCAGCTCCTCGGCGCGCAGAGCATCGTGACGGGCATCCGGCCGGCCGTGGCGCAAACCTTGATCTCGCTCGGAGCCGGGTTCGCCGGCGCGCGGACGGTCTCCAACCTCCGCGAGGCCATCAAGATTTGCATGCGCGGGAAGTGATTCAAACTTCGGTTCGAAGCAGCCACGCCTCGTAGGCGGGTACGCCGAGGCCCGCGAGCGACGGGAGGATCACCGTATCGATTCGACGGTGGAAGGCCTCACTGCGAGCGCGGGCGGGCGCGAGGCCGAGGTCGCCGCAGAGCGGGGCGCCTTCCTCATCGGAATCGGACGCGCCGTGTGCGCGATCGTAGTGGGCGAACGTCAGCGCTAGGTCGGCCGCCAGCCATTCCTGCTCGTCGTCCGTGAGCCGCGGCAGGACCAGGCGCGCGAGCGCCCAGCCGAATCGGTCATGCAGGATCTCGTCCCGGAGCAGGATCCGGAGCACCGCCTCGATACAGGGGTTTTTCGCGTGGGCCAAAAGGACCCGCAGAATGGCGACCGAGGCCGACTCGCCCACGCAGAACATCGACGTCGTCCAGCGCGCCACGAAGAGGTGCGCGGGCAGGTCGTTCCGGTGGAGGCGCAGATCGTTGGGCTTCAAAGTGATCCCCGCGTGCCCGCCGAGTCCGTCGGCGACGCGCGCGCAGAGCTCGGTGTGGCGGGCCTCGTCGGAGAGCAGGCGCGAGGCGGCGGTCGTCACTTCGAGGGGCAGGCCCACCTCGGCGAACCGCGCGATGAGCTCGCCGAATACGATCATGGACCGGTACTCGGCAACCGTCCGCGCCGCCCACGCGCTCCGGGCGAGCTCCACGTCCTCGGCGTCGAGATCATCGGCCCTCAAACGATCCCACGGCGGCACCTCGTAGCCGCGATCCAGCATGTGACGGTGGAGCGTGCCGAAGAGCCGCTCCGTCGTCCCGAGGGGAACCGGCGTTCGCATGGGGGGGGCCCGCGTTTGTCCGGGTCAGCGCTGGTTCGGCGCCGTATTGATCGTCTGACCCGGATCCGGCGGGGTGAGCTTGGTGCCGCCGTCCGAGGGTGGCGTGTTGACGTGGTGGATCGTCGGTTTGCTCGTGTCGGGTGCCGTCGGTGCGGGCTCCGCCGTCGGGGTCTTGGGGGCCTCGTTGTCCGTGGGCTCCGGCTCGGGGCGACGCTCGTTGATCGTCTCCTCGGGCGGGCCACCCATCCGATCGTTGATGATGGGCTTGGCGCACCCGGCGGCCGCCGTGGTGAGGGCGGCCGCGGCGAGGAGACGCGCGCGGATGCGTGCGAGGCGGGCCGGATCGATCGACATGGTTCCCCGAGGCTACCTGCACCAAGCCCGAAGGAGCAAGCCCGTTCCGGGCGTTGGTTCGGTGGGCGAAAAAAATCGACCTCGCCCTGTCACGCCCGCTGGGAGCTCGTGTTCTCTGCTCATGAAAGGACGGCGATGAGGCTGTCCGGAATGAAACGAGAGGAGCGAGCCATGAGTGGTTTCAGCTTGGTTCAGTTCATGTGCGAGGGTGGATTCGGGATGTGGACGGTCCTCGCGGCCGGTTGTGCGGCGCTCGGCGCGGCCGTGCGATATGCGGCGGCGCCTGGCCGCGACAAACTCGCGTTCACCGCGGCGCTGTCGGTGACGACGGTGATCGCCACGATCGCTGGGGTCTGGACGAACGTCGGCGCGGTGATGTCTTTCCTCGAAGATCCGGCGCGTGTGCCCGACGCCGAGGTCACGCGGGTCCTGTTCACGGGCCTCAAGGAGGCCGGTCGGCCGGGGACGCTGGGCGGACTGCTCTTGACCCTGGTCGCAATGGTGGTGTCCGTGGGCGTGCTCCGGAGCGCGCGGCTCGGCGCGAAGGGCGGTGTGGGCGCGAAGGGGACGGAGGGTCGAGCGGCGATCGCGTGATCGTTATGCCGCCTTCTTGCGGAGCGGGCCCTCTTTCTTCCCTTTTTCGAGGTCACGTTTGGCTTGCCGCCGCGTCCGCTCCTTGGCTTTGCCTGGCGCGGGCGGCGGCACGGAAACGCCGGCGCGGCGCGCCTTGGACAGGGCGATCGCAATGGCCTGCTTGGGGTTTTTCACCCCGTGCTTGCCTTCCTTGACGTGCTCGATCTCCTCGCGGACGAACTCGCCGGCCTGCGTGCTCGGCGCCTTGCCCTCGCGCTGGTCCTGCCGGGCTCGCTCGATGGTCTTTTTCTCGGGCATGGGGCCTCCGCGCATCGCGTGGGGCCCGGCGCGGGCGTCCGCAAGGCTTTAGCTGGTCGTGCTCGGAAATTGCGTGAAAACCCGTGCCACGATCGGGTTCGTCTCGGCCCGCTCCGCCGCGGCGATGCAGCGCGGCGCGACCTCGCGGATCTTCTCGCGGCCGGGGCGCCAGCGGGAGATCATCGCCGCGTACACGTCGAGGATCGTCATCGTCTCGCCCAGCAAATAGGTCCCTGGCGAAATCCCCTGCTCGATCGCGCGCCAGCAATCGAGCGTCCGCTGCACGGTCGCCGCTTTGAGCTCCTTTTGCGCTCCCTCGTCCTTCACCCACCGCGCCGGGAAATCGCCGACGGTGTACATCGGATAGATGCTGGACACGAAATACACGAGCCAGCGCAAGAAGGCCGGCCGTTTCGGGTCGCCGGGCGGCGGAGCGAGCGTCGTTTCCGGGTGGCGCTCGAGGAGCCAGAGGAGAATGGCCGCGCTTTCGGTGAAGACGGTGCCGTCTTGCAGCACGACCGTGGGCACCTGCGCGAGCGGATTCAGCGCGCGCAGCTCGTCGAGCGCAGGGCCCGGCGTCCAGGGCTCGACCTCCCGGCGCTCGTAGGTTTCTCCGAGGAGATCACACGCGGCCTCGACCACGACCGAGCCGCATCCCTTGCATCCGTAGATTGTCAACATAGTCGGCTCTTGGCTAGGGGCTGCACTTCCAGACCTCGTTCAGGTCCTTGGCGAGCGAGTAAAGGGCGACGTTCGCGTGCTCGTAAAACCCGTTCGCGTACGGGTTCGGGCAGCCCGCCATTCGTTTCGCTTTGGTCACCTGCTCCGGCACCTCGCTGTGCCAGAAGTAGAGGTTGTAGATCGGAATGAAGATCTTCCACGGCTTGAAGTTGTCGTCCTGCGTGTAGGCCTGCAGCTCGCTCAGCATGGCCCACGCGACGTACACGCCGTAGAAGCAAAAGAAGCTGAAAATGAGGACCATCGTCGGGTCCCGCGTCGTGCCCTTCGGGCCGGCCATCCCGCCGTACGCCGCCGGCACCATGCCAAACTGGGCGGGAGCCGCGTAGTTGCCGAACCCTTGCGGCGGCTGCCCCCAGCCCTGCTGCGGGGGGGCGCCCCAGCCGGGTTGCGGCGCGCCGGGATACCCTTGCGGCGGCGCGCCCCATCCCTGGGGAGCTGCTCCCTGGAGGCGATTGCCACACTTGATGCACACGGGCGCGCCATCGGCGTTCGGCGTACCACAGGTCGGACAGAACACGCACCAACCTCCCTCGGGGGATTCGCGGAAAGCGCGCAAGCACCGGCCTGCGTCGCCAGCCCCGCGCCACCCATGCGACGCGGAGCGCCGAGGAGCGTACCGAGGAAGCTCTCGCTTCACAAGCAGGAGATGGTCCCGGCCGCCGAGGTCTGCTCCTCTGCCCGGAGGAGGTCGATCGTTCATGAGACGTACAAGCGAAACGCGCCGTATCCTCGCGTGCGCCGTGCTCGCCGGCAGCCTCGTCGCAGGCGCGGGCTGCGCGGACGAGCCCACGCCGCGCTCCACGAGCGCCCCCGCGGCGGCCTACGAGGTCGTGCCCCAATGGTTGAAGCCGCCGGCCGGACAGACCCTCGGCGAGGCCGTCGGGGTCGGCGTCGACTCGCACAACCACGTCTTCGTGTTCCACCGCGCGGACCGGGGCTGGGGCAACGAAGAGATCATCGACAAACCCACGATCTGGATGGTCGAGGGCGAGACGGGCGAGGTGCTGGCCTCGTGGGGGGAAAACGTCTTTCTCGTCCCGCACGGGCTCGGCGTCGATAAGAACGACCACGTCTGGGTGACCGACGTCGGGCTCGATCAGATCTTCGAGTTCAGCCACGACGGCGCGCTCCTTCAGACCATCGGCAGGGGGCACGAATGAGACCTTGGTTTTTCCTGCTCCTCCCGGCGCTCGTCGTCGCGTGCGGCAGCCCGCCCGACGAGTTCGGCAAACCCACCGACGTGTTTCTCGCGCCAAACGGCGAGCTTTACGTTTCGGATGGGTACGAGAATACCCGCGTGGCGCGGTTCGATGTGCGGGGCATGTTCCTCGACGCGTGGGGCGATCCGGGGAGCGAGCCGGGGCATTTCGACATTCCGCACGGCATCGCGTCCGACGGAAAGGACCGCGTGTACGTCGCGGATCGTGGCAATGCGCGGCTGCAGATCTTCGACCTCGAAGGCATGCTCGTCGACGTCTGGAGCGGGCCCGAGATCGGGCGGCCCTGGGGCGTCGAGGTCGCGCCGAACGGGCACGTCTTCGTGATCGACGGCGGCGACCAGCTCGACGACGCGCCGTCGGGGCGCGCGCTCGAGCTCGATCGCGACGGCAAGGTGATCACGAGCTGGGGCAGCTTCGGCCGCGAGGAGGGGCAGTTCGACACGGGGCACGATATCACCGTCGGGCCGGATGGCAGCGTGTACGTGGTCGAGCAGGTGGGACGACGCGTGCAGAAGTTTCGCCCCAAAATGATGCCCTGACCCTTGGCGCGCCCCTTTCGCCGCGCGCCGAGGGTTGGTAGATTTGCCCTTGTGACCCAGCGCTTCCTGCTCCTGCTCTTCGCATCTGCCCTGCTGACCGGCTGTGGAGCGGATCCTTCCCCGCCGTCCACGCCTCCGCCCCCCGCGCCCGATGCAACGCCGGACAAGGGCCGCATGGTGTTCATCCACGGCGCCGGCAGTGGCAAGCATTCGGACGAGATCGCCGCGCATGACGAGGGTTGCCAGAAAAATGACCTCGCGAGCTGCCATGCGCTCGGGCTCGCGCTGATGACGCCGAAGGACAAGCAGGGGGAGAACAACAAGCGCGCGTTCGCGGCCTTCGAGAAGGGATGCCTCGGCGGGTATGCGGCGAGCTGCAACGGCCTCGGCGTGATGTACATCCATGGAATGGGCGTCCCCCGCAACCCAACCCGCGCGATGGAGCTTTATAAAAGAGCCTGCGGGGGTGACGTGAGCACGGCGTGCCTACACGTGGCCATGGCCTACGAGAGCGGCAACGACGCCGTCGTGGCCGATTGGCCGTCGGCGGTCTACTATTACGAGAGCGCCTGCACCCTCGGCGCGACGCAAGGCTGCCTGACGGCA
This sequence comes from Polyangium jinanense, assembly GCF_028435365.1. The sequence continues at coordinate 268,072 of NZ_JAGTJJ010000005.1, read as the reverse complement.
GGGAAGGCGTTCGCAGAGGGCGATAGGGTCGAGCGGGATCCGGAGAAGGCGCGCAAGTTGTACGACCGCGGCTGCCAGGAAGGCGATGATGACGCGTGCAAGGCGCGCGACGCGCTCAAGTGAACGCGAACGACGCGAGGATCTCCCGCGCCACGCGCTCGTAATTTGCGAGCGTCCCCCTGGCGCGTGGATTCTCCTTGAGCACGCATAGAAATACGATCACGTTCGCGAAGCGGCGTCCATCCTCGGAGACATACACCCCATCGCAGGACAAACCATCGATGCCGGGGTTTTCCAGGGCGCCGAGAAACCCCTTCGCATCGCCCGGGAGCTTCAGGGTTTCTCGCGGCGACACGCGGCCCATCGGACCGTCGATCGGAGCGCTCAACTTCGCCAGGACCGCATCTCGCTCCCGGGCGATTTCGTCGATGGAGCCTTCTCGCACCCTCACCGAGAGCGTAAGCGAGCACGAGACCCCGCCGGTCATGGCGAAGTAGGACTTCACCGTCGATTTCTGCTTGCTCTCGGTCTCCCGCTCCCGCAGGAACCACGTCGCCGGATAGGTCAGCTCGAATCCATCGTGAGCGACGCGTTTCGGGTACGAGAGGTCGACGAAATCGTCGTACGAGGTGGAGCCATCAGCCTCGGGGTCGTTCAGTCCGAACGAGGTCGCCGTCATCGGATTGCGGTGCCCGTCGATCGACAGGCAGGCGACGCCCGTGAGCATCACGCGCGGGTGAATGTCATGATGTTTCTTGTAGCCCGGCCCGTCGGTGACGAGGAGGTGCGCTCGCTCGATTTCACATGGATGACTCACGGACCGCGGCTCGGTCCGCAGGCTCTCCGAGGCGGCGGGCCAGCGTCGGACCATGAGGAGGTTCATCGCCAGGGTGACCATCACCAAGGGATCGTCGGCCATGCGGTCCTCGACGTTGGCCTCGACCTGGGAAGAGCGGACCAACGTTTGCTTTACGGGTATGGGATCCGGCTCGTTCTCGGGGGCGGACGGGTCCGAGCGGAACCAGACGGTGCTCTCCCCCGCGCGCGTCTTGAAATCCCCCTGGATGATCCAGGCTCCGTCCTGGGTTTGTCCGAGGATCCGGAGCACGAACGCGGCCCAGACGCCATCCTCGCGCTCCAGGTAATACGTCACGTACTGGCCCGCTCTCCAGGGCGGGTGAATGGGTTCGAGCTTCGAAGCACCACGCTTGCGGAACCAGTCGAACATGACTCACGAACATAGTCGAGCTCACGTCCGAGCGCCAGCCTGGATGACGACTTCGTCTTGCACTCCAAACTTGCCTCCCGTAAATTGGGACGCGCTGCGCGTGGGAGCGGGACGATTCGCATGAAAAAGACTGAAACGATCAAGACGACCAAAACGACGACGTCCAAGAAGACGGCGGCCAAGGCGACCCCCGCGGGGGACGTGCCCATCGTCGCTTTCGAGCACCCGCGCGCATGGTCCACGTGGCTCGCCTCGAATCACGCCTCGTCGCGCGGCGTGTGGCTCAAGCTTGCGAAGAAGGCCTCGGGCGTCGCGTCGGTGACCTATCCGGAGGCCGTCGACGTGGCGCTCGTGTGGGGCTGGATCGACGGACAGAAGCGGAGCTTCGACGAGGCGGCGTGGCTCCAGAAATTCACGCCGCGCAGTCCGAAGAGCATCTGGTCGAAGATCAATCGGGAGAAGGCGCTGGCGCTCATTGCGTCCGGCGAGATGCAGCCGCCGGGCCTCGCCGAGGTCGAGCGCGCGAAGCAGGACGGCCGCTGGGACGAGGCCTACGACTCGCCGAGCCGCGCCACCGTGCCGCCCGATCTATCGGACGCCTTCGCGAAAAACCCCCGCGCCGCCGCGTTCTTCGCCACGCTCAACGCGACGAACCGCTACGCCGTGTTGTTTCGTATTCAGACCGCGAAGAAACCCGAGACGCGTCAGAAGCGCATCACGCAATTCGTCGAGATGCTGGCGAAACAAGAAAAACTTTATCCCTGATCCATCCTCACCGGGACCGCTTCCGGCGGGACCGCATCGCCAGAAGCGCGGGTGCCGCGAGGAGGAGCCAGGTACCCTGAACGGCGCCATTCCCCGTCGAGAACGAGCATCCCGAGTCGTTGGTCGGATGAATGTTCACGGGATCGCCGCCGCTGCCGCTGTTGCCTCCGCCACTGCCGCCATTGCCACCGCTCCCGCCACTCCCGCCCGTGCCCGTGGAGGAGCCCGCGCCCGCGTCGTCGGGGACGCCCGCGTCCATTTCCGCGGGTGCGGGCGGCACGTACGTGCTCCCCGCGGAGACGATCGTCACGACGAACCGGACCTTCGTGGGCATGTACAGCGCGGCCGTCTCGGCGCCGACGTTGTCCGCCGACGGTTTTCCGTTCTGCGTGTCCTTCAGGATGAGCGCAATTTTACCCGATCCGAGGGTCCAATCGACGGTGGTCCCGGGCGGCGACCAGAAATCCGAGAATTTTGTCTCCCAATCGTAAACGCCCACGGTCGTGTAGGCCGGCGCCTGCCCGACGCACGCATACGTCGGCTGCGCCTCGAAGCAGGCCTGGAAACGCGTGGGCGTGTCCGTCGGCTTCGTGTAGACCTCGAGGTGCATGTGCGCCGTGCCCGTGGTGTAATCGATCGGGCTCTTCCAGTTCGAGGGCGCCTCGGAGCGCGGCTCGACGCGGTAATGGGAGTCCGGCATGTCGGGCGTGTGCTCGTACGTCTCGTCGACCACGACGAACTGCTCGGCCGCCGCGAAGGAGCTAAAGCACGACACGAGCGCCGCGGCCGCGAGGAAAACGCCTGCGCGCCGAGGCGCGCGCGAAATCGAACCAACGTTTCTGGTACGCATCATTCGAGGCTATCGGATTTCCCGGTGGGCGTCGAGCGGGGCGAGGGCGCGCGTCAAGGTGGCGGCGTCGACCTCGGCGAGCGTGCTCGTATTCTGACCGGCCCAGAGGGGCGAGAAATCTCCGCTGCCATTGCGTTCGGCCCGGGCGCGCAAGGGCGCGACGGCCGCGGTCGCCCACGGGAATGGCGGCGCGGCGGGATTCATGGGGCCGAGCTCGCGCATGAGCCGGTTGACGATGCCGCGCGCAGGGCGCCCCGAAAACAGGTTGGTGAGGGCGGTGTGGTGGCGCGCGGGGCTCTGCAGCGCGGCGCGATGCACGGCGCTCGTATCGGCCTCGGGGCAAAGGAGATACGCGGTCCCGACCTGCACCCCGGACGCGCCGAGCGCCATCGCCGCGTGGACGCTGCGGGCATCGGCGATACCGCCGGCCGCGATGACGGGCACCTTCACCGCGTCGACGATTTGCGGCACGAGCGCGAACGTGCCCATCTGCTCGGTGAGGTCATCGCTGAGGAAATGGCCGCGGTGTCCGCCCGCTTCGAGGCCCTGGGCGATGATCGCATCCGCGCCGTGGGCTTCGAGCCAGCGCGCTTCTTCGAGGGTCGTGGCCGAGGAGAGAACCTTGGAGCCCCAACCTTTGACCCGCGCGAGCAAATCGGCGGAAGGCAGTCCAAAATGGAAGCTCACCACGGGCGGCGCGAATTCGGCGACGATGTCGGCCACCTCGTGCGTGAAGGGCGCGCGTCCGGCGCCCGCGGGGGCGAGGTTCGGGTCGAGCCCGAGCTCCTTGGAAAAGGGCTCCAGCATCCCCCGATAGCGAGCTTCCACCGCGGGGTCCGGCGTGATCGGCGTGTGGGAGAAAAAGTTGACGTTGAAAGGCTTGCTCGTCCCGCTGCGGAGCGCCTGAAGCTCGCGGCGCAGCGCGTCGGGGCCGAGCGTCGCGCAGGGGAGGGAGCCGAGCCCGCCCGCCTTGCACACGGCGAGGGCAAGCCGGCTCCCCTGGACACCGGCCATGGGGGCCTGGATGATGTCGAGCTCGATTCCCAGCAGATCGCGGATTCGCATCCTTCCCTCCCGTTTTCCTTCAACCCTTGGGTTTGTCCGGCGAGCCAACCTTTTGCGCTTCGAGCGGCTTCGGCTCGGGTTTTTTCTTGGGCCATTGATTCGTCGACAAGCAGAAGCCGCAATATCCCCAGTTGTTGCACACGCCGCAGTCCGTGATCGCCCCGGCCCGCGCCTTGGATTCCGGAGTCGGATCCGTGCCCGGCGGGCGCGGGGGCGTCGGCGCGAGCGCGGGCGGAGGCCCCGAAGGCGGCGCCTCGAACGGGCTCGCGTCCCGGAACGCGCCCGACGGCGAATCGTCCGCGGGCGGCGTGTTCGGGGGGTTCGCGGCGGCGCCGGGGCCTGCAGGGGATTCGGGCGCGCTGCGCTGCGCCATGCGCGGCGGGGAGGCCTTTGCGCTCTCGGCCTGTGGTCGCGCGGGATGCGGCGCGCTCGCACATGCGGCGACGAAGCCCGTCACGGTGAGGAAGCCGAGGATGGGCGCGGTGGTATTGGCGGGCATGGGCGCGGGGAGTGCGGGGCGATGTTAGGCCGAGGTGGGCTGGTCGTGAAGCCTTCCGGCGTGGTGGGATCGTTCGAGACGGGAACCCCTACATCGATCCCTCTAGGCGGCCGCGCGTCGAGCAGGTACCGTATCGTCGACCTCGATACCCGAGGTCGATCCACACGCTCGATCTCGCTCCCGACATGACCTCCAAGCAACCCCAAGGCGGCACATCGCAGGCGGACCGGGCAGCCCAAGACCGCGCACGCGGCATGATCGACCGGGTGATCTCGGATCGGTACCGCATCCGCGAGCTCATCGCGATGGGCGGGATGGGCGCGGTCTACCGCGGCGAACACCTGCTGCTGAAGAAGCGCATCGCGATCAAGATCCTTCATCCGGAGACGGAAAACCTCCCGGAGCTCGTCAAGCGTTTCGAGCGGGAGGCGATCGCCGGCGCGCACATCCAGCACCCGAACGTCGCGAGCGCGACCGATTTCGGAAAGCTGCCCGACGGCAGCTACTTCCTCGTCATCGAGTACGTCAAGGGCAAGACGCTCCATCAGCTCTTGCAAGACGGCCCGCTGCCGCCGCGCCGCGCCGCGCGCTTGACGCGGCAGCTCGCCTCGGCCCTCGACGCCATCCACCGCCTCGACATCGTCCATCGCGACCTCAAGCCGCGCAACATCATGGTCGTCGACGGCCCGGCCGAGACCGTGAAGATCATCGACCTCGGCCTCGCGAAGGTGAAGGTCAACGAGCTCTCCGCGGGCGAGCGAGAGCGGCAGGACTCGCGCGCGTCGATCGGGGACGAGGACGAGTACGGCACGCTCACCGTCGCCGGCACGATCTTCGGGACGATCGCGTATCTCTCGCCCGAGGCCGCCGACGGCATGGACGCGGTGGACGCGCGCAGCGATCTCTATGCGCTCGGCCTGATGTTCTACGAGATGCTCTCGGGCAAACACCCGTTCACCGCGGTGAACCCCGTCGAGCTCTTCATGCAGCACCGGTTCCAGCCGCCGCCGGCGATCTCCGAGCGCTGCCCGGGCGTGACGGTGCCCGCGCCGCTCGAAGCGGTCGTGCGGAAGCTGCTCGAAAAGGTTCCGGCGAATCGATATCAGACCGGGCTCGAGCTCGCCGCGGCGATCGACGAGGCATTGTGGGAGATGGGGCCTCCGGCCGAGGGCGAAGACGATGCGCCCCCGATGAGCGAGGGGTACGATGGCGAGGCGAGCATGCGCGCGTCGATCCCCTCGATGCGGCCGTCGGCGCTGTCGCAAAGGCCGCCCCCGGTGGCGCCGTCGCAAAAGCCGCCGGTGCCGTCGCAAAGGCCGGCCGCGCCGACATTGCCCTCGGAAGGCACGGAGGCGCCCGTCTCGAAGCCGGTGGCGAAGCCCATTCTGCCATTGGCGCAACCGCTGTCCGCCGAACCGGTGGAAATGAAGGCGGCCGAGGCGCCGGCGGCCGACGAGATCGAGCTGACCGAGGCGCCGGCGCCCGTTCAAAAAAAGAAGAAATCGTCGGCGGGCACCGTGCTCACCGTGGTGGTGGGCGTGGCGCTCGGTTGTGGCGCCGCGTATGCGGCCCTCGTCATGCAAAAGCGGAATGCGACGACGACGCCGGTCGCGCCGCAAACGACGGTGACGGCGACGGCGACGGCCGCGCCCAAGCCGCCCGCGCCCGCGGCCAGGCCGGCCGAGGTCACCCCCGCGGCGACGGCATCGGCCGCGCCCGAGCCTGCGGCGTCGGCTGCCGTCCCGGCGCCCACGATGTCGGCGGCGGACATCGACGAGGCGAAGAAAAAATTCAAGAATGCATTCCGGTTCCAGGACTGGAGGGGCGCGAGCCGCGTGGTGATCGACCTCGGCAAAGGCGCGCCGGAGGCGTTCAAGGATCGCGAGTTCTCGCAGCTCGTGATGGGCCTCGCGATTCAGCTTTCGCGGGAGAACGCGGATACGGAGCTGCTCGATCTCTTCGCGAACGACCTCGGCAGCGACGGGCTCGACATACTGTATGCGTTCGTCGAGGGACAAGGAAAGGCGCCGATCGCGGTGGCGGCGACGAAACTCCTGCAGGACGAGAAGAGGCTCGCCAAGGCGTCGCCGGCGATGCGCATCGCGCTCGACCTGCGGAACGCCGCGTGCGTGGACAAACTCACCCTGCTCGACCGCGCGCAGAAGGACGGCGACTTCCGCGCGCGCCTCGTGCTGGAGACGCTCGGGCGCGCGTGTTTTCCTCAGAACCCGAACGTCGAGAAGGTCATTTACGACCTCCGGACGCGGTTCCCGAAGCGGTGACGGTCATTTCTCGTTCGTGACCAGAAGCTCGGGGTCGATCCGGACCTCGAAGAAATTCATGCGCCAATCGAGGTGCGCCCCGTTCGTGCGGCCCGTCATTCCCACGCGCGCGACGGTTTGACCCTGCTTGACCTCGTCCCCGACCTTGGCGGCGAAGCCCTGCAGGTGGATGAAGGTCGACGTCAAACCCTGCCCGTGGTCGATGATGAGCGTGTCGCCGCTCAGCGGCAGGTTTTTCTCGGCGAACACCACGGTGCCGCAGGCCGGCGCGCGCACGGGCGTGCCCGTCGGCACCGCGATGTCGACGCCCCAGTGGATCCCGCCGTCCGTGCCATTGAGCAAGCGCGGCTGCCCGTAGCGCGACGTGACCTTGCCCTTCGAGGGCCAGATGAAGCTCTCCTTGAAGCAGGTCTTTTTCGTGTACTTCTTCCGGACCGCGTCGAGCTTTTGCTCGGCCTGCGTGAGCTTGACCCGCGTGGGCATGTCGAGCTCGACCATGTCCTTCGGCAGGTTGTCGATCTTGTCGGTCTCGAACGTGCGTTGTTCCACGTCGAAGACCCGTTCGAGCACCTGGCCGTCCTCGAACGTGATCGTCATCTTCTCCTGCTTCGGGGCGTTGCGCCCGAACGCGATCAAGAAGTCGCCCTCGTCGCTGACGATGGCTCGATGCCCGGGGAAGGCCATTTTCCCTAGTTTGCCGTCGAGCTTCGCGCGGAGGAGCGCACCCTGCGTGGCGCGACCGTCGAGCGTGAGGCGGCTCGGATCCGCGACCGGGGCGGCATCCGTGCCTGCATCCGGAGGTTCGGCGCTCGCCGCGGAAGGAGCCGCGCTCGCGCTGGCCGTGGGCGCCGCGGCCGCCGCGGGCTCGGTCGAGGCGGTCGGGGCCGTCCATGCGACCGGCGGAGCCATGCTGGCGGGCGGTGCTGCCGAGGAATCTGCGGGCGATCCCGAAGGACCACCGCGCTCGCATGCCGTGAGGGTGAGGGTGCAGGCGAGGAGAGCGGTGATTCGCATGAGGGCATCGTGCCAGAGCCCGCGGACGGGCACGAGACGAGAGCACGACGCCTGCGCCCGCATGTCCGGGGCGTAATGGCAGGAATGTGAAAAAGGATCAATCGTGGTGAAATCGCTGCCGTGAGCGTTCTCGCGCTTTCTCCGCCTCGATCTCACGATCCCGTGGCTCGGCCGTCGTGGTGAGCGATTGCATCAGCACGCGCGCCACGGCCGCGACGTCTTCCACGGCTTTGTCGAACGCCGCTTCGTTGGCCCGCGACGGCTTGTTGAAGCCGCTCAGCTTGCGGACGAACTGCAGCGACGCCGCGCGGATCTCCTCCTCGGTGGCGGGGGGCTCGAAGTTGAACAGGGTCTTGATGTTCCGGCACATGGTGATCTCCAGGGTCAGTCCGTGCGAACCGTGGCGCGCGCGCACGCGGCGGCGCGTTCGAGCAGGAGCGCGCGCTCGCGAGCGTTTCGCGTGAGGGACGCGGCGCGCTCGAACTCCACGCGCGCTTCGGCGTCGCGGCCGAGCTTCACGAGGAGGTCGCCGCGTACGCTCGGCAAGAGGTGGTAGCTCGCGAGCGAGGGCTCCGAGACCAGCGTGTCCACGAGCATGAGCCCCGCGGCCGGGCCGAACGCCATGGAGAACGCGACGGCGCGGTTCAGCTCGACCACGGGCGAGCCCGTGATGTCCACGAGCGCCGTGTACAGCGCCGCGATGCGCGTCCAGTCCGTCTCCGCCGCGGTCCGCGCGCGCGCGTGGCAAGCGGCGATCGCGGCCTGCAGCGCGTACGGCCCCTGCGCGCCGCCGAGCGCCTCGGCGCGCGCGAGGGCCGTGAGGCCGCGGCGGATCAGCAGGTGGTCCCAGAGCGCGCGGTTCTGATCGAGCAGCAGGATCGGCTCTCCCGACGGCGCGACCCGCGCCCGCGCGCGTGACGCCTGGATCTCCATGAGCGCGACGAGCCCGTGGATCTCCGGCTCCTTCGGGAGCAGCTCGGCGAGGATGCGGCCGAGGCGCAGCGCGTCCTCGCAGAGCGCGGGCCGCATCAAGTCGTCCCCGGCCGTCGCCGAATACCCCTCGTTGAAGACCAGGTAAATCACCTGGAGCACCGACGACAAACGGGCCGCGAGCTCCTCCCCGCGCGGGACTTCGAACGGAACCTTCGCTTCCGCGAGGGTGCGTTTGGCGCGGACGATGCGCTGGGCCACGGTCGGCTCCGGGACCAGATAGGCGCGTGCGATCTCCTCGGTCGTCAATCCACCGAGCAAGCGCAGCGTGAGCGCGACGCGCGCTTCCATCGACAGCACCGGGTGACAGGCCGTGAACACGAGGCGCAGGAGATCGTCGCCCACGTCCTCGTCGATCGCGGCTTCGAGGTTGGGCGCGGCGGCTTCTCGATCGGCCTCGATCGCGTGACCGATCTCCTCGTGCTTGCGCTCGATCCGCTTGCTTCGGCGCATGGCGTCGATCGCGCGGTGCTTCGCGGTGGCCATGAGCCAAGCGCCCGGGTTGTCCGGGATGCCTGACTCCGGCCACCGCTCGAGCGCGGTGACGAGCGCGTCCTGCGCGAGCTCCTCGGCGAGGCCGACGTCCCGCACGATCCGCGCGAGGCCGGCGATGAGCTTGGCCGACTCGATCCGGAAGACTGCGTCGATCGCTCGATGCGTAGCGGAGGCCGTCACGGCCACCGATCAGAGCATCTTCTTCCGCCCGCGCAAGGTTCGGTTCACGCTTGGGGGCTTCGCTCGGACGAGCCGAGCTCCGCCCCCAAACCCCCGGTTTGCCCCCGTCACTTCTTCCCGGCGAGCCGCTCCTCCGACTCGGCGCGGAGGCGCTCTTCCTTCGCGCGCATCTCGCCCGTGGGATCGATCGGCGCGAAGTCCTCGGGCGAGAACACCTGCCGGATCTCGACCTCGCTGTCGGTGTACATGGGATTCGGCATCCGCTTGACCCACTCGATCGCCTCTTCCTTCGACCGCACCTGCCAGATCCAGAAGCCCGAGACGAGCTCCTTGGTCTCGGCGAAGGGCCCGTCGACCACGGACCTGTTCGTCCCGGAGAACCGGACGCGGGCGCCTTTCGAGCTCGGGTGCAGCCCCTCGCCCGCGATCATCACGCCCGCGCGCACGAGCTCCTCGTTGTACTTCATCATCGCGGTGAGGAGCTCCTCGCTCGGAAGAACGCCGTCCTCGCTGTCCTTGGTGGCCTTGACCAGAATCATGAACTTCATCGTCGTTTCTCCTTCTTGCCTTCAGCTACACGTCGAACGAGAGGCCCTGGGATCGACAAGGTCCACTACTTTTTCTTCCAGAACGTTCGAAGCCACGTCGGCGCCGCTTTCTCGACGATGGCCATCATCTCGGGCGGAATGTCCTCCGCGTTCGTCATCGGCAAGATGGTGAGGATGTCGTCGTGGCCGATCCCCGTGGGGCAGCGCAGGGCCCATTCGATGGCCTCTTCGCGGCTGTTCACGTCGATCAGGTAAAACCCACCGACGAGCTCCTTCGTCTCGACGAACGGGCCGTCGAGCACGACCCGCTTTCCGTCCTTGATGCCCACGCGCGCACCCTGCGTGGCCGGGTTCACGCCCTCGGCCGTGACGAGCACGCCGGCCTTCGTCAGGTCCTCGTTGAACTTCATGTAGGCGGCGATGAGCTCGTCGCTCGGCGGAGCTCCCTCGGTCTTCGGGGCGTTCGGATCGGGGGCGGCGCAAATCATGAATCGCATGGTCGTCTCTCCTTCTTGGCTTGCTCGGGCTGGGCTCCCCGACGGGCCTTCATCGTGACGACGACCGAGCGATGCCCGGATCGACACGCCCCCAAAATTTTTTTGTATGTCGGGTAGAACACTTAACAGTTTGCCGAACTATTTCTTGACAATCCCGGGCCGAGGACGATACTTAGGCACGTGCTTAACCAAAACGCGTCCCTCGATCGTATGTTCCAGGCGCTCGCGGATCCGACCCGTCGGGTCATGATCGAGCGTTTGAGCCGTGGGCCGGCCTCGGTGAGTGAGCTCGCCGAGCCGCTTTCCATGTCGCTGCCGGCGGTGATGCAGCACCTTTCGGTGCTGGAGACGAGTGGCCTCGTGCGCTCGGAGAAGGCCGGGCGGGTGCGGACCTGCCGGCTCGAGCCCACGGCGCTCAGGACGGCCGAGCGATGGATCGCCGAGAGGCGAGCGAGCTGGGAGCGCTGCTTCGATCGGCTCGGCGAATACCTCGCCGAGCACCCGGACGAACCTGACCCGAAGGAATGAACCATGACCGAACGATCCGTCACGCATACCACTTTCGTCATCGAGCGGTTTTACCCGGTCTCTCCGGCGCGCGTATTCGCGGCCTTTTCGAGGACGGAGGAGAAGCAGAAGTGGTTCAGCTGCCACGAGGGCGGCACGCACGAGTTCGATTTCCGCGTCGGAGGCCGCGAGATGTATCGAGGCGGGCCGAAAGGCGGACCCGTTTATACGAATGAGACGCGTTTTCAGGATATCGTTCCGAACCAGCGCATCGTTTACACGTACGACATGCACCGCGACGAGACGCGGATCTCGGTCTCGCTGGTGACGATCGAGCTGAAGGCGGAAGGCAAAGGGACGCGGCTCGTGTTCACCGAGCAGGGCGCGTTCCTCGATGGACACGACGCGCCAGAAGGGCGCGAGCACGGGACGAAGATCGGGCTCGACAGACTCGGCGAGGGGCTCGCGCGCGAGGCTGCGGCCGCTTGACTAGCCCTGCCCCTCGTCGGGATCCTTGATCGAGGGGATCGGTTTTCCGCTGTCGCGCCACGTGACCGCGGCCTTCCAGCCTTGCTCCTCGCTCAGCTTCTTGAACCACATCCCCTCCGGCGAATGCCGGGTGATGCCGTCGAAGAGCGTGGCGATCATCTGCGTATTGGCGAGGCCCATGTTCTCGTAGGCCTGGTTGATCAAGAGCTTCTGCATCATGAGCTGATTGCGCGGCACGCCGCTCATGCGCTCGGCGAGCGCCTCGACGCGCGCGTCGAGCCTCTCGGCCGGCACCGCGTCGAGCACGAGCCCCATGGCCTTCGCCTCGACGCCGTTCACGAGATCGCCGGTGAGGAGCATACGTTTGGCGCCCTCGACGCCGAGCCGATACACCCACATCGCCGTCGTCGGACAGCCCCATACGCGGGCGGGTGGGTATCCGATCAACGCATCCTCGGCCATCACCACGAGGTCGCAGCAGAGCGCGATGTCGCTGCCGCCGGCGACCGCGTGCCCGTGCACCTTGCAGATCGTGGGTTTGTAGCTCCGCCACAGGCTCATGAAGTCGTCCGTGAAGCGCTTCATGAGGCGATAATCGAGCATGGGATCCCAGGGCATGTTCTGGATGCCGATGGTGCGACCCTCACCCTCCGCGAAGAGGGTGAGGTCGTAGCCGGCGCAGAACGAAGCGCCCGCGCCGTCGAGCACGAGGACGTGGACGCCGTCGTCGTCGTTCGCCCGCTCGACCGCCGCCCGGATTTCCCCGGGCATTTCGTCGGTGATGGCATTGCGACGATCGGGGCGGTTCAGCGTGATCCGCGCGACGCGGCCCTCGGCGCGGTAGAGGAGCGTTTTGTAGGACATGGTTCAGAGTTTGTCCGCGACCAGGATCTCGATCGCCGTGCAGGTGAGCTCGTCGCGCCGGGGTTCGACGAGGTCGGTGTCGCATTCCTCGCCCATGTTCAGCATGACGTCGGCGCTGTGGGTGCGGCTCTCCAGGCGCAAGCCCGTCTCGGTCTCGACGAGCGGGCCCTCGGTCAACGAGAGCGCGCAGGTCTCGCTGGTGCCCGACGCGGTCTCGATGTGGCGGACCCAGCCGTTCCCCATGTTGATGAAGCTCGCGAAGAGATTGGTGCTCTCCTCGCACGTGGTCGCGTCGGTGCACGTGCGGTAGGCGAGGACGGCCGTGCCGAACAGGTTCTCCTCGGTCAGGCGGAAGAACGTGTCGCCGCCCGTCACCTCGGTCCCGGGCCCCGTGCAGCCCATCTCGTCCTTCGTGTGGCTCGTGACCTTGTACGTGCCCTCGAAGGGATTTCCCTCGTCCGGCTCCGGATCGGCCGTGTCGCCGCAGCCGGTGACGAACCCGAGAAAGCACGAAAGCAACGTGACGGCGAGCGCGCGTGTCATGGAACCTCCCTGGAGAACGACTCGGTCGATACTGTAGACCACGTCCTTTGGAGCTCACAACATCGGCCGCGCCACGAAGTGGGCTGCCCCGCCGCGCTTTCGTCGTAGAATGAAGGCGTGAGGTCCGTGCCCCCGCGCGCCCTTGGCTCCGCGATCGTGATCGTCGCTGCGGCGTCGATCGCGGTTTTCGCCGCGCAGCGCGGGGCGCGTTCGAGCCCGAACGAAGGGGCGTCCGCCGCGCCGGTGACGTCCGCGCGCCGGATGGGAGCACTCCCGGGCGTCGCGTCCGTGCTCGCCTCCACGCCGAACGACACGCCACAGGCCGCGAGCCCGCCGCCGCCGCCGCCCGCGCCCGCGCGTTGCATGCCGGAGCCCGCGATCGAGGTGCGCGTGGTGGACCCTCCGCCCGTAACGGAGCTCTTTCGCCTCGCCAAGGAAAAACCCGAGGCGCTCGGCTCGGCGTCGGTGGGTTCGCCCACGCGGGGATCGCTGTTCGGCGGCGTGGAGCTCAAGGACTCCGAGGGCATCCTGCGCGCCGGTGGGTATGGCTGGGGCACGGAGCTCGTCATTCGTTCGATCGAGCGCGCGGTGCGGGAGGTGAGGCGATGTTTTGCGGATTCGCCGCGGCTCTACGTCGGCGACATCGCCCGCGAGCGGGGCGGCTGGCTCAAGCCCCACCGCAGCCATCAATCGGGGCTCGATGCCGATATCGGGTATTATTACAAATCGCAGGCGACCTGGTACCAGCGCGCCACGGCGGAAAACCTCGACGCGGCGCGCACGTGGGCGCTCGTGCGGGCGCTGATCGAGGGAGGCAACGTCGAGATGATCTTCATCGACGTGTCGGTGCAGCGCCTCTTGCAAGCGTACGTCGCGACCCTGCCCGAAGGCGAGCAGCCGCCCGAGGAGGTTTTTCCGAGCCCCACGAAGCGGGACACGATCATCCGTCATGCCTGGGGCCACGCGACGCATTTTCACGTCCGGTTCCGGGATCCGGCTGCGGTGGCGCTCGGGCAGCGGCTCGCGAACATCCTGCCGCGGCTCCGCGGGGCGCGGCGGGCGCCGCGGTGAAGGGTGTTTCCGTCGCTCGACGCTTGCCGTGGGCGCGGAGCGGCCCGAGAACGACGCCGGGAGGATGCATCCGATGGCAAACCAGCATCAGGGACCGAGCAAGCCGAAGGGTGAAAGGCCCGTGGAGCAGGGTGTCCGGCAGGACATCGAGACTGTCGAGAGCGAGCGTCTCGCACAGGAGCACGTGCAGCAGACCGGATACGAGGGCGACAGGCCGGCGACGGGGCTCGTCAGCGATCGCGAGGACAAACCCGAGCAATGAGGAGGCCGCACGGGCGGCCCGAGGAAGCGCGCGCCATGGCGCTTCGTCCCGCGTGGCCCCAGGCTCGCTCCGAGGAGGCGAGATCATGGCGGAAGATCGGAGCGGGCCCGGCAGGCCAAAAGGCACGGAGCAAGGCCCCGGCGGGTCGCCCGCCGATTTGAATGAAGCGCCGAGGTCGGCGGGAGATCGAAACGACGCGACCGTGATGGCCCCGGCGACCTCGGACGTGCGCGTGGGGCCAGGCGAGCCGGAGCCGGAGCACGCGCGGATCAAGGGCGACGTGCCGAGCGAGCCGTGGCGGCACGGCGTGCCCTTCGATCGTGCGCATCCGCGCGGCCGCGGCGGGCGGGGATGAAGGATCGAAGCGAGGAGCGCCGGCCGTCGTCCGTCAGGGAAAACCGACGCCCTTGCAGGCGGCGGGGTCGAAATACCCGTGCACGGCCCCGCACGTGACGTCCGACGCCGTCCCCTTCTTGATGCAATACTTCCCCGCCGTATCGCCGAGCCCGACATAGGGGACGAGCTCCTTGCACTCGAAATCGTCCGGGCACTCGCAATAGTTTCCTTCGTCCGGGGCGCCTTCCGCGGGGCCGCAGCGGCAGGAACAATACACCGCTTGCTCGGGAGGGCGTGACCCGCACTGGCCGCAGACGGCGCTCGAGACCGGCGCGTCCGATCCGGGGACGCAGCAGCTCTTGCCCTCGTTGTCGAGCTCGCTCGCGCCTTCGCTCTGGCAGCTCCCGGGCACGTGGCAGACGTACTTCTTGCATTGTTTCGTGGTCACGTCGCACGTCGTGCCCTGGGGACAATGTTCGTCCGCGGTGCATTCGCACGCGCCGTGCTCCGCGTTGCATGCACCGCCGTAGTTCGCGCATTGCGAGGCGCCTCCGTCCGCCGCCTGGGGATCACAAGGGACCGGGACGACGCCCGACTCGACGCACGATTGGTCCGGGCCGCAGCTCGCGTCGAGGGGGCCTGTGCACGGGGTCGGCTCGGGTTGTCCGAGCGGGCAGCTTGTGCGGCCCTGGAAATTGTTGATCAGGCAGATCCCCGTCTCACATTGCTGGAAATCGTTCGTCACGATGTTGCGCTCCGTGACCTTCGTGCCGGGGAATCGGGCGTCGAGCTCGACGAAGGGCACACATGGATTCCCGACGTCGCTCGACGTCTGGATGGGCTCCGCGACGATCACGTTGCAGCCAGGCAGGAGCCCGGATGCGGCGGAAAAGAGACCGACGAGGGCAATCGATAGGACGAAAGCACCACTTCGCAAACCATTTCGTAGCGACATGAGCACCTCTCTCCCGAACAGTCTCCAGAGCCCGTCGCCACGGCTCACGGGACCGATATTTTTATTTCAATCCCAGGAGAGCTCGGCGCCGAGGGAGGGAGAGACGAAGGGCAAACCCCAGGTCGCCGCGACACGCCCCACGAATTCGACGACCGGCCGCTGGACCGTCACGCCGGTGAGCACGTCCGCTCGGAGTCGAAGATGCGGCGTCACCGCATAGCCGAGTCCCGCGCGAAGGTACGGCGCGAGGGTGAAGAGCGTCTCGCTCGCCCCCGCATACGGGCGCTCGGGGCGACCTTCGAAATGGAGCACGACCGCCGAGAGGCCGGCGCCCACGTTCGCGTTCCACGCGGCACCGCGCGGCGCGAACGAGCCCCTGAGGCCCACGCCGAGCAGGCCAAAACGCGCGGTTGCGACGCCTTCGGGACCGGCGAGGTTCGCCGGGACAACTGGGATCGACACGAAGGTGCTGAGGCCGATTCGCTCGCTCGGCCGCTGGATGTGGAGGGACGTATGGAGGAGCCCCGAGGGGCCGATGCCTCCCGGGCTCAGCAGCATGGAAGGCCCGAGCTCGAGCGTGAGAAAAGGCCGTCTGCCGGGGACAGGGGCGGCGCGCGGCGTCTCGGCGCGGCGAGGGGCGAGGATCTCGCGAATGACCGCAGGCGGGGCCACCTCGCCGGGCGGAGGTCGCGGCGCGTCGAGTTCCATGAGGCTCGCGCGGAGCAGCTCCATCACCCGGAGCGCCATCGTGGCGCTGCCGCCGTGAGGAGATTCGTCTTCCGCGACGAGCTCACGTAGCACGGTTTTTCCGGTGATTCGATCGACGATCCACACCTCGACGCCGGCGCTCGACGGAACGATACGCACGGCCGCGACCGCGTCGCTCTTGCGCGCGGCTTCCTCCAGCGGCTCGCGCGCCGGCGGGCCCGCCTCCATTTCCACGTCGAGGACCTCGAAATGGAGCGCCTCGAGCTCGGCCCGGATGCGCACCGCGATGCCCGCGTCTTTCGCGGGCGCGACGAGGACGATCCGTGGCTCGCCGCTCGCGTGCGCAGCGGCGAGAGGAAAGGAAGCCACGGCGAGGAACACGCAAAGCGCGGCTGCCTTCATTCGTCCCCCGCCGCCGCCCGAGCCGCCTCGGCGTGAGGTCCGCCGGGGAAATCACGCAGATAAGCGCGCGCCGCCTCGCGGGCGAGCGCCTTGTCGCCGGAACGCAGGCGGGCTTCGAGGAGCCGCCCCGCGGCCTCCCGGGCGAGCCTCCCGCGCGGCCGCTCGTGCAGGTACGTCGAGAACCAGCGCGCGGCCTCCGCGTGTGCGCCCTGTTTGTCGAAGGAGATGATTCCCAGGAGGAAGGCCGCCTCGGCGGCTTGCTCGTCGGCCGGGAAGCGCCGTCGCAGGGCGGAAAAGGCTTCCACGGCGCGCGTCACGTCACCGGTCAGGCGCGCGGCGTCGCCGAGGTCGCGGAGATCGGCCGCGCTCCCTGCCTCGTAAATGGCACCAAGCCCCTCGCGATCCGCTGCTTCGAGCGCGTCCTTGTATCTGCCCGAGGCCGCGAGATCACGCCACGAAGGGCCCGGCGGCGCGGGCGGAAGGGGGGTTTTGCGCGGCGGCGCGGCGCGCGGGACGTTCGGCGCAGGCAACGGCAGATCCGGGGCTTTTTCAGGCAGGTCCTCGGGCAGGGGCTGTGGCTCGGCCGCATTCTGGGGGACGTCCGGCGTCTCGCGTGTCTCCGGGTCGTCCCGGTGAATCACGAAGCGACCCTCCTTGCGGTTTACCTCCAGCGTATCGCCGGCGCGTACGGCGATTCCTTCGCCGAGGATGGGGCCCGAGACGGAGACCGAGCCCTCGACGAGGTGCAACGTGAGCCGCTCGGCGGCGAGATCCCAGGCGACATGAAAACGCGTGCCCGTGACGAGGATCTCGAAGGGGCCGCTGTCGACGAGCCAGCGTGTGCCCTCGTGGTGCACGACGGAGGCCTCGAGCGCGCCATTTTCGAGGACGACACGCCCGCCCGCCCGATGCACGGAGGCAATCCGGACGCTCGAATCCGGCTGGATGTGGAGGCTCGTCCCATCCGAGAAGACCACGGGGACCCTGCGCCCTCTCGGCGTCGCGATGAAGGCACCGGCCCTCCCCGCGTAGGAGTTTTCACCCGCGCCGACGTGAAACGTGAGCGGGCGCTGTCCGACGACGAAAAAGAAGAGCAGGCACGCCGCTGCTGCCACGCCGAAGGCCGCCCCGACAAACTGTTTTCGGGTTCGTCGCGGAGAACGATCCCGCCGCGCGGCGTCCGCAGTGAAAAGGCGAGCGCGCGCCTCGGGATCGGGCGCCCGGCGGCGGAGGATCTCGTCCTGCTCCGCGGCGATCCTGCGGCCGAGCCGCATCAGCGCTTCTTCGGAGCTCCCCATCGTGCACTCCCTTCGAGCCAGTCCGAGAGGGCCGGGTGCTCCCGCGCCTGCTCGGTGAAATGGGCCTCGGCGCGCGCGAGGCGCCGCTTGATGGTCGCGAGCGAGACGCCACACGCCTCCGCGATTTCCGTGAGCTCCATCCCCCCGACGAAACGCAACGCGAAGGGGATCCGCTCGTCGACGGGCAAACCATCGAGGATCGTGTACGTCACTCGAAGGGCTTCTGTCACCTCGCTGCTCGGCAGCGGCGCCTCCACCTCGGGGACTTCGTACCACGGCAAGAGCCGGAGCCAGAATCGGCGTGAGCGGCGCAAGATGCAGGTCCGGGCGGTGAAAATGGCGATCGAGGTGAGCCAGGCGCGGAGCGCGCCCGGGTCGCGCAGCTCGTCGATCGAGCCGAGGGCGCGGACGAACACGTCGTGATGCATATCGGCGAGCTCGCGATCGGCGCCGAGCACGCGGACGAGCGTCCGCATGACGTGGGCCTCGTACCTATCGTAAAGAGCTGCGATCGCCGCGCGGTTGCCCGCGCGAACGGCCGCCACCAGGACGGCGTCGTCCCCGACGAAAGGCAGGGCCCGGACGACCACGCCGCCGCCGCCACTGCCGGCCGCAGGAGGCTCGAGGGTTCGGATGGAAAGCTGCGACGTACCCACACTGATGACGCCACAGTATCCGCACCCCATCCAGACGGCTCATCGGTTGGTCGTCTCACGGGTTTCCGCCGTCGTCCCTGCGTGTGCAGAACGTGCGTCGTGCTTTACGGTACCCAGGAGAGCGGGTAGGGTCGAAGACTCGGGGGACATGTCATGAACGAGGGCGCCGAGAGGGCGAGCGGCATCGAGGCCGAGCGCGACGAGCTACGGGCGGAGGTCGAGCGGCTACGCCGCAGGCTCGCCGAGGTGGAGGGGGCCGCGGCCTCCGGGACCGAGTCGAAGCGGGTGGATCAGGATCTGTTGGCGCAGCAGGCCGTGCTGCGGGCATTCCTCGACAACACGCCCGCCCTGATGTTCGTCAAGGATCTCGAGGGTCGGTTTGTCCTGGTGAACGAGGAATACGCAAAGTTCGCGGGCCGCACGACGGCCGAGCTTTTGGGGCGTCTCGGGACGTCCGTGCTCGCGGCGGCGGACGCGCCGAAGATGGATGCCGCGGATCGGCGCGCGATGACGGAGGGGCGGCTGCACTTCGCCGCCACGCTGACCATCCCCGACGGGTCGAGGAAAACCTTCGTGACGGTGAAGTTTCCGATCCGCGACGAGCAGGGCGAGCTCCTCGGCGTGGGCACGGTGGCCATCGACATGTCGCGCGAGCAGGAGGCGGAGGAGGCACGCGCCGCCTTGCAGGAGAAAATCATCGCCGCGCAGGAAGCGACGATTCGCGAGCTGACGACGCCGCTCCTGCCCATCGCGGACCATGTCGTCGCGATGCCTCTGGTCGGCACGATCAACGAGCAGCGAGCGCAGCAGATCCTCGATGCATTGCTCGACGGGATCACGCGGCATCAGGCGACCGTGGCGATCCTGGACGTCACGGGCATCCGTATCGTCGACACGCACGTCGCGCACACGCTCGTTCATGCGGCGCGGGCCGCGAAATTGCTCGGGGCAAGTGTCGTGCTCACGGGGATGAGCCCGGCCATCGCGCAGACGCTCGTGGACCTCGGCGCGGACTTTCAGGGGCTCGTCACCCTCGGCACGCTCCAGAGCGGTATTTCCTGGGCGATCAGGGGCCGGCGTTGAGGAGCACGAGCACGTCGCGATCCTAGAAGTTGGAGACGGCGATGTCGGGGGGCGTTCGGATCGTTCGAAGCGCAAGCGCTGAACGCCGCCGCGCCGAGGAGGAAAAGAGTCGCGCCAAAGATGGGTCGAAGCAAAGGGAAGCTCCTTTCTGTGCCGGCGCCGCGTTTTACTTCCAGCTCACCTCGTAACGGCAACGCGGCGCGCGTGTTTTTCGACAAACCGTGGGCTCGAGGTGCGTGACGAGGGCAAAGCGTTCGAATCGACGCGCCCAGGCCTGGAGGATACCGCGGTCCAGGTCGCAGTTGTAGGGCGAGTCCACCTCCATGACGGCCCGGTGCCGGGAGGAGGAGACGCACTTGTAATGGCCGATGCCGTCCCGCATCGTGCCCGTCTGCGGGTCGAACATGGGCACGCCGTCTTCGAGGTGATTGAGGTGGTACCCTGCGTCGAAGATCTGCAGCGCCGTGACGATGTCGCCGATCACCCCGGGTGGGACCGCGACGTGGTTCACGACCTGGGCGCCCATCTCGAAACCCCTCTGCGGACCGATGACCGTGAAGAGCTCGTTCATCGCCGCAATGACCTTGTCGAGCGGGCAGGCGGGCGGGAGCTCGAACTCGCCGCCGGGCCCGACCCGTCCGACCCCGTACTTCGCGAAGACGGCTTGCGGACCGTCGGGGAATGTTTTGAACGCGTCGAGATAGCTTTTGATGATGGCCCCGCTGGCCGCGAATCTGGAGAGCATGCCGGGGAGGATAGCGGACGGGCTGCAGAGCACCAGGGCGGGCAGGCTTTCCGCGGGGAGCGCGAGGGCCGCCCGCGCCGATCACGCATTCACGAGGCGCATGCTCATCTCGGGATAACGCGCCCCGGCCGCGGCGTCGCGGGGCATGACCGCGTCGAGGCGCGCGAGGTCGTCCGCCGAGAGCTTGATGGCATCGGCCGCGACGTTTTCTTCGAGGTAGCTCCGGCGCTTCGTGCCCGGAATGGGCACGATGAAATCGCCCTGCGCGAGCACCCACGCGAGCGCGAGCTGCGACGCTTTCACACCTTTCTCGGCGGCGATCGCCTCCACCTTGGCCACGAGGTCGAGGTTCTTCTGGAAGTTTTCCCCCTGGAAGCGCGGCGAGCTGCGGCGGAAATCGTCGGGCGCGAGGTCCTCGAACCGCTTGATTTGCCCGGTGAGAAAGCCGCGGCCGAGGGGGCTGTAGGCAAGGAAGCCGATGCCGAGCTCGCGGCAGACAGCGAGGATGTCGTCCTCCGGATCCCGCGTCCAGAGCGAATATTCCGTTTGCACCGAGGCCAGCGGATGGACCGCGTGCCCGCGCCGGAGCGTCGCGGCGCTCGCCTCCGACAGGCCGATCGCCCGCACCTTGCCCGCCTTCACGAGGTCGGCCATCGCGCCCACGCTCTCCTCGATGGGCGTCTTCGGATCGACGCGGTGGAGCTGATAGAGATCGATCACGTCGACGCGGAGGCGCCTGAGGCTCGCGTCACACGCGTTGCGGATGTACGTGGGCGTGCCGTTGATGCCGCGCACGGTCGGGTCGTTCGGATCTCGCACGATGCCGCACTTCGTCGCGAGCACGACCTCGTTCCTCCGGCCCGCGATGGCGCGGCCGACGAGCTCTTCATTCGTGAACGGGCCATACATGTCCGCGGTGTCGAGCAGGGTGACGCCGAGATCGAGCGCGCGGTGGAGCGTGGCAATCGACTCGGCCTCGTCGCGGGGGCCGTAAAAATCGCTCATGCCCATGCAGCCGAGGCCGAGGGCAGAAACCGTGAGGGGACCGAGCTTACGCGTATGCATGAGGGGCTCCTTCTTCTCGCGCCGCATGGTAGCGTCCGCGCCGCATGCGTACCATCCCTCGGGGCCACATGGCCTTAGCTGCTTTCTTGCTTTTCGGCTGCACCGCGCAAAACCAGCCCCGCTCCGCGGAAACCAGGAGCGGCGGGTCCGCCGATCCCGTGGACGCTTACATCCACGCCGTGATGGAGAAAAACCACGTGCCCGGCGCGGCCGTGGCCATCGTTCGTCAGGGCAAGGTCGAGAGAATCACCACGTACGGCGTCGCGGACCTGGAGTCCGAGGCGAAGGTCGGGCCCGAGACCGCGTTCCAGATCGCCTCCGCGACCAAGTTGTTCACGGGCACGCTGGTGATGCTCCTCGTGCAGGAGGGAAAGATCGGCCTCGATGATCCGATCTCGAAATATCTGCCCGACGCGCCCGAGGCATGGAAGGTGATCACGGTCCGGCATCTCGCTGCGCATGCGTCGGGATTGAAGGACGATCCCGAGGATCAGAATGATGCCGCCGCCTCGGTGGCCGCGCGGTACGAGGCCGCCAAGAAGGGGCCGCTGGCCTACACGCCTGGCGAGCGCAGCGAATACGCGCTCACGGATTTCGTGGTGCTCACGCACGTCCTCGAAACAGTCACGGGGGAACGATTCGAAGAGCTCTTGAAGCGCCGCATCTTCCAGCCGCTCGGTTTTTCCTGTACGCGTTTCGAGCACGCGGTGCAGGATGGCCCGGTGCGCGTGGCCGACGTCATCCCGCGCCGGGCCACGATCTATCGCTTCGAGAACGGCAAACACGAGCGCCTGTGGTTCCTCTATCCCGTCCACACCTATGCCGCCGGGGGCATGTTTTCCTGCGTGAAGGACCTCGCACGCTGGGCCGTCGCCATGGACGAGGGCACGCTCCTGACCCGGGAGACCCAGGCGAGCGCCGCCACGGCATTCAAGCTGAACGACGGTCGCGCGGGCGAGTTTGGCGTGGCCTTCGGGGTGAGTCGATTGCGCGGCCATGCGACCTTTGGGCATAGCGGCGGCGGTGCGCTCGCCGACGTGCTGCGGATTCCGGACCAGGAGCTCTCGGTGATCGTCTTGACAAACGAACAGCGGCTCCTCCCGCTCCTCGCGCCGAACATCGCGAGCCTGTACATGCCGCCCTGGCCGGCGGTCTCCGAGCCCGGCATCCCCGACGCCGATCCCGCCCTGACGGCCACGCATCGAGGCGTGGTGGAGGGCTTGATGCAAGGCACGCTCGACCCCGCCGTCTTTGCGCTGCTGACGAAGGAGTTGCTTTTGCCGGTGTTGCGCTCGTTCGGGACCCCGGGCAATGCCCTGCTGCCGCCCCTCCGCAAGCTCGTCTTGCTCGAAGACCACAAAGCCGGAGAGCCAGGCAAGCGCGTCTATCGCGCAATCTACGGCAAAGACACGTCGCTCCGATGGACCTTCGGCCTGGATGCCGAGGGCAAGATCCTCGACCTCAATTACGAGTGGGAATGATCAGATTCGCGAGGCCCGCGCGAGCGGCGGGCCCGCGTCGAGCAACTCCTGCAGCTTGTGCACCTCGACCGGTTTGACGAGGTGCACGTCGAACCCGGCCGAAAGCGCCGTCGTCCGTTGCTCGGGCGAGCCATATCCCGTCAGCGCCACGAGCCAGAGGCCTTTTCCGCGCGGATCCGCCCGCAGCCGCCGCACCACCTCGAACCCGTCGATGCCCGGCAGGCCGATGTCGATGAGCGTCACGTCCGGCAGGAGCTCGAGCACTTTGCCGACGCCGGCAATCCCGTCCGAGGCGGCATGGACCTCGTGGCCCCACATCTCGCAAAGATCGCCGAGCGCCTGCTGCGCGTCGACGTTGTCCTCCACGATGCAGATGCGCCGCCGTCGGAGCTCCGTGATCCCGCGCAGCGACGCACGCTCGCCCGTCTCCGCGAGATCGAGCAGCGGCAGGCGCACCTCGAACTCGGCGCCTCGGCCGATGCCGTCGCTCCGCGCCTCCACCTCGCCGTCGTGCAGCTCCACCAGCGTGCGCACGAGCGTGAGCCCGATCCCGAGGCCCCCGCGCGAGCGGGCGAGCGTCACGCTGGCCTGCGCGAAGAGGCCGAAGATCATGGGGAGCGCGTCGGCCGTGATGCCGATGCCGTCGTCGCGCACGCGTATCCGCGCGAACGCGGCGCCGCCCACGGAGGCCGGTTCGAGGCTCACGCGGATGTGCCCGCCGACGTCGGTGTACTTGCTCGCGTTGTCGAGCAGGTTCGTGAAGATCTGTTCGAGCCGCGTGACGTCGCCGCGGACCTGGATGGGCGCGTCCGGCAGCGCGAGCGCGAGCGTCTGGCCGCGCTGGTTCGTGCCGCGCTCCCGCGTCGTGAGCACGACACGCGCGAGCAAACTCTTGAGATCCACCGGCTCGAGACGCAGCTCGATCTTGCCCTGCGTGACACGCGAGACGTCGAGCAGATCGTCGACGAGCCGCGCGAGGTGCACGGTCTGGCGGCGCAGCACCTCGCGCGCGCGGCGTTCGCCCTGGTTCACGGCGTCACGTTGCTCGAGCATGGGCAGCGAGGCGGTGATGGCGGCGAGCGGGTTGCGCAGCTCGTGCGCGAGCATGGCGAGGAACTCGTCCTTGCGGCGGTCGGCCTCCGCCAGGCGATCGGCGCGCGTGCGGAGCTCACGCTCGGCCTGGGCGAGGCGGAGGAGCGAGCGCACGGTGGCCACGAGCTCGGTCGCCTCGAAGGGCTGCGTCAAATATCCGTCGGCCCCGATGTCGAGCCCCTGCACCTTCTTGTCGAGCGAGACGAACGTCGCTGACGTGTGAAGGATCTTCACGCCGGCCGTACGCGGGTTCGCCTTGATGCGCCTGCAGACCTCGAAGCCGTCGATGTCGGGCAGCTTGACGTCGAGCACCACCACGTCGGGCAGCTCGCGGTGGACCATCTCGAGCGCGTCCATGCCGCTCGACGCTTCGATGACGTCGAGGCCGGCCCTGCGGAGCATGGTGGTGCCCAGATAACGGGCGACCTCGTTGTCGTTGACGTTGAGGATCTTGCCCACATGCTCCTGCGGCTTGCCGTTGTTTCTTTGCATGCGTCCCGTCACTCCGTGCTCGATGAGGTGCCGACACCTGCCTTCCGCAAGGCGTCGCGAATGCGGTGGATGGCGAGCTCGCGCGAAAGGCTGTCCTTCGAGAGGATCGCCTCGGTCTCGGCCACGAGCCGCTCGCGATCGGAGGGCTCGAGCACGTGCGACGTGACGATCACGACGGAGATGCCCCGCGTGCGCGGGTCGGCCTTGAGGTCGTCGAGGACGTCGAACGCGGTGACGTCCTTGAGCAGGAAGTCGAGGAAGATGACCTCGGGACGGAGCTTCTGGGCGAGCTCAACGCCCTCGGGCCCGGTGCGCGCTTCGACGAGCTCGTAGGGCGTCTTTTCGAGCAGCTTGCGGATGAGGTACCGGGCTCGCTCGTCGTCGTCGATGACGAGCAGCCGCGTGGGCGTGCCGGGGCGCGTCACGCTCTTCAGCTTGCGGAGCAGGTGATCCTGATCGACCGGCTTGAGCCAGAACTCGTCGGCGCCGAGCGCGCGCGCGCGTTGCTCCTTGTTGGTGACGGTCACGACGAGGACGGGGATCTCGCGCGTCTCGGCGCTCTGCTTCACCTCGGCCAGGAAGTCCCAGGTGGCCTCGCCTTCGAGCATGATGTCGAGCACGATCGCCGCGGGGCGGAACGTGCCGAGCAGCCTGCGCGCGTCGTCGACGGTGCGCGCCGGTACGACCTGGAAGCCCGCGAGCGAGAGAAACTTCTCGTAGATGAACATCGTCTTGCGGTCGTCCTCGACGATGAGCACGGGCGCGCGGGAGGGATCGAGCGGGCGCGCGGCGAGCGTCGCGAGCTCGCGCACCTCGGGGTGCGTGGCGGGGATCGTGAGGGTGAAGGTCGAGCCAAGGCCGAGCTCGCTCTCGACCGTGAGCGTCCCGCCGAGTAGCTCGCCAAGGCGCCGCGAGAGCGCGAGGCCGAGGCCGGTGCCCTTGTGCTTGCGCTGGACCGGCCCGTCGATCTGTCCGAACTCCTCGAAGATACGGTCGAAATGCTCGGGCGCGATGCCGATGCCCGTGTCCTCGACGGTGAAGACCACGTCGTCGCCGCGCCGCACGGCGCTCGCCACGACGCGGCCCTGCTCGGTGAACTTGAGCGCGTTCGTGACGAGGTTGCGGATGACCTGGGCGACCTTGCCCTGATCGGTTTCGAGCGTGATGTCGCCCTCGGGCAGCTCGAAGAGGAGATCGACGCCGGGGTGGGAGGGCAAAAGCGGCCGGAGCATGCCGCGCATGGCAGCGAAGAAGCTGGAGGCCGTGAAGGCCTCCGCGCGCAGCGTGAGCTTGCCGGATTCGGCCTTGGAGAGGTCGAGGACGTCGTTGACGAGCTGCGAGAGCTCCTCGGCCGAGGTGCGGATGAAGCGGATCTGCTTCTGCTGCTCGTCCGTGAGCGGGCCGTCGCTGCCGTCGAGCAGGAGCTGGGACAAACCCAGGATCGAGTGCAGCGGGGTGCGGAACTCGTGGCTCACGTTGGCGAGGACGCGGCTGCGGACCTCGGAGGTGCGGCGGAGCGCGTCGACCTTGTCTTCGAGCTCGGCGTGGAGTGTGACCACGCCGCGGTTCGACTCGTCGAGCTCGGTCTGCTGGGTCTCGATCTCGCGCTTTTGCCGGACGATCTCGCGGTTCAGGTTGACGATCTCGGTGAGGGCGCGGCTGAGCTGCTCGATCGCGCCGCCGTAGCCCTCGGGGTACACGAAGCCGAAGAGCTCGGTGCCGCCCTCGCCGTCCGGGCGTGCGCTGAACGACACCGTGGCGAGCTTGCCGTTGCAGAGGAGCGAGAGCTCCCAGTTGCGGATGTCGTTCACGGCCGCGCGCGTGAGCAGCGCCTGGGTTTTTTCTTCCGTGCCGGGGACGGAGAGCGTGGTCAGCGCGGTGCCGGGCTGCGCGCCGAGGAGGCTTCGCGCTCGCGTGTCGGCCCACCGGATGAGCCCTTGCGCGTCGCACGCGAGCACGAGCTCTCGGCTCTCGGAGAGCCAGCGCGCGGCCATTCGTTCGGTCAAGGTGTCCCTCCGAGCGCCTGGGGCGCTGGGCGGGAGACCAGTCGGCCCACGATCCCGACGAGATCGTGGGCGTCGCGGGCGAACCCGTCGGCGGCGAGCTCCTCCGCTGGATTCGCGAGCGTGTCGCAGGCGGCGCCGCCGACGAGGATGGGCAGCGCCTCGCCGAAGTCGGACCGGAGCCGCGCCACGGTCATGCGCAGCGAGCGCAGATTGAAGCTCATGGTGACCGAGAGGGCGACGAGGTCGGGGCGCTCTCGGCGGATCATGGACACGAGGGATTCGGTGGGGACATCCGCGCCGAGGAAGCGCACGTCGTAGCCCGCGAGGTCGAGGGCGTCGGCGGCGAGACGGGCGGGGAAATCGTGGTGCTCGCCCTCGACGCAGCCGAAGAGGACGATCTTGTCGACGAGCGGCGAGGCGGGCGAGAGCAGGTAGAGGTGCGCGAGGACGACCTGCGCGATCGCGGTGGCGAGGTGCTCGTCGGCGACGCTGATCCGGTTGTCCTGCCAGAGCTCACCGATCTTGCGTTGCGCCGCCTGGAGGACGCGCAACGTGACCTCCGAGGCCGGCGCGCCGCGCCCGACGCCCTCGTCCATCACGAGGCGCAACGCTTCACGCCGATCGCCCGCGAGTTGAGCCTGTACGAAACGCGCGCACAGATCGTCGACGGGAGAGGGAAAACGGTTCACGAATGGGCCTAAAGGAGCCGGGCGATCGCGGGTTCGTCCGGGATGAGGTAACCGTGACCGGGACGGGAATGATTCATTGCATCCCGAGCCCGCCCGTGTGGCATTGATTTCCGCGTCGGGACGCTCCGTAGGGACACGCCCGAGCTTCATAAGTTACTTGGAACAGCAAGCAGACGAACCGGTCTCGGCTGTATAACGAGCGATCGTGCCGTGCACTCACGCTGCAATGGTACAGGGCGCTGACCCTGGGGGATGGGGCCGATTAGATTTTCGAGCATGGCGGTTCGCATCATTCCGCTCGGCGGATTGGGGGAGGTCGGGATGAACGCGATGGTCATCGAAGAGGATGGCCGCCGCGTGCTCGTCGATTGCGGGGTGCTCTTTCCGAACGATCAAGTGCTGGGCGTCGAGGTGGCCATTCCCGATCTGCGTTATCTGCGCGAGGCGGGCGGGCTCGACGCCGTGCTCCTCACGCACGGGCACGAGGACCACATCGGCGGCCTGCCCTCGGTGCTCCGCGAATTCCGGGTGCCCGTCTACGGGACCCGCTTCACGCTCGGGCTCCTCAGGGAGCGACTCGTCGAGCTCGGAGTCTCGGCTCCGCTGACCGAGGTTTGGCCGGGCGAACGTTTCCAGGCGGGGCCCTTCCGGGTCGAGCCGATCCGCGTCACGCATTCGATTCCGGATGCGGTGGGCTTCGCCCTCGAGACCGGCGAAGGGATCCTCGTGCACACGGGGGATTTCAAGATCGACCTGACGCCTGTGGGCGGCGAGCGCCTGGATATCGCGCGGTTCGCCGAGTATGGCAAGGCGGGTGTGGCCGCGCTTCTCTCGGACTCGACGAACGCCGAGCGGGAGGGTTTTTCCGTGAGCGAGAGCGCGGTGGCCGAGGCCTTCGCGCGGCGCTTCGGCGAGGCGAGGGGACGGATCGTCGTCGCGCTCTTCGCCTCCAACGTGTACCGGGTGCAAAGCATCCTCGATCTCGCGGACAAACTCGGGCGCCGGGTGACGCTCGCCGGCCGCAGCCTCTGCACGAACGTGCGGATCGCGGAAACGCAGGGGCTCGTCGACATCCCCGACGGCGTGCTGCTCGACGTCGACAAGGCCGCAGGAATGCCGCCCGAGGCGCTGATCGTCCTCACCTCGGGCGCGCAGGGCGAGCCGAACAGCGCGCTCGCGCGCATGGCCACCGGCGATCATCGGCACTTGCGCGTCGAGGCGGGCGACACCGTGATCTTCTCGTCACGCGCGATCCCGGGCAATGAAATCGCGGTCGGTCAGATCGCGAATCGGCTCGCCAAGCGCGGCGCGGTGGTCGTGGATAGGGCTTTTGATCCGATCCACGTGAGCGGGCACGCGCAGATGGAGGAGCAGAAGATGCTGATCGACGCCGTGCGACCGCGGCATTTCGTGCCCATCCACGGCGAATACCGGATGCTGCTCGCGCACGCGCGCACGGCGATCCGGATGGGGCTCTCGGCGGCGGACGTTTTCGTGATCGAGGACGGCGAGGTGCTGTCGATCGAGAGCGGCCAGATGCGTCTTGGCGCGCCGGTGCCGAGCGGGCGCGTTTGGCTCGACGCACGGGGAGGCCTCGACGTATCGGAGCTCGTCTTGCGCGAGCGGGAAGTGATTTCGGAGCAAGGAATGGTGCTGGTGCTCGTGGTCGCGGATCGCAAGACGGGCGAGGTCGTGCGGGGGCCGGACCTTCTGGCGCGCGGGGTGGCGCATTTCGACGAAGGGAGCGAGCTCCACGCGAGGGCGCGGCAAAACGCGGAGGAGGAGCTTGCGCGGCTGTCGGCGCCGATGCGGACCTTGGCGCCGGCGCTGGAAGATGCGCTGAGCCGCGGCGTGCGAGCGGCGTTTGCCCACCGGGAGCGAGGCAAGAGGCCGGCCGTCTTGCCCATCGCGATGCTGCTGTAGCCCCGCCGGGCAGGCCTCGAATTTGCCGGCGAGGGGGAGCGTCATGAACCAAGCGGCATTGCTCGACGTGGACGGGACGCTGATCGATACGAACCTCCTGCACGTGCTCGCCTGGCGGCGGGCCTTCGAGCGGCTGGGGAGGGAAATCGAGGCGAACCGGATCCTGCACGCGATCGGAATGGGCGGAGACAGGCTCGTGCCCGCGATTCTGGGAGAGGTCCCGGACGACGTCGCCGAGCAGGCGAGCGCCTTTCACGCGGAGGAATACGTCGAGACGGGCCTCATCGAGCATGCGCGCGCTCTTCCCGGCGCGACGCGGCTGCTCGAAGCGCTGCGCGAGCGAGGCGTGCGCATCGCGCTGGCGAGCTCGGCGCGCCGCGAGGAGCTCGATCGGCTGCTCGCAAAGCTCGGCCCGGCGGCGAAGCACGTGGACGTCATCATCTCGAAGGACGACGTCTCCACGACGAAACCCGCGCCCGATATTTTCGCGGAGGCGCTCTCGGCGCTGGGGCGGCCGGCCGAGGCGTTCGTCGTGGGCGATACGGTGTACGACATCGTCGCGGCGAAGCAGATCCATCTGTCTTGTTTGTGCGTGCTCACCGGCGGAATCGAGCGCGACTTGCTCGAACAGGCGGGGGCGGCCGCGATTTATGCGACCCCAGAGGCCCTCGCCGACGATCTCGATCAGGCGCTCGGATCGAGCCGTCGCGCGGCCTGAGGTCGGTCCGCGGTGGCCGTCTCTCCGGCAGCGGACGTCGAGGCGGAGGTCGATCACCTTTATGGTCTCCCGCTCGGCGAATTCACGGCGGCGCGTGACGCGCTCGCGCGGCGGCTGCGCAGCGAAGGGCGGCGGGAGGAGGCCAAGGCCGTCGCGATCCTTCCCAAGCCAAACCAGGCGGCCTGGGCGGTGAATCAGGTATTTCGCGGGCGGCGTGCGAAATTCGAGGCGCTACTCGACGCGGGGGATCGGGCGCGGGCGGCGCAGATCGGAGCACTCACGGGCGGACGGACCGAGCCATTTCGGGCTGCGCTGAAGGACGAGGAGCGGGCGCTCGGTGAGCTTTTGCGCGCGGCTCGGGAGGCGCTGTCGGCGGCCGGGCTCGGCGTGAGCGAGGCGCAGATCGGTCGTATCGCAGAGACCCTGCGCGCACTCGCGCATCGGCCCGACGGCCGTGTTTTGCTCGACCGGGGGCGGCTCGTGCGCGAGGTGGATCCGCCTGGGTTCGAGGTCCTCGCGGGGCTCGAAGCCTCTATGCCGCGCCGGCCTGCGCCGGCGCCGAAGGGGGAGCCGCCGAAGGAAGAGGCTTCGAAAAAGATGGGGCCCACGCCATTGCAGAGGCGCGAGGCCGAGCAGGCGCGATTGCTGAAGGAGCGCCTGGCGAAGGCCACCGCGGAGGAGAAAGAACGCGCCCGGCGCGCGGAGGAGGAGCGGAAGGCGGAGGAGAAACGCCGCCGCCGGCTTGAAGCCTTGCGCGATCGGCTGGCAGCGTCCGAAGCGGAGTCGGCCCGCCGCGCCGAGGAGGCCCGAGCGTTGCGCGCTTCCGCCGAGGCATCCGAGCGGGCCGTGGCCGAGGCTCTGGCGAAATCGGACCGCGCGTCGCGGGAGGCCGTGCGCGCAGAAGAGGAGGCCAAGCGCGCCCGGGAGGCCGAGGCACGCGCGCACGACGCGCTCGCGGCTGCGCAAGAGGAGGCCACGCGCGCCTTCGAAAAAGCGCGCGCCGCCGAGCAAGCATCCGAGCGCACGCGGGAAGCTGCCGCGACGATCGCGCGGGAATACCACGCGGCGCGGAATCAGCCGTGAAACGCCCGGATCGTCACGGAAATCCTTCGCCCGCGCGAGCCCTTCGGTGCCGGAACTTCGTGGGTCCAGGTTCGATTCGTGTCCCACGGAATCACGATGACCCCCGCATGCACTGCGGGTACGTCGACGAACCCTTTTCCTCGCCACGGCCGCATGCGGAACACCCGCTCCTCGCCGAACGAGAACGTGACGATCGGCGAGCTTTCGACGCGGTTGATGTCGCTGTCGCGGTGTTTGCCGATGTAATGCCCCTCCGCGCCGTCGTACCAGTTGAAGAGCAGGCCGTTCAGCCGCGGCTCGAAGGTTTCGCGCGCCCAGCCGAGCCAGACGTCCATCTGCGGCGTCAGCGGCAGCGCGCGATTCGTGTTGCCCGTGTAGCGGTAATCCGCGCCGTACGCCTGTTGCCATCGCGGCGTGCGCACGAGGCGGCCGTGCATCTTGATCTCGTGGAACACGTCGGGGTGCAGCGCCCAGAGCGCCTCGAAGCCGGCCGCGTCCGGGACCAGGGCCTTCGGCAGGGCGCCGACCTGCACGTGGTGCGTCTCGTCGAGCGCGATCGTGCGGAGCGGGATCATGAGCTGATCATATGTTCAGACGGCGCGGAGCACAAGCAGATCGTTCCCGGGCGGTTGACCTCGCCCTTTGGAGTGGTTTTACTCCGGGCCCGGCCGCGTTCGGCTGAAGGAGGCTCGCTTCGATGTCGCTCACGTTTTACTACGGCTCCGGATCGCCGTACGCCTGGAAGGTATGGCTCGCGCTCGAGCACAAGAAGCTCGACTACGAGTGGAAGCTGCTTACGTTCGACCGCGGCGAGACGCGTTCCCCTGAATATCTCGCGATCAACCCGCGCGGCAAGGTGCCCGTCCTCGTGCATGACGGCCTCGTGATCGCCGAATCGAACGCGATCGTCGAGTACCTCGAAGAACGATTCCCCGATTCCCCGCTCTGGCCGCGAGACGTGACCGCGCGCGCGAAGGCTCGCCAGCTCGCCGCCGAGGCCGACGGCTACATCGCCCCGGTGCAGCGCCGTCTGTTCCAGGAAACTTTGTACACCAAGGAAGAGGCACGAGACGCGACCAAGATCGCCGAGGCGCAGGCGGCGGTCCTCGAAGAGCTCGCGCGATGGGACGCGGGGCTCACGGGGGATTGGCTCGCAGGGGAGCTCTCGCTCGCCGATTTCGCGGCCTACCCGCACATCCGGGCCATCCGTCGCGTCGACGACCGGCTGCCCGCGCACGGCCTCGGCGACCGCTGGCCTGCCCGCATCACCGCCTGGATGAAGCGCATCGAGGCATTGCCCTATTACGAGAAGACGATTCCCCCGCACTGGAAGGGCTGAGCTTCCGCAGACGCGCGGGAGAGCGCCGACCAGGCGGCCTCCCGCGGCGGTCTGGCACGGCGCTCGGAGAGCGGGCTCGAGCTCGCGGCCATCAGCATTGCGACCGCTCTCGTCGGTTGCGCCGTGGGAGCATGGCTCGACGTTCACCCCTGACTCGCTCTGCGTTGCGGTCAGCGTCGCCGGGACCCAGCTTCGAGGTATGCCCGCGACCGGCAAGATCCACACGCGGCGACCGACACCCAAAGGACTCGATGGCACGGCGCCTCCTCCCGCGACACTGACCTCTCGGGAGATCATGGAGCGTCTTCACCAAGCCGAGCAGGCCTTTCAGGAGAGCGAGGCGAGGCTCCTCGCCTGCACCGACACCGCCGAGAGGCGCGCGGCCGAGCTCGAAACGTTGGCCGATATCATGGTCGATGCTGTCCTCGTCATCGACGCCGTCGCGTGGGTCACCCTGGCGAATCAGGCGGCCTTGCGCCTGTTCGGCATCGAGCGGGGGATCGACGTGCCGCGGGATCCCGGGACCCTCATCGATTCCATGCAGATTCGCCATCTCGACGGGCGGCGGATCAAGCGCGAGGAAATGCCGCTCCTCCGTGCGCTCGAGGGCGAGACCGTCCGGGGGGAGCGGATCATCGCGCGCCTGCCCGGCACGGCAGGCACCGCGTACATCGAACGGAGCGCGGCGCCCATTCTCGATCGGAAAGGCGACGTCCGCGGCGCGGTCTGGATCGGACGCGACGTGACCCAGTACATCCAGCTCGAGCGGCTCAAAGAGGAGTTTGTCCGGGTCGCCGCCCACGAGCTCGAGACGCCGGTCGCCGTGATGAAGGGTCACGCAGAGCTCCTCCTTCGCCGCGCGCCGGCCGATCTGACGCCGCGATCGCGCAGCGCGCTCGAGGCCATCAATCGAGGGGCGAACCGTATCGACAAGATCGTCCAGGACCTGCTCGACATCTCGCAGCTCCAGACGGGCAAGCTCGATCTCGTGCAGGAGCTCGTGGATTTGCCCGCGCTCGTGCGCGAAGTCACGGGTCGTTTCGCAGCCGGAAGGTCCCACGCGATCCGGCTGCGCATCGAGGGGGAGGTGAGCCTCCCGGCAGACCGTCAGCGCCTCGAATCCGTGGTCTACACCGTGCTCGACAATGCATTTCGTTATTCCCCTCCGGGAAGCGAGGTCGAGGTCGAGGTGAGCGTGGAAGGTCGAGAGGCTCGCGTGTGCGTCCGGGATCGCGGCGTCGGCATTCCGCGCGCGAGGCAGGGGCGTATCTTCGAGCGATTCTATCGCGCGCACACCGGAACGCCGCACGATTCCGGTGGGATGGGTGTGGGGCTTTTCATCGCGCGTGCGATCGTCGAGGCGCACGGTGGCGCGATGTGGTTCGGGAGCGAGGAGGGCCGCGGCAGCCTATTTTGCTTCCGCCTGCCCCTGGGAGGCGCCGATGGTCGTCGATAGCCGCGGCCGCGTGCCCGTGGTGGAGGACGAGGAGGATCTGCGCGCGCCGGCTCGCCAGCGCGTCCGCATCCTGCTATCGTGGGGCCATCCGCGGGTCGTGACGAGCAGGTGTGAGAGATGTCCGAACATTTCGACGTGATCATCGTGGGGGCAGGGTTATCGGGGATCGGGGCGGCCCACCACCTCACGACCCGATGCCCCGGCAAGACCTTCGCGATCCTCGAGGGGCGCGAGGCCATCGGCGGGACCTGGGACCTTTTCCGTTATCCGGGCATCCGGTCCGACTCCGACATGTACACGCTCGGCTATTCGTTCAAGCCGTGGAAGGAGCGGAAGGCCATCGCGGATGGGCCGTCGATCCTCGCGTACATCCGCGAGACGGCCGAGGAGCTCGCGCTCGAATCGAAGATCCGGTTCGGCTGCCGGGTGAAGCGCGCCACGTGGTCGAGCGAGCGCGCGGCGTGGACGGTGGAGGTCGAGCGCGGCCCGTCGAAGGAGATCGTCCGCTTCACGTGCAATTTTCTTCTCATGTGCAGCGGCTATTACGATTACGAGAAGGGCCATGCCCCTGAATTCGCGGGCATCGAGCGCTTCAAGGGCCGCGTCGTGCACCCGCAATTCTGGACGGAGGACGTGGAATATCGCGGGAAACGCGTGGTCGTGATCGGCAGCGGCGCGACGGCCGTCACGCTCGTGCCGGAGCTCGCGAAGGAGGCCGCGCACGTGGTGATGCTCCAGCGCTCGCCGACGTACGTGGTGTCGCTCCCGTCCCAGGACGCGATCGCGCGCTGGCTTCAGCAGCGGGTCCCTACGCACGTCGCCTACGAGGTCACGCGCTGGAAAAACGTGCTCCTGGGCATGTTCTTTTATCAGCTCGCGCGGCGGAGGCCGGCGAGCGTGAAAAAGCAAATCGTCGACCTCGTGCGAAAAAAACTCGGGCCCGACTATGACGTCGACAAACATTTCACGCCTCGATACAATCCGTGGGATCAGCGCCTTTGCGTCGTGCCGGACGGGGATCTCTTCAAGGCCGTGAAGGCGGGCAGGGCGTCGGTCGTCACCGATCATATCGAGACGTTCACCGAAAAGGGGATCCGGCTCGCGTCCGGGCAGGAGCTCGAAGCGGATCTCGTGGTCATGGCGACGGGGCTCCGGCTCCTCTTCCTCGGCGGCGTGGAGGTCGTGGTGGACGGTCGCCGCGTGGAGCCGTCGAAGCTCCTCAGTTACAAGGGCGTGATGTTCAGCGACGTGCCGAACCTGGCATGCGCGTTCGGGTACACGAATGCGTCGTGGACGCTGAAGGCCGACCTCGTCTCCGAATACGTTTGCCGCTTGCTGAATCACATGGATGCGATCGGCGCGCGCCGGTGCACGCCGCGCCGCAAGGATTCGGACGTGGAGGACTTGCCGCTACTCGACTTCTCGTCGGGTTATGTGCAGCGCTCGGTCCACGCGTTTCCGAGGCAGGGCTCCAAGAAGCCGTGGAAGGTCAACCAGAATTACTTGCTGGACATTGCGGCGTTGCGATTCGGAGAGGTCGACGACGGCACGATGGAGTTTGCTGGGACGAACCCCGCAGGCGCCGAGGTAAGCGCCCGTGCGGGGGCGATTCCCTAGACGCCGTAAACTTTGCGGAGCGCTTCGAGCAGCGCTCGCCCGCGGGGGGCGCCGAGCCCGGTGCAGGCGTTCCAGCCCGCTTCCGGCGACGCGGCATACCCGCCGTTGTTGCCGGCGACGATGGGGCGGAAGACGTTCGCCCCTTCTTCGAGTTGCAATCGATAGAGCAGCGGATTGAGGAACCCGAGGCGTCTCCCCACGCCCTGGCAGAGGCGGGCGACGAGCGCCGCGAGGAGGGGCGTGGACGCGCTCGTGCCGCCGCCGTAGCGATACGCGCCGTCCACGAAGATGCGATATCCTTCGAAGAAGTCGGCGTGGGCTGCGACGTCGGGGCAGCCGCGGCCGGCGAACGTGCTCGCGGGCTCGGTGAAGACCCAGTCGCGGAACGTGGCAAAGGTCCGGGCGGGGACGGCGGCGTGTGCCTGCCATTCGGGGCACTCGAAATAACGGCTCACGCCGCCGCTGCTGCTGCCGAGGTTGGCGATCCTGCCGGCATTGCCGTAAGCGAGGAACATGGTGTCGGCGAGGCGATTCCACACCACCTCGTCCTTCCGGGCGCCCTGCTCGTCGAGGATCAGTGTTGTGCCGCCGCAGCAAAGGACCCAGGGGCTGGAGCCGGGGAAATAGACCAGCGAGGGGGCCGAAAACATGCCCTGCGCCATGGGGAAAATGGATCCGGAGTCGCCCGAAGGAAGGCAAACCGTGATTCCCAGGATGGCGGCGATGACGAACAGTTCGTTGATGCGTGTGGCTTCGGCCCGGGTCCACACGCCGGGTAGATCCTCGGGGAGCCCCGCGCTGAGCGTGAGCACGGAGGGCCGGTTCACCGTATCGAAGAGCGCGGTGTTGAAGAGCTGGAAATAGGTGTAGCTCGTGGTGTCGTCGTTTCCGCGCGCGTCCGAGAAATAAACCACGGGCCGGACGCCGGGCGCGCAGGAGAAGGCGATCTGCGCGTCCATGCTGACCTCGTAATTGGCCCAGGCGTCGTGCCCGGTCGCCCAGCGGTTGGGCCCCACGGTGACGATGTCCGGCACGCGCATGCCCAGGCCTTCGAAAAAGACCTGCATGTCGTCCGGGGAGATGCCGCCATAAAGCGCGAGCACACCGAGGCAGACGCCTTCCCCCGTGAGCTCGTCCGGGAAATCGTAAGCTTTCGCGAAGCGGGGCGGCGGGTGAAATCGCCAGGGTTTGTCAGGAGCGTCGGCAGGGGGAGCGGGAGCGACCTCGACGCGCCTTCGAGGCGGCGGGATGGCGTCCACGACGGGCGCGTGGCGGGGCAGGAAAACCCAGAGGATCACGCCTTCGAGGTTCGCCGGGACGGAGAGGGGCGCGTCGTGGGTGATGTCGACTTCCCCCTTGTAGGCATGACGTTTCAGCTTCACGCCGAATGCCGCCTCGAAAGCTCTCGCGGCTGCGCGGAGCGTCACCGACCGCGCAGCGTGATGGATGTCGACCACCGAAAGATCATGCGCACGGGCAAACGCATCGACCCGCGCGAGGTCCTCCGCGTTCGCTGCATAGGTGGCCGCATAACGCTCGTGCGACCAGGGCTCCCGCGTCCGGACCACGTTCCAGGCTGTCTCCACGAGTGGCGGAGAGCCTTCCGGGGTGCGGAGCCAAAGCACGGCGGTCACGATTTCGTCGGGGGCGACGTCGCCCTGAAGGACAGCACCGAACAGGGGCGGCCGGGCGCTGCCCTCGATGTCGACACGATCGCGGGTCATGCCTCGTCTCCCTCGGGGCGGCTGCCGAGCACCAGCTCGCCCACGGTCGTCTCCGCGTAATAATTGGTGCCGGCGGCCTTGCAGAAGAGGTCCGAATCTCCCCGACCGACGCCGCTGCAGGCGAGGTCCATCGCGGTCGCGACCAGGTAAAACGTCTGGTAAAGCACGCCCGCGTTCTTGAGGGTGACCGAATAAGAAATGCCCTCGTAGCTCCAGGACACGCGCTGGAATCGGCTGGCGAGGCAGAGGAGCACCTGCGGCAATTCGGTGCGGCAGGTCGCGAACGCGGCGCCCGTGAGCAGGGCCGTGACCTCGGGCGTGCGGCCCTGGATGCGGGAGAGGGTGTGCGCGTCGGGGTCGTAATGGTAGAGGCCCGCGGAAAGGCCACGGCAGCGATCGACGGCGAGGTAGATCTCGAGGTCGTGGCAGGCGCCGCCGGAGGGGGAGGGGCGCAAGGTGAAGTCGTAGGCGCATTCGGGCGTCGCGGCGACATGCGCGCAGACCCGCGCCGACCGATAGAGGAGCTCGCCGAGCTGCTCGATCGAAATGGGCTCGCGCCCCTGCGCGTACACGCTGCGCCTGCCCTCGAGCACGGCCGTGAAGGGGCGGTCGCTCGTGCGGAGCGCGTCGAGGTCCGGGCGGTAAAGCGCAATCGGAGGATCGGCGGTGGTGCGAGGCGGCCGCAGGGCGGGCGGCGGCGGGACGCGATCACGAAAGGGATACGTCTTGCCGCAAGGCCCCAAATGGCGGCCGGGGCGGCTGCGCGCGTGGAAAAGTAGGTCGTGGAAGGACCAGCTCGCGAGCTCGAATGCCTGCTCTTCCTCGGTGCCCCCCGCATCCTCGGCCGGGATCACGAATCCGGCTGCGATCAGCAGGCCGACGAGGGTGGTCATGGCCTCGGAACTCGCTCCGGGCACGGCGAGTGCCGCGGGCGCGGTCGGGCGGGCGAGCGCGAAGCAAAGGGCGGCGGTCCGGGCGTCTTCGATGCGCAGGAGCGCATGACAGCGGGGCGATTCCAGCACGAGGCCTTCCCCGACGCGACGCTGATATGCGAAGCGGGAGAGCACGTAACGGCGCTCGGAGGTGATGGCCCCGCTGCCCAGCGAAAACCAGGGCGAGATCGGTTGCAGCACCGCGATCGTGGTATTTCCGTCACGCACGGCATAAGCGAGCAGCGCGAGCTGCTCCAGGCGGCGGAGGTGGTGGAGCAACGTCGCCACCACGAGGGGGCCGTCCTCTGCGGCGATACCTTCGGCCAGCGCCTCGATCGTGGGGTCCTCGGCGCCGAGGCGCTCGAACGCGGCGAGCAATGCCTGCGGCAGCGCCCCGAGCGGGATCGGGGGAAACGAGGGCGAGGTCAACCGAGCGGCGCCGCCCTCGTCTCGGCTCCAGTTGACCCCCTCGCGGAAGCGGAGGCCGAGCCGTCTGCGCCAGGGTTCCATCATGGCAACGTCACCTCCGCGGCACGTACTAGATGAACATCGGGTGGGGATTCATGGATTCCTCGGGCAGAGGCGCTTCGAGCCGGCCCATGGAGACGGGCACGTCGTAAAGTCGGCCCGGGCCGAAGCGGGCCCAGAAATGGCGGAGCCCCGGCACGATCACTTTGACCACCACGAGGCCTGTGTCGGGCCGGGTTTGATCGAGCACCAGGGTTTCGAGCCCGTGGTCGCGGGCGCGTTCCACGCAAAACTCCACGGCCTCCCGGAGGTCCTCGCCGACGGGCAGCGCGAAATCACGCGGTGTGCGAGGAGGAGCGGCGCTCGGTTGCAAATAAGGCTCGGAGTCCAGGGTGGCCTGTCGCAACCAATCGACGATGAGCCCGCCCGGCGAGGGTTTGCCCGCGTCGCCCGTGAAGGCAAACGGAATGAGCTGGTTGTGCTCGGTGACTGCACGGAGCAAGGCCAGCCGCGCGTCGAGGTGCGCGCCGAAGCCAAACATGATGGCTGGAAATGGCCCATCGAGCCGTCGTGAAATCGCCGCGAACGTGGGAATACCGAGGTCACTCGTCAGGTCGAGGGCCCAGAGCTCGCGCCCTCGGGCGCGCCAGTGCAGGGCGGTGTCGAGCAGATAAGGCTCCTCGAAGCTCCCGAGGTCCACCCCCGGCACGCGCAGGCGGTTGTACCACCAGAGCGCGACCGCGTCGCGCTCCACGAGCTCCAAAAACCCCTGCAGTACGGCCTCGGTGCGCGTGTTGCCAGCGGCGCTTCCATTCGAATCCGCCCGCGTGAACAGGCGGCTCTCGCGGAGTGGATAGAAGTAATAACAGTATCCCGTGGGCACGAAGCGCCGCCGCTTCTCAGTCAAGGACCATACCGGGCTCCATTCGATCGCCTGCGCGGGATCGAAAGGCTCGGGGACCCACGTGCACACCTCGCCGTGTCGATTCCACCGCGCGCGCTCGGCATATTGACGCGCGCTGTACCCCATCAAGACGACCGGGTCGATGGCCTCCTCGCCGAGGTCCGCCTTTTCCGCGCGGACGCGCGCCTCGTCGCCTTGGAAGACGCCTGCGTATCGCTCGATCGATTCGCAGATCGCGCCGGTCTTCGCCTGGATGTCTGTCCGGCCTTTGCCCCCGGAATAGCTGCGCAGGCTGCTGCGGAGCGACGAGAGGTCATGTGCCATCTGGGCGAAGTTATGGTCGGTCGAATACGAGAAGACGAGCCGAGGGTCGTCCTCGGGGCGCACGGTGCATTGCAGGCGGCTCACGATGCCCGTCACGGGGCTCAGGTGATGCGCGAGCCGCTCGTAGGTGTCCTCGGGCGTCGCTTGCCGGAATCCGCCGTCGGCCGAGAACGCGCGGGGCGTGGGTTCGAGGACGACAGGGGATGTTTGTCCCAGCGAAACAATTTTACGATCCCCACACGCCGGGCACTGCGGGCGCCGCACGAGGATATGCGTGCGGCTCTCGAATGTGGTCGTGTCGAGCGTGACGACGCGCCCCTCGAGGGCCGGAATCCCGCCCAGAGCGGCCCAGCGCGCGACGGCGGTGGCCATTGTCGAGGCGAAGGCGCGGCGCGTGGAGGGGAGCGCGGCGAGGGCCGG
The DNA here is from genome assembly GCF_028435365.1 of Polyangium jinanense. The sequence goes on along the minus strand of NZ_JAGTJJ010000005.1, from coordinate 228,007 downwards.
CGGATGAACGGGTTTGGCCGTGCGGCGCTCCAGATATCGCTCGACCCGGCGATGCCCCTCGAGGCGATGCGCGAGGCAGCGCCAGCATCCCGTCTTGCCCGGAATGAAAAGCGGCCCGAGCCATCCATCGCTGCCGGCCGGTCGAGCGAGGAGCCAGGGCGTTCCACGTTCGAGCTGGGCCCGATTCCAGGCGTCGAGCTCGGGGCGCAGGTAATCGTCGACGATGACGATGTGCAGATCCCCGTCGGGGCCCGTTTGCAGGGAGAGCTCGGCGAGGGCCTCGGTGAGCGCGCTCGTATCGACGTCACCCATGGGGACGAGGACGGCGCGTGCCCGGCGCAGGCGCTCCTGGGCCTGCGCGGGCGTGACGCCGAGCGCCTCCCAAAAGGCGGCCTCCGCGCGAGGCATCTCCGCCTCGTCGTTCGTGACGAACCCGCCTTTGCGGAGCATGGTGATGGCATAAAAAACCTCGGCGGGCGAGGCGTGCGGCTCCAGGCGCTCGCAGATCTCCTGTTCGGTGAGCGTCCCGCTCAGGAGAGGAGCCAGCACCTGATAGGTTCGGCCGTGGAGCACGTGGCTGCCGCCCTCCCAGAGGAGGTAGACGCCTTCGCCCTCGAGGATCTCGATGCGATAGGAATGCTTGAAACGTGGGCGCGTGCGCATGTGCGGTCGGTCGGCGGCCGCCTTGGTTCAGTTGCCCTTCACGCTCGTATGCATGTCCCCCGCGGTCGCGGTCCCCGTCCCCGTCGCGCTGCCGGTCGCCGTCCCGGGCGCTGGCCCGGGCCCCATTCCCAGCGTGAGCGCCTCAATGTCGAGATCCGCCGGCGGCAGTGGCAAGTCCATCGGCAGCGCGAGGTCGTGCTCGATCTCCAGGCCAAACTGCTCTTTTGCGAAGAGCTTGATCGCGCCTGCCGGATCCTGCTCGAGCTGTTTGCGGAACGATGCCTCCGTCCAGGCATGCGCCACGAGAAACCCCCACTGCACCTTGTCGAGCGTATGCGGCTTTTCCATGATGCACCTCGAAACACTGTACATCAGCACATATTCGCTTCTCTCGCCAGCGGAGATCGCAACAGGAGCGTTTTCGCGTCGAGGTTCGTCCGAGCTTCCGTAAAGGAACGTTTTGTTCACCGCGTGCGGGCACGACGCATCGCCCGGGCGATGCCCGTTTGCAGGGTGCTGTGCGTCCCGATTCCAGAGAGGTCGATCCCCATCGAGACGAGCGTCTGCGCCACCTCGGGACGGATGCCCGTGAGCATCGGCTCGGCCCCGAGCAGCGCGACCGAACGCGCGGCGCGCACGAGCGCGTCGGCGACCTCGGCGTCGACCTGCGGGACGCCCGTGATATCGAGGATCGCCACGCTCGCCCCGCTCCGCGCCATGCCGTCGAGGAGTACGGTGATCGCCCGCTGCGCGCGCGCCGGATCGATGTCCCCGACGAGCGGCATGACCATCACCGTTTCACTCACGGGGATGAGCGGCGTGGAGAGCTCGAGGAGCGTCGCCTCTTTCGCGCGGAGCGCCTCCTGTTGAAGGAGGGCGTCGGCACGCTCCTGGTCCGCGCGTACGGCGGCCGTGACGTCCAGGATGATCCCGCGCAGCCCCACCATGCGTCCGTCGTCCTCGCGCACGCACACTGTCTGGGCTTCGATCCAGAGGACCCCGCCGTCGCGGCGGACCCAGCGGAATCGAAGGACCGAGCGGCCGTTTTGTTCGAGGATCTGGTTGCCGGCGCGCACGTAGTCCCTGTCCTCCGGGTGCGCGAGGTCGGACCAGAGGTTCGGCTGCGCGAGCCACTCTTCCTGTGTGTAGCCGGTGATGTCGCGGATCTGCCGGCTCACATAACCGACGCGCCCGCGGCTCGGATCCTCGACGAACCAGCTTTCCCAGACCGCCCCGGGCACGCAGTCGATGAGGTCCCGGAGCATGCTGCCGCGCATCTCGGCCTCATGCAGACGCGCCCGCAGCGCCGCCACCTCGGAACGAAGCGCCTCGGCGTTCAGTGCTTGCTCTTCCATGGTATTTCTCCCTCGGCCCGTGCGCCGCAGAAGCGACGCGCTTGCACGAGCCCTCCCCCGGGGCGATGATACCGCCAATCCGGGCGCTGCTTCAATCCTCCGTCAATCGGGGTGCGGAGAGGCCGCTCGTGCTGTACATATGAATGGGGAACGTCGGGTCATGTGCGTGCGCTGAGGGGTCCCGGGCAGCGTTCGCGCCCGATGAACGCCGAGACGATGTACGTGCGCTCACTGCATACGGGTGGTATTGCGTGATACCACACGGGAGCGGTCTGGAGATATCCTCGCCGTCCCGCGGACCCATTGCAACGATCGGGCCGAGGGCTGACGCCGAGCCGATCACCGCGTGGTGCGGCATTGCCTCATCACGCTCGCGCGCATTCGATCCGTCGCCTCCTTGTACGAGAGCAGCTCCTGCACCTCCCGGCTCGCGGGATGGGCGAGCATGTACCCCTCGACCTCCTCGTACGCGAGTAGCTCCCGCGCCACGCTCGCCGCAGAGGACACCGCGCCTTCGTAGGTATCCTGAACCTCTCGATACGCCTCGTCCTCGTCGTACTGGCGTGAATGCCACAGGTTCGCCGTGAGCTGCGCGGCGATGATGACGCGCAGCCCGACATCGGTCGCGGCGACGGCGCGGGCGACGTCGTCCACGCGGTTTTTCCACGGATGCGTGGCGAGCGTCGCGAGCGCGCGCCGGAGCGCGCCGTCCAGGTCCTCCAGTCGATCTTCCGGTGCTTTCATGGGCTCTCGATTGCCATTGTGCCCGGCACGCCCGGGCTCGACAAGCGAGGCGGGAGGTCCGAACCGAGGAGGACCGCGAGGCGCACCGACTGCGCGGCGGCGCATTTTTCGCGCCTGGTCGGCCGCGTCCTTTCGCGAGGAGCCGCGCGAACGCGTCTGGTCACGGTCTTGCTAGCGCTTCGCCGCCGAGGACCCCATGAACACGAAGAACCCCACCGCCTCGGACTACATGACCCGGAGCCCCCACGCGATCGGCTTCGATCAGACGCTCGTGCAGGCGCACAAGCTCATGCGCGAGCATCACATCCGGCACCTGCCCGTCCTCCGGGGCGGGAAGCTCGTCGGAATGCTCTCCGAGCGGGATCTCGCGTTCGTCGAGGCGCTCCGCGACGTGGATCCGCAAAAGCTCCGCGTCGAGGAGGCCATGACGCCGCTGCCGTTCACGGTCGCGCCGGACGCCCCGCTCGCGGGTGTGGCGCGCGAGATGGCAGAGCACCGCTACGGCGCCGCCGTCGTGATGAGGGAGGGACACGTCATGGGTGTCTTCACGACGACCGACGCACTGCGGGCCCTCGCGGACGCGCTCGACGGGAAAGGATGACGGCGTCCGCTGCGCATCCAGCGCATTTCGGAGGTGACGTGATGACGAGAGAAAGGCCGCCCGAGATCGAGGACGAGATCAGCGAGCTCGTCGCCGGTGTGATGCCGGGCGCGGCCGTCTTGCGGGTCTCTCGCCTCGGCCCCGACGAGGACGACGACGGCGGCGCGACGGGCAAGGCCATCGGATATGGCGTGCCCTTGCGAATCCGGGTGCGCCGGCCCGACGGCGCGGAGAGCGACCTCTGCCTGCACACGGCCGGTCCGGACGAATTCGGGCACGACCGGCGCGCGGACCGAGCCGCGAACATGCTGCTCGCCTTCGATACGTTCCCAAAGATCCCGCGACACGTGCGCGCGCTCGACGTCGGCGCGGTCCTCGACGACGGCCGCCTCGCGTCGTTGCGCCGGAGCGGCGAGTTTTACCTCGTCACCGAATACGTCGAGGGCCACGTCTATGCGGATGATCTTCGGCGGATCGCCCGCGAGCGCGTCCTCACGGATCGGGACGTCGCGCGTTGCGAGGCGCTCGCGCGGCTCTGCGCGGAGGTGCACGCGGTTCGTCAGGACGGACCCGCGACGTACCGGCGCGCGATCCGGGACCTCCTCGGGCACGGCGAGGGCATTTTCGGGCTCGTCGACGGCTATCCGGACGGCGTGCCGATGGCGCCGCCCGAGCGGCTCCTCGGGATCGAAACGCGGTGCCTCTCGTGGCGGTGGAAGCTCAAGGGTCGCGGCGAGCGCCTGCGCCGCACGCACGGCGATTTCCACCCGTTCAACGTGATCTTCGACCGCGCGGGCGAACCTCGGCTCCTCGACACGAGCCGGGGCTCGGCCGGCGATCCCGCGGACGACGTCACCTGTTTGTCGATCAATTATCTGTTCTTCGCACTCGAGGCCCCGGGCTCCTGGCATGGCGCGTTCCGGACGCTCTGGCGGACGTTTTTCCGGACCTACCTCGACGTGACGGGGGATCGAGAGCTCTTCTCCGTGGCCGCGCCTTTCCTCGCGTGGCGAGCGCTCGTGCTCTGCAATCCGCGCTGGTATCCGTCGATCCACGCGAGCACGCGGGACGCGCTCCTCGGGTTCGTCGAGCGGGTCCTCGACGCGCCGTGGTTCGATCCCGACGAGGCGGAGGGGCTTTTCTCGTGAGCGGCGCGGTCGTGTGGATCACGGGGCTCCCCTCGGCGGGGAAATCGACGCTGGCGGAACGCGCGTTTCGGCGGTTCGTGGCGGAAAACCGGCCGAGCATTCTGCTCGACGGGGACGCGGTGCGCGCGGCGATACGGCCGCCGCCGGGGTATGGCGAGGAGGCGCGAGCCCATTTCTACGAGACGCTCGGGAACCTGGCGGCGATGCTGGCGCAGCAAGGCCACGTGGTGCTCGTGCCGGCGACGGCGCACCTCCGCGTCTTTCGTGAAAAAGCGCGCGCCGTTGCGCCCCGCTTCTTCGAGGTCTACGTCCGCGCACCGGCCGAGCGCTGCGCGGAGCGTGACGCCAAGGGGCTTTATGCCGCGGCGCGCGAGGGCAAGGTTTCGGGGCTGCCCGGCTTCGATCTCCCGTACGAACCGCCCGAGGCGCCCGACGTGGTCGCGCTCGGGGGGCACGACGAGGAGGCGGTGGAGAAAATCGTTCGCCTGTCCGGCTGAGCCCGTTTTCCCGCGCATCGCTGCGCCTGCTCGGCATTTTCGTCGCATTCGACCTGGCAAGCGATCCCCGCGACGGCCCGTCGGCCTTAGAAGCCCGGCGAATGCGCCTCGTGCAGGAAGTCCACGCGCAGATCCGCTCGCTCGAGCGTTTCGTGCCCCTCTTGGGACAGGCTGCGGTCGACGAGGCGCGAACCCTCGCGCGGGGGCTCTCCGAGCAGCTGGCCGGCGGCGTCATCTGGAATGTCAACTCGACCGCCGTGGGCGGCGGCGTCGCGGAAATGCTGCATTCGCTCCTCGGGTACGCGCGGGGCGCGGGGCTCGACGTGCGCTGGTTGACCATCGGCGGCTCGCCCGATTTTTTTCGAATCACGAAGCGATTGCATCACGCTCTCCATGGAGAGCGCGGCGACGGCTCTCCCCTCGACGAGGCCGCGCACGAGGTGTATGCGTCGAACCTCTGCCGCAATGCGGTCGAGCTCCGCGAGCTCGTCCGCCCCGGCGACGTGGTGCTGCTCCACGATCCCCAACCCGCCGGCCTCGCCCCGACGCTCCTCGCGGCGGGCGCGCGCGTTTTGTGGCGGTGCCACATCGGCGCGGACGAAACGAATGAAGACGTCGAGCGCGGCTGGCACTTCTTGGCGCGTTATCTCGATGGCGTGCGGACCATGATCTTTTCTCGCGAGACGTATGTCCCGGCGCGGTATCGTGATGGACGCGCGTCGATCATCCAGCCGAGCATCGACGCTTTCTCGGCGAAAAACATCGATCTCGACGAGCACACCGTCCGCTCGATCCTGGTCCACGTGGGCATCCTCGAAGGGCCTCCGCCGCCGTCGCCTCGTTATGCCTTCGTGCGCAGCGACGACACGCCCGGGCGCGTGGAGCGCTCGGCCGACATCATTCGGCTCGGGCGCGCGTCTGCCTGGGAGACGCCGCTCGTCGTCCAGGTGTCCCGCTGGGATCCGCTGAAGGACATGATCGGCGTGCTTCGTGGTTTTTCGACGATGGTCCACAACCACGCCGCACCCGAGGTCGACCTCGTGCTCGCGGGCCCGAACGTGCGCGCGGTGGCCGACGATCCGGAGGGCCCCGCGGTTTTCGAGGCGGTTTACCGCGCTTTTCTCGAACAGCCGCCGGCCATCCGCGCGCATGTCCACCTCGCGATGCTGCCCACCGCGGACGTCGAGGAGAATGCGGTGATCGTCAATGCGCTGCAGCGCCATGCGGCGATCGTCGTGCAGAAGAGCCTGCACGAAGGCTTTGGCCTGACGGTGACGGAGGCCATGTGGAAGGCGCGCCCCGTCATCGCCAGCGCGGTCGGCGGCATTCAGGATCAGATCGAAGATGGGGTGAGCGGCGTCCTTTTGCGAGATCCGAACGATCTCGACACGTTCGCGGGCGAACTGCACCGGGTCCTTGTGGATCGCGCATTCGCGGAGCGGATCGGCGCCGCGGCGCGCGAGCGCGTGCGGGAGCGATTTCTCGGGGTCCGGCACCTCATCCAGTATGGCGAGATCTTCGGGCGTCTCATCGCTGCGTGAGGGAGTGAAAGGGCTTCCATCGCCTCCTTTCCTTCGATAGTCTCGTCCTCGTCATGCCCTTCGCGTCACGAACCTTTCGCTCGGGTTTTTTTCTGCTGGCATGGATTCCTCTCGCGTGCTCCTCGCCGGGCTCGTCTTCGCCCTCGGGCAGCGGCGGGGAAGGGGGCAGCGGAGGCGTGACCGGGCCCGGTACGGGCGGCGCGGGGATGGGCGGCAGCGGCGGCATGGGCGGAATGACGCCGTCGACGAGCGTGGGGCCTGGCTCGGGGAGCGGCGGGAGCTTGCCGATGCTGCCGTGTGACCCGGGATTCGCGTTCGACAGCAATCCCATCACCTCGCCGATCCTCACGGTTTCGTACACGAATCAAACTCCCTATGCCTACGTCAACATGAAGGTGACCGGGCCGGGGGCGCCCGCCTCGCAATGGGGCGGCGTGGTGGGCTCCGGGCCGTATACGTGGACGTACACCGTGTACGGGTATGATCCCGGAGTCTTGACGTTCACGTTCGTCGAGGGGGAAAACGATGGCAATCCGGGCAACCCCGTGGCGCAATGCCAGGTCGAGGCGCTCATCGAGGGCAGCTCGAATCCGGGATCGAGCGGCAGCGGCGGCGGGGGGCAAGCGAGCTGCGCCGATCTGGCAGCAGCCCATGGGTGGCCCGGCGGCACGTACACCTGCGACGACGGCACCAAGAACTGGTGCGCGGGCACGGGCACGCCGACGAAGGATTGCGTGCGCTGCTGCAGCCCGTCGTGCGGCGTGCTCGCGGGGCTCTACAATTCGAGCGCGAGTTGCGACGACGGGAACAACGGCGCTTGCAAGGGCTCGGGCGTCATCACGTGGGATTGCAAGGCCGGGTGTTGCGGCCCCGGAATCCCGAACTCGCAGCCGCCGAGCGGCGGAGCCTTCGGATACCCCGTGGGCGACAAGAGCACGAGCCCCGCGGGCGGCGCCGGATGGCAGGTCTGGCAGGTCCTCGGGCATTACTGGGACGTCTACGGCGGCGCGCATCTCGCCGAGGACATCGGCAAGGCCGGCGCCGCGAACGCGCCCGTCTATTCGGTGGCGGACGGGGTCGTGCTGGTCTCCGCGCCGAACGGGAGCTCGTACGTGAACGTGATCCTCGTGCAGCACCCGATGCCGGACGGAACGAGCGTGTGCTCCTTCTATGGGCATCTCGCCACGCGCACGGTATCCCCCGGACAAACCGTCCAGCGTGGGGATCAGATCGGCACCGTCCTCGACCAGGGCTCGAACTCCCACCTGCATTACTTCATCGCGCCGAAGAACCTCTGCGACAAGATCGCGGGCCTGAACGGCGCAGGCGCCTGCGGATACGATGGATCCGGCGGCGTCCCGGGGCTCGGGCACGCCGATCTCGCGAACGCGCCGGAATCGTACACGGCCTCGGGGACGAACAACGGGTGCAGCCTGAACGGCTACCAGATCTTGGCCCCGCACGATTTCATCGACGCCCACCACTTCTGAGATGGTTCGCTCGGGCAAACCGACCGCGGCGCGCTCGGCGTCCGAGAGGCACGGAAGCGCCGCGTCGTCGAAGACCAGGTGATACGAGGCGTCCGACCAGACGAGCTTGATCGGACCCGTCCGCGGGGGACATACGCGTGGAGCCGCGGAGGCTTCCGGCGGCGCCGTCGGGGCGCTCATGGCGCTCGTTGCAGCGGCAGGCGGAGACGGCGCGGACGGAGGTGGCGGGGGTGTGGTTCGGTCACACGCCGCCGCGACCAGGACGACAGCGAGGAGGCATTTCGCGGGATACGAGCTCGCTTCCATGCGTCCACCGCATTTTGCCACGAGCCGCCGCGCGAAGGCACAGGCGTGTCCCGGGCTCAAGAGATTTCGACCGTCCCGCGCCTGGGCCGCGCCGCGTCAGGAAATGCCTCATGGCGATGTTGGTGAGGACACTTCGGCGCGTCGTGAACGGTGAGATGGTCAAGACACCGACGGTGCGGAATTGCCCATTTTTACCTTCTCCGGCGTCGCCGGGAGACTATGATAGGAAATAGTATTCCTTCATTTTATGTGAAGGAAGAAAGAGGGCAATACGATGGCTTTTTTGCGCAGAAGAATTGTGACGAGCACGGCGTGGCTTGGCGCGTTGCTGTTGCTCGTGGGGCCGGGGTGCGCGGGGAGTGGGAGCCCGGGCGAGGAGGAGAAGACCGCCGAGGACGGGGCGCCGATCAAGCAGGCGCCGTCGTTCCTGACGGCGGATGATTTCCCCGAAATTTACTGGGGCGAAGAGGAAGAGGAAGAAGAGGAGGAAGAAGAGGAGGAAGAAGAAGAGGACGATCGCGAGCTCGAAGAGGGCGATATCTACCGCGTGATGGGCGGCGGTCGCCTGCTCAACCTGAACCGCTACCGCGGCCTTCAGGTCGTCGACTACAGCGACATCACGAACCCGCAGATCATCGGCAAGTTGCCCGTCTCCGGCACGCCCGTCGAGATGTACGTCGACGGGAACCGCGCGGTGGTGCTGATGAACGAGTGGTACGGATACAAGGCCGATCCCGGCAAGCTCGCAGCACGCGAGCGCGCGGGCGGGCTCGTGGCCCTCGTCGACATCAGTGATCCCACGGCCCCGACGCTGATCTCCGAGTACAACGTGCCCGGTAGGATCACGACGAGCCGCTACGCGAACGGCTCGTCAAAGGACTCGCTCTACATCGCCGCCGTGAAGAACGGCTGGGTCAACGAGAACGGCTACTGGGAGTACAGAAACGAGAGCGTGGTCAAGAGTTTCGACGTCATGAGTACGAGCATGACGCCGAAGACCGAGCTCCTGCTCGGCGGCGACGTGACCGCGATCCAGGGCGAAGGAAACGTACTCCTCGTGGCGCGTCGCCTCTCGAACTGGCCGCCGACGAGCAATGTCTCGATCGTCGACATCTCGGACATCAACGGCTCGATGGCGCTGCGCGGCACGGTCGCCTCGAGCGGCTACGTCCGCACGCAGTTCCACATGGACTTCCGCAACGACCAGCTCCGGGTCTTCTCGGGTCCGCTGTGGGGCGGTTGGAACGAGCAGAGTTATCTGCAGACATGGAACGCGACGAACAAGGACAACCCCATCCCCGTCGCGAACGAGGCGTTCGGCGTGAACGAGCGGCTCTACGGCGCCGTGTTCATGAACGATAAGGCATTCGCGGTCACGTACCGGCAAACGGATCCGTTCCACAGTTTCTCGATCGATCCGAATGGCAACGTCACCGAGGAGAGCGAGTTCATCGTCTCGGGCTGGAACGATTACCTCCGGCCGCTGGCGGGTGGCACGCGGCTCATCGGCATCGGCGTGAACGATCAGAATGGCCGCAAGATGGCGGCGAGCCTCTACGACATCACGAACCTCCAGAACCCGAACCCGCTGCTCGACCGCGCCGAGACCGACGCGAGCAGCGGCACCTGGAACTACTCCGAGGCCCAGTGGGATCACCGCGCATTCAAGATCCTCGAGAACGCGGTGAACGTGCAGGCGGACACGGGTGAGGTCGAGACGGGCCTCATCATGCTGCCCTTCACGGGCTACAAGTACGAGAACAACACGTACACCTACCGCTCGGCGGTGCAGCTCTTCACGTTCTCGAATACCACGGTCACGCGCCGCGGGACGCTGGATCACGTGGACAGCGTGCGCCGCTCGACCCTCCTGGACGGGACGAACAACAGTGCGGTCATCTCCGAGACGGTGCTCTCGTTCCACGACCAGACGAACGTCGACGACCCCGAGAAGATCTCGCAGATGGACCTCGCGCCCGATTACGCGAAGATCCTCCCGTGGGGGGATTACCGTGTGCGCATCCGGCACCCCGAGGGGTATCACTACTGGTACAACAACACGGCGAACGCGCGGGCGGAGATCATTCCGAACGACGAGCACGCGGACCTCGCCGAGCCGGTCGCGACCTTCGAGCTCCCCCTCTCCACGGGCTATTACAAGGTCGGGAACTACCTGGTCAGCTCGAAGACGCGGTGGCTGTGGCCGAACTACGAGACGACGATCAAGATCTTCGACCTGACCGACCCTGTGCATCCGCAAGAGAAGGGCACGCTCGTCACGAATGAGCTGACGCCGACGAACTACTACAACACCAACCTTCACTTGACCGACAACGCGCTCATCTATCAGCAGAACAACTACGGCTACGAGTACCTCGGCCTCTACCAGGGGCGCAGCGCGTCGCTTCTCGGGGTCAATACGTGGTGCGACAGCACCTCGGATGGCTGCAAGTACATCACGGGTCAGCGCGCCTGCCAGACGCCCGACGGCCAGCAGGAGTACTGCGCCGGTGGGTTCGCCGAATGCACGATTCACGTCGGCGCCGAGACCACCTGCGTGCCCATCCCCTGGAGCACGCTCGAGCCGAATGCATACTGGTACGAGTACGAGGGCGAAGGGTGGCGTTACCCGACGTACGCCTCGTTCAAGATCGTCGATCTGTCGGATCCGACGAATCCGAAGGTCGTCCCGAACCCGATCACGTTCGCGTCGCCGGATCGGTACGCGGACGCACGCACGAATGGCAACGAGCTCCTCGTCACGGTCAAGAACGCCGCGACGGCACCGGGGGACAACCGCCCGTACACGAAGAACTTTCTCAAGCGTTATGACCTGACGAACCCGTCGGCGCCCGTCCTCGTGTCGAGCACCAACATCCCCGGCCAACCCGTCGACGCCTACGACAACCGGCTCTTCATCCGCGATCGCCAATGGGGCGGTAGCTGGCACGAGGAGGGCGTCGGCCGGGTCAAGCTCACGGGCAACGGCGCGAAGCTCGAGAAGTACAGGAAGCTCGAGGGCAGGTACGTCACCATGATGCTGGTCGACAGCCACGAGCAGCCCGTCGTCAGCTCCCGCTCGACCTGGACCTATGGCACGGCCTCCGTCGCGGTCCTGGATCCCCAGAACGGCAACCAGCCCGGGTTCAACCTCCTGGCGAACTTGACGCTCGACAACAGCATGTCGCTCATCGGCGTCGACGAACACCGCTGGTACTTGTACGTCGCCGGCGGCACGCTGGTGGTCGATGCGAACGACCCCACGGCGATCAAGGCGCAGGCGTTCTTCCCGATCTATTACTGGAACAGCCGGCCCGTCGTCCATAACGGCCAGATCCTGGCCGCGGGCGGGCGGTTCGGCATCTACCAGATCGGCGAGGACGAGTCGAACCTGCTCCAGGACGACTGAGGTTCGATTCCCCGCCTTTGATGGAGGCCCGGCGCGTGTCCCGCGCTGGGCCCTCGGCCTCACCCCTCGCCGCTGTCAGCCTCGTCCCCGCTACGAACGTCGTACTTCCGGATGAGCGTCCGCAAATGGCTCCGGTCCATGCGCGCGAGCCGTGACGCCTCCGAGACGTTGCCCTTGGCGCGCGCAACCAATTCGCGCACGTAGCGCTCCTCCCAGCGGTCCGCGGCCCTCTGCTTGGCCATGCGATAAGGCACGCGCAGGTCGAATTCGTCCCCGGTGACGGGGCCCGCGCCGCCCTCGGACGGTCCGCTCCCGAGCGCGAGGAGCGCCGGATCGTCGAGCAGGACCGCGCGCTCGACCGCGGCCCTGAGCTCGCGCACGTTGCCCGGCCACGCCTGCCGGCAGAAGGATTCGAGCAAATCGGCAGGCATGGTCCGCTGCGGCGCGAGCTCGGCATAAAAATGGCGCGCGAGCCGCTCGACGTCGCCCGTGCGCTCGCGCAAGGGCGGGATGTGAATGCGCACGACGTTGAGGCGATAGTAGAGGTCCGCGCGGAACGTGCCGCGGTTGACCTCGGTCCGGAGGTCGCGGTTTGTCGCGGCGATGACACGCGCGTCGAGCCTGATGCGCTGATTGCCGCCCACGCGCTTGACGGTCTTCTCCTCGAGGGCGCGCAGGAGCTTCGGCTGCATGTCGAGCGGCAGCTCGCCGATCTCGTCGATGAAGATGGTGCCGCCCGCGGCCTGCTCGAAGGCGCCGGGGCGATCGGCGCTCGCGCCCGTGAAGGAGCCCTTCACGTGGCCGAAGAGCTCGCTCTCGATGAGCGTCGGCGCGATGGCCGTGCAGTCGAGCACCACGAACGGGGCGCGGGAACGCGCGCTCGCCTCGTGGATCGCCGCGGCGAGCACGCCCTTGCCGGTGCCGGTCTCGCCTTCGAGCAGGACGGTGGTCTCGGACGGGGCGATGCGGGGCAGGGCGGCGAAGATGCGGCGCATGGCGTCGCTCGCGCCGAGGACGGAGCCGAATCGATCCTCGGGGCTCAGGGCCTCGCAGATGTCCTCGTCGAGCAGGTCGACGCGTAACGTCGTGCGCCCGACGCGGACGCGCGCGCCGTCGTCGATATACCCCGTGAGGATGCGGGTGCTGCCGATCCACGTGCCGTTCGAGGAATCGAAATCCCGCAGGAAAAAGCCCTCGGGCGTGGCGGTGATGCTGATATGGTGGCGGGAGACCGTCGGGTCGGAGAGCACGAGGTCATTGCCCTGGGCGGTGCCCACGGAGACCTCGCTCTTCTGGGCGCGCAGGGTGGCCCCCGAGTCCGGGCCCTCGATCACGGTGAGCGAAAAACCTTCGAGCCGCAGCTCTTTCGCGTTGGGGCGGAGGAGCAGGGTGCCATCCGTCGACATGCTGGCACGTTACCACGCGGCGCTCGCTCCGGGGTGGCGGGTCGAGGCATGCGTCCTGGAGGCTCGGGCCTCCAGGGGATGGAGGGTCGGGCCTCCAGGCATGGAGGCTCGTGCCTCCAAGCGATGGCGGTTCGCTCCGCCAAGCCTGGAGGCCAGGCCCTCCAGGGGGCACGCGGCGCGAGGGAAAGTCGCGGTGTCCGCGCTTTTTCCGCGATGTTCCATGTCATGGCACAGAACGTGGATAGTCCAGCTGCCGAGGACTTGGCGGAGGACGATGATCATGACGACGCAGCTCACGCTTCTGGTTTCGCGGTTCGGGTTTGCAGGCGCGCTCCTCGCGTCCGCGCTGGTTCTTCCGGCCTGCGGTGGTGAGCCCGTCGACGTCGAGGATTTCGAGGGGGAGGTGGCAGAGGCCGAGCAGGCGACCGGCCCGACCGGCGGCAACAACCTCCCGCCCTTCGCCATCGACAGTGATCCTCTCAAGCGCAGCGTGACCGACACCTATGGCATCACGTCGACCACGAACCCGGACCCGCTCCCGCTTTGCAAGAATGGCACGGTGACCGCGACGGGCTGTACATTGAAGCCGGAATGGGAGTCGTGGATGGCCGCGGACGGGACGAACCGCGCCCCGATGATGAAGGGAATCGCGAAGTGCTCGGTTTCGACGAGCTTCACGATCACGACGAACGACGGCACGCAGACGTTCCCGGGGCAATGGGACCTCTACCCGAGCTGGAAGACGAATCGGCTGACCGGCGAGGACAAACGCGAGCGCATGAGCTCATGCCTCCTTTCGCTCCTCAATGGGAACAACCAGGAGCTCGCGCTTTGCATCGTCGGCCCGGGCGGTGCGCCCTTCAACACGCCCTGCAGCGATCCGCTTCTCTCGATCCGCGAGGGCGGGTTCTACGGGAACCTGTTCGCCACGAATCCCACCGCGTACGTCGCCGGCCCCGACACCGCGGACCCGGTGGACAGCGGTCGGGCGTGCTTCGCGACGCAGGGCAACTACTGCTGCGCCGAGAATGACACGAACTGCAACCACCGCATCGTGCTGACCGGGGCGATCCTGGGCTCGCCCGATCAGAACTTCGCCAACAAGCGCTGCAATGCGCCGCTCGTGGACGCTGGCGGCGGGCTCTGGTACTGCCCCTCGTTTTTTTCGACCCGCGAGCCGAATCGCAGCTACACGAACGTGTTCACGACGTTCGTCCCGCCGGCCGAGTGAGCCGTCGTCCTGCGGACCTCCTCCCCTCTTCTTCTACCGCCCCTGCACCATTCGATTCACCTTGGCGGCCGCCTTCCCGTAGCGGCCCTCGAGGAGCGGGTTTCCTGCGAATGCCCGCGCGAGGCTCGCTTTCGCGCGCTCGAGCGATGTTTTCGCCTGCGCAGGGGCGACCCGCGCCTTGGCGAGCCCGAGCGCTCCCTCGATCGCGAGTGCTCGCGGCAGGCCTGGAGCGAGCTTCAGTGCCTGCTCGATTCCACGGAGGCCCTCATCCACGACGGGGCCCGGCGGGACCTTTGGCCGCTCGCTCGTGAGCAGCGCCTCGGCCCAGTCGAGGCAGATTTGCCCCAGCAAGAGCCATAGCTCGCTGCGCTCGGGTACCTCCTGGGTCGCCTCGCGCGCGAGGCGCTGGGCTTGCTCGAATGCCGAGAGCGAAAAAGCATCCTCTTGCGGGGCCCACGCTCCCTGCGCTGCCCGCAGCAATGCTTCCACGGCTTTGCAATCGGGGTTTTCGGGTTCGATACGATAACACGGCGTGAGCGTGCCGAGCCCCGCGTCGAGGCTGGGCCGGGGGTCCTGGCCGCGGGTCCGTTCATGGCTGGCCAGCAAGTGGTATGCGCGGCCGAGCTCGTGCTGGACGTACACGAAGTTGGGATCGATGGCGAGCGCAGCTTTGAAGCGATCGATGGCCTTTTGGCCGAGCTCTCGGCCATCTTCTCCCGCGTCGAGCCGGTAGGAAGCGAGGTTCATCGTGGCCAGACCGGCGTTCACGTATGCCAGCGGGTTCTGCTGGTTGATCTGGATCGCGCGTTCCGCCGACTGCACCGCTTCCTGAACGGCCTTTTCCGGGTCCCGTCCGTGGTCGGCCTGCCATTGCGCGAGGTCTGTCAGCCAGACAGCCGTATTGTTGTAACCAATGACGTACCCTTCATCGAGCTGGGTCGCTTTCCTCGTCGTATCAATGGCCCTCTCCAGCAGCTCCTGGCAGTCCTCGTTTCGCCGCTTCTTGCTCGCTGCGGAATAGCCGAGGGCAAGCCCGTAGTCGTTGTAGGCCCACGGGAACTTGGGGTTCAGGCGGATCGCTTCCTGCAAATAGGCATGGGCCTTGTCGAGCAAGGGTTGTACCGGCTGTCCCAGATCGAGCGAGCGTTCTGCCAGCTTCGTGTACGCGAGCCCGGTGATTTCATGGGCATGGGCATCGCCGGGGTGCAACGCGATCGCGTGTTCTCCCGCCGTGATTTGCGCTCGGCGCAGCCGCTCGACGTCCGCCCGAGCGGCGCCATGGCCTTCGCCGTATTGTGCCTGAAAATTGTACGCGAAAGCCTTTTTCGTGTGCCCGTCCGACTCGATCGAAGCCGCGGTCAGCGCCTTGTCCGCCGCGGAGAGGGCCTTGTCGAGCTTCGGCTTCGGATCACGGCCGCTGTAGAGGTCCATCTCCTCCTGCCGGATCCAGGCCTCCGCGAGCGCCTCGTAGAGCTGGTGGTCGCTGCGACCGATGTCCGCGGCCTGCTCGTAATGCGCCACGGCCTCGGTGAAATCACGCTCGGCTGGGGCGTTGTCTCCGCGGTCCTTCGCGTCGAGCGCGCGGGCCATGAACACGTCGCCTTCGAGCTTCTCGGCCTCGTACAGCCACGAAAGTCCGACGCGGGCGCTGCGCGCGCTTTGCAAGGCCTCGTCGTAGCGCCGGTTGTAGAAATGGATCAGGCCTTCGAGGTAACTCGCCGGCACCGTCGGCAGGCCCCGGCAGCGCGTGAGGTGCGTGAGCGCCGGTTCGAGGTACTCCTTGTCGAGCTCCTGCTTGCGCTTCTCGAAATAGCTCTTGTCGCCGCTCCTGCGCGCCTCCTCGATCGCCCGGCTGTAGAGCTCGCCGAGCACCCGCCCGAGCGCGTAATCGAGCTCGGGCTCGCGCACGCCGAGCGACACGGCCTGCGTGAGCTCCGCGTGCGCCCGATCCCACTCCTTCAGCGCGAGGTAGCCGCGGCCGAGCGCATAATGATCGAGCCCCGCCGCGAGGTCGCCGAAGCTCCGCATCTCCGCCTCGATCTCCGCCATGCGGGCGCGCACGACCGCCTTCTCGGGCCCCGTGTCGTGCAGCGGCACGAGGTACGCGCTGCGCACCAGCCATTCGAGGTCCTTCACCGCCTGGCCGAGCTTCTGCCCGAGCTCGGCGCGCTTCTGGGCGATCGCCTCGTTCCGCGCATTGACGATCACCGTGCGGACGCCGTAGCCGGCGAACGCCACGAGGCTCGACACGAGCGCGATCACCGCGAACGCCATCGGCTTGTTGCGCTTGGCCCGCCAGTAGAGGCGCGTCGGCAGGCCGAGGCGGCGCGCGAGCACGCGCTCGCGGTTCAGGAATCGTTCGAGATCGTCGGCGAGCTCGGCCGCGGTCGGATACCGCTGGTGCGGCTCCTTGTTCAGGCACTTGCCGACGATGATGTCGAGCGCGAGTGGGATCGACGGATCCCTCTGCCGCAGCGGGACCGGCTCCTGGATCAGCACCTTGAGCAGGACGTTGACCGCGCTCTCGTCCTCGAACGGCGGCGCGCCGGCGAGGATGTCGTAGAGCGTCGCGCCGAGGCTGTAGACGTCGCTGCGCGGATCGATGCTGCGCACGCTCCCGCGCGCCTGCTCGGGCGGCATGTACCCCGGGGTCCCCATGACCGTGCCCGATTCGGTGAGGCCCTTCGTCTCGCTCGCCTCGCGCGCGAGGCCGAAATCCATGAGCACGGGGCGATACGAGGGATCCGCGTCCCCGTTCTCGCTCTTCTCGACCATGATGTTCGCGGGCTTGATGTCGCGGTGAATGATGCCGATGCGGTGCGCGGCGTGGACGGCCTCGGTGACCGTCTTCATCACGCGAACCCTTTCGTCGAACGTCATCGCCTTCGCCGCGTCGTGCAGCGAGAGCCCCTGGACGAGCTGCATCGCGATGTACGCCTTGTCCTCGACCTCGCCGACCTCGAGGACCTTGCAGACGTTCGGATGATCGATGCGCGCCTGCGCCCGCGCTTCCTGCAGGAAGCGTTTCGTCGTGATGGGATCGGCGCCGTGGATGAACTTGATCGCCACGTGACGCGCGAGCCGCCGGTCGCGCGCCTCGTAGACGGAGCCCATGCCGCCGCGGCCGAGGAATCGTACGATCTCGTAACGATCCCAGCGCTTCGGATCCGCGAGGGGCGAGCGCTCGGAGACGGCGGGCAGATCGGCCGGGATTTCGGCGGGAATCTCGGCCGGGGGCGGCTCGGTGGGAGCTTCTGCGGGGGACGCGCTGGCCGGCGGCGGCGTTTCATCCACGCGCGCCGCGCCACGCCGGCGGCGTCTCTCGCGGGCCAGCTTCACCGTGACCGGGGCCGCTTTTTCCGGGGGAGCGGGCACGATCGTATCGGCGATCGCGAGCGCCTCCGGACCCGAGAGGGTCTTCTGATCGTGGCCTTTTTTGGGGGGCTGGCCCATCACGTCACCTTGGTCTCGGGAGGCCGTCGCTCGTCAAGCGCTACATGCGCAAGGCGGCGCCGGTCGCGTGGCAAACTCCCTTGCAACCGGGAGACCAAGGAACACGCGGAGCGGAGGATGCGGGCGGGAAGCTTTATGTCAGGACGAACGGGGAGAGGGCAGGCTCACTTGCAGGTCGGCGCGACCTGGCCGTCCGAGCCGGTCGAGACATAGGCGTCCGACACATAGCCGTTCCCGATGAAGTCCCAGAGCGTCGAGGTGCCGTAGGTGCCCGTCACCGAGGTCCCCTGCTTCTGGCAGGTGATCGTGACCTTCGCGCCGTCCGCGACCGATCCCACCGCGGCGCTGCTCGTGCTCGCGTCGGCGCGCACCGTGAGGGCGACGCCATTCGTGTTCACGGTGCCGACGACGGACGTCCCGCCGCCGCCGCTGCCGCTGCAGCTATTCTTGCTCGTGTAGTTCTTGGTGCCGTAGAAGTACGCCGTGGCGCCATTGAAGACGGGCCGGATGGCGACGCCATTGCGACGCACCTCGTAATGGAGGTGCGGGCCGGTCGAGCCGCCCGTGTTGCCGACGGTGCCGATCTTCTGGCCCTTGCTCACGCTCTGCCCGACCGAGACGACCTGCGAATTGAGGTGCGCGTAACGGCTGCGATACCCATTGCCGTGGTCGATCTCGATCCAGCGGCCGTAGCTCGTGTTGCCCTCGTTCGCCACGCGGGTGATCTTGCCGCCGGCCGAGGCGACGACCGCGTCGCCGATGTCGTCGTTGCGGTTGAAATCGACCGAGTTCTGGGGGCTGTGGTTCGTCCGGGTTTGTCCGGCCCAGACCTGCCCGCAGGGGAACGGGAGCTGGAAGGCGGGCATGTCGCTCACGCCCTCGCTCGTGCTGCCGACCTCCTCGTCCACGGCTTCCTCACCCGGCGGAGGGCCGTCGTCCAGCCACTCGTCACCGCCGAGCGCCGAGGCCGGATCGAGCTCGTCCGGCGGCTCGCCGCCACAACCGCTCAGCGCGAGGCCAGAGGCAAGGACGAGCACGTTGGAGACAAGGGCCCACTTCGACGTCGTTCGCATGGACCAGCGGTTCAGCAATGCGCGTACCGCCCCGCTATCGTGGAGGCCGGACCACGAAATCGGGCCTCCGCTCCACGGTCGCGGAATTTTTTCGAAGAATGACGGCGTGCTGCATCACGAAATCGGGATCCGGGGTGGGGCACGCGTTCCCCACCCCTTGGGGCAACCGTTCCCCACCCCAGGGGCCTTCACTCATTGCAGACGGCTTCGACCTCGATCGGCGCGGTGATTCCGGTGCCGTCGTTCACGAGCTCGCCGATCGGAAGCCTCGACTCGTTCACGGAGATGGTGGCGCCTGGGTCGATGACCACCCGGCGCGTGGTGCCCTCGATCTTCACCTCGATCTTGCCCTGGGCGGGGATGGGCACCGGCTCCGCGTCGGCAGGCGCGTCCATCCGGACTGTCACCGCAGTTGACGGGTCGATGCGGTACGAACGAATCTGTTTGCCCGGGGTCATGGCACAGGGCGACCACATCATCTCCCCGTGGACGAAGACGAACCCATTCTTTTGCGCGACCTTGTCCGGTACGAACGTGATTCCGCCTTCCCAGACGCACACGGCGTCGCTCCCGTTGTCCACGGGGCACGGCCCGTAGTCGTCGCTCCCGCTGCACCCCATCGCCAAAACCACCGCGCCGAGCGTCGCCACGATGGCATACGTCCCCTTCGTCGCCTTGCCTCGCATGTCATACCTCGCGTTCTCGAAACCTGGGTTTGGGCCCATTTTCGATTCACAAGAGCAACACGCGTGCCGAGGGAGCGCTCTCTCGGGGGATTGCGAGGGGAAGGGGTTACTTCGCCAGCAGACCGAGCTGTTTGCCGAGGAATGTGAACGCGAGCGCGTCCATGTAGGCGCGCTGCTCGTTGTTCGCGGCGCCGCCGTGGCCGCCTTCGGTATTCTCGTAGTAGAGCAGATCCTGCCCAAGCTCGAGCAGCCGCGCGACCATCTTGCGCGCGTGGCCCGGATGCACCCGATCGTCCCGCGTCGACGTGGTGAAGAGCGTGCGCGGGTACCGCGTGCCGCTCTTCAAGTTCTGGTAGGGCGAGAACCTGGCGAGGGCAGCGCGCTCCTCGGGTTTGTCGGGGTCACCATATTCCTCCATCCATGATGCGCCCGCGAGAAGCTTGTGGTAACGCATCATGTCGAGCAGCGGCACCTGGCACACGATGGCGCCGAAGAGATCCGGCCGCTGCGTCATCATGACCCCCATGAGCAGGCCTCCATTGGAGCCGCCGATGATGCCGAGCTTCGCCGCCGTCGTGACCTTGCGCGCGATGAGATCCTCGGCGATGGCGATGAAATCGTCGTACGCGCGCTGCCGATTCTCCTTGAGCGCGGCCTTGTGCCAGGCAGGACCATATTCGCCGCCGCCGCGAATGTTCGCCACGACGTAGACGCCGCCGCGTTCGAGCCACCCGGCACCGGTCGACGCCTGGTAGTACGGCGTCATGGACGCCTCGAACCCGCCATACCCTTCGAGAAGCGTAGGCGCAGTGCCGTCGAGCGGCAGGTTTTTCTTGGCGATCTGGAAATAGGGGACCTTCGTCCCGTCCTTCGAGGTCGCGAACCGCTGGACGACGTCGAGCCCGGCGGCCTCGAAGAAAGCGGGGTTCTTTTTCACGGCCTCGGCGGGGGCTTTTTTGGTCGCGTTCCCGAGGACCAGCGTCGCCGGCGCCGTGAAACTGCTCTCCCAGAGCCAGTAATCGTCGGACGTGTGCTCGTCATAGGCAAAGGCCCAGACCGAGCTCATGGGCGAGGTGTCGAGCTTCGTCCGGACGAACCCATTTTTCGTTCGTGTATGCACGAAGACGGAGCTCTTCACGTCCTCGAGCTCGACCGTCATGAACGCCGTCTTCAAGCCCATGTAGCTCTCGAGCGACGTGTTCGGCTTCGGCTCGAACAGCGCGGTCATTTCGCGTTTTCCAGCGCGGTACTCCGCGAGCGGGGCGATGAGCAGCGAGCCGGCCGGCCAGGTCTTGCCGGCGGCGGTCCACGCGCTGCGCAGACGCAGGAGGAGATGGCTATCCCAGACGCTCGTCTCCGCGTCCTCAGGTTTGTCGATCTTCTCGTATTTGTCTCCGTTCCGGATGTAGAGCTCTTCCGTGAACATCGACGGCCTGCGGGAGATCCAGTCGTACTCCTTGCCGTGGTCGAACTGGCGTTCGCCGCTCACGGACATGTCGGCCTTTTGCCCCTCGAACAGCGTCTTCGCGTCTTCGAGCTTCGTGCCGCGCTTCCACTCCTTCACGATCCGCGGATAACCCGAATCCGTGAGCGAGCCGGGGCCGAAGTCGGTCCCGACGTACACCGTGTCGAGGTCCTTCCAGTAGATGTCGCTTTTCGCCTCCGGCAGCGTGAAGCCGCCTTCGACCATCTGCTTCTTGACCGTATCGAACTCACGGACCACGGACGCGTCCGCGCCGCCGCGGGAGAGGTGCAGGAGGCAACGCTCGTACTTCGGATACAGGCAATCCGCGGCGTGCCAGACCCAGTTCTCGTTCTCGGCCTTGGCGAGGGCGTCGAGGTCGAGGACGAGCTCCCATTCCGGTGCCGGCTTCTTGAACTCGGCGAGCGTGGCGCGGCGGTAGATGCCGCGTGGGTTCTTGTCGTCACGCCAGAAGTTGTAGACGTACTTTCCCCGTACCTGCGGCATGGGGATTTTTTCCTTGGAATCGTAGATGCGGCGCAGCCGATCCCGCAGCGCGCCGAACCCCGGAACGGCTTCGAGCTCCGCCTTCGATTTCGCGTTTCGCTCGGCCACCCACGCGAGCGGCTTGTCCCCGAGGACCTCTTCGAGCCAGAGGTAGGGATCTTCGACCTTGGGCTCGGACTTGCTCATCGGCGGGGCCTCCGTCTTTGCCGGCGTTTCGTTCGCGACCGTCGCCGCGGGCGTCGGTGTGGGGGGTGGCGCGTTTGGCGTGGCACACGCGCCGAGCAGGAGCGCGCCGAGGAAGGGAGCCAGGGTTCGCATGGCGCGCAGTAAAGCGTATTTCTGGGCGCGCCGGAAGGCCACTTCAGGCCTCGTCGTCGCGGTCGTCGCGCGCCGCCCGCTCCTTCGCCTCGCGTGCGGCGCGGACCGTGCGGTCGAGCGGGATCAGGCGATCGATACATCGCGCCGGAACGGATCGGCGAAACACGAGCTCGACGGTCTCGTCGAAGAGGTGAAACGCCGCTCCTCCCGCGCGGACCAGCTGGTTCACGACGAGGCCGACGCCCGCAGGTCCGTGGACCTTCACGGTCAGGTCCGCACCGAATCCCTGGCGTGCGGTGCTGGTCACGAAGGAGCGTACGTCCTCGGTGATCGTGAGCTCCGCTGACAGGGCCGCGTCGAGGCCGCGAAGGACGGGCTCGGCGTTATCCGATTCCAATTCGACATAAAGATCCGCGGGCCAGCAGCCGGGCGGCGGGCGGAACAAGACGGCGATCGGTCTGTCCTTTTTTCTCCGGGTATACCGGAACAGTCCCTTCCACAAAGTCAGCGACGTGGAGGGCGTGCTGAGGAGGAAGTGCTCCTCTTCTTGCTCCGCGCGGAAGGACCAGCGAGGAATGTCGAAGAGCGGGATGCAATAGACGCCGCGCCCACGACGACCGCCGCCCTGGCGCAATCCATTGCGCTTGATCCGGCCGACGGCATTCGACGGTGCGAGGTGCGCGAAGAGCATGAACGTCCCGCCCGAAGGCCGCCGTCAGGTGAGGTCGAGCTTCATGCCCTCGTGGGACGCGGTGAAGCCGAGGCTCTCGTAGAAGCGTTTGGCGTCGGTCCGGGCCTTGTTCGTGGTGAGCTGCACGAGCCGGCAGCCGCGCGCCCGTGCTTCCTCGATGGCCCACGTCAGCATGCGCCGGCCGATGCCCGCGCCGCGATGGCTCTCGGCCACGCGTACGCCCTCGACGATCATTCGCAGGCCGCCCTGATACGTGAGACCCGGGATGTATGTGAGCTGCAAGCAACCAATGACGGCGCCGCCGTCCTCGACCACGACGAGGCGGTTGTTCGGGTCGCGCTCGATCGCCTCGAACGCTTGATAATAGCCGTCGGGCAGCGGGCCCTCGGTGGTCTCGCGGGTCGCGCCGAGCGCGTCGGCGGCGAGGAGATGGACCACGGTCGGGACGTCGTCGCGGCGGGCATCACGGAAAATCATGGGGATTGGCGTAACGTGTCGGGGAAAAGGCCGCGCGTCAAGGTTCGGGGGAGGGCTCTACGGGCGCCTCGTTCGCGGCCATCTGCCGCCGTCGCTTTCGTTCTGCGATGATGTCGCGGAGCCGTCCGACCGCGCCCTGGCAGGCATCGGCGAACACGAGGAGCTGGGTCAGCATGGCGATCCACGGCGCCGCGTAGGGCCGATGGCTCGACGAGCCGAAGCCGCCCGCGAAGATTGCGTTGATGAAGCAAAAAAACGCCCCGAACCCGGCGAACTGCGTCGAGCCGAACTCCATGGCCAAGCGCGCCGCGGCACTACGCGCGCGATGCTGCAAGAAGCCCAGCAAGACCGGTATCAGGACGATGACGGCGATGGCGATGCCGTTGCTCGGTTCCTCGGTCAGGAGCTCGACGCCGGTGAACGTCTTCGGGCCGCCCTGGCACGAGGTGCGCTGGCCCCATTCGAAGGGGAGCGTGAGCGCGAAGAGCGCGAGCAGGACGAGGCGCCGATACGGGCTTCGGCGTGGCTTGTCGCGTGGGATTTCGGGGAGGTCCGGATCCGGGCCGCTCGCTTGTTCGTCCACCATCGAGGGGGATGGTATCGCAAAAACGGTCCGGCCCGGATCGATTTCGTTGGGTTCAGGGGGGCGGCACGAACTCGAGGGCGAGCTGGAAGTCCCCCGCGTCGTTGAAGGGGTTGAAGGTCGCCGGGTTCGAGCAGATCCAGCCGCAGAAGCCGCCGCCGCTCAAGTTCACGACGCGGTTGTCCGAGCTGTAGACCGCCGAGCCCGAGGAGCCTGCACCGCCGACCTGGAACGCGTCCTCCGCCACCGCGAACGGCGTGCCGGTGAGATCGATGTTGCCGATGCCCGAGGGCGACGCGTCGCAGGACATGCCCACGCCGTACGGCATCGACGTGACCGACCCGCCGCCGTGAATGAGTTCCCCGCTCGACGAGGAGAACGTCTGGTCGCCGATATCGACGAGCAGCGTCTCCGGATCGATCCGGATCTTCGTGTAGCTCGTCCGCACGTTCGTGCCCGAGACGGCGCCGCCCGTGGTGTACTGCGAGAAATTCGCCGAAGCGCTCGTGTTCTGCAGCGTGAGGTACTCGGCCGGCGACGACGCCATGTTGTGGCAGTACGCGGTCCAGCCCTTCGCCACGTCGTGGTCGACGTGCAGGAGGTAATGGCCGTCGCCGGCATTGGGCGTCCGGTTCCGGATCTCCTGGCACGTCGCCGGGGGCGGCGGCGGAGGCGGCGGAGGCGGCGGCTGCGGGCCGAGGGCCTGCTCGGTTTCCGCGAGCGAATCCTCCGAAAGGTCCGCGGCGTCGAGATCCGAATCGCTATCGGCGATGCAGCCGGTCATGAACGGGGCGAGGATGGCAAACGAGAGGGCGAAACGCGAGATGAGGTTCTGAGCGAGGTTCATGGTCAGCTCCAGCAGGGCTAAAGTGTTTTTCCTAGGGGGATTCGTCCCCCCGTCGTTCGTGACCATGGCAATTGCACCGGGCGTGCCAGAGGCGCGCGGCCGCGTGTTTTCCGCGATTTTTGCGTGAATCGCCCCCATTTCGTGGCGAGCGCCTTCGAGCCGCACGTCGGTCGTGGCGGCGCGGTTGAGGGTGGCAACCGCCAAGATGGAGGCTCGGACCTCCAACCGAGGCCTTGGCCGTCGTGATGGCGTGGTCGAGCGCCCCCATGGTACCGTCCTCGCTGATGGAAGCCGTGCGCGCCGCTCGTCACGTGGGTCTGCTCCTCGCGTTCCTCGTGACGGGTTGCCAGCGGGGCGGGGGAGAGGCGGATTCGTCGCGCGCTTCGGCCTCTTCGGCCGCGCCGAGCGCCTCGGCCGCGCCCGTGACGGAGGCGCCTTCGCCTCCCGTCGCACCCTCGACCGCGGCGCCGAGCGCGGTGGCTCCGGCGCCCGAGCCGCCATTCGATCCAGAGAGCGTGACGGCCGTCATCGTCTGGCAAAAGGGCGACAAGGCCAAGGGCGGGTTTCGCTCGTCGTGGGTGGAGCGGGTCGCGGACAAACCCGAGGTCAAGGGCGAGCGCCCGGGGATCCTCGTGGTCTCGTCGACCTCGATCTGGTCGCTCGGGACGACGATCGTGAAGGGATGCCCGCAGTATGCCTTCGACGCGGACGGGCAGGTCGTCGTTCGAAACGGGCAGCCGGTCCGGGTGAAGCCGGATCTGAAGATGCCCGAGCTCGTGCGCGCCGAGGACGGCAAGCGCGTGGCGCCCTGGAAAGACGGTCACGGATATCCGACGATGGGCACCCAATGCGAGAGCTCGCTCGAGGAGTACGGCGTCCACGTGCAATTCGAGGGCGGCATGGGGCCGTTTGTCGTGGCCAGCGTCAACACGTATGCCAACCACGGCGGCGCGCATGGAATCCGCGGGCAGAATTTCGTGACGATCGACCTCGACCGAGGAGAGGCCGTGGAGCTCGGCCCTCCCGAGAAGGACAAGGCCGCGCTGGTGAAGGCCGCGGCGGCCGGCTTGAGCGTCGAGCCAAAAGAGGTCCGGCCGGCGGGCGTCGTGCTCATGTATGGGCCGCTCGGCGCGGGCCTCGCGCTCTACCGCTTCTGGGCCTTCGCGCCGTATGTCGGCGGCCTCGGGGGCAACAGCTATAGTAACGATTTCGTGGTCAGCTCGAAGAGCTTACCCGCGGCGCTCGAACGGTACCAGAAGCTCCCTGCCTGGGTCGTGCCGCATCTGAACGGGAAATCGCTCGTCGTCTTCATGGTCCCGCCGGCGCGAAAGGCAGTGCTCCGGCAGCACTTCGACGCGGCCTATTCGAAGTGACGACGGCGACGGCGCTTCCCCTGCGCGCGCTCTTCGTGCGATGCTCGCACGCATGAAGGACAAGATCATCGTCATCACCGGGGCGAGCGCCGGCATCGGTGCCGCGATCGCTCCCAAGGCGGGGGCCGAGGGCGCGCGTGTCGTCCTCGCCGCGCGCCGGCAAAAGGAGCTTTCGGAGGTGGCCGCCGCGTCCGGGCCCGACGCGCTCGCCGTCGTCACGGATGTGACCGTGCGTTCCGACGTGGAATCGCTCGCGCGGCAGGCCCTCGATCGGTTCGGTCGGGTCGACGTGTGGATCAACAACGCGGGCCGCGGCATCACCCGCGCCCCGTCGCAGATCACGGACGACGATCTCGACATGATGATGCGCGACAACGTGAAGAGCGCGCTTTACGGCATGCAGGCCATCTTGCCCCATTTCAAAGAGCGCAACGCGGGGCAGATCATCAACGTCTCCTCGATGCTCGGCCGCATCCCGTTCTTCGCCGCCCGGGCCGCGTATTCGGCCTCCAAGCACGCGCTGAACGCCCTCACCGCCGGTCTGCGCACCGAGCTGCGACATACACATCCTGGCATCGTCGTCACCACGGTCTCGCCCGGGGTCGTCGCGACCGAGTTTGGCCTCAATGCATTGCACGGGGGCGTGGATTCTCGATCGCTCCCGGGGGCGCAGAGCGTCGACGAGGTGGCGGACGTCGTGCTCGACGTGATCCGCAATCCGCGGATCGACGTGTACACGCGCCCCGTCTACGCCGACAACGTCCGCCGGTATTACGAGGACATGGACGCCTTCGAACGGGCCTCGTTCGTCGGGCCGAAGTGATGCACGTAGGGATCACGATGAAGCGCGCCGCAATCGCTGCCTGCCTGATGGCCGTCTCTTGCAAGCCGACCGGCGAAGGCCCTGCGAAGGAGGCTCCGGCCGCCCGTCCGCTCGGCGAGCTCCTCCAGCAGCAGGATCTGAATTACGACGACCTCGGCAAAGACTTTCGGCGGACGCGCGGGCAAGCGTTCTCCAGGGCAGGCGCGCGTGATGCATCCGGGTGGCCTCCGCCCGACGCGACGAAGATCACCGTCCGGTACACGAATCCCGACAGCTGGGGTTCGGATCCCGACGCCCGCACGGGCAAGGGCCGGCGTGATTGCCTCGTCGCCCTATGCCCGACTTCGAAGGAGATCGTCGAATCGGACCTCGAGGTGAATGGCATGCACGCCATCCTGGAGCTGCCCGCGGCGGATTGCCAGATCCGGCTGACGACCCGGGATTTTCACGGCTACCCGGCGGCCCACCTCCACCGTGAGCCGGGTCTCCCCGGCACGCAAGGGTACGACGCGCCGAAGCTGCCCGCGGGGACGTCGGTGGGCGCCGTGATCGATCTGGGAGAAGTGACTCCTCCGCGCGAATGACTGCGGCCACGGCGCGTCGCGTCGACACGTTATCGAGGGCACGGCTCCGACGCCGATTCGACGGTTGAAATTTCGGCGGTGGGGGATAGGATGCCGCCGTGCCTAGCGAACGCGACGCTTCCTTCACCTTGACGAGCCTCGACGAGGGGCGATCCCTGCGGCTCCCGAACCTCCGGGTCACGGTCACGCTTCCGGATCGGCAGAACATCACGGCGCCCCTCGGGCTCGCGCCCCTCTTGCTCGGCAAGAGTCCCGAATGCGATCTCGTCGTCACCGATCCCAAGGTGTCGCGGGTGCATTGCGAGCTCCGTCTCACCGAGCAGGGCGTCCTCTTGAAGGACATCCAGAGCCGAAATGGCACGTTCATTCGTGACGTCCGCGTCGTCGAGGCATTCCTTCCGCCGGGGGTTCCTGCCACGGTGGGCGATTCGACGCTCGTCGTGCAGCCGTCCGGCGGGGCCGCTGTCCTTCCCCTCTCGACGCGCGGCTCGTTCGGCGACGCGGTGGGCGAAGGCCTCGCCATGCGGGCGCTCTTCGCCCGATTGGAGCGGGTGGCGAGGACCGACGAGACCATTCTCTTGCTCGGCGAATCCGGCACCGGCAAGGAAGTGCTCGCCCGCTCGATTCACCAGGAGAGCCGGCGCAGCCAGGGCCCCTACGTGATCGTCGATTGTGGGGCCATTCCGCCCTCCACCATCGAGGCCGAGCTCTTCGGGACCGTCACGGGCGCGGCCACGGGCGCGGTGAACCGCGCTGGCTTCTTCGAGGCCGCGCATCAGGGGACGATCTTCATCGACGAGATCGGTGAGATGCCGCTCGAAGCGCAGCAGAAATTGCTCCGCGTGATCGAGGCGCGGACCGTGCGGAGGCTCGGATCGACGCAGGAGCGGGCGATCGATGTGCGGATCGTCGCGGCCACCCATCGGAACCTGAAGGCCATGGTGGCCGAGGGCAAGTTCCGGCAGGACCTGTATTTCCGCCTCTCGGTGCTCGAGCTTCAGGTGCCGCCCTTGCGTGAGCGACGGGAAGACATTCCGCTGCTCGTCGAGCGTTTCCTTTCGATCCGCAATCCCCCCTTGAACGCCTCGGATTTGCCGCCCGAGACGATTCCGATGTTGATGGGGTACGACTGGCCGGGCAACGTGCGCGAGCTCCGGAACGTGATTGCGCGCCTCGTGGTGTTTCCCGAGCTCTTGCACGAGATTCTGGGCCCTTCAGCGGGGCACGCGCCCGGGGCCAGCACCACGCCGCCGCCGCGCGAAGGCGAGGCGGAGAAGGTGGACCCGGAGGACCTGAAGCTCGGCAAATTGCTCGAGCTCTCGCTCCCCGAGGCGCGCGAGGCCGTGCTGGCGGAGCTCGAACGCAAATACGCCACCGCCAAGCTCCGCAAGTACGACGGCAACATCTCCCGCGCGGCCGAGGCCATGGGCGTCTCGCGGCAGCTCTTGCACCGATTGCTCGACCGGCACGGGATCAAGGCGAAGGAGGGCATCTCCGAGACCCCGGCGTCCCGGCGGACCTGATCACGCAATGAAATACGGACGGCTGCGAAGGAACGAGCCCGGACAAACGCAGGACGCGACAGTCGGGCAGGCGGAGCCGCCGCGCGCCCCGCCCATCGTGGGCGGTGAAGCGACGGCCCCCGCGTCCGCCGTGACCCCGAAGCTCGACGCGCCGCGGACCGAGCCTCTAGAGAACATACCGCCGGACGCGGGAGCCGAGACGTCGGAGATCCCGCCCACGCTTTATTCGCGCTTCGAAGCATTCGAATTCCTCGGGCGCGGCGGAATGGGTGCCGTCTACAAGGCGCGCGATTTTCGCCTCGGCCGCGAGGTCGCCATCAAGCTCCTCTTCGGCGCCGATCCCGAGCTCGGCGGCAGCATGCTCCGTGAGGCTCGCTCGCAGGCGCGCATCACGCACGAGAACGTGTGCGAGGTGTACGAGGCAGGGACGGCCGATCACGTGCGGTTCATCGTCATGCAGCTCCTTCATGGCGAGCCGCTCGACAAGGCCCGTTCGGCAATGACGCTCGAAGAGAAGATACGCGTCGTCCGGCAAGTTGCCTCGGCGCTCCACGAGGCGCACCGGCTCGGGCTCGTGCACCGCGACGTCAAACCCGCGAACATCATGGTGGAGCGCGGCGAGGACGGGGCGTGGAAGCCCTATATCATGGATTTCGGCCTCGCCCGTGAAATGGGAGACACCGGGGCGACGGTGACGGGCGCGCTCATGGGAACGCCCTCGTTCATGGCGCCCGAGCAGGCAGCGGGGAAGGTGCGGTCCCTCGATCGTCGCACCGACGTGTATTGCCTCGGCGCGACGCTTTACGACGTCCTCGCCGGAAGGCCGCCGATCGTCGCGGACAACCTCGCGGCGCTGCTCCAGGGAATCGTCCATGACGAGCCTCCGGCGGTCCGGCAGATCGATCGCGACGTGCCCCAGGACCTCGAGGCGATCGTGATGAAATGCCTCGAAAAGCAGCCTTCGGCGCGGTACGAATCCGCGAAGGCGCTGGGCGACGATCTGCAGCGGTTCCTCGACGGCGATCCGGTGGAGGCGCGCAGGCAATCCCTTGGATACGTCCTGTGGAAGCGGGCGCGGCGGCACAAGGGGAAGGTGGCGCTCGCGAGCGTCGCGCTCGTCGTCGCGGCGGTGCTCGTCGGGGCGTGGATACGCGAGCGGCAAAGGGCCGCCCACCAGGCGACGCTCTCGCGCGAGATCGGCGAGAGCGTGAAGGAGATGGAGTTTTTCTTGCGAAACGCGTACGGCTTGCCGCTCCACGACGTGGATCGCGAGCGGAGGATCGTGCGGGAGCGGCTCCTGACGATCGCCTCGTGGATGGACACCGCGGTGGAGATCAGCGTGGGGCCGGGGCATTATGCGCTCGGGTGTGGGTACCTCGCGCTGCAGGAGCACGCGGAGGCGCTCGCGCACCTGAAGCAGGCGGAGGCCGCGGGATATCGGTATGTGGGGCTCGATTATTCGATGGGGATGGCGCTGAGCGAGATCTACAAGAACGAGCTCGCGGACACGAAGCGGATGGAAGGGGAGCGACAGAAGCAACGCATCGCGGTGATCGAGGCGGAGTACAAGCTGCCAGCACTCGTGCACCTCAAAGCTGCGCTCGGGGGGAAGATCGCGGCGCCGGCGTACGTGGAGGGGCTCATCGCGTATCACGAGGGGCGACACGAGGAGGCGCTCGCGAAGGCGCGGGAGGCGTTCGAGAAGGCGCCTTGGCTCTACGAGGCGCGAAAGCTCGAAGGGGACGTTCTTTTCGCGATGGGAAGGAAATACGGCCACGACGCGGCGTTCGATCACGAAAAGATGTCGCATTGGTTCGGGCAGGCGGGGGAGGCGTATCGCGCCGCCGCCGATATCGGGAGCAGCGATCCGGCCGTGCACGTCGCGATGTGCGAGCTGTTCACGCAGGAGATGAACGGCGCGCGCGCCGCGCAGAAGCCCCTCCGGCCGAGCTTCGCGGCGGCGCAGGAGGCGTGTGGAAGAGCGATCGCCGCGAGCCCTGCGACCGGGCTCGGACACCTGCAATTGGCGCAATTGCATTCGCATTTCGCGTGGCACGTCGCCGTCGGGGACGCGCCCGACGAGCAGCCGGAGGTCGCGATCGCGAAGGCCATCGAGCACGCGGAGGAGGCTGCGCGGAGGAGCGCCGAGGGCGAGCCGATGGCGTGGTACATCGTGGCCGCGGTGTGGCGGACACGGGTCCTTCACGCGAGCGATCGCGGCCTGGATGTCGTGCCCGCGGTCGATCACGCCATATCGGCGTACGACGAGGCGCTGAAGCGGGATCCCGTCTTCGTTTGGGCGCTCAACGAGAGCTGCTCAGCGTATTACTTTCGCGCGCAGCACGAGTTCATGCACGGTATCGATGCGCGGCGCTCCATCGAGGAGGGGCTCCGGCGCTGTGACAAGGCCGTCGAGATCGACCCGAGCTTCTCCTATGCGAAGCTCACGGCGATCGATCATCGATTGCTCCTGGCGGAGCAAATGGTGGCGGCGGGGCAATTCCCCCGGGACGTCGCGCAGGAGGCGGAGACGCTCATCGAGGCGTTCCTGCAGCAATCACCACGCTCGTCCGTGCCGCATCGCTTCCGCGCCACGCTGGCGCTGATCGAAGCGACGCACCTCCTCGAATCCGGCGGCGACCCGACGCCTGCGTTGCTCCGGGCCGACGCTGGCACCGAGGAGCATGCTCGCCTGGCGCCGACGTCCACCCACAACCACAATCTCCGCGGGAGAGCTGCAACGATTCGCGCGCAGCTTCATTTCGAACGCGGAGAGGACCCGTCACCCTGGATCCTCGAAGCGAGGGACGCCTTCGGAAAGGCCATGAAGGCCAGGCCGAATGATCTGAAGTATCGGGTGTGGGGCGCCCTGGTGGAGACGATTGCTCTGCGCTGGGCGGTCCAACGCGACAAGGCCAGCGACGCGGAATTCGACGCCGTGATCGCCTCCGTTTTGCCGCTGCTCGACGTGAAGCGCGCCGAGCCTCGGCTTTACGTCGCGCTTGGCGAAATCCATGAGCTCAGAGGCCGGTTTCGGAGCGGGCGGGACGCCGATGCGGAAACCGAAATCGCGAAGGGGCTCGGATTCCTCACGCAGGCGCTTTCCATGCATCCGCGGATGTCGAGCGCGCTCGCGTGCAAGGGCAGGCTCTTGCTCCTGCGGGCGACCGTGGCGAAGGGGGAGAGCGAGGCACGGGAGGCCGCGAAGATGTCCCTGGAGGCATTCTCGGCGGCCACCCGGGAGAATCCGCTCGTCGAGAGGATGGACCGGCAGGCCATCGAGACCGCGCGGCGCCTTGCGCGGTAGGCACCGGCGCGCGGCCTTTGAGATTGCTTCATCAAGGAACGTCGCCGCACCCGGGGGCCGCGGTGATGGTCCAGCTGCTGAGCCAGGTCTTGATGGCGGGACGGCCGAGGCAGCTCCAGTTTTTCGTGACGGGGTTCTGCGTGCAATCCGTATCCGTGCTCGTTCGCATTTCCACATTGCAGTCGGGGATCGCGTCGCCCGGATTGTCCCCCGATGTGCAAGTCCGCGTCAGCAGCGACATGTACGTGTTTGGGCATGGCAGGACGATCTCGTCCAAGGGCCAGACGAAGTACTCGCGTTCTCCCGTGTCCGACAGGCGAGCCACCCAGAGGGCCTCTTCGATGTTGTACTTGGAGGTCTGCCAAAAACCCGAGATGCCGTTGGAGGTGACGGAGTCCCCCGTGATCCGAATCTGCACCGGCTCCTCCTTGGGGTTGATGTTCACGATCATGCACGTGAAGAGGTCCAGCTTCTCGGAGAGGGTGAGGCCGCGGGTCGTCCATTCCGTCGTGGTCTCCAAGTGGCCCCACCCGACGTGACCGCCCGGTCCGACGGTTCCCTGCGGCAATGCGCAATGGATCGCATACGCGAGCGTGCGGCTACCCGTGTCGGCCAGCAGCGCGGCCAGGGCCGCATTTTCCGGATCGTTGAGGCTGAGGTCCGCCGCGGCCCAGAGCATATCCGCGTGCCCGTGGAAGTCGTCGGTGCCGAGGCTGTTGGTTCCGTGATCGCCGCCCTCGAGCGTCTCGAGCCCGACACCGTCGATGGGGCCGACGCCATCCTCGGCGAGGCACCCCGCGGTGAGGAGACCGAGACCGATCGCAGAAGCGAGGATGAAGAAGCGGTGGGGCGTCATGGCGTTCGCGTCCTTTTTTAAAGCTTTGGCGACGTCTTTGTCCGTCGCGTGGACATGCTCCTACATAACAAGACCCATGCCAGGCCCCAAGAGCGCTCTGGCGCATGAGCCATTGCACGAAACACGCGCCTCGACCCGGCTTCGCGTGACACGGCGCCGCGACACTGTCACGCCGTCGTGACAGCCGGCGTTCCGTCCTCGTGACAGCGTTCCGGGTGGCGATCCTCAGGGCCCGACGACGATGTGCATTGCAGCGCTCGTGCCAGACCGGCCCCCGGGCATCGAGGGGATTGTCAGGTGCGCGTGACAGTCGCGGTCCGGGCGTCGTCACGGCGGCGCGACGGGTGTCATGCCGCCGTGACGGTAGATCGGGAGGGGACAGAGCGAAGGCGACGTAAGCTGCGCCGGAACGCGGCTCAAACGCGAGCTCCACGACGCAGTCCGCGCCTGGCACGCTCTCTGCGAAGCAGTGCCGTGCCTTGGAAAACGCAGCATCAGGAGCACCTACGAAGAGGAACTGCCTCACCTTCGGATTCGGCATTGCTCTCGCGGCGAGCACCGCCCTCGCCCAGGTGACGACGTCTCTCTCCGATCGGCTCGCCGCCGTGGGACGCCATTATGGCGACGCGGTGGGGTACATCCCCATCCACACGAAGAATGACGGCGTCAAGTACGTCGCCACCGCCGACGGCCAGGATCCGTTCGTCGTGTACAACGTGGGCGACAAGGTCGCGAACGACGCCACGCTCGCGGTTTGCGGCATCAACGCGGCCGGGGAGCTCGCCGGATGCGATCCTGCCTATGGCGCGACTGTGCTGTACGCCCTGGAGGACCTGCAGAGCTCGAGGCTCGACCCGAGCGACAGGACGGCGGAGTGCCACGTGCTCTTCGGGACCACCGGGCACTGCAAGATCAGAAGGCTCGACGGGAGCGCGTCGTGCTACGTATGCAGCGGCGGATCCTGCGCCAAGACCCACTGCTGATCACGAACCCGCGTTCAAACGGTTCGTCCGCGCGCTACGAGGCCGCGGGCGCGTCGAGAAATTCATAATCGAACGTGTAGCGATGTTCGCCGCCCACGATGTCGATTTGCATGCGGCCGCGCAGCCCCGTGAGCGCGCCCGTGGCGGTGTCTGGTACGACGGTCAGCGAAAGCGAGGCGGCGCCGCGGTCCATCGTGCCGCTGTGTTGCAGCACGAAGCTCCCGGCGCGCCCGTCGAGCGTCCCTTCCACGCGCTCGATCGCCACGTACCCGGCCGAACCCTTCACGCCGGACACGGCGCTGATCATCTCTACGACGCTCGTGGCGACAAGCCCGCCCTCGAACCGTTTGTCGAAGCGGCTGCGTCCGAGCGTGGCGCCTTCGCGGGTATCGTACGGCGGTTCGGCGGTGCGGGTGATATCGAATCGTCCCTGAGCCTTGTGGTTCATGGCTGCCGAAGGTACCGGGACAGACCCCGATGCGCAAGCACTGTCGACCGTGTGCTCTTCGCGGGACGGGCGCGGGGTCGGCGACGCTGCTAGGGTGTCGGATGCAAAAGCGCCTCAGCCGACGAGACCTCCTGCGTGTCGTGGGGTGTTGTGCGGTCGGGATCGTCGCGCTCGACGCCCTCGTGCTCGAGCCTTCCTGGCTGGAGATCGCCGAGCACGATGTCCCCGTCCCGGGCCTGCCGCGGGGCTTCGAGGGCTTCCGGATCGCCCACCTCTCGGATTTGCATCTGAGCTCGCTCGGGAGCGTCCACGACGCGATTCTGGCCGCCATGAAGTCGTTCCAGCCAAACCTCGTCGTCCTGACTGGCGATTCCGTCGAAGATCCGAACGCGCTTGCGGTGCTCTCGGAGTTTTGCCGCGCCCTCGCCGCGACGGGGCGCGAGGTGGTCGCGACGGTCGGGAACTGGGAGCATTGGGGCGAGGTCCCGATGGACGAGCTGCGCCGGAGCTTCGTGCGTGTCGGCGCGCGGCTCCTCGGAAACGAATCCACGCGGCTCACGAGCGGCATTGCCGTCGTCGCCACGGATGACTTTTGCAGCGGCCACCACGACCTCACCTCCGCCTTGCGCGACGCGCCCGCGGGACCTCTGCGATTGTTCCTCACGCACGCGCCCGGCATCTTCGACGAGTTGCCGAAAAGCGCGCCGCGCTTCGATCTCGGCCTCGCCGGACATACGCATGGCGGGCAGGTGCGGGCCCTCGGTGCGCCGTTATGGGTCCCGCCCGGCTCGGGGCGGTTTCGATCGGGAATGTATACGACGGACAAAGGGCAGATCTACGTAAGTCGTGGGATCGGCACGAGCGTTTTGCCCGTGCGGTTCACGTGCCGACCGGAGTTGCCCGTGTTTCGGCTGGTGGCGGGATGACCTGGGTGAGGTTGATTCCGGACATCGGATGAATGAACCCCCACACGCAGGATACCAAAGGGGGATGAGCAACGACATCCGCTTGGTTCGATCGGTTGGGTGGGCGCTCCTTCCGCCCGCGTTCGTGTTCGGCGCGGCTGCCTGCGGCCCTTCGGTCAGCGGCGGCGGGGGAGGCGCAGGGGGTGTGGATGATCCCGTGGGTTCCGCGACGGTAAGCAGTGGGAGCTCCTCGTCCAGCACCGCGAGCGCATCTTCGTCGAGCGCAGGGGGCAGTGGCGGCGGAGGCGCCGGCGGGATGGGTGGATCCGGAGGGATCGGCGGAATGGGGAGCTCCTCCTCGGGAGTCGGAGGGATCGGCGGAATGGGGAGCTCCTCCTCGGGAGTCGGAGGGATCGGCGGAATGGGGAGCTCCTCCTCGGGAGTCGGAGGGATCGGGGGCATGGGAGGCATGGGGGGCATGGGGGGCATGGGCGGCTCGTCATCATCCTCGTCGGCGTCATCCTCATCGTCGTCATCCTCATCGTCATCTTCGGGGGCGGGTGGTGGTGGTGGCGGCGGTGGCGGATGGACCTGCACGTTGGCCGCGCCCATGAACGCGCTCGAATGTCTGAATGGCAAGAAGGGCATCACGGAGACCGACGTCGATTGTGGAGGGCCGTGTTCCCCGTGTCCCCCTGGGCTCGGCTGCATCCTCGCGAGTGATTGCCGGACGGGGGTTTGCAGCGGCGGCATTTGCCAGCCGGCCACGTGCGCGGACGTGGTCAAGAATGGCATCGAGACCGACGTCGACTGCGGCAGCGAGTGCGCTCCTTGCGCGGCAGGCCAGATTTGCTCGGTCGCGCGTGATTGCCTGACGGGCGTCTGCACCAGGGGGCAATGCCAGCCGTCGACCTGCTCGGACGGCTTGAAAAACGGCGCGGAGACCGCCATCGATTGTGGCGGTCCCACTTGCACCAAGTGCGGCTTCAAAAAGAGCTGCCAGGTCGCGTCCGATTGTCAGAGCGGGATCTGCGCGCAGGGCTTTTGCATCGCGCCGACCTGCCAGAACGGCATCAAGGACGGCAACGAGGTTCAGACGGATTGCGGCAGCACCTCGTGCCTCGGGTGCCCCGCGTTCGCCCCGTGCGGGTTCGGCTACGATTGCCAGAGTAACAGTTGCGTGAACGGGCACTGCTCGTCGCCTCCGTCTCCCCTCACGGTTTCCCTCGCGGGATCGGGAACGGGGAAGGTGACTTCCTCCCTTCCGGGCATCGATTGTGGCACCACGTGCACGGCGACGTTCGTGGGACCGACGCCGACCCTCGAGGCTCGTCCGGCAATCGACTCCGTCTTCGGAGGCTGGTCGAACAGCTGCAAGGGCCTGACCTGCGACATCCAATCGGGGACCGTGACCGCGACGTTCAATGCGCAGCCACGCGCCAAGCTGTCGTGGACGCAGACCTTCCAAGGCGATGCCGTCGAATCGATCGAGGATGTGGCCGCCGACGATTGCGGCAACGTCGTGGCGGTCAGCGGGCAGACGAATCGCGTATGGGCGCTGTCGCCCTCGGGGTCGCTCCTCTGGTCGAAGAACTTCCCCGGCGGGGGCGTCTCGGTTGCGATCGCCCCAGGAAACGGCGTGATCCTGGCGGGGAGAGGCACCACGAACGTCGGCCTGGGTGGCCCCAGCCTCACGTGCAGCGGATCGTTCGTGGGTATGCTGTCTCCCCTGGGCGAGCACGTCTGGTCGAAATGCCTGGGCACGGGAGGCACGGTGAGCGTGTCGCAGATCGCCCTCGATGCGGATGACAACATCGTCCTGACGGGCCTGCTCTCGGGCACGGTCGATTTCGGCGGAGACCCCCTCGTCGCCGGCAGTAGCTCCGACCTCTTCCTGGTGAAGCTCGCCCCCGACGGGAGCCACATCTGGTCGAATCGTTACGGATTCGCGAATTATGTCGAGGGAATCGCGATCCGGGACAACGGTGAAATCGCGGTCGCCGGCACCTTCGTGACCGCGACCAACTTCGGGAGCAATCCCATTACCACCACGATCACGATGCTGCACGATGCGTTCGTCGCCACCTTCTCCGCGACAGGGACGAACACGTGGGCCACGAATTACGGGACCAATTATGTTGATTGGGGCAAGGGCGTAGCCTGGGGCGCAGGCGGGCAAGTGTATGCGGCGGGTGGATGGAGCGATGGTCCGAACGGGAATGGCATGTCCACCCTGCTTGGCGGTTTCGTCGTGCCCATCAAGGGCAAACCGTGGGACTGGCGCTTCAGGAGCGACTCCTACGATCGCGCGAACGACATCATCGCCCTTCCAGACGGAAACTTTGCCATTGCGGGCGCCTTGTCGCAGGGCGGAAATCTCGGCAATGGCATGACACCGTCCGAGGGCGGCGCGATGTCGGACGTGCTGGTCGCGAAGCTCGATTCGCAGGGCCATCTCCTCTGGGCGTCCGCGTTTGGTACGCCGGACGAGGACGACGGCATCGCCGTGGCCGCCGACAAGAGCGGCCACGTCTATGTAGGCGGGCGTTTCGGTACGGCGACCCTCTCGATCTCGCGGTTCTTGCCCTGAAGCCGAGCTCGGCGGATCCCGGTCGCGCTCGGGGGTGAAAGCGAGTAGACTCCGATGCTCCGCGCGGGAGGCGTCGATGCGCTTCATCCTCAGTAACTACGGGCACCGATACCTGCAGCACCTCGTGCGCTCGGGCGCTCTCGAAAAGGCGCTCGAAGCGGACGAGTTGGACCGGCTCCGCCAGGTCTTCGCCCGCGGCGTCCTCGACGAGGACGAGAGCCCCGAGCTCGCTGCGCTCGTGGCGCGCGGGATGATCGAGCCCGCGCCCGAAGGCATGGATCGCGACGCCGCACGCCTGCGCTACGAGCGCAACCCGCTCGAGCACATCCGGCGTGTGGTCTTCGAGTACACGACT
Organism: Polyangium jinanense; assembly: GCF_028435365.1. The sequence continues at coordinate 189,772 of NZ_JAGTJJ010000005.1, read as the reverse complement.
GTCTGCAACCTCGATTGCAACCACTGCCGCAATTCGAACCTGGAGGCGCACGCCGAGGCCGATCCGACGCGGCTCCGGCGGGTCGTCGACGCGGTGCTGCCCCTCGGCCTCGGCCGTTTCGACTTCATCGGCGGCGAGGTCACGCTGTATGGCAAGGGCTGGCTCGATCTCGTCGCGTACATCCGCGCGCAGGGCGGCACGCACGCGTCCGTCATCACGAGCGGGTGGTTCTTCGGCGAGACGGATTTTCGCGCCGCCGGAAAACGTTATGCCGACGATCGCGAATACCTCGCCGATCTGCGGGCCCGCGGCCTGACCCACGTCATCGTCAGCCTCGACGGCCCCGCCGCGGCGCACGACGTTTGTCGCGGCGTGCCCGGCCTCTACGATCGCGTGATCGAGGGGCTCGACAAGGTGCGCGACGCCGGCCTCGAGCCGCGCGTATCCCTCGTGGTCGGCATGGGTACCTCCGGCGCGGAGGCGCGGGCGTGGATAGCCGACCTCTCGCGGCGCATCTATGGTCACCAGGCGGGCGACCGCGTGGCCACGCAGCTGCTCGTGCAGGACGACTCCAACTACGTGAGCAATTTCATCGACGTGGGCGGCGGCGTGAAGCTCCGGCGCTCGCGCGGCGACCTCGCGGCGTTCACCGATGAAGAGCTTCGCTGCAAGAACTTCTTCCGCCCCGCCCCCACGCTGCGCATCAAGGCGACGGGCGAAATCGCGCTTTGCCCGCTGATCGAGGGCGGCGACGGGTATGGCAACGTGCACGAACGGGACATCGTCGAGCTGCTCAACCACATGCAGGACGCCTTCGTGTACAAGCTGCACGCCGAGCGGCGCGTCGGCGCGCACCTTCGATTCGTCGAGCCCGAGGTCTTCGGCGGGAGCATCGGTCATGCTTGCAGCGTGCGTGTCGCAATCAACATGATCGCCCGGACCATGCACGAGCGTGGCGTGGCCGAAGACGATCACGCAGCGATTCACGCCATCAATGTCGAGGTCGCCGAGAAGATGGGCATATTGCCGCGGACCGGCATCCACCGCGCCAATGGCCACGTCCGCCCGCGCTGATGGGGCGGGGTTTCGTCGCTGGACGGCGCCTCGTCGCTCATCGTCCGTTTCGCGTGATACCCGAGGCATGACCATGCGCCTCCGCCCGTCGGCCTCGAATGCCGCTGCGAGCTTCGCCCTCTCGTTGTCCGTTCTTGCCGCGTGCGAGGCGCCGCGATCGAGCCCCGTCGATGCGAGCCTGCCGGAGGTCACGATCGAGGACGCGGGCGCAGAAGTCATCGTCGATGCGGCGCCCGACGTCGAGCCCAAGCGCGAAATTGGCCCGTTCGAGATGCCGTTCCTCGGCAAGCGCACGGTCTTCTTCGCGAGGCCGAGCGAGCGTGCAAAGGGGCACCGGCTGATCGCGAACTTGCACGGCGTGTGCAATCCACCCGGGTATGCCTGCGGCTACTGGGTGAATGCGGCTTCGCGTGTCGGCTTCCTCGTTTGCCCGACGGGCGACGCGACGTGCGGCAAGGCCGCGTACGATGCGCCGACGTGGTCGGGGTCGTACGAGAAAATGGGAGACGACCTCGAAAAGGCGATTGCCGTGGTCGATACGGCGCACCCCGGCGAGATCTCCCGCGAAGGCGCCATCTTGACGGGTTTTTCGCGCGGCGCCTATGCGGCGGCCCGGATCGCGCAGGCGCATCCGGGGCGCTTTCCGTATCTCATCCTGAACGAAGCGGACGTGAAGCTCGACGGCTCCGCGCTGCGCAAGGCGGGCGTGCGCGCGGTGGCGATGATTGCGGGCGAACGAAGTGGCCAGGTCGCTGGTGAGCGCGCCACGGTGGCGAAGCTCGTCGCGCAAGGGTATCCGGCGAAGTTGTGGATCATGCCCGGCGCAGGCCATCATTATTCGGAGAACATCGATCAGATCATGGCCGAAGCCATGACGTGGCTCCTCGAACGCTGAGCTCGTTCGTATCGAATACGCTCGGTCCGCGCGCTCGTTCCTCGCTAGGACCGAGCCGAACGGCTCGACCGGTGTTATTTTTCCTTCGTCTCCGCGCGGGGGGCGGCAAATCCAGCCGCCGCGCGCTACGGAAGGGAGGGGGAACGGCATGGCGAGAAGCGGAAAGGCGGCCTGGTCCCGCACCCTCGGTCCTGCCGCCATGTTGTTCACGAGTTACTTCCTCCTCGCGGACTGGGGGCTCCAATGGGCGACGGTCCCCGGCGCGGGGTCCCCGGTGTTCCCCGCTGCGGGAGTCGCCCTCGCCGGTCTTTTGCTCGGCGGCCTGCGGCTGTGGCCGGCCGTGTTCGCCGGCAGAATGGCCGCATTTTTCTTGGACGGACGTTCCTTCCCGATGTGGGCCCAGTGCGCCATTGCGGCGGGAAACACGATTGCAGCCGTGGGCGGCGCCTGGATCCTCACGCGCGTGCATGTCCGGCCCGCCCTGACGCGCCTCCGCGACATGCTGGCTTTGATCGGCGCTTGTGTCGTCAGCTCGGCCGTCGGCGCCACCATCGGGAGTTCCACGCTCGCCAGCGTGATCGCGCATGGATTCGGGCGAGCTCCAGTTTTATGGCTCACCTGGTGGGCGGGCAACGTGATGGGCATGCTCGTCGTCACGCCCCTCGTGCTGAGCTGGATGCCCAGCGAGCCGATCGGTCGGTCGTTTCGGTGGTGGCTCCATCTTGTGCTGAGCACCGTGACGGCCGGGGCCGTCGCATGGTTCATTTTCGGGCCTCATATGCCCCACCTGCCCCTCGCATGGTTGATTTTCCCGGCGCTCATGTGGGCGGCCTTGGCAGGGGGCGTGCGGGGAGCGACGGCGGCCATGCTACCTTCGGCCTCGGCCGCTGTCTGGGGCACGACGGCGGGATATGGGCCGTTTGCCCCCGTCGCGGAGCATTTGCGGCTCGTTCTGCTCCAGCAATTCGTCGCGGTTGCCGCCGCGAGCACGCTGGTTCTGGCCGTCGTCGTGGACGAAAGGCGAAGAAGCGAGCTGCTCCGCGAGAATGAAGAACGATTGCGGCTCGCCAGCCGAGCCGGGCGAACCGGCGTGTGGACCTGGAACCTCACGACGGGGAGGGCGTTCTGGACCCCGGAGGCCTGCGAGCTCTACGGCTACGGAATGGGCTGCACGGTCGATTACGAGCGGTGGATCGAAAGCGTTCATCCGGACGACCGCGAGCAGACTCGACGCAAGGTCCGTGAGGCCGTCGAGCAGGCGCAATCCGGAGGGAGTGGGCCCCATTCCTACAAGGACGAATACCGCGTCACCCACGTCGACGGAACCACCCTGTGGCTGGAGTCGAGCGGCGCCATCGAGCGGAAGGGAGACGAGCTCGTGATGCTCGGCGTCATCCGGGACATCACGGAGCGCAAGCTCGCCGAGGCGGCCCTGCACGAGAGCGAAGCGCACATTCGCCGCGTGCTCGATAACCTCTTCGCGTTCGTCGGCGTGCTCGACCTCGAGGGGACGGTTCTCCAGTGCAACCGGGCTCCGCTCGAAGCGGCGAACATCACCGCCGTCGACGTCCTCGGGAAGAAATTCTGGGATTGCTACTGGTGGAGCGGTTTGCCCGAAGCGCAGGCGCGGATCCGCGATGCCATGGACCGCGCCAAGCGCGGCGAGGTCGTTCGTTTCGACGTGACGGCGCGAATGGCAGGGAATTCCCTCATCTGCGTCGACTTCCAGCTCGCGCCGCTGCGCGACGACGAGGGCCGCGTCACCCACCTTCTTCCCTCCGGGATGGATATCACGGCGCGCAAGCGGGCCGAGAACGAGCGCGAGCGACTGCTGGAGAGCGAGCGAGCCGCCCGCGCGGAGGCCGAGCGCGCGAGCCGCCTCAAAGACGAGTTTCTCTCGACGGTGAGCCACGAGCTCCGGACCCCGCTCACCCTCATCCTAGGCTGGTCGCAGGTCCTACGCCGCCGGGCGAACGGCAAGGATCAGGACCTCCACAAGGGACTCGCGGTCATCGACCGCAATGCCCGCGTCCTTTCGCAGCTCATCGAGGACCTGCTCGACATGGGCCGCTTCAGCACCGGAAAAACGCGTCTCGAGGTGCAATCGGTGGACCTGCACGACGTGGTCGCGCTCGTCCTCTCGTCCGTCGCCCCTTCGGCGGCGGCGAAACACATCGAGCTCGAATCCATTTCGAGGCCCTTTCCGGGCAGGGTGTGCGGTGATCTGAATCGATTGCAACAGGTGATCTGGAACCTCGTGAGCAACGCCGTGAAATTCACCCCGAGCGGCGGGAAGGTCGAGGTCACGCTCGACCGGATCGACGATCTCGTCGAGATCACCGTGTCCGATACGGGGCAAGGCATCAAGCCCGAGTTCCTGCCGCACGTCTTCGAGCGGTTCCGCCAGGCAGACAGCTCGCCGACGCGGGTGCACGGCGGGCTCGGCCTCGGGCTCGCCATCGTGAAGAACCTGGTCGAGCTCCACGGCGGTACCGTGCGCGTGACGAGTGATGGCGAAGGAAAAGGCGCGACGTTCGTCGTGAGGCTCCCGATCGAGGAGGCTCGGGTTTCCGAGGGCGCGGAGGTCGACGACGTCTCGAATCTGGGGATTGCGGTGCGCGCCGTGAACGACTCGACGCGCCGGACGGGCTAGAGGGATTTCCAGGTGAAATCGCCGCTGCGGAGGAAAACACGTACAGCGCGTCCGCGGATGGCGTCGCGCGCCACGAAGCCGAACAGCCGGCCGTCGTGGCTGTTTCCGCGGTTGTCGCCCATCACGAGGTAATGGCCGTCGGGCACACGCGCAGGCCCGAAATCCGGTCCACCGAAGCCGAGGCGGAGCGGGTGGCGTGTATCGCCGAGCTCCTCGTAATCACCGCCGGGCTCGTGCGTGACAGAAGCTTCCTGCCCATTGAGCGTGATGCGGCCGTCCTTCACGGTCACCATGTCCCCGGGGCCGGCGACGACCCGCTTCAAAAGCGTGGAATCGTTTTCGGGCGACGCCAGGACCACCACGTCCCCCGGCTGCGGCTCCGAGGTTGGCAGGACGTACGTATCGACCACGGGCAGCCGCACGCCGAACGCGCGTTTGTCGACGAGGATACGGTCGCCCACGTGGACCGTCGGCTCCATCGAGCCGCTCGGAACGACGTAATGGTCGGCGAGCGAGGTCCGCGCGAGGAGCATGACGGCGGTGACGGTCGCCATCGGCAAGACCTCCTTGAGGACACGACGACGGCGACCGGGGCCCGATCGGGGCGACGGCGAGGACGAGGAGGGAGCGGTGGAAGAGCGAGCAGAAGCAGGGGCGTCCATCGCGCCTGAAACCGACTGCTTCCGCGTCTATTCCCACAGAGTTGCTCCCGTCCGCGCGAGCGCCCCGAACGCGCGCGCCGACGCGGACCGACCGATCGTCCACGGCATCCTTGACAGTACGACCGATCGGTCATATGACTGGGCGGTCGCATGCCGAAGAGCACCTTTTTCCGGCTCCCCGAGGAGCGGCGCGCGCGCCTCGTGCACGAGGCCATCGTCGAGTTCGCCGATCGGACGTACGCCGAGGCGTCGTTGTCCCAGATCGCGCGACGGGCGAACATCCCCAAGGGCAGCGTCTATCAATACTTTGAAGACAAACTCGACCTGTACCGGTGGCTCCTCACCGAGGAGGCGCCGCGCCTGAAGCGCGAGTTCGTGGGGAAACCGAGCCTGGAAGGTGATTTCTGGACGCGCCTCGAGGATTTCATCGAGCGCGGCATGGCGTTTCTCGTCGAGCACCCGCGCCTCGCCCGTCTCTCCGCGGCCGCGGCCGATCCGACGGCGAACCCGGAGGTCCGCGGCCTGCATAAGGCCATTTGCGAGGCAGGCATCCAGGAGCTCCGGGCCGTGCTCGAAGCGGGGGCCGATAGCGGCGCGCTCCATGCGCCCGATCTGGACGTAGCGACACGCTTCGTGGCCACGATCATCGGCCCCGGGTTGACCGACGTGGTGCTCAAGGAGCTCGGCGCCGAGCTCCACGAGGTGCTGGCCTCGGATTCCCTCCGGAAGCGGCTCGGGCCCAAGCGTCGCCGGGCGCTGGCCCAAAAGGCCGTCCACTTCATCCGAAAAGGTTTGGGCTCGGAGAAGCCTCAGCGTGGAAAGGAAGCGTGAATGATCCGATTCGATTTTTCGGGGCGCGTCGCGCTCGTCATCGGCGGCAGCTCCGGCATCGGGCTCGCCTCGGCGCGCGGATTCGCGCGAGCGGGCGCGGGCGTCGTCATCGCGGCCCGCGGGGAGAATGCAGGGCGCGAGGCCTGCGCGGCGCTGCAAGCCGAGGGGGCGCGGGCCCTCTTCGTACCGACCGACGTGCGCGACGAGGCCACCGTGGCGCGCGCCGTGAAAGAAACCGTCGAGCATTTCGGGCGGCTCGATTTCGCGGTGAATTGCGCCGGCGGCGGCGACATGGCCCCGCTCGAGGACACGAAGCAGGACGTGTGGGACGACGTCATGGCCGTCAATGCTCGGGGGGTATGGCTTTCCATGCGGCATGAAATCCCGGCGTTGATCGCGTCGGGAGGCGGCGCCATCGTCAACATCAGCTCGATCTTCGGCATGGCGGGCAGGGCGGCCCAGCATGCGTACGTCGCCTCCAAGCACGCGGTCGTCGGAATGACGCGGTCGGTGGCGCTGGAGTATGCGACGAAGGGAATCCGCGTGAATGCCCTTTGCGCGGGCGTCACCGGGACACCGAGCATGCGCCAGTTCGAGGCCTTCGCCCCCGAGGTCGTCCAGCAGCTCGTCGCGCTGCATCCCATGGGTCGAATGGCCAGCGAGGAGGAGATGGCCGGGGCCGTGCTCTGGTTGTGCTCCGAGAGCGCGGGTTACGTGACCGGCGCGCCCTTGCTCGTCGACGGCGGCTTTCTCGCCGCGTGACGGATGAGCACCGGACGAACCGCATTCACGCGCGCCACGACCACCAGGCTTGCTGCCGGGCCTGACGCGCTGCGCGCCTGGTTTCTGCGATGGTATGCGGCTCCGATGGTCGGACGTGTCTTTGCGGCATTCCCGGAAGCGCGGAGCGTCGTGCTCGCGGTCGCCTCGTTTTCGACGGCGGGCGGGCCTCGGCTCGCCGTGCGGCTCGTGCCGACGGAGCACGAGGACCCGCCCTGGCCTCGGGTCGCATTCGAGCGCTACAATCCCCTCGCGGCGCCTCGGGTCGCGCGCCGGATCGAAGCCATTCACCGCGATCTCCTCCCGGAGTCGGACCCGACCTTTGGCGACGACCCGTCGATGTTCGTGGCCTTCGGCGCGTACAGCAAACAGGATCGACGGCCAAGTGATTCACTGGCGCATGCATTCGTGCCCTACGCGATCTTCCGCCGGTGCATCCCGGGGGAGTGGGACGAATTCGTCGTCGAAGAGGTGGGTCAGCTCTTTCAACCAGACGTCGAGGAGCGGTGGCGGAAGTACAGCGGGCTCGACGACCCGCCCATCGATCGGGCGCGGCCAGCGTCCGTCTTGCCGCACCTCACGCGAGAGACATTGCTGCATGTGGCCCGAGCGCCCCTACGATTGCCGCTGCTTCGCCGAAGGGGGCAGGACCTGCTCGCGGCTCACCGCCTGTGGCAGGAGCAAAGGACCGACGCCGCGCGCTTCGCGTTTCATCGATCGATCGCGGCGTTGCACCGAACGCTCGAAGCCCCGCGCGAGCCCGTCGCGCCTCATGCGCGGGATGCGGGCACGGGCCGTGCGCGATGGAGGGCGTACGCGTCCCCGCTGGACGGGTACTGGCGTCCTTCCTCGAACAGCTCCGTATCCTCGTACGAGCATGAATTGGTGTCCGATCTCGCCGCCTACCTGGCATGGTATGGCATTTCTCTTGCGAACGCCGCGTTCGAGCAGGTCGAAGACGCACAGCGCGTGATTCTCTTCAACTGGGTGGAGGCCGACGGGCAGAACGATTGCGCGTACGTCTCGTGCTGGCTCTCGCGGGAATCCCCCGGACGCGGGCCGCATCTGCCCACGACGACGGAGGGCTGGCTCGCGCTCCCCGACGATGCGCTCGCGGCATTCTTCGGCCACGGTGTGCCTGGCACCGCCTCCATCCGGGAAGCCTTGTGCCGCGCGTTTTTCCTCGACGAGAGCTTTCGCGCGTTGGACGAGAACGATCCTGACTCGCCGCCCTGGGGCGTTCCGGTGGTGGCATTTCGTCGTAATCCTTGCACGCCGACGAGCCGTAACCCGCGGACGTTCGACGTCGCGGTCGAGGTGCTCGTCGAGAGCATCCGGACGGTCGATGACGGGGGCCGGCTGCCCTCCGAGGACGGGCTTTGTGAGGCCCTCGTGGCGCACGTCGAGGAATCGAACCTGCGGGACGCGATGCACGAGCTCCTGATTGCGGCGCAGGGCCTTGTTCAGGGCGTCGAGAGAGGAGAGGAGACCTGGGCGCGCGCCGTGGTCCGCAGCGTCGTTTTTCTTGGATGAGTGCCGGAGGTTGATCAGTAGTTGTGCACCAGGATTCCACCGGCGAAATAGTTGTGCTGGCCATCGACGGAGAGGTCGTAGACCGTCGTCCGATGGTCGAAATCGGTGCGCGCTTCGAGCGTCACCGGCGCGCCGTTCTCGCCGAGCAATACGTCCCCGATTTCGAGCGCGCGTGCATGAACGTATCCGCGACCCACGACGAAGATCGGATGCTCCGCCGTCACGCGTAGCTCCTCCCCGTTCGAGAGCCGGAACGTCGCCACCGGCCGCTCCTCGCGCTCGGCCACGCGGCGGACCTGCCAAACGCGGCGCGCTCCGTGCTCGACATCATACCCGATCACGGCGTCGCCGGGCCGCAGGCGCTCGATGGCCACCTCGCCCCGCGGCGTCGCGACGGGCGTACCTGCGGCAAAACACGACGGTCCGGCGATCCCATAGGCGGCATCGGTCGCCGGACGCATCGCGCCCTTGGCATCACGCAAGCAGGGCACGAGCAGATACCCGCCATCACAATCGATGGGATCCCCGGAGAGCTGCACATCGAGCTCCGCGCCGCCTGGCGTTCGGAGCGCACGCTCGCCGAGGAGCGCGTCGAGCAGCCGCCGATCGAGCGTGCGGACCACGGTGCCCGCGTCGCAGGTGAGCGCGGCGCGCGCGCCCGGGGATTTTTCTTGGGACGCGGCCACGATCGCGACGGCGCGGGTCTCCGGCGGGAGCTCGCGGACGTGGAGCCTCACATCGAGGTAGCAATCGTAGCTGGCGGGCGATGGCACGAGCTCGATGGGGCCGGTCGACGGAATGGATATCTTTTCGGGTTCACCCGCGCGCGCCTGGCTCGGCCGTTCGTCGCGGACGAGCAGGTCGTCGACGAAGTAATCATCTGGCGCGCCGACGTCGAGCAAAGGAGCATCCATCGAATCCGCGTCACTCGGGGCTGCGGCGAGGCGAGGACGGGCCCCGGAGGCGGCGAGGAGCACGTCGCCCTTCTGCAACTTGGAGGCGACTTGGAACGTTCCGACGTCTGGCAGGAAAAACTTGCGCGCCTGGGGAACCTCGATGCGCCGTCCGTCGTCGAGGCGCAACCACACCGAAGGACGGTACTTGCTGCGCACCGCGCGCACGCGCGTCGTGACCCGCTGCTTCTTGGCGACGTCATACGCGAGAATGTGATGCCCCACGACGAGGCGATCGGCCTGAACGCCGCCGGAAGGCGTGGCCACGATATTGCTCTCCTCGGAGCCGTCCAGGAGCGAAACGGACGAACCCAAGGCTTCCTCCGCGGCGTGCAGGCGTCCTTCGCGGTCGCGCACGCAGCCGAGCACCGCATAACGCCGATCCCGGCGGATTTCCGGTGGCGTGAGCCGGAAGGGCAGGGTCAAATCGTCGCCGCTCGCGGCTGCGAACACACCACGCCCGACCTCGCGCACGACCCGTCCGTCGCGGCAATCCATGCGCACGAGCCCGCCGAGGGGCTCCCCTTTTTCGGCGAGCACGAGCGCGAAGGAGACGGCGTCGTCGTCGAGCGGCGTGACCCGTACGCCCACTTCGATCCCCTGGGGCAAGGCGCGTGCGTTGAGCCAAGGCACGTGGCGCTTGCCCGCGAGCGTGCTCGTCGCGACCAGGCGATCTTTTCGGTAAGCGCAAACGCGGTACGAATCGCCCGACGAAAGCGGCTTTTCCGTCGTCGTGGGCAGCGCGAGGCGAGCACCGCGGAGCTTTGCCTTCGGGAGTGTGGCGAAAAGTTCGCCCGTATTGCACGTGCCGGGAACGACGGGGCCGCGGCTCCTGCGCACGGTGAGGCGATCAAAAGGTGTCGACGTCTGGAGCAGGCCGAGGCGCAGCGCCGGCAAACCGCGGTTGTCGGTGAATTCGGTGATCGACGCGACGGCCTGCGCCTGGGGGAGCTTCGGCGCGGCCTCGGCGACGCTGGGACCCATATCCGCAGCGCCGCAACTCGCACGCAAGCCCGCGCCGAGGACGAGGAGCGTGAGCCAGGCGCGTCGACGTCGCGGGTGCAGCGTTTCCATGTGGTGGACTCGACCGGAGCACGGTTTTCCCTCGACGGCCAAGTATTCCGCGACGCGCCAACATGCTACGGTTTCGCGCGGTGCGCCTCTTCTCCTCCCTCCTCGCTGTCCTCGCGACCTGCACGGCGCTGCTCGGGTGCTGTCGCCCGCCCCCTTGCCTCTCGGGCGCCTGTCCCCAGGTCGGTCTCGAAACGCCGGACGAAATGTTTCGCCTCGTTCGTCGGGAGCTCGAACGGTCCGAGGACGCGACGCCGCTCGTCGGTGGGCACATCCTCGAACAGCTCCCCTGGCTTTTTCCCGACGTGAGCCATCTGCCCGACGCGCCGCGATGCCGCTTGGATCTCGTCGACGCGGCGTCGGCAGCCACGTTCGACGAGAAGCCGATCACGTTTTCACGAATGCTGATGGCTCGCATTCGCGCCGTGGGGAACATGTATAGCACGCGGGACGTGTCGGACGCCAAAGCCGTGTATCTGCGGAGGCTCGTCGAGCTTGACGAGTCGCGCCTCACCGATTACCAGTTTTCCCCCGGCGAAACGGGTCCCGCTCCGCCGAAATCGCTCGTGCGTTATGCCGCGCTCTCGGGACTCGAACGGTTCAACATGCCTCTGCACGAGACAGAGGGGCTTTTCCGGCGGCTGCAAACGTCCCCGGACGATCGCGCGGCGTGGATCCTGCACGAGACCGTGCTCAGTTTCCTCGAGTTGGCGCTCCACCGGACCCCGAAGCACAGCACCGATGAGCTGGCCAAGGGCCTGTTTTTCTCCTGGCTGCCCGACATGCAGCGGCGATTGAATGGCCCGTCCGACCCGCTCTCGCTCGAAATCGTGCTCCAGCGCATGCTGCCGCTGGGGGTCTTCAGCACGAAGGTCGGCGTGACGGACGAGGCGCGCAAGCTCCTCGAAAGCATGATCGCGGCGCGCGGGGACTTTCCGCTCACGCGTGGCATTCCCGGCGCCGCGCGTGATCTGACGGCCACTGCTTGGATGGCGCTGTTCGACCTCGACAATCCGCGTTCGAACACCAGCATTCGGACGATCCTCCCTTCGCCCGCGCGCAAGGTCTTCCGACCGGACGAGGTCTGGCAGGCGGATCCTGCGCCGGCCCATCCCGCCGCCGAGGCCGTCGCGGCGCGGATGCGCGACCTCGAAGGCGAGCTTCTGGAGCTGAAATTCGCGTATGGTCGTTGCCACGTACTGCGAGAGCAGGTGTTCTGGGTACCTCCCGGCGATGCGGATCGCCTCTTCGAGAGGATGGTCGCGCCGCTCTCTCTGGGCGGAAAGGTGGCGTTCAGCAGCGAAGCGTTCTGCCGCATGCACGCCGCGACCAGCCTCCGCGCGGCGCCGGACAGCAAGCGCGTGGGCCTCGTGCTCCGGTGGTTACGCGCGGAGCCGGCCGACATCGCGGAATGGGATCCGACCGGCAACAGCACCGACGCCATGGTCGGGCCCGACACCAACAAGAAGCAGATCAAGGAGCGCGCTGCATCGGTGCTCGCCGAAAACCCCCAATGGGTCGAGCGTCACGCCGAGCTACGCGCCTGGGTCGCGGAGCAAGCGCAGAAGCGGAATCCAACCACGGGGCGTGCGGAGCACGGCCCCCTGTGGGAAGAGCTCCATCCAGCCTACGAGCGGCTGCTCGCATTTCACGCATCGGGGCACCCCGAGGCGAGCGTCGAGATCGGCCGAGCCATTCTGCGCGTCTGGATCGAGAGCGCACGCGCTACCCTCGGGGACGAGATCGGCCTGGGCTCCTACGATTCTGCGCTCGCCCTGAAGCTCTTCGCCCTGGGCGATTTCGCCGTGCGTTTCGGCTTGCGCGACGAAGCCCAGGCGCTCTTCGACGACATGGCGAAACGTGTCGTTCCATCCCCGCGCGAGGGCAGCCTGGGTCTCCATTTGTCTCTTGCGCACGATGCGACGGTCGCATCGCTCTTGATGTCGTTCACGGTGGCGCCGTCAAAATGAACCGCCCACCACCGCGCCACCCGCGAGCGGCGCGACAAACCACGAGACGCCCGGCGCAGGACGTCGCGGTTGCCCCACGCTCCCCGTACCGCCTCCGCTTTGGTACTCCTTCCAATCGTCGATCGCCGCCGTCGGCATCGTGAAAATTTGCGCCTCACTGAGCGCAATTCCGATGGTTGCGCTCAGCGCGCCCGTCACCGGCCTGCCATACCCCAGCGCCAGCACGAGGCCGACGCCCGTCGACACCGTGCCGCAGAGCACGTGATTGAACCATTTGCGGCGGAGCACCTCCGATTCCGCGCTCTCGCGAAGCAGCCGCTCGCCACGCGCGAGTTTCTTCCGTCGCTCCTCGGGCGTCGACTCCGGCATGGCGCGCAGATCCGCGGCGGCGTGACGGGCGGGAAATGGTGCGAGGCCCAGCGGAATCAGGCCGAGCGACGACCCGACCGCGCCCACGGCGGCATCGGCACGGAGACCCGGATCGGTGACGGCAACGGCGATGACGCCTTGCCCGACCGTCAGCGCGCTCCACCCCGTGTACCAGCCATACCACCATCGATTCGCCGCGGGGGTACCCCGATCGAGGCGCGTCTGGAGAAAGGCGATGCGCCGCGTGACCTCTTCGTCCGATGGAGGCGCGGCGCGCAGCGGAGGCTCGGCGCGTGCGGAGGATGCGGCGAGCGAAAGGGCAGAGGCGACAAGGAGCGAGAGGTTTGCCCGGACGAGGTTTGTCATCATGATGCACTACGCCTTCTTGGAATTCCCTGCTTTGGAAGGACGCCGCTCACGGGCCGTCGACTCTCGCACGATCGTGATGAACGCGCGCAGCGCCGCGCGCACGAGGCGGTGGCTCGGGTGAAACAGGCAAAGACCGGGGAACGGCGGCGTCCAGTCCGCGAGCACGCGGACGAGGCGCCCCGCCTCGACATCGGCGGCGACCGCGAGATCACTCAGGAACGCGAGGCCCGCGCCGGCGAGGGCTGCCTGCAGAACGAGGTCGTCATTGTCGAGCGTCAGCGCGCCTCGGACGTCGACGGCCACCTCGCGCCCGCGCTTTTCGAGCTCCCAGCGATACACCATGCTGCTGGCCATGCGGCGGCGAATGCACTCGTGGTCGAGCAGATCCTTCGGCTTCGTCGGCTTCGGACGAGATGCGAAATACGACGGCGCGCCGACCACGGCCATGCTGATGTCTGCGCCGCACGGAATCGCGACCATGTCCTGCGGTATGGCCTCCGCGAGCCGCACGCCTGCATCGAAGCCCTCGGCGACGATGTCGACGAAGCGCTCTTCCGTCACGAGCTCGACGCGCACGTCGGGATGGCGCCGTCGCATTTCGAGGATCATGGGAAGCACCGCGACCTGCGCAGCGCCCTTGGACGTGTTGATGCGTAGCGTGCCGCTCGGCGTGTCCCGCAGCTCGTGCATCTCGTCGAGCGTGGAGGAGACCTCCCGGAGCGCCGGCTGAACGCGCCTGACGAAATGCTCGCCGGCCGCCGAGAGCGACACGCTCCGTGTGGTGCGGTGGAACAGCCGGACCCCGAGCCTCTGTTCGAGCGCGGAGATCGCGTGGCTGAGCGCCGAAGGCGACATCTCGAGCTGCCGGGCCGCGGCGCGAAAGCTCTTCAGGCTCGCGATGGCGACCACGGCTTCGAGCTCGATCAAGCTGGCGCGGATCATTGTTCCAAAGTTTGCATCAGAGCATGCCGGATTGCACGGATTGTTTCATCGGCCTTCGCACTTTACATCGAGGGCATGAGCAAAACGGTTCTTGTGACGGGTTGTTCGTCGGGGTTTGGTCGTGACATCGCGAAGGTGTTTGCCGCGGAGGGCTGGAACGTCGCGGCGACGATGCGCACGCCGGAAGCGGAGTCGGAGCTCCGCGCATCGGATCGGATGAGCGTGCTCCGGCTCGACGTGCAGGATCGCGCGAGCATCGACGCCGCCGTGGCCTCGACGCTCGCGCGGTTCGGCTCGATCGACGCCGTCGTCAACAACGCGGGCTTCGGCCTTTTCGGGGTGTTCGAGGAGACCACGCGCGAAAAAATCCTCGAGCAGTTCGAGGTGAATGTGTTCGGGATGATGGACGTGACGCGGGCCGTCCTCCCCACCTTGCGAAAGCAGCGCTCCGGCGTCGTGATCAACGTGAGCTCGGGCGCGGGGGTGTTCACGCTCCCGATGATATCCGCCTATTGCGCGAGCAAGTTCGCGCTGGAAGGGTTTTCCGAGGCGCTCTCGTACGAGCTTCTGCCACTCGGCATCCGCGTGAAGATCGTCGAGCCGGGCGGCGTGACGAGCACGCGCTTCGGCGAGCGTAGCGCCAAGGAGGCGGGCGAGAGGACGCCGATGGCCGATTACGTGCCGTTCGTCGAGGGCGCCGCCCAGGTGTTCGCGGAGCTCAGGCAGGCGCGCGGCCGCGCGACGTCGGAGGAGGTCGCGCGGGTCATTTTCGAGGCCGCGACCGACGGCACCGATCGGCTGCGTTATCTCGCCACGAAGGACATCGCGCCGCTCGTCGAGGCGCGGCGACAAACCTCGGAGGAGGCGTACATCGAGATGATGCGGTCACGATTCGCGCCCAAGCTCTGATTCTCACGGTGTCACGGCGCGGCGCACCGCGACGGCCAGGCTGCACGCTTCGAGCTCGTCGCGGTGGCTCGAGCCGAGCGACGACAAGGTGAGCTCCTCGTGTCGCCGAAGCACCCGCAAGAGCGGCTTCTTCGCGGCAAGATCATACAGCATCACACGCGCCCCGGCTTTCGTATCCGCGACGGCGAGCAAGAGCTCCGCGGCGGCCGCCTTTTTGGCGAGGTCGACCGGCGCTTTTTGAAGGTCTTTCCGCAGCCGCTTCAGCACGTTTCGATCCTGCGCGGTACGCACCGAGCTCTCGAAAGCCGGCGCGAGCACCGCGAGGCCGACCCGCAGCTCCGCGAGCCGCCGGACGTTCGCCGTCTCGTCGTCGACCTTCGCTCCGGCAAAGTACACGCCACGCACCTTCGCGAGCAGATCACGCTCCGATGTGGAAGCCGGCGGATACATCAGGCAAACGAGGAATGCGTCCTTGATCGATCCGCGCGCCGCATCGTCCACGCCCCGCGCATCACGCAGCTCCGCCGCCGGAGCACGAAGATAAAGCGCAGGCCGACGCAACGTCGCGTCGAGCGCGCCCGCCGCGCGCAGCGCCGGGTCGATGATTTCCACCGTCTCCCCGTCCGCCGCCGCCTCCACGAGCAATCGCTCCGTATCGGCGACGAGCCCCTCGTGCCCCGCCGGAAGCCCCGGGCGGAGTGCATCGAGCTCGCCGAGCAGCGCGGTCCGCTCCGCCTCGAGTTCGCGCCGCTCGTGGAACACCATGGCCGCAAAAAGCCCCGCGATGACCACGAGCGCGAGCAGCGGCAAGAGCTTCGCAGGCCGGAATCCCTCGCGGCTCGCGAAGGGCGACGCCATTCCGAGCCCCGCCGCGTGATGCTTCGCGCGTGCTTTGTGGCTGACGGCCCGCTCCACCCGCGCGCGGAGCGCCGGATTCATGCGCGGCGTGACCAGAAATGTCGCCATGTCAGCTCCCCCGCGCCCGCGCGGCCGGCGCGCGCATGTTGCGATCGATGAGCCCCTCGAGCTCGTCGCGGCTCACGCCGAGCCGCGCCGCCGCATGCGAGGCGAGCGACGTCGTGGCCACGCCCTCGACGAACTGGTACGTCGGCCGGTGCGCAGCGTCGAGCCCCACCTGGATGAATCTGAGCCCCGCAATCGAGTTTTCCCGCGCGAGCCGCGCCGCGAACGTCAGGAAATGCGTGGTGATGAACGCCTGCGGACGCAGCTTCGCGAGGAGCGTGATCACGAGTTCGAAGATCTCTTCGCCCTCGGACGGGTTCGTCCCGGAACACAATTCGTCGAGCATGACCATCGCGCCGGGGCCGAGCATCTCGAACAGCGCCCGAATGCGCACGAGCTCCATCCCGAGCCGCCCCTCGCTCTGATCGACCCGCGTCTCCTGGATCAGCGAGACGACGAGCCCCGGGACCCGCACGAGGCTCGCCTCGCGCGCGGGCACGAACATGCCCCCTTGCGCGAGGATCTGCGCCAGCGCCACCGATTGCAAAAGCCGCGTCTTGCCGCCGGAGTTCGGGCCGGTGATGAGGACCGTCGCGCTCGTCCGATTCGTCAGGAGATCACACGGCACCGCGCGCACGCCGCTCGCGACGAGAAGCGGATTGAAGAGCCCGAGCAGCTTGCGTGGCCGGTCGTCCGCGCCCTCCGCGGCCGTGCGTATCTCGGGCAAGCAGACTTCGAGGCCCGCGGCCTCCGCGAGGTCCCGGAAGCCGAGCGCCCCGAGATACACTTCCATCTCGCCGAGGAGCGGAATGAACCGGAGGACGTGCGCTTCGATGCCCTCGAAGACCGCGTCGAGCAGGCGCGCCATGACCTCGCCGTCGCTGAAGCGGTAGCCACGGAAAAACATCTCGATCTTGGCGAGCCATCGTCGCGCCGGCGAAAGGACGAAGGGATTGTCCTGGCGCTCGCGGAGATTTCGAACCTCGAAGCCGCGCACGCGCCCGTCGGCGCCGACGCGAATCGTGACGCCGAGCGTGGCGAGGTGCTCGTCGTAGTTGAGCAGATCGACCATCGATCGATATCCCTCGGTCTCGCGGACCGAGGCGCCGAATGCACGCAGACCCGAGAGGCCAGATTGCGCACCGTCGAAGGATTCGCTCATCCGATCGAACGCCTCCTTGACGAGCACGAGCACGTCGAGCTGCCGTCGCGTCGCGTCGAACTTTTTTCCAGCCGTCGCGCCTTCGAGCGCGGAGCGCAGGCGGCAGGCGATCGTGTAGAGGTCCTCGAACTGGCGGCGATAGACGGTCGAACCGGAGAGCTCGCGCAAGATGTCGCGCCGGTGCTCCGTGACGCGGGGATCCGTGGGCGGATGCGCGAGGACGCGGAAGATGAATGCGCGGTTCACGACCGCGTCGCGCTCGCCCGATCGCACGCGGAAGCCGCGGGCGACGAGCTCTTCGAGGAACAGGTCCGGCGCGAAGCTCTGCGGATCCCATGTGGATGGCGCGAGCGGCGCTCGATCGAGCGCCTGGCTGAAGAGCCCGCCGGAGACCCCGCTCGCGAATGCGAACGAGAGGGCCTGGCGCATCTCTTCGAGGTCGGGCCGGGCGATCGGATCGGGGTGGAGCAGGCTCAGGATTTCATGAGCCGGGGCGGTGTCGGGGGCGGGTGGAGAGGGTTTCATGGGCGGCGCGAGGAGGGGACGTTCCGAGAGGGATGCCGCATGGTCGCCGAAAGTTCCCGCGACGACAAGCCCGCCGCGCGCGGCTCGAACGTATCACCGCGCGTCGCTTGGCGCGGCCTCCTCGGTCGCGACGTCGGCAATCCAGTTCCGCTTGCGCCGCGCGAGCCGGACCTCCTCGGTTTCTCCGTCCAAGGTGGCGGATGCGCGCCGGAGGAGCAAAGGATCGACGCCCTCGAAGGTGTTGACATTGACGACGGCGTAGAGGCGACCCTCGATGCGGCAGGTGACCACCGGCGTGATGCCACACTTCGCGCAAACGTGGAAATCAGCGGTTTTCGTGCCGAATGCATACTTCGACACGAGGGAAGGCTCGCGGACGCGCACGCGGAGCGAGCCGGTCGGGCAGGAGGTCCAGACGCCGCCGTGCTTGGTGCAGAACGAGCACGTGCAGGCGCGCGCCGGGATCTCGGAGGGCTCCGGCGTCCAGTCGAGCGTGAACGAGATGTTCGCACAGTGGCATTGGCCGTGAATCAGCATCGAGGCTCCGTTCGTTGACACGTCGACATTAGCGTGGTTTCGCCGGACGTGCTTCCTGAAATGCGAGCGCGGAGACGAACCCGTTGACGGGCCTCCCCGCCCGGGGGACACTCTTCGTGGAGATGGCAATGCGCGTTCGTGACGGCTACCTTGTGATCGGCCACTTCGGGCGGGCGCCGATTCGTATCCACTGGACCATGCCGCTCGGCGCGTTCGTGCTCTGCGGGTTCATGTTTTCGCTGGGCGCATGGCTCGGATTCTTGATCCTCGTCCTCGTGCACGAGCTCGGCCACGCGCTGCTCGCCCGTACGGTCGGGGGCTACGTCATCTCCGTCGACGTTCATGCGGTCGGCGGGTCTTGCGAATGGGCTGGTGACGTCACCATGAAGCAGCGAGCGATCGTCGCGTGGGGCGGCGTCCTCGCGCAACTGGCCGTGCTGCTCACGGCGCCCCTCTGGTCGAGCGTCCTGCCGTCCGGGGGGTTTTTCGGGGAGATCACGACGGTGCTCACGAAGACGAACCTGATGTTGCTCTTCCTGAACCTGATTCCCTCCCCGCCGTTCGATGGCGCCGAGGCTTGGCGGCTGTTCCGGCGCTAGGCAACAGCATGACGCTGACCATTTTCTGCGATACGACGTTCCCGGAAGAGGCGCTTTGTGTGCTCCGCGAGGGCGTGGCCGGGCATTCTCTGGTGTTCGCCTCCGCGAGGACGTCCTCCAATCTGGCGAGCGGAGCGCCGGACCCCGTGCTGCTCACGGCCGACGTCGCCTTCGGCCAGCCGGCCGTGGACGGGCTGCTCGGTTCGTCCCGCCTTCGCTGGGCCCACCTCACCAGCGCCGGGTATACTCGTTATGACGTCGACACGATTCGCGCGGCGCTCACGTCGAAAGGAATCGCTCTCACGACGAGCTCCACGGTGTATGCCGATCCGTGCGCCGAGCACGTGCTCGCCATGATGTTGTCCATGGCGCGGCAGCTCCCCGCGTCGCTCGACGCGCAACGAACGACGCGCGCCTGGGAGAGCACGCTGCGACGCGAG
Source organism: Polyangium jinanense (assembly GCF_028435365.1). Next base: position 170,535 of record NZ_JAGTJJ010000005.1, on the reverse strand, counting down.
CGGTCGTTTTTGCTCCGGGGACAAACCGTGCTTTTGCTCGGATACGGGGCCATTGGCCGGCGGATTGCGGAGCTTTGCGCGCCCTTCGAGGTGCGGCTCTTCGCGTTCCGTCGACGCGCGGAGGGGGATCCTCGCGTGACGATCGTGCACGACGGGGACATCGATCGTGCGCTGGGCGAGGCGGATCACGTGGTGAACGTGCTTCCGGAGAACGAGGCGACGCGCGGGTTCCTCGATCGCAGCCGGATCGCGCGGCTGCGCGAGGGGGCATTCGTGTACAACGTGGGGCGAGGAACGACGGTGGATCAAGGGGCATTGCTGGAGGCCCTGCAGAGCGGGCGGCTCGGAGGCGCATATCTCGATGTGACCGAGGTCGAGCCGCTCCCGGCGGATCATCCGCTGTGGTCGGCGCCGAATTGTTTCATCACGCCGCATTCGGCGGGCGGGCGGCGCGGAGAGCACCTCGCGCTCGTGCGCCATTTCGTGGACAACCTGAGGCGCTTCGAGCGGGGAGAGGCGCTCGTCGATCGGGTGCTCTAACGCCGGGTATGCCCGCGTGCTCACGGCGCGCAGACAGTTGTCTTACGAAACCGCTTGCAAATTCCGTTCGGGTCGTGTTTGGTGAAACGTGAACGGTCATTTCCGTTCGATGCGCTGGACTCGATGGTGCAGCCGTGAAATTGCGGCTGCGCTGCACGAAAGGAGAACGCAGCATGCGGTTCTTGAAGCACGTGTTTGCGGCCCAGGGCGACAAGGCGCGGGTGAGCCGTCGTGATTTCCTCGGCGGCGCGGCGGGCGCGGCAGGCGCCTCCGTGCTCGCGCAGATGATTCCGGGGCGGGCGCACGCGAGCCCGCCTTGCCCCCCGCCTCCGAACGTCGGCGGACCCTTCACCGACGATCCCGTCACCCTCGAATGGATCTTCTCGCGATGGGACGATCTCGGCGCCTGGGGTGACACCGTCGGCACGCTGGTGGAGATCAACGAGGCGAAGCGCAAGGACGCACTGAAGCTCGGGCAGCGCGGAGATGCGAAGGTGTATTCGCTGGGCGAGCCCATGCACCCGCAGATGCCGGCGTTTCCCGCCGACCCGCCGCGCCGCGCCGATTACTGGATCGCCGCGTACGGGCCCACCGGCGACAACCAATTCATCTTCCAGGACGATCGGTTCGAGGCTTTCACGTTCCAGATCGCGACGCAGGTCGACGATTTCAACCACCCGAGCTTCGGCGGCTGGTTCTACGGCGGCCACCACTTCGACCAGATCACGCCGCGCCCCGACATCCTCGACCCGCTCGACCGGTGGGACCTCGCCCGCGCCGACTCCGCGGCTCAAAACTACGGGCCGGACAGCATCCTCGGGGGCACGAAATCGCTCGGGCTCCAGAACATCGGGCCGATCATCACGCGGGGTCTGCTCCTCGACGTGCTCGGCTACAAGATCGCGGCGGGGCACACGAGCGCCATCGCGCCCAATGGAAAATCCCTCGCGCCGGGATATCGCATCACCATCGCCGACCTCCAGGCGACGATGGATTGGGAAGGGCTCGATTGCATCCAGCCCGGCGACGTGGTCATCATCCGCACGGGGTGGAGCCATTACTGGGCGGACGAGGCGCTCTGGCCGACGTACATGGGCGCCGCGCCCGGCCCGTGGCTCGCCGAATGCCACTGGCTCGCGCAATTCCGCCCGGCCATCGTCGCCTCGGATACCTATGCGATGGAGTGCTTCCCCGGCCCGCGGCCCACCACGCTCGCCGAGGGGCACCAGGTGCTCATGGTCGCGAACGGCATTCGTATCGGCGAGGGCTTCAATTCCGCGGCGCTCGCCGCCGACCAGGTGTACGAGTTCATGTTCTTCGACACGCCCTACAACCTCCAGGGCGCGACCTGCGCGGGCAACGCCCCCGCCGCGATCGGCGGGCCGCGCAAAAAGAAGAAGTAATCGCTACGAGCGCCGCGAGAACGCCCAGGCGATTCCGCCTTGCAACGTGCCTCGTGTGACGAGCCCCGAGAGGTCCACGTCGAGCTCCACGAGCGTCTGCGCGACGCTCCCGCGAATGCCCGTCAGCACCACCTGAGCGCCGAGGAGCCGCGCCGCCTGCGCGGCGCGGACCAGCGTCGTCGCCACGTGCGCGTCGACCACGCTCACGCCGGTGATATCCAGGATGGCCACGCGCGCGCCTTTCTGCGCGATGCCCGTGAGCAGCGTTTCGAGCACGAGCTCGGCGCGCCGCGCGTCCACGGTGCCGACGAGCGGAATGGCCACGATATCGTCGCCGATCGGCACGAGCGGCGTCGACATTTCCTCGAGCATCCGGGACTGCGACCGCACCAGATCCTCGGCGTCCTTGCGCGCCGTGATGTCCGTGAACGTTGCGATCGCGCCCGTCACCACGCCTTGATCGTCGAGCTGCGGCGCCGCGCTCACCAGGAGCCACACGCGATCTCCGAGCGCGGGTCGGTCGACCCCATGCACGAAATTACGCACGGGTTTCCCTGTCCGCAGCGCGACGGAGATCGGATGGACCTCGCCCGGGCATGGCGACCCATCCTCGTACACCGCGCCCCAGCGTGGATCGAACGAGGTCCGACCCAAAAGCTGATCCTCGGTCACGCCGAGCAACGTGAGGGCATGCGGGTTGAAGAGGATGTTCTTCCCGGTCGGATCCTGCATGACCACGCCCACGTGCAAGCCCTCGAGCAGCGCGCGGAAACGCTCCTCGCACGCGTGGAGCTCTGCCTCGAAGTGCGGAGCCTCCTGGGCCTTTTCGCGCAGGGCTGCGTTTTCGCGCTCCAGCATGTCGATGCGCGCAAGAAGCGTCTGCCGATCCTGATCATCGCGATGGGTCTCTGTGATATGCCCGTCCACGTCCTGCCTCGCTGGATGCCGCATCGCTGCGCGCGGCCACTTCCACGAATGTACGACCTTGGCTGGGTGCGTATCAAGAGGTCACGCGCAAGGGGGCCCACGTTCGTTCGTCAGCAGAACGGGATCACGCGGATGCGTCATGGGATTGACATGTCAGGGCGTTGACCTCGAAGACGCGGCGATTTTCCGCGCATACTCCGCGATCACGCGCAAGGTGGTGTCATCCGTGTCGTAAACGCCGTACCAACCTTGCGCTTCGTGTGGCGGATCGCCGGTGAACGGGTCGTTCTTTTGCCAATGGCCCCCGGGGACGCGTGGACGGCCTTCTCCGGACCAGGCCCAGAAATTCACGCCGCCCACGGGCTCGCCCGTGCGCACGGCATCGAGCACCACGTCGAACACGGCGCGGTAATATCGATCGCGCGCGGTCGTGGTGGCGGCGGGATCATGGCTGCCGGCGTCCCGCGGGAACCCGAATTCCTCGACGACGAGGGGTTTGCCGAGACGTCGCGCTTGCTCGATGTGGCGCCGGAGATAGGACTTCATTTCACGCACGGCGGCCTCGTGGGTCTTGGGCCGCGCAGGGTCGTACCATCCCCAGTTTTGCGCCCACACGTGGGCCGTGACGTAATCGATCGAGGAGAACCGATGGTTCGCGACGACGTCGAGTCCGCTTTCACGTGGCCAGGGTGTCTCGCCCTCGGAACCGGTGGTCACGAGGTGCCGGGAATCGAGGGATTCGAAGAGCTCCGACGTGCGCTCGATCCACGACTGGAAGGCCTTGACGTTCGTCCCGCCGCGCGGCTCGTTCGCGAGCTCCCAGGCCATGATCGTCGGGTCGTCCGCGTACCGCACGCCGGTGTATCGATTCGTTCGCTGGAGCAGCATCCGCACGAAATCGTGGAATGCTTCCACGGCAGCAGGATTCGAGTAAAACGCCGCGGTATACGCCTGATAGGCCGACCAGCTTCCTCCGGGCTCGGGCGGGGGATACGGAATCGGTCCTGCGCCGATCCAGCGCAGGTATTGCGCCATGCCGCCGGACCAGGGCCAGAAATTGTTCAGACAAACCACGGCGACCATGCCGCGCGTCTTCATCTCCTTCAGCAGAAAATCCAGGCCGAGGAGGATCTCCTCGCGGTATTCACGCGGCGAGGGCTGGAGCACGGGAAGGATCCGCCACGGCGCGGACTCCGGCCCTTCGGTCGCCGCGAGGATACGCAGGTTCGTGATGCCGAGGGCCGCGAGACGATCGAGCTCCCGCGCGAGCCTGCCCGGGTTTCCCGAAGGTCCCTCGGCCCCGAGGTTCATGCCATACCAGAAATTCGCGCCGAGGAACGTGTACGGCTTGCCGTCGCGCTGGAAGCGGCCCTCGGCCACGCGCACGAAGCCCGAGGCGGACGTGGTTTCCGCGTGCAGCGTCATGGCGCAAGCGAGCATCGGCCCGAAGTACCTCATGAGTCCGCCCCCTGTTCAAGATGATACGCAAGCGGCCGTCGTCGAGGCGTGCCCGTGTTGGAAGACACGAGCTCGGACGAACGTGTAGAATCGAGCTCCCTTGGACATGCACACACCACGGATCCTGAGTTGCCTCCTTTTCTGCATCGCCGCATGCGCAAGCCCATCCAGGCCGCCCGAGCCCGCCAAGGGCGCGTCGCACGCGCCCACGAGCGCCCCGGTGGTTCCCACGGCCGCGCCGACGAGCGCACCGGCCGCGAAGGTTACGATCGCGCCCGCGGGGCCTCCGTCGGTGGGGCTCGACGATGCGCCGGGGAAACGCGAGCGCGCGCGCAAGGCCGTGATCCTTTTCGGCACGAGCGCCGAGGGCTCCGAAGAGCTTCGTTTCGTGCCCGTCGTGTGCTCCCTCGACGGCAAACTCGAGACCGGAAAGGCGTGTGGCCTCGCCATGCCGGCGACGGCGCGCGTGCGGACGACGCGGACCGATACGAACGCGCCTGCCATCCTCACGGTCACGGGATCCACGCGGGATTTCCACGACGAGGCCGGCGGCCGGGATTACGTCGCCCCGACGGGGCCGGCGTGCTGCATGTACAATACGTGCGTCGAGGAGACGATTCCTTATTTTGCGAAAGGAAAACTCGTCGCGCCGTCGCGGATCCTCGCGGTCTGGCCCGAGACGGCCGACGTCGATTTGAAGCCGCAGCCCGCCGGCGCCGACGGCGTCGAGCTCGCCCTTGACCCCTGGGTCGGCAGAGCCGACGAACGGGGCGTACGGATCGATCAAGCCGTGCGCGCAGGCCATCCGCGCCTCGTCGCGACGCGCGGCCCGTGCGGAAGCTGCGGCGCGCTCTGGGTCGACCGTGGAGGCGGCTTTGGGATCGTCGACCAGGAGAGCAGTGGTGCCGACGGCTTCGATATCCTGGCCACGAGCGACATCGACGGCGACGGACACCCCGAGGCCATCGTGTACGAGATATGGCGCAACGATTACGGCCTCCACGTGCTCGGCAACGACTGGTCGAAGCTCGCCTATCGCTTCAATTGCGGAAACATTTGACGGCCCGTGCGAACCCGCTCACCGCGCGCACCGTGAGCGTCTTTCCTGCTTGACTCTCCAGCAGGGGGAGACCTCAGAGTGGCCGCGATGCCGAAGAGGGAGGCGCTCACCATCGGGGAGCTGTCGCGGCGGACGGGGATCCCCGTCAAGACGCTCCGATTTTACTCGGACGAAGGGCTCTTGCCGCCGGCGGGGCGATCACGCGCCAATTACCGCCTTTACGACGAGGAACAGGTCGTTCGTGTCGAGCTCGTGCGTACGCTCCGGGAAGCGGGGGTCGACCTCGCCACGATCCGCAAGGTGCTCGCGCGAAACCTGTCGCTCGAAGACGCGCTCCGCCTGCGGCTCGCCGCGGTCGAAGCCCATGTGGCCTCACTCTCGCGCATCGCCGCCGCGCTCCGCGCCGCGCTTCGCACAGAGCCCACCGAAAAGGACCTACGGAGGTTGTGGACCGTGACTCGACTCTCGAACGAAGAACGCAAGGCGGTCATCACCCGCTTTTACGATCAGGTTGCCGACGGCGTGCCCGTGGACGGCGAATGGATGCGAGGGATGATCGAGGCGAGCTCTCCAAAACTGCCGGACGATGCCACGCCCGCGCAGCTCGAAGCGTGGATCGAGCTCGCCGAGATCCTCGCCGATCCGACGTTCGTTGCGAACATGCGCGTGATGGCGGCCGTGACGTGGAACGAAGAGATCGACCACGCGGCCCTTCTTCGCGCGCAAAGCGAGGCCGTCGCGGCCGCGCGCGAGGCGCGGGGGCGAGGCGTGGATCCGCATTCCGCCGAGGCGCTCGCGATCGCCGAGCGGTTTGTCTGGGCCGCCGCGTCCGCGAACGGCAGGGAGCTCGACGACGCCTTCGCGGAACAGCTGAGAAAGACGCAGGATCCGCGCGCGCTGCGCTACTGGGAGCTCGTCTCCGCGATGACGGGCGAGCCCCTCTCGCCCGCGTACGAGGACGGGCGCTGGCTCGGGGCCGCGATCGCGAGGTTCCTCGAACGCTGAAGGGAGGAGCGAGCATGTCACGTCGTCTGCCAGCCATTCATTACGAGACGTACGGCCAGGGCATACCATTGCTCCTCGGCTTCCCGATCATGGCGTCCGCCTGGCAAGGGGATCCCGAGCGCGCGATCCTGAAGGGATATCTCGACCGCTTGACCGATCGATATCGGGTCCTGGTCGTGGATTATCCGAGCCTCGGCCCCGATATCGGCAAGAGCGAGCCGATCCCCGCGAAGGAGCTTTCGGCCGAGCGCGTCTGCTCCGATTTGCTTGTGGTCGCGGACGAGGTCGGGTTCGACCGGTTCGTGTTCTGGGGCTACTCGTGGGGCGGGGTCGTCGGGCTGCAGCTCGCGTCGCGGACCGATCGCGTCTCCACGCTGGTTTGCGGTGGCTGGCCTCCGCTCGGCGCCCCTTACGCGGAGATGCTCGCCATCACGCGCATGATGGCGGCTGCCCCCGACGTTCCCGTCCGCGTCGAGCAATTCGTCACGTTTTACGAGAGCATTCAGGGGTGGCCCGAAGCCGAGGCCGTCGCTCGTATCTCGTGCCCGCGGATGGCGTTCGTCGGCGCGGCGGATGAAATGAACTATCCCGGTGGGATTGCGCTGCGGCTCGCGCAGACGGTGAAGGAGCGGCGCCCAGAGCTCGAGCGCCTCGGGTGGCACGTGCTCGAGGTTCCCGGGCGCGATCACGGGCTCTACACGGATCCGGCGACCGTCGTTCCCCTCGTCAGGGAGTTTCTCGATCCCGTGTGCGGATGAGCTCCGCGCGGTGCGCGCGATACACACATGGGCTCGCGGTTCAAGGAAATTCGACCTCCTCGCGTGTCGTGTGCTCCGCGATCTCGGCTTCACACCTGGTCAGTCGGGTCGCCACATTGCATCAAGACTCACACGAGAAGCCTGTCCACAGCTTCCCTCCTCACACGCCGGCGTACAGTCGGGCGCATGCGTTTTCCTTCTGGCGGGCGCTGGCGAGCTGTGATGGGATCTGGTTGTCTGGCTTTCTCGGTGAGGCATGCAAACCATTGACGATCCGGAACGATTGCAGGAGTTCTTCCGTGAGCACCCGGACGCGCTGATCGTCGCGAGCCGAGAAGGGCATTGCCTTCACGTCAACGACGCGGCCACGAGCGCGCTGGGCGGCGACGTCAGACCGGAGACATTGCTTTCCGAGCGCGTGCACCCGGGGGATTACGGGCATTTTCTGTCGGAGTGGGCAGCGCTCCTCGCGAGCGGGACGCCGTCCGCGTTCACGGTGATGTTCGGCCGCAAGGGCGCGAAGGCGCGGGCATTCGTCCTCCACGCGCGCCGTGCGTCCACCGGCGACAGAGTCCACGTGTCGTTGCGGCCCAAGGAGGCGGAGAGTGACGGGGAGCTGTCCTCCGTGCGCCGTCGCGAGCAGGTGCTGCGCGTCGTCCTCGACAATCTCCCCATCCTGGTCTGGGCCACGGATAAAGACGGCACGTGCACCTATGCCGACGGCAAAGGCCTGGAGTTCTCCAGCATCCGGCCCGAGGACCTCATCGGCAGCAACGCCCTCACGCTGTACCCGCCGGAGGCCACAACCGGCTTGAGGATGGCCCTCGAAGGGACAATGACCCGCCACGTCAGCGACGACAATGGCCAGTACTGGGACAACCGAGACATTCCCGTGCAGGACGAGGACGGGAACGTGATTGGGACCGTGGGCATGTCGCTCAACATCACCGAGCTGCAGCAGGCCAAGGCCGAGCTCGAGGCGAAGCTCGCGCTCATCGAGCGGCAGCAAGAGGTGATCCGGAACCTGGAGACCCCTATCATCCAGGTCTGGGATCACGTGCTCACCCTGCCCATGGTGGGCGTCGTCGACAGCCGCCGCGCCTCGCGGGTCATGGATGACGTGCTCGGCGCCGTCAATCGCACGTCCGCGCGGTTCGCCATTCTCGATCTGACGGGCGTGGACGTCATTGATACGGCCACGGCGAGCCACCTCTTCTCCATCATCGGGGCCGTCCGCCTGCTCGGCGCCGAGGGGATCATCTCCGGCATCCGGCCGAACGTCGCGCAGACCATGGTCAGCATGGGCGTCGACCTATCGAGCGTCATCACGCTGTCGAGCCTGCGCGACGCGCTCGCATTGTGCATGCGCCGGATGCGGGAAAACGGGCGGAGGTAGCAGAATCCTGCACCCCGGCGATCAAGCGGCCGCCGCCACGGTTTTCCGCGCGATGACCCTCACCTTTACACCCGGAGGCGGCCGCAGCGCGAGGTTTCCACGTGGCGCGAGCGACTGCCCCGGCAGGAGCGACACCCGATAGCGCTGCGCCACGGTCGCCAGCGTGAGCACCGCCTCCGTCGTGGCAAAAGCGCCGCCGATGCATACTCGTGGTCCGATCCCGAAAGGAATGTAGGTCCCACGGGCGATGTGCTTGTCGGCCCCCGGTCGGAAGCGCTCGGGGCGGAAGCGCTCGGGCTCGGGGAAAAAACGCCCATCCCGGTGCAGCACGTACGGCGAGATGAAGATCATGCTTCCCTTCGGGATCGTGTAGCCTCCGAGGGTGATGTCCTCGTGCGGCTCGCGGGGCGAGAGCAACCACCCTGCCGGATAGAGGCGCAGCGTCTCTTTCACGATCATCGTCGTATAGACGAGCTGGGGGAGGTCCTCGGCCGTTGGCGGGCGACCGCCGAGCACACGATCGAGCTCCGTCCAGAGCTCGGCCTCCACGTCCGGATGTTGCGAAAGCAGGATCCAGGCCCATACCAGCGTGAATGCTGTGGTCTCGTGACCCGCGGAGAACATCGTTATGAGGTGATCACGGAGTTCGTCGTGTGTCACTCCCCCGCGCGCTTCGCCGTGGGCGAGCATCAGCATCGACAGGAGATCCCCCCTGTCCTGCCCGGACCTCCGCCAGTCCGCCACGAACTTCATCACGATGGAATCGAGCTCGCGGATAGCCTCCCGCTTGCGGCGGTTGCGCTGCGTCGGCAGCCACATGGGGATGGGTATCGCCAGGTCGAACTCCGTGCTGAGCAGCTCGATGATGGATGTCATGGCCGCCGCGGCGCGCGCCACGATGTCGGTGGCATCCGCGTTGAACAGCGCCAAGCAGACGTTCTGAATGGTCATCTTCAGCATCTCCGCGTCGATCGCGTACTCGTCGCCCGACCGCCATCCGGCCATCCCTTGGAGCGCCTGCTCGACGAAGATCCGAGCATAGCTGTCGAGGCGCCGCGGGTGGAACGCGGGCTGCGCCATCCGGCGCTGGCGGTGATGCTCCTCCCCGTTGGAGATGAGCATGCCATTGCCGAAAAACGGTGATATGATCTTGTTTTGCAATCGGTCCTTCGGCAGAACGTCCGCGCGCTCGATGAGGACGTCGCGGATGTGATCGGGGTGGTTCAAGAGATACGCGTCGATGGGTCCCAGTCGGAAATGAGCGATGTCGCCATGGGTCCTGGCGGCGTGCAGCATGAAGGCGAGCTTGTTCTTGCGGATTTGAAGGACGTTGCCCAGGAGGGGCATTCCTTTGGGCCCAGGAGGATACGCGGTTTTCATGGTGTACCTCGAAATCTTCAGAGAACGACGACGGCGGTGGTGAGGAGCAGGCAATACCAGCCCGTGAAGAGGAGATAGGTGATGTGATCTTCCCGCGGCGTGCGGCAAAGAACGACGCGGATTGCGATGACGAGCGCCGCGGCCCCGAGGACGGCATCCGAGGCCCAGACAGACCCTCGCGCGCCCGCGGGCTGCATCAGCGTGACATGAACGGCAATCGGCAACAGGCCGAAACACACGGCGAGCAGGATCCGCGTCGCGCGCTCGCCGAAGACGAGCGGGAACGTGCGCCGACCGGAGGCGTGATCCCCGTCCATATCGCGCAGGTCCTGCACGGAGACCAGCGGGAAAATCGCGGCCGCGGGCAAGAGGATCCACCTCCACGCGAGCGGCGAGAGGGGCGTGACCATTTGCCATGCCGCGGCGAGCTGGACGAGGATCCCGAGCGACATGCAAAGGTTTTTGACGACCCAGCTCCGCGCGCCGAGCACGACGTTGTGCACGAGAATGATGAGTTGCCAGCCGAGCGCATACTCGACCACCCCGAGCCACGCACCGGCGAGGGTGAACAACGCCATCACCACGGCCCAGCGTCGCCACGCTCCGCGCACCGACACGAGCCCTCTCACAAGCGGCCGGTGCGGCTTGTTGCGCCGGTCCTCTTCGAGCCCCGTGGCCTGGTTGGCGAGGCAGAAGGCATAGATATAGAGGAAGAAGTAAAGCAGGCTGCGAGCGATCGCACCCGGCAGCCGCGCAGGATCCGCGCCTGTCGTTTTCCACGCCGCCAGCGTGAACAGGAACGCCGGGATCACCGCCGAGGACAGGTCGCCCGCGACGAAGGACCAGAAGAGCGACAGTTCGCGCGCGAAGGGGTTTGGCACGGCGCGCGCGGGCCGCACATCGGAAGGGAGGACGCTCATGGTCGAAGCTCCGCGATTGCCAGACTTATCGGAGGCTTTGGAGAAGCGATTCTGCCAGGGCCACGAGCGGCGTCGCGCGATCGCCGAAGACGGCAAGGTCGCTCCTCGCGTCCGCGATCAAGACCTCCGCGAGGCGGCGGGATTCCCCGAGCCCAAGCACGCGCGGATAGGTCGCCTTGCCGGCGGACGCGTCGTTTCCGACGCACTTGCCGAGCGCCTCGCGGGTCGACGTGACGTCGAGGATATCGTCGACGATCTGGAAGGCGAGCCCGAGCCGCTGCGCATATCGGCGCAGGCGGGCCTTCATGGGTGCGTCCGCGCCGCCGAGGATCGCCCCCGAGAGCACGGAGGCCTCGAGGAGCGCACCCGTCTTGCGGGTATGAATGTCCTGCAGCACCTCCATGCCGACGTCGGATTTGCCTTCGTTCGCGAGGTCCTTCACCTGGCCGCCGGCGAGCCCGCGCGGTCCTGCGGCTCGGCCGAGCTCGGCGACGACCGCGAGCGTCCGTTTAGCTGGGATGGAGGTGGTGTGGCGGGCGATGAGCTCGAACGAATGGGCGAGCAGGCTGTCGCCGGCGAGAATGGCGAGCGCCTCCCCATACATCTTGTGGTTCGTGAGGCGGCCGCGCCTGTAATCCCCGTCGTCCATCGCCGGCAGGTCGTCGTGGATGAGCGACATCGTATGGATCATCTCGATGGCGCACGCCGTGGGCAGGGCGATCTCGGCCCGCGCGCCGGCGAGCTCGCAAGCTGCGAGACAAAGGATGGGGCGCAGCCGTTTGCCGCCGGCGAGCAGGGAATAGCGCATTGCCTCGTAGAGAGCACGAGGCTCTTCGAGGGCCAAAAACTTCTCCAGCGTCGCGTCGATCCTCGCGCGACGGATGCTCAGGTACGTTCCCAGATCGAAAGAACGATCTGGCTCGACATTCATCGTCATTGTGGCCTCCTGAAGACGGAGCGAGCCCCTCCGCGCGTGCCGGAACGCGCGACAATGGCCTCACGCGGGCGCTCCGGCACATGCCCGGAGAGACCGAGTCGCGCGAGACTCCGCCACAGATATGGATGTTGTCCCTGACTCGTCCGCGCACACCGCGCGGACGATCCAAACCTCACGATAGACGAGAACCCCGACGACCCCGCAAGCCCCCCCTACGAGCTTGGTTCGTTCCGGGTTCTTTCCGGCGCTCGCGTGAGCAACTCACGCGAGCGTTACTACGTACCACGGACAGACGGTGTCATGCCATGGACGGTTTCGTCAGAAACTTGCTTCGTCGTCGCCGCAACGGTGACGGTTCCGTTTCGTTGTGTTGGTCCGGCTCATGTGGTGGATTGAGCCGGCGGTTCCCATCCATTTGCAAATTTGTTCTCGAAGCGCATCCGCGTCCTGCCATGAACTACGACGACTTCATTCGAACGCGCCGCTACGTCGAAGACGCGCGAGCTGTGCTCCCCTGGTGGGAGGAATCCTGGGAGCCGTTGCTGCGGCGCGTCTGCGAACGCCGAGCGTGGTCGTATCCGGACGTGATCGGGGCCTATGTCTACGGCCTTCCCGACGAGCCGCTCGTGATCTTCGACGCGAAACATACGGCCGGTCGATGGCTCCTCGATCTGGAGGATTCGGATCTGTTTGGCGACGACCTGGACGCGCTCGAGCGGTCCCTGTTCGAGTGGGCGGGTGAACCTTACGATGAGGAAGAGTGGCAGAGGTTCGTCGCGTCGTGGCGGGGGTGAGGCCGTCACCGCACGCAGCGACCGAGCCACCGCCGCGCGTTCTCGCCGAGGATTTTTTGCAGCAATGCCGCAGGCAGCGCCTGTCCTCGATAAGGTGCCGGTGACAGGCCTCCCAGCGGGTTTTGCCGCCAGAAGGTGAAGCTCTCGTCGCGCAAGAGGCCGAGGTTCGCGCTCACCTGCATGTCCCATTCGTCCTGCCAGGTCGGTCCCGCGCGGACCGTCACGAGGTCGCTGCCGAAAAGAAAGCGCTTCGGTGTCTTTTCGAGGATCTTCCGGAGCCGGTCGTGCTCCTTTTCGAGATAGGTAAAACCCTGCGCGGCGGCGTCGCTGGAGCCGTGGCTCGTGTCGAAGAGCAGCGACGGGAATGCATCGCGGATGGCTTCGAATCGGTCGAGGTCCGTTCGGCTCCCGCATAGGTGCGGGCATACCGCGCGTAACTTCGGGAAGGCGCGCAGGACTCCCTCGAGCTCGCCGCGGAAGCGCACCGTATTGACGTGCACGAGGACGGGGACGCCGCGCTCTTCCATGCGCGCGAAGAGCGGACGGTGCGCGGGATCGTCGAGCGGCCGCTCGTGGAACGCGTGATGCCCGTCGTAAAGCTTGACGCCGCACGCGCCGCGGGCGAGCAGGGCATCGAGGGTTTCGGGCTGGTCGTGGGCGAGATCGAGTGTCACGAATGGGATGAGCCGCGTCGGATGCGCCGCAGCCGCCGCGAGCACCACCTCGTTGCCGCGTTGATATCCGGCGAGCCCCTTGCCGCCGCGCCCGGCCGTCGCATCCGGGGTCGCGAGAACCACGGCGCGTTTGACGCCCTTCCGATCGAGCAGACCGAGAAGCGCGGGGACGGCCTCCATATCGGTCAGGTGGACGTGTGCGTCGAGGATCGTGCCGTCGTCCGGGGCAGGCGTGGTCGAGGCGGCGGGTGGAGGTGGGTTTTCACTGCGGCATGCGGAAAGCGCGGTCACGAGGAGCAGGGCGAGCGCGCAGGGGCCGCGGCGGGCGTGCATGAGATTCGACGGTAGCGGGGTTTTCGACTGGACCACAAGGGGCAAGGCGGGAGCGCCTCGTGAAAAGCGCCACGTCAGATCGGAGCAGGATTTGATCACGTCACGTGTTCTCGTGCAGGGAGGTTTCCGTTACCGTGTTTCCGGGTCCTCCGAGGATGGGGGACCCGAAGGAAGACGAAGATGCAATCGCAAAGAAAATTTACACTGTCGTGCCTGCTCGCCATGGGCGCCGTCGGCGTCGCGGCCTGCTCGGTCGCGCCGGCGCCGGAGCGTATCGAAGACGTGGGGAGCAACGAGCTCGTGGTGGCGGGGCCGGGCGTCGGGGTCTGTAACCAGAGCGATCCCTACGAGAAGAACAACAAGCAGGCGACCGCCACGGGCCTGAATTATAGCTGGATCTATTTCGAGCCGGCGAACCCCGACTACTGGTGGTCCGTGGACACCGGCGGCGCATATACGGGCGCGTCTGCGTCGATCTGCAAGAACGACGAGGACTGGTACTTCGTGTCGACCTCGAATTTGCCCTACGCGCCGGGCTGGCTCTCGATCCGCGCGAAGGCGGCCGGCGCCTCGCATTGCCCGATGCAGGTGTACGAGGAAGACGGCGAGACCTGGACGTCGGGCTACGATCCGCCCGCGGGGCCCGAGAACACGATCCAGATCGACGTCTACAGCGCCGGCACGTTGCAGCTCGTGGCCTCGGCGCAGAGCAACATCGGTCGCATCTTCCTCGACACCTACAACGGGCCGCTGGATCAGGACCTGTACCTGCGCGTTCATGGGCCGAAGGAGGCCCATTACGGCTACGAGCTCTCCGTCGCGGTGCAGACCGACGCGTTCGAGGACGAGTGCGAGTCCTGAGCCACATCGACGTTCGCCACGTCGAACGTCTCCGTGCTTCTCGCTTGCCCTGACTTCGCGAAACGATCATAAAGCGGCATCATGAACGGCGCGCTGGTAACGACCGAACGGCTCACCCTCCGCAAACTGACGCTGGCAGACGCGCCGTTCATCTTCCGCCTGGTCAACGACCCTGACTTCCTCGTGTACATCGGTGATCGGGGCGTGCGGGCGCTCGAGGACGCCGAGGCGTACATCCGCAACGGGCCGATCGGAAGTTACGAACGGCACGGGTACGGCCTCTGGGGCGTCGCCCTGAAGGAAACGGGGGAGCTGATCGGCATGTCGGGGCTCTTGAAGCGCGAGCAGTATGCCGATGTCGATATCGGTTATGCGTTTCTGCCGGAGTTCCGCGGCGGCGGGTATGCCTTCGAATCGGGATCGGCAGTGCTCGGGCTCGCGAGCGAGGTGTTCGCGCTTCGCAGGGTGATCGCGCTCGTCGCGCCGGCGAACGCCGCCTCGATCGGCCTCCTGAAGAAGCTCGGTTTCACCCGTTCGGCAATGCAGGCCGTGGACCCGGACAACACGGTGATCTACGAGCGAAGCCTCGGCGGCGACTGAGGATTCCGGAGTGGCTTCATTCGCCGGTTTGGCGAGTTGCACGCTTTGCTTGCTCGGCCAGCGCTCGTACAGCTTCTCCGGACAGGAGCACGTACACCGGCGTTTTCGGATCCCGGTATACGTTCAACGCAATGGCCGTACCCTGTTTGCCCGCCATGACGATCAGGTCCAGAGGCCGCATCGCAGCGATGCCGAACGACCCCGGTGGCCGTTGAAGGTCGGCGGCCATCCAATGGAGCGAGCGCAGATCGGGAAACGCGGGCAGCGCCGGCCCCACATCGGGAAACGAGCGCAGCTCGAGCGAGCGATTCTTCGGAGCGCCCACGAGGAGCAGAGGGATCGGGCGGACGAGGAGCTCCCGGTAAAGCTTCTGCAGCGCTTCCTCGCTGCCGCGCGCCGCATCGACCTCGAGGAGCAGGCTGGAGAGCCGCGGAGCCCGCACCACCGGCTCGAGGTCGGGGCTCGCGGCGGGCGAGCCGATGCGTTTCGCCAGGTAATCACGCTCCTCCTCTTCCAGACGCTCGATGCGCGGCTTGTCGTTCGCGGCCTCCGCGCGATCTTTCTCCGCGTTCACGGCTCGGATGTACGCGTCCACCGGCCCCTCGACCGTCGCGTACGGCTGTCCTCCGAGCGCCGAGAGGATCATGCCTTCCGGGCGGTGCACCTCTACGACAATGGTGCGCTGCTCGCTTTCGGGGCGCATCACCGGGATGCCGAGGTTCCCGAGGAGCCCGACGAACGCGCGTGCCTGGGGGAAATCGTCGTCGACGACGTACACCCATTGCGGGACCCGCGGCTCCCGCTGTCTGCCAATGCGATAGAAATGCCGGAGCAACACCTGCAAGCGCGCGGGGGCCTCGGTCCACGCCTTCGCGCTGCCCTGATGGAATGTCCACACGACCGGACACTCGGTGGGCGAGACCTGAGGCTCGGCAGGTGCGAAGAGATCCGAGAGCCGAAAAGCCCCGGGGCCGTCGGCCAGGAGAGCCCGGGATGGTTCGTCGCGCAGCGCGTTTTTTACGGCGTGAGAGAGCTCGTCGAGCTCACGGACGGGATCGTCGCTGGCCGTGCCGAGGTTGGCGAGCCAGACTCCTCCGTCGGAGCGAACCAGGCAGGGCTCCGGCGAAGCGCCGAACAGCTTGAGCTGATGCCCCTCGGGCACGACGACCCGTGCTGGTTCCATGGCCGCGGCGCGTGCGTCCCCGGCCGGCTGCGGCGAAGGCCGAGCCGGCTCCTTCTTTCGCCAACGATCGAACCACCCCATCGCTCGATGCTACCATCCTGGGAGATCGCCTGACAATCTCGAACGAGTCCCTCCGGTTGCTCGCACGGCAAAACCTGGATAGGATGCGGGACACGATGTCGAAGGCTCTTCAACGAGGGCGCATCGCATGACCGACGCCAAGATCCAAGAGCGCCTCGTGACGATTCGCGCGAAGCTCGATCGCCTCGACGCCAACCTCGATCCAAAATCGATCGCGCGGCTTTGCGCACCGGCTTAGCGATTGGCGCGCTGGGTAGTGGAATGGGAACGTACGTGGCAGTCCTCCTCGGCGACGAAGCACAGAGGGCCTCCTGGCCAGAGAGCTTCCTCAGCCGGCTGCGCGAATGGGGGATCCGGCTCGTGCCCCTCGCGGAAGGGCGTTTCATGCTCTCCACGTTCAGCAATTCAACCTATGGTGCAGTCGAGTTCCTCGGCCCCGAGGCTGGGGGCGCACGTTTTTCGGGGGAAATTTGGGCGACGATGCCCTCGCCGTGCCCGTTCCTCGACGACCTCGCGATCTTGGGATTCGTCGCGTGGGAGGAGTGGGAATCCGATCCTGCCGCGCGCCAGGAATGGCTCATCCCTCTGGTGAAGGAGGGAAAAGGCTTCATTGCCGAGCCCGGCACCGGCCGATACCGAAGCGCTGTGATCGAGCTTCGCGCCAGCGCCACCGGACTGCTCAGCAAGTACGGCTTCGAAGATGGGGACATCTTTCTCACGCGCGACGAGAACGGGCGGAAGGGCTACCGGGGGGCGCTCTGCCGCGATATGGAGCGGACGCTGGCCGCCCACGGCCTCCATACCTACGTCGGTGGGCCGGAGGTCACTTGCCACAACCTCTGCCGGAGCTATCACGGCTTCTTCCTCGACGCCGCCCGCACGATTCCTCTCGAAGACGAGGACGAGATCTACAGGCGGCTCTCGGACATCACGGTCCAATTTTGGGGCTACGACTTCACCATCGAGGACGATCCCATGTTCAAGGACGATGACGAGGACGAAGAGGCTCGCTCGACGCCGCTGCCCGAAACAGTCGAAGGCTAGGAGCGCCTTCGCGAACCGAGGATACGAGCCATGGGTTGGGCTACTGGATACATCATCAAACTTCGCGCCGGGCAGGTCGTCTCCTTTCGCCCGCGGGGCAACTCCATGTCACCGCGGATCGAGTCCGGCCAGCTCTGCACCGTGGAGCCCGTCGACCCACGCGACATTCGCCCCGGCGACATCGTCCTGTGCAAGGTCCGCGGCACCGAATATCTGCACTTCGTCAAGAGTGTCCAGGATGGGCGTTTCCAGATCGGGAACAACCGCGGGCACATCAATGGGTGGATCGGCCACAATGCCATTTTCGGGCGGCTCGTGAAGGTCGAGCCCTGAGGCGGAGCGGCGGGTGGGTCGTGGAGGGGTGGCTTGCACGGGCCGCCCACGAATGAGCTTGACAAGAGCACGCCCGACCGCTTACTCCCCGCCCCGGCTTCAGGGACGTTCCTTCATGAACCAGTTCGCAACAGGCACCAGGCCATTCCTGGGCACCCTTCGTTTGAGCCGCGTCGAGGAATTTTACGGCAACACCATTGCCCTCGTCGCGCTCGGGACCATCTTCAATCCTCGACTCTCGGCAGGCGACATCGTCCTGCTCTTCACCGGCAATCTTCTGCTCACCATCTTCGCCTTTGCCATCAACGACGTCGAGGACGCCGAGGACGACAGCAAGGATTCGCAGAAGGTCGTTCGCAACCCGATCTGCGCCCATCTGCTCACGCCTGGACAGGCGCTCGCGCTGAGCTGGCTCTCCGCGTTCGCCGGCCTCGCGCTCCTTTGGCCCTTTGGGGCGCGCGTGGTCCTCCTGGGCGCGTTGAACGTGGCTCTCGGATTCCTGTATTCGTACCGGAGAATTCGGCTCAAGGCCGTGCCCTTCGTCGATCTCGTTTCCCACGGCCTCTTTTTGGGTACGCTTCAATTTCTCACCGTCGCGTACGCCCGCGCCCCCGAGCTCCCTCCTTCGGCCGCACTCGGCGCCGTCTTCATCTGCACCATCTCCATGGCGGGCGACCTGTGGAACGAGATCCGCGATTTCGAGGTCGACCGGGAGACGGGCATCCGCAACACCGCCTCGTTGTTCGACGTCCGGCGCATCGAGCCCATTCTGCCTCACCTCTTCGTCTGGCCCTCGATGGGCGTAGCGTCGCTCGTGCTTCTGAGCCTCTCGGGAACACAAAGGCTCATCGTCGGGCTCGCCGTGGCAGTGCTTTGTCTGGTCTTCGTGCTCCTGCCTTCGAGCCTGAAGAAGCGAATGGTGACCGATCAGGCGCAATGGCTCGCAGCGCTCGCGGGCCTCTTGCTCCTCGTGATATGCCGCGTCACCTCCGCGGCGCCGTAGAACCATGCGGATCCATTGGCTGGATGCTCTCTTTGCCCGGGTCGTCTTGTCGCGATCCCCGCGGTATTTTTCCGATGGGTGGGGGCCCCTTTCGGAGCTCGAGGTGCTCCTCGAGCCGCCTCGGACGCCGGCCGACCTCCACGACCTGACGCTCGGGCCCGCGCGTCGCGAGGGACCGCTTTTCGTGCAGGAGGGGCGCTTCGAGAGCCCCGCGGCGAGAGAGTCCATGCCTCCCGCTTGCCATGAGGCGCGCTTTCAGCTCGTGCTGCCCGCCGGCACCGGCGCGCGTCCAGCCGTGTGCCTTTTGCTTTCCGCCTCGGGAGACGAAGGGTTTGGCCAGCGCCGCTCGCTCGCGAAGGATCTCGCGCGGCACGGGATCGGGGCGCTGCTGCTCGAAAACCCTTATTACGGCGCGCGTCGACCGCCGGGGCAACGGGGCGTCGCGGTGCGTACGGTCATCGATTTGTTGCTCATGTTTCGTGCGGCCGCCATCGAGTCACTTGCCCTTCTGCAATGGCTTCGCGCGCGAGGCCACGACCGCCTCGGGATTTCGGGATTCAGCATGGGGGGCAGCCTCGCCGCCTACACCGCTGCACTCTCGAAAGAGCCCCTCGCCGTGATCCCTGTCGCCGCCGCGCATGCCGTGGCTCCCATTTTCGAAGCGGGCGTGCTTTCCGATATGGCCGACTGGAGGGCCCTGGGGTCGAACGTCGGTGCTTCCCCCGCCATTCGCAGGCGTCTCTGTGACGTCCTCGCGCCGGCGTCCATCACCGCGCTGCCTCCGCCCCCCGTCCTCCGCAGCGCCATTCTCCTTGCCGCGCGGGAGGACGGCTTCGTCCCACCGAGCTCCACCGAGCGCCTCGCCGAGCATTGGCGAGGCGCCGAGGTGCGTCACGTACCCGGTGGACATGTCAGCGCCTCGCTCACCCAGCGCAAAGCCATCGTCCGCGCCGTATGGGATGCATTCTCGCGGCTTGCGCCGAGCGCCGTCGCATGACGAGCGCCATGAAAAAGATCCTGCTTCTCCACGCGTCCGCCGGCGCTGGCCATCGAAAGGCCGCCGAGGCCATCGACCGCGGCCTCCGGAAGCGCGGGTTTGCTCCAACGATCGCTGATGCGCTCGCATATACGAACCCGGTTTTCCGACGAGCGTACGTCCGCGGCTACGACCGCATGGTCCGAGAGCACCCGAAGCTCTGGGCCACGTTGTTCGATCTCACCGACACGCCTTCTCTGCGCCCGATGATCCAGGGCGTTCGCCGCCTGGGCCACGCGCTGAGCACCCGACCGCTGGTGAAATGGGTGGAGGAAAACCAGTTCGATACGATCGTCTCCACGCACTTCTTGTCGACCGAGGTCGTGGGGGACCTGCGCCTGCGGGGAGCGATTGGCGCGCGGCTCGTGACGGTCGTGACAGATTACGACGTGCACACGATCTGGCTCTCGAAAGGCGTCGACCTCTATCTCGTCGCATCGGAGTCCACGAGGAGAAAGATGCTCGCGCTCGGCGTCGAACCCGAAAAAGTCGCCGTGACGGGCATCCCTGTCGACGAGACGTTCGTGATTCCGCGCGACCGAGCGAGCACGCGTCGCCGGCTGGGACTCGATGCGGACAGGTTCACCCTCCTCCTGTCGACGAGCTCGTTCGGATTCGAGCCCATCGAGCAGCTCGCCGCGCTTTTGCAGGATTTTCAGATCATCGTCATCTGCGGGCAGAACGAGGCGCTGTACCGCCGCATGTGCGCCAATCGTTGGCCTCTGCACGCGATCCACCGCTTCGTTCACAACATGGATGAAATGGTCGCGGCCTCCGATGTCGTGATCACCAAGCCTGGAGGCCTCACCATTGCCGAGGCGCTGGCGAGTCGGGTTCCGCTGGTCTTCTTCAGCGCGATTCCTGGGCAAGAGGAGCGCAACGTGCGCGTCCTCGGCGAGCATGGAATCGGTTCGTCCCCGGGGAGCCTCCAGGCAATTGCCTCCGAGATCAGGCGCCTTTCATCTTGCCCGGCCGCACTGCGCGAGGCCCGCAGCCGGACGGCGGCGCTCGCTCGCCCCGATTCCGTGGCAGCCATCATCGAGCATCTCGTCGGCACGTCCGGCGGGGCCCTGGCCACGGAAGCGGGCATTCAGGGGTGCACGCTCTGAGCGCAGGGACGCGCTCTCAATGCGCGAGCAGCCACTGCGAGAGCGGCTCCCACGCGAGCGCAGGCGCGTCCTTGGCGTAGAGCAGGTCGCCATGGCCGAAGTCTTCGGGCTCGCTGTCCGCCGGGAGGCGGCGGACGACATGCGTGGTGACGTCGGTGGAGCCGACGACCGTGGTCGTGTAAAGGCCGTGATCACCAAAACCGCCGGCGGCGCCGAGGTAGAAGAGCGGGACCGTGATATCGGCGAGGTGGTCGTCGAGCGGCAGAGGCGCCTCGCCGCACCAAAGCGCATCCCGATCGGCGGCCTCCACGAGCGATTGGTGCGGCGGGGAATGCGCGAGCCAATCGTTGATCAGCGCCTCGGGCGCATAACGAAGCTCGCTCGGCGCGCCGTCCGTGAAGACGCCTGCGATGAGGTGGTATTTCGGCTTGGGCTCGTAGAACAGGTACGTCTGCGTCACGAAGCCGAGAAACACCTCATGGTTCGAATAGCCGTCGTAGAACGGCGACGGGTCCGCGGGGGCGGAGGCAGCGAGCTCGGCGACGGGCTGGAAGAAAGCGCTGTTGTCGCTATCCACCACGCCCTGCGCGACCAGGTCTCGCTCCTCTGCGGCAGCGTCGCAGGCCACTTGCCTGCTGACCTCGTCCTCGGGGGCCACCTTCGCATAGATGTCGATGGGGACGATGCCTTTGATGTGTTGCTGCGCCGGCGGTTTCTGTGTCTCCTCGGCGGCATAGAGATAGGTGATCTGCGCGCCGCTGCTGAATCCGCCCAGGAACAAGGGATCTTGGCCCGCGCCGGTCAGGCCGCGGAGCGAGCGCGCGAAGAGCAGCGCGCGCCCCGTGTCCGAGACCGCTTGCACGACCCCCATCTCGGCGAAGTCGGAGAAATCGGCGCCGTCCTTGGGCGCCGTGGTCCAGCGTCGATCGAGGCCCCATACATCGATCCCGCGTCGGGCCAGATAGACGGCGAGATCCTGGTCGGGCGCTGCGGCGGCGCTCGTCAGCGAGGGCGCGAAATTCGTGTCGAACGTCGCGAAGTCGCCGTGCAGTAGCAGAATCGCGTGGGCCTCGGGGCGCGCTCGCCAGGGGGCGTCCTCGCGCACGATCCGGTGCACGCGGATGCGCGCATTGGGAGTATCCCCTACCTTCACCAGGAAACTGTAATGGTAAACATCCTCGGTGATCGGCTCGCGCTCCAATCCGGTCACCTGCGCCTCGACGGCCGACGCCGACGTCCCCGCGGCGTCTCGCAGCACCTCCTCGTCGTCCTGCACCGGCACCGGCACCGGCACCGTCTCCGTCGTGCATCCACTCGCCGTGACAACCAACCATCCCAGCACGACCGGCATGCGCAGCGCGCCGAGAGCATTCGTTCTTTTCATCTGCGTTCTCCTTGCCCGATGCGCCCAAGCACATTGCATGCCGGAGGCTTTGGAAGGCATGGCCATGTACTTGTTATCGGAAGTACTCGGCAGTTTGCGCAAATTTGCGCGAACTGCGCGTGCTCGATTCGGGCAGCAAAGCCCGCGAGTGTGCTGCAATGCTGGCGATCTTTCGTTGGGGGCGAGATTCGTGCGGTTCGAGACCAAGACGGATCGGGAGTAACTCGAGCCGCGCATCTTGCACGAGGCGGCGCCCGCACCGAGGAAGCTCTGCAACGAGAACGTGTGTCGGCAAGGTGACGCACCGCAGCAGACGGACGGACTGTACAAATTTTTCAAATTTCCAAAGTGCCTGGCGCAGATCGGCGATATGCTGGGGCCATGCGTCCTTGGTATGCGACAGTATTTTTCGCGTTTGCTGCCGTGAGCTGCGGCGGTACCGGCCTCGAAACCCCCGTGCCGCACTTCGACCCTCCCAGCGCCACCACCCTTCCGGCGGTAAACTCGCTCGTCAAGGTGATCAACCTGGACGACGAGCCCGTGATCTGTTTCACCACCGACGGCACTGTGCCAGAGTGGAATGGGGGGAATTGCAAGAACCGGCTCGATACGAGCCGTCAAATTGCAGTGCCCTCGTGCGGATTCAATGTGATCCGTATCGCGTGGTCGAAGGGCACGGACGAGGCCAACTACAAGGTCGAGAGTGAAGAGTGCGACGCGAGCTGCGAGCCGGTGTTGCCGTGGTCGAACGAGGAGCTCGTGCGCGCATTCGCAATCTGGCAAGACGAAACGAAGTGCCTCCTGAACGGTTGCGAGAACCCGTCGGGCACGGGCGACTGGCTCGAGCAGTGCGACTCCGGGAAAGTCGCCTGGGACGTGAGCCTGAGCGGCTTGCGCGCGATCAGCAAGTTTACCTATGACGCCTGCGCTCACGCCGTCACCATCGACGTCGAGGAAGGCGGAATGACCGTCCCGCGGAAGATCAACCTCGTCGTCACGGGCACGCTGATCCAGGACACCGACTTCAGCGGCAATGGCAACGAGGGCGGGACCGTGACGGTGTCAGGCGATTACACGGGCACCGTCACGTCGCGCATCGTGCTCGGCGACAAGAAGCGCAACGGCGGCGCCTTCGACGCCGGATGCACGGCCGATCCGCTGGAGGGGAAGGAATGCGCCCCCGCGGGCGCGAAGATCGCGTACGACTTCCCGAACTGGAGCTGCCATGGCAACATCTGCCCGGTCGCAATCGCGGGCTCCTGCCAGGCGTCCGATTCCGATGGCGACGCCATTCCCGACACCACGGACAATTGTCCCGAGCTGGCGAACACCGATCAGTCCGATGTCGATCACGACGGTGTCGGCGACGTCTGCGACGATCAGTCGAACTTCGTCGTCATTCGATTCAAGGTGGGAGAACGGTGCATGATTCTCGGCGACGGCAAGGTCGAGTCCACGAGCACGTGCGAGCCGACGGATCCCCGGCAGCAATGGGAGATGTTCCCCGACGGCGATGCCTTCGGTTTCCGCAACGTTTCGAATGGGGAGTGCGTGAGCCAGTCCGGCATTCTGGCCGGTCCGTGGACGGTGGTCACCGCCCCGTGCGATGGCACCGACGAGCAGCGGTGGAAGCTCGAGGCCTACGACCAGGGCGGCCTCGATGCGAACTTCCCGATTCGCCTGCACAACGTCGCCGACAACTTCTGCGTGTACACCGATTTGACGGGCGAGGTCTACGGCACGGTAAGCAATTGCGGGCTCGCAGGGACCGAGTCGAACCGGAAGGTCGGGCTGTATTACGGCGGGGCGTTCGACAAGCCTCCGTACCAGCCCTGAAGATCAAGACCTGCGTGCAAGTCGAAATCGCTCGCCCTCAAAATTGGCAGGCGGAGGCGAGCTTCGGGTACCGATAAAGGCCGAGGAAGCACATCTCGTCGTCGGAGCTCGTGCCGAAGCCGAGCGTCTTCGAGGTCGTGTTCATGTACGAGCATTCGTAGTGAATGCGGTCGCCCGCGAGGACCTGAACCGGCGTGATCGGATAGTTCTTTTGCTCGGTGAAGCTGAACGGGGCGTCGTGGAGGGTGACCTCGCCGGCGCCCGTCTGGTGTGTCACCCGCATATGCGTGCCGTATTTGTGCATGTGGGGCCATACACTCATGAGGGTCGCGTCGCCCGGAAAGGTGCAATCGCCTTGCACGGAACCGGGGCTGTTCGGGGGCACGGAGATGCCGGGCGCGCCGGGCATGATCATCTCGGCTTCCTGCTTGACCTCGGAGGGATCGAGGGTCTTGACGAGCGTGCCCGAGATGCCGGGCAGGGGATCCGTGGTTGTATTGAAAAGGTGAAGGTTCAAGAGGAGCTGTGTCCCCGCCGGAATCTTGAGCGCGACCCCTTCGGGGAAAACCAGGTCATCTGTGCCGACGCCCGAGGCGAAAAGCAAGCTCTGGTCGAGCGTCGGTCCGCAGACGCTTTCGCTGTCCGGCGAACTTCCCGAGGCCCACAAGAGCAGCGTGTGATGCGTCCCCGTCGAGCCGAGGGGGCGGAAGGCATTGATGTAGAGATCCTCGTGGAAGGTCTTGGTCGCGCACCAATAATTCTCGATGCCTCCGCCGATCTCCCACTTCGTGTCGATGAGCGTCGTCCACCCATCCGTGCTGGTGCCCGAGGTCGTTGCCGGTGGGTTTTGTTCCTCCACCACGTGCGCACCACAGCCGACGAGGCCCGCGCATGCGAGCACCAGCGAACCTACTGCGAGCTGAACTCCGAGCCGTCGTGTCATCATAACGGCCAGTATACTCCCTCACCGTGGATGCGGCGGGAAGAATGGATGCGGGTGGCGAACGCGCGGCCCTGACTCCGCGCGTCAATCCCCCGTTCCCTCGAGCTGCCAGAGCACGAACGTGTCGCCCACGAGTGCCGCGAGGCGGCTTCCCGTGGTCGAGAGCGCGACGTGATACGGCCTTTCGCTGATCCCTACCGAGCAGAGCTCGCTGCCGGACAGGTTATCGTAGATGCAGATGGCACCTCGCTCGTACCCGACGGCGGAGAGTCGTCCGGTTCCGTCGAATGCGATGCGGTTGCTGGTGTTCTCGTCGAGGGCGAGCACGCGCTCGGCGCGCGTCGAGCTCGTATCGTAAAGCCATATCTCGCCAACGTCGCCGGCCATCACGTAATCGCCGCCGGGCGCCAGCAGGAAAGCCTGCGGGCGAAAGGCGCGCCTCCTCGGGGTGTGCACGCGGCTGCGCGTGGATGCGACGTCCCAGACACGAATGAAGCGCTCGTCGAACGCCGCGACCATCGAGCCGTCGTGGTTCAGCGAGATACCCGAGACGATGTCGCGATGTCCCTCGAGCATCGTCGAGCGGCCCGAGGAAGAATCCCAGAGGCGCACGTGGCCAGGGCCAAACCCGGGATTCGGGCGGACCTCGGGACGATTTTCGCCGTAATCGTAAGGCATTCCGGCGTCGTAGATCCGGAGCTCCTCCTCGTATTGCTTGCGCTCCCACGTCAGTGCGCTGCCGCCCGCGGCGACGATCCGCTCGTCTCCCGAGATCGCGAGGCAATTCAGGTAATACGGCGCCTGCGCGAGCTCGACCGAGGTTGTGCTGTGGGAGGTCGAGGTGAACACGCGGCGCTGGCCGTCGGACCAGGCCACGCGACGGCCGAGGCGAGATACGGTGGGGAGCGAGATGCGGGCGAGATCGGTCTCCAGGAGCGCCGTGGAGCGCTTCGTGGACGCGGAATGCAGGCGCAGCGAGCCGCCCGTCCTCGTCACGACGGCGTCGAAGTCGGGGAGAAGGATCGCATCGTCGTGGGCGTGCGCGGGGAGAGGGATGCGGCAGAGCTCGGTGACCTTCGGGGTGCTCATGTTCCTCACCACTGTCGCCGGGACAACGAGTTTGGGCTAAAACGATTCGTAGGGCGTGGACCGCCGAGCCCCCGCACTGCGCGTCAATCGAAAACAAGCTCCGGGAGCAAGAAGGCGAGCGCCTCGGTCTCGTCGACGAACACGGACGACTTGCCTCTCTCGCGCGTCATGCGCGCGGCCTGGAGCTTGCCCGTGGCACTTGCGACGAGGATCGCCGAGCGTACGAATCCCGAAAGGAGCCGCGCGCCGGCCTCGTTCACGCGCCGCTCCGTCTCGCGATCGGTCGCCATGGGCGCCTCCCGCGAGTCGAGCAGCAGGACGAATTGGGGGCGCATGAGCGGCGGGAAGAACCGGTCGAAAAACGCGAGTAGGTCCGCCGTGGCCTCCTCGTCGAGCGGGATGTCGGTCCGGCGGATTCGCACGAGTTTCCCGCCTGCCTCCCGCAAAACCACGAACTGGCTCGACCGGAAGACCTCGCCTTCCGCGAGCCTTCCCCTGCTGCTGGTGCTGCTCGCCATGACGAACCTTTCCATCGCATACGAAGGCGGGTGTCGGCAAGGGAAGAGCAGCGACGAAACCGGGCTCGATGAAGCGGTGCGTCGGGACGACTACTTCGGCGACGCGTCGTTCGTAACTTTCCCTTTGGGATGCGTGCGAGATTCGTCTCGCATGCTCTTCACGATTTCGACGAGGGCCTTCAGCTTGGGCTGCTCCTGCATGCGCGCGGGAAAGTAGAGGCAGAGCCCCGGGCCGGGGGTCACGAAGGGTTCGAGCACGCGCTCGAGTCGGCCCTCGGCGACGGCGTCGTCGATCGATTCGTCTGGCACGTACGCGAGCCCGGCACCTTCGAGGGCGAGCGCGACCATGAGCCCGATGTCGTTGACGACGACGTTCCCGGGAACGTCGACCGTCATGGGTTTGCCCTGCCGCTCGAATTCCCATCGATAGACGACGCCGGTCGTGATCATGCGCTGGCGGATTCCCTGATGGCGGAGCAGATCCTCGGGTTTGCGTGGCCGTCCCGCACGCGCGATGTAGCTCGGCGCAGCGACGACCGACCACGCGGATTGTTTCGTCATGGGCACGCGCACCATGTCCTTTTCGACGGCGTTCCCGAGCCGAATACCGGCGTCGAAGCCGGCTTCCACGATATCGACGAACGCGTCATCGAGCGATATCTCCAGGGAAAGCTCCGGGTACAGCTCGCCCATGCGCGTGACGAGCGGCGGGAGCACGACGCCTCCGCTCGTGCGCGGCGCGGTGATGCGCAGCCGCCCCGAAGGACGGCCGCGAAAGTCGCCGAGTGCGGCGATGGCGTCCTCGACTTCCGAGATCGCGGGCTTCAAGCGCGCAAAGAGGTTCGCTCCCGCTTCGGTCAGCGCCACACGCCGCGTGGTGCGCTGGAAGAGCACGACGCCGAGGCGCTGCTCGAGCAGCTTGATCTTCTGGCTCATCGCCGTCGGCGACACGCCCATGCCCGCGGCGGCCGCCGTGAAGCTCTTGTGGTTGGCCACGGCGAGGAACGCGGAGAGCCCGTCGAACGTGTCGTCCATGGGAAGATTATAAACCAGAAGTTCATGACCCATCCACCACTGGCCTGATTTTCTTCACGGTCAGATGGGTCTATGTTCAACGTCGTCGAAAGGAGCTCATCATGACCACGAAGGAAACGAAGCGGGTTTGGTTCATCACGGGGGCGTCGCGTGGGCTCGGCGCGGAGATCACGAGCGCGGCGCTGGCAGCGGGCGACTTCGTCGTCGCGACCGCGCGTGATCCGAAGCGCCTTGTCGAGCGATTCGGGGATTCCGACGCCATGTTGCCCGTCGCGCTCGACGTGACGAGCGAGAGCTCGGTCGCGGCCGCGGTCGAGGCGGCGCTCGCGCGTTTCGGCAGGATCGACGTGCTCGTGAACAATGCGGGCTACGGCTTGATCGGCGCGGTCGAGGAAACCTCCGCCGAGGATGTGCGGCGTCTCTACGAGACGAACGTCTTCGGGCTCCTCACGGTCACCCGCGCCGTGCTGCCGGTGCTCAGGAAACAGCGATCGGGGCACATCCTCAATCTGTCCTCGGTCGGCGGTTACCGGTCAGGTCCCGGCTTCGGCGTCTATTGCTCCACCAAGTTCGCCGTGGAAGGGATCTCGGAGGCGCTGCACGCCGAGCTCGCGCCTCTCGGCATCGCCGTCACGATCCTGGAGCCCGGGTACTTTCGAACGGAGTTCCTGGAGGCGAAGTCGGTGGTCGATACGGATGCGACCATTGCCGACTACGCCGAGACGTCGGGCAAGGTTCGCGAACGCGCGAAATCGGTGAGCCTCCAGCAGCCCGGCGATCCGGCGCGTCTCGCGCGGGTCGTGGTCGAGCTCTCCCGCGCGGCAGAGCCCCCGCTACGGCTGCCGCTCGGCAGTGACACCGTGGCGGCCATCGAGGCGAAGAATGCATTCGTGTCGAAGGAGCTCGATGCGTGGCGCGGCGTTGCGATCTCGACCGACTTCCCGCGCTGAGGCGTCTTGGGCATCAGAGGTATCGATAGGTGCTCTTGGTGTACTCCTTGAGCCAGGGTGCGTCCAGGAACGACATGCCGAGCGCGCGGGACCCTTGCCACTGCAGG
Organism: Polyangium jinanense; assembly: GCF_028435365.1. Next base: position 141,838 of record NZ_JAGTJJ010000005.1, on the reverse strand, counting down.
ATGCCGATGCACCCCGGGTTCAATCGGTGCGGGCGCCAGAAGCTCACCGCGTTCATGTGGTAGCTCCTGGTTGCCGTGGAGAAGGAGATCTCCCGTCCCTCTTCGTGGTAGTGCCCGCAGAAGTGATACGCCGGCTGAAAGTTCACAATGAAATCTCGCACCGCAGGGGATCCGGCGCCTGCATACTTGGGGTGTATGCGGGCCGCCGCGTCCAGCGGCGGTTCATGCGACAAGAAGACGTCGAGCCTCTCCGTCAAGGCGAAGAGCCGCTTGATGTCTTGCCTGGTGTAGCACTCACCGCCGTCATTCTTGACCGGGTTGCCGGTCTCGTCCGCGATCCCTCCCAGGCCGGCGATTCGCAACGAATGACCGTCCTTCTCGTACGTGAACGGCACACCGCTCTTGAGGTAATGAATTTTCTCGAAGGCATCGACGGGCACCGGGCCGTGGTCCGTTCCCCCGAGCTCGCAGAGATAGGAAAAATCCTCATGATTGCCGCGGATGAAGATCATGTCCGCGTCGATCTTGCGGTGCTCCGCTGCCCCGGGGCCCAGCATCTCCTCGGCCTCGGGCTCTCCGTGAAAGTATGCGGTGAAGCCGAGCTCGTCCGGATCACTCTCCGCGAAGCGCTTGGTGGCCTTGTCCAATCGATAAGGCGGGGGAAAGGCGCCGAAATCGCCGACCTGCAAGATCAGATCGACCTCTTGCCCTTCCTCCTCTTGCCACCGCTTCAAGACGCGGTACGCCAGCGTGAGGTGACCGTGGGTGTCGCCCAAGATCGCGATGTTGAGGTGCTCCACCTCCATCTTGGTAAGGCAGATGCTCACATCTTGTCAACAAGAGGGAAGTCAGCTCTGTGCGGCGGTCCGGGCGCGCGCAAGGGCAATGTCGCGGATGGCGTTGTTGCCCATGCGAGCGCCGCCTTCCGCGACGATCTGCCACTGCGCAGCGGACAACGTGAGCCGACTCAGCATGGGGCGCAGAGTGCCTGCAATGAAGGCCGGAGACGCGCCCGCGGCGAAAAGCAACGAGACTGCCTCGGCGAACGCGGCCTTCGACTTCTGCTCCGCTCGCTCGAGGACCTCCTGCGCCGCGTCTTCTCTGTTTCGCGCGATGGCCTCGTCGAGGAGCTCTTTCGCGGACATCTTCGCCTTGCGCTTCCGCTCTTCCCGCTCTGCGCGAGCTCGCTCCTCTTCTCTGCGTTCGGCCTCACGGTCGCGAAGCTGAAGATAATAGTCGCCGAATCCTTCCTCCACGCGGTAGTCATCCGCGACGACACGCGACGCGTACTGCGTCGCCCAATCCACGAGCGAAGCCGCGTGCAGATGAAGGGGAGGCGAATCATCGTGGCGAATCTCGAACACGCGCCCGCTCACCGTGTTCACGGCGAGGCCATCGGAGTCGCGGCCGGCGAAGGGAACCCAGGCATCCGAGAGGAGCTCGGCATTCGTGAGCCCCGACTCCGGCACCGCCTGAGGCGTCTCGCGCAGGAACCCGAGCGCGCCCATGACGGAATCGCGTTCGCCGAGCGCTCGTTCGATCGAGTAGAGGTCGAAGGCTTCGACGAACCCGTTCATCTCCTCGTGTTGGCCGTCGTGCAGCGACCACAAGGCGCGAAGTGGAGCCCCCAGCGAAAACCCGAGCTCCGCCTCGGCCTCCGCCAGTTGTTCCGCGCTCGCCCCCGGCGCGAGGTTCTGGGCCAGGAGCTCCGCGTCATGCTTCGCCATCCATGATTTGATCTGCTCGAAAGCCTGGGCCAGCGACTCTTCCGGTTTCATGAGGTCAATGCGTACCAAAACTGCCCGCGCACGCGCAAGCAGATCACGAGAGGCGGCTCAAGGCTGCGGAGCACCGGCGAGCTTGCGGTAACGCGCGGGCGTCATGCCCTCCCACCCCTGGAACGCCCGCGCGAACGTAAAGCGCGACCGAGCGCCGCGAGGCGCTCGATCATCACGCCGGGGATGGGAACGAGCTCCGCCATTGCCTCATCGTCGCATGGCGAGGAGCATTTTGGCCACCTCCGTGTCGGCGAAGTCGCCGAGCCCGTCGGCGTCGGTCGAGGCGCTGAGCGATGCCCACTTCGCGTCCTCGGCCGCCTGCGTGGCGGCCGTGATCTTCGCGAGGAACATCGCGTCGGTCCCGAGCAAAAGGCGCAGCGGCGGCTCCGGCATCCCCGCCACCGTCACGATCGCTTGCGCTCCCTTGGCAGGATCGCCGCGCATGCCGTCTTGGCCCTGACGGAGGCGGCTGCGCACCGCGCCGACGGTCTGTTCGTAGTCGGGGTGGATCGGATCGATGCGCATCGACGAGCCGCCCCAGTCGGTGCGAAACCCCCCGGGCTCCACGATTGTCACGCGAATGCCGAGCGACCGGACCTCGGTATGGAGCACCTCGGAGAAGCCCTCGACGGCCCATTTGGCCGATTGATAGGAGCTGAGGCCGGGGGTGCCTTTGCGACCTCCGATCGACGAGATCTGGATGATGTGGCCGTCGCGTTGCTTTCGCAGGACGGGGAGCGCCGCGCGCGTCACGTTCACGAGGCCGAAAAAGTTGGTCTCGAACTGGGTTCGGAAGTCCTCATCGCTCACGTCCTCGATTGAGCAGACGTTCGCATACCCCGCATTGTTGACGACGACGTCGAGGCGCCCGAACGCGCCCACGGCGGCCTCGACCGCAGCGCGCGCCGCGCCCGGATCGGATACGTCGAGCGCGACCGCGCGTGCGTGCTCGGGATGCGCCTCGACGAGCGCGTGTAGCTGCTCGGGTTTGCGCGCCGTGGCGACGACGCGATGCCCTGCCGCGAGCGCAGCTTTCGTGATCTCCCAGCCGAGTCCACGCGAGCTTCCCGTGATGAGCCAAACCTTGGACATGCAATCGCCCTTTCCGGAGCCGACCTCGCGGCTCACCCGGACAGCATTGGCCCCTCGCGACCGAGGTGCCAATCGGATCGCGCCAAAGCTTCATCCGATCGCGCCAACATCGGCGCACCCGTTCGGGTCATCGGACGCGGCATCCTGCTCGCATTGGTTTGCGGGGGAGTTTTGGAAGTTGATGCGCTGGCCTGGGAAGGCGTCATCCCCCTGATTATGTAACCTGGCAAGCCTAACGGCCTCCCGAACAGGATCACGACCCCTGCCGGAAGACCTCCCGGCCTCTCGATACGCCTCGTCCTACCAAACCGAGAGACCTCTCGGCTTCTCCGAACGACCTTGCGCCTCGATCCCGCAGATCCGGAGGCTTCGGGGCACGCCTCGTTCCCTCGAGCCCCGAGACTTCCCGGCCTCTCCGAGAGGCCCGAAGGCCCGTTCCTCGAGCCCGATCGGCCTCGTCCGACGCCCTCACGCCCCTTCTGGCGAGGCCGGCGGGGCTCCATCGGCGTCGCCGCTGCTGCGCGGCCGCCTCTGCGTGGCCTCCCGGAAGGCATCGAGCGGCCGGAGGGCGGTCCGCGCCGCCGTGATCGTGGCCGGCTTGTCCCGCTCGATTGTAGCGAGCACCTTCGTCGCGTAATCGACGATCTCCTGCCCTATCGCCCGCACGTGCTCGCCGAGGTCCTCGGAAAGCGCCGCCTCGCGCTGCAGCACCCCCGCGACCATCTTCCCATAGGCCACGTGCTGCGTCCGCACGTTCTCGAGGAACTCCTTGCCGGCGATCCGATCGAGATCGACGGCGAACCCCTCCCCGTCGATCCGCCGCAGCACCGAGTCGGCGATGGCATATTGCTCGGGATACGACTCCGTGAGGAACGAGAGCCCCGCCTCGCCGAACAAACTCGCGAGGATCTCCCCCGCGCGTTTCGCGTCCGGATACGTCTCCGCGGGGAGCAACGTATACGCCTGGAGCCTGCCGCGCAGTGCGCCCCATGAATTGTCGCCGGCCCTGTCGACGGGCCGCGAATCCTCCTCGCCCCCCTTCCCGAGCGCCTTTCTGCGCATCGTATAAGCGACCTGCGCCGCCTCCGCGACCTCCGTGAGCCGCTTCTGCGCCTTCTTGACGGACGCCGGCATGCTCTTCGGGCAGCTCTCGGCGAGCACGCGGCAAAGCGTGATGCCCCCTTCGAGGGTCATGACGGGGGCGCGGGTGTACTGAGCGGGATCGGGCGGGGTGGGGGACATGGGCGGGAGCATACCATGCAGGATGATAGAGGGAAAGAGGGAAACGAGTTTACCGGTGTGGGCAAGATTTCTCTTGAAGAACGATACGGGCCTGTGAGACCATGCCGGTTTATCGTAAGGGAGTTTTTTATGGATCCATCGAAACGAGCCCGCGCGTGGGGCAGGCGCTCGGGGATGAAGGCGATGCTCATCGCGGCTGGGCTGGTCAGCGCTTGCGGTGGCAGCCAGCCTTCGACGCCCAAGGACGCCGTTACCCTCGAGGGAATGTACCGACTGCAATGGAACGAGATGCCCAAGCAGGGGGAGGATCTGAATCGGGAGCTCTTCCAGCTCGCGTTCCCGACCCCGACGAGCGTCGCGGCGTGGCACCTTTACCCGAAGGGCGCCGATCCCGCGTGGTTTCAGGACGTGTATACCATCTGGCTGAAGACCAAGACGGGCCCCACGCTCGTGGAAGTCACGCCGTCCCGTACCAAAGGTCCTCACAACACGGAGCGAATCGAGTTTCGAGGTCTGAGGCCCGAGACCGAATACGAGATCCGGAAGAACGGCGTCGTCGTGCTCACGGCAAGGACGAGGCCCGAGGATACCACCGCGACGGAGAAGCTGAGCTTCCTCGCGTTCAGTTGCAACAACCCGTATGCCGTTTCTTTCAAGGGTGCTTCGGCGGTGGGGAGCCCGGAGTGGATGCAGCAGATGCGGATCAAGCAGAACTCCCTCCGGCTGCTGGCAGCCCGCGCCAACGGCCTCCTGCGGATCAAGGGCTTCGAGCGGCCGGACTTCGCGCTGGGCCTCGGAGACCAGATCTACGTGGATGGCGACAACAAAATGGGCGATGCGACGGCGATCTTCCAGGGGGATCGGTCGGTGCCGGCGTTCTCGGCGGCCGAATCGTACGGTGACCTGCTCGACGTGATCTATCGCGCGCACTTCGCCATGACGCCGTTTGACCGGGCGCTCCAGGGGGTGCCGGCGGCGTTGATCTGGGACGATCACGAGCTCCAAGACGGCTGGGGTACGAAGGACAACGAGCTGCCGCCTGGATTCAAGGGTTACTTCGAGAGTGCCCTCGACGCGTTCCGCGGCTTTCAGGATCTGCGCAATCCGTCGCCGCACGGCCCCCATCGACGCGGGGAAGCGACCATGGACGTGGAATTCACGTGGGGGAAGGGCGTCCGCGTCCTGATGCTCGACACGCGCTCGGCTGAGCTGCCCGTCAAATATGGCAAAGACAGGAGCGCGTACGGGTTATGGCAGAAGCAACTCCGCAAGGTGGAGGACTGGCTCCGGAGCGCCTCCGTGGACGCCCCCACGCTCTTCGTCCTCGGTCTCGCCACGCCCCTCACGGTCGCGTCCGGGGTGAGCGCAGATCAGGAGGCCTTCGCGGAAACAGCGGGATGCGGCGACGACCGCGTTCTTTCGAACCCGGAGCAGTGCGACGATCTCCACGATCTGTGGGCGTACAAGAAGGCCGCGCGGAGCGACCTGCTCCAACGGCTCACCCAGCATTTCGTGCCGAACCGGAAGCACCGCCTGCTTATCCTGAGCGGAGACGTGCATTACTCCGCCGTCCATTACCTCTCCACGGGAGAGGAATCATGCTGGCACAAGGGGAAAGGCGCATGCGGACAGGGGCCCCTGCCGGGTGATTTCTCGAGCTGGAAGCAGGAGCAGGCGTGCCGCAACCCCCCGCAAGGCTTCTCCTCCGTCCCCGAGGACGGCAAGGAGGACATCCTCTGGGGCTGGGAGGTGATCTCGTCGGGCCTCACGAACGACGCGCTGACGGTGCATGAGTCTGCAATCAAGAGCCTCGTGAAGCGTGACCTGATCCAGGTAGGCGACCCTCGTGCCGAGAACGGGGACTCGCTCGTGTCGGTGTGGCCGCGCGGCGGGATCTACGGCTCGCCGAGCTTCGCCGAGGTCCAGGTCAACAAGACGGGCGAGATGTTCGATGTCGGCGTCGTGTTTTATCCATCCGCGGACGAGGACCGATTGATCAACGACGCGCTGATGCTCGAGCGCCCGTGCCACGAGTGGGAGACAAGCGACTATAAGTTTTACGAAGGCTCTCAGCGCAAAGGCGAGGTCGCGGACGGGTGTCCCCAAGCAAAGAAGATCACGAGGGTCCCGCTCGATTGGAACTGCATTCCCGACGTAAACGTGAGCTGGACTGGCAGCAGCTACAACTGGGTGAAAGGATGCTCGGACATCCTCGGGCGCAAGCCTCCGAACGACAGCCAAAGGAGTCAATGATGATCTCGACGAGATGGAGCGGCAAACTGGGCTGGGGCCTTTCGGCTGTACTTTCGGCGGCGGCGCTGACGGGGTGCGGTCACACCGCGCTGAAGGTGCCGAGCAGCAGCGGTCTGCCGAAGGACTGCGAGGTCGGCATGCAAATGGTGTATGGCGACAGCCTCGCGGTGAGTGGCGAGCAGATGCCGACGGACGAGAGAGGCGTGCGGCAGAGCCCGCTCGCGAGCTCGAAGACGAAGGGGTCGGTCTACCTCGCGTCCCACCCGGTGTGCATGAAGATGGGCGGGAAGCTGCTCCCCCAGAGCACGATCACGCTCGAAATGGATGACGCGCGGTACGATCATTACCGGCTTTGCGGGGGTAACGTGGAGGAGCCCAAGTGGCCAGGGTCCAAGCTGTCCTGCGCCTGGAACGGTAACTTCCGTGATACACATCCGGCCGACTTCATCCTCTTCGCCGCGGATGGCAAGACCCTCGCCCAGCATCTGCGCGGCGTGCGCGCCTTTCGGAACGGCGAGCTCGCCTTCCGCTGGGTCGGCGGCCCGGACCTCGAGGAGACGACGATCAGCGGAAAGTACGTGCTGGTCGTCCCGGGGAAACAACTCAAGGCGAGCTTCATGCCGCACCTCACCCAGATCGACCTCCGCCTCGTCGGCTTTGGATCCGAGGTCGAGACGTCGTTCCTCACGGAGGAGGTGGCGCGCGTCGATAACAAGATCAAGGATCAGATTGGCCGGGCCTGGCGAGGCGCCATTTCGTCACGTGTCTTCGAGGACGCGAGGATCGCGGAGTATCTCTCCAGCCTGCAGACCCGATCCCAGGCGATCCAGTGCCGAGCGCGCGCCCTCCTGCAGCCCGACAGCACGGACGAGACCTGCCCGGGCACGAAGACCGCCGAGCTCCAGGCACGCGAAGACCTCACCACTTTTTACAAGCAGCTCAAGGAGACAGCGGCGGGGGACATCGAGGACGCCCGGAAGACGGCTGAGAAGAGCGTGCAGCAGCAGCTCGACGCCATCGGGCTCGAAGGCGAGCAGGCGCTCGTCGAGTTTTACGAGACGGTCAAGCTCTACTGGAGTGGCAATGGCGCGGGGCAAGACGGCTGGCTCCGTATCTACAACGAGGCCATCGCCAAGGAGAAGGCCGCCACACTCGCTCGCTCGCCGTCGATGAGTGAGTTCGCGGCCGCCGCCAAGAGCTACGGGATCACGATTCCGGACGAGCTCGAGGATAAACACAAACCCACGGGCGCTGCGTTCCTTGCCTGGTTCAAGCTCCGGCAGAGCGGTGACCAGCTTGGCGACATCCTGAAGCACGGGGATGCCATCATGAGGGAGGCGCTGGCAATGACGCACGAGACCTCGGACCTCATGGCGAAGATCCGCGCGGACGTCCAGAAGGTCGCGAAGGACGACGAGGCGCGGGCGCAGCTCTTCCAGGACGTCTTCGACGCGCTCGATCCCGCGGATCCCTTCGTCCAGTACGAGGACAACCCGCCTCAAGCCAAGGGGGAGAGCATCCTGTCGATGCGCTACAGCGACAAGCAACAGTTCTACGCGCTCGCGCCCTGGTATGCCGTGTCCATGCGCGTCTCGGGGGACGTCAGCGTCCAGTTCAACGAGAGCGTGCTCATTCCGGTCATCGACGTCGTCGGCTCGCGGTGGCAGTTTTCGCGCAGCCGGTTCGGCGATTTCCGTCTCGCCCTAGGCGTTGCCAACCTATTCGAAGACGTGCCCGAGGACGAGCGCAACACCACGGACGACAAGACCCGATACCGCGTCGTCCCGCAGTTGTCGATCAGCGCTGGCACGGTGCGGCTGGGCCTCGGGTATGCATTCGGTCAACAGACCGGGATGGACAAGAACCCGTTCGATCCCTTCCGTGTCTTTCTCGGCGCCGACCTGGTGAAGCTCATCTCCGGTCGAAACGCCGAAGTGTTCTGAGCGCGCCCGTGATCAATCGCGTTCGGTGAGGTGACTGCGGTCGTACGGCGGCTCCCCTGGATCGCCGAACATCTCGGTGGCCTCGACAATCTGGCCATTGCGCACGCGGTAGAAGCCGCTTGCGTAAAACACGTCCTTTCCGAGGACGATGGTCACCCTCGCCGCGGCGCGTTCGCCCTCGGCGAGCACTTCCTCCACGGTGATGTGCCAGTCTCCGGGGTAGGTCCGGTTCACCTCGACGAACGTATCGGCGCCGCGGATCCGCTCTCGCGTCTGCGGCCACGTCACGACCACATCGTCGGCGACGAGGCGCCGCACGGCGCCCCAGTTTCTCGCTTCCATGCCTTCCCAGACCGATCGAACGACGAGCGCTGCGTCCATGGTGCCAGGCTGTTCGCCCAAGTCCGCCGCGTCGTCAAGGGCGTTTCGGACATGGTCGACGGAGCTTCCCTCGTGTATCCTTCGTCTCGTGCAGATTCGCCACCTCCGGCCGTCCGATTACCGCGTCATGCCCTGGAAGAATGGTCTCGGCACCACGACCGAGATTGCCGTCGACCCGCCTGGGGCTGGGCTCGACGATTTCGCCTGGCGATTGAGCATCGCCGATCTCGCGGCCTCGGGGCCGTTCTCCACGTTTCCGGGTATCGAGCGGATCATCCTCCAGACCGAGGGAGAGCCAATGGAGCTCGTGCACGAGGGGCGAGGCGGGCGGCGGCTCGCGCTCCTCTCGCCTTATCGCTTCGATGGCGCGTGGCCCACGCACGGCGAGCTCGGAGGGACGCCCGCGCGCGATTTCAACATCATGGCGCGCCGGTCTCGTTTCCGCCCGAGCGCCGCGGTTCATTCGCTCGCCCGCGGCTCCAGGGTCCGCCTCTGCCTGGCGGCGGAGACGCAGATCGTTCACGCATTCCGCGGGACGGTCGCGATTCGTGTCGACGGGTCCGATACGGCCGCCGATCTCCTCGGGGCGGAGACGTTGATCGTGGAGGGCCAAGTGGAGATCGAGGTCGCCGCGGACGTGGAGGAGGCGGTGGTGTTCGTCGTGGCGCTCGACGGATCCCATCGTTGAAGCGCTTGACAGGCCAACCGTATTTCATTCCCATCCTTCCATGGCACACCGGATCGCGGCCCTCGCTCTCGTTCTCGTCACGGCGTCATTTGTCGCATGCACGGAAAATAGTCCCTCCTCGCCCACGGGCGGTGCTGGAAACGGAGGCGCAGGCGCAGACGGAACCGGAGGCGCGGGCGCGAGCGGAGGCGCAGGCGGTACCGGCGGCACGGGTGGAACCGGGGGCGCCGGTGGAGATGCAGGGGCAGGCGGAGCGAGCCCGGGGAACGAGCTCGTGCATGCAGATTTCCAGCAGCGCGCGCCCGGGGATTACAGCGAGGACATGGTCGCGGGCGATTTCCTCGGGGCGCCGAGCTGGAACAATGGGCTCGACGAGGGGCGCGCAAGCATCGTCGATGAAGCGGGGAATCGATTCCTGCGGGTGACGTACCCGGCGGGCGAGGTTGGCCCGGACAATGGCGGTGTGCAGTTCGAGGTGCCGCTCGGGCAGACGTACCAGGAGCTTTACCTCGCCTATCGCGTGCGGTTCGGCGCTGATTTTGCCTTCGTGAAGGGCGGCAAGCTCCCCGGGCTCGTCGGCGGTTCAGCTCCCACGGGCTGCGTCGAGGACACGACCGGCTTCTCGGCACGGATGATGTGGCGCACCGGGGGCGCGGCGGTCCAGTACATGTATTTCCCCGAGAAGATCAATAGCTGCGGCGACGATTACGATTACATGTCAGGCGGGAGCGCGGTTCATTTCGAGCCGGGGACCTGGCACACGGTCGAGCATCGGCTTTTGATGAACACGCCCGGCGAGCACGATGGCGTCCTCCAGGCCTGGTTCGATGGGCAGTCGGTCCTCGACGAGCAGGCGTTTCTCTTCCGGCTCGCAGACGCGACCTACGGCATCGACACACTGTACTTCTCGACCTTCTTCGGCGGCAGCGACGCGAGCTGGGCGCCGCCCTCCGCGCAAACCGTCGACTACGACGATTTCATCATCTCCACGGGCCCCATCACGCACTGAGCGGCCTCGGTTTTTTTCGACAATACAAAAGGGGAGGGCACGTGCTGTCGCTGATCGGGATCGCCGTGGTGGTCTTGGGCTTCATGGCCCGTCTCAACCCGCTCTTGGTGGTGACGGCGGCGGCCCTTGTGACCGGGCTGGCCGGCGGGATGGGGCCCGTCGAGGTCGTGGCGACCTTTGGCAAGGCCTTTCAAGAGAACCGATACGTGAGCGTGGTCTGGGTCGTGCTGCCCGTGATCGGGCTGCTCGAGCGCGCCGGATTGCAGGAGCGGGCCAAGACCCTGATCGGCGCCATCCGCGCGGCCACCGCCGGCCGGCTGCTGCTGCTTTATTTCGTTTTACGTCAAATCACCGCGGCGCTCGGTCTGACCTCGCTCGGCGGGCACGCCCAGATGGTGCGACCGCTCATCGCCCCCATGGCCGAGGCGGCCGCCGAGACGCACCACGGACCGCTCCCCGAGGCAGCACGCGAGACCGTGCGAGCGCACGCCGCCGCGGCCGATAACATCGCGCTGTTCTTCGGGGAGGACATCTTCATCGCGATCGCCTCGATCCTCCTGATCAAGGGCTTCCTCGCGCAGAACGGGATTCTCGTCGAACCGCTCCAGCTCTCGGTCTGGGCCATTCCCACGGCGATCTGCGCCTTGCTGATCCATGGAGCGCAGATGATGTTGTTCGACCGGCACCTGGCCCGCATGATCGCCGAGGGGCCGCGATGATCGGGCTCGGGGTCCTTTACGCCATCGCGGGCATCTTTTTCGTCGTCATCGCGGTGCTGAGCGCGCGCGACGAAAAGAACCCGAAGCGCTGGAGGAACACCACGTTCTGGGGGCTGTTCGCGGTGAGCTTTCTGTTCGGCTCGTACCTGCCGGACGTGGTCAACGGCCTCGTTGTCCTTGCCATGGTGCTCACGGCGGGCATTGGCGGACTGGGGCGCGGCGCGCCGGCCACGAGCGGCCCCGAGGAGCGACGCGCGAGCGCGGCCCGCCTCGGCAACAAGCTCTTTCTGCCGGCGCTCGCGATTCCCACCACGGCGCTCCTCGGCACGTTCCTGTTCAAGCGGCCCGAGCTCGCGGGGCTCGTCGATCCCAAGCAGGCGACCCTGGTCTCGCTGATCCTGGGCGTGTTCGTCGCGTTGGCCATTGCGATGCCGATGCTCGGGGCGAGGCCGAAGGTCCCGATGCAGGAGGGGCGCCGGCTGCTCGACACGGTCGGCTGGGCCGCCATTCTGCCGCAGATGCTCGCCGCGCTCGGCGCGGTCTTCGCGGCGGCCGGGGTCGGGACCGCCATCGGGAAGATCGCGTCGATGTGGCTGCCTGCCGGGAGCCAGCTCGCCGCGGTGGCGGCTTATACTCTCGGCATGGCCCTCTTCACCATGATCATGGGGAACGCCTTCGCCGCGTTTCCGGTGATGACCGCTGGGGTCGGCTTGCCGCTGATCGTCCAGCATTTCGGCGGAAATCCTGCGATCATGGGCGCCGTGGGCATGTTGTCGGGCTTCTGCGGGACCCTGATGACCCCCATGGCCGCGAATTTCAACATCGTGCCTGCTGCGCTCCTCGAGCTCTCCGACCGAAATGGAGTCATCAAGGCGCAGGTCCCCACGGCCCTCCTTCTCCTCCTCGCCAACACAGTCCTGATGTATGTCCTCGTTTTCCGCTTCTGAGCTCACCCCGGAGCTGGCCACGAAATTCGCGCGGCTCGCGCTGGGCCACGTCACCCGGCCCTACCCGTACAAGCTCGACCACGTGATGGCCGGCGACGAGGATGTCCTGCCGCCGCGGGTCTTGCATCCGATTTTCCACGGCAGCTTCGATTGGCATTCGTGCGTTCACGGCTACTGGCTGCTCGCGCGCCTCATGCGGCGATTCCCGGGAATGGCCCCGGCGGCCGAGATTCGTGTTCTGTTCGAGCGCATGCTGTCTCCGGAGAACGTCGCTGGAGAGCTTGCTTATCTCGCCCGCCCGGAGAGCAAGGGCTTCGAGCGGCCTTATGGCTGGGCGTGGCTGCTCATGCTGGGCGCAGAGCTCGAATGCCACGAAGGGGCCTCTTATCGCGAGGTCCTGCGCCCCCTGGCGCGCGCCTTCGCCCAGCGGTTCAAGGCCTTCCTGCCGAAGGCGACCTATCCGATCCGCACCGGCACGCATTTCAACACGGCATTCGCCCTGGCGCTCGCCTCCGAGTATGCGGAGGCCGTGAACGATCACGAATTGGCCCGACTGATCGAGGCCACTGCCAGGGGATGGTACCTCGCCGACGCAGCCGCCCCGGCCTGGGAGCCCAGCGGCGACGATTTCCTCTCCCCCACGCTGATCGAAGCCGAATGCCTGCGCCGCCTGCTTCCGGCGGCCGAGTTTCGCCCATGGTTCGCGCGTTTCCTGCCGCGAGCGGCCGACCGAATGCCTGAATGCCTCTTCAAGCCGGCCATCGTGAGCGACCGCAGCGATGGCAAAATCGCTCACCTCGACGGGCTCAATCTGAGCCGGGCCTGGTGCTTCCGTTCGATTGCGGGGTCGCTCCCGGCGGACGACCCCGTGCGCTCCGTCGCGCTTTCGGCCGCCGACGAACACCTCGCCGCGGGGCTCGCTCACGTGGCCGGCGATTACATGGGCGAGCACTGGCTGGCAACGTTCGCCCTGCTCGCACTGGAAGCAGGGTAAGTAGAACGTCCCGAGCGCCCTGGATCGTCGGTTCCAGGGCGCTCGCAGCATGGCTCATTTGCAGATCAGCTTGCCATTCTGGCAGGTGCCCGAGCAGCAGTCCGCGTCGGCCGCGCAGCTCTCGCCGGCCGCCTTGCAGACGTCGACGCTGTCGCTGCCGACCGTGCCGCTGATGCCCAGGAGGGCGCTGAGCGCGGCCTTGGCCTGCACGAGGCCATATCCGAACGACGAATCGCGTCCGGCCGCGCCGAGGTCCTGCGCCGAAGCGTTGATCGCATTGCGGATCTCGGCGTTCGTCGCCGTCGGCTTCTGGCTCCAGAGGAGCGCGGCGGCGCCCGAGACGTGCGGCGTCGCCATCGACGTTCCATTCCACCACTCGTAGCCCGTGCCCGGCACGAGCCGGGCCGTGTTCAGCGAGGCGCTCGTGCCGAGGGAATTCGTGACGAGCTTTTGCCCGTCCTCCATTCGCAGCGTGAGGGCCGGGAGCACGCTCGTGACGCCCGTGCCGAGCGAGCCCGAGAAGAAGCCGGAGACGTTGTTGTAGACGACCACGCCGACGCCGCCGCCTTGACGCACGTTGTCGACCTTGGCGGCGAGGTCGTTCCCGCCGCGCTTGCAAAGGACGATCTTGTTTTCCCACGCGCCGATCGTGTCGCACAGGCCGCCGTTCACGAGCACGCCCGAGACGGTCATTTGCGCCGCGCCCCCGACGAGCCCGCCCGATTCGACGTTCGAGCCCGCCGTGACGCTCGGCGTCGCCCAGGGAACGGTCGAGAGCACGCTCACGCCCGGCGCGGCGATCTCGACGTCGGCATTGCGCTGCGAGAAGCTGGCGAGCGCCTTGGTACTGTCCACCGCCGCCACCGACATGACCGAGGCATATCCGGCCGGATAGGACGTCGACGTGTTGCCCCCGTTGCCCGCGGCCGCGATCGGGAGAATGCCCGCGTCATAAGCATTCTGGAAGGCGATGTCCTCGAGGAAGCTCCTCACCGAACCCCCGAGGCTCATGCTGACGACCTTCGCCCCGGCGGCCCTGCACTTGCTGAGCGCGTTGATGAGGGTCGATGCGTATGCCCAGGAGCAGTTGTTCCCGAAGACCCGCACGATATAAAGGGATACGTTGCCCGGGGCGACGCCGACGACGCCCTGCGTGTTGTTCACCGCGGCGATCGTGCCCGCGACGTGCGTGCCGTGGCCACAGCCGTCCATGTTCCACGGCAGGTTGCCATCGTAGCCCGCGACGGGGACACCCTTGAGATCGGCATGCTCGGTGTAGAGGCCCGAATCGATGATGCAGACCTTCGTGTCGCTTCCACTCAGGTTCGCCAGGGCCGGATCCGATGCCTGCACCATCGAGATGCCATAGGGCGGCCATTGCGTGAAGAGCTCGCGCCTGGGGTCGACCTCGACGTACTCGACGTTCGGGTTCTTGGCGAGGGCTTGAACGGCCGCGTCGGGCAGCGTGACGGCGATGGCGCCGTGGTCGGGGAGCTCGAGCTCGAGCTGACCTGCCGTCGCCGCGAGCACCTCGCCTCGCTTCGAATAATCCCTGAGCTTGAGAATGTACCGGCCATCCGGGGAGAGGGCCGCCGGGGCGGTCCCCACGTCTTCCGCGCCCTCGTCCACGCCGGTGGTACACGCCGCCAGACCGAACGAAACGAGCACGAAAACGAATACACGTCCAAGCCTGTTCGTCATACCGGTCCTTTCGGGATGGACGATGCCCGACGTCCTGATCGCTCCACGATCGACGATACGGTCGTCCAGTCGAAGCTGCCCGCGAGGCGCGTGGACTTTGCTCCGCGAATGGGGTCTCGGCAATGGTTCGTCTTCGAGATAGCCCCTCGGGACCCCCATTCAAATGCGGTAAGGGGGCCGAAGGATGGGAATGTGGCGTAGAACGATCGGGGACGGCGGATCTACGGGCTCAGGTGGGCGATCAATGCACGGGACCGCGCGTGACGAGCGCATACTCGTGCTCGCCCCAGATCGTCTTGCCGCCGCCATGCACCTCTTCGCGCACGTCCATGTGTTCCAGGAGCAATCGGAGCGTGCCGCGCGCGTCCACGGACGCGGCCCATACGGTGTCGTCGCCCGCGTGGCCGAAGCGCGTTGCCCAGCGTGGTTCGCCGCCTTCCCCGAAGCTCGCGACGAAACCATCCGGCGGCGGCGTGCGGCCATAAGGCTTCTCCATGACATAAGCCTCGCTCTCGAGCACATGATCGCCGAAGCGCATCGGGCCGGTGAAAGCCCCGGTCGCAATCAGCCGGCCGCGCCCGTCGCTGCCGAGGTGGGTCACGTGATCGCGTCCCGGTCCACCGAAGCGCTGCGCCCAGCGCTCGACGCCGGGCGGGGCGAGCCGCAGCACGATTGCGTCCTCCGAGGATTCCCCGAGCGGCGGCTGATTCTGACCGGCCAAGCGCACCGGTCCTCGGACCCTGCCCCCGACCACGACGTCGCCCCCGGCCAAGGGTGTGATTGCATCGAGATCCATATCGACGGGCTCGCCGTGCCAGCTCCAGCGGTATTCACCCTGCGTCGATAACGCGAGGACGACGGCGCCCACGGGACGCTGTTCCCCCTGGTGCCTGGCGGAAGCGGCGACGACCTCGCCCGTCGCCGTCAGCGCAATGCTGGTCATGCGCGCGCCGGCTCCTCCGCAGGCGCGCACCCACGCGAGCGAGCCGTCCGGTCGAAAGCGTGCAAGGAAGCCGGTGCCCTCGGGCTCGTCGAATGCGCCGTCGCCGGTTGCGATTCGCCCTTGAAAGCCGCCGGCGACGTAGGCATCGCCGGCCGGGTCGACGGCGACCGCGTCGAGCGAGGCGCCGAGTGATGCCGAAACGACACGCGACCAAAGCACGCGCCCATGGCTCGCGATCTTGGCAATGAAGGCGCTCGGCGCGTCGCCCACCGGACCGAGCCAAGCGACCTCCGCGGCATCACCCGCGGGGCGCCGCGCGACCCCCACCGCGATTGCATTGCCTTCCGGATCGAATGCCACGGCGCGGGCAGATGCGCCGCGAGCATAGAGGCGAAAGACGCGGGGGCCGTGGGCATCGAAGCGCGAAAGGAAATCGGCGTCCGAGCCGGCGACGAGCGCGTCGCCTTCGTCCGTGACGGCGAGGCCCCAGGCACCGCTCGGGTTGATTCGCGACGCGACGACGGTCGACCCTATCGACGCGCGGTCGGCAAAACGAGCCGTGGCCGCCATCCAGAACTGGTCCGGCATGAGCTCGCAGGGGCCGGTGCCCGAGCACGCGCCGGCCCAGCCCACGAACGTCGAATGCTCGTCGGGGATGGCCTTCAGCCGAAGCGCGACTCCTTTGCCCCAGTGGTCGAGGCATTCGACCCCGCAGCCTTCCGGCAGCTCTTCGACGACGACACGGCCGCTGCCGAGCCCGGACATTTCGACGCGCGGCTGCCAGACCTGCGGCTCGGGCCCGAACAGGAGCGCGCGCGAAGAGCAACCACCGAGCGCAGTGGCCAGCGCGGCGACGGTCGTGATCGCGCGTATTCGGTTCGTCATGGGAGTCGACCTCGTGGGCCATGTTACCGCGTCGTGGCGTATGGCTCAAGCGACCTTCGCGATCGAGCGGTATCGGGGTGGAGCCGGCTCATCCTTCTGTACACCAAGGATCGGGGCTACGATTGCATCGAGAATACAAAGGTGCCGGAAAGCTCGAATTCGCGGGGTTCGATTCGGAAACGGGGCGGCGTCCTTGACATCGGGAGTCTGTTTGCTAGCCACCATAACCATGCGTCCTACGAACTTCGTCCGGCCGTTGTACCTGCTCGGGATCGTCGCAACCGTGCTGGCGGTCGATGGTCGTGCATTTGCGTGCTCGGGTCCGGGGGCGATGGAAGCGATCCTCCGCGCCGAACGGCTCGGCTGGATCCTGTGGGGCGTGACCTTGCTCGTGGCAGTGGGCTCGACCTTGGTTCCTCGGCTGCGCGCCGCGGGCTTTCGGAAGCAGTGGCCCTTGCTCCTGCTTTTGGTGCTTCATCCGGGCTGGTGGATGAGCGCTCGCTCCGGGGACTGCGGACGAACGCTTTTGGCAGGCTCGGTTCTCGTCGCGGCGCTGACGCCCCTCGTGGCCGGGGTCCTGTTTTGGCGATCGGGACGCGCGGCTCGCGCGGCTTGAGATCGAAAGGTCGCTCGCGCGCTGCCATTGCCGGCCCGCGGCGCAACGCGTAAGGTGCGCGGCCCATGAGGCACCTTTTCGCTCGCCGCGCTCGCGGCATTCTTTTTGGTAGCACCCTCGCCCTCGCCGCGTGCGGCGGTGAGGACACTCCCCCGCCCAGTGTCCCGGGTGCGCCGGAAACCCCGGCCCCCGAGATCGCGGGGACGCCCGAGACCGACGCCCTCGCCGACGCCCCGGCCCGCTGCGGGCAGCCCGATCACGCTTGGAAGAGGGATCTCGCGCTCGGCGAGATCACCACGCACAGGCCGACGGCAACGTACCCCAAGGGCCTGCTCGACGCGCTCGCGGGCGAGGTGCTCGGAGACCTGCCCGTCTCGTTGCAATACGACGTCGTGACCCACGTGTTCACGTACGTGACGCAGGATCGCGGCAAGCCCGTGGAGGCGACGGCGCTCGTCGCGTGGCCGACGACCGTGCCCGAGGGCGCAGAGGCGTTGCCGACGCTCATGGTCCTGCATGGCACCAGCGGTTTCACCGATGGCTGCGGTCCGAGCGCGGAGACGGATACTGCGGCGCTCGCGGCGGCGCTCGCGTCGATCGGCTACATCGTCGTGGCGCCCGATTACATCGGCCTCAAGAACGAGGAGCCGCCCACGGGCTTTTTGCATCCGTACCTGGTCGGTCAGGCGACGGCCATTGCGTCGCTCGACGCGGCCCGCGCGGTCCTGCGCCTGCCCGAGGAGATCCGCGAGGGCGGCGCACGACCCTCGACGCGGCTCGCCGTGGTGGGCGGATCCCAGGGCGGGCACGCGGCGCTCTGGGTGGATCGTCTCGCGCCTTATTATGCGCGCGAGTTCGACGTCGTCGGCATTGCGACCACGGTCCCGCCTGCGGACTTGATCGGCGAGGGCACGCTTGCGCTCACCACGAGGCGCAACTCGACCGACAACATGGTCGCCTTTTATGGCGCGAGCGCGGGCTGGTACGGCGCGGAGGGCAAGCTCGCGGAGGTGCTGCTCCCGCCGCTCGATCAGGACGTCGTGGAGGCCCTGGGCGCGGGGTGCGATCCGGGGGATTTCCTTGCGGGCAAGGAGATGCTTTCGTCGATCTTCCAGCCCGCGGTGCTCGACGCCGCCGCGTCGGGGACGCTGGATGAGCTCGCGCCATGGGGCTGCATGGCCGCCGAGAATGGTTTGACCACGACGAGCGTGTCGCGCATCCAGAAGGACGCGGAGAGTTATGGCATCCTGTTCGTCACGGGCGAGGCGGACACGCTGGTCGATACGCCGACCGAACGCGCCGCGTTCGCGTCGCTGTGCGAGGCGGGGATGCCCATGCGTTACCTCGAGTGCGCCGGCGCCTCGCACACGAAGGCCACGACGTGGGCGTTGCCCGAGATCCTGACCTTCCTCGGGGATCGCGTAGCGGGCAAACCCTTCGAGAAATCCTGTTCCACGAGCGCCCCCGCGACCTGCGCGGGAACCCCGGCACCTTAAATCAAGGATTCCGCGTCCAGGAGGGACGCGGAATTTTTGGACGTAGGGCAGGGGAGGTGCGCCAGCCAGTCGCGCAACGCGGGGTCGGAAGCGGCATGGTCTCGCCGTTGACCACGCGTTGCGCGAAGCGGTGGCAGGATCGTCATCATATTGACGTTACTCGCCGTGCCGAACCATCGGATGGGTCGGGAAGGTTCGTTTTTACGACCAGAAGTGGCGATTACGATTGACGCCGGGTCGTGGATTCTGTTACCCAAAAGATGGGGAGAAACTTTTGAATCATCGTAACACACCCCTTCAAGCTTCTCGGCGGGGGATGCTTCCTTCCGGCAGGAGAAAAGTCCTCATCATCGATGATGACGACGACTTCGGC
This sequence comes from Polyangium jinanense, assembly GCF_028435365.1. The sequence continues at coordinate 122,778 of NZ_JAGTJJ010000005.1, read as the reverse complement.
CGGAACGCGGCATCTGCGCTCGAAGGTGCGGGTTTCATCGCGCGTTTCAACCACGGGCCGCAGGGGAGCTTGCAGGCGATCCGGGAGACGTCTTGCGATGTGGTGTTGCTCGACGTGAATATGCCGCAACTCGACGGCCCACGTCTGGTGCGAATGATCCGGGAGACCTCGAGCGCGCCGCGCGTACGCGTGATCCTGTGCAGCAACATGCACAAGGGTCTCTTGCAGAAGCTCGCGGATCGGCTCGGCGCCGACGGTGCCATCCAGAAGCCCGAGGACACGCAGGAGCTCGCCTCCGCTCTCGAAGCGGCGCTCCTCGCCGAGCCGGCGAGCCGCGTGCGCGTGATCGCGACAGGGCTCCTTTCGGACGCCCTTCGAGAGACGCCCGCACGGTCAAGCGGCGCCGAGGGGCCTCCTTCCACGAGGAGGGGGTCGGACCCGGAGACGGGCAGCCTCGACATCGTCATCGAGTCGCCGGACCTCGTGGTGCTCAAGGCGCGGGGCGCTGTCACGAACGACATTGGCAAGGCCGCGCTCTCGCGGATGGAGGCGTGGGCCCGTCCGCGCCCCTATTACCTCATCCTTTTCGATATGTCCGAGACCGTCGACCTCGACGCGGCGGCGCGGGACCAGATGAGCGCCTGGGCGAGGCGCGTGCCGCCCCACGCGATGGCCGTGTTTGGTGCGGACTTCCATATTCAGGTGGTCCTCGAAATGGTCCAACGTGCGGTGTCGAAGCTCACCGGCAGGCCTTTGCATCGAAATTTCTCGCGGGACGAGGCCGCGGCGAGGGCGTGGCTCGACAAGATGCGGCCGAGTCTCGGCACAGGGAGCTAAAAGCTTCGCGCCGCCGCTCGGCCGCTTCGCCCGGGGCGCGTCCGGCGGCGGGTCGACACGTCACCCGCGTAGAAAGACAGAGCATACGAAATGGCCCCCGAGCAAGAGCTCCTCATGAGCGATTTCCTTGAGGAATCCGAGCTGCTCATCGACTCGATGGTGCAGTCGCGTGATTCCCTGCGGGCCTGCCCCTCAAATCCATCCGCATTGCGTGGGCTCTCCCGCGACGCCCACACGCTGCGGGGCATTCTCTTGATGGTCGATCTGCCGGCGCTCCGGGACCTCGCGTGCCGGCTGGAGGAGGCCGTCGGTACGCTGCGACGGGAGGCGGGCCGAAGCCCCGACGATGCGCTGCGGCTCGTCGACGAGGCGGTGAAGGCGCTCGCGGAGCTCAAGCGGGGCGCCGCAAAGGGAAGAAGCCACGCCCCGGCGCGAGCCGAAATGCGGGGGCACGAAGCCGTCCCCATGGCGCGGTCGCGGACGGTCCTCATCGTGGACGATAGCCGCACGGTGCTGCGCGTCGCGCAGCGCGCGCTCGAGGAAGCGGGTTTCCGCGCGCTCACGGCGAACACGCCGGCGGCCGCCGTCGAGGCGATTTCCAGGGAGCAGCCGGCGTTGATCCTGCTCGACCTGTCCATCGCGGAGCAGGACGCAGGCGTGTTGCTCGGACGGCTCTCCCGGGATGGAGTTTTCCACCGGACGCCTGTCGTTCTTTTTTCCAACCAGCCAGACACCTTGCTCCGCGCGACGGCGAAGCGCCTCGGCGCCGCGGGGCATCTGCGCAAGACGGGCGACGCGCGCGCGATCGTCGCGGCCGTCTCCGCGCAGCTCGAAAGGCCGGCACGGACATCGGGGGGATCGTGAGCACGCGTCACGACATCGGGCGGGAAATCGCCGAGCTCAAGCGACGGCTCTACGAACTCGAGCGCACCACGTCGTCGCACGAAGCCGACGAGCCGCTGCCTCTCGCGGGCGAGATCCAGGCGGTCGTCTGTCGCGTCGAGGAGACGCGGGTCGCATTGCCGCTCGACGTGGTCGAGCGGGCGGTCCCCGCGGCCGCGATGGCGCCCTTGCCCGAAGCGCCTCCGTGGGTGCACGGGCTCTTGAACCTGCGAGGTCGGGCGCTGCCGGTGCTCGACGTGGCGGCCCGGATCGAACGCCGAGCGCGAGCGCTCGACCTCGACGATCACATCGTCATCTGCCGGCACGAAGGGAAGTGGATCGGCCTCGTCGTGCAGGAGGTGCTCGGCGTGCGCACACTCGCGCTGGGAGAGCGGACGAACGGCCCGGGAGGGAGCTTGCCGATCGCGCCCTACGTGCGGGCGACGCTCCGCGATCCGAAGGGGCTCGTGTTGCTCTTCAGCCTGAGCCGCCTGATCGCCACCTCGGACATCCCGCCGCTCGAAGAGCGTGCCGAGGCGGAAAACGCGGGGCACGAGGAGACGCCCGGGCGATGAGCGGCGAGGGGGGGCTCGACGCGCTGCTCGACGCGATCGCACGCGCGAGCGGCCTGTCACCACGCGACGACTGGGCGCAGCAGGCCTCGCGCGGGCTCGAGCACATCGCGGTTCGTCGCGGCACCACGGTCGAGGCGCTCTCGCGGGAGCCTTCGGCGTGGCCCTCGCTCATGCCCGAGCTTCTGGATCACCTCACGGTCCGGGAGACGTTTTTCTTTCGGCACCATGGCCATTTCGAGTTCCTGGTCGACACGCTTCATGCGCGGCTCACCGCCGATCCGCTCGCGAACCCGTGCGTGCTCTCGGCCGGCTGCGCGACCGGCGAGGAGCCGTATTCCATCGCCATCGCCATCCACGCGCGGCTCGGCGTGAACGCGCTCGCGCGGGTCCGCATCTTCGCGGCGGACATCAGCCCCGAGGCGATCCGCAGGGCGCGCGCCGCCGTCTACGGCGCGTGGGCGTTTCGCGAGGCGCCGGCCTGGCTCTCGGTCAGCTACTTCCAGCGCGGAGAGTCCGGCGCGGCGGTGGCGGACCTCGTGCGGCGAGCGGTGACCTTCGACGTGGGACACGTGGTGCACCACGCGGCGGCGTTGCCTGCGGGCTCGGTGGACGCCGTGTTTTTCCGCAACGTCGCCATCTACCTCAGCCCGAGCGTGATCGCCGACGCGTATCGCGAGTTTCACCGCGTGCTCAGGCCCGGAGGCCTGCTCATCGTGGCGCCCGCCGATCCTCGGCCGAACACGGCGTTTTTCGTCGAAGCTGGCCACGAGAGCACGAGCATCTACCGAGCGCGCGCCCCGGGGTTCGATCCCGACGTGCCCGTGCCGTCGAGCCGCCGAGGCCGCGCGCCTCGCTCCTCGCGTACCGCGCACCTCGCTTCGACGGCGCGACCCCCACACGCTGCGGCAGGACGGCCGGCGCGCGCGGTGGTTCGCGCAGCCCCGCCGCCGCGTGTGGCCCCGCCGCCCGCGCCCGCGCCGCCCGCGCCGCCGAATCGTGATGCGGAAGCGGAGGCCTTACGCCTCGCCGATCTGAGCCAGCCCGCCGCCGTGCTCACGGTCGTCAAGGCGCTGCTCGAACAGCCCACGACCGAGCCGATCGGATACATGATCCGGGCACAACTCTCGCTGGAGCGAGGTGAGCCCGAGACCGCCGTGGAGGACCTGCGGCGGACGCTGTTCATGCGGCCCGAGCATCGACTCGCGCGCTACTGGTACGTCATGGCTCTGCAGAGAGCCGGCCAGGTCGAGCAGGCCATCACGCAGGGGCGCGCGCTGGAAGCACTGCTCGCGAAATGCGCGGCCGACGCGCTGCTCGAGGACGGCGAGACCACGGCGGGGCAGCTCCTCGACGCCGTACGGTTCGTCAAGGAAGGGCTCACATGAAACCACGACAAGAAAGCGACGCGTCGCGCGAGGAGATCCTCAAGCGGCGCGCGGAGCGCCTGGCAGCGACGGCGAGCGACGATGGGCCTCGCAGGATCGCCGCCCGGGTCGCGCTCGTCGGCGCGGGCGCGCAGCGCCTCGGGATCCCGGTCGAGGTCTTGCGCGAGATCGTCCCGATGCCCGACATCACCGCGCTGCCAGGCCTTCCGCGCTGGCTGCTCGGGATCACGCACGTGCGCGGCGAGATCGTCGGCGTCGTCGATCTCTCCTCGATCCTCGGCGCGGGTGGAGAGCGCGCGAGCGCCATGGCCGTCGTGGAGGGCGCGGGGGGGCCGCTCGGGCTTTCGGTGGAGTCCGTGCTCGGCTTCCGGGACATCTACGAGGACGAGCTTTCGGCGCAGATGAAGGCCGATTCGCAGCGTCCCATCCAGGCCATGACCAAGGATCTCGTGGCGATCATCGACGTCGCGCGCCTTCCCGTCGCGCATGACGAGGGGGAACGCCCGCGCGCGGGGACGCGGGCGATCACGGATTGAGGAAAGACATGAACTTGACGATACGCGGCAGGATGCTGGCAGGGTTTCTCGCGGTGACCATTCTCTCGGGCGTGCTCGGCATCGTGAGCGTGTACGAGGCGGGCAACCTGCGGAACGTCAGCCGGGATCTCGCGGAGAACACCGTCCCGAGCGTGGATTCGCTCGGCCTCTTGAACGCGAACACCTCGGATCTTCGCCTGCTCTACCTCAGCCACATCGACTCGACCAACGAGGGGGAGATGGGGCGCATCGAGGTCGACGTCCGGGCGATGCAGGACACCATCGACAAGAGGATCCAGGAGTACGGGCGCGACATCACCACCGACGAGGAGCGGAAGCTCCTCGACGCGTTCGTCAATGCGCATCGGGCGCACCTCGCAGAGGCCGCGCGTCTCCTCGCGAAGAGCCGTAAAAACGAGAACGAGGAGGCCCGCAAGGACTTCTTCGCCGCGGCGAAGACGCATTACGATGTCTCGAACGTCGCGCTCGACGGACTCCTCGATTACAACCGGCGCGAGGCGATGTCCGCAGCCGGTTCCGCGCAGGCCACGTACACCGAGGCGCGGAACATGTTGATCCTCGTCATCGGGTTCGTGCTCGCGGTGGCGGTCACGCTCGCCTTCTGGTTGTCGGGGACGATCGCCGCGCCCATTTCACGGCTCGTCGAGGTCTTCCGCAGGATGGCGGGGGGCGACACGGCGGGCGCCGCGGACGAGCTCAAGCTGGTCGACACCGCCACGGGCGGCGCGCAGGCGAACGACGAGGTCGGTACGCTCGTCACGGCCGCGCGCGAGATGACCGAGGGGCTGCGGACCGTGACGAAGAGCTTGCGCGAGGGCGTCGCCCGGCTCTCCTCGAACGCGACGCAGATCAGCGCGACCGCCAAGGAGTACGCCGGGACGGCGTCCGAGCAGGCCTCGGCGGTGACGGAGGTCAGCACGACCGTGGAGGAGATGAAACAGACGAGTGAGGCCGCCGCGGCGAGCGCGCGCGAGGTCGCGCAGATCTCGGACGAGGCCGCGAAGAACGGCCACCTCGGCCGCGACAGACTCTTCGAGGCGATGTCGATGATGCAGACGATCAACGAGCGCGTCGCCGGCATCGCGTCCCAGATCCTCCAGCTCTCCGAGCAGACCTCGCAGATCGCGACGATCGTCGACGCCGTGAGTGATCTGGCCGAGCAGAGCAACCTCCTCGCGGTGAACGCGAGCATCGAGGCCGCGAAGGCCGGCGAGCAGGGCCGCGGCTTCTCCGTGGTCGCATCGGAGGTGCGTAGCCTCGCCGAGCAGAGCAAGCGCGCGACGCAGCAGATCCGGGGGATCCTCGCGCAGATTCAGAAGGCGACGCAGAGCGCGGTGATGGCGACCGAGGAGGGCACGAAGCGTTGCGACGACGGGCGCCGCGCGGTCGAGGCCGTGCGTGACATCGTGGAGAACCTCGCCGTGGTGCTGAGCGACAGCGCCTCACGTGCGCGGCAGATCGCCGGCGCGTCGGCGCAACAGGCGTCCGGCGTCGCGCAGATCGCCTCGGCGCTCGGTGGCATCACGAAGGCCGCGCGGGACAACGCCACCGGCGTCCGGCAGCTCGAGGGCGCGGTCGTCGACATCGAGCGCCTCTCGCTCGACCTCAAAGCGACCAGCGATCGGTTCTAGCCGCATCCGGCGGTTGCGTAGGTCGTAGCGCGGGAGCGAGGCGGGATGAGCCAGAGCGACAACGACGACATTTGGGCGCTGTTCTGCGACGAGGCGACGGAGGCGCTGGAGGATCTCGCGCGGGTCGTCGAGCGCTTCGCGGCGTCGGAGACGCTGGGCGACGCATGGGCGCTCGAACGAGCGCTCCGGATCCTCCACAACATCAAGGGAGCGGCGCGCGTCGCGGGCAGCGAGGGCGTCGAGGTCGTCGCGCACGGCCTCGAAGAGGCGCTCGGCGCTTATCGCCGCGAGGGCGCGCCGATCGCCGACGTGATCATGCGCCTGCGCGACGGGATCGGCCTCATCTCGCGTTTCGTCGGGGGAGATGCGCCCCTCGAGGCCGCGCGTGATTTCGCGGCCTCCCTGGAGCCGGAGACGTCTGCCTCCTCCGAGCGCACGACCTCCGCGAATCCTGCCCCCGCGGGCGACACCCTGCCGGCGGCGAAGCCGGGCGCCCCGTCGAGCGTGGCGAGCGCCACCACGGTGCGCGTCGAAGCGAGTCGCCTCGACGATCTGATGCAATTCGCCGAGGAGTTCTTGGTCGCGCAGGGGCGCAGGCACGTGCGCCACGCCGAGCTCGAGCAATGCCTCCTCGAGCTCTCGCAGATCGAGCGCGCTGCCTCGGGGGAGCTGCGAGCGACCCTCGGCGAGGTCACCCGCAGGCTGGATGCCCTGGTGGAGGCGAACCGGCAGGATGTGCAGCGCTCCGGGCATCTCGTTCGCGACTGGTCGGCCGCCGTCAAGCGCGCTCGCATGCTGCCGCTCGCCGGGGCGGTGCCGCAGTGGAGGCGGACGGTGGCGGAGACCGCGCATGCCCTCGGCCGCGAGGCGCGCCTCGTCGCGGACGTGGGGGACATCGAGGTCGATCGGCAGATCCTCGACGGCCTGCGGGATCCGATGCTGCACCTCCTGCGCAACGCGGTCGATCACGGCATCGAGCCGCCCGAGGTCCGCGAGCGCCAGGGCAGACCTCGCATGGGCACGATCCGCGTGCGCGCCCGCGCGCCCGGGATGATGGTCGAGCTCGAAGTGTCCGACGACGGACGCGGCATGGATGCGACCGAGATCGGCCGCCGCGCCGTCGAACGGGGGATCTTGTCGCCGGAGCGGCTCGCGCGCATGAATGCCGTGGAGACCGCCGAAATCGTCTTTTTTGCGGGTTTTTCCACCGCGGCGTCGGTCAGCCACGTGAGCGGCCGAGGCATGGGCCTCGATATCGTCAAGCAGCGCCTCTCGGAGCTCGGGGGCCACGTCCGGATCGCCGAGCCCACGATGGGCGGGGGCACGTTCCGGATGGAGGTGCCGGCGACGGTGGTGTCGACGAAGGCGCTCCTCGTGCGCACGGCGCGCTCTGCCTACGCGCTGCCGACGGCCTACGTGGCGCGAGCGTTCCGCGTGGCCTCGTCCGAGGTGCAGGTCGTCGACGGCGTCGCGGCGGTGCCGGATGCCGAGGGCGAACCTCTGCGGCTGCGCTGGCTTTCGGCGCTCATGCAGGAGCCGCGACAAACCGATCCGGAGAAGCTCCTCGTCATTGCCCTCTCCGACGGCGCGACCCGTATCGGCGTCGTGGTGGACGAGGTCGTCGGGGAAGTGGAGTCCGTCGCCAAGGGGCTCCCGTGGAACCTCCCGCGTATTCCGGGCATTGCGGGGGCGATGATTCTGGGGAGCGGCGTCCTGGCCGTCGTCCTCGACGTGCCGCGCCTGCTCGACGTCGCGCGCGGTCGACAGGGCGAGCGCACGGAGACCGTCCACGCGGCGGAGGCGATGAAGAAGCGACGCATCCTGGTGGTCGACGATTCGCTCACGAGCCGGACGCTGGAGCGCAACATCCTGGCTGCCGCGGGGTACGACGTGGACACGGCGAACGACGGCGAGGCCGGGTGGCAAGCGCTGCAGGGGGGCACGTATGATCTCGTCGTCTCGGACGTCCAGATGCCGCGGCTCAATGGTGTCGAGCTGACGCAGCGAATTCGCGCGCATCCCAAGTTCAAGAGTTTGCCCGTGATCCTCGTGACCAGCCTGGACAGGCCGACGGACCTGGCGCAGGGGAGCGCCGCGGGGGCCGACGAGTACATCGTCAAGGGCCGCTTCGACCAGCGCAAGCTGCTCGAGGCCGTGGCGCGGCTGATATGAAGCGGCCCGCCCCCGTTCATTTCTCGACCTGACGTTCGAGGTCGTCGAGCTCCTTCTTGTAATTGTCGGTGGTGATCTCGCGGGCCGCTTTGTCCTCGTAATCAGCGGGGACGGCGATGTCTGTGTCCGCGGCGGGGCTCGCCTGGGAGGCCGCGCTCGCGGGCGCGTCGCTCGGGCTTCCCGCGCCGCCTTCGCAGCCGAGGAGGAGGCACATACCCATCCAGAGCAGATGCTTCATGAATCGCCTACTTTCGTGACTGGATGAACTTCGAATAACGCGCGTTTTCCTGTTCCAGGACCTTCTTCGCCCGCTCGGCCGTGGCCGTGTCGCCGGACTGCTCGGCGAGCTTCTGGATCCGCTCGAGCCGCGCGATACGCTCGGCGTGGTGCTTCATCTCCTGCTGGAGCGCTTCATCCATCGGCCGGCGTTTGAGCGACTCCTCCACCGCGGGCCGCTCCTTGTCGACCTGGGCTTTGCGCCGGGCGGCGCGCCCTTGGTCTTCCTCCCGTCGAGGCGCGGGCGGCGCGCCCGCATCCGGCGGCCCAGGGCGGAGCGTATCCCCGGGCTTCGCCGACGGCTCCCCGGGCTTCGTGGGCTCCCCGGGCCTGCGCGCGTTCGGATCATGGCCTTCGCCGGGTTTTCCGGCCCGCCCGCCGTGGGGCGCAGCCTCGATTCCCGGTTTGTGCGGCTGTCCTGCCGCGGGCGGAGCCGATTGCGCAAGAGCAACCCCCGGCACGATGGCCATCAACGTGGTCCACGCAAAGGCACGTCGTTTCTGCCGCATCGCCGACCTCCATCTGCATTCGCTACAATGCCCAGGCCGTGGAGGACTGCTCGAACAGGCTCCCCGACCGACGAACACAAGCATGCGCCCGTGGCATGAGCCGCGCATGAAGGCGGTCTTTGAGATTGTTAACGGGGCGCTCTGGCCCACGTTTGGCGCGAGCGGCTCGCCGGGGCTATTTGCGAACGAGCTCGATGGCCTTCTCGGGGCAGGCGACCACGCACAGCCCGCAGGCTTTGCACTGATCCGCGTTCGGCGTATAGGCGGTTTGCCTGCCGTGCGCGCGGCTCTTCAAACGCGCGAAGAACCCGAGCGCGTTGAAATCCGCATCATCCATGCGCCGCACCTCGAAGACGTCGTACGGGCAAACCTCCACGCAATCGCGTTTGCCCTCGCACCTCGCTCGATTGACGACCGGCGTATAGAGCCCAGGCTCGGCGCGGCACTCCTCGCCGGGACGATCGGGGTGCTTGGCGGCGCGGCGTGCTTTTTCCTTGTCGATGCTCTCGCGGCTCATCGCCCCCGAAGATAGGGTACGGAGGCGAGGCACGGCGTGAAGAAATGTGAAACCGCAAAGCGGCCCGTCACGCGCTTTTCCCGCCCCGCTTCTTCGCCGCCCGCTTCGGCATCGGTGCGTTCGCCCGCGCGATGAGCTCCGGCGCCCACGCCACCAATGCGTCGATGAACGCACGCACCTGCGGCGGCATGAACTCTCGCTCCGGATAAACCACCGCGATGTGCGACTCTCCCTGGAGCGCGTTCGGGAGCACGTGCACGAGAGCGCCGCTCTCGAGGTGCGGGCTCGCCAGGATCAGCGGTAAGAGCGCGATCCCGAGGCCTTCGAGCGCGGCGTCGCAGAGCAGGTAGACGTCGTTCGCGAAGAGCGCGCCCTCGATCTGGAACTTGCCGCCGGCGAACGGCCAGTGCGTCTGCGGCAGCTCCCCTCGGGCAAACCCCATGAGGCAGCGGTGGTGGCGAAGATCGCGGCGACTGCGCGGCGTGCCGTGGGCTTCGAGGTAGGCGGGCGAGGCGACCGCGAGGGTGGGCTCGCGCGCGAGCGTCCGGGCGACGAGGCCGGGTTCGAGCGCGGTGGCGGCGCGCAGCGCGACGTCGTAACCGCCGCGCTGGAGGTCGACGTGCTGGGTCGTGCTGTGGACGTGGAGACGGACCTCGGGGTAGCGCCGCGAGAAGTCACAGATCATCGCGCTGAAGCTCGTGCCGGTCATCGGCGGCACCGAGACGCGTAGCTCGCCGCGGACGGCGTCGTCGGTTTTGCGCACGCTCGCCTCGGCGTGATGGACGGCGTCGAGCACGATGCGGGCGTGTCGGTGGAGCGCCTCGCCCGCGTCGGTGAGGGCGAGGCTGCGCGTGGTGCGGCGGAGCAGGCGCACGCCGAGACGCTCCTCCAGCCGCGCGAGGCGGCGGCTGATGGTGGCGCGGGGGACGCCGAGCTCGGCGGCGGCGCGGGAGAGCGATCGGGCCTCCACGGCCTTCGAGAAGGCGAGGAGCTCGGAGGTCTCGAGGGGGTCGTCCATCTGGATCAAATCCTGTCAGGTGCTTCCAATTGTTGATGCATTGTTACAGGCGCGCGCAGTGACGACAATGCTTTTCATGAACGACAAGGCACGAACGATCGGTTACTGGGCTGCGACGGGTCTGCTTGCTTTCGCGTTCGCCGCGGGCGGCGTCGGCGATCTCTCCGGCGCCCCGCAGGTCCTCGAGGGCATGACGCACCTCGGCTATCCGGCCTACTTCGCCACCATCCTCGGCGTGTGGAAGGTGCTCGGCGCCGTCGCCCTGCTCGCCCCCCGCTTCCCCCGCCTCAAGGAGTGGGCGTACGCCGGCATCTTCTTTGATCTCACCGGCGCCGCCGCCTCCCACGCCGCCAGCGGCGATCCCGCCGGCAAGGTGATCACGCCGCTCGTCCTCGTCGCCATCGCCGCCGCCTCGTGGGCGCTGCGCCCCGAGAGCCGCAAGCTTGCGAGCGAGACGAAGCGCGAGGCCGACGCCCGCATCGGCAAGCCCGCGCTCGCGACCTGAATGGATTGCGTCCCCGAACCCCCACACCTCGAGTCTTTATGAGCGACCAACTCCTCCAGCAGATCTTCCTCGAAGCTCGTACCCACAATGGCTGGCTCGCCGAGCCCGTCGACGATGCGACCCTGCGCCACCTTTATGAGGCCCTGCGCCTCGGGCCGACCGCGGCCAATAGCGTGCCGGCGCGGATCGTCTTCGTGAAGAGCCCCGAGGCGAAGGAGCGCCTGCGCCCCTGCCTCGCCGAGGGGAACGTCGAAAAGACCATGAGCGCGCCGGTCACGGCGATCATCGCCTACGACACGCGCTTTCACGAGAAGATGCCGAAGCTTTTCCCGGCGCGCCCGACGATGGGCGAGGCCCTCGCCGCGATGCCGCCGGAGCAGCGCGACTTCCTGCTATTGCAGAACGCCTCGCTGCAGGCCGGCTATTTGATCCTGGCCGCCCGCGCGCTCGGGCTCGACTGCGGGCCGATGGCCGGCTTCGACCGGGAGAAGGTCGACGCGACGTTTTTCGCCGACCTGCCGTGGAAATCCATTCTCCTCGTCAACCTCGGCCACGGCGATCCGGAGAAGCTCTTCCCGCGCAACCCTCGCCTCGATTTCGAAGAGGCCTGCCGCATCGAGTAACCTGCAATGGTCCCCGCGGACATGGGGGATCCGCGGGGGCTACGCGCCTCGCGTCCACGGCGGCGTCGCGCAGTAAATGACCCAATTTGCCTATTATTTTCCTTGGGGCCGCTCGTGCGCGCGTGGTAGGGAGGGTGGGCGTAGACGCAAACGCCACCCAAAGCGACACGAGTCAGGGTATGAGCTCCATCCGCGCTGGTCTTGCCATTGTGCTCGTCGTGCTGGCCGCCGGCGGCCCGGCCGTCGGCTGTATCGGTCCCCAGGGTGCCGTGCAGCCGTGTCCGCCTTGTCCTTGTGAGAATTCCGCGTCGGGGGCCGGCTCCTCGGACGCGACGCCCGCCGCGGCTCGGGGCGACTTGCCGGTCCCCGATCCGGTCGTGCCCACGGGCCCCATGATCTGGGACGGCGGCGGCATCTCGAACCTGCCCACGATCGAGCCGCCGGGGAGCTGGTTCGTGTACAGCGACAAAACCGGGGGCGTGAAGAAGCCGCCTTCGGTCGAGGAGTTCACGAGCGCGATCGAGAACGGGGCGATCCACACGACGGGGAAGGGGTATACCGAATGGGGCGGCGGGATCGGCACGAACCTGTGCGGCGCGCAGATGCTCACGCCGGTGGACGGCACGAAGTACAAGGGCATCCGTTTCAAAGCGTCCGGCTCCACGCCGATGAAGTTCCTCGTGGCCACGGTGGACACGATGCCGGAGTTTGGCCGTTGCAAGAAATGTTATGACCATTTCACGGTCATCATCACCAATCTCTCGGCGGAGATGAAGACCTACGAGCTCAAGTGGAGCGACCTGAAGCAGCTTGGATGGGGTGACAAGGCCAAGCTGGATACGAAGGCGCTCGTCGGCTTGAACTGGACTTCCAAGGACGCGGTCACGTGGGACTTCACGATCGATGACGTAGCCTTCATCGAGTGAACCATGCGCTTCCGTGCCCTCGTTCGCTCGTTTGCACTCCTAACGCTCCTTTGCGGCTGCGGGCGGGGTTCGTACGATCCCACGGACGACCTCCGCCCGACCCCGCCTCCCACGGCGCTCCCGGAGAATGTCGAATTCGAGCTTCGAGCCGAGTTCGACGGCCCCTGCACGGCGCGAGCGACGATCGACGTGAACCTCGGGAACACGCCCGAAGCGTTCGTCCGGGCGGCGTATTGCCAGATTCGCGGCGCAGAGCCGAGCGCCGAACAGATCGCGACCATCTCCGACGAGCTCCGGACCCGTAACTGGGTTCGGCGGATCGACGTCGTCCGCAGCCTTTGCAACGAGGCGGGCAAGAACTGTCCGTTATCGTACTCCGATCCCTGGAAGCAGCAGGTACTGCTGACGACGCCGTGTGTGCAGAAGACACCGCGCGACGTGGGCGCCGTCTTGATGTTCTTCAGTGAATGTCCCGGCGGCGTCAATTGCGACCTCGATTGGGCCAATACCCATGCGAGCGGGATGGATTCGACCCATCGGCTCTACGCGTTCGGCGCGGCGGCGGAGGGCTACTACCATCCGGACAACGCGGGGTTTTGGAAGCGCGAGCTCTACGATGCGCGCTGGGCGGGGCTCCAGTTCTTGCTCGTGAATACGTACGGTCCGGATATCGGCAGGCTCGGGAGGTTGAGCGAGGCGCTCGCCGACATCGGCGGCATTCAGATTGCGCTCTTCGACGACACCTGGTCCTGGGGGCGGCCGCAGCAGCCGCCGCCGTGGAACGTCGCCCCCAACCTCGCCGACGCCGACGCCGCCGCGCAGGTGATCTATCAGGCGAAGTGGAAGCCGTTCTTCGAGGCGATTGCGCGCGAGCACTGGTACCTCGTCGAGGATCGCCCGTTCATCTATTTCTACAACGCGGGCACCCTGAAGCCCCTGAGCGTCGCGGCGGGCGTGGTGGCTCGGCTCAAGGAGCTCTTTGCCGCGGATTTCGGTATCGAACCGTTCGTCGCCGTGGATCGCGCGTTTTTCCTGGATCCCGGCATGCCGGCCGTCGCGGATTCGCAGTTCATCTGGGACACGTTCGGGGACGAGGACAGCCACTTCGACCTCAAAGGCGTGACGCACGATCACTTCATGGTGAAGTGGGATTCGCTGGGTCGAGATCGCCCGGGCGATCTCGCGACCCAGACCGATCGGCTCGTGAAGGGCCCGGAGCTCCTGAAAGAGGCCCTCGAGAGCTCCGCCGCGTCCGATCTGGCGGTGTTTGCCACGTGGAACGACCTCGGGGAGGGCACCGGCATCCACCGCAACTACGACTACTATCACCAGGGGCAGTGGCTCACGCCGCATGCCTTCATGAGCATTTTGCGCGCCGCGCAATGTGAGCCGTAGAAGTGGCCTAGAGCCACTTCGAGCATGGTTTCAGTTTTACCGCTGGCGCAGCCAAATTGCACCCCGAGTAAATGCTGACATTTGACCATGATTCGCATTGACGGTGCCAGCGGAGTTCGCCCAATGTGTCCACGAGCTGTTCACGACAGCGACGAACTCCCGAAACTTGCAAGGAACGGGGCGAGACCATGAAGCGTATTCCTGCGTTGCACGTGTCCATCTATACGGTCGTTTGCGCCTTGGCGTTTGCGTCGGCGTGCTCCTCGGGCACCGGTGATCCCAACGGGGGCGCCGGCGCCGCGAGCGGCAGCGGAACCGGCGGCGGCAGCAGTTCCTCGAGCAGCGCAGGCGGCAGCGGCGGCGACGGTGGTGCGGGCGGCGGCCCGTCCCCGGACAGCGTATGTTACAACAACGTTCGCGTGCTGACGGTCGACGATGCGTTCGTGGACGACTTCGAGACCGATATGGCTTTCCCCGGTTGGTACTCGTTCGCAGACACGGACGCTGCCAACTTCGACAAGATTGCCCGCGAAGGCGAGGGCGCTGTCGTGACGACCATGGCCGGCCACGTGAGCGCCACCGGCGTCAAGGCGCCGACCGATGGCGGCTTTGGCGCAGGCTTCGGTTTCGGCCTGAAAGACGCAAACGGGGCGTGTGCCGGCGTTTCAGCCTTCGAGGGTATCTCGTTCTGGGCGAAAGGCACCGCCGGCGCCGACAACGCGCTCAGGGTCCAGGCCGTGCACCCGGCGACGCAGGCCAAGGCGGACGGCGGCGATTGCGAGACGAATTGCTACAACCACCCCGGTAAGAACATCACGCTGACATCGGAGTGGAAGCAATATACCGTCAAATGGAGCGAACTCGCGGGATCCGTGCAGGTCAAGGACGTCATCCTCGGCCTGAGCTGGATCACGCCGGGCCCCGATTTCGACATTTGGATCGATGAGGTGACTCTTTTCTCGGGCACGGCGCCGACCGGTCCCATCGGCAAATGAAGCCGCGAAGCGTCGCGACCGGCCTCGGGTGGGCGGCTTTCGTGGGGCCGGTCGCGCTGATGCTCGGCCTCCTTTCGGGCTGTTTCGATCAGACGGTGAGCCACATTGACACTCCGCAGCAAGGCCCGGCGGGAACGGCAGACACGAGGCCGGTGGCCAAAGCGGCGGGAGCGCGAGTCATGGATCATGCCATCGACGAAAAGGACCTTGGACCGTTCAAGCTCAAGCCCGAGTGGAGCGGTCCGTGTCAGCGCGCGGAGGTCGTCGACGTCAATCTCGGCCACGCGCCGGAGACCTTCGTGCGCGCGGCCTATTGCCAGATCACGGGCAAAGAGCCGAGCTCGGAGGTCGTCCGTAGCTGGGCCGAGAAGCTGACGAGCCAAGCGAGGCCCCGTCGTATCGATGTCGTGCGGTCGATTTGCGAGGAGGAAAAGCGAACCTGCCAGCTCGCTTATTCCGACCCTTGGGAGAACCATCCCGAGCTCGTGGGCGCGCCGGTCAAGAAGCTGAAGCGCGACATCGGCGCCGTCTTCATGTACTTCTTCAATTGCCCGAACGAGGTCAATTGCAAGATGGACTGGGCGAACACGCACGCGCCGGGCATGGCCGAGGAGCACCCGCTGCTCGGTTTCGGCGAGAAGAAGGCCGGCTATTACGTGCCGAGCAATCCCGGCTTCTGGCGGCGCGAGCTCGTCGATGCGAAATACGCGGGCCTCGATTTCTTGCTGCTCAACACGTATGGCCCGGACATCGAAGACAAAAAACTCGAGCCGCTCGCGAAGGCCCTCGCGAGCCTCGAGGACCCGGTCAAGATCGCGTTCTTCGACGACACCTGGACCTGGGGCCAGCCCTACTTCTCCGAGGCGTGGAAGCAAAAGCCCGATCTCAACGATACGGAGACGGCGGCGAAGCGAATCTACGAGATGAAGTGGAAGCCCTTCTTCTCGCAGGTGGACAAGCGCCACTGGTATCGCTTCAAGGGCAAACCCTTCGTCTACTTCTACAACGCCGGGACGCTCCTGCCTCGTACCAAATCCGCGGCTCTCATCACGAGGCTCAAGCAGATGTTCGCCGCGGACTTCCAGGAGGAGCCGTTCGTGGACGCGGACTCCGCTTACTTCGAGGACGCGGCCATGGAGCGCGTGGCGGACGCGCGTTATCAATGGTTCACGTTCAATTCCCCGGAGCGCCGCAGCCGTTCGACGCTGAAGGGCCACATCATCGATCACGCGATGGTCAAGTGGGACGCGGTGGGACGCGATCATCCCGGAAAGCTTCCCCGCCAAACCGACCTGATCATCAAGGACGCGGTCGTTCTATCGCGCGTGCTCGAGGAGACGCGCGACTCCGAGTTGCTCGTGATCGCGACCTGGAACGACCTTGGCGAAGGTACCGGCGTCAACCGCAACTACGACTACTACTTTCATGGGCAGTGGCAACGCCCCGACTACTTCATGCAGCTCATACGGAAGTCGCAGAGCGGACGATGAAGGTCGAATACTGGCTGGCAGGAGCTCTCCTCTGCACCCAGGCCGCGTGCTCCAGTGACGGTAACGCTGGTCGCGCGTGGCTCGAAGACGGGCTCGCGGCGGCCGTGCCGTGGGCGAATGGAGCGGTACCGCTGCGAAACACCGATGGATCCCTGGTTTCGCCGTACGAACCCGTGTTTCCGCCGATCGGAGCGGGGACGCCGGATCCCGGCTCGCGCCCGGTCGATTGCAGCGGTTTGTCTGGTATCGAGCTCTCGCCATTCTGGATCGAGACATTCGAGGCCGACCCCAGCCTACCGAACTCCGTGGGTGTCGGGGAGGGGTGGTCCGCTTACGACGACGAGACCTACGGCGCCTTTCGGGTGCCGGGCGACGCGGCATGGTACCCCGGGCTTTTCGGGCGCTACAAGGAAAAATGGGGCCTCGCCGCGGATCGGATCACGAACGGACCGAGCTGTGACGGCCAGCCGAACGGCTGGGCTTTGCACTTCCGCGGCGGGCGCTTCAATTACTTCGGCGCGGGCCTCGAGCACCCGCTCGCCGCGATCGTGGCCTGTCCTTCGGGCTCCGACCTTTGTCCCCAGCCGCCTGACCCGGGCGCGACGCTCGATCCTGTGGGCCTTCCGCTCACGCGGCCCGACGGGCATGATTTCGAGCAACCGGAGCCGCACCGCTACTGGGATCTCAGCCGGTATGACGGCGTCACCTTCTGGGCACGTCGTGGTCCGGACAGCCAGCCCGGTGTCCTCGTCGCGCTTCACGACAAACACACGAGCGACGCGCTCAACCGCGAGCATCAGACATTCTGTCGTCGTATCAAGGCCTGTCGTCCCGCCTGCCAGAACGGATCGCCCTGCACGCCCGAAAACCCCGACGCGCCGGTGCCGACGCACCGCTGCTTCGATCCCGCCGTGGGCATGGCGCCGATCGCCGAGCCGGCGCTGCTCGAAGAGCTTTATCCCGTCTGTGGCCCGAGCGCGTGTCGTTCCCCGGAGTATTACTACGATCGGGACCTCGACGGCACCGAATGCAAGCCCTACGATTTCTCCGGGGCGCAAGCCGGCTATTATTGCTACGGCAGCGTGGCGCCCGCCGCGGAGCAGGAGCGTTGCGGCGACGGCTGGGTCGCGTCCATTCGACTCACCACCGATTGGCAGCTCTTCGTGATTCCTTTCAGCGAATTCCGCCAGGTCGGATTCGCCAAGCACGCGCCATTCCTGGATCTGCGCTCGATCAACATGCTCGCGCTGCAGCTCCCGGTCGGGTTCGCGGACGTGTACATCGACAACGTGACCTTCTATCGCCGCCGGTGAGGGACCCGATGAGAAGGCTTTCCGAGCTTCTGGCGCTCGTGTGGGCTCTGGGTGCCATCGTGACGGAAAGGGCGGCCTTCGCGCAGGCCCCACCGCCGAATGCGCCGCCCGCGGAGTCGCCCGCGAATCCGTCTGCGAAAGAAGAAAAACCTTCGCCGCCGCCCACGCCCCGGGCGCAGATCCCTCCGGCATTGCCGCCCAAGGGCTACATCCCGGGCTCGCGCCGTTCCATTGGGCTCGGGCTCTCCCCGTTCGCGCCGAGCGGACCGACCCTGCCCGGCGGCGCGACGATTCCTTTCAGCGTGCCGGCCGAGGAGAGCAGCGAATTCACGTTCAAGTTCAGTGGCTTCATGAGCGCTGCGCTCCGGCTCTCCATGGACGAGCGCGAACGCGCGACGCCCAGGCAATTCGAGACCACGCTGCTCGCGCCGCCGCAGACGCCCGATCTCTATGGCGCCGTGCGAGGCACGAACGCGCCGCAGGGGAGCTGGGTCGAGCTCCGATTCGATTACGGCAATGCGTACGTCAAGGCGGTGGTCAAGCTCAGCACCTGGAAGCCGTCGGCCGGAGAGACCTGGCGCGAGACCACGAGCCAGAACTTTCTGAACGAGGCCTTTCTCCTGTTCACGGCGCCCGTGACCTCGGACCTGACCCTGAACTGGACGGTGGGCGTATTCCGCAATGCATACGGCTCGCTCGGGCAATACGGGGCAGGCCAATACAACGCCGCGATCGTCGGCTCGCCGTTCGGCGTCGGCGAGACGCTCAGCGCAAAATACAAGCTCTCGAGCTCGCTCTCGCTCATCGCGGAGCACGGGCTGATGGGGCGCTTCGGCAAGGTGCCCCTCGGCGGCGGGCCGAACGTATACGACCACGACGCGAACCCCTCGCGGCCGTCGGCCCTCGTCCACCACGCCCACGTCGGCCTGGGAATCGAGGGCGACGTGCCCTTCGTGCTCGGCCTGCATTACCTCCACAACTTCGCGCAGGACGAGCGCGACCAGATCGACGACCCCAAGACCCCGTTCCTCGACGAGGGCCTGCGGCCCGACCCGAAGATGACCGTGCTCGGCGCCGATGTTCGCATGATCAACAACCACCTCGGCAATTTCGCCGTCGCGGCTTCGTACGCCGACGCGTCGTACGCGCATCTGCTCACCGGCATGAACTATTACGGCGCCGACACCGGCGAGCTCCTCACGAAGCGGCTCCTCGGTCAGCAGGGCGGAGGCACAGGCAAGCTCCTCATCGCGGGATTCGAATACAATTTCAGCTGGGCGAAGTTCCTCTGGCATCCGACGGCCTTCTGGGGAGAAGGTCCCGATCTCATCACGAGCGTGTTCGCGAACGTCGGCACCGTGATCGAGAGCCGCGACCCGAGCTTCGACGGCCGCACGCTGTACAAGCTCGGCGCGGAGGCCACGTATCGCTTTTTCTGGTGGCTCGCGATCTCCGGCCGGTACGATTACGTATCGCCGAACTCCCAGGATCGCGAGGAGAGCTTCCACGTCCTCAGCCCGAAGCTCGTCTTTCGGAGCAACTGGAACAGCCACGAGCACGTCACGCTGAGCTACACGCGCTGGTTTTACGGCGCGCATACCCACGGGGAAGCGCCGAACGATTTTACGCGCGAGGAGCTCGATAACCAGATGCTGGCCCTCACCTTCGGGATGTGGTGGTGATCATGAAGGAGCTCGTTGGTTCATGCGGACGCGGGGCGCGCGCTCTCTTCCTTTCGCTCTGCACCCTGCCTCTCGTCACGAGCGTCGCGTACGCCCAGGAGGAGAAGGAGAAGGAAAGCGTCGCTTCCGCGGACACGGGGCTCGGACTCACGCCCGGGACGCCGGTCGTCGCCACATTGCCCGGAGGAATCGGCCCGTCGTACGGAAAGAAGCCGGCGAGCGAGCAGGATTATAGCTTCGACTTTCATGGCCTCATCACGATGCCGCTGCGGCTCGGGCTGAACCAGCGCGAGGGCTTCGTGACGACCGAGCAAAAGAACCTCGTGCTCCACGCGCCGCCCGTGGTCCCCGATTACCGCGACTCGTTCGCGGGCACGAGCGTCGTGCCGCAGCCCTACGCGCAGCTCGCGTTCTCGTATGGCAATTCGATCGTGACCGGCACGGCCATCATCAAGGCGTGGACGGCCACCACCGCGGCGAGCTTTTTCGACCCCACGCTCCAGGGGGGCATCACCGACGCCTTCATCACGTTCAACCTCCCGAAGCTCGCCAAGAACACGTATCTCGCCATCAACGTAGGCGCGTTCTCGAATCGCTACGGCACGATGGGCGAATACGACGAGGGCCGCTACGGGACGGCCATCATCGGCCGTACGAATGGCGTCGGCGAGAACGTCGTCGCGCGCCTCGCGCTCGGCAACGTGGTGCTGTCCTTCGAACAAGGATTCCAGGCGCAGCTCGACAAGCCGCCGATCGGGCTCACGACGGACGGCTGGAATGGCTTCGCTGATCCGAATACCGGGACAAGCCTCGTCATGCACGAGCACCTCGGGCTCACGTACCGACGCCAGCTCACCTTGGGCCTTCATCACATGCGCGCGTGGAGCCAGGACGATCGCGCCTCGCAGGCGTTCACGCCCGACGGGACCATCACCGTGCTCGGCGCAGACATGCGCTTTTCCGCGAGCCACCTCGGCCACGTCTATGTCGGCGCTTCGTATACGGACGCCACCGACGCGCGTTCGGTCGGCCGGATCCTCTCCGTCATGAACACGCAAGGCGGGCCCGATCTGATGCGCAATTACCTCGGCCCGAACAGCGGCGGAACGGGCAAGCTCATCACGCTCGGGGCCGAGTACAGCGTGAGCCTTGCCCGCCTGCGCCTGCATCCGCGCGATTACGACGGAAAAAGTCGCGACATTATCCTCTCGGCGTTCGGAATCTACTCGCATGTGACGAGCGACGATCCGGCGTACAACGGCGACCACAAGGTCAAATTCGGCGCCGAGGGCACCTATACGCTCGCGTCGTTTTTCGCCGCGTCCCTGCGCCTCGACCATGTGAGGCCGACCAGCAACGTCGACGGGCGCGAGTTCTCGATCATCTCGCCGCGCCTGATCTTCCGGACCGACTGGCAGTCACGCAATCAGGTCGTCCTGCAGTACTCGCGCTTCGTTTACGGCTCGAACCCGCTCGTGCGGAGCGGGTATCCGGCGGTCGATGATCCCATGCTGACGCCCGACGCGGACGTGATCTCGATCTCCGGGAGTATGTGGTGGTAACGAACGCGCGGATCACGAACGCAGAGCTCTCCTCCAGTAAACGCCGAATTCCGTTTTAACTTCAGCAAGGTGGGGTGCCATGAAAACACGTGCGCTTTCGTCGTCGACCTTCGGATTCATCGTGGCGGTGGGCATGGGATTCCTCGCCAACGTCGCTTGCTCGGCCGACCCGGATCCCCCCGCCGGGAATGGCGAGACCACGGGGAGCGGCGGGACCGGCGGCGGCGCCGGCGGGACCGGCGGCGAGGCTGGTTCCGCCGGCGCCGGAGGCCAAAGCGTAGGCTCGGGCGGCGCGGGAGGACAGCCCCCGGGACCGTCGGGCGGCGGCGCGGCGGCGCCGTTCGTCGAATACGAGGCCGAGGTCATGGAGACGAACGGCGTCGTGCTCGAGCCGACCCGCGCTTTCACGCAGGTCGCCTCCGAAGCGTCGGGCAGGCAGGCCGTGCGGCTTTCCAAGGTCGGCGACTACGTGCGCTTCAAGAATCAGAGCGCATCGAATTCGATCGTCGTTCGGTACTCCATTCCGGACGGCGGCAGTGATCTCTGGACGACGCTCAGCGTGTACGTGAACGACGAATTCCGTCACAAGCTGGCCGTGACCTCGCGGTATTCCTGGACGTACGGCGACCACAACCATTTCAACCAGCCCGACCAGAACGACCCGGCCCTCGGCGTGCCGCATCACTTCTTCGACGAGTCGCGCGCGCTCCTCTCCGACATCCCTGCGGGCGCGACCGTCATGCTCCGAAAGGACGCCTCGGACGCGGCCGCCGAGTACGTGATCGATCTGGTCGACATGGAAGCGGTCGCGCCTCCGCTCCCGAAGCCCCAAGGGTTTCTTTCTCTGATCGACGATTGCGGGGCCACGCCGAACGACGGAAGCGACGACTCCGCGGCCCTGCAGCATTGCATCGATCGCGTGCAGGGCGAGGGGCATCCTGGGCTCTACCTGCCACCGGGCGAGTTCAGGAGCCTCAGCAAGCCGCTCAGCCTATCGAACATCACGGTCCGCGGAGCCGGCATGTGGCATACGACCATTTCCGGCTATTTCGCGCGCTTCGACTGCTGGGGCAACAACTGCAAATATCACGACTTCTCTGTGTTTGGCGATACGATCCTGCGCAAGGACGACTCGCCGGAGAATGCGTTCGGCGGCAACGGCAGCTCGGGCGCGTTGCTCGAGAACATCTGGATTGAACACGTCAAGGTCGGTTACTGGACGGGCGCCGACACGAATGGGCTCGTGGTCCGCAATTGCCGCATGCGCAATCTGTTCGCCGACGCGGTGAACTTCTACGGCGGAACGAGCAATTCCGTCGTCGAGTACACGCATGCGCGGAACACGGGCGACGACGCCTTCGCGTCGTGGTCACCCGCCGACAGGGCACTCAACCGCAAGAACGTCTTCCGGAAAAACCTCGTGCAGGTTCCGTGGATGGCGAACTGCTTCGGGATCTACGGAGGGGAGGACATCAGCGTCGAGGACAACGTGTGCGCCGATGTCGTGCAATATCCCGGCATCCTGATCGCGCGGCAGTTCAACTCGCATCCCTTCAGCGGAATGACACGGATCGAGCGCAACTCGCTGATTCGCGCCGGCGGCTCCGCGTACAACGAGGAGCACGGCGCCTTCAAGCTCCACGCCGCCCAGGGGGTGCTCCAGCACGTGACTGTGAACGATCTCGAAATCATTGAGCCGACCCATTCGGGGATCCACGTCGAGGGTCCGGCGGCGATGGACAGCATCTGGTTCAACAAGGTCGACATCAAGAAGCCACGAACCGCCGCGTTCCATCTGAGCCCCGGCTCGAACGGAGCGATGGACGCGGCCTACGTCGTGGCGACCGAAGCCCCGGTCGGCGTCA
This sequence comes from Polyangium jinanense, assembly GCF_028435365.1. The sequence continues at coordinate 100,063 of NZ_JAGTJJ010000005.1, read as the reverse complement.
ACGATCAATCGCAGGGCCAGTTCAAGATCCTGCCCGGCGCCGGAAACGCGGGCTGGTAGCGCTGCCGCCTCAGAGCGCCTCGCGCAAAGCCTTCCGCTCTCCGCCTTTCGCCGCGACGCTGCGCGCGTCGTCGAGCGCGAGCTCGAGCGTGAAGTTCTCGGCTCGATTCTCGAATTCCACGATACCGTCCTCGACGCGCAGCGTTCGGCCATCGAGGGTGATCTCCCTGCCGCGGAAGCCGTGGAACACGAGGCGCAGCGCGCGCCGGCGAAACTCGGCAAAGCCGCCTCCCTTCACCACCGCCGAGATCGAGACCGCCGCGCCGCGCCGCGTGAGGCGGAATGCCGTCCGATGGTAGGCGCCGCGTGAGAATGCCAGGGTGAGCCCGTCGTCTTCGTGCAGCTCCGAGGAAAACTCGCCGTCCTCGTCCGGAAGGAAGACGTGAAGCACGAGGAGCTCCGGCGCGTGACCCATCGTCGATTCCGGCGCCGACGCGTAGGTCGGGATGATGTATCCGCCGCGGGCAAACAGCGGAATTCGATCGAGCGGCGCCTTCGCGGTAATGAACCGTCCACCCGTATGACGCTCGCCCGTGTGCCAATCCACCCAGGTCCCCTCGGGGAGATAAACGCTGCGCTCCGTGCGGCCCGGCTCGCAGACGGGGGCGACCAGCAGCGCTTCCCCGAGCAGATACGCGTCCTCCGTCTCGCGTGCACGTCGATCCTGCTGGAAATCGTAGACGAGCGGTCGCGCAATGGGATCGCCCGACTCACTCGCCTGGAAGAAGGCGGTGTAGAGATAGGGAAGCAAGCGGTAACGAAGCTGGATCGCATTGCGGCATATCTCTTCCACCTCGGGACCGAACGACCAGGGATACTGATCGGGCTCGCCCCAGTGGTTGTGATAGCGGCAGAACGGCGTGAGCGCCCCGCACTGGACCCAGCGCGCGGCGAGATCCGGGCTCGGCGTCGAGACGAACCCCGGGATGTCGGCGCCGATGAAGGGTTGTCCGGAGATCCCCATCGCGAGCGCCATCGGGACGCTCATCTGGAGGTGCTCCCAGTTCGAGCAGTTGTCGCCGAGCCACTGCGCTGCATAACGCTGGATGCCTGCAAATCCCGCGCGGCTGAGGACGAACGTGCGGTGGTCGGGCCGCGCCTCGGCGAGGCCCTCGGACGTGGCCTTGGCCATCAGGAGCGCGAACTGGTTGTGATAACGCTCGTGCGGGTGATCCTCCCCGTCGCGATCGAATCGCATCGCGAACGGCTCGATGTCGCCCGTCGCGGGTTCGTTCATGTCGTTCCAGATCCCCGCGACGCCGGAGGCGGCGTGCCGAGCAATGAGCGAGGCCCACCAGGCGCGGGCCTCGGGCTTGACGAAATCCGGAAACGCCGAGCGTCCCGGCCAAACCTTTCCGATGTAAAGGTTCCCGGACTCCGTCTTGCAGAGAAGGTTCCGGGCGCGGCCCTCGTCGAACACCGGGTAGCCCGGCTCGACCTTCACGCCCGGGTCCACGATCGTGACCAGACGGAACCGGCTCTCCGTGAGCGCGTCGATGAAGCGAGGCGCGTCGGGGTATCGGGTTGGATGCCACGTGAACACGCGGTAGCCATCCATGTAGCCGATGTCGAGCCAGAGCACGTCGCACGGGATGCTGCGCTCCCGGTATTGCTTGCCGATGGCGAAGAGCTCCTCGTCGGTATAGTGGTGATAACGGCACTGATGATGGCCGAGCGACCAGAGCGGCGGCGGCGCCATCCGTCCCGTGACGAACGTGTACGCACGAAGCGCCCCGCGCAGATCCGGACCGGCGAACACGTATTCGGTGTACTGACCGCTGGCGAATGCATAACGGTAGCAATTGTCCGCGGAGAACTCGAAATTGCCCTTGTAGCCGTTGTCGATGAAGAATCCCGCGATGGCCGTCGCGCCGTCCGTGGCTCGGCAATGGTAAAAGAGCGGGATCGAGGTGTAGTAGGGATCGAACTCCGTGCTCCGACCCGTGAGCGTGTGGTCGGCCTCGTGCAAGTGGTTCAGGCGAAGCACGTTCGGATGCAGGATGTCCGTGTTCCAGAGCGCGAAGTTTCGGCCGCGTCGATCGAATGCCCCGGTTTTTTCGCCGAGTCCGTACATCGAATCGCCAGGGGCCATGCGCCGCGTCACGACGAACGCATCGTTGAGCTGCAGATACCCGCGTGGGTTGCCCTCCTCGTCGCGGTCATCCTCGAAGATCACCGAGCCGTCCTCGCGATAAGCGTCCATCGCAAAGGGATGCTTCGAGATGCGGAGACGGAGGCGCGCCGTCTCGACGACGACCTCGTCGGGTGTGTCTCGAACCTCGAACGGAGGCGGCGCTGGCATTTCGAAGCACGTCGCGAACGTCGGGCTCTCGTCGAAAGAACCTGCCTGCGAGATTTTCAGGCGCAGCACGTCCGGGAAGAGCACGTCGACCCGCACTTTCTCCTCGCCGACGCCGAGGAGGAGGCCGCGCTCTGTCTGCTCGATCCAGTCGACGTCGCCCAGCGGGGCGTAGTCGGTGCAGTCGATCGTCGTTCGCACCATCGTGCTCCTCTGTTCGCTCGATGGCTTCGAGGCCGCGCCTCGGTCGAGCGAAGTCTTCATGTTTTATTGCTCGACATGAAGCACGTCAAGACTGCTTCATGATTAAACATCATCGTTTACCGAGCGCCCTCGGCCGAGGTCGAGCCCGCGGAGATCGAGCGGTCGAGCCTCGCGTGTAGCCGCGAAATCGCGCAAATGCACGTGAATGCGCGTGTGCGCATCGCGAAATGAGTGCGTCTGTGTTTTTTTTGTTTTCTATCGGCGCTTCGTCGCGATCCGCTCGCCGACAGCGCCGGGTGCAAAGAAATGCACGCGCTCCGTGTCGATGTAGACCGGCAACGTCTCGCCCGCGCGAATGCCTGCGTGCGCGTCGACGTGCGCGACCGTGTGCGGATGCCGTTCCGTCGCGAGGACCACGTCCATCTTGTCCCCCAGCGGCTGAATCAGCGTGACGCGCATCGGAAGCGAATGGTCCGCGGTCGCAAAGCGCGCGCTCGCCTGGTCCGACATCGCCTCGGGCCGCACGCCCATCACGACGACCGACCCCGCGCGCGGCGCGAGCTCGGCGCGCGCCCATTCCGGCACTGGAATCTTCGCCGTCCCCTCGTCGAAGAGCAAGCGGTCACCCTCGCTCGAAAGCCGCCCTTCGAAGAAGTTCATCGGAGGACTACCGAGAAAGCCGGCGACGAAGCGATTTTTCGGGTGATGATAGATCTCGAGCGCGCCGTCGCACTGCTGGATGACCCCGTCCTTCATCACCACCACGCGATCCCCGAGCGTCATCGCTTCTTCCTGATCGTGGGTCACGTAGACGGTGGTCGCGTGGAGGCTCATGTGGAGCTGCTTGATCTCCGCGCGCATCTGCACGCGAAGCTTCGCGTCCAGGTTGGAGAGCGGTTCGTCGAAGAGGAAACACTTCGGCTCGCGCACGATGGCGCGTCCCAGCGCGACCCGCTGCCGCTGCCCGCCGGAGAGTGCCTTGGGCTTGCGATCGAGCAACCCTTCAATGCCGAGGATCCTAGCCGCACGCATGGCCTTCTCGTGGATCACGGTCGCGCCCTGGCCTCGCAGCTTGAGCGCGAAAACCATGTTCTCGTACACCGTCATGTGCGGGTAGAGCGCGTAATTCTGGAACACCATCGCGATGTCGCGATCCTTCGGAGGCACGTCGTTCACGACACGGTCGCCGATCCGGATGGTGCCGGACGTGAGCTCCTCGAGCCCGGCGATCATTCGCAGCGTGGTCGATTTGCCGCAGCCGGAGGGCCCCACCAGCACGACAAACTCGCGATCCGCAATGTCGAGGTTGAAGCCGTCGACGACCTTGACGCCCCCCTCGTACACCTTCACGACGTCCTTCAGAGTCACGCTGGCCATGATCGCTTCGCTCCCACTCCTCGTGGTGTCCCTTGGCGCACGAAAGCGTTGCTCGCGATGCGACGCGAGCGCGCTTCGACATGGAACCGCCTGCAAAAGACGTTTTTCAGGGATGGACGGTTTTCTCTTCCACGGTCGCGTCGGTCGCCGTGGAGAGAGGGCGCGTCAGCTCGCCCAGAAAACGAGCGGGAACGAGGCGCGAGGGACACGGAGCCCCCGCGCGGTGCGCGTCGATGAGATCCTTGCCCGCGCAAAGGACCTCCCGGACGTCGAAGCCAATGTGCTCCACGCCCTCCGCCATGCCGAGCGGCCTCGGCCAGTTGCAATGGGCAAGCACGTAGACATCCTCGCCGGCCTTCACCTTCGCGCGCTCGAGCCCCGCGAGCAGCGGCGGGACCAGGTTGTCGTCCATCACGAAGATCGCGTCCGGGCGGCTGCGGCGGTCGAACATCAGCTCGGTGAGCCGCTCGCATCCAATCGGCGCTGCGTGCACCGTGAACACGCGGTCGGGATGCTGGCCGTACCCCTCGAGGCACTCCTGGGCAGCGGCGAGCTTCGACGCATGAGGTGACATGACCGCGATGCGCCGCCCTTTCTCGAGCAGGCGCGCCGACGCACGGTCGATCAGCCCCGCAAAATCGAGCGCGACCAGGTTCGCGTGAGGCAATGGCGCCCCGATCGCGACGCGCGGCAGCCCGGGCTTCTGCAGCACAGGGAGCAGATAGATCATCGCGGAGTTGACGAGCAAGAGGCCCGCCGCCGATCCGCGCCCCTCGAAGTCGCAGAGCTGCCGGTACTCGGGGTTGTTGGCGCGGCCGTCCACGCCCACGAGCGCGCTCACCTGGCCGGTGATTCCAGTCTCGCCCCGCTCGATGACCTCGTGGGTGATCGCCAGAAAAAGCGACCACTCGTTCGAGCCCGGCTGCTCGCTCGTGACCCAGACGTAGCGATCGTGATGCGGGAATCGCTGCGTCACGAAGACCTTGCGCTGGCCCTTGACCGTGAGGAGACCTTCCTCCCGGAGTGTATCGAGCACACGCACGACGGTCGGACGCGTGACGCCGAACTGCTCCATCAAAGCGTCGTAGGTCGGCAGCCGCGAGCCGGGCGCGTACCGCCCTGCCAGGATCTGCTCTTTGAGCAATCGCGCGATGGCTTCGACTTTTCGCGATGGCATGGTCCGACGCGGAGACTATCACGGCGGATATCCTGCGGGGCAAGGCTCCTGTGACCACGTCGTCGCCCGCTCAACCTTCGAAGTTCTGCGTCGAGCTCATGCCCTGAAAGAGGGCCCGCTGGACGATGAAGAAGAGGACGACGATCGGCAGGGTGGTCATGACCGACGCGGCCATCAAGTAGTGCCACTGGGTGCCGCCTTCCTGGCTCTGGTACGCCTGAAGTCCGAGCGTCAGCGTGAACGTGCTCTGGTCGGTGAGGAACAGGAGGGGGCCGAGGAGGTCGTTCCACGAGTACATGAGCTGAAAAAACGCGACGACCACGAGCGGCGCCTTGGAGAGCGGCAGGTACATCTGCCAGAAGATTCGAAACTCCGAGGCGCCGTCGAGCGTCATGGCCTCCGGCAGGCTCTTCGGAATGCGCATGAAGAACTGCCGCAAGAGAAAGATGCTGAAGGCGCTGCCGAAAAAGGTGGGCACCCAGAGCGGCTTCAGGCTGCCAATCCAGCCGAGCGTCCGGTAGACGCTATAGAGCGGTACCATGACGACCGGGAACGGCACCATCATCGTCGCCAGCGTCAGGCCGAAGAGCAGGTTTCGCCCCGGCCATTCCAATCGCGTGAAACTGAACGCCACGAGCGCGCTCGACAGCGTCGTTCCGATCGTCGCGAGCGCGCAGACGAACACCGTGTTCAGCGCGTAACGGAGGAACGGGATGTACGCGATGGTCGACGCGTAGTTCCCGATCTCGATCGGGCGCGGGAGCCACACGGGCTCGGGCGTCAGCGTTTGCTCGATGGGCTTCAGCGAAGTGGAGAGCATCCACAAGACGGGAAAGACGAACACGAGCGAGCCGACGATGAGGAAGAGATGCACGATGGCTCTCGACCACGGTCTTCGGCGAAACGTGCTGCTGAAGGGGGAGTCTGCGGCGGCCATGAATCACGCCCCTCCGTAGTGGACCCGGGTATGCCCGAGGCGGTGTGCGAGCGCGGTGAGTCCGAGCACGACCAGAAATAGGATCCACGCCATGGCGCAGGCGTACCCCATGCGCAGGAAGTAAAACGCGTTCTCGTGCAGGCGCTGCGTATAAAACAGCGTCGCCCGCGCGGGGCCGCCGGCCGTCATGATGTAGGGCGTCGCGAACACCTGCAGGGCGCCGATGATGCCCATGATCGCGTTGAAGTAGATGACGGGAGAGATCATGGGGATCGTGACGTGGCGGATCTTTTGCCAGAAGCTCGCGCCGTCGATGTCGGCGGCTTCGTAGATCGATCTCGGTACGTCCTGCATCGCGGCGAGCAGCGTCAAGACCGTTTGTCCCACGGTCCACGTGCTCACCAGGATCAGCGATGGCAGCGCGAAACGCCGCTCGGCGAGCCACGATGTCTTCGGGAAGAGCCCGAAGCTTGCCTGGTGCAAGAAATGGTTGATGACGCCATACTCGCCGTTCAGCATCCAGATCCAGATGGTCGCCCCCGCGACGACCGGGACGAGCGTGGGCAAAAAGATGAGCGTGCGGTAGATGCTCGAGCCCCGCAGCTTGGCGTCGAGCAGCAGCGCGAAGAAGAGCGCCACGGTGAGCCCGAGCGGGAGCGCGATCGCCACGTAAATCAGCGTGTTCTGGAGCGCGATCCAGAATACCTCGTCCTGGAAGAGATCGACGAAGTTCTGAAGCCCGATCCACCTCGGCGGCGATAGGACCGAGTAATCGCAGAAGCTATACACGATGGACGACGCCACCGGATAGGCGAGGAACACGAGGAGCCCGATGCCCCAAGGGGAAAAGAACGCGAGCCCCTTGCCGAGCGACGCGTTCGAGCGCACCGGCTTCTCGACGCCGCTCATCTTGGCGAGCCTGTTCCGCTCGCGCCAAGCCGCCCCCACGATTCCCGCCCCAAAGAGCCCGATCAGGAGAAAGGGAAGCACGGAAAGCCATCGCGACGGCGCGGCCTCCTGCCGATGGCGATGGCGGTCCCACGATTTCTGGACGACCTGCTTGACGTCGCCGAGCGCCTGCTCGGCCGTCGCCTCCCCGAGCCAGAGCCGCTGCGAGGCATTCCGAATCTCGAGGGTATACTCGTTCCAGACGCTGATCCGTGGCTGAGGCGTCGCCCCCGGGCTCGCGGCGAGGTCCTGCAGGCTCTTGATGAAGGGGTTTTGGTGCTCGCGGTAAAACGACGGGCTCACGCTGCGGAGCGGCGAGAGCTTCCGCTGTCCCAGGCAAAGCTTTTCCATGGGACCTTGCTGCGTGAGGTATTTGAGGAACGTGAAGGCCTCGTTCGGGTGCTTGGCGCCGCTCGGGATCACCAGCATGTCGGCGTCGGCGATGGCGACGGGCGGGCCGCCCTCTTTTTCGGAGGGGAAAGCCGCGGCGCCCCAGCGCATCCCGGGGCTGAATTTTTGGATGAAGTTTCCCATCCAGATCCCCTGGAGCACCATGCCGAGCTTGCCGCTCAGGAACGGGTTCTGCGCCGAGGCGAAGTTACCGAACGAGCTCGTGAAATTCTGAAGCTGCCCGGGGTCGTGGCGCTTTCCGTAGCTCTGAAACCAGGAGAATGCCCGCACGTTCTCCGGCGAATCAATCGTGATGTTCGCGCCGCCGTCCCAGAGCCGCGCGCCGAACCAGAAGCCCCAGCCATAAGGCCACCAGTTCGTGTCGGTCGGCATGAATCCGAGCTGCTCAATCTTGCCGCCCTTGACGACGGTGAGCTTCTCCGCGAACGCGTCGAGCTCCGCGATGGTGCGCGGCGGGCGATCCGGATCGAGCCCCGCTTTCGCGAAGAGATCCTTGTTCCAGTACAGGCTCACCACGTTTGGCACGGATACGACGGCCCAGACGTGGTCCCGATAGACGCCCATGTCCCAGTACACCGGAAGGAAGCTCTCGCGGCTCATGTGCGTGCCGCGCATGAGCTCGTCGAGCGGGACGAGCGCATTCTTTTCGGCGAAATCGGCGATGTCGGCCGCGAGCAGCCCCGCGATGTCCGGCGGGTCGCCGCCCGCCGTCGCGATCAGCGTCTTGTGCTGGTACTGGGAGACCGATTGATAATCGACCCAGACCCTGGTTTGCGAGCGATGGAAGTCGTCGATGACGGACTCCATCGCTTCTTTCTCCATGCCCGTCCATTTCTCCCAGTAGCTCACCCGCACACGCCCCTCGGGCGACGGCGAAGGCAGCTCCTCTGCGCGTGCGGCAGGAGAGATCAGCACGGAGAGCGCAATGGCGAGGAGGGAGAGGAGGGAGGCAAAGGCTCGCCCGAGCCGAGCGCCGCTCGACCGGGGGGCTCGACCGAAGGGAGCCGCCAGGCGAACCGACCAGGAGCGGCGCATGGCGCGGCACTTTAGCCACGCAGAGGCGGACAAGACAATCGAAAACTGGGTTAAACGAGCGTATTTACCGGCGGACCCGGTCACTTCGGGACGTCGCTCGGCAGGATGCCACACGCCCGGAAATCGAGGCTCGTCTCGATGCGGAAGTTCGAGCCGCCGGGGTTTCTCTCCGCCTGGAAGAGATCGAGCTTGTAGACGTTGCCCACCGTGATCCCGAGCTCGGCCGCGCGCGCGTCGAGGTTCACGTTGCCCTCGAGCGGACCGTGGATGCCTCCGATGTCCACCGCGAGCTTGTCGTTGATGAAGACGAACACGTCGTCGTCGCCGCGGAAATTGAAGATTTCGCCACCTTTGTACTCGAAGGCGGTGTGCAGCTCGATCGTGAACAGGAAGTTGTGGGGGCCGACGTCGTTGCCGCCGATCTGCACGTCGCCCGGCGAGGTGTTCCACTTGTCGAGCGGGAAGAAGCTGTTCGAGTCGAACAGGAAGTACCCCTCCTTGTTCGGATCGGGTTCGAGCCACAGATCGATCACGAAAGGTACGTTCACGCCGTCGATGTTCCTGTACCAATCATCGAAGGCTTCGATCACGTCGAGCGGCGTGCGCGACGGGTTCACGTCCGGCTTGCGGTCGGCGGGGAGGAGCGGGAGGACATGCCCCATGTAGAGGCCGGGCGCGGTCCACGACGCCGGCTTCTCCTGGCCGAAGTCGATGTGCGCCTGCGTGAAGTCGCGCGCGATGGCGCGCAGCACGTTGGCGCAGACGTTGTCGCTCGGCTCGTTGAAATCCTCGAGCAGCCCGAGGATCTTCCATCCGCCGTACGTCGTCTCGGCGGTGAAGCCGGGAGGCAAGGTCTCGTCGATCTTCGGCGGTGGTTTGTCAGGACCGCCGCCGCCGCCGCTCCCTCCGCTGCCGACGAGGATGAGACCACCCTCGCCGCCCGAGCCTCCGCTCGATGCGCCGCTGCTGCCGCTGCCGCTGCCACCGCCTCCACTGCCGCCGGGTCCGGCGGAGGTGGCGCTGCAAGCGATCGAGCCGAAAATCGCAACACCCAAAGAGGCGAAGAGGAGGGGTCGTCGAAGCATGGTTCGAACGATAAAGAAAGCCGGGTGGGAGCACAGTACAGTGTGCATTTTTACCGCTGCATTCGTACGTCGGCGCCGCATTGCGTCATCATTGCGCGAGGGCTCGGCGCGAAAAAAGTCCATATGGGTGGATTCTCGTCGCCACGTCGGTAAAACCGATCCATTGACTACGAATTTGATGGATCGCGGTCGCCATCCTGTGTTGTTAGGCTAGGCGAACAGTCCACTCGATTGGGGGCCATGCCATGGATCGGATGAAGCGTATGCTGCCCGTGCGGATACTCGTCTATGCGTGGCTTTTGTCGTGCGCCGCGTGTAGCGCATCGTCCGGCGGCGGTGGCAGCGGCAACAGCACGGGCGGCGGCGGCAGCGGCAACGGCGGCGCTGGAAGTGGCGGCAGCGGCGGGACTGGAGGCGATATTTCCGTCGGCGTGGGGGGATTCAACATTCCCGATGCCGGAGCGGATGACGCCGGCGGCATCATCGAGACGCTCCCCGCGGGCTTTCTCGCGACGGAGGTGGGGGGCTACAAGCTCGGGGCGCCGACCAGCGAGGGGTCGGGCAACGACGCAGGAGCCCCGGGCGGCAACGAGGAGTGCGGGAATGTCCTGGTGGCCGTCGTTCGTGACTTCAAAGGCAGGAGCGAGGCGGGCGGGCACCCCGATTTCGAGGGCCCTTTGTACGGCAACGACATCACGAAGGGCCTCGTGGAGCCGATCCTCGGCGCCGACGAGAAGCCCGTCTACGCCTCGAAGTGCGAGGAAGGGAACGCAGCCCCGCCGCCGACGTGTCCTTTCGGACCCGAGACGACGACGAAGGCAAACTTCGATCTGTGGTATCGCGACACGACGAACGTGAACAAGCCCTATCTGCTCCAGCTCTGGCTCGCTCCACAGCCGGGAGGGCTCTTCACGTTCCAGAGCTTGTCGTTTTTTCCGCTCGACGAGGCGGGCTGGGGCAACTCGGGCGTCGACAAGGCCGGCGTCATCCGCAACTTCAGCTTCACCACGGAGCTGCACACGCGGTTTCAATACAATGGCGGCGAGACCTTCCTGTTCGAGGGGGACGACGATGTGTGGGTCTTCATCAACGGCCACCTCGCCGTCGATCTGGGCGGGCTTCACCCGAAAGGATCGACCTCGGTCGTCCTCGACGCGTCCGCCGAGCAGCTCGGCATCATGAAAGGCAACGTCTATCCGCTCGACCTGTTTCACGCGGAGCGACACACGCCCGAGTCGACGTTCCGTATCGACACGAACCTCTCGTTCGTGGATTGCGGGCCGGAAGTCCCCAAGTAAACGCCGCGTGGCCCGACCACGGATACCTCTTCTCCGTCGATCGTCCGGAGAAGAGGTATCCGTGGAATGGGGCTTGGAGAGCGTTCGTCAGGGCTCGATGCCCCACACCACCGATTGTCCCTGGTACATCAGAACCACGTTTTTCCACTCCGTCTGCGCCGAGGCCGCGGCGTTGAACGAATAGTCCCCTGGCTGATCGAACGACTGCGACATGAAGTTCTGAACGGTCCAGGAAAACTGCACGCGGTAGCCGGGAGCCAGCATGTTGTTACCGCCGCTGAAGCTGAACTCCACGTAGGTGTCGGCAGACGGCGCGGGCATGGCCATCGGCATCACGTTGACGCCGATGTTTCCTGTGGGGAATCCCGTGCTCGGGCCGGCCACGGCACCGACATTGGCCCAGTTGATGGCCTTGATGAGCGTCGCAGCGACTTCATTGGTCATGTAATAACGAAGCGTCAGATCATCGAGGTTCACCGGGTCGCTGCCGTTGTTGACGATCCAGAACTGGGAACCGATGGCCGAGGTCGCGGTGGCGCTGATCTCCACTTTGTACTGGACCACCATGCCCGTCGGGTCACCGCCAGCACCGCCCGCGCCGCCGCCTCCGCCAGCGCCCCCGCTACCCCCCGTGCCCGACGACGCGGACGAGCTCGATGATGCAGAGGAGCTCGATGATGCAGAGGAGCTCGATGATGCAGAGGAGCTCGATGATGCAGAGGAGCTCGACGACGCGGACGAGCTCGACGAATTCGACGCCCCTCCCGGACCGGCACCTCCCATGCCACCGGAGCCGGTTCCGGCTCCAGCACCGGTGTTCTGATCGGGGTCGCCGGTGAGCCCCTCGGCACAGCTCGCGAGAAGGAGCGCCGACATCAGCAGGAGCGTGACGCATTGCATGCTCGATCTCGTCCGGGAAGAGCAGAGGACGTGAAAGGCACGGCTCGTGCGAGAGTTCATGACACCTCCCTATGGCATAACGAGATCGGCACTATCACGTTGCTCCGACGAAACAAATCGGAAACACGGTTAGAAATGGCCATTTACTGCGCGGCAGCATCGCGCCGGGCCGCGGCGTCCTCGGTGGGGCTACCAGAGCGAGGTGCTTTCCTCAGCGAGCGTGCTCTCCGTCGATCAGGCGAATACAATGTCGACGCAGCTCCACGTTATTCTCGAGTTCGACCACGAAAGCATGGCGCACCACCCCGGAAACGGCCTTCGCGACCGCCGGCGTCATGAGCCTGCTCCTCGTGGGGGCGCCGAAGGTCGGGTCGCGGAGCCGCACACAGACGACGGCATGGAGACCTCGAGAGACGATTCCGCGTAGCTGCTTCAGCGGTCGCTTGTGCACGCGCGACCCCTCGACGTCCCGGAGTCCAAGAGCCAAGCCGGTCATGAGACCTTGCACGTGCGTTCCGCCATCCGTCGTACGTTCAATGTTGGCGTAGCTATCAATGGAAGACGAAGCCCATGGCCCGTCCCGCCAATCCATGGCTGCCTCGACCAAGATCTCACCGACGCGTTCCTCGACGGTCAAGGTGCCGAGGTGCGTGCCCGGACGGCGCGTCCTCTCCAGGAACGCGCGAAGGCCGCGTGGCTCGTGAAACTCATGTTTGCGCCGGTCTGCGAAGGCGAGCCTCAGGGAAGGGACGAAGTATGCGAGCTCTTGCAACCGGGCGGTGATGGTGCCGGCGTTGCACCAGGGCTTCGGGAAAATCGCAGGATCGGGAAGGAAGGTGATCGTCGTCCCGCTTTGATGGGTCGATTCGACAGCTTCGAGGGGGCCACACGGTACGCCACGTTCGTAGCGTTGCCTGTAATGAGTTCCTTCACGAAAAATCTCCAGTTCGAGCCACGAGGACAAGGCGTTGACCGCGATCATCCCGACGCCCCGGAGGCCAACGTGTTCGTGGGGTGCGTGCCCGTCGAACGTCGGCGTTTGATGCCACGAGGTGAGGGCTTTCTGGACGAAGGGAACTCCGTCGAGCTCGTGCGTCGGAATCCCGCGACCGTCGTCCTGGACGGTGACCGAGCCGTCCTCGTTGAGCGAGATCGAGACCGCCCGACAGGTACCGCAGACGTGCTCGTCGAGCGCATTCGCGAGCAACTCCCAGATCATGTGCGTCAAGCCGCTGCCGTCGTAGACATCTCCGATGAACATGCCCGGTCTTTTACGGATCTTGTCGATGTCGATCGTGGGGTGATTCATGGGAAAGGCTCGCTCCGCGCCTCACCAAGCAGAATGGGAGGAAAGCGCTGTCTTCTCGCTCCGCAAGCTTACCGTGGGACGGCCGCCGTGCGCTACTCGAAGCGCCGAGCGTCGGGCGCTCGTGCAGCGGCCCTGTCGTGCGCTGCGGCGCACGCTGGACAGCAGGAGCGGGATGCACCAAGCGGCGCCGTGGATGGATCTGCGCGGGCGAAGCCATTCTCTGCCGGGCGAGCTCCTCACATTGTTCGTGTGTGGAGACGTCATGACCGGGCGAGGGATCGATCAGGTGCTGCCACACCCGAGCGAGCCGACCCTTTACGAGCCGTACGTACGGGATGCCAGGTCCTACATCACGATGGCGGAGGAAACGAACGGCCCGATCCAGCGGCCCGTCGCGTTCTCGTCTATCTGGGGAGACGCCCTCTCCGAGCTCGAGCGGGTGGCCCCCGCGGCGCGGATCATCAATTTGGAGACCAGCGTCACGCGAAGCGACACGTATTGGGAAGGCAAGGGCATCAATTACCGGATGCACCCGGAAAACACCCCTTGCCTCGCCGCTGCCGGGATCGACGTCTGCGTCCTCGCGAACAACCACGTGCTCGACTTCGGTACCGCGGGGCTCCTCGAAACCCTGACGACGCTGGAGCAGGCGGGGCTGAAGATCGCCGGCGCGGGGAAAAACCTGAGCGAGGCGCGCGCGCCCGCGGTCCTCCCGCTCGGCGGAGACAGAAGGCTCCTCGTGCTCGCCTTCGGGACGGAGTCGAGCGGCATTCCCGCGAGCTGGGCCGCGACGGGCGATTCTCCCGGTGTCGATCGGCTCGCCGACCTGTCGAAGGCGACCGCGCTCGAGATCGAGGACCGGGTTCGTCGCGTCAAACGGACAGGGGACGTCGTCGTCGCGTCCATCCATTGGGGGAGCAACTGGGGGTACGACGTTCCGGAGGAGCACGTCCGCTTTGCGCGTGCGCTCATCGAGGGAGGAATCGACCTCGTCCACGGGCACTCGTCGCACCACGTGCGGCCTATCGAGGTCTACAGGAACAAGCTCATCCTTTACGGTTGCGGCGATTTCCTCAACGACTACGAGGGAATCGCGGGCCACGTGTCCTTCCGGGGGGATCTCGCCCTGATGTATTTTCCCGTCGTGAATCCACGGACGGGCGAGCTCGCGAGCCTTCGGATGACGCCGATGCAGATTCGAGGTTTCAGCTTGCATCGCGTCGGCCGGAGCGCGGCGCTGTGGCTGCGGGATACCCTCCATCGGATCAGCCGGGGCTTCGGCGCGCAGGTGGACCTCGACGAGGGCGGAGACCTCGTCCTCCGCTGGAGGTGAGATTTAATCGGCTTTAAGGTGCGTGGCCGACGCCGTGCGGCCACCCTCGTCGTGCCTGCTCGATCGGGGCGGGCGAAACGGAGGAGAGACATCATGTTCGAGATCGTGAGCGCCCGGAGGCGCGCAATCGCGGCAGGCGCGCTCGTGGCCGCGCTCGCGGCGTGCGGGAGCGAGGTCGACATCGAGACGACGGGCGCCGGCGGTGGGAGCAGCGCGTCCAGCGCCTCGAGTGGAGACACGAGCGTGTCGTCGTCCACCGGTGGCAGCGGCGGCGGCGGCGGCAGCGGCGGCCTCCCCGCGCCCACCTGCGCGCAGGGCGAGGCTGCGATTGTCGCGGCCATGGGCTACGCAACCAGCCTGGTCGCCTTCGATCACGAGGGCACGTGGACCAAGAACGCATATGTGATTGGGACCGCGAATGCGCTCACGACGTACGTGGATGTCTATGATCATCTCGGCGTGTTCTGGATCGAGGGGAGCGATGAGACCGCGCAGAGCCGTTTCGCGTCGACCTCCGATGGTAAGAGCTTCGACCTCCACGATGTCCACGGCTGGTTCCCGCAGCCGTGGAACCCGCCCGTCACGGTAGGACGCTCCTTGCTCCTCGGCCGTGGCGTCGGAGGATCGATCCTCGCCTATTTCGATCCGGACGCGTTCGACTGGCATCCCTATCCCGACCCGGCGCCGTTCGATCTGACCGCGGCTGTCATCAGGGAAGGGTCGGGCACCGTTCTCGGTGTCGGTGTGGGCCCCCAGGGCGAGCTCTGCGACACGGAGATCTTCTGGGCGGACGGCGGAAGCTGGACGGATATGCATTGCCGCGACGACATCGAGGTTTTCCAGGCCGAGGTTCCCGTCGCGCCCCCGCGCGCCGTCGCGTTGCCAAACGGTGACGTGGTCGTCGTGTACTACGAGAGCTATGCCAGGATCGCGGCGACGAGGCTCCACGAGGGTGTCTGGTCGGCCCCGGAGAGCATCACCTTGGCGGACCAGAGCCTCGTTCTCGCCCTCACCGCGACCCCCGCGGGCGACGTGATCGTCGGCATGGCCGCGACGACGGGCGTTGTCTACGCGCTGCGCTACGTGCCCGGCGTGGGCTGGGGCGAGCCTCTCCCGATCGACCCGGCAGCCAACCCCCATTCGGCGATCAGCGCGGCTCCAGGCATCTGCGGCGACGACGCGCTGATCGCCTACGGCGCCGGTGGGATCGACGGCGAGATTCGCGTCGCCCGCGTGCGCGGCGGAGCTGCCGAGGTGGCCACGGTCGCGTCTTTCACGGAGGAGATCCCGGGTCAAATCAGCATCACCACGCGGCGGCCGAGTCCATCGCCCTGAATCCTCGAACCGCAAGGTGGTAGGCCGCTCGTTCCCCCATTGACGCCGCCGAGAAGGTCGCGTACGGGCATCCCTCGCCGGCATCGTGGTTTGCCGAGGGAAAATCGCGCCCATGTCTCTTCGAGATCGGTTCTTTTCTCCATCGGATGTCGTGGCGGACCTTCAATGGGTCCGGACGAACCTCCTCGATCCCGCGGCTTCCGAAGACATGCGCTCGCACGGGCGCGTGACCAGCATCGAGCTCATGCGGCGCTGGTCGGGCAGCGGGCGCCGACCAGCCCGCGACGGCATTTTCTGCCAGCGGATCTTCGGGCCCGTGAGCCCGTTCTGCTGCGCGTGTGGTGCGCTGTGCGGGGAGGAGCACGCGGGCGAGTCATGCGAGAAGTGCGGGGTCCTCTGCTCCACACCCGCGCTGCGCGAGCGTCGATACGGCCATGTCCTCGTCGCGGGCGTCGTGCATCCCGCGGTCGTGCCCATCGTGGCCGACGCGCTGGGTTTGTTGGCGGATCAGGTCCGCGCGATCGCGCGCTGCGAAGCATGGTTCGACGGCGACACCGTTCGCCCCGCCGAAGAAATGGACACGCACGAGAACGCCGACGCGACGGGCCCGGCCGCGCTGGAGGCAGCATTGATCCGCAAAGGAGCCGACCCGGCGCTCGTGGCGGTGGCGGTCACGCGCGCCATCCCGCTGCCGCCGCCAGGGATGCGCCCTTTCTTCGGTGATCTCGGTCCGGCCATGGTCGACCCGTGGATAGGCCCGCTCAACGAGGCATGGCGCTCCCTCGTGCTCGCGGCGCAGAGCCAGCTAAAGCTCGTCGAGCTCTCGCCGCCGCCGATTGTCCTGATGAACCAGCAGCACACGGTCCAGGAACTCTTCGAGGTCGTCGTGCAAGCGACCGTTTCGCCACCAGCGGCGACGCGCCCGTGGCCCGAGCCAGAGCCGATTTCGTCGCCCGTGCTTCTCATGGGCGCGCCCAGCCGTTTGCCGGAGGACGTAGGGACCGAGGTCGTGGGCCTCTTCTTCGTCGACGACGAGCGGCTGTTCGTGCAGCGGCCCCACGGATCGTGGCTCGTCACCACCGGCGGCGACGTGCTCGCGCACGTTCCCTCGTGCGGTCGAATCGCCACCAGCATCCACGGCTCGCGCTTGCGCATGGCGGAGTGGATTCGAAACGAGTGGGATTGGTTCGAACAGGACGAGTATTGGGACGCCAAATCGGGCCGCGCGAGCGTGGCCGTGCTCGACCTCGACACGAAAGAATATCTCGATACCTATCCCGCGGACATGCCGCTGCGCTTGCTCGAGCACGCCGAGCCCGAGGACCTCGTGGTCGGTCATGTCGCGGAGGACGTGTCACAGCCCGCACGCCCGCGGCCTGCGCCCCTTCGCTGGGGCTGGGATCGGCCCGCGGTTCTGGCCACCACGCGCGACGGCCGTTACGCCTGGGTCGGCGAGGAGGACGATACGGCCGTCCTGGATCTAGACACGGGAATCCCGCAGCTCGACCCCGTCATGCAGTCCTGGGTCGACGCGGAAGATCCCGTGGTGCGCATGTCCCCCGAGGCTCCCGACGTGCGCGATGGAGGCGATGGCGAAGAGACGGCGACGGCGCTCGGCTCGACCCCGCAGAATCGATTTCGCTTCCTTCATGGCACCGGAGTCGTCAGCGACGGTGAGAAGCTGTGGTTCCGGATCGACACGATGATCCTCGCGGCCGCGTTCAGTCCTGCCGCCGATCGGATCGCCATCGCCACGGACGAGGAGATCGTTATCATCTCCGTGAGCCACGAGCCTGCCATCATCGGCCGATTCGCCGCACCCGACGCGGCGCGCCAAACGTGACGGGCGCCGGGTGAAAGGCGCAGATCTTCCGCGCGCCGCGCGCGTATCATGGAACCGATGCGTCCTGCCCTGCTCCTCCTCGCCCTCGCCCTCGCGCCCGCGTGCACCCGCCCCCTCGACGAGCCCATCACGCCGGTCGACAACGGCAAAGATGCGCGGACGCCGCCGGCTCCGGCGAACGCTTCCGCTGCACCTGCCCCCTCCACTGAGCTCGATCCCCGGTTCGTCCCGGTCATCGCTGCCGCGTATCGCGATTACAAGGCCTGGGGGCGCGTCGACGACGAGCTGCGCTGGGCGCCCTGGCTCTGCCGTATGCCGGAGCCCGGCCGCGCGCGCATGAGTGGCGCGGAGGACGGCGACCACGCGCGCAAGCTCTATTCGGTGTTCGTCAAGGAGCAGAAGACCTATCCGCTCACCCAGGCCGCCGCGCCCGAGCCCCAGCCGGTGGGGCAGATCCTCGTCAAGGAGAGCTATTACCCCGAGCTCGTGGACAAGGCGAATCCCCCGGAAGATCTCGCCCACCTCCAGGAAAAAACCATGAAGGAGGACCATTTCAATCCGTATGCGCGGGTCGGCGATCGGGTTTACCGGGCCTCACGCCTCGCCGGGGCTTATGTCGTGCTCAAGGTCGCGCCCGGAACGCCGGGCACGGATGCGGGGTGGGTTTATGGAACGGTGACGCCCGCGGGAGAGGTGACGTCCGCGGGGCGCGTCGCGTCGTGCATGGGCTGCCATGTGAGCGCTCGATATGAGCGTGTGTTCGGTCTGGATCCCGCGAAAAACGGTAACGATTGAACATTCCATTGGAATCGTCCCGCACGCCCGCAATGCCGATCCTTTCCGCTTGACAGGGGATGGCACCCGGCATAGCCCCTTTCCCATGAAATCTAGGGTGCTCGCGACAATCGCGCTGGTCTTGTTCGGGACCGGCTGCGGGGCGCTTTTGGGGGGCAACGCCCGCTCCCCGGATCCGGACATGGCGAAAGTCATGCTCGCCGAGTTCGAAGCGGCCATGGGCGTCGACGCGCCGGTGGATCTGAAGACCGATGCCGACGTGAAGTCGCGCGTCGAGGCGAGGAAGAAGCTCTGGGCGTGCGGTGGCGACGTCCCTGTGGGTGAGGCGCACGCCTGGAAGACGTTCGCCCGCGATTATCCCGAGGCGAAGCTCACCACCTCGAAGGGCGAGCTTTCGGCCGCCGAGATGCGGGCGCAGTGCGAGACGCGGTTCATCGAATTCGAATTGGCGACCGTCACCGCTTGTGGCGTTCGACAGGTCTCAGTCGAGAGCCGCGCGACGCCGGCAGGCTGGACCGACCCGACGATCTCGTCGCCCAAGCGCGGGTGGTATTTCACGCCGTGCACCGAGGCGCCCGCCGCCAAGGGCCCCAAGGAAGTCGAAGCGATTCGTCCGCAGATTTTGAGCGCCTGCGGCGACGGCACCGGCAGCCTTCTCATGCCCTCGCAGTGGGGCACGTCCTCCGATGCGGACAAACGCGTCGTGATCGTGGAGTGTCGACGCGAGCGTGGTGCATTCAGCGATTGGCTTGGCGGAGACCCGTCGCTGAAGTAGGGCAACAGCTCGGGGCCACCGAAGCGCTTCATGTCTCAAAAAGAAGCGTGAAGGCCATGCGTGCCCAAGCTCTCGGCCACTTCCGCCGTCGTGCTGTGATCGCCGAGCGAGAACTGCGGTGTCGTATCGGCGCCTGAATAACCACCCGGCGCCACGCTCACGCCCGCGCTCATGGTCGTGATGCAAAGCGACGCGAGATGCATGCGCATGGCATGGGGCTCGCGGGTCGACAGGATCAAGCCCGCGCGCGGGAGGAAGAGGCGCGTCGCCAGAAACATCTGTACGTAGACGGGATCGGGCAGGAGGGGAACGTCCTCGAAGCCGGCCGCCGGGCGCAGGCGTGGGAGCGAGATGGAGAGCCTCGCGCCTGGATGTGTTTGCAGCAAGGAATGGGCGTGCATGCCGGCGAAGAATGTATCGGTCCGGGGATCCGAGAGGCCGAGCAGCGCCCCGGTGCTCAGCTCGAGAAGGCCCGCGCGTGCAGCCCGGTCGAGGCAATTGAGCCGATAATCGTACTTGCGTTTCATCCCGCGAAGGTGGACCTCCCGGTAGCGCCGGCGGTCGTACGTCTCCTGATAACAGACGATGCCGGTGGCCCCCGCGGCGCGCAGGCCTTCGTAATCGCTCTCGCTCAGCGGATACACCTCGAGCTTCAGCGAAGGGAACATCCCCGCGAGCGCCCGGCACGCGTCTGCCAGATACGCGACCGGCGTTGCCACGTAATCCTCGCCGGTGAGGAGCAGGAGCCGCCGGAATCCACGCTGATGCAGGATGCGCCCCTCCTCCTCCGCCTCGTCGGTCGTCAACGTCTTCCGCGTGATATCGTTCTTATATGCAAACCCGCAATACGTGCACGTCGTCTTGCAGGTATTCGAGAGGTAGAGGGGCGCGAACATCTCGATGCCGGGGCCAAACACCTCGCGCGTCAGCGTGCGCGCCCGGGTTTCGAGGTCGGGCAAGCGTCGCAGTGCCGGGGCCGAGAGCAGGGCCAGAAAGTCCTCGGGGCCTCGGTCCCCGGGCGCCACGTCGAGCGCGCGTTCCACGTCCGCATCCGTGAAGCCATCCGTGCTCGAAAGGCGGCGCGATACGTCGTCGAAATCGTATCGCTCCAGGGTCGTATGGAAGCTCATTGCCATCCTCCATCGGGAGAAGCCAGCTCGTAAGCGAACCACGTCCAAGTTAGCAGGAGCTCTCGCGGACGGCGCGCAGGCGGCAGCAGCTCGACTTGGGGCCGTCGGAGCGCGGGCTCGTGCGCATCGTCGCCCGGGGGCGGCGGTGTCTTCGGCGCTGGGGAGGTGGCTGGGAGGAGGCGGGTGTGGACGGAGAGGAGGGGGACTACCCGGACCGTCAGGCCTGGGCCGCCTCGACCGCCTCGGCGAGAACGTCCTCGTTGACGACGCTCATCATCTGCCGGGCGATGTCGTTGACCACGCGCTGCACACGTTCAGCGAGCGCCTTTGGCGCCGCTGCGAGGGCCGCGTTCAGCTCGCTGAGGCCCGCGTCGAGCAGGAGCGCGGCTTCCTCTTGCGACGTCGCCTCCTTCAAAAGCTTCGCGGCTTTGCTGGCTCGGGCGAGGTGAAGGGAGGCCTTGGTGCTCATTCAGGCCGTGCAACTTGTGACCGGAACCGGCCGTGTCAAGGCCCGGCCGCTCGTGGGCGGTCCGTGCGCGCGCGGGGGAGGGGAGATCGCAAGGGGCCCCCGGGCGCCGCCATTTCCACGCCTATGTCGGCTCCCAGACACGGCGCTTGGCGCCGCGCGTTCGTTCGTGTAACCCCCTCCTGCCGTGGCCTCGTCGTTGCTCCTCTGCGTGCTCCTCTCGTTTGCCGCGTTCGCGGCGCTCGGCATCGCGCTTCGCGCGGAACCCGAAGGCCGCGCCGAGCTCGGCCTGCTCGCCTCCACGGTGTTTTTCGGATTGATCATCGCCCCCGTCTTCGCGCTCGGGTACACGAACCGATTGACGCCCGGCGCGCTCGCGCTGCTTTCCTTCGTCGTGTCGGGAGCGACCTTCGCGGCCTCTCTTCGCGGTCGCGTGCCGCGCGTTTTCGTGCGTGAAATCGCGCGTGCCGGCAGCTCGCTCGCGCGGCTGCCCTGGGACGCGCTCGTGCTCGCATGGCGCGCGCAAAGCTCCGTGGTCCTGGGCCTGCTCGCCTCCGCATTCGCCATCGTCGGATCCGCGTGGATCACGTACCTCGCACCCTCCGAGTCGTGGGACGGCTTTTTTTATCACGAGCCGATGATCGGGTTTGCCCTCCAGAACCACGGCTTCCAGATGGTCGACCTGCCGCGGACCCTGGTCGTTCAAGCCACGAATGGATACCCCCGCGGCGCCGAGGCGTTCGCGCTTTTCTTCGTTGCTTTTACCGGAAAAACCTTCATCGAGATCGGCAACACCCTGGCAGCGCCAGCCCTCGCCCTGGGCGTCTTCCTGCTCGCGCGCCGATTCGCCCCCGATCCCGTCCCTTGCATGGGCTGGGCCGCGGTCCTTCTGCTGATGCCCGCCACGACGAGCCAGCTCCGGACGTCGATGATCGATGTCGTCGTTGGGGCTTTTTTGCTCGCCGCTCTCCATTTCGCGACCCGGGCGGAGGCGCGCATGCGCGACGCCGTCATCACCGCCGGCTGCCTCGCGCTCGTGTTCGCCTCGAAGAGCGCCTCGCTCTTCTGGGCGCCGCCCATGGCCCTCGTCGCCGGCGTGAATCTCCTGCGCCGCCACGCGAAGGCGCGTCCACGCGCGACGGCGCTCGTCCTCGTTTCGAGCTTGGTCTCGTTCACGGGCATCGCTGCGCTCACGTTCGGCCGTAACTGGCTCGCCTTCGGCAATCCGCTCTGGCCGGTCGATCACGCCATCTCGCGGCTCGGCATTCATTTCCGCGGCGTCGGGACCCTCGCGCAGCTCAGCCCGGAGCCGCCGCTCGCGACGATTGCGCGCATCAAGTATCACCACCCCACGGGCGGCGTCGCGGACATCATCGCGCGTGATTATGGTTATGCCGTCCCCTGGGTCGTCGTCCCGCTCGCCTCGATCGCGGCGCTCGTCGCGGCGTTCACCGCCGTTCGCGGGCGTTTGTCGAAGAAGCCCGACGCCAGCGCCGAGCGCGTGCTCGTCCTCGTGGCCCTCGGCGCCGTTTTCCTCCGTCTCACCCCGAACCTCAACATTGCCCGTTTCAACGTCCACATCGTCGCGCTCGCCGTCGCGTGTATCGTGTGGCTCGCAGCGCGCGCCTCGAAGTCCGCGCGCCTGCACGAAGCCGCTGTCGCCTCGGCGCTCGTCCTCTCGCTCGTCCCGTGGGCCTGGTACGTGTGGTTCTTCGGCCTCGAGCCCATGCCCGGCAAGCTGTCGGCGCTGGTGAGCATGTCGCCTGCCGAGCGCGCGAGCGCATACTCGGGCGGGTACCATCTGCCGCCGGATGTCGCGCAAAAACGCGAGCGCGAGCTCGGTCCGGGCAGCCTCGTCGTGTTCACCGACGACTCCGCTTTTCTCGGCGCGTTATGGAACGACGCGATGTCGAACCACCTGAAATACCTGCGCTGGGAGGGGCGTGATGCTCTCCTGACGCGGCTCGTGGAGCTCCGCCCCACGTGGGTCGTGGTCGGCGCGAAGAGCCAGGCGAGGGCGGCGATCGAATCCCAAAAGGAAGAATGGGAATTCGTCGGAATGGGTGTTCGTCAGGACAATACGGTGGTGTTTCGGCGGCGGGAGAGATGAACGCGGCGGAGGGTCAGGGGCGCGGGGGCGTGTGGCCCTCGGCGCCCCGATTCGCCATCACGGGCAGGCCGACCCAACCTCGTTCGCCGGCCCGACGTCGCCGAGCTGCGCCTCGTACATCTCGAACCCGAGGCCCATGGAAATGCCGTCGCACGTCTTTTCCGGATCCTGCGTGCCGTCGGCCATGATGTCCGACGCCTGGCGGACCTGGGTCACGAGGTTATCGAACAGCGGATTGCCGCACAAGCCGAGCAGGTCGCCGACCTTCTTGATTTCCGCCACGAACTCCTCGGTGTTGAGCACACCGCCGATCATGCCTTCCGTCGCGCTCTTCCGATCGTCGGCGAGCTTCATGGTCATGTGCGCCGAATACAAGGTCAGCTTGATCGACGTGCTCTTGTCCGCCGTGCGCACCGGGACCGAGAGGACGACCGTCACGCCCTTGCCCGAGTCGAACATCGAGCCCGTCACCGAGCTCTTCTCGAAGAGGATCGTCGAGGACAGGGGATCCATGGGATCGCTGAGGAGCCCGGGCTCGACCGGCCACTTGTCCGTCCCGTCGAACTTGGGCGCCCCGCCGAGCGTCGTCCCGCCGAAGAGCTTGCTCAGGAGCACGGGGGCGTCACCCGTCGCAGGCATGCATTCCGACTTCACCAGCGCGGTGAAGTTGCCGTTCTGGATGCCCGTGTTGACGTCATTCACCCAGTTCGGATAGAGGAGGAGGATCGTGGGCAGGAGGTTTTTCCCGAACGAGTTATCGATGCCCTGATCGCCGTCGGGATATGCCGTCTGCGCCGAGCCGCCCGCGTTCGGCTTGCACACGTCGGTCGAATTCCCGGTCGACTCCTTGTCGTCGAGGTTGAATCCGAACGTCTTCCACTCCCCGCTGTTGCCCTCGCCGAAGAAGAGCTCTTTGACGGCGAACACCGGGCCCTCGTGCGTCGGGCAGACCGCCCCTCCGCCGGCGCCGCCGCCGCCGCTGCTCGAGGAGCTCATGGAGGAGGAGCTCCCGCCCATCCCGCCGGTGCCGCCGGAGCCGCCAGTGCCGTCGGGGCGCACGTTATCCCCCTCGCTACCACAACCCACGGCCAGGGTGGCCACGGTGGTCACGAGCGCGAGGGCCAAAGAGACGCGATGATTTCCAAGCATATCGTCCTACACTTCTTGGGTTAAGGTTAAGGCTTACCTCGAGAACGACCGGCGCTGACTTCGCGCCCTCGAACAACGACGCGAGAAGGGCGAGTTTACTTCAATTGAGGATCGAGTTGCAGCCGAAGAGTACGTTGACCTTCGCGCTGCTGTCGGCCTGCACCGTAGTGCAGGACGCAGGGCAGAGGATGATCTTCGTGGGGCCGGCGTTGCTGTCGTAGTACCAGCCGGGCAGGTCTTTGCAGTCGGCGAGATCGTCGGCGCGGGGCAAGAGCTTCGGCATGCCCACGCCTTTCGGCATATAGGTGAAGTTCACCTGGTTCGGTTCGATCTCCATGCCGTTCGGCGCTTCCGGGATCTCGAAATCGCACCCGAGCGCCACCTGGCGAATCTCGGCCATCTTCGCGGCGAACTCGCTGATGTCCTGCGTGATGTCGTAGGCCGCCGTCGTCCCACCCGCCGCCGCGATCTTGTTGAGGGTCGTGAGCTGCGAGCCGGCCACGCCGATGACATACGTGCGAACACCGTTGTAGTCGAGCGCGCTCTCGGCCAGGTCCGCGATGTCGTCGACCGTCTTCGGCTCGCATCCGAGGGGCTCGCCGTCAGTCGCGAGAACGACGACGACCTTGTGCGTCTTGTGCGTGTCCTGGTAGGCGGCCGCCGCCGAGAGCGCCCCCTTGAGCGCGCCGTAGGTGGGGGTACCAATCCCCGTCGCGTCGGCCGGCATCGAGTTCGTCAAGGGAAACGCATTCGTCGGCAGCGCGTCGATGGGCACGTCGAGGAGCGCGTAGTGTGTGGGGTTGCAGTCGTACGGCTCCTGGGTCGGGAAGTAGACCAGGCCGGCGCCGATGCCGAGCGATGCCGGATCGTTGAAGAACGTCGTCAGGGCCGATTTCGTGCCGTTCCACTTCGCGCCCGACATGCTGCCCGATTGGTCGATCAGGAAGATGATGTCGAGCGGGATGCGGCGGGCTTCCGCGCTGGTGGAGACGCAGGCGCCGCCCTGGCCGCCCGCGCCCCCCGCGTCGAAGTCGATTCCTCCGACGCCACCCGTGCCGCCCCCTCCGAGGCCTCCCGCGCCGCCCTCGCCGGAGGACGAGCTCGAGCTGCTCGCCGTGGTGTCTCCGGAGGCATTGCCCGTGGCGCAGCCCCCCCACGCGGCGGCGAGGCTGGCCAGGGTGAGTGACATGATAACAAGCCGATGGGTCCTTGTCGTGCGGCTCATGGGCTGCTCCTCACTCGATGAAGATATCGTCGATGTAAGCGCCGGGGTAATTCCCGGAAGAATCACTCTGGAAACCGAATTGCAAGCGTACGATCTGACCTGCGTAGGCCGAGAGATCGGCTTGCACGAGCTGCCAGCCGAGGCCGGCATGGTGACCACCCCACGCGGGCTGGCCGGCGATGGTCAGCGGGTATGCCGGCAAGACGCTGTTGACGACGGAGTAGCTCATCCCGCCGTCGGTGCTGATCTTCAGGTTGACGCCATCATACTGCGAACCCTCGGTATCGATCCACATGCGGAACGTGAGCTTCGGGCTCGCCACGCCGGTGAGGTCGATGTCGGGGGAGGTGGCGGTCGTCCCCGCCCACGTCTGGGAGGAGCTGTAAGGACCGGCGATTTGCGTGGCGATGCACTGCGTCCCGTCGTAAGCGGCCTCGGGGCCCACGTTCGTGGGGACACCGCACTGCCAATCGCCGGTCAGCGTCCAGCCGTCGGGGCACGTGCCCTCGAAGCTCGTGTAGTACGCGTTTGGCTTGACGGTGAAGATGAACGTCTTTTCCGCGTAATTCGAGGGCAACGATGGCTCCTCGACGTGCACGGTGACTGTCACCGGCCCTGCCTCCGCCGCCGAAGGCGTGCCATAGAGCACGCCCGTCGTCGGATCGATCGTCAGCCAGTCCGCATTCTGACCGCTTCCCTTGAGGGTCCACACCGAGCCGCTCGTGCCGCCGATTTTGGTGATCTGCGTCGAGTAGGACATCCCCGCGTACACGTCCGTGAGCGGGGAGGTCGTGGTGATGTAAAGCGGAATCTGCAGCGGCTCGGCGACGACGACTTCGTCGATGTATACACCCGGGAAAACCGTGGCGGCGTCGCTGCGGAAGGCGAAGCGCAGGATGACCGACTGGCCGGCGTAAGCGGTCAGATCCGCGGAGTAGTTCTGCCAGCCTTTCGCCGAGTGATTCCCGCCCCATGCGGGTTGGCCGACGAGGCTCAGGTTGTAGGCCGGGGTGACCGTCGTGACCTGCGTGAAGCTCTGCCCGCCGTTGGTGCTGATTTTCAGATTCCAACCGTCGAAGGTGCCGCCTTCGGTGTGGTCCCACGCCCAGAAGGACAGCATCGGGGTGGTGGCCCCGGCCAGGTTGATCGGCGGCGAGTCCGCGACCGCGCTGCTGAAGAGCTGGTTCACGTGGTACAGGTCATCGATCTGCGTGCCGATGCAGCTCGTGCCGATGTAGGCCGCAGGCGGACCCACGTTCTCGGGCGTGCCGCATTCCCAATCACCGCCGAAGGTCCAGCCGCTCTGGCAGGATTCGAAGCCGTCGTGGAGGTACGTCGAGCAGCTCGTGACCGGATCGCCGGCCTCGCAACTGCCAGCCATGCATTTGTCCGCGGCGGTGCAGGCGTTGTAGTCGTTGCAGTCGCTGCCATCGGCCGCGAGCGAGGGGAGGCACTCGCCTTTCACGTCGCACGTGCCGACCTGGCACTCGACGATGCCCTCCGTGCAGGCCGTGCCGACCGGCGCGGGCCTCGGGTTGCAGAGGCCGTTCGCGGGGTTGCACTCGCCGCGCTGGCACCCGACGTCGAGCGCGGAGCAATCCATGGGCGCGCCGCCCACGCATTGCCCGGCCGAGCATCGCCTGTTGACGTTGCAAAGGTCGCCCGTGAGCACGCACGGGGTGTTGTCCTTGGCGGAGTCGGGTTTTCCGACGCACTCGCCCGTGGCCGGATCACACGCAACCGTGTTGCACTCGCTCTCCGGGGAGAACGAGCAGTCCCTGGGCTCGCCGATGCACTCCCCGATCTTGCATACGCCTTTCTTTTGGCAGAGGTCCGTCGGTGTGCACGCGGTGCCGTCGTTCACCGGCGTGACATCGCAGGACTTCGCGTCCTCGTAGCAAATGACCGACGAACAGGGAGAAGGCACGATCCCGCAGTGGTTCGTGCTTCCGCCGACGCAGGTGCCCGCGTCGCAGGTGTCGTTCGTGGTGCAGAACTTCCCGTCATCGCAGGCGGTTCCCTTTGGCGCGGGGATCACGATGCAGGTGTTCAGCGGGCCGATCACCTGTCCGGTGTTGCACACCGCGATCGCGCACTGGGGAGTCTCGATCTGCGAGCAGTCGATCCCGCAGGGCCCAGGGTCACTCCCGCCGGTGCCGCTGCTGCTGCTGCTGGTGCCGGCGTCTTCCCCGACGGGGAACTCACCTCCCACTTCGCAGCCCGCTGCGAGCCCCACCACCGAGAGCGAGAGCAAAATCCGAAGTAAGTTACTGATGCGACCGTGCATAACTCGTCATCCATGTACCACACCTTGAAGCCGCGCGGGTACATGGAGCAGCGCCGATTTTTGCTGCGCCCTTGATTTTTTTTGCTCACCTGTGCTGACTCGAGAGTTGCTCCCCGGTACGTCAGGCGCGGCATGGTGTGGGGGAGCCCGCGTTCGCGCGCGTAGCGATCTCCCTCGCGCTCCAGCTCGTCCAGGCCCTGCAAACGCCCTGTTCTGCCCGTGCGCGTGCAGTCCGTGGTGCGCGTTTGTGATGTGCGTCATCGCACATTGGTGGTTCCTCGGGGCAAGGCGCCGCGCCCCCGAGCGGTCCGTTTTTCCGAGGTCAGCGAGGGGGATTTCGAGGGCTCCCGAAATTGGAGCCTCCATTCAGGCTTTCGAGAAAGCAGCAGGTTTGCACCCTGTATTCTACACTTTCACATAACCGAGTATCTTCTCGCACATGAGCTCGGCCAACGCGCCATTTAATGCAGTGGGAATTTTTTCCTGGCGAGCGTCTCCCGTGCGGATCGCCATAAACCTGGCGCAGTTCAGGACGAAATAGGTAGTATGCCGCACGGCCCCGTCGGTCGCGAGCGTTTCAGTCACGACGATGAGGTTGCGCTTGGACGGAATCGTCAGTACTTTTGGGCGTATGTCCTCCCTTGATGGCGCCTCCGACGGATCCCACGCGTCCGGCGGTGACCCGTCGCGACAGCGCATTGCGGAGCTGGAGCGGCAGGTCGCCGAGCAGCAACGGACGATCGACGCATTACGAAAGGCGTGCGTGTGGAATATCGATAGCAGGGACGTGCGGGAATCGCTGTTCCAGCTCATCGACAGCAGCTCCGATTTCATCGGAATCGCCGACATGGAGGGCCATGCCTACTACGTCAACGAGGCCGGCCGGAACATGGTCGGGCTCGGGAGCATCGAAGAGGCGCAGCGCACGCTGGTCTCGAATTATTTCGATCCCGCGGATCTCCCCTACGTCTACGAGACGATCCTGCCCGAAGTGATGCGCAGCGGCCGATGGGAAGGGGAGTTCAGCTTTCGCCACATGATGACGGGCGCGAAGATCCCCGTTCACTATTCGCTCTTTCTCGCCAAGAACGCGAAAGACGAGGCGATCGGGCTGGCCACGATCACGCGTGATCTCCGGTCCATGAAGCGCGTGGAGGAGGAGCGGCAGCGGCTGCAGGAGGAGATCATCCGCATGCAGGCGCTCGCGCTCGCCGAGATGTCGACGCCGCTCATTCCCATCAGCGATCGCGCGGTGGTGATGCCGCTCATCGGCACGGTGGACGAGGCGAGGGCGAAGCAGGTGCTGGAGACGCTGCTGAAAGGCGTCACCGAGCGGAGCGCCGCCATCGCCATTCTCGACGTGACCGGGGTCTCGGTGGCCGATCGTGCGGTGGCCAATGCGCTCGTCGAGGCCGCGCGGGCGGTCAGGCTCCTCGGCGCGCAGGTGGTGCTCACGGGCATCCGGCCGCAGGTGGCGCGGGCTCTCGTCGACCTGGGACTGGGGCTCGAAGGGCTCGTGGTGCGCGGCACACTGCAGAGCGGCATCGCGTTCGCGATGGGGCGCGGCTGACAGGGCACGGGTAGAGCGCAATTATTTCAAGCA
Organism: Polyangium jinanense; assembly: GCF_028435365.1. The sequence continues at coordinate 70,973 of NZ_JAGTJJ010000005.1, read as the reverse complement.
CTTGGAGAGCCGCAGAAAAAAAGTCGGCCGCCGTGTCGATCTCGCGACCCCTCGTTCGTCGTGAAGGCAGGGTCAGGGCTCCACGCCCGATCGAGGGAGAAGAGACATGAACATGAAGCGCATCTCGATGGCCGTGTGTCTGTTCGTCGCCGCGTGCGGTGGTGAGGACGGAGACTCCGCCGCGCCGCCGATCGCATACGAGGACATGAGCTTCGAGCAGCGCGTGGTCTTCATGAACGACGTCGTCATGCCCGAGATGAAGAAGGTCTTCGTCGCGTTCGACCCCAAGTTCGAGACCATGGACTGCACGACCTGCCACGGCAATGGCGCAATCGATGGCACCTACACGATGCCGAGCCCGCAAATCGAAGCATTGCCCGCCACCGAGGAGGCGTTTCTCGAATACGTCAAGGATCCGGAGAAAGCGCGGTGGAGCCAGTTCATGTTCGACGAGGTCATGACGCGGATGGCCGACCTGCTCGAGGTCGCCAAATTCGACCACGAGACCGCCCCGAACGGGTTCTCGTGCAGCAATTGCCACACGCATACGGTGGAGGAGGGCCCGAGCGAAGCCCCTTGAGGAGACCCCTCCGACCATGGCGCCGGTTCTGGACGCCTACTCTGCGATTTTGACGTACGTGATGCGCGTTCCCTCCACGCTCCAGAGCCCCCGCGTCGTTTTGACGAGGAGGGGCAATCGGTAGAGCAGGCTCACGAAAACATGTGCCTCCGTGGGGGCGGGTGTGGCGAGGTGATTGACGACGATGCCCGCCAAGCGTTTGTCGCCCCCGCCCTCCACCCGCGCGGTCATGCACTCCTGGGAGAGCGCGAAGCTTTCGCGTACCTGGGTTCCATCCTCCGAGACGAGCACGCGATGATGGCCACCAATCACCCGCTCCGCGGGGTCCATCGTCGCGGCCAGGAGGTAGACGAGCCAGCCGGTTTTTCCAAGGAGCTCGCCCGGCAGCACCACCGTATTGTACCGCTTCGAGCATGCACGAAAGGTCGAGCGCGCCGCGGTCCGGCGGGCCTGGAACATGGCCAGGCTCGTCGCATCGGGCGGACGCGGAGGTTCCAGGGACTCGAATCGCGGCTGCTTTCTCACGTCCTTGCCGAGGTTCACCACGTGGAGAACCCGGAGCCCTTCGGGGAGCTCGCCGAGGAATTCTACCCGGAACCCGTCGCCCTCCTGCCGGGTGACCCAACCGCGCACGCGCTCGTCTTTGGGAAGGACGCCCGCCTCGAGGAGCACGTCGGTGCCCACCGCCGAGGCATCGTCCACGGCATGGAGGATTTCACCGAGCTTCTCCGCCTGCTCGACTTCGGCCGCGAACTCCACGGGCTCCTGAGGCGCTGGAGGGGGAGGGGGCGGGGGATGCGCACACCCGAGGACAAACAGGCATGACGCGAGGAAAGACTTGAGGAAACGGGATGACGCGTGCATTGGGGGGCTCGTGCTCGAAGGGGGGGCTGCGCGACGAGGGTGATTAGACACCACTCCTGCGCACATGCAAACTTCGGAAGGGCCTTCTGCGGTCACCGTGAGGCGCTCGTTTTTGGGGCCGCGCGCGTGATGCTGAGATGGCGGTTGTAGGAGCGGTTGTTAGCCCGGTACCCGGGAATCAGAAAGCAGCACGAGGATCCGCGCGAGCTCGGCCCGTTCGTTCGTCGAGAGCCGCGCGAGCCTTCGCCCGAAGGCTTCGTCGAGGATCGTGCGGGCCGCTTCCATCGCCTTGCGCCCCGAGGGGGTGAGCGTCAAGCGAAACCGCCGCAGGTCGCCCGCCTCCGTCTGGCGCTTGACGAAGCCGACCGCCTCCAGCCGCTTCACCATGAAGGTGATCGTCGGCTTGGGCATCATCAGCGCGCGCGCGAGGTCGGCCGGGTAAGGGTGGTCGTCGAGCTTCCCAAGCAGGAAGAGCTCCTTCATCTCGAGCCCTTGCTCGCGCACCTCGGGCTCCACCTCGGCCATGATCCCTATGCTCAGCTCGAAGTTGAGCGTCCAGAGCTCCCAGGGTGAAGGTTTTCCCATGTTCTTCCTGCTTGCGCTTGACAACGGGGCGGGCGGCGTTAGGGTAGTTCAATCTTGAACTGTTCGGAAGTGGAACTGTTCAGACACGGAACTAGTCCGGGAGGAGATGCGATGCCGCTCGATCATTATGTCACGCTGGGTCGCTCCGGTCTGCGGGTGAGCCCTTTTTGCCTCGGCGCCATGACGTTCGGAGAAGACCTCGGCTGGGGGAGCAGTGTCAAGGACTCCGAAGCCATCCTCGACCGCTACATCGAGCTCGGGGGAAACTTCATCGACACGGCGAACCTTTACACGAAGGGGCATTCGGAGAAGATCATCGGTGATCACCTCGGCCACGATCCGCAGAAGCGGGACCGACTGGTGATCGCCACCAAGTTCAGCGGGAATCTGTACGTCGGGGATCCCAACGGCGGCGGATCGAACCGGAAGTCGATCCTCGCCGCCTGCGAGCAGTCGCTCCGCCGGCTGCGCACCGACTACATCGATCTTTATTGGCTGCACAACTGGGACAAGTTCACGCCGATCGAGGAGACCATGGCGGCGCTCCACGATCTCGTCCGGGCGGGGAAGGTCCGCTACATCGGCGTGTCCGACACGCCCGCGTGGAAGGTGGCCCAGGCGCAGCTCATCGCCCATTTCCGCGGATGGGCGCCGTTCATCGGGCTGCAGATCGAATACTCGCTCGTCGAGCGGACGGTCGAAGGGGAGCTCATGCCCATGGCCGAGGAGCTTGGATTGGGGGTGACGCCGTGGTCGCCGTTGAGGAGCGGGGTCCTGAGCGGCAAGTACACGCGGAAAAACGGCCTCAAGCCGGAGGTGCGGCCCTGGGCCGCGAACTACCTGGACGAGCAGAGCTATGTGGTGATCGACGAGCTCGAACGAATCGCCAAGGAGCTCGACACCACCGTCGCGCGCGTCGCCCTCGCCTGGGTGCAGGCGCGCCCGGGGGTGTCGTCCACGATCATCGGGGCGCGCACGCTTTCGCAACTCGACGACAACCTGAAGGCGCTCGACGTGAAGCTCACGCCGGAGCAAACGGCGGCGCTCGATGCGCTCACCAAGCCTAAGCTGAACTTCCCGGCCGATTTCCTCGAGCTGGCGCGGATGATCCAGGCCGGGGGGACGACGATCAATGGTCAACCCTCGCAGCTCATCCCCTTCGGCGTCACGAAGAAGGGCGATCATTACTGACGGAGAAGGTTTCTCGACCCGCTCGCGGGTGACGTCTTCTCGGAGGATCAGGGTTCGTATACGGTGGCGTGATCCCTGGGTGCACGGTTGTTGCATGGCTCGTGCCTTCGAGCCCGCTCGCCGTGCACCATCGCGCCCCGTTGCGCCGTTCTGAGCCATCACCGGAGACGACCACCATGCCTCTTCCCCGAAAGCAGAAGCCTCGACGAAAGCCCTTCGTCGTCACCTTTGCCCAGGCGGCGACCGTCGCGCTCCTGCCTGGGTGTTTCAGCACCGTCACGTCGAACCCGCCCGCCACCGAGGAGCCTTCATGTCCTCCCGAAAAGCCGAACCAGGGAGAGGCTTGCAGTGGTGACCTCACGTGCAACTACGAGTTCGATGTCGGCTGCGGTCCTCAACCCCTAACGGCCACGTGCAAGGATGACGCCTGGGTCGTCGATGCGGGGATTTCATGCAATCCTCCGGTCCCGCAACCGTGCCCTGCTGAAATGCCGACGCAGGGAGAGCCTTGCAGCGACCAGATCACGTGCAACTACGAGTTCGACATCGGCTGCGGTCCTCAACCCGCATTGGCCACGTGTAAGGATGCGGCCTGGGTCATCGATGCGGGGATTTCATGCAATCCCCCGGTCCCGCCCGACAATCCCTCGGACACTTGCCAGGCCCTCGCGACCGAGGCGGAGTGCGACGCGGCAGAGAACTGCCGCTGGCTCGTTCCGGGCTGCGGGATGCCTGCCCTCCCGCAGGCAGGCTGCTTTGCCGAGCTGGACTGCGTCGGCTTCACTTGTGCCGATGGCGGAACTTGCCAGGAGGCAATCATCAATCCCTGCCACAACCAACCTTGCGACGCTTGCGGCATGACCGTCAAGGTATGCCTGCCCGAGGGCCCCTGAACCCGCCATGCCCTCGCCCTCTCCGAAACGCGCTCCTCGCGCCGCCGCGAGCGAAGCGGTCCGCGCCGAATGGCTCCGCCGCGTGCACGCCGAATACCGCTCCGCCGCGATCACCCAGCACCTGACGCTCTGGCTCATCCAGCTCGGCGTCTCGCCCGACCTCATTCACGACGGTCTGCGTATCGTCAAGGACGAGCTGGCCCACGCCCGCATGAGCCACGCGACATACCGAGCGGCCGGCGGAAAGGAGATGCCCATCCTCGCCCAGGAGACGCTCGGGCTGCGTCGCAATCCATCGGAGCCCCTTCACCTGGCCGCGGCGCGCGCGGGGGTCGAGGTGTTTTGCCTGGGCGAAACGGTGGCAGTGCCGCTGTTCAAAGTGCTGCGCGAAGGGTGTACCGTCCCGCAAGCGCGACGCACGCTCGACCGCGTGTTACGTGACGAGGTTCGGCACCGGGATTTCGGCTGGAGCCTGCTCGACCACTTCCTCGAATTGCCGTTTGCCGACGATGTGCGGCGCCTCGTGGATGCCGAGCTCCCGGCGATGTTCGGGCGCCTGAAGCGGAGCTACGCGCCGCCCAGCGCAAGCGGAAGGGATGCGATCGCCGCGGAGGATCGCGCCTGGGGGCTCATGCCGCCGGCTCGGTACGGCCAGATCGTGAAGCGAGCGCTGGAGCGCGATTACGCGCCTCGTTTCGCCGCGCGCGGGTTCGACGCCGTACGTGCTTTCACGAGCGAAGCGCCGGGCGTCATGGCATAGTGGGGCCCGCATCGATGCCCATCCACGTCGTCATCCTCGGAAAACAGATCGGGCCGCAGGAGGTCGAGCTCCTCGGTGCCGGCGTGCCAAGCTACATCGTGCCCGCGACGCGCATCACGGCGGGCGTACGGCGGCTCATCAACGAAGGGCACGGAGGCAAGGTGCTCGCGGACGTGCAGCCCGGCGAGCGAGGCGGCGTTGCCTGCAAGGTGGCCACGCTCGTCCGGGAGATCGAGCCCACGCCGGAGGATGTCGAGCGAGTTCGCGCGGTGCTCGCGAGGTTCCGGCGCGCAGGGGTCGAAGGTTTGCCCGCGGATCCGGAAGCTCACGTGCGCGAGGTGCTCGCGTCCCTCGTCGCCGAGGGCGCGCCGTTCTGGGATCCGCACGAGCACCTCGTCGAGCGATTCTTGCGTGAGCAGGTTTGCTTCCCGGAGATGTGGTGGGACGACGACCCGAAGGTCGGCGTGGACGAGATGGTCGGGCTGCTCGAGGGCGTTGTTCACGTCCGCGGGAAGATCCCGAAGCGGAAGATTGTCGCTGCTGCGAGAAAAGATCTCGACCGCCCCGAGACCGATGAGGCCGAGGCACGCGATCGGCTGTGCGAGATGCTATGCGCAGCGGCCAATGCGCTCCTCGAAAAAGAAGGCCAAGGAGAGCGTTTCTGCGGGCCGTTTCACAGCGGGTGCAATGGCGGCGAGCCGAACTGGATGTTCTGCCGGCCCGAGCGCTTCGAGGCGCTGCTGCGAGAAGGCATCCTGTCACCGTGGACCGGAGAGCGGACGAAGGAGTCGCACGTGTACAAGCGCCCTCCGGATCGAGGAGAGATCGATTTCGATAACTTTCCCTCGGGGGATGATCCCTTCTGAGCGTTCGCCGCGCGCGTTTCGGCGCCGCTCGATTCATACGTTCGCGCGGGCGAGCTCATCCCGCGCGTTTGCCGCAATCTCGAACGAACGCAGCCGCGCCGCGTGATCGTACACGTGCGACGTCACCATGAGCTCGTCCGCCCCGGTCCGGTCCACGAATGCGCGCAGCCCCTCACGAACTGCTTCCGGCGAACCCACGACCGAGCACGACAAGGCCTGATCGAGCATCATGCGCTCCGCAGGGGACAACCGCCGATCGAAATGTTCGATCGGCGGCGGCAGCGGGCCCGGGTTGCCGGTTCGCAACTGGAGGAACGATTGCTGGAGCGAGGTCATCAAGAAGCGCGCCTCCTCGTCGGTGGGGGCGGCGAAGACGTTCAGGCCCAGCATGACGTAAGGCCGGTCGAGCTGCGCCGAGGGCTTGAATCGGCTGCGATACACCTGGATGGCCTGCGTCATGGCGGCCGGCGCGAAATGGGAGGCGAACGCATAGGGCAGGCCGAGCGCGGCCGCGAGCTGCGCGCCGAAGAGGCTCGAACCGAGGATCCAGATCGGCACGTGGAGCCCCATTCCCGGGATGGCTCGCACCCTTTGCCCCGGCTCGGGCTCTCGAAAATAGGCCATCAGCTCCACGACGTCCTGCGGGAAGGCATCGGCGTCGCTTTCGAGGCTGCGCCGGAGCGCGTGCGCGGTAACCTGGTCCGTGCCCGGCGCCCGGCCGAGGCCGAGCTCGATGCGGCCGGGGTAAAGCGCTTCGAGCGTGCCGAACTGCTCGGCGATCACCAGCGGCGCATGGTTCGGCAGCATGATGCCGCCCGCGCCGACCCGGATGGTCGAGGTGCCCGAGGCCACGTGGCCCATCACGACCGCGGTCGCCGCGCTGGCGATGCCCGGCATGTTGTGGTGCTCGGCCAGCCAGAAGCGTCGATACCCCCAGCGCTCCACGTGCCGAGCGAGGTCCAGCGTGTTGTGGAGGGCCTGGGACGCGCTGCCGCCCTGCACGATGGGCGAGAGGTCGAGAACGGAAAGAGGAACCATGCGCGAAGGATAGGAGCCCGATGGCGAAACGCCAGCGGGCCCATCACTCGCAGGGTTTTTGTGGTGCCTCGACGTACGCTTGGCCGAGTTCGGTCAGCACGCCGTCTTCTCCGAGCAGGTTCGCGTTCGCCACGTTGTTTGCGCGACCCGAGAACCACGCGTACCGCGCAATGCGCGGCTCGTTCTCCAGATACTCGAGCGCGTCGATCATGAAGTCTTTTTGCTCGGCGAGCGAGCCTGCATTGTCGCAGGCGAACTCGGTCAGCCAGATCGGCTTGTCGAACCGCGTTTTGTAGGTTTCGATGTGGTTGATGAGCCACCGGGCCTTGTTGGTCCCGTCGCCCTGGCAGGCCGTGTAGATGTGGATGCCGATGTAATCGACGCGGCACCCCTCGCAGGCGGCGAAGAATTCGTCGAGGTACTTGAAGGGATCCGTCTCCTGGCACGCTCCGCCGCAGAAGTTCACGGCGGGCGATACCAGCGCGAGGCCGCGCGCGTCGGCGACCGCCTCCACGTGGGGCCAGAGCGCCGCGGCTTCGGTCGCCGACAGATTGGCCTGCTCGCCGAAATTCGGCTCGTTGAAGCCGAGCAAAAAGCTCGTCTCGTCGGGGATCTCGCTGGCGATCTGCGCGGCGCGCATGCTGTCGAGGCCGCCGCCGCCCCATACCATCGGCACGTACTCGACGCCGAGCGTCTTGTATGCGTCCGGCTTCACGCCCTCGTCCGGCACGTGCGTCCAGTTGTACCACCACGATACCCCCGGCGAGAGCGCCTGCATGTCCGCCTTCGAATGGTAACCATAGGCGACGCCGCGCTTGCAGCCGGTGGAAGGGTTGATCGGCGGCCCGCCGCCGGTCGAGCTGGAGCTCGAGCTTTCGGCCATCGACCCGCCGGCACCGCCGCTGCCCGAGCCCGAGCCCGCGCCCGAGCCCGAGCCCGAGCCCGGGGACGGCTCGCTCGAGCCGCACGAGGCCGCAAAAACGAGCGCCGCCATCGCTGCCGCGCCCGAAAGCCATCGAGTTCTTGCGTCATGAATCATGGACAGGGTCGCCTCCGCGTGGGGTTCGATCACTCGGGCAAACGCATCGAGAGAAGCGCATCGATCGTGTCACGGGACAGGGCGCCGGGAAGCAAGGGGAGCATCCCGGCGGCTTCCGCGGGAATCTTTTCGGGGTGGATGACGGCGACCTGAATCTCCCGCTGCTTTTCGTCGAGCAGGATCATGAAATACCGATCGCCGATGGGACGGCGCCACACGGGGCAGCCGTCCGCGCCGCCGCCGACTTCGATCTCGGGGCCGCTCGTGTAGGCCTTCTTCGCGCAGGCGTCGACGACCTCGACATCGTCGGCGAAGGCGTCGCGGTCGCAGCCCTCCCCGCAGACGTTGCCGCCGACATGACCCGCCTGGTACGAGCGGACGCCGGTGCTCATGAATTCTCGGTTGCTGTATTGATTGTTGTCGAGCACGACTTCGAAGACGTTGATCTCACCGCAGCCGTCGCCGACCGTGCCCGTTTTCGAGTAGCAATTGCAGAGCCCGTTCCACTTGCGGCCGCCGTCGCGAATCAGCTCGGACGCGACGAACGCGACCCACGGGCCCGCGTGGCCTTGCCCGTCGCCGTCGCACTTCGTCACGCCCGCGTCGTCGAACGTCATCGACCCGAGGAAGACGATGAGCTTCGAGCCCGACCAGCCGAGGTGGTTGATGCCCGGGTCGTTCGGGCAGTAATAGTCCTTCCCGTCGCCACACGGGAATTGCGCTTCCTGCATGAAGTAGTTGACGCAATCCTTTTTCGTGAGGTCGCCCGTGAAGTCGGCGGACGTCATCTGCCCTTCGGTGACGACGAGATTCGATCCCTGGCCGCTCTGCGCGTCCCAGGACGAGATCATCGACCAGGAAGACGCGCTTTCGGAAGGCTGGTAGACGGCGAGCTGCTTCAGGCGGATGGCCTTCATGATGAGGGTCATCTCCTCGTCGAAAGGCGCGAGCGTGGTGCTCGTCGTGTGCTGCTCCTTCATGCAGCAATGCCCGCCCCAGGTATCCGTCCCGTCCTTGTAGGTACAGGCCGGATCGCCCGCGTCGCGATCGATGCGGCGCGGCCACCACCCGGGCGCGCCGACATTTTTGAAGGTCATGGTCCCGCCCCGCGTGGGCGTGCTCGGCTCCGTGGGGTGCGTGCCCAGGCCTCCGCCGCCGCCGCCGGGGCCTGCGCTCGTCGTCGACGTCCCGCCGCTCCCGCCGTTCCCGCCGGTGCCCCCTTGGCCACCACCGTCGTCGTCGCGCGCGCTTCCGCAGGCGCAGGCGAGGATCCCGAAAGCAGCGTGCACGAACAGCCGAGAGAGCTTCATCATAGTGGCGTTTCCTTTGGGAGGCGGTCCTCTTCTCGTTTCAGAGATCCTCGATCACGATGAATGCGCGCTGGCCGTCGCCGAGGTGCCCGCTGATCCGGTACGTCGACCGGGCCTCGTCGATCGTGATGAGCTTTTCGCCCGTGGCGCGAGGGAGCCACTCGTCGCCGTCCCATTCGTAGAAGAGCTCGCCCTGGAGCTCGACGGCGCCGTTCGGATCGTCCTTCCGGTAGACCTTGATGCGATAGAGGTTTTCCTTGGGGATCGCGTCAATGTTGCCGGCCAGGTATTCGTCGCGCATCTTCTCGCGGAGCTCCGGCCAGGTGAAGCCCTCGGCATGGCCGGCGTTGTAGCCGTCGGGGCTGCAGCCCGCGGTGAAGGGTTTGTCGAAGTTGCCGGGCAAGGTGCCATCCCACTTGGCGACATCGATCATGGGTTTGCCCTTGTGGCCCCAGTAGAGGTGGCCGGGCGAGCTGATGCTCGCGTATCCCGGCATGAAGGTCTCGGCCATGTAATAGGACTCGTCGCCGGGGAACTGGGTGCGCGTCACCGGCACCGGCTGCTTCGCCTTGTTGATGACGACGCAGCGCAGCTCGTCGTTCCATTCCTGTCGTCCGAGCGGTACGCCCTTCGGGATGTAGACCTTGCCGTCGGTGTCGACGAGAAAACCGAAGCCGATCTCCTGGTTGATCTCCCTCGGATTCCATCCACCGCGGTGACGCGGCCACTCGGTGTCGGGGGGCGCGAAGAAAAGCAGATTCACGTCGCCGCCGTTCTTGATGAACCGCCAGGTGGGCCGGAAAGCGCCGAAGATGTCGCCGAGGCCGTCGTCGTACCTGGTGAAGTAGCCGTATTCGTACCCAGGAATGACATGATAAAGGACGGGAAGCGCGCCGAGCTTCTGCACCTCGGCCTCGACATCCATGCCGTTCGCCCATCCCTTGTTCTTTTCGCCGGGCGTATAGGCGACGTTGTCCATGACGCCAGGGATGTACGGGAGCTCGAAATGGCTGTCGGCCACGTAGTACGTCTCGCGCTCCTCGACGGGAAAGTTCTTCTTTCCCTGGACGTGGGAGAGGACGTATTCACACGGCGTGGCGAGGATGACCTTGTACGTCTCGCCTTCGAGCTCGGTCATCCCGATGGAGCGGACCTCGAACGCGCCGTTATCGCAATTGGCACCCTCGACGACGGGCGGCGGCGGGTCGTTGCCGCCGTTCGACGGAGGCGGGGTCGTCGATCCCGAGGAGGTGCCCGTGTTCTCGCGGCTGGAGCAGCCGGTGAGCACGACGAGGAGCGCGAGCGCTGCGGCACGAGCAGGAGCGAATGGATGGGTCGGTGGTCGCTTCATCCTGTGTTCCTTCTGTGAGGGGTCTTTCCGGACGAGCGTCGCCAAGCGGGCAGGCGTACACGGCTAGTGGGCCCAAACAGATTCGCGAAGTCAAGGGCGATGTCGATCAAAAACCGGAATTTACCACCACAACAAATAACAAAAGTTTTCGGAGCGGCGGCTTACTTCCGCCGTTCTGTCTGCAAAATCGTACGAATGTCCATGAGGATACGCCCAAGCATGTTCCTCCCCGAGCCATCGCCTGCATCTCCCCAGAATGCGTCGGCGTCGGTGTGTTCGACGATGCGAGCGTCGGCGGTGGAGAGGAGAAGCACGGCCAAGTCGTCATGTTGTCGAAACTTCGCTTCCACGGCGCGGCGCATCACGGAAACCTTCACCGATTCCCAATCGGCGCGAAGGCGTTGTTTTCGGTCACGCCCAAGGCGCGCGGCCAGCAGCGGCGTGGATGCGCTGCGAATGCGTTCCTGCACGTTGGCGTCGAGAAACTTCTGGGCCTGAAAATAGTGCTCCGACGTCGGCCAGCGTTTCTTGTCCAGGAGGATGGGGTATGGCGCGAAGTTGGAAAACTCGCCGTAGGCGTCTTGGATGCTGTAAAACCGGATGACGGGCGTCATGCGCTCAGGATGTCGATGAGAGGGACCGGCAGGGTAGCAGACCTGCGGAGCGGTCAAAAGCGTCTGCGGAACCCCAGCTCGAAGGGGATGTAGGCGCGGATGAGGTAGGGTTCGTGCGGAGGCCAGTACCCCTCCGGGACCTCGGGCGCGTTGCCGGTGAAATAGGCCATGCTCAGGCCGCTGCGCAGGAAGAAGTCGGAAGTCTCGGAGACCGGAATGGCGACCGAGAGGAGCAGCTCGCCGGTCCCACCCCAGCCCGGGGAATTGTAGCGCCGTACCCAGGTGTGACCGATTCCGAAGCCGAGCGTCGCGGCGATGTCCACGCCGCTCTTGGTCGTGCCGCCGAGCGAAAAGAGCCCGGTGATCCCGAGCTCGTTTGCGAAGGTATGCCCGTTGTCCTGGGTGTACATGTAGCGCAGTCCGACGCCCGCGCGTACGAGGCCGAAGCTGCGCATGTAATCGACTGAGAGCCCGGCGAGCAGCGGTTTGTAGGCGTAGACCTCGTTCTCGTACTCGGCCCCTCGATCGTCATAACTTATGCCACTACCGAAATAAAGGGGCGTCAGGCCGGCGGTCACCGACAAGGAGTGCTTGCGCGGCTCCGCGTCGCTGGCGGGCGCGGGCGGGTCCGTGGCAGACGCATGGAGAGCCATCGAAGTCACGAGGAGCGCAGAAGCGAGGGACGTCGAGAAGCGAAGCATGATCGTCATGCGGACGGGGAAAGCAATGTCGATGCCACGAGGTTTTTCGCGGCTCACGAGGAAGGCGCGTGGTTTCGGCGCGAGCGCGCCTTTCGGCCGCGCAGGACACGCGGATCAGGGATGTTGCCGGCCCGCTACATGTTGCCCGCCGCCACACGGTCGACGCGCGCGATCAGGGCTCGCCGGTCGCGATGAGCTTGATCGACCAGAGGAAGACGCCGATGATCGGAAGGACCACGCAACCGACGAACAGCCCCCATTTGACCCCGCGACGGGTCTCGGGGGCGGTGTCCGTCCCGAAAAGCAAGTAAAGAACGGCCGCGATGTTGCAGAACCCGGCGAAGAGAAACCCGAGCCAGAAGCTCCCCGGGCGCCACGCCCGGAAAAACTTCCCAGGCGGGACGGGCGAGGGCTTCCTGCTCGGCGCGGGTCGGCGCGGTCCTCGGCATGGTGCCTGCGGCGAGCCAGGCGCGCACCTCGTTTTCCTCGTACGGCCCCTTCTCTTCCCCGCTCTGGATGGTCACGTAATAGCGCATCGTGTCGTCGCGTCGAGCGCAATCGCAAGAAGCTTGCCAGGAAATTCGGCGGGAAAAGCCGCGAAAAGAGCCGCAAGCGTGTTACGAGGCCGCGACAGTGTCACGCGGGCATGACAGCGTGCCGTGACTGCGGAGCGGTCAAAAGCGTCTGCGGAAGCCCAGCTCGAAGGGGAAGTAGGCGCGGCGGAGAACGGCGTCGGGACGAGGATACTCCCCCTCCTGGGTCATGTTGCCGATGTAAAAGGCCACGCTCATGCCGCTGCGCAGGAAGAAGTCGGAGGCCCGGGTGACCGGAATGGCGACCGAGACGAGCAGCTCGCCGGTTCCGCCCCAGCTCGGGGGGTACAAATCGAAGTTTGGTATCCAGGAGTGGCCGATCCCGAGGCCGAGCGTCGCGGCGATGTCCACGCCACTGCGGGTCGTGCCGCCGAGCGAAAGGAGCCCGGAGATTCCGAGCTCGTGTGAGAATGTCTGCCAGTCCCTGTACCAGTGGGTGTTCGTGTCCTGGACGCTTTCGTATCGCAGTCCGACGCCCACGCGAACGAGGCCGTAGCTGCGCATGTAATCGGCCGAGAGCCCGAAGAGCAGAGGCTCGTTGGCGGAGGCGAAGTAATCGCCCCCTCCGTCCGTAAAACCCACCGCCTCGCCGAAGTAAAGGGGCGTGAGGCCGATGGTCGCCGACAACGAGTGCTCACGCGGCTCCGCGGCGGACGCATGGAAAGCCATCGAGGTCACGAGGAGCGCTGAAGCGAGGGACGTCGAGAGGCGAAGCGTGGTCGTCATGCGGACGGGAAAAGCAATGTCGATGCCACGAGGTGTTTTCGTGGCTTGGCGAGGAAGGCGCGAGCCTTCGGCGCGGCGCGCCTCCCGGCGGCAGAGGACACGTGGATCAGGGATGTTGCCGGCCCGCTACATGTTGCCCGCCGCCACACGCCGGGTCCGCTTGAAGCAAGCGAAGAAGAATTATGCCGGGGGAGGGGGCGCCGAGGTCCTGGGAGGTGGCTCGGCGCTACGTGCCTGTGGTGGGACCGTGAACGTCAACGGCGCGAGGATTTGGACACGCGCCGTCGCGACCGGGCATAAGCCATCGCCGCGCTCGCGAGACCCAGAATGCCCGCGGCTCCGGGGTTCGATGAGCTCGATTCGGCCCGACAAGCACAACCGCCTTCGAGGCCGTCGGTGCCGCCGCCGCCGATACCGCCGCCGCCGGTGCCACCGCCACCGATGCCACCGCCGCCGCCACCGCCGCCGCTTCCGCCGGCTCCACCCGAGCCCGCGGGCGAAGACGATTCCTCGCAGGTCTTCGTGCTCGGATCGCAGGTGTCGCCACTCTGGCAATCAGCGTCCGTGCGGCAACCGCCGCACTGGACGGCGCCGTTCAGGTCCACGCAGAATGGGGTTTCGCCGCCGCAAGGCGAGCAGCTCGACCCGCAGGCTTTGTCCGTGTCGCAAGGCGCGCAGAGCGCCGCGTCATTGCAGTACTGCCCGGCGTCGCAGCCGTTGTTGCCGGCCTGGTTGACGAACTGCCGCTCGCATTGCTTGCAGGCGCCGAGATCCGGGTTCGAGGGGTTGCCCTTCAGCGTCTGGAAAAACGAGGTCGCCGGGAAAAGCGTGAATCCCTCGTCGTTGAGCTTGACGACGGGCGGCGCGTTGGCCGCTCGCTCGAAGTCCTCGAAGTCCCCTACGAAATACGAGATCTCGAGCGCGGCGTGCTCCTTGAGCTGGGTGTAGAGAATCTCGATCGGGTAGAGCCCCGGGGTCGAGAAGTTGACCTCGTTCGTCACGCGCCATGTCGCCGCGCCGAACTCGGGGGGGCGGACGACGACGGGATATGCATTGAGTGCCTTGTCGTACACCGTGAGACTGACGGCGTCGTCCGTGTACACCCCGAAGTGGATGGGCTTGTTCACGAGGTCGGCCGTGACGTTGAAGTAGCCGCGCATGCGCGAGGCGAAGGACGTCGTCGCGTCGTTGACGAAGAAATCGCACCCACCTGTCTTGCAATCCGGCAGCGCGGCGTCGATGAAATCGCCGTAGCTCACCTGGAGCCCGGACGCGTTGTTGTTGGACAGATCGAAGAGCGATCGGATCACGTACTCGACGCGATCGGCCGCGTGCGCGTCGATGAACGTGTCGACCGCCCCCGTGAAGTTCTCGGGGCTCAGGAGGCCGAAGTCCACTGTGGGGTTCGTCGCTATCGCCGACGCGGCGCACAGGCCCGTACCTTCGCCGACGATGGCGTCCGCGACGCCCTCCGGCACGGTGACGGGCTCCGCGTGAGCCGCAGCCGGAGCGAGAGCGAGGCAGACCAAGGAACCCCCAAGTAACCGTTTTACCTGCATGATATCACCATTAAGGATGTGCCGCACTGTGCGTGCACAGTCGGGACCCTAACACAGGTGGAGCAAGCGGGACAAGAAGCGAATCGCCGGGGCGCGCGGCAGCACGATTCTCGCGCGCAGGGCAATGGGAGGAGCGGAGAGGCTGCGAGATTCGCTTCCCTGTTCTCGAGCTACCCGGCGATGGTCGGCACCGCTTCGCGCATGGCCTCCAGGAACACGCGCAGCCGGGCCGGGTAGAAGCGCGCATAGGGATAGACCAGGTGGACGGGCAGCCGCGGCGCTTCCCACGCGGGTGCCAGGTGCAAAAGTCGCCCCTGCTCCAGATCGTCGGTCACCATCCACGCAGAGACGATGCCTGCCCCGAGCCCCGAGAGCATCGCGTTGCGTAGCGCATACAGGCTATCGGTGCTCAGGCGGGGCCGGATCACAAAGCGGCGCGTGACGCCATCGGCCTTTCGCACCAGCGCCACTTCGTTGCGATAATAGGTCTGCAGCGCAAGCCATGGCAGCGCCGCGAGATCGTCCGGCTGCCGCGGAAGCGGCCGCTCGCGGAACAAGTCCGGGGCGGCCACGACGATGCGCGGCACCTCGGCCAAGCGAACGGCCACCACGGAAGGATCGTCCACCGCGCCGACCTGCACGGCGCAATCGATGCCCTCGGCAATGAAATCGGGACGCCGATCGTGGAGCAGCCATTCGACCGTGACAAGCGGATGACGCTTCAGGTACGCCGTCAACGGCGCGATGAGCTGCTGCTGCCCGAATGCGTGCGGAACCAGGACCCGTAAATGGCCTTCCGGCGCGTCCTTGGCCCCGCGCAGGTCGGCGGTCATCGCCTCCCAGCGATCCAGGAGCGTCTTGGCATGCGCGAAGCAGCGCGCGCCATCGTCGGTGAGTTTCATGACGTGGGTCGAGCGCTGCAGCAGCTTGAGGCCCAGGGAGCGCTCGAGCGCCTGCAGGCGCCGGCTCACGGTGGGCTGGCTGGTCCCCAGTTGCGCGGCCGCGGCCGAGAGGCTGCCGGCCTCGACGATGCGCACGAAGGTCTGCATCAGGCCGATCCGGTCCATGCCGGTCATGTCTGGGTTGGTCATACGCGCAGCGTATATCAAGTCTGCGCCCGAGGCAGCTACCACGTCTTCGGAGCGGCTTGTACGATGGCCTCAGGTCAACCGAAGAGGCGTCCACCATGGCATCCATTCAGGTCACGCATGTCACCGTCACCGCCCCTGCCCAGGGCGGGCTCTCCCGCTCGCTCGTGCTTCTGCTGGCCACCGGCGCCGGACTGAGCGTTGCGTCGCTCTATTACAGCCAGCCGATGCTGGGGGTGCTCGGCCCGGACCTCCAAGCTGGCGACTGGCTTCTGGGCCTGGTGCCCACGTCGACGCAACTGGGGTATGCCCTGGGGATTCTGCTGCTCGCCCCGCTCGGGGATAGATACGATCGGCGCAGCATCATTCTGGTCAAGGCAGCGCTGCTTTCGCTTTCACTGCTGCTCTGCGGCTTCGCCCCGGGGATTGGCTGGCTGCTCGGGGCCAGCTTGGCCGTCGGGCTGACGGCGACGCTGGCGCAGGACATCGTGCCGGCTGCCGCGACGCTGGCGCCGGAATCGCAGCGCGGCAAGGTGGTGGGTACGGTGATGACCGGCCTGCTTTTGGGCATCCTGCTGTCGCGCGTGGTCAGCGGCTTCGTGGCCGAGCATTTTGGCTGGCGCGCCGTGTATACGGCGGCCGCGGGCGCCATGGCGTTGATCGGCGTGGTCGCCTGGCAGGGATTGCCGCGCTTTGAGCCCACGACCCAGCTAGGCTACCGCGCCTTGATGGGTTCGCTGGTTGCGTTATGGCGCCGTTATCCGGCGTTGCGGCAGGCGACGCTCGCGCAGGGATTGCTGGCGCTCGGTTTTGGTGGCTTCTGGTCGACGCTGGCGGTCATGCTACACGGCAGCTTCCACCTGGGCAGTGCCGCCGCCGGCGCTTTTGGGCTGGCCGGCGCGGCCGGCGCGCTGGCCGCACCGCTGGCCGGGCGTTTGGCCGACCGACGCGGACCGGAGCTCGTCACGCGTCTTGGCGCAGGGCTGACCGCGGTTTCGTTCGCGACCATGGTGCTTTCACCGCTGCTGCCGGCCTCGGCGCAACTGGGCCTGATCGTCGTCGCCGCGATCGGCTTCGATTTCGGTGTTCAGGCGACGCTGGTCGCGCACCAAACCCTGGTGTATGGCATCGAACCCGGCGCGCGCAGCCGTCTGAATGCGCTGCTGTTCACCGGTATGTTCATCGGCATGGCTGGGGGCGCCGCGCTCGCCAGCTTGGCACTGGCGCAATGGGGCTGGATGGGCGTCGTCGCGCTGGCGACGGCGACTTCGACCGCCGCGCTGGTCGTGCGGATGGTACGTCGAGCGGCGACGGCGTGAACCGGCTCAATCGCTGTTGGGCCACGTTGCTCACGCGGCGATGCGCTCAAAGGTACGCGTTGGGAGAATCGAAATGCAACCCCGACATGAACGCGTCCACGAGCCCCCAGCCCTCGAGGTAGCCGTCGTACGCCTCCGTCTCGACCCACTGCCCCTCACGCCATTCGAACTTGGATTCCCAGTCGCGCCCGAGCCACCGGTATCCGATGTACAGCGCGCCGCGCTCCGCGAAGACGGTCGTGCCGCCGTCGCCGCCCATGATGCTGGTCACCCAGTCCCTTGACCATACACGCCACACGTCGTGCAGCGCGGCTTTCATGGCCTCGGCGTCGCCGGGGTGCTCCGCGCTGGTCTTGCGCACGGCCTCCTCGACGAGGCGCCTGGTGTCTTCTTCCGATATCAGGGGTCTCGTGCGGTTCATGTTGTCCCTCCCGACCACGGAAGTACATTTCTCATACACCATCCAGGTCTACAACACAAACCTGGAACGAGAATGACCCTTTCGCCCGGGTGGCTGTGAACCTCTATTCATAGTTGGAGAGCATTCTCCGCGGAATGAATTGCTGGCACGTTGTGTGCATGGCGCGGGCCCGCTTCCTTCCAGGAGGATAAACGTGCGTGCAATTTCTTCGGTATTGGTGACCCTGCTCCTCGTCGGGTGCAGCGATCAGGCAACGAACGATCCACCGAATACGAGCTACGGCCCTGGTGGATGCCCTCTGGTCACGTTCAACGAGGGCGTGGACGAGAGCGCGGTGAACGGTATCGTCGCGGATGAGAGCGGCGTCTACTGGACCCGCGATGACTCGGTATGGCGAGCGGATCCGGGCGGCACGTCGCCGAAGCGCCTCGCGCAGGGATTCAATCTGGCGTACACGCTGGCCATGGATGACGAGGCGCTGTACGTCGTGGATTACGCCGAGAAGCTCGTGCGGATGAACAAGGACGGCAGCGGGGCGGTGGTCCTCGCACAGGATTCGATCAGCGTGGTCGCGGTGGATGAGAGCAGCGTCTATTTCACGTCGACGGCAGGCCTCTTCCGGACGCCCAAGGACATGTCCAAGGTCGAATCCCTCGCGTCGATTTCGGGCGCGGGCTCCATCGCGGTCGACGACGCGTTCGTCTACGTGCGCACCATCGGCAACGCGGACGACCTCTCGGGCCGCACCGTGCGCGTGCCCAAGGCAGGCGGCGAGATCGAGGAGATCGCGCCTCCCACCACCGTCACATACCATATTTTTTTCCACGAGCTCGAGGTGGACGGGACGAACGTCTACTGGGTCGAGCCCTCGGCCGGCACGCTGATGAAGGCCCCCAAGGCCGGTGGCACGCCGGTCGTGCTGGCCAAGGACCTTGCCGATCCCGTGAGCCTCACGCTGGACGGCGATGACGTCTACGTCACGCTGCGCAGCAAGGATGGCGGCTCGCTCGACGAGCGCGGCGTCATTCGTGTACCCAAGGAGGGCGGCGACGTGGCCAATGTGGCGCGCGGCCCGCAGATAAGCGCGTTCGACGTGGCGGTCGATGCCACGCACGTGTATTGGACCGCCCGGGTGGCGGGCGCAGGCGTCACCATGAGCTGCAAATGATGCAAGACGAACGCTGAGGTGTACCACGTCTGGGCGATCCCGGAAGGGCCCGGCTACTCGAAATGTGCGAAGCTTGAGCCGTGCCCCGCATCGCGCTGATCTCCGACCTCGACCGCGCCTTCGATCCCCACGCCGACCCTCGGAACGTGGCCATGATCAAGCGCCGCCACGCCTTCTGGACCGAGCTCGCACGCCTGCAAGGCTGGGACATCGCCATCCGTCACGCGAACGCGCTGGACGCGGGCGACGTGCGCGGCAGCGTGTGCTGGATCGATCTGCCCATGCTGCCGCGAGAGAGGTATCGGACCGTCTTCGATCGCGCCTTCGCCCTTCTGCCCGCGTGTGTCCTCGACCCTCCCGACGACGTGGAGCGGGTCCTCGGGCTCGATCGTTCGTACCCGGTCCTCGTGCGCGCCGGCATTCCCACGCCGCGGACGGCCTTTTTGCCGGTGGACGACGCATGCGCCGCGGCCATCGATTCACCAGCGGCCGTGCGTAACCTGTTGACCGAGACGATCTACAATGCCCTCTTCGATGCGGAGATCGAGCCGCATGAAGGCATCTTCATTCGTGGCTTCTACACGTCGACCAAGTCGACCAACCCGGAGCATTACTTCGGCAGCAACCAGGCGGACATCGAGGCGACCGTCTTCGAAGTGATCCGCCGCCTGCGCGTATCTCTCGACGTCGGCGGCCTCGCATTGCGCGAGCATCTCGAGCTCGAGCGGATCGAGCTGCCGGCGCTCCCGGGCGCGCGTGATGCCGTTCGTGTACCCTTCGAGGTGCGGCTCACGGTGCTGTGCGGTCGCGTCCTGATGGCCAGTTATCATGGCCCGTTCGAGGTTCTCGCCGACGAACCGCGGCGCGCCCTCGAAAGCGCGCTTGCCGATCGCCGTGAAATCGTTGTCGACGCCGTGCGCTCGCTCGCGCCGGCCCTGCTCGGGGCGGATTTTCCGCCAAGTTACGTGGCGGATCTCGCCTTCGTTCGTGGTGGGGGGCCGGTGGTGCTCGAGCTCAACCCGCTTTATGCGGCGGGCTACAATGTGCCCGCCGCGCACGCTTTGATCGTCGCGGCGCGGGGCGCCGATCTGGCGCGTCGTGCTGGGTATGCCGCGTCGACGTGGCCCGAGATCCTCGATTCTGCAGCGGAGCTCGTCGGCGAGCCTGTCGAGCAGAGCTCGGCGGTTTGGCTACTCGATGATGACCCGTGAGAATCAGTCGAACCCGCCGAAATCCCCGCCGAAGTCGTCGCCCCCGAAGTCGCCGCCCCCGAAATCGTCGCCTCCGCCGTCCTCGTGGCCGACGTCCCCGCCGTCCCCCGTATCTGTGGAATCGGCCTCCGCGAGCCCAGGGTTTTGCGAGACGTCCGCGGCCGATCCGACATGCGCTCCGGACGGGTTCACCACGTGGATCATCGGTGCATGCATCATGTGCATGAACGACGAGATCAGCATGACGTCGAGCATCATCCCCATCGGGCTCGGGTAATACCGCGCGTAAGGGTCGTAGGCCGGGTTCGAAGGTTCGAGCCTCGTCTCCTGCTCCGGCTCGCGCGACGGCCGCACGACGAGCGCCTCGGCGCGCTTTTGCGAGATGATCGCCTCGGGCATCGTGGCCCGCAAGGCGTCCTCGAGGCGCGTGACGAACGATTCGAACTGCAGCCGCGCGCCCTCGAGGCGCGTCGTGTCCGTGACGAGCGGCGCGACACGATTTCGGTATTCCTCCGCGGACTCGCCGCGCCTGGGTTCGAGATCCTGGAGGCGGCCGCCGATCGAGACATACGCCGAGGGCTCTCCCGCGTGGTGCTCGGTGAACGCGCGCGTCTCGACGAGCAGGTGCAAGCCGGCCTCCTCATGCTCGAGCGCCAGCCTTAGCTCGCGGAATCCACTGCCGAAGAGCGATGTGTGGTCCGACATCGCGATCATGAGATCCGGCAGATCCCCCGCCTTGCCGTCCGTGTCCTGAAAAACGACGGTATCGTCGACCACGAGCGACACGGCGTTGTCGAACCCCAGGCTCACGAGCGCGCGCTTGATCGCGTCGACGAGCGAGCTCGCCTCGAACGCCACGCGCACGCGGTCCGTGGCGAGGCCCGGCGAGCCGCCGAGCCGTTGCTTGATTTTCTCCCAGACGCTCGGCTCCCGATGGATGACCTCGCCCCGGAGCGTCACGTGGATCTGTCCGACGAGCCTCATGAAGGGAAGTCTAGACACGAATCACGAGCCGTCACGCCGCTCCTGCACGGTTGTCTCGGCTCGCTTGCTCATGGGGCTCACGGATCCCGGAAAATCGCCACCGATGCGATCCCGTCCGCTCCCATGGTTCCGCGGTACATCCCCTTCGAATTGAACGGCATGGCCACGTTTCCCTGTGCGTCCATGGCGATGATGCCTCCCTCGCCCCCGGCCTTCACCAGGATGTCCATGACCACCCGATCCGCCGCCGCCCCGAGCCCCATTCCCGAATACTCGACCCGGGCGCACACGTCGCGAGCCACCGTGTACCGGATGAAATATTCCCCGTGCCCCGTCGCGGACACCGCGCAGCCCTCGTCCGCGTACGTCCCCGCGCCGATGATCGGCGAATCCCCGACGCGCCCGAACCGCTTGTTCGTCATCCCGCCCGTCGACGTCCCCGCCGCGAGGTGGCCCGCCTGGTCGAGCGCCACCGCGCCGACCGTGCCGAATTTGGAATCACGCCCCGCGGGGCTCTCCCAGAAGCTCTGTGGTTTGCCCTGCTGCGGCGGCGGAGGCGCCTTTTTCTCCGCCGCGAGGGCGCGCTGGAGCGCCTGCCAGCGCTCCTCCGTGTAGAAATAACTCTCGGGCACGAGCGCGAGCCCCTCTTGCTCGGCGAAGCGCTCGGCGCCCTCGCCAATCATCATCACGTGTGGTGATTTCTCCATCACGGCGCGCGCGAGCGCGATGGGGTTTCGCACGTGGCGTAGCCCCGCCACCGCGCCCGCCTCGCGCGTGTGGCCGTTCATGAGGGCCGCGTCGAGCTCGTTCGTGCCGTCGTGCGTGAAGACCGCGCCCTTGCCGGCATTGAAGAGGGGCGAATCCTCGAGGATACGAATGGCCGCCGTGACGGCGTCCAGGCTGCTGCCGCCCTTCGCGAGGATCCCGTGCCCTGCCTCGAGCGACGCCGTGAGAACCGCGCGTGTCTCGGCCTCGCGTTCGGGGGAGAGCGAGGCGCGATCCAGGACGCCCGCGCCTCCGTGAATGACGATTCCCCAGCGAGGCGCGGGGCGGGGGACGTCGGTTTTTTCGACGTCCGAGCGAGGGGTCGGCAAAACCGGCGAGCAGCCGAGCGACGTGAACAGGGCGCACATGGCAATGGCCGCGAGGGCGCGGCGGCAAACAGCAGGCATGCGTGGGTCTACACCATTCCCTACATATATGCAGCCACGGATCGGCCGGCGCCTGCGAGAGGGCCAGGACACGAATACCGCGGTTTTTCCAATGTATGGAAGGGGACCCCGCTTGACCCGGCTCCCACGCCCGTGCGATTTTTCTCCGAAGGGTCCGCCGACGAGCGGGCAAGGAGGGGTGGAGTCCTCGCCTCTTGACGCTGCGCACGACGTTCCTCGGCCTGACCCTCTCGGCGATGCTCCCCACTGCGGCGAGCGCGGCGCCCCCGCAGCCATGTACGCCGGCGCGCCTCGGGGCAAACGTCTCCGCCCAGCCTGAGGCATGGCGACGCGCCGTCGAGGACCTGGTCGCGGCGACCGGCACAGCGGGGCAGCCCTGGAGCTGTGTGGGCGGCGAGGTCGATCTGGTCGTCAGCACGGACGTGGCTCAGGTGACCGTCGTCGACGCGGACGGGCATACCGTCACGCGCGAGGTCGAGTCGCCGGACGAAGTCGGGCCGCTCGGCGAGGCGCTCCTCGCCAAGCCGCTGCCTCCGAGCCCCGAGACGCCTTCCACGCCGCAGAAGGATCCGCAGCCACGCGAACCGCGTGTGCTCTTGGGCATTGCCGTCGGGCCCCGGTACGCGGGGCCGGCGCATCGGATCTGGGGTGGGGTGACCCTCTCGGCAGCGGTGCCCTTCCGATCGTGGGGGGGTGGGGTTTGGATCCGTCAAGATGGTTTTTCAATGTCGTTTGTCGAGGGGCTGCCGCAGACGGCGGAGCTATGCATTGGCGCCTCGGCATTTCGCTCTTTTACCGTGGGATCCATCGAGCTCAGGCCCGCGCTTCGGCCTTCCCTCGCAGTGGTGTCGAGCGTGGTGCCGGAGGAGGAGCTCGAAGGCGACAAGAAGTTCGACCAGGATACGCGGCTTTATTTCCGGCTCGGCCTGGAGACGCAGGTCGTCGTCCCGATCTCCGGCGCGTTCCGTGCCGTGATCGCCGTCGACGGCGAAGTCGCGCCGAGCGGGCGCGCGTGGGCGTCGGTGCCTTTCCCGGGCTACACGCTCGGCCTCGGGGTCGGGCTCGAGGTGGCGATTCCATGACGACGCTCGCCCCCAAGCGTCTCTCGAATGCCCCCGCTCTCAGCGACGCGGAGCTGCTCGTTGCAATCGCCCAAGGCGAGCTCGGGCCGCTGGGCATTCTCTTCGATCGTTACCACGAACCCGTTCGCCAGTTCCTCCTGCGCGCCGCGCCCAATGCCTCGGACGTCGACGATCTCGTGCAGGAGACGTTTCTCACGGCGACCCGCGCGGCCGCCTCGTTCGACGGGCGTGCCTCGGCATTGCCTTTTTTGATGGGCATCGCCGTGCAGCTCCTCCGGCGGCGCAAGCGCACGTTCGCGCGGCTGCGCGCGCTCTACGATGCCTTTTGCGCGGCCCCCACGGCGTCTCGGCCGAGCCCGGAGGAGCACGTGAACCAGGCCGAGGAGGAGGCGCTCCTGCAGGCGGCCATCGCGCGCCTCTCCGACGAGAAGCGGATCGTGCTGGTGATGGTCGAATACAATGGCATGTCCGGTCCCGAGGTCGCGCAGATCCTCGGCACGCCGGTCGGCACGGTCTGGCGGCGCCTGCACGAGGCGCGGGCCGAGCTTCGGCGAACGCTGGAAAGGGGGATGCGATGACGTCTACGGGCTGCCCGTGGATGAATCTCGTAGAGGCCCTGCGTGACGGGCGGCTCGGCCCGCAGGAGGCGGCGTCGATGGAGCGCCATCTCAAAGGCTGCGCCGTGTGCACGGGCCTCGCGCGCGACCTCCATCGAATCGGAGATGCCGTACGCGCGCCACGCGATCGGGTGACGCCGCTTTCGCACCAGCGCGCGCGTGTGGGCATTCTGGAGCGCGCGACGGCGCTCCCGACCCCAGGTGCCTCGTTCGAAAAGACGCGGCTTCTGCTCGCGGCGGCGACGCTGACCATGGCGGTGGCGCTCGGATTTTTCGGCGGGAAGTGGAGCGCCGCGACAAACCGGATCGAAGCCGCGCAGCACATGACCGCGCCGCCGCGCCTGCAAGGGGCGTCCGAGCCGCAGTTGCGCCCGTCGGACGATGCCCGCTTCACGCGCAATCGAAGCGCGGGGCTCGACGAGGTGATCCTCGAGGACGGCGCCCTCGATGTGGCGCAAAATCAGCTCGGCGCGGGGGAGCGGTTCGTCGTGCGCACGAAAGACGCGCAAATCGAGGTCCGCGCGACCACGTTTCGGGTCGAGGCAAAGGAGGGCCGGATCCTCCGCGTGGCCGTGGAGCAAGGCACGGCCGAGGTCCAGTATGCGGGATTCACGGCGGTGATTCCGGCAGGTGGATCCTGGCGGGCGACGGACGAGGCGTTCGAAAAGGAAAAACCCGTCGAGAAGGCCGCGCCGGACACCACGTCGTCCGCGGTCGTCCCGAGCGCGCCTGCCAAAGAGAAAACGTCGTCGCGCGCCGCGGTCGTGCGCGGAAACGGACGACCGCCCGAGCGCTTCCCGGAAGCCCCGAGCGAATCTGCCTCGGAAGAGAGCCCCGAGGCAGCGACGCCGCCTTCCGCGCCTACGTTCGTGCCTCCGCCGCCGGCGCGCGTCCCTTCGGCCGCGTCGCGCGCGTTTGCCGACGCGATGGATTCACTCCGTCGGGGCGATTACGCCGCCGGCGCCGACAAGTTCGAGTGGTTCGTCTCGACGTACCCGGCGGATGCGCGGGCGGACGAGGCGGATTATCTGCGAGCCGTCGCACTCCAGCGCGCGGGCCGTACCGCAGAGGCCGTTGCCGCTGCCAAGCGATACCTCGCCACGCGGCCGAAGGGGGCGCA
This sequence comes from Polyangium jinanense, assembly GCF_028435365.1. Next base: position 46,121 of record NZ_JAGTJJ010000005.1, on the reverse strand, counting down.
TCGCGCCGATGCGCAACGCATGGCAGGAAACTGACGCGGCTTTTTGGCGAAGGGTTCGGCGCGGAGCGGGCAAGGAGGTGGGCGGGGGGAGACGGACGAGGCGACCCACATGTCGAGCAAGCGCCCTGAAGGTCATCCACTCTGCCTGCTGGTTCGTGGTCCAAATGCATGGCCTCGTCGGAGGGATCGAACGGCTCGTCGGATCGAAGTCCCCGGGCCCCGGCCGCGCGTGCATCTTGCGCACCGAGAACTTCGGCAAACCACCCGCCTGAAATCGAACGTGCCTGGCTGCGCCGCTGCCAAGGATCGAGGAGAGCCGTGAGAGAACGCCCGCAGACGATTCGCCCCGCCACCGGCAAGCTCGCCGTATTGCTTCCCGGCCTCGGCGCCGTGGCCACCACCTTCATCGCCGGCGTGCTCCTCGCCCGCAAGGGGCTCGAAAAGCCGATCGGCTCGCTCACGCAAATGGGCACCATTCGCCTCGGCAAACGCACCGAGGACCGCTCCCCGCTCGTCCGCGAGGCCTTCCCCTTGGCATCGCTCGACGACCTCGTGTTCGGCGCCTGGGACATTTTTCCCGATAACGCGCTCGAGGTCGCGCGGCACGCGGAGGTGCTCGAAGCGCGGCACATCGACGCGGTCGCCGCGGAGCTTGCGCAGATCGAGCCCATGCGCGGCGCCTTTTACCCGGAATACGTGCGCCGCCTCCACGGCACGCACGTCAAGGCGGCCCGGTCCAAGGCGGAGATGGTCGAGCAGGTCCGTGAAGACATCCGGCAGTTTGTCCGCCGCCATGGGGCCGAGCGCGCCGTGGCGATCTGGTGCGGCAGCACCGAGGTCTTCATCGCCCCCGGCGCGGTGCACCAGAGCATTGCGGCGTTCGAGGCGGGCCTCGCCGCGGACGATCCGAGCATTTCGAGCTCCCAGATCTATGCCTGGGCCTGCCTCAAGGAGCGGGTCCCCTTCGCGAACGGGGCGCCCAATCTCTGCGTCGATTTCCCCGCCGCTTGGCAGCTCGCGCGGGAGATGGGCGTGCCCATCGCGGGCAAGGACTTCAAGACGGGACAAACGCTCATGAAGACCATCCTCGCCCCGGGGCTCAAGGCCCGCAGCTTGGGATTGCAGGGGTGGTTCTCCACCAACATCCTCGGCAATCGTGACGGCGAGGTGCTCGACGACCCGAACAGCTTCAAGACGAAGGAGGTCTCCAAGCTCGGCGTGCTCGAGCAGATCCTCCAGCCCCAGCGGTATCCGGACCTTTATGGCGAGATCTACCACAAGGTCCGTATCGAGTATTACCCGCCGCGCGGCGATGCCAAGGAGGGCTGGGACAACCTCGATATCTTCGGGTGGCTCGGTTACCCGATGCAGATAAAGGTCAACTTCCTCTGCCGGGACTCGATCCTCGCGGCGCCCATCGTGCTCGATCTGGCGCTTTTGCTCGACCTCGCGGCGCGCGCGTCGATGCGCGGGACGCAGGAGTGGCTGAGCTTCTATTTCAAGAGCCCGATGACGGCGCCGGAGCTCTACCCGGAGCACGACCTCTTCATCCAATCGATGAAGCTCAAGAACACGCTGCGGTGGATGATCGGCGAGGAGCTCATCACCCACCTCGGCAACGAGTACTACGACTGATCCCGTCGGTGACGTGGCGAGGCGAGCGATGAAGCTGCGGCCGAGGGGCGACGGGAGCACGTGGGCGTGGGCGTCCCTCGGGGGCGCCCCGCTCCTGCTCCTGCTGATCCATACGACGCTGGGGCTCCGGCCCGAGCATTTCGTCTTCGTGGGCATGTTCGTGGCCCTCGTCTGGACCGGGCCGCGCGCGCGGCGCTTCGCGGCGATCGCCGCGCCCTTCGTGTTCACCGGGCTCGCCTACGATTTCCTGCGCCTGTTCATCCACCTGCGCGGGGAGATCCACGTGGCCGATCTTTTCGAGGCCGAGCGCGCGCTCTTCGGCGTGAGCACGAGCGCGGGGAAGGTGCCGATTTCGGAGCTCGTCGCGCATGCGACGCACCCGGCGCTCGATGCGCTCACCGGCGTCGTGTACCTCCTCTATCTGATCCAGGTCTTCGCGGTCGGGGCGTACCTGTATTTTCGTGATCAGGAGCGCATGCAGCGGCTTTCGTGGGGGTTCGCGGCCGCGAGCCTGCTCGGCTGGATCATCTGGATCGCCTGGCCCGCGGCGCCGCCTTGGTACGTCGACCTTTACGGCGCAGGTCCCGCCGTGCTCGACGCGCCCTCGAATCCGGCGGGGGGGGCGCGCTTCGACGCCCTGTTCGGCGTCCACATCTTCCACGCGTTTTATGCCCGCAGCTCCAACGTGTTCGGGGCCATGCCCTCGCTGCACGTAGGGTATGCCGTGCTGCCTGCGCTCGCCTCGTGGTCGCTGGGCGGCCGGCTGCGCGTGTTCACCATTGCTTGGGCCGCGCTCATGGCGTTCTCCGCCATGTACCTCCGGCACCATTACATCCTCGACATCCTTGCCGGCGCCGCGGTGGCCCTCGCCGCCGATCGCGCGGTCCTCTTCGCGCAACGCGCATTGCTCGATCCGGCGCCACGCAAGGGCGGCGCCGCCCCGGAGGTCTCGGTATGAACCCGCTCTCCGACTTGCTTACCGGCAGCCTCTCGGCCGCCCAGCGCATCTGGACCGCGGCCGCGCCTGCGCTGCTGCTCATCGCGTACGCGCTGATCGGCCTCGCCGCCTATGCGGTGCGCACCCTGGCCTTTGGCCGCTTCCACGACGAGGAGGCCGACGGCCGCGGGCTCGGCGGGCTCACCACCGCGCGTGCGCGCCACTTCTTCGCCTGGCTGATGCGCCCGTTCTGGCAGGGGCTCGCCGCCGCCGGGGTGCCTGCCAACGCCATCACCACACTGGCGGTGGGCCTCGCGGCGGGCGGGGGCGTCGCCATCGCGGCGGGCCGCTTCGCGCTGGGCGGATGGCTCTACGTCAGCGCGGGCGCGCTCGATTACCTGGACGGGCGGGTCGCGCGCGCCACCGGGCAGGCCTCGCCAAGCGGCGCCGCGCTCGACTCGGTCCTCGATCGCTACTGCGAGTCGGCCGTGCTCGTGGGCCTCGCCTGGTACTACCGCGAGAGCTGGGTGCTCTTGCCCTGCTTGTTCGCGCTCACCGGCTCGCTCTTCGTCCCGTACGTGCGCGCCCGCGGCGAGGCGCTCGGCGCCACCATGAAGGACGTGGGCTTCATGCAGCGCGCCGAGCGCATCCTCGTGCTCGGCCTCTCGGTCGCGCTGAGCCCCATCCTGGAGGCCATCGTCTCGCCGGAGGACCCGCGCCCGCCGCACTGGATCGCGGCCGCCGGCGTCACCCTCATCGCGCTCACCTCGCACGCGACCGCGTTCCAGCGGCTCGCCTTCCTGGTCCGCGCGCTCGGCGGCAAGTTGCCACGCGACGACCGCCGGGCGCTGCCGCGCGCCATCGCCGTGAGCGCGCTCGCCACGGCGCTCGACTTCGTGGTGGTGCAGGTGCTCGTAATCGGGACCGGCGCGCCGCCGCCGCTCGCCACGGGCGCGGGTTGCGTCGCGGGTGGGGTCGTGGCCTTCACCCTCTCGCGCGCGTGGGCCTTCGAGGCCGACGCCGGCCCGCGAGCCAGCCAGGCCGCGCGTTTCGTGTTCGTCTCCGGTTCGAGCGCTGCCCTCAACGCCGGCGGCGTCGCCGTGCTCCTCCTCTTGCCCTCCATGGACGACCGCATCGCGTGGGCTCTCACGCGCCTCGTCGTCTTCGCGACCTGGAACTACCCGCTGCTGCGCAACCACGTGTTCCCGGTCGCGCCCGCCGCGAACGAAACGAACGACGCGGTTCCCCTGAGTGGCCCGAGGGAGCGTGATGTCAGCCGCGCCTGATCACGACGGAGACGCGCGCCTCGGCTCCGTGCCCGCCGCCATCCGCGCCGTCCTCGCGCGCGTGGCGGTGGCCGCCTTTCGACACGCCGCCCTCGCCATCGTGCTGGTCGCCCTCGCCGCCGCGCTCGGCACCTGGTCCGCCGGCCGGCTCAAGCTCGACCCCGACATCACCCAGCTCCTGCCGCCGAGCTACCCGAGCGTACAAGGCATCGAGGCGCTGCGGGCGCGCTTCGGCGGGGTGGGGTACGTGGTGCTCCTCGTCGAGGGCGGGGATCAGGCCGCGCGGCGGCGCTTCGCGGACGAGATCGCGCCCCGCCTCGAAAAGCTCGAGACGGTGCAGTACGTCGATCACCGCTTCCCGGCGGAGTTTTTCGAAGATCGTGGCCTCTACTTCGCGGACCCGGCCGACCTCACGGCGCTCCGGGATCGCCTCGCGGCGCGCCAGCGCTGGGAGATCGAGCGCTCCTACATCGACCTCGACGACGAGCCGCCTCCGGTCGAGGTCGCGGACCTCGAAGCCAAGTACCGCAAGCGCCTCGAAGACAACGGCGGCGCGCGGCGCGGGCCGTACCACGAGGACGAGACCGGCAGCACCCTGGCCATCCTCGTCCGCCCGACCCGACTGGCCTCCGACCTCACCTTCGCGAAGCAGGTCGTCGCCGACGTCGAGCGCGTGCTCCGCGAGGCCGAGCCCACGGCCTACGCGCCGGACCTCCGCGTCGAGCTCACTGGCCGGTACCCGAAGCGTGTCGACCTCCAGGCGGTGCTCGGGAGCGACCTCGCGCTGACCTCCGCGCTCGCGCTCGGCCTGGTCGTCGCCTACCTGGCCTTCCATTTTCGACGCCTGCTCGCCATCGGCCTGGTGCTCGCGCCGCTCTACGCGGGCCTCGCGCTGGCGTACGGCGCCGCGGGCGCGCTCTTCGGAACGCTCAACATCCTCACCGCCTTCATCGGCGCCATCCTGGTCGGCATCGGCATGGACCACGGCGTCCACCTCCTCGGCCGCTACGAGGAGGAGCGTCGCGCCGGCGTGGCCGAGGAGGAGGCGATCCGTCGCGCCTTCGGCGAGGCCGGTCGCGTCTCGCTCGCCGCCGCGCTGACCACCGCCGCGGCGTTCTGCTGCCTCACCTGGACCGACTTCCGCGCCTTCCGCGAGTTCGGCCTACTCGCCGCGCTGGGCACGCTCCTCGTCCTGCTCGCCTACCTGACGTTGCTTCCCGCGCTGCTCGGCGTGCTCGCGCGCCACGCTCCACGCCTCTCGCCCGTGCGCGCCGGCGTGGCGCTCCCCGGCGTGCGCTTCATGCACCGCGCGGCCCCGGCGCTCTTCGGCGGCCTCCTCGTCGCGTGCGCCCTCGCGCTCACCCAGCTCCCCCACGCCCGCTTCGACGCCGACTTCTCCCACCTCGACGACGCCGACCTGCCGAGCTTCCGCCGCGACCGCGAGGTGAACGCGTTGCTCGGCCGCTCGCAGACTCCACTCGTGGTGCTCGCCCGCAGCGAGGTCGAGGCGCGTGACGTCTCCGCCGCCGTGCGCGCGCGCATGACTGCGCTTGGCCCCGACGCCACCATCGGCCTGACCGCCACGCGCGCCGACTTGCTCCCGGCGGGCCAGGAGGCGAAGCGCCCGCTTCTGCGCGAGATCGCCAAGATCACCTCCCGGATCCGCCCCGAGAGCCTCGACGAGGAAACGCGCGGCCGACTCGAGCGCCTCCGGCGCATGGCCGCGGCCGAGCCCTTCGGCCCTGCCGACCTACCGCCCGCGCTGCGCCATACCTTCGAGCCCAAGCCCGGCGCCGACCCCGTGCACTTCGTGCTGCTCTACCCCACGGTGAGCATGGCCGACGCCGCCGCGATCAAGCGGCTCGCGGCGCAGCTCCGCCGCATCGATCTGCCTGGCGGCGAGGTGCGCGCGGCCGCCGGCGAGCCGATGGTGCTCGCCGACATGCTCGAGACGATCGAGCGCGACGCCCCGCGTATCCTCGTGACCACCGGCGTGCTCGTCTTCCTTGTACTGTACTTTACTCTCGGCCGTCTCCGGCTCGCGCTGCTCGCGCTCGGGCCGGCTCTGCTCTGCCTTGTGGTGACGATCGCGCTGCTCCCCGTCTTCGGCGCCGAGCTGAATTACTTGAACATGATCGTGCTGCCGATCCTTCTCGGGATCGGCGTGGACGACGGCGCGCACCTGCTCGCGCGCGTGGACGCGGGCGAGTCGCTCGAAAAAGTGTGGCAACACACTGGTTGGGACGTCGCCGGCGCCATTCTCACCGACGGCTTTGGCTTTGGCGTGCTCGCGCTGGCGACGCACCCGGGCCTTGCCAGCGTTGGCAAGCTGTCGCTGCTTGGCCTCGGCGTGAACCTCGTCGCCTGTGTGGTGCTGCTCCCGGCCTTGCTCGCGCTGCTCCCCTCCTGGAAGGCGCTGCCCCGCGTCGCCGACGCCGCCGAACGCCCTTCCGAGCCCTCGGCGGCGCCGCCTCGGCAAGCCGGGTCCTGACCCTCACGAAAGCGTTCCAAAGCGTCGAGCCCGCCACCGGCGGGGACCGGTGCGGGCTTCGACGTCGCGGCTATGCTTGCAAGGTCGCTCAGACGAGCATCAGCTCGCGCTCGGACCCATCCTCGTATCGAACCAGGAGCTTGCCCTTGTCTTCGCGCGCCGTGGTGAGCAGCGCGTCATACAGGGTCAGCGCCCGCCGAATCACCTCGGTGAGGCTGTCCGCCTCGCTCATTTCCTGCACGCGCTCGAGCCGCTCTCGCACGCGCTTGGGAACTTCCAGGTTGAGCCGAACTTTTTCGTCTTTGCTGGCCATTCTCGCCATGTCTTTTCCCTCGTGCAATGGCCTCGACGAACACGAAGGACACTGCCATTGCTAGAATGCCGCCATAGGGCAACAAGCAGGTCGTCCTCGAGACCCCCAGGATGACGTAGGCGATGACGGAAATCACGATCACCAAGCAGGCCGGCCCGAACCGCGCCGCCATCCGCAAGGCAATCGAGATCGTTCCCTGACGGGTCGTCGGCATTCCTACGAGCTCGTCGTAAAAGCCTTTCGCCTCCTGCAACCTCCGCTCTATGTCGCGGCTCTCGCCCATGACTGACCTCTGCCCGGACGACGAGGTCAGCCTCTCTTGGCTTCACCCGTAGTCCGTGTCCCCGCGTTTCAATTTCTTGCGCCCCGTACTCTCCCTCCCGTCGATCCCGAGCGAGAATACTCCCCCCGTCATGCTTTGCTTCATGGTCCATTCCTCGTGCTCGGATACATCCTCGATCTCGCAGCGAGATCCGTCCGCGTGTATTTCCAGCTCCCGTGACGACCGATGACATGATCACACCCTGCCGGCAGAGAGCGCGTGGCTCTCGCGACGATGACGTATCGATGACGGGTAAATACGTAGGCCATGCGTACCGTCAAGCGCCGATGGGTCACGAAGAAATTCTGCACGCAGAAATGAGGTGGCGGCCGCGCAAACACACCCGCGAGGGTTGGCTGTGCGGGCCCTTCCAATGACGGATGCCTCGCCAGCACAAGGGCAACGCACTCGCGATCTACGCTCTGTCGCGTCGGGAAAGGGCCTGGTAAAGTCATCATCTCGGGAGATGTGATGACGAAAGAGACGGAAACCGTCGAGAGGTTGACGGTCGAGAATGATGCGCTGCGCAAGCGCGTGGCCGAGCTCGAGGAGACCGTCCGGCAACGAGATCGGGTCATGCAGACGGTCATCGACCACATCCCGGCGCTCATCTTCGTGATGGATCTCGAGGACACGTACAGTCACACCAACCAATCCTGCGCGATTTTCATGGGCCGGAAGGAGGTCTCCGAGATCGTCGGGCACAACGCCAGGGAGTTCTTTCCTCCCGAGGTATTCGATTCCTGGCGGGAGAACAATCGCCTCGTCGCCGCGAAGGGCGAAGCCATCGTGGCAGAGGAATCTGGCCCGAGGGAAGACGGCATTCACTTCTACCAATCCATCAAGTTCCCCGTACGCGACAGCGAGGGGACCATTCGCTGGATCGGCGGCATCGCCACGAACGTGACGGCCGAGCGCCGGGCCGACGCGCGGCTGCGCGAGAGCCAGGCGCACGCACAGGCCATGCTCGACGCGTCGACGGACCTGCTCCTGCTCGTGGACCTCGAGGGCGTGGTCGTCGTGGCCAATCAGGCGGCCGCGGGGCGGCTTGGATGCACCCCGGCGGAGGTGGCCGGGATGCGCGACGTGTTCCCGCTCGACGAGCCAGCCCGTCGGGCCTCTTTGGTGGAGGAGATACGGCGCACGGGCACGCCTGCGCACTTCGACGCCGCGCGTGACGACCGCTGGTTCGAGGTGACCGCGTATCCGGTGCAGAGCGGTGACGGACCACTCGCGCGCCTCGCGATTTATGGGCGCGACGTGACCGAACAGAGGCGCGCCGCGCAGGAGCAGCGGCGGCTCCAGGAGCAGGTCATCGAGGCGCAGCGCCTGGCCATCCAGGAGATCGGGACGCCGCTCGTCCCGCTCACGAACGCGGCGGTGGCCATTCCGCTGATCGGGGCCATCGACGAGGTGCGCGCCGCGCATTTCGTGGAGACGATGCTGCGCGGGGTGGAGGAGCGCGGGGCGCATATCGTCGTCGTCGACGTGACCGGCGTGAATACGGTCGACACGCACGTGGCCGAGGTGCTCGTGCGCGCCGCGCGGGCGGCGAAGCTGCTCGGCGCGGAGGTGATCATGACGGGAATCCGGCCTGCCGTAGCCCAGGCGCTGGTCGAGCTCGGCGCCGATCTCGGCGGCGTGGTGACGCTCGCGTCGCTGCAGGACGGCATTGCCTACGCGGTGCGAGGAAAAGGACGGGCGTCCTCGCCTCGGCGCGGCGTCAGCTCATAACGACTCGCCCGGCCTCTCGACCGCTCCCTCCAGCGACTCGTTCACGGAAAGCACATCCATCCACCGATCCCAATTCGCCCTCGGGATGTCGCGCACGAGCCCCGCGACGGCATCCTGCCATCGACCTCTCATGGCAGGAAACACGCGACCGAGCAGGCCGAGCGCCTGGATTCCGAGGCCAGGGCCTTTGCATGCCACCGCCCGCTCCGCGAGCATCTCCACCTCTCCCACGTCCGCGGTCTCGCCGCATGCGATGGCGAGCGCGCGGGCCAGCATCGTCGCGAAGGGCCGTCCCATCCCGTGCCATACCGAAGCCGCCCGCTTCGCGAGCGCCGCGCCCTCGCCCTGCATTCCCGCGCGCATGGCCGCTGCGGCCTCGTTCAGACAAACCAGCGCTTCCAGGTCCAGCGCTCCTACACGGGCAATGGCGTCCACGAACTCGAGATCGGGACCCGGAAGCGTCCCCATTCGATATCGAGCCGCGCGAATCAACCATTCGGCGCGCCCTTCCCAGTAGGGGTCTCGGCATTGCGCTGCGAGCTCCCGCGCCTCCGTGGCGCGCTCGGCTGCCTCGGCGTGGCGAAATGCTTCCAGCAATGCGGAAGCGCTGTTGAGCATCAACGAAATGCGCCCCGTCTTCCACGGCTCGAGCGTCGCGGCCTGGGCATGGAGTGCCGCTGCTTCCTGAAAACGACCCTCGTGGTATCGCTGGAGCGCGCGCCCCTCGGCGAGGCTGAGCCGAGCGAGCGGATGAGCGCTCTCCTCCGCCCATGTCTCCACCTCCTCGAGCACCTCTGCGAGGAGCGAAGCCGACGCGCGTGCCGCCACCGCCGTGATGCGTATTCGATGCCGTCGCCGCTCGAGCTCCGGATCCTGGAACGGTTCGATGTCGTCCGCCATTTCGAGGGCATTGAGCCCGGCTGCGCACGGTGCAGCGAGCGCCGCGCGGAGCAAAGATTCGAGCCGCTCGAGCCCCGCACCGCGTGCATGTGCGCGCGTGAGCTCGTAGAGCACACGATCGAGCGCGCGCGGTGTGTACTGCGCGAAGGCGATCTTCGCCCATGTCGACAGGATTTCCACTTCTTCTTGTGCGGCGCCCTGTTCACGCGCTGCGCGGAGACCTTCGGCGAGCGCCGCCGCCGCGGCGCCCAGATCTCCTTCGACCGCGTATCGCCACGCGGCGACGGCTGCGTCTCGCGCGGCGTCTCGGGCGAGCCCCGCGGAGAGCAGGTGATGGAGCCGTCCCTCGTCGCCGGGCTCGAGGACGGCGGCGATGGCTCGATGCGCCTCTGCGCGTTGCTGCTCGTTCCAGGGCAAATCCACGCGCCCGCGCCCCTCGAAGCATTCGTGCCCGCGGCGCTTGGCTGCCCCGAGCGTCACGAGCGAATCACAAGCTGCCTCGATGCGCCAGGGCGCATATTGCATGACATGCGCGAGCTGCAAAATGGTCATGGGGCGACCGGCGAGCGAGAGCCAGCGCAGCGCCTCCTCGGCGTGCAACGTCTCGTCGAGGCCTTGCGCCGTCGTGGTCGCGCTCGGAATCACCACGAGCCCCGCGTCGAGCCGGCTCAGGGCGTCACGATCGACCGCGAAAAGCGGGCCCTCGCGGCGAGCGAGGCCGAGCCGCGTCCACGTGAGGAGCTCCGCCTCGATGCGCGCGGGAAGCCCGTCGGTCCGCGCCCACAACGCCCGCGCTGCGTCCTTCCGCAGATGAAATAGTTTGTCGGGGCCAGCGAAAAGCGGCGCGAGCGCGGCTTCATCGAGCGGCGGCACCTCCACGATCTCGCCTTCCGATATTCCGGAAGGCCGCGACGCGAAGGCGCGGACGATCACGCCCGGGCCCTTTCGATGCCGCGCAAGGATCGTTGCGGACCAGGGGTCGAGTTGCTCTGCGTCGTCGGCGAAGAGGACGGTTCGTTCGCCGAGTGCCCTCGACAGCGCGTCGTTTGCCCACGCGAGCACGCCTTCGAGCCGCAGCTCGGCTTCCCCGGGGGGTTCCCCCAGGAAGGGGAGGACACTTCCGAGCGGCGCCCGGGAAGGACGCGTCCACAGCACGGACCGACCTCCGGCCGCGAGCGCATCGGCCGCCTCGTGCATGCAACGCGATCGTCCCGAGCCGCGCGGGCCGATGATATCGACGGAGCGCCCTGCCTGCACGGCACCGACGACCTCGTGCACGGTACTTCGGCTCCCGAGCCACGGGAGCGTTGCGGAAGCGTTCATCGATTCGCCTCGAAGCGCTGCCAGCACCTCCGCAGCAGAGCCGAATCGATCCTCGATTCGTGTGGCGAGCAATCGATCGATGACCCGAGCCACGACGGCAGGCAGATCCGGAGCGAGCTCTTGCACGTGCAGTGCCGGCTTCATGAGGCGGGCACGCAGCATCGAAGGGACGTCCGGCGCTTCGTGGGGCACGCGGCCCGTGAGCGATTCGTAGAGCATCACGCCGATGGCGTACAGGTCCGTCCGCGCATCCACGGTACGACCGAGGATCTGCTCGGGCGCGACATAAAGCGGCGTGCCGACGAGCTGCCCGGCGCCCGTCAGGCGTTCGGAGCCCGTCGCCTGAAGCTGGGAAATGCCGAAGTCGAGCACGACGGGGCGCCCGTCGGGACGCACGAGGACATTTTCGGGCTTGAGGTCCCTGTGCACGACGCCGGCGGCGTGGACGTGCGAGAGGGCCGCAAGGAGCGCGAGCGTCGGACCCGCGAGGGTTTGCCATGCCATGCGGCGAGGCGTACCGGGGGGCTTCTCCGTGCCCGGGAACGGCCGGCCTTCGACGAGCTCCATCGCGAGGAAAGGCCTCCCGTCCGCGACGCCATCGTCGATGAGCCGCACGACGCCGGGAAAACGCAGCATGCGCAGCGTCGTGATCTCGCGCCGGATCCGGGCCAGCATGGATCCGTGGGCCACGCGCATCCACTTGAGTGCGACGCGCTCGCCGAGGATGCGATCGTCGGCGGCCCAGACGTCGCCGTGTGCGCCGCCGCCGATGCGTCGGACGAGCGTATAACGACCCTCGAGGATGCGTCCCGGTTCGTCGACGTTCGAGGCGTCGTCTTCGGAATGCTCTGGCGGATCGGCGGGGCAGGTGGACTCTATCAGCGCCGATTCTTCGGCCCGAGCCGCGACAAACGAGGCCTCCTCGAGAGGCTCGTTCTCCGTGTGCGTCGCGGCTGCATCGACCCCCGCCGGCATGCCCCGAGGGTACTTGCCTCGGGCGGTCGATGCAACGGGGGCCTGTCAGGGCGCGAAGGGCGTCGCGGAGCCGTGGTAGTTGGCGCAGCCGGTGATGACGAACGTGCTACCGGTGCTCCACGTCCTGTTGCTGTGCTCGACGAACGCATCGAGCGAGGAAGCTTCCTCCGTGCCGACGGTGACGGTGGTGGTACCCCTGCTGCCTGCCGGCTGATAACGCGCCGGCAGCGACCAGTACTCGATGCTCGATGCTTGCGTCAACCCGCGGACGACGAACGCACGGCCGCGCCAATTTTCCTGAAGCACGTCGGCGACCTTGCCCGTGTAATCGAGCTGATAGTTGCTCCCGGGGAGTTCGGGGAACGTGGGTTTGGGAAGCTGCGAGACGGACGGGATCTGCGCCCAGGTCACGCCGTCGTACGTTTCGCCGTGCCGATACACGTCGGCCTGCGCCCAAACGTAAAATCCGTTGGGCCTCCAAAGGCTGGGCACGTTCGCCTGCCAGTCCGCGAGGGACCAGGTTGCCATGGCGGGGGCGGGCGGCCGGATCTCGAGCTCGTTCTGCGGGTGCCGGAACAAAAGCCAGCGCTGGAGCTGTCCCTTGCCGCTTTCCACGGTGAATGCGTACCCGAGGAGCTCCCCCGTATTTCGATCGACGATCTCGGAAGCGCCGAGATCGAGCAGGCCCGTCGTCGTCATGTCCATCTCCTGTTCGGCACGTGGTCGCGTCTGCATCCCGCGGCGTGTCTGAATGGCCCATCATGCAGCGTTCGTGCCTGGATTGTCACCCAGGAACGCGGTCTGCGCGGCCCCGGCTGACGCGTCAGAGGTTGACGTTTGACGTGTCAGCGATGTCAATGTGTGTCAACGCACTGCGGATTGACGCAGCCTCCTCCTTTACGAGAGGCTCGTCCTTTGCTTCCATCGAACACAAATGACCGTGTTCGACCGAACGCGAGCGGGTGACGCCAGCGAGGCATCCCCCCGCTTCCACGTCCTGCTCGTCGGCATCGATGCCTATCCACGCGTCGATCCGCTCTACGGCTGCGTCAACGATGTCGACGCCTTGGAGGCGCTCCTCCTCGACCGACTCTCGGTCCCGGCCGATTCGATCACGAAGCTCGTCGCGCCTCATCCAGGGTCGTCGAGGCGACCGCGCCTTCCGGAAGGCGAACCGACGTCGGAGAACCTTCGCGCCGCGCTCGAAGCGCTCGCAGGGGAGGGGGTTCGTCCGGGCGATCGTGTCTTCATCCATTATTCGGGCCACGGCACGCAGGTGCTCCCGCGGGGCACGCGGACCGCGCGCGAGGCGCTCGTCCCGGTCGACGCGCTCGCGGGCGGGGAGCTCTTGTTCGACCACTGGATCAATGACGTCTTGCGCCGCATCGCCGCGCGGACGGACGATCTCACCGTCGTCCTCGATTGCTGCTGTTCTGCGGGCGCGACGCGCAGCGCGTGGCGCCCACGGGAGAGCGCGGTTCGGTTTTGCTCGATCGAAGAGCTGCAGATGCTCCCCTCGGTCTCCTCGCGGAGTGGCGGCGAGGCCCGCGCGGGGCTCTTCGCATCCTTCGATCCTTCGGATCCAGGCTTCTTGGTCGTCGCATCCGCACAATCGGGTGAAGCCGCCAGCGAGGGGAAAACCGCGGGCGGGGTTCGTCACGGCGCATTCACCGCGGGGCTGCTCGACCTGCTCGCCGCGGAGTCCGACGAGAGGCTCCGCGTCCTGCGATGGGCAGATCTCTGGCAGAACCTCCGCGCGCGGGTCACGTCTGCATTTCCGGGCCAGCATCCGTGTCTCCTCGGTCGGTCCGAGCGGCGCCTGTTCGGGGGGCCATTTCGGAGGCAGGATCCCGGGTATGCGATCACCCGGGAAGGCGAGCGTTATCGTATCCACGCGGGCACGATGGTAGGGCTCACAGCGGGGGCCAAGGTCGCCGTGTACGGGCCGAGCCCGGAGTTTTTCCCGCCGCTCCATTCCCCGGAGGATCGCGCCGCTCGGCGCGGGCTCCTGCAGGTCGAGAGCGCGACCGCGTCATCGGCGCTGGCCTCGTCCGTGGGAGCCGCATTCGTCCTTGACGAGGCGGCGCGGGGACGCCTCGTGGCACCCGGGAAAGGCGACGCCTTGGTCGTGGGGCTCGACCCGTTCGACGCCGATCTTTCGCGATGGCTTTCGGCGGAGGCGTCGCTCTTTTCGGTCGCGGCCGTCTCTGCACATGGCGAGCGCGAGGTGGAGGCGGTCGTGGGGCGCGCGCCGGATGGGCGTTTCTGGATCGGAGACGACGTGCACGGGTTCGGGGCAGGTGCATCCGGGGACCAGGCGCCGCTCGCCTGGGTGCCGGCAGGGGATCGCGCGGCGCTCGTCCAAGGGCTTTTGCATCATGCACGATACAAGTTGCCGCTGCGCCTCGTGCGCCGATGTCGTGATTGGCCGGGCGTGCTGCGCGTGCGGGTGCTCGACGCGCGGGACGTGGGGAGGCTCGATCTGGAAGAGCTCGCGGACCCGCCGCTCCCCGAGGCGGAGCCGGACCCGGACGGGCGGTATCGTTATCGATTGCTCGACGGGCAGCCGGTGTGTTTTTCCGTGGAGAATCGTTCGAGCGAGCCGATGTATGCGCAGGTGCTCAATTGCGCGTCGAGCGGGAGGGTGGAGATCCTCGGGACGACGCAGCTCGAGATTGCGCCGTGGCGGCGGCAGACGTTCTGGATGAGCGGGCACCTCGGGCGAGCGTTTCCGTGCAGGGTATCGGCCGGGCGGGAATCCAATGTGGACCGGCTGGTCGTCGTGGGGACGGCGTCGCCGGAGGTGGATCTGCGCTTCTTGCGGGTCAAAGAATCGTTCGCGGAGGCGATCGGCAGGTCGACGAGGGAAATGATGCCGGACGAGGAAGCGCCGGCGGAGCGATGGACGGCGACGCTCGTGACGGTGGAGATCGTGCGGGGCATTGGAGGGCCGTAGGCCGAGAGCGGCTCAGTACGTGACCGTCGCGTTCACACCCAAAAACTTGTCATTCTTCTGAATCGCCGCCGTCGGCAGCACGGTAAAGCTCACCTCATTGCTCTTCGACCTTGGGCTCGCGGCGTAGACCGACCTGCCCCATGTCGCGAAGCCCCACGCCATCAGCGGAACTCCGATCGCCGCCGGCAGGAAGACGCCCAGGCAGTATGCGGCCCCGCCCCTTTCGCAATCCTCTGCGCCGATGGCGATGTTCGCGATGCCGTAGCCGGTGAGCACGGTGCCGATCGTGCCGGCGACGTTTCCAGGATGATCGATGTCCGTGACGCTCTGGAGCGCAATCGAATCATTTCCCGCCCGGGTCTCGACCATGAGGATGCCGTCGTCGGCGGCGACGATCTTCCCCTCGATCTCGGGCTCGTTGAACCGCGAAATGGTGGCGGTCGTACCGCAGCCCGTCGCCAGCGCGGCGAAGGAGGCACAGAGGAGCATCATCGGGTTGCGAATGTCGTGGAGCATAAAACCTCTCGAAGAACGGGGCTGTCGTTGCGACCATCCCCCTGAGCAGCTTCCGTGCCTGGCAGGTCGCGATGGTTTTTCGGGCCCGAGCACCACGAGGAGGCGCGTCCAGTGATTGCTGACGCGTTCGTGGACGGACCTGACAGCGGAGGGGCGGGCTGACGCGTCAGAGATGGCGTGAGGGCTCCTCTTCCCCTTGCCCCCGCCGCACGCCCCGTCTTACCATCGGCGGTGCATGCCTCCTGGCAGGAATACCGGATTCAACCGCACCACCCTCGTGGGCCGTGGCACCGCCACCGCATCCGGCGACGACGCTCCCGCCCTTGCGTTGACCATCCTCTACCACCCCGTCCTCGAGCGCGTCGGTGATCGCGTCCTCATCGACGACTCTCCCGGTCGGCCCTTCGCCCTCTCCCGCGCCGAGCCTGTGTTCGCGCCTCCTTCCACCCCCGGTGAAGGCGAGCCCCTCGGCGACGAGCATCTCAGCCGCAAACCCATCCACTTCACGGCCGCCCCCGACGGCGGCCTGCGCATCGATGTCGGCGACAGCAGCACCGCGTTGAATCTACGTGGCCAGCGGCTCCTCGGCAGCGCCATGCTCTCGGCCAAGGAGCTCGCCCGCGGGGTCGTGCTCGAACTCGGCCATCGGATTGTCCTTCTCGCACATCACGCGGGCACATCCGAGTACGTCCTCGACGGCGGCGCGGACGACGATGCTCGCGAGCTCGCCGGCGCGAGCGACGGCCTCCGCCGTGTGCTCTGGGACATCCGCAGCATTGCCGACCTCGATCTGCCGGTCCTGCTTCGTGGGGAGACCGGCAGCGGCAAGGAGCTCGTCGCCCGCGCGATTCACCGGGCGAGCCTGCGGCGTGACAAGCCGTTCGTCCCGGTCAACCTGGGCGCCATTCCGCCATCGCTCGCCGTCGCTGAGCTTTTTGGCGCGGAGAAGGGCGCGTACACCGGAGCGGAGAAGCGTCGGGTTGGGTATTTCGAGCAGGCGCACGGCGGCACGCTCTTCCTCGACGAGATTGGCGAGGCTCCGGTCGAGCTCCAGGTCGCGCTCTTGCGCACGCTGGAGACGGGGGAGATCCAGACCGTGGGCTCCACGCAGCTCCGGAAAACCGACGTGCGTGTCGTCGCCGCGACGGACGCCGATCTCGAAGGAAAGGTCGCGACGGGTTCGTTTCGCGCGCCGCTGCTCAACCGACTCGCGGCGTACGAGATATGGATCCCGCCGCTGCGCGACCGTCGGGACGACATCGGGCGCCTCCTCGTGCGGTTTTTGCGCGAGGAGCTCACGGAGATCGGGGAATCGCACCGCCTCGCGCTTCCGGCCGGCGACGCGAAGCCGTGGCTCCCCGCGTCTCTCGTCGCGCGCCTCGCCGAGTACGACTGGCCGGGCAACGTGCGGCAGCTCCGGAACGTCGTTCGGCAGCTCGTCATCGGCAATCGTGGACGCAATCGCGCAGAGATGACGCCTGCCGTCGAGCGGCTTCTCGTGAGACAACCTCCGCGCGAGGCGGAAAACCCGCGGCCCATCGAGCCGGCGCTGCCGGATCCTCCACAAGTCCACGTCCCCGATCCGCCGCCGGCCGCCGCCAAGGCCCCGAACGACGATTCCTCGTCTGCTTCACGACTTCCCGCTCGGCGAAGGCCCGCCGACGTCACCGAGGCCGAGCTCCGCGAGACCTTGCGCATGTGTCGCTGGGATCTCGCCGCCACCGCGGAGAAACTCGGCATTTCGCGGGCATCTCTGTACCTGCTCATCGAGCGATTCCCCGGGTTTCGCACCGCGGGTGACCTCACGGAGCAGGAGATCGCCCAATGCCACCGTGAGCTCGGCGGTGATCTCCCGCGGATGGCGGAGCGGCTCGAGGTCTCCGAGCGGGCGCTCTTGCGCCGCGTGCGCGAGCTCGGCCTCACCTGACTCCACGCGTCCGCGCGCGCTGACGCGACAATCTTCCCCGACAGACGTCCATTTCGGCTCCTGACGCGTCAGCGCCAGGCGTCAGGGCTGTCGCGCGCACGAAAAGGGACGGCGGCGTGCCCGGCAGGGCTGGCACGGTCGCTGCACATAGGAGGGATACGCGGTCGCAACCACGGCCGAGCCAAAAATAGGAGTCCAGCCATGAACAATGCACATTCGATCTTCGCCGTCCGTTTCTTCTCCGTGGCCCTCGTCGCCGGCAGCTTCGTGATGGCCGGGTGTGTGGCCTCCTCGGAGTCCGAGGAAGCTGCCGAAAGCGTCGAGCAGGCGCTCATCGACGAGAGCGGGGCGCTGTCCATCCCCGGGCAGAACGAAATGCAACTGGAGCGGGCGGGTGATTCCCTCGCGCTCGTGCCCAATGCGGCGTGGAAGGAGCTCGCTCCGGGCGTCTGGGAGAACGGGGAGCAGGAAGGCGCAGGCCGCATCATCGCCGGCGCCGAGGGGCACAAATGGGCGATCGAGCAAGCCGAAAAGGAGCTCTCGGAGCTCCAGGCGCGGAGCGCCTCGCAGGCGGACGAGGATCCCGCGGTGAACGACGAGATCGAGCGTCTCCAGGCGCAGCTTGCGAACCTCCAGGAGACCGCGAAGAACATCGCGGCCGCCCCTGCGTCGCTGACGGTCTCGTGCAACATCGGGTTTTATACCGGCCCGAGCTCGCCCGTCTCGGGTTCTTACGGCGCGGCGGCGCTCGCGCAGGTCTCGTGCACCGGCGGCTGTGAGATGTTCACGATTTCGGCGCAAGCCTGCACGAACTTCGGCTGCTCGCCGGTCTATTCCTCGTCGCGCTTCGTCTGCTCGACCCCGTGGACCTATGGCGTGACGCAGAGCGGCACCTACGGCGCGAGCTGCTCGTCCGCGGCGTCCGTCTCGCCTCCGGGCATCATGTCATCCTGGAGCGGTTTTTGCGGCTGATGCACGGCCTCCGTGCAATGGGGGACCGCGGGCGCCCGAGGTTCGGGCTTCCGCGGTCCCCCACGAAGCGGTTGCGCGCGCCGCCCGTCTCGACGACGATGTGCCTTCCATTCGAGGGCCCCTTGAACGAACTCCAGCTCTTCCTCGCCCACGCCGACGATCAACGCCCCGTCCTCGACGGCGGCCTCCCGCTCGCCGCGACCCTCGACGCGCCCGGGCTCGACGCGCCGCCCGAGGTTCTGCGGCGCGTGGCCAACGTCCACGCGCCGTCGGACGCGCTTCCGGAGCAGCGCTGGGCCCTTGTCGCCCCCAAAGGCCCGGCGGGCGATCGCCTGCTCTCGCTCCTCGCGCCGCTCCGAAAAAAGCGTGAGGAAGAACAGGGGGAAGAGGCGCTCGTGTACCGCGTCGAACCCGGAATGGATCCCGTCGCGGCCGGGGCCTGGATTCAAAAAGAATATCGCGACGCCGTTCGTCGGCGCGAGGTAGAGCGGCCTCGATATCTCCTCCTGCTTGGAGGCCCCGAGCTCATCTCGTGGGACCTCCAACGGATGCTCTGCGGCGAGGCGTTCGTCGGTCGACTCGCATTCAGGGACGACCTTGGATACGAGGCCTACGTCGACAAGGCGCTCCGCTGGGCGGATGTGATGGAGGCCCCGCGCGCGCGGGCCCTTTATCATGCGGTGCTGGACGGCACGCGGGCGATGCAGGAGGGAGATCGTCACCTCGTGCAGCCGAGCCTCGCGATCGCGCGGCAGGGCCAGGCCGCGGGCACGTTCGACGCCGATGAAATCGTCGAGATCCCGACGGATCCCGCGGGCACCACGCTCGACCTGTCGAGCGCCGCCGGCGTCTTGCTCCGCGAGGCGGCACGCACGCGCGGCGGGATGCTCTTCACCATGAGCCACGGCGCGGGGATCCCGAAGGCGGGATGGCGATCCCTCGAGGAGCAATACGCCCACCAAGGCGCGATGGTCCTCGGCCGCGAGGGGGACCTCCTCACGGCAAACGACATTCGTCGCGGCCCGTTTTTGCCCGGCGGCGTCTGGTTCATGTTCGCTTGTTATGGTGCCGGTACCCCTTCGCGCAGCGCGTATTTCCCTTGGCTGAGCAGGCTCCACGAGCTCGGCGTCATCGGGAGCGCCGCGGACGAGGTGCTTGCCGCATTGCCCCGAGGCGGCGATTCGCCCTTCGTCGCGGCCCTGCCGCAGGCCGCGCTCGCGAATCCCGACGGTCCACTCGGCGTGGTGGGGCACGTGGATCTCGCATGGACCTGGAGCTTTCTCGACTACGACATCGAGGGCGGAGCCTTCGTCCCGAAGAGCCGCGCCGAGCGCTTCCAGGGGATCCTGCAGGCCTTCGTGAACGGGCATCGGTTCGGCGTCGCGCACCACGAGCTCGCGCGGTTCTTTCGTTCGGTGAGCACGGAGGTCACGATTTTCGATGAGGAGCACGCTCATCGGGCGAGCCTTTCCTCCGATTTCGTGGAGGACCAGGCGAGCCGGGTACGTCGTGCCAACCTCTGGATGCAACGACAGGATCTTTCGGCGTACGTGCTCCTCGGCGACCCGGCCGCGCGGCTTCCCATTGCGCGATGCCCCGCGGGCATTCGACATGCGGCGCCAGGAGGAGCGGCATCGAGGAGCACGGAGGAGAGCGTTCGCAGGGAAGACGCTGTGCTCGCGGTGCTGCGGGGCATGGCGACCGCGGCGACGGTGGCCTCACGGATGGGCGTGTCGCGCGACGAGGTCGAGCGCTGGGTAGCGACCTTCGTGGACGCGGGCCGCGCGGCGCTCGCCCGAATGCGGTGATGGTGGGGTCAGTCTTTCAAACCTTGGCAGGGAGAAAGGGCGCGTCGTCGGGGAGGCGGAGATCGAGGTATTCGTCGAGCTCGCCGGGCTCGAATCGGCAGAGGCCGGCGACGTGCCAGAAGGAGCTGGCGATGTCGCCGCCAAGCTTGTAGCGGCCGTCGGGGGTGAAGGCGACCCAGCCTTCACGGGTAGCGAGGAGAATGGCAAGGCATTGGCCCGTCTCGACGTCCCAGAGCCGGACCCTATTGTCATAGGAGCCGGAGGCGAGCGTCTTGCCATCAGGCGCGAAGCCCACGCTCAACACCGCCGATACGTGCCCCTCGAAGACCCGCAGGGGGCGGAACGTGGCGACGTCCCAGAGTCGAATGGTATTGTCATCCGAACCGGAGGCGAGGAGCTTGCCATCGGGGGCGAATGCGACGCTATTCACCGCCGCGCCCCGGGCGAATGCGCGCAAGGCGCGTCCCGTGGCGACCTCCCAGAGCCGAACGGTATGGTCGTACGAACCGGACGCGAGCGTCCTGCCATCGGGGGAAAACGCGACGCCGAGCACCGCGGATGTATGCCCCTCGAAGACGTGCAGGACGCGGCCCGCCACGACGTCCCAAAGCCGGACCGTATTGTCGGACGAACCAGAGGCGAGCGTCCTGCCATCGGGGGAAAACGCGATGCTGTAGGCCGCCAGCGCATGCCCCTCGAAGACCCGCAGGGCGCGACTCACGACGTCCCAGAGCCGGACGGTCCTGTCATACGAGGCCGAGGCGAGCGTCCTGCCATCGGGGGAAAACGCGACGCTGTATACCGCATCCGTGTGCCCCTCGAACGTACGCAAGGTGCGGCCCGTCGCGACATCCCGGAGCCGAACCGTCCTGTCGGAGGAAGCGGAGGCGAGGGTCTTGCCATCCGGGGAAAACGCGAGACACTTCACCGCAGACGCATGCTCCTCGAAGGGGGGCCGGGAGCGACCCGTGGCGATGTCCCATAGCCGAACGGTTTTATCGTTCGAACCGGAGGCGAGCGTCTTGCCGTCGGGGGAAAACGCGACGCTCAGCACGAAAGGCGCATACCCCTCGAAGGTGCGCAGGGCGCGGCCCGTGGCGACATCCCAGAGCCGAGCCGTGTTGTCGTCCGAACCGGAGGCGAGGGTCTTGCCATCCGGGGAAAAGGCGACGCTTCTCACCGCATGCGTATGTCCCTCGAAGGTCCGCAGGGTGCGGCCCGTCGTGACGTCCCAGAGCCGAATGGTCATGTCATGCGAGCCGGAGGCGAGCGTCTTTCCATCGGGGGAAAACGCCGCCGCGTACACCGCGTCCGCATGCCCTTCGAACGCGGAGCTGTACAGCGCGTTCGTCTGGCCCTCGAATGCGTGCAGGGCACGGCCGGCCGCGATGTCCCAGAGCTGAACGGTGCTGTCGTCCGAGCTGGAGGCGAGCGTCTTGCCGTCGGGGGAAAACGTCACGCTCAAGACGGCATGCGTATGCTCCCTGAAGACCTGCAGGGCGCGGCCCGTGGCGACATCCCAGATTCGGACGGTCCTGTCGTTAGAAGCGGAGGCGAGCGTCTTGCCATCGGGGGAAAACGCGACGCTCCTCACGGCAGCCGTATGCCCTTCGAATCCCACGAAGGTGCGTGAAGCACGAACGGTCGCGACGTTCCAGAGCTTGATGGTCGTGTCGTCCGAACCGGAGACGAGCGTCTCTCCGTCGGGGGAAAACCGGACGCTTCGCACAGCCGACGTATGCCCCTCGAGGACGCGCAGGACGCGGCCGGTCACGACGTCCCAGAGCCGAACGGTCTTGTCCTCCGAGCAGGAGGCGAGCATCTTGCCATCGGGAGAGAATGAGACGCTGCGGACTCTACCGGCGTGTCCCGACAGGATACGCAGGACCTTGCCCGCGACCGTGTCCACGAGCCAAATTGCGCCATCCCCATGCGCCGTCGCGAGTATCGAGCCGGACGGGTCCCAGGCGACGCTCTTGCATGGAGATGCGGCTGCATACATCGGCTCGACATGACGCAGAACGGGCGGGACCGCGCCCACCCGGAGCAAAGCGTCGTGCCGTTCGTCCGGGATACCCTTTGCCTGGAGCAGGTTCGCGCCGCGGAATCGAGCCGGGTCGAGGGGCCCTGCCATCGACAGATCGACGCCTTCCGCCCGGACGAACGAGAGATCGGCCTCCGTCAGGTCCACCCGCGAGAGGCTCGCGCCTCGCAGGTCCGCGTGCGACAGGGCCGCCCCGACGAGCGACGCCCCCTGCAAGTCAGCTCCCTTCAGCATCGCCCCGCGCAGGTCCGTCCCACGAAGGTTCGCGCCGCGCCAATCCACCCCGGAGAAGTCTCGCCCGCGGAGATCTTGCCCCTCGAAATTCACCCGCTCGAACCGCTCCTTCATTCGCGTGAGCAAGAGCGCTGCATTTTTTCGACTGATGCCCTCGTCGGCACCCGCCATCTTCTCCTGCGCCCACGTTACAGCGTGCTCGCGTCCTGCCATCGCCGCGAAGAAATCCGCCATCAGCGCGCTCATCTCGTCCACCACGAGCGCCGGCGGATCCTGACCACGAACGAGCTCGTCGGCCGCTTGTTTCGCGACGAGCCACTCCATCACCGACCGATGCACGAACGAGAACCGACCCTCCCCGTCCCGCACGAGCAGCGATCCCGACCCGAACACGTGCGTGAGCACCGCCGGATCGAAGGCCGGCTCCCCGAGCGCTGCGAGTGCCTGCCCGAGCCCTTCGTGAATCTCGTCCACCGAAACCGTCTTCACCCGCGCATGCCACATGGATAGAGCGAGCGAAGCCACGCCCCGCGAGAGCGCCTCCCGCGAAATGCCCTTCGACCAGCCTTGCCGCCGCGAGCGCTCGTGCTCGAAGTCGAGCCATTGCTTCACGAGCAGCTCGTAGAGCTTCGCCGAGGTGATCTCGCCCCATTCTTTCTTCGCCTCCCGCAGCGACTCCTCCGGAATCTCTGCGATGAACGAGAGCATGCGCGGATTGTGCGAGAGCCCGAGCAGATCCTTCACCTCGTCGATCAACCGATACCGGGCGTCCGCCGCCTCCGCCGACGCGAGCACGTTGCGCAGATACCTTCGGATCTGCGGCTCGCCGAACGGCTCCAGCATGACGAGCCGATATCCGCCTTGCACCGCGCTCTCGGCCTTCCGCGCGAACTCACGCTCCACAGCCTTGTGAATCTCGCCCTCCGTCAAGAAATGCTGGCGCCGGCTGGAGAGCACCACCTTCGCCTGCCCTCGGGCGGCCGAGAGCACCGTTTCGAGGTGCCCGGTCGCGCTGTCGTACGTGACCTTGTCCGCAAGCTCGTCGAACCCGTCGAAGAACAGCGCAACGCGCCCCTCTTCGAGCATGTATTCGAAAGCCTTGTAGTTGTACCCGGATACGTCCGCGCGCGAGAAATGCGCGCCGATGAGCTCCGCGAGGCTGTGCTGTTTTTCGAGCTTGCTCATTTCGAGCAGCACGGGCAAAACGGGGTGCTTGTCCTTCACCATCTGCCGGCAGAGTTCGCGGAGCAAAAACGTCTTGCCCGCCCCGAACTCCCCGAGCACGAGCAAAAAGCGCCGCTGCGCCGGCGTCGCGAGCAGATCCCACATCGACTGCAGCGCGTTCTCGGTGTGCTGGAGCTCGCGATTGCCCGCGACCTTGATCCACGCTGGCGGATCGACGTAAGCGGTCGGGATGTACGCCGGGCTTTTCTCGAGCTCGCGCGTTTGCCAGGCGAGATAAGGTTCGAGGTCGAAGAGACCCTGGTACCCGTCGAACGTCTTGAGCTCGATCCCCCGGCGATCGAGCTCTGCGCGCAGGGCGACGGGCGCGGCCTGGCCCCGATGCACCAGCGTCGAGCGGAGCAGCGGATGGTCCCGGCGGAAGGGCCCGTCAATCTCCGCGGAAAAACGCGCCGCGAGCTCCTCCGTGATCTCGTGGTCCAGCGCGGCGACGAGGCTCACCCGGAAAAAACCGCCAGCATCGACCTCGACTTCGAGCACGCCCGCGAACGGCGGAGGCGTATCTCCGCGCGTGATCCGCGCGCCCGGGTGGCGCAGCTTCGCAATGCGCTCGACACGCGCGAGGAAAGGATCGACGATATCCTCCTCGCGACCCATGGCACGCCTCGAAACCGGCCCGTCATACGAATGTGGAGCTGGTACGGAGTCGGCGGCGCCGGAATTGCTGGGCATACTCGGGGCCTTGCGGGTCAGGAACCTTGGGACCTCCCCATCCCCGAATCCGGAGAGCTCGATCTGGTTCTTGCCCAGTTCGAACGCATTGCTCAGCGTCTCCCCGAACCCGAGCCCCTGATAAAACGCCCACGCGAAGTTGATGGCCGCCGCATCCTCGATCGTGCGGCTCATGCCGACCACGGCATCCACGTGTTGCCGGATCGCCTCCGCCTGCGCGGCAGAATGGCAGGCGTTCAGCACGACGCAACGGACACCGCCCACGATCCGGAACAGGTTTGCCAATGCAGACGCCGGGATCGGTTTGGCTCTGCCCGCATCGTCCTCGACCAGGATTTCGCCATCGAGATCCTCCGCGCGCGGCTCGTCGGCGGGCAACATCTCCCGGCGGACGTCGACCGAATCGAGGGAGCGACTGCTCCGGTCGCCTCGACCGTGCCCGGAGAAATGGACGATCTGCGGCCTGTGCCGAAGCAGCTCCGCTTGAAGATCGCTGACACGAACGGCCCACGCCTGCATGATCTCGAAACGCTCGCCCTTGGGTGTTCCGTGAAGGCGCTGCGTGATCTCGCGGACCTCCCGCTCCAGCGCCAAGCGTGTGGTATCGGAAGGGTTCGCTCCGAGGAAGAGGATCCGAATCTTGGAGGGCATCGCGATGGTCATGATGGGACCCGTCAGGGTTTGGCGGGGAGGATACTCGTGCGGTCTCGGAGGCGGAGATCGAGGTATGGGTCGATCTCGCCGGGTTCGAATCGGCACAGGCCCGCGACGTGCCAGAAGGAGCCGCCGATGTCGCCGCCGAGCTTGTAGCGGCCATCGGGGGTGAAGGCGACCCAGCCTTCAGGGGTGGTGAGGAGAATGGCGATGCAGCGGGCCGTGGACGGGTCCCAGAGGTGAATGGTGCCGTCTGCGGAGGCAGAGGCGAGGGTTCGGCCGTCAGGGGAGAACGCGACGCTCGTCACCGGAGACGCGTGCCGCTTCAAAATACCTATGGCTCGACCGGTCCCGACATCCCAGAGCCTGAGCGTATTGTCTGCCGAACCGGAGGCGATCGTCTGGCCGTCGGGCGTGAATGCGACGCTCGTCACGAAATCCGTGTGCCCCTCCAAGATCCGGGCTTCGAGTCCTGCCGAGACGTCCCACAACCGCACCGTCTTGTCCTGGGAAGCGGAGACGAGCGCCTTGCCATCCGGAGCAAAGGCGACGCTCGTCACGACATCCTTATGCCCCGCGAAGATGCGTATCGTCTGTCTCCTCAAGAGATCCCAAAGAAGAATGGTCAAGTCACTCGAGCTCGAGGCCAGCGTCCTGCCATCCGGCGCAAAGGCGACGCTCGTCACCGGCCCTTCATGACTCTGGAACGTGCGGATTTCACGACCCGTGGCGACGTCCCAGAGCCGCACGGAGTCGTCATGGGAGCCCGTGGCGAGCGTCATTCCATCCGGGGAAAACGCGACGCTCGTCACGACGTTGCCGTGTCCCACGAGGGCGCGGAAGACCCCTTCCGTTTTGACGTCCCACAGTCGAATGAGGTTGTCGCCCGAGACCGACGCCAGGGTCCTGCCATCGGGCGCGAACGCGACGCTCGTCACCGATAAAAGGTGCCCTTCGAGGGTACGAAGACGGCGCCCCGTCTCCAGATCCCAGAGCCGAACCGTCCGGTCGTCCGAACCGGATGCGAGGGTCTTGCCGTCGGGCGCGAACGCGACGCTCGTCACCGAATGCGGACGCCGCTCGAAGACGTGTATCGGGCGCCCCGTCCGAACGTCCCACAGCCGGAGGGTCGTATCCCACGAGCCGACGGCGAACCTCGTGCCATCGGGCGCAAAAGCGACGCTCATGACCGAATTTTCATGATCCACGATGCGACCCGTCTCGCGTCCGGTATGACTGTTCCAAAGCCGAGCGGTATGGTCGGACGAACCCGACGCGAGATTCTTGCCATCAGGGGCAAATGCGACGCTCGTGACCGCTTTTGCATGCCCGTGGAGAATGGATACGGTGCGCCTCGTCTCGACGTCCCAGAGTCGAATGGTCTTGTCAGCCGAACCCGAGGCGAGCGTCTTGCCATCGGGCGCGAACGCGACGCTCCGGACGACATCCGTGTGCCCCCGGAGAGCGGCGATCATGGTGCTCGACCCGATCGTCACGAAATCCCACAACCCGATGAGTTTGTCGGACGAACCGGAGGCGAGGGTTTTCCCATCCGGCGAGAGAGCCAAGCTCGTGACCGCCCCTCGAAGCCATTGAAAGACGCCCATCTGGCGCCCCGCGTCGACATCCCAGAGACGAATGCTCTTGTCCTCGGAGCCGGAGACGAGCACCTCGTCGTCAGCGGCGAAGACGACGCTGTTCACCGCACCCACGTGCCCTTCGAGGATACTCGAAATGCGGCCGGTCGCGACGTCCCAGACCCGAATGGTCGTGTCGGACGAGCCTGACGCGATCCTCTTGCAATCCGCGGAGAACGCCACGGATCGCGCCTCTCCGGTGTGGCCGAGCAAGACCCGCAGCACCTTTCCTCTCCTCGCATCCACGAGCCATACCGTCCCATCGACGTGCCCCGCGGCAAGCATATTGCCATCCGCACAGAACGCGACGCTCGAGCACCGGGAAGCGGAGAGCCACATGGGCTCGACCTGCCGCAAAGATGGCGGAACGGCGCCTTCCGCGATCAGCGGTTCCAGCCATTCGTTCTGGATTCCCTTTGCCCGGAGCAGATTGGCCCCCCGCCACCGCGCCGGTTCGATGGGCCCCGCCATCGTCAAATCCGCGCCCACCGCTCGGACGAACGATAGATCCGCCGCCGTGAGGTCCACCCTCGAAAGATCTGCGCCCCGCAGATCCGCTCGAGACAGGTCGGCGTAGGCCAGCGACGCCCCCCACAACTTCGCCCCAACGAGCGTCGCGCCCTGCAGATCCGCCCCCGCCAGGTTCGCCTCGCTCCAATCGACCCCCGAATAGTCCCCGCCCCGCAAATCCTGGCCTACGAGGTCCAGCGTCACCGGGACATCCACCTCCGGCAGCGGCCCCCAGGTCTTCTCGATTCGCTTCAGCAAGAGCGCCGCGTTTTTCTTGGCATGCCCCTCGGCCGCGCCCGACAGCTTGCCCGACGCCCAATCCAGCGCGGCGTCTTTCCCCACCATCGAGGCGAAGAAATCCGCCATGAGCTCGCTCATCTCGTCCAGCGCGAGCGCGCTCGAATCCCCTTTCCTCACGACGTCCCGCGCCGCCACCTCCGCGACGAGCCACTCCAGCACGGAGCGGTGGACGAATTGAAAAACACCGTCCCGATCCCGCACGAAGAGCGACCCCGACCCGAAGAGATGCTCCAGAATGCCCGCATCGAGCACCGGCTCGCCGAGCGCCCGCATCCTGGACACCACGCACTCGCGAATCTCTTGAATCTCGACCGTCTTGACGGGCCGATCCCACAAGAGCAGCGCGAGATCGGACATCACGGTTCGCAGCGCCTTGCGCGACACGCCCCGCGGCGCGCCTGGCGGGTTTGCCCGCTCGTACTCGAAATCGAGCCATTGATCGACGAGCCACTCGTAGAGCTTCGCCGCCGTGACCTCCTCGTCGTTCTCCTCCGCCCGCCGGAGCTTCTGCTTGTCGATCTTCGCGATGAACCCAAGCATGCGCGGGTTGTGCGAGAGCCCGAGCAGGTCCTTCACGTTGTCGAGCTGCCGGTAACGCGCGTCGGCCTCCACCGGATCTCGCAGCGTGTTCTGCAAGAATCGGCGGATCTGCGGCTCCTCGAATCGATCGAGAAGGAAAAACCGATACCCCTGCGTCCGCTCCGCCTGCTCCGCCAGGGCGCGTTTGACGTCGTGATCCGTCAGAAAATGCTGCCGCCGGCTCGTCACGACCACCTTCGCGAGCCCGTGCGCCGCCTGCAAGACCGTCTCGAAATGCTGCACCGCTCGGTCGTAGGGCAGCCGCAACGCGAGCTCGTCGAAGCCGTCGAACAGGAGCGCGATCCGCCCCTCGGCGAGCATGTACTGGAACGCATCGAAATCGAAGCCGGCCATGTCCGCCGCCGCGAAATGCTGCGCGAGCAAGGTCTTCAGCGTCTGCGCCTTCTCGAGCTTGCTCATCTCGACGAGCACCGGGACGAGCGGATGCTTCTCCGTCGCCATGCGGCGCGCGAGCTCGTGGAGAAGGAACGTCTTGCCGGCCCCGAAATCGCCCAGCACGAGGGCAAACCGCGGATGGAGGGGCGTGTCGAGCTCCTGCCACAAAGTCGCGAGCGCGCTCTCGACCCGCCTCTCCTCGCGAGCCCCCGCGAGGCTCACGCGCGCGGGCTGATCGACGTAAAGCCACGGGGGATAAATGCCGTCGCTCTCCAGGCGCTCCGTTTGTCGTTCGAGGTAACGTGTGAAATCGAGAAGACCCTGGTACTCGGAGAAGCTCTTGAGGAGCACACCTCGGCGAGCTGCCTCCATCTGAAAGGCATAAGCGGCGGACGCACCCGCGTGAACCAGCGTGGGTTTTCCCCCGTAGGGATCGCGCTGCCGGAGCGGCTGCACCACCTCTTTGATATATTGCGTCAAAAGCTCTTCCGTGATCGGCCTGTCGACGGCGCCGACGACACGAAGCTCGAAGATCGCTCCTTCCTGCACTTCGATGTCGAGCGTGCCCGCCCATGGCGCGGGCCCCTCGTGCCGCGTGATGCGCGCCCCCGCGTGACGCAAGCGTGCCACGCGCTCGACACTCGCGAGGAACGGATCGACGCGCTCCTCCTCCACGTCGCGGCTCGCCCTGGGACGCGCGTCGGCCACGACAACGCCTGCACGGCTCGGGACCTCTCGTGTCAGGAGCCTCGGGACCTCACCATCCCCGAATCCGGCGAGCTCGATCTGGTTCTTGCCCAGCTCGAATGCATTGCTCAGCGACTCCCCGAACCCGAGCCCCTGATAAAACGCCCACGCGAAGTTGATGGCCGCTGCATCCTCGATCTTGCGGCTCATGCCGATCACGGCATCCACGTGCTGCTGGATCGCCTCCGCCTGCGCGGCAGAATGGCAGGCGTTCAGCACGACACAACGAACACCGCCCATGATCCCGAACAGGTTTGCCAATGCAGACGCAGGGATCGGCTTGGCTCTGCCCGCATCGTCCTCGACCAGGATCTCGCCATCGAGATCCTCCGCGCGCGGCTCGTCGGCGGGCAACATCTCCCGGCCGACGCGGACCGAATCGGGGGATCGATCGCCAAGGGCGCCTCGACCATGCCCGGAGAAGTGGACGATCTGCGGCCTGTGCCGAAGCAGCGCCGCTTGAAGATCGCTGACGCGAACGGCCCACTCCTGCACGATCTCGAAGCGCTCGCCCTCGTGCGTTGCGCGAAGGCGCTGCGTGATCTCGCGGACCTCGCGCCCCAGCGCCAAGCGTGTGGTATCGGAAGGGTTCGCTCCGAGGAAGAGGATGCGAATCTTGGAGGGCATGGCGATGGGCATGATGGAGAAGCCTCGCTCGGCTCGCGACGAACCTCGGGCGACTCCCCGCGCGCCATCGCGGAAGCGTACTAAGCCTGTGCGAGCGAGGGAAGCGCAATCAACGCCCGAGGGGCGTTCAGCTTGGCGGGGATGGGACGTTCTGCGTGCTCGAGGGCATCGACGAGCAGGGGGCCGTAGGTACGTACCCTGCTCGTCGCCGAGCGGTCGCGTGGCAGCATTCGCTGCTGACAGGAGCGGGAACGCGCGTGATTACGGCTCCGTCCCCCACACGAGCGCGCCGTTCCTGTAGAGCGTCACCTTCGTGTGATTTGCGAAGCTCGTCTTCGCCGGATCGCACGAGTAATCATTCGCCTCGTTGTAATTGGACCAGTTGTCCTTGTTGAACCGAAGCTGAATCTCACCGCTCTGCCCGCCTGCCGGGACGCTCCCCGCCGCCGCCGTGAAGCCCACCTCGGCGTACGTGTCGGCCCCGGTCCGCGCGGGGCTCACCGCCGAGAATTGCCGCGTCACGTTCGAGCTTCCTACCACCGCGTAATCACATGCCGACTGCTGCCCGTTCGCGCCGTCGCTCGTGTACCAGTACCGGATCTTGAGCTCGCTCAGCGGCACGCTGCTCGCCCCGGTATTCACGATATTGAGATGAGGCCTGATCTGGTTATCGCTCGCGTTCGTGTCCCCCGCCCTGTACTGCACCGACAGCGAACCGCCCCCGACCGGCGGCTGGCCAGGGTCATTCACCGTCACGGCCACCACGCTCGACGTCGTCGTCGCGCCCGCATTGTCGGTCGCCTTTGCCGTGATCGCGTACGAGCCTGCCGCGACGTTGCTCCACGTATACGCGTACGGGGCCGTCGTGTCCTCCCCGAGTTTCACCGCGCCCGCGAAGAACTCCACCTTGCTCACCGTCCCGTCGCTGTCGCTCGCCGTCGCCTGGATCGAAATGCTCGCGGGTGTCGTGAACGAGCCGCCGTTCGAGGGGGCCGTGACGCTCACCGAGGGCGCCGCGTTCTGCGAAGGCGGCGGCGTGCTCCCGCCGACCGGGTTCGGCATTCGGTCGCCCATGAAAAGAAGCGCGAGCACGCGGAGCGAGTCGTTATAATAATTCTCGCTCTGGAAATTCTTCGTCTCGTTCCACATCGCCGCCTTGAAGGCCGCGTCGGGCGACACGGCCGCCCCGGCCGCCGCCATTCCGACGAACGTCGCGTTGTGCCATTGCCCGATGAGGTTCCCGGACACGGTATACCCGTCTTTGATGTTCCCGACGCCCACGCCCTTCCAGAACGTGTTCAGCTTGTCGAGCTGCGCGATCGCCTGCGGCGTCCCGTACCAGACCGCGTCGACCGCGAGGCGCCACGGTACGCGCGCCGCGTCGTATCTGTAATCGAAGCCCATCCCCGAGGCCTGACCGCCCGCCGCGGTCGTCCAGTCGGGCAAGAGGCCCGTGTTGCCCGCGCCCGTGCTCGCATTCAGGTTCGCGATGATCTGATAACACGACGCCGCCACGCTCTCCCACCGCGCATCGCCCGTGTAGGCCTTGAATGCCCTGTAATAGCCGGGCGCGAAATAACTCGGGTTCGTCACGGAGGAGCCGCCCCACGCGTCGCCGGGCTTGAGCACGTTCGTCCCGCTCTCCACCTCGTGCTGCAGAATGCGCCCGAGCAGCGTCTTCGCCTCGACCCCGTACGCCGCGCCCCAGGCCTTTTCCGCCACGATGAGCGCGAGCGCCATGTCCTCGTCCGAGTCGGTGGCCGCGTTCCAGCCGATGACCGAGTTGCTCGCGTTGATCTGCCAGTGCATGAGCCCATTGCCGTCGAGATGACTCTTCGCATAACTCCACAGGCCGTCGAACGTGGGTTTGTCGCCCAGGTATGCTGCGAGGATCATGCCGTACGCGATGCCCTCCGAGACGGTATCGTTCGCGTTCTCGGGCCGCTGCACGCGCAGGAAGCCGCCCGCTCCCGAGGACGTGACGTATTTGGTCTTCCACGCGCTGTAAGCGCTGTTGATTGCGCTGTCGGCGTCGGCCTGGCTCGGCGCCATGAGCAGGCTCTCGGCCTCCCACACGTCCTCGTCGAGCTCGGTCGCATCCATATCGCCGCAGCCGATCGCCGTGGTCGCCGCGAGGAGGCTGCACGTCACGAGGTGGAAGAGGGCACGATTCGTCTTCATGGGAGGCTCCTTGGGCTCGGGCGGCCCGCTCCGGGCCGGCGTCGTGCCGCGGAGCCTGAGCAGCTCTCGTGCCATGCCCAAAGCCCTCAAGAGCACCGGGGATTCGAGGGGATCGTCAGCGGCCCCGCGAGAGGCCTGCGATCCGCTCGATCGCAGGGTGATCGGATCGATCACCCCTGCGACGTGCGAGAGCGCTCTTCCCGTAGACTTCGAACCGGATTCGTCGACGGAGTTCGTCCCAGGGCCTAAACGAGGGCCCCTCCATCAATCACGATGGCCTGCCCCGTGATACCGGCGGAATCTTCCGACGCCAGATGGAACGCCAGGTTCGCCACCTCGCGTGGCTCGATCATGCGGCCGAGGGGCACGCTTTTCCCCAGCGCCGCCTCGTCCAGGCCGAGCTCGCGCATGCGGCCTTCGGCCATTGCCGTGCGTGTCCAGCCGGGGCAAATCGCATTGACGGTGATGCGGCGCGGAGCGGCGTGCAGCGCGAGGGCCCGCGTGAAGCCAATCACGCCGTGTTTGGCCGCGGTGTACGCCGTTTGATCCGGCGCGCCCTTGAGCCCCAGCACCGACGAGATATTGATGATCCGCCCAGCCCCATCGGGCAGGTGAGGAAGCACCTGCTTGCACAGGTAATAGGTGCCATTCAGGTTGACCGCGAGGACCTGGTGCCAGAACGCGTCGTCGCCCTCGGGATCGAGGGAGTTTGCCCCGGCGAGCCCCGCGTTGTTCACAAGCACGTCGATACGACCGAAGCGCGCGAGGACGGCGCGTACGGTCGCCGCGACCGCGCCCGCGTCGCTGACGTCGCAAACGTAGCTCTCCGCCGCGTGAGGTGAATCCACGCGGGATCGCGCGAGGGCCGCGACGGAAAACCCTCCTTCGTGAAATCGCTCGACGAGGGCCGCGCCGATTCCCCTCGACGCGCCCGTGACGAGGGCGACACGCGCGCTCATTGCGCCACCCCGCCGCCGTCGACGGGCATGACGACGCCCGTCATGAAAGACGCCGCGTCCGAGGCGAGGAACGTGATGGCCCAGGCGATCTCGCTCGGATCCGCGAAACGGCCGAGCGGGACGGCGGCCTTGTAGACGTCGTCGCTCGTCACCTTCATTCGTTCGGAGAGCACGGAGAGCACCTGGCGCAGCATCGGGGTATCGGTGCTGCCCGGCGCGACGCAGTTGACGCGAATGCCGCGGGGGCCCCAGTCGAGGGCAGCGCTCTTCGTGAGCTGCGCGATGGCCGCCTTCGACGCGCCGTAAATCGCGCTGTCGCGCTTGCCGATGAAGGCCTGATCACTCGCGTTGTTGACGATCGCGCCGCCGCCATTCTGCAACATGATGGGAATCACGGATTGCATGAGCAGGAAGGGCGCCTTGAGGTTCACGGTGAGCACGTCGTCGATCGCCTCGAGCGACGTGTCCACGAGGTTGCCGAGGTGCGTGACGCCGGCATTGTTGACGAGAATGTCGATCCGCCCCTCGAGCGTGGCGACGCGCGTCACGTGGGCGTCGATGGCCTTGAGATCACGCAGGTCGACGTCGGGGAGGTCGAAGCCGTGAACACGCGCGCCGTGCTCCTTGAGCAACGACGCCACCGCTTTGCCGATACCACTGCGATGTCCAGTGACGATGGCGACTTTGTCTCGAATTCCGGGTAACATGAAGGGAAGACGCGTTACCACGCGTGGGCGTCCACGTCAATCGAGTTCCGGTGGCGTCAGCTTCACGCTTCGATGAAGCGTTGGGCGGATTCCTCGGCGCGCCTTTTTCCCAAACGAGCGTCGCACGATCCGTAGCTGCTTGGGGGCCATGAGCAACACCGGTTCGCCGTGGCCTTCCATGGTCTCGCACGTGCTGGAGAGCGGGCAATCGGTTGTCCTCCTTCAGATGATCCCGCCATTGGCGCGCAGCGTTTGCCCGTTGATCCACGCCCCATCCGGCCCCGCGAGGAACGAGACCGCCGCCGCGATGTCCTCCGGCTGCCCGAGCCGCTCCAGCGGCGCGAGCTTCGCGAGCCGATCGATCGCCTCCTGCGACTTGCCGTCGAGGAACAGTCGCGTCGCGGTCGGGCCCGGTGCAATCGCGTTGACGCAGATGTTGCGGCCGCGCAGCTCCTTGGCCAGGATGCTGGTCAGCGCCTCCACGCCCGCCTTGGTCGCCGCGTACACGCCGTAGGTCGGCTGGAGCAGGCCGACCACGCTCGAGGAGAAGTTGATGATGCGGCCGCCACTTCGCAGACGCCGCGCAGCTTCGCGCAGCGTGTTGAACGTGCCCTGGAGATTGATGGCCACCTGCCGCGCGAACGTCGCATCATCGACGTCGGCGATCGCGCCGAGCACCATGATGCCGGCGTTGTTCACCAGCACGTCGACGCCGCCGAACGCCGCCTCCGTCGCGTCGAACAGCGCGCGCACCGCGGCCGGATCGCTCACGTCCGCCTGGATGGCCCGCGCGCGGCCGCCCGCCGCTTCGATGGACTGCGCAAGCGCCTCGGCGGCCGCCGCCTCGCCGGCGTAGTTGATGGTGACGCTGAAGCCGTCCCGCGCCAGACGCTTCGCGACCGCCTCGCCAATGCCGCGAGACGCACCCGTCACGATCGCCACTCTCTCGGTTGCCATGTCGTCCTTCTCCTGATCGAGCGCTTGTCACGTCTCGACGAGAGGATTCTACGTCCGCACGCGCACGGGGGCATTCGCAGGATTGCCGTGGAGCACCGCGTGATTGCCATGCGTGAGCCCGCCGGCACGACGCGCGCGAGAGGACCGGCTAGCGGGCGCTGCGCCGATAGTCTGTGGGGGACACGCCGACCAGCCGGCGGAATGCGGAGGCGAAGTGCGCCGGATTCTGATAGCCGCAGGCGAGCGCGATCTCCGTCACCGACTGGCGGCCGCGCGCGAGGAGGGACTGCGCCTCCTCGATGCGCAGCCGCGTCAGGCGGGCGAACGGCGTCTCCCCGTTCGCGCGTTTGAACAGCCGCAGCAAATGGAAGCGGCTCACGCCCGCTTGCTCCGCGAGCGTCTCCAGGGAGAGCGGTTCGCCGAGGTGCTCGCGCATGAACGCTTCGACCCGACGCAGCCGCAGCGTATCGCGCGCGGTCACCGGTCGCGGCGCCGGCCGACGTGCGTGGTGGACCAAAAGGTGCGCGGCCAAAAGCTCGCCGGCCGATTCCGCATAAAGATCGGGCACGCCGGCCGAAAGGGCGCGCGCGAGGCCGAGCATGATCTGCTCCACGAGCGGATCGACGCTCCCCAGCATACTCGGCATCTCGAGTCGTTCGGGATCACCGGCGGAGAGATCGCTGAATACGCGCTGGAGCGTCGGCGTGGGCAGGTGCAGTTGCAGCGTGCTGTGCGTGGTCTGGCCGTGCCAGCGGAGCGTCGCCTCCTGGCCGGGGGCGGTCATGCCGATGTGACCCGGCTCGTAATGCATCGACTGCCAGTGTCCGCCATAACGCACCTCGATGTCGCAGGCGCCGCCCGTGACGAGCACGATGAGATGATCGGCCGTGGCCGGCGTTTTGAACTCCTCGACCTCGGGCGGATCGACGTACCCGCGCAGCAGGAGCGAGCGCCAGCCCGCCTCCCAGCTCGACAGGGTCATCGCGGCGCGCAGGTGACGGTGGGCGTGCAGGCTGGGGCTGAGGTTCGTCATGAATCGGGCTCCGCGCTGCGTGACCGGGATGGACGTTTAAGCCTCCGATTGTACTGCAGCCCGTGATGCCGTAAAGAGAAGGCGCGACTCCGTCAGAGGCCGCTGGCGATCAGCACGACGAAATCCTCGGGGCAGCCGATGGCGAGCTTGCCGTCGCCGAGCCACGTCACCCATTGCGGGTGGTGCAAACGCGCTGTTTTCAGGTCGCCGGTCACGATGGTTCCGACGGGCGAGAGCTCGCCGATGACGGTGGTGATCGCTCCAGTCGCCAGATCCACCTTGCGTACGGCGTTCGCGTTGGTGTCAGCGACGTAGAGGTGCCCATTGCCGTCATAGGTCGCGCCGCCAGCACGATTGGAGAATCGCGCCGTTTCCTTGGGGCCGTCGGCGGCCGGCTCGGCCTGGTTCATGTCGGTGCCGGCGACGAGCTTCCAGGTCTTGGCGGCGAGATCGCTCTCGAGCACGAACGATGGCAATCGATGCACCGTGTACGTCGTGCCATTCGCCGGCACCCACGCGGTCAGCGTCGCGCTCGTGCCCCAGACCTCCCGGATCCCGATATCCGAGACCATGAGCGTCGAAGGCGAGACGCGCGCCTTCTCCCCGACGAGGACATTCCCGGACGGCTCGACCGCGAAGGGCACCGGGTTGATCAGCTCATAAGGGAGATCCTGGTAAGAATCGGGCGTGATCTCAGACTCGATGACGCCGCTCCCCACGTTGTACCGAGAGACCTGCCCCACGACGCCATTCATGGTCTTGAGCCCCTGGAGCACGTAGAGCGAGTTCCCGCCGCCGGTCGCCAGCGCGATCGGCTGAAAGAACTCGGCGTCTATGCCGTCGTCGTTGGGGGCGGTGGTCATGACGCCGGTGTTCACATCGATTTTGTGGATGGCATCACGGCGGTCGGCGACATAAAGCGTCGGCGCGATATAGACCATCCCTCCGACATCGCGGAGCCGGGAGGTGCCCTTGGGGCCATTGACGTTTCCCGCCTCGCCCACCGCGCCCGCGAGCACTTCGACGGTGCCGCCGGGCGTGCCTCCACCCGTCGATGCATCGGGCCCCGCGTCGGGCATGTCGCCCCCACCGCCGCCCATGCCGGCGCTGCCCCCGGCACCCATTCCGCCAGCGCCGCCGGTGCCGCCGGTGCCGCCCGAGCCACCGGCGCCGGGGTCGCTGCTGCCGCCGCCGCACGCCATGAGCGTCGCCAGCGCGGCGATGAGGATCCCGCCGGACGTTCCTCGATGAACGATGTTCATAAAAAGGACCTCTGTTTCGTGGTGAAAGAACGAGACGTTTTCCCGAGCCGCAGGGACAATGCTGCTCCGGGGACCTCTAAACACGCACCTTGCCGGAGAACGGTCCGCGGTGCTCGCGTTTTTTCGCGGGTCCCATGAAGACAAGGGACGCACGTCCTCCTCCATCACGGGAAAAATCGACTGTCCCTGCTACCGGCGTCTCTTCGCCAGCGCCGCGCCGAGCTTGGCGAGCTTCTTCTCGTTGGCAAACCAGGTGAGGCATTCGTGGCGCGTCTTGCGTTGCGTCGCGGAGAGGCTCTTTCCATGGTCGAGTTTCCCCGCGAGCGCCTCGAGCAGGAATGCCTCGGTCGAGGGGTGCCATGCGTAGAAGAGCGGCCAGAGGGACTTCGCCGGCAGGCGCGTCAGGCCGTAATGACCAGGCACGGATTGTTCGCGGCGGATGAATTCGATCAGCGCCGGGGCGAGCTTCGCGCCGTCCGCCCGCTCGAGCGGCTTGGCGAGCTTCTCCCAGGCCGGCCGCGGCGTGGCGAAGGATCCCCAATCGTTCCGGAAGAGCTCTTGGTAGGCGGCAAGCGCCGCGACGACCGCATCCATGGGCGCGCCGGTGCGCACGGTCGCATCGAAGACGTCACGCAGCGGGTCGAGCTCGTCGAGCTTGGCCTCGAGATGCCGCCGCAAGCGGCTCCACGCGTCGTCGTCGAGCGCGGAGAGGACACGCGCCTCGTCGATCGTCTCGGCGTCGCCGATGGCGCGCAGGAAAACGAAGAAAGGCGCACGCTCGGCCTTTTCATGGCGGGGAAAGACATCGAACGCGATCTCGTGCGCGTCGTCGAGGACGCTTTCCAGACGGTCGGCGTCGCGCCGGTCGGCATAACGATCGAGGAGCGGCCGGGCCCGCTGCACGAATTCGAGCCGATCAGGCAGTTTCACGCCGTCCGCCTCGCCGAGCTTCCACAGGGCCGCCGAGTGATCGACGATGGCCTTGACCAAAGCGAAGGCGATCGGAATCGACGTGCCGCGCTGGCGAGCGTCGGGGACCACCCGCCAGGGCTCTGCGCACCAGACGGCGGCCGCTCGGCTGCGTTCGTCGTCGCCGCGCTCGCTCGCGAGGAACCATTTGGGGTCGAAGCTCTCCGGGATCGCGCCTCCATTCTCCTTGCCCTTGCCCGCACCCTCGAGGCGCCGGATGTCGTCTCCATGGAGGTCGCCTTGCCAGGAAAGCCCGGCGGCGGTGGCGAGCGTCCGCGCCCGGCGATAATCGTCGAGCGCGCCGGCGGTGTCTCCCAATCCTTCGCGGACCAAGGCCCGCGCGGCGAAGATGCGCGTCTCGAAGCCGCGATCCGTGACTCCCTGGCCGGCGCGGGCGCGCGCCTCGTCGCCTCGAGCGCGCTCGTCGACGAGGGCAACCGCGTCGTCGGCGAACACGCGCGCCCTCGCGAGGTGCGACGAACGCTCTGTCTCGGAGATGGCCTTGGCTTTTTTGGTTTTCGGCCGGTCGCGGCACGGGTCTTCCCCGCTCGCGAGCTTCCCGAGGGATCGCGCCACCCGCCCGAGCCCTATCGCCTTTCGATCCTGCCGGTCGCCCCGATAAAAGAAGCCGAGCGAGAGCCCTTGCGCCGGGTCGTCGATCGGCTCGGCCGCGCGCCAATCCTCCGCGGCGGCGCGCTCATCGCCGCGGTAGAGCCGGCATTCCCAGCGAGCGCGCAAGAGCTCCGCGCCGGCAATCCCCGCGTCGAGCGCCGCCGACAGCAAGGGCTCGGCCTCGGCGTAGGCGCCGCGCTCGAACAGCTTGTACCCGAGCATCTCGGCGATCCCGACCGCCGTTTCGAAGATGGCGCCGTCCTCTTCTTTCAGCCACGCCTCGAGCGCAGGCTGGATGTTTTTGAGGAACGTGAGGTGATTGTCGCTCGAGAGGTGTTTCGTGGTGTATCGATAATGCTTGGCCACGAAGAGGCGCTCGCGCGGATCGCTGCTCCCGGTATGAGACGCAAGCACTTTCAGGTGGCCGCCGAGCGAGGAGGTCGAATGGGTCCGCTCCTTGAGTTCGGACAGCTTCGCGAGCACCTCCTTCCGAAGCTCGTTTGGCACGGCGCGCTCGAGCTCGAGCCAATAGCCGGCGTCGACGTCGAGGATGTGCCGGACGAGGAGGACCGCCTCTTCGTGCGCATCGTTATCAAGCGCCAACGCGATTCGGCCCACCGCGGGCAGCGCCGCCTGTTGGAGGTCCTGCCAGTTCTTCCATTGCGTCGAGAAGCTGAGGGGATAGGGGGTGAGCGTCGGCAGCAGGCAACGCTGGCCGTGCCCCTCGCTCGCGCGGGCCGCGGCCCAGAACCGTCCGGCGAGGAGGTAGAGGGCGGAGCCCCGCTGGCGGAGGACGATCGGCTCGCCTTCGCCGACCTTGAGGGGCACTTCGATCGACGCCCCCACGAGCCTCGCAGTGAACGGGGGGACGTCTCGCTGTCCTTGGAGAAAATTCGATGAAAAGACCCCGAAAAACTCGGCAAGGGCGTCGTGCAACGCGGCATGGGTATCCATGGGGGGCGGACCCTAGCACGTCCTCGGGCGGGGGCGGGGGGCACCCCTTCATTCACGCTCGCTGAAGGATGGCGCGCAGGCTTGCGGACATGGCGCGCAAGCGGTCCAGCGCGCGCTCGTGATCCCCGCCGCCGATGTCCCTCCAGATCGCGGCCTCCGTCTCGGCCAAGCCCTCGATCGTGATCGGGTAGGTCGCGGCTTCGGCGACGGCGCCCTTTTCGTTGATCAGGTAGCGGCCGTTCAGGGCAAACAGCACCTGGGCCGCGCAGCACAGCGCCCGGTAGGCGCAGCCCGCGATGTGCGTGCGCTCGGCGCGCCTGGCCGCTATCTCGGCATTTTCGATGGCGAAGCCCACCTCCCAGCCGAAGCGGGTGATCAGCGCGTCCTTCAGCGCCTCCGGATACGGCCACGTTTGGCTCTTCAGCTCGGCGATGAGGCCGAATGGATCGAGGAGCGGCCGGCAAATTGCGACTTCGCCCATCCAGATGGTCGAGCAGAACCCGTGGGGGTGCCCCGTTTGGTAGTTCATCGAGAAGCGGCCCTGCCGCGCGTCGGCGATGGCGGCGCGCACGCCGCCGAGGTCGCGGTAGAGGAGATCGACCTCGACGCCGCCGATGCTGAGCCAGCCGCCTCCGTTGATCCAAGGGCCCCATTCGCCGATCTGGGTCACCGTCGAGGAAGGGTCGTCCACCAGCGGTGCGACGGCCGAGCGCAGGGCCTCTACTTGCAATGGCGCATTCGGCTCGTAGTAGAGGCCGATGTCGTAGTCGGACTTGGGCCCGGCCGTTCCCCGCGCGCGTGAGCCGCCGAGTACGAGCGCGGACAGGTTTTCGACGGCCCGGAGCGCTTCGACCACACGGACAAGAACCGGATCGTCCATCATTTGTGGATGATGATGGCACCAAGCGGGTCCCGTCGCAACGTTTGCCATGCGGCCCGGCTCAACGCCCCGGAGCCGTCTTGGGACGGCTCTCAAACCAGAACAAAGTGATAATGCATCGATGACACGCCAGTGAAGCGCTCATGAGGTAGGGGCATACCGAATGCGGTATAAGATGATCTCATGGGAGTCCGGCGCGCAGATGCGGGGAGGGGAGGGGTCTCTCGGCTTCATCCACAGGGGGTGTCATCGTCGAGCTGCTCGGCCATCACCGAGCATCGCCGCCAGCACGTCGCCCGGCGTGCGGCGGGCAAGGCGTCGGCTTTCGCGCACCAGGTGAGGCTGGTCGGCATAACCGGCCTCGGCGGCCCACGCGGCCATCGATGCGGGTGGTTTCCTACGTACGAGCCGCAGAAAGCGCTGATATCGTAGAATCCTGTCCAGCGTCTTGGGCCCATAACCGAAGTGATCGTCGAAGCGCCGGCGCAAGGTGCGTTCGCAAAGCGAGAGCCGATCGCAAAGCCAGCGAACCAGCGGCTCGCCCGGCGGCGCGTCTGCTCCGCGGAGCAGGCGAAAAGCTTCGTCCATCGACGCGTCGATCCGAAAGGTGTGCGGCCGATGGGCTGCGAGCCGCTGCTCCAGGGCAGCGAGGTCGTCCACCGCCCATCGAGCCGCCTTGGCGTTGCCCCATAGATCGTTCAGCGCGACGCGCTGGTTCAGCAGCACATGCGCCGGCACGCCAAGCCACGCCGCCGCCGCGCCCGGGCGAAAACGGTAGCCTACCACCACCGCACCGGCCGGCAGGACCTCGGTCTGCGGCTCGCGGTCGGGCCCGGCCACGCGCAGTCGCCCGTCATGCATGAATTGCAGATCCATGCAGCCATCGGGCACCACCAGCACCGGCGCCGCGTCATGCGCCGGCATGCGGTGGATCCACCGGCAGGCGAACACCTCGCGCAGCGCCGGCGGCACCGGCGCCTCGGCATAGTGGCCAGTGGCCTGGGCCAGATCCACCGAGTCCGCGCGCGTGTCCGTTTTGTTCAAGACGGGGCTCGTCATCGGAGGAAAGATGGGCGGCATGAAGCCCAGAATTTCGGTCCTCACCGTGTGCGTGGATGACCTGGAGAAGTCCCTCGCCTTTTACCGTGACGGCCTCGGCCTGCCCACGCAAGGCATCATGGGCCGCGAGTTCGAGCACGGCGCCGTCGCCTTCTTCGACCTGCAGTCAGGCCTGAGGCTCGCGCTCTGGTCGCGCGAGGACATGGCCCACGACACCGGCATGGCCCGACCCCAAGCCCGGCCCGCCGCCGACTTCACGATCGGCCACAACGTGCGCAGCGAGCAGGAGGTGGACGACGTGATGGCCCAGGCGGCCCGAGCCGGCGCCCGCATCGTGAAGCCGGCGCAAAAGACGTTCTGGGGCGGCTATGCCGGCTACTTCGAAGACCCGGACGGGCACTTGTGGGAGGTGGTCTACAATGCGGAGTTTTTGCCGGTGGACTGAAGCGGGTACATCACCGAGCTTGTGACACGCGCCGCCGCGCCGACCAGATCGCGCCGGCCATGAGGGCTGCGAGAGAAAGCGCGCAGAGGTAAGCGAAGAAGTCGCCGTATTTGGCGTGCACGGTCACGTGGCCCGCGATCGGCATGTCGGCGTACAGGACGGTGCCCGGCGACGCGAAAGAATCGTTCGACCCGAGGCGCACGCCGCGCGCGTCGGTTGCGACCGACAAACCGTTGCTCGCCGCCCGCATGAGACTGAAGCCACCCTCGATCGCGCGGAACACCGTCATCTCTCCGTGCAGCGGCGTGATCGCGCGCCAATCGTTGGCTGGCACGAGCAGCAGATCGACGCCCCGCAGCGCAGCCTGGCGACCGAGCGCGGGGAAATCGGCGTCGAAGCAGATGATCACGCCGATGCGTCCGTACGGCGTGTCGAGCGTTTGCACCTGGCCATTGCCCGCGACGATGGGCTCGCCAGGCACGGGAATCGACTTCACATATTCGAACGCGAGGCGGCCCTCGGGCGTGAAGACCATTGCCTTGTTGGTCATCAGCGCGCCGGGATCCCGGGGGACCTGGAGGGCGCCGGCGACGAGGTAGACGTCGTGCTGGCGGGTGAAGTCCTGTGCGCGCGTGACGAACTCGGGCTCGAATCCTTCGTCGTATTGCGCCGCGCCCTCGTACCAGACGATCACCCGCGCGCCGTTCTGGGCTGCGGTTTTGGACGTCGCGAACAGGGCGTCGAGACGTGCGCGGCTGTTTTCGGTGCGGCAGGTGATGTCCTCGCGCCCGGGGCAGCCTTCGAAGAAGAGATGGCTCAGGGAAGCAGGATTGTTGAGCGCCGCGACGCGCACGGTTTGACGCGCGGGCGAAGGCGCGTAGCGGGCCCAGGCGCCGTAGCCGAGCGCGAGGGTCAAGCATACGCCGAACGCCACGAGCGCTGGATTGGCGCGAGGCGCGCGCGATTCGAAAAGCCCCTGCACCGCGCTGGCGAACCACGGGACGAAGAACGCGACGCCCCACAGCCCCGTCACCGAGGCGAGCTCCGGTAGCAGCGGGAAATCGAGCTCGACGTACGCGTCGTTCCCCCACGTGCCGAACGGGCTGCCGAGAGAGGTCACATAGAGAAGCGTGACGCTCGCTGTAGGGAACACGAGCGAGCCCGGCACGCCTCCGAGCCGCGGGGCCGCGAGACGGTGCAACAAGCAAGGAATCGCGCCGAGGATGCCGGAGATCGCGCTCGTGACGGCGTACTCCGCGTCCGGCATGGGAATGGCGCCTCGAAACGTGACGAAGGAGGCGACGCCACACGCGGCCGCCGTCGCGGCGAAACCGGAGAGCGGCGGCGACATCATCACGAAGCGCAACAGGAAGGCCGGCGCGACCCAAGCGGCGAAGACGTTGGCGTGAACGCCGTTCGAGAAGCAGAGCGCCACCGCGCCGAGGGCGAGGATCGCCCAGCGCATGCGCTCGGAGGACAGCATCTTCAGCGAAGGCATCGTGACCACCTATGCACCGTGTTGCATAGGTCCTAGCATCCAGCGTTGGGATATGCAACCATGTGCATAGGTAGGTCGATCGGAGGAGTCTCGCCGTGTCCCTGAAGCACTTGATCCTGGCCATCGTCGGCACGCACCCGGCCACGGGCTACGAGATCACCAAGGAGTTCGACGAGGTCGCCGGCTTCTACTGGCGCGCGACGCACCAGCAGGTGTACCGCGAGCTCGCGACGCTCGCCGAGGCGGGGCTCGTGCGGTTCAAGGAAGTCGAGCAGCAGGGCAAGCCGGACAAGAAGGTGTACACGATCACGGCGAAAGGCCGGCGTGCCTTCGCCGACTGGTTCCGCGAGCCGCCCGAGGCGCCCCGTCACGCCGACCCGCTGATGATCAAGTTTTTCGCGGCCGAACTCGTCGGCATCGAGGATCTGCGCGCCCAGCTTGCGCTCGCGCGCGAACGCCATGCGGCGCTGCTCGCCACGTTCGAGGCGATCGAGGCGAAGTATTATGCGGAGCCGATCGATGAGATGCCGCGGTGGAAGAAGTTGATCTATCTGACGCTGCGCCTCGGCATCACGCGCGAGCGCGCGTGGCTAACCTGGGCGGAAGAGAGTGAGCGGGCGCTGCGGGCGTGAAGGAGCGAGGAGCGTCTCGTGGCTCGGCTCGTGGTTCACTCCCAGTCGCCGCGCTCGACGAAGCTCGCAAAGCTCTTCGCGAGCCTGCGACCCGGGCCGGTCTCGTGGTCGAAGTCGAACACTTCGCCCACGTTTTTCCCGCGCATGACGACGCATGCATGATTGCCGGCGCCGTCGTCGGTGACCGGGAGCCACTCGGCCGGAAACGATGTCACGTCCGCGAGCGAGCGCAGCATGGCGCGCTCCTCGAGCGCCTCGGCCATGGAGTAGAGGCGGCAGCTACGGAAGCACTCGTCTTCGCCCGCGCCGTCGTGCAGGACGTAGAACGAGCGCACATCCTCGGGCAGAGGCGCCTCGAACGCCTTTTCGGCGGCGGCGAGAATCTTCGCCGATGCGCCGGCCGGGAGACGGACCCCGACTTTCCAGCTCTTCTCGCGCGCCGACTTCCACGCTTTGGCGAGCGCCGACGGAAGGCCGGCGAGATCGGCAGGATCGTACGGTGGCGGCGCGGGCTTCTCCGCGTCGCCGACCTTCTTCGCGAACGTCGCCGTGTACGCTCCGAGGCCATTCGGGTGCGCCTCGCACCACGCGACGAGCTTCGATTTGGCGGCGCCCTTCGGCTTCGCGAGCTGTCGCACGATGAGATACAGCGCGAAGGGCGGTGCGTCGCCGATCCCGAGCGGATCGTGCGGCGCATCCTGGAAGCCGCGCGTGAGCGCCTCCCAGACCACCTGGCTGTCGATCACGCCCTTGTCGAGGCGTCCGAGCGCATCGCTGACGCCCTGCGCGAACGCACCGGTCGTGACCGTCTTCCCCCATGCTTC
Source organism: Polyangium jinanense (assembly GCF_028435365.1). The sequence goes on along the minus strand of NZ_JAGTJJ010000005.1, from coordinate 1,412 downwards.
GAGCACAAACGATTTCGCGGAGCGCTCTTTGGCCGTGGTGCCGCGTAGCTCATCGACTTTGCTCGCGAGGTTGAGGAGATCGACGAGCTTCGCGCCGTTCGCGGCCGTCGCCAGGTGCGCGTCGTCGAGACGCTTCGCATAATGGCCGTCGTCGTAGTCGAGGAGCCGCTTCAACGCCTCCAGCCCGAAGGCCGGGTGGTGCTCGGCGAGGAGCGGCTCGACGCGCGCGCGAACGGACGGCGCCGCGCGCAGCAGGGTGCCTACCGCCGCCGCGAGTGCGGCCTGCGCAAGCGGGAGTCCGAGCGCGTCGACGGAGAAGGATGCCGGGTTCGCGAGCCATCGAGCACAGAGCAAGTCCGCCGACGGCCCGAGCATCGCCCGCGCTGCGGTGAGGCCCGAAAGGACGGGCGAGAGCCCACGCGCCGCGAGCATGTCGGCGAGAGCTTGCGTCCTGTCGAACCCGAGCTCGGGCGCTTTCGCGTCCTCCTCCAGCGGGAGATACCCCGCGGTGCCGAGCACGTCTTCGCCGCGCGTGGCGAGCCAGAGATCGAGAATTCGACCGGAAATCTCGGGATTCCATCGCTCGACCGCCTTCGTGAGATACGCGTGCCAGGGCATCTTCGACGCGTCTCGGAGCTCTTCGGAGATGGGACCCCCGGTCGCGAGATATTCGCGCATCGGCGCCTCGAACGTCTTTCCCACGGAGGCCACGGCAGCCTCGTTGCTCTCCGGCTCCCGCGGCAGGGTCGCGAGCACCTCGGCGAGGGATGCGATGCGAAGCCCCGCGGCGGCGAGGCGCTTCCGAACTTCGGCGTGCGACGTCGCGACGAGCGAACCGGTGATGTACGCGTACGTGTGTTTCGTTCGATAAATCCCCGACGCCAGCTCGGCGGAGAGCAGACGGATGACGGTGGAGGCCATCTCCCGAAGGTCCGCGGACTCGGCGTCCGAGAGTCCCTCGATGGTTTTTCCCTCGTAGAGCGGAACGACGGTCAGTCCCGCGACGGCCTGTTCCACCGCGCTTTGCACGTCTTCGGCCGACACGACGATGGGCCACGCGCGCGTGTGCGCGGGCAGGCGCATGAGAGCGTCCGCTGTGACGCGTGCAACCGGCACGTCGTCAATGCTCGTCACGATGGCGTCGTAGGGTTCTCGCGGGCTCTCAGCCATGGTGGTCCTCCGGTATGTCTTCTGGAACTGCCGGCATCTACCTCCTCGTGGTGTCCTTTGCAAAGGAATTCGACTCTGACAAACCCCGGTAGGCTCGCATCCATCCTGCGCGAATCGTGCTAGATGGGATGAGGCAGCTCCGAGTGCACCTGGCACCGGAATGGCCAGTACGACGAAGGAGAAGAGCAAAGCGAAGGGCACGCGAAAGGTCGGCCCATCGCGACCCGAGCGTGCTGGAGTGC
>NZ_JAGTJJ010000049.1 GCF_028435365.1 Polyangium jinanense | reverse complement strand
CGCTGTCGCCCCGCGTCCAGGGCTTGCCCTGGTCCGGGTCCAGGGGTGGACAACCCCTGGTCGGGGTCCGGGGTGAAACCCCGGCGCTACGCTCGGCGATTTACTTCTTTGCGGGCGCGGGCGCGGGCGCGGGCGCGGGCGCGGGCGCGGCGGGCTCGGCGCCGTGGCCGGCGTGCGGATCGCTTGCGGCGGCCTCGGGGTCGACGGCGATTCCCTTGCGCGTCGTCTTCGTCAGCGGGCCCTCGATGGGCTTGCCGTCCTTGTCGACGAGCTCGACGGTGACCTCGTAGTCACCCTTGGGCAGGTTCTTCGCGACCTTCGGGGCCCAGGTGGTGAACTCGCCCGTGAGCGGCGTGGTGAGGCTCGGGCCGGAGATCGTGTATTTGACCTTCTCGCCTTTGTCGAGTGCCGTGCCGAAGAGATAGAAATCGATGAGCAGCTCCTGGCCCATCGCGCCCTTGTTTTCGCCCTTGGGCCGGCTGTAGACGACGTGCGGCTTCTTCGGGTCGAACGCGCTCTTGCCCTTCTTGCCGACCCAGAACGTCACGAGCTGCTGCGCGCCCTTGCCCTTGACCGACTCGTGCGTTGCGCGGCTCGCGAACGCGACGAGCGTGTGCTCGCCCTCCTTGAGCTCGGTGCCCGCGGGCAGGAGCTCGGAGACCTTCACGGGCTTCTTCGTGTCGTAGATCGCCTTGTACGGTTGGTCGTCGAGGATCAGGTGGACGTGCGGCCCCTTCTCGACCGTGGCCCAGTCCTTCACGTCGAGCTTGATCTCGAAGTCCTTTGCTTTGGCGAGGTCTCCGATCGAGGCGTCGTTCTTTGGCGCTGTGATCTTCACGCTCGGCAGCGGCTTCGGGTCCTCGCTCGGCTTCATGTCCTCGACGACGGGCGGCGGGGGCGCGGGCTTCTTCGCCTCGGTCGTGGTCGTCGTGGCTGTCGTCGTCGCGGCTGTGGTGGCTGCGGGCTCGGGCGTCTTCTCGGCTGTCGTCTCGGCCGGCTTTGCCGTTTCCGTCGACGGATCCTTAACCTCGGGCTCCCCGCCGCCGCATGCGAAAGCGCTCACGACGAGGGAAAGCATCCCGACAAACGATACCGTGGTTTTCATGGTCCGCCCCTGTAACGCGGAGGCGCGTCCGCGTCGAGGGTGGATGGCGGGTTTTTCTTCACACCGTGCCCTCCGTTCAGGGGGCGCCCCCTCCGCGGTCCGTTCCCGCGGGATGCGAGGGTGCGTAGGTGGTTGTCCTGCTCGCGGGGCCGTGAGCGTGGGCCGGAGGCCATGACGTCCACCAACGAGGTGGTACGTCCATCTCGCTCCGTGCTCACGATGCGAGGCTCGACGGAGACCTTGCGCCCGTCGACCAGGCTGCACAAAAACCATGGAGCGAGCGGCCACAAGGTTCGACAAGCGGCGGGACGAACCCGTTCTTTCTGCATTGTCGTGCTTCCAGAAACCTGGCGCGATCAAAGGAGCTACGATGGCAGCCGTTGAACCGATGGCATTGCCCCCGGATTTTAATCCCGAAACCCTCATGCGCAGCACGAGCACCGAGGTGGGGACCTTCCACGAAACTCGGCTGGCGGCCCGGCTGGCGGCCCAACTGCTTGCCCATGGTGCGGTCCAGGATATCGAGCTTTCGGAACGTATCCTGGTGGCTGTGCTGCGCTGTCAGGAACGGGATGAGCGCGACCCCCACTACGGAAACTTCTACTGGATGCGGGAGGATGAGGTCGTCGAGGACCTGAATGCGGTCGAGTTCGTGCTGGAGGCTCTCATTCCCATGATGCTCCAACATGGCGACCGGCTCTCGTCTGTGATGCATGACCGGGTGCTGGAGAGCGTTCGGCTGGGTCTGGAAGAGATCCGGCGGCTGGATGTGCTGGTGGCTTATACGAACATTGCCGTTCTGGACATTCTCAATACCTGCCTGGGCGGCGAGTTGCTGGGCGAGACGGCGATCGCCGAACGGGGTTATGACAAGCTGGTTTACTGGATCGCCTTTACCAACCGTTCAGGCCATCCTTTTGAGTACAACAGCCCGACCTATACCTCCATCACCCTGCGGGCGCTCAAACAGTTGGCAGACCTGGTTCAGCACCGGGACACTCGCGTGCGGGCCAGGGCCATGGCTGCCCGGCTGGCGCTGAGCGTGGCCCTGCACCTTCACGCCGGCACCGGCCGTTGGGCCGGTCCCCATAGCCGGGCCTACCATTCCACGGTGGTCTGTGAAACGCCGCCGGAGATCGAGCTGGTCCAGAGTTGGATCGCCGAGGGCATTGTTCCTCCCTGGATCCAGGCGGTCCTGGAAGGTTTGCCCGCGGTCTTTCAGGTGAGCGAAACCGCGGAGCGCGATCGTGGATTCAGCTTCACCACCTATCAGACCCCGACGTTTGCCCTGGGCGTGGCCAGCCAGCTCTACCAGGTTCAATCCAATGTCTGTTTGCTCCATTATCAGCGGCCGGGCGCAACCCGGCCCGGGGTTCTCTATACCCGTTATATCCTGGATGATAAGTGGTTCGGCGACTTCTACCATGCGACCGACCGGACCAAGCGTCGCAACCTGCTGGATGAAGGTCTCTTTTGGGGTGTCCAGCGCGAAAATCAGGCCATCGGTCTTTACACGCCGGCCAATATGACCGAAGGCAAGAGCGCCAAAGCCTGCCTGATCTGGTTGGACCGGGCGCAGGTCGACGAGCTGTGGGTCGGCGAGCAGCGGGTCGAAAGCCTCCCCGTGCTCGTGTCGCCAGGGCAGGTGATCGTCGTTGGGAGTGGCGATGTATATATGGCGGTGCGTCCTTTGACCCAGACCCCTCTGGGCCGGGAAACTCCCCTCGAACTCGTGGAACGGGACGGGGACTTGGTGCTCGAGTCGTACAACTACCGGGGGCCATTCAAGCAATTCTGGGAGATGCACTGGCCCGGCTTCTTTTACGAGGGCCGACCCATTTGTTGTTTTTACCTGGAAGTCGCCGAGCGCCATGCCTATCCGGATGGCCGCGCCTTTGGACGGCAGGTGTTGCGTGGAACCGTGGAGGAGACGCTCGGGCCTCCCTTTACCTACGCAGCGGCAGGCGAACGCGTCTATCGGGTTGCCTACCAGCGTGACGGCCAAGCGTTGGGCCTGGAGGTCGAGCTGATGGCCTGGAAACTCAAACGCCGCTGGACAGAAGCCGGTGAAATCGGCTGGCCCATGCTGGAAGCGCCTTCGGCCAGGCAGACGAATACCGGGCGGGTGGAGCTCGGTGAAGCCAGCCTGGTTTGTGGCCCTGAAGCAGCCTGGTTATGGGCGAGCCCGGAAAGCGGCCGCTGGGTTGCCGGCTATCTGGGCCTCACCCCGGCCCCCCTCACCCTGACGACGCCCCAGGGGCAGGTCGAGGTCACGGAGATGGGCACAGGTACCGTGGTCTGGGATCAGGGCCAGGTGACGGTGGAGGCTACCGGAGAGCCGGTGGTCAAGGTGTCCCTCCACCGCGACGACCGTCAGTAAAAGAATGCCGCGCAGCAACCCTCTTGATTGTCACATTGGCCCGAAGGCTCCGTGCACGTCCCGAGCAGGGAGGTATTCGAGCGGCAGGCGCACTGCCACGTCCCGTCGGCGAGCCGCGCGCACGACGCGCGTAACTCGCCGACCCCGGCGCAGGTTGTCGCGCTCGTACATGCGTCGGGGGCGTCCGTGCCGCTTTGCCCCGTGCACGCGGCCGTATCGCTCCGCGTTTGTCCCTGCGCGCAGGCCCGGAACGCGTCCTCTTGGGCCTTGCAGCCGGCCGGCGGCACGACCTGCGACGGCATACACGTGAAATCCGCTTTCTGATCCGCCCAGCAGCCGAGCAGGGTTTCGAACGCGCTTTCGCACGCCTCGCCCGCGTCGAGGTAGGCCGCGCAATCCTCCGCGCAGTCCGCCCACACGAAGCAGTTGATCTGCGAGACGTGATCGCACATCTCGCCGCACCGCGCCGGGGGCAGCTTCGGCTCGCCGCCGCCGCTGCCGCCCGTGCCGCTCGTCGTGTTGTTGGGAGGGGGCTCCTCCATGCTGCACGCGACGAGCCCCAAGAACGTCCCGAGGACGAGCATTTTCCAGCCGATACCGATTCGCATCGGGCGACTATAGGCCGGCGCGGTCGCCCTCGAAAAGCGCGTAGTTCAGCGCTTTCGCAGCTCTTCCGGCACGCGGGCGAACGTCTCCTCCGCGTCGGCAGCCGCCCATGCAACCGTGGCCACGGCCCCGACGACTTGATCGAGATCCTCCTTCGTGACCTTGTCGAGCGTGTCGTTCGCCGTGTGGTGCACGTCGAAGTACTTCGTCGCGTCCTGGTGCAGATCCACGATCGGCACGGCCGCGGCGTGCAGTGGGATGAGGTCGGCGCCGCCGTGCGCCGGGCCCTTGTCGTACTGGATCCCGAGCGGCGAGAGGAGGCTCGCGATCCGCTCGGTCACGGGCCGTGCGCCTTCCGCGACGAGGAACCGCGTCATGTGCACGCGGCCCGCGCCGAGATCGATCTCGAGGGCGAGCTGGTGTTTGTCGAGCTCGGCCGCGTGGTCCTTGGCGTACGCGACCGCGCCGCGCAGGCCGTTCTCCTCGTTGGCGAAGAGCACCACGCGGATCGTGCGCCGCGGCCGCGCGCCGAGGCCGAGCACGAGCCGCGCGGCCTCGACGACGGCCGCGCATCCGGCGCCGTCGTCGATCGCGCCTTGCCCGAGGTCCCATGCGTCGAGGTGCGCGCCGAGCAGGACGATCTCGTCGGGCTTCTCGCGCCCCTTCACCTCGCCGATCACGTTCGCGCTCTCGGCGTCGGGCAAGAGCTTCGCGCCGAGCGAGAAGCTCACGCGCACGGGTTTGCCCTGACCGACCAGCCGCGCGATGAGCTCCGCGTCGGGCACGGAGACCGCGGCGGCCGGGATCTTGGGGACGTCCTTGTCGTAGACCATGCCGCCCGTGTGGGGAAGCCGGTCGTGGTCTGTGCCGATCGAGCGGAGGAGCACGCCGATCGCGCCTTTCCTCGCGGCGGCGATCGCGCCGCGGTACCGGATCCCGGCGACCTTGCCGTAGCCCGAGCCGTCTTTCGTGCGGGTCGTGGGGGCCGAGTAGAAGACGATCTTGCCCTTGACCTTGGCCTCGTCCATGGCGGCCATGGCGTCGAGCGACTCGACCATGACGATCTCGCCTTCGAGGCCCTTCGCGGGCGTCCCGATGCTCCCGCCGAGCGCGGCGATCGCGAGGGTGTGGGCGTACGGCGCGACGATCCGCCCGCTCTCGGCACCACGCTCCCAATGCGGGACCATGACCTTTTCGGCGCGCACGTTTTCGAGCCCTTTTTCCTTCATGGTCCGGAGGGCCCAGGCGACGGCGGCCTTGTCCCCGAGCGACCCCGCGAGCCGCGGCCCGACCTCGTCGACGAGCGAACGAACCATGTCGTACGCATGCGAGTCGACCTGCGCGGCGAGCTGGAGTTTGTCCACGTTCGGATCGCGTGGGACGGGGGCAGGCGCGGGAGCGGCAGCGGAGGCGGTCGCGGGCGCGGCGGCGGCAGCGGAGGCGGTCGCGGTCGCGGCGGCGGGCGCGGGGATGCGCTCGGGGGCCGGGGTTTCCGCGGCCGAGCAGGCCGCGAGCGAGAGCGTGGCGAGGAGGAGTGCGCTTCGGGCGTACATCGCGGGGCGCGAGTTTGGCGCAAGTTGGCCGCGATGAAAATGGCCGGATCACGCGAGGCGAAAGCCTGCCCCGCGGAGCATCCGGCTTGCCGCGATTCTCGGGAGCATCGCGTTGACCCGGCAAGGACGTGAGGGTACCCTCGAATCGTCCCAGGACTCGGCCATGCAGACCTCCCACGAACGCCCCGCCATCAAGCCTCGTGATCCCGGTCTCGACTTCGACGAGACCGTCCCGCGCCACTGGTTCGGGGGCAACGCGCTCGCGACCCACATCGCGAACGGCGTCAATCTGCTGTTCCCGGCGGGCGAGCGTTTTTTCGTGCGCAGCGTCCACCATTACCTCGACAAACTCGAAGACCCCGCGCTCCGCGCCCAGGTGAAAGGCTTCTTCGCCCAGGAGGGCCGCCACGCCCGCACGCACGAGCGCTTCTTCGAGCGTCTCGAAGAGCAGGGCTACGAGATCAAGCCGTTCCTCCGTGTCTACGAGAAGATCGCGTACGGCATCCTCGAGCCTGCGTTCCCGCCCGCGTTCCGCCTCGCCGTCACCGCGGCGGCCGAACATTTCACGGCCATCATGGCCGAGAACGCGCTCCGCGAGCGCTTCCTCGAGCGGGCCCACCCGGCGCTGCGCGACCTGCTCTTCTGGCACGCGGCTGAGGAGATCGAGCACCGCGCCGTCGCGTTCGACGTGCTCGGCACGGTGGCGCCGAGTTATGCCCTGCGCGTCGCCGGGATGGCCCTCGCCGCTTCCACGCTGGCGGCCTTCTGGATCGCCGGGACGCTCGTGCTCCTCGAACAGGACCGCCGCCGCGGCAACGTCGATCTTCGGGCCGAGTTGCGCAAGCTCCGCGAGCATCCGATCGGCCAGCGCGTGTTTTTGCGGGGCATCAAGTCCTATCTCCGTCGCGATTTCCATCCGCTCGAAGCCGAGATCGACGGCCTCGCGCGGCAATGGCTCGAAGCGAAGGGCATGGCATGACGGTGCCCGTAGAATCCGGCCCGCGGATCGAACGCCGCGTCCTCTCGATCGACAGCGCGTACGACGAGGATACGGTCGAGATTCAGCGGATGCGGGATTCGCTGTATGCGGGCCTCGGCGGCCGCGTCGTGCGCTTCGGGCGCACGCTCACCGAGCGCAGCACCGTCCTCGCCGCGCTTCGCGCCGCCGCGGAAGAGGGGCGACCTTATGCGGCGATCCTCGTGACCTCGCACGGCGAGCCGAGCCGGGTCCTCGACACGAATTCGCCCAAAGGCCTCCTCCTCGCCGACGATTTCCCCGCGGACGAGCTCAGGCTCTGGGCGGAGAACCGCGCCTTGCATTTCATGTGCTGCGATACGGGCGCGGGACCGCTTTTTTCGCGGCTCGCGGGGCTCGGGGCGCGTCTCGTCGTCGGGTTCGAGGGCAAACCGCGCTGGCATTCGCCGGAGGGGCGGCAGCGGTGGCGCGAGTTCGACGCCGAGACCGTGCGCGCGGTCGTCGAGACGCCCGATCCGAAGGTCGTAGGCGAGATTCGTACGCGCTGGCTCGGACGCGTCGAGCAATGGCTGGTGACGGCGCCGCCGGGGTATGCGCAGGACCTGCGAGACATGCGGCAGACGCTCGGGACGATGGTGATTCTCTGATGCGAATCGATGAGGCGACACGCGCGGCACGGTTTTTCGTCCTCGCAGCGGCGCTCGCAGCCCTGCCCGCCTTCGGCTGCGGGGGCACGCGTATGATCGGGAGCGGCCCGCACGCGTACGGGGAAGCCGCGCCCGAGGGGATCCGGTATCACCTGCCGAAGACGCTGATCGAGGTCAGCGTCCGGACCACGCTGACGTCGCGGAGGAGCGTTTCGTACGAGAAAAACGACGCGGGGCTGTACGAATTCAAGGTGAAGAGCCTGCCGTTCGACGTGGAGCAGAGCGCGGCGACGGTCACGGTCCTGCACGTGCCGGACACGCGGGAGTTTTATGCGCTCCACCTCGAACCGGGCCGCACGTCCGACGATTCGCTGGCCGTCGAGACGTATGGCAATGGCTTGCTCAAGTCGATCAACATGGAGAGCGCGGGGCGCGAGGGGCAGGTCGTCGCCGATACGCTGGAAGCGGCGGCCACCATTGCGGGCTTTTTGGTCGGGCTCGCGGATCGCGGGACCGAGGCCGCGCGGACGTTCGTTTGTGGAAAGCTCCGCGCCGATCCCTCCGCTGCAAAGTTCCCGTGCGAGGACCTCGAAGGTTTGCCCATGCAGACCTTGTATTTCCTCGCCGCGAATGCGGAGGGCCGAAAGCTCTTCTTGCGCGGACACGAGCTCGACGCCATCACGAGCGAGCGCCGGAAAACGAAGAAGGAGGTCGAGGACAAGATCGGCGCCGCGGACGCGAAGGAGCTCGCCGCGCTCGAATCGAAGCGCGCCTTGCTCGACGCCTCGCTCCGCGCGGCCCTCGAAGAACGCAAGGAGGTGACCTCCGCGTTCGAGGCCCGGCTCCAGGCGTTCGCGGAGGAGCAACGGTTCGCGCCGGAGTCGATCACGCGGGACGTCGTGCGGGTTTTCGACGTCGCGGAGATCCCCGAAGAAGCCACGCTCCCCGAGGGGACGAAATCGGCCGACGTGCCGGCGAAGCTCGCGAAGCACCCGGCCATGCTGGAGCTGTGGAACGCGACCCGTATCGCGATCGCCTTGACTCCGGACCGGGGCGCGCCGCCGAAAAAACCGACGAGCGCGGCGCCGGTCGAGGAGGAAGTCGCGGAAGGGCGCGTGTTTTATCGTCCGTCACGCGCGGCCACGCTGCGGCTGCTTTCGCAAGGGAAGATCGCGGATCCGGACGAAGGGCGGATCGGCGAATCGTACGAGGGGATTCGTATCGTGGACGCGCGGATCATCGATGTGATGGATCCACGCGAGTCTCCGGCGACGGTCTCTTTTGATCCGGCTGCCTTTGCCAAGCGTAGGCTCGCGCTCGGGTTCGACACGAAAGGCCGCCTCGTCCGGCTGGAGCAGAGCAGCGCCTCGACCTTCCCGAGCGCGACCGGCGCGGTCGCGGACGGGCTCGCCAGCGCGAGCAGCGCGCTCGGGGTCGCGAGCATGGTCGACACCGCCGCGAAGGAGCCGGACCTCGCCACGGTCGATACGCTCGCCCAAATCGAGCGGCTGCGCAGGCAGCGGCAGACGCTCGATGCGCAGATTCAGGCGCTCGAGACGGTGAAAGATATTGAAAGGCAGAAACGCGTCCCATCGGTTGAACGGCCCGCGCCGTCGCGATAAGGGATGCCGGGTGAAGCCCTTCGTGATCATCCTGGCCGCCGTCACCTTTCTTGGATGCGGAGGCTCGGCCGAGCCCGAGCCCGCGACGCCCGAATCAACGTTGCCCTCCACGCCGCCGGTCGACGACGCGCCGGTGGAGCAATCCGAGTGGACGGGCGGCACCATCACCGGCCTCGTTCGTCTGGCCGAGAATGCAAAGCCGATCGAATCCCCCGATTTCGAGCTCATCCTGACGCTCTCCGGCGGCAACATCCGCAAGACGGAGCGCGTGGAGCTCGGGAAGATCAAAAAGAAGCTCTCGGGGCCGGCGCCCTACGCGTTCGAGATTCAGGCCGATCAATCCAAGTTCGACCCGTTCGACAATTACACGATCAGCGGCTTCATCGCCGCGCCGGACGGGAACTTCTGGTATTCGGTCAAGGATCTGCCGCGGGTCTACGTCAAAGGGCAAAAACCCGGCCCCGTCGAGGTCGAGGTGATCCCCGTGGATCCGAGGGCCGGCAAATAAGCGCGTCGCGCACCGAGCCCGAAGCTCACCGCTTCTTTTTCTTCTTTTTCTTCGGCGGAGGCGGCGGTCGCGTCTTGCCCGGCGCGGCGGGGACCCACGGGGCGCTCCGATCCACGGGCAGCGGCGTATCCGCGGGCAAGGCTTGCTCTCCGGCGCGCTTGATCGTGAACGACGAGCTCACGACGTTGTACATGTGGGCGCCGAAATTCGAAAGGTCGCCCCCGCCGGCGATGCCGATCGGAATGCAAAAGAGGCGCTTGCGTTCCTCGTCGAGGTCGCTGTACGGGATGAACCGGCCCTGATCGTCGCGCACGCCGCGCGTGTAGCCACCGCCGCCGCCCTGCGACATCCCGTCCTGGATCGCCTGCGCGAGCTGCTCGATGACCTCGTTCGCGCAGAGCGGCTTGATCTCGCCCTTCACCTTGCTGCCGGCCGGATACTGGACCTTCGATTCGATCTTGACGACGACCGTGACGCCCTGTTTGTCCGGGCCCATTTGCAAGGACCGCGCGGCAAGGCCGCTCTTCACGGCCTCCACGACGCCGGTCCAGTGGTTCGCATTGGCGTCCGTGGTGCTGACGAGGCGAACGCCCTCGACCTTGCCTTGCGCGTCGAGTTTGACCTCGAACGTGGCGCGGGCGTCCTTGACCGCCGAGCCGCGGACGGCGTTAGCAATGGTGGAGGCGACCACGCCGGCCGCGGGGACGTCGATGCCGGTGGATTTGTCCTTGTTGTGGAGGGTGCCGGCGATGACGCGGCTCGCGATGTCGGAATCGACGGGGCGCGGCGCCTCGATGGTGGTGGGCGCGGGCCGCGCCGCCGGCGCGCCGGGGACAACGCCCGGGACGGCCCAGACCGGCGAGCCCAGACCGGGAAGGGCGCCGACGACGGGCGCGGGCGCGGGCGCGCCGCCGTATTCGTCGACGGGAGGGCTCGGCGCGGCGGGCGTGGGCGCGGGAGCGGATTCGGGCGCGGGCGCGGAGGCGGATTCGGGAGCGGGAGCGGATTCGGGAGCGGGAGCGGATTCAGGGGCGGGAGCGGGCGCGGATTCGGGCGCCGGCGCAGGCACGGGCGCAGGTGCACGCACGGCCGCGCGGGCCGGTTCGGGCGTGGGCGCCTGCTCGAGCGCGGGAGCCGGCGCGCGCGTCACCGTGCCGGGCGGGCCTTCCTCCTCGATATCGACCGTCGTATCTGCCGACGGCTCGACGCGGGGCGCGAGCACCTCGGCCCCCGGCGCCGGGCCACGCGGGGCGACGGCGAGGAAAAGCACGTGCGCGACGATCGCGACCGCGATCGCCCCAAGTTCGCGCCCCCGTTCCTTCGCCACGCGCCGAGACTAGCACATCCCCCGGCGCGGTTGCACCTCGGCGCATGAAGTGGACCTGCGACGAAGCCTCGGGTGTGCCCGTCGAGACATGGTCCTCGAGCACCATTTCGGAAAAAAATCACGCACCGATGAAACGTCAGCGGCTGCCGAGGAAAGCGAGCGCCTTTTCGACCTGCTCGTCCGTCATCGCGTGGCCCGCGCGGGGACGCCCGATCTCGAGGTGCGGCCAGCGCATCCGCTTCAGCATCTTCGCGAGCGCCTGCTGCTTGTCGTGCGAAGGATCCCCCGCGCCCCACGCGACCACGATCGGCGCCCGTTTCTTCGTCCCCTTCGCCTCCGTCTCGTGATACGGCGCGCCCGAGCCGCCCGCGAAGAGCGCATACCCCGCGACGTCGAGCCGGCCGCGCATCGCGAGCGAGGTCGCGTAATACGCGCCGTTCGAGAATCCGAAGACGTAAACGCGCTCGAAAGGTTTGCCCGCGGCTTGCTCCAGCGCTTGCCGCGCAGCCGTCCATTCCGCGACGAGCGCGTCCTCGTGGATCCGGCGCGCGTCCATGCTCGTCGGCCAGGCCCACCACGACTCCATCGTCTTCGGGCCGATCCCGCGGCGCCCGCGCGGCATGATCACGGTATGGCCGTACGTCGCGCCCACCCGCGCGGCGTTGCGCTGCGAGTTCCATTGATCGTTCGTGTCGGGCTGGACGACGCCGTGCAGGTGAATGATGAGCGTGCGCGGCCCGGGCGCGGGTTTTTCCGGGACGAAGTAGCAGACCTCGTTCGGTAGCGCGGGAAGCTCGGCCGCGCACCAGCGGCGCTTGTCGGTGACGGTCTCCGAGGGCGCCTCGGCCGACGCCGGACGCGGGCTGCCCGCGAAGAGGGCGAGGACGAACACGAGGGGCGAAAGGCGCACGGCCCGACCCTACCACGGGATGCGCGCCGCGGGCACGTTCGTGTATCGTAGGCCCGATGAAAGAAAAGCGCGGAGACAAGGACGTACGGGCCGCACAGGCAGAGGTGCTCGCGGCGCTCGCGAGGCGGCTCTCGAAAGGGGACACGCCGCTCCCCGCGGATCTCATGGCCAAGATCACCGCGGAGCTCGAGCTGCGCATCGACGACGAGGCGATCTCCGCGGCCTGGGCCGAGCAAGGCAACGAGGAGCCGACGTCCTGGCGAGGCAACGCAGCGCGCGCGAGCCGGCGCGGGCGGGGGAGGGACGTTCGCGACATCGAGCTCTTCGCGCGCGCAGCGCGAGACCTCGAAGCACTCGAGGCAGCCGAGCGGGAGGAAGTGTCGCTGGAGATCGACGCGCTCGCCTTCGATCCGGTGCCGCGCGGGGTGATGGCGCTTCACGGTCGAAAGGATGGACACCTGCAAAACCGCATGGGCATGCGGCGCTTGCTTTACAAGGTGCAGGGGATGGTGGTGACCGTCGTGGCGATCACTGGCTAGCCCGCCAGCACTCCTCCTCTAGCATCCACGCTTCGAGGAGCCCGGGCTGTTCGCCGAAACCCCGATAGTACTCGTCATTCAGGCATTTCACCAGGGCTTTTCGCTCGGACACGGAGAGGTCGGTCACGCCGAGCGGCATCTTCTGGTGGTTCACGACATAAAAGCTCACCAGCGTCCCGCCCTGGGGCTGCAAACGGATCCCGCTCGGATAATTCAGCTCCCCGCGTAGAAGGCCATCGTGGCAATGGGCGCATTGCATGGCCTCTCCGAGCCGTGCGAGCCGCTCCGGTTCGACGAGTCCGGCGGAGCAGGCGGCGAGGAATTCCGGTGTTCGCAGCGGCGAGGTCCGGGGACCCATCGGCGGCCCGTAGTCCGAGCGCGTGAATCCGTCGAGGTCGATGGCGCCATGACTCGCCATCCGCGCGTTCACCGCCCTGAGCTTCTCGCCGAAGCGAGTTTCGTCGAATTGGAGGGGATCGGGCGTGATGGGAAGGGTGGCCTGCTTGTGACAAGCGTAGCAGTTCTCGGCGATGCCGGTTTCGTCGAGTCGTGTGCCGATCTCGATCCTGCCGCCGTCTCGCTTTCGCCAGAAATCCTTCAATCTCGCGCGCGGCGTTTTCAGCGTCATGCCCGTTCCCGCCTCCGTTTTCTGGACGGCCACGACCGAGACGCCCTTGGGCAGCTCGCCGGCGGGATCCTGCTGGAGCCCGAACTGGATGTACTGGTCGAAGTCTTTGCGCGGAACGTAGACGAAAAACCGGCCGAGCGAACGCGTGCCGTCGGGGGTGGGCAGATGTTGTGACGTGTAGATGAAAGCGATCCATTCGAGTCGTGGGTCGGAGATCGTCTTGTTGATCCCATCGATGTACTGGAGCGCGCTCGTGAGGGATGCGTCGTCGTTCTTGTCGAGCCACCGTAGAAATGGCTGGTCCTTCAGCTCCGCCGGTAGCTCCAGCATCTCGGGGTACGGCATTTCGGAGAAGTATTGTTCGTCCGGAATCGATGCGCCCATCTTATGGCCGTTCATCTGTTTGTCCTGCGTCACCGCTTCGAAGAAGCTCGAAAAGTTGCTCATGCATGTTCGGGCGGTGGGAAGGGCCTCGAGCTGCCGTTTGCAGCGCCTGAGCGTCGCGCCGATGTCGTCGAGGATCTCGCCTTCGAGATCACTGGCAAAGAAGGCGTGCGTCGTTCGCACGTGCCAGTCGCGAAAGCCGGGAAGGTCGGTGGGGCAGGGCGGGACCACCAGAGGGCTCGCCGCCAGGTAGAGGATTCCCCAGGGTCGCGCGCGCATCGTCTGCCCTCCGCGTGTCTCGAGGGCGAAAGGAGGCAAGAGACGTGCGATGGCACGCGCAGGCGCGCGCCGAGCACGGATTTCGCAGATTGGGAGGGAGGGGAGGGAGCCGTTACGACGAAGGCTTGCGGGGCGTGAGACGCGCCGTCCCTTCGAGCCCCTGCGCGCGTGCTGCCTCGACGACAGCCTCACACACGGCCTCGTGCACATGCGGCAAGAGCGGCGAGGGAACGACCTCGCCCTTCTCCGCACACGACGCGATCGCGCGCGCCGCCGCGATACGCATCTCCGGCGTGATGGCGCGGCTCTCCACGGCGAGCGCGCCGCGGAACAGGCCCGGGAATGCGAGCGCATTGTTGATGCTGCGCCCGTCGCTGCAGTATGCAGCGCCCGCCGCGAGCGCATCGACCGGCTCGATCTCGGGGTCCGGGTTCGACAGCGGGAAGATGACCTGCCCCGGCCGGATCCATTTCGGATCGATGAGCCCCGGCCTCCCGGTCGCCGCGATCACGATATCGGCCTCGCGCATGAGCGTCGGCAGATCGACCGGGTGCGCGCCGAGGCTCTTGAGCCACGCCATCGCCTCCTCCGACCGATCCGTCACGAGCACGTCGCGCGCCCCGTGCGCCATCATGAGCCGGGCGATCGCGCTTCCGGCCGCGCCGAGCCCGATCTGCCCGACGCGCGCCTTTTCCAGCGAGACGCCCGTCATTTTACACGCATTGAGCACCGCGGCGAGCGCGACCGTGGCCGTGCCGTGCTGGTCGTCGTGCATGACGGGTTTGTCGAGGCGCTCGATGAGCTCTTCCTCGATCTTGTAACAATCCGGGATGCGGATGTCCTCGAGGTGAATGCCGCCGAACGTGAGCGAGAGGCGCAGGACCGTGTCCACGAACTCCCGCGGATCGAGCGTGTCGACGAGGATCGGCGAGGCGCTGATCCCGACGAACTTGTCGTAAAGGACGGCCTTTCCTTCCATGACCGGCAGCGAGGCGAGCGGCCCGACATTGCCGAGGCCGAGGACACGCGTGCCGTTCGTGAAGATGCCGACCGAGTTCCCGATCCCCGTGAGGTGCCGCGCGCGCTCGGGCTCCCGTTCGATCGCACGCGCAACGCGGGCCACGCCCGGCGTGTAGATGTAACGCAAATCGCGCTGATGACGGAGCTCGATCCGGCTCGTCATGTGGAGCTTGCCGCCCTTGTGCAGGTCGAAGACGCGGTCGATCGTGTCGATCAGCTCGACGCCGTCGATGGCGCGCACGGCCTCGATGACGCGGTCGCGCTGCTCCTCGTCCTGGGTCTCGACGGTGATCTCGCGCAGGGTATCGCTCTCCACGATGCGCAAGGTGGTGATGTCACCAAGCAAACCGCCCTGCTCGGCCACGACCGTGGCAAGACGGGCAAGCTGGCCCACGCGGTGTTTGCATTTGACGCGAAGTACGGTGTCGAGGCTCGTCTTCCTCATGGGGGCGCGGACCATACCACGAAGAAGGCCGAGTGGGAGCAAGTTGGGGAAGGAGGAGATTCCGTCTCGTCGGATCTTCCCTTATCATCCGCGCGTAGCGTTGCCCGAGGAGAGACGAGCATGGTGATGTTCTCGCCCACGGAGGCCTTGCGGCCCAACTTGCACGTGGAGGTCGCGTCGGGGGACACGCTCGATGTGCGCAAGTTCCAGGTCACGGAGCGCGTGTCGGATCTCTTCGAGGTCCGCCTCGTGGCGCTCTCGCCGAACCCCGAGATCGACTTCGAGGCCGTGCTCGGGCGGGAGGCGACGTTCACGCTCTCCCGCGACCGGCTCCTCGCCTCCGCGTACCGCACCTGGGGCGGGATCTGCCATCACATCCAGCAGATCGAGTCGGAGGAGGCCGGGCTCTCCACGTACGAGCTCGTGATCGTGCCGAAGCTCTGGTTCCTCACGCAGCGGCGCAACCACCGCATGTTCCAGCAGCTTTCGGACCTCGACGTCGTGCTGCAGGTCCTCCGCGAGTGGGGCATCGAGCCCGTGCAGAAGGTCGACGCGGCCGCCTACAAGAAACGCAAATATCGGGTGCAGTACGGCGAGAGCGATTACGCTTTCGTCTGCCGGCTGCTCGAGGATGCGGGGATCACATTTTACTTCGACCAGCAGGGCGAGGACACGGTGCTCGTCCTTCATGACGCACCGCAGGACAATCCGCCGCGTGAGCCCGCCGTCCGGTTCGTGGACAAACCGATGGTGGACAAGGATCTCGAGTTCGTGACCGAGGTGCGTGTCGGGCAACGCACGCGGCCGGGCAAGTACACGATCTTCGACCACGATTACCGGCGGCCGGCGAACTACAAGCTCATGGGCACGCACGCCGAGGGCGAGGCCTTCGAGCAGCAGATGGAGCGGTTTCATTACGTGCCGGGCGCGTTCCTCTTCCGCACCGACGGGCGCGAGCCGACGCCGAGCGCCGACGACAAAGGCGCGGCGCGTCACGACGAGTCGGAGGCCAAGCGCATCGCGCGGATCCGCCTGGAGGCGAAGCGCGTCGAGGCCCGCAAGGCCACGTTCCGCACGAACCTCGTCGAGCTCCGGCCCGGGACCGTGATGCGTGTCGTCGATCATCCGCGGCGCGAGTTGTCGAATCGGCTGCTCGTGGTGCATTCGACCTACGAGGGCACGTCGTTCGGCGAGTGGGTCCACAAGCTCGAGACGCGCAGCGCCGAGATCCACTACCGCCCGCCGCTCGTCACGCCGAAGCCAAAGGTGAGCGGCGTGGAGAGCGCGACGGTCGTCGGGCCCGCGGGCGAGGAGATTCATACCGACGAGTTCGGCCGCGTGCGGGTCCATTTCCACTGGGACCGCGAGAGCCAGATGAACCAGGATAGCTCATGCTGGATCCACGTGAGCCAATCGTGGGGCGGCGCGGGCTACGGCGGCGTGCAGCTTCCGCGCATCGGCCAGGAGGTGATCGTCGATTTCCTCGGCGGTGATCCGGACCGGCCCATCATCGTGGGGCGCGTGTTCACGAATCTGCAAAAGGTGCCGTATCCGCTGCCGGCGAACAAGACGCAGAGCGGGCTCCGATCGGCGTCGTCGCCGGCGACGGGCGGGTACAACGAGCTCATGTTCGAGGACGCCGCGGGCCGCGAGCTCATGCGGCTCCAGGCCGAGCGCGACTTCACGGGCCTCGTGAAGCACGATATGCGGTTCAACATCCAGAACGACCGCACGCACAACGTCGGCAACAACGACACGGAGTCCGTGGTCGGCGAGCAGTCGGTGAAGGTCGCGAAAAAACGCACGGTGCGGGTCAAGCTCGATCAGCAGCACCAGGTCGGGGAAAACATCCTCACGCAGGCGGTGAACGGCACGGCGACGCACATGTCGAACAAGGCGCTCACGCTCTTCAGCCCGGAGAAGATCGTGCTCTCCACGGCGCCGAACTCGTTCATCCTGATCACGCCGGGCAAGATCACGATCGAGGCCCCGCTCGTGCACATCAACCCGGGCGATACGTCCGTTCCCAATCCGCCGCAGCCCGACGCGATCGGGGACGCCACGACCATCACCGGATACATCGGAGCGCCATGAGGGTTCGCAAAGTACGCGTCGACGGATTCCGGGGTTTGCCGGACCAGGAGTTTTCCCTGACCGATCCGCGCACGGACAGCGCCCACGAGCTCGTGGTCGTGACCGGCCCGCGCGCGAGCGGCAAGACGAGCTTCCTCGAAGCGATCGTCGCGGCGAAGGAGCAGGTTGGCCCGTATGGCCCCGCCGCGCCGCCGTCGAGTTTCCTGCGCCCCGGCGTGAGCACGGCGAAGGTGCGCGTCGAATGGGAGCTCTCGAATGGGGAGCGAGATCGGTACGGCACGGGCAAACGCGCATTCGTGAGCGAGTCGATCTTCGGCGACCTCGTGGTCGATCCGCCGGAGCCGGATCCGGCGCTCGCGGCGTTGCTCTCGGAGTACATCCCGGAGCCGGCGTTCGGGAAGGTCGAGTATTTCCACGCCTCGCGGAGGCTGCCCCTCGGGTCGACGATCGATCTGTCGAAATCGGCCGGAGACAGCCTCGATCGTATGGTGAGGCTCGGCCGCGACGACACGAAGTACGCGGGGCTCGTGCGGTTCATCGTGGAGGCGGGGCTCGGGCTCGACGTGGACGCCGAGGGCAAACCAAAGCCAAAGGGACGCATCAAAAAGGCGTTCGAGGCGCTTTGCCCGACGAAGGAACTCGGAGGGCTCTACAAGGCGGGGGACGCGATGCTGCCGGTGTTCCTCGACGGACGGCGCAGGGCGTACAGCATCGCGCAGCTCTCGGACAGCGAGCTCGACGCGCTGCTCTTCGCGACGACATTCGTGCGGGCGGGCATCGGTCAATCGATCGTGCTCGTCGACACGCCGGAGAAGCACCTCGGCGACGTGGAAGCGCGCGAGTTCGTGAAGGCGCTCGCGACGCTCGGCGCGGACAACCAGCTCATCGTGGCGACGCAATCGGCGGCGCTCGTGTCGAGCGTGCAGGCGGATCAAGTGATCCGGCTCGGGTGAGGTGATGGCGGTCTACGAGGTCGACGAGTTTTCGTTCGAGGTGCCCGACGGGTACGTCGATCGCAGCATGAACCTGTTCACGCCGCCTGCGGGGCTCATGCAGGCGACGCGGCAGAGCCTGCTCGTGACGCGGGAGCCGCGCACGGAGGAGACGGTGTCGCAGCAGGCCTCGCGGCTCGTGAAGGAGCTCGCGGCGAAGGTGCCGGGGATGAAGGTCCTCGGGCAGCGGGATCGTGCCCTCGGCGCGCTGCCCGGCCGGGAGGCGCGGATCCACGCGGTGCAGGGCACCGTGCCGGTCTATCAGCGATGTTTTTTCGTGGGCCATTACGGCACGTTGCTCACGGTCATCGCGACGTCGATGCGGTCGCAGAGCGCGCAATGCGATGCGCTCGTCGAGCGATTCATCTCGAGCTTGCGCCTGAAGAAGCGTTGAGGCGGAGGAGGAGCTTTGGGCTTTTATCAGACGCAGGAAGCGGGCTTCGAGCTGCCGGCGAACTGGACCGACGCGAGCATCAACATGCTCGAGTATCCGCGCCCGGAGGGTTTGATCCGGGTGGGTTTGTCGCGGGCCGAGCGCGGGAACCGGGACCTCGCGGCGAGCCTGGAGGAGGTGATCGTGGAGCAGCGGCGGAAGCTGCCGTTCTTCGAGCTCCTCGGGCGCGTGGATCGCGTCTGCGGGGGTTTGCCCGGGATCGACACGAGGGTCACGTACGAGGAGTCGTCGCGCAAGGTGTATCAGCGGGCGCTCTCGTTTGTGATCGGGGGGCGGTTCTTCGTGCTGGGCGTCAAGGGAACGGCGACGCAGGAGGCCGAGGTCGACGCGATGTTCGAGCGGGCGGCGTCCACGTTCACGTTACGCGCGCGGCCCTCGGGGGCCTGAGGAGGGTAGGGCGATGGGCGAGCTCCACGAAGCCGTACGTCTCGAGGACAAGGTCGAGCATTCGGCGGCCTTTCTGGGGGCGCTTCTGGGTTTCGCGGCGGGGGCCATCCTCGGACTCCTGATCGTCGGCACGGGCGGCGGCATTCTGGGGGCGCTGCTCATTCTGTCCATTGCCGTCGATGCCTCGGGGCTGGGCGAGAAGCTGTTGAAGAACCTGAAATACGAGGCGGGGGACGTCTGCGAGGGGTCACCGAACACGTTCGTCGGAGATCCTAGACGCAACGCCGCAAGAGTCCGGGACAAGGTGCGGTGTGACGATGCGCCGATCGTGTCGGGGGCGGCGACCGTTTTCATCAACCTGCGGGAAGCGGCGCGGGTCAAGGAGAAGACGTGGTGCGACGGTGAGCTGAAGACGGGCTGCGAGACGGTCTGGTATGGCGGCGACTCGCGGCAGGTGATGGCGAAGCGTTTCTCGGGCGAGCTTCCGGAGTGGTTCTGGTTGAGCCGCGAGGGCCTCGGCATCGTCGCGATGTTCGCGCCGAACCCCGCCAGTACGCCGGGGAAGTTGGCGAGGCTCTGGCGGATCGTGGATAACGTGACGGAGTGGGCGGGTAAATTCGACCAGTACCTCGGATACGCGCAGATCCTCGCCGAGCAGACCGGGTTTTACGGCGTCTCGCAGGCGATCTCGGACTTCACCGATCATCCGGCATACCGCCATACCATGACGGGGGTGAGCGCGGTCGGACTGGCGAGGAAGGGGTACAGCTCGCGGAACTACGGGAGGGGCGGCGGAGGCGGCGACGCAACCGGCAGTAGCGGCGGCGGTGACAGCGGGAACGGCGGCAATGGCGGCTCTGGCGGCAACGGCGGCAACGGCGGCAACGGCGGAAGCGGCGGGAACGGCGGCAACGGTGGCTCCGGGGGCGGCAGCGGTGGCTCCTCCGGGGGCGGCAGCGGTGGCTCCGGGGGCGGCAGCGGTGGTTCCAGCGGCGGCAGCGGTGGTTCCAGCGGCGGCAGCGGTGGCTCCAGCGGCGGCAGCGGTGGCGGACGTCCGCCCCCTGCGCAACAGCTCGCTTTGCCTGCGCCGCCGCCTCGGCTCGCTTTGCCTCCTCCCTCCGGCGGCTCCGGCGGCTCCGGCGGCTCCGGCGGCGGCTGACCCTACCGCCCGCCGCGCCCCGCGGGCTGCGATTGCACCACGCGACCCAGTGCAAGCACCCGCAGCGTGATCGGCTCATTGTCCGCCGGATCCTGCTGCGGGTGCGGCTCGGCAATGGCGCGGACGCGGAACTTCGGGAAGAGCGGCAGCTTCTCGGCGAGCGCCTCCGGCATGTACGTCGGCAAAGGCGATCCGCTGCCCAGAGAGAGTATTCCCCCGATGTGCTCCCCGCCGAAGAGCTTGCGCCTGAGGTAATGCCGCTCCTCGATCAGAATGCGCTGCGCCGTCGTTTCGAGGTAATCCGACGCGAGCGACCGATTGGCCTGGGCAAACGCCTGCCGCACGCGTGACAGCGCGCCCTCGAGCAGAGGCACCGCCGCGCTCCGCGGCCCCCGGCAAAGCTCCTCCGCCGCGTCGAGCGCCTCCTTCAGCCGCTTGTCTACCCCCGCGAGCTGCGAGGCCACGGCGATCGTCGTTTTCAGCGTCTCCAGCGGGTCGCAGGTCATCACGAGCTCGCCATTCACGAGGACGAGCGGCTGTTCGAAGATCCCATCCTCGTCGATGGCCTCCTCCATCACGCGGGCAATGCCGACCGCGTCGAGCGGAGGCACGCGGCCGAGCGCGCGCCGAATGTCGCGCCGATCGGTCATGGCCTGCGTCGGTTCCTCCGGTTCCTCGCCCGTGAGCCACTCCGTCGGGCGCTGCGGATCCCGCACGTACGAGGCCCACGCCGATTGCTGACGCACGCGTTGTGGGGCGCGCTCGTCGAACCAGATCAGATCGACGTATTCCGAGGTCGGCGCGCGGCGCCGCGCAGGCGCGCTCGTCGATATCGCGGGCGGGGCCGGCTCGGGGCGCGGCGCGGCGACGGCCGCCGCATCGGAGGCCGCCGCGAGGCCGCCGAGCGTCGCCTGGGCATCGTGCACGGGCGGCGCGACGGGCGCGGGCGGCACGGGCGCCGCGATGGGCACGGGCGCGGGCGGCGCGACGGGCGCGGGCGGGGGCGTATACATCGGCGGCGCCGCCGGGGGCGCGGGGGCCGGCGCGCTCAGCGAGGAGGCCGGCGCACTCAGGAAGGGCAGGCGTCCGCCGGCCGGGGAGGGCCGGGCCGCCGGCGCCTCGGGCGCGGGGCTGGGCGTCGACTGAAACGGCAAGACACGCCCCGTGGCGGCGGCCTGCGCGAGGCTCGGATCGGCGATCGTCTGGGCCCGCGGCGGTACGGGTTTCGCGGATTTCGCCTCCGCGTCGTCGTTCGGGGGGATCGATTTTTGCGGGCGCGACGGCGCTTCGGGCGCGGCCGCGGACTTCGAGGGCGGCGCGTTGTCGAGCCAGATTCGCACCTCGCCCGGTTCGTCGCGCTGGCGCATGGGGATCTGCGCGCGGAACGTCAGCGTGCAGAGCAGCCGATCGGTATCGATCCACAAGGTATCGGCGCGCATCGGCTGCGCGGCCGCGCCGCGGCCCTCGATCAGGAACACCGGCTGAAGGCCCGGCAGGTTCGTGACGAGCCGCGGCACGCTCGGGTGTAAGTTTTCGAGGATGATCCGCGCGTTCGGGGGCAGGAAATCGGTCTGCTGATCCGGCGGCGCCGCATTGAAATAGCGGAAATCGAAGCCGTCGGGGACGTGTGATTCGTACCAGCGCTCGGGCAAGCTGCTCCGGGCGAGCGCGCCGAGCCGCTCGCGCCGGGAGGGCCACGCGGGCGCGAGCGGGCCGAACCCGACGGGCTCGACGTAATCGGCGGGGGCGCGGACCGTGACGCCCGGCCACGTGAGGTTCGGCACGCGCACGCGCCCCATTCCGTCGGCCCATCCCGCGCGCACGCCGACCGGATTCGCCGTGTCCGGACCACCGCCGGACCGCTCGTAGACGAGCGGCATGCGCGCGAAGCGTTGCCCCTCGGCGAGGGATCCGTCGGGCTGGAACCAGCGATCCAGGGTGACCTCGATCGACTTGTCGACCTCGCCGACGATGAGCCGCGCGACGACCGAGCGCGCGGGGACCTGCTGCGGCGCGTGCGCGGAGCCCACGAGGAGCACGTCCGCGCGAGGCTTGAAGGGCACGAGGTCGCCGGGCGCGCGCAGGCTTCGGTTCGTGTCGTCGTCCCAGTGCTCGTCGGCGGAGGTGATGTCTTCTTGCGCCTCGGCGAGCTGGGACGTGCCCGGCGCGAGGGAAAACGTCGCCTTGCAGACGAGCGTGAACACCCACCCCTGCGAGCGGTTCGGCCAGACCAAAGGCGCACAGGGGAACGGGATGTTCGAGACGATTTTCATTGGTCCCCCAAAAGATCTAGGCGGGGTGGGGGGCCCCTGTCAACACCCGCGCTCGGTCGGGGAAGGCGAGCGCGGGCTCTTGGTGCGGGCGCCTCTTGGTGGTCTCAATGGCAGCAGGTATTGCTGGCCCAGGCCACGCCGCCGCCGGACCGGTAGATCACGACGTTGCCGTCGTTCTGTACGGCGAGATTGGCGTAGTAATTCGACGAGCCGGCCGTGCCCGAGGCCCAGACGGGCTGGCCCGTGGACTTGTAGATCACGAGGTTGCCGTCCTCCTGCATGATGGCGCGGTCGCCGCCCTTGCCGTTCGTGCCGGAGGCCCAGAGCGGCGAGCCGCCCTGGTAAAGCACGAGGTTGCCGTCGCCCTGGAACTTGAGCTGGAAGCGGCCGTCACACGACCAGACCGATTGCTCCGCCCCGAGCCCCTGGCCGGAAGAAAGCCAGCCGCAGCCCGACGGCGACGCATACGCGGCGTAACGCGACCAGATGCCCGCGCGATCGTCGTCCGCGAGCGAGGTGTCGTTGCCGGTGTAATACGCATACATGGTCGCGGCCGAGTCGGTCGAATGGCCGAGGCCGAGGGCGTGACCGACCTCGTGCAGGGCGACGGTCTCGAGGTAGGCCGAGGACCAGCCCTCCGCGTCGTCGAAATGCACGTCGCCTCCGAGGCCGCCGCCCGGCGAATAGGCGTGGGCGAGGACGCCGGACGAGCCGTCGAATGCACTGCTGCAGCCATGGCTGCCCGTGTAGAACCCGAACGAGATGTTCTCGCCCGAGCTCACCTCGGAGAAGCTCAAGGACGAGGAGGATCGCCACGAGAAGAGCGCGTTCTCGATCGCGGAGCGAACGGAGGCCTGGGCGAAGTCCGAGGTGTAATTCGCGAACCGATAGGTCAGCGCCGTGGACGACCAGGTCCCGCCGAAGTGCGTGTAGGGGTCGATGTCGAGGGTCGGCACGACGCTCGGCGGATCGTAATAATCGGGGTGGCTGCAGCGCGGCATCTGCATGATTCGCTGCGTCGCGGCGTCGACGACGCCGGTCACGGGCAGGCCGTGCTGGGCCTGGTAGAGGCGCACGCCCTCTTCGAGGGCCTCGTCGAAGAGCTCCGGATCGGCCGGCTCGCGTGAGACGGCGGGCGTCCAGTCGGCGTAATGCTCGGCGAGCTCCTCGTTCTGGTAATACCCATAGCGACGCAGATACTCGTACACGCCGCGCACCTCCGCGCCCCGCGCGCCGAGCCCGAGGCCCGCGGCGCTCTCGGCATCCACGGAAGCCTCGTCGCCGAGCGTCGAGACGTCGTCGCCCGCGCATCCCACGAGGGTCGTCGAGGCGGCCAGGGCGAGAGGCGCGAGAAACAGTGCGAAGCGGGAGTCGAAAAGGTTCGTCGAGGCCATGGGATTGATTCTCCGTATGCGAGGGATGAAAGCCCCTATCGCAACGGACATGCCACCTCGGCGGGGCGCGGGGCCCTTGGGGCGATCCTGTCGAAAGGAATGGTGTTTTCGGGGACGGGACGGGGGGCGCGAGGGCGGGGCGTGTCGAGGGTTGGAGGTGCCAGCCTCCAGGCATGGAGGTGGGAACCGCCAACGCGCGCCCGGCGGACGGGCATGGCGCCGGGGCGGATACGCTTGCCGGAGGAGCGCTCGGTCCGAGGGGAGATCCGTGCACACGGCACCTCGTGGCTCGAGGATTGCTGCGCGGGACGCGGAATCGCGAGCCAAGCGCTCGCGCGCAGCCATTGGGGGCAATCATGAGGAAGCTGATGATGGGAGCGGCGGCTGCGCTGCTTCTCGCGGCATGTGAGACGGAGCAAGGTGGAGGGAAGGCGCTCGGGACCGACCGCAGCCCACAAGGGGCCGGGCAACAGGGCACCGAGCAGCAACAAGGCGCGGGGCAACAAGGCGCCGGGCAACAACAACAAGGCGCCGGGCAACAACAACAAGGCGCCGGACAACAACAAGGCTCCGAATACCCGCGAGGCCCCGAGGACCAGGTGAGGCCCGATCAAGGCCAAGGAACCGGGCAGCAAGGGGCCGGGCAGCAGGGCGGTCAGCAGCAGCAAGGCGGCCAGCAGCAAGGTGGGCAGTGGCAAGGTGGCCAGCAGCAAGGCGGCCAGCAGCAAGGCGGCCAGCAGCAGCGGCCTGGGCAGCAGGGCGGCGGCACGCAGGGAGGTGGAACGCGCTGATGGCCTGGAACAAGACAAGCGCGGGTGAGCCAGGGACGAAGGAGCCGCCCCCCGGAGGGGAGCTGCCGTCCATGCCCGGGAAGAGCAATCTTCCCGCGAGCGACGCTTCGATCCCGCTGCGCCCGAGCAATACCGAGCCTGTCCCACCCCGTCCCGGCGGCGGTCCCGAGCGGGCACGAGAAGGCGAGCACGATCCTACGTTGCCCGCTGCGCCGGATCCGTCGACGGTGCCGTCGCCGTCACGATCGAGCGGGTGAGAGGCGAGCTCTCGAGGCGCTTTTCGGATCCCCGCCGGACCTTTCCTCCGTTCCCCTCCAGGTGCGTCGATCGCCGCAAAATCGCGCGTCTGGGCGTCGATAGGGCCAGCTCACGCGGTGTCGCCAACGAGACCGAGGCGCCGAGGACGCGGCCGAGCCCGAGGTCGCCGCGCCCAACGGCTGAATTCCCCCACCCCCGACACCAGGAGGCTTTTGCCGGAGCAAAAGCCTCCCGGCCTTTGTTACTGGCACTCGCCGAAGTCCATGTAGTCGGGGATGTTGTACGAGAAGCAGGACTTCCCACCGGAGCAGGGGTGTGCGTCGTCGCAATACGCGAGGCAGCGTTTGTTGTTGTCACCCGCGGAAAACTCGACGCCGCACCGGGCATTCACGCCGCAATCGGCGTCCCACAGGCAGATCTCGCCGACGGGCACGGGGCCGGCGTGGCCGCACGCGAAGCCGCCGGCGCCGGAGATGTCCACGATTCCGTCGTTCGTGAGGGAGTTGCGGTCGCGACACGTCGAGCCCGCCTCGCAACCATTGCTGAAGGGTGTACAGGTCGGGATGCAGACACCGGCCAGGGGCGAACCGGTCCAGTAGGCGAGGCACAGCTCGCCCGCGTCGCAATCACTCGCCTTGGCGCAGTACTCCCGGCAGGCGAAGTTGTTCGGCGCCTTGGCGTCGTCGGTGCAGAGCAGGCCCGGGGCGCAGTTGTCTTCGCCGAAGGCGGTCCGCGTACACGCAGCGCCCTCCGCGACGGCGCCGCCCACGGCCTCGCACACCGAGAAGTAGGTCTTCTTTTCCCCCGCGGGGTCGACCAGCGTGCATTCGCTGCCGGCGCCGCAGTTCTGTCCCACGAGGTCGCAGCAGGCGCTCGTGGCGCTGGCCGGGAGGGCCTGCTCGGGGAGCGCCATGGCGCAGGTCGTGCCCGTCGTGGTGACGGTGCAATTCAGCGCCAGATTGCCGTTCTCGAGCTTGGCGGTGCATTCGTAGGGAGACTTCGTGGAGAGGTGGGAGAGCTCGCCCGAGAAGGTCGCGACATCCCCGTCCACGGTGCCGGTCATCACGCCCATGTTGGTGGAGACGGTGAGTGTGCAGTCGTTTTGCGCGACGCATGCGCTCTTGAGCAGCCCCCCCATGGGGCACGGGGCCGGCTCCGTCACGACGTAGGTGCCGTTGAAATTGGCGCAGGCCGGGCCACCGCCGCCCGTACCACCGGAACCACCGGAGCCGCCCGCGCCACCGGAACCACCGGAGCCGCCCGCGCCACCGGAACCACCGGAGCCGCCGACGCCGCCGACGCCGCCAGCGCCGCCGGAGCCGCCAGCGCCGCCGCTGCCGCCGTTGTTGGTCTCCGTGCAGCCAAAGGCCACGAGGGATGTGAGGAGAAGACTGGCGAGAAGAACGCGATTGCGAGATTGCATGTTGTCGATGAGCTCCGAGGTTTGCCCCGCCGTCGGCACCTAGGGCCGACCCTGGGGCGTCGTGCGGCGTGCCCTTGGCAAGCTCCGCACCACCGCGGAATCACAGCAACTTTTCGTCGGGAGCCATCGCGGAAACGTAAGGATCGGGCGGCTCGGCAGGGGAACGGGGGCGTCCCCGGAATCTCCAATGCTTGCGCCAACCTGCGCCGGAGGATGTGCCGGACGGACAGGCCCGTCGTGGCATGTGTCGAGCCCACCCCAGCCGCCCGCCGAAGCAGGTCATGCCGGCCAGCGTTCCCCGATTAGAACCGACCCAACACCACGATTCCCCGCTGCTCCCCGCTCAGGAGGGGTGCAATGGAGACCTGCGGCTGCGTCGGGCTCGAATGCGGCTCGGGATTGATCCACGCGAGCACCAATCCAAGAAAGACCCCCGCCGCGCCCACGCCGAGCGCCGTGGTCGCGATCCGCCCGTCGACCGTCGCCTTGTCGCGGAGCGCATATCCCTCCGCGTCGCACTTGTCCGGATCCGACGTGAGGCAATGCTGCTTCGTCGCCGCATTCGCCTCGTCCGAGCGCGCCGCATACACCGCGCCCGCCACGATCCCACCGATGCCCGCACCCACGACGAACGACGCCGCAATGCGGGGACCGGTCCAGAACGGCGTCGGCGGGGGTTCCGGCGGCGCTGCCGGGGGTTCGGCCCAGGCGATCGCGGGGAGCAGGAGCGTGACCAGGAAAAAGGGCAGGGACCGCATGTCAGAGATCGAAGAGCTCGTCGTCCTGGCCCGCGTCTTCCTCGGCGAGGAGGGCCTCCGCGTGCTTGGCGACCGATTCGAAGAATTTTTGCTCGGGGGATTTCGGGGGCAATCGAGCAGCGGCTTCCCGGGCCTGCGAGCGGAGGAGCGTTTCGCTGCGCTCTGCCCGGGCGCCCGAGCGCGGTCGCGCCTGGCCCGTGACGACCGAGAAGAGCGCGCTCCGGACCCGCTCGAAGCAGCCCTCGCCGGTCGTGTGCGCGCGCCGGAGGAGCGTGGCGACGAGCTCGAGGTGCGCGAAGAGGAAGGTGGGCGGCGCCTCTTCGAGGAGCGCGGAGATCGCTTCGAGCTCGCTCTCGCCGCCGTCCTGCACCCACTCGGAGAGGACCTCGACCGTCGGCAACGCAAACGAGCGCGAGGCGTCGTGGAAGAGGCGCGCGGCATGGAAGCGGACCCAGCCAATGCGGGCCCGCGCGAGGTGGCGGACACGGCGCAGGAGCGGGAGCCACTCCGGCGAGCGCGCGAGGCCCGTGAGGATCGCAGACAAGCCCTCGGGCGGGAGCGGCTCGTAC
Source organism: Polyangium jinanense (assembly GCF_028435365.1). The sequence goes on along the minus strand of NZ_JAGTJJ010000049.1, from coordinate 59,024 downwards.
TCCTCGGCGCCCGCGACGATGCCGGACGCGGCGCGCGCGATGCGCTCGATGAAGAGGCCCGTGACGTCCTCGGGCATGCGCTTGCCAGCGTGGTGGAGGAAGCGCATCGTGGAGTGGCCGTCGAGGCTGCGGGCCGCACCGAGGCGCGTGAGGAAGAGGATGATCTCCTCCTCGGAGAGCGCGCCTTCGGAGAAGAGGCCGCCCGCGTCGAGGGCGCCGAAGAGGGCCTCGGCGACCTCGGGGCCCTCGGAGAGATCCACCCCGACCGCGAGCTCGACCGCGTCGCGTGGAGAGGACTTGGCCAGCGTGCGGAGCGCGCCGAGCGCCGCGCGTCGGACGAAGCCGTCGCGGTGCCCGAGGAGGTGCCGGAGCGCTTCGCGATCGCCCGGCAGGGGCTTTTCGACCCAGCGATGGAAGACCTGCGCGAGCGAGGCGCAAAGCGTGGCGTTGCCGCCCCCGACGATGCTGCCGACGAGGGCCTCGGCGCGCTCGGGCGAGGCTTCGCGGAGCGCGTGGAGCAAGGAGGCGACGTGCGGGCCGAGTGGGCTCTCGGGCGCGCCCATGACGGCCTCGCAAATGGTCACCGCCGCCGCCGGGTGCTTGCGGGAGAGGACGTGCAGGAGGAGCCGCGGCGAGCCGGATTTGCCCGCGAGCGCGAGGGCTTCGAGCGCCGCGCCGAGCCCCTCGGCCGTCTGCGCAGGCGCGCGGCCCTCGGCGAGCATCTCGTCGACGACCGCGCGACACGCGTCCGCCGAGCGGCGCTCCGTGCCACGATCGATCTCGCCCGAGCCCGGGATCTCGCTCGGCGGCATGTCGATCAAGCCGCGCTGCGCGGGCGAGCGTTGCGTGAGGGCCTCGTAGAGCCTGCGCTCCGTCGAGGTCGGGACGTTGCCGAGGGCCGTCTCGGCCGCGGCGCGGACGTCCGGAGAGCTCGCACGCCGGGCCGCGCGGCGAAGCGCGTCGGCGACGGCGAAATGGACGAGCGGGTCGCCGGAGTTCGACGCGGCGGCGCCGAGCATCGCGAGGATCTCGAGCCGCTCCTCGTCGCGCCACCCAGGCTCCATCCGCTCGCCGAGCGAAGAACCACCGGAGCCGTCGGAGAGGACACGCTCGAGGCCGTTGACCCCCGAGAGAGCCGCGCGTCGTTTCGGCGATTGCGCGCAGCCGGAGAGCGCGGCGAGGGCTTGCTTCCGCAGGGCGCGGCGGCGCTCGTCGGAGGGGCCGGCGAAGGCGGCGCCCTCGGAGAGGAAGGTGTCGATCACGTCGAGCGGTGAGTGCTTGTGATCGTGCGCGTCGTCCGCGACGAGCCATCGATCGACGGCGTCGAGCAAGGACTCGTGGACGCCGGCAGGGCGCGCCGACGAGCGCGAGGCGAGCTCGCGGAGGACACGCATGGGGTGATCGGGGTGCGGGCTCTGGAGACGGAGATCGTCGCGGCCGAGCTCCCAGAGGAGGTCGGCGGCGCGGGGCAAGTGCGCGAGGTGCAGGCCCACGCGGCGCAGGATCGCGGGGAGCTCGTAGAGGACGGACACGGCGGAGAAGAGGGCGCTGGGGCCCCGCGCGGCCTCGGTCTGCGCAGGAGAACGGAGGACCGCTGCGGCGAGGTCGAGCATCGCGGCGGGATGATCCGAGGAGAGCTCACGCAGGCCGGCGAGGAGGCGGCATCGATCCGCCGCCGAGGCCGCGTCGATGCCCGCGCGGACGTGGCGGAAGAGGGCGGTCGTGATCTCGTCGGAAGCGCCGCTCGGGAGGGAGGGGCCGTCGAGCTCGCCGGCGTTGCGGATGAGCGGGACGATGGCGTGGGCGCCGAAGCGCTCTTCCAGCGCGCGCACGCGATCGTCGAGCGAGCCCGCGAGGCTGCCCGCGGTCAAGGGTCCGACGAGCGCGCGGTAGAGCGCGTGATCCGAGAGCGCGCCGGGGACGACACGCGCGCCGTGTGGGCCCCGATCGACGACGCCCGCGGCTTCGAGCGCGCGGAGCGCCGACACGAGATCACGACGGCGACACCCGAGCAGATCCCCCGCGCCCTGAAGGAAGCGCTCGTCCGAGGTGCGCACCGGCGCGAGGAGCGCGACGAGCGCGAGCACGCCGGCGAGGAGTTTTGGATCCCCCGCGGCGGAGGAGCGGAGCAGGAGCAGCTCGTGGCCCCGATCGAGTGCGCACGCCGCGAGCTCGCCCTTGCCGAGCAAGACGGGATGAATGGCCTCTTCCCGCACGAGCCGGCCGGCCAGCGCGATCACGAAGGGATGCCCCTCGGCGTGCTTGGCGAGGGCGGCAGCGAACTCGCCGGGCGCATCGCCGAGCACATGCTGCGCGGCCGCTTCCGCCTCGCTCGGCGAGAGCGCGCCGAGCTCGGGCAGGATGCGCACCAGGTCCGACGAGAGCCCGACCTGCGCGAGGAGCGCCGAGAGGCGCGGCAGGCCCGCGGGGCGCGTCGTCAGCACGAAGCGCACGTCGCGGCGATCGATCGCCATGGGCAGGAGCATCGCGGGCGCGGCTTTGCGGCCCGCGTCGTCGATCACGATCAGGCACGGGCCGGGCGGCAGGCGTGTCGGGGTCGGCGCGCTGGTGATGTCGGTCGCGAAGCGCAGCATGGTGCCGACCCGCTGCGCGGCGAGGGCGTCGGCGAGCGCGGAGAGCAGGCTTGTCTTGCCGGAGCCGGAGCGCCCGGGGAGCACGGCGACGCGCGCCGTGCCGCGTGCGCTTGCGAAGTCGACGAGGGCCGCGAGGATTTCGGCGCGCCCGCCGAAGGGCAGCGCTTCCTGGAAGGGGCGGCCTGCGGCGAGCGCGCCGCCTTCGAACTCGCTCGGGCCGAAGAGCGCCACACCGTGCTCGATGTGGGCGTCCGGAGGAGTGGGGAAGCCGAGGGTCGTCTCCATGGAGTATCGAGCGCGCCGCGGGGCGAGCGCGCAAAGCCTACCACGGGGGGCGCCTCGCCCGGCGAGGGTTTGGAGGCGATTCAGCTCCCGAGACAAAACTCTCGGGGGGAGAGGGGGTGCCTCACCCCCGCGACCGTTCCCCGCTGGGCCGTGAGCCGGACAGACAACATCCGCGCTCTTTGTCTTTTGTCTTGCCCGACCCGTTCGTCCTCCTGATAGATGGGCCACAGCTCATCGCAGGAGGGGTTTCCAGATGAGGCGAGGGGATTACCTCGTCGCGGCGCTCGTCGTCGCGGCGCCGGGCGTCGTGTTGCCTGGGTGTTTGGGGTCGTTCGGGGAGGACGAAGGGCACGGCCGTATTTGCGCATCGCCTGTGGCAGGCGGCGAGTATTGCGTCTCGTCGAGCGAGGGGCCCGCGAGCGCGTGGAACCAAGCGGCGGCGCATGGATCTCGGCCCATCCAGATGTGGGCCGAGCGGCCGGAGGGGATGACCCTCGACACGCTGGTGACAAGCCCGCGCGATATGGATCGGTGGCTCGGGGATATCGAGCAGGCCCTCGGGTATGTGCGCGACGAGGAGCGGTGCGCAGAGTCCTACAAAGCGAGCATGGCGCCGGGTCCGCTGAGGAACGCGCTCGGGTCGGCGCGCATCCGGCAAAATGAAATCCTTTCGGAAGAGCCGATCGATGCCGTGGGGAGGTTCAAGGAGGCGCTCGCGTCGAAGGGCGCCGCCGAAAAGGACCCGCTCGTCGCGGAGATCGCCGCGGATAAGCTTTCGATGGGCGCCGTGCAGGGCGTGCTCGATCAAGTGTCGCTCGATGTCGGGCCGCTGTCGGCGGCCTATGCGGATCTCGCAGCGGACTTCGCGGCATATCGGAAGACGGAGTCCGGGGAGCTTACTACGTACACGAAGCTCGCGGCGAAGGCGTCGACGGCGACCGTGACCGAGCTCGATGCGATCGAGACGGCGATCCTCGAAGCGGCGCATGACGCGAGCGCGGGGCCGCAGGAAATGGCCCTCCGGGCGATGAAGCTCTCTGCGGAAATCACCCAATTCGAGGTCACGTCGCAGGAGGCGCTCGCGCCGCACGCGGATTTCATGGTCACGCATGGCGCGCAGAGCCCGGACATGACCTCCGGGGCGCAGCGCTCGATCCACGCGATGCTCGGGTATGTCGATCGACGTATTGCCAGGAGCGACCGGGCGGCGATGTCGCTCCTCTTCGGGATCGCCATGCGCAGGCAAGCGCTGCAATTGCTCGACGAAATCCAATCCGTGCGGGACACGGTGGCGGAGGCGAAGATCGCGAAGGCGGAGGCGACCTTCCAGGAGAGCGCGGAGGCGCAGGTGCTCGCGTTCGAGCAGGCGCCGCCCCAAGGCGTGAAGCTATCGCTCCCTTACCTCGCGAAACGATACGACGAGGTCACGGCCTTCTTGCAGATGCGCCCGCTCTGCGAGTTGCCCTCGTCGTCGTGGCGTGAGTCCGGCTGCGCGGAGATGCGTCCGCATTTCAAGGCGGCGGCGACGTACCGCGCGACGACGTTGCCGGGGCTCATCCAGACGGGGCTTTCGACGATGAAGGCGCAAGGGGTGGGCGGCGCGCTCCTCGATGCGGCGGCGGCGAAGCTTGCCGCGGGCGATGTGAAGCGTGCTGCCGTTTTGCATGATGCCGCTTTGCGCAGCGCGGAGGGGACATGAACCGTTTGCTTATTTTCTGGATCGTGGTGTTCGTGCTGCTCGTGCCTGCGCATGCGCGGGCGGAGACGCCGTACAGCGTTCACTGGGAGATGCTCCAGGAGAGCAACTCTTGCGAGGATGCTCGGCTCAACGTCCCCGGCGGTGCCTATTTCCACGCGAACCGGATGCCGCTCGCGACCTTCGAGGTTCCGGGGGCCTACGTTTCGATTCCGAACGGCCCGAAGAGCAACGTGGCGGAGGCCCCGTTCGACTCCGTGCTCCTCCGCATGGGCACGAACGAATTCACCTTCGGCACCCAGAACGCCATGGGCAACGATACCTGCGTTCACCAGCAGAACTTCGTGACCCTCGTCTCAATCCCGCTCGGGATCCAAAAGCCGCTGTTCAACATCCGGCGTGACGGGACGGCCTTCAGCGGCAGTACGCAGGTCGGTCTCTCGCTTTCGGAGATCAATCCGCCCCTCGCGCGAGACATCGCGAACCTGGAGGTCGAGATCGCGGCCGAGCGGAAATGGCTCATCGAGCACGCATCCGAGGCCGCGAACCTCGCGGAGCGGCTCGACCTACTCCAGCAGCTCGATACGGAGCTGCACGACCTCGTGTCCCGGCCGCTCGACGAGATCAGCGAGGTGGATCTCGACGCGATTCTGGAGCGGTATGGAGACGTTGTCGACGAGGCTACGCGGGCCGCGCTGGAGCAGCTTCTCGCCGATCTGAAGAAGAGCGTTCAGGATTTGAAAGACGAGCTCGCGAGCCTGCTCGAACATTTCGGCGCGCAGGCGGACGCGGTGGCGGATCTGGTGACGGGGGAGGCGCGGGCGGCCGGGTTTTCGCCGGACGATCCGTTCGAGTATTCGCTGACGTCGTCGGAGGTGCCGTGGGTCGAGGTGCCCGACGTCTCGGGCTCGGCGGGGGCGTTCGAGCCGGGGAAGGATCCTTATGCGGCGTATGCGGATGCGGTGATCGAGGCGCTGTCGCAGGATGTGCAGGGCGGCAAGGTGATCCTGCGCGGGGACTTCGTGACGAACGTGCGGGCGTGGCGGTCGAATACGGCGGCGATCGAGAAGGCGTTGGCCGCGCGGGTGAGTGTTTCCCAGGCGGAGACGAGCGCGTTCTTGCAGGCGCAGATCCGCGTCACGGATTTCGTGCGGCAGTACATGGATGCGTCGGATTGGTTTCTGGATTCGCCGATCCCCGCGGATGTCCGGGCGCAGGTGGATGGCGTCTTGAAGAATGCTTTCGCCGACATGGCGGAGCAGATGAAGGAGAGCCTCAATGTGTGGGAGGCGATCGTGCTCGGGCCGGAGCAGGGTTCCTTCATCGAGACGGTGCGGGCATTCGCGGGGGCGATGTCGTTCGTCGAGGAAGGGGCGGCGGCGTATGCGGAGGTGATGCAGACGCTGGTGCATGCATCGTCGCGGATTGCGATTGGGTTCGTGCCGTATGCGGGGCCGGCGCTCGACCTCTGCGAGGCGGTGACGGGCAAGTTGTTCTGTTTGCCCGGGGGGAAGGATCTGTCCACGGAGGAGCGGATCTTCTCGGGGGTGGGGTTCGGGTTCGGGCAGATCACGAAGGCTTGGGCGGGGATCAAGGCGGCCGGGGTCAAGCCGGGGGCGAAGATTGTCGCGGCTGGCGTGCTGAACCTCGGGGAGGAGTTTGCCCAGGCGCTCCGGGCGAGTAAGATCAACGAGTACAAGAACCTCGCGACGCGGGGTTCCGTGTCGACCGGTCTGATCAACGACTTTGAGAAGAAGGCCGGTCTCTACTTGATGAAGGACAAGGGACACCAGATGCTAGGCGTGGGGGACGATGGGGTGCGAGACGTACTGAAGATCCCGAAGAACTCCAAGCCTTATAGCAAAGACGGGCTGGCCCCAGACTTCGTGTCGGTGACCAAAGAAAAAAGGCTGGTGTTGAGCGAGGCTAAAGGGGTCGTATCCGTGGACGGTGCGGTGGACGCGAAACACGCCGTTGATCAGTTGGAGAACGCCATGAAGAAGGTGTCGGAGTACAACTTGGCTCACGACGTGGAACGGGTCCAGATCATCAAGCCATCAGGCGCGAAGCTCAAGGATAACTTCAGTGTGAAGGATGGCTACTTGCGGAATGGTGACGGGCAGACCGTCACCATGCCCGGCAGGCCGAACCTCTTCGTTCGAGTGGTGGAGATATGAGCGAGGTGGCGTTTCACGCATGGTGCGAGGAGTCTGCCAAGGTGGACGCCTTCATTGCGGCAGTCCTTGCGCTCATGGGGGCGGATGCGTATTGCCGCCCGGAGCCACCGACGCCAGGTCGTCCCCGCTGGACCGGCTGGGATGATGTCCCTGTAGCGGAGGTCGTGGAGATCCTTCGGGAGAAGTTCACTCGAAAATCGGCAGCGTTGCTGTGGGGTACGGGGCGCGGCGCGTCGGGCGAGCAGTTTTGGCTGCGCATGCAGTGTCACGGGGTTGACTACAACGTCGGGAGGTGGAAACCCGAGGTGCTCCTGGGTGGAGACTGGCAAGATTTCCCATCCCCCGAAGAGATGCGTTGCTTCGAGTTCGTCCTCCCAGACGGGGAGCGTTCGCCGGCTGCCGAGGCCGCGTACGTCGCCATGTACCATCAACGGATGTGCGAACACGCCCTCCTCTGCGTGTGCTCGCCGGACGAGAGCAAACGCGTGACAACCGGGTGCATCTCCTCCGGACGCTGGTATGCCCCCCTGGAGATCGCTGGGACGTACCACCTCGATGGTAACGTTGCCCGTGATCTCGTGCTTTCGTGGATGTACATCCATGAAGGTGAACGAATCGAGTACATCGCGGGGCTCCCCATGGATGCGCTCGCGGCGCGCATCGAGGCGACGCCTAAGGGGACGCGCATCGGCATCGCGACCAACGCCAAGCATCGGGGCGAGCATATCGTCCTAGACATGGAAGCGACGAACACGAAGCTCGGTTGGCCCCTGCATCCGGGGGCAGTTCGTCGCGGGGCGCGGAAGAGGCTGCCGACGGACGTTGAGCTGAGCCGCGAAGAGGTCCTCGCGGCGCTCCAGCTGCCGCCGGTCGTGCTCCTGGAAGCGCTGGAGGCTTCAGCGGTCCCCGATCAGGACTGGCGCGACGCGGAAGCCATTGCGCGCGCGATGACCGAAGCCAAAGAAAAAGGCGGGGCTACGAGCGAGATTTATTGGCCCGACGGGACGCACGTGCAGTTCCTCAAGCACCATGCGCCTTATCACGTCCGCAGGCTGCCGAATGGGGGCGTCCTCCTCGCGACCCACCCTTACCGCACGCTCTGGCAACTCTGGGCAGATGCGCTGAATCTGCTGGGGATCCGGAGGTAGAGGAACAGAGCCGCAGGATCGGTTGGAAGAATCACACAGCAGAGCACGAAAGGCCCGTCCACCCCTCGCCCTCGTCCTCACCCATGACCCCAAGGCCCCCCAAACCCCTCGCGCCCCTCATGCCGGATGACCCGCATGCCCCCCGAACCCCTCGCGCCCCTCATGCCGGATGACCCGCGTGGCCTCTTCCCCCGCCGTCCCCCTCCTCCCCGATGAACCCCACGCGGCCCCAACCCCCCGAGCGCGTCCTCGCCCATCACCGACAGGCACCCTTCCGATGTGCTCCCGCTCATATCCCTTGACGGCTCCGACCTCCCGACCCGATCCTGCGCTCCTCATGCGAAACCTGACCCTCGGCGACCTCGATATCGGCCTGCGCGATCTCCTCACCGACCGCAAGCCGAACCTCACGCTGCTCGTTTGCAGCCAGGTCTACCTCCCTCAGATCCTGATCCAATATGCCGCCATCGAGGCCCTCGCGCCGGCCCTCGCGGGCCGCGCGCTCGCCGACGAGCTCGCCGAGGCCGATTCCCTTCACGACGGCTTCGGCGGCGCCCTCTGGGATTATACCGAGGCCCTCCTCCACGCGCCCGACGTCTCCGAGGCGACCCGCGCCGCCGCCAGGCGCATCCGCGAGGCATTGCTGCCGAGACGCAGCCTCCTCGCCGATTCTTATGCCGAAGAAGCCGCCGCCGCGAAAAAGAACCGACCCAAGCTCGCCGACCTCGAGCCCGATCTGCAATCGCTCCCGCTGCCGGATGGCAAGACGCTCCATGACTGGGCCACAGGGTTCGTCGGCGCGGGCGATACGATCGGAAAGCTCCTCTCCGCGCGCGCTTCCGCGGAGGCGGACGCCCAGAACGACGGGAAGAACAACCAGCTCCGCAAATCGACGATCAAGCTCCTCCATCGGTTCCGCGAAGCCGCGCGCGACGAAATCGAGCTCCACGCGAGCCTGCCGCGCGACCTCGAAAGCCGGGTGTTCGGGCTCTTCGACGAGCTCTCCGCGCGGCGCGCCAAAAGGAAGACTGGCGGAGAAGAGCCCCCGAAGGGACAAGGCGGAACGGGCTGAGCGCCCGAACACCGTGGCATGAGCCTCGCTGCCGTGGCGCCGCGGCCTGGCAAAAGGTAAAAGTAAGCTGCCATGAGCAAGCGCCCGCCTTCCCCCACGGATCGCTCCTTCCGCGACGCGTTCCGGCGTTTTTCCGGTCGCGTGCGGCGGCGGCTCGCGCTCGAACGGATGCTTTCGGGCGCGGCGATCGGCCTCGTGCTCGGCGCAGGCGCGGCCGCGGCGGCTTGGCAGACGCGGCACGGGGCGTTCCGGCCGTGGATGGCCGCGGGCGGCGCGCTCGGCGCGGCGGCCGGCGCGATCGTGGCCCGCCGGAGGCGCTGGCGGGATGAAGACGTCGCGCTGTACCTGGACGGGCGCCTCGGCGGCAAGGAGTCGATCTCCACGGCGATCGAGCTCGACCGCGAGGACGAGCGTGACGATCCGGCGCGCGCGGTCGTGCTCTCGCAAGCGACGACGGTGCTCGAAAAGGCAAACCCGAAGGATGCGCGCCCGCGGTTCGTTCGGGCGTATCACCTCGCGATTCCGCTCGGGCTCGCGGCGATCGGCTACATGTCGCTGCTCCCGCTGCCCGCGCTCCCGCCGCCGCCCGCGCCGCCGCCGGGCGCCGAGCAGGTCAAGCTCGCGGACATCAAGGGGCTCGACAAGATCATCGACCTCGCGAACGCGAACGCGCGCGACGACGCCCAGAGGAAGCGCCTCGACAAGATCGCCGAGGACGCGAAGAAGCTGCGCGAAAAACTCCGGGAGGGCATGGAGAAGCGCGAGGCGCAGGCCGAGATCGGAAAGCTCAAGGACGCGATCACGGCCGAGCGGCTCTCGCTCGGCGACGGCGAGCAGCGTCAGGGCTTGGAGAGCGCGCTCGGCAAGCTCGCGGAGAACCCCGACCTCAAGGACGCGGCGAAGGCGCTCGGCGATCGTGATCTCGTCTCGTTCGACGACGCGATGGAGAACCTCGCGAACAAGCTCGAAAAAGAGGACCGCGATCGCGCGAAGAAGACACTCGAAGAGGCCGCCGAGGCCGCGCGCAAGCAAAACGCGCCGGACGTGGCGAAGGCGCTCGAGGAGCAGAAGAAGCGCCTCGAAGAGATGGCCAAGAAGAACGAGAAGCTGAAGGAGCTCGGCAAGGCCCTCGGCGAGGGCTTGTCCGAGGACGCGAAGGAAGCGCTGAAGGATCTCGACAGCGGCAAGGCCGGCGGCAAGGAGCAGCAGAAGCTCGCGGAGAAGCTCGAAGAGGCGCTGGGCAAGCTCACGCCCGAGGAGCGTAAGCGGCTCGCCGAGAACATGAAGAAGCGCGCCGCCGAGATGAACGGCGAAGAGGCGCCGGGCGAGGGGCCGAGCAAGGAGCAACTGCAAGAGCTCGCCGAGGAGCTCGAATCCGAGGAGGGCCAGAAGCGGCTCGCCGAGGAGCTCAAGAAGATGGCCGAGCCCGAGCCCGAGGGCAGCGAAGAGGGCGAGCGGCAGAAGCGGCTGGACGACGCGCAGAAGGGCCTGGGCGAAGCCGAGGGGCAACTCGGCGCGCCGATGCCGGTGCCCGTGCCGGGGCAAGGTCCGGGGAACAAGCCCGGGAACAAGGCCGGCGAGAAGCCCGGCGGCAGCAATGGGAGCCCCGGATCCGGCGGCAAGGACGAGGGGCAGCCGTTCGCCGGTCACAGCGAGGGCGGCGGGCCGGGCGATCACAAGGGCCAGACCGGCGTGGTCGACGGTCCCGGCATGAAGGCCCGCGCAACCGGCCCGATCAACAAGGGCAAGCCCATGCCGGGGCTCGTCATGGGACGGACTTCGGGGCGAGCGGGTGAATCGGCGAACATCCAGGGGACAGGCGCGCTCGGGCAGGCCGCGGCGGGGGAGCTCGGGGCGATCGAGCGGAGCGATGTGCCCGAGGAGTACCGCGAGCAGGTCGGGCGCTATTTCCAGCCCAAGTGACGGCAGAGCGCGAGTACGCTGCGCGCTGGCATGACGACGACGGGCGACTTTCAAAAAAGGCTCGAGCGGGCCCGCGAGGCGAGCGCGCGCCTCAAGGACGCGATCGGGCAGGTGATCGTGGGCCAGGGCGAGGTCGTGGAGCAGGCGCTCTGGGGCCTCGTGGCCGGCGGACACGTGCTGCTCGAAGGCGCGCCCGGGCTCGGCAAGACGCTGCTCGTGCGCACGATCGCGAGCTGTCTCGACCTGAAGTTCTCGCGCATCCAGTTCACGCCCGACCTCATGCCGAGCGACGTGACGGGCACGAACATCCTCGTGACGTCGGCCGACGGATCGAGGCACTTCGCCCTGCACAAGGGGCCGATCTTCGGCCAGGTCGTGCTCGCGGACGAGATCAACCGCGCGACGCCAAAGACGCAGAGCTCGCTGCTCGAAGCGATGCAGGAGCACGCGTGCACGATCGGCGGCGTGCGGCACGCGATGGAAGAGCCGTTCTTCGTGCTCGCCACGGAGAACCCGATCGAGATGGAAGGGACGTACCCGCTGCCGGAAGCGCAGCTCGATCGATTTCTGCTCAAAGTGATGGTGCCGAGCCCGACCGAGGACGAGATGACCGAGATCCTCGCGCGCACGACGGGCCAGCCGAAGGACGCGCCGCCGCGCGTGCTCGATCGCGACGAGGTGCTCGCGATCCGCTCGGCGTGCCGCGACGTCGCCGTGGCCGAGCCGATCATGCGCTTCGCCTCGCGCCTCGTCCGCGCGAGTGATCCCACGACACAAGGCGCGCCCGATCTCGTGCGGCGCGCGATCCGCTACGGCGCGGGCGTGCGCGGCGCGCAGTCGCTCGTGCTCGCGGCCAAGGCCGTGAGCGTGCTCGAAGGGCGCGCGCACGTGTCGTTCGGCGATGTGCAGCGCGTTGCCAAGCCCGTCCTGCGCCACCGCCTGATCCGATCCTTCGAGGGCGAGGCCGATGGGGTCACGACCGATCAGGTGGTCGACGCGCTTGTCGAGAGCGTGCCCGCCCGGCCGGAGAACGTGGAGCAGGCGATCCGTCGATGAGGCTCCGCGCGCTCTCTCTGGTCCCGATCCTCGCGCTCGCGCCGGTCGCGACGCACGCCGAGCCCGCGCAGACGAGCGCCGCGACGTCCATCGCGGAGGTGCCCCCGCCGGGGCGTGCGAACGTGTCCTTCGAGGTCGCGCCGCTGCTCGGCTCGACCTCGCCGACGCCCGCGGGCTGGAGCGGGTTCCTCGTGCGGGTGCAGAACAACGAGGCGAAGCCGCTGCGCGGCGAGGTCGAGGTTCTGAGCCGGCTGCACTCGGACCAGATGCGCTTTCGCGCGACGGCGCCGTTCGTCGTCGGCGCGGGGACGAGCGTGGTCGTCCGGCTGCCGACGCATGGAGCCGTGTACGGCGAGACCAACGTCGTCGCACGGGACGACGCGGGCGTGGTGCTCGGCAGCCACACGGCGGCCGTGACGAACATGCAGGAGGTCTTCCTGCTCGACGTGAGCGAGACGTCGCGGCTCAAAGGCGCGCTCCATGACGCCTCGATCTCGCCGCTGTTCTCGCCGTGGGGCGGCTACGGCGCGTACGGCACGGGGCCGCAGCTCAAGGTGGGCGCGCCGCGCTTCGATCCGGTGACGGGAGATCCGATCCTGCCCGATCGCGCCGCGCTCTACGCGCCCGCGTCCGCCGTGCTCCTGCGCTCGGACACGCTCGTGAAGATCGGCGCGGCCGAGCTCGAAGCGCTGAGCGGATACGTCCTCGCCGGTGGCACGCTCGCGGTCGCGCTCGCGCGCCCCGAGGACCTCCGGAGCCCCCTCCTCGCCGCGTTCGCGGGCGGCGAGATCGCGCAGACATCGGTGCACTCCGAGACGCTGCGGGAGCTCGTCCTGCCTTCGGCGCCCTCGAACGCCACGAAGTCGATCCCCTTCGCCGAAGCGGCGAACGAGGAGGTCGCAAAGACGCTCGCCGGCTTCTCCGGCGGCAACCTGCACGGGAGCCGCTACGGGGCCTCGGCGACGTACGGACTCGGCGAGTTTCACCTGCTCGCCTTTGATCCCACGCGCAAGCCCGCGGTCGACGACCCTTGGGCACAGGCGCGCGTGCTCGATCTCACGCGCAGGGCCTTCGATCGGAAGAGTTCGATCGTCTACCGCCAGGGCGGCTCGCCCGGCACCGTGGATCTCGATCGCGTGCGGCAGGAGCTCGATCCGAACGAGAGCTCGCGCTGGGGGATCGCGGTCGCCGCGCTCCTGCTCATCGTCTACGCGGTCCTCGCGGGACCGGTGAACTTCACGATGCACGGGAGCAAGGGCAAACCCCTGCGCGCGCTCGTGTGGCTGCCGATCCTCTCGGCGATCGCGTTCTTCGCGGTCGTGCTCATCGGCCTCGCCGCGAAGGGCCTCTCGGGCCGGTCGCGCCACCTCACGCTCGTCGAGGCTGGCGCGGGCATGACGAAGGGCACGGCGCGGCGGTGGCGTGGCTTCTTCACGCCACGGTCGAAGGATCTCACCGTTCGCACGAGTGACGGGTCGAGCGTGGTCACCACCGCGGTCGTGGCCGCGCCCGCGACGATCGACGATCACATGCTCGTCGATCGCGACGGCGCGCGCCTCGTCGATCTCGCGCTCTTGCCCTGGCAAACCGTGGTCGTCCGCGAGGACGGGTTCGCCGATGTCGGCGAGGGGATCTCGATCGTGCGCGAGGGCGAGAAGGACACGGCCGTGACGAACCGGAGCGGCCACGATCTGCGGGCCGCGGTGCTCGTCTTGCCGGGCCTAGAGCCGCGGTATTTCCCGATGATCAAGGACGGCGAGCGGGTGCTCGCGAGCGCGGGCAAGGACGTGAAGGCGTCGCCCCAAGGGACGACCTGGGTCCGGCAGATCGGCGGCACGCGGCGCGCGGGATCGTTGGATCTTCATCCGCTCGCCGGGCACTACCTGGGCACCTTGATCAACGCCGACGCGCCCGGGCTCGGCGAGGCGTGGCTCGCCGTCGAGGGCAGCTCGGGCGGGCTCGTGGACTGGTTCCCCGAGGACGTGCCGGTGCTTCTCGGTCAGCTCGACGGCGGTGAGGGCAAGACCTCGGACGCGGGCCTCAAGCTCGAGCGGGATCGGCTTCTCGTGCGGGTCGTCGGATACGGAGGTCGGCCGTGAGCGAGCCCGTCGCAACGCCCGAGACCTGGGAGCGATCACCCGCGACCGCGGTCGAGCCGCCTGCGCTCGTCACGCCCGCGCCGCCGACGATCCGCGTGCGCCACCTCTGGCACCGCTTCGCGAACCGCGACGTCCTGCGCGACGTGACCTTCGACGTCGGCGCGGGCGAGATCTTCGGCTTCATCGGGCCGAACGGCGCCGGAAAAACCACGACGATCCGCGTGATGGCCACGCTGCTCGAGCCGATGGCCGGGCGCGTGGAGATCGACGGGATCGACGTCACGCTCGACCCCGACGCCGTGCGCAAGGTGATCGGCTACATGCCGGATCACGCGGGCGTCTACGATCGCATCACGGTGCGCGAGTACCTCGAGTTCTTCGCGGACTCGTTCCGCGTGCCCTCGATCAGCGTGGTCGACGCGGTCCTCGAGCTGACGGACCTCGGCAAGCTGCAGGATCGGCTCGTCGCCGAGATGTCGAAGGGCATGAAGCAACGGCTTCAGCTCGCGCGCATCCTCCTGCACGACCCGAAGGTGCTCATCCTCGACGAACCGGCGAGTGATCTCGATCCGCGCGCCCGCATCGAGATCCGTGATCTCTTGCTGGAGCTGCGTGGCCTCGGCAAGACGATCTTCCTCTCGTCGCACATCCTCACGGAGCTCAGCGACGTCTGCACCTCGATCGGCATCCTCGAGCGCGGCCGTCTCGTCGTCGCAGGTCCCATCCACGAGATCTCGGCGCGGCTCGAAGCGATCCGCGCGGCCGAGGCGCACGGTCACGCGCCGCCGCCGCGGTACGTGCCGCCGGGCGTGCGCGCGCTCGTGCCCGCGCAAGGCGCGCCCGCTTCGCCCGTGATGGCAGGCGCGCCGCAGCACGCACCCGCGATCAGCGCCCCCGTGCCCGCGATGGATCCGAGCGCACCCGTGGCCCCGCCGCAGCCGCACGTGCCGGCGCCGATCCCGCCCACGCCAAACGTTCGTCGGGTGAAACTGCGTGTCCTCGGCAATCCCGAGGCGGCCGCGTACTTCCTGCGCGGCGGGCCCGGGATCGTCGAGGTCAGCGTCATCGGGGGCGTCGTGCACGTGGGCTACCAGGGCACGGAGACGAAGATCGCGGAGATGGTGACCCACCTCGTGCACCGCAACATCGGCATCGTGGGCGTGGAGCCGGAGAGGAACGAGCTCGAGCGCATCTTCCTCGAGGTCACGCGCGGAGACGTCCAATGAGCGCGCAGACCGGAACCGCAACGGCCGCGGGCACCTCGCGCCTGCGCCGCCTGCTCGACGATCCGAACCCCATCTGGATCCGCGAGCTCCGCCAGTCCGCGCGGCTCGTCCGCACACCGATCATCCTCTGCGTGCTGTCGATCCTGGCCACGCTGGCGATCGCCTCGATCGGCGGCCTCGTCTCGATCAACGAGAGCCCAGCGACCACGGGGTACGTCCTCTTCCAGGTCTTCTTCTCGCTCGCGTACTTCGTGGTCACGTTCGTCGGGCCCGCGGTCGCGGCGAACGCGATCGCCTCGGAGCGCGAGGGGCGCACCTGGGAAGCCGTGATCCTCACGGGCCTGCGCCCCGAGGTGATCGCGCGCGGAAAGTTCCTCGCCGCGTACACGTCGATCAGCATGTACGTGGTGATGCTCGCGCCCGTCGGCGCGCTGCCGTTCCTGTTCGGCGGCGTCACCGCGACGGAGACGATCGTCGCGTTCGGCTTCTTGTTCCTCATCGCGGGCCTCGCGGTCGCCTTCGGGCTCGCGGTGAGCTCGAAGATGAACAGCCTGCGCGCCGCGCTCGTGGTCACGTTGATCTGCGCGGTGATCGTCTCGCTCAACGTCTACGGCTGGCTCGGTGTGGGGCTTTCGATCCCCGCGCATCACGCCTGGTCGGGCGTGCCGGACGGCCCGCCGATCTGGCTGCCGACGGCGTACGCGCGTGCGCCCTTTGATCTCACGTACGTCCTCTGCTTGATCCTCCTTCCGATCGTGGCGACGGCGCTGCCTGCGTGGTTCCTCTACGAGGTCACGATTGCGAACCTCACGAGCATCACGGACGATCGCTCGACGGGCCTCAAGCGTTGGTTCCTCGTGTCCGCGCCGGTCTTCGCGCTCTGCACGGCTGCGCCGGTCGCCGCGGTCGACGCGTACGACGAGCTCGAGGCCGCGGTCGCGGGCATCTGCGTGCTGCTCGTCTTCCTGATGATCTCGGTCTACCTCTTCCTCGGCGACTCGCTCGGGCCCTCGCGGCGCGTGCGATTGCACTGGGATCGGCAGGGCGCGGGCCGGCTGCGGAGGCTGCTCGGGCCGGGCATCCTCGGCACATCGGTGATGCAGCTCGGCGGGGCCGCGGTTGCGTTTTTGATGCCGGTCGCGGCCGGGATCGTCGCGCTGATGAACAACGCGAGCCCCAAGCTGAAGATCCTGCAGATCCTCATCGTCGTGCTCTACGCGGGCTCGTTTTACCTGTTCTCCGTGGGGTTCGGCGCGTTTTTGCGGGCGCGGTCGAGCACCGCGCTGCTCTCGCGTGTCTTGCTCCTCGCGGTGCATTTCCTCGTCGCCGTGGGGCCGTGGATCGTCGCGGCGATCGCGGGCATCTTCGCGTCGCCCTCGGGTCGCAGCGCGCTCATCGTGGCCGCGCCGTCGCCGCTCTACGTTTTCGTCGCGCTCGGCGCGATGGAGACGAGCGGTGAGGAAATGCTCGTCGTGGCCTCGGTGGTCGCGTCGGCGGTGTGGGGCCTGCTCGGGATCATGTTCCTCACGCTCGCGCGGAGCCGCGTGATGCGCGTCATCGCCGCGCACGAGGCCGCGCTCGGCGAGAGCGATCGGATCCTCGCCGAGGAGGACGCCGCGGCGGTGCGCGTGATGGAGGACGCTGCGGCCGCGGCGGCAGCGCAACCGGCGGCCGCCGTGCCCCCGGCCGAGCCCGAGCCCGCGGTTGCGGGCTGAGCCAGGGCGCCGGACGGATCAAAGCTCACTGCAGAGGGGATCCCCGGGGGCGCATCCCTTTCGCGGCGGCGCGGAGCCCTGCGGGCGGGGCGCCAGGCCGGGGGTGAACTCCGCGAGCTCGAGCAGGTTCACGAAGCGGGCCCTGTGCCCGCCGGGATCCGTGCCGAGGTTTTTCTTGGCCATCGCCGCGATGTCCGCGACCGTCAGGTTCCCCTTGAATGGCGAATCTCGTAGCAGCAGGCCAAACGCCGCCACCGACGCGGCGAAGTAGAAATCCGTGCTCCCCCCCCGATGCCATTCGTCCCGGAGCGGCACTTCGATCTCCTGGCTCGTTTGTCCCGACATGTCCTTGTAATGGACCCGCAGCGTGAGCAGGTACGGCACGCGCGGCGCCTCCGAGCCCCCCGAGGTATCGGGCCTGGGTTCGAGCTCGTAGAGCGCGGTCACCCCTTGCCCGGCGTACAGATCGACCGGGCCTTTCCAGGCATCCAAAAACTCGCGCTCCGGTCCCGTCCGATCCTCGTTCCCGATCAGCCGGAACGACCGCACGTACAGCGGATCGAAATCGACCTCGACCCGCACGTCCCTCGCGATCGGCGTGCGCGTCCCCATGGCCTCGTCGACCAGCTCCTTGCGCGCGTCGTCCGGGCTCGTGATCTCCGCGAAGCTCCCCTTGCCCTCCTCGGCCAGGCGCTTCAAGGTTTGTCCGGCCGGACCATCCATCGGACCGAACCCGAGCGCCGACAGCGAAATGCCCGTAGCCGCCTTCTCGCGGACGAGCGCCGTGAGCCGGCCCTCCTCGGAATTCGCCACGAAATGGGCGTCCGTCGCCAGAAAGACCCGGTTCACGCCGCCCGCGACGAAATGCGCCTGCGCCTCCTTGAAGGCTCGCGCGAGGGAATCGCCGGAAGGGGCCGTCACGCTCGGCTCGAACTTGTCGATGGCGGTGAGGAGCCGAGGTTTGTCGTCGCCCGGCGTCGGCGGCAGATGAGGCTCCTCGGAGGGGTCTCCGTACGCGAGGAGCGTCAGCCGATCCCGCTCGTCGAGCCGCGAGACCAGCCTGCGCAGGGCGGCCTGGAGCAGCGGCAGTTTGTCCGGATCCTTGGCGAAGCCGGGCGATTTGTCGATCACGAAGACCAGGTTTGTCTGGGGGCGGATCGACGGATCGAACGGCGCTGTTTTCAGCGCGAGGCGCACGAGCCTGTGCGAACGGTTCCACGGCGCCGCGTCGACCTCGGCCCGGACGGCGAGCGGCGCGTCTCCGATCGGGGGCGGGTCTTCGTAGGGGAACGCATTGACGAGCTCGTCGACGCGCACCAGGCCCGGCGTCGGCCTGCGCGCGGCCTCGCGGATGTACCGCTCGACGAGCGAATACGAGGCCGTGTCCATGTCGAGTGGGAACGTCGAACGTGCGATGCTCGTCGTGTAGATGAACGGGTTCTCGTCGGCCCTCGGCTTCGATCGCGCGGTCAGCCTGCGGGGCTTCGGGATCCTCTCCGCAACCTCGCCACCCTGACGTGCCCGGTCCTCCTGGAGCATTCTCAGGATCTCTCGCCGCGTCGCCTCGTCGATCTTCGTGTCGTCTTTCGGGGGCGGCGCCGTCGTCTTTTCCTTCTCCTTCTGCGGAGCCTCGAACGCCGCCAAGTCTTTCATCGCTTGCTCCGCCGCGAGCAGGGTTTTTCGGCGTTGAACCATCACGCCGAGCGGAATCGCGACGAGCGCGACCGCGGCGGCCGCGAGCAACATCGGCTGGAGAAAACGCCTTCGGAGCGGCATCACCTTGGGGGTTTCCGTCTCGCGCGTGGCCTCCTCCAGCACCTTTCGTTGCTTTGCCGGAAGCGCCTTCGGCGCGCGCTCCGCGAGCCCTTCGCGCAGCATCTCCGCCGTCATCCGCAGGGCGTCGATCTCCGCGCGGATGTCCGGATCACCGTCGATCGCCGCCTCGATTTCGCGCGATTCGGCCTCGTCGAGCTCGCCGAGCACGTACGAAAGCAGGCGCGGATCGTCCTTCGAGAGCGTCATCGGGTCCTCCTCGCGGCTTCGCGGTCCTTCTTCTCCACCTGCTCGCGCAGCGCGCGCAGCGCCGTATGCAAGAGGAATCCCACGTTCGACACGCTCGTCCCGAGCACCTCCGCGATCTCCTGGTAGCTCAGGTCGCCGCTGAATTTGAGCAGGACCGCCTCGCGTTGTCGTTCCGGCAGGGTATCGAGCGCGCCGAGCACGCGGCGCATCGCCTCCCGGCGCTCGAGGGCCTCCGAGGGCCCGGGTTGATTGTCCGCCATGACCTCGTCCACCTCCGCCACGGGCTCGACCTGTCGTTTGTCGCGCCGAACATCGAGGGCCCGGTTCCGGCAGACCGTGAAGAGCCAGGCCCGAAGGTGCGGCTCCACGGCCGCTCGGTCCTGGTTGCACAAGCGCAGGAACGTGTCCTGCACCACGTCGGCCGCCTGGGCGGATCCCACGATCGCCGAGGCGTAACGGAGCAAAGGGGCCTCGTAGCGCGAGAGCGCGAGAAGGACCCAGTGGCTCGTCGGTTCGCTCGGCATGGGCGCGATCGGAAGTCGTTCTCTCGAAGAACGAGGGGGCGGGAGGTTTCTTAGAGAAAAAAGTACGGGGGCGGCGCGGCGTCTCGGGCGGCTTCTCGCCGGGTGCGGATCGGGGTAGGGGCCCAACATGTCCGACTCCTCCCCGGCCCGCCACGAGGCGGCCCGCAAGAAGCGCTCGGCGCTCTTGGCTTATGTGATCCTGGGCCTCCTCGTCGCGACCTTCGTCGTGCTCCGCGTGATGGTCAAGGTGTACAAGGTCCCGTCCGGGGCGATGGTACCCACGCTCGTGCCCGGCGACTACGTCTCCGCGCTGCGGGGCGGCGAGGTGCATCGCGGCGACGTGATCGTCTTCCCGTTCCCCGAGAACCCGGATCAGCTCTTCATGAAGCGGGTGATCGGGATGCCGGGGGACAGGATCGAGTTCGTGGACGGGCGGCCCATCATCAACGGCTTTCGTGTCCCGCAATGCCGCGTGGGCCGCTACGATTGGGAGGGGCGGACGTACGAGCTTTTCATCGAATGGCTCGACGAACACGCTTACGGCGTTCTGCTCGACGGGCCCGTCTTCGGGGAGACGTGCGAGAAGGACAGTGATTGCAGCGCGATGCAATCGTGCCGGGGCGGGATTTGCGGGACCGTGCAGGGGCCCTGGGTCGTGCCCGCGGGCGAGGCGTTCGTCATCGGCGACAACCGAATGAACAGCCACGACTCGCGGAGCTGGAAAGGTGGAATCGGACGCGGCATGCCGATCTCCACGGTCGTCGGGCGCGTGGCGATGATCATGCTCGGCGGTTTTTCCGGCCGGAGCGCGACGCCCGTGGACGGGCCGCCCATTCTCCCGGCGGGCGCGGCGTCGCTCGGGCCTGCGATGGAAAAGTGCTTGAAGGAAAAAACCGCCGCGACGCCGCCGCCGCCCGCGCGTTAACGCGCCCGCCGCCTTCGCGCCGCGGCGATCCCCGTGCCCACGGCGACCATGGCGAGCCCGAGCCACGGCGCGGCGCGGTCGCCGACCGCGCTGCACGCGCATCCCGTCACCGCGATGTCGTCGTCGCCGCTATCGCCATTCCCTGCGCCCGCGCCGCTCCCGGCGCCGCTGCCCGCGCCTGCGCCGCTGCCCGAGCCCGCGCCCGAGCCGCCGACGCAGACCTTGAGGGGTGAACATGTGCCGCCGAGCGGGCAGGCGCTGGCCGCGTCGCAGGCGCCGAGCACGTTGATCTCGAGCGGGGGCGCGCCGTCGCCGATCCACCCGCCCGAGCAGCCGATCTCCTCGATACAGAGCTCGGTTTCGACGCACGTCGCGCCGTCCTTGCAATCGACGTTGGTCTCGCAGAACAGGGGCGCGCACTGCGGGGGTCCGTGGCAGAACTCGCCCACGCTGCCCTCGGGGCAGTCGGACGGCGGATCCGAGAGGACGTCCGCGGACGCGGGGGCCGCAAAAAGCATCGCGGCGGCTGCAAAAAGGAAGAAGCGGGTGCGCATGAAGAAGCCTCCTCCGACGATGTCGTTCGCCGGTCTGCGGGATACGCTACCGCCACGGCGGGCCGCGGAAAAGGGGGAGATGGTGTCGAGGCTTCCCTGCCGGCGATGGGTTGGGCTAGAATCCCGCCATGGACGTCGCCACCCTGATCGCGCGGCAAGAACGCGGCGAGTCGCTCGAATTCCTGTTCTTCTGGGGCCATACGCCGAGCGAGGAAGGGACGCTTGGACCTTTCATTTTGAGCCAATGGTATCCCGCGCCGTTCGTCGTGCGCGGGCAGAGGTACGCGGCCGCCGAGCATTTCATGATGGCCGAGAAGGCGCGGCTGTTCGGGGACGAAGTGACGCGCGCGAAGATCCTGGCGACGGAGGATCCGGGCAAGGCGAAGGCGCTCGGGCGCGAGGTGCGTGATTTCGACGAGGCGCGGTGGCGCGAGCACCGGTTCGGGATCGTGGTGGAGGCGAGCCTCGCGAAGTTCGGCCAGAATCCGGCCCTCGGCGAATGGTTGCTTCGCACCGGATCGAAGATCCTCGTCGAGGCGAGCCCGCGGGACACGATCTGGGGGATCGGGCTCGGCGCGTCGAATCCGCGAGCGACGGACCCTCGGGCGTGGCGAGGGCTGAATTTGCTGGGATTTGCGCTCATGGAGGCGCGCGAAGGGCTTGCCGGCGCGGCGCCTCCTCGATAGGCTCGGCCCCCGAGACGACGTGCGCGGCCGATGAGTAGCGACAGCGAGATGGAGCTTCCGGTCAGGGCGGGCGACGTGATCGCCGGGAAATACCGTGTCGATCGGGTGCTCGGCGTGGGCGGCATGGGCGCCGTCGTCGCCGCCGAGCACACGGATCTCGAGCAGCGGGTGGCCATCAAGTTCATGCTCGAGGCCGCGGCCAAGAACGAGGTCGGCAAGAAGCGCTTTTTGCGTGAGGCGCAGGCCGCGACGAAGCTCCGGAGCGAGCACGTCACGCGGATGCTCGACTTCGGCACGCTCGACGACGGCGTGCCGTACCTCGTGATGGAGCTGCTCGAAGGCAAGGACCTCGACGAGATGATCCGCGCCGCCGGCAAGCTGCCGATCGAGGAGGCGTGCGAGGTCGTGCTGCAGACGTGCGAGGCGCTCGCCGAGGCGCACGGGCGCGGCATCGTGCATCGAGACATCAAGCCGGCGAACCTGTTCGTGACCCGGCGCGCGGATGGAAGCCCCGCGGTGAAGGTGCTCGATTTCGGAATCGCGAAGCACCAGGATCCCGCGGCGCTCGACGGCACGGCGCTCACGCGTAGCAACGCGCTACTCGGCTCGCCGATGTACATGTCGCTCGAGCAGTTCCGGGCGGCGCGTGAGGTCGACGCGCGCAGCGACATCTGGTCGATTGGCGTGGTGCTGTACAAGGCGCTCACCGGGACGATGCCGTTTGTCGCCGATTCGCTCGGCGCGCTCATCATGGTGCTGATGACCGAGGATCCCGAGCCGCCGGGGCAACGCCGGGAGGACCTGCCGGCCGAGCTTGGCGAGGTCGTGCTGCGTTGCTTGCAAAAAGACCCGGCCGATCGCTTCCAGAGCGTGGCCGAGCTCGCGGATGCCCTCGCCCCGTTCGTGCCCGAGCGGTCGAGGGCGCTGCTCGATCGCATTCACGCGCACCTCGCCGGGCCGCGCGCGCCGCAGAGCTTGCCGCCCGAGGCGCCGGCCGGGAAAACGGGTCATCCATCGCCCGGACAAACGACGGGTGCGTCGCTCGGGAAAAAGGAACGTTCGTCCGGAGGAACGACGGGCGAAGGGGCGCGGCCGAGCGGGGGAGGCGAGCGGCTGTCGACGCAGGCGATGGGGAAGACGGCCTCGACGTGGTCGCAGACCCAGATGGGCGCGCCTCATCGGTCGGGAAAATGGTTCGTCCTGACAGGCGCGGTTGCTTTGCTCCTGGGAATCGTGGGGACGCGGCTGCTCGGGGGCCGCGAGGAGAAAACCATGACCGCGGAGCCGCCGCGGCCGCCGGCCATCGAGACGCCTGCGCCGGCCGTGACCCTGGCGCCTGCGCCCAGCGCGACCGTCGCGCCCCCGCAGACCGCGGAGACGGCCGCCGCGCCCCCGAGCACGTCCGCGGCGCCTTCCGCGAGCGTGGCGGCGGCGCCCAAGGTCGCGGCGCCCGTGAAGACCGGCACGACGAAGCCTGCGGCGACCGAGACGCCGAGCGCGGCCCCCACGACCGGACTGGTCCCCGATTTCGGAGGCCGGAAGTGAAACGCGCCGCCGGGTTTTTCCTCGCCGTGGCGCTCTTCGGCGGGGCGCGCCCCGGGGTTGCCCAGCAGGGCGACGTGGCCGCGGCCGAACACCTCTTCAAGGAGGCGCTCGCCCTCATGGAGAAGGGCGATTACGAGCACGCGTGTCCACGGCTGGCCGAGAGCCACAAGCTCGATTCGGGCATCGGCACGTTGCTTTATCTGGGTGATTGTCAAGAAAAACTAGGTAAGTTCGCGACCGCGTGGGCTACGTTCCGCGAGGCGGCCGACGCGGCGCGCCGGGCGGGCCAACCGGACCGGGAGAAGATCGGGCGGACGCGGGCCGACGCGCTCGAAGCGAAGCTCTCGCGCCTCGTCATCGAGGTGCCGGATTCGATTTTGCGTGATGGGTTCGTCGTGCGTCGTGATGGGCTGGAGGTAGGGTCCGTCCTGTGGAACACCGGCGTGCCCATCGATCCGGGCACGTACAAGATCGAGGCGACCGCGCCGGGGAAAGTGCCGTATTCGACATCCGTGGTGATCGAGCGTGGATCCGCGACGACGACCGTGATGTTGCCGCCGCTCGAAGACGCGAAGGTCGAGCCGCCGCCGGCGAAGCCCTTGCTCGAGCCCGTGAAATTGCCGCCGCCTCCGCCGCCCCCGCCGCCTCGGCCGAAGCCCAAAGGGATCGGGCCGCTCGGGATCGTGGGCATTGCGGCGGGTGGGGCGGGCCTGCTCACGATGGGCGCGTCCCTCGGCGTGGGGCTCGCGGCGCGCGCGCGGTTCGACGAGGCGGCGCCTTTCTGCGACGCCACGTATTGTGATCGGGAAGGCGTTGCCATTCGGAAGGACGCCAAGGATCTCGCGGGCGTCGGGACGGCGATCTTCGTGCCTGGCGCGGTCCTCACGGCCGCGGGCGCCGCGCTTTTCGTCGTCTCGCTCGCGACGCGGGGGCCGTCGGATGCGGCGCCCAAGGCGAGCGTGACCTTGACGCTCGGACCCGGGGGGATCTTCGCGCGAGGGAGCTTTTGATGCGCGTTCGTCCTGCCAACCTTGTTCTCGTCCTCGGGGCGCTCGCGGGCGCGACGGGTTGCGCCTCGGTTTTTGGCATCGAGGAGGGCGTGTTGCGCCCGAGCATCGAGGTCTCCGGCTCGATTCGCAAGGATACGACGTGGTATGCGGATCAGACCACGATCCTGACGGGATACGTGGTGGTCGAGTCGGGCACGACGCTCACGATCGAGCCGGGCACGCGGATCCTCGCCCACACGGAGGGCGGGATCCTCGTGAGGCCAGGCGCGCGGATCGTCGCGCGCGGCACGAAGGAGGCGCCGATCGTGTTCACGAGCGCGGCGACCGAGCGCTCCGACGGGGATTGGCGCGGCGTCATCCTCTGTGGGCGCGCCCCGATCAATGGCGCGCCCAGCGGCCGAAAGCTCGATGTCCTTCCTCCCGGCATCAATGCCACCTGCGGCGGGACGGCGGAGGACGATAGCAGCGGCGAGCTCCAGTTCGTGCGGATCGAGTTTGCGGGCCGGAACGACGGCCTTTCTGGCTCGCCGGGCGGGTTCCGCCTGGAGGGCGTCGGGAGCGGCACGGTCGTCGAGCACGTGCAGGTGCACCGCACCGAAGACGACGCCATCGATCTGCGGGGCGGGACGGTGTCGGTGAAGCACATCCTCGTCACGGGGTACGAGGACGACGGCTTCGACTGGGCGCTCGGCTGGCGTGGCAAGGGTCAATTCATCGGCGTCGTGATGGGCGACATGCAGGGCGACACGGGCATCCAGGCCGGTCAGGGCACGAGCGATTCCGAGGTCGACGGCGCGGGATCGGCGCCTTCGGATCCTTTGCTGTACAACGTGACGCTCGTGGGAATGGCCGACCAGTTCGGGCCGAACGTGAAGCTGCGGGGCGGGACGCGCGGGCGGATGTTCGACATGCTCGTGGCGAACGCGGGGGACACGGGCCTGGCCATCGACGAGACGCCGACGCACGAGAATGCGAACGCGGGGCTGCTCGACATTCGCCATTCGATCTTCGCGAACGACGACAATTTCGAGGACGGCGAGGCTGAGTTCGCGGAGTCGGACTGGGCCACGGAGCCGGTGCGGAACAATCGCGCTCTGACGCCGGACGAGAGTGGTTTGCCGCTGTTCACGAACGGCCCGGTGTATCTGTCGCTCGTGAGCGGGGCGAAGGGGCTTTCGGGAGCGATTGCGCCGCCGGACGACGGGTTTTTCGATCCGACCGCGCTCTTCGTGGGCGCCTGCGGCGAGGTGTGCCCGGATTTCGAGGGGTGGACGGCCTTTCCGGATCGGTGAGACGTGGTAGAATGCGGGCATGTCGGATCCGGCTCGCGCGTCGAAACGTCCGAAGACCTGGGAAGACCTGGCGGATTTGCCCGAGGGGGTTGTCGGGGAGATCGTTGGGGGGGAGATCGTCCTCCTGCCTCGCCCGAGCCCGCCGCACGGGCGGGCGCAGGCGAAGCTGCATGCGAAGATTGGCGGCGCCTTCGACCTGGGCGAAGGGGGGCCAGGCGGGTGGGAGATTCGCCCGGAGCCCCGTATCCGGTTCGGGGAAGAGATCCGCGTACCCGATCTGGCAGGCTGGCGGATCGAGCGCTTCGAGGAGCCGCACGAGGGCCCGTTCCTCGTGGCCCCGGACTGGGTTTGCGAGATTCTCTCGCCGAGCACGGCTCGCTCCGATCGGACAGCAAAGCTCAGGCTTTACGCTCACCACGGCGTCCGCCATTATTGGATCATCGACCCAGAGTTGCAGACGCTCGAGGTCTACCGGCTCGAAGGCAAGTTATGGGTTGTCGCGGCGACATTTGACGGGGATGTGCGCGTCCGCGCCGAGCCGTTCGAAGCGATTGAAATCGATCTTTCCCTGCTCTGGACGCCTCGTCCGCCCACCCCTTGACCCTCACCCCCGCCGATACATCACATCCGTCCGGAGCACGTATTTCGTCCCCTCGATCACCGGCGCTCCTCGGTGGTACAGCGAGTGCGAGAACACGAGCGCCATTCCGCGCCGCGGCTCCACGCGGATCTCGTCGTCGGTCACGTACATGAAATCGGTCGTCCCGCCGACGCAGTCTTCATTGAGGTAAAATATCAACGTCAAGAGGCTCTGCTCCTCCGGCGTGCGGAGGAACGCGCCGTCCCGGTGCCAGTCGAATTGCTGGCCCGGCGTGTAGCGGTAATACCGGAATCGCTCGTTGAGCCCCACGGGGCGATACGCGCCGAGCTCTGCCGGCACGTGCGCCGCGACCCGCGGCCAGAGCTCGGCCGCGAGGGCCGGGTCGTCCTGCATCACGCGCCGGTTGTTGCGGACGTCCTTCGCCATCACGAACTTGTTCGGGCCCACCGTGATCGGCGCGTCCGTGAAGCCGTGGGCCTCGGCGCGCCGGATGAGGTCGTCGCACTCGGCGGGGGCGAGGACGTTCGAGAGCGTGAAGAGCTCCTTGCCGGTCGCGAGCCGGCGTTTCTCGATGGCGTTCATGCCGGACACCATGCGGCCGCGCCGGGCGGCTGAACAGGGCAGAACCGGGCAGGAACCGGGCGGGGCCGGCGGTGGACAGGACGGCCCGCCGGAAGGATGATGCGCAGGCGAATCGAATGGCGCAGCGGTTCAACCACGAGGCCTTGCTGCGGGCACGCCTCGAGCTCGAGCTCACCCAGGAGGAGCTCGCTGCCTCGGTCGGCGTGGACGTGCGCACGTACCGCCGGTACGAATCCGGCGAGGTCAACGAGGGCGGCTTTTCCATCCGGCAACCCGCCCGGCGAAAGCTCATCGAACGGCTCTCCGCCGAGCTCGGGATCGCCGCCGCGGACCTGGTGATCGACGCCGCGCCCGAGCCTCCCGCGCCCGCGCCGAAGCTTTTTCCGCCCGAGCACGTGCACACGCTCCAGCGCGCGCCGCATTTCGTGGGGCGCGAGGAGATCCTCGACGAGCTGTGGGCATGGGCTTCGGCGCCCGAGAAAGGCCAGACGCCGGGCGTGGTCGCGCTCGTGGGCGTGGGCGGCGCGGGGAAGACGGCCATCGCCGAGCGGCTCGTGACGCGGATCGGTGATGCGCCGCGGCACGGCGGGCTCTTCGTATGGAGTTTTTACGATGACGAGCGCACGGAGGCATTTCTGGCCCACGCCGTGCGGTATTTCGCGGGGGCGGAGGCGCAGGCCGGGGAGCGGCTGGAGAAGCTGCTCCTCGCGCTCGGGAGCGGGCCGCCGCATTTGCTCGTGCTCGATGGGCTGGAGACGGTGCAAGCCTCGGGCGGGGCCTCGCGCGCGCACGGCGAGCTCGAAGATCCGCTGGTGCGGCGCCTGCTCGTCGCGCTCGCTCGAGGGCTCGGGGCGGCGCGGGCGCTCGTCACATCGCGGTTTTTGCTGGGGGACCTCGCGCCCTGGGCAGACGCGGGCGCGCGCACCGTGCAGCTCGGGCCGCTCCCGCCGACCGACGCCGCGCGTTTGCTCCGGTCGTGGGGCGCGGACGCGGATGG
Source organism: Polyangium jinanense (assembly GCF_028435365.1). The sequence goes on along the minus strand of NZ_JAGTJJ010000049.1, from coordinate 31,295 downwards.
CGAGGCGCTCGCGCGGGTCGTTCGTGCCTCGGGCGGGCATGCGCTCTCGCTCGCGGTGGCGGGCTCGTATGCGGGGGCGTTTCTCGGCGGCGATTTGCGCCCGCTCGATCCGCTCGATCTCGCCGAGGCCGCGCGCGACGATCCGCTGGCGCGGCGCCTCGCCCGGGTCCTCTCGGCGTATGCGGCCGCGTTGCCCGATGCCGAGCGGGATCTCCTCGCGCGCCTCTCCGTGCTGTCGGCCGGCGCCGACGAGGACGCGCTCCTCGCGCTCGCCTCCGCTTCCCCCCGTGTCGCGGGCGCGCTCGCAGGAGCCTCCGCCGAGAGCCTTCGCCGCGCGCTCGCCCGTCTCGAACGGCTCGGGCTCGTGTTCCGCGCCGGCGGTGAGCCGCCGCGTTGGTCGTCGCACCCGTTCGTCCGGGACCATTTCCGCGGATTGCTCCCGGTCTCGCCCTCGGCCGTGCAGGCGGCGATGAGCCCGCCTTCCGAGGGCACCTTGATCTTCGCGCCCCGGCAAAAACCCCGGGACCGCGGCCGCCTCGACGCCATCGAAGACGTTCTCCGGACCCTCCTTGCTGCGGGCCAGCCGACCGAGGCATACAGGGTGTATTCGCAAACGCTAGGCGGTTTCTCGCACCTCGGACTTGTGCTCGGAGAAATGAGTCGTGGTGCACGAATTTTACGAATGTTTGGCGAGACAACCAATCCGGGATCACCCGCCGCCTCGCTTGCATGGAGCTATCGTCTCGCGTTGCTCTACGAGCGCGGGCTGTATGCGGGAGCGCTCGGGGATCTCGCGTTCGCCAGGCGTTCCTACGAGGAGCACAACACGCTGATCGAAGGGGCGTCCGAGCTATCACACCTCGTTACAGGTATGCGCACGTTGGCATACACGGAGCGGCTCGCCGGAACGCTTTCGGCGGCGCGGGCGCATGCGTCGCGGTCGCTCGTTATCGCGGAGTCGGCCGGCCTCGGCGCGCACATGGCCCGAGGAATCGCGCTTTACGCGTCGATCGCGCACGACCTCGGGGACATCGAAGCCGCGCGCGCGGGTTTTTCGCGGCTCGCGGCGATGGGGGATGCGCGTGTGGCGCGGCGAGGGCTCTGGGAGGCGGAGCACCTCTTCGCGCTCGGGCAGCGGGCGGAGGCCGTGCAGATGACCGAGGCGAACGTCGCCGCCTGCGAGCGCCTCGGCTGGGCCGGGCACGCGGCGCAGGGGCACGTGCTGCTCGGGCTCGCCGTGGTGGACGAGGATCCGGCGGAGGCGTCGCGTCGGCTCGCGGCGGCGCGGGCGTGGGTCGCCGTCTCCGGGGAAGTGGAAATGGCAGCGCGCGTGCACGAGCTGACGGCGCGGCTCGCGCTCGCGCGAGGGGCGTTGTTCGAGGCGGCGCGGGAGGCGCTCGCGGGGGAGCAACTCGCGGAGGCATGTGGGCTCGGTTTGTTCCGGGCGCGGCTCCTCGCGCTCGGGCTCGAAATCGCGCTCGCGCGGGGTGACGACGGGATGACGGTGCGGGCCAAGGACGCGCCCGACCGGGTGCTTGTCGAGGACGCCTGGGGGCGCGCGGACGTTTTGCATTGGGCTGGGCTCTGTCTTTCGAGCGTGGGCGTAGCGGAGATTGGCAAGCGGTATCTCGAAGAGGCGCTCGTTTTGCGGGAGCGGATCGGTCATCCCGGGTGCGATGCGACACGCGAGGAGGTGTGTCGACGTTGATGTCGTTTTGTCTCGTACGGAGGCAAATCGTGGCGTATCGGAGCGTGCCAGGATTCACAAGCATCCAGAAAGGCAACTATTCTTGTAAGGCCCCCGGATTGTCGACGAGTGCCCGTAACGAGCGGTGTACCCACGCCGAGCCTTTTGGACACGACGAGCGCGCCCGGCGCGGCGTCGGCCCTGAACCCACGAAACGCCCAGCGCCGCCACGATCCGAAAAATCACCGGGGCTCACCAAGTCCTTTCTCCATCGATGGAGGAACCCATGAGACGTCTCGCTTTCGCGGCGCTTTTGACTTCGATCGTCGTGGCACCGGCCCTCGCTTCCGCGAACCCTTCCAGCGCCACACGCCCCTACAGCTTGCAATACGCCACGTCGCCGTCCCAGGTCTGCATGGACGCGACCTACCTCTCGCAGGCCTCCGCGCACGTGCAGAGCGCGGTGAACGCCGGAACGATCGATGGGGCCGTGCTGCTCGTCGCGCGTCACGGCAAGGTCGTGCTCCACAAGGCGTTCGGCAAACGCGACGGAAACTTCGCCGGCCCTGTCGCGCAAAACCCGTCGATGCCCAAGGACGGCATCTTCGATCTGCAGTCGATCACCAAGATCTTCACAGCGTTTGTCGCGATCGATCTGTACGATGACGGCAGCCTCGATCTCTCCGATCCCGTAGCGAATTACCTGCCGGAGTTCGCCACGCCCGAGAAATCAGGCGTGCTCGTGGCCGACCTCGTGCGGTTCACCTCGGGCCATTCGATCGACGCCGCCGCGTCGCTTTTGGGTGATGCCGATCCCTGGAGCACGATGCTCGCCGAGAGCCTCGCGTACACACCGAGCACGGCGGTGCTCTACAGCGACATCGCGTATCGCCTGCTCGGTCGCGTCGCCGAGGCGGCCGGCGGCGCGCCGCTCGACGTGCTCGTGAAGAACCGGATCACGAGCCCACTCGGGATGAAGGACACGGCGTGGCAGCCGCTCGTGAACATGCCGTCGAAGTCGAGCCGCTTCGTCGGCACGGGCTACTCGACGCTGCGCGAGCCAAACGGCGCGCCCCGGTACATGCGCGGCGAGGTGGCCGACGAGCAGGACTACTGGATCGAGGCGGACGGGCACGGCGTGACCGGCTGTGACGGCGCCTTTTCCACGGCGTGGGACCTCGCGCTCCTCGGGCAGATGTTTCTGAACCGCGGCGCGCGCGTCGTGGGCAATACGAGTTACGGCTACTGCACGCCGTGGATGTGGACCTGCGGCATCGACTTGCTCGCGTCGCCGACGCTCGTCGAGGGCACGATGTTGGTCCAGTCGACGGACGCCTACGGCGCGCCGCTCGGCATCTACGGCGTGACGTCGAGCTGGCTCGACGATCTGCTCTTCGCGAACAAGGGCCACGGCTGGGAGCTCGCGGACACCGTGCCGGGGGCGCACGTCGTGACGGGTCTCTACTCGTCCCCGTACGCCGCTTCGAAGATCGGCGCCGCGGGCACGTTCCTCACGGTGGACCCGGATCCTTCGCGTGACCTCGTGATCGTTCTCCTGACGAACTACGGCCTTCCGCCGCTCGCCGGGCCGGACGGCATTCAGGTCGACGCGAGCGGGAACCTCATCTGGCCGGGCTACGAGGGCATGCTGAACGGCATCGCGCCGGACGTCGTGAACGACCTCGTGCAGCTCTCGATCACGGGGCCGTGACAAACGCCCGAGGGGGCGAGCGCCGCGATTTCGGCGCCTCGCCCCCTCGTTTCGTCTCAGGGTTTCACTGCGGAACGGGGTAGCAGCACCCGGTGATGCAGGTCTCGCCGGCCGGGCAGGGGTCCTGGCCGGGCTGACCGCACTTCTCCACGCCGGCCGGGCAGAATTGCTCGACGCAGCCGGGCGGAAGGTTCGGCTTGCCGATGCAGACCTCGCAGACCTCGCACGTGTTGAGGCACGCTGCGACCTGCGTGCAGGGCTTGCACTTCGACGGGTCGTTCAGCGTGTTCGCGTTGCAGCTTCCCGTGCCGGCCGGGTTCTCCGAGCCGAGCCAGACCTTGTAATTCAGGCCGGGCAGGGCGCAGCAGCCGAAGCAGTCGCAGCCGTTCGGCGTGAGCGGGCCGCAGTAATCGTGGCAGACCTGCGATTGCGACTGGTTGGCCTGGGAGCACGACCCGCTGTAGCCCGGGATGCTCGCGTTCGGGTTGTACGCGCACTGGCTGCCCTCCGGCGGGTAGTTCGGCGCGACCTCGAGCGGATCGCACTTGTGGCTCCAGTAGCAATCGTCGTTGCCCTGGCCAGTATCCTGATCGAAATAACAATCGGACTTGCAGGGCGAGTTGTTCTGGCCGGGGATGCCGCCGTAGAAGCTGTCCTCGGTGTTGTCGCAGGGGCCGAGGCACTGGTCGTCGGCCGAGTCGGTCTTGCAGTCGCCGTCGTTGTCGATGCAGTCGCCGCAGGCGTACGTCTTGCCCTGGCAGGTCGCGACCTGGCAGAAGTTGCCGCAGCCGCCCTGCGCGGGATTGCACGTCTCGCCGCAGCCGCAGAGGTTGTTGTTCGGCACGCCCTTGCAGGCGTCGAGGATCGGGTCGCAGACGTCGTCCGTGCAGTTGACGCCGTCGTTGCAGACGGGCGGCGCCGAGGCCGGGTTGCAGCCTGTGGCCGAGCAGGTTTCGGCACCATTGCAGAAGACGCCGTCGTCGCACATGTAGTCCTGCAGGTAATGCGCGCAGGTGCCCGAGGGCTCGTTGCACTCGTCGTACGTGCAGGCGACGCCGTCGTTGCAGTTGACGGGCGGGCTGTTCATGCAGCCGAAGAGCGGGTTGCACGTCTCGACGCCGTCGCAGGCGAGGCCGTTGTTGCAGTAGTTGTTGTTCGGCGTGTTCGAGCACGCGCCCGTCTGCGGGTCGCAGGTGTCGACGGTGCAGGTAATGCCGTCGTTGCAGGTGACCGGCGCGCCCGCCTTGCAGACGACGTCGCAGTACTCGGTGCCGTTGCAAGCGTTGCCGTCGTCGCACTGGGCGTTCGTCGTGCAGGGCTGGGCCGTGGTGCAGCCGCCGACGAGCGGGACGCAGAGCTCGCCCGCGGGACACTTGGTGCTGTCGGCCGAGGAGCTGCAGGTGCCCGACGGCTCCTGACAAGCCTCGTTCGTGCAGGCGATGCCGTCGGACGGGCAAACCACGGGCGAGCCCGCCTTGCAGCCGGTCACGGCGGCGCCGCCGGCCGGGTCGCAGGCCTCGACGCCGTTGCAAGCGAGGCCGTCGCTGCAGGCCGCGTCGTTCGGGGAGAACACGCACTTCTGCAGCGCGCTCGAGCAGCTATCGGCCGTGCAGGAGAGGTTGTCGTTGCAGACGACCGGGGCGCCGGCCTGGCAGCCGAGGCCGACCTCACACGTCTCTTCGCCGGTGCAGAAGTCGTTGTCGTCGCAGGCCGCGTCGTTCGGCGCGTGCGCGCAGGTGTCGTTGGCCTCGCTACAGCTATCGGAGGTGCAGGCGATGCCGTCGCTACAGTCGACCGGCGTGCCGGGCTTGCAGCCGGCGACCTTGTCGCAGGTCTCGGCGCCGTTGCAGAACGCGCCGTCCGAGCAGTTGCCGTCGTTCTCGACGTGCTTGCAGCCGCCGCTGGCCTGATCGCAGAAGTCGTCGGTGCAGGCGACGCCGTCGTCGCAGTTGAGCGGCGTCCCTGCCTTGCACCCGAGCACGCCGCACGTCTCGACGCCGTCGCAGGCGATGTTGTTGTCGCAGAGCGCGTTGTTCGGCGTGTTCGTGCAGCCGTCGAACTGCTCGTTGCAGGTGTCGACGGTGCACGAGATGCCGTCGTCGCAGGGTGGGCCGGAGCTCGGCGTGCACCCGGTGCCGGGCGCGCCGTTTTCGGGATCGCAGATCTCGTCGCCGTCGCAGAACAGCCCGTTGTCGCACATCGTGTCGGTCGGCACGCGGATGCATGCGCCGGACACGCACGCGTCCGCGGTACACCCGATGGCGTCGTCGCAGTCGGCGTTCGTCACGCACGCGGGCTGGCCGCCCGAACCGCCGGTGCCGGGCATGCCACCCATGCCGCCGCTGGCGGGCATGCCACCCATGCCACCGCTGGCGGGCATGCCACCCATGCCGCCGCTGGCGGGCATGCCACCCATGCCGCCGCTGGCGGGCATGCCACCCATGCCGCCGCTGCCGGCCATCACGCCACCTGCGCCGCCGATGCCGCCTGCGCCGCCGATGCCGCCAGCGCCGCCGATGCCACCGCTGCCGCCGGAACCACCGATGCCACCGGAACCACCGATGCCGCCGCTGCCACCGTTGCCGCCGCTGCCGGCCATCACGCCGCCAGCGCCGCCGATGCCGCCGCTGCCACCGTTGCCGCCAGCGCCGCCGTTACCGCCGTTCCCGCCGGAGCCGGCCATCATGCCGCCGATGCCGCCGCTCCCGCCGGAGCCGGTCGTGCTCCCCGTGGTTGGGGTGGTCGCACCGTCGCCACAGCCGATCGCGGCGACCGCCACCCACGCGAACCAATGACGTCGTAATCTTCGCCGCTCCAGCATCGCCCTCTCCATGCAAGAAGCCGTCTGAACGCCACAGCGTAAGCGAAAAACTTCAACGTCGGAGGATGGTAAATGTTGTTACCACTCCATCCGTCCACGGTTGTTGCTAAAACTACATGTTTGGTGATCAGGAACACCTGGCGCGCGGGTTCGGGCCGGGGGCGTACGTGCTGGGCGCGACGCTCTCGACGCCGCGGCGGCGCTGGGCCAGAAGGGCTCGGATGCAGGAGACTCGTCCGGGGATCCCCTCCCGGCTCCTCGATCCCGCCTTCGTTCGCGAGCTCGAGGTGCTCAGGCGCAGGCTCGAGATCCGCGCGCGATCGGGCGCCTCGGGCGAGCACGTGGCGCGACGGCGCGGCGGTTCGGCGGAGTTCCAGGAGCACAGGCCCTACAGCCCCGGCGACGACCTGCGCCGCATCGACTGGGCCGCCTACGCGCGCACCGACGAGCCCGTGCTGAAGCTCTTCCGCGCCGAGGAAGACGTGATCGTGCGGCTGCTCGTGGACACGTCCGCGAGCCTCGATTTCGGCGAGCCGCCGAAGTTCGAGGCGGCCTGCCGCATCGCCGCGGCGTTCGGGTACATGGCGCTCGCGGCCTCGGAGCGTGCGCAGGTGATCTCGGCCGGGGAGGGGATTCAACGCGAGGAGACGCCGGTGCGGGGCCGGAGTGGTCTTCCGGCGTTGCTCCGCGCCCTCTCCGGGATCACGCCGCGGGGTGGGACGGACCTCGCGCGGGCCATCGATCGGCTGATACAAAAGAACAAGCGTGCAGGGATGCTCCTCGTCGTCTCCGATTTCCTCGACGGCGGGCCGCTCGGCCCCGCGCTCACCCGCGCGGCCGCGGCCGGGCACGATCTCGTGCTCGTGCAGGTCGTCGCGCCCGAGGAAATCGAGCCTTCCTACGAAGGCGACTGGGCCCTCGAGGACGCCGAGACCGGCGCGGTCGTCGAGGTGACCATGGATGCCGCGGCGATCGAAGCGTACGTGTTGCGTTTCGCGGGTCTCTGCGAGGAGCTCAGGCAATTGGCGAAGCGGCTGCGCGCGACGTACGTGCGGGTTCGGACGGACGAACCCCTGGAGAGCGCGATCCGGCGGATCGTCGCCAGGAGCATCGACTGAATGTCCTCGCCGCTCGATCTGCTCGCGCCGAAAGGGCTCGCGCTCCTGGGGCTGCTCGGCCCGCTCGTGCTGCTCTACATCCTGAAGGTGCGGCGGAAGAGGAAGCGCGTCGCGTCGACGTGGCTGTGGGCCTCGGCGAAGCGGGACCTCATCGCGCGTTCGCCGTTCCAGAAGCTCATCGCGCAGGTGCCGCTCATCCTGCAGGCGCTGGCATTGCTGCTGCTCGCGTTCGCGCTCGCGCGGCCGGCGACACGCGGAAGGGCGATCACGGGGGATCACCTCGCGATCATCGTGGACGCGAGCGCGTCGATGTCGGCGCAGAGCGCGGCCGGCGCGGAGACGAAGACGCGGATGGAGCTCGCGCGCAAGGTCGCGGAGGACATCCTGTCGTCGCTCGGTCCGGGCAGCGACGCGCTCCTGCTCGAAGCGGGGCGTGATGCGCGCGTGGTGGCGCCGCTCGATCGCGACGCGGTCCGGCTGAAGGCCGCGCTGAAAACGCTGCGCGTGCACGACGTGGAGGGCGACCTCGGCGCGGCCGTGGCGCTCGCGGTGGATCGGCTGCGGCAGCTCGGCGGATCGCGGCGGATCGTGGTGATCACGGACGGCAATCTCGCCGCGCCGGCGGCGCTCGCGGGAGCGTCCTTGCCGATCGAGGTGATCACCGTGGGCACGCCGGTGGAGAACGCGGCCATCGTGCGCGTCGACGTGCGGTCGGGGATCGAGCCGACGCTGAAGCGCGAGCAGGTGCAGGCGTTCCTCGTGATCGCGAACTTCGGCAAGGCGCCGCGCGAGCTCTACGTGACGATGCGCGAGGACAACGCGTCGGACGTACTCGCGTCGCGGAAGATCCTGGTCGCGCCGGGCGAACGCCAGGCCGTGGTGCTCGACTTCCTGCCGGCGCCCGGCGACTACCGGCGTGGGCTCATTTTCGACATCGCGCCGCACGACGCGATGGAGGTCGACGACGCGGCCTTCGCGCGCGTGCCGGCCGGGGACAAACTCCCCGTGGCGTACGCGGCGCCCGATACGCAGAAGATGTCGCCGTGGATCGAGCGGGCGATCCTCAGCGATCCGGCGACGACGCTGAAGACGCTTTCGGTGACGGAGCTCGCGCAGCCGGCCGCGGTCGAGATGGACGCGTTCGTCGTGGTGGAGGGCGCGTGTCCGGACTTCGTGCCGGGCGGGGATCTCCTGATCGTCGCGCCGCCCGCGGGTCGATGCTTCGGCACCGTGGTCGGAAGGACGCTCGAAGCGCCGTCGATCACGTCGTGGGAGAGCGGCGACGCGCGCATGCGGTTTCTCTCGCTCGACGGTGTCTCGATCTCGCGCGCGGCCGCGCTCAAGCCCGAGGGCCCCACGCAGGAGCTCATCCGTACGCAGGACGGCACGATCGCGACCGACATCTCCACGCCGACGCGCACGGGCACGCTACTCGGCTTCGACGTTGGCGACAGCGACTGGCCGCTCAAGGCGAGCTTCGTGCTCTTCATGCGGAACCTCCTCGAGCAAGCGCGCATCCATCGCGCGCACGGCATCACGGGGCCCGCGCGCGCCGGCGAGCCCTTGCGCGTACGCCTGCCCGCGTCGGCGAAGGACGTCGAGGTGAAAGGCCCGACGGGCGATCGGCTCGACGTGTCGCTGCGGAACGGGCTCGCCGTCGTGCCGGAGATCTCGAAGGTCGGCCTCTATCAACTCTCGTGGCAAGGCCCCGAGGGCGGCGCGCTCGTGGCCCCGGCGAACCTCACGAGCGCGGCCGAGAGTGATCTCGGCAGCGTCATGGCCCCGGCCGGAGCGGGCAAGGACGAGATCAAGGTGACGGCCGCGGGCACGGAGCCCGACGCGCACAACGAGTGGAGCTGGGTGCTCGCGCTCGTGGCGCTCGGCTTCGTGGTCTTCGACATCTGGTACCTCACGCGCAAGCCGCGCCTCGCGCCCGCCGCCGCGCCCGCTGCACCGAAGCGGCCGCCGACGCCGGAGAGGAGGGCCGCGGCGTGATTCCGAGTCACTTGCGCCCGTACGTGCCCTTCGTGGTCGTCGGCCTCGGCCTGCTCGTGTTCGTCCTGATCGCCCGGTGGGTGATCCGCGAGGCGGGCCTGACGAAACGCAAGATCCTGCTCACGGGGATGATCGTCGGCGCGCTGCCGGCGCTCTACGTGGGCCTCGTCTGGACGGGCCTCGTCCCCGGCGGTTACCTGCGCCTCGCGCGGCCGCAGATCGCCCTGCTCGCGCTCGCGTCGACCATGTTCGTCGCGTACCGCATGGCGACGGGCTGGACGAACCAGGGCCCGCTGCGCACGCGGCTCGGCGATCTCCTCGCCCAGCTCGCGACGTTCATCGCGGCCATGGCCGCCGCCGGGCCCGAGCTCGGCCGTCCGCTCGATCGGCTCACCGTGCTCGTCGCGATCGACCGCAGCCGCTCGATCGACCTCGTCCCGAGCGCCGAGCAGCGCATCAAGCAAGAGCTCGCGGTGGCCGAGCTCGGCATGCGCGAGGAAGATCGGATCGGCACGATCATCTTCGGCGCGGACGCGGCGACGGAGGATCCGCCGCGGCCGAAGTCGGACCTGCCGGCGCCGCAACGTGTCTCCATCGGGCGCGACGGGACCGACCTCGGCGCGGCGATCCGGCGCGCGCTGGCCGAAGTGCCCGCCGACAGCGCCGCGCGCATCGTGGTGCTCTCGGACGGCGTGGCGACGCGCGGCGACACCATGGCCGCGGCCGCGGCGGCCGTGGCGGCGGAGATCCCGGTCGACGTGGTTCCGCTCGAACAACGCTCGATCCCGGACATCCGCGTGGTCGCGTTGCGAGCGCCGACGCGCGCGGACGAGGGCGAGCCCATCGATCTGCGCCTCGTGACCTCGTCGCCGAGCCCGGCCGCGATCCAGATCCGGCTCCGGCGCGACGGCGAGCTCATCGCGGAGTCGGGCGCGAAGATCGCCGCGGGCGAGGACGTCCTGCGCATCCGCGAGAAGGCGCCCGGCCCCGGGTTCCACCGCTACGACGTGGAGATCACCGCGGCCGATCCGACGCTCGATCAATCGCCCGAGGACAACGCGGGCAGCGCTTTCATGCGCGTGCGAGGTCAGGCCTCGGCGCTCGTGCTCGACGGGGACGCGGGCAAGACGACGTTCGTCGCGCGCGCACTCGAGGCCGCGGCGTTCAAGGTGGACGAGGGCTCGACGAGCAGCGTGCCCGCGGATCTCGCGGGGCTCGTCGGCTACGACCTCGTCGTGATGGGCGACGTGCGCGCCTCGGATCTCTCGCCCGGCCAGATCGACGCGCTCGCGAGTTACGTGCGCGACCTCGGCGGCGGCCTGCTGCTCATGGGCGGCGATCGCAGCATGGGACCGGGCGGGTATGCGCGCACGCCGCTCGAAGAGGTCTCCCCGGTTTCGTTTGACCTCAAACAAGAGCGTCGCCGCGCGAGTCTCGCCGAGGTGATCGGCATCGACATCTCCGGCTCGATGGCAGCCAATGCCGGCGCGCATACCAAGCTCGAGCTCGCGAACGAGGCGGCCGCCCGCAGCGCCGCGTTGCTCGGCACCGGCGACCGGCTCGGCGTGCTGCACGTGGACACCGAGGTCAACTGGAGCGTCCCGCTCGGCCCGGTGAGCGACAAGGGCGCGATCGACAAAGCGATCCGCGGCGTCGGTCCCGGCGGCGGCGGCATCCTCGTCGACATCACGCTCGAAGCTGCGTACGCCGCGCTCGCGAAGGAGAAGGTCAACCTCAAGCACGTGCTGCTCTTCGCCGACGGCTCCGACGCCGAGCAGATGGGCCCGTGCCGCACGATGGTCTCGAACGCGCTGCGCGCCGGCATCACGACGAGCGTGGTCGCCCTCGGCAACGGCGGCGACGTGCCCGAGCTCGAGACGCTTTCGCGCCTCGGCAGCGGCCGCTTCTACCTCATCGAGGACGCGAATCGCCTGCCCGCGGTCTTCACGCAGGAGACGATCCTCGCGGCGCGCTCATCGATCGTCGAGAAAGAGTTCCGCGTCGCCCGCAGCGCGCCTTCGCCGATCCTCTCGGGCGTGCCCCTCGACGAGGCCCCCTCGCTCGACGGGTACGTCGTGGGTATCCCGAAGGGCCGCGCGAGCGTGCTCATGACCGGGCCCGAGGGGGATCCGATCCTTGCCGTGTGGTCGGCGGGCGTCGGTCGATCCGGCGCGTTCACGAGCGACCTCAAGGATCGCTGGGGCCGACGCTGGACCACGTGGCCCGGCGCGGCGCGGCTCGTCGGCCAGCTCGCGCGTGACCTCACGCGCAAGGGCGAGGACGGCCGCGTGCGCGTCGAGGCCGACGCCTCGGGCGGCGAGCTTCACGTGCGCGCCACGGTCGTCGGCGACGACGGTCGCGCGCAGTCGTTCCGCCGCTTGATGGTGCGCGTCGCCGGGCCCGACGGGTTCGTCCGCGAGACCGCGCTCGAAGCGACGGGCGCCGGCGCATATGCCGCCTCGATCCCGCTCTCGCGTCCCGGCACGTACATCGCGATCGCAAAGGACGAGCAGTCGGGCGACGTCGTCGGCACGGCGGGCGCAGCGCTCACGGCCGGCGAGGAGCTGCGGCCCACGGGCTCCGACGCGGCGCTGCTCGGTCGCATCGCGGACCTCACGGGCGGCAAGCGCCGCGACACACTCGCGGGCATCTTCGGCGACCGCGCGGCGCGGCGTTTCTCCTACCAGGACATCACACCCCTCCTGATCGCGATGGCCGGCTTCGCGCTCCTCCTCGCGGTCGCGGCGCGCCGCTTCGCGTTGCCGGAGCCCGTCCTCGCGTGGGCCGCGCGCGCGCGCGCCGCGCTGCAACCGAAGCCCGTCGAGGCCCACGCGGGCCCCGATCCGCGTTCGCCCGACGCCGTCGTCGGCGCGCTCCTGCAAGCGAAAGAGCGCGCCGCTCGCGAGCGCGCCGCCCGCGAGGCCCCACTCCCCGCGGCGTCGGCCGCCACGCTCGCGCAGCCCTCCGCGCCGACGCCGCACGCGCCTCCACCGGCCGCCGCGAGGCCACAAGCGCCGTCTCCGAGCGCAGCCCCGCAACCGCCCGCAGGTGCGGCGCCGCCCGCCGGCCCGCCGCAGCCCCGCGCGCTCACGGCCGCCGAGATCCTCCTCGCGCGCCGCAAAGGCCAGCCGCGCTCCTGAAAAACCGCTCTACCGAACGACGCGGTACGCCTGCGTCCAGGCCATCTTCCCGTCCGGAAGCGCGACACGCGCGCGCACCCACGTCTCATCGCCGCGGAGCTCGTACGTCGCGTCGCCCTCGGGACCTCGTCCCATCTTCGCGAGCTCTTTCCCGCCGGCGCCGATGAACACCACGACCGCGCCTTCTTCTTTCGGCCACACGCTCAGTTTCGTCTCCGTCACGCGGATTCGCGTGAGCGTCACGCCGGACGACGAGTAGAGCCGCCCCTTCGCGAGCCCCTCGCAGATGAGCGCTCGATCGGGCTTCTCCGCGAACACCTGGACCCAACCTTTCCCCGGCCGGGCCGGCTTCACGTCCGGCTTCGTCAGGCCGAGGTGATGCGCGTCGTCGACCGCCACGCCCCCGATCGACCAACCCTCGTCGAGCAGCGTGTTCCACACGGCCTCGTGGGACGGCCGCTCCGCGTTGCCCTCCGTGTTCACGTACGGGTGGCCGCTCCAGATCTCGAGGAGCTCCGCGCCGCGCGTCACGCGCACGTCGTCCAGCGTGAGCGCCCAGTCGAAGTTCGGGTGGTTCACGAGCGCGACGCCGCCCTGCTCGTGCACGCGATTGAGCCCGTGCAAGAGCGCATCGCGCTTCGCGTTGAACCGGCCTCCGCCGATCGTCTTTTTCGTGCAGAGGCCGTTGATGTGGACGGGTTTGCCCTCGGCCCACATCGTCACCTCTTCGCCCGCGATGATCACGAAGCCCTTGCGCTCGAGCGCGGCGAACGTCTCGGGGCTGACGCGGTTGTCGTGATCGGTGAGCGCGAGGAACGCGTAGCCGTGGCTGCGATACCAGGTGTAGACGTCCTTCGGAGAACGATCGCCGTCGCTCCACTGGCTGTGCGTGTGGAGGTTGCCGCGCTGGAACGTGGTGACGTCGAGGGTCTCGGCGAACTTCGGCGGGCTGAGCTTGGGCGGGTCGATCTTGATGTTCAGCGTGAGCGGCGCCGCGATGGCCGTGGGCTCGGGAGGGACGCGCGTGAACGCGACGGCCGCCGCCACGCCGATCGTGACGACCCCCACGCCGAGCGCGATCCAGCGAAACTTGCCCGTCTTCGACCGCATCGGCCTTTCCTTGCCCGCGAGGATAGCTCCATACGCCGCGCGGGCGGAAGCGCCCCGCGGCGCGCCCGCTCAATCGAGGACGAGCCTGACCTTCACGGAGACATCGATCCCGTCCGTCGGCCACGCCAAAAAGTTCGGGTTCGTACGGCCGGTCCACTCGACGCGGACCTTCTTGCCGTCCTCGAAGAAGGGACGAATGTCGCCGTCGTGCAGCACGTCGAGGATCACGTCGGGCTCCTTCGCGGGGAACTCCGACTTCGAGACGAGCGGCGTGCGCCCCGTCGACGTCACCGCCTCGCCGAGGATCTCGTCGACGAACGTGATGTCCTCCGCGGGCGGCGCCACGGAGATACGCACGAACCCGAGCCGGGCCGCGCCGTACGAGTTGACGTCACTCTCCAAGGTGACCTCGTTCCACCAGAAGAACGACCCGTCGACCTTGGGAGTCACGGTGAAATTCGCGTCCACGTCGTACTCGCTTACGACGGACGAACACCCGAACGTGCCCATGGCCATCGCAGCTCCGACGAGCAAAGCCCACCGCGCCCCGCGCCCCTCGCTGCCCACCCTGTGCCCCGCGCCTGATTCGATGAAGCCATTCATTCTGAAAAGGTAGCACGCCCGCGGCCTGGATCCCGCTCCGCGGGGCGCGCACCCAAGGGCGCACGAAACCGCGCGTCCAAGGGAACACCCTCGGCCGGGCAGCGCCTGGGGCGCCGCGGCCTGGGGCATTCAGACCGAAGGAGTCGTCGCGCATGGCCACGATGCAGGAGGGCGCCCTCCTCTTTTCGTTGAAGTACCTCGCGCGCCTGGAAGAGGCGCGCGTTCGTCCGGAGAACGAGGCCGCAGGAAGGCTCGGACCCGAAGAGGCGGCGCGTCACGCGCGCGAGTCGTCCTCGATGCACGCTCGGATCGAGGCCGAGCGCCGCGCGCGCATGGACGCCGAGCGCCGCGCCGAAGAGGCGCGCATCGAGGCGATCCGCATCGCCGCCGTCGAGCGCGCGCGCGCCGAGGCCGAGGCGAACGCGCGCCTCGAGGTGATGCGGATCGTGGAGGCGCACGAGCGCGCCCTCGCCGCGCTGAAGGAGGACAAACAGAACCAGCGCCTCGGCCGCGCTGTGCGCCTCGGCGCCCTCGGCTCGATGGTTCTCTTCGCCGCGGCCTTCGGCTTCTACTTCGGCAAGATCAAGCCCGACGCCGAGGCCCAGCTCCGCGCCCAGCAGGCCGCGATCGCCGCGGCCGACGAGGAGGCGTCGCGGCTGCGCCAGAAGCTCGCCGAGCGCGACGCGCGCATCAAGGAGGCCGAGCGCGTGCTCGGGGCGCTCGCCCGGCCCGCTCGCTAGCTAGATCGAATAATCCTGCACGAAGAGCTTCGCGTCGCGCAGGTTCACGAACACCTCTTCCCCCTCCGCGAGCCCGAGCTCGGCCACGCGATCCTTCGTGAGCTCCACCGTGAGCGGCTGATCGTCGTCGAGCTTGAGCTCGATCCGCACCATCCAGCCGACCCGCACGAGACGCTCCACGCGCGCCGTCGCCACCTCCACGCTGCTGCGCTGTTCCACGCGGCTCGTCACACCCACGAGCTCCACGTCGTGCGGCCGGACGAACGCGCGCACACTCGTCCCGTCCCCGGCGCCCGGCGGCGCGTGCACCGCGAGGCTCCCGAGCGCCGCGCGCCCGCCGCGCACCTCGCCTTCGAGCTCGTTGATCGACCCCACGAACCCCGCCACGAACGCCGTCGCAGGTCGATCGTAGATGTCCTCCGGCGTGCCGATCTGCTCCACCTTGCCGCGGTTCATCACGATCACCCGATCGGCCACGCTGAGCGCCTCTTCCTGGTCGTGCGTGACGAACACCGTGGTGATCGCGCGCTCCTCGTGCAGACGCCGCAGCCATTCGCGGAGCTCGAGCCGCACCTTCGCGTCGAGCGCGCCGAAGGGCTCGTCGAGCAGGAGCACGCTCGGCCCCGGCGCGAGCGCGCGGGCGAGCGCGACCCGCTGCCGTTGCCCGCCCGAGAGCTCGTGCGGGTACCTCTCGCCGAGCTCCGCGAGCCGCACCAGCGCGAGCAACTCGCTCACCACGCGATCCACCTCCGCCCGCGATTTGCCCCGGATCTCGAGGCCGAACCCCACGTTCTCGCGCACCGTCATGTGCCGGAACAGCGCGTAGCTCTGGAACACGAAGCCGATGTTCCGCTCCTGCACCCGCACGTCCGTCACGTCGACGCCGCGCAGAAGCACGCGCCCTTCGTCGGGTGATTCGAGCCCCGCCAGGATCCGCAGCACCGTCGTCTTGCCGCCGCCGCTCGGGCCGAGCAGCGCGACGAGCTCGCCCGCTCCGATCTCGAACGACACGGCGTCGACCGCCCGCCCGCTGCCGCCGGGGAAACGCTTCACGAGATCACGCGCCACGATACCCACGAGCGCCTACCCTCCCGCCTTCGCGCGCGAGCCGCGCTTTTTTCGCACCACGTCGAGCAGCAAGAGAAGCCCGAGCGACGCGAGCGCGAGCACCGTCGCCACCACGTACGCGCCGCGATCGTCCCGATCTTCGAGCGCCCGGTACACGAACACCGTCGCGGTCTCCGTCTGCCCCGCGACGCCGCCTGAAACGAGAAGCACCGCGCCGAACTCGCCGATCGCACGCGCCATCGTCAGCGTCGCGCCGTACGCGAGCCCCCACCGAATCCCCGGAAGTGTGACCCGAACGAACGTGACGAACGGCGAGGCCCCGAGCGTGTACGCGGCGAGCTCCTGATCCGTGCCCATCTCTTCGAGCACGGGCCCGACCTCGCGCACCACGAACGGAACCGTCACGAACGCCGTCGCCATCGCCATCGCCGGCCAGGCGAACGCGACCTCCACGCCGAGCGCATCCGTGATCGGCCGCAGCAGCCCGCCCTTGCCGAAGAGCGAGAGCAAGACGACGCCCACCGCCACCGGCGAGAGCGCGAACGGCACGTCGACGAGCGCGTTCAGGAGACGCTTTCCCACGAACCGATCCCGCACGAGAACGAACGCGAGCGCCGTGCCGAGGGTGCCATTCACCACGACCGCGAAAGCCGTGAGCTTGGCCGTCATCACGAGCGCCGAGAGCACGTCGGGCCGCGCCAGCACCTCGGCGAACGGCCGGAGTCCGTCGCCCAGCGCGCCGCGCAGGAGCGAGGCGACCGGCACGAGCACGAGCGCGCCCACGTAGAGCACGGCCGCTCCGATCAGGAGGGCACGCACGCGCCTCCGTCCGCCGCCCGCTCGCTCAGCCATGCGCGCCCCGCTGCCGCGCCGAGACCACGAGCACCACGCAGAACGAGATCGTCACGAGCACGAGCGACATCGCGCTCGCCGCGTGCACGTCGCCCGACTCCACCTCCCCGAACACGTGCACGGCCGCGGTCAGCGTCCGCCGCGGGATGTTACCGGCCACCACGACCACCGACCCGAACTCGCCGAGGGCCCGCGCGAAGCTCTGCAGCGCGCCCGAGACGATGGCCGGCGCGATCGCGGGCAGCGTCACCCGCCGGAACGTCGTCCACTCACTCGCGCCGAGCGTGAACGCGGCCTCCTCGTCGGCCCCGTCGAGCTCCATCAGCACAGGCTGGACGGTGCGCACCACGAGCGGGAGCGTCACGAAGAGCAGCGAAAGGATGATCGCCGGCGGCGCGTACACGACGCGCAGGCCCGCCGCCTCGAAGAGCTGCCCCAGCGCGGCGTGGGGCCCGAGCAGCGTGACGATCATCATCCCCGTCACGAGCGTGGGGATGGCGAAGGGCAGATCGATGAGGACGTCGAGCAGCTTGCGCCCGGGGAACTGGTAGCGGACGAGCACGTACGCGATGAGCGTGCCCATCACCGCGTTCACGGCGGCCATCACGAGCGCCGTCTCCAGCGTCAGGAGGACGGCCCCGCGCGCGACCGGGTGGAGGAGCGCCCGCCCGAGCTCGGTGAGGCCCTTCGAGAGCCCCTCCCGCGCGAGCGTGGCGACCGGCAGCGCCACCATGAGCAGGAGGTAGGTCCCCGCCGCCACGCGCAGACCGAGCTTGCCGAGGGGCTGTCTTCGCGCCCTCGACCGGCCCGTCGACCGCGCTCCGGACAGCTCTACCGTCGTGCTCAAGCGAGCGTGAGGATGGCGCGCCGCGGAGCTCCTTCGCAACGGCGATATGAAAGTTGCATCGGAAAGCTGTGACAATGTCCGTGGTGGTCACGCGCACGGGGGTTCATCGCTCGGTTCGGGCTGCCCACGTTCCTGCCGGGAGCTTGCAAATGAGGCCGTGATCTGCAGTCGATCCGTGGGGGAGGTCTCCAGGGTTGCGGCGGCACGGCGATTCTGGTAACCACCTCGAACGTGATCGGTGCGAATGAGTGGGAACCCATACGCCATTTCATCGCATCTACCGATCGCCCTTGCCCAGACCGAGGGACACGTGGACCCGACGTCGGGCGCTCATAGCGCGACGTTCCACGGCTTGACGGAACGAGCGTAATCGCCCCCAACATGAGCCCGCCGGAAACCCTCTTCGACAAGGTGATTGCCGCCAGTGGTCTTTCGGAGGTGTTTGCCCGAGGTACCATCAAGCGCGCGTGCTCGCGTGTGGGGGTGACGGCGGAGACGATGAGCCCCTCGGAGCTCGCGCGGGCGCTCGGCTCGATCGAGCAGGCGCTTTCCGTTTTCCTGCCGCCGGATCAGAAGGATTCGCGCATGCAAGCCATCCGCGCGCTCTCGCGCGGCTGAACGCCTCAAGCCGCAGGCTTGCGCAGCGTCATCACGGGGATCTTCGCGCGGCGCAGCACGGCGGTCGCCACGCTGCCGAGCAGCGCGCGTCCGATCGCACCGCGGCCGTGCGTGCCCATCACGATGAGATCGGCCGAGATTTCGGCCGCGACCTTGCAAATTTCGTCGGCCGAACGGCCCTCGCGCAGCACGCCGTCGAGCCGGACGCCGCGGCCCCGGTGCGCCTCCAGGACAGCGTCGAGCTTGCGCTGCGCGCCCTGCCGCACAGCCTCGGCGAGCTCGGAGAGGGGGAGGTAGGAGCCGTCGGGGAAGGTGTAGACGATCAGGCTGTAGACGTGCACGGCGGTGACCGCGGCGCCGAGCTTCGCGGCGAGCTCGATCGCACGTTCGAGCGCGTAGGCCGAGGTCTCTTCGAAGTCGATCGGCACGACGATCTTCTGGAACGGCATGATTGCTCCTTGATGCGTCGATCCCGGATCGGTAAGCCTCGCGGCGTCATCGTTGGTGTTCCCAGTCTGCTCGCTCGCGAAGCTTTCCCAGCTGAAACGAGGTTTCTCGGCGGGCGTGAGCGGACACGAACTACCCTGGACGGACGCGGCCACTGCAGGGAATCGGCTAGGGAAACCGGCGTTTCCCGCGTCGCGATAGTTGCTTGCGCGTTGGGGAGCGGGGCGTTAGCCTCATGATCGCCCTAGGCCCGTTCGTCGTCGAACTCTGACAGCCCGCTTTGCTCGCGGTCGCTCGATCTGTATCGGCTGACGGTCGCTCGTCTGTGTGGTCTCGAAGCGATCCGATGCACGGCCCGGGTCGCATCCGGGGAAGGTCAGGAGAGGTCGTGCATCGGGTGGTCTGAGGATGAGCAAGCGACTGTACGTGGGCAATTTGGCCTTCCACTCCACTGAGGAGAGCGTCCGCAGCGCTTTCCAGCAAGCCGGTGTGGAGGTCGTCGGTGTCCAGGTCATGACCGATCGGGTGACGGGGCAATCGCGCGGGTTCGGTTTCGTGGACGTGGCGGGCGACAAGGAAGCGCAGGCGGCCATCGACGCGCTTCATGGCAAGAGCCTGGACGGGCGCACCCTGACCGTGAACGAGGCGCGTGAGCGCACGCCGGGCGGCGGCGGCGGCGGTGGTGGCTTCCGCGGCGGTGGCGGCGGCATGGGCGGCGGCGGCGGCGGCGGCTACGGCGGCGGCGGTGGTGGCGGCGGCGGTCGCGGCGGTGGCGGCGGCGGTCGTGGCGGCGACCGGCGCGGCGGTCGTGGCGGCGGCGGCGGCCGGGATCGTGGCGGTCGCGGCGATCGCGGCGATCGCTGGTAAGACGTGAGGGCCCGGCGAGAGCCGGCCCGAAAGAAAGCGCCCCGGAGCCGAGGCTTCGGGGCGCTTCTGTTTTGTGCGCGTGCTCAGCGCTTGAACGGCTTCTGGCCGGCGAAGATCTGCCCCTCGCCGAGCTCGAAGCCGATGCGGAGCAGCTGGTTGTACTTCGCCACGCGATCCGAGCGGGAGGACGAGCCCGTCTTGATCTGCCCCGCGTTCGTGCCGACCGCGAGGTCGGCGATGAACGTGTCTTCCGTCTCGCCGGAGCGGTGCGAGATGATCGACCGATAGCCGCCTTCGCCGGCGGTGCGGATGCAGTCGAGCGTCTCGGTGACCGTGCCGATCTGGTTCAGCTTGATCAGGATGGCGTTCGCGATCCCCTCGGACATGCCGCGCGCGAGGCGCTCGGGGTTCGTGACGAAGAGGTCGTCGCCGACGAGCTGCACCTTCTTGCCGAGCCGCTCCGAGATGAGCTTCCAGCCCTTGTCGTCGTTCTCCGCGCAGCCGTCCTCGATCGAGACGATCGGATATCGATTCGCGAGATCCTCGTAGATCGCGACGAGCTCCTCGGGCGTCTTCGGCCCCTTGTCGAAGGTGTAGACGCCCTTCTTCTCGTCGAAGAACTCGCTCATCGCCGCGTCGAGCGCGAGGCCGATGTCCTCGCCGGGCTTGTAGCCGGCGGCCTCGATCGCGCGCACGACCTCTTGCAGCGCCGACTCGTTCGTGGCGAGCCGCGGCGCGAAGCCTCCCTCGTCGCCCACGGCCGTCACGTGCCCGCCCTTCTTCAGGATTCCCTTGAGCGTGTGGAAGACCTCGACGCCCATGCGCAGCGCCTCGTCGAACGACGCCGCGCCGTAGGGCACGATCATGAACTCCTGCACTTCGAGGCCGTTGTCGGCGTGCACGCCGCCGTTCAGGATGTTCATGAGCGGCGTCGGCAGGACACGCGCGGCGGCGCCGCCGAGGTACCGCCAGAGCGGTAAATCCACGGTGTCGGCCGCGGCGCGCGCCACGGCCATCGAAACGCCGAGGATCGCGTTCGCGCCGAGCTTGCCCTTGTTCGGCGTGCCGTCGGCCTCGATGAGGACCTTGTCGACGGCGGACTGATCGAGGGCGTCCATGCCCACGACGGCGGGGCCGAGGACGGTATCGACGTTGCGAACCGCCTTCGACACGCCCTTGCCCAGGTACCGCTTCTTGTCGCCGTCGCGCAGCTCGACGGCCTCGTAGGCGCCGGTGGAGGCTCCGCTCGGGACCGCGGCGCGCCCCAAGCCGTTGGTCGTCCTGACCTCGACCTCCACCGTGGGGTTGCCACGGGAATCGAGGATTTCACGGGCCATCACGCTCTGAATCTCGGACATGAGAACGCTCCTTCGGCAGAGGGCCGGCAGCATAGCGTGGTGGGCACGCTGGCGAACAGGGGCCGATCGCCACAGAAGTCTTCCTCCCCGGGGCGCGAGTCGCGTTATGCTCCCCGGCCGCGTGGAACGTTCGATCGGCGTGTATGGCGAGGAGTTGCTCCTCTGGATCTGCTCCGTGCGCCAGTCCCCGAGGCGTCCGCCCGCGGAGCATCTGCTCCAGCAGGCGAACTCCTTGATGAACGAGCTCAAGAGCTCGAAGGTGACCGACGAGCTGCCCGTCGTTTCCGCCGACGATGGCCAGTTCGCCATCGCGGCGATCATCGACGAGATCGCGATGAGCCTTCCGGACTTGCGTCCGCTCTGGTCGCAATACTCGCTGCAGGCCACACGCTGGTACACGACGAACGCGGGCGTGGAGTTCTACCAGCGCCTCGAGCGTGTGAAGGAAGGACCGAAGAGCGTGCTCGCCACGTACTACGTGGTGCTCGGCCTCGGCTTCCTCGGCAGGTTCGGTTTGCCCGGACAGGTGCAGTACGGCGCGACGCAGACGCGTATCGACGTGGCGCGGATCCTCGGCGTCGATCCGGATCGCGACTGGCACGCGGGCGCGCTCCGTCCCGTGCGCGAGGAGACGGTGCGCCCGATCGACCACCAGACGCCGTGGTGGAAATCGCTGTGGATGGCCCGCGGGATCGGGATCTTCTTCGTGGTCGTGGGCTTGACCCTGGTCATCGTCTCTGCCGTCGGGGGCAAGTGATGGCGAACGAGATCGGCCCGTTCACGCAAGAGATCGACGCGCTACTCGCGGCGATCGCGCAGAAGCACCCGAGCAAGAAGCCGCCCTACCAGGTGCCGATCTACCTCGTCGTCGGCGAGCCGGGGACGGGGCGATCGACGGCGATCCGCTCGCAGTTCCTCACGTGGTCCGGCGGTGACGGCCCCTTGCCGCCCGCGTCGTCGACGCCGTTCTGCACGTACTGGATGGCCGACGAGTGCGCGTTCATCGAGCCCGAAGGTCACGTGATGGGCCCACGCCGCGATCCGGCGTTGCTGCAGGCGCTCTGCGAGGAGCTCTTGCGCAAGCGGCCGCGCGAGCCGCTCGACGCGCTCATCCTCGTGCTCAACGTCGCGGCCTTCGCCGACCTCGACGAGGCGGGCGTGCAGGCGTACGCGAAGAACTACCGCGACGTGCTCGTCGAGATCGGTCGGCACCTCGGCGGTGACGTGCCCACGTACGTCATCCTCACCCGCTTCGACACGGTCTGGGGATTCGCCGACGTGTTCCAGTGGACGCCCGAGCGCAAGCGCGAGGATCCGTGGGGATTCACGCTGCACCAGGAGGTGGCGCCGCAGGACGCGCTGCCGAAGATCCGCGAGGAGATCGACGGGCTCGCCGCGCGCTTCGAGATGTTCTGCTTCGCCAAGCTCTCGGGCGAGGAACACGTCGACACGCGCATCCGCGCTTATCAGCATCTCGTGGAGGTGCGCGAGCTACTCGACCGACTGCGCATCCTCTTCGGCGTGCTCGCGATGCCGAACGCGTACGAGCGTGTGCCCTGGTTCCGCGCGCTCGCCATCGGCAGCGCGGTGCCCGGCGTCGGCGATCGGCAACGCGCGGGCGTGGCGAGGTTTCAGAGCATGGGCCTCTACCCGGCCTCGATGCCCCAGGGCATGCGGCCGGGCGGGCTGCCGATCCACGCGCTCGTCAAGACGGTCACGTTGCCCGAGAAGGAGCTCGTGCCCCTGCGTGTGCGCTGGCGCGACGACCTCGCGACGTTGATCCTCGCCGGCTCCGCGCTGCTCGTGTGGATCGCCGCGATCATCGTCGCGGGCGTGAACCGCTAGAACATCGATCGGTTTGCAACCGCTCGATGTTCTAGCTCTCTTGTCCCGAGGGGGACGCCTCGCGTCCCCCTCTCGTCCGGGCAAAGCCCGGCCGATTCACCCCCCGAGGGAAGATCGCTTCGCGATCTTCCGAGCATCGAACCGGTCGATGCTCTAGCGCCCGCGGGCGAGCTCGATCTCCATCGAGACCCACGCGTCGAGGTCGGGCTCGGGCTTGAAGAGGCCGAGGTCGAACTCGCGCCCGTTGATCAGGATGAACGGCGTGCCCATGAGGCCCGCGCGATCCGCGTCCGCCTTGTCGCGCTCGATCGTCTTCGTCGCCGCCTCGGATTGCATGTCCGCGCGCAGCTTGCCCATGTCGAGCCCGAGCTCCTCGGCGAGCTCGCCGATTGTCGCGTCGCCGAGTTTGTCCTGGTTCTCGAAGAGCTCGTGCTCCATCTCCCAGTAGCGCCCCTGCTTCTGCGCGGCGTAGGCGGCGCGGGCCGCGACCTCCGCGTGGGTGTGCCGCGGCAGCGGGTAGAACTTGTGCACGAGGCGCACGTCGTTCTCGTGCGCCGCGGCGACACGCTCGACGATCGGCACGATCCTTCGGCACGCGGGGCACTCGAAGTCCGACCACACCATGATCGTGACGGGCGCGGTCGCGGAGCCCTTCGTCGGCGAGCCGGCGACGTCGACCGTGGTGACCTTGTTCCCGAAGCGGATCTCGTAAGCGCGCGCCGCGTCGGCGCGGCCGAGGCCGGCTTTCACGCGCTCCGTGATGAAACGGGCCGCTGGCTCGCAGGCCTTGCAAGAACGCTTCTCGTCGAGGCAGGTGGAGATCGGCACGGCCTGATCGGGGCAGGGGGCGATCTGCTCGTCGAGCAGCCGTTCGACGGTCTCGCGTTCGCGCGGCACGAGATCGTCCATTTCCTGCGGCCGCTGGATCTGGAGGGCGCCGCCGCTGTCCGCGTGCTGGCTCCCGCCGCACGCGCTCGCGAGGAGCGCGGAGACGAGCAGGAGCGGGGAGAGGGTTCGGAAAGTCACGCCGCGCATCTTACGTCCACAATGGGGCTTCGGCTCGCCTCACGGCGGCCTTCGCCCCAACCCCACACCGCCGCGGGCGGATCGGCTTTGCCCCCCTCGACGCCGGACCGCGGTCGGGGTATTCACCGGCCGAACGTGCACGACGCCGCACCGCCTCCCCCGACACCCGCCAAGACCAGCGCGCCGATCTCCGTCCGCGACGCCGGCAAGAAGCGGCTGCGGTGCCCGACGTGCCTGGAGTCCGTGACGCCGGGCCTCGAGCTTTGCCCCGAGTGTGACGAGCCCCTCGCGGCCAGCAAGAGCCTCAAGGCCGGCGCGACCACGGCCAAGGCGCCGAGCTGGCTGTCGCTCCACTGGCGTCCGCTCGTCACGGGCCTCGCGATGGCCGGCGTGCTCGCGACCGGCATCGCTCTGCGCAGCCTCGCCCCGGGCCGCTTCCTCCCGCCGCGGGCCGCTTCGCGTTCGCCGACCGTCGTCACGCCGACCTGCACCTCGCCCTGCTGGCACGGCGAGGCCTGCCAGGTCGGCCAGTGCGTCTGGCAAAAGCCGAACGACGTCGGGCACCTCGGCGAGCAGCCGCTCGTGACGGGGCCGTTCGCCCTGCCGAAGGACGTTTCCGACGCCTTGCCGCTCGACGCGGATCGCTTCGCGCTCGCGCTGCTCACGGGCATCGAGGTGCACGACGCGCGCACGGGCGCGCTGCTCACGCTCGTCAGCGACGCGCCGCAGATCAAGGGCCTCTACCGCGTCGGCGAGCACCTCTACGCGACCTCGCCGCAGAGGCTCTACGTCGTCGATGCGGCCTCGATGGGCCTGCAGAAGACGATCGATCTCGGCGCGATGGTCGGGCAGGTGTCGGTCGGGGCGAACGGGCGGCGCGCGCTCGTGTCGCTCCCGTCGGCGCACGCGGTCGCGATCCTGGCGACGGAGTACCACGCCGAGATCGACCGCATCCATTTCGGCGACGACCCCGTGGGGCCGATGGGCGTCGACGACACGGGCACGCGCGCGCTCGGCACGACGGGACAGGTCCCGCTGCCGGGCCTGCGAGATCCCGCGGGCGGCGCCGTGTACGCCTTCGATCCGAGCCGGCTCGCGTCGCAGCAGGATCGCGTGCGCACGTCGATGCTGGGCAATCCGGTCAGCGTGCTCATGACGCCCGAGGGCAGCGCGAGTTACGTCGTCCTGCGCGCCGAGGACGCGCTCGTGCCGCTCGAATGGCTGCCGTCGGGGGCGGTGCGCCGCCGCGAGCGGATCCAGACCTGCGACGAGCCCGAGCAAATCGAGCTCGTGCGTCGTGGCCGCCGCGCGCTCGTGCGTTGCCACGAGGGGCGCGCGCTCGAGGTCTTCGACCTCGCGAAGGGCGAGCTCGCGCGGCACATCCCGTTCAACGGACGTGCGACCGACCTCGTGGTCACGCCCGACGGCGAGCAGGCCCTCGTGACGCTCACCGGCGACGGCGCGGGCTCGCTCGCGATCGTGGATCTCGAGTCCTACGCGGTGAAGCTCCTTCCGCTCTCGGGCGAGCCCAAGCGTGTGCGGCTGACGCCGGACGGCCGCATGGCGCTCGTCTTCTCGGATTGGGCCAAGGTCGCGTGGGTGGTGCGATGAGCCAGCAGCGCGTCCCGTGCCCTGCCTGCAAAGCGCCGATCGTCTTCGGGGCGCGCAAGTGCCGCGCGTGCAAGGCGTGGCTCGTCCCGGAGGCGCAGCCGCGCGTGCCGCGCGTGATCCTCGGCGGCATCGCGCTCGCCGGGACGATCTTCGCCGTCGTCGTCGGCGGCCGCGAGTCCCCCGTGGGCGAGGCGCCGCCGCTGACGAACCTCGATCCTTCCGGCTCGAGCAGCGCCGCGGGCGCGCCGCGTCCCGGCTCGATCGGCCCCGAGATCGAGGCCGAGCCCGAGCCCACGCCGGCCGACCCGCAAAAGCGCTGGAAGACCCGCGAGATCCGCCTCGGCGACGCCCACCCGCTCGACGTCGTCTTCCACCCGAAGGGCACGAGCGTCTACGTCAGCGCCGACGACGCCACGCTGCGCGAGTACAAGCTCAAGACGGGCGAGCTCGTGCACAAGGCCTCGATGCCCGCGCAGGGCGACGAGATCCGGATGATCTTCGACCGGTACGTCGCGGTCCTCCGGCACGAGGACGCGGCGCGCATCCCGGTGATGGACACGTCGTCGTGGGATCGGGATCCGGTGCTGCTCGACGTCGGCAAGAGCCCGGGCGAGATCGTCCCGATGCCGGACGGCCGCAGCGTCGTGGCCTCGACCATCGACGGCAAGCGTGTCGCGCGGTTCGACCTGCCGACGGGCGTGCGCCTCGCGGACATCACCTTGCCGCACGCGACGGGCCAGCTCTTCCTCGTCCGCGCCGAGAACCGCCCGTACATCGCGGCGATGGGCGCGCTCTCGCACGGCGGCCGCGCCGCGGGCGCGTGGATCGACCTCTTCGACCCGAGCGAGGAGCCTTTCGGCGCCACCCGCCGCAGCATCTTCGTTGGCCGCGAGCCGCGCGCCGGCGCGATCTCCCGGGACGGCAGCACGCTCTTCTTCCCGGACCGCGTCTCGAACAAGGCCGTGCTCCTCGACATCGCCGCGACCACGCAGGTCAAGTCGACGGCCGTTGGCTTGGGCCCGCAGCAGGGGTTCCTCCTGAACGACGATCGCCTCGGCGTCACGCTCGACAGCAAGGCGCGCACGGTCACGGTCGTCGACCTCGCCACAATGAAGGTCACGAGCACACTCATGCTCGACGGCTCGCCTTGCGCGGGCGCGGCCTCGCCGGATGGCCGTACGCTCTTCGTCGCGCTCGGCGGCACCGAGCGACCCCCCAAGGGCAGCGGCGTGGCCGTCATCGCTGGCGAACCGCTTCGCATCGTCGCCACGATCCCCACGGGACCTGGCGTCTGCGCCGTGGATGTCACGCGCGACAGCTCCCGCGCCGTCGTCGCGTCCTATTACGACAAATCGATCCTCGTGCTCGAGCAATGAGCCCGCGGCGCGCTCGCCCGGTTCAGCCCGCGCCCTCGACGTAAGCGTCGACCTCGATCTCCACGAGCATGTCCGGCGCGATGAGCCGCCGCACCTCGACCATCATGGCGGCGGGCGCGTGGGCGCCGACCATCTCCTTGTGCGCGCGCCCGATCTCGGGCCACCGCTCGATGTCGGTCACGTACATCCGCGTGCGCACCACATCCGCGAGGGACCCGCCCACCTCCCGAAGCGCCGCCTCGATGATCTCGAAGCAGCGGATCGCCTGAGCATATGCGTCTCCCTTGGCGTGCGTCCCTCCGCCCACCGCGACGGGCGCCGTCCCGCCCACGTACACGTGCGGGCCGACGGCCACGGCCCGGCAATACCCTACGCGTGCCTCCCACTCTGCGCCCGAGAACACCCGTCGTTTTTGCATGGCCTGGGTATACCACGGCCCGGCTGCTTCACGGGCGCGCCCGAGAATGGGGCGGTCATTGCGTCGACGTTCGCGGCGAAAGGAGCGAGCGCCAGCGCTCGCGGCTTTCGGGATCGAAGATGGCATCGGCCACGACGTCAGGACCGTCCACCCGCAGGTGTTCGGCGAGCTGCTCCTGCTCGTCCGTGCGGAGCGGGCGCCGGAGCCGTCGCTCGACCTGGCGTGCGAGCACCGCGAGCTGGCCCTGGGCAAACCCCTCCACGCGGCCCTCCTCGATCCCCATCGCCTTCCCTTCTCTGTAGATCCGGTTTTGCATGACGATCTCCCGCGACAAACAGGAGTGTACCACATCCGCGAGCCCTCGCTCTCTCTTATCCGCATCCGCCAGCGCGACCATGGCCGCGCCGAGTTCCGCGAAGTCGCGCTCGTTCGTCCGGGCACGCAGGTCCTCCAGCACCGTCTCCAGATTGCGCGCGTCCGCGTCGGCGGCGAGCGGCGTGAAGATCATCCAGAACGCACTCCCGCGGGCCTCGAGCTCGGCCACGGTGCGCTGATAGACGGGCTCGATCCGGAAATGCACCCCGCAAAACGGAGCTTTCGCCGGGGAAGTCCGGTACGCCGCGTGCGCAGGCCACGGTTCTTCCCGACGGACAGGACGATCACCACGCTCTCGATCGGCAGCGGCTTGCCTCGGCCCCCGCGCGCCTCGTCTGCCGCGGCGAGCGCCGTCAGGTTGTGATATTCGAACACCCGGAACGCGATTTCCTCGGTCATCGTGAGCGTCCACTCCGCGTGGAGAAGTCGCCGCTCGTCGCCGACCTTCACGGAGAGCGCGCGATCGAGCCTCCGCTGGCGCCCCGTCACCTGCGTCTCCACCCATCCGAGGGGCTCGACGATCGTCTGGTCCGCGTCGCAGAGCGCGCGTGCCACCTCGCGAGCGAATTGCCGGGATACGTGGCGGAGCACGAGGTCGACATCGTCGTCGAGCCCCGCCTCGCCCTTCCGCTTCCTGGGCTGCATGCCGCGCCCCCATGGCGAACGACGTGCCAGGAAAAAGCCCCGCTTTCGTGCATGAAAATGCCGCTCGGGGGGGGACGGCGCCATGGCGGGGGCTGGCGGCCGCCGGGGAGCGCCGAACCATCGTGATCTCGGGCGCGCCTCGTGCCACCATGCGCGCGCTTTCCTCCCGCCCTCCGAGCCGAATCATGAAATCCCCTCGCTCGCTCCTCGCGCTCCTCGCCACGACCGTCGCTTGCTCCGCCGCGCCGCCGCCGCCCGCGCCGCCCCCGGCTCCCTCCGCCGCCGCCAAACCCACGGCCGCCGCGCCCGCGCCCGACCTCCCCGCGCCTCCCGCCGGCCTGCGCCTCCCGCGCGCCGTGCATCCGCTTCGTTATGCCGCGACGCTCACCCTCGTCCCCGGCGACGACGTCCTCCGCGGTGAGATCACCATCGACCTCAGCCTCGCCGAGCCCACGCGTGTCCTCTGGCTCCACGCCGAGCGCCTCACCGTCGAGGAGGCCCGCATCGAGGCCGCCGCCAAACACCTCCCGCTCCGCGTCGTGCCCACGGAAGGCGACCTCGTCGGATTCGCGCTCGACACCCCGGCGCCGCCCGGTTCGGCGCGCCTCGTCGTGAAGTATCGCGGCGCGATATCGTCCCTCGACGATCACGGCGCCTTCCGCGAGGAGGCCGACGGCACCTCGTACATCTTCTCCCATTTCGAGGCCACCGCCGCGCGCCGCGTCTTTCCTTGCATCGACGACCCCGGCGTGAAGGTCCCCTGGCAAGTCTCGCTGCGCGTCCGCGAAACCGACGTCGCCCTCTCGAATACGCCCGCCCTCGGCGAGACCAAGGAGCCGGGCGGCATGAAGCTCGTCCGCTTCGCGCCCACGCCGCCTTTGCCGAGTTACCTCGTCGCCTTCGCGGTGGGGCCCTTCGAGATTGTCGACGCGGGTACGGCCGGGAAAAACAAGGTCCCGGTTCGTGTCGCCGTCCCGCGCGGCGCGGCCGGCAAGGCCTCGTTCGCGGCGAAGACCACGCCGCCGCTGCTCGGAATGCTCGAAGAGTACCTCGGGACGGCCTATCCCTACGAAAAGCTCGACGTCGTCACCATTCCTCGCCTCTCCTCGTTCGGCGCCATGGAAAACCCGGGGCTCGTCACGTATGGCGCCCGCGGCTCGCTCGCCGCGCCGGCCGACGAGACGCCCATGTTCCGGCGCGGATTCACCGCGACCATGGCCCACGAGCTCGCCCATCAATGGTTCGGCAACCTCGTCACCATGGACTTCTGGGAGGACCTCTGGCTCAACGAGGCCTTTGCCACCTGGATGGGCAGCAAAATCGTCGATCGCTTCTCCCCCTCCTGGCGCGAGGACACCCGCCGCGTCGCCTCGGCCTCGTATGCCATGGGCGAGGACGGCCTGCTCAGCGCGCGAAAAATCCGGCAGGAGATCCGCACCCAGGACGACATCGCCAATGCCTTCGACAGCATCACCTACCAGAAAGGCGCGGCCGTCCTCCGCATGTTCGAGGCCTACGTCGGCCCCGAGAAATTCCAGCGCGGCGTCCGCCGTTACCTCGGCGAGCACGCCCACGGCAATGCGAAAGCCGCCGATTTCCTGAGCGCGCTCTCCGCCGAGACCAGCCCCGAGATCGGCCCCGCGTTCGCCACCTTCCTCGACCAGCCCGGCGTCCCGCTCGTCAAGGCCGAGCTCTCGTGTGAGAAGGGCAAACCCCCGCGCGTAAAACTCTCGCAATCGCGCTGGCTCCCGGCCGGATCCGCCGGCGCCGCCGAATCGACCTGGCAGATCCCGGTTTGCCTCCGTTATGGTCCCGGCCCCGAAGCGCGCGCCTGCACGCTCCTCACCACGAAGACGGCCGAGCTCCCGCTCGAAAAGGCAAAATCGTGCCCCGCGGCGTTTGCCCTGAAGGACGAAGGCGTCGGTTACTACCACGTCGATCTCGGAAAGGCGGACTTCGCGCGGCTCCTCGGCAAGCCCGGAAAGTTCCTCGGTTTGCCCGAGCGCCTCTCGCTCCTCGACGACGCCTCGGCCCTCGTCGAGAGTGGCGCCCTCGTCCCCGGTGACATTCTCTCCCTCGTCCCCGACGTCGTCGCCGAGCCGGATCCTCTCCTCGAGCGCGGCGCGGCCGCGCTTGTCGCCCGCGTCCGCGACGCGCACGTCCCTGCCGACCTCCGCCCGCGCTTCGCCCATTTCGTCTCCCGCACCTTCGGCAAGCGCGCTCGCGCCCTCGGCATCCTCCCGAAGCCCGGCGAGGACGAATCCATCACGTTCCTCCGTCCCCTCCTCGTCTCGCTCGTCGCCGATCGTGGCGAGGATCCGGCCCTGCTTGCCGAGCTCCGCGCCCTCGCCGCGCGTTTCCTCGCCGACCCCGCTGCCGCCCCGCTCGACATTGCCGGCCCCGCGCTTGCCCTCGCGGCGCGGCACGGCGGCGATCGCGCGCTCTTCGATCGATTGCGCGAGGCTGCCAAGAAAGAGCGCGACGAGCGCCGCCGCGGCGCCTTCCTCGAGGCGCTCACGAGCTTCCGGGATCGCGCCCTCGTCGACGAATCCCTCGCGCTCGTCCTCGACGGCGGCTTCGATCCGCGCGACGCCGTGTGGCTCCTCGGCCAGGACGAGCGAATGCTCGAACGATCCCTCGGGTACGTCGAAAAGAACTGGAGCACCCTCGTCGCGCGCATGCCGACCGAGGCGCGGGGCTTCCTCCCCCTCGTGTTTCAGGGCTCCTGCGACGACACGAACCGCGCCGCCGTCGCGCGCGTCTTCGAGGGCCGCGTCTCCGAGATCGTCGGCGCGCCGCGATCCCTCGCGCAGTCGCTGGAGTCGATCTCGCTTTGCGTGGCGCAGCGGCAGAAGCTCGAACCGAGCCTCCGGGCCTTTCTCCAGAAATACTAGTACATCATCCCCAAAGTTCGTAGTGGTTCACGCGATCGGCATGAGCATCCAGCTGAAGGAACCGTGGAGGAGGTCGAGCAGCGGCTCCTGCTCGCGGTGCTGATAGGGCGTGGGCTCCCAGCG
>NZ_JAGTJJ010000048.1 GCF_028435365.1 Polyangium jinanense | reverse complement strand
GAACTGCGCGGAGCGCAGTTCTTCCACCAAAGGTCCAGGGCTTGCCCTGGTTCGGGTCGAGGGGCGAACAGCCCCCGCGGGGTCCGGGGCGGCGCCCCGGCGCGGCGGCCCCATGCACAGGCCTCGTCAGAACTCCGCGACTCGCCCGCCCATCATCACCTTGCGGACCCCGTTGATGACGACGTTGATGTCCGCCAGGGGGTCGCCCTCGACTGCGATGATGTCGGCGTAGTAGCCCACTGCGACCTTTCCGATCTCGTTCTGCGCGCCGATGCTCTCGGCTCCATGGATGGTGGCGGCACGGAGCGCCTCGAGCGGGGTCATCCCGGCCTGCACGAACCAGGCGAGCTCCTTCGTATTTTCACCGAATCCGGTGAACACGGCGTCCGAGCCCATCGCCATCTTCACGCCCACCAGGTGCGCCTGGGTCGCGCTCGCGAGGTTGTCCTGGATGTACGCCTCGAACTTCTGCTCCAGGTCGGGGGCGTAGCCGAAGAACGCGAGGTTGTCCTTGTAATATCGGTTGTGATCGATGGTCGGTACGTAGATCGTCCCCCTGTCGATCATGTTGCCGCAGTCCACCGTGTCGAGGCCCTCCGGGTGCTCGATCGAGTCCGGGCCGGCCATGATGGCGAGCTTGGCCGTGTCCTGGTGGTATGCGTGGATCGCGATGGGCAAACCCTCCTCGTGTGCCGTGTCGACCAGCAGCTTGAGCTCGTCGTACGTGAACGTCGGCGAGCACTCGAGCGTCTGGTCGGTGCACTTGTCGGCCCATACTTTCACGATATCGGCGCCGCGCAGCACCAGCAACTGCACCCAGGCCTTCAGTTCCTGGGCGGGGACCGAGTTCGGGTACTTGTAATTGCTGATCCCGCCCATCGCGGTGAACACACGCGGTCCCGGCGTCTTGCCGGCTTTGATCTCGTCGCGCAGGTTCATCAGGAGAAAGTCGCGGCCTCCCTTGTCGATCGTGGTGGTGACGCCGGTCTTGAGCGTCGCCAGAGCGGCGCCGCGGGCCAGGTCCATGTACTTGTAGGGGTCATTGTTGACCAGCCAGGTCACGCGGCTCCAGGGGAGCGTGCCCGGCTCCTGGTCTGTCTGGTAGGAGAAGTGGACATGTGCATCGACGAGCCCGGGGAGCCCGGTGTACGCCGTCCAGTCGATGACACTGGCTCCGCACGGAATCTGCTTTTCATCCGTGCCGACGTAGCTGATCCGATCTTCGTGGGTCACGACGATCGCGTTGTCGATGACCGAGCCATCCTCGGGATTGACGAGCTTGCCAAACCGAATGGCCTTGTCGGTGGTCATGCATTCGCCGCCGCCGGTGCCTCCGGTGCCGCCGTTGCCTCCGGTGGCACCGGTGCCGCCGGTGCCGCCGTTCCCGCCTGTGCTGCCGGTGCCGCCGGTGCCTCCGGTACCGCCGGCGGCGCCTGTGCCGCCGGTGGGGTTCTCATTTCCCGATCCGCAATGGACCGTCGCAAGGATGGTGAAGGCCAACAAAGACGCTCGAGAAGCTAGTTTCCACATGAGAGCCACCTCATTCTGTCGATTGCCGAACGGAGTGGGGAAGGCCGAGGTCGCGGTTGCCTCGGCTCCCCCACAAGTCACTGCGGGCGCCCTACCGGCGCTTCAGGGGCAGGGGCCTGCGTACGGGTAGCCATTCGCGTTGGCGCACGTGGCCGCCTTCGACGACGACAGCGCGGCGAACGTGACGTCGGCGCAGCCATTGACGTTGCCGGTGTGATAGACGTACGTGCCGACCGTGCCCGTGGCGATGGTGTAGCCGGGGTAGGCCGCCTGCCCGCATTGCATGGCCTCGCTCAGCGAGTTGGCCAAGTACACGGCGCTCCCGAGCAGGCAGCCGTAGTAGTTTTCGATACCCACGGAGAAGTACTGCGACTGCGACCCGGCCGTCTGCCCCGAGCACGTCTGCGGGGGGCATTCGCCGCAGTCTTTCGCGCAAGATTGGCAGCTCTCGTTGTTGTCGCAGACGCCGTTGCCGCAGCACGAGCCGCAGTCTTGCTGGCACGAGGCGCACGTCTCGCCGACGCTGCCATTGCAGACGCCGTTGCCGCAGCAACCGCCGCAATCTTGCGAGCAATTGCCACACCACTCGGAGCCATTGCAGACCCCGTCGCCGCAATTGCAGTCGGACGGGCAGCTCGACGGCGTCTCGCCCTCGTTGCACGCGCCGTCGCCGCAGCCGACCACCATGCACTCGCCGAACCACTTGCGGCACAGGCCGTACTGCGTGTCGTTGGGGAAGCACACCTTCCCGTAGCCACGGTTGTAAATCGCGCCTTCCGTGAACTTCGTCTTCTGCACGCCGCCGTCATCGGACAGCCGGCACTCGACCGAGCGTCCGTCGGGCAGCGTCGCCTCGCCAAACCAGCGCCGGCACACGCCCGCGGCGCCGTTGCCCGGCACGCACGCCTGGTTGCCCCCCGGCGAGAACACCGCGTCCGACGGGCCCGCCATGTCGGCCCCGCCGTCGTTGAAGACCCGGAAGAGCACCGGCGTGTGGCTCGGGTCGGTGGTTTGGCAGCGGCCGAACCACTTGCGGCAGGTGCCGCCCGGGGTGCCATCGGGCACGCACGCCTGGCCCGAGCCGCTCGCAAGGTAAATCGCCTGCGACGGCCCGACCATGTCGGTGTAGCCGTCGTTGAACACGTAGCACTCGACTCCCTGCCCAATCGGCAGCGTCGCGCACTGGCCCGGCACGCCCGCCGCGCCGCACGCCTGCCCATAGGGGCACGAGCCGCCGGTGCAGATGCCGCCGCAGCCGTCGGGCGCCCCGCACGCCTTGCCCGAACACTGGGGCGTACACCCACACTGGGCGTACACGCCGCCGCCGCCGCAGGTCGTGCCCGCCGGGCAGGAGCCGGCGCTGCACTTGCCGCCGCAGCCGTTGGACGCCCCGCACACCTTGCCCGTACAGTTGGGCACGCACGGGTCGGGGTCGCCGGGCGGCGGTTCGCACGTCTCGCAGGTGGCGGCAGCGCTGTACGAGTCGACGTTTTCGTCTTCGAGCGGAGCGTCTTCGGGCGTAGCGCCGCACGCGCCGGCGACAAGCGCACCCGCGACCAAGGCCGCCGCGACGCCGAGCACGCCCCGGTGCGAGCCCCTCCGGGGACCGGGAGAACTCGAGCCGACGGGTCCCGTCGCGCGCTGCGGATCCCCGCCCTCGATGCCATCCGAAGGCGCGACCGATTTGCGAGCCGTCCCGAAGATGGCCGAGAGCACCGAGAAGGAACGCTTGGAATCGATGTGCGGTTTCATACGTGCAAGCTCCCCGATAGGCCATGCGTCGCGACGTCGTAGGTCTCGGCTGGCCAAGTCGAACGGGAGTTTGGGAGCGGGGGCGTGACTGAAGCGTGACAGGAGACGGCAAGCAGATTTTCGTCGCGCTTCCGCGCCGATGGCTCGGTTCCTCACGGGAGCGCGCAGCGTGATCACGAGCCGCTCGCCCGACACCGACCCGCATCGCCGGTTGCTGCTCGATGGTAGCGGCCTGACCAAAGGTAGGGCTAGACTCGGCACCGCATCCTTAATCGCCCCCGCCTCCCGTCGCGCGACGCGCTGGAGGCATCCCAGGTGACCGCGCCACGTGCACTCTCAGGGCAGCTCCACAAAAGTGATCATGGACTGGCGTCTCTTCGTGCTGGGAGAGGTCCGCCTCGTCGGCCCCTGCGGTCCGGCAAGGCTCGAAAAGAAGGCGTTCGGGCTCCTTGCCTACCTGGCGGTCGAGGGGGAGACGCCGAAGTCCAAGCTCGCCGGGCTGTTGTGGTCCGACTCGCCCGAGGCGACGGCGCGGGCCAACCTGCGGCAACTCCTCCGGCGGCTGAAGATGGCGACCGGCGACGTGCTCGTGAGCGGCGCCGATCCGCTGGCTCTGGCGGCCTCCGTGGACGCGGACGTGAGCGCGCTGCGAGGCGCGCGCCGCACGGAGCTCGCAGCGCGCGCCACCGAGCTGCCGTTGGGCCGGCTGCTCGGTCAGCTCGAGTTCGACGACGCACCGCTGTTCGACGAGTGGCTGCACAGCGCGCGAGCGAACGTGGACGCCGCACGACGTCAGGCGATCGCCGCCGCGATCGACGAGCACGAGCGAAGCGGTCGTCTCACCGACGCGCTCGCGCTCGCGGCGCGCGCCGTGGAGCTCGAACCGTGTTCGGAGGACGCGCACCGGCAGCGAATGCGCCTGCTTTATGCCGCGGGAGATCGTGGCGAAGCGCTCGCGGCCTTCCAGCGCCTACGCACGATGCTCGGACGGGACCTCGGCATCGAGCCTTCGCGCGCCACGACCGAGCTCGCCCGCGAGATCGCGCGATCCGCCGAGCAACGAGGGCCGAGGTCCGCGCCGCCCGCGAGAGCGATCCCCCTCTCCGTTCTCCGGCCTCCGGAGCTCGTGGGCCGCGAGGAGGTGTGGGCGCGCATGGAGGCGGCTTGGGCCGCCGGCCAAGCCATCATCATCGGCGGTCCGCCCGGCATCGGGAAGAGCCGTCTCATGCACGATTTCCTCAACGCGGTGGCAAGGCCGTTCTTCTTCACGGCCCGCCCCGGCGATCGCGCCGTGCCCTACGGGACGCACGCGCGTGTGTACAGCGAAATGATGGTGAAGATCGACGCGGCGAAGCTCGCTCCCTGGGCGCGCGCCGAGCTCGCGCGGATCGTGCCGGGGCTGGGGCAGGCGCCGGGGCCAATGGAGAGCGAGGCGGACAAGTTACGCATGCTCCAGGCCAAGGTCGAAGCGCATCGCCTCGCGGCGCGCGAAGGCTACGACGCGTTCGGCTTCGACGATATCCAGTTCGTGGACGCCGCGACCGCGGAGGCCGGGCAGTACGTGATGGAGCAGTTGTTCCAGGACCCGACGGTGAAGCTTCGCGCCGTGCTCTGCTATCGCGCGGGCGAATTGCCCGAGGCGATCATGGCGGCCATCCGCGAGGGTGTGGCCTTTGGCCTGGGGATCCACATCGAGCTCGATCCGCTCCCCCCGGCCGGCGTGCGGCAGCTTCTCGGGAGCCTCGACGTGCCCGGCATCGCCGACATGGCCGACGCGATCACGAGCTACGCGGGCGGCAACCCGCTCTTCGTGCTCGAGACCGTGAAGCACGTGATCGCGTCGGGTACGCTCTCGCGCGCCGAAGTCGCGCGCATGCCCCCCGGCCGTATCGGCGTGGTCCTCGAACGCACGCTCTCGCGCCTGTCGGAGCCGGCGTTGCAGATGGCGCGCGTGCTCGCGCTGCTCGGCTCGAACTTCACGCTCGCGAGCGCGTCAGCCGCGCTCGAGGCCAGCGCCGCTGCCACCGCCGCTTGCTGGGCAGAGCTCACGGCCGCGCACGTCGTGCATGGCATGGGCTTCAGCCACGATCTCATCGGGGAAACCGTCCTCGCGACGCTCCCGCGCCCCGTCGAGGTGCTGCTGCGCCGCCGGCTGGCAGTGGCACTCGAAGCGCTGGGCGGAGACCCTGCCCTCGTGGCCGAGCAGTGGCGCGGCGCAGGCGAACCGTGCATGGCAGGTCGAAAGCTGATGGATGCGGCGACGTCGTCCCGCAGCGTCTTCTTGCCACGCGAGGCCGCGGTCTTCTACGAGCGCGCCGCCGAGGCATTCCGCGAGGGCGGCGACCTGGTCGCGGCGAGCGAGGTGTTCAAGATGCGCGATCGGCTCCTCCAGCCGGCGGGGGCCGCCGTCTAGACGGGAGGCGCTTCGCCGGGGCGCCGCCCCGGACCCCGCGGGGGCTGTTCGCCCCTCGACCCGAACCAGGGCAAGCCCTGGACTCGTGGTGGAAGAACTGCGCGGTGCGCAGTTCTTCCAACAGGCCCGTGGAACCGCGTTGCCAGTCGAAAAGGCAGCGCGGCTGTCTTGATTGGCAGGATCGTCGCTGGTCTTGCCTCGACCTGTTCGATGAACTGCGCATCGCGCAGTTCATCGACCCCGGGTCCAGCGCTTGCGCTGGTCCGGGTGCAGGGGCGGACAGCCCCTGCTGGGGCCTGGGGCAAAGCCCCAGCGCAGCGCCTCCCAGATGAGACCCATGCTCCGCTGCAGGAGCTGCGTCAGGCGCCCTGTGCCTGACCTTCGGTCGTTTCGCTGCTGGCTTCGTCGCCTTCGTCTGTGTCTGCGATTGCGAGGGCGGACCTCGTGCGAACCTCGTCGAAAAAGAGCTCTTGCGTGACCTTGTCCCGCGGAAGCTCGGCCTGGACGCGGGCCATCACCTCGGCGTACATCGTGAGGAACTTGTCCTTCGCTGCGTTCCGAGCTGCGCGGAGATCTCGTGCCTTTTGGACGGCGTTCTGACGGTTCTCCAGGGCGGCCTGATAACGCTGCCGGAATGCGCTGATCTCGACCTTCTCGGCCTCGGCTTCCGACCACAACGATTGGGCGGCGGCGAGCCGCCCTTCGAGATTGATCATGGCCTCGACCTGCGAGGGGCCGACGAGCCGGGTGATCGGGGCGGATCCCTCTGGGAAGACCAGGCTTGCGATTCGCCCGTTTCGCTTGCTGTCGGCGATCTCGATCTTTTGCTGCGAGAGCCGGATGCGCCGATCGGAGAGGTAGTTCTCGTATTTGATGTCGACGCGCCTGGGGAGAATGGCCTTGACGGCCTTCTCGTACTCCGCCTGCGCTGCCGCGAGCTCGGCGGCTCCTGCGCTCATCTTTTCTTCGAGCGCGACGAATGCGGGATGGGAAGAGAACTTGCCGAACATGCACACGGAGTGGCTGGCGAGATCGAGGCACTTCGAGACGGGGGTGTTCCGCATGGGCGATTGCATCGAGGCTCCTCCTGGAAGGGGACACGCGCCGGGGAAGCAGGAGTGCTCGGGGCACGTGGGTTTCGTGGGTGCGGGTCGTGAGCACCGCGCGGGCTGTTCGACGCTGCGGCGGAACTTTTTCTGTCCGACTGATTCTTGCTCTCGTGAGGTGGGGGGAGAAGCGACGCCCGCGGCTGCGCCCATGCAAATCGAGCGCGAGCGCCTGCGCGGTCGTCCTTGCACCGGCGCGAAGGCGCCCGGTACACGTGCACAGCGCGGGATGCACTGGCGCAAACGCGGCTGTGACGCCGTGATCCGCGCCCTCGCGTCGATGCAAACGCCGAAAGGAACACGTCAGGGCGACGCTCGGACGCGCGCAAGTGCTCCCGCGCCGCGTGCTCGACGTCCCTTGAACCCGTGCAAGGCACTCGGCGCAGGTCGTTTGGAGCACCTTGCACGCGTGGAACACCCACCGAGCAGCTGCCATCGGGCGATTTGCACGCGTGCAAGGCGCGTGGCATACGAGGCTCTCAACCCCATCTTCCGAATTTGGCCAAACAGCAGGCGCGCATTCCCACTCGACCAAGCGCCTCGGAAACGCTCACGACCGACAGAGGCCTGACCATCATGTGGAACCGCTCGGCAATCCATGTGGCGTGCGCCTGTGCTCTTCTGGCCATGCCCGCGTGCGGCGGCATGAACCAGAAGGAAGCCACGGCGCCCGGCGACACCGCACCCACGGTGCCGAAGACCGATCCCGCTCGAACGCAGACGCCGGCCGCGCCCAATCTGCTCGTTGCCCTCGACCAGGGACTGCGCCCCAACGTGATCGCGCGGGACGATGCCATGCCGCGCTGGTCCTTGGCCGAGCGCATGCGTCACTACAATGTGCCCGGGGTGGCCGTCGCGGTCCTGAGGAATGGCGAGGTGGTGCAGGCGGTCGGTTATGGCGTGCGCGAGAGCGGCACACAGGACAAGGTCGATGGCGATACGCTGTTCTCGGTCGGGTCGATCAGCAAAGTGGTGACGGCGGCGACGACGCTGCGGTTGGTCGCGCAGGGGCAGCTGGATCTGGACCGCAACGTCGACGATTACCTGAAGCGCTGGAAGCTACCGACCTCGGCCGAGATGCCGAAGCCGCAGGTGAGCCTGCGCATGCTGATGTCGCATACTTCGGGGCTGGGCGTGCACGGATTCGCGGATTACCAGCCCGGCGAACCGCTGCCGACCCTGGTGCAGGTGCTCGACGGGCAGAAGCCGGCCAAGGGCCAGGCGGTGCGGTTCGAACACACGTCGGGGCTGCTCAACGATTACTCGGGCGGCGGCGTCACGGTGGAGGAGGTGGCGCTCGAGGACGCGACGGGCAAATCGCTGCGGCAGCTGGCCGAGGAGCAGGTGTTCGTGCCGCTCGGCATGCGGCGAAGCACCTTCGAGAGCCCGCTGTCGGCCGAGCGCGGCAACATTGCCAAGGCGCACGACGGCAATGGCGCACGGACTGCGTTGCCGCGTGGCTTTCAAAGTTTCGCCGAGACCGGGGCGTCTGGCTTGTGGACCAGCGCGTACGATCTGGGGCGGTTCGTATGCGGCTTGATCAAGAGCTACCAGGGACGCGCCGACTTCCTGCCGCAGCCCCTGGCGACGGCAATGATGACCGAGGTATCGCCGAGCGTGTTCGGCCTGGGGCCGCGCCTGGGCGGCACCGGCGTGGGCCGACATTTCTTCCACATGGGCGCCAACGATAGCTACCTGGCCTTCATGGAAGGTTATCCGGAAACGGGCGACGGCTATGTGATCCTGACCAACGGCAGCAAAGGCGGCCAACTGGCCGTCGAGATTCGCAACGCGCTCGCCGACGCGATCGGCCTGGGCGCGCATCCGCCGCTGCGCACCGTGTCGCTGCGTGTGCCGCCGTCGCCGGACTACGCGGGCCGCTACCGGCTCGACGCTGCCGTGCCGATGGACCTGCGCCGCGCTTTGGCCGACAGCTTCGAACACGACTCCATCCAGGTGCGGATTGCTGGCGACGCGATCGAGCTCGCGGTGCCGGGCCAGGACAAGCCGATGCCGCTGCTGCCGCTGGGGCCGGCGCAGTTCGTGCAGGCCGGCCTCTACATGTACGTATTCGATTTCCGCCGCGACGCCTGGGGCAAGGTGCGCGGGGTGACGGTATCGATCCCCGAAGCGGATTCGGTGGCGTACTACACCCGTGAGTGATTCCGCCTACGCGCTCCCGGCCGCGCCGAGGAACTCGTTGGTCGATCGCATCTTCGCATAGGCGAACCCGAGCGCCGCCATGAACGCCGCGTGGGCGTGCGCTGCGGGGACCCGCACGCCGTTGAACTCCAGATCACGCGAGGCGCAGGCGTCGTGAATGACCGTGACGGCGTAGCCGAAGTCGGCGGCCGCGCGCGTCACGGCATCGATGCACATGTGGCTCATGCTGCCGCAGATCACGACCTCGGTGATGCCATGGCGGTCGAGCACCGCCTTGAGGTCGGTGTCCCGGAACGAATTGATCTGGTGCTTCACCACGACATGCTCATCGTCCCGATTGAGCACCTTCGGGTGAATCTGCGCGCCTTCCGAGCCGGGGGCGAAGAAGGGGGCGTCGGCGCTCGGGAATTCGTGGCGAATGTGGACGACGAGGTCGCCCTTGCTGCGGGCAGCGGCGAGCAGTCGAGCCGCATTGTCGGCGGCGGCATCGGCCCCGCTGAGCGTCCACTTCCCTCCAGGGAAATAATCATTCTGGATATCGACGATGATGAGAGCACGCGCGGCCATGTTTCGATCCTTTCCCCCCCGTAGAGCAACGGCACGTCTACCACGATGCTCTGGATTTGGAAAGGGACGGCCCGCGCCTCCGTCCTCCCAGCCGAGGGCGCTCGACGGATTGGAATGACGAGCTCAGACCCCGGTCTCGGCCTGGATGCGCCCGTTCTTCACCGCGGCCACCAGCGCTTGGTGGTCGCGCTCCGTCTGGTCGGCGTAGGCGCTCGCGAATGCGGCGGTCGCCTTGTCGAAGGAGTCCCCCTTCCCGAGGTAGGCCGCGATCGCGATCCGATCGCCCGAGCGCGCATGCGCACGCGCCAGGGTCCAACCGCAGAGACTGCCGTACGTCGTCAATGCGGCCCGATCCAGCGAGGCGATGTCCACCGAGAACTTCCAGTCGCGTAGCTGGCGCACGTAGAAGTCGCGCTCGATCCCGCCTGTGCCCTTCACGCGCTGCCAGCCGAGGAAGATGTCGCTCGCGGCCTGCATCAGCCGCTGGCCCACCACCACGCGCTGGCCGCTGTTGGGGTATCCGCTCTTGCCGAGGAACGGCTCGAGGGCCGACGCATGCGCCTCCTTCGCTTGCAGGAAAAGCGGGTCCTTGTTGTCACGGCCGAGAAGCAAAAGGATCCAGGCGCGCGCGCCGACACTCCCGACCCCGACGACCTTGTGGGCCATGTCCGCGAAGTCGTACTCCTCCAGCAGGTGCCGCCGATCGGCCTCGAGGGTCGAGCGGTAGCCGCGCAGGAGCTCGCGCACCTGCTGCTCGAGCTGCTCGCGGGCCGGGCCCTTCAGGAACTCATCCATCGGGACGATCAAGGGAGGATCGCTGATGATTCGCCGCCGGCCGCCGACCTCGTGCGTCAGCTTCTCGTAGGCATGAATGCTGTCCTTCGTCCGAGCCTTCGCGAGGTTGTGCTCGGTGACGTGCAGACGCTTGTGACCTACCCGCGAGCCGAACTGGTGGAACACCTGCTCGGTGTCGAGGCTCGCGTACCAGACGTCGAGGTTGCCGAGCTGTCCGAAATTCCGCATGGCCTCGCGGTATTCGCGAACGGTCGTCTGGACGATGTCCGAGCGCGCCGACTTCGACAAACCGTTGTCGCGCCCGGCGAGCTCCAGGCTCGCGGCCAGCCGCTTCACATCCC
Source organism: Polyangium jinanense (assembly GCF_028435365.1). The sequence goes on along the minus strand of NZ_JAGTJJ010000048.1, from coordinate 79,134 downwards.
AGTCCCACGGTCCCGGCAGCGTCTCGTCGAAATCGTTGATGTCGAACATCATGCGCCGCTCGGGGGAACCGAAGACCCCGAAGTTCGAGAGGTGTGCGTCGCCGCAGAGCTGTACCCTCAGGGCCGAGCGCGGGGCGGTGGCCAGATCGGAGGCCATGATGTACGCGGCGCCGCGGTAAAACGTGAACGGCGAGACCAGCATCCGGCCGTAGCGGATCGGCACGAGCTCGGGCACGCGGGTCTTTACTTGCTCCTCCAAAAGCGCGATTGGATCGGGCCGGTGGGGCGGCGCCTCCCAGGTCGCGTGGGCGGCGCGTGGAATCTCCGCGCGCGTTGCCTTGCCGCGCGCCGCGCGCTCCTCGGCGGAGAGGTGCGGCATCGCCCACTCCCCCATACCCGTTACGGATCCCTCGATTGATGATCTATCGATGGTGGCGATCTCCGTCATCCGTCCCTCCCTCGGCGCTCCTCCCACGGCCGGACGGGACGCGCCGTTCCGATCCTCGCCGGTCCGTCCGACACACGCGCGATGCTCAAGGGCCCATCGTGCGCCGCACATCGATCATCGCCTGCTGGCTCACCTTCATAGCGCCCTCCTGCGGGTGGTCGAGGTCGGCAGTCAACATCAGGACGACCGAGAGGCTCATGACCACCGTCGCGAGCGTGGGGGACCGGGGCGTCTTGACCAGACCGGCGTGATAACCCACGGCCAAAAGGTTCAGGATCGCGATCAGGTAGAGCGCCGCCCACAGGGCGTCTGGAATACCGCCCCGAACGGCGACCTTGACGCGCATCGCGTGGAGCTCGATCGTCCTGTTCAGCGACTGGATGAAGAGCCCCACGACGGTCGACTCGGGTTGGTCTCGTCCGACGGACTCCGCCTCTTTCCACAGCTCCCGGTGCAGCTCCTCCGAGCGCCGCAATGCGTGCTCGACGTTTCCGAGCCTCACCGCCTCCAGACGCACGTCCACGTATTCACGCAGCATCTCGCGGACCTTCGCGCCGCGGTCGCCGGGGAGCAGGCCGGCGCGCAGGTAGGTCGTCTCGATGGTATTGGCCTCGTCCACGACGATCTGTTTCCTGGCCTCGAAGCGGTTCGCTGCGAGATTGAACGTGAATGCCAGGACGAGCGCCAGCAAGCCCATCGTGGTCGTGACCAGAGCGAGCACGTGGGCCCCGTGCTCCTGCTCGGATCGACGCAGCCGGTACGTTCCCAGCCGATAGCCGCCCTCGACGGCGAGCAGGAGGGTCACGATCGTGCCCCCCAAGAGCATCCAGAGCGGAAATTGGTCGAGCGGTCCAGCCGCGAACATGGGTGCACCTCGCTTCAATCACGACGTTTTGCCGTCGCGAAGACGGAGCATGTCGTCGCGGCGCCGGCACGGGCGGTCGCCTTCCGTCCGATAGCCCGGCTGGCACTTGGCTTTATGGCCGCGATCCCTGGCGTGAGGTCAACCAAGCCAAGCTCGATCTGTCAAGTTCTTTCACCGAGGTTGTGCCCGCGTTCCGCTGACGAGAGCCCATGTGGCTCCGTTGCCGGCAGAATTGGTTTGTCCACGGAAGGCGCTGCGCTGGGGCTTTGCCCCAGGCCCCACCGGGGCTATCCGCCCCTGGACCCGGGGCCTACGCAAGCGCTGGACTCGGGGTCGATGAACTGCGCGATGCGCAGTTCATCGAACAGGCCAGGTCAAGACCAACGACGACCCTGCCCGTCGCCAGCGTGCAACGCACCTTCCTGGTCTTGCCACCGGCCTGTTGGAAGAACTGCGCATCGCGCAGTTCTTCCACGAACGGTCCAGGGCTTGCCCTGGTCCGGGTCGAGGGGCGGATAGCCCCCGCGGGGTCCGGGGCAGCGCCCCGGCACGGCGGCCCCAAGAAGAGACCCATCCTCAGCACCCCATCAAAACAACGTGAGCTGCTTCCTCCGCGGATCCGGCCCCTTCTTCGGCAGATCGGCCCTCTCCTCGGTGAGGAGCCGCTCCTCGATCTCGCGCAGGAACGGCGAGGCCTCCGTCGCCGCGGGTTTGCCGTGACGCACGCGTTCACGCGCGTAGGAAAGGAACAGGCGTTCACGCGCGCGCGTCATGCCCACGTAAAAGAGCCTGCGCTCCTCGGCCACGTCGGCCTCTTCCTCGCGACCTTTGAATCGTAATGGCAAGAGACCGTCCTCGCAGCCCACGACGAGCACCACCCGAAACTCGAGCCCCTTCGAGGCGTGCAGCGTGAGCAGCGAGATCCGATCCGCCCGCGGATCCCACGTGTCCACCTCCACCTCGAGCGCCACCTCCAAGCGGAATCGCTCCGCGTCTTCCCCCGACCGCGCCGCAATGACGAGCAGCACCGCGAGCGCCGCGTCGACGTCCGCCTCTCGGAACGACGGCGCCTCCTCGCCCTCCCCCGGCGTCTTCGAGGCTGCGTCCTCGGGCTCCTGCGGCGCCGCGATCTCCTCCCGCACGCGCGCCGCCGCGGACTCCAGCGAAGGCGCGAGCGGCGTGCCCTGCGTGTATGTCGCGACGAACGACCGCACGATTGCCATCGCCGCCGCCCGCTCCAGCACCCGATCGTGCGTGCGCCGCTGGAATGGCATCCCCGAGCGCCTCAACGCCTCGACGAGTGCGTGTGCCTGCGCGTCGGTGCGATACAGGATCGCCACGTCGCCGAAGGCGTGGCTCCCCTCCCCTTCCGTGGATTCGACACGACCCGAATCCATCGAAAAGAGCGAGGTACCGCCGACGAGGCGCTCGATCACGTGCACGACCCACTCGGCCTCGGCGCGCTCGGTCCGCGCCTCGTGGATCACGATGCGGCTCCGATCCTCGATGAGCGGGCGGAGCACGCGCTCGCCGACCGTCGGCGAGGGCGCGATGACGCCGAGCGCGGCGTCGACGATCGTGCGCGTCGAACGATAGTTTTTCCCAAGGCGCACCACGCTCGCCGCGGGGTAATCCTCCCGGAATCGAAAAAAGAACGAGACGTCCGAGCCGCGGAACCCATAAATGGCCTGATCCGGATCGCCGATCGCGCAGACGTTTTGCGCCTCGCCCGCGAGGAGGAGCAGGAGGCGGTATTGCCGTTCGTCCACGTCCTGGAACTCGTCGACCGAGACGTGCACGAAACGCTCGCGCAAGGCCGCGAGCACGTCGGGGCGGGATTCGAGAAGCTCGACCGCGAGCGTGACGAGGTCGTCGAAATCGACGAGGTTCCGCGCGGCGAGCCCCTCCTCGTACGCGGTCCACGCACGGTCGAGATCGGTCCCCGGGGAATACTCTTCCGGAAACCGTTGCAATGCCTCGGCCCGCCGCGCCACGCGCCGCTTCCACCGCGAGATCGCCGTGCAGAGCTGCGTCGCTTTGCGTTCGGTCACGGAAAGCGCCTCGGCGACGAGGCCGACCCGCTCCCGCTCCCCCGCAATGCCGATCTCCGCGCGGTCGCCATGATCACGCAGGATCAAGAGCCCGAGCGCGTGGAACGTCATCGCCGGCACGCGCTCTCCCGCTTCGCCGAGGAGCACCACGAGCCGCTCGCGCATCTCGTCCGCGGCGCGGCGCGTGAACGTGATGGCCAGGATCCGCTCGGGTGGGACGCCTTGATCGTGGACGAGGTGCGCGATGCGATGCGTGAGCGTGCGTGTCTTGCCCGTGCCCGGACCCGCGACGACGAGCAATGGCCCCCGCACGACCTCGGCCGCCGCGCGTTGATCGGGATCGAGGCCGTCGAGCAAGGACGGGGGCGTTTCCGGCGCCGCATTCGACTCGACGCGCGGCGCAAACAGCGTGACCTCCGGCTCCTCCTCCGTCGTGGCTTTTTTCTTGCGGCCGGGCTTTTCCGCGGAGCGCGCTGATTTCTTCGGCGCCGGCGTCGGGCTCGGCTCGTCCTCGAAGAGGGGCGCGACCACGAGGCGGCGCTTGATCTCGTCCGGCGAAAAGAGCCGGATTGTCCCGTAGAGGCCGTCATATCCGGCCTCGCGGATCACGCGCCCCTCGCGCATCCGCGCGATTCCCTCCGAGAGGAGCGACGAACCCGCCCGCGTGATGTCTTCGAGCGGCGCCTCTTGCAGAATGAAGAGCTCCGGCCCGAGCCGGGACAGCAGCCCCCGATAACTCTGCTCCACCACCTGGCTCGACGGCCCCACGGATGCGAGCTCGGCGAGGACCTCCGGCAGCGGGACGACGCTCCGAAAATCGGGGGGATTCTCCGGCCTGTATCCTTCGTCGCGGTCGGCGAGCGTCTCGACGCGATGGAGCACGCCCACCGTCACGGGGCGCCCGCAGGTCGGGCACATCTCGCCGCGGGCGAGCGTCTCCGAGGGTTCGAGGCGCACGCCGCACGCCCGGTGCCCGTCGAGGTGGTATTTGCCCTCCTCGGGGAAAAACTCCATCGTCCCGACGAACCCCTCGCCCGTCTCCAGGGCGTGGCGGAGCGAGAAATAATCGATGGGACCGTCGAAAACCGTGGTCTCGCGCCCGAGCTTCGGCGGCGAGTGCGCGTCCGAGCTCGACACGAGGCGGTAACGGTCGAGCCCGGAGAGCCGCCAGTTCATCGCCGGATCCGAGGACAAACCGGTCTCCAGCGCGAAGACGTGCGGGGCGAGATCCCCGTAAGCCTCCTCCACCGCGTCGAACCCAGCCTTCGAGCCGAGCACGGAAAACCAGGGCGTCCAGATGTGCGCCGGCACGAGATAACTCCCGGGGCTCGACGCGAGCACCATCTCGAGGAGGTGCCGCGAGTCGAGGCCGAGGATGGGCCGGCCGTCGGCGTTCAGGTTGCCGACGCGCGCGAGGGCCGCGACGAACCGCTCGGCCGCCTCGAAATCGGGCACGTACACGAGGTGATGCACCTTCCGGACGCGCTCGCCTTTCTTGTAAATGGTCGAGATCTCGACCGAGAGCATGAACCGCACGGTCCCCCGGCAAGGCCCTTCGAGCCGCGCCGAAACGGCCTGCTCGACATCACTCTGCAGCCGAAAAAGCCCCGGCTCGGCCGGTACGAGCTGCCGCTTGAGCTCCGCCATCCAGGCCGGATGCGTGAAATCGCCCGTGCCCACGACCGTGATCCCCTTCCGCCTCGCCCACCAGGCGAGGTGAAACAGGTCACAGTCCGAACTCGTAGCGCGAGAGTACCTCGAATGGACGTGGAGGTCTGCGTGGTATCGCATGTTTGTCTCTCGGGAACCCCTACGCCGCACCTAGCCGAGATCCTAGGCCTCGTCAAGCGGGGAAGGTTCGAAATGGTTTGGCGACCTGGAACCTCAGGTTTGGCGCCATGGAACCAGACGCGGCGGAGGTTTTACCGGAAGGACCGCCCCATCCAGAGATAGAACCCGGCGAACACGGCGACGAAGAGGCATGCCCGAAGCCGCTCGCAACCGATCGCAGGAGGGCCGTTGTTCGGCCGTTGTGAAAGGTTCGTTTCCCTGATACGCACGAAAGTGGTCCGGATGAGCGACGATCGATACCACCGCCGCCTCTTCGTGTTCCTCGGCGTGGCGAGCTTCTTCGAGGGGTTCGACACCTTCGCCCTCACCCAGCTCCTGCCCGCGATCCGCGCCGAAATGGGCCTCTCGCCGAGCGACGCCGGCTGGCTCGTCGGGGCCATCTGCGCCGGCTCGATCCTCTCCTACGGCCTCGTCCGGTACGCCGACCGCGCCGGGCGGCGCGGCGTCCTCGCCGTCACGATCCTCGGCTACGCCCTCTGCACCGCGCTCACCGCGCTCGCCCGCGGACCGTTCACCTTCGGCGCCGCGCAGATCGCCGCGCGGTTTTTCCTCATCGCCGAGTGGGCCCTCTCTCTCGTCGTAGCCGCCGAGGAATTCCCCGCCGATCGCCGCGGCCTCTACATCGGCGTTCTCAATGCGCTGACCGGCGTCGGCGCCATCGTCTGCGCGGGGATCACGCCCGCCGTGGTCCAGTCGCCCCTCGGCTGGCGAGGCATCTACGTGCTCGGCACCGCGCCCCTCTTCCTGCTCGCCGTCGCCCGCAGATCCCTGCGCGAGACGCGCCGCTTCACCGAACAGGTCGAGGGCACGAGCCTCGCGAAGCGGCCGTTCACGCAGATCCTCTCCCCGCCCCACCGAAAACGGATGCTCCTGCTCGCGGCCATCTGGATGCTCACGTACGCGTGCACCACGAACGCGATCATGTTCTGGAAAGAGCACGCGATGGGGGAACGCGGGTACACGGAGGGGCGCGTCGGGCTTTACATCTCGATCGCCGCCGTCGCCGGGCTGCCGCTCGCATTCCTCTCCGCGAAGCTGCTCGACGTCATCGGCCGGCGCAGCGCCTCGATCGTCATTTACCTCTCGGTCGTGGCCGGCACGGTGGGCTGTTATCTCGCCGGAGCCCCTGCGCTCGTCCTGATCTCGCTCGTGCTCGCGATGGGCGGCATCACGGCGACGGGCTCCGTGCTCGCCGCTTACAACGCCGAGCTTTTTCCCACGGAACTGCGCAGTGACGCTTTCGGGTGGTCGAACCACCTTTTCGGTCGCACCGCGCAAGTCGTCACGCCCGTCGTCGTCGGGTACGCCGCCGAATCCGTGGGATGGGGCAAGGCCGTGTCTTCCACCGTCGTCTTCCCGGTGATCGCCCTCGCCCTGATCCTCCTCACATTGCCGGAGACGCGTGGTCGCGAGCTGGAGGATATCGCCTGAATCGCGTGCTATCGTGCACGCATGGCCGACGCGCCCGAATCCGCCGCGGAGACGAGCCCCCCTGGGCGAGATGCATTCACCGTCCACGCCTACGGTCCGGCCACGCGGACATTGGCGGTGGCGCTCCGCCTCGCCGCGCTCCTCAACGTCCTCTACGTCGCCGCGCACATCGTACGCGATATCGTGACCGGCTCGAAGACCGCGCCGCCGATCGCCGTCGCTTTCGGCATCGCCTTTTTCTCCGGCGGCCCCCTTCTCCTCGCGCTGCTCCTCGGCCGAAACCATCGAGGCAAAGCCGAGGTCGGACCCGCGCGGCTCGCGCTCACGTTACGCCGCGAGCGATTCGAGATTCCCTTCGATGCCATCCAGGCCATCCGTCCGTGGCGCGTGCCGATCCCCGGTCCGGGCCTCCGGCTCGTCCTCGGCTCGAACCGCTCGTTCCAGCGCCGCCTCGTGCTCCCCGATCCCGCGAGCTTGCTCGAAGCCCTGGGCGAAAAACTCCCCGCGGCAAAATCCGCGCTCGATCACCCGGCCATTCGTTTCGCCGAGGCGCGGCGCGCGCTCGGGCGGCGGCGGTGGCCTTATTTCGTGGTGAAATACGGGCTCATCCCGCTCGGCCTCGCGATCATCCTTTTCCGCCTGCACCAGTACATCGTGTATGGCGGGGCCTTCGGGCAATATCATCTCTTTGGCCTCGGCCCGTACCTCGGCGCATTTTTCGTCCGATGGCTGGGTGTGCTCGGCGCGCTCGTCGTGTACGGGGGGCTCGTGCGGCTCGTCGTGGAGGTGCTCGCGCTCGGCGCGACGTACCTGCTCCCGCGTCGCGCCAAGGGGCTGCGGCGCGCCGCCGAAATCGTCGCGGACGTCGCGTATTTCGTCCTGATCCCCGCGTACGTCCTCGCGCATCTCCTCGCCTGATCCGGGAACCCCTGATACAATCGGGGGACGCATGGCTGGGACGCTGGAGACGACATACCGCACCGCCTCGCCGGGGAGACCTCACACGCCCGAGGCCGAAGCCGAAGCCGCGTCGGAGCTCGCCCGACGCGCGAGCCTTTTGCACAAGCTCGTGATCGTGCCCTGCGTCCTGCTCGGGCTGGGGCTCGGCGTCGCGAGTTATTTCCTGCTCCGGAACCTCCAGTTCGAACTCCTGGGCGCGCACATTCCGTGGCTCACGGCCATCGTCGGCATCGGCGGCCCGCTCGGCGGGTCGTTTTACGTCGCCGAGCGCGTGGCGTCGTTCCTCAAGGCGCTGCGGCGGGGCCCGTGGCTCGAGGACGTCGCCGCTCGGTACGGCGTTCCGGTCGAGACGCTCGAGGATTACGCCGCCCTGCTCTGAACCACCACGCGTGCCCGAGGAGGAGCGCGGCGAGCGCGAGGAATGCAGGCGCGCGCAGGTGCCCGAACGCCATCATTGGCGTCACAAGGCGCGCGGCAAGCTGGACCTCGGCGGCGAGTGTCTCCTCCTCGTCGAAACGCGTCCTTGCGAGGATTTCCCCGTCGGCGGAGACGATCGCCGAAATGCCGGAGTTCGTGGCGCGCACCTGGGGCAGACGCGTCTCGATGCTGCGGAATGCGGCGGACACGAGGTGGAGCCTCGGGGCGCGTCCGTCCGGGAACCACGAGTCGTTCGAGAGCGTGACGATGAGATCCGCGCCCTTCGCCGCGGCCTCGGCGACGAACCCGGGGAAAAGGACGTCGTAGCAGATGAGCGGCAAAGCGGTGACGTCGTCGTGCCCGGACGAACCTACTCGCACGACCGCCGGCCCCGGCCCTCGTTTCCAGTGTCCCGCCCAGGGCATCAGGCTGCGCAGCGAGGGCGAATCGAGCATCGGCGGGACCCACTCGGTGAACGGAAAGAGCATGCGCTTGCGGTAGGAAGCGCGCCGCACCTTGCCATTCCCGTCGTTGGTCAAGAAAAACGCCGCGTTGTACTCGTCGTCTCCTTCGCTCTCGTAAGACCCGAACACGAGCGGGACGCCGGTCTTCGCCACGAAGGCGCCGATCTCCTCGTCGAAGGCCGCGCCGTCCTCGCTCTTCGGCGCGCCGAACGTCGTCGGATAGACGGTCTCGGGCCACACGAGGAGCTCGAGGCTTTTCCGTTCGCGAATCGCGTCGGAGAGCTTGAAATGCGTGTCGAGGATCGTGCGAACGGTCTCGAAGGCGCCCTTTTCGGCGCGTAGCTTGTCGTAGTTCGTGATGTTCGCCTGGACAACCCCGACCAAGATCGCGGGCCTCGTGTTCGCCTCGGCGAGCGCCGCGCGCCGGGCTCGACCATACCCCACGCCGGCGAGGACAGCGAGGATCACGAGCGCCGCCGGCAGAGCCGGATGAGCGAATCCGCGGTCCTTCGGCGCCCGCACGAGGCGCACGATCGAGAGCGCGAGGCCCTCGTTCACGAGGAGCAAGAGGAACGAGAGGCCGTGCGCGCCGACGATTTCGGCCCCCTGGCGCAACGACGCGGCCGGGTGGAGGCCGAGCCCGACGGTATCGAAAAAGAGCTTGGGAAACACGAGCTCGACACCGACGTACGCCGCCGCGGCCGCGAGCGCGGCCCGGAGCGCGGGGTATGGACGATCGGCGCGCCGCACGGCGAGGCGCACGAGGGCAAACACCACGAACTGCGGTTCGAGCACGGGCGCGAGGAGCAAAAAGAGAGGCCAGACGAGGCTCGGCGAGGTCGCCGCGTACGAGGCGGCCGTTTCGGGGAACCAGGGGAAAACAAGCGCGACGAAAAAGACGCTCATCACGAGGCCGGCAAAAAGCGCGTCGCGGCGGCGCTCGGCGCGCTCCAGCGTGAGGAGCCAGGGCACGAAGGCGACCAGACAGGCGAGGTACGACGAGCCCGCCGTGCGGCTGCAAACGCCAAGCAGGTATGCCGAGGCGAATGCGCCGAGCGCGAGGACGAGGAGCCGATCCCGGAGGCGCTTCGAGGTCCAGAATCGGCGCAGTCGCTTCGGGAGCGGGCGCGTGCTCATGGTTCTTCGTCCGCGGGCTTTTCCTCCTCGACGCCGGTTTGTCCGGGATCGGCATTCGAGGCGGGGCCACGTTCGTCGCGGTCCGCATAGGCGTCCGCCGGGACCTCCAGGGAAGCGAGGGGCAACCCCTCCGGGGCCATGTCCGGCGGGACGACACGGTCGGGCGGAATCGGAATCACCTTGCCGTTCGCGTCGACGAGCTCGTAATCGGGGTGGTAGAGCAGAATGGGTTCGAGCATCCGCCCCTTGTCGGTCGCCTGGTAATGCCGCACGTACCCGGGCGGCAGCGGAAAATCGTCGGGGACGACGAGGCCTTGCTTGATACGTTTCGTCCCGGGCGCGGGGAACGCGTGAATGCCCGTCTTGGTTTTCGACGCGGTTCCTGGATTTCCGGCAGGGTCGTCGGAAGCGGAAGCTTCATCCGGAACATCCTCGCCTTCCGGGTCCGGATCCTCGACGCCGATCACGCGTGCATTCGGCGCGACGTCTGCCGCGGGGGCGGCTCGCGTGGCCAAGCGGAGCGTCGGCGCGCCCTTGGGACGCGCAGGCGCGCGGACCTCCGTGGTTTGTCCCGGTTTCGCTGTCGTGCCCGAAGCCACTTCGGCCGGCGTCTCCGCTTGCCATTTCCACGACAGAAACGCGACGATCCCCGCCGCGACGAGGCCGAGGGTGATCGGCCCCATGGGAAGACCGCCCCGCCGGAGCTCGACAAGGACGACGCCGTCCCGGTCGACGGATCGCCTTCCGGCACCACGCGAGCGCTCGGCAGGGCGTCGTTTCGTCATGGATCGCTCAGGGCGCGAGCGGGTTGAAGAGCGAATGCGCCCAGCCAGCGCGCTCGTGGCCGTACCGGTTCCAGACCGGGTTCTTGCCGCCCACGATCTGCGCGCCCGAATACTCCGGCGCGCCCGAGCCGGAGCCCGTACCGCCGAAGAGGCCGACATAAAGGGTGCTGCCCGAGTACGAGGGGTGCGTGTCGTCGGAAAGGATGTAGTCGAAGCTCGTCCCCGAGTTCTCGAAATGGCTGTTCGCGTCCCGGATCGTGCCGCGCAGCGTGCTCGTGATACGCGTCACGTAGGCGTCCTCGGTTTCGCCTGGGATGTAGCGGAGCCCGTCCGAGTCGATTTTGCCATCGCCGTTGGAATCGTAGTCGGCGCCCATGTACTCCGCGAACGCGTCGACGCAGTCGAAGCCGTATTGCGCCGCGAGCTTGCATGCGCGGTAATTGCTACGCGCCAGGCGCGGGAACATGGCGGTTTGCTTGTTGACCTTCTGCCCCGAAGACGCGTCCGTGCAGCTCGACGTGGCGTTGTCGGCGTCGTAGCCGGGGTAGTAGAGGTTCATGATCATCTTCTTCTTCGTCGCGGCGTTCGTGTTCGCGTTGATGAACTGCATCGCGAGCTCCTGGTACTTGGTACAGTTCGCCAGCGCCGTGTCGAGCACGCCGTAGCTACACGTTCCGGACTGATCGGCGAAGCTGTCGCGCGCCTGCAAGAAGTCGTTGCCGCACATCTCGAACGTCACGACGCGCGTGTTCGCCGTCTGCATGTGCGATTTCTCGGCGACGATCTTGTTGTTGTAGATGTCGTCGGCCTTCGCGCCCGACTTCGTGCGCCTGATGACCTCGATGTCGCTGTTCCAGCTATTCGAGAGATATTCACCCTGAACCCAGGTGGCGGCGCGCTTGTCGACGTTCGACAGACTGCCATTGTAGCCCGCGAAGATGGAGTCGCCGTATGCAACGACGCGATATTTTGCCGTCGTGCCCGCCCGGTCGATCGTCCACGAGCTGTTCTGCGTCAACGTATTGGCCAGCGCTTCGCGGCCTCCCAGCAGGATCCCGAGCGAAAGAACGGCCTGGCCGAGGCGAAGGGCCGCGACGTTTCCAATGGTGCGCATGACATTCCTCTCCTCGACGATCGCGAAGGATCGTCATCACATGGTCCGCCGGCATCGGCGCGTGGACAAAGGAAACCACGGGCCGGCGTCTATTCAATAACGTAAGTCCTGATCTGTCAACGCGCGAATCGCTGATGGATTGCGTGCACTTCCCATGGAATGTTGCGTGACCAGTGGAGGCGTTGCTCGCGACGCATTGCGAAATGGAGCGGGGCGCCCTCCGCTGCTACACTCGCGCCGTGCCCGACCCCTCGTCCGAGCGCCCCTCTCCGCTGACCCGGCTCGTCGCATCGCTGCACGGCGCGTGGAGGCTCGGGATCACGATCCTCGTGGCCGCGACGCTCGGCGGCGCGCTCGCCGTGCTCGCGCCGAAGCTCCTGTCCCAGCCGGATCACGTGATCACGGAACGGCCGACGCCGTCCCTGCTCCACGCGATCCGCGAGGTGTCGCGGCTGGAGACGGCCGAGGTGCACGTGGAGAAGGTCGTCGACCTGACGGACCGGCAAAGCGCATTCTTCGGGCTCGTCGAGGCGAAAGACGCGCTGCTCCTGGTCGCCGTCGGGCGCGCAGTCGTCGGCGTGGATCTCGGCAAGATGCGCGAAGAGGACGTCTCGTTCGATCCAAAGACCGGCGCCGCGCGGATCGATCTGCCCGAGCCCGAGGTGCTCTCCGCAACGCTCGACGAGGACGGGACATACGTGTTCTCGCGGTCGACGGACCTGCTCGCGAAGCGGAACGAGCAACTCGAAGCAAGCGCGCGCAGGCAAGCGCAACGCGCAATCGAGGCCGCCGCACGCACGCCCGACGTGATGCGCCGCGCGCGAACACAAGCCGAGAAGCAGCTCTCAGCGCTGGCGAAGGCGCTCGGCGCGAAGCGCGTCGAGGTTCACTTCCAATCCCGAGATCGGTGATACGGCGAGCGGCGCTCCCCGCCACCGCCCCCAACCGCCGCGCCGGGGCGCTGCCCCGGGCCCCGCGGGGGCTGTTCGCCCCTCGACCCGAACCAGGGCAAGCCCTGGACCTCAGGGGGAAGAACTGCGCGATGCGCAGTTCTTCCCACAGGCCGGTGGCAAGACTGCGAAGGTGCGTCTCACGCCGTCGGCGTCATGGGTCGAGACGTCAGCGCTGCTGTCTTGGCTGGCGGGGTCGTCGTTGGTCTTGACCTGGCCTGTTCGATGAACTGCGCAATGCGCAGTTCATCGACCCCGGGTCCAGCGCTTGCGCTGGTCCGGGTCCAGGGGCGGATAGCCCCGGTGGGGCCTGGGGCAAAGCCCCAGCGCAGCGCCTGCCAGTTTGTCGGCGCGCCGAACCGTTTGTCCCTTCTCATCTGCCGTTTGTCCGTGTACCGTCTTCCCCATGACGGAAGCGCGATCCACGGCTCCGCAGCGCGGCGACTCCGCAGGCGCGGAGTTCGTCCGGGCTATGTTCAACCTCATCACAGGCGCGCTGAGCATCGGCGTCGCGGTCATGTGTCTCGTCAACGTCTTCGGCTCCACCATCGAGGTCGACCGTCTGGCGAGCCATACCGCCTGCGAAGGCCAATCGGCGACGTGCCAAACACAATATACGATGTGGGAGCGAACGCCCTGGGCGCACACGCTCCAGTTATCGACGCCCGCGGGGACGAAGTCGGTGCAATGCCAGCGCGAGCACATCCTCGTCGGTGCATGGCACTGCACGGAGCTCGGCAAGGCGGTCACGACGACGCCGAGCGCAAGCGCCGCGCCTGCCGTCGCCTTCTCCACGACCGCGCCGCGAAGCGTGGCGCCGAAAGGCAGGCCCCCGGAGCCTTCGCCGTCGCCTCCCGCGCCAAGCGAGGGCGACCGTTAGCCCCGCCGCCGCCCCACGTAGGCCCGCGCGCGCACGACGCCGCGCTCGTAGAGCGGGACGATCGAAGGCGAAAAGCCCGCCTTGCGCAGCTCGGCGAGGAAGGCGTCGGCGGGATACCCGCTCCACACCGCGTAGGCGCCGCCTGGACGCAGCGCGTTGAAGGCGAGGCCCAAGCCCGCCTGCGTATAGAGGCGTGCGTTCGTCCGGAACGACGCCCAGCCTGGGCCGTTGTCGACGTCGAGCAGGATGGCGTCGAGGTTCGAACGACGGCCGATCTCCTCGGCGACGTCGGCGTGCACGAGCTCGACGCGCGGATCGTCGAGCACGCCTGGGGCCACGTGCGAGAGCTCGCCGCGCACGATCTCCGCCACGGCGCGGAGTTTTTCCACGACGATCACGCGCGTCTCGGGGCCCACGGCCGCGAGTGCCGCGGCGAGCGTCGCGCCGAACCCGAGCCCGCCGATCAGGATCGTCTGCGGCGAACGGTCGTCCCGGGCAGAGCCGGCGAGGGCGCCGAACGCCCGCTCGGTTTCCAGGGCTTTGCTGGAAAGGATGGGAGTTTGGCCGAGCAGGAGCTCATGATGCGTGCCGAGATCACGGAGCACGAGCGTCTGACCGGCTTCTTCGAGGACACGAACGACGGCAACCACCCCCGGAGTTTACCCCGCGCGGACGATTTCTCGTACACTGCGCACCGCAATGGTTGAAGAAGTGAAGGCGGGTGCGATCGCCGTGCTTCCTACGGAGCCGGCGAGCGGGGCGCAAAAGCCTGGGGGTTCGGCGAAGGAGGCCGGAGGCGAGGCGAAGGTCTCCATCGGCGTCCTGAAGGAGATCGAGCCGCGCGAGCGGCGCGTGGCCGCGACGCCGGCGTCCGTCGGGCGGCTCGTGAAGATGGGCCTCGAGGTCATCCTCGAGAGCGGGGCCGGCGCGTCGGCCGGGTTCGAGGACGCGGCGTACGCCGAGGCGGGCGCGCGTATCGTGCCGAAGGCGGCCGATGTGTTCCACGAGGCCGACGTGATCACGAAGGTCCGCCCGCCGGGGGCGCACCCGGAGACGGGCGAGCACGAGGCCGATCAGCTCCGCGCCGGGCAAAAACTCATCTCGTTCCTCTGGCCCGCGCAGAACAAGGAGCTCGTCGAGCGGCTCGGCAAACGCAAGGCGACGGTGCTCGCGATGGACGCCGTCCCGCGCATCACGCGCGCGCAGAAGCTCGACGCCCTGAGCGCGATGGCGAACGTGAACGGCTACCGGGCCGTGATCGAGGCGGCTTCGCACTACGGGCGGCTGCTCGGCGGGCAGGTGACGGCCGCGGGGCGCATCAAGCCCGCGCAGGTCTTCATCATCGGCGCGGGCGTCGCGGGGCTCGCGGCGATCGGCGCCGCGCGCGCGCTCGGCGCGATGGTGAAGGCGTTCGATACGCGGCCCGTCGTGCGCGAGCAGGTCACGAGCATGGGCGCGGAGTTCGTCCCGTTCGAGTTCCAGGGCGAGACGGGCGAAGGCCAGGGCGGCTACGCGAAGGAAGTGAGCGAGGCGTACCTCGCGGCCGAGCAGCAGCTCATCGCGGAGCACTGCCGGACGAGCGACATCGTCATCTCGACCGCGCTGATCCCCGGGAAAAAGGCGCCCGAGCTCATCACGTCGGGCGCGGTCGTGGGCATGCACCGCGGCTCGGTGATCGTGGACCTCGCGGCCGAGCAAGGCGGCAACTGCGCGCTCACCGAGCGTGATCGCACGGTGGAGCGGTACGGCGTGACGATCGTGGGGCACACCGATCTCACGAGCCGGATGGCTCGCCAGGCGAGCGAGCTCTACGCCATGACGATCGTCAACCTGCTCGACGAGATCATGGGCAAGAAGAAGACGTGGGAGCTCTCGCTCGACGACGAGATCCAGCGCGGAATGCTGGTCCTGCTCGACGGCGAGCTCAAGTGGCCGCCGCCGCGCCCCGAGATCCGAGGCGGCGCGCCGGCGCCTGCGCCGAAGCCGCCCGCGCACGCCCATCCGAAGCCGGAGGTCCCGGAGAGTCCGTGGCCCGCGCGGATCGGCACGGGCCTCGCGCTCGCGTTCCTCGCGCCCGTTGGCCTCTTCGGAAGCCAGGAGCTCGTGCAACACCTGACGGTCTTCCTGCTCGCGTGTGTCGTCGGCTGGCACCTCGTCTGGAACGTCACGCCCGCGCTCCACACGCCGCTGATGAGCGTCACCAACGCGATCAGCGGCATCATCCTGATCGGCGGCATGCTGCTCGCGGCGAACGGCGGCGGAGGGGGCGCGCCCGTGGCGGCCCTGCTCGGCGCCGTCGCGGTCTTGCTCGCGTCGATCAACGTGGCCGGTGGTTTCCTCGTGACGCAGCGGATGCTGCGCATGTTCCGCAAGTGAGAGGCCGATGCGCATCACCCTCGTGAACGTCGCTTATCTCGTGGCGAGCCTCCTGTTCGTGATGTCCCTCCGCGGGCTCAGCACGCAGCAAACGGCTCGTCGGGGCAACCTCCTCGGTACGGTCGGCATGCTCCTCGCGGTCGCCGTCACGCTCGGCGCCGTCGTGGCGCCCGAGAACAAGGCCCTCGCGGCCGGCCCTTCGGATCTCGGCCTGCTCGCGGCGGCGATCGGCGTGGGCGCCGTGATCGGCGCGGTGCTCGCGGCGCGCGTCGCCATGACGAGCATGCCCGAGCTCGTGGCGGTGCTGCACAGCTTCGTCGGCGCGGCCGCGGCGCTCGTGGGCATCGCCAGCGAGATGAACGGCGTGCGCGCCGGCGGGGCGCCCGACGTCGCGCACCACGTGGAGATCCACGCGGGCGTGTTCATCGGCGCCATCACCTTCACCGGCTCGGTCATCGCGTTCCTCAAGCTGCGCGGCACGATCGGATCGAAGCCGCTCGTGCTCCCGGCGCGTCACGCGCTGAACGCGTCGATGGTCTTCGCGTGTATCTTCCTCGCCATCGCGGCGTTCCGCGGCGGCGAGGACGTGCGCGTGCCCTACCTGCTCGTGTCCACGGGCGTCGCCAGCGTGCTCGGCGCGCACCTCGTGCTCGCGATCGGCGGCGGCGACATGCCCGTCGTGGTCTCGCTCCTGAACAGCTACTCGGGCTGGGCCGCGTCCGCGGCGGGCTTCATGCTCGGCAACGATCTGCTCATCGTGACCGGCGCGCTCGTCGGCAGCTCGGGCGCGATCCTGAGCTACATCATGTGCAAGGCGATGAACCGCTCCATCTGGAACGTGGTCTTCGCGGGCTTCGGCGAGCAGGGCGGCGCGGTGCCGGCGGCGAAGAAGGGCGAGCCGGCGAAGAAGGTGAACGAGACGAGCATCGACGGCGCGGCCGATCTCCTGCTCGGCGCGAAGAACGTGATCGTCGTGCCCGGCTACGGCATGGCCGTCGCGCAGGCGCAGCACGCGGTCAAAGAGATCACGACGCTGCTCGAGCGGCGCGGCACGAAGGCGCGGTACGCGATCCACCCCGTCGCGGGCCGCCTCCCCGGGCACATGAACGTGCTGCTCGCCGAGGCGAACGTCTCGTACGAGGCCGTGAAGGAGATGGAGGAGATCAACGAGGACTTCGAGGAGACCGACGTCGTCATCGTCATCGGCGCGAACGACATCGTGAACCCGAGCGCGCTCGACGATCCCGAGAGCCCGATCTACGGCATGCCCGTGCTCGAGGTGTGGAAGGCCGGGCGCGTGATCATGCTGAAGCGCGGCATGGCCGCGGGCTACGCGGGCGTCGACAACCCGCTCTGCTACCTCGACAACACGCTCATGCTCTTCGGCGACGCCAAGGCGAGCGTGCAGAAGCTCCTGAGCGCTCTCTCCGCCCGCGCCGAGCAACAAGCGGCCTGACGCCGGCCGCGCGATTCCCGACTCCCGCGTCGTAAATCCCATGAGCGAGATCGATCTCCAGCAAGCAGCCGCCACGGCGCGGGCCGCAGTGGAGGCCGCGTCCGCGGCGAGCCTCGTGCACTTTCGGCGCGGCGTCAGGGTGGAGACGAAGCCCGATCGGACGCCCGTCACGGCCGCGGATCGTGACGCCGAGGCGGCCATCTTTGCCGTCATCCGCGCGCGCTTCCCCGATCATGCCCTGCTCGGCGAGGAGACGGGCGCGCACGAAGGCGCGGACAACGAGGCCCGCTGGATCGTCGATCCACTCGACGGCACGCGCGGGTTTTCGCGCGGCGGCTCGTTCTGGGGGCCGCTCGTGGCCCTCGAGCACCGCGGCGTCATCGTGGCCGGCGCGATGGCCCTCCCCGCGCTCGGCGAAACGTACTGGGCGGCGCGGGGGCTCGGCGCGTTTCGTCAGATCGGAACGGAGCCGCCCGAGCGCCTCGCCGTCTCGGGCATCACGAACATCGAAGACGCGACGCTCTCCCTCGGCGAGCCCCGCTGCTTGCTCGCGCCTCCCCTCGGCGAGCGCGTGTCTCGCCTCGCGCTCTCCGCGGCGCAGGCCCGCTGCTACGGAGATCTCGCCGGCTGCGCGCTCGTGCTCACGGGGCGCGCCGAGGCGTGGATCGAGGCGGGCGTGAAGATATGGGACATCGCCGCGCTCGCTGTCCTCGTCGAGGAGGCGGGCGGGCGGTTCACCGATTTCGAGGGCCGTTCGACCGTCGCCTCGGGCCATTGCGTCGCGTCGAATGGCAAGCTGCACGATCACGTCCTCGCCGCGCTCGCCTGATCTTCCCGAATCCGCGCCATCCGGGTACGCTTCCGCGCATGTCGGACGACGCGGGCTGGATCTTCGACCAAGTAAAAACCCTCGTGCGCGCGGGGACCACGAAGAAGGAGCTCTTCGATTCGGTGAAGGCGATGTGCGCCGATCCGAAGTACGACGCGGTCGCCGAGAAGGTGCGCGGCTACGCGGCGAAGTTATGGAACCGGGCCGAGGCCGAGGAGCGCGGGTGGAAAGATGTGAGCACGAACGACCGCATCGACGCGGCGTTCGAGGACCTCACGAAGCGCGGCATCTTCACCGCGCAGAACTTCACGTGCTGTAGCTCCTGCGGTCACTCCGAGGCCTGGGGGACGATGTCCGAGACCGGCGCGCGCGGATACGTGTTTTACCACCAGCAGGACACCGAGCGCGGCGTCGAGGGCGGCGGGCTCATGCTCGCTTATGGAGCGCGCGAGGACGGTCCCTCCGCGGTCCAGGCCGTGGGCCGCGAGATCTGCGACGCGCTCGATCGGTTCGGCGTTCCTTGGACGTGGAACGGACAATCCGACACGCGGATCGAGATCGAGCCGTTCGAATGGCGAAAGCGGCGCGTCTCGGCGCGGCCGCCGATTCCACTCGGCACGCGCGGAACCGTCCTCCCCCGCCCCGAACGTGGCCCCGCCTGGACCGAGGATCTCGACGGCGAGACCGCCGTGCCCGCCGAGCCTCCGCCCGCGGTCACGCTGCGCCATGCCGATGGCCGCGAATGGTCGGCGTGGACCGAATTCAACGCCCTCCGCATCCGCATCAAGGACAGCGACGGCGACATCGTCGAGCGCAAGCGCGCCTGCCGCGACCCCCGCGCGGAGCTCGACGGGATCGTCGCCGAGCTCCGCGCCGACGGTTTTTCCTGAACGATCATTCCGCCGGCTTGTGAATCTCCGAGCTCGCCCACGATGACGGCGGCGCCCATCCGCCCGTGAAGAGCACCGATCCATCGTCGAGCAGCGCCGCCGCCATCAGGCTGCGCGGGCTGCCCAGTGCGGGCGCGAGGAGCCACGTGTTCGCCGCGGGATCGTAGATCTCGACCGAAGCGAGCGTGCTTCCGTTGTCATTCTCGCCGCCGGCCACGAGCAAGCGGCCGTCCGGGAGCCCGAGCGCCACGTCGTTGAAGCGCGTCTCGTGCATCGACGCCGCGCTCGTCCACGAATTCGTGACCGGGCTCCACCGCTCCGCCGTCGCCACCGCGTGAATGCCGACGATCCCGCCCGCCACGAGGACCCCGCCGTCTTCGAGCAGCGCCGCGACGTGCGCGCCGCGCCGCGCCCGCAACGGGCCGGTTTGTCGCCACCGATCACTCTTCGCCTCGTAGATCTCCGCCGTCGCGAGCCGCGCCGATCCGCCCACGCCCGCCGCGACGAGGACGTTTCCGTCCGCGAGCGCGGTCGCCGTGAACTCGGAGCGCGGCGCGGACATCGGCGCGGCGGGACGGAAGACGGAGGTAGCCGGGTCGAACACGTCGACGAGCGCGAGCGTCCGCGCGCCGTCGTATCCCCCGGCGATGAGGACACGGCCGTCCGAGAGCAAGGCCGCGGCATGGTCGATCCGCGGCGCCAGCATCGAGCCCACGCGCGTCCAGGTATTCGATGCCGGATCAAAAACCTCCGCGCTGTCCATCGGAGCGCCCGGCGCTCGCTCGCCGCCGGCGACGAGCACGCGGCCATCGGCGAGGCGGATCGCGATATGATGTGCACGCGCTTCCGATAAGGTTCCAACGGGAACGAATTGCGCTGCGATCGGATCATACACTTCCGCGGTGGCGAGGTACGAATCGCCGTCGAGGCCCCCGACGACGAGGACGCGGCCGTCCGGAAGCGTGGTCGCCGTGTGCGCGCGCCGCGGCGTCATCATCGACGCCACGCTCCACATACGCCCCGCGTTATCGAACGGGGAACGAATACGAGGCCCGAGCAGGCGTGCAGGCACGGGCAATCGAGCGGGCTCGGGCCCCGCGGGACCTGGGGCGGCATCCGCAGGCAGAGCAGGATGGAGGAGCACGAATCCGAGGGCGAGGATCAAGGAGCGAGCTTGTGGGTGTCGCATTTCTCTCGCCCCGCACGCCCTGGCAAGAGCCGCGCCGTTCGCGTCGGCGCAAAAAAGGAAGGCCGCGAGAACGGGGAGAGCGGTGATACATGGATGCACGAGAACCGTGCCTCTCGCTTGACCCGGGACCGCGCGAGGGCGCATCGTCATTTGGCGGGGGATGGGGAAATAAGGAGGAGAGCGACGACATGCCGGCACCGGGAATGAAAGTGCTCGTCACGGGCTCGACGGACGGTATCGGGCGGGCCACGGCGAAGCTGCTCCTCGAGCAGGGCAGCGAGGTGATTCTCCACGGGCGATCGTCCGAGAAGGTGCGCGAGCTGGCGCATGAATTCGAGCTCGTCACCGGCACCCGTCCCCGCCACGTCGTGGCGGATCTGAGCTCGCTCACCTCGACCGCGTCCATGGTCCGCGCGCTTGCCGCGGAGCTGCCCGCGCTCGACGTCATCGTGAACAACGCGGGCGCCGGGGCCGGCAAGAAGCAGGACGCGCGGGAGGAGACCGAAGAGGGGCACGAAAAGCGCTTCGCCGTGAACTACCTGGCGCCCGTGGTGCTCACCGAGCTTTGGCTCTCGCTCTGCCAGCGCCCGCCGAAGGCCATCCTCAACGTTGCCTCGTCGGGACAAGAGCCGCTCGATTTCGAGGATCTCATGAGCACCCACGGGTACGAGGGGCTCCGCGCTTATCGCAGGAGCAAGCTCGCGCTCATCCTCTGGACCTTCGATCTCGCGCAGAAATACCCCGATATCGCGATCAACGCGGTGCACCCCGGAGCGATGCTCGATACGAAGATCGTGCGCGAGACGTTCGGCCAGTCCTGGGGCAAGCCGGAGGACGGCGCCCGCGCGATCCGCGCCGTTCTCGAACGCTCGCTCGACGAGCAGCTCACCGGCGAATACTTCGACGTCGAACGTACCGCGCGCGCCAACGCGCAGGCCTACGACGACCGCGCCCGCGGGGCCCTCCGCCGCGCCACCGAGACCCTGCTCGCGCCGATCCTCGCGGCGCGCTGACCTCCGACCCGACCTCGCTTTTTTCGTCCCCCGGCCGCGTCCGGAGGCGGGCCTCGGTCCGCGCGGGGCGGGCTTCCGGACGCCCCTGCCGATCGATCGCGCGCCGTTCGGGAACCTTGGGTCCGAACGGCTGTCGATGGAGGCGAGCAGGGAGCAAGCGCCGATCGAATGTGGGGCTCGGCCCCGTTCATCGGACCCCCTCACGGAAGAAAACAGGCTCCGAGCACGAAAACGCTAACCCCCCGAGCCTCTCGCGGGGGCATTTGCCCGCCTCGGCGGGACGGCACGGCAGGAAAGGCTGGCTCACCATGGAAGGCAAGCAGAAGGTCGCGCTCACGTTCGCGCTGTACCAGAATGACGCGCTCGTCCGTCGAGAGACGGTGACGCAAGACATCGTCAAGGTCGGAAAGGATCCGAAGAGCCACCTCCGGGTGGACGATGAATTGGCCTCGCGTATGCACGCGGTCATCGAGGTCGCGTCGCCCGAGGACATCACCCTCATCGATCTCGGCAATGAGCCGGGGACGCTCGTCAATGGCGCGCGCGTCAACAAGGTGAAGGTCAAGGCGGGCGATCAGCTCCAGATCGGCGGCACGAAGATCCTGCTGGAAAAGGCCGAGCCCGTGGCCGTCGCGATCGGCGCGTCGAAGCCCGGGGCAAACCCGTTCGCGTCGCCCTCGGCAAACCCGTTCAGCGCGCCCGCGGCGCCCGCCGCGTTTGGCGGGGCGAACCCGTTCGGCGCGGCGCCCGCGGCGAGCCCGTTCGGCGGCGGGGATCCGTTTGGCATGCAGAACCCGTTCGCGCAGCCGAAGCCGCCCTCGCACGATGAAGTGCCGCACGACGCGCCCGAGGGTTCGTACACGTACCAGCTCGTCAAGAGCGGCCCGGACGTCCCGTCGGACGAGGTCGAGACGCCGTCCGCGTCGGTCGAGGTCATGATTCTTTGGGATCAAATGGTCCTGAACGTCGCGCACCTGACGCCGCCGCGCTCGTATTACGTGGGCGAGGAGGAGACGAAGAACTTCAAGTGCGATTACTTCGTGCCGCAGGAAAAACTCGGCACGACGCGCGCGCCCGTGGTGCTCGCGGACAAGGGCGGGTCGGTGGCGGTGGTGCTCCTGCCGCGGGCGAAGGGCACGATCGAGCTCGCCGGTCAGCCGAAGATGACGGTGCAGCAGGCGATCGACAGCGGGAAAACGCAGCCGTGCGCGGAGCTCTCGGGCGCGTTCCAGATGACGCTGCCTCCGGGCTCGAAGGCGCGGATCGAGGTGGACGGGCTGATTTTCCAGGTGTCAACGGTGAACGCGGGCCGCGTGGTCGCGGGCCACGTGCAGCTCGATACGCAGAATTACCTCTATCACGGTCTGTCGACGGCCGTGCACGTGGGCCTGCTCGCCGCGATGGCGTTTTTCATGCCCCCGATGGGCGCGACCGACGAGGACGGGGTCTCGGACGATCAGAAGTTCATGATCCAGCAGTTCCTCAATGCCGCGGCCGAGAAGGAGCAGGAAGAGAAGCCGACCGACATGACGGCGGAGAACAACGCCGACAACAAGGAGGGCGGCACCGGCACGAAGGCGAAGGGCGAAGAGGGTTCCATGGGGAACCCGACCACGAAGGCGACGGGCAATCGTTATGGCGTACAGGGCCCGCAGGACAACACCGATCCGCACATCGCGCGGCAGGCGGCATTGCGCGACGCGGCCGAGTTCGGCATGATCGGCCTGCTCAATGCGGGCGCCGGCGGCGATCCGAATGCGCCGACGGCTCCGTGGGGCCGCGACGATTCGCTCGGCAATGACGCGCTCTCGGCGCGCGGCAACATGTGGGGCGACAACATCGGCGATTCGTTCGGCGCGGGCGGCCTCGGTTTGTCCGGTATCGGCGAGGGCGGCGGTGGTCGCGGCGAGGGCATCGGCCTCGGCTCGATCGGCACGATCGGGCACGGCGCGGGCACGGGCACGGGCCAGGGCTTCGGCTCGGGTCACGGCCGATTGTCCGGCGCGCACCGCACGAAGCCGCCGCAGGTGCGCATGGGCGCCACGAGCGTGAGCGGACGGCTGCCGCCCGAGGTCATCCAGCGCATCGTGCGCCAGAACTTCGGCCGATTCCGCCTTTGCTACGAGAATGGCCTGCGGAACAACCCGAACCTGCAGGGCCGCGTGGCGGTTCGATTCGTCATCGGCCGCGACGGCGCGGTGTCGAACGTGGGCAATGGCGGATCGGACATGCCGGACGGCGGCGTGGTGTCGTGTGTGGTCCGCGCCTTCTATGGTCTGTCCTTCCCGCAGCCGGAAGGCGGCATCGTGACGGTCGTGTATCCCATCATGTTCAGCCCCGGCGGCTGATCCCCGCAATGGGGGCGCCAGACCCATGACGGTCCGGCGCCCCCGCATTCTCTCGCACGTCCCGATTGAATCACCTGCGCGCGGGTGCGGGGCCCTTGCATTTCGAGGCCCGAGCGGTGGATGCTCGTGTTCACGCATGCCTCGAAAACCTTCGACGATCTACACGGTCGATAGCGTGCCGCCCCACCTCCGCCCCTTGCTCCGTGGGTATGCCCGGGTCGGGAGCGCGGCGCTCCACGGGTACCTGCAGGTCCTGCTGGAGACGTGTCGTATCGAGGTCGAGGGCCGAGAGATCCTCCAGGAGTTGCCGAGCTCCATTTGCTGTTTCTGGCACACGTGGGGCGTGCCGGGTTTCCTCACGATCCTCCACACGCAGAGGGATCGGCGCTTTGGCGCGCTGGTCCACCCGTGGTGGCCCAATGCGATCTGGGACGTCCTCGGGCAGAAGCTCGGGTGGCGCGCGGTGATGGCCTCAGCGGGCCACGGCGGCGCCCAGGGGCTCGACCGCGTCATCGAGTGCCTCAAGCAGGGGTACAGCACCATGGTTGCCGTGGACGGTCCGCGTGGCCCGCTTCATCGCCCCAAACGTGGCGCGTTCCAGATGGCGGTCGCGGCGCGCGTCCCCCTGCTCCCGATGCATGTCGAGTGCGACCGCGCGCTCTGGCTCCCCCGCTGGGATCACATGTGCTTGCCCGTGCCGTCGGCCACGATTCGCGTGCGTTACGGGCCGCCCATCCACGTCACCGAAATGACGTTTGCGAAGGCCGAGGCTGCGCTGAGCGAAGCGCTCGGTCGAGCCTGATCTAACACGGCTGGGAGGCCCTGTCGCGGAGGGCCTCCCAGCACCGGTCCTCGAACCATTTGCTCAAGAAATCGAGCAGCGCGCGGGTTCGTCGAGGTAGCCCCTTGCCCTGGGCCGTGACCGCATGAATGCCGATCTCCCCCCGACGATGCTCCTCGAGCACGAGAACGAGCCGGCCCGCGGCGACCTCGGACGCCACCATGAACATCGGAACGACCGTGAGGCCGAGGCCGGCGATCGCCGCCTGAACGAGGGTGGCGCCGTCGTTCACGTCGAGGTTTCCGTGCACGGGGATGGCCTCGCCGCGGAATCGCCATTCGCCGCTCGCCGGGACGAGCGTATAACGCAGGCAATTGTGGTTCACGAGGTCCTCGGGCGTCTGCGGAATGCCCGCGCGTTCGAGGTAGGAGGGCGCGGCGACGACGACGATTCGATCGGTGGCGATACGGCGAGCGACGAAGCTCGCGTCCTTGAGCCGGCCGATGCGCAGGATCAAATCGAAGCCGCCCTCGATGACGTCGACGAATCGATCGTCGAGCACGAGATCGATCTCGACCTCGGGGTGCTCGCGGAGGAACGCGGCGAGCGCCTGGACGAGGTACATTCGCGAGAATGTCACCGGCGCGCTGATGCGGATGCGGCCGCGGATCACTTCGCTCGCGGCGGAGACGGCGTCCTCGGCGGCGCTCGCGGCTTCGAGGATCTTCTTGCAATGCTCGTAGAAGCGCAGGCCCTCGTCCGTGAGGGCGAGCTTGCGCGTGGAGCGGCGCAGGAGCTCGACGCCGAGGCGCTGTTCGAGGCCCGCGATGCGCCGGCTCACGGCGGACTTCGCGATGCCGGACTGCGCCGCGGCCGCCGTGAAGGAACGCGCCTGCACGACACGCGCGAAGAGGGCCATGGAAGCGAGGGACTCGAGATCGAACGACATGCCGGCACGATAGCAGGTAGGCGCGTCGCGGGGTGCGGGATTGTTGCCCGGAGGAGAACAGTCCTTGCTCCAGGCCCCACCTAATCGAGATCCGCCGGGCGCGTTAAAGAAGAGGGGCAAAGGAGATCGTCATGAAGCGACTTCTCGAGACCCAGGAGCAGAACCTCGCCCTCTTCGTGCAACGCCTCGTCCTCGCCCTCGTGGTGTTCCCCCACGGCGCGCAGAAGCTCTTCGGCTGGTTCGGCGGACATGGATTCTCGGGCACGATGGGGTTTTTCACGAACACCATGCACCTGCCCGCGCCGCTCGCCTTCCTCGTCATCCTGGGCGAATCGGCGGGCGCGGTCCTGCTCGCGTTCGGCGCATTCTCGCGCGCCGCCGCGTTCGGGATCACCTCGATCATGCTGGGCGCGATCGTGACCTCGCATGCGCAGCACGGGTTCTTCATGAACTGGTTCGGCGCGCAGCAAGGCGAGGGCTTCGAGTATCACCTGCTCGCGCTCGCGCTGAGCGTGCCCGTGATGGTCTTCGGCGGCGGCAAGTACGCGCTCGATACGTGGCTCGTGGAAAAGCTTGCGCCCGCGCCGCGGCTGTCCAAGGCTCTCGCCCACGGCTAACCCGCCAAGACGAAAGAGCACGTCATGACCCACCTCACCCTCATCAGCCACGAGCTTTGCCCCTACGTGCAGCGCGCCGCCATCGTGCTCGCCGAAAAGGGGGTCGCATTCGATCGGGTCGACATCGATCTCTCGAAAAAACCAGACTGGTTCCTCGCGATCTCGCCGCTCGGCAGGGTGCCTTTGCTCCGCGTGCGCGACGAAAACGGAAAAGAGGCCGTGCTCTTCGAGAGCCTCGCAATTTGCGAGTACCTGGAGGAGACGCTTTCGGGGCCGAAATTGCACCCGGAGGATCCGATCGAGCGCGCCCGTGACCGCGCGTGGTTCGATCTCGCCTCGGGCCTGCTCGGGGACATCTGGGCGCTCGAAACGACGAAGGATGCCGAGGTGTTCGAGGCCAAGCGCAAGGCGATCGTGTCGAAGGTGGAGATCCTCGAAGGCGCGGTCTCGGACGGGCCGTATTTCCACGGGCGCACGTTCAGCATGCTCGACGCCGTCATCGCCTCGGCGTTCCGGTACTTCGAGGTCATCGACGCGATCAAGGACACGCGCGTGTTCGAGAAGGCGCCCCGCGTGCGGGCCTGGAAAGCCGCGCTCGCGGAGCGGCCGAGCGTGAAGAATGCGGTGCCGGCGAATTACCCGGACAAACTGCGCGCGTTCCTCGCGTCGCACGACGCCTACCTGCTTCGTCAGGCGCCCGAAGGCGCCTGAACCACGCCGCCCGTCACCCCATCGGGGTGCACAACTCGACGAGAAAGCCGTCGAGATCCCGCACATAAGCAACGGTTTGTCCCCACGGCTTCGTCTCGGGCGCGCTCATGGCCGCGGCGCCCGCGCCGACGGCGACCGCGAAGGCCGCGGGGACGTCGGGCGTGGTGAGCGCGATCTCGACCGCGGCCGCAGGTTCGGTCGGCCGGCTCGCGCGGAACGAAAAGCCGTGGGATCCGGCGAGGGATTCGCTCGCGAAGGCGAGCGCGGTCGCGCCCGTCTCCATCTCCGCATATTGCTTGGATTCGTGGACGAACCGGCGCGCGAGCCCGAAGGCACGCTCGTAAAAGGCGACGGCCCGCTCGACGTCCTGCACATAGAGAATGACATATCCGAGCTTCATGCCGGCGGCTTGTAGCACGGAGCGGGCGCCGGACTCAAGCGCGGAGCGTCGCTCGGCGTTTCAATAGGTGAACGTGGTCCACGTACCGAAAAAGTCGACGTCCGTGCCGCCGGCCTCGACGTACGCCGGGCCCGCGAACACGTGCGAATACTCCGCATTGAAGGACAGGTGCCGCGTCGCGCGGTAGCCGAGCGAGAGGGACATCTGGGCGGCGGTGAACGGAGCCCGCGACTCGGTCGCGCGGATGAACGGAGCGCCGGGCGGCTGGTAGACGGCGTCTTCGACGGCCTGGCGCCAGAAAAACGTGCAGCCGGCCTCGGCGCTCACGGTGCCCCTTTCGAATTGCATGAGCGGGTGCACCTCGTAAAGGTTCGTCGGATAAATCGCGGGCAGCGCGCTGAAAAACGTCTGGTTCGGGAAGAGCGGGTGAAACGTCGAGACGGTGCCGTCGCCGGCGCGCGAATCGCCGCTCAGGGCGTCCCATCGGACGCCGATCCGGAGCGGCGAAAAGGCCCCGGGGAGGCGCTGCCAGAGGCCTCCCGCGAATCCCCAGGCGAGGATCGACGCGTCGCCGACGGTGCCGCCCTGGAAGAGCCCGTGCACGATGTACTCGAACCCCGAAGCCAGTTCGCCGAACGCGCGGACGCCGAGCGTGTGGCGCACTTCGCGGCCGCTGATTTCGCGATAGGTGACGTCGGGCCGGTCCCGGCCGAGGTAAAACGCGTCGAGGCTCGCGGCTTTCCCGGGGGCCACGGCGAGCGTGAAATAGGTGCCCCAGAACTTGCTCTGGAAGCTGGGCGCGTCATCGAAGACGCCGCGCTCGAGGGCCGGGACGGTGCCAAAGAAGGTGTCGTTTTTCCACGTACGTCCCGAGAGGGAGATACGCGCGAGGTCGAACGATTGCCGGACGTTCGTCCCGTCCCTCGCACTCACCCAGCGCGTGGATCCGAGCGACATCTCCTGGCGCCCCGCGCGCGCGACGATTCCGACGCCGCGGGCCTTACCGCGAATCTCGAGGAAGAACTGCGGCGCATCGAGGAGGTTCGCGCCGGGCGGCTCGTCGCGCGCGGGGGCGCCGAGCGCCTCGAACGATCCGATCTGCGCGAAGAGTCGGATCTGCCGGTGAAACACGAGATCGGCGTGCAGGAGGTTGCGGACGAAGAGGACGCTCTCCCGCGGCTCGGCAGAGGCCGGCGCGAGATCGACGGGCGCGAGATACTCGTACCGCAATCGATGCTGGCCGCCGATGGAGAGGTGGCCGCCGGGCCAGAGCGGCACGTATTTGAGGCGGTCGAAGGGGTCGTCGCCGCGCGTGTGCGCGAGGTAGCTGTAATCCTCCAGGTATCGCAGGGATTGATAACGCGGGGCCGGCGCCGCCGTTCGCTCGCCACCGTGGACGTCCTGCGCGCGCGGCGCGGAGATCGGCGTGGTCGCGAGGCCGAAGAACACGCCCGTCGCGAGGACGAGCGCCGAGGTTCGAGCAGGTCGCATCAGGCGCCCTGTGAAGGAGCGCGGTGGAGGTATCGGCGAAGGAGCGCCTCGTACCGGTGCCGGAGCAAGTGATCGATGGAATGGCGGCCCGGTCCGACGAGCGCGAGCGTCAGGTATGGCAATGCATAAAGGAGCGCCGCCTGCACATCGGCGCCCTCGAAGCCGCGCACGGCGAGGAGGAGGACCATCGCCATCGTGAACACGATCGGCAAGGCAGAAAGGCGTGTCAAAAGGCCGAGCGCGCAGAGAACGCTGCAAAGCCCCTCCGAGACGAGCGCGAGGAGGAAGCTCGGCGCGTGCCCGATCCCGATTGGATCGGGAAACGAGCGGAGCTCCTCATCGAAATGAGCGAGCTTCGGGCGCATGTGAAAGGCCCAGATGAGGAGGGCCGCGCCCACGCGAAGCACGAGCAGGCCGGCGTCACGGGAGCGATCGAGGAGGTGGCTGATGCGATGTTCGGGGTTTGTCACGGTTCCTCCCTGTGCGCACGGTCCGCGATTTCGAGGCCCCGCGCGCGGGCGGCGGCCGCCGAGCGCGCGTCGACGAGGTGCACGACGCCTGCGTCTTCGGAGAGGGCACGAATGCGTTCGAGGAGCGCCTTGTCGGCCGCGACGGCGCGGCGGTGCTGGCGGAGGTGCTCGGCCCACGAGGCGACGAGGAACGTCTCGACCAGCCCGTCCTTGCCGCCGAGGTCCTCATAAAGCGCCCAATCGATGGCGCCGTCGCGACGCCGGAGGGATTCGAGCTCCGGGGCGAGCGAGAGGAATTCGGCGCGCTGCGACGGTCGCACGACATAACGACGCTCGACGAGCACGGGGCCGGCGTCGATATCGATCGGGACCTCGATCACAGGCTCGGGCCAGGCGTCGAAGCTCGCGACGTCGTCCTTCCGCGCGGCGCCGAGCTTCCAGCGGAGCGCAGAGAGCAAGCCGAGGAGCACGCAGGCCGCGGCCGCCGAGAGCGTCGCGGCGCTGCCGATGCGCCCGGCGAGCGTGCCCCACGCGAAGCTGCCGAGCCCGAGGCCGCCTTGAAAGACCAAAAGGTAAAGGCCAAGCGCGCGGGATTGCACCCAGCCCGGAGCCGCCGAGCTCGCGGCGACGTTGAAGCTCGACATGATGCTGATCCACGCAACGCCCGTGGCGAGCATGGACGTATAAAGTGCCGACTCGACCCGGACGTGCGCGAGGACGGCCATCGACCCGGCATACACGACCGTCGCAATGGCGACGAGCCCGTCGGAGCCGAGTTTTTGGCGCGCGCGTGGCATGACGGCGGCTCCGGCGAGCGCGCCCGCTCCGATACAACCGAGCAAGATGCCGAAGCGGAGCGGAGTCATGTGGAGCTCGCGCCGCGCGATGACGGGGAGGAGCGCCCACAATGCGCTGCCGGCCAGGATGAACGCGGCCGCGCGGACGAGCACGGCCCGAAGCGCGGGCGCCCGGCGCGCGAAACGAAGGCCCGCCACGATGGCGCCCGCGACACGCTCGGGCGGCAAGGTCGCTTTCGTGACGGGAGGTTTCCAGCGGAGGACCTGGATGACGACGACGAAAAAAGCGAGCGCGTTGAACGAATAAACGGGCCCGCTGCCCGCGAGGGCGAGGCCAATGCCGCCGATGGCAGGGCCGAGCGCCCGCGCGACATTGACGGCGACGCCGCTCAAGGTGACGGCCGACGCAAGCTCGGCTTTGTCGACGAGCGACGGGAGAACGGCCTGCCAGAGCGGCGCCGAAAGCGCCGCGCCGAGGCCGAGGGCGAACGTGAGCGCGAGCAGGCTGGTCGGGCCCAGGAGCCCAGCAAAAGAGAGCGCAGCGAGCAGGACCGAGACCAGCGCCATCCACGTGGCGAAGGACGCAAGAAGCTTTCGGCGATCGAAGATGTCGCCGAAGGCCGCCGCGGGCAAACCGATGAGAAAGACCGGCAAGCTCGAAGCCGTCTGGAGCAGCGCCACGTAGACCGGCGCCGTCCCGAACGATGTCATGTCCCAGCTGCCCGCCGCATTCTGGACCCAGAGCCCGACGTTCGAGGCGAGCGCGCCGAGCCACAAGGATCGAAAGACCTCGCGGCGCAGCGGCGCCCACGCGTCGGGCGCGGCGGTCTGGCTTGCCCCTGCCATCATTGCGGTTTTTCCTGCTAGAACGCCCAGCAGGAGCAGCCGAGCACGCCCCAGAATGAGCTCTCATCCGAGGCGGGGACGTGCGAAAGGAGCGCGCGGGCCCGATCATGGCCGTGCACGGCGCACGGATCCGCGGCGAAACAGGCGGTGCCGAGGGCCTGGCCGCGGCCCTGCGAGGGGGCCGTGCGGCGCTGGTAGCCGCCGAACGTGCGCACGGGGGACCAGTCGGGCATGGCGGGCGGCAAGGGCGGCGCGAGCGATGCGTGCTCCTCGGCGCCGTGGACCACCTTGCCGCCGAGGATCGTCAGGACAGACTCGATGTCCTGGATCTCGTCCTCGGGCACGGTGAGGTAATCGGCGGAAAGCACGGCGAGATCCGCGAGCTGCCCGACCTTGATTTGCCCCTTCTTGCCCTCCTCCGAGGAGAACCAGGTATTCCGCTCGGTCCAGAGCCGCAGCGCCATTTCTCGGTCCAATCGGTTGTCCTCGGGGTAAAGCGACAAACCGCCGATCGTCTTGCCGGTGACGAGCCACGCGAGCGAGACCCAGGGGTTGTAGGAGGCGACGCGCGTGGCGTCCGTGCCGGCGCCAACGGGCAATCCCGCCGCGAGCATCTTTCGCACGGGCGGCGTATGTTCGGCCGCACGTGCGCCGTAGCGCTCGACGAAGTATTCGCCCTGGTAAACCATCCGGTGCTGCACCGCGATGCCGCCGCCGAGGGCCGCGACCCGATCGATGTTGCGATCCGAAATCGTCTCGGCGTGGTCGAAGAACCAGTGCAGGCCGCCGAACGGGATGTCACGATTCACCTTCTCGAAGACGTCGAGCGCGCGGGAAATCGTCTCGTCGTAGGTGGCATGCAGGCGGAACGGCCAGCGGCCCTCGACGAGCACACGCACGACGCCCTCGAGCTCGGTCTCCATCGACGCGGAAAGATCGGGCCGCGGCTCGCGGAAATCCTCGAAATCGGCCGCGGAGAAGACCAGCATCTCGCCGGCGCCGTTGTGCCGGAACGAGTCGTCCCCCTGCCCCGGGCTCACCATGCCGATCCATTTGCGGAAATCGTCGACCTCGCCGCCCTTGTTCTGGGTGAAGAGGTTGTAGGCGATGCGCAAGGTGAGCTCGCCGTCGTCCGCGAGCTTGCGGATGATCTCG
The DNA here is from genome assembly GCF_028435365.1 of Polyangium jinanense. The sequence goes on along the minus strand of NZ_JAGTJJ010000048.1, from coordinate 47,463 downwards.
TAGTCCTCGGGGTAATTCTGAAAGCCGCCGCCCGCGTCGATCACGCCCGTCACGCCGAGCCGGTTCAACTCGCGCATGAAATGGCGGGTCGAATTGAGCTGGTATTCGGGGGGCAACTTCGGCCCCTTCGCCAGCGTGGCGTAGAGAATGAGCGCATTGGGCTTCGCGAGGAGGAGGCCCGTCGGATCGCCATTCGAATCACGCTGGATCTCACCGCCCGGCGGGTTCGGCGTGTCCTTCGTGTAGCCGCAGACGCGAAGCGCCGCCCGGTTGAGCAAGGCGCGATCGTAGAGGTGCAGGATGAAGACGGGCGTGTCGGGCGCGACGCGGTTCAACTCGTCGAGCGTCGGGAGGCGCTTCTCGACGAACTGAAGCTCCGTGAAACCACCAACCACGCGCACCCATTGCGGCGCAGGCGTCACCGCGACCTGCCGCTCGAGCATGTGCATGGCATCGGCAAGCGAACGCACGCCGTCCCAGCGGAGCTCCATGTTGTAATTGAGCCCGCCGCGAATGACGTGCAAATGGCTGTCGATCAGCCCAGGAACAACGCGGCGGCCCCGAAGGTCGACGACACGGGTGCGCTCGTCCGCAAGCGCGAGGATCTCTTTCGTGCCGCCGACGGCGGAGAACTTGCCGCCCTCGATCGCCACCGCCTCAGGCGCAGGTTCGCCCGGGTCGAGCGTGGTGAATCGTCCATTCGTGAGAATCAAGTCCGCTGCCATGTCGACCTCCTCGCTTCCTCGACCTATGCGCGGGGCGTTGCCCCGCACCCCAGAAGGGGGCTGTCCGCCCCCTTCACCCCGGACCAGGCACGGCCTGGACCGAGGGCGGAAAAACCACGCGATGCGCGGTTTTTCCGACGGGCCCGTGGCAAGACCACGAGCGGCGTTGCCAACCAAGACAGCAGCGCTGCCCTACCTGCTGGGAACGTTTTCCCTGTCGACAGCGCGCATCGCGCGCTGTCGCCCCGCGTCCAGGGCTTGCCCTGGTCCGGGTCCAGGGGTGGATAACCCCTGGTCGGGTCCGGGGTGAAACCCCGGCGCTACGGGGCAGCGCTGCCGCCGAACCTAATCTTGGCATACGTGATGCCGAGACCATACGCGCCTCCGAGCTCCTTGGCGAGACCCGTGACGGTCGTACGTCGCGGTGCGCGCCCAGTTGCATGAGATGCCTCCTCTGCTCGATGTCGACCGAGTTCGAGCCCGGCCGAGGCACGCGGGGAATCTATCGGCCTGGCGGAGCCTTTCGCAATCCGCATTCGAATGATGGGACCTATCACCTCGGCCGATGGTTCCGGCGTCGACTTTTTGCTTCGCGTGGCCGATGCGGGAGGCCTGCGTCGCGCGGGCAGAGCTTCGCGAGCTCCGCGAGTATCCAGCGATGGACCGGGCCAAAAGCCGCGTCCGGTCGGTAAATGGCAGAGAGATGAAATACGTGCTCGCCTTCACCCCAGGGCTCGGGCTGGATTCGCGCGAGGCGCTTCGACCGTACGTCAGCCTGCACCACGTGCTCGGGCAAGTTGCCCCAGCCGAGCCCGGCCCGCACGAGGGCGTGCTTCGTGGCGAGATCGGCCACGCAGAACGTGCGAAACGAGAGCACGGAGTGCTCATCCCCCTGCTCCGGCGCCGCGAGGACGACTTGCACGTGCTCGGCGAAACGCGATGCGGGAATGCGGCCCTCGTGCCGCGCGAGCGGGTGCTCGACAGAGACGACCGGAATCATGCGAATGGGCGAGAGTACCTGGCGCTCGAGGCCCGGGGGGATGCCCGTCGCGCCCACCACGCCGAGCGTGGCCGCGCCCGAGAGGACACGCGCGGCGACGAGCGACGTCGGCTGCGTATCGACGCGCAGATCCACGGAGGGAAAGGCGGACGCGAGGCCGCGGCAGAGATCGACGAGCGCACAGACCGGGAAAAGAGCGTCGACGCAAAGAGAGACGGAGGCTTCGAGCCCCGTGACCATTCCCGCCGCGAGCTTGCGCAGCGAATCGGCCTCGCCCACGACCCGGCGAGCGGCGGTGAGCATGGAGCGCCCCTCGGCGGTCAAGGTCGGCAGCTTCGTCGAGCGATCCCACAGGGCCACGCCGAGCTGCGCTTCGAGGTTCCCGATCGCCTGGCTGACGGCCGATTGCACACGGCGCAGCTTGCGCGCGGCAGCCGAGAAACTCCCCTCGTCCGCCGCGGTGATGAACACGCGGAGCTGATCCAGGGTCACCGTGTCGAGCATGGGGAAATCCTATCTCTTTCTTGCGCAGACATCCGCACCTGGGTTGAGCCTGACGCCTGTTCAAACCGTACGTGCGGTTTTCCCGCAAACGGCGTCGTTCCTTCGTCCAGCTCGGACCCCTCAGCCGCTTTCGCAGGTTGGCGCGCGGACCCCGCCTGGGCTTGACGCGAGATCCGGCGATCCGACATTGCCGCGAGGGAGATGTCGTGAGGGCGGTCGTCTACAAAGGTCGGCTCGACGTCGCGGTCGAGGAGGTCCCCGATGCGCGCATCGAGGAGCCGACCGACGCGATTGTGCAGATCACCTCGGCCGCCATCTGCGGCAGTGATCTGCACATGTACGAAGGCCGCACCGCCGCGCAGCCAGGGACCGTGCTCGGCCACGAGCCGCTCGGCGTCGTGGAGGAAGTCGGCTCCGCGGTCGAGCGGGTGAAAAAGGGCGATCGGGTGGTGATGCCCTTCAACATCTCCTGCGGGACGTGCTTCAACTGCAAGCGCGGGTACACGGCGGCATGCCTCAACGTCAACCCGAGCGCGCACGGCGGCGCGTACGGGTACGTGGGAATGGGCCCCTTCCGCGGAGGGCAGGCCGAGCACCTCCGGGTGCCGTTTGCCGACACCAACTGCCTCTCGCTGCCCGGCGAGCCGAGGGACGTCTTCGAGAACGACTTCGTGCTCCTCGCCGACGTGTTCCCGACAGGCTGGTTCGCCACGGATCTGGCCGCCGTGGAGCCGGGGATGAGCGTGGCCGTCTTCGGCGCGGGGCCCGTCGGGCTCCTCTCGGCGTACGCGTCATCGCTGCGTGGAGCGGACGAGATCTACGTCGTCGACTACGTGCCAGACCGGCTCGCCCGGGCCGAGGCGATGGGCGCAACGGCCATCGACTTCATGCGCGGCGACCCGGTGGAGCAGATTGTCGCGCTCCGGAAAGCCCAGGGGATCGCTACCGCCAAAATGGATGGCGTGATGTCTGGCATCGAGGCCGTCGGATTCCAGGCCGTCGACTGGACGGACCCATCCCACGAGGCGCCGAATCGGATCATCGAGGACCTGATCCGCCTCGTCAATCCGACCGGCCACATCGGCATCGTTGGCCTCTACGTCCCCGAGGACCCGGGCGGGAAAAACCCGCATGCGAAGAAGGGAGAGCTCCAGATCTCGTTCGGCAAGCTCTGGGAAAAAGGAATTTCCTTCGGAACGGGCCAGACGCCGGTGATGCGTTATGGTAGCCGCCTGCGCGATCTCGTCACCTCCGGCCGGGCCCGCCCGAGCCAGGTCGTGACCCACAGGATGCCGCTCGACGCCGCGCCCGAGGCGTATGCCAAGCTCAGCCGCCGCGAGGACGGGTTCGCGAAGGTGGTCCTCGACCCGCACATGTAATGCAAGGGGGAATGGGGAAGTGACGACCGATCTCATCGCGAGATCCGGCGCGGCTGGGGCACTCATATCGCGGCTCGAGTGGTCGAAGACGCCGCTCGGCCCCCTCTCGGACTGGCCTCCGCGGGTGAGGGTGCTCATCGAAACGGCGCTCCCGAGCGGCATCCCGCTCTGCGTGCTCCTCGGGACCGATCCGGCCCACGCGCGGGTCGTTTACAACGACGCGTTCTCCGCGCTCCTCGGTCACAAGCACCCCTCTGCGATGGGGCGGCCTGCGCGCGAGGTGTGGCCAGAGAGCTGGGATTTCTTCGAGTGGGCGCTCCGCCAGGTCTGGTACGCCGGGCAGCCGGTGACGGGGAAGGATCTCATGCTTCTCCTCGATCGCGGCAACGACCTCGAGGAGGTGTACGTGTCGATTTCATTCAGCCCCATCCGCGACGACCAGGGCGCCGTGTGTGGAGCGCTGATGTGCGGCATCGAGACGACGGGCTCCGTGCTCGCCGCGCGGCGCGAGCGCGCGCTCCGCCTGCTCACCGAGGCGCTCCGCCCGGCGAAGACGGAGGACGACTTCTACCGGATCATGCCGAAGGCCCTCTCCTACACGCTGAAGGACGTCCTCTTCGCGTTCCTCTACGAGTTCGATCCGGCCGGCACGAGGGCCACGCTGCGCGCCTCCGCGGGGCTCGCGGCCGAGGTGCCCGAGGCGCTCCGCGAGATCGTGCTCTCGCCCGGGTGTCCCTGGGAGATGGCGTGCGTGGCGCGCGAGAACCAGATGCGGCTCGTCCCGGTGTCGGGCCTCGGGCTCTGCGTGATGAACGCGCTCGCGGGCCCGACGCACGCGGCGGTCCTCCCCGTGACGGGCGGCTCGCCGTCGGGCCGCGCCGGCGTGCTGGTCGTGGGCCTCCGCCCGGCCCGCGCGCTCGACGACGACTATGGCGCCTTCGTCCACCGCGTCGCGCGCGAGATCTCCGTCGCGCTCGCCGACATCCAGAGCCGGCGAGCGGCGGAGTTCCACGCGGCGGCCGTGGCCGAGTCGAGGCTCAAGGACATGTTCCTCGGAATCGCCTCCCATGAGCTGCGCACGCCGCTCACCTGCCTGAAGCTCAACGTGCAGCTCGTCCACCGCGAGCTCCAGGCGCTCGAGCCGCGCCTCGCCGAGCGGCTCGAGCGCCTCACTCGCTCGATCGATCGCATGACGCGGCTCGTGAACGAGATGCTGAGCGTGTCGGCGATCGCCGCGGGCAAGCTCGCGCTCCGAGAGACGCACTGCGATCTACGCGCCATCTGCAGGAGCGCTGGGGCCGAGCAGTCGCAGGTGGCGCGTCGGCCGCTCTCGCTCCACCTGCCGGAGGAGCCCGTCCACGTCCTCGCGGACGAGGACAGGACGGCCGAGGTGATAACGAACCTGCTCGCCAACGCGTACAAATACTCCGCGGCGGAGGAGCCCGTGGACCTCTCGCTCGAGCAGTCCGGCGCGGAGGCCATCGTCACGGTGAAGGACCGGGGGCCGGGCATCCCGAGAGACTCCCTCCCTCACGTCTTCGATAGGTTCTATCGCGTTCCCGGCGTGAGCGTGCGCACGGGCTCCTATGTCGGCCTGGGGCTCGGCCTCTACCTGTCCAAGGCGATCGTCGAGCAGCACCACGGCCGCATCTGGGTGGAGAGCGAGGTGGGCCGGGGGAGCGCGTTCTCGTTTTCGATGCCGCTCGCGGCGTGATCGGGGGCGTCCCTTTCCCCACGCGTCCGGCAGGCAGACGCATTTCGCCGTGGGCCCGGGACGAGCGCTCGGACAAACTGCGCCGCGCGTCAGGACGACGCACGAGGAGAGTCGAGCACATGACCGAGGCAAAGACGTACACGGGCGGGTGTCACTGCGGGAAGGTTCGTTACGAGGTGAAGACCGGCATCCAGGACGTGGTGTCGTGCAATTGCACCATTTGCATGAAGACGGGCTCGTTCCTGGCCTTCGTGCCCGCCGCGGCGGTCGAGGTCCTCTCCGGCGGGGACATCGTCAACGATTATCAGTTCGGCAAGAAACACATCCATCACCTGTTCTGTCCGACCTGCGGGGTGCGCTCGTTCGCCCGCGGCTCGATGCCTGACGGGACCGAGATGTACGCGATCAACGTCCGCACGCTCGACGACGTGGACCTCGGCGCGTTCAAGGTGAAGGAGTTCGACGGGAAGAGCCTCTGACGAGGCTCGGGCAGATGAGCTCCGCCTTCGCCTTCGGAAGGCGAAGGCGTGATCTCCGCGTGTTAGGCAGGCGCGGCCGCGCGGTGCGCTCGGAGCGCGAAGGCCGACAGGCAGGTGACGAGCCCAAAGCACGCGATGGCGAGCCACGCGGGAGCATACTGGGACGCCAAGGTCGCCGTGCCGGTCAGCGCGACGAAGAGCGCGACGCCGACGGCACCGCCGAGCTGCCGCGCCGTGTTGAGGATGGCCGTCCCCGTCGCGTATTCGGACGCCGGCAGCGAGGCCGTTCCTCCCGCGAGGAAACCCGTCTGCGCGATCCCCGCGGCCGCACCGAAGAGCAGCGACGCGGGCAGGAAGTGCGTCGTCCACGTCGGCACCTGATCGAGCAGCGCGTACCACCAGAACGCCGCGAGGACGAACAGACCTCCGCCCACGATCGTCGCGTACCGCGGCGGCACGGAAAGCCGCCCCGCGACGAGCGCCGTGACCGCCGCCGTCGCCGGGCCCCACGCGAATCCCGCGCCAGCGACGAGCGTGTCCCATTGCCAGACCGAGGTGAGGAACAACGTTCCTCCGAGGAGCATCATCGCAAAGCCGATGTAGAAGCAGCCCATGCCGATCGTTGCGACTGCAAAGGTTGGAATACGAAAGAGTCGCAGGTCGAGCGCGGGGGACGCGGAGGTTCGGCAGCGCCGGACGAACCAGGCGAGCAGGACGACGCCGACGGAGCTCGTCACGAGGAAACTCGGGCTCAGGGCGCCCCAGTCCGGGGCGTACGAGATGGCAGCGACGATCGCGCCGATGCCGAGCGCGAGCAGGGACGAACCGAGGAGGTCCGGCACGTCGGCTCCCCCATATGCCGTGTCGACGAGCTCTTTGCTCCGCCACGTCGCCACGGCCACGAAGGGCACGTTGATGAGGAAAATCAGGCGCCAGTCGAGGTGAACGAGCGCGCCGCCGACGACCGGGCCGAGCGCAGCCGCGACCGCGCCGGTTGCCGCCCACACGCCGACCATTTGCGTGTGCTTCTCGCGCGGATAGGCCGCGAGGACGAGGCCCAGGCTGGTCGGGACCATCATCGCCGCGCCGATTCCCTTGACGGCGCGTGCGAGGATCAGCATCGAGACGCTCGGCGCAAGGGCACAAGCCGCGCTCGCGACGCCGAAGACCACGAGTCCGAGGCGGAAGACGCGCTTGCGTCCGTACCGATCCGCGAGCCTGCCCGCGGGGATCATCATCGCGGCGAAGAGGATCGAGTACGCGGAGAGGACCCACGAGAGGGCCTGGTTCGTCGTGTCGGCGAAGCTCTGCTTGATCGACGAGAAGGCGATGTTGACGACGAAGAGATCGAGCGACGAAAGGACGCTGGCCGTCCCGACGATGAGCAAGGTCTCGACCGGTCGATGTTTCGTGGAGGAGTTCGTCACGGCGTGACTCCTTCGAGCTCGGCGAGGAACGCGCCGACGTTTTGAGCCCAAAGCTCCGGATGCGCTTGCGTGAAGTGGCCGAACGACGCGCTCGTGCCTGGCTGAATGACGTATTTCCCGCGAGGAACGCGCCGCATGCTCGATTCCAGGATGCCGAGCGCGACGGGATTGAACTCGTCGTCGGAGAAGTTGAGCGCGAAGACGCGGGCGCGAATGCGCTCCAGCGCCGGGCTCGGGTCGTAGTCGCGCGATGCTTCGAGCGAGTAAAGAATGTCGTTCGCGTCCATACGAGCGGCTTGCGCGGAGGCGTCGCGGACGAACGCGTCGGCGGTGTCGCGATCGGGCACGGTCTCGTGGAGGTGGGGGACGCCGTCGAGCATCATGCGGAAGACGGGGAACGCCTCGGTCCATCCGCGCGGCGGGCTCGTGTAGTTGCCGCCTTCCCACGTGGGATCCTTTCGGATGTGCATGGCCACGAAGCGCCGCCAGATCAGGTTGCGCCCGGAGATAGGCGCCGGCAGCGCGACGATCGGGAGGATCGCGTCCATGAAATCGGGGTAACGCACGGCCCATTGCCATGCGTTCATCCCGCCCATGGACAACCCCACGATCGCGTGAAGATGGTCGAGGCCCAGCGCCTCGGTGACGGTGCGGTGCTGCAAGCCGACGATGTCGTCGTATCCGTACGAGGGGAATCGTGCACGCATGCCGTCGCTCGGCTTGCTCGAGCGCCCGTGCCCGAGCGCGTCGAGGAAGACGAGGTAATGACGCGAGAGATCGAGCGGTTTGCCCGGCGCATACAGCGCGTCCGCGAAGGCGCGTCCCTGGAGGACGTCGCCGCTCGATCCCGTCCAGTGGAGCATCAAGACGGCGTTGACGATGCGCCCGCGGTCGTCGCGGCGAGGCGTGCCGGCCGTCGCGTAATGGATGCGGACCTCGTCGAGCACGCGGCCGTCAGCGAAACGAACGTCGTGAAACACGGCCGTGCCGTCGTTCGCTGCAATCACGCTGGCCGAGGTGAAAGGGGCGGCCGTCGTCGGCTGCGCCCTCGCCTGCGACGGGGCCGGCGTTTCGGCCGGCGGAGAGGCCACGCACCCGGCGCCGGCGAGGCCCAGGGTCACCATCACCCATGTCGATAGGTGCATATGCACCTTTATGAACCGACGATTCATCGAGGTCCTCCTTGGGGAAACCGTCAGGTGCGCGCGGCTTCGACGGCCCGAGCGAGCTGCCTTCGTAGCTCGGCGGCGTCGTCCGCGCCGTAGGCGTCTTCGAATCGGGCCTGCGCGCGCGCCCATGCGACGCGTGCTTCTTTCAACGTCGCCGTTCCCGCCGGGGTGAGCCGGAGCTGACGCACGCGGCGGTCGTGCTCGGCGACGCCCATCACGACGAGGCCCTCTCGTTCGAGGGGCTTCAGGTTATGCGTGAGCGTCGTCCGATCCATCACGAGCGCCTCCGCGAGATCCTGCATCGTCGCAGGAGCGATGCGCGAAAGGCGGGAGAGCACGGCATACTGGGTCGCGCGGAGCCCCGTGCCCGCGAGCTCCTCGTCGTAGAGCTGGGTGATCTGGCGAGCCGCCTGGCGAATGGCGAGGCAGTTGCAGAGGATCTCGCTCGGGGCGAGAGATGCGTCCGAAGACTGGCCACGCGTCGATGACGCCATGACCTTCCTATAGGTGCATATGCACGTACTTGTCAAGCCAAGCGCGTGCGCGCGCGGCAGGAGCACCGCCGAAGCGTCAGTAGCGGTTCTTCTCGTAGTCGTGCTCGAGCGCCCAGCCCACCACGGTCTTCGAGGCGAGCGCGCGCACCGCGGACGCCGCGAGGCCCTTCTGCTTGTTTTGCTTTAGGTGGTCGATGCAGATCTCGGCCATCTTCGGCAGCTCGCTGCGGGGCACGTGGCGCGACGTGTTCCAGAGCTGCGCGTCGCGCACGGCCGTGCTGGGGACGAGGCGCGCGAATTCGACGTCGAGCAGCATCGACAGCTTCGGCGTCTTGTTCTCGACCGCCATCGACGAGAGCAAGGTCGGCTCGATCGTGAGCGAGGCGCGGCCCGAGAGCTCCACCACGCGATCATCGCCGGGCCGGAGCGCGAGCAGCGCAACGCGTGGCTGTTCGAGCAGGTTGTGGAAGGTGTCGGTGCGCCGATTGCCCGGCCGATCCGCCACGGCGAGCCGGCCTTGCGCGTCGACCTTGAGGAACCCCGGAGGATCGCCTTTGGGGCTCGTGTCGCCCTCGCCCTTCGCATCCCACGAGCTCAGCGTCACGAAAGGCACGTGGGAGAGGAACGAAAGCACTTCGGCGTCGGCCAACAGCCCCGAGGGAGCGGCGAGCCGCGGAAGCGAGATTTCAACCGGCTTCTCCCACAACGAGGACCGCAGAATCGACTTCGCGCAGTGCATGAAGGCTTCTTCGACGGTGACCAAAAGCTCCGCGCCGTCGAGCGAGGGCCGGCCATTCACGCGCAGCGTCTCGCCCAGCCCCGGAACGAAGAAGAGGAGCGAGCACCCGATGCGAACATCGACGGCCGCGGGCTCCGGCAGCGTGAAGCGCAGGTGCGTTCCCTCGATGGAGCGCGCGAAGCCAGGGGTGCCTCCCACCGGCCACGCGCGCGCTCGGCCATCGGTGTCCGCGAAGCCCAGCACGGCAAACGGCGAGCGCGCGAGGAGCCGCACGCAGTGCACGTCGAGCGTGTCGATGGACTTCATCAACACCCCGAGCGGCCTGCTGCCGACGACCTGCTCCAGCGCTTCGACCGTCTTGAGTTCCACGGACCTCATCCTGCGCTTGTTGATGATGACTTGCAACTTCATTTTGTCTGAGCGCGTTCGCCGCCGGCCGGGTCGCCGCATTTTTCTTGCGGTTAGTGAATGACTAACTAAGTATCCGAGACGTGCCGCTCTCCGCAGAGTCCGAAGGAACGTTCACCCGCATCCTCGACGAAGCCGAGGCGTTGTTCGCGACGCGCGGCTATCGGCGTACGCGGCTGTCGGAGGTCGCCGCGGCCGTCGGGGTCAGCGAACCGGCGCTCTACCGTTACTTTCGCGGCAAGGACGCGCTGTTCGAGCAGGTGCTGCGGCGCGCCGCCGCCTCGCCAGGTCCTTACGAGCCCCCCGGAAACCTCCCGGTGCCGAACCCCGAGCCCGGCCAGATCGAGTCCTTCCTGCGCGCATTCTTCGAGAAAAGCCGCCGCGTGGCAGCCCTCGAGCGCGCGCTCCGCGGGTCCGCTCCCCGCACCACGGCAGAAGCGCGAACGGAGCTCGCGGGCGTCGTCGGCGAGCTGTTCGACCTGGCGACGAGGTATCGGGCCGGAGCGCGCATCATGAACGCGAGCGCGCTCGAATCGCCCGAGCTCGGGCGCATCTGGGACGAGAACGTCCGCGCGTATTTGACGCGCGCCGTCGAGCGCTACCTCGGCCGGAGGTCGGACGAGGGCCTGCTCGCCTTGCCCACGAATCCGAGCGACGCGGCCGTCGTCCTCGCGAGCCTTGTGACGAGTTACGCGGTGCACGCCGCCGATCTCGGGCTGCCCGGCTCCCTCGAGCACCGGCGCGAGGTCGTCGTCGCGTCCGTCGTCGCCATGCTCGAACCCCGAAAGGTCATCCGATGAAGCTCTCCATCCCCCTGCGCACACGCCGCTGGGACGACGAGATCGCCCGGCTCGATCCCGAGCGCGATTACGAGGCCATCGTCTACGCGCTCGCGAACCACGTCTTCCCGTTCGAGATCATCGCCGCGATGGAGATCGCGCAGCTGAGGACGTTCACGATCCCGAGCATCAGCAAGCTGCTCCACGCGACCGGGCAGTACGAGCGCGAGGGCCCGAAGCGGCTCGACGACACGAAGGCCATCCTGAACGAGATCCACCGACCCGGCCTCGAATCACGCGCGAGCCGCGAGATGGTCGAGCACCTGAACCGCATCCACGGGCTGTACCGGATCTCGAACGACGATTTCCTCTACACGCTGAGCACGTTCGTCTTCGATCCCATTCTCTTCATCGAGAAATGGGGCCACCGCGCCATGACGGAGAAGGAAAAAGATGCCTTCTACTTCCTCTACCGCCGGCTCGGCGAGCTCATGCACATCCGCGACATCCCGGAGAGCCGCGCGGCGTTTTTCGCGTGGCGGCAGGACTACGAGCGTCGCGCGCAACGCTACGCGCGCGAGAACGAGGCGGTCGCCCGCGGTCTGCTCGTCGCCGTGCAGAGCCTCTTGCCGCCCGCGCTCGCCCCGTACATCGAGTCCGTGGTCGTCCTCCTCACGGAAGACGACGGATTCCGCGCCGCGCTCGGTCTTCGCGAGCCCGACCCTAACCTCGCTCGTTTCCTTCACGCGCTACTCGCCGTCTATCGCCGCGCCACGCGCCACGTCTCGCTCTACGAGCACCGTGACTTCGGGGAGACCGAGATTTACAGCTACTACCCCACCTACCCCTCGGGCTACGACCGGCTCCGCCTCGGCCCCACCAAAGTGCTCGAGATTCTCGCGAAGAAGGGGGCCGCGCAAGCCGTCGCCGGAGAGTAAAACGTGCCGGTCTCGGCCGCGCAGCCCTGCTATGGGCGGGCGAATTCAGTCGAGCGCGAGGCGGATGGCTCTCTCGACTGGCGAGTCGTTACCATCGGTACGGGTGGGCTCGAAGGGCACACGCGGCAGCAAGGGGGGCTGGGCGAGGAAACGTGGAACGCGGCCGCGATGCGGCTGCCCCGCGTGCACCAGGAACGGATGGCAGAGGTAGACAGTCCCCGCGGGGCCCGTGGCGAGCGCCTCGGGCAGGTGCGCCGATTCGCGAAAGTCCGTGCTCACGAGCTCGCGCAGCGTGAGACCACCTTCGCCGTGCGGCGCGAGGCGACGTGCAATCTCGGCGTGCGAGCCGATGCGAAGGCGCGTCGGCGCGTCGTCGTCACCGACGTCCGAGAAGAGAAAAAGCATCAAGAGCGCACGGCCTTTTGATGCGACGTTGGCGCGCCACGCGAAAAAGTCCGGCTCGTTCTCCCAGCCGAAGCTGGCATCGATGTGCCATCCGCAGTCCCCCGGCTCGTCGGGAGATGGGAAGCGAATGGGAAACGTGCCGAGGCTCGCGCGGGGCAACCAGCGATCGACCCCGACCAGCGAATCGAAGGCGGCAAGGAGCTTCGTGGTGTTCACAGCCGCTCGAAAAGGCGGATGGGCTTGGTCGCCGATGCGAATGACGGGCTTGGTCCAGGTGGACGGGTCGTCGGGCGAACAGCCCGTTGCGGCCCACAAGATGGCGCGACACGCGTCGGCGAGGTCGCGGGGGAAGGCGTCGTCGATACGGACGTAGCCTTCGTGGACGAATTGATCGATCTGCGCTCCCGAGAGCGCGAACTGGCGATGAGGCATGACGATTCTCCAGCAAACGGACTGAGACGTGGCGCACGCCTGCCCACACGCGGGCAAGCGCGCACAGCGAATTGCGCGGGCCTTGGGCCACGCTCAGCCGAGCAGGAAAACTGCGAAACGCATCGTCATCCGGGGCGGAGGATGCCACTCCGCTCGGCATGGCGCAAGCGCGCCGCGACGCCGCAAGGGCGGATGGGACGTTCTAACCGGCACGCGCATAACGACTCGGCGGCTGGCCCACGTGGCGGCGGAACGCCGTGCTGAAGGTGCTCGCCGAGCTGTAGCCGACGCGCTCGGCGACCTCGGCGATTCCCATGTCGTGACGGCGGAGCAGATCCCTCGCGACGGCCATCCGCCAGGCGAGCAGGTATTCCATCGGCGACACGCCCACGGTGCGGATGAAACGCTCAAAGAACGACGAGCGAGAGAGCGCCGCCGTCTTCGCGAGCTCGGCCACCGTCCACGAACGCGCGAGCTGACCGTGCATTTGCCGTATCGCCGGCGCGAGCCGCGCATCGGATAGCCCGCGCAAGAGCCCCGGAGGCGCGTCGTCGCCCGACGTCGACCGCAACGCTTCGATGAGCAGGATCTCCACGAGCCGCGTGAGCACGAGGTCGCGCCCCGCTCTCTGCTCTTTCGATTCCTCGCCGACGAGCCGCACCAGCACCAACAGCCGCTCGACACCACGCACGTGCAAGAGCGCCGGCAAGAGCGACACCAGGAGAGCCGCGTCCGGCGAGTCGAAGACGAAATAGCCGCCGAGCAGCCGCACGTCGGGCCGTCCACCACGCGTGCCGTGGCGGACTTCATCCGTCGGCGCGGGCGTCATCTTGGGGTCGATGCGCTCCGGCGTCACCGGTTCGAAGCCCGACATGGTGAAGCCCGGCGTCGCCGGCAGGAGGACGAAGTCGCCTGCCTCGAGCGTGACGGCAGGCTGGCCGTCCACGGCGAGACGGCAGCGACCCTCGAGCACGACACAGAAGCTCGGCTGGCCAAACTCCGCGTAGCGAACACCCCAGCGACCAGCGCCGCTGATGCGCTTCGAAAACACAGCCTGCGGCTGAAGCAGCGCGATGATTTCCGAGAGAGGGTCATTCATGTCCGGACTCTAGCAAACGACATTCGGACTCTCCATGGTAGATCGTCCGGCTCGCCGCAATTACATTCTCCCCATGGACGCCGCGCGCATCGCGGCAAAGGAGCCGACATGAAAACGGTACTCATCACGGGTTGCTCTTCCGGCTATGGCCTCGAGACCGCGCGCCATTTCCACGCGCAGGGCTGGAACGTCATCGCCACCATGCGAACGCCCCGCGAGGACGTTCTACCCCGATCGGACCGGCTGCGCGTGATCGCGCTCGATGTGACGAAGCCCGAGCAGATCGCGGCCGCGCTCGAGGCGAGTGGGCCCATCGACGTGCTCGTCAACAATGCTGGCATCGGGCTCCTGGGCGCCTTCGAGGTCACACCGATGAGCACGGCGCGCGAGGTGTTCGAGACCAACACCTTCGGCGTGATGGCAATGACGCAGGCCGTGCTGCCACAATTCCGCGCGCGCAAGTCGGGCGTGATCGTGAACGTGACCTCGAGCGCGACGCTTTCGCCCATGCCGCTGGTGGCCGTGTACACGGCGAGCAAGATGGCCATCGAAGGGTTCACCGCGTCGCTCGCGTTCGAGCTCGAGGCATTCGATGTGCGGGTGAAGCTGGTCGAGCCGGGCTATTGCCCGAACACGAGCTTCACGAGCAACGGGGGGTCCCGCATGGAAGGGTTGATCCCCGAGGCGTACGCGCCTTTCGCAGCGCGCATCTTCGCTTCTTTCAGGCAACTCGCTGCCGTGACCCGCGAGTCCGATGTGGCCGAGGGGGTGTGGCGTGCCGCGAACGACGCGACCGGAAGGCTCCGTTTCCCCGCCGGTCCCGACGCGGTGGCGCTGGCTCCGGCCTAGAACATCGATCGGGTTGACAACCGCTCGATGTTCTAGGCTTCTTTCGTCCCGAGGGGGACGCCTCGCGTCCCCCTCTCGTCCGGGCAAAGCCCGGCCGATTCACCCCCCGAGGCGAGCTCGCTCCGCGATCTCGCAGAGCGCCGAACTGTTCGGCGCTCTAGCCAGCGTCTGCAAGCGCGGACAGGCGGCTCGCCATGTACCGCGCGGGCGACGTCCCGAGAGCTTTGCGAAACATGGTCACGAAGCTGCTCGCGCTCTCGTAGCCGAGGTCCAGCGCCACGCTTTGCACGGTCGCGCCGCGGGAAAGCTTCTGGATGGCGAGGATGATGTGGAGCTGCTGGCGCCAGCGGCCGAAGCTCAAGCCCGTCTCCTCGACCAGGAGACGGTTCAAGGTGCGCTCACCGACGCCGATTCGCTTCGCCCACGTCTTCGTCGTCGCGCCGTTCGCCGGATCGGCGGTCATCGCATCCACCAAACGACGGAGCCGCGGATCGATCGGCATCGGCAGGCGATGCTTCTCGATCGAGACCGTCGCGAGCTCGTCGAGGAGCACGCTCACCAGACGCGCGTCCGGTCCTTCGAGGTCGTAGAGCGCGGGACGCGTCGCCAGGCGAAGCAAGAGCTCGCGGAGGAGCGGCGTCACCGACACCGCGCAGCAATCCAGTGGGAGGTTCGGCGCCGCGCCGGGCTCGACGAAGACGGCGTAGCCCTCGAGCGGCGCGCGCGCGCGGATCCGATGCGTCACGGACCCGGGGATCCACAGCGCCGATTGCGGCGGCACGATCCAGAGGGCGCTCGACGCTTCGCAGATCAGCTCTCCGCGCACCAAGTACATGAGCTGCGATTCGCGGTGCGCGTGAGGCTCGCTCTCGAGCCCGCCGCTCGCCATGCTGAGCCCGATCGCGTTCGCCGGTCGCGCGACCCCGGTCTTCCAGCGCCCGCTCGCCTCGAGCACGAAACGGCTCGCGAGCAACTCGAGCGACGCCGCCGCGCCACGGGGCTCGTTCGCCACCTGGACGTCTCCGCGAAACGTCCAGCCCGTCGGATGCACAATCTGTGTCGCCTTCGAACTTCGCCGCTTCGCTGCCATGGCCGTTCTGAAAAACAATTTGTCTTGATTGCGCAATGCAGTCAACAGCGCCGGGATCTACCTTCTCCGCCATGCCCCCGCCTTCCACCGCGCCTTCGGGCATGTAAGCCACGAGCGCTGTCATTCGATTGCAAGAGGAACGATGACGAAACCTGATCCCTTTTCTGTGCTCACCGATTCACGTGTGGCGCGCGTGTTGCGCCGCCTTCATGAAGAAGCGGACGAGCAATTCTTCGGTCTGGCACTTCACTATCTTTCAAAGCTGCCCGCCCTCCTTCTGGGGCGTAAGGTCGCCCTCGATGATGCCTCGGCTCTCCGCTCGCGCTATTTCGCGGACAAGTTCATCGCGCTCGAGCGGCCTCAAGGTGCCTTCTGTCATCAGACCGTGCGCGCGCTTCGGGCGAAGCTCGTCGTCGAGTTCGGCACGTCATTCGGCATCTCGACGATCTGGCTCGCCGCTGCCGTACGTGCGAACGGTGGAGGCAAGGTCATCGGTACCGAGTTCGTCCCAGAGAAGGCCGCGCGCGCGCAAAAGCACATCGAGGAGGCCGGCCTCGCCGACATCGTCGAGATCCGCGTCGGCGACGCGCTCGAAACACTCCGCGTGCTGCCTGGAGACGTCGACATGGCGCTCATCGATGGCTTCCCGCAGAAGTCGGTCGACGTGGTGAAGCTCCTCCGGCCATGGCTACGTACCGGCGCCGTGGTCGTCGCCGACAACGTCGGGGTCATGAAAGGCGACTACCGTCCCTACGTGGATTTCATGCGCGACCCACGCAACGGCTTCACGTCGATGCTGATCCCGTTCAAGTCCGGCACCGAATACTCCGTCCGGACGCCGGCCAACCCCGACCGGACGGCCGAGGCAAAGGCGGTGTGAGACGGTGTCTCTCGAGCTGTTCCTCGTTCTCGGCTCCCTCGAAGGTCGCGGGAACGGAGGACAAAAGACGGCGGACCCGGAGATTGCTCTCCGAGGCCTCAGTTTCGAAGGGGATTGGCTCCAGCTGCTGGACTCGAACCAGCGACCCGGCGGTTAACAGCCGCCTGCTCTACCGACTGAGCTAAGCTGGAATGGCGTCGTCGAAACGGACCGCGAGGATACCCGCGGAGCTTCGTCCGTCAAGAACTTTTTTCGAGCCCACGCGAAGAACGCCTCCCGGCCGGGCAACGAGCGGTTGCTCTCCCCCGTGTGTTCTGCGAAGAAGCCGACGTGCAAGACGCCGCGCCCGCTCCCGCGACGAACGCCTCCGCGCCTGCCGGAAGCGGTGCCGCCCCCGCGCCCGCCACGCCGAGCGCCGCACGCACGGCCGGCCGCGGCGGCCTCGCCATCGCCTTCGCGAAGGTCTCGTTCATCATCTTCGGCTTCGCCCAGCAGCTCCTCCTCGAACGGCTGCTCGGGCAGGCCGGCTACGGACAGATCTCCCGCGTGCTCGCGATCGTCGGCGTACTGAACAACGTCGTGGTCGCGACCGCGATCCAGGGCGTGTCCCGCGTGGTCTCGACGGCGACGGAAGAGAATGTGGACGCGGCCTTCGCGCGTACGTTGCGCGTGCACGTGGCGCTCGCGATCGTGCTTTCGCTCGGCTTCGCGCTCGCCGCGGGGACGATCGCGGCCGAGGTCGGCGCGCCGCACGTGGCGACGCCGCTGCGCATCGTCGCCGCCGTGGTGCTGCTCTACGGCATCTACGCGCCGCTCGTCGGATCGCTGAACGGGCGCAGGCGTTTCCTCGATCAGGCCGGGCTCGATGTGGGCTACGGGCTGCTCCGCACGCTCGGGATGGGCGTCGGGGCCTTCGTGCTCCTCCGGCTCGGTGGGAGCGGGACGCTCGGCGCGACGCTGGGGTTCGTCTCCGCGGCCGCGCTCATCGTGCCGATCGCGATCACGCGTTCGGGCGTGGGCAAGAGCGGCACCGCGGGGCCAAGCACACGCGAGTACCTCGGCTTTCTCGGCCCGCTCGCGCTCGGCCAGCTCGCGCTGAACCTCTTGCTCCAGACCGACCTCCTCTTGCTCAGCCGCTTCGTCGGGCGTGAAGCCGGCCGGCTCGGGCTCGCCGCGACCGCGGCCGACGATCTCATCGGGATCTACCGCGGCGTGCAGCTCTTCTCGTTCCTGCCCTACCAGCTCCTCATGTCCGTGAGCTTCGTGCTCTTCCCGATGCTCGCGAAGGCGCGTGCCGAGAAGAGCGAGCCGCTCGTCGCCGAGTACACGCGGGCCGGCGTGCGCATCGCGCTCCTGGTGACGGGCGCGGTCTCGGGGACGATCGCGGCGCTCGCGCCGCACGTGCTGCGCTTCGCCTACAAATCGAGCGCGATCTGGGAGCACGGCGGGCCGGTGCTCCGGGTGCTCGCGCTCGGGATGGGGTCGTTCGCGATCCTCGGGATCACCTCGGCCGCGCTGACGGGGCTCGGGCGCGAGCGGATGAGCGCGACCTTCAACGCGCTCGCGGTTTGCCTCGTGGCGCTCGGGTGCGTGGTGGTGACGCCGCGGCTCGTGTTCGGACCGCCGATGCTCTTCGGGACGGCGATCTCGACGTCGATCGCGCTCGGCCTCGTGGCCGTGGTCGCGGCGATCGCGCTGCGGCGCGAGGCGGGTGCGTTCGTCGCGCCGCTCTCGCTCGTGCGGGTCGTCGTGGCCGCGGCGGTGACGGTGGCCATGGGGATGCAGCTGCCTTGGCTCGGCAAACCGGCCGTGCTCATCCAGGGCCTCGTGACCGGCGCGCTCTATCTGTCGGTGCTCGTCGTGACGGGCGAGCTTGGCACGAAGGACCTGTCGCTCGTCCGGAAGGTCCTCGGAAAGGCCTGAACATGCGGGAGAACCCGCACGTCGGGCGTGACGAATCGTCGGCTTTCAGTATCCTTCGCCGCCCCCCTCCTCACTTCACCCATTCATCAACTCGCTAGAGCGGTAAGACAAACGTGGCGCATCAGTTCATTTTCACGATGCAGGACGTCCGGAAGGTGCACCCCCCGAACAAGGAGGTGCTGAAGGGCCTGTGGCTCTCCTTCTTCCCGGGCGCGAAGATCGGCGTCCTCGGGCACAACGGCGCAGGCAAGAGCACGCTGCTCCGGATCATGGCGGGCACCGACAAGGAGTTCCTCGGCGAAGCGAAGCCGGCCGACGGCACGCGCGTGGGCTTCCTCCAGCAGGAGCCGAGGCTCGACGCAGGCCGCACGGTGCTCGAGAACGTCGAGGCCGCCGTGTCCGAGACGCGCAAGCTGATGAAGCGCTTCGAGGAGATCGGCGTGCTGCTCGGCGAGTCGCCGGACAACATGGAGGAGCTGCTCGAAGAGTACGGGGTCCTGCAGGACAAGATCGACGCGTCGGGCGGCTGGGAGCTCGATCGCGTGCTCGAGCGCGCGATGGATGCGCTGCGCCTGCCGCCCGCGGACGCCGAGGTCGAGCACCTCTCGGGCGGCGAGCGTCGCCGCGTGGCGCTCTGCCGGCTGCTCCTCGAAAAGCCGGATCTTTTGCTGCTCGACGAGCCGACGAACCACCTCGACGCCGAGAGCGTGGCGTGGCTCGAGCGGTTCCTCGCGGAGTACACGGGCACCGTCGTGGCTGTGACTCACGATCGCTACTTCCTCGACAACGTGGCGGGCTGGATCCTCGAGCTCGATCGCGGCATGGGCTACCCGTACGAGGGCAACTACTCGGGCTGGCTCGAGCAGAAGAAGAAGCGCCTCGAGCTCGAGCAGAAGCAGGAGTCCTCGCGGCAGAAGACGCTCGAGCGCGAGCTCGAGTGGGTGCGGATGAACCCGCGCGCGCGGCAAGCCAAGAGCAAGGCGCGCCTCGCGGCCTACGAGACGCTGCTCGCCGAGGATCAGAAGGCGAAGGAGTACTCGCCGAGCCAGATCCACATCCCGGCCGGCGCGCGCCTCGGCAACGTGGTCGTGGAGGCCGAGCACCTGACGAAGGCGTTCGGCGACAAGCTGCTCATCGACGACCTCTCGTTCTCGCTGCCGCGCGGCGGGATCGTGGGCATCATCGGGCCGAACGGCGCGGGCAAGACGACGCTGTTCAAGATGATCATGGGCCTCGAGAAGGCCGACAAGGGCGCGCTCCGGATCGGCGAGAGCGTGGAGCTCGCGTACGTGGATCAGTCGCGCGACGCGCTCGATCCGAACAAGAGCGTCTGGCAGGAGATCTCGGGCGGCGAGCCGACGCTGCTCGTGGGCAAGCGCGAGGTGAACTCGCGCGCGTACGTGGCGTCGTTCAACTTCCAGGGCGCCGATCAGCAGAAGAAGGTCGGTGATCTCTCGGGCGGCGAGCGCAACCGCGTGCACCTGGCAAAACTGCTCCGCCGCGGGGGCAACGTGCTCCTGCTCGACGAGCCGACGAACGATCTCGACGTCGACACGTTGCGCTCGCTGGAGGAGGCGCTGCTCGAGTTCGCCGGCTGCGCCGTGATCATCAGCCACGATCGCTGGTTCCTCGACCGCATCGCGACGCACATCCTCGCGTTCGAGGGCGACAGCAAGGTCGTGTGGTTCGAGGGGAACTACGAGGATTACGAGGCGGATCTGAAGCGGCGCAAGGGCGCCGACGCGAACGAGCCGCACCGGATCCGGTACCGGCGCATGACGGACGTGGGCTAGCCGTTCCTTTCAGGGCAAAGGAAAAACCCTCGGGATCCTGGCTGGATCCGCCGGGGTTTTTCCTTTTGAGGGTGATCCCCCTCGGCTACGTCGGCGGGGCGTTCGGCGCGCATTGCAGCGTGCCGGAGGCGCAGATACCCGGCAGGGGCGTGGTGCAGGCGACGCCGCCGCCGGGGTTGTCGTCGTCGATGATGCCGTCGCAATCGTTGTAGGTGATCGCCGCATGGGCCGGACGATCCTGTAAAGAATAGGGAGCCGTCCTTTGCATTCATGATCCGTGAGCCCAGCCGGACCCGGACGATCCGACAATCCCTCCGCAAAGTGGCGGGGGATGGTCGCGGACCTGACCACGTCGTGGAAACCGAGAACGACGGCACTTGCCACGCCGAAATGGCGACGGGACACTGAGCGCATGTTGCATGCTTCTTCTCGGTCCCAAGGCTCTCGTTTCGGTGGATGGACAAGCCTCGCCCGCGCGGGAAGGCTCACGGCGAGCGGCGCCCTCGCCGCAGCGCTTCTCGTGCTTTCGAGCGGCGGATGCGGACAGGATGGCCGCGTCCGGGAAGGCTCGGGCGGCGACGCCGGCGGGGGCGGCGGGGGCGGCGGGAGCGGCGGGAGCGGCGGAGCGGGCGGGAGCGGCGGAGGGGCGCCGAAAGATCCGATGCCGCTGCGCGTCGTCAACTGGAACGTGCGCAATTACCTGAACGACAAGAACGACAGCGCCGCGGTGGACGAGGTGGTGCGGACGACGGCGCAATACGTGGCCCATCGAAAGGCGATCGGCGTGGTGCTTTCGGCGATCGACGCGGACGTGGTGGTGCTTCAGGAGGTGGAGAACGAGGCGTCGCTGTCGGACCTCGTGCAGAGTGAGCTCGGAGGGAAATACACGAGCATCGGGATCGTGGACGGGAACGATCCGCGCGGCATCGACATCGCGATTGTATCGAAACTGCCGATCGACGACGTGGTCTCGCACAAGGACGAGCAATTCCCGCTGAACGGGACGGTGGGGCCGACGTATCGATTCTCGCGCGACTGCCCCGAGTACCACCTGACCTACAATGGGCGAAAGCTCGTGCTCCTCGGCGTGCATTTCAAGGCGAAGGAGGACGACAATCCGAACAAGCGCCTCGCGGAGGCGCAACGCACGCGCGCGATCGCGAATGCGCTCGTGAAGGAGGACCCGTCACGGGCGGTGCTGGTGCTGGGCGATTTCAATGACACGCCGGGCTCGCCGCCGTATCTCGCCGTCATGGGCGAGGGGGACGGGACGTACACGAATGCGCCGGATTTCGTCCCGACAAACGATCGATGGACGTACGATTATCAGGGAGCGCTGGAGCTCGTGGACCACCAGATGTCGAATCCGCTGCTCGCGGGAATGCTCGATCAGGTCTCGGTGACCATTCGCCACGGCGATGATGTGGACGATGCGACGGACCATGCGCCCGTCGTGGCGACCTATGGCGTGAAGTAGCGGGGATGCGAGAGGAGAGGCCCGGCGATTCTCCGCGACGGGGAGCGCCGGGCTACTTGGCAGGCAAACGTCACGGGCAAAGCGTGTTCGAGACGATGACGTCGTCGATGTTCCACGAGGCGTACGGGTAGACCAGCGTCGACGCGATGTTGAAGCCCCAGCGAATACGCATGTTGGCGTTCTTGTACTGGGAAAGGTCGTAGGAGACCTTCGTCCACGCGGACGCCGTCGAAGCGGCGCTGCCGCTCTGCCAGACCTGAACCCAGGCCGTGCCGTTGAACACCTCGATGACGTTGTTCATGAACGGCGTCACGTCGCTGTTCAGCCAGCGCTGGAACTGGAGGTAGACGCCGGGGGCCGCCGAGGCGTCGAAGACCGGGCTCGTCAGGTAGTAGTAGGCGTGCGTCGTCGCGCTCTGCGAGCTCGTCGAACAGCCGCCGACGACGACGCCCGCGATCTTGTTGTCGGCCGACGCCGAGGTGTCGTTCGTGGGATCGTTGTGGGTGCCGCTCGAGTTCGTGCAGGCGCCGCCGACGGCCGCCTTGATCTCCCACTCGGACCCGAGGGTCCAGTCCGGCGCGTCCGCGAAATCCTCGTAGATGAACATCGTCGCGGCGCTCACGCAGGTGAGCTGGCCGCTCGAGCACGCCGTCTTGCCGCCGCAGGCGCACGCGACGTTGCCGCCCGGGTTGCCCTCGTCGATGATGCCATTGCAGTTCTCGTCGATCCCGTTGCATTGCTCGGGAGTCGCCGCCGAGTTTGGCTCGCAGATGAGCGCGCCGCTCGCGCACTTCAACGTGCCGCTCGAGCAGCCGCCCGATTGGCCCGTCTGGCAGGGGACGCCGCCCTCCGGGTTGTTCTCGTCGACCACGCCGTCGCAGTCGTCGTCGATGCCGTTGCACTTCTCGGGCGATTGCGGGGTGACCGGGAAGCAGTCGATGGTGGTGCCGTTGCACGCGATCGCGCCGTTCGAGCAGGCGCCGAGCAGGCCCGTGCCGCACTGGCCGCCCGTGCCCGGGATGTCCTCGTCCGTCGTGCCGTCGCAGTCGTCATCGACGCCGTTGCAGGTCTCGGGGACGGGCGTGACGTCGGGCACGCAGATGAGCTCGCCGCTCGTGCAGGCGTACTTGCCCTTGGCGCAGGCGCCGACCAGCTCGGACGTGCAGGTCTTGCCCTTCTCGGGGAAGGAGTCGTCGGGGATCTGATCGCAGTCGTTGTCGAGGCCGTCGCAGACCTCGAGCGTGGGCTGGAGCGGGATGCACTCATTGAGCTGGCCGTTCTCGCACGTGACGACCGTGACCTGGCAGGCGCCGAACCCGCAGGACGTCGGGGCCATGTCGTCGACGGCGCCGTTGCAGTCGTCGTCGATGCCGTTGCAGGTCTCCTGCGTCTTCGGCACGACCTCGCCTGCGCACTTGCTCCACTTGCCACTCAGATCACACGACTGCTGGCCCGCGGTGCAAGGACCGATGCCCTGCGTGCCCTCGGCGCCCGAGTAGCAGGACTGCGTTTGTCCCTGGACGCAGGGGCAGTCCTCGTCGACTTCCTGGTCGCAGTCGTTGTCCAGGCCGTCGCACTTCTCGTCGGTCGGCGTGCACATCATGCCGCCAGCGCCGCCCTGGCCGCCGGCGCCACCCTGGCCGCCTTGGCCGCCGGTGCCGCCCACCCCGGCAGTGCCGCCTTGTCCCGCCCCCGTGTTTTCGTCCGTGCCGCCCGCGCAGCCGAACGCATGAATTGCCAAGCAGCCAAGCGCCACCAGCGTGGCGGGGATCGTCGATCGCATCGGCCCTCCGAACAACACGAGGCCGAGCACACGCGCACCCGGACCTCGCACGCAAGACAGCCGGATGTTTCCAGGATTCTCGAGCCGCGTAAAGCGCTGAAGGGCCTCGCGAAAGGTGATCCCGGCACGGGGGACAGGCCTGAGGTAAGCTCGGCGTCATGGCTTCCGGCAGCGCCCCGACGAACAAACGCACGCGAAAGCGCGGGCGTCGTGACGTCGGCCGCGTCTTCGCCATCGCGCTCTGCGTGCTGTTTGCCCTGGTCGGGGCCATCCCGCTCGTCCTCGGCGCGCTCGTGCGAACGGGCCCCGTACGCGCGTGGGCCGCGCGCGAGACAGCGGCGCTCATCGAACGGGAGCTCGGCGTCGTCGCGCGCTACCAGGTCGCCGTGCAAGCCTGGCCGATGGCGATCGATCTCGAAGAGCTCGTCGTCGACGCGACCGACGGCGGCGCGCCCGTGCTCTCGGTGGAGCGGATCAGCGTTCGTCCGCGGGTGTTTTCCCTGCTCGACGGGGAGCTCGACGTGGGCGAGGTCGAGGTGCTCGGGCCGCGGATCCGCGCTGTCGTCGAAGGCGGTGCGCTCAAGAACCTGGCGCTCAAGCTGCCGGCCTCGCAGCCGTCGGCCGAGAAAACGCGAGCCCCCTTCTCGTCGCTCGCCGTGACGGACGCGCGGATCGACGCGCTCGTCGAGGGCGTGCACGTCGTGACGAACGAGGTCGACGTCGACGTATCCGCGGAGGACGACGGGGCCTTCGAGATCGCGCTCCGCGCCGGGAAGAGCACGATCGTCCGGACGCACTCCATGCCTGGTCGGCCCGACGAGGACATGGTCGACGAGGACGTGATCTGCCGGCTCGACACGCGCGTGCGTGTCGACGCGGAGGGTCTGCTCGTCCGGCGGCTCCGGCTGCTCGGCGCGGCGGATCTCGATCCGGACGCAGGAACGAGCCCGGGGTGCGAGCTGGCGAAGGAGGACTGGCGTTCGGTGGAGCTCGAGCTCGGCGCGCTGCGCGTGGAGCTGCCGAGCGGAGCGCCGCTCGCGATGCCGGCGTTTCGTGGCCGCGTGCGGACGCGGCTGCCGGTCCCGATCGCGCATCGCTTCGTGGACACGCCGTGGCTCACGGGCGCGGTGGGGCTCGACGTGGAGGTCGCGCACGACGGCAAGTCCACGCTGCCGCGCGTGGTGGGGCGCATCGAAGCGGATCGGCCGGGGCTGTCGGGCAAGGTCTTCGCGACGACGTTCGAGGGCGAGCTGTCGATCGCCGAGGACGTGGTGCGCGTGTCGAAGATCGAGGTCGGGTGGGCCGACGGCACGGCGACGATCGCCGACGTGAAGATCGAGCCGTTCGCGCCGGGCGCGCCGCTCAACGCGGGTCCGATCGAGCTCCGCGACATCCAGTTCCCGGGGCTGCTCCGGGATCTCGGCGTGCACCCGCAGGCGCACGTGGCCTGGAACCTCGAGCGAGGCCACTTCGAGCGGTTCGGCGGGACGCTCTCGCCAATCTCGCTCGACGGGCCCATGGAATTCGCGACGCGGAACTTCGAGGTCTTCGACAAACCCACCACGGATCCCGCGCGCGGGCACATGATGGGCGTGGCCGAGGGCAAGCTGCACGGCACGTTCCGCGTGCGTCCGACGGGGATCGTGCTCGACGACGTGGCCATCGAGACGCCGAAGTCGGAGCTCCACACCACCGTAAAACTCTTCTTCAAGAGCTTCCTCGACATCGAGATCGCGAAGGGCTCGCACGTCGATCTGTCGGAGATCTCGCCGCTCAAGAACATCCCGATCGCGGGGATCGCGGAGGTCACGGCCGCGGCGCGCGGGCCGTTCACGCGGCCGAAGATCGAGGCCGACGTGTCGATCAAGGGCTTCGAGTTCGCGGCATTCTCGTTCGGTGACGTGGAGAGCGCGCGCGTGTTCTTCGAGCCGTTCGATCTGCGCCTCGCCGACGTGCACCTGCGCAAGGGCGACAGCAAGATCCGCGCGCCCGAGGTACACATCGACTTCGACGCGGGGCCGAACGTGGTGGTCGACGCGGAGATCGACACGCAGGCCGCGCCGCACCTCTGGATCCACGACTTCTACCGGATCGTGCACCTCGACGACGATCCGCGCTTCGCCGACATCGACGGCAACGCGAGCGGGACGGCGCGCGTGCACTTCGTGGTCGGCGGGGCCGAGGATCGCTGCGGCTCGGGCCGGCTGCGCGTGAAGACGAAGATGCACCTCGAAGAGGTGGCGCTCTTCGGCGAGAAATACTCCGACGGCGATGTCGACGTGGATCTCGACTGGGAAGATCGCGATGCGGGCGCCGCGGGGATGAACCTCGACGTGCACGCGGCGAGCCTGCGCAAGGGCTCGGGCTCGCTGCTCGCGACCGTGTCGGTTCGTCCAGGCGGGCGTGTGTCCGGGCAGGCGATCGCCACGGGGATCCCGATCGATCACCTCGACGCGCTCGGCCGCATGGGCAAGCCGCTCGACGGCTCGATCTCGGCCATCGCGAACATCTCGGGCACGGTGAGCCAGCTCGAGGCGCAGGCCGACGTGCAGATCTCGCCGATCCGGATCGGGCCCTCGTCGCTGCCGTCGTCGCAGCTCCGCGTGCTCATGGGATCCGAGAACACGCAGGTGAAGACGATCGGCTGGACGCGCTGCGGCAACCCGCGCTCGGCGCCCTTCGATCGGGCCGAGTTCGACAGGGACACGTCCTCGGGCACGTTCCGCGTCGACGGCATGCTCGCAGGCGGGCAGCTCGCGCTCGAGGACGTGCGCATCACGCGCCAGAAGCACAAGGTCGTGACGGGCAAGCTCACGACGCGCGGGCTCGATCTCGGCACGCTCGCGAACCTGATCCCCGGCGTCGCGTTCAGCGCGACGCCGCCCCACGGGAGCCTCGACGCGGCGCTCGAAATCCGGCGTCTTCCCCTCGACGATCTCGCGAAGAGCGACGTGGTCGTGGCGCTGACGGGACTCGATCTCGAGCGTGGCGGGCGGCGCGTGTCGCTGCGCGGGACGCCGGGGCCGATCGTCGTGCAGAACAACACGCTCGCGCTGCCCGATCTCGATCTCGTGGTGCAGAGCGGCTCGGGTTTGTCGGCGCCGATCTCACTCGGCGGCCGCGTGCAGCGGCTCGTGACCGCGCCGGAGTTCGACGTGGGCCTGCGCGTGGGGCCGCTCGATCTCGGGCGTCTGTCCGCGGACATGCCGCAGGTCTCGCGCGCGAAAGGATCCCTCGAAGCGAACCTGCGCGTGCAAGGTACGACGAACGCGCTGCGGTACGGAGGTTCAGCGCGGCTGCGAGGCGGCGAGCTCGCGCTGCGAGGTTTGCCCGTGTCGATCGACGACGTCGAGGTGGACATCGCGGTCACGAACAGCGAGGTGCGCATCCTCCGCGGAGCAGCAAAGGTCGGCGGCGGCGAGGTGAGCGTGACGGGGCGCATGCCGATCCGCGGCTTCGAGCTCGGCACAGCCGAGGCCTCGATCCTCGCGCGCGGCGTGAAAATGCCGCTCGGCGAGGGCATCAACCTGACCGCAGACGCCGATCTCGCCGCGACGTTCCGGCCGAGCACGTCCGACGAGGAGCGCGCGGAGAAGAACCTGCCCGAAGTGAAGGGGACGGTGTCGCTGACGTCGTTCACGTACTCGCGGCCGATCGCACTGAGCCTCGATCTGAACCAGCTCGCAGGCGGGCCGAAGCGCACCGCGGTCGAGACGTACGACCCGAAGAACGACGCGCTGCGCTTCGACGTGAACGTGGTCTCGCCGCGGCCGATGCGCTTCTCGAACGGGCTCGTCGACATGCTGCTCGAAGTGACGCCGCCCGGGCTCGCGCTCTCCGGGACGAACCAGCGATACGGCGCACGCGGCAACCTGCGCATCCTGCCAGACTCGAAGCTCCGGCTGCGAAACAGCGAGTTCACGGTGCGCGAGGGTTCGGTTCGATTCGACGATCCCCTGCGTCTCGCGCCGCGGATCGATCTGCGCGCGCAGACCGAGTACCGGCGTTACGCAGCGACGAGCGCCGCAGGCACGGCGCCAGCGGACACGAGCACGAGCGCGGCGGCGACGGCGACGCTCGGGCAGCAGTGGCGCATCAACCTCTACGCCCACGGCGATCAGGAGAACGTGAAGCTCGACCTCACGAGTGATCCGCCACTCGGGCAGGAGGACATCGTCCTCTTGTTGACGCTCGGCCTCACGCGGGCCGAGATGGATCGTGGGCTCGCATCGTCCCTCGGCGAGACCGTGGGCCTCGAAGCACTCGCCGCGCTCACCGGCGCAGACAAGGCCGTGAAGACGATCGTGCCGCTCATCGACGAGTTCCGGTTCGGCACGTCGTACTCGTCGCGCACAGGCCGCACCGAGCCGACGGTCACGCTCGGCAAGCGCATCACAGAGGACGTGCGCGCCACCGTGACGACAGGCATCACCGAGAACCGCGAGGTCCGTTCAAGCATCGAGTGGCGTCTCGGCAAACGCGTCATCGTGCAGGGCGCATACGACAACACGAACGACGTCTCGAGCTCGCCACTCGGCAACCTCGGCGCCGACTTGCGCTGGCGGCTCGAGTTCGAATAGCGGGCGTATCGCCGGGGTTTCACCCCGGACCCGACCAGGGGCTCTTCGCCCCTGGACCCGAACCAGCGCAAGCGCTGGACCCGGGGCGACAGCGCGCGATGCGCGCTGTCGACAGGGAAAACGTTCCAAGCACGTAGGACAGCGCTGCTGTCTTGGTTGGCAACGCCGCGCGTGGTCTTGCCCCGGACCCGTCCGAGAAACCGCGCATCGCGCGGTTTCTCGGCCCTCGGTCCAGGCCGTGCCTGGTCCGGGGTGAAGGGGGCGGACAGCCCCCTTCTGGGGTGCGGGGCAAAGCCCCGCGCTCAGCCGAAGCCGGGCAGATCGTCGAGCGCGGCGCGCACGGGCGCGTAGCTCTGCTCGCGGCCGGGGATCCAGCGGCGCAGCCCTTCCATGTCGAGGAGCTTGCGGTGCTTCGGGTTCGCGTACGCCATCTCGGAGAGGGTGCGCTTGAACGCCTCGACCTTGTCCGCGGCGAGCGTGGGCATCGCGTCGAACATGCGCAGGTCGAACGTCGGCGTCGTCCACAGGACGTCGACGATGCGTGGATCGACGTGCCCTGCCGCCTGCTCGGCCTGGAAGACGAGGCTCCCGACCGCGCCCGCGTGGGCCCGACCTTCGTGCACGGCCGCGAGCACCGCGAGCTCGCTCGCGCCCGTGTCGCCGTGTTTGCCGACGTCGGAGTCGAACGCGAGGATCTTCACCTGGTTCAGATCCACACCCGCCTGCTTCAAGTAGTAGAGCGGCAGGATCCGCGACTGCGCCGAGTCCCGCGTCCCCACGGCCAGCACCTTTCCGTGCAGATCCGTGAGCTTCCGAACGACGACCTCCCGACGGATGAGGATCTTTGCGCAGACGTCGCGGTCGCGGTCGCGCATGGCGATGCCGATCGACTTGCCTTCGGTGCGCCGCTTCACACGCACATGGGAGATGCCCGAGTTCCAGGCGATGTCGACGTGCCCGTGGAGTAGGGCCTCGATCTGCCGCTCGTAGCTGGAGAAAAGCGCGAAATCGAGGGACACGCCGTGCTCCTGGAAGTGCTCACGCATGCCCTCCCAGATGGTCACGACCTTCGGGTCGTATGCGACCGCCCCTATCAGGATCGTCGGATCAGCCATGCCGTACCTTTTGGCGAGCAACTCGGGCGGACGGTAGCATCGGGACGGGCGTCTCCAAAGGGCCGCGAGCCCCTCCGTGCCCCCCATCTACCTCGGCCCGTGCCCATCCCGCGTTTTTCCCGGTCCCAACGAGCCCGCTGCCTCGCCGCGGCATGCTCGCTCGTCTGCCTGCTCGGCGCAGGGTCGGCAGAGGCCGAGGACGCGAAAAACCAGGGGACGAGCCCCGGCGAACGCGCGGCGCTTGCTGGCGAGGAGCCGCAAGCCGCGCTTGCCGCGCCGCAGCTCTCGCCGCCGCCGGACACGAGCGCGCTCACGGGCAAACCGATCAAGCGGGTCGACGTCGTGACCGTGGGCTCGCGATGGAGCACCTCGCTGCGCATCACGAAGGTCCGCGCGGGCGAACCGTTCGAGCCCTCGGCCGCGCGAACCGTGATGCGCGAGCTCACGGAGTCGGGGCAGTTCGCGCGCGTGACCGTGGAGGCCATCGCCGAGGGAGACGGCGTCGTGCTGCGCGCGCACGTGCTGCCGCGGCGCCTCGTGGCCTCGATCCGCCTCTCGGGCGCGACGCTGGATCGCGCGGCGACACTCGACGCGGCGCGCGTGCGCGAAGGCGGCGAGATCACGTCGCCGATGCTGACGGAGATCGGCCAGCGGATCCGCCGGTACTACGCGGATCACGGCTACCCCCAAGCGAACGTCACGTCCGACGTTTCGGACACGGACGATCCAAACCGCGTCGTCCTGCGCATCGACATCGACGCGGGCGCGCCGCGCACGGTGACGCGTCGCTACTTCGTGATCACGCCCGGCATGGAGCGCGAGGTGAACGGCCTCGAAGATCGCTATCGGCTCGGGGTCGGCGCGCGCATCGACGAACCGCTGCTCGAGGAGGCCGATCGGGAGCTCGCCGAGGTGCTGCGGGAAAACGGCTTCTACCGCGCCGACGTGAAGCACGTGGTGCGGCTCTCGGCGTCGAGCAGCGAGCTCTTCGTGTACGTCACGCCCGGGCCGCGCATCGTCCCGGTCTTCGAGGGCAACCGCTCCGTCGACGAGGTCGAGCTCTCCGCCGCGATCGCGCCGAAGAAGGGACTCGAGCAGAAGACGCAAGAGCTCGTCGAGAGGCTCACCCGCTTCTACGTGCAGCGTGGCTTCTTCGACGCGCGTGTCGTCCCCGAGGAGCGCGGCGGCCCGAACGATCCGGTGCACCACCTCGTCTTGCGGATCGACGAGGGTGATCAGGTGCGCGTCGTGCAGCGCATCTTCCCGTGCCTGCCGAAGACGTGGAACGCCGAGCAGGTGCGCGGCGAGATCGACAGCTTCCTCGTGGAGGATCTGCCCGGCGACAAAGGTTTTTCGCTGAAGGATCCGAACGCGGTCTCGGCGCTCTTCGGCGGGCGCGGACCACGCGCCGTGGCGAGGCCGCTCGATCTGAACCCGGTCGAGACGTACGCGCCCGAAACCTACGAGCGCGCGCTCAAGCACCTGAAGGATCTCGCCTACAGCAAGGGCTACCTCAACGCCGTCGTCGGGCCCGTGCAACTCGAGCGCGCGACGTGCAGCGCGCGCTCCCCCGCGGGCCGCTGCATCCCCGAGCCACGCGAGCCGAACGAGGCCGTCTGCGCGAAAGACGCCCTCGGCCTACCGCTGCCCGAGCCCGATCCCCCGCAGACGCTCGTGTGCCGCCCCGATCCCGTGAAGCACGTCGAGTGCTCGCGCGAGATCGCGCTGCGCATCCCGATGCACCTCGGCCCGCAGACCTTGCTGCACGACGTCGCCTTCGAGGGCAGCCGCACGGTCTCCGAGCAGGCGCTCTTCGAGACGAGCCGCCTCGAGCTCGGCAAGCCGCTCTCCACGATCGAGCTCGAAGCCGCGCGCCTCCGGCTCGTCGAGTCCTACCGCGATCGTGGCTACGCGTTCGTCGAGGTGAAGGCCTCGATCGAGCCCTCGCCCGACCGCACGCGGGCGCGGGCGCGGTTCGCGATCACCGAGCGGGATCAGGTCATCGTCGGCGGCTTCGTCGTACGCGGCGCGCTCCGCACCAGCGAAGAGCTCATCCTGCGCCGCATCGCGCTCGAGGAGGGCAAGCCTTTCGTCGAGCGCGACGCGCGGCGCAGCGAGGAGCGCATCGGATCGCTCGGCGCGTTCTCCAGCGTCTCCGTGGGCCTCGAAGATCCAGAGGTCCCGCAGAAGCAGAAGCGCGTGCTCGTCACGGTCACCGAGCAGGTCCCGCAGTACCTCGATCCACGCGTCGGCTTCTCCACGGGTGAGGGCCTGCGCTTCGCCGTCGAGTACGGCCACAAGAACATCGCGGGCCTCGCCATCGCGCTCACCCTGCGCGTGCAGCTCTCCTACCTCTTCGACTTCATCGTCGTCGATCCCGGCGTGCGCGCCGACTACGAGAAGAAGCTCAGCGTCGGCCAGCAGCTCGAGCGCCGCAACACCGCGTCGATCACCTTCCCCGAAATCGGGCTCGGTCCGCTCGTGAGCCTCTCCGTCGACGGCATCGACGTGCGCGACAACCAGCGCGGCTTCGGCATCACCCGGCAAGCGCTCGTGCCCACGCTCGCCTACCGGCCGAGCCGCACGATCACGATGCGCCTCGGCGCGTCCGCGGAGGTGAACGAGGTCGACGTCTTCAACGAGACGGCCATCGACTCACCGATCATCCCGCTC
Organism: Polyangium jinanense; assembly: GCF_028435365.1. The sequence goes on along the minus strand of NZ_JAGTJJ010000048.1, from coordinate 15,609 downwards.
CTCCGCGTGCCGTTCGGCAGCACGTTCGCCGTTGCCGAGCGCATCAACTTCGCGTGGGACGGCCGCAACAGCGCCTTTGCCGCCACCAAGGGCGCGCTCGTCGCGCTCGGCGTCGAGCACGTCAACGCGCTGCCCACCGACGAGGGCGAGGCCACGATCAACAGCCACTTCCTCCGCATGTCCGGCCGCGTCGCCGGCTACTTCGAGCTCAGCTCGAAGGGCCCGAGCATCGCGATGAGCCTCGCGGCCGGCTACAACCTGCAGCTCAAGGACGGCAGCTCCACCTACCCCGACCGCCTCTTCTTCCTCGGCGGCGTCGACACGATCCGCGCCTTCCTCGCCGACGCGCTCGTGCCCGAAGACGTCGCGCGAGGGCTCATCGCGAAAGGTCAGACCACGCGCTCGGCCGTCCTCGCGAACGTCCCGATCCGCGGCGGCGACCTCTCCATCAACCCGCGCCTCGAGCTACGCGTGCCGGTCACCGACCTCTTCCAGGCCGGCTTCTTCCTCGACACGGGCAACCTCTGGAAGGAGCCGACGGCCATCGACTTCACCCTCCGCTACGCCCTCGGCGGGGGCCTGCGCATCACGACCCCCATCGGCCCCCTCGCGCTCGACTACGGCTTCAACCTGAACCGCCGCCAGTGGGAGGACATCGGCGCCTTCCACTTCTCGATCGGCCTGTTCTGACGGAAATTTGGGATCGGACATAACCTGTCCGCTCTCCCGCCGTTCCGTCTTGCCTCCTGAACAGCCGGACAGTATACGCAGCCGAGACGAACGGTTCGTGGCGCAAAACCCGCGACCCATTACCCTCACTGCCCCCCTGCCCCCCCCGAGGTCGCCATGAGTGACGAGAAAAACCCGAAGCAGAAGCTCGCCGCGCTGGAGCTCGCCATCGCGAGCGTCGAGAAGGAATACGGCAAGGGCGCGATCATGCGCCTCAAGGAGGGGCAGAGCCTGCACGACGACGTCGCCGCCGTCTCCAGCGGCTCGCTCTCGCTCGACATCGCCCTCGGCATCGGCGGCTACCCCCGCGGCCGCATCATCGAGATCTACGGCCCGGAGTCGTCCGGCAAGACCACCCTCACCCTGCACGCGATCTCCCAGATCCAGCGCTCCGGCGGCGTCGCCGCCTTCATCGACGCCGAGCACGCGCTCGACGTGAACTACGCGAAAAAGCTCGGCGTGAAGACGGACGAGCTGCTCATCTCGCAGCCCGACTACGGCGAGCAGGCCCTCGAGATCGCGGACATGCTCGTCCGCTCGAACGCCGTCGACATCATCGTGGTCGACTCCGTCGCCGCCCTCGTGCCCAAGGCCGAGATCGAAGGCGACATGGGCGACAGCCACGTCGGCCTCCAGGCCCGCCTCATGAGCCAGGCCCTCCGCAAGCTCACCGGCACCGTGGCCCGGTCGAACTGCCTGCTCATCTTCATCAACCAGATCCGCCTGAAGATCGGCGTGATGTTCGGCAACCCCGAGACGACGAGCGGCGGCAACGCCCTCAAGTTCTACTCCTCGGTGCGCATGGACATCCGCGCCATCGGCAAGATCAAGGAGGCGGCCGCGAGCGGCAAGGAGCCCGCCGTCGTCGGCAACCGGACCCGCGTGAAGATCGTGAAGAACAAGATGGCGCCGCCCTTCCGCGAGGTGGAGTTCGACATCCTCTACGGCCAGGGCATCAGCCACGCCGGCGACGTCATCGACCTCGCGACAGAGGCGAACATCGTCGAAAAGAGCGGCGCCTGGTTCTCCTTCCAGGGCGAGCGTATCGGCCAGGGCCGCGAGAACGCCCGCACCTACCTGGAGCAGCACCCCGACGTGCTCGAGCGCATCGAGACGCTCGTGCTCGCCAAGCACGGCATCCAGCGCCCCGGCAAAGCGCCCGAAGCCGCGTCCGCCCCGGCCGGCAAGGCCGCCGGAGCCCCCGCCGAAGGTCGCCGCGCCCCCGCGAAGACCAACTGATCCATCCCCAAGGGAGCCTTCCTCATGGCAGGCTCCCTCTCGTCACCATGAACCTCTACGTGATGCGCCACGGCCTCGCGGCCGAGAGCTCGCCATCGGGCCGGGACCGCGATCGCCCCCTCACCTCCGAAGGCATCCTCGGCGTCGAGGAAATCGGCAAGACGCTACGAGCCCAGCACGGGCCGACGCTCGGCCGCATCGTGGCAAGCACGTACCTGCGCGCGCACCACACCGCCGAGCTCATGGCCGGCGTGCTCAGCGCCGCAGCAATCCCGATCGAGACCTTCTCGGAGCTCGAACCAGACGAGCCGCCGCCCGTCGCGCTCCTGCGCGAGCTCGCCACGGCAAACGCAGACGCACTGCTCGTCGGCCATCACCCGATGGTGATCGCCCTCCTGCGTCTGCTCGTGCGTGACGTGGCAGAGCTGCCACTCGGCCTGCATCCAGGCATGCTCGTGGGTATCGCGCGCCCGAGCGGGCCCGACGTAAAACCCGAGCTCGGCGGCTCCTTCCGCGTGACGACGGTGCTCCGCCCAGCCCGGTGACGCGCGCGCTCGACAGGCAAGGCGCGCCGCGCTACCCGTTCCCTCCCCCATTTTCACCGAGATTGCGCGTGCAGGAAGAGACGAAGGCCCCGAAGTCCCCCGATCCGCAGCGCGCCATGACGGCCCTCGCCTGGGCCGTCGAGCGCGCCGAGAGAGGCACGCCCCCACCGCCCCCCGAGCCCGGCGACGCCCCCACGCACCCCGTCGCAGACAGCGACGACTTCCGCGCCGCCTCATCGCTCTACCTCCCCGACGTCCGCCGCTCCATCGACCGAATCATCATGTCGCGCGACGCCGAAGACGGTCTCGACGCGCTCCTCGAGTGCGGCGCACTCGCCGCCATGCTGCCCGAAGTCAAAGCAATGGTCGGCTTCGGCGACGGCGAGTGGCGTCACAAGGACGTCTGGAAACACACGAAGCAAGTGGTGCGGCAAGCCGTGCCGCGGCTCGAAGTCCGCTGGGCAGCGCTGCTCCACGACATCGGCAAGGTCAAAACGCGGACGATCTCGCCCTCAGGGGAGGTCCACTTCTTCGGCCACGCCGAGGTAGGCGCGCGCATGTTCGACCGGCTCGATCGGCGTCTGCCGCTCTTCAACCCCGAGCCCGCGCTGAAGAGCTCCGTGCGGTTCCTCATCCTGCACCACCTGCGGGCAAGCCAGTACGAGGCCTCCTGGACGGACAGCGCCGTGCGTCGATTCGCAAAGGAGATGGGGGACGGGCTTCAAGATCTGCTCGACCTGTCGCGCGCAGACATCACCACGAAGCGACCCGAAAAGAAGAAGAAGGGTCTGCGCCAGATCAGCGATCTCGCCGAGCGCGTGGAGCAGATCCAGAAGCTCGACGCCGTCGTCCCCCCGCTGCCGAGCGGCATCGGCGACGAGATCATGCGCTCGTTCGGTCTGCCGCCGTCGCGCAAGATCGGCGAGCTGAAGAAGGCACTCGAAGCCGCTGTCGAGAGCGGCGAGGTCCCGTCGCACCAGTGTGCCGACGTGTATCTCGCGTTCCTGCGGGAGAACGCGGGGCGCTTCGGGCTCTGAGAGGGAGCGTCGCGCCGGGGTTTCACCCCGGACCCGAGCAGGGGCTATCCGCCCCTGCACCCGGACCAGCGCAAGCGCTGGACCCGAGGTGCATCGACCGCGATGCGGTCGATGCAAGGGGGAGCCTGTAGCAGCACCCGCTGTACGAGCAGGCTGTTGAGAAACGCCGCGAGCGCCCTGGAGCTAGGGAGGAGGACGCAGGAATACAGGCGTATTCCGAGGACGACGACCGACGATCCAGGGCGCGCAGCAAGTTTATCAACAGCCTGCTAGCGGCGGCGGTTCTCGACGAGCGATACGACAAAGTCGAGGCCGCTGCGCACGCGGTCAGGCAGGACGCCGTCGATCCGCTTGCCCAAGCTGCGCTCCAACTTCGCGCGCTCTTCACGGAGATCCTCCAGGGAACGCGCGAGGTCCCCCCTGGATACTTCGAGCTCGCGTTTCACGCTGGCGAGTTCGTCAACCCGCTCGCCGAGCTCGCGTTTCACGCTGGCAACTTCACCAACCCGCGCGTCGAGCTCCCCTCTCACGCTGGCAAGTTCACCAACCCGCTCGCTGAGCTCCCCTCTCACGCTGGCAAGTTCACCAACCCGCGCGTCGAGCTCCCCTCTCACGCTGGCGAGTTCACCAACCCGCGCGTCGAGCTCCCCTCTCACGCTGGCAAGTTCACCAACCCGCGCGTCGAGCTCCCCTCTCACGCTGGCAAGTTCACCAACCCGCGCGTCGAGCTCGCGTTTCACGCTGGCGAGTTCACCAACCCGCTCGCTGAGCTCCCCTCTCACGCTGGCAAGTTCACCAACCCGCGCGTCGAGCGCCCCCCGCAGCGCTTCGACCTCCTTCCGAAGCGCCTCGACCTCCTCCTTCGACGGCCCCTGCACGACCGGCGCCGCGAGCTCCGCGACCGGCGGCTCCGGCGCCGCAGCCACCTCGACGACCGCCGCCCGCATCACCTCGCCCTCGGCCGTCCCAATCCAGATCGACGTCGCCCCCTTCGTCGTCGTCGCCAAAAGCACCCGCGGCCGCCCCTTCCCGCCCGCCGCCGTCGTGCTCACCGGCGCCTTCGGCCCCTCGCTCGGCGCCGAAAGCGACGCCGCGTCGTACAGCGCGATCTTCCCATTCGCGAACGCCACGACCACGCTCGTGTCCGTCACCACCGCGTCCGCGATCGGCGCCTCCAGCGTGACGAGCGACGCCTCCGCGCGCTCCCCGTCCCGCGTCACCACGCAGATCCCCGCCCCGCCGCGCTTCCACACCACGCAATACACGCGGCCGCCGCGCACCTGATCGAACTCCGCCGCCCCCGCCGGCAACGTCACGCGCGCGCTCGGCCCGCGCTCCGGCGCCGTGCCCGGATACACGCGAAGCTGCCCGCCCTGCTCGCCCTCGGCCAAGAGGTACGTCACGCCATCCCCCGCATCCCCCGCGCGCACGCGCCCCGGAACCTCCACAGGCCGCGCGCCCACCTCGCCACGACCAAGCGACAGCGAGAGCACCCTGCCCTCATCGCTGATCGCGAGCGCGCCTTCCCCCGAAGGACGCGGCAGCAGCGTCCGCATATCCCGCACGATCTCGCGCACCCGGTACGGATCCCCGAGCGGCACGGACCACACCGTTCCTTCCTTGTCGCGAACGAGCGCCACGTCTTTCGACAGCAGCGCCACCTCCTGCGCGGTGATGCGAGGCAGATCGATCGCGTCTCCACTCGTCGCCGTCACGGGCGTGACCGCGATGCGGGCCGGCCTCGACGTCAAAAACGCGACGAGGCCCGTGGTCCCGAGCCACGCAGACGCCGTGGTGCCAGCGCCGAGATCGAGAATCTTGCGCGGAGATTCGAGGTGCGAAGTCGACATGGCCCCGAGGTTACCCGAGGCCGCCCGCTTTTGTCCCGAGGGTGACGCCTCGCGTCCCCCTCTCGGCCAGGCGAAGCCCGGCCGATTCACCCCCCGAGGCGAGCTCGCTGCGCGATCTCGCGGAGCACCGAACGAGTTCGGCGCTCGAGCGGACTACTTGAGCCGCGCGTCACACGTCGCGCAGCGCTTCGGCACGGCATCCTTGTGGTAAACCTCGCCGCACCGGCCGCAGAGCCGTGCGTCGCGCTCGAACGCGATGAGCTTGCCGCTCGCCTTGCACTTGAGCCCCGCGACCTGCGCCGGCTCGAGCGGCAGCGTCTCGGCCGCCCCCTCGCCCGCGTTCTCCAGCGCGCCCGCCTTGACGTCCTCCATCTTCGCCGGGATCCGCTCGCGCGCCTCGCGCAGCACCTTGCCCGCCGCCTCGGGCAACGCCGCGAGGGAGATCACGATCGACGTCCCCTCCCCCTCGACGGTCAAGCTCCGATCGCCGAGCACGATCCGGCGCACCGCATGCCACGCGATCCGCTCGATCTCGTTCGTGCCCTTCTCGACCCCGACGCCTGCGTCGCCCACGCGGATCGTTTGCGCCGGCCGTGGCCCGAACAGCGCTGTCACGAGCAGCACGGCCGCGCCGGCGGCGAGCAGGTACGGCGCGGCCTTGTGCGGCCCGAGCGCCTCGTCGCGCAGCCATTGCCCGTACGTCCCGGCCCCGACGAGCACCGCCGCCACCGAGAATGCGAGCACCGACAGGATCGCCGACGGCGAGCTCTTCGGCTCGAACCGCTTCTCCGTGCGCGGATCCGAGCGGAGCTTCAGCACGACCTCGTCCCGCGAAGGCGCCTTCTTTCCGCCCTTCTTCGTCTTTGCCTCTCCCATCGTCCCTCGCGCTTGCTCTATCGGATGCGCTGCCCGAACGCAATCCAACCGCAGTAGACTCGGCCTCGCATGCTCGGTCGCCTGGCCACCTACGTCGTCCCCGCGGCCTCGGTGACCGTCACCGCCCTCGTGCTCTTCGGCCCAGGTTCGCCGAACCCAGCGCCCTTCGTGCGGGTCCGCGGCGTGCCCGTGGCCGGCGGCCAGACGCTCGCCCTTCGCCTCGAAGGCGCACGGCGGCTGTTCGGCGTGGACGACGTCGCGGCACTCGAAGGCGTGACCGTCGAGGTGACGGACGCCGGGGCGAACCTCGCGCCCCGGGCGGTCTCGCTCGGCCCGGACGGCGTGGGCGAAGCCTCGGTCGAGAAAAACGCGCCGCTCACAGGCCCGCTCGACGTCCGGGTTCTCCAGGGAAACACCGTCCTCGTCGAAGGGACCGTGCCGCTTCGGCCTACCGAGCCCCCGCGGCTCGGCAGGCCGCCCGTGCAAGGCGTGGCGACGGGGGATTTGCGTATCTCGGTGGTCGTGCCGCGAGGCCAGCTCGCCGCGCCTTTCCCCGAGGCGATCCAGGTCCGCGTGCGCGAACCCGACGACCTCCCGCTCCTGCCCGGGCGCGTTCCGCCAATCACCATCAAGGCGTCGGCGTCCGGCGCCACGATCGAGCCACCAAACGTGAATTTGCGCGATCCGCGTCCGGCGACGTTCACCGTCACGCCCCTCGCGCACCTCGTCGAGCTCATCCTCGTCGCCAACGATCACCGTGGAAACGAAGGTCGCTGGGAAGGCCTCTTGCCCGTGCGGCCGGGCGCCATCTGGCTCGACCCCGATCTCCACGCCGGCCTCACGTTCGTCTCGCCCGCCCCGCGGGATCGCGTCTACGCCTCCATCGTCACCGACGCAGGCCGCATCCTCGGCGCGATCGTCCCCGTCACGCGCGACGACGCCGGTTTTTTCCGCGGTCGCCTCGACGTGAAGCTGCCGAAAGAACCCGCGCAGATCATCCTCTCCGGCGACCCCGGCGAGCGCGGCGACGCCACGACGGCCTGGCCCCTCGCACCTCACGCCGCATCCGCCGCCGCGCCCCGCCTCGAGCTCCTCCTCGACGGATCGGCCGCAGCCGAAGCCCGCGAACACGCGCGAGCCTCCTCGGCGCGACGCGCGGCCGTCTTCCTCGTCGCCATCGCGGCCCTCGCGGAGGTCCTCTTGATCCTCGTGCGCACGCGGGCGTCGCAGCGCGATCTCGATGCAAACCTCGCCGCAGCCGTCTCGCTCGAAGCCAGCGACGAGGCCGGCGCGCCCATTCCGTCCGAAGACCAACGACGTATCGTCGAAGCCGCGCGCGATCGACATCCGGCGCTGCGCGTCGCGCTCGTGATCACGCTCGTCGTGCTTGGTTTTGCGCTCTTCGCGGCCCTCTCCACGTTCCGCCGTTGATTCGTGGGACGGCTTGCCAAGGGCCTCGGAGTCGTGTCTGATCGAGGTTCGCGGTTTCCATCCACCCCCACGAGGAATGTGCCGATGGCTTCCAGGCTCGCGTTTGGTTTGGTTCTTCTCTTGATGGGCTGCGGAGGCGGTGCGCCTCTTCCGGAGACGAAGGAGCCTAGAGCCGCGGCCAAGGTCAACGTCCCCGAGATGCAGCGCAAGGCCACCGTGCGCGTCAAGGCCGAGTTGCCCGAGGACGTGAAGACGGCCTTCGTCGAGACCGTGAAGCAATCGCGCCTCCCGGACGCCATGGGCACCGTCGGCGTGGGCTGGACCTCGACCGGCAGCGGGTTTTTCCTCAAAACGCCGGACGGCAAGGGCCTCGTGCTGATCACGAACCGGCACGTCGTCGACAGCGCGCCGAAGGTCACGATCGTGCTCGACGAACACACGTCGCTCAACGATTGCGACGTCCTCTACACGGACGACAAATACGACGTCGCCGTGGTGAAGGTGCCCGACAGCCTTGCGACGAGCGCCATTGCGGTGGCCACGCTCGGAGACGGCACCGCGAAAAACGACGAAGCCGTGCAGGCCTCGGGGTATCCGCGCGTCGGTGAGCAGCAATCGTACCGGCTCACGAGCGGCACCATCTCGAACTCCGATTTCGCGGTCACGGTGCGCGGCCACAAGTCCTCGTTCCTGCAGCACACGGCCGCGATCGATCCAGGCAACAGCGGCGGCCCGCTCTTCCGCAAGGACTCGCTCGAGGTCATCGGCATCAACACGCTGACGATGCGCTCGAACGACAACCTCTACAGCGCCGTCCCCGCCGCCACGGTGAAGGGCGTGCTCGATCGCGCCTTCAAGGTGCCTTCGAAGACGGACGTCAAGGCGACGATCAAGCAAATCCAAGGCTCGTGCAAGGAGCTCACGGACGAGCTCAGCATCGGCGGCGAGCCTCCCATTTCCACGGTCTCGCTCGTCTCGGATCGCCTCGTCGCCGAGCGTGGTGTGCCCACCTGGGAACTCCGGTACATCGAGAATGGCCCTCCGGAGCGCAACGAGGAAACGGGCGAGGTCACTCCGGGCAAACCCAAGGTCAACGAGGAGGCCTTCGGCGAGCTCGTGTCGGCCGTAAAAAAAGGCGACGTGATGGAGCACCTGCGCGGCCTCACGTTCGCCTACCTCTACGTCGACCTGAAACGGCAAAAGGGCATCACGGGGGATCCTTGCTCGCGCGTCGTCGAGAAGGACGTGCGTGATTACGAGGATCGCGGGTTCGTGCGTGTGGGCATGGATCTCGGCTCGGGCGAGCGCCGGACGATGCGCTTCCGCCTGGAGCAGGGTCACTGGCGTCTCGCCGGATACGAATGAAATACGGGATGGCAGGTGCCTCGGGGGACGCGCTTCTGGAGAGCCTTACGAGAGACGCGAACCTGCCAAGCCTTTTTTGCAGTTGTCCTCCGCCATAGCGTTTCTTGACGCGGCTCCGTTTTCGCCCTGCCTTCGCTGATCCTGGCGCCTCGAGCCCCATTTGACGACCGCGCACGAGCGGCCTACACATCATGTGGGGCGACATGGGGGAAGCCATTTCGGGGGGGCATCCATGCGAAACATTTCCATGATGAGGAGTTGGTTGAGTTGGGTCGCGGTGGCGTTGATTTCGATCGGCGCCGGGAGCGCGGAGGCTCAGACCATTCGCCTGAGCGTGGACTTGAGCCAAGCGCCCCGCCGGCTCTTTCATGCCAAGTTGATCATCCCCGTCACACCGGGACCTCTTACTCTGCTCTATCCCAAATGGATTCCCGGCCACCACAGCCCGCAAGGCCCGATTGTGAACCTCACGGGACTGAAGTTCACCGCCGCGGGCCAGACGCTCGCTTGGAGACGCGACGACGTGGACATGTATGCCTTCCATCTGGAGGCGCCTGCCGGAGCGGATGCCATCGAGGTCGAGCTCGACTACATCTCACCCACCCAAGCAGCTGAGGGTTCGTCGGCCAGTGCGCAACTGGCTGTGTTGAGCTGGAATCAGGTCCTACTCTCTCCCCAGGGCCGCACACCAGGAGAGCTGACCTATGCCGCCACGTTGCGCCTGCCCGCCGGGTGGAAGTTCGGCACCGCGCTACCGGTGGCAAAGCAGAGCGGGGAGACCATCGAGTTTGACCCTGTATCTCTGACGACCCTCGTGGACTCGCCGGTCCTCACCGGCGCTCATTTTCAGACGATTCCGCTCAGCGTCTCCGGCCTGCCTCCTCACCAGATAGACATGGCCGGCGATTCCGAGTCGGCGCTGGAAATGCCGGCGCAAATGGCCGAAAACTACCAACGACTGGTCGCCGAGGCCCACGCCCTTTTCGGCGCTCATCACTATCGCAGTTACCGTTTCCTGATATCGCTCAGTGATCACGTGGGTGGTTACCTCGGACTCGAACACCATGAATCCAGTGACAACCGGCTTCCGGAGCGTTCCCTCAGCACCGACGGCTTGCGGCAGCTGGCGGGCAGCTTGCTTTCGCACGAGTTCGTGCATTCCTGGGTCGGAAAATACCGTCGCCCCGCTGGCCTGGCGACGCCCGATTTCCAGCAGCCAATGAAGGGAGAGATGCTGTGGGTTTACGAAGGACTCACGGAATACCTGGGGAATGTGCTCGCGGCCCGCAGCGGCCTCTTCACGCCCGAGGAGTATCGGGAGGATCTTGCGAGCACCGCTGCGTATCTGGATCGCGCCCGCCCAGGACGCACGTGGCGCCCCCTGGTAGACACGGCGATCTCGTCACAGATCCTCGGCAGCGCGCCGCGGGAATGGAGAGCCTGGCGGCGGGGCACCGATTACTACGGTGAGGGGGTGCTGATTTGGCTCGAAGCCGACGGGATCATCCGCCAAGAGACCCAGGGCCGGCGGTCGCTCGACGACTTCATCCGCCTCTTTTACGGCGGAAGCAGCGGCGCCCCCGAGATGAAGCCCTACACGTTCGACGACCTGGTCGCTGCCCTCAATGACGTGGCTCCCTACGACTGGAAGGGTTTCTTCGACGCTCGATTGAACTCCACGGAACCGCACGCTCCACTCGGAGGCATCGAATCGAGTGGGTGGAAGTTGACCTATACCGACAAACCCAACGAGCTCACGGAATCCCTTTATAGGGAGTATCGACGGCTAGCAGACTTCAGCTATTCGATCGGGTTGATGGTTCGCACGCGGAGCGAGGACGGGAGGATCGTGGACGCCATCAACGGTATGCCAGCGGAACGGGCCGGCCTCGCGCCCGGCATGAAACTGATTGCGGTGAATGGACGGCAATGGTCCGCCGAAGAACTCCGAAACGCCCTGCGGACGGCCAAGAGGACGCGCCAGCCCATCGAGCTGCTGGTGGAGAACGCAGGGTTTTATAGGACCTATTTCGTGAACTATACCGAGGGGGAGAAACATCCGCACTTGGAACGCGACTCCTCGAGACCCGACCTGCTCGGTGAGGTCATCAAGTCTCGGGCGCCCCGCGGTCCGGCGAGCTCGGGCAAAAACTGAAAAAACTGACAGCCGCGCGCGGACATCTCCTCCGAACTCGACCCGGACTTCCGTTTCCGCCTCCGCTTGCCGGTTCCGCTCTCCTCCGCGAGCAGGCTCGACGCGCCTCCGCGTGATACCCTCCCGCTCGTGCGCTCCCACGTCCTCGCCGGCTGCTTGCTCCTCGGCTTGCCCTTCGCCGCGACCGTCCTCGCGCCGCCGAGCGCCGAGGCCGCGGACTTCGACCCGTCCGGGCGCAACCGCAAGAAGCCGCCCAAGCCGAACCCGCAGCCCGGGAGCGGAGGTCAGCCGAAGCAGCCCAAGCAGCCGAAGCAGCCTCAGGGCGACGAGGCGACCGGCAAAGGCCCGGGGAGCGACGCGCTCATCGCGCGGTACACGGCGATCGTCATCTCGCAGCCGAGCGCGCCGTTCCCGCTCCAGCGGCTCTCGCAGCTCTATCGGGAGCGCGACGGCAACATCAAGAAGCTCGTCGAGGAGTTCGAAAAACGCGCTGCCACGCCGGGCGCCGACGCCTGGGCCGCGAAAGTCGCGCTCGCCGGCATCTACAAGCTCGACGGCCGCCCCGAGGACGCCGTCAAGACGTACGAAGCCGCGATCGCGGAGAAGCCGAACGATCCGCAGGCGATCCTCGCCCTCGCGCAGCTCCAGGCCGAGCGCGGCGACAAATCCGCGGCGCGCGCGAGCTACGAAAAGGCCCTCGCCCTGCTCAAACCCGGCCCGGACTTCGAGCAGACGACACGCACGCTCCTCGGGCTTTGCCTCGATCTGAAGGACTTCGAGGCCGCGAAGAAGCACCACGACGCGCTCGTGAAGGCCGCGCAGGGCTCGCTCTTCGTGAAGGCCGAGCTCGGCCGGGAGCTGCTCGCCCGGGCGCTCTACGATCGCGCCGAGGTCGAGTTCCGCGAGCTCGTGAAGGCCGCGGCCGGCGACAACCGCGCGCTTGCGCCTGCGCTCCGCGATCTCGGTCAGGTCCTCGCGCGACAGAAGAAGACCGAGGAGGCGCTCAGCGTGCTCAAGCGCGCGCTCTCGGTCGCGGGCGGCGCGGCCGGCGTGCGCGCCGAGATCCTGGTCATCATGACCGACGCCTTCCGCGCCGAAGGCAAGCTCGCCGAGCTCATCCCGATCCTCGAAGCCGAGAAGGCGCAGGACGCGCAGCGTCTCGCCACGCTGGGCGGCCTTTACGAGGAGACGGGCGACGTCGACAAGGCGATTGCCACGTACCGCAAGGTGCTCGGCATCGACAGCCGCGCGATCGACGTGCGCCTGAAGCTCGTGCACCTCTTGCAGACCGCGGGCGAGCTCGACGCGGCGATCAAGGAGTACGAGGCGCTCATCAAGGCCGCGCCGGGAAACCCGGACTTCGTCTTCGAGCTCTGCGAGACGCTCATCCAGCGCGGCGATCGCCCGAAGGCGCTGAAGCTCCTCACCGAGCTCGAAGCGCGCGTCGGCAGCGAGCCCGAGATCCTCGCGGCCGTCGCCGACTTTTACGAGCGCGTCGAGGAGAAGGACAAAGCCCTCAAGGTCCTGCAGAAGCTCGCGACCTCGGGCGGCGCCGACCACACGTACATCGTCGACCTCGGCGATCGCTACTACCAGGCCGGCGACAAGAAAAAGGCCCTGGAGACGTGGGCGCGCATCAAGCAGGTCGTGCCGAACCGCGCGCGGGCAAACTCCCTGCTCGGCGAGGTCTACCTCGACCACGACATGCCGCTCGAAGCGCTGAACGCCCTGCGCGAGGCCGTTCAGCTCGAGCCGACCAACGTCCGGTACAAGAAGAACCTCGCCATCGCGATCGAGCGCACGGCCGCGTCGCTCGGCAGCGCCGCGCAGCGTTACGCCGAGGCGCGCGTGATCTGGGAGGAGCTGCTCGCCGGCGCCCAGAACGACAAGCTCCTCGCGCGCGAGGCGCGCACGCACATCGTGAGCTTGTGGTCGCTCGCGCACGAGCTCCCGAGCCGCGTCGCGCCGCTCACGGCGCGCTTCAACGGGAGCCCCCCCGATCTCGAAGCCGGAAGGCTGCTCGCCGAGGTGCAGCGCCGCCTGCATCGCCTCGCGGACGCCGAGGCCACGCTGCGCAAGGTCACCGAGCTCGCGCCCGGCGACGAGGAGAGCCTGCTCGCGCTCGAACGAATCTTGGTGCTCGAACAAAACCTGCTCGGCGCGATCGGCGTCCTCGAAAAACTCGTCGAGGTGAACCCCAAGCGCGCCCGCGAGTTCTACCAGCGCATGGCCCAGTACGCGGCCGAGCTCTATCGGGACGACGACTCCATCAAGTACGCAGCGCGCGCCGTCGAGCTCTCGCCCGAGGACGCAAACGGCCATCAGAAGCTCGGCGACATGTACCGCCGGCGGCAGGATTTTCCGCACGCGATCGCGGAGTATCGGCAGGCCATCCAGCGGAACGATCGTCTCTTCCCGGTCTACTTCGACCTCGCCGAGTTGCTCCTTTCGAGCGGCCAGGTCGACGAAGCCGATCGCCTCTTCCGCCGCGTCGTGCGCTCCTCCCCCGACGAGGAGCTCGTCTCGCGCGCGGCGCGCATGAGCATGCAGATCAACCTCGGCAAGAACTCGCTCGAATCCCTCGAACGCGAGCTTTTGCCGGTGGCCGTCGGCAACCCGCAGAAGGGGATCTACCGGCGCCTGCTCGTCGAGCTGTACGGCGCGATGACGCTGCCACTCGTGCAGAAGGTGCGCCACGAGGGCGGGACGTCCCCTGCGGCGAAGGCGGCCCGCGCGGAACTCGCGAAGATCGGCGCACGCGCGATCAAGCCGCTGCTCGACGCGCTCGCCGACGACAAGGAGTCGCAGCAGAAGATCGCGATCGAGGTGCTCGCATACGTCGAGAACAAGAGCGCGGGACCGGCCCTCTACAACTACGCCACGGGCCAGGCCGACAAGAGCCTGCGCGTGCGGGCCATGATCGCATGCGGCGCGCTGCGGGATCCGTCGATCCTGCCGCGCTACGAGCAGATGCTCGCGCCAAAGGACACGGGCGCGGCGCTCCTGCCGAGCGACTCCATCGCCGTCGCCGCAGCCTGGGGCGTGGCGCGCATGGGCGACAAGAAGGCGGAAGCCTTGCTCGTCAAACTTCTCGGCTCGACCTCGCCGGAGGTGCGCGGCGTCGCGGCCCTCGGCCTCGGGCTCACGCACGACAAGAAGTACACGCCCGCGCTCGTGGCCCTCGCCCGCGCGCCCGAGGCCGGCGCCACCGCACGCGCCGCAGCCGTGCACGCGCTCGCGGAGCTGGGCGCTTCCCAGAGCGAAAACCTCCACATGCTCGTCGCACTCGCCGACGCGAACGAGCCGATCCTCCGGCAGGCAGCCCTCGTGGCCCTCGCGCGTCTCGCGCCAAAGGGCGACGCCGCGCAGAGCGCCTCGGCCGAGAACGCCCTCGCGTCGAGCCTCTTCGCGACCGACGAGTCGATGCGCCGCACCGCCGTCGCCGCCGCAACCGCGCTCGCCACAAAAAACTTCTCCCGCACGGGCGAAGCACTGCCGGTGCCCGATGGACCACTCTCCATGAAGGAGATCCTCGCAGGCCTCGGCCCCGACGCGGCACGCCTCGCGTCCGCCCGCGCCCGCGCCCTCGTCGCACTCGCGCCCTCGCTCGAACGCGCAGCCGTGGCCGCAGCCTCGACCTCACCAGATCGCGCCCGCGTCGTGGCAGATGCGCTTCTTGCAAGCGACGCAGATCTCTCACTCGCGCCCCTGCTCGGCGCCGACGACAAACTCGATCCCGAGTCGGCACGCGCAAGCTCCGCCGCGATCGAGCGCATCGCCGCCGCCGTCGTCCCCGCATTCGTCGCGCTCGTCCGCCATCCGGCGCTCGAGGTCCGCACACGCGCAGTCGAGCTCCTCGCGCGCAGGCCCGAAAAAGAGGCACAAGACGCCGTGATCGACGCGCTCTCCGATCCCGAAGAGAGCGTACGGCGGGCAGCCCTCGCCGCACTCGGCAAGGTCAAGCACCCAGCCACCATCGCCGCCGTCGCGCGCCTCGGCCGCGAGGCTCCGAGCTGGCCGCTCCGCGTGCGCGCCGCCGAAGCGCTCGGTCGTCTCGGCGCAGGCGCAGGCGGCCGCGTCGCCTTCGACACGCTCACCACAATCGCGCAGGAGGACCCGTACGCCCTCGTGCGCGAGGCCGCGGCCCTCTCGATGGCCTCGCTCGATCGCGCCGCCGCCGAGCCCATCCTGCGCAAGCTCTCCACAAGCGACCCCGAGCCCCGCATCCGCAAGACAGCCGCAGACCTGCTCGCCGGGAAGGCTACGAACTAAGCCGCTGCGCCGGGGCTCTGCCCCGGACCCCGCGGGGGCTGTTCGCCCCTCGACCCGAACCAGGGCAAGCCCTGGACTCGGGGTGGAAGAACTGCGCGATGCGCAGTTCT
>NZ_JAGTJJ010000047.1 GCF_028435365.1 Polyangium jinanense | reverse complement strand
GGCAAGCCCTGGACCATTTGGGGAAGAACTGCGCGATGCGCAGTTCTTCCCACAGCCCGGTGGCAAGACCATGGAGGTGCGTCCACGCTGGCGACGGGCACGTTGCCCTGTTCGATGAACTGCGCATCGCGCAGTTCATCGACCCCGGGTCCAGCGCTTGCGCTGGTCCGGGTCCAGGGGCGGATAGCCCCGGTGGGGCCTGGGGCAAAGCCCCAGCGCGGCGCCTTCCCGTTGTTTAGCGAGAGGTCCCTACCGCTTCGGCGTCAGACGAAGACGGCCGAGGCCCGGAGAGCAGCGTGACGAGCAGTCCTCCGATGGGCGTGAGGATCACGGAGAAAATCAGCGCTCCCCATACGCCGATACGTCGTTCCCTCCCCAGGAGACCCACGGCGAGGACCTTGATGACCGGAAAAACGTAATCGAAAAAGAACGAGGACGTCTTCATGCCTGCCCGAGGGGCTGCTTCTCTGGGTGCTTCCGGGTCAGGTCCACGATGCGCGCCATCCTACTACAGGATGAAGTGGGCGTGTGGTAGTTCGTCCACCGTGCTTCAAGCGCTCCTGTTGTTCTTCTTCGTCATCGCCATGGGGCTCGAATGGCACGTGGGCCGCACGCGTGGGCGGCAGGTCTTTCGCGTGTCGGACGCGACGTCGAACTTGCTGCTCGGCATGGCGCAGCTCGCCCCCGCTGTTCTCCTCTTTGGCTTCCTGCAGGTCACCTACGAATTCATCTACAAGCGTTCTGCCGCCTTCGAGATCAAGGCAACCTCGCCGATCGCGTCGATCGGGCTGCTCATCGGTGTCGACTTCTGTTACTACTGGTTTCATCGTTTCTCGCACCGCGTGCATGTCGCCTGGACCTCGCACGCGCTGCACCACCAGGGTGAGGACTACAACCTCACCCTCGGGATCCGTCAGCACCCGACGCAGGGGTTCTTCGAGCGTGCGTTCTACCTGCCTCTCGCGTTCATCGGGTTTCCCCCCGCGATGGCCGCCACGGCAGTCACCATCAACGCGGCCTACCAGCTCCTCCTCCACACCGAGCTCGTCGGCAAGCTCGGCCCGCTCGAGTGGGTGCTGAACACGCCTTCGCATCACCGCGTCCACCACGGCATCAACCCCCGCTACCTCGACAAGAACTTCGGGGGGATGCTGATCATCTGGGATCGCATGTTCGGCACGTTCGCGGAGGAGGATGAGCAGCCGGTGTACGGCACGGTCGAGCCGGTCGCGTCCTTCGACCCGGTCCACTGCATGTGGGCCCCGCTGGACGGTGCGATGGAACGCGCGTCGCGTACACCGGACTCCCTGGATGAGCTTGGTGTCTGGATCATGCCCCCCGGCTGGCGGCCGAAGAGCATGGCGAAGGCCGACACCCAGGTCAGCCTCGATCGGCCCAAGTACGACGTGAAGCTCAGCCGCGAGGCGACGCTTTACTTGATGGCCATGACGGGGCTCACGATCGCGATGATGATGCGCTACCTCTTCACCAACGACCAGAACCCCCGGCCGCTGGCGACGCAATTCGTGTTCATCACGTGGGTCGCCGTCGCTCTCGTCGGGCTCGGCGGCATCCTCGAGGGGCGCCCATGGGCGAAATACGTCGAGGCGCTGCGGCTCGTCGCCACGCCGTTCGTCGTGATGACCCTGGTTTGAGCCTTCGCCTTCCCTTCACAGTCTCCCCAAGCAAAACCGGTTTACATCTCCCCTTCCCTCCACCGTCCCCCTCTGTAAACCATCTTTCATTCACCCTTCCCTCCACCGTCCCTCTCTGTAAACCATCTTTCACTCCCCCTTCCCTCCTCCGTCCCCAGTTGTAAACCATCTTTCATTCCCCCCTCCCTCCACCGTCCCCCTCCCCGATCCCGTTCTGTTCGTGCCTTCCCTCCCCCGAGCCCTTGTGCCTCCAACGAACATCCATGTACAGTCCCTCACTCTTCATCCCTACATCCAGCCGGAGCCCCCCTCATGGCCGACCCCGATCTCCAGAAAGCCTACGGCAAGTATCTCCTCGCGGCGAAAGCCCTGCCCGCCGCCGACATTCTCCCGTATCGCCTCGACCCCGATCTCGCCCTCGTGAACGTCACGACCTGCATGAAGGTCGTCCACGACCACCAGGCCGCGATTCCCACGCACTTGCCCAAGATCGACCTCGCCTCCCTGCTCGCCCTGCCCGAGCTCGCCCTGGCCACGAAATACGCAGCGCTCATCGCCGCGCAAGAAGCGCCGAGCGAATCGCAGGTTCTGGCAAAGCTATCCCTCGCGCGTGACCTGCGCGTAAAACTCCTGTCCGCAGCCAAGGCCATCGCCGAGAATGGGCTCGTCCCTCAGGCCGAGGTCGACGCCATTGCCGCCGGGCGCGGCGTCCGTGATCGCGCCGAGGACTGCGTGTCCCTAGCCTCCCTCTTCCGCAAACACGCCGCGGCCATCAGCGGCAAGCACCCCGTGACAGTCGCGCAAATCGACGAGGCCGCCGAGGTCGGCTCCTGGCTCGTCGCGAACCTTCGGCCCGCGGACGCCCCGCCCAAACCCTCGACGGGCCCGACCGAGGCCGTGGATCTTCGGAATCGCTTCGCCACCTTGCTCGCTCGAGCCCACGCGCGCCTTCAAGTGGTCGCCCATTACTTCCACGAGGACGATTGGGAAGAACGAGCGCCCGCACTCGGATCGAGGCGGCTGAAGCCAAAGAGCAGCGACAGCCAAGAGAGCACGACCGCCGCGCCAGCAGGCTGACCGGTTTGTCCCCGGAACGGGACTGTCCAGTGTTGGCAGGCGCGACCCCAGGGCCCTAGGTTCGGGGTATGCCGGGGCAACCCAATCAGGCGCTTTTGCTCCGCACGCTCGAGCGTCTGCTCGAAGTCCCGTCGGCCGACCTCCCGACGGCGCTCGCGTTCGCCTGCGACGCCGTCGCCGACGCAATGCACGCCGACAAAGTAGACGCGTTCCTCCTCGATCCGACGAAGAACTCGCTCGTCGCCATCGGCACGAGCAATCAGCCGCTCTCGAGCCTGCAGCGGAAGGTGGGGCTCGACGTCCTGCAAATCGCAAACGGCGGGCGCGTCGTGCAAATCTTCGAGACGAAGGCGCCCTTCCGCACAGGTCGGCTGATGGAGGATCCGGGCGAGCTGAAGGGCGTCCGCGAGACGCTGAAGATCCAATCGAAGGTAGGCGTCCCGATCGAGCTCGGCGGCGAAGTTCGCGGCGTGCTGATGGTCGCCTCGTTGAAGCGCGATTTCTTCACCGAGGACGACGAGCGGTTCGTCGTGTCGATCGGTCGCTGGGTCGGCACAATCGCCCACCACGCCGAGCTCGTCCAGGAGATCGGGCGCAACGCAGTCGAGCAAGGGCGGCGCGCAGTAGCCGAGGAGCTCATGACGGTGCTCGCCCACGATCTACGCAACTTCCTTTCGCCCATCAGCGGCCGCCTGCACCTGCTCCGGCGTCGCGCCGAGCAAGAGCAACGCGCAGCCGACGTGCGCGACAGCGAAGCAGCCCTGAACGCAGTCGGGCGACTGGCACGGCTCATCTCGAACATCCTCGACGTGGCGCGGCTCGACCAGGGCGTCTTCCGTCTCGACCTCCAGCCAGTCGATCTCACTGCGTTATGCGCCGACATCGCGCGCACGCTCTCCACGCCGACGCACGAGGTCATCGTCACCGCACTGGACCAGGAGGTCATCGTCCGCGCCGACCCCTCCCGCGTGAGCCAATGTCTCGAAAACCTCGTCTCCAACGCCATCCGCCATTCGCCGCGAGGCTCCCCCGTCGTCATGTCCATCAGCAAGAAACATCTGGACAACGGCGACATCGGCTGCGTCGAAGTGGTAGACGAGGGGCCAGGCGTGCCCGCCGAAATCCTCCCACGAATCTTCGACCGTTTCTATGCAGGCAAGACCTCGACCGGCCTCGGCATGGGCCTCTACCTCGCGCAGCGCATCGCCGTGGCCCACGGCGGCAATCTCTCCGTCGAGTCACCCCCAGGCAAAGGCGCGCGCTTCTGGTTGAGCATACCCATTTACACGGACGATTGACGAATCGTCACGGCGCGAGCGTCAGGGAGCGATCGGCCCGTCTCTGCTGAAGTGTCAGGGAGCGTTTCTCGAGCCGGTTGCATAGGCTTTCGGCGCAGGGGCAAGATGGGACGCTCCACCACGTTCACCCGGGATACATGGTTCCAGGCCCTCACGCTCGGGGTCGTGTATTTCGTGGTGGCGAAGATCGCCAACCAGTTCGCCTTCCCGCCTCATCCGAGCTCCGTGCTTTGGCTACCGAGCGGGCTCACCCTCGCCGCCTTGCTGCGGAGCCCACCCCAGCGTTGGCCCGCGCTGCTTTCCGCCGTCTTCATCGCCGAGGTCGCCTCGGTCCTGGTCCATGGCTTCCCCATACCTCTCTGGGTGTCCAGTCTGTGGGGCCTGGCCAATTGCCTGCGCGCAGTGGTCGGCGCGTGCCTCATGCGGCATTTCGTGGGCACCGACATACGGCTCGCCCGCCGCTGGGAGATCGCCGGGTTGCTGCTCTTCGGAGGCCTTTTGAGCCCCCTTGCCAGCGCCACCCTCGGCTCGCTCGGCTACACGTTCTCGAGGGCGCCTTCTTCCTTCCTGGGTGACTGGATGAACTGGTGGCTGAGCGACGGGCTCGGCACCATCGTGGTTGCCCCGCTGCTGCTCACCTGCACGCCCGCGAGCCTTCGCCCGAAGTGGTGGCGCCGCCTCGCGGAGCTTTCGGGGATGCTGGCTCTGACCGCGCTGGGCGCGCACGCCATTTTCAGCGATCCCGCGCCCGAAGGTGTCCGCGCTTCGCTCGCCTACGTGAGCTTTCCCTTCGTCCTGTGGGGGGCGCTGCGCATGGGTCCCATCGGCGCGGCGAGCACCTCGGCCGTGGTGGGGATGGTCGCGCTCTGGCACACCACCCTGGGGAAAGGTCCCTTCGGCGCCCTGGCTGCGTCGTTGCCCGAGAAGGTGCTCGCCCTCCAGATGTTCCTGGCGATCGTCAGCCTGACGGCCCTGACGCTGGCCGCGGTCGTCGCGGAGCGATGGCGGACGGAGGAGCTACAGCACTTGCTGGTGGAGGCAGGCACGGTGCTCGCGTCGTCGCTCCATGTCCACGAGACCTTTCCGCGTGTGGCCCGTCTGGTCGTGCCACGGGCGTGCGCAGGTTTTGCCGTATGGCTTGCGCGCGAGAATGGGCAGAAGCCGGAGCTCATGGGTCAGGCAGGGTGGAGCGCCGCCCGGCAGGCGCGTCTCACGGGTCACCTGCCGCCGCTGCCGACCACATCGAAATGCTGGAGCACCCCGGAAGGCACGGCGGTGCTCGTTCCGTTGCGGGTCCAAGGGCAAGTGCAGGGGGCGCTCGTGCTCATGAGTGATGACCGAGCCCGCTTCGCTGGAAAAGCGGTCCTCGCGCTGGCCGAGGATCTGGCTCGCCGGTGCGGCATTGCGCTGGAGATCGCACGCCTCTTCGCGGAGGCGGAGCAGGCCATCGAGGCGCGGAACGAGTTCATCGTCCTGGCCGCCCACGAGCTGCGCACGCCGCTCACGTCCCTCACCCTGCACATGCAGAGCTTCGACGCGCTGCTCCGCCGAGAGGGCGCCTCGGAATCCGCGCGCGAAAAAGTCCGGGCGATGTCGCGCCAGCTCGCGCGGCTAGGTCAGCTCGTCGAGCGCGTGCTGGACGTGGGACGCATCACCACGGGCCAGATGGAGATCCACCGGGACGGGGTGGATGTGGTCGAGATGGTGGAGCAGGTGGCGGGCGCCTTCGCTGAGGATGCGAGCCACGTCGGGAGCGAGCTCCGGGTCGAGGTCGAGGCGGGCTTGACGGCGTGGTGGGACCGAGGCCGCATCGAGCAGGCGCTCGCCAACCTCCTGACGAACGCGCTCAAATTCGGGGCTGGGCGTCCCATCGAAATCCGCGCCTCTCGCGAGGGAGGCGAGGTGCGCATCGAGGTGAAGGATCACGGCATCGGCATCGCCCCCGACGCGCTTACGCGCATCTTTCAGCGCTTCGAGCGGGCGGAATCGTCGCGCAGGTACGGGGGGCTCGGCCTGGGGCTGTTTCTCACCCAGCGAATCGTCAAGTCCCATGGTGGGACGATTCACGTGGAGAGCCAGCTCGGAGAGGGAGCGACCTTCGTGCTGCGACTCCCGGTGGGCTGAGCATGGGTCTCATCTGGGAGGCGCTGAGCTGGGGCGTTGCCCCAGGCCCCACCAGGGGCTGTCCGCCCCTGGACCCGGACCAGCGCAAGCGCTGGACCCGGGGTCGATGAACTGCGCGATGCGCAGTTCATCGAACGAGCCGGGTCAAGACCAACGACGACCCTGCCCATCAAGACCGCGGCGCTGGCGGTTCACCAGGCGACGTCACCAGCGTGAAACGAGCCTTCGCGGTCTTGCCACCGGCCTGCTGGAAAAACTGCGCTACGCGCAGTTTTTCCACCTGAGGTCCAGGGCTTGCCCTGGTTCGGGTCGAGGGGCGAACAGCCCCCGCGGGGCCCGGGGCAGCGCCCCGGCGCGGCGCTCCTCGATGAGACTCAGCCCCCGTCACCGCAAAATGAATTCGTCCCGAGCGGCGGGAAGGACTCCCCCGGCTTCCAGTCGAGCGCGCATAGAAGCAGCGCTGGATCACACTTCACCTTGAAATCGGGGTGGATGCCGGAGCCGAAGGGCCTGCCCTGGTCTGGATTGGCCTTGGCGCAGCAGCGCGTGTCGTCGGGCATTCCCGTCCCTTGACCCATGGCGTCCACCGCCTCGCAACCGACGGCGGGGAACAGCGCGCTCGCGATGTATGTCGTGGTGCACGTCTCGCGAGCGCCCGTCACGGGATCTTCGCTCTCCCGCGTGATGGTCACCTCGCCTGTCGCGGCGTTGCCCGGCGTCGCGAATGCCATGTGCACGCGCACGTCGCGCCATTCGTAGGCGAGCCGCGTCTCGGGATAGATCGCCGGATTGCCGTCCGCGTCCGTGTAGGCCGTCTCCGGGATGTGCTGCTCGGCGACGGAGAGGTCCGAGGCCGCGCAGAAATCGTTCGCGTCCGGCCGCGCCGTGTAATTGCCGAACGAATATTGCTTGTGGTTCGGGTCGGGATCCGTCGCGCTCGCCGTGGCCTTCGCCGTGTCCGCCAGAACGCCCATCGAGGATGCCTGGATCGCGACCGTCGCCCGGAGGGCATCGATTTCTCTGTCATCTCCCTTCGGCGGATTGTACACGGACATGCCCACCCGTTCCCCTGGCAGCATGAGGCAATCGTTACCGGCCTCTTTCGGGAAGTACTTCACGGCATAGGCATCACTCGCAACCTCGCACAGGATCGGCGGCTGCTCGCACGACGTGCCGAATGCGGCCGTGAACAGGAGCGCAGAGGCCCCGAGGGCGATCGACTTGAGGGAGTCGTGGCGATTCATCATTCGTCTCCTCGTTCACGCGATCAGAAGGTCAACCGGACGCCCATGCGGATCGTCCTCGGGCTCTGGTACGATGTGGGGCTGCCGTAGTTGGGGTTTCGGTTGGCGGGATCAAAGGGCGAGCCGTCCTCGAAATTCACGAGTTTGTACCCGCAACCAGCGCTCGTGGCGCATGCCGACTCGCCCTTCTCCGGCAGATCCGACGCGGTTCCGCCCTCGATGGGCCGGACGTACCCGTACGTGAAGGATTGGTCGCGGCTCGTCTCGGCCTGGAAATTGAACAGATTGAACACGTCCACGTTCACGGAGAGCGTGCTGTCCTTGCTGATCTTGTAGCCGATGGCGAGGTTCGAATCGATGCTGTGGACCCAGGGCAAGTTGCCCCCCGAACCGCGCGGCAGGATGAACGCGGCGCCCCGGCCGTAATAGGGATGCGCGCCGAGGACATCGAGCGGAGCGCCCGACGTGCCGGTGTAGCTCATTCCGATGTTGATGCGAATGTTCTTCGGGAGCGCGAACTCCTTGGCGCCGTAGACCTTGGCCGTATGACGCCGATCCCCGGGGAGCGGGCCATCGCGGTTCGGCAGGAGCGAGAGCAGGTCGAAGTCCGAAAGCGTATGAGGGGACGGATAGTTGCCCGAGGCGAGCCCGGGATAGTTCCCGCGGAGAAACGACGCCGTGTAGCTGGCGAGCGCGAGCCACCCCTGGGAGAACGACTTCTGGAAGAACAGCGTCAACGCATCGTAATCACGTCGCGCTTCGGGGAAGTCGGAGGCCGCGCCGTGCCCGGGATTGCCCACGAGAAACGATGTCCCTTCATCCCGGCTCATGTTCTCGATGACGCGATGGATCGACCGGTGCGTGTAGTTGAGGCCCACGCGCGCATCGTCGAAGACCTGGTACTCGCCGCCCGCCGAGATCTCGTCCATCGACTGCGCCTCGATCTCCGGATCCACCGGCGCGCGATCACCGTAATAAAAACCCCATTGCCGGTTCGGCGAGTACGGCGTCCCGATCGTGAGGCGGTTCTTCGGGTCCAGGCAGGCCTCGACCTTGGTGGGATCGGTCGGGTCGCACACGGATTTCGACACATTGGACACGGTGAACGGTCGCTGGACGAACAGGCCCTCGGCGAGGCCCAGGGGCACGTTTTCGTAATAACGCGCGTAGCTGGCGAAGATCTTCGACCGGCCCTGACCGGTGGGATCGTAAATGGCTCCGACGCGCGGAGACCACTGGTTCGGCAGCACCATGCCCACCCCTTCGCTGCTCGACATCAACTGCGCGTCGTACCGCAAGCCCGCATTCACCGTGACCCGGTCCAGGAACGTGAAGCTATCCTGCACGAACCCACCGACGATGGTGGAGTGCGTCGTGGGAGACTGCAAACTCGGCACGTACACGTCGTCCGGGTTCGTCAGGTTTCCGATGCGCCAGACCTGCCAGGCCGAGCCGTCGTACGTCTCCGAGAACCACACGTTTCCGGTATTCGCCCGAGCGAACAGGCTATTTGACACCTCGAGGTCGATCCCCGCCTTGATGACGTGTTGCCCGAGCGCGTTCAAGAGGTACGTGAGGACGGCTCGACCCTGAAAGCGGTTCGTGATGGATTCGTTGACGTTCCCGGGTCCGCCGGTCAGGTAGGCGCGCACGGGGCAATAGATGACCTTCGTCGATCCCTTGGGCTCGCAGCCGCTCCCTGCCGGGAGATTCTCGAAATCGGCGATGGTGTGCGGGCTACTCCGCGTCCACGAGATGCCGGGCACGGTATCGAGCCCCTGGCCGCTGCCGATCCCCGACCCGTCGACCGGCAGGCGGTTGGAGTAGGCGTGGTGATATCCGAGCGTCGTGTCGAGCAGGAGCTTCTTGTTCAGGAAGGACGACGAGAGCTTGAGCGAAACCGTATTGATCCTCTGCTCTTCCTTCCGTCCGAAGGCCGCGTATTCTCCTTCCAGCAAGCTCGTGTTGATCGTCGTGGTCGTGCCCGTGACCCCGTTGAGCGAGATGCGCCCATCACCGCCGGACGACGTGGGCGAACCGAACACGGAGAGCGTCAGCGTGTGCGAGGGGTTGATGAGCCAGGTCAGCTTGCCGATGTATTGAAGCGTCTCTTTGGACGCGATGTATCGACGCGTCCCTCCTTCAATGGGCGAGGTGAGCTGAAATCCGTACTCATCGCGAAGGCTGATGGGGTTGCCCTTCGCGTCCAGCACCAAGGATCCATCGGGGTTCGTCTCGTACCGCAAACGGTTGAGCGAGCGCACGATGTCGAGGTCCTGCATGGCCACGTTCAAGCCCGCGTAGAACCACAGACGATCCTTCATGATGGGTCCGCCCAGCTCGAAACCAAAATCACGCATTGCGCCGAGCTTCTGGTCCACGGCGACCACCGTGCCCGCCGCGCGCACGGGCTTTCGTTGTCCCTCGAATGCGCCCGGCGTGAAGCTGCCGAAGACCGACCCATGAAACTCGTTGCCACCCGACTTCGTGACGACATCGAACACGCCGCCGGTCGTTCGTCCGTACTCGGGCATGTATCCGCCCGTGGCGACGTTGACTTCCCGGACGAACTCGAGCGAAAGCGGCGTATCGTTGATGCCGTCCGACGCGCTGCCCACGGAGACGCCGTCGATCTGGAATCGGTTTTCGGGGGCCGACGAGCCATTGATGGCAAAGCCGATGGGGGTCGGCTGCGCGCCGGGCGCGAGCGCTGCGAGGCTCTCGAACGATCGCACGGCGGACGCTCGACCTCCCGGGGGTGCCACCGCGAGACGATGTGAAAGGTCCGAATCGACGATCAAGCCTGTCGTCGTCGATCCGATGTCGATCGTCGGGGCTTTGGCGACGACCTCGATCTCCTCTCGCAGCTCGTCCGGCATGAGCTCCAGGTTTGCGCGGAGCGTGCTGCTCGTGCGGAGCGTGATCCCGCCGCGCGCGAGGGGCTTGTGCCGATCCCCGTCGAGCCGGATCGTGTATTCGCCCGGTGGGAGCTGAGGGACGCGATAGTTGCCGGCCGCGTCGGTCACGACGGTCTGCTCGCCCTGCAGCGCGGGAGAGGTCACGGTGACAACGATGTTTGCGATCGGCTTTTTGGTTGACGCGTCGAGGACGGTCCCGGTCAAGACCGAGTTTCCAGCGGCGAAGGCGGGGGGCGCGACGAGCAGCCCGAAGCAGGTCGCTCCCAGGAGAAAGCATCGTGTGGCTCTGGAGATCAAGCGCATGTCAATCCTCTATTTTTGGTGCACTTCAGGGAGTCTTCTGCTTCGAGCATTCGGTCGACTCGCTCCCCCCGAGCAACACCCGTACCATGCTCGATGCAGCCTATCATGCCTGCGCGTCGAGACGACGACGTCAGGCGCGCGAGCGCCGGTGTCACGCGCGCGTGACACTGACACGACGCGGTGACACCTCCGCTTCGACGACCGTCGCACGGACGTGACAGTTTGCATCGGCGATGGGCGTCCCCTCTTCACGACGCGCGGGGAAATGCGCACGGCATGGTCATTGCTGTCCGACCTCGGCCCCATCGAGGCCATCTCGACTTCCCCCCGAGGCATTCGCAACCATGAGCATCACGTCCCGCATCCTCTCTCGTCCCATCGCCGTACGCGCCGCCGTGCTCGTCGCATGCGCTTCCGTCGTGGCATCGGCTGCCTATCGATGGTCCGATGACCTCGTCGAAGGCATCGCGCACGCGCAGACCGCCCCTCAAACGAGCACGGACATGCTGACGGGCTTCGATGCGGACGCCATGGCCACGTTCGTCGCCGACACCACGAGCTGCCCGGCCATCCCCGCCAGCGGGCTTTCGGGCCTCTTCAAAGAGCGATTCTACTTCCTGAGCGAGATTGGCTGCGAGAACCTCCCCTGCTTCCTCGCCAAGGTGAAGAATAGCGTGCACGCGAATGCGACCCTCATCGTCGACGAGCAGTGCACGGTTCATCAGCCGATCCAGATCCCGGCCCGCTTCACGCTGGCGGGCGTTGGTCCCGCTGGCCAGGGCGTACTCGCCTTCGAGGATCTGCCCGACCATGCGCCTGCGCTCAGCGTCGAGTCGGTGCTCCCGAGTGGTGTCTCCGAGAATGTCATCCGGGACCTGTGGATCGTCCGAGCGAGCGGCGGCACCTGGAACACGGGAATCAACGTGTCGGGTGGCAATATCGTTCGGCTCGAGAACGTCCGCGTCTCGGGCTTCGCCGTGGGGCTCTTCGGCAAGAGCGCGTATTCGGTGGTCGTCGAGGGGTCGACGTTCTACGGGAACGCGTTCAACGTCATGATCCACAGGGATGCCAATCACTGGCGCTTCCGCGATAACACCTTGGGCCTCGCCACGTTCTACAGCGTCAAGGTCTTCGGCCCCTCGGACGGCCCGGGCACGTGGAACAACGATCATCTCTTCTCGGGCAACCGCTTCGAGGGGAGCCTCGTCGGCGCCATGATGCTCGGCTCCTACGCGACCATCGTCGAGAACAACCGCTTCGAAAGCAATGGCTACAACGGCGTGTACATCACGGGGTCGGCAACGGAGACGCGGGTGCACTCGAACGTCTTCTCGACGGACGTGGTCAACGACCAGGGCCAGGGAACGAGGTGCGACTTGAACATCCCGAACAGCGCTTGTCCAGACAACTGAGGCGCCCGGCTCGCGCCCGTGAAGGAATCACGGGCTCGGCGGTTCGAGCGGCACCCGTATCGGGGCCTTCGTCACTCTCTCTCCGCCACCGTCGATGCCGCATGCGTTGCCCGGGAGACTCCCCCAGCCCCACAGGGAGTGATCTTCGCCGAGCGCGAACGTGCAATAGCTGCTGGACGCGATGTGGACGATCTTCGGCAATCCGGGGACGAGCACGCCCGAGGGCGAGCTCCTTTGCACGTCGCTCCCGAATCCCCCCGAGTTGCCGTCACCGAAACAGTAGACATTGCCTTGTTTATCGAGAGCGCAGCGGTGCTTGAAGCTGCCAGCCACCTCGACGATGTCCGAGAGCCCCTGGATCCGGGTCGGCGGGAAATACCCTCTCGTCCTGAGGGGCCGGCCCACGGTGCCGCGCTCCGCGCTCCCCCAGGAGAAAACCTCCCCCTTTTCGGTCCAGGCCGTGGCGTCATGGTTGAACGGCGCGACGTCGACGACCCCCGAGATCCCTCGTCCATCGGGGAAGATCAGATTGCGGGGCGGCGGGAGCTTCAGCTTGGCCGCGACCGGAGCTACCTTCGGGCCGTAGTCGTGCTCCTTGCCTGCCGCGAGAGACGCGAGCGTATCGCTGCCGAAGCACCGCACCTCACTCGTCGCGAGCAACGCGCAGGCCTGATGGTGCGACATGCGGACACGCTTGACGCCGGCGAGCCCTTCGACCTTGCGCGGATCCGGCGCGGCCCCGGGCTGCGTCAGGTCTTTCGCCATTCCCCACCGGAGGACGTCTCCGCCGCGGGTCCAGACCAGGGTGGTGTTATCCGACACGACCACCCCCACGGCGTCCTGAATCCCAGGGACCTGCGTGGGCCGCTTCGTTTCGGTGCCGATCGCGCTCGCGCCCAGGCCGAGCTGCCCGCTCTGGTTATTGCCCCAGCAAAATACGCTTCCCGCGGCGTCCACGGCGCACACGTGCCAGACGCTCACCGCGACATCGACGACGTTCGAGATCCCCGGGACCCGGGCGGGGCTCGTCACGTATCCATGCCAGTCCTGCTGGAGACGGTCGTTGCCCCAGCAAAAAAGCTCACCCGACCCGACGATGGCGCAGGTGGCGGAACGGCCGAGCACGAGCTTTTTCACGTCGCGAATGCCCTGGACCCAGGCCGGCGTCGTTTCGTCACGGGTATGGCCGCGGCCGAGCTGGCCGGAGGCGTTGGGCCCACCCCAGCACTGGAGCATGCCGTTCTCGAAGATGGCGCAGGCGCGATCATTGTCGTTGCCGACGACGCGCGTCACATGCCCCGGAGGAGCGAGCTTTGGCGAGGGTGGCGGTACGTCCGGCGGAGGCGAAGGCTCCGCAGGCGTTGCGGGGGCCGAAGGCGACGTCCGAGGCTCTGGTGTGGTCTCGGCGGGACGCGCTTCAGCGACGCGTCTCGGTGCGGACTCCGACGTCGCTCCACACGAAAGGACGAGCGGGAGCGTGACGAGCACCCTGGGTAGCGATCGCATTCTCATGAGGAAGGACCGGAATCTACCCGAAGGGTCGGCGCTCATGCAACCGCGGCGCCCCCGCAATGAGGTCAGATGCGAAGACGCAGCCGGCTTTTGCCTGGGTGCTTTGGGCGAGGACGGCCGAGCAGGCGCCTGCCCGCGTCGAGCAGGTGCTCGCGCAGGGTATCGTCGTCGACGCCTGCGAACTCGGGAGCGCCGCCGGCCATCGCGAGCCCCGCGGACATGACGTGCACGGTGATCGCGTCGGCGAGGCCCGGATCGGCACCGGCGAACACCGTTCTCAATTTCGTCTTGAGGTCCTCGTCCCGCGCCTGCAACGTCCGCTTGATGAGACGCTGAAGCCCGGGGTCGCTGTTGAACAGGCCGACCAGCGTGCGCTCGCGGACGATGAGGTCGACGAACCCGGCGAGCGCGTGATCGATCTGCGCGCCCCGGCTCCGTTTCGTGCGCGCTTCATCGAGGATCTGATCCATCTCCTGCAACGCGGGTGCGGCCACGGCCTCGGCGATCTCGTCCTTGGACTTGAAGTGGTAGTAGAGGGCGGCCTTCGTGACGCCGAGCTCGTCGGCGATCATCTGCATCGACGTGCCCTCCATCCCGTGTTCGCCGAACAGCTTCAGCGCGGTGGCGAGCAGTCGTGATCTCGTGTCGTTGACAGCGGTGCCGGCAGTCATGGCCCTCCTCGGGAACCGAGACAGTACCCCGCTCCTCGTCGTTCGGCATGCTTTCCGATCCGCCCATCCAACTTACCGTTTGGTAAGTCACATCCTGACCGATCGGCTTGCCATGAACTTACCGATCGGTTAGTGTGGATCTCGAACCGAGGAGGACCCATGACTGCCGACGCCATTCCGCTCGCCATCACCAGGACCTGCCCTTTCGCGCCGCCTGCGCAGCATCAACAGCTCCGAAAAGAGGCGCCCATCGCCAAGGTGAAGCTGCCTTCGGGCGCGACGGCTTGGGCTGTCACGAGGCACGAGGACATTCGGACGATCCTGTCCGACCCGCGGTTCAGCGCCAGCCGGCGCAATCCTGGCTTCCCCCACCTGACCGAAAAAACGCCGCCGCCCCTGACTGCCAAGCCGTTCCTGATCGAGATGGACGGGCAAGAGCACTCGGCTGCACGAAGGGCCGTGGTGGGAGAGTTTTCCGTCAAGCGGATGGCCGCGCTCGCACCGCGCATCCAGCAAATCGTGGACCAATCTATCGACGCAATGCTGGCCGGGCCCCGCCCGGTCGACCTGGTGCAGGCGCTCTCCCTGCCGGTGCCATCGCTCGTGATTTGCGAGCTGCTCGGCGTGCCTTACGCGGATCATGAGTTTTTCCAGGCACGCTCCGCCAAACTGGTGGGTCGTACGCCGACCATCGAAGAGAAGGCGGGCGCCTTCTTCGAGCTCGTGGGTTATCTGAACAAGCTGGTGACCGACAAGGAGGAGAATCCGACCGACGACTTGCTCGGCCGCCAGATCGTCAAGCTGCGCGAAGAGGGTGCTTACGATCACGAGACCATGCTCAACCTGGCCTTCATTCTCTTGATCGCGGGTCACGAGACCACGGCGAACATGATCTCGCTGAGCACGCTGATGCTGCTGAAGCATCCCGAGAAGCTCGCGGTCCTTCGGCAAGATCCCGAAAAAACCCTGGCGGCCGTCGAGGAGCTCTTGCGTTACTTCACCATTGCGGAAGCCGGCATCGGTCGGGTCGCCACCGAGGACGTGGAACTCGGGGGTGTGCTCATCCGGGCCGGGGAAGGCGTCGTCGTGCTGGCCAACGTGGGCAATCGTGATCCGGAGGTCTTCGAGAACGGAGACGAGCTCGAGGTCGAACGTGGCGCCCGGAACCACATCGCCTTCGGCTTCGGCCCACACCAGTGCCTCGGTCAGAACCTGGCCCGGCTCGAATTGCAAATCGTGCTCGATACACTGTTCCGGCGGATCCCCGAGCTACGCCCTGCCGTGCGCGAGGAGGAGCTGTCTTTCAAGGACGACGCCACCGTGTACGGCATGTACGAGTTCCCGGTCACCTGGTGAATGGCCTTCCCGCCCGATCGATCGGCGCGCGCCCTCGTGCTATGAGGCCGCCGCTGGAGGCACTCCCGGATGGGAACACCATCGAACGCGCAGAAGGAAGAAGTACTGAAGATCGCGGCCGAGGTCGCTACGGGGAAGCGGGACAGCGCCGATCTGCCACACGGCATCACGCTCGGCGAGCCGATCTCCGGCGAGGAGGCCAAAAGGTTGCTCCTCCAAGAGCTCGAGGCCCAAGCGAAGGCCGACGAAAAGCGGGCAGCGCATCTCCGGGTCGCCGAGGCCCTCTGGTCGAAGATGGAAGCCGAAGGGGTGCAGGAAGGCACGCGGGGGCGATTCGAAGCTCTCTTCGTCTCGAGCGATCGAGAATCGGCCGCATCCCTCGCCGCCGAGCTTGGTGGTGACGAAGACTGGGAGGCCAAGGTCTCGGAGGACAGCACCGGGCAGCTTCAAATCAAGGTCCTCACCCGACCTCTCGTGCTCGGCCTGGAAGTCGTGGTCGAACTCGCGAACCAGATGGACATCCACGCCCGCGAGTTCGGCTGCGACTTCGTCAGCCTTCAGCCGACGCCCACGAAAGCCCGGCGTCCCTGGTGGAGATTCTGGTCGTAACGGCTTTGCGTGGCAATCAGCGGGGAGGTGCCTGGATGTCTCGCGTCCCCCTCGCCGTCAATTGTCCATCAGACAGTCGATGTCACGGCCCAGGCTGAAGCACGAGGGACAGACCCCATCGAGGCAGAAATCCGTCTTGGCGTCCTCGACCCACGACGGGATTCGCGAGCATGTCGCGTCAGGCCGAACCACGAGCGCCCCCACGATGGTCCCCCCTGCCAGCGTACAGCGATAGGCGCGGGGCGTATTCGTCACGTAATTCCGCAGTCGGGCCGTACGCACCGAGAGGCAGCCGAGCTTTCGCCCGACGTTCCAGCACGACTGGCAGGAGCCTCCCATACAGTACAACTCCGACGCACCCGCGATGTGCGTACTGTACCGGGTACACGTCCCGTCCTCATTCGCGATCAAGGACGATCTCCGTGCCCCCGCCATGCTGCACTGATAGACCCCGGTCGTGATCCTCTCTTCAGCCTCGACAATCGCTCCCTCGTCGGACTCCCCTGCCCCGCCTGCAGGATCCATCGCCGTACAGCCGCCTACGAGTGTAAAAATGCCCATGAGCGCGAGCCCGGCCCCGATGGCGCGCCTCGCGCGATGCGTGTTCCTCATCGTCGCCTCCATGGTCGATCGTGCGCTGAATGTCGATCAACTCGACAATCGCTCGACGTTCCAGCTTTTTTCGTTCCGAAGGGGGACGCTTCACGCCCCCCCTCCTCGACGCCGCCAGCGAGCTCGTATGACCTGGCCTCAGTTTTCCAGAATACAGCCAATATCCCGGGCGAGGCTATAACACGAGACGCAGGCGCCCTGCGGACAGTACCGATTGGAGGCACCGGCCAGCGTCGTCGTGAATCGCCTGCACGTCTCGTCCGGCCTGACCAGGAGCGACCCCATCACGCTCCCGCTCCCCAGGGTGCAGCGGAAGATCCCGGTATCGATGGCGGATGCAGCTTCCCCGGTGGTCCCTTCCTCCGCGGCTGCCCCATCACGGCTGGGATGCGCCAGCGCGCTGCCGCTCATCATCGCGAACGACGCAACCAGGGCGAGCCCAAAACCGGTCTTCAGGATTCGAGACATGGAATGGATGGACATACCTTCTCTCCTTGTGATCGAGGCATGGTTCCCCACGAGCCGATGACCTCTGGCGTGTTCATGGGACCGCCCGCGACGTAGAGAAAGCCCGCCCGGAACGAATCGTTTCCGCCCGAGTCACTGCTTTGTATTGCCATCCGAGATCCGCACCAGGAGCTCCGATGGCAACGCAAGCCCTCTACGGAACGTGAAATTGGGGTCGGTGCCTCACACACGCAGACGGAAGGAATGCCCCGGCTGTCGTCCCGCGAGCCGCCAGCGCGAAAGCGGGATTGTAAAAACGCTAAAGCTCCGGCGGTCGATACATCGGACCGCCCGAAGCCCGCGCGGTCGCCGTCGCGGGCGTGCTCGGATCACGCTTCGTCGTCGCCGTATTCTTTCCCGCCTTCGACGAGGCGGGCGCCACACGCGCGGACTCCGTCGCCAGAGGAGCGGGCGCCTCGGGGGGGCTCGCCGGGGGCGGCGGCGCGGCGGCGGCGCTCGGCGTCGTCGCGGCCGCCGGGGAATCGATGGACGGCGCCGGTGTCGACGACGCCGCAGGCGCGACCTCGTTTGTCCGCGGAGGACGAAGCCCCCAGAATGCGCCGGCGGCGAGCGCGACAGTCGCGACGACCGCCATTGCGAGCGTCGCCGGCCGCATGCGCCTGCCCCGGCTCTCCTCCGGCGGCACGATGACGGCCGACGCGCTCTCCGCCGCCTTCACGTCGGAGGGGCTCGAGACCCGCGCGCGCCCGGAGCTCGGATTCTCGATTCGTGTCGGAACGAGCGCGGCCTGGCCCTCCTCGCTGCTCTTCGAGCGCAATTCGACGAGCGGCGTGTGGATCCCCTGGGCCCGGATGAACGACGCGACGGCGCGCGGCGTCGCGAGTTTCATTCCCATGCTCCGGACGGCGTCGTCCAGGGCTTCGGCGAAATCGGCCGCCGTGGCATATCGCACGTCCGGATTCTTCTCGAGCCCGCGCATGCACACGGCGTCGAGCGCCTCCGGCACGTCGGGGTTCACGGAGCGCGGGGACGGCGTCTCGCTCGCCACGACCTTCGCGAGCATCTCGGCCTCGCTGTCGCCGCGGACGAGCCGCTCGAGCGCCATGAGCTCCCAGAGCAAGACGGCGGCTGCGTAGACGTCCGTCCGCCGATCGACCGGCAATCGACCGGCCTGCTCGGGCGACATATAACCGATCTTGCCCTTGAGCTGCGAGCCGTGCGTCGTAGAGATACGCGCCTCGGCCCGCGCCACGCCGAAATCCGTGATTCTCGCGACGCCGTCCACGCCGATGAGGACATTCTGCGGCGAGACGTCGCGGTGCACGAGGTGGAGGGGCAAGCCCCGCGGGTCGGTCAGCTCGTGCGCGGCATGCAGCCCGGCGAGCATGTCCAGAAATACGCGGAGCGCGATGTCGAGCGGAAGCGTGGCCCCCTGCTTGTACAGCGCGCGCAAGAGCTGCTGCAGGGAAGCCCCCTCGATGTACTCCATCACGATGAAGACGCCGCGATCGTCCTGTTGGACGTCGATCGTACCGACCACGTTCGGGTGGCGGATCTGCGCGGCGAGGCGCGCCTCGTCGAGGAACATCGCGACGAATTCGGGTTCGTCCGCGAGGTGCGCGTGCATCGTTTTGATCGCCACGAGCCGCTCGAAGCCGCCCATGCCGAGGGCGCGCCCGAGGTGCACGGTCGCCATTCCGCCCGATGCGATCAATTGCAGGATCTCGTATCGCCCTCCCCGCAGCTCCATCGCCTGCTCCTCAAGGCTCGTTTCCCCAGACGAGGACGCCCTTGGAATAGAGCGTGACGTTCGCCCAGTCGGTGAAGGAGGTCTTCGTCGGATCGAACGAGTAGTCGCCCGCCTGGTTCACGGTCGTGAAGTTCTGCGTGTGCAAGCGCGCCTGGATCTCCCCGCTGTCGGAGTTGGCGGTGAGGATACCGGCGTCGGTCGTGAACGATATTGCGGCGTACGTGTCGGCTTTCACGCCCGACGTGTGGCCGAACGCACCCGACGTATGAATACAGTTGAACGGGGCGAAGTCGCAATCGTAAACGAAGCTCCCCCCGCCGTCGTGCGTGAACCAGTAGCGGATCTCGAAGTCACTCAGCGGCACGTTCTCCTGGGTGCCGTTCACGATCTTGAAATGCGGCTGTATTTGTATGTCGTCGACCTTCGGATTGGCGTTCTTGTACTGCAAGCGAAAGCCGGTCGGGGGCGCGCCGCCTGCGCCCCCTCCACCACCGCCCATTCCACCGATGCCCACGCCCCCCGCGCCGCCATCTCCGCCGGCGCCGCCGGCGGAGGGACCCGTCGCCCCGGGCTCGCCGCTCGATGCAAGCCGCGGATCGTAGCCCTCCCAATCGAAGCTACACGCGCTGACGCTGCCGAAGGCCGCGAGGGCGGCGACGACGAGCCGTGGAGACGACGCGGGACCACGCCTACGGATCGAATGCATTCCCCCTCCTAAAAAGCGACCGTGCAGTGGACGCCCGCGCCCCCCGGCGACATCGTGAAGCCCGCGCCCACGACGGGGCTTTGGGGCGCCACGATGCTCGTGCCGGAAGGAGCCGAGCGCGCAGCAGGGCGAGCGAACGACGGCCCGCCGAACAAAATCATGAGCCCCCCGCCGACGATCCCCGCCGCACCGATGGCGAGGCTGGTATTGGCGGCCGTCGTCAGCGCCATGCCGCTGTCGACGACGTCGGCGTATTTCAGATCGGTACAGCGCGTCGCGTGGCATTCTTCTTCGAGCGTCGCGAACCGGCTCCGGGCCATGAGCCCCGTGACGCCGAAGATCGCCATCCCCGCGACGCCGATGCCCGCGACGACGAACCCCGCCGTCCGCACCGCGCCACCCGTCCGCAGTTCGTCGCCGCCCGGCGGCTTCGGGCCCTCCACGCGCACGGGGCCCGTCGGCTCGATCTTCTTGGGCCCGACGTCCGGGAACACCAGCGAAACCCGCTCACTCGCGCCCGCCTCGACCGTCTGCTCCTGCCGCGCGACTCTCCCGTCCGCGCGCGTCGCCGCGACGACGACCGTCCCGGGGTCCACCGCGAAAGCAACGCCGAACTTTTCCGGCGGCACGCGCGATCCATTGACCGTCACCTCGACGCCCGCGGGATCCGCGATCTCGACGACGAGTTTTCCCACCTTCGACTCGAGGAGCGCGACATGCTTCGCGGCGGCGTCTCGTGTCGGTACATATTTCGGCTCGGTCTCCGCGCGCTTCGTGGCCTCGCGCAGCGTCGCCGACATCTCCTCGTAGGCCTCGGCCGTCCTTCCGAGCGCGACGAGGCAATTGCCGATCATGATGCGCGCGTTCGGGCTGCCCGACGCGTTATAGGCGTGGCGAAAGCCGACGAGCGCTTCGGCGAAATGGCCCTGATCGAAGAGCTTTTGCGCCGACACGTAGAGGTCCTGCGCGGAGGGCGGGCCCTGCGGTTCCCCGGCGACCGCGGGCGCCGCAGCGCTCACGAGCAGGGCGGCCACGAGCCACGGGAACACGCGATTGCGGCTGCAGGTCATTGACCTCTCCCCCCTGGAAGCTGTAGCGGTTCGTCGACGGGACCCCTCGACGCAGGGTCGTGGCCGCCCGACCGCGAAGAGCACGCGCCGGAGGATGGTGCTGCCCCTCCGGATGCTGCGATCACGCGCAGCGCCGCGTCTGTCTCCCCGCAAAACCCCATCGCCGGAACGTACAGTACATGAAAGGTTCGTCCGTCGCGACGGTGTTCATGGTAAAATATCTTTGTTTACTGAGCGGCGAACGTTGCGCGGAGCGTCAGTGGCGAAGGCGGGATCGGGGCGGCGTGGGCCTCGGCCCCCTCGTCACTCGGCGGCATGCAGAGAGCATGTTGCTCTAACGGTTTCCAGCTTCCGTGAAAGGATGCGGGCGCGACAGATCGAGCCGAGCCCGCCGTGACGAGGTCGGGTCGGACAACCCGCCTCCGCATCGCTCCCCTTTCCGCATCGCTCCCCTCCGCCAGGGCGCCTTCGCCGGATCATGGCGCCTTGCGGCCCTCCCCGACGCGCATCAAGTACGTCTGCGAAAAACCGGAACGCCAAGGGAGTTCGTCATGGCCGAGATCATGATCAGCATCCTCGATGGATCGACGTTCGTCACGTCCAGTCGAACGGGGGACATCGACGCCACGCCGGATCAGCCGCACGGACTATTCTACAAGGACACGCGCCACCTCTCGCGCTGGATTCTCCGCGTCGATGGAAAGCCCCCCGACGTGCTCACGGCGGACAGCGTGGAGTATTACTTTGCCCAGTTTTTCCTGTTCCCTCGCACCGCGAGCATCTATGAGAATCCCTATGTCTCGATCATCCGGCGCCGTCACGCAGGCGAAGGCTTCCGCGAGGAAATCGAGGTCATCAACCATTCCACGAAGCCGATCGCGATCAAGCTCCACATCGACGCGGCTGCCGACTTCGCCGACCTGTTCGAGGTCAAGGACGCGCTCGCCAAGAAGGGGGAACTGTACCGCGAGGTACGGGAACACGAGCTCCTGCTCGGCTACCGGCGAGAGGGCTTCGTACGGCAAACCCTCATCGGCTCGAGCCAACCCGCCGAGGTGAGCGAGGTCGGTTTCGTCTTCGAGCTCGAGATCCAGCCGAAATCCTCGTGGACGACGATCATGTCCGTACGCCCGCTTTCCGGCCACGTCACGGCGGCCGACCCTTCGAAGACGCAGCAATGGCTGAGGCCAGACCGGCGCGAGGACGTGACGCGATGGATCGAGAGCGTGCCGCTCGTGAGCAGCGAGCCTCCCATCATCCAGCAGGTGTACATGAGGAGCATCATCGACCTCGCGGCGCTTCGCTTTTACCCCTACCCCGACATTTTCCCGCAATACGCGCTTCCCGCCGCCGGATTGCCATGGTTCATGGCGCTCTTCGGCCGCGACAGCCTGATCACCAGTTATCAAGCGCTGCCCTTCCTCCCCGAGCTCGCCGCAACCTCGCTCGTCGTGCTCGGCGGGCGGCAGGGCCGCGAATGCGACGATTTCCGCGATGAGGAGCCGGGGAAGATCCTGCACGAGCTGCGCTTCGGGGAGCTCACCGCCTTCGCCGAGCGACCACAGTCGCCCTATTACGGCACCGCCGACGCGACGCCGCTCTTCCTGATCCTGCTCGACGAATACGAGCGATGGACCGGCGACGCGGCGCTCGTACGCCGGCTGGAAAAGGTCGCGCGCGCCGCGCTCGACTGGATCGACCGGTATGGCGACCGCGACGGAGACGGGTACATCGAATACGAGCGGAGGGCCAATACCGGCCTCGAGAACCAATGCTGGAAGGACTCCTGGAACTCGATCCTGTTCGCGGACGGCACGCTCGCGGAGGGGCCGCGCGCGACCTGTGAGCTCCAGGGATACGCGTACGACGCCAAGATCCGGTGTGCGCGACTCGCACGATCGATCTTCCGTGATCCAGCCCTCGCCGAGCGATTGGAGAGCGAGGCGGCCGACCTCAAGGCGCGTTTCAATCGAGATTTCTGGATTCCGGAGCGAGGCTTCTTCGCGCTCGCGCTCGATGGGCGAAAGCGCAAGGTCGACAGTCTCACCTCGAATATCGGACACCTCCTGTGGAGCGGGATCGTCGAGGACGACAAGGTCGAGTCGATCGTCCGCCACCTCATGGGCCCGGCGCTTTTCTCCGGCTGGGGTGTCCGCACCATGGCCGACGGCGAAGCAGGGTACAACCCGATCGAATACCACAACGGTACGGTCTGGCCCCACGACAACGCCATCATCGCCGCGGGCCTGGCACGTCATGGTTATCGCGAGGAAGCCAGCCGCATCTGTACGGCTCTCTTCGACGCCGCGAGGTTTTTCCGCTTTCGCCTGCCCGAGGTCTTCGCCGGGTACGAGCGTAAAAGGACCGGCTTCCCCGTCGAGTACCCCACGGCGTCGAGCCCGCAGGCCTGGGCCTCCGGAGCGCCCCTGCTCGCCATCCGCGTCCTTTTGGGTCTCGAGCCGAAGGGCGACGAGCTGACATCGGCGCCCGCCCTGCCGGACAACATCGCTTCGCTCTCGGTTCGCCGTGTCCCAGGGCGATGGGAGCCCGCCGATGTCCACGCGGAGCGTCCGGACGCCCGGACGCCCATGGATGTGCTTCGGGATTGGCTCGCCGAGAGGGAGGCGCTCCGGAAGGCAGCTTGATGGCCTCCTACCCGCCGAGGCAGCGCGCGGTCATGCGGCCTTCTGGCCCTGCTGCAGCGCCGCCTCGAGCTTCTCTTCTGCGTCCTTGGAGAGCGAGGTCCGCAGCACCGTTCCGCCGTACTTGGCGAGCTCGGGGATGACCTTGTCGGCCGTGACCTTGCGGGTGAGCGTGAAGATCGCCGAGCTCCCTGGTTTCATCTGCTCGGCGAGCCGCTTCATGAAGGCATCGTCGATCCCATAGTCCGATGCTTTGCCCGTGAGCGCTCCGGTCGCCGCTCCAACGGCCAGGCCGAACACGGGGGCGAGGAAAAACAGGCCGATCAACATACCCCACAATCCGCCCGACAACGCGCCGGCAGCCGTGAGATCCTTGCTCTGGTGGAGTCGGACCTTTCCTTCCGGCCCCTTGGTCACATAGCAGGCGTCCTCGAGATCGACGAGGTTTTCGCTGCTCATTCGGTTGATGGCCAGCATGACCTCGGCTGCGCGGTGTTCGTCCGGGTATGCGATGACAACCAGATCGCTCATGACGTGCTCCTTTCGAGGCTCATCAAAGCAACGGCCGTGCCCGATCTTCATTTCGTCGAGGCACGTCCGGGACGAGGGCGCCCGGCGTTCGCCGGGAGAAACACCGCTGCGGTGAGGCCGATCAAACCGAACAGGCCCACCGCTGCCAAAGCCAGACCCATCGCTCGGTCCCGGGCCTCGGCATTGATCCTGGTCACCTCCTCCACGACGGCCTGGGGTTTGCCCTGCAGCGCCTTGCGGACCTCCGCGTCGCTCACGGCGCTGACGCTGTGTTCGAGCGCCGCGGACAGCCGCTGCTTTTCGCCCGCGGACAGGACCGTGCTCTCGGCGACGCGAGAGGCAATCCCGGCGTGGAGGGCCGAGATCAGCACCGCGCCGGCGATCGCGGTGCCGAGCGACGAACCGAGATTCGACACGCTGCGCGAGATGCCGGAGATCTCGCCCTGGTCCTCGTCCGGTACGCTCGACTGCACGAGGTTGACCGACGCCGTAAGCATGATACCCGCGCCAAACCCGATCAAAAAGAGCCCGGGGATGAAGGTGAGGACGCTGGATGTGGCGTCGACGAGCAAGAGCAAGAGGGCGATGCCCGAAAGAGCCGTCACGAATCCAGCGCGAATGATCGAGCGCTGGGGGTACTTTCGTGTCATCTTCTCCATTCGCGTGGATGCAATCAGGATCCCGAGCGTCGCCGGCGTCACGAGGACGCCGGTTCGAATGGCGTCGTACCCCCGGCTGACCTGCAAGAAGACGGACACGACGAAGAACGTGCCGATCATCATGAACCATTGCACGTGCTGCGTGACGAGCCCCAGATTCACGGTCCGGCTCTCGAACAGCCTCGTCGACAAGAGCGGTCTGCCCGAGCGCTCCCGGCGCCGCACATGCAGGAAGAAAAACACGAGCAGCGTGATACCCATCGTCGTGAACAGGACGACCGGCGAGACGTCTCCTCGCGCGAGGACCACGGCCGCGCCGATCACGAAATCCTTGCGCGCGCGGAGCCAGCCGTACGTTCCCGCTTGGAGAATGCCGATAACGGTGAGGGCGAGGCCGGCCGCGGACAGCACAGCGCCCAAGAGGTCGAACTCGCGTTTCGGAAGATCGGCTTTGGGCTCGACAATCCGACGGCTCGCGTAGAGGATCACGAGGGTGGTCAATGCCTCGGCGAGGAACGAGGCGCGCCAGGTGATCGTCGTCGTGAGGAACCCGCCAATGAGCGGCCCGCTGGCCGAGCCGAGCCCTCCAGCGGCGCTGACCAGCGCGAACCCCTTCGCGCGCGAAACCGGGTCGGCGAACGAGACCGTGATCAAGATGTAAATCGGAGGAATCATGAGCGCCGAGCCGATTCCTTCCAGCAGCGAAAAACCGGTGATCATGACCGCCAGC
Source organism: Polyangium jinanense (assembly GCF_028435365.1). Next base: position 66,460 of record NZ_JAGTJJ010000047.1, on the reverse strand, counting down.
GCGGGCGAGAGCGCCGTGACGAGCGCGCCTATGCCGTACATGGCGATCCCGAGCCTGAAGCAGCGCTTGCGTCCCCAGAGGTCGCTGAGCTTGCTCCCCGGGATCATCAGCGCGGCCATGGTCAACGTGAAGAGCGTGATGACCGTCTGAACACCGGTCACCGTCGTCCCGAGGTCCTCCGTGATCCGGCTGATGGCGACGTTCATGCTCGAGGCGTCGTAGCTCGCGAGGAACTGCGCCAGCGCAAGGGGCACGAGCATCGACCGCGTGGCGCGGGCATCGAGCTCGTTCAGCCCGTTCGCGTCGCCACCACGCCCGGGGTTGAAATCCTTCGGCTCGGGGGCCATGCCTCTTCCCTCCTCCGATCTCCGGAGCAGCGCCGCCGCACGCGGCTCGTAACGCTGGCCGGCGCCCGTCGCAAGGCCGGTTTTTCCTGGCTTACGAGCGCATCGAGCGGCCTCCGCGCGGAGGCGAAGAAGGCGGACCCATCCGAATCGGGCTCAGCCTGGAGCGTCCGTCGTGTGATGCATGAGCGCCCTCCAGACGCCTTCGCGCTGCTGCCATACCGCGCTGAACGCGAGGAGTTTTTCCAGACGCACTCCACCCCGTAGCTCGACCCGCCCCAGGTATACCCCCGTGATCAGCGCGATGCGCTCGGCGACGATGCGCACGTCGAACCGCCGGAACTCCTCGGTATACGACGTCACGTCCTGGATGAGCACCCAATAATCCTTTTTGCCGCGCTGAGCGCCGGTGGAATCGATGTACTCCCAGCTCTCGTCGACGTGCCGATCGAAATACCCCGCGTCCTTGGCGCCCACGGCCGCCGTCCACTGGTGCATGAGCGCGAGGAGCTCTTCTTTTGCTCGTTCGGGGCGAAGAATGTCTGTCATGGCGTGTCCCTCCGACGCATCCTACCGCATCGGGCCGCCCGATGGCGGCCAAAGGGGCATCCCTTCACCCGCGGACGAGCACGAGCGCGCGGGACAGGATCATGAGCCCGAGCGCAACCAGGACGATCGGTAACGCCACGCGGCCCCAACGTTGGATACGATGTCCCAGGAGCGCATTGTGGACGAGATGATGGCCGACGGCGCAAAAGACGCCGGTCATCACCATGAACACGCTTGCGTAAAGCGGGATGAGCTTCGGTGCGCTCGAAAAGAGGGGAATGTACACGCCCAGGTTGTCTCCGCCATTCGCTACCGTGACACCGGCGACGGCGAGCACCTTGGAACGCAGGATCCCGGGGCGCGGTTCGGGCTCCGAGGCATCCGCGTCTTCCTGGCCCCGCCAGAGGGCCCACAGGCCGCGAAGCCCGAGCCCGAGCGGCAGGAGCCCGAGCAGCCCGATGAAGCCCTCGGGCACGACGAGCGCGAAGAGCGCGCACGCAGCGCTGACCGCAACGAGAGCGGCGATGCCGAGGAACTGGCCGGCGACGACGTGACGCGGCTCGAAGCTCGGATCCGAGAAGAATGCCGCGAGCAGCAAGAGATCGTCGACGTTCGTGGAAACGAAGACGACGAGGGCCACGCCGAGCGCCGAGAGTACGTCACCCATGCGGGAGCCGATCAGCTCGACATCTCGGCGCTCGTCGCTCGCAGCGAGGCTCGCTCGCGTATCGAATCGGCGAGCCGATCCTCGATGTGATGGTCCACCTCGATATCGATGTGCCTCGCCTCCGGAATGACGGCGCGTACGGCCACCTCGATATCGTCGATTTCCTTGCTGATGGCGAGGAGCGCACCATCCGCCACGACCCGCAGCGTCCTCTCGCGCTCCGCGCCGGACAGCGCGCCGGGCTGCGCGGGCAACGTCAGATCGAGCCGGGCCGCGAGGAAAGCCGCGTCGAACGTGACCTCGGCCTTGAGCTTGTAGACTTCCGGCGTGATCCGCCGGCTCTTCACATCACGCACGCCGCGGACGCTCGGCCGCTCGCGTAGCACCCGGACGAACGCCTCCTCCACGCCGTCGGGCACGGCCATCCCGATCAGCAATTCGCGATTCTGGGTGACGAGGTGGATCGCGACGAACCCGAGGAGCAAGCCGACGAGGATGGAGGCAATCGCGTCCCAGACCGGGCTGCCCGTGTAATACGAGGCCACGATGCCTATCGCCGCCAGGAACAGGCCCAGCACGGCGGCACCGTCCTCGAGCAGGATGGCCACCGACGCCGGATCCGCTTTCTCGCGCACATACCGAAAGAAAGGCATGCTCCCGCGCTGCGCGGCGATGCTCCGTGCGGCGAAGACGAGCGCGCTTCCTTCGATGAGGAACGAAAGGCCGAGGACGACGAATGTCACCACGTTGACCGAGGTCGCGTGGGGATGACGTAGCCCCTCGATGCCGTGATACACGGTGACGCCGCAGCCGACGAAGAAGATGCCGGCGGCCGAGAGCAAGCCGAACACGAAGCGCTCGCCGCCGTAGCCATAAGGGAATTCTTCGTCCCCTTGTCGCGCGCCGCGCTTCAGCCCGATGAAGAGGAGCAGCTGGTTGCCCGTGTCCGCGGCGCTGTGGATGGCCTCGGAGAGCATCGCGCCCGAGCCGGACAGGAAAAAGGCCACGAACTTGAGGAGCGTCACGAGCGTGTTCGCGGCGAGCGCGGCGATCACGGCAGGCAGGGAGGAAGGAGTCGCCATCGTGGGTCCCCTGCATCCCAGCGCGGGACGGGCCCCGGGTCAAGTCATGCCTTACTGGCAGCGTGTCGTCATGCCATCGTCGACGCACGTCTTGGCCGAGTCCGCGCAGTCGACCGCCACCACGAAGCGGGGGGCGTCCGCGGGCTGGATGAGCTTCGGGCGGCACGTCAACCGGACGTTTCCGTCGCACGATTCCTCGAACGTGTCGTCGCACGAAGCTTGCGGCGCACGCGCGCAGTAAGCCTCGCCCTCCGTGGGCTCGACGCAGATTTCGTTGGGCGCTTCGCAAGGCGTATCGTGCACCTTTCGGTTGACGACCTGGTCCGGCCCCTCGCCGCAGGTCTCCAGGACGTTGCCATTGCATTGTTTCCTGAAACTGCACTCGTTGCCGCACCCGTTCATCACCAGGAGCGCCGCCGCCGTCAGAAAGATGCGCTGCATGATCCGAGAGATGGCCCAGAGGGCAACCGTACACAAGCGCTTTTTTGCGCGGACCCGTGCCCGCCACGGAGGAGCTCGGTCGGGCTCCCCGAGGGCCGCTCTCGATCACCCGACAAGCGAATGGAAATCTTCCGGCTCGTTGGAGGCGGGCCCAGGGTAGAAAAAATGCAGTGCTACCCAGGGCGCAGGAAGGGGAACGGACGATGATTCTCGTGACCGGAGCGACAGGGAACGTTGGCAGCGCAGTGCTCGAGCAGCTCGTCGAGGCGGGCCAGAAGGTCCGCGCGCTCGTGCGCGACCCGGCCAAGCTGGGGGAGCTCGGCCGGAAGGTGGAGGTCGTGAAAGGCGATCTCGCGAAACCCGAGACGCTCGACGCCGCGTTCGCGGGCGTGGATAAGGCATTCTTGCTCTTCACGGGGGACGATCTGGCGAAGCTCGCAGCCAACGCGGCGGAGGCGGCGAAAAAGGCAGGCGTCACGCACATCGTGATGCTTTCGTCGTCGACCGTCGTCCAGGCGCCCGAGATGCAGATCGGTCGCTGGCACGTCGAGGCCGAGGCGAAGATCAAGGCATCGGGGCTCGCCTGGACGATCCTCCAGCCGGGAGCCTTCGCGTCGAACACCCTCAACTGGGCCGGCTCGATCAAGAGCCGTGGCGCGGTCTTTCAACCCACGGGCGACGGGAAGGCGGCGCCGATCGATCCGCGCGACATCGCGGCGGTCGCCGTGAAGGTCTTGATTTCACCTGGACACGAAGGGAAGTCCTACATGCTCACCGGGCCGGAGGCGCTGAGCGCGGCGGAGCAGGTGGCGAAGATCAGCGCGGCGATCGGAAAGCCCGTCGCGTTCGTCGACGTGACCGAGGACGCAGCCCGCGAGGGAATGGTGAAGGCGGGTTTGCCCGAGCTATTCATCCGCGCCATCCTCGAGGCGCACGCAATGGTCAAGGCCGGGCTTGGGGCGCACATCACGAATACGGTCGAAGAGCTCCTCGGGCAGAAGGCGCGGACCTTCGACGATTGGCTGAAGAGCCATGGAAAGGCGTTCCAGTAGGCCGAACCGCGCCGCAAGGGGCTAGCCCGCCGTGGCGGGCCTGGAGAGGATCTTCATGGCGTGCCGCAGCCCCTCGCGGACGTCCGCACGGGTATCGACAGCCGACAGGTCGATCCCGAGCGTGACCATCGTCTGCGCCACGGCCGGCCGGATGCCGGTGATCACGCATGCCGCTCCAAGGAGGCGTATCGCGTCGACGATCCTCAAGAGCGCCGTCGCGACCGCCGCGTCCACGACGGCGACGCCGGCGAGATCGAGGATCACCACGGCGGCGCGGTGCGCTCGCACCGCCGTGAGCATCTCCTCCGCGAGCTGGGCCGCGCGTGGGCTGTCGAGCGTCCCGATGATCGGGGACAGGAGGACGCGGTCATGCAGGGGAAGGACGGGCGTCGAGAGCTCCCGAATGGCGGCGTCCTGGCACCGTATTCGCTGAATCGCCTGCTGGAGCTCGGTGGTCTGCGACATGAGCCTCTCGTTGACCTTCGCGAGCTCGGCGCTTGCCGCATACGCCATCGCCGCCTCCTCCTCGGCTCTTCTCGTCGCGGCGTGGATGGCGTCGAGGCTCGGGATCGCGAGCAGCTGCGGCAGGACCCGATACCGCAGCAGCACGGCCGTCGAGATGGATACGAGCGCCGTGGCGACCTTCACCTCGCCCGTCAGCCAGTAGAGCGGCCGCCAGACCACGAGGACCTCGAGCGCATGCCCCACGCCGCAGAGGACGATGAAGGCCGCGAAGCAAATGAGGGTCCAGTTGACCGGGATGTCCCGCCGAGCGCGCCACAACATGAGGAGACTCATGGGAATCCAGGCGTACGAGAACGCGATCACGAAATCAGACACCACGTGAAGGCCGATCAAGGTTCTCGGCCATACGTCCGATCGTACACACCCGAGCACGGGCGAGAACGTGGGCAACAAAAACACCACGATCGCGGCGGCCGTTCCCAGGCCGATGGCAAGGAATCGATTCATCGCAGTCCCCCTCCCCCTGTCGATGCTCCCCACGGCCATGATTGCCTTGCCGTTTGCCGGATACAAGAGCTCCGTTGTGGTGCCTGGACTACCCAAAGCCCATTTTTCCAAAGTATGTTGCCGTCCCGGTCGATATCCATTTCGAGCAGAAACCCGAGCGCGAGCGCCCTCGGTTCGCACCTCGCCCCGCCGTACGATGCGGCTTGCCAACGGAATACTCTTTCGCCAACGCGTTGGCGCCGCGGCCTCACGCGCCGCACGTCGCGTGCACGATGGACGCCATGACGAAGCTCCGGATCGGCATCCTCATCGGCACCACGCGCGCGACGCGGTTCGGCCACAAGCCCGCCCAGTGGATCTTCGATCTGGCCTCGCGGCGTGACGACGTCGACGCCGAGATCCTCGACCTGCGCAATTTCCCCATGCCCTTTTTCGACGAGGTGGCCTCGAACGCCTGGGCGCCGAGCAAGAACGAGGTCGCCCAGCGCTGGCAGAAGAAGGTGGCGGAATTCGACGGCTACATCTTCGTCACGCCCGAGTACAATCGTGCGCCGCCCGGCGTGCTCAAAAACGCGCTCGATTACGCCTACGTGGAGTGGATCCGGAAGGCCGCCGCCTGCGTGGGGTACGGGAGCGTCGGCGGGGCGCGCGCCGTCGAGCAGCTACGTCTCATTTGCGTCGAGCTGCAGATGGCGCCGACCCGGACCGGCGTTCACATCCAGGGCGCGGACTTTTTCGCGGCGAAGCAGGGGAAGAGCCTCGCGGAAATCGAGCACCTGCAGAAAAACGCCACCGCCATGCTGGACGAGCTCGTCTGGTGGTCCTTGGCGCTCAAAGCCGCGCGCGAGAAGGCCTGAACGGAGTCATTCGGCGGCGCCTGTGGGACGCGCCCACTCGACGATGTGGAACGGGACCCCTTGCGGCGATTTGAGCAGCGCGAAACGACCGACACAGGGGAGCTCCTGCACCGGAATGCAGAGCGACGCGCCGAGCTCCACGCCGCGACGCACCGTCTCGTCGGCATTCGTGACCGCGAAGGACATGCCCCAATGCGGCGGGACGTCCCCCACGTGCGGCAGGGCCTGCATCGCGCCGGCAACGGGGACACCGTCGAGCTTAAAAAGTGTGTACGTCATGCCGGGCACCGGCTGCTGCTCCTCCGGCGTCCAGCCGAAAAGCGTTGCGTAAAACGCCGTCGCTCGGCCGACGTCGCTCGTGATCGTCTCGAACCAGCTCGGCGCGCCGTGCGCGTGGCTGTCGACGTCCATGCCGGCCTCCTTTTTCGGCTGCCACACGGCGAAGACGGCGCCGTTCGGGTCCGTGCACATGGCCATCCTGCCATTTTCGAGCACATCGAATGCCGGCTCGGCGCGCCCGCCGAGCGAGGTGACCTTCGCGACGGCGGCGTCGGCGCTCTCGACCTTCACCATGACCCCGATGACCGGCGGCGTGCCTTGCGGCATGTTCGCCGCTGCAAGATCCATCAGCGCGCCGGCCGTGCGCTCCCCGACAAGGATGAGCTGCCCCCCGGGGACACCCGGCATCTCACCGTACGTCCAGCCGAACAGCGCGCCGAAGAACGCGCGCGCGCGCTCGGCCTCCGGGGTCATCAGGTTGATCCAGCAAAAATCGTGCGTCTTGCGCGTACCCGTCGTCATCGTGGTCTCCTTGTCCACGTAGACCGGGCCCGCGCCGAGAACTCATCGATCGCGCGAAAAAAAATTTCTCCGAGGCACCTAAGCTCGTCCGCCGAGCAGGTGCGTGCGCATCTCGTCGAGCATCTTGCCGAGACGCACCGCCGCCGCTTCCACGGCTGCGCAATCCGGCGGATCGGGCCTCTCGAATGCGTCTCGTACCGTGGTTGCCAGGATGTCCGCCTGCCGCTCCAGCGTGGGCGCCTCGTGCGGCTGCAGCTTCGTGAGCAAAAACGAACCCGCCAGGATGGCCTCGATGGAATGCGCCTGGTCGGCGAGCGAGCGATCCAAGCGCAAGAGCCCGTGCTCCCTGAAGGCCTGCAACATCCGATGGAGCAGGTCCGTGAGCCCGAGGGCGCGCGCCAAGGACGGCGTCGATCGGTCCGGCGCGAGCGCTCCCAGAATGTCGGTGTCCTCTCCGAAAATGGCCCTGGCGAGCGGGCGCCCGGCGTGGAGCAGGAACATCGAGCGAAGCATCCGGTGCGGCAAGACCGTCCTCGGATCCCCTCGCATGTCGTCGAGCTGCGCACCGAGCATGGAAGCCATCTCACGACGCAGCAGCTCCATGAAGAGCGCTTCCTTCGACTTCCAGTGGAGGTAGATGGTGCCCTTTCCTACACGAGCACGACGCGCGATGTCGTCGATCGTGACCCGCTTGTAGCCCCACCCGAGAAGAAGCTCCTGTGCTTCCGCGAGGATCCGCTCGCCGCGCGCTCGGTGTTGTTCGTCATCGCACGCTGCCATCACGCCGTACTCTACAGCGGTCCCCGACCGAGAACCAAGAGGTGCTGGTACCGGATGACCAACTTTCCCAGATGGTCAGAGAGTACTGGACGTCCAGGGTCGGAGCCCGTAGCCTCGGAATCGTCATGCGTTCGTAACGAGATCGTCACCATCAGGACGAGGTGAAGGCAATGAAGGTCCATCCGATGTTCGCCGATATCAGGTTCGAGCCGCCCGGGCCCGGCCCCTGGGAGATCGAGAAAACGCATTTCACGCGCCCTGGCTCGCGATTTGGCGCCGACGCGCTGACGAGGGGCCTCCCGGTAGGGTTCGCGAAGGGAATGGAGCGATACGGGCTTCCCATGAAAGGGATGACCATGGCCATGGTGAATGGCTTCGCCTACGCTCAGATGGTGCCGCTCGGCATCCCTGCGGGCCTGGCCTCGCGCCTGGGCAGCGGGCCGCCGCCGAAGCCCGTGATGTGGCTCCTCTTCCGCCTGCATCCCGACATTCGTGCGCGCTTCGAGCGATGCGAGCGTGTCTTCGAAACGAAACTCTGGCGCACGGACCTCCAGCACTGGGATCGGGTCGACAAACCGCGCGCCATCGAGAAGCACCTGGCCCTCCAGGCGATCGATCCGGCGACGCTCGATCTCCAGGCGCTTCGTGCGCACGTAGAGCGCGCGCGGGCGCACATGGCGGAGATGATCACGCTCCACCACACGTACAACTTCACGGGCATGCTGCCGACGGGGGATTACCTCGCGCACGTCTGCGAATGGACGGGCGTGAGCACGGGGGAGGCGCTCTCGCTTTTGCGAGGAACGTCGCCGCTCGCCCGCGGAATCGCAATCGACGAGCTCGAAGCGCTGGCGAAGGCGCTCCGCGCGAGTGAGGAGGGCCGCGCGGTGCTCGCTCGGCGGGGCCATGCGCAGAGCGTGCTCGATGCGCTCGTGGCGATGCCGGGCGAGGTCGGGGTGGCGGCGCGTGGGTATCTGGATCTCGTGCGCTATCGGTCGATCGGCTACGACGTTTCGGACAAGACGGCGGGCGAGCTGCCGGACATGCTCGTCCGAGCGATTCGAGCGACGGTCGAGCAGGATCGCGGGCAGGAGGCGCTCGCCGCGCGCGACGAAAAGGAGCGGGAGATCCGCGCACGCGTGCCGGCGGGACGACGGGCGCAATTCGACGAGCTGCTCGGCGAGGCGCGACTCGTGAACCGGCTGCGCGACGAGCGAGGCATTTACGCCGATAGCTGGGGGACGGGGCTCGCGCGCAGGGCCGTGCTCGAGGTGGGGCGCCGGCTCGCCTCCGCCGGGAAGGTCGAGGATCGCGAGCACGCCGCAGACCTCACGGTCGACGAGATGTTCGCGCTTCTCGAAGGCCGAAGCGGCCCCTCCGCGGCAGAAATCGGCAAGCGCACCCTTTATCGCGCGACGATGACGCTCGAACACGCGCCTCCGTGGTTGAATGCGCCGCCCGGCGAGCCCCCGCCCCTCGACGTGTTCCCAGCCGCAGCGCGCCGCGCGATGAAGGCCATGAACATGCTCATGGCCGACATGACCGCGGACCATGCGGACGTGGGAAAACCGCCCGAGACCGAGAGCTCTGCCGTGCGCGTCAAGGGGCTCACCATCAATGCGGGCGTGTACGAAGGAACGGCGCGTGTCGTCCTCGACCCTGCGGATTTCGGGCGAATCCAGAAAGGCGACGTGCTCGTGACGCGGTCGACGTCGGCTTACTTCAATGTCGTGCTCCCGCTGCTCGGCGCGATCGTGACGGATCGAGGCGGGCAGCTCTCCCACGCGGCGATCGTGGCCCGCGAATATGGCATTCCCGGTATCGTCGGCACGAAAGAGGCGACGACGACGATCCCCGACGGCGCGCGCGTGCGCGTTGACGGCGCGACCGGCGAAGTGACGGTCCTCGCCGCGGCGCCCTCGTTCGTGGCGGAGGTGGCGTTATGATCGCGGCGCTCGACGAACACCTTCCGGAGGCCGATTTCGGCGGAAAAGCCGCGCAGCTCGGGCAAGCGCACCAAAGCGGCCTGCCCGTACCGCCGGCGTTCGCGCTCTCGTCCGAATGCGTGGATCGCGTCGTCGCGGGAGACGAGGCGCTGCGCGGCCGGCTCTTCGACGCATTCGCGACGCTCGCCGGGCCCGTGGCGGTGCGGTCCTCCGGGATCGGCGAGGACGGCGCCGCGGCGAGTTTTGCCGGGCAACATGCGACGGTCTTGAACGTGCGGAGCGTCCGCCAATTGCTCGATGCGCTCGCGACCGTGCACGGCTCGGCGCGGACGGCGTCGGCGCTCGCGTATCGACGCAAGCTCGGGCTCCCGCAGGAGCCTCGCATGGGCGTCGTCGTGCAGAGGCTCGTCCACGCCGATTGCGCGGGCGTGCTCTTCACCCGCCACCCGACGACGGGCGCCGACGAGCGCGTCATCGAAGCGACGTGGGGCCTCGGCGAGGCGGTCGTCGCGGGGATCGTCACACCGGACCATTATCGCGTGGCCCGCGGAGGTCGTGTTCTCGAAAAGATGCCGGGCGAGAAGGACTGCGCGATCCTGTGGAGCGAGGAAGGCGGCACGGCCGAGGTCCCCGTCCCCGCGCACAAAGTCTCGGCGTTGTGCCTCGACGACGCGCACCTCGCCGCGCTCGACGCGCTGGCCTCGACCTGCGAGGCGGCCTTCGGTGGGACGCAGGATCTGGAATGGGCGTTCGCCGCGGATCGCCTCTATCTGCTCCAGAGGAGAGCGATCACCCGTGGCTGAGCCCCGCCCCCGCATTCCCGCGCGGCTGCTCGTCGCGATCGCGCTGTCGGCCTCGCTCGCGCCGCTCAACTCGACGATGGTGGCCGTCGCATTGCCCGAGATGTCGCGCGACCTCCACGCCGAATCGAGCGTGCTCCGGCAGGGGCTCGTCTCGAGTTATCTGCTCACGAACATCGTCCTGCAAAGCCCGGGCGGCAAGCTCGGCGATCGGCTCGGGTATCGGCGGGCGATCGCGCTGGGCCAGGTCCTCTTCGCGCTCGGCGCCGCGCTCGCTTACGTCTGGCCCCGGCTCCCGGGGCTCACGGCCGCGCGCATTCTCATGGCCGCGGGTGGCGCGATCCTCGCTCCGAGCGCGTTTGCCCTGCTCCGCACGGAGCTCCCGGCGGAGGTGCGAGGACGCGCATTCGGCACGCTGGGCGCCATTCTGGGCCTCTCGGCAGGCCTCGGGCCGAAGATCGGGGCGCTGCTCGTCACGCATTTCGGGTGGACCTCCATTTTCCTCGCGAACGTACCGGTCCTGCTCGTCTCGGCCGCGGTCTTGCACCTCGGCGCGTCCGCGACGTCACGGCCGAACGAGCCCGCCGTGGCGCGACCGCGCTTCGACCTGCTCGGCTCCGTACTGCTCGGGGCCTCGCTCCTCGGGCTCGTGATCGGCCTCGAAAACAAGGACCTCCGATGGGCGGCCGCGCTCGGCGTCCTCGGGTTCGTCCCGTTCGCCTTGTGGGAACGGCGCGCCGCGGATCCCATCATCGATTTCTCGTTGTTCCGGCGCCGGACGTTCGTCGCGGGGAGCTTGCTCATTGCGATCCAGAACTTCGCCATGTATTCGACGCTGTTCGAGCTGCCGCAGGTGGCGGGGCGGCTCTTCGGCGCCGGGCCACGTGACGTCGGCAATACGCTGGTCACGATGATGGCCATGATGATCGTCGCCTCCCCCGTCGCGGGTCGAGCGTCCGAGCGCTTCGGCGCGCGCGCCGTGGCACTCGCCGGCTCTGCGCTCGCGCTCGGTGGAATGGTGCTGCTCGTGCTCCTCCCCTTCCATTCCGTGACGGACGCGGTGCCCGCGCTCGGCTTGCTCGGGCTGGGCCTCGGCCTGACGTCGGCGCCGTCGCAAGCCTCGTCGATGAACGACGTGCCCCGAGAAAAAAGCGGAATGGCGGCGGGCCTCACGTCCACCATGCGCTACCTCGGCGGCATTGCCGGCTTGACCGTGCTCGGCCTGGTCCTCACGGAGAGCAAGGTCCCCGAAATCGCCAGGCACGAGCACGCGACTTCGATCGTGATTTTTTGCGTATCGCTGGTCGTGACCCTCGGCTGCGCGCTTCTCCTGCCCGGCCGTCTCCCGACGCCCGTGCCCTCCGCGGAAACGCGCTAATCACGCCGGGAAGGCGTGCTCACGTCCAAGGAACGTGCAAGGAAACGGCCGATTCGCTCGATTTCGAGAACGGCTCCGGCTGGTAGACGCCGGTGATTTCCTGCCACCCGTGCTGCTCCAGCCTGAACAGGTGCGACACCCGTTGATTGACCAGCAGGGTGACGTCGAACGCTTTCTCGGCTGGAAAACGGCTCATGACAGCCTGCATGACCGTCCGCAAGAAGTGCATCGAAGACTGCGCGGCCGCCTCCAAGCTCCCGGCCTCCTGCAGGAGGCGGCGGCGCTCTGCGGTGAGCGGGGCCATCTTCGGCGAATCGGGCTCGTCGCGATCGAGCTGCCAGGTCGCGAGGACGTTCTCGGCGAGCTCGGCGCCATGGGGCGAGGCCAGGCCATGCAAATAGGGGAACGTGACGATGCCGTAGCGAATGTCCTCGTCGGCGTCGACCACCTCGTCGTTGAGCTGGCGCATTCGCCGTAAAGCAACGAGCGCCGGGGCGAACTCGGGTGGCAATGCTCCCTCGGCGAGCAAAAAAGCCCACTCGATCGTCACGGGAAAGAAGATGGAGGACAGGAGGCGGCTATGGCCTTCGAGATACTCGTTCAGCGTGGCCGCGGAGACGGCGTCGGGCAACCGATAGCGCTCGCGTTCCTCGCCCCAGAAAAAGTGATACATTTCCTGGGTATGGCGAAGGAAGCAGCCTTCGACGGCTGCTTTCGCATCGACCTTTCGGAGCTGCTCGAGCCCGAGCGCATAGGATGCCAGGACGAAGAGCCACGTGTGTTTCGTGGAGGGCGCCCCCGGCAGCGCGTCCATCATCCGATCGATGGCCATCACCGGAATGCCGTACCCCAGCGTGTATGCACGGGCGAGGTCTCGATGACGCGCGTCGAGTCCGCCGAGCGCCTGACCGAACACGAAGAGCGGGCAAACCTGTTTCCAGATCGTGATCGGGTCGTAATGTGCCGCCCACTGCTTCGCGAAGTGCTCGGGCTGCTGACGGATCAGGGTCCCGTCGGTCCGAATGGCCTCGTAAAGATCGAGGAACAGGTGCCGATACCGCGCGGCGAGATAACGGTAGGTTTCGCTGTTGTAGGAAGTCGGGTTCCGGGGGATGAGCCGCGGGTCGAGGGAGGCGTGGTCACCCGCCGCCCGCCAGCTTGCCGTCGAATATTCGAACCATTCATCCAGCCCGTGAAAACGCGTCATCGCTTCACCCTCCTTAGGGCGTAGGAGATCCCTTCTCGGACGGTGCTGAGAGTCATGACGGTGCTCAGATCGGCATCGAGCTCCACCAGCGTCTTGGCAATACGCGGCTGAATGCCCGTCAGGATCGCCTGCGCGCCCAAGAGCTTCACGGCCTGGGCGGCTTTCACGAGCGCGCTCGTGACCTCGCCATCCATGACCTGAACGCCGGTGATGTCGAGGATGGTCATTCTCGCCTGATATCGCGTGACGCCCTCGAGCAATGCCTCGAGCACGGCCTGCGCGCGCACACTGTCAATCGTGCCCACGAGCGGCATGACGATGATGTTCTCGGCGACGGGGATCAGCGGGGTCGACAGCTCGCGGAGCGCCTGCTTCTGTGCGTCGATGATCTCCTGCTTGAGCGCCAGCCGCTCCCTTTCGCCCTCCCAGCGGTCGGTGATGTCGTGCAGGAAGCCGAAGATGTGGTCGAACGACCCGTCGGGACGGTAGACACCCTGAATGAGAATATTCCCATACATGATGCTGCCGTCTTTGCGCACGAAACGTTTGTCGAGGCTGTATCGATGAATCTCGCCTCGGACCAGCTTCTCGAACAGCTCCTTGTCGAGGGAGACATCATCGGGGTGCGTGAGGGATACCCAATTCGTGGTCTTCAGCTCTTCCGGCGAGTAGCCCAGCTGTTCGCACAGCTGCTGATTGAACTCCACCCAGCCGGTTTCGAGCGAGGTCACCGTCATTCCGATCTGCGCATAATCGAAATAGCGACGGTAACGAAGTGCATCCTCTCGGGCCGCCACGACTTCGTTGGTGCGAGCTTCGAGCTGCTTCTCCAGATCCGCAATATGCTGTCGCAACGAATCGACATCGGTGTCGGGGGGGACCGCGAATTGAGAGGGGTGCGTGTCCATGTGCTACGAATGAGCCCTCCTTGACGATAAAACGACCACAAGTCTCGTTTCCAAGCCAGCACAAAACGCGAGCGCGCTCCAGAAACCTCGACGAGCCGTGAATTGGCCTACACGGGTGGTGAGGCGCCTTGCCAGGCGCTGCGGTATGCCAGGTACTGCCCCTCAGGCAGTCCTGTCGCCAGGGCCACACGATCTCTCCCGAACCGGCTCGCTGGCCGTCAAACCTCCGACGCTCCGATTTTCTGAGCAAAGCCCGCACGTGACCTTAGGTTTTTCCGCATCGGGGGGCGCATGCAGGCGGGGGACGTCATCGACGATCGATTCGTGATCGAGCGGGTCGCCGGCTCGGGGGGAATGGGCTCGGTTTTCCAGGCCCACGACCGCCTTTCCGGCGGGCCGGTGGCCGTCAAGGTGCTCCATGACCGGGAGCCTCGCGATATCGCGCGATTCGATATCGAGGCGCGTGTGCTCGCAGGGCTCGATCATCCGGGCATCGTCCGGTATGTGACGCACGGAATCACCAGCGCGGGCGAGCCCTTCCTCGCGATGGAATGGCTCGCAGGCGAGGAGCTCGGCGAGAGGCTCGCGCGCGGGAGGCTCACGGTCGAGGAAAGCGTCGGCGTCATCAGCGCGGCGGCCTCGGCCCTCGCGACGGCGCATGCGCGCGGCGTGGTGCACCGCGATATCAAGCCGAGCAACGTCTTCCTCGTGGACGGCGCGCTGGATCGGGTGAAATTGCTCGATTTTGGCCTCGCGCGTATGCCGCTTTCGCCACGGTTCACGCGGACGGGCGTGGTGCTGGGGACGCCGAGCTACATGGCGCCCGAGCAGGCGCGTGGCGCGCCGTCACTCGACGCGCGCGTCGATGTGTTCGCGCTCGGCGCCGTGCTGTTCGAGTGCTTGACCGGGCAGCCCGCATTCCAAGGCGAGCACGTGATGGCCATTCTGGCGAAAGTCCTGCTCGAGGATCCACCACCGGTGCGAAAGCTCCGGCCCGAGGTGTCGGTGCGGCTCGAAGCGCTGGTCGCGTGTATGCTCGCGAAGGATCCGGCCGATCGGCTCGTCGATGCCGGGGAGGTCGCGGAGGCGCTCGCCTGTCTCGATGCACGTGACACTTGGTCGTGGCTTTCCGAGGTGCCGCCCGCGGAGGCCCTGACGAGGAGCGAGCAGCGGTTGCTGAGTATGGTCGCTGTGAGCGCGACGGCCGAGGGCGTCGACACCGAGCACACGAGCGCGCGCCGAGAGGCGCTGGAATCGGCCGCGGAGCCATTTGGCGCACGTGTCGAATGGCTGGCGGATGGCTCGATGCTGGCGGTTTTCATGAATGCCACGAGTGCCTCCGATGCTGCGGCGCGGGCCGCACGGTGTGCCTTGCGGTTGCATTTGCGCGCCCCGGAAGCGGCCATAGCGGTCACGACCGGTCTCGGCGAGCTCGATGAGCGACTCCCGGTCGGACAGGTCCTCGATCGAGCCGCCACGCTCCTGCGCGCCGCGGACCGCTGGGTCCTGGTCGACGAGGTGACCGCGGGGCTCCTCGAAGCGCGCCTCGTGGTGGCACATGGGCCGGGCGGGCTCGAGCTTCGGCACGAGGAGGAGATCAGCGCGGCGGCGCGCACGTTGCTCGGCAAAGCAAGCCCGTTCGTGGGTCGCGGACGAGAAAAGCGCGCCCTCCTCGACTTGCTCGACGAATCCGTCGGCGAGGGCATCGCGCGTGCGGTGCTCGTGACCGGGCCGCCCGGAATCGGAAAATCACGCCTTCGCCAGGAGTTCGTCCGCGCGGCCTTACAGCATCATCCAGCGGTCGACGTGTGGATCGGGCGCGGCGATGCGATGAGCAAAGGGTCGGCGTTTTCCCTCGTTGGCTCGGCCCTGCGTTATGCATTCGCGGTCGCCGGCCACGAGCCGATCGAGGAACGGAGGCGCAAGCTCACCGAGCGGGTCGCGCGCCACGTGGCCGAGCCCGAGGTGCGCCACGTGACGGGGTTTCTCGGCGAAATGACGGGCACGCCCTTCCCCGACGACGAGAACGCCAAACTCCGCGCCGCGCGCCTCGATGCGCGGCTCATGGCCGATCAGATTCATTTTTCCTTTCGGCAGTTCATGGCCGCCGAGTGTGGTGCGCACCCGGTGTTGCTCGTCCTCGAGGATCTGCATTGGGGCGATCTGCCTTCGGTGAAGCTCGTCGATGCGGCGCTGCGGGATCTCGCTGGCAAGCCGCTCCTCGTGGCAGCCTTTGGCCGTCCCGAAGTGCATGACGTTTTTCCCAAAGTATGGGCGGAGCGTGGTTTGTCCGAGATTCGCCTGGGCGAGCTGACCCCACGGGCAGCGAAGGAGCTCGCTCGAAGTGCGCTCGGGGATGGGGCCGATCCTCGGACGATTGCGCAGATCGTCGAGCGCGCCGCGGGGCATCCGTTTTTCCTGGAAGAACTCATCCGAGCGGTGGCCGAGGGCCGCGGAGAGCAACTGCCGGAGACCGTGTTGGCCATGGTCGAGGCGCGCCTCGCCGCCCTCCCCGCAGGCGCGCGGCGCGTGCTGCGCGCGGCCAGCGTATTCGGAGATGTTTTCTGGTGCGGCGGCGTGGAGCACCTGCTCGGCGGCGGGGACGAGGCGCTCGGCGCGCACGAGTGGCTCGAGATGCTGGCCACGCGCGAGGTCGTGCAGCACAGTGAGACGAGCAGGTTTCCAGGCGAGGAGCAGTATACATTCCGGCATTCGCTCCTGCGGGAGGGTGCTCATGCGATGCTGACGGAGCCAGACCGCACGCTTGGGCATCGGCTTGCCGGGGAGTGGCTCCTGGAATGGGGTGAGTCCGACGCATTGCGCCTGGCCGAGCATTTCGAGCGTGGAAAGAGTCCGGAGCGCGCGGCGGAGTGGTATCTCGCGGCGGCCAGGCAGATGCTTCAGGGGGCGGATCTGCGTGCGGCCATTGCCTGCGCAGAGCGAGGCCTCGGCTGTGGAGCCTTGGGCGAGCTGCGCACGTCGCTCTTGTTCGTCCGCAGCGAGGCGTACGGGTGGACAGGGGACTGGGCCTCGCTCGCGAGGGGTATGGTGGAGCTCCTGCGGCTGGCCACGCCGCACACGCCGCTCTGGATCAAGGCCATGGCGTGGAAGCTCGCGAGCGCGCCGATGCTCCCAGCGTCCACCGGGCTCAGGGACGACGTGCAGGCGCTCGTCGACCTGGTGCCGTCCCCGGAAAGCGTGCGGGAGCTCGTGTATGCCCTCGGGCTCGTCTGGGATACGCTGATTCAACAAGGCAGGTTGGACCTCGCAGAGCTCTGCGCGGCACGGATGGAGCAGCTCGGCAGCCCCCTCGCGGCGCACGATCCCGAGATTCGGGGCAGGCTGTACGAGTCGAAAAGCACGATGCTCGAATTCGAGGGTGACCCCTGGGGAAGCCTCGAGGCTGCGAAAGCTGCCGTGGCCAGCTACCAGGAGGCCGGCGAGCGGCGGCATACGGCGAAGGCTCGCCTGAACGTCGCTGTGGATTACCTGTGCCTCGGGGCGTATCCACGCATGGAGGAGGAGCTCTGCAAAATGGTTCAGGGGGACGAGGAGTCCGCCATTTATGCGTCGTGGGGGAAGTGGTTCCGGGCCTGGTCGCTCGTGGCGCGGGGGGCTCTGGAGGATGCGCGGCCCTTGGTAGGGAGCCTCCGGAACTCCGAGGCGGCGCGCAACACCCCCTATTTGCTCGGGCTCGTCCATGCGACGCTGGCAATCATCCTGGGGCGCTCCGGAGATCTCGACGCAGCGGAGCGCGAGGCGCGCGCGGCTGCCGAGGTCCTCTCGGGCACCACGCCATGGCATGCGGTGGCGGTGGCGACCCTCGGAGACATCCTCCTCCAGCAGCGGCGTGCGGACGAGGCGCTGCGCCTCGCCGAGGACGCGACCATGCAGCGCGATGCGAGCGGTCGGGGCGGCCCCTTTGAAATGCACCTGCGCCTCGTCCACGCCGAGGCGCTGTACGCGACGGGCAACCACGCCCGCGCGCGGGCCCTGCTGCTCGAGACCCGCGACATTTTGCTCTCGCGCGCCGCGAAGATCGACGACCCGGAGCTCTGCCGAAGCTTTCTCGAAAACGTCCCCGAGAACGCGCGCATCCTCGCCCTGGCTGCCGCCGGGGAGCAAGTCGCCGCTTAGCCCAGTCCGCCTCGTTGCCACAAACGTGCGCATACTTTCCATTTTACAGACAATCCTGGTCCTGACTGGGTAAGCGGGGATAGTCAGCTTGCCGAACCAAGATCGGCAGGACAGACAGCGGCTGCTCCCGCTCGCTCCCGAGCCCGTTCGCGCCGCTTTGTAAGTGCTCCCGCCGTCGGGTATGTATCGGGTATGTAGAAGAGCCGTTGGACCGCTTCGAGGGAAGGATTGACGACGTGCACGGTACAGCGAGCGACTTGGACACGCAGACGGCGGGGAGCACGTTGCGCGAGATGTTCAGGGGAAATGGGAGTGGTCTTTCGCTCCTCGACAGCCTCGGGGCCATCGTCTGGCTCGCCGACGCGGCCGACCTGTCGCTCTCCTTCCTGAACCGAAGGGCCCGCACGCTGTTCGACCTCACGAGGAGCGACGTTCCGCCACGCGCGAGCGTCCTTTCCCACGTTCACCCCGAGGATCAGGCGCACCTCCGCGACGTATGCCACGCCGTAGCAGCGACCGGCCAAAGCCGCCCGGTCGATTACCGCGTCGTTGCCGACGGCGGGCAGTTCGTCCCGCTTTCGGGCCACGTGCACGCCCTGCGAGCGGAGAACGGCGAGGCGCTCGACGCGCTCGCCTTCGTGGGGCTCGCCGCTCCCGAGCAGGAGCCGGCAATGAGCCAGGACGGCGCGGCGGACGGCAAGCAGGCCGTTCGCGCGCCCGGAGAGCCTCTCAGCGTCCGGCACGCGGCACGGTTGAGTCGCATCGAGGACATCATCGACAACGTCGACGGTATCGTGTGGGAGGTCGACGCCGACACGTTCCGCTTCAGCTACGTGAGCGCGCACGCCGAGCAGGTCCTCGGATATCCCGTAGCGCGGTGGATCGAGGAGCCGAGTTTCTGGGTGGACCACATCCACCCGGACGATCGCCACTGGTGCCTGGCTCTCTGCAAGGACGCGACGGCCCGAGGGGAGCCGCATCGATTCGAATACAGGATGATCGCCGCCGATGGCCGGGTGGTGTGGCTGCGGGACTATGTCCGCGTGGTGCTCGAGAATGGCCGTCCTGCCAAGCTGCGCGGGGTGATGGTCGACATCACCGAGGGGAAGCTCGTGCAAGCAGAGCTCGAGAGAACGGTCTCGCTCCTGCGCACGACCCTCGACTCGACCGCGGATGGGATCCTCGTCACCGCGTCCGACGGGTCGGCCATCCACACGTACAACGAGCGGTTCGTGGAGATGTGGCGGCTTCCATTGCATGTCCTCGCGTCGCATAGCGACGAGCAGGCATTGGCCTTCGTCCTCGATCAGATCGCCGATCCGGCCGCGTACCACGCGAAGGTGCGGGGGCTCTACGAGTCCCCCGACGAGGAAAGTTACGATGTCATCGCGTTCAAGGATGGTCGCCTCTTCGAGCGTTATTCGCGCCCGCAGCGGCTCGGCCAGGAGGTCATCGGCAGGGTGTGGAGCTTCCGCGACGTGACGCGGCGCTTTCGCGCCGAGGCGGAGCGTGATCGATTGCTGGTCGAGGAGCGCCGTTTGCGGGCCGAGGCGGAGCGCGCGCACGGTCGCATGGCATTGCTCGCCGAGGCGAGCCGCAAGCTCGCGGCGGCGTCGCTCGACGTCGAGCCGACGCTCGCGGCGGTCGTGGAGCTCGTGGTCCCGGCGCTCGGTCGGTGGTGTGCAATCGTCCTGCCCGAAGGCGCCTTCGCGAACGGCCGACCGACGACGGCGGCGACGCACGATAGCCCGACGATCGCCGAGAGCCTGTGTCCCCTCCTCCGGCATTATCTGCCGGGTTCCGACGATCCGCTCGGCTTTGCCGAGGTCTTGCGCTCGGGCGAGCCCCTCCTCGCGCCCGACGTCCCCGACGAGGCGCTCCGCGCGGCCGCGCGCGACGAGGCGCACCTCGCGCTCCTGCGCGCCCTCGGCGCCACGCCGCGGATGCTCGTACCCTTGAGGGTGAAGGGGCGCGCGCTCGGCGTGCTCGCGATCGGCGCGAAATCGATCGGCGCCCATGTTTCACCGGAGGACCAGGCCCTCGCCGAGGAGCTCGGTCGAAGGTGCGCGACGGCGCTGGAGAACACGCAACTTTATGGCGAAGCGCAGGAAGCCCTGCGCCGCAAGGAAGAGTCGCTGGCGCTGCTCGACACGTTGTTCACGACCGCCCCCGTGGGGCTCGCGTTCCTCGACAAGGAAATGCGATACGTGCGCAGCAACCGGGCCCTCGCGGTGGCCATCCATGGGCGTTCGCCGGAGGACGATGTCGGACAGACGCCCCGCCAAGCGATCCCGGAGCTCGCCCCGCGAGTCGAGCGTTACATTCGTAATGTCCTCGACACGGGAGAGCCGCTGGTCGGTGTGGAGATATCGGCCCGGGTCCCGGCGACGCCCGATCACGAACGGCACTGGCTCGCGAGTTATTATCCTGTCAGGACCGCGCGCGGAGATCTCCTCGGCGTGGGCGTCGTCGTCGTCGATCTGACCGAGCAGAAACGCGCCGAGGAGGTGCGTGCGAAGCTCTATCAGGAGGCGCAGGAGGCGATCCGCGTGCGGGACGATTTCCTTTCCATTGCCTCCCACGAGCTCAAGACGCCGCTCGCCACGCTGACATTACGCCTCGAGCAGATAGCGCGCCGCCTCCGCGACGGGCTGCCCGTGGACAAGGAGCCGATTGTCCGGGCGCTCGCCCAGGTCGGCCGGCTGACGGCGCTGACGAATGATCTGCTCGACGTCTCGCGTATCGCGGAGGGGCGGCTCACGATCCGGGCCGAGCAAGTCTCGCTCGCCGACCTCGCGCGCGAGGCGGTGGCGAATGCGGCCATGGGCTTGCAGAAGCACGCGATCGTGATGGTCGAGCCCTTCGACGACCTGGTCGTGATCGGGGATCGAAGCCGTCTCGCGCAGGTGATCGCCAATCTTCTCGACAACGCGGTCAAATATTCGCCTTCCGGCGGGACGATTCGTGTCGCATTGGCGAAGCGCGACAGCCAGGCCCTCTTGTCCGTCACCGATCCCGGCATCGGGATTCCGAAAGAGCAACAAGGGATGCTCTTCGAGCGTTACTTCCGCGCCCGGAACGCGCCCATCACGGCGTATGGCGGGCTCGGGCTCGGCCTCTACATCAGCCGCGACATCGTCGAGCGGCACGGCGGACGAATCTGGATGGAGAGCGACATCGGCCAGGGTTCTACGTTCACGGTAGCGCTCCCGCTCGAAGGCCCGCAGGAAGAGCAGGCGCGTCCAGGTTGAGGAGGCAAAAGACGGCTCATGCTGGCACACTCTCGGCGCCGTTTGACCTGGCAGTCAGCGTCGATGCGTCGAGATCCTCGAGGTTTTCGTGATCGGCGCTGATATTGCCATGCAAGCGACCCGAGAGGTCGAGCCCATGCCCGTCCTCGGTCCAAGGAGGCGCAACATGATTTCGTGGTGGATGCGTGGTGCAATGGCGCTCGGGCTCGTGCTTTCGGCGGCGTGCGGCAGCACGGTGAACCAGGACGGGTCCGGCGGCGGCGGCGGCGGGACGGGGGGCAGCGGCGGCGGGACGGGGGGCAGCGGCGGCGAGGGAGGCGTGATCCCGCCGGAGTGCGCGGTCGAGACCCCGGCGTCGGATCCCGGGCCGTACGAGGTGACGTTCCAGTTCGAGAACAACGGGGCATTCCCGGCCTTCCTGCGGGAGGATTGTTTCCTCCAGTATACGATTGAATCGTGCGAGTACGGCTATGCAGCGGTGTCCACCCACGCAATGTGCACCCAGCCGTGCAGCAGCACCGACGGTTGCCTCACCTGCGGAGCATGTCTGATGGCCAGCGTACCCGTCGATGTCGGCGCGCAATCCACGGATACCTGGTCCGGGACGCGATATACGTTTGGAACGAGCGCCGAGGGGTGCTCCTGCCACGAACCCCACGTGGCTCGGGCGGGTCGATATCGAATCCGGGTGCCGGTGTATGCCTCCGACATGGACGCGCAGGCGGGAACCCCCGCATACGAGGTGACGATGAATTTCGAGCTGCCGGCGCCAAACGGCGTGGTCGTGGTGCCGATCGGACAATCGCCCTGAGAACGTCCCTACAACTTGACGCACCGCACCGTGCGCGATAGCGTTTCGAGGCCAGATGCCGGACCGATCTGCCGTCTCACCTAGAAAGGTACCGCAACAGCGCCGCTCGCAGGCGCTCGTCAGCGCGGTGATCGAGGCTGCGGTCCGCATCTTGAAGCACGGTCGCGAAGAGGCATTGACGACCCGTCGCGTCGCCGAGATCGCAGGGGCGAGCGTCGGTTCGCTCTACCAGTACTTTCCCAATCGAGACGCCATCGTTCGAGCGCTGATCGACTCCCACGTGCGGGAGATGCTCGCGCGCCTCGACGAAAAAATGCGTGACGCACTCTGTGCCACGTGTCCCGAAGAAATGGTGCGTCGCTTCGCGATGGGCCTCGTCGCCGCGCACACCGTCGATCTCGATCGATGGCAGGTGATCGCCTTGCAGGTGCTGCGCTTCGGTGATCTCGATGCGAACGACGAGGCGTGGCAAATGTTCAACGAGCGCGCCCAGGAGCTCGTCCAACGCGTCGCGCCTGAGCTTCCCGCGGAGGAAGCCTCCCGGGCTGCCGCGCGCCTCGTCCTCCTCGTCCGCACCCTGCTCATGGACGCCCTGACCCAGCGGCCGGACGAGCTGCGAGACCTCCGGCTCACCGCGGACATCACCGACCTCATCCTGGGCTATATCGGGCGCCTGCGCGAGCGGCACGCCAAAGAGCACGCCGCGCCCGAGACGCCCGGCTGATCAGGGCTTGGGAAACCGGGCGACGAAGATGTCGAGCGCGCCGCCAGGAGCGAGGACGACATTGGGCTGGAGATCGAGCGGATGGATCCAGCCGCCTGCCAGGATCATCCCGGAAGGCCCGGCCGACACGCGAACCGAACGGGGCATGGCGGGTTCGCCTGCGCCGCCGAATTGATAGGCCAAGGAGGGCGAACCATTTGCGGAGAGCTTCAACAAGAAAACGTTGTTGTCACGGCTCGTGAGCTCGACGTCGGCCGAGACATCCAAGGTCCCGAAGAAATGGCCCGCAACGAGGGCGCCGCCGTCCGCCGTCAGCGCGATGCTGGTTCCGTGCTGCTCCTGGGCCCCCGTGAGATAGGTGCTCCACGTCGTGTTCCCGCTCGTCTTGTCGAGCGTGAGAACGAAGGCGTCCTTGCCATTCGTGGGGAAGGGCTGATTGCCGAAGTCGACCGTGCCGTTCATCGTGCCGGTCACGAACACCTTGCTGGAGATGCCGGAGGGCTCCACGGCCACCGCGGCGCCCTCCGCGTCGGCAAACGTGCGCGCCCATTGTGCTTTCGCCATGCCGTCGAGCTTCAGGACGAACGCACGGACCGTCGCGCCGGCGTCGTCGACCGGCACCCCGGGGACGGCCATCGTGCCGGTGTAGCTGCCTGTCACGAAGATGTCCCCACCGGCGTCGACGGCCATGGCGCGAGGCTTGTGGGTTCCACCCGGAAAAACCCGGGCCCACCTGCACTGGCTGAAGGCCACATCGTAGCTCATGACGAAGAGGTCTTCGTCGGCGGCGTCGTAGTCGGCCGCCATCCCGCCAATGCAGGGCAAACTCCCGGTCCCTCGGACCGTGCCGGTCAGGTAGGCGTATCCTTGTTTGTCGACGGCCACCGCCACGGGCTCCTCGTTCCCCGCACCGTCGAGCCGCACGAGGTTCGTCGTCGACCCGGTCCCCCAGGCCAAAAACCCGTCCCTGTCGTCCGGCGACTGCGCGCGGGTGTAATACCCAACGGTGATGGCCTGTCCTTTCGGCGCTCCCCACACCGCGCCGACCGCCCGCCGGGGCTGCTTTCCAATCGAGCCGAATCCCTGAATCCAGGCAGGAGTCCCGGTCGAAGACAACATGGCCACGAAGGCGTCGTCCGTCGTAACCTCGTTCGTCGGACCGAGCGTGAGCCCGGCGGACGCAGCCAGCGCGAGGACGCCTTGATATCGCCCGGCCAGGAGGACGTTCCCGTCCCCGTCGACGGCGGCCGCGAGCACCTCCTGCTCCTTGTCGTCCCCATACCGCCGGTTCCAGTCGGCCTCCGGACACGTGACGGCATTGCAGCTCTCGCTGCCATCCCTGCGGCAAAGCTCGACGCCGGGCAGGATTTCTCCCTCGCAAGTTCCCCAGGTGCCATTGGCGAGGCACGTTCGGGTTCCCGGTTGGCAGGGCTTCACATACTGCGCGCTCGGAGGCCCCGTGAAACAGCTCTCCGTCACATTTGGCTCGCACGGGCCGGAGCCCGCAGAGCCCCCAGAACCGCCGGCGCCCCCGGTGCCACCAGCTCCCCCGGTGCCACCGTTGCCCCCAGCTCCCCCTTCCCCGGGCGTGTCCTCCTCGCGGAAATCACTGTAATCGTACATCAGCGCGCAGCCGCCGAGCGCGACGAGGCTCGCGGCCACCGCGAACGCCGAGATGAACCGCATCAGAACCTCCCCGAAATGCACAAACCTCCGCCCCCCTGCACGGCGAGCGGCGCGATCGCAGCCTCCCGCCCCCGTGCTTCGCCTGCCTTTCCCGACGGCGCCGTGAGCACGAGCGCGAGCCCCGCTCCGATTCCCGCAATCCCCACCCCCCACGCCACGGCGTTCCCCACGAGGAGCGGTCCGCTCGTCTGCGACAGCTCGTAGCCCGTGCTCCCCTTCTTGCAGACACCATTCTCGTCGCAATCGTTCCTGATCTGCGCGTCACGCGCGACGAGCATGCCCCCGGTGATCCCCGCCGCCACGATTCCCGCGAGGCCGACCCCGCCCACGACAAACCCCGCCGTCCTGCGTCCGCTCGCCGGAGGCGGCAAAGGCGGCGGTGGGACCTCGGCGCTGCTGCTCGTCAATGGCGAGGATTTGGGCACGTCGATGGGGGCCACCTCCGGCCCCAGCTCGACGACCACCTCCGTCCGCTCCTTCTCGGCGAGATCGACCTCGTAGCGCCGGTCCTCCCGTCCCGGCGCGCGCACCACGATCACGTGCTTGCCGGGCTCCACGCGCAAGGGTGCCTCCAGCTTGCTCGGCCCGAGCTCCTTGCCGTCGAGCGAAATGGCGCTCATGGCCTGCCCCTCCGGCGATATCACCCGTAGCCGCGGGACCCGCGCGTCGAGCGCATCGATTCGCCCCTTCGCGACCTTCGCCCGCGGATCCTTGGCGTCGATCAGCGAAAGCCCCCGCTGCCAGTATTCCAATGCCGACGCGATTTGCCCTTCGTCCTCGTCGCAGCGCGCCACATTGAACAGCGTGTTGGGCGTCGCGAACAAGGAGAGGCTCTCGCGGAGCTTGGTACACCCCGCCTGCTTCTTACCCGCCTGGAGGTCCGTGAGCCCCTCGAAAAACAGCTTTTGGGCCCGCGTCTTCGGGTCCTCGTCGGCTGCCACGGGGGAAGATGCGAGCGCAGAGAGCAGGAGCGTTGCGGTGACGCCCCCGAAAAACCCGCGCCGCAAGACCTTTGATGTGTACATGCGCCGTCGGAGCGTAGCGCTCGGCTCCGCCGTCTCGCGCGGACCGAGGCAAATGCGAACATCGACGCCACACATGCCGCCGGTGCGCGACGTTCCGACCGGACGTTCGGGCCCAAATCTCGCTGGATGGCGCTGCTCGCGCCTCTCCTACGGAATGCGAATCGCGCGCGAGCGCCTCGCCGCGCCGCGGCATGGCAAGCTTCGCTGCGCGAGGAGGGTGCCGCCCGCGCAACCGTGGCGCCGTCCGTCAAAGGCCCTGCGATGGGATGTAGACGGCCGTCGCGGGG
Source organism: Polyangium jinanense (assembly GCF_028435365.1). The sequence continues at coordinate 40,755 of NZ_JAGTJJ010000047.1, read as the reverse complement.
TCGAGGAGGTATCCGCCCTGCCCCGTCATCAGGACCTCGCGGAGCCCGAGCTTGCGCAGCGTCGCGAGCGCCACGCGCACGCGGTTCGCCGCAGCGTCCGCGCCGATCCGTTCGCCGGGCCAGCCGGCGCGGATGATCTCGTCGAGAGGCAACGTCTGACCCGGCGCGGAGGCCCGTAACTTCGCGAGAGCGAGCAGGATGCGGCGCAGCGGCGCACGACGCGACAGATCCACGGACGCGCGGGCCCCCGGAAGCCGGAACCGCGCCCCGCCGTCGGAAATGACCAGCGCCTCCGCGGGCGCCGCGAGCCCATGCCGGCCCGCCGCGAGGAGGATCCGCAACGCGAAACGCACATCGTCGTTCGAGCGCCCGCGCGCGAGCGCCCGCGCGTTCTCGAGGAGCCGCGACCGCTCGGGCTCGCTCGCGTTTGCCAGCGCGACATGGGCTTCGTGGATCGCGAGCGTCGCCTGCAGCGCCGGCTCGCTCTCGCACGCGGCGGCCGCGCGGAGAGCCTTCGCGAGCCACTGCGCGGAGGCCTCGGGATCCCCTTCGTCGGACCACACCGACGCGAGGCACCCAGCGATCAGCGCCTCGTACCGCTGGAAACCGGCCGCGCCCATCAGCTCGAACGAGCGCCCGAGGAGCTTCGTCGCTTCGCCCGGCGAGCCTCGCTCGAGGAACGCCCCGCCGAGATAGTAGAGCGCGCTGCCCTCGCGATGACGACTGCCGATCTCGTGGAACAACCGCACCGCACGCGCGTGGCAAGCAAGCGCCTCGTCGAGCTTCCCCCGTTCCTGAAAGAGGATGCCCTGCGCGCTCAGGACCGCGCCCTCTGCGTGCTTGTCGCCGATGCGCCGCACGATCACGAGCGCCTCGTCGAAACACGCGCTCGCCTCGGCGTAACTCTCCCGAAAGAGGGCGATGACCCCCGTCTCGTAAAGCACCCTCGGCAGCCGATCCTCGCCGTCGGCTTCGCGGTATAGCGCGAGCGCGCGCTTCGCCTCGCGTTCGGCCGCCGCGAGCTCGCCCTCGCGGCGGTGCGCATGCCCGAGGCACGCCCGGATCTCGGCCTCACGCACGCGTCGAGATCGGCCGGCAGCCGCGCCCCCGAGGCACGCGAGCCCTCGCGCGAAGTGCGCTCGCGCCTCGACCGTGCGGCCGAGTGTCTCGACGATCTCCCCGAGGTGCATACACGCGAGCGCCTCGAGCGCCGCATCGCCGCGGGCGCGCGCGAGCGCGAGGCCGGCTTCCAGATCAGAGGCCGCGGCCTTCGGGTCGCCGAGCTCGCGCCGCGCGACGCCTCGCGCGACGAGGGCGGCCGCGAAATCCGGGAGGCTCGTCCCGGACACCGTCGCCTGCGCAGCCGTGATCGCTCGATCGAGCAGCACGAGCCGGAGCTCGAACAGACCTCGCGGCACGACGACCGGTTCGAGCGCGAGCGCGAGCCCGAGCGCGAGCTCGGCGCCGTCCCCATCGGGCGCACGCTCGGCATCGACGAGCGCACGCGCGTGCGCCGCCACCATGTTGTCCATCTCGTGGCCGAGCCTCTCCCGCGCGGCGCCGCCGAAGGCCGCTTCCTCGGCGAGCGCGCGACCGAACCGCGCGAACCAGCGCGTGTGCCGGCTCGCCGCGTGATCGAGCTCTTCCGGCCGTTTCTGGAGCTCCTCCGCGGCGAGCTCGCGGATCGCTTCGAAGAGCGAGAAGCGCGTCTCGTCGCCCTCCGCGCGCATCCGCACGAGCGAGCGCGCGACGAGCCCTTCCAGCACGGTGAGGACGTCCGCGCCCGGCCGTTCGAGCACGCTCTCCGCCGCCTCCAATGTAAATCCCCCGCGAAACACCGACGATGCCGCGAAGCACGCGCGCTCGGTCTCCTCGAGCTGCACGAGCGAGTCCAGGATCGCGCGCCGCATGGACGAGTGCCGCCCACGATCCTCACGCCGGACCAGGAAATCCAGCGGCTCGGCGAGACGGCTCCGTATCTGTGCGAGCCCGAGGAGCCTCACGCGTGCCGCGCAAAGCTCGATCGCGAGCGGGATCCCGTCCGTCGCGCGCACGACGTCCCCGAGCGCCGCGAGTTCGCCCGGCCCAACCTCGAAATCGGGCCGCATTTCCCGCGCGCGGCTCAGGAACAGCGCCACGCCTTCCGTCGCGAAGAGCTCCTCGCGGCTCGCGCCGGACTGCGGGACTCGGAGCGGCTCCAGCGGCACGAGGTGCTCGCCCGCAATGCCGAGCACGGCGCGCGACGTCACCAGGATGCGCGCGTGCGGCGCGACCTTCATCCACGCGGCCACCACCCCGGCGGCCGCGGTCGCGATGTGCTCCACGTTGTCGAGGACCAAAAGCACGCGGTTCTTCCGCGCGATCGCTTGCCCCAGCGCCGCCACCACGGCGCTCTCCTCCGTCGTCCGTTCGAGCGCCACGCTGAGGACCGACGCCACGGCGCGGCACATCGCCAAAACGTCGCCGGCGTCCGTCAGGTCGCAAAACCAGACGCCGCCTCCGTGCGCCGCGTAGGCCGCGCCGTGAAGCGTCGCGAATCGCGTCGCCACGCGCGTCTTGCCCATGCCCCCGGGCGCGACGATCGTCACGAGCCGCGCGCCCTCGTCGAACCGGGCGAGGATCGTCGCGAGGTCCAAGGCGCGGCCCACGAACGAGGACGGGCTCTCGTACACGTTCGTGGGCGCCTTTGATTTCATGGCATCCGACATCGTGAACCGCGCCTCGGCCGCCATGTTCGCAAAGCCCGCTCGGGGACGCGAGCGGGTGGACGGCGCGTGGCTCGTGGTCACGGCGAGACATCGGAGACGCGGACAGGAACGACCCGGGGCGGATTCACCTGCACTGACCGTCTTTGTCCGACTGCCGCTGGCAATCGGAGGGATCCGGCGGGTGCTCCTTCATGCAGCGCTCGCCGCAGCCCATGTCGCTGCTCGACATGCAGCGCGAGAGGCACGCGGCGGACTCGCCGGCGCATTTGTTCACGGCTGCCGCCGAGGGGCACTGGTAATAGGAGCCGTTCACGCAGCAATGCGCCGAGGCATTGCCCCCACTGGACCCCGACCCCGCGCCATTGCCCTGCCCGGGCCCCGTGTTGACCTGGATGCCTCCGAGGACGTCGGCGGCCGCGCCGAGAAATCTGCCGAGCCCGCCGCCGCTCGAGCCCCCGTTTCCTCCGGCCTTGGCCTCGGCGGCCTTGCGCTCCTCTTCCTTCCGCTCCGCCTCCGCGCGCGCCGCGGCCTCGGCCTTCGCCTTTTCGGCTGCGACCTTTTCGCGTTCGATCGCCTCCGCGCTCGCCTCGCGCCAGATCGCCTCCCCGACGGCCGTCGCCTCGTCCGTCAGCGCCTTTCGCTTGTCCGCGGGCATTTTCTTCCCATCGACCACATCGACGGCCATCACGACCTTGTCGGATCCCGTCTTGAAATGGACCCAGACCTCCTGGCCGTACTGGAACTTGCAGAACTCCCGCTCTTTGCAGACGGGGCGATAGCCTCGCTTTTGAATGGCGGCCTCGAGGGACGCCACCGTGGATCGCCCGTCGTCGCCCGCGTAGGCGAGGGGCGTCGTTTGTCGCACATTGCTGCACGCAGCCAGCGAGAGAGACAAAGCGAGCAGAAGGGAGAAGGCTTTCGTGTTCATTTTCACAACTCCGGACGTCAGCATGCCACCTGACGGCGCGCCATCAGGCGCAGGCCCTGCATCCGGGGGATGCTCGTCGCGGCCCGGGGTCGCATTTTTTTTTGAAAATGTCGACGTCGGTTCCTCGCCGCCTAGCCCTGCGACCGCAGGGTGATCTCGAGCCGGCTCTGGATGAGGCGGAGAATGTTGTCCAACTCGCCGCGTTCGACCTGCAGGCGTTCGCGCATGCGCTGCCGCGTGCCGGAGGCGAGGCGCTCGCGGGCACGGGCGAGCCAGCGGGCCGCCGTCGCGCGGTGGATGTCGTAAAGCACACCGAGCTCGTCGATGCCGAGGCCCTGCTGGTAGTGCTGGCGGAGGAGGTTGCGCTCGCGCGGCGACAGCGAGGCCAGCGCTTCCCGGAACGCGCTCTGGAACTCCTCGTGGTAAAGCCGCTCGATCCGGGCGAGCTCGGGATCACCCGACGCGGGGTCGATCTGGGCGAGCTCGAGGTGGGCGCGCTCTTCACGCTTCTGTTTGCGCAAAAGGCCGAGCGCCTCGCGGACGGCGACGACACGGACCCACCCGCGCAGATCCCCCCGGCCCGCGTATTCGGCGATTCGCGGAAGCACGCCACCCTCGCCGACGAGGATACGATGCCGGATACGGTCCCTGAGGTCCTCCAGCGTGGTGCTCCCGAGGTCGATACGGGAGAGCGCAGCCGTGACGTCACGCAGCAAGGTCCTGTCGAACGTCGCGATGGCCGTCGCGTCGCCGCGGGCGCAAGCGCAGGCGAGGTACAGGTCCGCGCACGCGCGGTGCGACAGCGCGCGAATCAATGGGACATCCGTGTCAATCCTCGCGGCAAGGTAGGGAATGAATACATCGGGCTCGATTCTGACGTCGGTCCATGTCGCGCGCGCCGCGGCGAGAAGGGAGGCGAGCGCCGCCTCGAGCGAGGTCTCGTCGAGATCGAGCCAATCCGCGGGAGCGTCCGGCCGCGCGGCTCTCCACGCAGTCGAGAAGCAGCGAGCCAGAGCCGGTCCGTCTCCCATGTGCACGCATGGTAGCATCACGGGAGCGGATCCTGCCAAGAGGGCCCGGTCGCGCTCTTGCCCGCAGAAGACGCGCACGATAACGTGCCCTGTCTTCGCATGGATTGCCCGGGTGAGAACACGCTGAACGCGCTCCTCGGCGGCCACCTCGCCCCCGAGACGGCCGCGCGGACCGAGCACCACGTGGACGAATGCCCCGCGTGCCAGGAGCTGCTCGCCGTGGTGGGACAGCCCCTCCACACGTCACGGGAGACCAGCGCGACGCCGGAGCTCGCCGGCCGTCCCAAAGACCTTGCCACGACGGCCAAGGACACGCGCCCGCCCGGCGCCGAGGCCCCGCTTCAGCCTGGAAGCGCCGTCAGCCGGTACGTCGTGCTCTCCCGTGTGGGCGCCGGCGGTATGGGCGTGGTGTATGCCGCCTACGATCCGGAGCTGAACCGGCGGGTGGCATTGAAGGTGCTCCGCGCCGAGGACCGAGGGGAAGGGAGCGAGCCGGCCCGAGCGCGCCTGCTCTCCGAAGCGCAGACGCTGGCCCGCCTCGCCCATCCGAACGTGGTCTCGATCCACGACGTGGGGGTGACCGACGGAAACGTCTTCATCGTGATGGAGTTCGTCGAGGGGCCGACGCTCGCCGCGTGGCTCGCGGAGCGCCGTCGCCCCTTGCCCGAGATCCTACCGGTGTTTCTCCAAGCGGGCCGGGGGCTCGCCGCCGCGCACGCGATGGGGATCGTGCACCGGGACTTCAAGCCCGCGAACGTGGTGGTCGGGCGTGATGGCAGGGTTCGGGTGCTCGATTTTGGCCTCGCGCGGGACGGGCATCCCCGGGACACGAAAGCTTCGAGCTCGGGCGCGGAGACGGAGGCGGTGCAGACCGTCGTCGCCGGCACGCCCGCCTACATGGCGCCCGAACAACATCAGGGCCGGCGCGCCGACGCGCGCGCGGACCAATTCAGCTTTTGCGTCGCCCTCCACGAGGCTCTCCACGGCGTACGCCCCTTCCGCGGCGATACACAGGCCGAGATCCTCGATTCCATTCAGCGCGGAGACATCCACGCCCCGCGCGCGGCCGATATCCCTGCCTGGCTGAACGAGGCCCTCCGGCGTGGTTTGTCCGCGAAACCCGAAGCCCGGCACCCCTCGCTCGTGGATCTGCTCGCCATCCTCGAACGGGATCGGCGCGCGCTCCGCCGACGGATTGCGATGTGGGTCGTCCCGCTGCTCGCGGCCGTCGTCGCGGGCGGGGTCGTCCGGGCGTCGATGGGGCCTTCGGCGGAGCCGCCTTGTCGCGGGGCGTCGAGGAGGCTCGAGGGCGTGTGGGACGCGTCCGGGCGTGCCGCCGTCCGTGAGGCGTTTGTCGCGACCGGGCTGCCTTATGCGGCGGGGGCTTTTGATCAGGTCGCGGCGCATCTCGACCGGCGCGCGACGGAATGGGCGGACGCGCATACACAGGCCTGCGAGGCGACCCGGGTGCGCGGCGAGCAGACGGAAGAGCAGCTCGGCCGGCGCATGGTGTGCCTCGAGCGGCGGCTCGCCGACCTCGGCGCGCTCACCCAGGCGCTCGCGCAGGCCGACGTCGCCGTGGTCGACCAAAGCGCGCATGCGGTCTCCGAGCTCGCGCCCGTCAGCGATTGCGCCAATCTGGAGTCGCTCTCCTCGATGGATCCGCGTCCGGAGGGCACGGCGGCGCAGGAGGCAATCACCCGGGTCACGGGGGATCTCTCCCGTGCGCGCGCGGAGCTCGCCGTAGGGCGTTACGAGAACGGGCTCTCGCGGGTCGATCCTTTGGTCGCGCGCGCCGCCGAAACACGTTATGGTCCGCTGGAAGCAGAGGCGCTTTACTTGCGCGCGCGCTTTCGCGACCTCCTCGGTAAGGATCGCGAAGCCGAGGGGGATTATCACGCGGCGGCCCACGCGGCGATTTCGAGTCACCACGACGAGATCGTGGCGAGCGCCTGGGTCGATCTGTTCGGCATGCTGGCCTTCGACGTGCGCCGGGTCGACGAGGCTGCACGCGCCCTGGAGTATGCGCGGGCGGCGCTTCGCAGGCGCGGGGCCAATCCGGAGCTCCTCGCGCGGCTGTCGGTGCGGATCTGCACGCGAGGCAATGCGCTCGCCGATGCGCCGCAGATCGAGGCGGATTGTCGGCACGCCATCGAGCAGGTCGAGCGCTTCGCGCCCCACGACCCCGAGCTCCTCGCGGCCTCGCTGCAAGGGCTCGGGAGCGCAGAGCGCTCTCAGGGCAAGCTCGCCGAGGCCCGAGCGTCCGTCGATCGAGCGATCGCCACCCTGTCGAATACACTCGGCAAAGACCATCCGTCGGCGCTGCACGCGCGCCGAGCGCTCGTCCTCGTCCACAAGGAGAGCGGTGCGATGGCCGAGGCCGAGGCCGAGAGCCGATCCATCGTCGAGAGCAGCGAGCGAAGTTTGCCGCCCGAGCACCCGGTGCGATTGGTGGCGCTCTTCGATCTGGCCCGGATCCTCACGGTCCGGGGCAACCACGCCGCGGCGCTACCTCTCTTCCAGCAAGCCTACGAGGGGGAGCGCCACAAGCGCGGCGAGGACTCCGAGCAAGCGGCAAGTTGCCTCGAAGCCATGGGGCGTGCCCTGCACATGCTGGGGCGCAAACAGGAGGCGCTCGACCATTACCGCCGCTCGCTCGCGATACGTGAAAAAATCCTCGGCGCGGATCACGCCGTCGTCGCCAGCACGCTGGTCTTCATTGCCATCGTGCGTCACGACGAAGGGGCCCACGAGGAGGCGCTCTCGCTCCTGCGTCGCGCGCTCGAGATTCGTGAGAAGGCGCTCGGGCCGGAGCATCCGCTCGTCGCGAGCACGCTCGACATGCTGGGCAGGATCTATGGCGCGGTCGGCCGCCTGGATGCAGCCGAGCCGCTCGTCGAGCGCTCCCTCGCCATCAACGAGGCGCGGCTCGGGAAGGATCACCCTTCGCTCGCGGACGCGCTCGTCCCGCTCGCGGACATCCATATCGAGCGTCACGCACCCAAACGAGCCATTCCGCTGCTCGAGCGCGCGATCGCTTTGCTCCTGCGTCATCCGGGCGACCCGACCAGGCTGGCGGACGCACGGTATTCCCTCGCGCATGCGCTCGTGGCGGCCGGGGAGGACCGGCGGCGCGCGGTCGTGCTCGCGGACGAGGCACGGGCGGGATATCTCGCGTCCGGACCGAGGGCAGTGGCCGCCGCCGCGGACGTCGAGGCCTGGGTGGCTCGCATTCGGCGGTGATCGATCAGCCATTGTCGCCGAAGGCGCGGCGCACGGTGCTCGGCGGGGGCAGGCCGGCCTCGCGAAAGGCCCGGCCAAGCGCCACACTGCTGCCGTAGCCGGCGCTGCGGGCGACGTCGGCGACACGCAGCCCAGGCGAGGAGAGGAGCAGCACCGCCCAGCGCAGGCGAATGTCGCCCGTGAGCTCGCGAAAGCCGTCGGCACCGAGCGGAAACGTGGCCCCGAGCTCGTCGATGTCGCGCGCGAGCTGGCGCAACGAAACGCCGGCGTGATCGGCGAGCTCCTGGAGCGACGGCGCGGTCGCGAGGCGCATGTACATCCCGCGCACGGCTGCCCACGTCCTCGCGAGACGCGGCGACTCCTCGGCGACGATGTCCTCGCGCGCCCGTGGATCGAGGATCTCCGCGGCGGCCAGGGCCGCGAGCGCGCGATCGACGGCGGCGATGGGCTCACGCTCGGAGCCGATCGTCACGCAGCTCCGTGCCGGCGCGCTTGTGGGGCACGACGAGACGCTCGTCCGGTTCCCGGCGGCGAAGCTCGGCGCCTGGATCGAGGCCCTCCGCGACCACCCCGATCCCGCGGTGCGCGCCCGCGGCGAGGAGCTTCATGCGAGGATGACCACGGGGGCCACGCCGCCGATCGTGGAGTGGCCCAGGCCCGCGGAGATCGAAGCCATCCGCGCGCGTGCCGAGGCCTTGGGGCTCCCGCTTGATGCGGCAATCTACGCGCTCGTGCCGCGCCGCGTGCTCGATCCCGCGTCGACGCTGCGTACGGCGTCGTCGCCGAAGGGCATCACGAAGAAAGCGTGGCCGAAGTGCAAGAGCGAGCCGATGGAGCACGTGATCACCCTCGACTATGCGGCGATGCCCGAGCTGCGCGAGCGGACGGGCCATGGCGAGGACGTCCGCGCGCTCGCGGTCTTCGTGTCGAAGCGCGAGGAAAACTGCGCCTGGGAGCGCGACAGCGGCGAGACCGCGGTCGTGCTGCTCTCCGAAGCGGCGCTCGCGAAGGGCCACGGCGACGACGGCGGATGCTACGAGGCCGTGCGCATTGCGATCCCCTCGGTGGTACTCGATCCCTACGCCGACGACGAAGACGGCCGCATCGAAGCGATCCGCGACCTCATCCGCGATCTCCGCGCACGCGCGCTCGGTCGCCCCGGCTGGCTCCAGACGCACGACGAGGACGACGGCGCCGCCGACTTCCTGGCGCAGTTCGACGAAGATCTCGTCGAGGACCTCAACTGCGGTGGCGATGGTCGGTTCTACGTCTTCGCGAAGGACGCCTTCTGGGAGTGCTGAGTCGGGCAAATGCCACGGCCTTTTTCCGCTTGCACTGTACCCGTTGGTGCACGTAAAACCCGCCCGGCGCTCGCATCGAATTCCTCGTGATGCGGGCACGGCCACCTGGCCGTCGTGAATGCCGGACAATGAATCACAGACAATCCATTGACGCCGAACAGGCGCTCGAGGACCTCGCGCGCGAGAATGCGGCGCTGCGGCGGCGCATTGCCGAGCTGGAAATCCCGGCGCGGCGGTATCAAGCCCTGTTCGACGGAGGCGCCGTCAGCCTCCAGGTCTACGATCCCGAGAGCCGCACCAAGGAGGTCAACGCGGGCTGGGAACAGCTCTGGCACACACCGGTCGAGCTCGTCGCCGATTATAGGCTGCGAAACGATCCCCAGGTCGTCGCCCAGGGGTTCATGCATCTCATCGAGCAGGCATTCCTGGAGGGGAAGGCTACGCGGTTGCCCACCATCCGGTACGATCCACACCAGAACGAAGCCGTTGATCAGGGCAGGGTTCGCTGGGTCGCCTCGGCGCTTTTCCCGGTGAAGGGAGCAAACGACGAGGTATGCGAGGTGATACAGCTCCATTTCGACGTCGGCGAGCTCAAGCACTCGGAGGAGGAGCTGCGGCAGCAGAAGGACGAGCTCGAGGCCGCCGTGACCGCACGCACCGCGGAACTCGCGGAGCAGCTTCGCGTGAGCGAGGAGCAGCAGCAGGCGATCGCCGCATTGTCCACGCCCGTGCTCCGGATCTGGAAGGGCATCCTCGCCGTGCCACTGATCGGCCGCATCGACGCGGCGCGCGGCGCGCGAATCCTCGAGGTCCTGCTCCGGTCGATCGTGGAGGCGAGCGCGGAGAAGGTCATCCTCGACGTCACCGGCGTGCCGGTTCTCGACGCGGACGCGGCGCGTCACCTGCGGGACGCGGTGCGCGCCGCCGAATTGCTGGGTGCGCAATGCATGGTCGTCGGCATCTCCACGCAAACGGCGCGCACACTGGTGGAGGACGACCTTGGCTTCGAGAATGTATGCACCTTCGCGACCCTGCAGGAAGGATTGCGCCGCTCCCTGGGACGGCGATAGGAGCGCATTCCCGCCCGCGCTCCCCTTCCCTACGGGCTCCGCTCCGCAAGGAGCTTCATCAGCGCGGTGCTGTCCACCGGCTTGACCAGATGGTGGTCGAAGCCCGCCTCCTGGGTCTGACGACGGTCCTCGGTCTGTCCCCAGCCGGTCATCGCAATGAGGAACACGGCGCGCCCCCACGCCTGCTCGCGGAGCCTACGGCAGACCTGATAGCCGTTCATCCGCGGCATTCCGATGTCGAGCAGCATCACGGTCGGCTTGAACGACTCGGCGATCCGGAGCGCTTGCTCGCCGTCGTAGGCGGTCATCACCTCGCTGCCCGTGATCTCCAGCAGCGCGGCGAGGCTATCGGCATTGTCGACATTGTCGTCGACCACGAGCACGCGATGCTTCACCACGAGCACGGACGCGGCATGCTCGTCGGAATCGCTGGCCTGCGGCAATCCGACGATCGGAAGCTCGACGCTGAACTCGCTGCCGCAATTCGAACCCTCGCTCCGCACCGACACCTTTCCACCGTGCAGCTCGACCAGACCCTTCACGAGCGACAAACCAATGCCGAGCCCGCCCTGCGCCCGCTCGAGCGCAGGCGCCGCCTGCGCGAAGATATCGAATACTTTCGGCAGCATGTCGCTCGTGATGCCGATCCCGTTGTCCCGGACCGATACGACCACGATCGTCTCTCGACGCTCCACGGAAAGCGAGATCTCGCCCCCTTCAGGCGTGTACTTCGCTGCATTGTTGAGCAAATTCGAAAAGACCTGGGCGAGCCGCACGGGATCCCCGTCGACGCAGATCGAGCTCGCCGGAAGGCTCACCGTGAGCTGATGCCGTCCGGCTTCGACCATCGGTCGGCTCGTCTCGACGGCGACATCGATGACGGCGCTCAGCGCGACGCGCTCTCTTCGCACCTCGAGCTTCCCGCGGGAAATGCGCGAGACGTCCAGCAGGTCTTCGAGCAATCGGGTCATGTAATGGACCTGCCTGTCGATCACGTTCCGGCACCAGACGAGCTTCGGCTCCGGCGGGCCTTTCGCTTTCAAGAGCTGCACCGCGTTCCGGATGGGGGCGAGCGGATTGCGTAGCTCGTGGGCGAGCGTCGCGATGAACGTGTCTTTTCGTCGATCCGCCTCGCGGAGCTGCTCGATGAGCAGTAACCGCTCGCCCGCGACGGCGACGTACTGCGTGATCGTCTCGAGAAACTCCACCTCGTCCTGCGTGAATGCACGCTTGCTGCAACTGCCGAACGACAAGGTCCCGACGAGCCGTCCACCGGCCATGAGCGGATTGCAGACGTACGCCTGTACGCCGAGCTCGCGAAGCGACGCTGCCCTTGCATCGGTCGAGTCCTGCACGTCGGTCAGGACGATGGGCTCCGAGCGCTCCGCGACCTCGCCGCAAATCAACCCGCCGAAGTCGATCGACGCGAGCGCCGCGGCGGCTTCGGGCGGGATCCCGGCGCTCGATACGAGGCGCAAGCGCGGAGCTTGGGGCTCGACCACGCAGTTTTCGTAGAGGTCGAGACCGAGATCGGCGCGGATCTTCTCGAAGAGCGCGCGAACCATCGCATCCAGGTCGTGAACGGTCATCAAAATGCGGGCCGCCTCCCAGAGAAGCTGGAGCCGCCGCGTGCGTCGTTCGAGGTTGGCTTCGGTGAACTTGCGATCGGTGATGTCCAGAAACGCCGCGATGCTCCCCCGGATGTGGTGCTCGGCGTCGTAGAGCGGCGACGCATACCCGAAGAAGTGCTTTCTGCGGCCATCCTCGAATACGATGTCGTATTCTTCGCCACGGACCGGGTGGCCACGCGCGGCTCGCCGCATGGGCATCTCCATCGGCCCGAGCTCGCGCCCTTCGTGCAGGAGCTTTTGAGGCGTGTGGCGCTCTTCGGACGCTACCGTCAAGGAGAGGTTTGCCCGCCCCCTCGCGTCGATGAGCTCGGCTGCAGCACGATTGCCGGTGACGCGTTGGCAGTTCGGATCATGCGCCATAAAAATCGCAATCGGGACGAGGTCGAGCACCGTCTGCAGCTCGCCCGCCTTCGCCTCGAGCTCCGCATTGAGCCGCCGAACGCGCTCCTGTGCTTCCACCTGATCGGTGATGTTCACGGACATCCCGGCGAGCATCGCGCGGCCATGGCTGTCGTGCATCGGGAACTTGTAGGAGAGGTAATGTGCAGGCCGCCCCGCCACCGTCACGGTCTCCACGAGACTGGTCACGGCGCCACTGGTGAGCACGGCGCGATCATTCTCGCCGACGCGCGCGGCCTCCTCCGGCGGGAAGATGTCGGCGTCCGTCCCCCCGATCCATTGCTCGAGAGGGCGCTCGAGCCTCCGTTCGAGGTAGGCGTTCACCCAGACGTACCGCAAATCGGCGTCCTTGATGTAGGCCGATGCCGGGCAATTGCGCATGAATTGCTGGAAGCGCTCCTCGCTCTCCCGGAGCTGATTCTCGACCCGCTTCTGGGCCGTGATGTCCAGGGATACGACGCCGATGCCGCGCACCTCGCCGCGGCGGTCGCGAATCGCATAATAGTTCATGACCCAGTGGCGCTCCTCGTTCGGAGCGCTTCCCGGCCCGCGAAACTCCACGCCGCGAATGGCTTCCCCGGCATCACGGACCCGCCGGAGCAGCGGCTCGACCCGCTCGGCCCACGCTGGCCGCAGCTCGCCGAGGGTCCTGCCAAGGTGGCTGTCGATGGACCTCCCGTCGAGCGCGGCCTCCTCGTTGAGCGAGACGATCCGCAGCTCACGGTCGAATGCTACGATTCCAACCGGCGCGTGCGTGATCAGCGCATCGAGCCGCGCGAGCAGCTCCTCGCGCTCCTGCTCCAGCCGCTTTCTGTCGGCGAGATCCGCGTGCACGAGGTCGTCGGCCCGTGTTTTCTTTTTTCGCTGGAGGAACACGAACACGCCGTCACCATCCTTCAACCCCGTGAGGGTGAATGAAGGATGGTCGAAGCTGCACGGCTCGCCGGAGCGGTTCGTCGCTTCGAGGGCGGCGTAAAGCCCGTTCTCCAGAGACGTCGGGATCTCTCGGCCCAATGTCTTGCCGATGAGATCGCTCCGCGAAAGAGCCCGAGACGCCGCGGCATTCAGGTACGACCATTCGAAATCGCTGGGCACGCCGGCCTCGTCGCGCACGGCGCGGAGCCGCATGACGCCGTCCGGGTGGCGATCGAAGTTGGTGGGATCGAACGGCATGGCGTCGGGCGGTTCTAGCCCACCGCGCCGGAGGCGAGAAGGGTTGTCGGCGAAGATCACGACGTCGCTCCGCCATCCCCCGCGCACGGCGCAGAGGTTTGGCTGGCCGCACAGGCTGGTTTCTCGCCTGACCGCTGGCTCGTTCGTTGCAACGGTGAAACGCAAGCTGTGCCGCACGCGCCTGCCGCTGGCGACGGAGACCGATGAGCACGCAAGATTCCAGAGGCGCACCCCGCGGGCCGAGCCTGTCGGAGCTCTTGCGGGACCTGGAGCCGGAGATCCTGGCGAAATGGGAGCAGGCCGTCCGAAAGCTCCCCGTCGCTCGCTCCCTCGCGCGCCCGGTCTTGATGGACCACGTGCCCGAGCTCCTCGACCGCATCGCCGAGATGGTCGACGAGATGGCGGCGGGTCGGCCCCCAGAGCCGCCGCAGGAGACGGCCGAGAACCATGCCCGCGATCGCCTGGAAGCCGGCTTCGACCTCGGAGAGGTCGTCGCCGAATACGCCGCGCTCCGGGCCACGATCACGAAGCATTTTTTGCAGAAACAGCTCCTGGCCGAGTACCCCGAGGCCCTTTCGGTCCTGAACTGGGCCATCGACACGGCCGTCGCAGCCTCGGTGGATCGTTATACCCGCGCCAGTAGGCGCACGCTCGAGGCCCTCGACCGAATCTCGACCGCGTCCCTCGAAACCCGGAGCCTGAACGAGCTCTTGCAGCGGCTCCTCGGCGTTTTCCTCGACGCCACGGCTTCCGTCGACACCGCCGTGATCCTCCTGCGTGAGGACGACGTCTTGCGCGTTCGCGCCGCCGTGGGCCTCGAGGAGGAGGTCTCGCAAGGGTTCTCCTTGAGGATCGGCGAGGGATTCGCGGGGACGATTGCAGCGGAGCAGCGCCCGATGTACCTTCGGAACGCTTCGGAGGACCCGCTCGTCAAGAGCCCGATCCTCTGCGCGAAGGGCGTGAAAGCTCTCTATGGGGTTCCTCTCGTCGATGGATCTCGTGTCCTCGGCGTCGCGCACATGGGCTCCCGGGGCACCTCCGAATTCTCCGAGCAGGACAAACATCTCTTCGGCGCCCTCGCCAGTCGCGCCACGACCGCGATTTCTCAATGCATGCTCCGTGAAAGGCTGGAGGTGGAACGGGCCCAGCTCGCGGCCGTCGTCGAGCAGATGCCAGCCGGCGTCGTCCTTGCCGAGGCGCCCTCCGGCAGGATGATCATGGGCAATCGGCAGGTGGCCGAAATTTGGCGCCGCCCGTTCGAGCCGTCGAGCAACATCGAGGAGTATCGGACCTGGCGGGGCTTCCATCTCGTGAATGGTCGGCCTCTGAGGCCCCAGGAATGGGCGCTCGCGCGCGCCATCCTGAACGGCGAAACGGTCCGGCAAGAGCTCCGGATCCTGCGCGGCGACGGCACCTACGGCTTCATCCTGAGTACGAGTGCGCCCATTCGTGACCCCGCGGGGCGCATCGTCGCGGCCGCCGCGGCGCTCGTGGACATCACGGACCGCAAGCGCGCCGAGGAGGAGCGCGAGCGGCTCATCACCGAGATCGATTACGAGCGCATCCGTTACCTCGACCTCATCAACAACCTCGATCACGTCGTCGTGTGGGAGGCGGATCCCAATTCGCTCGCCTTCTCCTTCGTGAGCAGCCGCGCGGCCACTGCGACGGGCTTCACCGCCGAAGAATGGAAACGTTCGCCGAAATTCTGGGCAGCGCACGTCCCACCGGAGGATCTCGACGCGCTCTTGTCCCATTTCCGGCGATGCCAGGACGAAGAGAGCCCCGCCCCCTTCGATCACCGCTTCCTCCGGCGCGACGGTCGGGTGTCCTGGTTGCGGACGGGCGTCCACCTCCTGCGGACCGGGCACAGGGCCCACCTCGTCGGCGTGAGTATGGACGTCACCGAGCTGAAGGCAGCCGTCGGGGCGAGAGACCAGGTCCTCGCCATCGTATCGCACGACCTGCGAAACCCCCTCGCCAGCATCATGGGTGCAGTCCAGTTTTTGACGTTACGCGCGGCCTCCGACGAGGTGCATGCGTGTTTTCGCAAGCCGGCGGACATCATCTCGCGCGCGGCGCAGCAGATGGCGCGAATGATCTCCGACATCGTGGACGTGTCGAGCATCGAGACCGGACACATCATCGTGGTACCGGCGCCCGAACATCCCTATCGGCTCGCGAGTGAGGCCATGGCCGGGTTTCATGATCGTGCGCGCGAAAAGGGGGTATCGCTCCGCAGCGAAATCGCGGCCGAGCTCCCGCGGGTCCACTGCGATCGCGACCGGGTCATGCAGATCTTCGGAAACCTCATCAGCAACGCCATCCAGGTCACCGACCCGGGCGGATCGATCGTCCTTCAGGCCGAGGCGCGCGGCAAGGAGGTCGCCTTCTCGGTCTCGGACACGGGCCGAGGGATCCCGGCGAACGAAATCGGTCATCTCTTCCAGCCTTATTGGCGGAGCACCCGATCGGGCTACAAGGGAAGCGGCCTCGGGCTCGCCATCGTGCAGGGCTTCGTCGCCGCGCACGGCGGCAAGGTCTGGGTCGAGAGCGCGCTCGACAAAGGGACCACGTTCTTTTTCACGCTCCCCGTCGAGGGAGCGGAGCCTCGGGAAGGGCTGTCTCGGGCCGCCTGAATTGGTAACGAAATCGACCACGTTTGCGTGGTCCAATGGGTTACCAGCGACGCAGACCATGGCCGAAATCGTGCGTACTGCGGTATTTGCTATGGTTTTTCCGCGGGCCTGGTTATCCTTCGAAGGGCCTACCGGGCTCTCTCCTCCAAAGGAGGTTTCGCATGTCGACCATCACCCAACGCGTGCTTTGCATCCTGCTCGCGAGCCCCTTGCTCGCGTTTGCCTTGCCCTCGTGCAGTGACGGGACCAGCTCCTCGGGTTCGGCGGGGGCAAGCTCGGGGACCGCAGGTACGGGCGGTACGGGCGGCGTGGGCGGCGCGGGCGGTACGGGCGGCGCGGGCGGCGGCACCGGCGGAACGCCCACGCCCGTCGCGTGCCTCAACCAGTTCTACGAGTGCGGCGACGGCGACGACAACGACGGAGACGGCCGGATCGACTCGAACGATCCCGACTGCCTCGGCGCCTGCGACAACACCGAGGGCAATTTCTTCGGCGGTATCCCTGGGCAGGTCGGCCAGGCATGTATCGTCGACTGCTACTTCGACGCCGATTCGGGCGCCGGCAACGACGGCTGCTACTGGAACCACAACTGCGACCCGCTCGCCGTTGCGCCGAACTTCTACCCGGAGAAATACGAACAGCAGCAGTGCAAGTACGATGCGCAAGCCAATACACCCGGCACGGCCCTCAGCTGCACGGAGCTCTCGCAAGGCCAGTCCCAGGAATGCTACGACTACTGCAAGCCGCTCGTGCCGAACGGCTGCGATTGCTTCGGCTGTTGCGAGCTGCCCGCCGGCAGCAAGAAGTACGTCTGGCTCGGCTCCGAGAACCCGAACGGCAACGGGAGTTGCAGCATCGACGTGCTTTCCGACCCGGACAAATGCCAGCCCTGCACGCCCGTCCCAGGCTGCCAGAACGATTGTGACGTTTGCGAGATCTGCGTCGGCAAGAACGAGCTGCCGCCCGAGTGCTTGACGATGGATGGTGGCATGACCGGGCAATGCGAAGCCGGCATCCAGCCCTGCGGCCTGGAAGGGCAAGACCCCTGCCCGGTCAATAGCTACTGCGTCACCGGGTGCTGCCAGGAAATTCCGAAGTAGCTCGCCTACGAACGTCACTCGTCCTGCATACGCGCCCGGACGAACACGCCGTGCCCCTTCAGGTACGTGCTCGTCCACCCGCCCGTGACGGGGGCATTGGGCGCGAGAATGCAGCTCGAGTCCTGCCCGCAATTGTCGAGCTTCCAGGCGGTCCAGCCGATCCCGTGCGTGTTCATCCACTCGTGCCAGAGGCGTGCGGCGTCCAGGCATACCTGCCCGTCGGTCCCGCCGTCGGCGTGCGTGGCCCCCCACTCCGTCACGAGCAGGGGCAAACCTTTGGCGCGGGCCCCGTCGGCCTTGCCGCGCAGCCAATCGGTGTGCGTGCACGCGTAGAAATGCAAGGTGTACAGAAGGTTCGTCCCGGCCACCGGTGACTCCGCGGCGCGGTCCACGTCCTGCGACCAGTTCGGCGTGCCGAGCACGATCACGTTGTCCGGATCCTTCGCGCGAATCGCCGCGATCACGGCCTCGTGATACGGCTTCAGCGTGCCCTGCCAATCGAGATCCAGAGGCTCGTTGAACGGCTCGTAGATCACGTTGGGTTTGTCGCCGTATTTCGTGGCCATCTCGCTGAAGAACTGGACGGCTTGATCCTTGTGCTGGTGCGCGTTGTGATCGTGCCAATCGATGATCACGTACACGCCCGCGGCGATCGCATTGTCGACGATCTGCTCGACCTGGCTCCGCGCCTTGTCGGGGTTCGTCAGGTACGCCCCATCCGGCTCGACGCCCATGGCGGCGCGGATCACGGTCGCGCGCCAGTTGTTGCGCATCCAGCGTAAAGCCTCGAGGTTCTGCGCGAATCCCTCGTTCTCCCAGTTCAGCCACATGCTGCTCGGGCCCTTGAGCTGCATGCGCTCGCCATGTTCGTCGCGAAGCTCCGCGCCGACCACCGCGAGCTGCCCATGGAGCTCGACCGGCGTGGGGCCCATGTCTCCCGAGCCGACATCCTCGTCCGAGCCCATATCCAGGGGATCGATCGGGGCCGGGGGGCTCTCGGCGCCCCCGGGATCACACCCCGCAACGCCCATGGCAAGGAGCCCGCACGCGCCTAGGACCCACGCGCGTCGGCTCACGGCTCCACCCCCCAGACGAGCGCGCCATTGTGGTAGAGCGTCACCTTGTCCCAATCGGCGAATGCGGTCTTCGTCGGGTCGAACGAGTAATCGTTCGTCTCGTCGTAGCTCGCGTAATCCATCTTGTTGTAACGAGCCTGGATCTCGCCGCTCTGCTGGCCCGGCGTGAGGACGTCGGCGCCGCTGAACGTCACCTCGAGATAATGGTCGGCGTTCGCGCCCGAGGTCGTCATGAACGCGCCCGATACCTTCCCACATCCGACGAGCGCATAGTCGCAGTGGAATACCTCGGTCTGCGAGCCGTTCGTCTCCAGCGTGTAGTAATAACGAATCTGGAGCTCGGCGAGCGGCACGGAGACGTCACTGCCGTTCACGATGTTGAAATGAGGCTTGATCTCGGCGTTCGTCGCGTTGGTATCCGACGCTTTGTACAGAACGTGCAATCCAGCGGGCGGCGCGCCGCCCGCGCCCGAGCTGCTGGAGCTACTCGAGCTGCTGGAACTCGAGCTGCTCGCGCTGGAGCTCGAGCTGCTGGCACTCGAGCTAACGCTACTGGCACTCGAGCTCGAACTGCTCGCGCTGGAACTCGAGCTGCTCGCGCCGCCCGCCCCGCCCGGGCCGCCGCCGCCCGGCCCGCCCGGCCCGCCGCCGCCGGCTCCGGGTTCGAGGCCGCTCCGGTCCGGATCGATTCCATAAGCGCAGGCCGCGAACAGCGCGGCCATCGAGACGACGATCCCCATCCGCGCGGACGACACAACGAAGCCTCTCGTTCGCATGATGAACTCCCTTCCCTCGTCCCGAGAGATCACCAGCCGGCGGGACCGAGGCACGGCCAATGCCATATCATGGTCAGCCGAAAAGATCGACGCCGCCCGCCGCGTCATTCGACCTTGACGCTCGGCGAAAGATGCGGGTAGCGTCGTTGAGAAACGAATTCGATGGCCTTGAAAGATTCCTCGATGACACGAATGCGATGGCCTCGTCGGCGGTTTTTGGCCGCGACGCTCCTCGCCCCGCTCGCGAGCGCGTGCTCCGGGCGGCGCGGCGCGCGGCGTGATCCCGGCGGTGTCCTCACGGTGTCGACCGAGCAGCAGGCCTCCTGGGTGCGCAACTTCAATCCCTTGCTCGCGCCGGGGAACATCCGCTGGCCCACGCGTGCGGGAATCTACGAGCCGCTTTTCATCTATGACACCATCAACGGAAAACTCGTCCCGTGGCTGTCGACCGGCGCCACCTGGAGCCCCGACAAACGGACGCTCCATTGTACCCTCCGCCCCGGCGTGACCTGGTCCGATGGTCAGCCCTTCACGGCCGACGACGTCGTCTTCACATTCGAGATCCTCGGACGCCACAAGGCGCTCGATCTCTTCGGCGTCTGGTCCTTCCTCGACGACGCCCGGGCGCGCGGCGCGGACGAGGTGGTGTTCTCCCTGAAAAAACAATACGTCCCGGGGCTCGTCTACCTCGGGCACCAGCCCATCGTGCCGCGGCACGTGTGGCGGGACGTGAAAGACCCCGTCACGTTCACGAACGAGCGGCCCGTGGCCACCGGCCCGTTCACCGAAATCACGGTCTTTCAGAATCAGGTCTACGAGCTCGGTCGAAACCCGCGGTACTGGCAGCCGGGCAAACCCGCTCTCCGCGGGCTCCGCTTCCCCGCGTATCCCGGCAACGATCAGGCGACGCTCGCGCTCCTCCACGGCGAGGTCGACTGGGCCGGTAACTTCGTGCCCGACGTCGAGCGGCTCTTCGTCGCGAAGGATCCGGCCCACCACCATTACTGGTTCCCGCTCGTGGGCGGCACCGTCATGCTCTATCCCAACGCCGCGCGCGCCCCGCTCTCGGACGAACGCGTACGCAAGGCGATCAGCATGTCGATCGATCGCGCCCTGCTCGTGAAGGTCGCGATGTACGGCTATACGCGCCCCGCCGACGCGACCGGCCTTCACGACGGATACGCGCGTTTTCGCAGCCCCGAGGCCGCGGCGGCCGGCGACTGGATCACGCACGACATGGTCCAAGCCGGGCGGCTGCTCGACGAGGCTGGCTATCCGCGCCGCGCGGATGGCCTACGCGCCTCGGCCGACGGCGCGCCGCTCACGCTCGACGTCCACGTGGTCACGGGCTGGTCCGACTGGATCCGCGCCGCGCAGATCATCGCCCAGGGCCTGCGCGCGCTCGGCGTCACCTCGGCGGCGCGCGCGTACGACTTCAGCGCCTTCTTCGAGAAGCTCCAGAAAGGCGCGTTCGACCTCTCGCTCGGCTGGTCCTCGGACGAGCCCACGCCGTATCATTTTTATCGAGATCTGATGGGCACGGCGACCCTCCGTCCGCTCGGCGATCCCGCCGCGCGCAACTGGCATCGGTTCGGCAGCGAGGAGGCCGACGCCCTGCTCGCGGAATTCGAGGGTGCGGCCGACGAGCGCGACGAGATGCGACTCTCGCACGCGCTCGAGCGCCTGTTCGCCACGCGCGCGCCCGTGATCCCGCTCTTCCCGAACCCGGCCTGGGCCGCGTTCAACACCCGCCATTTCGAGGGTTTTCCGAGCGCGCGGGATCCATACGCCAAACCCTCCCCTTACAGCGCGCCGGAGTGCTTGCTCGTCCTCACGCGGCTCACGCCGCGGAGCGCGTGAGGGCGAAAGGATCACGAGGAGACGGCACGTGCGATACCTCCTGCGACAGCTCGGCCTGTACATCCTCGCGGCCTGGGCCTCGCTCACGCTCAATTTCATCGTCCCGCGCCTCGCGCCCGGCGATCCCGCCTCCGCGATGTTCGCGCGATACAAAGGGCAGCTCCAGCCCGAGGCGCTCGCGGCGCTGCGCGAGGCGTTCGGCTTCACGGGCGGGCCGCTGCACGAGCAATACGTCGCGTACCTCGCGCACCTCTTCCGCGGCGACCTCGGCGTATCGGTCGCGTACTTCCCGGCCAAGGTCACGGATGTCCTCGCGATGGGCCTCGGCTGGACCGCGCTGCTCACGGGCTCCTCCGTGGTCGTCGCGTTCGTCCTCGGATCTTTGCTCGGTGTGATCGCCGCGTGGCGCCGCGGCGGCACGTTCGACACGACGCTGCCGCCGCTCCTCGTGTTCCTCGGCGCGTTTCCTTATTTCTGGCTCGCGATGATGCTGCTTTATGGCTTCGGCTTCACGCTCGACGTGCTGCCGCTGCGCCACGCGTACGCCGACACGCTCGCGCCCTCGCTGAGCTTCTCGTTCGTCGCGAGCGTCGCCGAGCACCTCCTCTTGCCGGCGACCTCGATCGTCCTCGCGAGCGTGGGCGGCTGGACGCTCTCCATGCGCAGCTCGATGATCGGCGTGCTCGCCGAAGATTACGTCACGATGGCGCATGCGAAGGGCCTGTCGCCGCTCCGGATCATGTTCCATTATGCGGCCCGCAACGCGCTCCTGCCGAACGTCACCGGCTTCGGCATGGCGCTCGGGTTCGTCCTCGGCGGGTCGTTGCTCACCGAGATCGTCTTTTCATACCCAGGCCAGGGGTATCTCCTCGTGCAAGCGGTTCGCAGCCAGGACTATCCGCTGATGCAGGGCATCTTCCTGACGATCACCATGGCCGTGCTCGCCGCGAACTTCCTCGTGGACGTGCTTTACGTATGGCTCGACCCGCGGACGCGCGGTCGCTAGGGGCTCGGGAGCGCATCCGATGACGAGCACGAAGATCCCTCGAAAAGCCGCAGTGGGCCTCGTGATCCTCGGGGTGTTTTTCCTGATGGCGCTCGTCGGTCCGCTCGTCGCGCCGTACGACCCCTCGGCGTTCGTCGACATCCCGCTGCAACCGCCCTCGCGCGCGCACCTGCTCGGGACCACGGGGCAAGGGCAAGACGTTTGGTCTCAAACGATCGCAGGCGCGAGGGCGTCGCTGCTCGTCGGCTTCGTGGCCGGGCTCGCGATGACCACGATCGGCGCGATCGTCGGCGCGGTTGCAGGCACGTTCGGCGGCCTCGTCGACGACGCGCTCTCGCTCCTCACGAACGTCTCCCTCGTCATCCCGGGTTTGCCCCTGGCCGTGGTGCTCGCGGCGTATCTGCCCGCGGGTACGAAGGCCCTGCTCGTCGTGCTCGTCGCGA
The DNA here is from genome assembly GCF_028435365.1 of Polyangium jinanense. The sequence goes on along the minus strand of NZ_JAGTJJ010000047.1, from coordinate 18,371 downwards.
CGGGATGGGCCTGGAACGCGCGGGTGATCCGCGCGCAGGTGCTCTCGCTCCGCAACAAGGATTTCGTCGCCGCCGCGATCGTCACGGGCGAGAGCAGGCTCTACATCGTCTTTCGCGAGATCCTGCCCAACATGACGTCGGTCCTCGCGTCGTGCTTCATCAGCGCGACGGTGTACGCGATCGGCGCGCAGGTCGGCCTCGAGTTCCTGGGGCTCGGCGACATGAGCGTCGTGACGTGGGGGACGAACCTCTACTGGGCCAGCAACGACGCCGCGCTCCTGACGGGCGCGTGGTGGACGCTCGTGCCGACGGGCCTCTCCGTCGCGCTCGTCGGCACGGCGCTCGTCCTCGTGAGCTTCTCCCTCGACGAGATCACGAACCCGCGCCTGCGCGCCGTGAGCGACTGGGCGCGCGCCCTCGCCACACGCGGCATCCGCCCCGGCGCGTCGACGCCGGTCGTGAGGGATCATGGGTAGCGCGCCCCTCCTTTCGGTCGAGGATCTCGTCGTCGCATACCAGACGCCCTCGGGCCCGGTGCGCGCGGTCGACGGCGTGTCGTTCGTCCTCGAGCGCGGCGAGGTGCTCGGGCTCGTGGGCGAGTCGGGCAGCGGCAAATCGACCGTCGCGCAGGCGCTCGCGCGCATCCTCACGCCGCCCGCGATGATCACGGGCGGCCGCGTGCTCTTCGAGGGACACGACGTCCTCGCCATGAACGAGGACGAGCTACGCCGCTTTCGCTGGCGCAAGATGTCCTTCGTCCTCCAGAGCGCGATGAACGCGCTCTCTCCTGTCCTGACGATCGGCGATCAGATCATCGACGTCCTCGTCACGCACGAGCGAACGAGCAAGCGCGTCGCGCGGGAGCGAGCCGCCCACTTGCTCGCGCTCGTCGGCATCGACCCCGCGCGGCTCACGAGTCATCCCCACGAGCTCTCGGGCGGCATGCGTCAACGCGTTGGCATCGCCCTCGCGCTCGCTCTCGATCCGCCGCTCGTCGTCATGGACGAACCAACGACGGCGCTCGACGTGGTGGTGCAGCACGAGGTGCTCGCGAAAATCGCCGAGCTGAAAGAGAAGCTCGGTTTGTCCGTGCTCTTCATCACGCACGACATGTCGATCGTGTCGCAATTCGCGACGCGGATCGGCGTGCTCTACGCGGGCCGCCTCGTGGAGATGGCGCCCACGCGCGAGCTCTTCCGCGCGCCGCGACATCCCTACACGAAAGGCCTGCTCGGCTCGTTCGTCCCGATCCACGGGCCACGACGCAGGCTCGTCGGCATCCCGGGCTCTCCCCCCGATCTGCGTCGTTTGCCCGCGGGCTGCGCCTTCCGCGCGCGTTGTAGCGAGGCCGCCGCGCGCTGCGCGACGGAAGCGCCCGCGCTTCGCGTGATCGGCGAGGACCACCACACCGCTTGCCACCTCGTGTCCCCATGAGCGAGCCCGCTCGAACGCCCCCCCTCCTCGAGGCGCAGCACCTCGGCAAGCGCTACCGCGTCGGAGGATGGTTGCGCCCGAAAAACCTCCGGGCCTTGCACGACGCCTCCTTCACGCTCGGCCATCGCGAGATCCTCGCGCTCGTCGGCGAATCGGGCAGCGGAAAGAGCACGATCGCGCGGCTCTGCGTGCGCCTCGAAGCGCCGACGAGCGGGCGCATCCTCCTCGACGGCCGCGACGTTCTTCACGAGGAGCAAGGCCGCGCGACGCTCGCGTATCGCCGCCGCGTGCAGATGATCTTCCAGGACCCGTTCGGCTCCCTGAACCCCGCGCGCACCATCGGCCAGCACCTCGAACGCCCGCTGCTCCTGCATGGCAAAGCAAATGCGGGCGCCGATCTCACCACGCGCGTCCACGCCTTGCTCGACACCGTGGGCCTCGTCCCCGCGCCGGAGGTCGCCGCGAAATACCCGCAGCAGCTCTCCGGCGGACAGCGGCAACGCGTCGCGATCGCGCGCGCCCTCGCCGTGGAGCCGGATCTCATCCTCGCGGACGAACCCGTGAGCATGCTCGACGTCTCGATCCGCGCGGGCATCCTCAACCTGATGCTCGATCTCAAAGAGAAGCGCGGCATCTCGTTCCTGTACATCACGCACGACCTCGCGAGCGCGCGCTACGTCGCGGATCGGATGATGGTGATGTACGCGGGCCACATCGTGGAATCGGGGCCGAGCGAGGCGCTCCTGCAAACGCCGTTGCACCCGTACACGAAGCTCCTGCTCTCGGCGATCCCCGACCTCGAAGGCTCGTTTGCCCGCGGGCTGCCCGCGCGATCCGGCGCGCCCGCGCTCGTCGATCCGCCGCCCGGATGCCCTTTCGCCGCGCGTTGCCCGGACGTCACCGAGGCATGCCGGCGCGAGACCCCGCGCCCCGTCACGCTCGACGAGGGCCGCGTCGTCCGCTGTCACCTGTACCCCGAGCCCTCTCGGGCCCGAAGCGAGTAAACCCAGCGAGGCATCATGTCCAAGTACGTTTTTCCTGACAATTTCGTGTGGGGTACGGCCACGAGCTCGTACCAGATCGAGGGCGCAGCGACCGAGGATGGCCGCGGCGAGTCCATCTGGGACCGGTTCTCGAAGACCCCGGGCAAGGTGAACGACGGCACGAACGGCGACATCGCCTGCGACCATTACCATCGCTACCGCGACGACATCGCGCTCATGAAGGACCTCGGCGTGCGCGCGTATCGCTTCTCGGTGGCATGGCCGCGCATCCTGCCGAAGGGCCGCGGCGAGGTGAACGCGGCAGGCCTCGACTTCTACGATCGGATCGTCGACACGCTGCTCGCCGCAGGCATCGAGCCGTTCGTCACGCTCTACCACTGGGATCTCCCGCAAGCGCTGCAAGACGAGGGCGGGTGGACAAACCGCGCGACAGCCGAGGCGTTCGTCACCTACGCCGACGTGCTCAGCCGACATCTCGGTGATCGTGTCAAGAAGTGGATCACGCACAACGAGCCCTGGTGCGCGTCCCTGCTCAGCCACCAGATCGGCCTGCACGCGCCGGGGATCCGCGATTATCGCGCGGCCCTGTCCGTGAGCCATCACCTGCTCCTCTCGCACGGCCTCGCCGTGCCCGTGCTGCGCAAGAACAGCCCCGGCGCCGAGGTGGGCATCACGCTGAACCTCACGCCCACGGTCCCAGCGTCGCGCAGCGCCGCGGATCTCGACGCAGCAAGGCACCACGACGGCTATTTCAATCGGTGGTTCCTCGATCCGCTCTTCGGCCGTCACTACCCGGCCGACATGGTGGCCGACTACATCAAAGCCGGACACCTGCCGCCCGAAGGCTTCACGGACGTGCGCCCCGGCGACCTCGAGATCATCGCCACCCCCTGCGATTTCCTCGGTGTCAACTACTATAACCGCACAGTCATGCGCAGCGACAAGGTGCCCGAGGAGCAGAACCTGCCGCGGACCGAGCACCTCGCGCCGCGCGAAGAGTGGACGGAGATGGGATGGGAGGTCTATCCAGACGGTCTCCGCCAAATCCTGACGCGCGTGCACCTCGAATACGGGCCGGCCAAGCTCTACGTCACAGAAAACGGGGCAAGTTATTCAGACGGCCCCGACGCCGAAGGGCGCGTGCGAGACGCGCGGCGGACGCAATTCTTGCGCGACCACTTCATCGCAGCGCGCCGCGCAATCGACGCAGGCGCGCCCCTCGCAGGCTATTTCGTGTGGTCCTTGCTCGACAACTTCGAGTGGGAGCGCGGCTACACGCAGCGCTTCGGCATCGTATGGGTGGACTACGAGACGCAGAAGCGCATCCCGAAGGACAGCGCGCTCTGGTACCGCGGCGTCATCGCGGCGAACGGCGTGGTGGATTGATTTCCACAGCGTAGCGCCGGGGCGCTGCCCCGGACCCCGCGGGGGCTGTTCGCCCCTCGACCCGAACCAGGGCAAGCCCTGGACCTCAGGGGGAAGAACTGCGCGATGCGCAGTTCTTCCCACAGGCCAGTGGCAAGACCAGAGACGGCGTTGCCAGTCACGGCGGTCTTGGTTGGCAGGGTCGTCCTTGGTCTTGCCTCGACCTGTTCGATGAACTGCGCGTTGCGCAGTTCATCGACCCCGAGTCCAGCGCTTGCGCTGGTCCGGGGTGCAGGGGGCGGACAGCCCCCTGCTGGGGTGCGGGGCAACGCCCCGCGCCTCAGGGATTCTGCAGCGCCGACTTGACGACTTGCCCGGCTGCGCTCGGATCGCCGTTCCAGTTGGTGATGAGCGACGGGAAATCGCAGCCCTTCGCGTACCACGCCCAGCCGGTCCAGGACATGCCGCGCTCCTTCGCGTATGCGAGCAGCTGGCTCGTGTAGTTCGTCGAGCAGTCGAAGCTCCCGAACTCCGTGATGAATACCGGATCCGTTGCCGCGAGGAAGCCGAATTTCTGCTCCCACGTCCCCGGCTGCTTGTTCCCGAAATCGTACGGGTGCGTGACGTATACGATGTTCGTCCCCTGGATGCGATTTTGCGGCACGCCCGAGAGATCGAAGGCCCAGTCGAGACCCCCGATGAGAACGATGTTCTGCGCGCCGGTGGCCCGGACCGTGTCGTAAAGCTGCTGCATGCCCACGGCCTGAAAGCCCTCGCCGCTATCACCGCCGCTCCGCCAGACCTCCCAGGACACGTCTCGCGGCTCGTTGTAAAGCTCGAACAGCACCCGGCCGTTGTTCTTGTATTTTTCGGCCACGGATTGCCAGAACTTCACGGAGTTCTGATCGGCCATCCGCTGCTGCTTCGTGTCGTAGTTGTTCATGTCCCCGCGATCTGACCAATGCAGATCGAGGATGACGTCGAGCCCGGCCTGCTGCGCCCACTGGATCGCCTGATCGATGTTCTGCTGGTATTGCCCGTCGTAACGGACGTGCCCTGGCAGCCAGAAGCCCTGGTTCAAGGAGAGACGCGTGACGTTCGCGCCCCAGCCCTTGATCTTCTGGAAATCGGCGAGCGAGATGTTCTCGCCCTGGGGCGTCCATTCGTGCGAGGGCCGCGCGAGCCCGCGGAACACGTGGACGCTTCCATTCTCGTCGTAGATCTTGTTCCCCTGCACGTAATACCCGCCCGGGGGTACGGGCGGCGCGCCGCCGCTGCCGCCCGTGCCCGAGCTCGACGAGCTGCCGGAGCTGCTCGATCCCGGCCCGCTCGATGCACTCGACGCGCCCGCGCCGCCCATGCCGCCCACGCCGGGCGTGGAGCCGCCCATACCCATGGTGGACTGGGCGCCGCCCTCGCCGCCTTGACCGCCCGTGAGATTCGACGTCTCGCCGACGTCGCACCCGATCCCCCCGAGCGAGATCCCGAGGAGTGACAGACCGAGGAACAAGAGGCCGCGTCGTGATTGCATGGTTTCCCTCACTCGAAGAAGGAGATGTCGTCGATCCAGATGTCGAAGTTCGCGTTCTGCCCCGCCTGGAAGTGCACGTAATACAACGCGTCCTTCTTGATCGCCGTCAGGTTCTGCTTCGACCAGTTCACGGTCTTGAGCTCTGCGAAGCTGAACTTGAACTCCTGCCAGTCGGTCGTGAGCGTGATGTTCGCGCCGAAGTCGTCGCTGCACGTCGCGCCGCAGTTGCCGGCTTCCGGCGTGGTCTGCGAGTCACCGACGTTGAAGCGCACGGCGCCGCTCGCGCCTGCGCCGACCTTGGCCCAGAAATGCAAACCGTTGAACTGGGACGCATTGAAGGCCTTCTTCGTCAGGCCGTCGTTGTTGAGGTCGAACCCGAAGCCCGCGCCCCACGTCGTGAAGCCGCTTCCCTTCGTGTTTGCCGCGTACATGCTGGAGCCCCGCGCCGGCGACAGCGCGGTCATCTCGAAGGGATCCCCCACGACGGGCGTCTGCGTCGCGCCGTCCGTCTCGTCGTTGTACGTGTACCAGGCGCCCAGCAAGCCCGCGTTCGGGGTGATCGAGCCGTTCTGATCCTCCATATCGTCGATGCTGGTGAGCTTTTGCCCACCGCCGCCGGAGCCGCCGCCGCCGCCCGGACCGCCGCCGCCGGGGCCAGGGCCGGGGCCGCCGCCGCCGCTCGCGCCTGCCCCTCCCCCTCCGGTGGTATCCGTCGAGCCCTCGTCGCACGCGGCGGCTGAGACCACGAGCAAGCCCATCACGACGGCAAAGAAAGCACGATGTTCGTTCACGAATTTCATGGCTGCACCGGACCTTTCGGTGGGAGCGGAGGGGGAACCGCTCGGAAGGAATGCGGATCATCATAGCGGAGCCCCGACGCGACCACAATGCGCCGCGCGGGATTCCGTTTTTGCTTCATTCGTTCGAGGAGATCAGATTCGACCTTTTTCGTCGAGGAACGCGGCGACCCAGGCGAGCGGCGCATTCCAGTTGATGGTGATCTCGTTCAAGCCCCAGGCCTCGATGTGGTCGATGAAGCACTTCTGCGGCGCGCATCCGGCGAGCCCCGCGGCCTGCCCATACGGATCATCGAGGCCCGAGTTCGGGCCGCCCGAGACCGCGCCGGGCGGCGCCGTCGGGAACTTCGCGTCCACCTGATTCGCCCAGAATCGATGGTGCGGGTTCTTGAGCGGATTCGACCCGTAGCCGGTCACGTACGACTGCACCATCGGGTTCTTGCCAAGGATGTAATCCATCCCCTCAATCGCGCCGCCGAGGTACTTCGGCTTGCTCGTGAAATCGTGCGCGAGCGCGAGGACCACGAGGTTGTTCAGCAGGAACGAGTTCGAGCCCCAGGGATACTTGCGCGACCCTCCTGCCTTGAAGGGCAAACGATACCCCTCGGCGTCGAGAATGCCGAGGTACGCGTCCGCGGCCGCGACGACGCTCGAGCGCATGGCCGCGACGAGATCCTTGTCGAGCTTGTTCGGGACGATGGCGAGCGAAATCGTGCCGAGCGCCTGCGTCATCTGCCACGTCATGGACGATGGCGCGCCGGCGCCCGTGCCACCGGCCGTCTGGGGGACGGCCATGTAATGCTTCGACTTCGTGAGGGCCGTCTGGTACTCGTCCTTGCCCGTCGTGATGAAGAGCTCGGCCGCGGCCCAGTAAAACTCGTCGCTCACGTCGATGTCGTCGTATGGCCCGCCGCCCTGGTTGTCGCTCGCCGGCGCGTACACCGCCGGGTTCGCCTTCGCCGCGGCCCAGGCCTTCTCCGCGGCGGCCAAGGCTTTCGCCGAGAACGCCGGATCGAACGTCTTCCAGATCCGCGCCGCCTGCGCCGCGTTCGCCGCGAGGTTCAAGGTCGCCGAAGTGCTCGGCGGGCGCAAAAACCGCTTCATGTTGGCCTCGTGCGGCGCGAGCCCGAGGCCGGTCCATTTCTCGTCGTGGACCTTGTGGTGCACCATGCCCGCGCGCGGCTGCCCGTCCGGCACCTGCATCTTGAGCATCCACTCGAGCTCGTACCGCGCCTCGTCGAGGACGTCCGGGACCCCGTTCTTGTTCTCGGGGATCGCGAGCTTCCCGTCCCCGAAATCGTTCACGCTCGTACCGAGGTGCTTCGCCCGCTCGTACTGCGCGAGCATCGTCCAGACCGAGATGCCCCCGTTGACCACGTATTTGCCGTGATCGCCGGCGTCGTACCAGCCACCGGACACGTCGAGCGAATACGAGCAGCCCGTCCCCGGCGCGCACGGCACGCTCTTGTCGCTCGTGTGGCCAGCGGGGCGCGTCCATTTCTCCTCGCCCGCGTAAGGCATGGTGATCGGCATGCCGCTGCGGTTGTGGTAGAAATAAGCGAGCGCATCGTACTTGAGCTTCCCGTAAAGATCCTTCCGGACGTCGAAGGGAAAACTCGTCTCGCCCTCGACGCGGAGCTCGTACTTGTCGCCGGGCTTCGCGAACGAGCTGAAATCCACGACGTGGACGTGCTCGCCGGACGCGGGATCGTCGCCGAAGACCGCCGTCGTCCCCTTGGCGACCGACTCCTTGCCCTCCCGGACGATCTCCCACGCGAGGGGCTTGTTCGGCACCGCCTTCACGATCGCCTTTTTCACGAGCCCCGGGAAATACCCGACCTGGTTGACCCGCACCTTGGGCAGCTTCACCTGCGGCGGCGGCGGCGGTGCCTTGAAGTCGGGGTCGTCCAGACGAATGTCGTCCAGACAAACGGTCACGCCGCCTTCTGCGGCGAGGCCCCCGCCCATGTGAAAGGCGAGCTCCGCCGTCGGATCGTCGCCCCTGCCCATGACGAACGCGCCCTCGAAGCGTTGCGGCTTCGTTTTCAGCTCGATGGTGCTCGACCAGTACTCGGCGTACGGCGGCCCGGCCATGCCCACCTTGGGCCGGACCCGCGTGGGTTTGCTCGCCCAGGCTTTGAAACGCACGGTGTACGTGTGGCCGCGCTTGATGACCATCTCGCGATGGCGGACCTGTGCGTCCCAGGGGTTCGCCCCTTTGTCGTCGATCTTCAGGCAAAACGCGCCGTTCTCGACCGCCGCCTTGCCCGTCGCGGGCGCGCTGAACGACGTCGTCCACGGCAAGCTCGTGCCGTCCTCGAAATCGGTGTTCTTGAGCAGGTTGTTGCCGCCCTGCGGCGCCACCTGCGGCGCGTTCGCCACGGGCCCGGAGCCCGGGTCGCTCGGCGCATTCGGATCTTGCGAACCGGCGCCGGGCGCGCAGCCCGAGAGCAGAAGCGCCGCGTACAGTATGCTCGATGAGGTCACGTTGCGCATGACAAACCTCGCGGAACGTCCCCGCATCACGGACAACCCGTGAACTGGATGTCGTCGACGTAGATATCGTAGTCGGCCCCGGTCGTGTTCACCTGCCACTGAATGCCGAACATCTTCGCGCTCTCGATCCCGTCGGGCCGCGGCTGGCCCCACCCGGCCTGCTGCTGCGCGGCGCTGAACAGGACGACGTACTGCGTCCACGTCGTCGTGAGCTCGATATCCATGCCGAAGTCGTTGAAGCACTCCGTGCAGACCTTGCCCTCCGGATCCGTGTTCGCGTCAGGCAATTTGATGCGCACGTGGCCCGTCGAGTTTTCGCCGCGCTTCGCCCAGAACGAGATGCCCTTGTACTGCGAGACGTCGAAGGGCGCCTTCGGATCGACGAAATTGAAGCCCATGCCCGCGAAGATCGTGCCCGATCCGCCGAGCTTGCCGTTCATGCGCGCCGAGCTCTGCGAGCCGTTCGCGCCGCCAGGGCTCATCGAAAACGTGCCGCCCAGCGCGCCCGCCTGCGGCGTGACCGTCGAGCCGCCCTTGTCGGCGAACGTGTACCAGTAACCGCCCCGGCCTTTGCTCACCGCGAGCTGGTTGTTGTTGTCCTCGCCGTCGTCGAGCACTCCATCGGCCGGACAAAGCTTGGCGTCCGGCGAATCGAGGTTCGTGCCCGCGCCCGCGCCAGCACCAGCGCCCCCGCCGCCCGGCGGGCGCGGGATGCATCCGGAGATCGCCGGCACGAACGCGCAAATCGCGACGAAGGCCCCCATCGAGTACGTGATTGCCTTGTTCATGTTCGCCCTCACCACCAGATCGAGGCCTGCAGCCGGATGACGTTGAGATCAGGCCGGGTCGCCGGCGCGCCGCGTGTCCCCGGATCCTGGTTCGTCGTGGTCGCGCCGAAGCCGTCCGGGAGCGTGGGCGCCGCCGGCGGCTGCGTGCAGAGCTGCGGGGTGGCCGGATCGCACTCCCGCACGTTGAAGAAGTAACGCGAATACTGCAGGGAGATCTCCTCGTGCGCGAGCCAATCCGAGCGGAAGATGAGCCGCGGCGAGAGAATCGCGAACGACTGCTCGGGGATCTTGGAGTTCGGCTGCAGGCGATCGAAGCGCAGGCCGAGCCCGAACCACGATTTGATGCGGCCATTGAGGTCGAAGCCGTACTTGAACTTCCGGACGCCATCCATGTCGGGGTCGTCGCTCGAGATGAAGTTCGCCATGGTGAAGGCCGCGATCTTGAGGTCGGGCCCCTCGCCCCAGTAGCGTTGCCCCGGGGTCTTCATGTTCGAGAGGATGTTGGCGATGCTGAGCTCGTATTGCGCGAGCAGCGTGTTCACCGCGCCGTTGCCGTTGCTCTGGCGGGTCGGGCCGTCGAGGTAGTTGCTCGTGATGCCGAGCGCGAACTCGCCGCCGCCGTTCGCATGGATCACCTCGACCGCGGGCCCGACGACCCGCGCGTTCTCCGCGGAGACGCGCGAAAAACCCGCGTAGAGATAGCCGAACATGTTCGCGTCGACGCGCACGTCCGCGCCGATCACGCTCATGTTGCCGTTCGGCACGTTCGTCAGCGCCGAGCCGGGCCGATCCTCCTCCTGCGCCCAGGTATAGAAATGGTGCAAGGAGAGGTCGACCGTCTTTTTCCAGCTCACGCCGGCATGCAGGTGGTTCACGAGCGTGAAGCGGGCATCGTTGTAGATGCTCGGGTTCGGGCGCCGCACGCCGAAGCCCTGCTCGCCCCACAAGGTAAAGTCCTTGACGTCGATCTCCATGCGGAGCGTCTCGCCCAGCGTGTGCGTGCGGCCGAAGAGGAACGTGTCGTAATACCCGGCGTCGTACCGGCCCGCCATTCCATACCGACCCCAGAAGCTGCCGACCTTGGCCTCCAGCCGGACGTTCATCCACGGCAGCTCCGGCGTCAGCGTGACCCAGCCCTGCGCAATGCCGAACTGCGCAAGGTTCTCCTTCCACGCGGCGTCCGTGAAGTTGAAGGCGAGGATGCCCGCCGTGGCCTTGGCCCACCCCTTCGAGTAGCTGAAGTAGAGCTCGGCCCAGTCGCGCGCCTGGTGGCCGCTGTATTGCCAGTTCAGGTATTGATCGTCCGGCACGACGGGCGCGTGCAGGGTCGTCTTGCTCTGATCCGGCAGGGGGTTGTCGCGGGCGCCGATGCCGATTCGCATCGGGGCGCGAAAATAGCCATGAAACTCGAATCCTTCGGACTTGTTCGCGCCATTGCCCCCGGAACCCGAGATCACGGGGCTCGAGTTGCCGAAGCTCGGCGGAGGGCCCTGGGGCGTCTGCACATCCGGCGCGGGCGGCTTCTGCGCCGATTGCGCGGCCGCGGGCTTCGCAGGCGCGGAGGGCGCGGAGCCCCCTCCCGCGCTCGTGTTTTGCATCTGCACGACCGGAGCGTCCTCGTCGGCAGGCTTCGGATCCCCCTGCGCCAGCGCCGGCAAAGGCACGAGCACACCACAGAGCAGCATGGTCAACGAGGACAAACGCATTGGAGCTCCTCTCACCACCCCTGAACGAAACATTTTTGCGTACACGGCGAATCAGAAGCCGTGTGAATACCCAAGCGTGGCGCCGAGCGTGGTGCCCGAGGCGCCGAAGAGCTGCATCACCCGGACCTCCGCGACGGGCCCGGTGTTCGGCCGGATCGCGTACATCGCGCCGCCGCCGGCCGCGATGAAGACGAGGCCCGATTTTTTCCACGCGTCGAGGACGAGCCTCTTGTCCGCGATGAAGTCCTGCTCGGTATTGTACACCGTGACCTTGACCGAGGCGTCGACCTGCGCGAGCCCGCCGCCGAGCGTCAAGAAGGGCCGCAGCCCCGTCCCGGCGAACGGATCGGCGCCGAACCAGTAGGCCGCCCGCGCCTCGGCGTGAACGGGCACGAACGCCGCGCCGCCCGGCGCCTGCGGCCCGCCGCCGAACACGAACCCGGCGCGCAGCCCGGCCGTGAAGTTTTTCCCGAACACCCGCTCGTACCCGATGAAGATCCGCGTGGTCGCGACCGCGAGACCCCCGGCGACCTCGCCGCCGGACTTGTCGTAGGGGATGGCCTCGTAGAAATCATCCCCCGAAAAGCAGCTATACTCGTTCCCGCCGGAACACGTGCCGGTCGTGCCCGACAGCCCCAGAAAATCTTGCTGGAGGCCGAGCGTCACCCAATTCTTCCGGGCGACGGATGGCGCCTCCGGCGGTTTGTCGCAGGGCTCTCCCTCCGGGCAGGTCTTTTCCTCGCCCGGCTTGGGACACCCGAGCAGCCCCGGCGGGCAATCCGCCGCCTCGGAACACTTCGCGGGCGGCGCCTGCCCCGGGAGCGAAGGCGAGGCGCCTTCAATCTGGAGCTTGATCGCCACGTTCAGCGGATCTTTCCGGGTGCCGGCAAAAGCGACGACGTTGTTGTCCTTGTCGAAAGCCTGAATGAAATATTTGAGCTGCCCGGTCACGCTGCCGACGTCGAGACAGGGGACCTCGACTCCATACCCCTGCGTCACCTTCGGCATCTCCAGCGTCTTCCAGGCCGAGGCGCCGAAAGGCCGATACTGGAGCACGACCTTCGTGGCCTCCACGCCGTCTGGCAGCTCCGTATAGATCGGGACCGGCGTCATCACCGTCTGCTCGGGCGGGGGCGTGTGCACGAGATCGCCTTGCGCCGGTGCGGGCGCGACAGGCCCTGGGTTCGGTGTCGGGTTCGGGGGCGGAGACTCGGGATTGCCTCCGCCGCCGATGCCGGCCGCAGCTTTTGCGTCCTTGAAGACGGTCTCGATCTCCTCGGAGGTGAGATCCGGATCGAGCGTGATCTCGGGATCGGCCTTGAGCGCCGCGACGAACTCGGCCTTCCCCTCCTCGATCTTGCTCATCCCGCCGGCATAAACGACGCCGAGGTCCCGGTGCAGCCGCGCCACCACCTTGTTCGAACAGGACTTCGGGCCGCAGAGCGTGAGCGCCTGTTTGAGCTTTTTCTCCGCCTCGGCGAACTTGGTGCCCAAATAATCCGCCTCGATTGCTTTTTTCGCCAGATCGAGCGCAGCGTCGTCGTTCGGCTCCGCGTTTGCCACCCGCGCGGTGGCGACGACAAAATGAAACAAGGCGACGGACACGGCGCGCGACAGCGCCCCCGAGAAGCGGCGGTCCATGAATTAGGCACACTACACGATTTACCGTATCTCTTACAACCGCCGCATGCGGGTCGTGCGCAAAAAAATTGACGCACGGGTGCGGTGGAGCGAGGCGGCCCGGAGGGTTTTACCCGTATGCGAAAGTTTTACCTCGGATGCGGGTAAAACCCAGGGAGGGGCCGCCTCCTCATTATATTACTTGGGCGGGGGCGGGGGCGGGATGTCGAAGATGTCCCAGGCCGGCGTCAGGTTGCTCGTCTTCGGATCCTGGTTCCAGATGTAGACGGCCGGGTAGGTCACGTAGTTGCCCTGCGCGTCGCGCACGATGGCCGTCATGTAGAGCTGCGAGGAGCGCGTGTCCGCCGGGCTGTACTGGTTCGGCGGCACGATGAACGCGCCCGGGTAATCCCGCGCCGAGGAGAAGATCAGCCAGTAGTAGGTCTTGCCGTTCGGCACGCCCCCGAGCACCGTGGGGGACCATTTCGCCCAGCTATTGATGAGGCCGGGGCTCGTCTGGTTCGTGCACGCCGGCGGGTCGTTCGCCGCGAGGCGGATGGGCGTCCCGCCGCCCGTCGGGATGACGTACACCTCGCCGTCGGGCCGATAGTAGATCTTTCCAGTCGTATTGCCCGCGCGATTGTATGCGATGAGCTTGTCGTCCGCCGAGAACGAGGGGTAATACTCGGACACACCCGGCGTTGCCGCACCTTGCACCGGCGTGACCGTGCCGCCCTGGCGATTGTTGTAGGGGACCGTCTTGATGTCGGTCTCGACATTGTCGGCGATGCGGCCATCCTGGGATTTTCCTGCCGACGTGTACACGATGGTCTGACCGTCGTGGCTCCAATTCGGGGCGACGATGCCCTGCGACTCGCCAGACGTCTGGAGGAAACCCCACGCCGTGCCCTGCGCGCTCTTGATCGCGTCGTTCGTCGGGCCGCTCTGCCCCTCGGTCCAGGGAATGTTCACGTTCGTCTCGAGGTCGAACCAGGCGAGCCGGTCCGAGCCGTAGCCGGCGCTATCGGTGAAGCCGATGTCGACATTCCGGTTCGCGTACGGTGTGATCGCGATACGATTGCCGGCGCCCCAGACCGCCTTGGAGAACGTCATCATGCCGAGCCACGGCTGGCTCAAGAGCCGCTGCGCGCCCGGGGAGAAATAAGCCGGCACCTCGCCCGCCTTGTCCTCCTCGATGCCGCTGACGACGTTGTTCCAGGGCCAGTGATCGGTGTATCCGACGGCCTTGCCATCGGGCGTCGAAACGTGGCAGCCGATGCACTGCACGCGCCCCTGGGGCACGCCCTTGGGATCGGAGTACTTGCCACGCAGCTCGCGCCCGCCCTCGGCGAGGATGCCGCCCTGCTGGACCTGCGGGATGGTGAGTGCGTCGATCGTGGTCTCGTCGCCGACGTAGAAGCCGACGAGCTTGCTCGTCGTCGGCGTGACGTCGGACGAGGTCGAAGCCCAGTACACCATGGATCCGCCCGCCGTCACGGGCGCGATCGTGAACGTGCCCGTGGCGCCCGTGGGCGTGCCGGGGTTCTGCGAGTTCACGCCGCGGATGGTCACCTGGATCTCTTGATCGATGGCGCCACCCTTGACACCGATGGCCTCCCAGATCTCCTTCGGCATGGCCCAGACCGGGCTCGCCGAGTAGGCGACGAGCGAGTTCTTCTGGTTCGGCGCCTTGAGGCGGATCTCGAAGAGGTTCTCGCCGCCCGCGGGTTTGACGCGGAACCGGACGCGCAGCCAGTTTGCCGGGAACAACGCGCCGGGTTTGCCCCCCTCTCCGAGGTGTGGCTCGACGATGCAGAGCCCGGGCGTGTAATTGTCGGGCTCGCCGAAGAGATCGGGGGCGTTCGAGGGGGCATTCCCGTCGAAGATCGGATCGGCAGGGAAATCGTCGCAGTTCGCCTGGCAGTTCGCGTTCACGATCACGTCGCCGCCGACCGGACCGCCGCCCGCCGCGCCCATCCCGCCCGAGGGATTGAAGATGTCGCCGCCGTTTCCGCCCTGGCCTTGGCCTCCCGATGCGCCCGAGCCGCCGGACCCCGCGGGCGTCTTGTCGCCCCCGCCCCCCGCCGAACAGCCGACGGCCATGCCGATACCCAAGATGAAGCATGCCCCGATGAATCGCATCGCTCGCCTCCTGTTTAAAAAGATCGAGAGCAGCGCCAACATTCTCACGGAGCGCCCGCCTTCTGCACGCGTTTTTTCGCCGGCCCGGGTGCCACGCGCCGCATTCCCAGGGGCGGAGAAAAATCCATCCGCGCGACAATGACGGCGCGGGGGAAGCCGAAATGTGCTTGACGTGTGATGCGCCCGTTGCCCCCCAAGCTCGACTGGCACTACACGATAAGGATGGCTCGGCGTCCGTATGTCCTCTCCTGGGTCGCCTCCGCGGCGCTCCTCTGCGCATGTATCCCGAGGCCGCAAGGCGGCGCGGCGGAGATGGGAGCGCAAGGAAGCGCGGCGTCGCCCGCTCCCGGGGAAAACCCGTTCACCGGAGCGCGCCTTTTCGTCGATCCGGCATCTTCCGCGCGGAGGCAAGTCGAAGCGTGGCGCGGCTCCCGTCCCGACGACGCGGCCATGATCGAAAAAATCGCCCGCGAGCCGCAGTCCTTTTGGTTCGGGGACTGGAACCAGGACGTCACGGCGGACGTGGACGCGCGCATGTCGGAGATCGCCGCGGCCGGCGCGCTCGGGCTCTTCGTCGCGTACGACATCCCACACCGGGACTGCGGCAATCACTCGGCGGGCGGGGCCTCGGCCGCGGAGGCATACAAGGCCTGGATCCGGAAATTCGCCCGGGGGATCGGCGGACGCCGCGCGGTCGTGATTCTGGAGCCGGACGCGCTCGGGCTCCTCAAAGACTGTCTCACGCCCGAACAACAAGAGGAGCGCCTCGGGCTCCTCGCCGACGCAGTGACCGTCCTCGGGCAGAGCGGCGCGGTCTCCGTGTACATCGACGCGGGCAACGCGAAATGGCAACCCCCGCCCGTGATGGCCGAGCGCCTGCGCGCCGCGGGGGTCGAAAAGGCCCGCGGATTCGCGCTGAACGTCTCCAATTTCGTGACCACGGAGGAGAGCGTCGCGTACGGAAAGCAAATTTCAACGCTGCTCTCCGGCAAGCCGTTCATCGTCGACACGAGCCGGAACGGGAACGGGCCCACGAAGGAGCTGCAATGGTGCAACCCCGATGGACGCGCGCTCGGCAAGTCGCCGACGACCGAGACGGGGGAGCCGCTCGTGGATGCGTATCTATGGATCAAGCTCCCCGGCGAATCGGACGGGGCTTGCAACGGCGGCCCGCGCGCGGGGGAGTGGTGGCCCGAGTATGCGCTCGGGCTTTCGCAACGCGCCAAACCCTGAAGCGTCGTTTTTCCGAGACAGGGGGCCGTTCCTCCACGTAGCATCGTGGCATGACCGACCTCCCCGCCGCGGCGCCGGCGAGCGCCGAGCCCGCGCCTTCGGATGCAAAGAGGCGGCACCCGATGTTGTGGGTGCCTTCGCTCTACGTCGCGATGGGCACGCCGATGATCACGGTCTCCGTGGTCGCGGCCATCATGTACAAGAACCTCGGCCTCTCGAATACGGACATCACGCTCTACACGAGCTCGATGTACCTGCCGTGGGTGATCAAGCCGCTCTGGTCGCCCGTGGTGGAGATGTTCAGGACCAAGCGCTTTTTTGTGCTCTGTATGGAATTCCTCATGATGGTCACGCTCGGCTGCGTGGCGCTTTCGCTTTCGCTCCCGAGTTATCTCGGTCCGACGCTCGCGTTTTTCTGGATCACGGGTTTCGCCTCGGCGACGCAGGACATTGCCGCGGACGGCATCTACATCAGCTCGATGTCGGAGACCGACCAGGCGAAATATGCCGGGGTGCAGGGGCTCGCCTGGAACATTGGCCGCCTGATCGCCTCCGGGCTGCTCGTGACGTTCACGGGCTGGCTCCACGACGGGCTCGGGCTCGGCTGGGCGAAATCATGGATGGTGGTGATGGGCTTGCTCGCCGCGCTGATGGGCATCTCCGGCGTTTGGCACATCAACGTCCTGCCCACCGGCGGCAAGGCGGAGGACGCGCCGAGCGGGATTGGGGACGCGGCGCGGACCTTCGCCGACGCATTCGCGAGCTTCTTCAAGAAGAAGCACATCGTGATGATGCTGCTCGTCGTCTTCTTTTATCGGTTCGGTGAGGGGCTCATCGAGAAGATCGGGCCCCTGTTCATGCTCGACGCACGCGAGGTGGGAGGCCTCGGGCTCGACAACGAGGCGCTCGGCAACATCAACGGCACGTTCGGCACGGGCGGCTTCATCGTCGGGGCGCTGCTCGGCGGGCTCTTTTGCGGGCGGCTCGGGCTGAAGCGCTCGTTCGTGCTCCTCGCGCTGGCCCTCAACGTCCCGCACCTGACGTATTTTTACCTCAGCCACGCCCGCCCCGAGAGCCTCTGGCTCATCACGGCCGTGGTGACGATCGAGAAATTCGGCTATGGGTTCGGCTCGGTCGGGCACATGGTCTATATGATGCAGCAGCTCGCGCCCGGGCCGTACAAGACCGCCCACTATGCGTTCGCGACCGGGATCATGGGCCTCAGCATGATGTTCACGGGGATGATCAGCGGGCCCATTCAGGAGGCCGTGGGGCACGCGCATTTCTTCACGATCGTGCTCTTCGCGTCCATCCCGCCGGTGCTCTTTGCGTTCCTCGCGCCCTTCAGCGTGACCTCCGACGATAGCAAAAAGGCTGCTCTTCCCGCGGGGCATTGAATGGGTACGGGTGCCGCGACAATCCACCGGGGGGATCTGTTCTGGATCGAGCCGGACGAATCGCGAGGATCCGTTCCGGGCTTCGCGCATCCCCATGTGGTGGTTCAGGACGATGTCTTCAACCACTCGCGCATCCATACCGTGGTCGTGTGCGCGTTGACCTCGAACTTGCACCGAGCAAACGAGCCTGGGAACGTGCTGCTCGACGTGGGCGAAGGAAATCTGCCGAAGCAGAGTGTCGTGGTCGTGTCGCAGATCTCTTCGGTCGAGAAGGCACGGCTCGGCGAGCGCATCGGGGCGCTGTCCGACGAGCGGGTGGAGCAGATCCTTTCCGGCCTACGATTTCAGCAGGCGTCGTTCTTCCCTCGGTAGCGAACCGCTCTTCCCGGGCGCGCGGCGCAGCGTATGGACAAGCCCTGAGCATTGGTCTCATCTTGGGAGGCGCTGCGCTGGGGCTTTGCCCCAGACCCCACCGGGGCTATCCGCCCCTGGACCTGGACCAGCGCAAGCGCTGGACCCGGGGTCGATGAACTGCGCAGCGCGCAGTTCACCGAACAGGCCAGGTCAAGACCAACGACGACCCTGCCCATCAAGACCGCGGCGCTGAGGATTCAACTGGCAACGTGCCCGCCGCCAGCGTGAAACGCACCTTCCTGGTCTTGCCAGCGGCCTGTTGGAAGAACTGCGCGATGCGCAGTTCTTCCACGAACGGTCCAGGGCTTGCCCTGGTTCTGAGCATTGGTCTCATCTCGCGAGCCCATTCTCCCTGAGCACCCGTAGCATCTCTGCTGCGGGTGCCAGTCGTTCGAGCCCGCGGCTGATGGTGACGGATCCGGGGGGTCCTCCGGAGGACTTGCC
>NZ_JAGTJJ010000046.1 GCF_028435365.1 Polyangium jinanense | reverse complement strand
CTGCGCGATGCGCAGTTCATCGAACAGGCCGAGTCAAGACCAGCGACGACCCTGCCAACCGAGACCGCTGCAACCGGCAACGCCGTCCCTGGTCTTGCCACCGGCCTGTGGAAGAACTGCGCGATGCGCAGTTCTTCCACGAACGGTCCAGGGCTTGCCCTGGTTCGGGTCGAGGGGCGAACAGCCCCCGCGGGGCCCGGGGCAGCGCCCCGGCGCGGCGGCCCCAAGAAGAGACCAACTCCGGCGACGGCCTAACGTTGCTTCGGGCTGGACAGCCACACGATATCGATATCGTGTGAGCGCCCGAAGAGCACCTTCCCCTTCCCCACCGAGGCTTTGCTCGGAAGGAAGCCCAAGGGGAGCACACGCCCCGTGCTCGCGTCCCCGAAGCGGGCGTCGGGCAGGGTCTTCTTCCCCGCGTCCGTGCGAATCGTGACGGTCGTGCCGTCATCGACGCGCGAGATCGCGAGGACCGTGGCGGATTGCGCGGGCAAGGTGCGCGGGGCGAGCGGGTCGAAAGGCAGCTCGTAAAACTGGCCTTCGCCGGCGCGAGCGCCCACGATCTCGCGGTCGACACGAAGGTTCGTCGGGTCGAACGTGCGCTCCACGAGGTGAAGGGCCGGACCCTTCAGCGGATGGGTCACTTCTTCCCAGTGCGCCGAAGCGAGGTGGCACTCGTTCCCCACGCGAACGAGCGCCGTTTTCGCGGTGAACGTGCCACTGTCGTAGCGGAACCATTCCCGGCCGTCGCGGACCACGATGAACTCGCGATACTCTTGGCCGAGCCCGTTCGACACGGCCCCCAGCGTCGAGAGCATCACCTCGGGCGAGCCGTCGCTGTCGAGGTCGGCAGACGTCACGTCCACGAAGCTCGATCCCCACGGATTCCACATGGAAATGCTTGCGGGCAGGCGCAGGGTTTTCCCGTTCGTGGTGAGAGATATCGTCGTCTCCGCCTGGTCGTCCCTGCAAAGGCACGCGCGCCCGCCTCCGGGGCCGGTCCCGCAATACGCCTCCGTGCATCCCTTTTCCTGGGCCGCGACGAGCTTCCACGGCGTGACCGGACACATCGCGCGCGGCCGCGCCGGAGCCCAGGGCACGTAGCGCGGGAGCTTCCGTGTCGAGGGCACGTCCGGCAAAACGAGGCCGTACCGATGGAAATGGTCCTTGTCCTTGATGCCGTTCAGGCGCGCGATCTCCTCGACCGGAATCCCGAATTTCGCGGCCACGTGGGAGAGCGTGCGCGGATTCTCGTAATACGCGAGCCCCGCTTTGGGATCCTTCGGCGCGGCGGCGGCCGTGGCCAGCGGCACGAGCGCGAGGGCGAGCATCGAAACGAGAAATCGCCGCATGGGAATGCCGTTCCCTAGCACGGTGGCAGGCGCGCGTACAAATATGTGGCCGCCCGTTCGGTTCCGGGTAACATCCGCCGCACGATGACAGCCTCCCCCAACCGTCTCCCCATCGTTCTCGTGGCCGCCGCCCTGCTCGCGGCCCTCGGCCTCGGCTGCGAAGAGCCCAAGCCGGGCACGCCCGTCACGTTCGATAACGTCTGCGCCGCCGAGTTCGACCCCACCATGGAGAAGGGCCTGAACGTCACCAAGAAGGTGACCATCGAGGGCTATGTCGGCGCGCCTCGGAGCATGCTCAAGGTCTGCAGCGACACGTGTGACTTCGACCTCTTCTCCGAGCCTGGCAACAAGGGCAAACGCGTGAACGCCGACGTGCCGGTCGGAGACGGCAAGAATCAGATCGAGAGGCTGCCGAAGAATTTCACGGACAAGGACCTCAAGCTCCACACGAAGAACGGCAAGGTCGTGGGCGTGGGCTCGAAGGTGCGGATCACCGGTGGACGCGCGCCGGCTGGGGGCAAGCGCGAGGCCTGCGCGCTCTGGCAGGTGAGCCTCATCGAGGCGCTCTGACGCTCATTGCGGGATGGCGAGCTTCTGCACGGCTTCCCACGCCGTCGCATCCACCACGTGCTGCCGGTGCTGCCGGGTTTGCTTCACCATGTTCCACCCGAGCACCCCAATGACCTTCCCGCGGCTCCCATAAAGCGCGACGAACTGCCGGAGCGCAGGATCTCCTTCCACGATCGCCACCTCGGCGTCGGCGCCGACGAAACCGTGCACCTGGATCTTGGCATCGTATTGGTCTGTCCAGAAATACGGCACCGGCGTGTACGGCCGATCCTTTCCGAGGATATTGGCCGCCACCGCCATGGCCTGTTCGACGGCATTGGTCCGGTTCTCCAGCCGCACCCCCGTTCCGAGCCCCTCGTGGTGCCACCGCGCCACGTCGCCGACGGCGTAAATGCCCGCCGCCGCCTGGCACCGCGAATCACACACGATTCCATCGGCCAGCTGAAGCCCACTCCCCGCGAGCCATCCGATTGCCGGGCGTGAGCCAATCGCCACCACGACCACGTCCGCAGGCAACACCTCGCCGTTCGCCAGACGGACGCCATGGACCCGTCCCTCCGCGCCGAGCAGCTCCTGCACGCCGATCCCGAGACGAAGCTTCACGCCCTGATCCTCGTGGAACTTCGCCAGATACCCGCCCACCTGCAATCCGAGCTGATTCGCGAGCGGCGCCGATTGCGGGCCGACCATCGTGACCTCGAGGCCCATGCCCCGCGCGGTCGCGGCGATCTCCGTGCCGAGCACGCCGTCGCCCGCGACGACCACCCGTGGCCCCGCGAGCAAATCCGCGCGCAGCGCGAGCGTGTCGTCCACGGTGCGCAGCACGTGCACGCCCGCCCATGCCTCCTGCCCTGGCAGCCGACGCGCCTCGAGACCCGTGGCCAGCACGACGACGTCCGCGCGCAGGCTACGTCCCGAGGCGGTCGTGACCTCGCGCGCCGCGACGTCCAGGCGAATGGCGGCGTCCCCGAGCACGAGCTCGACATCGAGCTTCGTGAGCGCGCTCTCGGGGCGGAGCTGCGCTTGCTCGGGTTTCCAGGCGCCGGACAGCACCTTTTTCGACAGCGGCGGCCGGTCGTAGGGCAAGTGCCGCTCGGCGCCGAGCAGCGAAAGCCGGCCCTCATACCCTTCGCGCCGCAGCGCCTCCGCGACAGCGAGACCGCCCGCGGAGGCGCCCACGACGAGCACACTCGACGGGGTCGTCATTGGCCTGCCCCGCAGCACTTGTCCAGATCCACGATCACGCGCATGGTCATTCTCCTCTCACCCGTCCTAAAGAAGCTCGTTTCATTGTTCCGTCGTGGAGACCGGCGCGAGCCATAACCCGACGATCGCGTCCACGAGCCCCACCGCGGCGGCCTCCCAGGTCGCGCGCGGCGTCGGCGTGCCCCGCTTGCAGCGCGCGTTCTCGCTCGGCGCAGATGTGCACGATGAGCTGGCCTCGCTGATCACGAGCTGCCGGAGCGCCGGGTCCGTCGTCACCTGGGCCATGAAGCGAAAGACCGACCTCGTGCTGGTGCCGAAATGGTAACCGACGGCGAAGTTGTTCCCCTGTCCTGCGGCCTCGCTCACCTGTCGGTTCGAGACCGCCGCCACCCCGTGCTCGGCGAAGAGCCGCTCCGCGGCGGCGAGGATGACCTCGCGCGTCTCGCTTCCGTGCGTCTGCCTGATCCTCGGGCCGACCATGATCCTTTATCAGTGTACCAGAATTTCGGTCAGCCCGCCCACGACCACCCCTTCGCGGCGAGGCAATCCGACGTCCGTGCCCATCAAGACCTCCGGAGGGAGGTTTGAGGCGCATGACTGAAGAAGTCAAGTGACTTAAACGAAGGCATGGACGGGACGCCCCCTCGCTCCGCGGCGCCCGAGATCGGCCGGCGGAAAGGTTGCCGCGTTGGGGCCGCCGCGCCGGGGCGCAGCCCCGGGCCCCGCGGGGGCTGTTCGCCCCTCGACCCGAACCAGGGCAAGCCCTGGACCATTTGGGGAAGAACTGCGCGATGCGCAGTTCTTCCCACAGGCCGGTGGCAAGACGAGCGACAGCGTTGCCGGTCGCAGCGGTCTTGATTGGCAGGGCCTTCGCTGGTCTTGACCTGGCCTGTTCGATGAACTGCGCATCGCGCAGTTCATCGACCCCGGGTCCAGCGCTTGCGCTGGTCCAGGTCCAGGGGCGGATAGCCCCTGGTGGGGTCTGGGGCAACGCCCCAGCGAAGCGGCGCCTGGGGGGAATCGTCATTCGAGGATCCACGATCTGGAAAGGCCGCCGATCGACACCTCGAACCGCCCCGGCTCCACGACGCGCGCCATCCGGCGGTCGTGGAGCGCCAGCGCATCGAACGGGATCCGAAAGTGGACGACCCGGCTTTCCCCCGGCGAAAGCCGCACTCGCTGAAAGCCGGCGAGTTGCCGCACCGGCCGGGTCACGCTGGAGACGACGTCGCTCACGAACATGAGCACCACCTCATCAGCCTCGCGGGGGCCGGCGTTGCGGACGATGACGGAGACCCAGGCGGCTTCCCCTTGCCGGATTCGCTCGGGAACCCGCAGGTGCGAATACACGAACCGCGTGTAGCTCAATCCATGGCCGAATGCGTAAAGCGGCGCGGAGCTCTCGTCGACGTACGCCCCCTCGGCCGACGGTGGGTGATTGTAATGGACGGGCAACTGGCCCACGGAGCGCGGAATGGAGATGGGTAGCCGGCCGCTCGGGCTCACGTCGCCGAAGAGCACCTCCGCGACGGCCCGGCCCCCGACGAGGCCCGGTTCGAAGGCTTCGAGCACGGCGGGGACGTTCTCGGCGATCCACGGAATCGCGAGAGGTCGACCGTTGACGAGCACCACGACCGTCGGCGTGCCCGTCGCGACGACCGCCTGGACGAGCTCCAGCTGCCGGCCCACGAGCGTCAGATCGGCGCGATCGGCGCCCTCGCCGCCGGTTCGCTCGCGCCGCCGCCGGTCGAGCACGCCGGCCTCGTCGTACCGCGTCTCGTTCTCTCCGAGCACCACGATGGCCACGTCCGCATCGCGGGCTTGTTCGGCGGCGCGCGCGAGGGCCTCGTCCGTCTCTTCGAACACCCGGCCCGGATTCACGAATCGAACCTCCGTCGCCGGAGACACCGCCGCGCGAATGCCTTCCAGCACGGTGATCACGTTCTCCGCGGGTTGAGGCGCACTCCAGTCCCCGAGCAAGGCCGTATTGTCCGCATTTGGCCCGGTGACGAGGATCTTCTTCAGGTTCTTGCGCAAGGGCAAACGGTTTCCCTCGTTCCGCAAGAGCACGATGGACTTCCTCGCCGCTTCGAGGGCCACCGTGAGGTGCCCCGGCGCCGCGAGCACCGAGGAGGCGCGCGATGCGTCCACGTACCGCTGCTCGAACAAGCCGAGCGCGTGCTTCACCCGCAGGATACGTCCCGCCGCCTCGTCGATTCGCCATGCGGGGACGGTGCCCTCCCGCACGAGCTCGAGGAGCGGCTCGGAAAAACCCTCGCCGTGCATGTGCATGTCCACGCCGGCGAGCACCGCCTGCCGGATCGCGTCCTTCTGCGACGCGGCCACGTGGTGCGTGGTGTGGAGCATCTCGATGCCCTCCCAGTCGCTCACGACGAACCCACGAAAACCCCATTCGCGCCGGAGGATCCGCGTGAGCAGCTCGTCCGAGGCATGGCTCGGCACCCCATTGACGTCGTTGTACGCCGCCATCACCGAGAGCGCGCCCGCCGCCACGCCGGCCTGGAACGGCGGGAGAAACGCCCCGCGCAACGTCCGCTCGGAGACGTCCACCGGCCCCATGTTCCGGCCGCCGAGAGGCACACCCGGGCCGAGGAAATGCTTGAGGCAAGCGAGCGTGCGGAGACGCGACCGGTCCGGGCCCTGCAAGCCGCGGACTGTGGCTCGGCCCATGGTCGCGACGACGAGCGGATCCTCGCCGAACGTCTCCGCCGTCCGGCCCCACCTCGGATCACGGGCCACGTCGAGCACCGGAGAAAACGCCCAATGCATGCCCGTGGCCCGCATCTCGTGCGCCGTGATCTCCGCGCTGCGCTCCACGAGATCGTCGTCGAACGTCGCGGCCATGCCGATCGGCGTGGGAAAGATCGTCGCGCCGCGCACGGGGGCGAGGCCATGCACCGCGTCGATGCCGAAGATCAGCGGAATTCCGAGCCGAGCGCGCGAGGCCTTTTCCTGGAGCGCGTTCGCCTCCTCGGCATCCGTGACGAACAGGAAAGAGCCGACGAGCCCCCGCGCGAGCAGATCATCGAGCTTTTCTGCGAGATCGGGGGAATCGATGCTCCGGGCGTAGATCGGCGCGATGTACTGGTTCATCTGACCGACCTTTTCTTCGAGCGTCATGCGATCGAGCAGCGCGCGCACCTGCCGATCTTCCAGGGAGCCCGACGGAGGCGCCGTGGTCTCCGATCGGCCACCACATCCGAGCAGCGAGGCGAGCAGCGCGAGCCCGATTCCCCCGAACGTCCGCCGCCGCATCTCTCCCCCCTTTGCCCGTTCTCCGAGCCCGTGCCCCTGAGCCCCCACGCTTGGTCATGGCTCGCGCCCCGCCTTTCGTAAATGCCTCGCGCCTTCGGCGCGCACGCGAGATGCGCATTGACGAAACTTCCCGGATCGTCGACCTTCCCTCCTTCCCCATGGCGCGTGTCCTTGCCTCGTCCCTCGCGCTGGTTGCGCTCTCCGCGTGCAGCGGTCCGCCGCTCCCGCCACCCCTCCCGACCCCCGCGGAGCCGCCCCCGCCCAAAGAGACGGCCGCGCGCCCCGCCGGGCCGCCGAAATTGAGCCTCCTCCAGGTCGACGAGCCCTCCGCCGTGGCCCTCGCCGCGGGCCCGGTGGCCCCGTTCGCGGGCCGCTTCGAGCCTGTGCCGCTGCCGCCGCAGATGCCCACGATCGTCAGCGTGGACGCGCGCAATGAGCGCGACGTGTGGATGGTCGCGGCCGACGGCCACGTGCTGCGCTGGGACGGCGCGCGTGTCGTCGATCGCGGCACGCCCCAGTGCTTCACCGATAGCTGCTGCGGCACGCTCGTCGATTGCGCGAAGCAGCCCGCCATGTGCGCCAAGCAGGCGGTGGAGAACTGTCAGCCCTTCGGCCCGAGCTGCGCGCTCCCGGTCACGTGGAGCTCGATCCGTTTCGAGGCCGACGACGTGATCGTCCGCGCCATCGTGGAGACGGGCGGCATGCGCGCGAGCGTGGTCGAGTCGCGGCTCGGCAAGAAGGGCCGCTGGGCGTGCGAGCAAGGCGCGGACGACTACGTCTACCCCGGCTCGGCCGGGCGCGGCGACGGCGCGCATGCCGCCGAGATCTCGGTCGACGGCGCCTCGCTCCGCCTGGAGGGCTCCGCCGTGCTCGTCAATGCTTATGGCGGCAATCTGCTCCTCCTCGACGGCCGGCGCGTGCCCCTGCCGAACGACTTGGGATACGGACCCGACGCGCAAATCGCGGCGCGCGCGCCCGACGACCTCTGGATCTGGGTGTCCGGCGACCGCGCGTGGCGTGGCAATGGCCTCTCCTGGACGCCGCTCGCGCTCGGGCTCGCAGCGGTGAACGACATCTGGTTCGACGCGAAAGAAGCCGCGTGGATCCTCGGCGCCGAGGTCGAGGGAAAAGAGCAGCTCGTCCGGTGGGACGCCGAGAAAGGCGGCGGGCAGCGCTTCGAAACGCCCGGCGCCACCTCCAGGAAGGGCGACGGCAAGGACTTCTGGATCTTCGGCGAGAAGGCGCTCTATCGCTGGGACGGCGCCGCGCTACGCCGCGCCGCGCCTCCACTTTTGATCCAGCACGCATGGCGGAGCCCCTCGGGGGAGCTCTGGCTCGTGGGCAGTGATCCGACGGCCAAGACGACACAAGGCGACGAGGAAATCCGCATGGGCGCCGTATTCCGCGTGCCGGGAGGGCAGAAGCCGTGAGGCGTGCGCTCGTCCCCCTGCTCCTCGCCAGCGCGTGCAGCGCCGCGCCGCCGCCGCCGCCCTCCGCGCACGTCCCTTCGCCCTCGGCTTCGGCCAAGGCTTCCGCGGCCGCCCCCGCGCCTGCGTCTCGGTTGCCGTGGATCGAGCTCTCCGGCACGGACGCCAAGACGGTGCTCACGGGGTACGACCCCGACGGCGACGAGCTTTACGAGGTGACGATCGGGTGGGCGCTCGCGGTGCTCGGCGCGCCGGACGGCGGCGCCTACGCCGTCGTGATGGAGCAAGCGCCGAAAAACCCCTACACGCCCGTCGTCCTCCGCATCGACGCGCGCGGCCAGGAGACATGGAGGACGTCGCTCGAAAAGGGTGGTTTCACCTGGCGCCTCTTTCTCGCCGGCCCCACGGGCACGGAGCCTGCGTCGTCCAAAGGCGACAGAGATCGCCTGTTCGCGTTCGAGTTCTCCGGCCGGAACGCCCAGGGCAAGAGGCACCTCTACGTGCTCGACGCCGCCTTTGGCAAGCGCCTGCGGGATGTCGACCTCGCCTTCTCCGACATCGATGCGCGCGGCGGCGTGATGGTCGTCTCCGACGGGAGCCACGTCTCCCGGATCGGACCGGACGGCGAGCCCGTGTGGAGCGTGCACGTCGGCCGCTTTCCTTCGCTCGATCCGACCCTGCCCGAGGGCCCCCGCAGGGTCGCCGTGGGCATGGACGGCACGGTGCTCACGGGCACCTCCGACGGCTCGCTCGTCGCGCTCGATGCCGCGGGCAAACCGCTCTACCAGCTCGGCGTGCGCGGCTCCATCTCCCGCATCGAAGCCCGCGCCGGCGGCAGCTTCCGCGTGCATACGGACGACGGGGCGGTGCTCGTCGATCGCGGCGCTGTGCTGGAGACCGCAGAATCTCGGCCGCCAGGGGGCGTGCGCGTCGTCGACAAGCGAAAAGGCAAACCGACCGAGGAAACCCCCGCGACCCCGCCGGTGCCCTGGAAGCCCACGATCGCCTATCGCGCCAAGCGGGAAGGCCTCTCCCCCGAAAAACCTTTCGAGCACGTACAATCCGTCGTCGCGGCCGCGCCGAACGACGTTTGGGTGCTCGGCAAGCGCGAGCGGGCCCCGGGCGAGGACGCCGATCGGCTCTTCCATTACGACGGCCGGACCTGGTCCGACCTCGGCGTGCCATCGATGAGTTTTCCCAAGGAGGTGTTTGCCGAAGGCGTACCGGCGCGCGTGAGCAGGTTCGTCCCCTTGAACCTCTCGCGCAGCCCGTCGGGCGCGCTGCTCGTGCTCGGCGTGCGTGTCGGGGGCGCCGTGCGGCCGTGCGTGCTCGAACGCGCGGGTTCGGCCTATCGCGAGCGGCGCGAGCTACGCGCCGCCTTCGCGAACATCGAGATCGAATACGGAACGAAGCTGTCCCACACGGCGAGCCCCGGCGGTCGCGAAGTCCTGTGCAGCAGCGATCCCGCGGTCTGCGTCGAATTCGGCCGCGGCGTCACGCCGAAGATCGTCCCGGATGGCGAGGGCCTCGAGATCCCCGATGTCCTCGGCGACCACGAGAGCCCCGTCCCATACAGGTCCACGTGGGCCAGCGGCCGGGACGACGTCTGGGTCATGGGCATCGAAGGCGAGGTCGCGCGCTTCGACGGCCAGCGCTGGTGGCACATCCTCGGGATCGAGCGCATGAGCGGCCTGTCGCTGACCGGAAGCGGCCGCGGTGACGTGTGGGTCTACGGCGAGGCCGGCCTCTGGCACATCACGCCCGACCCGCGGGCCGAGGCCGATCTCGAAGGCACGCCTTCACCTCCGCCGCCGGCGGCTTCTCCGAGCCTCGCGCTCCCCATCACGGGCGCCGATCCGTCCTACCGCCTGGAGCGCGTGGTGCTCGACGTCGACGGCCAGAAGCCGCTCCGCGCCGCCCTCCACGTCGCCGAGGGCCCGGGCGGCGTCGTCTGGCTGCACGACGGCGCGCGCGTCGTCGAATACGACGGCGCCCGCACGCGCGTCCTCTACCAGGCGCCCAAGCCGGAGCCGTTTTTCTGCTGGTACGCGCCCGAGCCGGATTGCAACCTCTGCGCGCAATGCACCGAGCGAAAACCGAACGCGCTCGGCTGCCAGCGGTGCGTCGCGCCGACCGCCGCCGGCGAGGGCGCGCTGCTCGCGCCGGAGGGATGGCACCCGGTCCGCGGCGGACGCGCGTCCCCCGAGCCCACACCCCTCGC
Source organism: Polyangium jinanense (assembly GCF_028435365.1). The sequence continues at coordinate 82,125 of NZ_JAGTJJ010000046.1, read as the reverse complement.
GGATCTGCTCTCCGTCACCGTCGCGCCCTCGGGCGCCATCTGGGCCGTCTCCGCGGCCGACGACGACGGTCCGCACGCGATGATCCAAGGCCCGCGCGGCATCCGCCTCGTGACGGGCCTCCCGCCCGCGGCCTACGCCGACGTGGCCGTCCGGGCCGACGACGACGCCTGGTTCGCCGGCGGCCTCACGGGCGCCTCCATGTCCGACGGCCGCATCTTGCCCGAGGGCGAGGGCACACTCGTCCGGTTCGACGGCCGCACGTTCACGCGGCACCGCGGGCCCGACGGCGCGCTACTCTCCGTGGCGGCAGCGGGGCCCGGCGAGGCGTGGGCAGTCGGCCTCGCCGGCGCGGTGCTCCACGCGAAAGGCAACACCGTGGAGGCATTCCACCTCGAGCGCGAGGGCGGCGTGCGGCACCCGGTCCTACTTCGCGGCGTGGCGGCCACGAAGCCGAACGACGTGTGGATCGTGGGAGACGGCGCGACGCTCCTGCACTGGGACGGCAAGGCCCTGCGCCGCGTGGACACGAGCGCGGCCGGGAAAGAAGCCACGCTATCGTCGGTGATCGCGCCCGGGGCAAAGCCTGGATGGGTGGTCGGCCCCGGCGGGCTCTTTCGGATCGTGCCGGCGCGGTAGGTAGAAGGCGCCGCGCTGGGGCTTTGCCCCAGGCCCCAGCAGGGGCTATCCGCCCCTGCACCCGGACCAGCCAGGGGCTGGACCCAGGGTCGATGAACTGCGCGATGCGCAGTTCATCGAACAGGCCGAGGCAAGACCAGCGAAGGCCCTGCCAATCAAGACCGCCGTGACTGGCAACGCTGTTCCTGGTCTTCCAACGGGCCCGTTGGAAGAACTGCGCGGAGCGCAGTTCTTCCACCCTCGGTCCAGGCCGTGCCTGGTCCGGGTCGAGGGGCGGATAGCCCCCGCGGGGTCCGGGGCAGAGCCCCGGCGCGGCGCCCCCAACGGGCTGCTCAGCTGCCCTGCGCGGGCGCCTCGTCGTCCTTCTTCGCGCGGCGCTTGTACAGGGCCGACAGCTCGAATTCTGTCGCGATGGCCGACTCCCCGAGCTCCCGCGCCGCCGCGTCTGCGGCTTCCCTCGCTGTGCGCGCGAGGCTTACGATGATTCCGTCGATGAGGTCGAGTGTCTCGGTCTCCACGGGCGTCCCCCGTGGCTGCGCCTTTGCTTTTGCTGCGTCGCGGAGTGCCTGTGCGCGGGATTCGAGGTCGAGGGTTGCTTGTGGCCCGCCGCGGGACTTTGCGGCGTCGGCCACGGCGGGCTCCTTCAGGGCGGCTCGCAGGGCATCGAGCTGCTTGGCCAGCCCTTCGGCGTCGTCGGCGGCCACGGACTCCTGATCGAGCAGCACGACGATCCTTTGGACGGCTCCCGCTTGGCCGGCGAGGAGGAGCGCGCGTTTGGATCCGGCGAGCACCGATCGGGCGCGCAATCGAATCCCCTGCCCGTCCCGCATTGCCGTTGCGTGTGCCGCTGTGTCGACTTTCTTGTTCGTACGCTTTGCCTCGCGCCCCACGCCTGCCTCGATGAGCAGATCTCGCGCATCTTTCAATTCGGCGGCGTCCTCGGGCGCGAAGCCGAAGGCCGCGAGCTTCGGGCCGTGGGTCAGGTATGCATTCAAGGTCTGATTTGCCTGATCCAGCGTGTCCTCGGAGCCGAATTTCTCGCCATCCTTGATGAAGGTCGCGCGGGCTTCCTTAGAAAGAATCGTCAAATCGAGCGCCATGTGGAACGTCCTCCCTGGAGGTGGCGCACGCTACATGAGCGAGCGCACACGTGTCCAGACGGGAGGCGCGTGGCCTGGAGTGTCTGTACACTTCCGAACATAAACTCCATGGCAACAAGGCTTACGGCATCCTTGGGGCTCGCCTTCGGCTTGGGCTTTGTCTTCACGCCGCTCGGCTGTGGGAGCAGCCCCATGGGGAACCCGCGGCCTAGCCGTCATGCTTCGGGCGACGGCCCGTCGGTGCCGGCGGCGACGGTCACCGCGCTCGAGGCGTGCGCCGAGCATGGCGCCGGTCGGCTGAAGGGCACCCACTACGCGATCCTCTTCGACGTCGACGTGATGGAGAGCGGAGAGGTCCGCGAGGCCAAGATCCGGGAGTCGGAGATCGGCGATCGGGAGATCGAAACGTGCATGGAGCACGCGCTCCAGGCGATGTCGTTGCCCGGGGTCGTCACGCCGCTGCGATCGTCGGCGTTGGAGGGCGTGATGCTGTCCCCGCACGCTCGCGGCGCCATGGGGAACGTCGTGATCGTCGGGCCTGCCGTGAGCCTCGTGCCGGTGTTGATCGTTGCTGCGGGGGTGACGATCATCGTGGTTGTCACCGCGCATGCCGTGGAGGAGACGGCCGAGGCGATCAAAAAGTGGCCGAGGAAGGTGGAGGAGAAGTGCAGACCGCTCTTTGACCAGTGCCTCGACAATCAAGCCCAACCGGACTGGAATCGGCGCACGTTCGGGGAGAAGAAGAGTTGTCTTGACTGTCTTTTTGCGTGCAGAAAAGACGAAGGTCAATGGCCAAACTACAAGTGCCCGCCCCCTGGCTGGCGCCCGAACTGAGTCTGATCCAGAAGTGAAGCGACATGCAGTCCGCCGACGAAAACCATCCGCTCTGTTGGTTCTGCAAGAAGCAGCCCGCGACGGTGAGGTATGTGCATCCGCAATTCAACGAAATGGTATGTGCAACCTGTCTCGACCGGCTGGAAGTGCAAGATACATATGAGCAGAAATGGGCCCATCATATTCTGGAGCTGGAACGCCAGGAGCGATACGATGAAATGCTCGCTTGTATAGATGAGTTCCTGGCAGCAAACCGCCATCGCGATCACGACAAATGGCTGGCTCGAAGCGTCGCGAGAGACCGAACCATGGTGCTTTTCGAGGCGGGTCGATATGCGGAGGCCGAAAAGGCGTGGGAAGCCTGGGCGCAGCTCGGCTTTCCGAACGTCACGGATCGATGGTTCAACGGGAGCGTCAAAGCGAGCATCTTGCAAGCGTTCGGGAGGCATCGGGACGCCCTGGCGGCTTTCGAGGAAGCGTTCAGCCATCAGGATCCGATGTACGCATCGGCCATTCCCTATTACTTGCCCACGCTGGTCAAGTTTTCGGAGAACGCAGGGCAGCCGGTCGACGAAAAGTGGCGGCGCGTCGCCGAGGCAGGGGCCGAGGACTTTGCCGTTGAGATGCCCGTCCGGGACTCGCTCGGAGAGAGCATGCGCGCGCTCGCGGAGATGACCCAAGGGATGCCGTCGAAGGCGGAGAGGGAGTGGAGAGCGACCCACGGCGCCGGATCCGGCGGGAACGCGCCGTGACGGCGGTGGGCCGAGGCCTGGGTTCGTCTTGACCGGCCCAGCTCTCGCTCAACCCCTGTTCGATGAACTGCGCATCGCGCAGTTCATCGACCCCGAGTCCAGCGCTTGCGCTGGTCCGGGTCCAGGGGCGGATAGCCCCTGGTGGGGCCTGGGGCAAAGCCCCAGCTCAGCGCCTCCCTCTCAAAGCCGCTCGGGCTCACGCACTTCGACCCCGCGCTCGTAGAATCGACGACGGACGGGCTTGCCGGCGATGTAGTCGGTCCACGTCCCGTGGTACAGGTCGGCCTGGAAGCCGCCCTCCTCGCTGATCTTGCCGTTCTCGTCCCAGCGCCGGTAAGGGCCGACCTTCTGGCCATGCACGCTCGTGCCCTCCTCGGCCTTCTGCCCGTTCGGGTGAAATCGCACGAATGGCCCGTGCTGCCGGCCTTTTTCGTAATGCCGTTCGGACAGGAGCAGCCCGCTTGGAGTGTACTCGCGCCATGGGCCGTGGAGGTCGTCGCGGGAGAAGCCGACTTCGTGGTCCTTCGAGCCGTCGTCCCGGAATACCACGCTCGTCCCCTCGCGCAGCCCTCCCACCATCGACTCCTCGTACCGGACCTTGCCGTTCTCGTAAAATGCTCGCAACGTCCCCGTGCCTCGCTGGAAATTGCCCTCCTCCTCGCGTTTGCCCGAGGGATACAGCGCGAGCCAAGGTCCGTCGCGCAGGCCCTCGCGGTACGTGCCTTTCTTGTGGGGCTTGCCGTCCGGGTGCCAGGATTCGTAGGGGCCGTCGAGCTTGCCGTCGCGGAACGAGTAGACGGCGGCGCGCGCGCCGTTCGGGTGGAACCGCTTGAACGTGCCGTCGGGCCTGTCCCCTCGATATTGGCCGATCATGGCGGGCTTGCCGCCCTGGTGAAACGTCTCGGCGGTGCCTTCGCGCAGGCCGGCCTCGTAGAGCGTCACGCTCGTCTTCCACCCTTCCACCGGGTGATGTTCGACGACCGGCCCGTGCCGGAGCCCTGCGGCCCAGGCCTCTTCGAGAAGGAGCTTCCCGTCATCGGGCGTGTATGTCGTCGATAGCCCCGAGCGCTGGCCGCGTTCGTAGCGCACCACGAATTCACGCCGCCCGAGCACGTCGAATTGCGTCCACGTCCCGGCCAGCGCGCCGGCGGCGTACGAGCCCTCGGCGAGGCGCTCGCCGCTGTCGTAAAAAATCGAAAAAGTCCCGACGAGCACGCCGTCCCGATAGTCGAGGCGCATCCACGGAGGGCCCTGATCGTGGTGGTACGTCCACGTGCCGTGCCTCTTCCCATTCCGCAGCGCGCCCTCGGCGAAGACGTGGCCGCTCGGGTAGCGGCTCCGGACGAGGCGCCCGGCTGTGGGGAGCAGCGGAAGATCGCGCACGCACAGGGCCCGGAAACGCGCGTGGTCCTCGCCCTCGCTCGCGAGCTCGGGCGGCCCGACCGTCTTCTCGGACCAGTGCTGCGGCGAGCAGAGGTTTCGCACCTGGAATGCGCGGCCCTGGTCGTCGGGATCGAGCGTCGATGTCCAGAGCCCCTGCTCGCCCTGCGAATCGTCCTGCCAGAGCTCCTCGCAGCTCGCCTCGGACAAGCTCACGAGCTCGCGCACGGTGGGGAGCCGAAAATCGTCGCGCCCGGCCTCGACCTTCGCCTCGCAGAACGTTTTCGCCTCGGCCCAGCGCATGGGTGGGGCGATCGCTCCCGAATAACCAAGCCGCTGGAGCGCGTCCTCGACGAGCCCCCCGGCCTTCCGGTAACGCGCGCCGGGCAGCGCGGCGCGCAGCGAGGGGCCCGCGGCGGAGCGCACGCAGCGGACGTGGTATTTGCCGTACGGGCTCGGATCGTCGTAATGGGTCGAATGAAGGGTTCCATCGGCGACGTCGAGGACCCAGGGGGAGCCGGCGTCGTCGGTGGCGGACCACAAGAGGCCGTCGGGAGGACCACGAAACACCGAGGGATCGAGCGCGGGGCTGCTGCGGCGGTGCTCGACGATGGAGAGGAGCTCGAAGAAACGAGGCAAGCGCCAATCGTCGTGGCCCCCGTGCACGAGGTTTTCACAATGGCGCGTGGCGGAGACGATCGCGAGCTCTTGTTGCGCCACGTCCCGCTGCCACGCGAGGCCCGTCGCGGCGTCGAATACGACGTCGCCCTCCACGTGCAGCGAGGGTTTTCTGGCGAGGGGCGCGAGTTGCGCGTCGGTGACGAGTGGCCCGCGCAGGCGGACGATGCCGGGGATCTCGTCCACGTCCGCGACCCCGAGGAGATCGTCGCCGTGGACGGGGGACTCGTGCATGGCGTGCAAGTCCCAGCGCGGCGCCGGGTGCGCGGGATCCCGCTCCACCTCGTGGCGCTCGCCTACGAAAAAGACGAGACGTTGCCCGACGGCGAAGCGCGACGGCGCGGGCGCGCCACGATACCCGAGCGGCTTGCGCTCGCAGCCCTTGTTCGCGTCTGCGGCGCGTGGAAAGGCCACGAGCATGGACCGCACGTGACCCTGCGGCGCGGGGCCGCGGAGGACCAAATCAGCGCGCATTTCGAGGACGAGGTCGGCCTCGCAGGGGCGCTTGAAGGCGTGGATCTCGGAGATCGTGCCCACGACGATGCTCCGGCTCGCCTGGACGGCATCCGCCAGCGAGGCGGACGTGCCTAGGGCGGGCGGGAGGTCGAACACCGGTCGCGGCAAGAGCGAAGCTGCCGACGTGGATCCGGGCGCGGCCTGCGGGGCGGAGGCCGAGGGCGAAGCGGGGGCGCCGCCGCAGGCCGCGACGAGGGCGAGGAGGACGAGGGGGGCTCGTTTCATGGGAAGAACGACAAGCGCATCAACCGCCTTACTTCGGCTCTTCGGCCTTCTTCTTCGCGTGCCGTTTGTAGAGCGCCGACAGCTCGAACGCCGTCGCAATGGCCGGCTCCCCGAGCTCCCGCGCCGCCGCGTCCGCGGCTTCCCTCGCCGTGCGCGTGAGGCTCACGATGATCCCGTCGATGAGGTCGAGCGTCTCGGTCTCCACGGGCGTCCCCCGTGGCTCCGCCTTCGACTTCGCCGCGTCGCGGAGCGCCTGCGCGCGTGATTCGAGGTCGAGGGCCGCTTGTGGCCCGCCGCGGGTCTTCGCGGCCTCTGCCACGACGGGCTCCTTCAAGGCGGTGCGCAGGGCATCGAGCTGCTTGGCCAGCCCTTCGGCGTCGTCCGAGGCCACGGAATCCAGGCCGAGCAGCACGTCGATTTTCTGGACCGCATCCACCTTGCCCGCGAGGAGCAGCGCGCGTTTGGCTCCGGCGAGCACCGATCGCGCGCGCAATCGAATGGCCTGCCCGTCACGTATCGCCGCCGCGTGCGCGGCTGTATCGACCTTTTTGCTCGTCCGCTTCGACACGCGCCCGATTCCGGCCTCGATCAAAGCATCCCGCGCGTCCTTCAGCTCGGCGGCGTCCTCGGCCACGAAGCCGAAAGGGGCGAGCTTCGAGCCGTGGGTCAGGTATGCATTCAAGGTTTGATTCGCCTGATCCAGCGTGTCCTCGGAGCCGAATCGCTCGCCATCCTTGATGAAGGCCGCGCGAACGTCCGGAGAAAGGGTGGTCAAGTCGAGCGCCATGTGAAACCTCCTCCCTGGAGGTTGCGCACGCTACATGAGCGAGCGCACACGTGTCCAGTCGGGAGGCGCGTGGTCTGGCGTGTCCGTACACTTCCGAACATGGACTCCACGGCAACGAGGCTTACGGCATCCTTGGGGCTCGCGGTTGGGTTGGGCGTTGTCTTCACGCCGCTCGGCTGTGGGAGCAGCCCCATGGGGAACCCCGTGGTCCCCTGGGGAACGTCGTGGTCGTCGGGCCCGCCGTGAGCCTCGTGCCGGTGTTGATCGTTGCCGCGGGGGTGACGATCATCGTCGTTGTCACCGCGCATGCCGTGGAGGAGACGGCCGAGGCGATCAAAAAGTGGCCGAGGAAGGTGGAGGAGAAGTGCCAACCGCCGTTCCAGGAGTGTCTCGAGAACCCACGGCAACCGAAGCGGAACAGGAAGACCTATGGGGACTACAAGGATTGCAGGGGATGCCTTGCGGAGTGCAAACGCGAAGGCGGCATTTGGCCCGAAGAGAGGTGCCCGCGGCATTGGCAGTATTGAGTTCCCGTCAGGAGGAAAGCGTCATGCCGTCTCCTGAAAAACCTCAACCTTGCTCGTTCTGCGAGAAGCGAGCGGCGACGAATACATACACGCGCGCAGGGCGCACGATCGAGGTGTGCGCCACGTGCCTCGACCGTCTGGAGGTGCAAGAGGCGTTGGAGTACAAAACTCTCGATACCATCGAGCTCATGAAGAGCGAACGGTACGACGAGGCGCTCGCGCAGGTGGATGCGTTCGCAAAGGCGAACCGCCATCGGGATCATGATGGATGGATGGCTCGAAGCATCGCGGCGGAGCGCGCGTACATCCTCTACGCAGCTGGCAGGTACGAGGAAGCCCTGCAAGCATCCGAAGCCGAGGCGCAACTTGGATTCGAGAACATCACGTATCGATGGTCGTATGGCCTTGGAAAGGCGCGGACATTGCAAGCGCTCGGAAGGCATCGCGAGGCCCTGGAGGCTTTCGAGGAGGCATTCAGCCATCAAGAGCCCAAGTTTCTGGCGCACGCCGCATATTACTTCGACGTACTGGTCGAGCTGTCGGAAGACCTCGGACAGCCGGTCGACGAGAAGTGGCGGCGCGTCGCGGAGGCGGTGGCGGAGGACTTTGCCGTCGAGATGCCCGTCCGGGATTCGCTCGGAGAAAGCATGCGCGCGCTCGCGGAGATGACCCGAGAGATGCCGTCGAAGGCGGAGAGGGAGTGGAGAGCAACCCACGGCGGCGGAGCCGGCGGGGACGCGCTGTGAGTCGATCGCCCCGAGGCTCGCGGGAGCCCTTGGGAGGCGCTTGCTCGCTTCGCGGGTGGGCACCTGGAGGCGCGTGGACCCGAGCCAGGGGCGCGTGGGGCTCTCGAGGGACCGCATGGGGTTGATGCGGAACGTAGTGGGGTTCACACGAGCGCGCGTGTGACCTGACCCGGGAGCGCGTGGACTTGACCCGGGAGCGCGTGTGACCTGACCCGGGAGCGCGTGTGACCTGACCCGGGAGCGCGTGGACCTGACCTGGGAGCGTGTGGACCTCACCCGGAACCGTGCGCGGGCTGCGCGCGCGGCGCCTGGACCCGAAGGTCGAGCGGTTGGATTTCAGGGAAGCCATGCGCGGAGTTCCGCAGGGAGCGTCTGGAACCGAGGACGGAGCGCCCACGGTGGACGAAGGCGCGCGTGGACCCGGGACGCGGCGCGCCTGGACCTTTTGCGGAATCACCCGGACCGCTCGGCGTAGCACCTGAGGTATTCTCCCCCCATGACGCGCCCCGCCGATCACGCATCCCGCATGGAACGCGCCCTCCTCGCTCTCGACGGCCTCTCCACGGGGGACGCCTTCGGCGAGCGCTTTTTCGTGCACCCCGACCGCGTCGAGCGCCTGATCAGCGAGCGCGCCCTCCCCGCCGCTCCCTGGAGGTACACCGACGACACCGTGATGGCCCTCGGCATCGTCGAGGTGCTCGAGCGCCTCGGCACGATCGAGCAAGACGTGCTTTCGCGCGTGTTCGCCAGGCGGTACGGCGCCGAGCCAGATCGTGGGTACGGCGGCGCGGCCCACGAGATCCTGCGGAACATCCTCATGGAGATTCCGTGGCAGTTCACCGCGAAGGCCGTCTTCGGCGGGACGGGCTCGATGGGGAACGGCGGCGCCATGCGCGTCGCGCCGCTCGGTGCTTACTTCGCCGACGATCTCGACGAGGTCGTGCGTCAAGCCAAGGCCTCGGCCGAGGTCACGCACGCCCACCCGGACGGCCAGGCCGGCGCCGTCGCCGTGGCGATCGCGGCGGCGGTGGCGTGGCGTATGGGCACGGGCGCGGAGCCTCGATCGGGCGAGGCGTTGCTCCGCGCGGCCTTTCGCCATACGCCCGACGGCGAGACGAAGGACGGTCTGGCGAAGGCATTGACGATTGCGCTGGAGGACGATCCGCGCACGGCGGCGCTCGCGCTCGGATCGGGGTATCGGGTGCTCTCGTGGGATACGGTGCCCTTTGCGCTCTGGTGCGCCGCGCGGCACCTGGACAGCTACGAGGAAGCGCTTTGGACGACCGTCGGCGGGCTCGGGGATCGAGATACGACGTGCGCGATGGCGGGCGGCGTCGTGGCGCTCTCGGCCGGGCGCGCGTCGATTCCGGCCGAATGGATTGCCGCGCGTGAGCCGCTCGCGCTCGGCGATCAGGGATAGGTCGTCACGCAGAAAGCGCCGCGACGGCTGCCCCGAGCGCGTTCGCCAGGTTCCCCCGCCCCGCCACCTCGACCCGCTCCATCCCGAGCCATTCGGCCATATGGGCGAGCTCCGCCGCCAATCGGTCGGGCGTGTCCGGACCCGCGCCGGGCTCGGTGTGAGAGGCCTGCACCCGGAGCACGCTGGCCTTGCGGTCGGCCTTCAGATCCACCCGCGCGGTGATGGTGTCGCCTTCGAGGAACGGCAAAACGTAATAGCCGTGGGTGCGCTTCTCGGCCGGCGTATAGATCTCCAGCCGGACCTTCACCCCGAAGAGCCGCTCGGTGCGGTCGCGGAACCAGATCAGGTTGTCGAACGGCGAAAGGAGCGCGTGGGCGCCGATCCGGCGCGGCGTTTGCGCCTCGGGATGCAGGTACGCCGGCTTGTGAAAACCCTCGACCGAGACCTGCAAGAGCTCGCCAGCCTCGACGAGCTCCTGCACCCGAGCGCGAGCTCCCTGCAAGGGCAATCGGAAATAATCGCGCAGGTCGGCCTCGGTCGCGATGCCCATGGCTCGCGCGGCCATGCGGACGAGCTCGCGCTGGGCATCCGCCTCCGACGGCGTGGGCAAGCCCATGATGTCGGCAGGCATGACCCGCTCGGTCAGATCGTACACCCGCTCGAAACCACGCCGCGTCGCCGTCGTCAGGTATCCGGCCCAGAACAACCATTCGAGCGCGCGCTTGCCATCGGACCACGACCACCAGCCGGACGCACCCCGCGGGCCCGTGGCGAAATCACCTCCCGTGACCGGCCCCCGCTTTTCGATCTCGGCGAGCACGCTCTTGATATACGCGCGTTTCTCCTTGGCGAAGCGCGCGAGCCCGCCCCACAGCTCCCCCGCCTGCGCGCGCGCCATGCGCCAGCGCAGCAAGGGCTGAAGCGCGAGCGGCATGAGCGAGGCCTCGTGCCCCCAGTACTCGAAGAGCGACCGTTTCTTCCCCCAGGCCTCCTTTTCAAGGAGCGCCTGCGGATACACGCCCAGCCGCGAGAATGCGGGGAGATAGTGCGTGCGGACAAGGACGTTGACGCTGTCGAGCTGGATCACGCCCAGCCGGTCCGCCGTCTTGGCGAAGTGGCGGCGGTTCACGCTCGCCGGCCGCGCTTCGGCAAAACCTTGCGCCGCGAGGGCGATGCGCCGTGCCTGCTTAGCCGAGAGGTCGATCTTCTCCTTCATGGGGGACCCGCATGGTAGCCGCGGTACGTCCGAGGGCCAAACGGGGCGCGAGCGCCACGCCGTGCGGGCAGCCGCGACGGCTCTTGACAAGGCCCCCTCCCCGCGTGCAGGCTCACGCCGCCATGCTCTTCTTCTTCGTGTAAGCGCGAAGGCCCGTCCCACATCGTCGCCCCTGGTGTTTCTCGTACCCAGGGCGGACGGGGACGAGTGCGCGCGCTGCACGTGATCTGCGGGCCTTCGAAGCCGCGTCGCGCACGCGCCATCCGGTCCGCGTCCGCCCGAAGGAGGAGCGCATGGACTCCGCCTATGGCGCATCGAACCCGTTTGCGACGGACTCGATGGCGCGTGTGATCGTTTTTGTTCGTCGAATGGTCTCCATTTCCGCAGATCTCCGCCGGCCCGCCGTGCGTGCCGGCACGTTGATTCACCTCGCCGCCGCTGCGCGCGCGCTGGAGCGGCGATATCTCGGGTCCGTCGCCCGCGAAGGCGAGCTTTCCGGCGAGATCCTCTCGTCGCTGCGCTCGCTCGTGGGCGCACGAGAGGACTGCGAGGCCGGTCCGGCGGGAGCGCTGCTCGTGACGTATCTGGAGGAGCGGCTCGCGGCGGAGGAAAGCCCCGCCCCGCGGGCCATCGCGCGGATCGCCGAGCGCGCGGAAGGGCTCTTCGGCAGCGTCGAATCCGCGCGGATCCATCGCTTCAGCATCGAGCTTGCGAGCGGCCGGCGGCGCGAGGCCCTCGAACGCGCGAGGGCCTTGCCGAAGGGATGGCTGCGCGAGCGCGCCCTCGCGCGGATCGAGGACGGGATCGAGCAACACCCGGGGCGCGAGCGCTCGTACTCGTTCGTGGGGAATCTCGATTCGCTGGAGGAGGCGCGCATGTATCGGCCGTCGCTGCCGCTCGTGCGCGAACTCTTCGTGATGGGCGGGGAGGCGTCGCGCATCGCCGAGGAAATGCGGACGCGCATCGAAGGCAGCGCAGGACAAGAGGCGCGCGCGCTCCTGGCGATTGCGCGGTATCCGGAGCGTGGGCCCGCCGGGGTCATCGCGCTTCTGCGCGCCGTGCGGCATCGAAACGCGTGGAATCACGGCTGGCTCGGCGCGATCGGCGCTGCGCTCCATGCGGAGCGGCTGGACCACGCCGAGGCGCTGCTCGCGCACGCGCCGGGGCGATATCTGCGAGGTCGTGCCGAGCTCGCCATCGCGGCGTTTTTCGCCGATCACGGCGAGCGGCTCGCGGCGCGGCGACGGATCCAGCGCGTGGAGGATCCGGCGCTCGCGCCCGCGATCCAGCTCTTGCTCGCGCGCCTCGATCTCGATGCGGGCCTCGTGCGGCGGGCCGAGAAGCGCGTGGTTGCCTTGCCGATGACGCTGCTCGTCCCACCGCGGCGCGCAGCGCTGCACGAGCCGCGGCTCCCCGGCGAGCCCGAGCCGATGGAGACCAAGCTGGCCCGCGAAGCATGGCTCGTCCGGATCGGGATCTTTTGTGCGCGCACGGGCTACGGACGTGACGCCCTGCTGCCGCGTGAGCTCGTGGCTCGTGCATTCGACGATGCTTCGCTGCGACGCGTGCTCTTCAGGAACACCGCATATTGGAACAACCTGCTTCATCCGGACGAAGGAGAGCCACACGAGGTGCGCTGGTGGAAGGCGGACGTGCTCAACGCCACGCGGATCACGGAGCACTGCCTGGACCTTCTCGAGAGCGCCTCCACGCTGCGGGATACGCTCGCGGATCTCGATGTCGGCGGCCACGTCACGCCCGAGGCAGCCTTTGCGCTCGGCGCGCTCGGCCCGACGTCGAGCTGGGATCGCTGCCGTCTTGATCCACGTTTCCGCGACGCGCTCGGCGCCGCGCGCGCCCATTACGACGAGGGGATCTCGTTCACGAACATGCGCAAGCGGCGCCGCGTGGCGCTGATCGACGCGGGCCGCGCCTATCTGCGCCGCGTACTCGACAAGGATCCCGCGGGCGGCGAGGAGGCGCGTGCCGCCACGACATCGCGGATTCGTTGCCTCCAGAACCTCGGCGGGGAGCAGGCCACGATCGTCCTGCAACACGCGCTCGTGCGCTCCGTGGAACGCAGCGGGCATGCGCAGACCAGAAGAACTCTGTTCGGCGCGCTCGCCGCGCTCGCGCCCCAGCGCGCGACGGAGATCTTCGTCGAGCAGTACGAGGTCTTCGCGCGGGATCGACAGGCACCATGGGCTGCGACGCAAATCGAGGCTCGGGGCTTGTTCCCGCCGGGCACCGCGAGCGCGCACGGCCGCACGTTCACGCGCCTCATGTTGCGCCTCGGCGATCGTGCCTCCACGTGGCTCGCCGACTTCGTCCGGACCTTTACGCGTGATGTCGGCACGCCTCCCGGCCCGGAGGTGCTGGCGATCGTGGACACGCCCGATCTGCCGGCGACCGGCGAGGAGCGCGTGCGCCAGATCCTCGAACGTCGCGAAGCACTGTTCCAGGGCGATCCCGAGGACTTCGTGCGTGGGCTCGCCGAGGAGCCGGATCGGCTGCGACTGCTCTCCGCGTTATGCCCCGTGTCGCCGGGGCACAACGCAGCCGTGTGGAGTGAGCACGATTGGCAGCGCATCGTGGAGCGCTTGCAGAAGGACGTCGGCCCGGTCGCCGTCGGCCCGATCGCGCGCCTGCGCCGACACTTGCCCGGCGCCGACCAAGCCGTACAGGCGCTCGTCCAGGGCGCGCCGCCCGTGCCCGCGCTCGCGCGGCCGCTGCCCCTCGGATCGAGCGGCGTCCTCGTGCTGCGGTACCTCGACAAACGGCGCGATTTCGCGGCGTTCTTGCGCTTCGCCGACTGCGTGCCGTGCTGCTTCAACAGCACGAGCTCCATGTATGCGTACGGGCGTGATGTGAGCACCCAGCGCATGGTGCTCTCGCTCTGGAAGGACCCGCTCTCCTTCTGCTTTCAGGTCGTGCGCGCGCCCCGCGCGGGCGTCGCGGAGGCGCAGGGGTTCGTGTTTGGCGGCTTCGGGCTCTGCGAGGATGGGCCCGCGGTCCTCTTGAACGGACTCTATTTGCGAAGACAGATGCCGTGGTTGCGCTTCGCGATCGTCGAGGCCATCGAGCAAGCGCTCTGCCGGCCGCTCGGGATTCGCCTCGTCGCGATTGCCACGCGGTACGGCGGCTTGGGCCCGCTGCCGCCCGACTATACGACGCAGCCACGACGCGTCGTACACCGGCTGCGGGCGCTCTGCGAGCCGAACGGCGTCCTCATGACGCGCGTGTACGACGACCTTTCGTCGCGGATCAACGGCGACGTCACCTCGCTTTACGGCATCTACTGGAGAAAAATCGCGTGACCTCGGGAGATCCCGGTTTCTCAGGCAGGCAGCGCGTACACGCCGACGTCGCCGTGCTCGGTGCCGACCACGAGCGTCTTGCCGCGGAAGGCGCAGAAGGCGCGCTCGCCATGGACGCTCCGGCGGCCGAAGATCGGGCCCGTCCATGCGGCGATCGTGCCCTCGCGATCGCAGACGACGACACCAAGCGCGTGGCTCTTCGTCTTCGCGGTCACGGCGAGCCAGCGGCCGTCGTGGCTCACGGCCACGCTGCGCAAGGGGCCGTCGGAGAACTTCGGATCGGTCTTCGCGCCCCCGATGCCGTTCTCGAGCGCGTTGAGCCGCTCGCAGTTGCCGGCCGCGTCCCAGCGGAAGATGCGGCACCTCGCGAGCGCGTAGACCTCGCTCCCGTGGACGACGAGCTCCGAGGGCCACGTGTAGCCCTTGAGCTTCTTCGGGACCGGGAGCGTGCGCAAAACCGCGCCGCTTGCGTCGCGCTCGACAAGCGTCGCGTCGGTGCCGACGAAGAAGCGGCCCGCGCCGTCGCTGCCGAGGCAAGCGGAGCCCGGGAGGTCACCGAGCGCCGTGATCACGCCGGTCGTCACGTCGAGCACGCGCAGACCGGTGGAGCCGTGGACGGCGAGCCGATCCCCGTCGATCCACGCGACGGTCGCGGCAGGCTCGATCCGCCGCACTTCGCGGCCCTCGGCGAGATCGAGGATCACCACCGGGAAGCCGTCATGGCCGCAGCGCACCGCCGCCCAGCGGCCTCCGGGCGAGATCCGGAGCCCATCGAGGACGGGCTCGACGGTCGGCGTGACCGGGATGGGCGCGCCGCCGTCGACGCGGACACCGTCTTCATGGAGGGTGACGACACGCTCGCCGGCGAGCGCGAGGCCGAGCAGCGCCACGGGCCCGTCGCCGATCGGGCGCCCCGTGCGCAGGTCGACGAGGAAGAGGCCGAAGCGCGATCCGATCGCCAGGTGGTCGTCGAGGAGCGCCCAGATCCCCGAGCCGCGCAGCGTATGCTGGGGCGGCACCACGGGCAGCTCCTCCGGCTCGAGGCGCTCCGCGTCGAAGAGCGTGTTCTTGCCGACATAGCGGCCGAGGATGAAGCGACCGTCGACGCTCGCGAGCATCGGGTTACGCGCGCGCCAGGCGTCCGCGCGTCGCCAGACCTGAAACGCCTCGGGCACCGGGATCTCCGTGCCGTCGCGGCCGCGGCGTTGCGTGGCGCCGGGTTGCTCGACGTCATGACCGAGGTGGAGCGTGCCACGTCCGACGCGGAGCACATGGCCGGGGCTCTGGCCGCCATCGATCGGGGTGAAGGCACCGCCCTCGCGCGCGTACCAGCCGTCGTAGAGCAGGACATCGCCGGTCGCTGGATCGACCTGCGGCGGGAGGCCTCCGCTGTTGCCGATGCGGAGCGTGTCGACGAGGGTGTTCGTGCTCGTGTCGTGCGTCTCGATCACCTCACCGCCGTCGCGGTACACGATGAGGCGCAGCCGCTCGGGCGTGATGGGATCGAAGAAGAACCACGCGCCGGGCGCCTCGATCTTCGACGCGCTTCCGCCGGGTCGGACGACGTGGATCGTGCTCCCCACGGCGAAGGCGACGACGCCGGCATCCGACACCGCCGCCTTCCCGAGCCGGGCGTCCCCGAAGCGGTAGCCGATGCGCGCCGGGGTGTGGTCGAGGACCTCGGTGAAGGTGCGCCCGTCATGCGAGAAGACGCGGACCCGGAGCGCGTCCTTGTCGTCGCGCTCGTTCTCGCCATCGGGCGGGAGGGCATCGAAGACCGCGACGTACTGGCCGCGAGGCGCGACCACGATGGTCTCGTCGACTGCCGCCGGTCGACCGGAAAGCGGCGGAGACAGATCGGATACACGAGACAGAACGGGCCAATTTGTCGACTTTGCCATGATCTCTCCAGCAGAGCGCGGTTTCATACACAGGCTCACGCGCGTGGTCCCAGTCGCAAGCACGATTTTCACGCTGCCGTTTGGAGAGACGCCTTACGCGTACTCCGTCGTCAAACGCGCTGACGTGAACATCCCGATGATCTCCGCCCCATCCCCCGACACGGTGACGCACGTGGCCTCGTCCCCGAGCAACCCACGCTCCCGCGCGAGCGTTCGCACGGCGACCGTTGCATTCTGGAGCTGTAGCCCCACCGCCCCACCGCCAATCCGCACCGGCATCCCCCGCTTCAGCTCGATCACGTACGCCCGCCGCTGCACCCGCCGCGGGTTCGACATGTCGACGGCCAGGAAATCGCCACAAAAGGCGCGCTGGTTCGCGCGGAAGAGCCAGAGCTCGGTACGGCGGGAGAGAAGCTCGCGGGCGAATGCATGCTCGTCCGCCTTGAACGCGAATGCATGAAACGCGAAGGCCGCCTCGGCCTGGGAAGGTTTCGTGATTTTCTGAACGAGCTCGCAGAAGAGGTCACGCCGCGCGACGGCGCGGCGGGTGAGCTTGATGGCAAGCGGAAGACAGGGCGCCATGAGGTCCTCGGGGGGCGAAGGTCGAACGCAGGCCGGCTCGCTCGCGCAATGTGAGCGCGGGACGAACGGCGACGAAGCGCGCCGGCATGAGCAACGCGGGCGGCGGGGGGACCCGCCCGGCGAGAGAACCGCGTTGCTACCGGAAGACCTTCATGGCGCCACCTGAATGTGAAAACCCTACACCAGGCGGTGGATCGAGTCAACGCCCGGGTCGCATGACGAGCGGCCCATCACGACAGCCATTGCTCGTAATCTCCAATGGAATGGATGTCGTAGGTGCACTCCTCGGACTCGATGAGCGCGCCGTGCAGCCGATTGCGACGGATCACCGTCCCCTCCCCCGCGTGCAGCAGCACCGACCGCTCGTGGCCGGTCACGAACCGCAGGATGCCGGACTGGATGAAGCAGAGCGCGTCGCCGTCGTGCACGTGGGTCACCGAGAGCTCGCCGCGTGGCTCGATGAACCGCTGCACCTTCGGCTTCTCCCGGCTATGCTCGATGTTTCGGTGGATCGCCGGGGCCAGCAGTTTCCAGTGGGCGCTGCTGTCGGACCAGGCGACCTGATCGAGGTAGTCCTGCTTCGCGATCCCGGCGAGGAGCTTGCCCTCCTCGAAGCCGCGCACGATGTCCGGGATGATCCCCTCCCCGAACATCTCCACGGCCGGCAGGATCATCCTGTCGAAGACCATCCGGCTGCGATGCTGATTGATATGGGCGTGCTCCTGGAAGTAACGGACATCGACGCCCGGGCCGAAGACCTTGCGCAGCGTGTCGGCCATGCGGCGGCACATCTCGATGAAGGTGGTCTCGGCCTGGAAGAGAGCCCCGATGTAGCGGAAAAACCGGCCGTGATTGCGGCACACATAATTGTAATAGTTGTTCAGGAGGAGCGACGACGTCAGGTAAAACTGCCAGTAGGTGTGCGGCGTCGAGGCGAGGCCGACGCTCTCCATGGTGCCCTCGTAGAGCGAGCTGTGCCGGGTCCGATGGACACCATAGCCGAGCTCGTCGATGAGGATCTTGAACATCTCCGACTGGAGCGGCCCGTAGCTGCCGCCCACGTTCCGCCCCATCGCGGACGATTCGAGGAGAAAATCGCTCGCGAGCTGGACGAGGCACGTCCGGGCCGCATGCTGCGGGTACTCCGAGGTGAGGATGGCAGTGGCCATCGAGCCATCGGACCGCCGCCGCTCCTCGGCGATGAAGCTCTCGAAATACTCGCTCATGGAGGAGAGCGTCCAGCGGCCGGAGGTCGAGATCGCGTCATCGAGGAAGCCGAACAGATACGACTCCAGCCACGGGCGCACGATGGCGCCGAGGACCTGCGCGCGCCGCCCGTAGAATTCGTCCATATCGGCGCGCTTCGACGCGAGGTCGCGTCGCGGGAGCAGGACGAAGTCGCTCTCGTAAATGGTGAGCAGCGTGCGACACGCGGTCAGGCTGGCGGAGGTGAGCAGCTCCTCACGGGCGAGCGGCTTCTGGAAGTTCAGGTCCTTGAACACGTGCGGCCGCAGCGGGCGCCGGTACGGGTTGTCCTCGATGCGCCAGGTCTCGATGTCGGCGTAGAGGTCGCTCTCGCCGTACGCCTGCAGGCACCGAGCGAAAAAATCGTAATCGTCGACGGCCGGGTTCCTCGAGCGCTCGTCCGAGAGGGAGCGTTTCTTGTGCTGCATCGTCATTCCGTGGGGGATCGGTGGTGGATCAGGCGAGCGAGAAGCGGATGCTCGTGTCGTCGTGCTTGCACGTGACGGTCACGACCTGGTTGCGCTCGACGTCGAGCGGCGTCTCGAAGCACTGGACGGCCTGCATCCAGTGGCTCTGGTGGTTTGTCGGGGCGTTCGTCAGCACGACCCCGCCGCCGAGATCGAGCTCGAACCAGAACGCGATGCCGTGGACGCGGCCGCGCTGCTTCGTCGTGACGGATACGGTGCATGTGCGCGGATCCAGGGGGCCTCGCTCGAAGTCGAATTCGAACGCCTCCGCGGCAGGGCTCAGGAAGGCATGCGGGTGCGCGCGCAGGCGCACCGGAAAATATGTCTTCGTCGAGACCTGATTGAACAGGCTCACGTCGAAGCCGCCCACCTCGAAGGCGAAGTTGTTGCGGTGGACGGCGTCGCTCTCGAGGAGCTGGAAGCAGACCTTCGCCCGCCCCGGGATGACCTTCGCCTCCGGTCGCAGGAGTTTTTCCCGCGCGTGGCGGACGATGGGCAAGATCCCTTCGCCGAGCAGACCGCAATCGAAGGTCTCGGTCACCAGCAAATCGGCCCGCCGGGGGATGTCCCGGCCGGCAACGAGGTCGGTCGACACCCTGGGGATGACCGAGATTTGATGGTCGAGCTTGTTCTCCGCGATGATCCGCCGCGCCAATCGCGCGATCGCCACGACCGACTCGCAGGTGAACACGGCCCCGGCCCCCGCGCGGGCCGCCATCATGGCGAGCAGCCCCGTCCCGGAGCCCACGTCGAGCACCGTGCACGGCGAGCCTCCAATGGCGATCTCGAGCGCGCGCTCGAAAGCCTGGTTTCGCTCGTGATCGTTCAGCATCGCGAAATACCAGCGTGGAACGAGCTTGCGCAGGAGCCCGTTCATCGTCAGAACGATGGCCTCGTTGTCGGCGTCGAGCGTCGAGGCCTCCTCGAATCGCTCGAGGGCCCGCTCCAGTTGAAAGCTCGCGGCGAGGCGATGGCCCTCCTCGACGAGGGCGCGTGCGCGCGCCCGATCGGCCACCACGCGTAGCTTCGCGCGGGGGGCTCGCCGGTGCTCCGGGCTCGATTGCAGACCCGTATCGGACGCGGGCGTAGGGTCCTCTGCGCTCATTCCGTCATACAACTTCACGAGGTGTCTCCTTAGGGCGGTGTGCCGAGAGCCCCCTCACAGCATTTCGTATGCCAGACACGATTCGCGGCTTTCAGGGCTGCCCGCGCCGCCATCGCCCGCGCCGCCACCCCGCGCGCCTGCCGAGCCCGAGCATTCCATCGTTTTGCGTGGCCTTGCAGGAACTTGCTCGATCATGCAAGCAGGCGGGGTTCGTTCGGCCGATCATGGATCGACAAACGTGCCGGATCGTGGCCCGAACGGGGAGCGGGGCCCGGTGGCACGACGCTTGAGTACGCGGGCGCCGAGGGGCCAGACTCCAACGAGAAAACAAGGAGATCACGATGCTCGAGGCCCATCCGAATGCCGACCCGAGCGGCCGGCCCACCGTCCTCCTCGTGAGCAGCGGGTATCACCTTTACCGCGAATATCTCTTGCGGATGATCTCGCAGGCCGCGCGGGTGGTTCTCTTCCTCGACCGGGAGCCCTCCTGGGAACGGTCGTACATCACCGATTCCAAGATTGTCGACACGCTCGACGCGGAGGCCATGATCACCGCCGCCCGCGCGGTCGCGGCCATGGTCCCGATCGACGGCGTCATCTGCTGGGACGAGATCCGCATGGTGCACGCGGCCCGCGTCGCCGAGGCGCTCGGCGTGCCGGGCACCGACCCGGTCGCGGTCGCCCGGTGCCGCGACAAACACCAGACCCGCAGCGCATTGGCCGCGGCCTCCGTGCCGCAAGCGATCTCCAAGCTGGTTTCCTCCGTCGAGGAGGCGACCGCGACGGCCTTTCGGATTGGGTATCCGGTCGTGGTCAAGCCGCGCGCGCTCGGCGCGAGCATCGGCGTGAGCCGCGTCGAGGGCCCGGACGAACTCGCCGCGGCCTATCACCATGCCCGGACGTCGACCGAGGACGGCGTACCCCATGACGATGCGAGCGTGCTCGTCGAGGAATACCTCGAAGGGCCGGAGATCAGCGTGGACGCCGCGTGGGTGAACGGCCGGCCGATCCCGCTCTTCGTGGCGCGCAAGATCCTCGGCTTCCCTCCGCATTTCGAGGAAATCGGGCATGTCGTGAACGCGGCCGATCCGCTGCTCCTCGACCCGGCCTTGCTCGGTGTGCTCGACGCGGCACACCGGGCCGTCGGCTTCCGGACCGGGATTACGCATACCGAGCTCCGCCTGACCGACGCCGGCCCCAAGGTGATCGAAATCAACGCCCGCCTGGGCGACGACCTCATTCCCTACGTCGGCTGGGTCGCGTCCGGCATCGACCCGGGGCAGGTCGCGGTGGACGTGGCTTGTGGCCGCCCGCCGCGCGCCATGCCGATCCGGCTGCGGGTCGCGTCCGTGCATTTCCTCTATCCGGCAGAGGACACGGTCGTAGGCGCCGTGGACATGGACAAGGCCGCGCTGCCGGCCTCCGTGAACGTCGCAGCCGCCCTCGCGGCGCCCGGGCAGCGCCTCGAATTGCCGCCGGCCGGGCACGTCACCAGCCGATACGCGTACGTCGTTACGGCCGGAAAAACAACGGCGGAGTGCGCCGCCGGCGCCGAGGTAGCCGCGCGCGCGATCAAGCTGCGCCCGGAGGAGTCCCCGAAAGCCGCGGGAGGCAGGCAATAGCAATCGCACGAATACGCAGGCCAAGGACACCTGCCTCGCCCCCCGCACTTGCCCTGCTCCGCTGCGGCATTCGCGATGGCCCGGTTCAGCGCTGGGCCACCGCGCGTCGCCGCGTCCTCTCCCCCCTGCCCTTCGACCCCCACCGGCGCTCCGAGCGCCCCCGAGGAGGATTGAATGCCTCTCGCCGCTGGCCTCCAAACCTTCATCGACCGATACAACCGGGCCATGCCCCCCGATTTCTACACGCGCCCCCTCGCGGAGCAGCGTGCCCTCTATCTCGGGCTCACCCTCGAGTTCCCGTACGAGCTGCCGCCGGACGTGATCATCACCGACGACGTGGTCGCCCACGGGCGGCGGCGCCTGTCGATTCGCGTGTATCGCCCGCGCTCCCCGGTGGGACGCGGCCTGCTCGTCTACATTCGCGGCGGCGGGTTCGTCGTCGGCTCGCTGGAGACGCACAACACCGTCGTCGCCGAGCTCGCCTGCCGATCGGGGCTCGTCACCATTGCGCCCGATTTTCGCCTGGCACCCGAGCACCCCTTCCCGGCGGCCCTCGAGGACTGCTACGGCGCCCTTTGCGGCATCGTCGTCGAGGCCGCGCGGCTCGGCATCGATCCCGACCGGATCGTCATTGCCGGCGACAGCTCGGGCGCGAACATGGCCGTCGCCGTGGCCTTGATGGCCCGCGACCGTGGCGGCCCCAAACTGTGCGGCCAGGCCCTCATCAGCCCGGTCCTCGACCTCACCCGCTGGCGCCGCGGCGCCGACGTCCAGTTGCTCACGGGCCGCGAAAATGAGTACTACACGGCCTGCTACGCGCCCGATCCCTGGCAGGTCGCGCATCCGTACGTGTCCCCGCTTCTTCGCGGGACCTTCGACGGCCTGCCGCCTGCATATCTGATGGGCGCGGAGCTCGATTCGCTACGCGTGGACGCGGAAGCCTACGCCCGCTGCCTCCGCGAGCACCGCATCGACGTCGACCTCGTGATCGAACCCGGCCTCGTGCATTCCGCCGTCCGCGCGCGAGGGCTCTGTCCGCAGGTCGAGGACGCGTGGGCCAGATACTGCAGCCGGGCGGCCCGGCTCGCCTGCGTGAAGGAGAACCATGCCTCGAAGTAACCCGAATGGGCCGGCCGTGATCGTCGACCCCTATTCCTCGGGCGCCCTCTTTGCGCCTGCATTCGCGGCGGCCGGCGTCCCGGTCGTGGCGGTCGTCTCCAGCCCCTCGCCGCCGGCCGCTTACGCCGCCTCCTACAGACCGGAGCATTTCGAGACGATCCTCACCGCGACCGAGGACCTCGAGCCCTTGGTGGAGCGTCTGCGTGCCTTGCGCCCCCGGTGCGTGCTGCCGGGCTCCGAATCGGGCGTGGAACTCGCGGACGCGCTCGCGCCCCGGGTGGTCCCGGACGTGGCCAACGACCCCGAGAAGGCGAGCGCGCGCCGCCACAAAGGCGACATGGCCGCGGCCGTGGCCCGGGCCGGCTTGCCCATCATCCGCCAGCTCTGCACGAGCGACGCCGACGAGGTCGAGGCATGGCTCTGCCGCTCGAACCTCGCCGGCCGGGACCTCGTGATCAAGCCGCCGAAGAGCGCCAGCAGGGACGACGTGACCCGCGTCCCTCGCGGCGAAGACTGGCGGGAGGTGTTTCATTCGATGCTCGGTCGTCCGAACCGCCTCGGCATCGTCAATGATCGGCTCGTCGTGCAGGAACACGTGAACGGCACCGAATACGTGGTGGACACGTTCACCTACGAGGGCAAACACACCGTCACCGACGTGTGCCGCTACCACAAGGTGGACAACGGCCCGCACATGGCGGTGCACGAGCGCATGGAATGGTTGTCCCCTAAAACCCCGGGGATCGAGCGCTTGATCGGCTACACGCGTGGCGTCCTCGACGCGGTCGGGATCCGGTTCGGCGCGGCGCATGTGGAGCTGATGCTCACCCGCGAGGGACCGCGGCTCATCGAGATCGGCGCGCGCCCGCACGGCGGCGGCCAGCCGAGGTTTTGCCGCGTCGCGACCGGCGACAGCCAGGTGGACCGGACCGTGCGATATTTCGCCCGACTCGGGCACGTCCGCGAAGGCTTCGGCCTGCAATCGCACGTCCTCGTGGTGTTCCTGATCGTCCGGACGCCGGGGATCGTGCGGAATGCGGAGATCTTCGCCGACGTCGAGGCGCTTCCGAGCCATTATTTCTCGGTGATCCGCTTCCGGAACGGCGATCGATTGCAGCCCACGAGGGATCTCTTCGGCAGCCTGGACCCCGGCTTCGTGGTCCTCGCGCACGCGGACCGCGCCCAGGTGCTGTCCGATTATCACAAGATCCGCGACAAAGAGCGGCAGCTGGAGCTCGACGATTCACGAGGAGCGCCATCATGAGCACGGAAAAGGCCGCCGCGGCCGCGGAGCCTCGGGCGCTCCATCCCGCCCTTCCGCGCCACTTCCTGGCGTTCGCACCCTCGGCCGAATTTCACGTGCTCGAGCGCAGCGGCTCGTTCGGGCACGTCGAGGTGCCCCGGATCCTGCGGGACTTCTGGGCCCGCACGTCGGCTCTCCGCCTTGCCTGATCGCGCAAGGCTCGGCACCCCTCTCCCCGTCCCTCCCCCAACACCAGCCGAACCGTAGCATCACGGGATCGGCGCTGATCCGCGTTTTTTTCTGCGATGGTAAACGCGCTGCGGCCGCCGGGGCGCTCGGCGGCGCGCGCGTGGCCTCACGGTTGCACCTTCGGCGTGAGGCGTGGGGGTAAAGGTATGAATGATCGAACGAGCGGCGATCACAACGAGGTCTACCGGCGCGTTCCGGACGAAGACCGCGCCCGGTGTGACCTCGTGATGAAGGGCGGCATCACCAGCGGCGTGGTGTATCCATCAGCGGTCCTCCGTCTCGCCAAGAAGCGTCGTTTTCGTTGCATTGGCGGCGCCTCGGCCGGCGCCATCGCGGCCGCGGCCGCCGCTGCGGCCGAGTATGGCCGAGCCGATGGTGGTGGCTTCGCTCGGTTCGAGCGCATGCAAGAGGACCTCGACCGGCAGGGTTTTTTGATGGGCCTTTTCCAGCCGACACCGCAGGCTCGCCCCATCTTCGAAATGCTCCTCCTCACGAAACGGCTGCGTGATCAAAAACGGCAGAACGGAGAGGAAAGACGCTCGCCCCACCCCGCTCGGCGCCTGTTCACCGAGGTGCGCAAGTCGGGTATCGATTCCGTCTGCGCGGCCTGCCCCGGCCAAGGCTACACGCGGGGTCGGCGGTGCGGCGCTCGCATGGGCGCCCTCGTCTCCCTCGCGGTCGTGGTCCCGTCCGCGGCGCTCTTCACGATGGCGGTCGCGAACGAGCTCTCGTGGCTCCCCCTGCTCCTCGGGTTGTCCCTCTGCGGGGTCTTCCTCGTCTCTTTCGCCTATCTCGGTGGAATCGTGGGGACGCTCCTCGCGTGCCTCCGGCACGTCCACGACGACGAGGGCACGAGCCTGTTCGGCTTATGCACGGGCTCGATCGACGACGGCTCGCGCCATGACCAGGTCCCCCTCACCGAATGGATGCACGAGGGCCTCCAGGAGATGGCCGGCCTGCCCTACGATCGCCCCCTCACCGTGGGAATGCTTCATGCGAGAGGCATTCATTTCAAGGTGGTCACCTCCGACCTCAACGTCCGGCAGCCGCGCGCGGTGCCCGAGGAGGAGCTCGACGGCACGCTCAAGAAAGACCGCTCGTTCGTCTTCGAGGAAAACGAGATGCGGCGCCTCTTCCCCGAAAGCGTGGTCCGCTTCCTGGTGAGCGTCGCGCCTCCGCACGAGAGCGCCGCGCTCCCGCCGGGCTATCACGTCTTCCCGATGGACGAGCACATGCCCGTGCTCGTGGCGATGCGGATGAGCCTCAGTTTTCCTGTGCTGCTTTGCGCGGTGCCGCTGTATACCGTCGAGGAATCGGGGGAGCTCCGGCGCCACTGGTTCAGCGACGGTGGTATTGGGATCAACTTCCCGATCCACTTCTTCGATAGCTGGTTCCCCCGCTTTCCGACCTTCGGAATCAACCTGCGGGAGAAGGCGCCGCGTGCGAAGGAGGGCTACCACGCGCCGGGGGACGACGTCTCCTTGCCCGAGCCGCGCGACGGACACTCGTCGAGCCCCACGTTCCGCGAGATCACCGACATGAAGGATTTTTTATGGGCGGTCTTCGAGCTGGCGCAGAGCTTTCGGGACGATAGCCAGGCCGCGCTACCCGGCTACCGCGAGCGAGTCGCCCAGGTCTACCTCGAAAAACACGAAGGAGGGCTCAACCTGGACATGAACGTCGAGACCATCGACAAGCTCGTCGAAAAAGGCGACACCGCGGCGCGGCTCTTCCTCGAACGATTTGACTTCCCGCAGCATCGATGGGTACGCACGGTGCTTTTGATGTCCCGCATGGAAATCGAGCTGGGGCGCCTCTGCAAGAGTTTTACCACGAACGGCCTGAGGCAGGCGCTCCACGATCTCCTCGAACAGGAGCAAGAAGCCTATCGCAGCGACAAACCCTGGTACGGCTCCGTGAGCCCCGCCGAGGACGAATGGTTTCACCACGCCAAGGCGCGGATGGACGCGCTCGTCGATCTGATGGCCCGATGGTCCGAGCTTCAGGAGACGTGGCAAAAGCACCACCCGACCGACGAGTTCTTCTTCGCCGAGCGCAAGCTCAGCCCGGCGGGGAAGCTGCGGTTCACGCCCGAGGTGTGAGTTTCCGCGACGATCTGCCCGTACGAACAAGGAGACATCATGCGTGAATTGGAATCCATTGCTCCGGCGACGCGTGTGCGATCGCTCGTGCTGATCACGCCGATCCTGCAGGGATTCGTGCCTTCGCTCCCCGCGCTCCGGTACGTCGATCGCCTCCAGGTGGTCCTCGACGGGTCCTCGGACGGCAAGGACACGGGGCCGAGCGTGCTCGACCTCATCGATTCCGTGCATTTCGGCCAGTGGTCCATCATCGACGGCGGCCGGCGGCTCCTGTTCGTCTCGATGTTCGTGGGCGAGCTCGAGCCGTACCTCAAAGACTTCTCGGTCCGCATGGCCTGGGGCCTCGACCTCATCTGGATGCATTGTGAGGGATACCCTGGAGCCGCGCAGTTCGAGCCGTTCGTCGCGTGGGTGAAGCAGCACATGGTGCAGGCCGACCGGTTTTACGAGGCGAACCCGGGCGTCACCGTCGTCGACATCCGGTGGTGGAAGGCGCTCCACGCGCAATTCGAAGAATTTCGGCGCAAGGCTCGCTGCGGCGGCGACATCGTCTCGCTGTTCGCCGAGCTCGAGCGTGGGATCGCACGGCTCTCCGGCATCGACGAGGTAGCGGAGAGCCGCTTCCTCCGGTCGATCGCGGGCAGCGTTCGCGCGAACATCCAGGACCTCAAGGACCAGAGGCTCTTCGCTCCGGCCGAGATCGAGCCCATCGAGCGTAATTTCGAACAAGTCATGGCGACATTGCAGGGGGAGAAATCATGAGCACGAACAAAGCTTCCATGATCGAGTTCGAGGACGTGCAGGGCCACCTCCTGCTCTCCTACGGCAAAACATTCAACATGCGCCACGCGCGCTTCCTGTTCCTGCATTTCGAGGACGTCCCTGCCGGGCGCCGCTTCATCGCCACGAAGATCCCGGAAGTCACGACGGCCCGCACCAGGCCGCCGGGGCCGCCTTCCACGCTGAACCTCGCGTTCACGTTCGACGGGCTCGCGGCGCTGGGGCTCTCCGCCGAGGAGCTCGAGAGCTTCCCGGAGGAATTTCGCGAGGGAATGGTGCAGCGCGCGGCGTTCCTCGGCGACGTCGGCGAGGACGCGCCCGAGCGCTGGGATCTCCTGCCCCCCGGCGCGCCGGCCTTGCACGCGATGGCAATCGTCTATGCGCGCAGCGATGCCGAGGCGGATGCGCGCGCAAGCGAACTGCGCACCGAGGCCGAAACGGCTCGGGTGCGCGTCCTCCACGTGCAGACGGCGGCGTCGCTCGAGGGAGGGCGGGAGCATTTCGGGTTCGCCGACGGCGGCAGCAATCCCAGTATCGTCGGCGACGGGACGGACGCACCACCGGGGCGCGCGCTCGAACCCGGCGCGTTCCTGCTCGATCACCCCGACGATTTCGGCGCCGTCGCCGCTCGGCCGAACCCGAGGGCGCTGCGCCGCAATGGCACGTACCTCGCGCTCCGCAAGTTGCGCCAGGACGTCCCCGGATTCCGCCGCTTCGTCGCGAAAAACGCGGCCATTCTCGGAATGGACGAGGAGCTCGTCGCCGCGAAGCTCATGGGCCGGTGGCGGAGCGGCGTGCCGCTCGTGCTCGCCCCCGACAAGGACGAACCCGACATGCCAGTCGAGCGGCGCGACAATTTCGGCTATCAAGAGCAGGATCCGCAGGGGCTCCGCTGCCCGTTCGGCGCCCACATCCGTCGCGTGAATCCGCGTGACGCCCTGCCCGTTGCGAGGCGCACCGCCGTCCGCTCGCACCGGCTCATCCGCCGCGGGATGGCGTACGGCCCGCCGCTGCCGGAAGGAAAGGACGAGGACCACGTGGATCGCGGGCTCATGTTCATCGCCTACTCTGCCTCGCTCTCGCTTCAGTTCGAGATCGTGCAGCAATGGCTGAACAACGGAAACGTCAGCGGCGAGCCCAGCACCGTCCACGATCCCGTCGCCGGCTCTCCCTTCCCGCAGGGGACGTATACCGTGCCCGCAGCCGGCCCGAACGGTGAGCTCGCCTCGGTCCACACCCTCTGCGGGCTACCGAGCTTCGTCCGGGTGCGCGGAGGCGCGTATTTCTTCGTGCCGGGCATCGAAGCGCTCCGGTACATCACGAACGAGGAGAAACCCCAGCCTGATGCAATCGAAAAGTTCCTGCAGAAGTACGCGCTCGCGCAAAACGACGAGGACAAGAGGGACTGCGTCGAGGCCTGTCTCCTGGATCCGGTGACCGCGCGGAGGCCCTTCTGCGACACCGCGGAGAACTGGGCTGCGCTGCGAAAGGAGCAGCCCATTTTCGAGACCCCGCACGGCGTGCTCGTGTCGCGGTTCCGGGACGTGCAGGAGGTCCTCGCCAAACCCGAGGTCTTCTCGGCCCAGGAATACGGGGCTCGCATGGCGGCCACCGTGGGCCCGTTTTTCCTGGGCTTCGACGGCGAACGCCACAAGCGCGAGGCATCCCTCGCGCGCCTCGTCGTCCGGCCTCGGGACCTGCCGAGGCTTCTCGAGCGGGCACGCTTCGTCACGCCCGTCGTCTTCGGTCTCCTCGAGAGACGCGCGAACGGCGCGCCGGACCTTCTTCCGCAGGTCGTCATCGCCTCGGTGGTGCGTACCGCCGGTGAATACTTCGGCGTGCCCGGACCTTCCGACGAGGACCTTTTCCGTTGGCTGAGCGTGGCGTCGGCCTACATCTTTTTCCCACTGCCCAGCGACGAGCGTGCAGCCTCCGGCGCTGCGGCCGGCATTGCATACCAGCATTACCTCGAAGAGCTCCTGCGCGCGCGGGAGCTCTCGATCGCGAGTGGAAAACTCGCGGGGGACGACGTGCTCGGCCGGCTCCTCGCGCTCTCCACCACGCACGGGCTCGACCGCATGACCATCCGTCAAATCCTGGGCGGGATCGTTTCCGGGACGATGGTCCCGACCGCGATGACCCTCCTGCATGCCCTCACGTACCTCCAAGGCGCGCCCGAGGCCTGCAAGAAGGCGCGCGAGGCCGCGAAGAAGCGGGACATGGACCGGCTGACGGACATCCTGCTCGAAGCCGCTCGCTTCGACCCCTATCCGTCGCTGCTCTACAGGACCGCGCTCACCGATTACGAGCTCGCTGCGGGCACACCCCGCGCGACCCGTATTGCGAAGGGCAGCCGGGTCATCCTCTCGCTCGCCTCGGCAATGGCCGACGACGAGGCGCTCGAAGAGCCCGACGTGTTCCAGCCGGGCCGCCCGGACGAACACTCGCTGCTCTTCGGCTACGGCTCACACGCCTGCATCGGTCGATTTCTAGCGGGTCCGCTGATGGCCGAGATCGCAGCCCCGCTGCTCCTATCGAGGCTCTGACCACCTCTACGCGGCGCGCGTGCTCCCCGAAAGGGCGGCCGAAGCGAGGAGCGCGCGCGCCTCGATCACGAACCCGACCATTCCCATGGCCTCGAATGCGGCCACCGCCGCGTCCGCTTCCTCGCGCGCCGTCGCGGTCGCCCCTTCGTCCCGAAAAACCCTGGCCGCGCAGAGGTGGGCGAGCGCCTCCTCGCGCGGGGATTTTTTCTGGCGCGCCGTCTCGAGAGCCGCATCGATATGCTCGCGCGCCGCGTCTCCGCGCGCCGTGAGCGCGAGCGCCCGGTGCGCCGTCGAAAGACCGATGCGATCCCCCGCCTCCGCCCGCGCGAGCGCGGCGCGCGCGGAGGCCGCTGCCTCCTCGGTCTGCCCCGCAAGCGCGAGCGCTTCGGCCAGCGCGCCGTAGCTCCACGAGACGCTGAGCCGCGTCCCTGTGGCCTCGATCCATTGCACCGCTTCCCGCAGGAGCGCGAGCCCCTCCTCTCGCTTGCCGAGCGAGAACAGCGAAAGCCCCTCGGCGGTCTTGCTCATGGTCGCGACGTAAGGTGCGCCCAGAACCGCGGCGAGCTGCCGCGCGCGCTCCGCCGTCGCGGAGCACGCGTCGAACGCACCCTGCCACCCTTCGACCATCGCGCGCTGCACGAGCACCGAGCCCTCGAGCGAGCGGCGCCCGAGCTCGGCCGCGATGGCGAGCGCGGTATCGAGGTGGGCGTGCGCCTCCGCGAATTCGCCGCGGTCGCCGTGAATCATGCCCAGGTATCCGTAGCCGTACGCGCACCCCGCGGTCCGCCCGCCCCAGGGGGATTGCTCCTTCATCGAAATGCCCTGGTGGATGTACGCGAGGGCCTCGTCGTAGGCGCCTGCCGCGGCGTAATTCTGGCCCAGGTTCAGCACGAGCTGGTAATGCAGCTTGTGGTCGCCGAGCGCGCGCGCCTCGTCGAGCGCGCGCTCCGAGACCCGGATGGCCCCCGCATGATCACCGAGCGCGTAGGCGATCCAGCCTGCCCAGTAATCGCAACGCACGACCCCGTTCGCATCCCCGATCCGTGCCGCGATCTCCCGGGCCTCCGCGAGCACCTCGATCTGCCGCGGCGACGGCTCGTACAGGCACGCCTCGGCCCAGCGCACCGTGACCTTCACGCGGCGCCTCGACACGTCCTCCGTCTGGGGAAGTTGTTCCATCAGGGCGAGCGCGTCGCCGTAGCGCCGCCGCGCATCGTCGAGCGCGTACGCGCGCGCGGCCTTCGCCGCGGCCTCCTCGGCATATTGCGCCGCCTTTTCGATGTGGCCACTCCGCTGATAATGGTACGCGAGCGCCTCGACGTGCTCTCCTCGCTGGTCGCCCGGAAAAACCTCCTCCAGCGCTCGCCCCACGCGCGCATGCACGTCCCTCCGCTCGTCCTCGGGGATCTCGGCATAAGCGCGCTCGCGGAGTTTTTCGTGCAGGAACCGGAGCCGGCCCCCGCCTCCGTCCTCGAGCACGTACGCGCGCCGCAGGCTGCCGAGCGCATCCATCAATGTCGACTCGGGCAGATCCGCGGCGCGGCGCAGGACCTCCTCGTCCACCTCGCGTCCGAGCGTCGCCGATAAATGGGCGAGCCAGCGGCTCGGCGCGTCGAGGCCGGCGAGGTGCCGCTCGATGAGGCCCGCGAGCGAGCGCGGCAACCCGAGCGCGGCACGCACGGCGCTCGGATCCTGGCCCTTCGCGGCGACACGGAAGATACCGCCCGCGTCCCGGTACAAGAGCCCTTCGGACAGAGCCGTGCGCAAATATTCGGCCAGGAAAAACGGGTTTCCGTCGGAGGCCTCGGCCACGAAATCGAGGAAAACCTGGGGCAAATCCGGCAATGCGAGCATGTCGCGCGCGACCTGCCGCGTGCTCGCCGCGTCGAGGGCGCTGAGCTCGACGCGGCTCGCTCGGGGCGCGGCGAGCAGGCCCGCGAGCGTGTCGCTCACCTCGTCCGTGCGGTACGTCCCCACCACGAGCATGCGCTGGCCCGCGAGCGGACGAAACACGAGGTCCCGCAGAAATCGCAGGGAGAGCTCGTCCGCCCATTGCAGATCGTCGATCGCCAGAAGCAACGGCTCGGTCTCGGCGAACGCGAGCAGCGTCTCGGTCAAGCCCGCGACGACCCGCTGCCGGGCCGTCGCCGAAGGCAGCGCGGACAGGGGCTCGGCCGCCGGCGCCTCCGGCGCGAGCATGGCGAGAGCAGGCTCGTAGGCCGCGAGCATGGACGCGCGATCGCCGAGGATGCGCGCCGCCGCCTCGGGACCTGCGCGGCGGCAATGGTCGGCGATGACGAGGAGCAGCGGGCGTAACGGATGGAGCGGCGCTGCGCCGGCCCCGTGCGCGCCGAGTGCGACGCATTCGCCGGTCACCACCGTGAACCCCGCTCGCATGGCGAGACCGGCGAGCTGGGCGACGAGGCGTGTCTTGCCAATGCCGCTCTCGCCGCCGATGAACACGCACTGCCCCTCCCCGCGCCGCGCTGCGCCGAGGTGCCGTTGCAGCTTCAAGACGACGTCGTGCCGGCCGATGAAGCTCGGTCGATACAGATAAGGCTCCCCCCAGCACCGCGGCGTGGGCTCGGCCGGCGCGAAGGCAGCGAGCGCGGCCGCCACGTCCTCGGCATAACCCATTCGATCCTGTGGTCGTTTGGCGAGCAGATCGAGGACCAGCCGATCGAGTGCCGCGGGAATGCCGGACACGCTTGCCGACGGCGGCGCGGGCGCCTCGCTGAGGTGCTTTCCGATCACGTCGCGGGGCGTGTGCCCCTCGAAGGGCGGCCGACCGGTCAGGCATTCGTAGACGATGCAGCCGAGCGCATAAAGGTCACTTCGCGCGTCCACCAGATCGCCGCGGATCTGCTCGGGCGACATATAAGGCGGGCTGCCCGTCACCACGCCCATTTCGAGCGCGTCGCGCCCGCTCGTCCCGGAAAACCTCGCGGCGATACCGAAATCCACGAGAACGGGCGTGCCGTCGTCCCGAAGGAAAATGTTCTCCGGCTTGAGGTCGCGGTGGACGAACTCGGCGCCGTGCAGGCACGACAGCGCCTCGCAGAGGCGGCGCATGACGCTGCAGATCGTCGTGAGCTCCTCGGGCGAGAGGGGCTCGCCGGGGCGCCGCGCCTCGATGAGCGCGCGCAACGTGCGTCCGCGGAGCAGCTCCATGGCATACCACGGCCGCCCGTCGTCGACGCCCTGGGCGAGGATCTGGACGATGCTGGGATGCCGGAGGCGTCCGAGAGCGTGGATTTCGCGTCGAATGCTGGCGATCTCCTGCCCAAAGGCGGCCTCGACGGTCTTGATGGCGACCTCTTGCCCCGTGTCCCGGTGCTCGCCCCAGTAGACGATCCCCATTCCCCCGCGCCCAAGGATGCCTCGGACATGGTAGGGGCCGAGCGTCGCGGGCTCGTCCTGCCCTCTGGACATGTCTGCAGTATAGGCCGCGCCCCTTGGTGGTATAACCCGCGCCGGTCCGAGGACACGCAAGGCGTCCGGACACCCGAGGAGCGGCGCGAGCAGCCGCTCGGTTCAGCGCGGCAAGGGAATCCCCACGATGACGCCCGCGCTGAACGTACCGGTATACGCGCGATCGGTCTGCGCAATGAGGTGAGCGTGAATCGGGAGGGACAAACCGATGCTCGGTTCGGGGGCCGGTGGAGACGGACAAGTGGATGTCCCCATCGAACCAGAGGCGTTCGTCATTGCCCGCGCGTCGCGGCGAACGGGCGGCCGCGTCTGACGCTTCTTGCCTGACCACGCAAGGCAATGGCGAGCGAGCGGCCCCGATGAAATGGCGATCTACGCGCGGATCCGGCGAAAGAAGGGGGCGCGTGTCGTGGCACGGTCGATGCTCAAGGGAAAACCGACGAGGAGTCCAACCATGTGTGCTCGGCATCCCTCCCCCGCCCTCGCTGCCCGATCCGGCTCCCCCGTCGAGGCACGACAAAATCCGCCTTGCATGCGGGCGCCGTGTGACGAGTTCATCTCGCTCGCCTCCCACGAGCTCTTGACCCCGGTCACCGCGCTCCGGCTTCAGGCGCAGAACATTCGTCGCCTCCTCTCGCAGCACCCCGAGGAGGTCCCGGCGCGCATTCCGAGCATGGTGGAGACCTTCGACCGCCAGCTCGGGCGCCTGGCGCTCCTCTGCGACGAGCTCCTGCACGCCACGCAAATCGTGGCGAGCGAGCTCCCGATCGCCTGCGAGGACGTCGATCTGGGCGCGCTCGTCGGCGATATCGTCGACCGTGTGGCGCAGCGCCCGGACGCCCGCGCGCTCGTCACGATCCGCGTCTCCGGCACGCCTCGCGGACAATGGGACCGCATGCTGGTCGAGCAGCTCGTCCTGCACCTCGTCCGCAATGCGCTCGTGTATGGCGAAGGCAGGCCCGTGGCCATCGAGGTCGCGGAGGTGGAGGGCGGAGCCCGGCTCGTCGTGCAGGATCACGGGATCGGAATCGCCGAGGAGGACCAAGCGCGCATTTTCGAGCGATTCGAACGAGCCGTCTCGCCTTCGCGCTTCGGCGGCCTCGGCCTCGGTCTTTACATCGCGCGCGCGGCCGCGGAGGCGCACGGCGGGTCGATCCGCGTCGAGAGCGAGCCCGGACAAGGCGCGACGTTCATCGTCGAGCTCCCGACCAAGCGCAGCGCGACGCGGCGGGCGCTCGAGAACGCCCCCCACGCCGCGCGCTCGCCCGGGTTCACTCGTCCGGCTCGTCGTCGCTTCCGCCCTCGTCGGACGGGTGCGATTGCGAGGGCGGCTCGGCCGTCCCGAACCCGAGCTTTTTGATGCCGAGCACCTTCATGCGGTGCACCAGGGTCCGCAGTGGCATTTCGAGCTTGCGCGCCGCCTCCGTCTGGTTCCACTGCGACGCGCGGAGCGCCTCCACGATGGCCTGCGCCTCATAACTTTGCATTCGTGCGCGGAGCCCGCCTGCGTCGTTCGCCGGGGCGGGCTCCGCGGACGCGACGAGCACCTCCTTCGCCGCATGCGAGCCGATCCGCCCCTGCGCGCGCACGCGCTCGGGCAGGTCGTGCACCGAGATCGAATCCCCCTCCGCGATGACCACGGCCCGCTCGATCGCATTGCGCAGCTCCCTCACGTTGCCCGACCACGGATAACTCCGCAAAAGGGCGAGCGCGTCGGGCTGGATGCGCTGGATCCGGCGCTCGTTCGCCTGGTTGGCGAGCTGCAAGAAGCGCATCGCGAGCGGCTCGATTTCCTCCACGCGCTCCCGGAGCGGCGGAATGTCCAGCGTCATCGTGTTCAAGCGGAACAGGAGATCCAATCGAAAGCTGCCGGACGCGGCCATCGCTTCGAGATCCCGGTGCGTCGCCGCGATGAGCCGCACGTCGACGTCGATTTCCTTCGTCGAGCCCACCCGCGCCACGCGCCTCGTTTCGAGCACGCGCAGGAGCGCCGCCTGCGCCGCGAGCGGCAGCTCGCCGACCTCGTCGAGGAACACCGAGCCGCCCTCGGCAGCCTCGAAGATGCCTTTTTGCTGCTGGACCGCCCCCGTGAACGCGCCGCGCTCGTACCCGAACAGCGTGCTCTCGACGAGCTGCTGCGGAATGGCGCCGCAGTTCACGCATACCATCGGACGAGCATGCCGGGCGCTCTGTTCGTGCAGGGCTCGCGCGATCACCTCCTTGCCCGTGCCCGTCTCCCCCTGCAAAAGCACCGGGATCGACGAGCGAGCGAGCCGCGCGACCGTCATGAAGACCTGGCGCATGGCCGCGCTCTCCACCACGGGCTGCTCGATCGCATTGGGTTGTCCCGACGGACTTCCCCACGTCCACGGGCCGCCCGGCATCGATTGCACGGGCCGCCCGGGCGCCGCGCGTTGCAGGGCTGCGCGGCAGGCTTCGAGGAGCTTTTCCGCGGACGTCGCGATCTCCGGCGAAGCGGCCACGCCCACGAGCAGCGTCGGGCCGCCCTCCTTGGGCTCGCTGATCTTTTGCGCGATGTCGCAGGCGACGCCGAGCGTCGCTTCCGGCAGGAGGACGGCCACGGCGTCGAGGCTGTAAACGCCCACCTTGTCGATGGGCCGGAGCTCCGCTTGCACGCGCGAGAGCCACCGGCTCACGTGCACGCTCTCGCGGCCGCCGGCCTGCACCATCAAAATCGCGGCGTTGCGCCCGAGGAAACGCGCCCGCACGACCTCGTCTTCGAGCGTGCTCCGGAGCCGCTCGTAACTCAGGAGCCCGGGGAGCAGGCTCGCTTCCGGCGCGCGCTCGCCGATCGTGATGATCACGCGCCCCAGCATCACCTCGTCGCCGATCCGCGCGACGCCCTCCGTCACCCGCTCGCCCTGCACCCACGTGCCATTCAGCGAGCCGAGATCCTCGACGCGTACGCCCCCGCTTTCGAGCAGCGTGAAACAAGCGTGCTGGCGCGACAAACTATCGTCGTCGATTTGCACGTCGGACGGAGACGTCCGACCGATGACTTGCCGGACGCCAGGCCGGAGCTCGACGAGCTCGGTGCCGTCGCGATGATAAACGAGCAGGGTCGGCCATTTGCGCGTCTGCCTCATGGCGGCGCCGACCTCGCGTCCGCCCGGCGGGAGAGGCATGGTCTCGGTGATCTGCGCTGCGCGTGAACCCATGTTGATCCCCTGCAATCTTGTCCGATCCACGCGCGCGGGTCGATGGGCGAAGTAAGGACACCGAGCCGGCCGACGTGACCGCGCGAAATTCGTGGCAACCTCCGGATGCCGAACGACCCTCCCAGCACCATAGGGCCGCAAGGCCGTCGCGCTTCCTCGCCGCGGACACCATGGGCGCTCCACGCAATCCACGCAAGGAGAACCAATCGAGCGAACGATTCTCGATCCTCCGCCACCTCGGCGCCGGCGGTTTCGGCGTCGTCTACGAGGCGATCGACCTCCGGTACGGCGCGCGGGTGGCCCTCAAGGTCCTCTACCAGGACGACGCGGCGGCGCTGCTCCGCTTCAAGCAGGAGTTCCGCGTGCTCGCGGACATCACGCACCCGAACCTCGTGATGTTCCACGAGCTCATCTACGACGAGGGCCGCTGGGCGCTCTCGATGGAGTTCGTCGAGGGCGAACATTTGCTGAGCGGCTTCGTGCCCGGCTGCACGGGTGACCTCTCCGCGTCGATCGTGCGGCGCAAGCCTCCTCGCGACATCGAGGATCGGGTCGCCACGCGCGCGGCCGTGCGTCCGCTCGACGCCGCGCGGCTCCGGTTCGTGTTCTCCCGCTTCGTGCGTGGCGTCCGCGCGCTTCATGCCGCCGACGTATTGCATCTGGATCTGAAGCCCTCGAATGTGCTCCTTACGAAGGCCGACAGGGTCGTGATCCTCGACTTCGGGCTCGCGCGGGAGCTCTCGCCTTTGCCGTCCGGCGAGCTTTCGGCTCTGCACGAGGGCATCGTCGGCACGCCTGCGTACATGGCGCCCGAGCAGATCCTGGGCGAGCCGGGCCGTCGCGAAAGTGATTGGTACAGCGTCGGCGTGATGCTTTACGAGGCGCTCGCGGGGCACCTCCCGTTCGAGGGCAGCGTGGAGGACGTCCTTTACGCGAAACTCTCGACCCGTCCGATTCCTCCGTCGATCCTTGCCGAGCACGTGCCCGAGGATCTCGAAGAGCTTTGCCTTGCGCTCCTCCGGGGCGATCCGAGGATGCGACCGTCGGACGAGGAGATTGCTGCCCGGCTCGAGGTGACGGAGGCGCCCGTCGAGGTCGCGCATCCACGGCTCGTCGAGATCCGGCAAAGGCACGCGCTCGTCGGACGCGAGCGCGAAATGGCGTCGCTCTTCGAGGCATTTCGGGAGAGCTCGGCCGATCGCGCGGTGCTCGTCCGGCTCTCGGGCGCGTCCGGCGTGGGAAAAAGCGCGCTCGCATCGACGTTCCTCGCGGCGCTCCACCGCTGGGAAGGAGCCATCGTCCTTCGTGGCCGCTGTCATGATCGCGAATCGGTGCCGTACAAGGCGCTCGATAGCCTCGTGGACGCGCTCGCGCGGTACGTGAAAAACCTCCCGCCGGAGGAAACGCGGTCCCTGGTCCCGCCGAATCTGCAGGACCTCGAGCGAATCTTCCCGGTGCTCGGGCTCATCGACCCCGCCCCGCAGGCGGAGGACCGAGCGGAAGCCATCGACCCGCCCAGGGCGCGAATTCGTGCATTTCAGGCGCTCAAAGACCTCCTCCGGTGCCTCGCCGCGCGCGGCCCGCTCGTGCTCTGCATCGACGACTTGCAATGGGGCGACGTCGACAGCGCCGAGCTCCTCTTCGAGCTGCTTTCACCGCCCGACGCGCCTGCGATGCTCATGCTCGCCTGTCACCGCAGCGACGAGGTCGAGCGGAGCGCATTCGTGGCGCGTTTCGGGCAGCTCGTCGCCGCGGCGGGAGGCCTGATCCGGCTCCACGACGTGGACCTCGGGCCGCTCACGCACGAGCAGGCGATCGCGCTCGCCATGGATCGCCTCGGGCCCTCGGCGGACGAGGCGACGGCGCGGGCCGTCGTGCGGGAATCGGAGGGCAATCCCTTCTCCATCGAGGAGCTCGCGCGGCACGTCCTCGCGGCCGGGCCACGCGCCGTGCCGCGGGTCGATCTGCGCGAGGCGATGCGGGAGAGGCTCAGCGCGGCACCCGCGCCCTCGAGGCGGCTCCTCGAAATCGTGGCGGTCGCAGGGCGCCCGCTCGAACAGGATATCGCATTCGCGGCGGCCGAGCTCGCCGACGAAGCGCTCGCTTACCTGACGCCTCTGCGTTCGGCAGGACTGCTGAGGGTATGCAGCGTGCATGAGCGCCCTGGCTGCGAGGTCTCCCATGATCGTCTCCGCGACGCGATCCTCGCCATGCTCGACGCCTCTGCGCTCGCCGCGCTGCACGAGCGCTTGGCATCCGTGCTGGAGACGTCGCCCGAGGTCGAACCGGAGGAGCTCGCGATGCATTTCCAGAGTGCTGGAGAGAGGTTCAAGGCGGCGCATTACGCGATCGCCGCGGCCGACCGGGCGAGCGAGGCGCTGGCCTTCGCCCATGCGGCCGAGCTTTACGCGCTCGCACTCGACTGGGGGCGCGGAGGGCCCGCGGATACCCCGGAGACGACGCACGAAATCAAGGTCCGTCGGGCCCACGCGCTGGCGCACGCGGGTCGTTGCCGGGAAGCAGCCGAGCTTTACCTCGAATGCGCCGACGGAGCGCCTCCCCGCGAGGCGCTCGATTTGCGACGTCGCGCAATCGAGCAACTTTTCGTAGGCGGGCATCTGGACGAGGGCAACCGCGTCCTCTCGACGTTCCTGCCCGGGCTCGGTCTGCGTCCGCCCAGGACGACCGCCAGCGTCGCCATGATGGCCCTCCGGGGAATTCTTCGAATTCGGCGTCGTGGCTACGATTTCCAGCCTCACGACGCTATCGACGTCGATCCGGCTG
Source organism: Polyangium jinanense (assembly GCF_028435365.1). Next base: position 43,634 of record NZ_JAGTJJ010000046.1, on the reverse strand, counting down.
TGCTCGCCCGGATCGACGTTTGCATGGCGGTTAGCATGGCCCTGACGGACGTCGATCCGCTGCGATCGTGCGCGTTTTTGATACGCGGCCTCGGTCTCGCGCTCGACGCCGGCGAACCCGCGCGGATCGCCCAGGCGCTTGGCACGTATGCGCAATTGTCGCTCCTGCAAGGTGGGCCGTCCGCGGTGGCCGAGGGGGCGCGCCTCCTCGCGCGGGCAGCGGAAATCGCGAGCGGCTGCGACGATCCCGATGTCATGGAGACCGTTTCCATGTACGGCGCGGCGACCACCATGATCGAGGGGCGCTGGCGAGCGGCGCTCGATCGTTATGACGCCATCGGCCGCCATCTCCGCAGCCGCAGGCTCGATCTCGCGATGTACCATAACATGGCGCACGTCGTCGCCGTCATCGCCCTCGACGCGATGGGGCGTCTAAAGGAGCTCGCGGAACGCACTGCGGCCTGGCATCGCGAGGCCACGTCGCTCGGCAATCTTTTCGCGGCCATCAGCGCGTCCAGCGCATCCGCCGTCACGCGCATCGCCGCCGACGATGTCGAGGAGGCGCGCCGCCGCGTGCGCGAGGGCGTCGCGTCCTGGACCCGCGGGGGCATGCACGTGCAGCACATGTACGCGCTCCGGATCGAGGCCTACGCGGACCTCTACGAGGGCCACGCCCCCATGGCGCGCAGGCGCGTCCTGCAAGCGTGGGGCGCCATTGTCCGGTCGCAACAGCTCCGCGTGCAGCCGTCCCGGATCGACATGCTGTTTCTCCGCGCGCGCACCGCGATTGCCATCGCCGCGGAGGCGCCACCCCGCCGCCGCGCGCGGCTCGCGCGGGAAGCCGAACGAATCGCGTCGCGGCTCGAAGGCGAGATTCGCGCCGATGCCCCCCCTTCCGCGGCCTTGCTCCGGGCCGCCGTGGCGCGGCTCCGCGGGCATGAAGACGAGGCCCTCGCCCACCTCGACGCCGCCATTCGTGGCTTCGACGAGGCCGAAATGGCGCTGCACGCGGCCTGCGCGCGCCGCCGCAAGGGCGAGCTCTCCGGCGGCGACTCCGGGCGCGCGCTCGTGACCGTCGCCGATACGGTCATGGAGCAACTCGGCGTGCGGCGGCCCGATCGCTGGGCCGCGATCTTCGCGCCCGGCCTCGGGATCGAAGCGCCGGAATGATGGGGAGCGACAGCAATGGCATGGGGCACCGCGACCAGGATCGGGATCGGGATGGTGTGCTTCGCGCTCGTAGGAGCCCTCTTCGGGGCGGCGCCTCGTGATCCCGCGGTTTTCGGCGGCCGCGAGTCCAAGCCTCCGGTTGCTCCTCCCTACCCGACGGAGCCGGGATATCGATCCGCCGACGCGGAAATGCATTCGCTCGGGGCCGCCCTCGCGGACATCGACGGCGACGGGTTCAAGGACCTCGTCGTCGCCAATGGGAACGACCTTTCGTGGCGTCCCGTGACCGTGTATCGCAACGACGGTCGGGGCGGCTTCCCGAGCGAGCCGAGCTGGTCTTCGGAGGACGAGGATTACCACACCGGAATCGCCGTGGGGGACATCGATCTCGACGGATTCGTCGACGTCGCGGTCACGGTGGGCCCCTGGAGAGACGCGGCCACGTCGGGGTACGCCAAGGTCTACTTCAATCGCGGCGGCACGCTCGAGCGGACGCCCAGCTTTTACACGGCCGACGAATTTTCGAGCGTAGGCGCCGCGCTCGGCGATTATGACGGCGACGGTGACCTCGATCTCGCCGTCGCCGTCGCCTTCGAGGGCAAGGTCGAGCCTGGGCGCGTACGGATCTATGCAAACGACGGAGGCACGCTGTCGGAGGCGCCTGCATGGAGATCCGACGCCAGCATGCACGCCCTCACCCCGAAATTCGCAGACATCGACGGCGACGGATTCCTCGATCTCCTCGTCGCCGCGCGGGGGCTGCCGGTGTATCGGGGAACCCTCGACGAGGGCGGCAACGTGAAACTCGAGACGTCGGAGTCCTGGAAAGCTCGCGTCGAGCGCGGCATTCCGCTCTTCGTCGATGTTGGGAAGATCGGCGGTCGTCGGGGGATCGTCACGTTTTACAACGACCATTACAAGGACTTCGTCCCGCCCGACGAGCTCGCGCAGGCGCGCCCGCCGACCGTGCCCCGCGCGTATGTGGGCAACCTCTACCCGAGCCCGCCCCCACCCGAGAGTTGCGCGGGCGGCATCGGCAGCGATTCGCGCCTGATGGCCTACTGGCCTTTTTCCAGCGCCGATCCCATCTGGACCTCGGACACCTCGGGCTGGGGCGCGGGCGTCCGCCTCGCCGACGTGAACGGCGACGGCGCGCTCGACCTGCTCGCGAGCCGCTGGGGCCCACAGTTTTACGGGTATGGCGCGCCGCTCGTCATCTTCCTCGGAACGTCGCGCGCCTTCGACACGACCCCCGCGTGGTCCTCCAGCACGTGCGGCGTCGGCGAGGCGATTGCTGTGGCGGATCTCGATCGGAGCGCCCTCGTCGAGACCGTCGAGTCCTTCATGATCGAAAAACCGCAGGCCGGGTTGACGCTCTCGGCCCAGCTCGTCGAGGACATCCTCGAAGTACGCCGCGACGGCGCTCTCCTCGGCCGCGGCGCATACGTGGTGGTCCCCGGCGACAACTGGATTTCCTTCGCGCGACGCCTTTCGCCCGGGGAGCAGATCCGCGTCCGCTACACGCATTCGCCGGCGCCGGACATCACCCTCGCGAGCACGATGGGTTCCAATTACGTATTTTACCATCACGCGCGCTGACGGTTCGCTTCTTCGACGGCACAAGGGGAGGCACACATGCTGCTCGCGTTCATCATGAGCCTGGCGCAGGATCCGGACATCCAGGAGGCTTACCGGCGGGATCCGGTCGCGGTCGTATCCCGGCGGGGGGACCTGTCCGCGGAGGAGAAGGAGATCCTGCTGTCGAGCGATCGGCGTCGCATCGTCGCAGCATTATCGGCCGAGATAAGTCGAACGAGACCGTCCGCGGCGTTTGTCGGGCCGACACCATTGCCCTGGGTCTACGGCCGACAAACGGTGACCGGCTTTTTCTGGGAGGCCCGGGACGGCGAGCTGCTCCTCACCGTGTTCGCGACCAGGCTCGAGGGCGCGTTCACCCAATGTGAGCTGCGTCATGGGGATACGCACATTCGAGGGGAAATCGGGCAAGTGGAGACCACGCCTGGCGGAGAAAAGGTCACCCTGCGCTTCGCCCTCCCTCCGGACGCGCACCAGGGCGTGTACTGGGTCTTCGCGAATCCCCGGCGAGAAGACGAGGGCGCGAGCGCCCCGCCGCTGCCCCTGGAGAACCTCCAGCTCGGCTTCGAGATCGGCGGTGTGTGGAAGGGGGGCAAGCGGTGATCGTCGCGCCCGACGTGATGCTCGACCTCGTCGCGACGCTCCTCCCGGAGGCCCTGCTCGTGGACGCCGCCCGGAGCGCGCTCCAGGCCGTCACGCGAGGGCTGCCGAGGGCCGCGTCCGGCATCGCCCTCGAATGCCGTCTCGAGGAAAACCCGCGGGTCGATTTTCTGATGTATCTGCTCGCGCGTTCGGGCGGACCTCGGGCCCTCCTGCGTTGCGCTCCCGCGCTCGATGCGCGGGCGTGGCGCGGTGTGCTCGATTTTTGCGTAGAATGGGACGATCCCGCGTCGCGGCTCCACACCGAGGTCCCTGCGTTGTGGCTCGAATTCGACGTGAACGGGGACTCCGTCGCCGCACCCCAACCGCTCCCGTTCCCCTGCATCGAGCGGCACATCTGTGACGGAGAGCCGCCGGAGGAGCAGGACGAACGAGGGCGCGCTGTTTGTCTCGACATCCTCGACCGCGCGACCTCGCTCCTGCTCGGGCGCCCGCTCCCGTGCGCGACGTTCGACACCGTGGCGCATCTCGTCGAACGATTGCCCCGCCGAGGCCGCGTTCTCCACGTCGCGCCGCTCGCGTCGCGCGGCATCGACGCGCTCCGCCTCGTCGCCACAATCCCCCGGGACGAGCTCCCGGCTTATCTGGATCGAATCGAATGGCCCGGACCGCGCTCGCGGCTCGAACCCCTCCTCGCCACCATGGTCCCCGCGAACATGCGGATCGGCTTTCACCTGGACATCGGAGGCCGTGTCCTACCGACGCTCGGCATCGAACTGCATCATCCCCCCGGCGATCCTCGCTGGAGCCCGATCCTCGACGAGCTCGTCACCCGGGAAGTGTGTACGCCGGACAAACGCGACGCCCTCCTCCGGTTCCCGCCCTACGCGCGGCTCGCCCTGCCCGAGCATCGCGCCCCGAGCCCCGTATCGACCACGATCGGGATCAAGCTCGTCCTCGCGCCGGACGAGCCCTTGGCGGCCAAGGCCTACCTCGGGTTCGTCCCGCTGCACCCCCTCCTCGGCTGAGGCTTCAATCGAGGCCGCGCGCGATCTTCCGCGCCCGCTCCGCGAGCCCCTGCACGACCGAATGGAAGCTCCGCAGCTTGCGGAGCTTCCCTTGCCCGAATCGCTCTTCGAGCGCGCGCGCGAGCCGCGGGACCCGCGCCGTTCCTCCGGTGCAACAAACCACGTCGATCGACCCGAAGCCGAGCCCAGCCTCTTCGAGCGTTCGATCGAGCGCCCGCAAGATCGCGTCAATCGATCGCTCGGCGCCGGCCTCGAACTCGTCGCGGGTGATCCATTCGTGGATGCTCATCGTCGGGTATTCGTAGGCGAACTGCGTTCTCGTCACCTCCGAGAGCGCGCACTTGCTGTGTTCGATGGCCTCGAACACTTGGAACGCGAGTGAATCCTCGACCAGGCAGAGGAGTTGATCCATTCGCCGCTGGTCGTCGTCCCCGAGCGACCACGCTTGCACGTCGCGCAGGAACGCGAGCATGTCCCGGTGCTGCAGCACGGCCATGTCTGCCGGCGAGCAGAGCTTTTCCATGATCCCCCGCGGCATCGTGAGCAGGTTCTTGCCGAGCGGGACCTGGTAGGTGACCTCCGCGCCGAAATGGCGCGCGATCTTGTGGCGCATCAAGCTCCCGTCGAGCGCGTCGCCGGCCACGGACACGCCTCCGAGCGAGAGCACGTCCGAGGCCGCAAAACCCTCCGGCCGCATCCGCACGACCGTGTAATCCGAGGTCCCGCCGCCGAAATCGGCCACGAGGACGGTCATGGGCCGATCGAGCTCGAGCTCGAAATCGTGGGCGGCTGCGACGGGCTCGGGGCAAAAGGCGACCTCGGAGAAACCCGCGCTCTGCGCCGCGCGTTCGAGCCGATTCTGGGCGAGCCGGTCCTCCTCGGGATCGAGCGAGAACATGGCCGGCCTCCCCAGCACGACGCGCGTGACGTCGGCGTCGAAATGGCGGTTCGCGCGGTCACGCATCAGCCGCAAGAAGCGGCTGATCAGATCCTCGATGGTGACGACGCGCTGGTTGATCTGCGTGCCGGAGAAACCGCGATCGGGGAGAAATTTCTTGATCGAGCGGATGAGCCGCCCTTGCATGCCGCTCGCGACGAAGTCGCGGATGGCCACCGCGCCGCACGAGAACTCGTTCTTGCCGAAAAAGAGCAGGCTGCGCAGGATGGTCGGATCGGACGCAGCGTCGTCGAGGGGGATCGGGGGGCACGTGGACGTGGCGTTCGCCGCCGCCAGCAGCGAATTGGTGGTGCCGAAATCGATGGCATAGACCTCGGGCTTGAATCGTGACGACATGGGTTGACCCTCCGGGGGATGCCTGACGCGCCCCGGGATATGGCCCCCCACGAGCCACTTTACAAGCTAGAAAATTCATGAGAAAATCCGTGGAGGCTCTCCGGATGAGCGGAAATTCTCACGAGCTCGACCGCTACGTGGCCCTCTGCACGCCGGAGGGTCGGCTGAACCCCGAGGCGAAGGGTTGGTCGCGAAGGCCCCTGCATCGATGCAACCTGCGCGGCCCCTGGGGGCGAAGGAAGCGCTGGGATTACTGGGGCGTCACCTGGGAGGGCGGCGTCCTGTCGCTGACGTACGCGGACTTCGACTACCTCGGCATGGCGAGCGCGCTTCTCCTCGATCTGGAGACCGGCCGCGAGCTCGAAAAGGTCGTCCCCGTCCCACTCGCGCTCGGGTTCTCGCAGCCTGACACGGTCGGCGGCGCCGATATCGTGTTCGAAGGGCTCGGGCTCCGACTGGAATTCAGGGAGGAGAGCCGAGGCACGCGCCTCGTCACCAGGTTCCAGAGCCGCGGGCGCTTGGTGGAGGCCGACGTGCTCGTGGCTCGGCCGCCCGGGCACGAGACGCTCAATGTCGTGGTGCCGTGGAGTGAGAGGTTGTTCCAGTTCACCTCGAAGCAAAACACGCTCCCCGCGACCGGGATCGTCCGCGTGGACGGCGTCGAGCAGGTGATCGGCCCAGAAAAGCAGGCCTTCGGCTGCCTCGATTTCGGTCGCGGCGTCTGGCCCACGCATACCGTCTGGAACTGGGCGTCGGCGTCGGGGGTCGTCGATGGGAAGGTCGTCGGCTTGCAATTCGGCGGCAAGTGGACCGATGGGACGGGGGCGACCGAAAATGGAATCTGTATCGACGGCCGGCTCCACAAGGTCGGCGAAGACGTCCGGTTCGACTATGACCGCCGCGATTTTCGCAGACCGTGGCGGATCATGACGGAAACCTCCGATCGGGTGCGGCTCGACTTCCATCCGGCGCACGAAAAACGGACGAAGGTGCCGCTCGTCGTGGCCGGCGCGGATCTCCATCTGTGCTTCGGTCGTTTCTCCGGCGAGGTGCAGGGCGACGGGGGCGAGCGCGTGATCGTGGACGGCCTCTTCGGCTGGGCCGAGGAGATGCGCGCTCGCTGGTAGGTCACCCGCCAATCGCCGTCTGATACGACACGACCAAAAGCTCGTTCGTCTCCCCTACCTTCGGCACCACGAACGGCACGAATCGGGTTTTCTCCCAGACAGCCCACACCATCGACGGATCGTCCAGCGACCGATCGAAATGGAAATCGATTCGCGAAGGCAACTTGCCATCCTCGGTCACGGACACGATCTCCGCCGCCATGGCCCCGACCGGGACGCGGTCTCCCACGCGCAGAGGGGCCTTTTCCGTATCCCGGAACACGGTCGCCGTCGGATCACGGAAAAACCCGTCCGAGAGCGTCACCGACAGCGTGCGATCGTCCACACGGCCGACCTTCAGCGTCCCGCCGACGGACGTCGAGAGCACGCGGAGCTCCGAGGGCAACGGCGCATTCTCGTTGATCCAAGCCGCCATGACCGTATTCACGAGCACGCTGTCGGGCGCGCTCACCACCACGAGCGTCCGTCCCTCGGCCCCGTCCATCCTGGGCATGCTCGCGATCGCCCGCTCGGTGAATCCGTGCAGCATCGATCCCGTCGACCACGCCCGCAGCGGCAGCAGCAAGGGCGCGAGCACGAGGTGGAAGAGCACGAGGACCGCGGCCACCGCGCCCGCGTACACGCGCGCGGCCCGCCCGAGGTGCTCCCGCGAGGCCGTGAGCATCGATGCGACGAGCCCCGATCCCCCGATCCCCGCGAAGAGCAAGAGCCGGTCGCCCGGCCAAACCGCGCAGGTCGGCAGCAGAGAGAGCACCATCCCCAGCGCGAAAAACGCGGCATTGCGATCGCGGCGCAGCACCGCGAAGATCCCGCCGCCCACGACGAGCAAAACGAGCAGGCAAATCGACACGAGGCTCCGGGTCTCGTTCGGCGGCCAGAGCATCCACACGTCGGCGGGCGGCGCGGCCATCTGCCCGGCGAGGAGCACCGGCAGACGCGCACCCACCGCGCGGATGAACTCCCCCGTTTGTCGCAGCGGATCGATGTAAAATGCGCCGCCGGCCGCGCCATAACCGCCGAGCTTGTATGCGACGAACCAGACCAGCGCAGCCCCGGCGTGCGGGAGGAGCGCGGCCACGCGGGCTCGCAGGGGCGCGCGATCGAGGAAGATGGCGTAGGCAAAGAGATACGCGAGCGCGCCGATTCCGCTCTCCCCGGAGAACATGGCCCCGAGCAGCGCGAGCGGCGCGAGGAAGACGCCCGGCTTCCAGCCGTCCCTGCGGGCACGATCATGCGCGACGAGCGCGATCACGCCGAACAGCGTCGAGAGGATCGCGTGCCTGTTGGCGATCCAGGTGATGACCATCGAATGGGCGTCGTCGACCGCGAAGATCAACGCGGCGAGCCCCGCGGCGACCGTGGCGCCGAGCAGCCTTCGATAGAGGTGCGCTGCGAAAAACGCCGTCGCCGCGAATACGAGGACGCTTTCGGCGTGCATGAACCAGTGCGCGTTCGGCCAGACGCGGTAATCGAGCGCGTGCCACAGCGACGCGAGGGGGCGGAGGAACGCGAGCTTCGAGCCGTCGACGGTCCACCAGGGCCACAGGCCGTTATCCCGGAGGTAACGGAGCGCGGCGGGATCGTCGTCGAGGAAGCGGAAGAGATCCCAGTCGCCGCGAGGCCCGCCGGGCCGCGTGAACGTCGAATGATACGCCATCCGGTGCGCGTGATCGTCCATGATCGCCCCGGCCCCGAGCGTGGGCAGGAGCAGGACGATCGCGAGGAGCGCGACGAGCAGCGGAGCACGCCTGCCTGTGAGCCATCCCTTGACGCGGGCCAGCATGGCCACCGTGTATAGGGGATCGGATGCGCGCGGACCAGAGGTGCCGCGGCACGGCTGCCTTGACGGCGCGGGAGAACCCGGATTCGATGCTCCCCCTCGACGAAGGGGGGATGATCCATGGGACAGCTCGCGCGCAGCCGCGCTTCGCCGAGGTTCATCCGACAAACCTCACGCCGTCCGTGGCGGTGCTCGCCGTGGGGCTCTGGACGGCGGCGGGTGCGCTGCTCGGCGAGGCCATTCTCGTGCCCGTGACGGAAGTCGGATCGCTGGCGTCGGCGGTGGGCTGGATGAGCGCGTGCGCGGCTTATTTTCGTTTGCAGCCGGCGGCGTCGCAACGGCTCCTCGCCCTCGCGGGCATGCTGGTCTCGGCGGCCCTGGTGCTCATGAAGCTCTTGCCCTTCGTCCCCGGCTCGTTCACGTGGCAGGAGCTCGTGGCGCTCGCCGCGTGGCTCGTCGCCGGGCTCGTCGCGGCCTTCCGCGCCCGCGGGGCCGGCTTGCAGGGCAGCATGTCTCGAACGGAGGCGTGAGGACTCTTTTCGCCTCGTCGAAAACCCGTATCATCCCCCACCACGATGTCGATGACGAAAGCCACGCTCCTCGCCGAGATCGAGCCTCTCACCAACAATGGGCGCATCGGCCGCGTCATCGACGTCGGGCGCAAGGCGGCCCAGGGGGACGCGGATGCTCGAAGGACGCTCGCCGAGCTTCACGGGAGCCCCGAGATTTACGAGCGTGTCCTCGCGCTCTGGTCCGTGTTCAGGAGCCGCGAGGGGACGTGGATTCTCGAGGGACTCTCCGACGCCTCGCGCACCGTCCGCCGCCGGGCGAGCCGCATGGTGGCCGTGTTCTGCGACGATACGCAGGCCGCGCGCGCCCTCGACACGATCGTCGAGAAGCGGATCCTCTGCCGCACCATCGCCGCGCTCGTGCGAAAAAGGCGCACGGCGGTCGTCGACACGTTTCTCGCGGCCCGCATGAAAGAGGGCCAAGAGCGGCTCGTCATCGACCTTCTGCCGTTCGGCACCGAGGCATTCGTCTCCGGCTTCATGAAACACCTCGTCGAGGGGGGCGGCCCCATTGCCTGGTGGCGCCTGTGCTCGCGGCATGCGAGCTTCGCCGCGGCCTGGTTCCTCGCGGATCTGCAGCGCAGCGACACCGTCCATCCCCGGCAGCGTCATCGCCTTTATGACGAGCTCCCGGGCCTCGCGAAGCGCGCGCCGGATTGCACGCTGAAGCTCATGCAGGCGCTCTTCGACCGCGGCGAGCAGCCGAATCTGTTCGCACGGGCGCTCGGCCACCTCGTCCGCGCCCGCCCGCGCGAGACCTTCGATCTCCTGAAGGCGCGCCACGAGAGCGGAAGGCCCACGCACGCGCCGGGCGCGTTTGGCGTCGTCCGCTTCGACAAGGTCGCGAGATATCTCGGCCCCGAGCGGCTCGATTACCTCATCCGAAATGCATGGAGCACAGTCGGCGACGGCAAACAGGGCATTCGCTGGTTCCTCCGGCTCTCGACGGACGAGCAGAAGGCCGTCCTCCGCGCGTTCGTCCAGGGAGGCCGAGGCGGTTTCGGCGCGTTCCTGTTCCGGTATTTCAAGGCGGAATCGGCCGAAGAGGAGAACGTCCGCGAGCGAGCGTTCGATCGCTGGTCGCGCGCGGCGCAAGGGACGGATGGCACGATTCCCGCGCACGTCCTCGATTGGCTCCCGCGGGATTTGCGAGAGCGCGAGGCGAGGCGCCACCTCGAACGGTGCCCGGCGCTGACCTCGAAGCCCGAACAGCGCATCGTCTACGCGGGCCTCTTGTCCTTCGCCGAGGCGAAGCAGGTGCTCGCCCCGTGGCTCGGACACCCGGAGGGAGAAGAGCGAGCGCGGGCACAATCGATTCTCCTTTCGAGCGTACGCCACGACAAACCCGCGCTCGGCGACGCGATCGCCAACATCAAGGCGCGCAAGTTCGAGCAGGATCCGGTCCGGAAGAGCATGATCGAAGCGCTGGGCGCGCTTCGCGTGGCCACGTTCGGCCCCGAGCACCTCGAAGCCGTCGGCGCGGTCGTGCAGGACGCCCTCGACGCTGCGGATCTCTCCTCGGCCACCGCGTCCGCCGTCGAGCGCCTCGTCGTGCGCCTGTTCCGCGTCGACGGGGCCTGGGGCGCGCAATGGATCACGCGGCTCTTGGCCGTGCGTGGCTCCGTCTCCACATGGGGGCTCGGGGACGGGCTCACCAAAAAGGACGCCGAGCGCCTCTCCCCTGCCCTCGCCCAGCTTGCCGCGGGCTGGGCCACGCAGGAGCGCGCGGGCTCCGTCATTGCGCTCGCGCAGAGCCTCGGTGTGCGGCTCGGCGCCGTGACTCCGCTGCTCGACGCATTGGAGCGGCTCGCGCGCGAGCTTCCGTTCGCGGGCGTCGCCGCCGCGGCCCTGGGATTGCTCGACACGCACGAAAGGCGCCGCTTCACGCGCCTCGTCCCCGAGCTCCTCCGCGAAGACGAGAGTTTTGTCCTCCTTCCTTTGGTCGCCCGGTATGTCAGCCTTCGCAGGCAGGATCTCCTGAGCCCCGCGCTCCTCTCGGCGCAGCCGATGAAGGGCCGCAACGCCACGGGTCGCACGAGCTGGATCATTCAATTCGAGGTCGGTCACGGGCGGTGGACGGCGCTCCAGCAGCGCACGTATGCGGATGCGCTCGTGTCGGTCTTGAAGGACGAGACGCGCGACGTCCCGACGCTCCGGTTCGCCATCACCACGCTCGTGCGCCTCGCGTTCGCGGACGCGACGTCGATCCTGCCGTTCGCCTCGGATCCTCGCCAGCCTGTACGCGAAATGGCCATCCGCGGGCTCCCGTGGCTCGACGCGCGCCAGGGCGTGCCGGTGCTCATCGAGGCGCTCGGCGACGATCGGGCGCGCTGGGCGATTTATGCGTTCCGGAAGGTCTTTTCGGAGCTCGAGCGCGCCGAGGTCCTCGCGGAGCTCCGCGCGGTCCCGACGACCAAGGTCACCGTCGCGAAAGAGGTCGTCCGGCTGCTCGGCGAAATCGGCGGCGACGACGCCTACGAGGATCTCCTGCGCCTCGACAAACCCGGGACGCACCGAGACGTGCGGATTGCGCTTCTCCGGGCGCTGTGGGATCACCTTGAAAAAAACCAGACCTGGGCCGTTTTCGAGAAGGCCGTGCACGACCCTGACTGGATCGTGGCGTCAAAGCTCGCGGATATTCCGCTCGGCAGGCTCTCGACCGCGGCGGAGGAGCGGGTCGTCGGGCTGCTTTCGACGATCCTCGGGCGCGCGGAGCCGGAGGCGCGGATCGATCTGCTGAAGCGCGCGGCCTACTTGCCGCTGCGTGATTCGAATCGCTCGCTCTTCAAGCGCTTGCTCGCGCACCTCGGCGCTGCTTCGCACGACGAGGCGGCGCACGCGCTCGCGGCGGTCCTGCAGCGGATGTCGGCCTCGGAGGTGAAAACCGTCTCGTGGCGATTGAAGGAGCTCTTGCCGCGAGGTCAGCACCTCCTCGCGTTCCTGCCCGTGATCTCGTCGCGCCTCGGTCCGTATGCGTCGCACATGCACGTGCAGGTCGCGACCGAGTTCGTCGCGGCGCTCGCAGAAAACCCCTGGACGACGCCGTATCATCTCTCTCTCGGTTCGCGCCTCTGGGACGCGAAGGAGCTCAGCTCCGCGCTGATCGCGCTTTCGAAGAAGGACTGGCTCTACCGCGAGGCGCTGGAGGCCGCGATCGACGCGGTGCGCACCTCCGTGCATCCGGGCCGCGTGGAGGAGGCGCTGCGGGGGCAATCCGACTGGAGGCTCCGCCGGATCGCGCTCGCCGCGCTCGTTCAGGCCGCGTCCCCCCAGAATGGCTGGACGGAGGAGCGCCGCGCGCGGCTCGCCCATTACCAGAAAGACCCTGCGCCCGGCGTCGCGGGGCCCGCGCGATTCGTGTTTCCGCCTTGAGGGATTCTCAGGGGCGCTTTTTCTTCCGAGGCGGCGGCGGGGGCAAGAAATACCACTCCGCAAGCACGTCGCGCAATCGACCGTCCTCGGGCAGATCCGTGGCGCCGCCGCTGTCGAGGGCTCGGGTCAATAATCTGGGAGGCGCCTCGCTGGGGCTTTGCCCCAGGCCCCACCAGGGGTTGTCCACCCCTGGACCCGGACCAGCGCAAGCGCTGGACCCGGGGTCGATGAACTGCGCTCCCGCGCAGTTCATCGAACAGGCCAGGTCAAGACGAACGAAGATCCTGCCAACCAAGACGGCAACGCTGACGGTTCAACGGGCCACGCGCCCGTCGCCGGCGTGCAACGCTCCTTCGCGGTCTTGCCAGCGGCCTGTGGGAAGAACTGCGCATCGCGCAGTTCTTCCCCAAATGGTCCAGGGCTGGCCCTGGTTCGGGTCGAGGGGCGAACAGCCCCCGCGGGGCCCGGGGCAGCGCCCCGGCGCGACGCCCTGCGCGATGGTCAACCATACCGCGTCGGGCGAGAGCACGAGCGGCCGGTGCTGTGCGAACGCGAGGTGGACAGCGCCGAGGAGCGCGTGGGTCGGACCGTGGTCGACCACGGGAAGGTCCGGATCGGCCAAGCTTGGCATCTCGGGCCCGACGGGCCATGGTGTCGGCATGCGGATCCTCGTTCTCGGCGGTACGGCATTTCTCGGTCGAACGATCGTGACGGAGGCGCTCGGGCGTGATCACCACGTGACCACGTTCAACCGCGGCCGAAGTTTTTCCGATCCCCCCGGCGTGGAGGTGATTCGCGGCGACCGGACCGAGCGGGCCGATCTCGAACGACTGCGGGCCGGGCGCTGGGACGCGGTGGTGGATACGAGCGGGTACGTACCGCGTGTGGTCAATCAGGCTGCCGCCGTGCTGCGCGAGGTCGCCCCGGTGTATGCGTTTGCCTCGACAGCATCCGTCTATGTCGATCGGCCGCGGCTCCCTGTCGACGAAACGAGCCGTGTGTACGATTGCGCGCCGGATGCTGGCCCCGATGACGGCGATTATGGAACGCTCAAGGCCGGGTGCGAGCGGGCCGTCGTCGAGCATTATGGGGAGGCTGCGTTGCTCTTGCGGCTGGGCGTGATCGTGGGGCCGTACGAGGACGTCGGTCGGCTCCCTTGGTGGCTTTCGCGGATCGCCCGCGGCGGTGAGGTGCTCGCGCCGGGAGCGCCCGACGTGCCTATGCAGCTCGTCGATGCTCGTGATGTCGCGAGATTGACCGTGGACCTCCTGGAACGCGGCGAAGGCGGCGCGCTCAATGTCGCCGGGCCTTCTGGCCATCCGACGTTCGGGTCTCTCCTTTCGGAATGCGCGAAGGTCACGGAGAGCGCGGCGCGCCTCGTGTGGGTCGACGACGATTTCCTCCTCGCGCACGACGTCAAGCCGTGGAGCGAGCTCCCGATCTGGGCGCCGATGGACGCAGAGTGCAGCGCCGCGTGGCAAATGGCCGTCCCGCGCGCCGAACAGCTCGGGCTTCGTTGCCGCCCGATGATCGAGACGATCGCGGACACGTGGGCGCTGATGCGCACGGGCTGGCAAGCGCGGCCTCGGCCCGAGCTGCCCAAGCTCGGCATCGACGAAGACAAGGAGCAACGAATTCTGGCCGCGTGGCGGGCGCGGGCCGGGGCCACGTGAACATTCGAAGCAGGATGGTTCACGCGTGATTCTTCAGGACCGAATTCGCCGAAGGGCGTCGATCGCGCCATAACGCGGGCCCTCGGCCGTGTCACGCGTCAGCTCTTCGAGGCGACCAAGCGCCGGCGCCGCCAGGCTTCCCATGCGCCCGAGCGCGAAGGTGGCCCAGTAACGAACGAAGGGGTTTTCGTCGGAAAGACAGCCGATGACGGCATCGAGCGCCGGGAGCGCGGATTTTTCGAATTGGCCGAGCGTTTCGAGCGCGCGCCGGCGCACGTCCCCGCTCGGATCCGTGAGCGCGCGGGTGAGGGCCGGGACCGCGACGTCCTCGTCGTAGGCCCCGAGCTGTTCGGCGGCGATCGCTCGCTCTTCCTCGCTCCCGTTCTTCAGCAAATCGATCCACCCCTCGGGATCGTCCGGCTCTCCTTCGATGGTCTCGACCACGATGCCGGAGGCATCGACACGCACGACGGCGAGGGATTCGTCGTCCTCCCCGATGGCTTCGAGTTTGCCCATGAGGGACAAACCGCGAGGCGCGAAGACCTCGGCCAAAATGCGCCGGAGCCATTCGACCTGCACTTCCCAGTCGAATGCCTGCTCGTTCACGAGCCCGCCGCCGAGGGGCGTGAGGCGCCAGGTCGAGGCGTGCCCCGGTTTGACGCCGGGCAGGGCCGCGATGGCGTCGACCGCAGCCCGGAGATCGGGGACGAGCGCGGGGTCGGGCGGCGGGTCGATCGCGAGGGAGCCTTCGAGGCCGGATTCGTAACTCACGCCTTCCACTACCCTGGCCTCGGGCCAAAAGAAAGACCTCCCCGCGACGCACGTCGGTGGACCCGCGGCAGGCGGTTGCAAACGTTCCCGTCTTGCGCAATGCTCGCCCCCGTGAGCCCCCTCCTCGTACGCCCCGAACTCCCCGCCGACATCGCCGCCGTGCGCAACGTGAACGAATGCGCGTTCGGTCGTCCCGAGGAGGCGTCGCTCGTCGACGCGCTTCGCCGATCCGGGGCCATCACGCTTTCGCTCGTCGCGGAGCAAGACGGACACGTCGTTGGCCACGTCCTGTTTTCGCCCGTCGAGATCGACCGAGATGGCAGCCGCGAGATCGCGCAGGGGCTCGCTCCGATGGCCGTGCTGCCCGCATGGCACCGGAAGGGCATTGGCAGCGTGCTCATTCGCGAGGGGCTCGAACGGCTGCGGGGGGCCGGGCACGGCGCGGTCGTCGTGCTCGGCCATCCCGCGTATTACCCGCGCTTCGGATTCGAGCCCGCCGCGCGATTCGGGTTGCGCTGGGAGGTGCCGGGGCACGACGAGGCCTTCATGGCGCTCGAGCTGCGCCCGGGTTGTCTCGGCACGCGACCCGGCGTGGTCCGCTACCGGCCCGAGTTCGGCGCCGTTTGAGGATCGATTCGTAGGGCCTCGCGCGGGGGCCGTTTCGCTGGGGCGTTGCCCCAGGCCCCACCAGGGGCTATCCGCCCCTGGACCCGGACCAGCCAGGGGCTGGACCCAGGGTCGATGAACTGCGCGATGCGCAGTTCATCGAACAGGCCGAGGAACGACCCCTGCCCATCGAGACAGCCGCGCTGCCCTTTCGGCTGGCAACGGGCCGGTGGAAGCCCGAATGCTGTCATCGGCGAAATCTCGCTCTGTGGGCGGCCGCGCGGAGGCTGAGGACGCCCAGGGAGGTGCACGTGCTCGTGCCCGGAGAGGCTGAGGACGCCCAGGGAGGAGCACGTGCTCGTGCCCGGCGAGGGTGAGGACGCCCAGGGAGGTGCACGTGCTCGTGCCCGGAGAGGCTGAGGACGCCCAGGGAGGAGCACGTGCTCGTGCCCGGAGAGGCTGAGGACGCCCAGGGAGGAGCACGTGCTCGTGCCCGGAGAGGGAGAGGACGCCCGGGGAGGAGCACGTGCTCGTGCCCGGAGAGGGTGAGGACGCGCCAGGGGAAGGGCTACGACGACGTGGTTTGCAGAGACGTGGACGCGGTGGCGGGCTGCTCGAGGCGGAGGCAGCGCTGCCGCCTCGACTGGCAACGCCGCTTCAGGTCTTGCCCGGGCCCGTCCGAGAAGCCGCGCATCGCGCGGTTTCTCGGCTTTCGGTCCAGGCCGTGCCTGGTCCGGGGTGCAGGGGGCGGACAGCCCCCTGCTCTCTTTCCTCTTCCTCCGCGGCCTCCCGCCCTCGCGAGGGTCAGGCTTTGGTGTGCTCGCCGCCGCCGATCATCCAGGGGACGCCGAAGCGGTCGGTCACCATGCCGAATGCCTCGCTCCAGAACGTCTTCTGGAGCGGCATCATCACCTTGCCGCCGTCGGCCAGGGCGTCGAAGACCCGCTGCGCTTCGGCCTTTGTGGGGAAGCCGAGCGAAACGGAAAAACCTTTGAAGCCCTCGTGGGGGTACTTCGGCACGGTGTCGGATGCGAGCAGCCGGCGGGGGCCGATGAGGAGGCTCGCGTGCATGATGCGCCCGGCGCCGCCCTCGGGACACGGGGCCGGCCCCTCGTCGAACTTCATCAGGGCCTCGAGCTTGCCGCCGAACGTGCGCTCGTAGAAGCGCATCGCCTCGGCGCAGTTGCCATCGAAGAAGAGGTAGGTGTCGAGCTCGTTCATCGGTGCCTCCATGAGGGTTCTGGGGCATGGACTGCCGGGGCGGCGAAGACTCATCGGTCACCCGCAGATTTTTTTCGGCGGCCGTTCGGACAGGTCGTGGACGGCGCGCGGGGCCTTGAAGCGCGGCGCGGGCACCCCCATCATCGCGCTCGTGCAACGCATGCAACTCGTCGAGCTCGAGGATCTCCCCTGGATGCCCGCTGCCATCCGTGACGGCGGCACGGATCTGCTCGATTTGGCCTTCGATCGCCTGGGGTTTTACCGCGAGGTCGTGCCGAAGCTCGAGGCGCTGCTCGATCGGACCCGATGCACGCAGGTGGTCGACGTGTGCTCGGGCGGCGGCGGCGGCGCGCTCTACGCGATCCGCGCGCTGCGTGACGCGGGGCGCGAGGACGTGCGGTTCGTCCTGACGGACCGGTACCCGAACGAGGCTGGCCGTGCGCGTGTCGCGGAGAGGAACGACGCCAAGCTCGTCTACCGCGAAGATCCCGTCGACGCCCTTGCGGTCCCGCCCGAGCTCGACGGCGTGCGCACGATGTGGGGCGCGCTGCACCATTTCCCGCCCGAGGCCGTCACGGCGCTCGTCGCCTCGATCGTGCGCGACCAAAAGCCGCTCGGTTTTTTCGACGTCGCGGCCTCGAAGACGATCCGAGGGCTGCCGACCGTGCTTGCGCCGGTGGCGATGGGGATCAACATCGCGACGTTGTTCGTCGGCTCGTTCGTCCTGGTCCCCTTCGTGCGCCCGCTGCGGGCGTCGCGCTGGGCGCTGACGTACCTCGTCCCGCTGATCCCGACGCTCGTGGCGTGGGACGGCACGGTCTCTGCGATTCGCGCCTACGCGCCCGACGAGCTGCTCGCGATTGCGCGCTCCGTGCCCGGCGGCGATGCCTATGACTGGGACGCGGGTGTCGCCGGTTCGGCGCTGTACTTCACGGGATGCCCGCGCGCGTCGTGACGCGCGGGCGGTTCTGGAGGGGTCTCATTTGGCGGCCTTGATCTCGATGACCCGGGGGCTTCGCGGGGCGTAACAGATGAGCTCGGGGTGCTCGTCCTTCATGTTCGCCTTGACGTGGGCGATGACGGCCTCGCCTTGCTCCTTGCTCTTCACCGTGACGCCGAGACGCCGGCCGTCTTCGTAATACTCGACGAGCCCGAGGTCGGCGACGGCCGGGAACGTGGAGAGCGCCTTCGCGGTCGTGGGATAGGTGTATTTCGCGTCGTTTTTCCAGGACACCTCGTACAGGTACACGAACGGCGTCGTGCAATGGTCCTCTGGGTCGGCGCTCTGCGTCTCGCGCAGCCGGGACACGCCGCTGTACGAGACCCAGATCGTCTCCTTTTCATCCATGGCGATCGTGGAAAACCGCATGGGCCGGGGGAAATTCGCGATCGTCGTCCATTTGCCCTCGTCGTAGCGGACGATCGACCGGCCCGCGATGCCGTGGAGCTTGCCGCTCGGCGAGACGAAGAGGTCCCGGATCGGTTTGTCGAGGGCCGGCAGGGTCTCGAATTTCCCGCCGTTGTAATGGAGCACCGGCGTGGATTCGACCCAGAGGTCGTCCCCCTTGCCCCGGAGCATCTTGGGGAAGTAGCCGAGCTCCTTCACCATGCTGCCGAGCTCGATGATGCGTGATTTGCCGGGTTGGTCCCAGACCTCCGCGGCCGGGCTCTTTTCTCGCTCGCAGAGGTTTCCGAGCGTCACGAGCGTGCCGGCCTCGGTCCCGGCGATGGCGCGGGGCGGGAGCGCGAGCGCCGCGTTGTTGCCCCAGGCCTTTCGCACTTCGTCTTCCTTGCAACCGCCCTTCTCGGCGTCGAGCGGTTTGATCACCCACGTCGGCCCTCGGACGGTCTCGATCCGGTGGCCCCCTTCCCCGTCGTACCCCGCCACGAGTGTCGTCTTGCCGAGACGGGTCGTGCCATTGATCCACCCGAGCCCGCCGCCCGGGCCAAACCTGCGCTCCACGCCCTTTCCGGTGAGCGGAAAGAGCGTGGGCATCAGGGCGCGGCCATTGTTCGTCGTGTACAGGACGTCGACGCCGTCCGGCCAGTAGCCGTGGACGGAGGAGAGGCGATTGCCGCCGAGGGATTCGTTGCCGTCCGGGATGCTCCCGATCCATTCGACGCGCTCTTCGACGATGCGGCCGACGCGCAGGCCCTCGGTGACGAGGAGCGCGCCCTCGATGGCGAAGAGGTCCACGGACAGCATCCTCGTGGCCTCGAATGGCTCGGGGGCGAGCGTGGGAATCGTCGGTTTCGGCGGCTCGCGCTCGGTCGACACGGCGCTTGCGCTCGGGGCCACGGGCGCGGTGCTCGGCGTGCTCGTCGCCTCTTTTTCGGGCGTCGGGGTCGACTTGGAGCAGGAGAGCGCGAGCGCGGAGAGGGCGGCAAGCGAGAGGATACGAGATCGAAAGATCATGGTTTTTCCTGGCAAAAAGTGTTGATGGCGTCGACGATCGGGTCCTCTCGCTTGACCGCCTTGCCGAGGTCGGCCTGCGCGGCGTTGAGGGCGGCGAGGTCCTTCGCGTCCGCTGCCGTCGCCATCGCGCGGGCGGCTTTCGCGACGATGACGGCCAACCCCCGATAATCGGCGCTGAACTGGACGAGCTCGGGTACGGTGAGCCGGACGCCTCCCACTTGCTGCGCCACGCGATCCATCACGTCGGCCATCCTGCGGAGCTCGCGCGCACCGGTCGGATCGGCGTCGTCCGAGCGCGGCGCCTTGTTGAGGTCCGCCACGCCGGCGTTGATGACCTCGATGAGCGCATTGCATTCGTCGACCTTCGTGCGGTGCTTGGCGCGAAGGGCGACGCGATCGGCTGGCTTCGCCGCGACGAGCGCGCAGCCGAGGTCGCTCTTGGCTTCGCACGCCTTCTGGATGAGCGCGGTGGACGCGGCCTCGTCGCGCGGGCCGCCGCGACCCTCGGCGCGGAAGAGGCCGAGCTCGAGGCACGCGCTCTCTTGCTGGCTGTCACACGCGCGGCGAAAGAGCTCGGCCGCGCGCGCGTCGTCCCGCGCCGTCCCCTTCCCCTCGGCATACGCGATGCCCGCCTGCTCGCAGCCAATCGGCGCGCCCGCCTCGCAGCTCTCCAGGAAGAGCACGAACGCGCGCGTCGGATCCGGCGCGGCCGTCGTTCCTTTCTGAATGAGCTTGCCGAGCACCGCGCAGGCATCAGGCAGGCGCGCGTCACACGCCGCGGAGACGACCGCGTAGCCGCCCCGTTTGTCCATCGTGATGCCCTCGCCGTGCACCATGACGAGCCCGAACGCGGTGCAGGCGTGCGCGTTGCCGGCGGCGCATGCGCGCCGGTAGAGCGAGGCTGCTTTCTGCGCATCCTTGGACACGCCCGCGCCCTTTTCGTACGCCGCTGCGAGGTGAATGCACGCCGAGGGATCGGCGTCGCAACCGCGCCGCGCGGCGGCGGCCCCTTCGTCGGGATCCCGCGCGCCGCCCACGCCGTCGATGAGGAGGGTGCCGAGCGTACCGCAGCCGTGGGGGCTGCCCTCCTCGCAGCTCCGCTGCGCGAGGGCGCGGGCGTGGGGCGCGTCGATGGGGACGCCGAGGCCGTACGTATAGGCCATGCTCAGCCCATTGCATCCGTCGGCAAACCCCGCCATGCAGGCGCGTTGGAAGAGCGCCGCGGCGCGCGCCTGGTCCCGCCACACGCCGCGTCCGAGGACGAGCGCCTTGCCGAGCGAAAGACACGCGCGCGGATCCCCAGCGGCGCAGCCCTTCTCGCTCCCTTGTGCTGCCTTGACGAAGAGCTCTTGGGCGCGCTCGGGATCCGGCGTGACGGCGAGGCCGGAGAGGAGCGCGACGCCGAGCACGTCGCAACTCTCGCCGTCGCCCTCGTCGCAGGCCCGCGCGAGCAGCGGGGCCCCGCGCTGCTCGTCGATGTCGACGCCGAGGCCGCGGAGGAACATCCGCCCGAGATCGCCGCAGCCCGCAGGATCGCCGCCGTCGCAGGCGCGGCGCGCGAGGGTCACGGCTTGCGCGGGGTCGGCGGCGAGCGCCCCGGGAAAACCGTACAGCATGAGGTGAGAGAGCTTCTGGCAGCCGCGCGCGCGCCCCCCGCTACACGCCTTGCCGAACGCCTCCGACGCGGCGAGGGCCCGCGAAGGCCCGCGGTCGCGATCCTGCAGCGCGAGGTCACCGAGGCGCTCGCAGCAGGCCGCGTTTCCGCCGTCGCATGCTGCCCGGCAAGCGCCCTCGGTGGTGGCCTCGCAGGCGCCTGCGGCGGTGCTCGTGGCCGTTTTGGGCGCCGGCTCCTGGGACGCACTTCCTCCGCACGCAGCAGGCGCGAGGAGAGCGAGGCCAAGGAGGAGCGAAGCGGCCGATCGAGGCATACCCCTCATCGGACCGCTCTCCGCGCCCGGCTGTCAAGCGACGAACGTAAGCGTCGTGCTCCATCAGCCTGACGCCTCGTCGTCGCGGACCGCCTTTGCCGGCGTCGCCTCCTCGATCCGCTGCCGAACGAACGCCGTGTACGAAAGCCCCAGCGGCAACTCGAAATCGATGTGGATCCGGCGCCGCGTCGTGACCACGGGGCTTCCGTCACGCCCGTCGCGGCCGACGTGCTCCACGTCGCGGTAATAAAGCCCCACGCCGCGTTTTTGCCACGCCGGCAGATTGTTGAACTGGATCCCGTTCTGGAACAAGAGCTCGTTCCGATCCGCTATCGACTGCCCTTCGAGTTGCCGTGTCGCCGCGCGATCCGTGAGCCCCTGCGATCGGAGCAGCCAGTAGCAATGCCCGCCGAGCGCATTCCGATGCGCGTCCTCGTGCCGCCAGCGGAAGTAATCGACCACGTCCTGCTCGGTGGGGAGCTGCGAGATGCGCGCGTCGAAGACCGCGTGATCGTCGAGGAGCCGGGCGAACCTGGCGCTCGCCTCCCCGGCCAGGATCGACTCGTACTTGCGCAGCTTGCGGCCGAACACGTCCGTGTCGCGGCGAAACAGGAGGGAGATCTCGTCGCTTTGCGTGTAGCCGTAGACCACCGGGAATCCGCAGTCCATGAGGTGCTTGGTCGTCTCGACCATCATGTCGCGGACGCGGACGTCGAACGGCGCCTCGAACGGCTTGCGCTCGCGGACGAGCTTGGTGAAGCCGCGGCCGTCGAGGCGCGCGACCATGTAGATCCCCGGAAGGACCTGGTGATCGTGCGCGGTCTCGTAGATCCGCATCTTCGCTTCGAGATCGTCGAACTTCATGGCGCGGCCAAGGTAGCAGTCGCAGGGCCACGTCGCGAAAGATCCTGCATGCGACCGCGGCGAGGTCGTGTTACGTGACCCGTGTTCCATGTGGGATCCGAAGCAATACAGCCTGTTCCGCGAAGCGCGACGCAGACCGTTCTTCGATTTGCTCGCCCAGGTGAACGCATTGGCCCCCGCGCGGGTCGTCGATCTCGGTTGCGGCACGGGCGACCTGA
The DNA here is from genome assembly GCF_028435365.1 of Polyangium jinanense. The sequence continues at coordinate 21,402 of NZ_JAGTJJ010000046.1, read as the reverse complement.
CGCTCGCCCTGGCCGAGCGCTGGCCCGAAGCCGAGATCCTCGGCGTGGACAGCTCCGCGGCCATGCTCGCCGACGCGCAGACGAAACACGCGTCCTCGCGCGTCCGGTTCCTCCAGGCTGACCTCGCGCGTGTCCCCTTGCCCGGGCCCGCCTCCGTGCTCTTCTCGAATGCGGCCATCCATTGGCTCGACGACCACGCCGCCCTGCTCGCGCACCTCGCGGGCCTGCTCTCCCCGGGCGGGACGCTGGCCTTTCAGATCCCCGCGAATTTCGAGGCGCCTTCGCATCGGTGCGTGGAAGAGGTCCGCGCCCTGCCCCGCTTCGCAAGCGCGCTCCGTGACGTGCGCCGAGGGCACGCCGAGCCCCTGGCTTTTTATCTGGATCACCTCGTCGGCCTCGGGTTCACGGTCGAGGCGTGGGATACGACGTACCTGCACGTGTTGCCCGGCGAGAACGCGGTCTTGCAATGGTTGCTCGGCACCACGCTGCGCCCCATCGTGACCGCGCTCGGGCCCGAGGAAGGTGCCGCCTTCCTCGATACGCTCCGTCCGCTCCTGCAATCGGACTACCCTGCCCGGCCTTACGGCACGCCGTTTCCGTTCACGCGAAGGTTCGTCGTGGCGACGCGCGTTTCGTCTGCTTGACGGGGCGGCGGGGCTCGCATCTACTCGGCAGGATGAGACACAAGAAAGCTCCGCGGCTCGCAGCCGCGTTCGTGGTCACGATCTCCGCGGGGTGCGGCGGAGCGGCGCAGGAGCCCGCCAAGCCGGACCCGAACGACGACATCTATGTGCCGAACCTCGGGAGCGTGAAGGAAGGTTTTTCGCGCAACGAAGACGGGACCTGCTCGATCACACACGCCGCGAATCCGCCTTGGGTCGAGCAGGTGGATTGCGAGACCCAGAAGCCGATCAAAAAACCTTAGGATACATCCACGCCGTGCAGCATACGCTCCCGCTTCGGGCCCGGATCACGGGTGGCCTCCTCTGCGCCGGGGCGCTGGCGCTCACGGTACACTGGGTCGCGACCGGAACCGGTCCCTACGCGGTGTTCCTCGCAGCCAAGCTCGGCGAAAATCCCGCGCAGCATCCGCTTGCGGCCGCCGGCCTCACGTTCATCGTGACCGAGGTTCCGGCGCTCGTCCTGATGTTCGTCCTCGCCGCGTACATGCTGCGCCGCGAAGGGCGTGAACCGCGCGAAATGGTCGACGCCGCGCGCGCCGAGATCCGCGCCGCCATGGATGACAACCACGCGGACCCCGAGAGCCTGCGTGCGGCGAGGAATTTCGGCATTGCGGCCGGCGGCGGCGTGGCCGGGGCCGTGATCCGCGCGGGCTGGCTCGAAGATTGGTTCGGCGATCCCGACGCGCTCGCCCCGGCCATCGTCGTGGCTGCGCTGTTCGGGCTCGTTGCGGGGCTCGTGCATGGCCGCACGGCGCTCGCGCGCCTCGGCTTTTGTATCGCGCTCGTGGCCGTCTCGCTCGGCTCGCTCCCGGCGGTCGCGTGGTACCTCGAACGCCGGCCCGCGCCGTTGACGATCGAGCTTTTGCTGCCGATCTTCGTGGGAGGTCTGCCGGGCGCGCTCCTGTTCTGGGGCGTCACGTTCCTCGTCCGGCGCGCGCGCTAGGACATCGGTCGGTTTGCAACCGCTCGATGTCCTAGCTCTTTTGTCCCGAGGGGGACGCCTCGCGTCCCCCTCTCGTCCGGGCAAAGCCCGGCCGATTCACCCCCCGAGGGAAGATCGCTTCGCGATCTTCCGAGCATCGAACCGGTCGATGCTCTAGGTCGAGCTCCGCACGTCCCCGTCGTTCGTGATCTCGAGAAGCCGCGCTTCGAGCTCGTGAACGAGATCGGCCTCGTCCTTTTCGTCGCTACTTCTTCTTGGCCTTGCCATGGCCACGATGCTTGTTGGGATCGTGTCCCTTGCCGGTGTCGTGGCAGCGGCCGTCGGACCAGCGGTGCCCCGGGGGGCAATCATCGTCGCTGGCGCGACTGGCATAGGGACGTGGGGTGCTCGGACGGGACGCGCTCGGACGCGAGGACGTCGATCGGTACGTGGTCGTGCGGGACCGGTTCCTGTCCCAACGATCGTCATCGCGCGCGTATGCACCGCCACGCACCGTAGCGACGCAGCCGGTGGTCATTGAAGTGACCAGAAGACAACCGAGGAGGAGAATGGCTCGCATCCCTCTTCAATAGCATCTTGCCGGGCCCGGGCAAAAGCATGCGGCACGTTCGTTTTGTGCTGCAACCAAACGTGATGTCGGGGACGGGTCTCGCCCATCAAGGCATCGAACCGATCGGCACGTCGAACGTGCCCATATCGACGTCGAGGAAATAGAGGTCGTTGAGGGATATGGCCCTGCCCTTGAACGAGCCCTGGATGTGATTGCACTCCAGGCTGTCCACCGTCACCTCGAAGGCGTCGTCAGCGCAATACGAATTTCCCATTCCGATGCCACTGCTGAAGCACGCTCCGTACACGGAATGCGGGAAGCTCACCGGGGTGATCGTCAAAGGCGGATCGATGTTCGCCCCGAGCTGGAGACTCAGCTCCACCTCCCAATCCGCATTCTCGGCGTGGAGCTGCAGCATTCCGTCGGCCTCCCAGTACGCGGAGAGCGTGCTGTCGTTCGGGTTGCTGTACGTCCCCGAGACCATGGCCGTCGTGTTATCGAACGAGGTCGTGCGCACGCCGTGAAACGAGAGCAACCCCAGGGAGGGGCCACACGAGGCACCACCTCCGTCGCCGCTGCCGGAGCTCGCGCTCGACGAACTCGAAGCGGCACCACCCCCGGCGCCGCCCTCGCCGCCCTCGAAGCCGCCACCGCTGGAAAAGACGTTTCTCCCCGTGTCACTGGAGCAGGCGGGGAGGGTCAGGAAACACAGAAGAGCCATGCGGAGAATGTTCATGGCGCGCCTCGACACCGAGGCGTGCCTTTTGTTCCAACGAACCCTGCGCCAACTTTGCGATCAAGCCGAGGACAAGCTCACGGCAATCTTCCACCCCGTTCCAGGATCATTGACGCGCGGCGCGACGACAGCATAACCTGCCCGCACCTTACCCATGAGCCAGCACGAACGAAACGACGAGATTGTGGAGTCGGTTGATCAGATGATCCGGATATGGAGCATCTTCGCCGGCAAGTTCCCCGACGCGAAGGTCGAGGCGTTGCCCGGGATCACGGTCACCCTCTCGGGCACGCCGATGACCTTCGTCAACCTGATTCATCTCTCCTCGCCCGTGCGTGACCGGGACGACCTCGCGAAGCGGTGCCGCATGGCCATCGAGTACGGCAAGGCGAGCGGGGCGCCCTGGCTCTTCTCGGCGTGTGACCCGTGGCTCGGGGATCCCAAGGATGCAGAGGAGGTACTTTCGGGGCTGGGTCTCACAAGGCAGCTCGGCACGAAAGGAATGGTGACCGACGTGCTCCTTCCTCCGCAGAGGCCCCTCCCTGCCGAGCTCGAGATCCGGCGTGTGCGCGACCAGGAGACGCGAAATGCGCTCTCCGATCTGAATATGATCTCGTACGGAATGCCGATCGAGCTTGGCCGCGAGGCCATCGCGCGAGACTTCTACTGGGATGATGACTTTTACGGGCACGTCGGCTTCGTGAACGGAGAGCCCGTCAGTTGCACGCTGACGTCGCCCGTCGATGGGCGTCTGTACGTCGCGTGGGTGGCGACGCACCCCGAGCACCGTCGAAAGGGGTATGGCGACGCCGTGATGCGCCGCTCGCTGGCGGAGGCACAAGCCGCGACGGGCCTGCATCGCACGGTGCTGCACGCGACGGACATGGGATATCCGGTCTACGAGGCGATGGGGTATCACTCGGTCGTGGGCTTCTCCTGGTTCGCGCTCGCGTGACGCACGCGGGGCGCGTGTCACGTTCCCTCGCGATACGCCTCCACGAACCACGTCCCCTCCACCCCGCGCACGAAAAAGAGCTCGTCGAATCCCTCCTCCCGCGAGGGTAGCTCCATCCTCGACCGCATTCCGAGCACGGCCACGTCCGGCACGCGCTCGTGGGGCGGGCGCTTCGCATTGCGATCGAGGCAGACGTCCTTCCGGCTCTCGAAAAAATACCCGTGCACGAAAAATCCCGCTTCGAGCGCGGATTGGATGTACCTCGCTCGTTCGGCGCGGGAGACGTTGGTCTTGTCGACGACGAAGCTCGTGCCGCCTTGCAGGCAAGCGTCGACGAGCAGCCGCTCGCGGGCCGCCGTGCGGAGCATGTCGCCGTTGATGCGGATGTGCGTGTCGACGAACCGCGCCCGGAAGAACGTCGACTTTCCGGCCCCGGGTAGCCCAATGAAGACGACACATACGGGCACGCGGTCGCCCCACCGCTTGCGTCGTTCGGCTCGTTCGCTCTCCGTTCTCATGAGGGATTCTTGTGTCATGAGGGCGCGATGACGACCTGCGTTCGGGCCGTCGCGGTATCGCCGGTCGGGTCCGTCAGGACGAGATCGATGTCGAGTGGAAGGCCCCGGACGGTCTCGACCGCGATGCCTCGGTCCACCTGGAACCGGATCCCGTACATCTCGCAATGGTCGCCTGCTTTGCGGAGCGTGACCTGCGAGGAGAACGGAGGCAGCTTGTATTCGAGATCGGGATAGAACCCGCTCACCTTGAGCTTCGAGCCCATCTGGCGGAGGCCCGTCACGCGGAGCGCGAGCCACACGTGGTGGCCTCCTTGCGGGCCCTGCTCGATCGGCACCACCTCGCTCTCCGTGAGCGTGGCGAACGCCATTTGCCCCTGCCCGACCACGATGGCCGGATCCCCCGACGACGCCGTCTTGCACGCATCGTCCGCCGAATGGATCCACGCCGGATCGTAGGCCGCGAGGGACGACGGGTCGAGGAAGGGATCGACGCACGCGCCTCGCACACAGGTCGAATTCGCCGCGCACGAGACCAAGGCGCACGCCTCGTCCAGGGAGACGGGCAAGAGCAGCGATTGCCCGCCGAGCACGCGCGTCCTTGCCTCGCGCGTCACGACGGGGGTGTCCTCGCCAATACGTTTTGCCGTGAGGGACAGCTCGATCGTGGCGCCGTCCTCCGCCGTCGGAACCCGAAGCTCCGCCGGGAGGAGCAAACTCCCCGCGCCATACGAAAGATGCTCGCTTTGCAGGGCGACGCCGTCGACCTTCAGGGTCCGATCGAGCTCATAAAAATCGAAACCAACGGCCATGTTGGTCGTGAGGCCGACCACCACCTCCGTGCTCGATTCCTCATCGGCACAACCAGCGAGGGAAAGGACGAGCAGCACGAAACACGAAAGGGGGGTCGGCCGCACGGTCATGGGATCACCGCGACGAACGCGAATCGCGCTTGCGGCGCCGCGAGAGGAAGCCGGCCGTGGCCGCGGCGAACAACGCGAACGGCCCGATGACGGTGGCCTTGTCGCCCGGGCTGTAGGAGCAGACGCCCGCGGCAATGTTGCCATTGATGCCGTCGGGGCCGATGCTCACGCTTGCCTCGGCCTTCACCTCGATGCCTTGCGCGGCGAGCGCCTGCAGGCAGGCCGGCACCTGCGAGCCGGAGATGATGTACTCGCCGTCGCAGAAGAGCGCTCCGTCGCCGCTGCAGGAGGCCTCGCAGTTCGCACGGAACTCCTGCTCGCACTGCTCGAACTCGACGTCCTGGCAGCTGTACTGGCAGTTCATGTTGGCGTCGGCCGTGCACGAGCCACCGCAGCACTCGATACAGTGCTGATAGCAGCCGCCGTCCACCGTCACGCATTTGGCGTCGCACTCGTTGTCGCAGTTCGCGTCCCACGTCGCGGCGCACTGCGCCGGGTCGGGTTTGGCCGCGCACTCGGTGTCGCGCCTCGTCGTGCATTCTTCGAAGCAGTTGTGGGAGCAGATGACGTTGACGCCGTTGTCGCAGTCGGACTTGCACTGCACGGTGCAGTCGTCCGTGCAGGTTGCGTCCGCCGAGAACGTGCATTGGTTGCCGCAGACCTGAACGAGCTTCGTGGCGCACGCCGTCTTGTAGATGCCGAGCTCGCTGCACCCGGCCGTGCACTGGGCCGTGACGCGCACCTCGCAGTTCGAAAGCCCCTCGAAACGGATGTTGCCGCACTGGTCGACGCCCGCGCTCGCGGGGAGCGCCGTCGTGAGGCCGATGGCAAGGCCCAAGAGCCCGAGGATACCGCTTTTACGCATGGAAGGTCTCCTTTGCCGAGGAAGGCAAGTACATGAGCTTAAGCAAGGCCCCTGCCATGGGGAAGCTTTCTTTGCGCGCCCGGCGATTCGAGGTGACACCCCATCTCTCGGACCACGCCGCTCGTCCGCTGTGTAAACGTCGGAGGGGGTGCTTCACGTGAACGCGCGGCGACAGCCGGCCTGGCGTGGGCAATGGGCTTACCAGCCAAGCCATGGCGTGGCGCGTCAATACACGTATTCGTCACAGTGCACGTCCTCGTCGAGGCCGTCGTAGGGGACGTCCACGTATTCGACCGTATCGGCGCGACGTCCTTCGAGCACGTAGACGCTCTCGATCGTCGTGAAGAGGGGAGGTCTGCCTGGCATCCGATTGCAGGTGCCCGGCACGCGGATGACGCGCCGCTCGACGACCCTGAGCTGCGGCCGGAGCACGAGGAGTTTTCCATCGGCGGTGGTGGCGAGTGGATAGACCTCGCGGTCGTTCCGCGAGCGGACGACGAGCACGTGGTTTGCGTCGTCCGTCGTGGCCTCGGCGGCCCCGGTGTGAAGACCATCAGCGAAGGCGCGGCAAGGCGCGGTGAGCTTACGGCCTCCGCCGCGCTCGAGCTCGATCGTCTCCAGCGGCGTGGGATTGACATTGCGATACCCGGAGAAGCATCGATCGAGGTCGGGCGCGATGAGGGGCTCGTCCTCGACGGAGAGGGCCGTGGCGCCATGCGCGCGCAGCGTCGCCGCGAGGGCGCGCCCGCGGCTCTCGAGATTCGTCTTCGAGATCTCGCCTGCGATCTCCGCGCGCCGTGCCTCGGACGTGTAGCCGGCGCAGGCCGGGAGGAGGACGGCGACAGGGAGCAGCATCGCAAGGACGTGGGCGCGCATGGCGGCGGGGAGGATGACCCAGCCGGGGGCGGGAACCAAGTTCCTCGGCGTCAGGCGCTTGTCGCAGCCGCGGAGTTGGCGTACGGGGCGCGGATGGCTTCTCCGAAAGATTCCGACCGTCCCGAGCGGGCCGCGGCGGCGACGCGGCGAGTCGCGGCCTGGTTGCAAAAACACGCATCCGAAGAGGCGCTTCGCCCACCGGTCCGTGATGCCTCCGTGCAGGCGCTCGCGAAGGCCCTCGGCAAGCCGCTCCCGCCCGAGCTCGTGGCGATGTGGAAGGTCCATGATGGCCTGCCGATTTTCGAGTATGCCGGCCTGGGCGCAGCCGCGTCGAGGAAGATGCGCGCCGGGCTCGAATCCCTGCGCAAGAAGGGGACGTTCGACGACCACGAGGTCTTCGAGCAAAGTCGCCCGCGCGTAAAACCGGTGAAGTGGCACGAGGCCTGGATTCCCATCGCCGAGGACGGCTGCGGCAATCTCTACTGCATCGACCTCGCGCCGGGCCGCGCAGGCCGCGTCGGGCAGGTCATCAAGTGGGAGGTCGCGGGCGGGCCCTTCACGACCGGCAGCGCCGACCTCGCCACGCTGCTCGAGCGGTACGCGGATGCGCTCGAAAGCGGCCGCTTCGAGTATCTCGCCGATTCGGGCATCTACGACGGTCCTTACCTCGATCTCCTCGGCGATTGATGACCCGCGCGACGCGTGCCGAAGATCCGAAGGCGCGTGCTCCCCTCCGCGCGGGCCCCGCGCTCGCTCCTGCCGTGTTTCGCGAGCTCCGTCGCACGATGGAGCTCGCCTGCTTCAAATGGGACGTGCAGGTCGGCGACACCACCGCCCTCGCGCCCTTCCCGCTCTTCCTCGACGAGGCCACCTGGGCGCATCTCGGAGGCCTCGCCGAGCGCCTGACGCGTGAGACGCTCGCGGCCGAGCGGGAGATCCTCGACCGTCCGGCCCTCCAGCGCCGCATTTGGTTGCCCCCCGCGCTCCAGCGCCTCTTCCGCCGCGCCGCGGCCGCACGCCCCACCCCGTCCGCGGCGCGGGTGATGCGCTTCGATTTTCATTTCACCACGGAAGGATGGCGCATCTCCGAGGTCAACAGCGACGTGCCGGGTGGCTTCACCGAGGCGACGCACTTCACGGCCCTCGTGGCCGGGTGTTTCCCCGGGACCCGCGCGGCCGGCGACCCGACGAAACGCCTCGTCGACGCGCTGCTCGGCCGAGCCCGTGACGAAGGCGCGATTGCGCTCCTCTCCGCGCCCGGGTTCATGGAGGATCATCAGGTCGTCACGCACCTCGCGAAGCAGCTCCGGGATCGTGGCGCCGCGGCGTTTTGCGCCTCGCCGGCGCACGTCCGCTTCCACGACGGGCGGGCGCACCTGATTTCGGCGGAGTATCACGGGCCGCTCGGGGCCCTCGTACGGTTTTACCAGGCGGAATGGCTTCCGCGCCTGCCGCGCGCCGTCGATTGGGAGCCGCTCTTCGTCGGCGGCCGGACCCCGGTCTCCAATCCGGGGACCGCGGCGCTCAGCGAAAGCAAGCGGCTCCCGCTCGTCTGGGACGAGCTCGGCGCGCGCCTCGATACGTGGCGGCGCCTGCTCCCCGAGACCCGTGATCCCAGGGACGCGCCCTGGCTCCGGGACGACGGATGGATCCTCAAATCGGCTTATTGCAACACCGGCGACACGGTATCGATGCGTCCGCACATGACGGCTCTCGAATGGGCAAACCTCGCCCTCCGTGTCTCCCTCGCGCCGTCCGGCTGGGTGGCGCAGCGAAAGTTCGTCACGGTCCCGCTCGAAACGCCGCTCGGACCGATGCTCCCGTGCATCGGCGTCTACACCGTCGACGGTCGCGCGGCGGGTGCGTATGGCCGGGTGACGGAAAAACCTTTCATCGACGCCGGGGCGACGGACGTCGCCGTGCTCATCGCGGAGGAGAGGCCATGAAACGAGAAGAGGTGCACCGGCTGTGGGCGCCCGACGACGCCACGTGGAGCGCGTGGGTCAAGCCCGTCCTCTTCGCGTATCTCGTCGAGGATCCGGAGCCGAAGGCCCTGCCCTCCCCGCCCTCGTGGATCGAGGCGCGTATCGTCGCGCCGATCCATGCGCATGCGCAGGCCGCGCCGGGCGGGGAGCATACCTATCGCAGCGCGCCGCGACGGCAGGACACCGCCGTGATCCTGGACCTGCCGGGAGCCGCGGGGGTGCGCGTCGGCGCGGCGCTCGGCCGGCACGGATTCCGCCCCGTGCCTTTGTACAATGCCATTCCCGCGCCCGAGGGCGTCATCGCTTACGCCGAGACGATGCAAAGTCTCGTGGACGCGGCGTCGAGCCTCTCGGGGCTCGCGCAAGACGCGCCGCCGGCGTTCCTGCTCGACCAGCGGCGGATGGGGAAAGGCGTACTGCTCGAACCGGGCAAATACGACAATCGCTCGTTCGTCTTCCCGAATGATTTCCCCTCGGTGAAGACGCTCGCCCGCGCGGGCATCCGGAGGGCCGCGCTCGTCCAGCGCGAGGCGGATCACCCAGCCGCCGATCTCGCGCCGATCCTTCGTTCGTGGCAGGAGCAGGGAATCGAGATCCTGCACGTGCGCACCGACGTGAACGGCCCAGCCGAGGTGCTCCGTGTCGCGCGCCCCGGGTTATTCGAATCGGTCGGTCAGTGGTTCGATCGGATGGGGCTCAGGCGCCGGCGCGACGGCACGTTCGGCGGCGTGATTCCCGAGCGGAGCAGCGGCGGCTAGAAGGCTCACGAGACGCTGCGCTGGGGCGTTGCCCCAGGCCCCACCAGGGGTTGTCCACCCCTGGACCCGGACCAGCGCAAGCGCTGGACCCGGGGTCGATGAACTGCGCGATGCGCAGTTCATCGAACAGGCCAGGTCAAGACCGCAAGCGACCCTGCCGACCAAGACAGCGACGTTGACGTTTCGACCGGCAACGCTGGCCGTGCGTGAGACCAAGCTCGACGGTCTTGCCACCGGCCCGTGGAAGAACTGCGCATCGCGCAGTTCTTCCAACTCGAGTCCAGGGCTTGCCCTGGTTCGGGTCGAGGGGCGAACAGCCCCCGCGGGGTCCGGGGCAGCGCCCCGGCGCGACGCCTGTGGAACACCCTCTGAGCCCGATTCCCAGCCGACACACGTAAAACCCGCCCTCGCCGACCTCCCCGCCCGGGTCCCCCCTGGTTCACCCGCATCCGCCGCGCTCCCGAGCCACCTTCCCCACGTGTCACCCCGCCGAGCCGAGCTCGTTCTGGGCCTGCCACGTGTGTCACCGCCCGCCCCTGACCTCCGCAGGCGACTGCACGGCGTGGCAGGACACCCGCGAGGACGTCTTCGTCACGTGACACGTGTGTACACCATCCGACTCGCTCGGTTTGCGGCGCCGCCACACGTGGCAGGCCCGGCGCCCGCGCGGGATCGAGACCTGCCACGTGTGGCAGGTGGGAAAAGGGCACGAAAGCGGCAGCTTGCGCGCGCCCAACTCGCGTACCGCGAGCCCAACGCCTTCCTCGGCGACGGAATCATCGATGCTCGAAAGGAGCCGGACGTCGCGCGTCGCTTCGAGCCGGGAAAGAGACGTCTTGGGCAGGCCCGAGGCTACACGATCCTGTTTGATATCCAGCCGCGGCGGCTGTTTTACGTCCAGCCGACGCGTCGACGAGCACGTCCACCAACAGGGGCGGCGGCGGCAACCCCCCCACCGGCGGCGCCGGCAACGACCGGGGTTGCTTGTGCGGACAATTCCGACATGTGCGACGCGCGGGGGCCTGGCATGCTCGCTCGAATGTGACGCGCAGGCGCCACGCGGAAGCGCGAATGACGAGAGCATACGCAGGCGTTCCGCGCTCCCGACGCAATGCAAGCAAGCGAGGTTTGCCATGAGCATCCAGACGGTTATTTGCCATCTGTCCGCGCTGACCTTCGCCGTCGCCACGCTGGGCGCTGCTTCCGTGGCCCAGGCCGAACCCGTTCTCCAGGCTCGTTGTTCCAACGACTCGCTCTCGATCGAACAGGCGCGCACGCGCCTCGAATGGGCGCGCGCCTGCGGTGTGCCCAACTTCGTCGCGCCGCCTATCAACACCGGACTGCCGTCGGCGAACGGCGCCGGCGACCTCATTGACTACATCGAGACAATCGATTTCTGGGGGCTGAACGCGTACTCCGGCATCTCCAACGGCAATCAGATCAACGACACATTCGTCCGCAACCAGTACTTCAACGGGCCGACGAGCCAGTCCATCGTGAACGGGTTCAAGAAGTGGACGCGGACGAACGACAAGCACCTGCCGCGGCCCGCGTACCCCACGTTCGGAAACACCCATGACATCAACACCGCGAAGGCGCTCTTCCCGCACCCGACACTCGCGGATTGCCGGCTCTACTCCGACACGAACGGGCAGCAGCCGATCCCTGTCGGGAGCACCTTCTTCGTGAACGGCTATTGCGTAGCGAGCTGCTACACGCCCGACCAGAAGGTGCTCTTTCCCGATGGGGAGAAGCCCATCCTCGACGCGATGAACGAGCTCGCTCCGAAAATGATGACCCTCTCCACGGGCTCCACGCTGGAGAGCCCCGAGCTCGTGCGCAACGAGGTCTACAGCTACACGCGCGAACTGCACGATGGCACGCACGTGATTTTCGTCCTCAAGACGGCCTCCGGCGGCGAGCTGCGCGTGACGGACAAGCACCCCGTCATCGACGGGCGCGGCAAAGTCGTCGAGGCCCGCTCGCTCAAGGTGGGTAACAACCTCATTCGCCCCGACGGCAGCTTCGACCCCATCGTCTCCGTGGAGAAGACGCTGCACAGGGGCAAGGTCTACAACATTCGTCCGGTGACGAGCGACCGCGTGTCGAACGTGCTCGTGGCGCAGGGCTACCTGGTTGGCTCCTCGCGTTACCAGAACGAGGATGTCGATTACATGAACCGGGTGATCCTCGGCCGTGCCATTCCCAAGATCGTCCTCCCGGGCGTCAGGCCCTGACGAATCCACCGCGCGGACGCCGCCACGCCCGGAGGGGAGAGGCGGCGTCCGCGCGACCGTCCCGTGCCCTGCCAGATTGAAGGAGGACTCCAGCATGACGTCGAAAAATGCTTCCAGGCGGCCCCCCTGCGCGAAGCGCAAATCCAAGCGAACAAGGGCAGTCGCCGCGCTCGCGCTTGGCGCGCTCGGCGGGTTGTTCCTACTCCGGCGGGGCGAAATCGCGGCGCACACGCCGCACGCGACCGTCGCGATCCAGGGCCACGAGACGAATCCCGTGATCGACCGGGAAGTCGCGCCGACCGCCCCTCGCCTGTCGCTGGAGGCGCCTGCGGAGACTGCGACGCAGGATGAGGAGCCGGCCACGCCGTCCAGCGACGAATGGGATGACAACCCCCTCGGCGACCTGCTCAGGAACATCGTGGACAAGGACAAGAACGTCGGCACGTTCCTCTATTACTACGAGCACGTTCTGCTGGATCGCGAGAGCCGCAAGCAATACGAGAAGCTGCTCTCCGACCAGACGATGTACGCCGAGGTGAAGCAGGGTCTCCTCCATCCTGGCGAGACGAGGGAGACGCTCCAGGGAAACATGACGCGCATGGTGAAGATCGATTACCTGCGCGAAGCGCTCGTGTGGGGCGAGAACCCCTCGCACGAGGCGTTGCTCGACACGATCGAGCAGATCCTCCTGGCGGACAACTTCACCGAAGAAATGGGCACGGACATGCGCCTCTCCATCGCCACGAACAAGATGGAACTCTATGCATTGCTGTTCGACCACGCGCCGGAGCGCGCCGCGGGCGTGGTGCAGGCGGCGAAGGGGACGCGGCTCGAGGCGCTGATCGATTTCATCGCGAATTCGATTGCGCAACGGCGGAAGAACGAGCTCTCGCTCGCGACGGAGGTGCGTCCTTGAGCGCGCGGGCTCTGCTCGTGGTGGCGCTTTCGCTCGGCAGCGTGCTCGCCGGCTGCAATCGTACCAACTTGGACGCGACGGGCGGTGCTGGCGGCGGCGCTGGCGGCGGGACCGGCGAAGGCGGCGCCGGGGGCGGGACCGGCGGAGGCGGCGCCGGGGGCGGGACCGGCGGAGGCGGCGCTGGCGGCGGGACTGGCGGAGGCGGCGCTGGCGGCGGGGCCGGCGAAGGAGGCGCTGGCGGCGGGACCGGCGGAGGCGGCGCTGGCGGAGGCGGCGAGACCTCCTGCACGCCGTGGGCCGTCGACGAGCAGAGGGGCACCCCGCTCGACGATCGAATCCTGGGAATGACCCGGGACGACAAGCAGAACGTTTACCTCGTCGGCTTTGAGCAGGGGCTCTCGGGCGTGACGAACATCGAGCCCGACGGCGACTCCCGGGGCTTCGTGGAGAAACGCTCGCCGACCGGCACGCAGCTCTGGCGGCGGATCTTCAACACGGCGGGCACCGACACCGCCGAGCGCGTGGTCGTCGACACCGCGCGCGGCCGGGTGTTCGTCGTCGGGCGCACGAGCGGCGCGTTCAGGGGACAGAAGAACGCCGGGAAATTCGACCTCTTTGTCGTCGCGCTCGATACGGAAGGAAAGCTCCTTGGTTTGACGCAGGCGGGCTCCAAACGACCGCAGCACCCGACCGCGCTCGCCTTACTCCCGGGCGGCGACGTGGTGGTCGCGGGCTATGACGACGTGTACGTCCCCTCGAATTACGTCGAGTCCGTGGAGGACAGCTTTTGGGGCCGGTTTGCGGTAATTCCTGCGGGGGGAATGAAGAAGATCAATTGGTGGCAGGCAGAGACCCCGGCCCCGGATTCCTTCACGGGCGTGGCCGCGGCGCAGGACGGTAGCGGGGCGCTCTTCGTCACGGGCGTGGCGGTGGGCGGGCCTGGCCAGGGTGTCTTCGTCGAGAGGCTCGACGCGGCCGGCACCGTCGTGTGGAAGAAGATCCTCTCGAAATCAACACTCGACTGGGTGGCCGGCGTCGTGCTCTCGCCCGCCGGTGAGCTGATCGTCGCGGGCTCGAGCTTCCTCACGCTGGGCAAGCAGAGCTTCGGACAGCAGGACGCGTTCGTCCTGAAGCTCGCGCCCGACACGGGCAAAACGCTCTGGGCCGCGCAGGCTGGCTCCGCCGCATCCGATTGGGTGACATCCCTCGACGTCGGGCCCGACGGTCAGGTGTACGTCTCCGGGATGAGCCCGGGGAGCCTGCTTCCCGGGGGAGGCGGGAGCGGCGCGGAGGAGCCGTTTGTCCTGGTATTCGATGCGCAGGGAGCGCAGGTGAGGACATGGCAGGCAAGCACGACGGCGCGCGAGCACGTCTCGGCGCTCGCCCCGGACGGCTGCGGCGGCATCGTCATCGCGGGCCATGTCGAAGGTGAGCTCCTCGGCCCCGGAGCTGGGAAGGAGGACCTCTTCTTCCGCCGCGTCGCGCATTGACATGGGATCGCAGATCTCCTGAGGAAGCGAGGTTCATCATGCGGAGGGATACCATCGCGGGTCTCGTCGTCATCGCGCTCGGGGGCGCGGGCTGCGGGGAGACCAGGCACGACGATGGAAGCGATGAAGGGCCCCCTCGCTCCGATCGCGGGGGCATCGGGGTCGCGGAGCTTGCGCTGGTCCCGGGTCCGGTGACGATCGATGCCCGACGCTCGCTCGCGGTCACCGAGGTGGCGATCACCTCGCGTTTCACGCTCCAGGCGGTGCTCGACGCGCTCGCGGCGCAGAGCGGCGTGCCCGGTGTCACCGGGCTGTCGCTCTTCGAGCAGTTGTGGGACACGCAGAACCCGAAGCCGGGAACGACGAGCGGCCCCCATTGCGACGACCAGATCACGAACAAGCAGACCTCGCTGAATGGCTTCTCCTATCCGTGCCGGACCACCGAGGGCGGTCAGGCGAGCGCGCCGGCGACGGAAATCACACACTACACCGCGATCGGCCTCTTCAACCGCTTCGACCTCGCGCCGGCCAACGGGGCGCATTGCGGCGAGTACCGGGTGATCTTCGCCCGGACCTCCGGGGGCGGGCGCAACCTCGTCAACTTCGAGGCCGTCCTGCCCAACCCGCGTCCCGAGATCGGCCTCGAGGGGTGCCGGCCCGTGGCGAATTTCTGGAGGGATCTCTCGAGCAACAGCAATGTCGCCTCGCGCGCCGCCCTGCTCCATGACTTCTATTTCGACGGGCTCCCCGGCGTCTCGCCCGTGATCCACGTGGACAACTACGGCAACACGGGCCTCAGGCGCCCCACGGGCCAGGTGCGCACGAACCAGTTCATGCAGGGCCCCTGGTCCCTGCGCGAGTTCGCGCTTCAGAAATCCTGCCCCGCCGCGGGGTGCGCGCTGAAGTTCGTCCCCGTCACGGACAAGGTGAACCCTTTCGGCGCCCTCTTCGGCCCGAACTCAATCGAGCCGCGCCGGCAGGCATTCCAGGACCACTTCGTCTCGCAGCTCGAGAGCCTCGCCGTGCCCGACATCAACCTTTTCGTGTACCAGGTACCCGACATCTTCAACGCTGGCGACAGCGTCTCCCAGGCGCCGAGCGCGAACGATTACACCGCACAGTTCGGCGGCGGCGGTGCCTTCGGGACCGCCATTCAGGCGAAGCTTTTGGCCCTCGGCAGCAACCTCACGCCGACGCAGATCGTCGCCCGCGCCGAGGCGCTCTCCTGCGGCGGCTGCCACCAGCTCTCCAATGGGACGAACCTCGGCGGAGGCCTGACCTGGCCTTCTTCGCTCGGGTTCGTCCACGTCTCCGAGTTCCAGGAGGCGGGTCCCGAAGGCAATCGATTCCCCATCTCGCCCGCCCTCACGACCGTGTTCCTGCCGCACCGCAAGGTGGTCTTCGAGGACTTCCTGAACCGGCCCACGTCGCCCGCCGATTTTGACGACGATCGCCGCGCAGAGATCGTCGTGTTCCGTCCCGGCAACCGCACGATGAACGTGCTGCGCTCCTCGGGCGGCTTCGAGTCCGCGACCTTTCGGACGATCGGGCAGGTCGGGGATCAGGGCCTCGGCGGGGCCGATTTCGACGGCGATGGCCGCGCCGACATGACCGCATTCCGCCCCTCGGACAGGACGTTCACCATCCTCACGTCGTCGAGCGACTGGCAGAACGCGATCACACGGAAGCTCGGCGCGAGCGGGGTCATGGCCCTCGCGGGCGCGGATTTCGACGGCGATGGCAAGGCGGACATCTCGATATGGGATCCCGCGACGGCGAATTTCTCGGTCCTCACATCGGCGACGAGCTGGCAGAGCATGCTCCAGAGGAAATGGGGCATCAACGGCGACGTGCCGCTCGCGGGCGCCGATTATGACGGCGATCGGAAGGCCGATTTCGTGATTTTCCGGCCCGGGAACCGGACGATGAACGTGCTCACATCGTCGAGCAACTGGCAGAGCGCCATTCAGGGGATCGTGGGCAACGTGGGCGATGTGGCCGTCCCCGGCGCGGATTACGACGGCGATGGGCAGGCCGACATGGCGGTCTTCCGCCCCTCCGACGGGACGTGGACGATCCGTACGTCGACGAGCAACTGGCAGAGCTCCCTCGTGAAGATCTGGGGTGCATCGACCGACACGCCTCTCGCGGGCGCGGACCTCGACGGCGACGGAAAGGCGGAGCTTCTGTTCTTCCGGCCCTCTGACGGGACGTGGAACGCGCTCACGTCGTCGAGCGGCTGGTCGAGCTCGTTCCAGAGGAAATGGGGCGTCTCCGGGGACGTCCCGCTCACGCGCTGAAATCGCGACGTAACCGACGGGCGAGAGCAGACGCCGGCCACCTTCGACGTCATGCTGGAGTCCTCCTTCATCTGGCAGGGCACAGGACGGTCGCGCCGACGCCGCCCCTCCCCTCCGGACGTGGCGGCGTCAGCGCGGTGGGTTCGTCAGGGCCTGATGCCCGGGAGGACGACCTTGGGAATGGCGCGGCCGAGGAGCACCCGGTTCATGTAATCGACATCCTCGTTCTGGTAATGCGAGGAGCCAACCAGGTAGCCCTGCGTCACGAGCACGTTCGACACGCGGTCCTCCGTCACCGGACGAATGTTGTAGAGTTTGCCCCTGTGCAGCGTCTTCTCCACGGACACGATGGGGTCGAAGCTGCCGTCGGGGCGAATGAGTTTGTTACCCACCTTGAGCGAGCGGGCCTCGACGACCTTGCCGCGCCCGTCGATGACGGGGTGCTTGTCCGTGACGCGTAGCTCGCCGCCGGAGGCCGTCTTGAGGACGAAGATCACGTGCGTGCCATCGTGCAGCTCGCGCGTGTAGCTGTAGACCTCGTTGGGCACGAGCTCGGGGCTCTCCAGCGTGGAGCCCGTGGAGAGGGTCATCATTTTCGGAACGAGCTCGTTCATCGCGTCGAGGATGGGTTTCTCCCCATCGGGGAAGAGCACCTTCTGGTCGGGCGTGTAGCAAGTCGATATGCAATAGGCGTTCACGTAGAAGCTGTCCCCGACAGGGAGCGGATGCTGCCCGTTCTTGTCGAAGTAGAGCCGGCAATCCGCGAGTGTCGGGTGCGGGAAGAGCGGCTTCGCGGTGTTGACGTCAGCGGCGTTTCCGAACGTGGGGTACGCGGGCCGCGGCAGGAGGTTCGTCCGCGTCCACTTCTTGAACCCGTTCACGATGAACTGGCTCGTCGCCCCGTTGTAGTACTGGTTGCGGACGAACGTGTCGTTGATCTCATTGCCGTTGGAGATGCCGGAGTACGCGTTCTTCCCCCAGAGATCGAATGTCTCGATGTACTCCACGAGGTTGCCGGCACCGTTCGCCGACGGCAGTGCGGTATCGATAACCTCGACGTGGTTGGGCACACCGCAGGCGCGCGCCCATTCGAGGCGCTTGCGCGCCTCGTCGGGGCGGAGCGGGTCGTGGGCACAACAGGCCTGGAGAACGAGTTCGGCCTGGGCCACGGAAGCAGCGCCCAGCGTGGCGACGGCGAAGGTCAGCGCGGACAGATGGCGAATAACCGTCTGGATGCTCATGGCAAACCTCGCTTGCTTGCATTGCGTCGGGAGCGCGAAAAGCCTGCGTATGCTCTCGTCATTCGCGCTTCCGCGTGGCGCCTGCGCGTCACATTCGAGCGAGCATGCCAGGCTCCCGCGCGTCGCACATGTCGGAATTGTCCGCACAAACAACCCCGGTCGTTGCCGGCGCCGCTGGTGGTGGGGTGGACGCGCTCGTTCGCGCGGACGCCGCCCCTCCCCTCCGGACGTGGCGGCGTCCGCGCGGTGGGTTCGTCAGGGCTCGACGCCCGGGAGGACGTCCTTGGGAATGGCACGGCCGAGGATCACCCGGTTCATGTAATCGGCATCCTCGTTCTGGTAACGCGAGGAGCCAACCAGGTAGCCCTGCGCCACGAGCACGTTCGACACGCGGTCCTCCGTCGCCGGACGAATGTTGTAGACCTTGCCCCTGTGCAGCGTCTTCTCCACGGAGACGATGGGGTCGAAGCTGCCGTCGGGGCGAATGAGGTTGTTACCCACCTTGAGCGAGCGGGCCTCGACGACCTTGCCGCGCCCGTCGATGACGGGGTGCTTGTCCGTGACGCGCAGCTCGCCGCCGGAGGCCGTCTTGAGGACGAAGATCACGTGCGTGCCATCGTGCAGCTCGCTCGTGTAGCTGTAGACCTCGTTGCGCACGAGCTCGGGGCTCTCCAGCGTGGAGCCCGTGGAGAGAGTCATCATTTTCGGAACGACCTCGTTCATCGCGTCGAGGATGGGTTTCTCCCCATCGGGGAAGAGCACCTTCTGGTCGGGCGTGTAGCAGCCCGATGCGCAATAGGCGTTCACGTAGAAGCTGCCCCCCACAGGGATCGGCAGCTGCCCCTTCTTGTCGAAGTAGAGCCGGCAATCCGCGAGCGTCGGGTGCGGGTAGAGCGGCGTCGCGGTGTTGATGTCAGCGGTGTTTCCGAACGTGGGGTACATGGGCTGCGGCAGGAGGTTCGTCCGCGCCCACTTCTTGTACCCGTTCACGGTGAACTGGTACGTCGGCCCGTTGTAGTACTGGTTGCGGACGAACGTGTCGTTGATCTGATTGCCGCTGGAGATGCCGGAGTACGCGTTCTTCCCCCAGAAATCGAATGTCTCGATGTACTCCCAGAGGTAGCCGGCATTGTTCGCCGACGCCAGTCCGGTGTCGAATGCCCCGACGTGATGGGGGACGCCGCAGGCGCGCGCCCATTCGAGGCGCAGGCGCGCCTGGTCGGGCGAGAGCACGTCGTTGGCACAACGACCCTGGATTAAGGGTTCGGCCTGGGCCACGGAAGCAGCGCCCAGCGTGGCGGCGGCGAAGGTCAGCGCGGACAGATGGCAAATAACGCTCTGGATGGTCATGGCAAATCTCGCTTGGTTATATTGCGTCGGGAGCGCGAAAAGCCTGCGGATGCCCTCGTCATTCGAGCTTCTGCGTGGCGCCTGCGCGTCACATTCGAGCGAGCATGCCAGGCTCCCGCGCGTCGCACATGTCGGAATTGTTACGCACTACCAACCCGGGGGTACCGCCACCGCTGTTCGTGAAAATGCTGGTCGAGGCGCCAGGCAGGCTAGACGTAAAGCAGCCGCAGCAGCGGGGCATCGAGCTGGACCGTAGCCGCCATTCGGGCCAGCCCTCTTCTCCTGGGCTGGATTGGCCGTTCATGAATGCGGTAAACGACGACGCTGGACGCCTGCTGGCGGTGAAGCTGTCCATTCACTGCCTCTGAGCCCGATCCCCGGCCGACACACGTGGAACCCGCCCTCGCCGACCTCCCCTCCCGGGTACCCTCTGGTTCACCCGCATCCGCCGCGCTCCCGAGCCACCTTCCCCACGTGGCACCCCGACCGAGCCGACCTCGTCCCGGGCCTGCCACATGTGTCACCGCCCGCCCCCGACCTCCGCAGGCATCTGCACAGCGTGGCAGGACATTCGCGAGGACGCCGTCAATCATGTGACACGTGTGTACGTAATCCTCCCCGTTCGGCATACGGCGCTGCCACACGTGGAAAGCCCGGAATCCAAGCGGGATTGAGACCTGCCACACGTGGCGGGTGGGAAAAGGGCACGAAAGCCTCCTCGGACACGCGGGAGCGCGTTGATTTCACGCGGGCAGTTGGGGCAACTTGGCACGATGACGGACATTCAGGCGGCGGCATACGCGGCCGCAGTCGCGAAACTGCTCCATGCCCATGGTCCCGCGCCGCGCGAGCGGCTGCTCGCCGCATGCTTGGCGTTCGGACTTTCGGAGGAGCAAGCAAACACGATCGTGGAGCGTGGGTTCGCGCTCTCGCTTTATGTCGTCGATCCCGCGACCGGTCACTTGCGCGCACCCCAGTTGTTGCGCCGCGAGCCCACCGCCTTCCTCGGCGACGGGATCATCGATGGTCGAAAGGATCCGGACGTCGCGCGGCGCCTGGCCATCCTGCGCGTGCTCCTGTCGACGGCGCCCGTGGCCATGTGGGCCGTCGATCAGGCAGGCTACATCATCTATTACGAAGGCAAAGCCCTCGAAGGACTGGGTCTCCAGGACGGGCAGTTCGTCGGGCAGAGCTTCCACGAGGTCTTCGGCGAGCACGCATGCGCGCCCTACGTCGAGCGCGCGTTCAACGGCGAGATCGTGCAGGTCTCCTGGGAGTACGGAGGCATCATCTGGCAGAACTGGTGCTTTCCGCTGAAAAACGCAGCCGGCGAGGTCGAGCTCGTCTCGCTCGTGTCGATGGACGTCACCGAGGCCCGGCACGCCGAGCAGGAGCTGCGCGAGAGGCTCACGACGATCGAACGCCAGCAGCGCGTGATCAGCGAGCTGTCGACGCCCATCATCGAGGTCTGGGACAAGGTGCTGGCATTGCCGCTGCTCGGCGTGGTCGATTCGACGCGCGCAGCCATGGTGATGACGAACCTGCTCGCCGAGGTGGTGAACAAGGCATCCCAGTTCGTTTTGCTGGATCTGACGGGCGTCGAGGCCGTGGACACAGCCACGGCAGGCTACATGCTCGACCTGCTGCGCGCGGTGCAGCTGCTCGGCGCGGAAGGCATCATCACGGGCATCCGGCCGAGTGTCGCGCAGACGATGGTGACGCTCGGCGTGGACCTCGGCGGCATCGTGACGCACGCAACCCTGCGTCAGGGCCTCCAGCATTGCCTGCGCGGGCTCCGGCAGGGCAAAGCGTAGCGCCGGGGTTTCACCCCGGACCCCGACCAGGGGCTGTCCGCCCCTGGACCTGGACCAGCGCAAGCGCTGGACCCGGGGTCGATGAACTGCGCGATGCGCAGTTCATCGAACAGGCCGAGGCAAGACCAGCGACGACCCTGCCCATCAAGACCGCGGCGCTGACGATTCAACAGGCCCGTCGCCAGCGTGCAACCCCCCCTCCTGGTCTTGCCACCGGCCCGTGGAAGAACTGCGCATCGCGCAGTTCTTCCAGCTCGAGTCCAGG